>NZ_JAUFQV010000001.1 GCF_030409945.1 Vibrio tapetis subsp. quintayensis
CGTTTGTGCCCGTAATGGTAATGGTCAATGTTGTGGTGTCTGTCCCACCAACTTCATCCGTAACCGTCACAGGAACGACGATATCTAGCGTTTCGTCTTTGGATAAACTGTCGTAACTAGACGCATCAAATGTATAGGTTCCATCAGAATTGAGGGTTAACCCTGTAGCCGTACTGGTAGTGGTAAAACTCAACGAGCTACCAGAAGGTAAATCAACGTCCGTTGCCGCGAGTTGACCCGATATACTGGCGTCTTCAGTCACCGCATCGGTTTTTGATACAGCGACCGGATCGTCATTTGTACCAGTGACAGTAATGGTCAGTGTTGTAGTGTCTATCCCGCCAACTTCATCGGTAACCGTCACAGGTATGACGATATCTAGTGTTTCGTCTTTGGATAAGCTGTCGTAGCTAGAAGCATCAAAACTATAGGTTCCATCAGAATTAAACGTTAACCCTGTGGCTGTCGATGTGGTTGAGAACGTGAGGTTACTGCTTGATGGCAGATCAACATCCGATGCCGTGACAACACCCGTTAAATTCGAATCTTCAAGCACATCAGCGGTGGCGATGTTAGCGACCGGATCGTCGTTTGTGCCCGTAATGGTAATGGTCAATGTTGTGATGTCTGTCCCACCAACTTCATCGGTAACCGTCACAGGAACGACGATATCTAATGTTTCGTCTTTGGATAAACTGTCGTAACTAGATGCATCAAATGTATAGGTTCCATCAGAATTGAGGGTTAACCCTGTAGCCGTACTGGTAGTGGTAAAACTCAACGAGCTACCAGAAGGTAAATCAACGTCCGTTGCTGTTAGTTGATCCGATATACTGGCATCTTCAGTCACCGCATCGGTTTTTGATACGGCGACCGGGTCATCATTGGTTCCAGTGACAGTAATGGTCAGTGTTGTGGTGTCTGTCTCGCCAACTTCATCGGTAACCGTCACAGGCACAACAATATCGAGCGTTTCGTCTTTGGATAAACTGTCGTAGCTAGACGCATCAAAAGTATAGCTTCCATCAGAGTCAAACGTTAACCCGGTGGCTGTCGATGTAGTTGTAAACGTCAAGCTGCTGCCTGATGATAAATCTAGATCTGATGCAATAATGTTTCCAGAAATTACATTGTCTTCGAGCACCCTTTCTGATGAGGCTAGCGCACTAGGACTAAGGTTTGTATTGGCCACAGAACGTAACGCATTCAATAGCGCGACACTTTGAATTTCGGATAGCCCCTGCGTTTGCACTCCATCAGTATCAAAAAAAGTACTTGCAAGAACTTGAACACCCGTTCGCTCTATCTCTCCAACAGCTCCAATGCTTGAGCCTTGTGGACCATCGCCAGCAGCAGGTGCGAATTCCTCTGCTAGAGTCGGATCATCTCCCGCCTCTAATGCTGCGAAAATTTGGCCTATTTCATCATCCACTTTAAGGGCATCTAGTTCGCTGTCTTCATCAATCAACCCGCCAGGAAGCACATCTGTATCATTTAACCAAATTGGAGAATCTCCAGAAGTTAAAACTAACTCTCCCGGAAGCAACGTATAATCCAGATCAACAAGTTTAGTATTCCCGTTAGCATCTAGGATAATGATTCGACCTGGTCCTGTAGCGCCCAAATTTAAAAGCAAACGAATAGAACTCATACTTTTCAACTCCATAAAGTACAACAAACCGAGTTAACATTGGCACTTCTCAACAGCGCGACACCAGCACAAAGCGCTCTATTATTATTTAAACAAATTAGCGTGCGTTCATATGCAGGAGCTTGTTACGGTGATGAAATAACACGAACATGTCTTCAATACATGCCAACTATTTCTAAACCACCATAGCGTAACAACTTGTCAATGGTAAATTGTAAGTATATGTATTCACGGGCAAGAATCTATGTCAAAAGTAAGAATCGGAGGATTTAGTTGATATTTTTGTTAATAACAATGGCAAATTAACAACAATGAGACGATTAACTCGAACGTGCACTGATGCAGATGGACTAGACTTTGTGCGTAATTCGGACAGAACAAACTCATGACTATCAAATTGAACTAGAAAGTTGGAGACGCCGGTGCTTACCATTAATAAAATGTGACTATTTTTTATACATACAACGTGGTGATGTTCTTTCCTCGAGGATTAGTTAGGTTGCGAACTGGAGTATAAAAAGCATGCTCGAGAGCCATGAGAGAGGGTGCATGAGATGACAGGTAGAGCAAACATAAAAAACTGCCTCTCATAAAAATGTCGTAGACTTACTTAAGTTTAGACTATGAAGAGGCAGTATCAATTTATCGTCGTAATTGTCGCTTTACGGTTATTTCAGCAACATAATTCAAAACACTAAACGTTACTCTTTACCAAACACATTATTCTCTTGCTCTTGGACGCGGATGAACGTAGTTCGTTTAGTCAACTCTTTAAGCTTTGCTGCGCCTACGTAAGTACACGTTGAACGTACGCCACCAAGAATGTCTGAAATAGTGTCGTGCACGCTACCACGGAATGGCAATAATACTGTTTTACCTTCAGCTGCGCGGTACTTCGCTACGCCACCAGAGTGTTTTGCCATTGCGCTTTCTGAAGACATGCCATAGAACTTCATGAAGCTTTTACCATCTTGCACAACAACCTCACCGCCTGACTCTTCATGACCAGCTAACATACCGCCAAGCATCACGAAGTCTGCACCGCCGCCGAACGCTTTGGATACATCACCCGCACATGAACAACCGCCGTCTCCGATGATCATGCCACCTAAGCCATGTGCTGCGTCTGCACATTCAATAATGGCAGAAAGTTGCGGGTAACCAACGCCTGTCTTAACACGCGTGGTACAGACCGAGCCAGGACCAATGCCGACTTTAACGATGTCGGCACCTGCTAAGATAAGCTCTTCACACATATCGCCCGTTACCACGTTACCAGCAGAAATGGTTTTAGTTGGAAATTCAGCGCGTACTTTTTCTACGTACTCAACCAAATGTTCAGAATAACCGTTAGCGATATCGATACAGATAAAGGCAAGATCATCACTAAATGCCATGATATTTTGCAGCTTTTCAAAGTCTGCGTCTGACGTACCTGAGGATACAAACACGTTGCGAAGAGTTTGGTCATTTGCATTTTTAACAAACTCGCCCCATTGCTCAACCGTGTAATGTTTATGGATTGCGCTCATTACGCCGTGTTCAGCAAGTGCTGCAGCCATTTCGAATGTCGCCACCGAATCCATATTTGCCGCGATAACAGGAACGCCTGACCATTGACGACCGCTATGCTTGAATGTAAACTCGCGGGTTAAATTTACTTGAGAACGGCTTTTTAGAGTTGAACGTTTCGGGCGAAATAGTACATCTTTAAAACCTAACTTGAGTTCTTGTTCGATACGCATGGTATGCAATTTCCTTTTTAACTTGATTGCTTGCCCTAGAAAGCGACTGGCAGGTCTATTTCTAGCGTAATTTTACTTTGGCAAAAGTAAGATCACGATTTTCGGGCACAAAAAAACCGGAGCGTTGGCAGACGCTCCGGTTTTCAGCATTATAGGCACTAAAATTTTCTAAGCAAGACTGATATTTCCATTTTTTTTGTGATACCTTTGAACAGATTACAAGTTCAAAAAGTTCTATCCCCTCCCTATACACCTCAGGGCCTCTTTACTTTGACATAAGATACAAATACCCAAATAAAAACAATACGTTAAGAAATACCATCGTATTACTTTATCCATCAGGTTAATCACCTCCCATCAGATTTCCACCAACCTCAGCACTCCAAACCCAAACATCATTCGGTTAATCAGCAAGCAAACGTTTATATTTGTGATCTCAGCCTTGTCTTTTTCTCTCTTTTTTACGCAATAAACACCGCTGTTTTTGTAATTATTTTCCTCGTTTATTACAAAATTGTCGTATTAAGAGGGTTGGTTTTCGGTGCCCCATTAGCAATGACTTTTCTTGTACGGTTTTAATTCAATCACTAGCCGACTTTTTATGCACATTACTCATCCCAAAACACCTAAAAGTTCGCGTACATATAAAGAAAAGATATGATAAAAAACATTCAATTAGCTGCATTTAGCCAACTTATTGACTATCTTTGTACTATTAACAGAAAATAACGCAGCAAATATCTCTCGATGGCCTTTCGATATGCTTTGCTGATGCACGTTGAGAATGGGGAGCTAGGAAGGGAATCCGATGAAAACAAAACTCATATTAGTCGCAACAACCGTATTATTGTCTCCTCTTTGTTTTGCCGATTCAGGGCCTTACTTAAGCGCGGGGTTTACTGAGATACATGACGGAGATACCAAACAGCCAGCGGCCACCGCTACGCTTGGATATAGTCACCCGGTATCTCCATTTATCTCAGCTGATGTGAGTTACACCACCACACTCTCTGGCGGTGCAACATTTGACAATTCAGATGGCAGCAGCACGGTACTTAAATACAACACTTACAATATCGGAATTAAGCTTGAGCAAGACTTAGGTGGCTATGTATTTGTTAACGGTCGGGCTGGTGGTAGCTATAGCCAACTGGAGAAGACTACAATTACCAGTTCCTCACAAAACACTAACACTGACTCTAGTTTTAGGCCATACGCCAGTATCGGCGCTGATATTCCATCGCCAGTACAAGAAAATTTAAGGCTAAAAGCCGACGTAATTTACCAACAGTTAGCTGTTGGTTACTACACCATTAATTATGTGCTCGGTGCGAGTTTACTTTTCTAATTTATTTATAAAATCTTCTAGACATTGTGTTCATTCAAATTTATCATCCTGGCGATCTTTTAATCAATACGTACCAGGTATTAATTATGGATAAACGCCTCTCTCTACCACTTACGCTCATCATTGCTGTTAGCTCTTCAGGTGTAAGCGCTAAGCAATCAGAATTATATGGTCTTTCTGGATTCGCTGACTTCTCTAATGGACATTCGAGTGAGAGTACCTGGATTACAACATTTGGTTATAGCTACTACTTAAGTTCTTTTTTGGCGCTTGATGTCGGTTACAACTCGACAGTTTTGGGGAAAAAAACGTTTGAAAATAGTGATGTAACCCGTACCCACGCAACGTACAGCGGATGGCGAGCAGGGATAAAAGTTCAACAAGATTTTACCAACTTCTCAGTATTTTCCAGAGCAGCGGCATCCTATAATACCCTTGAAAAATCAAACTATGGCAATAACGATAATACCTTGAGATCCTACAGTGGCTTAAACCCATACTTTTCATTGGGTGCCTCTATGCCTGCTTTTGTAAGAAAGGATCTATTCATTAGTTTCGAATTGAGTCATGAAACGTTGGAACAAGGGTTCAGTGCTAATGGTTTAGCTATTGGGCGACCTATTTCTTCTGATTGTGTTTGCTAGCTTGAAAAATAGGGTAGCCAGTGAATTACTGGCTACCCTATAAAGCTAGAACAAGAATCATCATCCGAGATTATTGTACTTATGATTGCTCCGTGTCACCGGCGATGACCGCTTCAGCTGTGGCATCTTGGATCGACAAGAACAGTGACTTAATTTCCCCTGTTGGCGTTCGCATTGGGTTTAGAGATACGTTCTGGTACATAAAACTTGCTTGTTGAGTAATAGGACGGACGTTTCTACACTTAAACAAATACGGTCTTTGACGCCAAGTAATAAAGCTACGACACCCTAACCCATATACCGGTTTTGCCTTAAGAACAAACCATTCACGGGGGATCTCTGGAAATACGTCAAATAGGGATTTACCCATCACTTCATGGCTCTGTTTGCCACTGTGGTGAGTCATAAATCCATTCCAAACTTGGATATTGTAATCTCGGTCTAACACCACTAAGCCCAAGTCCACATTTTGTACCATATCCACCATCCAGTGGAACTGTTCGAATTCAGCAGGCATATTCAACATTAGAATTCGTCCTCCATAAGGTACGCTAACTTGTTATCCAATAGCGGAAGCGATTCATCAACAAACATAAATAACAAATCACACTTAATACTGGTGCCATCAATATGGTAACTCACCTCGAATGTCATCGTTTTATGGAACGAACCCGTTGTTGATTGGATAACAGAATCAATTGGAATATGTTGACCCAGCAGCACTGGTGAACTTTGGAAGAAACGTACTTCACACTGCTCCCCAAGCCCATTCAAGAATGAACCAACCAAGATATTCGACACATCCATAAGAAGTTCGAGTTCTTCATGGCGAGCGTTTTCTTCGGTCACTTTCATGAACTTGTGTAAGTCAGTTACCGAAGAGTCGCTCAATAATACAAGCGCTTCGCCAGCAATACCCTCACCGCTGAATCCTTGGCATACGCCGGATACCTGATCATTATCGGCTAAATCTCGCAATGCCATGTGAAGTTCACTGACTTCAAAAATATTGACGTTAGGTAAAGGAAGGTGCACGAACACATCGAAATGCCTGGCTAATGCGTCGGCTGCACGACCAATGGCAACGTTTGCGACTTCCATGTAGATATCGCGACGTTTTAGAATAGGAAGCTCAACACTTGATGGCGTATAAAGCTTAGGCTGGGTTACAGGCTCGATTAAATCACGTAGAACCTGCTTCAAAATCTCTTTGTCGATGGGTTTTTGAATGAATGCCTTTGCACCCAAGTCCATCACTTTTTGTTTTGCTTTTGGCTGAATATCACCAGAAACAACCACAACGTTAATATCAATACCGCGTTTTTTAATTTCTTCTAACGTTCCATAACCATCGAGTTCAGGCATCGTTAAGTCGAGGAACATCAGTTTAAATGAGTTCTGAGCAAGCTGCTCAAGCGCATCCAAACCATGGACGGCGAACGTGATATCCGCGCCGATCGAAGCGGGCAAAGATCTTGCCATTTGCTTTCGAGCTAAAGCGGAGTCATCACATATTAGAACGGGAAGAGACATTTATTCACCATAAACCAGATGGGGTTAACAACTACGTTGGGATACGATGAAAGTATTTAAAAGAATTAGAAAAGTTAAGTTCACCATACCTTAATATACAATATAGGAGAAAAATCGACTTAGGAATGGGAATATCGAGCAATCGCTTAATTAATATACTGTTATGCCTAAATAAAGCTCCTAAGGCCAAAATATCAATCCAGCGGTGCGAATGATAACCGCGAAGACCAACAACGCGATGCCGAGTCGATACCACTTGAATTCTGATATCGACATAGGGATTCGCTTATAAAACATGGTTACTACACCTTTCCAATCTTGGCTTCGACGCCCATATTGAAATACACCCATGGTGACAAACAAAATACCCGTTAAAAGAATGCTCTTTTCAATCCAAAAAACTGCGACTTCCATGCCTAACCCTTACTTCGTTGAATTAAGCCTATTTTACTGTGTAAGCCAGTGCATTTCAGTTATACCTTGGTCGTAGTGTTACAAGTCTAAACCCAATGGTCGAATTCAGAGATCTAAGGCTTGCTAAACGCAACCGTCAGACGAATAACCAATCAACAGGCGGACAAAAAGCTTTGCCGCACAAAAAAGCCTTCGACTTCGAAGGCTTTTTAAAAAATTCAGTAACAATGAAAACTTAGACGTTGGCTTCAACAAGTTTTTTTGGTTTTTCTGTTATCGCATCACGGTACGTGAACCATAGGTAAGTAACGACCAAAGAGAAAAACAGATAAGAGAGTGCAAATACAATAGGTGACGTAATAATAGCCGCTTTGATACCGACCATCACGCCTAGCACAGTAATTGTTAATTTTGCAAGTAAGCCACAAACCAGTAAAAAAGCCGCGACTTCTGGAAAACGCGAACTTCTGAACGCAAACCAGTAACAGCTACCAACCGCTAATGCCGCGACGGTTAGCCCTAACATAAAGGAGTTAATGTGGTCTGAAGAAGCCACACCTGCAGAAATAGAAGCAATTATTATCAATAGTAATTTCATAGTCGCGCCTCACTAAAACTCAAAGAAAAGCATCCTTTCATATTTGAAAACTCAGATTCCACGCCATTATGCGCATTTTACGGACACTTTCAAGCTCAAATTTTAACCAAAAATCGTTACTATTCAGAATTAGTTACAGTTTTTACAAGTTTATTACATTTAATAACGAACATCATCTTAAAACCTTTTTAATTACAATCAGTTCAGTCTTGCAATAATGATAGTTAACACATTTATAACAAGCCAAGTTATTTCCACAAGTTTTGGCTAATGTGATGTGCATCAAAATGACCATCACTCGCCTTTTTTTGCATTTAACTCCTATGTAACCTGAGACTACTGATAATTATGTGACTACCAAAAATCTCGCCTCAAATTCCACCACATGCTTAGACATTAAAGTCACTTCAAAACAAAAAAATATGCACTCTAGCCCCTATAAGTTAGCACCTACGTACATCTTGTTACATTTAGTTACACTTATAATTGAAAATGAGATTTCCATCACATAACAATTGGATATAATCCGCGCGACATTTTTTATTGTTTTTGTTGATGAAAGACAAATAAATTTGAATACCCCTAATTTTAACTCCCGTCAGGGAACACACCGAGATCAATAATGAATAAGATTGATAAAGCTATGCGAATTCTGCTTGCAGGATTTTGTATCAACCTTTGTTTAGGTATTTTGTACGCATGGAGCGTATTCAATAAAGCACTCGTGAGTGACTTAGGTTGGAGCGCAGCAGACGCATCTCAGCCATACGCGGTAGCAACTATCACCTTCTCAGTGTGTCTTCTTATTGCTGGAATACTTCAAGACCGTATGGGTCCGCGTAAGATTCTTATCTTGGGTACATCACTTACAGGCTTAGGCATGATCGCTTCAAGCTTTGCAGATTCAGTATTAATGCTTAACCTTACTTTTGGTGTTATGACTGGCGCTGGTATTGGTTTTGGTTACGCTTGTTTGTCTCCTGCGGCAATGAAATGGTTCCATGTTTCAAAAAAAGGTTTAGTGAATGGCCTTATCGCTGCGGGCTTTGGATTGGCTGCTGTTTATTTGGCACCACTAACATCGACACTTATCGCGACTTACGGCATCAACCATAGCTTCATGATGCTTGGCATCGGTGTTCTTGTTATTGCTGTACCACTGGCTTGTACTATCAATAACCCACCATCAGACTACACGCCAGAAGAGCCAAAGGTAAAAGAGGGTCAAACAAAACCTGTGACCGTTAAGCCTGCGGATATTACTTGGCGTAACATGCTTAAAACGCCGCAGTTCTACTCTCTTTGGGTAATGTACGCGTTCGCGGCATCGGCGGGCCTTATGATTATCGGTAACATCACTAACATTGCGAGCATGCAAGCAAACCTACCAAATGCGGTATACCTTGCTTCTATCCTGGCAATTTTCAACTCTGGTGGCCGTGTTGCTGCAGGTATCCTGTCAGACAAAATTGGTGGTGTTCGCACGCTACTTCTAGCATTCGTCTTGCAAGGCGTTAACATGGTGCTATTCGCAACGTTTACTTCAGAGTTCACGCTAATCATCGGCACTGCAATGGCTGCTCTGGGTTACGGTACTCTACTGGCGGTATTCCCATCTATCACTGCGGAATATTACGGCCTGAAAAACTACGGTACTAACTACGGTGTTCTTTACACTTCATGGGGTATCGGTGGCGCAATCGGCGCAGCAGTAGTCGGTTACTCAATGACTCAAGGTGGTGGTTACAACCTTGCGTACACAATCTCAGCGGTAATGATGGGTGTGTGTATTGTTCTAGCGCTTGTTACTAAGCCAATCTCTCAAGAAAAATCAGCAGAACTTAAAGCAACCGCTTAATCTTCGCCTGCAGAATCAACATCTAAAAGCTCGCTTATTCAGCGAGCTTTTTTATTTACGCCATAAATGCCCCCACAACCAAACGCGTTCATGGTGATGATGGAAACCACATCCCAAAAATTCCCCTTCATTAAAAAAAGTACCAAAGAAATCTATTTCGTTAAGTTATTGGATCAATTCGCTATCCGAAGAAGCAACCAAGCCTTTTGGGCATTCAGTGACCACGTGCATCAATGGTATAAACAAGACCAACCTATCGAATTCGGTTTGCTTGACTATAATCGATTTGAGAACCGTTTGGATTTATCCTTTTTACGAGCACATCGCTGAATGGGAGAGTTAACAATGGGTATTCGAGACAAAATAGAAGATCTTGAACAACAAATCTATGTGGCTTGCTCTGAAGGAGACTACGAGCAGATGGATATGTTAGAAAACCAACTTGATCAGCTTAAGTCGCGAGCCGACTTAAACATAGATGAAGATGAGTTGGATTTCGGCGGCTCGTTCAGCCAAAAAGAGCGATAGTTAGTCTACAGCTAAGTCAGACTAACGATAACTTCGGCCTTGAAATCACAATTTGAGCTTATCCAACGTGTGATTCAAGGCCGCTAATCAAGGGCCTTTAAAGTTCTGTATCACCTACTGTTTATCAATCTACCCACCTGAGCGCTTCTATTCTAAGATGAAACAAACTGTTTTAATGCGTGGGCTGACTGTTCTAGAACGTATTTCATTTCTGATTTCTGCTGGGTGAATTTCGCAAGAGGATCAGCGCTTCCTTCAATTTCATGGCAGATATCGAGCAATGGTTTCAAGGCCATACTGCCAGCAGAGCCTTTAAGTTTATGCACTAAAGATTTCACTGCTTGGTGATCGCCTAGTTGTTCTGCTTGCTCTAGCTCACCCCAAATTTGATCGCTCGATTCAACAAACAATTCAACTAAGTTGTTCATTTTAGCCTCGCCGAGCACCTCCAAGTCTTGCGTTAACGTAACTAGGTTCAACCATTGTTGCTTCCCTGTCTTTGACGCACTTTTAAGAGCAGACGCTTCCATACTAACAACAGTCAGATTAACCGCTTCTAGCACATTGCTGGCATTGCTCTTACTCAGTGTTTTGATAATTAGCGCTCTTAGTGCATCTTTCACGATCGGTTTCGGTAAAAAGCCATCAAAGCCTGCCGCGAGGTATTCTGTGATCTCTTCATTAAAGACATGCGCCGACACGGCAATCATCGGTGTTTCAGTTGAGCTATCGTTATTTCGCGCGGCTTCTATCTGTTTCAATCGTTGAACCAATTCAGTACCAGAGCAATCAGGTAGATTGATATCGAGCAATGCCATGTCGTATTCATGTTGGCTAAACATCGCTTCTGCTGCTTGCCCATTCATCACCGTTGTGACTGTGTGACCCAAACTCTGTAAAAAGCCCTCTGCGACAACGCAATTGACAGGGTTATCCTCCACCAACAATATGTTTGCTGCAATATCGATATCGATATTTGCACCAGTACAGCACATCGAAGACAAGTACTGATTTTCACTATGATGAATACCGTGCTCTTCCGCACTACCCACTTGCAATGGCGCTTTAAACCAAAATCGGCTGCCATCACCAAGAGCAGATTCAACGCCAATACTGCCTTTCATGGCATTAACCAAACGCTTACAGATAGCAAGCCCTAGCCCAGTTCCTCCTGTGACCTTTTCCCCACTACTTGCTTGAGTAAAGGCATCAAATAAGTGAGGTTGCTCTTGTTCCGCAATACCTAAGCCAGTATCATTTACTTCAAAACAAACCGTGTTGCTGTTGTCAGGGTCGATACTGACGTAGACATCAATGTCCCCTTTCGTGGTGAACTTAATTGCATTCCCTACTAGGTTGGTCAGGATTTGGCAAAGCCGGGTTTTGTCGCCAACCCAATATTGCCCCACATCCGCTTCAATATGCGTGTATAAACTCAAACGCTTTTCATTAGCTCGGCTCAAAAGCAGTTGCTGAACATCATTGACCAACATATGCAGATCAAACGGCGCATTGTTGATCTTCAAATGACCCGCTTCAATCTTGGAATAATCCAAAACATCATTAATGATTGACAACAAATTAGTACCACTGCGATCGATGATCTCAACATACTGTGACTGATGCGTGTTTAGATGGGTGTCTTTTAGCAGTGTTGCCGTACCTAACACGCCATTTAGTGGCGTTCTGATTTCGTGACTAATGGTGGCCAAAAAAGACGACTTAGCCCTATTTGCTTGTTCAGCATCTTTACGTGCTTTGGCATGATTCAAGACTTCGTGATTTAGCTTTTTATTTGTTGCTTGCAACTGTTCGGTACGCTCGCTGACCACTTCTTCCAAGTGCTCTTTGTATTCTTCAAGTTCTAATTTAGAGGCGGATTCGCGCTCCGCAAGTACTTTTAATGAACGAGCAGTGTCTCTGGCGTTTATAATGGCATGCCCCATGCCAGCCATTTCGTCGTTACCTTTGATGGTCACGCTAATGTCTAGTTGCCCACTAGCAACAGAACGCAGCGCATCCGAATATTCACTCAAACGAATTACAACCGACTGATACACAACGCGCCACACTATCAGTACCACTCCGGTCAAACCGACGATTGAAATTAAGATCAGCGTCCACTGTGCGTAGTTAAGTGTGTTAGAAACCTGCTCAATGGCTTGCTCTGTACTCTGATTAGAGATATCGATCAACTGGCTGACGATTTGGTTTAACTCGGTAAAATTATCCAGTGTTTTTACATTAAGATCCGACGCAAGTTGGTTGTTTTTATGCCTTTGCATCAACCATTCAAACACCACTTCGTGCTCACGTAGATCTGCGATAATTGATCCCATTTTGACCGAACGAGATGGATCTTCTACCGATTTTACGCGTCGAGACATTATCGTCAGGTTACTTTCATACTGTTCACGCAATAGTAATAAGCGTTCAAAGTCAGTAACGGTTTTCACTTCTTCAATTTGAGTCAACAAACGAAACGCCAACAAATGCAACTCATGCAGCCTCTCTGACAAATCGAGGTCCACTTCAACTAAGCTGTCTAAGGCGCGGTAAACAGCATCCTTATTGCCGCCATCTAGCAAGTCATAAATATGAGCCACGTTCGCTACGGCAACCGTACTGGTATTAAGAACTTGAGTTCGAGTCAGACTTTCCAGCTCATTTGCCTGAACTTGCATCCGCAATACTGTAGATTCTATTTCCGAGTTAAGCAGCAATCTCTTCTCAACGGACAGCCCTAACTCTGCAAAATTATCGATGATTTTTTGAACGTTGTTTTCTAACTTTTGTAGCAATGCGCCATCAAATGAACCAGAACCGAGCGATTGAATATGATCGAGAAGCCGATCAAGTTGATTAAACAAAATAGCGCCCGCTTGCTTACGTTCAACGTCATCTTTTGCGTTAGTCAGTTGTTGAGAGGAATTGATGATGCGCGAGCTTAATTCCGATACTTGCCTCGCTTCAATCATAGAAGGAATGGCATCGTTAACCACCCGTTGTTCTGTTTTAGCAACAAATGAGAAACCTGAAATACCGATGAGAGAAGCGGTGATCATTAATACTGTGATAGCTAAGAATGAATAAAGCAGTTTGCTTCCAATGCTTCGGGGCGATATGCGCATGCATGTCCTCTTATGATAATAGATACCACTTTAACAATAGTGATACCGCTGTATTTTGCTATGATTAGCACTTCTATGCCAATGCCCAAGATCAAAATGCGTAATAAAGACTGTTTTTCTCGCTTAAATTTCCGCTTCCATACCACTGTCATCGCCATGTTTTGTGTAATGACGGCGAATTTCGCGTTCGCGAATGAAAAACTGTGCGCTATCTATCCCCATTTAAAAGACTCTTACTGGCTGTCTGTCAATTACGGCATGGTTGATGAAGCGAAAAAACTCGGGCTAGAGCTCAGGGTTCTTGAATCTGGTGGTTACCCAAATATAGAAAAGCAGCAGCAACAATTGATTGAATGTAAATACTGGGGGGCTAGCGCCATTATTCTAGGTACCGTGTCGCCCAATAGTTATCAAGGTGATCTGCGAGAAATGGTGGGTGATATTCCTATCTTTGCAACGGTCAACCACCTCCAATCCAGTCGAGAAAACAGCTTATCCATTAAAGGCCAAGTGGGCGCTGATTGGTACTGGATGGGCTACAAAACAGGTAAATATTTGGCGAAGCGCCACCCAAAAGGCACTGGTAAGGTCAACATTGCGTGGTTGCCCGGCCCCAAATATCGTGGTGGAACCAAACCCGTCGCCAATGGGTTCTTAGACGCCATTAAAGGAAGCGACGTTAACATCGTGCTGTCTTTATGGGCTGACAACGACAAAGAGTTACAGCGTAACCTAGTTCAAAATACAATGGAACGCGATGATATCGATTATATCGTTGGCAGCGCCGTTGCGATTGAAGCCGCCATCAGTGAATTACGAAACGCTGGCAAACAAGACCAAATTGAGCTGCTATCGGTCTACTTAAGTCATGGCGTTTACCGAGGGATCAGGCGCAACAAGGTACTCTTTGCGCCAAGTGACAAAATGGTCTTACAGGGTCGTAAATCTGTCCAACAAGCCGCCTATTATTTACAAGATTCTGATAAGTTCGAAGCTGATTACCAACCAACGATTGAAGCGCTCACTCCGAACCACTACCCACGTAAAATCATCGACGATTCTTTGTCTCCGCCTGAGTATCGACCGGTTTATAACGTAACGCTTCCTGATTAAAGTGTTATTTAGCTAACGTTTATTACAAATAGAGCCTGGTTTGACAATAAAAGTATGCATTATTGATCACCATTGGGCATTATAACCAATTGAAGAAATTAACGAATGTACGTTCAGGGATCGTGCATTGCCTACCATGGCTTTCTTCGCATCACGCCATTGGTAGCACTACAAGGAGTACTCGATGCAAACCACAACAAGAACATTGCCGACTCATAAGCATATTGCACTTGTCGCGCATGATAACTGCAAACCTGAACTTCTTCGCTGGGTAATTGAAAACAAAGAAAAGCTACAAGGCCATTTCTTGTACGCGACAGGCACAACAGGTCACCTGCTGAGCACTAACACGGGGCTCGCAATTAAGAGCTTAATCAGTGGTCCTATGGGCGGCGACCAGCAATTAGGCGCACTAATTTCTGAAAGCAAAATTGATATGATGGTGTTCTTCTGGGATCCACTTAACGCCGTTCCCCATGACCCTGATGTAAAAGCCTTGCTTCGTATCGCTAGCGTTTGGAACATTCCCGTAGCAACGAACCGTGCCAGCGCGAAATTTATGTTTGAGTCACCATTGCTAAGTGAAGAAGTGGATATCGAAATTCCGGATTATGAAGCGTACTTGGCAGAGCGCACATAAGCGCCGAATTGGCTTAGATACTTAACAAATTTCTCGATTATAAGCCGAACATTAAGCCTGATTCTTCAGTACTTGAGTTCGGCTTATTCAGTTACGACCAATACTTGCAAACAACAAGTGATCAATTAATAAGCGACGACGTGTTCTTCCCGCCAATCAAAACCGATTTGATGCGCTGTTTTCTTCGCTAAGCTGAGTTTAGATAACCGAGCAACGATCTGCAAACTCATATCAATCCCTGCTGACATGCCGCTAGAAGTCATCACCTCACCGTCTTCAACCCAACGCACATTCTTAACCACAGAAAGCGATGGATACTCTTGCGAGAGCTGTTCGATGTCTTGCCAATGGGTTGTCACTCGCCTGCCTTGCAATAAGTTAGCTTCCGCGAGTAAAAACGCGCCCGTCCCAACTGATGCGATGAATTTCACGTTCTTTGCTTGTTTCTGGATCCAATTGATCCCATTGCGATTGTTCATCTCGTGCTTGTACGCACCACCAACAACAATGAGGGCGTCAAGATCCGGGTGATTATCAAAGGAGCGGTGCGGTAGCACCTGAAAGCCGTGGCGAGCAGAAATAGCACAACCCGCTTCACTGATTAAGTAAGGAGTAAATTGCACTCCGTATTCGCTTGCGTATCTATTTGCACTTGCAAATACTTCGTATGGTCCTGAAAAGTCGATAGGTTCTGCATAATCGTATATGTAGATGCCAATGTTCATGTTTGATCCTAGCCTGTTATTTTTTTATGACAGGGTAGTCTCCTGTTCGTAACTCTTCTATAAAACTAGATGGATGAGCACCATA
Source organism: Vibrio tapetis subsp. quintayensis (assembly GCF_030409945.1). Taxonomy (GTDB): domain Bacteria; phylum Pseudomonadota; class Gammaproteobacteria; order Enterobacterales; family Vibrionaceae; genus Vibrio; species Vibrio quintayensis. The sequence continues at coordinate 16,014 of NZ_JAUFQV010000001.1, forward strand.
CAGAACCCACGCTTTGTCTTTGGCCCGAGTTAGCGCCACATAAAATAAGCGTCGTTCTTCCGCATTAGGAAAATCATCGTGTGATTGCAGCAAAGCACCATCTAAATGAAGTTGTCTTTCGACACAGGGGAACTGCCCTTCATCAACGTTTAATATAAATACGAAATCGGCCTCTTGGCCTTTACTCGCATGGCACGTCATGAACTGCAGTGACAAGTTACTAAAACGCTGCTTCCATTCATCCATTGTAGAGGGGCAATGGTAATGATTACGTCCTAGTAACAGCACATCTTTCCGTGTTGTCGCTTTATCATTTAGTTTTATTAGCGACTCTTCAAGTATAGTCATCGGGCTAACATACACTGACTTTTGTTTTATAATCTTTGCGCTGCTCAACTCTTTATGCAACTGGTTGTCGTTCTGCATTATAAATGTGTTAGCAACATCACCAATTCTGCTATTAAAACGATAAGTGGTATCCAAGTAATGCACCGATGCTCCCGAGAAGCGTTGGCTGAAGTCGGTCGTTAATTGTACCTCTGCCCCGGCAAAGCGATAGATCGCCTGCCAGTCGTCCCCCACCGCATACAACGATGCTCGATCGTTAGATTTCGGTTGCAGACATAATGCCTCTAACAGCGCCAAGCGGCTTGGTGAAATATCTTGATACTCATCCACCATCACAAATTGCCACTCGGGTTTGTATTTTCCCGACTCTATGTACTTTGTGGCCCGGGAAATCATGGTGTGGAAATCAATTTGATTTTCTTCTTTAAGCATCTGCTGCCACGCTTGATAGCAAGGCCAGGCTAATTGCAATTCGCTGTTTAAACGCGGGTATTCTTCATTTTCTACAATTCGTTGCTGGAGTTGTTTCTTATTCAACTGACACGCACACAATTGTTCCAGCTGTTTCTCTAGCCAGGCAATCAATTTCGGGTTTTCAGATTGTGAACCAAGCTCTTCGTCCCCAGTTAGATAAGCGATCGGCCACTGTGATAAGTGCTTTTGCCAACGCTTAAAGTTATTGTTGGTCGCCCAATGGAATTTTAACCACTCAATACACCATGCCTGCTTGGCTTTATCACTTGTGGCAAGAGGAGTGATTGAAACGGGCTCTTTTTCAACGTGCTTAATAATATCCAGCCCTAAACCATGGAACGTTTTCACGCTAACATTTGCAGCAGCACTACCGAGTTTGGTATCTAATCTCTGTTTCATCTCTTGTGCGGCATTACGGCCAAACGCAACGAGTAAAATCTGCTCTGGCTGTGCTTGATGGCTTTGCAATAAATACGATACACGAGCACTGAGCACGCTGGTTTTACCACTCCCAGCCCCCGCTAAAATCAAGTTATGATCATTGTTCATTAGTACGGCTTGCTGTTGTGCGAGGTTCAACGGGCTCGACTCACATTGCTCAAATAAAACTTGCCAATATTGACGCTCATTTTCAAGCCATTCTTGATTACGTGTTTGAGCAAGATCTTCTGGTTTTGCCAACCAACGGACAATGTCTTCCATCTGTTTTGGCATCATTTGCTGCGCTTCGTAAACCGAAGTATTAAGTTCTTCCAAACCTGACGAAACTCGATGGTTCCAGTCGTTAACTTGAGATGTGGCTAAAAAAGCAGGTTGATGTTGTAAACGAACCAATGCTTCCTGCCATTGAGGTAACAAAGAATTGAGCTTTTCACATTGGGTATGATGCCAAGTTTGATAGCACTTTTGGGCATGGCGAACAAATCGACGGCAAGACTCCCAAGGTAGCCCTTGAACTAACCAGCACATTTCTTTCCCCTCATGAACATGGGCATGAAACATGAGTTTCCCCCATACAACGCCACGTTCTATGGTGATCTTGCCGTTCCAAATCGAAAACGGTATGTGCTCTTCACTGAAGTCAGACGCCAAAATTAGCTTGTCGTCTTCGATACTAACTTCATTGTATTCGTGCTGCACAAAAAACTTGGCTGAGGGGGTGGCGCAAAGTTGCATGGGATGGTCCTTAAAATCTAACTATTCGCATCATAGTTATTATGCCTAGCCAGCACAAGTCACCGATTCGTTTACTCTTTTCAGGCTGTGGGTTCGAAGACAACCTATAATTCCTTAAAGTCGCTTACTTATCGGTCATTCAGCCAAATTTTTATTTTTAATCATGAAGTTCACACGTGAGTTTTGCTACACTCTATTTTTTGAAAATTGAATAATTTAACGTGTCGATTCGTTCCGTGTTACGTAGATATTGGACCAACAAAACCATCAACTATAGTGTCAGGGTTGCCATTGCGCTACTCGGCGTTGTATTTAGTTGCTGGTACTTAGAACAAAGCGCTGCAATCATCCCACTCATACTGGGAGTTATTGCCGCAGCTCTGGCTGAAACAGACGACAGCTTATGGGGTCGTTTGAAGGCCATCGTACTGACCTTTTGTTGTTTTGCATTTGCAGCTTTCTCTATTGAGTTTCTGTTCGATAAACCTATCTGGTTCGCCGTTGGACTGTTTACGTCTACGTTTGGCTTTATCATGCTTGGCGCTATTGGCCCTCGGTATGCGAGTATCGCATTTGGCTCCTTGCTGATCGCTATCTACACGATGTTGGGTGCTCATGAAAGTACCAACCTTTGGTCTCAGCCTATTCAATTATTACTAGGCAGTGCTTGGTACTATCTTATATCGATGGTTTGGCAAATATTTTGGCCAATGCAACCTGTTCAGCAAAGCCTAGCGACCGTGTTCAATCAACTGGCAAATTACCTAGAAACCAAAAGTGAACTGTTTCACCCAGTTACCGATTTGGTGCCCCAGCCATATCGGATCAAAGAAGCCAGCCTAAACGCGTCAACCGTCACGTCGCTTAATAACACCAAGAGCACGCTTTTATCACGTTCACGTCGTGGTCATATCGATGGGCCAAGCGACCGTTTCCTCAATATCTATTTCATCGCACAAGATATTCATGAACGAGTGAGTTCAACCCATTATCGCTACCAAGATTTAGCCGAGAACTTCCGTTATAGCGATGTACTTTTCCGCTTTAAACACACGATGAACGTTCAAGCTAAAGCGTGCCGAACGGTTGCGAACTCTTTGAACCTAGGGGTTCAGTATGAGCACCAAGCAGAGTGCTCCACGGCACTAAATGAACTCAAAGACTCGATTACTCACCTAGCTGAAATTGATAACCCTAAGTGGCGTCAATCGCTCAATCAACTCGCGTATCTTTTTCAAAACTTAGCCACTGTTGAAAAGCAGCTCAGTAATGTTTGTAACCCAGACGTTAAGCAAAACGAAAACGACAATATCCTAGACGATACTGCCGCTCATACCCCCAAAGCAATGTGGTTGCGCATCAAGAATAACTTAAACACCGATTCTATTTTATTTCGCCACGCAGTAAGAATGTCACTCGCGTTGACGGCTGGTTACGGCATCATACAGGGCTTTGATATAGAACATGGCTACTGGATTTTGCTCACGACACTCTTTGTTTGCCAACCCAACTACAGTGCAACCAAACAAAAGCTCAGTGCCCGTGTTATTGGTACTCTTGCCGGTTTGCTTCTTGGTGTACCGTTGCTTACTTTCTTCCCTACCGCTGAAAGCCAACTGGTGCTGATTGTTTTGTCCGGTATCCTGTTTTTTGCATTTAGGATCAATAACTACGGATTCGCGACTGCTTTCATTACCCTGCTGGTGTTGTTTTGTTTTAACCAACAAGGTGAGGGCTATGCGGTGGTCGTCCCTAGGCTTGCGGATACCTTGATCGGGTGCGGCTTAGCGGTACTTGCGGTCATGTACATTTTGCCAGACTGGCAAGCCAAACGACTTCACGCAGTTATGGCCGATTCTGTTGCCGCAAACCAAACCTATTTAGCACAAATCATTGGTCAGTATCGTATCGGTAAAAAAGACACGCTCGCTTATCGGATAGCGCGACGCGATGCTCACAACAAAGACGCAGGCCTAAGCTCTTCGATCAGTAACATGTTGATTGAGCCCGGCAAGTATCGCAAAGCCGTCGACGAAAGTTTTCGCTTCCTAACACTGAACCATGCGCTATTAAGCTATATCTCTGCGTTGGGTGCGCACCGTACTCGCATTGAAGACGAAAAAACGCACCGATTGGTTTTGGAAGCGCATAGTGTGATATTCAAACACCTTAAAGTGCTCCACGAACAACTTCAAAACAACAGCGCTGAGTTTTCTTTGGATCACATAGAAGAAAATACGATGGAGCAAAGACTAAGCGAATGGCGCGATGAGGATGAGAATTCCGTCAAGTTGGTTCTGCAGCAACTCCATTTGATCTACCGAATGCTACCGGAACTTCATGAGCTAGCGAGTAAGTTTGCACAGTGTACCGAAAAGAGCAAGTCTGAGACCCATTAGCCCATATCCTTCCCTTTACTGATTCACGTTATGCTCAAAATTCTCATTCATAACGTGGGTCAGGATATTGTGATGCACATCACAAATAACCTCGATTCAAAAAAACTTTACACAGATTGAACAAAAGCGGCTATTTGTACTCTTATAGTAACTTACATAGTAGAAACTTAGACATTTAACAAGGAGCCTCGCTATGACGTATTGCGCGAATGTTCTTCCTACGAATCATTCTAATGAGATGAATAATCCAATGCATAAGCTTCAATTTGAGCAGTTAAGAACGAGAATACTAGAATTGCCTCCGCAGCAGTTGTTGACCCTTCGCACTGAAATTGAAGGAAAGCTGCATGAAGAGCCCGCGGAAATCATCCTGACAGATGAAGAACTTCAGATCATCAGTGGCCTTTTCCGTGAGTAATTTCCGCACTAAGGCCCCTTAACTTGGCTAACCGCCGTATTCCCTAGACTAATACCGTTCAAAAGTTGCACTTTCTCTGGTTAAATATTAATCTATATATAGGTATAACGGAGAAATATCATGGCAGTCTCCTCAATTCAATCCGGCCGTAATATCATCCTTCAGTCGCAGGATATGGCCAAACGATCCACGGAAGAGCTGAACGCCAATGCTCGAAGTGAACAAGCTCGCCTAGAAGAAACCCGTTCTGAACAAAAACGTATCGAATCTGCTCAAATGGAAGAGTCTCGTCTTGAGTCTCAACTCGAACGAGCAAGGCAAGAGACGGCGCGATTAGAAGAGTTACAATCGCAACAAGAACAAAACGCTGACTTTGGGTCAGCAGACAAAAACCAAGTAAATAATCTGCCTTCCGCGCAAGAACAACGCGATCTTAATGCGCAAAAAGAGCAACATGAACAACAAAAGACCGCCTCCGCAACCGAAGCGGCCGTTAAACTTGAGCAAGCCAAAAGCTATAACCGTGTTGGTACATCAGTCGTTCAACGTTCTAACGACATGATAGGCACAATGCTCGACATTTCTATTTAGCTTTCAGTTTCTCTGGAGCGTTGTTCTTAAGCATCGAAGCTACAACCGCAACACTCATCACGAACAACAACACCGATAAAGAGATCCAGGTCGGAATCGCCCACGCTGTTTCTACTAGGCTCATTTTTATACCAATGAACACCATGATGAAAGCGAGCGCAGTTCTAAGGTATACAAATTTATCGATCATGCCTTGCAGTACAAAAAACAACGAACGTAGGCCAAGTAACGCAAAAACGTTTGCAGCGAGTACCAAAAATGGTTCTCGGGTTACCGCAAATATTGCTGGTATTGAGTCGAGCGCAAAAACCACGTCCATCATCGCAATCACCGCGATCACAATTGCCATCGGTGTAAGCCATAGCAAGCCATCTTGTTTTATCACTAACTTATGGCCCTCGTAACCATCGCTAACCCGGGCTACGCGCCTCAACCAACGTTCTGGCAGCGGGCTGATTCCATGATCCTCTTTTTCAGGCTTAAACAGCTGAATACCAGTCCAGACAAGAAAAGCAGCAAAGATGTACATTACCCAATGGAAGTTCGTTAGTATTTGAGCACCAATGACGATCATCACTGAACGTAATACCAACGCCCCAATAACGCCCCATAACAAAGCTCGTGGCCGCAGGTGATCTGGCACCATGTATTGATGAAATATAATGGTAAACACAAATAGGTTATCGACACTCAGCGATTTCTCTAGCAAATAGCCCGTCAGAAAAGCTGTCGTCGCTTGCTTAGCGGTATAGTCACTATTCGGTGAATAAAACGTCCAGAAATAGTAGATGGATATAGCAAAGGCAAATGCAATCGCTACCCATATCGCACTCCAAATAGCCGCTTTTTTAACGCTGATTTTTCCGCCTCTCGTTTGCCAAATATCTAACGCAACAAGAAGCATAGTGAACAGGCCGAAGCCATAATAAGTGAAGGGACTCATAAATCTTCCTCAGCACGGAAGATCTCGTCTAGGGGACCTTCCGCATACAAAAAACCTCGCTAAACGATGTGTTATACATTCGTTTAAACAAGTTCAGATGCGTTGGTCTCGTTAAAGTGTTTCCACCTTTGCATACCGGAAAAGCTTGAAGCTTAACGGGATGACGATATGCAAATTCTCATCAACTACTCCCCAAAACGAGCTGATAATATTCCCAAAGATCCGTTGAGTCTATCAATATTTTCACAATTTCAATTAAAAAGAAAATGCGTTAAATTCTCGGCGCGATTTAGACTAAGTTTGTTACTGGCAAAAAAAAGCCCCACCAGATGGCGAGGCTCTTCATTGATAATTCTTAACGGTAAATACCGATATCTCGCTGCATGTGAGATGAAAGATCACTAGCGTTGTAGTTTTGCTCTGGTTCACTAGATACAAACAAGATATCGAGTAGATGAGCAATCAATCCTTTGAAATTTACTGAATAAGTTTTCTTATCCATTGACGCTGGAATTGCGATTGTGTTGATTTGCATTACCTGTGCCATGATTGCCTCACAAAATTGGGTTTAATGTTTTCGTTGAAGCAATAATAGGCATTTTTGATGTGATTAAATAATGACAAATCTTCTTGCTTCGCATTAGTTATTCTAATAAAACACATCATTAACAAAGGCCTTTATCAAGGTGTCACTTTTCGTGCATTTAAATTCAAAACTGTGTGTTTATTCCGCATAATATTTCAACGTACTTTAGGAGCGCCATTCAATCTTAACAAATAAATTACAATTATTTTTTGCTTTTAATTCACACTACTCATGAACAGACATGAACCCTAAGTTACTAGCGATAAACGATATATTTTCTTTATCACTAATTTAATAAACCAATGGTTTAATGACCTTACTATAAGCACTATCGATAGCTTGAACATTTAATCCACCCGACTGATGCCGCCTGACATATTGTGCCGACAATGCCCGCTTTTGACGGACGATTTACTAGCAAGCAAACTAATCCAAATGCTTCTATCGTCAGACCCATTTACTACACTGCCCAACATGATTAGTTAGCATTTTATTTTTGTGACCACAAATGGCCAAGAAATTTCAACTACCACCACCAACTGTGCCTGTCGAACATTCAACTAACAATTTGTTACACACCCAAACCTAAAGATTAACCCATAATATACAACGAGTTAAAGTGATAATTAACATAATAGATACGCAATCCTGTATTGATCGATTTCTTTTTTCTGCAAGTTAAATAATAGTCATTCGCAAAAACCAACCAGGGATACGATACGTCGTGATTTACCAAGGTAATTATTGTGATTAATAGAATACTCAATCAGTTCAGTGTTTCGACCAAAATACGTTTCATTATCGTGTTTGCTAGCATGCTCATTTTGGGCGCTAAAATTGTGTCCGCGTATTCTCTTAAAGAACAAATATTGGAAGAACGGAACTCAGCAGCAAAAGCCTTAGTCGAGAGCACCATCAGTCAAATAGACAACCTGACAAAATCCAGAGCGGTTCCATTGTTCAAGGGCCGTGAGTTATCCTTTGAACAACTTAAAAACCTGGCCCTACAACAGATTGGTTCCACACGATATGGGGAAAACGGTTACCTTTGGGTTAATGACCTTGATGGCAACATGTTGATGCACCCAATTAAGCCCGAACTTAATGAGCAAAACATGATTAAAAGTAATACCGATTACGTCGCGTATGCGTTTAAGCAATTTGTTACGATTGCCGACCTAAAAGGCAGCGGGTTTGTGTCCTATCAATGGCCTACCCCTGGAGAGAAGTCACTCCAAAACAAGGTCTCTTTTGTTGCTAAAGCCTCTTTCTTGCCTTGGGTCGTTGGTACCGGTGTTTACATCGATGATGTAGAAGACGCTTTTCGACAAGAACTGATTTCCACCGCTACGTACACAGCGCTGTTTGTCTTGGTCCTGTTCATCGTTTCTTCCGTGATCGCTAAAAACATCACCAAACCGTTGCAGCGAATAACTAAAACCATGACTCTCATAGCTGAAGAGAAAGATCTTAGCATCTCGATGAAAAACACCGGGCGAGACGAACTGTCGTTTATGGCGAAAGCATTCAATAAAATGAATAGTAATCTTCGCGATGTTGTCATTAAGATTCACAGTAATACCGACTCCCTCGCCTCACAAGCAGAAGAACTCTCATGCGTAAGCCATCAAATACAAGCAGGCATTGAGGAACAGAAAAAACAAACCTTGTAGGTAATAGAACGTGTCGATGTACTTTCCAAATCATCTGCAGGCGTCTCAGACAAAGCCAAATACGCCCTCGCAGCGACCAATGAATCGCACCAAACGGTGTCGGATGGGCACGATGATGTGGCTCAAAATATTAAAGCCATTCAAAGCGTTTCTAACCATGTAAAAGATGCTGTGAGTGTTGCCGATAAACTGGATTCATCTTCTCAGCAAATAGGCAATATTCTTGATGTCATCAAACACATTGCTGACCAAACGAACCTCTTAGCATTAAATGCAGCGATAGAAGCGGCTAGAGCGGGCGAACAGGGACGAGGCTTTGCCGTAGTGGCCGATGAAGTTAGAACGCTTGCACAGCGCACACAGGAGTCTACGGGTAACATCCAAACCATTATTACCGAGCTGCAAGAAGGCGTGCAACAAACGGTGCTCAGCATGAAAGCCTGTGAAGAAAAAACGGAAATCGGCATCGCCAGTGCAACACGTTGTGGTCAAGCCCTTGAAAGTATAAAAGCTTCTGTCAATTCACTGAACGAAGTGGCCGGCGATATTGTTTGTTCTACGGAGCAACAGCAGCAGCAAATATCCAGCATCAGTAATAGCGTCAGTAGCATTTCAGCGGTGACGGATCAAACCCAATCAGGCACTCACCACACAGCACAATCGAGTGAGCAACTCAGCAACATGGCGCAGCAACTCAATGGTTTAGTTAACAAGTTTAAGATTTAGTCTATCGAGATTTGTTTTTGACTTTTAACGCCTTCTGAAAACAAACAACATTTAATTACGTTATCTGGTTATCAAATCTCATTCATCGAAACGAACTCACATGGCTATTCATTTCAACTAAAAGATGGGCCTTATGAATCTTGATTTTCTTAAGCAACAAATTGTAGAGCTTATTTTAGATACAAAAAAACCGAGCCTAAGCTCGGTTTTTATTATTCAGAATTCTGAATTAGCCTTCGCTACGTGGAGAACGCTCACCACGGTGGCTACCACGGTGATCACCACCACGGTTGCGATCGAAACGACGCTCGCCGCCTTCACGATTGCCGCCACCTTCGCGAGAACCACGACCGCCTTCACGATTGCCACGGTAACCGCCACCTTCACGGTTGCCGTCACGTTGACCACGATGGCCTTGACGAGCACCATCACGGTTTCCACCACGAGGGCCACCGTCACGACGGCCACCACGAGATTCGCGGAAGTCATCAAAGTCACATACTACAGCGCCAACTTCTTTCTGACGAATACGTAGCTTGCTTAGCTTGCCCGTTACTTCAGAGTTCATTGTTTTTGGAAGCTGCACAAACGTATGGCCTTGAGCCAGTTTGATTGCACCAATAGAACCTTTAGTTAGGCCAAGCTCGTTCGCTAGAGCGCCAACGATGTCTTTAACTTGAACGCCTTGCTCACGACCCACTTGCAGTTGGTAAGTAGCCCAATCAGCAGTGTTGCCGCCGTAGCTACGGCCACCATCACGACCGCCGTCACGGCTGTCACGTGGATTATCACGACGTTCTTTACGACGCTTCTTATCACGCTCGATTGCTTCGATCATTGGGTCTGGACCTTTGTAGAACAAAGGACGCTTGCCTTGTTGACGTTTAAGAAGCATTGCAGCAAGAGTAGTTGCATCGATTTCTAAGTTAGTTTGAAGCTTCTCGATAAGCTCAACAAAGCTTTCTAATGCTTTGTGCTCTTTATCTGCTTCTAGTTCAGCACCTAGTTTAACTAGACGAGCTTCAGCTACTTGATCACGAGCTGGAAGTTCAACTTCTTCCATTTGTGATTTAGTAACACGTTCGATAGTACGAAGCATACGGATTTGGTTAGTGCGAACAAGAAGAATCGCTTTACCTTTACGTCCAGCACGGCCAGTACGACCAATACGGTGAATGTAAGACTCAACATCGAATGGAATGTCGTAGTTAAATACGTGAGTGATACGTGGAACATCAAGACCACGAGCAACAACGTCTGTTGCTACAAGAATATCAATAACGCCTTGTTTGATGTTATCAACAGTACGCTCACGGATAGACTGAGGAATATCACCGTGCAGTGCAGCAGCTTTAAAGCCACGTGCAGATAGCCAATCAGCTAAACGCTCAGTATCTTGACGAGTACGAACGAACACGATTGATGCATCAGTTTCTTCAGTTTCAAGTAGACGAGACATTGCTTCGTCTTTTTCTACGCCTTTCACTACCCAGTAGTTTTGCGCTACTTTGTCAACTGTGTGGTTAGTACCAGCCACGTCAACGCGAGCAGGGTTACGTAGGTAACGGTCAACAATAGTCTTAACCATTGGAGGCATAGTTGCAGAGAACAATACACGTTGTGCAGATTCTGGCGCTTTCTCAAGAATCCAAGTAACGTCGTCTACAAAACCCATTTTAAGCATTTCATCTGCTTCATCTAGAACAAACGTATGAGCTTGGTCTAGGTGTAGGCGTTCACGAGTTAGAAGATCTTTAACACGACCAGGAGTACCAACAACAATGTGAGCACCACGGCTTAGAGCGCGCATTTGATCAACGATTGATGCACCGCCGTAGATTTCTAAAACTTTAAGGCCTTTAATATCACGACCGAGGTTTTTGATTTCTGCAGCAACCTGAATAGCAAGCTCACGCGTTGGCGCCATGATGATTGCTTGAGGTTTATGTTGGTTCAGATCGATTTTGTTAAGCAGAGGAAGAGAAAACGCTGCTGTTTTACCAGTACCTGTTTGCGCTTTACCTAACGCATCTCTGCCTTCTAGAAGCAAAGGGATAGCTGCTGCTTGAATTGGAGTTGGTGAAACGAAACCCATGCTATCAAGAGCTGAAAGGATGTTTTCGTTAAGGGCTAATTCATTAAATTGAATTACAGATTCGGACATTGGGATCCCACTATATATCTAAGTAAACAAAAGGTCCCACGTGCTCTACCACTTCCAATACCAATCCAATATCGAGTACTGATTCCATTCAAATGCGGAAAAGTAAAAAACGCATCAAGCCGCTTGGGACATATCAAGGGAGCAGGATTCTGCCCTAAAAGCATAAGAAAAGCTAGAAAAAATTGAATTTCATCACAATTTTGGGGATTTTTTTCCATTTCAGGTCATAAAAAGGTCATTTTGCATAAGAATCGCCCTACAAGCTACGTCACGTCTCATTTTATATGGTTGCATAATGATCACTTTGGCTAGCATTGCCGTGCTTCTCGCATTATAGTGATGCAGCCCATTCTCAACGACCGAATATGATGTTTCAAGATAATCCTTTATTAGCTCAGCTCAAGCAACAAATCAAACAAACCCTTAAAACAAAAGAGGGTACGATAAAAGCGACCGAAAAAGGTTTTGGTTTTCTAGAAGTAGACAGCAAACACTCTTTCTTTATTCCGCCTCCATACATGAAAAAATGCATGCACGGCGATAAAGTCGAAGCCATCATTCGTACCGAGAATGAAAAAGAAGTCGCCGAACCCGACAAACTCGTTGAGCAAGGTCTAAACCGATTCATCGGCCGAGTCAAAATGTTCAAGGGCCGTCTCAACGTAACCCCAGATCATCCTCAGCTTAAAAAACTGTCTTTAAAAGCCAAAGCAAGAAAAGGGCTCAACCCTGAATTGCTTGAAGAAGGTGACTGGGTCGTTGCGCACCTTACTCAACACCCTTTAAATGGTGATAAAGACTTCTTTGTCGAGATCTCAGAGAAAATCACCGACGCAAACGACAAGATTGCACCTTGGTGGGTTACCCTTGCTCAAAACGATTTACCTAATTCAGAACCTGAAGGTATCGACAATTGGCAACTAAACGATGACGCTGACTTAGAGCGTGTCGATATGACAGAAACGCCATTTGTTACCATTGATGGTGCATCCACCAAAGACATGGACGATGCATTACACGCTAAAAAGCTACCTTCTGGTGATTTCGAGCTAACCATCGCCATTGCTGACCCAACCGCTTATATCTCTGTTGAGTCAGATATGGACAAAGTGGCGCGCCAACGTGGCTTTACTATCTACTTGCCTGGTCGCAATATTCCAATGCTACCAAGAGACCTAGCCGACAACCTATGTTCGCTTATTGAAAACGAACTGCGCCCTGCCCTATGCTGCAAAGTAACGGTAAGCAGTGACGGCGTGATCGGTGAAGACATCCACTTCTTCGCAGCGAATATCAAGTCTCATGCCCGTTTAGCCTATGACCCTGTATCTGATTGGCTAGAAACAGGTGAAAGCAGCGAGTGGACACCAAGTGAAGAAATTGGCAACGTTGTTCAAGACCTTTACGAATTTTCTAAAGCCCGTGCAACATGGCGTAAAAATAACGCCGTCGTATTCCCCGACAGACCTGACTACCGCTTTGAATTAAGCGAAGACAACGACGTTGTGGCCATCCACGCTGATATGCGCCGAACCGCTAACCGACTAGTAGAAGAGTCGATGATCACGGCAAACATCTGTGCTGGTAAAGCACTTAAAGAGAAATTCTCTATGGGTGTGTTCAATACGCATTCAGGTCTAAAAGAAGATAAAATTAAAGACGCGCTTGAGTTGGTCAACCCTGAAGGTGATAAACCCTTCACCCTAGAAAGCCTTGCAACGCTAGACGGGTTTAGCGCATTACGACGCTGGTTGTCTGAGCAAGACACGCCTTACCTAGATAACCGTATGCGTAAATTCCAAGCCTACAGTGAGATTGGCAATCAGCCACTCGCTCACTTCGCCATGGGTTTAGATATCTACGCCACGTGGACGTCACCAATTCGTAAATACGGCGATATGATCAACCATCGCATGTTGAAAGCACTGATCCTCGATAAAGAGCCTGAACAAACGCCGGATGAAACCGTAGGTGAAGAGTTAGCACTGCACCGCAAGCATCACAACATGGCGGAGCGAAACGTAGGTAACTGGTTATACGCTCGTACCCTTGTGGATTCACCTAAAAACAAAACTGTTTATGAAGCCGAGATTTTTGATGTGAACCGAGCTGGTGCTCGTGTGCGCTTAATTGAAAACGGCGCGGCTGCGTTTGTACCAAGTTCTCAGATCATGGATAACCGTGAGCGTATCGAATGCAATGGTGAAAAAGGCCAGATCTCAGTAGATGGTAACCTTGAATGGCAGTTGGGCGATACGCTTGAAGTGTGCTTAATCGACGTCAACCTAGAGAATCGTAACCTTGTGGCTAAGCCAACTAAGACATTTTCTGAGCCAATAACTAAAGAAGATATTTCCGAGTAAAAACAGCTCATTAGCGAGTACAGGTCTCTGTACTCGCTCTCTACTTCACCACTTCCCCTCCGCTTCCATTCTAAATCTACACATCTATCAATAAGTTAAGCAACTCTGATAAACTTGTCTCATTAGTTGGTATCAGTCATAATTCGTTGCATCTTTACTTGCTTTAATCGAAGTAATCTAAATAATTAACCTTATGTCTTCTAAATTTCGAGATGCATCATGCCGAATGTAACCCTTCAACGATTTTCACATTTTTACCAACGTAATCGTGATAAGTACCACTCGACTAGTCCTGTCGTATTTTATGTGCAAAAAGGCAGTGCGTCTTTTCAATTCCCTGATGGTTTAATAGGCCAGTTAGACGAAGGTGATTTCACTCTACTGGATATTTCTATGCTCACTGAGGTCGAAACAACGGCTAGTGATGAAGAGTTTCAAGCGATTGGTATCCATATTGATACAGCTCTATTACAAGGTGTTAAAGCAGGTAACCAAGAGTACGTATTTGGTGAGAGCGAAAATGGATTCGCTAAATTAAATTACAGCAACAGCGTAGCGCATTCTGTTCTGGATCTGCTCATTTCAGCTCTCGACAATAATGATCAAGCACCAAACCCAGAAACCATGACTTTCTTAGCAAAATCGCTTGTGAGCGAAATGCTTTGCACTCATCCGGGCTTACGCCGCTTAATCCACAATTCATTTGAATTGAAAGTCAGCCAACGCGTCATTCAGTATATTGAGCAGAACATTAAGAATGAAATTTCACTTGAGGGAGTATCTCGCACATTAGGGATGTCTCCGGCAACACTAAAACGTCGATTGTCCGCTGAAAACCTGTCTTTTTCTAATCTACTGAAAGAGAAGCGCATAAACTACGCAGCAAACCAACTTCGTGCTTCCCATGAATCCATTTGCGACATCGCCTTTCAAAGTGGCTTCAAAAGTGCAGCTCATTTCAGTACAGCCTTTAAGAGCGTTCAAGGGATTACTCCTAAAGAGTTCCGTTCTCGCATAAACTGGAACCGTGAAGAACTTCGTCATTTAGCCGTTTAAGATTCAATCAGGTTCAAACAAAAACAGGAGGCCAAGTGCCTCCTGTTTAATTTCTGTTTATGACGTGTGTTTGCGAATCAGAGAATCAGAACCAAATACAATTTTCGTGATCACTTTCTACGACCGAAATAAGCTTAGAAATGTCTTTATCAAACGCCAATAAAGGGTGTGGCTGCCATAGCTTAACTAAACTCTCATCTTCCCTTTCATTCACGTACAACTTCCAAAGCTTAGATTCTGGGTCAAATTCAAGTTTTGCGACCTGAATTGAATAGTCTGCGCCGACTGAATCTAATTTGAAAAATGCTTTACTAAAAACAACGCCTGACTCAATTACTTGAAACGAAGCTTTACCGTGCTCTATAGGCAAACCTTGGTTCCTATGAATGCATAATCGATGAGCCAATTTTTCTAAACGTTGGCGGTCAACATCACATACCAACATAGCCTTGCCTCCACTTCTATATTATTGACAATAACTATAATACGGAATGCCCAAGCTATCCCGTTAGTTCGAGTAATAATCAGACCGCAATCATAAAACAGACCATTAACGACTTTCACAAAACTGTCATCATTACGACATAAGATAGGCGGCAATTACTATTGAATGGAGTTTTACCTATGTCTCGAGTTGCGTTAGCTGCTCTACTTTCTTTGCTTGCCTTTTCCGCAACAGCTAAGGAAGTGAATATTTCTGGATCAACCTCTGTAAGCCGCATAATGGACGTACTTGCAGAACAATTTAACAATACGCACCCAGAGACCTACATTGCTGTTCAAGGGATTGGCTCTACCGCAGGCATCACAATGGTAAACAAAGGCGTCAGCGAGCTTGGCATGAGCTCTCGTTACCTAACTGAGGCGGAATTTAACAAAGACATGATTGTTAAGCCTATCGCTTTTGATGGCTTAGCCGTCGTCATCAACAAATCAAACCCGATTAGCAACCTGTCTCGTGAGCAATTAACCAATATCTATTTAGGTAAAGTTAAAAACTGGAAAGACGTGGGTGGAGAAGACAGAACCATCGCCGTTGTAACTCGTGAAGGTTCATCAGGTTCTCGTTACAGCTTTGAGAGTTTGTTAGGGTTAACAAAAATCGTAAATAACCGCTTAGTATCGAACATTAACCCCGAGAACTTAGTCGTGAATAGCAACAGCATGGTCAAAACCATTGTTAACCACAACCCTCAAGCCATCGGCTTTGTTTCATTAGGTTCTGTTGATCAGTCTGTTCGCCTTATCTCTTTTGAGAACATAAAACCCACTTCCGCAAATATTTCGAACAACAAATATGAGTTAGCTCGTCCTTTTCTCATTATTTATCACCAAGAAGACTTAACAGAAAGTGGTAAGCAGTTTGTCAGCTATATAACTTCTGACGAAGGACAAAGTATCATTCAAGATTACGGTTATACACCAATCAAAAAGTAAACCTTCATCAACAAAAAAGGAGCTGATATCAGCTCCTTTTTTTAATCTACTCAATTCGACTCGTTAGATCACAAGGCGAATGACCGATACGGCAATACAACCTGGTCTGCGTACGCCATCGATTTCAACTTTAATTTCACGCTCGACTTCTAAGCCTTTCGGAACCGGTGTTACCTTTAATAACTTACTTCTCGCCCTAATCTGGCTGCCGGCTTTCACTGGATAAGGAAAGCGAACATGGTTAAGGCCAATGTTCACCGTCATTTTCGCAGTAGGAAACTGAGGTTTCTCGGGATCTACGCTATCAGTGAGCTTTGGCAACATCGACAACGTCAAAAAGCCATGGGCTATTGGTGTTTTGAAAGGCGATTCTTGCTCTGCTCGCTCAGGATCAGTGTGGATCCACTGCATATCTTCCGTCACTTTTGCAAATGCATCGATACGCGCTTGATCAATCATAACCCAGTCGCCCACATGAATTTCTTCACCCAGTTTCGACTGTAAATCAAGATACAAGGCTTCGCCCTCTGGACTTAGCTCAATAATAGGCTTAGATTCATTTACTGCGGGGGTTTGATAGTCTTTGATCCACGGGAAGATCTGCTGAGCATGTGAATTGTTCACAAACTCACTCCAGTACTCTCTTAATGTAGGATTCATCAGATCGCGCAACTCTGGCAATTCAAAATGATGTTTCCGCGCAAGAGATTCACTCTTGTGCTTGAGAATATCAACGACTTTCATACCTAACCTTCATAAATAAAACGTCTCTAATTAGAGCCTTACATCACAATTTTGACCCACTTCTCATATCCAGGCAATCACTTTCGGGCGAACACGCGTATTCCGAACGGCATATAAATGATAAATATCATAATGTTAGATAATAAAACAATATTTTATTAACAGTTTGAATAGTAAGAATGTCTTTAAAAAGAAATCCAGAGAAAGGTTACCTTGGCTGAAATAGCAAAAATTAGCCTAAACCTGTTCAGCATTCAAACATTACGCACAAGTAATGCTCGACCGAACATATTTTTTAAATTCTTACTTTACAAGCTTCCTCACCACTTATAATATGCGCCTCAACAACGGAGAGATGGCTGAGTGGTCGAAAGCACCGGTCTTGAAAACCGGCAGTCGTTTGTAGCGGCTCTAGGGTTCAAATCCCTATCTCTCCACCAATTCGAAGAAACCGCTAATTATTTAGCGGTTTTTTTTCGTCTAGAGATCGAGCTCCCCTCCAACGGACACACACCAAATAGTACGACTAAACGACTGAGTTTACGCCATCACCACTCCAATTCTTTAAACCTAACTTTTCCTATCTCTAGCAATTGCTATCTTATAAGAAAATTCATTGGAAAAAATCATGGCCACCGCGAGAAAACAACTCATTTCCGTTAATGCAACCCCTTATTATCACTGCGTTTCAAGATGCGTAAGGCAAAGCTATTTATGTGGCCAAGATACCAACACCAGCAAGAGCTACGAACATCGCCGCGAGTGGATTGAACACAAAATTCAATCACTCTCCCATGCCTATTGTATCGATGTGTGCGCCTATGCGGTGATGAGCAATCACTATCACGTAGTGCTGCATATCAATCGCGACAAGGCTCTTGGATTATCGCTTGATGACGTGGTTCAGCGCTGGGGCTATGAACATAAACTTCCGATACTGATCCAGCGTTGGCTAAGTAAAGAGCTAAGAACAGAAGCTGAAGAAGATAAATGTTTAGAGATCATCGAAATATGGCGAGAGAGATTATGGTCATTGAGCTGGTTTATGAAAGAACTCAACTACGATATAGCCTGTAAGGCTAACCAAGAAGACCAATGCTCCGGTCACTTTTGGGAAAGCCGCTTCAAAAGCCAGGCGCTCCTTGATGAAAAAGCCTTAGCCGCAGCCATGGCGTATGTCGATTTAAACCCTGTTCGAGCAGGTATAGCTGCATCCCCTGAGCAAGCTGATTTTACCTCAATCAAAGTAAGGCTAAAGGCACTTACCGACAACCTTGAAACAGCGCCTTGTTTATACCCATTTATTGGCAATTCAACTAAAAAACTTATAGACGGAATACCCTTTAGACTACTAGATTACATTGAACTAGTAGACTGGACAGCAAGGCAGTATCGAGACGGCAAAGCCGTAATGGCTTCAAATCTACCTCCAATTTTAGAAAAACTTAACTTTAACCAATCAAGTTGGTTGGAAGTTTGTACCACACTCGAAAAAAAGCGCTCCACTGCAATAGGCTCACCCAGCAGCCTTGAGCAAGCAAAAACCGCGCTAGATAAATCAAGAATTCACTATTACGCACTCGAATAGAATGTTACCCACGCTTTATATGTCCAAACACAACGCCAGCATTGAGTTGGTTAATTGCGCTTGTTTCAAGCTAACAACAATATGCCGCATTGGCTAAACTTCCCTCTCCATTTAACTTCGCTGGGCGAATATCACCATCATCATGAAAAAATAACTGATTTAACTGTCCTTTTATTTTGGTGTGTGTCCAATTAGTAGGAGCTTCAGCTTTATTTAGGGAGATACTTGGTTAAACAGATCAGCATAGCTTGGCTTTGCTGATAGTCTTTCGATACTCATTTGTGACAGCACATTGCAAAAGGGGGAATTGCGCATAAGCCTAAGTATATGGTGGTGTACCACCTCATCCATTAAGGACCCATGGCGAAATTGGATATAATCTAACGCTACATGGAGATAGAGCCTCGCTAGATCAGGCTTACAATAGTGCTCCAAACCCTGCTGGTCTATTTCTTCATTCATTCTCTGTAATGCAGTTTTTATTCCGTCTTTGCCTCGTTGAATCAGTACGTTCTCTGCATCGCTAAAACGAGCGAGAGCAGCCGTTCGAAATGCAATTTCCATCATGGTTTTAGCCGTACCTAGCTGGCTGGCTTGTTGACCGCTACTTAGGGCGACCTGCTGCAGCGTTGGAGGCTGGTAGGTTTCAATCAAGTATTGGCAGATACACAAACTTTCCGTTATCACCGTTCCATCATTAAGCTCCAGAGCCGGGATCAAACAAAAAGGGTTTACCGTCTTCAAATTATCTGGTGAATTCCACGGGTCAACCCAAACGAATGACAGAGATTTACAGCCTGATAAAAGTGCCGTAGCAGCGACCACACGAGAAAACGGGGATGTATCATTAAGGTACAATTTCATGAATATTCCTTTATTCAATTAAGTCGACAGCACTACTTGTTCATTCATATTACGAGTATTCGTAAACCAAATACACGCAACAGACATGAACAACGCGCTAGCACTGATCATAAACAACACATTGTAAGGTCCAAACTGACTCAAATAGTAAGCCATCAAAAAACCAAAGAAACCCTGTGATAGAGCGAAAGACAACGTCATTCTGCCCCATGCCTTGGTATGCAACTCATACCCAACACACTCTAAAGCATAGGTAGATACCAAGGTCACCGTTCCCGGAGTAAAAACCCCAACCAGTAACGACGAAATAAACAAAGCGACAGGGTGGGTACTGATGAGTGGCAAGAAAACTCCCAGTCCCTTTAATCCAAATGCCATGCACAGCGATCGTTTAAGACCCAGCTTGTCCCCACAAAATCCGGTAATTATTGGGCCGATTGCTGCCCCGATACCAAATGTTGCCCAAAAGAACCCGCCAGTTTCTAGCGACATGCCCAATTCACGAACAATGTAATCCACCCAAAAGAGTGTGTGAGGCAGGTAACCAATAGCGTCAAATGTATACGCCAACAAAATTAAAATGACACTTCTTCGTTGCGTAGATGACAGCTGAGAAAATGACGCTTGAATGAAGAGTGCATTGGAACCTGAAGACTCAGATCCCCACGAATGCCAAGTAAGCAATGTCGTGACAAGAGCTACAACACCCATTCCGACCCACGCAGTCGTAACGCTAAAATAGATAAGAAAAGGGATCAAGGTACCAGAAAGCATTGCGCCAATACCAATACCAGAGAAGATGACCCCACTAATACGGGCCTTAATGCTTGGGCTGTACTTCCGAACGATGACCGGTGGAGCGACCACCATTAATAGGGCACCCGCGACGCCCGCTAACGTACGCCAAGCATAAAACCAACTTAACGGTGCTTCTTGCACTGCGCAACCAAGATAACTAAAACTGCTGACTAACATGGCCGCGCGTATCAACGACCCAGCACTAAAAAACCTCAACAATACATTAGCGGCCGGCGCGCCCAATAAGTAACCTAGCAAAGTGGCAACGCCAAGATACGAAGCATCACTTTCACTAAACCAACCACTTTGAATCAACGCTGGCATCAGGGCAATGTATGCGAACCGGCCAATTCCGTTGCCGATCAGTGTCGCACCCACTCCCGCAAGGCTGTCTCGATTAACTATTTGGCTATTCAGCATTTTTTATTAAACATATTCTATGTAACTTACGGGTAAGAAGCATGACCGAATAGTCACACGATATAGAACGCATCGCACTTATACCTTAGTCTCATAGCAACAAGAGCATTCCATGCTTTACATCCTTAACCCACCGTCTACCTCTAAAATTCTTCCTGTGAAATAGTCGTTTTCAAAGATGAACTTTGCCGCGTGGGCTATTTCAGCCGGAGCGCCGATCCTACCGACTGGCACCATTTTGTTTAATCTTTCTATTGCTTCAGGTTTAAGTTGATCGGCCATAGAAGTTTGCACAATACCCGGTGCAATTGCGGCAGATCGGATGCCATAACGTGACAGTTCTTTTGCCCAACCTTGTGCCATGGTTGCGACTGCGGCTTTCGAGGCCGCGTAGTTCGTTTGGCCGATATTCCCCTCTCTCGCAACACTGGAAATATTAATGATAACTCCTTCTCGTTGAGTTTTTATCATTTGGGCCGCAGCTTCTCTACCGCATAAAAAGGTGCCTGTCAGGTTTACGTTGATCACCGAGTTAAATTGCTCAAGAGACATTTTACTCATCTCGCCATCTTTCACTTTTACTAATAATCCATCGCGAAGGATGCCTGCGTTGTTAATAAGCCCATCTAACTGCCCAAAATCTTGGACTATGCTGTCGAATGTGGTGACGACATCTTGTTCATGGGTGATATCGACTTCATAAGTTAACGCTTTCACGCCAAGCATATGACATTGATCTTGGGTTTGCTTCAAGGCTTGCGGGTTTACATCCAACAAAGCCAATTCCGCCCCCGACTGTGCCAAGGTTATTGCCATCATTTGCCCTAAACCTTGCCCCGCTCCTGTAATAGCAATCACACTCTCTTTGAGATTCATTCTTTTCAATCCTATTATTTGTCAGCCAGTTTTGTAAGTTATCTCATATCGGCATCTAACCAAGCGAGTGGATGCTGTTTTGCATTCCATATTGGTTCAAACAACCCATCTATTACCTCAGAATCTACGTCTAAAACATGTTGATACAACCACTTGGGTTGGCCGTCTTTATCTATCAACCGCGCCCGAACGCCTTCTTGAAACTCACCAAGAGTCGCACAGCGAACTGACAAGTTCAGTTCCAACCGAAAACACTCAGCTAACGACAACACATTACCGTGTTTGATTTGTCGAAAACAAATGTGAGCCGTTATAGGGCTACCTTGTTGTAAATTGCGCTTGGCGTTATCAAGCCATTTACTTTCTTTTTCAACTTGCCTATCACTTACCGATTCAGTGTCATTCGCCTGACTAGTTATCGAATGAATACTTGCCACAATTTGGTTCAACTCTTGCTGCCGATAAACGGTTTGGATCTGTTCTAGGTAGTGAACTAATATAGGTTCAGGCTTAGGTTCCGAATTTAAAATAGACAAACCTTCTAGTAACTCAGTAACTATGAAGTCTCTATCTTGCTCGTCTTGCCAGTCACATATTTGAAGCTGCTCAAGTACCGTTATGCGCTGACTACTCGCAAGGTAATGATTCGCCATCTTGACCTCGAATGCGTCACCTCCATTTATTTGCGCGCCTGTCAACCCAAGGAAAAGCCCTACACTTGGGTCAATGCGATTTAGAAACCACGTCGCCCCAACATCTGGATACAAACCGATGCTTATTTCTGGCATCGCCAAACGAGACTGGGAAGTCACCACTTTGTGACTTGATGCCATATACAACCCCATGCCCCCTCCCATCACTATGCCATCCCCCCACGCGATAACAGGTTTGCTAAAGGTATGAATAAGATAATCAAGTTGGTACTCCAATGTGAAATAACGAGTGCAGAATTGCTCTACCTCCGTTTGAGTCTGCTCCGACATCACTTGATACATGGTTCGCACATCGCCACCAGCACAAAAAGCTTTGCTACCTTCCCCCTCAAGCCAAACACATGCAATGCGGCCTTCGTTGTTCCACTCGGTCAATTTTTCATTCAACTCATGTAGCATGTCAAACGTGAGCGCATTGAGCGAGGAAGGGTTAGTTAACGTCGCAACACCAACCCTGTGATAGCCGTTAGCGCAAAGACGTTCTTCAAAATTCACATGACCAACTTGCATCGTTTCCTTCCCTATTTTTCTAGGCTATTGGTTTTTCCAAATTGGCTTACGTTTATCCAAAAATGCTTTCACGCCTTCCGTTTGGTCTTGGGTATCAAACAAATTGACAAACAGCTCTCGCTCTTTGATTAACCCATGTAACGGAAATTCACTTCGCGTGTTCTGTATTAAGGTTTTACATGCTTTTACTGAAGAAGGTGACTGATTGGCAACTGATGCAGCTAAATCCATGGCCGTTTCTAGTGCTTTACCTTGCTCAACCACCTCTTCTACCAGCCTTATCTGCACTGCTTTTTCACCGCTCACTTGTTCGCCACAAAGTATGATTCGCTTTGCCCAGCCCTCTCCGACTAAACGCGTTAAGTTTTGGGTGCCACCCGCGCATGGCAACAGCCCCACTTTAGCCTCTGGCAATGCCAATTTCGCCTGCTTTTCTGTCACCCGTATATCGCACGCCAATGCCACTTCTAGCCCTCCTCCCATGGCGTAACCGTTAATGGCCGCTATAGAAACGCCTCTAAAATTTGACAAGGTTTCGAACGCCTCGCCAAAGGCTTGCGCCATATCAAATGCGATGGATTTATCGCCATTCGCAAACAAGGTTAAATCAGCACCCGCTGAAAAGAACTTGCTCCCTTGGCCAGTTAACACCAACGCATAAATTTCTCGATTGAGGTTTAGATCTTCTACTAAGCGTTTTAGCTCAATGAGACTCTGTTTTGTCCAGGTATTGGCTGGAGGATTGTTTATGGTGACCAGAGCTGTATTGCCATGAACCTCTAACGCTAATGGATCGTCGTTTTTCTTGGGCATCTTAGTTCTCCTTAGCCATTTTTAGGGCGCTACAGCAATACAGCCCCTTGTGCCAATAAGCGTCGAGCGATGATCAACCGCATTATCTCATTGGTGCCTTCCAAAATCTGATGCACTCGAACGTCTCGGAAATAACGCTCTAAAGGATAATCTTTGATATAACCATAACCACCATGAAGTTGCAGTGCTTGGTCACAGACTTTAAAACCAACATCGGTCGCGAATCGCTTCGCCATGGCGCAATACGCGCTGGCTTCTCGGTCTTGATTATCGAGTTTACTGGCGGCGTAACGCACTAACTGACGAGCCGCAACCAGTTCAGTTGCCATATCCGCCAATTTAAATTGCAAGCCTTGGAATGAAGCGAGGTCCTTACCAAATTGCTGTCTTTGCTGCATGTATTGCATTGCATCATCGAGTGCCTGTTGCGCCGTCCCAACTGAACATGTCGCAATATTAATTCGACCACCGTCGAGCCCTTTCATTCCAAGGTTAAACCCCTCACCTTCTTGCCCTAACAATTGGTTTTTCGGCACGATGACGTTATCAAACACGATGCCTCGGGTCGCTTGGCTATTCCAACCCATCTTTGGCTCTTTGCGGCCATAACTTATGCCTTGGCTATCAGCCTGCACGACAAAAGCCGAAATTCCTTTTGCCCCTTGCTCACCCGTTCTTGCCATCACCACCAGCACTTGAGTATCCCCTGCGCCTGAAATAAACACCTTTGCACCATTGAGCACGTAGTGATCATCCACTTTGTCAGCCGTAGTAGTTAACGAGGCCGCATCTGAACCAGCATTAGGCTCGGTCAAGCAATACGAACCCAACCACTCGCCCGAAATAAGGCGCGGGCAGAAAACAGACTTAACCTCATCAGTAGCAGAACAAGCCACCATCCAACTCACCATATTATGAATCGTCATATAGGCAGTGGTTGAGGTACACCCCATCGACAATTGCTCGAAAATTATGGAAGAATCGAGCCGAGATAACCCAAGTCCACCGGCATCTTCGCTGGTATAAAGGCTAAGAAAGCCGAGTTCTCCTGCTTGTTGAATAACGTCTTTTGGGAAATGCTGTTCTTGATCCCAAACCGAAGCCATAGGGGTTAGCTTGTCATCAGCGAACTGCTGGGCAATGGCAGCAAAGGCTCGTTGATCTTCATTCAATTCAAAATCCATCTCAGGCTCCTTCAATTTCAATAGCAATCGCCGTCGCTTCCCCACCACCAATGCACAGCGTCGCGATTCCGCGCATCGTTTTCGCTTCACTTTGGCCTTGAGATTTGTTGTTACTCTCGGCTAAATCAGTGGCTTGTTTGCACCTCAAGGCATGTATCAAAGTCACGATAATTCGTGCACCGCTAGCCCCGATTGGATGACCTAACGCACACGCACCACCATTCACATTCACTTTTTCGATATCCAGTTTTAACTGCTGCACCGCTATTTGAGTCACCACCGCAAAGGCTTCATTGATCTCCCAAAGATCCACATCCTCAACAGACCATTGTCGCTCTGTAAGTAATTGTTCAATGGCATAGATTGGCGCAATGGTAAATTCACTTGGACTGCGAGCATGGGTGGTGTGCCCTACAATTTTGGCGAGTGGTTTCAAGCCATGTTGTTTCGCATAATCAGCATCCATTAACACCAGTGCGGCCGCACCATCAGAGATTGAGCTAGCATTGGCGGCAGTGACGCGACCGTTTGGCGAAAATGCAGGGCGAAGGTGTGGGATTTTGTCCGATTTAATTTCTCGAGGATGCTCATCAAAATCTAAACAGGCGGCACTTTGCCTATCCGATTTGCTATTAGACGCAGAAACACAATCTGAAACAACAGGCGCTATTTCAGTTGAAAATCGTAAGCTCTGCTGCGCCTCTAACGCTCGGCTTAACGACAGCAATGCCCACTGATCCATCTGATCTCGACTGATGTCGTATTTCTGCGCAATGCTATCAGCATACACGCCCATCAATTCGTTGCTATAGGCGTCTTGCAGCCCGTCTAAGAACATATGATCAAACGTTTTTTTGTGGCCAAGACGCAAACCAGAACGGGCGTCTTTTAGTAAATAGGGAGCGTTGGTCATGCTTTCCATGCCACCAGCCAGAACGCCTTTAGCGCTTCCAGACTGAATCAAATCATAAGCCAACATCACCGACTTCATCCCAGAACCACATACTTTGTTAATGGTTGTACACCCAACGGAGTACGAAAGCCCCGCCCCCATCGCCGCTTGACGCGCAGGTGCTTGGCCACACCCTGCAGGTAACACGCAACCCATGAAGACTTCTTGAATGAGATCGAATATTGCCCGATCACTGGTTAAATCATTGAGAGCGGATTGGATGGCAACTTGCCCTAACTGGGGAGCAGTGAATTCTTTCAGCATGCCTTGAAAGCGGCCAATAGGTGTTCGTTTTGCAGCTACTACCCAAATGGTTTTATCCATTGCTTTGCCCCCGCTAACGATGTGTTTATTTGTGCCGACCTACCTTGACGTTTACGTAAGCATAGCACTAACATTTACGTTAACGTAAAGAAACAAAAATTTAACAATCGTCCGCAGTGCAAGTCGATGTAGAGGAACGGATTTATGGAAACGTTCAAAATTAGTGAGCTTGCAAACGAGTTTGGTGTCACGACAAGAAGCATTCGATTTTACGAAGACATGGGACTTATCCACCCAGAACGACAAGGCAAGATCCGACTTTACCAACGGCGAGACAAAACCCGACTCAAGCTCATTCTTCGAGGTAAACGACTGGGTTTGTCATTAGCGGAAATCGGCGAGTTACTAGAGCTTTACGATACCAATCATGGCGAAGTTCAACTAAAAAAAATGCTCGACATCATCGACAACAAACAAGCGCTATTACAGCAACAGCTTGATGATATTAACGTGGTTATGGCAGAGCTGGATCAAGCTCGGGAACGCTGCCAACAGGCGCTCGCCAATTAGGAGGATTTATGAAAAATGCTTTTTCTCCGCTCAATTTCGCACTGGGTGAAACCATCGACATGTTGCGCGAGCAAGTTAACGGGTTCGCGACGCACCACATCGCGCCTATTGCCGCTGAAGTTGACAAAAATAATGAGTTTCCAAATCACCTTTGGCCGTTATTCGGCGAGATGGGATTACTCGGCGTCACCGCAGGCGAACAATATGGCGGTGCGGATATGGGGTATTTGGCTCACGTTATAGCAATGGAAGAAATCAGCCGAGCTTCGGCATCAGTAGCCCTAAGCTATGGGGCACACTCCAATCTTTGTGTGAATCAAATCTTTCGTAACGGAACACCAGAACAACGCGATAAATACTTACCCAAACTCATCGATGGTAGCCATGTGGGTGCATTAGCCATGAGCGAGCCCAATGCCGGGTCAGATGTTGTCAGCATGCAGCTCAATGCCGTTTTCGATGGTACTCATTACGTGCTTAACGGTACCAAAATGTGGATCACCAACGGGCCTGATGCTCACACCATCGTGGTCTACGCGAAAACAGATCCAAATGAAAAATCACACGGTATTACGGCGTTTATTGTTGAGAGCCAATTTGCAGGGTTTAGCCATGCCCATAAACTAGACAAACTCGGCATGCGCGGCTCCAACACCTGTGAATTGGTGTTCAACAACTGCAAAGTACCAAAAGAAAACATTCTCGGATCACTTAATCATGGAATTGAAGTGCTCATGAGCGGATTAGACTACGAGCGAGTGGTGCTAGCCGCAGGCCCAGTTGGCATCATGCAGTCTTGCCTTGATCTTGTTATTCCCTATGTACATGACCGAAAGCAATTTGGTCGTTCCATTGGTGAATTCCAGCTCGTGCAAGCCAAAGTCGCCGATATGTATACCCGCACAAACGCGGCCCGTGCATACCTTTATGCCGTAGCGGCGGCGTGTGATAGAAGAGAGGCAACCAGAAAAGATTCCGCTGGCGTGATTCTATATGCCGCCGAATTGGCGACTCAAATTGCATTAGACGCCATTCAGCTTCTAGGCGGTAACGGCTACATCAACGAGTTTCCGGCAGGTCGATTACTGCGAGACGCAAAACTATATGAAATTGGTGCTGGCACCTCAGAAATTAGGCGAATGTTGATTGGCCGAGAGTTGTTTGAAGAGTCTCGCTAACTTAACTCCTAGCTAAATCAACTCACAGCTAAGTGTTCAACATGAAAAGGATGAGTCATGACCATTATTCAGACAAAAGCAAAGCCGAGTGACCCACACTTTATCGCTAATGAAAAAGTCATGACCACAATGTTAGAAAACCTCCAATCGAATCTAGACGTTATCAAACAAGGCGGTGGCGCGTCGGCAATCGAGCGCCAAAAAGCCAAAGGAAAGCTTCCCGTTCGCGAAAGAATTACCCACTTGCTTGACCCAGATTCACATTTTCTAGAAATCGGCCAATTCGCGGCATGGCGGGTATATGAAGATGCGCTTCCTTGCGCAGGTGTTGTGGCTGGCATTGGCCTGATTCATGGGCTTGAGTGCATGGTCATCGCCAACGATCCATCAGTAAAAGGCGGCACCTATTTCCCATTAACCGTAAAAAAACACCTACGCGCACAAGAAATTGCCGAACAATGCCATTTACCTTGCGTTTACTTAGTGGATTCTGGCGGGGCTAACCTTCCCCATCAAGACGAAGTATTTCCAGATAAAGAGCACTTTGGCCGAATTTTCTACAATCAAGCACGCATGTCTGCCAAGGGAATTCCTCAAATCGCAGCTGTATTGGGTTTATGTACAGCAGGTGGCGCTTATGTGCCCGCTATGGCTGATGTATCCATCATCGTTAAACAACAAGGCACCATATTTCTAGCCGGACCACCACTCGTCAAGGCCGCTACAGGGGAGATCGTAACCGCAGAAGCACTAGGCGGTGCGGATGTGCATTGTAAAAAATCTGGCGTTGCCGACTATTACGCAAACAACGAAGCCCATGCATTAACCATCGCAAGGCAAGCGATCAGCAGTTGCAACCAAGCCTCATCGGAATCAATGACTGCCACTAAGCTGTCAAAACCATCCATCGCCCCACCGAGATACCAAGCCAAAGAACTATACGGCATCGTTAACGCCGACTTACGCCATTTATTTGATGTACGAGAAGTCATCGCTCGAGTGGTAGACGACTCAGACTTCGACGAATTTAAAGCCTTATATGGGCAAACGCTAGTCTGTGGCTTTGCCAAGTTACATGGCAACCCCATCGGCATCGTCGCCAACAACGGCATCTTATTTTCAGAGTCTGCACAAAAAGGCGCGCACTTTATAGAGCTGTGTGCAAAGAGAAAAATCCCTCTGCTTTTCTTACAAAATATCACCGGTTTCATGGTGGGTCAGAAATACGAGTCTGAGGGCATTGCCAAGCATGGCGCAAAGTTGGTCATGGCGGTGGCGTGCGCTGATGTGCCAAAGTTCACCGTCATCATTGGCGGCTCTTACGGAGCAGGAAACTACGGAATGTGTGGCCGAGCTTATAACCCAACCATGATGTGGATGTGGCCTAATGCCCGAATTTCCGTCATGGGTGGAGAACAAGCTGCGGGGGTGATGGCTCAAGTAAAGCGAGATATTAAGAAGCGAACAGACCAGCCATGGAGCGAGCAGGAAGAAGCTCAATTCAAGCAACCGATCATTGATCAATATGAACAACAAAGTCATCCATTTTACGCCAGTGCTCGCCTTTGGGACGACGGGATCATTGACCCCAAAGACACGAGAGAGCTCGTTGGATACGCACTCGCGGCAGCACTACGAGCCCCTATTCCAGAAAGCACATTCGGTATTTTCCGTATGTAGCGATCGCTATATCGCTTTCACTATGGACGTTGACAAACAAACCACAAATAAGGAGATCAAATGACTAATGAGGCAGAACAAATGGATCATCGTGCCGAGGATGTGCTTTGCCATATCGATAACAGAGGGGTTGCATCGCTGACACTCAACCGCCCCAGCAAATACAACGCCTTTGACGATGTAATCATCAATCAACTGCTCACACACCTTCAAACACTGGCTGATAACCCTGCAATTCGCTGCCTCATATTGCAAGCCAACGGTAAACATTTCTCTGCTGGAGCGGATCTTTCGTGGATGCAATCCATGGCGAATAAATCAAATGATGAAAATCAACAAGATGCACATAACTTGGCACTTTTACTTCACTCACTAGATAACTTCCCACACCCCACCCTTGCCGTCATTCAAGGCAGCGCCTTTGGTGGCGCGCTTGGTCTCATCTGCTGTTGCGACATGGCCATTGCTTGCCAAAGTGCTCGGTTTTGCTTAAGTGAAGTCAAACTCGGGCTGATCCCGGCCACAATTGGGCCCTATGTGAATCGAACGATAGGAACACGTCAAGCTCGGCGCTATATGCTTACCGCTGAAACCATCAGTGCCAACAGAGCACTTAAATTGGGGATCATCCATCGTCAAGTTGAAGCGCATGGTCTAACCCGCCAGCCATCAACACCCATCAGCCAGTTTATTGATGCCATACTTGCCCATAGCCCAAATGCTTTGACTCAAACCAAGCAGCTATGTGCTCATTGTTACGCTCATCCCATTGATGACGATCTAGTAACCCATACCAGCCAATTGATTGCTGATGCGCGAGCTTCAAAACAAGGAAAAGAAGGGTTACGTGCGTTTTTCGACAAACGACCGCCTAAATGGTCTTCCGATGAGTAATCGCCTCCCCTTTCCCGCGCTTACGAGCGCTTCTGTGGTTGCTAGCAGCTTACCAAGCCATGTTCGCGTCGTTGAAATGGGCGCTCGAGATGGTTTGCAAAACGAAGCCAAAGTCAGCGCTGAAACCAAAATCGCTTTGATCAATCAACTTTCAGCCACCGGGTTAACCCATATCGAAGCTGGCTCATTTGTTTCTCCCAAATGGGTGCCACAAATGGCAGACTCTTATCAAATACTGCAACGCATACATCGAACGCCCAATGTGGTTTATTCTGCATTGACACCCAATTTACAAGGGCTAGAAAAAGCCATTGTTGCAGGAGTAGATCAAGTAGCCATATTTGGCTCCGCTTCTGAAGGGTTTTGCCAACACAATATTAATTGCTCGATTACCGAAAGTTTTGAACGCTTTATTCCACTCATTAAGCGAGCCAGTCAACTCAACATCCCGGTTCGTGGTTATTTGTCCTGCGTGATGGACTGCCCTTACGATGGCGCAACCGAGCCTAAACAAGTCGCACAGATTGCAAAGGAGATGATTGATCTTGGTTGCTTTGAGGTTTCCCTCGGCGACACCATAGGAACCGGAACCCCAGTCCGTACCGCTAAAATGTTAGAAGCCGTTTTGTCTCAAATACCAAACCAAAACATCGCGGTTCATTTTCATGATACTTGGGGCCAAGCTCTAGCCAATATATATCAGTCACTACTCATGGGTATTGAGGTGATCGACAGCAGTGTTGCAGGATTGGGAGGTTGCCCGTACGCACAGGGAGCAGCAGGAAACGTAGCGACCGAAGATGTACTGTATTTGTGCCATGAGCTTGGCATACACACGGGAGTCGACTTGATGGAAGTCGCGAAAGCGGGTTGGGAAATAAGCCAGCGACTAAACCGTCAACCCAGTTCAAAAGTCTCGTTAGCTCTTTACGCACGTTCTGTATCCAAGACGAAATCTAAATGAGACAGGCACGTTATACGCTAGGCAGATTTATACCGGACAGACACCATAAAATTAAAGGAACTGACAATGTTTGAATGCGCCATCAAACCACGCTTTACCGATACTGACGCATTAGGCCACATCAGTAATACCGCATTTCCTATTTGGTTCGAGCACGCCAGAACGCCGATATTCGAAATTTTTCACCCTAGCCTAGACCTAAAAACCTGGCCTTTGATCATCGCTCGAATTGAGGTTGATTTAAAAGCGCAGTCTTATTGGAACAAACCCGTTGAGATACGCACCACGATAGGAAAACTCGGCAACTCTTCTTGCCAAGTTGTACACACCGCGTGGCAAGACGGTATTGAGGTGGCATCTGGGATAGCGGTGCTCATTTACTTTGACTACAAAAGCAAAACGTCTATTGCCATACCTGACCAAATCCGTACTGAATTATTGGCTGTTTGATGATCAACTCATTCAGCTTCAGTTTTGTCTTCATCTTCACTTTTAACCGCGTAATAAACACTACCGACGCTCAACATTAATAGGATGAGCGGAATGGCTGCTGCGGTAGCCTCAGTCCATGGGAGATCGGCAAAACTTTTGGCTAAAATTAGGTGACCGAAGATCACTAAAAAGGCACCTACAATCGTGACCGCAAGAAGCCTTAGTTCATGTTTAGTTTTTGTCGTTTTCATCAAAAGAACCCAATTTATGAATGAGTTCCCATTGCAACACGCCATTAACTGTTACGCATAGAACAGATTTAACGATAAAAAACAGAACAGTTTAACTTTATGCATGGCCTAGCAACCTGAAATTCCAGTTTTCAACCTGATTGGTCTCTAAACGAATCAATACTTTACTCATCCAACTGTCTGACAGTCTGCTCTGCTGTTTCAGCATTTCTAAACCATCTTTGTTTAAAGGGTCACCAAAAAAGGCATCGCATACTTCACGTATAGACATGGCGCGTTCTGGGCGATCTATCAAGTTTAAAGGGGTATTTTTACTTACTTTACCCGGAGTGATAACACGGTATAACCAGCCACAACGGCTAATGTCTTGCATACCAACCGACAAACCATCAACACCCCAGCGTTTATTCAGCTTAAAGCATGGTGAGCGCGGCTGGCTCACTTCAATAACCGCCTCGCCCCATTGATAGCGATCACCAATGCATACCGTGTCTTCAGTCATACCGATAGAACTCAAGTTTTCCCCCATACCGGGAGCCGACCAGTTCATATCGTCACCATACTTTTGTTTCCAGTAAGCATAATGTTCAGCTGGGTATTGATGTAAAGCACGCTCGACACCACCATGGTGCTTCTTATCGGCACATTCATCACCGTCTAGGCCCAACGCTGACAAAAACACGTCACCCTCAATTGTGCTTTTGTCTATTGCTGTTTCTAAGCCATGGCTCTGTTGGATTTTTCCACGGTAAATTCCGTTTAGGTAAATTTGCTTTGTCATGTTCAATCTCCGTTTTGCAGAACCCTAGCAATTTTAGTTACCTAGGTAAACCGGCACAGGGATAATTTATAAAATACTCATATTGTACGCCACTTGAGCAAGTCGCTTTATTGCTTCCAGAACCTTGCCTTCACATAAGTAAGAATAATTAACTCGAATATGTCTTGTGTGGTTTTTCTGGCTACTGAACAGTGTGCCTGGCGCGATAGCCACTTGTTCATTTAACGCGGCCTCGTAGAATGTTGAACAATCGAAATCGTTACCAAACTCTAACCAAAAGAAGTAACCGCCACTTGGGTCAGTAATGCGAACTGACGGTGGAAAGTACTTTTTAATGGCATTCCGCATCTGATTTTTGCGCTGCTCTAACGTTCGTCGAAGCTTTCTTAAGTGAGCATCGTAAGCGCCGTATTGCAGATAATGGCTTATTCCTAACTGTATTGGCACGCTGGTCGATAACGTCGACATTAGCTGTAACCTTTGTATCGATACACTCCTTGGCCCCGCAACGACCCAACCTAAACGGAACCCAGGAGACAAACACTTAGAAAAGGAACCACACAACATCACATTATGATGCTCATCATAGGCTTTAGCTGGCTTAGGTTTTTCTGCATCAAAATACAGCTCGGAGTACACATCGTCTTCTATCATGGGGACGTTGTGTTTGTTTAGTATCTTGACTAAAGCTTGTTTATTCGGCTCTGACATGCAGTAACCCAATGGATTTTGGAAATTAGTCATTAGCCAACAAGCTTTGATTGGCAACTCAGTGAACGCCTGATCGAGAGACGATATATCAATACCTTTAGTTGGGTGAGTAGTAATCTCGACCGCTTTCAAGTTAAGTCGCTCTATCGCCTGCAACGCTCCATAAAAAGCAGGGCTTTCTATCGCCACGAGATCGCCCGGTTTGGTCACCGCTTGCAAGCTCAAATTTAAGGCTTCCATCGCACCAGACGTAATCACAATGTCTTCAGGAGAAACACTTAACCCCTGCTGAGAATAGCGTTGAGCGATGGTCCGCCGCAAACTGTCACTGCCCGGCGGCATGTTCAGTATGGCGCTATTTTCCGGCATTTTTCGACTGGCGCTGGCTAAATTTCTCGCCAACGTTTGTTGCGGAAAAAGAGAGGGGTCAGGAAAGGCAGAGCCTAGTGGGATGACATCGGGTTGCTGGTTTTTCTTTAAGACACCAAACAACAAATCGTTAATATTAACGTCACGGACTTTAGGTGAAACAACCGATGTAGAAACAGGCTCAGACTGTGAAGCAATCAAATCTTCTATTTGTGGAGCAACAAAGTAACCAGATTGAGGCTTGGCTACCACCCATCCTTGGCTTTCCAGTAATTGATAACTCTGTAATACGGTAGAAATGCTATAGCCTGTGCTCTTACAGCTCGCTCTTACAGACGGGATTTTGTCGCCAGAACGCCACACTTTTTGCGTGATCTGTCGCTTTAGATCTTTAGCCAGTCGTTCGTAACGCGTCATTAAAATGTCTTCCACCATTCCTTGGCCGAACACTGTATCACCAGATGTAGTCCAGTGGAAATTCAGCACAAAAGCGTTTGAGTTGTCGCTTAATCACCGATTTAACTATTGTCCGAATACGTACAGAACCACGCTCAAGGTTGCTATTTTTTGGTTTGGGCGTATGCTTCCGCGACATCCATATTAGGCGTAAACTCCTTCACTTATGCCTAATGAGTGTTTGATAAGTCATTAACGATAAAAAGAGACAAACATGCGCGGAGAACTCTATCTATTTGTTGCAACCATTCTAGCCGCCATCGGCTGGATTGCATCCAAAATGGTGATTCAAGACGTACCGGGCGACACATTCATTGCCACACGGTTTTTGCTTGCAAGCTTGATTCTTTTGCCTTTTTGCTATAAATCCATCATTAAGTTAGGTCTAAAGAGAATCGCAGCGTCTTGTGGCGTTGGCCTATTTTTGGCGATCTCACTGCAGGTATGGATTTACGCCTTATCAATAAGTGAGGGGTTGTCTGAAGGCGCATTCATTATGGCGCTAGCGATGATCATTGCTCCAATGACTGCGTGGGTACTATTCCGCAGCAGACCAAATCGCTCATTTTGGTTTGCTTTACCAATCAGTATTCTCGGCATGGCTTTGCTTACGTTAGGCAATGGTTGGCATATAGAAGAAAGCCAATTATTTTTTCTGCTTGCGTCAGCCCTGCTCTCTGTCCATTTTGTATTAAACAAAAGAGTCAGTGCCAGCGTAAAACCGTTAGTGACCATCACCTTGCAGTTGTTTACGGTAGGCGCAGCGGGCACCGTTTTCGCACTGCTTAGTACCACAGCTGAATTTGAGATCACCAATCAAACCATTTTTTGGTTCACGGTTTCAACCCTTGTCGCTACATCGATTCGCTATCTGTTTCAAACCATGGGGCAATTTACGGTCAAAATCGAAACGGCATCATTATTAATGATTCTAGAACCCGTTTGGACCATGATCATGAGCTTTACCCTTCTAGGCGAACAACTAGACGCACAGAAGTTGATTGGCGGAAGCGTGATTTTACTGTCTTTGTTTATTTACGTTCGTTTTACTCAAATTCAGAAAATACTTGGCTTTCGTTCTTAAATTATATGAAACTTTTCCGGTACTCCTCTCGCGGAAACACAAACTAAGTTGCCAATAACAGTGCAAGACACGCGGGAATATAAGGGCTAAGCTAACCACTATTGAAATCGATCGAATCACAACTTACGTCAAACTTCTAAGTGATTGCTTGTCCTACCATTAGACGCTATCTTAGCTGGTAGAATAAAAAATGTATTTTTAATGTCTGTTTGGAAAATGAATGAAAACCCGTGATAAAATCATCTATGCAAGCCTAGAGCTGTTCAACAAGCTCGGTGAACGTTCCGTTACGACTAACCATATCGCGGCACACTTAGGAATAAGTCCGGGTAACCTTTACTATCACTTTCGAAATAAAGAAGACATCATTCATTCCATTTTTGAAGAATATATCTGTTACATGGATGAGTCATTTTTACCTGCATCTGAAGACACGTCCGCGGCAGAAACACTACGACAATATTGTGACCAGATATTCGATAGTATTTGGCGATTTCGTTTCTTTCACGCCAGCATGCCTGACATTCTACTTAAAGACGAAAACCTGCATCAAAAATACTTAGGCGCCCATAAACAGCTTAGTGAACGAGCCCAAACCTCGCTGTATAGAATGAGAAAAGAGGGGGTTATCGCCATCGACGACGATGCTATCTATGACTTGGTGGAGCTGATGCGTTTGGTGGCCGGTTTCTGGCTAAGTTCTTGGATGGCGAATACTCGCAATCAAGAAATATCGCGTGCTGCAGTATATCAAGGCGTATTAAAAATGATTGCCTTAATGAGCCCATACGCCACCACAGAGGGCAAGCCTACCCTTGATGCTCTTAAAGCAAAATACGAAGAATTGAGAATAAGTCACGAAGATCACACTCTAGATGCAGCGCAAGGCAAAGCACCGCTTAATTCATACCGTACCGACCAGCGTTCATTAGTACGACGTTATGACGAACTATTTGGCAAAGAAGACTAAATAGCAATAACTCGAATTGAATGAAAAGAGCCGATAATCTGATTGAGATTGTCGGCTCTTTTTCTTTAGGTGAATTTATTGTTGTCTAGCATGACTAACATGCAATGATTTCTTTTATCGTAAACTCTTTCCCTCCTAACAGCCCCCATTCCGCACTGTGACATTCTGGACAATGAGAGCGATTCTGAATCACGTTGAACACATGGTGGCATTGCTTGCACATCGCATTTGCAGGCAGAATTTCAATCTTCAATTTGGTCTTTTCAAACGCCGTACCATCGACGGCGGCAGGGTAGCATTCTTCTATAAACCGAGGGATCATCGATGAGAGTTCTCCAATTTGCAAAACAATAGTGTCAACTTTAGTTACGCCGTTATTGCGTGCAAAATTGCTCACCGTTTTTACCACCTCAATTACCACTCCAAGTTCGTGCATACCCTAGCCCCCTCTGTTTATGACCTTTAATTGCCCATAAAGAACATTGATTTAATCCGCTTAATCGGTTTATTAACCGCAATTCTTACTTTACGCTTTAAAGCATATTTAATGATGGTTTTCTTCGCATCACGTAGGTCAACTCCCTCAGCGTCATAAGCCCTTACTAGTGATATAGCGTCAAACTTACATTGTGTAGTGCACGCCCCACAACCGACACACATAAACTCATCTGCCGTTGCCACGCCACAGCCCAAACATCGCTGTGTTTCAACTTTAACTTGATCTTCCGTGAACGTGTCGCGTAGATCTTTAAATGTCGTTTTGGCTTTTGTCCCATCAACATGGTTGGTCATTTGCCGGTTACTATTGTCGTAACCCGCAAGATCTAGGCTTTGTTTATCAAAGGAGCGATAGTTTCGGTTAATACGCCCGAGTACTAAGCTTTGTCCATTTTGAACAAAACGATGAATCGAAATCGCGCCCTCTTTACCCTGCGCAATAGCATCTATCGCGAACCTTGGGCCGGTTAACGCATCCCCGCCAACAAACACGTCAAGTT
Organism: Vibrio tapetis subsp. quintayensis; assembly: GCF_030409945.1. Classification (GTDB taxonomy): domain Bacteria; phylum Pseudomonadota; class Gammaproteobacteria; order Enterobacterales; family Vibrionaceae; genus Vibrio; species Vibrio quintayensis. Next base: position 53,432 of record NZ_JAUFQV010000001.1, read on the forward strand.
CATCACTTTGGTAGGTTGTGGCGTCCGCTTGCATGGTTTGGTTTGGGTTGAGTTTGATCATACTGTCATTCAAAAGCCCTCCCCAATCCATTGCCTGACCAACTGAAATCAGCACATGCTCGGCCTCCACTATTTTGGTTTCACTTTCATCAAAAATCGGGCTGAACTTTCCTGTTTCATCCAATACCGATAAACACTTTTTGAATTCGACCGCTACAACGCGACCGGACTCTGAAATGATTCGAGCTGGTCCCCATCCATTACTAATGCCGATGTCTTCCTCAAGCGCCTCATCTATTTCCTCTTGGTGAGCAGGCATCTGTTGTCTTGATTCCAGACAGAACATTTCTACGCTGTTACTGACGCTAGCACTATTACTGCCCAAACGCGTTGCCGTTCTCGCCACATCAATTGCAACGTTACCGCCACCAATCACAATTACGTGGCCGGTTAATTGTTTACTGTTGCCTAAGTTCACTTCACGTAAAAAATCGACCCCCGTTGTAACGCCAACGCTGTGCTCGCCGTCAATCCCTAGTGAGCGCCCGGCTTGTGCACCAATCGCCATGTAAAATGCTTGATAGCCTTGCTCTCTGAGATCGCTAAGACTGAGTTCTTTACCAATTTCGACACCGGTTTCAAAATTGACACCAAGCTCCCGGAGCACATCAATTTCTGCATTGATGACCTCTTTTTCTAAGCGATAAGATGGAATTCCAAGCGCAAGCATTCCGCCGAGTACTTTTTGCTTTTCGAACACTGTGACAGCGTAACCCTCAACAGCAAGATAATACGCGCATGACAAGCCAGCAGGCCCACCGCCGACGATGGCTATTTTCTTATCAAAGCTGTTTTTACGGCTTGGTACAAAACGCGTCTTCGCATCGAGATCTTGTTGCGCAATGAATTTTTTAATGTCGTCGATGGCGACGGGGTCATCGATATCACCACGAGTACAGTCCGACTCACACTTTTTAGGACAGATACGTCCACAAACCGCAGGGAACGGATTTTCGTGTTTAATGAGTTCTAGTGCTTCCGTGTATTTTCCTTGGGAAGCGAGTTTGATATAGCCTTGAATACCAATATGTGCAGGGCATTCCGCCTTGCAGGGGCTTGTTCCCCCCTCAACCACCACCGCTTTATTGGTTCGATAATCAGGGTTCCATTTGTCGACCCCCCACTCGGTATCGTAAGGCAGTTCGGTTCGCTGCTGCCCATTGGAACTTAGGTGTGTGTCCGGTGAATTCAAGTGTGTGTCCGATGAAGTGCAGAGCTTGTGGCCCAGTTTTAGTGCGTTGGTTGGGCAGGCTTCGACACACTCGCCGCATGCAACGCACTTTTCTCGGTCAATTTTCACAATGTAGTTAGAACGTACCATGTCTGGGTTTTGCCACTGTTCAGCTAACCTCAGTGCAAAACAACCGCAACCACAGCAGTTACAAATTGCGTGCGTTTTTCCTGAGCCGTCCAAATTCGGAATACTGTGCATCAGCCCGTTGTCTTCCGCTTTTTTAATGACCTCGAGCGCTTCGTCTCGTGTAATTTTTCTACCACGACCTGTGCGCACGTAATACTCAGCAGCGTGGCCCATTTGGATGCACATTTCTTCTTTTAGATGCCCGCAACCTTCCCCCATCGCTTCTCTTGACGTTCTACAGGCGCAATCAGAAATAGAGAAAGTGTCATTATCATTTAGGTACTTCGATACTTCTTCGTATGAAACCGTTTTGGTGTCGCCGTCTATCGAGGTTTCAATAGGAATTACCCGCATCGGCCCTGAACCCACAGGGATGTTACCCGCTGCCAATGGGCCTTTTTTCTTACCAAACTCATCAAAAGCGGCACCTAATTGTGGAAACTTCTGAATCAGATCTTTGTTATTGACGATCATTTCCATGTGGCCGGGAACCCACACATCTAACCAGTACTTATCTACCCCATCTTTTTCATTGACGAAAGCAGTACCCGCCACAGCCGACTGCCACAACAGTACTTCAGTTTCTTCGACCGTGCGACCACACAACTTGGCCACTTCAGCTGCACTTCTAGGCTCACGCAATGCCAAGCAAAGTGTTACCTCTGCCATATCTTCTGTAAGAATTGGCTCCAGTATTTTGTACTCCGGATCATCGATTGTTATGCCCGATTTTGAACCTCGCTTTGTCCGGCTGATCTTGTTCGCCAGATCAAGTACTTTGTCTTTCACTACTCGCTGTTTAGGCAGCGCATCCACATCATGATTTGTTAACTTGGTTTTATCTTCCGACATAGCTTATTCCTCACCAAGACCTTTCCATACCGCGACTTGTGTTCGCAACCAATCCGCCCATTCATCAATGCCCTCTCCCGTTTTAGCCGAAATCGGAATCACTTTGATATTTGGGTTTAGTCTTGTCACTCGCTCAATGACTGCGTTCAAATCGAAGTCAAAATAGCCCATCGCGTCGATTTTATTGATCAGTAATACGTCTACGATTGAGAACATAAGTGGGTATTTTAGTGGTTTGTCGTCCCCTTCTGGCACGCTCAAAATCATGGCATTTTTAGAAGCACCCGTATCAAATTCGGCTGGGCAAACTAAATTCCCAACATTTTCTAGAATGGCTAGATCGACACCTTCAACCTCCAACCCTGCAAGGCCTTGCTTAGTCATGCAGGCATCAAGATGGCACATACCGCCAGTATGAAGTTGGATGACTTTGGCGCTTGTTTTCGCAATGGTGTGCGCATCGACATCCGAGTCTATGTCCGCTTCCATAATGCCGATGTGCATTTCGTCTTTCAGTGTTTCAATGGTCTTAACTAATGTGGTTGTTTTGCCTGATCCTGGAGAAGACATCAGGTTAAGCAAAAACAGTTGCTTCTCTTTTAGCTCCGCTCTCAACAATTCGGCTTGCTTGTCGTTGTTATCAAATACGCTTTCTTTGATTTCCAATACTTTAAAGTTATTCATACATTGCTACCTTATTTTTATTTGATTAACCTAAAAGTGCTAAAAACAAACCACTTGAAGCGACGATGCCAGCGATGACTTTTTTCGGAATGAAAGTGGCAGATTGATATCCGACAAACAAAAGTAAAGACGAGCTTAATAGCATGCCGGGAATAAACTGCATGAGGGCAGCGCCGTGTAATTCTGCGCCATGAGCCCAACCATGAAATAATACAAGGCTAATAGACAGGCTCATCAGTGCGTTTGTTAACGCGCTGCTGCTATTACGTGCTTTCCAAATTGTGCCTGCTGCAACAAATGCCGAACCAAGGATCAAGAATTCCAAGCCGCTGACCGCTCCTGCAATTTTCCCAACCATTGTGCCTAAGAACATACTGCCAATTACACCAAGCACAATTAAAGCCTTACCCTTTTTGCTCGCCGCTTGCTGCGCCACGACACCCATCGCGAGTAACACCAATAGATGGTCCAAACCAAAGATAGGATGCAAAAAACCCTGTGAGAATGAATTGATAAGACCATGGTCGCCAACGTGGGCCAACGCCAATTGAGGGGTGAAAACCGCCGTTATTGCTAACGCTTGAATACTGCTCTTTTTCATGTCGCTTTCCTTAATTAAAGTTAAAACCAATAACCCCAGTCATTCATTTCGATGGACGGTGTTTATTGGTTTTAACTCTGATATTGGTTTGAACTCAGATTTTCTATCTCAATGTGTTTCGCTATCTGTCTCGTCGTATTAAGGCTAAAAATAAAGTCAATAAAACAGATGAACACCGATTTGCATCAAGTGCCCACCTGTGAGCCTAATGTTATGAGTGGTCAAGCATGTCTTCTTTGAGATCGCTGTCTGTTGGTTTATCTCCTAACCAAATTGACAAGACAGCACGTCGGAATTGCTCACCGGATGTAACCGTCAGCTCCTCACCGTTTTTAAACGCGACAATGCCTTTGGTCGGCACACTCAAAAATGTGAATTGATCCCCTTCTTGAATTGGCTCCGAAAAGGCCGTAATGAAGGTATCAACACTTTCCTTTATCGGAGAAATATCACCGTTCATCGCCAACTTGAAACCGTCGTATACTGCTTCCGTCATTTTTTCTGACGTGATCATGCCAGAGGTAATATTGAGTCGAATCGCAACGGGCTCTTGAACTGCAATAACCTCGGTCGCATTCGACATCACTTTTGGCGTAAACAACGAACCTACGTAAAGATCCATAAAGAACTTGCTTCTTACACCAGCGCCATTAAAGACCATTTGTGAGCCTTGCAAATCAATGGTGTCTGGAATGCTAACGCCCGATACTTTGGTTTCAGCGATAGCAGTGGATGTCATCGCGGCAGACGCCATCAAACACATTGCACTTACGAGTAGAGTTTTCTTTTTCATCCCACTGTCCTGTCTTGTTCTTGATAATTGAAATAGGAGGTTGGCGCCAATACATTCCATCCGAGGGAGAGCAGTGGATAGGTTCAAATGCATTAGCGCCGAACACGGTATTAATGAAATATCCTAAAATGCGTAGTTGTATTCCAACCAGTAGCTATCATCCGTATCATCACTATCATCGGTTTTGTAGTTCATACGAAGATTCTGGTGGCTGTTAATTTGGTACGCGACAGAAATCTCGCCTTCAACATTCGCCATTTGCATGCCGCCTTTTAGTACATCATCACTCCAGTTTTTGCCTTGTATTGCACCGGTATAACGTGCGCTACCCAACACCCACCAGTTATCATTAATCGTATAACGTGCATACGCCATACCCGTCATGATCAAAGAGGCAACGTCAACGCCGCTACTTCTTAGCCCGAGCGCTCCCGCATTAGAACCAAGTGACGAACTTGCCAACATGTCTAAGTTGTCTTCAACAATTACGCCACCCACATACAAAACCGGGAAAATGTAGAAATTATCAGTAACCGGAATGGTCATGACCGGGCCCGCTTGAACGGCGGTCATCGTGCCGTAGAATGGGTGGTCACCAATGGATGCATCTATCGACCAACCAGTGCCGTTAGTGGTATTGATGGTACCAAAGCGTAAACGGTAAGAGCGCTCACTTTTTTCATCATTGAAAGTCGGTACTAATCCAGCAACTGGGTGGTTGACTGTGCCTGAAAACTTCGCTGACTTATCACCCTCATTGAATACATTTTTTGCTTCAAAGATGATCCCTGTTTTTTGCCCAGAATCTCCCTTTGTTTCAGACAACATTAATTGCCCTTTTAAGTTCATTCCTTCATTGCCATAAGAAACACCAACTGACGTATATACATCAGTAGGGTTTGACATATCGATATCGCTTTTCTTTTCTTCTGCTGCATTAACAAGTGCAGGAGCCATAGACAAAGTAATTGCCATTGCAAGAGTGCTATTTTTCATATTACTACCTATTTAATTCGTTAAAATTTGGACTAAAAATATTGTTATTAGCATTGATACTGAAGTTGATTTTTAAATTATATTTATTGCCGAATTGAATTGTTCGGATTATTCAATACTAAGCAGGTGATTTAATTCTGCTCATTTTCCATTTACCACTGAAGAATACATATGCGTAGGCCGCGTTAATAATAAAGCTCGCAAGACCTGCCAATAACATTAATTCATCATTACGAGGCATCATCACGACATTACTTTCGTACATAAACGGACAGCTGAAGTAATACATAAACGAACCAGCCAGAGTAAATGCTCGTGCTTGTAGCCATGTGCCTTTCTTAATAAACATTGCAGGTAGCGTTGCTGCAATTAACACCATCATTTGCGCGGTTGCTGACCCTGGAAAGTTAAGGTAAACAAAAACGATATTCCAAACATCGTAAGCGATGATCCAGAAAGCCGTCATTGCGGGCCACACCATGTCACGCTCTTTACTCTTATCTGCTGCGATTTTCGCCCATCCAGTTAAGGTTATGATGGATAACACCCCACCAATTGCGTTCAATATGTTAGCCATATTGCCCATGCTGAAATCTTGCATAACAGCTTCAGAAATATTAATGGCTAGGAAGGCCGCTGCACCGAACTTAGCCCATTTCATATCCCCGACTTTGGTAAATCGTATAAGGGTAAATAACGCAGCAGCACCAACAACTGAGTATAACTTTATCCATTTAAACCAGTATGTTACTCCATAGCTTGACCACAGTGGAATCAACACGATAGGCAACACGAACCAGAACAGATAGTTAAGGTTTTTATTGCGACGACACACTTCGTTCAATAACATCAGACCAAACAACACAAACAATACGTGCATGATTGCACGGTATTGATACCACTTGTGAATATTGAACCCATCGTCTTCAAGAGTGAAACGAAATTGCTCTGAATCCAGTACTTTGATTGTGGCACCATCAAAGTCCGTAATTTCATCTCCCGGAATACTTGAGATGGTGATCACGTCACCTTGTTGCGCCCAACGTTGGGTCTCGGTTTTATTAAAACCGCCAGATTGCTTGGTGACCAACACACTGTCATCCACACCAAACTCTAAGCGATAAAACAAGCTACCTTCGCCTGGTTTTCCATCCCGTGTTCCTTGCCAAATTTCTCCGGCAGGGGTGATTGCACTGGATTGTTCATTGGCAGAAACACTGCCAACAAAACCCACGCACATAAGCACAACGGCCATCAGCATGCTTACGAATTTTTGATTTATGAGCTTCATAATCGATACTCTCGTTGGTTATCTATGGGTGCCCAATTAAAGAGCACCACTAATTTTCGCTTCTATGCGTTAACCGGTTTGGCTAAGTGCATAGGACTTTGATCGGTTTCTGGTGGTGCATTTTTGCCAAATGGTGGCTCGCCGGTTTCGCTTTTTTGTTTCTTGTAGAAATACCAAATAACAAACGGAACGTGCATAGCTAAGTTCGCCACACCCCAGTAATAAAGGACGTTGTCATTTGCCCAACTTGAGGAATCCATTATTGGCGTAAAGATATCGCCATTTGCGCGAATTAATATATGGAAAGCCAGTGTATAAACTCGTGCTATTACGTATAGCTCTGGTCTTCCTTTAATTAGTGGGTAAAGTTCCGCAGCCATTAGAATACAGAATGAAGATGCGAAGTAACCAGGGTTCTCTCCAAATACGAATGCCAAATTCCATGTGGTGTATAGGAAGTTCCATGCCGCTGTTGAGTAGAACAATAAGTCATGTGGTGAATCTTTACTTATTATCCAGTAATTTCTTTTCCCATTTTTATATCTAGGGAACGGAATGGTAATACACAAAATAACACCGCAAATTGCATTCATATAATTTGCTGTGGCGAAATCTTTTGCCGTCGCTTCGGCAATATTCAAGAACAATACAGCGTAAAGTACTTTTAGAACCCAATCGCCTCTAAAAAACTTTAACACTCTATTTGGGTTATCGTGATAGAGCCACGCTAACCTCGCTCCCCCAACCACAATTGCAGTTGGAATTAAAACACTGACCGTTTTGACCCAACGGAACCAACCATCCAAATGTTCAGCCCACATCGGTGCGGTAAGTAGTGAAAGTAACCAAAAGGCTGCGGTCAGCCTCGGCGTTCGTCGCATTGCTTCAACCAAAACGAGTAGAATTAAAATGTAACCACTCATCGAAACAACATATTGCATCATGGGAATTTCCATAGCCCCTCCAAAGTTTATCAACATGTAAAATTCGTTTATCTCCGCTATCGCAGAGTTAGAGTAATAACTTTAAATTAGACCAATTACTCTAAACTAGAGCTATTACTCTAGATCTGAACTGTGATCTTTTATGTGCTCCAGCTCATAAAACAATCCCATTAAAATTGTGGGTATTGGTTTTGTTTATAAATCGTGAACTTTGTCTCATTACGGTGGGCATAGCGGTCAGATAAACCACATTTTGTAATACTTAATGCTTATCTGATTGAATCTGACATGATGTTAGGCTAATTATTGACGTTTATTTAGGTAAATAGACTTAACAACTAACTATGCTGTGATTAGCGTAAGGCTATAGAATCGAGATGAAGTCGCACTTCACGAAGCGGAATAAGTGAAGTGCTGAGGCATGGGGTAAAAAGTGACACTACGGGAAGTTAAGAGATCCCCGTCAATGTATTTGTTGATTACTTTTCAAATTGGTTTAGCCATAGCTTTAAATATTGATCTAGTTCCCTAGACGATTCTAAAGACAAATCGGACACCAACTCTTGCTGAATTTGAACATAGTTCTTCATCATATCATCGATCAATTCGTATCCATCTTTCGATAATTCAACCGAGACACTACGGCGATCTTCTTTGCTGTGACTGCGAATGATCAACCCTTTAGATTCTAGTTTGTCTAAGCGATTGGTCATGGCACCAGAGGTTAGCATCATAGTATTCATTAAGGCTGATGGTGTTAAGCGGTAAGGAGACCCACTTCTTCTCAGTGTTGCCAATACATCGAACTCACCCATTTTTAAATCATAACTTTTATGAAATTCGCTCAACTTCGTTTCAATGTGTTTGGACAGACGAAGTAAACGCCCAATTAACGCCATCGGTTTTGTTTCAAGCTCTGGTTTTTCAATTGCCCATTGCCCAATAATTTTATCTACTGCATCCATGAGTTTTGACCTAGAAGTTAGTGCTTTCTTATTAGTACTTTAGCATAAACTCACTTCAGATAAAGTGTATTAACCAAAAGTATCTCGACATAAAGATACTTTACTTGTGTTTTTTTTAAGCGTACAGTTCAGACATAACTTCACGTAAAGATAATTAATATGAATATACTGCTCGCGATGATCCCGGCCTTTTTTTGGGGCACGACTTATTCTGTCACACAATATACGTTACATGATTGGCCTCCTTTATTGCTCGGGGCACTGCGCGCTCTGCCCGCTGGTCTTATATTGTTAGTCATAAAACCATCACTACCAAATAGACAGTACCTACCTACGCTTGCAAAACTTGGTCTCGTTAATATAGCCTTATTTTTTAGTCTCATTTTTGTCATGGCACTGACGTTACCATCGGCTATTTCTGGTGTTGGTATGATTTCAGTGCCAGTCTTTGCCATGTTGTACCTATGGATAGTCAAGAAAATAAGACCCAACCTAATTCAAGCTGTATGCGGCTTTGGCATCATTAGCCTAGCATGGCTGCTATTCGATCCTAGTTCTATTTCACTTGATCCCATAGGCCTAATTGCCATGCTGTTAGCCATAATGTGCATTGTTGTAGGCAGCAGCATCACGAAGTCTCTCGGCACCAAAATCCATTGGTGGACGGTACTGACATGGCAACTAATTTTAGGTGGCATCTTTTTAAGCATCGCGGCCCTGGTTCACAGCCTCTTCGCACCTGATTCCTATCGCGAAGCCCTCAGTTCGTTTGATAGTCGAAACTTCATCGGCCTACTCTGGGTTATTGGGTTCAATACTGCCCTTGGCTATGGTATGTACGTATGGCTGCTACAACGTATGTCCGTTGTGGATTTTACGTTTGGCGGCATCGCTAACCCAATAGCCGGTATTCTTGGTGGCATGTTACTGATGGGGAATGCATTTTCAGTGTCGCAGTACGCATTAATGTTGGGAATGATTTTGCTATCGCTTGCCCCACAAAGCATCATGATTATCCGAAAGCGTTATATAGCTTCTTCACGCAACCTAAAAAGCGAACCCAGTAAAACGTAATATCATGATTAGAGTATCAACCAGAAAGTACATTGATAACCATGTTAAACACATAACGAAAACGAATGATAAGTGATTGAAGCGGAGCCAACTCAATCACTTACACCATAAGCTCCTCGGATTAGTGTAACGGTGTTTGTCTAGCGCTTGTTTTCTGTAGGCTGAACGGTAAAATCGAGCACCCTGATCTCCTTATATATGACGTTATGCCTAAACTGAACCTTAACTTGAGCCATCAACCCTCTGAGCTCACCTGTGAGCAATCATCAAGTACGCTTGAACAAAAGCTCGCGCCGGTTCATGAATCTGTAGCAAACAAACTACCGCGGTCTCCATTTCTCAGCGCCAAAACGGTAGAAAAACGCTGGCAAATCCTTGGTAACATCAGCGTTCAGGATACCAATAACGCTAAGTCGGAGCTATTAGACGCTCATACGCTAAACAATATGGATGTGTTTAGTAAGAACATCGAGAACTTCATCGGAACAGTTAAATTGCCGGTTGGCGTTGCTGGCCCTTTACGAGTGAATGGATTGCACGCTAGAGGCGATTATCACATTCCCCTTGCGACAACCGAAGCAGCGCTTGTCGCCTCGTACCATAGAGGATCACAACTAATTACAGCCGCTGGTGGTGCTAGCGCTATGCTACTAAACGAAGGGGTAACCCGAACACCTGGGTTTGCTTTCAATGGCCTCGCCCAAGCAGGGCAATTTGTGGCATGGGTTGTCACTCAATACGACACGTTTAAGCAACTCGCTGAATCCACCACCCGTCATGGCAAGCTCAAAGACATCAACGTCAACATTGAGGGCAATTACGTTTATCTGGTATTTGAATACACCACTGGCGACGCGAGTGGTCAAAATATGGTGACCATAGCAACCAGCACAGTGTTTGAGTTCATTTTAGAACACAGCCCGATCGACCCAGTATTCGCGGTATTAGACGGTAACTTATCTGGCGATAAAAAAGCCAATGCCCACACTATGCGCGGTGTAAGAGGAAAAAAGGTCTCAGCCGAAGTCACTTTGTCTGCTGAGCTAGTGAAAAAGTACTTACACACAACCCCAGAAGAAATGGTTCGATTTGGCAAGATGACAACTTCTGGTGGGTTGTTAAGTGGGACCATCGGCATCAATGCGCATTATGCCAATGCATTGGCCGCTTTCTATATCGCCACAGGTCAAGATGCCGCATGCGTGGCTGAGTCTGCCATTGGCTTAACACGTATGGAATTAACACCCCAAAACGAATTGTATACCAGCGTCACCATGCCAAACCTGATGGTTGGAACCGTCGGCGGCGGTACTGGTTTACCAAGCCAAAAAGCAAGTTTGGATTTAATGGGGCTATCAGGTTCTGGGAAATCTCAAGCGCTGGCTGAGGTGTGTGCTGCTATCTGTCTAGCTGGAGAGCTGTCGATTGTAGGGGCTTTTTGTGCGGGTCATTTTTCTAAGGCGCATCACAAGCTAGCTCGATAATGCCCTCGTTCGGTAATGCAATAACTCGATGCAACACTAATTCGATAAAGCTCAAGTTCGATAAAGCTTTAGTTCGATAAAGTAATAGCATCAAGCTTGTCACTTTAGTTAGCTATACAACTGTAATAGCTAACTAATTCATCACGCTAGCTACTTTGGCAAGAATTTCGATTTGTAGAAACTCAACGCCTCGAATAACGGCTGCTCTTTTATCGGCTTAACAATAATGTAGTTTGCCCCTGCATCCATGAACGCTTGTTTAGTGGATTCAAATGCATCCGCTGTACAGGCGAATATCGGCGTTGCAATACCCAACTCGCGACGAATGATCCGAGTGGCCTCCACCCCATCCATATTCGGCATTTGATTATCCATTAAAATCAAATCATACGAAACAGTCTTTAGCTTCTCGATAGCCGCCACGCCATCTTCAACCCAATCCGTCTCCATATTGTATTTACTGCAAAACGCTTGAGCGATATAGGCATTACTCTTGTTGTCTTCAACCAAGAGAACTCGCTGCGACTGAACAAACAAATCGTAATTGTGTTTCGTTTCTTCTTTGACTGCATCTAACATTGCGTTCTTCGAGACAGTAACGGGAATGGTCATCGTAAACTCGGAGCCCTGTCCTAATGCACTTTCTACTTGAATATCGCCGCCCATCATATCAAGTAGGTTTTTAACAATCGCAAGCCCTAAACCACTGCCACCAAACTCTCTTGTAGTGGTTCTTTCCGCTTGAGTAAACGGTTCGAACATCGACTGAATACTCTCGCCTGTTAACCCAATACCGGTGTCTTGTACGACAACACACAGCGATTGAACATTGTTTCTCGTTACCTTATCAGTGTTTGGTTCTGCAAAATAAAAATGAAGTTTGATGCTTCCCAAACTAGTGAATTTAATGGCATTACTCAACAAATTTAGGATAACCTGATTAAGTCGTACTTGATCGGCACAAATGACAGTGTTCAGTGGAATATCATTGATCACACTGAATTCCAATTGTTTATTGATGCATAACTGTTGGTGGATGTTGACCAAAGGCTGAACAAAGCGAGAGAAAACAAAGTCGCTGGTTTCGATGTGCAATTTTCCTTGCTCAATTTTAGAAAAATCCAACACATCATTTAGTACAGTCAATAAGTGTTCGCCACTTCGATAAAGTAAATCAACTTGTTCTTTATTTTTGGTATGGGTCAACGAGTGCTTAAGCAGTTGCGACACCCCCAAAATAGCATTGAGTGGCGTACGAATTTCATGACTCATCTTGGCAAGAAAATCAGCACGTGCATTGGCCGAACTTTCCGCCTCTAAGCGAGCCAAATTACTTTGTTTTTCAGCCTCGATTAACGCCGTAATGTCTTGACCTTGTCCAATGATAGAGTCGATTCCAGAGTCCATTTCTATTGACGACAAATTCCAACGGAAGATCTTATTTTCAATCGGTATATTCACACCCATTGCGGTCTCGCCGTTCATCACCAGTGTAAGATATAAGGATACTTTTCGTTGGAATGCCTCTAATGCACCATCGGATTCTTCAAGCATCAATGCTTTATGAGCCGCAGGGTTCATTTTCATGATTTGGCCATCGATTCCCCACACGATGATGGGCGACAAAGAAAAGTTAAACAAATCTTGGAATGACTTATCTTTTTCTTTTATTGCGCTAAATGCTCCTTCAAGCGCCGTACCGACGTGTTCAAATTCGTAGATACTTGACCCTTGAAACTTCAAGTCATGATGGTGGTCACTGGCACTGCGAGCATACTCCATCAAACTGCTCAGCTCAGTATTGATGATGCGTTGAATGATCTGACGGATCACCAAGGCTAAACAAAGCATGATGACCAAAGAAATACTAAGACCTACCTTATAGCTTTCTTCCAAGGATTGAACCGTCGAATTGTTTTGTACAATCGCCACACTTAACGGCGTAGTCACCTCGTGGATCTTGATATCGGTGATATTAAATAGGTAGTTTTTAAAATGAACGTCAACGTTACCGTCTTTGGCCTGCAAGACCCACTCATAAAGCGGATCATCTTCATAGATAGAAGAGGCAACCGCATTGTTACCCGAAAGAAGAATAATGCCGTCACTATTTGACGCTTCTTTCATCTGCTCTATCAAAGAAAAATTATTGTTCAGTACCATTGCCACGTGCAAGTACCCTAAAAGCTGCCCGTTTTTGGTACTGATGATTGGCGAACGACGCAGCAAAATATCACGCATTCCCATAATGCTTGATTCATGTTTAAAAAACCAAAAGCTGTTCGTATTAGTGCTCTTGGCAAATTCAATCAAGCTATCGTCGGTGAGGCCATAGAAATAACTGTTGCCGTCACTCCAGCGGATGTCGCCATTTAACTCGGTGACGAACCTAAAGTCGGGAGAATTGACGGGATCACTTTGTTCCACATCTAAAAAGAAGAAATCGAGCTCGCGCTCGGCACCGTTTTCTAATAAATTTTGTAGCGTTAAACTCATGGCATTGCTGTCTTGGTGAGACTGCATCGTCATAAGTTTGTAGTCGAACAAGTGCTGAATTAGGCTAGATGCTTGAGAAGAAGTCCGTTCAACTTCTTGCTGGATAATTTTCGATGACCACTGATAGCTAAACAGCACAACGCCCATCATCAATATCCCAAAAATCAAGATAATAAAACGAATCAATAAGGTGGCAAGTTTATGTTTCTTCTTAAAGTGCATTAATTCAGCTTATCTATCAGAATATCTAAAGGCTTTAAGTTTCAAGCCGTATAGTTTCGTGGCGCTTTCACTGCTCGTCAAGACTTCGAATTCACCTGAATACACCGTAGGGACGGGCTTTCCTTCAATATCAAGTTTGATCGCTTCAGCCATTGCTACACCGGTGTCATCGTTCATCCGCATGACCGTTAAGTCTAGATCACCCTCCACCAGCGCATCAAGTTCAGCCGAACCTCCTCCCCAGCCATTAATGGAAATATCGGTACGGCCTAGTTCAGTTAATGCGTCACTTGCACCTAACGCGACATCAGTAGAGCAAACGTAAATAAATTGAAGGTCTTGGTTGGCTTTAACGGCGGCAATCGCAGCATCATAACCACTTTGTCGTGTTGCCTTAGTATAGTATGAAGACTTTAAATTGTACTTAATGTCGGCGTTGTCCATTGCAGAGATAAAGGTATCTCCGCGCATCTCACTGATGTAGCCCTGAGAAAAATACAACACAGAATAATTGCTTTCCTGATCGTATTGCTGACGAAACTGCTTCGCCAACTCTCTGCTGCCTGTCGCATGATCAAAACCCACATATAAAAATGGTTGGTTATTCTGCCATGCTTTCACCGGGGTGGTTATGTTTTGCAAAATCAGTTTAGTGTCTCGATTAGCCAACACATGTTCAATGAACTTACGGTGACGCGTAGTATCAAGAGTAAAGATGAGATAGTCACTTTTCTTATGCAGCGCTTCCATCAAAGAGACACTTTGCTGGCGAATATCGATCGTTGGACGGGTAAATACTTGATCTATTTTGTATTCAATGCCCAATTCATCCATCCGTAGACTGAACGCCTTAATATTTCTTCGCCAGTAGTCGGAAATCTGCTCTCCCGGGTATACAACAGAAATGGTGATAGGCTTTTTTTGTTTGTTTTCAAGCGGAATTGCATCATGACGAACAGCACGGGCCAACTGTTGCGTTAGCACTTGCTCATCGGGAAACTCGGATAAAAATTCCTGATACTCCCAGAAGCCAGAAAGTAACTGGCTACTGGAGGCAATCGTTGGCATTAGCAACGCCAACACGCCTAAGAGCTTTCCTTGCCATTTCATAAAATTTTTACCCGTAAAAAGGTGATATGTTATTAATATAGTTGATAATAAGAGAAAGATGTAGCATAAAATCACACAGCTCGTTTAACTGCTCAGCGTTACACCAATATTCGCCAATAATCCAGTCAACGACATCTTACAACCATATTAACCTTACTTCATATCGCTACCAAAATGTTCTAAATAAATAATCGTAGCTGCTGTTCGAGATGGTACTTCTAATTTTTTCAGCAGACTTTTCATGTGAACTTTAACGGTTGATTCAGAAATAAATAATCGTTCTGCTATTTGTTTATTACGAAAACCTTTAGCAACTTCCGTTAAAATTTGCATCTCTCGTTCAGTGAGTAATTCAGAAAGCGATGGTTTGTCGTCTCGGGTTTCCAAATACTTCTTTACTAATTCGCTATAGCTTTCATGCCCATCTAGTGCACTTTTAATCAGACCAATCAACTCATCAGGTTCTGTATCTTTCAATAGGTACCCATCTGCACCAGCTTTAACTAGAGCGTCGATATCCGATGGGTTATCCGATACCGTGAGGATAACAATCATTCCTTCTACTGACTCGTTTCTCATCGCTTTAAGCGTATCGAGCCCCGACATGCCCTTCATGTTCAGGTCGAGTAAGATTAAGTCGGGCTCCAACTTATTGGCCAATGCCAGTGCATCGGCCCCATTACTTGCCTCCGCCACGACTTCAAATTCTGGCTCAAAATTTAGTAACTGCGTAATGCCTCTCCTCATTAATGGATGATCATCAACGACTAACACTCTATGCTGCGCCATTTTCTGCCTCTTGTCGGTTAGTAAATACTAAATGAATTTTGCATCCAGAACCGATTTCACTCTGGATGGATAACTTACCGCCTAAGCGTGACGCCCTTTCATGCATAATGCTTAAGCCGTAATGATTAAGTTTGTTGCTGCTTGTATCAAACCCTTTGCCATCATCGACGATTTTGACATGGATTTCTTGCTGGTGATTAACACACTCCACACAAATAGAATTGGCATCGGCGTGTTTTACCGCATTCAACACGGCTTCACGAATCAATTGAAGAAGATGTACTTGATGATTCGATCTCAGTTGGATCGAAGACAAGTGATTCTTGATACGGATTGCAGCGGGCGTTTGTTCTTCTAACGGAACCAACAATTGCGTCAACGCTTCGCCAAAGTCTGCTTCTTTAATCGTTAAGCGGAACGTGCTTAATAACTCGCGCAGTTGCGTATAAGCCGTAGAAAGCCCTAGGTCGATGTCACCAATTGCTTGTCTCGCCCCATTACAGTCATCAGTTTTGCAATCCGTAGCAACTTGCCTTTTAAGCAAGGCCACCTGAATTTTTAGATAAGAAAGAGACTGAGCAATCGAGTCGTGCAATTCACGGGCAATAGTCGCCCTTTCTTCCATCAGCAACAATTGCTCTGTTTGTTTCTGCGCTCGGTTATAATAAATGCCTCTTGCCAAAATTTGGGCAACATTGTTGATCAACGCTTGATCTGGGCAAGGTAACTCAGCCTGCCATTCCAGTGAGCCAAGCCACTCGCCATCTAAAGACAAAGCCATCTGATGCCAGGTGTCATGACTGAGTTCACCTGATGACAAATTAAATTCACCACCATTGCTCTTCCCCACCGTTAATCGTACCGCCTTAATACCCTCCAAACTCGATAGGTAATTAAGAATCGATTGAAAATGTTCAGTGGATAAATGGCTGACACTCAATTGCTGCGAACAGTCGTATAGTACTTTAAGAGATTGATTTGCATGTTGTAAGCGATGGGTTTTTTCATCAACGGCCTTTTCTAACCCACGATACAGATTGCCTAAATCCGCTGTCATTGCGTTAAATGTTTTGGCTAGCATGCTCAATTCGGTATGGCCATCGATGCCAATTTCTATATCAAAATTCCGATTTTTAATTTGTTCACTGGCTTTGGCAAACAGACGTAACGGCCTCACGATTTCTTTGCGGACGAAGTGCACCACAAACAAAGAAACAATAAGAATGCCACCTAACCCTAAGCCTGCCACCCAACCCAATACGATCAGCTTTTTTTCAGAATGACGCTGCAACTCCAAAACGAATCGATCGATTTGTTCGACAAAGTCAGCCACTTGCAAAATGTAGTGTTCTCGGTCAGATCCTTTCAACAACTCAGACAGCACCTCCCACCGTTTGATCAGCGCCAAATAGTGATACGTGATCTCATCCGGTACATCCCACTCCAACAAATCTTTCATCGTTGGCGAGTACAGCGAGTGATCAAATTGTTCAATATGATGCTCATATAACGCAGACTCACCTTGGATGTCGTATGCAAGACGATAGCTTTGCATTCTCATAGAACCAGAGACATTGACCGCTTCAGCATCACTCAAGCTGGATGCAAGAGTAAAAAGTGCGAAACCAGTTGTGATAACAGACAAAAGTAGAATCAAAAACATGGCACGAGCAACAGTACTCGTCACCGGTCTACGTGGATTAATGCGCACAAACGAGCCTTATTGAAACGGATTTATGACAGTGTACTGCCTAGCAACCTCAGTCCAAGCTAATTCGCGCAAAAACTGTGAAGCAACCAGCGGCAAGGAGCTTTTACGGTCAGTATCTGAGCAACAGATAGCAAGTGAGAATATTATTTTATTAAGCTTAGAAAAGAGGAATATAAGACAAGTCGTATATCCAAACAATTTATGAAACATTGTAAAAAAATTAGCGGTAAATAGTTGATTAATATGTGAGCCATATCTGCCGTATAAATTGATCTAGCGCAAGTATCACATTTATTTACCTCTTTAGGGGTATTTATTAGCGAATACCAAAAATTAAACTAGAGTTATACAGAATATATTTAATTATTAACAACGTACGACACATAAAGATAATAACAATCATTATCAATTAGTTGTTAATTTGGGGTTTAAATTGGTAGATATTGCGCGTCGTCGATTATTCAGCCGAAGTCCTAAAGCAAACATCGATACCTCAGCACCATTACGGATGCCATGGTTGAAAACAGAATCTGCTTTTTTGGATGGTTGCACACGCTGTGGGAAATGCCTAGAAGTTTGCGAAACCAATATCATTGTGAAAGGTGAAGGCGGTTACCCAGAGGTAGACTTTCATGTAGACGAATGCACCTTTTGTGGAAAATGTGCCGATGTTTGCCCCGAAAATCTATTTTTAGCTCAAACCGAAAAGCCTTGGCAATACCGCGCTGAAATCGATAACAAATGTTTGTCTTTAAATGGCATCGACTGCAGAACATGCGGTGAGCAATGTGAAGTAGCAGCAATTAAATTTCAGCTCAATGTGGGTAGCGTAGCAAAGCCGATGTTGAGCCAAGATGAATGTACTGGTTGCGGAGCATGTGTAGCAGTATGCCCAACACGCAGTATCAAAATAAACAATAAATAAAAAGAGAAAACTATGGGACTAAATGAAGTCCACATTTCCAGTTTGATAGTCCACGTAAAACCGGACCATCTCGCTGAAACTAAATCTAAAATTGTCTCTTATCCGGGCGCTGAGATTTATGGGGAAAGTGAAGAAGGCAAACTTATCGTGGTAATGGAAACAGAAAATCAAGGTTATGTGACCGATACCATAGACAAAATTAATAACCTAGAACATGTACTAAGCACCGCTTTGGTTTACCACCAAATTGAAACGGACTTAGATTAAAAAACACTGGAAAATGTAACCCGAGGGTGATGTATGAAAATGACGAGAAGAGCGTTTGTTAAAGCAAACGCGGCTGCATCAGCAGCAGCAGTTGCGGGGATCACCTTACCCGCGAAGGCAACCAATCTTATCGCGAGCTCAGACGAAACAAAAATCAAATGGGACAAGGCCGCTTGTCGCTTTTGTGGTACTGGCTGTTCAGTTTTAATTGGAACTCAAGATGGTCGCGTAGTCGCGACTCAAGGCGATCCAAAAGCACCAGTAAATAAAGGCCTAAACTGTATTAAAGGCTACTTCCTTTCTAAAATCATGTACGGTAAAGATCGTCTAGAGACGCCTCTCCTTCGTATGACTGACGGCAAATACGACAAAAATGGTGATTTTGCTCCTGTTTCTTGGGACACCGCTTTTGATGTTATGGCTGAAAAATGGAAAGAAGCTCTAAAGAAAAACGGCCCTTCTGGTGTAGGTATGTTTGGTTCAGGCCAATGGACAGTAATGGAAGGCTACGCAGCATCTAAATTGATGAAAGCAGGTTTCCGTTCAAACAACATCGACCCTAACGCACGTCACTGTATGGCTTCTGCTGTAGGTGGATTCATGCGTACCTTTGGTATCGATGAGCCAATGGGCTGTTACGACGATTTTGAACACGCAGACGTATTTGTGCTTTGGGGCTCAAACATGGCTGAGATGCACCCAGTGTTATGGACTCGCATTACTGACCGTCGCTTAAGTCACCCACATGTTAAAGTAAACGTTCTTTCGACTTATCAGCATCGTTCTTTTGAACTTGCAGACGAAGGTTATATCTTCGAACCGCAAAGTGACCTTGCCATTGCAAACTTCATTGCAAACTACATCATTCAAAACGATGCAGTAAACTGGGACTTCGTTAACAAGCACACCAACTTCAAGCAAACCGCTACCGATATCGGTTACGGCCTACGTGACGAGCACCCTCTTCAAGTCGCAGCGAAAAATGCCAACTCAGGTAAAATGACTGGCATTACTTTTGAAGAATACAAAGCCTCTGTAGCGCCATACACAGCTGAAAAAGCATCTGAAATTTCAGGTGTCCCAGTAGAGAAGCTGATTACCCTTGCTAAGCAGTACGCAGATCCAAATACGAAAGTAATGTCACTGTGGACTATGGGCATGAACCAACACACTCGTGGTGTTTGGATGAACAGCCTTGTTTACAACATCCACTTGCTATTGGGCAAAATCGCAACTCCGGGTAACAGCCCGTTCTCTCTAACTGGCCAACCGTCAGCGTGTGGTACTGCTCGTGAAGTAGGTACATTCTCACACCGTCTACCAGCAGACATGGTTGTAGCGAATCCTAAGCACCGTAAACTTGCTGAAAGTATTTGGAAATTGCCAGAAGGCACTATTCCACCGAAGCCAGGTTACCACGCAGTACTTCAAGACCGTATGTTGAAAGACGGCAAAATGAATGCTTACTGGATCCAATGTAACAACAACATGCAAGCTGGCCCGAACATCAACGGCGAACGTCTTCCTGGTTACCGTAATCCAGAAAACTTCATCGTTTGTTCTGACCCATACCCAACAGCAACCGCGCAAGCGTCTGACCTTATCTTACCAACAGCAATGTGGGTAGAAAAAGAAGGTGCGTACGGTAACGCTGAACGTCGTACTCAAGCTTGGTACCAGCAAGTGAAAACCGTTGGTGACGCTAAGTCAGATTTATGGCAGCTAATGGAGTTCTCTAAACGCTTCAAAATTGAAGAAGTTTGGACAGAAGAGCTACTCGCTAAAATGCCTGAGTACCGTGGCAAAACCATGTACGACGTATTGTACGCTAACGGCCAAGTAGACAAATTCCCTGTTTCAGAAGTACAAGAACTGAACGATGAATCTCACCACTTTGGTTACTACGTACAAAAAGGTCTATTCGAAGAATACGCAACGTTTGGTCGTGACCATGGTCACGATTTAGCTCCTTACGATGTTTATCACACAGTTCGTGGTCTACGTTGGCCTGTTATCGATGGTAAAGAAACACTATGGCGTTTTGCTGAAGGTTCTGACCCATACGTTAAGAAAGGCGCTGGCTTTGAGTTCTACGGTAAGCCAGACGGTAAAGCTCTTATTATTTCAGCGCCATACGAAGCGCCACCAGAAGTGCCAAATGAAGAATTTGATCTCTGGTTATGTACTGGCCGTGTTCTTGAGCACTGGCATACAGGCACCATGACACGTCGTGTACCTGAGCTGTATAAAGCCGTTCCTGATGCATTGTGTTATCTCCACCCAGAAGACGCTAAATCTCGTGGCTTACGCCGTGGTGACGAAGTCTTGATGGCAAACAAACGTGGCGAAGTACGCGTTCGAGTTGAAACTCGTGGCCGTAACCGTCCACCAAAAGGACTGGTGTTTGTTCCATTCTTTGATGCGCGCATCTTGATTAACAAACTCATTTTGGATGCAACAGATCCGCTTTCTAAGCAGACCGACTTTAAGAAATGTCCGGTTAAGATCACTAAGATTGCATAACTGTTAGTCAGATGATCGGGCTATCAAACTTGATGGCCCGTGAGAAGAATTAGCCATAAGGCGGAGATTTAAACATGAAAAAATTCCTTATCGCCCTTTTGTCTGTCGGTAGTTTACTAGCAGGCAGTGCATACGCCGAGCTTGATAACCCTGGTGGCATTGGTGGTGTTGAATCATTACGTGGTGTGAGTGAACTTGAAACAACACGCGCAGCAGACGATTTTAAACGTTACCCTAAAGACAACGCGACACTGGAAAGTGATTACGTGTACCAACCACCATTGGTACCTCACTCAATTCGCAACTACGAAGTTTCATTAAACGCAAACAAATGTCTAGCGTGTCACAGCTGGAAGAACGCGAAAGAAATGGGCGCAACTAAGATCAGCGTAACTCACTACATGAACCGCGAAGATCAAGTGTTGTCTGACGTTTCACCTCGCCGCTACTTCTGTTTGCAGTGTCACGTACCTCAAGCAGATGCCAAACCATTGGTTGAAAATGAGTTTGAGCGTGTTGACTCGTTGCGCTAGCAATAGCCAAATTATCAAGAGAGGCTATTTATGAAACTATTAAAAGCGTTCTGGACTCGATTGAAGTCACCAAGTAAAGCCGCCGTTGGTGTTGTGCTTTTCATGGGGTTCGCCGGTGGTCTTCTATTCTGGGGTGCCTTTAACACCGGTATGGAAGCAACCAACAGCGAAGAATTCTGTTCAGGTTGTCACGCGCCAATTGTTAAAGAAATCCAAGAAACGATTCACTACTCGAACCGTTCTGGTGTGAGAGCAATTTGTTCGGATTGTCACGTTCCACATAACTGGACAGACAAAATCATCCGTAAGGTCCAAGCTTCAAAAGAGCTGGTTGCATTCGCTATGGGTACAATCAGCACGGAAGAGAAGTTCCAAGAAAGACGTGCCTATCTTGCAAACCGAGAATGGCATCGAATGAAAGGCAACGACTCGCAAGAATGTCGTAATTGTCATGAATTCGACTTTATGGATTTCTCAGAGCAAGGGCCACGTAGTGTTAAGCAACACTCAACCGCACTCGCGTCTGGCGACAAGACGTGTGTAGATTGTCATAAAGGCATCGCACACAAACTGCCTGACATGAAAGGCGTTGAAGGCTGGTAATTAAGGAGCAAAAAGATGAGCACATTAGAGTCGGTTATCTGGCATGTTCTTGGTTATTCAGCAATGCCTGTCATCATTCTGGCTGGATTTGCCGGAGTTGCGGCTGTCTCGATTTGGTTACTGTCGTTAGGTAAAGACAGCTAATTGGTAACCAAACCAGCGCTAGACCAAGACAAACTTGAAGTCTGAGTAAGACGGATACCTCAAAAGAAAACGCCACCTAGCAATAGGTGGCGTTTTTATTTTATATATCAGTGAGTTGGACCAGCCTCCACTAGTCTGCTTCATCGTTAGCTGACCCGAAAAATCATTAGCTTACCCCGTTAAGGCGCATCATCTATTGGTACCGCCATGTAGTGCTTTGAATCCAGCTTCAACCACTCTGGTAACACCGTACCAATAGATATAGAAGACCAAGTTCCCGATAAAATACCAATGAACATCGCCGTAGCAAACGCCGATAACGCATCGCCTCCAAGTAACCAAAGTGACCCAACCGTTATCAGAGTCGTGCCAGATGTCACCATCGTACGAGAGAACGTCGCGAGCACCGCGTTGTCATTGTTCACTTCAATGCTTGTGTTGGGCTTTGAGACCAATAGCTCACGGATTCTATCGGCAATGATGATTGAATCATTCAGTGAGTAGCCCAGTATCGCCAATATCGCAGCGAACACTGTTAGGTTGAATTCCATTTGAGTGGCCGCAAAAAATCCCAACACCAGTACCACATCATGGAGCAATGCCACTAGCGAACCGCACGCTAATCGCCATTCAAAGCGGATACACAAATAACCCAAAATGCACAGCATGCAAATAAGCATCGCAAGACCACCTTGGTCAATTAAATCCTGCCCTACTTGCGCACCTACAATGCTATTACTGATGACCTTTACATCCGATGACACCACTTGAAGTTGCTGCTCAATTTGTTGTGGTTGCACATCGCTAGATGTTGGATAACGTAAGATCCAACGTCCGTCTTGCCCGCCCTTAGTCACGGTGACAGAATGTTCCGAAATCGTATTCAGTTGTTCACTGATTTGATTGCTGCTTATCGTTGAATTTAGTTGAACCTCTGTCACCACACCGCCAGTAAAATCCAAGCCTAAGTTGATGCCACGCAGCCCAATAAACACAACCGATGCAAGCATCAAGGCCAGTGAAAGCCAGCTGGTAATGTAGCGAATTTTACGGATGTTATTTTTCATTGCACTTTTAATTGAAGTCATAGCAGTTACACCCTTACGTCGCGACGGGCATCTCTACCCCAAATTAGATTGATGATGGATCGAGAAGCGAAAATGCCCGTGAACATGCTGGTTAACAAACCAAGCCCTAACGTCAACGCAAACCCTTGTATGGGGCCATTCCCCATTGAATACAGAACAACGGCCGTTATCATGGTTGTTATATTTGCATCCATAATGGTACTCAATGCACTGTCAAAGCCAGAGTCGATAGACTGGGCAAAGCTGCGCCCTTCTGCCATTTTGTCTTTTATCCGCTCAAAAATAAGCACGTTAGTGTCTACCGCCATACCAACGGTCAACACTAACCCTGCAATGCCAGGTAACGTCAACACCGCTCCTGGTACTAAAGCAATCAACCCAAGTAGGCATAACATGTTGGCAAGTAACGCAATGTTTGCAACCCAGCCTAAACGGCGATACCAAAACGCCATAAAGGTTAAAGTAAGGCCCAAACCCAACGCCAATGCCGCAAAGCCATTACTGATGTTTTCAGCACCCAGTGACGCACCAATCGTACGCTCTTCTACGATAGTCACCGGAGCCGTTAATGACCCAGCCCTTAGCAATAGTGCCAATTGTTGAGACTCTTCAACGGAACCTGAACCCGTAATTCTAAACTGCGTGCCCAGTTGAGACTGAATGGTCGCAACACTGATCACTTTATCAAAGCGAGCGCTACCGCCTTTCGCATCCACTTTGTATTCTCGGTACACGGTCGCCATTGGCTTACCGATGTGTTTACCCGAAAAGTCACTCATGATTTTGCCACCAGCATGATCCAGTGAAATATTCACCTGCCCTCTGCCCATTTCATCTCGGCTGGCTCGCGCATCCACAATGTGCTCACCGGTTATGACTGGGGTTTTATTTAGCTTCACAGGAAGGCCATTGCCATCTAACACGGTAATGTCACGAATAGAACGAGGGTCAGATTCAGACTTCGCTTCATGGAACGCCAAGCTCGCCGTAGCGCCAATTACTTGTTTCGCTTGTGCTGGGTCTTGAACGCCCGGTAGTTCAATACGAATACTGTGTTCACCTTGTCTTTGAACCAATGCTTCTGTAATGCCTAACTCTTCAATACGATCACGCATGATTTTCAGGTTTTGTTGAAGCGTTAGCAGGGTAAACTCTTGAACTTCTTTCGGATCGGGGGTCACCGACAAAGACGAGCCGCTGTGCTTTATTACCCAGTTTGGGTAACTCGTGCTAATGAATTTACGTAAACCACTTAAGTTGCTGCTATCACGCGTATCCACTTGAATGCCATCGTTACCAGAGGCCTTAACCACAACACCACGTAATCGGTCATATCTCACTTGCTGTTTAAGCTCGTCGACAATACTGTCGCGCTTTTCAGAAAATGCTTGGTTGATATCCACATCCAAAAGAAATTGCACACCGCCACGTAAGTCCAACCCAAGTTTTATCGGTTCAAAGCCCATGTTTTGCATCCAGCTTGGTGCGACAGACACATAAGAAAAGGTGATTTGATCGTCCTTTTCTAAAGAGTCCGATAACAAGCCGCGAGCAACACTTTGATCGTTCTCAGATTCAAAAACAATGGTCGAATTTTCTCCTGCCGTAGTAATGCTGGTTGGCTCGATATCATGTGCTTTTAGAAGCGCTGCTGTTTGTTTAACGGTTGGTACAGTTTGGTCGTAACGGATCTGAATCGCAGGTTTATCACCATACCAAGTTGGAATCGCACTTAGCGTAAGTAACACAATAGTGACAAGCAAAACGGCGTATTTCCACGGAGCAAAGTAATTCATTCTTTTCACACCGGTGCCATTGCGGCCCAGCGTTTTAGAGACACGAGATTGAGACCTGCTTTTTGAAGCTTTTCTTTCTTTAGACTGCTTTATTGAAGACTGTTTTTTCGAAGACATAGTAACCCCTCTCGACTTAATGGAAGCCAAGATAAATCGCGCATAACTGCGCACTAATTCAAATTAAATAGATTTTTAAGCGGGATGTTGTCTAGGGGTGAGCGTTAAGGTGGACATAAAGCGCGTTGCTTTCTTTCCAACCAGACAAGCGGTAGCGTGATGAGATGCTCGCTTGATAATTAAATGGGTTAATCTGAGGCGTGATGTAAAAACTAGCGGCCACAGTGGCAACCGGCGCAGAGAAATCATCAACCACTTCAAAATTAGGCTCATGATTGTACAAACATTCAAATTCCGTTGCGCCTAGCTGACCACGGAAAATCGCAGCTAGCCGAGTTGGCGATTCAGTCTGTTGAGTCTGATTGTTTAACGGGCCATTTTTTGACTGTGTATTAAGGAGACCTACTTGGCACTGCCCCGTAAAGTCATCAGGAAACTCCCCTACGAGGATATTCTGTGTGGCATGCTCGTTGTCAAAGTCATCAACAACTGAATGTACAGAAGCAAGCTCTGCCTCATTCACTGCTAGTCCATAGCTTGAAATGCTCGCATACGAATTACTTGCAGGTACCGCAAAAACACTCACACTAAATAGCGCAAGAGTTAACAGCAGAGTCCTAACAAAATACGAACGAAACATACAAACCACATAAAGGGTTAAACAGGCTTGAATAATATTCCTGCGTTATCCATTGCACAACTAAAAAGATATAAAAACTAACAATCGGCGTTGAGCCAAACGGTTGCCAAAACGATTCATACACAAAACAATAAAACTCGTCTGTCAATAGACGAAAAAAGCTGACTTAATAAAGTCAGCTTTCGTATTGGTATTGAGTGCTAGATGCCCACAATGTAGGCCTAACAGGTGTTACAAGCCTTGGACGTACTGGGCGTTTGTGCGCACCGCGACTAGGCTATCAAGTTGTTGTTGCGATCCTTCAACACCATTAACTAAGCCCTCAAAGTGCTTAATCAATTCAACTTTGTCTTGTACTTCTTTCGAGCCTGCACCGATGTTCGTCAGATCAATAAAGAACTCATCAAACAAACCAGAGAAGTCACTCACTGCATCATGGTTCAAGAATTGCTCATGGTTATAAATGCTTGGGTAGCCGCCCTTTTGTTTGTCTACCGCGAAAGAAATGCCTTTCACATTAGTAATCGTGGTCGCTTTCTCACACTTCAACATACAACCGGCTTCGATACTTGGCTTGTTACAACCCACGGTTCTTTGGAAGAAACATTGACGACTGGTCATCATTAAAATTGGGTGGTAAATACTGTAGAACAGTTTGAAGTTCTCAGGTCGGCGAATGTGGCGAATTTGCCCTTTGTTGATTTCATTAGAAATAAACGCACCCGCACAATTCAGCTCTTCTTTTAATGTAACTAACGCATGAGAGTTAGTGGTGTTCATGAATGGCCCAGCAACCCATTCGATACCCATCTCAAACGCTTTGTATGCAATACCGGTGTTATTAGTCACGATGCGCGTAGGCTTCACTTCTTCTAATACACGAACCGCTTCATCGTAATCCTTACCAATTAATACCGCTGGGAACCAAGGAATAAGGCGCGGGTTTTCGTTAAGAATATCGATGTACTTATTACAGCGCTTCTTAAAGCTTTCAGGTAACTTGAAGTACACATCGGCCTTTGTTACATCACACAGGTGCAGATCTTCCACATCAGCAATCAACATAGAAAGCGTTGGGGTTTCATTCACTTTAGGGTGCTGAGGTAATGCCGGTACTTCTGCGTGCTTAATGACTTGTACTGAGCCATTCAAGATGAATTCGATTTCGTCTTTTAGTGCCGAAACTTCTTTTAATGGGATAGCAAGCCCTGCATCCAGCGGCTCAAAATCGTATCCTTTCAATTCATGAACGGCACTCTTAATTGACTTAAAGCGCTTTTCCAACAACTCTTGCGTAATCGCTTTCTCGCCAGCTACCGACAAAATTGACGGAGACTGAACCGTGAAGGTTTTCGCATCCGAAATAACAGACACGACAAATGGCTGGCCAAGTTTGGCACTAAACGACAACGTGATCGGTGTTTTACGGATATCAAGGAATTCGATCTTATCGCGCATTTCCGCGCCTATCTCATTCTTAGACGTGTATAGGTTGTCTGTCACTTCTTGGATTTGAACCACAGAAATCGATTGATTTTCAGATGCAGCTTTATCTACTGCGTAGTTCACACTGTTATCGCGAGGGTTATCAATGAACATGTCTTTCGTTAAATTACCTTTAAGGAAAGAGTTCGTGAAATCTCGGTTAAACACCTTGTGCAGGTTGGAATCATCTTCGATCAACAAGCCACTTTCAACAAAGCTGTCGATCTGCTTACGCCACGTATCGACCACGGTATAAACGTAGTGCGCGCCTTTAATACGACCTTCTACCTTTAACGAGTCTACTTTGGCGTCGACCAATTCTGGTAAATCGTAATACGCAGAATTATCTTTTAGGTTCAGTGGGTACTTGTTACCGGCATCTGTGATTTCATATTCATCACGACATGCTTGGCTACAACGGCCACGGTTTCCTGAATTACCCACACTCACTGAACTTGAGTAACATTGTCCAGAAAACGCAATACACAACGCACCATGCACAAACACTTCCGTTAATACATCGTGATCGTGTGCGACTTCTGTCAGCATTTTGATTTCTGGTAAATTCAGCTCACGAGACAAGTTAACACGCGTTGCGCCAATCTTAGATAAGAACTTAATCTGGCCTTCATTGTGCGTCGTAAGTTGCGTAGAAGCGTGCACGTCCAGTGATGGGAAATGCTTTCTAACTAGGTCAAACAAACCCAGATCTTGAACAATAATGCCATCAAGCTTGGTGTTAACCAGTTGGTTTAACAACTTAGTGATGCTTTTAATTTCGTGCTCAAGCAGAACCACGTTTAAGGTTAAGAACACTTCACAACCGTATTCATGAGCAAGACGGATCACACCATTCAATTCATCCAACGTTAAATTGGACGCTCTGTTACGAGCATTGAACGTGTTTAACCCACAATAAATCGCATTTGCACCTGCAACGATCGCCGCTTTAATGGCTTCTACATCGCCGCCTGGGGCCAATAACTCTATTTTTCTGCTCATGTTGAAACCGCTCACTTACTAGACTTATAATTTTTTTGAGCGCGTATTCTAACGACATCGTCTATCCATTACCACACATCTAGCTTTTATTGACCTGAATCAATTTAACAATCACCAAAATAGAGTTTGAAATTAGAGGCGTAGCGTTAAAATTTAGTTAAAATGAATACATCTCAACATCGCCAACTCAAAAAGAGAGCCCATGTCGCTACCCACTTTGTATTCTTTACGCCGCTGTCCTTATGCGATGCGAGCGCGAATGGGGCTAATTTTAGCTAACCAACCTGTTATGTTGCGCGACATCGTTACGCGTAATAAGCCACCAGAGCTCATCGAAGCGAATCCAAAAGGCACAGTGCCGATTATCGTGCTAGATCACTCAACGTCCACCGAGACAGACCCAACCGTCATCGCGGAAAGCTTGGACATTATGCTTTGGGCCCTTAAGCAAAATGACCCACATGATGTACTAGGCAATAGCCAAGTGGATCTTGCAAAGGAAATTTTAGAGCTAATAAAGCTAAACGACACTCAGTTCATCCCAATGCTAGAACAATACCGAGCGTCTTATCGCTACCATAATGACGATCTAGAGGATCGGCGCTTACAGTGTTTAACCTTAGTTGCCCCTTTAGAAGCAAGGTTGACGAAACATAAGTTTTTGTTCGGAGATAATCCAAGTCTAGCGGACTATGCACTTATGCCTTTTATTAGCCAATTTGCCCGAGTAGAAAAGAAATGGTTTGTTCAGTCTGAATACGTCAACATCGCACAATGGCTAAAGGCGCATTACGAAAGCGCCCTATACACCAAAATTATGAGGCAATATCCGCAATGGATTGAAAGCGGAGAAGAGTTTTTATTTGACTAGCTGCATTTAAGAAACAGTATTACTGAGACCTTTAAGCACCTAACAATGGCAAATCTTTCACTTTTTGATACGTTAAGCCGAGTGTAATGCAGTGCTTGATGGCTTGCTCCGGTAGCGGTTCAGACAAGTGCAACACAATGGCTCTGTTACCTTGAAACTCCAGTTCATCAGCATGCAGTTCACGGAACGTATCGACCAATGTCGTCTTGCAATTAAAAAACAGATAATAGTTGCTTGGCGACTTAAGCTTCCAATCAATACGGATCGGGCTGCCGGATTTCACGCTGTAGCTGGGCTCGCCCCACTTCAGGGTTTCTTCCACTTCGCCGAGTTCAAGCTCAGAAGCAATGTTCAGAATCAAGGCTCTAAGATCCGACAATTTCTTTCGTACTTCTTCTGGGTATTCGTTAAAGCAACTCGCCACGGTTGGATTCATTCAACACTCCTTTTCATTACTCCGTTTCAACAAAGCGCATCGGTCAGATACACATTGTTACGGCCTAAAGGTCATAGTGTACTCCTGGTGACCGGTATGATCATCCGCTTGCTCACTTACCACACTAAAGCCCTGTGACAGGTAGAACTGAAAACTCGCGTTGTTTGCTTGATAAACATTTAAAGAAAGCGGTGAACACTGACTTTTTGCATGACTCAAAAGGAGCTTACCAATTCCTTTACCTTGATTTTCTGGCAACACAAAAATCGCCGCTAAGGTATTTTCGTAGATAGCGTAAAAACCTACTACCTGTGAATTCAGTTCATATACATAAGTTGTCGAAGCTGGAATGTAAATATCACGCATGTTATCCACTTGCGCTTCCCAGAACTCAGCCTCGACAAAATCATGCGCCTTAATGGATGCACGTAGCCAAATATCTAACACCAAGGAAATGTCGTTTTCGTTGTATTCTCGAATCATTTTGTTATCACTGATTAAAATTGAAGACCTATTATGGCTAACAACATTACCCATTAATTGAATATTTGCGACAAAATTCTAACTCTACGTAATGGCCATGATTCTAAGCTTCTATATGAGTTTACTGCTGACGGCTCAATAGCAGATTCGCGCCAGATATCGCTAGAAAGGCAGCGCACGCTCTATTAAAACGTTTTGCCATTTGTGGTTTAGAGAACCACTGTCTCAAATATATTCCAAAGACAGCATAGATAGAGATGGCTGCCATTTCCAACATTAAAAACGTAATGCCTAATAGGAAGAACTGCTCATTTATATTTGCAGTAACGTCTACAAATTGCGGAAGAAAGGCGGTAAATATCAAGATGGCTTTAGGATTGCCAGCCGCTAATACAAACTCCTGTTTAGCTAATGTAAGCCTGTTTTTCGTGGCACTCATTTCGGAGACAGGACTCACATCCGAGCGCCATAGGTTAAAAGCAATCCACAGTAAATAGGCAGCGCCGACTAACTTAATGGTGAAAAACAGGGTTTCGGATGCGTATAGTACAACGGCCAACCCTGAAGCCGCCAAAGTAATCATCATCGAGAATGCGGCAATTCGCCCTAAGCCCGCAATGAAAGCCGATTTAAACCCATAGCAACGAGCATTATTCATCGACAGAAGGTTATTGGGTCCAGGCGTCATATTTAGAGCAAAACATGCAGGTACAAAGATAAGCAACGCCCAGATTTCCATAACATTTCCTTTAGGTCGTAATCATATTGGTGGCCATAACAAACAATAACACAGCGAATATTCTTTTTATTGTTGAGACAGGCAAATGTTGGGTCGATTTAGCTCCCAAGGGCGCGGTGAACCACGAAGTACACACTATACCTAATAGAGCCGGTAAATAGACAAAGCCTGCAAATCCATCTTCTAAAGCAAAGTGACTGCTCCCAGAACTGATGTAGCCTATCGACCCAAATAATGCGATAACAATACCGCACGCCGACGCACACCCTATTGCTTTTTTCATATCTAGAGAGAAAAATGTTAACAAAGGCACCAATAGCGCACCACCACCAATACCGATCATGGCAGACAACCCGCCAGTAATTGTCGTAAAAATGGTCAACAGGCCTTTATTCGGCATTTTACGATCATTTGAGGCTCCTTTCATGAAACTGCTATAAAGCATCTTGCACGCAATAAGCACCACACTCACAGCAAACACTATTCGAACCACTTTTTCTGGTAGTAGCGCAGCCATAAAGCCACTGATGAGAGCGCCAAAGGCAACACCAGTCATGATCCACGGAGCTAAATCCCAAGGCACATTGCCATTTTTATGATGAGCGATTGCTGAAGATGTTGAGGTGAACAAAATCGATGCTAATGACGTTGCAATTGCAGCGACCACGACTTGATCCGCAGGCAGCACATCAAAATGAAGTAGTATACCGCTCAGCACTGGAACGATAACTAAGCCTCCTCCAATACCGAGCAACCCAGCCAAAAAACCTACGCCACTGCCAAGTAACGCACAGTATAGAACCAACAGCATCCATTCACTCATTCTTTATATATCCTTAATATAATTACGTCTATTTGCTGCTTCGATGCAGTCATCTTGA
The DNA here is from genome assembly GCF_030409945.1 of Vibrio tapetis subsp. quintayensis. Lineage (GTDB taxonomy): Bacteria > Pseudomonadota > Gammaproteobacteria > Enterobacterales > Vibrionaceae > Vibrio > Vibrio quintayensis. The sequence goes on from NZ_JAUFQV010000001.1 coordinate 85,397, forward strand.
AATCAAGCGAAATAATATAACTGACACACACCTAAACATACAAACAGAAAAGACCATGAATATTTCTCATGTTGAATGTGAAACAAAACCATTTTAAATAATGCACTGAAGCACGTATAAAAACACTATACCTTTAAGAAGAAGCAGTATTTAAACAGATTATTTATTATACGTAGATAATTATAAATAAAGACACGAACAATAATCTGAAAATGAAACAGCAACAAATGGAATTGGAATACCTGAAAAATATAAAAAATACATTCAGGATCAGTCTCAACAAATTGGATACCAAATTACTATGAATAACGAATTTACTTTCAGCGTTAAAAGCATCCGTCTCGATGAAAACTATCACCCATCAGACAGCACCCGTATTACGACCAACTTTGCTAACTTGGCTAGGGGTGACAGCCGCAAGTCTAACCTGCGTAACGCTTTGAATATGATTGATAACAGCTTCAACGCTTTGGCTAATTGGGACAACCCAAATGGCGATCGCTACGCTGTCGAACTTGAGATCATTTCCGTTGATATGGGCATACAAAGTGGAGAGCAAGCGTTTCCATCAATCGAAGTATTAAAGACCAATATTATTGACACTAAAACCAACGAACGCATTGAAGGTATTGTAGGTAATAATTTTTCTTCATACGTTCGGGATTACGATTTTAGTGTTCGATTATTAGACCACAATAAAAACCAACCAACATTCAGTGTCCCTAGTGACTTTGGTGATTTACATGGCAAACTATTTCAGTATTTTGTAAATTCTAACACTTATAAGCAGAACTTTAATAAGTTGCCGGTTATATGCTTAAGTGTCTCTGATAATAAAACCTACCACAGAACTGAAAACCAGCACCCTATATTAGGGGTGGAATATCAGCCGAATGACACATCTCTAACTGAACAGTATTTCAAAAAAATGGGCTTACAAGTTCGCTACTTTATGCCAAGTAATAGTGTTGCACCATTGGCGTTCTATTTCTTTGGTGATTTGCTTAATGACTACACCAATCTTGAACTGATCAGCACCATTAGCACGATGGAAACGTTTCAAAAGATTTACCGACCTGAAATTTATAATGCGAATGCTGTTGCCGGAAAATGCTACCAGCCAAACTTGAAAAGCTTAGATCATTCACTAACCCAAATTGTTTATGATCGAGAAGAACGCAGTCAGTTGGCGATTGAGCAAGGAAAGTTTGCTGAAGAGTACTTCATCAAGCCATACAAATCGGTTCTTGAACATTGGTCTACGAATTACGCTTAATCAGTCATCCAAATATACGGCAGCATTTATTATGAAAACACTATTACCTACTTCGACTTCAGGCAGTCTTCCCAAACCGGCTTGGCTTGCCGAGCCTGAGACACTTTGGTCTCCTTGGAAACTACAAGGTGATGAACTAACCGAAGGTAAACACGATGCCTTACGTGTGTCATTGCAACAACAACAACTCGCTAATATTGATATTGTTAGTGATGGTGAACAAACTCGCCAACACTTCGTAACGACATTTATCGAACACCTTAATGGCGTTGACTTTGAAAAACGAAAAACTGTTAAAATTCGCGACCGTTATGATGCGAGCGTACCGACAGTTGTTGGCCCCGTGTCTCGTCAAAAATCTGTTTTTGTTGAAGACGCCAAGTTTTTACGTAAACAAACCAAACAACCAATTAAATGGGCACTTCCTGGCCCAATGACAATGATCGATACACTTTATGATGACCATTACAAAAGCCGTGAGAAACTGGCCTGGGAATTTGCCATCATACTGAATCAAGAAGCTAAAGAATTAGAAGCGGCTGGAGTTGATATCATTCAATTCGACGAGCCCGCATTTAATGTGTTTTTTGACGAAGTCAACGATTGGGGAATTGCTTGTTTAGAAAGAGCTATCGAAGGACTTAAATGTGAGACGGCGGTTCATATTTGTTACGGCTATGGTATCAAAGCCAACACGGATTGGAAAAAGACGTTAGGGTCTGAATGGAGACAATATGAAGAGGTGTTTCCAAAACTACAAAAATCCGACATCGACATCATTTCGCTAGAATGCCACAACTCACATGTTCCCATCGAGTTGCTAGAACTTATCCGCGGTAAAAAAGTAATGGTGGGAGCGATCGATGTCGCATCCGATGACATTGAAACACCAGAAGAAGTAGCCAACACCTTAAGAAAAGCGCTTGAATTTGTAGACGCAGACAAACTCTACCCTTGTACTAACTGTGGTATGGCTCCCCTGTCTCGCTCTGTTTCAACCGCCAAACTGAACGCCTTAAGCGCCGGCGCTGAAATCGTACGACAAGAACTCGCTAATACCTAATACAAACGGGGCCAATGCGCCCCTCTCTCCATCGGACACACACTTAAACCCAGCCTGGTTTTTACATTAAGCCCAACATCATTCTATCTACTGTATTTCCGAATGATAAATCATTGCTATTACAGGTTTCGATAATCAGGCTCACTTTGAATCATTAACGATTTAAGACAGTAGTAAAGAGAACTGGCTATGCCACTATTTCCAACCCTGTGACCACTGCCTTTCATTTTTCAGATCGCGCCAGTCTATCGAATAAGTGTTTTTCGACAGGACAGCTTCTAACAAACATGATGTTACCAAGCCTTCTTCATCAAACGTCATTTCTGATATCAAAAAGTGTTTTTCACGATTCGCTGGCTTAATCGCCGTCCATTTACTATTGAGCAGCTTCGCTGGGTTAATCCTATTCATATTGGTTCCTTTAACATTAAATACAGTGCCTGTCCCTATATAAACGAAAAAGGTAACGAATAAGATCAACACTAAGTGACATTTATTCGTACAGCCGGCCAAGATGTTTAACCAACCCTGTTTTGCCATTCACAGCGCAGCATTCCGTATTTCACCGAATCGTAATATTTGCCTTGATGGTAACGCACCTTACGCAGCCGAGCTTCTTGCTTAAAACCCAGTTTTTCTGCACACGCCATCATGCGCGGGTTTCCAGACCAAGTGGTTAACCCCACTCGTTCAATTTCCAATCGAGCAAACAAGTGATCAATCCACAACGGAAAGGCTTCAGATGCCAGTCCTTGCCCCCAATAATCAGCATCATAAATAATGACGCCCATTTCGAGCCACCGGGTAGACTCACACTCCCAATAAAAACTCACCGTTCCGACCGGTTTATCATTAACGGTAATCAACTGAATATCAGTACCATCGCGTAAACGTGGAAATGTCGTCTTAGAAAATATCTCTAGCGATGGCGTGGTGTAGGGAAAGTAAGGCCCATTAAATTGAGTCCATTCGTCGTTGCTCGTCACTAAGCGGTAAATCGCATCAAGTTCGTTGGATTTTGCTTGGCGAATCGCTATATTTCTTTGCATTCTCGTTTTTCCTCACTCACAAACGAATTACCTATTTTCGAGAGCCACTGATGATAATGGCCAAATCAAACTTAGCTTAAAAGTTGGCGTAACTTACTTTGATCAAGCTTTCCCGCTTCGTCTCTCGCCACAAAATAAGGCAATTGCCAACGTTGGGTTCGTTTACCTGATTCAGAAAACACCTTCGTCCCATCTAGGCCTCTATCTGCGCTCCAAGGCGGGAACACGCGAAAGCCCGTTTTCCCTTTGCGCTTACTGGAAGAAACAATGCCTTTTGCCACCAGCACATCAACCGGAAAAACGAACAAGCCCTGTGTCGGCTCAATATCGCTTTGAGGCGAAAGGCTCACGTGGCTTTGAACCTCAACAAACAGAAAATCGAGATCCGATTGTTCTAGAGGAATGGGTTTTGTCTCTAAAGACGGTAATGACGGACGTTGCCATATGGCTAAAAACGCACCCGGCCTATCCTCGGTGACCTTGCCTCTACGATACGAAATTCTCTGATGGTTGAGAGCAAAATTCACCGCCTGATACTTTGCGCTCTCGGGAACAGGATCGAGTCCGACAGGCGTGGTTAACTCATATCCGTTTGCCACAAACTCTTGGTTTAACCAAGTCATGATCGCAGCGCTGTAGTCAGTTCCTTTCACAATTTTCCTTATCACCCGTTTTTATGGTTCACTTTATGGTCGGTCAATGACCCACTATTGAAGTTAATACCAAGCGAAGGGTTTTCTTTAATTAAGTTAACCAATGGCAAGAATAACGGACTGGGCAGAGCGTCCAACGCACACCATTTCCATTGTTTGCATTTACCGGGTTCCGTGACTTTCGGCTCTCCATCGTCACATTCCCCTAATACAAATAGCGTCACGTAGTGTTTTTGTTCGTTTTCAAAGATGTCATTGGTAAAACCGATCTTTGTCACCTTTTCCACAACAAGCCCCGTCTCTTCAAAGGCTTCACGACGAGCGCATTGTTCAATGCTCTCTCCCAATTCTAAGTGCCCGCCCGGTGTCGCCCACGTGTTTGCCCCGTGAGATCCCATACGCTCACCTAACAATATGTGGCCGTCTCGAACGATGACCGTTGCAACACCTACTCTTACCTTATTACTCACGCGATGCCTCTCAAAACCCTATTAAAACAACACGATATTATCAATCGCACCTTCAGAAAACACTCTAAACTGCCGACTTAATTAGGCAATAATTTCAGTGACGACCTCTGTTTTCACTGAATTCGCGATAAAACAGTTTTCGTGAGACAGATGATGCATTTTTTCAAGTTGTTTGGTGGTGGGAATATGCTCGCCAGAAAATACAACATTCGGCCTCAAGGTCACTTTTGTTACCGAAGTTTTGCCACGGCTGTCTTCTTCCATGGTCCCCACGGCATCGTCTGTATAGCTATCGATGATGTATCGGCGTTTTGCTGCAATCGACAAAAACACCAACATATGACAACTTGATAGCGATGCGATAAAGGCTTCTTCAGGATCAACATTCGCCTCGACTGAATAAGGCAATGGAACAACACTAGGGGAAGAAGAAGCCGGTACGGTAACCCCTCCATCAAACTCCCACGTATGGCCGCGACTGTATTGATTGTCACTAAAGATCTCATCATTACCTCGAGACCAACGAATGGTGGCCGTATATTCAGACATCCTTTTCTCCTTATTCTATGGTGTAATGGCAACTATGCACGTTAAGCTCTATTAATGTTGTCGCAGCGTCTCTAACTGCTTTGGGTTTCCCACCGAAAGTACGGACGTTCGCCATCAAAGCGTTCAATGTTTGCACCGATTGTTTTGTAAAACTCATGAACTCGCACGTTTTGCGGGCTCGCAGTCCAAGAAATGTGAGCAGCAGAAACCTGTTGAGCCTGCGCCATTAGCGCTCTCATCAGCGTAGCGCCACAGCCTCTAGATCTTTCTTTTCCAAGAACCAAAAGATCATCGAGCCAAATCGAAGCTTCTCCAGAGAATGAAGAGTATCTAAAATGATAAAGTGCAAAGCCAATCGCTTTACTCTCGGATTCTAAAAGCAACGCGTGGGCAAATGGGGATTGACCAAACAGAGTACGTTCGATCTTGTCAATATTGGTGGTAATTTCGCCTTGAAAGCCTTTCATGCTTCGGTCAAATTCCGCCTTAAGCGCAATAAAACCTAACAATGTTTTTGCGTCTTGAATTTCCGCTAATCTGACCTTCATTGAATCACTCCTTGATCAATCATAACCTCATTTCTTAATTCTAAAATGGGTGGCGTTTGAATAATATACACTAAAGTCGGTAGAGGGTTGTTTTAGTATTTGATGTTTTCTAAAGAATGGCTAGCGGGACGTGAAGAGGCAATTATCGGTATCTTTGTTTGGTGCATGTCCGTTAGTATCGCACTTAATTAGCGAGCCCTAAACCGTGGTATCAACTTTCTACGAAACAAAAATACCACGCGCTTAAGGCTACTGTTGATCGCCTTGTTAACTTTTACGGCTCCTCAGCATCACTACGCCGAGCCAAGAAAACCATACTATTTGGCTGATACCAAAAATTTCAGTTAGCACATCAGCGGGATAAATAGTAAAAATACCGACGGTACCAACGAACAGGCCAAGATAGTTAAGTGTTTTGGGAAGTTCATGACCTTTTAAAGCCGCAAAACTTAACAATAGAACCCACAAGCCTCCAACGACCTCGTTTCCACCACCTAAACCCTCGACTACCGCGTAGATAGCTCGCCAGGCTGTCATCGCTTGCTCTGGATCAGTCGTTGACAACTCCAAGGCCGCAGCCAAACCTATATTTGCAATCATTCCACTAGCGATGACTAAGCCTACCCAAACAACCCCAAACACCGAAGCGATTTGTGAGAGTGTTGGCGCATTTATCTTCAAGCGTTCATAAAGTGCCACAACTAATACTGCTAAAAGGATCCCAAAAAGCACATACATTATGAAGTTTACAGTGGACAAGAGGCCCTGATTTTCAGCCAGAAAAGAAAACTTTTGCACTGAGCTAGCATCCTTCGGGAAATCCCAGAATGCGCCAAAAAAAATGAATGCTGATACGTAAATGGCTGCTTCTAGGAGTGCTGTAACCCCACCTGCTTTTTGCAAATTACTCATTATTCAACCCTTGACCAAAAGCAAAAAATCAACATAACACGACAATCATTAACAATATACGAATGTTCGACGGAGAAAGCGTCCGCTTAAGCTATGATCAACGCAACCGGACGTCGTGCATACCACTGTCTACACCCGTTAGAAGCATCTTTATGACATATTTCTACGACGCGCTTCCTTCTTATAGCTAGACTCGCGATAAAACCAGAGCGCCCCATTCGCAAAAAATATCAAACCAGTGAACAACGCATAGTTCAAAAGCTGGCTCTGAAAAAATGCGAAACCGCCCAACTCGCTAAAAGAGGAATATTGGAAAGCGACATTAAACACTATATAGAATACAACGGCCCCTAACGTACTCTTATAAAACCATGAAAAGAAGCCTTGCTCTCGCTTCTTTTGCCAAATTTCAAACACTTTATCGTTCATTTTTACCTATCTTAATTATCCATTTATACATATTTCGATTTTTTCACGCAGGTAGTATCGCATTGTGTTAACCGCTGAACACCACAACCACATTACCTATTCCACCGCGTCGTAAACTCTAAGCTCAACCCAAAGTACAAAATACCTTGAGACAAAGTCTAACTCAACACTAACTGAACACGCGGTGATCAAAACACCACGCCCGTTAATTTGCTTCAACGCCTCAAAATTTGGCCGAAGATTACGTAATGTCTTTTCGCAATCAACTTCGATAAATACTTTTGAGTCAAAGTAACCAAAGGAAATCACGTTGCTTGTTGTTATTCCTAGATGTTCCAACAAGTCTGAGGACGGGGAAACACCAAACTCAATGGCTGGCGATGGGAAATCCAGTGCGACTGTTGAGTCGTTTATTAATGCCTTTAAGATCCCAGATAACGTTTCAAAGTCAACTTTGTCGCCAGCCTTTACTTGCCCACGTTCTTTAAGGACATGAGCAACCGCAAGCGTTCCGTGCCTTAAAGGGCTGCAACCGCTGACTTTACCGCTTATAACAGGCTCCAAGCCGAACGTACCGAGCGTTGATAAGTCCACTTAAGAAAGTTGCTAGCATTACTTAGTCGTCGGCACTTCACTCTGGTTATAGACACTTCGCTCCCCCATTACCGCATTTCGTCGCAAACAAGCCATTAACCCCATAACTTCATTTAGTATTTACCTCATCAAACAATTACGTTAAAGATGAAGGGCAATCAAATGGATCACGCAATGCACACAACTACTCAGCAAGAACACGTAGTGGCTCAAGTAAAAAAAGTTAAAGCATTTTACGCTCACTTAATTAACTACTTATCGGTAATATGCTTATTATTTGTCATTAATTTTGTGACGGGCACTGAGGAAATTTGGGCAATTTACCCTGCCTTAGGTTGGGGGATCTTTGTCGTTTCACATATGATTAAGGCATTTGAGTTGTTCAATTTTTTAGGAAATGACTGGGAGAAAAAAGAAGTAGAAAAGCGTTTGGCTAAGCTACGTAAATAAGCCGTCATTAAAAACTATGCACTACGCAGGTAAAATTTTCGGAGTCCGCTGGGTTGGTTTGTTAACTTGTTACCGCTCGCCATAGTGCGAACAACAACGGCACGCTAAGCATCATACCTAAAACAACAATAGGCCCAGCGACATAAAACTTGGCTCTGTCAACAAACCCGCCCGTAATCGATGTATACAACACCAATGATGAGGTCGGTAGCACCAACAAAAGGGCTGTTCCCGTACCTGGAGCATATTCTTGCACCAAGATCGAGGTCAGTAAGTGGGGAAAGAAAACGTTCAAGAACATCGCCAAAGCATATCCCGTATAAAAGTATGCCCACCTTCCCCTTCTACCATCTCGAATGGCTAAACAAGCAGAAACGTAGGCAAGTACGGTTAGCACCACAACAGCAAACGTAAATTCAGAAGACGAGATATCAAGCCCGACTGGGTTTGCCCACGAGGGCAGAAAAAGAGCCTCCTCAATATTGTGTAATGTTATTGCAGCTACAAATAACAACGCACAAGTTTTAATGCTAAACCTTGACATGCCGACCATCCTTTCGGGGCTAACGTATCATCTAAAGGACACACACCAAGTTGTATCGTGTGCTTCTGCTTAAATCCTGTAGCGTGAAACCTAGCCTAAGTCATCATAAACCGCTTGTTGTATTCAGTTTTTGAAAAACAAACAAATCTCTCGCACCAGTATTTCAGGACGCTCTTCAATAACCAAATGGCCCGAATCGGGAACGGTAACCAACTTAGAACCTTTAATCTCGCGGTTGAGAACGTGAGCTTGTTCAACAGGAATCCAAGTGTCTTCTTCTCCCCACAGGATTAATGTTGGTACATCAAAGTTGGAAAACTTATCTTGAAATTCATCTGTGTACTTTGAATCAGCTTGAGCTATTTGCCGATAAAAGGCTTTCTTTCCTTCTTCTCCCGACCAAGGAGCAAGAATACCGTCAATGGTTTCTCGAGATAATGACTGATATGACGCTGTTTTTATATAAGCTTCAACAATGGCTAAGTGGATAAAATCAGGCACTCCGGCAAAGGCTTCTTCATGCATTTCAATATGTTTAAAGAATGGAGATCCCCAGGGGGACAACGCAACCGGGTCAATTAGGGCTATCTTTTTGTACTTTCGTTGGTCCAGTAAGTAATTCCTTAGCACTGTTGTGCCACCAAAATCATGACCCACTATATAAGGTAATTCCAACTGCCAATGATCAATTAAAGAATCTAATAGCTGATTTTGTATCTTTAAAGATACATCTGCCTCTCCCTTCTCTGATTCACCATAGCCCAGCAAATCAAAATAGTAGACGGTATACTGACTCGACAAAGCTTGAATCAAATGCCTAAGATTGAATGATGACCAAGGCGTACCATGCACCAAAACCAAAGGTTCTCCTTCCCCTTCAATCCCATATTTCACCTCTCTACCTTCAAACTCATACGTATGAGGCAAACTCCAAAGTTCCATTGTTTCTCCTTGAATATAACGAATGAGATGGATTCACGCGTTCGTGGGCGGCCCTATTTAAGTGAGCACTCGTCAATCTGATTCTAAAGCTAACTAGCTGAACACCTTAGCAAAGTTTCCGTCGGTGCGTATAGGGTTAGAAATGTGTAGTGACGCTAGTTTTTAGGCAAGAAGGTTACATAATTTACAGCATGGTCAATGGTGATATGCTCGAAATTCAGCAGAAAAACCAAACCAGATGATAGAATTTGCGAGAATTAATAAGTCAAAGCAAACGATGAATCATCGCCTACTTGAGCAATATATCTCCGCTCAATACTCAACTCGTATGGATACACCTAGCCATGATGCTCCCGCACGTTTATTCGCTGTAGACTCCCAGTTCTCAATGAAGTCCCATGTAGCACTGCTACCGGAAATATCTGAGTCGAACCAATTGCCTAGGGCATTATTGAGAATGTAGTGTAACGACCCATTAACCGATATGACTGAAATTAACATTGTTCCATCCGGAGTAGATTTGCCCTTCGATAAAGTGTTGATTGGAATATCTAACCGATCAATAAGTTCAAATTCAGTTGGGAAAGCCTGGCGTAAGTACTTATAGATTTCATCATCACGAATAACAACCGAGCATTTCAAACCAAATTGGCGAAGAACATAAAGCATCGCTCCTAATGAATTATAACCAGAGTGTTCTATATAATCAGGATTCTCACCGGGCGTAATTATCCCTGTTATTTTATAGAGTTCTAAGGCTAGATCGATTAATCCTTGTGAACCATTAACTTGAATGAAATTGCCAGTGAATGCTGCCGTTTTTGAATCGAACTTTTGTAGTTCAAGAGAAGAGGTAAGAGGCAGCCTCTCCAGAGCATGTAAACATGCTACAACACAATAAGGCCCACAATACAGGCTTCCTTCTGGCTGCCTTATCTTTGGAAATATATTCATCACATCCTCGAAAATTCAAATAGACACATCGCCCGATCTAGCGTTGAACAACGGAACCCAGCGTTACCGCATTGCACCTTATACTTCAAACCAATTTGAGCCCATATACTCTCGTTACAAATTAGCATGAATTACTTTCTATGTGGCTGAGCACCAAACCATAATTGTCGTTTCTACACTATGATGTTTAGCTTGATGCAACGCCTTAAAGTCATGATTTTCATACAAACCAACATTGAAGCTTTCGCACTGCAGGTACAGCTTGTTGATATTGAGTTCAAGCGCTAAGCACTTAGCTTGATTTAGAAGTTGGCTCGCAACACCCTCACCTCGATGATTTGGGCTAGTAAACACACCACCAACCCAATTCTCATACTCAGGATAATTTTTGTTTTCACGCAATTTCAGCTCTAAGACACCGACAAGCTCTTCGTTTTTATGGGCGACGATAGACAATGGTACTTGCATTCGATTAACAGATTTTTCAATAACTTTTTCAAGCACCATATCTTCTGTTACATTTGGCGCAATTCGTGCCCACTCATCGTAGTACCATTTCGCTATTTGGGGTGCGTCGGATGGATGATCCGCTAACAATGAGATTTCCATATTTCTCCCTTGCCACATAACGAATGACATGAATTTCTGCGTTGATTCGACAAATAAAGTGAGTTGCTACAACTCTATTTCTTGATTTAATTGATTAACCAGCATAGCAAACTTAAACGTCAGAGTCCGAAGCTTAGTCTACGACAAACAGCTTAGCGCCAATTACCGTAGACGAACGATGAGCCTCTGCGTTGTCAGCAACTTGATAACTCATACCGGGTTTTAGAACGAATTCTCGACCATCCTCTAACTCGGTAGTTAATTCCCCCGAAAGACAAAGCAATATATGCCCTTTCGAACACCAATGATCTGCCAGATAGTTTTCCGAATACTCAACCATACGGACTCGAAGCTGGCCAAATTTCTTAGTTCGCCAATATGCCATACCCGTTTCACCAGTATGCTCGGTAACCTCAACTTCACTCCAGTCTGTGATTCCGAAAGGTAGATTTTCAATATCCATATTAATTTCCTCCATAATTTCACTTCGCTATTAACGCATAGCACCTGCAATAAAATGTGCCCCACAGAATTAGTGAGGCACATTGACACACTCACCACTACTCAATTGGGACACACCAAAAATCGGAAGTCTACGTCCACTTAGCCAAAATAATTCGTGTGTCCGTTTAAGTCTTTGTCATCAACTATCCGCTTTTCACTTCTAATCTCAAGCCTAAACGGTAACTAGCGCGCTTCCAATACCCAAGAATCCAACACATACACCAAAACCGAAAGTCCACTTTCACTTAGCCAAAATATTCATGTGGGTTCTGTTGATGTTTTATTTTTAAACTCTTAATTGTTCAGAATTAACTGCGAAGGTCGAAAGACCAATTCGCTATTTAGCATTCTCTTAATCTATCACTCTCACTCTTATCACTTCTAACCTTTCAATTAGTGCGTCAGCCATCAATGTCAATTTATCCGGCTGTTGTCTAGAATAAGTTTTCAGTGTTGCTAATACATCACGTCTTAACTTTTCTAATTGCTCTCTCTCATCGCCGGTATGATCTGTGAACACCATGCCTTCCAACTCATTCAACCATTTGTTAAAAGACCCTGGAGTTTGAGAGAGCAAAAGTAAAGTATTGTGAGGCTCAACTTTTAACGCAACCAATAACAAAGGCGAAACCTCTCCGGAAATAGCTCCGTCTCTACGCTTCCAAATCTCCACTAAAGAAAAAAGTGTAGGAACTATTTCCGAAGCTTCTTTTTTTTCAAGATTTGATTCTATAGACTGATAGTTTTCTACCATCCAATTATGCAAAATATTGGTTTCTGGGGTTTTAGCATACACTTGTAGCGAACAAAAAACAGACATCGTAAGAATTATTAGAATCCTTATCATTGTTGCTCCTCCAGTTGATTGGATATAACTATGGTGATTTTTTTATAGTTTACAATTTCAGAAAATATTTCTTTCAAAGCCGACTTACTATTACCAACATAATATTGAGATTTGGCAACACTCCTCCATATTTTACCAGGCATTAGACAGCCAAGAGTGTCTTTGTGATAATTTCCAGCATGGATAAGAATGAATGTCCTACCTGGCACATTTTGTAATTCATATACGTTGGGATACTTCGGTGAGCTATAAGGTAATAAACGATATGAGCCTGCTTTGATTCTTTTGTCAGAATTCTCGGTTATAGAGTCTGGTCCTGCGGGTTCCAGTACAAACCAACTTTTACTTACTCCTTCAATAGTCAACTTGCCTAACGTCGTCTCTCCCATTTGTTTTGTACGGCTTAGATTTAATTTAACTTCATCTAGTGTGTTCATTGCTCTTGTCCTTGCTATCAAATCAATGAAGTTAACAGAACAGTGCTATTACAGCAGATTCGCTTCATTGTAAATAGAGGCATCGCTAACTTACATGAAATTGATTATTCTATTTTTTACACCAGTTTTAGTTAACTGATATATAAAGCATCTACAGTGCCTGACCGATCTAATTTTCCCTCACTACAGCTAGCAAATTGTGCTTCAAGAAATGGTCATGACCATCAATGAGAGAATGCAAAATAGCAACTAATCGTCATGAACTTCCCCACCAAGTAATAAATTGGCGCTATTATCCTGTGGTGAAAGTTGTCAAAGTGCATAACCTAACATCGACACACACCAAATAGCAGAACTAAAGCTGATGAACTACTGATTCCTATCTCTAATAGTAACTTTTTTTTAGGAGCGTTATTTCGTGTGTGTCCCGTTTAAACGGAGACTTCTCTGCCTGGTTAGGCTTGGTCCCAAAACAATATTCTACAGGGGTAAAAACCGGCTAGGGAGAATTACCAAGCAGGGTGATAAATACCTGCGAACGCTTTTGGTTCACGGTGCACGAACGGTTATTGCCAACCTCGGAGACAAACAAGATAGGTTGAGTCAATGGTGTCGAGGGGTACTGGAGCGAAGGGGAATGAATCGAGCGATAGTGGCACTGGCCGCAAAGAATGCTCGAATAATTTGGTCGCTTTTACACAATCAAACAGAATATGAGAATTACGCTGCTTAAGTAAGTATCTAGGCAACACAAAGAGTTAACCCAACCGGGTCATTGCAGACGCTAATGATGGAGATAGGTTAAGACCACTTGCGGAGAGCCTGTTAAGCGGGCGGACATTTAATGTCATCTAACGAATAAGGCACCGCAGTCGCGCAAAGTCATCAGGGCCACGACGTATGCGAATCGTCGATAAGTAGGCCGAATGTAGAGCGGCAGTCCAAAACCCATCAACATAAGTTTAGCGGATGTTTGACAGCCGGGGGAATCCATGTAACTTGCTGCCAACTGCACCACACTCAAACAGACCGCCGTAATCACAAAAGCCAAACCAAAGTAAAAATGCCATAGGTTGGCAGTCAGGTTGAAGCGAATGTTATGTTCGGTTTAATGTAAACCTGAGCAGTTCGTCACTACCATTCACAAGCACAGCATCGAAGCTAGCGCCTGATTTCTCGATAACTTTTTGAGACGCTATATTTGACCTATCACAGATCAAATATGCGGTAAAATCTAGAACATTAGAGGCTATAAAGCTAAGCATCTTATGCGCGACACCCTTGCCTCTAGATTGAGGCTTAGTTTCGTATCCAATGTGACCGATAACGTTATCGATAAAATCGTTTGCCCCATGCCTAATGCGAATACTTCCAAGTATTTCACCATTGGCAATACAAAAGTAAGTCGAGCAAGGAACCCAGCTTTCGGGTAGATCTATGCCTTCAGCATTCTTTACTAGTTGGCCAAGAAAGGCCTTTGGGTCATCAATTGCCAAGTCATAGTAATCAAGACTAGCTTCATGACACGTCTTTACATAGCTTTCGTATTCATCCTCATACGATATATCAGCCTGTACTACTTTCACGTCCTTCTCCTTAGAACATCAAAATATTTCGTGTGTGTCCCGTTTAAACAAAGAAGGGCTAAGTTTTGCCAAGTACTCACTAAATTGGCTCGGTGTCATTTCTTGATTAGAGTGCACCTTTTTGTTTGCGTACACGCAAACTTGAATCTCTTTTGTTGCTAGATCAACGCCAATAATAAGGTTTTTCATAATTAGACTCCCTTAAACACTTCACTGTTCAGAATAGACTGGGTAGGTGGGGAGTCCAATTATCTTGTTATGTTCACATTGCTCAAATAGTATGCCCACATTTTTGGCATTCGATTTTTCTATCTTTTAATGATTGCGCAAAGTTTGATTTCCCACAGTTGCCGCAAAACTTAGCGCCACGTATGTTCATAAAAGTTATTAGAGAAACAATGGGAACAATTACAATCCAGAATTGATGATTAACAAAGCCCATCAAGTTAGCAATGAACAAAAATAAAGCCCCCGTCACGACAGAGAATATTGGATAATATTTCCTCTTAAACTGTGCGTTTTTATTCACATAGAACAACACAAAGCCGAGGAGTGAAACACCTCCCCAAACACCAAAAGCTATTAGTACTTTCTCATCCATTTTTACTATCCACCTTGTGAACATAACGCTTTGCTCTTGCGAATCCCCTCATAATTAACCATAAAAACAATGAGGTAGACGCGCACCGCCGCCTTTGATCTAATGAATATCGCCAAACACACATTTTGATCAAATGGGCTCACGATGCGCGATATTCAGATTCTACAGCAAACCTTACAAAACCAATGCCCCTCGATTCACAAAAAACGGCTTAATTCTCTGATACTTGCCACAAAGAGCGTGCTTGACGGTTCTGATTTAAATCAACGTGGACACACATAAAAAATCGGAAGTCTACTTCTACTTAGCCAACATATTTCGTGTGTGTCCCAACATATTTCGCTGTTCACTCAGCGTTATTACGTGTGTGTCCCGTTAGCAACTAACTTTAAGTACATTTAACTTCATTAAGGAATCGATATATACAATCAACATGGATACACTTCAAAAGTCGGAAGTCTATGTCCACTTACCAAAACATTTGGTGTGTGTCCCGTTAATAGCTCTAGGCGTCGATATCTCAAATTCATAGCCTGAGTTTTTAAGATGCAACATCGGTACTCGAGTTTCAATAGTATGGTGCCTATTGAAAACAGCTTTTCATTTCCATATTCTTTTGCTCAGTCGCTAAAACTAAGATTTTTCGTTTTGAGTCACCAATAGGGCTGTATACAATTTCTTTGAGGACTCCATTTCGTGTGTGTCCCGTTAGTAGCTTGGGAAGAGAAGTGCGGAATCATCGGCGATACAAAATTAACGAGTCTCAATACCAATGAGGTATGTTCGAATATCAAAGGCTGACGCACAACTCAGGACTGAGGGAATTATGAGGGGATCCGTCAGCGTCGCATTAAGCGGACTAAAATTTTGGGTTATACTGTGGAGCGAAGCGGAACTTAACCCACTGTTTTAGTTCCGTTTAAATACCTTGTTATGCGTTTTTCTCGTGATTTTACATACCCCCAAATTAGTGAGTCTAGAATTTTCTGATCAGAGAATCCACTTGGGGAAAACCTCTGTTTAAAGTAACGGATGGACTCATTTATTTCGTTTGAGGTATTCGCTTCTCTCTGCTCAAAACGTAGGTAACCTACTAAGGCTATTGAAGCCTCTTTTTTCTCATCATAAGTTGCGCTATTTTCAGGAATAAAATAGAAATCACGAACTTTAGAGTCATATATTGGACAAGCACCATCAATCATATGCATAAGTTTTGTTATAAATGAAAATTGAAAAGAAGACTTCTCACCGCCTCTATCAGTAGTTGCACCATCAAAATGGTTGCAAGCTTCAGCAAAGGTTAACGCGCTATTATTTTTATTCTTCTCTAAAAACTCAAAGTATTTTTTATTGAACTCAGACTCCGGAGAAATATATCTCATAACCCAAAATTTACGGTACTTTTTTTGATATTCAATATCTTCAGCAACATTTATAGAGTTAAGACTAGTCATTAGATAATCGTAGTCATTGACATGATCTTGCCCAATTTCTTGTAAAACACTTTCGATTTCATTTCGGATAGCACGATACATTTAAATAAACCTTTTACGCATAACGCCGCGTTCTTGCGAATCCCCTCATAATTAACCCTAAAAACAATGAGATAGACGCGCACCGCTGCCTTTGATCTAATGAATATCGCCAAACACACATTTTAATCAAATGAGCTCACGATGCGCGACATTCAGATTCTACAGCAAGCCTTAAAAAACCAATGCCCCTCGATTCACAAAAAACGGCTTAATTCTCTGATACTTGCCACAAAGATCGAGCTTGACGATTCTGATTTGAATCAACGTGGACACACATCAAAAATCGGAAGTCTACTTCTACTTAGCCAACATATTTCGTGTGTGTCCCGTTAGTAGATCATGTGAATCTTGGGGCAGAGTTTTGCTTTACAATATGATGAAGTGAACCAGCAGCATTGCTACACAAAGACTCCACATTGAAATATAGCTCCCAAAACTCATCACGGCGATAGGAAGTTTCTGGATCCATTTCGTTATAAAACATCACCCTATATTTGAATTCATATGGTCCGCATTGAAATTCAACGCCCTCTTTTTCAAAAACTTGATTCAATGTAACAATTGCATCTTTAAGGATAGAAACATAATTGTTCATGTTCGCAGGAACAATAGTTGTTTCAATATTTTTTTGTAATTGCGAAAGGTTATTCAAATCTGAGTCAGATAATTGGATTTGTATTCCACAGCATGCATTTGAAAGAATAGATGCGATTCTTGCAGTTGAAAGACCAAAAAACAATGCTTTAAAATAGTTGAACTGTCCATTATTAAAAGTTTCACGTACATTTTGATGCCTTAATTTAATATGGTGCAAGTCGGCTACTGGATATTGATCTGGATATTTATCAATTTTTTCTCGATGACAACTGACACACAGATAAATTAAATTATCTGGTGAGTTTCTTTCTATTAACGTTAAATTACTTTTACCCCTAGGCCCATCTGGAGTCTCAGCGACAATATGAGCAGCTTCACCATCCGCCCCAATGTTCTTATTACAAAGGGCACATACACCTAGTGACTCAGCTAAAATAATATTTCTTACTCTCGATGATACTGACATAAAACTCCTGATAATATGCTATTCACATAGACATAATGACCCCCACGAGGTGCTAGCCTCCAATATCGTGGGTTAGCTTGACGCCAGAGCCATAATTAGTGTGCAAACAACTAAATTTTGGAGGCTAGCATGAACAACGATACCATAATTTTCATTGGGTTAGATACTCACAAATCCTTTATACAGGTCGCAGTTCTACAAGGTCATCGTGGAGCAAAACCTGACCATTTAGGCCGAATTAAGTCCAATAAATCAGCGTTAATTAAACTCGCACAACAATTGCAATCGAAATACCCAAAAGCCACACTCCATTTCGTTTATGAGGCGGGGCCATGTGGTTACTGGACATACCGCTTACTGACCAGCCTTGGACACTGTTGCTACGTTATCGCCCCTTCACTTATTCCCAAGAAATCAGGCGACCGCGTAAAAACGGACAAACGTGATGCAGCAAAACTAGCCCAGCTTTTTAAGGCCGAAGAGCTGACTTCTATCTACGTCCCTGAAGCGGAAGATGAAGCCATTCGAGATCTTTCCCGAGCAAGAGAAACGGCAATGAAGGACTTAAAAGACGCGAAGTTCCAACTAAAAGGCTTCCTCCTTCGCAATAACATTCAAGCAACAGTAAACGATAACTGGTCTAAAAAGCATCTACGGTGGCTAACAGACCTCATTTTGCCTCACCACAGCCAGCAAATTGTGCTTCAAGAAATGGTCATCACCATCAGTGAGCGAATGCAACGATTACAACGGATGGACAATGAACTTCTTCACCAAGTAAAAAACTGGCACTATTATCCCGTGGTGAAAGCTGTCCAAGCGATGCGGGGCGTGCGACTGCTCGTTGCTCTGGGCACGATTGCTGAACTGGGCGATTTACGTCGTTTCGACCACCCCAGAAAACTCATGGCTTACCTCGGGTTAGTCCCAACCGAAAGCTCCAGCGGCGGGAAAACCAGGTGCGGCAGTTTAACCAAGTGTGGTAATAGTCGAGCGAGGCGATTACTCATCGAGGGCGCACACACCTATAAACACAAAGCAAACATCTCTGTTGAATTGCAACGAAGACAAGAAGGTCTACCGAAAGAGATTGTCGATATTGCTTGGCACGCGCAACAAAGGTTATGCCGTCGTTACTAGCGTTTACTGCAAAACGGTAAACACAGAAATGTCGTCGTCGCTGCGATAGCAAGAGAGATGATCGCTTACATCTGGGCAATCGCAAGAGAAGTAGTCGTAAGCGAAGCCGATCCAAAAGCTCGAATAGCAAGGCTACCGGCATGAGAAAAGA
>NZ_JAUFQV010000010.1 GCF_030409945.1 Vibrio tapetis subsp. quintayensis
ATATCCGCCCGTTTACAACGGGGCGGAAAAACTGGATGTTCTCAACCTCAGTTGAGGGTGCGACAGCGAGTGCTAACTTGTATAGCTTAGTGATGACGTGTCGGGCAAATAATATCAACCCGTATTACTACTTCGCGCACTTGTTCAAAATGCTGCCGACTCGATCCCCTCAAGACGAACTCACCGATCTTATGCCTTGGAACATGGAAATCGATGAGGCCGAATAAGGCCTCACTGCTTAATTAGACGCTTACCTTGTTGCTAAACCTGTTTTATCAAACTCTACCAATGACCACGACCATCAGAGCCAAAGCCATACGAACCTGCCCGTGCTGCCAGCATGAGATGGCGTGCGTCGGAATAACACGACCGAGATAGCCGAAAGGCAAACATAATAAGGATAATGACTGAAATGAAATCAGAAGAGAGACGAACAAAAATAAGAAGATAAAAGGGCTAACTGATTGATAAGATTGCTATCGCAACCTTACCTCAGCCTCGCTCGCCTTGAGAAAAGTCTCAGGGCGATGCGCCCACCACACCAGATCGCACAATTTACTATAAGAAGTGGCAACGGGCTTGTTCAACACTCGGGATTTAACGCTGGCGACGCAGCGCTTAATCCTTATTTGTTAGCTTTGTACTCCCAGTTCGTGCATTAGCTTCTTTCGACACTTTTCAACAGATTCAATGGCTGACGAATAACCTGGAACCGCAGATTCTAAAATTGCTTCGTCAGGATCATTGTTGAGAGCAAGTTCCATACTAGATAGCATCCCTATAGATTGAGATAAGTCTGATAAAGCTCGCTTTGCTGCTGAAGTAAGGTAAAGACCATGAACCATTTTAACTTTATCTATAGCGACACGATAATAATGAAAATGTCGATTTTCGGCTAAAGTGTCGACATTACTCCAGACGTAATGTTCATTTGGTGGTCGTTCAGCAAGTTGCTTCCAGCTGTATAAATGAATTTCTACGAGTAACTCATCAATAGCAGTCAGAGCGTCCAAGCTCTTAGATTGAAATGACTGACGAAGAGCCCCTTTTACATCTAGTTCTGTTTTGACCTTTTCGAGTTCGACGGCATGCTGACGTCTAATTGATTCTACTTGGTCTGTAATCTGCCCGATATCTTCTTTTGTCGCTAAGTTTTTGGCTTTTTCAGACAAATACTTGGGAAAGTAATTTCTAACAAGAAAGCCGCCGATGGATATGGATATCACCACAGCAATGTTTAAGATTAATACTAAATCTTCCAATTGACCTCCAAAAAAGCTAACGCCTACAATAAGGTGTGCCTACACTGAACTAGCCAAACACACCGAACTTCAAACCAAAACTGCCGAGTGTAATGCATCACCTTGATTGTTTTGTTAACTGCTAGCTTGAAGCTAGCTCGGTCTTCATTTGCTGTATTATGTTGCTACGAATTACTTGATTTTCATCGCCTAAGGCAACTAAACACTCGGTGTACTGCTGTTGCTTATTTGGATCCAGCATACCTTCCGGTGTAGCCATGAATTTCATCATCTCGATTGAAACATCATTTAACTTTTGAAGGTTATCAGTGAGCTGGGTTAGTAATATGTCTGTACCCTCAGATGTTACTAACCTTAGCTTATTGGTTTGGTTCTTCATCTCAATGAATGCCAAACTCAACTCATTACACAAAAGCAACACTTCGGAAAAATATTCGGAGAACGAGGTTCTAGCAAGGTTTTCTGAGCCATTTGAGGCTTCCAATGATTGAAGAAACCTTGAAATCATTGGCATAGCTTGTTCTTTTAGGATGACCTGACCTTTACTTTGGTAACGATCTAATTCTGAACAGAAATCGGAATATACACGACTTTTTTCTTCATACTGATATTTACGTCGTTCAAACTCCAAGTTATGTTGTTTTTTAACTTCTTCTATTTTAAGAACAAAATCAGTTTCAACTGAACGTTTTTCTTGTTCTAGCTGACGAATGTCTTCTAGTAGCGCCCTATTTTCACCCTTCTTCTTCGAATATGCGATGAAGTATCCAGAGAGACAACCAACCAAGAAAACAACTACTTTTAATGCGCTTAATTCCAATTATTCCTCCTTTTGCAGTTAACGCCTGCATCTTGCGAATCCCCTCATAATTAACCATAAAAACAATGAGGTAGACGCGCACCGCTGCCTTTGATCTAATGAATATCGCCAAACACACATTTCAATCAAATGAGCTCACG
>NZ_JAUFQV010000011.1 GCF_030409945.1 Vibrio tapetis subsp. quintayensis
GTTCACGAACTTCCATCTCAACTAGCTCTAGAAGCTCTTCATCATCAACCATGTCACATTTGTTCATGAATACGATGATGTAAGGGATACCAACTTGACGACCAAGTAGGATGTGCTCACGAGTTTGTGGCATAGGGCCATCTGTCGCAGCAACAACTAGGATACCGCCGTCCATTTGCGCAGCACCAGTGATCATGTTTTTAACGTAATCGGCGTGTCCTGGGCAATCTACGTGTGCGTAGTGACGTTCAGGTGTATCGTACTCAACGTGAGAAGTAGCGATTGTGATACCACGCTCGCGCTCTTCTGGAGCGTTATCGATAGATGCGAAGTCTTTCGCTTCACCGCCGTATACTTTTGACAAAGTAGTACAGATAGCAGCAGTTAGAGTTGTTTTACCGTGGTCAACGTGGCCGATAGTACCAACGTTTACGTGCGGTTTCGTACGTTCAAATTTTTCTTTAGACACGATCGTGTTCCTTCCTAGTTATGATTCACATCGGAATAAGCTCCGATGTGCGCCAGAATTTGCTATTTTATGCGCCAACACGCGTTAGCGCAATATTTGAACTCATTGATCTTCCAAAAAAGAAGAAAAAATGTGCTCAGTTTTTTAACCACGCTCTGCAATGATTGCATTTGCAACATTTTTTGGCACTTCAGCGTACTCACTAAACTCCATAGAGTAAGAAGCACGACCTTGTGTCGCAGAACGTAAATCAGTTGCGTAACCAAACATGACAGACAACGGAACTTGTGCACGAATTATCTTCAGGCCAGCTGTCCCCTCGTCCATGCCTTCGATGATGCCGCGACGACGGTTAATGTCACCAACAACGTCACCCATCCAGTCTTCTGGAGTCGTTACTTCAACTTTCATCATAGGCTCTAGCAGAACCGGTTGCGCTTCAAGTGCACCCGATCTGAAAGCCATAGAGGCAGCGATTACAAACGCCATCTCACTTGAATCTACTTCATGGTAAGAACCATCATATAGTGTAGCTTTGATATCCAGAACTGGATAGCCAGCAAGCACACCATTATTCATTTGCTCTTCAACGCCTTTAGCGACAGAGCCAATAAATTCTTTTGGCACAATACCGTTAGCAATGTCGTTAACAAAGACAAAGCCTTCGCCAACTTCTGATGGTTCTAGTTTCAGCCATACGTGACCGTATTGACCTTTACCACCATGTTCACGGATAAATTTACCTTCAGCATTTGCTGTACCACGAATGGTTTCACGGTAAGCAACTTGCGGATTACCAACGTTGCAGTTCACGCCAAATTCGCGCTTCATGCGGTCAACGATGATATCTAAGTGCAGTTCACCCATACCCGAAATCAGGGTTTGGCCTGTTTCGTCATCCATATCAACACGGAATGATGGATCTTCTGCCGCTAGTTTACCTAACGCAATAGTCATTTTATCTTGATCAGCTTGAGAGCGAGGCTCTACAACGATCTGAATTACTGGGTCTGGGAACTCCATGCGCTCAAGAACAATCTTATGGTTCTGATCACACAGTGTTTCACCAGTCGTGACATCTTTTAAGCCAATAATAGCTGCGATATCACCTGCTCGCACTTCTTTCACTTCTTCACGCTTGTTTGAGTGCATTTGAACAATGCGCCCTAAACGTTCACGCTGCTGCTTAACTGAGTTGTAAGCTGTTTTACCGCTTTCAACAACGCCAGAATAAACACGAATGAAAGTTAATGTTCCAACGAATGGGTCAGTTGCAATCTTAAATGCCAGTGCCGAAAACGGTTCATTGTCGTCTGCATGACGCTCTACTTCGTTCTCGTTTTCATCGATTCCCTTAATAGCAGGAACATCAACAGGAGAAGGAAGGAACTCAACAACAGCATCAAGAACAGCCTGTACCCCTTTGTTTTTAAACGCACTACCACAAGTAGCAAGCACGATTTCATTATTAAGAGTACGAGTACGCAGACCAAGTTTGATTTCAGCTTCTGTTAGCTCACCTTCTTCAAGGTATTTATCCATCAACTCTTCGTTTGCTTCAGCTGCCGCTTCAACAAGTTCTGTGCGGTACTCTTCAGCCATTTCTTGCATGTCAGCTGGAATGTCTTCGTAAGAGAAGGTCATGCCTTGATCGGCTTCATTCCAGTTAATTGCTTTCATCTTGATAAGGTCAACAACACCTCTAAACTCATCTTCTGCACCAATGTTTAATTGGATTGGAACTGGGTTTGCACCAAGACGATCTTTAATTTGGTCAACAACGCGTAGGAAGTCAGCACCAGTACGGTCCATTTTATTAACGAAAACCATACGTGGAACTTGGTATTTATCGGCTTGACGCCATACCGTCTCTGACTGTGGTTCAACGCCTGATGAGCCACAAAACACAACAACCGCGCCATCAAGAACACGCAAAGAACGCTCTACTTCAATCGTGAAGTCAACGTGCCCAGGGGTATCGATGATATTGATGCGATGATCAGGATACTGTGCTTCCATACCACGCCAAAACGTAGTGGTTGCAGCTGAAGTGATCGTAATACCACGCTCTTGCTCTTGCTCCATCCAATCCATGGTAGCAGCACCATCGTGAACTTCGCCGATTTTGTGAGAAAGACCGGTATAGAACAGAATACGTTCACTTGTGGTTGTTTTACCTGCATCTACGTGAGCAACGATACCGATATTGCGGTAGCGCTCAATAGGAGTTTTACGAGCCACGGTTGAATCCTCTTTACTTAGAGACTTAGGGACTATTGCTATGTCTAAATTGTGCCTAAAAAAGCCAAGCCCTAGATATAGCAATAGTTCCTAGCATACGCATAGGAACTAAAGAAGTGCTGCAGGGAACCCCACAGCACTATAAAGGTATTACCAGCGGTAATGAGCAAACGCTTTGTTAGCGTCAGCCATGCGGTGAACGTCTTCACGTTTCTTAACCGCAGTACCTTTGTTCTCAGACGCGTCTAGCATTTCAGCAGCTAGGCGTTGAGCCATAGATTTTTCACCACGCTTACGCGCAGCTTCAACTACCCAACGCATAGCAAGAGCGTTACGGCGAACCGGACGAACTTCTACAGGTACTTGGTAAGTTGAACCACCCACACGGCGAGATTTAACTTCTACCGCTGGACGAACATTTTCAAGAGCTTCTTCAAATACAGCTAAGTGATCTTTACCAGATTTCTCAGCCATAACTTCTAGTGCAGTGTAAACAATTTTCTCTGCAGTAGATTTCTTTCCGTCAACCATTAGGATGTTAACGAATTTTGCCAGCAATTCAGATTTGAATTTAGGATCTGGAAGGATCTTACGCTGGCCTATAACGCGACGACGTGGCATGGATGTATCTCCGTTGTCTTCTTCAGGTTATCCAAAACTTTTCAGTTTCTTCAAAAATTAAGAATTAAAATTAATTTAGTGTTTGGCCTTACTTAACGGAATCCATTAAGACTTAGGACGCTTCACACCGTACTTAGAACGACCTTTCTTACGGTCATTTACGCCAGCACAGTCAAGCGCGCCGCGAACAGTGTGGTAACGTACACCCGGTAGATCTTTTACACGACCGCCACGGATTAGTACAACACTGTGCTCTTGAAGGTTGTGACCTTCACCGCCGATGTACGAAGTTACTTCGAAGCCGTTCGTTAGACGAACACGACATACTTTACGAAGTGCTGAGTTAGGTTTTTTTGGTGTAGTAGTGTATACACGAGTACATACACCACGTTTTTGTGGGCACGCTTCTAGTGCTGGCACGTTGCTTTTAACAACTTGCTTTGCACGAGGCTTGCGTACCAACTGGTTAATAGTTGCCATTAACTAGCTCCTGATTTACTTAAAGTAAGCTTGATGAAAAATCTAGTCCTAGATGTACTATCGTACAAATAGGGACGCAAAATTCTATTCAGCGCAGAGGGATGTGTCAAGAAATATACAGATCTTTTTTCTTTGGGAGCTGAATAAGGGAATTTAGACTGAGTCACATTTTCGAATGCTTATTCAGCTTATTGCTTGTTGAGTATTTAGATTCGTGCTTTGACCGAAAATTAACCGCTTAATCCCATGTCATTGTCTGGCTATGTCGCTCTGTAAGCGTCACCCAGCCACTAAAGCCGACAACTTCAAGTCTTGCATCAACAAATCCATTCAAGCCGCGAGCGTCGACATCAGCACTTAATACGGACACTCGTTCTGTCACGCCAGAAATCAATTTGAAGTCTTTATGAGCCGTATTTGCCGCATAGGTAGCGGCTTCGACTAAGATAAACTCGTCATTTTCGCCTGAATACTGCATAGCATCATTCAAGCCAGTAATGGTTTTTATAATGTGAAGCATGCTGCTATTACCTAACTATCAGAGAAATGTTCAAGAAAAATCCGAGGAGAACGCCAAATTAAAAGGTCAGCAGTTTACCTGCGGATTGCAAATTGTCAGTAACTTCTGAATGAGTCAGAGACTGCACATCTATCGTTAAGGTAGCTTTTTCAAGCCCTCTTTCTGCTAACGACTGCTGGCAAACATACACGTTTTCTATGTCATAAAGATCGAATAACTTCAGCATAGGTGCGTAGTCTTTGCTTTGAATGGCTGCTGGGTTTTGTTCATTCACCAACTGGGCGACTCCGTCACCAAGAAATATGACGCTAATATCTTCACAGTATGCCGATGCCGCTAATAATGCATCCACACCCTCACGCCCTGCATTGGTATTATGGGGAGCACTGCGAAATACAAAGGTTAATTGGCTCAAAATTGCACCACCCTGTCTTGGATTAACATGGCTTCTGCTAGGCTACCTAACCCTGCTTGTTCAAAACCGTCGGCTAGGTTATGGCCATCTAACGCATGTTGTTTGGCCTCGTCTAAGCTCACAATGCCACGCCTTAACGCCGCCGCGACACAGGTTTCCAACCGCACGTTATGTTTTACTGCTAATTCTTGCCATGCACCTGTTAAGTCAAATTCATCATTCGCGGGGACCGTCAGCGCACTGCCATTTGTCACACCATCTTGATAGAAAAACACACTCACTAACCGGTGACCTTTGTCTATCAAGGCACACGCAAACTGATACGCATTACGTGCCGATTGGCTACCATAAACAGCACCGTTCACCACTAAACTATAGGTTAATGGTTCAGTTGTACTCACTTCTCGCCATCCTCTGTCTTGCGTTGGCGAATGTATAAGTAAACGGTATGCTTAGAGATATTCAGACGGTCAGCAACACGGTTGATCGCATCTTTAATATCAAAGATACCTTTATCGTATAAATCCATCACGATTTGGCGGTTCTTGGTGTTATTCGATACCGACTTATCGCCATTAATATCTTCAATGGTGCGCTCTACTGTTTGATCCACCAACTCTTCAACATCACTAGCAAAGTTAACCGAAGAGGCCGCATCTTTCGCATCACTGGCTGGCATAAAGGCAGCTAGCACCTGAGAAAATGGCGCATCCAAATTAATATTGATACACAAAAGCCCGATAACTCGATTGTCAGAATTACGAATGGCAATCGTAATCGACTTCATCAATACGCCGCCTTTCGCTCGTGTAAAATACGAACGAGAGAAATTGCGCTCTGAACCTTCAATATCTTGCAGCATTTTCAATGCAAGATCGGTGATCGGAGAGCCAACCTGGCGTCCGGTATTTTCACCATTAGCGATTTTCACTGCGGAAGTATTCAAGTCTTCCAGTGAGTGCAGCACAATTTCACAGTGCGGGCCAATCAAGCTAGCAAGACCATCCACGACTGCTTCGTAAGAACGAAGAATGGTGTTGTCATGCATGGTAAAGGGTTTTACATCCACAGATTCCATTTCCAAAAGTGAATCTGCATAATTTGCATCTGTTGTATTCACGAGCACCTGCCCAAGTTAAAAGCTTTATCTCAACTAATTAACGCAAGTTTATCAGAAAATTTGAAGAGGCAACGTCTACAAACATAAACAAGAAGTGACTTGGAGCAAACAATAGCGAATTTAAAGCGATGAGTTGCACAAAAAAAGAGCTCAATGAGAGCTCTTTCTATTCGTATTTTTATATCGATGAAGACTTATTGGGTCTTAGTCGCTGCGTCAGCACCATCAATGTTTAGCAACTCTACTTCGAATACAAGTGTTGAGTTTGCAGGAATTGTTGGTGTGTCTTGTGGGCCGTAAGCAAGCTCAGGTGGGATAACGAACTTGTACTTAGAACCAACTTGCATCAACTGAACGCCTTCTGTCCAACCCGGAATTACACGGTTTAGAGGGAAAGTAGCCGATTGGTCACGATCGTAAGAGCTATCGAACTTAGTACCGTCAATTAGCGTACCTGTGTAGTGAACTTCAACAGTGTCTGTATCTACCGGAGAAGCGCCTTCAGCAGGCGTCATCACTTGGTAAAGAAGACCAGATTCAGTCTTAGTTACGCCTTCCATTTTTTCAAATTCTGCACGGAAGTCAGCGCCTTCCTTTTCAGCTGCTGCTGATTTTTCAGCCGCTTGAGCTTGCATCTTCTCTGCAACACGCTTGTCTAGAGATTCTAGTGCAAGGCGAATTTCTTCTTCGTTTAACTCAGGGTTACCTGCAAATACGTGTTCGATACCTTTAAGAACGATGTCTTTTTTCAGCTCAATGCCGATTTCATTTGGTTTTTCGATGCTAGTATTTAGGTAGTTAGCAAATGAAACGCCAATTGCGTATGCCGCTTTGTCATCATCATTTTGGAAAGCAACTTGAGCTACTTGCTCAACCTTTGCGGTTTCTTCTACTTTTGGTGCTTCTTCTTTTTGACAACCTACAGCTAACACGACAGTCGCAGCAAGCAAAGACACTTTAAAAAAAGGTTTCATTAATATCTCCAAATTATGGCCTAGCCATTTTATTTATACTTAGCTAGGTAAGTAGATGTTTTCAAATACTGGCCTAGACAAATATACTCTTTTGTTCCGTACAGCATATATGGGCACGGCTTAGTGCAAATTCAATGTTGCATCAATATACTAGTATCATGTCCTTAGACACAAACCGGAATTTCTCAATGATGCGGACAGTCTCTCATTCCATTATTACAACCATTGTCATATTACTGTTAAATGGCTGTTTTTTTGATGCCAAGAACGATCAGCGATGGGCCATCGAACCTCAAGGTTCCACCAGCTTCGCTCTGAGCCGAGACGGTCGTTTCGCTTTACTCTATTCCAAACAAAGAGACTTACTCTTATGGGATCTTGAAAGCAATAGCGAGCTTGCCGAACTGGGCCCTCAAGACCCGCAAGCCAATACTGTTTCACATATCCGTATTGCAGACAGTGGCCGCTTTGCTGTCACCGCGACACAACAAAACTTTGCTGTGTGGGACCTTGGTTGGACACAAGCTCAAGGGCTTTGGTCTATCTCTGACGGTGTCATTCGAGATATCGACATATCCAGTGATGGTGAACAAATCCTATTAGGCCTTTCTAACGGAAAAGCCATTTACGTGGATTTAGTCACTGGAAGACGCTTAGAGTTCCTTGCTCATCGAGAAAAAGTTAATTCTGTGGCTCTTTCACCCAATGGCCGCTTCGCTTTATCAGGCGGAAATGACTATAAAGTATATTTATGGGATACCGAAACAGGCCAAGCCGTGCATCAGTTTGAGCACGACAACCGCATTGTTCGAGTCGCGCTTCAACGTGATGGGAAATATGCCTTTTCGTCAGACAGCGCCAATGATGCTTTCGTGTGGGATTTAACCACTGGAGAGAAAATATCCGAGCTGAAAGCGTTCGACCGCCAACTCATTTTTACCAGCGCTCGTTTTTCTGATGATGGTAAACAGCTTCTTACGGGTACTCCTGGAGGGCGAGTAATGTTGTGGGATGCAATGAGCGGGAAACGAATCGACTATTGGCAAGTTGAGCCACAAAAAGATGCTCGTCCACCACGTGCAGTGGTGTATGATGCCACTTTCGATAATAAGCAAAGAATTATCTCCGCAACTTCTGCAGGCATTGCGCAAGCATGGCGGATAGAATCTCAATGGTATAGTAATGACTGATCAAAACAGCACCGAAGCCCTATTCACACGCATAGATGACCTAGAATGTAAGCTGGCTTTTCAAGAGCAGACCATTGACGAACTTAACGATGCACTAAGTCAGCAACAATTGCTCATCACCAAGATGCAAGACCAGATGAAGTTTGTGGTGGGTAAAGTGAAGAATATGGATGGCTCGAACCTGGCCGATGCGTCAGAAGAGACACCACCGCCGCATTATTGAGGTGCTAAAAGCGAAGTACTAAAAGCGAAGTG
This sequence comes from Vibrio tapetis subsp. quintayensis, assembly GCF_030409945.1. GTDB lineage: Bacteria > Pseudomonadota > Gammaproteobacteria > Enterobacterales > Vibrionaceae > Vibrio > Vibrio quintayensis. Next base: position 8,286 of record NZ_JAUFQV010000011.1, read on the forward strand.
CTAAAAGCGAGATTCACGGTCAAATAAAAAACGCCAACTGATGTTGGCGTTTTGTATTGGTCTTTAGCTCTTTGCTGTCAACTTAGCTTTTCGTACTTAGCTTTTAGCACTTCACAATTAGCTTTTAGAGCTTAGCACTTCGTACTTAATTAGTGCGAACCGCAGCTACCGCCACCGCAGCAGCCTTCTTTTTTCTCTTCGTGACCGTGGTCATGGCCTTCGCCACCACAGCAACCGCCTTCGTGATCGTGACCTTCGCTGCCACAACCGCCTTCTTTATGAATGTGACCGTGCTCTACTTCTTCTGCCGTTGCTTCACGAATCGCGACAACTTCTACATCAAAAGTCAGAGTTTGACCCGCAAGCATGTGGTTACCGTCAACCACAACTTCATCGCCATCTACTTCTGTTACTTCAACAGGGATAGGACCTTGGTCAGTATCCGCTAGGAAGCGCATACCCACTTCAATTTCTTCTACACCTTGGAATACGTCAGCAGGAACACGTTGAACTAGGTCATCGTTGTGCTCGCCGTAAGCTTCGTCAGGAGAAACCGTCGCAGAGAATTTTGCGCCCGCTTCTTTGCCTTCAAGCTCAGATTCTAAACCAGTAATTAGGTTGTTGTGGCCGTGTAAGTAATCCAGAGGTGCTTCAATCGTTGATTGATCAACAACAACGCCATCTTCTAGTTTTACTTGGTAAGCAACGCTAACCACTGTGTTCTTTGTAATTTTCATGGAGACTCCAAGGTTTAAGGTCCTAGGAGCAAGGAACAAGGCCCTAGGAAAAATAATAAAGACATCGCTATTATGGGGATGAATTATAAAAACTCAATCAATCTGGTTTAAATATCCCTATCATCTGATCTTGGCTATGCTCACTTTCGGCAACCGCTTCGCTGGTTTTTTGTTTCTGATAATCGCACTCAACACACTCTACCTGCTCGACAGCGTCTTGCATCCACCAGCGTAAGCTATCTTGGCTCTTACATTCAGGGCAATGAGCGCCGGCTATAAAACGTTTTTTAATTTTCATGGCTAATTCCACTTTACTCACTCCCAATTTTGGCGAGAATCATTTTCCATTTCTCTACCAAAGATTTCTTCTAATTCTTTACGGGCTTCTTTGGCTCGTAATGCGAGATCTTTATCTTCTGAATGCTGCGGCATCAGTTCTTTCAGCATGGTCATATCTAGCTTCTTAAAATGAGCCTGTGCTCTTTTGGCTTGATAAGGGTGCATCCCCAATTCAACCAAAGCCTGACGACCAAGGTCCAACGCCCCTAAAAAGGTTTCTCGGGAATAGTTTTGCACATCATGATTGAGTAGCTGATACGCCTCAACACGGCTTCGAGCACGAGCCAAAATTTTCAAATTCGGGAAATGCTGCTTACATAACTCAACAATTTTCACCACTTCATCAGGCGTATCGGTACAAATAACAATGGCTTCTGCCTTACTGGCTCCTGCCGCCCTTAACAGATCTAGCTGAGTCGCATCGCCATAAAACACTTTGTAACCGAAGCGCCGTAATAGCTGAATTTGGCTCACATCGCTTTCTAATACCGTAATACGTATTTTGTTGGCATACATCAAACGCCCGACTACCTGACCAAAGCGGCCAAAACCCGCAATGATCACCCGTGGGCTTCGATCGATGACATCCGTTTCCATTTCGTCCACATCATTAATGGTGCGGGCAAACCAATGCTTTTGAGCCAGCAGTAATAACGGAGTAGTCACCATAGAAATACTGACCACCACCAGCAAAAATGCCGCAAGCTCCGGGTCGAGAATATTTTCAGCTTGCGCGGCGGTAAAAATAACGAAGGCAAATTCACCACCTTGGCTTAAAATCACTGCAATGGAACTGCGCGCTTTAGGCCGAGTTCCAAACGCACGGCCCAAGCCATACATCACCAGCACTTTAATACCAATCAATACCACCACAGCAGACAATACCGCAACCGGCTCAAGCACCAACAGCCCTAAGTTCACCGCCATGCCGACAGCAATGAAGAACAGCCCTAGTAGCAAACCTTTGAAGGGTTCAATGGCAATTTCTAATTCATGTCGATACTCACTCTCAGCAAGTAACACACCCGCTAAAAACGTACCCAGCGCCATAGAAAGACCTAATTGATCCATGATCAAAGCGATACCAAGCACTATCAACAAGGCCGTTGCGGTAAAGAGTTCTCTTACGCCTGTCACCACCACAAATCGAAAGATTGGCCTTAGCAAGTAATGGCCACCAACCAGCAGCGCAATAATGGCCGCTAATGTAGATAACCCATCCAGCCAGTTACCCACCGTATTACCCGCTAATATCGGCAGTAATGCCAACATAGGAATAACGGCGATATCCTGGAATAACAAGACCGCAAAGCCCGACTGCCCGGTTTCACTGCCGCCTAGCCCTTGCTCTTCGATCACTCGCAAGGCAATCGCGGTTGAAGAGAGCGCAAGCCCCATTCCCACAACTAAACTCACTTGCCAATTCAGGCCAAACGCATTCACCAGCAAAGCAATAGCCGCGGTAGAAAGCACCACTTGCCCTCCACCTAGCCCGAGGATCGGTTTTCTTAGCTGCCAAAGCTTTTTCGGATTCAGTTCCAAGCCAATTAAAAACAGTAACAACACCACACCAAATTCGGCGAAGTGCAAAATGGCGTCGACATCGCTAATTAACCCCATTCCCCACGGGCCAATCGCAACCCCTGCCAATAAATAACCTAATACAGACCCAAGGCCTAAACGTTGCGCCAAAGGCACTGCGACAACCGCTGCACTTAGGAAAATAACACTGCTGGCAAGAAACTCATTGGTCGCTGACATTATTCCCCTCCTGTGTCATAGCATTCGAACTTAATCGGATTGATTAACCACTGAAGATAATCAGCGGCGTGAGTCTGCCTTTCAAAGTCACTGGTGTTTCGCGCCCAATATAAAATAAGAGGTTCTAACCAATGCATCCGACATAGCAAAGCCGTCAACTCAAAAGGCTGTAAAATTTCTTCCAATGGGTATTTATTGTAGCCACCGGGAGCAAAGGCGTCTTGCGCACCACCAGTTGTGATCACACTGCGCCAATACTTCCCTTCTAGCGCTCGGCCATTACCGAATGCGAAATCTTTACCTAACACACGATCGAGCCATTCTTTGAGCAAAGCTGGGCAGGAATACATATAAAGTGGATGTTGAAAGACGATCACGTCATGCTCTGCAAGTAATTGCTGTTCATGGGGAACATCAATAAAAAAATCGGGATAATGCGCATAGAGATCGTGCACAGTGACGTGTTCCAAGTCCTGGATCTGCTTGATCATCACTTGGTTAGCAATAGAATTGTCAGGATCGGGGTGAACATAAATGACCAAGATTTTTGGTAATGTCACCTGTTTTTCAGCATTTACAGACATACAGATTTGCGTCTTCCCTAATGGCATATTGTTGTCATTGTGTTAATCCATCATATCGTAAATTGTATAATGATCGACATTTATCCTTATTCCCCCTACTATTTCACGCGTTAAGCCAACTCTAACTCCAATAAAGAACATTATGATTATCTTTTCAGACATCCAATTGCTACGCGGCGGCAAGCCTTTACTCGACCAAGCCAGTGCGACTATTCACCCTGGCGACAAAGTCGGCCTAGTGGGGAAAAACGGTTGTGGTAAATCCACTCTATTTGCCTTGCTCAAAAACGAGCTGTCCATTGACGCTGGTAACTTCCAGATGCCAAGTCATTGGGAGTTAGCTTGGGTAGCTCAAGAAACCCCGGCACTAGAGCGCCCAGCATTGGACTATGTGATTGATGGAGATCGCGAATATCGCAGCCTTGAAGATCAACTATTAAAAGCCGAACAAACGGACAACGGCACCCTAGTCGCTGAGCTTCACGGAAAAATTGAAACCATTGGTGGCTACACCATTAAGTCTCGTGCTGCTGAACTGCTAGACGGTTTAGGCTTTAGCCAAGAGCAAATGAGCTGGAGCTTAACGCAGTTCTCTGGGGGCTGGCGTATGCGTTTGAACCTAGCACAAGCCCTGCTTTGCCGTTCAGACCTACTGCTATTGGATGAACCAACCAACCACTTAGACTTAGATGCCGTGATGTGGCTAGAACGTTGGCTACAAAACTACCCTGGCACCTTGATTTTGATTTCCCATGACCGCGACTTCTTAGACCCAATTGTTGGTCGTATTATCCATGTGGAAAACCAAGCGCTTAACGAATACACCGGCAACTACTCATCATTTGAAACGCAGCGAGCTCAAAAGCTCGTATTGCAGCAAGCCATGTACCAGAAGCAACAAAAGCAGATGAGCCACATGCAAAGCTACATTGACCGCTTTCGTTACAAAGCATCAAAAGCACGCCAAGCTCAAAGCCGAATTAAAGCACTAGAAAAAATGGAACAAGTGCTCCCAGCTCAGTTTGATAACCCATTTAGCTTTGAATTTAGAGAGCCCTCTGCGCTGCCTAATCCAATTTTGATGATGGATGAAGTGTCGGCAGGCTATGGCGATAATCTTATCTTAGAAAAAATTCGTCTTAATTTAGTCCCTGGTAGCCGCATTGGCTTGCTTGGTCGCAATGGCGCGGGTAAATCGACCCTCATTAAATTGCTCTCTGGGGAATTGAATTCTCAGTCTGGCGAGTTTAACTACTCTCAGGGCGTGAAGATTGGCTACTTTGCTCAACACCAATTAGAAACCTTGCACCCAGAAGAAACCCCGCTTCAACATATGATGCAAATAGCGCCGGGGAAAACCGAACAGCAATTGCGTGACTATTTGGGCAGCTTTGGCTTCCAAGGTGAAAAAGCACTCGATAAAGTCGCGCCTTTTTCTGGTGGTGAAAAAGCCCGTTTAGTGTTGGCCTTAGTCGTGTGGCAAAAGCCCAACCTGTTGTTACTCGATGAACCAACCAACCACCTTGATCTGGATATGCGCCAAGCACTAACTTTTGCCTTGCAAACGTTTGAAGGCGCAATGGTCATCGTCAGTCACGACCGCTACTTATTGCGCGCCACTACCGATGAGCTTTACCTAGTCCACGATCGCCAAGTTGCGCCATTTGATGGTGACCTAAGCGACTATTACAAGTGGCTAACTGAACAACAAAAAATTGAACGTAAAGAAGCGCAATCAACCCAACCGAGCAAGGATGGTGAAAACAGCGCCGCTTCTCGTAAAGAACAAAAGCGTAAAGAAGCCGACTTTCGAAAAGTGACTGCGCCAATTCGCAAAACGCTGACAAAACTTGAGCAAAAAATGGATAAGCTCGGTACTATTTTGTCAGAAGCAGAACAAGATTTAGCCGATACCAGCCTGTACCAAGCTGAAAATAAAGCTAAACTTAATCAAGTATTGGCAAAACAAGCTTCCGCTAAGTCTGAACTAGAAGATGTGGAAATGGATTGGATGTCTGCTCAAGAAACCCTTGAACAACTCGAAACGGAGTTCGCTAGCTAATGACACAACCGCAAGTCTCGATTTCACTCTCACTTGAACGCTTATGGCAATTCAGTTTGCAATATTACAGCGTGCGAGAAGTGAAAGAGGCTTGCTTAGCTCTGCAAAACCAATTCCATGGCAATGTTAACTTACTGCTGTTGTTCAAATGGCTTGATGAGCAGCAAGTTACCTTTGCCGAACAAGACTGGCATAGCGTACAAGAATACTTGGGCCGTTCTGAAACCCTATTACACAGTTTTCGCGAACTGCGTAAAAAGCTAAAATCCCACGTACCCGGCATCGTTTATCGTGAGTCGTTGCAATTTGAACTTCAACTAGAAAAACAACAGCAATCGGATTTAGTCGACTGCATCAATGGGTTAGTGCTTAGCAAAAACTACGCTGAACCGCTTACCCTGCGTTATTGCAAACAGTTAGGTGCCGAGCATCTATACCAAGCTTTTGCCCCACCGACAGACTTTGAAACACTCAGAGCAAAAAATTAGATCCCATTATGACTTCATTTAAAGCCGCTGCAGGCATACGTAATCCTCACCTGCAAACTATTTTACCTCGAGTTATCCGCCGCAAAGCACTGTTTACCCCACACAATGAAAGACTCAACCTACCCGACGGTGATTTTGTCGACCTAGCATGGAGTGCAGACCCTGCCTCTGAGCAAGCTCAAAACAAGCCCGTTTTTGTGCTATTCCACGGCCTTGAAGGCAGCTTTAACAGCCCTTACGCCAACGGATTAATGAATGCGTTTGCCAAACAAGGTTGGCTTTCTGTCATGATGCATTTTCGTGGTTGCAGTGGTGAGACAAACTTAAAGCCTCGCGCTTATCATTCAGGGGAAATTGAAGACGCTCGCTATTTTTTAACGCAGCTTGAGCAACGTTTTCCTCGGCAGAAAAAAGTCGCAGTAGGTATTTCATTAGGTGGCAACATGTTAGTGAACTATTTAGCACATTATCACCTAAACCCGATTTTAGATGCCGCCACCATAGTATCCGCACCACTGTCTCTTGATTCATGCGCTAAACGCATCGAGCAAGGGTTTTCTAAGGTATATCGCAACTACTTGTTAAGCTCGCTAAAACGCAATGCATTAAACAAGCTTCCTTTGATCCAGCAAGTTTTACCTATCGAGCCTGAACAGATAGAGCAACTCAAGCGGTTAGAAGAATTTGACGATTTGATCACTTCCCAGTTACATGGTTTTGATAACGCTCAGCACTACTACCAACAATGCTCTGGCATCCGATGCTTAGATCAAATCAGCATTCCAACTCGGATCATCCACTCGAAAGACGACCCTTTCATGACTGAAGACGTGATCCCTAACTTTCCACTACCCGAGCATATAAAATATCACCTGTTAGATCACGGTGGCCATGTCGGATTTCTAACAGGCAGCCTCATAAAGCCAAGGTTCTGGTTAGAAGAAACCTTACCTGAGTATTATGAAGTACTGAAGCGAAGTGCTAAAAGCGAGGTACTAAAAGCGAGGTACTAAAAGCGAGGTACTAAAAGCGAGGTACTAAAAGCGAGGTACTAAAAGCTAAGTTAAGAGCTTAGTATCGTTTATACTTCGCACCCGCTACTCTGGCTCTAGCTCTAGCTTTTTATACTTAGCTTTTTATACTTAGCTTTTTATACTTAGCTTTTAGTACTTCGCACTTCGCTTTTAGCACTTCACATTTAAGAGATATTTATGATCGTTCCATGGCAACAAATTGACCCTGATACATTGGAAAACCTAATCAAAGAGTTCGTACTAAGAGAAGGGACGGACTACGGCGAGAGCGAATTTAGCTTGGATCAAAAAGTAGAGCACGTTAAGCAACAACTCTCGAATGGCCAGGCTGTTGTGGTATTTTCTGAATTACATGAAACCGTGAATATCCAAGTGAAGCCACAGTACTAGGTTCTGTTTATTAAAAGATTTTCCCTACACTGACTTAACCCTATGTTAAAATAGGCATAACAAGTACGTTACTCAAGACAAGGCCCGTCATGTCAGCAAAGCACCCTATCATTGCCGTAACCGGTTCATCTGGAGCTGGAACCACCACAACCTCTGAAGCTTTTCGTAAAATGTTCAATATGATGGACATCAAAGCCGCTAAGGTAGAAGGGGACAGCTTCCATCGATTTACACGCCCAGAAATGGACATTGAAATTCGTAAAGCGAAAGAGCAAGGTCGCCACATCAGTTACTTTGGACCACAAGCCAATGACTTTGCTGCCCTTGAGCAATTTTTCCGTCGCTACGGTGATGAGGGAACGGGTGAAGTAAGACGCTATTTACATTCATTTGATGAGGCCGTTCCCTACAATCAAATGCCAGGCACTTTCACCCCTTGGCAAGAATTACCAGAAAACACCGACGTCATGTTTTATGAAGGGTTGCACGGTGGTGTAGTCGATGGCGATATCAATGTCTCTAAACATGTCGATTTTTTGATTGGCATGGTACCCATTGTAAACCTAGAGTGGATTCAAAAATTCGTGCGAGATACGCGAGACAGAGGCCATTCACGTGAAGCCGTAACGGACTCAATTGTACGCTCTATGGATGACTACTTAAGCTACATTACGCCACAATTTTCTCGTACTCACATCAATTTTCAGCGAGTCCCTACGGTAGATACATCTAATCCGTTAAATGCGAAAGGCATACCCAGTTTAGATGAAAGTTTCGTGGTTATTCGTTTACGCGGTATGAAAAACGTAGACTTCCCATACCTTTTATCAATGATTGAGGGGTCATTCATGTCCAGGCATAATACCCTTGTCGTGCCAGGTGGCAAGATGAGTTTCGCCATGGAATTGATCGTTCAGCCCATGCTTGCCCAATTAATAGAAACGGGCAAGATCGGTTAAATTTCATACAGAGATTGAAAATCATGCTCAAGGCGTGATCATGTGCACATTTTTGCTTAGGAATTCACGGTTGTGGCACGATCAAAGTCAAGAAATCGTTTTCGAAACACGCTACTATTTGTTACCGAACACGAGATAGCTTGCAGCACGACATCTATCGCCCTATTCAAAACAACCAGTTTATAATCTGGCTCAGTTGATACGGAAGCTGCTGAGCAAGCCCTGCAGAGGAAGAGAGATATTATGGTTCTAGGTAAACCTCAAACCGATCCAACATTAGAGTGGTTCCTTTCACATTGTCATATTCATAAGTACCCATCAAAAAGTACTTTGATCCATGCTGGTGAAAAAGCCGAGACTCTGTACTACATTGTGAAAGGTTCTGTTGCCGTACTTATCAAGGATGAAGAAGGCAAAGAGATGATCTTGTCTTACCTTAACCAAGGCGACTTCATCGGTGAACTTGGTCTATTTGAAGAAGACCAAGAACGTACCGCATGGGTACGTGCTAAATCCCCTTGTGAAGTAGCAGAAATTTCTTTCAAGAAATTCCGTCAACTGATTCAAGTTAACCCTGACATTCTTATGCGCCTTTCTGCGCAAATGGCAAGCCGTCTACAAACGACTAGCCAAAAAGTGGGTGACTTAGCATTCCTAGACGTGACTGGTCGTATTGCTCAAACGCTACTTAACCTAGCGAAACAACCTGACGCAATGACTCACCCAGACGGCATGCAAATCAAGATCACTCGTCAAGAGATTGGTCAGATTGTTGGCTGTTCACGTGAAACTGTTGGTCGTATCTTGAAGATGCTTGAAGAGCAGAACTTGATTTCAGCACACGGTAAAACGATTGTGGTTTACGGCACACGTTAATCCGCCGTATATATCGATGTAAATAAAAACCACCAGCGGAAACGTTGGTGGTTTTTTGTAAACAAAAGCGAAGTGCTAAACTCTAAAAGCTAAGTAGAGCTAAGCCACCTCACCTTTAATACTTCGATCTTAACACTTCGCTTTTAGTACTTCGCTCTCAACCATCCGTACTTTCAAAGATTTTATCCGCAGAGGCCGCGACAAACCCTTGATACAAACCACCATCGGCCATTGGGTAGCGCTTAGCGAACTCATAGAAGCCGCCAGGGATAGTCTCAGAGCCATTAATAAACTCAACAGAAACTTTATCAGCCATGGTTGAAGACTGCTCTAGCAGCACCTCTGGAGAGCCCTTAACTTCACCACCCGACTCATTGATCGTGAAACCAGCATCACGAAGGTGTGTATTCACATCCGACACTTCCTCAAAGCGATTCAGTTGATTGACGCTAACCGTAAAGTGGTTCGCACCAAAGCCATGAGCGGCTAACCAGCCTGCGTATTCGCTTTCTTTTGCTAACAACAAATAATCATCGTGACTCAAAGACCAACTCGTACCCGAGTACAAGAAATCACTTGAAGCAAAATGATTAACATCCAGTTGAGCCACCAGAGACTTAACAATGCCTTGCAACTGCTCAGAACATTCATCCACTTTTAATTCGCTAATGAAGACTTTTGGTTGCAGCGGGTCGGGGTGTTCGTAATGACGGGCATAGAGTTTTTTACTGACAAACTCATACTCCCCTGCTTGCTCGTAACCTAAATCCAAAAATGGTTTAGCCAATGTATCAATCCGAATTGGATCAATCGCAAACGTACGCAGGGCAATGTGGTCATTGATTAAGGCTTGTTCTTCAGTCAGCAATTGATGGATAGTCTCTGCTGAAGGGCAAAGGCGTTGAATATAGTCTTGCCACAAAGATTGGAATAGCGCGTCGGGGGTCATAACAGTTCCTTGTTGTCACGGTGGAGAGCTAAAAGCGGAGTGCTAAAAGCGAAGTTCTAAAAGCTAAGTGCTAGAAGCTAAGTATTCACTGCGTTTACTGCTAGAAACTAGGCCGCTTCGCTACTATCAGAGCAAAAGAAACAGCAACAACTCTAGTTTCAAGTAAGCAAAGCGCATCCTGCAATCGAGTAAGCGCAGCGAATTCTCTGATCTAAATCTTCAGGCCTGGGCTCAGGGTTTCGGGCAGCAAGGGCTCTGCGCCTTCCATTGAGGCCATTGGGTAAGCACAGTAATCGGCTGCGTAGAACGCACTTGGTCTTAAGTTTCCTGAAGCACCTGGGCCTCCGAATGGTGCGTCGCCGCTTGCTCCGGTAAGTTGCCGATTGCGGTTTACAATACCTGCGCGAATGTGGTCAACAAAGTAATCCCACTCTTCATCGTCAGTCGAGATCAAGCCAGCCGATAAGCCAAAGCGAGTCTCGTTAGCTAAGCTTACCGCCTGCTCTAATTTTCCGTAACGCACAACTTGCAATAATGGACCGAAGTACTCTTCATCGGGCAAGTTAGTAACCGAACTAACATCAATAATACCCGGTGTCACAAATGCAGCTTTCAAGGGTTTGGCCTCCAATAGGCTTTCCCCTCCTAACGACTGTAAGTGGCTCTGTGCTGACAAGATAACTTGTGCCGCTTGCAAAGACACTTGGCTGCCCATAAATGGGGCTGGCTCTGCAAAAGGTTCATCAACTAAGATCTGAGAAGTGGCTTCAACCAGCTTCACCAGTAAAGCATCGCCTTTGTCACCGTGGGGAACATACAAGCGACGAGCACACGTACAACGTTGACCTGCACTGATAAACGCTGATTGAATAGTTGTGTATACCGCCGCCTCTAAATCACCGAACTGCTCAGAGATCACCAATGGGTTATTACCCCCCATTTCTAGAGCGAGCATTTTGTCTGGTTGCCCGGCAAATTGTTTGTGCAAAATGTGCCCTGTATTAGCACTGCCCGTAAACAATACTCCATCAATACCAGTGTGACTTGCCAAAGCGATACCTGTTTCTTTAGCACCTTGTACTAAGTTAATCACGCCGTCGGGTAGACCTGCTTGTTGCCAAAGTTTCATGACAATTTCAGCCACCATAGGCGTTTGCTCTGAAGGCTTAAACACCACGGTATTCCCCGCAAGCAATGCAGGAACAATATGCCCGTTAGGCAAGTGAGCCGGGAAGTTATACGGCCCAAATACGGCCATCACGCCAAGAGGACGATGACGAAGTACCACATCATTACCTGCCACCTGCTTACGAGCTTCTCCCGTACGCTCATGGTAGGCGCGAATTGAAATGGCAATTTTCCCCACCATGGCACCCGCTTCTGTGCGAGTTTCCCATAATGGTTTTCCTGTTTCTTGAGCAATCGCAACCGCAATTTGCTCACTGTGTTCTTTTACCTTTTCACCGAAAGCTTGCACAACCGCTTCACGCTCAGCAAAAGAGAATTTCTTCCAACTTAAAAAAGCAGCTCGGGCAGATTGAACCGCCAGATCGACTTGCTCAGGGCGTGCTACTTTGCCTTGCCACACGACCTTATCGTTGTACGGGCTGATAGAGTTTAAAAGCTCTCCCGTGCCTTCTTGCCATTCTCCGTTGATCCACTGAGTCATGATGTGTCCTTACTGTTTTACTAATTTACTGAGGAAGTAAACGAACGTATTCGCCTTCGGCAACATTCAACGCTTGCGCGACGTCTTGGCTTAAAATGACGCTTTCACTTTCTAAATCAAACGCTGCTTTTGCTGCGGTTGCTCTGAAATGCTCAAATGATGTATTTGCGATTAGGTAGTCTTTGCTACTGGAATGATCGCTGATCACGACCTTGCCTCGGTAGGAATGCTTTACCGATTCAATATTACGCAGATCACACTCAACCGTTGGGCCAGCGTCGAAAATATCGACATAACCTCGACAACTAAACCCTTCGTTTTCAAGTAAACGTAAAGCAGGGCGAGTGTTGTCATGTACCTTACCGATAACCGCCTGCGCTTCTTTACTCAGCAAGTTAACGTAAATAGGCAGCTTCGGCATTAAGTCAGCAATAAAGCCTTTTTTTCCGATACCCGTTAGGTAATCCGCTTCGGTAAATTCAATGGAAAAGAAGTGCTCTTGCAACCACTGCCAAAAAGGAGAATTACCATTGTCGTCAGACACACCTCGCATCTCAGCAAACACGGTTTCTGAAAAACGTTCTGGATGCTCTGCCATCATTAGAAATCGGCATTTAGACATTAAGCGACCATTCAAACCTTGGCGGAAATCTGGTCGTAAAAATAAGGTGCAGACTTCACTGCATCCTGTGTAATTATTCCCAAACGTAAGCAGCTTAACGATGTTGTTCACACCCAACTTTGGCGAAGAGTGAACCACCTTACTGATATGATAAGTATAGAAAGGCACATCCCACCCGATAGAAGCCTCTATACCGGTAGTACCCGCGACTTCTCCGGTTTCAGAATCAAATCCAACCATCAAATACCCTTCATCACCAGGCCCGGTTACATTGGGCTTCGTAAAACTGGTAACGGAGTGATTAATCCGATTGGTTAACAGTTCTTCATTAACGGGTAATGAAGTAAATCCATGTCCAGATTCAACCGCGCACGTATGCAGCGCATCGTAATCATCTTTTGATATAGGGCGAACTACTAGCATCTCAACTCCCTCTGGTAACTGGTAAGTACTAGGTACTAAACCCTAAAAGCGAAGTAAAAGCCTTCCCTCCCAGAGCCCAACACCTACCCCTTCAAACTTAGCTTCTAGCACTTAACTTTTAACACTTCGCTCTTAGCCTTTAGTACTTAGCTTTTAGTACTTAACCCAGCAATCGCTTTTTCAAGCTTCGCTAGACCTTGTTCGATATCTTCTTTGCTGATCACTAAAGACGGTGTGAAACGCACCACATTTGCACCAGCAACCAAAACCAACAGCCCTTCATTACCAGCGGCAACCAAGATGTCTCGAGCTCTGCCTTGCCACTCATCATTGAGTGCGGCACCAAGTAACAAACCTTGACCACGGATTTCACTGAAAATCGGGTACTTCAGATTAATTCTAGTCAATCCCTCGCGAAATAGGGCTTCGCGCTCTTTAACGCCCGCTAGAGTTTCTGGTTGGCTCACCACATCAACGACCGCTTCTGCTACTGCACACGCTAACGGGTTACCGCCATAGGTAGAGCCGTGTGTGCCCACTTTCATGTGTTTAGCCAGCTTATCTGTCGTCAACATCGCGCCAATCGGAAAACCACCACCAAGCGACTTAGCGGTACTTAAAATATCCGGTATTACGTCAATGCCTTGGTAAGCATAAAAATTACCGGTGCGACCATTACCCGTTTGCACTTCATCAAAGATCAATAGCGCATTGTGCTCATCACATAATTCACGTACTGCTTGGGCAAATTCAGCGGTAGGAGAAACAATACCGCCCTCGCCTTGCAGGGGTTCCATCATGATGGCGCAAGTACGAGAAGACATATGTGCTTTAAGCGCTTCAACGTCGTTATAAGGTAAATGAGTAATATCACCGGGTTTAGGGCCGAAACCGTCTGAATAAGCAGCTTGACCACCCACAGTAACGGTAAAAAAAGTACGACCGTGGAAACCTTGCTTAAAAGCAATGATTTCAGATTTTTCTGCGCCATGTTCGTCGGCAGCCCAGCGACGTGCCAGCTTCAACGCGGCTTCATTCGCTTCAGCGCCTGAGTTAGCAAAAAAGACTTTTTCAGCAAAGCTTACTTCCGTAAGTTTTTTTGCCAAACGTAACGCTGGCTCATTGGTCATGACATTACTTAAGTGCCACAACTTATTCGCTTGATCGGTTAGAGCTGTAACCATCGCCGGGTGACAATGCCCTAAACAGCTCACGGCAATACCACCAGCAAAATCAATATACTCTTTGTCGTTTTGGTCCCAAATACGAGAACCTTCACCGCGGACAGGGATGATTTCCATCGGGCTATAACAAGGAACCATGACCTCATCAAACCAACTGCGCTCTACTTTGTTTTCCATAGTCATCACCTATTCCATTTTTTCCAATGCACCGACAAGTAGCCACTTATTACGTGGTGGTATTTTCTACTGATTCCGCATTGTATTTACATTTTATTAACTAATTCAATAGTCATTTGTGCTTTTGCACCCCATACATGGCAGAAAAACATCATGCCACATGACTATTTATGCAGGAAAGTGAATCAATAATGAAGTTATTTCTTAAACTATTTTTTGAACAATATAAATAGACAGGCACACAAAGGCTTATAAGCACTCAGCGCTTTATCTTGTGCATAATATTTCAAACTGAATTTGAATGGCGGTAAAAGCGACAGATGTTAAGAAAAGTGATCGGTATCGGGTTTGTATTGAGAACTAAATATAGGTGTTTAACCCTTTAGCGAGCTAAAAAATTGGCCAAAAGATCGCGACCTTGCTCGGTCTTGATGGATTCAGGGTGAAACTGCACCGCATCGATGGGTAATGTCTTGTGTTGGTAGCCCATGATCTCATCCATTTCGCCATTTTCTAATACCGTCCACGCGGTAATTTCAAAGCAATCTGGCAGGGTATCGGTCTGTACTACCAGTGAATGGTAGCGAGTCACCGTGAGTGGGTTATTTAAGGCTTTAAACACACTCTGATTGGTATGAGCGATTGGAGAGGTTTTACCGTGCATCACTTGTCTTGCACGTACGATTTTAGCACCAAATACCTGAGCTATGGCTTGGTGACCTAAGCAAACACCAAGAATCGGCAGTTTACCTGCAAAGTAATCAATGGCCGCCAGCGAGATACCGGCTTCGTTCGGTGTACATGGCCCCGGAGATATCACAAGGTGACTAGGGTTAAGCGCCTCTATCTGCTCAATGCTGATTTCATCGTTACGAATAACTTGTACTTCAACACCCAACTCGCAGAAATACTGGTAGAGGTTGTAGGTAAAGGAATCGTAATTATCGATGATTAACAACATAAAGGTGATCGTTTGCTTTTATTAGAGGGCGGTATTGTGCAATAGCCAAAAAGAAAGGCAAGTAGAATGTGAAGCTAAGATAAAAATAAGGCCAGCATACGCTGGCCTTCAAGCTTTACAGTTTCTTTAAGTTGCAAAGAAGGCTGTTAGAGTGACTTCTTCTACTTACTGACGACGACGGCGTAGGAAGCCAAAGCCGAACAGAGCGAATAGACCGCCTAGACCGAATGCACCACCTGAACCGCCAGTGCCATCATATTCTGGAATTGCGATCGAAGGAGTTAACGAATCACGCTTCACAACTTTAACTGATACTAATGAGTCAGTTTTAGGAATTGTAATGGTCTTTTTAACAGGTTCTACGCTTGATGCCATCGTCTGTACTGCTGGTGCAACTACCACTTCACCGGCCTCGTTAACCCAACGTTCACCGGTCAACTTAACACTAAAGGTATAATCACCAGCTTTAAAGCCAACTACATCAAATTTGATCGTTTGATTACCCGACTTAGTCAGCTTCACAGTAGGAACCGCAACAGGGTGATCTGGCATAGGAGAAATTACCAATTGTGCAATGTCTCCTGCTTTTGGTAAGTCTTCACCACCAAGCTCAGTTGAAGCACTAATATTGATTGGAAATGGTATCTCCATTCGATCACTCTTCACTGCTACTGTTACTCGGTTTTCCCCTGCTTCAGCATAACGGTAACTAAGCGAGATTAAAGCTGAATCATGATCTGATGAACGGAATGCCGTTTTCTCATAGAACGGATTTAAGTTCGTATCGTTATCGTTATCTTTATACTTGCCTTGATAATCAAACAACGTTGATTCAGCAGCATTGATATGCCAGTCCACAGCATCGATCATACGGCTATCAAGTGATTTAGAAATTAACACATGATCCAACGAGCCGACTTCATCATTGTAAGAATAACTCCAACTTTGCTTCCCATGTTCAGCATCTTTCTTACCTACGGCATTAATAAAGCCATATGTCTTAGTAATAACTGCACCATCTGCGCCAAACTGTGGTTTCTTGCCAATAAATGTATTAGCAGCCGCTTTCAACACCTTGCCCGTAGGGTTGGAAGTCAGAACTAACATTGGATCTTCATTTGCATAGGAGTTCATATCACCAACTACCACTTGGTCTCCTCCCATTTTCGCTAGTTGCTCACCCAATTGGTAAGCAGCCGCTACTCGAAAGTTCTCACATGAACCTTGGTAGTCATCATCCTTTACTTTGCCTTTTTTAGGATCAAAGCTTGTCCATTCTTGCCAACCAGCCCAATCATCATTACAAGTAGACCCTTTAGATTTCAGGTGGTTAACTGCAACCGTCACTTCTTTGCCGGTGTTAAGGACTTGGAAAGTCGCGGCAATAGAATCACGTTGATAATTTCGACCACTTTCAACCATCTCTCCATTCGATTTAACAATCGGTTGACCACTATCGTCAACAACCGGATCGCCGATTTGAGAAGGCATTGGAATCACCTTACCCGCTTTAAGCGACACTTTTGAGGGGCGATAGAACAAGCCAGTTGTAATCGCATCTCCACCAACAGAGTCCAACGCATCAAGTACTGTGTCACCATTAGAGTCAAAGCCAACAAACGTATAACGATTATGAATTGAATTTTGATTATTACGATTAGAATAGCGATCATCCGAGAACTTAGCATTTACGGCATTGAGTAGTTCTTTAATCGCACTACGATCACCAAAGCCATTATTCTCAACTTCCATCAAACCAACAATATCAGCATTAAGCCCATATATTGCTTCAACTATTTTAGCTTGTTGACGATCAAAATCTTCTTGGTTTTCTGCCCCTCGGTTTTCCCCATGGGTATTAGTATCTCCACCAAATGGTGAATTGAAATAGTTAAGTACGTTTTGAGTAGCTATTTTTATCGCAAAGCGATCATTTGTTGTAGAAGTGCTGATCTTAGGTTTAGCCTGACGAGGTGTATTATGAATAAAGGCATTTTTATCAACTGTATTTGTCACCATCATACGGAAATCTCCATATGAATAATGAATTACACCTTCTAAACCTATAACCGAATCATCAATACGAATATGATTGTCATAACTAAATGTAGGGTAAAAAGGCACCACACCATTACCTGGTGCCTCATCTGTATCGACAATTAGACGGTAATCATTATTCTGACTCTTTTGAGCTTTTGATTCAGCACTACCAGCCGCATGCTCTTGGTTTGGTTGCATATTAGGGCGTTTATAGGCCACTACCATATTGTTACGTCGGCTGCCATAATCATAACCAAAGGTACGAGAAACTCGCATATTTTGATCGTCTTCAGCGACTGAGTCCATGTCTTTGACAAGCTTGACAGGCATACCTTCATAACGCTCTAAAGTAGAGCGGAAAGTATCACCATCACTGGAAATTCGCACTAATTCAACCGGTGTAGGTATTACCACGCTTGCATTTTTCACTTCCCACTTATTATCGGTAGGAACAAGCATTGTAACGCCATAGTCTTCTTTCACTTTAGCTCTAACACAAATCTGTTGGCCAACCATATCTTGCGATACAGGAGCTGATGTTTTAACAAATACACCATCCGAAGTTTTTGCATTACCATCTGCATCTGCATCAAAAAGGAAAAAACCACCTTTAAGTAAAGTTTTTGATACAGCACTAACAACACCGGTGACTAAGTATTCATCTGTTGAAGTGTAACCCGAAGTAATAAGAGGAGAAGAGTAACCTTCACCTTGCACTTCACCAATCATCTTATGAGAGATAGATCCTTCAGCATCTGTACATGGTGTAGCTGCGACTGATTGAGGGGCCAATGCAGGATCACCTAAACCAGAAAAAGTGTTTTTTGCCTCTTGCAGCCAACTATCAGACTTGTAGGTTGCACTTTGTGCTTTATTAGCGTTATAACGACGCAAAGTTACATCTTTACCCCAATTGCTTGAGCTGCCTATAACTCCAATTACATCTAGCAATACTGGTGCACTTGAATTCGAAACATCACGCAAAGCCACAGCATCATTGCCATTATAGTAAACCTTTGCGTTTACAACTTGTGCCCCAAACTTGCTTTTCGCTGATTCAAGAGCATCAATTTGTGCTTGCTCATTGCTCGAACTTGACGGGTTTCGCAACACCAAGGATTTACCAGCCGAAAGAGTAATTCCGCTAAGTGCTGATGAGCCATCGTCTAAATCAATACGAGTCCAAGTTGCACCGTCTTTTTGATAAGCAATATCTATATTACTAGGAAAAACAAAGTCACTTGCTCCTAAGTTCGTAATCTCTACGGCTTTGTTATTATACCCACCTTCCATATATTCAGAAATGATGATGTCATTAATATCAGCTAGCGCAGAAGCACTCAAAATACTGGTGATTGCACCTGCCAGTACGGTCATTTTTTTGTTCATTTTCAATTCCTTAATTCCCTGGATTAGAAGTACACACGAGCATATGCGTAGGCACGTTGAGCGGCTTCACCACTGTTTAGCTCTAGCGCGATCACAGAGTCACGAGTTGGACGATAGTTGACACCATAAGTTTGCCAAGTACGCTCTTTACCCCAATCATGATTTTTGGTGTCCCAGGCAGGGCTTTCTTTATCCCACACTTCATATGTTTCATAGTTTGCAGAAACAGTCAGCTCCCATATATCAGTAAGAGCATATTTTGCAGAGACTAGAGCACCTTTATTTGTAACAGGTTGGTAATCGTTGTAGACATAAACTTTATTTAAAGGATCGGTGTTATCGACCAGCGTTGTTTCAAGAGCAATGTCTTCTTCTTCGTAGTAACCATTGATACCAATCCAAAGGTCATCTGTTGCACGATAGCGCGCACCAAAGCCAGCTAGTTGCTGCTTACCATATTTAGACTTTCCTTGAGAACCAGTACGGCGTTCGTAACCCAATACCGCTGAATAATCATCTGCAAAATAGCCGATGTAACTACTAGTGATATTACCTAGTTCAGAACCTGAGCTTGATTTGGCGTAGTAGGTATACGAAGCGCCAATTTTAAGATCGCCAAAGAAGCGGCCTTCGTATTTTACGGTTTGATCTTGATCTCCCGCTTCACCCGTTTCAACAGTAGTATCAAAGGTAAAATCACCCCACTTGTCATAATCATCAAACGCTGTATCGGTTAAGCCAGCCTCTAAGTAATGATTATCAAGCACGTCGTAGCCGATAAAAACTTTATCTATCGCGAGACGCATATCGCCTGAGCCATATTTCCAGTTCTCACGCTCATAATCGAGCTCTAGACGGAAGTGCATTTTATCTTTGATACCCTTCACGCCCATCGTGGCAAAAGAGTCATCAATATATTCTTTATCAGCATGAAATTCGCCATACTCGTAGCGAGCTCCAATATGGCCACCAACACCTACTTCTCCATATAATTTGAGGTAGTCGCCATTTTCATTTTCATAGATGGTTGCTGCATTCGCGCCACTGGCAGCAAACAATGCGGAAAGCGCGATTGCTATTGCATTCCTTTTAGTCATATCAATATCCTTGTGACTCATTATTTTATTAATTCTCAATCAATATATTTACAGCAAGTAGTTGCTGAAAGGTTTTTGCAAGAGCTTAAATAAGCAACTCATAATGTAAATTGGATTTTTATATAAAAAAGACCAAACAAGAGTAATTCTTGCGCGCAACCTTAATATCAGTAAGGTGCGTAATGTCTCCTTTTAACACTAGATAAAGAAGTTATTTTCACGGTCAATGAGAGATCTATCACTTATAAGTTGGCAATATTTAGATACAAAATACACTTTCAACACTTATAGGTATTGACTTTAATTTTTTCATTATCACCACCTAAAAACTAGAGCTAAGACTCAGTTTTAACTCCAATAATGATATATACCAGCCAAAACATCAAACAAGCAGCCAAACCAATAAAAAACAACAAATTAAGCAACATTCCCGCGTATTCAAAGACTCTGTAATATAAATTAATTTAATTATTCTTGCCTATTAAGCCACTCATACCCACAAAAAAAACCAAACATCACACTTTCAACAAAATTTGTTAACAATGAAAAACCAATCCAATAAATGTTCAATTATTGGACATAAATCACAATCATAATGTCGAAAAAACCCCTCAGAAGATAAAGTAATACCTAATAAAATAAACGCTAATATTTGTGATGATATCGTTTTCTGTTGAAAAAAGGATTGCGCAACTAAATAAAGGAACTTTGTCTGAACAATAACCAAGCTGTAGCTATTATCTCCTTAATAATAAAATTGATAATAAGTAATTAGTTATTAAATTTTAAATCTAACAAAGGTCATAATATGAAATTCAACTTACTCGCTCTATCCATTGGTGCGGTATGCTCATTTGGTGCCCAAGCCAATATTGTCATCTCGGAGTACATCGAAGGTGGTGGTCACAACAAAGCAATTGAAATTGCCAATACAGGCAACAGCGACGTGAATCTAGCGGGCTATCAACTTGCGACTAAAGTCAGCGGAAAAGGAGACCTCACTAAACACTACAGTTATCCAAGTGTCATTTTAAAACCCAATCAAGTGTTTGTTCTTAGCCACAAAGACGCCATTGCTGCGATTAACACAAAAGCAGAAATAATTGGCGAAGCCGTCATTAACCACAACGGCGATGAAACCTATGCCCTTCTTAAAGATGGAACGGTAGTGGATAGTTTAGGTACTGAGGGAGATGTCGACTGGGGTAAAGATAAAACTTATGAACGTACAGACTTAACCCCTTACCTATCACCGACATTTGATGAAAACAAATGGAATATAAAGCCCAAAAATAGCCACACGGATCTAGGGCTACTCAATGGAATCGACGCTGGCGAGCCCGACATGGGACCAAAACCCATCCCACTGACAAGTATTATGGAGCTGCAAGGCAGCAGTTGGAAGTCCCCTTTTACAGATCCTGCTAATGGCAAATACACCTCTGACGAAACTTTTGTGGTCCAAGGCGTGATCACCGCAATTCAAACCAGCAACACAATTGAAAAAGACCTTCCTACTGGCTATTTCATTCAAGATGAGCAAGGCGACAACAACCCAAAAACTTCTGATGCTATATTCGTAGTCGGCGAAATTACGGGCCTAAACATCGGCCAAAAAGTACAAGTAACAGGGTCCGTGGTTGAAGACTTTGGTTGGACAAAATTCACAGCAAACAGCGTTGAAATTGTCGGTTCTGGTACCATCACACCTACGGTTATTAAACCACTCTCAAGCGATACCAGCTATGATTTCACCTTAGAGCGCCATGAGAGCATGCTCGTTAGCCTGGAAGAAGAATCCAAACTGAAGGTCACCCGCAGTTTTAGTAAAGATTATGGCCCCGATCGTAACAATATGGTGGTCGCACACGAACGAATTAATGTTCACCCTAACCAAAATCACCTCGCGGGATCTAAAGAGGCGCAGAACCAAGCAAATTGTAACGAAGATAAGCGTTTAATTATCGAATCGTTTGAAAAAGCGGCCGTAGGCACAATCCCTTGGTATCCTGACTTTGCCATGCCAAACGCAGCACCAATGGATGATGGTACAACCACCTCAGAGCATTACATTCGTATTGGCGATACCATTAACGGCTTACAAGGTGTGGTAGGTTACTCACATTCCGACTACCGCCTGTACGTAACCAATAAAGCAAACCTTCATACCTTTTCCCGAGACCACGTACGCCCTACTCAGCCAGCCTTGGTAAAAAGCGGTTTACGTATCGCCACCTTTAACGTTTTAAACTATTTTAACTCTCCATTTGGTGGCGAAGACAACCCAACCAATACAAACCGTGGTGCGCAAAGTGCTGCCGAGTTTGAGCGTCAAGGTGACAAAATTGTCAGTGCTTTAATCGCTATGAACGCCGATGCTATCGGTTTAATGGAAATAGAAAACAACGGTTTTGGAGAGAACTCTGCCATTGCACATTTGGTGAATAAAGTGAATGCTCGCTTACCTGAAGCTGATCATTATGCCTATGTCACAGGAGACAGCACCGGTGATGGTAATGTCGATCAGCACATTGGTAACGGTGCGATTGCAAACCAAGTTATTTTTAAACCGACTAAGCTAACACTTAGCCAATACCGTATCATCAAAATGCCAGAGCAACGTGGAGGAAGCCGAACCAACTACCAACGCGATGCTGTAACACCTAGCTTTAAAATCAATGGCACAGAGCAAAGCATCACCCTATCGGTCAATCACTTTAAATCCAAAGGAGGAAGCTGCTTAGAAGATACCTCTGCAGGTAACAATAATGATTTACAAGGTGCATGTGAAAACTTTCGCGTGTCAGCGGCGAAACACCTAGCGACGGAACTCGAAAGTGTTGGTGGTTACAAACTGATCTTGGGTGATCTTAATAGTTATGCCAAAGAAGATCCGTTGTTGGTACTGACGAACATACCTGATGGCTACAAGATTACGCCGGCTAAGAACACCTTTATTGGAAATACTGCTATGGATGGTGAGACACCAACAACCATTACTCAGTCCTTCAACTACCGTAATCTCATCCAAGAAAAGCATCCACTAGCCTATAGCTATTCCTATCAAGATACCGTTGGTAGCTTAGATTATATTTTGGCCGATCAAGCAACTGCTGCAAAAGTTGCCGCCGCAGAAGACTGGAATATTAATGCGGCCGAGTCGACCTTATTTGAGTACCCTGAAAGCAAATCCGGTGACTTAACATCCTATACAGACGCGTACAGAGCTTCAGATCATAATCCTGCTCTTGTGGTATTGAAGTTAAATTCATCTGTGACTCCTCCCAAGAAAGTCACGCCACCAAATAAGCCTCTAAATCCGCCTAAAGCACTCAAAGAAAAACCTGATTCACCAAAGGCTGGCAAGCAAATCAAAGTACTTATGGATCTCACTTCATTAGGGATGTTTGATCTACATGTTGGTGATATCGCTAGTTTGAATTTTTCCAAAATCACCAGTTTTAACGCAGCGATGGCAGGTGATATTTCCACTCCAGTTACGTTGACAGAAGATTTGATTGAACAGGGATGGATTGAGCTCACTGCGCAGGTAAGCAAAAAGGGGAACTATCAGATGACTAAAGTCATTCAGGGTGCGACAGGTGAAACCTATCAATCTCCAGCAGTTGAAATAGAGGTCGCAACAAGTAGTGACACGAACGAATTGGAAGGCACGAGTAACTCTGGAGGCTCCACCGGACTTCTTAGTCTGCTGGCTCTAGCTGGTTTCACCATTTCACGCAGTAAAAAGCGTAAGTAACGCCACCTAAAAAGGACATTTGATGATGAATAAAATAACTATCGCATTACTTACTTTGGCTTCATTTACGGCAAATGCTGACTACATTCAGGCACATGATCCTCATGTTGTTGCCCCCTTAACCAAGATCTGCGAGATCAAAACCGATCCGACGCCACCAGTGGATCCAACCAACTATTACGCCGGGACTAACGGTGTATCAGGCTTGGCCCTAAAAACAAAACTGAACCAAATTATCTCAGCGAATACCGTAAAGCTACCTTATTCTAGTTCGTCATTCGATGTATGGGATGCTCTAGATATTACCGACGAAGACCCAGAAAATCCGAGTAACGTTATCTTAATGTATACAGGTCGCTCGCAAGAAAAAGGGCAAAAATCAGGACAAGGCAACCTTGGCCAAGATAACTGGAACCGTGAACACAGCTATCCAAAATCCAACGGTGGATTTAACAATAAAGGAGCAGCAGGATATACCGATATCCATCACCTCCGCCCAACAGATGAGTCTATCAACTCTGAACGCGGTAATTTGGAATATGATAACGGCGGCAGCCTAACTAACGAGTCACCAGAAGCGGGAAATAGAAAAACAGCAACCAGCTTTGAACCTCGCGATGAAGTGAAAGGTGATGTTGCACGAATGATGTTCTATATGGCAACACGCTACGAAGGACACGATGTCAAAACGCCAGATTTAGAGCTGGTTTCCACATTGCAAAACAATGGAACAGCTTTGGGTAATGTTTGCACCTTATTGACTTGGCACGCCGCTGATCCGGTTGATGATTTTGAATCAAAGCGTAATGACAAAATTTTTGCTATTCAAAAAAACCGAAATCCTTACATCGATCACCCAGAGTGGGCTGAGGAGATATTCCGTAGTGACTGTAATTAACTCCATTTAGCTAACTCGTAAACCACTGCATAAAAAAGCCGCATCAATTTATGATTGATGCGGCTTTCATGTTTCCAACGAGAAGTTATCTAAAAATAACTACGGGCGAGTAACAAACCCTACCGCTTTATACGCTTCTTTCAGTGTAACGGCTGCGCGCTCAGAGGCTTTTTCGGCGCCTTGCTTCATCACTTGATCCATGTAAGCGCGATCAGCACGAATACGGTGGTATTCAGACTGAATTGGCTCTAGCATTTCAACCAATGCTTGGCCAACGTCTTTCTTGAATGGGCCGTACATTTCAACGCCTTGGTATTGCGCTTCGATTTCAGCAAACGTTTTACCCGTTGCCGCAGAATACAAACCCATTAAGTTAGAAATACCCGCTTTGTTTTCCCAATCGTTGGCAATACGTGGCGGTGTTTCTGCGTCCGTTTGCGCTTTGTTGATCTTCTTGATGATCGATTTCGGATCTTCAAGCAGAGTAATCACGTTTTTGCGATTATCGTCTGACTTAGACATCTTCTTCGTTGCATCTTGTAAGCTCATTACACGTGCGTTCACTTCCGGGATGTACGGTTCAGGCACAGTGAAGATCGGGCTTTCTGGGCTGTACACGTTATTAAAGCGTTTCGCGATATCACGAGCCAACTCAAGGTGCTGTTTTTGGTCGTTACCGACGGGTACTTGATGCGCGCCATAAAGCAAAATATCAGCAGCCATCAGCACTGGGTAGCCAAATAAGCCCGCGTTCACATCGTTAGCGTAGCGCGTAGACTTATCTTTAAACTGAGTCATGCGGCTCAGTTCGCCCATTTGGGTATAACAGTTAAGAAGCCAACCAAGCTGAGCATGTTCCGGTACGTGAGACTGAACAAATAGCGTGCTCTTTTTCGGATCAACGCCCACAGCGAGACAAATTGCCAATGCGTCTAGTGTCGCTTCATGCAGTGCTTTCGGATCTTGTCGAACCGTAATCGCGTGAAGATCCACAACACAATATTGGCAATCATAGTCGTCTTGCATTTGGTGCCATTGACGAAGAGCACCCAAGTAGTTACCGATACTTAGTTCACCTGATGGTTGAACACCACTCAATACGATAGGCTTGCTCATGCTTTTGATTCCTTTGACTTCTTTAAATTCAATAAAAACCGCGCAGCTTGATCAACGCGGTTTATCCAGTGTACTCATTCACTAGGATATTACTAGTAGTGCAGCACAACTTTGTTGGCTTTAATCGGCTAGTGAAACCACAGCCAATAACTCAGAGATATTATCCGCAACATAATGCGGCTTAGAATCACTGATTGGCTCACCGTGGTTGTAACCGTAAGTCAGGCCAAACGAATAACACCCGGCATTTTGCGCCGCTAAGATGTCGTTTTTAGAATCGCCAACCATCAGCATTTGCTCTGCGCTAATGCCGTGCTTTTCAAGTAACCAATTTAGTGCCATCGGGTTCGGCTTTTTCTGATCAAAGCAATCGCCGCCCAGTACATCACAAAACAATTCAGTAATGCCGTGTTGTGCAAGAATGTCTGGCACAAACTTAGATGGCTTGTTGGTCACGATCGCCATTTTATAACCGGCTTTGTGCAATGTATTCAGCGTTTCTACTACGTTAGAATACAAGTGGCTAAGCTTATGGCCACTCTGATGATAAAAGTCATCAAAACGAATTCGAGCTGTCGCAAGGAATTCAGGTTCAAAATCAGTACGAGGTTCAATTGCCTGGCTCAGCGCTCTAGCAATCAACACATCGGCACCATTGCCAACCCAATCACGAACTTGTTCTTCATTAACGGCAGGGTAATCTAAACTGCGAACGGCTTGATCGACGGCCAGGGCTAAATCAGGAACACTGTCGAGTAATGTTCCGTCTAAATCGAATGCGATAAGTTTGATTGAATCTAATGACATGTTTTTAATCCCTAATAAAAAAGCGAGTAATCCACTAGGATTACTCGCTTCAATCATACTTAAAATGAACGATTAACGCTCGACTTTTGCAAGCTCCGCACGCATTTCATCGATCACTGCTTTGTAGTCAGGCTGGCTGAAAATAGCCGAACCTGCAACAAACATATCAGCACCTGCTTCTGCGATTTCACGGATGTTATCCACTTTAACGCCGCCATCAATTTCAATACGAATATCGCGGCCTGACGCATCAACACGCTTACGCACTTCACGCAGCTTGTCTAATGTGTTCGGAATGAAAGACTGGCCTCCAAAACCTGGGTTAACAGACATCAGCAAAATCATGTCTACTTTGTCCATGATGTAATCTAGGTAATGAAGAGGCGTTGCTGGGTTAAATACCACACCCGCCTGACAGCCACACTCTTTGATAAGCTGCATAGTGCGATCTAAATGCTCAGTCGCTTCTGCGTGAACCGTAATCATTGTTGCACCCGCTTTAGCAAAATCAGGGATGATGCGGTCAACAGGCTTCACCATTAGGTGAACATCGATAGGCGCTGTGATGCCGTAATCACGCAACGCTTTACAAATCGGCGCACCGAAAGTCAGGTTTGGAACATAATGGTTATCCATCACGTCGAAGTGCACGACGTCTGCACCCGCTGCGAGTACTTTTTCTACGTCTTCACCCAAACGAGCGAAATCTGCGGATAGAATTGATGGAGCGATCAAAAAGTCTTTCATGCCTGACCTCAAAAAAAGGGAATTATCGAGTAAATTTCGGGCGCAATTCTACCTAAGCAATCGGTTAAATCCTAGCGATTGTTCAGTTTAGACTCTCAGAAGTACGAATTAGTCGTATTGGAATAGAGAAATAGTTAGGAGTGATGCACTATTCTTTCTGATGATACAGAGCGAGTAACTCATCAACCTTGTTTCGCCCACCACCGTTACGGCTAATAGTGCGCTTTACTTTCACCACGTTCAATTCCGCACCGTGATACAGACGACGAGTCAATGTAGTGTCGTGATTAGAAAGAAGAACAGGGATACCACGCTCAAAAGCTGTTTTCTCAGCAACGTCAGCCAGTGCAGCTTGATCATCCAACGAAAAACCATTACCTGCGTATGAAGTAAAGTTTGCGGTTGATGAAAGCGGTGCATAAGGAGGATCGCAGTACACGACGGCCCCTTTACGAGCTCGGCTGAATGTTTCTGAATAACCTTCACACACGAACGTCGCTTTCTTGGCTTTTTCAGCAAAGAAAATCAGCTCTTTTTCAGGGAAGTAAGGTTTTTTGTAAGAACCAAACGGCACATTAAAGCCGCCTTTTTTGTTATAACGACACAGGCCATTAAAACCAAAGCGGTTCATGTACAAAAACGCAAGTGAGCGATAAAACACATCATCGGTTGCGTTAAATTGGACACGTATGTCTAAGAAAACTTCTTTACGGTTGTGCTCTGGAGTAAAGAAACGTTTTGCTTCTTCAATGTAACGCTCTGGTTCTTGCTTGAGCAAGTTATAGAGGTTGATGAGATCTGGGTTGATATCCGCAAGCAGGTACTGTTCGTAGTCCGTATTTAAAAATACAGAGCCTGCACCAACAAAAGGTTCGATCAGTTTTCTTGCAGGCGGCAGGTGACGTTGGATATCTTCCACCAAGCCATATTTACCACCAGCCCACTTTAAAAAAGCACGTTGCTTCTTCATCTACTGCTCAACCCAACAACTCAAAAATACGGTTGCGGAATGTAACATATTTCGCGACAAAGCTCAGCGTTATTTGCCACGTAATATCTCTCTTTGAACCTGATTTATTGATTTCGCCCAAGGGCCAACCGCTTGAAGTTCAGCTGAAAGTGAATTTACAGCGTCGCGAGCTTTTTGAATGGTGTCGTAGTCTTGGTAAGTAATAATGAACCACTCTACTTCATTACGAACGGTTGGGTAAATTCGAACTTGGCCATTTAATTGATGCAAGTTAATAAAGGCCTGAACTTCTTGCTTAGATGTCATCGCCGCCAATTGCAACGTGTACGCTCTTGGTGACAAGGCTTCTAATTCGTCTCGCGCATAAGAAAAGGTAATTCGGTTTTTGTCGCCAGCCGTTGGCTTAGCCTCAGCAACGACTTCATCGATCACTGCCGCGCTTGCTGGAGGTTCGCGATCTTCCATTAATGCATCCACTACGTCCGATGGAACAATCACTCGCTTTTCATC
Organism: Vibrio tapetis subsp. quintayensis; assembly: GCF_030409945.1. GTDB lineage: Bacteria > Pseudomonadota > Gammaproteobacteria > Enterobacterales > Vibrionaceae > Vibrio > Vibrio quintayensis. The sequence continues at coordinate 36,835 of NZ_JAUFQV010000011.1, forward strand.
ATCGGCCAATTGACCACCAACCGTGGCTGTTTCTGACATAACCGCAGGAGGCAGCGCCATCGCATCATCTTCAATTTCTGTTGCATCTTGTGTGCCATTACCTAAGGGGATTCGTACCGTTTCAGTGCTATTAGCACCAGAAACACTCAACACCATTTGAGAGTCTGGATTCGAGGCACTTTCTTCAACCACCATATTTTGAGAATTACGGCCAGGCGTCTCTTGCGAGAAAAACCACCAGTAGCCACCTGCAATAAGTAGCAGTAACACCAACACCAACGCGGCGATACGCGCAGGAGACTCAATAACAGAGCGGATAATGATCCTTTTTTCCACTTTTTTAGCCCCTAATGCAATCAGTTCACCAGGCAAACGTTGACACTTTTTCGCCTGCTTACGAATCTTTTGTTTCCCTTCAAGAGTTTGAGCATAGCGCACCACGAGCAGCTCAGTAAACTCTTCTGCTTCTTGTTCAGTAAATTTTTCTATTTCAAAATCAACCGGTTTGGTTTCTTGGCCATAGCCAATACGAGCAAGGATATGCTCAAGGCTGTCGCCCTCAGAAAACAGCACAACGTTGACCGACCATTTAGGATGGCTTTGTGCTTCAACGACGAGCATCCATAGTTCGGCCAGCAAGTCTTCAGTGAGCATTTGGGCATCATCCACCACAAACACCACATCGCATGGCTCATCGCCAACCAGCAGGCTGAAACTGTCTAATACCGAGTCACTTTCGTTAAACATGGCATCAGAAACCAGCTGATTAAGCATCATGGCACGTTGCTGAGCATCAGTTTGGGAAGGATAACAGAGCAGTAAAGATTGATTTTTTTCCGTGGCCCACGCTTCCAAGTAACGTTGCGCCAGCCAAGTTTTACCTGAGCCTTTCGCGCCACTGATATTAATAAGATTTGAACCAAAACGAGTAAGAAGCTGCAACCTATCCAGCAACTCTATTTGAGAAGCAATTTCTAATACTCGCATTTCATGTGCAAAACTCATCAAAACCACCTTAGGGCTGATAAACAAAAATCACGGCATTGAGCCGTGATTTCATACTTAAACGCAGAACCATGATTGCGCGGTTTATAAAGGGATACAAAAACCGCGACACGCAAATCTAGCTGTTAAATTTCACGACAAAACTCAATAGCCTGTTCAATAACTTGATTCGGAACATCGGACACCACTTCAGAAGTGCCAATCCCAGTCGGCAATACTAAACGCAATTTACCGGACAACACTTTTTTATCACGCATCATGTGTTTAATAAAGTCATCAAAACTCATGGTGTTAGGTGTATGGACTGGTAGCTTAGCTTTTTTTAGTATAGTGAGGATTCGTTCGAATTGCTGCTCGTCAATTAAACCTAATAGCTGAGCAGTCTTGGCCGCCATTGCAGTACCTGAAGACACGGCTTCACCGTGTAACCAAACGCCGTAGCCCATTTCAGCTTCAATTGCGTGACCAAAAGTATGACCTAAGTTAAGCAGTGCACGAATACCGGACTCTTTTTCATCTTGAGCCACAACATCCGCTTTAATTTGGCAACATCGAGCAATCGCGTAGCTCAGTGTTTGAGGGTTCAGCTCGTATAGAGAATCCATGTTCTCTTCAAGCCAAACAAAGAAGTCTTGATCGTAAATAATCCCGTACTTGATAACTTCAGCAACGCCCGCTGCGAACTCTCGCTCTGGTAACGTCGTTAAACACTGAGTATCAATCAGTACCGATTTAGGCTGATAGAAAGCCCCGATCATGTTTTTACCCAGCGGATGATTCACCGCTGTTTTGCCACCGACAGAGGAGTCTACTTGAGACAATAATGTCGTTGGAACTTGAATAAAATCTACACCACGTTGGAAGCTAGCAGCAGCAAAACCGACGATATCGCCAATTACACCGCCACCTAATGCAACCAAGGTAACGTCGCGACCATACGTGCCTTCCAATAAGAAAGACATTATGGTGTTAAACGTATCAAGTGTTTTGTATTGCTCACCGTCCGGCAATTCAAGTAACGCGGCTTCATGGCCTTGTTGCTCAAGTTGATTGATAACAGTAGATGCATACAAAGGAGCCACTGTGACATTACTTACCACAACGACTTTTTTAGACGCGATATGACAAAAGTACGCCGAGTCATTAAATAACCCGGCGCCAATAGAAATTGGGTAGCTACGCTCACCAAGTTCAACCGTAATCCGTTCCATGGGTTTGCTCTCCGAAAAATGAACTTAACGTTCTTCTAGCATTTTTACGATTTGATTGGCTACTACTTTTGCACTTTGATCGTCGGTACGAACAACGTAATCCGCAACTTCTTCATACAAAGTGTTGCGCTCGCCAGCTAGATTCTCTAGCACATCGCGAGGGTTATCCGTTTGCAGCAATGGACGCTTTTTATCGCGGTTGGTGCGTGCAAGTTGTTTTTCGATAGTCGTTTCTAGGTAAACAACAATGCCGCGTGCCGAAAGGCGATTGCGGTTTTCTTTGCTCTTCACCGAGCCACCACCGGTTGCCAGAACAATACCTTGTTGTTCTGTCAGATCGTTAATGACCATCTCTTCGCGTACACGGAATCCGTCTTCGCCTTCTACATCAAACACCCAAGCAATGTCGGCGCCAGTGCGCTCTTCAATGACTGTGTCAGAATCAACAAACTCCATATGGAGTTGTTGAGCTAGGTGTCTACCAATTGTACTTTTGCCAGCCCCCATAGGGCCCACAAGGAAAATATTTCGTTTCTCAGCCATGTTCAGCAGTATATTACAACGTTAATTCAATGACATTGCCTCAAGGTAAGCCAATTTTTGATTGGTTATATCACCCTCGAAACACCGATTCCTCACAGATAATTCGTGATCAGACCCGAAATTATCTCAATTAAGGCACCTGTTTTGCAACTTTATTTTTCATTCATTTTAATTAGTTTGTTTTCATAGACCTATTGAAGCACGACTTTCGGGGTAATAAAGATGAGTAATTCGCTTTTTCCTAAGTTTTCATAACTGCGTCTAAACAGCGCACCAAGGTAGGGAATATCCCCCAGAAAGGGCACTTTATCAACGCTATTAGTGACACTTTGCTGGTAAATTCCACCAAGCACTACCGTCTCACCATTGCTGACTAACACCTGCGTACCGATCCGTTGTGTTTCGATGGCTACCGCTTCACCATCCCCCGTTTTCACTACTTTACCGGGTCTATCTTGCGTCACACTTAAATCTAAAACCAAGCGATTATCGGGGGTGATTTGTGGCGTCACCTTTAAACTGAGCACCGCTTTTTTGAAGGCAATAGAGGTTGCCCCGCTAGACGAAGCTTCTAGGTACGGAATCTCTGTTCCTTGCTCGATATAGGCCGGTTGTTTGTTGGTAGTGATTAAACGCGGACTAGAAATAATTTCGGCTTTGTTTTCTGTTTGTAAAGCTGACAATTCCAGATCAAGTAAGGTATCTGAGCCCAATTTTGCCACCTGAAACGCGATACTGGCCGCATTGGGGTTCGTTGCGGCCAAATTGACACTCAAGAAATCATCTATTTCCACCGAACTTTTTCCATCATCCTCGCCGCCATCACCGGAATCGTATAACCCGACCACAGCTAAATTACTTTCAATTGAACCACCGGCTGAAAAGTTACCGTTGGTTGAAGAAAAACCCCAACGTACCCCTAACTCTTCCAGTTCCCCTTCCGTTACCGTTACAATTCGAGCTTCAATTTGAACCTGCTTTACCGGTATATCCAGCACGCTGATGATGCCTTCAATCACCTCTATATTATCTGCCACATCGCGAATCAAAAGAGCATTGGTTCGCTCATCAATGCTGATTGAGCCTCGATTTGAAAGCATCGACACTTCACCCTCACCTTGAATCATATCCGCCACATCAGACGCTTTTGCGTATTTGATTTTTAGAATTTTAGAGGAAAGCAGCTGTAACCCTTGAGCCAGTTTTGCCTGCTCTAATCTTGCTTGCTCTCGAGATTCAAACTCCGCTTTAGGCGCAATCAAAATCACATTGCCGTCAATGCGTTTATCTAACCCTTTTACTTTAAGGATGATGTCCAACACTTGTTGCCAAGGCACATCGTCCACTTTCAAAGTAAGATTGCCACTGACCGCATCAGAGGTGACTAAGTTAAAACCGTTGTAGTCGGCGATCAACTGCAAAACGTTCCTCACCGGAATGTCTTGGAAGTTAATGGACATTCGATTACCGGTTTTTTCACTGGTTACATTAAATTCCGTACTGTTGAAATCAGAGCTTTGATAGTCAACATCAGACGCTTCGTTTCCCTGCGCTGACATGCTCGCGGTAACACTCAAAACCAGCATCAACCATAGCCAATTAAACGTTACGTACTTCGTAACTTGCTTCATTACTCAATCCTTTTTTATTTAAATCCATGCAAATATCCAGTTATGGACGCTTAGCTACACAGATCTTAATCTGCTGTATATCCTTGTAGTGCTAGCTGCACGACTTAGTTGTGATGCTTAGCTGTTATGCTTAGTTGTTATGTCTAGTTATGATGCTGAGTCGTCGTATTCAGTGATAACTTCGTTTGCCGTTTCTGCCAACAACCGAGACCATCAGGCAGCACCTCTTGAATTAACACGTATTGGCTGGAGACCTTGATCACCCTGCCATTGTTGCGGCCTATAAAGTTCCCTCTTGATACCTTACTCATGGTTCCTGTGGGTAAATGGATAATGCCGGACAACTTACCTCCACTTCCCATGACACCACTGAGTTTTAATTGCGCGAGTGGGTATTGCTCTAATTTAGATCGCTTGCTACGTGCCTTGGGTTGCCAGCAGTTGTGGTCTTCCTGCGGTTTGAGCGCGATTTTTGCAACGTCGGGTAAGACAAAAGGCTCTCGACTTAACCCTGCATCAAATGGAATGGGTTCAAAAGACTGCACTTGCTTAAGGTCGCTAATATTGGCTTTCGCATTTAAACGAGATTGAGCAATGAACACGTCGACGGGCTCTGATTCTGCCTGACAACCAACCAACAGCCATAGACCCACGATTACGATGCTGGTGTGGCTATTTTTCATCTGTCACCTCCGGTTTAAATTGGTAGGTGTAAGCGCGCACACGAAAATGCAATGTTCTGCTTTCTTGGCTCACTCGTTGCCAACTCACATCTTCAAAGTTAATCACCCTAGGCAGCGTAGCAATGGACTCAACAAAGCGACCGATGTCTTGGTAACTTCCGGTTAGCTCTATATTCAATGGCAATTTATATAAAAAGGGCTGGTTGATTTTTTGCCCCCAGTCAATTCGAGTAAATGTTAAGTCGTGCTTGATGCCTTGCTCATTCACTGCCGCCAGTAAACTGGCCAACTCTTTTTGTTCCGGCAATTGTTTCAATAAAAACTCATACCGCTGATTAAGTTCGTCCAGTTGGTTGTTCAATTTAGGCACCACGGCCACTTGGTGTGTTTTCGCCACCAGCTGAGCTTTTAACGTCTGCTCTTGATCTATCATCCGGGTAAGCTCTTCGTTCTCTGCGGTTAAATAAAACCAACTGCCAGCCAGTTGAATCAGGACAACGATGATGATCAACACAAGCGCTTGTGGCAGTCTCGGCCACTCGGCTAGCTCCTCAACATCCAAATCTCCAAAATCTAAGCCTTTAAAATTCAAGTCTTGCCAATTCATTCGTGCCCTATATCCCTAGTACTAAGCAGTACAAACGACACATTAAATGATTTAAATAGTTGACCGAACAAATGTCGCCCCGAAACGATCGAGTGGATCTCAATCTCTACAACTGAATTTGAACGTTCGAGTTTATCTAGCATGGTGGCAAGATCTGCGGTGCTGTCACTGATGCCATTAATTTCAACCTCGAGCCCATTCATCTCTATTTTGTCGACATACACACCATCAGGAATCAAGGTGGGCAGCAGGTTCATAAACTGCGTGACTTTATTTCGGTTGTGCTGCAGTGTTTCAACCGAACCCAAACGACTAACGATGCTTTTATGGTTCGATTTTGCTTTGTCTAGGCTGCGAATTTGTTGGTCTAAGTAGTGGATGTGCGCTTGTATCTCAGCATTTCGTGATGATTGAATCGATTGCTGCTTGGTCAGGTAATACCCCGCCAGCCATTGAGTTAGAACGGAAAACGACACCATCAAAATCAATGCAAAGAAGAAGTACTGCCGATATTGTGCTCTGCGGGTTTCACGCCAAGGTGTAAAGTTAATGTTCGTCATCACGCACACCTTTCAACCAAGCAAAGCCTCCGAGCGCCAAGCCAAATGCGGTAGCATAGTGACAATTGGGGTTGCTGACTCGGAGCCGTTTACTGCTTTTTGGGCTGCTGTGTTCAACTAAAGAAAGAGGCGAAAGCAAAGCAATGTCCACATTACCGTGCGTTTTAAAGCACTCAACAAGCGACTGGTCACTCGCTCCACCACCGATTAACCACATCCCTTTAATGGCCTTGCCTCCGTTTATGGAGTTGTACAAGTTGATTTGTCGTTTGATGTTGTCGACCAACGCTTCCATCGCTTTGCTCTCTATACTGATATTCGATTGAATTTGCTTCATCCCGTAAGGAATGTCTTTATAAAACACAGAACCTGAAAACACATGACACAACGAAGTATGTTGATAACCTACATCCACCAAGATCCACTGAGATTTATCGTTATACCGCTCAGCTGTGATTCGCCAAAGACTCGCAAGCGCGTGGCTATGGATGTCTATCGAGATGGGCTTGAAACCAGATTTTTTGAACGCAAATAATCGGTTATCAATGACTTCTTTACGCGCTGCGTGAACTTGATAAGTCGCCGTGCTATTGGTGGCGCGTTCTGATTGTTCAAAATGAGAAAAGTCAAAACTCAGTTCCTCGATAGGAATGGGAGATTCCAAACCAAAAGCCTGTCCAATCGCAAACTCTAACTCTCGCCCTTCAAGCCCTTTGGCTACTTGCACCATCTTACTGTTGACCACGCTATCCGGTATGGCCGCCGCTACTTTTCGCCCACGCCATGGCAATGCACGTTTAAGTTCTGCCAGTTTTTTAACAATATTCTGATGATCAAGCGTGTGGTTATCGGCAAAAATACCCTCAGGCATCAACAATTCATGGAAGTGCATCAGCTCCAGTTGCTCCTTTGACTCTCGCAGCACCACCGCTTTGATGCTGTAGTGCCCGATATCAATCCCTGTAACTAAGACTTTCCCCATGACGACGTTGCCCTTAAATCAGTGGTACAATTGCGACTAATGACGATACTTAGAAAAAAACATAGCCGAACCATGTGGTTACTTTGTATCCTAGTCTAAAATGTTTTGTTATATATCAGCCTAATCAATCAGGGATTATTCGGTGAAACTCATAAAGAATTTATTAATATTTTCATTGGTTTGCATAATTTTGGGAGTCGGTACAATTATTGGCTTCTATTATTACGTGAAGCCTGAACTGCCGGATGTAGCAACACTACGTGATGTGCAGCTTCAAACACCGATGCAGGTTTTCAGTCAAGACGGCAAGTTAATTGCCCATTTTGGTGAGAAACGTCGAATCCCGGTGAAATATGAAGATATCCCGCAACACCTCATTGAAGCCCTAATCGCAACCGAAGACAGCCGCTTTTATGATCACCCCGGCATAGACCCTATTGGTATTACTCGTGCCGCCTTGGTTGTCGCTATGTCTGGTTCGGCAAAACAAGGGGCGAGTACCATTACTCAGCAATTGGCTCGTAACTTTTTCTTATCCAATGAGAAAAAGATAATGAGGAAAATCAAAGAGATTTTTATTGCCATCCATATCGAACAGCTTCTCAGTAAAGAAGAGATCATGGAGCTGTACGTTAATAAAATTTTCTTAGGGCATCGTTCTTACGGTTTCGGCGCCGCGGCGCGTGTGTATTTTGGTAAAGATTTACCCGATTTAACGCTAAGCGAACAAGCAACCTTAGCTGGCATGCCAAAAGCGCCTTCTACGATGAATCCTATTTATTCAGTCAAGCGCGCGACTCATCGTCGTAACGTTGTTTTGATGAGAATGCTAGACGAAAAGTACATAACCCAAGAAGAATACGACCAAGCCCGAGCAGAAGACATCGTGTCTCGTTATCATGGCGCTGAAATTGAACTCAGTGCCCCTTACGTTGCAGAGCTTGCACGTGCTTGGATGGTAGAGCGATACGGAGAAGAGGCTTATACCTCTGGCATGCGTATCTACACAACGATTAAGTCGGACTTACAATCATCAGCCAATGATGCTGCTATCAACAATCTATTAGATTACGACGAAAGACACGGCTACCGTGGTGAAGAGCGTATTTTATGGAAAGATGGAGAAGCGAATTGGGACGATGAAACCATGGCAAAACACCTGAAGAAGGTGCCAACCTATGGCCAGATCACGCCTGCTATTGTGCTCAATGTTACGAACAAGGCTGCCGATGTTTACATCAAAAATGAAGGGCATACCACACTAGAGTGGGATGGCATGAAATGGGCTCGCCGTTTCATTACCGACAAAAAACAAGGTTCAGCTCCAAAAAATGCAACAGAAATCATCACAACAGGTGAGCAAATTTGGGTTCGCCAAGTGCAATCCCCCGCTACTGATGAAGAGCTAGAACAACAAACCACATGGAAACTAAGCCAAGTTCCGGTAGCCAATACCGCTTTCATTGCGATGAACCCTGAAAATGGCGCGGTCATGTCTTTGGTCGGTGGCTTTAATTTTGTTCACAGCAAGTTTAACCGTGCGACTCAATCTGTTCGTCAGGTGGGGTCGAGTATTAAACCGTTCATCTATTCTGCTGCTATCGATAATGGCCTAACGCTCGCGAGCCTGATTAACGACGCACCCATTAACCAGTGGGATAAAAGCCAAGGTACAGCATGGAGACCTAAAAACTCGCCTCCGACTTACGTAGGCCCTACGCGTTTACGCATTGGCTTAGCGCAATCTAAAAACGTCATGGCCATTCGCGTTTTACGCCAAGTTGGTTTGGATAAAACTCGAGAATACTTAACTCGCTTTGGTTTTGATATCAACCAAGTACCTCGTTCTGAAACTATTGCTCTTGGTGCCGGCAGCCTAACGCCAATGAAGATGGCTCAAGGATACTCAGTATTTTCTAACGGCGGTTACTACGTAGAACCTTTCTATATTGAGCGTGTTGAAACCCCATTTGGTGAGTTAGAATTTGAAGCATCACCAAAAGTGGTCTGTCATAACGATTGCCAAAAACCGACAACGGATAATCAATTCGATGAGCAAGATGTCGAAACTGAAACGCAATATGCGCCACAAGTTATCTCTGAGCAAACCGCATTCTTGGTTCGTGAAATGATGTACAGCAACGTTTGGGGCGGAGGCAACTGGCGCCACAAAACAGGTTGGAATGGCACAGGCTGGCGTGCACAGAAACTAGGCCGTCGTGATATCGGTGGTAAAACCGGTACCACCAATGACTCGAAAGACGCATGGTACAACGGTTACGCCCCTGGAATGGTCGCTATTTCTTGGGTAGGTTTTGATACTCATGATCGTAACTTAGGCCGCACCACTAAAAATTCGAACCTAGGTAAAGAGCAAATAACAGGCGCTGAAGCCGGTGCAAAAACAGCGCAACCAGCGTGGGTTGATTTCATGCGTGTCGCATTGGAAAACGTACCAGCCCAACGCAAGCAAGTACCCGCTAACATCGTTCGCGCTCGTATTGATTTAGAAACTGGATTACTAACGCACAAAAGTGACGAAAGCACCATGTTCGAATATTTCTTACGCGGTACTGAACCGACAGAGTACGTGAAGAAAACAATGACCGATACGATCTACAATTCCGGCGATGAAGGTGAGGAGTTGTTTTAACGATGAAGTACTAAAGCGGTCGCAAGCTCCCTACTAAAAGCTAGACCGCTTCGCTTCGAGTAAGAGTAAGAGCAAGAGCTAAACGTTCTAATTTAGCCCCTTGCTCTTCTATTCTCTTTTCTCTTTTCTCTTCTTATTACTTAGCTTTTAGCACTTCGCCTTTAGTACTTCGCCCTTAGCACTTCGCGCCCACCACCACTTCACTAATACACTTTGCCAATTGCTCAAAGCGGTGTCTTAACGGTGAACCTGGGCGGTATGCCAATACAATTTGGCGGCTTGGTTTAGGCTCTGTTGCGTGTAAATAGCACACACCATCTCGTTCTTTATCTTGGGGAACCGATAACTCAGGCAATAACGTAATACCGCCACCAGCGGCGACCATATTACGCAGCGTCTCTAAACTGGTGGCTTTAAAGCGCTCGTCATCTTTCGCTCCTGCGGCAAAACAATAGCCTAATGCTTGATCTCTCAGGCAGTGCCCATCACCAAGTGAGAGTACCGTTTTTCCGTTTAGCTCTAGCATTTCAATCTCATCGAGTTTCGCCCACTCATGCTCACAAGGCACGGCCAATCGAAGCGGCTCGTCATACAAGAGAAGTTCTTTAAACGGTTCTGTTTCTTTAACAGCCGCCAACACGAGGCAATCTAACTGCCCTTCAGCCAATTGACGCACCAACTGATGTGTTTGCGCTTCATAAAGATAGAGCTCTAAGTCAGGAAAACGAGATTTAAGCTCTGGCACAATCTTTGGCATTAAGTATGGCCCGACCGTAGGAATAAACCCCACATGCAGTGGCCCACACATTTCATTACCTTGCAGGCTAGCCAATTCTTTAAAGCTTTTTACTTCCGCCAAAATGCGCTTCGCTTGATCGACTAGCTGTAATCCCGCTTGAGTAAACAACACCCGACGACTACTGCGCTCAGTCAGCACAACATCCAACTCTTCTTCAAGCTTCTTTATTTGCCCACTTAACGTTGGCTGACTCACAAAGCACGCTTCAGCAGCTTTACGAAAATGCTGATGCTCCGCCAATGCAACCAAATACTCCAAGTCCCGAATGTTCATTACTCCCCCTTATAAATAAAGAATCCACCACTTCCAATACTTAGCTCTTAGCACCTAGCTTTTAGAACTTCGCTTTCAGCACCTAGCTTTTAGCACTTAGCCTTTAGTACTTAGCTTTTAGTACTTAGCTTCTAGCACTTCAATAGCTGTTACCTATCAAAACGATAACACCAAACGATTAGAGCTATCAAACGTTTTGTTTGATAATAGCTCCATCGACACAAAACGGGCTGAAGCAATCAGCTAAACTATAAGCAACTCAACACTGATTGTTGAAGCTAACCAAAACGTTAAAGGAAAAAATTATGTTTACATCTAAAGAAGGCCAAGCAATTCCACAAGTGACTTTCCCTACTCGCCAAGGTGATGCATGGGTAAACGTAACAACTGAAGAACTGTTCAAAGACAAGACCGTTATTGTATTCAGCCTACCTGGCGCATTCACACCAACGTGTTCTTCAAGCCACTTGCCACGTTACAACGAGCTACATTCTGTATTTAAAGATCACGGCGTGGATGACATTCTTTGTGTTTCAGTAAACGATACGTTCGTAATGAACGCTTGGAAAAACGACCAAGAAGCCGAAAACATCACCTTCATTCCAGATGGTAACGGTGACTTCACAGACGGCATGGGCATGTTAGTTGACAAAAATGACCTAGGCTTTGGTAAGCGTTCATGGCGCTACAGCATGCTGGTTAAAAACGGCGTCGTTGAAAAAATGTTCATCGAAGAAGACGTACCGGGTGACCCGTTCAAAGTTTCTGATGCTGACACAATGCTTAACTTTGTTGCACCAGAGTACAAATCACAGGAATCAATCACCGTATTTACTAAACCTGGTTGTCCTTTCTGTGTGAAAGCGAAACAAAACTTGATTGATCACGGTCTTCAATATGAGGAAGTGGTTTTAGGTAAAGACGCGACAACCGTCAGCCTACGAGCAATTACTGGCCGCACAACCGTTCCACAAGTGTTCATCGGTGGTAAACACATAGGCGGCAGTGAAGAGCTAGAACTGCACCTCAAGTAACAAGTACGAAATACTAAGTGCGAGGTTCACATTATGCGTGACCTCGCTCTCTCTAGAACTTAGAACTTAGAACTTAGAAACAGGGTTTCCTTATGAATCAATTAAGTGTAGATGTTGCAATTATCGGTGGTGGTACTGCTGGTTTGGGTGCTTACCGAGCTGCTAAAGCTCACGGAGCTAAAGTAGTCATGATTGAAGGTGGCCCTTATGGCACCACATGTGCCCGTGTGGGTTGCATGCCATCTAAACTCTTGATTGCAGCAGCAGAAAGCGTGCATCAAATTGAAAAAGCACCGGCTTTTGGTGTTTACCCTCAAGGTGAAACCGTCATCAATGGCCGTGAAGTCATGGACCGCGTAAAACGTGAACGTGACCGCTTTGTTGGTTTTGTGATTGAAGGCGTCGATGAAATTCCAGCTGAAGATAAAATCTCTGGCTACGCAAAATTCGCTGACAATGAAACTCTCATTGTGGACGACCACACTGAAATTAAAGCAAAGCGCATTGTAATGGCAACGGGTTCTCGCCCTGCCTACCCGGGTGTTTGGAATGAACTGGGCGATCGCCTAATTGTGAACGACGATTTATTTGAGTGGGACGATCTTCCTGAGTCTGTTGCCGTATTTGGCCCGGGCGTTATTGGCCTAGAACTCGGCCAAGCACTGCATCGCTTGGGCGTGAAAGTGAAGATGTTTGGTCTTGGCGGTCAAGTTGGCCCAATAACCGACCCAGAAGTCATGGCTTATGCCAATAAAACATTCCAACAAGAGTTTTACTTAGACGCTGATGTAAAAGTAGAGAGCATCAAGCGCATTGAAGACAAAGTAGAAATTCAATTCATCAATCACGATGGTGAACTGGAAACATTTAATACCGACTATTTATTAGCCGCAACAGGTCGTAGACCCAATGTTGACAAGCTAGCACTAGAAAACACAGACGTAGCTCTGGACGAACGCGGCGTGCCAACGGCCGACCACTACACATTACAAACATCAGTGGAAAGCATTTTTATCGCTGGTGATGCAAGCAACCAATTGCCGCTACTGCACGAAGCCGCAGACCAAGGCCGAATTGCAGGTGACAATGCAGGTCGCTTCCCTGACATTCGCGCTGGTTTACGTCGTTCATCGATTTCAGCCGTGTTCAGCGACCCTCAAATTGCGATGGTCGGTGAAACATACAAACAAATTACAGAACGTCTTGGTAACTGTGGCTGTTTTGCAACGGGTGTGGTTTCATTTGAAAACCAAGGCCGCTCTCGCGTTATGTTACGTAACAAAGGCGTTTTGCACGTCTATGGCGAACAAGGTACTGGCCGCTTCTTAGGTGCCGAAATGATGGGGCCTAATGCGGAACATTTAGCCCACTTACTGGCATGGGCTCACCAAAATAAGATGACGGTATCTGAAATGCTAGACATGCCTTTCTATCATCCAGTCATTGAAGAAGGCGTGCGTACTGCGCTGCGTGATTTGAATGCGAAACTGCACTTAGGCCCAGAGATGGTGAAACACTGTCTAGATTGTGGACCAGGGTGTTAGGAAACCGCTGCGCGGTTTAGGTTCTAGAGCGGTCGCAGCTCCCTATAAGGGGCTAGGCCGCTTCGGGTCTAAGTTCTATAAAAATGTTATCTCCACCGATAACCAATATTCTACATTCCTCCTCGACTAAATTTCACTACCTCGTTATCCTGTTCTGCTTTCTTATAGATAAAGTTGTTCCTATAAATGCAAGATAAACACGGATTGCTGACCGCACCTATTGATGTGGTGCTGCGTCAAATGACAGTACCTATGGTGTTTGGCATCGTTGCAATTTTAATGTTTAACTTGGTTGATACCTTTTTTATCTCTTTGCTTGGTACCCAAGCGCTTGCTGCTATTAGCTTTACCTTCCCTGTCACCTTTGCCGTGAACTGTATTACGATGGGGATCGGAATGGGGCTTTCAACCAATATAGGCCGACTTCTAGGCCGAGGGGATAATCAACAAGCGGCTCGATTCTCTTCTCACGGCCTGTTACTTGCTGTGCTGTTGGTCATCATCGCATCCAGCTTTGGCTTAATATCTATAGAACCTTTATTTCGCTTATTAGGTGCTGAACCACAACTTATTCCACTCATCGAGCAATACATGCAGGTTTGGTATTTGACCATCCCATTGCTTGTTATCCCGATGGCGGGCAATGCAGCGATTCGTGCCAGTGGCGATACAAAAACACCTGCAAAAATCATGATGTTAGCGGGCTTAATCAACGGCATACTCGACCCGTTGTTAATTTTCGGAATTGGCCCTTTTCCTGAGCTGGGCATTCAAGGTGCGGCAATCGCCTCAGGGCTCAGCTGGCTAGGAGCACTCACAGGCTCGCTTTATGTCCTGATCAAACGCGAAAAATTGCTGGCGTTACCTTACTTCCCTACTCTATTTTCTGACTGGCGACAGATCTTAAAAATAGGCACACCTGCCGCTATTTCCAATGCCATGACCCCGCTTTCCGGCGCAGTACTGATGATTCTGTTAGCCAAACACGGTACAGAAGCTGTGGCTGCTTATGGTGCGGCTCAGCGAGTGGAATCGGTATTATTGTTGGTGATGATGGCGCTCACCTCCGCCTTAACGCCATTTATGGCGCAAAATATCGGCGCCAACAACTACCAGCGAAGCTTCAAAGCGCTGTTCTTAAGCATGCGTTTTTCTATTGTTTTTCAACTGCTGATATTCATTATGATGGTGCCTTTAAGCCACGCCTTATCTGAACTCTTCTCCCAAGAGCAAAGCGTTCGCGACCTACTCTGGCACTACTTACTGTTCGTACCTTTCAGCTATGGTTTCCAAGGCATCATGATGGTATTAATCAGCGGATTAAATGCAATGCACAAACCGATGCAGGCATTTTGTTGGAGTGGTTTTCGATTATTCGGATTAACCCTGCCCTCCGCATGGATAGGCAGCTTGATATACAGCATTGAAGGATTGTTCATCGGTATCGCCGTTGGCAATATTCTAGGTGGGATTTTAGGGTATTTGTATGCGGTAAGGTTTAGGAAAGAGTTTCAAGGCTAGAGGCGGAAGGCGGGCTATCTTCAACAATTTCGAACACCCGTCTTATCTTTTCCTTCTGCCTATAGGACAAAGTCCGTCCCTATGCCTAGAACCAAGTACTTAGCTTTTAGTACTTAGCTTTTAGTACTTGCTCTATATCCCATCCCCACCAACAAATGTTTGTGATTTACCATTAAACTGCTGATCCATATCCAGTGATGGCTTGTCTGTTTGTGGTTTACCAACGATTTTTGCGGGAACGCCAGCCACTGTGGTGTGCGCCGGTACGGCTTGTAATACGACAGAGCCTGAGCCAATTTTAGCGCCTTGGCCAACTTCGATGTTACCTAAAATTTTCGAGCCAGCGCCAATCATTACGCCTTCTCGAATTTTAGGGTGTCGATCACCGCACTCTTTACCTGTCCCCCCCAGCGTCACGTCTTGAAGAATAGAGACGTCATTTTCTACAATGGCCGTTTCACCAATAACAATCCCGGTAGCGTGATCGAGCATGATGCCATGACCAATACGCGCCGCAGGATGAATGTCGACTTGGCAAGCCACTGAAATTTGGTTTTGCAAATAGGTCGCTAAAGCACTTCGCCCTTGCTTCCATAACCAGTTAGCGACACGGTAGCCTTGCAGTGCATGGTACCCTTTCAAATAAAGCAATGGCATAGAATACATAGCAACTGCAGGGTCACGATTTACCGTCGCGCAAATATCACAAGCCGCCGCACTAGTAATAGACGGATCTGCAGCAAAAGCTTGCTCGACAACTTCACGCACAGCCATCGCTGGCATCGATGCCGTCTTAAGTTTATTCGCTAAGATATAACTTAACGCAGCGCCTAGGCTATCGTGATTAATGATAGTGGCGTGATAAAAACTCGCCAACATCGGCTCTTGCTCAGACTGCTCACGCGCCTCACGAACAATCGCTTCCCACACTACTTGTTTTTCACATCGCTTCATTTACTCGGTCCTTCGTTCCTCGAAGTGCTAAAAGCTAAGTACTAAAAGCTAAGTACTAAAAGCTAAGTAAAGCTAAGATTTAGGCCTTACTTCGCTTTTAGTATTTAGAACTTAGCACTTCGACTCATTACGCCTCTGACTTCTTATCTCTAGCTAATAGATCTTGCGCAGCCATACGTGCATCTTTGCCTTGATACAGTACTTGATAGATTTGGTCAACTATCGGCATCTCTACGCCTATGCGTTTTGCTAGTACCCACACCTCTTTGGTGTTGCGGTAACCTTCAACCACTTGGCCGATTTCTTCTTGTGCTGTGTCGACATCTTTACCAGTGCCTAGCGCCAAACCAAAACGACGGTTACGAGATTGGTTATCGGTACAAGTGAGTACCAAATCACCTAAGCCGGCCATGCCCATAAAGGTTTCTTGCTGCGCACCTAATGCCGTGCCTAAACGAGTCATCTCTGCTAGGCCGCGAGTAATCAGAGCTGTTCGAGCATTAGCACCAAAACCAATACCATCAGACATACCAGCACCAATCGCAATCACGTTTTTCACTGCGCCACCCAACTGCATGCCGATAAAGTCAGTATTTGCGTAAACACGGAAGGTTTTGCTGCAGTGGATTTTTTCTTGCAGATCTTTTACAAATACTTCATCAGGAGACGCGACAGAAATCGCTGTCGGCATGCCCATAGCTAATTCTTTAGCAAACGTAGGCCCAGAAAGCACCGCTAGCGAATAATCTTCACCGATGATGTCGTGAGCCACTTCTTTTAATAGACGGCCGGTTTCTGGCTCTAGCCCTTTCGTTGCCCAACACATACGAGTATCGTCACGTAAATGCGGTTTCAAACTTTTTAACACAATACCAAATACATGGCTTGGCACGACCACCAGCAAATCTCGGCTAGCGTGTACGGCTTTTTCTAAATTCGATTCAACAATCAAAGATTCAGGAAAGTCGATACCAGGCAAAAACTCATGATTAGCGCGATCCGCTTCTAGGCGATCCATATGCTGCTTTTCATGGCCCCAAATCACTACATTTGCACCGTTACGCGCCAATGAAATCGCCAGAGATGTGCCGTAAGAACCTGCGCCAATCACCGTCATCGCAATGTCTTTGCCGTAAACCTGTTCGCCGAAAGCTTGTGTCATTTTTCTGCCTGATAGGTAAGAGTCAATTAAGACTATTCTAAAATAAAAAAATGCACATCGCATCGAAAGATTTGATGTGCATTTGAAATGCTAAAAGCTAAGTTCTAAAAGCTAAGTACTAAAAGCTAAAAGCGAAGTGTTGTTACTTAGCACTTCGAGTTTCGTACTTAGCACTTCAACTACGCTTCTGTTTCTGCTTCTGCAGAGCCTTCAGCTTGGTTTTGTAGGTAGTTCATGAACAATGCATCAAAGTTAACTGGTGCTAGGTTCAATTGTGGGAACGTACCTTTAACCACTAGGCTTGAGATAGTTTCGCGAGCGTATGGGAATAGGATGTTAGGGCAGAATGCGCCTAGGCAATGCGCTAGTTGACCCGCTTCCATTTGACCAGCAGTGAAGATACCACCTTGCTGAACTTCACATAGGAACGCCGTTTCTTCTTCGTTCTTAACCGTAACCGTTAGACGAAGGATGACTTCGTAAACGCCTTCACCAAGCTCACGGCTTTGCGTGTCTAGGTCTAACTTAACATCTGGGTTCCATTCTTTTTGGAACATGTCAGGAGAGTTAGGCGCTTCAAAAGAAACGTCTTTAAGGAAGATGCGTTGGATAGCGAATTGTTGTGCTTCTTGAGGTGCTGCTTCAGCCATGATTAAAGTCCTTTAAAATATTCTATCAGTTTGCACCGAGCCTAACCGAGCCGAAATGGTTTGACTAGGAAACCTTGGCAGTACGTGCCAAAGCTCACATCTCTTCGCCTTGGTTGACGAAAAATCACTCAGTGCAATAAAAATCGAGTGTGTGCTACTTATTGTTTGACGGTTTGCCAGAGCCCACCGCATTCAACAATCGTCTATTTTTTGCCACGTACTAGCGGCATGTTTGCTTCGTTCCAAGCAATAAGACCATTCTTCAATAAGTGAACATTTTCAAAACCTGCTTTAGCCAGTTCATTTGCACTTGCTACTGCGGTTTGGCCCGTCTTACATACAACTGTAATTGGGCTCGATTTGTACTTTTCAAGGCTAGAAATAGAGCCATTTTTAATATCAGACGGCAAAATGTGAACTGCGCCCGTAATGTGGCCCTGCTTGTACTCATCCAATGAGCGAATATCAATCACTACGCCTTCATCACGGTTGATGAACTGAGTCACTTCAGCTGGCGTCACTTCTTTGTAACCGGCCGTTTTCGCTTTAACAATGTTCATAATAAGGGCAACAAAAAGACCAGCCCATACCACAACCATAATCATATTTTGAGAAATAAAATCCATGTACTCTTGCATATATTACGCTCTTGCAATGTGTTTGCTTAAATTATGAGGGCACGAGTATAGCGTGAGGGTGCACGAGATGCGAGAGGTGTAGACATAAATGAGAATTCGCGTTGCTCATTTTAAGTGCGAAGTGCGAAAAGCTAAAACGGTCGCAAGCTCCCTACTAAGTAGAAGAGCACGTATCTCGCCGTACTTCGCTTTTAGCATTTCGCCTTTAGTACTTCGCTTTTAGCACCTCGCCTTTAGCACTTCTCACTCTTTCCGTTAAAAACTTTTACTACCGAAATATAATTAGGTCATTTATTGACGCAAAGCGGTAAAACTGTAGTAAAATTACGCTAATTTGTTTTGTAAGTTACTTTGAATTTGACGAGGTCGGAAATTATGTCTACTAAGAAGCCAATGGCTTTAGTAATCCTAGACGGTTGGGGATACCGTGAAGATAACTCTAACAATGCGATCGCTAACGCGAAAACGCCAGTAATGGACGCATTGTTTGCAAACCAACCAAACACGCTGATCTCTGCATCAGGCATGGATGTAGGTTTACCAGATGGCCAAATGGGTAACTCAGAAGTGGGTCATACCAACATTGGCGCTGGTCGCGTGGTATATCAAGATCTTACTCGTATTACTAAGTCTATTTCTGACGGCGAATTCGAGCAAACTGAAGCGCTTGTTAATGCTATCGATAAAGCAGTTTCAAATGGTAAAGCCGTTCACCTAATGGGCCTTATGTCTCCAGGTGGCGTTCACAGCCATGAAGATCACATCTACGCAGCCGTTAAAATGGCAGCAGCACGTGGCGCTGAAAAAATCTATCTACACTGTTTCCTAGACGGACGTGATACTCCGCCACGTAGCGCACAGAATTCTCTACAACGTTTCCAAGACCTGTTCGCAGAGCTTGGTAAAGGCCGTGTTGCTTCTCTTGTGGGTCGTTACTACGCAATGGACCGTGATAACAACTGGGATCGCGTTCAAGTTGCTTACGACTTACTGACTCAAGCAAAAGCAGAGTTCACTGTTGATAGCGCAGTAGCAGGCCTTGAAGCCGCTTATGCTCGTGACGAAAACGATGAATTTGTTAAAGCGACAGAAATCAAAGCTGAAGGCCAAGAGTCTGCAGCAATCGTTGATGGCGATGCAGTTATCTTCATGAACTACCGTGCTGACCGTGCTCGTCAGATCACTCGTACTTTCGTTGAAGACTTTGCAGGTTTTGAGCGTGCTGTATTCCCAGCAATCGACTTCGTTATGCTAACTCAGTACGCAGCAGACATCCCGCTAGCGGCAGCATTCAAGCCAGCTTCTCTTGAAAACACGTTTGGTGAGTGGCTATCGAAAGAAGGTAAAACTCAGCTTCGTATCTCTGAAACTGAAAAGTACGCGCACGTTACTTTCTTCTTCAACGGCGGTGTTGAAAACGAATTTGAAGGCGAAGTACGCAGCCTAGTTGCTTCACCAAAAGTAGCCACTTACGACCTACAACCAGAAATGAGCTCAGCTGAGCTAACAGAAAAACTGGTTGCTGCGATTAAGTCTGGCGAATACGACAACATCATTTGTAACTACCCTAACCCAGATATGGTTGGTCACACTGGCGTTTACGAAGCAGCTGAAAAAGCAATCGAAGCCATTGATGAGTGCATGGCGAAAGTCATTGCTGCAATCAAAGATGTCGATGGCCAAATGCTAGTAACCGCTGACCACGGTAACGCAGAAATGATGGTTGACCCGGAAACCGGTGGCATCCACACAGCACACACTAACCTTCCTGTACCGCTAATCTATGTTGGTAACAAAGAGCTAGAATTTGTTGAAGGCGGTAAGCTTTCTGATCTAGCGCCAACGATGCTTAAGCTAACAGATATGGAAATCCCTGCGGAGATGTCTGGTCAGGTTATCGTTAATCTGAAATAATCATTCCCAGTATCAAGAGCCGAGCCCATTCTCATAACGATGAGTATACGCAGGCTCTTTTATTGGCGATAAGATGATTCAGATGTCCCTGATTAAGCAAACTGCATTCTTAAACGCCAGTGCCCTACGCACTGGCGTTTTGTCATGTCTAATAACTGTTAGCCTCTGCTCTGCACTACCAGCAAATGCCAGTCAAGCAGAGCTTAAAGGCGTAAAGTCTGAAATTACTCGCCAACAACAACAAATCAGTTCAAACCAAAAACAATTCAATAAACAACAAAACGATCTTAAAAAACACGAGCTGGCTATTTCGGGCCAAACTAAAAAAATTCATCAAACTGAACAACAACTCAAAACGGCCAATAAAAAACTCTCTCAGTACCAGACTCAATTTGGTCAACTTGAAGAACAAAAACAGCAACAGCTAGAAACCTTAAGTGAGCTGGTAAAAACCTATTACATCACTCGTCGCAAGTACGATACGGCCACGCTTTTCCAAGGCAATAACAAAGCCGAGTTAGACCGAATCAGTCATTATTTCCAACATCTTGCGACCCAGCGCGCCGCCGCCATTGAAGATTTAAGCCAAACAGAAAGCCAAATCGACTCAACGCATCAGGCACTCAAACAAGAACAACAGCAGATCGCCAACTTACTCGACGCACAAAAAAAGCGCCGCAGTGAACTGCAGCGCTCTCAATCTAGCCGTAAAAAGACCTTAGCCAAAATACAAACCAACATCCGTAGCGACAAAAACTATCTTGCCGAACTGCAAAAAAATGAAAACCGCCTAAAAGCCGAGATAGCAAAAGCGGCCAAACGTAACGCCGTATTAATGGATGGCTTAGCCAAACAGCGTGGTAAACTGCCATGGCCATTAAAAGGTAAAATACTGCACAGCTTTGGCACCAAGCAAACTGGCCAGATCAATTGGAAAGGCGTCGTAATCGCCGCCAAGTATGAGCAACCAGTGAAAGCCGTTTACTCTGGAACAGTGGTATTTGCAGAGTACTTACGGGGTTATGGGTTGTTGGTACTGCTTGATCACGGCAAAGGTGACATGACCCTGTACGGATTCAACCAAACCTTGATGAAGAAAGAAGGCGATAAAGTTAGGGCTGGAGAGACGATTGCATTAGCTGGGGATACTGGCGGGCAAGATCGCGCTTCGCTGTATTTTGAAATTAGGCGAAATAGTCAGGCGCAGAACCCTAAGAGGTGGCTTACAAGGTAAAGTGTACACGGAATTCGCTTTGCTGCTATAAGAAAAAGAGCCTGAACAGGCTCTTATCGTTTCTAGTTTCTAGTTTCTAGCTCTTTTCATTCGCATTCCAAACCAGATCCCCAATCCCATCAGTCGGATTAAACCCTGTTGGTGCATCTAGTAAAATATCGCGAATGTCTTGATGCTTAAACTCATGGCAAGCTTTATCTAGTTTATCTAACACCATAGAGAACTCATTCAATTCCAAATAACTCTCGTTGGCACTCATGATTCTTTCATGCTGCGTTTGCTCAACGTTATCGCCAATTAAAAGCTCTTCAAAAAGTTTCTCGCCAGGGCGTAAGCCTGTAAATTTAATTTCAACATCACCATCTGGGTTGTTATCCGACTTTATCTCAAGGCCGGATAGTTGAATTAAATTGGTAGCCAAATCGACAATCTTGACTGGCTCCCCCATGTCCAATACAAACACATCGCCACCTTTCCCCATCGCACCCGCTTGAATAACCAACTGAGCAGCTTCAGGAATCGTCATAAAGTAACGAATAATGTCAGGGTGAGTGACCGTAATAGGGTTCCCTTCCGCAATTTGTTTTTTGAATAATGGAATAACGGAACCCGATGAGCCCAGAACATTACCAAAGCGAACCATGGTAAAACGCGTCCCGCTTTCTTTGGTTGCTTCTTGTTGAGCGAGAGCTTGCAAACCTAACTCTGCCATACGCTTTGTTGTGCCCATGACATTGGTCGGGCGTACGGCTTTATCGGTAGAGATGAGAACAAAAGATTCCACTTTAGCTTCAATTGCTGCTTTAGCCGTGTAATAAGTACCGAACACGTTATTACGAACACCTTCAACTACATTGAATTCCACTAACGGAACATGTTTGTAAGCTGCTGCATGGTAAACCGTCTGCACGTTGAATGACTTCATCACAGCTAGTAAGCGATTACTACGCTGCACTGAACCCAGTATTGGTACTACTTTACAATCTATTGCGTTAGATTTAGCATAATCTGTTAACTCTTTATCAATCTGATATAAGCCAAATTCAGATAACTCAAATAGCACCAACTTACTTGGTTGTTGAGTTAAGATCTGACGACAAAGCTCTGAACCGATAGAGCCTCCAGCACCCGTAACCATAACGATTTTGTCTGTAATGTTAGCAGAAAGCAGAGCTTCGTTAGGTGCAACAGAATCTCGACCCAATAGATCTTCGATCTCTACCTCTTTCAACTGATCAATAGAAACTTTACCGTTAACAATGTCTGCAAAATTTGGAATGGTGAGCACATCTAGTTGCTTCTCGACGAGAAACTCGACTACCTCTCGGCGCTCTGCTCTACTGGCTGAAGGCATTGCAAGTAACACTTTTTTAATGTGATGCTTTTTAACCATACGTTCAAGGTACTTACGCCGATATACGGTAATCCCATGAATACTTGTTTTATGAATCTTTCTATTATCGTCAATAAATACAACCGGATTATATTCATTTCCCTGACCTAAAACATTAGCTAACTGACGCCCCGCTTCACCTGCACCATAGATAAGAACTGGCTCTTTATTACGTCCTATCAGTTCTGACACTAATAAACGCACAACAAGGCGCGAACCACCGCAAAGTAGCACAATAAAAGTACCGTAAATGATGGGAACAGAGCGAGGTAAGAATGTTTGGTCATAGTATGCAAACAGAACAAATGATAATGCCGACAAAACAGATGAAATGCATATACTCACAACTGCGTGCAAACTTAAATAACGTAAAATCGCTCGATATAAGCCACTTTTTGCAAATAATAATAGAGTGAATAACTCAACCAGAGCTAATAATCGCCAATACTCAGGTTCGTTAATATAGCTATCTAAATAACCCAAACGTGCATAAAACGCCCCCCAAAAGGCAATACCGATAAAAACAATATCAATACACACGCTCACAATGCGCTTTAACGGCCTTGCCATAGTCCAAATTGGGTTTAAAAAAGTCACTGACGTTATCTCTTGTGCTAAATTAAGCTCATGCTACCAAAAAGAGCCGCATTATGCGGCTCTTATCCAATACAAATTAACTAATTTACCCGGTCACCAGAACCACCACCTGTCGCAGTCATAACGATGTACTTAAAATAATTTTTAAAGCTAATCGTTTCCAGCATTTGTTTATCCGTTTTTGCTAGTCGCTCTGGTGTAGACATATCAATATTACTGACCTGCGCTAGGCCAGTGATACCAGGTAAAACATCATAAATACCCAGCTTATCTCGCTCCTTGATGAGTTCTTCTTGATTAAACAAGTTGGGACGAGGACCAACTAAGCTCATTTCCCCCTTAACCACATTGATCAATTGAGGCAGCTCATCAATTTTAGTTTTGCGTAGCAGCGCTCCCACCTTTGTAATAGAAGCTCTGCTTGCGAGGTGACTAGCAACAGATGCCGTATCGACACTCATGGTACGAAACTTTATTAACTTGAATGATTTCTTATTACGGCCAACCCTTTCCTGGATAAAAATAGGTGAGCCAGTATCGTAGTACCCAACTATCGTCACTATCAATAGAATAGGAAACGTGACAATCAAACCAATGGTCGCAAGAACAAAATCCAAAATTCGTAACATAACTTTCTCGTTCTAGTTATACTTCAGCTCATCCATCATGCGCTGTAAGCTTTGTTGCATTGTATATGGTGGCTTCCAGTTTAACATGCGTTGGTTTTTTTGAATATCAACCTGCAATGAACCCGCTAAACGATCAATAACGGCAGTTTTCCCCGTCAGCTTACCAACCAACTGAAATAACCTTAGCGGCACAGGAATCATCCAAGGCGCTTTACCTTGTAAATTAGCCAACCTTTCAACCAAATGGCGAATGGAAATGTCTTCACCATCAGAGACTAGAAAAACCTGATTTGCGGCTTGCGGCACCATCAAGCAAACATTAATGAAGTCGATAAAATTATAGATAGAAACCATGCTACGGAGATTTTTGTCTATGCAACCAAGAGGTAATGGTAGACCTTTACCTGCGATCTTAAATAGCGAAGCAAAATTCGCTTTAACACCTGGCCCATATATCAATGGAGGACGAATAATAACCACCTCCATTCCTGTTTCTTCAGCTAATGCAAGTAGCAGAGATTCCGCTTCCGCTTTAGAAACACCATAATCATCACTTGGATTTGGCTGATCGCATGCGCTAAAAGCAGTATTTATCGTGCTTTCACCATTAACTTTTATAGAACTAATAAACACAAAACGCTTGACCCCATGCTCAGCAGCTCGCTTAGCGAGTGCTACCGTCGAAGTAGTATTAATCTTGCGATATTCATCTAGCGGGTTATTCGACGTATCTTGCATAATATGAGCACGAGCTGCGCTATGAACAACAGCATCAAAGCCCGATAAATCGAACGGAGTCGTCTCTATTTTTTCGAGTTCTCCTTTAATAAATGCTCCTTGCCAACACTCTGGCACTTGGCGACCAAAACAAGTGATGTCATGCTGGTTTTTAAGCAGCTTTAAGATCTGTTGACCGACAAAACCACTACCGCCGGTAAGAAGTACTTTCATTGCTCTTCCTAACTAGTTGTTATAGAGCGTATCAAACGACGCAAGAACACTACTATAATCATATTTTTCTTCAGCAATTTCACGACTACGAACACCGAAGCTCTGCCTAAGGGCATCATCCTCAACAAGTGTTTGAATTGCATCAGCCAAATTTTCTGCTTGTTTTACGGGAACTAATAAGCCATTAGGTGCATTTATATCAATTAATTGCCGACATCCAGGGGTATCACTCGTAACAATGGCCAAACCACAGGAGGCGGCTTCGATAAGAGATTTTGGCAGCCCCTCACGATAAGAAGGTAAACAAGCAATGTCGGCTTGTTGATAGATCTCTTTTACATCAGTACGATGGCCAAGAAACTCAATCACCCCATCATTATGTGCCGCTGTAAGCTCCGCTTCTTTTAACGAAGAAATGTTCTCATCGTCCACACCGCCTACCATTTTCATAACAACATCAACATGGCGGTGCTTTAGAATTCGAGCAGCCTCAATAAACTCGCGCGCGCCCTTATCTTTAAGCATACGAGCAAGAAACACAACAATAGGAAATTGACCAGTACTTTCCTGAGGAAGAAAGTATTGAGTATCTATACCAGCACCATTAACAAGTGCAGTGCGCTCTTCAGGGACGATGTCTGCACTGACAAACAAAGCACGATCGTCACTATTTTCAAATACAACCGTCGCCTGAGGCTGAGAAAGAGCCAATTTATAAACTGACTCAACAATTCTCCAGAGCGCTTTTGCTTTAGTACTCTCCGACAGCGATAACGAACCTAAACCCGTAATTGAAAAAACAGCACGAGACGGACGAATACTTTTGAATATTTTGGTTAGTAAGCCGCTATAAAGCACAGGCTTAATCGTAAACGCGTGCAAAAGATCAGGTCGAATATTCTTTAATAGTTTAAATAAGCGAATGACCACTTTAAGCTCATTCAATGGGTTAGTCCCATCACGAGTAACGCCATAATTATGATAGCTAAACCCTTGATTCTCGTACTCTCCTCGCTTTTCCTCGTCACCAGTAATGATGTAAACAGTATGACCTTTTTCCAAATTATGCTTAGCAAGCTTATAGAAGTGGGAGTGGAAAAACCAAGAGACATTGACTATGTATACTATTTTCAATTTAAGCCAACCCCAAATAAAGCATTGCATTCATATTCATCATTTCAGCCCAAGCAGACGTAACCGGGCGAATCTTAAGATATTTGAAAAAAGTGTAATGAAAATATATTTCTCTTGCTTCGATTCAATAAGAAATTGACTGGTCGCCATTAACGATCTTAAAGCAAATGCTCTTTTCCCTGCATGCTGCCCCAAAGAACTCGCCATCACACGGTATCTGACCAAAGGAGAGCTAAGGTGAATCAAGTGACTCTCTTCTTTGTTCAGCACAGTCAACCAAAGTAAATAATCTTCACACGTGTTCATCTCTTTACTTTCATTAAAGCGCGAGTCACCTAGAAGCCCTTTAGAAACAACCACAGACGAAGTCGTAATTGTATTTCGGAATAGGAGAGCTTTTAACCCGTAAGAGCGGTTCTTTTTGGGTTTCTCACCAGTCACCTTGCTAAGAAATTCAGATTGCTCATCGATATAGCGAGAATTGGTACAAATAAAGTTTGCATCATCTTCAATATAACACTTCACTTGTTCTTCCAGTTTCAATGGCTCCCAAACATCATCAGCATCAACAAAAGCAATTAGCTCGCCGCTTGCTTGTTCAATGCCATCATTACGTGGGGCTGCGGGTCCACCAGAATTTTTTTCTCGCTTGATTACATTAAGCTCAGAGAACTGGCCAGAAAATTCATTGACAAGAGCAATACTACTGTCCGTTGAAGCATTGTCTACGACGATAACTTCATAATTGTCATAGGTTTGATTTGCTATTGAAATCAAAGTCTCGCGTATATAACTCTCTGCGTTATACATAGGTATAACAATACTGACGACAGGATTAGTGCTCATTATTTGCTCTCAGCAATGATAAAATACTTATAATTTCTTCATCAACTTTATCTTCAAATGAATAATCAATAAGAGTCATAATTTTTTCATTGGAAACCGTCAAAGGCATTGGTTTTGTCGAGTCAGAATGATTAACTTCGAGATCGATATTATTTGCGCCGAACTGACGACGAACTCGACTCACCAAGTCGAGCACTGATAGTGTGATACCAGAAGATAAGTTCAAGACCTCATTTCGAGTTGAGCTGTGAATTAACTTATCCACAACTCGAACTACATCACCCATCCAAATATAATCCCTACGCGCTAGTCCATTACCCAACAGCACAATTTTACTTGTTCGGAATGCTTGTCGACAAAGATCGTTAAGAACTAGGTACCATTTATTGGTATCAACAGTGCTTGGACAGCCGTAGCTATTTGTTAACCTTAAAATCACATAATTGAGACCAGAAGATCTTTGATGCTTCTCAATATACTTTTCAGCAAAGTAATGAGTAAGACCATAGTCATTTGCAGGTCTTACCTCACTTTTTTCGTTCACAAAACCATCACTCGCGCCATACACATGGAATGTACTAAAGTAGATTAGCTTCCCAACACCATGACGCTTCAATACTTGGCATAAGTATTCAGTACCAAGCGCATTGATTAACAAAGCATCCTTTGCGTAGTTTTCTTTAAAGTGCTCGTTGAAACTTGCAGTATGAATACAAACATCATAGTAACAATCGACCGCATCACGAAGTAACTCTAAGTCAGTTAAGTCAGCTTGAATAAATCTATAATTAGGGTGTGTAATGCTGAATGATTCATTTCTCGATAACACAGTAACCTGATGAGCATCCAAAAAGTGCTTGGTTAACCAACTTCCTAAGTTCCCCAGGCCTCCTGTGATAAGAATTTTCATTCGTCACTCCAGTTATACTCAACTTGACTAATAGGTTGGCTCACACTTTCTTCAGGATCATGCTCGATACTCGCTATGTTCAGAAGTAAATTCAGTTCACAGCCTACACCTTGAAATGCCAGCCAAACACCATAAGGTACCGTTAACCTAGCATAGTTCTCTGGACCAAGAGTAAAACGACTGAATTGGCCATAAGTTGAAGAATCAGGTCGATCATCATAAATAACAAACTTAATCGCCCCAACCGGAACGATTAAATTGAGCACCATTTTACGATGCTTCTTCCACCCTTTAATTTCACCATTAGTAATACTACTAAAGTAAGCCTCTCCAAAAGAAGAGAAGCTCGCCTCAGAAGCTTTAAGCCCCCGAAGAATATCTCCTTTAGGATGCTCTATGCGTAGTAAAGGAGTATAAACAACACCCTCAATCATCTACTTACTCCATGATAGCTCTTGATCTATCGCTGACTGTTGGTATTCATCAATCTGTTGTTCAGTGAACATCATCATATCAGCACGACCTTCGTAAAACTTAAAGTACCATTCGCTAACAAATTTGATGCACTGCTTATAGTTAAGGTTTGCTTCCCAATGAAGATGGAACAATGCCTTATCACAGTTAAGTTTTAATAAACCGGCCTCATGAAAAGGAATATTATCAGTCACCTCATACGCTTTTTCTTGAGCATCAAAATCCCAGTACGCACTCAGATCGGAAAGCAAATCGACAACGGTATGATTTTGTTCCGATTTAGGCCCAAAGTTGTACTGTTCGCCGTGGTGTTTAATATCATTGTCTAATGCCTGCCCTAAAGCCAAATAACCACTTAACGGTTCCAAAACATGTTGCCATGGACGGGTCGCATTAGGGCATCGAATCTCGACTAAGCGTTTTTCACTCCAGGCTTTCATACAATCAGCGACAATTCGATCCGCCGCCCAATCACCGCCACCGATCACATTGCCAGCTCGACCAGTTGCTAGCCTTACTTTGCTATCAGGTTTCGAGAAAAATGAGTTTTTATAAGCATGGAAGATAACTTCTGCCGCGCCTTTTGAGCCACTATAAATATCTTTTCCGCCAAGATGGTCCGTTTCCTTATATCCCCAGACCCACTCAACATTTTCGTAGCACTTATCACTCGTAATAATTACCGCATTACAGCGTTCATTATATTGTCTAAGCACTTCAAGAACATTCGCGGTACCAACTACATTTGATGTAATGGTCTCTAAAGGATCGCTGTAAGAAAGAGAAACTATAGGCTGTGCTGCGAGATGGAATACAAAGTCAGGCTTAAACTCTACCAAGATAGATTTTAGCGTCGCGAGATCGCGGACATCAGCAATATGGTGCTCGATTTTCTGATCAAGTTTTAACTCTTGAAACATCGAAGGCGTTGTTGGAATATCTTTAGACACACCACAAACCTTAGCTCCTAACTTCAAAAGCCATGCGGTCAACCAAGTACCTTTGAAGCCAGTATGTCCTGTAACTAGGACTCGTTTATCTTTGTATATATCTGCAAACATTGTTATTACCATGTTTTCCATTTAGCTTTATTACTCACAAACATTTCATTGAGCTTTTGTTTATCATTTAAAGAGTCCATACATTTCCAGAACCCATCATGTTTAAACGCCATCAACTCATTGTCTTGTGCCAGTTTCTGTAACGGTTCTTGCTCAAATACAGTGCTATCACCACCAGTAATGTAATCAAAAACATTGGGATTACATACGAAAAAGCCCCCATTAATCCATGAGCCATCGCCCTTCGGCTTTTCTGCAAAATTTTCAACTACAGAGTCATTGATTTCCAAAGCACCAAAACGACCGTCTGGTTGGACTGATGTCATTGAAATAGATTTCCCGTGGGATTTATGAAACTCGACCAATTTGCTGATATCGACATCTGACACACCATCTCCATAAGTCAGCATGAAAGATTCATTTCCGATAACATCTTGTGCTCGTTTAATACGACCACCTGTCATAGTATGTAACCCAGTATCAAGCAGAGTGACCTTCCAAGGTTCAGAGGTGTTTTTATGGATCTGCATTTCATTTGTAGATAGGTCAATCGTAACATCACTTTGATGCAGGAAGTAATTCGCAAAATATTCCTTAATGTAATAGCCTTTATAGCCCAACAGAATAACAAATTCGTTAAATCCATGTTGCGAATACATTTTCATTATATGCCACAAAATCGGCTTGCCACCAATTTCAACCATCGGTTTTGGGCGAATATCTGTTTCTTCACTTAATCGAGTGCCAAAGCCTCCAGCAAGCAATACGACTTTCATATAAACTCCATATAGATATAATTACGTAATGTGTTTTTTGTATAAGCCTAAAATAATCATCAACTTAAACATTGTATTTGACAAGAATTTTTTGCGATAAAAAGGCCCCCAAAATGCTATCTTAATTCTCGTCAAGAGATCAGAGTCTAGTAACTGCATTTTACTAACTATTGTACGAGAGCTTTCATAATCATCAAAAAAACTTAATTTTTCTAACTTAACTGCCTCGTCAATTATTGAATTTTGATAAATAGAGGCATTTATGTTCTTCCTGATGCTTGTTATTTTTTTTCCAAAACTACGCTTCGCTCCAACGACATTATTTTCGTGTTGCCGATAAAGAATATAAGAGTGGTCATCCGCAATAATATTCCCCGTAATTCCAGCTATATAGACAATCCAAGTATCATGCATCATAACGCCATACTTTTGTACAACAGGTAAACTCATGGATACAAAGTGTTTTAACCTTTCATTGAAGAACATTGTACACCCTGCAACTGATGCTTCACAGAGTGTATTAGGCAGGTCAAGCTCTCCTAACTTGGGACTCATCGACAGAAATTTCAATTCGTGATCGACATTTTGAAGGCGACTGCAGTACAAAGCCGGTGTGCCTTTCTCGTTGAATGAACGCAGGCTAGATTCTGCTTTTAGTAGCTTGTCTTCTAACCACACATCATCTTGATCAGCAAAACAGTAGTAATCGTATCCATCAATTTCGGTAAGCTTAGTTAAAAAACTAAGAGCTGGCCCGAGATTTTGGCCAAACTCTACTTTGATATTCTCGGGATATCTTCTTGAATAATCCTGTAGGATGGCTTTTGTTTCATCCGATGAACCATCATCTCTAATATAGATAATTTTCTTTCCTGGCCAGTTGCAACTAAGGATGCTGTCTAACTGCTCTGAAATGTACTTACTTCCATTATAAGTAGACATGATTACTGCTAATTTCACTAATCAATCCTTAGATGCTTTGGGTTTTAGACGAAAGCCAAACTGAAGATAACGAGTATCCCCCCCTAGCACAAGAAAAAAGGGCCAATAAACAATCGACTTAATCCAACGCTTAGCATTCGAATTTGAATTCACAATAGAATTAATTCCGCGCATATCTTCAACCTCAAGATCAAGATCTGCAAACGTCCTCTTTAAACTTTTCTCAGTAAAAAAGCGTACATGAGTCCTGTCTAGAACTCCAAAATCTTCATACTTCCAATCTTTATTGAGCAAAAGCCCTTTTAAATTATCTAAATATCGAACATTGGGAATGGAACCAGCAATAACACCATCAGGGGCAAGCTTCGTTTTCAATGATTCAATAAAGCCATTATGATCATATATATGCTCAATCACATCATTGCAGACAATCAAATCAAAGTGTTTATCTGGTATGCCTTCACATACTTCATCGTAAAAACCGTTAATGAAACGATCTTGTTGGTTAACAAGGCTCTCTTTCGCTAATTCTATTGATGCCGAATCTGGTTCAACCCCCCAGTATTCGATATTAGTATCGAGATTCGTCCTAAAAATGGCACTACCACAGCCAATCTCTAGAACTCTTTTGTAATTTTTTGGTAGAAAGCCGACGACTTCTTCGCGGCGATGCATTCGGTAATCATCCTGAAATTCGTTCACTCATTAACCTCTAAATCGTTGTACTTTATTATTAATTATTGACAAAACATTCATACCAACTTCTATTTTCATGTAAAAAGTACAAAATGCGAAGATAAAAATAGAATAAATAATTGAAAAGCTCAAACCTTGATAGAACAAATTGTCAAACATAGCAACCACAGTCTTTTGAAGACCGAATGAAAATGCGACCATCACTACCAATGAATATATTTGATACCAGAAACTATACTCTGTCTCTTGAATTCTACTTATGAGCCATAAACCGATATTAACCATAACAATCTGAACCAAAACCATTTTTAAGGATAATGCTATTGAGCCTGATGGGAAAAAACCGCTTGATATTAAGCCATAAGAAACAATGATGCTAACAATCATTCCGGAAATACCCAGTTTCATATAAGTTTTTGTTTCTGACATTGCGTAGAACATTACACCAACTAGTTGCCCTAAGCTCTGATGAATAGGAAAAAACAACATAATTGAAAATGGAATTATTGCCTCATAATAATCAGCCCCAAGCAACTTGGTAATAATCACATCTGACCAGGGCATCAAATATGCTGCAATACATAATGAAGCCAAATAGATCATTTTAGTTGCATTGGCAAACAATTTTTTAACTTTAGCCTTGTCATTCTTTTCTTCTGCTTCTGCAATTTCCTTCCAAATAACCTTAGAAAGAGAGGCCGAAAACAATATACTTATCGCTGCAATTTTACTAGCTACAGAGAAAAAAGCTTGCTGTTCAACACCGTTGAATTCTTGCAAGAACCAAGCATCCAAGAACTGATATAAAAAGTTAAATATTGAAAAAATAATAAGAGGTTTACAATATGTTAAGAATTCATTTTTGAATTGATTAACATTGTATGGCAGTTCCCTATCTAAAAATAAATCCTTATTTCTTTTAAGGAAAATCGCTAAAAATATGAACGCTATAACATAAATAATTATAGTAGCAGCAAAAACGAACATCGGACTAACTTTTCCAATGCTAGCTAATGCATACACTGTGACCATCATAACTACAGAAATAAAAACATTTATTTTCTGTACGTAAAATGTCTCTCTTAATGACTCTGCAACTTGAGTAAATGCATTCCATAAGTGATATTGAAAAAACACGGCAGTAAATGAAGCAAGAATTATTATTTTTTCATTTGTAAAAAGAAACCTATTAATTATAGAGTCTGGTACAAAAACAAACAATAGCAACAAAAAAAACACATACTGAGAACAAATAAGCGAGAGATAATATTTAAAAAATCTGTTCGACCTTTTACCTTTAGAAATAAAAGTATAGAAAGCACTTGATGCACCTAAATCAAACAGAGATATTGATGCAATAAAACTAGCTAGAAGAAAACTATATATACCAAAAAGTTCACTCCCCATACTTTTCGCCAAAATTATCCCAACACTAAAAGACGTGATAGCTTTAATTATATTGGCAATAAATGTAATGGCAAATCGACTAGAAATACTATGACTCTTCAAAATAACCTACCTAATTCTCATAGTTTTCTATTTTTTATATAATCGAGTAATACATCTATATTGTCTTGGTTTGGATTATCGATAGAGTTGATATAATCTTGATATAGTGTTCTATACTTTTCTTTTGCCATAGTTATGTTGTAATTTCCATTAAACTCTTCTGTAGTAGAAATAGTCTCGCATCCCAGAAGATGAGAATAGCTTTTCAAAACTCCTCTCTCATTCTTCTTTAAGATTTCATCATCTAACATAACTACAGGTTTATCATAGATTACTGCATAACTAAGAGCGGTACTATAATGAGTCAAGCACCAAGCACATCTCTGAACTAATTCGTTGGTACTTTTATCATAGACGGCACGCTTACCTATATACCTTTTGTATGCTGGGTGATCTTTCATTCTCGGATGAGGAGAAATCAACACACGCAAACCAAATTTATTTTCAACTCGAACCATAAAGTTTTCAAGTCTAGTAAAGTATCCATCAGCTTCATTTTCAATGTTGTAACCTACTTTCACATTATCACTGTGAAACGGTAAGCACTGGTCAATCAAAAGTATATATGGAAGGGTATCATGACTAATTTCCGACTTCTGGTGATATGCTGAAAATCCATCGAAAGACTGACCTTGAAGAATATCAGTTTTGGTCCCAACACCTAAATAATTATCCTTAGCTTTAATACCTCCAGACTGAACAAAATCATAGCTGTACTTTTGTCGCTTGTAAGTCCAAATTTTAAATAGTTGAGCAACTATATTTTTTACCGACTTACCAGAAAGTTTGTCTAGAATCGATTTTCTTTCGACTACAGAATTTGGCTGAGCCCCCATCAATTGAATGCCTACGCAATTAGATTTTTTCATTGCTAATTTATGTAACTTAAGTTTGGCATTACCATTGAAAATTAAAATGTCATTTTCATCGACATTATGCATTAATTTTTCATAATCATCTATGGTATGGCATATAGAACACTCGACGTGATCTGGGGTAACAATACTAGGTACTACATCTGATAGATTCCATTCAATTTCGCTAATGTCGACTATATGAACGGGGAAACCTAAGTCTGCTAGCTTTTTTAATCCAAAGCTCAAATACTCTCGCTCTGAAACTCTAACAATACTTATATACCAAAATTTAAACTTTCTCACAAATACCTAGACCTTAAAATTATATAGTAAAACCATCATCAATCACTATATTCTGACCTGTAACATATTTAGAAGAGTCAGATAGTAAGTATATTGCCGTTTCCACCATATCTTCAGCTTTTAACATTCCAGTGCCATTTGTTTGTTCTTTATAAGCTTGTATAAACTCTTCTGGTTGTGAATCTATTAGCCCTCCAGGACTAATGCTATTTATTCTAAACTTGCTATTTTTCACATAGGCACATATATACTTATTTAAATGTAATATGGCTGACTTTATTACTGCATACTCAACAGGCATAGTCATCGATGTACCATCATATATTTCGAATTTTGGTGCAATTACACCATAAACTGACGATACATTCACTAGAGCAAATGGGCTATCATTTTTCATAAAGTAATTAGCACACTGTTGAGAAAAAAGAAATGCCGAGCCCAAATGAAGATTTATATTTTCATTGAAACTATCTAAGGTAACGTCAAAAAATTTCTTACCATAGGTGGTATTCCTAGGGTATGTGCAGTTAACTGCTCCGGAAACGTTTTCCACATTTTCCCAAAACTCTGATAGCATCTTACTATCATTAATATTGAGTTCTTCTGTGTGGATTTTTTCTTCTGAAATTGCAATGCCTACGCTTACAAACCTTTCCTTCATAGCTTCGATATTAATATCAAGGGCTATCACCTCACCACCAGATTTCAAGATTCCTTTGACTACCTGAGCTCCTAAAAGGCCGCCAGCACCAACAACTACTATCTTTTTATTTGTAAGCAATTCAGCCACCCTGCTACCTATCAAACTTTCTATAAATGTCTTGCTGCCTATCATCAATAAATGGGAAATTTTTCCTGATAACCTTCACGGTTTCCAAGTCAATTTCAAATAATTCCCATTCATCTGTAGAGTGTGCAGGACTGATTCTATCTCCTTGAGGATCAAAAATGGCTGAAGATCGTTCATACTTCAAACCTTTTCCATCCTCCCCCGTGCGATTAACACCAATCACAAAACCTTGAGTCTCTATCGCTCTAGCTTGTAACAAGGCCAACCATTGATTTGTCCTAGTTGAAGGCCAGTTAGCAATGTTTACAATCGCTGTCGATTGATGTCGATACGCTTGGTAGATTTCGGGAAAGCGGAGATCAAAACAAATTGTAGCGCCAATAGAGCTTCCCCCGATATCAAATACCTTTAAGGCCTTGCCTTTTCTTATATACTCACTCTCTCCTGCATAGGAAAATGTATGTATTTTATCATAGTGCCCAAGTAAGTGACCTTCGGAGCCTATAGCTTGAAGCCTGTTTGTAACACCTCCGTCCTTCCCTTTTGCAAGGAAGCCAAATAAGTGTTCGGTATTAGTTCGCTTACTTAAGCCAGAGAAAAACACCTCGGCTTCAGATGCTCCGTCGACCAGCTCTGGCAACGCGGGATTATCAATAGAAAAGCCTGTTAACGTTAGTTCTGGGTAAATGATCAGATCAACATCCGGACAGGTTTGCTTAATCTCATAAGAGATTCGTTCACAATGAGACTTATTGGCAGTTTTGTCTTCCCACACTTGGTCCAGAGACACCAAAGCAACTTTCACTAGTTAACACTCCGAAATACGGGCTTTATGGCATCTCCTACCAGCCACTCCTCAACAGAGCCGGCATCTATTGCTTTTTTATAAACAGAGAAAGCATGCTCCAATGCAACCTCAGTTAATTTCAGCTCAGCTTCTCCATGACGTTGGCACAAAGCTATCCAAGGCATTAATACGCCATTTTTTATCATTTCTTGAGAAAAAAGCGTTCGAAACTCTAGACTTGCCTGCCCATCGGGACCATAAGTCATGTACCAAGGAGAACAAGAAACACCACCAGCAACAAAGTATTCACCAACACCCGCTTCTTTTGCTTTTCGGTTCATTAACTGAATAAGCTTTTCACCGTATTGCCACAAATGCTCTACTGTATTGTTTTCTTTTAAATATTCCACTGTTTTCACAAACGCACCCAAACCACACATCTCCGCCCCATGCGTAGTAGAAAGCAAAAATAAGCGCTCTGTTCCCAGCTTTTCGATAGAGCCGAGTTCCATGATTTCCCGTTTACCACCAACTGCAGCAACAGAAAAACCATTCGCCATCGCTTTGCCGAAAGTACATAAGTCTGGTTCAACATTATAATAATGTTGCGCGCCTTTAATATCCCAACGAAAACCTGTAATCATTTCATCTAATACAAAGACAATTCCGTGTTTATTACACAGCCGTTGTACATCATGTAAAAAAGTTTCTCCTTCTACTTCGCTAGAGGGAGCTGGGTGAGCCATCGTACTAGGTTCTAAAACAACACACGCGATCTGATCAGGGTATTCTTTTATTAACGTTTCTAACGAGTGAATGTCATCATAAGAAAACATTTTGGTTTGATCTATGACCTCTTGAGGAATACCTTTCTTAATCACCGTAGAGCCAATAAACCAATCATCATAAGAAAAGAAAGGATGCTCGGCACAACGAGCTACAAGCTTACGGCCAGTATAAGCACGCGCCAGCTTTACAGCAGCTGAGACAGCAGTTGAACCATTCTTAGTAAACTTCACCATTTCAACAGAATCAATTAGGTCGACAAGCAACTCAGCAGCTTCTAATTCGATCAAAGACGCACGAGTAAGGTTGTTACCATTCTTAATTTGCTCGAATGCAGCCATATCAATAGCATCTTCTGCATAGCCAATATTTACTGCCCGCAAAGCCATACCATAATCCAAATATGATTGGCCATTGGCATCAAAGCAATACGCGCCCTCACCCTTAGAAAAGATTTCAGGAGCATTTTCAGGATATTGATCATAACCTCGAGAATAAGTATGTGCTCCACCAGGTATCGCTTTTAATAGACGTTGCGTATAACTTTTCATTTTTTACCTTCTAACAAGCTCAATATTTTTCAAAATGGTTTCGATAAAAAGAAAATCAATAAGTGTATCGACTTCATACCTTTTCCAAGGGTCACTCAAGTAACCCATTGTGTTTCCATGGTAGAAATTTTTTTTATTTTTATATGTTTCAACATCTGAAATATACAAGCTACCATCGAAACAGTACGCATCATCGATATCTTGTCGTCGTTTTGGGGTTTCAAAGTCACCACCAAAATACTTTTCAATTTTTCCGGATGGCAAAGTCTTAACACAAAATTCTGGATGACTATCTTCAACTAGAGAAATTCCAACTATCGCTGTATGCTCACTTTCATGCAACAACAACAGAGCCCTATCGATATCTTCTGTTTCCGTTAGTGGGGACGTCGCTTCCAACAGCACGATATAATCATATTTCGATTCTTTTTCACAAAAGCTTAAAGCATGCAAGATAGCATCAGAAGAAGGCGATGAATCTGCAGCAAGATGCTTAGGCCTCATGAATGGGACTGTCGCTCCAGCGGCTTTCGCAGCTTCAGCGATACGTTCTTCATCGGTGCTCACAACAACTTGATCAACATACTTTGAATTAAGAGCTGCTGAAATAGGCCACGCAACCAATGGTTTACCTAGCAAGGGTTTAATATTCTTGCCCGGAAGCCCTTTACTGCCTCCACGCGCAGGAATAACCACTAGGACTTTTTTATTATCAATCATTATACTATCCCAAGTGAATGAATATCTGTTTGAGCACGGTTAAAATCATCCATACGACCAATATCTAGCCAATACTCATGGATAGGAAACATAAAAATGTTGTCCCTCTCATTCATATGTCGTTCTAGTAGTGTGGGCATATCAATATGGTAGTTTTCAGGAACCGATTGGATCACTCGTGGTGATACAATATAGATCCCCGCATTTACGAAGAAACGTTGAATAGGCTTCTCAACCATACTGTTTATTTTGTTCCCCTCACCATTAATCACACCATAAGGGATTTGGTAATCATATTCACGAACACACATGGTTGCATCGGCTTTGTTTTCAATATGAAAATCCAACAAACGCTCAAAATCTACCTTTGTAAGTACATCACCATTAATCATAATCAACGGCAAATCCTGAGGTATGTCGTCTGGTAGCAAACCTAATGCTCCCCCCGTACCAAGAGGCTCATCTTCATGTACGTACGAAATACTAATACCCAAATCACTACCATCACCAAAGTGTTGATGGATTTGTTCAGGCATATAGTGAGTTGAAATATAAAAGTT
Source organism: Vibrio tapetis subsp. quintayensis (assembly GCF_030409945.1). Classification (GTDB taxonomy): domain Bacteria; phylum Pseudomonadota; class Gammaproteobacteria; order Enterobacterales; family Vibrionaceae; genus Vibrio; species Vibrio quintayensis. The sequence continues at coordinate 75,705 of NZ_JAUFQV010000011.1, forward strand.
ACTAAAGCCTGCTTTAATGAAACTTTTAATCACCGTTTCTAATATCGGCTTGTCGCCAACTTTTAGCATAGGTTTAGGGCAGTTATCAGTAAGAGGACGCAAGCGAGTACCAAAACCACCAGCCATAATAAACACTGGATTCTGATATCTTTCTTTGCTTAATGCACTATGTAGAGTCTCCAACCCAACAACTTGATTGTCTTGGTCAAGCAGCGGCACGGAAAGTATTTGCTTACGCTCCATTAGCTCCACAAGTTTTTCTTTTGAAGTGCCTTGTAAAGCAGTTATTGGATTTGTGTTCATCACCTCGGCAACAGAATCTGTTAGCATTAAGTCATTAAGAAGGCCACGTCGGATGTCACCGTCAGTCACCATCCCTCGTAATTTCTGATGACTATCGATGACTACAGCCACACGCAATGCTTCATTATTAATAATCTCTAATGCATGCTTGATTGTGCTTGTTTCAGTAATTAACGTTTTCTGCCAACAATGACTCATGATCTACCTTTATTTTTTATAAGTTCTTTCTGATTAGGGCTCTAGCGGGATATGCCGTAGTATTAGCGGCTAAAGACTTTGAAAGGTTGACACCAGATCCTACGACAGCACCTTGACCAATTGATAGCCCTTGAATAACTACCGCACCAGCACCTATATAAGCATTTTCTTCCGTTACTACCTGACCACAAAGAGTCGCCTTGGGTGCAATATGAGTATACGCACCTACATTACAATCATGTTCTATCAGCGCACCTGTATTCACAATACAGTGGCTACCAATCGTGGACCCTGCTTGCACGATCGACATTGACAGTATTTGTGCTCCAACCTCTACATTTGAAAAGGGCGAAACTAGCGCACTATTCGATATGACCGTTTCAAACTGATAGCCCAAAGAGAGGAAGTATTCATTAACTTTTCGCTTCAGGCCTGACCTAGGCATCATGCCTACCCCATTTACTAAGCGCACTTGGTCTTTTGGAAAATCGAGAACGTCATCATCATTTTTCAGATGTGTGATGCCTGAGAAAACTGCCCTTTGGCTTATATCTTCAGGGCTCACAACAGCAAGAATTTCTTTTCCTTGCTGCAGAAGTATGTCTATTAAAACGGAAGCATGACCTCCCCCACCAATCATTACGATGGGGTACACCGGCTTATCATTCAACAATTATGTCTCCCGCTTGATAGCTTTGGCCTGCAGGTTTATCTATTAAATCCCAGAAGCGATAAGGCGACATTCCGGTACCCGGACGTTTGATCGTCAGATTCTGACGACTAAAGCACTCTCCCGCTTTAATTGATTTCGCTGCGACTAAACTCTTCCTCGCTACAGCTTTATTCTTCACTTCAGAGACCGTTGGGGTTTTTACACCAGCTCCTAACGCAACCTCAACCTGACGAATCCCGTTGACCATGGCCGCAAGCTCACTTGGTTCAAGCGAAGCTTTATGATCAGGGCCTTCCATGTTCTTATCTAAGGTAAAGTGTTTTTCAATCAACACCGCACCACGAGCCACAGCCGCTATCGGGATAGTGATCCCTTCACTATGATCTGAATATCCAGCAGGCAACTCAAAAGCTCTACCCAATGTATCCATCGCTTTTAGGTTAATTTCGGCCATTGGCGCGGGGTATTCTGTTGTGCAGTGAAGTACGGTGACTTTTTTCTTAAGCATTTGTTGGCCAGCAGTTGAAGCATAAGCTTGCTGAAAAGCACCTACACTCGGCAAAGCTGCGTCATCGGCAGTATAACCGAAGGCAATTACACCAAGTACCGCTTCAACTTCCGATAACGTCGCCATACCTGTTGATACAATTAAATCACATCCAGTGCGAGCATGCTCCAACACCAAAGGCGCATTGGTAATTTCACCTGATGGGATCTTTAATCGAGTTAAGCCTAAATCATTCACTAAGAAATCGAGACTTTCAGAGTCAAATGCGGTTGAAAGAAATTCAATGCCTAGCTTCTGGCAATGCTCAACCAGCTGATGATGCACTTGATAAGATAACTCCAAGCGACTTAACATCGCCAGTTGTGACTCCTGCTTTTGGGTGTTAGTTACTTGATATTCAGCTTGTTTTGCATCTTCCGTGACTAGATTTTTTGCTTTAAACGTCTGAAATTTAACGATATCAGCGCCCGCTTGATGCGCAGCATTAACCAGTTCAAAAGCCAGTTTTTCATCACCATTATGATTAACACCAGCTTCTGCAATTATTAACGTCATAGGGTTCTCGCTTGTTCTCGTTAACGTAAGTTATTGTTCTATTTCTTTGTACTACTCAGATCGTAAAAAGCTTTGCTCGGCTCAAATTGTAGCGACTTAAGCATATCAATCACTTGCTTGCTAACATCCCCTTGCCCATATGGATTATAAACAACCTCATCAGTCTGCTTATAATTACGGCTCACAGCAGCACCAATAGCCGCCGAAATAGCTTGTTGATTAGGAGCGCAATGCAACACACTTTTTGCAGCTAAACGCCCTTTTTGTCTGACCCCAATATTAACAGTAGGGACATCAAATGCAGGAACCTCGATAATACCGCTTGAAGAATTACCAATCACCGCAGTCGCATGCTTCACCGCACTTAAATATCGAACTTGTCCTAAAGATGGAATTGCCAATATACGCAATGGCCTTTCACGCGCATACCGTTCCAAAATAGGTATAATACTCCGGCCACCGTCATCTGCATTGGGATAAGTCAAAATTACTTGATGATCTGGGAATTCGTCTAACGCATCTAACAACGCTTGAAAGCTGGCTTCTGGCAATTCTTCTCCAAGCGTTACTGGGTGATAGGTAACTAAAAAGAAAGGTTGAGATAGTGGGAAATTAAGCGACTCCGCTAACGCTTCGACCTCCATGAACTCGGCACGTTTCAAGTGGTCAAGCCCAATAGCCCCAACATTACGTACTCGATCGGGGGCTTCACCTAACTGGATCACTCGTTGACGGTATTCCTCAGTAGAAGTGCCGTGCAAGTAACTTAATTTAGTAATTGCATGACGAATTGCATCATCATAAGCCCCTTCGGTGATCTCCCCACCATGCAAATGTAAAATAGGAATACGCAGAATCATCGCTGTCTGTGCCGCAGCTAAAGCTTCAAATCGGTCACCTAGAATCACTAACACATTTGGCTGTAAGCGCGCTAATGCATCAGCAAAACCCAACACCCCTAGGCCCATACTCTTTGCTGTGCCCACAGCAGAATCAGATGAGAGTAATATCTCGATTTTTTCATCAATCTTAAAACCATCACTCTCTATTTGTTGGTATGTTTCGCCAAACTCAGGGGATAAATGCATCCCAGAAACCAACAGTTGAAGATCAAGTTCGCAATCACTCTGAATGTCTTTTAACAACCAAAAGAGCAGACCATACTCAGCCCTTGTACCTGTAAATACCGCGATTTTTTTATTCATGACTTATACTCGCTACCAAAGTGCTCATCAAAATTAACGACGTCCAGAGCTCAATTAGAGCAACCTAAAGCGATACCGGACTACTCGGCAAGTTAACCAAATGCCCTTCAATATGCTCAGAGTGCGTTAAATCACCACGTGGCGCATCTTTAAACATAGGTAAACGATGCATTAGCTGCCAAATTGGACGAGTCATGACCCCTGCATCATTAGTCTGCTTGAGCAGTGCATCACGCGAGTCCGCAGAAGGACAAATAACTGCATTAAGCCAGTAATTCGACTTAGCATATACCGGTTCAACCACAAATTTATAGTAACTTCCGACAAAGAAATTCTGATACTTATTTGCCAGTTCTCGCTTACATATTAGGTATTGTGCTAACACTTCCATCTGTGCACAACCTAATGCAGCATTAAGGTTAGGCATGCGATAATTAAAACCTGCCTCATCATGAAAGAACTCATAAGGATGAGGAACCTTTGCTGTTGTCGTAACATGCTTTGTATGCGCTCCCTGCTCTGCTGTTTTACAAAGCACCATACCGCCACCACCTGTGGTAATGATTTTATTACCGTTAAAACTCACAGCACCAAAATCACCTAGCGTTCCAGTATGCTTCCCTTTATAAAACGACCCTAAGCTCTCAGCAGCATCTTCGACCAGAGTCACTCCCCACTTTTGACAAACTAACAACAGCTCATCTAATTCTACTGGGTGGCCAAATGTGTGCATTGGTACTACTGCACGTATTGGTCTCTGAGTTTGTTTATGGATGCAGCCGGAGGCGGTGAGCTGTGCATGCTCTGAAAGATAGTTATCCATCGCTCTCGGGCACAACCCCAAGCTTTCCGGTGACACATCAACAAAAATTGGCTGAGCTCCCATATGGTGAAGTGCATTACATGTAGCAACAAAAGTTAGCGCTTGCGTAATGACAAAATCCCCTTGTTTTACACCCGCCATATACAGCGCAGCATGCAATGCTGCCGTACCGTTTACCGTAGCCACCGCTTTTGCAGTTCCGGTATAGGCCTCAATTTGGCTCTCAAACTGATCAACAAACTTACCTACGCTGGATACAAAAGTACTTTCTATTGTTTCCAATACGTACTTCTGCTCATTACCATTAAAGGTAGGGGCGTGCAGTGGAATAAAATCGTTAGTTTGGTACACATCGCGTACAAACTCGACAAGAGGTGTTTGGCTCATCATTGAGGCCTCATTTGTATAATTATAGGGATGTACTTAGGAAAGTCTCATGTGTTGATGAGTCAACAATATCGAATTCTCAGATCACAAAAAGAGCACCAGCGTGCTCTTTAGCTTTGATTTGTAAGATAATTATATTCTAACAAACTCTGTATCAAAAAACATTTTGCGGTGCTCAATCATCGATAACACGTAGTTAAACTCAAATCGATGCACGCTACCGCCCGGAGGTTAAACGCACCCTCAAGGCATAAATGGGCAATTTTTGAACGACACATCGCCGCTATCGCCGCTATCGCAAAACTCAAACCAAAACTTCGCTTTAGCTTCATTATATAGTGTGATCTTAGTACTAGAAGAATACAAGAAGAATCCCCCCTATCGTAGTGATACACAATCATAATTTAAGACTCTTTCACCCATAAAACCTGTAGAAACCGATTTGAGCACTTCAATTAGACCTACAAAATCGAATGCGTTTTTTTTACGCTAACCCTGTGTACCAATGATTTACCTTTGCTTCTCTATCCTTAGGCAAGTCATTGGTATCCAATCTAGGTAAGAGCAACGGATGATCAGCAGAAAAATCGGCGACTCTTACTTCCGTTGTAAAGGCAGCATTACAACCTTGCCTCAGCAACTCAGTGACGACAGGATCACTAAAAGAACCATACGGATAACAAGCTGTCCACTTAGTCATATCACAACCAATAGACTCCAAAAACGTTTTCGATTGCTCTATTTCTTGTTGCAATGAAAGGCTATCTAATTTATTCCACCAGTAGTGATCATAGCCATGACAACCAACATGCATTCCATCACGCACTAATTGCTCTAATTGATACTTATCCATATAGAGCTCTCGGCAAAATGCTTCTTCATTCATACCCACATGCTTGATAAATAGTTTATCTGCAATAATATTGCGTAATTTTTCAGGTAGTGCATGCTGAAGCATACGTTTAATGAAAATAACTTCTTTACAATCAAATCGGTCTGCCACGGCCAACTCATTAAAGTACTCATCAAATTGTTTTAAATCGTGTTCGTTCTGATAGATTTCGACTTCAGTTTTCAATGACTGGACTAAGTCATTCATATTACCGACCGATGCCAAAATAAAATGCACTTTATTAACATCTAAAACTTTATGCTCAAGCACAGTCTTCGCTGGCACATAAAAAGACCCCTGCATATTCATTTTTTTCAAAATAGGATATACATGAGTAAAATGCTCGGCGTATCCATCATCAAACGTTAATAACAGTGCTTTCTCTGGTAAAGCTTGTTCTTGAGTTTTGGCAGCCAGTACCTGCTCCATAGTAACGACATTATAATGCCTTGCAAAAAATTCAAGCTGCTCCACAAACAGATCCAACTCCAAACCTTTCACTTCCTGATAACGCGACTGCTTAATACGACGTACATAGTGATACATGACCACTGTCAATGATTGGGACATATCGATTCCTCAAATTAAATTACCTTGGGTCGGCCTTAAACTGTTAGCCTACGTTTCCTTTTAACCATAGGTATTACATCAGTGTCGGCCATAGACATCACGTATTTGGCCTGTCCTGATCACCATCGCCTTTAAAAAATAGTGCGTTCTTATTTTTGTAAGACACATATATATCGATATTCTCTTGTATATATGGCGAAAAATAATTTGGAATTACATTTAAGTCATCACTTGTTCTTTGGACAAAGCCTGCACTTTTCAAGATGTTAGATTCAAACCCAAAGCTATATAAGTCTATATATTCATATTTAAAGTCTCTAACAAGATTAGCCAGGAAGGAACCAGAGTAAGACAATAACGTTCTGTCACCGACATAATCTATAACTCGAAACACCTTTCTATTCGAAACTTCAACTTCTCTGCCAATCAATAGAGCCATTGATTGCTTTCCTTCAAGCTTATAAATACAGTATTTATAATGAGGATGCTTAAAGTATCTTTTTATAAGGTATTCTGAGTTTTTATACGGAACCTGTTCTATATCATTATTAATATATGTAAAATCAACATCCGAGGTATTGGAGATTTTTCCAAAACTCACATCCAAGCTGTTTTCGCAATATTGGCCATGAGCAAAATCAACAATTTTGGCGATCTTAAAGTCATCTTTGTATTCTTCATTCAATAGGTAAAAGTGATCCATTAAAGAAACACTGTCTTTAAAAAATGACTTATATATTTTTTCAGTCGTTTTCTTATTTATACCGATTTCTAATCTATTCCTATATGGAGTAAACTTTTTCAGATTTCTTATTAGCATCGCTCCAAGCATAGGCGCTCTGACATCATCTCTAATATGCCAAAAACTTCCCCATACATCAAACAATGTCGAGTTAAGCGCTGACTTCATGAAACCATGTATACCTACGATTTCATTTGTTTCTTCATCGATAGCCAGTATCATATTAATGGTATCTTGCTCTTTAAACTCATATAAGAACAGCTCAACATCTCGTGACATTATATGATTACTACGCCAATGCTCGCCAATATAGTTCATTATGGCTTCTACATCAGACATACTCGCAATTCTAATGTCGTATTTCTTTCTATCGCTCACAGGCTAACCCCAAACTAACGAATATCAATGACGCGACTTAGCCCTAATATAAGGTCTACGCCATCCCAAACCAGATCAAAATCCATCGTCTTTCCAATCGGGACCACCCTATCGATACCTTTTGGTTTTTTACAAAAAATAAATTCATGTAGCGATAATTGAAGATCACCCAAGTAGCCAATAGTTTGGCAACGAGTACTGTTACAAAAATCGAAAAGTTCATCCATTGACTCAGCATCATATTCTAAAAATAGACCCGAATTACCATGATTGCTCACTGTCGTTGCAGATGGTTGATCCATTTTAACGCGTGTTATCAAATTATCTTTGGATGAGACTAACGAAAGTTCACTATTTAGTGCGCTCCACTCCAAAAGTTTAGTGTACTTGGCCACAGACTGAACCGCTTGAAGCGCATACTCATGGTGAACTTTTGCGTACAAATGCCCCCAAAAAGCCTCTTTTGCCTCTTCCTTACGTTTACCAAGCCAGAAAATCATAACCGGCGAAGTACATGCATTTTGATCAGATAAATAGGTATCATTAAAAAAATCTATTGCGATTTTTTCTTTATTTTTATCTTCTAAGTAGTCATCCGCATTGATAACAGCGATAGAATAACGATCACTGAACGTTATTTCATTTGATCGAGGAGGTAATACCGAATGCCTAATATTTTCAATTGTCGCATCACCGCCCCAGATAAGACGAGAATTTGCTATGTTAGTGAACGCATCATTGATGCTTTTCTCGCGGTTATAGCGCACGCAAACAATCGAGTTTCTCATATTAACATGAGTATCTAACGCGACTTGAATAGCATTTAAAATAATATCAACTTGCTCAAAAGCTATAGAAGGGACTTTAACAATATTTGCATTTCCCGCCAAAAGAGCGGATACCAATGAATACGCAAAGTTCACAGGAACATTAGAAGGAGCGATATGAAAAACAATCCCTCTTCCAAGCCTATTAACAATAGAAGATTGATAGGATTTCTGCTTTTCAGACAAAGAGGCTTTTCTAATCCAGAAAGCAAAAGTAATGACTTCTGGGTATTCTTTTGCCTTTTTGTCTTTTAGTAACGTCTTTGATAGTGAATTTAAGAACTCCAATATCTCACAGTCAAACGGGCGATATGAAGAAGTCCCCTCTTGCATGGTACCAACGATGTCGGCACCACCAAGTAACCATTGAATCGGTAATGAATCAAAATTGTGTTGCATAAGTATCACTACATCCTCTGATCTCTGCGTTTTTTAGCCTGCCAAATATCTTAAAATATTTCCCTTTTCTTCCGCATGGACAATTATCTTCACCAAGAAGAACACCTTCATCTTCAGTAAGTAATGAGTGTCCAGGATAGGAATGAGGCAAAACAGAAAGCACTTGAATTATGCCTCTTTCGCCAATATCGCAAATCGAAAAGTCTGCAGCTCGTCGGATAATAACGTCAGAATAATGGCTAACGTGCAAATGCCCATGAGAACACTGCATATAGATACTACCTGTTTGTTCGACCATACCGTAATAGTCATGTATTTGTTCTTCCGGAATCGAACAGACACGATTCAACGCCTTACCAAATTCTTCAGGCGTTACCGATTCATTTTGAAGCTTTTTCCAGCCTCCCCCATGGATCAGTACCGCATTAGAAAGATCGATTTTACGCTCGTTTACTTGATTATATTCTTTCAATTTCTGATAGAAATGCTTCCAAACCATAAAAGTAAAACCAAACAAGAAGATCGTTCTATCTTGATGCTTCTCTACGAACTCCATAATTTGGTCAACATTCAAGTTCATCTCATCATCAAGTGCATAAGCTCTTTTAGAACCGAAGATTGAAAATCCTAATATCCCTGCACCTCTAGCAGAGAACATCTTTCTATTCTTTAACACCGACGGCGAGTCAATTATCAGCATCGGCATTCTAGAGCCCCCAGTATAACTAGAGACAATTTTAGTCAACGCTTTTTGCTGGCTTGCAACGGTAGATTTGTCCAGATAAATCTTAGATACGGCTTGGCCTGTCGTCCCTGATGAAGTCATTGTTTTAAAAACATCAGCCTCTGGAATACTCTTTAAACTGAGGCTCTTAAATAGACTTACTGGCAAAAACGGCACATCACTAATAGAAGATAATGCCTCGGAAGTAACACCGAGAGTATTTAACATGTTCTGATATTGAGAACAGTTTGCACTATGATATGAAGTGAGTAACTTCATACTCTCTAGGAACATTGTTTCTTTAGCAACTTTACCTAACTGATAAGGTGCCATTTCGTGATAATTTTTTATATCTTGGTCTAATCGTTTTTGATTCATGATAAGAGCCTGATTTTAAAAGGGTAGTTTTTTGTATTGAACTTTACCTGACTCATTTTTAGGAATCGAATCTATGCTTTCGATCTGCAGCCCTGAAAAATGGATACCAATTTTATGAGAAAGATATTTCCTAACTTCAGCTTTCACTTCGCTATTGTCCGTAGTAACGAAAACATACATTTTGTCATCATTACCAGAACAGACACTCTCAAAATCTTTAAAATGACTGCGAACGATTTGTTCAGCGCTATCTAGATTAATACGATTTCCAAATAGCTTAATAAATCTCTTCTTGCGACCTACAATTTTGAAATGTCCGTCAGTATCAAATTGGGCCATGTCGCCAGTATAGAGCGTCCCATTATGCTCATTGCCTTTCATCAGGTCTTCTCTGACTTCAGAATACCCTAAAAAAACATTGGCACCTTCGTAGACAAGTTCTCCGGTTACGTTTGCTTCATTTACTTGATTTCCAGCATCATCTATAAGAGAAAATTCACCACCAGGAATAGCAATCCCTACGTAGCCACACTTACTCAATGATTCATGCCATGGCAGGTAGCCCATTCTTGCTGTCGCTTCTGTCTGCCCGTACATAACGACAAATTTAAGAGCGTTTTTTTGCGCGTATTCTGCAAACTCTCGTTGTAAATCAGGTTCTAATCTACCGCCAGCTTGAGTCATGTAACGCAAAGAAGGCAAAGACATTTTGAAAAATCTTATCTTTTTAAGTATTTGATAATTATATGGAACACCAGAAAGTGACGTGGCTTTTTGTTCCTTAAAGAAATCCCAAAATTCTCGTTGCATGATGCTTTTCGTCGTTAATAGAATAGTTGCACCAGCAATTAAGTGAGAGTTTATAATAGATAAGCCATACGAATAATTCATTGGTAAGCTAGTAATTGGTCGTTCTGACTTATCAATCTCTAGATAGTTAATAATTGATAAGGCATTGCTTTCTATATTTTCATAGCTCAGTTTCACCAACTTAGGACTACCAGTAGAGCCTGAAGTTGGAAGTAAAAGCGCCAGATCATCATGCATCGCCACGTCATCAAAGCCTGTCGAAATCAGTTCGTAACCAAAAGCCTCCATGACTACATTAGTGGTGTCCGAATAGAAAATATTGGCGAGATCTTTAGGGATCCAAAAATGGCTAGGCTTGTAGCGTTTGACCAAGCCTCTAACAAGATCCTCATCAAAGTCTCTATTTAGCATTAATGGAACAGATCTGTTATTGATAAATGATACATAACCGAACAAAGCGCCAATACTATTTTCACAAAAAGAGAATATAAAGTTTCTTGTTGGTAATTTTAGAGCGACTTCGTTTGAAAAAGTGACAAGCTCTGCATAAGTTTTATTATTTCCGTATTCATCTATTGCGACTATTTGTTCTGAGTATTTAGCTAAGTCGAACATGATAATTAACCTTTTATATACGAAGCCACTTTAAGGGATCGCCTTCTATATCTTTGAAAGAATAAATTTCACCATGACCTGGCAATATCAGTAATCCCTTATTTACCTTTTCAAAGTAAGGTATCGTGATATTATTCAAGTCATAATTGCTACTATCTTTAAATCGAGTAATAATCGGTGTGTTTTTTATTAAATAATCACCAGTAAATAATAACTGATTATTAAACTCGATAGCAACCGAGCCTGGAGAGTGCCCTGGGGCAGAGGTTAGTAGTATGGGGCATCCATACCAATCTATTTTCTTCTCTTTATTGAAAGTAACATCAGCAAAACAAGAATAAGGTGGGTTGTTTTTTTTATACTCTTGAGCAAGTTTAGTTCCACTCTTTTTATCTATTTCAGTTAACTGCATTAGAATTACAAGCGGTGCATTATTTCGTTTCTTTGCTATTTTTATCGCACATATATCATTACAAACTAAACTCGCTTTAAAGTTTGATTTGAAAAAGTTGACACCAGATGTGTGATCTGGATGTTCATGCGTTAATAAAATAGTAATATTATCAACTGTATTGGATTCTAAGATTTCCAAAGCTTTAAGAGAGTAATGGGGATCAACGACTATTGCGTTGCTCCCCTTACAAATCAAAAACATATTAGATTGAACTGGATATAGCTCAAACTGGTAAACTTGTATATTACCGAGAGATAATATCTTCATCTAATATCAATGTGTCACTTTCAATATCACGAGCTAGTGTAGTACCAATAACTTTTTCATACTGATCTGGTGCAATACCTGTGCCTGGGCGTTTTGCGTACAAATCTTCTTTGGTTAAGACTGTACCCGCTTTTAAATCTTTTTTGGCAATAATACTTCTTCGCATGTTTTCACGTTGTTGCAACTCATCTTCGGATACAACGCGGTCATAACTGCCCATCGCTCTCTGAACAGTATTACAATTATCGACTAACTGTTTCATCTCTTCAGGTTCAATAGCCATGTTGTTATCCATACCCATACGACTGCGGTCTAAAGTAAGATGTTTTTCAACAACAGAAGCCCCCAGTGAAATAGCTGCACCCGCGATTTCAGTTCCCAAGGTATGGTCTGAAAAACCGATTGGGTATTGAGGGTATTCGCTCTTCAACATAGTAATGTTATTTAAGTGAATAGTCTCAGGTGGCGCAGGGTAAATCGAGATACAGTGCAATATCACCAAGTTTGTATTACCTGTGCCTTCAATTATTTCCACAGCACGTTGTATCTCATCAAAGTCAGCCATACCCGTTGATAAGATGATTGGAGCACCGGTGTTACCTATATATTCAAGAAACGGAAAGTTATTTATATCCATCGATGCGATTTTTATAAATGGCGCATTACACTTATCTAGTAGAAAATCCACTTCCACTTCAGAGTATGGTGTTGAAGAGTAGCCAATACCTTTATCATTACAATATTGGGCAACTTCTAACAGCTCTTCTTCCGATAAAGACATCTTTTTAACAATTCGCTTGGCAATCGGATTCTTTTCGTAATAGGTCTTTGAATATAGTGTATCTGGTGTCCATGATTGGAACTTCACACAAGAACAGCCTGCATCAACGGCCGCATCAATCATTTTTTTCGCGGTCTCAACACAACCATTATGGCTAGAGTTAACTTCAGCAATAATATACGGCTTCAAGTTATTACCAATTAACGTTCCATCTTTAAAATTTATTTTAGCCATCATAATTCTCTATTGATCAATTGGTGTCACAATCATTTCTTTAAGAAATAGGTCTCTATCCATAAAAGGAGCCTGATCTTCCAGACCTCTTCTTACAAAGCGACGTTTTGCATTTCGACCTAAATCATTCTTAATATATTCCTGACCTTCTAGCCCCATAACTTCACATAGTACCGGGCCGGACAAATTCAGCACTTGATTAACCTTATTTTGAAGGTCTTCAGAGTTCTCAATTTTCACGTAAGGCAAATCAAATGCATCCGCTACTTTTTTAAAATCAGGGCAAGAGACACCATCATCTTGGTTCGTGCCTATCGTTCTACGCCTAAACAGATCTTTTTGTCGCTTATTAATTACTGCATAACAATTATTATTAATAACAAATACTTTAACGGGTAGGTTTAGGTGACTGATGGTTTGCAATTCTTGCAGGTTCATCATGATAGAACCATCACCATTGACAGATACCACTTCATTGCCACTTTGTATTTGCGCGCCAATGGATAAAGGAAGAGCCGCACCCATTGCACCTTGTGATGCAGGATGAATGAAACGCTGACCGTTTCTCAAACCAATCCCTGAAGGGAAAATAAGTTCTGCCATTCCAGCATCTGTTGTTACTATCGTATTGTCTTTTAAGCCATGACCAAGAGTCTCAGCCAGATAATAGCTATCCACTAATTCTGATTGCTTGTACTTATCTTCACATTTCGGAAATACTTGTTTCCAATGCTTAGCTTTAGCAACCCATTCGGTATTTACTTCGTCTATCTGCTGATCATTTAGTTTATCCAAGAAGGCTTTCGCATCTCCATGAACAAACAAATCGATTTTGACTGTTTCCTTTCTATGTTCAACTTCATCGATATCTACGACAACAACTTTGCCTTCTCGAACAAACTTGTCATATTCGTCACCGGTAGTTAAAGGGGACAATCGACAGCCAAGAACCAATACATAGTCTGAGTTTTGAATAGCAAAATTGCCCGCTCTATTACCACCAAGGCTACCAACCGCCCCGATAGAAAGTTCATTCTCAGATGGGTAAATATCAACGGCAGCACAGTCGTACACGACTGGGATGTTTATCTTTTGAATTAACGCATTCAGCTCACTTTGCGCAAGAGCCGATCTCACACCAGAACCAAGCATCAATACCGGGCGTGAGGCTTGAGAAAGTTCCTTTGCAATAGTTTGAACAACGTCGTTATCGATTGATTGAGGGTAAGCACTCTTCTCAGCCGTAAAGCGCTCTAACTCATCAGGTTTGATGTGTGTATTTTGAATATCAAGAGGAATATCTAACCAAACAGGTCCTTGGTGCCCATCGGTTGCTTCAAATAGTGCTTTATCAAGCTCATATCCGATAGTATCTGCACAAGTTACCATTGATGCATATTTAGTTATAGGTTCAACCAGCTCTATAATATCGGCTTCTTGGTTACCAAACGTTCGCATTGGTATTTTGCTAAAACGCGTGGTTTCATTGAGCATATTTTGCCCAGAGATAAATATACAAGGCACGCCATCTTGCCATGCGGTCAAGAGCCCTGTGATCGCATTTGTCGCCCCACACCCTGTGGAGACAAGGCAAGCCCCGAAGCTTTCGCTTTGTTGAGCATATGACACTGCAGCATAAGAACAGCTTTGCTCGTGGTGTAACGATACGCCTTCAATGTTTTCGTTTTTGGCTACTGCGTCGGTTAAAAACAATATTCCACGACCAGTAACCATGAAAACATGGCCTACACCAATTTCTGCTAATCTTTCTACAATATAATCAGCTACTCGCATTATTCACTCTCAATCTAAATTCATTTCTGAGGTCGAAAACCAATCAGAACATCGGGTATGGCAACAACTAGCTCTAATTCACAAGCCACTACCCCATCGATATAACCTATTGATGTTCCGCGTGCTAACCCTCTTTTAAATGAAGTAAGGTTAGCTTCGATATCTAGTCTTTTTCCTGGAAGAATTTTCTGTTTGAATTTCGCTTTTTCGATGGAAACAAAACCTGTTTTCTTTCCTTTAAACTCAGGAAAAGTCAAAAATGTCATCAAAAAAACTTGTGTTAAAGTCTCTACTTGAATAAAACCTGGCACATTAGGTTCATCAATGAAGTGAGCAGGAAAAAACCACTCATTAAATGTGAAATTCTTATACCCTTTAGCGTACTTCCCAGGAACGGCTTCATGAATAAAGTCAACAAAAAAGCAAGGGTATCTGTTTTGCTGATATTGCTGAATAGCCAGGGCATTGAGGTCCGTTAACTTTAGGTTATCAGTCATCTCTTATGCCTATAGTTCTACAGAATATTTCTTCAAAATATCCTTGCCTACTTGGTAGCTTGAAAAGTCAATAATATCGTCTGTATCTAGTTCAATTTCAAATACTTCTTCTAGTTCAGCAATAAGCCCCATATGGCCAACAGAATCCCAAGCTTCTACATCAAGGTATTTTAGCTCTGCTAGTTGTTCTTCAGTTACTTCTAAAGCTTCGATAAATACTGTGTTATATTTAGCTAAATTACTCATTTATATACTCTTTTTGTTTTATTTCGATCAAATCAATACCAATATTGATTTGAATTCTAACTTGCTTTGTTCGTTAAATCTAGGGCGTTGTTGGCGAAATTGAACGCAGAAAGCACGCCAACACCCCCGTAAATACTGACTTTTAAAAACCGGACTTAAGCTAATTTTTGCAACATTAGCTACATCTTACTATCAAGGTATTTACCGGTCTCTTTGTGACCAAAGTCTGGGAGCATAGTAAAGAACAGCTTAACAAGCTCTTCCTTACTCCATTCACGACCCAACTTCATTCGGCTTACTTCTTGCTCAAACAACGCCAATAATTCTTGCTGATAAAGCGGTTCATTCTTAATGATGCCCAGGTTTTCAAAGCGCGCCATATCCAACGTTTCTTGATCAGTAAAGAACTCTTCGAAGTCTTTTTCGCCCGTAGTATCACTCGACGTAAATAAACAAGGCCATTTACCCTGTGCTGGCAGAGTTTTTGCTAGTTCTCGCGCTTCATCTTCTGTTTCACACAAGTGAGGTTCAAAACCACGTTGCTCAAGGTACTTTATCGCAATATCTGCAAAAGAAATAAGATGCAGGGCTTCACTTAATTTAGGAAAAAAGATGTCGCGGTTTTCACCAAAAATACAAGACATTAAGCAGAGCTCGCCAGACTCTTGCGGAGTCACGAAATAACGTTTGATATCATTTGGGGCAACTATCGGTTGATTTTTCTGAATACGCTGATTAAAGCCATGCAGTAATGAACCGTCTGAAAACGCTACGTTTGCAAAGCGCGCGGTTGAAATCGCTATCTGTTCACTTTTACGCATCAGGAACATTTCCATAATACGTTTAGACGCTCCCATCATGTTGACAGGGTTCGCCGCTTTGTCTGTCGATACGCAAAAGTACTTCTTTACACCAGCATCAATTGATTGCTGAATGGTTTTATCTGTATTAAATACATTCACATCAATCATGCGCATTAAGGTAAATGGGTCTTTCTCGCTACGAACATGCTTTAATGCAGATAGATTTAAGACGTAGTCATACTGACCATCGGCTTTGATAAACGCATCGTATTCGATGGAGCCAATATCTAACGCAAAGGTTTGGAAGTCGCCATCGATATAACCAAACGAACTACGAATATCACGAACCAGCTCAACCATATTGTTTTCGCTAATATCGACCACATGCAACTTGTTAGGATTACGCTTGAAGATCTCTTTTGTGACCGCCTGACCAATAGAGCCTGCGCCACCTAAAACCAAGAAACGAGCCTTAGAAACAATACTTTTCAATTGCTGCTCATTGCCTTGTATGTCCGTATCAAATAGCGCTTTTTGTCGCCCAATTAAAGAAAGTATCGTATTCATATGCCATAAACCAAAAAGAAAAATGTACGCTACCGCCCTAAGGTTAAACGTGCCCTCAAGACGCATTAACATGCTAGGGCATGTATAAGAATTTTATATCGGGGCAATTATACCCCGATTCCCTGACTAAACACCAATGCACCGCGACCAATCCAACAATTTGAGCGAGAACTTTACTTATAGCCCACAACACATCTCATTTATTCAATTAAAGTCGCCGCAATACTATTCAAATTCTTCCTTTTCATACCTTGCTTTTCATTAAAGCCTGTACGATATTTAGACAACAGCAATCAAAAGGATTCGATTCTGAGAGGCTTCTATGTACACATCCACTTAACCTTAGCTGAATGATTCTAATAAAAAACAATCACAATCATCAGCGGTAGGTACATCATGGCTTTTACACTTCTGGGCGTATTCGTATTCGCGAGTGTGCTATTAATTTTTGGGCGCAAACTCGCCCAACAGGTTCAACTTGTTGACAAACCTAACCACAGAAAACATCACTCCGGGGCTATTCCACTCATTGGTGGTATTGTTATTTGTATTGCCCTTTGCTTTATGCTGGCATTCCAACCGACTGTTGTTGATAACCAACAATGGCTTATCTTTTCAATGCTTATTTTAACCAGCATGGGCGTATGGGATGATAAAAACGACTTATGCTGCAACATTCGTATGGCCGTTCAGGCTTTACTCAGTATCGGCATGATCTTTATTGCAGGAATAGAATTACACACATTCGGGAACCTATTTGGTCATGGTGACGTTGATTTAGGCGGCCTACTTTCTACTGCCATCACCATCATTGCTGTTATAGGTGCCATTAACGCATTTAACATGGTAGATGGTATCGATGGCTTGCTCGGCGGGCTCAGTATCATTACCTTTTTAGCTATGGGTATTTTACTCACTATTAGTGACCAACCTGCCTTAGCTATGATCTGCTTTGCCCTCATCGCCGCACTTATTCCATTTATGGCGTTCAACCTTGGGCTGTTTGGCCAAAAACGAAAAGTATTCATGGGAGATGCGGGCAGTATGATGATTGGCTTTTTAGCCATTTGGATATTGCTGCAAATGAGCCAACCAAACCAATTAGCTGTAATTCGACCAGTGACCGTCCTTTGGCTTATTGCTGTACCACTGACCGACATGGTCGCAATTATGTATCGCCGTATTCGTAAAGGCCAATCACCACTAAAACCAGATAGAGAGCACCTGCATCACATATGCCAACGCATTGGCCTTTCCAACACACAAACGTTGATTTTTATCTATTGTGTTGCCGCTGCTTATGGCGCCTTTGGCATTTATGGCGAAATGCACCAAATACCAGAAAATACCATGTTTATTTCTTTTTTGGTTTGCTTTGGTGTTTACGTGATAGTACTAAGTCATATTTGGCGAATCACATCATTCATTCGTGCAAGAAAAGATAAACAGCAAGTCTTTGTAAGAATGAATGACTAATTTCTATTAGGCAAAAGAAGGCTCGCTGCTTTCTTTTGCCAGCCTTCCTAAATGCACTAGTCCGCCTACGTTTCGTTAGCTGCTCACTACAAATCAATACATATAGTCTCATACCTAGAACAGGGCAAAAGGTTGTAACAACTTACCGCCGTCTATGCTTTATAATCGAACCAAAATCGACTAGAATGTCGCCACAAAAAATATAATCACACGGACACGTCGGTTGCATCATGTTGTTAGAACTTTCTTTCATATTTTTCTTTTCCTTTGCAGTACTTTTTTTAATGCGCAAAGTAGCAAGACAAATCGGCTTAGTGGATAAACCCAATGAGCGTAAATTCCACAGTGGTGCCGTACCTTTAGTGGGTGGCATATCCATTTGCATTACTCTTGCTCAATTTATTCTACATAAGCCAGAGATTATCCACCATAGCCAGCTATTTTTAGGCTGCATAGCCTTGCTTACACTTTTAGGAGCTGTGGACGATAAATACGACGTAAGTTTTAAAATACGCTTACTCATTCAAGCCTCGCTTTCCATCATCATGATCGAACTCGCAGGCTTAAACCTACAGTTTTTAGGTAATATGTTTGGTTTTGGTGAAATTTGGTTAGGCAGTGGCATGGTAGGTGGTTTGATTACTATATTCGCCGTAATTGGTGCGATCAATGCCTTTAATATGGTAGATGGCATCGACGGCTTATTAGGTGGCTTATCAATGGTTACTTTTGCCGCCTTAGCTATTCTACTTAAGCTCGATGCTCAGCAAGGGTTAGCGTATTTATGTATTGTAATTGTAGTTACCATGCTGCCGTACATCTGCATGAACCTTGGCTTATTGGGGAGAGAACGAAAAGTCTTTATGGGTGATGCGGGCAGTATGTTAATCGGTTTTAGTGTTATCTGGATTTTACTGAGCGCTAGCCAAGCCAATAAAGACACTGCCGACATATTAATGCGCCCAGTCACTGCCTTGTGGATTATCGCCATCCCACTGATGGACATGGCCGCGATTATGATACGCCGCGTGCGCCGTGGTGACTCCCCCTTTAAACCAGACCGTGAACACCTGCACCATATATTCCAACGTTTGGGTTTAGGCCCTCGTTCAACCTTACTAACCATTTGTAGTTTTGCAAGTGCATTTGCAGGTTTTGGAATTTACGGTGAACTAGCAAGCATCCCAGAACCTATTATGTTCTGGCTATTTATTGCAACCTTTGGCGCTTATGCTGTATTACTTTCTTACGTGTGGCGCATTACCAAAGCGATAAGAAAGTGGCGCGGAATGCCAGAAAAGGCATTTTGAAAGTAAGCTGAAGATCAAAAGTCAGATACAAAAATGGCACCTGCATTAGGTGCCATTTTTATATGTCTAGCTCGTTAAAGCGTAAGCGTCTAATCATGCAGTGAGGCCTTATTCGGCCTCATCTATTTCTAAGTTCCACGGCATAAGAGCAGTCAGATCGTCTTGAAGGGCTCGTGTCGGCAGCACTTTGAACAAGTGTACAAAGTAGTAATACGGGTTGATATTATTTGCCCGACACGTCATCACTAAGCTATACAAGTTAGCACTCGCTGTCGCGCCCTCAACTGAGGTTGAGAACATCCAGTTTTTCCGCCCCGTTGTAAACGGGCGGATATCTCGCTCAGTCACATTGCTATCTATTAGGCGACAATTAGCTTGGCCGGCCAAACTAGTTGACGTCTAATACAAGCTTATCGTAGCTGCCTTGGCTTATTGAACCTGAGTAAAAAATACGGCGATGTTCGTCTAGAGCAAGCCTGTAAGGATGCTCTTCTAATCAATAAACCCTATCTTAAGTTCGTCAAAAACTTGTTAGTAAACCAGCGGGAAGGCCAACTCTCATCAGAAACTCAAACCACACCCAACATAGAGCACAGCAATGTTCGTGGTCCTGACTTTTACCACTAGGAGTACGTAATGAACCAGATAAATGAACAACTAAAAGCACTTCGCCTTGGTCATGCAGCACAAGCTTTAGAGCAGCAACGTGAGCAGCTATCCACTTACGCAGAGCTAGCGTTCGAAGAAAGGTTAAGCTTACTTCTAGAGAGTGAGTTGCTTAACCGAAACCAAACTAAGATCCAAAGGTTCAAGCGACAAGCCAAGCTCAGAGTAGATGCGCAGGCAAGCCAAATTATTTACAAAGAAGGCCGAGGTCTAATGCGGAGTCAGATGAGTGAACTTCTGACAGGAAGCTATCTGCACAAACATCAAAATATCTTGATCACTGGCCCTACAGGAGCAGGAAAAACCTATATCGCTTGCGCTTTATCGGCTCAGGCTTGCGAGCAGCAACATAGCGTTCGATATTACCGTTTGAGTCGCTTACTGGATGATCTAAGTTCAGGACGTCTTGATGGCACATATCAAAAACAACTACTGGCACTATCGAAAAAAGGCTTACTCGTCCTAGATGACTGGGGAATAGAAAAGCTCACTCAGGATCATGCAGGTCATTTACTGGAGTTACTTGAAGACAGATATCAGGTCAGCAGCACGATGATGATAAGCCAACTTCCTGTAAAAGAATGGTACAACATGATAGGTAACGCCACGGTTGCTGATGCTGTTTTAGACCGATTAATCCATAACAGCCACCGATTAGAACTAGGAGGGGAATCAATGAGAAAACTGGCGCAATCCGATCAGTTAGAGTAAAACTAGAGGTAGAGAAAAACGGCAGGGTCAGGTGATCGGATTAAACCGAAACGCTGTTTTTCAAGCAAGTTGTCGCTATTTTTACAATTCAGCAACGTGAATGATTACGCCGCACACTTTTCAGGGTTCAAATACACCTCATCGATATAACTCCAGTCTCTCGTCTGCCGACTCCATCTGCCTGGATTCGTCAATTGAGCACGTCGATAGACTTGTATACGCTGTCGGAGAATTTCATTATCCTCGCCGCAATGCCTCTGCTGAGGTGTTACATACTTTATGCCACTGTGTTTATGCTCATTGTTATACCAATCAACAAAATTACTAACCCAACACCGAACATCTTCAATGGAAGAGAACCCATCCACTGGCCATGACGGACAATACTTTATTGTTTTGAACAACGACTCAGAGTATGGGTTGTCATTGCTTACTCTTGGCCTAGAATAAGAGCTTACGATCCCAAGGTCATACATCTTTGCAAAGCATGGTGTAACTTCTCATAGGAGCACCGTTGTCAGAGTGCAAAGTAATGTTGCCTTGCACACACTTTTCCCGCCATGCTGTTCTTTGGAGTAACTCCGCTGCATATTCACCTAGCTCCTGATCATACACTTCTGCACCTACTACTTTTCTACTGAAGATATCCATTATCAAATAGAGGTAATAGTGCTTCCCTCGTATTTTCGATGGCAGATAACTGATATCCCAGCTCCATACCTGATTCGGTTTGCAGGCTTTTTGAACCTTTGGTCGAGAAGGGCTTGTGCCAGCTTTGTTACGAGTTCGCTTACCTAGCTGGTTGTTTGCTTTTAATACACGATAAAATGTTGATTCTGAGGCAATGTAAATGCCTTCATCAGCCAACATTGGAACGATAATATTCGGCGGCAAATCTGCGTACTCTGGTGTATTGCAGATATCTAATATCTGCAGCCTTTCGGCTTCTGATAGCTTATTATGAGGCTCGTGCTGCCGAGGATGCTGACGCATATCACTTGTGACTTCAGCAGAGTTTTCTGTCCAACGTTGAAACGTTCGTATTGATAACCCAACGGTGGAACAAGCCTTTGTCTTTGTTGCCCCTTTACGTACAGCTTCATCAACAAGTGTGACTATTTTAAGCCGCTCTGAGATAGGAATCAGTCTTCCTCGCTGGTTTCCCAGAGGGCATTGAACTTTTCCCGCAAAACCAGTAGCGCAGCCGTTTCAGCAAGTGCTTTCTCTTTACGTGCCAACTCCTTCTCCAGTGCTTTTACCTTTCTGCGTTCCTCACGTAGTTGCTTATTTTCTTTGTGTGATATTGAAGTCGATGTTGCGCTCTGCGCCTTGATAGATAGTATTCGCCAGGCTTTAACGTCATCGACAAATAACCCTTTAGACCTACAGTATTCAGCTAACTCACGTTCAGACATTGTTGCAGTTTCAATCACTATGAAAAATCTCTGCTCCGCTGAATAATCAGTAGTAGTATTTTCTAACGGCGGCTCTGTAGACAATAGGCCGCTTTCAACAAGTTCATTTCTCCACTTAGATACCACGGAAGGACTCACATCTAATTCTTTAGCAATTCTTCGATGAGACCAATTATATGGTGGTAACAACCAAGTTTGACCTTTCGTTTTTACATCAATTGGAACTGGATTAGCTGGCATAGTTATCTCCTTAAAAATCTAGACGACAACTATGCTGACACAGGGGGGAAACGCCCGATCGGAATCGCCGAAATACGCACTCATCATCAGTTTGTTTGAGTTTCTTCAACCAATAATGAAAAGTGGCGTAATTGATGTCGTGCTCTTTGCAAAACTGCGGAACAGAAAGTCCGCTTTCTTGCTGATTAGAGACAATGGCTGTCCAATGTTGATGTTTTTCTGATTGAGTCATAGTTCCTCCGTTAGGTTGGTAAAACTATGACAAAGGTAGAGCGGAATTAGAACGTGTGGTTAATTAGACGCTTACTGAGGAGCGTCTCGAAAAGCACGTTAAACTAAATGGCAGTTACACAGAATTATTTACAGGGTCGTTACAGCCTCGTCAAATATATGGGTGTCCTGTGTTTTTCCTTTCTTTATTGTTTCTACAAGTAAGTCCCTTCATATTTATGTGCGATTATTTCCCAAGTATAACGACTTATCGCAACCTCTCTCATAGCCTTACCATTCGACTTGAGTTCTTTTGTATTGCTATCGGCATTTAATAGCTTTGCTAAGTCAACACTACTCTTAAAATAACACGCCTTTTCTTCCGTACTATATCGATTAAAGTTACAATCGAATGCAAGAATAGGGACACCAAAATGCATCATTTCCACCAACGATGGGTTTGTCCCACCTGCTGAATGTCCGTGCAGATACAAAGAACAGTCACTTCGCAGTCTATAAAGCTCTTCGATGTCATAAATAGGATCTAACAATTCTATATTAGTGTATTTTGAGTAGGTTCTTTTTAACTTACGACCAAACTCACTGGCTGCCCAATTTCCAACAAACTTAAGGTGCTTCGTAGTTCTTGAGTAAGCTTCAAGAATCATCTCAACATTATTTTCTGGCTCTATCCGACATAGACCTAGAGCATAGTTACCTTTTTTCGCTTCGTAATGAGCTGAATTTTTTGGTATTGCATGGTCACCTCCATACGCAATAGTTTCAGATTTCACTCCATATTCGTCAAATACATAATCAGTAATTGCTTGGTTATCGGTAACTATTACATCAGAATGCTTTACCGCGATTGATTCTGAAAACTTTAAGAAGCGCTTCACCCACCTCCCCCATTTTTCGCGTTTCCATTCTAATCCATCAATATTAGTAACTATTTTTGATTTAGAAAAAAACTTGAATATTGGAAGGAAAACACACCCAGAAACTCCTAAGATGAGTACTACATCGGGTTTTATTACCCACGTTTTCATCATTGATAAAATATCGTAAGGTATACTTTGAATACCATTAGCTTTCAATGGTAAATAATATAACTTCGCCGTATTATGTTCATCTAGCCTATCTGTATAGCTTTTGCCTGAACAAAAAACTGAATATTTAGTACCATGATTTTTATTTAAAGTCAGATTTTCGACTAGCGATTCAAAACCACCATAACAAGCTGGTATCCCAACAGTACCGATAACAACAACTTTTCTCATAACAACTGCTCAACTTTGCATAATTCTTTTACTTGTGCATCCTTTGGCGATAACCGTAGTTCATTATCTAGAGGCCATTCAGTGCCTATATCAGGAGCATCCCACTTAATAGAATGCTCAGCCGACGAGTTATAGTAATTTGGACACTTATAGACAAACTCAGCCTCATCACTGGTCACATAAAACCCATGCACAAAACCTTCCGGGCCCCAAAGCTTGCACTTATTCTCTACCGATAAGTAGACACCTACCCACTGACAAAACTCCAAAGAGTCCTTACGCACATCCACGGCGACATCAAACACTTCACCTGAAACGACTCGCACCAGTTTCTCTTGCGTGTTTTCCGTTTGGTAATGCAAACCACGCAAAATCCCTTTGCTGGATTTAGAATGATTATCCTGAGCAAAGGTCGTCTGCTTTCCCGTTACTAACTCTTCAAATTTCTTCTGCTGCCAGGTTCCCATAAAGAAACCACGCTCATCGCCAAATACTTGCGGCTCAATGATTTTAATGTCGGGAATATTTGTCTCAATTACTTTCATAATATCTAATACCTAGCTGTAGGCTTTAATTTTTTTAAGAGCCCCTTGCCAATCACTTGGGGCAATACCAAATACGTCTTGCTTACAGAAATTCAACCGTGAATTGGCTGAGTGCTGCTCTGCAGAGTCAAAGATGGTTTGGGTAAACTGATAATGAGGCTCACCCACAAAGTGGTACACCTCTGATTGCTCAGGGCTGGAGAACTTATCCATTATCACCACCAGCGCTTTGGCAATATCACCCGCATACGTAGGACCACCAAACTAGTTGCCGATAACGCCTAGCTCCGAGCGCTCTTTACCAAGACGAAGCATAGTTTTGACAAAGTTATTCCCATGCTCACCAAATACCCATGCAGTGCGCTGTATCGCAAAACGAGTACAATGCCTCATTACGACTTGTTCACCCGTTAGCTTGCTTTGACGCTCCCGCCCCTTTGAGTTGAGTATGTCGGTTTCTACGCAAAGCTGTGAACTGTCACCGTCAAACACGTAATCGGTTGAAATGTGCAAAATCAAGGCACCCAGCGTCTGTACCACTTTCGCCAAATACAGCGGGCCATCACGATTAATGGGGTAACTCATATCAACATCGCTTCGCGTTGGATAGTTAATTAATCAAATAGTGACCAACCTGACCATGACTCCCGTAATTAGTACTTTCATGACTGCTGTGCTTTCTTGGTTTTATCATCGACAAGACGTGACAAATACTCTAGGTTACAGGCGTATGTCAAGCAATCAACATTGTCGACACTGTCTGATGTGTTGTTGATGATGTGGCGCACAACGGCTGAACTGATGAAACCTGCGCCTTCGGGGCTAATATCTTAATATTATTCATAGACGCTCATTAAAAGCTAGAGTTGTAACTTTTTCTAACGCGGTTTTCACAATAGCGTACGCTATTTCTTTACTGTTTGCCTCTGCATAGAAACGTAGTTCAGGTGCGTTTCCAGAAGGGCGGAGGTGTATTATTCGATTATCAGATAACGTAACACGCAAACCATCCGTAGTATCTACATTGTTAATATCCACACCAGTCACACCAAGCTGCTCTAGCAGTGCTTTCGGATTTTCCAAACCTTGTTGCAAAATGCGCTTACTTCGCTCTGTAGCAAAATTCTGAACTCGGTCACTATAAGTTACACGTTTAGGTAGCGCATTTACAAGTCGGGCAATGCCTTTATCAGCGGCTGCAACAAACAACATCAATACCGGTAAAACTGCGTCGCGGGTTGGTAACGCTTTAATATAGTTATAACCAACCTGTACATCACTACCTAACAAGTAACCACCGTTCGCTTCGAAACCTGCAAACGTTTTATATTTATTTTTATAACTATCAAACTGAGCAATAACATATGGCGACCCAATTTTAGTTCGCTCCACGTGGTTAAACAAAGCACAACTTTCTATAATTGTATTACAACTTACTGGTACAGCTAAAGCTTCTATATTCATAGCCTTAGAGCAAAGTAGACCAAGAATATCACCACGCAACCATTCACCATCCTCATCAGCCACTAATGGACGGTCACCGTCACCATCAGTGGAGAAAATTGCATCCAAATTGTACTGCTTAGACCAGCTTTGGGCTTTTAGTTTGTCACTATCAGCTACTGCTTCAGTATCAATAGGGACAAACTCATCACTACGCTCTAGTGAAACAACCTCAGCACCAAGACTGGTAAATAGAGGCTTATATAAATCACGCCCCGCACTAGAGTGCTCGTAAATACCAATTCGTTTTCCTTTAAGCAATGACTCTTCAAATAGGTCCGTATAGCGAGCAATATAATCTGTAGCTGCTTGTTGATTAATTAACAATTCGGGTAAGTCTTCAATTTTAGAAAACGGTACATCAACATTTAAAATCGCTTGTTCATCGGCTTTACTAATCTCACCATCAGGTCGATAGAACTTAAGACCATTGCGATCGAAAGGAATATGGCTCCCGGTAATCATAATACAAGGTATGCTAGCTTGCATCGCTGCAAAAGCAAGCGCAGGCGTTGGCACTACACCATAATAAATAAACTCAAGACCTAACTGATCTAACGCTTTGACACATGCTTGCGCCATCGCGGGGCTGCTTGGGCGATTATCAATTGCTAATGCAACTCTCTTAAAATCAAACTGGTTTTGCATGCATTGAATAAATGCATGAGTAAATGCAGCGCATACATCACCAGTAAATTGCTTGACTAGACCGCGCGCCCCACTAGTACCAAACTGAATGCCTGACTCATTAATTACTCTTGAACTAATTAACATACTAAAACTCTACATATATTTTAAAGAAGTGAAGCAACTTAAAAAGGCCCCGCACTGTATTCTTAAGCACGTCCGTATCTATCTTTAAAGCGAACGATATCATCTTCACCAAGGTATGAGCCCGTTTGAACCTCAATCATTTCTAATGGGATTTTCCCTGGATTCTCAAGCGCGTGAATAGTCCCTAAGGGGATATAGGTCGATTGGTCTTCCGTGACTAACATAACTTCCTCACCATTGGTAACACGCGCAGTGCCCGCAACGACAATCCAGTGTTCACTGCGATGGAAGTGTTTCTGAATAGAAAGTTTTTGACCTGGGTTCACTGTTATACGTTTAACCTGGTCACGAGAGCCACAATCAATCGAATCGTATTTACCCCAAGGACGATATACTTCACGATGAATCCTATATTCTGCGCGTTCAGTGTCCTTCAGCTGCTGTACAATAGATTTAACATCTTGTACTTGCGCTTTATCTGCGACCAAAATTGCATCTTTTGTTTCTACTACAACTAAATTATCAATACCGATTGTCGCAATCATTTTATTTTCAGCATGTATATAATTATTGCTAGATTTAACCGCGAGCACATCACCTCTGTGTACATTATTCTGAGAATCTTTTTCAGAAACATCCCACAGGGCTGACCATGACCCTACATCACTCCAACCAGCATCCATAGGAACAACAACTAACTTACCTGAACCTTCTGGCGCACATACTGGCTCCATTACCGCATAATCAATTGAGTTTGAGGGGCACTCTTCAAATGCTCGTTTATCTACACGCACAAAATCCAAATCGTCTTGGGTTGCATTCATGGCTTTTACGCAAGCTGCTAGAATTTCAGGATGATGCACTCCGAGCTCTTTAATATATTGAGAGGCTTTAAACAAAAACATCCCGCTATTCCAATAGTACTCATCAGAATCTAAATAAGCCTTAGCGGTACTTAAATCAGGCTTTTCAACAAAACTATCTACCTTGAATGCAACATCGTTGGGGGTTCCACGCTTAATATAACCATACCCAGTTTCAGCTGCAGTTGGTACAATACCAAAGGTAACTAACTGCCCCGCCTCTGCATGAACTAAAGCTTGATTCACTGACTGTTGAAAGGCCGTTTGGTTTTGTATCAAGTGATCAGCTGCAAGCACTAACAATATTGGCTCAACATCGGTACCTTCAACTTGCTTCAAAGCATGCAGCGCTGCTAACCCAATAGCAGGGGCAGTATTACGCCCAACTGGTTCTAAAATAATCCCAGAATGCTCAAAACCACCTATACGTACTTGTTCTGCAGCGAGAAAACGATGCTCTTCATTACAAATAAGTAATGGTGCTTTATACTCAAGGCCCTCCAAACGAGTAAAGGTCTGCTGCAGCATGGACAGTTCACCCGTTACTTTTAAAAACTGTTTTGGATACAACTCTCGAGAAAGAGGCCAAAGTCGACTGCCGGTACCTCCGGCCATAATTACAGGGTATAGCATATTAATTCCTTAATGAAACAAATATTAATTGTTCTGTTGTTGAGCTCTAGATAAAAGCACAGAATGTAAGTACGCAATTAACCCCACATTCTAATATCAGCAAGCCTTTGTGATAGTTTCCTAAACAAACGGAGGAACTATGGCTCAATCTGAAAAACAACAACCTTGGACAACCATTCTCTCTAATAAGCAAGAAAGTGGACTTTCTGTTCCGAGCTTTTGCAAAGAGCACGGCATCAATTACGCCACTTTTAATTACTGGTTGAAAAAGCTCAAACAGCCGATGATGAACAAGTCGTCCACCAAGTGGTAATGATTGAGCTTCCATCTTTAAGTTCTGAGACCGTTGTTGTACACCCTACCTAATGGACTTAGAGCTGAGCTGCCAAGCTCGTTACTTCAAACTTGGCTTAAGGCGCTGTAATTCTCCCAAGTGGTACTGTTTATCTCGCCTCTGATATTACCGGTATGAGAAAGTCGATTGATGGCCTATCTCTCATTGTTGCGGACATATCAGAAATGGATCCATTGAGCAAGAAACTAAAAGCTTAAGTGCTTCTGACGCGCCCCCTTCGAGACGACCTGACCCATATTATGCATTGGTACCCAAAAATAGATGAAGTCGAATAAGACCTCACTGGTTAATCAGGCGCTTACAAATTTTTAACTGATGCCTCAATCTGAATGTGCCGTCAACCCTTTAAATATTGGCATGTTCGTGAATTTTCCTTGATATAGTTGCCGTTGGTAGTAATGAAGTACTACAGGCATTGATAGATCCAATTCGCCGTAAATTCATGAGGTCAGTGCCAATGCTACTATGGCACAAAATACTACCATCAAGCATTGCAGCGAAAAGTTACGAAACCATTAATTCCACTGCATTCAGTATAGCCTTGTCACCCAAGAATTTGGCTACTAAAGCTTTACAAAATGGTCAATCAGCCAGCACCTTACAAAAGCAGCTCTAATGAGCAGGCTTTATGTACTAACAACGTTTAAATTGGCGATTTGAAAACCCACTTATCACTTTTTAAAAATAAATATCTACTAATAGAAATAATAAAAATGATATTAAACGATGCAGCTCCAAAATTTAATAAGAGAAAAGTTAGCAAGATGACATCAAATCTATTACGGCAAACGCACAAAAAGTAACCAAACAGACCTAAAGCTCCGACGTCATAGAAAAAGGAGAATAGGAATCCAGATCCATTTTCAACACCAAAAGAATTAAATAAAGGGGTTAGCGCTTTATCACCTAAACCAATACCAGAACCAAAAACCCATTGACTAAAATCCATCGACGGAATTAAGTTAAGGCCAATTAACCTTATTAGCCCTGAATTAGAAAAATATAATTCAGGAAAAGCTAATAGAAAGGGGAAGAGAAAAAATGAAAAAATCAAAGATGTAATTATAATCAAATTAACAAACCGCCTAAATATAAGAAGAACAAAGTACAAGATTGAATAATAACTTTGAGAAATTACAAATAAAAAAGAATAAATACAAATTTTTAAACGGCTAGCACTCAAGAACAAGAAAGCGACAACTATCATACCAAAATAAGAAGCCTCATCTGAAAACATTCTTAACCTAGGGAAGCCTCCAAGTTCCTCTTTTGTGGAACTCCATAAAGTAAAATCATTAATTCCCGCTAAGTTTAAAGCCAAAGTAAAAAGAAAAAACACTATAATTATAAAAGAAAAACGCTCCAAAAAATCGACATGCGAATCAACTGGCTCATTTTTAACTAGCAAATTAGCGCATAAAAAAACCAGGATCAACCCAGATGAAAGAATACTGGATTGATTTACTATAGTTGTGGAAAAAAAAATAATAAAGCCAATCAACCATCTTTTCTCTACCTTTCTTGTACTGCAAGTAAATACGAAAATGATAAAAAACAAAAGCAATGTAAAAATGGAAATAAAACCACTACTTGAAGGAAACTTAACTTGAACAGAACTAAAGAAAACAAAAACTAATAAGGCCAAGTATAAAATTCGCATATTAAGAATCCAAGAATTTTTTTAATTCTGCCAAAGTAAATTCATGTGTAAACTTACTAGCTAGATTCGCTGCCTTGTCTGAGAAAGCTTCATAATCAGTCCATATTTCTCTCAATAAGCTCTCTGCTTTAAGTACAAAATCGTCTCTATCCAAAAAATCTATCCCAAGCTGATAACTACTCTCTAGAAATGCTGAGATACCAAAACCATTTACACATACAACAGGACTGCCACATGTAATTGATTCAATGGGAGCAGTCCCTCCTGCTTCGGAAGAAGTTTGAAGCATTATAGTCTTGTGCGAACACAAAATCTTTTCAACCTCAGAATGGTCGACTTTACCCTTAACCAAAACCCTATCGGGAAAATCACTTTCTAAACTAATCAAATCTTCACTAACTTGCCCTGCACTATCACCTAAAATGACCACTTTCATTGTTGGTCGAACAAGCAAACACCTCCGTGCTACGTGAATAAAAAGGTCTAAATTCTTGAAGTCAAGGTGCTTTCCTATAAAAAGTAAAACTTCTGCATTATCGCGACTAAATGTTGTGTTCTTCATTTCACTATGTACAGGTGATATTACGATCCTATCCTTGACTAGAGACCATGGTAATCTATCTATACTCTTCTTTGATATACCTATTGCCTTAGTACTTACAAATGCATTGAGCCAATTGAGAGGGTTAACTCGTAGAATGAACTTGATAACATATCTAATTCGAGAACGGTAAAAATCTGGACTGGAGTTGTTAAAATTAGGAGGTTGAGATCCTAAAGGTCCAAGAACCTTTTTTTTGTAAGGTAGCAAAAAAAATGGAGTCCATATCCAATCAGAAACCCAAGTAATATGGAAAATATGAGTAGAATAATTCCAACCCTTATTTCTAATAAGAATATACAACACCTTCAACAACCAAAAATAATAAACTACAGCTAGAGATCTTGAACTTTTAAAAAAATACGAGAATTTGTTCAAAATCGTAAGGTCATCAACAGCTATCAAATTCACATTTTCAATCTGCAATTTATCCAGTTCTAATCTTATCCTTTCCTGTTGTTCCTCTGCATTTCTAACATATAGATTAACGCTAGCAAACAACTTACTAAGCATTAGTAAGTAATTCCAACCAACTCCCCACTCTGAGCCTGAGTTTGGACGACATGAAAAAGCTACGATTGTTGCAGCTTGTTCCGTGTTACTTGTTTCTTCCATATTATAATTTCTCAAAAAATAACCATAACGTTTTGCTTCAAATATTCAAGCACACTAGCAATTAACGTACACTGAATTTGACTACATTTCTAATATTAACTGCTTCCACCGCAACGAGAAGTTTGAAGTGCAACATACTTTATTAACATGAGATTTTACTTGATTCCTAAGTAGATCACTCTCCTTAGGCGACGTAATTATCGCGTCAATACAACTTATTAAAGACTGCAACTCATACTCTTTGACATATAAATCTTTAGAGAACTTCTCCCATATTTCAAGATAGGCATACGAATCCGTAAAGATAGGAAGAGCACCACAAGCAGCGGCCTCAGCACCAACTAAACCAAAAGTTTCTCGCCAAAACCTATTATCAGTTAGCACAAGAACTATATCGAAATCGTTGTATATTTGAGGATTTAAACTTCCACTAAAAGAATATTTGGAAATAAATTCCTCATCTGTAGTGGACAATATCCCTCCCCCGTTTAATAAAGAGCGATCAAAAGTTTCTCTAAAAGAATGAAAAAGACGACTTCCTTTATATTCCCTAGAACCGTCTACAAACAAAATATTAACACTTTCAGTAAAACTGCGCTTCTTAGGTGTATAGCTAAGGTAATCGTTTTTCAATTTATTGTTTATAATTCTCCATTTACACATCGGTATATCTAAATCGAGGTAAGCCTGTTTAGAAGGCGTTACAACAATATTCGCACAGCTAATACTTAAAGGTATTGAAATTTTGTATAGTACATTTTTTTTGCTGCTTTCATGTAAAACCAATACAATTTTCTTACGAAATAGCCTACCTAAAATCACGAAGAACCAAGTAAGAGATGTATTACAGATAATCATTTCAGAAGCGATAAATGACTTCAAAAATGACAAATTAAACAACAGAAACAGTATAGAGAAAGGATACATAGTTGCTGAATCAGAATAACAACCGAATCCAGAGCTTTTATATAATGGAGATGAGCTTTGTCTCAAATTATAAATATTTAACTCCAAAGTTTCTGCAATTTCATTACAAATCAAAGGAGCACCTGATAAATTATTAACATTATCAATTACAATACATTTCAAGACGTCAACTCCTTTTTTATAATAGCTGGAATACCCGCGATCAACACATGGCTTTTAAACTCCGAGCGAGTCAAAGACATAGCTGCAACTGTCGAAAAGTCTGAAATTTTTGACCCGTCAAGTATTGTCACTTTAGCACCTATCCATACATTACTTCCAATAATAATTCCTTCCTCAGTTGTGCCTGTATTGTTATGTAATTTAGATTGTTTCTCACCATTGCTATGAGAGTGGTTTTGTGGATGTATTGATACATACTGCCCTATCGAATTATCAGTACCAATGTTAACCTTACCAGCACCACCAACAAAGCAATATTCGGCGAATGTTGTACGATCCCCTACAATTATACCAGTTCCGATTACGTGCGGTGCACTAGGAACCCTCATAATGCTATATTTTCCTACTTTGCAATAAGAACCTATGGATATGCCTTCTGTACCAAATCCGTCTAGTTCAACAAAATCTTCTATGCGCGTAAAGCTCCCAATTCTGATATTATTCTTTGATCTAAGAGTTACACCTTTACCGATAAAAACAAGAGGATATCCATGTAGCAACCCCCTAATAAAGCACAAACTAAGATTGAAACACAGACCAAGCGTAGACATTATACCTCGCTTCGAAGCGTAAACTCGAACTTTATAAACTAAATTATTTATCACTGTCTAACCCCAAACAACAAACACTTCATACAAACACTTCATACAAACATTACCTCACAGTAAATAAATGATTAGCTATAAATGGCACCACTACACACCGCTAAAGGACTCAACATCAAACCCAGAAAATAAGAAAACAACAAAGAACATAATAAGCAGGTAATAAATATGGTTATAATCTTACCCAAGTACTTTTTTCTAATATTTATCAAATTCAAAGTTGCAATAAAAAACACCAAATAGAAGATAAAGGAAAAAAAGCAATAAGCCTCTACAACATAAGTAGGATAATAAAGGGCAACAAAAATAACACCTATAACACGCAGACCAAATCCACAAGAATTAAGAATTGATGAAACACGAACCTTATCCACAACATTAAGAGATATTGAGATTGGCGAAACTATGAATTGCATGATAAGCCAAGGAATCATATACATTACTATTTCACCAGATCTCGCCCATTCGCAACCAAAAGTCATTGAAAATATTTCTACAGAGAAAAAACCAACAAAAACTAAAAGTGGTAATCCAATTATTGTTAACTTGCTAATGATATTTGTTACGTACTGATCTAACTTATTATCCCTATATTTTTGTCCTGCTGTTGATATAAATACTTGGCTAACAGAACTGCCGACCAAACTTAATGGGGCTAACATCACACGTGTAGCCAATGCTAAAAAACCAGCCTCTGGGCCAATCGAATAAGTAGCAATAATTATAATTGGTAACTGCGTGCCTAGAGAATTGAACAGCGCTTCAATAGTAGAATATGTAGGATAATCTTTATATTTTGTATAAACCCTTTTAAGCTGTAACGCCTTAACAGGGGTTAGTCTAGGGGCATCACTTTTGTAAAATTCTTTAATAAAAAGTAGTACACCTATAACAGAGTTCAAAGCGTAACCCAAAATCAGCCCTAACTTACCAAGAGCAAAGTACCCAAAAACTAGCTGCAATAGTGCCCCTGAAGCTGATTGAGAAACTCGACCTATTGCAATTAACTTAAACCTCTTCTCACTGTTATGCCAAAATTGCATAGACGCATACAAACACCCAAAAAAAACACCAAGAGGTAATATATAAAAAAGAGTACTAGACAAATAATTACTGTGTATATCTGGTAAATATACTTCAACTAAAAATATTGCACATAAAGCAAAGGTCGAGACAAATAAAGATGAAGTAACCGATAGAACTAACAAGGATTTTCGAGCATTTAAACTTTTTGCTATAGGTATGGCAAGCTCAAACCTTAAGCAACCTACAGTAGTCAGTATAGTCATTAGCGCTGAAAAAAAAGCAAAGAATTCGAATTCATCGGGGGTATAAAGCCTAGTTAATATTGGAATAACCAAAACCATTATCAACTGAGATAATCCAGTTCCAACAGCTAAGATAGATATTGAACGAAACGACTTATTAGTTATACTATTAAATAATAACAAAAAACACCTTCAAAATCTAAAACAGTATAGATTATCAGAAATATAGAACTTATCTTCATCAAAAGAGTATTTTGATAAGTTGCCATAAGTCACAGGAACACGGAAAACCATGAACATCCCCGCCAACAAAGGCTTGCCAGAACCTTCAAAGGTCTTCAGAATCCTTCGCACACATCGACCTGTTGTGTTTAATGCTAGCTTTCCAAGTTGTTTCACTCTTCTCATGTTCAAACACACCTGCCTGAGTCTCGCGAAATTTTCCGCACTCTCTTTCGCTCGTTTCGGCAAGCGTCTTCACCAAATGTCGTACAATGCATCGACTCAACCAACCAGTGTGAACGTATTTCACCTAACAATGCCTTAACACTTAAGTCCTTAGAACCAATGTAGTATCTCATTGTGATTTCCGACTCTTTTACCACGGCTTCTTCTTACCTTATTGAAACGACGATACCCATTGCTTTTAGCTCTGACCCATCAAACGCTAAGTCACCTAAAATACTCAAATCTGCGTTCGTTAATGCCAAACTGATTTCTTGTCTGCCACATGATTTTTCTTGCGTGCTGTATAAATCACCATCGCGTGTTTGTGGCATACTCATGTCGAAGTAATTATCGAATGCTCGCTCTAAACGACCTTGATTACCTTCCACCGCTAACAAGTAATCTACCTTTTTGTTTAGCATTTTTTAGCAATTTTCTTTTAGCCCCCATTGCATTAATAGTGACCAAACAGCCCCATATATCAAGCAGTTCGATCAACTCTGGGATAGCGCTGATCTCGTTGCACTTTATGTTGTCCGAAACGAATACCATTTTCAGTAACAAAAGCGTTCACCATTTGAATTACGCCTAGGCCGCGAGATTCATCATAGGAGCCCTAACGGTTTCACCACCGAAATGGCAATGATTTCACCTTTAGTCAGCTCACAGCAACCCTTCATTCAATAAAGCATTTTTTTGTAGACGAGTCGCTCGCATTATTCATTCCATAACTCTAGCTATCGTCGACGTTGCAGGAACCCATGGGCAAAATCGCAAAACTGCTTAAAAAAGTCCAACTTACCTTTACCGTAAAGACTAATCGCTTATCAGTCGTCTGACCCAACAGCAAAGCACGAATTGTTAACAAAATGATATCAATTAACTTGTGCTCCAATTTGCCTATGGAGGTATTAGAAATCACTGAAAATGATCGGTCATCGGACAACTGATTGTTATGTGATAAGGCTAACTAGCGAAGTTCAAAAACCGAGAACTCACTGCACGGCAAATCCTTTAAATATTAGCATGTTAGTGAACCTTCCCTGATCAGGAAAATGAAAAATCAACTTGAAAAACTTGAGAGAGCATTAAAAATAGCATTCTAGTAGATACTAGTACGATATAAAGAGCATATTACCCTTCACATTAAGGAGTAAACAAATAAGCTTATAAAGTTTTACGCAGATACTAAAGTTATCAAATCATGCCATTCTTTTTCAAACCTTTCTTTCGAATAGGTCTCGTTAATCTTTACACAATTATTGTTGACTTTCATCCTATACGACTCATCTTGTTTGAATCTATTTAGCTTCTTTCTTATCGACTGTATATCTAGGGCAACCTCCAACCCTATACTATCTGGTGTAAATTCGAGTAAACTTGTCACATCAGACGTCAACGTCGGCGTATCAAAGCTTGCAGCCTCCACCACAGGAAAACCGAACCCTTCAGAGTAACTAAAAAGCAACACACACTCACACCCATTATATAATTCTGCCAAATAATTATTATCAACATTTGAAATCAGTTCTATTTTATCACATCTATAGCCATTAAGATTCACTTCGAATGTACCTACTACTTTTAGAGTATATCCTGACTTTGCGTATTCACTTTCCAAAAATGCTTTTACGGTATTATCTATATTCTTTCTAGGGTGTGCATTTGAAAGCAATAGCAGATACTTTTCATTTTTCTGTTTTTTAGGTAGATTTTTAAATTCAGAATAGGGTGATATAACTGTAATTTTTGACTCATCAAGGCCAATTCGATTAACCATGTCTGTCTTAACATATTCCGAAGGGGTTACGACATGATGTTTAAATACCTTAATTATATACAAATTCATCTTAAAATACATTATTTCTTTATAACTGTAGCAATCAGGATAATCCAAAAACGCCAAATCATGAAATACGATAATTGATTTACTTTCACCAAAGGAGATTGGTGCAGAAAACGCTGGTGATATAAGAATGCTTCTCTTATTCATTATCAATTTACTAGAAGCTATAATCAATTCATAAAACACAACAAAAATAAACCGAATATATTTCATAAACCTACCACCTCTGTAAACACAATTGTGAGGGGCATTATTAACAACTTCGAATTGAGAATTATCAAGGCTGTCTATGGTTTGTCTGGCATACCTGCCAACTCCCGATATTTTTCTCTTAAGATAATGTCCATTAAATATTATTTTTATTGACATAAATTAAAGTCCCCTTATTCTTATAGCCGGGCTTCCACCTATTACCACATTGCCTTCTGGAAATGACTTAGTTACTACACTACCTGCCCCAACTATTGTGTTAGCGCCAAGCTCCACGCCTGGAAGAATCACAGAATTCATTCCAACCCAACACTTATCCCCTATAACTACATCTTCCCCTGGAATATGCTTATCGATATCAGCGGAGTCATGATTAGCTGTAATAATCCCAACATTAGGCGCAATATAAACACCTTTACCAAGTACTATTTTTGCTGAAAAGTTTTGAAAATAAGTACCTGGAGACCAAAAAATAGCAACATCTTCATCTTCAAAAACAATATTCTTAGGCTCTGATATTCGACATGTTAAATTGGCTGGCCACGGGTATGGTTTCTCTATTCTAAGGATATTTCTTTGCCATATTGACCTTAAAGCCATTTTATAGCCGAAATATCCAAGTTCAAACAGTTCTGACTTTAGGTATTTTTCCGAATAAAATAGCCTTATAATTGAACGGATAATTACTTTAGTCACTGTCAATTTCTCCTAAATATTTCTTGGATTTATCGAATAAGGTCACTTCGCTATAATCATCCAGGTCAATATATGGAGAAGATAACTTAAACGGCTCTTTTAAAAGGTTGCAAAACTCAATACTGTTTTCCACGACAGACACACCAATCTCTTTACATTCTTTAGCTACATTAGCTGCAATAATAGGTTTATCAAACTTTACCGCCGCTAAAACTTTAGCTGTAACATAAAGCAAATCATTAATCACTCCGATCTTTTTGTATGGAATATACATAAAATCAGATATTTCCAAGACGGAATATATATTGGGCAAATCCGTATACCCTAATAAAATGACGTTTGAAGGGGTTTTATTTATAATATAATCTCCAAAGATCAAGAACAATGTATCCGGTGATTTTACAGCAACATCTCTTATTAAATCAAAGTCCAACTCCAATTTTCCGTAATATACTCCAACTAACCGATACTTATCAGTAAGCCTTTTAATCCTATCTAACTCACCGTATGCCTCATTTGATATATGAGTTATTTTTATAGGATTATATAAGACTTTATACTTGCTATTTTTTTCTTTCAAATTTCCTTCCATTAGAAGATGGTTAGGAGTCCAAACCTGATCAGACCTAGAAAGCAAAAGATTTTCCCCCTTAAACACTCGCGGTTCATCACTGATTAATGATATAGGATCCGACTGCCGATATATTAAGAACGAATAACTTATAGTTGAAAGTAGCTTTTCCATTAAACATAATAAATAGGGATCGCTATCTACGATTAAGTAGTCACATGTTATTCCTTTAGGTAAAACTGAAAGATTTTCAAAAAGTTTAAAATAGGATAAACCTAGAGGAACAATTAAATTTATATTATTTTTTTCTATAGCTTTGCTTTTCCAGAACTTATTGACACTTATAAACTTCACTACATAGCTATCATCACTCTTAAATTTCGAATAATATTGCATAAACCCATTTGCATTTGCATCTTTTTCGTCATAAGGGCTAATGAAAACAATAACTTTTTTTCTAATTACATTCGATTTATTTTCCATTTTTTGCACCATGGTACATATACACTATATCCTTCACGAAAAGTATCGAAATTGGTATGTCAGTTAAATGATAAGGATTAGTGTTACTTATAAATCTGTCGTTAACATCATAAGTTTTAAATCTTCTTCTTTCATATAAGGAGAAATAGGTAGGCTAAAGACTTTTTTAGAAAGTTGGGACGCAATGGCCCATTTAAGATTTGGCTGTAAAGAGTCATTAAATGCTGTTTGTTGATGCATACAAGTTCCATAGTACACCATCGTCGGAACACCCTGTGCTTTATACTTAAGCATTTCAGCTTCACGATTATCTGCAACTAACGTATATTGTGCCCAGGAGCTCTCGTAACCCTCAGGTACAAATGGTGTTTTGTATTTTGATGACAATTTCTCTGTGTATTTTTCAGCTATTTGATTTCTACTAATTAACTCTTGAGGGAATGCAGCAAGCTTTTCTAACAAGATAGCCGCTTGGATGGTATCTAGTCGTGAGTTTACTCCAATACGCACATTGTCATATTTATCTTTACCTTTTCCGTGTACGCGGTATGAGCGAAGTAGCGCTGCATACTCATCATTATCGGTAAACACTGCGCCGCCATCACCGTAACAGCCTAATGGCTTAGCTGGGAAGAAGCTGGTTGTCGCAATATCACCAAAACTGCCAGCTCGTTTTTTAATACCATTTTTATCGCTAATTGAGCCACCAAAACCTTGCGCCGCATCTTCAATAACCTTTAAATTGTATTTCTTAGCAATACACTCTATTTCAGGATAATTTGCAGGTAAGCCAAAGAGGTCCACTGCAACAATTGCTTTAAGGTTTAACTGACCTTCTTCAATCGTCTGTTTAATGCGTTTTTCTAGGTCAATTGGACAAATATTGAACGTATCTTCATCTGAGTCCACAAAAACTGGGGTAGCTTTTGCAAAAGCAATGGTTTCGGCAGAAGCGAAAAAGGTAAAAGTTGGACAAAATACAGCATCCCCTTCTTTTATATCCAATACCATCAACGCAAGTGTCAGTGCATCTGTACCATTAGCACAAGTAATAGCGTGTTTAACACCTACGTAGTCAGCTAGTCGTTCTTCTAACTCTTGTACTTCTGGCCCCATGATGTATTTACCGTGTTCAAGTACGTTCGCTATTCTTGCATCGATTTTCTCTTTAAGAAAATGGTATTGGGATTTCAAATCAATAAATTCCATTTAAGGTGCCTCTTTAATTCATGTTAGTTAACACAAGACCGAATTCTTACATTTTTAAAACCTTTCTAGCAGGGTTACCAAAGTAAGAGCTACCATCAGGAACATTACTTACTACAACAGCACCTAAACCGATAACTGCATTATTACCAACTATTTTTCGTTGTAATATAGATGCATTTGGTGCAATTCTAGTGTTCGAACCAACTTTAACGTATCCGCAAAGAGCTACTGAAGCAGTAATAGTGCAACGTTCTCCTATCATACAATCATGTGCTATGTGATTTAAGGCATCTAGCTTACTACCCTTCCCAATAACAGTATTATTAAAATTCCCTTTAGAAATGTTGCAGCCGGAGCCTATTTCAACACCATCACCAATAATTACTCCACCTAATGATGGAATAGCGTAATATTCATTGTCATAGTAAAAAGAATAACCTTCGCTACCAATTGTAGCATTAGCTCTTATAATGCAGTCTGTGCCTATTTTAGTCCCTCCCCTAATTACAACTCCGCTCTCAACAATAGTCCTTTCGCCTATTATCACTCCATCATCGATAGTGCAGTTTTCTCCGATTAAAGCTGTGGGAGAAAGTAATGATCTGTTCTTTTTAAATTCAAGAGCTTTGATAAGTTTTACTAGGCATTTCTTGCTATTCTCCACTACAATGCAATTGTAACCATCTACTTTTTTTTGAGTTAGCAATACATAACCTTCTTGAGACTCAGGCAAATCACCTTTAGTATACTCACAGAGACTATGCTCTAATGGTTCAGATATATCTGAGATAGATGTAACTTCGAAGTCTTTACCGAAGTGTTCGCATTTATCTAAAAGCTTACAAATGTCACTCACAAGGAGTGGATGAGAGAATGTATTATTCATAACTGAATCCTATTTGCCTTCGAATTCTATAAACTATGCGGTGCTGCCTGCATCAACAGTAATAGTTGAACCCGTAATGCCTGCTGCATTCTCTGACAGTAAATATATTATCATACCAGTTGCATCGGATACATTTGCAAGCCTACCAAGGCAACTCCGTCTTTTGATTTTTTCCAACTTATCTCCCACTAAACCATCGGTCATATTGGTTTCCATATAGCCGGGAGCGAGAGTGTTAACTGTAATCTGCGCCTTACCTAACTCTCGGGCCAAAGATTTAGTAAAACCTCCTAGTGCAGATTTAGTTGCACCATATACGCTCAAACCATTAAAACCTGTAGAGCCGATTATCGAGCCTACATTTACAATTCTGCCCGTTTTGTTTAGCAACATAGAGCGTGATACATATTTTGTTAGAAGTATTGGAGCCTCAACATTGACTTTGATCACTTCTGAAATATCAGATTCGTGCATTGTAGCGAGAACACCATCATGGCCTAAGGCAGCATTATTAATCAAACCGTAGATACGGCCGTGATCTTTTGTAATTTGCTTCACTAGTAACGATATTTTCGCCGTGTTTGCAAAGTCAAACTGGTAGAAATATACACGCTCTGGGTATTCCGATTGGAGGCTGCTATATTCTTCTGTTTCTGTTCGGCTAATACCAATGACGTTGTAACCAGCATCAGCCAACTGTTTTGAGATCTCCAAACCTAATCCTTTAGCAGATCCCGTAACAATCACATTTCTCATTTCTTGTTCCTAATTTTCTTTCCAGTAGTATTTATTCCGATCACATCAACACGTTTCACTACTGCTGGTATTTCAAATAATTCAAGTTTATCTCTGCAGAACGCGATTAGTTCAGCCTTAAGCTCCTTTATTGGGAGCGCCTCACCTCGCTTTGTAACTACAACCTCAGCAGATACAAGAGCTCCCAAGACAGAGTTATTTTTAGCAAATACCTTCGCCATTGAGACAAAAGGGCTCGCCTCCAATGCTGACTCAACTTTTTCTGGCATGACCTTATTGCCACCAACGTTGATTGAGCCACTATCACGCCCGAGAAAAATAACCCGTTCACCTTTGACTTCAACCAAATCACCAGTGTTAATAAAGCCGTCACGATCAAGCTCTAGTTCACCTTTGACAAACTTAGAGCAACCGTGCTGACTTTTTATCCATAGCAAGCCATCTTCCACTTTAAGCTTACATAGTAAACTAGAGTTCTCGGCCAAAAGGTGAGTAGAGAAACCTTCTTGCTTATCTTTAACCGCGAAGCCAACACCAGCTTCTGTCGAAGCATAAATATGAATAATATTCGTATCAGGAAAACTCTTTGATAAAGCTGTTAAGATACTTTGATTACTAATCTCACCACCTAAAGTAATTCGCTTCAAAGGAATACTCCTATGTGAGGGAACCATAAGT
Organism: Vibrio tapetis subsp. quintayensis; assembly: GCF_030409945.1. Lineage (GTDB taxonomy): Bacteria > Pseudomonadota > Gammaproteobacteria > Enterobacterales > Vibrionaceae > Vibrio > Vibrio quintayensis. Next base: position 117,996 of record NZ_JAUFQV010000011.1, read on the forward strand.
GCTTTTCGCCAGAAGGATGGTGTGGCCGAGAGACAGTTAACATGTTTCTTTGCATACAGTTTGACCAATGAATGAATAGACTCATTTTTCGCTGGTATAACTAGAGTCGACCCCGCAACAGCCGCTTGCAAATAGACCTGAAGCCCTGCAAATCTATTAATGTCATATGAGAGTCCCCAAATGAATTCCTGACCACGTTCAATATTTTTTTGAGTCGTCGCTGTGAGCGCGCTTAATGAGTATGAAGCGAGTTTAGGAGTACCTGTTGTTCCAGACGTTGCCAATATATATTCATTAGCAGTTCTATTGGTCGCCCCTTGCAGACTTGTGATTTCTTCAACTGAGGTAACAACTCCATTGCCTAACCTTACAATAAATTCAATGCCAATTGATCTATAAAAATCCGCTTCATTACCATGAATATCATTCGGTTGCAGAAAAATACTACTACAAACACTGTCTATCGCAGGTAGGTATATCGCTAAGGATTCTCTATCTTCGGAAACAACAGTACAGTTTTTGTTTTTTAACTCAGGAAATTTGTTGTAAAACTCAGTACACAACTCCAGAATACGCCCAAATGTATAACATGAATTTTGGAAGTTTAGAAAAACCCTTTCGCTTGGTATCTGCCGTACGTAACTTATGATTTTGTTATGCATTTCGGTTTTCATAGATCGCTACGAACTCACCAAATGTTGTAGGGTATACTGCATCTTCCATTTCTTGAAACGGGTCAAAGTCCAATTCTTCTTCAAGTAAAGCAACCAAAATAGCAAACCCTAAAGAATCTAATCCACTTTCCAATAACACTTGTTCATCATCAATATTTGTATACTGAAGCTCAACACTTGTTTGCTCTAATGCTTCATTTAATTTTTCCACTATGATTTTTTTCATATCAGCTATCTCTTTTTTTCAATTTAAATGCGGGCATAAATACGTAATCAAAATTTATTACTAGCCTGTAAAATAAACCGTACTAGTACATGGTAATATATTATTTTGAGTTTATTTTAGTATTTTTTATCATACGCCTGCACACATTCCTCTACTTGACTAATTTTACTAGCAGGGGGTGATAATTCTCACTGTTTCTAACAGTCGTTTGGTCACGAATCTTCTCAACCGTTTCGATTGCAGCACGGTTTTCTTCTAACCCATAACCATTGCCATTTAATACATTCTGATAGCTTTGCGTGTGCAAGTCTGTAAAGCCGCCTGAGAACTCAAGCTCCTCATCACCAATCAAGATGCTGCGGTAGGTTTTCTTTTCACCTTGTACAGCGTTTTCTGGTAGATGATTGGCATCAATAGATAAGAACCATTTAACATGGGCACGGTCATATTCAAGGTAGCCAGCAACGGTCTGCTCATCTTTGTAGTGAACTTCATTTGTTTTGATATCACCAAAGATAAAGTGCAACATATCGAAAAAATGAACGCCCACATTTGTTGCCACACCGCCAGACTTTTCACCGAGCCCCTTCCAAGACTTTAGGTACCACTTCCCACGTGAAGTCATATAAGTCAATTCAACATCAAAGACTTTATCAGCTGGCGCATTTTGAACTTTTTCACGTAATGCTATAATGGATGGATGAAGTCGGAGTTGTAAGATGCTATTAACCTTTGCACCGTACTTCTCTTCATACACTTTTAGTGTGTTGAGTTCCTGGGAGTTAAGCACTAGTGGCTTTTCACAAATTACGTCGATACCGTTTTTAAGAGCAAACTTCATTTGCGGTGCATGTAGATAGTTAGGTGAACAAATCGAAATGTAATCTAACTTATTGCCTTTTAATGCTTCGTCTTCTACATAGGCAGCAAAATCTTCAAACTCAGTGAAGAACTCAGAATCAGGAAAATGCATATCCATGATCCCAACTGAATCGTTGATATCCATGGCAACTTCTAATGTATTACCAGTATCTTTAATGGCATTCAAATGACGAGGTGCTATGTAACCACCAATACCAATTAACGCAAACTTTTTCATTATTATTATCCTTTAAAGACGAATATCTGAAATACCAGGTTCGAATATGTATTTAACATCGTATACTACATGACTTTCTTTACCAAGCTTCCTTATCGCATCAATACCCATTTTCTTGGTTTCATCGTGGTCTACCGCTAGAATGATGCCCTCATAAGCACCCTCTTCTAGTTCCGTAATAAGCTGAATACCATATTCGTGTTCAACTTCTTGAGGGTCAGCCCAATTATCAAATACGTCTACTTGAACATTGAAGTCTTTTAGCTCTTTGATGATTTCAATGACCTTGGTATTACGTACATCAGGACAATCGCCTTTGAACGTAAAACCCATAATAAGGACTCGAGATTCATCAATGTGAATCTTCTCGCTTGATAGCTTTTTCACCATTTGAGTAGCAACATATTGACCCATACCATCGTTAATACGACGACCAGCCAAGATCACTTCTGGAGAGTAACCTACTTCCTTAGCTTTATGGGTTAAGTAATAAGGGTCGACACTGATGCAGTGTCCGCCAACTAGACCCGGCTTAAATGGTAGGAAGTTCCACTTAGTACCTGCCGCTTTTAATACTTCTTCAGTATCAATATCTAAACGGTTAAAGATTTTAGCGAATTCGTTAATAATGGCGATATTCAAATCACGCTGCGTATTTTCAATCACTTTTGCCGCTTCAGCGACTTTGATGCTTGAGGCTTTATGTGTACCTGCAGTGATGATGCTTTGATATACTTCATCAACAAAATCTGCCACTTCAGGCGTTGAGCCTGCCGTAATCTTCATGATAGTGGTTAACGTGTTAACCTTATCACCCGGATTAATACGCTCTGGTGAGTATCCCGCGAAGAAATCTTCGTTAAATTTCAAACCAGAATTTCTCTCTATGATTGGGATGCACACTTCTTCAGTAGCGCCTGGGTATACTGTTGATTCAAACACAACGATATCACCTTTAGATACCACTTTGGCTAGTGAACCTGACGCCCTTTCAAGAGGAGTTAAATCGGGTACATTTTCATCGGTAATTGGCGTTGGCACAGTAACAATATAAAAATTACAGTCCTTGATAGCAGAAAGTTCACACGTGTAGTTAGCGTATTTCGCTGCTGCCAACTGATCCGGAGAGCACTCTAAGGTCGAATCTTTTCCTTGCCTAAGCTCATCCACTCGCGCTTGATGAATATCAAAGCCAATAGTTGGCTGTTTTTTGCCAAACTCTACAGCCAAAGGAAGGCCAACGTACCCTAAGCCAATGATACCGACACGAGTATTTTCTAACGTTAAATTCATGTTTTTTATACCAATTAATCAAATATTGTTCATTTTCCATTCTCAGTCCAACTGACATTCTGAGACACTTTCATCCATTTTGAGACAGCCTAATTTCGCCCGCCTCTTATAAAGCCTAGATTTTACTTACTTACCTAAAACCGCCCAATAGGTCCATCACAACTATCGTTACTTCGAAGAATACTCATAGTTATAATAACCATACCCATAACTAGAAGACGCTTTCTTCTCTGTCGCATTAAAGATTACGCCTTTCACATCAATACCGGCTTGATCAAAACGGTTTTTTGCTACGTCTATCTCTTTAACGGTATTCTGACCAAAGCGCGTCACCATAAGTGTTGTACCCGCTAATGCGCCTACAATGCTCGGGTCTGTCACCGCTAGCACAGGTGGGGTATCTACAATTACTAGGTCGTAGTTTTCTGAAGCCCAGTCCACTAGCTCTTGCAAGCGTTTGTGCATCAACAATTCAGATGGATTGGGTGGTACTTGCCCGCGGGTAATAATATCTAGGTTTTCTATTTTAGAATCTTTAACTACGGCAGCTATGTCAACTTTGCCGCTTAACAAATCAGACAACCCGTTGTCCCAATTGAGGCCGAAAGTTTGTTGTAAATAGCCCTTACGCATATCAGCATCAATAAGCAATACTTTTTGGCCAGTTTTAGCAGCAACGGCTGCAAAGTTAGTCGATACAAAAGACTTACCCACACCTGGCGCTGGGCCAGAGATCATCAGCACATTATTTTTTGCTTCCATCATGGCAAAGTGCAAGCTTGTTCTTAGGCCGCGCAGTGCTTCAATAGAAAGGTCGGCTGGGTTGCTTTCTGCTAGCAATAGCATTTCGCCCGTAGCGTTATTTTTGCTCTTGTTTTTTGATTTGCGTTTAAAGCGATCAAACAGCTCTAATTGAAAAGCCGATTTAGGGATGCTGGCATACACACTTAGGCCTATTTCTTCAATTTGGTCTGGGTTTTCAACGCCACGGTGGAACGCCGCTTTCACCAACACAAAAGCAACACTTAACATGCCACCAAGTAATGTCGCTAACACCGCTATCAATGGTTTTTTCGGTTTAACGGCTCTTGCGTAGGCTTGTGCATCATCCAAAATGCGCACGTTACCCACAGTGCTGGCTTTAATGATGTTCAGTTCTTGCACTTTATTCAGCAGTTGGATGTAAATTTGTTGGTTTACCTCTACATCACGAGTCATGCGCAGTATTTCACGCTGTGTTTTAGGCAGCTGTTGCACTTGCTTGTTTAGGCGATCTTTTTCACCGAGTAGTGTGTTTCTTTTATCAATTAAAGATAGGTACGCAGGGTGGTCTTTAGTAAAGCGCTGGCTAATGTCGCTTTCTTTGAATGTTAGCTCGTTAAGTTGCGCTTCCAGCTCTACCATTACTTTTAAGGTAGACTGCGCTTCAAGCCCAAGATCTATCGACTCATTATCTTGGCGATATTGGTTTAGCTTATCTTCGGCTGCCATTAAGCTGGTTTTAATGTCTGGCAGGTGGCTGCTTAAAAACTGTAAGCTTTTTTGTGCTTCTTCTGACTGGCGCTCTACATTTTGTAAAAAGTAATTGTGGCTAATGTCGTTAAGTAACTCAGAAATTAGTGTTTTCTGTTCACCCTCTAATGACAGCGAAATAATGCCCGTTTGTTTGCCTCTTTCTGAAATAGACAAGCTTTGGCTTAGCCCTGCAATTGCTTCCAGTTTAGAACGTTTGCCAATGCTAAATACAAAACCATTGCTAGAATCTAGATGAGCAACAAATATCTTGTAGCTATCTTTTTGTGCAAGCTCGCCGGCTTTACCCTCAAGAATTACACGTTCGTCATCACGTACCAGTTGGTAGGTTTGCTTTTCTGCATCCAGCACCACAATTTGATGGCCTAACTCGAGTACATGATCGGGCATTTCGTAACGACTTACATCAATACGGTTAACATCACCCGTTAGCCGTGCCCAGCCTTTCCCTACGATAGGAAAGTAGCTTGGTGACACCAGGGTGGTTAAATTAAACTTGTCTACCGTGTCGCCCAAAATCATGCGAGATTTAATGATCTCGATTTCCGTCGTAGCCGAAGACTCTGAAGAGAACATGTCCCCCATGTCTCCTACCATGGCAGAAATGCCGCCTTTACTTTTTTCTTCAATTTGAATCAGCGCATCGGCTTTGTAAATCGGCGTAGAAAGCAGCGCAAAAGCCACACCGGCTACTGCAAACAAAAATGTAGTGGCAATGATCATCCATTTGGCATCCAGTAGAATGCCAAACAGTTTGCCTAGGTCGATTTCATCAGATGAAGAGTCGACTTGTTTTGAAGGTTGAGTCGTCATGTTTGTAATAATTCTTATGTTGAGGTGAAGTGCGAAGTTCTAAACTCTAAGTCCTAAGTAAGTTAAAGCTTTTTGAACCAGGCGTCTGCGGACTTTTCGATTAAGTCGTAGGCAAAGTCGAAGGCTTCTTTACTTTGTTTGTATGGATCTGGAATGTCTTTTTGGCCAATCCACTGGCCAAATAACATGGTTTTTCCGCGGGCTTCTGGGGCAATCTGTGTCAGGGCTTCCATGTGGCCTTTTTCCATGACTAGAATAAGGTCGTATCGGCTACACAACTCTGAAGTTAACTGTTGAGAGCCGTGCCCTTCTAGGCTTACACCGTGTTCGCTGGCGACTTCTGTTGCCATTGCATCGGCGGGTTTGCCTTCAAGACGGCTTTTTTTAGAAGCTATTCCTGCAGAGGCCACTTCTTTATTCGGTAATAACTTTTGTAAGTAGCGCTCACCAATTGGCGAGCGGCAAATATTGCCTACACAAACGACTAATATCTTATTAAACATTACCAGCCTCTCACTCGGTTGATACCTTCAGTCAGGTTGTTAAAGCCATTAATGGTTGGCATTAGCTGTGCCATTACGCGGTTCCAACGGGCAATTGGTGCTGCTGTAACATAAACGATGTCATAAGGTTTTAAATCAAACTCAGTGCCTACAACCAATGATGATGCTTGTTTAATATTTAGCTGGTAAACATCTGCCGCGGTTTGCTCATCTTGATTTGAGCGAATCACAAATACACCTGTAGCATCAGCAGAAAGCTCGTTAATACCGCCTACGCTGCTTAGCGCTTCGGTTAGGCTCATGCCTGCGCGGTCTATTTTAAGCAGTTGTGGATCTTTTACTTCGCCCATTACGAATACTTTTTGCGCGTCGTTACGTGGCACATGAATAATATCGCCAGACTGCAACAAGCGGTTTTGGGTTAAGTCACCACGTTGCATTAATGCGTGTAGGGAAACGCTTTGCTCTTCACCGTTGCGGGTTAAAGTTACGTTTCGCCAGTCAGCGTCTTTTTCAAGACCACCAGCGCGGTTAATTGCGTCTAATAAGGTCAGCGGAATATTAGTAATGGCATGTTGGCCCGGCTTATCGACCTCACCGGTTACATAGGCTTTTTTAGAACGAAACGCCGCAACGTTTACATCTACTTGTGGGCTTTCAATGTACTTAGCTAAACGCTTAGCCATGTAATCTCGAATTTCTGTAACCGTTTTACCTTCTACGTCCACTTTACCAATGTATGGGTAAAATATGGTGCCGTCGGCATGTACCCAGTTACCTGCTTCAGCAGAACTACGGTAAGAGCCTGCAGGAATGGTGAGTTCTGGATGATCCCAAATGGTGACATTTAGAATATCACCAGGCCCAACGCGGTATTCGTAGCGCAAAATAGCAGCATCTAGCTCAACGTTAGGTTTCGCGTTAATTTCTGGGGTTTTGTATTCGTTAACTCTATCAGCCGTTAGCGGATAAACGTTAAATTGAGGAGGCGTTTGTTCTTCTTGGGAAGTGTGTTCGTTAGCGTTTGCAGCATTCGAAGGGGAAAGATGGGAACCAGGAACTGCACAGCCCGCTAATAAAGTCGGGATCAGTGCTGCTAAAACCAGTTTTTTATTAAAGTCCATATTCTTGTTTAGCTCTTACTTTAGTTAGCCAATGTATGCAGTGGGGAAACCTGGGTAGTAAGTGGTAGCTAACCATAGCCGTTATCACAATGTCTCGCCCTTCCTAGGCTATTTAGACACGCTACCGCCCTTTGGTATACGCCTAACCACACTGCGTTTTTAATTATGTTTTTGCCAGTATTGCAATCAATTGGCAATTTAGTTTGCCACATTATCCATAATGCGGTGTAAATTACAAACGATTAGCGGTTTGATATTAGAGGTCAAACACTACTGACAAAAGCAACAGTTAGGTGATGACCTTTGTACTCGGGTTTTGCTTTACTAACAATTGTTTTAAGGTTTTTTTGGGTTCAACGTCACCATGTATCAGGTGAATTTCACTAACTTGCGAGCCAATCCCTGCTACAAACTTGGCTAAGTCGCTTTGATCGGCATGAGCAGAGTAGCCAGACATAGTATGTACCTGAGCTTTTAATGGAATACGCTCACCATTGATATCAACTGAGTTCATAACGTACTTAGTGGTATTTTGCAGGGTTCTGCCTAACGTCCCGTGTGCTTGGTAGCCTGCAAAAATCACATCGGTTCGTTTATCCGGTAATAGCGCTTTTAAATAATTCACCACCCGCCCACCTTGGCACATGCCAGATGCAGAAATGACAATGGCAGGCTCGCCAGATGTTGCCAGCCTGTTAACTAAACCCATGTGCTGCTTATGATCTTGGATAACAGTACATTGAGAAAACTTTAAAGGCTGTCTCGAATTTGAGACTTTATTCTTAGCTTCTGCATTCCACAGCTTTCGGTATCGGCGGTAAGAGCGGGTTATTTTGCTCGCTAACGGCGAATCCACAATAATAGGTAGGCGGTGTGATAGCTTTTGGTCATGCAGTAACTGTTCTATATCGAAGAGGAGCTCTTGGGTGCGCCCTACACTAAAAGCGGGAATGATAATGGTGCCACCGTTATTTAGTGAGTTTTGGATTATTTTGTTTAGACGGTTTCTTCTGGTAGCGATGTCTTGGTGGGTTTTGTCACCGTAGGTGGATTCTAGGTAGAGGTAGTCTGCTCGTTTTGGTGGTTTAGGGTCGGGTAATAATGGGGTATTGCTTGGGCCTAGGTCGCCGGAGAATACAATGACTTGGCTGTTGGGGAGTTTTATTTCGATGTAGGCAGAGCCTAGGATGTGGCCTGCGGGTTGGAAGCGGAAATAACAAGTACTAAAAGCTAAGTTCGAAGTGCTAGAAAGAGCGAGTCTCTCCCACCTGTTGTATGGGATGGGTTTTATTTGTTTTCTAATCAGTTCTAGTATTCTGGCTCGTTGGCCTTTTTCTAGGCCTAGTTGTAATTTTAGGGTGTCTTCTAGCATTAGGGGGGCTAATTCTGCCGTGGATGAAGTGCAATAGATTGGGGCTTTGAAGCCTGCGGCAAGTAACCAGGGTATGCGGCCTATGTGGTCGATGTGACTGTGGGTTAGGAATAAGGCTTTGATGTGTTTTATTGGGAAGTCTATGTCTAGGGCTTTGTTACCCCGGTTTGTTAAGTCGTTGCCTTGGAAAAGGCCGCAGTCGATGAGTAGGCCACTTTTTCCGAGTTGGAGTTCGTGGCACGAACCGGTTACTGTATTTTTGCCGCCGTGGTGGATTACTTTGTGGTGAATTGTTTTCATGTTTTGCCTCCTTACAAATACAAACTTATTAGCATATCGATTTGTAGGGAGGTGTTTTGCGAGGGGGTTGGAAAAAGGCGGAAGGCTATTAAAGCAAATTATTAAGTCTACTTTATTCCTCCAAATGTTTCTCTAGAGCTTCTAGTTGTTTAATACCCTCTTCTGTTGCTAGCGGCATAACGATGGAGATCATTTGTTGCATGCCTTGCTTGATGACTAACTCGGTCACTTGGGTATGAGTAGACATGACGATTTGGTAGCTTAGCCAATGCGTCGCCACCAAGTGAAGTGTGCTGACTAAAGGTTTCATCGCATCATCAGAGACATCAATCAGGCCGAGTACGCGAATTTCTTGCGTGATGGCGAGCAAGTTTGCTTGAAGCTTCTCTTGAACTTGCAGGTAATCTTGGTGCAAAGAGGGATCTCGGTTCAAAATTTCAGGTAAATTTGAATAGAAGAAACGGTACTTCCACATCTGTGAGAATATCGCTTCCATGTAGTGCTCTAAGAACAAAAGGTTTTCATCTGGACGAGACGATGGGGAAATTTTTTCCAATAACTCTTGAGCGTACAGCTCAAAGATACTACGAATAATCTCTTGTTTATTGCCAAAATGGTAATACAAGTTGCCTGGGCTAATATCGATGTGGGCCGCGATATGGTTAGTCGTGACGTTGCGTTCACCTTGTTCATTAAAAAGGGTTAACGCATTAAAAATGATTTTATCACGAGTTTTCATCTTCCTACCTATTGCTTGTCATTATCAGCCATTCGAACAAGGTGCTATGGTCTCATTATTTACTCTCTTATCGCAAGTTGATATATTTAGTTAGCTATTTGTTAATTAGATCCTATAAATAAAGCCGTTCATCATAAAGCCTATCAATGACTCCGCATTCACATTACTCGTTTACAATATGCTCAAGGTTACACTAGAATGGTAGGTGGAGTGCATTGAACGCACTTCATACATCGATGTATATAGTAAGGAATAAAAATGAAAAATATCGCTCTAGCAATGCTAGTTGCACTAGGTGCAATGGGTACTGCGCATGCAGCAGCAGAAGGTGCCGCGGCAACGACAACTTCGACAACTGCAACCTCTACAGCGGCCGCTGGCGCTGGCGGCACAGCGGCAGCTACTGGTACTGTTGTAGCTGGTACTGTAGGTGCTGTAGTAGGTACTGCTGTTATCGTATCTGTTGCTGACTCAGCAGGCACATCTACATCAGCCTCTGTATCTCAATAATTGTAATTGAGACCAATCGCCCTGATCTTTTTCAGGGCGTTTTTCGTTTGCTGTAGGAAGCACTTATGCGCATTCTTCAATACCTTATTTTTCGTTCGAATCTCATCAAATCTACCACTTTTTGTTTTATTACCCTTACTTTGCTTTCTGGCTGCAGCCAAAAAATGGCCGATGTGAACGCCAGTATAGAAGAGCTTTACACTAGCAGCCAAGATGTCGAGCTCACGCGTGAAGCAATACAAAACGTCCCCTACCCAAGTGCCTACATTAGTTTTAATGATGAAAGGCAAATATTCGTGGTGTTGGCTTTTGCTGATGAAAACCCGGCAACGGGTAATATTCAACTAAAATGGATATCTTCAGACAGTGTTCTCATTATTACTGAAAGTGGCCGCATTGTGAAAACCGTCGGTTTGCCACAAAACAACCTTATTGGTATCAATAGCAAACAGCTTTCGCAGCCAGTATCTGAACTATCTTCATGGCAAGCCAGTTATGATTGGATGCCAGATTATCGCTATCATTTCACCGCGACGGTAACACCAGAAAAGGTAGGCTCAGAAGTGATTGAATCTAGCCAATGGAAGCTCTCGACCCAACATTACCAAGAATTGGTTGAATTTGATGGCTTAGATGCCCAGTTTACTAACCAGTACTGGATTGCTGTCGACGGCCAAGTAATGAAAAGCATCCAGTACACGGGCCCAAGCATGGACAAAATTGAAATGCTTATCCTCAAGCCTTATGCACTACCTAAATCTCAATGATTTTTGTGAAGGATCACTTTAATATGCGTTCTACTTTATCTCGCCGATTTTCTCGAGCCTTCATTCTGTTTGCTGCCACTGCATCCACAGTCGTTTTCCCTTCTGCCGCTCAAGATATTACTCACAGTATTGCCACTGAATCTCACCCATTGACGATCACTCTCGTAAACCAGCACGTTGTATTAAGCTACCCTGCGGCAACGCGCCTAGACGTTATATTGCGAGACAGCCAAAAACAGCTTAGTGGCATCCCCTATTATTTGGGCGCAAAGCTGGTCAGTGCCAGTCAGCAAGCCAAGGTGCAATCAAAATACCAACATGTGATAAAGCAACTAGATGATCTTGCTACCCCACAAGCGAGAATGGTGAAGCAACAACTCGACCAATTTCAATTTGTAGGCCGTGAATTACTAGAGCTGGATTACGACAAAATACGCCTAAAAGAGCCAAAAAACCCACTATTACACGGTCAGTATCAATTGTACTTAACGGGTAAAAGCAACACGTTGCGGCATAAGGTTTGGTTACTAGGTTTAATCACCGAACCAAAACAAGTTGAACTACTGCCAAATCAAGATCTAGATATCTATTTAGATCAAATGAATACCTTTGATGAAGCGGAGACCAAACGCCCCTTTGTTATTCAGCCAGATGGCACAATAAAACAACCTAACATAAGTTATTACCAGCCAGGGCGTGTCTATTTGGCGCCACAAGCCATGGTATTTATTGGTTTTGAATCTCAAACGGCATTAAATCAAGATATTGCAAACCTACTGCGCTACGCCGTAGTTAAACCATCAACACCATCACAAACAGCAGGGGAAAAATAACATGAGCCGACCGTTTATTTTTTCTACCTTTGCTACTTTGGTAACCACAACGTTATCTGCTCAGGCAGTCGCAAACATCACCAGCGATACGCTATTTCAACCTGTCAACTACACACCATCCCAAATGGACTTTGGCGGTACAGGGTTAATAAAAATGCCAACAGGCCGCATTGCGCCTGAAGGTGAATTTAACTTAAGTGCCAACATTAACCATGAATATGAAATGTACAATGCAACTATTTCACTGTTCCCTTGGTTTGAAACCACACTACGTTATGCCATCGTCCCTAACATACCTATGGGATCAGAAAACTTCAGTAACGACAGCCCTTACTTAGACAAAGGCATCGACTTCAAAGTTCGGCTGCTAGAAGAAAGTGACTACTTGCCCGAAGTGGCCATCGGTGTACGCGACTTTGGTGGCACTGGCTTGTTTGATGGTGAATTTGTTGCTGGTTCTAAAAAGATATATACCGACCACTACGGCGTGTTCGACTTCACCCTTGGTATGGGGTGGGGTTATATGGGCATGCATGGCAACGTGACGAATCCATTTTGCAAAGCAAACGTCAAGTTCTGTGATCGCCCTTCTGATTATGGCGGCCAAGGCGGTGAAGTGGATTACCAACGTTGGTTCCGTGGCCCTTCTGCCATTTATGGCGGTATCGAATATCAAACGCCATACCAACCACTGCGCTTTAAAATTGAATACGACACCAATGACTACAGTGAAGATTTCCCTACAAAGTTTAGACCAAATAACTTTTACCAAGTAGACATGACGCAACACACCCCATGGAACGTGGGTATGATCTACCGAGTGCATGAGTATGTGGATTTGCGCTTAAGTTATGAACGTGGTGATACGCTTTCTGCTGGTGTTAGCTTACGCACTAACTATAACGAAGTGACCTCTTCATGGGTGGATGCACCGACACCTCGCCCAACCAAAGATCAACCAGAGAATATTGAACAAGTAGACTGGCAGCAACTTGAACAAGAGTTGGCCTTAGTTGCTGGCTATAAAGAAAGTAGAATTTACCACAATGAAGACACAGTCACAGTGGTGGGAGATCAGCTTAAATACCGAGACCGCGATAAAGCCCACGAGCGTGCAGCAGCAGTATTACACAACCGCTTACCAACCAGTATTCAAACTTATAAATTGGTTGAGACCAACAAACATGTTGCAACTAAGCAAACAGGTGTGTCTGCTCACGCTTTTGAGCAGGTTAGCAACGTAGCCTACATTAACCCTGATATAACCGCTGCTACTCGCAGCCAAGCGTTAACTAAGCCGCAAGGTGAGTTAATGCATGATGATATACAACGCTTTGATTATGGGCTGTCCCCGCACTTACGCCAGTCCGTTGCCGAGCCTGAATCGTTTTACATTTTTAACTTAGGTGTTAATGCTGAAGCAAGCTACTGGTTAACCAACAATGTGCAGGCCACTGGTTCGATCTTCTTTAATATATATGATAACTACCCTGAATTAAATTACATTGTGCCGCCAGATGGCACCAGTGTTCCGCCTCGTGTGCGATCTTTATCTCGTTTGTATTATCACGACAATCCAATTCGTTTGAACAATTTGCAGTTAACATGGTTTGATAGCTTCGGTGGCGATGTTTATCAGCAAACCTATGCAGGCTACTTAGAAACTATGTTCGCCGGTGTGGGTACAGAATGGCTTTATCGCCCGCAAGGAAAAAACTGGGCGGTTGGTTTTGATGTTAACTTAGTAACACAACGAGACCCTGAAAGCTGGTTTGCGACGTTCGATCAAGAGTGGCAATACAGCCCTGAAGACAATAGGCCTTATAAGGTTCTTGATAAAGGAGTGACTGGCTTTGTCACGGGATACTACATGCCTGAATGGCAAATGTTAGATGATACGTTATTTAAGCTAGATATTGGCCAGTTCCTCGGCCAAGACTACGGCTTTAGGGGCGATTTCTCTAAACAATTTGATAGTGGTGTGATTGTTGGCGCTTACGCCAGTATTACGAATCTTTCTGCAGAAGAGTTTGGTGAAGGTAGCTTTACTAAAGGTTTCTACATTTCAATTCCGTTTGATCTGATGACAGTGAAACCGAGTAAAAACCGCGCTAAGTTTGATTGGCAACCACTCACCCGTGATGGTGGCCAGAAACTAAACAAAGAGCATAATTTGTTTGATATAACAGATGCGGTTTCGCCTTGGTATTCTAGGGCGAATAAGAACTAAAGGCTAAAGGCTAAAGGCTAAAGGCGGAGGATGCTCTTCGCTTACTTAAATGAAAAAAAGGGCAAAGGAATGGGTTTCTTTTGCCCTTTATGTATTGTGAGAGGCGAGCTCGCTTCTTGGTTCTGTATGCTTTCTTGCTTGCGACATGTACAATACTTAATATTATTATCGTCATTTCATCTCTATTTAAAGGTATCTCGTGAAAATTCTCATTACTGGTGGTGCAGGTTTTATCGGCTCTGCTGTTGTTCGCCACATTATTGATAACACTCAAGATAGTGTCATTAATCTCGATAAGCTTACCTACGCAGGCAACTTAGAGTCCTTAGAGTCCGTGCAGGGCTCCGCTCGCTACCACTTTGAACAGGTGGATATTTGTAACCGAGCAGAATTAGACCGTGTATTTTCTGAATGTAAGCCTGATGCCGTCATGCACTTAGCGGCGGAATCTCATGTAGACCGTTCAATAGATGGCCCTGCCGATTTCATTGAAACCAACATCGTTGGCACTTATACCTTACTTGAAGCAACACGCAGTTACTGGAATACATTAACTGAATCAGCAAAATCTGATTTTCGTTTCCACCATATTTCTACCGATGAAGTGTATGGCGACTTAGAAGGCACCGATGACTTATTTACCGAAACCACTTCTTATGCGCCTAGCAGCCCTTATTCTGCCTCTAAAGCCTCTAGCGACCACTTAGTTCGCGCGTGGCAACGTACCTACGGGTTGCCAACATTGGTGACAAACTGCTCTAACAACTACGGCCCATTCCATTTCCCTGAAAAACTGATCCCTCTGATGATTCTGAATGCATTAGAAGGGAATCCACTACCGGTTTATGGTAATGGCATGCAAATTCGAGATTGGCTGTTTGTTGAAGATCATGCTCGTGCACTATACAAAGTGGTTACAGAGGGTCTAGTCGGTGAAACATACAACATCGGTGGCCATAACGAAAAAGCTAACATTGACGTAGTGAACACGATTTGTCGCTTGCTTGAAGAATTTGTTCCGAACAAACCAGCAGGCGTTGCAAACTATCAAGATTTGATTACCTATGTAACAGACCGCCCAGGTCACGATGTTCGGTATGCTATCGATGCAAGCAAGATTGCGGATGAGTTAAACTGGAAACCAACCGAAACGTTTGAATCGGGTATACGAAAAACCGTTCAATGGTATTTAGCCAATGAAAAATGGTGGAGCCGCGTGTTAGATGGCTCTTACTCTCGCGAACGCTTAGGTAATCAGGAGTAACTTATGAAAGGCATTGTTTTAGCTGGCGGTAGCGGCACACGCTTATATCCATTAACTCGTGGCGTATCTAAGCAACTGTTACCAATCTATGATAAACCTATGGTTTTCTACCCAATATCGACGCTGATGCTGGCAGGCATTAAAGATATTTTGATTATCACCACTCCTGAAGATAACGCCGGCTTTCAACGCCTGCTTGGGGATGGCAGCGACTTTGGTGTCAATATAGAATACGCCATTCAACCAAGCCCCGACGGTTTGGCCCAAGCATTTATCATCGGTGAAGAGTTCATTGGTGACGATTCTGTCTGCTTGGTGTTAGGCGACAATATCTTCTACGGTCAGTCTTTTAGTCAAACCCTTAAAAATGCAGCGAGTCGCGAAAATGGCGCCACGGTTTTTGGCTATCAAGTGAAAGACCCAGAGCGTTTTGGTGTGGTTGAATTTGATGAAAACATGAAAGCCATGTCCATCGAAGAGAAGCCTCTCGAGCCAAAATCAAATTATGCCGTTACTGGGCTCTACTTTTATGACAATCGAGTCATTGATTTTGCCAAAAACGTAGAACCTTCTGATCGCGGCGAATTGGAAATTACCTCCATTAACCAGATGTACCTTGAAGATGGTTCTCTTAGTGTCGAATTACTTGGGCGTGGTTTTGCATGGCTGGATACTGGTACCCATGAAAGCCTTCATGAAGCCTCTTCTTTTGTGCAAACCATTGAGAATGTGCAAGGCTTGAAAGTCGCTTGTCTTGAAGAAATTTCATGGCGTAATGGCTGGCTTAGTGACGAACAAGTACTTAACTTAGCTAAACCTATGATGAAAAACGATTATGGCCAATATTTGACTCGTTTGATCGCAGAAAAACAAAAAAAGGTGGGCTGTTAAATGTCTGAACCGCTTATGCGCATTTTGATCACAGGTTCACACGGTCAAGTCGGCCACTGTTTAACCCAACAGCTAACGAACAAAGCTGAAATTCTTGCCGTCGATAGGGCAGAATTAGATATCACCAACTCAACCGCGGTTAACCATACCGTGGAGGCGTTTCAGCCCCACATTATTATTAATGCTGCTGCGCACACCGCAGTGGATAAAGCCGAAACAGAAGTAGATTTGTCTTATGCGATAAACCGAGACGGCCCAATGTACTTGGCAAAGGCCGCTCAATCGGCTGGAGCTGCGTTATTACATATTTCCACCGATTACGTATTTGCGGGTGATAAGCAAGGCCTTTATCTTGAAACGGACGCCCCTGACCCACAAGGCATCTACGGTGACAGCAAACTTGCTGGTGAAATTGCGGTTGCCGACAATTGTTCCAAGCACATCATTTTACGTACCGCTTGGGTATTTGGCGAACAAGGGAATAACTTTGTAAAAACCATGCTTCGCTTAGGTAAAGACCGAGATTCACTTGGGGTTGTTAGCGACCAGTTTGGTGGCCCGACTTATGCGGGGGACATCGCTGCGGCACTTATCACCATTGCAGAAAAAATTCACAAAAACGAACAGGTCGATTTTGGTGTCTACCACTATTCTGGTTTCCCGCACGTTAGCTGGCATGAGTTTGCTCAAGAAATTTTCGAACAAGCTCATCAGCAAAGCGTGCTAGATCATAAACCAACGTTAAATGCGATTGGAACGGAAGATTACCCAACCCCCGCGAAGCGACCAGAAAACTCGAAACTTTGCACCGATAAAATAGAACAAAATTTTGCTATTGAAGCGAGTGATTGGCAAGCCGCACTCAAACAATTAAAAGACTACCAATAACGATAAGATATAAGCCAATGAATGTAATCCCAACTAATATTCCTGACGTTAAGATCATTGAACCTGCCGTTTTTGGCGACGACCGTGGTTTTTTTATGGAAACCTGGCAACAAAAGCAATTTGAAGAGCTGGTAACAGGCAAACCAACCCCTTTTGTGCAAGACAATCACTCCAAATCAAGCAAAGGGATCTTACGAGGGTTGCATTTTCAAACGGAAAACACCCAAGGTAAGCTAGTTCGTGTCATTTCAGGTGAAGTATTTGATGTTGCCGTCGACATACGTGAAAGTTCGCCAACATTTGGTCAATGGGTCGGTGTTTATTTATCTGCTGAAAACAAGCGTCAACTTTGGGTTCCTGAAGGTTTTGCCCATGGATTCTACGTGACCAGTGACGAAGCAGAGTTTGTCTACAAATGCACTGATTATTATAACCCCAGTGCTGAAGTGTCGATTGCTTGGAATGATCCCAAGTTAGCCGTTGATTGGCCGATTTCCACAGAACCAAACTTATCAAACAAAGACGAAAATGGTATTAGCTTCCTCGATATTACACCGTTCGAGTAGAGCTCACCAAATACGCTAAGTCTACGTGCAGCAAAGTCCATTCTGTATTCTACTTATGTTCTTTGCTAAACTCGCTACAATATTTTTTATAAGCTAGGTGAATAAAGATGATCATCGTTACTGGTGGTGCTGGCATGATTGGCAGCAATATTGTTAAGGCTCTAAACGAAAAAGGTTTTAACGACATTTTGGTGGTGGATAACCTAAAAAATGGTAAGAAATTTGCGAACCTAGTGGATCTAGACATCACAGATTACATGGATCGTGATGACTTTCTCACGCAAGTAATGGCCGGTGACGACTTCGGCCCTATTGAAGCTATTTTCCACCAAGGTGCTTGCTCTGCAACAACAGAGTGGGACGGCAAATACATGATGCTCAATAACTATGAGTATTCTAAAGAGTTGCTGCACTACTCCATTGAGCGCGAAATTCCATTCCTTTACGCATCTTCTGCTGCGACTTATGGCGGCCGCAATGAGAATTTCATTGAAGAGCAAGAATTTGAAGGCGCGTTAAATGTGTATGGCTATTCTAAACAGCAGTTCGATAACTACGTACGTCGCCTACAAGCAGACGCTGCTGCGCACGGTGAAACCCTGTCTCAAATTACCGGTTTCCGTTACTTCAACGTATACGGCCCTCGCGAGCAACACAAAGGCAGCATGGCTTCGGTAGCCTTCCACCTAAATAATCAAATTTTAGCGGGCGAAGATCCAAAACTATTCGAACGCAGCGATGAATTTAAACGCGACTTTGTTTACGTTGGCGACGTGTGCAAAGTGAATCTGTGGTTTATGGAAAATGGCGTATCTGGCATCTTTAACTGTGGCACTGGCCGAGCAGAACCATTTGCAGAGGTAGCAAAAGCAGTTGTTAAGCACCATGGCAAAGGCGAAGTTCAAACCATTCCTTTTCCAGAACATCTAAAAGGTGCTTACCAAGAATATACGCAAGCCGATTTAACCAAACTTCGCGCCGCGGGTTGCGATGTTGAATTTAAAACTGTTGCACAAGGTGTTGCAGAATACATGGCGATTATTAACTAGCCAAAGCGATAAGTTAGATAACCAAAAGTTATGCTGAGCCATCGGCATAACTTTTTAGTAATATGCTCTGTCTGTTATTTTTAGGTGAATAAGTGAAAATACTGGTAATCGGTCCATCTTGGGTTGGCGATATGGTGATGTCTCAAAGCCTGTATATGGCACTAAAGACGCAGCACCCACAGTGTGAAATCGACGTATTAGCACCAGCTTGGTGTAAGCCAATCTTAGAGCGAATGCCTGAAGTTAATCACTCTATTGAAATGCCAGTTGGCCATGGAGCGCTTGACCTAAAAAAGCGTTGGCAAATCGCACGCTCACTAAAGAAAAACCATTACACTCATGCCATTGTTCTGCCCAATTCAGCTAAATCTGCTCTGATTCCATTTTTTGCAGGGATCAAGCAAAGAACGGGTTGGAAAGGTGAGTTTCGTTATGGCCTGCTAACAGATTTAAGGCCCAACAAGCGTGTTTTCCAATACATGGTTGAACGTTATGTTGCTCTTTCTGCCCCTAAAGAGAAGATGTTAGATCAGGTATCTTTAAGTAACAGCCCTCACCCTAAGCTATCTATCAACAAAACTAGCCAAAATGCGGCAATGCAGCGCTTAAATTTAAATAACCAAAGAAAAGCATTTGGCCTTTGCCCAGGCGCTGAATATGGCCCGGCAAAACGCTGGCCTGATGAACATTATTCAAAAGTAGCACAACAAGTTATTAATGATGGTGGCCAAGTATGGCTTTTTGGCTCTGTAAAAGATAAAGAAGTGACTCAAAAAATAAAGCTGTCACTCCCACGACCATTACAACAACATTGCTTTGATCTTGCTGGTGACACGAGCTTAATTGAAGCCGTAGACTTACTGGCAGCGTGCCACACTGTTATATGTAATGACTCGGGCTTGATGCATGTTTCTGCGGCAGTGAATTGTAATATCGTCGCGATTTATGGCTCAAGTTCTCCCGAGTACACACCGCCACTAACTGCCAAGTTACATATGCTACATACCGATATAGTATGCCGCCCTTGTTTTAAAAAAGAATGCCCGCTAGGTCACCAAAAGTGCTTAACTGAACTAAGCCCTCAATTGATTATCGAGACTATAAAAAAATAATATGAATAAAATTAATCCTCAGTTTTTTAATATATTTCTTGTTGGCTTTTGCTTCTTGACCATCTACACATCAAAAGCGGGGATGAATATCGCGTTAGCTTTGCTGCTTATTGGTCACTTGATTGCTTTGAGAAACTTCAAAGCGTTTAAAGAACAGGTAAATCAACAACCTATTTTTATCATGATGTATGCGGCTTTTACTTTGGCTCTGATAGCAAAATCTATTAGTTTTAGTGATATAAATGAACTGGCCACTACATTTCGAAAAGGCGCATTTCTGCTATTAACACCGTTCATTTCTTTATTATTGCTTAAAAAAAACCACCTCGACTTAGCAAAAAAGGCCCTTATATTGGGGGCTTGCATAGCAATAATAAACAGTTACTATCAATTATATTTAATGGATGACTGGTCTCATTTCAGAGTGCAGAGCTTTTGGGATGTTGGTCGTTGGTCAGAATTACTTGGGTACTTATTTGTAGGTATAATCCCTTTCATTCTGGTAAAGAAAAATCGACCACATTTGTTTATCAGCGTTTTTTTTCTAATCGCCACCCTAGGTAGCTTATTAATTGCCAATAGTAGAGGTGCTATTTTAGTCACCGCCATTGTAACGTTTTTTTATCTACTTTTTCATCATCGAAAACTACTGCTATTCTGCACCACCGCATTGGTTGTTTTGATTGTCGCCTTTAGTCAAACGAAGCCCGTAAGTGAGTTTGTTGATCGTATAGCAAGTGTTGCATCAAGTAGTAATGCATCGAACAATGCTAGAAAGCTAATGTGGGGAAATGGCATATTACTTGCTCAACATCATATTGAAACAGATCCTGTGACTTTTTTGTTTGGTACCAGCACAAAAGAGCTGCCGATTAAAGTTGTAGCAATTATTAACACTATTAGCTCAGTTGAAGAAATGCAAGACAGTATTGGCACCAACATTTCAATACACGATTTTCATAATGCATACATTAACAATATCAATAAAAATGGTTTAGTCTATTTTCTCGCGTATATCACTTTACTGACCATGCTCGCTAAATTTTTCTGGTCATATAGATATATCTCCCCAAGTTACGCTTGGGCAGGCATTAACCTTCTATCTGCATATTTGATGCTTGGTGTTGTATATAGTAATGAAATGGAATTTCAAACAGCTTGCTTATTCTTTATTCTGTCGATCATGATTGCTGGTTGCCTAAAAACAAATAATGAGATAAAGCACAATGCTAGTTAGAGCTATTTATTCATTGTTCTTGTACTTACTTGCTCCTTTCTTTTTGTACGGCTTATACAAAAAAAAAAATGGGAAACCGCACATTGGCATGCGCTGGCTTGAGCACTTTGGAGTAACACCAAAGACATCAACTACCGAGCGGCCACTCTGGATTCATGCTGTCTCTGTTGGTGAAGCCATTGCTTCTATACCAATCATCAAAATGATAAAGGCGCGTCACCCACACGTACCCATTGTAGTAACTACAACAACCACTACTGGTGCGGAGCAAATTGAAAAGCTGGGAAGCATTGTTGAACATCGCTACATGCCACTGGATTTTGGTTTTGCTATTAAAGGATTCCTACAACAGATTAACCCAAAACAGTTACTCATTATTGAAACCGAATTATGGCCCAACACCCTTCATTATGTAAAAAAATCCAACGTTCCGGTAAGTATTGTTAACGCTCGATTATCTGAGCGATCTATGAACCGCTATAAAAAGGTATCCGCCCTATTTTCTATCATTGCTAGCAATGTTGACCAGTTCCTTTGCCAACATGAGGAGGATGCAGAGCGCTTTATTCAACTCGGAGTCCCGACTGCTAAAATATCAGTAACTGGGTCATTGAAATTTGATATTCAAATCTCGGCGACCACCTTAGATGCTGGGGATATATTAAGAAACCGCATTCGAAAATCTCGACCAGTTTGGATAGCCGCAAGCACTCACAAAGGTGAGGATGAGATCGTCATTTCAGCGCACAAACAAATTCTACTGTCACAGCCGAATGCCCTACTAATCTTAGTACCAAGACACCCCGAACGTTTTGATGACGTGTACTCTTACGCAGCTTCAAAAATGACGACAGCCCGACGCACGCACTCTGAAGCCATCAGCTCAGATACTCGAATCTACCTTGGTGATACGATGGGAGAAATGCTCACGCTGATCGCTGCTAGTGATGTGTGTTTTATGGGTGGAAGCTTACTTGGTGACAAAGTGGGGGGGCATAATATCCTAGAACCCGCAGCTCTTGGCGTCCCGACGATTATAGGCCCTAGCTACTTTAACTTTCTAGACATTACCAATACGTTAGTTAAGCAGCAAGGCGCTATCATTTGTGATCAATCTGATTTGGCGAGTGAGCTAACCTCACTATTAACTCAAGAATCAATACGTATCGAAATGGGAGTAAAGGCAAAGCAGTTTGTTTACAGTCAGCAAGGTAGCATTGAACGTACTTTGCATTTGTTAGATATGTAACCTGTTAATTATACGTAACGACCGTTAATATATGTGCTTGACCGACTCTTCGTATAATACTTTACATTAAATCATTTTTATCACTATGGTTCACTATGAAAATTTTATTTATCTGTCCTGACTGGGCAAATCTTGCATCACCTATTGTGCATGAAATGCGCAATCAAGGTCATAATGTCATCCACTTAGATCATAGTGATTTTACTGAGTTCCGTTACTACAACAAGACTCATCGACTTCTTTCAAAAGCTTTTGACCTCATCTCTGGTTCAAAATATAAGCATTTGCGTACCAAAGAACAGATATCTTTCTCATTGAAAGGTTTTTTCAATCACCGTCAGCGCTTTGATATGGTTTTAATGACCGAACCCAATTTTTTCGATGATGAACATTTTGATTTATTTGAAAAAAACACCGACAAACTGGTGCTTTCATTGTGGGATAGCCTAGAGCGTATGCCGAGAAACGGGACTCATTTAGAGCGATTCTCACCCATTTTCAGCTTTGAGCCGACAGACTGTGAAAAGCATGGCTTCATACGCTCTTACAACTACATTAATAAGTTTGATAATCAGCATAACAATCTGAAATATGACTTATTTTCTGTTATGAGTTTCACTAAGCAGCGCTATCAAGACGTTGTCTCTTTCTTAGATGCTAATCCACATATTAATGCTAATGTGAATTTTTACATTGATCACCCAAGAAAACGTAAATATATAACGCACCCTCGAGTCAATATTATTGATAAACTGATGCTGACAGATGAGCTGGAACAAAATATTCGCGAAGCTAAAGCCGTACTAGACATAGGGCAAGGACAACAGCTTCAAGCCGGCCTCTCCTTTAGAGTCTACGAAGCGCTCGGTTTCGAAAAAAAACTGATTACGACTAACTCATCAATTAGTAAATATGACTTCTTTAATAAAAAGAACATTCAAATTTTGGATGCTTCATTAAAAATTGAGGGTTCATTTTTCGCGGCACCTTATGAGAAGCCCGATAACAAAGTTTTGCAAAAATATACCCTCTCATCTTGGGTGAAGAATGTTATTGATTGCGTCAGTAAAGAACCAGAAACCAAGCATTAAACCGAGCATTAAAGAGTTAACTTACCGTCACGTAGTCAGGAGACAGATTTACATTCTGCCTTCTCAATTGCATAATCTTGCCCAGTAACGAACATATACAAGGTCAAAAATGAACTCTCCAACATTCTTCGAAAAACACTTTGGGCTGCTATTTTTTGCAGGGCTGTGTATCGGAACCATTTTTGCCTTCGTATACGGAGAGCATCAAATACTTCGAGGCGACCAAACACAAATGATAGCTAAAGGCTATTTGGGGGCGTATGACAATAACTGGCTAGCCTATGGAAGCTTTGCCAGCACTGTTGGAAACCTACCGGGTTACCTTTCAGCTTTAGTGGTTGGCTTACCTATCATGGTCTGGGATTCACCTTGGGCTCCGATGGCTTTTTTAATTGCCTTGCGCTTATGTGCATTTTTAATGATAGACGCCGTTATTAAACAAGCCTTTGATAAGCCGATCCGCTTAGTCTTTCTTGGGTTATTTTGGCTAAGCCCTTGGGTTCAATATGATAACTTGATGTATAACCCAGCTTATCTATGCTTTTTCGCAGCTCTGCACCTATGGACAGCGTCCAAGATGCGCGAGAAATCGTCGTTTCTATATTCGTTTTTGCACATTTTAGCTATTGGGATGGCTCTGCAGCTGCATTTTTCTTGGCCTATTTTAGCCGTCGTGAGCGTGTTCTTATTCTACAGAACCATGATAAAGGTATCCTGGCTTGGCGTTGCTGCAGGCCTCATCGTCACCACATTATCTCTCATTCCTTATTTTCATGAGCTAATGGTTAACGAAACCATTGTTGAAGAAAGTGATCGCTACATCGGTTACGGCTTAGTCCATGTTTATCCAGTTATTAAATCTGTTGTTTACTGGCTTCGATATGGCTCTTTCTTATTCTCTAACCGTGTCATTGCTAATAGTTCGTTTGATTGGGTCACTAGCATTGAATGGATGCAAATGGTTATCCAGTATTTATGGAAGGCTGTTACATTTGGTTTTGGTATCGCGTCTGTTCTTATTTCAGCTAAGTTTAACTGGCGTACCTGGAAATTTGTGATGCCAATTATTAAGCGAGATAACCCAATCGAGAATACTGAGTCTTGGCTGATTTTGTACTCGTTTGCAACCTTAACGGGCATTGTTATATGTGCTTGCTTGTCTCCGATTACGTTTAGTTACTGGCACCTCATTATCGCCTTTCCGTTTGCCTTGTTCCCTATCCTGCGTGAAATCAGAATTTGGAAAGAAAGTAATAACGCACGCTTTACAAAGATATTTCTTATTTCTCTTGCGTACCTTTTAACACTTAATTTGCTCGCTTCAAATGATAGCCAGAAGTTTTCCTATAAGGTTTCATACCAAGAGCAAGTCGAAAGCTATTTAGTTACTGAAGGGCTGTCTAAGTAATGACGCCTTTATTCAATGAGTCGCCATCAGCACTCTGTATTTTGCGATTATCAGCCATTGGCGATGTCTGCAATACTGTTGCCGCAGTACAAGCAATACAAAGACAGTGGCCAGAAACTAAAATAACGTGGATAACGGGCAAGCTAGAAGCCAAACTTATTGGGTCTCTACCAAACATTGAAGTCATTGTGTTTGATAAGAAGCAGGGACTAAAAGGCTATCAGGTTCTTTGGAAAACGCTAAAGAACCACCGTTTTGATGCCTTACTGCACATGCAATATGCATTTCGCGCTAGCATCGCAACCTTGGGCATTAACGCAAGATATAAGCTTGGATTTGACGCACAGCGCAGCCAAGATTTTCAGCATCTTTTCACTAATGTAAAGGTGCCCTCGCCCAAAGCTCCACATGTATTAGACGGCTTACTGGCTTTTGCAAAAACACTGGGGGTTCGAGACATTACGCTTAAGTGGGCAATTCCTTACTCTGACCAAGAGTCTCATTGGGCATTAGAGAATCTGCAGGCGCAATCAGCTAATTTGGTGATTGTTCCTGCGGCCAGTAAGGGTTATAAGAATTGGACTTGTGAAGGCTATGTTGCTCTGATTGAGCATGCTCAAGATGCTGGCTGGAACGTAATTTTGGCTGGCAGCCCAGCTAAGATTGAACTCGAATTGGCCGAAGCCATTCAATGCAAACTCGCAAAGCCTGTGAACAATTTGGTTGGTAAAAGTAGCTTACTTGAAATGCTCGCGTTACTAGATAAAGCCCATTTGGTTGTCGCTCCAGATACTGGCCCAGCTCACATGGCAAATGCTATGAATACTCCAGTAATCGGCCTTTACGCACACCATAATCCGGAACGAACTGGTCCTTATCAATATCAAAACTACGTGGTTTCTGCTTATGAAGAAGCAATCCAGGCTGCGACTGGCAAACCGTCTAACAAGCTAGCCTGGCGAACAAGAGTGAAAGATAAGTCAGCCATGCACCGTATCAGTGCCGACCGGGTTATTCGTATGTTTGATAAAGCGGTAGCTGATTTTTCTCTATAACCCCGTTACACTAGCTTACCCAACATGAGAGGCATTCCAGTGAGCAAACCAACTTTAGCGGTCGCATTAATTGTAAAAAACGAAGCCGCACACCTTAAAGCATGTTTAGAAACCGTACATGATTGGGTGGATGAAATTGTCGTTCTCGATTCTGGTAGCTCTGACGAAACGGAACAAGTTGCTCGAGAGTACACAAACAACTTCTTCGTGAATGCAGATTGGCCAGGCTTTGGGCCGCAGCGCAGAATCGCTCAAACTCATGTAACATCAGACTATGTTCTTTGGCTTGATGCCGATGAACGTATTACACCTGAATTAAAGACCAGCATACAACAAGCCGTTGCTAGCAATTCCCCTGATACCGTTTATCAATTTGCTCGACTAAGCTGGGTGTTTGGTCGCTATATCAAGCATTGCGGTTGGTACCCAGACCGTGTCTTAAGGCTTTACCCAACAAAACTAACCCAATATACCGATGCTTTAGTCCACGAACGTGTGGAAGTAACCAAAGAGATGAAAGTGGCAAACCTTAAGGGTGATGCCATTCACTATACTTACAACGATGTGCATCACTATTTGGTGAAGTCTGCTGGCTACGCTAAGGCTTGGGCTGACCAGCGTCAAAAGCGAGGAAAAAAAAGCAGCATCAGCCAAGGCATTGTGCATGCTTTAGCCTGCTTTATTAAGATGTATATCTTAAAGGTGGGCTTTCTCGACGGGAAGCAAGGGTTCTTACTTTCCCTGTTGTCTGCGCATTCTACTTTTGTGAAATACGCAGATTTATGGGTTAGAGGGGAAGAGTCAAGTGCTAAAAGCTAAGTACTAAAAGCTAAGTACTAAAAGCTAAGTGGTAAAAACTAGGTGCTAAAAGCTAAGGGCTAAGGGCTAAAAGCTAGGGGCTGCAAGTGAAGTGCTACCGCTGGGTAGAAGCAAGAGCGAATCAGTCATTACTTCGAACTTAGTATTTCGCTTTTAGCATTTCGTTTTTAGTACTTCGAACACCGTCCAGCTTTGTAGATCTTCAACTACTTTCTTCAGATCAATTCTCGCCATATCTTCTTGGCTTTGTTTATCACCCGCTTTCGGTGGGCAAAAGGCAATGTGATTACCCTCAGAGTTGATCGGCCGCCAGCGAAGTGGCGTCGCACTTCGCTTGCTTGGGAAAAAACCAACTGTTGGCACATCTAAGGTTGCAGCTATGTGTAGAGGCCCTGTAGAACCTGCTATAAACAGATCTGCACAGGCAATTGAGCGAGTGAAGTCTACTAAACCGTCGTTTTCATCATACACAACTGCGTTAATGCCTTTTTGCTTTAACAAAACCTGAAGCTCTCTCGCTTTCTCTTTTTCCCCAGGCCCTGCGGTTAGTATACACTCACTCTCAAGGTTTAGTTCTGAATAAAACTGTGTGTACTGTTCTAGAGAAAGGTTATTCGCAGAGCCACCACTACCTGCATGCAAGTAGATCCAAGGCCTGCTTACATCAATCTCTAACGACTCCGACAGCTTTTGCTTTTGCATAGAAAGCTCTGATGAAGAGAAGCTCAAGTATGGAGAGATAGGTTCCACAACACAGACACTCTGGTCGGTTAAGAAAGCTCGAATGAGATCAAGATTGTATTCATATTCAGGCTTGGCAGACTGAGAACGCTTTTGTTTAATTCGTTTGTTATAAAAAATTTGGGCGAATTTAGTCGCTGGAGCTAAGCGGTATTTAATACTCGCTTGCCACACTAACAGCGCATTATACGTTGTAGAAAACAGATTAATAGATGCATCAAATTGCTCTGACTTTATCTGCGCTATCAGTTGTTTTTGTTCTGTTTTACTGCCTTTTTTTGTTGGGTCAACCAGCACTTCGTCTATCCAAGGGCAAAGCTCTGCTAGCGCCTTAGTATAGTTAGGGACTAGAGCGGTAATATGACATTCTGGCATGGATTGTTTAAGCATCGCGAAGCTGGGCCACGCCAGCATGAAATCGCCAATTTTATCGTTTCGGATCACCAAAATCTTTTTCATATCACACTCTCTATTCAGTCTGCCTCCATCATACCGACATAGATAACGAATTTTGAGTTTTATTTGCTATGATGAGTTCAGATTAACAAATTAAAAGAGTAGCTTACCGTGACACAAAAACGCATCTCTCGGGTGATTTATCCTGGCACATTTGATCCCATGACTAATGGGCATCTAGATTTAATCGAACGTACTGCTAGCATGTTTGACGAGGTCATTATCGCGGTAGCAGCAAGCCCAAGTAAAAAAACCATGTTTACGTTAGACGAACGCGTAAACTTTGCCGAGCAAGTGACCGCTCACTTAGGCAATGTGAGTTCAAAAGGTTTTTCGGGTTTAATGGTCGACTTTGCCAAACAAGAACAAGCGAATGTGTTGATTCGAGGCTTACGCACCACGGTCGATTTTGAATATGAATTTGGTTTGACCAATATGTACCGACGTTTAATGCCAGGGCTTGAAAGTGTGTTTTTAACCCCTGCAGAAGAGCACGCTTTTATCTCGTCGACTATCGTACGTGAAGTGGCGATACATGGCGGTAACGTGGATCAGTTCGTACCTGAAGTGGTCGCAAAGGCGTTAGCGACTAAGGCTCATATTTAAGGCTCGAACCTAAAGATCACAGTGAAGAAGCTACCCTATAATTCTTCATCAAATGGCTGACATTTCGAACAATAAAACGTATTTCGTTGGCCAATTTTAAGTGCTTCAATCAAGGTTCCACAAATGGGGCATGGCTTGCCTACTCTGCCATACACTTGTAACTCTTGAGCAAAATAGCCTGGTTTTCCATCAACTTGGTTAAAATCTTTTAGGGTAGTTCCACCTTGCTTAATAGCCGTAGCAAGTACTGACTTAATGTCATTAACCAATTGTGAAAATTGATTTTTAGTTAATTTTCCAGCCGGTGTTTTAGGGTGAATATTTGAGTTGAATAACGCTTCGTTAGCGTAAATATTCCCCACCCCGACGACTACTTTGTTATCCATAACAAACTGCTTAATGACGACTTTCTTGCTGCTAGCTTTTGCACACAAGTATTCTGCATCGAATTCATCGGTCAGTGGTTCTGGGCCCATATTGTCTAACAGTTTATGCGATTCACCTTCCTCGATGAATAACCAAGAACCGAACCGACGTGGGTCGTTATAGCGAAGTACTTTGCCGTTTTTAAGGATCAAATCAACATGGTCATGTTTTCCAGCATCAATGAATGCATCTAATACTCGCAAGCTACCAGACATGCCTAAGTGGATCATCGCACTGCCTTTTTGAGTTTCAACCAGCAGATATTTAGCACGGCGAGAGATGTTAGTTATCTTTTCACCGACGAGGTCTTGCAACTCTTGCGGCACAGCCCAACGTAATTTTGGCTGCCGCACCACGATAGATTCAATAGTTTGCCCAACTAAATGAGGACTAATGCCCATTCGGCTCACTTCTACTTCAGGTAATTCTGGCATAAACAATCCTTTTAAAAACCAATTCCTATCCTATCCACTCTCTAACTCTTGATCTTCCATACTTCGCTTTTAGTACTTCGCTTTTAGCACTTTAAACTTATTCAAACGAAAACAAATACCCCTCATCCACCGAAACCGCCAACCATTGCTTGTCCCAATTCTGAAATAGCCAAAACTGTGGGGTTTTGTAGTAGGTTACGCGCTGGGGTTCTTCTTGCTCTTGATACCAGACTTCTATTGTGTGAGCAGCCGATAGGTTAGGTTTTAGTTGTTCGAAAGTTTTGTTATCAACAGGCGTCCCTTGCAAAGACTGCCAGCGATTAATGGCTTGCTCAGGAGAAAGAGTGAGTAAACGAGTGGACTGCCAATCACTGCCATCAAACTCTAGTGACCACTTAGGGAAGTGGAGCGCGGTAGGTTGCCATTTTGAATTGAGTATAAAAGGTAAGGTCACTTCAGACTCAGACCCCAAATTAAAGTGCTCTCGTAGGACGCTCGGTGCATTGATCAAAGCAATAAACACTAAGATCGAGATGATCATGACGTTGTTCCATCCGCGGCGACTTAATTTCATACCCTTCCTTTTTTTTGTCCCTAGCCTTTAGCCTATTATTTATCCGAACGGCTCATTTTTCAATAATCTTCAGACATAAAAAAACCCAGCTAAAAGCTGGGTTTTTAACACTTTACAAAGGTAGTTAGAATCAATTACTTGATTTTAGCTTCTTTGTACATAACGTGCTGGCGTACTACTGGATCAAATTTCTTGATCTCAAATTTGCCTGGCATGTTACGTTTGTTTTTGTCAGTTGTGTAGAAGTGACCTGTTCCAGCAGAAGATACTAGACGGATTTTCTCACGAATGCCTTTAGCCATTGTTCAATTCCTCTTATACGTTCTCGCCACGAGCACGGATATCAACAAGAACAGCTTCGATGCCTTTCTTATCAATAATACGCATGCCTTTAGCAGTTAGACGTAGTTTAACAAAGCGCTTTTCGCCTTCTACCCAGAAACGGTGAGTTTGTAGGTTCGGCAGAAAACGACGCTTAGTAGCATTTCGTGCGTGTGAACGGTTGTTACCCGTTACAGGACGCTTACCAGTTACTTGGCATACTCGGGACATGAATGTCTCTCCAAATCGTTTCAGCTCGATATCAACCTTGGTTGCCGAACCTCTCTATCTATCATAAATAAAAGACGTGAGGTCAAAAACCGTTATGGAATATCCATACAAGGCTATCAAAGGTCGCGCATTATACTAACTTGATACGCATTGCTCAAGACCCGAACAGATCCTTTTTAAGGATTTTCGTGATCTTTTTTGAACAGAGCTGATTTAGGTTCATAAATTAGTGCGGGGGATGATAGCAGATTTTGAAAAAAAGCTAAGCTTTTTTTCAAAATAAGTGCTAAATGCGAAACACTAAAAGCGAAGTAAAGAAATTTCACAGCAAAAAGGAATGTCAAACACTCCAACCTGACTCTTTTCGATACTTAATAAAACCACCTAACATTCTGCTCACTTCTTGCGCTTTGTTTTTTAGCCGAGTTGCGCTATCTCTATCGATATACTGCAGCTGCTGCGCAATCGCCAGTTGAGTATACAACTCTCCCGCGGAACCTTTAGCATAATAAAGAAACCGAATTACTTCTTTGTTTGTCTCTCGTTCAAGACCTTCAGAAATATTCGAAGGCACAGAAACCGCAGACCTCCTTACTTGATCACAAAAACCATAATCTCGAACCGAAGAAAAAGCCCTATACACTTCAACAGCCAAATCAAACGAATCTTGCCACACCTTCAATTGCTCAAACTTCAGTTCCCCCCCTCCCATAATAAATACCAATCCCTTCCCCCACACTGTTCTGTTCTATTCTTTTCTCTCCTCGCCTTCCGCTCTACCACTCCGCTTTATCTTTCATCTTTTAGAACTTCGCCTTTAGTACTTAGCTTTTAGCACTTCAGATCCACCCCCTCTCAGCAAACGACACTACTTCCCCGTCGCCGATGACAAAGTGGTCAAGAATTCGAACATCGATTAGCGCAGTTGCATCAGAAAGGCGCCGTGTAATGCGTCTGTCTGCTTGGCTGGGTTCTGCGACGCCTGATGGATGGTTGTGGGCAAGGATCAACGCGGCAGCATTATGGTGCAACGCACGTTTGACGACTTCTCGAGGGTAAACGCTGGCAGCATCGATTGTGCCTTCAAATAAAATCTCATCACTGACAACTCGATGTTGGTTATCAAGAAACAAAACGAAAAAGGCTTCTCGGTGACGATCTCGGAGTATAGAAGAGAGGTAAAGCTTGGTTTGTTCCGGGCTTGTCAGGGCATCTCCCCGTTTTAGCGTTTCAGCAAGGTAGCGCTGGGTCATTTCTAGTACGGCTTGCAATTGTACGTATGTGGCCTCCCCTAGACCTTTATGCCTGCAAAACTGATCTTGGGTAGCTGAAAACAAGGCTCTTAGTGAACCGCAATCTTTTAATAAAAAGTCGGCAAGCTCTAAGACGTTCATGCCTTTTGTGCCCGTTCTTAGAAAAATAGCCAGCAACTCTGCATCGGTCAGAGACTTAGGGCCACGGTTTAGTAGCTTTTCTCTTGGCATGGATTCGGTGGGAATGGATTTCACGCTCATCAGTTGGCTCCTCATTTTTCTTTTAAACAGCACGCTTAAAATTTGAGAGCAAATTTGATTTTACTTGTTAGGAGCAGGCTCATGCCTAGGTGTAATTGATAAGTTTAGGAAGTATGAGCATTGAGGGCTTATGTTTACTCCTCAAATTTCTCGGTTTTAAAGCCCTCGCCCTCTAGGAATAAATAGCGAATTCCAAAAAAAATCACGCTTATGCTAAAGTAGCGGCAGAAAATTTGGAGAGTTAAACATGCAAACACTTGCTGGAAAGAAAATTCTTGTTGGTATCAGTGGTGGTATCGCGGCTTATAAATGTGCCGAGTTAACACGCAGGTTAATCGAGCGAGGCGCAGAAGTCCGTATCGTAATGACCAAGGCGGCAAAAGAATTCATTACGCCACTCACGCTACAAGCGGTTTCGGGTCACCCGGTCTCTGATAGCTTATTTGATCCTGCTGCAGAGGCTTCTATGGGTCATATTGAGCTAGCAAAGTGGGCTGACTTAGTGCTTTTAACACCAGCAACGGCTGATCTTATTGCTCGTGTTGCGGCCGGTATGGGTAATGACTTATTGTCGACGTTAGTACTTGCAACTGACTCTCCGGTTGCTGTTTCACCTGCAATGAATCAGCAAATGTATGCCAATGTGGCCACTCAAGAAAACATAGCCACCTTAACTCGCCGTGGATTTTATATATGGGGCCCCGCTTCTGGCGAGCAAGCCTGTGGTGATGTTGGACAAGGTAGAATGTTGGAGCCAATGCAGTTAGTTCATCACTGTGAAGCGTTCTTTCAACCTAAAGTGCTGTTAGGGAAATCTGTCCTGATTACCGCAGGCCCTACACGCGAAGCGATTGACCCTGTGCGCTACATCAGCAACCACAGTTCAGGAAAAATGGGCTTTGCCATCGCTAAAGCCGCTGCCGAGCAAGGTGCGCACGTTACATTGATCAGTGGCCCGGTATCATTGCCAACACCTGAAAATGTTACCCGTATTAATGTCGATAGCGCCGAACAAATGCATACCGCTGCAATGGAGCACGCGCCAAAGCACGATATTTTTGTGGGCTGCGCTGCCGTTGCTGATTACCGACCAGCAAATATCGCCGAGCAAAAAATTAAGAAAACTGACGACAGCGATGAAATGACCATCACCATGGTTAAGAACCCAGACATTATCGCCTCTGTTGCCGCACTCACCGAAAACCGCCCTTTTACCATCGGTTTTGCCGCTGAAACTCAAGATGTAGAAAGCTACGCTCGCGGTAAGCTCGCACGAAAAAACCTCGATCTTATCTGTGCCAACGATGTCTCTGTGGCTGGCCTAGGTTTTAACTCAGAAGACAACGCACTGCATCTTTATTGGCAAGGAGGGGATAAAGCACTTCCTCTAGCAAGTAAGGCGTTGTTGGGGCAGGTGCTTATGAGTGAGATTGGGGAGAGGCTGAAGAGCTAGAGGCTAGAGGTCAAGGGCTAAGGGCAACTAATGCCTTTTGCCTTCCGCCTTCTGCCTTCTGCCTTCTGCCTGCCCACAAGCGAAGCGAACCCTCATTTCACTCTTTTACAAATAAAATCAGGCACTCATCACTGGCTACTATGTCAGGCTAAGGTTAAAATGCCGTTTGGTTATTAGCGCCGTAGATAAGGAACAAATTACATGGCCGGTACAAAACGCTCTAATCGTCGTGAAGAGATTCTGCAAGCTCTTGCTCAAATGCTGGAATCCACAGACGGCGCTTCCCGTATCACGACGGCAAAACTGGCTAAACATGTAGGTGTTTCTGAAGCGGCTTTATACCGTCATTTCCCTAGCAAAGCTCGTATGTTTGAAGGGCTGATTGAATTTATCGAAGAAGCGTTGATGTCTCGGATCAATCGCATTTTAGATGAAGAAAAGGACACGCTAGAGCGTATTCGTTTGGTTCTCCAACTGATATTGGTCTTTTCTGAGCGTAACCCTGGGCTTACACGCATTCTTTCTGGTCATGCATTGATGTTTGAAAATGAACGCCTGCGCGAACGCATCAACCAATTATTTGAACGTATTGAAACGCAACTGCGCCAGATCTTGCGTGAGAGAAAAATACGTGAAGGTAAATCTTTCCCTGTTGATGAAAAAATCTTAGCGACACAACTACTAGGCCAGGTAGAAGGCAGCCTCAATCGCTTTGTACGCTCAGACTTTAAATACCAACCTACCGCCAATTTTGAGGAATACTGGGCGCTATTAAGCGCGCAGATTCAATAGAGCTTATGAAGAATAATAAACCACAAGTAACGCTGATAATCGCGTTTTATAACAATATCACTGCACTAGAGCTGATCTTTCAGTCACTCTCGGCTCAATCTATACAGTGCTTTGAGGTGATTATTGCTGATGATGGTTCTAAGCCCGACGCTGTAGATTTTATTCGTGCCGCTATGGAAAGCCAGCCATTTACCATCAAACATGTTTGGCATGAAGACAGCGGCTTTCGTAAGAATCGAATTCTAAACCATGCCGTCTTGGCGTCAGAAAGTGATTATTTGATCTTTATCGATGGTGATTGCATTCCTCAACAGCACTTCATTGAAGATCATTTTTTATCCAGAAAACCAAACTCTGTCATGTGCGGACGAAGAGTGGATTTATCCGAAATTGCAACTCAAAAATTTATGCAGTCGTCATCCCCGGAGAACTTTTTCCATGACAACCGGTGGGCATTAATGCGGAACTATATTTTTGGGAGAGGCTCTCAGAAAGAAAAAGGAAAGAACCTTGAAAAAGGGTTTCGCGTAACTTCCAAGTTGATGAGAAAATTGTTGGTGACATCTAAGCCTAAAGGCATTGTTGGCTGTAATTTTTCTTTATATAAGTCTGACCTTGTTAAAGTTAACGGCTTCGACATGCGATATGAGGCAGCTGCGGTAGGTGAGGATACCGACGTAGACTACCGCTTATCTCTTATTGGGCTTAAAAACGTGCCACTTTTTTATAAAGCAGTCCAACTCCACCTTTATCACCGGATCCTTGAGAGAGAGACTATCAACGACGAGATTTTTGCAGACACAATCAAGGCCAAAAGAGTGCAAGCCCAACTTGGGCTTAAAGAAATAGAACGAGAAATCTATGACAAAAAATAAAACCTCTCATATTAGCCACCCTAAATACTGGGGCGTTTGGATTGGGTTTGGCTTGTTAGCCCTGACTGTTACTATTTTCCCGTACTCAATTCTCAAAGTCATTGGACGAGGGCTTGGTAAGGCTGTCACTCCGTTAATAAAAAAACGATCGCATATTATCCAACGCAACCTTGAGTTGGCATTCCCAGAGATGCCAGATATAGAAAAACAGCGGATATCCGATGAAGTACACAAGAATACTGGATTAGCCTTAATAGAAACTGGCATCGCTTGGTTTTGGCCAACCTGGCGCTTTAAGCGACTAATTACCTTTAAAAATGCACACCATCTAGCGGACCTTGAACAACAAAAAAAAGGTGTTCTTGTTGTTTGTACTCATATGCTTAACCTTGAAATAACCAGCCGTGCATTCACACTTGTCGGTGCATCTGGTTTTGGTGTTTACCGCCCCCATGAAAACCCGGCCATTGAATTCATTCAATGCTGGAGAAGAACCGCTTTTGGTAATGGTTTGATTGATCGAGAAGACATTCGTGGCATGGTTCGCTTGCTAAGAAAAGGCGGACGATTGTGGTATCTACCCGATCAAGACTACGGCAGCAACAATTCTGTTTATGTTCCATTTTTTGCGTTTGAGAAAGCTTGCTCTCCTGCTGGAACAGGGTTTCTAGTCGACAAAGGTAAGTGTGCCGTGATTACTGGATCAAGCGTAAGAACAGGAAACAAATACTGTTTGGAGATAGATAACGACCTAAGCAGTGAGTTCCCAACAAAAGACCCAGAAGGTGCCGCTATCGTTATGAACCGTGCGATAGAAAAAGTGATTCTTCGCGGTATTGACCAATATATGTGGATGCACCGTCGTTTCAAAACCATGCACGATGGCAGTGATCGCGGCAGGCTTTATGATAGCGAAGTACTAAAAGCGAAGTGCTAAAAGCGAAGTGCTAAAAGCGAAGTGCTAAAAGCGAAGTGCTAAAAGCGAAGTGCTAAAAGCGAAGTGCTAAAAGCGAAGTGCTAAAAGCGAAGTGCTAAAAGCGAAATATACCGAGACTAAAAAAGACAGCAAATGCTGTCTTTTTATTTGATACTTAGAGTTTAGTACTTAGCACTTCTAAGCGAAGCGGCCTCAACTAAATCCCATATTCTGCACGGTATGCTTTCACGGCTTCTAAATGTTCAGTGCTGTCGCCTTTCTCTTCAAGGTAAGAGATAAGGTCTGTTAGGCTTACGATTGAAATAACGGCACAGCCAAAGTCGCGCTCGACTTCTTGAATCGCAGACAATTCACCTTTGCCTTTTTCTTGGCGGTCGATAGCGACTAATACACCCGCTAAGTCAGCGCCATTTGCTTTAATGATTTCCATAGACTCACGAATAGCAGTACCCGCCGTGATCACGTCATCAACAAGCATGATGCGACCTTCAAGTTCGCTGCCGACCAAACTGCCACCTTCACCGTGCGTTTTCGCTTCTTTACGATTAAAGCAGTAAGGCGTATCGATATCATAGTGGTCAGCCAAGGCTACCGCTGTTGTCGTTGCAATTGGAATGCCTTTGTATGCCGGGCCAAACAAAACATCAAACTGGATAGCAGAGTCTGATAATGCTGCTGCGTAAAAACGGCCAAGCTTCGCAAGGTCAGAACCGGTATTAAACAATCCAGCGTTAAAAAAGTAAGGGCTAGTACGGCCTGATTTCAAAGTAAATGAACCAAACTTCAGTACTTCTTTTTCTAATGCAAATTCAATAAACTCACGCTGGTATGTTTTCATTTCGTTCCTCAATGGATAAGTTCTAAGCACTAAGTCCTAAAAGCTAAGTTCAGATCTTAAGAGCTTGGGTTACAAATATATCTTAATACGGGGAAGAGCGAAGTACTAAAAGCTAAGTGCTTAGTGCTTAGTACCTCGCTTTTAGTACCTCGCCTTTAGCACTTCACTCTTCACATCTAAAAAAATAGCCCCTTCAAAAGGAGCTATTTATCAAATCAATTTTCTAACGCTTTCTTCTGCGTTGTTACGATAGAGTCGATCCCCGATTTCGCCAGGGCCAACAATTCAAGTAACTCATCGTGGGTAAACGGTTCGCCTTCTGCTGTGCCTTGCACTTCAATCATGCGACCATCTTCTGTCATTACCACGTTCATGTCTGTGCCTGCCGCTGAGTCTTCAACGTATTCAAGGTCACATAATGCTTCACCGTCAACAATACCAACAGAAACAGCAGCAACGTGCCCTTTCATTGGGTTCTTTTTCATTTTACCTTGATCAATCAGGTGTTGGAATGCGTCTGCCATTGCAACGCTTGCACCAGAGATCGAAGCAGTACGAGTACCGCCGTCTGCTTGGATTACATCACAGTCTACCGTTACCATGAATTCACCCATGGCTTCCAAATCCACCACTGCACGTAAGCTACGAGCAATAAGACGTTGGATTTCCATAGTACGACCGCCTTGCTTGCCACTCGCCGCTTCACGACGGTTACGAGTGTGCGTTGCACGTGGCAGCATGCCGTATTCAGCAGTGACCCAGCCTTGGCCTTTACCTTTCAACCAACGCGGTACGTTCTCTTCTACCGTTGCGTTACAAAGTACTTTGGTGTTACCAAATTCAACCAATACTGAACCTTCAGCATACGCAGTGTAATTGCGGGTCATTTTAATCGGACGAACTTGTTCGGCACTTCTTTCGCTTGGGCGCATTGGCTTTACCTATGGTAGCTGGATTGGGTGTTTCAGATTGGAGCAAGATTATAACGGAAGAATAAAGGAAAGCGAAGTACTAAGGGCGAAGTACTAAAAGCTAATAGCGAAGTGGAGTGTCGAGCGAATTCTGTATTCTCCCCTTCCCGCGTGCTAACATATCGCCAGTCAAATTTTCACCAAATGTGAACCAAGGATATATTAAATGATCTACAGCATGACTGCTTATGCACGTAAAGAAATCAAAGGCGACTGGGGTAGCGCGGTATGGGAAATTCGCTCAGTAAACCAACGTTACCTAGAAACGTATTTTCGCCTACCAGAGCAGTTTCGTGGTTTAGAACCCATCCTTCGTGATCGTTTCCGTAAGCGCCTAGCTCGCGGTAAGGTGGAATGTCACCTGCGCTTTGAAGCGAACCCTGCAGCAAAAGGCGAGCTTAACATTAATCAAGATTTAGCAAAGCAAGTGATCAACGCCGCTAACCAAGTAATGAGTTTAACGGGTGAAGAAAGCCGTCTTAATCCATTCCAAGTAATGAACTGGCCGGGCGTGATGGAAACCCCAGAGCAAGATATGGACGCGATAAACAAAGCGCTGCTTGAAGGTTTCAACGAAGGTTTGGCTGATTTTATTGAAGCCCGTGGTCGCGAAGGCGAGAACATGAAAGATCTTATCGTGACTCGCTTAGATGCCATTACAGAACAAGTTGTTAAAGTTCGTGCGCGTATGCCGGAAATCCTCGTTTGGCAACGTGAGCGCTTAATGACTAAGTTTGAAGACGCAAAAGTTGAATTAGAAGCGACTCGCGTAGAACAAGAACTGATTCTGCTTGCTCAAAAATCGGATGTTGCTGAAGAGCTAGACCGATTAGATTCACACGTAAAAGAAGCGAACAACATTTTGAAGAAAGGCGGCGCTTGTGGCCGTAAACTTGACTTCATGATGCAAGAATTCAACCGTGAATCAAACACGCTGGCTTCTAAGTCTATCAGCACCGATATCACCGCATCAGGCGTTGAGCTTAAAGTGCTCATCGAACAAATGCGTGAGCAGATCCAGAATATTGAATAACACTGCACCTCCAGCAGGGAACGTATAAAGTACCCCCTGCTACATTCACCATCGGAATGTAGACACCCACAATGAGTAAAAGTATTTTTAGAAAAACTATCGACAGAGTTCGGTTATCTCGAGATCTAATTCGCCGTAAGTTTGGTATTTTCCTTTTTGATCGTAATGCCATCAAATCTGATAAAAAAACCAGTGCGGATAATATTGTCGTCGTTCGTTGGGATGCAAAAATAGGTGATTCGATCGTTTCCTCTTTTTTCTTTAGAGAATTAAAGAGAGCCTATCCTGAATCAAAAATTCAAGTAATCACCACTCAAGATCTTTCCGAACTCTACAAAAGCTATTTTGCTGTTGATGCTGTTCATATCAGTAAAAAAAGACCTTCTTATAGCGACCTTAGCAAGCTAGCAAAACAATTTGAAAGCGCTGATATCGTTATTCATCTTTCTAAAATTTTGAAAATGAAAGATCTCTATTTCTTGAATAGAGTAAGGGCAAAAAATATTGTTGGTCTTGATGACGGCGTAAAGCTAGTAAACATAAATCTAAATCAGGCTACACTTGGGCAGCATTTCTCTTCAAAATATCGTGCGATTCTTGAGCTACTCAAGGTTGACAATATTAAAACTGATTACGTCATTCCTAGCTGCCCACAGATATCCCAGCGAATTTCTAGTCAAATCAATTTACAAGATAAACTGGTTGTTGCTATTAATCCTTTTGGTAGTTCTCGTAATCGAAAACTACCAATTGAACAAGTCGCAGAGCTAATTCGCATACTGAAAAATCAATATCAATCTTTAACTATATTGCTAATATGCCCACCATCCGAGCAAGGTTCATTAGCACCATTGCTTAAAGAATTTGGTGATTTTTGCTTTATCGATACAGACGGCTCAACAATTTACGATGCGATAGAGCTACTACGCTTTGCCACTGTCGTTGTCTCTGTCGATACCTCGATTATTCACATCGCAAACGGATTAAACAAAAAAATTGTCGGCTTATATAACCCTGATCCCGTCAACTATCAGGAGTGGTCACCGAATAGAGACGATTCAATTACCATCTTTTCTGAAAAAGATGAGATTAGAGGAATTTCTATCAAAAGCATCGCTGCCGCTACTTCCAAACAATTAACTAGATAACGAATTATGATCGCGAACATCTTCCTAATATTCATCACTCTTTTCTTTAGTTCATTTGTCAGTAAGGTAATTTTTCTTACGATGGGCTATTCAACCCCTTTGTCTTTAATCAGTGCAGAAGGCCTCTGGGCGCTGTTTTATGGTACCCGTTTTGATACCACTATAACCGCTGTAATCGCAGCCCCAGCAATTCTAACTTGTGTTATTTTTCATTATTTTAAAATCGAATTGCAAAAATTTATCAAGGTTTGGCTCGCTGGAGGGGCATATTGGATTATTGGCACTACTGCGGCTGATGTGATCTATTCAAATGAATCGGGCAAACACGTAACCTATGAAGTATTCACCGCCTCAGGTTCAGAATCAGAGCTTCTTCTTACGGCTATACAAGGTCACCCACTAATCACACTTACTGCTTTCTTGTTGTGCTCTGTGGCAACCGTGGTGATTATGCGATTACCTCTAAGCACAGTTAGAACAAAAAGCCTTTCTGTTGTTAGTTTTATATTAACAACTCTGGTATGGCTATCAGTTACAATTCTAGTAGTGCGAGGAGGCTGGCATGACCACCCTCAATCCCCTATGAGTGCCTATAAAATCGGAAAAAATGATCATGCTTACGTAACTTGGAATGCACCATATAGCATTACTTATTACCTTTTTATAGGAAACTCAGAAGCAGCCCATAAACTCACAAAATCAGCCAACCCAGCTATTTTTTCTGAACTATACCAAGAGCAATTGCATTCACAAAAGGTTGACTTAGATAACCTAAAGCAAGCCAATATAATCTTTGTCTTAATGGAGAGCTGGACATCTATTGATATGGCAAGTTACACGGGTCATACAGATGCGGCTCCGTATTTCGATGAACTGAGGAAATCATCTTTAACAACAAAAGCAATGTACGCTAACGGGTATAGAACAGTTCAAGGCATGTTTTCCGGGCTATGCTCATACGTCAACCCCATATCAGGTGTCATTGCAAACACCCAGCTACAAAATGAGCAATATAGCTGTTTGCCTCATATGTTGACAGAAAAAGGCTGGAGCACTCATTTCATTCAAGGTAGTGGGATGGGGGTTGTTGGTTCATACGCTCAATCGATTGGTTTTACACACTCGTACGGAAAAACTGACTATTCTTTCGATTCTGATATGAACCGCTGGGGATATTTTGATGACAGTATATTCAAGTTTACTTTAGATAAAATTGATAGCTTACAAAACTCCGAACCAGAAAAGCCTTTCATGATTGCGATAAACACCAATACACAACATGGTGTATTAGTACCGGGGTGGGCAGAATATAAATATGGTAATGACACTCTAGCCAATATTCGACGTAGTGTTTTGAAGCACTCTGATGATGAATTATCCAGATTCATCCCTAAATTAAATGCACTACTTAAAGCTCCAACATTGGTTGTTCTTATGTCTGACCATACATCGAAGATCACCATTGAAGGTGGGCTATCTGTAATATCCATTCCATTTTTAATGTACGCAACTGACGGTAGTATTCCTGCTAAAAACTTAGATGAGTCTGCATCACAACGAGATGTAACACCTACAATCTTAGAATGGTTAGGCGGGAGTGCTCCTTGGTTCAGTGGTGAGTCTATGCTTTCAGGTGACTATAAGGGCTTTGCCAGTTTCTCTGTTGGTAGCCGCTTTAACTGGGTACATAAAAACAAAAGAATCCAACTAGAATCATCCACTGGTGAACTAATTGATTGCAGCATTATTGAAGATGATACTATCACGCTGCAATCAAGTAGCTGTGACCAAGACTGGGTACAACCGCTCTACCAGCAAGGCCGTGACTTCAATGAACTCACTCAAGAGCTATTGTTTAATGGAAAAACCATGGATTACCGAAAACTTGAATCCATTTTCCCAGAACAATAGTGACTAGAAATCAAAGTTTAAAAGGGGCATTACGCCCCTTTTCTTTATTTGATTGTAGAAAAGCTGCAAAAAATGCTATCCTTTTGCCCCATTTTTTAAGCATTAGTTTTGCTGTTGAATAACTCATTCAGCACCGAAACAGTCAAACCACGAGTGGAAATACCATGGGCAAAGGTACTTTATACATCGTCTCTGCACCTAGCGGTGCAGGTAAATCGAGCTTAATTTCATCGCTGTTGGAAAAAAACCCAACGTACGCAATGAAAGTATCGGTGTCGCATACTACTCGCGGCATGCGTCCAGGTGAAGAAGATGGCGTTCATTACCATTTTGTCAGCAAAGACAAATTTGAAGAACACATCGAATTAGGAGCTTTCCTTGAGTACGCAGAAGTATTCGGAAATTACTACGGCACTTCACGCCCTTGGATTGAAGAAAACCTAGATAAAGGCATTGATGTCTTTTTAGACATCGACTGGCAAGGCGCACGCCAAATTCGTGAGCAAATGCCACTCGCAAAAAGTATTTTCATCCTGCCTCCTTCGAAAGAAGAACTTGAACGTCGTTTAAATGCACGCGGTCAAGATAGCGAGACAGTGATTGCAAAACGAATGAACGAAGCACAATCTGAAATCTCCCATTACAATGAATATGACTATGTCATCATTAATGACGATTTCGATACAGCAGTCATCGATTTTAAAGCGATTCTGCGTGCCGAGCGATTAAAGCAAGACAAACAGGCGACAAAATACAACAGCATGCTAACTGCGCTATTGGCAGAATAGCCATTTAAGCTGTATAATTTCTCGTCATATCAAATTTTATTACAATATTGGAGTTCTCATGGCACGCGTAACTGTTCAAGACGCTGTTGAAAAAGTTGGCAACCGTTTCGACCTAGTTCTAATTTCGGCTCGTCGCGCTCGTCAAATGCAAACTGGCGGCAAAGATTCACTAGTGCCTGAAGAGAACGATAAGCCTACCGTTATCGCTTTACGCGAAATCGAAGAAGGCCTTATCACTAAAGAAGTACTGGATGCTCGTGCACGTCAAGAGCAACAAGAACAAGATGCGGCAGAGCTTGCAGCAGTAAGCAGCATTGCTCACACCCGTTAATCGTTAAATAGCGTTAAAGCTGGGCCTATAATTTGTATCTTTTTGAAAGCCTTAAAGACGTTGCCCAAGAATACCTAACAGAGCCTCAACTTGAGGCTCTGCGTCAATCTTATGTGGTAGCAAGAGACGCCCATGAAGGGCAAACCCGTTCCACCGGCGAACCGTATATTATCCACCCTGTCGCTGTTGCACGTATCCTCGCAGAAATGCGACTTGATAACGAAACCCTAATGGCAGCCCTGCTGCATGACGTTATTGAAGATACCGAGACAACCAAAGAAGAATTGGAAGCGCAGTTTGGAACCACGGTAGCAGAGCTGGTCGATGGTGTATCAAAGCTGGATAAGCTTAAATTCCGCGATCGCAAAGAAGCTCAAGCCGA
Source organism: Vibrio tapetis subsp. quintayensis (assembly GCF_030409945.1). GTDB lineage: Bacteria > Pseudomonadota > Gammaproteobacteria > Enterobacterales > Vibrionaceae > Vibrio > Vibrio quintayensis. The sequence continues at coordinate 161,403 of NZ_JAUFQV010000011.1, forward strand.
AAACTTCCGCAAAATGGTGCTTGCTATGGTGCAAGACATCCGCGTAATTCTGATCAAACTGGCCGACCGAACGCACAATATGCGAACGCTTGGCGCACTTCGTCCAGATAAAAAACGTCGTATTGCGAGAGAAACGCTTGAGATCTATGCACCCTTGGCGCATCGCCTCGGTATTCACAACATCAAGGTTGAATTAGAAGAGCTTGGTTTTGAAGCCCTCTATCCAAATCGTTATCGCGTATTGAAAGAAGTCGTGAGAACGGCGCGCGGTAATCGTAAAGAAATCATCCAACGTATCCATTCCGAGATTTCGGGTCGCTTAGAAGAAGTCGATCTAGAAGCTCGTGTTTTCGGTCGTGAAAAAAACCTGTTCTCTATCTATAACAAGATGAAAACCAAAGAACAGCGTTTCCACACCATTATGGATATTTACGCGTTCCGTGTTGTGGTCGCCAGTGCCGACATGTGTTATCGCGTTCTAGGGCAAGTTCATAGCTTGTATAAACCACGCCCTGGTAAGATGAAAGATTACATCGCGGTACCGAAAGCCAATGGCTATCAGTCTTTGCATACGTCAATGGTAGGCCCTCACGGTGTACCCGTTGAAGTTCAGATCCGTACTGAAGACATGGATCAGATGGCGGACAAAGGTGTCGCGGCGCATTGGTCTTATAAAACCAATGGCGAACGCTCTGGCACAACCGCGCAAGTCAAAGCGCAGCGTTGGATGCAAAGCTTACTTGAATTACAGCAAAGCGCTGGCAACTCATTTGAGTTTATCGAGAACGTAAAATCCGATCTGTTCCCTGATGAAATTTTCGTGTTTACACCAAAAGGTCGTATCGTCGAACTCCCCGTAGGCGCAACCGCGGTTGATTTCGCTTATGCGGTACATACCGATGTGGGCAACATGTGTGTGGGTGCTCGTGTAGACCGTAATCCTTACCCGCTAAGTAAAGCGCTTAAGAATGGTCAAACGATTGAGATCATCAGTGCTCCTGGAGCAAGGCCTAATGCAGCATGGTTAAACTATGTTGTGACTTCTCGTGCTCGTACCAAGATCCGTCAGGTTCTAAAAACCATGCGCCGTGAAGAATCGGTCACATTAGGACGTCGCTTACTCAATCATGCATTAGGTGAGCAATCTATTGCTGATATTGAACAAAGCAATATCGACCACGTGGTTGCTGAACTTCGTATCCAAACCTTAGATGATTTGCTGGCATCCATTGGCCTTGGCGAATTGATGAGTATCGTGATAGCACGCCGACTGCTTGGCGATGTCGATGAGCTCACCGAGCTTGCCGGTTCTGAAAATGACAGTTCGAAGAAAAAACTGCCGATTCGTGGCGCTGAAGGCATTTTACTGACCTTTGCTAAATGTTGTCACCCTATTCCGGATGACCACATCATTGCTCACGTTTCACCGGGCCGTGGTTTAGTCGTTCACCGTGAAACTTGTCCGAATGTACGTGGTTACCAACGTGAACCAGACAAGTACATGGCCGTCGAATGGTCGAAAGATTACGATCAAGAGTTCATCAGTGAGCTGCAAATAGACATGCAGAATCACCAAGGTGCTCTCGCAGCGTTAACCAACGTCATTTCTCAAACCGGTTCCAATATCCATGGGATCACGACAGAAGAAAAAGACGGACGTTTATATATGATTACAGTGCTGCTTACCGCGAAAGATCGCGTGCATTTAGCCAGTATCATGAAGCGCATTCGTGTCATGCCACAAGCAACGAAAGTTCGCCGTCGTAGGCACTAGTGACACATTTACGTTATAAAAGGCTCTGAGTTCAGGGCCTTTTTTCTGCTCATTTTTTGTTATTTATTATATTAAAACCATTATGAATATTGAACGTTATCAACGTATCCAAACGGTTCTAAAAGCACGTCAAACAGACCTTACCCTTTGCTTGGAAGAAGTGCACAAACCAAACAATGTATCAGCGATTATTCGAACGGCTGACGCTGCTGGGGTTCATAAAGTGCATGCAGTATGGCCAAGCGAGCAAATGCGCACACTCAGCCATACGTCTGCAGGAGCCCGGAACTGGGTTGAAGTCGACACCCATAAAAACATTGATTCTGCTGTTACGGAATTCAAGAACCAAGGCATGCAGATACTGGCTACCAACCTGTCGGACACTGCCGTTGACTTTCGCGATATTGATTACACCAAACCGACCGCAATTATCTTGGGCGGAGAAAAACACGGGATCTCAAAACATGCGCTTGCTCAAGCCGATCAAGACATCATCATCCCGATGGTTGGCATGGTACAGTCCCTTAATGTTTCCGTCGCCAGCGCTTTGATCTTATTTGAAGCCCAGCGCCAACGCCAAAACGCAGGCATGTACGATAAAGAAGAAACCTCTTTACCTGAAGAATACGTTCATCGCTTACTGTTTGAACGCGGTCACCCTGTACTTGCGCGCGTGGCTAAACGCAAAAAACTGCCTTACCCACGTATTGATGAGCAAGGCCAAGTGGTTGCTGATGAAAGTTGGTGGGCAGAGATGCAGAGGAAGTGATTTGTGGGAAGTACTAAGGGCGAAGTGCTAAAAGCTAAGTAGAAGTGCTAAGTACTAAACCCTAAAAGCTAAGTAATAAGATCAACCTCCCTCTTGCTCTTAATACTTAGCTTTTAGCACTTCGCCTTGAGAACTTCGCCCTTAGTACTTAGCTTTTAGTACTTCCCCCCCCTTGCACTTCAACATTTTTCCTTTCAAACTAGGTCTTTAAATCTCGCTAATATTTTAAGGCCTCTGCCATGTCCCAGCTTCTATCTGCTATTCCCCTCACCGAGCTTTCTGGCGTGGGGGCTAAAGTCGCAGAGAAGTTATCTAAAGTTGGGCTTAATAGCGTTCAAGACTTGTTATTCCATTTGCCCTCTCGATACGAAGATCGGACTCGTGTTTATCCGGTCGCACAATTGCATCCAGGCCTTTGGGCTGCGGTGCAGGGTCAAGTAATGAGCGCGGAAACGCTGTTTGGTAAGCGCAAAATGCTAGCGGTCAAAATTAGCGATGGTAACGGCACCATTACTCTGCGGTTTTTCAACTTTACCGCAGGGATGAAAAACAACTTTGCCACAGGTAAAACCGTTCATGCTTATGGCGAGATTAAACGGGGTGGTTATGGATTAGAGATAGTTCACCCAGATTACAAATTCAACTCCCCGAATAAAAATGCCGATGCCGAACCTAGCTTAACGCCGGTCTACCCCACAACGGATGGACTAAGGCAATTAACGCTACGTAACCTAACCGACCAAGCGCTTGGTTTACTAGATAAAATGGCCGTTAGCGAGCTATTGCCCTCTGGTTTGTACAATCATCAAATTACCATGGCAGAAGCGCTGCATACCATCCACAGGCCACCACCGACGGTGAACTTAGAAGCATTCGATGCAGGTCAACATCCGGCTCAGCGACGACTGATCATTGAAGAACTGCTCGCTCAAAACTTGTCTATGTTAGCCGTTCGAGGTCAAGGCCAAAAAGAGGCCGCTTTATCGCTGACTCCTGTCGATAAACTGAAACCCCAGCTTCTAAGCCAATTACCCTTTAGCCCAACAGGCGCTCAATCAAGAGTGGTGAATGAAATTGAAACAGACCTAGCGAAACCTCACCCTATGATGCGATTGGTGCAAGGTGATGTAGGCTCGGGGAAAACCTTGGTTGCTGCACTCGCCGCCCTTCGGGCTTTAGAGCACGGCCACCAAGTGGCGTTAATGGCGCCAACGGAATTATTAGCAGAGCAACATGCGATTAATTTTTCCAACTGGCTGGGTAATGTTGAACTGAACGGCCAACCAATCAAGGTAGGTTGGCTCGCAGGTAAATTAAAAGGCAAAGCCAAAGAAACGGAGCTCGCCAACATCGCCAATGGTGAAGCACAAATGGTGGTGGGCACTCACGCATTGTTTCAAGAGCATGTTGAATTTCATAATCTTGCCCTAGTGATTATTGATGAACAGCATCGATTTGGCGTCCACCAGCGCTTGGAACTTCGTGAGAAAGGCGTGAAACAAGGCTTCTTCCCTCACCAATTGATCATGACCGCAACGCCTATTCCAAGAACCTTGGCCATGACGGCCTACGCCGATTTAGAAACATCCGTCATTGATGAGCTGCCACCGGGACGAACGCCGATTCAAACCGTCGCGATTCCTGACACTCGCCGAAAGGACATCATCGAGCGCGTTCGCAACGCCTGTCTTGACGGTAAACAAGCGTATTGGGTGTGTACGTTAATTGATGAGTCCGAAGTCTTGGAAGCGCAAGCGGCAGCAGACACCGCAGAAGAGCTAAAACTGCAACTACCAGAACTAAAGATTGGTTTAGTGCACGGCCGAATGAAGCCTGCAGAGAAGCAAGCTATCATGGCGCAGTTTAAAGCCAATGAATTGCACTTATTGGTTGCTACAACGGTTATCGAAGTTGGCGTAGATGTGCCCAATGCCAGCTTAATGATCATTGAAAACCCAGAGCGATTAGGTTTGGCTCAACTCCACCAACTTCGCGGCCGAGTGGGTCGAGGAAAAGTGGCAAGCCATTGTGTATTGCTGTACCACGCTCCATTATCTAAAACTGCGCAAAAGCGCTTAGGTGTGTTAAGAGAAAGTAACGATGGGTTCGTCATCGCCCAGCGAGATTTGGAAATCCGAGGCCCCGGCGAGTTACTCGGCACTAAACAAACTGGCCTAGCTGATTTTAAAATTGCCGATTTGGTTCGCGATCAACGCTTAATACCCGAAATTCAACGTATGGCACGCCATATTCACGAGCAACATCCAAAAAGTGCGCAAGCCATTATCGACCGATGGTTGGGGGATAGGAATGTGTATGCGAGTGCGTGATGGGTTACGGGTTACGGGTTACCTGTAGGACATAGTCCGTCCTGCAACCCTCTGCCTTTAACTTCCTTTTCTCTTTATCTCAGTCGGAAAGCTGATCTGCACTTTCAATCCACCTTCGCTGCGGTTATTCACCACCAACGAGCCGTTATGCTGGCTGACGATCCGTTTAACAATCGCAAGGCCAAGCCCTGTTCCTTCAGAGCCACGAGCCGTATCACCCCGAGTAAATGGTTCGAATAACTTACTCAGTTGAGACTTATCAATGCCTGGGCCGTTGTCTTCTACGCATACCCAAGCCAGTTTGTTGTCTACCGTAGCCCCTGTACTGATTTTCAACCAGCCGTTGCCATAGCGAATGGCATTGACCACCAAATTGCTCACTGCACGTTTAATCGCGATTGGGTTACCTAATACTGGGTGTTTTAAGTTAGCCAACAACTCTTCAATCTGAATTTCGTAGCCACCCTCTGCACTGGCAACATCGCTGGCGATATCATTGAGACATACCGATTCAAAGCTATTGGCATCGACAGGCTTCAAATAATCCATAAACTGGCTGATGATTTCATTGCACTCTTCGGTATCTTTAATGATGCCTTCAGCCAAATAACCATCTTCTGGCGACATCATTTCCGTCGCTAAGCGAATGCGAGTTAGAGGGGTTCGTAAATCGTGGCTGATGCCAGCCATCAAAAGTGCTCTGTCTTCTTCTAGCTCTTGTATACCACGTGACATTTGATTGAATGCTTGGCTTACTGCCCGTATTTCACTCGCCCCACGCTCAGGAAGTGCATCGGGAATTTCTCCTCGGCCCACTTTACGAGCAGCACTTTCTAAGTCCATCAAAGGTCGGTTTTGGATTCGAATGAATAGCCAGCCACCTAGCACGATCAACAAGGCACCAATAAGGCTATTACGAAACAGCGGAGCAAAATCTTCTTCTTGCAGTTCAGATAACGGCACACGAATTAACGAGCTCGGCATTGCTTCTATGTCCATCCACAACACATAGCTTTCTGCTGCCAATGCGAGCCGCACTTCTGTTGTTGAGCCCAGCGCATCGCTCATTTGCTCACTCATTAAGTCAATGCTGGTGGCTTTGTCATACTCAGCAATGATGGGTTCATCGCGAGTATGAACACTCACTCCGAGCTGCTCAAGCAGTTTACGTCTTAATGGGGCGTCAATGGCCACTTCATCTTCAAGCCGCATACTTTCATCCAGTACCACATTCATTTCATAAGCCAAAATGCGGTTAAATTGCTGCAAACTGGGCAACAACGCATAGTTAAATACGGCGTAATAGGAAAAAACTTGGCTGGATAATAAGAGGGTAAGAAATAGAAAGATACTTTGAGTGCGAGAGCTTCGAATACGTAAGCGCATGGGGGTACCGGTTGAGGTTACAGGTTACAGGTTACAGGTTACAGGTTACAGGTTACAGGTTACAGGTTACAGGTTACAGGTTACAGGTTACAGGTTACAGGTTACAGGTTACAGGTTACAGGTTACAGGTTAATCAAGGCGACGGCTGAGTCAACTCAGTCGTCCTGTTTTATGACCTATTCCTGTAACCAGTAGAACGAAGTTCGTCCTGCAGCCCTTAATCGATTCTACGCCTCTTTCCCATCAGGAACAAACACGTAACCTAAACCCCACACTGTTTGAATATAACGAGGGCGGCTTGGATCTTCTTCTAGCATGCGACGCAAACGAGAGATTTGGACATCAATCGAGCGTTCCATTGCGGAATATTCACGACCACGAGCCATGTTCATCAACTTATCGCGAGACATAGGCTCACGCGCATTAGTAACCAGCGCTTTCAATACCGCAAATTCACCAGAAGTCAGTGGCATTGGCTCCTCATTACGGAACATCTCACGCGTACCAAGATTTAAGCTAAATTCGCCAAATTCAATCACCGTGTCTTCAGCACTTGGAGCACCTGGCGCTTCAATCGTTTGGCGACGCAGAACCGCTTTAATACGAGCAAGCAATTCACGTGGGTTAAATGGTTTTGGCAAGTAATCATCTGCACCCACTTCTAAGCCTACGATACGATCAACTTCATCGCCTTTCGCCGTCAGCATCAAAATTGGCAGTGTATTATTAGCACTACGCAAGCGGCGGCAAATCGATAAGCCATCTTCGCCCGGTAGCATTAAATCTAATACCATTAGGTGGAAATTTTCACGTGTTAGCAGGCGGTCCATTTGCTCACTATTTGCAACACTTCGAACTTGGAATCCCTGTTCCGATAAATAACGCTCCAACAACGAACGAAGACGTGCGTCGTCATCAACTACTAGAATTTTAAAGTTCTCTTGCATGTACCATTACCTGCTAAAACTATTATGAGGGTTAAAATGTAACATTAGTTGCATGGAAGTCATGCAATTAATTGTTAGCGTTTATTTCTTTTTAGTCGATTATATTCACTATCTCAATTATCACACGACCAGAACGAGATAACAGAGGTGTTTTTTGTGGCACTTATTGGTATAACAAGCCCAGTATTCTTTTATTTTGGCGTAGCCACTTTTGTATGAAAACCAATATCATCACCCGTGAAGGCTATGAGCGCCTGACCAAAGAACTTAACTTCCTATGGCGTGAAGACAGACCAGAAGTCACCAAAAAAGTGACCTGGGCAGCAAGCCTAGGAGATCGCTCAGAAAACGCTGATTATCAATATAATAAGAAGCGCTTGCGTGAAATCGACCGCCGTGTTCGCTACCTAAGAAAACGAATAGAACAAGTCAAAGTGGTGGATTACTCGCCCCAACAAGAAGGCAAAGTCTTCTTCGGTGCTTGGGTTGAAATTGAAAATGAGCAAGGTGATGTGAAAAAATTCCGCATCGTCGGCCCTGATGAAATCTATGGTGGAGTCAAAGACTATGTGTCTATCGACTCCCCCATGGCCCGAGCCTTGCTCAAAAAACAGGTAGATGACGAATTCATGGTTCGCACACCCGATGGTGATAAAGAGTGGTTTGTGAATAGTATTAAATACTAGATTAAGGCGGCTCTAGGCTTTTGGCACAGTAACCGCCTCTAGCGGGCGAAGTAGATCCGTATTGCTCTTTTCTATCTCTATTCCCCTCTACTCTCCCAACAGGAATTTCTCATCACTGCTAACGACTGCACCATGCTTAAGGAAGTTCTTACCTAAAATCATGCTGTAGTGGAAACGAGAGCGATCTTGCAGGTTCACTCGTACCGTTTGCTCTAAGTCACCTATTTTCACACTCATTTCAACCACAGGTCTTGGCATGGCTTTTTCGCCTTTTCGTGCTCGAACTCGCATTTCGTCAACCACTTCTCTCGTCATCTGTTTATTCTGACCAAGATCATTTTGATAGGTAAACGACACCATGGGTTTACCGTCTTTTTCAAAACGCTTGATGTTGAGAGCATTCATTGAGCTAACATCGGCGCCTGTGTCTAGTTTTACCGGAAAAGTAAGCCCGGCTACGGTGGCGTTTTCAATATAGCCCGCTCTAAATAATGGTTCGGCATCCAGTAAATGATCGGCACGTGTATTGATTAACACATTGTCTTCTAGCATGGCTCTGCCAATCACAAACTCGACTTCATTGCCGTCGTTGTCATCCAACACTTCTAAGCCGAACTCAATGGTTTGTGATTTACCAGCCAGTTCCACTTTCCCCTCAACCACAGGGCGAACATCGTCACCTACTGTTAGCGTTTTCACCAATGGCTTGGTCACTTCATGATCTTCACCTTGGTTATCGGTAAAGGTATACGTCACATCATCTCGACCTTTTTGCTCCGTCACTTTAAAGCTAGAGACTTTTAATAACGGGGTATTAATCACCAATGAAGGCTCAGCCACAACACGAACGCCATCAATAGCTAAATGTTCCTTAGGAGACAGAATCAACGGTGGATTCTTCTTCATTCGTTGTTCGACGCTTTGCGTGCTGTTTTTTCCACTGTTGCTAGCATCAAGCATAAAGAACTGGCTCAAGCTCTCTTGCCCTACTCGAAGTTGGCTGTTGCTATCTGAACGATCATTCAAATAGACTAACAAGTAGCGTTCTTCATCTTGATTAAACGTTACAGGCACATAAACCAATGGCCGCTCTTCACCACTGACTTTTAGCATCCTAATTAGTGGTAACTCTAGTGATTTTTCTGCGCCATCACTGCCGACTAAATCAAATGATACCAACTTACTTTTCCCATCAATTTTGATGTGTTCCGCATGCAAATTACTGTAGCGGTTAGCTAGAGAAAAGCTGGCACCCATGTTTAGCCCTTCAATCGTGACGTTTTCATCTCGGCCTATAATTTGTGCGGTCGGCTGCTCTTGTAAATAGTCGTATCCTGCAAACACCCATGCTTGCTGCTTGAGCAAACTCTTTCCAACTAAAATAGGTGATGAGAAGTGACTTCTGTCGGTAAGGTTTACATCGGTTTCAATGGTTCTGCCTGCAATAGTCAATGGCATTGATACAACCGGGCGGTACATAGGCTCACTGCTGCTACGGCTACGGATCACACTCATACGAGTTAAAGGGCGGCTTACCTTTATTAGCTCATCAGTATAAGGATGATGAAGCGTGAAGTGCACCATGCCTCGAATGTCACGATCTGGGTCATCATCAAATGGGAGCTTCCATTGATTACTTTCTTTAACACCGCCGAGATCTTCTACAATCGCTTTCATCAACGCCAGATCTTTTAACCCTGCATATTTCGGGTGCGCACTTTCAACATGAATGTTATCCGCATGAATAGACGTGGTATCTGCTCCGGTATCAATCTTGCCCATAAACGGCACGGTTGATACCCCCTCTATACCAGAAAAGTACACATTCTCTAACCGGCCCAGCACCAGTTTATTATCCAGTGAATAGGCCGGAGATTGCGTAGTAAATGGGCCACTTGCCAAAGACAAAGGAGAGTAGAAATTGGTAGCTGCAATAATAGCCAAAAGAACAGACGTTTTTTTCATTCTATTTCCTAATCACGAATAGTCGGTATGCATGAGTATGAGTTTGTTGCATCAATTAAGTTTCGCTTACCTTGGCGATTTTTACAGAACTTTTACGTGCAAATGTTAACTTAAACCTAAGATAAGTAAGCGTTAGGTAATAATCCACCAATTGAAATTGACCGACACGCCCCCATATTTAACAACAAATAGCCGATGTTTAGTGACTGACAACTACCTCGGCCAATACTGAATTATAGAGAAGACACGGATGAGCCAAGCGATTTGCCAACTGATTGCTCAAGAACTCAATGTTCGCCCTGAGCAAGTTAACGCTGCTGTAACCCTTATTGATGACGGAAACACCGTTCCATTTATCGCCCGTTACCGAAAAGAAGTAACTGGCGGCCTTGATGATACACAACTGCGTACGTTAGACAGTCGCCTAGCCTATTTACGTGAGCTAAGCGATCGCCGCCAAACCATCATTAAATCAATTCAAGAACAAGGTAAGCTCACCTCAGAACTTGAAGTCAAGATAAACAGTGCCGACAGTAAAACTCGCCTTGAAGATTTGTATTTGCCTTATAAGCCTAAACGCCGAACTAAAGGCCAAATTGCCATTGAAGCCGGTTTAGAATCTCTAGCAGATACACTTTGGAATACACCTCAAACGGTCCCTGAAAGTGAAGCCAACAAATACATTAATGCAGACAAAGGCATTGCCGATACCAAAGCCGCATTAGATGGCGCTCGCGTTATCATCATGGAACGCATTGCAGAAGATGCGAACTTATTAGAAAAAGTGCGTACTTATCTCAATAGGAATGCCTTTTTGAGCTCTCGGGTTGTGGCAGGCCAAGAGCAACAAGGCGAGAAATTTAAAGACTACTTTGAGCATGATGAAGCCATCAACCGAGTACCATCGCACCGTGCTCTTGCCATGCTACGCGGCCGCAATGAAGGTTTTTTACAACTTGCGATGAACGCCGACCCTAGCCAAGAACCCGGAACGCGTGGTTCATACTGTGAAGAAATTATCGCGCAGCACTACGGTATTCACTTGAGCCAAGCACCTGCTGACACATGGCGTAAGTTGGTGATCAGTTGGGCATGGCGCATTAAAGTTTCTATGCACATGGAAACTGAATTAATGGGCGCACTAAAAGAGCGATCTGAAATAGAAGCTATTGAAGTGTTCGCAACCAACTTAAAAGACCTGTTGATGGCGGCTCCTGCCGGCCCTCGCGCCACGCTTGGCCTAGATCCCGGTTTACGCACGGGCTCTAAAATAGCCGTGGTCGATTCAACCGGTAAAGTACTGGCAACCGAAACCATTTACCCGCATCCGCCACAAAAGCAATACGACAAATCGGCTCATGTTCTAGAGCAAATGATTAAAAAGTACAACGTGGATTTGGTGGCGATTGGTAATGGTACAGCTTCACGTGAAACCGACACCTTTGTTGCTGATGTCATCACGCGTGCCAGTCTCAACACTCAAAAAATCATTGTGAGCGAAGCCGGAGCATCGGTTTACTCTGCTTCTGAACTAGCCGCCAATGAATTTCCTAATATGGATGTATCGCTGCGGGGCGCAGTATCTATTGCTCGCAGGCTACAAGACCCACTGGCAGAACTGGTGAAAATTGACCCGAAATCCATCGGTGTGGGCCAATACCAACACGATGTTAGCCAGAGCATGCTAGCAAAAAGACTCGATGCGGTTGTCGAAGACTGTGTAAACGCCGTTGGGGTTGATGTGAATACCGCCTCTGCTGCGCTATTAACCCGTGTCGCAGGTCTATCAACCACCATGGCACAAAACATCGTGAACTACCGCGATGATAATGGCCGCTTCGAAGCACGCACTACTTTAAAGAAAGTCGCTCGTTTAGGACCAAAAGCATTTGAACAATGTGCTGGGTTCTTGCGAATTATGGATGGTAAAAACCCTCTTGATGCCTCATCAGTGCACCCAGAAGCTTACCCTGTCGTTAAGGCCATTGCAGAAAAAAACAGTAAAAAAGTTCAAGGGCTAATTGGTGACAGTCAGTTCCTCCAAGGCTTGAAAGCCGTTGACTACATCAATGATACTTTCGGCTTACCTACCGTCACCGACATCATCAAGGAATTGGACAAACCCGGTCGAGATCCTCGTCCCGAGTTTAAAACCGCCACCTTTGCTGACGGGGTAAACAAGGTTTCTGACTTAGAAATCGGCATGGTTTTAGAAGGCGTGGTTTCTAACGTTGCCAACTTTGGTGCCTTTGTTGATATCGGCGTGCATCAAGATGGTTTAGTGCATATTTCCGCACTAACGGATCGCTATGTATCCGACCCTCGTGAAGTGGTAAAAGCGGGCGATATTGTAAAGGTTAAGGTAATGGAAGTAGATGCACAACGTAAGCGAATTGCGCTTACCATGCGCCTGACTGACGAACCCGGTCAAGATAACCGCAGCCAACGTAGCGGCAGTGAGCGACCAGCGCAAAATCAAAAGCCTCGTCAACAGGCTTTAAGAGACAATGCCCGCAATCAAAACCGTCAAGATTCGTCGAACGCCCCAATGGGTGGCGCATTTGCTGCGGCGTTTGCTAATGCGAAGAAGAAATAGAGCAGAATACAGAGTCGTCGTAATGCTCAACTAGAAGCTAGACCGCTTCGCTGCTAGAAACAATAAAAGCAAAGAGCAAAGAGCAAAGAATCAGCGCCTGCTGTTTTTTTTGCTCTTTTTGTTTCTAGTAAGCGAATCGTATTCTGTATTCTCCGCTTACTCTATTTCTTCGCTTTTTTAAACGTATAGTTACCCTTTATTTTCCGCCATAACCCAAACACGTCTGTTCTAGGGAAGATGGCAATACGACGAATTTGTTGTAAGTCTTGGTGAAAAGCCAATGGGCCTGAATTAGTTGCAACACTAAATGGATAACCCGCTTGCTCTGCCAACTGTTTAGTTTCTTCGCTTAAGTCGCCGTAGGGGTACGCAAAAGAAAATAACAATTTCCCAATCAACTCTTCCAGTTGTCGTTTATTTTCTTCAATTTCATATTGTTGTTGCTCTCTTCCCAGTTTGCTCAACTTAGGGTGAGTCAAAGTATGACCACCAATCTCAACATGACCAGAGTCAACCATCGCCTTTAATTGCTCAGCACTCATCAGCGGTACTTTGTTGTCAGGTTTATCCACACCTTCAACATCCCAGCGATTAAAGTCCTCTCCTGTCACCGCATATACCACGGCTTTAAAGTCATATTTTTTCAATAGTGGTAGCATTAGGTGATAGTTGTCCTCATAGCCATCATCAACTGTAATCATAATATACCGCTTACCAGCCTCTAAACGATGCAAGACTCCGTTATCAGCGAAATCGGCAAAGGTTAGCGTTTCAAAACCCATTCTTTTGATCAACTTAAAATGCTTTTCCAGCATATCAACGTGCAAATATGTGCCATTTACCCCCGCTCCACTCCCGTCACGAATAAAGCGGTGATACATAATTACTGGCATTTCACTTTGCAACTTTTCAACTATCACATCTTGATAAATATATTCAAGATGATCGACAACCTTAGATAAATCATAGTGAGATCGAATCGTATCTGATACACCACTTTGACAATTTGACTCCAATAACGCTTGTTCAACTTGATGACTAATAATGGAGAAATCGATATCCAAATCTTTAGGGCCGATATCACCAAAATTAGTCGCCATCGCCTGAACTACATTATCGTTAGTCACCACACCGATAGAATTTGCTTCACCTATTGCAAACGTAGGACGTCCGCACAGTAAAGACTCCATAGCAACCCGACCAGCACCGATAACAAGGTCGGACTTAGCCAGCATCGTAGGAACATCATCGGTATAGCCCGTAAATTCCACCTGATTCAAAAATGGCTTAAATCGTTCTGTAACCGCGCTACCAGTGACGACCTTTATATGGTTTTGCTCACTATCAAGACACTCGCTCAATAACCGAAAACACAGATCACCTTTTGGCCCGCTAAGTCGACCGATAATTGTAATGATAGGCTTGTCGTTGGTAGGTGTCGGCATTTGTTGAAACTGAGTTGTTTCAATACCGTTACGACTTACTTTTAGCTGCGATTCAGGTACATCCAATTCTTGAATTAGTTGCTGGCGTATAGCTTCACAAACTGGGAGTGCTTTATCTCCCATAGCATGAAAATGCTTACGAGAAGCATGCACAGGTTGGCGCCCATGTACCGTTGTAACCATTGGAGTTCCAGTCAGCTTACAAGCAATATGACAACTCCAACTTGAAGCGCGTGAATGGGCATGAACCAATTGAATGTTATGTTTTTTAATAAGATAAACCAAATACCCTACATGCCAAAAACGACGAACAATACTACGCTTGTTGAAGCGTAACTTAAAAAATTCACCTTGATACGGTTTGGTCAAGGTATCAGAAACATAAAACACATTATGCCCACGCGATGTTAGTTCATCACCTACTGTCGTCGCGTAAACTTCCGCTCCCGTAACCTCTAACTGAGACAATGCCATTAAAACATTCATATCTTTATACCAAATCCATCAAATTTTGTAACTTCGATACCCTACCATCAGAGCATTCCAATCGTTTTGCTGCCAATGAATAGCGCGCTTATTAAGTTCTTTATTAAACGAGCGCTGTAAGCGATCTAAGTTTGAGGTTTTCCACTGCTCGCTGCCTTGTTTAGCGCACTTATCAAAATCAATAATCCATACTTTGTATTCGCTATCGAGCAAAATATTATGGATATTAAGATCGGTATGGTTCACGCCTGCATTGTGCATCAAGCGAATTTGTTCACCTATACTGCAATAGGTTTCTGCTGATAAGTTTGAATCTTGTAAAATGGTCACCAAATCTCGTGCGTTGGCGATTTTTTCACTCAAGATATCGGCTTGATAACAAACAGTACGTTTCTTTGCGATAGCCGCAATTGGCCTTGGCACATTCACACCTGATTCTCTTAAGTGCTTTAGTAACAACAACTCTTGATAGCAGCGAGTGGTCTCCCAACCAGTAAACCAATAGTGGTCTTTCACCAACTTACCAAACAGCCCGCCACGGCGATAATGCCTAAGAGCAGCCTGCATACCATCGAGTTGTACAAACCACGTAGTTCCGCGACCTTGCGCACTCCCGACCACCTTACCCAACCGCTGCCAATGCTCACCCTCAAAATGCTCAGACGTTGGATTAATGATAAGTGAAGCGTCATACCAGATGATCTGCTTATGTGATTCGATAGATTGAAGCATGGCTCTTGGTCAATTAGATGAGTATGAGGGTATTGTACAGGTTAGAAGCGGAAGGCGGAAGGCGGAAGGCGGAAGGCGGAAGGCGGAAGGCGGAAGGCGGAAGGCGGAAGGCGGAAGGCGGAAGGCGGAAGGCGGAAGGCGGAAATGATTTTCGAGCAAATACTGATAATATCAACTCTTTTCCTCTGCCTTATGCCTTATGCCTTATGCCTTATGCCTTATGCCTTATGCCTTATATAGCTTAAATCGGTTTTGTGCACACTACGTAATAGCAATGACTTCTGACGGGTTATGTGGAGCAACCGAATGACCATAATGATATTTAATGACCGTTCTGCGCTTTTCCATTCGCCCTTCTTTTATCGCAGCGTTAAGTACACTGGGCGGTAGTTTAAATCGCATGGTGTAACCTAAGCCTTGTTGCTCACTGTATGTTTGTAGCGCTATCAACTCGAACAATCGCTCAAGGGGACTTTTTGGTTCTGTGTGAAACTCTTCTTTTTCGTCTAAGTCATATTCGGGGTGTTCAGACGGATTCCAAGCTGCTCGCTTACGACGCTTTTCTTCTAACGTCGCTTTACGTTCAGGGTTGGATTTCGTCAAGTGGACCGTTGGTGTTACCGGTTCCCGAATCTTATTATCCCTTGCTGCTTGTTCAGTTTGCAGATTAACCGACGGGGCGATCAGTGGAACACTGGCGCTGGTCGGGGTTACTACCATAACAAACCTCCCTAAGATGCATGACATCCACACTGTCTAGGCTCAGTAGGTTCACTTACCCAAACAGTCTCAATAACTCACGCCAGTAATTCGTTACCTTTGCGTGCTACCTGGTTATCTTATCGGCAACCTGCCTGTTTTATTTATAGCCGAATTGTATAATTTGCGCACAAAATGTCTCTAATTCTGTCATAAAAGGCGCATGAGACGATTCTAAGAAGACAAACTGCTCACTGGTTTCATGAATGCGATCGACCGTACTGGCCACCTTTATTGGTACGAGTCCGTCTAAGCGACCATATAAGCGCAAGAAAGGTTTTTCTATGTGGGCCAGTTGATCTCGTAAGTCTACTTCTGCAAGCATTTTAAGCCCTGCAATGAGGGCGTCTTGATGAGGCAATGGCCTTGCCAGTACCGCCCGCTTTAATTGTTTCACATCTTGACGAGCAGAAGGGCTACCCATAGCTTGCAGCGCCATAAAGCGCTCTACTGTGGTTTCAAAATCTTCGACTAGTTGTTCGGTAAACGCACTCAAAACATTAGGCTGAATACCACGCCAAGGCTTATCTGCGGCGAACTTAGGTGAACTGGCAACCGTAATCAATTTATCCACACGTTCAGGATGATGAATCGCAATGTGGGTCGCGACTAAACCACCGAGCGACCAACCAAGCCAAATTGCAGTGTCAGGCGCTTGAGCAAGGATCAACTCCGCCATGCTTGCCATATCTTCGCAAGGGTAATCGCCACTGTGGCCATAGCCGGGCATATCGACAACATGAACCGTAAACTGCTGGGCCAGCTTTTCTTCTACTTGATGCCAAACCGCGCCATTCATCCCCCATCCATGCAACAAAACCAAATCAGGGCCGTTGCCTGTTGTCTGCCAATATAATGGTGCGGTCATGATCTCTTCCTTTGATACTTATCTGGTTCAAAACACATCGTTGATTTTTCAATAGTATCAAGAAGTGCATTAATTGGGAGGTCGAACATGACAAAATGGCTTAGGAAAACCATACATCGCAGCTTTAAAAGTCATTGCCATTTATGTGGCCTTAGCATCGAGTCTAGCTATAGCCAAGGTAGGTGGTGCCAACACTGTCGTACTTTATTTAACGCGGAGCCTAGATGCGCGACTTGTGGGCTGCCGAATATCATAAATGTCGAACGCTGCGGTCAATGCATTTCTTCACCTCCACTATGGCACCGCCTTTATTGCGTTGGCGATTATCAAGCGCCCCTATCCCACTACGTTCATCAAATGAAATTTAATCGTAAATTTTGGTATGCGAAAGAGTTAGCAGAGTTATTAGCGCCACGAATTACAGAACCCGCTCAGGTTATTACTAGCGTCCCTCTTCATTGGCGTCGCCAACTTCTCCGAGGGTATAATCAAAGCGATCACCTAGCAAAAGCACTGTGTGAACAGTTATCGGTGCTTAACCGATACGATCCCAACCTTTTTGTACGAACTCGGCCAACAAAAACTCAACGAGATTTAAGTAAAACAGAACGGCAAATAAATTTAGCTCGCGCCTTTAAACTCAAAACTCCCCCAAAAACAAACCACGTAGCGATTGTTGATGATGTGGTCACGACAGGCAGTACCATCCGACATTTATGTCAATTATTGCTTGAAGTTGGTGTCGAAAAAATCGATATTTACTGCATATGCCGGACTCCTGAACCTAGCTAAGATCCATTTCTTGCCACATCTAGCGGTAAAAACACTGGATCGAAAGCGCAACAGGAGTAAAATAAATCGAATAGTTTACAAAAACACTCAGGTATTAGTCGTGTCGAATTCCATTATAGTTACAGAAAATGCTCAAGTTCACTTTTCTAAGCTGTTAGAACAGCAACCTGAAGGCACTAATATCCGTGTCTTTGTGGTAAACCCAGGTACTCCAAACGCGGAGTGTGGCGTCTCTTACTGCCCACCAGAAGCCGTTGAAGCTTCTGACACAGAATACCCATTCAGTGCTTTCTCTGCTTACGTTGATGAGCTAAGTCTTCCTTTCTTGGAAGATGCAGAAATCGACTACGTAACAGACAAAATGGGCGCTCAGTTAACACTAAAAGCACCTAACGCTAAGATGAAAAAAGTGTCTGATGACGCTTCGTTGGTTGAGCGCGTTGAATACGCCATCCAAACCCAAGTTAACCCGCAACTAGCAGGCCACGGTGGTCACGTAAGCTTAGTTGAAATCACTGAAGATGGCATTGCTATTGTTGCATTCGGTGGTGGTTGTAATGGTTGTTCTATGGTTGACGTGACGCTTAAAGAAGGCATCGAGAAAGAACTGCTTAACCAGTTTGTTGGTGAACTATCAGCGGTACGTGATGCAACAGAGCATGACCGTGGTGAGCATTCTTATTACTAGGAAGTGCTAAGTGCTAAGTGCTAAGTGCTAAGTGCTAAGTGCTAAGTGCTAAGTGCTAAGTGCTAAGTGCTAAGTGCTAAGTGCTAAGTGCTAGATAAAATCAAAAGAAAAGCCAAAGCAAGATATTCTTACTTTGGCTTTTTTGTTTCTTGTCGGTATAGCGCATGCTGCGCTCACCTTTATTCCTGAACTAGAATTTCATTCCATGGCAGTTCTGTATCACCTAACACAATGAAGTTAGGATTTTCTAGTGTTTCTCTTAGGTTATACGACAGCGGCTCAAGTTGAGTATTCAGTATTTTCCCACCGGCTTCAGTGACAATACACTGCGTTGCTGCGGTGTCCCACTCTCCTGTTGGTCCCAGACGAAGGTAACAGTCAGCCGCCCCCTCTGCGACCACACACGCTTTGAGTGCCGCAGAGCCAAGTGGCATCAGCTCATAGTTCCAGTCTGCTGACATACGACGAGTAATGTTGTTGATGTCTTGTCTACGGCTAATGGCCATAGCAATTGATCGACTATCGGGCCCATGCTTATGTACTGCAATCGGCACGCTTTCATCAAGATCAGGGATCTTCCATGCACCTTGGTTATGGTAAGCATAATAAGTCACGCCAGAAACCGGAGCATATACCACACCCATGATCGGTTGGTTATTCTCAACCAAAGCAATAATCGTCGCAAAGTCTCCACTGCGAGCAATAAACTCTTGGGTACCATCAAGCGGGTCGACTAACCAATAGCGATCCCATTGAGAGCGCTTAGCCAAGCTAATATCGGCATCTTCTTCAGACAGTACTGGAATGTCTGGCGTCAATGCGCTGAGCTGCTCCATGATTTGCTTGTGCGCGGCTAAATCGGCACTGGTAACAGGCGTTGCATCCGCCTTGGTGTATTCTTTGTATTCTTTGTTTTCGTAGATCTCTAAAATCAATTGTCCAGCCGCACGAGCGATCTGTATAACGTCTGGGATCAGGGGGGAGAAATCTTGCGCCATCTTGTGCTCCTTACTTTGCCACTTGAGCCAAATAACGTTGTGCCAGCATTAAGGCCGTAATGCTTCGCGCTTCACTGAAATCTAGGTGGGTAAGCAAATCATCCGCTTGCAGCAAAGGCCAGCGAACTAATTGCAATGGCTCGGGCTCATCACCTTGTAGGGTTTCCGGATACAATTCTTGAGCAACAAACAATGTCATACAGCTTGAAAAATATGACGGAGCCAATACCACTTCTTTAAGTGCAATCATACTGTTTGCACCAAAACCTATTTCTTCTTTTAATTCACGTTGTGCGGCTTGTTCTGCTGATTCTCCCGGATCAATTAATCCTTTAGGAAAACCCAATTCATAGCGGTCTGTTCCCGCAGCGTACTCACGCACCATGAGCAAGTCACCTTGTTCTGTGACTGGTACTATCATCACCGCATGGCGCCCACTTGGCTTCATGCGCTCATAAGTGCGTTCTTCCCCATTAGAAAACCGCAAATCTAAAGACTCTATAGTAAAGAGTTTAGATTGAGCCACGGTGTTTGTAGCTAAAATTTCAGGCTTTTTAAGTTTTGCCATGTTATTTCCACTGTGCGCTAAATCGATAACTCAATATAGCATCAATTTATAAATCTATTTTAACACTGATGCAATAGTATCAATGCCGATCTTAAAGCTGTTTCTCTCACACCAAGAGCGTTAAAAAAAACCAGCTAAAGTGGGACTCGTCCTGCGTAATTCAGTTTGTACTGGCCTTGGCTATTTGGCGATCCTAGCCACTGTAACTGCCCCCTCATCCCCGCAGGAAAAGTTGCTCCTGGCTTAAACCAACCACTAGCTTTATAGGTCATATCTGGCGATAAGCTAGCTTCAAATTCGCTGCTTAACTGGTCGTTGTTTTGCCCACCTTTTGCTACGAGCTGGCTACTTTGGCATTGTATATTCGCAACGATTGGCCCAGCTTCTAATGCCCCTAATGGGCTATCTACTCGGCTTTGATTCCACACCACACTGCCCTGCGCACTCTGACACCAAGGTTGTGCATAAACAAAATGCTTGATGGCAACTTCTAACTGGCCGTCAACATCAATTGGTACTGGTAAAGTCGCGAACATTAACGCTTTTTCAGCTGGCATCGCCGCTAAGATATTTTCACCGTAGAAACCAGAAAGGCCTATGCCAACATTACCTTTGCCAGTAAGCTTAACGCTACTGCCACGACCGAACCTTAGCCTGAACTCCGCTTTGGCTTTTAACAATTGGCTTGGCTGAAAATCCCAGGTTAATTGCCCATAAGTACGCCCTTGCCAATGCACATTTTCTACTTGCCCTTGCCATACCGTACCCTGCACACCGGATAAATTAAGGCCACGAACCTTTGGCATATTGTCCACCAGCAACCCTGCTGGTAAGTGGGCCACTAAACTGGCTAACAGCACTACGACAAAAACCGAAATGTAACCAATAATACGTTTCAACTGATTTGCTCCGCTTTCATTTATTCGACTCGCTTTAATTGCAGTCTGTTAACTTCTACTTGCCCCAACGTTTCGGTACGGCTCAAATCTAAAAACTCCACATCAATGCCTTGCTGAGCTTGAATGTAAGCCAACCAATTGACTAATTGATTAAACGGAATGGGCTGAATCCACACTTGTAGACTTTCTCCGCGAGGTTGCATTCGAATCAACTCCACCTTGAATCGAGCGGTCGATGACGAAACGACTTGATTCAGTGGTTGAGTCGACGGGCTGGCTGACGAGCCATTCGCACCTCTTAAAGACACAATGGCATTGGCAGAGTTTTTCACCCATACCAACAACTGTTGCTCAGACTGAATTCGCGCTTTGGCGTTTTCTGAACGCTGATCGAGCGGTGATACTACCCCCCAATACAAGGCACCCAACAGCAGAACAATGCTACCACCTAGTACCATACGCTGCTCTCGTTGTGAAATAGAGTTCCACCATGCGATAACTTGATTCATGATTTTCTCCTAATCACATAGCTGCCGAACACGTCTGCTCCATTGCGATTCAACTGGCCTTGCTCAACACTAAAATGCTCAGATAATTCGCTTCTCACTGCTTCAAAAGATTGAAAGTCTTTGGCTTTGGCTTGAATTCTAATTTCATTACGCGTGCCGTCGAACCTCATACTGATCACTTCCATCGACTCCACTATAGTGAGCGATTGAGGTAATTGAGCAAGCCAAACCAATAAAGAATCTTGAGTCTGACCACCAGACAGGCGTGATTCTTCCGTGGTCATTTGTCTTTTAAGGTAACTCACGGTCGGGATTTTACGTTTGCCCGGAAATACGTCGCGGAAAATACGTTCACTTTCGGCTCGGTATTGCGCTGCTTGCTGTTCATAAAGCTGAACTTCAAACCAATTTTGAGCCACCATGACCGTTAGCAACAACACGGCAGCGACCGCAACTTTCTGCCACACTTTCCAATGCTTTAACCAAGAAGACGTTGCTTTAAACTCACCCGTCAGCAGGTTCACTTTAGAAAGCAGTGCGCCTTTGGTCAAAATGGCCATCACTAATTCGGCGTCACCTTGTTGCCAGTCGCCACTTAATTTCTCATGGTTTTCCGGTCGTGGTGTGTAAGCCGTGATCGTCACATCATGTTGAATCGGTGCGACTTCGTCTTGTTCATCAGTGTCATCTGATTCTTCAACCCGATTGTATTTTTCTTTAGGTAACACCGACGTCCATGCTGGGTCGTCCATGATGTTGAGCCAGTCGCTCTCTAGCATAAAACCCTGGTTTTCACCGGAGCGAAACAGCCATTGTTGCTCTATTTGCACCGCCGATACTTGCTGCCCAGCTAAGGCTTTGTTTTCTAAAAGGGGCAGAGCTAAGCAATCAGGTAATGCTTGTTTTACGTGAATACCATGCTTTTTAAAGGTCTCTAGCCAGTTTGCAAGGTAGTCTCGTTTCACAGCAGAAAATGACGCCAAATTGCCGGACTTTGCCAACACATTAAAATGCAGTTCATCGACATCTTCTGCAACATCGTCCTCGACTAAAAATGGCAACATAGCCGCCAATTGACGAGATGCACCCGCCGGTAATTCTATCTGCTTGATCAACACATCACTGCTGGGGATCAACATAATCGTTGGACGTTGTTTAGCGTATTCGCTCAGCTCACCAAGCTGCTCTGTGCTTTGCAATTCGCCACTGGCTATCACTTCTTGCTGGCTCACAGACCAGACTAGCCATTGAATTGGCTCGCATGCCTGACTATTTAGCCTGACGGTCAGAAACTCGCTCACTCATTCCTCCAAATCGGCGACGTACGATCACCGTTTTCTTTTTATCTTTGCTATAAAGCAGGCTACGTAATCTCACTCGTGATTGCTCAACTAAGATTTGCGCATCGACTTCAAAATACTGACTGTCCACCGACAAATAAGGCTTTGCCAATTTCCGTGTGTTTTCATTAACTGAACTGACGCTTGCTTCTGCTAAAAAGTCATCGACGCTTTGCCAACCATCATACTTACGGTTATTCACTAACTCTTTGGCATTTTGTTCACTTAAATAAGGCTGAAACAATGCAACTAAAATGGCCGACTGTTTTTCGTCTATCGTATTGACGTTCAACTTCCATTCTTTGGTCGGCAACGCACAAAGCAATGGCGACATATTATGCATAATTTCATTGCTGACTTGATTCACAGCTCGAAATTCACTGCTATCTGCGATGAACCCATTGGGTGCTAAATACGGTGGCTGCATGCTTTCATAGGTGCTGTCTTCTGCACCAGAATTCGACTGTACCGTGCTATTGCTATCAACGAACTCCCAACTAGAGTCTGAAATCACTTCTGACAAGTAAGGCTCTACACCTTGCTGCTCCAACAAAGATCGCAGCACTTTCACCAAATAAGGGCTTTGGTTATCGGTATTGTTATTCATATCGCTGGCTAACACATTGAGGTTAAAGCACGCTTGTTTGTCCACAACTTTACCAATCGCTTGCCCGTAATCGAGGGGATACTGCTGTTCTTCAATCGCCCATGGTTGGCTCAAGTTAATGGTGTCGTTGTCTTTATAACTTTGTTCGATACCTGCTTTTGCTAATGCTTCCACACCAACGCTATACCAATATGCTTGCTGGTGATTCACTTGGCTGGTTGCACGCTTAAAGTTGGTAAACAGCCGCTCAGACATGGTCGCCGCAATGGCCGTCATCACCGCCAACAGCAGTAACACCATGATGAGTGCAACACCGGATTGCTTGTGTCGCCCAGTATTTGGGTAACTTTGACGATTATTAGCTCTCATCGTCAGTCTCACTGCCTTTGGCTTCAAGCTCGCCAGCTGGCGTTAAGTAGATTCGCTCGACTTCGCCGTAATCTTTGAGCGTCAGTACAATAGAAACCGCCGCGGGTAATGCATTGGCTTTGGTCCACTCTTTAAGCCAGGCGCTGCCATCATAAAAAGTGGCGCTCATCGACTCAACGTCCTCTAATATCGGCCTAAAAATGGGTTCTTGCCCTGCGGGCGTATCCGCGTATCGCCACCACACTCGTTCTAGCTTTTCGTCACGGACTCGATAGCCAACTTTGGTGACTTCGCCCCGTGGAAATATCTGTTGTGGGTTCTGCCAGCCCAAACGAGAAAATACGATGCCCTTACCATCCGAATCTAATAGGTAATCACCGTATTGCAGTAATGTTTTCGATGCCGCTTCGCCATCAGTACGATGTTGACGCACCGCCATTTGACGAAAGTCATTGTCCATAAATACCAACGATCGCTGTAGCTGTTGCAATCGTGTTGTCTTTTCCAGTGAGAGCTCATTACTGCGCTGCACCTGATTCACCACTTGATAAGCCGCCATGCTCAGACTAGCAAACACGGTTATCGCCACCAGCACTTCAATCAGTGTGAAGCCTTGACTGAATTTTCGTTTTTTCATTGAGCGCTTAAGGTGCGACATAACTGCGCACCGTCACTAAACTGCTTTTGTATGCTTTGTCTTTACCCACCGATACGTCGACCGCATTGATGATGCCAAGCCCAGTATTAATTGGAGTAACTTTCCAATACCAGGTTTGGCCAGCCAATTCCGACTGACCTTTTTTTTCAGACTTAGGCGCACTGCCTAGCATGACTTTTGCCATTTGATTGTCCACGACCATAGCCGCAAAGGTCTTTTCTTCTAAATAAGCCAAAGTATTGATGTGCTGACTAACCGAACGCACCACGCTGATTGCTGCGGTTGCAAAGATCGCTAACGCCACCAGCACTTCAATCAAGGTCATGCCTTGATTGGCTTTTTTGTTCCCACGAGTTCGGTGCTTAAAAGCCATTTTTTGACTCCTCTGCATCCAAACTTTCACCCGGGGCATGCAAGGTTATGAGCCCAGCCTCCGAGACTTTAATTCGCCAGCCATCTTGGTCTTCATTACCTACATTAGGGTAAAAAGACAAAACAAACGGGGTGATTTCTCCGCTAGATAGCACCATGACTTGAGGTGGCGGCAAATTTTTCTTTTTCTTTTCTTCATCAGCGAACATGTCTTCATCAAACAGACCGCCGGGCTTAAACAGCCTCTCGTCTTGCGCCCAACCTTCATCGCCCATACGCAAAGAGAGTGCGAGTTCTGGCTCTAGCTCCATTTCACTGTAAGTGGGGTTGTCGTCGACCAGTTGCCAGCCATCAAGATTTAAGTACATGAAGCGATAGCGACCTTTCACATCGTCCGCCCATAAGCCGTAATCCTGGCCATTGAGTACTGCGTCTTCGTTCAACAATTGCAGGCGTTGATACAAACGGTATGCTTGTTCACTGGCAATATCTTCATTACTTTCAGGCAGGTTCACGATGACCGCCACCGCACTCAATGAGAGCAGTACCAGTACCAGCATGATTTCTATTAGGGTAAATCCCTTTTGTACGACTCGCATAACCTGCCTTGGTAAGGCCCCGTAAACGAAGCCCATTATTATTACTGGAAGTCTTGCATGTTCCAGTTGCCAATATCCGCTTGAGCGCCTTCTCCGCCTTCTTGAGCGTCTGCGCCTAGAGTAAAGATATCGATGTTGCCATTATCACCAGGGCTCAAGTATTGGTATTCATTACCCCATGGGTCATTTGGCAAACGTCTGATGTAACCATCATTTCGGTAGTTACGCGGCTCTGGGCTTGCCGATGGCTTAGAAACCAACGCCTCAAGACCTTGATCCGTCGTTGGGTATACGCTGTTATCTAACTTATACATATCCAGCGCGTTCTCGAGTGCAACGATGTCAGTGATCGCTTTTTGTTGATCCGCTTTTTCTTTGTTGCCTAACAAGTTAGGGACAACAACACTCGCCAACACGCCAAGGATCACTACCACTACCATGACTTCAAGTAGCGTAAAGCCAGACTGTTTTTTATTCATTTTATGATTCATTTTTCCTCCGAACGAAAAGCATCATGTTTCAAAACGACATGAGGCCAAAAATATTGTGTAGAAGTTCTAAAAGCTAAGTTCTAAAAGCTAAGTTCTAAAAGCTAAGTTCTAAAAGCTCGATGAAAGCAAAGGTGGAGAAGCGAAGCAATGTCGCAAAGCGTTTTACCGAAGATAAACTCTAAGTATTCAACGTCAATAACTTAGCGCTTCTTTTTTAATGCTTAGCTTTTCGTGCTTCGAATTTCGCTTTTATCTCTTAGTACTTCCTGACACCAAATTGTTCAATTCCAATATCGGCATCAAGGTTGCGATCACGATAAACAACACGATGCCAGCCATAAATACGATCAGCAAGGGCTCGAATATACCCAAGGCCATTGCCACTAAGGACTCAAAATCTCGGTCTTGATTATCCGCCGCTCGTGTCAGCATTTGTTCTAGCTCACCACTTTGTTCACCACTGGCAATCATGTGTAACATCATGGGTGGGAACAGCTTGGTTTGTTCTAGTGATTTACGCAGACTGGCGCCTTCGCGCACCTTATCTGCAGCAATCAATACCTGTTCTTTCACGTACTGATTGCTCATTACATCGGCCGCAACTTTCATACCATCCAGCAATGGAATGGCACTTGAAGTACAAATAGATAAAGTACGTGCAAAACGAGAGGTATTGAGCCCTCGTGCTACTTTGCCTATTACCGGTAAGTACAGTATTCGCCTGTCCCACGCTAAACGGAACTTAGGGCGGCGCAATGCAACTTTCAGCAACATAATGAGGCCGAGAATAACCAGCACCAACACGATGCCCCAGTTCTGCACAAAATTACTGGCAGACAATAAGATTTCGGTCGATGTCGGCAGCTTTTGCCCCATTTGAACAAACTGGTCGACGATTTTTGGCACGACCGTCGCAAGCAAGAACGCCACCACGCTGACCGCAATTAACGTCAGCATGACAGGGTAAATCAGGGCTTGTTGCAACTTAGAACGCATTTTCTGACGATTTTCAGCGTAGTCTGCAAGACGATCTAATACGGTGTCTAAGTGACCGGATTTCTCTCCAGCCGCAACCATCGCTCGGAATAAATCATCAAACACATGCGGGTAGTCGCCTAAGCTGTCTGATAAGGTGTAGCCTTCAACAACGCGAGAACGCACCGAGACCAGCATGGTTCGAATGCGCGGTTTGTCGCTTTGTTCAGCAACGGCTTTAATGCACTCTTCTAAAGGCATCCCGGCCTGCACAAGCGTTGATAGTTGACGAGTGATCAAAGCCAACTCGTTGGTGCTGATGCCACGCTGAAAGGTGAATCCACTCGCACTGGCTTTTGCTGCCTTTGCTTTGGTTTCAATCACTTCAACGGGAATAAGCCCTAACTCTTTTAGTTTCTGGCGCACCTGACGAGCGTTATCACCTTCGATCGCCCCTTTTTTCTGTTTGCCTTTTGCGTCAAGCGCTTTGTATTCAAATGCTGCCATTAGACTTCCTTGGTGACTCTCATCACTTCTTCAAGTGTGGTAATCCCTTGGCGAACCTTTTTCAATCCATCATCCCTAATCGTCGGGGTGTTGTCTCGAATGGCTTTTTCAATGCTTTGTTCACCGGCTTCATTGTGAATCAGTTCTTGTACCGCATCATCAATCACCAGCATTTCATGAATACCGGTTCGGCCTCGATAGCCTTTATGATTACAGTGTTCACAACCCACCGCTTTGTATAATTTCAATTCTTCTTTTTTCTTTAATCCGAACAGTTTTCTTTGCGTCTTATCCGCCTTGTACGGTTCTTTGCAGTTTGGGCATAAAGTACGAACAAGCCGCTGAGCTAAGACACCCAATAACGAAGATGAAATAAGGAAAGGTTCAATACCCATATCACGTAAGCGAGTGATAGCACCTACAGCGGTATTGGTGTGTAGGGTCGACATCACCAAGTGGCCAGTCAGTGAGGCTTGTACGCCAATTTGAGCGGTTTCGAGATCTCGAATTTCACCGACCATCACCACATCCGGATCTTGACGCAAAATAGCACGCAATCCACGAGCAAAGGTCATGTCCACTTTTGGGTTCACTTGTGTTTGTCCGATGCCATCGATATCAAATTCGATCGGATCTTCTACTGTTAAGATGTTGCTTTCAGTGCTATTGAGCTCTTGTAGCCCCGCGTACAGAGTGGTCGATTTACCTGAGCCCGTTGGGCCTGTGACCAAAATAATACCGTGAGGACGTTTTATCAGGCCTTGGAATGCCACATGATTTTCAGGTGTCATGCCTAGGCTGTGTAAATCTAAGCGGGTGGCGTTTTTATCCAGCAAACGCATGACCACTCGTTCGCCATGAGATGATGGCATGGTAGATACACGTACATCGACCGCTCGGCCACCAATACGCAAAGAAATACGACCATCTTGTGGAACGCGTTTTTCAGCAATATCCAGCTTCGCCATGACTTTTACACGAGAAACCAACAAAGGTGCTAACTTACGGCTAGGCGCTAAAACTTCACGCAAAACGCCGTCAACACGAAAACGAATAGAAAGTGACTTTTCGAACGTCTCAATGTGAATGTCCGATGCCCCTTCTTTAATTGCTTCACCTAACATGGCGTTGATCAATTTGATGATGGGCGCATCGTCTTCCGATTCTAAAAGGTCTTCATTTTGCGGTAACTCTTCCGCTAACGAGAAGAAGTCGTCATTGTCGGCGCCGATGTCTTCCATCAGTTGACGCGCTTCTGATGAATCACGCTGATACAACTCCGTCAGCTTCACATCAAACTCAGCCAAACTTAATTCAACCGGCGTAAACTTGCCTTGGCTCACTCGACGAACTTCGGTCAATGTGGCCAAATTCAAAGGGGCAACATAGTACAAGCTCGGTACTTGCTCAGGATGTTCAGAGCTTTCCATTGCCACTTTATGACGGTTAGCAAAGGCAAATGGCAACCGAATATAGTTACCAGAAACCACTAAAGTGTCGGCCATTACTTCGCCTCCAACTGCTCGATAAAGGCTTGAATTTCAGCAGGATGTTGAATGTCATCACCGAACTTAGGCAAAACAGGAATGTTTGAATCATCCATCAGTTTCAACCCTTGATCGGCTTTAAATAATTGCTCAGCACGAATGTAGTTGTATTTACGCTGGCTAATACCATCTGCTGTCACGCCATCACGGATGATGGTTGGTTTAATGAAGACCATTAGGTTTTTCTTCTCAACCTGGGTGCTGGTCGACTTAAACAAATGGCCAAGTACGGGTATATCACCTAGGAATGGGATTTTAGATTCACTTTCTAATGCACGCTCATCAATCAAGCCACCAAGCACCAGCATTTGACCATCTTGTACCATGACAGATGTGTTTAACTGACGTTTAGCAAAACGTACATCAACGGCACCTTGTGCGCCCAAAACGTTTGATACTTCTTGCTCAATGACCAATTGCACCGAGTCGCCTTCGTTTATTTGTGGCACTACTTTCAGCTTAATGCCCACTTCTTTACGTTCAACGGTTTGGAATGGATTACTGTTGCTAGAGCTTGCGGTTGAACCTGTGATCACAGGAACTTCTTCACCAACTATGAACGACGCTTCGCCGTTATCCATTACAGTAATACTTGGTGATGAAAGAATATTGGAATTTGAATCGCTGGAAACGGCACTAATAAGGGCTGTCCAGTCACCAAGCATCACGCTCACTGCTGCGCCGTTAACGCCACCTAAAGCGGTAGCGAGCGCACTATAGTCACCTTTTGTTGTCGTGGTTTCGTTTCTTAAGAATTTACCATCAGAATCATAAACCGCTTTGACAGTTTCTGTATCTTTGGCTTTTTCCATACCTACCATGACACTACCAATTGGCGCTCCAGTATTAGAATACTGAATCATAGCACCGGTGCTCATGTTGCCCCATTGAACACCCAAATTCGCACCGTCGCCTTCGGCCATTTCAACGATCATCGCTTCGATCAGAACTTGAGCGCGGCGAATATCCAATTGAGCGATCACTTCTTCAAGTGCCCCCATGATATCGGTTGGCGCCGTTAGCACTAACGCATTGGTGCCTTTGTGCGCGGCAATCATCACTTCATCTCGTTTCGTTGATGATTTACTGCTGCTACTTTTGCCCGCTTGTAGGTTTTCAGATACACCTTTGAGCACTTCTACCATGTCTTCCGCTTTTGCGTACTTAAGGTAAACAACGCGGTTATTGCCCTTTGATGCCATTTCTACATCAAGTTGTTCGATTAACTTTTTGATGCGCTGACGAACTTGTGGGTCACCAGAAATCAAAACGGAGTTCGTGCGGTCATCGGCCACCAATTTAGGCTGTAAAAAGGCAGGGGTATTTTTCGCATCGGTCGATTTATTCAAGGCTTCGACGATTCTCACCATTTCCGCTGCTGAAGCATTTTCTAGCTCAACGACATCAATGCCTTTATCACCAGCACGGTCGACACGTTCAATGATTTCAGCAAGTCTATTAACTACCGCTGCTCGTCCTGTAATCAAAATGATGTTGGCTGGGTCGTAGTGCACTACGTTACCCGCACCGGCATTATCATTTAGCTGTCGAAGCAATGGCGAGAGTTCTCGCACGGAAACATTACGAACCGCGACAACCCGTGTAATAACGGCATCACCTTCTACACGTGTTTCATCGCCCACGACGGGAATCGCTGCAATTTTGGCGTCTTTATCACGAATGATTTTTAGAACGCCGTTTTCCATTTCAACTGCAGCAAAGCCGTACACTTCCAAAACGTTTAGAAAAAAGTGGTAGTACTGCTCTTCATTTAACACATCGTAGCTGCGCACATCAATATTGCCTCGAATTGCAGGGTCAACAATGATGGTTTTTTCTAAATTACGTCCAACGATATTAATGAATTCTTTAATATCTGTGCCTTTAAAGCTGGCGCTGAATTCATTTGCCATAATAGGCGAACAAACTAAGCTTCCTGCTAACAGCCATGTGCCCTTGTTAAACCAACGTTTCACTTTTTGCTCCTGATACATCGACTTGAATGGTGGCCACTCAAGTTAAAATTCAATAAATATGTCGTGCTGCTGACCATTGCGATCTACGGTTAAATTTAACTCGGTAAGATCTGAAATGGATTGCCATATTTTGCCCATGGCAGCAGGATCACTTAAGTCGGCGCCATTCATTTGGGTGGCGATGTCCCCTTGCTTTAACCCGACAGAATCAAACAGCTCTCTGTTTTTTCCTGGGCCCACACGGTAACCCACCACTCGGCCATCTTTTTTTACTTGAGACAAACGAATGTATTGCATAATTTGCTGAGGATTTTGTGTAATTTCACGACGAATTTGTTCAAGTTGTTCTGCGGGAAGCCCTGTTGATTGAGCAGATTTAACCGGTTGATGAGCCTGAGATTCAGAGAGCTTGCTGTACTTCACACCTTCAAGCATCAGGGTTTCATCTTGACCTTGGTTTTCTATGATCACACGATCAATCATGACCACTTTCAACACAGCTCTTGTGCCATCAATGGTTTCACCGATGCCATAAGTATTCTGTTTGCCGCGATTAGCCACTACCGCCAAACTTTTATCACCAGAACTACTTGCAACCGCCCCTACTAAAACGAGGTTTAGACGTGTCTTTGGTGCATCAACCACTTGCTGTACTACGGGTTTCGGCGCCGCTTGTTGCGAATAGTGACCAAACAGATGCGCATCCAACAAACGAGTAACCGCTTGCTGTTGACCTTGGCTGGCCACATTAGACGAAGAATGGCCATTCACAGGGATAGGAGTCCAGCGTGTAACTTGCTGATCTTGATAAGCCAAGCCCCATGCTAATTGCCCCACCAGCCATGCCGATAAAGCAATAAACAGTAGAGTGAGCAATAAGCTAATTTTTCCTTGCGCTTGAGTTGCGAATTCGATGGCTTTGTTCGCGGTGCGATTAAGTTGAAATTTCTGCACCAATTGAGAAGGCATTAGCGGCGCTCCCTGTCCCCAGATAAAACTTATAAAAATTTAGCTCGCCAGCGTACACAAAGGCTTTGGCTATGTCATATTAATTTACAATTCGGAGGCAATAAGCGAGCTGCATGCCTCATTCCGTCCACTTTCCATTCCGTTTCCGTCACGAATGAAAGGTTGAATTTCGTATTATTCGTCACCATTATTTATTTCAGTAATGAAGTCAATCGTTAGAGGCCTGATTTAACTATGAGTTCAAATAGTAATGCCGTAAGGCTAGATAAATGGCTTTGGGCTGCCCGTTTTTATAAAACACGCTCAATCGCACGAAATATGGTTGATGGCGGCAAAGTCCATTATAATAAGCAGAGATCAAAGCCGAGCAAGATAGTAGAGCTTGGTGCCATTGTGCAACTCAGACAAGGCAACGAGGAAAAAACCGTCGTCATTGAAAAGATTTCCGATCAACGACGTGGGGCTCCTGAAGCGCAAACTCTTTATAGAGAAACCGATGAGAGTATCGCCAAGCGCGAAGAAGACGCTCAGAAGCATCGCCTTAACGCGTTGCATAGTCCAAGCCCAGATCGACGTCCTGATAAAAAGCAGCGTCGAAATATCATTAAATTTAAACAGCAATAAGCCGGAGCCCATCGCATGGCCAACAACCTTTTGCATCGCTACCTATTTGACAACCTATCTGTTCGTGGCGAATTGGTACAATTGGACGACACATACCAACAAATTATTTCAAGCAAAGAATACCCAGCGCCGGTAGAACGACTTCTGGGTGAATTGCTTGTCGCAACCACACTCTTAACAGCGACTTTAAAGTTTGAAGGTTCTATTACTTTGCAATTGCAAGGTGATGGCCCTGTCTCTATCGCTGTGATTAATGGTGACCACGATCAAAAAATTCGTGGTGTTGCTCGCTGGGAAGGCGACATCGCAGAAGACGCGACTTTGCATCAGCTCATGGGCAAAGGTCACCTCGTGATCACAATTTCACCAAAAAAAGGTGAACGCTATCAGGGTGTGGTCGGTTTAGAAGGCGAAACACTTTCTGAAGTGCTTGAAGGTTACTTTGAACGCTCAGAACAACTAAAAACACGCCTTTGGTTCCGTTTAGGTGAGTTTGATGGCAAACCACATGCCGCTGGTATGCTACTTCAAGTGATGCCAGATGGCACAGGTACACCGGATGATTTTGAGCACCTAGAGCAGCTGACTAACACCGTAAAAAATGAAGAACTTTTCAGCTTGCCTGCCAATGAGATTCTTTACCGTTTGTATAATCAAGAAACGGTTCAACTGTTTGATCCGCAACAAGTTGAATTCTTTTGTGGCTGTTCAAGAGAACGTAGCGGAGCGGCGATACTGACTGTAGCACGTGAAGAGCTAAACGACATTTTAGCCACTGAAGGATCAGTTTCTTTACATTGTGATTACTGCGGCACGAATTACGCGTTCGACGAAAAAGACGTATCAGCATTGTTTATAGATGCCGATAACAACAGTGGAACCGTGCATTAATTAAACATTTTTAATAAGCCAGTCAAAAAACGATTAAAGCCAGCGTAACGCTGGCTTTTTTTGTTATTTACCTCACAAAATCACACACTTATCGATATCATTTGTGCACTTATTTTTTTCAAAGTATTAATTCTTTTGATCTAGCGCAAAGGTTTGCTTTGCCTATAAAATGGACAAGCTAAAACTGTGAACAGGGTTATGATTCCCCAAAAAATTCAGGGCTATTCTTTGATGCATATCCCTGTTTTATCTTAGTCCTGTTGTTAGCATGGTGAGCAGATAAAAAAAATTATTACAAAATCCCTACAAAAAAATATCCTACAAGGAGCACCTATGACTGTTATGGAACATACTAAGGCTGCACAACTAGATCTAACTAAATACGGTATTAACGGCGTAACTGAAGTTCTTCGGAACCCAAGTTTTGACCAACTATTCGAAGAAGAAACGCAACCAGAGCTAGAAGGCTACGAGAAAGGCGTAGTGACTGAGCTGGGTGCTGTTGCTGTTGATACAGGTATTTTTACAGGTCGCTCACCAAAAGATAAGTACATCGTTAAAGATGAAACCACTGCCGATACTATGTGGTGGTCTGATCAAGGTAAAAACGACAATAAACCTATCGACTTGAAAGTATGGAATGAGTTGAAGCAACTCGTGACAACCCAGCTTTCCGGTAAACGTCTTTTTGTTATTGATGGCTATTGTGGCACCAATGACGACACACGACTTAAAATTCGTGTCATTACAGAAGTAGCGTGGCAAGCGCACTTCGTGAAAAATATGTTCATTCGTCCTACTGAAGAAGAGCTCGTAACTTTTGAACCTGATTTCGTTGTGATGAATGGCGCAAAAACCACCAATGAAAAATGGCAAGAGCACGGGCTTCATTCTGAAAACTTCACGGTGTTTAACCTAACGGAAAAAATGCAGTTGATCGGCGGTACTTGGTACGGCGGCGAAATGAAGAAAGGCATGTTCGCTATGATGAACTACTTCCTTCCTCTTCGTGATATTGCGTCTATGCACTGTAGTGCTAACGTGGGTGAAGAAGGCGATGTTGCTGTATTCTTCGGCTTGTCTGGTACCGGTAAAACAACACTTTCTACCGATCCTAAACGCCAACTAATTGGTGATGATGAGCACGGTTGGGATGACGAAGGTATCTTCAACTACGAAGGCGGCTGTTACGCAAAAACGATTCGTCTATCCAAAGAAGCCGAGCCAGACATTTACAACGCTATTCGTCGCGACGCACTATTAGAAAACGTCACTGTGCGCAACGACGGCTCCATCGACTTTGATGACGGTTCTAAAACGGAAAACACCCGTGTTTCTTACCCAATTCATCACATCGAGAACATCGTTAAGCCCGTTTCTAAAGCCGGCCACGCTGAAAAAGTAATCTTCCTTACCGCGGATGCATTTGGTGTGCTTCCTCCAGTAGCTAAGCTAACTCCAGAGCAAACGAAGTACCACTTCCTTTCTGGCTTTACCGCTAAGCTAGCAGGTACTGAGCGCGGCATCACAGAGCCAACGCCAACGTTCTCTGCTGCATTTGGTGCTGCATTCCTTACCTTGCATCCAACCAAATACGCTGAAGTATTGGTGAAACGCATGGAAGCTGCAGGCGCTCAAGCTTACTTAGTGAACACTGGCTGGAACGGCACAGGCAAACGTATCTCTATTCAAGATACTCGCGCCATCATTGACGCTATTTTAGATGGTTCAATTGATAAAGCCGATACCACGCAAATCCCTGTGTTTAATCTAGAAGTTCCTACTGATCTTCCTGGTGTAGATAAAGGCATTCTTGACCCTCGTGATACCTATGTTGACCCTCTACAATGGGACAGCAAAGCGGAAGACTTGGCTCAACGCTTTATCAAAAACTTCGCTCAGTACACTGATAATGACGAAGGTAAATCACTGATTGCTGCAGGGCCTCAGTTAGACTAATGACGTAAATAGATACCAAGCCCCTCATTTGAGGGGCTTTTTTGTTGAATCTATTCGCTATTTGAGCCAGTCTGGATGATATCGATGTTAAAAAGTCGACCAGCACTAGCATCAACCGCGTTAAAGGAATCAACGAATGAGAAAAGCTCTTGCACTTATCATCCTGATGATCAGCTTATTGCTTATCTCTATATTGGTTCTGTTTGCTAGTCTGCACACTCGATACGCGACACCCGTCGTGAATTTCATTTTTAAGCACGCATCATCGCAAACCATTCGTGCTGACCTGATCGAATATCAATCCCCTTATCATTTTACTTTCCATGGTTTAGAGCTTTCGACCAACCCTGAACCTCTCTATATTGAAACGGCACAACTTTGGTTGAATCAAAGCCTTATATCACAAGGAAAACTGGCGATAGATAGCGTGCTTTTAAGTGGCTTTCAACTCCAACAAGGGATCCCAGAAATCACACCCTCGCCTTATGTTTCCATCGCTCAAGTCGCGGTGGATCATTTAGATTATTCCGACGATGCGTTGATCGTTCGCGATCTGAGCTTTCAAATAAAGCAGCCGGAATACGCACCTTCTGCTGATTGGCCTTTACGCGGCGAAATTCAATTGTCAGCAGAGCAGATGTATTGGCACAACGAGGCATTTGATCAGGTTCTGCTGGATGCCGATGTATTACCTGACGGAGCGAAAGTCTACGGCTTATCGTTTAAATGGAATCAAGCTAACGTTGCGACTCAGGCGGAATGGCTAAACGATCAATGGCACCTCATTAATGCGTCGATTACAGGCTTAAAGTTAGGGCCTGAACAATGGAAGGAAGTACAATCGAACCAAGTGCTTGAGCACTTTAATACTCCGGTTTTTATTGAGAGACTCGACTTACTTTCAACCACCATAGCCAGTGATGCACTCTCGTTGACCGCGGCAGATCTCACTCTCGACAACATTCAGTACCCCGTTAACGTTTGGCAGCAAGATGGCCGCCTCTCTGTAAATGCCGAAAGCATTACACTAGGGGAACAAGCTTTACTTGAACCGACGTTAAGCCTGCGTTTAACCCCTAACAAAATCACCATCGATGACCTTAATATCGGCGTCAAACGCGGATATATTCAGCTTCAGGGTTACCTAGATCCAAACGCTATTTCGCTAGAAAACTTGACTATATCGGGCTTGGAATGGCTAGTTAACAACGTTGAAAATAGCAGTGGATCCATGCGTGATGATTTAGAATCGCTAGGGTTGAATACGCTCATTGATGAGTTCGATCAACTGCGTCAACCAAGGTCGGTTACCATTGAACGATTACGAATTAAACGTAGCCAGTACATTGACTTAGCCAGCACACCGAAGCGTCAGGTGTCTGGATTAAATGTCTCTGGCGATCACCTGATTTTAGTGAAAAACAGTAAACTTGGCTTATGGAATGGCACCCTAACTCTATCAGCCAATAGTGCCAGCATAGGCGAGCTCATCGCTTCTCAATCTCTTATTGAGGCGCACGCTCAAGATGGCGTGAGTTATTTAGACAAACTTGTGGTGCCATTGGAGCACGGTTTAATGCGTGCACAAGGGAAGATTGATTTCACACCATTGAGCCAGCCTTGGCAGCTTAAGTTTCAAACTGATGGATTCCCACTGCAAACACTTGGCTACTGGCGAGCAATCCCTTTGGGTATGAAAGGTCTGGCGGAAGTGGAATTCGATTTGAACGGTTTAGCTGGCGACGAAGCCATGCTCAATTATTCTCTGAGTGGCTTTGCTAATATCAGCCTACGCAATACCAGTATTGAACCTGCATTCAACCAAATAATGAAGCCTAACGCGGATCAATTGATCTTGGCATCTCCTATCACGTTTGACGACTTCAGCATCCAAATGCAACGGGGCAAAATCGACTTAACCCACACCAATATAAAGGGTGACGGCTTTTCAGGAGACTTAGAAGGGAAGCTCGACTTGGTAGCGGATGACATAGGTAAACTGACTCTGTCTTTAGCGAATCACTGTGGACAAGTACGTGTTGATTTACTGGCAGGACAACAAGAAATCAACAACGTAGATTGTAAAACAGGTGCGATTCAAACCGAAAAAGTCATTATTCCGATTGATTGAAGGTTCTAAAGGCTAAGTTCTAAAGGCTAGATTACGGACACAAGTGTCTAAGTCCAACAGTAACTTCACGTTTCTTACTTCGCTTTTAGCACTTCGCTTTTAGTACTTCGCTTTTAGTACTTAGAACTTCACCTACCCTCGGTAATTCGGCAACAACATATAAGTGCCGACAAATTCTACGGCCGCTTGCTCACCGCTGAAAATGGTCACACTGATGATCACACGAG
The DNA here is from genome assembly GCF_030409945.1 of Vibrio tapetis subsp. quintayensis. Taxonomy (GTDB): domain Bacteria; phylum Pseudomonadota; class Gammaproteobacteria; order Enterobacterales; family Vibrionaceae; genus Vibrio; species Vibrio quintayensis. Next base: position 198,842 of record NZ_JAUFQV010000011.1, read on the forward strand.
CTTTTCGCCCTGTTGCTAATCTATCTAAATCACCACTGATCCCATCTAATGATGTTGCAGCAATAGGGGCATGCTCTACTGGGTGGCGATAACGTATTTGGCTATCGGCTAAAACAATATCCGCTTCAAGCCCACGTTCTTTCATCAACAACCACGTCATGCCCCAACCAGTCAGTGTCGCCAGAGTAAACGCAGATCCGGCAAACATGGTGTTATGAGGGTTTAAATTAGGATTAAGCTGCGCTGCACATTCAAAACGATAACCTGTGTATTGGTTTATCTTGATGCCCATTTTGTCACTAATTGGTATTTGTTGCTCCCAACGCTGCTGCAGGTCGGCGCACCACTCTGGGCGTCGCAATACGTTGGCTAATGGGTCTAACGACTTGATCATCTGCTGATGACGAAGTGGGCCTCTTTCATCGCTGAGTTCACCCTGACTTTCAAAGCCGTTTTTCTCGTAAAACCTGATCGCATCTTCACGCGCATTGATCACCAATCGCTTTACGCCCTCTTGACGAGCAAACGACTCCAGCGCCACCAGCACTAAAGAACCAACGCCTTTATTTCTTCGGTTTGGTTTTACCGCCATATAACGAATTTGACCTTCATTATCTGGCGTAATGTACAAACGCCCCACCGCCATCGGACGACCTTTGCCATCGACAATCATACGGTGGTGACTCATTTCGTCGTATTCATCACGTTCAGAACCAATAGGCATACGCCAAGGCTCTCGCAGCATCTGCCAACGAAAATGGTAATACTTATTCTGTTGATTCGCCGTTTTTGGCGTGATCAGTTTAAACATGGAAATCCTTTTAGTGGTGAAATACTAAAAGCGAAGCTCTAAAAGCGAAGCTCTAAAAGCGAAGCTCTAAAAGCGAAGCTCTAAAAGCGAAGCTCTAAAAGCGAAGCTCTAAAAGCGAAGCTCTAAAAGCGAAGTGTGATGCGCGGAAATAAAAAGCGAAAATAAAGTTTCAAAAACTTCGCTTTTAGTACTTCGCACCTAGCACTTCCTCACACCTGCAACCAAAACGTTACTGGGCCATCATTCACTAGCGATACTTTCATATCCGCACCGAAACGGCCTCGTTGCGTGTTAATCGTCTCTGCGCATTTATCGGCAAAAAAATCGTACCAATGTTCGGCATCGGTTGGGTTAGCGCCTTTAGAAAACCCTGGGCGTGTGCCCTTTTTTGTGTCTGCGGGTAATGTAAATTGAGACACCACCAAAACACTGCCGTTCACTTGTTGAACATTTAAGTTCATTTTTCCGGCATCATCTTCGAATATACGATAAGTCAGAACTCGCTCTAATAAGCGCTTTGCTTTGGCTTCATCGTCTTCTTTTTCTACCCCAAGCAACACCAATAAACCTTGGTCAATTTCTCCGGTAATTTCACCGTCTACTTTGACCGATGCTTCACTTACTCGCTGTATCAGTGCTATCACTTTTTGTTCCTTGCTGTTCCATTATAGATGCGGATTCCAACTCGAGAGGTTGGCTCGATACATCCATTGCTTCGTTTTGATTTTGTTCAGAATACCACAGCTTCTGCTCACCAAGGCTCGCGGTAACTTCAGCCCCTAATAAGACAATCAACCAGCACATGTATACCCAAACAAATAAAATAGGGATAGCGGCAAGAGCGCCATAAATAAGCTGATATGAGGGAAAATGTGTGATGTAAAGAGCGAACCCTTTTTTACTCAACTCAAATAAGACAGCTGCAACCAACGCACCAATCACCGCATCACGTAACGCAACCTTGGTATTTGGAACCAACAAGTAAAGGCCAACAAAAGCAAAGAAAGATAGGATAAACGGCAACCAACGCAAGAAATAGGTGTAAACCGTCGAAATGGCTTCGCTATCTAAAAAATTAAGTGACGTAATGTAAGAGGTTGCAGCAATACTTGCTCCCACCATGATTGGCCCTAGAGTCAGCACCATCCAATACATTGAAAACGAATACACGCTGCGGCGTTTGTCTTTTACTCGCCAAATAAAATTCAAGCTCTTATCAATATTAGAAATCAACATCAGCGCAGCTACAAACAAGAAAGCACCGCCTACTGCGGTCATTTTACCGGTATTCGCTACAAAGTCGGTCAATGCGGATTTCACGGCAATGCCCGCCGCAGGAACAAAATGCGTGATAACGAAATCTTGCAATACGTCTCCAACGTCAGCAAACAGCGGAAAAGAAGACAGCACCGACAACAATACGGTTAACAACGGGACGAGCGATAGCAGCGTAATATACGCCATATAACCTGCACTCACGGTTAAACGATCGTGAGAAACTCGGTTCACCAAATATTTGGCAAAGTTTTGAGACTGAATAACCATCTTGTTTAGCGTCAACTTGTATCTCCCTGCCAAGTCGTTCATAGTTTTGAATATTGACGCGCCCAATAGGACGCGGACTTACATTCTATACGAAAAGGAAATTCGAATGCGTTATTTGTTGCCATTATGCATTGCACTATTTGGCCTAACTGGCTGCCAATCCACTTATTATTCAGCAATGGAAACCGTGGGCGTGCATAAACGAGACATCATGGTAGACCGCGTCGAAGACGCCAAAAAATCCCAACAAGATGCGCAAGAGGAGTTTTCTAGTGCGCTTGAAGCCTTGTCCAGTCTAACCAATTTTGATGGTGGCGACTTAGAAGGTATGTACAACAAAATCGATGACAAATACCAAGACAGCGAGAAAGCTGCTGAAGAAGTTGCCAGCCGTATCAGCGCCATTGAAGATGTATCCGAAGCTCTATTTGATGAATGGCAGGACGAGCTAGAACTGTACACCAGCAGCAAACTTCGCCGCGATAGTGAAGCCAAATTAAAGCAAACTAAAGCATCTTATAACGACATGTTACGAGCGATGAAACGCGCGGAAAACAAGATGACTCCCGTATTAAATACGCTACGCGACAATACCTTGTATTTAAAACACAACTTGAATGCCAACGCGATTGGTTCACTGCAAGGTGAGTTCATGAGCTTAGAAAAAGACATCAGTGTTGCGATTAAAGAAATGAAAGCCGCAATTGCTGAGTCTGATAAGTTTTTGGCAAAGTTGAAGTAAGGGAAAAGCGGGACGCTGCGCTTAGGCGGAAGGCGGAAACCTAAATGCTTTAAGTTCAGTTAGCAGTATGAATTATGTATCCTAATTAGCATGCTTTTTATTATGGATTGCTTCACATGCTACCTATCATCATCACTGGCGGGCCAGGGGCGGGTAAAACCACCCTGGTTAACGCGCTGGGCCACCTAAACTATACAATCTACGCAGAAGGGTCTCGTACCCTAATCGAGCAGCAGAGTGTAATAGAGGGCGGAATTTTGCCATGGCACAACCTCGGTGGTTTTGCCAAATTGTGCTTGGAATTAATGTCTCGCCAAAAAACGGAAGCCATCGAGGGAAGTGACATCTCGTTTATGGACCGTGCGATTCCTGATATTTGTGGCTATCTCACCAAAGGTGGTTTACCCGTACCCGAATCCTATCGCCAAGCAAGCCTTGGTTATCACCCACAAGTGTTCTTCTGCAAGCCATACGCAGACATTTACGTTCAAGACGATATAAGACCCTACCCGTTTGAAGAAGCGTTAGAGATCCACAAAGAGCTCGTTACAAGCTACCAAGCTTTAGGTTATGAAGTGGTTGAGGTGCCTTGGGGCACGGTAGAGCAACGGGTTGAGTTTGTGGTTGAAGGCGTGAGGCGTGAGGCGTGAGGCGTGAGGCGTGAGGCGTGAGGCGTGAGGCGTGAGGCGTGAGGCGTGAGGCGTGAGGCGTGAGGCGTGAAATTGTGTTTGTTCGCTTTTGGATGTCAAACTCTCTTTCCAATAGCTCGGATCTCAGTGCTTTATCTTTTGATCTCGTCTTTAGCCTTTAGCCCTTCGCCTTAAGCCTGCCTCTTAACAAAAAAAGCCCCGCTATCACTAGCAGGGCTTTCTAATTTCTACACGGTCTTGCTAACTAAAAAATTAGTCTTTAGCTGGACGTGCTGCGCGCTTACGCTCGTTTTCAGTAAGAAGTTTCTTACGAATACGGATGCTTTCAGGCGTTACTTCTACTAGCTCATCTTCGTCGATGAACTCAAGAGCTTGCTCTAGAGTGTGACGGATTGGCGGAGAAAGAACCTGTGCTTCATCAGTACCAGATGCACGAACGTTAGTTAACTGCTTACCTTTCAAACAGTTTACAGTAAGGTCGTTAGAACGGTTATGAATACCGATTACTTGGCCTTCGTAAACTTCGTCAGCGTGCTCTGCAAATAGACGACCACGAGCTTGAAGAAAGAACAATGCGTAAGTCAAAGCTTTACCAGTAGCGTTCGAAACAAGAACACCATTGTTACGTTGACCAATTACGCCGCCTTTGTGAGGACCGTAGTGATCGTACGAGTGGTAAATAAGACCAGAACCAGACGTCATTGTTAGGAATTCAGTTTGGAAACCGATAAGACCACGAGAAGGCATCATGAAGTCCATGCGAACACGGCCTTTACCATCTGGTGCCATGTCAGTTAGCTCGCCTTTACGTAGGCCGATGCTTTCCATGATTGCACCTTGGTGCTCTTCAAGAACATCGATAGTAACCGTCTCAAACGGTTCCATTTTCTGACCATTTTCTTCACGGATGATTACTTCTGGACGAGATACTGCTAGCTCGAAACCTTCACGACGCATGTTTTCAATCAGGATAGATAGGTGAAGTTCACCACGGCCTGATACACGGAAACGATCTGGGCTTTCTGTTTCTTCAACGCGCAATGCAACGTTGTGAACCAGTTCTTTTTCAAGACGCTCAAGGATGTTACGTGAAGTAACGAACTTACCTTCTTTACCAGCAAACGGAGAAGTGTTTACTTGGAAAGTCATGGTTACTGTTGGTTCATCAACAGACAATGCTTCCATTGCTTCAACATTGTTTTGGTCACAGATAGTGTCTGAAATTTTCAGCTCACCAAGGCCTGTGATTGCAATGATGTCACCCGCATTAGCTTGTTCAACTTCATGGCGGTCAAGGCCAAGGTAACCAAGAACTGTACCGACTTTACCGTTACGTTTTTTGCCTTCAGCATTGACGATAGTTACTTGTTGGTTTGGTTTAACAGAACCACGAGTAACACGACAAACACCGATAACACCTACGTAAGAGCTGTAATCTAGTTGAGAAACTTGCATTTGAAGTGGGCCGTCAAGGTCAACTTGAGGCGCTTCTACTGTATCAACAACCGCTTGGAACAATGGTTCCATGTCTTCGCCAACAACGCCTTCTTCCATTGTTGCCCAGCCGTTAAGAGCTGAAGCGTAAACAGTAGTGAAGTCTAGTTGCTCATCAGTAGCACCTAGGTTGTCGAAAAGGTCAAAGATTTGATCCATAACCCAATCAGGACGAGCGCCTGGGCGGTCAATCTTGTTGATTACAACGATTGGCTTAAGACCGTGTGCGAACGCTTTTTGCGTTACGAAACGCGTTTGTGGCATTGGGCCATCTACTGCGTCAACGATCAAAAGAACAGAATCAACCATCGACATGATACGCTCAACTTCACCACCGAAATCGGCGTGTCCTGGGGTATCTACGATGTTAATGCGGTAGTCATTCCAGTTAATTGCGGTGTTTTTCGCAAGAATGGTAATGCCACGCTCTTTTTCGATATCGTTCGAGTCCATGACGCGCTCTTCAGCTTCACCACGAGACTCAAGCGTACCTGATTGCTGTAGCAATTTGTCAACCAACGTTGTTTTACCGTGGTCAACGTGCGCGATAATCGCGATATTTCTTAACTTATCAATCTGTGGAGTAGCCATGGATTTCGATTCACTCATAAAAGTAGCCGCGTCTTATTAACAATTAATAAGTGCCGCTCACTTGATTTTAAAAACGGCCAATAATGTATCAGATTTTGGCGAAAAACCTAGAAATATGTGATCTATTTCCGCTTATTTCTTATTTATAGCTTATAAATCACATAATACCCTGCCCTATAGACCAGCAAAATTAAGCGCGCGAACATTTTATGAAATGGGAGACTGAATCCAGAGACAAAAAGGAGATTGACAAAATACAAAATTGATTGCTGAATAACCTTGGCTTGGTTAGGTTTATTACTCACCTTTAAGTTGCACCATCTTGGTGCCTTTAGGGATCATTTTGGTGCAACCAAACGCACCAAAATAAACGTTAATTACATAACGAGCTGAATATAAAGGATTATTTTTTTTGGCACGATTTTAGCTTTAGTAGAACAGTCATCGATTAATATCAATTTTTGAAAAGATTAATCAATGCCGGTTTAAACAAAATTGTGCATTATCAAATTCATAACACTGGAGGTTATCCAAGATGTCAGTAGAAAATGTTGTATCACTGATCCAAGAAAACGAAGTTAAGTTTGTTGATTTACGCTTTACTGATACCAAAGGTAAAGAGCAACACATCTCTATCCCTTCTCACCAAATCGACGCAGACTTCTTTGAAGAAGGCAAAATGTTCGACGGTTCTTCTGTAGCGGGTTGGAAAGGCATTAACGAATCTGACATGGTAATGATGCCTGACGCGACAAGCGCGGTACTTGACCCATTCACTGAAGACGCAACGCTAAACATTCGTTGTGACATCCTAGAGCCTGCAACAATGCAAGGTTACGACCGTGACCCACGCTCTATTGCAAAACGTGCTGAAGAATTCATGCGTGCATCGGGTGTTGCTGATACGGTTCTTATCGGCCCTGAACCAGAATTCTTCCTATTTGATGATGTGAAATTCAACACAGACATCTCAGGTTCTTTCTTCAAAATTGATGATATCGAAGCGTCTTGGAACACTGGCGCTGACGTGGAAGGCGGTAACAAAGGTCACCGTCCTGGCGTTAAAGGCGGTTACTTCCCAGTTGCTCCTGTTGATTCATCTCAAGACATCCGTTCTGCAATGTGTCTTGTTATGGAAGAGATGGGTCTTGTTGTTGAAGCGCACCACCACGAAGTGGCAACTGCGGGTCAAAATGAAATCGCAACTCGCTTTAACACATTGACTGAAAAAGCCGATGAAATCCAAATCTACAAGTACGTTGTTCATAACGTTGCTCACGCATTTGGTAAAACTGCAACCTTCATGCCTAAGCCACTAGTAGGTGATAATGGTTCTGGTATGCACGTTCACATGTCTTTGAACAAAGACGGTCAGAACCTGTTTGCTGGTGACAAGTACGGCGGCCTTTCTGAAATGGCGCTTTACTACATTGGCGGTATCATCAAGCACGCACGTGCTATCAATGCCTTTGCTAACGCATCAACTAACTCGTACAAGCGTCTTGTACCAGGCTTCGAAGCGCCAGTTATGCTTGCATACTCTGCACGTAACCGTTCTGCTTCTATCCGTATCCCTGTGGTACCAAGCCCGAAAGCACGTCGTATCGAAGTTCGCTTCCCAGATCCAACAGCAAACCCATACTTAGCGTTCGCATGTATGTTAATGGCTGGTCTTGACGGTATTAAGAACAAGATCCACCCAGGTGAAGCAATGGATAAAGATCTATACGATCTCCCAGCTGAAGAAGCAGCAGAAATCCCAACAGTTGCAGAATCACTACAACAAGCACTTCAAGCGCTTGATGATGACCGTGAATTCCTAACAGCTGGCGGCGTATTCTCTGACGACTTTATCGATTCTTACATCGCACTTAAGTCTCAAGACGTTGAGCAAATCAACATGGCAACTCACCCACTTGAGTTTGAACTGTACTACTCAGTATAAGTTCAGCACAGAGTTTATTCTCGGTGTAAAGCCAATCGTATGATTGCATAAATATTAGGCTCACCTCGCAGGTGAGCCTTTTTTATTTTATTCAAATAATTCATTCTATAACATGAGGTTAACTTATACTTCTCATTTGGTAAGTTACCATGAAATGCATACTCATCTGCTTTATCTCTTTGGTTTTATGCTCATACTCGCTCGCACAAACCGTTTATACATGGACGGATAACAAGGGGGTATTACACCTCAGTGACACACCTCCCGAGAGTGCGTCCAATCTAGATAGCTTTGATATTATTGAAGATAATCCGACCGTTATCGCGCCAACGGACGACCAATCCCTAAGCAACAACTCAAGCCATGAAAACCAACAGTCAAGGCAAACCACATCCAAAACGGTACCAATACCACTAACGATTCAATTTGAATCACCAATGCCTGAACAAACTATTCGAGACAACCAAGGCCGCATCCAAATTTCACTCCAAACTAGCCGAAAGCTCTCGATTGATGAAACGCTTCAATTAGTGCTCAACAATGAGGCATACGGTGCACCTCAAACCCAAAAAAAGTGGACCTTGATCAACGTAGACAGAGGCACCCATACCTTTATGATCAAAGCCTTACGAAGCGGCAAGCTTATTGCATCTACAGATACTATATCGGTGCATTTACATCGAGCTAAGGTTAATTAGAGAGATAACGCACAAAAATAAGGGCTGTTATTCCACATAACGCTTTTTGTTCTCTGATCAATGTTTCATACTTAGCTAACGATGCACCATAATAGTGCAATGGAATTTATGCCGTTATTTCCAGCACGCTAAGGTAGGGACCATGCTAGTGAACGATCAGTTATCCTCCAATATTTTAGATCACATCGTCACCGCGACCTTGATGCTTGATGACGCGCTCATCATGCGGTTCGCCAACCCTGCTGCTGAACAATTATTTGCTCAAAGCTCCAAGCGTTTGATTGGGGCTTCTCTGGCAAGTCAAATCCAACACAGTTCGATGGATTTGAACCTGCTGACTCAGCCTTTGCTGTCAGGGCAAAGCATTACTGACAGTGAAGTCACCTTTGTGATTAATGGCAAGCCCATGTTATTAGAGGTGACGGTAAGCCCCATTTCATGGCAAAAAGAAGTCATGTTGATTCTTGAGTTGAGAAAAATTGATCAACAAAGGCGCTTAAGCCAAGAGCTCAACCAACATGCTCAACAACAGGCCGCTAAAGTACTGGTGCGTGGTTTAGCTCATGAGATAAAGAACCCATTAGGCGGCTTGAGAGGAGCAGCACAGCTGCTTGCTCGCATGTTGCCCGACCCAGCACTCAAAGAATATACCCAGATCATCATTGAGCAAGCCGATCGGCTACGAGCACTAGTAGACCGCCTGCTTGGTCCACAAAAACTGGGCCAAAAGAAAGATGAAAATCTCCATCTAGTCCTTGAGAAAGTGCGCCAATTAGTTGAATTAGAAGCTGAAAATAAACTGGTAATCCAGAGGGATTACGATCCCAGCCTGCCCGACTTTTTAATGGACCCTGACCAAATAGAGCAAGCACTTCTTAATATTTTAAGCAATGCAGCTCAAATACTCGCACCACAAAGTGACGGTGAAATACTCATCCGCACCAGAACGGTGCATCAAGTCAATATTCATGGCACGAGACACAAGCTAGCCGCCAGTATTGAAGTGATTGATAACGGGCCCGGCATTCCACCAGCCCTGCAAGATACACTGTTTTATCCAATGGTCAGTGGACGAGAAGGCGGCACAGGATTGGGGCTTTCCATTTCTCAAAATCTCATCGACCAGCATAAAGGCAAAATAGACGTTATAAGCTGGCCGGGACAAACTAAATTCACCATTTTATTACCGATTTAAATTTTTCGGCCATTTGGCCTTCGCTACGCTGCGGGAACAGGAATTATCATTATGAGTAAAGGCTTTGTTTGGGTCGTAGATGACGACAGCTCAATTCGTTGGGTGATGGAAAAAACGCTCTCTTCTGCGCAGATCCAATGTGATACGTTCGCAGATGCAGAAAGCGTCCTGCTCGCCTTAGAAAGACAAGCGCCTGACGTCATTGTCTCGGATATTCGTATGCCAGGGATGGATGGGTTAGAACTCCTAAAACAAGTACAACAGCAATACCCAGATTTACCCATCATCATCATGACCGCACACTCAGATTTGGATGCGGCGGTCAACGCGTATCATGAGGGCGCCTTTGAATACTTACCCAAACCATTTGATATTGATGAAACCTTGGCCTTAGTTGAACGCGCCATTGCACACAGTCATGAGCAACGCAAACACCTGCCGGCTGACAATGAGTCGCTGACATCCAATGCGCCGGAGATCATCGGCGAAGCACCGGCCATGCAAGAAGTTTTTCGAGCGATTGGCCGCCTGTCTAGATCGTCGATTTCGGTGCTCATCAACGGAGAGTCTGGAACCGGTAAAGAATTGGTCGCACATGCCCTTCACCGCCACAGCCCGAGAGTTAAAAACCCGTTTATTGCCCTAAACATGGCGGCCATTCCAAAAGATCTGATTGAGTCAGAACTATTTGGTCACGAAAAAGGCGCTTTTACTGGTGCGAACGCGGTACGCCAAGGCCGCTTTGAACAAGCCAATGGCGGCACCTTGTTTTTAGATGAAATTGGCGACATGCCATTAGACATCCAAACACGATTATTACGTGTTTTAGCAGACGGCCAGTTTTACCGAGTGGGTGGTCACTCTCCGGTCAATGTAGACGTGCGAATCATTGCCGCCACTCACCAAGATTTAGAACAACTGGTCAACAAAGGGGGCTTTCGGGAAGATTTATTTCACCGCCTGAACGTAATTAGAGTCCACATCCCCTCCTTAAGAGAACGCCAACAAGACATCGAAAAGCTGACCATTCACTTTTTGCGTTTGGCTGCAGAAGAGTTAGGGGTAGAAATGAAAACTTTGCACCCAGATACCGTAACCCAACTTAACCAACTTGAGTGGCCCGGCAATGTCCGTCAATTAGAAAATGTTTGTCGCTGGCTTACCGTGATGGCCAGTGGTAATGAAGTTTTGCCGACGGATTTACCAAGGGAGTTGCTCGACCATAGCCCATCGAAATCAGACAATACCGACAACATAGGTTGGCAACAACAATTGGAACAGTGGGCTAGAAAATCTCTGCAAAAAGGTGAATCATCGCTATTGGCATACGCACAACCTGAATTTGAACGTATACTTTTAAAAACAGCACTCGAACATACCAATGGACATAAGCAAGACGCCGCTAAATTACTCGGTTGGGGCCGTAATACCCTAACGAGGAAATTAAAGGAACTTGATATGCCATAGTATGAATTATCGTCATGATTGTTTAATAGCTAATCAAGTCTTACGTGCTATTATGACTATTGACAGTATCATTTAAAAATCAAAGCGATGGCCCATAAAAAACTAACCCTACGAACGGCAGTTATCCTTCCACTTGTCATAGTGTTTCTATTCACACTAGGGGTTATCGCATTTGTCCAATACACCAGTTACGAGAATATGGTGACCAAGCTCAGCCATAAACAACTGATCGCCTTTACTGAAAATACCAACACCAAGCTCAAAGTTTTTCTAAACGAACCTTATAAAGCCAATATCGCCTTATCCAGGACCATTGCTTTCAGCGATCTTTATCAACAGAATGACATGACCCAAATTCAAGACTTCTTTGAAATGAGCTTTGGCCATTTGTACAAAGAAGTCGAACATCTCGATGTCATTGGTTTTGGCGGTATCAACGGTGAATACATCGGTTTTCGCCAAGAAAACAGCGACAAAATCACCTTAATGCTCAAAGACCAACGCACTGAGGGTGAACTCAGAATCTATCAAGGCAGAGACACGCTTTCAGGTGTTCGCTCTCAATTTCAAAATTATGACCCGAGAGTACGGCCTTGGTATAAGCCAGCTGCTGAATCGTTAAAACCGTCTTGGTCTAAAATTTATGCGAATGCCGACGAAAGACAAGAAATCACCTTGTCGGCTTTAAACCCAGTCATGAAAGGTAACGTGCTATTAGGCGTATCGGCCACCGATGTTCAAATCGACACTTTTAACCAATTTCTGATTGAACAGAAAGACCGAACCTCATCTTCAATCTATGTATTCGACAAAGATAAAAGGCTGATCGCTCATTCAGAGTCCGATAGCGTTGTCTCAATGGGCACCACTCAATCAGCCAAGAGTATGCGCTTATTAGCAACGGAGAATATCAACCCAATATTGAGTGAAAGTGCCGAATTTATTGACTTAGAACGACTAAAAACCCCCTATTCAGCGTTTATGTTTGACTATGAATTAGATAACGAACGCTATTTCAGCAAGCTATCTCGATTTAATAATGACTTCGGCCTTGATTGGTACATCATGGTTATTGTCTCTGAAACCGACTTGCTGGGCGATCTACCAAAACAGCAACAAACGGGATGGATGATAGGTTTAGCGGTCAGTTTTGTTGGCTTGTTATTGGGCTTACTGGCGTTCAATCGCATTACCCGCGCCATTACCAGCACCGCCAAAGCAGCCAATGACATTGCGGCTGGCGATTGGGATGCTACCATGCCTGAACCAGGCAATATCCATGAAACCAGCATGTTGGTTTCTGCATTTAATAACATGACCCACAACTTGCAAAACTCCTTTGAAGCACTGCGGTCTCAATTGGTATACGACTCTCTGACTCAACTCTATAGTCGACAAGGTTTAATTGAAGCGAGCTGTAAGATCAACAGCCTAGATAACGGCTCATTAATCCTAATCGGTATCGACCGATTCAGAGACATTAACGACAGCTTAGGCCACTACAGTGGTGACCAATTGCTGATTATTTTAGCAGAACGCCTGAAGCATCAGTGCCAGCCTGACTCCATGCTTGCTCGTGTATCTGGCGATGAATTTGCGATTTTCCAACCAGATAGCAACAGCATGTCTAATGTTGATGAAATGGCAAACCGAATTAAGCAGGCATTAAGCTCACCTTTTCAAATGGGCGATGAAACCGTGGTGATCAACATCTCAGTTGGCATGGTGACAACAGACAGCCTCGCGAGCATGAGTACTTGGCTACGAAATGCCAGCATTGCATTGAGCCATGCAAAACAAGAGTCGTTACGTGTGGCGCACTACCGCCCTGAAATGGCCGATGCATCACGTAAGAAAACTCAAACCTTAGCAGAAATGAACCAGGCGATTGTCCATAGCGAATTCGTGCCCTTTTATCAGCCCATTGTGGATCTAGAAAGTGGCCAGGTATTAGGTGCTGAAGCCTTAGCTCGTTGGATCTCCCCTGAACGAGGTGTCATCCCACCTTTTGAGTTCATTCCTATTGCAGAAGAAAGCGGGTTAATTGGTGATATTGGCCATCAAATATTACTCAAGTCCTGCACTGACACAGCGCAGGCGATTCACAGCGGCCAGTGGCCTAAAGAATTCAGCCTGCACGTTAACTTATCGGTTAATCAGCTATCTCAACCTGAATTCATCGTTAATTTGAAGCAAATTTTACTCGATACTAAGCTCGCCCCAAGCAACCTAACTCTTGAGATTACTGAATCTCGAATTGTCGATAACGACCCCGTCATTTTAAAAAACATGCAAACCATCAAGCAATTAGGCATCAAGATCGCCATTGATGATTTTGGTACCGGCTATTCATCATTGGCCTACCTACACAAACTGCCTTTCGATTGCTTGAAAATAGATCGTTCGTTCATCATGCAACTCAATAAAGACACCATAGACACCTCTATTGTGGCCGCCATCGTTAACATGACCAAAGGCTTCAAATCTAATCTGGTTGCAGAGGGGGTAGAAACGATTGAGCAAGCTGATATTCTTCGACAGCTCAACTGCCCACAAGCCCAAGGCTATCTGTTTAGCCATCCATTGCCTTTCGCGGAATGGCCAACAGAATTAGTTAACATGAAGCAAGATTCCGCATAATGGCTGATTTTCTAGCGATTGCCTGCTGACATCAAGAACATAGGTTCTTATACTTAGCTGAATAATTAGCGACTGGGATATTGATAATGATTACTAAAAACCTGCCACTTACCGATCTTCACCGCCACCTTGATGGCAATATCCGTAGTCAGACCATTTTAGATTTGGGCAAAAAGTTTGGTGTAGCATTACCGGCTTACGACCTAGAAGCACTCCGCCCTCACGTACAAATCGTAGAAGCTGAGCCTTCACTTGTTGCTTTCCTATCTAAGCTAGACTGGGGTGTTGCAGTGTTAGGTGACTTAGACGCTTGTCGTCGTGTTGCCTATGAAAATGTTGAAGATGCATTGAACGCTCAAATTGATTACGCTGAACTGCGTTTTTCTCCATACTACATGGCGATGAAACACAACCTCCCTGTCGCCGGTGTTGTAGAAGCGGTAGTCGATGGTGTGCAAGCAGGTGTACGTGACTTTGGCGTGAAAGCAAACTTAATTGGCATCATGAGCCGCACATTTGGTCAAGATGCTTGTCAGCAAGAATTAGATGCTCTGCTTACGCAAAAAGATCACATTGTTGCTATCGACTTAGCCGGTGACGAACTAGGCCAACCAGGCGAACGTTTTGTTTCTCACTTTAAGCAAGTACGTGATGCAGGCCTTCAAGTCACCGTTCATGCTGGTGAAGCTGCTGGCGCACAAAGCATGTGGCAAGCCATTCAAGAATTGGGCGCGGTACGTATCGGCCATGGTGTTAAAGCGATCCACGACCCTAAATTGATGGATTTCCTAGCAGAAAATCGTATCGGTATTGAGTCTTGCCTAACGTCTAACTTCCAAACCAGTACGGTTGAGACACTCGCTAATCACCCTGTGAAGCAATTTCTTGAGCATGGTGTACTCGCATGTCTAAATACCGACGATCCGGCGGTAGAGGGCATTGAGCTTCCATTTGAATACGAAGTTGCAGCGCCTCAAGCAGGATTAAGCCAAGAGCAAATTCGCCAAGCACAAATTAACGGCCTAGAACTGGCGTTCCTTTCTGATGCTGAAAAAGCAGAACTGAAAGAGAAAGTTAAGGGTAGAGCTTAGAAGCGGAAGGCGGAAGGCGGAAGGCGGAAGGCGGAAAAGAAAATATTCCCCTAACCTTTCATGCCTAACGAAAAATAAAAAAGCCGACATAGTCTCCTATGTCGGCTTTTTGTTTTGTTCCATCCGCTCTTTTGCTCTAACCTGTAACCTGTAACCTGTAACCTGTAACCTGTAACCTGTAACCTGTAACCTGTAACCTGTAACGCAGCGTCCCTCAGCCTGATCTTAAATCACTCTCGAAAACTGCTGTTGTCTTGCGCGGTTACGTAGGTATTTATCAAAACACATACAGATATTACGAATCAACAAACGACCACGTAGAGTCACGCGGATCTCATTGTTATCATGTTCAACCAGTTCGTCATCAATGAAGGTTTTCAATAACCCTAAATCTTCTTTGAAGTACTTATCAAACTGAAGATTGAATTCTTGCTCTATCGCACGGGTATCAAGCTTAAAGTTACAAATAAGCTGCTTAATCACTTCACGGCGGATCAGGTCATCTTGATCAAGACACACCCCTTTCCATAACGCGTGGCGCATATCCGTCACTTGTGCGTAGTACTTCTTCAGATCTTTTTGGTTCTGAGCATAGCTGTGACCAACCATAGAGATCGACGATACGCCGAAGCCGACCAAATCACACTCACCTTGGGTGGTGTAACCTTGGAAGTTACGATGAAGAATGCCTTCACGCTGTGCCACGGCTAATTCATCGTCAGGAAGCGCAAAGTGATCCATGCCTATGAATTGGTAGCCGGCCCCAGTTAATGTCGCAATAGTATCTTGCAAGATAGCCATTTTCACTTCTGGTGCAGGTAAATCTTCATCTTTAATTTTACGTTGTGCCGCAAATAAATTGGGCATATGCGCATAATTAAAGACGGATAATCGGCCTGGTTTCATCTTCAGAACCTGAGCCATAGTTTCTGCAAAGTTTTCTTTGGTTTGCTTTGGTAGCCCATAAATCAGATCTAAGTTGGTCGAACGGAACCCCAACTGTTTGGCGCGCTCTACCATGGCAAAGATAAACTCTTCATCTTGTTCACGGTTAACTAATTTCTGCACTTCTTTATTAAAATCTTGGACACCAATGCTCAGACGATTAAAGCCTTCGCTACGCAGGTGATCCAACATATCTAATTCAAGTTCACGTGGGTCTACTTCAATGCTGATTTCAGCATCCGCTTCAAAGTGAAATTCTTCACGCAACAATGTCATTAAGCGAGTGACTTGCGCTTTGTTCAAGAACGTTGGCGTGCCGCCACCAAAATGCAATTGGGTTACACCGCGGCCAGCCAATAACGACGCTCTTTGACGGATCTCTAACTCTAAAACATCAAGATAATCGTCGGCCTTATGCTGATGGCGAGTGATCACTTTATTGCAGCCACAGTAGTAGCAAAGCTTGTGACAAAACGGAATGTGCACATACAGTGACAATGGGCGTTCAGGGTAACGAGTGCATGCCATATCAAGCTCTGAGATGGTGTATGCTTCATGGAACTCTAACGCGGTTGGGTAAGATGTATATCTTGGCCCAGAATAGTTGTATTTATCTAATACCGCTTGATCCCAAACTATTTGATCACTAGACATGCTGTACTTCCATTTTATTTTTCTATGGACGGGTATTTTGCCACAGCCTCATTAGCTGATGATGTGGAGATACTTAAATTAAACTAGAAATGTGCGAAAGTGCTAGTTTGATCACTAGCACTTTCCATATTTTGACTCAGTCTCAGCGACTAATGAACGATCTGCGTGACCGCGATTTGATTATTGAGGGGTTTAATACGCTTTTGTAGCGTGGTTAACTCAACCACAATGGTATCTGACAAGCGTGCTTCAGCTTTCGTTCTGAGCAAGTTTTGCTTCATACGATCTTGCTTAGCTAACGCTTGACGAGCATCTCCTCGCTCCATATCTTTTACTATGGTGTGCAGCTCGTTCAGTGCTGGGTAGTCGACAGCAACATCCACTTTTTCGTCTCCTTGGACATAATCCAAGATCCCACATACACGGATACTGATTTCCGATAGGTCGCACTGCCCTTGAATGCCTGCGGCACAAAGCGCATCAACGTTTTCAAAAATATTCGCGTTACGTTTAGCAATGGCGATAGCTTGATGTTGCTGCTGCAGTTCCTTCTGCTTTTTAACTTGCAGTAATAGGTAACCAGCATAAGAGCCAAGGCCGATAATTATCAAACCGCCCAGTGAGGCTAACAAAGTTACTGACATAAGCTAAAACTAGTCCTTGAATTCGTTAAAATCGTTCAAATCGATGCCTTCAAATTGAGACAATAGATCATCTTCTGAGCTCGATTTCTTTTTCGCAACAGGTGCTGGCGCTTCAATTTCCGCTTCTGGTTCTTCTTCTTCGAATAGACCCAATTGCTTCATTAGCACTTCAATACGATCCAATTTCTCATCAACGTATTTTTGTAAACCGCCACCTAGGCTTTCACCACTTTCTAAGCGGTCAAGCAATACCATCAGTTGTGCATCTTGCTCTAGCATTTCAAGCTCTTGTTCAGCAGACAGTTTACGCTGTTGTTTAGTCGGCTTTTGCTTCGGCTCAATAATCAGTGGGATTTTTTTCTTGCTGCCTAAACGAGGATCACGTGCTTTACCACCATTCCCTTGCTTGCCTTGCTCTACATCAGAGTGGCGGCTGCCAGATTTTAAGCCTTTACGATTTTTAACTTTTTTACGTAAACGACCTTCTACATTTGATTCGCTACGGTTACGTGTAACGATAACTTCAGGAGCGCCTGACGCTCCTGGCTTTCTTGATTTTTTACTACGACTCATTACTGGGCTTCCTCAGTAAAATTACATCATTGCCAATAAATTCGAGTTGGAGTCCATCCCGCGCTGCCAAGTATTTAAAGGTAGCTTGGCTAAAAAAGCTCACGTGTGTGAGATCATTCTTATAATGCCATCCGGCGAACGCTTCCACGTCTTTTACTAGTTTGGTCATCACACCAATCCAGCCGCCTGGTTTGACTAAACTCAACCATTGCTGCCATACCGATTTAGGATCATAAAGATGCTCTATTACTTCGGTTGCAGTCATAAAGTCATACGTTGTGTCTAATACCTGCTTATCGGGGTAATAGTAGATATCGTATAACGCCATGGTGTGCCCCTGCTCTTCCATCATAATTGACAAAGTTGGCCCTGGACCACATCCAAAATCTATCCCATTAGAGGGCACGATTAAACGTTCCGCCATTGGGTCAGCCATACGGCTCAAAAACCGTCGGTAACCTTGGTCACTTGGATCGTTTTCATGCAAATCATAGTGCGCTTTTTCTCTTTCTGCATTTAACCTTTGTTGTGGATCCACAAAGACAAACTGGCATTGGGTACATTGTAAGTACTGCCTGCGTTTGTCAGCAAAATAGTCTATGACATGAGAGTGTTCACAAAGTGGACATATGTGCATTCTGACATCCTCCGTTAGGGATGCGCAAGATACCAGAAAGTGATGCTAGAGTGGAGTTTTATTGAGCACTTCCACAAAAATTAGTAATGAGAACGTAAAAAAGCAGCAGATTAGACTGCTGCTTTCAATTCTAAGCCAATTCCACTTCCGAATACTGGTTATCGGAAGAGGTGCCTGGCCACTTTAATTAATGTAAGCCACCAACGTATTTCGACAAAATTTCGATATCATCATCAGTGAGCTTTTTAGCAATATCACTCATCATGGCATTCATATCGTTACTGCGTTCGTCTGCTCGAAACTTAAGTAGCTGTGCTTTTACGTAGTCTGCATGCTGGCCGGAAATCTTAGGGAAGCCCGACAACTCAGTGCCATTACCACGAGGGCCATGACAGGCAATACATGCCGTTACACCACGGTCAATGCTACCAGCTTGGTAAAGAACCTTACCTTTAGCAACCACATCTTCTGGCGTTGATGTGTCAGAAATAGGCAGAGAAGCATAATAAGCAGCGAGATCAGCCATGTCTTGTTCGCTTAATGGCATTGCCATTGCGCTCATCACGGGATCGTATCGACCTTGCTTACCTGCAGTTTCAGCGCCAAGCTTTAGATCTTTGAGTTGTTTTTCAAGATACTTAGCATGTTGCCCTGCTATTTTAGGATAAGTCGTAATCAGACTGTTGCCATCTGTACCATGACAGGCGGCACACGTTACGGATTTTGCTTTGCCAGCTTCAATACTACCTTGAGCCCACGCAGTGCAGCTGGCCAATAAACTCAAGATTAGCGCTATTTTCTTCATGACATTCCATTATTATTATTAAGCTTCCAGTACCACGTTAAGTGGTTGCTCATGGTACAATAGGCGACCTTATACCGATCACGGTTATTTTACACAATTTAACGAAAAAGTAATCATTCGACTACACAAAGACGAGATGGAGTTAACAGTGAGCGCAAAAATTCATTACCAAAATACGCATTTTATTACGAGTGCTCCCGATATTCGCCACCTTCCTGATGATATGGGTGTCGAAGTTGCGTTTGCTGGACGCTCTAATGCGGGTAAATCAAGTGCACTCAACCGACTGACAAACCAGAAAGGTTTGGCAAAAACCAGTAAGACACCTGGTCGTACTCAGCTGATTAACTTGTTTAAAGTTCATGACAATTGCCACATTGTGGATTTACCGGGTTATGGTTTTGCACAAGTACCATTAGAGCTAAAAAAGAAATGGCAGAAATCCTTGGGTGAATACCTACAGAAACGTGAATCATTAAAAGGCTTGGTCGTTTTGATGGATATCCGTCATCCAATGAAAGATCTCGACCAGCAATTAGTGTTCTGGGCTGTGGATTCTGGCATTCCTGTTCAGATTTTACTGACTAAAGCAGACAAACTTAAAAGTGGTGCACGAAATGCGCAGCTCCTTAAAATTCGTCAAGATGCACAAGGCTTCGGCCCTAATGTGGAAGTAGGTATGTTTTCGTCACTGAAAGGCATTGGCGTTGACCAATTAAGAGCTAAGCTTGATGAATGGTTTGCACCCGCGCTTCTTCAAGAAGAAACCGAAGACGATATTGATACAAACGAATAGATACGTCGCCCATATAAAATTGCAACGTTTATAGAAGTACGACCATCTCTATAGTATCCAAATAAGTCCCCACCTTGTATAGGTGGGGCAACGGGAGAGAAAAATATTTTATAGTTATGGCCTAAAATTCTCGACTACCCATCAACATAATTCAAGATTTTTCGATCAGTTTGTCTTGAAAACTTGCACTTCTACCCGTTTCTTATCTTTATTACACCACCACATCAAATAACATACCTCTGACCAATGTTTCGCTAGCCCAGAATACTGCAACTTATTTATCTAAAAGAAATATTCACGCTTTTAAAGGATGTTTATTACATCAGGCCATTCTATTCGAAATCACACTTTGTATGTAAATTGAACAGCCTGAGCTTTTATAAAGATACGTAATGTTGAGACGTGTAAGTGAAAATTTAAAACTTAGATGGAAACATCGAGATGAGAAAGGATAACAAGATACAATGTAAGCTTTTGTTTTGGCACAATAAAAAACGCCCCAGTCAAAAGCTGACTGGGGCGGCTGAATCAGCCTAATCCAATAACGTGAAACAAAAGGTCTGAAAGATAGAACATCTTACCTCTGTACCCTACAAGAGATAATGTACAACAATCACTCAGAAATGGAAACTGTTTTCGTAATTTATTTTCATTATTAATTACTAAAATTACGAAAGGCAAGGACGCTCAAAGAACTTTATTAACATAAAAAAAAAGCCAGCATGTGCGCTGGCTCAAGTTAGTTATTCAATTTCAGTTAAAAAACGTCTAATGAGCCTGATCCCAGTTGTCACCATGACCAGATTCTGCGACCAGTGGCACATCCAGATCTGCAGCTGATTCCATCAATTCTTGTACTTTACTTTCAATCTCAACCAATGCAGATTCTTCTACTTCTAACACCAATTCATCGTGCACTTGCATTAGTAACTTTACGCGACCGTTACCTTCGGCTTCTATCCATTCATCAACCAACAGCATTGCTTTCTTAATGATGTCGGCAGCCGTTCCCTGCATAGGGGCGTTGATTGCAGCACGTTCTGCCGCTTTTCTGCGCATACCATTTCGAGACGAAATTTCTGGTAGATGTAAACGACGGCCCCATATGGTTTCTACGAATCCCTGCTCAGACGCTGTTGAACGTGTGTCTTCCATGTATTGCATTACGCCTGGGTAGCGCTCAAAGTAAGTATCCATGTAGTGTTGTGCTTCACCACGAGGAATGCCCAATTGCTTCGCTAAACCAAACGCACTCATGCCATAGATAAGACCGAAGTTAATGGCTTTAGCTCGGCGACGTTGCTCTGAGGTGACTTGTTCAATGCTAACGCCCATCACTTCTGCTGCCGTTGCTGCGTGAATGTCTTTTCCGTTGGCAAACGCTTCTAATAACGCTTTATCTCCTGAAAGGTGAGCCATGATGCGCAATTCAATTTGAGAGTAATCGACAGCGAGAATCTTCCAGCCATGTGGTGCGATAAACGCCTGGCGAATACGACGACCTTCTTCGTTGCGAATAGGGATGTTCTGCAAATTTGGATCGGTCGAAGACAAGCGTCCCGTTGCCGTCACCGCTTGATGGTAAGAAGTATGAACACGACCCGTTGTTGGGTTAATCATCTTAGGCAGTTTATCTGTGTAAGTAGATTTTAGTTTCGCCAGCCCACGGTACTCTAAGATGAGTTTTGGTAGCGGGTAATCCAACGCCAGCTCTTGCAATACTTCTTCATTAGTAGAAGCAGCGCCAGATGGGGTTTTCTTTATAACGGGAAGCCCCATTTTTTCAAATAAGATCGTCTGCAGTTGTTTGGGTGAGCTTAAATTAAATTCTTGCTCTGCAACTTCAAATGCTTTTTTCTCTAACTCGTCTAATCGAGCCGCAATTTCTTGCGATTGAGCCCCAAGCATCATATCGTCGACTAGCACTCCGGTGCGCTCAATGCGTGAAATAACCGGAACCAAAGGAATCTCAAGCTCGTTATAGATGCGACTTAACTTCTCATCTTGTTCAATATTGTCGTAGATACGATTATGCAGGCGTAAAGTTACATCGGCATCTTCAGCGGCGTAAGGCGATGCTTGCTCCAAATCGATTTGGTTAAAAGTCAGCTGCTTTTTGCCTTTTCCTGCCAACGACTCAAATGAAATACAGCTATGCTGAAGAAAACGCAACGCTAAGCTGTCCATATCATGCTTGCCACCAACGCTGTTAAACACGTAAGAAGCCAGCATGGTGTCGTGTTTGATGCCTTTCATGTCAATATCATAACGAGCTAAAACGCTCGCATCGTATTTAAGGTTCTGCCCTACTTTCGATACATTTTCATCTTCTAAAAGCGGCTTTAATTGTGCCAACACCCAATCCCGTTCAAGCTGTTGTGGCGCATCCAAATAATCATGAGCAACAGGCACGTAAGCAGCTTCACCCTCGCCAATCGCAAAAGAGAGCCCAACTAAGTTTGCCACCATGTAATCTAGGCTATCGGTTTCAGTATCAAACGCGATGAGTTCTGCTGTTTTTAATTTATCTAACCAAGCATTAAAGCTGTCTTGATCTAAGATGGTTTCATATTTACTGCGATCAATAGAGACAGCCGATGTTTCCATCGCAACTGCCGTTGTATTACTCGCACCAACGGACGACGGTGAACGCTCAATCGCTTCTACTTCACCCGTCCCACCTTCTAATAACTCATTTAACCAAGATTTGAACACCATTTGACCATACAATTTGATCAACTCATCGGTATTCGGCGTTGCTTTAACTAAAGACTCAGGGGTTTCTTCTAGCTCAACATCCAGCTTAATCGTAGCCAGCTTATAAGACATCAGTGCATCTTCTTTATTGTCCGCAAGCTTCTTCGCCATGGTTTTCGAACCTCGGAAACCGAGCGCTGCAATATCACCTAGATTGTCATACAGCTTATCCATACTGCCAATACCTTGCAGCAAAGCCGTCGCCGTCTTGTCACCCACACCAGGCACACCAGGAATGTTATCGACCTTATCACCCATCAGCGCTAAGTAATCAATGATCAGCTCTGGTGGAATACCGAACTTTTCGATCACACCTTCTCGATCCATCACGACATTAGTCATGGTATTAATCAGTGTGACGTTCTCATCCACCAGTTGAGCCATGTCTTTATCGCCCGTACTAATCAAGACCGGCATGCCCGCTTTAGATGCTTGCGATGCCAATGTACCAATAACATCATCCGCTTCTACACCGGGAATAGAGATTAATGGCAAGCCCATTGCACGAATCACGTTATGCAATGGCTCAATTTGGCAACGAAGATCGTCTGGCATCGGTGGGCGGTTTGCTTTGTACTCTGAGTACATGTCGTCGCGGAAGGTTTTGCCTTTAGCATCAAAAATAACGGCAATACGATCAGATGAAAATTGGCGCATCATACTTCGTAGCATATTAACAACGCCATACACTGCATTTGTTGGGATTTCACCATTGCTCATTGTGCCCGGGTAGGCATGAAAAGCTCGATATAAGTAGGATGAGCCATCGATAAGAATAAGCGGGTTTTCAGGTATGGTAGCCATAATCTAGTTGATCCAAATGCAGTGTATTAGTTTGTGTGCTTAGGATGCCATGACTCTCATTCTGATGCCATGTATTCTCTTTTGAATACAAGACAAAGCTTGATTAAGTCGAAGCGATGATAATGGTTACCCCATTTCATCGTTTCATTCTTCCGTTGCGCAACAAAAACCAACCCTAATTGTGGATAACTCTGTTGGTAAAACTTATCCACTGATAATTAACAGTAAAAAAATCTGGCTAAAAGAACACACTACTCATTTAAAAACAATCACTTAATAAGATACAAAACCAAAGATCTTTGATCTTATAACGATCCTGCCTTGTGGAAAATAATTTAGTTCTATGAAGTTATCGGAATATACAGGAAATGATTGTTTGCTGAAATAACGGACAAATAGTGGTGATTTAATGATTAGATCGTGCAGAAAAAAAGAAAGCGACATCAGAAGATGTCGCCTAGCAAAAGTGGCCAAAACCATAAACAGTTAGTGCTGTTATCGCTTTGCCTTAAAGCTTAAATTACACTGGAAGCAATGTGAGCAATGTCGTGTCGTTCAAGAAAGAACCGTTCAACCTAACTACTCCATCTGGGGCTTAATTAGGTTGTTTGCTTTCTCCCGAAGACAAGTTAATAATAACCATTCTCATTTAATAATCAACCCCTAAATGATAATTTATCTCATTTAATTTTATCGTCGATCGTTTTCGCCCCAGAAAAATGACAAAAACCGAGCAAATGCCCGGCTTAAACGTCAATGACTATGTTGAATCAGTCTTGCTTTGAATTCTTTAAAGGCTGAGCCCCCTCTTCCGCTAACCATTGCGCCACATCTTTGGCAAAATAAGTCAAAATACCATCGGCACCTGCGCGTTTAAAACACAGTAGAGATTCTAAAACCGTTTCTCGTTCTTTTAACCAACCATTTTGAATCGCGGCTTTATGCATCGCATATTCACCCGATACTTGATATGCAAATGTGGGTACTTGCAACTCGCTCTTTACACGGCGGACGATATCTAGATACGGCATGCCAGGCTTAACCATGACCATATCTGCACCTTCGTTAATGTCCATCGCGACTTCATGCAGTGCCTCATCACTGTTGGCAGGGTCCATTTGGTAGTTTTTCTTATCACCACCTTTGAGGTTAGCAGCAGAACCAACCGCATCACGGAAAGGTCCATAATAACAAGATGCGTATTTTGCTGAATAAGCCATGATTTGGGTGTGAATGTAACCCGCCTCTTCTAGCGCCTCGCGTATTTTACCAATTCGGCCATCCATCATATCTGACGGAGCCACAACATCAGCACCAGCTTGTGCATGAGACAGCGCCTGCTTGATTAAGATTTCCGTTGTTTCATCATTTTGCACATAGCCCGTTTCATCAATAATGCCATCTTGGCCATGAGTAGTGAACGGATCTAAGGCAACATCAGTGATCACACCAATCTCAGGCACATGTTCTTTCAATAGACGAACAGCACGTTGCACCAAACCATCAGGGTTATAAGATTCAGCGGCACAGATGCTTTTGGCATCTTGAGTCACAACAGGAAAGAGGGCGATAGCTGGCACACCCAGTTGTGCAAGGTATTGAGCTTCTTCAAGCATCAAATCAATGGAAAGACGCTCTACCCCTGGCATGGACTCCACGACTTCTCGGCGATTTTTACCCATCAATATAAACATTGGGTAAATCAGATCGCTGGCACTCAATTGGTTTTCTGCCATCAAACGACGGCTAAAGTCGTGTTTACGCATACGACGCATGCGGCGTCCTGGGAATTGACCTTGGATTGAAACAGACACGTGATTCTCCTTGTCTGGGTGTAATACTGGCAGAAACTATAACTACTCCGGCTTTAAGTGACTAGCCTTAAAGCTAAAAAGTGCTTTGATACGCAAATAACACCTACTACACCACGTTCACCGCAGTGCTATTTATGATTAGCTGAATTATAATTTTTGCTCACCCCAACAACCGATAACCAATATGATAGATACCCACGCTCACATTTATGCCTCCGAATTCGATGCCGATCGCAAGCAAGTCGTTCAACGCGCTGTTGAACAAGGGGTATCCCATATCTTGTTACCGAACATTAATCTTGACTCCATTGAACCCATGCTTAAGACCGAGGCTGATTACCCTGAGATCTGTCGATCTATGATGGGGTTGCACCCTTGTTATGTGGATGAGAATGTAGAGCAAAACCTCGCAGTTATGCGCAGCTGGTTTGAAAAGCGCAAGTTTGTGGCTGTCGGTGAAATTGGAATCGATCTTTACTGGGATAAGACTTTCAGAGCCGAGCAGGAACATGCATTTGCGACACAACTAGGCTGGGCCAAAGAATTGGGCTTGCCAGCAGTCATCCACACACGAGATTCCATCTCTGAAACCATCGAGGTTCTAAAAACCGTTCAAGATGGCAGTATTCGTGGGGTTTTCCATTGCTTTGGTGGCAGCGTCGCAGAAGCAAAAGCAATTACTGAACTTGGCTTTCATCTTGGTTTAGGTGGCGTAACCACATTCAAAAACAGCGGCATGGATAAAGTCATTCCAGAGCTAGACCTAACCCGTGTGGTACTCGAAACAGACTGCCCTTATTTGGCTCCCGTACCCCATAGAGGGAAACGCAATGAGCCAAGCTACACTGCGCTCGTGGCTGCCCGTATAGCCGAGTTAACAGGGTACTCACTCGACAGCATCGTTGAACAAACTAATCACAACGCATTTAATCTATTTGACATAAAACAATAACCAAAAAGAATTACATATAATAAATTAGACGCATAGCAGACAGGTGCACTTTGTAAGTAATTGTTTGCCTCTCAATAATATTACATAAATATCAAAAGGTTATTACCTATGTGATTTCCATTCCACATTTGATTCTTTCATATTCATCCTGTAGTATACCGCCTTCAAAACAGAATGAGGACTGGTGTTATGCACTGTTGTGGAGAAACCTCACACTTATTAAGACAACGTCGAACCATATTTGAAAGGCTAATGGGAATAAAAGAGAAATACGTTTGCCAGCATTGTGGAAAAGTCATAAAGATTAAGTGAAAAAAATCCCAAGCCAATGCTTGGGATTTTTTTCACTAAACTTAACCAGCCATTACTCGACTTGTTCTGATTCTTCGTCTTCTTCGGGCTTACGCACATAAAAGCGTGCAAAGAACAGTCCGACTTCAAATAACAAACACATTGGAATAGCTAACAGGGTTTGAGAGATCATGTCTGGTGGCGTAAGCATCATACCAGCAATAAAAGCGGCAACGACGATATACGGCCGTTTCTCTTTTAACGTTTTAACATCCGTTGCCCCGGTCCAGCACAATAAAATGATGGCTACCGGCACTTCAAATGCAATACCAAACGCCATAAACAACGCCAATACAAAGTCTAAGTAGTTCGCGATATCTGTCGCAAACTCTACGCCACCTAATGAAATGGCAGTAAAAAAGCCAAACACCAATGGGAATACAACGAAGTACGCAAAAGCCACACCGCAATAGAACAAAATAGAACTAGAGAACAGCAGTGGCATAATTAGGCGACGTTCATGCTTGTACAAACCAGGCGCAACAAACGCCCAAACTTGGTACAAAATTAGCGGAACAGCGACAAAGATAGAAGCGACTAATGTCAGCTTAAGTGGCGTAAAAAACGGTGACGCAACATCGGTTGCGATCATCGTTGCCCCTTCTGGCAACCTTTCAATCAAAGGCGCAGATACAAACTCATAGATATCATTGGCAAACCAAATCAAACCAATAAATACCACTAGCACCGCCAATAAGGCTTTCATAAGACGGTTACGCAGTTCAATCAGGTGACTAATTAAGGGCTGCGTTTGTTCAGCTGAAGACATATCTACCTCAACAAACGGGATCAAAAAGAGCTGCTAAGCAGCTCTTTACTCATCGGCTTTTTTTTCAGGAGTGGCCGTTTCTTCTTTCTTGGCATACGGCCGTTGAACATCCTGAGCCGCTTTTTTAAGCTCATTAACGGAGGCCTGCAAGTCGGGAGACAAATCGTTCATGCCCATTTGTTCCGCTTTTTTTAAGTTTTCTTGCAGCTCTTGAACTTTTAATTCATGTGACAGTTCATCTTTTACGCCATTTGCCATGCTTTTAGCCGCGCCAATAAAACGCGAAACACTACGAATAGCAACAGGTAAACGTTCAGGCCCGAGAACGACGAGCCCAACCACAGAAATTAATACCAGTTCCCAAAAACCGATATCAAACACGCCTTACGCCTGCTCTTTGTCTTTTTTGCTGTCCACAGGCGTTTCTGCTGCTTCCTGCTTCTGCTCAATATTCTGCTGTTCGAAATCGGCATCTTTTTTCTTTTCAGCTGCGATTTCGTCTTCGCTCATCGCTTTTTTGAAGCCTTTAACAGCGCTACCTAAATCACCACCGATGTTGCGCAGTTTCTTTGTCCCAAACAACAAAATCACGATAGCGGCAATGATCAATAATTGCCAAATACTAATTCCACCCATGTTATTTTTACCTCGGGTTAGTTTTAAAAACAGTCTTAAGAAATTCAGTCTAACGCTTAATCGCGATAAGCTCGCCAACTAAGCAACCAAAATGTGACACCAGCTATGCCGCTGCCTAATGCAATTTGTGAAAACCCACCAGAAACCAGTATTGCTCCACAAATAATCAGGGTTGCGCCAACACCAAACAAGAAACGTCCTGTCGCTTGTTGTCGTTTGCTTGCACGGTAGCCTTGATAGAGCTGATCCATGCGTTGATTAAGTGATTTACCTTGCTTCAAGCTATCGTATAGCAGCTCAGGAAGCTCTGGTAATTTTTCAGCCCAGAATGGCGCTCGTTCTTTGAACGCATTCACCACTGCTTGAGGTCCGACTTGATTCGCCATCCAATTTTCTAAGAATGGTTTCGCCGTTTCCCATAAATCAAGCTGAGGATACAACTGACGCCCTAAGCCTTCAACATAAAGCAGCGTTTTTTGCAGTAATACTAGCTGTGGCTGCACTTCCATGTTGAATCGACGAGCGGTATTGAACAGATTCAGCAATACATGACCAAAAGATATCTCACACAATGGTTTCGCAAAAATCGGTTCGCATACCATGCGTATCGCAAACTCAAACTCTTGGATATTGGTATCAGCCGGAACCCAACCAGAATCCACATGTAACTCGGCTACTTTTCGGTAATCTCTGTTAAAAAACGCCAAAAAGTTTTCAGCCAAGTAGCGTTTATCTTCACTATTTAAAGTACCAACAATGCCACAATCTAATCCGATCCACATTGGATTTTCAGGATGTTCCGGATTAACAAAAACGTTGCCTGGATGCATATCCGCATGGAAAAAACTGTCGCGGAATACTTGTGTAAAGAACACGCTCACACCACGTTCGGCCAGCAGTTTCATGTTGGTGCCATTGGCCTTTAAGGTATCGATATCAGACACCTGAATGCCATAAATCCGCTCAGACACCATTAGGTTTTCACTGCTGAGATCAGAAATCACCTCAGGCACGTAAAGCTCTTCACTGCCTTCAAAGTTTCGTCTTAGTTGAATCGCATTCGCCGCTTCTCGGCGTAAATCTAACTCATCAATTAAAGTTTTTTCGTATTCCCTTACCACTTCAACAGGCTTAAGTCGCCTTGCTTCTGGTAGAGCTTTCGCTACGATGCGCGCCATGCGATACATCAGCTTTAGATCGGCATCAATAACGGGCTTAATATCGGGGCGAATGATCTTTAAAACAATCTCGCGACCATTATCTTTCAATTTAGCCGTATGAACTTGAGCAATTGAAGCCGACGCTAACGGTTCAATATCAAAACCTGTAAACCAATTATCTAGCGACCCACCCAATGCTAATTCCATTTGCTCTTTTGCTAATTGACCATCAAATGGAGCAACTTGGTCTTGCAACAATGCAAGTTGATCAGCAATGTGAGGCGGAAACAGATCGCGACGAGTCGACATCATCTGACCGAACTTAATCCAAACAGGCCCTAGCTCTTGTAATGCAAGACGTAAGCGCTCACCTAACGGCTTCTCTGAATGTTGATTTTCAAGCCAGAATAGACCTTTTCGTGCTAACAAAGGGGCTTTTGTTAACTGGTGGTTTGGCATTAACTCGTCCAAACCATATTCAAGCTGTACCTTTATAATTCGATACAAACGCCGTAGTTCTGTTGGTGTCATGATTGCTCCAACAAACGCTGAAAGCGTATTTCTAACTCAGTATACTGCTTTGAAACGTCGTCCACTTGATCGCAAAAATGGGCGACTTCAAGCGGAGCAGGGGCAATAAGCCACTCTTCCGTTAGCACTTGTGCGAGTTGGTTTTGTTTGTTCTGGCCACTTTTCTGTAGCCAACCAATACTCTGTTTAACCCCAGAAACTAAGGTGTGTGCAACCACATCACCGGTAAGGCGTGATAACCATTCTTCAACGTCTGGTTTGGCGTCTGTCAGCAGTTTTGCAAAGTTTTGTGACAGTTGAATGTCACCTTCCAATTCAAGTTTATCTTGCTTGATCAAACGGGTGATATTGGATTGCTCTCTCAATTCAGGCAGCACCGTTAGATTCAAGCTTAAGAAGCAATCTGGCACACCTTCATACTGAGCGAGTACATCTACCTGCTGGCTAAATACGAAAGTCAGTCTTTTGCCAAGCTCTCTCATCTCAACTTGAATCACCTGACCCTTCAAGCGCCCCAAGCGGCGTACCAACTGCGGATCGTCTTTAATCAAGGTATTGAGCGTAGTTTCAATTGCTGCCGTTACCAGTGGATCAAATGGCATAATTACCTCAGAACTTGTAACCGCGGTGAAGAGCAACAATACCACCGGTTAAGTTGTAATAGTTGGTCTTTTCAAAGCCTGCGGTTTCCATCATGCCTTCCAAGGTTTTTTGGTCTGGGTGCATACGAATAGATTCCGCTAAATAACGGTAGCTGTCTGCGTCATTGGCAATGATTTCACCCATCTTGGGTAGTAAATGGAATGAATACGCATCGTAAATCTTCGATAATGGCTCGAGTACCGGTTTTGAAAATTCGAGAACCAATAAGCGCCCACCCGGTTTCAATACGCGGTACATTGAGCGCAGTGCTTTGTCTTTATCGGTGACATTACGCAGGCAAAAGCTAATGGTAATGCAGTCAAAATAGTCATCAGGGAAAGGCAGTTCTTCCGCATTGGCTTGTACGTAATGTACGTTACCAACAATACCAATATCGCGTAATTTGTCGCGGCCTACATTCAACATTGAATTGTTGATGTCGGCTAAAATGACATGGCCTTTCTCACCCACAATTCTTGAGAACTTCGCTGTTAGGTCACCGGTTCCGCCGCCTAAATCCAACACTCGTTGACCAGGGCGAACGCCACTGCAATCAATAGTGAAGCGTTTCCATAGGCGATGCACACCACCAGACATCAGATCGTTCATGATGTCGTATTTCGCCGCTACAGAGTGGAATACTTCGGCGACTTTGGCGACTTTTTCTTCTTTGGCTACGGTTTCAAAGCCAAAATGCGTTGTTTCTTGTTCTTGTTTTGTTGAGTTCAATTGAGCGCTTACTTCTGTCATGATCCTTCCTCGTTAACAATTCCATATCCAAGAATTGCGATCATCTAGTCTACTTTATCCTCAACCTGTTGTCTTTCCACTAAAACGTCATTTTGTGTAATTTCCAACATACGTGGTGATATCGAGCGTTTCACTTCCACACCAAGTTCTTTAAAGCTTTCAGCTTGACGCAAGACATTGCCCCGCCCGGTCGCCAATTTATTAATGGCACCTTGATAATTTTGATTGGCTTTGTCTAATGCGCCGCCAAGGTTTTCCATGTCATCCATAAACAAACGCAATTTATCGTACAGTTTGCTCGCCCGTTCAGCGATGACTTGGGCGTTCTGGTTTTGTCTCTCATTACGCCATAGGTTATCAATGGTACGCAATGCCACCAATAAAGTGGTGGGGCTGACCAGGATGATATTTTGCTCCATTGCATCTTTGACTAAACTTGGGTCCGCTTGAATGGCCACTTGAAAAGCCGGTTCTACCGGGATAAACATCAGTACATAATCAAGGCTCGAGATACCTTTTAGCTTATGGTAGTCCTTAAGGCTTAAACCTTTAATATGGCTTCGCAGAGCCACAAGATGTTCACTTAATGCCTGATCGCGATCAGCGTCGGTATCAGCATGGAAATAACGCTCATACGCCACCAGCGCCATTTTGGAGTCAACCACCACTTGTTTCTCGTGAGGTAAGTGAACTATCACATCCGGTTGATAGCGTTTGCCAGCTTCGTTTTGTAAATTCACCTGAGTTTGATACTCATGGCCTTCTCTTAGACCCGACTCAGATAACACCCGAGCTAACACCACTTCGCCCCAGTTACCTTGCTGCTTGTTGTCCCCTTTCAGTGCTTGAGTCAGGTTAAGTGCCTCTCGGCTCATCTGCTCGTTCAACTGTTGCAGGTTACGCAATTCGTGCACCAAGGTATGTCGCTCTTTCGCTTCATGTCCGAAGCTATCTGTGACTTGCTTTTTAAAGCCTTCAATTTGATCTTTTAGCGGTGATAGCAGCCCTTCTAAACTTTGCTTGTTCTGTTGATCAACTTTGGCTGTTTTCACTTCAAAAAGCTGGTTGGCTAAATGCTCAAATTGTTGTGTTAATCGTTGTTCTGCATTTTCTAACAGCTGCAGCTTTTCAGCACTGGCCTGCTTTTCTTGTTCATGACGTGCTTCTTGCTCACGTCTCGTGGCTTCACTGTCAGACAAATTGACCCGCACCTGTTCTAAGTCGATAGCTAGCTGTGCTTTTTCTTGCTTTAAGGCTTCGAGATAACGCAGTTTTTCAACCGCCGCCATTAATTTTCCATGCACTTGTTTAAGTTCAAATGCGGACTTATCACGCTCTGCATCTAAACTATCTAAATCATTTTGTGCTTCTTTAAGCTCTTGTTGTGTGCGCGCATGCCATTGCTTGTCAGATTCTAAATCGTGCTCCAGTAACTGCACTTCTAGCCGCATTTTTTGTTTTACCCACCAGCCTGTACTCACTGCGCCAAACAGCAAACCTGATGCGGCTGCGATAACGATATCTTGATGTTGAATGAACCACTGCATAGCGACTGCCTAATATTAAGTCTTACTCTATTATTGATAGTATTTTTATACTGGATAAATGTCCAGTTTTAGCCCATCAGAATGGTCGCTATATTAACGGTCTCTTTTTCATCCATCTGAGCATAATAATAATGATAAATGAGCGTCGAGCGCTTGGCTTTGGGATCAGTGCAGTTCTGCTTTGGTCTACCGTTGCAACAGCTTTCAAACTGACCTTAGCTGAATTAACCCCAGTTCAAATGCTGACGGTTGCGAGTATCGTGTCCGTCATCACCCTGTTCGCAATTTGTGCCGTTCAAGGTAAATTGTCACAACTTAGCAGCACGTTTATCGCCAATCCTTGGTATTACATTCTTTTAGGGTTAATTAACCCACTAGGCTACTACCTCATTTTATTTAAGGCTTACGACTTATTGCCCGCTTCGCAAGCGCAACCGTTGAACTACAGTTGGGCGATCACGTTAACCTTAATGGCAGCGGTATTTTTGGGGCAAAAGATCCGCAAGCAAGATTGGTTTGCCGCCGCATTAGGGTATTTAGGCGTTATCGTTATTGCGACTAAGGGAGATGTGCTCGCACTCAATTTTGAAAGCCCGATGGGGGTTGGTCTTGCGTTACTTTCTACGTTACTTTGGGCAGGCTACTGGATTCTCAATGCTAAAAACAAGGCTGACCCGGTTGTTGCGGTACTGCTCGGTTTTTTGGTCGCTGTACCTCTTGCGGTAGGAATCAGTATTTTCGAAGGGGCACCTTGGCAACAAATTACCTGGAAGGGTTGGGCGGCCGTAACCTATGTTGGCCTATTTGAAATGGGCGTAACGTTCGTACTCTGGATAAGCGCACTTAAAGCCACCAACAACACAGCACGCATCAGTAACCTGATATTTACCTCGCCGTTTATTTCTTTGATGTTACTTGCCACCATCATTGGCGAAGAAATTCATCCTTCAACCTTAGTGGGTTTAGTCTTGATTGTGATTGGTTTGGTGGTGCAGCAGATTAAGTTTGGCAAAAAAGCCGTCACTTCATAAAAGCATAAAAAATGCCGAACTACACAAAGGCGTAGCTCGGCATTCAGAATCTCAGTACATTTGTAACTATGCGTACTGCCCAGCTACATAGCCGCTCGACCATGCCCACTGGAAGTTATAACCGCCTAACCAACCTGTTACGTCCATGACTTCGCCAACAAAGTACAAGCCCGATACATTTTTCGCTTCCATGGTTTTAGATGACAAGTGATCGGTATCGACACCACCTAATGTCACTTCTGCCGTTCTATAACCTTCTGTGCCATTTGGCAATACTGGCCAATTTTCAAGATGATCATGAATGGCTTGCATCTCTTTCGGATTAAACTGCTTTAATGGTTTATCGGTTAGCTCTTTTCTGTCAATCAACACTTCTACAAATCGCTTAGGCAGCACTTTTGATAAAGTATTTTTTAAATTTTGATTTGGGTGCTTTTCACGAGACTCTGTCAGCAGTTCCATGACATCGGCTTCTGGCACCAAATTAATGCTAACTTGCTGTCCGGGTTTCCAGAATGAAGATATCTGTAATACCGACGGGCCCGACAAGCCACGATGGGTAAATAGTAGTGCTTCTTTAAACAATGTTCCGTCTTCAGCCGTGATTTCTGTCGGTATCGCGATGCCCGATAGCGTTTCAAAGTCTTCTTTATCTTGCTTATGCAAAGTAAACGGGACTAACCCTGCTGTTGTTGGGATAACAGGTAAGCCGAACTGCTCGGCAATATGGTAGCCGTAAGGCGTTGCACCCAGTTTAGGCATCGACAAGCCACCGGTTGCAACCACCAGTGACTCACACTTGATTTCATCGGTATTGGTTACTAGCGTAAAACCCGTGCCTGATTTTTCAATCGATTCAATATCGGTGCGAAAACGCAAGTTAACATTCGCTAACTCACACTCTTTTAGCAGCATATCGACAATTTGTTTAGCGTTATCTTGGCAAAACAATTGGCCGTGATCGCGCTCGTCAACATCAATGCCGTACTTGTACACCATCGAGATAAAATCCCAATTGGTGTATTGCGATAATGCTGACTTAACAAAATGTGGGTTTTGGCAAAGGAAGTTACTGGCCGTCACATCGTAGTTAGTGAAATTACAGCGACCACCACCAGAAATGATAATTTTACGACCTGGTTTTTTGGCGTTATCAAGCACGAGAACATTACGCCCTCTTTTGCCTGCTTCTGCTGCGCACATTAGCCCGGCGGCACCTGCACCAATCACCACTACATCGTATTTATTGCTCATAACCCACTACCTAAAAATAAAAAAAAGATGCGCGATAATTCGCGCATCCTTGCAATTTGGACGCTATTTTAACCAGTATTTACCGCTTACGCTACTAAAGCACGAAAGCCATCAACAAAGTCAGCCCGAGTAACGAAAAGGTGAGCAAAAACAACTCTCGAACTTTAACGCATTTATGAGTAAAAACAGGATCATGATGATGTAGGTATTCACGGCTCTTCAAATAATGAAATAAACGGACTTGCTTAGCCATATTGCCATGAGTGGTGAAAAAACCACGACCATCGACTTGCTGGTACAACAATGGATGGGCTTCTCTCATGATGTATATCAATGAGCGTAATGCGGTCAAATATCTCATCATGTTGATGCCACTAACAAGCATCAAGGTAAACAGAATGGTATCTACACTGATCATCTTTTCCTCCCTACATCCCCTAGGATACCGAAAGGAAAAGACGACCTATATTAGGAGGCTTTTCGAACTGCTTGGTTAAGCAGCTGGGGTATCCATGATAGAAGATGAACCTTCTTTTGCCATGGTAGCTAGGTCTTTATCAATGAAAAACAGCGCTTTGCCGTCTTCACCAACCAACTCTAGCTTGTCTAAGATCCCTTTAAATAATTTCTCTTCTTCGTGCTGTTCAGCGACGTACCACTGAAGGAAGTTAAAGGTTGAGTAATCTTGATTAGTAAACGCAGCGTGAGCCAGCTTATTGATTCTGTCTGTAATCATTTGCTCATGTTTGTACGTTTCACGGAATACATCGCCTAAGCTATTGAACTCGTGTTGAGGAGAGTCAATTGCCCCTAAGATTGGCATAGCGCCAGTTTCACTCACATAAGTAAAAAGACGCTGCATATGCTCCATTTCTTCGGTGGCATGAGCTCGCAAAAACTCGGCTGCCCCCTCAAAACCTTTATCTTCACACCAAGCACTCATTTGTAAGTATAGGTTGGATGAGAAAAATTCCAGATTAATTTGCTCATTTAACTGGTCGACCATAGTCTGAGATAACATGCACTGTTCCTATAAAACATCGAAAATTTGAATAACTATAACACCTTATTAACTTAATGACGCGCTGTCTAGCCTCAAGTATTGGGATCACATCTACAAAAAAATCTGGCATCTAGTGCTAACCTATTTATAAGGTATTGAAACTGGAGTGCATAACATGAGTTATCAACATATATTGGTCGCGGTCGATCTTTCTGAAGATAGTAAGATATTGATAGACAAAGCGGTTTCTTTGGCAAAAAAACTGGAAGCTGAAGTTTCCTTCATTCATATCGATGTCAATTATGCCGAACTCTATACGGGATTGATTGATATTAACCTTGCTGAAACTCAGCATAATAATATGGAAGCCTCACAGCAACAGTTACAAGATTTTGCCAAACATGCCGATTTTCCGATCAAGCATACTTTAGTCGGAAGTGGTGATTTAACTGACGAATTAAGAGAAGCAATTGGTGAATTATCCGTTGATATGCTGGTTTGTGGCCACCATCAAGATTTTTGGAGTAAGTTGCTTTCTTGCACACGGCAGTTAATCAATAACTCTCCGGTGGATTTACTTGTTGTACCACTCAACGATAGCCAAGAATAGGCAATCTGGGTAGACTGTGAGAATCATTCTCAACTAACATTATGGACAATGAGATATTTATCCGCAGTTACCCTACTTTGGGCCTTTTCTTTTAGTCTGATCGGGGTTTACCTCGCCGGGCAGGTCGATGCTTGGTTTTCCGTGTTAACACGAGTCGCCTTAGCGAGCCTCGTGTTTTTGCCTTTCCTGAAAATACGCCAAGTACCTAAATCACTCATTGCTAAGTTAATGGCTATTGGTGGCATTCAACTTGGCTTAATGTATTGCTTCTACTATCAATCTTTTTTGCTACTGAGCGTACCCGAAGTTCTGCTATTTACGGTCTTTACCCCAATTTACGTCACCTTAATCTATGACTTATATAAAGGGCATTTCTCTCCGTGGTATCTAGTTACTGCAGCGATTGCTGTTACAGGTGCCGCCGTGATTAAGTTCGCAGGTATCAACCCAAACTTCTTAACGGGCTTCTTAGTCGTACAAGGGGCTAACCTGTGCTTTGCTATCGGCCAAGTTAGCTACAAAGTGTTAATGGAGAAGCAACCGATAGAGCTACCCCAGCATTCGGTGTTTGGCTACTTCTACCTTGGCGCCTTGTGTGTCGCGCTCGTCGCATTTGCCCTGCTTGGCAACCCAGATAAACTGCCTACCACCCAAACCCAATGGGGCATTTTGGTTTACTTAGGACTTGTTGCATCCGGTGCTGGTTACTTCCTTTGGAATAAAGGGGCGTGCTTTGTAAATGCTGGAGCTCTAGCGGTGATGAACAACGCCTTAGTACCAGCAGGTCTAGTGGTCAACATTCTGATTTGGAACCGAGACGTAGACTTACCTCGGCTTGCCGCTGGCGCGAGCATTATTTTACTTTCACTTTGGGTCAATGAAACTTGGGTAAAGCGAAAAGTAGCTCAAGATGGAGCGCTTCGAGTGTAAGTAAACTCGTAACACGATAAACAGATGGCAAAAAAGCGACGTGGTTATAACGTCGCTTTTTTTATATTGGTCATCAGCACTGAGCTTTATTAGTGAGTGGGCCGCTGAATTAGTGTACGGCGGAGTCTCGCGAACTATGTTCTTCAACGGTATGCAGTAAGTCGCTTCTCGTCATGAGTTGCTGATAGTTGACTTCGGCTTTACGCAGTTTTTTCATCAGCTTTTGCTGTTTTTTAAGCGCTTTCGCTAATTTTTTGTTTCTCTTTTTCTGCTGTTTTAGCGCTTTCTTGCTATCCATAGATTCGGCTTTTAGTGATGCACTAATCTCTGGATTCAGAATCGTAACTTCTGCTACTTCCCTTAGAGGGAGAGATTCAAGCACTAAACCACATTGTTCTTCTCTTGGTTTATCCAAGCAAGATTTAGGCGGAATCGCTGCCGGTTTACACAAATGGTTTTTATCAGACGCGGCACGGCTGCATGAGCGGCACATGTACTTAGGCGAAGCAATTAAGGCATGGATATCGCCAAGGTTACTCGCGATATCATGTCGATTCAGTTTGCAAAGACGTCGAGTCATGCTCACTCCAAACAGAATAATGATAACAATTCGTGTTTAGATATAGCGTGATTTGATGTTTAACGCAAGCACTAAATTTGTAGCAACTGCTATGTCATTGATGCCTTTACATACACATCAAAACGATTCTTTTTCGTTTCAATCGCCATGGTCGGTTTTTGCTCATCTAACCAATTGGCATAGTCTGGTCTTTTTACCACAACACGCTTGGTTGCTAGCGCCATCGCAGGCACTAATAAGCCATCTGCATCAGTATCGGCACCCACTAGCGATTGAAAAACTCGCATTTCTTTTTTCACCAACGCGGATTTCTTCTTGTTCTCAGGGTGCGGGTACATCGGGTCTAGGTACACGACATCAGGATGCTCAAATCCTTCTTGAGTATAAAGCTTGTCTAATGCATCGAGACTGGAGGCATGCAATAGTGACATTCGCTCACTCACCCACCCGCCAATTTCCGCATCGGCTTTCGCACGCTCTAGCCCGTCATCCAACAATGCAGCAACCACAGGGTTACGCTCAATCATTTGCACTTTACAACCCAACGACGCCAAAACAAACGCGTCTCGGCCTAAACCAGCCGTACCGTCTAATACACTCGGCGTTGCACCCTTATTCAGCCCAGCGGCTTTTGCAATAGACTGTCCTTTTCCGCCACCAAACTTACGCCTATGGCCTACCGCACCACCGATAAGGTCGACAGAAATTGCCCCTAACTTGGGTTCGTCGAGTTTGCGTAATTCCAATTGCTCAGACGTAAGTACCAAAGCAAATATACTTTGTTCGTCATGGGTTAAGTTCCAACGCGCTGCCAGCTCGTCCATACGGGCTTGTTGGCTTGGGTTGTCACAAATCAATTGTAATTGCACGCTAGGCTCCGAATCTCTTTTTTATGGGGTCGCAAGTGTAACCTAATTTAATGAATGGCGAGACTGTTGTTGTTCAATCATCTCATCAATGAGTTCAGCCAGTGGTTTCGGCATACCTATTTCATACCCTTGTCCGTAATCGACGCCAAGCTCACACAAACATTCAATGATCGCCGGGCTTTCCACAAATTCCGCGACGGTAATTTTACCCATTTGCTGAGCCAAATCGTTTATCGAACGAACCATGATCAAGTCCATTTCATTTTCATCGATATCACGCACAAACAGGCCATCAATTTTGACAATGTCTACAGGCAAAGATTTGAGGTACCCAAATGAAGATAAGCCCGACCCAAAATCATCAAGGGCAATCAAACAACCTAAAGATTTAAGATGAGTGAACGCCTGTTTTGCTTGCTCGACATTTTGAATGGCAGCGGTTTCTGTTATTTCTAAACAGATTTTACTGCTCGGGAAATCGGCCTCTGCAATGGTTGTAGTCAATGTGTTGATGAACTCAATGTTGCCCAATGACTGACCCGAAATATTAATCGAGCACATATCAATCAAAGCGGATTTTTCAGGGTGATTATCAAGCCACTGCATGGTTTTCGTAATGACATGTCTATCAACCAAATGGGCGATGTTGTAGCGCTCTGATGCAGGCATAAAGACACCAGGAGATAAGTACTCGCCATCTCGCTTTTTGATTCTGACCAAAATCTCTACGTGAATTCGGTGAGCATTGCCCTCATCAAGCCCTAAAATTCGCTGTGCAAATAATTCCATTCGTTGCTCTGACAACGCCTCATGCACTAAGTTAACGCTTTCCATCTGCTGCTGACGGTAATTTAATTCGGCATCATCCACCCGGTAGAGCTGATAACGGTTGCGTCCTTCTTCTTTTGCTGCATAGCACGCAGTGTCCGCCTGCGCGTGCACCATTTGCGGGGAAATGGCCGTATGATCAATCAAACGGATACCAATACTACAGCTCACATTCAGGCGCATTTTATCTAACACAAATGGATTATCGTTGAGGGTATCTATTATGGTCTGCGACACTTTTATCGCAGCCACTTCAGTACAATCTCTTAGCAACACGCCAAACTCATCCCCCCCCATTCGCGAAAGCACACCATTAAATGGCAGCACGTCTTGAATGAGCTGGGCACAATACACTATGGCTTCATCGCCAGCTTCGTGACCGACAGTATCATTAATTACCTTCAATTGATCGAGATCGATAAACAGCATGGCATGAGTTCGATAGTGTCCCTCAATTTCTTGCATTGCTTTCAATAATTGCTGTTCGAAATAATTTCGGTTAAACGCTTTAGTGAGCACATCATGCTGGGCTTGGTAAGCAAGTTGATCGGCCAAATCTCGTGTTTCACTGATGTCTTCCCCCACGATCAATAATTGCTGCGTTTCCGTTAGTGGGCGAATGT
Organism: Vibrio tapetis subsp. quintayensis; assembly: GCF_030409945.1. Classification (GTDB taxonomy): domain Bacteria; phylum Pseudomonadota; class Gammaproteobacteria; order Enterobacterales; family Vibrionaceae; genus Vibrio; species Vibrio quintayensis. Next base: position 239,206 of record NZ_JAUFQV010000011.1, read on the forward strand.
TTTCTCGGATCCAGATAGATTGGCCATCCAGTGTTTTGTATTGCACTTCCCGTCGCCATACCGACAACTCTGACGGCTTAGGCTGCAATAACAACTGCCTCGCAGTTAATGCATGATCATCCACGTAGAAGTCTTTTAGCCGGTGGCCAAGCAAGTCCATAGATTGATAACCCAACAGTTCTTGGGCGAAGCGGTTTACGGCCTGAATTCGATTGTTTTCGTCCAAGGTCAGCATCATGACCGGCTGTTTTTCATAGTAATGACGAAAGCTCGCCTCACTTTCAAACAGCTTTTCTTCGGTTTCTTTGCGAGAGGTAATATCTTGCGCTTCCACCAAGAATTCTTGGTGTGATTGCTCAACCACTGGTAACGCTTTTAGAGAAATGTCTAGTATTCTGGAGCCAAGAGTGTGGTGCAGCACCTCACCTTCAAACCGTATCCCAGAGGAAATACGCTCAAGGCTAAAGTACTGATAGATTTTATTGGCTGAGTCAGTGTGCCAACTGGAAAACTGCCACAGCGGGCGTTCAATATTGAAATCGTGACTGAACAGCAACTCCTGCATACGGCTATTACTTGAAATCAAGCGGCCATGTTGGTCAAAAATACCCAAATAAAGATTACTTTGATCAAATACCGTTTCCAACAACACTTGGTTTTTCCGCAGTTGCCGCTTACTGCTATTTAGTCTTTTGGTGTAATAAAGCAAACTGACGATGGTCAGAATCATTATCACAATGAACATCAAATACACTTTAAACTCTTGTAGATAAGATAACCAAAATGGAATCGGCTTATTATATAAGGAGCCCGATAATACTCCGCTACTATCGAGATCCCAATGTTTAAGTGCCTGATAATCTAACTTTAGCTGCGGGTTACTTAAAGAAATGTCCGGCAATGGCGCCTCGGGGTTATGCAGCACATCTAGCGCTTTTGCCCCTACAGCCACCCCATGCAGGTAGCCATCATTGATAATTCCACCAACGCTACCATGACCAAAACCAGCATTATGCAGCATATAGATGGGGGCTTTGGAATGTTGTTTCAGCCACGCCCAATCTTCAATGCCCAGCATCTCGCCATTCTCATCTCGGAAGTATATCCAAAACAGCAAGGCCGATTGTCGTGTCATCTTTTCTGTTATTTGGTGCAAAGTCTGGTTACTACTGGGGGCAATTACTTTAATAAGTGCCCTATCTGCAGGGTTCTTTGTTAAATATTGCTCAATGACCTTACGAGCGGCGTTACCCGTTTGGGAGTGATCAATGATGACCACAATTTTTTCTATATCAGGCTGAAAGCTTTTAATCAGTCGGATATTCCCCGCCACCTCAGAGTGTTCTGGGATGCCCGTAGCTCGAATTTTGGAATGAAGAGTGGGAGAGTAATTGTTGATACCACCAAAGATAACGGGAGTGTCACCAATTTCTTTGGACAAACTTTGCATCAGTGCTAATGCGTTATTATCACTGACAATAATGGCCTTGAATTTTTCTTGCTCGAATTTGGTTCTAAACAAAGATTCCAATTGTTCAAAGTACTGAGGAGTTTGCAAACGTTTCGTATCAAGATAAAACACACGATTGGATATATTTTCGGAGTCTAGTTGCTCAGAAAGACCCTTTTGGAGATTGTCTGTCCAAAAAAAACCTTGATGGTACGAATGCACGACCAATACATTTTCGTTACCACCAGACACTCCTGCGGTATATAAAGCAGTGCTTAGCAGTAATGTTACTGTCATTATCCAAGTACGTATCAAAATATCTTCTCGTCAAATTTGTCGGATATGCCTACTATGTCCAAAGCATCCTACTCCAGACTGAAACCTCCGATCCCCCGAAACAAGGAACGTAACATGCATACCAACCAGACACGTCTTGATGATTTAGATCGTGCCATTTTAAAAGCGTTAATGAGCGACGCAAGAACTCCGTATGCAGAAATGGCCAAGCAATTTAATGTTAGCCCAGCCACCATTCATGTGCGAATAGAAAAAATGAAAGCCGCTGATATCATTGAAGGAACGGAGGTGATAGTCAACACCAAGAAGCTAGGGTATGACGTGTGTTGCTTTATTGGTATTAACTTAAATGCCGCGAGAGATTACCACTCTGCGATTGCCAAGCTGAATGCACTGGATGAAGTGGTAGAAGCTTATTACACCACAGGTGCTTATAACATCTTCGTGAAGCTAATGTGTAAATCGATAGAAGAACTGCAGTTTGTCCTGATCGACAAACTGCAGGCCATTGATGAAGTGCAATCAACAGAAACGCTGATCTCACTGCAAAACCCGATCAATCGGAATGTGAATCCTTAGGCAGGAAGTGCGAAGTACTAAACTCTAAAGGCTAAGTGGAGATCGCCTCACACCTAGCACTTAGCTTTTCGCACCTAGCTTTTAGTACTTCTAGCCCTAAGCACTAATACCCGCATGTCTTAGCATGGCATCAATTTGTGGCTCGCGGCCTCGGAAGCGTTTGAATAGCTCCATTGGTTCTTCGCTGCCGCCCATTTCTAGGATGTTGTTTAAGAAGCTTTGTCCTGTTTCAGCATTAAAGATGCCCTCTTCCTCAAAACGAGAAAAGGCATCGGCTGATAACACTTCAGCCCATAAGTAGCTGTAGTAACCGGCACTGTAACCACCAGCAAAGATATGGCCAAAGCTATGAGAGAATCGGTTCCACTCAAGGCTTGGTAATACGGCGACTTTGCTTTTTACTTCGGTTAACGTTTCTAGTACACGAGCACCAATTTCTGGATCAAACTCGGTGTGAAGGGTGAAGTCGAACAAGCCAAGTTCAAGCTGGCGCAAAATAAACATCGCAGATTGGAAGTTCTTGGCTGCGAGCATTTTGTCTAGCATTGCTTTTGGCAGTGCTTCACCTGTTTCATAATGACCTGAAATAAAGCTTAACGCTTGCTCTTCCCAACACCAATTTTCTAGGAACTGACTTGGTAGCTCAACCGCATCCCATGGCACACCATTGATACCAGAAACCGCTGACTCTTCGATCTGCGTTAGCATGTGATGAATACCATGACCCGTTTCGTGGAATAGCGTCACGACTTCATCATGAGTAAACAAAGCTGGCTTGTCGCCAACCGGCTTATTGAAGTTACACGTGAGGTACGCGACTGGCGATTGCAGTTCACCGGTTTCGGTAACACGACGCACGCGGCACTCATCCATCCATGCACCGCCACGCTTGTGTTCACGCGCATACAAGTCTAGGTAGAAGCTACCACGCAGCTCGTCTTTGCTATCAAAGATATCGAAGAAACGCACCGAATCGTGCCATACATCAACCCCCTCACGCTCTTGCACTCGCATGCCAAACACACGGTTCAGTACTTCAAATAAGCCCGCGATGACTTTCGATTCAGGAAAGTAAGGACGCAACTCTTCATCGGAGATTTGGAACAAGTTCTGTTTTTGTTTTTCACTGTAATAGCCGATATCCCACGGATTTAACTCAGTGACACCACATTCTTTCTCAACAAACTGGCGCAATTCTTCTACTTCGCGTTCACCTTGTGGCTTGGCTTTTACTGCTAAGTCGTTTAAGAAACCAAGAACTTGTTGTGGGTTTTCCGCCATCTTAGTTGATAGCGACTTTTCACTATAGGTAGCAAAACCGAGCAAACGAGCAATTTCGTGACGCAGCTTTAATTGCTCTGCGATTAACTCCGAGTTATCCCATTTGTTAGCATTAGGCCCACGGTCAGAAGCGCGAGTTACGTAAGCTTCATACAGCTCTTTACGTAGCTCTTGATTGTCACAGTAAGTCATGACGGGAATGTAAGATGGCATTTCCAAGGTAATTAACCATCCATCCAATTCCTTGGCTTGTGCTGCCGCTTTTGCCGCCGCGATTGCTGAGTCTGGCATACCCGCTAATTCCGTTTCATCGGTAATTTGCTTCGTCCAACCCATCGTTGCGTCTAATACGTTATTCGAGAACTGAGAACCAAGCTCAGACATACGCTTGCTAATCTCGCCATAACGATGCTGCTCATCCGCTGGCAAACCAATACCAGAAAGTTCGAAGTCACGCAGTGCATCAGTGATCGATTTCTTTTGCGCTTGCGCTAGGCCGGTAAATTCCTCTGAATTTTTAATACTCTTATACGCATCGTATAAGCCTTTATGTTGACCAACCCAAGTGCCATATTCTGACAAAATAGGCAGACAGCTTTCATAGGCTTCACGTAATTCGTTACTATTTAGTACCGAGTTCATGTGGCTCACAGGAGACCAAATGCGGCTTAAACGGTCATCCACTTCTGCCAAGGGCATACAAATCGTTTTGTGACTCGGCGTGTCATTTGCTTCAAGAACTTGTTCTACTTTTGCGCGGCACTCTGCAATGGCTTGCTCTACAGCGGGCTTAACGTGTTCTGGTTTAATTTGAGAAAATAGCGGAAGATCGGTAAAGCTCAATAGTGGGTTGGACATCCTGAGTTCCTTTTAAAATTCGTCTTTTTTATTATTTCTACGTCTAATAAATGTAGGCATCTTATAGAAATTTCAATAGTGGCGTATAATCATTCACATTAGTTTATTAAAGTATCGTGAACCAAGCCTTCACAGCTCATTTCATAAAGCGAGAAACCATTTTGTTAAGTTATCGTCACAGTTTTCACGCAGGCAACCACGCCGATGTGGTTAAGCATATCGTCCAATCATTAATATTGGATGCTTTGGCTCAAAAAGAAACACCCTATGTTTACCACGATACGCACTCTGGTGTTGGTCGCTACGACCTGACTCACGAATGGTCAGAAAAAACCGGCGAATACAAACAAGGTATCTCTCGCGTTTGGCAGCAAACCGACATCCCAGCAGACATTAAAACCTACTTAAGTGCCATTACAGATCTTAATCAAGGTGATGAATTGCGTTACTACCCGGGCTCACCTCGCGTGGCTCGTGCACATTTGCGCCCTCAAGATCGCATGGTATTAACCGAACTGCATCCAAGTGATCACCCTCTTTTGGAGCAAGAGTTCCACCGTGATCGCCAAGTGAAAATTTACAAAGAAGATGGTTTTCAACGCTTGAAAGGCAGTTTACCGCCAAAAGAGCGCCGTGGTTTAGTTTTGATTGATCCACCTTATGAGCTAGCCAATGAATACCGTGATGTCGTAAAAGCAATCGGCCAAAGCCACAAGCGCTGGGCAACGGGCATTTATGCGATTTGGTACCCGGTTGTGAACCGTTACGACATTGATGACATGATTAAAGGACTTGAAAAGCTGGGTATTAGAAAGATATTACAAATAGAACTTGGCGTTTCTCCAGACACCAATGAACGTGGTATGACGGCATCAGGCATGATCGTGATAAACCCGCCTTGGAAACTAGAAAGCCAAATGAAGCAAATTTTACCGTTCTTGCAGCAAGCAATTGCCCCTGCGACCGGTCATCATAAAGTAGAATGGATTGTACCAGAGTAATTTCAAGGATAAGGAACAGCTCAACACCCTTCGTCCTGATTAGAAAACTTAAAAAAATTAAAACAAATCGGAGAAAGAAACAATGACAACACATTTTGACTATATCTGTATTGGCGGTGGTAGCGGTGGTATCGCATCGGCTAACCGTGCAGCAATGTACGGCGCTAAAGTGGCGCTGATTGAAGCTCAAGACCTTGGCGGTACTTGTGTTAACGTTGGCTGTGTGCCTAAAAAAGTGATGTGGCATGGTGCTCAAATCGCTGAAGCTATGCACCTTTACGCAAAAGATTATGGCTTTGATGTGGACGTCAAAGGCTTCGACTGGAGCAAACTGGTTGAAAACCGTCAAGCTTACATCAGCCGAATCCATGCTTCTTACGATCGAGTATTAGGCAACAACAAAATCAATGTGATTAAAGGCTTCGCTACGTTTATTGACGAAAAAACCGTTGAGGTAAACGGCGAGCAATACACAGCCGATCATATTCTGATTGCTGTAGGCGGCCGCCCAACGATTCCAAACATCCCAGGCGCCGAGCACGGTATTGATTCAAATGGCTTCTTCGAGCTAAACGAACAACCGAAGCGTGTTGCGGTTATCGGCGCAGGTTACATTGCGGTTGAAATTGCAGGCGTACTGCATGCGCTTGGCACAGAAACACATTTGTTCTGCCGTAAAGAATCACCACTGCGTAGCTTTGACCCGATGATCATCGATACCTTAGTTGAAGTGATGAACACCGAAGGCCCAACACTTCATACGCAGTCAGTGCCTAAAGAAGTGGTCAAAGAAGCAGACGGTAGCCTGACTCTTCACTTAGAAAATGGCAACACTCAAAACGTTGATACGCTAATTTGGGCGATTGGTCGCCACCCAGCAACTGATGCAATCAACCTATCTAATACTGGCGTTGCAACTAACGATGCGGGTTACATCAAGGTAGACGAATACCAACAGACTAATGTCGATGGCATTTACTGTGTTGGCGATATTATGGAAGGCGGCATTGAGCTGACGCCAGTTGCTGTTAAGGCTGGTCGTCAATTGTCTGAGCGTTTATTCAACAACAAGCCTGAAGCCAAAATGGACTATGAATTGGTACCTACGGTTGTATTCTGCCACCCACCAATTGGTACGATTGGCCTTACAGAACAAGAAGCAGACGACAAGTTTGGTAAAGATAACGTAAAAGTGTACACATCTGGCTTCACAGCGATGTACACCGCCGTTACGACTAATCGCCAACCTTGTAAAATGAAACTCGTGTGTGCGGGTGAAGAAGAAACCGTTGTCGGCATCCATGGTATTGGTTTTACTGTTGATGAAATGCTGCAAGGCTTCGGTGTTGCAATGAAAATGGGCGCCACTAAAGCAGACTTCGATTCAGTCGTAGCCATTCACCCAACAGGTTCTGAGGAATTTGTTACCATGAGATAATCACTTAAAATTCAAGGAGTTATAAAGATACCCCTTTGATTTTGAATGACAATAAAAAAGCCATGGACTATCCACCCATGGCTTTTTTGTATCAGTAACTTCGCATGTTAACTATGGGCACCGCTCCAAACGATGTCACGATAACGCTCGGCGTTAGTATCACCTTCTGTACTAAACAGCATAACAACCGCGTCTTGATTTAAACCAAGCTCATCACGAGTGGCTTGATCTGCCCCTTCTCGACATAACTTGTACAGCAACCCTAACGTGATAGCACCAGACTCACCACTGATGATTTGACTGTCGCCGGCAAGCGGATTACCCAACACTCGCATACCCGTAGCGGATACACTATCGTCCACAGCAGCAAAGTGATTACTGCAATCTTTTAGAACAGGCCAAGTAATCGGGTTAGGTTCACCACAAGCAAGACCTGCCATAATTGAGTTCAGCTCACCGGATACGTTAACGATTTCGCCTTTTGAACCTGAACGGAAGATACAATCAGCAGCAGAAGGTTCTGCGATAATCGTTTCGAAACTATCCGCTCCAAGCTTATCCGCTAAGTAACCTAAAATGCCGCCCGCCATTGCCCCGACACCCGCTTGCAGAAACACATGCGTTGGCGATCCAAATTCAAACTGCGCGGTTTGCTCGACGGCTTCGTCAGCCATGGTCATGTAACCTTGAGAAATCCAGGTTGGAATTTCTTCATAGCCATCCCACGCCGTATCTTGTACTAGCATCCAGCCATTGTCTTGCGCTGTCTGATTCGCCATACGCACAGTGTCATCATAATTTACGTCAGTAACGATGCACTCAGCGCCTAACCCTTGAATTCGTTTAACGCTCGCTTGAGCGGACCCCTTTGGCATGTACACAACAGCCTTTTGGCCCATCTCTCTTGCGGCCCAAGCCACACCGGTGCCGTGGTTCCCGGCGGTTGCAGTGGTAAATACCAATGGCTTATCAAGTTTAGAGGCTACGGTTTTCAGATTTATTTCCGAAATATCAATGCTTAGATGCTTAGCCAATTGACAGCCAAGAGCATATGAACCACCGAGTACTTTAAACGCATTGAGGCCAAAGCGCTTTGACTCGTCTTTTACCAAAATAGCTTTTACACCCAACTGTTTCGCTAAGCTAGGTAACGAAACCAAAGGCGTTGGCTGATAGCCTTCAATTTGACGATGAAATTCACGCGCTTGCAGAGCTTGTTTAGCAGTAAATAGCTCGCAGATTTTACCAGTGTAGAATGAGTTTTTTGATAGTTTTAGCATAGGGCACACTTCAATACAGGCTGAAATTGCGACAAGGCCATCAGAGCTTAAAAGCTAATGGCCGAATATCGAAACGAATTATTTGATGTAAGCGATCACGTCTACTTACCCTAAACCCAGAAGTTTGCTGGGCTTATTCATGAAGTTACCTGCGAATCCTACGTCGGAATATAATAATTCACTATCTAGTTCGCATTTACCTACCTATCTACTATAGCAAGCATTCACTTTACTGATATTATTAACAAAAACCATCCATCACTGCCATGCTTGCTCATAATCGAACCGAACTCATCTACCACTATTTTGATTTACCTGAACATCAGAAAAACACTTTCTTGGAGCATCTAACGAGAACGAGCCCCGAGCTAGCACAACAAATATTGCCATTCTTAACGCTAAAAGATGATGATGCCTCAGCCTTAACCGAGTTGCTTTCACAACACGTAACACAAGTCGTTCAGCATCAAGACACGCTAACCGATCTATCAGGGCAAAAGCTTGGAAAGTATGAGCTTAGCCATCTAATTGGTAGCGGCGGCTTTGGCGTGGTATATGAAGCCACTAGGCAAGATCAGACGTTTGATCAGACCTTGGCGATAAAAGTTACCCAACCAAAATTACAATCGTTACTTGGCGATGATTTTATTTATCAAGAAGCTCAAATTCTTGCTCGATTAAATCACCCATACATCGCTAAAGTGTACGATGGCGGTCGCCACAATGACTTTTCATATATTGTGATGGAAAAAGTGAACGGTGAACCGTTAAGCACATACTGTCAGCAGCATTTAGATTTCAATGCAAAGCTAACTTTATTCCGCAAAATATGCCAAGCAGTACAGCACGCACACCAGTCCCAAGTTTTACACGGTGATATTAAGCCTGAAAATATCATGGTCCAGGCTGAGAATCAGCCCAAGTTATTGGACTTTAACGGCACCGCTGCTTTTAGCGAGCAAAAAAGCATACGCGCTTTCAGTCGAGAGTTTGCTAGCCCTGAACAACTCTCCGGGGAGTTCTTGACCAATCACAGTGACATTTATTCTCTCGGAAAACTGCTCGAGTGGCTAATGAACGGTGAAAAGGCATCAACCTATCTCAAGAAGATCATAACTAAAGCGACTCAAGTATCACTAAATGAACGGTACGCCACAGTTCAAGCCTTATCTGAGGATATACAAGCGTTAGCAACCAAGCACCCAACAAGCTTCGAGCAACGCACGTTCTCTCGCGTAATATTAAGAGCAAGTCAACGACACCCTATTCGAGCACTATTAACCCTACTAACCCTCACTCTGATTTTGGTTTTCACTAATACGCTCAATCAGAAAAACCTCCAACTTCACCACGAAAAAGCGGTCACAGAGCAAATGATTTTCGAAGTCACCCATCTTTTTTTCAACAGTAAAGGACTCGTGCCTTTGCCCAGTTTATTAGAATTAACTCGTCGACGCGTTCTTGCAAATCCAGAGATGTCTGCTGAATTGAAACAAAAGCTTGTTCAAGCAATGATGACTCCACTACCTGAAAAGCAACAGCTCAATACTGACTGTCTGCCTGATTGTTCATAAGAGAAAACCATGGCAAAACTATATCTCATCGTTACATGCATGTTGCTATCAACACTCGTTGCTGCAGAACCCTCGGCATCAGAGCTTTTGACCTCATCGAAAAACAACCCCATTGTCTTTCGACCACTCAATATCATTATCAAAAACAACATCATCAAGAAGCGAGATCATCAAGGTAATCTTTGCTATTTCGATACAACCCGCCTTAATGAAAGCAACTATTTTGGTCCCATTGGTGGCTTAACCTACAAGGTAACGTCACAAGGTATTTATACTTACCCAGACATTGGTGACCAATTCGGTTCCGGTAAAGGGCGCACTGTTTGTGACATGGATCATGACAAGCGTTATACGGAAACTGAATTTGAGGCTATTACCGTTTTCGATGGCTGGGATGGGCTAGTTGGGTGCGCTTTGACAGGGTGTCGGTACAATGACTTAAATGGGTATTATATCGATGATTATTACGACTACGAACGCAGAAAATACCGCGCAGTGGCGAACCAATTCAACCCACAAACACTGATTTCAATGCAAAAAACTCAAGGTTTAGGAAAAATTCAGGGGATTGAACATGCAAACCGCAGCGAGTATCTGTGGTTTTCTTACCCTGAAGAAAAAGCACAAACCATTAACTTTGATGGCATTTGGCTCGAAACCCAATACAACAGCACTCCAAACCCTAACCACCTTTGCTTGCTAATAAAAGCCAACAAAATATGGTCTCTACCAAGCAAAAATGACCAATGCCCCAAACAAATAAACGCCTACTCGCTTGACGCAACAGAGCAATATCAAGACATGTGGTGGCTTAATCAAGAAACTCATTTTGCGACGTTGGCCCAACTGAATACATTAGTAAAATGGCAAACTTCAGAGACTAAAGATCAATACACAAATTGGGAATTCTTGCCGACAAGTCACGACTGGCAGAAAGGGATCTTATATCGCTTTAAACAACAGATTTCAGTACAAGACCCAACGAAAGCCATCACTTTACAAGCCTCACAGCTCACTAAAATCATAACGTTCAAATCAAGGTGAAGCATGACTCCAGATAATTTCACCGAGCTACTACATATGTGGCAACAGAATGACAAGCAAGCTGAAGAGGCCATCTATAGTTTGGCTTACCAGCATATGCATCAATTAGCTCATCAAGAGCGGCATCGCAGTGCGCAAAAGCATGGTGCTGATAACCCAGTGAATATGAACCCAATGCACAACACGACAGCATTAGTTCATGATGCTTACTTAAAAATAAGCCAAAATCGAAATCTCGACTATCACAATAGAAACCACTTTTTCTTGATGATTACAAAAGTCATGCGACAAATATTGGTCGATTACGCTCGAAAAGAATTGGCTCAAAAGCGACAATATCAAGATGAACTTATCGACACCAACAAAGCATCATTTGAAGATTTACTCAGCCTAGACAAGGCCATCGATAAGCTGGATAACAACTACCCTCGCCAAGCTAATGCCGTAAAACTTAAATATTTTGCAGGTCTTAGGACAAAAGAAATCAGCCAAATGTTGAACTGCAGTGAAAGTTTGATTGAAAAAGACCTCCGCTTTTCTCGCGGTTGGATCCAATTACAAGTTTGCTGATTTTTTTTAAATTATTTTGCGGCTTTTAGTTCTAATTACGTTCCTTGTTGGTCTTCTTCCGTTTCGACAATATAAACGGAACTCATTAACAGGAACGAGCAATGAATAAGTATTCTTTTTTAGCAATGGCTGTTGCAAGCATTCTAACAGGCTGTGGTGGTTCATCAGACAGTGCCAACAAGGACGTCGTAGACACAAAAATTAACTATCAAGCAGCAGACGGCTATTTGATTAACGCCCAAGTCTACATTGACCGAAATGAAGACGGCATTGCTCAAGAATCAGAGAAGCACCAATTAACCGGAGAGAAGGGCCTCTTCCAACTAACTAAAGCAGATAGTACCTACCCCGTGATCATCAAGGCTATTGCAGGTAAAACGTTTGATAGTGATAAAGGCGGTTACTTAACAAAAGGCTTTGAACTTATCGCAGAACCAGGACAGACGTTCGTATCGCCCTACACGACATTAGCCAAAGTAAAACAAATAACACTGGCTGAGCTTGCAACCGAGTTGAACCTCGAAGAGTCAATTCTAAGCAGTGATTATGTCGCATTAAAGCAAGACCAATCAGCCGAACAGCGCGCAAAAAAAATTCACCTAGTCGCTCGTTCCCTAACCCAACAATTGGAACCAACGTTATCCGAAACTAATTTGCTAAAAGAGAAACTCACGAGTGATAGCAAGAAGTTCATCGTAAAAGCCGATGAAATGATCAACAGCTCACCAGAGAGCTTAGATTCCGCCTTACTGATGCTTGACGACAGCGGTAAGGTCCAAAAAACGTCAATGCCGCCAAGTGTCAAAGCCGCTCTCGTTGGAAAACAATTTTTTACCATTTCTACCAACGCCTATTATTTTAAAACTGAAGGCTTAACAACCATTCAGTTTAATGACACACAAGCGATACTTAACGACGACTCCGGACAACCAATGTCGCCGATAGACATCACATACTCTAGTAGAGGTTTCCATAGCGAAAAAGGTGATATCGATGAAACGCTTGTCTATAGTAGTGACGCATTAAGTCTGATCGTAACCAAACAAAATGATCTTCAATTTTATTCAACCCATGACTACAGCAATGGCTATCAGAAGCAAGACTTCACACGAGAAAAATTAGTCGGAAAAACTTGGTATTACTTTTTTGACGACTCAAAAGACAAATCACCGCTCATCGTTGATTCCGCCTTTAAGTTTACAGACAAGGAAGTCATGGTTAGTAGTATCAGTGGTGATTTTGCAACCACTAAGAGTGCATGGCATTTAGATAACGGCTCTCTAGTCATATCCAAACACGATGACTGGAAAGAGGATTTACGTATTAGCCTGACCACAATTACGAGTGACGACCTCAGTCTGGTGTACAAAGATGGCGCAAGCCAAGGCTTACCAAAATTTATGACAACCAACTCAGACTTAGCGCGAACACTGCTAAAAGAGTGGCGTTGATCATCTAGCAAACCATTGTTCTATAAGCCCCGCAATTTGCTGGGCTTTTTTGTGCTTTCCGCTACAATGCCTCGGTTATTGAATATCAACCAAGGAATGATTGTACTGATGAATAAATCCCTACCTTTACTTTGCCTCAGCGCTGCCATGTTGGCTTCCAACGCGTACGCTCAAAGTGCATTAACCACTTATGGTGACATTGCTCAAATTGGTATTCCGCTAACAGCAGGAGCGATCTCACTGTATAAGGGAGACAAAGAAGGGTTTGTTCAACTAGCAGAAGGTGCTCTTTACACCGTCATTGCCACCCAAGGGCTAAAGTACGCGGTAAATGCGGAGCGCCCTAACGGCGGAGAGCACTCTTTTCCATCAGGGCATACCTCTGCCGCCACTCAAGGAGCAGCCTACTTGCAGTTTCGTTATGGCGCGGCTTATGGGGTTCCTGCCTATGCTGCTGCGGCACTGGTGGGCTATTCGCGAGTTGAAGGTGAGTATCACCACTGGCGTGATGTCATCGCTGGTATGGCATTAGCCACAGGCATTCAATATGCGGTGACTGAAGCGGGATACTCGATTACCGTCCATCCTTATTTTGCCGACAAAGAAACCGGCATTTTTGCGCAGATGAACTTTTAATACTCGTCATGCATTTGTTTAAATTGATGACGGCCAATATTACGGTTCAATACACAGCACATTGAGTAACGAAGACCCTTTTAGCTGGGTGACTTTTCCACTAGTAAAGAAAGCTTGATTACCGTCGCCCCAATAAGGCAAATGAATTGGCCATTTATTCTTAACCAATTCACCGGATTTCAAAATGGCTTGCCACTCTTCATTGTTGGCAAGTCGCATATCCAGTTTTCCACACAAAGCCTGTGCCGATTGATAGTTCATGCGATTCCAAGCCCTATCGTATTCCATGTAGAACGAATTATTGTCTTCTAGTACATACGGCACAACATACGTATGTATACCTAGCTTAGATTGACGGCGAATTTCAATATCATTACTCGCCGCCTTTTCAACCTTAGCGGTAGCTAATGCTGCGGGCTGCATATCTTTACTGGCCATCGCTGTGCTCGTCGTCGCTTCCTGCTTTGACTTTGTAGTCTTCTGGGCAGCAACTGGCGCAGCCATCAATGTAGCTTTATCCGCCGCTTCAACGCTTGCTTTAGGCTTTGATGCTTGTGACTTCGACTTTTGTGCTTCAGGCTTACCCTCTTCAACCACCTCTCTAACAAAGGCATCTTTGTAGGCTGGAAGCTGACGAATTTTCATTTTTTCTTGGTTTGCGGTCGCGAAATTTTCATAAGGGCCAATCAAGCAACGGTATTCTTGACCCTCTTTTTTCATCCAAACGTCCGTCGAGACTTTCTTATAAATGCTTTTTGCTTTTGAAAGCGGCATTGGCTTTTTCAAAATGCCACACTGAACCCAAAATAGTCCTTGAGATGTTTGCGGCTTTTTCTTGCCCCATAATCCATTGCCGATCGGACAATTGCCTTTTAGCATCGGCAATTCATTTTTTGACGCCTGAACCGCATCGCAGAGATATTCTTCGTCGGCCATCGCCTTACCTGCAGGCAAGGCAAGCGCGCACACCAGCGCAATTACAGGTAACGCCACTTTAGCCGTCAACTTTCCGTCCATAGCAAACTCCGCATTCATCAATATGATGTTTTTGATGCAAAAAAAGAGCCGTAAAAATACGACTCTTTAGTTTACGAACATTTTTGATTGAAAATCAATCGCCTTGGATCACCCTTTGTAGATTTTAGGGTTAAATACGTCACGTAACCAATCACCGAGCAGGTTGATCACCAAGACTAAGGTAACTAGCAACACACCAGGGAAAGCAGTAATCCACCACGCGCCTGAGAAGATGTAGTTAAAGCCAATACTGATCAACGCCCCTAGCGAGGGTTGATCGACAGGTAGACCCAAACCTAAAAACGAAAGCGCCGCTTCCGACATAATTGCGTTAGCCACTTGAACCGTTGAAATAACCAAGATTGGTGATAAACAGTTAGGCAGAATATGACGGAACATAATACGCGGAGACTTAAAGCCCATCACTCGCGCCGCTTCAACGTATTCTTTTTTCTTTTCCGCTAATACAGAAGCACGGATAGTACGAGCATATTGTGGCCATTCCGCCACACCGATGATCACCACCAACATAACAACCGCATACTGGGCATAGAAATCGCTGCCAAAGCTTGCTTTAAAGATGGCGGAAACAATGATTGCCACCATCATGGTTGAGAATGAAAGCTGAACATCGGCAAATCGCATTAAGAAGCTATCAATACGACCACCAAAGTAGCCTGCTGAAAGACCAATAATGATCCCCAGACACAGCTGAAGGCCAACCGCTAAGAAACCAATGGTTAATGATAGGCGAGAACCATAGAGCATAGTCGATAAAATATCACGCCCTTGCTCGTCAGTGCCGAGAAGAAAGCGCTCGTCACCGCCGTCCATCCACGATGGAGGCAGCTCTGAATCCATCAGATCAATGGACATTAAGTCATATGGATCCGTTGGAGCGATAATCGGTGCAGCCAGTGCCAGCACCAAAAACACCATAAAGACAGAAAAACTGAACATTGCCACTTTGTCTTTAAGGAAGTAGTACAAAAAATCTGATTGTTTAAAGCGCTCAAAACGGCTTGGAACGCTAGAAGTCGTGCTAGTAGTCATGATTACGCTCCTTTACCCGTTAGATTTACAGTTGGGTTAATGATGCCGTACAACAAATCGACAATGGTGTTTGTAACCACAAATAACAGTCCTACGAAAATAACGTAAGCAGTAATCAAAGGGGTATCAACACGATTGATGGCTTCTAAGAATAAGAAACCAGTACCCGGCCATTGGAACACCGTTTCGGTCAAAATCGTGTACGCAACCATGGTTCCGATTTGAACACCACCAACAGTAAGAACTGGCAGCATGGTGTTTTTAAGCGCATGTTGATAATAAATTTTATTAAGCGCTAGCCCTTTTGCTTTACCAAATTTAATGTACTCAGAGCTAAGAACTTCCAGCATTTCTGAACGAACTAAACGAATAAACAAAGGCAACATAATGGAAGCTAGAGCAATACACGGTAAAACAAGGTGAGCGAGGCCATCCAACGTCAAATAACCCGATTCCCAGCCAAACCAATTCGCGGTATCACCACGGCCATAAGACGGAAGCCAGCCTAACTCAATGGAGAATACGTACATCAGAAGAATTGCCGTTAAGAAAACGGGCACAGAGATACCGATGCTACTGCCAGCCATCACTATCTTAGTAAAAATACTTTTTGGGTGAATCGCTGAATAAACCCCTAACGGGATAGAACAGACGACAATGATGACAGCTGCACCAAAGACCAACTCTAACGTTGCAACTAATTTATCTAAAATAACATCCACAGCAGGTCGCTTGAAGAAGTACGACGTACCCAAGTCCCCTTGAACTGCTTTGCCTATAAAACGAGAATATTTAGTAATGAATGGGTCGTTGAGGCCAAGATCATCACGCAGCGCTTGTCGCTCCGATTCCGAAACTGACTGGCCAACTAACTCGCGTAACGGATCGCCCAGATTATCCTGGATAGCAAACGCCACCAAACTGATCACAAACATCACTATCAGTGCCTGAAACAGGCGCTTGACCAGAAACGTAAACATCCCTTGCCCCTTTAATATCTATCCATGACTTTCAAAAAAGAAAGAATTCAGCCTTAAAAATGGCGCTTAACCCGACTGAAACAAAGTTAAGCACCAAAAAAGAGTTCAGCACTCACTTATCTTAAATAAAGTGAGTGCTAATACTTCAATTACTTAACAACTAGGTCGCCAAAGTAAGGGAAGTTCATACCATTGATGATTGGACCAATTTCTACATTGCTCTTAGCCGCCCATGATGGATCCTGCCAATGTAGTGGGACGAATGCCGCTTCATTGTAAAGCGTTGCTTCAACTTGTTTCAACGTCGCGCTACGCTTTTTCAGATCCGTTTCAGCGTTGGTTCCCATCACTAGCTTATCAAGCTCAGGGTTCGAGTAACCACCACAGTTGTATTGGCCTTTACCTGTTGCTTCATCACGAGTCATCGTTAAGAACTCAGAGAAGTTTGCAGAATCTTCTGTATCTGGGTGCCAGCCGATCATCATCATGTCCGCCGCACACTTATCAAACTCAGGCCAGTATTGCGCTTTTGGCATTGTTTTAAGGTCAACCTTGATGCCAATTTTCGACAGCATTGCAGACGTCGCTTGAGCAATTTTCGCATCATTCACATAACGGTTGTTTGGTGCCATCATGCTTAATGTAAAGCCATCAGCGTAACCTGCTTCTTTCATCAGAGCTTTTGCTTTCTTAAGGTCGTAGCGAGGTTTAAGATCTTCATTGTAACCTGCGTAACCAACTGGGCTCTGTTGAGCGGCAGCCGTTGCTGCTCCTTTCATGATTTTCTTCGTAATGCCTTCGTTGTTCACTGCATAAACAATCGCTTGACGAACACGTACGTCTTTCAGCGCTTCGTTGCTGTTTTGGTTCATTTGGAACGTGATAATACGTGTACCTGGCATAGTGTACAGATCAACGCTTTTCGCTTTTTTAATACGCTTGTAGTCATTTGGAGCAACAGGAGCAATCATGTCTACGTCACCAGAAAGCAGTGCGGCTACACGTGTCGCATCTTCTTTAATCGGTACAAGAGTTAGATTATCAACATTGCCTTTTGAAGCGGTATCCCAGTAGTTACCAAAGCGTTCAAATTCAACTTTAACGCCTTGCTCACGAGACTTAATCGTAAATGGACCCGTACCAGAAACGTTCGTAGAAGCATACGAATTACCGTGCTTCACTAGAGCAGCCTTGTCTTCACCTGCTGCTGTCTTGCCTGAATAGAATTTGCTATCCATTGGGAAGATGTACGTCGCAACGTTTTCAATTAGAGGGTAAGTGCCGTCTGTTTTCACTTCAACGGTATAGTCGTCAACTTTAGTTAAAGAAACTAAAGGACCAAAGATACCTTTAAAGTCAGGTGATGATTTTAGACGAGAGAAAGTCCAAACAACATCATCCGCTGTAAACGCATTACCAGAATGGAATTTAACGCCTTTGCGAAGAGTAAAGCGCATAGTTTCGTTATCAACACGCTCCCATGATTCAGCCAAGCGCGGCTCAAAGTCCATAGTTTGAGTAAAGCGCACTAGTGGGTCAAATACCATGTGCGACATCTGCAATGTGCCGCCAGATAGCTGCTCATGCGGATCCAGAGAAACTGGGTCTGCGGCATAACCAACCGTAATATCAGCGGCTGCTGCACCAAAACTAAGACCTGCGGCCATCAACGCCACTGCTAATTTGCTTTTCATGGTTTTCATTGCATAACTCCTTATGCGGGAATCCAAATCCCTAGTTGTTGTATTTGTCTGTGTTGTGTTTGTCTTTCTTACATTTATTGTTTTCCAGTCAATAACGAAACTGGTGGCTTACGCCGTTTGTACGTCTTCTCGCAAACCCGTGAATTCAGGCATTAGAGAAATTAACTGCTTACTGTACTCATGCTGTGGGTCAGTAAACAATTGCTCGGTTGGGGCAACTTCTAATAACGTGCCCATCTGCATCACGCCAATACGGTCACACATTTGACGAATGACAGGTAAATCGTGACTGATAAACAACATGGTTAAGTTCAGCTCGTCTTGAAGATCTTTTAATAGGTTCAAAATCTGAGCTTGAACAGATACATCCAATGCCGATGTTGGTTCATCACAAATCAATAAACGAGGCCTTGTTGCCAAAGCTCGTGCGATAGAAATACGTTGACGCTGACCACCTGAAAATTCATGTGGGTACTTCAAACCAGCCATCACCCCTAAACCAACGTGATCAAGCAAATCGTTCACAATAGTGCGCGTTTCTGCTTCATTGGCAGTGAGTTTATGGAATCGAATTGGTTCTGCAATGATGTCGAAGATTTTCATTCGAGGGTTCATTGAGGTATACGGGTTCTGGAACACCATCTGCATTTGGCGACGCATAGGACGACGCTCTTTTTCAGATTTCAGGGAAGTTAAATCAACACTTTCAAACGAAACTGTTCCTGAATCTGGTGCATATAAACCAGCTATAATGCGAGCAATGGTCGATTTACCAGAACCTGATTCACCAACCAAACCAAAGGTTTCACCCTCATTAACTTCAAAACTAACGTTATTAGACGCTTGCACGTATTCACGGCGGCTTTCAAACAAAGAATCTTTAGTTATAAAACGTAGGTTAACGTTTTGGACATCAAGTAGCGGGCCTTCATATTCACGCTGATCTTGGCTTTGACCCAACCAATGGTTCTTAATATCTAGTTGCTTTAGTTCTTCAGCTTCTTCGATATAACTTACTAGTGGGAAGCGTCCTAATTTAACGTCAGAGCGAGGAACCGCTGAGATCAAGCTACGGGTATAGGAATGATCAGGGTCACCCAGTACTTTCTTCGTTGGACCAATTTCGACTAGATCACCACGGTACATTACTGCTACACGGTCTGTGACATTAGATACCACACCCATATCGTGAGTAACCAACATACAGCCGACGTTTTTCTCGATACACAAATCGCGGATAAGAGTCAGGATTTGGTCTTGAATGGATACATCAAGTGCTGTAGTGGGTTCATCTGCGATGATTAACTCTGGTTCACCAGCCAACGCGATTGCAATAACCACACGTTGACGCATACCACCAGAAAATTGGTGAGGGTACTGCTTTAAACGGTTTTCAGGCTGTGGGATCCCGACTTGATTCATCAACGACAGCGATCTTTCGTACGCTTCTTGATCAGAAACCTTCATATTGGCATGAATCGTTTCTTTCAGTTGATGTTCAACCGTAAATAGCGGGTTGAGTGACGTCATAGGATCTTGGAATATAAATCCAATTTTTGAACCACGTACGCTTCGCATTTGTTCAGGCGTTAATCCTGAAATTTTTTCGCCATCAAGAAATACGTCGCCATTAACAACTAGCCCTGGTGGGCTTAATAAATCGATGACTGCATTACCTACTGTTGACTTGCCAGCGCCGGATTCTCCGACCACACCAACAATTTCACCGCGTTCAATATTAAACGACAATGATTTAACAGCAGCATGAACTCCGTGTCGAGATGGGTACTCGATACGAAGATCCCTTACTTCTAAAAGTGACATTATCAGACCTCTACTGCTCTGGCAGTTTTCTGCCCTGTCTGCAAAATTGATTCCATTCGATGTCAGAAACAAGTTTCTGACCAAGATAAGCCAGCTCATAATTTGGCTTATTATTCACAGAAAAGCAACAAACAAAGCATAAAAATGGGCTTGAGAATCAATTAGAAGCAGATTAAATGCATATTAATTCACTTTTAAAGATTTTTCGTGCATTTTTTGCTCTATCGATCAGTCGAACATTACGCCATCTAACAGCTAAAAATTAGGCTTTTCTATTACAGAACGGTTCAAAGTACAAATAATCAGCAAGACATAATTATTCAAACTATCAAATTAACAAAACAGAAACATGTGTCATTTTTAGGTTGATAGGCAGATGTATAAGCTACTAAATTAGCAATTAGGCAGTTTATATAACTAGCAAACAATCGATAGTCACACCATAATATGTAATACCAATGTGGTAACAAATTGATGTAGCACGGAAAATGAGTTCTAGCGCACATAGGATAATGATAAAAACCACATTAGTGACTCCCTTTCTCTCGCAATCTCTCTCAGTCAGTACAATCTCAACACCTTTATATACCAATAAGTAGGTTTGCCGCCGATACCTAACAATAGAGTAAATTATGAGCCAATCGACAGGCTTGATGAGAGAAGTGAAATCGAACGAGGCTTCAGATACACAAAAGCCTCATCTAATGATAAGGCTTTTTTAGTAGAGGTCGGTGAAGAGCCGACTTTGAATAAGCCGAACCCCCGACTCTCGGGTTTTAAATGCAAAAAAGCCTCATCTAATGATGAGGCTTTTTTAATAGTGGTCGGTGAAGAGGGATTCGAACCCCCGACCCTCTGGTCCCAAACCAGATGCGCTACCAAGCTGCGCTATTCACCGACAAATTCTGTACTTGGTTCGCTTTCAGTAGGGTCAACCCTCTGGTCCGCTATTCCAAGAGCCGTGATGCGCTATCAAACCACGCTATTCACCGACATAGGTTTTATTCTGAAAAATCAGAAAAGGAAACTAATGGGTTTAGTTACCGAGTTAATGGGGTGGCTAACGAGATTCGAACTCGCGACCACCGGAATCACAATCCAGGGCTCTACCAACTGAGCTATAGCCACCACTAACTTTTTACATAACCGCAATTAAGCGATTATCGAAATAGTGGTCGGTGAAGAGGGATTCGAACCCCCGACCCTCTGGTCCCAAACCAGATGCGCTACCAAGCTGCGCTATTCACCGACAAATTTTTTAATTTGGTTCACACTAAAAAGAGTTAACTCTTTGGAAATGCTAGTCCAATGTTCCTGAGGAACGTTTCGTTTCGACATTAAATCAAAACTGGAAACAAATGTCACCAAAATAATGGGGTGGCTAACGAGATTCGAACTCGCGACCACCGGAATCACAATCCAGGGCTCTACCAACTGAGCTATAGCCACCATTATGTATCTTTTCGCCAATAACTACTTATTTTACTAAGTATCCGGATGGTACGCCCGAAAGGATTCGAACCTTCGACCTTTGGCTCCGGAGGCCAACGCTCTATCCAGCTGAGCTACGGGCGCATGCCCTATCGGCGGAGTGGAATAATACGGATATCACACTATGCCGTCTAGTGTTTTTTCAACTTTTTTTACCGTTTGTTGCCTTTTTCAGCAATTAGGATGTGATAAAGACCTTGTCATGGCGATCTTGTGGTTTCTTGCAACAACTCAACAAGCTATAATCACGCAATATTTACATTGATTTAACAGGCGTTTTTCTCCTGCTTTATCAAAAATCAACAAATAGTGGTAAACATCGTATTTATCATCGCCCAGGAATGTAAAGTGAGTTTATGGATATGTCTCGACCAATTTTAAGTCTATTGGCTGCTACCTTAGTTTTTTCTAGTAGCGCATTCGCCACCTCTGTTGACCGTGATGCAATTGAAAAACGCATTCAGCCTGTCGGTCAGGTTTATTTAGCAGGCAGTGAGCCTGTTGCAGCAGAACCTGCAGGTCCACGCGATGGCGCTACTGTTTACAATACATTTTGTACAGCTTGTCACACATCAGGTGTCAGTGGTGCCCCTATCAAGGGTGATGCAGGCCAGTGGGGTTCACGAATCGCACAAGGTCGTGATGTATTGAATAACCACGCTATCAATGGCTTTAATGCAATGCCAGCAAAAGGCTCTTGTATGGATTGTTCTGACGATGAAATCATCGCAGCGATCGATCATATGATTGAAGGGCTGTAAAGGCTAAGTGCTAAGAATAAAAGGCTTGGTTAACCTACCAAGCCTTTTTTGATCTTTTCTCTATAATATTTCGCTTTTAGGGCTTATCTCTACTTCTTAAACATCGCCCTTATATTGGCAATGTGCGCCTGACCTTTTTCCATTCTTTCTTCCGCCGACTGAGGCTTTTTAGTTGACTCCCATTCAATATCATCTTGCGGAAGTTCGTCTAAAAATCGACTTTGTTGCGGTTTGATCAGTTCACCATATTGGCGGCGTTCTTTACAGATAGTAAACGTCAGTTCTTTTTGAGCGCGAGTAATGCCTACATACATAAGGCGACGCTCTTCTTCTACGTTTTCTTCATCAATGCTGGTCTGGTGAGGCAATATGCCCTCTTCCGCCCCAATCAAATAAACGTAAGGAAACTCCAACCCTTTTGATGCGTGCAATGTCATTAACTGTACTTGGTCTGCATCGTCGTCATCTTCGCCACGTTCCATCATGTCTCTGAGGGTGAGCCTTAACACCACTTCTTTCAGCGTTTTTATCTCTTTGTCGTAATTGTCACCTTCAAGGTCGGCCACTATCCAACTGTATAAATCCGACACATTCTTCATGCGCATTTCAGCCGCTTTAGGGCTAGCTGAAGTTTCATATAGCCAATCTTCGTAATGAATATCACGCACCAAAGAACGTACAGCTTCAACGGTATTACCACGTTCAGCGTTATCCGAAATCGCGACAATCCAGCGAGTAAAACGTTGCAGGTTTTCTAAACCTCGCCCTGTTAGGGTTTGCTCTAATCCCATCTCAAAGCTGGCTTCAAACAAGCTTTTACCACGCATATTGGCGTAGCTGCCTAGTTTTTCTAGGGTTACCGGGCCGATCTCACGCCTTGGCGTATTCACTATGCGTAAAAAGGCATTATCATCGTCAGGGTTAACTAATACGCGCAAGTAAGCCATGATGTCTTTAATTTCAGACCGAGAGAAAAAAGACGTGCCGCCCGAAATCTTATATGGGATGCGGTTTTGCATCAGCGCTTTTTCGATCAAACGAGACTGATGGTTACCACGGTAAAGAATTGAATAGTCTTTATAGTCAGTTCGGTTTAAGAACTTATGCGCAATCAGTTCACCCGTGACTCTTTCCGCTTCATGCTCTTCATTTTTTGCATGCAACACTTTGAGTTGCTCCCCATCAGGGATTTCTGAAAATAGCCTTTTTTCATAAACGTGTGGGTTATTGGCAATCAAAATATTAGCAGAACGCAAAATACGACTGGTGGAGCGATAGTTTTGCTCAAGCTTGATCAGTCGTAAGTCTGGGTAATCTTTACCTAACAAGACTAAGTTTTGCGGTTTGGCACCGCGCCAGGAGTAGATAGACTGGTCATCATCGCCAACCACGGTTAACCGGCCTCGTTCACCTACGATTAATTTCACCAATTCATATTGGCTGGTGTTGGTATCTTGATATTCATCCACCAGCAGGTAGCGAATACGACTTTGCCAACGCTTACGAACTTCTTCATTGTTTCGCAGTAGTAATACTGGCAGTGAAATCAAATCATCAAAATCCAGTGCGTTATAGGCTTTCATTTGCTTAAGGTACATTTCATAACAAAAGGCAAATAACTGGTCTTGCTCGCCTTTCGCTTGTCCTTTCACCTGTTCCGCCGTCAACATGTCATTTTTCCAATTGGAAATACTGCTCATTAAGGCCTTTAACAGATCTTT
Source organism: Vibrio tapetis subsp. quintayensis (assembly GCF_030409945.1). Classification (GTDB taxonomy): domain Bacteria; phylum Pseudomonadota; class Gammaproteobacteria; order Enterobacterales; family Vibrionaceae; genus Vibrio; species Vibrio quintayensis. Next base: position 263,215 of record NZ_JAUFQV010000011.1, read on the forward strand.
ATCGCCATCAAGTTGGGTTTCTGTTAACTCTTTGAGTAACGCCATTTGGTCTTGGTCATCAAATAACGAAAAGCCAGCCTTTAGCCCCAGTGTTTTGTATTCTTTGCGGATGATGTTCAAGCCTAATGTATGAAAGGTTGAAACCATCAAGCCTTTAGATTCTTGTTTCCCCAGCGTTTGCCCCACCCGCTCTTTCATTTCTCGTGAGGCTTTATTGGTAAAGGTTACCGCTGCAATATTACGAGCTTTATAGCCACATTGCTGAACCAAGTAAGCGATCTTATTGGTAATAACACGGGTTTTACCCGAGCCTGCGCCAGCCAGTACTAGGCAGGGCCCAGACACAAATTTTACCGCTTCGTCTTGTCTTGGGTTCAGCTTCATTTTGCACTCTAAAAGGTTCTCATTATTCGGGCTATATAATAGACGTGCTAAGGTTTGAAAGCTATGTCCAATCCATTGCATGAAAAAAGATCCACTAATTTGTTATTTTTTGTTGCACAAGAGGGCAGCAAGTGATCTATAATGAATGAACGTTCATTCATTAATAGGTGTCTACATGAGTATCAACACTGAACAGGATAAACGCGAAAAGATTCTAAATGCAACGGAAGCAGTGCTGGCTGAAGAAGGATTCCAAGGCATTTCCATGCAGAAAATCGCAAAGGAAGCAGGGGTAGCCGCAGGAACGATTTATCGATATTTCGAAGATAAAGATCACCTGCTAAAAGAGATTCGCTTTCGAGTCACCAAACGAATTGCTGATCATCTGCAAGCCAACGTGAGCGAAACAATGCCGATAGAAGAGCGCTATCAGGTGATGTGGCTAAACTTATGGAATCTGGCCCGCGACAACTGTTTATTGCTCAGCAATCGAGTGCAATACGACTCACTGCCAAAGCCCTCAAGCTCAGAGGAATGGCAACAAGAAAGAGAGATGTTTCATAAAGTAGAGCTGACTTTCAACCAAGGTAAAGAGTCTGGCCTATTTAAACCTCTCGATAACAGAATTTTATTTGGCTTAAGCCTAGAAGTCGGTGTGACATTAGCGCGCAAACACTCTCTAGGAATCATTCACATTGACGACGAAACCCTTGATGCCGCGATTGCTGCAAGCTGGGACGCTATTATTCAACATTAACTTGGAGTTCTAAACAGAATGAAAAAGTGGACATTTTTTATGTTACTTATCGCGATACTGCTTTTCGGTAGCGTAATAGGTTTTAATCTTTTCAAGCAGCAGAAAATTGCTGAGTATCTTGCGAATCGCCCGGAAGCTGAATTCCCAGTGACGGCTCAAGAAGTAGTTTCTATTGACTGGGTTCCAAACATTGAAGCAATTGGCTTTATCGAACCTAACCAAGGTGTGACTTTAACAACAGAAACCAGCGGTGTTATCAAAAGCATTGATTTTGAATCTGGTGTTGCGGTTAAAAAAGGGCAAGTTTTAGTGGCATTGGATTCTGCTGTTGAACGTGCGAATCTAAAAAGTACTCAAGCTCGCCTACCAGCTGCAGAAGCCAAATTCAAACGTTACGAAGGCCTGTACAAAAAAGGTTCTGTTTCAAAAGAATCGTTTGACGAAGCAAAAGCGGCTTACTTTTCTTTAGAAGCTGAAATCGAGAGCTCTAAAGCCTCGATTGCTCGCCGTACCTTGAAGGCACCGTTTGATGGTGTGGTTGGTATTCGTAATGTGTACCTAGGTCAGTATCTTCAACCTAGTACCGAGATTGTTCGCCTTGAAGACACCAGCGTAATGCGTTTGCGCTTCACGGTTCCTCAAACGGATATTCCACGTATTCACATTGACCAAAAAATCAAAATTTCAGTGGATGCCTACCCTGAAGATAGCTTCGAAGGCACCATCAGTGCCATTGAGCCTGCGGTAAGCGTTCAAAGCGGCCTAGTACAAGTTCAAGCTGATATTCCTAACAATGATGGTCAATTACGTAGCGGTATGTTCGCTCGTGCTAACATCATTTTACCAGCAATCACCGGCCAAGTAACACTGCCACAAACCGCCATTACCTTCACATTATACGGCGACAGCGTGTATGTCATTACTGAAGAAGATGGTCAGAAACGCGTTAAGCAGCGTGTAGTAAAAGTGGGCGAACGCAAAGCGGATATTGCTCACGTAATAGAAGGCGTTGAGCCTGGTGATTTAGTGGTTACGACTGGTCAAGTTCGTCTAAGTAATGATGCAAAAGTACGCATTGTTGAAAATGACGCAACAACACCACCAGCCGAAACACCGATGCTGTAATTGGAGGAAGCATGCGCTTTACTGATGTTTTTATTAAGCGTCCAGTTTTAGCGGTATCGATCAGCTTTTTGATTGCCTTGCTTGGTTTCCAAGCGATATTCAAAATGCAGGTCCGTCAATACCCTGAAATGACGAACACAGTGGTTACTGTATCCACTAGCTACTACGGTGCAAGTGCCGACCTGATACAAGGCTTTATAACTCAGCCCTTGGAGCAAGCCGTCGCACAGGCCGATAATATCGACTTTATGACGTCGCAATCGGTGTTGGGTAAATCCACCATCACAGTGACCATGAAATTGAACACCGACCCAAATGCGGCATTGGCAGATATACTCGCCAAAACCAACTCGGTTCGGTCTCAGTTACCCAAAGAGTCTGAAGACCCCACGGTAACCATGTCGACCGGTGATTCAACCGCCGTGCTGTACATCGGCTTCACCAGTGAAGAGTTATCTTCTAGCCAAATCACCGACTACCTTGAGCGTGTAATCAACCCTCAATTGTTCTCGGTAAATGGCGTATCTAAAATCGATATGTACGGTGGTATGAAATACGCCCTACGTGTGTGGTTAGATCCGGCCAAAATGGCTGCGTTGAAGATGACAGCAACCGACGTGATGCAAGTCTTGAACGCCAACAACTTTCAGTCAGCAACGGGTCAGGCAACCGGTGAGTTCGTTCTATATAACGGCAGCGCCGATACACAGATCTCAAATGTTGCTGAGCTAGAAAAACTGGTGATTAAGAGTGATGTCGGTGAAGTTATTCGTTTAGGTAACATCGCCAAAGTAACACTAGAGAAAAGCCATGATGTTTATCGAGCCAGTGCCAACGGTCAAGAAGCCGTGGTTGCTGCAATAAATGGTGCACCTAGTGCCAACCCAATTACCATCGCTAAAGATGTGTTGGATCTTCTTCCTCAATTGAGAAAGAACTTACCTAGCAATATCAGCATGGAAGTCATGTATGACTCAACGGAAGCCATCAATGAATCTATCAACGAGGTAATCAAAACCATCGTTGAAGCGGCATTGATCGTACTGGTGGTGATCACCTTGTTCCTTGGCTCATTCCGCGCCGTTATGATCCCATTGGTGACAATTCCGTTGTCGCTGATTGGTGTTGCAATGGTGATGCAAGCCATGGGTTTCTCATGGAACTTAATGACGCTACTGGCCATGGTATTGGCTATCGGCTTGGTAGTAGATGATGCCATCGTTGTACTTGAGAACGTCGATAGACACATTAAGCTAGGTGAATCACCGTTCCGTGCTGCGGTTATCGGTACTCGAGAAATTGCGGTTCCTGTTATCGCTATGACGTTAACACTGGGTGCGGTATATGCGCCTATCGCGTTAATGGGTGGTATTACCGGTTCCCTGTTTAAAGAGTTTGCTCTAACACTTGCAGGGGCGGTGTTTGTCTCGGGTATTGTTGCATTAACACTATCGCCAATGATGTGTTCGAAAATGCTCAAAGCCAACGAGACACCAAACAAGTTTGAGACTACTGTCCACAACTTGCTTGACCGTATGTCTAATGGCTATGAGAGAATGCTTGGTCGCGTCATGCAACGTCGTCCTGTTATCATCGCGTTCGCTATCATCGTGTTTGCTAGTTTGCCGATGCTGTTTAAGTTCATCCCTAGTGAGCTTGCTCCATCAGAAGATAAAGGTGTGGTAATGCTGATGGGTACTGGCCCGTCAAACGCTAACCTAGATTACTTGCAAAACACCATGAACCAAGTGAATGCTATTCTGACTGAACAGCCAGAAGTGAAATTTGCTCAAGTGTTTACGGGTGTTCCTGCGTCTAACCAAGCCTTTGGTTTGGCTTCTATGGTGCCATGGAGCCAGCGTGAAGCTAGTCAAGCTGAAGTCTCTAAGCGTATTGGTGAATTGGTAAAAGACGTTCCAGGAATGGCCGTTACCGCTTTCCAAATGCCTGAATTGCCAGGTGCGGGTTCTGGCCTGCCACTGCAGTTTGTTATTACGACACCAAATAGCTTTGAAAGCTTGTTCCAAATTGCGACCGATATTCTGGCTGACGTTTCAGTTAACCCATTGTTTGTTTACTCAACATTGGATCTTAACTACGACTCCGCAACCATGAAGATCCATATCGACAAGGACAAAGCGGGTATCTATGGTGTGACCATGCAAGACATCGGTATGACCTTAAGTACCATGATGGCTGATGGTTATGTTAACCGTATCGATTTGAATGGTCGTTCTTATGAAGTGATCCCTCAAGTTGAGCGTAAATACCGCCTGAACCCTGAATCCATGAACAACTACTACGTTCGCGCAGCAGATGGCAATGCGATTCCACTGGGCAGCTTAATTGACATTGAAGTGGTTGCGGAGCCCCGTGCTCTACCTCACTTCAACCAATTAAACTCAGCGAGTATTGGTGCGGTGCCAAGCCCAGGTGTTGCTATGGGTGATGCCGTTAACTGGTTTGAAGATGTCGCACAAAACAAACTACCATCAGGCTACAACCATGACTACATGGGTGAAGCAAGACAGTACGTAACAGAAGGTAGCGCGCTATTCGCAACCTTTGGTTTAGCACTAGCGATCATCTTCTTGGTTCTAGCGATTCAATTTGAATCCGTTCGAGATCCATTGGTTATCATGGTGTCGGTTCCACTGGCGATATGTGGTGCATTGATTTCACTTGCATGGGGCGCAGCCTCAATGAATATCTACTCGCAAGTGGGCTTGATCACCTTGGTTGGTCTTATCACCAAGCACGGTATTTTGATTTGTGAAGTAGCAAAAGAAGAGCAACTGCATAATAAGAAAGATCGTATTGCGGCGGTAACGGAAGCGGCGAAGGTTCGTCTGCGTCCTATCCTAATGACTACTGCTGCCATGATTGCAGGTCTGATTCCACTGATGTACGCAACCGGCGCAGGTGCTGCTCAACGTTTCAGCATTGGTATTGTAATCGTATCCGGTCTTGCTATCGGTACTATCTTTACCTTGTTCGTACTACCAGTGATTTACAGCTACCTTGCTGAAAAACACAAACCGCTTCCTATTTTCCTAGAAGATAAAGATCTAGAAAAACTGGCGCGAGTAGACGAAGCCAAAGCCGCTCAACGCGAAATTCGCGAATAGAGCATTAACGGGTATATCATCCAATCAAAAGGCTACTTCGGTAGCCTTTTTTGTATTTGCTAACGACTTTTTTATTTGAAATGAATAGAATGAAGGCATTGATATAGGAGCGATTAGAAAATGTTTGATCCAAAAAAGCTTGAACAAGTAGCAAAGCAGATCCATGAATCCATGCCGCAACCGGTCAAAGAATTGGGTTCGGATGTTGAACAAAAAGTACGCCAGGTCATTCAAGGCCAGCTAAACAAACTTGATGTTGTTAGCCGTGAAGAGTTCGATGTGCAAACTCAGGTACTTCTGCGCACTCGCCAGAAACTGACTGAAATGGAACAAAAGCTAGCGGATCTTGAAGCTAAGTTCTCAGACAAATAGTACTTAGCTAGTGACACAAAAAAAGCAGAACCGTAAAGGTCCTGCTTTTTTATTATCAACTAAAGAAACATATTTGCGAAACTACAAGGTTTCTAACTTAGCGTATTGTGTCACTAACCACTTAATGCCCTCACCATTAAAGGCAACTTGCACTCGGCTTTGAGGTCCACTGCCTTCAAAATTAATGATCGTGCCTTCACCAAATTTCGGGTGCATTACTCGCGCACCTAAGCTAAAACCGGTTTCGTTGAAGTTTTCTTTTACTGCCGTTGGGCTAAAGCGCCCTGTGCTAGTCGGTCGGCTCACCTGCGCTTTCATACGTACTTCATCCAAACAAGTTTCGGGTAACTCACGAATAAAACGAGATGGCTTATGATATTTATCTTGCCCGTACAGACGACGCATCTCAGCATAAGTAATGTAGAGCTTTTCCATCGCTCGGGTCATGCCAACATAACAAAGGCGACGCTCTTCTTCCAACCGCCCCGCTTCTTCTGCCGACATTTGGCTTGGGAACATGCCCTCTTCAACACCGACCATGAAGACCATTGGGAACTCCAAACCCTTAGCACTGTGCAGAGTCATGAGTTGTACTGCCTCATCAAACTCATCCGCCTGCCCCTCACCCGCTTCAAGCGCAGCGTGAGATAAGAACGCAGACAGCTCGCTCATTTCATCGGCTTCTTCTGGTTTTTCAAACTGGCGAGTTGCCGTAACCAATTCTTCTAAGTTTTCAATTCGGGCTTTCGATTTCTCGCCCTTTTCTTGCTCGTACATAGCAAACAAACCGGAGAACTTAATCACATGGTCCGCTTGTTCATGCATCGCCATTTCGGCCGTGTCATCTTCTAGGGCATTAACCAGTTCAACAAAACGGCTTAACGCGCCCGCAGCACGGCCAGCAAAGACTTTTTCGTCTAACAAGGCAACACTGGTTTGCCACATGGTCGCTCCGCGCTCGCGAGCTGCAAAACGGATGGTCTCTAGTGTTTTATCACCTAAACCACGAGTGGGTGTATTCACCACTCGTTCAAATGCCGCATCATCATTACGGTTAGACATCAGACGTAGGTAACCCAGTGCATCACGAATTTCTAAACGTTCAAAAAATCGCATGCCACCATAAATACGATACGGTAAGCCCCCTTGAATTAAGGCTTCTTCCAACACCCGCGACTGAGCATTGTTTCGATACAACATAGCCGTATCGGTTAATGAACCGCCTTTTTCTTTCCACTCTTTGATTTTACTAACCGCAAAGCGTGCTTCATCTAATTCGTTATACGCGGAATAAACAGAAATGGATTCACCGTCATCGCCGTCTGTCCAAAGCTCTTTCCCCATACGCTCAGTATTGTTAGAAATCAGCTCATTGGCGGCTTTCAAAATCGTTTTTGTTGAACGGTAGTTTTGCTCAAGACGAACGGTTGACGCGCCCACAAATTCATCAAGAAAGCGTTGAATGTTTTCAATTTTTGCACCACGCCAGCCATAGATCGACTGATCATCATCCCCCACGATCATCACGTTACATGCTGGGCCGGCCATCATGCGTAGCCAAGCGTATTGGATGTTGTTGGTATCTTGGAATTCGTCGACCAAAATGTGCTTAAAGCGCGCTTGGTAGTGCTCTCGAATGTGTTGTTTATCGCGCAGTAACTCTTGGGCACGCAACAAAATTTCTGCAAAGTCGATCAAACCTGCACGATCACAAGCTTCTTGATAAGCCGTATAAATTTGTAACCATGTTTTGGTCACAGGATCATGATAAGCATCAATATGGTTTGGACGTAAACCTTCATCTTTCTTGCCGTTGATCCACCAGCAAGCTTGGCGAGCAGGCCATTGCTTTTCATCTAGGTTTAATGCTTTTATCAAGCGCTTCAGCAAACGCTGTTGATCATCAGAATCGATGATCTGAAAATCTTCTGGCAACTTAGCATCAAGGTAATGAGCACGCAGGATGCGATGACAAATACCATGGAACGTGCCATTCCACATCCCTGAAGAACTACCCATCATTAACTCTTCAATACGGCCCCGCATCTCGGCGGCAGCCTTATTGGTAAAAGTAACCGACATAATAGAAAACGGCGACGCTTGCTCTACCGACATCAGCCACGCAATGCGATGCACCAGCACTCGGGTTTTACCACTGCCCGCCCCCGCTAAGATCAACATATTGTTTAGCGGCGCTGCGACAGCTTCGCGTTGTTTGTCATTCAAACCATCAAGTAATAAGGAAGCGTCCATCGTTTTCTACTGTTTATTTATACATAACAAAAGATTATACCCCAAATAAAGGTCAGAAATCTGGCTTAAGAAACGAAAAAAATGTCATTTTTTAATCAATTTAAATTCAATGACTTAGAGTTTAAATTGTAATAATGTGAAAATTTATCGCACATAATGTGAAATATTTTCAGCGTTTACCTAATCTAATTAGGTAAGCAACTTGAGCAAAGCGACAAAAAACCAAGTTGTGATAATTAAAGAAACTATGGATCAAGTTCGAGGAATTTATTATGAAAAAATCTAATCTTGCTGTTACTGCTGCTATCACAGGTCTTCTAGCTCTTGGAGGCACAGCGTTAACTGCGACGTCTGCTGTCGCGGCTGAAAAAGAGAAATGCTACGGAGTAAGTAAAGCGGGCAAAAATGACTGTGCTACCAAAAGCAGCTCATGTGCAGGTACAGCTAAAGAAGATTTCCAAAAAGATGCATTCGTTGTAATGCCAAAAGGACTTTGTGGCAAATTGGCTGGCGGCAGCACCATGTCTTCATAATAAACAGTTTATTCAGCAGGGCTCAATTAGCACGCCCTGCTGAGCTGTTACCTTTTATTCATTTCGGAGAAATTCAATGCATCCATTAGTTGGAGTCGGTTTGCGAACTCCTCACTTAGACTTTTTTGAGCACACTCCTACCGATTTGGGCTGGCTTGAAATCCACAGTGAGAACTATTTCCAACCTCGTTCACCATCCCGTATCCAATTAAATGCGATCGCAGATAAATACCCAATAAGCTGTCATGGTATTGGTTTGTCCCTTGGCTCAGTCAACCAGGTCAGCCAATCTCATTTACGACAATTGAAAACGTTAGTCGATGACCTTAACCCCATCATGGTTTCTGATCATTTAAGTTGGAGCGAAAATGGTGGTCATCACTTTAACGACTTGCTGCCCCTTCCTTATACAGAAGAAGCACTGGATGTATTTTGCCGCAATGTACTTCAAGTTCAGGATTACATCGGTAGACCGTTACTGATTGAAAACCCATCCAGTTACATGAAATTCAATCATTCCACCATTGATGAGTGGGACTTCTTAAACCAAGTACACCAAAGAACTGATTGCCGATTGTTGCTGGATTTCAATAACATTCATGTATCCGCGTTCAATCACCAATTCGATGCTAACCACTATATTCAAACCATCAACGCAAACGCTGTTGATGAAATTCATCTTGCGGGCTTCACCGTAAAGCAGTACCCACAAGGGGAAATCTGGATCGATACGCACAGTAAACCCGTCAGCGACGAAGTTTGGCAACTGTTTCAAACTTGGATCTCCCAACATGGTGCTAAGCACACCCTAATTGAATGGGATCTCGATATTCCTAACGTTGAAGTGTTACTGGGTGAAGCGAAAACCGCAAGTGGGTACTTACACAAAGCGAAACACGGAGGCATTATTCATGACTCTATCGCTGGCTAACCTACAGTCCCGTTTTGCTGATGCCTTGAATTACCAAGCAAAAGGGGAAGAGTGCAATATTCATAGTGATCACTTTGCTGCGGATCAGCGTATGCAGATCTATCGCAACAACTACATCATCAGTTTGAGTGAGGTTCTGCAAGCAACTTACCCGCAAGTATTGGCTCTGGTCGGGGAAGAGTGCTTCATGCAGATAGCTCGACATCACGTACTGAACAACCCGCTACAACAAGGTGATGTGACCCACTACGGCGCTAATTTTACTAACAGTATTGAGCAATTTGAACAAGTCATACAACAAGCACCCTACTTACTCGATGTCGCGGCTCTCGAGTGGCTGCTTGATACAAGCAATCAATCGAGCAACATATCTTCTGTTGCCGATCTTAATGTACTCCCACTGGAAAACCTGAGTCAGATAGATGCAGATCAACAGCCTTTTGTTCAACTGAAGTTACAGAACAATCTTCACGTGCTGGCTAGCGATTATGCCGTATTCAGTTTATGGCACGGAATTAAGAACAATCAGCTAGATAACCTTGATTTAAGTAAAGCAGAGCAAGGTGTCGTCTATGTCGACGAAGCTCACCAAGCGCACATTACACCATTAAACCCATTGAGCTTTAAGCTATTGGAACACTGTTTAGCACCGCATACCTTAGGCACATTGCCTGCCGAGCTTTTGCCACACTTAGCCGATTTGGTGAACCATCAATTGGTGATAGGTTTTGAATTGGCGACAAAGGAGAACGTAGAATGAACATGAATCAAAATTTGGCTCGTTACGATCAATTGATCGCGACTCTGCAATCTCTATTTGTACCCATTCTATTATTGGCATGTAGAATTTGGGTTGGCTATGTCTTCTTTAATTCCGGCCTAACCAAAATCGCCACTTGGGACAGTACACTCTATTTGTTTGAGTACGAATATCAGGTTCCACTGTTACCATGGCAACTTGCCGCTTATGTAGGCACCGCGACTGAACTCAGTTTACCGGCATTTTTGGTGCTCGGGTTGCTAACTCGCCCAATGGCTGCAGCTCTATTCGTGTTCAACATCATGGCAGTTGTCTCCTATCCCGTATTATGGGACGGCGGTTTCTTTGACCACCAGTTATGGGGCTTAATGATACTGATCGTCGTTGTTTGGGGGCCGGGAGTCATTTCCACAGACGCATTGTTAAGACGTAAAGTAGAAACCACTAGCTAACGGTTTCTCTCTAAAATGCAAAGCGCAGGTAAGGTTTACTTACCTGCGCTTTTTTGTTTTTTAATCAAGAAAACAACACCATGTATTATTGAAGTTTGATGTTGGTTATGTTTTTACGAATTCAAGCGCATAAATAGAAGCCAAACTGCAACAAACATGTTTTGCTGCCTAGAAAGTAACAAGATGTAATTGACTATGACTACGACAGCCCAGCGACGCGAACACATCATCGAACACATTCAAACCCACGGAACAGGCACGGTTGAAGACTTCTCTAGCGAATTTGGTGTATCCAAAGTCACAATTCGTAACGATCTACGATTACTTGAAAAGCAAGGCTGTGTAGAACGGGTTTATGGTGGAGCAACCCTCAATAAGCAGTTCGCTTTTGATCGTTCTCTTAAGATTAAGGGAAAAATAAACACCAATATCAAAGCTCAAATTGCACACGAAGCATTAAAGTTAATCCAACCGGGAGAGAACATCATTTTAGATTCGGGTTCGACTACCGAACAGATCGCACTTAACCTATCTGACGACGTCTCTCTAGTCGTATTTACTAATGCCATCAACATTGCTTACCACCTTGCGAGCTATCCAAAAGTAGAGGTGATCATTGCTGGCGGAACCATGCGCCAAGACTCTTTCTCCATTCACGGAGCCAATGCAGAAAGCCACCTTAGTCAGTATCGGTTTGATAAGGTCTTTCTAGGTGTCGATGGCTTTGAATTAGAGTCGGGAATCACGACACCTCACAAAGGGGAAGCACAACTGAATCGAATCATGTGCCGAGTAGCTAAACAAGTCATCGCAGTAACGGATTCATCCAAGTTTGAGCAAAAAAGTTTTTGCATCATCACGGCTGCCCAAAACATCGATACCTTGATTACTGATAAAGGCATTCCTAGCCATTATAAATCTTCATTAGAGCAACATGGTGTCACTGTCATCATCGCAGACGACTGATACTCGCCACAGACTAATGACGGCTCGTTTACTATTGAGTCGTTTTTTACTTCTTATTACTGATAATTCTCTTAGCTAATTTTTTCACTTTTCTGCATTGTGTGATCACGGTCACCCCAAAGACTGAAATGCTCTTATAAATCCCTCAGTAAACCACCCTTTCGCTTTGCTTTTATAAAAAGCCTTATACCACCGAACTTCTCACCACTCTTCAGTCATAAAACGAAAGAAAAAACCCTTTCACTTAATACAAAGCGAAAGGTTTTTTACTTACTTTTGCTTTCGATTACAGCTGTGATCTAGCGTCAACTTTGCTTTCCCTTTCGGTGCTCTAATTAACAACGAAAGGAAACGAAAGGTCGAAAGACTGAACAATTACTAAATTGAAAGTTGAGAGCGCAATAATGAAAAGCAGCGAACGTCGTCAGAAAATAATGAAACAAGTACGCCTTAACGGCGCTACGAAAGTTGACGACTTAGTCGGTCAGTTTTCTGTTTCTGCGGTGACGATTCGCCACGACCTCAATTTACTTGAGCAACAAGGCTGTGTATTTCGTTGCTACGGTGGTGCAACCCTCAACCCCAATTTCGCTTTTGATCAACCGCTTCATCAAAAGGGCCAACTTAACCGCAATATTAAAGACCGAATTGCTTTCATCGCCGCAAGCAAAATTAATGACGGTGAAGCCGTTATTCTCGATTCAGGTTCAACCATTAGTTGTATGCCCCCTTACTTAAGCAAGACTCAAGGCTTAGTCGTCATGACAAACGCTTTGAATACCGCCTACCTACTTAGCGGTTACAGCAACATAGATCTTCATGTTGTCGGCGGCAATCTGCGCCGTGCATCTTGTTCCCTGACTGGTGCACACGGCGAACTGCAAATTAAAGATTTTCATTTCGACAAACTCTTTCTGGGTGTTGATGGCTTTGATTTAGAAGCAGGAATCACCACACCAAACCAAAATGAAGCACGTATCAATAGAGCCATGTGCCAAGCCGCCAAACAAGTCATTGCCGTAACAGACTCCAGCAAGTTTGGCCGAAAAAGCTTTTGCATGATCCGTGCAGCTCAAGATATCGACATTCTCATTACCGACAGCCACATCCCAACCCACTATCACCAACAACTGGTTGATATGGGTGTGGAAGTCATTATCGCTGACCAAGAAACTCACTAGGAATTGTGATGAAAGCGCTTATAGATTTAATTCAACAGCATAAACAAGGGCACGCGAGCGGTATCTACGCAGTGTGTTCTGCGCACCCTTTAGTTTTGGAAGCTGCGCTTACTCAAGCAAAAAATGACGACCAATTGGTGTTGATTGAAGCTACATCCAATCAGGTCAACCAAGACGGCGGCTATACCGGAATGCAACCACAGGCCTTCGTTGATTTCGTCTACGACCTAGCAGACTCAATGGCGTTCGATCGTAATAAAATTCTACTTGGTGGTGATCACTTAGGGCCAAACTGCTGGCAAGCGCTTAGCGCCGAACAAGCCATGGCAAAGTCCGATATTTTGATTCGTGATTACGTACTGGCTGGTTTTCGCAAGATACATCTCGATTGCTCGATGCCGTGCGCCGGTGACCCAACACCACTCACAGACGAAATAATCGCGCAACGCGCAGCAAGACTATGTGACATTGCGGAACATGCATGGCAACAAGCTGGCGGCGAAGCACCCGTTTACGTTATTGGCACAGAAGTTCCAGTTCCCGGCGGCGCGCAACATGATATGGAAGACACACTAGCAGTAACGACGCCAACTGCGGCCAAAGACACCATAGATGCTCATTATCAAGCCTTTCAATCCTTTGGTTTGACTCAGGTATGGTCACGAGTGATTGGTTTGGTCGTTCAGCCTGGCGTTGAGTTTGACCATCACAACGTGGCTCACTACCAACCAAACAAAGCACTGAAGTTATCTGGGTTTATTGAAAGCCAACCGCACATGGTGTTCGAAGCTCACTCAACAGATTACCAGTGCGACTCAGCGTACCAGCATTTGGTACGTGATCACTTTGCCATATTAAAAGTGGGCCCTGCACTCACGTTTGCTTTGCGTGAAGCCTTGTTTGCACTAGACCGAATCGAACAAGAATGGCTTGGCAGCCATCAAGCGTCTCACTTGCGTGCAACGTTAGAACAAGTCATGCGAGAACAACCCAATTACTGGCAGAGTTATTACCAAGCCAGTGGACACCAACAATATTTGGATTGCGCGTACAGCTTAAGTGACCGAATTCGCTACTACTGGCCGCACCCTCAAGTGCAACAAGCTTTAAGCCTGATGATGGACAATCTCACCAATAATCCTGCGCCTATCACTTTGCTGAGCCAATACATGGCCAATCAAGCTAAGGCCGTCATCGCTGAACACATTATCAACGATCCAAAACAACTCATCATTCACAAGGTAATGGAAGTTACCCAAGTTTACGCGCAAGCCTGTTATTTCAATGCGCTGGCGCCTAAGGAGACCGTATTATGAACAATTACTTAGGCTATTCTGATGCTTGGCTATCTGAGAAGAATGGCATTCATACCGCTCGCGAAGTAGAACATCAACCGAAGCTGTGGCGGAACTTAGCATCCCTTTTAGATCAAAATAAAGCTGAAATAGATGCGTTTTTAACACCAATTTTCGCAAAGAAAAAATTGCGTATTGTACTTACGGGTGCAGGAACATCTGCATTCGCAGGTGCAGCTCTAGCGCCATTCTTAAGCGCTAAGATTGGCTTTCACGTTGAAGCTGTTGCAACGACCGATATCGTCTCCAATCCAGAGCAATATTTAGATCCAAGCCGCCCAACTCTAATCGTGTCATTTGCCCGTTCCGGAAACAGCCCAGAAAGTGTGGCGGCGGTGCGACTTGGTGATCAACTGGTTGATGAATGTTATCACCTGTTTCTTAACTGTAATCCTGAGGGCTCTCTCGCACAACACGCCAAGAATGCCGATAACGCACTGTGCGTCAACATGCCTGACGGCTCTAATGATCAAAGTTTTGCGATGACATCCAGCTTCACTTGTATGCTGATGTCAGCTCTCTACTTACTTAACCCACAACCGGTTTTAGAGTTGAAACAAACTATCGATCGTATTGCCAGCTTATGCGAAAGCAAATTAGTGCAATGGCAACAAGCAACAAAAAAACTGGCAACTCTTCCTTACCAGCGCCTCATTGTGTTAGGCAGCGGAGGCTTTACCGGCCTTGCTCAAGAAGCTTCTCTAAAGTCACTCGAACTAAGCGCTGGTGCTGTGACGACTTGCTTTGACTCTTCATTGGGTTTTCGTCACGGTCCTAAGTTTTTCATCAATTCAGAAGCCTTAGTGATACAGCTTTTTTCTAGTGACGACTATACCCGACAGTACGACACAGACCTGTATAACGAACTCCGTCAAGACGGCCAAGCCATGGGCTTAGTGGCGCTGACGGAGCAACCTCTGGATGGTGAGAACGTGCTTGAACTCGGGCATACAAACCTAGATCAAGAGTGGCTTTGCTTCCCATACATCATTTTTGCCCAAATGTTGGCATTTGAAAAATCGCTGCAGCTGGGTTTAGGCCCTGATAACCCTTGTCCGAGCGGTGAGGTTAACCGTGTTGTTCAGGGCGTCACGATTCACCAATACCAATAATAACTCACTAAATTAACGTGTTTCAAATAAGGAAATCACCATGCCGAATATTGTATTGAGCAGAATTGATGAACGCCTAGTCCATGGACAAGTTGGGGTGCAATGGGTTGGCTTTGCTGGCGCAAACATTGTGGTCGTAGCTAATGACGAAGTCGCACAAGACACCATCCAGCAAAACTTAATGGAAATGGTCTTGGCTGAAGGGATCGCCATTCGCTTCTGGAGCATTCAAAAAACCATCGACACCATCAACAAAGCCGCAGACAGACAAAAAATTCTACTGGTCTGTAAGAGCCCGAAAGATTTCCGCCAGCTCGTTGCAGGCGGTGTACCGATTAAAAACATTAACGTTGGCAACATGCATTTTGCCGACGGTAAGAAACAGATTTCTAAAACGGTTTCTGTTAATGCGGAAGACGTGGATGAATTCTCGCAACTAAAAGCACTGGGTGTCACCTGCTCGATACAAGGTGTGCCAACCGAAAGTGCAACTGACATCTTTACCCTACTTTAAAAAGGAACAAAGTTATGGATATAGGATTTATGCAAGCAGCAATGCTCGGCATTCTTGCTTTCTTCGCTGGGTTAGACCTGTTTAACGGGTTAACCCACTTTCACCGCCCAGTGGTGTTAGGCCCGCTAGTGGGCTTAATCCTTGGTGATCTGCAAACCGGTATTTTGGTTGGTGGTACGTTAGAGCTGATTTGGATGGGCCTTGCCCCTCTTGCAGGAGCACAGCCACCAAACGTGATCATCGGCACCATCGTTGGTACCACATTCGCCATCACCACCAAGGTTGAGCCGAACGTCGCGGTTGGCGTGGCTGTCCCATTTGCTGTTGCCGTACAAATGGGCATTACTTTGCTGTTCTCCGCAATGTCTGCCGTGATGTCAAAATGTGATGAATACGCTGAGAATGCCGACACAGATGGCATTGAGAAGATTAACTATTTTGCTCTGTCTGTTCTTGGGGTTTTCTACTTCTTATGTGCGTTCTTGCCAATTTACCTAGGCGCAGAACACGCCGGCAACATTGTACAAACCTTACCAAAAGAACTCATTGATGGATTAGGTGTTGCGGGCGGCATCATGCCAGCGATTGGTTTTGCTGTTCTGATGAAAATCATGATGAAGAACGTTTACATCCCTTACTTCATCTTAGGTTTCGTTGCAGCGGCATGGTTACAGCTACCCATTCTCGCTATCGCGTGTGCGGCAACGGCTATGGCTGTTATCGACTTCATGAGAAAAACCGAACCTGCACCTGTTACTGCACCAGCTGAGGACCTTGAAGATGGAATCTAATGTAAGCAATGAAATTGATGTTCGCCGCCTCAACACTGAAGTGCAACCTGCTCCAGGTGTCTCTGATGACGAATACGAAAATAAGGAAGTCGGCGTTGAGTTGACTAAATCTGACATTAACCGCATGGCATGGCGTTCTCTGTTACTCCAAGCCTCGTTTAACTACGAAAGAATGCAAGCATCGGGTTGGCTCTACGGCATTTTACCTGCATTGAAAAAGATTCACCCGAACAAAGCCGACTTAGCCAAGTCAATGAAAGGTCACATGGGGTTCTTTAATACTCACCCATTCCTAGTTACGTTCGTGATGGGCATTGTACTGGCGATGGAAAGCTCTAAGCAGAACATCAACAGTATTCAAAGTACCAAAATTGCCGTTGGTGCCCCTATGGGCGGTATCGGTGATGCGATGTTCTGGCTAACTTTGCTTCCTATATGTGGTGGTATTGGTGCCGACCTTGCTCTGCAAGGTTCCATTATGGGCGCGGTGTTCTTCTTCGTACTGTTTAACGTTGTGCACTTCGGGCTTCGCTTTGGTCTTGCTCATTATGCCTACCGTATGGGGGTATCGGCCATTCCGCTAATAAAAGCCAACACCAAGAAAGTCGGCCATGCCGCTTCTATCGTTGGTATGACGGTAATCGGAGCCTTGGTTGCCACGTATGTTCGCTTAGCAACCACAGCAGAGATCACCGCTGGTGATGCCGTCGTGAAACTGCAAGCCGACGTTATCGACAAACTGATGCCTGCGTTCTTGCCACTGGTCTACACCTTAGCGATGTACGCCTTGGTGAAACGTGGCTGGAGCCCACTTCGTCTGATTGTTATCACAATGACATTGGGTATTGCGGGTCGCTTTATGGGCTTCTTGTAAGCCTGAACTCAACATTATTTCAGTAGTAATGGGGCTGATATCCAGCCCCTAAAAGGAATGAATATGATCGCAGTAATTTTATCAGGCCATGGTGGCTTTGCGAGCGGCATAGAGCAAGCGATTCACCAAGTGATTGGCGAACAAGAGCAATTCAGAGCCATTGATTTTCCTGCAGAGATGACGACACCGCAACTTGAAGCGGCGATGCGTACAGCCTTGTCTGACATTGATACGGGCGAAGGTGTGGTGTTTCTCACTGACTTGCTTGGAGGTACGCCTTTTAGAACCGCTTCATTACTGAGCCAACAACAAGACAAGATCGAAGTATTAACGGGAACCAACTTACAAATGGTTGCTGAAATGCTGCTAGAACGAGATGAATTGTCATTAGTCGAATTTCGTAGTCAGGCACTGACTTGTGGGCACCGAGGCATGACAAGTCTCCATGATGAACTTAGCAAGTCCCATCAACAGGAAACCGTTGAAGATGGAATCTAACCTACAACACATTAGAGCTGGCCGTGTGCTTGTTGATCAGCAATGGCAGCACGACTGTATCGTTAGCTTTGACGAACTTGGCATTATTCGCTCAATTCAAGCAACGAATAGCCCTGATGCGCCGACCAACTATCACGACGTGGGCAATGCAATGTTACTACCAGGCTTGGTTGACTCTCATGTGCATGGAGCAAATAACAGCGATGTGATGGATGCAAGCCACTCCAGTTTAGAAAATATGTCGACTTACTTTGCCAAGCATGGTGTCACGGCTTTTGTTGCGACAACAGTTACCGCTCCAGTCGACAAGATAAAAAACGCATTAAGACAAATTGGCAAGAGTCGTGCGGAAGGCCTTAGTGGTGCAGAGTTATTAGGTGGCTATTTAGAAGGCCCTTACTTTACCGCAAGACACAAAGGCGCTCATCCTGAAGCTTGGTTCCGTGAACTCGATTGTGAAGAATTAGATAACTGGATTTCTTATTCAGACAACAGCCTGATCACCGTCGCGCTAGCGCCGGAAAAAAGCAACGCAGCACAAGCGATTAAACATCTTAAACGCAACAACGTTAAGGTCATGCTTGGGCATACAGACGCAAATTCAGAGCAAGTAGAAGCCGCATTCAACGCGGGCGCTGATGGCATAGTGCATTGCTACAACGGCATGCGCGGGTTACATCATAGAGACCCTGGAGTGGTTGGTGTCGGCCTTTGTCATCCTAACAGCTATGTCGAAATAATTGCAGACGGTATGCATGTTCACCCTACAGCCATTGATGTGGCCCATCGCTGTTGTGGTGAGCGTCTAACGTTAATTACCGATGCGATGCAAGCTGCAGGGATGCCAGATGGCACCTATCAGCTTGGTGAATTTGAAGTACAGGTGAACAGCGGTGAAGTACGCACTCCTTGCGGTAGCCTCGCTGGCAGTACCTTACATTTACTTCAAGCAGTTTTGAACCTAAGTAAATGGCTCAATCTGCCATTGGAAAAAGCGTGGATGTATGCCTCGAAGGTACCCGCTCAATCTCTCAGCCTAGAGAACCAAATAGGCACCCTCTCAATTGGCAAGCGCGCTTCAATGGTTGCGCTTGATGAACATCATTTAGTTTTGAACACATGGGTAAACGGCAAACTCGTATTTTCTGCCAACCCATCTCGTTGCCCGGAGGCACTATGTATCTGATTTCTTCTCGTGAAATGTTAAAACGCGCTCAACTTGGTGGCTATGCGGTTCCGGCCTTCAATATCCATAATCTTGAAACAGTACAAGTTGTTGTTGAGACCGCCTCAGAAATGGGATCCCCTGTTATCCTCGCGGGTACACCAGGTACCTACGATTATGCCGGTACTGACTATTTGATTAGCATCTGTAAAGAAGCAGCTCACAAGCACTCAGTTCCATTGGTCTTACACCTCGATCACCATGAGTCTTTTAGCGATATCCAACAAAAAGTTCAGCATGGTATTCGCTCAGTCATGATTGATGGTTCTCATTTTGCGTTCGACCAAAATATAGAAACGGTTCGACAGGTTGTCCAGTACTGCAACCGCTTTGATGCCAGCGTAGAAGCAGAACTCGGACGCCTCGGAGGCCAAGAAGACGACCTCATAGTAGAAAGTGCCGACGCGCTTATGACCGATCCTGGCGCTGCCGCAGAGTTCATCCGCCGCACAGGGATAGATTCGCTGGCCGTCGCCATTGGTACCGCTCACGGTATGTATAAAGCTGAACCAAAATTGGATTTCGAGCGATTGGCAAAGATCCGCAATGTGGTCGATATTCCACTCGTTCTACATGGAGCATCAGGGGTACCAGACGCAGCCGTTAGACGCTGTATCGAGCTAGGCGTGTGCAAAGTAAATGTGGCGACAGAACTAAAAATTGCCTTTGCCGACGCGGTCAAACTGCATTTCAAAGAAAACCCAGAAGCCAATGACCCCCGCAAGTACATCGTACCCGGTAAAGAAGCAATGAAGAAAGTTGTTATGGACAAAATTCGCGTGTGTGGCAGCGAAGGAAAAATTTAGTTTTCGATCACCTCCCCCTATAGTTTGGTGGCAATGGACAGCGAGAGCTGTCCATTTTTTTATTTCCTAGCCTGAATGTTTTTTAAGGCAATAAAAAAGGCCAGCTTCATGCTGACCTTCAAAATATCTTTGCGCATCCGCGCTTTAGTGTTTCAAGCTTTATCTATTTTCGATAAACGCTTTTAGTTCTTCAGCCGAAATACCCTTTTCAGCTAGCTCATCAGCGATGCCTTGAACTTGCTCACCTTTACGAGATTCGATGACTTTTTGAAACTGATAAACGATATCTCGCAAATTAGCCAAAGGCACTTGTTTAGCCGCACTACGAATTCGCTCTTCGCTTTGATTTCCGAGTTCCTGAAGTAATTTACCAAACATTACTTTTTCCGGAGACTCTTCTAGCTGCTCTAGCCTTTTCGCCATTTCATAAGTCGTCAAAGACATGGTTGTAGTATTCGCTTAATTTGAGGGAGATAAGCCTTAATAATACACCTCTTTGATGCGAATGGAAAACAACCAATATTACTTTGTACTTAAGTTAAATCTTAGGCGGCCGATTCGCTATGCCAATGCTTTCCTACTTTACTCAACAAAATGAATAATCCTGGCGCTAACAACCACATATGCAGAGCAATCATCACATGAGGAGTGAAATCTAATCTTTGCATTGTACCAACAATAAGCCCAGCACCACTCATTTGGAACAACCCTAGCAGTGCAGCAGCAGTACCTGCTTTGTCTCCAAATGGCGCCAATGCTTTTCCTGCTGCTCCGCCCATGATAAAGGCAAAACCAACTGAAGAAAGAAAAATGGGTACCATAAAGGCCCAAGCCGTTTGGCTACTCAGCAAGGCCAACATCAAAACACCAGAGAATAGTAAAGAGACGATCCCGGCCATAAGCATTTTGTGAGTACCGAACTTGTCCATCAGTTTCGGTGCAACTAAGCAGCTAATGATGTTCACAACTGCATTGATACCAAACCAGAACGTAAACGCGTTCATGTCTAAGCCTAAGTTACCCATTAGGACTACTGGTGCCGAGGTTACATAAGCCAGAATCACGGCCATTCCCAACATACAAAGTGATGCATGGAACACGAAGCTTGGGTGCTGTAATACTTGCCAGTAACGCTGTGGCTTGAACAGAGCTTCCTTCGACGGTGCAGGGTTGGTCTCCTTCATACCAATCATCAACGTAATACCAACGACCAGTGCAAATCCCCCCATAAAACTAAAGTTACTGCGCCAACCAAATTGCTGCGTTAACCATGCACCTAAGATTGGGGCTAAGGCAGGAATGAAGCAAATAGCCCCATTCAGGTAGCTGATCATTTTGCCGCTTTTTTTCGGGCCAAATAGATCGCGAACTGTCGCAAAGGCTGCTACCGATGTTGCACATGCACCGAGGCCTTGTAGCAGTCTAGCAATGAGCATCCATTCAATTGATTGAGCGGCCCACGCCAAGCAAGCACTCAATCCATAGATGAACACGCCACCCAATGCAACAGTTCGACGTCCGTAACGGTCTGCCATAGGGCCAGCAAATAATTGCCCAACGCCCATAGCAAACAGAAACCAAGTAATCGTATCTTGAGCCAAAGTGTGTTCCACGTGAAACGCTTGCGCCATCGTAGGTAAAGCTGGCAGGTAGATATCGATCGCCAGTGGGCTAAACAGTACAAGTAGCACCAATAAGGTAAGCTGAAGTTTGGTTGGATTCGTGGTTGGCATAATGACTCTATTAATTACTGGATGACATATCTCTGCCGCAGAGTTTATGATGAAGGCAACATGAATGGAAATGGCAAATCCTCATCCCAGATATTCCAAATAGGAATTTCACATGAATATCGAACAGCTTGGTCGTATCGACCTTAATCTTTTGGTTTGTCTCAATGTATTAATTGAGGAACTGAACGTAACAAGAACCGCATCTCGCTTGTGTTTAACGCAATCCGCCGTCAGCAAGTCTTTGGCCAAACTGCGAGAGCAATTTGATGACCCACTCTTTTATCGCACATCACATGGTTTAAAGCCCAGCCCAAAGTGTTTGTACTTAAAACCAAAACTTGAAGCTTTGATTTTTCAACTTGAATCCATCACCCAACCTGAAGCATTTGACCCAGAAACTTCAACACGTCGCGTTCATATCGCATTAGTTGAAAGTGTCTACCCACTTATTTTACCTCATTTTTTACCTGACATTTTTCAGCAGGCGCCACAACTAAAAATCAATACCCACAGCTGGTCCTTAGACACATTCAAACAACTTCAATCAGGTGAAATGGATTTAGGCATAACCGGCAAAGACATTAACCTTAACGATGCCGCCATGACGATGCTACCGCCTAGAGACATATGCTGGCAGGAAATCTACCGTGATGTACAGGTTTGCCTCGTGCGCAAAGACCACCCGATTCTTGACAAGCCGTGGGACCTAAATGCTTACCTTGCAGAAAGACACGTGCAAGTTCGCTGCGATGGCAATGACCGTTGGCTACTTGATTTTCGTTTAGCAGATGTAGGGCTAGAGCGCGACATTGCCATGTACGTACCTGACTTCAACAGCGCCGCTAATTTGTGTTCTTATACCGACTTTGTATTTACAGCGCCGCGCCACTTTTGTCGCTACATAGAGCAGTTCTTAGATCTTGTGGTTGTTCCGTTACCAACCGATCTTCCGCCAATGGCCTACACCCTATTTTGGCACAAAGACCGAGACCAAGATCCCGCGCTCACATGGATACGCGAGCTAATAAAAGAAAAGACTAATCACTTAAGCCAACAACCATTATAAATCCATTGCGAGTACGAAAAAAAAGCGCTAGCTTGTACGCAGTCCAACCACAGAGTTCGGATGTACAACACTAATAAGGACAGTAATCACATGCACAGTACTATTACACAAAAGGTTGAATCCCTTAGAAATTGGCTAATTGAAAATCAATACGACGCATTTATCATTCCTCATGAAGACGAGTTTTTAGGTGAGTACATCCCAGCTCACAATGAGCGCCTTCATTGGGCAACGGGCTTTACGGGTTCAGCAGGAGCTGCGGTCATTACTCCAGATCGCGCAGCCGTATTTGTTGATGGTCGCTATACTGTGCAGGTAACAAAACAAGTACCTAGTGATATATTCGAATACTGCCACCTAATTGAAACTCCACCTATCGATTGGATTTGCAGTGAATTAAAGCAAGGTGCCAAAGTTGCGGTCGATGCAAGAATGCACTCGGCTAATTGGCTTAATAACAGCCAACAGAAACTGATCGATAACGGTGAGGTCTGTATCCTCGGAAGCAACCCTATTGATATTCTTTGGCATGACCGCCCTGAAGCAAAGTTTACTGACGCCTCTTTGATGAGTGAGGAGAAATCTGGGCTTTCAAGCACAGCAAAGCGCGCTCAAATCGCCAAAGAGCTAATCGAGCAGAAAGCAGATGCCGCTTTACTGACTCAACTCGATTCTATTTGTTGGTTATTGAATGTCCGTGGTTTGGACGTTTCAAGACTTCCTGTACTGCTGTCACATGCCATCATCTACAACACCGGCAATGTTGATTTCTTTATTGATTCAACCCGACTACCTGCTGAATTCGACCAGCACGTTGGCAATGGTGTTTCAGTTTTCGCTCCTTCTGAACTAGAAGCACGACTGGCGACAATGACCGGCAAGCAAGTGCTTGTTGACCCTGCTACCAGCAACGCGTGGTTCACATTAGTTCTGCAAAATGCGGGCGCTGAACTGATTGAAGCGGCCGACCCATGCTTGCTAATCAAAGCTGCTAAAAACCCAGTAGAATTAGCGGGAATGAAAGCTTGTCATATCCGTGATGGTGCTGCGATGACGAAGTTCTTGTCTTGGTTAGACAGTGAAGTTGATAATGGCAAACTGCACAACGAAGCACATCTCTCAGACACACTTCAAGGGTTCAGAGAAGAAGATCCTACGTTAGTAGACTTAAGTTTTGATACTATTTCAGCTGCTGGCGGTAACGCTGCAATGTGTCACTACAACCACAATGACCAACCTCAACCAGGTCAGCTTTCATTGAATAGCCTTTACCTTGTTGATTCAGGTGGCCAGTACCCTGACGGTACAACCGATATCACACGTACCATCGCTATCGGCCAACCAAGTGATGACATGAAGCAACAATTTACTTTGGTACTTAAAGGTCATATTGGTCTGACGACGGCGCTATTTCCTAAAGGCACAACAGGTCATCAGCTGGATGTGCTTGCCCGTCAGCCTCTTTGGTCGCAAGGTTACAATTACGATCACGGCACCGGACACGGTGTTGGCCACTTCCTAAGTGTTCACGAGGGTCCACAACGTATTGCTCCTGCAGTGAATACAGTGGCATTACTTGAAGGCATGGTCCTTTCTAACGAACCGGGTTACTACCGTGCAGATGCGTTTGGTATTCGAATTGAAAACTTGGAAGTTGTGAAGGAAGTGGCAACGAATGGTGATATGTCGATGCTTGGCTTTGAGTCATTAACTCGTTGCCCTATCGATAAACGTTGTATCAACGTTAACATGCTGACTCGGCCTGAGTTGGAATGGTTAAACAGCTATCACCAAAAGGTTTGGGATGAAGTAAGCCCACTTGTTTCAGGCGAACCGCTTAACTGGCTAAAACAAGCAACAGCAGCATTAAGCTACCCAGAAGCTTAAACCTTATAGCCATGACATAAATGAAAGCCACTCAAACGAGTGGCTTTTTTGTTTCACGTGAAACAGGCTAAACGTGCTAACAACTTAACCAGAATGGAGTACTTAGCCAGAATAAGCACTGTGCCAATCCTTCCAAACGGGTTCAAAGCCCCGGTTTCTAATCGCATCAGCGACACTTGCAGCACTGCGTTCGTCACTAATAGCAAACTGTTCCAATGCCTCACTAGGTGTTGCATAACCGCCGGGCTGAGTTTGCGAGGCAGCAGAGACGGATGTTACTCCTAACGGCAACACATTATCGCGGAAGCTTTCTGATTCGCGTGTAGATAGAGACAGTTCAACTTCAGGGTTTAGCAAACGATAAGCGCAAATAAGCTGCACTAACTGTTTATCACTCATTACTGACTTAGGTTCAATCGATCCCTCACACGGCCTTATTCGTGGAAACGAAATCGAATATCGCGTACGCCAGTATGTCTGCTCTAAATAAGATAAATGGCTTGCAACATAAAAACAGTCGGTGCGCCATTCCTCCAAACCAATCAACGCCCCGATACCGATTTTATCGATACCCGCTTTAGCCAGGCGATCTGGAGTGTCCAGCCTGTAATCAAAATCTGTTTTATTGCCACGTAAATGATGTTTTGCATAGGTCGACGGATGGTAGGTTTCTTGATAAACCATCACCGCGTCTAAACCGAGCGTTTTCAGTTCTTGATAGCACTCTTGATCTAAAGGTTGAACTTCCATAGCAAGGTAACTGAACTGTTCTTTGATTATTGGCAGCACTTGCCTAAAGTAATTCATTCCGACTTTAGTTTCATGCTCACCAGTAACCAACAATAAGTTATCAAAATTCATCTTCTTTATAGCGGCGAGTTCAGGTTCGATTTCCTCTACACTTAAGGTTTTCCGCTTAATCTTGTTCTCCATGGAGAATCCGCAATAGGTACAAGCATTCGCACACAAATTAGATAGGTATAGAGGTATATACATAGAAATAGTATGACCGAACCTCTGCCGTGTTTTTTGCATGGATCGTTGTGCCATCTGCTCTAAGTAAGGTTCCGCAGCGGGTGAGATGAGCGCCTTGAAATCTTCCAAATCCAGTTTGGGCTTGGCCAACGCACGTTCTACGTCCCTAGTCGTTTTACTGTAGATCGAAAGCGTAATGCTGTCCCAATCCATTTCTTTAAACTGCTCTACAAAGCTCATCGTTTACCCCAGAAATGCGGTCAACGGACTGGAAGCAACCGCGACATTCTGCTTAACGGCCAAACCTGCTTCATAAGCTATGCGGCCTGATTCCACCGCAAGTTTGAATGCTCGTCCCATCGCCCCCGGATCCGCCGCTGATGCAATTGCAGTATTAACAAGTACCGCGTCGGCACCCATCTCCATCGCCAATGCTGCATGAGATGGAGCACCTATTCCGGCATCGACGATGACAGGAACAGTCGCCTGATCAATGATGATTTCCAAGAAGTCTTTTGATGCAATGCCCTTGTTTGAACCGATTGGTGCACCAAGAGGCATTACTGCTGCGCAACCCACTTCTTGCAAGTGCTTACACAACACTGGATCTGCGTGACAATATGGCAACACAACAAAACCTAGCTCAACCAGTTTCTCAGCCGCTTTTAACGTCTCGATTGGATCTGGCATTAGGTACTTTGGATCAGGGTGAATCTCAAGCTTTAGCCAATTGGTGACTAGCGCTTCACGTGCCAGTTGCGCAGCAAAAATGGCTTCTTTGGCATTTTTTGCTCCTGAGGTGTTGGGCAACAAGTTAACGCCATTCGCGATTAACGGCGCAAGGATGTCGTCATCTTGATGCTCTAGATCGACTCGTTTAAGAGCCATGGTTGCCAACTCTGAACCAGAAGCAATGATCGAAGCCATCATCGCGTCCTGATCTGAATATTTACCAGTACCCGTAAAGAGCCGTGAGCTAAAAGTTTTATCTGCGATTGATAACATACTAACCACCTGCTATTGCTTGAAAGAGTGAGATTTCATCACCTTGATTAACACTCACCTCAGGCCATTGGCTTCGAGGCACAATTTCACCATTAATTGCGAGCGCACATCCTGATGAAGACAGTTCTAGCTTGTCTAACATCTGTGCGACCGACAGGATTGAAGTCAATGTCACTGACTTACCATTTACAGCAATTTCAATATTCATATTGTGTCCAAATTTTTTATCCACTAAGCGTGACAACAGATATCGCATTGATTGTCTTTCTTCAACACAAGGTCGACCCATTGATTAGTTAACCCATCAAACATACGCAAGGCGTTAGAACCAACTTGTTCACTAGCATTACTGACAAGCTTGATGGCCTCTAACGCTTGGTACGCACCCATCATTGATACAACAGGCCCAATAATTCCGCTCTCAGAGCAGCGTTTGACAGCACTCACTTCATTAAACGGAAACAGGCAGTGGTAGCATGGGGAACCCGGCTGGTAATCAAATACCGCTAGCTGGCCTTTCCAACCAATAGCAGCCGCCGATATCAATGTTGTCTTTGCCTCAAAGCATGCACGGTTAACTTGGTGCCTGGTCTTCATGTTGTCGCTACAATCGAGCACGACATCTGCGAGCAAGCACTCTAGTTTCAATTGTTCACCCTCAAGCGCTTTGTCTATAGCGCGCACCTTGCAATTGGGATTGAGTGATTCTATATACGCTTTCGTCGCCATGACCTTACTCACGCCGATATTGCTCGTGTTGTAATGGGTTTGGCGATGGAGGTTACTCTCGTCGACGCAGTCGTGATCGGCAATCACCAACTTTCCAACTCCCGCTCCCGCCAATAGCGGAATTGCAGCACTACCCAATCCACCACAACCGACGACCAGTATCGACGTACTTAGCATGTTCGCTTGCGCTTTCTCCCCAAATTCAGGCACGCTGATCTGTCTTTGGTAACGCAAGAATGCATGGTCGCTAATCGACATCAGATATTCTCTTTTGGCTCATGATTCGACTAAACTGCTCGATGACGGATTTGGGCTCGCTACTGAGCGTAATGGCTCTTACAACAGCCAAGCTTGATACACCACACTGCCACACCTCTTGTGCTCGGTTCAGGTCTATCCCTCCAATAGCAACGGTAGGGAAGTTTCCGATTAGGTCTTGATACAGTTTTAAACGCACCAACCCCTGAGGTTTCGATGGCATCACTTTAGTCGTTGTAGGGTAAATATGCCCTAGAGCAATGTAGCTTGGTGAAAGCTGTTGAATCCGTTGTATCTCGTAGTAGCCATGAGTCGATAAGCCTAGCCTTATACCGGCTTTGGCAATCAACCTTAGATCCGCGGTTTCTAGATCTTCTTGGCCTAAATGAACACCATAAGCTCCATATTCAATGGCCAACTCCCAGTAATCATTAATGAATACTTGAGCTTGAAAATCCCGACCTAATTGAATTGCCTTTTGAACCTGTTCGGCCAACTCTGGATGATTCCGGTCTTTAATTCTCAACTGAACAGTCTTGATACCTAACTTCAACAACCGTTCGATCCAATCAACATCATCGACCACTGGATAGAGGCCTAAACTGCTGGCCTCCATTTCAGGAAAGGACACGGGGTCTGAGTTATCCCACCCGAGCGTAATTCCTAGGTTGCGGTCTTCTAACGAGGGTAATGGAAAGTCACTTCGATCAGTCGGCCATGTTTCACGTGAAACACAGGATTGGCTGGCAACGCGAGCAAGAATAACCGCATCTTCAATTGGAAAATCGAGAGCCAAACACACGACTAGCCAGCTAAGGTGCCTTTCTCGTTCAGTTTTTGTATTAAGAGTTTTAGGTGATGGAATCGATTTGGTTATTCCGTCAAACCAAAATACATCGCTGTTAACGGCCTTCAGCTTGGCATCGATGGCTATCTGATTATCAGTAAAAAACTCGGAGCCATAAGTAACCAACAAACCTACAGTGTTTACAGTATCCATTGGCTGGAATCGAGATAATTCAGACGCTTCGTTCGACAGGCGCTTGAGCGACACCGCTAATGTGAAAGACTTACTATCAACTTGAATCTCGAAGTCTTCAGATTTACTAGCGCCAATTTCAATAGCGCTAATGTCCATACCTTGCTCTTTTGCCGCCGACAAGCATTGCTTGATGCTCGATATAAGGTGACAAAATTGGGTTGGGATTAATAACTGATACATTATGATTCTACTGTCTCGGACGGATTTTCTGCCAGCTTATAGAGTTCAGATCCTTGCTCTTTAAACTCTTGGGATTTCTGGCGCATACCTTCCATTGGATCTGCGAGCATTTTGATTTCTATCGCCTGATCCAAGGCCACCTGGTCGGTATCCTTGGCGTATTCACGTACTTCGTGAGAGATCTTCATTGAGCAAAATTTAGGGCCACACATCGAACAGAAGTGAGCCACTTTGCCTGATTCTTGAGGTAGAGTTTCATCGTGATATGAACGAGCTGTATCTGGGTCTAGAGATAAGTTGAACTGATCTTCCCATCTGAATTCAAAACGTGCTTTAGATAAAGCGTTATCTCGAATTTGAGCCCCTGGGTGTCCTTTGGCAAGGTCAGCCGCGTGAGCAGCCAGTTTATAGGTAATCAAACCCGTTTTAACATCTTCCTTATTAGGCAAACCTAGATGTTCTTTCGGCGTTACATAACAAAGCATGGCACATCCGTACCAACCAATTAACGCAGCACCAATACCTGAGGTGATGTGATCATAACCAGGCGCAATATCCGTTGTTAATGGACCTAACGTATAGAAAGGAGCTTCATGACAGTGCTCTAATTGCTCGTCCATGTTTTCTTTGATCATGTGCATGGGTATGTGGCCAGGCCCTTCAATGATAACCTGAACGTCGTACTCCCATGCGATTTTGGTTAGTTCACCCAGTGTACGCAATTCAGCAAACTGAGCTTCGTCGTTCGCGTCTGCGATGGAGCCAGGGCGAAGCCCATCACCCAGAGAAAGTGCCACATCATATTGAGCACAAATCTTACAAATCTCTCGAAAGTTAGTGTAAAGGAAGCTTTCTTGATGATGCGCCAAACACCACTTCGCGATAATAGAACCGCCGCGAGAGACGATGCCCGTCACTCGTTTTGCCGTCATTGGTACGTAACGTAATAACAAACCAGCATGAATGGTAAAGTAATCAACACCCTGCTCTGCTTGTTCGATCAGCGTGTCTCGCATGACTTCCCAGTTGAGGCTTTCCGCAACACCGTTCACCTTTTCAAGGGCTTGATACATAGGCACCGTACCAATTGGTACTGGGCTGTTTCGTAATATCCACTCACGAGTCTCATGGATGTTTCGACCCGTTGATAAGTCCATTACGGTATCGCCACCCCAACGGGTAGACCAAACCAGTTTCTCTACTTCTTCTTCAATTGAAGAACTAACCGATGAATTACCAATGTTGGCATTAACTTTCACCAAGAAATTTCGACCAATAATCATCGGTTCTGCTTCTGGGTGGTTAATATTCGATGGGATAATAGCGCGCCCTTCTGCTACTTCTTTACGAACGAATTCTGGCGTAATTTCCTTCGGTAAATTGGCACCAAAATTATGACCAGGGTGTTGAATATTAAGCTGCTCATCAGCGTACTTCTGACGACCCATATTTTCGCGAATCGCGATAAACTCCATTTCTGGTGTAATCACACCTTGGCGAGCATAATGCAATTGAGTCACGCATTGACCCGACTTACCGCGTCGAATCGTAGGTAGATTGCCATAGCGCAAGTCATCTAAGGTTTCATCCTCTAAACGTTGCTTGCTATACACCGAACTTACGTCGCCAAGTAATTCAGTATCAGAACGCTCTTCTATCCAGCTCTCACGCAATTTAGGCAGGCCGCTATAAAGGTCAATATCGTGTTCAGGATCGGTATACACACCAGAAGTGTCATATACATAGATAGGTTCATTTGGTTCAAATATCGGTGCATCTTTACTGCCGCCAACTAGACTATCAGCTAACGATATTTGGCGAACAGGTACTCGAACATCAGCTCGATCACCTTGAATATATGTCTTTAGGGAGTTCGGATAAGGTTGTACAGAAAGAGAATCAATGAAGTTTTTGGCTTCTAGCCTTGCTTGTTTACGACTCGACATAGCATTTTCCTATTTATTATAGAGGGATAAATGCTTGGCGGATTGGTGTTGCAAGAGGTGTTGATGGATCTATGCTCACGCATAAACATCAAAACATAGATACATTAGCGGAATGCCAATGAAAATATCTTCTCCTGTTCCCTTCGCAGGTATTAGCCTGATCAGGTTCAACGGATCCCGTTTTCACGGTCTCAGCTATCATCTAACAATTAAGTAGATGTAAGCACTCCGACAAGTGAAGCCATTATAAGTAAGTTTTCGAGATTTACAAACCCACGATATGCTTAATAGGCGACTAAAGCTGATTAATTTTTCATCAACAATTGGAAACCTAACCAAGCTGCAGAAACACTTAATGCGACATTCAATAATATGTTTAAACCCATTTTAAAGAATGCTCCTTGCTGCATTAATAGAACGTTATCCATTGAGAAGGTCGAAAATGTCGTTAGAGCCCCAAGAAAACCAAGACCAATTATTTGCCTCCACGGTTCCGTTGCTAATAATTCATTCTCAAATGCAGCAATCAACAAGCCCATGGCAAATGAACCGATGACATTAACTGTTAATGTGCCGTAGGGAAAACCTCGACCAAATAAAGACACGCATAATTCTGAAATCAGGTATCTCGAACACGCACCAAATGCCCCGCCTAATGCGATACACCCCAAAACAAAACCCTGTCCCATAGTCACTCTCAATTCAAAATTTATAAACTCGGTAATATTACTCGGCCATTTTTAGCACAATTTTCATTAAAAACGACAACATAATGCCCCATAAACTGAACTAGAAAGTAAAAGTTACAGGAGTCACAAATGAGCAACATTCGTCGCATAACGCATTTGCACTAGATACCTATAGCTTATCTGCTGCTTGAATGAATGCAACACTCAATGATAAGACAAAGGAGAGTCCGATGAGTATTCAGTATAAATTAAGTAAAGCGGCAATTGTTGCTGCCTGCATATTGTCCGCTGCACTTGCATGTGTGGCACATTCTCGAGCCTGTAGGGATTTATGGAACGAATTGGTGAGATTCATAGCTTGGGCAAACCGTTAATTGACACGGCACTCGCAGAGTCTATATGAGCCGGAATAATGGGTGCGCTATTCAATGCCCCGTTAGGACAAAGTTTGGACATCGTAAACAGATTGCTGCAGGACTCTCATTACTCTTCCAATCTTGGCGTCACTGCAATGAAATATCGGTACTATCATGTTCACTGTCACCGCATGCTTGATTAACCCACTATTGCAGCTCTTCGAGGCAACTCTCATGGCGCTAGTTACCCGTAAAGGCATCATTAGGCAAATATACTGTGATGACGCCTTTACGCTCGCTGTGGGTGCTGAAATAGGTACAGGAGTATTAGGAGCTATCATAGAAGAAAAGCAGGTAACGGACATAAACCTACAAAGCGTGAACGGATAGAAGAAACCAACGCCAAAATTCTTTTCTACAGACGACAAAAAGGCTCTAACATCTCAGCTAGAGCCTTTTTTATGAAAAGAGTGAAGAAATTCGAAATCCCAAAACGTAAAAAAGGCTCTAGTCTTTCGACTAGAGCCTTAATTATGGCAGGGGTGGAGAGATTCGAACTCCCAACACGCGGATTTGGAACACGTAATTTCGCTGCATTAAAGACACAATCAAACAACTAACCTGACTATGTTGGCATCCCACAGATGGAGATCTCGCAAGCTACTCGATAAGACCCATAACACCACTAGCTAGTATGCGCTTGCATGTCCATCTTAATCGACTTTGCTAGACCTGATAAGTCACCATATATTGATTTAGCATTAATATTCATTTTCCGCAGCAAAGCATAAATACCTTCATACAGTTCACTCGAAATAACAAACTTTAGCATTGGAGTTGAGCTGTATATATCCAACGAAAGCAAGTTTTCAATTTTCTGCTCTCTATTACCAGAAATTAAAAAGGTTCCTGCCTGTCTATCAATCCTGACATTCATTTCTAATGGCTCTGTTATCCACACAATATCATAAGAGAATCTATCAACTACCTCATCAAATATCTGATCTTGAATACCATGAATATCTCGGCGACTCTTGTTGAAACCACCATCTTTTGTAGAAATATGGGCAACAGAAGCATCTAATACGGCATGATAATCCAGTGCAATCATGGCCAAGTCTTTCTTACTTTGAGGGTCATATGCTTCCAAAGCAAAATATAATGCAATGTAAGGACTCTCTGTAAAATCGATTAGACGCGTTGGAGCTCCGTAGTGCTGCATAACAGATAACCAAGCAAGCTTGCTCTTTGGCTCATGGTTTGTGTCATTGTAAATATGATACTTTGATTTAAACAGGTTCAAGTAATGCTCTTCAACCTGTTTAACATTACCCCCCCATGAAGACCCTAACGTACGCTCCAATGTTGATTCTAATTTCCAAGTTGAATCAGCATGCCCCCGGTAAATATAATGGTTGGGTAATTCATTCAACGCAGTCAAAAGTTCTTCAACAGTTCTAATTCTTCTTTCTGTTATCACCCTCGAACCCTCGAGTATTCATCTTGTATTCGAGCCAAAACATCACGATATGACGCATCCAAGCTAACAACAACAGAAACAGCGTCACCCTTCATCCTAATCGGTACTACCTTTTTACCCTCGGCTGGGATAATTCTAGCAGATGCAGTATTAGCGGTTGCAGCTGTAGATTTAGCAATACTTTCGGCTACCTCTTCATTCAAAGCTTCACCCTTAACTTCTAGTGAACCTGTCTGTGCACCAATTTGTTGTGCATATACAGATAAAGGTTTTTGAAACAGTTCATCTGCGTCCACTGGGTTAGGGCCTGTAAACGTAGCTTTAAAGCTTTTAATAGCATAGGCAGCTCTAAGCTTTTGAATAAAGCCTTGAGGGTCAGGGATAAAGTTAACTTTAACTTCGGATCCAGTATGGATCACTGTTTCTGACTTTTCGAAGAGCCCTCGAATTCTACGAGCTACGGTTTCGGCATCTGGAGCCAATTTAGACTTCTTCGCAATACCTAGCAATCCTATACGACAATCAAACACTACTGTTGTATAAGGGCTAGAATCATCCAATTGATCTATAAAATTACCACTTTCCTTATCAAATTTTTCTAAAGTAGTCTTAGTCGTTCGACCAATAGCAAAAGACCCTGTCAGTTGATCAAAAAAATCAACATTCCCCAAATGCCATTCACTTCCTGAAGAAAGCATCATCTCAGGCTTCTCATTTATCGCTTCTAAAAAAACTTGTGAAGGAGAAAGACTGGGAAGCAAAAGCGACAACTGCGCGGGTTTTATAAACTTCACTCGATATAGATAGTATTCGGTACCTGCCACTGACACACCTTGATATATATATTCTGATTATTTGTGTTTAGTATCTATTTCTATAATAAAAACAACAAGTACTAGTCATAGAAAAGAAGATGAATATCAATTTCAAACCCTGATAATACCAATCATTGAGTGCACGATTACTTCAACAAAACTACGCCCTCACCCTCATGGACGAGCCACCAGCACAGCCCAAGAATGACAGAGATCGTTCAACTAACTGCCATTACACTCTTAAAAATAGAAAGTCAGACCAACTACACAGTCTCACTTTGGTAAGATCAGCAAGTACTACGTAGCGTTCAAAGCGTCTATTATGAAGAGCATAGTAGCGCTGTGAATTAACCGAAAAACACTTCGCTGAGTATCTCCCACACCAACCTACTAAAAATCTTAACCATTAATCTTTTCAATAACTTCTTGTACATCTTCAACTCCAAAACACAAACTAAATCTTCGAGCTCTATTTTCAGTGTTTGTACCCAAAATGGCAGACGTCATTTTCTACAGGATAGTGGTCAATACGCGCACTATGATTCACAATAGATACATAATTACGAACAAAAAGACGTAAGAAAATGGCTAGAAAGACAATTCAAATCACACCAGAGCAAGTCAAAGCATTAAGACAAAAAGTAGGGATAACTCAGAAGCAAGCAGCAGCAAGTGTTCATCTATCATTGCGCCAATGGCAGAAATTCGAAGAGTCAGAATCATCATCAACCTATATTAGAATTCCAGATGCCACTTTAGAGTTGTTCTGTCTAAAAACAGGCTTGTCGTTTCCACCAGCCTTTGGGAATACCTATCGACTAGGAAAAACCATCAGTTTTGCAGGTGGGCCTGGTGGGATTGGGCGTTCAACATTAACTAGAGATATGGCACTACTACTTACGCAAGAAGGCTATGAAGTATTAATAGTTACCGACCGAACAGGACAACTTGTACTTGCAGAGAAGCGGTTCATCGCTACCAATACAGCCTTCCCAAAGATCTTAGCTATTGAGGATATTGATTGGGACAACAGACCTTACGCAGATGTGTCTATAGGTCAAATAAAGAAGAATTACGATTTTATCTTCTTCGACCTAGAGAAAAATCAAGAGCACTTAAACATATGCAAGTACGAGATAGATCTGATCATAACTCCAACTAGCCCAACACATCATTTTAATACATCGCTTCGAAACATCATTCGTTTCTTAAACAAGTTAGAAGGGAATCAAAAAACGTTGGTTGCTTGTTTACTCGTTGGCATATCTCAAGACTTCAACTTTGACTTCTATTACTACAGCCTCGACCAATGGTTATCGAAAGCCGATTTAGATTTATCGTTCAAAGGATTAAGAAAGGATCGTGAACATCAAGAGGAATGCTTAAAAGACATTAACGATCTGACCAAATTTGGTGTCTATGTTTTTGAAGCTTATTCAAGCGATATCTACAAACATTACGAAGCTCTGCATGCAGAAGAAAGTGGTTCTTGGTCAACTGGTTACCACTTTATCGACAAACCAAATACTCTTTCAGCGCATCAAATGAGAGCGATAAAAAACGAACTACTTAAGATTTTCAATATCAGTTCATAAATGTAATATCTAATATTATTAATCAAAAACATAAGCTTATAGCTAAATTTCAGACTAAGTCTTTAGCAATGTATATTGCTGTCGTTATTACCACAGCATCACTAGTCTAATCAAATCAGCTAAAGCATCGAAATATCACCAAAGAATGACAGCAATCGTTCCACTCACTGCTACCACCAGTTCTGAAATAGAAAGCCAGATCCCTTTCGGAATCTGGCTCTGTAAGTGTTACGCGATACTACGCTGCTAGTTTTTCAGTATGTTCTCGGTTGTACTCTTCTAGCATGGAAACTGCTTCTTCAACCTCGATAGGATGAAAAATCGATGTCATATCGACCATTGGGTACTTACGCACTAACCATGATAGGAGTGGCAACATACGTGGCGTTACAGGCAGTTTAGATTCCAGTAGTTTACGTCCCTTCGAATTAGCCAAATCTTGTTTAGTGACACCTTCAATACCGTCAACTTCAAACATAGCGACCATCTTATCGTAATGACCTCGTGGAGCGCGTTTTGGAGCCTCTGGTAGACCCCATTTACCTTGAGTGATAGCTCGTAACATCTGTACCTTGAAAATCCCCTCTGAGCCATCTTCTAGGTATTTAACACCAGTTCCCTTGAGATAACTACGAACCTTATAGAAGTCCATCCAATTGTCCCAATCTTCTATCGTTTTTAGGCAGTTGTTTACACGCCACTCGTCGAAGTAAGTACGAGCATCTAAACCCTCATCGACTGTATTCCATGGAACAGTATCGAAAGATAGGTGCTCTACCATTTCACCGCTAGCAGGGTGGCGAACTTCCACCATACGAGGGTTTACAGGACGACGCTTGAAGTCATATTCGAGGTTAAGTGTCTGTTCAGTGTGGATAGATACAAGATCCATCTCTTTCAGCCATTGGTCACGTGCTGATGCTAAGTGTTTACGCGCAACTTTCTGACCGGGATAACGATCTAAGAACAGCTCAACCATCCACTCATTTTCATCAACGCCTTTCGGTGCTTTTATCCCTGCTTTAGCACATACCGGTTTTGTATCACCTAATTCAGCAGTCAATTGTCCACGAGTCTTCATAGAGATAATCTGTTTAGCATGGTGCTTTAGTTGCATCATATCTTCGCCACTAACTTCAGTACAGATTTGCTGGAAGCGCTGTGCTAATGGACCGTCTAAGCATTGCTCTAATTGCTCTTCTGTAGCATTGCAAAGCCAGCCGTCGGTAGTCGCTGAAATTATCTTAATGTCATCTCCGTAACGCTCACAAAGCTTGCCTATAACCTCAAGCATCGTAGCGCGAACATAAGACGTACAATAGGCTCCGTAATGTGCATTGGTTACAGGTGA
This sequence comes from Vibrio tapetis subsp. quintayensis, assembly GCF_030409945.1. Taxonomy (GTDB): domain Bacteria; phylum Pseudomonadota; class Gammaproteobacteria; order Enterobacterales; family Vibrionaceae; genus Vibrio; species Vibrio quintayensis. The sequence goes on from NZ_JAUFQV010000011.1 coordinate 300,339, forward strand.
ATATGGGATGTTCTTACTCAATCCTGTCGCAAGATCGAACCCTTTAGAATTGTTACAACCTTGTAAAGTTTTTCCATAAAGTGAGTTGCCTACCAACTTCCATAGCCCGCTGTACAGCTCATTCCCTTCTTTCTTGTACTTGGAACGTTGCTTACGAATGATAGTAGTGAAGTCCTTATACATAGATGTAGAACCTTCAACCCAAGGGATTACCATTCCATGCAAAATCTCAATTTCACACCCAATATCATGTGCCAGTTGAAGCTCTGGCGACGTTACATAAGTTTCCCCTTCCATCGGATAATAGATGCCACGGAGATCGGTTCGACAAGGCATGACAGGAAATCGGATACCGTCTGGGTGTTTAAAGCGAACATACGCAAAGCCCATGGTATCACCTAGATAGTCTTCAATATTCTTAGATTCGAAGGTATTAGGGTAATCGGCTTTTTTGGAATTTACTAAGCTGGTCGTGTACGCACCACTCAAATCATAATCAAAATAGTCACCTTTTTCAGATACCCCAAAGTAAGCTCCGAAATTACAACCACCAAACAAGGCTGAAACTGCAAGGTTATCGGTGTACTCTCGACTAACCGTTTTCGATATATCGTATGTGTTGCGAATAGCATTACTTTTTGCATGATAATACTGCTTTTTACGAGTCTCATATCCTAAAAAGTCATGCATTGCGGCTGTACTACCACACGTATGTCGGAACAACGACACACCAAGATTGCCTAATGTCGAAGGCAAGCTATTCAGCTCCAGACCAATATCTTCACGAAGGTCAACCAGTGCGAACTTCTGCATCCGTAAACCATATTCCAAGGCAATATCCGCATCGCGAACCGCATACCGATTAAACAGACTAGTATCCTTACAATATAGGTCATCCATTCGCTCTATCATGTTGCCCGGTAGCGTCATCTTAGGAAAACCAACCAACTCACCGATCTCATCAAGCGACGCCTTGCTACTCAGCAACATGGTATCTACGAAGCGAACTTTGGTTTCGAAAGCGTTATTTGATGAAGAGTAGAACTTGGTGTTTTCTATTTTGTACTTACTGCGACCGATTGAGTCCAGATCGATACCGTAAGCACCACGACCTGAAGTTACAGTACCTTGAACCGTTGTCAGTGCGTTCTTATGGTTCTTGTTATTTTTACCAATGTTCCAAAACTCTTCGAAAGAAGCGATATCGGCACGTAAGAAGTGGGCGTAGATAAAGGTGTGCTCAGGCCATTCATCGATGAAACCGCGCGCTTTAGCTTTTATCAGCAACTCTTGGATGAACTTGTCGAAGCTGATCTTATAGCCTTTCTTGGTAAGCTGTTTACGCTTATCCATTTCCTCGTCCTTCGACAGACCTTGATCACGACACTGTTTGATCAGTTTCGCCATGTCGGTATGTTTCACGCCACTAAACGACTTATCACCAATGCGAACACTATAGGAGTAGCAAAGAATATCGTTCTTACCCGTCTCAGGGTTAAATACCCACTCAGAGTCTATCGATATATGAATAGCTTTACCCTTACCACGCATTGAAGCCCACGGAGCAGATTTAATCCCCTCTAAGTATTGATTAATACGTTCATCTATTTCCTTTTTAGCTTCCTCACGTCCTCGCAGCTCAGCTTCGAACTTGCTAACTTGATCATCCAAAAGCAATGATTTGGTATCGAAGAATGTGGATTGAAAGAAGTCTTCTAACTCACGCTCGGTTTCTCGCATCAATTGATAGGTTGTTTTTGGGGCTGTTTCTAACGTTTTCATCTTTATTTACCCATTCGTTAAGAATAAAAAAGACGAAGTACATCCATTACCGGACATACTTCGTCGGTTATCGGATATAGAAAGATTGGTAATAAAGAGGTGCTCGGAGATGAGACTAGTTTAGAAAAGACTGGTATAGAATGGTGCGCACGAAGGCAGTGGTTTGCTAGACCGTATTACAGCGATGTTATTCTTACTTAAACTTTGCTATGCGAGCCCATGACTTAACAAACTTGATTAGTTGCAAATAGCCGATGGTATCCACACCTTTCCTTTCAACATCGTTATTCATACAAGTACGCACATACTTCATTAAATATGCTGATTGCAACATCGAACCATGTTCATCTTCGTAACTCTCAATACAGTGAGCAAGCAGCCCCCCCATAGTTTTGCTATTCCCTCGTGGGCAGTCTTCACCATACAGCTCGATGATTTCGATTAGGTCTTTCAGTTTTGGAGTGTTCATAGCATTACCTTCTTACATTTACTTAGTTGATAGAATTTCATTTAGATCTGGTTGTACAAACTTACCCGCTTCATAAGAAACCAGCGCATCATGCAATGCATCAGCTACCTTCTCGCGGATTTCCGATTGGGGGATAGGTAAGAAACTCAGGATCGCGTCACCCTCTCCACGAATCAAAATGCCTTTGCGTTTTTGACCATTACAGATCTCAACGGCTTCAACATGAGCGCAGCGAACGTAATTACCTTTACTTAAATTGATAAAACTGTCCGTCTTAATCACTTCAACAGTACATGCATCAGCATCAGCAACCGTCTTACCTTCTTCCCCCGTCAGTTTGGCATAGGAGATTTGTCGTCCCTTTGCATCCAGAAGAATAAACAAGTCTTTAAGTCGGAGCATCGAAGCGATTTGCTTACATACCAAAGTATTTTTATCAAGGGTATGAATGAGCTCTTTCTTGGTCTTCTTACGTGTCATTTTTTCAGTACCTATATTGTTTAAAGAAAGCACACATTAATACTCCAAATTAATATAATCAACACCCAACACAAAGCTAAGATCCTGATTTTATTACAATAAAATAATATACAATGACTGAAAAACCAAAAGAGTGAATAGCGATGTTTTAATCAAGACGGTTTGCGCCTTCTTCTTACCGTAAAACTTCTTCGAACAAAAAACACACGAAACAGTTGTGAATGCATAAACAAGATACCACTCGTTAAAATAATTTTTCCTCCTTGTCTGATCGAACAAATATTAACCAGAAAATCTCTTCTTATAGACTGGATACGTCTGAACAACGTAAAGCTGTACTACTTAGAAGCAACAAAACCAAACCCTGTTACACTAAATTTCAAACATTGTTTTTAGTGCAATGGGACAGTACTGAATTTAGAACAGAATGAGCACAGCTATGACAAAGTGAATCATCGCTACTAGATAAAGAAACGAACATCAGCAACACTTCTACATTGCTAACACTAGTTGTGAAATTTATCTCTAATGTCAGCTAAATTCGACATATCGAAGCCGTCGTCAATACGAACTCTAAATCATCAACGTAAGAAAAAAGAAGCAGAGGTACCCCCCACTTCTTCAAGAGCTAGAGAGCGTCTAGCTCATCCAGAACACCACCAATGACAGCACCAGTGACAAAACCCACAGCTCCCGCAAGAACGATAAATTGAGGGCAAACACGAGATGCAGCAATAGAACTATACTGTGCCCCTTTTAATCCCATTGAAACGCTAGGCTTAAACCAACGCTGCTGAGAGTTAGAATGAAAATGTGTTTTCGCCATAATGTTTTTCCTTCCTCTAGAAATCGAAAAGGGCGATACCTCTCGATATCGCCCTTAGATAATTACGATTGCTACCTAATGAGAGTGACCGCACACCTGACAACTACCATCATCATAAGCACGCTCACCACATGCAGGACAGGTTGTAACGAGTGTTGTAATTGATTTAATCGCCATGTAAAGGCTCCTTGTTGTTGGTTGATTGAGTGTTGCGGAGCTCATTGATACCTCAGCCTAGAGAGTTCCAATTTCGAAACTGAGATATCGTGAGCCAAGCTCCGCAACAAAATTTATTGTGCTTTACCTTTCGGGGTATCAGAGCCGCATTGAGTTACATCAGTAACATGACCGTTCATGGTTCCGCAGACATCCGCTTTCCATTGCACGATGACACCGTAAGATGATGTGTTCTGAATACCTGCTTTACCATTCCATTGTGGCTCTAGCAGTTCTTTCATTTTCGAGATATCGCCCGGATTACCGCCGAACGTCCCACCTGCAAATACTGAAGATGCGAATAGTGAAGTTAGACCTAGCAGGATGATTGAAGTTTTCATTTTTGTTTTCCTTAAATACGTAATGACGCCGCTTATAAGAGACGGCGTTAACGTGATTGATGATTAGTTTAAAGAGGGTGAACGACAGGGTGTGTCGCTCAGGTGTAGAAATATTGAAATAATTGATGAATGCCTTGTAAGGCATACCTAGAGGTAGCTAATGAAAGCTATAGCAATATCAGTAACCTTATGAAAATTAGCTAGAAATAATCAGGTTCTTTCTCAGTGCGACACCACCTGACGAGCGACCTATCTACAATGCGTAGAATGAAAGAGCATGACAAACTAGCGAAACGACTTGGCATTATCCTTACCCGTTTAAATACAGGTGAGAAATTGCATCTAGAAGATTTAAGTCGTGAATTTGGGGTAGCAAGAAGGACGCTAAATCGTGACTTCAATGAACGGTTAAATTACCTACCTATACAACGTGACGGTGCTTGTTACTCGTTAGACCCTAAGTTCTTAGGCAGACAGACCAATAACGAGCTATCTCTCCTGCTGTTAAACATGGGATTCGATACTTTGTTTTCAGGTAAGCACTATCTAAGCAATGGCGTATTGAACAACAAAACCACCCCACCCTTTCTCTTCAAGAACCCACAAGTCGAGGACATTAGTGAATGTGCTTCGGTGTTCGAGAAACTTATCGAATCGATACAACGACGAAACGTGATTAGCTTTAGCCATGAAGGGAAAACCTACGATGAGTTCCACAGCTACAAACTGTTGAATGAACGTGGATTGTGGTTCATTGTCGGGACACACAGAAACCGCCTAGAGTCACTCAGAGTGGCTAAGATTCGTGAGTTAGTGCGCTACGAGGATAAATACTCTCCTGACTCTAGCGTTGAGCAGAAGCTGACAGGTTGTGGATATGAAGATGAACGACTCAATCCCGTTGAAGTGGTTATACAGATGAGCGTTAAGGGGGTAGAAGCATTCTTAAATGAAGGTAATGCCGATAAGTTCAGAGTGTTGAAAGAACTAGATTCGGGGGATGTGTTCATTAGTCACCAAACCAAGAACATTCCAGAGTTAATACGCCAACTTAAAACGTGGCTACCTCATGCAGAGGTGCTCTCACCTGATTGGATACGTTACTTGTTGAAGCAAGAGCTCCAAGCGTATCTGGACTCAACCAAGTAGAAGACACTGAGCGAATTGAAGTACGTCGTTGGGTTTGTTGATGGTTCGTTGAGATGAAATGCAACCACCAATACATAATGTTGTTTCTGTTCTCTGTTGTAGTCGCTCCATGTCATAAAGAAACCACTATGCAGCGCTTTTTAAGCTTTCTATGTTAGGTATGGATACTGGGGTGTTTTACCAAGCTTCGAACCGATACCAGTTAAGGGAAGACTCAAAACGATGCTGTTTTTTAGCGAAGGTAACTAAACTAATTAATAATCAGCCTCCGGGCTGAGTGCAATATATAGGGGTATCATTACAAATCAGCAGATTAAATGGTTCCAAAGTCCATTTATATACCCAAATGACATATCGACTCCTCACATATTGCACCACCAAACTAACTTCCATTACTGCTGACGCAATGGGAGTTTCTATTACTCCATAAACCTTCCAACACGGTGCAACGGATGTACAATCCTTGAGCTAGGTTTATCAATTAAGTGCTAAGACCCCATCACACATTCACCCACATGAACTGATGAACAGGACAAAACCACAGAGCATTTTTCCTTTACTCGCTCCGGTCAAGTTCCTGTTCATCACACCACTAATAAGCTCTATGCCTCTTCCGCCATTACCTTAATTTCATCAAAGCAGTCCATTGATAGGTACGACAGGAAATTACTCTCCCACATCGAATAGAACTCAGCGACACTGGATTCCGTAATAGGAACTTCACCCATGTATCGGATGTAAGCCACACCATGACCAAAATCAAAGTCGATTTCTTTCTCTAGTTCAGGCATCAATCCGCAGTAACTAAAGTCAGTGATGTAGTCGAAAACCCATTGGTCATTAAGCCTAGTGATACGGAGCTCCACAGGGTGGTATCCTCCATCCTCAATCGAGTAAGCGCTATTTCTAACGTTTATAGTTATTACTTGAGTTGAGGACGACACCATTCCAGACTCGTTACAAATCCGGCTCAAAGCATCTTGAAGATCAATGCTGATAGGCAGCACGAATCGCTCAACATCAAATTGAAGTGTTAAGTTCATAATAAATTCTCGTTGTAGTCATTAAGTAAACCGCCTCAGGACGAGGCTAGGTATAAAGGATTAATCAGGGTTAGAGGCTAGTGCTCGAAGCTCTGTTTTCACCACTTCATAGCGTTCAGACACCTGATGTAAGAACACATTATCGGGTACAGGATCAAGGATAGAGATAGTTCGCAGGATAGCCGCTAAGAACCCACTTGAATTACTACTTCCACCTGTTATTACTGGCTTCAACGCTGTCGACTTGAGGTTTTTACCTACTTGATCATCGAGCAGTGCAAAGATAGCTTCAAGGCGTACCCAGCTGTTCGAGAACAATCCTGACGACGAGTTTTTAGAAACACGTATATAGAACTCCTGATCATCTTCTTTGTAGGCAATCTGGTACTCTAGAAAGCTCTCAGACTTAGGACTAAGCTTTGGACTCTGCCCTTCTTTAACAATGGTGAACAGATCAACCTCGTTCTCCTTTTCAACTTTTTGGCTCATACAAATTCCTCCTTATTCAGCCAATTCGATGAGCATTTTCATCGCTTGGGTAGTATTACTCGTGGAACCCATAACAAAACTCCCACTTCCATCGTCAGCATGGACACAGCACGCAAAGACATAGGGTTCAGTCTCGTCTGGTAGCAAAATGACAAACTCAGGGTTTTCTATCGCATAAGACAGAATGACCTCGGTATCTTCATCTACGTCAGCTAAGTCTTGATCAGTATCACCTCGCTCAATCAAGATCAGGCAGGTGGAAACTTCCTCCCAAAATTTCTCAGCCTCATCACGATCACCAGACCAAGGAAGCAATAGTTGATGCATCAATTGCTCTTTAATCGGTAAAGGCAACTCCAACTGTTCAGCATCAATAAGGCTTTTCACGACTTTCATTGAATCTCTCCATCTAAATTCCAGATACAAAAAAGCCCCTGAATAGAACTAACTATTCAGGGGCTATCGACTAAATCTTAATATTAATTTTCAAATGACTTAGGTTCGGGTAGAACTAGATTCTCACTAGCTCTTTCAACCATATCAGACAGGGCATTCGCTCCACGCTCTAGTGCTGACCTATCAAAGTGCCTATAATGCAAGGTGCTTGAAATATCGCTATGGTTAAGGAAACGCTGTACTGATGTAGCATCTAGACCGCTATGATTCAGAAGGTTGGAGCAGGCAGAATGTCTACTGGTATGGAACACAACCCCGTCAGGATCAATCCCCGCCCTCTCTAGTATCAACTTCAAAGCTTTACGTGGTGGTGAGATATGTGTCCCTTCACGACTACCAGGAAATATATAGAGATTCCCCGGTTGCTTTAAGTCCCTAAGCTCATAGAGCAACTCTAACATCAGGTCAGATAGATAAATTTGATGCGATTTCTTGTTCTTAGTGGTTTTAATAAATAACGTTCGATTATCAAAGTCAACGTCCTGCCATTGTCTCTCAAGTAGCTCAGAAATTCTGCATCCTGTTACCCACAGAAGCGCTATCAGATTCCCCTTCACCTTACAGTAATAAGTTCGAGCAACCTTTATCAGTAAAGCCGTTTCTTCAATATTTAAGAATCGCTCCCTTGCTCCCGTTTCAGGTAACAAACTAACTTTCGTAGCGTGATTAGGTAGATCAAAAACCTTAGCTGATAGAGAACAAAGCCCCTTAACGAGCGCAATGACCCTGTTGTTAGTCGCTACGGAATAAGGTTTACCTTTGTAAGTCTCAGTGGCTAGGTGGGATTGAAGCTTCATGATTGCGTGTGTAGAAAGCCTGTCCATCTGATATTTGTAGATTGGTTTACACCGCAAGAAGCGTGTTTCATCGTCTCTCCATGACTTTTTACGCGTCTTTGCCCACGGTAGATAAGTTTCGTGGAAGAAGGTGAAAACATCAGGCATCACAACAGCAGAGCGAGAGTCTCGTTCAATCTTCGGATCAATGCCCTCAGCGATTTGTACCTTGAGCTTTCGCGCTTTAGCTCTGGCTTCTTCTACCGTTAGATCTGGCCAGCGCCCTAGAGCTATACTCGTTTTCTTCCGAGTAACTGGACTGACATAACGTAAAAGGTACCGTTTGTTTCCCGTCCTACCGACGAGAACCTTTAGACCAATGGTCTGTTCATCAGACCATTCAATATCATTGGCTTTACTTGTCGATGGAGGAACGGGGAGCGCTTTGATAGCAGACGGGGTGAAGTTAATAGTTCGGTTGGTCACATGAAGATTCCTATGTAGTTAACATTAGAATCTTCATATATATCAGTAAGATATTTTGTTACTGCTATTATCCAACGTTACAGTCCTTATCTCTATAACATAAGGGATTTTCTTTATCGAAATTATCTGTTTCTAATGACTCATTCAGGTGTCGCAGCATTGAAAAATGTAACTGATGCCTTAACTCATTATTGCAGGGGCACAACTTGGGATGCCCCACACTATTCCAGTTAACGCCTTCAACTTTATAGCACCAACCCTGATTTACACCGACTTCACTAACAACATTACAGGGGTGCTCGATAACCAATCCAGAAACCCAAATGTATCCATCATCATCCATGCGAACATGGATACCCTTTTCATAATCATAGCCATCATTGTTCTCAATAATTTTAATCAAACCATCGAGTTCAATTACAAACTCACCTTTACTTTGAAGTAGTTCAGTAACGCGATTGAGTTCAAGCCGTTCATTTGTATTAGCATAATAAACGAACTGCGACATTTTGTAGAAGGTGATGCTTTTAAATGGATTGTTTTCTTCCTCCCTGTTGTCAGACAACCAAAAACCACTGTATAGCGCTATATTAGGTGGAAGATGCTTGACTAACATTGCTTCATAGTCCGGCAGTTCTAAGCCTCGCTTAAAAGCAGGTATCGGACTATCCACGGGAATACTTTCCCACGGTAATTTGAGAAGAGAACCTAAAATAAAATCTTCATTTTTAGATGGAAACACGTCTGACAACTTAGAGATTTCACTATTCTGATAGAATTCGCGCAAGACTTTCGCTGGTACTTCAAAATGTGCAGCTATCGTTTCGTGAGGGAGGCTATGTTCTAAGTTTCCGACTAAACAAGCCTGTTGAGCATGAAACCTTAATTTCCCTTCATCCCCTTGTAATAGAGTTAAATCATGAACTTTGATACCCAGAGTACCCAACGTAAGCAGGTCTATAACATAGATATGCCCTGTACCTGCGCTTTCGGTATATTTAGCAGCCTTGTGAACCAACCAAACTGGATTTTCGTCTAAGTCTTCACACATATGAATAGACTTTTTTTCTTCAAAAACATTTGATGCAAACCAAGCAGCTATTTGAGGGGATTTAGTTAGATCAACATAGAATGAACGCCATCCGTAATGCTGAAGGATAGCTTGAGAGATCTCAAAGTCGATGTCGAAATAGCTAGCACCGGAAAATGCTCTAATCATAGCTTTAGCATAGTGGGTCCACTTAAACATTGTCGGTGGAATGCAACCGTGTCTGCTAAAAGAGGTTGGTATATTCGTATTGCCAGATTCGTCGGGATAATGCTTTACTTGCCCGCGAAAGAGATATCCTTCTCTGAATGGTTCTAACTCGAATTCTAGTTCTTTTAAACTATTTACCACTTTTCTCATATTACCCACCAACTAAGTTACACACAGATAACGTTTTCTACTTCTGAATCAAATATTCAATAGATTACATACTGTTTGAATAGCTGAGCGAGGTCAATAAACATTCACTCAATCACCTAAGTACATACCCCTATAGTAACTTATACTCAACATAAGCATTTGATTCATAAAACTTCATAGATACATATCAAACCTAGTCTTTAGCAATAGTATATTGCCGTCATTCTCGTTTTGCTCAGCGTTGTAATCTCACTTCTAATCATCACCACAGCATGAATAAACGAACATCGGCAACACTCCTACATTGCTATAACAAGAACTGAGATTTATCTTTGGATGTCATTGCTGAAAGTGATTAAAACGTGTACCGATTTACGAAGAGAAAAATTGTACAGTGACAAGTTTACTTCACAGTTTAGGCTATGCCATTGAATGTAATATGTAACTATGAGAACTGTTGAAGAATATATGGCATGAACACTATCCAAGTACCACACTTTGTTAAATCGATGGGACATAAGATCATAGCTTACTTGTTAAATGTATCTGATGAAGATGCCATACAAGTGCTAGAAGGAAAGCAAGAGCTTGATGATAAACGTTTTGAAGTGCTGCAAAAGTTCATTGAGATATGTAAACAATTGCGGCTCCAAGGAATTGACAATGGAGATGTAGACTTCCACGTGCTTCACTCGTTACCCCAAATGTTTATTGAAGATAAGCATCTATTCTCTGCATTACATGAATCTATGGGCGGGGAGATTAATTACATAGAACATACAGATAAAATCGTTCACATAGTCAACAGGTTCGCCACCAAGCTATTTCCACTATTTTTAATCAAGTTCCCCTCTCGCCCAACATACTTTCAGAAAATACATGACCATATAAGAACGAGCGTATATCACTTGCCGGAGTATAAAGAGTTATGTACAGAAATAATGAAAGACCCTGTTTTATCTAAAATTTTCGAGCACGTGGGAACTAATGATATACAAACTTATGGCTCCTATTCAGCTTCTACAGGGCAAGGAGGAGGGGTACAGTTAGCTACGCTTCCTCAAACTTTGTTTATCAATTCATATGAACTGATGCGTATGAGAGGCTATCTAGACTTAGAAGAATTTAGTCGAGCTGCAGAGTTTACAGTAAACGTTTTGAGAGATGCGGTACAAGGAAATACTGTTCAAGTTCCAGTGTTTATAGGCTTACGAAACACTTCTATAGACAAGCTTGGTGAAATAGAAGTTGCACAGGGGGTAATCAGACCCATTAATGATGGATTAGCTGACCTTGTACCAATCGGTGCTGGAAAAACTAGTATTGGAGGTGAAACCTATAACTCTGGCTTTGTCCTAGAAACTACTTACCCTTACAAAGTTAACTTTGGTGAACCTCTTGAAATTGGGAAAGGTGGCGCTCGATGGCCCAAGGAACTGGAATACGGCAGAGAGAATATCTCTTTTATCGTAGAAAACTTATCGCTAAGTTTGGCACTTGCTTGTGATAGAACACCCCCTGTAGGTTTAAGTTACTCATGGACCATGATCTTTGATCCTCTATCGCATGGAGTTCAGCCATCTTATAGTAGTGAAACTCGTTCGCCTATGCCCCTTTATGTTGTGGAACCAAAGGAAAAGAATTCTCTAATAGATTGGTGCTCACTAATAGAAAATACTGATGATGCAAAAATTCGTTTAGCCATTCGTAGAGTTTTGTCTTCGATCAATCAGCGAATGGACCCTCTTGATGGTTTTGTTGACAGTATTATTGCGTGGGAGAATCTCTTTGGTGGTAATGCTGAGTTGAGCTTTCGTATATCAGTATCGATAGCTAAGTTACTAGTAGACGCTGAAGAAGAAAGGAAGAAATTACAGAAAATAGTAAAGGATCACTATAACACTCGTAGTAAGGTCGTTCATGGCGTTAAAGAACTTACACCAGAAGAGGCTGTAAAGTATCGGGATGAGTGCTTAGATATAGCGCTGAAATCTCTACGTCTTTTGTATGCAAACCATCCTGATATGATTCAAGACCCAAACCGTTCGACGAGGCTGGCATTAACTTAGTCCGCGACTCCCACGCGCTGCTCATCGTGACCGGATATAGACCATACCAGTCGCGAATTTCTATGAAAGGTGTTTGTTGGCAATATTCGCCCTAGGTACACGCAAGCGCTATTCATCGCTATATAGCTCGCCACGAGGTTGAAGCTGAAAGTGCAGGATATGTACCGGAAGTGTTTTGGAGAGGCTTTATGAGCGCTTCTGATGAGCTTTTTATGGGGTTGATAGGTAGGAGATCTGAAAATCTCTATTTTTCATAATACTAGATGGCAAAAAGCCTCAACCGAAGTTGAGGCTTTTCATATCCCGTAAGGGAAATATGGCAGGGGTGGAGAGATTCGAACTCCCAACACGCGGATTTGGAATCCGCTGCTCTGCCAATTGGAGCTACACCCCTAAAACAATATCTAACGTATGTTAGATTCAAAAAAACCTCGCTTATAGCGAGGTCTTCTGAATAAGTGGCGGAGTGGACGGGACTCGAACCCGCGACCCCCGGCGTGACAGGCCGGTATTCTAACCAACTGAACTACCACTCCGCAGTGGAATACTTGTCGTCGCTGACAAGTGTTCAAATTTAAAGCCTGGCGATGTCCTACTCTCACATGGGGAAACCCCACACTACCATCGG
>NZ_JAUFQV010000012.1 GCF_030409945.1 Vibrio tapetis subsp. quintayensis
TTGCAATGACAAAGTCGCTTGGTAATTAAGGTACGACAGAATCGCTCGGTGATCACAGGCGAGTTACGCACTCGCTGAGAAGTCTCTGGACATAAAAGAGTCAGCACTCTTGCTAAATTAGCAGTTGTCAATTTACCTCGGATATATCAAAGTTGCTTGCCTTGAGAAAAACCTCAATGCAGTGTGTCCTTCAAATCTATTTAATAAGGTGGCTTCGGGCGTATTTACATTCGGGATTCAACACCTTAATACTTAGCCCAGTTGAGGCTTAGTATTGAACTTACTGAATACCATTTTTGAAGTCTGAGCAACTGTTCTTTGATTGTAAGCAGATAAAAGTTCTTCATTGTCGACTTCGAGTCTTAAGTTTATTTTTTGAGGCATTGATTTAAACATTTCAATAATCCGCTCGTTATTATGCAGTGGATGCTCCGAGAGAGCAGTTGTCACATCGGTAAAAGCAAAAGCTATATGTGATTTATAGTCCAAATTGAACTCATAATTAATGCAACTTTCCGACGAGTCAAACTTGTTAAACCCTCTATCAGATAATAGAACTGGTTGGCCTCTAGAATATGTGCACACAAATACTTGTATATGATGAATAGGATTTTCATAGAAACTCTTCACTACAGACTCAAGTAAATTAACTCCTTCGTTATCTCGGACATATAGCAGTAAATACAGAATTTTCAACCATGTTAAATACTCGCTTTCTGCGATTTCATAACGTTCACATACAGCCCCCATATGTGGTTTAACTTCAGTATCGATCTTTGAATAGATTTCTTTCAGTTCAACATCGGTAGGGTAATAGTTTGAAAACTGGCTGAAAATTTGAAGGGTTTCTTTTATAGTGAACGGATTTCGTAATGTATTTAAAAATTTCAGCACAAAAATACGTTGAACCTCTTCAGCGATATCAGAGGAACCATTTTCTACTTTTGAAATCAGACTGGTAACCCAACTCTCAATCTCCGATTCATAGCGTCCAAATTCAGATTCAAAGTTAAGACGCGCTTTATCCTCCAAAATACTGAAGCTGTACAGATCAAGAGCGGATAAAGTCGACTCAATCTTCAACAGTTTAGGAAGTCCCAACTTGTCATCGCCATCTACTTCAAAACCATATATCTTTTGCTTCTTTTTTCCCGCAGAGGGATTCATAGCATTCAACCGCTGCTCTGCCTGCGATAAATAGTGTTGATTCTTAGTATAATTCTTCATATTTCCTCTGGTTTACAATAGCTAGTTAATAGGTGTAAGTCCTTGATTAAACATGGTTCCCCCCCCTCTTACCATGCTTTCTGTAGGTGGCACTAGCACCTTTATTAAAATAATCAGTCAGATAATGCGCATACTGCCAATAATACTGAAAGTAGGCCACAACTTGTAGAAAGAATGAATTATTCGTTTTTTTTTCTCTTTTTAATAGCGAATGGGACGAGTCTGTTTTTTAGCTAATTCATAAGATTATCTATAGCAAAAATAGGTCAAAACAAATATTAAAGAATGGGTTCTCAGATAATGGCTAACTCATCTCGGGGCAAAAATGAGTTATAAATTACTTCAAATCAGTGAATGTACCCACTTCGTATTACTTGACTGGCTCATGATCACAAGGAACCCCCTAATTTCTCTTGGCTCCCACTTAGGAAAGCCATCAACTGAAATTGACTGCAATGGTTTCGAACCGCTGTTGAAATTGCGCTGAATTACAATGCAACAAACACTGGAGGAGGGGGAGATTTAAAAGCGAATGAACCTTACGCATTTTATAGTATCAGATCTCCATACTATTTGGTGTGTGTCTGTTTAAAGCCAAAAGAAAAGTCTTGTAAGTAAGTTCGCGGTTCTGATGAACATTTAGTCTCAATTATTTTAAGAACCCTAAATCTTGAACCGAGAAATTAGCTAAGTTTGGAAAGATATAATTCATTGCACTTCCACTCTTTACTCCCATCCATTTTGCGACTGTCGCACCTATTTGCTCTACGGAAGTCGTCGGAATCATTCGCCCTTTATTAAAATCATTGTCGCCATCAAGGATTAACGATGGCCACTGTCCATATAACTGCCCACTGTTTAACGCACCGCCCATTATTAGGTGATTACTTGCCCAGCCATGATCAGTTCCGGTGCCATTGCTCGCTAAGCGTCTACCAAAGTCAGACATGGTCATGGTTGTAACGTTATCACCCAGGCCTGATGCTTCCATTGACTGATTGAACGCCGCAAGCGACTGACTCAACGCGCTCATTAATTCCGCATGCTTATCCAATTGATTGGCGTGTGTATCAAAACCGCCTAAGCCGACAAAATAAACTTGCCTTTGGTGGCCTAACTGATCGCTCGACTTAATCAATCGCGCGACTGTATGTAGCTGATGACTTAAAGATATATCAGGAAAATGACCTTCTTCCGGGATAGAATCAATTGCCGTTGCAAGTGTATCTCGTATGGAAATTGAATCACTCTTTACACGATCGAACTCTCGTCCAAACGCGGCCAAAGGGGATAAGTTTATCACCTGATCAAAGCTCTTTCGGCGCTGAGTGTTGTTGATGGCATTCATTTTAGGGAGTGATGATGCATTAATAAGATTAGCAGTATAGTCGCTACCATTTAGTAACTGGGCATATCCATTGAGGCTAAACGTTGGGCTAATGGCGTTAGCATCGCTACTCAGTACATCCATTAATCGCCCGGCCCAACCTAACGTTGTGCTACTGCCAGACCAACCGCGTTGCCATTCAGTTTGTTGTGAATTGTGAGAGAACAAGAATGGCGGCATCGCGTGCGTTCCATCCTGTAACCCTGCCTTCGTTGAAGGTTCAATTAATACACCGCTGTTTGCAATAGCGACCATTTTGCCGCTATTAAAAAGACTTTGAACTTCCACCATTGATGGGTGTAAACCCAATGTCAGATCTGCCCCTGAATTCAACGATAAAGGCAGTAATGACGCTTGGGGGATAGCGATGTCTGGACGCGCCGTAGCGTATTCATCATAGCGTGCATTATTGTTGGGTATCAACATGTTAAAGCCATCATTCCCGCCAAACAAAAACACACAAACCAGCGCTTTATAATCGTTATTTGGCAGGGCATGTGCAGAGCCGGTGCCCATCACTGATACCACCGGTGTTGAGGCCATAGCCGCTAATAGTTGACGACGTGAAATCATTGGGTCAATTCCTCAATATGAAACTCTTGGCTTGTTACGACAATATAAATTGCATTGCGGACCTTTAAACTTTGCTGAGTATCTCGATGACTTTCTAATGACTCCAATACGATCGCTCTCAGAGGATTACTCATCCTTTGAGAAAGCAAGCGTCTCTCAATTTCAATGATCAATGCGTCGTGATCATTGGCGATCGCTTCTAAAGGCGCTGTATTGATGACAATGCGATTTGGATTATCTTCTCCCTCGTAATTCGTTCTACTCGTTGCAGCCCAAAGCTGATTGTTGGTGAGAATGAAATTATTCCAGCTCAGTATCTCAAACTCGGGCGCAACATCATTTACGGCAGCTATCTCTCCATTTGGGGCGTAATCTGGAGAGAAAAAATTGAACACACTTGGCGAACCAAGTGGAGATTGCCCATAGGATCGAAACGTGTCGATGGAGTTATGAAAGCGGCCCGAAGGATCGGCGGATTTAGCCTCAAATGCGCGGAAAAAATTGGTCATCGCTATTAAAGGTTCTTTCATCTTAACAGGCGAACGATCACCGCCACTAAGTGCCTCGCTGTCTGTTAGAATTCCGCGGATTACTGCTTTAAGATCCCCTCTTACTCCTTCACCATTATCGGCGAATAGTGCACTAGTTCGGGAAACATAAGCTGGAGAAGGGTTCGACGTCACCAATCTTTGTATCAGGTGTTTACTGATCAGCGGAGCGGTATTCGGGTGATTAAGCAACATATCCATTGCCTGGGCCATATCTTGCTCGGCAGTTTGCCCTTGTGCAAATACTTTTCCCATCACCACCTTTTCTTTATCATCATGACGCTCAGGGTAAGCGACCATTGGCAAGAACCAATTCCCATCTTTAGAACCCCACGATGGTTTAGTTTTCTCAGCGATATGCCAACCGGTAAAGACACGAGCAAGGTTTTCTATGTCATCTTGCGAGTAAGTTGGGATCCGTTGATTTTGAGCATCGAGTTTCGCCGTACCATCGGAGTTTAATTCATAAAGCCCGATGCTAAACAACTGCATGACTTCACGTGCATAGTTTTCATCAGGGTAGCGATTATTCTTTGGGTCAGCCTTTTGATTAGCCATCATTGACAAGTAATCACCCATTGCGGCATGAAGCGTCACTGATTCAATTAGATCACGATAATTGCCAAAAGCATGGGTGATGAGCATGTCGTAGTAGTCGGTCATCTCTAGTGGGCGTCCTCCCAAGCTCGCGCCATACCGTGAAATCACGAAAATTTCACTCAATGCAAACGCGACACGCTGTCGTAATTGATCCGGCGCATTTAGGCTGACATCCCACCAAACGGCCACGCGATCCGCTTGGTTGTAGCTGTCTCTGCCTTCTGCCAGTGGGTACGTTTTCAGGCGTGTTGAGTGCAAACTTGGTGCGATAGAAAACTGTTTATCTAGCCAAGCGACGTAGCCTAAGCTTGCCAATTCTTGATAAGAGTCCGGCTTCGGACCAAATGTGGACCGATAGAGAAGGTCATAACGCTGAGCTTGTGTCAGGGAAGCTGGCTCAGGAATATCACCCTGTTCTGAACCACTATCATCTCCTCCGCCACATGCCATGAGCAGTGAGAGGCTAGCGAAGCAGATACTCAATTTGTAGCCATAACGCTTTAATATAGAAAACAACTCAGCAACCTTATACAGCAGGTGATTTTTCCGCACACTAACGAATATCATCATTTACAGCAATCTAACCCGATATAAATTGTGCGACGGGTTCATATTTGACAATGAGTCATCAGTATAACTCACGAAAATGCACTGTTTTGGTGCCCTGATGTAGGCATATGCTCCCAAATTTAGTGCAGGAATTAATTTAATTTGACTAAAAGATATAAAAATCAATGCATTACAAAATGGTCTAATTCTTGATACAGGTATAAGTAGCTACAGGTTTGAGTACCCCCTTAAACATATAATCAAAATCAAGGATGATGACCATGCAAGATGCACTCACGATAATACTTGCTGGAGGTATGGGTTCCCGCCTATCTCCGCTTACCGATAATCGAGCGAAGCCAGCCGTACCATTTGGCGGGAAGTACCGTATCCTTGATTTTACTTTGTCTAACTGCCTCCACTCGGGTTTGAGGCGTGTACTGGTGCTTACTCAGTATAAGTCCCATTCGCTACAAAAACATCTTAGGGATGGCTGGTCTATCTTCAATCCTGAGCTTGGCGAATACATTACCGCTGTGCCACCACAAATGCGTAAAGGTGAAAATTGGTATGAAGGCACGGCAGATGCTATCTACCAAAACTTATGGTTACTTGACCGAAGTGAAGCCGAATATGTCGTTGTGTTGTCCGGCGATCATATCTACCGGATGGACTATGAGCCGATGCTGGCTCAGCATAAAAAAACAGGGGCGGATCTCACCATCGCTTGTATGGAAGTGCCGATTCAAGAAGCGAGCGCTTTTGGCTGCGTTGGCATCGATAGCGAGCGAAAAATCGTAGCGTTCGAAGAAAAGCCAGAAAACCCGCCGGCAACACCGAACGACGAAACCCAAAGCTTAGCGTCAATGGGGATCTACATATTCTCGATGGACACGCTGGTTGAAAGTTTGGAACTCGATGCGAGTAATGACTTGTCTAGCCATGATTTCGGCAAAGACATCATTCCAAAGCTCATCGATAAACAGTCTGTCTACGCGTACCAATTTGGCGACACACAAGGCCGTGTTAGCCGGGATACCTATTGGCGAGATGTAGGGACTATCGATTCATTTTATCAAGCAAACATGGATCTGCTCGAACCTGTTCCGCCCATTGATCTTTATCAGCCAAATTGGCCAGTAAGAACCTATGAGCACCAATATCCACCTGCACGAACCGTGTCTTCAGATACCGGAAATGAGGGGATTTTTATTAACTCGATCATTGCTAATGGAGTCGTCAACTCCGGAGGGTCGGTTCACCATTCCATTCTATCTGCAAATGTGAGAATTAATGACGGGGTAACCATCGCCGATTCAATTCTATTTGACGGCGTTCAGGTAGGGGAGAACACCCAGCTTCAAAACTGCATCGTGGATAAACACGTGGTGATCCCACCCAATACGAGAATTGGCTTCAACCCAATGGTAGATGCACAGCGTTTTCATATTTCTGAAAGTGGGGTTGTGGTTATCCCTGAAAGCTACCATTTCGATTGATTTCAAAGGCCTTAAACGGTCAGTGAAATGAATGTTAAGTATGAACAATTCCGTTCAGCGGCTTGTAAGGCCTGAATTCGATGCACTATCGAAGTCAGGCCTTTTATTTGGTCTGAATTCGCTCTCCCACCATATTGATAACCTTTTAGTTACCCTTCTACTCTTACACTTCTCCTGATAACGACAATAATTAAGTGACATAGGAGAAGAGATGAAACTATTTACATCGCTACTAACCACCATGATCATCGCAGGCGCTATTTGGGGAGCGGTATTGATGCAACCCGTAATGGCCGAAAATTCATCAGATACAGAGGTGTCAAAAAATGCAGAGAAAACGTCGGCTAAACTTCAGGTTAC
The DNA here is from genome assembly GCF_030409945.1 of Vibrio tapetis subsp. quintayensis. Lineage (GTDB taxonomy): Bacteria > Pseudomonadota > Gammaproteobacteria > Enterobacterales > Vibrionaceae > Vibrio > Vibrio quintayensis. The sequence continues at coordinate 6,744 of NZ_JAUFQV010000012.1, forward strand.
GAAACAGGCACAGAATAAAAGCAAAACGTATATCCGCAGCGTCGTAAGCCAATCCATCTCTTTAGATGCGGTGGCAGGGCTTTGGCTAGAGTTTGAAGATAAGATCATTCAACAAAAAGACTTGCCTGACACTCTTGACCGCTTGATCGTTATCTATCAGAGCATCAATAAAGACTTTAGTCACGCAACGGTGACCATTGGTTTCCCTGTCGAGGCGAGCATTCAGAAAGATGGCTATATTGAACTTATCTCCAGCGAACAGGGGCAGCCGTTATTGGCTCGTGGCAAGCATGGTAAGGCAGAAATAGCCAGCGCATGGGAGGGCATTAATTTTCGAAAACCCGTGGAAGCGATAATAGAAACGCATTACCTCAACGCATTAGGGCAAGAAGAATCTAGCCAGCTAGTGGTTCACTATAAGTAATGATGCATAGGAGGTAAATTATGGATTTTATGTCTCAAACGCTATCTGAAATGTCTATCATCTTCACTGAAGCATGGGTAGATGAGTATTTTATGTTGGTAGCGGCGGCGATATTTTTGATTGAGCTAATTCGCTATGCGTTTAAGAAGCAGCTGAATTGGAACCTCATCGGCGACAGCCTTACAAACTTGGTCACGCTGTGCTTTTTGCTGGTCACGCTTTTTTTAGTTGGTCTGATGTATGTTGGGGTATTTACCTACTCCTATGAACATTTTAGCTTAACTCAGCTACCAATAACGGGCTGGACAGTACTCGGCTGCTTGATCTTAGCTGACCTCGCTTACTATTGGGAGCACCGGTTTCTTCACAGTAACGGCCTAGCGTGGGGGACCCACTCCGTTCACCACAGTTCGCCTTACTTTAACATCTCGGTCGCTTATCGTTTTGGCCCACTTGATTGGTTTTTCCCGTTCTTCTTTCACTTGCCTTTGATCTTGATGGGCTTTAACCCATTTGTTGTTTTGATGTGCGAGACATTGGTTCAACTGTACCAAACCCTATTGCATACCGAGATGGTAAAGAAGTTTCCACGGCCGATTGAGGCGGTGTTTAATACCCCGTCACATCACAGAGTGCATCATGCCACCAATAAGCGATATTTGGATAAGAACTACGCTGGCATACTGATCATTTGGGATAGGATGTTTGGCACCTTTGTGCGAGAAGACGAAAAGGTAAAATATGGTGTTTACCCACGGATTAATTCGGTCAATCCATTTAAAGTGTATTTCGATGGTTACGTGAAACTAGGGCAACAAATTTGGCATGCACCAAACTGGGCTTATCGACTGCGATTACTCGTTAAGCCTCCGATTTGGGCGTGGCAACAAAAACAGAAAAGGAAATAGCAACGAATGAGCATTAGCGTCCTACTTATCGAAGACGACAAAGATCTTGCGGAGGCCATCAGTGATTATATGGAGCTGGATGGCTTCGAATTTGACTTTGCTTACAACGGGCTCGCTGGCCGCGACCTAGCGTTGAGCAATCACTATGACATCATCTTGACCGATCTTAATATGCCGAAGATGGATGGCATTGATGTTTGTCAGTCGTTGCGAGATAAAGGGGTCACTACGCCTATCCTCATGCTGACTGCCAGAGATACCCTAAATGACAAGTTAACGGGTTTTGCGGCGGGTTCGGACGATTACTTGGTCAAACCGTTTGCGATGGAGGAGCTCAAAGTTCGCCTATTAGCCTTATCAAGGCGAGCGAAAGGCGTCGTGACGCGTTTGAGTATCGGCGACTTGACGCTAGATTTGGATAGGCACCAAGCCATGCGATCAGGGCAGTCACTCAAAATGCCGCCTGTATGTTGGAAAATGCTGGTGTGCCTAATGCAAAACAGCCCGAACGTTGTGAGTAAAACAAAGTTAGAAGATGAAGTGTGGGGTGACGCACTTCCTAGTGCTGATAGCTTAAAGGTCCACCTATTCAAGTTACGACAAGCGGTTGATGCCTCTTTTGACACTAAGCTCATTCACACCGTTCACGGAGTCGGCATTGTCATCAGAGAGGGGCAATAAATGAAGCGGGTTAGCATTAAGCGAGATATTTATATTTACCTGTTTGGCTTACTGCTTGGTCTGACGGCTGTTTATGCCTTAATGATTAATCAGAGTTATGAAGTAGGGCTTAATGAATCGGCCAAATACAGTTTTTTATATGAGATAAAGCTGGCCGAAAAGCACTACCTTGCCAATGGAGAACTCAAACCCTCTCATAGTGAGTCTTTCCAAGTGTTTGACGACTTAAAGAAAGTGCCGCAGGTTTATCTTACGCAATTTGATTGGAGTAGCTTTGAGCCAGGTGTGATCTACGATCAGTACGTTGCGGGCAAAGATGGGAGGTTCGGCAAGTATTATTACGCTGCCTATCAGTACGTTGCGAGTAAGCAAGGGTATCTGTACGTTGTCTCGCAATATGATGAGGCTCTGTATTACGAGTTATTTGAACAAAGCCCACCAGAATCCATCAGCCAAGCCAATTCTGCATTTTTGATGATTGGGTTGGTACTTCTACTTATCTTTACTCTCATTCGGTTGCTGATCCATCGACTGACCAAACCCATTCTTCAACTGTCAAAATGGTCTCAAACACTGGATCTTAATGAGGCGAACAAGTTGCAAAATTTTCGCTACACCGAGGTGCAACAACTTGCGAGCCAGCTGGTGGATAGCGTTCAGTCTCAACAACAATCCATTGAACGAGAAGAGTTTTTTCTACGCGCTGCGAGTCATGAATTAAGAACCCCAGTTTCGATCATCTCGGCCAGTAGTGAGATGCTCACTAGGCTATCGGATGCGATACCTAAGAGTGGCTTACGGGCTGTTAAAAGGATTAACCGCTCCGTAGTGACCATGCAAAACTTGATAACCTCCTTGCTTTGGATGAGCCGCAACCAACAGCTGAATGTTGAGATGAGTGACGTTGATATCAAGGAGGTTGTGGAAGAAGCGCTGGGTCAACATCGTTATCTGTCCGATGAAAAAGATCTTAATGTCGAGTTAATCGCTGAGGGAGAGAGTCTTTCAAACCCAATGCCTGCTGTGTTGGTTGAAATTATCATTACTAATTTGGTTCGTAATACGCTTCAACATGCTTCCCAAGGTGACGTTGAGATACGTGTTTCGCCACATAGCATAAGTATATCCAATGCGTTAGATGAATCCGGCCAAGATGGTTTAGATCAAGCTGCGTTAGGTCCGGATGCTATCGGCCAAAGTCGTTCTGAGGTTTCATTTGGTATCGGGTTAATTCTTATTGAACGTTTGTGCCAGCATCAGAATTGGCAATTTTCGCATCAATCTGAGCAAAACCAGTATTTTGCCAAGGTAGATTTTCTCACTCAATCTTCGCTTTAAATTCCTCGTAAACAAGGGTAACCAAAAGTTAACCATTGCCAATTTACAATGACTCCAAGTTAACAAAGAGGAGTCATTACATGGGCACTTGGATTCTAGAAACGTTACTTTGGAGTGTTGTCACCGTTGCTGTTTGCATCGCAATCTGGGGATTTTCGCTCGCCAATATTCTTATCGCACTGGGCGCTTCTGTCGCTATTTCTCTGCTACTTGGCAACAGTTGGAGAAGTTAGGGCTATGGACAAGCGCTACAACCCTCTCAAGTGGAAAACGCTGCTTGCCCTATTTCTGGCCTTTGTCGCTCTTAAATTCAATTGGTTTTTTATTTGGGGTGTTTTCTGCTGGTTCTGGGGCTGGGAGAATTTACGCAGTAAAGAAGCCTTTTTTGTGGAGCGAGTAGAGCGAAGCAAGAATCCCATTTTGTTCACTGTCATTATCATTAGCTGGTTTTTGATGGGGGCTTTGTATTTCTACGTGGACCATAGAATCTACGATTTTTTCTATTCTTTATAGTTAGGTGAAAGCAATGAAGATCTATTTAATTAAAGCATCCGCAGGTAGTGATTACTCTAAATACAAAGCCTCTACTGGTGGACCGCCACAAAATATATTTGCAGCGGCAGCCGCAACACCCAAATGGTATACGCTTGATATGGTTGACGAAACCATTGGCCATCAAGCTAACTTGAAGAGCGATGCTGACGTCATGGTGATTTTTATGTCGACCCCAGACGCGTACCGAGCCTATGAACTGGCATCAGCTTACAAGAAGCAAGGCAAAGCCGTGATATTGGGAGGCCTGCATACTCACTTCAACCCGAAAGAAGCCGCGCTGCATGCCGATAGTATTATCATTGGGGAAGTTGAAAACTACTGGGTGCAGCTGCTTGGGGATGCAGAGCTCGGTTCGTTAAAGCCAAAATACGAAAGTTCAGAGCCGGTGGATTTAAGCGTACTTAATCCATATCCAACAGACATCATTGAACCATCGGTTTACGATTATGTTTGGTCGGTGGTGGTGACAAGAGGTTGCCCGTTTAAGTGTAATTTTTGTTTGGTACCAAGGTTCTTTAATAAGTTTCAGCAACGGCCCATTGCTCATATCGTTAGCGAGTTAGAGCATTTAAAGACACTGGGTGTAGAGTGGGTAGAGCTGCATTCTGACAACCTCACTCATGAGCGAGAGTATGCGATTGCACTGTTTAAAGCGATCGAGCCGCTTAACATGAGCTTTTATGGTGAAACGACCGTTTTGATTGCCCGTGATAAAGAGTTACTGCAAGTGGCGGCCAAGGCTGGGTTTAAAGCTGTCCTTTTAGGCATAGAAACTCCATCAGTGGAAGCATTGAAGGCGCAGAAGAAAGGGTTTGTAAAACCATCTAAAATGAAGGAACACATTGCTGAAATAAAGCGCCATGGCATAGAAGTGTGGGGAGACTTTTTATTCGGTTTTGATGAGCATGACGCGTCAATATTTGAGCAAACCCAAGAGTTTGTTAAAGAGATTAAGGTAGATAAGGTGATCCCGCATTATATGATCCCTTTCCCTGGGTCAGAGACGTTTAATCAACTTGAGCAAGAGGGGCGTATTCTGACGACCGACTGGTCAAAATACGATGGCAGCCACCCTGTGTACCAGCCTAAAAATATGACGGTGAATGAGCTCGAAGACGGGATAGCTTGGATTTGGAGCAAAAACGCCAGTTTGAAAGAGCGAATAGCGGCGTGGCTTGGCTAAAAGGCCTTGATTGGTTGTACTCAGAAGCATGATGATTCAAGGGGGCGCATTCTAAATGTTTGCTCCCCACCTATTGGCTTGGGTTGAATATTGGGACTCGTTTTTTTGAAACTAAACCTGGCTGAGACGGACAGATTTTCTGTTTAACCAATCCAAGAGTTCTATCAAACGTGTATCGTCGAGATTAAGCAGGGTATCGCCAACATACCATTCAATGAGCGATTGATTCGGGTTCCCGGTTACTTGAGGGTTACCCAGCCAAATTTTCTGTTCTTGTGCGAGTTCGTCACGAATTTGAATGGCTGTTTCGTAATCGAATGGCAAAATAAGGTGCAGCATATTGGCTTGCGGCTGTACTGGATTCAAACTGAACCGTGGGTACTGAGCAATTAAAGAATATAGCTGTTTTGTGCGTTCGAAAAGGCTCGGCATTTGCTCCAAGCGTTGGTCAAATTGCATTGCTGCGGAGACGATATATGGCGTTCTATGATAGACATTGCCTCCTTGTCGCTTCATCCATTTACTCGCCAATTCAATAAAAGATTTATCGCCTAGTAAAAGTGAGCCGCCAAGGCCACCTAGCCCTTTATAAAGGGACACATAAGCAGTATCAAAACCCGCCGCAATCTCATCATACGTCTTGTTATAAAATGCCGCCGTTTCCCAAAGCCTAGCCCCATCCATATGCAGATGTATGTTGTTTTGATTACAGTGAGACTTTATTTCTTGGAGTTCTTGCCAGCTCAATAGTTGGCCGCCAATTTCTCGCATAGGCAGTTCATATAACACAGCAGACAGTTCATCAGGGGTCGATATTAGGTCATTCACCTTCCATGGACGATACCGATTACCCAAAGTAGAAACATGAAAACGTTGCTGCAGTTGGTAGTTCTGACTTTCGTGACGAATGATATGGCTAGTTTCATGCATTCCGACAAGTTTGTTGCCTTTGTTTCTGCAGACTAGGTCAAGGACTGTGACTTGAGTGAGTGTCCCTGTCATGACAAACAAACCGGCTTCGTAACCCAAGAGTTTCGCTACTTTATTCTCAAAACTCTGGATGAGTTCGCCTTCACCGTAGACATCGTGTTGAACCTTGTTTTTACTACACCATTCCGCCATCGCCGTGAATAGGTCCGATGGTGTTGGTGCGTGGTGGCCAGAAAGAATTAAGTTACATTGTTCTCGTAGGTTGTCGGTCATTTACGGCTCCTTCGGTATTCATTGATGTTCAAATTGGCAGGATAATCTAAAAGTCAGAATCTGCAGTGATAGCGATTGTTAATGGACTGTACTGAAAAGCTTAGTATTTTGACGTGGGTTAATTTTCTACAGTGTCACTATAGATCAAATCGCCCATTGGCTGTCAATTATTGATTTTCCATTTAAATCGCTCACGTAATGTGGGGGTAACTATAATTTCAAATTATAGGTGTTTGGTGTGTTCTCGGTTGCTTACGTGCTCAATCTCTATTCCCAAATCTTTTTGCATGTGTTTACTTAGCGACTCGTCTAAGTATTTTAGGTTTGGTGTGGTTTTATTTGTTTTATTCTTATTAAACAAATCTTTAATGAAAGTTAGTGTGGCTATTTTTCTAAATTTCAATGCATATTCCATCATTTAACCTTTCGTTTTCCTTTTTCATTTGTCATTATTATGAAAAGACGATGGTTAATAAGCCAACAACGATTACTAACATCAAGTATAAGTAGAGGTTATGGATAATCGATTACGACATCTACCAAGCTTACGGTACTTTGAAGCGGCCGCGCGGTTAAGCAGCTACAGCAAAGCGGCAGAAGAGCTTTTTGTCAGCCAAGCAGCAGTGAGTCAACAAATAAGACAACTTGAAGAGCAATTGGCATGCAAATTGTTTATTCGTAAAGGACGAGAAATGGCCTTGACTCATAAAGGGCAAACACTGCTCACTCATGTGTCTCGTGGCTTTAGCACCATTTTAAGTGGCTTAAATCAAATAAAATCCGAACCTTTGGAGGGCGTGTTGGTTGTTGGAAGCCCACCGTCATTTGCTTCACGTTGGCTCTTACCTAGGTTATGGAAATTCACAGTGAGGCATCCTGAGATTCCAATCAAAGTGATCACCAGGTGCGATGTGCCCAATTTAAAACGTGGGGAGATTGATATCGCGATAGTACAAGGAGAGGATCTGTGCTTAGAAGATGGGCTGACTCATGAGGTGCTGATCAATGAGCCTGTTTATCCTTACTGCTCACCAAACCTTGCTGAGTCCATTAAATTCAGTAGCCCGAAAGATTTATTAAAATGCTGGCTCATTTACTTTGATAGTGGTTGTTTCCCTTGGGAGTCGTGGTTTCATCAAGCGAATGTTTCCATGGAAGCGAGCTCAATTCAATGGGTGGAAGTCGGCACGTTTGATATGGGGCTAAATACGGTGATGGCGGGGCATGGTGTGTGCTTAGCCACCGACAGTTTGGCTGGAGACCTCATTGATAGGGGACTTCTCGTTAAACCATTTGATATCGGTCTGACACCCGGAGTGCAGGTTAACTTGTGCCTTGACCCGAGCTCTCCAAGAAGAGACCGGATTCAAGCCTTTAGTCAATGGCTGCACGAAGAAGTTTCGGCGGACAGTGACCTATAACAGGCATGCGTAAGTGCCTGTTATAGGTGTTTAACTATTATTATGAGCGCAGTGGCCGAGCTGAGCGACAAGTTTAGCCACGCGTTTGCCTAGATATTCCGCGGTCGCTAAGTCTTGAACGTGAACTTTTCCGCCAAATCCTTGTGAAACCACACCAACTTGTGTGCCGAGACGATTGATCCCCTGTTCGCCTGAGCCTGTAATTTTATCCAAACCTAACCAAATCATACCGTGTTGGTTAGCTAATGTTTGCATGTATTGAAGTGTGCTTGACTGATCTCCGTTGAGTGCGCCGCCACTAGTAAAGCCTGCTGCTACTTTATCAGCCCATGCTTGCTCGCACCATGAGTCGCTACTGGCGTCAGCAAACGCTTTGAATTGCGCCGCCACACTGCCCATATAAGTCGGAGAACCAAAAATGATGGCATCGCACTTTGTGAGTTCGCTCATTAGGTTTGAATTGATGAATCGACCCTCAATAATTTCGTGGCCTTGAATTCGATGTGACAAAATATCGAATTGTCCTTGTTTTTCAATGCCAGCCGCAATCGCGCTCGCGATCTGGCCTGTGATGTCTGTTTGGGTAAAGTATATAATGGCGATCTTAGACAAAATATCTTCCTTTCAATGGGTTGTAATGAGCGTTACAACCTAGGATAAAACCTCAACATAGGTTTAGGTCAAGAGGTGATTTGAAAAGAAACCAAAAAAATGGCGGCCGTGTCGGTCGCCATTTGTTATTTAAAGCCAAGGATTAAGAGCGGTACTCACTCACATCAATATTGAGCAGTTTGCCAATGCCTTCTCCGTAGGCTGGGTCTGCTTTGTAGCAGTGCCTTAGGTGACGAAGCTGAATTTCTTTTGGTACGCCATTTAGGTTTCTGGCGGTGTTGTCAAACAAGATGGCTTGTTTTTCTGCGGTCATCAAGCGGAACAAATTGCCCGGCTGGGTGAAGTAATCGTCGTCTTCACGGTGATCCCAGTGCGCGGCAGCGCCGTCTAAACTTAAAGGCGGCTCAGAGAAGTCTGGTTGCTCTGCCCATTCACCTTGATCGTTTGGCTCGTAGCCTAAGGTTCCACCATGATTGCCGTCTACTCGCATTGCGCCGTCACGATGGTAGCTGTGAACAGGGCATCGCGGTGCATTCACAGGAATACTATGATGGTTAACACCTAAGCGATAACGCTGTGCGTCACCATATGAGAATAAGCGACCTTGTAACATCTTATCTGGCGAGAAGCTGATCCCCGGAACCACACTAGCCGGGTTAAAGGCCGACTGCTCCACCTCAGCAAAGAAATTCTCAGGGTTGCGGTTAAGCTCAAGTTCACCCACTTCAATTAATGGGTAATCCTCGTGCGGCCAGATTTTAGTCAGATCAAACGGGTTGTATGAGACTTTTGAAGCGTCATCTTCAGGCATCACCTGAATTTGCATGGTCCACTTAGGGAAGTCTTGGTTATCAATGCTTTCTAGAAGATCACGATGATGGCTTTCACGATCTTTGCCTATTAACGTTTCGGCTTCTGCATCTGAAAGGTTTCGAATGCCTTGCTGAGATTTGAAATGAAATTTGACCCAAAAGCGTTCGTTATCGCTGTTGATTAAACTAAACGTGTGGCTGCCAAACCCATGCATATGGCGGTAAGTCGCAGGGATGCCTCGATCGCTCATGACGATGGTGATTTGGTGCAGAGCTTCTGGAAGTGAAGTCCAAAAATCCCAGTTGTTCTTGGCGCTACGCATATTGGTGCGAGGGTCGCGCTTAACCGCATGGTTCAAGTCAGGGAATTTTAGCGGGTCTCGTAAAAAGAACACAGGCGTGTTGTTGCCGACTAAGTCCCAGTTGCCTTCTTCTGTATAAAATTTCATCGCAAAGCCGCGAATATCGCGTTCAGCATCCGCCGCTCCTCGTTCACCTGCTACGGTGGTAAAGCGAGTAAATAGATCGGTTTTCTTGCCAATTTCTGAGAAGATTTTTGCTTTGGTGTATTGGGTTATGTCATGAGTGACGGTGAATGTGCCATACGCTCCAGACCCTTTTGCGTGCATACGGCGCTCTGGGATCACTTCTCTATCAAAATGGGCAAGTTTTTCAAGAAACCAAACATCTTGTAGTAATTGGGGGCCTCTTTTTCCTGCCGTTTGTACATTTTGGTTATGGGCAACAGGGCAGCCTGCTGCGGTGGTTAATTTCTTACTCATACTCAATCCTTAGTGTAGGGGGCATTGTTGTACCTTTGGACAAGTTAGTCAGACTTCATCTTGCAGGCACGAAACCCAGTGTTTAATTATTGCTCTATTATTACGTGGTTTGTTCAACAGAGAACAAGGTGATTTACATTGCTTTACATAACCATTAAATATGTAAGTGAATGTGATTTTCTACTTTATATACAGCGAGTTATTGCTTTAAAAACAAAAATGACAGTTTTCTTCATGGAGTCCGTACTTGCCGTTTTGGATATCCAAATGTTCACGGCCTGCAGTGAGCCCCATTTGATAGCCTTGATCTAAGATCGGGCGACTCATCGTCAAGCGCTTAACGCCAAAATTCTCCGGTGGAGCGATGACTCGTATCGTCGCGTCCTTAGGAGGATGACGAATGAAGTCTAATGATTGATTATAGTTGCTGGCTCTTACTAGCATCGATTCGGCGATATTTGGGTACTTTGATAACACACGCTTTAGAAGCCAAGGGTGCTTTGCCGGTTTCATTTGATAGCTCAGAGGGTGAGAGAGAATGACGGTAATGTCTCGCGCCCCACGACGATAAGCTTCTCTTACTGGGATCGAATCGGCCACGCCACCGTCTGTATAACACCCACCAGAGAAACACGGGGGTTCCCGATACGCGATAGGAAGCGCTGTGGTCGCTTCGATAATATTCGATAGATTACCGGGTTTGATTTGATAGTAGTCGGCGTGACCTGTTTCAATGTTGGTTAAAGCCGCGTACATCGGAATGCTGTTAAATAGCACATCACAAGCGATGGGGTAGCGTCGGTTAGACTCCTCCCATAACCATTTCACGTCGACTAAATTTCCGCCTTTCGCAAACCGAGTCGGATTAAAGAATGTTTTATCCGTTGCCATAGAAGTGATGACTTGGTGGCTACGCTTAGGCGCTTGAGATAAGTAGCCAACCAAATTCGACGCTCCCGCAGACACACCAATAGCAAAGTCATAGGGGAGGTAATTCTCTTCCATAAAGGCATCGAGCACACCGCTGGCAAATATGCCTCGCATTGCTCCCCCTTCTACGATTAAGGCTTTTTCATTCATAAATCTGAGTCCGTTTGCGTTTTTAGGCTTAAATCAACTAACCCTAGAATAATGCGCATGGTTGATAAGAGATAATGGGTTCTTTGAATAGATTCGATAGGCAAAAACTATCGTTTTTTAAGTGCAAGGCCACTAGGTAACCATTCACCAAACCCAGTTACCAAAATCAGTCACCAAAACCAAGCTCGAAAAGCCTAAAAGGGTTAGAGGTTGAAAGAGAGAATGCATTCACTCAGTTATTCGATTTCTAACTCAGCCTTAGTCTGTTTTTTACAGCTTGAATAGGGGGGAGATTAAAAGGCCTATACCCTGTTTTTTGGGTCGCTTGTAGGTTTGTATTGACCAGTGTATCGGCGACTGGTTTATCGTCTAACAATATATTTTTATCGTGATTATAATGTAAATTAACTTGTAATGATAACTATTATCAATTAGATCTAATGGCTCAACATATGGTGTATTAACCAAGAACTGGCACAAGATATAGATTATGGACGTTATAAAAAGAGATGGTCGAGTAGAGAAAGCAAGCCTTGATAAAGTCACAAGACGCGCAGAAGCCATGGCCGATGGATTGAAGGTAGAACCGATTTCGGTTGCTCAGAAGGTGGTATCGGGTCTGTATGATGGCATTAAGGTGACACAAATTGATGTGTTCCTGTCAGAGACGGCTGCAAGCCTCGCAGCGGAGCATCCTGATTACTCAAAGTTGGCGGCAAGAGTGTTGGTCAGTTCGTTGCAAAAAGAAACGTCGGGTTTCTTGCATGCAACGGAGCGGCTTTCAGCCATTGGCTTGCTTTCCGCTGAATACACGGCGCAAGTGCGTAAGTATGGTGAGATCCTAACCGACCTTATTGACTATCAAAGAGATTATGATTTTGATTACTTTGGATTCAAAACTCTTGAGCGTTCCTACTTACTGAAAATCGATGGTGTGATTGTCGAACGGCCTCAAGACATGTATTTGAGAGTCGCCATCGCGGTCGCAGGCGATGATATTGGTGAGATCAAGCAGCTATACGATATGTTAAGCCTTGGTTTTTATACTCATGCTACCCCAACTCTTTTTAATGCTGGCCTTAAAATGCAGCAGCTTTCTTCCTGTTTCTTACTGGGTATGCAAGAAGACTCCATTTCAGGTATCTACGATACACTCAAGGACTGCGCTTTGATCTCCAAGTCTGCGGGTGGCATTGGCTTACACATTCATAATATTCGCGCATCAGGTGCGCCAATTTTGGGCACCAATGGTATCTCGAATGGCATTATTCCAATGCTAAAAGTGTTTAACGAGACCGCACGGTATGTCGACCAAGGTGGCGGCAAGCGAAAGGGCTCTTTTGCGATTTATCTTGAACCTTGGCATGCAGACATCGAATCGTTTTTGGACTTAAGAAAGAATCACGGTAAAGAAGAGTTTCGAGCGCGTGATCTGTTCTTGTCACTTTGGGTGCCTGACTTGTTTATGGAAAGGGTTGAGCAAGACGGTGAATGGACACTCTTTAGCGAACATAATGCCAAAGGTTTGTCGGACGTTTATGGTAAAGAGTTTGTGGAACTTTACCAACAATACGAACAACAAGGCTTGGGCATTAAAACGATTAAGGCGCGCCAGTTGATGACTCAAATCATTGAGTCTCAGGCTGAAACTGGCACGCCTTACATGCTCTACAAAGACGCATGTAATACCAAATCTAACCAGCAGAACATTGGCACCATTAAGTCCAGTAACTTGTGCGCGGAGATCATGGAAGTATCCAGTGGCAAAGAGACCGCGGCCTGTAATCTGGCGTCGATAGCGTTGCCTAAATTTGTTCGGCGCGGCGCGTTTAATTTTGAAGAACTGCATCGCGTCACCAAAGTTGCCATTAAGAACTTAGATCGGGTGATTGAGGTTAACTATCATCCAACCGATAAAATTGAAGCGGCAAATCACGCTCACAGGCCAGTGGGTTTGGGTATTCAAGGCTTAGCGGATGTGTTCTTCATGCTCAATTTGCCTTATACCAGCGACAGTGCCAAAGCGTTGAATCGTGATATTGCCGAAACCATGTATCACGCCGCCTTACAAGCATCGAGTGAAAGGGCAGAGCAATTAGGTGCTTACAGCAGTTTTGATGGTAGCCCGGCAAGCCAAGGTGTTTTTCAGTTTGATATGTGGGACACCACACCGTCGGAGCGTTGGGATTGGAAAGCGCTCAAGCAGCAAGTAGTGACTCACGGTTTAAGGAATTCATTGCTAATAGCGCAAATGCCAACTGCGTCTACTGCGCAGATATTGGGTAATACAGAAGCGTTTGAGGCGCAAACGAACAACATCTATAAGCGACAAACACTTTCTGGTGAGTTCATTCTCATTAACAAACATCTGGTGTCGGCGTTAGAGGCCAAAGGGCTTTGGACGCCAGAGATCCGCGACAGCATCATTGCCAATAATGGCTCAGTTCAAGATCTTGCGAGCATCCCCGATGAGATGAAAGAGGTCTACCGTTCCGTGTGGGAGATTTCGCAAAAAGACATCATTGAAATGTCGGCAGACAGAGGGCCGTACGTTTGTCAGTCCCAAAGTTTGAACCTCTGGTTGGCCTCACCGACCTTCGCTCAAATTAACGCCATGCATTTCTATGCTTGGAAATCGGGCTTGAAGACAGGGATGTATTACCTACGGACTAAACCTTCGACTAACGCGGTCAAAATGACGGTGAACGTAGAAGATGAAGACTGCCTAAACTGCGGCGCATAGTGTCCGGCTTACCTTAAAGGAACCCCCATGATTGTTAAGAATAAATTCAGCCTTTTTCCTATTCAATATGAAGAAATCTGGCAGGCGTATAAAACCCATGAAGCGGCATTTTGGACCACAGAAGAGCTCGATTTTGCCCAAGACATTCCCGACTTAGCCAAACTGACCGATGGCGAGCTGCACTTTATCCGTCACGTTCTGGCCTTCTTTGCTCAAAGTGAGGGCATGATTAACGAAAACTTGTTAACCCGATTTTATGGCGAAATCGAGATAGCCGAAGCTCGGTGTTTTCTCGCTTTGCAAGCGTTTAACGAAGTGATTCATGCTGAGACTTATGCATTGCAGCTAGAAACCTACATCCCGGATATTGAAGAGCGCGAAAGGCTATTTAACGCCATAGACAACGTGCCAACAGTAAAGCGTAAGGCCGATTGGGTGATGCGGTGGATATCATCCGATAAACCGCTGGCGATGAGGTTGATTGCTTTTGGTTTGGTTGAAGGGCTGTTTTTCGCAGGCAGTTTTTGTGCCATTTACTACTTTAGGAAACGGGGTTTGTTGGCAGGGTTAGCAGCGAGTAATGACTTGATTGCTCGCGACGAGGGCCTGCATTTTAGCTTTTCTGCTTTGTTGTTCAAAACCCTCGGACAAGGGCAAGTCAGCCAAGCTGAATTTGAAGAAATTTGCCGTGAAGCCGTCTCGATTGAAAAAGAGTTTGTGACCGAAGCCTTGCCCGTCGGATTGATTGGTATGAATGCCGAATTGATGTGTCAGTACATTGAGTATACGGCGGATGTGATCGCAGGGCTATTCCGTTTCGAGAAGATATACGGAGCCGAAAACCCGTTTGATTATATGAGGTTACTCGATATGGAAGGAAAAACTAATTTCTTCGAGAAACGGGTCACGGAGTACAAACGCCCACAAGATCGCCAACTGGCGTTCGATGCGGACTTTTAAGGGAATACATCATGAACATTGATATGTTTAGCAAGGAAAATTGTTCGCAATGTACGATGGCCGCCAACTGGTTGCAGCAGCAGGGGTACGACATTCGTCACTTAAAACTTAACGTCGATTTTGACAGGGAAACCTTGTTGTCGTTATTTCCAAGCGCAAGAACTTATCCGCAGTTTCGCCTTGATGGCCGCCTGATCGGGGATCTTAACGCCTTAAAGCAGCAGCTTTCTTTTGCTTGTGAAGCGCAATTTTAGCCTTTCTAAAGTAAGGCATGTTTATTCATTGGGACGCAATGATTGACCCAAAGATAAGCATGCCTAAAACATCGATCACGTAATTCTGTATTACCCTCTGAATACTTGTGGTTGATATGATAATAATTATCATTATCATATCGGTCTGGTTATTTATGATTAAGGCAGTTGTTATGACTTCTTCAAAGACAGATATTGCCAGCTTTTCTCTTCAGGATGAAGAATGGCAGGGGATTTCACTGACCCCATCCGCCGCAAAACGAATTTCTCAACTTTCTATGGACGACATTTTCATCATGCTTTCGGTTAAACCTTCTGGTTGTACTGGGTATGCCTATGTATTGGATCAAGTTTCGGTTTGTGAATCGAAAACGACCGCCACGTCGGATAAAGATAAATTACGATTCGAATCTCATGGCTGTTCTTTTTATGTCGCATTAGAGGCGATGCCATTTGTGGATGGCACTGAAATTGATTACGTACGTGAAGGGCTTAATCAGACTTTTGTTTATCACAACCCCAACGTGACAGCCGAGTGTGGCTGTGGCGAGAGTTTTGGTGTTTAACATGACTGCAATAGATATTCAGCCGGAAGTAAAAAAAGCCTTAAATAGTGAAAGCTACAAAGAAGGCTTTTTCACTCATTTGAATAACGACACCCTTGAGAAAGGGATTAATGAAAACGTCGTGCGCGCTATTTCCCAAAAGCGCAATGAACCTGAATGGATGCTCGAATTTCGACTGGCCGCTTTCAAAACGTGGCTTGAAATGGAGGAGCCTCATTGGCTTAAAGCGCAGTACGAAGGGCTCGATTACCAAAATTACAGTTATTATTCTGCGCCAAAATGTGGTGGTTGCTCAGACGATGATACAGAGACGTCGCTGGATGAAAGCCCACAAGATGGCTCCAATGCGTTTCTGACAAAAGAAGTTGAAGCGGCATTTGAGCAGCTCGGCGTGCCAGTGAGAGAAGGCAAAGAGGTGGCTGTTGATGCCATTTTTGATTCTGTATCCGTTACCACAACGTATCGTGAAGAGTTAAGTGAGCTTGGTATTATCTTCTGCTCATTTAGTGAAGCCATTCAAGAGTATCCGAAACTCGTTCAGCGTTACTTGGGGTCGGTTGTGCCGCCCAAAGACAACTTCTTTGCCGCGTTAAATGCGGCGGTAGCCTCTGATGGTTCGTTTATTTATATTCCTCCTGGGGTGCATTGCCCGCGAGAACTCTCTACCTACTTTAGGATCAATCAAGCTAAAACCGGCCAATTTGAACGCACCATTTTGGTGGCTGATGAAGGTTCTTATGTCAGTTATATCGAAGGCTGTTCAGCTCCGGTCAGAGACACTTATCAATTACACGCGGCCGTTGTAGAGGTGGTGATTTTAAAAGACGCCGAAGTCAAATATTCCACGGTTCAAAATTGGTTCTCGGGTTCGGAAGAAAACGACGGCGGTATTTTGAATTTTGTCACCAAGCGAGCGGTGTGCGAAGGGACGAATAGCAAGATGTCTTGGACACAATCGGAAACGGGATCGGCGATCACTTGGAAATACCCCAGTGTCATTTTAAAAGGTGACAATTCCGTTGGTGAATTCTTTTCTGTTGCTTTAACAAATGGTAACCAACAGGCCGACACAGGCACCAAGATGATCCACATTGGTAAGAACACAAAATCGACCATCATTTCTAAAGGTATCTCGGCGGGTAAAAGCGAAAATAGCTATCGCGGTTTAGTGAAGGTGCTGCCAACCGCAGAGGGAGCGCGTAATTTTACTCAGTGTGATTCCATGCTCATTGGAGCCGATTGTGGTGCTCATACCTTCCCTTACGTGGAAGTAAAAAACAGTTCCGCTCAAATAGAACACGAAGCCACCACCTCTCGCATCGGTGAAGACCAACTCTTCTATTGTGTGCAACGAGGCATCAGCGAAGACGATGCAATCTCTATGATTGTGAATGGCTTCTGCAAAGATGTTTTTTCCGAACTTCCTCTCGAATTTGCTATAGAAGCGCAAAAACTGCTGTCTATTAGCTTAGAACACAGCGTGGGTTAACGATTATGTTAGAGATTACAAACCTAGAAGCCAGTGTCGATGGCACTCCTATTCTTAACGGCATCAATTTGTCGGTCAAAGCGGGCGAAGTTCACGCCATTATGGGCCCTAACGGTTCGGGAAAAAGCACGCTTTCAGCAACATTAGCGGGCAAGGAAGACTACGAAGTCACCGCAGGTGAGATGCTGTTTAAGCAAAAAGAGTTAGCGGATCTCGACCCTGATGAAAGAGCCGGCGAGGGCATTTTTCTTGCTTTTCAGTACCCAGTAGAAATTCCTGGAGTGAGTAATCGGTTGTTCTTAAAAACCGCTCTGAACGGTATTCGTGCTTATCAACAAAAAACCAAGTTGGACCAATTCGACTTTGAAGACTTGTTAGAAGAAAAAGCCAAACTCTTGAAAATGCCGTTTGATCTGCTGAATCGCTCGGTCAACGAGGGCTTTTCTGGGGGCGAGAAAAAACGTAATGATATTTTGCAAATGGCGGTTTTAGAACCCGAGTTATGCATATTGGATGAAACCGATTCCGGGTTGGATATTGATGCGTTAAAAGCGGTGTCTGATGGCGTGAATGCGCTTAGGGATGGCCATCGTTCGTTTATAGTCGTGACTCACTATCAGAGAATTCTCGACTACATTAAACCGGATTTCGTGCACGTGTTATACCAAGGAAAAATCGTCAAATCAGGTGATCATACTTTAGCAAAAGAACTGGAGGATAAAGGCTATGGTTGGATTATCGGAGAAGAATAGAGACGTCGCTTTAACTCGACTGTCTGGCTTGGTAGGGCAGAGTTCATGGCAGCAGAGTCATTGGCAATCTTTATTGAAATTAGGGCTGCCCGACGAACGCCACGAAGACTGGAAGTACACCTCGCTTGCTGATTTTGTCCAGTTGCCGTATTGCAAACCTTCTCATGGAAATGTGCACGGTATTTCGTTTGAAAGCTTAAGCATGGTGTTTGACTGTTATCGTTTGGTGTTCTTTGATGGTGAATTTCAACATGATCTCTCTGACGAAATTCCCAACGTAGATTACGAGTTAATGACGGCGGAGACTTTTGATTACGGAGCGGCCATTGCGCCTGACATGGTATCGCTATTGGCAGAAGCAAGTGCGACCACCGGAGTGCATGTACGAGTGCGAAATAACACTCAAGTGAAAAAGCCGATTTACTTGTTCCATCTAAATTCTGGTGGGTTAGGGGAATGGTGCAGCTATCGTCACCACATTGAACTTGGGCAAGGGGCTCAGTGTGAGGTATACGAGCACCATACTTCGCTTGCGCTAGGTGGCGGCGTCACGTGTTCAAGGTTATCGTGTGAGGTCGGTAATGGCGCCAATTATCGTCATTTTAAGTTGGTTGAAGAGAGCCAACAGCAGCACCACTTTGCTCACAATGATGTGATGGCGCAAAGAGATAGCCAAGTGCGTAGCGACGTATTTATGCTTGAAGGACAATTGACTCGGCACTCGACCAGTGCGACGTTGCAAGGCGCTGGGGGTTATGCCCAGCTCAATAGCTTGGCGCTACCAAAGCAAGAACAAGTCTTTGATACTCGAACTTACATTCAGCACGCCTCGCCACATTGCGACAGCGATCAAACCCATAAAATCATAGGCAAAGACAACGGTATTGGTGTGTTCAATGGCTCGATATTGGTTGATAAACATGCGATTAAAACCAATGGTCAAATGGACAATCACAATTTGTTGCTCAGCGATTTGGCTCAAGTAAACAGCAAGCCACAACTAGAAATCTATGCCGATGACGTGAAATGCAGCCACGGTGCAACTACGGGCCAAATCGATCCGAGTCAAGTTTTCTACTTAAGAGCAAGAGGAATTCCTTTGGCTCAAGCTGAGAAAATGATCACCTTTGCTTTTGCCGGAGAGCTAACCGATGCTATCGAGAATGACGACGTCAGGCAGCATATCATTCGTAGAATTGAGCAGAAGTTGGACATGGCATGAGTAAGCTTAAAGCTGCGATGTTATCCGAATGTCGAGAGCAGTTCCCCACGTTAAAGCAATGCGTTAATGATAAACCTCTGGTGTATTTAGACAGCGCGGCAAGTGCACAAACGCCACAAAGCGTTATAGACAGAATGACGCATTTTTATCAGCATGAATATGCGACCGTGCATCGTGGGGTTCACCAACTGAGTGCCGTTGCGACCGAAAATATGGAAAACGTGCGCGACCAAGTTCAACAGTTTTTGGGGGCTGAAAGACGCGAAGAAATTGTGTTTACCAAAGGCACAACCGAAGCGATTAACTTAATCGCCAACTCGTTCGTTAAACCGCGTTTGAAGCGCTCATTAACGACACATCAACACCAGATCATTGTGACTGAAATGGAACACCACGCCAATTTGGTTCCTTGGCAAATGTTGGCTGAAGAGTTTGATGTTGAGATCAAAGTCTGGCCAATGACAGAGACTGGCGAATTGAATATCGATGACCTACTGCCTTTGCTCTGTGAAAGCACTATTTTGTTGGCCTGCACTCACGTATCCAATGTCTTGGGGTGTGTGAACGATATTGCCTCCATTACTCAAACTGCGCATCGTTATGGTGTGCCTGTGCTGGTCGACGGGGCGCAAGCGGTGATGCACCAAAAGGTGGATGTTTCGGCATTGGGTTGCGATTTTTACGTGTTTTCAGCACACAAACTCTACGGGCCTACGGGAATCGGAGCCTTGTTTGCAAAGCACGAACACCTCGTGAATATGTCACCGTGGGAAGGGGGCGGCGCCATGATAAGCCAAGTCTCTTTACCTCGTGGAACTCGCTATAACAGTGCGCCTTGGTGCTTTGAAGCGGGGACGCCCAACATTGCCGCAATTTTGGGGTTAGGAGCGGCGATTGATTTTATGGAATCCATCGCTCTGGATGCCATTCAAGAACACGAAACTGAGCTTATGGATTACGCGTTGGCGCAACTGGCACGTGTTGAAGGTGTTGTCATTTATGGGAAACCTAAATTCCGTACTGGGGTTATCGCTTTTAATCTCACGCCACACCACGCTTACGATGTTGGGCTCTTTCTGGATAAATACGGCATCGCGATTAGAACGGGGCACCACTGCGCGATGCCCTTGCTACAACGGTTAGATCAAACGGCGGTTTGTCGTGCTTCTTTGGGCTGTTACTCCAATAAGGCCGACGTAGATAGCTTGGTTACCGGGTTGAAACGCATCACCACTTTACTAGGATAAATCATGACGCCAGAAAAACTTGTTCGAAACTTTGCCCGTTGTGTGGATTGGGAACAGCGTTATCTGTATTTGATTGAATTAGGCGAAAACTTACCTAGCCTTGATGTTGCAAAGCGAACCAAGGAGTACGAGTTACAGGGTTGCCAGAGCCAAGTTTGGTTGCAACAAGTCTTGATTCATGACGGTGGTGTTTTTCGATTGTTTGCTCACAGTGATGCGGCCATTGTTAAAGGGCTCATTGCGCTAACGATTATTGCATACGATGGCAGAACGCCAGTACAGATTGTCGAATTCGATATAAAAGGCTGGTTTGAAGAGCTGGAGTTGCATCAGCACATTACGCCAACACGAAGTCAGGGATTATCCGCCATCGTTGCGCAGATCATTAATACAGCCAAACAGGCTATACAGTAAGCCGTTCTCAACACTTGGCAGGGCTTACTATTTAAACAAGATAGATCGGATTCGTACTTGAGCACGGATTAGGTGTACAGAATCAAGATATTAAATTAGTCTCTTATTTAAATGTCGATTACTTAAGGATAGAAAATGGAATTCTCGGATGGAGCGCTTCAGCTCAATTCATTCTTTACGGTTACCATAGGCATTATTGTTTTGTTCATCGGCCGACGCCTAAATCAGGTGGTTGGCTTTCTGAAGGAATTCAGTATTCCGGAGCCAGTTTCCGGTGGCATCGTGTTTTCTCTGCTTTTCACGCTCATTTATGTCGTGACGTCGGTGGAAGTGAACTTTGATCTTACGGCGCGCGATGTCTTATTGGTCTATTTCTTTACGACCATAGGGATCAACGCGAGTTTATCCGATTTGTTTAAAGGCGGTCGGCCTCTTATTGTCCTGCTTGCGGTGACCATTTCCTATATGATTTTGCAGAATTTGACCGGCATTGGCGTGGCAAGTTTGTTTGGTCAAGAGCAAGTAGTTGGTATGCTTGGTGGTAGTGTGTCACTCATTGGAGGACACGGAACGGCGATTGCTTGGGCTCCTAAGATTCAAGAGCAATTTGGGCTCAGTAATGCCATGGAAATTGGTATCGCCAGTGCGACATTTGGGTTGATTCTTGCGAGTTTGATGGGTGGGCCGATTGCCAAATATTTGATTAACAAACATCAACTTAAACCTGCAGCTAACAGCCCAAAAGAGAAAACTCAGGGTAAAGAAAGCGTTATCCCTGTCAAAATGACGTCGTTTGATTTTCTAGAAGCCCTTCTCGCGATTCATATTTGTGTGATTGCCGGTTTCTTTCTCAATAAAGGTGTCAGCGAATTGGGGTTAGATTTACCTTTGTTTGTGACATGTCTTTTTGCCGGTATTGTGCTGACCAATTTGAACCCGAGAAATTATAAGCGAATCACTGGCACCGCGTGGCCAACACGAACGGCGGCCATCGACTTAATCGCGGAAATCTCTCTTGGCACCTTCTTAGCGATGTCTTTAATGAGCATGCAGCTTTGGACCTTAGTTGATTTAGCTGGGCCGATATTCGCCATTTTAGGGATGCAGTTTGTCATTGCGATTTTGGTGAATTTGTTTGTGGTGTTTCCTGCCATGGGCAAAAACTATGACGCTGCGGTTATTTGTTCGGGGTTCGGAGGGATTTCTTTAGGGTCCACTCCAACGGCAATGGCGAATATGTCTGCGGTGTCCCAGCGTTATGGTCATTCCGCACAAGCCTTTATCATTGTGCCTCTGGTGTGTGCCTTCTTTATCGACTTGGCAAATGCGTTGATCATCCCGTATTTCTTGGGTGTGTTGTCGTAACTTGATGGCTCGCTAAGGGAAATCGTGCATCATCTAATACAGCCTTGTAGCAATATGAGGCTGTTTTTTTGTCAGTAGATTATTTCGTTTTTATAGGATATAGCATAGGAATGGAATCGAGTTTTCGATTTATATGTAGCCTATTCGAGTTCAAAATGACATTAAGGACAGTGTTTGTTTAAGTTAGAAACGCAGCGTCTTATCATTCGTGATATGAAAGCAGAAGACGAAGCAGGCTTTGTGGCGATATCTCAAGATGCAAAATATCAACGCTTTTACGATGAGGCAGATTGCGAGCCTCAGAAGTATCGCGATTTAACCCAATTGTTTATTGAGCAAGCGGCTCAGGTGCCACGGGAATCCTATCAGCTTGCGGTTGAGTTAAAAGAAAGCGGCGAGTTTATTGGCACTGTGTGTCTTCGTTTAGAGGGAGACAGACAAGCCTCTATGGGGGCAGGGTTAGCGCGCCACGTGCAAGGGAATAATCTCATGCCAGAAGCAGCACGCGCACTGGCCGAGTTTGGTTTTAATGAACTGAACGTACACCGAATTTATGCAGAGACCATTAAGGAAAACCGAGCCGCTATTCGGCTGTGTAAAAGCCTAGGTATGCGGCAAGAAGCCGAATTTGTTGAGCACCGTTATTTCAAAGATCGCTGGTGGAATACGATCGTGCTAGCGGTGTTGAAAAGCGAATGGTGTAGAGCGGATCTGGTATCGAAAGGGAAATGATAAGAAAATAGAGATTCTGTGCCGCCCACCTTGGCTGCACAGAATCACAGGTTAAAGTGATTTGCTCGTCGTGTTGTTGTAGAGCGTTTTGTTATAAATCGTAGGTTAGGCTAACTCGTATTTCACGGCCCGGCCCAGAGACCCCGTTGGATAGGTAAGGCTTGTAATCTACATCTTTGAGGTTTTTGATTGTGGCTCTTAACATCAAATCTTTCACCGCTTGAGGCTGCCAGCTCAGGTAAATATCTTGCAGTATGTATTCCTCACTTGCCGCAGGGAAGTAAATAGAATCCTCAACTTTTTCCTGAGAGTGATACCAACGTGCTTTATAGCCGGTGATCAATCCATCAATCCATTCATAGCCAACGCCAAGCTTCATGCTTACTGGCGGGATGCCATACATATAAGTGTCTTGGCCACTTGCGTCGGTCAGGGATCCGTTATGTTTTCCTTCAATGTAGCTGGCATAAGCGTCCACATATAGGCGTTCGATACGATATTGTGCTTGGAAGTCGACACCATAGTTTTTATAGCCATCTAAATTGACCTTCCAGCTCTGGATCTCACCAGAGTCTCTGTCAAGATTAACGCCAGTACGGTTCATGACATTATTGGTTACGCCATTGTAGAACGTGGTGATTTCGGTCGTTAAAGTGTCCTCATTCGTCGCAAGCCCAGATAGATGATTAATGACAGAGGCGCGATACGCATGAATACGCTGAGCTTCTAGTTGTCTTGCTGTGGCCGATGCTTTAGCTCGTGCGTATTGCACTGCATAGATGTCATCTACCGACGGCGCTTTCATCTGGTAAGCATAAGAAAAATTCAGCAAGGTATTGTCGGTAAGATCATAATCAAGTTGAATTCTAGGGCTGAGTCCTGAATGGGATACGCTGCTATAGTCGTGTCCAGCTGCAGGGTCGTTGTAATCTGGGGCAGGGTTCTCCTTGCCTTTCGATTGAACGTAGTCATAACGAATCGACGGGGTTATTCTAAAGCGATCTGTTATATCTATCTCATCCGCAAGATATGCTGAATAAGAAGTTTGAACGCCTGACGGGTCAAAATATGGAATGAAAACACCAAAATTCTTGGCTGGTTTATTTACGTACAGTTTAGATACGTTATGAGCCAGTGTATCTCGCGTGTTTTTCTCGTATTGCACACCGGTTGTAATTCTATGGCGACCTATTTCCATTTCATTATTGATGTCAAGGTAGTCTCTTTTGTAGGATGCCCAAGATTCATGACCATACGAACCTATTGATACAAACATTTTTTGCCATGCTATGTCTGGTCGGCGCCAATGACGTTCGTTGTTTGTATGGGCCGCAACAACTTTAAGATTCACTAACGGTGAAACGGGGTCATAGGCATATTGCAGGGAGGTGGTACTGTCTTTATATTCGTTTTGAACGGTATAGGCGTATTTCGCGGCCTCTAATGAACCATATTTTTTGATGTTATATTTGCTGATGTTTGCAAATGCCCCGCGCCTTGCAGCCCAAGGTTGTCGGCCTTCATCTTTGTACATTGAATGGCTGATTTCAAATAAATGATCCGCATTTTGATAGCCGACTTTAACTAGGCCATTATTTTGCGTATAAGCGGAATATTCAAGCGCGTCTCCCCCACCAATTTTAATGTCGTTTGAGTCTTTCCACGTGCCAGACGCAAGGAAGTATAGACCCGCATCAGTTTGACCAAATACGGATACACCTGTGTGCTTTTGGGCATCGTTGTCGTTATAACCGAGGTGCACTCGTGCGCCAAAACTGCGGCCAGGCTTTAGTAGTTCGTCGACGGTTTTTGTTCGGATTCGGATGGTGCCGCCAAATTTACCGTTAGATTTATAATCGTGTGAGCCCTTAATGACTTCTGCCTCACTGATAAGGTAAGGGTCAAAGAAAAAGGTGCCATAACGATATTGTTCGAAACCAATAGGAGCCCCATCAACATAAAGGCCAATATCACTTGGATCTGAGAACCCCCAAATACTGATTTTTTCGCCGCCTGAACGTGCTCCACCATCAATGGATACGCCAGGAATATCTTCAAACAATTCCGCTATATTGGTTGGTTGTTCAGTTTCAATTTGTTGTCTTGAAATGAGTGTTTCCCCAGGTTTATCAATGGTAATGGGCTGGCTGTAGCGATTACCATAAACGTCCATAACTTCAGCCGTGTCGTTAGAAGATGATGGAGAAGCGATTGCGAAAGAAGCAATTACCAAGGGGAAGGCAAATAAAATTACGTTTCTAATTGTAAGTTTCATAGTGTTTCTGTGTCATTTTATAGAAGTGCGAATAGTACATTTACTCCGGGTGTAGATGCAAATGATAATTAATGCTATTATCATTTGTGGTGTTCGAGAGATAAGATATATCTTGAGTTACGCCTATGCTTCCCAATTTTGTTCTTCAAATTCCCGATATTGATATCCCCTAAACCCACGCTAGATGAGAATAGTTCCTAATAAGTGCGGTCGCCCCATTTTGCTTTGAACGCAGCCGTTGCTGCATATAAGTCGATTGCGAATTAAGCGACTGTCGTAGTGGTTCGGTTGATTAGTGACTGGAAAACGGAATGTTTGCTAGTTGATATAGGGATAAAGGAATTTAGATATGAATAAGTCATGCGTTGAGAAAACAGTGTTAGCCAGCGCGATCTTTCTCGCGATGAGTAGCTTTCAGGTATTTGCAGCCGAAGCATTGGATGTGATGGTAATAGAATCAACGAAGTTTGAGACTCCTTTGTCTCAAGTGAACAATTCGGTGTTAATCAAAACGGGCGATGAGCTGGAAAAGGCCGGTATTTATGCCGTAAAAGATTTAGAAAAGGTTTTTCCGGGCTTATTAATTCAAGCGCGTGGAAATCAAACTTACAGCAACACCACCATTCGTGGAATCAGCTCCCCTGACTATTATTCACCGACGGTTAGCGTGTATGTCGATGGGATCCTTCAAGATAATTCATTTATATCCCAACAGCTTATTAATGTTAAGCGAGTGGAATTGCTTCGTGGCCCGCAAGGCACTTTGTATGGCGGAAATGCACAAGGTGGGGTAATAAACATCATTACCCAAAAAGCGTCACCTGATCGTCAATTAAGAACTTCTGCTCTTTATTCCAACCTGAGTAAACAAATTGATGCTGTTGGTTCAGTTCCTGTTTCTGATGCGTTGTACGCGGATGTATCAGCTCGATATGTCTATGACGAAGGCAACATCGACCATACACCGAGTGGCAAGAAAAACGCCAATAATGCCAATGATAAATCGCTTAAAACCCGTTTGCATTACATGCCAGAAGACTCGGCGTTGTCGGCTACGCTGTCTGTCATGGCCGACAAGCTCGACAGCCACGAAGAGTGGTATTTGAGTGAAAAGGAACATGAAGCTGGTGCGACTAATACCGATGTTCCGAATCTTACCCGTGATGTGTATACCTATTCTCTTAACCTTGGGTACGACTTTGGTCACGCTAAATTGAACAGCATTACGGCGTTTCAAGATAGAAAGATTGACCGAGAGTACGCGTTTGGGCGTTGGGAAGAAGACCAAAATAAATTTACTCAAGAACTGCGCCTGAATACTCGCTTTAACGAATCTCTTTTAGCTTTAATAGGCGGTTACTTTGAAGATCGTGATCTGAAAGTAGACACGGGAACGGGTATCAATAAATTGGATTACCAGACATATGCGTTGTTTGGTCAAGGTAACTATCAATTAACCGAGACCGTTGACCTCACCTTGGGAGCAAGAGCATCGCATTCAAAAGTTAAGTCGGAGTTTGGTGGTAATACTGCGTGGCATATTAACCCAAGCGAGGGTGAACTGACGGAAAATATGATTTCGCCTAAAGCGGCATTGGGCTGGCAAGCACTGGACGACACGCGGGTTTACCTATCATTGACCAGTGGTTATCGACCTGGTGGGTACAATGTGATTCCTTTAAGCAATAAAGACTCAAAAGGTTATAAAGCAGAAACCTCATTAAATGCCGAGTTGGGCTGGCGCACGAGTCTGTTGGATGACATGTTGGATTTCAGCGGCGCGCTTTACTGGATAAAAACAAACGACGTACAAATTTATACTGGTGTTGTTGGTAGTCAATCGCTAGAAAATATGGGGGTTGCTTTAAGTCAGGGTCTTGAAGCTGAACTGGCTTTTTATGCGACCGATGACCTGACCATTTCGTTGGGTGGTACACATGGCAGCTCGACATTCCGTTCAAATAACGCGGGTTTATCTGGCAACAAACTTCCTTACGCCCCTGATACAACCGTGACTTTGGGGGGGGACTACTATTTACCACAATCGTGGGTTGAAGGAGACATCTTTGTTGCGTCACAGGCTCGCTATACCTCGACTATCTATTTCGATGAGAAGAATACGCTCTCACAAGGTGGATATACCCTTGTCGACCTATCGCTTAATTATGACTACAACAAGGATTTTTCTGTTTCTTTGTTTGCCAACAACCTAACGGATAAAAACTATGTCACTTATGCCTTCTCATACGGTGGAACATACAGCAACTATGGAACAGGCAGAGAGGTGGGCGTTAAAGCTCGCTACGACTGGTAGATGACATTAATGGCTAGTTCATTTTCCAATAAAATAAAACCCTTGCTCGCCATTTTGGCGAGCGTTTATACCATTCAAAGTTTGATTGGTATGTTTACCTTACAAGGGTTGCCTGCGGTAATGAGAAGTGAAGGGATCTCCACCTCTCAGATCGGTCTGTTCTATTTGGCAATGTTGCCTTGGGGCTTGAAGTTTTTATGGTCGCCTTACATTGAACGCCAGCGGAAACAAGGAAGTGTGTTTGTCCGGCATGCAGTAATCATCATCCTTGCTCAGTTTTGTATGGTTGCCATGTTAGTGCTGCTATCGTTGACCTCTGCGGTTAGCCACCTGAATGCGGTTTTTGCTTGCGTGCTTGTGCTTACTTTGGCGTCTACGTTTGCAGATATCACCGCAGATGGATTGGCCGTTGATCAATTGCCAGTGAAAAAGAGATACCTTGGTAACATTATGCAGGTTGGCGGTGCATATTGTGGCGCTGTGTTTGGTGGAGGCTTGTTTATTTATGTCATGGGTTTTGTCTCGTGGCAGTACGCTCTTCTTATTTTGGCTGCTTTAGTCCTGATAATGAGCTTATCGACGTGGAGCCTGTTTCGAATGAAAGAAGTGAGCTTGTCGGCGAATGTTGAAGACGCGAAGCCATCATTAAGCAAGTCACTACAAAACCCTTTGGTGCGGACTGGGCTCGTATTGGTGATCGTCAGCCAATTAGGGACTCGTGGGGCGCTGTCTATGATGATGCCATTTTTATACGATCAGGGGTTAAGTCTTGCCAACTTAGGTTTGTTGGTTGCCGGAGGCGGTGTTCTGACAGGGCTTGTTGGTGTTGCGTTTGGTGGCTGGCTGGTTAAGCAAGTGTTTGCGATTAAGGCCATCTATTTACTGTTAGTTGCTGAGGCCATTACGTTTTCATTATTGGCTTTGTATAGCGCGCAAGTATTCACTCTTGATTGGGGGTTGGAGGCGCTGTTTATTCTCAATAGTGTGGTTTCGGCGGCCAAATTCGTCGCTTTGTATACCTTGATGATGGACTATGCCTACGGAACGCAATCCGGTGTGGATTTCTCAATGTTCCAATCAATGGATATGCTGGTGGCCATCGCGACGGCCATGATTTGTGGCGTGATCATTGAGCGGTTTGGCTATCTGTACCATTACGGTTTCTTGGTCACATTTACTTGTATTGCGATGGCTTGCATTAACAAGTTAATCGGCTCAACTCAAGATACTGTGGAAGCTCAATAGGATTATCGGATAAACGTCGGCTCTCGATTCAGTGAAATAATGATACTCACACATCTATCAATATCAATGATAACTATTATCATTTACCATAGTGTGGTGCAGAGTACCCGTTTAACTGATTTGGGAGAGCGAAGTGGGGAATATCGTGAAGAGCTTGAGCCAAGTAAGAGGGCTGGAAGGAAAGTATGATGTTGTTGCGATGGGCGAAGGTGTCAGTGCTTATGTGGTTAACTGTAAGGCATTAGACTCTGTACGTTTTAATGATCCCGCAGACGCCGGGTTTTACGTTAGCTTTACTGGAACGAATCATGCGGAAAGCCCCGAATACCCAGATTACCCAGCATCATCTTTCGCGTTTCGTTGTATTGCCTCACTTATCCCTGAGCCTGATCTACACAATTCTATTGCGCTACCTAGAAATGGGAAAATAGAAAATATCCGTATTTATTTTCCATTGCACCATAGCTTGACTAAGAGCCTACTTCCGGAGGGCAATGGGTCATCATTTCGGCCATTCGAGTTATATGAAACGGGCTGGCAAATGGCGTTAACAGGGGATATTCGAAAAATTGCGATGTCTATCTGGAACAATGATTATCAGGGGGCGTCACGAGCGTTATGGTTAAAAGGAAAGCTCTTTGAGTTGCTTGCATTGCTAATGGTTCATCGAGAGCCAAGAACATTGGCAGAGCGTGCTTGTGAAAGAATTGCTCAACAGCCATATCTAAATTGGAATATACCTTGCTTGGCAAAAGAATTGGCAACCAATGAGTGCTATTTGAAACAGGCATTTAGGCAGCAGTTTGATATGGGAGTAGCAAGTTGGATTCAATCGTTGCGCATAGGGTTAGCGAAAGAGCAGCTTTCTGAACCAAACGAATCCATTACTCAAATCGCATTGGCACTTGGTTACCAGAGTGGCAGTTATTTTTCTAAGGTGTTTAAGCAACATACAGGCCAAACGCCTAGAGAATTTAGAAACAATCTACCTTGTAAACCAAAAAAGCCAACGACTTAGATCGTTGGCCTCATACTCTTAGTGGTAATGTCGCTTACAAGTCAGCGATTTTCACTCGAATTTTGCTTTTTGCAACAGAACTTGAGTTCAGAGCAATGATTGCCGTTTGTGCTTCGTCTTCATTTGGCATTTCTACAAATGCGAAGCCTTTTGATTTACCGGTTTCTTGGTCTAGTACTAGGGTGCACTCTGCTACCGAGCCGTGCTCAGAAAATAGAACACGAAGTTCTTGTTCTGTCGTAGAACGAGAAAGGTTACGAACTAAAAGTTTCATGATAAACCGTTTGGTTTGAAATTGTGGCGCCGATTGTCTCAAGGAAAGACAAGAACACCAAGAACTTCTTCAAAAGACATGCATGATAAGCGTATTTTTAAGTCGTGGCTCCCTGCAGATAATAGGTACAAAAAAGGGAGAAAGCGCATGCTTTCTCCCTTTCTAATCTTTTACTCTTCTATGAAACTAAGAGATTTCGACTTGCAGTAAACGCTTTTGGTGATCAAGGTATTCGTTGTACGTACCTTGGAAGTTTACTAACTTTTTATCTTTGATATCGATAATACGCGTAGCGAGTGACGAAACAAATTCACGGTCATGGCTGACAAAAATCAGCGTACCTTCGTAAACTTTAAGCGCTTCGTTTAGTGCTTCAATCGCTTCCATATCCATGTGGTTCGTTGGTTCGTCCATGATCAGCACGTTGATGTCTTGCATCATTAGCTTGCCAAACAACAGACGGTTTTTCTCACCACCAGAACAGTTACGTGCTTTTTTGTTTGAATCATCAGCGGTAAACAATAGGCGGCCCAAAATACCACGTACCATAAGGTCGTCGTGTTTCGCGGTACGCCACTGAGAAATCCAATCGAAGATGCTTAAATCGTTGTCGAAATCTTCTGTGCTGTCTTGTGGACAGTAGCCTACAGAAGCATTTTCAGACCACTTAATCATGCCTTCTTTTTGCTCAAGATCTTTCACCAAGCAGCGAAGGAAAGTGGTTTTACCTACGCCATTTTCACCGATAACCGCCAGTCTTGTGCCGGCTTCAAGCAGCATTTCACCGCCTTCAAACAGCAACTCATCATCAAACGAGTGACCAAGATCTTTAATTTCTAGCGCTAGGCGATGAAGTTTTTTGCCTTCACCGAAGTTAATAGAAGGGCTCATTCTGCTTGAAGATTTAACTTCGTCTAGCGTGATTTTATCCATTTTTTTAGCACGAGACGCGGCTTGCTTAGCTTTTGATGCGTTGGCACCAAAACGGTTCACAAAGTCTTGAAGTTCAGAAATCTCTGCACTTTTCTTCGCATTGCTTGATAGCAACTGCTCGCGGATAAGGCCTGAAGCTTCAAGGAAGTACTCGTAGTTACCTGGGTAAATGCGCAGTTCACCGTAATCGATGTCTGCCATGTGAGTACAAACAGAGTTTAGGAAGTGACGGTCATGCGAGATGATGATCATCGTACATTTACGTTGGTTCAACTCTTCTGCTAACCAGTTAATGGTGTGGATGTCCAAGTTGTTCGTTGGTTCATCAAGAAGCAAAATGTCTGGGTTAGCGAATAGAGCTTGCGCCAGTAGAACACGAAGTTTCCAACCAGGAGCTACTTGCTGCATTAGGCCAAAGTGAAATTCTTCTTCAATACCTGCTTGCAATAAGATATCACCAGCACGGCTTTCTGCACTGTAGCCATCCATTTCAGCAAACTCACTTTCAAGTTCCGCGACTTTCATGCCATCTTCTTCACTCATTTCT
Source organism: Vibrio tapetis subsp. quintayensis (assembly GCF_030409945.1). Classification (GTDB taxonomy): domain Bacteria; phylum Pseudomonadota; class Gammaproteobacteria; order Enterobacterales; family Vibrionaceae; genus Vibrio; species Vibrio quintayensis. The sequence continues at coordinate 38,093 of NZ_JAUFQV010000012.1, forward strand.
GGTAAAGAATAGATGCGCTCGCGCTCTTGCTTGATTTCCCAAAGCTTAGTGTCACCCATGATAACAACGTCAATTACGCTGTATTGCTCAAAGGCGAATTGGTCTTGGCTCAGTACGCCCAGCTTTTGGCCCGGAGTAATAGAGACGTTGCCAGAGCTTGGTGTTAAAGCGCCACTTAGGATCTTCATGAATGTTGATTTACCACAACCATTTGCACCGATTAAACCGTATCGGTTACCGTTGCCAAATTTTGCAGAGATGTTTTCAAACAACGGCTCAGCGCCAAATTGCATTGTAATGTTTGCTGTAGATATCAAAGAAGTAGTCCTAGCTATGTACTGTTCGACCAAAGATTCGGCCAGTCAGCCAAAATGGGAAGCAAGTAAAGGTAAATAGGCGGCGAATTATACAGACTTGTGTCACAAAATGTAGAAATTCTGAGTTTTATTTTGTTTGTGCTAACCAGCCTAGCGCGGCTTTAACCTCAATAGAGCACGAGTGACGAGCACTTCGAACGGTACTGAAACGCGGTGAGTAAAGCGGCATGATGTGGCACTCGAAAAGGAGCAGATTGCGCATTCAACTTGTGATGTCACTGTAATTTATAAAACAATCACTTACATGAAAGGTAAATTTCTCTCGCAAATAAGTGTAACAAATATGGCACTACTTACTGATTGGTTATCAAAGATATATATTCGATATCAATGATTGATTGGAGTGATTATGAAAGCGTATAGCCTTGTTTTATTAGCCAGTTTTACTTTGGCTGGTTGTGTAACAACACCGGAAGTTCCTTTGAAGTCTGACCCGTATTGGGTGAGCGCCGAGCTTGAAAATGGAATGAAGTATCATATTTATCCTGACCGAGAAGAGCCAGTATCTGTTCGCCTAGTGATGCATGTCGGCTCACTGCAAGAAAACAATCAACAGCTTGGCTATGCGCACTTTGTCGAGCATATGGCTTTTAACGGCAGTAAGAATTTTAGCCAAAATGATGTCATTAAATTATTCGAAAAAGGTGGTGCGAGCTTTGGCGCCGATATTAACGCTTATACAAGTTACGAAGAAACAGTCTATAAGCTTGACTTGGTCGATAATAGTCAACTTAAAGAAGCGCTTCTTTGGATGAGAGATATCGGTGATGGTATGGCGATGGACGCCAAGGAGGTCAGCAAAGAAGCAGAAGTCATTCAGGGAGAATTCCGTTTAACAAGGCTTCAAGAGAAGCCCATCGGCTTTCAGTTTTACGATCATATGATTCAAGGCACACCGTACGAAGCACGAGACCCACTTGGCACACGAGAAATTGTTAATGCCGCAAGCAATACTGATCTTCGTGAATTTTATCAAAAGTGGTACCACCCTCAGTATGCTGAAGTGATCGTCGCGGGTGACGTGACATTGCAAGAAGCAACAGAAATCATTAAATCAACTTTTGGTGATTGGCAACCGGGAGACATTCCGGAAAAAGAAAAACTCGCTATGTTAGAGCTGAGTAAAGCCGATTTTGTCGGTCATGTAACGAAAGCTGAGTCACCAAGTATTGGTATTATGATCGATAGAGGTCAACGCCGTTGGGATACTCGGGAAGATATGTACCGCTATTGGTTGGACGATGTGTCTCAGCGACTTATCTATGAGCGTTTGACTAATGATTTTACTAACGCAGCGTTGCCTCAAAATGGCACATTGTCGATGCCCTTTGATTTTGACAGGCGACGTTATTCATATTCGCAAGTTGCTTTTCCTGAAAAGTATCGAGAAAGCAGTCAAAAACAGTTTTTTGATTCTTTGGCGTCACTGCGTGATCACGGTGTCGATGAACAGGCTTTCGCTAATGTCATGAAAGAATATCAGAAGCGATTAAATAATGTGCAGTTCGATCGTGAAAAGCTAACCGGATTGGAGCATGCGAATGGAAAAGTATTGGCGATTTCGTTAGGGCAGGTGGTGCAATCTGAACTGGATCATAAAGCGAGTTTGGCTGAGTTCACTGCCAAAATAGATTTGGCATACATGAACCGACATATTAAGGAGTTGTTATCCAGTACTTACCTGATTGCGGCTGGGGTAAGTAAAGATATTCCTCTGCAAGACGTTGAGAGTCAATTTCCCGCGTTGAAAACACAATTCGATAAAACTGGGGTTAAGCCGTTAGCAAAACTTGCGTCTGGTGCATTTGTAACACCGAACCTTGTGGGCCAGGTAATAGAACAAAGCCAGTACCAGGAAGATCCACCCATGACCCAATGGGTATTAAGTAACGGAGTTGAAGTGTTGTACTTAAACGATGTTTATGCCGGTGATGACGTGAGGCTCGTTTATTCTAGTAAGGGGGGTAAAGAGTCGTTAAGCCGTGAATTGTTCGCAGCGTCTGAAATTGCTGTACCTGTGGTAACACGCAGTGGGATTGGTGAGTTCAGTGGATCCCAACTATTCGAACACCTAAATAAGCACAGTATTCAGCTCTTTCCGTTCATTAACTTTACTCAACATGGGGTTGAAATTCATACCGATAAAGAGGGTTTAACGGAAAGCCTTGCGGCGTTACATACTTTGTCTACGGATATTAATGTTGATGAAGCTCAACTCAAAGCCGTTAAGGATGAGTTTATTAGAAACCGAGATGCTTATATCGAATCTCCGTTTGGTCAATTTATTAGTCAATTTAATCATGCATCATATGAGGAAGACAGTTCGCATTGGCTGATAGACGGTCAAGGGGTTATAGGGGTTACGAAGGCTCAGATAAATGACGTTCATCAGCAATTGTTTTCCAATAACATCAATTTCAAACTGGTAATTGTTGGCAATCTACCTACCGCACAATTGACGCCATTATTAAAAACATACGTCGCATCAATACCACTCACCAAGGTTGAACCAGTAAAATTTGATGCTAAATATAGGGCGAGCCCTAAAAAGCGAATCAACGTAGCGTTAAATACCGAGAATAGTACGGAATACATCTACCGTACGATCGCCGTCCACTCTGAGCCGAAAACGGCGAAGACTGTGTTTATGGATGATATGTTACGCCGGGTGATTCAGGCTCGTTTGGAAAAATACGTTCGAGAAGCATTGAGCTTGGATTACGCCCCGTACAGCTATGCGGTAGAACAAGACGGCGAACCAACGACCGATTGGTTTATTGGCGGGAAAGTGGCACCTAAAAATGCGACGAAGATAGAGCAAGCAATTGACGAAGTGGTTCAACAATTAAGACAAGGCATTAGCGAAGAAGAAACTCAAACGGTCGCTAAGCAATTCATAGCGGATATGAAGCCGATAGCAAAAGATCAGGGGCAGCATGCATGGTTCTTATCTCGATACAGCGTACATGAATATGGAACGGAAGCTATTTTCGATATAGAAGGGACGACAGCCAGCATTACAGCCGAAGATCTTTCACTAAGGGCGAAGCAGGTATTCTCAGACAACAATCGAGTTATCAGAAGCATCTTTTCACCCAAATAGTCATTGAATCTACTAGAACTATTGTTCGTGTTCGATGAGCCCCTGCTGGTTAGTAGGGGCTATTTTATTTCAAATGAAGCCTATAAGCCCAGCGCCGAACCCACTGCGAGCAGCAAGAATAATACGGCCGTTACCTTGCGAATTAAATTGAGCGGTAGCTTGTCTGCAGAGAACTGGCCTGCCAAAACAACAGGTACGTTAGCCAGCAACATGCCGATGGTTGTACCAAGAATTACCCAAAGAAGAGCATCATGATATTGAGCGCCAAGTACGGTGGTCGCGACTTGAGTTTTGTCGCCAATTTCTGCGATGAAAAAGGCGATGAAGCTCGCAACGAAAGGGCCTCTGTTGGAGACTTTTTCATTCTCGTCTAATTTATCGGGGATCAGTATCCATCCGGCCATGGCGACAAAGCTCACCACTAAGGTCCACTTTAATATTTCAGGGGAGAGGTAGTCGGCCACCATGACACCAAACCAAGCCGCGAGTGCATGATTGAGTATGGTTGCAAAAAATATAGCGGCAATAATGGGAACTGGCTTACGATACCGACTTGCCAATAGAAAGGACAACAGTTGGGTTTTGTCACCAATTTCGGCTAAAGCCACCGAAGTAATGGAGATGAATAATACGCTCACAGTTTTGCTCTTTGGGGCGAGAGTTATTATTAGAACCATAGACAAGCCTACATGTCCCACCCCGGTTCATGCTGGTTTGCCAATGGTCTCGCCAAACTTACACCAGTGTATGTAAGTCATGATCGCCACGAAGATTTTGCTTCAATTATGTTGACGACCATCTTCATCGTATTGTTATGTGATAGAAGAGGCTACTCCCCAAAGGGATGGGGAGTATAGCGGTAAGTGATTTGAAAATTCAAGCGTTACGGCTCAAAGGATTGTTAAATAAGATTTCAGTCTCCATTTTTCTAAGTGGATTTGTTTTTGATTTAGATATCAAATATCGTGAATGAATCACCTAAATATGGAGTAACAGCGATGAAACGGATAGCTTTAATGATGGTTATTGCCTTTGGCCTCTCGGCGTGTGCGGAAGTGGGTAGTGAAGCGTGGTGTAAAGACATGAAAGACACGCCAAAAGGAGATTGGACAGCTAACGAAGCCACGGATTATGCAAAGCATTGCGTCTTCTAGTCTTTTTTTTGCTCATCGTCTACTTCTCCCGTCTTAATGCGTTCGGTAGAGTGGCTTTATAGCAAAGTGATCTATGTTAATATCGACAACAGGTAAAAGATAAATATAAAGAAGGTTGAAGTAATGTCGTCAGATCGCAATGGCACCAGTGCCAGTTATGCTCGTAATGAGAGTGGCTACCGTGATAAAGCACTTAAATTGTACCCTTGGGTTTGTGGTAACTGTGCTCGTGAATTTGTGTACTCGAATCTCAGAGAGCTGACGGTTCACCATAAAGATCATGATCATACTAATAATCCGTCAGATGGTAGTAACTGGGAACTGCTTTGTTTGTATTGTCATGATCATGAGCATTCAAAATATACTGACCATGATCGCTATGGCGCAGACATCCAGCCGGGCCAAGATGACCATGTGCAAGCGACAAACAATCCATTTGCTAACCTAAAAGCCATGATGAAAAAATAATCATGAATAAAGGGCATGAATCTTCGTGCCCTTTATTCAATCTCTTTTCCCACACACCAAGCCTCTTCTCAGTATTGCGATATATAAGTACTGTTTTCGAATCGCTTCGGCCCACATAACACTTTGCTCTCTTCGTATTTTGTGACCGCTACCCGTCAATTAAAAAATGATACTATCAATGGTGAACTAGACTTATTCAGAAGGTTACGATAACGCTCGTTTCTAGTGAATGATGGATCACGTTTGGTAGCGAGGTAATTTACCAGATGAAAAATTGCGGTATTTTCATTGTTTTTTTGCTCTGCTCAGCCCTTTATTCTGCCAACATACCTGCCACCGAAAGAACACTGGTTGTCACCAACTCTGCCACATGGCCTCCGTTCTCTTTTATCAATGAGGAAGGCGAACCTGATGGGATTTTAATTGATCTTTGGAGTCAATTTGGCATAGAAAATGATGTCACCATTGAATTCAAATTAACTCGATGGCAAACCAGCCTTGACCTAATTAGAGAAGGGAAAGCCGATGTACACGCGGGCCTATTTGAGTCCGAGCAAAGGCGAGAATATATGGATTTCTCTTCTACTATTAACGTGCCTTTGGCAACGCGTTTGTTTGTGTCCCATAAGCTAAAGGTGAGCAGCGTAGCAGAGCTTGCTGGAGTTCCGGTTGCAATAACGGACGGTGGGTTTGAGCAAAATCACATGGCAAAGCACTACCCAAGTATTGAGTTGGTACCATATTCAAACAGCACCGATGCCATTCAAGCCGCTGTTGATGGTGAGGTACTGGCCTTTATTAGTGATTACCCCGCTGCAATGTACTATTTACATCAGTGGAGTACACCTGAAGATTTTTATGTTGTAGAAACCCTTTATCGTGAAAACTTAAAGGCCGCCGTTCCCCTTGGAAATAAAGCGACACTAGAATTTGTCAATCAAGGCTTAGATTCGATGCCCACTGGAGATTTTAACCGCATCGTTAATAAGTGGATGCTACCGGAATCTCGGATTCCAACTTGGCTGATGCCATCGTTAATTTTAGGTATGACAGCCTTCATTTTAGTCTCGTCTCTAGTGTACATCGCCGTCTTAAAACGGCAGGTGAAATCTCGTACTGAAGCGCTAGAGCTTATATCGATTACCGACAGCCTCACAGGGCTTTTCAATCGTAAAAAAATTGAAGATCAGGTTGAACATGCCAAATTAGAGACGTTAAGCTCTGGCGTGCCATTTGCCCTTATTTTGATCGACATAGACCATTTCAAGTTGGTGAACGACAGTTTAGGGCATCTCATGGGGGATAAGGTACTCAAGCTACTTGCGGATCTGTTTAAAGATAACTTAGCCGTGAACGATAGTATTGGCCGTTGGGGTGGAGAAGAGTTTCTATTTGTTTGTTCTGACTGCACGTTAGAGGCTGCATTACTTAAAGCTGAAAGCTTACGAAAAGCGATAGAACAGTATGATTTTGGTATCGGCCCTAATGGATGTACAGCAAGCTTTGGTGTTACTGAAATTTCAAAACAAGAAGCCGTAGATGACGCATTTCGTCGAGCTGATGAAGCTTTGTATCAGGCGAAGCGAAATGGTCGTAATCGGGTTGAAAGCGTATTCTAGAATTAACGTTGTTCGCGCGAATGCTCGCCGATTAAGTGATTGCATCACCGCTAATTATGGTTGTGTTGGCTGGTGCGATTTTCCAACCAACCAAACCCTAGTGACAAGCTAAGACAAAGTAACAAATAACAGAGGCCCACAAACAACCAAATTTCAAAAATCAGGCCAGATGAATTAGCCATCTCTGTACCTACAAAGGTTAATTCTTGAATGGATATTAAGGCGACGATAGAAGAGTCTTTAACCAGTGAAATAGTTTGCCCTGCCAATGTTGGCGTAATAGCTGAAAGTACTTGTGGCGCAACGACATAGCGATACTTAGACCAAGTAGATAGGCCGAGCGCATCTGCAGCTTCCCATTGTCCTTTAGGGACACCGGCCAACCCAGCACGCACAACTTCTGCGATATAAGCAGAGGAGAGCAGGCCGATACAAAGCACCCCAGATACCAAGTTTTCCCATATGTTAGCAGGACCAAACAAGGCTGACTGAATGGGGTTAATCTCACCGTTGTGATCGCGAAGCAGTGCATCTAATCCAAGTAAAGGAATGAGCTGATTTGAGATGAAAAAATAGAAAATGAACACGAACACTAAGGGCGGAATATTGCGTATTAGTTGAATAAACGCGTTGGCTGGAATTTTAAACAGTGAAATGCCAGAAAAACGAGCCACACCTAGCGCTGTACCTAGAACGAGAGCGAGCAGCATGCCCCAAGCACTCAATCTCAGTGTTGATAGCAAGCCTTGAAAGAAGTATGGCAAGCTTCCATCGGAGCGCGGGGTAAAAATGAGGTCAATAGCATCAGACCATCGCCATTGATATTGGATCCCTATTGACCAGCGTTGGTATAGCCATACTGAACCGATAGCGAGGGCGACGATCAGTACCAAATCAAGCCATGTCGGCTTCCAGTTTATGAGCGACAATCGACTAACGGTAGTATTTAATGGCTTTGTGTTGTGCTTGCTGGTGGTTAGATCGTCCAAAATTTTCCTATTTGCGGTACTGATGATGGCTATATGTTTTCTGTTAAACAGGTATATCGAAGCGCTTATTTAAGTGATCACTTATACAAACAACGACAAGTGTAAATAAACGCTTCAATTCACGAGTTTATTGGCCTGCGGCTATCTGCTGTTGCCAGTCTAGCGTTGAGAACCAATACTCGTATCGTTCTGCTAACCATCCGTCTGCGGTTCTGGCTTCAATCCAGTTGTTGAAAAACTCGGTTTTGTCGTCTTCACCCAGTCTCACTGCAAAGGCTTCATTACCTTTTGATAAACGTTCAGTAAACGGAATAAACAATTTATCTGAGTTCTTCACCGCTTCGTGTTCTGGCTTTGGGCTAGAGGCAATGACGGCATGAGCATTGCCATTCAATACTTCTTGGAACGCTTGAGCATCGTCATCAAATTGAAGGATCTTGGCTTTAGGAAATGTTTCTCTTGCAACTTGAACAGTGAATGCACCGCGGCGGGCAGCAATTTTTATGCGGCGAGAGTTGAAGTCACTTGGAGAGCTAAAACCCTCGGCGAGTGTTTTGTTAGCCGCGACTTGAACACCAGAATGTGAGTAAGGGGAAGTGAACAAGACGCTTTTAGCACGCTCAGGTGTAATTGACATTCCGCCAATGATAACGTCAAATTTCTTCGCCAGAAGCGCAGGAATAATGCCGTCCCATGCAGTTGGAACAAACTCTACTTTCCAGCCTGAATCTTGCGCCAGACGTTTAGCAACATCAATTTCGAAACCGATTAAATCACCTTGCTTATCACGCATGGCCCAAGGAACGAACGTGGACATGCCAACTCGTAGTGTGCCGCGGTCAGTGATTTTATCAAGGTTAGGTGTTTCGCTCGCAAACGTGGGTAGTGCCATCGTAGCGCTTAAGATTACCCCAACGGCGGCTTTAAATGCCGATTTTGGTATTAGCTTCATGCTGATTTACTCCATTATTGTGTGCGCCATTGAGCGCCGAGTTTGTGTTCCATCCAAGCCGAAAGCCCAGATAGGGTTAGCGTTAGTAGCAAATAAATTGCGGCGACGGTAAACCAAATTTCGAAAGGCATCGCGGTTTCTGAAACAATATTTCGCCCCTCAGTGGTCAGGTCGAAAATGGCCATTACGCTGACAATAGACGAGTTTTTGATCAACGATACCACTTCGTTAGTCAGGGGCGGCAGCGTTCTTTGTAGCATTTGAGGTAAAATGACGTCTCGATAAGTTGAAAACGAAGATAGCCCCAACGATTTAGCCGCTTCAAATTGACCTTTTGGAATACTGTTAAGTCCGGCACGAAAAACTTCAGCGGTATAAGCACCTTGAAATAACGCTAGTGCCAAAATGGCCGTAGCGAATCGATCTAACCCAATCATTGGTCCAAAAACAAAATACAGCAAGTAGATCTGAACTAATAAAGGCGTGTTCCGAATCAATTCAATGTAGAGACGAGCGAGCGCTCGGCCAACAATAGAGTTTGATAAGCGTAACAGAGCCGTCGCTAATCCTATGATTAAGGTAGCGATTAAACTGAGAAATGAAATATGAAGCGTAACCAACAGCCCCTCTAATAATTCAGCAGGCCACCATTCATCATCTTCAAAGAACGCGATAAAATCGGGCACTCGATCCCATTGCCACTGATATTGCATGGCTTCGGCGCCCGATTGCAGTAGCCAGGCTATCCCGATAACTAACAGAATAATTTGCAGTAAGGCAGATAAAACAGGCTTAAGAATTTTCATCGGCATCAGTAGCTTAAAATCTGCTGTAAAAAGGCTTGTGTACGTTGGTGCTTCGGTTTTTCGAATAACGTTTGTGGTGTCGCACTTTCAATGATTTCACCCTCATCCATAAATATGACTTTGTCGGCGACCTTTTTCGCAAACCCCATTTCATGAGTGACGCACATCATGGTCATACCATCCGAGGCGAGCTCGGTCATCACATCAAGAACTTCATTGATCATCTCCGGGTCTAAAGCGGATGTTGGCTCATCAAACAATAAGATTTGAGGCTGCATACAAAGTGAACGCGCAATCGCGACTCGTTGCTGTTGGCCACCAGACAGTTGAACGGGGTATTTATTTGCTTGTTCGATAATTTGAACACGGTCGAGGTAGTGCAACGCTTGCTTTTCGGCTTCTGCCTGTGAAAGGCCAAGAGTACGTCTTGGCGCAAGAGTAAGGTTGTCTAGCACCGATAAGTGTGGAAAGAGATGAAAGTGCTGGAATACCATGCCAATGGTCCCAGGCTTCAGCTGTTTGGAATTTGGCCTATGGCCGAATACGTCCAATTCACCGGAATTCAAGCTTTCTAGGTCATTAACACAGCGTATCAGGGTTGATTTTCCAGAACCCGATGGGCCACAAACCACCACAATTTCACCTTTGGAAACCGTTAAGTTGATGCCTTTCAGCGCTTGAAAATTGCCATACCATTTGTCGACGTTACGAAACTCTATTGCATTCATAGAGATAGGCGAGCCATCTTTGTAATTTTTATTACTAATACCATAGCAACATCGTGACTTTATTGCATCTTATTCTCCTGATATTCATGCTCTTCACAGGCGATGAGGAGTGGATGTTTCGAATGATGAATATTTTGATTGAAATCGAACATTTATATTTCAACATAATTGGTAACTAACAGACTAATTTTTGTAATAAAAAATTAATAATTTAACGATTGTGTCACGGAATTATTCAATAAAACGAGCAAAAATACTCTCGAAATGCATTCGTTCGAAATAATAATCTATTCATTCGAACTCATTCTATAATAATTAAGATAATAACAAGAGGTCTGTTATGTTTGGTATCTTCAAACCCAAACCGCACCTTGATCGGCTGCCTGCTGATCAAATTGGCGCTACCTACACTCGACTCCGTTGGCAATTGTTTCTCGGCATTTTTGTTGGTTATGCTGGTTACTACCTAGTTCGAAAAAACTTCAGTTTAGCGATGCCATATCTCATTGAACAAGGATTTAGCCGAGGTGAGTTAGGCGTGGCTTTGGCGGCCGTTTCTATCGCGTATGGGTTGTCCAAGTTTTTAATGGGCAGTGTCTCTGATCGCTCCAACCCTCGGTATTTCCTCAGTGCTGGCCTATTAATGTCGGCTGCGGTTATGTTCTGTTTTGGCTTTATGCCATGGGCAACGGGCAGTGTAGCAGCAATGTTCGTTCTACTATTCCTAAACGGTTGGTTTCAGGGAATGGGGTGGCCTGCGTGTGGACGAACTATGGTTCACTGGTGGTCTCGTAAAGAACGGGGAGAGGTAGTCTCGGTATGGAACGTTGCCCACAACGTGGGCGGTGGCTTAATTGGGCCAATGTTCCTACTTGGTCTTTGGGCGTTCAACGATGACTGGCGTGCTGCTTTTTATGTGCCTGCATTTTTCGCTACGTTAGTCGCCATTTTCGTTTGGTTTACGGTGCGTGATACTCCGCAATCATGCGGTCTTCCTTCAATTGAAGAGCACAAAGACGATTACCCTGATGACTATAAAGAAGAACACGAACAAGAGATGACCGCGAAGGAAATTTTCTTTAAGTACGTATTCTCCAATAAACTTCTTTGGTCGATAGCGATTGCAAACGCCTTTGTTTACTTGATCCGTTATGGCGTGCTGGATTGGGCTCCGGTTTATCTAAATGAAGCAAAACAATTCACGGTAGACAAATCTTCTTGGGCTTACTTCTTGTATGAGTGGGCCGGTATTCCAGGAACGCTATTGTGTGGTTGGATATCTGACCGATTATTCAAAGGACGCCGAGCTCCTGCGGGTATCTTGTTTATGGTACTGGTGACTGTCGCGGTACTTGTGTACTGGTTTAACCCTGCAGGTAACCCTATGGTTGATATGGCAGCGTTAGTTGCGATTGGCTTCTTGATCTACGGGCCGGTTATGTTGATAGGCCTTTATGCACTTGAGCTTGCACCGAAAAAAGCGGCAGGTACTGCGGCAGGTCTGACTGGGTTATTTGGTTACTTGGGTGGCGCTGTTGCAGCAAATGCGATCTTGGGTTACACCGTAGATCACTTTGGTTGGGATGGGGGCTTTATGGTCTTAACCGCTTCTTGTGTTTTGTCTGTCGTGTGTCTGATTTATGCGCATTTTGGTGAGAAAAAACATCATGAAGACAAACAGAAAAAGGCGGAGGAAGCACTGGCTTAGTCTTGATCTGAGCGAGAATGAAATTGCTGATTTTTCGGCAAATTGAAATCAAATAAAGCCAGAGGTGAGATCGGCAAGATCGAATACCTCTGGCTTTTTTGTTTATAGTCATTGAAGCATCACTTAAAACTAGAATAGAATGCGAATAATTTGTATTAATCATTAGATTTAGAAGTTAAACATGTCCCGTATTCTGGTTATAGATGATGATGTACCCCTGTGTGAATTATTGAATGATGTGCTGCTTGAGGAAGGCTATGACGTCCATTGCTGCCATTGCGGTGAATCTGGGTTGGCCTATATGCAGTCTTACCCGGTTGACTTAGTACTCCTTGATGTCATGTTGCCTAACATAGATGGCATGCAAATGGCCCGTAGGATTTGCCAGCGATTCGCTACCCCAATACTCATGCTGACGGCGCTTAATGATGAAAATACAATGATGGATAGCCTTCAAGCAGGGGCTGATCATTACATGCCAAAACCTTTTCAAGTGCCGGAGTTGCTAACAAGAATGACCGCCATGCTACGCAGGGTCGGGTTAGAGAAACAGCGCCAAATGGTGGTGAATGAATCCCCTAAGCATACAGCCCATCGTGGGTTTGCGGATCAGCTCACTGGTTTGCCCTTAACCGGAACGGAAGTTGACTTACTAGAGTACCTTCTTAACCGAAAAGATATTGTCGTTTCTAAAGCTGAGTTACAGCTAAAAGTGTTGAAAAAAGATCTTAGCCCGTTTGATCGTAATTTAGATATGCATATCAGCAATATTCGTCGGAAATTGGTGCAAGCAGGGTTGCCAAAACAGGTTATAAAAACGATTCGTGGTAAAGGGTACAGTTTTGTTGAGTCGGTTTAAGCGCCTTTTATGGCCGAGAACAGAATCGTTAGCAGCGCGGCTCTTTTCCTATTTCGCCATTATCTTGCTGTTGATCTTAGGTGCGCAGAACTTAGCAGAAAGAGCGTTGATGAAAGCACTGCTTCAAGTGCCAGATAATGTCCAAATTGATATGCGGGCTTTGGCCGTAGAAGCCGAAGAGCGGTTACAACAAGGGGATATGCAGAAATTAGCCGATTGGGAGCGAGCTCAAAGCTATTATCTGTTTGTGTTGGATGAGAAGCACAATGCGCTCAGCGGCCGTGAAATGCATCCGCACTTTAAATTTAAGCTGCGGTTCATTCGTCGGCTAGATACCACATTGCAAGATCGGGTCAATCAACCGATCATTTCAATGCCGCTCAGTGATAAGCGTCAGTTGGTAATTCAGTTTCCTCACGCAAAGCATCCGGCGCACTTTTATCGCTATTACTTTGGTGCAAGCCAAGTCGTGATCGCTATTTTGATACTCAGTGTGTTTTCATTGTTACTGGCCCGCTATCTGCAAAAACCGTTGTCTCAATTGCAAGTGGCTAGCCGTCAACTTGCAGACGGCGATTATCATGTACGAGTCGAAGATGTCGTAGGCAAAGATGTGGCTGAATTTGCCGAGCTTGCAAAAGACTTCGATAATATGGCTTTTCGGATTGAAGAAATGGCCGAAAAACAACGCCGCTTAATACGTGATGTGTCTCATGAATTAAGAACGCCATTAGCTCGCCAGAATCTAGCATTGCATTTGGTGCGAAAGAGGATTCCCGTTGAACTGCACCCTCTAGCGGATCGATTAGGCCGTGAATCTGACGTGATGAACGAGCTTATTGACGAGATCATGGAATATAGCAAATTGGAAATGGCGACTTATGTGCCTAGGCTAATGCCGTTGCAGTTAGATGCTTTGGTGTCTCAGTCTGTGTTGGACGTGTCATTATTAAAACACGGTTCGCAAACCATCATCAATGACATACCAAATGACCTACCGATTATTCTCGCCGATGAGCGACTGATGCTGCGAGTATTGGATAATTTATTAGCCAACGCCGTGAAATATGCTGGTGAAAACGCGAAAGTGGTGATCTCTGGGGACGTTATCGGTGAACAGGTGATCATGCGAGTGGAAGATGATGGGCCCGGCATACCCAATACACACTTAACTAACATTTTTGACCCATTTACTCGGTTAGAACAAGCACGAGATAAGCAGTCCGGAGGATATGGATTAGGGCTTTCAATTGTAAAGGAGTCTATGAGGGTGATGAAAGGTGAAGTGTGCGCGGAAAACAGGGAACCATCAGGGCTTAGTGTAACTCTATCTTTTTATTCGCAAAAATCTTAATTTTTTGAGTAGTTAAAGGTATTTACAGTCGCGTTCAAGTGCAAAGAATGTAAATTTAACTGCAAGTGATAACTATTATCAATACTATTCGCAGCATAAATCGAGGTGGCTTAGCAAAGTTACCCTTAATGTTGCTTTCTCTTCTTAGCTAGCCCGAAAGGCGCTGGTAATTTGGAAGAGGTTTATTGGAGATAAAGGATTATGACTTCTAAAAGTCAATTAGCGGTACTTATCGGTGCCATTTTGTCAGCGCCTGTTGCGTACGCAGAAACGAACACTGCAGATGAGCACATGGTCGTTACAGGTCGTGATCACGGCTACAAAGCGGATACCAACACCACCGCAATGAAAATTGAGGCCTCTCAGTTAGAAACCCCAGGACAAGTTGCCGTTATCGATGAGCAAATCATTGATGAGCAGCGTGCAAGCACGCTAGGCCAAGTTCTTGCAAACGATGCAAGTATCGGTGCTGGTGGTAATAGCCGTAACCGTGAGCGCTTCAATTTACGTGGTTTTGATTTGCAAGTATTGCGTGACGGTCGTAAGCACTGGTCTCACTACAAGCAACCCATTGAACTTTTAGAACGTGTTGAAGTATTAAAAGGCCCATCAGGTCTGTTATACGGAACTTCAGCTCCAGGCGGCATGGTAAACATGGTGTCTAAAAAGCCAACTTACGAAACTCAAGTGAATGTTAGCCAAGACCTAGGTTCTAATAACCACTCACGTTCCGTTGCTGATGTAAGCGGTGCGTTAAATGACGAGCAAACGTTACGTGCTCGCGCTGTATTATCAAAAATGACTGAAGATTCGTGGCGCACATACGGTGACGGCAGCACACACTCAACAGAGCGTGTTGTTGGTGGCCTATTTGTAGACTACGACATCAATGATGATGTTACTTTGTCGCTACACTACGACAACACATACGACAAAGGCAACGTAGATTCAGGCGCTTTCGTGGTTGATGGCAAAGCGGTTAACGGTCGTGAGCACATTTGGGATGCGCAATGGTCTACCATTGAAAACCGTTCTGAGAACATTGGTTTTGATGTGAATGCACAGCTTAACGATACTTGGGCGCTAACGACTGGCTTTAACTACCAAGACTTCAATCGTCAAGATATCGAGAGTTTCCCTAGCTTATCGAACGTTAACCCAGATGGTACCGGTACGGTGACTCACGGTGGTTCAGATCGTAAGGACCATTGGGTACATCAAACAGGTTATGTTGACTTCGTCGGTAATTTTGATGCGCTAGGCGTATCTCACCAGATGCTTGTTGGTGCCAACTGGTTGGGTTATACCTATGACAGAAACCAAACTAGCTTCAATAAATCTATTGTCGGAGCGAATGATCCAGTACCAACACCTACGCCAAAAGCTGGTGCACCTAGAATTTCACATAGCCACTCAGATTCTTATGGTGTTTACGTTCAAGACATGGTGACGTTTAACGACCAATGGCAAGTGTTAGCGGGTGCTCGTTTTGACGAAACGCGCAGTAAAGGTCGTAAAGATAACGCGGTATCACCTAAGCTCGCTGCGATTTATCATCCTGCAGAGAACGGTTCTTTATACTTAACTTATGCTGAAAGTTTTGAGCATCAGGGTGAAGTATCGGGCAGTGAGTATGTGAACGATGGCCAACAGCTTGATCCTCGCCGTGGCAAACTCTACGAGCTTGGTACTAAGTGGAATTTGCTTGAAGATAAGTTGTATTTAACCGGTGCGTTATTTGATATTACAGAAGAAGGTCGTACGTTCAAAGAAGACGCTGGTAATAACATGTACAACCTAACGCAAGCAGGTGAGCAAAATCACCGTGGTGCGGAAGTGTCTGCACAAGGTTTTGTGACTGATAAGTTCTCTGTTAGCGCTTCTGCTATGTACATCAATGCGGAATATGTGAAGTATCAAGATTATCGTGGTAATGACTTATCCGGCAACCGCCCAGCAGACGTACCAGAGTACACTGCAAGTGTTTGGACTCGTTATAACTTCGACAATAATACAGACGCCAACTTAGGTGCGGTGTATGTTGGCGAACGTTATGGTGATGCTGCAAATACCTTTAAGAAAGACGGTTACACACGATTCGATTTAGGTGTTGCACACACTCACAACTATGATGAAAATCTAGATATCATTGCTCGCTTCAATGTTGAGAACCTATTTGATACCGAATACTTCGGTGGTGGCGGCTCGAAAGATGGCGCGGGTTATAAAAATGTCGTAGTCGGTGAAGGCCGTAACTTCATGGCATCAGTTCAATTGCGCTATTAATCGGCAGTTGAGTTAAAAATAAGGAGAAAGCGAGAGCTTTCTCCTTATTGTGGTTTTAATGATATTGATTTTCATTTAAAGTAAGTGTGTTTAATGGCGAACACTCATCCGTTCCCCATATTTTTGTTTCTTATTATTCTAATTTTTTGTTTAAGAGTCTAACCATGAAAGGATTTAAGCCTTGGTCTGCGTTGCTTGCAATGCTGTTTATCACCTCAGCTCACGCCGATAAATTGGATGATGCGCGAGCGGTTGAAAATAAAATCAACCGTGAAGCGGCAACAAGCCAAAAGAACATCAATGCCAGTGCAGACAATACCTTGTCTATGAAGGCCGAGATTGAGCAGCTGCAAGAAGAGGTAAAAAATCTAACGGTTTATCGTGATCACTTAGCCCGATTGGTTGCCAATCAAGAACAAGAAAGTGACAGCTTGTCTATGCAAATAGACGGCATCAAGCAAACAAGACAAGGCCTAGTGCCGTTAATGTACGGCATGATCGATGGCTTAAAACAATCCGTCTCTCAAGATAAACCTATTCGATTGGCACAGCGATTAGAGCGTGTAGAAAAGCTAGAAAATATGATGTCACAAGCCGATATCAGTGATGCAGAAAAGTATCGCCGTATTTTAGAGTCTTACCAAATCGAATTAGACTATGGCATTAAGCTAGGGACTTATTCCGCTGTGTTGACCTCATCGGATTCAACAGAGCTTGAAGCAGACATGCTGTACCTAGGTCGTCTCTCTTTGGTGGCTCGCAGCCTCGATGGTAAACGATACTGGGTGTGGAAAGACAACACCAAGCAATGGCAGGAGTTAGATAAAAGCTTCGGTTCAGACATAGATAAAGCCTACGCCATTGCCAATAAACAAATTGCACCAAGCCTGTTGACCTTACCGCTGTCTGTTATGACGGAGGGCAAATAATATGACTCTTTCTAAATTTACCATCTCACTGTGTTTACTGGCTTTCTCATTTAATGGTTTCGCAAGTAATGACTTATTGCAAAAAACGCAACAAGCCCATAAAGAGCAGAAAACCCATAACAAGCAACGTGAAGCGGGTTTCTCTCTGACGGAAGCGCAGTTTAACGAGCAGCGTCAAAAGTTACTGGCATTACGTGAAAACCTGCAAACGGAAACCAATCAGCTGAGCGAACAATTTTCTCAGAATGAACAGACTCTTGCTGAACTTGAGCAAAAGCTGAGATTGGAAACAGGCAGCTTAGGTGAGTTGTTTGGCGTTGTTCGCCAAAGTGCTAAAGAGCTTTCGGTAGAACTTGGTCATTCAGTAACGGCCATTGACCGCCAACAATATACCCCGCTAATTGATGATATCGTGGCTGCTAAAGCGCTTCCGTCGTTAGATCAGCTAACCGGTTTATGGCGTGCGATTGAAGAGCAAGTCAGCGCGAGCAAAGAGTTAACTCAAGTCGATGTGACATACGTTAACGGTGAAGGCTATACCTCTAGCGAACAAGCTTACCGTTTAGGCAGTTTGGGTCTTGTTGATTCAACAGGCTACATTAATTGGGACGGTGCGCGAGGCGTAGCAAAACCTTATCTTAAGCAACCGAACAACGGCCCTACAGCGGCTACCTTAGTCGGTGACAATACGGGAGCCATAGTACTTGACCCTTCTCGTGGCATCATGTTGGAACAAGTTGCCAATGCTCCAGAATTAAAAGACCGTTTAGAACACGGCGGTGTGGTAGGCAAAATCATCCTTGGCTTATTGGCATTAGGTATTGTGATTGCTCTCTATCGTGGTGCGGTTCTATTGTATGTTCGTCAGCAAATTCGCTCACAGCTTAAATCACCGTTTACGCCAAAAAATAACCCATTGGGCCGCGTGTTAGCGGTATACGATCAAGAGCAGAAGCGCAGCGTAGAAGCGTTAGAGCTTCGTTTACTTGAAACCATTGTCGATGAGCAGCAAGGCTTAGAAAAAGGCCTGTCGATGCTGAAACTATTGGCCGCATTAGCACCTATGCTGGGTCTGTTAGGAACCGTGACGGGTATGATTGAAACCTTCCAAGTGATCACTCAGTTTGGTAATGGTGACCCTAAAGTCATGGCTGGTGGTATTTCGATGGCGTTGGTAACAACCGTGTTAGGTTTGGTTTCAGCCATGCCAATGCTATTAGCTCATAATATCTTGAGCACTCAAGCCGAGAATATTCGTAACATCCTCGAGAAGCAAAGCATCAGCTTAGTGGCCGAGCAAGCCGAAAAAGCTGACCAAGTTGAAAAGGCCGCGTAATGGATTGGATGTTGTCAAACTTGACCTCATCAGAGCTGGTAGCCACATGGTTGGACTCCTTAAGCCATTTTATGGATCAAGGTGGGCCAATCTTGTGGTGGCTATCATGTGTGGTTGGCGTGTGCTGGTTGTTAATCGTCGAGCGAGTGTTGTTTTTGACGGTGAGCTTCCCAAAACAAAAATCGACATGGATTACGTCTTGGAACGTACGTGACGATAAAAGCTCTTGGTACGCGATGTCTATTCGTGAGGGGTGGTTAAGTGAAGCTCATATAGCCCTAAACCAAAACTTAAATTTGATCAAAGTTTTGGTGGCCATTTGCCCAATGATGGGGTTACTTGGCACCGTGACAGGCATGATTTCAGTGTTTGATGTAATGGCGACTCTGGGTAGCAGCCAGCCTCGCTTAATGGCTGCGGGTATATCCCTTGCGACCTTGCCGACCATGGCCGGCATGGTGGCAGCACTTGCGGGAATGTTTGCTCACGCTCGGTTATCAAAAGCCTGTAAATGGCGTGAAATTAAATTAGAAAAACAGTTAAGGAGCCGATGATGAGACTAAATCGCCCATCTTCTGCTAAAGAAGAAGCACAAATTGACATGACTTCGATGCTGGATATCGTTTTTATCATGTTGATCTTTTTCATTGTAACCAGTTCGTTTGTGCGAGAATCCGGCGTTGAAGTTAACCGACCTCAAGCGAGTAATGTTGTCAGCCAAAAAGACGCCGGTATTTTTATTGCCATCACTTCTAGCAATGAAATTTACATTGATAAACGAGTCGTTGATGTTGAGCGAGTACAAGCAACGCTAGAGCACCTATTATTAGAGCAACCCGATGCTTCTTTGGTTATTCAAGCCGATGAACATGCTTATAACGGCACGGTCGTTAAAGTGATGGATGGGGCTAAAGGCGCTGGTGTGAAACGCATCGCGTTGGCGGCGGAGAAAGGCTAATGCTGCGATTATTCATCGCGTTGCCTTTCGCTGCGGCAATTGCATTGAGTTTGTTTACCTTCATGGCATGGATGGTTGATAACGGTCATCAGCGAGCGGCAGATAACGAGTCTCCCCTTGCATTTGATGTCGTGATGGTAGAAGAAGAGCGTGAAGCGCAAAGAAGGCAACGAAGTGTTCCTGAAAAACCGAAGACTCCACAGCCTCCAGCAGCAACCACGCTAAAAACCAACGTCGCACAAACGGCGACGCCACCGATGCCTGCGATGCCGGATTTGTCTTTGCAAGGAGTGAATCAAGGGCTTGCGATTAATTTGCCCCAGTTTTCTGACTTTGGTTCTAATCAACAAGCGATGCCATTGTATCGCGTTGAGCCGCGTTATCCGTCAAGAGCTTTAAAGAAAGGAGCTGAGGGCTATGTGCTGATGTCATTTACCATTGATAAAACAGGCAGACCAACCGATATTACGGTAGTTGAAGCAAAGCCAAGACGTCTGTTTGAAAGAGAAGCGAAACGCGCTCTGCAAAAATGGAAGTATCAGCCGAAAGTTGTGGATGGTCGAGCGATCGCTCAAATTGGACAAACCGTGAAATTGGAGTTCAAAATAAGCCAATGATGAAGAGTATATTTGCCGTACTAATAGCGGGCTGTGTGTCGTTTTCTAGCGTGAGTATGGCACAGCAACTAACTCGCTATAATGCGAATAAAGTCCAGCAAGCTCATGAGCTTCAGCAAGAGGACAAAATTCAGCAAGCCATTGATATTTTGGCACAGCTTGAGCCTACTAAAGAGTACGATAAAGCATTTGTACAACGCATGCTGGGTGTATTTTACTGGCAAAATGGTGAGACTAACCAAGCGATTAAGCAACTCACGGCTGCGGTTGAAAGCGGAAAGCTGCAAGACTCGCAAGCTTGGGTCACGCAAAAAATGTTGGCCGATATTTTGTTATCTACCGAATCGTTCAAACAAGCCTTACCGCACTATTATCAGCTTGTAAAAACACGACCAGAATCAGAACCAGAATTACAGCT
The DNA here is from genome assembly GCF_030409945.1 of Vibrio tapetis subsp. quintayensis. Lineage (GTDB taxonomy): Bacteria > Pseudomonadota > Gammaproteobacteria > Enterobacterales > Vibrionaceae > Vibrio > Vibrio quintayensis. The sequence goes on from NZ_JAUFQV010000012.1 coordinate 58,754, forward strand.
ATGGCTTCGAATTGTGCAGGCTCATTATAGTCTAGAACAATGGAGCAAAGTGCTTACGGCGATGAAGTCTTACGAACGTGTGCAAAAGCAAGATGACGTACAACCTCTGACGATTAAGCTTGGCGCTCAGATGCAACTTAAGCAGTGGAAATCGGCGTTGCCGACGTTGCAAAGACTCATTACTTTACAGCCAAGTAAACTAGCGTGGTGGCAACAAACTGCAGGCATTCAGCTTCAGTTAAAACAATATAAGCAGTCGCTAGCAACCCTTTCATTAGCGAAAAGACAAGGGATAAAGCTACCTGATCAAGACTTACGAACCATGGCGCAGCTTTTTGCTCAACAAGGTGTTCCGGAGCAAGCGGCATTAGCTTTAGCGCAAGTAGATTCAGCTAAAACAGACGCTAAGTTACTCGCAGACCAAGCTAATTATTGGCAAATGGCGAAAGAGTGGCAAACAGCGACACAATATTGGGCGTTGGCGGCGAAATCGAACAACAAATACCGTTGGTCTTTGGCACAATTGTTATTGCAAGAAGGGCAGTACCGACAAGCGCTGGTTGAGCTGGAAAAAGTCTCTGGTAAAAAACACCCGGTTGAATTAGCAAGAGTAAGAGCCTACTACAAGCTAGAAGAAGTGGAACAAGCTCTAATTCATGCAAAGCGCGCTCATGCACTTAAAGCCAGCAATGAAAGCAAAGGCTGGATTCAGTACTTGTCTCAGCTACGCACAATGGAAGATAGCGATCAGGGTATCGGCCATCTGACCGCGAGATAGAGTTTCCGCTTAAAATGACATTAACGAAAAACGCTCGTAATGTGAATTACGGGCGTTTTTTGGTTTTGAACCTCTTGTTCTTTGGCTCTATCCCACAATTAGATATTGAGCTTAGAAGCGCTTTTATCGGCAATCACCAATTCTGTATAGCCAGTTGCATCATCGAATTCGCGTGAGAACGCTAGCGTAGGGTAGTGATGGATGACCAGCTCACCTGTGGTATCGATCAAACTGCCCTCCAGTAAATGGCCTCCGAAAACTCTACCCTTCGTGTCAGCGACTGAAATGTGAATGTGCTGATGATTAGGCGTTAACGTGCCCATTAACGAGACGATTTCTAGCGGTTCATTAAGCTGTAAGGTTTTCTCTGCACCAGCCAGTCGCAAGTTAACTGAATACAAACAACCCACACAAGACGCGATACTGCCAGCTTGGATATTTTCATCGGTTACTATCTTAGCAATCGATGTTTTAAGGTCTGCGCCGTTTGTTAGTCTTGTCGCGATTGGCATTAGCATAGCTTGTTTCCGTTGTCAGTCATTGGTTATTGGTTAAGTTCGAGTTGGTCAGATTTCATAGTTGGCTTTATTGCCAATATCAAAGTGCAAGGGCATTCGCCACTTTTGAACAGAAAGGTACAGCATAATTGTTCCCGCAATAGCAGAGCAAATCATCATACCTTGCCAATATTCAAGCATTACAAATAAGGTGTTTAATGCCAGTAAAATTGGCACAAGTTTGAGGCCATAGACGTTAAAGCAAAATGATTCTTTGAGGGCAATGCCTGAAAAAGTAACGAATATAAAACCTAAAGCAAGCCAGTAAACGCTGCTTTGTATACCACACAGCATGATCAGTAAACCAAGCCACGCTGACCAGACGATAATGGCTCTTACGTGTTTGTTATACACATGCAGGTTAGCCGCTGAGAGTGCACATGAAATACACATAACGAAGATACTTGCCCACTGCACGGAATCAGGTAGTGAAATGACCCCAAGTTTATTTGATGCCACAAGTGAGCAACACAGCAAAGCCAGTGAAAACAGAGTAATCCCAGAACGGTAAAGGCAGACGCTGAGTTGGTCTAGTTTATCTAATTTTTCTTGATGCTCTGTGTTAGCCATTGTCTATTCCAATTGATTCGTTGTGGGTATTCTAACAGTGATGTAGCAGGTGTTCGGATGTTTTGCTCTACATTGACGAATTTATGGTGCCAATAATGACATTATCGGTATTTAGTCTTAGGTTGCTCTATAAAGCTGATCGATAACAGCGTAGGATCACACTACTTTAGACTCAATACTAGGTCAGCACTTCGGTGCATAAACATATTAAATAATGAAACTAACAGCAAAAGCATCCCTAAATAACGCGTTACTTATTTCTATTACCACACCGGAATTTAAAGGTGATGAGGCGAAAGAGTCTCTCGCTGAACTTGCTCGTTTAGTGACAACCCTAGGGTTTAAAGTGGTTGGAACTCAGTCGCAAAAGCAGAGTTCAACACAAAATCTTAATGTCCTAGGTGTCGGTAAGATGGCGGAAATCGCCCACCTAACGGGTTATCAAGGTTCTATAGAAGAGGAAGAATACGACGAGTTTTTTGATGAAACGGATTTTTCCGACCTTTCAGAAGACGATTTACCTTCTTCACTTGCTGATGTTGTGGTGTTTGATTGTGATTTAAGCCCATCTCAGTTGCGTAATGTCGAAAGTCATTTAGGCGTAGAAGTGTTTGACCGTACCGGCATCATTATTGAAATATTTAGCCGCCATGCACGCACTCGCACGGCGCGCCTGCAAGTTGAAATTGCTCGCCTTAATTACTTAGTTCCACGATTGCGTGAGTCTGCAAGTGGTGATAAAGAACGCCAAATGGGGCAGGGTGCTGGTGAAACCGCGCTAGAGCTCGATCGCCGTAATGTACGTGACCAATTAGCCGCTCTAAAGCGCGAATTGGTGAGTGTACAGAGTGAATTGAAGAATCGCCGTACACAAAGATCAGAGCTGTTTTGTGTTGCTTTGGTTGGGTATACCAATGCGGGTAAATCCTCAATGATGCGTGCCATGACGGCAACAGAAGTGGTCGGTGAAGACAAACTGTTTGCCACTCTTGATACCACAGTGCGTGCACTGCAGCCTATTACTCAGCCGCGAATCTTAGTTTCAGATACCGTTGGCTTTATTAAAAAGCTTCCTCACGACTTAGTTGCTTCGTTTCATTCTACGTTAGCAGAAGCGCACGATGCGTCATTGTTACTGTATGTTGTTGATGCCTCTGATCCGTCATTCCGTGCACAACTTGATGTTGTCCATGAGGTGCTAGGGCAAGTTGGCGTAGAAGGCAGCGAAAAACTCTTGGTACTGAATAAGTCAGATCGCTTGAGTGAAGAACAACGACAAGCATTGCTGGAAGAGTTTCCTGATGCAATGCTAACCTCTACTCGCGATCCTCTTGATATCAAAAAGCTGCACAAATACATTGTGGGCGTTGCTGAACAAGGCATGATCGAAGAAGAGATTATAGTGCCTTATACGGCCAATGGCATAATGGGCGAGATACGTTCTAGCATGAGTGTGACGAAAGAAGAGTACGATTATGAGCATATTAAACTCACGGTACGCTCAAGCGCGATTGATTTGGCAAGGCTGAAAAAGCGTATGAAGAATCTTTAGAGTATGTATCGTGGCTAAATATGCCTTTAGCTTAATCGCCACTATATAAGTGTTCTGAAAACCAACAAACCTCGATGATTCATCGAGGTTTTTCATTTAGCGGCATTGATTTCGTCCTATCGTTTAAGCGTTAAAACGGAATCCTTAACGAAAGGTTCCTAATTGTAGGTCTATCACTCACCTCGCAACTTATCTCTATATTCACGATACTGCGTGATGGCTCCATAGAGGTTATACGCAATACCAAGCCAGTTAACTGCAAAGGTTAATGCCATCAAGGGAGTTGTTATGGGGAGGACCAAAGCCATCCATAGCGAGAGAAGCAATATTAAATAAGAATAAAATTGTCTCTTCATCCTAACTCGGCTGATCAGTTGATAGTGATCGGGTAATGGGATCATTGCCATTGGGTTTTTCATCATGAGTCTTTGTAAGTGCAAAGAAATCAGGAAGGGCACTATCTTAAGTAACATGCCTTGGATAATGGCTAACACAAACCCAAAGCCAAATAGAAAACCTAATAATACTTCTAATTTAGTTTGAAGTATCAGTGTCCACGCGGGTTTAGCGACGGGCAGTATCAACCATAACAAGAGAGCGCATGCCAACATCAAGTTAGTTAAACCAATTTGCCAATAGTTGATGACGACATCGGGCAATTTACGTTTACGTTTGGTCAGATGTTTTAGGGTGATGAGGCAATATAACAAGACAGCAGTAATGCATAGTAGCCATCCTCCAAGCCCAAGTAGGCTCCCCCCTAACGTATCACTTAATGCGTCAAAACTGGCAACAACTAACCCGATAACGAGCATGATGATTACAGAATTTCGACACTTTTTACCAAACGCTGGGGTAACGTGGAACATCGGAATGACTTGAAAACTCACCGCCATGACCAACAGTATTATCCAGCCAAAGCTACCAAAGCCAGCATGCAAATTTGTCAGAGCTTTTCCTGCAGTAGGAGAAACACCCCACAGGTAACCACCGAGTAGAACCAACCCAATGATGACTAAGCTCACGAACGCCAAGACTGCCAATAAAATAGGCATACGGGTTTGCTCACCTTTTGCTTGTGTGATCAATAACCAAGCCAGTGTCAGGGCGAAGTAGCCAAGGCTGAGCCCGAGCAACACAAAAGGGAGCAGAAAACTCAGCCAACCGAGAAAGGCGGCCGCTAAAGCGAGAACGCCGCTGGCGAAGGTCGCGTGGAACAGATGAAGCTTCCAGCCAGTAATCGGAATGGCGGCGCCACATAAGACGGGCATTACTTGAAATAGTGATCCAATCATGACCATTGCCATCACGCCCAGAGCAATCAGGTGAGTGATGGCAAGAGTGGCTGGCATCCAACGGCTGAGCCAAAGGGTTTCGCCGTGCAGTGCAATTAACATGGCTGCCAATAATGCAAAGACAGGTGCGGTTAGGTAAAACCGAATCGGGGATGAAATCGCTGGAATGGCGTCAAAGTTAAGGCCGGTCATTCTCATTACTTGTCATGCTCGCTGCTGGATTTGTGATTGCCTAGTTTTTTAAGTGCCAGTTTTTCAAGATCTAGTTTCTTAAGATCTCGTTGGTCTTTCGAGCGCGAGTTAAGAGACAAGTGTTCAGCCAAGGCTTTGGCTTTGCTGTCTTTAAGCTGCCAAAAGTAAATCTGATAATGAGAAGAGGTGATCTCGTCACAAAAGTAGTCAAAACGTCCGGCGAGCATGTCGAATAACGGAAAAGGGATGCGTCGGTGCTTAACCGACACTACTTCGCCATTCGCCAGTTTCTGTAGAGCGGCCGTGATCAGTTGCATTGGCTGCGGTGGCTCCAATTCACTGACATCTAATGATGTTACCTGCTGTAAATCCATTCCGGCCTCATCGTTTGTTTTATCAATAACGAAATGACTTATTGAGCTTTCATCTTATCAACGATCTCTGCACTGTTGTTAAGGTGGCTATCTGTCATTGGGTAGAGGATTTGCTCTTCTTTCATGTTGTGTTGCTGAATGAAAATCATGATGCTTTCACTGCTGCCCATTGCACGCTCAATGTCTTGTTGCTCAATGGCAGCCGCCATTTGTTGCATCATTGCTTTAACTTGAGCATGCTCTTGTCGCATCACCATGGTTGGGCCTGCCGTCATTCCTGTTTGTTCTTCAAAGGCTGGAAACAAGATCTGTTCTTCAAGATCAAAGTGATGAAGGGTTTCTTTTTCAAACTGTGCCCATTGTGTCGCAAAGGCTGCCCAGTCTTTGTTCGCTAACATAGCTTCAGCTTCTACCAGAAGGTCGTCGCATGTTTTATGGTGCTGAGTCATGAAGCCTTGAATTGTTGCCATGATGGATTCCTCATTACAGATGTCGTTACCTTCATAATATCGGTCGGAATAAGCCAAGACTATGCCAATAAAGGGGTAGTTCCACCTTGGTTTGATTTACATCATTATTTACCAGTAAAATTGTTAGGGTTTTATCCATGTTAAATATCTATTTAATCGTATTTCAATGTTGTTTAGATAGTTGCTTTCTATGAGTAAGAATGAATAGGAATTGATTTGGTCTTGTATAAAAATGAAGGCCAGTAGAGGGGCTACTGGCCTATGAAGGATTGTCTAAAAAGGAACGTCTTTAAAAAGAACTAAAGCGCTGCCTTTTTTGCCTCAGCAACCCAAGAGTTGAATAAGTTTTGGTTTGCTTTTATCCAGCCGTTTACGTGAGATTCAATATCCGAAGAGCTGTTTTTACCTTTGCTCATCATCATATTCTGTGCGCTGACATCATTGATGTTTAGCTTGATGATTTCGAACAGTTTTGCTGCTGAAGGATTTTGCTCAGCAAAGGCCTTGTTTGCGATGATTCGCATCGAGTTCATTTCAAAACCGTAGTTTTTACCGTTAGATAACGTGGTATCTACGTTTTTACGCTCACCGGGTAGAGCAGAAAACGGCACTTCAAGCCAAACCACATCTTCATTAGGAACGAGAACACCACTTACCCAGTATGGGGTCCAAGTATAATAAAGGATCGACTCGCCATTCTTATAGCGGGAAATGGTATCAGCAATGATAGCGGCGTAGTTACCTTGGTTGTGAGCAACAGTGTCGCGCAATTTATAGGCGGATAATTGTTCTTCGATGACTAATTCACAGCCCCAGCCAGGGTTACAGCCAGTCAGGTCTGCTTTTCCATCACCATCGGCATCAAAAAGTTTTGCAATTTTAGGATCGTTTAGTTGGCCGATATTGGTGATGCCGTATTTGTCGGCAGTTTTTTTATCGATGAGGTAGCCTTGAGCGGCGCCGCTGACGTATTGGCCTTGACGGTAAAACTTGTCGTCACCGCCAGACATGGTGTATTTGTCTGCATGTAGAGGGAACCAACCAACGGCAAGGAAAGTAGCATCACCTTTTGCTATCGACGTATACCCCACGTTGTAATCAACCTCTTTGGTTGGTTGAACGTCATAACCCAGAGCTTCCAATGCGCGATTGACGATCAGCGTTTGGAACGTTTCTTCTGCCACTGTCGATTGAACAGGTTGAACTTTGACGCCTTCACCGGGTAACTTCTCTGCCCAAACGTTAGACGACATTGCCAAGCAGGAAACGGCGCTGGTGGTTAAGATTCTCTTCCATGAATGATTCATTTTATTTCTCCGTAATTTTGGTGATGTTGGGTTGTCTTTTGTTCTTTGCAAAAATGGTGAGTAAAATCGATACTGGCCCCGTGTGGTACCAGCGTAGTTTCGTGTTACCTGCGTTAATGCCTAATACTTGAGTAATTCGATCTAGCAGGATGGCAAGAATCACAATGCCTAACCCGCCGACAGCAGCAAGGCCCATATCCAGTCGGCCAATACCGCGTAAGACCATTTGACCTAGGCCGCCTACCGCAATCATTGACGCGATGACAACCATAGAAAGTGACAGCATTAATGTTTGGTTCACGCCCGCCATAATAGTCGGTAGCGCAAGGGGTAATTGAATACGATAGAGCATCTGTTTGCGGCTGGCACCAAACGAATGGCCGGCTTCGATAAGCTCTTCGGGAACTTGTTGGATGCCAAGTATGGTTAGGCGAACAACGGGAGGTAGGGCAAAAATGATGGTTACCACGACACCAGGCACGTTACCAATACCGAATAGCATGACGATAGGGACTAAATAGACAAATGCCGGGGTGGTTTGCATGGCATCGAGGATGGGGCGGATAAATTTGGCTGCGGTGTTACTTTGTGCAAGCCAAATACCGAGTGGTAGCCCTATCAATAAGCAAAAGAACACCGATGTCATGACTAAAGAGAGGGTGACCATTGCTTGAGACCAAGCGCCAATTAAGCCAATAAATATCAGTGACGCGGCGGTCGCAAAACCGAGGCGGAGATTAGAAAATTGCCACGCTAGCATAAATAAAATTAGCAGCATGAAGGGTGACGGCGTAGAGACCAGAGCGGTTTCGAAGGTGGTGAGGATGAAGTCTATCGGCACTCGAATGGCTTGGAATACGGGACGGCCATGTTCAACCAGCCAATTTAATCCGGCTTCGACCCAAGTATCGACGGGTAATATAGCTTCTTCAAACGGATTCATGATATCGAACGGTTTGGTTTCAACGACTTCGCTATTGAGCCAGTCTGCTGAAGCGGGCGTCTCTGTTGATTGACCCCATGGGTCACTTTGTTCAGCCGCTGGTTGTGACCATGGATCATTATTGGTTTGTTCTGATGACATTGTCTATCCCTTGTCTAGCGTCTGAAGCAGTCGTGATTTGGTCACAACACCAAAATAATTGCCATCTTCGTCCACAACTGGAACGGAGTAGGGCACGCTAGCGACATCACCTAATATGTCGTTGATTGGTTGGTTCGGCTTGATTGTTAAACCTTCACTAAGCTCGGCACTAGCAAGAGACAATCCGTCTTTGTGGGCTTGGCGTAATGAATCCATAGAAACGATGCCCGAATAACGACTGGTTTTTTCTACCACGATGCCGTATTCCCGATCGTTGTCCATTAAGATTTGTAAGGCGGATGCCGGGCCGTCATGTTCTGATTTCTTAAATACGGCGGCTGGTTTTTTACGGGCAATGTCTTTTGCGGTGAGAACATTGGCGACATTGACTCCTCGGAAGAAGGCTTCAACGTAATCATTTGCAGGGTTACTTAAAATATCGTCAGGGGTGCCAACTTGAACCACTTCACCGTTTTGCATGATGGCGATGCGATCGCCTATTCTCATGGCTTCATCGAGATCATGGGAAATAAAGACGATGGTGCGTTTGTCGTCATTTTGTAGGCGTATAAGCTCATCTTGCATTTCAGTTCTGATCAGAGGATCAAGGGCTGAAAAGGCTTCGTCCATTAATAGGATATCTGGATCGCAAGCTAATGCTCGGGCAAGGCCAACACGTTGTTTCATACCACCAGATAACTCATCAGGATAAGACTCTGAGTATGCGCTTAACCCGACTCTCTCTAATGCACTAAGAGCACTTGATTTGCGCTCCTCTACTTCTACATCAGCCAGCTCTAGGCCAAAGGCTGCATTCTCGATAACAGTCATGTGCGGCATGAGAGCAAAGTTTTGAAATACCATAGAGATGTTGTTGCGGCGAACCTGGCGTAACTCTTGTTCTGAGATGTGAGCGATATCTTTGCCACGTAGAAGCACGTTGCCTTTGGTTGGCTCTATAAGACGATTGAGTAGGCGAACTAAAGTTGACTTGCCTGAGCCTGATAACCCCATTATGACGAAGATTTCGCCTTCTTTGATGCTGAGAGAAACATCATTAACACCGATTGTTAGGCCTGTCTGGTTAAACACTTTATCTTTGTCTGCGCCTTGTTCAATCATGGTAAATGCGCGATCAGTGTCTTCTCCAAACACCTTGTACAGTCCCTTAACTTCCAGTATGGGGGCCATGTTTTTAGTCCTTATAGGGCTTTGTTTAATTTAATAATGATTAGTGCTCTAAATAATCGAACACTAATTATCAAGGTTCATATAATTTGTACTGGTAAGAATGAATATGAATGTATTCTTACCAGTTAAGCAATGAATGGGTTTATTGGTATGTTTTTTCGACGTTTTTTGATTGGTTTCGATCGTTGGGGGGTTGTCTTGTTAATGCGTCAGAGTGTGGTTTATATTTACATGACGATGCATTTTTATGGTTTTTTTGTAAATAATGCTTTGTGTCCGAATGTTTTCACCCTCCTGACCTAACTCGTGACGAGGCTAACGTCGTAAAAGGTGCTGCTAGTGAAAGGGGCTAAAAAGGAGAGCCTATGTTTCAACGGGGAGGGGATAAAAAAGCCATTTTTTTGAAGAAAATGACTTTTATTCTGATTGCGATACAAACCTGTTTTAGAAGTTCATACCGTTTATTGGCTAGAGGACATTGTTCGGCCCAGACATTATTCGATAGGGAGCAGATCGATGAAGTCTTGCTCAAGAGATTGTCGGAAGAAGTCGGGCATTGTGTCCATTGTGAAAATAGCGGCGTTTTCAAAAATAGTGGTCGAGCCACTTAGTGTCCAGTAAGAGCTTCCTTTGCTGGTATTTACTTTGACTTTAAAACGCGTTGAAGTGGTAGTGACCATTTCTCTAATCCTTATAAAACACATCTCAACATGCTACCACTTTCATTGTGAGAGACCAGCCCTTTAGTTACTGTATTTTATGATTTTTATCGTTTGTAAGTGCCTTGTAATTCACCGGATATTGCCTTGTTAAAAAAGTATTTTCTGAATGTAGCACTATGCGTTTGTTCTATTTCAAAGGAGCAATAGTTAACTCTTCACGTTTGTAAATATTGTAAATTGAATGCCAATGAAAACTATTATCACTTACAATTTTTGCCATTAAAATAGCCTGTTCATTGTTGTACCCATGCTCAAAAACAAATCTGTCCAGCTGTGGTCTCGCCGACTGCATGTCTATATTTCCATGGCGTTATTGTTGGTGGTGCTGTTTTTTGCGGTCACTGGAATTACTCTCAATAGACCTCACCTGTATGTAAAAAACACACCTGACCTACAAACCATAACGTTATCTATCCCTAGCGAGCTTTTTCATTCTCAAGCGGGTCAATACGTGCCTAACGAAGCCCCATTGGTTGAATACCTCAGAAAAGAAGCCGCTCTTTCAGGACAAGCTTCCGCTTTGAGTGTGTTTACTGAGATTGAAGACGGTGAATTGGTAGCGGGAGAAATCGCGGTGGATTATAAAGGCCCCGGTTATAACGCTGCCGTGTTTATCGATATGGAGTCGATGACCGCAGAAGTAGAAACCACGAATTACGGTTTGATTGCGATGTTGAACGATCTGCATAAAGGGCGTAACAGTGGCGAAATATGGCGATGGTTTATTGATATAACCGCGGCGCTAATGGTTGTGTTTGTATTGACGGGTGTGTGTTTACTTATTCCCAAAAAACGCACGTTAGCGACGTCATTAAAGTGGTTCGCCTTGGGAAGCAGTATTTCCTTAGCTTTGATTATATTCGCGGTGCCTTAGATCTGGCGTGACGAGCGCTCTATTGAAAACGGAAGAATTAGGAAACAAACATGAAATTATGGACAAAATCGGCAGTGTTCGCTCTTTCTGCATTAAGCGCGGCTTCAATAAACGCGGAAACGTTACCTTCAAATGCACAGTTAGATGTTGAGTTTTCACTACCAACGATTGAAACCTCAATGTACGCCCGTCCTTATGTTGCTGTTTGGATTGAAGACAGTAAAAGACAACCGGTGCGCACTTTAGAGTTGTGGGTAGGTAAAGATGAATGGCTAAAAGACTTGCGTAGCTGGTGGAGAAAGGTTGGCCGGTACGACAAAGCGCTAGTGGATGGCGTAACTTCCGCAACCAGACCTGCCGGTGATTACCGTTTCGTCTGGGATGGCACCGATGAAAAAGGCAACCGTGTAGAAGAGGGGAGTTACACCTTCTATGCCGAAGTTGTACGAGAACATGGCGGCCGAGATTTATTACGACAAAAAATTCAGCTAGGTCAAAAAGGATTTAGCAAAACAATTGAGCCAACAGCCGAAACTGGTGTGGTGACGCTTAGCTACAAAGTCAGTAGCGCCAAAATTAAATAGGGAATTAACAATGACAATCATGAATAGTAAATTGAAAGCTGTCGCTTTGACATGCGCTGCAGTTGCTGGCTTAGCGGTGTCTGTATCGGCTAGTGCACACCCGCGCTGGATTCTACCTTCGCACTTTACTGTATCTAAAGAGGGTGGCGATTGGTTAACTTTTGACGTGACTGCATCCCATGGTGCATTTGTGTTTGATAAACCAGCCGGTAGCGAATCAGCACAAATTTTGATGCCAGATGGCCGCAAAGAGCGCCCTAATTTCGTGATTCGAGGAAAGCGCCGTTCAATTTTTGACTTTGAGTTCATTGAGCAAGGCACTCATAAAGTGGCTGTAAATGGTACGCCAAGTTATTGGACGAAATACAAAGCAGGCCGTCGTGATACGGTTAAATGGCTACGCGCAAATAAAGCAGAACGCGCAGTTGATTTACCTGAGAAGTCGCGTGATGTGATCACTCAGCTAAGCTTCACCCGCGCAGAATCTTACATCACAGTTGGCAAACCAACTCAAAGTGCCCTTGAAATTGAAGGTAAGCTTCTTGAGCTTAAGCCACTTACGCACCCAGCCGATATCGTTGAAGGTGAGCCAGTTGAATTCCAATTTTACTACAATGGCAAGCCTCAACAAGGAGTCACGGTAGATGTGACTCGCGAAGGGACTTTGTATCGTAACCAGCAAGATCAGCTTGATCTTGTGAGTGACAAAGACGGTGTCATTAAGTTTACCCCTGAAATCGCTGGTCGTTATTTATTACGAGCAAACCATAAAGGTGAGCTTGTAGGTAACCCACTGGCGGACGTTAGTAGTGTCAATGTTCACTTAACGTTTGAAGCTGTTCTGCAATAATTTTTGTGTTTTTCCCACGGCTGGTTGTCAGTCGTGGGTTTCTTTGGTTGTCGAGGTTGTTATGACAAATAAAATAATACGCCCTTTTTTAGCTGTAACTCTGTTTTTTTCCATGCAAGCTCACGCGCACTTTCCATTGATGAATTGCTGGTTTGATGCCTCTAAAAATGTGGTGTGTGAAGCTGGGTATAGCGATGCCAGCAAAGCGGTTGACTACACGATTAATCTCTATGATTACGACGATAACCTAGTTGATAAAGCGCAAACGAATAAAGCGTCTCAAGTGACTTTTAGCCAACCTCAAGGCGATTTTTACATTGTATTTGACGCGGGTCATGAAAGCCCTGTTGAAGTCGATGTTGTTGAGATCAAACAAAAATGATCATTGAGCGTGTGACCCCAGATAACGGTGGCCGTGAAGGGAAATGGGTAGCTTTGTCTGTCAGCTGTATTTTACTTTGTGCTGCATTGCTGTTGTCCTTGAATCATACAGAATCCTCCACTCCTGCTGTCGCGAAACATCAAATTGCGTTAGAAGACATCGAACAAAACTCTCTAGGATTGATCGCTGATCTGCGTCTTGCTCATGAAGAAATCAGACAATTACATGACGAACGATCTGAAAACTCTGAACGTGAACGTGACCTCTGGGCATCCATTACTGAGTTAAAAGAACTGTGGGTTGCGCCATTCATTGAGGATAAGAGTTGGCAATTTCAAGGGAAACACCAGTGGAAGCGTATTGCTCCTGGTGCATACCAAGGAATACATCAGTCTACGGACGGTGCGAAGTCTATGGTGCTGATCTCTCAACATCAGCAGCCTGAGTTATGGTTAGATTTACATAATCACGCCAAGCCTTTTGCTAAAAAGGAAATCGAATTAACTCAAGCTCAGTTGATCGAATCCGGTTGGGTCAACATTGCCTTTAATACTCGTCATAGTGCCAACGATACGCATTAATTCTGCCACTCATCAGTGATAATAATATGAAAAAAATAATTTTAACGCTTCTCTCATTTTGCTTGATCACATTCTCTACCTTTTCTGCGTTTGCAAAAGAAAAGCCCGTTGTGGGCATAACGCTTCAACCTTATTACAGCTATGTGAAGGCGATTGTTGGCGACAAAATGACGGTTCTTCCGTTGGTTGATGCAGGCTTTAATGCACATAATTATCAACCTCAGCCCAATGATCTGCGTCGCTTACGAGAGATGGATATCATCGTGGTTAATGGCATTGGCCATGATGATTTTGCCATGAAAGTGATAGCGGCAGCCGGTAAGGATGAGCTGACCGTGATTAAAGCAAATAAAGATGTGCCTCTACTGCCAGCTATTGGTCAATCTGTTGGTAATGGTGCGGTGAACCCTCACACTTTTGTTGGTTTATCGACCACTATTCAGAAGGTGTACACGATTGCGAGCGAGCTTGGCAAAGTTGACCCTGATAACGCGAAATTCTATCGTGCCAATGCTCGAAAATACGCCACGATTTTCCGAAAAATGAAACACGAAGCGATGATGGCACTGGGTGACTTAGATACTTCAGGAATGAAAGTAGCGACGACACATAATGCCTATGGCTATTTACTACAAGAATTTGGCGTAGACGTAGCAACGGTTATAGAACCCGCTCACGGTGTTGAACCAAGTGCGAGTCAGCTACAAGAAACCATTGAAAAAATTCGTAAATCTGGAATTGATATTTTGTTTTACGAATTGAATATGCCGAACCGCTATGTCGACACCATAGAGCAAGCAACGGGCGTTCAGCTTTATCGATTCTCTCATATGACTCACGGATCATACCAAGATGGAAAAGTCGAAGTAGAAACCGCCGCTAATCTGGCGACCTTAGTTGAGTCGATGAAGTTTGCTGCAGCCAAAAAGGCAGGCGAGTAATGGGCCCGAGTATCGAGTTAAAGCAGGTTGCGTTGAAATATGGAGACAACACCATATTGGAAAGCATCGATCACCAATTTGAGGCGGGAAAATGCCACATCGTGATGGGGCCAAATGGTGGTGGAAAAACGTCGTTGTTAAGATCGATTTTAGGTTTAACGCCATTTACGGGTGACATCAATATTCAATGGCCTGAAAAAAAAGGGCGATTGGGTTATGTTCCTCAAAAAGCCATGTTTGAAGCCAGCCTACCGTTGACTGTGATGGATTTTATTCTGTTAAACCAAAACACATCGCCATTGTTTTGGCGTCAGAGTGAGAAAGCAAAACAACGAGCGCTTGCGCAATTATCCCGTGTGGGAATGAGTAGCCGCTGTAGCCGTCGTATGGGGCAGTTGTCTGGAGGTGAACAGCAAAGAGTGCTGTTTGCTCAAGCGTTATTGGATGACCCTGAACTCTTGGTATTAGATGAACCGACAACCGGTATGGATGAGCAAGGCGTACGCTACCTTGAGTCTTTAATCACCGAATTAGTTGCGGAAAACCGAACCATTTTGGCCGTACACCATGATGTGAGTGCAGTACGTCGCTTGAATGGTACGGTGCACGTAGTAAATCGCCATATGGTCGACAGTGGCAGCGTTCAAGACGTTCTAACACCGGATAAGATTGAACGCTTGTTTAATCATTATTCAACTTCTCCGATGAGCGCAACTCAAGATACAAAACAGAAGGTGGCATCATGATGGATATGATTCGCCAGTGGGCGATGGCAGGAGTGGAAGCTGGCTGGTTGAGTGAAAGCTTTTCGTATGCTTTTTTGGTCAACGCGCTTGTTGCCGCTTTGATGGTAGGGCCTTTATTAGGTGGTCTTGGCACATTGGTGATTGCGAAGCGTTTGGCGTTTTTCTCTGAAGCGGTTGGCCATGCGGCATTAACCGGGATTGCACTGGGTGTGTTGTTAGGCGAAACTCCGGATAACCCAATCATCGGGTTGTTCAGCTTTTGTATGGTTTTCGCCATATTACTGCATTTTGTGAGAAACCGAACTAACGTGCCTTACGATACGCTCGTTGGCGTATTTTTGGCTCTAGCGCTTGCCGTTGGTGCCGCCTTGTTAATGTACGTGGCTCGTAAGATAAACATTCACCTGCTAGAAAACGTGCTATTTGGCTCAATCCTTACGGTAACGGACAATGATTTGGCTTTGTTAGCGTTAAGTTGTTTAGCGATCATTCTTGTCCTGATCCCAACCTTTAATCGCATATTGTTAACCTGTATCAGTCCCGATATAGCAAAGGTAAGAGGCTACGCCACCACATTTTATGACTATCTATTTGTCATGATGGTGACCTTGGTAACGATAGCATCAGTAAAAATTATAGGGGCAGTATTAGTGGGTGCTTTACTGTTGATCCCTGGCGCAACAGCGCGGCTACTGACCCAAAGTATGGGCCGGTTTGTTGTACTATCTGGCGTGTTAGCTACAGTGAGTTGTTTGATTGGCACATTGTTGCCAATGGAGCTGAAACTGCCGGTTCCTTCAGGTGCTGCCATCATCATAGTTGCGGCCATTTTCTTTTTAACTGCGACCTGTTATCGCATGATTCGTAAAGGGTAATTTCATGTTTAAACATTTTTTACGTCGCTATCGAATGCGCACAATGAGCCGTATTTTATTTGTTTTGGCATTGGGCTTAACGAGTAAAACCGTATTGGGCAATGATATTTTAACGGCGACGCCAGTGACGTATATGTTGGCGCAGGAGTTGGTAAAGGGGACGGGCATTAACACCACTTATTTGCCGCCTAAGCGTTACAGTGTCGCAAGACTGCCTAATTGGTTTGAAACTCGAGGCGAAAAGACGGTGGCAACGGCGGCTGAAAAAGCACAGGTCGCGATTACTCTAAGTGCCGTTTGGCCGCAAGACCCGTTATTTATTCATGCAAGGCAAGCCAATATCCGCTTAGTGGAAATTGACGCGAGCCAAGCTATTTCACCTAGAGCGACCGGCGTAGCGGCAATCCAGTTAGATGATGGCTCTATATCACCTTACATGTGGCTTAATCCAGCGAACTTGAGCCGAATGGCCATGATTGTGAGTGATGACCTAAAGAAAGTATGGCCGCAACATGCGCAGTTAATTGGAGATAACCGACAAGCGTTGATACGTAACGTGAGATCATTGATAAATCGCCAGCAGACGGCATTGCAAGAAGCGGAAATAGACACCGTTTTGCTGCTGTCTTCTGATTTAGAAGATTTTGCCGCGGGTCACCAGTTGTTTGTGGTCGAAAGGTTGACCAAGCAAGAGTTAGATTGGACCGAAGAAGACAAACAACAGATACGCCAATTATTGGAAGAAGATCCGAGTGTTTGGGTTCTGACATCGCGTAAGATGAACGCAAACTTAGCTCAACTACTTGGTGAGCATTCTAACGTTTTGGTCGTGGACAATATTGATCGCTGGGGCAGTAAAGGCATAAGTGGAGAAGAAGCCCTTAACCGCTGGGACATTACTACTCTGCCATAGTGTGAATAACCAGATGAGAAGTTAGAAAGAACAGAAAGTACAAACGCAGCCAGTTCATATTGATTAATGAACTGGCTGTTTTTTTAGGTTTTTATTTAAGTCTCTTCGCTATGCTTCTTAAAGTCTGTCATTAACTGGCTTGTTCACTTTGCTCAACGTTGGGTTGGCTGACATGCAGTGATTTTTCCTGACGAGAAAAGAACATAAAAGTGGCGGCCATCGCTACGTAACCAAAGGTCACATCTGGGTTTGGCATAATAGCCAGTGTATGAGCATGGATTAGGCCAATGCCACTAGCAAATGCGGCGAGCAGTGCTGCAACCGCTGCATTCTTGGATTGCCTTTCAATAGCAAATACCGCCATGCTACAAAGTAACATGCCCGATAATATAGAGCCTGAACCTAGTCGCTCTAACCCAACGTACAGAACGTTACTGTTGGCAAGGGTATCCATGCCGAGTTGAGCCGCATTCGTTCCTGCGGCATTTAACGCAGAATCCACCATGGTCTTTGCCCATTCCGCGATACTAGGAATGAATGCCAATATAATTGCTGGTGCATGTTTTGGTGAACAAACTTGAAAAGCTTGCGAACCGATCAACAAACCGATGTACAGCAATATAGGGAGAATGGCTGGCAATGGAATAAGTGCCAATAGCAGGCTGATAACACCAAACATACAGATTGCACCAACGCTGATGCCCGTTGCCATGGAGTAGCCAATACGAGCCCCTATACTCTTCCAACCTGGGTGACCAATATAAACAGCTGGTGGGAACGGGCTACCAAAGCTTGCACCAACCAAAGCGCCGATGCCATCGGCCAGCAACACTTGGCGAAGGTTGTAGCTGTCTCCGGCTGATTCTGCGCTTTCTACGTTATTCATGGCTTCAACAAAGTTGAAAATACCCAGTGGAATCGCCGTTGCCAAAAACGGAGTCACTACCAATAAACCTGTCATGACATCAAGTGAGAAAAGAGGGAAATAGAATGAAATGTTCTCATTTGCCGCTTGTAAGTTTTCAATGGCGACAACGTCTTGGCCGAATAATAATCCGCCCCATCCTAATGCAACGCCAACCACCATAATGGCTAACCCGCTGGGAATACCAAATGGCAGTTTATAATTACCAGCCCAGGTCACTAAGATCAACGCAAGCGCAATCAGTGAAATCCAAGGCGTTTCGAACATGCTAAACGCAGGGCCCATCGATATGAAGGCAATAGAAATCCCTGCGAGGGTGCCTAGCATGGCGGCTTTGGGAGTAAAGCGGCGTACAGCAGGCCCAACAAAAGCGCCGATGATGACAATAATACCAATAATGAAACACCAAGCGAGGCCAGCTTGCCACGCAATGATTGGGTCATTCGTTTTTAAGTAAGTAGGTAGCATCACCAAGAAGACGACAACAAACATGTGAGGCACTGATGGGCCATAAGGTAGAGCGGTAACATCGGTGCGGTTTTCTTTTTTTGCAAGACGATAGGCCATGTAAGCGTAATAGAGATTGCCCAACGGTAGCGCGAGGCCTAATGCTGGAAGTATTCTTCCAAAGACTAAGTCGTCTGGGAAGTTGAGTACTAACAGTGAAAGCTGGGTGAGTACCATTACGTTGAGCAAGACATTAGTGAAAAGCCCAAAAAAGCCATTCCAATCACTTTTTTGCCACAGGGGAATGTGAGTATTATTCATCATATTTTCCTTTAGATGTTTAGGGGGCATGGTTAGTTGTTAAGTGCGTTAAGGATGTCTTGTGAGTGAGAAACCCATCCGACAATGGCACCTTGTGCTTGGATCATATCGAGTGCGTATTTTTGAAATTCAGGAAAGTAAGACGCAACACAATCTTCAGGGATGATGCACTCGTAACCTCTGTCATTGGCTTCTCGTGCCGTTGTGTTCACGCACACTTCAGTGGTAACACCACAAATAATAAGAGTCTTTATTTGCTGACTTTGTAAGATCAAGTGCAGATCGGTTTGGTAGAAAGCCCCTTTACCGGGTTTGTCTATGATAGGTTCGCCGTTAATTGGATAGAGTTCAGGAATGATGTCGTGTCCGTATTCCCCTCTAATGAGAATCCGTCCTTTGGGGCTGTCAGTGCCGATGAACGTGTGACCTCCACGTGTCAGTTTCGCTGGTGGACAGTCTAAAAGGTCTGGTCTGTGGCCCTCTCTGGTATGAATGACGGTTAGTCCTATACTACGGGCCTTTTCTAATACCGCCATACAGGGTTCAATCGCACTTCTTACTAGGCTGACGTCGTTACCCAGAGCTTCGCCAAACCCTCCTGGTTCAACGAAGTCACGCTGCATATCAACCAAAATCAGCGCGGTAGACTTTGCTTCGAAAGGGAGTGGGAAGGGTTTAGCATTAAATGTGTTTTGCATAGTATCGTTACCTCTTTGATGTATTAGGTAACTTTAGCGATAAGCACGCATTGGCATTGCACTTAGTTTGGTAGTTGTGAAGTTGGTTTTGTAAATTTTAGAATCGTTGCGGTAAAAGCGAGATAAAAAAACAAAAAGGCTCAGCTAGGGACAGGGACGCTAAGGATAAGAGTGTTAGAGGTCAGAATATGAGGCACAAAAAAAGCCGAATCATCGGCTTTTCATTTTATAGAGTTAGATCGTTATTCTGTTCTATATTTTATTTTTATTCTGGTAGTGCCAGTAAAGAATTCGCAAGCGAAGGTGCTAAATTCTGTATTCAACATAACGAGATTTGACTGGTGTGTAAATGCCTATTTTATGAACTACTGGAAGAATTTATATATATCTGTGGAAATTGAAGTAGCATCACTTTTTAGGTGGCTCTGTTACATGGTTTGTATAATAGCCAAAACAGATTATGTTGTATGGCTGTGCTGGTTAATGGAAGTCACGAGACTTTGTCACTAACTTGGCTGCGTTATCGGTCAAGTCAATGAGTTTACCTGCAATCACATGAGTTACTTCTCCCTCACGTTCTAGAATCCCTTTTACTTTCAATATCCTGGCGGTTAAATAAGCTTGTTTTTGCGCTTTTGCAGTGCCAGCCCATACCACCACATTGATGTTTCCTGTGTCATCTTCTAAGGTCACAAAGGTGACACCAGCGGCTGTTCCCGGAGATTGTTTTCCCGTTACGACGCCAGTAACGGTGACTAAAGATTTATGTGACATGGAGAGTAAATCAGTCATGCGAGTGAAACGCCCGAGCTTGCCGGCTTCATCAAGTAGGGTGATGGGGTGTTTATTCAGCGATAACCCGGTTGCGGCGTAGTCTTCATTAAGAGTACTAAATTCATCAGGAGTGTATTGATGCGCATCATTACTGGGGGCAAGGTTTCTAAATAGAGGCAAGTCATTGAGGTTATCCATGACAGCCCAACGAGCAGAAAAACGGTCCCCTGCCAGTACCTTTAAAGCATCTGCTGAAGCCAGCAATTCGATGTCGCGGCGACTTAAACCTGCATTTTTAAGTTCACCACTGTGACGGTAGCCTGATACTGGGCGCTTCTGTACTAGAATTTTAGCACCGTCAAAACTGAAGCCTTTGATGAGGCGAAAGCCCAAGCGAATTAAGAAGTCGCCATTGTCATTGATAACCAGGTGATCATATTGTGATTGATTCACACAAATAGGTAAAATACGAATGCCATGGCGCTTAGCGTCTTGAACCAATTGAGAGCAGCTATAAAACCCCATAGGGTGGCTATTTAATAGTGCCGTATAGAAAGCCTCGGGGTAGTAATATTTTAGCCAAGCGGACGTGTAAGCCAGCACTGCGAAAGACGCCGAATGACTTTCGGGAAAACCGTATTCACCAAATCCACAAATTTGGTCAAAAATACGTTCAGCATAAGCCGTTTCATATCCCCGTTCTTGCATGCCATTGATTAACTTGGATTTAAACTGCATGAGCTGACCGTTCTTTTTCCAAGATGCCATCGCCCGGCGAAGCTGATCCGCTTCGCCTCCTGAAAATCCAGCTGCCACCATCGCCAGTTTGATGACTTGTTCTTGAAAAATAGGTACGCCCATGGTGCGTGAAAGTACCTCTTTAACTTCTTCTGACGGGTAGCTTATTGGCTCTTCGCCATTTCGTCGTTTCAAAAAAGGGTGCACCATGTCTCCTTGAATAGGCCCCGGGCGTACAATGGCGATTTGAATGACCAAATCATAATAGGTTGCGGGTTTAAGGCGTGGCAACATACTCATTTGAGCTCTAGACTCAATTTGAAAAACACCCACAGTGTCGGCTTTTTGCAACATGTGATAGACGTTCTTATCGTCTTGCATACGAGTGATATCAGCAATCGAAAGCGAACGGCCGTGGTGATGCGAAATTGAGTGGAAGCACTTTCGGATCGCCGTGAGCATGCCAAGGGCCAGGACATCTACTTTCAATAAGCCTAAGCTCTCCAAATCGTCTTTATCCCATTGGATCACGGTTCTATCGCTCATGGTGGCATTTTCCACAGGAACCAACTCATACAAAGGGCCGGATGAAATCACGAAACCACCTACGTGCTGGGACAAATGGCGAGGAAACCCCATGATCTCATCAACCAAGGCGATAAATTGCTTGCCTTTGCTGGCGTTAGGGTCGAGTCCGAGTTCAACAATTTGGGCTTGCCAGCTATCACGCCCTTCACGGCGATTGATGTTTTTAATGAAAAAATTGAGCTGAGTTTCAGCAATTCCTAGCGCCTTTCCGACGTCTCTTATGGCGCTTTTGAAACGATAGGAGATCACGGTCGCAGCAAGAGCGGCGCGTTCTCGGCCATATTTAGCGTAAATGTATTGGATGATTTCTTCACGACGTTCGTGTTCGAAGTCGACATCAATATCGGGCGGTTCGTTTCGCTCTTTACTGATGAAACGTTCGAATAAAACGGAAATTTGGCGAGGATCAACCGAGGTGATTTCTAGGCAGTAACACACCACGGAATTGGCTGCGGAACCTCGCCCTTGGTATAAAATACCTTGGCATTTGGCATACATCACGATGTCGTGAATGGTTAAAAAGAAAAAGGCGTATTTAAGCTCATCAATGAGTGTGAGCTCTTTATCAATGATGCTCTGAACCTGCGCTGGTAGCCCATTAGGGAAACGAAATTCACAGCCTTGAACAACAAGGTGTCGCAAATAATTCATCGCAGTAAAACCATCGGGGACTAATTCGCTGGGGTATTCGTAACGAAGCTGATCGAGGTTGAACTGGCAGCGTTCCAAAATATGCATACTTTCTGCTAGCCATTCGGCCCGAAAGAGCTTGTTCAGCTTTTCTTTTGAGCGCAATGTTCTTTCGGTATTAGACAACAGGCGCTTACCGGCTTTTTCAATGCTGGTGCCATGTTTCAAAGCGGTTAAGACATGTTGCAGTGGTAGGCGGTTAGCGTTGTGCATCAATACGCCTCCGCATGCGGTTATTGGCAGGGAGTATTCTCGGCTGAGTTGCTGGCAATGAGCAAGGTAGCCGGCATCGTCACTTTGTAAGTGCCGCTGCAAGCCAATCCATAAGCGATGAGTGTGATGCTGTTTTAACCATTTTCCCCATTCATGGTCGTTTTCTTTATTGCAAGGTAACCATAAAATTAAGCAGTGTTTGACCGACATGAGATCCCAGTCAGATAACGTATACTCGCCTTTTGGACTGCGTCTTCTCGCATTGGTGATGACTCGGCATAATTCAGCGTAGGCTTCGCGGGTAGGGCATAGCAAAATCACTTCCAACTCGTTACCGAGACGAAATAAGCTCCCAACGATAAGTTTAACGTTTAACTGGTGATCTCTGATGGCTGTGTGAGCGCGTACTACGCCGGCAACAGAGCACTCATCGGTGATCGCAATACCTGCATAACGTAAGAAATCGGCTTGAATTGTGAGTTCTTCAGCATGAGAAGCACCCTCTAAAAACGAGAAGTTAGACTGACAAAATAGCTCAGCGTATTGCATAGTATGTCCTACTCATGATTACCGATGAATCATTAACTAAAATAACCGTGAACAAACCAGTGCTGTTCTCGATTGCGAAATATCCATAACCACCGCCCGAGTTCGCTGCGAGCAATAAAGTAGTCCCGCACCATTGCGTTATCATCCCACCACCCAGTGGCAATTCTCTCTGGGCCTTGAATTAACGTCACCTGTTCATTAAGTCGTTGTGGAATTGGTAACATGAAGCTGGGCCTTGAAGTGGTATTTGATGCCACTTTTTGGCTTGGTTTTGGTTGTTTTTTTATGAGAGGGTCAATGTATTGGTTTGCGACTTCAGGCCGTGCGTCATCGGCTAATTGAATGCCTTGAATAGCACCTTTGCCAAGTTTGGCTTGCAAGAGTGACAGAAGTTCAAGAGAGGTGGTATTTCCCTGTTTTCCTGCAAATAGATCGTCATTAGACCCAGATTGTTCAGCTACGTGAATAACAGAAAGTTCAATGGCTAAAACGGGTGCAGTTAACGCAATGGATTCTAATGTCAGTCGTGCTAATTTTTGCCATTTCGAGGCTAAATAGTCCCCTTGAGCTGAAAATACACGCAGAGAAAGAATGCCGCCATCTCGTGAGTGAAGTTGGATCTCTAGTTCATTGGCCAGTTGATCGCGTAATTTTAGGTAATATTCGAGCTGTGTGAACAGTTTTTCCAGTGGCTTTTCCAGCCATTGCACATTGTCTATTTCAAAGAGTAAATCGAGATGGCGTAGGAATGATGATGGTGGGTGGTAGAACTCAATAGGGTGCTTAAATTGACCAATCAAACGGCCTATATAGTTGACCAAATCAATATCAAAACGTTTAGCCAGTTCGGCCATAGGAACGGTTAACAGATCGCCAAGTTTCTGTATACCCACACGCTCTAGTTTACTGACGGTTTTATGGGGTAAACGGCTCGCATTCAATGGATATTTATGGATGCAAGCGAGTAGGCTGTGGCGATCGGAGTTGATGCGGTTTGCACGATTTTCTGCTAATAACTGCGCCATCAACGGTGAGTAGCCACTAGCAAAATCATAGTGCAAATTTAGGGCGTTCAAATGTTGCTGCACCGTATGCCAATATTTATCGAGCCCCTCATAAAGGCTTAGCATATTCGTGACACGAAGTAAGACCCCATTTGGCTTAAATAAAGTGATATCACACGTGACCATATAGAGCCAATGAGCGATCTCTTTTAATTTTCGATGCTCAATGCTGGCTTGATATGGATGCACCTGCAGCGGATGACAAAGCGAAGCGGCGGTGCCTAAACCCATGTTGAGTCTAATACCAGCTTGTTGAGCTTGAATATTATATTGAACAACATGATGATCTTGGCCATCGACGACGATAATCGCTGGTGGTTTATCGGTGTTGTCTGGGCTTTGTGGGCTTTGTGGGCCAAAATAGCTGTCCAGTTGTAAGCTCGGAAAATTAAGATAAATCCACAGCATTACGCTCACCCTCGCTTTGCTTTTGGGAAAGATAAGATGGTTGAACTTGGTTGTTTTAAAGTCAGGTTAGGCCAAGCCGCTGCCATATTGATATGAAAAGAGCCTTGTGGCCAACCGCCTTTGTGTTTGATAATTTTTGCCTCTAAACCATATTGATCCGGCGTGAGGGCAATACTCAATGACACGGGTAAGGAAAGTACATTTGGCTGCTTCGATTTAAAGATGAACTGCACTGAGTTTCCTGTCTCACAAGCCACTTGTAAGCGTTTCGCTTGATGTACCTCTAAGCTTTGTTGCCACAATAAAACGCAACCACAAGCGCCGCTTTTTAAGCATTGTTCTGCCGCCCACAAGGCATCTTTATGGTTTTTAGGGCTAATGATAATAATTTTGGTTAAATCAAAACCTTGGCTTGCTAAAAACTCAGCACTCAAAGTGCCGGGTGCCTGAATGAAAGCGATTAAACGCTCTTCACAATGATTGTGCATAAATGATTTCAGCAAGCGTAACTCACCGATGCCGAGTTCTGTTTGGATTTCGATCACGCCATTTTTGGGCAAGCCACCATCCAGCTTATTATCAAGCTCTGGGTAGCCAGTAGGTAAGACATTTAGTGGGTTTCTAGGCTCATTGCCCCGCCAAATCAAGCGCTTATGTTCTAATAGTTCGATGATGTCATGCATAATAAATACCTGTATATATATACAGTATAGGCTCATAAAAATGAAACTAACAGCGTTTTCATTTTTCATCAAGACTTCATTATCTTTTACTGATAAATTATCCTGAGAAACTTTAATCATGGACTAAACAGAGGTGGTGGTCATGGTTAGCAAGTTAAGAGGCCGTCCAAAAACGACTTAATACGAAAGTTCAGCAAGTGAATCACCGCAAGAGATCGCCATTCAATAGGCGTAATAAATGGCATGGACAGCAATATGGCGACTTTTATTAGTGATCAAATCAATGCGAGTGATTAGGTGGCACTTTAGGTCAATTTAAAACCTAATCGTTATTGTATCGGAAATATTAAAATAGCTCGCAGCTGCGGGCTTATTTTTGGGGCAAATTTAACCCAAACTAATTTCATTCCATGATTTGAGTGTGACGCGAGCAATGTCGCCTTTTATAATGCATAAGTACACTGACATCTAACTTACAAGATGTAATTAGGTGTATATATGAATTGGTTTTCCTCTCGGTCATTAAGAAGCAAAATGATCTCTCCTGTGGCGAGTATGGTCATACTCTTCTCGGCTATTACCCTCTATAACTCGCAATTATTTTCCCAACAAACTCAGGCAACAGAGAAGCTGAATCAATCAATCCAGCCGGTTATGGATTCACTGGAAGATGGCTATAGAGATTTGTACCAAGTTATTGCGGCAGCGCAAGGCTTGATGTTAGCTAATGGGGAGGAAGTTGAAATTGAACACCATACGGCAGAGTTTAAAGATAACGCGTATCGAGCGGTCCCTCGCTTGGAAAGTATAGGGCGTCTTATTGATCTTGGTATTTTATCGAATAGCTCAAAGCCAATGTTGAAAGATCTATTAGCTGCGACTGAACAGTGGGTAAAAAGCTACGAACTGATGTTTCAGTCACCACTGCAAGCCAATAGCATTTATGCCACTAATAAGAACCAACTTAACCAAGAGTTTAAGACTATTCGTAAGAATTTAAAATCGTTAAGTAATGAAATTGAGAATCAACAAATAACGTTGCGAGAGCAGATATCAGAGTCTGTTTCGCGTTCTAAAATGGCATTGGAAGTTGGCAGTATTATCGCGATATTGATAGGTATTGCCTTAACTTGGTTATTGTCAGGCTGGATAGTCGCTCCCATACATAGACTAAACAAAACTATGTCGGAAATTGCGTCTGGTGATGGGGACCTGACTCAACGAGTCTCTGTGGAGTCAGGTGACGAAGTCGGCGAATTAGGTCGAAACTTTAATGCATTCGCTGATACGGTTCAGGTAACAGTGGCAGATGTGGTTGACTGTTCCATTCAAATTCGCAATGAAATGGAGCAATTTGCTATCTTAAGTGAAAAGGTCGCAACAGGGGTTAGCTCACAGCAACAAGAAAGCGAAATGGTGGCAACAGCAATTAATGAGATGCGCGTAACGAGCACAAATGTGAGTGATAATGCCTTGCAAGCTGCGGAAGCGAGTGAAAACGGCAGTGTCGAGGTGGTGGCCGCGGGAAGTATACTAAATCAAACGGTACAGTCGATACACGGCTTAGCTGATGAAATATCAACAGCGAATCAGGTGATCAATAAGTTAGATGATGACGTTGCGAATATAGCTTCTATTTTGGATGTGATTCGAGGCATAGCAGAGCAAACTAATTTACTTGCGTTAAACGCTGCGATTGAAGCTGCGCGTGCGGGTGAACAAGGTCGAGGCTTTGCAGTGGTTGCAGATGAAGTTCGTGCACTAGCGAGTAAAACTCAGGTGAGTACGGGGGAAATTCAAACCATGATAGAGAAGTTGCAAAGTGGTGCAAAACAAGCGGTATCAGTGATGGAATCGAGCAAGAAAGGGGGGGAGAGTACCGTAGAGCAGGCACAAAGTGCAGTGACTTCTTTAGCTGAAATTAATCGTTCTATTCAAGTTATTAATGAGATGAACGCTCATATTGCAACTGCTGCAAGCCAACAAACCTCTGTCAGTGAAGAAGTGAACCAAAATATCCAGCGCATTGCAGAAAACAGCCAGTCGATGGTAGAGGTAGTAGAGAGGGCCGATGAGGCCTCAGGTAACCTTGCTCAACAGTGCGAACGATTGGATACTTTAGTCAGTCGGTTCAAAATTTAGTTATTAGGCATCCTCAATGAGTTCCAATGCAATAGTATGGATTGGCAGTGTATTCGTATTTTGGTTTTCTGTGTTGAGGTCTTCATAAATTAGACGTAAAAGGCGCCAGGTGATGTGGTCATCTGGCACTTTTTTATCATGTATAACATTAGTTATTGATGCACGGTAATAGATTAATGGAAAACCAGTACTTTAACGCTTAAACACGAATTCATCGACCATTGTGACCATTCGGCCAATTTCTGGTTTAGTGATGGTGTCGTTTGCGCCTAGCTGTATGGCCTTTTGACGGTTATCATCACTCATTAGTGAGGAGAACATCACGATTGGCATGTCAGCGTAGGTTGCGTTATCACGTAGACGTTTTAATAAGTGCATGCCATCCATTTTAGGCATCTCTACATCACTGACTAAGCCATCAACAAACTCGGAGATAGGAACCCCTTCCTCTTTCGACAGCTTTTCAAATTCAACGAGTTTTTCTAACGCCTCACCACCATCTTTACAAGCAATGATGTTGTAGCCCGCAGAGCTAAGCGTGTTTTCAATTAAGCTACGAATGAACGCAGAATCGTCGGCAATCAGAATCGTACGAGCTTGACGCTTGGTTACCATGCGTTGGTTTAGATCAACAGAGCGATCAGACATAACATCGTATTTTTCCATGCTTAATTCTGGATTGATATCAGCAATGATTTTCTCGAAGTCGAGGATCATGATTAAGTGCGTATCTTTACGTACAACCGCAACCACACAGTCGTTCTCACCCGCTTCTAAAAACTGGCTCGGAGACTCAACGTCTTCCCATGAAATTCGATGAATACGGCTGATGCTGTCAATAAGAAAGCCATTCGTCATTCGGTTGAAATCAGTAACAATAACGAACTTTCGCTCAATATCGGGCTTAGTCGGTACACCTAACCATCCCGCTAAGTCTACCAAAGGGGTAAGCTTGTCTCGTGAAGAGAAGACGCCAACCATGTGAGCTTGGGCGTTCGGATAATCCGTTGTTTCTGGTACTTGGATAACTTCGCGAACTTTAGCGACGTTAATTCCGTAATAACATGTTTTAGTTGAACCGTCTGGCATCACTTTTTGCAAATGAAACTCTATGATTTCGAGCTCATTGGTGCCACTTTCTGTGAGGATGCTGCTGTTTAAATTTTCACTCATAGTTACCACATTTTTCATTGTTACTGCGATGCAGTGGTGTTTTATCTATTTTAGTATAAGTAGAGCGGGATAAATATCTTAATTGCTATTATTTACTCTACAAACACCAGTCAGCGTATTCTAATAGTATGTTTTTTATTCGATCCTAGTCGCGTTGATTATGATTTAACACAAACGGATTGAGCATCTTTAATTTGTTCAAGAATGCGTGTAATTGGAACCGCATGGCTATATAAAAAACCTTGGCCGACTGTAATCCCTAATGTTTTTAGCTTCTTCTCTTCATTGGGCGTTTCGATGCCCTCGGCGATGGCTTGCATACCAAGAGTTTGGCACAAAAAATTGATGACCTTGATGATTTGTACTGACTCAGGACGTTTATCCAAATCCATCACAAACTTTCGGTCGATTTTTAGCTCATCAAATCCGTAACTTAACAAGTACTCCATGGACGAAAATCCGGTGCCGAAATCATCAAGAGACAGACGGACATCGAGTTTACGCAAGCGCTGAAGAGTATGAGAAACCTGCTGCCCTTGTTGTACTTTCGTCAGCTCAGTCAATTCTAAAACCAGGCGAGACAAAGGGAACTGATACTGTTTTGAGAACTGCATTAATAGCTCAACAAAGTTAATTTGAGCAAGAGACTGAGGCGATATATTGACCGCAACAGAGAAGCCCTCTGGCATTTGATGAATATGATCTTGCCACTGCTCAAATATCTTTTCGATAATGGCAAAGGTGAGTGGCAAAATGGCACCTGTATCTTCTGCTCTAGTAATGATTTCCCAAGGAGATGATAGATCCTCTTGCTTTAAGCGAAGTAGTGACTCAACACCAAAAACCTTGTTATTTTCAATCTGAATTTGAGGTTGATAATAGACATGGAAATCTCGGCTTGCTAGCAACTCTTCAATCCGACCATCAATATAGATTTTGTGCTTTAATCGTTCTTCAAAGGCTAAGTGGTAGTCGGAATAATCGAGCTTAGATTCTTTGGCCTCTAACAGCGCTATCTCTGCGTAATGTATCAATACTTCAGGGTCAGATGCATCCAGAGGGTGACGAGCAAGGCCAATATTAATGGCTAAGTTAAGCTCGGAAAAGGCTCGGTTTATATTGTGGAACGTTTCGCGACTGGACACTTTTTCGCTAGAAGGAATAAAGACAAAGAAATCATCGCCACCCAACCGGCATACGATGGAATCGCTGCCATGACATTGGTTTAGTGCTTGGCTAACCTGTTTTAAAATATTATCGCCATGTTTTTGGCCGAATTTTAAGTTGATGCTGGAGAAGTTGAGAATATTAACACGCACAATCGTCCCGTGCTGATGACCCCCATCGAGTGCGGTACTGATATATTCGATGAATGCTTGGCGATTGAAGTTACCCGTTAATGGATCTTTTTTTGCTAGGGTACTGAGCAAGTCGTTATTTTCATTGATGGCATCGATATATCGCGCTGCATGCTTAGACGATAAATTGTAAGCATCAACAAGTTCAGATATTTCGTCTCTCTCTTTTATGACTTGGTCATGAATTTCAGGCAATCGCTCTTGGTCATCTTGCACTAAGGAAAATTGCGAAGACAAAGATTTAAGACGAAAAGCGATGGTCTCATGGAAAGTGCGGCGCAGGATATACAACAACGACAGAGAAATAATAAAGATAGTGAGTAAAAAAGCGCCGACGGACAAGGCAAAAAACTGAAAGGCATATTCTGGGTTTACGTAAGCTTCAATATGACCAACAGTGATATTCTCTCCCTCTGCTGTCACATATTCCAACGGGAATCGGTGATCCCATTCACTCCATATGAGTGAAGTTTTCGGAAGATCTAAGTCAAGAGTTTGAGACAGTAAATCGCCTTCTGACCAAATTGAAAAATGGCAGAAAACTGGGTCATTACGGAAAGTTGAAGTGATGGCTTCCAATTGCTCAAAATCAAAATTGAAGATGGCCGATGCCGTGGAAAGCTTGATCGAATCAATACGCGAAACGGCGTTGCTTCGCATTTCATTTATAGCAAGAAAGTAACCGCCAATAGATAGTACAACCACCGCAGTAAAAGTCAGCAATAGTATCGGTATTCTTATTCGACTGGCTACTTTGCTGACGATTGAAACAAAAGGTTTGGTGCTCATTTCATCCTTATCCTGCGTTGCATGTTCACGTTGAACGCTCTATTGAGATATTAGTTATTTACTTAGTATAGTCATTAAAAATAATTAGATACCAACAATAGATTGCGATTTAAAGAGGAAATTTGCAGTTTTGTATGGTCGGTACGGATTAAAACCGTAGTGACAGACCCAACAAGCAATCAGCAGGGTATCTGTAAGCCCATTATACTGAATTCTGCCTAATAATATTGACTGATTGGTTTTGCCTATTGATAAAAAAGATCAAATCGATTTAGTAAAATCAAGAAATTAGACGACACTTAACCTATACCCAACAATTAAATGCGACGGAACGGGTTAAGGAGCGAATATGGAATCGATCAGAATTAAAGATTATATGGTACACAAAGCGGTCACTTTCACGGAAGAAATGCCATTGAGCGCTGCGTTAGATAAAGTGATGCGTTCCGAGCACATGGGTGGCCCGGTAATCAACGAAAACAAAGAAGTGATTGGCTTCTTGTCTGAACAAGATCTGCTCGACAAGTTGGTTGCGGTTAGTTATTACTGCCAAGATTCACATATTGTCAGTGACTGTATGCATCGAGAGGTGCTGTCGGTCAAACCTGAAATGCCGATCATTGAGTTGGCGGGCATGATGAAAGTCGGTAAGCCGAAAATGTATCCTGTGGTGAATGACCAAAACAAATTTTTAGGGATTATTACGCGAACCGAAGTACTTCGAGCGGTAGGAGCGAGTATTAACGATTGCTTTAAACATCCTGTTTAATGATACTTAACCACTTAATAGGGCGCTTATGGCGCCTTATTTGTTTTTATGATGCTCAATTTTATACTTATTTCAAATGAAACGGATACCCGCTTATGGTAACGCAGCAAGCAAAATTTGTTGAAGGCTCAACAATGAAACATATTCTGACGATGTCAGGGGCCGGTTCTATCGGCTTGTTAGCTTTGTTTGCGGTAGACCTGCTCGACATGTTGTTTATCAGTATGTTGGGTCAAGTTGAATTGGCGGCAGCGGTTGGCTTTGCGGGAACGTTGTTGTTTTTTTCAACCTCGGTATCTATTGGTTCATCGATTGCAATGGGGGCGATGGTTTCAAAAGCTCTAGGAGCAAAGCAACAGCAAGATGCGAAGCGAAAAGCCAGTAATATCTTAACGGCCGCCTTTTTGATTAGCTTGCTGGTCACGATCGTCATGTACCTGAACATAGAAGTGTTACTCAGTGCGATTGGTGCGCAAGGCTTTGCGTTAGAGCGTGCGACAGCTTATTTGGAAATCATTTTACCAAGCAGTCCATTACTCGCGTTGGGTATGGCAAGTGGTGCCGCATTACGAGCCGCTGGCGATGCTAAACGCAGTATGTGGGCAACACTTTCTGGTGGTATTGTTAACGCGATATTAGACCCCATTTTTATTTTTGGATTCAATTGGAACGTAGAAGGTGCTGCTGCTGCATCGGTTGTGGCTCGAATTACCGTATTAGCGTTCTCTATTATTCCTCTTTATCGTACGTATAAACTCATTCGGTTGCCTAACTTAGATGAGTTGAGGCAGGACTTGCGCTCTATCTTGACCATTGCGGTTCCCGCCATTATTACTAATACCGCTACCCCAATAGGCAATGCGATAGTGACAGCAAACATTGCTCATTTTGGAGAAAACTACGTGGCAGGTTTTGCCGTCATTGGTCGTGTTTCACCCGTCGCGTTCGCGGTTATATTTGCACTATCCGGTGCTGTTGGCCCCATCATAGGGCAAAACTACGGAGCGCAAAGAATCGATAGAGTAAAAGAAACTCTGATGAATTCTTTGCTATTCGTTACCGTCTATTGCATCGCAGTATCCATTATTCTTTATTTGGTTCAAGACGCGCTAATTGCTGGCTTTGCACTGACCGGAGACGCAGCCATTATTGTAGCGGCCTTTTGTTCTTATATTGCGTTCAGCTTTGTGTTTAACGGCGCCCTGTTTGTTGCTAATACGTCATTCAACAATTTAGGTAAGCCCATTTATTCAACGGCACTTAATTTAGGTAAAGCCACGCTAGGCACATTGCCGTTTGTGTACTTCGGCGCGCAGTGGTTCGGGGCGCTTGGGGTTTTATATGGACAAGCGGTAGGGAGCATTGTATTTGGTGTTTTAGGCATTATGGTGCTACAGCGACACATTCAGTCAATGATGCAAGAATTTAGCTATGAACCAGAGCTCGATCCAGCAACCACGTCTGTCAATATGACGCCATTTTGCAATTGTGACCCTGTGTTAATTGAAGAAGTCACCAGCCATAAATCTGTGAGCCAAATAGCAACTAAGCCAGAAGTTTAACTGCGTATTCAACCGATTGCTGTTTCCTTGATCTACCTCTAGGTCTACTTGTAACTGCAGATGAATAATTGTGCCATTCAAGGTTTGAATTGCACAATTACCTCTCGGGTATTTACAGTAACAGGAAGTTTCGTTGTATTATGCGCCAGTACTTAAAGTTTATTATCCCTCTTCTCATTCCCGCTCTCATATTATTGATGCCATTGTCGGCATTTCCATTTGAAGGCATAACCATTATTCAGCAACGTGTGATTGCTATCTTCTTGCTTGCGGCATTGTGCTGGGTGTTTGAGCCCATTCCTATCTATGCCACTTCAGTGGTGATCATTGTATTAGAGCTGCTGTTACTTTCGGATAAAGGGCTCATCTTTTTCCGCTATGCCCAAGATGAAGCACATTTCGGTAACCTCCTGAAATACAGTGACATTATGGCGACCTTTGCCAGTCCAATTATCATGTTATTTTTAGGGGGCTTCTTTTTGGCAATGGCGGCCACTAAATATCGTTTGGATGTCAACTTGGCTCGTGTGCTGCTGCGTCCGTTTGGCTCCCAGCCTAAGTATGTGATGCTTGGCCTTATGCTAATTACAGGCATATTTTCGATGTTCATGTCGAATACCGCGACAACGGCCATGATGTTGTCTATTTTAACGCCAGTCATTGCCGTTTTTGGGCCAAAAGATCCGGGGCGTATTGCTTTTGCCTTGTGCGTTCCTGTTGCGGCGAACATTGGTGGTATCGGTACCCCAATTGGAACGCCCCCTAACGCCATTGCTCTAAAATACCTAGTGGGTGATAACCTGATCACGTTTGGTGAGTGGATGGTATTTGGTGTGCCATTTGTGATAGTGATGATGGCGCTAGCTTGGTTTTTAATTAAACACCTATACCCAGCTCAGCAGCAAAATATTGATCTCAACATTAAAGGAAAGTTCCTAAAAACGCCGAAAGCCATTACGGTTTACATTGTGTTTGCGGGTACCATTCTGCTTTGGTTAATGGGATCTAGCCATGGCATGAACTCTTACACCGTAGCCTTGATCCCTGTCGCTATTTTTTCTCTTACTGGCATCATCAATAAAGAAGATCTGAAGAAAATTTCGTGGGACGTACTCTGGCTCGTTTCCGGTGGTATCGCACTTGGTTTGGCTTTGGATAAAACGGGTTTAGCACGTTTAGTGGTTCACAGTATTCCGTTTGACGCTTACTCACCTTATGTTGTGTTATTTGGTGCTGCGTTCTTATGTTTGTTGATGGCGAATTTCATGTCTCATACCGCAACCGCGAACTTATTAATGCCAATAATGGCGGCGCTTGGTGCGTCCATGGTAAGCCTTGCTCCTTTAGGTGGTGAGATGACTCTGATTTTAGTCGTGACTTTTGCGGCATCCTTGGGCATGTCTTTGCCTATCAGTACGCCACCGAATGCGTTGGCGCACGCAACGGGTAATGTTGAAAGTAGCCAAATGGCACGCGTTGGTATCGTACTAGGTGTGGTGGGTGTGCTATTGAGTTTTGTAATGGTATGGGTACTTCACTCTGTTGGGCACATTGGGTAACGTATGGCACTTAGTCGATATCAGCAGATCATTGAAGCGTACTTTACCGAGCCAAATAGGCAAGTGGAGATAGCAGCAGGTCAGCCAGTGCTTACCCAGAGCGGCCATAACGATAGGCTTTACTTCGTGGTAAGTGGTGGGCTGCAAGGTTTTTATCAAGATGAAGAAAGCCAGCAGCAGATCCAAGTATTTACAGCATCGACGGGAGCCTTTATTGGGGTTCACAGTTTTTTTTCAGAGACTTATCTTGCTTCATCAACGGTGGTTGCTAAATCTAACTGCGTTTTAGCATGGATAGATCACAGTACAGAAGCCATCGAGCCTGAAAAGCATGGGCCGCTGTCGGCCCAGTTTACTCCGATCATTGTGAATGAACTCTCTCAACGTCAACGGCGCGCAACACAAGAAACCATCGCTAAAGAGCGAGCGTTAAAACAGCTGCACACGGCTGAACAAATGACCACGCTTGGCCAATTAGCTGCCGGCATTGCGCACGAGTTGAATAACGCGGTAGGTGTACTCAGCAGTAAAACCGAACGGCTTCTCAATGTCATATTGGAGCTACTTGAAGAAAACAATAATCAAGCCAGTGAGTTTGTTGATCAGGGCTTACTTTGGGGACAAAAAATTAGCTCAGCGGATGTGAGAGTACGTTCAAAAGAGTTGATAAAAGAGTACGGGCTAGAAAGGGAACAAGCGAAAGCGATTGCACGAGCCGTACCTAACGGAGACGTAAGCCGTGGCTGGTTAGACAATACAGAACAAGCGATTCGGTTTTGGAACATAGGGCGAGATCTGCATGACATGCGTATTGCCGCCAAGCACTCGGTCAGTATTGTTAAGTCGGTTAAGCAGTTAGGCCGTACCGATGTAGAAACCAAAGAATGGGTTGATATTAACGATAGCTTACGTAAGTCGCTAGCACTATTACAAAGTGACTTACGCAGAGTGTCCGTGCATTTTAGCCCTGCTGAGTTACCTAAATTTATCGGTTCTGAGACCGAGTTAGTTCAGATTTGGGCGAATATCATTAAGAATGCGTGCGATGCAATGTCTGACACTGAGAACCCTAAAATTGACATTGTTAGCCGTTTTTCAAGTAACAAAATTTTGGTCACTATTAGTAATAATGGCCCGGAAATACCCGAAGTGATTCGCCGGCAAGTTTTTCAACCCAACTTCACCACTAAAAAAGGCGGGCTGTCTTTTGGTTTGGGGTTAGGCCTATCGATTGTTAAACGGATCGTGAGCAGCTATGAGGGTTCCGTTGTCGTCAAAAGCAGCCCAGAAAACACGGTGTTTCGGATAAAATTACCCAATGAGGATGGTTATGGAAAAGCTTAATTTAATTTGTGTCGATGATCAGCGTGAAGTATTAGGCGCAGTTTTGCAGGATTTGGCACCGCTTTCTAGCTGGGTCAATATTGAAGATTGTGAGTCAGCGGATGAAGCGCTGGAGTTGATGGACGAACTCGATGCGGAGGGGGAGTTTATTGCACTTGTCATCTCAGACCATGTGATGCCAGGCAAGACAGGGGTAGAACTACTGACGGATATTTCGGTAGACAGCCGTTTCGTTAAAACCAAGAAAGTACTATTGACCGGTCAAGCAACGCATAACGATACCATTACCGCTATCAATAAAGCTCGTATAGAGAGTTATTTTGAAAAACCGTGGCAAGGTAAGGAGTTATTAGAGCGAGCAAGAACGCTGTTAACCGAATACATTTTTGACAATGGGCTCGACTACTCAGACTATCCATCTGAGCTGGATCAAAGTGTCGTGCTTAATCGCCTACGTTAACCAACGGAATTGACTCTCTTTACAAAATAAAGCCTTGACCTTGGAGTTAACTCCAAGGTGTATAGTTAGAGCACATTAACCATAAAAGGAATAAGCCATGTGCTCTCAACATACGGCTTGTCGCTCTGACAAAGCACAAAAAGCCCCATTCAAAGTGAGCAGCTGCTCACCTGCAACACCCTCTAAACTCGCGATAGAAGCGGAAGGTGTTAGCTGCTGTTCGACAGGAAGTGATTGTGGTTCATCGGGCGCCGCATCGATTCAAAGCCCTGATGACGAAGAAGGTGTTGCCCCCTTAGCTTCCAAAAGCTGGGTGATTCAAGGCATGGATTGTCCTGCATGTGCACAAAAAGTAGAAAAGGCGGTCAACAAAATTGATGGAATAGCTTCTGCCCAAGTTCGCTTTACGACTCAAAAACTGGTGGTGAAACTCAATAAACCACTGGATCAAAATATCATCGTCGACGCTATTGAAGCCATTGGTTTTACTGTTCAAGGCGTGGGTGAAAAAGTGCATGCATCTACGGCGAAACAAACCGGGTGGCGTGGCATTCTCAGTAACAACTTATTGCTCATCAGCCTTTCTGTCGCGATGCTTCTTAGCGCAGCTGTTAATCAACTCTCTCCGGAATTAGGGAAATACCTGTTTGCTGCCGTGTGCATCGTGGGCTTGTACCCTATTGCCAGCAAAGCGTTTTCAATGGCGAAGTCGGGTACGCCATTTTCGATTGAAACTCTCATGACGGTTGCGGCGATAGGGGCGCTTTACCTTGGTGAAACCGTGGAAGCAGCCATGGTATTGTTGTTATTTTTGCTAGGAGAGCATTTAGAGGCCTATGCATCAAATCGAGCAAGAAGTGGCGTGCAAGCACTCATGGCACTTGTGCCGGAAAATGCCACGGTTATCCGTGATGGTGAAAGGGTTGAAGTAGCCGCAAGTGAATTAAACATCGGTGATGTCATAG
This sequence comes from Vibrio tapetis subsp. quintayensis, assembly GCF_030409945.1. GTDB lineage: Bacteria > Pseudomonadota > Gammaproteobacteria > Enterobacterales > Vibrionaceae > Vibrio > Vibrio quintayensis. Next base: position 95,811 of record NZ_JAUFQV010000012.1, read on the forward strand.
AAGTTGCGCCCGGCGACAGGCTTCCTTCTGATGGCATGTTATTGGATAGCAGCGCAAGCTTTGATGAAAGTGCGTTAACGGGTGAGTCGATTCCCGTTGAGCACACTAAACATGAAGCAATCATGGCCGGGAGTGTTGTGGTTGATCAAGTGGTTCGTATTCAGATTTCTTCGGCTCAAGGTGAAAATGCCATTGACCGAATTCTCCACTTAATTGAAGAGGCGGAATCTCGCAAAGCGCCACTCGAAAGATTCTTAGATAAATTCAGCCGTTGGTACACACCATTAATGATGCTGGTGGCGTTACTCGTTATCATTACGCCACCGTTGTTATTTGCTCAACCGTGGGAAACGTGGTTATACCGTGGGCTTGCCTTACTCCTGATTGCTTGTCCTTGTGCGTTAGTTATTTCAACCCCTGCTGCCATCACATCTGGATTGGCAACTGCGGCAAGACATGGCGCGTTGATAAAAGGAGGAGCGGCATTAGAGCAACTAGGCCGAGTGAACGCTGTCGCTTTTGATAAAACGGGTACATTAACTCAGGGTAAGCCCCAAGTTACCGACGTTGAAATTACGGCGGATATGATAGAAGAAGATCTACTCACCTTAGCGGCGGCGGTGGAAGTGGGGTCGAATCACCCACTGGCTAAATCCCTAGTCCAGTATGTTGAATCTAAAGGAATCTTAGTTCCGGAAGCAACAAATAAAAAAGCCATTCTAGGGCAGGGTGTCTCAGGGGTTGTTAATGGTAGCGAAGTACGCCTTATAGCGCCAAGCAAGCTTGATGTTACGTTGTCTGAATCGATGCTTAAGCAGATTGAACAGCTAGAAGAGCAAGGTAAGACGGTGGTTGCTGTATTAGTAGCAGATGCAGCTAAAGGGCTCATTGCTTGGCAAGACACCATCAGAGAAGACGCAAAACAGGCCGTGGCTAAATTAGATAAAATGGGTATTCGCTCAATCATGTTAACTGGTGATAATCCCGTTTCAGCGCATGCGATTGCAAGTCAGGTCGGTATGGAGTACCAAGCAAGCTTATTGCCTCAAGATAAAGTAACCTATGTTGAACAGCTTGCTAACGAAACTTCGGTAGCAATGGTGGGGGACGGCATCAATGATGCTCCGGCGATGAAAGCGGCCTCGATAGGTATTGCCATGGGAGGTGGTACGGATGTGGCATTAGAAACCGCAGACGCAGCACTGACTCACAATCGTCTGGCTGAGTTACCGTTTATGATTCAACTTTCGCAAGCTACACTAAGAAACATCAAACAAAACGTCACGCTGGCGTTGGGTCTTAAGGGTGTTTTCTTGGTGACGAGTTTAATGGGCATTACCGGACTGTGGGTTGCAGTACTTGCAGACAGCGGTGCTACGGCGTTAGTGACGTTAAATGCATTACGCTTACTTCGTATGGATCGAAAGTAGCCGTCATGACGTTAACGGTAGCCAACTAGCGAAGAATACGGTACAGGACTAGAATGATGTTCTGCTAAGCGAAACAGCATAACTGCATCATTGTAATGAAATAGAGCACTTTCTCATGTTGAGGCAGTGTTCTACATATTTATAAGCAAGCAGGTTTATAAATAGCTAGATTATAAGGTCAGTTAATATGATCGTTCATACGTATTCACTGTAACACTGCGCAATGTTAACAGTATAAATGTGATGCCAATCGGTTTTCTGTGCAAATGCAAAGGATGGCTCATCATCAAGTGTGAATCTGATCACCATTTAAACCTGTTTAGTCAGTTAAAGTAATTCCTGTATTCAAATAATAACGACAACGCGCTATCCATTATATAACGCGACTAAAAGGAGTCCCCTATGTCTCAAGCTGTATTCCACCTAGGTATTACTGAATCTGATCTTGCTGGTGCTACATTGGCGATCATCCCTGGTGATCCTGCTCGTGTACAAAAAATTGCAGAAGAAATGGAAAACCCTGTTTTCTTAGCAAGTCACCGCGAATACACGGTTTATCGCGCTGAATTAGATGGTAAGCCTGTTGTTGTTTGTTCTACCGGTATCGGTGGCCCGTCTACGTCTATCGCTGTAGAAGAACTAGCACAGTTGGGTGTTCGTACTTTCCTACGCGTGGGTACTACTGGCGCAATTCAGCCTCACGTTAACGTTGGCGATATGATTGTATCAACAGGCTCTGTACGTCTTGATGGCGCGAGCCTACACTTTGCTCCTATGGAATTCCCAGCGGTTGCTGACTTTGAAGTAGCAACAGCAATGAAAGCGGCAGTAGAAGAATCTGGCGCGGATGTTCACATGGGCGTAACGGCATCAAGTGATACGTTCTACCCAGGCCAAGAGCGTTACGATACGTTCTCTGGTCGTGTTGTGAAGCGTTTCCAAGGTTCAATGCAAGAATGGCAAGACATGGGTGTTCTGAACTTTGAAATGGAATCAGCAACACTGTTAACCATGTGTGCAAGTTCTGGTTTAAAAGCAGGCTGTGTTGCCGGCGTAATTATTAACCGTACTCAAAAAGAAATCCCAGATCACGAGACATTGAAAGTGACAGAAGCGCGTTCAATTAAAGTGGTTGTGGAAGCCGCGCGTAAAATGCTGTAACACGTTAATTTAGTTAGCTAAAATTGAAAGAGTAAAGATTAATATCTTTGCTCTTTTTTTATATTTATCAATAATACGACCCGAAAGTAATTTATAAATTAGATATGAGTCGAAAATATCTAATAGTAATGAATCGTTACATATCGTCATGTCTAATACTGCCACCGAACTAATGTAAACTCTAAAAAATTGAGTATTTAAAGGTATTTATTCTGTTTATATGGGGATCCTTCCCGGTATTGGATAATTTTTACATCTGTAAATTTGGTCATATCTAGTTTTATTCACTGATATTTCAATATTTAACACCAGTCACTTTCCCCTCAATTTATTTCTAATATTTGCGATGGACAGCAAAAAGTTTATAAAAATTGAGTTTTTATCTTAAAATTCAAGTGATTGATAGGTCAGTTATCATCTGATAGCGTTTTATTAGCACCCAGGATGGCGTGCCATATTAAGGATAATCAAGTCACAGGATAGATTGATGAAAAAAACACTATTAGCAGTTGTATTACCTTCGTTGATGTTTGCAGGATCAGTATCTGCAGCTACAGTTTATAAATCAGAAGAAGGTAACGCTGAATTTTACGGTCAGTTACGTACTGAACTAAAAAAGAAGCCAAATAAAGAAGTGACGCTTGGAGCGGGATCATCTCGAGCGGGTGTTAAAGCTGAATATCAATTGGTCGAAGATATTAAGGTCTTTGGTAAAGTTGAATTCGGTCTTCAAGGCTCCGGTGATTATGTAATGAAAAACCGATTGCATTATGCTGGTATTAGCGGTGATTTTGGCAAAATTACCATAGGTCGCCAATGGATAGTCTCCGATGATACATATGGAGCGGATTACTCGTACTTCTTTGGTGGTTCAGGTATGCGTCACGCCACCCTTTCTGGCGCCCGTCATGATTCACTCATAAAATATAACTACACACACGATAGCTTTTGGATCGCGGCTAACTATGGTCTAGATCAAGACGATACACATCAAGAGTTAGCTGAGCTCTATGCCGGAACTGCATTTGGTGACCTAACACTGCATTTTGGTGGTGGTCAAAATACCTCGAAAGGTCATAAAGTCGGCTCTGATGATAGTGATCCAGCTAACGTAAAAGACGTGACTGCAGATCTTAGAAACACCTTCTTTGAAGGTACTATCGAATACAAATTTGGTGATGCACAGGTTGGAGCGACCTACTACAACGCGTTAGTTGAAGATTTAAATTCACCGGCTCAAATTGACGAAAATGCGTTCAGTTTAGCGGGCATGTATTCAATTTCTGATAAAGCAACGGTTTATTCAGGTTTCGAATATGTTTCTCAGAAAACAAGTGGTCTTGATACTGAAGATGGTGATGGTAAAAACGTATACTTAGGAACGGTTTATAAATTTAATAGCTGGGCTCGAATTTATGGTGAAGTAGGTCACGGTAAAGGTACCACGACAGGTTTTACTAACAGAGGCTCAGATTCCTTTGTGGGCCCAACGTCGGTGAAAGATGGCGAAACCAACTTTGCTATCGGTGCTCGCCTTTACTGGTAAGCAAAAAATTATATAGCTAAGTTAAAAAAGCCCAGTATCTCGATGAGAGTACTGGGCAATTTAAAATTAGTTACTTATTAACAGCTCGTAGCTTACTAGGCTAGATCTTCGTAGCCGCCAGCTTCTTTAAACCAAGTGGTCAAATAGTGCTTTAGGTTTTTCAGCTCATCAGGTCCGATTAACGCTAGGCCAAGATCTTCAGCACGAGTAATGTCGTTGTGACGTAAAGGTCTGAAGCTCACGAGCATCGCACGGGCTTGTAGGCCGCCTAACAAGTCTCGCAGTGATTCAAGCTTGTAGAGCGTGTCATCACCATCATCTCTCATGCCTTTGGTCTTACATTCGATAATGTGCAGCTTGTTGTTAACTACGGTTGCTACGTCAAGTTCGTTACGCACTTCTCGTTCACCCAGTTGGCGATAAACTTGAACATTAAGAGATCGGTCTTGAATCGTAGGGATCTCTTGTTGAATCTGCTTTACAGTGCTGTGAACCAGGTTTTCAAGCCATTCACCATTGGAAAAGCGACGTGCATCTTCGCTTTCAAATGTCAGTATGCCTTTCTCATAAGTGGCAAGTTCAGTCTCTACCAAATCTTGAATGAGCATATCCAATTCACGGTAACTCTGCTGTTTCTCCGTTAGGCCTACATCAAGTTTTTGCTCTTTTCGACATGTAGTAGCAAGGTAGTTAAGTGTTGCTAAACCAGGCCCAAGCTCTAATGCATTGCTAGCCCAACGAACACCTAGGTCATGTAATTTCGCGTCAAGTTGTTCTGGGATTTCCTGTTCATTGAACTCGCTTCTCGCGCCAAATATAGTCAGGTAATCCTTTATTTTTATATGGTCTTGAACTTGAGCTTCATCTTTGCCGTCTGGGTAAAGCCAGCATAATTTGTCGCTGAACGGCTCAACAACGAAAATCGGCCAGTGATAGGTACGGAACACTTCGTAAACAGAAAGTAAACGGTGACGTAAACCACAGCTGGCGTTGAGTTTTACTTTTTCGCCACGGGCTTTAAGGTCGGCAGCAAGGACTTGAATCGATTCTTTGATGAGAGAGGTGCTTACGACACTTGGAATTTCAAAAAACTCGGAAGTGATATCGCGAGTTGCTAACACTGAGTTTAGTCTTAAGTACATGTTCTCTTGGCTTTTGTCACCAATAAAAACAATGTGACGGCTGATCGTGCGTTTATCAAACAATGGTGTGATAAGACGAACCGGATCTTGGTCAATAATACCTACATGTACGGCCATATCATGTCCTCAACATAAGGCCTGCTGGAAAATTAGAATGAGTGAGAAGATCAGCAAGCCACATATAAGATGGGGGCTTTTTGATAAAAAAACAAGAGCAACCTATTGCTTAGGTTGCTCTTTCTTGAAATTACTTAAAACGAGCTTCTCGCGATGGAATATCGCTTATCGAATTTATAGCTTGAAGCGATGGACGATCTCACTCTGTTCTCCAGAGAGCTTGGTCAAATCTTGGCTGACCGTTGCGATTTCGTTCATGGCTTGGTAGCTCTCGTTGGCAATGTGGTTTATGTCTTCGAGGCTGCGTGCGATATCAGAGGTGGTGACTCGTTGCTCGTCAGCCGCTTGAGTGATATGAGTACTCAGTTGGCTGATTTCTACAATCAACGCTTGTATTTCTTCCATTGCGCTGTTGGCATTTGACGCTTGCGCTACAGACTGTTCCATATCTGACATGCAGCTTTCAATCACATTACCTGCGGACTTAGAAGAAGACTGCAGGTTGCTGATCATACTTTCAATTTCGCTGGTCGACTGCGTTGTTTTTTGCGCCAAAACACGAACTTCATCGGCAACAACCGCGAAGCCACGGCCTTGTTCGCCAGCACGAGCGGCCTCGATTGCCGCGTTTAGGGCGAGCAAATTGGTTTGTTCTGCAATATTACGAATGACATCGAGAATCGATCCAATTTGGCTGCTCATACGCTGTAGGTCGGTGACGGCATCGACAGATTCTGTTAAGCGAGATTCTAGCTTATTGATCGTGCTGATATTGGTGCTCATGATTTCACGGCCTGATGCTGAAGCACTTTCAACTTGAAGAACCATGTCTGTCGAGTTTTGGGCACTTTGAGCCACTTCATTTACCGATTGCTCCATTTCTGTCATTGCAGTCGCAACCGTAGCTGTTTGCTCTCGCTGAGCATTCAACTGGCCTTGCGCTTTGACGGAAGTCTGGCTGTTACTGTTTGCCACGTTAGTCAAGTCGTCAGCGGCATCGTTTAGTTCTTTTAGAATACCATGCAGGCTGTCCGCAAGCGTATTGATGTGGCGGCTTAGTTGACTAAACTCATTGTTGTTGCGAATATCGATTCGCTGGGTGAGATCGCCTTTCGTTAAGCTTTCTAGCGTAGATAACATGCGAGTCAGCGGTTCACGTACACTGTGTGCAACATTCCAACCGATACCCAGTGCCACCAAACAGACAACGAAACCAATACCGATGGCTTGAATATAACCTTCTTCATAAATTTCGCCCGCTTCAGCAAGCGAGGTATCAAGCTGCTTAGCCGCTGTTGCATTAAAGGTGGCAAGAATGTTCATTGCGTCATCGATCTTAATTACAAGGTTTGCGATGTTGTCATACAAACGCTCTTTTGCAGTTAAATAAGCAAAGTGTTGATCCAAAACACCACCAGATTTACCCACATCTTGGGTAAATTGTGCCACTGATTTGTCGAACACATTTTTGATTGCAGGAAGTTGAGTAGCGAGCCCACGGTAGGCATAATTTAGGTGAGTGACGGCTTTCTTATTACGTGTCACGGCTTTTTTTACAAACGCGGTGTCACTGCTCGCCAAGGCATCAGACGTTACGACTTCGGCATCTTTTAGCTTAATAAAGTAACTCTTTGCCATCACTTTTACAGCAATTTTATCTTGGTCGTCGACATACTCTTTCATGCCAACGCTAAGTTCAGTTTGGAGTTTCTGGAAACTACGAGAAGATTTTTGAACGGCTTCTTGAGCGGCGAACATGGCTTGGTAGTTATCCATGGCTTCTAGCGCTTCAGCGAAGTAACTTTTTTCTAATACTTTAAGTTCTTTAATTCGCGGGGCGATTTCTGGCGTACTTTTACTAATAGATTCTAATTGAGCAAGCGTTGTCTTGAATTCATCTTGAGCCGTCACAAAACTGTTACGCGAAGCGCTCATTTTTTCTTGGTTCTGTGTGGTTAGAAAATCTTTAAAAGATTTGTCTGCGGAGAGTAGTTTAACGCTCGTCTGATTTGACAGTGCTACAAGCGGTAAAGAGGTGTCTGATACGTTTTCAAAGTTAGAATGAATTTTGTTCATTCCGCCCATCATGATGGCGATTGTCGCTACAAACAACACCACAATGAGTGTAAATCCGGCGTACATGCGCCTGATTACAGATCCCTGCATGATTTTCTCTCCATTAATTTCAAAGTGTAAAGCAAGAGGTAAAATGACCTCTAAAATGTTTTTATTAAGAGCTCATTCTACGAAGTCTGTTTTGCTTTTACTTTGACCACGGGCTCAGTTCTGGAATTTCTCTAAGCTTATGCTTAAAAAGCATCGATTTATGAACGGTGTTTTTAATTGAGTTATCGCGAGTCATAGCGCATACTAAGCTCCGAAATTAACAAGGATTTAGTGGCGCTATAGTCTCATTGTTTTGCATCCTTACTATGAATATAAAAGTGGAGTATCTAATGGCTGAAGAAACTATCTTTACCAAAATTATCAATGGTGAAATACCAGCAGATATTGTCTTTCAAGATGAGCTAGTGACTGCATTTCGCGATATCAATCCAAGAGCGCCTAAGCACGTTCTGATTATTCCTAATAAGTTAATTCCGACAACAAACGATGTTGAAGTTGAAGATGAATTGATGATGGGGCGCATGTTCACTGCGGCTCGTAAGATTGCTGAAGATGAAGGTGTTGCTAAAGATGGCTATCGCCTGATTGTTAACTGTAATGCTCATGGTGGACAAGAGATCTATCATATTCACATGCATATTGTTGGTGGCAAGCCACTTGGTCCGATGTTAGTTGGCTAATTTTCAACGGTATAATTTGTTCTGTGAATGAAACTCTTATTTGTTTTAGGGGTCACTCTTTAGTATTAACTTCAAACTGGGGGAAGTTTGACTTCTTTAGTTCGTAACATAGTTGTTGCTTCAATTTCAGCGACGCTGACTGCTTGTGCTTCTATGAGTGCCGGTAATTTGTTCAGTCATTACAGCGCCCAGCATTCAGGTGTTTACCAGTCTGTTAATCAGGGGCAGTATCAAGCAGCGCAAGACTCTTTGACCGATCTTGAGTCGGAATTGGCCGGTCCCATTCTGGATAATATGGAACGCGGTAGAGTCGAGTTACTTAACCAAAACTATGCGCTGAGTTTGGCTAGTTTAAAACGAAGTGATCAAGCGGCTAAGATTCAAGCTGATCAACCCGTTATTTCCCTTAGTGAAACGGCGGCTTCTGTTGGGGCTCTGGCTGCTAATGATAATTTGACCAGTTATGAGCCTGCTGATTATGAGTTGGGCTTTCTGCATTTATATTTGGGTTTAAATTATCTAAAAGGCAATGATCTAGAAGGCGCATTGGTTGAAATCAGGCGTGCCAATATGGTTCAAGAGCAAGCAAAAAAACGCCGCGAATCAGAGTTAGAGTCGGCTGCGAAGTCTGGCGACGCGAATGGCATGAATGATAACTTGGGCGCTATCATGGCCAATTACCCAGCGGCGGGTAAAAAATTGCAAGCGGTACAAAATGGCTATTTGCTGTATTTCTCGGCTTTACTGTATGAAGCAGCGAACGATTTAAACAGCGCGTACATTGATTACAAGCGAGCGCTGGCGGTCATGCCAGACAACCGTGAAATTATTGATGGCACCTTGCGAGTCGGCCACCGTTTGGGAATGAAGCAAGATTTAGTGAAACTTGAAAAGCGTTACGGAAAATATAAAAAGCCAAGCCAAGATAAAGGCCGGGTGATTATTATTGATGAGCAACGTGTCGTGCAAGCGATGGATAGCTGGCAATTTTCATTTCCTTACTATGACCGAGATGCCAAACAGTATTTTTATTACAACTTGTCTTTGCCATACTATCCGAACACACAAGGATATAGCTTAGATGAGTTAACGTTAGACGATGCGACGTTAATGCAGTCTCAGTTGGTGGATGTGAATTTAATGGCAGGCAATAATTTGTCTGAGCGTATGCCGAGTATCATCATTCGCCAAGCATTACGCGTAATAGCGAAAGAGCAAATTCGACGTGAAGCGGCAAAAAATCAAGATGATGTGGGTAACGTATTGCTGAATTTGTGGAACATTTTGACAGAGCAAGCAGACACAAGAAGTTGGCAGACATTGCCAGCAGAAGTATACAGTAGTAGTAAGCTCGTCAAGCCGGGTGCTCACAGCGTGAATGCCAACGGGAAAAATTATGAATTTAAAGTATCAGCAGGGCGCACTACGCTGGTATGGGTATCAAGACAAGGCCAAGGTTCAACTATCTGGCATAAGCAACTAGGGGCAATTAAATGAAGAAAATCTGGATTGTAGCGCTATCTGTATTCGCCGTAATGGGGTGTGCGGAGCAAACCGCAGGCCTCAGTGTAGATGGTCAATCTCAACGAGTTATCTTTAACGATAGCGTACTAGGCGGGAAAATTGATATTGAACAAATCGATACCGATGAGGTCAATGGTCATGCACGCGCGGTTGTGATGCTAACTAGCAAGTCGTCTGGTAATCAAAATATTCAATATCGCTTTTATTGGTATGACGATAAGGGCTTAGAAGTAAACACTAAGCTTAGCCCGTGGAAACAAAAAATTGTTCGTGGCTACGAAACCATCTCTATTTCAGAAGTATCTGTGAATCCGAACGCAACGAATTATCGTGTTCAGATCCGCAATGCAGATTAATTAAGGAAACATTATGAATAAAAGTATCATTGCATTACTTGGGCTTGCAGTTGTTTTAGGTGGTTGTTCTAACCAAGTATCGTATGGTGATGCTCAAGCAGTAGAAACCACAACGATTGACTTTGGTTCTACGGATCTGCAAACCATTGCGGGTCAAATGGTCGACAGCATGATGATGTCTGGCTCAGTAGCGGCAATTACTCGTGAAAGCCGTCCTATCGTATTTGTTGAGCGCATCAAAAATAAAACCAGCGAACACATCGATACTGAATCGATTACGGATTCAATCAGCACCAAAATGCTGAACTCGGGTAAGTTCCGTTTCGTTGATATGGATCGTGTTGAATCGGTTCGTGAGCAATTGAACTTCCAAAACGACGATGAGCTAGTGAACCAAAGCAGCGCAATCCAATTCGGTAAGATGGTTGGCGCGCAATACATGCTTTATGGCAACTTATCTAGCATCGTGAAAAACGAAGGCAGCGACCAGGATGTATACTACAAAATGACGATGCGTCTAATGGATCTTGAGTCTGGCTTGATTGAATGGGCTGACGAAACGGAAATCCGTAAGCAAAAGTCTAAAAGCTTCCTAGGTCTATAATACTAGCACTTAGAGTTTAGTACTTAGGGCGTATAACAGGAGCAAGCAGTGGCAAAAATGAGTTGGAATGAAGCGTTAAGGCTTGATGATTCATTGGCGTCACTAATTGAGTTTTTTGTTTTGCCTCCAATAACCACGGAGTTGTTGGCAGGTGGACTTAGCAATCGATGCTGGAAACTTTCTGACGCTCAAGGTCGTCACTATGTGTGGCGACCTATTACAACCATTTCTACCTCATTTGGTGTCTCTCGCACAAATGAATACGTGTTACTCAATGCATTAGAGCACTATCCGTTTGCACCTAAGCCGATCCTATTGAATCAATCGGGTTTATTAGTGGAATGGTTGGAAGGGCAGGTTATGGTTGGCCAGATAACTCCCCATGAGCTACTAACAACACTGGCTGATGTTCATCGAACACAAATCAATGACAAACCCATCCAAAAATTCAATTTGGCCGAAAAAGTTGATTTGTATTGGATGCAACTCGAAAACACTGCCGAAGAATCTCACCTCGAAAGCCTATACAAGCGTTTCCGTAAGCCTCCTTATGTCCCAAATACGCGCCGCTCGCTGTGTCATTTTGACCTCGGGGACTACAATTTGATTCGAACGGAAAAAGGGATAGGGGTAATCGACTGGGAATACGCCGCAGTAGGTGACCCATGCATGGATATAGCGATGACATGTTCAGTTGCGGGTCTTTCCATTGAAGAAAGCGTTGAACAGTACTGTAAGGTTCGTGGCATAGCGGATGAAGAGTCGTGGCTTCAAGGCACGTTAGAGTGGCTGCCATGCACTCAAATGATGGGTATGTTGTGGTATTACCTTGGATTTCAACTCTGGGGAGACGAGAGTTATCTGCAAAGTGCCCGAGAAATGAAGCAAACGTTAATAGAACAAACTTTAACCTAGGCTTGCCTGCAATTCGAAATAATGCAAATAAGATCACTTTTTACACATAAGATTTCACATTCACCCGCTTCCAAAGCACCTTATTCGTGGTAGATTGAACTCATAACAGCACCCATGGAACCGGGGGGATACTATGATTATATATTTACACGGCTTTGATTCAACAAGCCCAGGTAACCACGAAAAAGTATTACAACTGCAATTTATCGACGATGATATTCGTTTCGTTAACTACAGCACTCGTCATCCAAAACACGACATGCAACATTTGTTAAAAGAAGTCCATAAAGTCATTGAACAAAGTGACGATCCAAATCCACTTATTTGTGGTGTGGGTCTAGGCGGCTTTTGGGCTGAGAGAATTGGCTTTTTGTGTGGGATTAAGCAAGTGATGTTTAATCCAAATTTGCGCCCAGAGATCAACATGCAGGGCCGAATTGACCGACCTGAAGAATACGAAGACATTGCAACTAAGTGTGTTGAAAAATTCAGAGGGAAAAATCGCAAACAGTGTCTAGTTATTTTGTCTGAAAATGATGCTATTCACGACAATAAAGCGCATGCGAGTGAGTTGGAAGAATATTACGACATCATTTGGGATGCGACGCAAGAACATAAATTCAGCAAGATCTCTCAGCATTTACAAGCAATGAAAGCATTCAAACAAAGCTAGTGCCTTGAGTAAATCATCATTCATATCTTTGGTGACTTGTTAGTTATCAAATAAAAAGCACCGCGAGGTGCTTTTTTTATTCAACGATTCCTTTAATTCTTGTACAAGCCTTCACCAATTGTCCCCTTAAAAACGACTTTCTTGAAAACACCCATTGCCTAAAAGGATTTGACGCTTATAATGCGTTTACACTAAGTTTTTTTGATAAATATCAAAGAAAGTTGATATTAGCGTGCTAGATAGCCGAATTTCGACTCCAGATCACTAAGTTGAGCCCCCGTTTGAGTGCGCGCTCCTTGTGTCTCTTTAAAGAATCCCATGCTTTGGTTTCTGAGTTATCAGTGACGGGGGCTAAATAAAGTTTTAATTTGAAAAGGAGTGTCATCATGACGCGTATTATTGTTGTAGGTGGCGGTGCTGGCGGTTTGGAATTGGCGACCAAACTAGGACGTACACTAGGACGTAAGAACAGAGCTAAGATTACCTTGGTCGACCGCAAAGGCAGTCACTTATGGAAACCTTTGCTACACGAAGTCGCAACGGGTTCGCTGGATGAAGGTGTTGATGCTTTGAGCTATCGCGCGCATGCTAAAAATCACAGTTTTGATTTTCAGATGGGCAGCTTAGAAGGCATTGACCGCGATCGTAAAGTGATTGTGTTGAGCGAATTGCGTGACGAGAATCAAGAGCTTTTGATCCCACAGCGTGAGCTAGAGTACGATATTCTAGTGATGGCGATCGGTTCTACTTCTAATGACTTTAATACTCCAGGTGTTCGTGATAACTGTATCTTCCTAGACAGCCCTGAACAAGCACACCGTTTCAGAACAGAAATGAATAACCAGTTCTTGAAACTACACGCTAAGAACGGTCAAGGCACTGTTGATATTGCCATTGTTGGTGCTGGCGCGACAGGAGTTGAGCTTTCAGCAGAACTTCACAATGCAATAAAAGAACTGCGTACCTATGGTTTTGGTGACTTAGATTCTAGCAAGCTTAACGTAAGTCTAGTTGAAGCCGGTGAGCGTATTTTACCTGCGCTTCCACCCCGTATCTCATCTGCTGCGCATCAAGAGTTGACTAAGTTAGGTGTAAATGTTCGTACCGCAACTATGGTGACGCAAGCAGACAGCGAAGGCTTAACAACCAAAGATGGTGATAAGATCCCAGCACAAATCATGGTGTGGGCGGCAGGCATTAAAGCGCCAGATTTCATCAAAGACATCGCGGGCCTTGAAACGAACCGTATTAACCAGTTAGTGGTTAACAACACATTGCAAACCACGCGTGATGAAAACATTTTTGTGATCGGTGATTTGGCACAGTGTACCCAAGCTGATGGTTCTTTTGTTCCACCTCGAGCTCAAGCTGCACACCAAATGTCGACTCAAGCCTACAAGAATATTGTCGCAAAAATGAATGGCCGTGCGTTAACGCCGTACGAATATAAAGACCACGGTTCGTTAGTTTCTCTTAGCCGTTTCTCTACGGTGGGTAGCCTGATGGGTAACTTAACCAAAGGCTCTATGATGGTTGAAGGACGTATTGCTCGGGTAGTGTACATTTCACTTTACCGCATGCACCAAATGGCGCTACACGGCATGTTAAAAACGGCATTGATGATGTTAGTGGGACGAATTAACCGAGTGTTACGCCCAAATCTAAAACTGCATTAATCCAGAATAAAACGTAACACCGAGAATAAAAATGCCAGCATTCATTGTGATGCTGGCATTTTTGATTCTGGGACTAGGTGCTTGATACTCAAATGTTGACCGTTACAGTCGGGTGATTATTCAGTATCAGCCCAGTTGAACTTACTTTCATCGACCCCATCTTTTGCTTCTTTAATGCGTTCACGGCGGTCTAACTCAGCGGCGCGTGCTGCGTCAATCTCCTGCATGATGGTATCGACGTCTGCGTCGATGGCGCTCTCTTCAAATTGGCCAGTCAGTTCGCTCTCCGGCGTTAACAGGCCTTTTTCAAATAGTGCCCACATTTCCTTAGCGTATTCTGTTTTCATTAGCTCAGGGGCATACTGAGCGTAATAATCGCGAATATTATTGATATCACGAGCTAACATCCACTCGGCGTTATTGTTGGCTGAGGCATCTACCGCTTGAGGTAAATCAATGATTACCGGACCATACTCATCAACGAGTACATTAAACTCAGATAAATCACCATGAATGAGGCCAGCGCATAGCATTTTAACGACGTATGTCATCATGGTTTGATGATCTTCACGAGCTTGCTCTGCAGACATTGTCACATCGTTAAGTCTAGGTGCAACATAACCTTCGTCATCAGTAACCAATTCCATAAGCAGTACGCCGTCGAAACAGCCATAGGGAACGGGTACTCTCACACCCGCTTCCGCAAGTTTGTATAGTGCATCTACTTCTGCGTTCTGCCATACCTTTTCTTGTTGATCGCGGCCAAAACCGGAGCCTTTTTCCATTGCTCTGGCTCGGCGGCTATTTCTAACTTTGCGGCCCTCTCTGTAAGCAACGGCCTGTTTAAAACTGCGTTGGCTGGCTTCCTTGTACACTTTGGCACAACGAATCGTATCGCCACAGCGCACTATGTACACTGAAGCCTCTTTGCCACTCATGAGTTGGCTGGTCACTTCGTCGACCAAACCATCGTCAACTAAGGGCTGTATTCTTTTGGGTATTTTCATAGCGCCTTTATACCTTAGTTAGCCGATGGATGTAAAACTAATGCGAGTAACCAAGGCTGTTTATTATCAGAACCACAATTTTTGTGCCGACAAGAGTCAATATCCGGTTTGTTCGAGTCGTTGAGCGGATGAACGTGAGTCTGTACAGGGTTCGAAACTGGCAAAATCATGGCTCCTATCGTCATGCGTGAAAAATTGGGGTATCTAGTGTTTTCAAAATACTGAGTTCTGTTGGTGCTAAATGTAAAAAAGCCAGCACGAATAGGCTGGCTTTACGAATCTGGTCAGTTGATATGGCTTACACCAACTTCATCTCTTGAATGATATCTGAAGCGATTTCTGGCTTCGTGCTGGTCGGTTTGGCGTGAAGGTCTGCCTTTAGTTGCCCTTTACGGTTGCTAAGTCCCGTTTCTAGCTTTTTCAATGCGGCTGCGATAGCTGGATACATAACATCGTTTGTTGATTTCGCTGAAACGCGAACGCCTTCGTAGTTAGTGAAAATTTCTACTTCATGTTGGCCGTGTTCTTTAGTCACGATGATGTCGCAGCTGATCAGTTGTGGAAAGTGAGCGGAGACTTTCTCAAATTTGCTTTCAATTTCTTTGCGTGAGTCTTCATTGATTGATACATGGTGTGTTTGAACATTTACTTTCATATAATTATACCTTTCCAATCACTGTGTTCTTTAAACTTAGCAAACTCCACGCACTTTGACCAAGTGTAGATTTGCACATGTGTGATTGAGTTCAGCGTTATGAAATAATATTGTCGTTACCCCTTGAATACGAGCCATGTTGCAAGAATATGTATGGGCAGCAAAAGAATATATCCGTACACGATAACTTGCTAGAGACGGCCACTGTTTGAATTATGAACAGGTTAGATCAGGCTAAGTCACTCGGAATCAAAGAAAAAACCAACCCATCTCTTATTTGATCATCATGAATGAACCGATTGCGTGCTACTCCCTCTTCCAGGGCGCCCAATTTCTTTGCTACCGCATGACTGGCGATGTTTTCTGTATCACAGACGATTTCGAGTCGAGTTAGCGCTATTTCTTCAAAACAGAATGAACACAAGCCTTGAAGCGCTTCACTTGCGTATCCTTTTTTCTGATGTTCATCGCTAATCCAGTAACCGATGGTTCCCATATTAAAAGAGTAGTAGCGCTCGGTTAATGCCACCATACCGATGAGCTCGTCATTGTGTTGTAGAAAAACACCAAAGCCATAAGACAAGCTTTTAAGCCAATTTACACGATTTGCTATCAGAAAATCGTATCCGTCTTGCTGGTTAAAATGCGGATGACACCAATCAACCCATTGATGAAGTGATGGGGAGCGCCGAATCATCTCACAGAACTCGTTGAGGTGATCGTTGTTAATCAGGCGTAATTCAAGCCTACTGGTATGGATGCTGTCGTCGACGGATATATGCATAAGTTAGGTATTAATTAGCCCTTATGCGTGAAGCGATAAGGGCTATAATCGTAAGAATGTATTCGGTTACTGGAATTAGGCTTGAGGCACGCGACGTACTTGGATGATCATGCCCATCAATGGGTGATCCAAATAGTGAGTTTCTGTACTGCGCATACGACGCTTTTGATCCATACGATAGCTTTTTAAGTATTCTTCTACCTGTAGAGTCGGAGACACAGACTCTAGGTTGCCAACTTGGATATTGGCATTGGCGTCTTGTTGGTCGTTTTCGAGATCCAACTCTTGAGACTCAAAGCTCACTTCACGAATACTTGGTGCTTTAAAGTCCACGTCTAGTTCCGCAAACAAATAGTGCTGTACATAGACTTGAAGCTTTCCATCAAGTTCGTAAATTGGGCTGTGAATGGTTTGTTCCTTGATATCATCGCTCAATCCCTCAACGGTATTGGTATCCACTCTAGCGTTACCTGCGTCATCAAAATCACGAGAGAAGTCTTTGCCAGCTTGAATGTGAAATACTGGAGCGGCATTTCTGCCTTGATCGCCTTGTCGCCAAGCAACATGCAGCATTGGCTTAAATGCTGCATGTTTATTCAACGCTTGATATTGTTTATTTAACTTATATTGAGACGCTGGCAGTAGCTTCGCCCCTCTTTTTTGCATCGCGAGGCTGTTTTGAAACGAGATGGCATTATTGGCATTGATGCCATCAGCGTGATTTGGCCAGGATTCATGCACTTGCTCTGGATTCACTGATCGTTTAAAGATAATGACTTCAATATCAAATTGCCTTTGAGCAAATGATTGAAACGATACAAAAAATAGCAGGATTGGGATCAGTTTGTTCATTTTGGCTCCGTCACCTTTAAGCCGAAAGTCTGGCTTAAAGGTTTTTTGATTGATCTAACAATTTTACGAGTAACAACCTATGCAGGTAATCGGTTTTGAGCAAATTGCTCTAATAAATCGTTGATAAAGCGGATGCGTTCCCGTCTATCCGTTAATGGTACCGTAAACTTAAGCTTAGTTGGACCTTCCATTCCAAACTTTTGCGGAGTGGATTGCAGCAATTTAACAAGATACGCAGGGTTTATGTCAGCCGTTGGATAGAATTCAACAAAACCACCTTTAGGGTGCGCTTCTAATTTCTTAATATGCAGTTGTCCGGCTTGGAGTTTAATTTCACTGACCGACAGTAAGTTTTTGGTGGCGTCCGGTAGCGTACCAAAACGGTCAATAAGTTCTACTTTCATTTCAGTCAATTCATTCAAGTTACCGACAGATGCGATGCGTTTATACATAGATAGTCGCATGTTGACATCTGGGATGTAGTCATCTGGCAGTAGGGCAGGAAGTCGAAGCTCGACTTCCGTTTGGTCTCGGAGTAGCTCATCTAATGATGGCTCCTTGCCTTCTTTCAAAGCCTCTACGGCTTGTTCAAGCATTTCCATATAGAGCGTAAAGCCGACGGAATGGATTTGACCACTTTGGTCATCACCCAATAACTCACCTGCGCCACGAATTTCTAAATCGTGGGTGGCCAATGTGAAACCAGCGCCAAGATCTTCTAATGACGCAATGGCATCGAGACGCTTAATGGCGTCTTTGCTCATGGCTTTTGGGTGAGGGGTCAATAAGTAAGCGTAAGCTTGATGATGAGAACGACCCACACGGCCTCGCAATTGGTGCAACTGCGCCAAGCCGAGGTTGTCGGCTCTGTCCATAATGATGGTGTTGGCCGTGGGTACATCAATGCCCGTTTCGATGATAGTGGTACACACCAGCAAGTTAAACCGCTGGTGGTAGAAGTCGTTCATCACTCGCTCAAGCTCACGTTCTCGCATTTGCCCGTGTGCGACGGTGACCCGAGCTTCAGGGATCAGCTTTTCCAAATCGGCGGCGACTTTCTCAATCGTTTCCACTTGGTTATGCAGGAAGTAAACTTGGCCACCACGCATAATTTCACGCAAGATGGCCTCGCGTATTACGCTATCTTCACTTTCTCGAACAAAGGTTTTTATGGCTAAACGGCGTGCTGGCGGTGTTGCGATTATGGACAAATCACGCATGCCGCTCATTGCCATGTTTAGCGTTCGTGGGATGGGTGTTGCGGTCAACGTTAGAATGTCTACGTCGGCTCGCATTGCTTTCACTTTTTCTTTTTGGCGCACACCGAATCGGTGTTCTTCATCCACAACGAGTAAGCCAAGATCGCGGAACGTAATGTCGTCTTGGAGTAATTTATGCGTGCCGATAATAATGTCGACTTTGCCCTCGGAGAGGTCTGCCAAAATTTGCTTTTGTTCTTTAGCCGATTTAAAGCGAGATAGGACCTCGACTCGTATAGGGAGGTTGGCAAAGCGATCTCGAAAGTTTTCAAAGTGCTGCTGGGCTAACAAGGTAGTCGGCACCAATACCGCCACTTGTTTATTATTGTCGGTAGCTAAGAAGGCGGCGCGCATCGCAACTTCTGTTTTACCGAAGCCTACATCACCACAAACAAGGCGATCCATTGCTTTAGCTTGGCACATGTCAGACATCACGGCGTTGATGGCCATGGCTTGGTCATCGGTCTCTTCAAATGGGAAGCTAGACTTAAAGGTGGCATATTGCCCGCGATCGAGTTTGAATTTATGCCCCGGCTTTAACTCACGCTTGGCGTAAACATCGAGTAATTCCGCCGCGACATCGCGTACTTTTTCTGCGGCTTTTCTGCGGGCTTTAACCCATGACTCGCCACCTAATTTGTGAATAGGCGCTTTGTCTTCAGCACCACCTGAGTAGCGGCTGATCAGGTTTAAAGACGCAACAGGTACGTAAAGTTTAGCTTCGTTTTGGTATTCAAGCGTGACGTATTCAGTGATAAGTCCGCCAGCTTCTAGTGTTTGAAGGCCAATGTAGCGGCCGATACCATGGTCAAGGTGTACCACAGGTTGGCCTGGTTTTAATTCGGCTAAATGGCGGATAACCGTATCGCTGTTAACGGCTTTGCGATCTTTCTTACGGCGCTGAATAACGCGGTCGCCTAATAGATCGCTTTCGCAGATCAGTGCGATGTCTGGATCTCTATGAATGAACCCGTGCTCAGCCACACCGAGAATTAATGAGACTCGGGCTTTGGCTTTGCTTGCCTTGGTCAGGTTATCTGCGGCAGTTGGTTTTAATTTGATGCCTTGCAATAGTTCAAGCAGGGCTTCGCGTCGACCCTCAGATTCAACGGAAAAGACGACCTTACCTTCAAATTGCTCAATAAATTGACGCAATGCGGCAAGGGGTTCTTTATTTTGGTGTTGGGCATGTAGAGCGGGTAACGGTGAAATGTTAGGGTTAGCGCGACCCGATTTCTCTTCGATTTTATTAACATTAAGTCGAGCTTGCGGCATGACTTTTAGCTGGCTAAACAACTCATCTTTCTTCAGCCACAATTCTTCTGGCGGTAAAAGAGGGCGCAGCGGGTCGACTTTACGTTGCTCGAAGCGATGATCAACATCGGCCAAAAAATGGTCGATGCTTGGTTCTAAATCGCCTATGGAGATCAGTAGCGTGTCGTCGGCGATATAATCAAACAGGGTTTCTGTTTCGTCAAAGAACAACGGCTGCCAGTACTCTATTCCAGACGGCCATGTGCCTTTGCTGACTTGCATGTAAACAGACTCGGGTTCGCGTCTCGCTTCAAAGCGTTGACGCCAGCGACTACGGAACGCTTCAATGGCGGTTTCCGTGGTTGGGAATTCATGAGCAGGTAACAGGCGAATATGGCCAATATCTTCGATTGAACGCTGAGACTCAGGGTCGAAAGTTCGAATTGAATCTATTTCATCGTCAAAAAAATCAATTCGGTAAGGGTCTGCGCTGCCCGTTGGGTATAGGTCGATGATCGAACCACGGCTTGCGTATTCACCGGGGCCAAACACTTGGTCTACGTTACGGTAGCCTGACTTGTCTAATTGAATTCTAAGCGTTTCTATGTTGTACCGATCACCGGATTTTACCATCAAGGTATGTTGCAATAAAAAGTCTCGTGGTGACTGTTTTTGTAACAGGGTACTGATGGGTACGACCGTGATGCCATTTTTTTGATTAGGCAGTCGATACAAATGCGCGATTCGATCCGAGATAATGTCTTGGTGAGGCGAAAAATTATCATATGGCAAGGTTTCCCAATCAGGGAACAATTGAACGTCTTGCTCTGTAAATTGTTCGACTTCGCCAGAGAGTTTTAGAGCCATTTGAGGATCAGGTACAACCAAAAGCGTGTGGCCTTTGTGTGCGTCTGCAAGCTCGGCTACAGCGATGGATAATGAAGCACCGGTGAGGTTTCCGACGTGTTTTTTATCACCCGCTTTGGTCGGTAAAGCGAGAGAGAGTAATGAGGATTTAGGCATAAGAGGAATTATTTATTCTCGTCACGATCGCGGGAGCGTTGACGCAAAAGTTTTTGTTGTTGAAATAGCGCCGCTTTGATGAGGAGGTCTTGGTCTTCATCTCGTAGACGCACAAAGGAAATGGTCATCATGCTGTGTTGATCCGATGGCTCGCTATTGCTGACTTGACCATAGCAATAAATAGCGGCGGCTGGGCGCTCTAGAAACAGTTTTACTCGAACGAGTTGCCCACGTTTTAAAGGACGATTCGCAAGGTAGCTGAACTGGCTGGCACCAAAGCTTACGGTTGTGTGAGCGAACTTCGCTTCATTTTGTTGCGACAGCATAAACGTAAGTAATAGATTCAATTTGCTGTTCTGAGCGTCTAGAAGTTGCACTACGTAGGTTAGGTCGCTGTTTTTAAGCTCGTTAATGGCCCTGTCCGTTAAGGTATCGAGCGTACTAAACTCTGAAGCAACCATAAAAGGGGTTGGGATTTCAGTAATAAAATCATCCATCTCTGGCAAAGTATAGCCGTCGACTAGAGGCTCGACATTGGCGGTCAATCCGTGCTGAACGGAGAAAAATTCTTGTGGGTCCATACTTCACTTCCTTTTAGGCTAACCTTTTGATTATCGCAGTGTTGGCGAATGAATCAAGAAAACTTCACCTTAGTGTGTGAGGTTTTAGTCATTAATCTGCCATTTTACTAAGAAACGCTATAACTGACCGCGCTTTATCGTTACATTAACCGCTAGCATTTATCTAAGGTTTTACTCTATGTTCCATCCAATTTCGGCCTACATCGGTTTGCGTTATTTACGTGGCCGATCAGGTGACCGATTTAGCCGCTTTGTCTCCTATATGTCTACGGCGGGCATCACTATTGGCGTTATGTCGTTGATTACGGTGCTTTCTGTAATGAACGGGTTTGAAGCGCAGTTAAAAGGCCGCATTCTTGGGGTGCTTCCTCAGGCCGTTGTTTCAACCCACGATGGGAAAACAGAGCGTTCTGAACAGCCACCTGAGTTTCTCACCAGCATGCCACACGTGCAATCCGTTCATCCAATTGTTCGAAGTGAAGCGGTAATTCAAAGCCCAGTGCAACTGTCGGCTGGGTTACTTATCGGGATTGATCCGAGCCAAGATGACCCTATTCAGTATCATTTAATTGGTGGCCAACTGGCGTCTTTGCAGGCGGGCGAATACCGCGTGTTTTTAGGCCATGCACTGTCAAGGCAGTTAAACGTGCGGGTTGGTGACAAAGTGCGCTTAATGGTAACGGGTGCGAGCCAATTTACGCCGCTTGGGCGAGTACCAAGGCAGCGAAATTTCACCGTGGCTGGGTTGTTTAATACTGGATCAGACATTGACGCTCAATTGATGGTCGCCAACATTGAAGATGTCGGTCGTTTGATGAAATACTCCCAAGACACTATTTCTGGTTGGCGCTTGTTTTTTGAAGATCCCTTTGTGGTTTCAACGTTAGCTAAGCAACCGCTACCTGAAGAATGGCATTGGAGCGATTGGCGAGAGCAACGTGGGGAGCTATTTCAAGCCGTTAAAATGGAAAAAAACATGATGGGGCTGATGCTAGGTCTAATTGTCGGTGTTGCGGCGTTTAACATCATTTCTGCGCTGATTATGGTGGTGATGGAAAAACAAGCCGAAGTGGCGATTTTGAAAACGCAGGGCATGACTAATCACCAAGTATTAATGGTGTTTATGGTTCAAGGCGCGAGCAGCGGTATCATCGGCTCACTCGTTGGTGGTGGTCTAGGCATAACCTTATCGTTATATCTGAACGACATTCTAAAAATGTTTGGTGTCAGTTTGTTTTCTGTTGGTACTGAACTGCCTGTATTGATCATACCAACACAAATTATTACCGTTATTGTACTGGCGATATTGCTCAGTATTGTAGCAACGCTTTTCCCTTCTTACCGCGCATCGTCGGTAAAACCTGCCGAGGCCCTACGTTATGAGTGATCTTTTACATTGCCAATCTGTTTGCAAAACTTACCAAGAAGGTGGGATGGAAACAGAAGTGTTAAAAGGAGTGAGTTTCTCACTAAAACAAGGGGAGTTAGCATCGATTATTGGGTCTTCTGGCTCAGGGAAAAGTACCTTACTGCATATTCTTGGTGCGTTAGATGATACAACCTCCGGCCATGTCACTTTCCGTGGTGAGCAACTGGATAAGCAAAACAGTAATAAACAGGCCAGAATTCGCAATCAATATATTGGCTTTGTGTACCAGTTTCATCATCTTTTGGCGGACTTTACGGCGTTAGAAAACGTGGCAATGCCTTTGATGATCGGTGGGATCAATGTTGTTGAAGCGAAAAAGCGAGCGAATGAATTACTTGAAAAAGTTGGGTTAGGTCACCGCGTTGAGCATCGACCGTCAGAGCTTTCTGGTGGAGAGCGTCAACGAGTGGCGATTGCACGAGCCCTGGTGAATAAACCTGCTTTGGTCTTAGCTGATGAACCGACCGGGAACTTGGATCATTCTACCGCTTTGTCTATTTACGATTTGATGCGTGAACTGAACCAAGAATCAGGCACGGCGTTCCTGGTGGTTACCCACGACAGTGAACTGGCCGGAAAAATGGATCGTCAATTGTCTATGAAAGACGGTCTGTTAACGGATGACAACGAAATGAAAGAGAAGGTAGCAGTTGATGCATAAGTGGTTATCTCTTTTCATTGGTGGTCGATTTAGCAGGGCCAAAAAGCGCAATAAAATGGTGTCGTTTATCTCATTGTCTTCAACCGTAGGGATTGCTGTCGGTGTGGCGGTGATTATTATTGGTTTGTCCGCAATGAATGGCTTTGAGCGTGAATTGCAAGACCGAGTGCTTTCTGTTGTTGCTCATGGCGAGTTTGAAGGAGTTAAAGAGCCTGTCACACAATGGCAAGACATTATCTCTATCGCAGAAAGCAGCGAGCAGGTAGAAGCGGCTGCCCCTTATGTTCGAATGACGGGTTTAATAGAGAAGGGTGCCAAGCTTAAAGCCTTGGAAGTGCGAGGCGTTGATCCTAGCTCAGAGTCTCGAGTGTCTGATCTTTCTCGTTATATGACGGAGAGTGCGTGGGGAAACTTCAAGGCAGGCGAAAAGCAAGTGATCTTAGGTAAAGGCATTGCGCAAAATATTGGCGCTGAAATAGGTGACAGTGTCACACTGCTGTTGCCTCCTGCCAGTGATGATTTGAAAGTACGTTCACCGAAAAGAGTGAGACTAAAAGTCACTGGGTTATTAGCCCTCGGTGGTCAAATTGATCATGGTTTGGCCTTGCTGCCAATCGCAGATGCCCAAGCTTATACTGGCTTAGGCAACACAGTAACGGGTGTATCGGTGAAAACGACCGATGTCCTGCAAGCTGACTCGATCATTCGTGAAGTCGGCAGTCAGTTACCTGTCTACGTGTATTTGAAAAGCTGGAAGCAAAAATACGGCTTTTTATACCGCGATATTCAACTGGTACGCACCATTATGTACCTTGTGATGGTGCTTGTGATTGGCGTAGCCTGTTTTAACATCGTGTCGACATTAATGATGGCGGTGAAAGACAGGGCCGGAGACATCGCCATCTTGAAGACAATGGGGGCAACAAACGGGTTGATCAGGCGCATCTTTATTTGGCAGGGAGTATTCTCTGGAGTGACAGGCAGTATTGCTGGCAGTTTAGTCGGTTTAGCCGTTGCGTATAATTTGACACCTTTACTTAAAGGGTTAGAAACGCTGATTGGGCATCAATTCCTATCAGGAGACATCTATTTTGTTGAGTTCTTGCCGTCACAAGTGAACATGATGGATGTGGTGATGGTATCGGGCACGGCGATTGTATTGAGCCTACTGGCTACCTTGTATCCTGCAAGTCGCGCAAGCAGTATGAATCCAGCTGCGGTACTAAGTTCGAAATAGTCGGATTTACGTCCATATGCGGTTATTGGAAATCGCAGGTGGGATGCATAAAAAAGGGCCGAAAGGCCCTTTTTTATATTTTGACAAACAATTCAATTACATGAATGTGTTTTACGTCTCGAAGAATCACGCAGCCCTAGCCAATAGTCTTTGAATTTAGCGTAGCTTGAATCTAATACTACGTTTTTGCCAGCTCCTGACGACTGAATATCGCCAAAGCCCTTTGATACCAAAATAACCGATCATGGCTGAAACAACGCCGCATATGGCGCAACCAAGAATGAACGGAGGGCCGATGGTCGACATCTGGCTCATGATGAAATCCCAGGACAGTTCAAAGTGAAAAGCTTGAGGTGGCACAGACATTGCAAGAGCGCCAACTTTGTAAGCAAAGTAGAACATAATGGGCATGGTGATCGGGTTACTGATCCACACTAAGGCAACAGACAGCGGCAGATTGACTCCGCAAAGAATAGCAGCGCCTGCAGCCATGATCATTTGGCTTGGTAATGGAACGAAAGCCATAAATAGACCCACGGCAAATGCACCTGCAGCCGAACGACGGTTTAAGCACCAAAGGTTCGGGTTATACAGAACGTTGCCAAATATTTTTAAAGCCTTCTGACGTTTTATCAATTCGTGATCAGGCATAAAACGTTGAATTAATTTCTTCGGCATAAGGAATGATGGCTCACTTTTCTTGCTGGACAATGGTTTCTTTTATCGCAATGGTTTGTTCATCGGCCCTTTGGACAACCATGCCGCACCCCTCGTGGTTAATTCCGCTAGGCATTCTCATACCCATTACGCTACTAACGCCGCTTCTTGGCTTTCTTCGAGGAATACTTTTTGCTGCAGTCGTAGTGCTTTCACACGCATCGTTATACCAGCAACAGATTGATGTCTTATTCGACGGCAGTCAGGATACTACCATAACAGGCCAAATTGATAGTTTTTTTAAGCCATTAACTCATGGCTATCAGTCTTCTTTTGTTGTGAATCAATTAAATAACCGTCCACTGCCTATTTATTATAAGCAGAGGTTACAAATCTTGTGGCCAAATGACGAAATATTGCTCAATAAGACCGAATTACCGCAACTTGGTGAACGTTGGCGGCTTGATGTGGCACTAAAGCCTGTGCTGGGTCGCCTCAATATCGCCGGTTTCGATAAAGAAAAGCACTTCATCTCGCAGGGTTGGCACGCCAATGCTGTTGTAAAAAGTGCGCAAAGAGTAAATAGCAGTCAGTCATTGAGAGCGAAGCTTCATGCGCAGCTCTTGAGTCAAAGTGAACACCTCGATTCACAGGCTTTCATTATGGCCCTTACTTTTGGTGACCGACGCGGTTTAAATTCTGACGATTGGGGGGATCTCAAAAACAGTGGGCTGGTTCATTTGATGGCTATTTCAGGGCTGCATATCGGTCTTGCATTTGCAGTGGGGTATTGGATTGGGATAGCGGCCAATACACTGCTGATGCTGCCCATTGTTCCCCATTTGAAATACCCACGACGTTGTCTAAGCACTTTGCCTTGGCTGCCTTTATGTATAGGCGTGTCGTTTGCGTTTGGCTACGCTTGGTTAGCTGGATTTAGCTTGCCAACTCAGCGTGCGTTATTCATGTGCTCGATATTGGTGTTGTTTCATTCATTGGGTTTGCATTTTAATGCATGGAAAGTCATTCTAATCTGCTTGTGTAGTTTATTATTCTTCGATCCGTTTGCCATAATGTCCTCAGGTTTTTGGATGTCGTTTTGTGCTGTAGCTGCTATCTATTTGTTTATCGGTACATGCAAATTTGGCCGTGGTTGGACAGAGCGATTAAAGCAGTTGTTCTATTTTCAGTTTTGGATGTTGGTGGGTATGTTACCGATCAGTATCTACTTGTTTCAAGGGGTTACTTTATTGGCGCCACTCTACAATCTCGTGTTTGTGCCGATGGTGGGTGCCGTCGTTATGCCGCTGATTGCTGTTGGTCTATTTTGTATGTCACTTTTCCCTTTCATTGCTGAAATGATTTGGGCGCTTGTAGACGTTACATTAAGGCCGATTCTTCACTCGATGACTTTTGCGAGCAACGCTTGGATAGCGATCGGCAGTCAATGGACGGCCTTAAGCGTACTGCCTCTGCTGCTTTCCTGTGGTTATTTAATTTTCAATCGTATGCAACTAGCAGTGATTTGCACGGTTTTCTTGCTGATCTTTTGGCCATATCGCTCCCGAGATGGCTGGTACCTACACGTATTAGATGTTGGCCATGGGCTAGCGGTGTTGATTGAAAAAGATGGTGATGCGGTACTTTATGATACTGGACTTGCGTGGCCTGGTGGCAGTTATGCGCAAAGTGTAATCAATCCAGTGCTGCAAAAGTTGGCCATTCAAACATTAGACGGCTTGTTATTGAGTCACCTCGATAGTGACCATGCAGGAGGGCGAGGTTATGTAGAAGAGGTTCTTGATCCTAAATGGAAACGTGCCAGTCAGTATCTACCCGGTTACGAGAGTTGTATAAAAGGGGATCACTGGCGCTGGAACGGGTTGCAATTTACGGTTCACTGGCCACCTAAAATGGTTAAACGAGCCCACAACCCACATTCGTGTGTGATTACCGTGGATGACGGCCGTACACAAGTTCTGTTAACCGGAGACATCGATGCCGTTAGTGAAATGATCTTGGCAAGAAATAAAGCGCTGTTGCGAGCAGAAATCATGTTAGTGCCTCATCACGGAAGCGCCACCTCTTCTAAAGGACTTTTTGTCAATCAGGTGAAACCTAAACTCGCACTTGCTTCTTTAGCGCTCGATAATCAATGGGGAATGCCCGCGAAACAAGTTTTGAATCAATATCGTTCAATCCCCTCAAAGTGGATGGATACAGGCACCTACGGCCAGATAAGCATTCACTTTAAAAACGACGCGTACCAGGTATCTAGTGCTAGAACTCAGCTTTCACCAAGATGGTATAGGCAGATCGTGCGTAACAGAGTAGAATAGGGCAAAATTTTAACGAAAAATAATAAGTTATGTCGCACGAACAAGATCAATCGACCAAACAGACTTTTAAGCGCCTGTGGCCTTATATTTCTCTTTTTAAAGCAGGTATTGCTGTCGCCGTTGTTACTTTGGTTATCAACGCATTAAGTGACACTTACATGATATCTCTACTTAAGCCCCTGCTAGATGACGGCTTTGGTAATGCAGATTCTAATTTCTTACGTCAGATGCCGTTTATTATTTTGGCCTTGATGCTGATTCGTGGCACCAGTGGGTTTATCTCAGCGTATTGTATGAGCTGGGTGTCAAATAACGTCGTCATGTCTTTGCGTCAGCAAATTTTTAACCATTTCATGAAAATGCCGGTGGCGTTTTTTGATAAAGAATCGACAGGCAGTTTGCTCTCTCGCATTACTTACGATACTGAGCAAGTGGCATCGGCGACTAGCCAAGCATTAGTTAATATTGTTCGTGAGACTGCCAGTATTATCGGTCTTATCGGTCTTATGGTGTGGAGCAGCTGGGAGCTATCATTGGTGTTGTTGGTGGTAGGCCCTGTGGTAGGGATCTCGATCAGTAAGGTCTCTAAGCGCTTTAGACGAATTTCAAAAGACATGCAAACCGAGATGGGTAATTTGACCACCTCTTCCGAGCAAATGCTTAACGGCCACAAAGTCGTATTGAGCTACGGCGGTCAAGACGTAGAAAAAGGTCGTTTTGAATCCGTCAGTAATCGCATGCGTCAGCAAACCATGAAAATGGTGGTGGCTCAGCAACTGGCGAGCCCTGTGATCCAAATGATCGGTTCAATGGCTCTTGTGACGGTGTTGTTTCTAGCGAGTGTTGATTCTATTCGTGCAGACTTAACCGCAGGTACATTCACGGTTGTATTCTCTGCCATGTTAAGCATGTTGCGCCCTCTTCGTGGGTTAACGGCGGTTACGTCTGATTTCCAACGTGGTATGGCGGCTTGTCAAACGCTGTTTGGCTTAATGGATATGCCAACAGAAGAAGACAATGGCAAAGTGACGAAGCAAAAAGCGTCAGGCGACATTGAAGTGAAAAACGCGACGTTCACTTACCCAACAAGTGAGACGCCCGCACTGCGTGATGTAAGCTTTACATTGCCTGCAGGGAAAACAGTGGCGTTAGTAGGTCGTTCTGGTTCGGGAAAAAGTACCATTGCTAACTTGTTTACTCGCTTCTACGACTTAGACGGCGGTCAAATAACGCTAGATGGTAATGATATTCGTGATTATGAGCTGAAAAATCTACGAACTCATTTCGGCTTAGTATCTCAGCATGTTCATTTATTTAATGACAGCGTAGCGAACAATATTGCTTATGCGGCTGAAGACAAATACAACCAAGAGCAAATCGAACACGCGGCTGAATTGGCTTATGCTCATGACTTTATTTTGGGCCTGGATCAGGGTTATGACACGGTGATCGGTGAAAATGGTGCCAACCTTTCTGGTGGCCAACGTCAGCGTTTAGCCATTGCTCGTGCATTACTGCGTGACTCTCCGGTACTTATTTTAGATGAAGCAACGTCTGCACTGGATACAGAGTCTGAGCGTGCCATTCAATCGGCATTAGATGAACTGCAAAAGAACAAGACGGTATTGGTTATCGCGCACCGACTGTCTACCATCGAAAATGCAGATGAAATACTCGTGGTCGACAATGGTCAAATCGTGGAACGTGGTCATCATTCAGAGCTTTTAGAGTTGGGTGGGGCATACGCGCAGCTACATAAAATTCAATTTAGCGAGTAAAGGCTAAATGATCGATAAGATTTGGTTTGAACAACACTGGACGAGATGGCTATTTTGGCCAGTGTTGTGGCCACTAAGCCTGTTGTTTGGTGCGATCAGTCGAAAGCGTCGTCGAGATTTTCAATCGGGTGTTAAACCCAGTTATCGAGCGCCTGTACCTATTGTGGTCGTCGGCAACATTACCGCTGGTGGTAATGGTAAAACACCGGTAGTAGTTTGGTTGGTCGAACAACTGCAAGCTCAAGGTCTGCACGTTGGTGTGGTGTCTCGTGGTTATGGTGGTAAAGCTAAACATTATCCGTTCGTTGTCCAACACGACTCTCATACAAATGAATGTGGCGATGAGCCATTATTGATTCGTCGCAGAACTGGCGCGGAAGTGGTGGTAGACCCAAACCGAAGTCAAGCGGTACAGACACTATTAGCGCAAGCGGATAAAACGAACCCGGTTGACGTCGTGATCACCGACGATGGGCTACAGCACTATGCTTTGCAACGAGACATTGAAATCGTAGTGATTGATGGTCAACGTCGCTTTGGCAATCAGCAATTGCTGCCTTTAGGGCCATTACGTGAAAACGTGGCAAGGTTACCAGAGGTTGATTATCTTATTACTAATGGTGGCGTAGCACACACTGGCGAGTTTGCAATGCAACTCAAACCGAGCATGGCCATTAATTTGGTCACTGGTGAGCACAAGGCTGTAAGTGACTTAACCAATCTTGTGGCTTTTGCAGGCATTGGCCACCCGAAACGCTTTTTCAATACTTTGAGCGCTCTTGATGCTCAAGTTGTGAAAACACAAGGATTTGCTGATCACCAAGCCATCACTAAATCGCAAGTTAATGGGCTATTGCAACATGGCGATCATGTCATCATGACCGAAAAAGACGCCGTTAAGTGTGCGACGTTTAGTGACAAAAATTGGTGGTATCTTCCGGTTTCTGCTCAGTTACCGGAAAATGCACGACAAATTATTAGAAAAATTATAGAGGTAAAAGAACACTATGGATCATCGTCTTCTTGAAATCGTAGCTTGCCCATTATGCAAAGGTAAGCTGACTTATGACAAAGATAAGCAAGAGCTGATATGCAAATTTGACAAGCTTGCTTTCCCTATCAAAGAGGGGATCCCTGTGCTGATTGAGCCTGAAGCTCGCACTATGTCGATGGACGAGGGGAAGTAATGTCTTTCACGGTTATTATCCCCGCACGTTACCAGTCAACTCGTCTACCGGGTAAGCCACTAGCCGACATCGCGGGTAAGCCTATGATTGAATGGGTTTACCAACAAGCGATGCGCTCTGGTGCCGAGAAGGTCATTATTGCGACTGATGATAGCCGTGTGGAAGCGGTGGCTCATGGGTTTGGAGCGGAAGTCTGTATGACGTCACCCAGCCATGAATCAGGTACAGAAAGACTCGCTGAAGTGATCGAGAAAATGTCGATTCCCGAGTCGCATATCATTGTGAACGTTCAAGGTGATGAGCCGTTGATTCCACCTGAGATTATTCGTCAAGTCGCGGATAACTTGGCAGGCAGTGAAGCGCCGATGGCAACGCTGTCGGTTGATATCACTGATGAAGAAGAAGCGTTTAACCCGAATGCAGTAAAAGTGATTACTGACGAAAAAGGATATGCACTTTACTTTAGTCGTGCGACCATCCCATGGGACAGAGACTCGTTTGCAAAAAATACGTCTAAATTGGCTCAACCGTTGCAACGTCATATTGGCATCTATGCGTATCGTGCTGGTTTTGTGAACACTTACATTAACTGGCAGCCGAGTGCACTAGAGAAAATTGAGTGCTTAGAGCAATTGCGCGTGCTTTGGTACGGTGAGAAAATTCACGTGGCGGTGGCGAAAACTGCGCCCGCTGCAGGTGTTGATACACCGGAAGATCTAGAAGCCGTAAGACGTATTTTAGAATAGCGAGGCAGTAGCATAACTGGATGGTAAAATAGCCCGTTAAAATAAGTAGTTAACGAGCGATTTAATAAACATAAAAAGCCGCTAAATGAAATTAATCCTTATGATGGTTTTTTCATCTAGCGGCTTTTTCAATTTAGATTCTAAATGGACGTGTGCATATTCATTGTATATGTTGGTTTATTGTCGACTTTATGCGTCAGAAATGGTGACTCAGCTAAAGCGCTTTTGCTCTCAGTGGAGTGTCTAATGGTAAATAAGTTCCAAGGTAAGCTTTAGCTGCGCGTTTGGCTTCACTTTCCATGCCCTTGGTAATAATGCCATATTTCATTTGGGAGATAGTGAAAATCGTGTCGACGATTTCAACCCAAATAAAGAAGATATCTGATTGTCGGTCAAAGCTAGGCAATTGAAAGAAATGGTCCAATATCGTAAAGATTGCGATGGCGATATCTTCATCGTTTTTACGGTCTTTTTGCTTAATACTTGCCGATGTTTTACCGGATATAAATAGTTGACGGGCAGGGGGTTGAGTTTGATAAAAGTGAATGGCGCGGGTAACAAGGATATCAACGATGTTATGCCATGTATCTACTTCCTCATCAGCAGGAATTTTGCTTAGTTCTCTAAGCAGCAACTCGCCATACTCGATGGCTACCTCTGTGTATATCTCATCAATATTGGCGTAAAAATGGTAGGCCGAACTCTTGGGAATGCCGGCTTCTTTAGCAATGTCAGCAAACGTGACATCGCCAATATCGTTTTCAGTTAGCAGTTTTCGTACTGCCGCCTTTAATAATTCTCTGCGTTTAACGCCTCGGTGTTGCATAGGAATCCTTTCGCTCAATGCTCTTTTCGCCCTTTATACTGTCACTAATGCAGAGAAAAAAATAGTCTATTTTACAAAATGACCAAGTTGCTTTTCTAAAGCGTCTCGTACTTCTTCACCACCACGTACAATCACATGTCCGATTGGGTCGAAGTGAATAATATCGTGGATACTGACACTTTTACTTAACTCTTCTAAGACCACCCAGGGAGATGGAAAGGCATCGAATTGAAAGTGGGTGGTTAGTTCGCCACTAAACACCATTGCACCGCTATTTTTGCTATTACAGATCATGGCGTGTGAGTCATTATTAATTGTGATCACTTCACTTTGTAAGTTCTCAATACTGAGCTTATCGTCATCGCCAGTGAGCGATTGAATCAGCTGGGCCGTAATATTGGTGTTGGTTTGGATTTCAACTTGCAAGCCTTGAATGTCGATGTCATCGAAAAAGCCATGCAAATAAATGGTAGAAATGAACTGCTCGAGGATAATCGGAGAGTCAAAGCGTATTTGCCACCATTGCGCCCCAGGTTGTGGTAGGAACGTTCGCTCTCTACTACGAGAAGCCATAAAATTGGCGGTATGATTAGAGAGTTTTTCGATATGACAAAGGCTTAATGTTGGATAGTTATCTAATTGTGCTGGCTGCATAGCTACTACTCCTTGTGCAACAGAGTGAGTCGTCCGGATTCACGTTATTGTTATACCACTATTCATCTGTGTTAAAAAATTTTGCCACATCATTAAGCGGGTGAGGGGTCACATATGTAGCATTTTTTTCTATGCTGGGAGCATACTCGCAAAGAAACGAAAACGGCGATAGAAATGGTACCTTTAGTCATTGATGTTGTTACTCGATTGCAAGAAGCGTAGTACGTGTCGTAGAGTCTAGGGTCGGCGTATGAACAGACAAAGCCTGCGGTTAAGCAGGCTTTCTAGTGTTCGTTTGGTCAAAAATGGTTCATTTGCCTGAGCGGCTATTTAAAGCCAGTACGACTATTTAAAATGAGTCAGATGGATATCTTGTTTAAGCAGAAAATCTCGGTATCTGTCGCTCATTAAGTAGTTATACTCTTGACTTCGAGCGGCAGCATGTTCGACATCTGCGCCCTTCGTGGCAGGGTGACACATGATCAAACCTTGGTGGGGTAATGATTGTAACCATCCTTCCATCATGCCTGAAAAATCGGCCTGTTCACATATGGAGTATAAACCAGCAAACCCATTATTGTGTTTTAAGTTATGGCCTTGAATTTTCTGCTTGAACCCAAGATTTAGTAGCTGAATCGCCACGGCTTTAATAGCTGAATCATGGCCGCTAAGAGGTACGGAAGGGTCGCGAACCCAGATTTTTCCATCAGAGTATCGCCTTGATAGTTCATTCAATACCACATCACGAATCTGCGGAAAAGCATGAACATGTTGATGGCCATCCAAATAATCAGGTGCCTGGTTTAACGCATCTTCATAGTTATCAAGCTGAGCCTGCAGC
Source organism: Vibrio tapetis subsp. quintayensis (assembly GCF_030409945.1). Taxonomy (GTDB): domain Bacteria; phylum Pseudomonadota; class Gammaproteobacteria; order Enterobacterales; family Vibrionaceae; genus Vibrio; species Vibrio quintayensis. The sequence continues at coordinate 129,532 of NZ_JAUFQV010000012.1, forward strand.
GTGCTTAATAGCGTTTGTTTATCAGAACGCCTTGTTAAGGCATTGAGCATTAATGTACCGAGCGAATCAATGTGACCCAAATCGAAATGCAAACCCAATGCGGCATCGGATTGATAAGGCTTCAGTTGCTGGGCTGAATGCTGCCAATTGGGCATTAAAGTCATGCAGCTGGTCGCAGAAATTCGCTTGTGTTCCAGCAAATCAATAATGGCCGTGTCGACTTCAGCAGACATGGCGAAATCATCTGCGCAAATAATCAGGTTTTTCATCAGGACTCTTTCGTTGATTCGGTTTCGTCGCGTTCATCTTTGCTTTGTTGGTATTCTTCAACGATATAAAGAGGGCGCTTTTTAACTTCAGAGAATACGCGAGCCAAATAATCGCCCATGATACCGATAGACAGTAATTGAATACCACCGAGGAAGAAGATAGCAATGGTCAGTGTTGGCCAACCTGGAACGTCTGAGCCAAAAATCAGCGTTCTAAGCATGATCATAATGCCGTAGCCAAAGGAGAGTGCAGAAATTGCCGCACCAATCACCATCCAAATTTTTAGTGGGATGCTACTGAACGAGGTTAATCCCGTCATTGCGAGCGAGGTTAAATCGCGAAAACGGAAGCTGCTGGTACCACTGAGGCGGTCGACGACTTCAAACGTGACTGATTTGGTTTTGAAGCCAACCCATGCGTATAACCCTTTCATCATGCGTGTGCGTTCTGGCAATTGCTTTAATGCCTCAACGACATTGCGGCCAATAAGACGAAAATCGCCAGCGTCAGGATGAATGTGTACATCGGAGATTCGATTCAGGAGGCTATAGTATACTTTGGTAAACGCGCGCTTTGCCAAGGATTCATCTTCACGGTTATCACGGACACCGTAAACCATGTCGTAACCCTCACGCCAATGTTCAATGAATTGCTTCACCACTGATAACGGGTGTTGACCATCCGAATCCATTAAAATAACTACGTCGCCACGGGCATTGTCTAGGCCAGCACTGATAGCGATCTCTTTACCAAAGTTACGTGATAGTTTGACGAGGGAAATTGGGTACTGCTTCGACAGTTCTTTTGCCGTAGCGACCGTTTCATCGGCACTGCCATCGTCAACAATTAGAATCTCAACTTCGTTGCAGTAATCTTTTAGAAAGTCGTAGGCTTCCTGAACCACCTGAGGTAAGTTTTTCGATTCATTATAAGCTGGCAATAAGCATGTAATGATGTTCGGGTTCTCACGGATAAATTGTACGTTTGAGGTGCTTTGTGAGTTGCTCATAAAAATTCCGCAGTTGGCTATGGTCTAAATTCGAATTATCGATGTTATTATCTTTATTCAGTATATCTATGACAACATAACAATCAAAATTGTTTCATTCTGTTGCCATATTAGAAATTAGGTTGAATTAAATCGACCTCAACCACCTTTGTCAATCGTAATCGAATATAAATATTACAGGCTATAAACACTGCCTCATCAACTGGTTGCAGTAATCATGGCTTAAAAAAAAGCCCATGGCGTACATGGGCAAATGGAGGTTGTTACTTACTCTGAAAATATGTGAACGCGGCAATCGTTATATGCCGCTGCTGTATCGTTCCTTATCCGGACATGTCCCTAGAATTTCGTGACCACCCGTTTCGTTTTCTTGCTGTAAGATGACATCAAAGCCCCATAGGCGATGCAGGTGCTTAAGTACTTCAGGGTAACTTTTATGCAGTGGCACTCTGTTTTGAGGGACGTATTGTAAGATGAGTGAACGGTCGCCTCTGACATCTACATTCCATACTTGTATGTTTGGCTCTAGATTACTCAAATTGTATTGAGCGGCGAGTTTCTCACGTACAATTTTGTAGCCAGTTTCATTGTGTATTTCACTTATCTCAATGTAGTTTTTCCGGTCATCGTCTTTGATTGAAAAGAGTTTGAAGTCTCTCATTAATTTAGGAGAGAGATATTGGCTAATAAAGCTTTCGTCTTTGAAGTTTTCCATTGCGAAATGCAACGTATCTAACCAGTTACTGCCCGCGATTTCAGGGAACCATTGTTTGTCTTCTTCCGTTGGATCTTCGCAGATCCGACGAATGTCTTGGAACATAGCAAAACCGAGTGCGTAAGGGTTAATACCACTGAAGTAAGGGCTATTATAAGCCGGTTGTGCAACAACGCTGGTGTGACTATGAAGAAACTCTAGCATGAATTTGTCCGAGACCAATCCATCGTCATAAAGGTGGTTTAGGATGGTGTAGTGCCAAAATGTCGCCCAGCCTTCATTCATTACCTGAGTCTGTTTTTGCGGATAAAAATATTGGCTAATTTTTCGTACAATTCTCACAACTTCACGCTGCCACGGCTCAAGAAGAGGTGCGTGTTTTTCGATGAAGTAAAGAATGTTTTCTTGTGGTTCACTGGGAAATCGAGGACGTTCTTGCGTTTCTTTTTCTTCAGACCGTGGTACGGTTTTCCATAGGTCATTGACTTGAGACTGTAGGTACGCTTCTCTAGATTCCTGCCGCGCTTTTTCTTCAACGATAGAGATTTTCTCTGGGCGTTTATAGCGGTCGACACCATAATTCATTAGGGCATGGCACGAATCGAGAAGTTTTTCGACTTCATCTACGCCATGTTTGGTTTCGCATTCAGTGATGTAATTGCGAGCAAACAGCAGATAATCTACGATTGAACTGGCGTCCGTCCAAGTTTGAAACAGATAATTGCCTTTAAAGAAAGAGTTGTGTCCATAACAGGCGTGAGCCATAACCAACGCCTGCATTGTGATGGTATTCTCTTCCATGAGGTAAGCGATACATGGATCTGAGTTGATCACGATTTCATAGGCAAGCCCCATTTGTCCGTGTTTGTAGTTTTGTTCCGTTTGAATGAACTTCTTGCCAAATGACCAGTGATGGTAGTTGATCGGCATACCAATACTAGAATAGGCGTCCATCATTTGTTCCGCAGTGATTACTTCGATTTGATTCGGATAAGCGTCAAGGCGGTAGTGTTCAGCCACACGTTTGATTTCTTTGTGGTAGTCGTCGAGTAAGTCGAACGTCCAGTCCGGTCCGTCGGGCAGCATTTTGTTTGTTGTTGTCGTCATAGCGCACCTCCCTATGCTGTCTCTTTATGAAACAGCTCCCTAAATACAGGGAAAATATCATCCACAGTTTTAATGTTTTTCATGGCGAAATTGTCGAATGTTTCTTCTAGTTTTTCATATTCATGCCATAACGTTTGATGGCTGCGTCTGGTGATTTCAATGTATGAGTAATACTGGCAAGTGGGCAACAGTTGGCTAACCAGCAGTTCCTTACATTTTGGAGAATCGTCAGCCCAATTGTCGCCATCGGACGCTTGCGCAGCGTAGATGTTCCATTCGTTTCTTGGGTATCTATCTGAAACGATGTCATTCATCAGCTTTAATGCACTTGAAACGATGGTTCCGCCAGTTTCTTGAGAATAGAAGAATTCATGTTCGTCTACTTCTTTGGCCTGGGTGTGGTGACGAATAAACACCACTTCTACGTTTTCATAGGTACGGGTTAGAAATAAATACAAGAGTACGTAAAAGCGTTTAGCGATGTCTTTCGTCGCTTGATCCATCGAGCCTGATACATCCATTAAGCAAAACATGACAGCCTGGCTGGATGGGATAGGGCGTTTTTCATAGTTTTTAAAGCGTAAATCAAACGTGTCGATAAACGGCACGCTTTTTATTTTGTTACGTAAGCTATCTATTTCGTCTTTTATTTCTTTTTCCAGTAATGGTTTTGCCGGTTCTTCATTTTCTATTCGACTCAATTCTGCTTCCAGCTCTTTAAGCATCCGACGTTTACCCGACGTCATGGCCGTTCGCCTTGCGAGGGACTGTTGCAGTGATCGCACGACAGAGATGTTGGCGGGAATGCCTGCGGTTTGAAAACCGGAGCGGTGGGTTTTCCACTCAGTAATTTTGTTTACTTGGTTTTTTTGAAGATTGGGCAGCGCTAAATCTTCAAATAAAATGTCTAAGTATTCGTCCTTGGAAATCTGGAATACGAATTCATCTTCGCCCTCACCATCTTGGCTCGCATCGCCCTCACCAGCTCCAGAACCTTGATCGCCACCTTTCGGGCGCTCTATCTTATCGCCAGGAGAGAATTGGTCGTTGCCTGGGTGTACGCGGTCTCTAACACCGCCTTGTCCTTGGTGAAAGGCAGGTTCATTGATGTCTTTACTTGGAATAGCGATGTCTTCACCGGTATCGGTGTTGGTGATGGAACGACGATTGACGGCATCAGATACCGATTCTTTAATCTTCTCTTTATGGCGTCTTAAAAAGCGCTGTCTGTTAACGGTGCTTTTGTTTTTGCCATTGAGCCTACGGTCAATAAATTGCGCCATAAGTTACTCCCTCTGAAACGTCAAAGTGTCAAACTCCGTGATTGAAGCGAAAGCAGGAACATGGCTCCTGCATTTCGGTTCAAGACACTGGTCTACTGATATCCTTTTCTAGTGGTGAAATTATCCAGCCACGCAGGCTACGATGATTTACGCACTCGTAAATACCATTCAGACAACAAGCGCACTTGTTTCTTGGTGTAGCCCTTCTCCATCATACGAGCGACAAAGTCGTCGTGTTTTTTCTGATCATCAGTCGAGGTTTTTGCATTAAACGAAATAACCGGAAGTAGCTCTTCCGTATTTGAGAACATTTTCTTCTCAATAACCGTTCTGAGTTTCTCGTAGCTAGTCCAAACTGGGTTGTGTCCGTTGTTATTCGCTTTGGCACGCAGTACGAAGTTAACGATTTCGTTGCGGAAATCTTTTGGATTACTGATGCCCGCTGTTTTTTCGATTTTCTCTAGTTCGTTGTTTAACGCGCCACGATCAAACAGTTGTCCGGTGTCTGGATCTCGGTACTCCTGATCTTGAATCCAGAAGTCGGCATAGGTGACATAGCGGTCAAAGATGTTTTGGCCGTATTCAGAGTAGGACTCCAAATACGCAGTTTGGATTTCTTTGCCAATAAACTCGACGTATTTTGGCACCAAATAGCCTTTCAAGAACTCCAAGTAACGCTCACCAACTTCTTGTGGGAATTGCTCGCGTTCCACTTGTTGTTCAATGACATAAAACAGGTGTACTGGGTTAGCCGCCACTTCGGATTGGTCAAAATTAAATACTCGTGACAGAATTTTGAAAGCAAAACGAGTGGATAGCCCTGACATGCCCTCATCAACGCCAGCAAAGTCACGATATTCTTGATAACTCTTGGCTTTAGGATCGGTGTCTTTCAGGGTTTCGCCATCGTAGACTCGCATCTTAGAGAAGATCGATGAGTTCTCTGGATCTTTGAGGCGAGAAAGAATGCTGAACTGAGCCAGTGTTTCCAATGTACTTGGAGAGCATGGCGCTAATGACAGTTCACTGTGTTCGAGCAGTTTTTGGTAAATTTTGATTTCTTCGGAAACACGAAGACAGTAGGGCACCTTAACAATGTAAACTCGGTCTAAGAAGGCTTCGTTATTTTTGTTGTTGCGGAACGTCTGCCACTCCGATTCGTTTGAGTGCGCCAAAATCATGCCATCAAATGGCAGGGCAGAAAGCCCTTCGGTACCGTTGTAGTTGCCTTCTTGCGTTGCCGTAAGCAGTGGATGCAACACCTTAATGGGTGCCTTGAACATTTCTACGAATTCCATCAAGCCTTGGTTTGCTCGACATAACGCACCAGAGTAGCTGTATGCATCAGGATCGTCTTGAGAGAAGTGCTCCAATTGGCGAATATCTACTTTACCCACTAGGGATGAAATGTCTTGGTTGTTCTCGTCTCCAGGTTCGGTTTTAGCGATTCCTTTTTGGTCTAGAATGGACGGTCGAACTTTCACCACTTTGAACCTAGAAATATCGCCACCGAATTCATGCAATCTTTTGGCAGCCCAAGGAGACATGGTGGAACGAACGTAACGCTTTTGAATGCCATATTCAGATTTGAGCAGTTCGCCATCTTCGTTGACGTCAAACAAACAGAATGGGTGGTCGTTGACTGGGCTACGCACGCCGTCAGCGGACAGGACGTAAATCGGCATTTTTTCCATTAGGGCTTTGAGTTTTTCTGCCAGAGATGATTTACCACCACCGACAGGGCCCAATAGGTAAAGAATTTGTTTTCGTTCTTCTAGCCCTTGTGAGGCGTGTTTTAGGTAAGAAACAATTTGTTCAATCGCATCTTCCATGCCGTAAAAATCTTTGAATGTTTCGTAGCGGGAAATGACTCGGTTGGAAAAAATCCTGCTTAACGTTGGATCTTGTGCAGTGTCTATGATTTCTGGTTCACCAATGGCGAGTAGCAAACGTTCTGCTGCGTTCGCGTAAGCGCTTTTGTCTTCTCGACAAAGTGATAAGAAATCCTGAAGTGAAAGCTCTTCATCCTTGGCTGCTTCGTAGCGAGCCTGGTAGTGGTCAAAAATGCTCATAGCGAATACCCCTCTAAACCTGTCCTATCGACACGGAAACAGCGAAAATGTCACATCCGTCAGTAATTAAGGTTAGACAGGTATCTTTAACTCTGCCTGCTTTTTCGCTATTTATTTGTGAAATATTGTAAAGAATATGTAGAGAGTTGTTGGTAAATGCGGCATGGCGACAAAACGGAGGATGTCAAAACCTGAATTCTTTTTTTTCAAAGAGATAAGGTCATGACCTATTAAATAATTACGCAATATCTCATCGCAGCGGCGTTTACGGTCAGGAGCACGTATAGCGAGAGACGAATATGCACTGTAATACGTATCAATTATTGTGATAATGATTTCTTGTAATACTGTTTTAGCGCTGGTTTAACTAATCAGTATTCGACAAGTTTATTTTGGTTTGAAACTTGGAGGCGATAAAAAGCTAAAGGCCATTCGTTAACGTATGTAGCATGGAAGATAAGGGTTACTGAGCGATGGATCCTCATCATTTGTGGCGAATAAACACATGACAGAGCCAGGTGAATGAGAAAAAAAGCGCCCATTAATCAAAGCGCTTTTTTGTTGTCTGTTAGCTAGTTATTCTCTCGCGACTATGCGTTGAATATTTGCTTAAACTCAGCCGATGATAGGTGATACTGACGAGGGCAATTTTGCCATGTAGTCAGCATACGACGGTATTTGTCTAGCATTGGCATTTGCGCATTGAAGTGGTGGTCACCTTTTTCAAATTGCGTGTATAGCCCTTCAGAGTCGATCAAAAATCGGACATAGTTGACTTGTTGTGCTTCTGACGCGATATCAAAGCCTAAGAATATCAGACGGCGCTGATCAACATTGTTTCGCTCTGCATCATCCAGCATTTTATTGGACTCTTGCATAGCATGGTACATTTCCATGATGTTGATGATTTCGCGACATTCGTCTTCTGTAATACAACCGAATTCTTTATTGAGCTCTTGCATTTGTAGCCCATAACCACGCTCTACAATGGTCTGTAGACGCTGATACTTTTCAGAGTTGTCCGGAGTTAATCGTGACATCAAGTAATATTGATTCGAAAGGATCAGACGTTGAGCGTCAGTCATTTCCATAGAGAAGCCTCATTTTATAGTTTATTTGTCTGGCAATAGAGTAACAGTTATTAGACACAATGAAACATGATCTCAACACGGTTTTAATATTGATAAGGTCTGACTGGCTAATTTTTCCGCTGTTCTAAAGGGGAGGGGCTGAAAAAGAGAAGCAAGCATGATAATTAAAAAAGCCAGCAAATATGCTGGCTAAATAATACGCGGATAATTGTATTAGTATTTAACGTTATCGTTGTACTGCTCGAGGATAGACTTGATCTTATCCATGGTTTCTTTTTCTGGAGGATTAACACCATCAAGTGGGTAGTCGTAGCCTAACGCTTCCCATTTATGTGCGCCCAATTTGTGGTACGGCAGCAGTTCAATTTTTTCGACGTTATCCATGTCTTTAATGAACTCACCAAGTAGGTGGGCAGACTCTTCATCGTCCGTATAACCCGGTACCACAACATAGCGTATCCATGTTGTTTGGCCAACCTTATGCAAATAACGAGCAAAATCCAAAGTTCGCTTGTTTGATACACCCACTAAATCTTGGTGAATTTCATCTTGCATATGCTTAATATCTAGCATGACTAAGTCGGAGACTTCTAAGATTTCATCGATGACATCCGTATGCTTACGTACGTGGCCATTGGTATCTAAACAAGTATGAATGCCTTCAGCGTGAGCCGCTTTAAAAAAGTCGCGTACAAACTCTGGTTGCAGTAGTGCTTCACCACCAGAACATGTAATACCGCCACCGGATGCTCTCATGAAGTGTTTGTATGACTTGGCTTCATTGATGATTTCTTCGACTGTGACTTCTTTACCATCATGAGTATCCCAAGTATCTCGGTTATGACAGTATTTGCAGCGCATTAAGCAGCCTTGCAAGAACACAATAAAACGAATTCCTGGGCCATCGACGGTGCCACATGATTCGAAAGAATGAATACGACCAGCTGTAGACATGAGCATTTCTCTTAGGATTATTTTTGCCGTTATTTTATTACAATTTGGGCACTTTAAATAGTCATTCTTGTTTGATTCTCGGAATCAAACAACGGAATTATCAGTGCCAAAGTAAGCGTACTGAGGTATTGATTTTTAAGTGTTATAACATCCAAAATAGCGACAGAGAGGCCGCGGCATGGAGATTGTGTTGATCTTCTAAGTAATCTGGAGATTTTGCGACAACGGTAAACCCGATACCCAGTCCGTGATAATAGCCGACAGCACCAATTTGCGCAGTACTTTGCCAGTGCTGTATGGATACAGGGTACACTTCTGGTGGGGTGGCGCCGCTTAACGTTAAATCCTGAAAACGGTAACGCGCTTCAATGCCAGTAAAGTAGAAGTAGCCAGCTTGGTCTTTAGGAGCATATAACGTCTGATTGGGCTGAGCATAGCTGATGGTTGTTGAACCAAATGTGGACGCCAAGTTAGATCCGTACCGCCACAGTACTCCAGACGCGATTTCAGGCTGAAAATTACCTAATTGTACTCGATTTATCCAAGTAGTTTCAAAGCCACTCGAATCCATACTACTGTCGTACAAAGCATTATGTTGTTGATAGTTAGCACCCCAAACAAGCGGTTCTTCCACTTGATATTGCCAGCCTGCTGGCCGTGGAGAACCGATCAAATCATGAACCCATCGTTGAGACATAGAAGCCAGAGATTTTTCGCCTAACGTACCCAGCATCAATTCAATATTTTGATGTTCTTTCGGTGAGCGTATTGCTAGACGAGTGGTAAGGTAGGACAACCCGGCATAGGGGCGCTCGTTAGGTGCAGGTTCTAGTTGACGGATGTCGGTTGGTGTCCATATTTTTTGGCTCAACGACACACCTAAGTAATAGTCGGAATTTTCTTTTTCTAGCCAAACAAGAGGCGCACTTTTTAGCTTGGTTTGTACATCAAAAAATAATCCGTTTGAATAGTCTTTATCGGTTCCAAGCATACCGTCGTTATCTAAATGTACGCTAATCGTTGTTTCTGCATGAGCCGCGGATAACAAACAAACAGAAAGGCAAGCAGCGCGCAGAAACGATGTTGAAAATTGAGATAACACGTTGTTCATCATTCACATTATGGCAGTCAAAGGCAATAAGCAGTATATCGTAACGTTAGATCACTAACTGAGACCTTGCCGAGCTCTTGGTGAAATTTCAAAAAACATGGTAAAACCCTGCGAAATGTAGCTATATTGTTAATTAGTGTGCATTGTTATGTTATTGTTGATTCTGTAAGTAACATGGATAAGTTGTTGCTTAATAAGCAGAAGGGATTTACATGAAAAGTATGAATTTGTCGCAGAAACAAAAATCGTTCATTTATTTGGGCCTGCTCATTATTGGGTTCATCTCTTTGGCTTGGTACACGTTGTCCGCAATTGAAAAAGTGGGAGAGCAGTATCAGCACAGTAATGAGATTTCATCGGGAGCCTATGAAGTCAAGCAAACTCAGGTTCAGTTGTTGCAGTTGATCAGTCATCTTGATGACATGACAGCAGACCAAGTGCCTGTGGCTAAGCAAACCAGTGATGATATTTATGAGCTGATTAAAGTGAATCGAACTTTTCTAGAGTCAGTGGGAATTTCGACCGATGCACAGAAGTTAGAAGTAGCGGTTGCGGATTACCGGTCAGCATTGATGCCTTGGCTGGATATTAGAGCCGAAGTAGGATTTAACATCGATGACGGTAAGCTTGGCAACATGAACCAATTAACCACACAGATAGAAACGAAAATACTGGAAACTGGGATGGTGAGCATTAATTCCGACTTTCAAAATATGGTGAAGATGCAACAAACTTATTTACTGCAGCCAAACGAAAAGAACCTAAAACTGTTCAACCGTTCACTCGCCATGTTCGAAAATATGTCTAATAGCTATGCCATGTTGGACTTGTACGAAAAAGAACTCGAGCAATTTAAAACGGACTTTAAGCGTGTGAGTGAGTTATCCGAGCAACTGATTCAGGTTGAAGAGACGCTTTTTTTTCAACAAGACAACGTGAAAAACCTCATTCATGACATTTCAGGAAAGCTGGGGCAGATCAGTGAATCCTATCAAACCTCGGCATCTGAGCGGTCGACTCGTACCGAATTTTCTGTCCTTATCGCTTGTATCGTATTAGCGGCGGTGACCTTACTTATTTTCGTAACCTTGAATCGATCCATTGCCCGATCTGTCGGTGCGATTTCTCAAATATTGGAGGGTATGTCTAATGGTGATTTATCAGAACGATTGGCAACAACAGCAAACACAAACGATGAGTTTAACCGTTTGGCTATCGCGATTAATCAAACCTGTGAAAACTTGGGTGTGCTCGTTAAAGGCGTACAAGATAGTAGCCATGCCTTGTCAGAAAATGCAACCCAACTCAATGATGGTGTTGATGGCTTAGCAAAGAATCAAAGTGATGTTGTTCATCAAACTCAAGTGCTGGCGTCTGCTACCGAAGAGGTCAGTGTTACAACACAAGAGGTCTCCAATAGTTTGGAGATGGTGGTTCAAGTAACAGAAACATCAAGTCAATCAGCTCATGAGGGAGGAGTGGTCATTACTCAAGCGATCGAGTCACTTGCGGATGTCGCGACGGTTCTGACCAATGCGGCAGGTAACATTAAGCGATTAGAAGAAGCATCTGAAAAAGTAGATTCTGTTATGGATATTATTAACGGTATTGCAGAGCAAACGAACTTATTGGCGTTGAACGCAGCAATTGAAGCGGCAAGGGCAGGAGAGCAAGGGCGAGGGTTTGCCGTTGTGGCCGACGAAGTAAGAAACTTAGCAGTTAGAACAGTGGATGCCGTCGGAGAAATATCGGGTACCATTGAAACAATGAAAAAAGAAAGTTCGGAAGTGATTGGTTCGATTGCACAATGTGAAGGTTCTATTGAGCAAGGGCAAGCAAAAGGCCAAGAAGCCATTGATGCGTTAGAGGCGATCACTGGTAAGGTATCGGAAGTTAATCACCAGACAGAAGTTATCTTTAATTCCATCCGTGAGCTCGCGACAACCAGCCAATCAATGGCCGATAGTATGTCTCAGATATCAAGCTCCATGGCATCAATTGAAACCAGTAACGGCCAGTTGAGAGAAACAAGTGGAAGAGTGGAAGATCGCTCAAATCGACTCAATCAAGATTGTGAGCAGTTTAAGTTGTGAGGGCGAAGTGCTAAAAGCGAAGTATTAAAAGCTAAGTGCTAGAAGCGAAGTATTAATAGCAAAGTGTTAAAAGCGAGGTATGGAGGGCTTAGCACTTCGAACTTAGCTTTTAGTACTTGATAATACTTGAAAAAAAAGCCCGCTCAATGAGCGGGCTTCGTTTATTCAATCAACTGAGAATTATAGAGACTCAGTGAAAGTACGTGCGATTACGTCAGCTTGCTGCTCTGGAGTCAGAGAGTTAAAGCGTACAGCATAACCAGATACACGAATCGTTAACTGAGGGTAGTTCTCAGGGTGCTTAACTGCGTCTTCTAGAGTACCGCGGTTAAGAACGTTCACGTTAAGGTGTTGACCACCTTCAATGCCAGCTTCGTGGTGGAAGTAACCATCCATTAGGCCTGCAAGGTTAGCACGTTGGTTGTCTTCTTCTTTACCTAGCGCGTTTGGAACGATAGAGAAAGTGTAAGAGATACCATCTTGTGCATCAGCGAACGGTAGTTTACCTACAGAAGTCAATGACGCTACAGCACCTTTCTCATCACGACCGTGCATTGGGTTAGCACCAGGAGCGAAAGGAGCACCAGCACGACGACCGTCTGGAGTGTTACCCGTTTTCTTACCGTACACAACGTTAGAAGTGATAGTAAGGATAGACTGAGTAGGGATCGCATTGCGGTACATAGTCAGTTTACGGATTTTGCCCATAAATGTAGAAACAAGTTCACATGCGATGTCATCAACGCGTGAATCATTGTTACCAAATTTAGGGTAGTCGCCTTCGATTTCGAAATCGATAGCAATGCCGTCTTCATCGCGTACTGGTTTAACAGTAGCGAACTTGATTGCAGACAATGAGTCAGCTGCAACAGAAAGACCAGCAATACCACATGCCATAGTACGACGAACGTCACGGTCATGAAGAGCCATTAGAGACGCTTCGTAGCTGTATTTGTCGTGCATGAAGTGAATGCTGTTTAGTGCAGTCACGTATTGCTTAGCTAACCAATCCATGAATGTGTCTAGGCGACCCATTACATCATCGTAGTTAAGAACAGCATCAGTGATCTTGTCGCCAACTGGGCCAACTTGCATCTTAAGCTTCTCATCAACGCCGCCGTTGATTGCGTAAAGCATAGTTTTTGCAAGGTTAGCACGAGCGCCGAAGAACTGCATTTGCTTACCAACGATCATTGGAGAGACACAACAAGCGATCGCGTAGTCATCAGAACCTAGGTCAGGACGCATTAGGTCATCATTTTCGTACTGGATAGAAGAAGTATCGATAGATACCTTCGCACAGAAACGTTTGAAGCCGTCAGGCAGTTGCTCAGACCAAAGAACCGTGATGTTTGGCTCAGGAGATGGACCCATAGTGTATAGGCTGTTTAGGAAACGGAAGTTCGTACGTGTAACTAGCGTACGACCATCAACACCCATACCACCCATAGATTCTGTAGCCCAGATTGGGTCACCAGAGAACAACTCATCGTACTCAGGAGTACGTAGGAAACGAACCATACGTAGCTTCATTACGAAGTGGTCGATCATTTCTTGAGCTTGAACTTCAGTGATAGTACCTGCAGCGATATCACGCTCGATGAAGATGTCTAGGAAAGTCGAAGTACGACCAAGAGACATTGCAGCACCGTTTTGAGATTTAACAGCAGCTAGGTAGCCGAAGTAAGTCCACTGGATAGCTTCTTGAGCAGTTTGAGCTGGCTCAGAGATATCGTAGCCGTATTTCTCAGCCATCACTTTGATTTGGCCTAGAGCACGGTGTTGCTCAGAGATTTCTTCACGAAGTTGCATTGTTGCAGCAAGGTCTTCGCCGTTTTCGAAACGCTCTTGAAGAGAAGCAAACTGAGCTTGCTTGTCTTTCATTAGGAAGTTGATACCGTAAAGTGCAACACGACGGTAGTCACCAATGATACGACCACGGCCGTAAGCATCAGGAAGACCAGTCAAAACACCAGACTTACGACATTTTAGGATATCAGGAGTGTAGATATCGAAAACGCCAGCATTGTGCGTTTTACGGTACTCTGAGTAGATTTTTGAAACCATTGGGTCAAGAGTTTCACCGTATGCTTTACAAGAACCTTCAACCATACGCACACCACCGTTAGGGATGATGGCACGTTTAAGTGGCTTCTCAGTTTGTAGACCAACGATAGTCTCTAGATCTTTTTCGATGTAACCTGCATCGTGAGCAGTGATGGTAGAAATAACAGAAGTATCAAAATCTACAGGTGCTTTAGTTGCATTCTCCTGCTTGATGCCTTCCATTACTTTAGCCCAAAGCTTGTCAGTTGCTTCAGTACCTTCAGACACTAGGAAAGCTTCATCGCCTTCATATGGTGCGTAGTTTTTCTGAATGAAGTCGCGAACGTTTACTTCGTTTTGCCAATCACCTTCAGCAAAACCTTCCCAAGCTTTAGCAAATTGCTCTGCCATGACATACCTACCTTTTTAGTAGAAAAAACACGTACTGATTCGCTGGAGAGCCAGCTATCACCAACATAGGTGAGCAGTACACTCTTTATTTAAATAACAATATGGTTGACTACGATATGCTTCGCAGCTCATGGTCATACATATTGTCACTTTTCACCGTAATTTCAAGCTTACTATAAAATTTTTTAGTAAACCTTAAACTAAATCAATAAAAACTAAAATCTTGATACAAAGTTTGGGCAATACAAGGTGTATTGCCCAACATTATTTTAACGGTTCTCTAGCATTTTACTATTTATAGGGCTAATGCGCTATTTATAGAAAGGCAGGGATTCCGTATTGTCCTTCTAACATGCCAACAGCAAGCATCGCAATCAGACAGACAACGAACACGCCAATAGGAATGATGATTTTGTCTGCAAATGACATACGTGATGCACGCGCTTTGTCACCGATTAGGCCATTGTTGTCTAGGAACATGGTCAGTGCCCATGCCAGTACAGGGTTAGCAACAACAGATGCAAAGATACAGATACCAGCGGCTTGAGAGTCTTTGGTGTCTTTTACCATTTGCATACCTGCTTCAAGTAGCGGCAAGAATACGCCGACTAAAAGAGCAACACGCATTACTGGAGGCCATACAGCAACATCCATTGGGAAACCAAGAATCGCAACAATGATACATAAGCTACCAAGTAGAATAGCACCACCCGGGATAGGGCGCTTCGCAATTGCTGCTGGGATCATGTATGTACCCCAAGATGAAGTGATGTTACCACCACCGACAGCCGTACCAACCATTTGGCGAATTGAACACATGGTCATTGTGTCATCGACGTCCATGAGTACTTTTTCAGTACGTTTAGGGTAGTTTAGCTCTTGGAAGATACGGTGGCCTAGGAAGTCTGGCGACCACATAGCAACAGCAAGAATCGCGAACGGTAGAGAGGCAATGAAGTGCTGGAGGTTAGGTAGGCCTAGCTGCCAACCTTCTGTCGTGCTGCCCCACCAGTAAACTGGGTTTAGGTTAGGTAGGCCCATTTCAGTTTCAAAAGTAAGGTCGAAACCTGCACCAAATACCAACGCTACGAGAAGGCCAGTGACGGCACAAACTGGGATTGCTAACCAACGCATGTTGATTTTTGCTAAAAATGCGTAGATGCCGATAGTGATACCAAGAACGATCAGTCCAACATAACCCATGCTACCCGCGGCAACATCAGCAGACTGGAGGCCTGTTGCCCACGATTGAATAGAACCAATTTGGCTCATTGTTCCGGTGAAGCCCAAGAATATAAGTAAGCCGCCTGCGGTTCCTTCGGAGGTGAGGTTTACTAACTTGGAACCTCCTTTAAGATAACTCAGGATTAGACCAAATACGCCAAGTAAAATTGCCAATGCAAGAGGGTGAGCGCCTGCTAATGCAATCGCACCGATCAGTGGAATCATTGGGCCGTGGTTACCAGCAAGGTTAGCTCGTGGGTTGATAAAACCAGAAGCTAGCACACAGAAGAGTAATGCAGGAATAAGCATTTCTACACGTGCAACCTCGATTGCAAACTCTTTACCTAAGTTTACATGGTCCCAGGCTTGAGTTAGGCCATCAGCCCAAGACATCATTACCGCAGAGTACATGGCAATAATACCAATAGTACCGGCTAAAGCAGGGACAAGATCTTCTAGTTCGAAACGAAAATCGCGGCCAGGGAGGTTCAAACGGTAACGACGCGGCTTCATGATCTGAAGTTCGTGGTCTAAATAATCCGAACGGTTTTTAAACTCTGATGCAGGACGATGCAACTCGCTGTAGCTCTTCTCTTCTTGAGAGGCTGAGTTGTCTTTCGATACGTCTGACATAGATTCCTCATATTATATAAGTAGGTTTTTAAAAAGTATCATTGGTTAGCCCTATGACACTCATTGCAATTCGTGGTAAGTAACACGTCAATTGTGCGCCACTGTTACAAACATTGAAACTATTATGTTGAAAATATTATTCTTATTTGTACTGGCGGCGAGTTTAACAATAGGCCTTTTTTTAGAGAATGATCTTGATCACTTTATTGCATGAGTTGAAAGAAAACTACAGTAAAAGGCGGCCAATATTGCGACTTGAGTCATTAAATGTAATTAGTTTACACGTAATTAAACAAGCTATTACTAGGCGGTAAGGATTAAACAGATTGTCTCGCAATAATATGATCTTTGTCATTAACCAGAATAAACCGAATAAAAAACATTCGAAAATGTGCGCATTGCTGCGGCCAAAATTCGAAGTGATTGTTTGTTCAGCGGCACATTAAATGCAACTTGTTGCTATTAACGGGAAGGTAACATTTTGAATACATGCAACATCACTGAGATGAATATGACATTTCATTGTTCTAGTGGCATAGTACTTGCTAATGATTCTAGAGTTAATTTATGTACCAAATTTTGACGCTATAGCGTGTCAGGGGATGAAATGAAAGCATTTAAGTGGTTACCAGCCGTTGCAGCTGTGTCATTAGCGTTAACTGGGTGTGGGTCGGATAGTAAGAGTGGTGGCGGGCCTGGGCCTACACCGCCTCCCACGACTAAGTATACTTGGAAAATTGTTAATCTTTACAAAGATCAAGCGTCGAATGTCGCTCCAAGTTGCGCAGTTTTCAAAAAGCATATCGATGAAGTGACACCTGCAAATAGTTATGTTGTAGCGGCGCGCATGGCAACTAGTGGTTATAAAGTCACTTACCATAGGGCTAATGGCTCTATTATTGCCGAGTACACTCTATCTGGAACTGCTTTGTCGGCTTTAAATGGCTCTATTACTATTAATGCCGATAATTTACCCGACGATGGCTATGTTGCGATAGAGGAATGGGAAGGGAAGAACGCTGGAAATAGAGAAAGCTACATCTTTGCCGTACAGAAAGATCTTCTTCAGGATATGACTATTACGATCCGAGAGCCTCAAGACGGTAATGCTTGCTATACGGGAGATGATGTACCCGATGCGTTAAAAAACAATCAAACAAAAATTTCGGTGTCATCTAATGGTGGACCGAAGTGGATTCAAACTAGTGCATCAGACGGAAAAACATCAACCGGAAATGAGAGTCAACTGCTTGGGTTGCCAGTGTATGCAAACTCTCCAGCGTCTGAGAGAAAGTTAGTGACATCATTTGCAACGATTTACAACAGTGAGTCGGACAAACTCGATGACCTTATTTCATATGGGGTGGCAAATAGTAGTGATGTGTATACCGGAAGTACAGCACCTAATATAGTGGCTCTTGGAGGGGCGACTGAATTTGCGAACTATAATTTGACAATAACGGATCTGACCGTTGCATCAACGGGTGTCGTTTCAACTGTTTTGGATAACAAGGTTTACGCTTGGCAGCCAGTGTTTAATAAAGCTCCTCAGCTATCTCTTTCGTATGCTCCGTCAGATTCTAGTTTGAGTCATTGGAGTATGAGTTTAGAAACAAAGCTGTTAGCCGCAAATGGGAGCTGGAATTTCTCCATCGGAAAAGTCGTTGATGGTAATGCTATGGACTTGCAACGTCCTACAGATCTTTCAAATTTTTCGTCAACGGATATTTCTACAGCGCGCTGTGTAGCAGACTCTAACGGGTATAGCGTGCATTGTTTAGATGCGAATAGTTTTAACGCAGGTAGCTGGCAGGTTCAGAGGACTCATGTTAGAGCAACAACTGACAACAGCAAAGCCATGTTCCAGACTATTTACGCGAAACCAAGTCAAACTCAGGTGCTAATTCAAAGCGAAACCGAAAAAGTATCCACTGGCGCAAGTGATAAAGTTGCGGTGGGTTTGGCTAAGAGTAATGGTGTAGATAAAAAAGCATTGATGAAGGATTTAGCTAGCAGGAGTTTAGATGTTGGTGTGATTGTTGATGACTTGGCTCCGGACGCCCATAAATATGATTTGAACGGCGTTTTACTTCTTAATTCGGAGAGCAATGCGTTGGTTCTTGAGCAGATGCAACTTAATAGAGATTATGTGACAAATAGCGTTAATTGGCCGTAATTCGGCCTAGTGATTAATAGATCTCAAGCCTCCACACGGAGGCTTTATTTTTACCTCCTATTCACGCTATAGACAGAATATTCTTGTATTGTGAATATAAATGCAGTTATATTAGCTAAATAACAAAGAATAAAAAGTTAATAATATGTTGCAAGAATCCATTCTTGGTGCTAGTTTGTAACAAAAATAAAATAAAGGCCGGAGTGCCTGCAGTCATATTTTGCCTTAATTAGGTATTGCACAGGGAGTAGTCGCGCATGAAGGATTCAGCTGCGCTGGATATCAAAGAGCTGCACAAAACGTTCGGTCAGAATGAAGTACTAAAAGGCATCTCATTAGAGGCGCACAAAGGGGATGTTATCTCCATTATTGGCTCTTCCGGTTCCGGTAAGAGTACCTTTCTTCGTTGTATTAACCTGTTAGAAACCCCAACCGCGGGCGAAATCTGGGTAAATGGCGAACTTATCCAAATGAAAAATAATCGACAAGGCGAGTCCGTTCCCGCTAATGAAAAGCAAGTCCAACGCATCCGTTCGCGATTGGCTATGGTTTTTCAAGGGTTCAACTTGTGGTCTCATTTAACTGTTCTTGAAAACGTCATCGAAGCGCCAATACATGTATTGGGTGTGCCTAAAGCGCAAGCTATCGAAAATGCAGAAGCTCTACTTAAAAAAGTCGGGCTGTATGAGCGTAAAGATTATTACCCAGGTCACTTGTCTGGTGGACAACAGCAACGCGCTGCGATTGCCAGAGCGCTAGCCGTTGATCCTGAAGTGATGTTATTCGATGAACCAACCTCAGCGCTCGATCCAGAGTTAGTAGGGGAAGTCCTTGGCGTAATGCGAGATTTGGCCGATGAAGGTCGAACTATGTTGGTAGTAACACATGAAATGGCGTTCGCCCGTGATGTGTCGAACCACGTGATGTTTTTGCACCAAGGTAAAGTCGAAGAACAGGGTCATCCTGAAAAGCTGTTTAGTAACCCCGAGTCAGAAAGGCTACAGCAGTTTATATCGTCTATATATTAGGTTACAGGTTACAGGTTACAGGTCGTCGGAGGTTAGGCACTTCTGTCAGTCGTTATTCTTAAGCTGTAACCAAATAAAATATTATTCAAAAAAGTAAAACACAACATAAGTACAATCACAGGAGTATGGAAATGAAAAAGTGGTTATTAGTTGCAGCAATCGCTGCTACAGCGGCAACGGGTGTTGCACACGCCAAGGATTGGAAAACAGTACGTTTTGGTATTGAGGGCGCTTACCCTCCATTTAGCTGGACAGAGGCTGACGGCTCTTTGAAAGGTTTTGATGTAGATATGGCAAATGCACTTTGTACCGAGATGCAAGTGAAGTGTAAGCTTGTCGCTCAAGATTGGGATGGCATCATTCCTTCTTTGCTGGCTCGTAAATACGACGCCATTATCGCAGCGATGTCTATTACTGAAGAACGTAAAAAGAAAATCGACTTTACTGGTAAGTACGCACTTATCCCGAACAAATTTATTGCTAAAAAAGGCGCTGGTCTGAACTTTGATAACCTCGATGGCGTAAAAATTGGCGTTCAACGTGCAACCACTCATGATAAGTACATTTCAGACAACTATAAAGATGTTGAAATTGTTCGTTACGGCACTTTTGATGAAGCTTACCTTGATCTAGCAAATGGTCGTATCGCGGCCGTATTAGGCGATGCATCAGCACTCGAAGAGGGTGTAATTAATAAAGCAGGCGGAGACGCGTATGAGTTCGTTGGTCCTTCTTTGACTGATCCTAAATGGTTCGGCGAAGGTTTTGGTATTGCTACTCGTAAGCAAGACAAAGACCTAACCAACAAACTGAATGCGGCTATCAAGTCACTTCGTGCGAAAGGCGAGTACCAAAAAATTGCCGCTAAATACTTCAACTACGACGTATACGGCAATTAATGTCTTACTAGGCTAAAGGCTAAAGGCTAAAGGCTAAAGGCTAAAGGCTAAAGGCTAACTCGTCGGTGAGTGGTTAATGGTGGATCTGTCTGGTGACTTGCTTGTAATTTGAAGTCAGTACTGTCATCTACTATTTTCCACTCATCCTCAAATCAGCTCGTTGTATTGCTGGAAAAAATTATGCTGGATCTTCAAGGATATGAAGCCTCCATTCTAAAAGGGGCGTGGTTGACCGTCGAAGTTGCTGTGTTATCTCTGCTACTAGCAGTGATACTTGGTATGCTCGGTGCGTTGGCTAAAATGGCACCGTATCGCTGGGCGAGAGCGGTTGCTACACTGTACACCACCATCATTCGTGGCATCCCAGATCTTGTCTTGATGATGCTTATCTTTTTCGGTGGACAGATCTTACTGAACAATAGCCTCTATTCGGTTAACGAATGGCTTAACGAGTGGATGACAGGACGTAATCCTGCACACGAATGGACGGCATATCTCCCAGATTACATCGACGTTAGCCCATTTGTTGCTGGCGTACTGACAATTGGATTCATCTTCGGTGCATATATGGCCGAAACTTTCCGTGGTGCCATCATGGCCGTTGATAAAGGCGAGATGGAAGCGGCAAAAGCATACGGCATGAGTGGTGTGATGGCTTTTCGCCGAATTTTGCTGCCGCAGATGATTCGTCATGCATTACCTGGATTTGGTAACAACTGGTTAGTTTTACTCAAAACGACCGCTTTGGTGTCCATTATCGGTCTTGAAGACATGGTTCGTGTAAGCTCACTTGCCGCTGGATCAACCAAAATGCCATTCACATTTTATATGACGGTAGCTGTGATTTTCCTATTTTTAACTGCAGTTTCCACGGGCTTGTTAAAGCTGGTTGAACGCAAATTTAGTATTCACACGAGGTAGATATGGATTTCTCCTTAATAATCGACAGTCTGCCCATTTATCTTGATGGTTTGTGGACCACAGCGTGGTTAGTAAGCATTGCTTTGGTATTGGGGTTGTGCGTTGCCATTCCTCTCGCGGTTGCTCGAAATAGTCAGAACCCAGTATTAAAATACCCGTGCTGGGCATACATTTACTTCTTCCGCGGTACGCCGTTGTTGGTGCAGCTATATTTGATCTATTACGGAATGGATCAATTCTTTCCGGTAAAAGACACGCTATGGGAACACGCATGGTTTTGTGCATTGATCGCTTTCGTGCTGAATACGTCGGCGTACACGTCAGAGATTATTCGCGGAGCTATTAATGGGCTGCCGAGTGGTGAAGTGGAAGCCGCAAAAGCTTACGGAATGAGTACATGGAAAACCTACAAGCGCATCATATTACCCAGTGCACTGAGGCGTGCTCTGCCTGCTTACAGTAATGAGGTGATCTTTATGATCCACGGCTCTGCAGTGGCTGGTATTGTTACTATCCTAGATTTAACTGGGGCTGCAAGGTTAGTGAACTCACGCTACTACGCTCCATTTGAATCATTCTTGACTGCAGGCCTATTTTATATGTGCCTGACATTTATCGTGCTATTCGCCTTTAAGAAAGCAGAGAAGCGTTACTTAGCTTATATGCGCCCCTTAAGTTAAGCCGTTAACACGTTACGATCGAGACATGAACAACCAAAAATACAGCATATTATGTGCTGTATTTTTTGTTTTTTGACTATCGCTCCAAGAACCTGTTTCAACTTATCATCTATATTTAGAGTTACTAAACCATTGAATAACTAAATACATGATTAACAAACCTCTCGATGAACTGTCTTCGCTACGAATCGCTTCCATTTGTCTGATTACCCTACTGTTAAACGGCTGTGGAGGAGGAGGGGATTCCACTGAACCGGCAACCCCTCTAACGGCTGTACAGAAAGCAATATCAACGGGTAACGCTTTATTGGTAGACGATCCTGCGGAGTTTTTCTCCCATTCAGAGACAATTGTGGCTGGTGAAAAAGCAAAGGCTAACGCCATAATACAAACCCTGTTTAATTTGACGACGGATGGGCAATTGATGGCCGCCTCTTCAATCTCATTGAACAGCATTACATGGAATCCGTCCCATGATTCTGCTCGGTTGGCATCTAACTATGGTTTTAATCAAGATGTGTTACAAACGAATAAGGCTTTCACTACGGGCTATGACGATCAAACAGTGACCATCGGCGTTGCTGGGCAGCTAAAAGAAAGCAGGAGCAAATATTTGGTGTTAGGAGGCAATCCTATGAGAAATTACGCCTCTAATGCTGTCAATCTCAACGACCAAATGCATACTTGGTTGAAAAACAGCGTTTTTTGGCTCGTGGACAATAAGCCAACAAACCGACTTAACGTAACAATGGCGCAACTGGATGAGTCTTATTATTTTAGGGACGAAAGTGCGACTAGAGCCTGGTTTACCCAGCAGTTCGGTGACCAAATTACCGTCAATGATGCTAACGATTGCGATGGAAGTAAGCTTAAAACGTGCGTTGAGGCAGGGGTTGATCTACTGGTAGTGTCACAGAAAGTGAACAGTGGTGATCAGCAAGCGGATATTTTGGCGGGAATCGATGCAGCAATCAGCGCTAATACGCCGATTCTATACCTCCACTTAGATGGTGGGCTGACCGACCTAGGTAAAGCGATATTTGAAAAACTTCACGTGACTTATATTGGTGACAACTATTGGACTCGTGTGGGGTTAGATGGGTGGGACGGAACGCACCTTTATGATCAAGTGCCCAGCCACATTGCCGAGCAGCAAGCATTATTATCTCGTTTGTCTAATCGGTCATTCTCGGTTGACTTAAATGGCTGTGATGATAAATCTTGCACCGATGAGTCGAAAATGGCTCAAGAGTTTTATGTGGGTGCCAATAGTATTCGAGAACAATTGAAAACGTTGGATGTTGCAAAGACCGATGTGTTCGCTAGCCCATATTACGAATATGAAAAATCCATTATTTTACTCGCAGACAAGTATCGACAAGATATTCGCTTTCCAATGGATAAAACTACCACGGATACCAACGCATTCCTGCGCTCCTATTTTGCAGACAGCAGCCAATATCACACACGAAAAATAAACCCAAAGCAATTAGATATGGGCAATTTCAGTAGAAGTGATTTTAGTCATATTACTCCAACGTCTGTTATCAAAAGTATGACTTCTAAACCCCACTTTCGCTCTGCTGGTGTTTATGCACTTCCGGGGCAGACATTCAGCGTGACGAGAAAAGACAGCAGTGCTGTTGAAACCAAAGTGTTTATTAATAGCTTAAGAAGTGGTGCAACCCACGAATTTGCCACCAACGGCTACACGAGACCAAAACACTTACAATCGAATCAATATTTGCTGGAACCTAATCAAACAATATTTTTAACCTCGGCTTACGGCGGGCCTGTACATATTACGTTTAATGCAAACGATCTTCCTGTTGAATTGCAGTTTGACCAAGTGGCGCAACACCCCGTTTGGCGCAGTTCAGCCGATGACGAAACGTTTGCAGTCGCGCTGGAAAAAGGGGATTTTGATTGGGCAGAATTGGTGACGCCCGGTTTTGAAGTGCACTCTAAATTGGATAAAATGCTCCAGTCCATCGGTAATAAAAACTGGACGTCTGCACAAGACATGGCGAACGCCACTGAAACTTACGTGCATAACTTTCCTCATGTTCTTGCTGCTTTCCAAGGGACTGGGATAGACCGAGTAGCCGAAATTTCAGATTACGCTGAAACTAAAGGATGGCAGGTCGACAGTATTGATATCGCGAAGCACATGAATGCCGACCAAGCCACGTGTGGATCTGGTTGTTCTGGAAACCCTTATGATGCTTATTGGGCCTTTAATCCGGTAGGGCATGGCGATTTACATGAGTTAGGGCATGGCTTAGAAAAAGGGCGTTTTCGATTTTCAGGCTGGGATTATCACGCGAGCACGAACTACTATTCTTATTACAGCAAATCAATGTTTTTCGTGAAGACAGGTAAGGAACCCGAGTGTCAGAGTTTAGACTTTAAGACGTTTTTTACTTATCTGCAGGAAAGCAGGAATCAAGGCGATCCCGCACAATATATGCGAGATAAAAACCTCACTTCTTGGAGCGCAGGCGCACGTATTTTCATCCAAATGATGATGTCGGCGCAGGAGCAAGGCGTATTAAACAACGGGTGGCATTTGATCGCTAGGCTGCACCTTGCTGACAGAGAATTTACCCGCGCTATTAAAACCGAAGAAGCTTGGCAAGCCAAAAACGTGAGTTTGGCAATGAGTGATTATTCTTTGAGTGAGAGCAAGGCGATCAGTAACAACGATTGGTTGCTGATTCAGATATCTAACGTACTTGGTCGAGATATGCGAAATTATTTAAACATGTGGGGGTTAGAGTATACCGATAAAGCCGCAGAGCAAGTGCAGGCCTTATCTTTGACGCCAATGCCAATGAATTACTTTGCTTCGACCAATACGGGCTACTGTAAGGACATGACACCGCAGACATTAGCTGTTGATGGTTCAACCGTTTGGCCTGATTAAGCTGATGGGTTGAAAATGGGGAATGAAAACTGAAAGTACCCTAGTTCAGAGTTTTTACTTTCGGTTTTATGAGCGTGATTTATGAGTACTTTTTAGTAAAAATAATGATACAAGCCATAGCTCTATTGAATTATGGCTTTATTTGACTTGAGGGGCTTTATTCACACCAAAATTTTACTTAAACGTAGACCAAATAGGTGCATGATCAGACGGTTTTTCAATACCGCGCAGTTCATAGTCTATGCCAGCTTCAATACATTTTTTAGCAAGGGAAGGTGTTGCCATTACCACGTCAATACGTAGGCCACGATTGTCAGGGAAGCCCTTAGAGCGGTAATCAAACCATGAGAATTGATCGTCTACTTCTGGGTGTAAATTGCGGAACGTATCTTCAAAACCCCAATCTTTTAGTCTTTGCAGCCACTCACGTTCAATCGGTTGGAACGAGCATTTTCCGGTTTTTAACCAGCGTTTTGCATTAGGAGCACCAATGCCAATATCCAAATCGATTGGGCTGATGTTAATGTCCCCCATAATGATTAATTGCTCATCATTGGTATGATGATCGTTCAAATAAGTCATTAAGTCTTTATAAAACTGCTCTTTATACGGAAATTTAGTTTCATGGTTGATGTTATCGCCTTGAGGGAAATATCCGTTTAACACCGTTACTTTTTCGCCATTATTTTGCTCGAAAGTTGCCATGATCATACGTTTTTGATGTTCATCGTTATCCGTTGGGAACCCTTTTTGAACCGACAGTGGCACTTGCTTACACAGCATAGCGACGCCGTAGTGGGCCTTCTGACCATGGAAATAGACCTTGTAGCCCATTGCCTCAACATCTTCGACTGGAAACGCTTCATCGTGGACTTTAATTTCTTGTAGCCCAATCACGTCTGGATCGTGTTTGTCGATGATAGCTTGAAGTTGATGCAAGCGTGCGCGTAGACCATTGATATTAAAGCTGATGACTTTCATGATGAAGATTTCCCTAATTAATTCAGCACACACCTAGGTGCGATTGATTTTCAATTATAGCGAAATTTGAAGTGAGATTACTAGCGTAACACCGTGATTTCTACTGACTCGTTTTTTACGACTTATGAAGTCTTCGGTTGAGCTAAATAATGAAGAGTTGCCTTCGGTGATAATCAGACTTTTATTGTTATTTGCTTTTTATCGTCGGCGCATATCAGAGTATTTCTTCAGTCTGTTTGTTTATTAGCCACTATTATCAATAGAGTCGTTGATTATTAATGTCTCTATTCGGCTGGTATTTTTAGTTTGTTGTTGATAGATTAGCAGTGTAAAAAACTTGTTACATGCAGCCATCGGAATGGCGCTATTTATCGCAAACACAAGGAGAAGTAGGTTATGCGATCCCTTTCTGTCTATTGGAAGATTACCCTGTTAGCTGGGCTATGCTTAGTATTAACATCTTGTTTCCTTATTGGGTTTTCGATCTACAACGCTACCTCTAATCAGCGTGTGATAATTGAACATAGTTCGTCTTCGGTCATAGATAAGTCTCAGCAGATTTTGATTGGTATCGCTAAACTTAATGCTGCAGAAGTAAAAACGTACCTAGATGAAGCGCGCCATCGTTCTGAAATGCTCGCCGAGACTGCGCTATTTATGAAAGCCAACGCCGAAGAAAACTTTACGGGCAGCGAAGAGGTACGTACTTCTCTTAATGAAATGATGCGTCGAGTGGTGAAAGAGTTCCCAACTGTGCGTGGCGCTTATCTGGTCTTTAATCCTGATGAGTTAGACGGCGAAGACGACAATTACCACGGTGCCGATTATGTCGGCTCCAACGATTCAGGTCGGTTTGCAAGCTATTGGCAGATTTCAGCAGACAATGAAAGCGAGCAAAAAAGTGCGGTGTTGAGCGAGAAAACATTGGCCGACGGATCGCAAGCAGAACGTTTTTCGTGCCCATTGTTATCGGGTAGCGCTTGTGTGACATCCCCTCGAGTGGAACAAACAAGTTCTGGTAGTTCGTTGCTTGTGTCTTTGTCTGTTCCTTTGTTACTAGAGGGAGAAGCGATAGGCTTTTTAGGTATTGAGCTGGCACTGGATCAGTTGGTCGACACAGTGGTCGCGTCGGATAAAACCTTATTTAACGGTTCTGGAAGTATCGCAATAATGAGCCTTGATGGAAGTCTCGTTGCGTCTGACAACCCATCCGCTGCGATTGGCCAGCCTTATCAGAATAAACATATCCCCAGCGACAAACTTACAGAATACCTATATGGCGACGATGTTATGACGCAGTGGAGTCAAGACGGCAGCGTATTGTCTGTTTTCGCTCCGATCAAAGTGGCTAACCAAACGTGGGGCGTAATTTTAGAAGCCCCTCGCGACAGTGTACTGGCTGACGCCATCAATCTAGATGCTGTTATTTCTGACTTAGTGGATGGCGGCGTTTGGCAGGAATTAATGGTTGGTGTCGTACTGGTGATTATCGGCCTAGTACTGATTGCTATCATGTCGTTCAGTTTGGTGAAGCCAATTAAAGAAGTGGTGGTGCGCCTGCAAGATATTGCATCGGGTGAAGGGGACTTAACGCAGCGCCTTACGGTTAATTCGACTGATGAAATCGGTCAGCTTGCTCTGGGTTTCAATCAGTTCTTAGAAAAACTCCAACTTACGATTAAAGAAGTGGTGGCGACGTCTCATGACATTGCCAACACCAGTGTTCAAGCCGGAGATGCGGCAGGTGCGACCCATCAAAGTAGCGAAGATCAATTTAAAGAAGTAGACCTAGTAGCAACGGCCAGTGAAGAGTTGACTCAAACTGCAGGGCTTGTTGTGCAAAACGCAGACATAGCCGTGAGCGCGGCCAATGAGGCAGAAATTTCTGCGAAACAAGGTCAAGCTGTAATTGAGCAGTCGGCACAGGAAATGGCGGGGCTGGTGTCTCGCATGAGCAGTGCTGTACCTGTGGTTGAAGAACTGGCGTCCAATAATAAGAACATCACTGAAATCTTAACGGTGATAGAGGGGATCTCAGAGCAAACGAACTTACTGGCTCTAAATGCAGCGATTGAAGCCGCAAGGGCAGGAGAGCAAGGCCGTGGCTTTGCAGTGGTAGCAGATGAAGTCCGCACACTGGCTAGCCGAACGCAAGAGTCGGTGAAAGAAATTCACAGTGTGATTGCTCAAGTACAAAAAGGGACTGAAGACGTGGTGAATGTGATTAAGCAAGGTAATGAACTTGCCGAAAATACATCGATTCAGGTTGGTCAGGCCGTAGATGAAATTGGTGCAATCTTTGGAGCGATAGGCTCAATTAACGATATGAATAGCCAAATAGCAAAAGCGGCACAAGAGCAGCAGTCAGTATCCAGCGAACTGAATCAAAACGTGGCGAATATTCGTGATTTGAGTGAGAGAATTTTGAATCAAGCTGAATCTTCAGAACGCGTTAGCCAAGAAATGGGCGCGATTTCTGCTAGGCAACAAGATTTAGTCGGCCAATTTAAGGTGTAATTCTTCAAAATCAAACAGGGATCGCAATGCTCCCTGTTTTTTTTCAGGTTTTACTCACAATTAAATGTCTTTTGCTTCAATCCAGATAACGGCATCTTGTGATAGCTCTTTACCCTTGTACTCTGTGTCTGGACCACTACCTAAACATGCAAACCCCCATTTTCCGGCTTTAGGAATACCAAAGGTAAATACGCCGTTAGGGTCGGTAATTGCAACGATCGCTGCTGCTGGAGCATCACGATGGTTCTTTTTGCTAAATGCATTCGCTTTAGAGTCGATATCGGTATTGAGGAACTCAACTTCACACTCAGCGCCTGCTACCGGCTGACCTTCTGAAAGCAGCTGGCCCGAGAATGTGCTTCCCGCCAAGACTTGATATGGTTTATTTAGAGGGACAATCTCCGTTTTTAACCCCAATGGCGCTTCCCAACCAGTCGGCATGCCTGATTTGTTGATAAAGCGCTTAGTGATTTGCTGAATGTAAACGTCTTCGCCTTTTTCATAATACGGAGTTGGCGTGAGTGCAAAAATGTAATCGCCATTACGACGAATTTTGTAATCAGTCTGGTAGGCTTTCGCGCTGTTATCTGGACCCGTCCAGGTAATTGGCTTAAGGGTTGATAGTAAATCAGTTTGCTTCCCTTTAAACGTGACAGAAAATGCTTCAGGTTTGTCCATATCCATCACGTGGCCATTTTCCATTGGATGGCCAAATACGAGCTTCATATCAACAGTTGCCGGGTTTGCAAGCATGGATTCTGGCGAGTAAATCATTTGGAAGTGAGCTTGGGATGCAGCAGAAAGAGAGAGTGCAGCAATACCTGCGGCAATGGCCAATTTTTTCATTGTCTTAATTCCTATTTAATTTTGATAGATCCAATTAATAATGAGTTGCAGTGCATTACTCGACGATATCTTCGCCGTTAATGGTGATCAAATGCCCTGGTCCGGCGTTGAATTCAACTAAGTAATCACCGTCTGGTTTATTGAATTCGAATTCACCATCTTCATTCATTTTACCTTTAACTAATGCTTGATTATTGGCATCTTTTACAAGCATTTCCACACCAGAAGCTGATGAACCATCAGAAAACCCTCCCTCACAAAGTACCGTGCCGTCGCCGAAGTCATAGCATGAGCATAGAGGTGTATGAGCGTTTGCTGCCATGGGTAGGCTAGCTGCGAGTAGTAAACCTAGTGATAGCGATTTCATTTTTAAATCCTTT
Organism: Vibrio tapetis subsp. quintayensis; assembly: GCF_030409945.1. Classification (GTDB taxonomy): domain Bacteria; phylum Pseudomonadota; class Gammaproteobacteria; order Enterobacterales; family Vibrionaceae; genus Vibrio; species Vibrio quintayensis. The sequence goes on from NZ_JAUFQV010000012.1 coordinate 158,905, forward strand.
AAAACAACGGGTTGTGATGGTTGCGTTCTATGTTTATCGGAATCCTACCTATGAGTTAAATATTTTGGAATAGAGAATCACTCTCATTTGCATCTTAATTGATCTCGATCATTAATTTGATAACGATTCTCATTACGAGTTGAGGTTGGTCGGCTATATCAATAACATATAGAAACGGTTTTATGTGGAAATATTGTTATGGAAATATCACTTGCTTGTGTGCCTCGTGGTACAAAAGGAAAAATTGTAGCTCACGAAGCAAAAGGAAGTGTTCGTCAACGCTTACTTGATCTTGGCCTTATTCCACCTTCTGAATTCGAAGTGGTTCGCTACGCACCTCTCGGTGACCCAATAGAAGTTAGGGTGGGGTCAAACAGCATTATCTTGCGTCGTTCTGAAGCAAAGACTGTAAAAATCGAAGTAGGGCAGTAAACATGCAACACAAGAATATCTTATTAGCGGGTCAGCAAAATGCCGGAAAGTCGACGTTGTTTAATATGCTTACCGGCGCAAGACAACACGTAGCCAATTATCCTGGTGTGACGGTTGATAAAATTTCAGGTTCGTTTTCTGATGACGAAAATCGATACACAATAACCGATTTACCCGGCACTTACAGTTTGACCAGTTTTTCATTAGAAGAGCGTGTTGCGAGGCAAGCCCTAAGGGAAGATGACGTAGATGTAATCGTCAACGTGGTAGATGCCGCGAACCTAACACGATCATTAAACCTTACTTTACAGATATTTGAACTGAACAAACCCTGCGCCATTGTGTTGAACATGATGGATGTTGCGCAGAAAGAGGGCGTAACAATAGACTCCGTTAAGCTAGCGGGATTACTCGGTGTGCCTGTAGTTGAAAGCATTGGCCGAAAAGGCCAAGGGAAGCAGGGAATCACCCAAGCCATTGATGTAGCAAAAGTAGCAAACATTCCAGAAGTCTACTCGGAAATTACCGAAGAAATTGCAGCGCTTCAACATTTGTTTACACAGTTGAATATTAGGCAAAGCCTTAATCATAGGTGGCTAGCGCTACGCTTACTGGAGGGTGACTCTGAAGTCACAACCTGGCTAAACGAGCTAGGTGCAGGTGAAGCGTGTCGAAACATAGCGTTAAATGCACAGCAGCGGATTACCGGTGAGCTTAACGATTATTTCGTGCCCAAAAGGCATGCTCAAGTTTTGGCGTTGTATAAGCAGTGTGTCGATGTTGATCTTAGTAAGCGACCAGAGAAGTCGTTAAGTCAAAAAATAGACTCAGTCGTACTTCACCCTATGCTCGCTCCAATATGCTTGTTACTTACTGTTTTCGCAATCTATCAATGCTCAATTGTGTGGGGTTATGAGCTAACAAACTATACGTGGCCGATTCTAGCAAGCGCACGAGAATGGATAGCCGGATTTTTGCCTGCCGCTGGTTTCCTGCATGACCCTTACACTCGTTCCTTGGGATTATGGGTTGTAGATTCAGCCAATACGTTGTTGAACTATGTGCCCATCTTTCTGATTCTTTTCGCACTCATCGCGATATTGGAAGACTCTGGCTATATGGCGAGAATCGCGTTTATTTGCGACAAAGTTTTGCATCGGTTTGGCTTACATGGGCAAAGTACTCTGCCCATGATATTAAGCGGCGTGTTTGCTGGCGGCTGCGCAGTTCCGGGAATCATGGCGACCAAAGGGATACCCGACAACCGAGCAAGAATGGCGACTATTTTGACCGTGCCGTTCATGAATTGCCTAGCCAAAGTCCCGTTATATACTTTGCTACTGAGCACCTTCTTTAAACAAGATAAAGCATTGATGATGTTTTATATTTCTACGTTCACTATTATCGCAGCTCTATTAGTGGCTAAGTTGCTGACTAAAACTGTACTTAAAAGCAGTGAAACCGCACCATTTGTAATGGAATTGCCAAGATATAACTTACCCACTCTTAGAAGCGTACTAACCCGAGCCATTGAGCGTACGTGGACGTATGTAAAGAAAGTCGGCACCATCGTTGTTGCAGTCTCTACCGTTATTTTTGTATTACTGCAATTTCCTGGAATGGAAGCCTCAGAGCAGTTTCAATATCAACAACGCGCAGAACAAGCTGTAACGAAATTCTACAAATCCATTGAGTCGACGGACTATCGTCAGAACATTAATGACGATTCGCTGCCTTTGCTTGTTAATTACTTTACCGACTTTAAGAGAGCGAAATTGAATGCGTCTGGTGCTAGCGCCTCCAAAGCCGTAAATAAAGATTTCGCCCTGCGTAACCCTGATTTTTTCTCAATCGTTGTGCCGCCCAAAGGTGACAAAGCGGCGAGAAAGGCGAATCGATCCTTACGTAAGCTCGCATCTGAACGTAAGAAAATTCGTCGAGAAATGAAAGAACTTCAATTGCAGAATTCGCTACTCGGGAGTTTTGGGCGGTCTATTGAACCCGTCACTAAATACGCAGGGTTTGATTGGAAGATCAACGTAGCGTTATTTTCATCATTTGCCGCAAGAGAAAGCAGTGTGGCGACCTTAGGCGTGTTGTTCCAACCAGATGAAGACAGTAACGATAAGCTAGAAACTCGAATCGGTCAGTCTGAAGATTTTGCCAAGCAAGGTGAGTTAGCGGCCGTTGCCCTGATATTGTTCTTTGCACTCTATCCACCTTGTTTGGCTACTGTGATGATGATCAAGGTGCAAACAGGTCAGTATCGTTGGATGGTTTTATCCATGGTATTGCCAACCTGCTTAGGCTTTGGGGTTGCAACATTGGTACACACTGTCGGCAATGCACTCGCGATCTCTGGTGTGGCTGCGATGACATCCATATACTTTACTGGTTTGTTTTTATTATTAGCGGTTGGATTTTATGGGCGGTTCCAGCAGAAGAGAAGCCCTAATATAGGCGCGCACGCGACCTAACGAGAGGTAATCACTATGTATGAGGCATCGACATCATTCACGGATGCATTCTTGGTTATAGCGGTTGTGTGTGCCGCAGGCTATTACTTATACCGTAAATGGTTCAAAAAGCGCGGCCAGTGCGGAGGATGCTCGGGTTGCCCTTCGAGCAAAGGGAATAAGTGCGATAAATCGTGAAGTGTTGTGAGTGGTTCTTGATCGACAATTGAGTGATAGTTAAGCGATATTTGCTAATTATTGTCACTTCAAAGGATAATGGGCCTTTAAATTAGTAAGAGTCTGGTTTTATATAGCGCCTTTTCTTATTATTTTGGTGAATTACATAGTACTTTTGGTTATTTATTACTGCTCGATGATTCAGGTACATTGAGCGGCATCTAATTAAAAGAGTACTAATAATGTCTGTCTTTAAAAAACTTTTGCTTACCTCTCTTGCTATCGCCACTACGTTTACCTCTAGCGTTTCACTTGCTCAGGAAGAAGTGAAAGTGGGCATGTCTGGCCGCTATTTTCCGTTTACTTTTGTCAAACTAGATGAATTACAAGGCTATGAAATTGATGTTTGGAATGAAATTGGTAAACGTGCTGACTACAAAGTAGAGTTTGTCACATCTAGCTTTTCAGGCCTGTTTGGTATGTTAGAAGCGGGTCACATTGATACCATCAGTAACCAAATCACAATAACGGATGCCCGCAAAGCCAAATACGCTTTTTCGGTACCTTACGTGGTAGACGGCGCACAAGTTGTGGTACGTAAAGGCCGTGAAGACATTCAAGGCATTGACGACCTTAAAGGCAAAAAAGTTGCCGTAAACTTAGGCAGTAACTTTGAGCAATTATTGCGTCAACACGACACAAACAATGAAATTAACATCATTACTTACGACAGTGGTTTTGAGCAGGATGTTGCATTAGGCCGTACTGACGCGTTTGTTATGGACCGTGTCTCATCAACTCAACTGATCAAAAAATCAGGCTTGCCGTTGGCTTTAGCAGGTAAGCCGTTTGAAACGATTGAAAATGCGATGCCTTTCTTGAATAAACCAGAAAAACTGGCCATTAAAGCGAAAGTGGATCAAGCGCTGACTGAAATGAAAGCCGACGGTACTTTATCTCAGATCTCTCAGAAATGGTTTGATGCAGATATTACTAAATAATGAACGGTTTTGACTTTGATTATATGCTGGCGTTATTTCCGATATTGATAAAATATTTGGGAGTAACGCTGCAAATGTCATTGATAGGCTTTGCTATTGCACTGGCTATATCGATGGTTTTGGCGCTAGTGCGAGTCTTTAAGATAAAAGGCCTTAATGCGCTGGTTGTGGTGTACATCTCGTTTTTTCGAGGGACGCCATTATTGGTTCAGCTGTTTTTACTTTATTACGGTCTGCCACAAGTCTTTCCTATATTCATAGGAATGGATGCTTTCAGCGCTGCGGTGATTGGGTTATCTCTGCACTTTTCCGCTTATATGGCAGAGAGTATTCGTGCCGCTATTTTAGGTATTGATAAAAGCCAAATGGAAGCGAGCTTAAGTGTCGGCATGACTCAGTTGCAAGCGATGAAAAGGGTCATATTGCCGCAAGCTGCTCGTGTCGCAACGCCATCTCTTATGAATTACTTTATCGACATGATCAAAAGTACTTCGTTGGCATTCACTTTGGGCGTGGCTGAAATTATGGCGAAAGCGCAAATGGAAGCATCATCAAGCTTTAAGTTTTTTGAAGCGTTCCTTGCTGTTGCTCTGATTTACTGGATTGTTGTCGTGTTCTTTACTCGCATTCAGACTGCCCTAGAGAAAAACTTGAATAAGGCGTTTGTCCGATGATACGAGTAAGCCAATTGAGTAAAAAATTTGGTGATCACGAGGTGCTTAAGCAGATTGACCTTGAAGTAGAAAAGGGCGAAATCGTGGTGATTATTGGGCCGTCAGGTACCGGAAAATCCACATTACTGCGTTGTTTAAATTATCTTGAAGCTCCGACTACCGGTCATATTTCTATTGGTAATGTCACGGTTGATGCGCAGTCGGTTAATTCTAAAGTCATTCACCAGCTCAGATCTCAAAGCAGCTTTGTATTTCAAAATTACGCGTTGTTTGCCAATAAAACGGCATTGGAAAATGTCGCTGAGTCGCTGATTACCGTTTGGAAAGAGCCTAAGGCTACAGCGCTAAGTACCGCAGAAAAACTGCTAGAAAGCGTAGGGATGAATGAGCATCAACATAAATATCCTGCTCAGCTTTCTGGTGGTCAACAACAACGAGTCGGTATTGCTCGCGCAATGGCTTGTAAAGGCGATGTTATTCTATTCGATGAGCCGACATCCGCGCTCGACCCGGAATGGGTTGATGAAGTACTTACGGTAATGAAGCAACTCGCTAAGCAAAAACAAACCATGATAGTTGTGACTCATGAAATGCAGTTTGCCCGAGAAGTAGCAGATAAAGTGATATTTATGGAAGGTGGAGTTATCGTGGAGCAGGGGCCACCTGAGCAAATTTTTGGTCAGCCTCAACATGAAAGGACACGTGCCTTTGTTGCCAGAGCGACGAATAGTCAATAGCGACCAATCGTTACCGCTTAATCCTTAAAAATAGAATAAAATGGCCCCGTTATTAAACGGGGCCTTTTTATTATTCGCTGAACCAGTAGCCTTTGTTTACAAGCTCGGTCAATATAGTGATAACACTCGTTATGTCTTCACAAGACTGGATGCTTTCATTGGCTAGCTGTTGGTTATCACACAGTGCATGAATCAATGGCTGTTGTGGCTTCGTTACTTGTATGACTTCACCGTTAATGTACGCGGTGTTTAAATCATGTTGGTGGTAGTAGGCTCTTAGTCCAGATACGCGTTCAAATACGCCACCGTGCTCAAGGTGGTTTTGAATTTCTTCACTCGTCCATGCATCTTCTGGCGCGACCACATCTAGCTGGTGGCGAGACTGACTGAGCAGGCAACCCATAAACTTATCGACAAACGATTGGTCTTCAAGGGCTTTGTTCAGCATACCTTTGAGGTGGTCTAAATCATTGGTTTGGATCAAACCGCTATTTTGTTGAGGCTGTTGATCTGGGTTATGCAGGTGCACATCGCCAATATCATGAGCTAAAACAAAATCGGCAAAGTTGCTGATGAGCTCTTGTTCTTTTGGTGAACGGTAACCAACGGAATAACTCATTGATGCTTCTAGTGCATAACCATCATGAGGGAAACCGGGTGGAATGTATAAGATGTCACCTGGTTCTAAAACATCATCTATGATGGCGTCAAAACCTTCAATTTGACGAAGTGCAGAGTGACGACAGGTTTCTACGTATTGACCTTCATCTTTCGCACCAACGCGCCAGTGTCTTTTACCTTGTCCTTGAATGATGAACACATCGTATTGGTCGATATGAGGACCAACGCCGCCGCCGGCAACAGAGTAACTGATCATCAAGTCATCAAATAGCCAATTTGGCAGTGCGCTAAACGGTTTAACCAACTGAGCGGCTTCAGTGTGCCAGTGATTGGCGGCTTGAACGATGAAAGACCAGTTAGTCTCGCCAAGCTCTGTGAATTTCTCTTCTTTAAAAGGACCATGTTCGGCTTGCCATTGACCCTCTAAGTTCGAAACGAAACGAGAGTCGATTTCCTCCTCCATGGTTAAACCAGCCAGTTCGTCTGGGCTCATAGGGTCTTCGAAATTGGCGAAACCACCTTTGATGATGGTGGGTTTTTTCTGCCAAAATTCAGTGAGGAATTGTTCTAAAGAAAAGGAAAGCTGATACATAAATAGTCTTCATAGCGAATTATGCGCGCATTGTACCAGCTTATTTCGGCGACCAATAAAAAAAGAGCCACCTTTCGGTGACTCTCATTACTCGATTAAGAAAAAGGCTTTCCCTGATTCTTTAAGTTTGCGCTTACAGCTTGTCAGTTAGCTCGATTGCTTGACCGATGTAGTTTGCTGGCGTCATTTCTTTCAAACGTACTTTTTCAGCTTCTGGAAGCTCAAGACCGTCGATGAAGTTACGCATAGCTTCGCCGTCAATTCGCTTACCACGAGTCAGCTCTTTTAGCTTCTCGTATGGCTTCTCGATACCGTAGCGACGCATAACCGTTTGTACTGGCTCTGCCAAGACTTCCCAGTTTTTGTCTAGTTCTGCTAGTAGCGCTTCACGGTTTACTTCTAGCTTGCTAATACCTTTCAGGGTAGAAGTGTAGGCAATCACTGCGTAGCCAACACCAACACCTAGGTTACGAAGAACCGTTGAATCTGTCAGGTCGCGCTGCCAGCGAGAAACAGGCAGTTTTTGCGCAAGGTGTGAGAACACAGCATTGGCAAGACCAAGGTTACCTTCTGAGTTTTCAAAGTCGATTGGGTTCACTTTATGCGGCATGGTTGAAGAACCGATTTCGCCAGCAATGGTTTTTTGCTTAAAGTGGCCCAATGCAATGTAACCCCAAACGTCACGATCAAAGTCGATTAGAATAGTGTTGAAACGAGCAACAGCATCAAAAAGCTCAGCGATGTAATCGTGAGGTTCGATTTGCGTTGTGTAAGGGTTCCAAGTCACACCAAGAGATTGTGTAATGAACTCTTCCGCAAAGTTGTGCCAGTCAAGCTCTGGGTAAGCAGAAAGGTGAGCGTTGTAGTTACCCACTGCGCCATTTACTTTCGCTAGGATCTCAACGTTTTCGATTTGCTTGTATTGACGCTCCATACGGTACGCAACGTTTGCCATTTCTTTACCCATCGTAGATGGAGAGGCTGGCTGGCCGTGAGTACGAGAAAGAAGAGGAATATCACGGTATTCTTCTGCTAGCGCGCGTAGAGCGTTAATGATGTTGCGGATCTCAGGAAGAATAATCGTCTCACGCGCTTCTTTAAGCATAAGAGCGTGTGATGTGTTGTTGATGTCTTCTGAAGTACATGCAAAGTGAATGAACTCATTCACAGCGTGCAGTTCAGGAACACCCGCTACTTTTTCTTTTAGGAAGTACTCAACCGCTTTAACGTCATGGTTGGTTGTGCGCTCGATCTCTTTGATACGTGCAGCATCTTCTTCGCTAAAGTTAGCAGCCAGTTCGTCTAGGAACTTATTTGCTTCGGCGCTAAAAGCAGGCACTTCTGCAATGGCATTTGTCGCTGCAAGCTTCTGTAGCCAACGGACTTCAACGATAGTACGGTACTTAAGGAGGCCATACTCACTAAAGATACTGCGTAACGCAATCGTTTTACTTCCGTAGCGGCCATCTACTGGTGAAACAGCCGTCAGTGCTGACAGTTCCATGGTGTTCTCCTGAATTGATTAAATGGGGGTTAAATTCTTGCTAATAATATTTGGGCTTGCTCGATCATTTTCTTGCGGCCAAATATTAAGTGACGTCGCTTACCACCAGTTTGGCGCCAAAGTACTGCGCTACGAATGCCAGAAAGCAGCAGAGCACGAACTTTGTGTTGATTGGAGGTTTGCTGTAATACGGTAGGGGTGCCAGTAACTTGGATTCGTGGGCCAACAGGGCTGATAACATCAAGGTAGATGCTCGCAAGGTTACTGATCATGTTTTCGTCGAACAAATCAAAATGTTCAGTTTGGCGTTGTGCCATTTGAATGCGGTCACCCAATTGAGACATTGCATCACGGCGCGTATCAAGCTTGCGCTCGAGTGCCATTAGGCTAATAAGGTAACGTGTGACTTCACTTCCAGCAGGGGTGCTGTCGATGCCTTCAATAAGGCATTCTAGTCCTATTTTTAGGTCAGCTTCAGTGCCAAACACATCAAGAGTATTAGAAGGATTGGTACTTAGAATAGCGTTAACAGAGGCTTTAAACGCGTCTGAATCACAATGACCGTTCTTTGCAACTTCTTGTACAAGTGCAACAGCTTGGCACATACCGGCAAATGCGATGGTGCGGTCATAAAGTGTATTAGCCACGTAACTACTCCTTAAATTTACTTTTTATTCAATGCACTGCGTTTGCAGTGCATTGATACTGATGTTCAAAAGCTAAATGCGTGCTTCGATGATCCCGCCACCTAGGCAAACTTCGCCGCTATAAAATACAGCAGATTGACCTGGAGTAACAGCGACTTGCGGTTCATCAAAGATGACTTTGATGTTTTCATCATCCACAGGAATGATGGTGCAAGGGATGTCTTCTTGGCGATATCTGGTTTTCACAGTGCAGCTAAGTGGTGCTTTTATTGCTGCGCGGTCAACCCAATGCAGTTGAGAAGCAAAAAGGCCTTGAGATTTAAGCAGTGGGTGTTCGCCACCCTGAACAGCGATTAACACGTTACGCTTGAGATCTTTTTCAGCAACGTACCACGGATCTTCGTTGCCACCGCCGCCTTTTTGGCCACCAATGTGCAAACCTTTGCGTTGACCGAGGGTATGGTACATCAAACCTTGGTGTTCGCCGATAACTTTACCTTCAGGTGTTTCAATTTTGCCCGGCTGAGCAGGCAGATAACGAGAAAGGAAGTCGGTGAATTTACGCTCACCAATAAAGCAAATACCGGTTGAGTCCTTTTTCTTCGCAGTGATTAAGTCTTGTTCTTCTGCGATACGACGAACTTCCGGTTTTTCTAAGTCACCAACAGGGAATAGGCTGCGCGCTACCTGGTCTGAACTTAGGGTGTATAAGAAATAGCTTTGGTCTTTATTGGTGTCTAATCCACGCAACATTTGAGGCTTTTCGCCTTCAACGGTTGGGAAGGTACGACGGACGTAGTGACCCATTGCGATGTAGTCCGCATCAAGCACTTCGTCAGCGAACTCTAAAAACGCTTTGAACTTAATTTCTTTGTTACAAAGGATGTCGGGATTAGGTGTGCGTCCGGCTTTGTATTCCGCTAAGAAGTACTCGAACACGTTGTCCCAGTATTCGGAGGCAAAGTTGATCGTGTGTAGATGAATACCGAGCTTGTCGCAAACAGCCTGAGCATCAGCTAAATCTTCTGCTGCTGTGCAATACTCTTCGTTATCATCTTCTTCCCAGTTCTTCATGAACAGGCCTTCAACTTGATAGCCTTGTTGCTGAAGCAGGTAAGCGGAAACAGAGGAGTCAACACCGCCGGACATTCCGACAATTACTTTCTTTTGGCTGTTATCTGACATGGTTCTCTACCACAAAAATTACTTGGCTGCAGATTCTATCAGAAAGATTTTGTTGGTGACAGTTCCGAGAGCTAAATCACAGTTTATTCTCTGGGTTTTAGCTCTTATTTGAACAAAGTCTAACCATTTTCGTGAGCTTGGTTACGGGCTAGAGTTGAACGTCTACTTCTTTGTATTCACCTGGTTGTAAATCGTTTAATTGCCATTGGCCCATTGAATGCCTAATTAATCTCAGAGTAGGGAAGCCGATATTGGCGGTCATGCGTCTTACTTGGCGATTACGCCCTTCAATTATGGTGACGGCTAGCCATGCGGTTGGGATGGCGGCGCGAAAACGAACCGGAGGGTTCCTTTCCCACAGCGTTGGTTCATCCAAAATTTCTACTTTTGCAGGCAGTGTCATGCCGTCTTTGAGCTCAACCCCTTTACGCAGTTTATCTAAGTCTTCTTCACTAGGATCCCCCTCAACCTGAACCCAGTACGTTTTTGGTGACTTGGAGCTAGGCTGAGTGAGCTTCGCTTGTAAGATCCCATCGTTTGTTAGTACCAACAAACCTTCACTGTCTCTGTCTAGGCGACCCGCGGCATAGACATCTTTGACGGTAATGTAATCCGCAAGGGTTTTTCGGCCGTCACCGTCGGTGAATTGACTTAAAGTGTCATAAGGTTTGTTAAAAATCAGTACTTTTCTATCAGCCGCACTGATTCTCGGCTTTGACTCTGTTCTTTGCTTCTTTCTGTTGCTCGATGAATGGCCTGCACTTTGTTTAAAACCCGGTTTGCCAGAGCGGAGTGCGGGCTTCGAGTTTGTGCTGCGAGAACGGAATGACATGTTAACTACCTTGCAAAAATGTAAATAATCTGTGCGTCAAAGTTTAATTTCCTTTCAGGCTACGCTATCATTTGGCCGCCGAAAATATGGAATCTTGATCACTGTAAATAAGCGAGTTAGACGCAATTGTTTAATTATAAGTGAGTTACAAAAGCGCGACACCTTTTAAATAGTATGATAAACAGTTAGGTGTTTGCAAAAATCGTAGTCAGTCATAGAGGATGTGTAAACCACGATCACTCTTTTGTTAGGGCGATTTCGTACTGGCTAGCGATACAATTATGCAGTCTATTTCTCATCCAGTAGCTGCTGTTAGAATTTATAGGGAAATTTCATGCCAACAAACAAGCCGACAATTATCTACACCATTACTGATGAAGCTCCAGCACTCGCAACGTATTCGTTGCTTCCTATTATTCGTGCTTTCACTGCTTCTTCAGAAATCAATGTAGAAACTCGCGACATTTCATTAGCAGGGCGTATTATTGCGAACTTCCCTGACTATTTAACGGCAGAGCAACGCATTGGTGATGCTTTGGCCGAGTTGGGCGAATTAGCGAAAACTCCAGAAGCAAATATCATTAAGTTACCAAATATCTCCGCCTCTATTCCACAGTTGCAAGCGGCAATTAAAGAGCTGCAAGCGAAAGGTTACGCACTTCCAAATTATCCAGAAGAAGCAACAACAGATGAAGAGCGTGCGGTTAAGTCAACTTATGACAAGATCAAGGGCAGTGCAGTAAACCCTGTACTTCGTGAAGGTAACTCAGATCGCCGAGCGCCACCTTCGGTTAAAAACTATGCGAAGAAAAACCCACACTCAATGGGTGCATGGCGTGCAGAATCTCTATCTCATGTAGCAAGCATGGACGATAAAGACTTCTTTGGTAGCGAAAAGTCGGTCACGATTGATGGCGCAACGAACGCACGTATTGAGTTTGTCGCTAGCAATGGTGATGTGAGCGTACTAAAAGCGGATCTTGCGCTACAAGATCAAGAAATCATCGATGCATCTGTTCTTAACAAATCGGCATTGGTGTCTTTCTTTGAAGCTCAAATTGAAGAAGCAAAACAACAAGATGTATTGTTGTCGCTACACTTAAAAGCAACCATGATGAAAGTCTCTGATCCTGTGATTTTTGGTCATGCGGTGAAAGTGTACTACAAAGACGTATTTGCTAAATATGGTGACGTTTTTGATAAGATCGGAGTTGATGTTAATAACGGTATTGGTGATGTGTACGCAAAAATCACCGCACTACCTGAAGCACAACAAGAAAAGATTAAAGCAGCACTTGAAGCGGTTTACCAAACTCAGCCACCGCTGGCGATGGTCGACTCTGATCGCGGCATTACTAACTTACACGTACCAAGTGACGTTATTGTTGATGCATCAATGCCAGCAATGTTGCGCTCATCTGGCCAAATGTGGGGCCCAGATGGCAAGCTGAAAGATACTAAAGCTTTGATCCCAGATCGTTGCTACGCAAGCGTGTATCAAGCGGTTATCGATTTCTGTAAAAAGAATGGTGCATTTGATCCGACAACAATGGGCAGCGTACCAAATGTTGGCCTGATGGCTCAAAAAGCAGAAGAGTATGGTTCACACGATAAGACTTTCATTTTGGAAGAGGCGGGTGTGATTCGAGTAGTAGATGCTTCTGAAAACGTATTGCTAACGCAAGATGTTGAAGAAGGCGACATCTTCCGTATGTGTCAGGTAAAAGACGCGCCAATTCAAGATTGGGTTAAGCTTGCAGTAACACGTGCACGTGCGACTGGTGTTCCAGCTATTTTCTGGCTAGATGCAAATCGCGCACACGATGCAGAGCTGATTAAGAAAGTAAATGCTTACTTGCCAAACCATGATACCGATGGCCTAGATATTCAAATCTTGGCACCGCTAGCCGCGACCGAGTTCTCACTCGTACGTATCAAAGAAGGCCTAGATACCATTTCTGTAACGGGCAACGTTCTTCGTGATTATCTAACGGATTTATTCCCAATTCTAGAGCTTGGCACGTCAGCTAAAATGCTTTCGGTTGTCCCACTCATGAATGGTGGTGGTCTGTTTGAGACCGGAGCGGGTGGTTCTGCGCCTAAGCACGTTCAGCAGGTTGAAAAAGAAAATCACCTACGTTGGGATTCATTAGGTGAGTTCTTAGCCTTAGCGGCTTCTCTAGAGCACCTGAGCCAGGTATCTGGTAACAAGCGCGCTCAAATTCTTGCTGATGCATTGGATAAGGCCACTGGCCAGTTCCTAGATTTGAATAAATCTCCATCACGCCGTGTTAATGAACTTGATAACCGTGGTAGCCATTTCTACTTGGCGACTTACTGGGCTCAAGCGTTAGCAGATCAAGCACAAGATGGTGAGCTATCAGCACAGTTTGCGCCAATTGCAAAACAAATGGCTGACAATGAGCAGGCTATCGTTGCCGAGCTTAACGATGCACAAGGCGTTGTTGGAGACTTAGGCGGTTACTACGCGCTAGATGACGAGAAAGTTGCGTCTTTGATGCGTCCTAGTTCGCTGCTTAATGGTGTGATTGACCAAGCTTAATAGTTTTAGCAATCTAAACACTCAAAACCGCCTATTCTGTTAGGCGGTTTTTTTATGCGTTTAAACGGTTCGGACTCTCGGACTAAATAGAATTATGTTGTGAATGGCGTTTTGAAAGAACAAAAATGACGAAACCCGCTAAATGCGGGTTTCAAGTGCTCATACAAATGTTGGACTTAACAAAGCCAATTATTTTGCGGGTTCGCCTTCGATAGGGACGACAGAACTTGCATGAGAACCTTTTGGCCCTTTTTCTACTTCATAGGCAACGGGTTGGCCTGCTTTTAGCGTGCGATACCCATCCATTTTGATTGTAGAGTAATGAGCAAAAATGTCGCCATCCTCTCCTTCTGGACAAATAAACCCAAATCCTTTGGCATTATTGAACCATTTTACTGTACCTGTAGCCATGCTTTACATCCCTCATGCATTCGTTACTAACTGATGTTGTTACGTCGACGCTTACTATTTGTACTGATTAGTGCGCTTTACAATTGTGATGAACGTCCATTTGGGACGATCTAATTTTTAACGCACCAGCACACAATTTAGTCAATGAGTTTCACTAGTCAATAGTTTTTGTGAATAAAGTCTAACAATTTGACAAAGATTTCATTTTTGAGATTAACAATTTTGTAACTAACGGCTTTGCGGGCTTGTAGGAGTTCACATAACTAATGGAGTGATAGTTCTATCATTACAATGGGTTTGCAATTCTTTGTGCTAACCCAATAGCAATGTTTTATTTGCAGGGATACAATTGCTGCATTAGTCTTAAATAGAAGGTGTTTTTTGGGAGTGCATTTTACTTTCGCATCTTCGCAACAACCGACGATACCATGAGCAAACATTATGAATGGGTCACTCCAGACTCAGATTTACTGGAGAAAGAAAAAACCGAAATCCGTCCGCCGGCAATGTACAACGTAATTTTAAATAACGATGACTACACACCGATGGATTTTGTAATCGAAATACTTGAACGTTTCTTTTCTATGGATTTGGAAAAAGCAACACAAGTGATGCTCAAAGTACATTACGATGGGAAAGCAATATGCGGTACATTTACTGCCGAAGTTGCTGAGACCAAAGTGGCGCAAGTCACTATGCATTCTAATGAAAACGAACATCCGCTGTTATGTACAATGGAGCAGGCATAGAGCCTGCGTGAGCAACGAAAGTTGTTCTTTTGGGAGGTACTTATGCTAAATAAAGAACTAGAATCGAGCCTAAACAGTGCTTTTGCTCGTGCGAGAGACAAACGTCATGAATTCATGACGGTTGAACATCTGCTTCTCGCCTTACTCGATAACGAAGCAGCCCAGGAAGCACTAAAAGCGTGTCAGGCCGATCTTGATGTTTTACGTCAAGAGCTGGATGCGTTCATCGATCAAACCACGCCTCTCATTCCAGAAAATGACGAGACCAGAGAAACTCAACCAACCTTGAGTTTTCAACGAGTTCTTCAACGCGCCGTTTTTCATGTCCAGTCTTCAGGGCGCAGCGAAGTTACCGGAGCCAATGTCCTCGTCGCTATTTTTAGTGAACAAGAGTCTCACGCTGCCTACCTTTTGAAAAAGAATGACATCAGTCGTTTAGATATCGTTAACTTTATCTCTCACGGCATAACTAAATCACCACAAGGTGGAGAAGATGCCTCTTCGTCATCCAATATGTTTGGTGAAGAAAGCCCTGCGGAAGAAGCGAATTCAGAAGATCGTTTAGAAAACTTTGCTGTGAATCTCAACAATCTTGCTCGTCAGGGAAACATTGACCCATTGATTGGCCGCGACAAAGAATTAGAACGAACGGTTCAGGTTTTATGTCGCCGTCGAAAAAATAACCCATTGCTGGTGGGTGAAGCGGGCGTAGGTAAAACAGCCATCGCAGAGGGTCTTGCGTGGCGCATTGTTGAGGGGTTAGTGCCAGACGTTATTCAAGACAGCGTGATTTATTCTTTGGACATTGGTTCACTGCTTGCTGGTACTAAATATCGTGGTGACTTTGAAAAACGTTTTAAAGCGATTTTGAAGCAGCTAGAAAAAGAAGACGACGCAATACTGTTTATTGATGAAATTCACACCATCATTGGTGCTGGTGCTGCCTCCGGTGGGCAAGTTGATGCTGCTAACCTAATCAAGCCTCTGCTTAGCAGCGGTAAGCTGCGTTGTATTGGCTCAACGACGTATCAGGAATACAGCAATATTTTTGATAAAGAGCGTGCATTGTCGCGTCGATTCCAAAAAATTGATGTGGTAGAGCCGTCGTTAGACGACACAACTAAAATCCTTATGGGGCTGAAGCCTAAGTATGAAGAGCATCACGATGTTCGTTATACCAAACAAGCTGTACGTGCTGCGGTAGAGCTTTCAGCTAAGTACATTAATGAGCGTCACCTGCCTGATAAGGCGATTGATGTTATTGATGAAGCGGGTGCTCGTAGCCGTTTAACACCCGCTAGCCGTCGTAAGAAAACCGTGGGTGTGTCAGACATCGAAAACATGGTTGCGAAAATGGCTCGTATTCCAGAAAAATCGGTCTCTTCTACTGATAAAGACATTTTGCAGAAGTTAGAAAGCAAAATGAAAATGTTGGTATTCGGACAAGATCCAGCCATTGAAGTGTTATCTGAAGCCATCAAGCTAAGCCGTGCAGGTTTAGGTGCGGATCATAAACCCGTTGGCTCATTCTTGTTTGCAGGCCCTACTGGGGTGGGTAAAACAGAAGTGACGGTACAACTTTCTAAACTATTAGGAGTTGAACTACTGCGATTTGATATGTCGGAATACGGTGAAAGACATTCGGTGAGTCGTTTGATTGGCGCTCCTCCAGGTTATGTCGGTTACGACCAAGGTGGCCTGTTAACTGACGCAGTCATCAAACACCCTCATGCTGTGGTGTTGCTGGATGAAATCGAAAAAGCACACCCAGATATCTTTAATCTTTTACTTCAGGTTATGGATAACGGCACACTTACAGATAATAACGGCCGCAAAGCGGATTTCCGCAACATTATCTTGGTGATGACGACTAATGCGGGAGTGGCTGAAACAGAGAAGAAATCCATTGGTCTTATCCAACAAGATCACAGCTTTGATGCGATGGGTGAAATCAAAAAAGTATTCACGCCAGAGTTCCGTAACCGTCTAGACAATGTCATTTGGTTTAACAGCTTAGACGAAACAGTGATCCATCAAGTCGTTGATAAATTCATTGTTGAACTACAAGCTCAGTTGGATGCTCGTGGCGTATCAATGGAGGTATCTCAAGATGCTCGTCATTGGTTGGCAGACAAAGGATACGATAAAGCAATGGGTGCGCGTCCAATGTCTCGTGCTATCCAAGAGAGCTTGAAGAAACCGTTAGCCAACGAACTCTTGTTTGGTTCACTGGTGAAGGGCGGTGCTGTTCGTGTTTCATTGAAAGATAATGAACTTGTTTTTCATTATGAAAATGAAGAAGAAGCTATTCACTAGTTAGGCTAGTTAGAATCAATTAATTAAAAAGCGTGCTGGAGACAGTGCGCTTTTTTTGTTTGTTTGCAGGTGCTTGTCTATATATATCGGATACTGAGGCTCTATGGGCCTAGGTAAGGTCTTACAAGGGGTATTGGTAAAAGTACGAGCTTGTTAACTTGTTACATCAGACGAGGACGATAATGAAGGTTTTGAGCAATAAAAAACGGAGCGCTAAGCTCCGTTTGGAATTCATATCAATATAAAGCGAAGTGCTCTATGAAAGATTAACGAGCACGGAAGACGATACGGCCTTTCGACAGGTCGTAGGGAGTCATCTCTACAGTAACTTTGTCACCAGTAAGAATTCGGATGTAGTTCTTACGCATTTTTCCAGAAATGTGAGCCGTCACTACGTGACCATTTTCAAGCTCAACACGGAACATAGTGTTCGGTAGAGTGTCAAGGACAGTGCCTTGCATCTCGATTACGTCTTCTTTAGCCATTTAATCCTCTTTAGAAATTAGGCATTATTTTTTAACGGACGAATAGTGCCCTTAAAAATATAAAAAGTAAAGTTGCGGCGTATTCTACCCCCGCCACTGCTTATTTACTAGCTTTTGATGAGGTTGGAAGCGGACTTTGTAATTCATGGCGGCGCAATCGTCGATTTGATAGCCTAAATATAGCCACTGCTTCCCACTCTGCTTACAATGTGCGATTTGCAATAGCACACAGAGGGTGCCTAAAGAAATCTCACTATCTGGGTCAAAAAAAGTGTAAAAAGCCGATGAGCAGTCAGACATGACGTCTGTAATGGCAACTGCGATGAGTTCTTCAGCTTGGTATACGTGCAAATACTTTGTATTTAACCACTGATTTTTGGAAAATTCGGAGAATTCTTCACGTTTGGGAGGAAACATAGAACCAGAACGGTGGCGCTGGTTAATATAACGCTCATATAATTCAAACCAATTAGGGTCCATTTCATCTTTCATTTCCCATTCAATATCACCCGCTTTAGCAATTAAGCGCTTGTGGCTCTTTGAAGGACTATAGCCAGCAATATTTACACGCAAAGACTGACATGCTTGGCACTCATCACACTGGGGTTTATAAATAGTAGCACCACTGCGCCGAAATCCATTTGCCATTAACAGCTCATAACCTGAGTTAGTATGCAGCTTTTCATCCATAATGACGGCAACGCGCTCTTGTTGATCTTCTAAATAGCTGCATGGGTGATTTTCAGTCAATCCAATTCGAATTAACGTTTTGTCTTTCTCGTTCACGTCAACTCCTCGGATTGTGGGCTGAGCAACCATTGAGGTTCATAACATCCATTCGATACCTCTTTATTACGTAGAGTACTGAGTTCTTGTAAAAAATCACTTCTCAGACATTCTATCGCTCCCAGCGACTCTAGGTGTTCATTCATCATTTGGCAGTCGATTAAAACCCCCTCATGACGATTCAAATGTTCGCATAAGTGCCACAAGGCGATCTTAGACGCATTGGTCTGTAGGCTGAACATTGACTCACCACAGAATACCTGACCAATTTGCAGCCCATAAAGCCCGCCAATAATTTCATTATTTTGCCATACCTCCACGGAGTGGCAGCGGCCTAAGTCTGCCAACGCTTGGTAAGCTTGTTGCATCTCAGGTAGAATCCAGGTCTCTTCTGCTGGTCGCGTGTCGGCGCATAACCGGATAATGTCGTGTGTAGCTTGATTAATGCTGACCCGATAATTGGACTTCCGGAAAAACTTTTTGAGACTTTTTGCCGGTTTGAATGTCTTAGGATCAAATATGGCACGTACTTTTGGGCTCCACCATAAAATGGGGTCACCGTCGCTAAACCATGGAAATATACCTTGATTATAGGCAGCCAGTATCCGTTTAGGGTGCAAGTCGCCCCCCATAGCAAGTAAGCCATCAGGATCTTCAAGTGCTTCATGGCAAGGTGGGAAGTTCTCAGGGTTTCCGCTGAGTTCTGGTAGATATATCGTCATGATTTTATTCTGACACTTTTTAGAGGTAAGTATAATGAGAAATTGGTTTTTATTGGTGTTACTTGTGCCTTTTTTTGCTCAAGCAGGATATAGCCGAAATCAAGCAAGGCAAGTTGAGGAAGTAGTGTACGGCAAAGTGGATTCAGTGAGGTACATTTCTCAAAAAGAAATCATAGAATCAAAATCGTCGGGTTGGGATACCTTGCTGGGCGCCACGATTGGTGGTTTAGTGGGTAATCAATTCGGAGGCGGTAGAGGCAAAGAAGTGGCGACTGTTGTCGGCGCTGTTGCGGGTGCTGGAATTGCAAAAAATCGCGCTGAACAACAATATAGCGTGGAATATAAACTGGTTGAAATACTGATTAAAACCGATAAGGGAGATTTGGTCGATGTGATCCAAGATGTAGATAGCAATATGTTGTTCGAGCGAGGAGATTCGGTGCGAATCTTATACTTCAGCAATGGTGTTCGGGTCGATATCGCTTACTGATTGCGCTCCCTAGATAGGCTTTGGTAAAAAATGTACTAGCAAAGCAAGACAGCCTCTAGCCAAGGCAATTCTTTTTCGCTAGTCTGCAAGTACGAAGAATTTTAAATGCTCACGTGCGGTTAACGTGAGCACGCACAGGAAGAACATACACTAAATGGAAAGCCTTACTTTACAACCTATTGAAGTGGTATCGGGTGAAGTTAATCTACCCGGTTCAAAAAGCGTATCGAATAGAGCCCTTTTATTGGCGGCTCTTGCTAAGGGCAACACTCGTCTAACGAACTTATTAGACAGTGATGATATTCGCCATATGCTTAACGCACTTACTAAACTCGGTGTTTCTTACCAACTGTCTGAAGATAAAACAGTTTGTGAAGTCGAAGGGCTTGGTCATGCCTTTAAAACCTCGCAAGCAATGGAGTTGTTTTTAGGCAATGCCGGTACAGCGATGCGCCCTCTAGCTGCGGCTTTGTGTTTAGGGGAAGGCGAATACGTACTAACTGGTGAGCCGCGAATGAAGGAGCGCCCAATTGGCCACCTTGTTGACGCGTTGAAAACTGCTGGGGCTGATGTCGAGTACCTGGAGAGTGAAAACTACCCGCCGCTTAAAATTAAATCTACTGGTTTAAAGGCGGGTACCGTGTCTATTGATGGCTCAATTTCTAGTCAGTTCTTAACTGCATTCTTGATGTCTGCGCCACTTGCTAACGGCGAAGTAACGATCAATATCGAAGGCGATTTAGTCTCCAAGCCATATATTGATATTACTTTGCACATCATGAAGCAATTTGGTGTTGAAGTGATCAATAACGATTACCAGTCGTTTGTTATTCCAACAGGCCAAAGTTATATTGCCCCAGGTGATTTTTTAGTCGAAGGTGATGCGTCTTCTGCCTCTTATTTCTTAGCGGCTGCGGCGATTAAGGGCGGTGAGATTAAAGTAACTGGCATTGGTAAAAACAGCATTCAAGGCGATATACAGTTTGCCTACGCACTCGAAAAAATGGGTGCAGAAATAGAATGGGGTGATGACTACGTTACTGCGAGAAAAGGCAAACTTAAAGCTGTTGATTTGGATTTTAACCATATCCCAGATGCCGCAATGACCATTGCTACAGCGGCTTTGTTTGCTGAAGGTACAACGGCTATTCGTAACGTTTATAACTGGCGTGTAAAAGAGACGGATCGCTTATTTGCGATGGCGACAGAGCTTCGTAAAGTCGGTGCACAAGTCGAGGAGGGTGAAGATTATATCACCATTACTCCACCTGCTTCGCTCACACATGCAGCTATCGATACCTATGACGATCACCGAATTGCTATGTGTTTCTCGTTAGTGGCGCTCAGTGATACACCTGTGACTATTAACGATCCAAAGTGTACGTCGAAAACGTTCCCAGACTATTTCGAAAAGTTAGCAGGTTTGAGTCAATAATGGCCTAGAAGAATAGGAAAAGCCTTAGTCAGACACTAAGGCTTTTTTGTTGACTATTAATCAACGCTGAATTCTTTTGAAAGCTGGTGTGCAAGGTATTTAAACATGTTGAATACAGCGGTTGTTTTTTCTGTTGGAAGCCCTTGTTCGGACAAAAAATAATCGCCTTTGAATACCAGAACATCTTCTTTTTCTTCAACCGATGTTGCGCGAATGCCTTCGAGGTAATCAGCATGCTCTTGGATCATTTGGTTGGCGATCAAAAGTAAATCGAATTCACTAATTTTTTTCTTGCTCATTGTTAAATACCTCACATTATTTTTGCCGCTAGTTTAGGGCTTACGATAATAAATTCAAGTGAAGCTGTAATCTGTATTTTGTGAGCCATTGCAGAAAAATATTAAACAAAGTTAGTGTTAGTGTGACGTCATGATTAGTATGTCGGCGAATTATAGGACAGACATTGCTTAATAATTGATGATATGTCGACCGTTTAGCGTTGAATTAAAAAAAACAGGTTGACCTTCTTATAAACTCGCACAATAGTAAAAAAAGAAGCAATGAACCAGAATAGTATGCGTTTAGCGCAATCGAATTGAGGACGTTTGAGTCAGTATGGGTAAATCTCTCGTAATAGTGGAGTCACCAGCCAAGGCAAAAACGATTAACAAGTATCTAGGTAAAGATTACATTGTTAAGTCGAGTGTAGGTCACGTACGTGATTTACCAACCGCCGGACAGAGCAGTGGCACCAAAGCTGCGGCTATCTCTACCAAAGGCATGAGCCCTGAAGAGAAAGCTCGTATCAAGAAAGAAAAAGATCGCAAATCACTGATTAAGAAAATGGGTATCAATCCATACAATGAGTGGGAAGCGAATTATCAGATATTACCGGGCAAAGAAAAAGTTGTAGCGGAATTACAGAAATTAGCGAAAGACGCTGACCACGTATATCTCGCAACCGATTTGGACCGCGAGGGAGAAGCTATTGCGTGGCACCTTCGTGAGATCATCGGCGGCGATGAACAACGTTACAAGCGTGTGGTTTTTAACGAAATCACTAAAAATGCAATTCAACAAGCGTTTGAAACTCCTGGTGAACTAAACATCGATGGCGTAAACGCACAACAAGCACGTCGCTTCATGGACCGTGTTGTTGGTTTTATGGTATCGCCACTGCTTTGGAAAAAAGTAGCGCGTGGTTTATCTGCAGGCCGAGTCCAATCTGTTGCTGTTAAGTTATTGGTTGAACGTGAGCGCGAAATTAATGCGTTCATTCCTGAAGAGTTTTGGGATGTGCACGCAGATACCAAAACAGCGGATCAAACCGATTTCCGCTTGCAAGTAGCTCAAAAAGACGGCGTAGCGTTTAAGCCAGTCAATGAAGCACAAGCAAGCTCGGCGGTGACTACGTTAGAAAAAGCAAGCTACGAAGTTTGCAAACGTGAAGATCGCCCAACGAGCAGCAAGCCATCAGCGCCTTACATCACTTCAACGTTGCAACAGGCGGCGAGTACGCGTCTTGGTTACGGCGTAAAGAAAACAATGATGCTAGCGCAGCGTTTGTATGAAGGTGGTTACATCACGTACATGCGTACAGATTCAACCAACTTGAGCTCTGAAGCGGTAGAAACACTGCGTGAATACATTGCGAGCGAGTATGGCAATCAATACCTGCCTGAAAAAGCAAAAGTTTACGGGAGCAAAGAAGGCGCGCAAGAGGCGCACGAAGCGATTCGTCCTTCAAGTGTTGATGTAAAAACTGAAGATTTGAAAGGTATGGAAGCCGATGCACATAAACTGTATCAGTTAATCTGGAACCAGTTTGTCGCGTGTCAGATGACGCCAGCAAAATACGACTCAACAACATTGAGTGTCCGTGCTGCTGAATTCACACTGAAAGCGAAAGGTCGTATTCTTAAATTTGATGGTTGGACTCGTGTTCAACGCCCTATGGGCAAGAATGAAGATCAAATCCTTCCTGCAGTTCAAATTGGCGATAAATTAGATTTAGTGGCGCTTGACCCTAAACAACACTTTACTAAGCCGCCAGCGCGCTTTACAGAAGCTGCATTGGTTAAAGAATTAGAGAAGCGTGGTATTGGTCGTCCTTCAACTTACGCTTCAATCATTTCTACGATTCAAGATCGTGGTTATGTGAAAGTAGAACAGCGTCGATTCTATGCTGAAAAAATGGGCGAAATTGTCAGCGATCGATTAGACGATAGCTTCAATGACCTCATGAACTACGATTTTACCGCTCGTATGGAAGCGAAACTTGATCAGATAGCTGAAGGCGAAACAAGCTGGACTGGCGTACTAGATCAATTCTTTGTGGACTTTACGGGTGATTTGGAAAAAGCGGAACTTGACGAAGAAGTTGGCGGAATGAAGCCTAACAACATCGTTGAAACGGATATTGAATGTCCGACGTGTTCACGCCATATGGGTATTCGTACTGCATCAACAGGAGTATTCCTTGGTTGTTCTGGTTACGCTTTACCGCCAAAAGAGCGTTGTAAGACAACGATTAACTTAGGCGACGAAGAAGGCATCATTAACGTACTTGAAGAAGACGTTGAAACCGCCGCACTTCGTGCTAAGAAACGTTGCCCTATATGCGAAACGGCAATGGACGCGTACCTAATTGACGAAACTCGTAAAATGCACGTTTGTGGTAATAACCCGAACTGTGAAGGTTATGTGGTTGAGTTTGGTGAGTTTAAAGTCAAAGGCTATGACGGTCCTTTAGTTGAATGTGATAAATGTGGTAGCGACATGGTGCTTAAAAACGGCCGTTTCGGTAAGTACATGGATTGCACCAGCGAAGATTGTAAAAACACACGTAAGATTCTAAGAAATGGCGATGTTGCGCCACCAAAAGAAGACCCAGTCCATTTCCCTGAATTGCCGTGTGAAAACTCAGATGCTTATTTTGTTTTACGTGATGGTGCTTCTGGCTTGTTCATGGCCGCAAGTAACTTTCCTAAGTCTCGTGAAACACGTGCGCCGTTGGTTAAAGAGTTGGTTGAATACAAAGAACGTATTACCGATAAATTTAAATACCTAACGACCGCACCGGTTGCCGATCCAGATGGCCGTCCTACGGTGGTTCGTTTTAGTCGTAAATCGAAAGAGAATTACGTTCGTTCGGAGATTGATGGTAAGCCATCAGGCTGGACTGGCCTTTACATTGACGGTAAATGGGAAATAACCGACAAGCGTAAAAAGCCAAAAGCAAAAGCGGACGAAAAGTAAGCGAAACCTTTCGTTTAAAGCTAAATAACTGAAATAGATAATAATGAAGCAGCCGGTTGGCTGCTTTTTTTTGGCTTAAAATTTGACCAATAGGCAATATCACCTAACCTTAATCTATAAAATTATAATTCAAACAACGTCATTTTTGCATTGGACACTTCGATGAATCCATTGGGGTAGTCTGTGGGCTAAGGGGAAAGATTGAGACTAAGAGGCTCGCTGAAAACACGGCTTGTGGTGATTACCCTTGTGGCATTGCTACCGGCGTTTCTGATTATTGTTGTGAATATTTGGTATCAATTCTCTCAAGAAAAAGAGAGGGTTGGCGGTCAGGCACATGCCTTTACCAAGATATTGTTAGAAGACCAAATTGAGCTCATTTCTTCGACAGAATTTTTTCTTAAAGCCATCAGTGTGCGCTCTGAAATCCAAAATCCTAGTTCAGATGAATGCACTCGAGCAGTAAAAGAGTGGGCGTCATTAAGTCCCTATATTGTAAATATTGGTATCCCTCTTGCGAGTGGCGACTTATTTTGTAATGCGACAAGAATGTCACGCTCAGTGAACGTATCTGACCGATTGTATTTCCAGCAAGCAGTGCAAGAGCAGATATTCTCAGCAGGACAGTTTCAGCAAGATCGTGCGGCAGGCATCGCTTCGATTAACTTTGCTTACCCGGTTTATAATCAAGAAAATGAGGTCATCGCGGCGGTAGTTGCCGTGCTTTCATTAGATTGGTGGCATCAACGCCTGACCACATTGGAACTTCCGAAAAATGCAATTGCCCTCATTGTTGATGCTAACCACGAAGTCATCGCATCTGATGGTAAAGATTACACAAGCGATTTGCCTCAATTATTATCGGGCACAGGCAGGGATCCGAACACTCATGGGTTGATTAAGTCTGGTGATATGACTGATTTTATTGACTCTTCAGGCATCAAGCGACTTGCTGTTAGCATGCCATTGATTATTAATAATACAGACACCAAAGCGCACTTCATTGTTTCTTTATCTACAGAGGAATCTTACCGAGTTGCACACCACTCTGCTTTGAGGGCTCTTGTTAGCCTTGTAGTTGGTTATAGCGTCTTCATTGCTTTGCTATGGTGGGGATTTGCGACTAACGTGCTAAAGCCTGTTTATGCGTTGCTGAATGCATCAAAGCGTTACATTGAACGTTTTGACAACAAGAAAAGCCCGAGCCTTGATCAGCTATCGGTATTCTACAGGCAGTTTACTCAGGTAATTCAAGACCAAGAACGATTGACTAACACGGTTATTGAAAATGAACGTCAATTGAGTACAACCTATCAAAGGCTTAATAACTTACTCGATAACTCTCCATTTGGTGTCGTTGAATGGGATCCTGATCTAAGGATTCAGCGATGGTCTGCAGAGTGCACCCATGTGTTTAGCGTGGAGTTTGAACAGGTAAGAAATCGGAAAATAGAGCAGCTAGATACCAATGTTAAATATCATTTTGGGGCCATTGAATCGTTTTTGAAGCTGTACAAAAATGGCAAGTCCAGCATGAAAACTTCAGAAGTGAGCTTTAGGGATGGGGTAAGTGCGGAAAAAGTGCTGCGGTGGCGATTTTCAGCTATATACGATGATTCTAACCACCTCATTGCAATTTTAGGTATGTTTGAAAATGTCACTCAACAAATTGAGTATCAGAGAGAACTTGAATATTACGCCAAATACGATAGCTTGACAGGCTTACCTAATCGGTATTCTATTCTTCAATTTCTCTCTGAACGAATTGCGCAGAATCTTCACTTTTCGATCGTTTTACTCGACATAAAGAATTTTAAAATGGTCAATGATCACTACGGTCATGAATGTGGAGATATGCTGCTCGTTGAGTTAGCTGAACGCATGAACAAACAACTTGAAGCGGGAGAGGCTTTGTCTCGTTGGGGAGGCAACGAGTTCATCTATGTCATTCCTTACACGGTGAAAGATGATGTTTTAAAAAGAGTGGAAGAGTTACGATCTAAACTGGCTCAGCCACTCGCTTTGGGTAAAGGTTCTTATTCAACCCAACTTCATTGTGGGATCAGTTCAACCGATGATAACCATGAAACAGCAGGAGACTTGATTCGCTGTGCTGACCTCGCCATCTATTTTGCCAAAAAGAAAGCAAGTGGCTCTGTTAATGTCTACAACCCAGCTATGTCTGAAATTGGCAGTGCTCAATTTGAGCTAGAGGCTGAGCTAAGAACCGCCTTACGGAATAAAGAATTTGAGCTTTACTATCAACCAATAAGAAACAATGAATCAGGCCTTTATGAATCAGCAGAAGCACTGATACGATGGAATCACCCTGTTAGGGGCATGGTGTCTCCTGCTGAATTTATTCCAGTGGCTGAAGAGTCAGGTTTGATCTTGCCTATTGGCGATTGGGTGTTGGAGAGAGCAATTTCACAAATGAAAGAGTGGCACCTTAAAGGTGTACTACTCAAAGACATTGCAGTGAATTTGTCTGCACTACAGCTCAATGATGCGAAAATCGTCGCCCAAGTCAAATCTCTGTGCGAGCAATATGAATTGTCTCCTCACTTGCTAACTTTAGAGGTCACCGAAACCTCTCTTTTATCGAGTCATACGGACGTGATCGGGAAGATAACAGAACTGAAAGAGTTTGGGATCAAGATCGCACTTGACGATTTTGGTACTGGCTATTCAAGCCTTAGCTACTTGAATGAACTTCCATTGACTAAACTAAAAATAGATCGCTCCTTTGTTGCCAAAATAGGACAAAATGATAATGAAATGTTGCTGGATGCGATATTCTCAATCGCACATGGGTTGAATCTACGTGTGATCGCGGAAGGTGTAGAGACCAATAATCAATTTAATTATATCGTCGCAAGGCAGTGCGAATATAGCCAAGGCTATCTCTTCAGTAAGCCCCTCCCTTCTTCTGACATTGAATCATTACTCAGGCAAGAAATGTCGCTCACATAATCATCTTGGTACGCACCCCTGTAACACCAGTGAAACGTTACAGTTACATAATGTATCTGCGTGGTAAGACCTGTCACAATTCTAAAATTAGTGATTGTAATTGCATATTAATTTCGCTAAAAAGGCTTCATTAAAGCGTACTCTGTAAAATATAAATAAAAGTACGCAAAAATAAAAATTAATAGATATTGGATATGTATTATTCGCTTGGTTTGCTCAATGGATTGAAAATGCACACAAAGTGCCTCTTTTTTCTTCATTATGACAAGTTGAGCTCACTGTGTGAGCAACTTTCCCTCTAAATGTTTTTTAAGTGTAAATCTAGGTGTCAACGTCAATGCCTAGAGACTTAAAATGAAGTCATTTACTTAGTTGCTTACATAGATGTTAAAAAACTATAAATATGGAGATTTAAAATGGCTGGTGTTCTAGGAATGATTCTTGCGGGTGGTGAAGGTTCACGTCTTCGTCCTTTAACGGAATCACGCAGTAAACCCTCGGTTCCTTTTGGCGGTAGCTACCGTCTGATTGACTTCGCTTTAAACAACTTTGTTAATGCTGATCTAATGCGTATCTACGTGTTAACTCAGTTCAAATCACAATCCCTTTACCTGCACATGAAAAAAGGCTGGAATCTATCCGGCATTACAGACCGTTTCATTGATACAGTCCCAGCTCAAATGCGTGATGGTAAGCGTTGGTATGAAGGCACAGCAGATGCTATTTACCAAAACATCCGTTTCATCGAGTTGGCCGATCCTGATCAAGTTTGTATTTTTGGTTCTGACCATATCTACAAAATGGATATTCGCCAAATGCTCGATTTTCATAAGCGTGTAGAGGCAAGTTTAACCGTATCGGCAATCCGTATGCCTTTATCTGAGGCGTCTGAATTTGGTGTTATTGAAGTAGACGAAAACGGTAAGATGATCGGTTTTGAAGAAAAACCACAGAATCCTAAGCCAATTCCTGGCTCGCCAGATGAAGCATTGGTTTCTATGGGTAACTACATTTTTGAATCTGACGCTTTGTGTGAAGAGCTGCGTATTGATGCAGAAATCGAAACATCAAGCCATGATTTCGGTAAAGACATCATCCCGAAAATGTTCCCACAAGGTAATGTTTACGTTTATGACTTCTCAACCAATAAAATCAGCGGTGAGAAAGAAACGACTTATTGGCGTGATGTAGGTAGCATCGACTCTTACTGGTCGGCTCATATGGATCTACTAGACAAAGATCCTCAGTTCTCTCTTTATAACCGTAAGTGGCAGTTGCATACATACTACCCACCACTACCGCCAGCCACGTTCGTAGATGTGGACGAAAGTAAGGTGAACAAAGTAACCGATAGCTTGATCTCTGGTGGCAGCTACGTTCAAGGGTCAGACATCTACAAATCAGTACTAGGTTACCGCAGTAATGTGGCAAGTGGCTCAATGATCAGTGAGTCAATCTTATTGGGAGATGTTAAAGTAGGTGCTGGCTGTAAAATTCGCCGCGCAATCATTGATAAGAATGTTGAGTTGGCACCGGGCACCGTTATTGGTGAAGATTTAGAATTAGACGCACAACGATTCCATGTTTCTCCTGATGGCATTGTTGTCGTCAAGAAAGGGATGAAAGTTGGGTTCTAAAATGGATCGATTGAAAATTTGGTTTACTGTTTCTGAAGCAGAAGGTCTGATCAAAAGTGGAGGCTTAGCCGATGTGGCTAAGGCTCTGCCAAAAGCACTTCAAGCATTAGGGCATGATGTATCAATAGTGCTTCCTGCATATCAAAAACTGCCAGGAAAGTCCGATGCGCCTGTTGTTCTTTCTACTGAGTTGGACTTTTGGCCTCATATTGGTTATCAAGTTCGCAAGTTATCGCTTGATGGCGTCGATGTTTATGCGGTGGAGTGCGACAAGTATTTTGACCGACCTGAGCTTTATGCTGAAGCGAATCAAGCTTACGCAGATAATGGCGAACGTTTTGGTTTCTTTGCCTCTGCTTGCCTAGATATGCTGCCGAAATTGGGTATTAATCCAGACATCATTCATGCAAATGATTGGCATACGGGGCTGGTTCCGTTTTTGCTAAAAACACGTTATGAGCATGATGGTCGTTATCAACATATCCGTAGTGTGCTCACGGTGCATAATGCCATCTTTAAGGGCATCTATTCTTATGATGAGCTTGAGATCATTCCTGAGTTAAACCTGTCAGGAATGGATCATCTACAATATGGCTATGGCCACGTTAGCATGTTAAGGGCTGGAGTGGCGTTTGCTGATAAAGTCAATGCCGTTAGCCCGAACTACGCTGCGGAACTGATGACACCTCTAGGCTCTCATGGCATGGTAGACGACTTTGTTCATCGCAGTGCAGATCTATACGGCATAGTGAACGGCTGTGATTACAGTGAGTGGAGCCCGGTTACGGATAAGCATCTGCCTGCTAATTATAAGCCAACTTTAACCAGTATGGTGAAGGGTAAAGGGCTGAATAAGCGCTGTTTGCAAGAAGAAGTAGGTTTAAAAACCGAAAAATTGCCGGTATTTGGCATGGTTTGCCGCCTGACTCATCAAAAAGGTTTTCATTATATATTACCAATTTTGGAGCAGTTCCTTCGTAATGATGTGCAACTGGTTATTGTTGGTACTGGAGAGCCTGAAGTCGCGCAGCAACTGCATCAAGTAGCCAATAAGTTCCCGACTAAGTTTGCCTTTATTGAAGCTTACGATAATCGTCTAGCGCATTTGGTTGAAGCGGGATCAGACTTTTTCTTGATGCCTTCAGAGTTTGAAGCATGTGGATTGAACCAAATTTACAGCATGTCTTATGGCACGCTGCCGATCGTACGAGCAGTCGGTGGACTTAAAGATACGGTTGTGGACTACGATCAGAACCCTGAGCAGGCGACCGGTTTTAGCTTCGATGAGCCAGAACCACTCGCACTTCTTACTGTTATGCAGCGAGCGTTGATATTGTATCTTCAGCGACCAGATGAAATGAAACGTGTTCAGTTACATGCTATGAATACTGATTTCAGCTGGATTGATTCAGCTAAGTTGTACGATGAAATGTATCGTGCGGCACTAAGATAAGTTCAGCTATATTGATATAAAAGACCTCTTCGTGAGGTCTTTTTTTTGCCCTTAGCCCTGTGATCTTGATGGGTACCACCGAATGACGCAATTTGTTGCAATATGCTTTGCAGTTCGTGGGTGTTGAAGTTCTGAGATGCTGATAAGAAAGTATCAAGAAAAAGAGTCACTTAAAATCGATGATGCTCGGTAGGCTTGCTCTGTAATTTATAGAAGAGTTTAAGCTTTTAGCCATTACTATTACTCACGTTGACAGATGTGGTAGTATTTTGCCATCAATACAATTATTAAAATAAATAGATAAGCATATTCGAATGTCTGACGCCTTGCTGTTCCATAAAACCTATCTTCACCCTACTAGTAAACAGTGGGTGGTATTCGTCCATGGGGCGGGCGGAAGCTCATCTATTTGGTTCAAACAAATTAAGGCCTATCGAGAGCATTTCAATTTATTGTTAGTAGATCTACGTGGTCATGGGCGATCGCATCAACTAATTAAAGACATCATTAACAGTGATTATACGTTTAAAGATGTCTCTCAAGATGTCGTGAAAGTGATGGACCACCTTAAGATAAAATCAGCACACTTCGTTGGGATGTCTCTTGGTACTATCATTGTCCGTAATGTCGCTGAAATAGCGGCAGACAGAGTATCGAGCATGGTACTCGGTGGAGCGGTAACCCGTTTTAATGCTCGTTCACAAGCATTGGTAAAGCTAGGGGATTGGAGCAAAAACATCTTGCCATATATGTGGCTGTATCGCTTGTTCGCTTATATCGTAATGCCTCAACGCAGCCAAAAAGAGTCTCGACACCTCTTCATTAGAGAAGCCAAAAAGCTGTGCCAAAAAGAATTCAAACGTTGGTATACCCTGGCGGCGGATGTTAATCCGTTAATGCGCTATTTCAAAGACCAAGACATTCCGATACCCACGCTTTACCTAATGGGGGATAAAGACTATATGTTCATCCAACCGGTAAAAGAAATGGTAAAAGTTCACAAGAAAAGTGCGCTGATCGAAATACCAAATTGCGGCCATGTTTGTAATGTTGAAAAACCAGAAGCTTTTAACAGACAATCTATCGCGTTCATTCAGCAACACGCGTATTCTTAACGTACGGTACTCTTTTAATCCCTCCAGAGTACCGTTTCCCTAGCTTGCTTAGCCTTTACAAATCTTGTGCACCACAACTCCAGCAACAAGAAAACTGTGGCTCTATCGATTCACCGCATTGTTTACATTGCCAAGGTGTTTGCCCGTTGGACGTTGAGTCAAGGTATTGCTGTATGAGGCTTAGCGATTGTTGATGTTGGTTTTCATCTAACAGCCATACATAGGGCTCACTGTCTTCCCCAAATGGCAGCTCGCCTTGAAGCCCAAATAAGCCCTCTCCGCGAACTTCACAGTGTATCCCTTGTGTTTTTAATAGCTCACATACGATGTGCGCTTCTGGTGGTATAGAAGCAGAAAACAACTTCATGCAATTTGACCTTCTTGGTTACTTAGCTAGCTTTATTCTGCACGGAAGTTTGAATTTTACCCATGACCCATTTAGCGACGACAGGGAAAATACCTAGCAGTGCAAACGACAGTAATACAGTAGGGGATACGATACCGGATAAGCTTTCTATCTGAGCCAACTGTGTACCTGCATTAATAAACACCGCTGTGCCTGGGAGCATACCGAGCTGGCTAACCAAATAGAATTGCAGGGTCTTAATCGGTGTTAAGCCCATGACTAAGTTGATCAAGAAAAATGGAAATACAGGGATCAAGCGCAGGCTGAACAAATAGAATGCTCCGTCTCTTTTTACCCCGTCATTAATCGTTTCTAACTTAGAACCAAAACGGCTCTGAACCCAATCACGCAGTAAATAACGGCTGCTCAAAAATGCCAGAGTAGCCCCTAAGGTGCTGGCAAACGAAACTAAGATCAGCCCAGTAGTGAATCCAAAAAGTGCTGCGCCGAGTAAGGTTATTACCGTGGCTCCGGGAACAGAAAAAGCAGTGACCAATACATATAGCGCAAAGTAGCTGACTGCCGCAATGATGAAATTGTTCTCTATATATTCACCTAACGCCGCTTGTTGAGCTTTGGCGTTTTCAAGCGTTAGATATGGACCAAAATTGACCGCAAGTGCGACAATTACGGCAATAAAGACTATCCCTAAAACGATCTTCTTATTCATGCTTATTCCCTATTAAGAATCGTTGTATAAACCTTAACAAGTATGACAGAGGAAATGAGATAAAACTTTCATTTGATGTAAAAAAACCGCGAACTTTTCAGTTCGCGGTTATGTTTATTCAAGTTAATGTGGTTCAATTCAACTGTTCAATGAGCTCGTCTCTGCGCTGTTTAGGGATGACAGACCAATGTGTCCCGTTTATCGCGCCTTCCAACGCCCATAGAAGCTCTACGCCTACTTTTCCTGTATGAGTTTGGCTAATCGCTCTATAAGCGTTAGCTGCACCATGAGAGCGTAATTCGTCAGCGCTGTTGATCCCCGCTTTCTTAAGCATTCTTTCTGTGCCCAAGCGTAAGTTAGGTAAATCTTTCAATCGTGTCGGTTTTACTTCGGCTTGCTGTTGTTTTTCAATGTTAGCAATGCCGAGAGCCTTGAATGCAATATCTAGGATTTCTTGAGGTGTTTCCCACATTTGAAAAGGTAAGGCAAAATACTTGGTAACGACGGGAAAGCCACGTTTTTTATAGACATAAGGCTTCATGCCTTGTTGCTTAAATGCGAGCGCATTAGCAGCATCAGCTCTTATGTGTAGAGTGTCATTTACGACTAAAGCAAACATAGTGTCGTCTGCAAAGACACCAAAGCCACCAAACATAGAGCGAGATTTTATCTTCCCTAAAGTCTCAAATAGCTTAAGTGAGTTTTTTAATATCGGTTTATCCATGCTAATAATCTCGGTTTAGAAACAACGTCACCAAAATCAGGTCCGAGAAGTGAGCAAAACTATACAAGAACTCTATGTGCTGTAAGTAAGCAATACAATACTTGCATATTTGCCATCGGCGACCCCGCTACCATATCAATACTGATTTAGGCCGGAAGTTTTGCGTCCTACTTTTTCAAGTAGTTTGCCCTGTGCGTGACAATAAAATCATAGTGAAAAATCGGAACAAACATCACAATTGAGGTTTCTTAATGTGACATTGGTTCAAATAAGAGTGTTCATAATATGAAATCGCTCTCACATTTGAAGTAAGAGCAATTAACCATGAATTTATTAACTATTTGTTAGTTTAATTTTTTAACAGATTGACGTTCAACAATCTCAGGGTGCATTTCAAACACACGTTTATCGTGTTCTTTGTCTTTAATACGCTCAAGTAAAATTTCAAAAGCGGTTTTACCTACACGACGTTTCGGTTGGTGCACTGTGGTTAACGGTGGCGAGAAGTAGCCTGACATTTCGATGTTGTCGTAACCAATAACCGACACATCTTCAGGGACGCGTATGCCTTTCTCTTGTAAACGACTTAATAGGCCAAGTGCCATGGTGTCGTTAAAGCAGAATACCGCAGTAGGGCGCTGTTCCATCGCAATGATTTTATCGGCAGCAACCACAGCCATATCACATTCGAAGTTCCCCTCAATAACAAGGTTGTCATTGAAGTTGATGTCTGCTTCTGTTAGCGCTCGCTTATAACCGGCGATACGCTCTATACAAGCGAGTTTGTCTAAGTGGCCACTTAAACAGGCGATGTTAGTATGACCATGGTCGATAAGATATTTAGTGGCTAAATAGCCGCCTTCTTCTGAGTTATCGATGATCTTATCGGCATGTGAACTTTCAGGGCCCCAATCCATGATAACTTTCGGAATGTCAGCGTGAGAGTCGAGCATCCTACGCAATTCTTCAGTTAGGTCTGAGCACATGACCAAGATGCCATCTACGCGTTTTTCTGCAAGCATGCGAATGTAGTCACGTTGTTTTTCGTAGATCCCCCCAGTGTTACACAGGATGAGTGTATAACCTTGGCGATAGCAGTAGCTTTCAACACCGTCGACAACTTCGGCAAAAAATGGGTTGGTAGACTGAGTCACTAACATGCCAATTGTGCGGGTTGTATTGCACTTTAGGCTGCGTGCAACAGCGCTTGGTGCATAATTCAGCTCTTCTACTGCTTTATTCACTCGCTCTTGGGTCGCTTCTGCAACAAAACGAGTTTTATTGATCACATGTGAAACCGTCGTAGTCGATACACCGGCAATACGCGCAACATCTTTAATTGTGGCCATAAAAATTTCCTGTCGAGCCA
Source organism: Vibrio tapetis subsp. quintayensis (assembly GCF_030409945.1). Taxonomy (GTDB): domain Bacteria; phylum Pseudomonadota; class Gammaproteobacteria; order Enterobacterales; family Vibrionaceae; genus Vibrio; species Vibrio quintayensis. The sequence goes on from NZ_JAUFQV010000012.1 coordinate 193,325, forward strand.
GCACCGGTTGAGTTTTAGTTTAATAGGCGCTGACCAAATTTAATTAATGCAAAAAATAAAACCGCTCAATAATAGGCGGTTTTCATGGAACTGGCGTGTTTTCATATTTTATCGTTTGCGATCACAATTTTAGACCGATTCAAACCCTCTGACAACGTTATTTGTTTCAAAACGACGATGTATTCATTAAAACAGTGAATTCAGGTTTGAAAAATGATAACTGATAGAGCGTAGAGGTGAAGAACGGAGGCAAGAGTTTACCCCCGGAGAAAGAACCGTGTTATTCGCCTGAAATATATTCACAATCAAGTTTTAGGAATGCGAGTAATAGCTCTGCTACGCAGGCATAAAAACCGAATTCATCGTACTGACGGCATCTAGCGCTAAACTGGGGTACCCAAGTCAACAGGTGTTGATCAATGAACTGCTTTTGCTCTAATAGAGCCAGTTCAAATTGCTCATCACTGTCTATTTTATTTGAACGCACAATTAGGTTTCCAAGGAAATCAAGCTCTAACGCTAGGTGATCGGCGGGCTCATTAAAACCTTCACGCTTTGTTATTCCTTTGCTCTTCATGAGCTGATCCATTTGCTGAGCAGGTTTACCGTTGAGTAAGCCTTCAGTGCCAATATACAAAGAAGCGTATGGCAGTGCTGCATTTTTCGCCGTTGTTAAGAACAAGCCGCAAAAGTCTGCAGATAGTTCTAACTGAACGTCGACTCGATCTTGCAGGAGGTTAAGGGATTGAATGAGTGCTGATGTTGCGTCTGTTAGCTGAGGGTTTTCACCTAAGCCAGAAATGAAGCCTCTGATCTCAGCAGTGTGGTACGCCGTTAATTCATCTTCAGTCAACTCTTGTGCGAATAGGCTCGATAGCCACCAATATATCTCCGCACGCTTTTCGTTGAACGCTTTCGTTTCTTGCATAGGGATAACTCTCTTAAAGTACTGATAGGGTGATTCTAACGGATTAAGATGAACAGAACTAATCCAAAAAAAGTCAGTTAATGACGGAATATTTTCAAATGTTAACAGGGGCTCTCAAGGTTGCTCTGAATCAATAAAAGCGAAAAAATAACAGTTATTTTAACCTATTTGCTAGATATGTAACGGATTGTGAATAGAATAAACAGAGAGTGTAGATGAAAATATTATAAGTGGTGTAGATGAGCTATCACGTTTTAGTCGTAGAAGATGATGTGGTCACGCGTAGTAAGTTAGCGGGTTACTTTCAAAATGAAGGGTATACCGTGAGCGAAGCGGAAAATGGCGAACAAATGAGAGCCATTTTAAGTGAGTACTCCATAGATTTGGTTATGTTGGACATTAATCTTCCTAGTGAAGATGGCCTAATGCTGACGCGAGAGCTTCGTAGCCAGTCAAATATTGGTATCATTCTGGTGACGGGTAGAACCGACAGCATTGATAAAATTGTTGGTTTGGAAATGGGCGCAGACGATTACGTCACCAAGCCGTTCGAACTGAGAGAGTTACTTGTTCGAGTTAAAAATTTGCTTTGGCGAATTTCGCTGGTGTCTGAAGCATCTTTACGTGATATTCAAAAAGAAGAATCAGGTCAACTGGTTCGTTTTGGCGAATGGACGTTTGATGTGCAAAGAAGGTCGTTAAGTTGCAATGGTGAGCCGGTTAAACTGACGAAAGCTGAATATGAATTGCTCGTAGCGCTGTCTTCGTACCCAAATAAGGTGCTAAGCCGTGAACGAATTTTGAATATGATCAGTCACCGTGTGGATGCACCAAATGATCGCACCATCGATGTGTTGATTCGCCGGATGAGGGCCAAGATGGAACAGGACCCTAAAAACCCGCAAATCTTCGTAACCGTACATGGCGAAGGCTATATGTTTGCTGGTGACTAATCCGTTGATTAATATTATTTACGGGTAATAAAAAACCGAGATTAATGTCTCGGTTTTTTTGTATCTAATGTATGACTACGATGCTAGTTGGCTGTCGCATTACTGTCGACGGCAAAATCACGCAGAGTTTGCCACCAAGTCCCGAGCTTTTCATGCCAGAATGTTTCTGTCCATTCTAGGTATTGCGCGCTAGGACGATACTGATTCCATGGTTGCATTTCAGCGTTATTGGCCAAAAAGTTGGTTGGTGCGGCAAAAGGGCTAATACCGGCATCTTCAAATTCACGTAGAGCACGGCTCATGTGGCTGGCTGACGTGACGAGAACCAAATTTTTGTTCGCAACGAATACTGCAGCTTGCCTTGCTTCTTCCCACGTATCTTTTGCTGATTCAAGCAAAATAATATCCGTTTTAGAAACGCCTAACGCTAACGCGACTTTAGCCATCATGCGAGCATGGCTGATTTCAGAACCCCCAGAATAGCCAGACAAAATGAGTTTAGCGCCAGGATACATGCGCAGAATACGTATGCCTTCGGCTAATCGCATCAAGGCTGTTCGGCTTAATTCTGACGTCGGAGGAATGTCGTCATCAACGATGTGACCATTACCTAGCACCATGACATAGTCAATCGGCTCTTCAACGGGGAGAAAGCCTTTGTGTTGGCGCTCCATTGGCATCAGAAGAGATTGGGCGACGGGTTGGAAAGATGCCAAGAAAATCCCTGTAAAGGATAAAAATATCAGTAGGCAACCTGTGCCTCTGCGCATAGTGAACATGACTAACAAAAGGCCTAGCAGACCGATTATCAGAAAGGCAGGAAGGGGCATTAACAATGCAGAAAATACTTTTTTCAGCTCAAACATACTTAAATAGTCCGAAAAATCATCACTTGGTTAGGAAAAAGGCGAACAAGTCTTTATTACTTCTTATCCTGTGACAGAATAAGCGGCACGAATACACATCATAACCTAAGCAGCCGTGACTGAAGATCGTAATTTCGACGATATTGCCCACAAATTCGTAAAAAATATTTACGAATCGGGTAAGGGCGATATCCGTCAAACCATTGTTTGGGAAGATTTAATACTAGCACTTACCAGCCTTAATGATAAAAAACATTGTTTAAATGTACTTGATGCTGGTGGTGGATTGGGGCAAATCTCTCAAAAAATTGCACAACGCGGACACCAGATCACATTATGTGACTTATCTTCGGAAATGTTGAAGCTAGCGAAAGCAGATATTGAAAAAAATAAGCTGATTGATCAGTATCGGCTGGTTCATTCTGCGGTGCAGGATATTGGTGAGCACATAGATGCCCCTGTTGACCTACTGATTTTTCATGCCGTAATGGAATGGTTAGCTTCCCCAAAAGAGGCGTTAGGAACACTATTGGAGCAAGTTAAGCCGGGTGGTGTCGCTTCGGTGATGTTTTATAACCATCATGGGTTAGTGCTCAAAAACGTTATTTGTGGCAACATCCCGCACATATTAGAAGGGATGCCACACCGACGTAGATTCAAGCTACAGCCTCAGAAAGGCTTATTGCCCGACGATGTCTATCGATGGATAGAAGACGCTGGGTTTGAAATCTGCGGAAAATCGGGTATTCGCTCTTTTCATGACTATGTTGGTCAAATGGAATACAAGGGCGATTATCAATACGAAGATATACTGGAACTTGAACGCCAACTGTGCCGACAAGAACCATACCTCTCTCTTGGTCGATACATACATGTATGGGCGAAGAAGAAAGTTGAATAACAGGATTTACAATGAGTGATACAACTCAAGATGTTGCACAACAGCCGCTTGATGAGCTGGTAGGTTGGGTAAAGCAGCACGATTTTTCGTTAAACCTTTCAACGGAACGTTTAGCATTCTTGATTGCATTAGCTGTGCTAAGTAATGAAAGGTTTGACGAAGAGTTGGGCGAAGGAGAGTTGCATGATGCATTTGCCATTGTCACTCGATTATTTGAAGAGTCTGGAGATGCCTCGGCATTTCGAGCAAATAACGCCATCAATGAATTGGTAAAGCAGCGCTTACTGAGCCGCTTTACCAGTGAGTTGACTGAAGGTGCAAGCATTTATCGCTTGAGCCCTTTAGCAATAGGGATCACAGACTACTACGTTCGCCATAGAGAATTCTCTAAGCTGCGTTTGTCGATTCAGCTATCCATGGTGGCGGATGAGATGGCAAAAGCCATTACCGCAGCCAAAGAAGGCGGGACGGCAGGACATTGGCAGAAGAACGTTTATGGCGTCCTGAAATACTCAGTAGGAGAGATCTTCGACCAGATCGACCTTAACCAACGGGTGATGGACGAACAACAACAGAGTGTAAAAGACCAAATCGCGGCCTTGTTGACTCAAGATTGGCGTGAGGCCATTAACAGCTGTGAGGCTTTACTAAATGAAACCTCAGACACGCTAAGAGAGTTGCAAGATACCTTGCAAGCTGCGGGCGATGAAATGCAAAGTCAGTTACTTGATATTCAAGAATTGGTGTATGGCAAAGAAGAGTTAAACTTCATCGAAGAAACCTTATATGGGTTACAGATGAAGTTGGACCGTATCGTGAGTTGGGGACAACAAGCGATAGATTTATGGATTGGCTACGATCGTCATGTTCATAAGTTCATCCGAACCGCCATCGACATGGACAAAAACCGCGCATTTAGCCAAAGGTTACGTCAGTCGGTGAAAGATTACTTCGACGCTCCGTGGTTATTAACCTATGCGGATGCAGAACGCTTGCGTGACTTACGTGATGAAGCACTGATCCTGCGTGACGATGAAGTAACGGGTCACGTTCCACCTGAAGTGGAATATGAAGAATTTGAACAAGTAAATGATGAGTTGTCTGAGCGTATTGCCTTAATGCTACGCCAGCATAAAGATCAAGGAACACCGATTGATCTAGGACGGGTTTTGCGAGATTACCTCTCAACACACCCATACGCTCATCATTTTGATTTAGCGAGAATTGTTGTCGACCAAGCCGTCAGATTAGGGTATTCCGAATCTGACTACCGAGCGATTCAGCCGGATTGGCAAGCGATTAACGAATTTGGCGCAAAGGTACAAGCAAATGTCATTGACAAATACTGATGAATATATGCCAGAGAAACTGGCAAAAGCAATTTCCAACCCGTTATTTCCTGCACTAGACAGTGCGCTACGTGGCGGACGTCATATCTCTTTTGAAGATCTGGATAACCACGCGTTATTGATGGATTTCGAAACAGAGTTGGCGCTTTTTTACCAACGATATAATGCGGAATTAGTGAAAGCACCGGAAGGTTTCTTTTATCTTCGTCCGCGTTCAACCTCTTTGATTGGCCGAAGCGTTTTGTCAGAGATGGATATGCTGGTGGGTAAAGTACTGTGTTTCTTATACCTCAGCCCTGAAAGATTGGCCCATGAAGGTATTTTCTCTAATCACGAACTGTACGAAGAGTTGTTGTCTCTTGCAGACGAGAAAAAACTGATGAAGTTGGTCACTAACCGTGCATCAGGCTCAGATTTAGACAAAGAAAAATTGCTTGAGAAAGTGCGCACCTCTTTACGCCGTTTACGCCGCATCGGTATGACCATGCCAATTGGTGAAAGTGGTAAATTCCGCATCAGTGAAGCAGTTTTCCGTTTTGGTGCCGATGTGCGCGTTGGGGATGACGTACGCGAAGCTCAATTACGTTTGATCCGTAATGGCGAAGCGGTTGTGCATCAACAAGAACCTGATCAAGCAAGCTTACTGGACGATTCAGAACAAGCACAAGATCAATTACAACATTCAAATGAACAAGAAGTAGAGAGCGAAGCATGATTGAAAGAGGCAAGTATCAATCACTAAGCATGATCAACTGGAACGGCTTCTTTGCTCGTACTTTTGATATCGATGGCTTGGTTACTACGCTTTCCGGTGGTAACGGTGCGGGTAAATCGACCACGATGGCCGCGTTTATTACGGCGCTGATCCCTGATCAGAGCTTACTGCACTTTAGAAATACAACCGAAGCGGGTAGCTCTCAAGCATCCCGTGATAAAGGGCTTTACGGTAAACTGCAACCTGGCGCCTGTTATGCGGCGTTGGATGTCGTTAACTCACGTAACCAACGCCTGTTATTCGGCGTAAAGCTACAGCAGGTAGCGGGTCGTGACAAAAAAGTCGACATTAAGCCGTTTGTTATTCAAGGCTTGCCGAGCGACGTTAAGCCGACGGACATCCTGATCGAAAGTGTGTCAGATAAACATGCGCGTGTTCGTCAGATCAATGAAGTAAAAGAAGCGGTTGCCCAATACGAAGGTGTGTCTTTCAAAGCATTTTCATCAGTGGTTGAATACCATTCGCAAATGTTTGAATTTGGCGTATTACCGAAGAAACTTCGTAACAGTGGCGATCGTTCCAAATTCTATCGTTTGATTGAAGCGTCTTTATATGGAGGTATCTCTAGTGCAATTACTCGCTCACTTCGAGATTATTTATTACCTCAAAACGGTGGTGTGAAAAAAGCGTTCCAAGATATGGAATCGGCTCTGCGTGAAAACCGCATGACCTTAGAAGCCATCAAAACCACTCAATCGGATCGTGACCTCTTTAAGCACTTAATTACTGAGTCTACCAACTATGTAGCCGCAGATTATATGCGTCATGCCAACGAGCGACGTAATAAGCTTGATCAAACCATGCGTTTTCGTGGTGAACTGTTTGGTTCTCGTGAAAAACTGCTAGAACAAAATAGCCTACTGAACCGCGTTCAAGAAGAACTTGAAATGCTGGTGGAGCAAGAAACTGGCCTAGAGCAAGATTTCCAAGCGGCATCGGATCATTTGCAACTGGTTCAAAACGCCCTGCGTCAGCAAGAAAAAATCGCCCGTTATAAAGAAGATCTTGAAGAGCTAAGTGAGCGACTTGAAGAACAGATGATGGTGGTTGAAGAAGCGCAAGAGCGCGTGATGATGGCGGAAGAGCAAGCACAGATATCGGAAGAAGAAGTAGACAGCCTGAAATCTCAATTGGCTGACTACCAACAAGCTCTGGATGTGCAGCAAACTCGCGCATTGCAATACCAACAAGGGGTAATGGCACTAGAAAAAGCCAAGACCCTCGCTAAGTTTGACGAATTAACCCCAGACAACGCGAAAGCACTTCTTAGTGAACTGCAGCAATCGGAATCGGACAAAACGTCTGAACTGTTAGCAGTAAAACACAAACTTGATATGTCTTCAGCGGCAGCAGAGCAGTTTGAACGCGCTTATGCCTTAGTGAAAAGCATTGCGGGTGACGTGGATCGTGTACAAGCTTCTCATCACGCAAAATCAGCAATACGCCAAAATCAAAACGCACAGCAATTGTTGCAAAACGAGCAGCAGTGGCAAGCTCAATATCGAGATCTTGAGCGTAGTCTTGATCAGCAACGTCAAGTGGCTCAGTCTGTTACCGAGTATCAGAAACAGCATCAAGTACAACTTGAAGACGAACTGGCGTTGGAAGAAGAACGTGAGCGCCATTCTGCTCGTGTAGAGTCAATGGAGCATGAACAAGAGTCACTTCGAGAGTCGCGTAGTGAATTACGCAGAGCGGAGCAAGACGCCAACGCTGAAATTAATAAGCTAGAAGCCATCGCTCCAGCTTGGATTTCCGCAAATGACGCGCTAGAAAAACTGAAAGAACAGTCAGACGCTGATCTTTACGATAGCCATGCTGTCATGTCGCAAATGCAGCAAGTACTTGAGTCAGAGAAAACGCAATCGCTAGCCAAAGACAAACTCGCTGAGCGACGTAACCAACTGGATCAAGACATCGAACGCTTAGCATCACCTGGCGGTTCAAACGATCCTCGTCTTAAAGGCTTGGCGGATACCGTTGGTGGCGTATTACTTTCAGAAATTTACGATGACATCACGATAGAAGATGCGCCGTATTTCAGCGCTATGTATGGGCCCGCTCGTCACGCAATTGTTGTGTCTGATCTTGATGGCATTAAAGAAAAACTCATTGAGTTAGATGACTGCCCAGAAGATTTGTACATTATCGAAGGTGATATTGATGCCTTTGACGACAGCTCATTCAATGCCGACGAACTCAATGGTGCTGTGTGTGTACAGCTAAACGATCGTCAATTACGTTACTCCCGTTTACCTGAGATCCCGCTGTTTGGACGTGCTGCTCGTGAACAACGTTTAGAGCTGCTACGAAGCGAACGTGAAGAGGTTCAAGAGCAACATGCGAAAGCCGCGTTTGATTCTCAGAAGCTTCAACGTCTTTACCAGAGCTTTAATAACTTTGTTGCTAAACATATCGCGGTGGCGTTTGAAGCAGACCCAGAGCAAGCGTTGGAAACAGCGCGAGATAAACGAACGCAAGTCGCCCGTACTTTGTCGGAACTTGCCAATAAAGAACAGACTCAACGTGCTTTATTAACGGCAAGTAAACAAGCACTTAAATCTCTTGATTCGTTAGCACCACTAATGGGTTTGGTGGAAGATCAGACCCTTAGTGATCGCTTTGAAGAAGTAGAAAGTAAACTTGCACACCTCGGTGAAGCAAAAACGTTTGTTTCGTCTCACGGTAAATCCGTACAGCAGCTAGAAAAAATTGCTAATGCATTGGAAGCGGATCCAGAACAATTTGATGCACTCAAAGTCAGTTACGACATTGCAGATAACGCACTCCAGTCACTTAAAATCACCATATTTGCACTGGCAGATTTGGTCGAACGTCGTCACCATTTTGCGTATTCAGATTCGGTTGATTTGCTTAACAAGAGCAGCGAACTGAGTGACCAACTGAAAACTAAGTTAGTCGAAGCTGAGCGTGCTCGAACACGAGGCCGTGACGGCTACAAGCAAGCTCAATTGCAAATGAACCAATACAACCAAGTGTTGGCATCATTAAAAAGCTCTCATCAAGCAAAAGCGGAAACCATGCAAGAGTTCCGATTGGAACTGCAAGAGTATGGTGTGAATGCCGATGCCGGTTCAGAAGAGCGAGCAGTAGGGCGTCGCAACGAACTGCAACAACGCTTACACAGCTCCCGTACACGTAAGAGTGAATTTGAACGCACGATTACGTCAACTGAGCTAGAAATGAAAGCGTTAGCGAAACGTTTGAAGAAAGTTCAAAAAGAGTACGTTGAACTTAGAACTTACGTTGTTGCTGCGAAAGCAGGTTGGTGCTCAGTACTTCGTCTTGCGCGTGAAAATGACGTGGAGCGTCGCTTGCATCGTCGTGAACTGGCCTATATGTCGGCAGATGATCTTCGTTCAATGTCGGATAAATCGTTAGGTGCCTTGCGTCTTGCTGTTGCTGATAACGAAGATCTAAGAGATTCGCTAAGAGCATCGGAAGATAACGCTCGCCCTGAACGTAAAGTATTGTTCTACATTGCGGTTTATCAACACCTTCGTGCTCGCATTCGTCAAGACATCATTCACACCGATGATCCTGTGGAAGCAATTGAAGAAATGGAAGTTGAGCTTGCTCGACTAACCGAAGAGTTGACCCAACGTGAAAATCGTTTGGCGATCAGCTCTGAGTCGGCAGCGGCCATCATTAAGAAAACTATTCAACGTGAACAGAACCGCATTCGCATGCTTAACCAAGGCTTGTCGAACATTAACTTTGGTCAGGTGAAGGGCGTTCGCTTAAACGTAAATATCCGTGAAAGCCACGAAGTCCTGTTAAACGGTTTAGCGGGTCACAAAGAGCAACATCAAGACTTGTTCGAAAACCCGCGCTACACCTTCTCAGAAGCGATGGCCAAGCTGTTCCAACGTGTGAATCCTCATATTGATATGGGTCAGCGCTCACCACAAGTTTTGGGTGAAGAGCTACTAGACTACCGTAATTACTTAGAATTAAGCGTTGAAGTTAATCGTGGAACGGACGGTTGGTTGCAAGCAGAGTCTGGTGCGTTGTCAACGGGCGAAGCGATTGGTACTGGTCAGTCTATCTTGTTGATGGTGATTCAAAGCTGGGAAGAAGAGTCACGACGTTTAAGAAGCAAAGACATTGTACCTTGTCGCTTATTGTTCTTAGATGAAGCGGCTCGTCTGGATACTAAATCAATCAATACACTGTTTGAGCTTTGTGATCGTTTGGACATGCAGTTACTTATTGCAGCGCCAGAGAACATTAGCCCAGAGCAAGGCACAACCTATAAACTGGTTCGTAAGATTTTTAAAGATCACGAGCACGTTCATGTAGTTGGATTACGAGGGTTTGGCAACAAAGCGAAGCCGAAATCAGAAGCGCAACAGTTGATTGAAGAAGCGGATTTAGCTTAAGTCTGAATACGTAATATAAAACTCAAAGCAAAGCGTCTCTATTTTTAGAGGCGCTTTTTCATGTCTAGACCATTATTTTCTGAAATTCCACATTTACCATTTGTCGTTCTAAATAAAGTTGCACTTTCTAATTGTACACTGTTTTATTGTCGTGTATCGTATTTGAAAATCAAATGATTCAACGAATTAAATTATAGAAAGGTATGTGGTATGCGTTTTAAATCAGTGGTGTCAGCTCTACTTCTAACACTTGTTGCGGTGCTTCCTTCAATAGCGAAAGCTGATTATTCAGTCGGTTATGCAACACTTTCAGATAAGTCAGGAAAGAGCTGGAATGGTATTTCATTGACGGGGCAACAAGGAGGCTTTGGCTCTACCGACTTTATAATGACCACGTCTTTATTATTCGGCGGCGAAAAAAATGATTCGATGCTATGGACATTAAATAGCGGGCCGAGCTTTAGAATTACTGAATCGTTTGCACTTTATGGTCTTGGCGGAATCAGTTATTTAGATACAGATTCAACATCAGGAAGTAGCAGTAAATTAGGGTTTAACATAGGCGGAGGCGCAAGGTTTTATTTAAACCCGAGACTGGTGATTAATGCAGGCTTAGAAAAAAGCTTAGTGTCAAATGACGTTGTTTCGAACCCAACGTCTTTCAACTTAGGTGTCGGTTGGATGTTTTAGCCGTTTGCTTTATGCAGCGCCATTCGATGAGCGACGAGTCATCTCATCGAATGGCATGACGAGAAAAGCTAAATGGTAGGTGCAATCTGTATTGGATCACTGGTCGTCGTAAACCGAGCATGATATAAGCTCATAAAATCTTCTCGAATTAGCTGTTCTAGTTCGCTTGCACGCTCTGTGGGGCAGAACAGCATAAAATGCACAACTTGTTCACCCATAGAGGTAGTAGTTATTTCAATATGGGGTTCGGCACCAGGTAAGTCGAGACCGGCATGGCGCTCAATAACCATGTTATATCGCTTCGCAATATCAATGAAGTCTTCACAGTGATCATCAATTTTGGCCAACATCGCAGGAATCATAGGGTAAAGATTATGAAACTCAGCAACAGTGATGGCGAAGTTATGATAAACATAACGCTTCATGAAGTTTAGGTTTTTTACCGGAACGCTGAAGAAGATACTATTAGGTAAGGTGGCTGTTTTACCGGTGTAGTGATAACGACCATGATGAAGATCGATTTCCTGCACAACCGTTGCCATTAAGTTATGTTCAATAACTTCGCCACAGGTAGGGCCGACTTCGATCCAATCTCCAATACTAAATGAACGCGAACTAGCACGCTGAATAGAACCTGTAAAACACAAAATAATCTCTTTAGATGCCACCACGACAGCAACGGCAATCGCAGTTAAAGAGAGTGCGAATTCGCTGATCTCATCTTGCCAGACGACAAATAGCATAATGATGACAAAAAAGAAGGTGCCATTCTTGGTGCGCGAAATCCATTTCCTCTGCTCAAGAGATAAAAAGTTAACGTCCCCTCGAATCAAGATGATAATCACCTGACGAGTCAGGATCATCGCAACCAACAAAAGCCCGGTGAGTAGTAATTGGTTAGACAGTAGATAGTCTATAACTTGTTGAACTTGCTCCACTGTATGCTCCATATTTTGTTTATTTGAACTCACTATACAATAACTCAAACCAGATGGGGATCAGAGAAATGGCCCCAGTTTGTCTTTGATAGCAGCGTGGGATTCTATTACCTCTGCTGGGATCTCTTGAGCGATCTGAAACCCTTTTGCAGGGTAATCACGAATACGTTCAAAATCTTGCAATAACGCGGACACAACTAGGTCGCTAGGCAGTATGTCATTGAAGTAGTTACCAAAGGATAAGTCAGATGAACAAGACACTAGACTTTGATAACAACGCGGCCACTGTTTTGCAAACGTCGCGTAGGCACGCCTTGCCATAAATGGTTTTTGTACCAGAATGAAGCGCGTTGGTTGGTAGTCTAACTGTGCAAATAATGCGGCGGTAAAAAGGATATTCTCCCCAGAATTGGTCGACTCGGTTTCAAGGATCACATCTTGTTCTGGAACGTCCATATCTATGGCTATTTGAGAGAAAGCCTCAGCTTCAGATGTGTCAAATATCCCTTGCGTAAACCGGCCAACACCACCAGAGAAGACTAGCTTAGAAGCATAACCATCTAGGTAGAGCTTTGCTGCATATTCGGCCACTCGAATGTCGTTACTGCACATGCAGAAAATGCAGTCGGACTTAACCGGTTGATGGTCTAATCGCATGTAATCCCAAAGTGTGTTGATATTTTGATATAGAGACATAAAGAGACCTGTTGTTAATGTATAGGTTGACCTGAAAACATTGAGTGATTAAAGAGCAATACAATTAGGAATGAAAGGCGTCCAGTACGGATTGATAACGGAACTGATAACCCAGCGATACTATTTTATCTGCTTTGATTGTCTTGTTCGGTTCATCTACGATAGGAGGCAAAGGCAGATCAAGCTTAGCGTCACGGATTGCAGCTTGGTAAAACTGTGCTTTGTCGACTGAGTTAGGAGTCGTCGCATTAACAATTTCCCCATTTACATGCTCTAATACAAATTGAGTCGCACTGATGGCATCGCTCAAGTGAAGCATGTTTGCTGCAGCTGTACAGCTGACAGTTTTTAATCTGGTGGCAAACCGTGCAGGGTGGCGTTCTGGACCAAAAAGACCAGAACAACGAACAACGCAATAGTTCAACCCACTGTCGATGACGTATTGCTCTGCTTGAAGCATGATTTTGGCTTTGTCGGAGAAACTCACGTCGTTAGAGGCGAGTTCCAAGCTCGCTTTGTCCTCAGTCATATTATCTGGTGTTGACGGATAAACCGTACTGGAGCTGATCATGAGTAGCTTTGAAGCATTAGATTGTTGTACCGCGTTCGCTAATGTTTTCCATTGCAACGCATAAGCATCCCCACTTCCTGAGCGAAACCCTGGCGGAAAACTCCCAATAACAATATCAGGGTTAAAATCGAGAAGAATGTCATCTATTTGTATAGAGTGTGATTGAGGTTGATCATCGTTATTGGCTAACTTACAGACATAGCCTGTTAATGAATTCGTAAGGATGGGTTGTAGGTTTTCTTGAGAGGTTTTAGTCACGGCGACGAGGTAACCGGATTCTTGTAATTGCAGTGCAAGTGGTAACCCTAACCAACCTGCACCGATTATGAGTACTTTTTTGTTCATGAAGTTGAGTCTCTTTTATTAGGTACTTATGTTTAAGTACCTAATTTTCAATTACTCAATTTCTAAGCACTTAGTTTAAAAAGGGTCGTGTTTAAGCTGACAGTACGCGCAGTACTTTTTCTGCGTGTTCTGCTACTTCAATACCTTCATCAGTAAGGTAACCACCATCTGCCTGTGTGCAAAGTCCTTTGGCGAAGAGTCTAGCGACGGCGTTACGGACCTCTTCAGCGGCTTCATTATGTACTTTAATGCCAGTTGCAGCGCTGCTTAGGTCAAACTGAAGTAAAAGGTTTAGTTCAGCGATATGATCTTGATTAAATTTCATCTTTGTTTTCCTTAAATCAAACAAACGAGTTTTTAACACCATAAATCGCATAAGGGCTAGGAACAACAACAAGTGTCGAGAAGTGTTACATCAGGTCAAATTGGCGTTTTTTAGTACACTTGAGCGAGATCAACAGAACACCGTAGAATGTTAGAGTTGTTTCAAATATATGTATTTTTGAGCTAATAAAACAAGTATTCATGATTAAAATTACTTATAGTTAACTGGCTCGGCATTGGTATTGCGAATACCTATGGTCATTTATTGAGGTTAATTGGTAAGACAGCCTTTAAATGCAATACCTTTGCAGTGAATGGAGACACCACATATTAAAAATGAGAATGGATATGAAACTAGCACGTACAACGTTGGTGATGACAGCTTTACTTGGTTTAGCTGGCTGTCAAAGTACATCAGAACAACCCAAAGAGGTTGGCGTTACAAATCAAGAGTCAAAAACTGACTCATACGCAATTTACGAACAGACCAAATCTGATTACGAAACTTGGCTTGCCACATTAAAAGGGGCTAAGTCATTAAAGCTCTATTCCCCCGATTTATACAGCGAATTGCTAGAGTCATGGGAGGAAGCGGTCGAGATCTATGAAGATGTAGCGGTAGATCCAGCCAAAGCAACTGAAAGTTATTCCGTCTTTTCTTCTGGTACCTATGCTGAGAATTTTTCTGAGCGCCTCGTTGTCGTTGAAAACAATCATAAGAAATTACTGGTATTGAAAGAAACAGCCGATGCGTTGTTAGCGGACTCTATCGCGCAGATGGCTTATTTGGATGACATCGGAGCTAAAAAAGCGTACAGCAGTGAATATGCGTCCGTTAATCGCACTTATAAGGCTTTGTATGAAGATGTTGAAGATGGGGACTTAGATGACGCCCAAACCAACCAAGTGAAGTTCTTAGCGAAGGCAAAAGGATTGGAACAAAAAGTCGTTCTAAAAGAATTTGTCGCTCCGTTAAATACGCAATTAAGTAAACTCCGCAGTGAGGGTTTTAATCGCGTTGCTGCAATTAGCTATGCGAAAGCAAAAGCAGAAATCAGCGTTGCGGATAACACAGTAAAAGCAAATACTCGTGATCTAAAAATCATTACTGAAGCTGTTGCAAATGCTCAGTTCGAAATTGATCACGTGAAAAACACAGCTGCGGAAGTGAAGCTATTAGCGAACGTCGATGACGAAAAGTTTGAGCCAATTATTCTAGAGTTTGAAGGAAAGTTACTGACCATTTCTCATTCGATCAATGGGTCTGATTTTAGAGACCAGCCTTTGCGAGTTCAGACCGAGCTTATTGTCGATGCGATTAAGCAGTTGCATAGCGAAAACAGTACAGACGAACTAGAAAGTAAGATAGCCGCTTTGAACAAGCAAAATGAGACGATGAAAGAGCAAGTGGCGCAGCATAATGCGGTATTAGCCAAAGAAAAGGAACAGCAAGCAGCACTGAACAAACAACTAACTCGAACGGAATCGCATATAGCGAGCTTGGAAGAGTTGATCGAAAACTATAAACAACAACTTCCGAAATCTAACGAAGTACCAGTCGCAGAAAATGCCCCGGTTTCTGAAGACGCAGCCGCAGCAGAGAAGGCGAGTGATTCCGCAAGCGCAGAAAAATCAACCGTGATTACCGAAGTTGAACCAGTTGAGGTAAGTGAAAGTGTTGCGGAAGTAGCAGCAGAAGCCGTCAACTAAATTTATCCATATCGGAAAAATCGAACATTAAAATCATTAATCCCGAAGTGAAAGTGGATTAAATTAAGTAAAAGTTAAAAAAAGCACTCGAAATGAGTGCTTTTTTTATGTGTTTATTGTGATTTATACATAATAATATGTCCGCAAGGATCTCATTTAAAACATTTTTAGTAAACATTCAAAAACCACTTGAATAAAAGGGAGAACGGAGCGAGTATCCAGCGAACTACTCAATGCACTGACCAATGTTAGCCAAATGAACATGAACCAATTTGATTCTTTATTGCCACCACAAATGGCAGAACGCGCCGCTGAAATCGGGGTTGGTAAAGCAACCAAAGATCCAATGAAAGCCTTTTTACTCGCCATTACAGCGGGCTTACACATAGGCATCGCGTTTTTGTTTTATACAACGATCACAACGGGGGCAGAGAGCTTACCTTGGGGGTTTACTCGGTTCATTGGGGGGATCGCATTTAGTTTAGGCTTGGTGCTGGTTATCATTACTGGTGGTGAACTGTTCACCAGTTCGGTTCTTACCCTAGTGGCACGAGCAAGTGGAAAGATCAGTTGGACAAACTTGATTAAGCACTGGGGCATTGTTTATTTTGGCAACATGGTGGGTGCCATTTTGTTAGTGGGTTTAATGCTCACTGCAAAGCAGTACATGTTCGATAGTGGACAAGTAGGCATTAATACCATGCATATTGCTCAGCATAAATTGCACCATGGATTTTGGCAGGCCGTAGCGTTAGGCATTATGTGTAATGTATTGGTATGCATTGGCGTATGGATGACATTTAGTGGAAGAACGTTAACGGACAAAATAGTGGTGCTGGTTTTGCCTGTTGCTATGTTTGTTTCCGCAGGGTTCGAGCACTGCATTGCCAATATGTTTCAAGTGCCAATGGCCATCGGTATCAAAACTTTTGCATCGCCCGAGTTTTGGCAAATGACGGGGACCAATGCGGCGGACTTTGCTGATTTGAATATGGTTGGGTTTGTCCTTAATAATCTCATACCCGTAACGCTTGGTAATATCATCGGGGGTGGTGTGTTCGTTGGTATGGCCTATTGGCTCATTTACCTGCGAGATTAGTGTGTTGTTTCTTTACTAGACTGACAGAAAGCTGAATGGTGTAACGAGAGCCTCGCTATTGCGGGGCTTTATTGTAATTAGATTTCGCTAACGTGTTGTATCTGCATAAGGTTATCCACAATTTCTGTGGATAACCTAGTTAACACTCGTTTCGACGAGAGAGTGCATAGAGTTGAAAGAAGATTTATCGCAGGAGTAATGACGTAAACGTGGGCTGTTTTTCGTTGAAACCAAATGCAACAAATTGATTATTCTAATTTGGAAGCGTCAGTGTTTTCGTGCTGTTATCAAAAAATTAGTACTTAACTAATTGAATTTAATAAGTTGTTGTGCGTTTTAAAATTCCTATCGTTTAACCGACAATATAGTTTGACATAAGATGATGTTAACAAGAATTAAACCGTAAAGAGTTGATAGTTTAGAGTATCTAATCAAATTTAAAGTGATTAAAAATTAAACAATGCAATTCTAAGAACTGCTGCCAAATGGGTGAATAGTTATTCGTCCTTCTTTAGTGATGCTTCTTCTCAAGCAAAGCTGCAGTGAAATAGTAACGGATACCGTTAACATGACGAATATCGCAATGAGGATCAGAAGTTGATATTTGATGGCGATGATAGGGCTAGCGCCGCCTAATATCTGTCCCGTCATCATTCCGGGTAGCGTGACAAGACCGGTGGTGCTCATCGAAGCCAAAATTGGAGCGAGAGCTTTTTGCATTGCTGCTTTAACAAAGGGGGCGCTTGCATAGAGCGGAGAAGCGCCAAGTGAGAGTGCTCCCTCATATTCAGATTTACGCTCATTAAACGCCGAAAATAGATTCTGCAGTGCCACGATATTACCTGCAAGGCTGTTACCAAGTAGCATGCCGCAAAGAGGAATCACATATTGAGCACTGTAAAATGGAGCTGGGCGTATGATAGCAAGGCAAAGTATTACGATAAGAGGAAAGAGCCCGGCAATGAGCCCAAGTACTACTGGCCATAAGAGCACGCTCTTAGGTAATTTTGATTTGTCTAGGATTGCACTGGCACCAATGAGAACCATGACCGAGACCCATACGAGGTTGAGCAATAAGCTATTAAGTGTGAATACAAATTCTAAGTACAGCCCCACCAGCAAAAGCTGAGACACCATACGAATCACACTAACCGACATCTCTTTCCCAAGCTCAAGTTGATAGAAATGATTTAAAGCATAGGGAATGAACAGTGTTGTGCTAAATAGCAGCATTTGCCACCAGGTAATATCGAGAGCTTCTTGCATACCTAACTCGTTGAATCTATTTTTTCCATTATATCGACAAACGCTCAGAAAAGAGAATTTTCGTGAGCGAAAGGCGATTTTCTATATTGCTTTCTGGTAACAATCTCGTAACAAGTGGCCGGCTTTAACGTGATAAAACGGGAAGTATTGGCCGACTTTATCTACTCATAAAGTGTTACTTTGGTGTGATTTACGTGCTTCAAGTTAACGATTTTGCTGCTATATTAACAATTGAGTAACCATAACAATTCTTCACATCTATTCACATATTTACACATGAAATGGTAATTAAATACAACTCTGTGTCACCTCAAAAAAGTGTTGTGTAGCAAGAGTTAAAGCTGACTAATTCATTGATGAATGCGATTGTCATGTTCTAAAATTTACCAATACGAGATGTGAGTGTACTTGGTCTTAGGACGGGGTATAAAAAAATTAATCACTTCAATAGCAGGCAAATGTATGAGTAATGTTAATAACGTAGCGGAGAAAGAAAGTCGCACTCTAGAGTGGAAGTCATTCTTACTGATCACCGTAGTTCTCTTCCCAGTTTTAAGTGTCGCCTTTGTGGGTGGGTACGGGTTCATCGTTTGGGCGATGCAAGTATTCTTCCTCGGTCCTCCAGGTGTACACGGTTAACCCCATTTTTATACGAATAATATAAAGAGAACGAATTATGAAAGCGTTTATTGTAAAAATCTGGCGAACGTTAACTCGCCCAGCGGTTCACATCAGTTTAGGTGTGCTGACCATGGGTGGGTTCATCGCAGGTGTTATCTTCTGGGGTGGTTTTAATACCGCATTAGAAGCGACAAATACCGAAGAGTTCTGTGTGAGCTGTCATACCATGCGCGACAACGTGTATGTTGAGCTTCAAGAAACGGTGCACTGGAAGAATACTTCTGGCGTAAGAGCAACGTGTCCTGATTGTCACGTACCCCATGAGTGGACCGCAAAAATTGCACGTAAGATGCAAGCTTCTAAAGAAGTATTTGCGCAAGTATTTGGCGACTTAGGTACACCAGAGAAATTTGAAGAACGTCGTATTGAATTGGCTAAACATGAATGGGATCGTTTTTCTGCTAACAAATCTCTAGAGTGTAAAAACTGTCACAATTACGATTCAATGGACTTCGACAACATGCGCCCAACAGCGCGTATTCAAATGAAGAATGCGGCTGAACGTGACCAAAGTTGTGTTGATTGTCATAAAGGCATTGCGCATAACTTACCGAAAAACATGGACAGCTCTGGCGGTATGATTGGTGAGCTTGAGCAACTCGCTTCAAATACAGATTATTCTGCAGGTAACAACCTAACGAGTGTGCGTCATCTTCCTATGTATGAAGATGCTGACATGACAGTAGAAGCTGGTTTGTTAAACCCGGCATCTACAGTGAAAGTTGTGGACGAAAAAGGCGAAGCCGTTCAAATTGAAATTGCGGGTTGGCGTAAAGCGAAAGGCTTTGGTCGTGTAATCCAAGAAGACTTTGGCTTGAATATTCCAGTCGGCTCACTATTAAAAGAAACCGCGACTAACGAAAATATGGTTCAAACATTTGAAACCAAAGAAGACGACCTAACGGGTCTACCTTGGCAGCGTGTTTCTACCAAGCTTTGGATGAAGAAAGAAGCGATGTTAGCTGACGTAACGCCTATCTGGGAAAAAGCCGGTCAAGCGTACCAAACAAATTGTTCTGTTTGTCACACACAACCTGCTGAAGCTCACTTCACCGCAAATGGTTGGCCGGGCATGTTTAACGGTATGTTGGCATTCGTAAACTTTGACAGGGATAGTGAAGCGCTTGTGCTTAAGTATCTACAAAAACACTCTTCAGATTTCGCTGAAGGCGATCACTAAACGTCACACGGAGTATAATTAATGTCTATTACACGAAGAAGTTTTCTTAAAGGTGTAGCAACGACCAGTGCGGCGTCAGTAATTGGTCCTAGCCTATTGGCTTCAGCCTCAGCGAATGCTGCAGAAACAACGGGAACCTGGAAAGTGTCTGGTTCTCACTGGGGCGCATTCCGCGCCCACATCTACGGTGGCAAGGTTCAAGAGATCAAGCCACTAGAAATGGATACGCATCCAACAGAAATGCTAAATGGCGTTAAGGGAATTATTTATAGCCCTTCACGTGTGCGTTACCCAATGGTTCGCCTTGATTGGCTGAAAAAGCACAAATACTCGGGCGAGACACGCGGTAATAACCGTTTCGTACGTGTAACTTGGGATGAAGCATTAGATCTTTTCTACCGTGAGTTAGAGCGCGTACAAAAAGATTACGGTCCTTGGGCTTTGCACGCAGGCCAAACTGGCTGGCGTCAAACGGGTCAATTCCATAGTTGTACAAGCCACATGCAACGTGCTGTGGGCATGCATGGTAACTTCATCACGAAAGTAGGAGACTACTCGACCGGTGCGGGCCAAACTATCATGCCGTACGTGCTTGGTTCTACAGAAGTGTACGCACAAGGTACCTCTTGGTCTGAAATCCTAGAGCACAGCGACAACATCGTGTTGTGGGCTACCGATCCGGTGAAAAACCTGCAGGTAGGTTGGAACTGTGCAACGCATGAAGCGTACCCATACCTAGATCAGCTAAAAGAAAAAGTTGCCGCTGGTAAAGTGAACGTTATCTCTGTTGACCCAGTGAAAAACAAAACTCAGCGCTTCTTAGGCAATGACCACATGTACATCAACCCGCAGACTGATGTGGCGTTTATGATGGCAGTGGCACACACGTTATATAATGAAGACCTGTACGACAAAGAGTTTATTAAAACGTACTGTCTTGGTTTCGATGATTTCATCGGATACGTGAAAGGCGAAACAAAAGACAAAGTTGAGAAAACGCCTGAGTGGGCCGCTGAAATCTGTGGTGTAGAAGCCGATAAGATCCGCGACTTTGCTCGTATGCTTGTAAATGGTCGTACACAGCTGCTGTTTGGTTGGTGTATTCAGCGTCAAGAGCACGGTGAGCAGCCTTACTGGGCTGGTGCTGTGGTCGCTGCGATGTTGGGCCAAATTGGTCTGCCTGGTGGTGGCATCTCTTACGGGCACCATTATTCAGGTATCGGTGTTCCATCAACGGGCTTTGCTGCTCCTGGTGGCTTCCCACGGAACCTAGACCAAGGTATGAAACCAAAATGGGACAACAACGATTTTAACGGTTACAGCCGTACCATCCCTGTTGCGCGTTGGATTGATTGCTTGCTAGAGCCAGGGAAAGAGATCCGTTACAACGGCAACAAAGTGAAGCTTCCTGATTACAAAATGATGGTGATTTCGGGTAACAACCCGTGGCACCACCATCAAGACCGTAACAGAATGAAGAAAGCGTTCCAAAAACTGCAAACTGTGGTGACGGTTGAATTTGCGTGGACGGCAACATGTCGCTTCTCAGATATCGTACTACCAGCTTGTACGCAGTGGGAGCGTAATGATATCGACGTAATGGGTTCATACTCGGGTCGTGGTTTGCTAGCGATGCATAAACTGGTTGATCCCGTGTTCCAGTCACGTTCTGACTTCGACATCTTTACTGAACTTTCGCGTCGTTTTGGTCGACACAAAGAATACACACGCGGCATGGATGAAATGGAGTGGGTACGTTCACTTTATTCTGATTGCCGTAATGCGAACAAAGGCAAGTTTGACATGCCTGAGTTTGATGAGTTCTGGGAAAAAGGGGTGCTGGACTTCGGTACCGGTAAACCTTGGGTTCGTCATGCGGACTTCCGTAAAGATCCAGAGATCAATGCACTGGGTACACCATCTGGTTTCATTGAAATCTCAAGCCGTACGATTGGCCGTATGGATTATGAACACTGTCAGAATCACCCTATGTGGTTTGAAAAAACAGAACGTTCTCACGGTGGCCCTGGTTCAAGTAAGCACCCATTCTGGTTACAATCCTGTCACCCAGATAAGCGTTTGCACTCACAAATGTGTGAATCCGAAGAGTTCCGTGCAACGTACGCGGTTCAAGGTCGTGAGCCTGTTTACATCAACCCAGTTGATGCAAAAGAAAAAGGCATTAAAGATGGCGACCTAGTACGCGTATTCAATGACCGTGGTCAATTACTTGCAGGTGCTGTGGTAACAGACAGCTACCCACAAGGCGTGATCCGAATTGAAGAAGGCGCATGGTACGGCCCATTAAACGAAAAAGTAGGTGCAATTTGTACTTACGGCGATCCAAACACACTGACGATGGACATTCCAACCTCTGAATTGGCTCAAGCAACCTCAGCAAATACTTGCTTGGCTGACTTTGAGAAATTCACAGGAACTGTACCGCCAGTGACCTCGTTCGGCGGACCGATCGAAGTCAGTTAGTGTCTGATTTACTTTTTTAACAGATGGCCTGCTAGCGATAGTAGGCCATTTTTTTATTGGTATCATTTTAATCTTCTGGTGGGTGTTTAAGTGGTGCGATACGGTAAACTTGTAGTTTAGTTACAAAAATTTCGTTTAAGGAATAGATATCGCATTGAGCATGATTTACTGTAGGTTTTGATTGTCATCTTATTGATTTTTATCTATTTAAGTTGCATTGGAAGCTTAAATATTTGATATCAACATGCTGGTGTTTAAAGGGGGTTTATTTGATTAATGGTGATTTATTACTGAATTAAATTCGAGATCTGGTTAGTATAGCGGCTCATTTTTATACGCGTTTTAGCGTTTTGAGGGGCTATGAGTCAACCTACAGATAAATATAGTATAGAAAATACCGACTATACAGTTGGTCAAGATAATGTTCAAAAATGGGGGTTTGATGTTCACAACCCTGTCTTCGGCGTTAGTGCCGGTCTCATTCTTCTTTTTTTAGTGGCCCTCCTTGTTGTAGACCCTTCCACTGCAAAAAGTGCGTTAGATGGTGCTAAATGGCAAATCATTGGAAGCTTTGATTCGCTCTTTATGTGGTCAGGTAACATCTTCCTGATCTTCTGTATCGGCTTAGTTTTTTCTCCGTTTGGTAAAATTCGTATTGGTGGTAAAGACGCCAAACCAGATCATTCTGGCATGTCATGGATCGCGATGTTATTTGCGGCGGGCATGGGTATCGGTTTGATGTTTTGGGGGGTAGCAGAGCCTGTTGCTTATTTTACCGGTTGGTATGAAACACCACTGGGCGTTGAAGCTTTTTCCGATGAAGCGAAGAAAGCCGCGTTGGGTGCGACAATGTTCCACTGGGGTCTTCACCCTTGGGCTATTTATGCTGTGGTTGGTCTTTCTATGGCGTTTTTTGCCTTCAATAAGGGCCTACCATTATCAATACGTTCCGTCTTTTATCCGCTGCTCGGCGACAAAACCTGGGGCTGGTTCGGGCACATTATCGACATATTGGCGGTACTCGCGACACTATTTGGCCTGGCAACCTCTTTAGGGTTGGGGGCTCAGCAAGCGGCGAGTGGCATTAGCCATGTGTTCGGTGTTGAAGCAACCATTTACCTACAACTTGGCGTCATTCTGTTTGTTACTACGCTTGCGGTGTTCTCGGTTGTACGTGGTATCGACGGCGGTGTTAAGGTGTTGAGTAATATTAACTTACTGGCAGCACTTGCATTACTATTGGTCGTGATCGCGGCGGGTATTACCATATTCTTCGATTCGTTGTTTTTGACGGTGACAGGTTATATTGAAAATATCTTGCCGTTGAGTAACCCTCATGGTCGTGAAGATGAAGCTTGGATGCACGGTTGGACGGTATTTTACTGGGCTTGGTGGATTTCATGGTCACCTTGTGTTGGTATGTTTATCGCTCGCGTTTCTCGTGGGCGCACTGTTCGAGAGTTCGTGACCGCGGTTATTGTAATTCCTACCAGTATTACTTTTGTTTGGATGTCTGCATTTGGTGGTATGGCAATTGATCAGGTAGTGAACAAGGTTGGTGAACTGGGTCAGAATGGTTTGTCGGATTTAACTCTGTCACTATTTTATGCGTATGAAGCGATGCCAATGAGTTCAATTTTGTCGTTTTTATCGATTATCTTGATTATGGTGTTTTTCATTACGTCATCAGATTCAGCATCATTGGTTATCGACAGTATTACATCCGGTGGCAAAGTAGATGCACCTGTGCCTCAACGCATTTTCTGGGCATCGACGGAAGGCGCGATTGCTGCTGTATTACTATGGGTCGGCGGTACTGAAGCGATACAGGCTCTGCAAGCAGGAACGATATCAACGGGTTTACCGTTTACCATAATCTTATTGGTGATGTGTGTGAGCCTAGTACTTGGTATGAAAACAGAGCTTGAGAAATACAAGCCAGCTTACGCACAAGCTTAATATTTACATGTGCTGCTAAAGCTGAATTACAAAATGGCCCGCTGATGATAGCGGGCTATTTTTTTAGTTATGGGGCTACCTGAATTAAGAGAGCGGAACTTCGATGCGATTTAATGTAGGAACGTTTTGAGCCCGTTATCGCACGTAGCGTTGAGATCGCCAGCCGGATTAATGAGGTGAGGCAAAATCTTCGGCAAGTTAAGCTCAATGTCTTTATCTTTGACTTCGCCAATTACCGTGTTGTACCAACCTAATAACCCCAATACCGCATAGCCAATAGCGTCATCATTTTCGTTGTTTTCGATAATGATTTGAAGGAAACGTAATACCGCTAAATCGCTAGAGGTGGCTTGCTCTAATGTTTCGTTATAAATATCAGTTATCTCGCCAACTAGGCCAGTAAACTCCGTTTCGATTGCAACGTTAAATGACCCACCATCAACGGAAATTCTCATATTTTCTACCCTGTTATTTCTATTGTGCGAAAGCTTACCGAATGACACAGCCCTTGTCGCTACAAAGGCATCGTTATTTTAGAAAATGGGATGGCAACCGATTCACATCGACACGATTGGTATTAATCTAATGGCTCTCGAGAGCGTCTTCGGGCATGGCGCTTTTTCGGGCGTGACTAATAGCGTCCCAAATTTGGTCGGGTAGTTGTGGGTGTGATGCCATGAATTGATGACTGAAAATCAAATAATAGTCTTTGGTGACAATCGCAGGGCTCACTCGTTCTACATTGGTCCAATTCTTTTCTTTAAGGAACTTTTCGGCGATTGTATCTTGAATTGCAACGGTCGTTAAACGGTGGGAACGGAGCATTCTAAAAAGCTGCTCGGTGGTTTTAACTTCATGAACGTTGACGTTTTTATCTTGGAGTACATTGACAATCGAATACCCCAAATGAGCGCCAACCATCTGTTGTGACTCCTGTAAATGTTCGAGCGTAATGTCTTGAGTGTTGCCTTTTAGTTGATAGTAGTAATATCCGATTGTGGCGATGCGTCGGCTTCTATCCGGCTGTTCGCCAATCATTGGGTAATGGGCGTATTGTGCGCGATCTGAATTGTAGGAAAAAATGAAGCCGCCATCGACGGTGCCTTTTTGAATATCGTGTAACACTCGCTTGCCTGGAAACCGAACATATTTTAAATCGACATCTATTTTCTCTGTGGCTAGATTGATGATGTCGAGGGCCAAACCGGGTTCGTTAGGTATTTTTCGGCCATTACCGAGCTGAAAAGGGTGTGACTCAACGTCTGAATAGGCGAGTTGGAGCGTAACCGACGCAAAAAGTGAGGTTGGTAAGAGTACAAGGGTCAACGTAATGCACAACCGGGCTATAAATTGGTTCATTTCTTACTCCTATCTATATCTAATAGAATAGAAGAGTGTGATGGTTTTTTCAGTAAATACTGTCAGTTAATGAGATCTTCTTTCAATATTATAATTACTTATAAGTTAAAGAGTAAGCTGCTGTTTGTATATGCATCGCTTGAAGTGTGTCTTTCAAACAGCAAGCTTTCAATGTGTTACATCTCAAATAAGAAGTAATACCCATACCCTACTATTAGTGCGGGAACGGCGGAATAAAAGGTCGCTACTAACGCGGCTTTTGGTGCAAGGGCGATCGCAGGGAATAGCGCATCACCGTCATTTGATATTGCATTGGCGATTTGAGTAGAAAACGGCACGGCTCCGGTTAAATACATGCTTGTCACCAATATTTGAGGGCCACAACCGGGCAATAAACCTACGGCTAAGCCGACTAACGGCATGAATACTCCCCAACCAGAAAAGGTCTCTTGTAGGTTAACTTGAGTAAAGAAGGTGGTCAGCTCGAAAGCAAGAAACGCAACAATCACCCATGCACTGACAAAGTTGGTATCTTGTGCGGCTTTTTGAATAGGATGAGAGGAAATGCATTTATTATCTTCCGATACTGTTGAGCGATAATCTTCAATTTCTTTTGTTAACGACCAAAGCAGCATAGAGGCAATCGCAAATAAGCAACCGGCCCATTCAATAGTGTTGTCCGGTAGAGATGCTAGATGATTGACATCTACCTGAAATGAACCCAGTACCGCAATGATCGTCGCGGGTACAATTAGCACTTTCCAAAATAGCCCTTGTAAGTTGATGGCTTTGTTTTCCATCGCAGAATGACCGACGTTTTCTTTCCCACAAGACTGAATAATAGAATCAGACGCAGATTTGATCTCCGGACGTAGAAAGTCGTCTTTATGTATTTTGTTAACGATAAGCCCTGAGACAAAACCGACGACAACGCCGATGGCAATCACCCCTAATCCGGTGCTTGGTTGGCTTGCTAGCAGCAAAAACGCGGCGTCACCCATGGTGGAGGTTAATACGGCAACAATGGCACCAAAACCCACGCGTCCGCTAATGAATTGGGTTGTAACGACTATCGCTCCTCCGCAACCAGGCAGAGCACCAAGTAAGGATGCAAACAAAACCTGATAAGTACGAGATCCATTATAGAGTTTCGTCACGGGGTTGTTTTTATTTATCCACTGCGACAGGTAGTGATAAATCACGAGCGTAAAAGCGACGTAGGCAGATACGGCCCAAAAGGCATCAGATAGGGTGGCGACGGTGACGTCTCTTGTGGTTTCAGAGGCGATTAACGCAATGAGCGCAACAGGCAAAATGAGACGTTTATGAGACAGTTTGAACTGATTTATCGAAAATGAATTCGAGCGAAACAAAGAATGAATGTACGGCATATTAACCCCAAAGCAATGCGAATAATTCCCATTATATGCAAATGAGAATTATTATCAATAACTTCATTGCGTAATGTTTACAATTTTTTTGCGACGCTAATAACTTGTTTCTCGCCGCTTTGTACCGCTTTTGACCAAAGTAGAAGGGGGAATTGATGTACAACGAATGACAAACTGCAAAAATCCAGTAAAATATAGGGTTGAGAATTTAACAAGGTCGATGATGTCGGCCAAAATAATGAATTGTATAGGAAGAAAAATGATTCTAGTTGTTGGTCATAAAAACCCAGATAGCGATAGCATTTGTAGCGCACTTGTAGCAACGGAGTTGTTGAAAGCTCGCGGTTTAGAAGCTAAGCCAATTCGCCAAGGCGAGATCAACCGCGAAACTCAGCACATTCTTGAAGTGGCTGATGCTCCAACTCCTGAGCTTTGTACTTCTGTTGCTGGTGAGAAAATCTGGCTAGTAGATTACTCTGATCTAGCTCAAGCGCCTGATGACGTTGCTGACGCTGAAATTCTAGGTATTGTTGATCATCACCGCCTAGGTGATGTCATGACAGTGAATCCAATGGAAGCGTGGATTTGGCCTGTTGGCTGTACTAACACTGTGTTGTTCAACATGTACAAAATTGAAGGTCACGCGATCTCTGAGCAAATTGCAAAACTGATGATGTCTGCAATCTTGTCAGACACAGTAGGCTTTGCTTCGCCTACTTGTACTCAAAAAGATAAAGACGCAGTAACAGAGTTGGCAGAAATCGCAGGTGTGACCGACCTAGACACATTTATCAAAGAGCTATTGATTGCAAAAACAAACATTGAAGGTTTGTCTGCAGCAGAGCTTGTTGAAAAAGACCTTAAGGGTTACCCATTCAACGGTCGTGATGTTGTTGTTGGCCAAGTTGAGCTGGCGACTCTTGAGCAAGTAGACGGCATGATCGAAGCATTAGAAGCGGACCTAACTCGCCGTTGTGATGAAGATGGCCTAGCGTTTGCCGCTGTGATGCTTACAGACATTACCACAGCACAGACTCGCCTAATTTATAAAGGTGAGTGGGCGGCTAAGCTTGTTAAGCATGAGAAAGAAGGCATGCTTATGATGGAAAACACCCTAAGCCGTAAAAAGCAGGGTTGGCCGTGGCTACAAGGTGAGTTGGTATAATTACCTACTTACTGCAATAGTTTTTAACGCCTGCTGATTTATCGGTAGGCGTTTTTATTTTATAAAGGTTAAAGCTATGACTAAACAACTGGATGCTGCGCAAATTGAAACCATTAACAAATACGATGGTGAACAGCGTTTTAACTACTGTATTAAAGAAATCGTTGCTAATCGCCAAGTGTGGATCTTAAAAGATGAGCACGGTTGTGTCATGCTAAACACAGAAGAAGACGACTGTGTGCCAGTATGGCCAAATCAAGAATTTGCTGCGGCGTGGGCTACTGGTGAGTGGGAAGCGTGTGTTCCTGAAGCTATCTCTCTAAACAAGTGGCATAGCCGTTGGACGACAGGCTTAGAAGATGATGAACTTTCTGTTGTTGTGTTTCCAAACCAACAAGAGGAAGGTGTGATCATCTTCCCTGATGAATTTGATTTTGAATTGAAGAAACAATCTTCAAAGCAAAAATAATTCAAAGATTAAGGGCATTAAATATGCTCTTTTTTTTCGTTTGTGCATCAAGACATCCAACCACTTAACTGAACAGCAAAATATTAGATGCCATTTGGCTTATAAACTTTTATCCTACAACTGTTTTTAAAAGGGAAAAAGAATAATGATTATCAAACCAAGAATTCGTGGTTTTATTTGTACCACAACACATCCAGTTGGCTGCGAAGCAAATGTAAAAGAACAGATTGCCTTCACAAAAGAGAAAGGCACTATCGAGAATGCACCTAAACGTGTGCTAGTGATCGGTTCTTCAAGCGGCTATGGCCTGTCTTCTCGTATTGCTGCTGCGTTTGGTGGTGGTGCTTCTACGATTGGTGTTTTCTTTGAAAAAGCAGGGACTGAGAAAAAGCCGGGCACGGCTGGCTGGTACAACACCGCCGCTTTCGATAAGTTCGCTAAAGAAGAAGGCCTATATTCAAAAAGCCTAAACGGTGATGCTTTCTCTAACGAAGCGAAGCAAAAGACAATTGATTTGATCAAAGAAGATCTTGGTCAAATAGACATGGTGGTTTACTCACTAGCGTCACCTGTTCGTAAAATGCCTGAAACTGGCGAGGTGATTCGCTCATCTCTAAAACCAATTGGTGATACATACACATCGACTGCCGTTGATACCAACAAAGATCTGCTTATTGAAGCAAGCATTGAGCCTGCATCAGAGCAAGAAATCCAAGACACGGTTACCGTTATGGGTGGCGAAGATTGGGAACTGTGGGTACAAGCACTTTCTGAGGCCGGCGTTCTTGCAGAAGGTTGTAAGACGGTTGCTTACAGCTACATCGGTACAGAGCTAACTTGGCCTATCTATTGGGATGGCGCGCTAGGTAAAGCTAAGATGGATTTAGACCGTGCAGCAAAAGCGCTAGACGAGAAGCTAGGTCAAACTGGTGGTAGCGCAAATGTTGCGGTACTTAAATCAGTCGTGACTCAAGCAAGTTCTGCGATTCCTGTTATGCCTTTGTACATCGCAATGGTATTTAAGAAGATGCGTGAAGAAGGAGTACACGAAGGTTGTATGCAACAAATCTATCGCATGTTTAGCGAGCGTCTATATAAAGCAGACGGCAGCGCGGCAGAAGTAGATGAATGTAACCGCCTACGTCTTGATGACTGGGAATTACGTGAAGATATCCAGCAACACTGTCGTGACCTATGGCCACAAATCACCACTGAAAACCTAAAAGAACTAACAGACTACGTTGAGTACAAAGAAGAGTTCTTGAAGTTGTTTGGTTTCGGTTGTGAAGGCGTAGATTACGAAGCAGACGTTGCAACAGACGTTCAATTCGACGTTCAAGATATCTAACAGATCTTAGATGAAAACAAAAAGGCGCTCATGACGAGCGCTTTTTTTTAAGCGAAGTACTAAAAGCGAAGTACTAAAAGCGAAGTACTTCGCCTTAGCCCTTCGCTCAAGTCAGTATGATTAGTACTGTGCCTGCTAGGGTCATCAATATATTCGCGATAGCGTAGGTGCCTGCATAACCAAGAGCCGGAATAGTTGATTTGGCTTGTTCGTTTACCACATCCATTGCTGGGCCACACGTACGGGCACCGACGATGGCGCCTATTAGCAAAGCTCGGTTCATTTTAAGAATGTAGGCTCCTACCAAATAAGCGACCATTACAGGTATCACGCTGATCAATAGGCTCACAGCGATGATCTGAGGGCCAACTTCGGCCATGTATTTGAAAATACTGTCACCGGCGCTTAAACCGATTCCAACCATAAAGAACATTAACCCTAGATCTTTCACCATATTCAGTGCCCCCTGAGGGACATAGCCAAAAGTAGGGTGGTTAGCTCGCAAGAAACCAAGGGTGATCCCTGCCAATAATAGGCCAACCGCGTTACCAAGACCGAAAGTGACTTGCCCAAAGGTCATGGTAATAAGGCCGAATAAAATGCCCAGAATAAAGAAGCTACAGAAGGCCAATAAGTCGGCCATTTGGCTATGAATAGAAATGAAACCAATTCGCTCAGCTAAGCCAAATACACGGCTTTTCTCACCGCTGACTTGCAAGATGTCACCTTTCGCCAATACGATGTTTAAATCCATTGGCATTTCAATTTGAGCACGAACTACACGGTTAAGGAAACAGCCGTATTCAGCTAAGTTGAGATCTGACAGCTTCTTCCCTGCAATGCTGTCACTTTTAACCACGATCTCTTCTTCAACAACACGGAGGTCGAGTAGGTTACGATCGAATACTTCCTTGCCATTTCTAAAGCTTGGGTCCAGCCTAGCGTGACTGTCGGGGAAACCTACCAATGCAATTTCATCGCCTTCTTGCAAAATAGCATCGCCATCTGGGTGGGCAAGAATACCACTGCGACGGATGCGCTCAATGTAACAGCCTGTTTGTCGGTAGATACCCAATTCACGCAAGTTTTTGCCATCGGTCCATGCCACCAGTTCGGGGCCAACACGATAGGCTCGTATGATTGGTAGGTACACTTTACGTTGAGCACTCGAGTCTAACCCGCGTTCTTGAGCAATTTGAGTCGCTGAATCATGTAGGTTTTGCTTTTGTAATCTAGGCAGTAACTTGACCAACAAAATCATGCTAGTAAGACCGACTAAATAGGCAATCGCATAACCAACTGAAATGTTCTCACGTACTTTCTCCATCGTCATTCCTTCAGGAATGGTCGCCAGGCCCGTCTTCAGGGCATCTTGAGCCCCTACTAGGATTGGCGTGGATGTAAGTGACCCCGCCATCATGCCAGCAGAAAAACCAAAATCGAGTTGAAGGTATTGATTAACGAATACTGAAATAGCTAATGCCGTAACGAGTAAGGTTAAGCTAAGGATGAAATAGTGCTTACCGTCGCGAAAGAAAATGCCGAAGAAGTTCGGGCCTGCTTCTATACCAACACAATAAATGAACAGCATAAAGCCAATAGTGAGTGCGTCCGCATTGAAGCTAAAGCCAAGGTTGCCCATGAAAATAGCACTGATAAGAACGCCAATGGCACTGCCTAATTGGAGCCGGCCGAACTGAATTTTTCCAATGGCTAACCCAATAGCAAGTACTAAAAAAATCAATAAGATAGGGTTTTGTTTAAGGAGAATAATAATATCTATATTCACTGCTTTAACTCAATCATTTTGCTGAGAAGGAGGAAGGTCTTTGTTGTGGTGAAGTGTAACTGAAAGTATAGGAAGTAAGAACCAGATTATGCCAATTTTACAGATTTATTTACTGTCAGAATTGCAAGTATAAAAAAAGCCCGCTGAATGCGAGCTTTTTAAAACGACCACTTATTATAAGCAGGCGATGATATTAGTTAAACAGACCTAGGTTTTCTTTAGCGTATGCTTCAAATTCTGTGCAACCGCCAACGTGGTCTTGATCTACAAAAATTTGTGGAACAGTTTCAACTGGCTTGCCCACTGTTTTCTCAAGATCAGCTTTGCTGATGCCTTCTGCGTGAATATCTACATAACGGTAGTTAAAATCTTCACGGCTTTCTTTTAGTGTTTCTGCGATTTCTTTTGCACGTACGCAAAAAGGACAAGCTGGACGGCCAAAAATTACTACAAACATACGGTTCTCCTTTGTTTTCGTGCTTGCAACTATGCCTTAATCAGCAAGGGAAATAAAGTGAGAAAAACCTTTTGTTACGATAGGCACAGCCTATTAAAATATCCGGCTCGTTTTGTCGGAATTCTATGTGACGAGTCGCGTATTTCAGCTAAGTCGTCGTAAATATCCTAAACTAATTGAAGCAAATCAAAACACGGTGAATATTTTCAGCGCAATCTGAAAGACAGTTTATTTCGGCTGCAAGGAAGTAGTATGTTTCAGTTTATGACATCGGCCAAAATTATTTTTGGTGAAGGCGCATTACAATCGTCACTTTCAGTTATTAATCAATATGGCTACAACGTTCTCTTAGTCACAGGTAAGGACACCGTTCGCTCTCAAGTTATTGTCGAATACCTTCAATCTCAAGCATTACGTTATCAGCAAGTCTCAGTGTCAGGTGAGCCATTTATCGCCATGATAGAAGAGATTGCGTTGCAGGGGCGTAAGTTTAAACCTGATGTCGTCGTTGCCCTCGGAGGTGGCAGTGTCATTGATACCGGTAAAGCATTAGCGGCGGTCATTCCTAACCAAGGCAGTTTATACGATTATGTTGAAGTGGTAGGTCGAGATGTCCCGCTTAAGTCTAAACCACTTCCTTTTATCGCTATTCCTACTACCGCTAGCACAGGTGCGGAAGTGACACGCAACGCAGTGCTTAAGTCAGGCCAAGATCAAGTTAAAGTGAGCTTGCGAAGCCCTGAAATGCTAGCAGATGTGGCAATCGTCGACCCGACATTGTCCTATGGTACCGATTTGTATACCTCTGGTAGAGGCGCGATGG
Organism: Vibrio tapetis subsp. quintayensis; assembly: GCF_030409945.1. Classification (GTDB taxonomy): domain Bacteria; phylum Pseudomonadota; class Gammaproteobacteria; order Enterobacterales; family Vibrionaceae; genus Vibrio; species Vibrio quintayensis. The sequence continues at coordinate 226,244 of NZ_JAUFQV010000012.1, forward strand.
ATGCATTTACGCATCTCATGGAAGCTTACGTTTGTGGTGACCCAAACCCGATTACCGATATGATCTGCGAAGAAGGCTTAAGAAGGTTAAGCAGCTCTATTGTGCCAGCGTGTTTGTATGATGATCACGAGGCTCGCTCAGATTTGTCCTTTGCGGCCATGTTGGGTGGTATGGCAATAACCAACGCCAAGCTAGGAGCGGCGCATGGTTTGGCTTCTGCGTTAGGGGGGAAGATAAAAGCTCCTCACAGCGTTATTACTGCACGTTTAGCACCGCATGTGATGCGAGAGAACATTTCAGCTGCCCGGGCTAACAAACGGACAGATATTTTGCAGCGTTATCAGATGCTGTCTCAGATCGTCACTGAAAATAGTAATGCTTCCGTTGAGGATGGTATTGAATGGGTTGCGACTATGTTAGAGACCTTAGAACTCCCATGTTTGACCGAGTTCGGTGTGTGCCAAACAGCATTTGAGGTGGTGGCACAAGATGCAATGCGTTCAGTGGCGATCAAAGGTAACCCGATACCACTGACTCAAGAACGTTTAGAGTTCATATTGAGCCAAGTCTGTTCATGTGATGGTGCGGTGTGCAGCGAGGCTCACTTAGAGGAACAGGCGTCTTCTGCGACGGTTCTCCACTCAGATATGCCCATCTCTTCAAGGTTAGTGAAAGGTAAGCAGCAAGAGCAGGGGAGTAAGTAACGGTTTGATTTCTACTTAGGTAGGAAGCAGATGAGTAGAAAGAAAAATGGAGCCAATCGGCTCCATTTTTTTAAAATTGCTGTAGTTTATCGTAGCGTGAATCTTTCAGCGCTTCTTTCACTCGCTTGAGGTTGTTTCTAAAACCACTACCGCGGCGAAGTGTAAAGCCTGTTGCCAGCACGTCAATAACCGTCATTTGAACGACACGGCTTGCCATTGGCATGTAAACATCGGTGTCTTCAGGGACATCCAATGAAATCGATAAAGATGATGCGCGATCCAACGGAGAATCTTTGGCAGTGATCGCAATAACCGTTGCGCCATTTTCACGAGCAAGGTTTGCCACTTCCACTTGGCTTTTGGTTCGGCCAGTGTGGGAAATCAAAACGACCACATCGTTATCTGTACAGTTAATGCAACTCATTCTTTGCATTACGATGTCTTCAAAACACGTAATCGGGATGTTAAATCGAATAAACTTGTTTTGAGCATCACGTGCAACCGCAGATGAGGCACCTAAACCAAAGAATGAAATGCGCTTGGCTTGAGTTAGTAGGTCAACCGCTCGGTTCACTTGCATTGAGTCAATGCTGTTTTTTGCCACATCCAAACACGCCATAGTTGATTCGAAAATCTTATGGGTATAAGCGTCAGGGCTGTCGTCTTCCTCTACGTTACGGTTAACGTAAGGAGTACCGTTTGCCAAGCTTTGTGCTAAGTGCAGTTTAAAATCAGGAAAGCCTTTCGTATCCAATCTTCGACAGAAGCGGTTTACGGTTGGCTCGCTCACGTCAGCCATCTTGGCGAGAGTAGCAATACTAGAGTGAATAGCCGTCTGGGGAGAGGCCATGATCACTTCGGCTACTTTTCGTTCCGACTTGCTAAAGTTTTCCAGGTTTTTCTGTATTTTTTCTAATGTATTCATAGAGTTCACGAGGGTATAGAGAACATCTTTACTGACTCAAACCTACCATCAGATATTGTCTTTGATGGGGGATCATTAAAGGCGAAAAGAATAGGTCACTGCGAGTCAGCCGCTTAACTTCGAGTATAAACGAAGCGAATCGTTTGCTTTAGTAAAAGGCACGAATTTGGTTAACTAAATGTCTAGAACATGACAGGCCTCAAACAAAGTTTCAGTCTACTCAATGGTTTGTACAAAAACTGGTCGCAAATATGGCCAAATTCGCACAAATTCTGTTGTGCGAATTACAGAATGAGAAAGAAACTTACATATCTGAAACTTCAATTAGTCACAAAGCGACTGATTGATGATGACCTGACTGACTTGGTTAATTTCATCGAGTAATGTGTGTTGGCGTGCAGCAATGTCTCTTTGCTCTATTAACACAGACCTAAGGATATCTTTGGTGGTCAGTGGATTGGCAAGCACAACGCGAAAAACAACAGTTGCGCGTTCGTCCCATTGTTCGGGTGTTAATCGAGTACGAGACACAAATGATTTACCGGTTTCACGTTGCTGCTTTTGGATTTGCATGGTGAGTTTGTTGAGCAACTCATTCAATTGATCTTTTTGGTTAACACTTGCCGATGCCAGCGCTTGTTTAACGATAGGAGGTAAATAGCGATAGGTTAGCAAACACAACTCGGGCTCAGAGATAAGCTCGAAGTCAGTTTGTTGAGATATCAGGTCAGCAAAGAAACTGGCTTTTTCGATGCTTTGGTCGATAAGAAGCTCGTAACCTGGTCGGCTGATGATATGCATCGACGCATAAACAAGCATCGCCATACCAGAGCGGCTTCCCTCCAACGTATGGCTGCCCAAATCTTTAGAGCCTTTACGAAGAATATACTCTGCGTGATGTTCAATGGCCGATAGTGCATCGGGGTCTTTAAACAACACCATGCCAGCACCCATTGGAATATAGAGCTGTTTATGGGCATCGATGGTGACCGAATCAGCTTGTTCAATTCCGGCAAGTAAATGGCGGTGATTATTGGACATGAGTGTCGCACCACCCCAAGCTGCGTCGACATGAAAGTGACAACCCTCTGCCTGCGCAATTCGAGCCATGTCTTCCAAAGGATCGATATTGCCTGTTTCTGTCGTGCCCGCAACACCAACAATGGCAAAAGGCAAAATGTTCTGCGCTTTTAACTCGGTGATCTTCTCTTGCAATGCAACAGGGCAAATTCGGTTATCAGGGTTAGTTTTCACCGCGACTAAGCTATCACGCCCTAAGCCAAGCACATCGGCTGACTTTTTAAGCGAGTAGTGGCCCCGCTCGGAAACAAGGATCGCAAGCCCGTCATAGCCGTAATGCTTCATGGCTTTAAACAGGCCTTCTTGCTCTACGCCTTGAAAGTCACCATCAGCTTTAAGTGCATTGTTACGAGCGACCCAAAGCGCAGTGATGTTAGCAATGGTGCCACCAGAGCAAAATGCACCTAGAGAATGGTTCGCACTGTGCATCCATTGGCCGTAGAAATCTGAAGTGTTTTGATAAATCAGCCCATGAAGCATACCCAGAACTTGGCGCTCTAACGGCGTGAATGCTTTAGACGTTTCAATTTTGACCAAATTTTGGTTGAGCGCGATCATGATCTTCGATAACGGCATCAAAAAATAGGGCAATGCAGATGTCATGTGGCCAATAAAGCTAGGCGAAGAGGTATGAACCGAGTGTGAGACAAGGTTATCAAGTAAGTGTTGGGTGTGCTCAGACACAAACTCAGGCTGTTCGGGAATATAAGGGTTAGAAAAGTTCTTTTCTATTTCCCACAGCGGCTTTTCCTCAGCGACGATATGTTCGCGAAGAAATAGGTTGAGGTTTTGTGAGAGTTCTTGTTCGATGTGACCCAGCGTGGAGTCAGGAGCTTCGGGAACTGTGAAAATCTTAAGGAGACTTTCGAAGCTTACATCAGCAGTTTTATTATCTACCATACTAACTTTGTTTCTAAGTGTACTTGTCTCAATAGCGGGTCAATCTAAACGAAAACGGGAACGATGTCCCGTTTTAATTCTGCAAACGAAAATTTCACCAATCGATATGATGAATAATTAGTCGCACTGAGTTTTGGCTACCGCGCTAACTTTTTCGTTGTAACGGCTCAAGGCCTGGTCGATTTTGTTTGGATGACTGAGTAAATCGGCAAGAGCAGCACGCAGTTCGTAATTTTGAGCATGCGGCAGGGCTTGTCTGTCTGCAAACGTGACTTTAGCCAGCTTCCCAAGCGTGTCCTCACGAGTCGTTAACTGCTTGATATCGGCTTGTTCTAGTTTGAGCCAGCTTTCTACAGATACATTGGTATTGACCTTTGCTGGCTCGTTAACCAAGTAATAATGTACCGCTTCACGGTTTAGTTCGAAATGGTTGGTACGGCCTTCTAAAAACCATTGGCTGACTTCAGCTAGCTGTGGATTTTGTTCTGTTGTTAAGGTAACTAAGTCTTGATACCAAGCCAAAGATGCGTCGATATAGGCATCGTATTTTCCTTGTTGGCAGGTAGTATCAGCAGCAATAGACAGCGTAGAAACACTGGAAAGCAGTACAGCAAGAGCGAAGCGTTTCATGTTAATTCCTTTTGTTATTATGCAGGGCTATTTTAATAAAATGTTATTTATTATCAACGAAATTTCGCGTGCTTTATGAGAGCGAGACGAAAAATAACATAAATACTGGTACCAATATGCTTAAGATGAAGCCACTTACGATGGCAATGGGTACACATTTAACCCCACCGCTCGACTGAATGATTGGCAAGGTGAAATCCATTGCGGTAGCGCCTGCGTATCCAATGGCAGTACATGGGAATTGCCTGATGATAAGAGGTATAGCCGCCAAAGCGATGAGTTCTCGTCCTAGCTCTAATAAAAATGAGGCACCACCCAATACCGGGCCATAAGCATCGCTAATTAAAATGCCCGACAACGAGTACCAACCAAAGCCAGAAGCCATAGCCAGACCTTGGGTGATCGGTAAACCTAACAATAGGGCCGAAAGTACGCCGCCAATCCACGAGGAAATGATGATTACAAGGGCTATCACCATGCCGTGCTTATTCAGCAGGATTTGACGTAGAGTTAAGCCGCTATTTCTTAGCTGAATGCCAATAAAAAACAGTAGAGCAAGTAAGATCCATTCACTCCATTGGTCAACATTGGAGAGGTCAAGAGGAAGCATCAAGCCTACAATTAAACCACCGCCAACTACGACTATCAACTTGATGGACTCCATCGCCATGGCTGACAGTGGCAACTGTTTACCCGTTTGTTCGGTTTTAACTGGCATGAATTTGTCGATAAAAGGAAGAGCCAGTAGATTACATGTGCCGATTATCAAGAAAAACCCAATTGCGTAGGTTAGGATACTTTTGATGTTACCGCCCAAATTATCCAATGCAGCTAGGCTAAGACCCATGATAAATAGGATCAAATAAATAAGGTAGTGGGTGGTTTTGTTCACAACATTTAAAAAACGTTGATTTGAAAACGGCACTAAATACCCAACAATGAGAGGGGCAAAGATATAGAGCATCCCTGAATACATGTAAATCCTTAAAATCGTTTATTGCAAGCCCTCTAAGGCTTTACGTATTGTCCTAATATGCGGGATTATCCCTTATCACCCGATGTTTACTGAGCACTACCGCCATTTCCTCGCCACTTTATGTGTGGACTATAAGCCCATTCGAACGATTAGGTTTAGCTTAGTAGCTTCCATTAAATGAGGAGGGGATAAATGGGCGTAAACCATTGTTTGCTCTATATTCTGGTGTCCGAGAATATTTTGCAAGTCAATTATGTTACCTTCACTAATCATCTCGTATGTAGCCGATCTCACCTCGTCGAACGTTCCCTGCCGTTAACCAAGACGATTAGTTCATAACGTTGACAATCCAATACATTTCTAAACAGACGATTACAGCCCTTTCTTGTATGCTTTATGTTGACTAGTTACTGGTGATGCGGCTAAGGAACTTATGCTTTTGCGCGTGGGTCTTACGTCTTATTGAGCTAAGTCGCTATATGGACATCTCTTCGTCTTTTTATTAATCAATATGACACTTTTTAAAATAGAAACGATGCATCGTTTTTGATTTTATGAGGTCTATTGAACATTCAATTTTGTTCACTATCAGCTTTAACGTGCCTATGCACAGCGCACAGCATTAAGTTGGTAGAGTTAACACGGTATCTACTATGAGTAAACGTTTGGCCGCCCTCGCTTTAACTACGATAAGTTTTGCTGCCGGGGGGTATTTTTACCTAAATTCGTCGACTCCAGATGGTGTCGCCTTGCCCCTCATAGTGGCACAAGATGGGGTGATCGCAAAGCAAGCGATCGCGGTAGGAAAAGTAGTTCCAGCGCATTCTATCTCTATCAAATCACAGTTAAATGGCATTGTTGGCGAGGTTTATCATCACGTTGGTGAAAGTGTTACTTTAGGCACTCCACTGATCAAGATTAAGCCAAATCCAACCCCTACTGCACTAACAAATGCGATGACGGAAGTGCTGCGAAGTGAAGCGAGTTTAGATTCGGCACTGCAGAAGTTAGCCAACTTACAAAGTTTGGTGGAGCAAAAAGTCATCCCCGATAATTACGGTGATTACGTTCAGGCAAAGTCGGATGTGAAGTCAGCTAAAGCCGACTTACAACAAAAAAAACAAAATCTAGATTTAATACGAAGTGGTGAAGCCGCAATTGGCGATGCTAAACTTTCATCGACAATTCTAGCCCCAATTGACGGCACTATCTTGAATCTAAAAGTTGAGGTAGGAGAGCCCATTATTTCCACCGAGTCAAATCAAGCCGCAACAGAAATGATGTCTATGGCTGATATGGGCAATATTATTTTTAAAGGTAGCGTCAGTGAGCATGATGCTGCGCAGTTAAAAGTTGGTATGTCTGCCAGCATCACGTTAGCACCGTACCCTGGTGAGAAAATCATTGGAACCTTGAGCAAAGTTGCGGTCCAGTCAGAAAAGCTCAACACTCCCGGTTCAACATCAAGTTTTGATAATGGTTTTGAAGTTGAGGTAAGTAACATTCAATTTCCTAAAGAGATCACACTGCGCTCTGGTTTTTCGGCGACGGCCAAAATTACACTGCAACAATCAAATGGTGGAACCACCATCCCTGAACGTTCTATACGTTTTGAAGCGAGCCAACCTTTGGTGCTGATCCCAGATGATTCTGAGCAAGGTTACCATTCTCGGCAAGTTGAACTTGGTCTGTCGGACGGCGTTAACGTTGAAGTTTTGTCTGGCCTTGAGAGTGGTGAAGAGATCGTCGATAACAGCATGATGCAAGGTGGAGGCGCCAATGCGTAATGTTAAAGGTTGTTGGTTCTTGGTGGCTTTGATTGCGGTTGGTGTTAATGCACAGCCCACGTATGCGATGACCATAGAGCAAGCGTGGCAAGCGGCGAAAAAGTTCGACCCGAGTTATCAAAAATCTCAGCTCGATGAGCAGATAAGCGAAACCATGGTTCTCAGCGCGAAAGGCGAACTTTTTCCTTCTTTAAGTACTGGCGCGAATGCGGCTTGGAATGAGCACGGAAAATATAATAATAGTTACGATGTCACGTTTGAGCAGACGTTATGGGATAGCAGTAAATGGGCCAATTTAGATCAGTCGCAGGCAACGCATTTAGCGGCACAGTTGAGCGTGGCTCAAGCTTACAATACGTTAGCCGAAAAAGTCATTACGGCTTACCTTGAATTAGCTCAGGCCCAAAGCAACCTCGACCTTGCTAAACAAAAACGGCTAGAGTCCAAGAAAATTTACGACATAACTCAGAAGAACTATCAAGCAGGAAAGATTCGACTTTCGGAAGTGGAAGAAACCAAAGCGAATTATATTGATGCTCAATCCATTGTTTTGGCGAGTCAATCTGAGTTACAACAGAAGAAATCGGGCTTAATGCTGTTGACCAACGAGTCACCGACTGTGGTGGATGAAATTGCGGCTGATGCATTAGTTAAACCTGAGTTGGCAATGAATGATCAGCAACGCTGGGTCGAATTAGCCAAGAACAGTAGCCCAGAGTTGTTGGTTGCAAAACAAAAAGTAACAGCGGCGGAATTTGGACGAGAAAAGGCACAAGCAGGTTATTACCCAACACTTTCAGGGAAGTTGACATACAGTGATGGCAGTGAAAGAAGAAATGATAATTTAAATGCGGGACTCAATGTGCGTTTACCGCTTGATCTTAATGGGTCAACGCGAGCACAAGTTGATAAAGCAAGCTTAGAAATATTATCGGCTAAGCAAGATGTTATCCAGGTAGAAGTTAGACTTAAAACTCAGGTCGAACAAGATTTTCAGCAACTATACATGGACTGGCAACGAGTAGAGATTGCCCAGCAACAAATACTGACTCAACAGACCGTGCTAAAGGCCAAGGAGCTCGAATTCAGTGCCGGGCTTTCGCAAGCATCCGACGTGATACGCGCTCATAATCTTCTGTTTGATAAGAAGAATAAACTGCGTAGTCAACTATACCAATACTGGAAGCGTCGTGTTTCTTTGCTAAAAACCGTGGGCCAGCTTGATGATACGGTCATTAAACAGTTGTCTATGGCGCTGCATTCATGATTTCGGTTTTGCAGCAAACACTACAAACCTTACTTGCCCATCGGCTACGAAGCTTGTTAGCGGTGATTGCGATTGTTTGGGGGATAGTGTCAGTTTTGGTGCTGGTGGCGCTGGGTGAAGGTTTCTATCAAGTTAATTCAAAGTCTTTTTCCATGCTAATGAATAACACCCAATTGGCATTTGTAGAGCAAACCAGCAAAGAGTGGCAAGGATTACCTGCGCGAAGGGAGCTGCGTATTTCTAAACCCCAGTTAGAGATGTTGGCGGAACAACCCGTGGTTCAATCCGTTTCCGCAGTGTATGGCAAATGGGACGCAACGGTAACGGATACGGTAGGCGCGCCAATGCCAGGTAACGTAAGCGGTATCGATGATAACTACATTGCATTGCGTAACCTCAAGCTGGCGGTTGGCTCTCGGGCGATTTCTCCAACTGATGTGATCAATCATACTAAGGTCGCCATACTCGGCTGGCGCTTGGCATTGATGGGTAATGTAAACCTTGGAGATAACGTTAATGTAAACGGGATCCCCTTTGTTGTTGTCGGCGTGACAGAGCAAAGCGAAGGGTTCTTTCAAATGGGCAATGAGGATGATCAGGTGATGATCCCAAATACTACTTTTCAAGATTTATGGCAAAGCCCTCCCTTTATGTTGATCATCGAACCAAGCGAGTCAGTATTGGGCTCGATTTTAAGAACAAGTGTTCGTTCTTTCTTTGCGGCGAAACAGCATTTTGACCCAAGCGATCAAAATGCGATTTATATGCCGGATATTGGCCAAGAAACCCAGTTTTTTAGTGCAATCTTACGTGGCATTCAATTGTTTCTTGGTGCCAGTGGTGCAATGACTTTGGCGGTGGGTACGATAGGCGTCGCAAATATCATGTTTTTGTCTGTCACTGAAAGAACCAGAGAGATAGGCGTCCGGCTCGCGATTGGCGCGACACCGCGCAATATTTTAAGTCAATTCTTACTTGAAGGTGGGATATTAGTGGTTGTTGGTACTATCTTAGGAATGGTTTTTTCCTATGCAATAGTGTTTGTGCTTAACCTTATCGGTATGCCCGAATGGTTAGGTCAACCTGCGATCACTGGCGGCTCGATCGCTATGTCACTAATGGTCACGTTTATCTTGGCGTTATTAGCCGCGTATTTTCCAGCCCGCCGAGCCGCCAATTTAACTCCCGTACTGGCCCTAGTGGCAAGAGCGTAAAATGCAGTTTCCAATTAAACAGATATTTCATGAAATGGCAGCCGAAAAGCTGCGATTATGTTTAACCATCTTTGCTGTGGTTTGGGCCACGGTGTGTATCACAACCATGTTAGCTGCAGGTGAAGGATTAAGGCAGGGGCTGATAAGAAGCTCAGAAAGCGGTAATGGTAAATTGATTTACCTAACCGGTGGCTACGCGAGTGAGGCGTACGGCAATTTTCATAAAGGTAAACCACTCACTTTAAAGATCGAAGACGTCGACATTATTCGCGCGCTACCGTCGGTACAAAAAGCGGTGCCATCAGTGGTTTGGAATGAGCGGGTGACCTATCAAGATAGACGAACGTGGCAAAAGCCGATTGCAGTGACGGCTGACTATAAGCAAGTGATGGGGTTTCATACCATGCTAGGCAGCCGTTGGTTTAATCCAATGGACATGCGAGAGCAGAGAAAAGTGATTGTAATAGGGCATGATGTTGCGGCGAGATTGTTTAATAAAAGTGTCGCTGATGATTGGATTTCATCGCCAAAACTGACGGCCGATCCGGTCGGAATGCAGGTTAAAGTCGGTGCTAATCAATTTACGGTGATTGGCGTGCTGAAAAAAAACAGTGCCTACGTTGAGCAAGGAACGCCAGTTAATGAGAGCATCTTTGTGCCTATTACAACGTGGCAGCGTTTTCACCTAAATGCTGCCATTGGTGCTATTAATATCGTTCCTGCAAAACACGCTGATAGGCTCAATGTTGCCTCAACGGCGAAACAGGTTATTGCGCGTAAAAACGTCGGAAATTTACAAGATAGTGAACTAGTTCAAGCGACCGATATGTTGCTAAGACAAAAAACCATGCGTCAATTTTTACTTGGGCTACAAGGTTTTCTTGGCATCATTGGCTTGGTAACGCTCGGCGTCGCGGGGATTGGCATTGCCAACGTTATGTATGCCACAGTTAAAAAGGCGACGCGTGATATTGGTGTGAGAATGGCGGTTGGCGCAACCCCAACGACCATCAAGCTTCATTACTTATTACAATCTTTGTTGACCATGGCCATTGGGGGCGGCATTGGCCTGCTACTTTCATTCTTGTTGGTCAAAGCATTGGCAGCGATATCCCTTGAAGGCAACATGCTTTATGACTCGTTAGGACAACCAGTATTGGAGTTATCATTGCCAATCCTCTTGTTGGTGGTTGTCGTACTCGCATTTGTTGGCGTTGTTTCGGCATGGTTTCCTGCTCGTCGTGCGGCGAACATTACGCCCCTTGAAGCTCTGCAAAGTGAATAATCTCTGCAACATATTCTAGAGAACCCATATGACAGATACACAACTGGTCAATCTGACCAATATTAGTAAGCATTATCAAAGCGGTGAAGAGACAATTAAAGCGTTAGATGATGTGTCGTTGAGTATTTTAAGCGGTGAGCATATCGCTATTCTCGGCCCTTCGGGATCGGGTAAATCGACATTGATGAATATGCTAGGCTGTTTAGACAAGCCTACATCGGGGCAATATATTCTTGCTGATCAAGATGTTTCTCAGTTATCCAGCCATCAATTGGCAGGTATTCGAAATCAAAAAATTGGCTTTGTCTTCCAAAGCTTTAACTTACTCGAATATGCCAGTGCGCTAGATAATGTTGCGTTGCCCCTTGTATACCGAGGAGCAAATGCAAAAGAAAGGCGTAAAAAAGCCAGCGAACTACTGCATAGAGTAGGGCTTGGAGATAGGCTTCATCACAAGCCAAATCAACTCTCTGGCGGTCAAAAACAACGAGTCGCTATAGCCAGAGCGTTGGTTAACGACCCACAAATTATTCTAGCAGATGAACCGACGGGAGCGTTAGATTCCAAATCTGGAGCTGAAATCGAACGGCTATTTAAAGAGCTTAATCAAGAAGGAAGAACGATAATTGTTGTCACTCATGATAATTTGTTGGCTCAGCGAACAGCACGTGTTGTTACGATTAAAGATGGCAATATCGTGTCGGATATAGTGTTAAGTAAATAAATTAAGCCTGTGTAAATAGTTAGACAAGGCAGATTTACCCAGTGATCGGCTTAACGATTACGGGTAAATCTTCTCACATTGAATCTCTGTTTCGATACCTGCCCGCCGAAACGAACAGCACTTCAACGTTGTATTGACCAAATAACGATTAGGTCTCTGTTTCTGAATCATAATTTTCGAAGCTGATTGCGTTCAAAATAGAGAATGCAGAGGCTAAGAATAAACCGAGTATCCAAATAAAATACCACATGAAAAGCTCCTTAATACAGTGAATGGCCATTACGTTCAACATACTCACTATCGAGTCGTCCAAACATGGTGCGATAACTAAAAGCCGTGTAACAAAGAATGATTGGCACCATCATAAACGCTACGCCTGTCATGATGTTCAAGGTCAGTTCGCTGGATGTTGAATCCCACAGCGTTAGGCTATGGCTTGGTTTTATACTGGATGGAATAATGAATGGGAACATCGCGAACCCAGCCGTTAAAACGATACAAGCGTTAGTAAGACTTGAACTAATGAAGGCAAGCGCATCCCACTTCAATCTTGCACTGAGCAAAGCTAATAAAGGAGTGATCACACTGCCAATCGGTGCAAACCACATCCAAGGGTGAGTCTCGAAGTTTGTTAACCAAGCACCTGTCTTTGCCATCGCTTGTTTGTTTAACGGGTTTGAAACGGCACCATGACTCAGTTCACTAACAATCAGATACCCATCAATATGGCGTATCGCTAAACCACCAACCACCATAAGGCAAGCCACCAGTACCGCACTCATCTGCGCAACTAATTTTGCCTTGTTATATAGTGCATCTGTCGTTTTCATCATCAGCCAAGCACTGCCTTGCAACAACGCCATCAATAAACCAACGCAGCCACACAGCAGCGCAAACGGATTAAGTAGATCAATGAAAGATCCGTGGTATTCAACCATAAGTAAACTATTGAGCGAAAAAGGAAGCCCTTGTATTAAGTTGCCAAATGCGACACCAAATAAGATCGGCGGAAAGAACCCTGAAAACGAGATGGATAAATCACATACTTTCCGCCATTGGTCGTTATCTATCTTGGCTCGATACTCAAGCGCAAGAGGACGTAGCCACAATGAGATAAGAGCCAAGTACATCGCAACATACAAGCTTGAAAACGATGTGGCATACACCAATGGCCAAGCGGCAAACAAAGCGCCCCCTGCGGTAATTAACCACACTTGGTTTCCGTCCCAATGGGGAGCAATGGAGTTAATCATCACTCGTCTTTCGGCGTTGGTTTTACCGATAATCGGCAATAGCGCACCCACTCCCATATCGAAGCCATCGGTGATCATAAAACCAATCAGCAGCACACCAATCAGAACCCACCAAATTAAACGTAATGTGTCATATTCGAACATGAGTCAGTCACCTTATTGTTGAACTTGTTGTGCCAATTTGGCTTCAAGTGATGTTGTTTGTTCATAGTGATAACGGCCCGTTTTTAAACTGCTTGGGCCTTTTTTGGCGACGGTAATCATCAAGTAGCTTTCAACTATGATAAAGACCGTATAGAGGCTAATAATTAACGCGAGAGACGTAAGCAAGTTATCAACGGTTTGCGAAGATGCCGCGACTGCGACAGGGAGAATTTCACCGACCGCCCAGGGTTGACGGCCATACTCCGCAACAAACCAACCCGCTTCGATTGCCACCCAAGGTAAAGGAATTGACCAAAGTGCCGCCTTCAATAACCAAGGCTTTTGAGTGATGTTTTTACGGTAGGTTTGTAAGAAGGCAGCGCCAAAGACAAACAACATAATAAAGCCACAGCCGACCATGATTCTAAATGACCAGAACAGTGGCCACACGGTTGGGATTGAATCATCGGCAGCTTGTTGGATTTGCTGCTCTGTAGCGTCAATAACTGTATCGGTATAACGCTTAAGAAGCAGGGCGTATCCGAGGTCATGCTTGGTTTGATCGAAGGCCTGTTCTAGCTCATCAGAGGTATCGCCAGCTCGCAAACGTTCAAGCAATTCATAAGCCACAATACCGTTTCGAATACGTACTAAATGTTGATCACGCAAGTCGTGAAGCCCCGTCACCTCCTCATCCAAAGATCGGGTCGCAATAATCCCCATTACATAAGGAATTTTGACAGCGAAGTCAGTTTTTCCTTCCTCTTGGTTTGGTAATCCGAACAAAGTAAAAGCGGCCGGAGCGGGCTCGGTGTGCCATTCCGCTTCAATGGCTGCGAGTTTCACTTTTTGAACGTCGCCCAACTCATAGCCAGATTCATCGCCTAGTACGATTACCGAGATGATAGATGCGATACCAAAAGATGCTGCCACGGCGAAAGAGCGCTTCGCAAAAGCAATGTCTCGACCTTTCAGTAAGTAATATGAACTCACGCCAAGGATAAACATTGCACCACAGGTATAGGCCGACGCGACAGTATGCAAGAACTTAACCTGAGCAACGGGGTTAAGTACCACTTCGGTAAAGCTGGTCATTTCCATACGCATGGTTTGGTAATTGAACTCTGATCCAATCGGATTTTGCATCCAACCGTTGGCGACCAAAATCCATAGTGCAGAGAAGCTTGAACCTAACGCAACCAGCCAAGTCGCGACAAGATGTTGGCGTTTTGATAGCCTTTCCCAACCAAAAAAGAAAAGACCGACAAAAGTGGATTCAAGGAAGAAAGCGACCAGCGCTTCTATAGCTAAAGGAGCACCAAATATGTCGCCGACATAGTGAGAGTAATAAGACCAGTTGGTCCCGAATTGGAACTCCATGGTTAAACCTGTCGTGACACCTAAAGCGAAGTTAATACCAAACAGTTTGCCCCAGAATCGAGTCATGTCTTGATAGATCTGCTTACCGGTAAGTACGTAGATCGACTCCATGATCGCAAGCAAGCACGACATACCGATAGTTAAAGGGACGAAGAGAAAGTGGAACATAGCAGTTAGCGCAAACTGTAATCGCGATAATTCAACTACATCAAACATTTAAACTCCAAGCATCATAATGATGGCTTTCATATTAAGAATTGGAGCGTATTTCAACACAGTTTTCGCGAACCAAACTAGAACAGATTTACCGTTAAAAAATAGAACAGATGCGTTTATTTAATAGACGGCGGGCAATAACTCAGCAGACTATTTAGGCCTGTGATGCCATGGTTTCAATCAGACGGCCGAGCGTTTGTATTGCCTCTGTTATTTTGTCGTCACAAGCGTATGAACAGTTAAGACGAATGTGATGGGAGAACCTCTTGTCACTGCTGAATATAATTCCCGGAGCGACAGAGATGTTGTATTCAAGTGCCAGTTTATAGAGCTTCTCGACACAAATACTATGAGGTAGCTCTATCCATACAAAGTAACCACCTTGATTTTTATGGATAATCGCGCTCGAAGGCAAACTGTTCTCTAATAGCTCTAGGTGTTCTTTTTTCCTTTCATTTAAGCGCTTGCGAAGCTTTTTAAGGTGGTTGTCATAACTATAGAACGTTAGGTAATGAGATAAGCCAAGTTGAATGGGAATACTGCTAGAAAGCGTAGATAAGTGCTGTAATCGTTGAATTGTTAGTGCTTGTTTTCCCGCTACTACCCAACCAATTCGAAAGCCGGGGGAGAGTGATTTGGAAAAAGAGCCACACAGCATGATCTGTTCATCGGCGTCGTACGCTTTTGCCGGCAATGAACTTTGATTACCAACGTGAAGCTCTCGGTACACATCGTCTTCTATCATCGGGATCTTATGTTGATTCACTAATTCTGCTAATCGCTGTTTGTTACTGTCACTCATTGAATAGCCAACAGGATTTTGCGATTCCGTCATGAACCAGCACGCTTTGATGTCCATCGAAGCAAACACCGACTCTAGCACGTCAAGGTCAATGCCTGTTTTAGGGTCGATTGGGATCTCTACAGCGGTAAGGTTGAGCCTTTCGATAGTCTGTAAGGCGCCATAAAACGCTGGATACTCTATTGCGACCAAGTCACCTGGCTCGGTGCAAGATTGTAGACATAAATTGAGTGCTTCCATTGCCCCAGAAGTAATCACTATGTCGCCTGGCAATACATTTAATCCGCTAGCTTGATAGCGTTGAGCGATTTGCCTGCGTAACGTCTCACTGCCCGGAGGTAAATTGGTAAGCATACTATTGTCAGGCATTTGGCGGCTGGCATTGGCTAAACTGCGTGACAGCGCTTGATGCGGAAATAAGGCTGGGTCTGGAAATGCTGAGCTAAGTGGAATGATGCTGGGATCTTTGGCTCGTTGAAGCACATCGTAAAGCAAGTCACTGATTTTAACAGGGTAGGGCTTGATGGCTTTTGGCTTTGAATGATCCGAAACGAATACGTTCCTGCGCGGTAAAACAAAATAGCCAGACTTAGGCTTGGAGCGGACATAACCTTGGTCTTCAAGCTGTTGATACGCTTGCAGTACCGTTTCTATGCTGAGTTTATAGCGTTTACACGCATTTCTAATGGATGGGATTTTCTCACCACTTAACCAAATATTTTGCTCTATCTGGTTTTTGATTGTATTGGCGAGTATTTGTGATTTCTTCATCGAAAAGTTCTTTAGTGTTTAACTCGCTTAAGAGTAGCGAATTCATTGTATTTAAAGTAAACCAAAGCGCTAGCCTAAACACAATTATCTTTTCGGTCGACCTAATCTGATGAATTTAAGGCTATTTATCATTATCTTTAATTCTTTCAATTGCTTGTACTCGCTTGAGCTGTTCTGGCGGGAAGGTATTTGATCTTAATTCGGAGATGGATGCCAGTTGCTCGTCACGACTGAGAGTGACATCATCGAAGATGTCATTCCGAAGAGAAATATAGGCGTCAATGGCTCCAGAAAAGCGCTCCCTTTGACGATCTAACGCATCAAGCCTCTGCGCTGCTTCATCACCCACTAATTCAGCTCTATTTAGGTATTTGTCTTGGGAGTCTAAAGAATTAGCTTGTGATAGTTGCGTTAGGAGAACTTGGTTTTTGTGGCTTTTCTGAACGTAGTCAGGTTGTAATTGAAGCTCATTTTGAAGTTTTTGTTGATAGTCATCTCTGTCTATGCTGTTTTCTTTGAGCTGCAGTTTTTGTAATGCTAACTCTCTCATACGGTTGTCATGTTCAAAAAGTAATTGCTGCTCTTCTTTGCTGAAAAACTGCGCCTGTAATGTTAATAGAGCTAGATGGATTTCTTGCAAATTCAATAGACTCAGATCGGTCATATTGGACGATAAATCAATGCCTTCCAATGCTGATTTATAATCCAAATATTTTGCAAACAGCGCTTTGTCTATAATGCTGTTACCTTGATGTTCCGAGAAATGAACGACCTTATTTTCCATACTTTTTAGGTCAGTTTCTGCAATGCCGGACATAAAATATTCCATGGCATCTTTTGTTGAACTGACGTCGATTTCGGTGTCTTTTTGCGACTCAACCTGTACGGTGTTGGCCGACTGTATTGAATTAATTTCTGTTAATGTAGGTTCATTCGTTGGTAAGAAATAAAAGACCGCACCAAGGCTCCCCGAGGCGATCATTAACGTTAGTGTGGTCTTTTTCATAGCTATCCCTTGGTTCAGTTAACGCTTACAAACCAGCAAGCTTCAAACGGTTTGCATGTTGGCGGTATAAAGTCACAGGATCGGTTTCAAATAAATGATGGATACCCAGTAACCCATTAATTTCATCAAGGTGGTTCATTTTGTAATTGTCACCAATCACTTTGCCCAAGTGAGCACTGCACGTTCCCACCAAGCCATCATTAGGGCCGTCAAACGCTAAGCCCAAAATAGTGATTGCGCCATCGGTCGGGTCAAGAAGGTTAGTAAAATTTGAAGAACCCGTCCAAGAATAATAAGACACTCCATTGCTCGCTATCCAATCACCATCACCACACTCAGAAGTTGGAACGCCTTCTGGGTAAAACTGGTTAAACGCCAAAGATCCTTCCGTCGTTAAGGCATCAAGTGATGCAAGACCATCTTGTCCTAAATCGTGGCCACCAGAAAGTAAGTTAATTAACGTCGTTAACCCACTCGCGAGCTTGACTGCAATGGCTTCAGTCGTCGATCCTTCCTCTACGTTCCCTCTTAATAAATCAGCAACTTGAGAACCTTTATGCACGCCACCAATACTGGTAACTGACGCGACAAGGTCTGGTCTTACAGAAGCAACATAGCGAGCAGTTGGACCACCATGACTGTGCCCAACTATGTTTACTTTATCGGCTCCTGTGGCTGCCAATAGAATCTCAACTTGTTCTAATAATTGTTCACCGCGAATTTCTGAACTGTTTGTCGCAGATACTTGAGCAACATAAACACTCGCCCCATCTTTTGTGAGTGACTCAGGCACGCCATAGAAGTAATCAACTCCCGCCAACGTGTCGAAGCCAAATAAACCATGTACCAAAACAATTGGGTACTTTGTTTCGGTATAACCTCGGTTATCTAATGCTGATGCACTTGTTCCCGCATGCACGCTTAAACTGGTCATGGACAACGCAGCCAGAAGAATTATCTTTTTCAATGTTCTTTTCCTTAAACAGATTAGACCTCGGATGAGATAAAAACGTAGGAGAAGATTGATAGAAGGAAAATTTTTGAGATGTAATTTCGTGAGGCCAGTTTTGTATTCAACAGAAGTCATTAACACAATTATATGCAATCACTAAATTAGGGAATAGGCTTGCTAAACAGGAATTACCCTACGTTAGTTTGTCGAATACCTTCAAGCAGGGAGGAGGAGGGGGCGTCTTTGCAAAGGAATTATTCACCAGTACAGAGAGTTAACAAGTTTTATCTAATAAGCAGTAAACGCTGCAGTAGCACAAGATCTAATCAGTATTTTTAATGCCAGTCCGATTTTTACTCATTCGCATTTGATTAACCAAGAAATTAACAAATGTTGCTAGGAAAATACCAAGAACCACGCCACTAGTATTCGCGAGCATATCTAACCATTCGCCGTGGCGATTCATATAGGGCTGAACCAGTTCAATTACACCACTGTAACCGACAAGAACAGCAGCATAGATCTTCCAATGTTTTGGTTTTCTTAAAGCAATAGGGAACATCAAGGCTGCATAGGCAATAAAGTGATGCGTTTTGTCTGTGCCTGGCACACTCGGTAATTCTTGAACGGGTGAAAGAGATAAATAGGTAACGATCAGTCCCAATACAATGACTAAAATAGCCCAATAGCGGTTAATTATGTCGATGAATTTCATTTGGTTTGTTCTTAATCGTTGAGGTCATGAGTATGCTTTGAGGAAGATAATAAGCGAGAATCTAGCCGATGTTGTCAGAAACAACAACGGCGTTTAGTTGTGGTGGCTGTAGGATTACCTACGATTAAAATGAGGTCGCTCGCACAATGTCGTTCAATTTAGCTTGGAATTGTGCATCGCTTAGGTTGCTCAGTTCGAATAAGACTTCTGCGCCAGTGACGTCAAACTCGACGTGGTGGTCGTCTATGGCCTCGTCGTTATTGCGGAACATCAATAAGTGATGTGCGATTCTCGCGATATCAAGATAACTGACTAACTGGTCTTTGTTGCTGTATTCTTTATTGGTGGCCACTTCAATGAAGTCACTGTCAAAACCCCACTGTTTAAGTACCAATTGACTTGTCACCGCGCAGCGAGATTGGAAAATCTGCATGGCTAAATCGTAGTTTAGATAATTACCGCGATCCAAATACAAGTGATATTCGCTGACTAAACAGAAAAGGCCAATATCCGCCAATAGACCAGTAAGCAGTGCTTTTTCGGGTTCTAGATAATCAAAGTTACTTTCTGTATCAAGGGCTTTATATCGGTCGGTGATCATCACCATGGTCGCACCGAGTTTCCTGGAAATAGCGGCGCTGTCGATAAGAACGGTGTTGCACTCTTTTTTGAGATTTACAGAGTGCTTAAGTTGTTCGATGGCTTGTGCGGTCACGATGTCACGTACGCGATAAATCCCCAAGCGTGATACAGCGGTGTTGAGATCGGTACAGGTAATGTTTCTTCTGTTGAATACGACAGAGTTCGCAACACGGATTACTACGGCGGTAAGACCTGGATCTTGCAGCAGGCTATCGGAAATATCAGCGATACCTGTTGACTCCAACGTGCACAGTTTTTGAATCTTGAGTACAACTTCAGGGATCGGCGGTAAGCTGATTCGACCTGTATTGATAGACTGCTCTACCAGTTGAGCAAACTCAGTTTCAAGTCCTTTCAATAGAAGCTGATTGTTGTCCGGGAGCCAGTAAAAGGATAAGTGATTCATTGGGTTCTTTTATCAGTATTAACTTATTTAAGTTTAACTTCTCCTGTGGGTAATAAGCAACAAAATGCGTTGTGAAATAAGTGTAAGAAACCGTGTCTTTTCGACGATGGTTTTTGTTCTTTATAATTATATTTGCGTCAATTACTGTAGTTTCACTCAGGTTCTGTGATCTCGGGTGTGTTGAATTTGAGATTTATTACTTTCCGTGTGATCGGTATCCACACTTATTTCTCAAAGATAAGTATCATATTTGTAGGTGAATTGAGGTTCAAACTACGGTTCACTTTTGATTGCCTTTGGTAATCTTTTTAGCCGCATTTTTGGCTAACGCTCTAAAAGTCATTTAATGACGCTTGTGTTTTGATCGGGGGGTTAACACATAAGTACGGAGATCACGGAACATGAAGGAACAATTGTTCTATGCATACGCAAAAAAATTTGGTTCTTATCAAAAACGTTCAATGTTTGGAGGAATAGGGCTTTTCAAGGATGGAGCAATGTTTGCGCTTATCACAAATGAAATTATTTTTGTGCGCGGTGGTGGAAACCTTGACAGTAGACTTACTGAGCTCAAATGTGAAAAATACAAACACGTTAAAAAGCAAACAACAGCAACAGTAAATTATTATGATATTACTGAATTATTTGATAATGGCTATGATGAGCTAGATTCAATTGTTCAGGGGTCGATTAATTTTTCTAAGCAACAACGAGCATTTCAAAAGTCGAAAGATAGCAGAAGGCTACGTGATTTACCCAACATGCAATTGACCTTAGAACGTATGGTCAAAAAATCAGGGGTAGATGATGTGGGTACGTTCATGCGTATGGGGGCGGTGGATGTATTTCGCCAAGTAAGGCATACCTATGGAACGGACGTTGATATTCGTTTACTTTGGAAATTTGCTGGTGCTGTAAGAGGTTGTCACTGGAAGTTGATTGAAGAGCAACAACAGCAAGAATTACTTGAATCACTGTGATGATTTCATCTGTTCATTTGCCGGTATTCTGAATAGGTTTTTGAACAAACTGAAAACAATGTCCTATGGCTAGGTCATGGAATAAAAAAAAGGTTCACGAGAGTGAACCTTTTTTATGTCTATCTGACTCTGATACGAGTTATTGCTTGATTAGAACTTAAAGCGAGCGGTCATCATCATGTGATCACCGTAGAAGTCATTTAAAATACCTTCAATGCCCAAAGAGAACAGCTCTGTAGAGTGGAAGCGAGCGTAAACAGAACCTGTGAACTGTTCTTTATCTTTAATTGACATGTAACCGCCTTTACCACCTACTTCAAGCTGCGGCCCAAGCCATTGACGAACACCAAGGTTTAACTGCATGCCGGTTTCGATGCTCTGGTTTTTATCATCAACAGTACGCAGTAGCATTTCACCCGTAATGTCAGCCCAGTTATTTACTGGAGCGTGAAAACCAAAGCCAGCGGATGCGTCGAAATCACCCTTAAATTTTGAATCTAGCTTACCGATAACATGCGCATTAGGGTGAATCGACTTGCTAAAAGCGCCACCTAATGTCATTGGGCCAGCGCCAATGCGGGCTTCTGCGTAATCGTAATTAAAGTTGCTCATCACAACGGTATCTTTATCTGCGGCGATTACTGTAGACGATACCGCGATAAGTCCAATAGCTAAAAGAGTCTTGCGCATAATTTAGAAAAACCTATTATATTGTTGTTGAGACGTACTGGGTTTAGCAAGCAAACTCAAACATACCTGATGATCGTTAAACCATAGATACACGTCTTCTAATCCTTGATTCAATGGCATATATCATAAAGCATCTCGCCTAGGAATCATCATAAAAATGTGAATTCTTGTAACTATTCCCCAAACTGACTGCGTTTATCAGAGATAGCATTGAAGATCCGCTCAGTATTAAGGACTCTCCCCCAAGGCATAAGTTCAGGCTCATTCTCTATCATGTAGGTGGTCAGTTGCTCTGTAACGACGTTGACTAGGTCATCTCCTTGCCACGGTTTTGCGATGTAAAAATCTAAGCTAGCGTGGTTGATCGCTTCAACTGTTTCTTCAAGGCCTGCTTGCCCTGTAAGAAGTAATTTACGAGCGTGCTGTGTCGCGACCTTTTTTTCTAATTCAATCAGAAAGCTGATCCCGGTTTGTTCTGGCATGATGTGGTCACATAGGATCAATGCCAAAGGGATGCCTTCTTCGGCAAACTCGGTAATCACATCTTGTGCTTCAGCAACCGACTCAGCGGCTTCAACAACAAAAAACTCTTCAAAGGACGCTAGATCTTGAGTCACGCTATCAAGGACCTCACGCTCATCATCTACACATAAAATGAGATATTTTTTCATGACTCTATTCCTTATTTGGTTGTTGAACTGCCGCCATATCATCAATAAAATCAGGGTGACAGGTCGGTAAGTAGACGATCATTTGGGTAAACGACTTTGCGTCGGACTCGACGTCGATCCAGCCTCCGTGCTGGTGGACAATTTGTTGGCAAACTGAAAGCCCAATACCCAAGCCGAAATTTCCTTCGCGTTTGGTGGTGTAGTTTAACTCGAAGATGTGCTCCATAATGGCTTCAGGAATGCCATGGCCGTTATCTTTGACGGAGATCTCAGCGAAACTTTTACCGTCAATGTTTTTGATTCCGGTAGAAATAGTGAGTTCACCGTTTTCAGGAAAAGCATCGATGGCGTTAGAAATCAAATTGGTCCAAACTTGTTGTAAAGAAATAGGTTGGCATAGTACTTCAGGAATGCGCTGGTAATTCTTGGTGACTTTGAATCTTTTCAATTTGTTTTCAAAGATAACCAGAGTGTCTTCTAACCCCTCATGCAAATCAACAAAATGCAATTTTTCGTCATCCTGCCTTGCATAGCCTTTTAGGCCTTTAACCATGTCGGCAATACGTTTGGCACAGACATTTATCGAACGTAGTGTGCTGCCGGTAACGTGATAATCTTCGAGTTGTTTGATGTCAGCGGGAAGGTCTTGGCTTTGTTTGAGCAACCGAGCAAGGTCGTCAGTATTTTGGTGTAAATTAAACTGCACTAGCTTTTTAGCTAACTGCCGGTCTCCCAATTGTGCAGCGAGTTGTTTTGATTCTCGCCTTACTTCAGCGGTAGACATAGGGCGAGAGCCCAGAGCATCTTGCAAAATCTGTTTGCCAATACCAGAGGCAAGGCCTTGTGTGGAATTCACGGTTAAGCTGGCAATTTTGTCGGTCAGCGTCTCTGCTCCGCGTAAAATCGCCGCAATTGGGTTATTGAGTTCATGGGCAACACCGGCAACCAATTGGCCTAATACCGCCATTTTTTCGCGCTCAATCAGTTGTTGGTGCGCGGTCTCTAAAGACTCCAGAGTTTTCTGCAATTCTAGTTTGGTATTGATACTGCGTTGTAACCGTCGATTAAAGTGCCTGAGCAGTAAATTCGTAAACAGTGGCAGTAGGTCTGTGTTGGAATGCATGACCTGAGAAAATACATCTCTATCTAGTTTAATAACTTCGGTTTGGGTGAGCGTAACAGCGGTAGAGAAAGAGTGTTCACCGGAAACGAAAGACATGCCGCCAATGATGTTGCCTTTTGTATGGCGAACTACCTCCCGCTGCACCCCTAATTCGTCTTTCTTGTACAGTGCGACTTCACCTTGGGTGATAAACCAGAGAAAGCGGTTTGGCTCGCCCTCTCTGGTTAATAAATGATCTGCCGAATAGCTTCTGATTGCTCGGGTTTCATCTTTGGTCGTAAAAAATTCGTGGAGTGAACCGATAACTTGTTCTGCGAGTTGAGTGTCAGAAAGGTCGTGAAAATCATGGATAAACCCAGCACGATAAGAGCGCATTCTGTTATCTATATGGGCACGTAGAATTCGGTTTTGATCCAGTAAATGGCTGTAGGCGAGCCAGTCCTCGTTGTCTTTTTCTAGTATGAAAGTCGTGAGTTCTTTGATGGCTGATTTGTGCACAGTACCAGACGGAAAAGGCTTGGTTATACAATGATCGAGCCGGCCCTCGTTAACGGCGGCTAAGATTGATTCGATATCTTGGCCGTCGCTGAGCAATATTTTCCGAGCACTCCGAGTGGAGGGGCGTTTATCCAGTTGCACTAAAAACTCAGAGCCTTGAATTGCCTCACTATCGCAGGTGATGACCAATGCCACAATTTGGTTTGCTTGTTCGATAAACTCTAAATTGCTTTCTGCTTCTGCTACTGAATCTGCTCCATAGATATCGAACCGGTGAGAAAAAGCAGACAGCTCATTTCTAAGCTGCTCAATGCTGTGTAAGTCATTGTCTATAAATAGTAAGGCGTATTGGTTCACGGCAATCACTTTTGGTTTTTTATCAATGTAACAAGAAAAATTGCTACGAGATGAGAGCTAGCTAAAGTTATTCATCACCTAGCTAAAATTTGATTCAAAAGGCTGATTTAACGCAAACTTTGTCAGTAATAAGTAAAACTGCACATTTTTTGCGTGGCTTCATGTGAATGCCTTTGAAAGATAAACGGTGCCTATGTACACTGATTTCTTTTTCCGTTATTGAGTAATAAATGCAGCAATTAAGAAAATACGGTGCCATAGGTGGCGCAATTGTTATCGCAGCCATTTGGCCATTGGCAGTAGGGCAAATCGCCGAGAAAGTCATGACGGATGGAATTGCGCAACTTAGTAACAGTAAAATGAGCGCCGAAGTCATCGAATACGATCGTAGCTACTTTTCGGCTCACGCGACAACGCGTTTTGTTATTACTGACGAAAATCTAAAAACGCAGCTGGAACGAGATGGCATCCCAACAGAGTTAACGTTAACTCATCAAATTACTCATGGTTTGTTATCTATCGATGCCCAAAGCGATACGTTAGATAATCCGATCTTTACGTTTAGCTTAAATACCAATACTAAGCTTAATGGCAATACAACGTTTGCTTTGAACGGTAGCCCAATTGAATTTAAAGACCAAAATGGTGGCCAGCTAACCATTGATGGTTACACGGGGGAGGGGTCTATTGCACTTGATGGCGAGTCGTCGGTGCGTTTTGAAGTGCCAAATTCTGATGTGATTTTTGCTAATGGTGAATCACTTCTCGTGGAAAAATTGGTACTAGAGGGCGAGGGGCAAAAAGGGCTGGGGATTTGGCTTGGTAATCAGAATATCCAAATTAACGGCCTGTCACTTGACACAAATGACCCACGAAATTCATTTTCTGCAAAACAGATCAGTTATACGGTGAACGCCTATCAAAATGAAGCGGGCGATAGCTTAACCAATACCCAAAAAATTCAGCTTGAGAATGTAACACTGCCGGATGTCACCTTTAATCAAATTGATGTGGATTTTGCTATCCAAGGGCTTAATAGCTCAGCTTTTGAAGGTTTGATGGCGCTATATCAACAAAACCAGGTATTGAATGAGCAGGAAATTGAACAAGCGATACCGCTGCTGGATTCATTAGTAGAGTCAGGTGTTCGTGTTGAATTAAACAATCTTTCTGTAGCATCGACCAACGGCGATATGCAGATGAATTGGCATTTGGCCATTCCGAAAGGCTTAGCAAATGTTTCTCAAAATCCAACCTTGATTATTAATCAGCTTACCGGTGAATTGAGTTCGTCTACATCAACGGATCTGGCTAACACATATCCCGTTGTCCAAGAGGGTATCGATGAGATGATGATTATGGAATTTGCAGATGAGTCTGCCGATGGGTATGCAGTAAAAGCCAAATTAGAGAATGGTATTGTGACTTTTGATACGGGCAAACAAATGTCGTTAATGGCCTTGTTTATGCCCTTGATGGTCAACGGGCAATAACCAGATATCTAATAGAAATAGGCATTAGCAAATAAAGAGAGGTCAAATGACCTCTTTTTCGCTTTTGTCGTTGCGCAAAAAATGGTATTACTCTGGTATAGATCTTAGAAACCAACGCAGGAGCATACGCTATCATGGAACCTATTTATAATTTTAGTGCTGGCCCAGCTGGCTTGCCAAAGCCAGTGATGAAACAAGCCCAAGGAGAATTGATCGATTGGAATGGCTTAGGTACTTCGGTGATGGAAATCAGCCATCGAAGCAAGGAATTTATCGAGGTTGCAAATCAAGCGGAGCAAGATCTACGCGACTTACTTGATGTGCCAAGCAATTATAAAGTGTTATTTTGTCAAGGCGGTGCTCGCGCTCAGTTTGCTGCTGTTCCTTTGAATTTATTGGGTGATAACAGCAGTGCTGACTATGTCGATGCTGGTTACTGGGCGGAAAGTGCCGTAGCGGAAGCTGTAAAATATTGCACGCCAAATGTTATTAATGCACGCACCGAAAAAGACGGTAAAACGGCTGTTGTTCCAGCAAATCAGTGGGAAATTAATGAAAATGCCGCTTATGTACATTTTTGCCCGAACGAAACCATAGATGGTATAGAGATAAACGATTTACCCGTCACGGACAAACCTATTGTTGCTGACATGTCGTCTACCATTCTATCTCGCAAAATTGATGTGTCGAAATACGGTGTGATTTATGCTGGCGCACAGAAGAATATTGGCCCTGCTGGTATCGCGATTGTTATCGTACGAGACGACCTGCTAGAACTGGCGAATCAAGCGTTACCTAGTATTTTGAGCTACAAGGTTCAGGCTGAAAAAGACTCCATGTTTAATACACCGCCGACCTTTGCATGGTATTTGTCTGGTTTGGTATTTAAGTGGCTTAAAGAGCAAGGTGGCGTAGAGGCGATTGAAGCAGTAAATAAGGCGAAAGCAGATTTATTGTACGGTTTCATAGACGCCTCACCGTTCTACCGTAACAACGTTCATCCTGATAACCGTTCACGTATGAATGTTCCTTTTCAACTCGTGAAGCCAGAGCTAGATGCGACTTTCTTAGAGTTAGCTGAAGCGAAAGGCTTAGTGTCATTGAAAGGCCACCGAGCAGTGGGCGGCATGCGAGCTTCTATCTATAACGCGTTGCCACTAGAAGGGGTTGAAGCTTTGGTAGAGTTCATGAAAGAATTTGAACAAGCGAACGCTTAGTTTCTAAAATGCTAAATGTTGAGTCCGAGTGTTAATACACGCGGACTTTTTTATGGGCGCTATAAATTTGTTTTAGAAAACAAAAAAGCCGCTCAGTAAAATGAGCGGCTTGATAGCTTCGTGTTTGGTTAAATTACGAGGTTAGTACTCGTATTTACTCTCACGTTCGGCGGCTTCTTTTTCCCATTGTGGAACAACGGTTTTCAAGAAGGTATCTTTGTCAGACTTCATCTTGTCCATAGGCATGCCCAGTGCTTTTTGAGCAGCAGCTTTGGTCGAGATATCTGGAATTTCAATCGGCTCTAGAATGCCTTTCTTCGCAAGTAAACGTACAAGCTTAGTACGAGCATCAGCAGCACGGTCAACAGCTGTACCTAGAATCTCTAGTGCTACTTCAGGTGCGTGCATGTGAACACCATGAGACGCGATTGCGTAATCCCAACGCCATTGTGCATGACGGATATCAAGTAAGATATCTTGCATTTCTTCTTCGGTTGCGCCAGCATCCCAAGCGGCACCAGCCTCAAAGTGAGCCGCAACAATTTGTTTTTCAGCCGTCAACTTCATATTGGTGACTTGTTGTTTACGAGTCCCGACAATTTCGATCATCGTTTCTTTGCTTTGAGTATGACAGTTCGCACACGTGTCTTCGAAACGGTCTAGTGGGTTACCGATCTTGTGATCAGTATAAACCGTACCGTCTTCTTTAGTTACTTTAGGCATATGACAGTCAGCACAAACGACGTTGTTCTTACCATGGATGCCGTCACGCCAAGTTTCGTACCCTGGGTGTTGGGCTTTTAGCATTGGCGCTTTAGATACTTTATGCGTCCAGTCTTTAAAGTTAAGTGCATCGTAGTAGGTTTCCATTTCGCCCACTTTTGTGCCGTTATCCCAAGGGAATTTAACCCCTTTAGTTGGCCCAGTGAAATAGTACTCAACATGACATTGTGCACACACGGACGCTTGCTGATCTAAGCGAGATTGGTCGTCAAATTTCTTGCCAATCGCTTCAAATGCGCGTTCTACGTATGGACGAGTAATGGTTAGCGCAGGCTCGCCATTTTTAAACTCTTCGCTTTTGGTATCGTGACAATCGGCACATCCAATAGGGTTGATAATTTCTGCGCCTAATCGAGCCCACTTGCCCTCAAAGTAGCCATCTTCACCACGCTCTTCTATTGTCCGAGCGACATCAGGGCTCTTACAGCTCCAACACGCCATAGGCATAGGCCCTGAATTGGCATCGGTTGGTGCGCCAGTACGAAGGGTTTGTCTTACGTCATCGACAGCATAGAAATGACCACGAGCTTTGTTATAGTCTTTAGCAAAGCCGTAACCTGCCCACATGATAACCATGTTAGGATCGCTCGCTAGGGCGTCATCTAACGCTTTACTTTCAGAGGTTGCTTTCCAAGAGTTGTATTGATCGGGATGGTTCTCTTCGTAAGTTTGGTTACGAGGATCACCGATTTCATTTGCTTCTGGTGCAGCGAGGCAGCCCATACTAAATAAGTAGCTTGAGCCAAACAATAACGCTGCAGCCGAATTCCGTATCCAGTGCTTTTTCACAGTTGCTTCTCCGTAAATTTGTTTTTATTACCTAGCGTTGCATTTCAAGGTAGCCAAAATAAAAATTGGAGAACTTTTAATATGGTAGACGATATATATTCTCACGCTAAGTTCATTTATTTGCTAAATTGTTTTAGATCAATTATCCATAGTGATCCATGCCACGTTATCCATTTTATACCCCTAAAGGGGTAGGTGGGGTTGCGGCGTAGTTTATATTTATAAAATAGCTAACTTCTTTTATTACTAGTGACTTAGGTATTTTAATTAGTGAATTGGCTCACTATTTTGTCTGAATTTTGTGCAGTCATATTTAGTTACAGATATAATAAGCTCAGATAGCGTTGCGGCTCATCCGAAATAAGAATTGATTTCATTTAAGAGTTATTATCATTTAATTCTTAGGGTCACTTTTTGTTTGCCAAAATATAGTTTTGGTTTAAGGAAAGGAAAAACATGGGCAATATTAAATTGACCATAGCCATGATGCTAAAATATCTTCTAGTATTATGTCTCTATGGGTTTTCATTCAATGTTGCTGCCGATACTTCTGAAACTGCGGTTCAAGAAGTTGACACAGCGCGACACAAAGTGTCGTTGATTCGAGATCCAGATTACAAGTGTACGCAATGTCACAAGGATGCGAAGCAAACATTATTCGGTTCTCACGGGGAAGACGCGCAAGCGATCATCGGCCGTGAGGTAAATTGTACTGAGTGTCATAGTAGTATTTCTCCAGATCACCGTGATGGTGCACCTGAAGTCATCAAATACTCTGCCGCACAATCAAAGTCTGGCACAGAGAAACAACTCCTTAGTCACAGTCAAATTTTATCTGCTAATAGCCAATGTACCGATTGTCATCAACCGAAAGATCTACAGGAAGACAGCTGGACACACGATGTCCATGCAACTAACTTGACGTGTTCAAATTGTCATGTGGTTCATGGTGAAAAACAGGGTGTGCTTAGCTTAGAGCGCAAAGACAAGATTAAACTGTGTGTTGATTGTCATTCCGATGTTACTCAGTTAAAAATGAAGAAACCGGAGGATGATTAATATGAGTTGTTCTAGACGAAATTTCATCACAGGCGCTGGCGCGGTTATCGTGACTACAGGAGTAGCAGGAACGGCGGTTATTGGCAGCAGCAAGTCATTGGCCTATTCAATGGAAGATGGCAAAAAACGTTACGGTATGGTCTACGACGAAACAGCCTGTATTGGCTGTACTGCTTGTATGGATGCCTGCCGTGAAGTTAACAATGTACCTGAAGGCGTATCACGACTAGAAATTACACGAGGCGAACCGAAAGGAGAGCAGCCGAATGTAGATTATCAATTTGATCGTGTTTCTTGCCAACATTGTGAAAATGCACCTTGTGTTTATGTGTGTCCTACTGGGGCTGCCTATAAAGACGAAGCAACCGGAATTGTAGACGTTCATAACGATAAATGTGTCGGCTGTGGATACTGCTTAGCGGCTTGCCCATATCAAGTTCGTTTCTTTAATCCTGAAACCAAATCAGCGGATAAATGTAACTTCTGTCGAGACACCAATCTAGCCGCTGGAAAACTGCCTGCGTGTGTTGAGTCGTGCCCGACCAAAGCGCTGACATTTGGCGATCTCAATGATCCGAAAAGTGAGATTAACAAGGTTATTGCAAATAACCCCGTATACCGCGACAAATCCCATTTAGGAACGAAACCGCAGCTATACAAAGTCGCACATGAAAAAGGAGAGGTGAAGTCATGAGTACTTGGCAAGCTGCATTTCAATTCGACTCACTGGTCTGGGACTGGATCATCGCTGTATACCTGTTTTTAGCTGGTATGTCGGCGGGGGCGGTCATGATTGCAATCTACTTAAAACGAAATGTAATCGAAGGTAATCCGGCTGAAAATGGCATCATGAAAGCAATGGCGTGGGTAGCCCCATTCGGCATTGTGGCTGGTCTGCTTATTTTGGTGTTCCACTTAACCAAACCGTTGTCTTTCTGGAAAATTATGATCTATTACAATCCGTCGTCGGTGATGTCGATGGGGGTTATCTTATTCCAGTTATATCTCGCGGTGTTGTTTGTTTGGATAGGGATCATTTTCAGAGAAACGATCGTTAACTTCCTTAAAGGGCGATTTGCTTTTGTGGATGGTTTACTAAAATCATTCGGACGGTTTGAAAACGTAATAGAAATCTCGTTAGGCGTTATGGCTGTGATACTCGCAGCATACACTGGGTTCTTATTGTCGGCGTTAAAAACGTATCCAATGCTAAATAATCCAGTGCTGCCATTGTTATTCTTGTTTTCAAGCCTTTCTTCTGGTGCGGCGGCAAGTTTACTGTTTGGGGTTGTGGGTTTCAAAGAAAGCCCGACCAGTCCGAGTGTTCGCTGGGTACATAATTTTGAACGTCCAGTCGTCATATTCGAGCTGTTTGTATTGGTCACTTTCTTTACTGGCTTAATCTTCAGTGGTGGGCAAAGCGAAGCTTCTGCTTGGTTTGCGCTGACTGGCGATTTTTGGTCATCGTGGTTCTGGTGGGGGGTTGTTTTATTCGGTATGTTAGTACCACTTGGGTTAAATGCATTTTCTCCGAAAGCGCTGCGTCACAGTCCGCTATTTATTGTGGTTGTAACTAGCTTAAGTCTGCTTGGTGTATTGATGTTAAGAACCTTTGTACTCTATGCTGGACAAATGACCGTCGTGTAAGCATGAATACCTTGCTACTTTTCAAAGGGTAGCAAGGTAAATTAAGGAACTTATGGTAGCAAGCGTTGGCGTTTTTGCACTCGCAGTATGTGTGATAAGCGCGTTAATGGTCGTTGTTGTTGGATTAACTACTTTCACATCTCGGCTACGTTGTAATCTGCACGTTGATGTCCCTGTGCATCTCGCATTCTTCTCGAGCCTAATCGCCATTTTGTTATTGGGTTACGCTTTCGTATCTAATGACTTTTCTCTCACGTATGTTTCCTCACATTCCAACACACAATTGCCGATTTTCTTTCAGATTGCGGCTGTATGGGGTGGGCATGAAGGATCGCTGTTGTTTTGGTTAGTGACTTTATCGAGCTGGAACAGTGTCATCGCGCTACAAAGAAATCGCATTCCCAATGATTATAGAATTCGAGTTTTGATGATCATGGGCGCAATTATTACTACCTTTGCGCTGTTCATTCTCTTTGCGTCTAATCCATTTGCAACGAATGCGGTACTGCCCGTTGAGGGGCGGGATCTAAATCCTATGTTGCAAGATATCGGGTTAGTTCTTCACCCTCCGTTGTTGTATATCGGGTACGTGGGCTTCGCTGCCACGTTTGCATTTGCGTTTGCTGCCCTGCTAATGCCTCAAATTCCAGAGTATTGGTTCAAGCTATGCCGTGCTTGGAATGCGGTGGCTTGGGTATTTTTAACCTTAGGTATAGTGCTTGGCTCATGGTGGGCTTACAAGGAGTTAGGTTGGGGAGGCTGGTGGTTTTGGGACCCGGTAGAAAATGCCTCTTTATTACCTTGGCTGACGTCCACGGCATTGATGCACAGCTTGCAAGTAAGCCATGCTAAACAACAACTTAAAGGGTGGAGCTTTTCATTGGCCATCATTACTTTTTGTCTGAGCTTACTGGGTACTTTTGTGGTGCGTTCCGGGGTGCTCACGTCTGTTCATGCGTTCGCTGTTGACCCAACGAAAGGTTTATTGCTGCTCGCTATCTTGGCCATCTTATTATTTGGTGCGTTAACGGCTTTAATTCTACGCAGCGAAGAGATTGTCAGTAAAAGTATTACGGCCTTTTTTTCTAAGGGGGGCGTTATTTTGCTCGTTTGTGGCATCTTAACGGTCGCGACCCTAGTTGTGTGGCTCGGTACTTTTTATCCAATGGTTTATCAGTTGCTTGGACTAGGAAACATTTCGGTAGGCGCCCCGTATTTCAATCAGATGATATTACCGCTGACATTCATTGGATTGTTACTCATGCTGGTGCCGGGAATCAAATCTGTACCAAGTGTTGCTATCAAGAGCACAATTTTAATTGTAGCGGCGTTACTCGTTGCATTATTGATATTTATCTATCCACTGTCTTTGTCGCCATTGCTCATTTTTGGCTCGTATCTGTGCATGGTGGTAGTCATTATTCACGCGTTACCGGCTAAGGTGACTGGATTATTCGGCTCAATCGCGATGAGGATTGCTCACATTGGTTTGGCCATTGCGATTTTTGGCGCATTAGGTAACGCACAACTTTCTTATGAAGTCAGTGATAAAATGTATCAAGGCAGTAAAGTGGAGTTTAGAGGTAGCCACATCACGTTTGATGATCGTACGCTCTTTATTGGGCCAAACTACACCTCTGAGCAAGTGCATTTTGTACTATCTCGAGACGACCGTGTTCAGGCTAGGTTGCTCCCAGAGAAACGCCACTACCAAGTTAGAAACATGTTGATGAGTGAGCCTGCCATCTATTCAGACTGGCTGGGCGACGTTTACTTAACACTGGGTGAAAAGCTCGACAATCAAAGCTATGCGGTGCGTATTCAATATAAAGCTTTCATTCGTTGGATTTGGTTTGGCGGGTTGTTAAGTGCTTTTGCCGTGTCTCTTGCTCTTATCCCTAATAAAGTATTCAAAACAGAGAAACGTTATGTCGAAAAAAGTAAAGCTCAGTAGTCTATTCGTTGTACTGGGTGGATTCATCGCTTTGTTGTTGTTTGGGCTGGTTTCCGAGCCCGATAAGTCTAATCAGGCCTTGATGGAACAAGCTTTTCCCACGTTCACGTTACCCCTATTAGAGTCGGCTGAGATCAACGCGACTGAACAGGTATTCAAAGACAGCAAATGGACGCTGGTAAACGTGTGGGCGTCATGGTGCGTGGTTTGTGCAAAAGAACACGATTTCTTGAAACAGTTAGATGATCGTGGTTACTTTATTTTAGGGCTCAATTATCGCGACGATATTGCAAGTGCGGCTCAATACTTGCAAACTCATGGCAATCCTTATGAAGTCACCTTGTTTGATCGTGATGCAGATTTAGCATTAAGATTGGGAGTGATAGGCACCCCTGAAACTATCTTGGTTGATCAATTCGGAATGGTAAGGCAGCGGCATCTTGGCGAGTTAACTGCGATGGTTTGGCAGAATAAATTTATGCCGATAATGGGAGCTCGCTAATATGACAGCTCGCAACTGTTATGTGTTCATCCTATCCTGTTTGTTGAGTGTTTATTCAGTGACGGCAATGGCGGAAGTCGCCTTGTTTTCAAAGGCTGAAACAGAAAAAATATCGAAAGTAGAGTTGTTTAAATTCGATACGCCGGAACAGCAAAAGCGAGCAATTGCATTGGCTAAAGAACTGCGTTGCCCACAATGTCAGAATCAGAACCTGGTCGAATCAAACTCACCCATTGCCCAGGATCTGCGGTTAAAAGTTTATCAAAAAGTTCAGCAAGGCCAGAGCGACGAAGAAATCAAAGCGGGAATGGTAAAGCAATTTGGAGAGTTCGTTTTATACCGTCCAGAGATTGGCAAGTCGACATTTATGTTATGGCTAATTCCACTGCTGGCGTTTGCATCATTCATTTATTACGTATTTAGCTCAGTGCGTGCAAAAAAAGTGTGATGTGTCTCCATGTTAGAGTTCTAATTGCACAATAAAAAACGAATAAATGCTATGATCTTCGCAATGTAATGCCATCTAGTTCATTAATTGAGCTATAAACGGACGTAAGGTGTAGGCAGTGGAACCGGTAGTTACGCAGTTAAAAAAGGATTTTCAAGCTCGTATCTGGGCGATGCCTGCAAATAATGGGGCGAATTCAACGTTGTCTATCCTGACGAAAGAAGAACTAAATGAACTAGAAAATATCTGGGTTCAACTGGTTATGTGGCAAAAAGAGCAAGCATGAAGCTGCT
This sequence comes from Vibrio tapetis subsp. quintayensis, assembly GCF_030409945.1. GTDB lineage: Bacteria > Pseudomonadota > Gammaproteobacteria > Enterobacterales > Vibrionaceae > Vibrio > Vibrio quintayensis. The sequence continues at coordinate 260,527 of NZ_JAUFQV010000012.1, forward strand.
CATCGACGTCTCGTTCTTCCCCATTGAATGTCGTCACCTCTCTATACCTGCTGAATGACTCGACGAGGTAGGTATTGTTAGGTTATCGACAACTTAGCATTCGTAACTTCTTAGCTATTCGCAACCTAGCTATCTGTAATTAGACACCAGTAACTTAGTCGTCAGTAACCCTGCACCTTTATGTGTGGGGTTTTTTATTGTCTAAAGGATGCCCACAAAGGGTTAAGCTGTTAATGGTAAGTACAGAATGTGCACTGGAATGACTAATTGTTATAATATAACAATAATGGTATAAATATTATCATCATCGTGGTTGAATCTGAAGTGGGGAACCCCCATTTACAATTCAACTTCTCTTTACGTGTTTCTGATAGACAAAAGATACAGATACGGGTGAAGAGCTAAAGTCACAAATAATAGAATAAGTTGGGAAATGTTATGGCGGAAGTTCGTGCCAGAGTTAGCTTAAAAGTCGGCCTCAAGAGCCATATAGACGCAGAAATCCTTTCGTTTCGTGGTTTAGAAACTGAAAAGGAACACGTCGCTTTAATATTTAAATCTGCTGATCAGCAGGCGCATACTCCATTGGTACGGATGCACTCAGAGTGTTTGACCGGAGACGTATTCCATTCATCGCGATGTGACTGTGGTGAACAATTAGACGAAACTTTAGAAAAGATGGGTGATAACGGCGGAATCATCCTGTATTTGCGTCAGGAAGGGCGAGGTATTGGTTTATACAATAAAATTGATGCCTACAAACTTCAAAGCGAAGGCATGAATACGTACGAGGCGAACAACCATCTTGGCTTTGGCGATGACTTGCGTGATTTTAAAGAAGCAGCACAAATGCTGCTAGCGCTTGGTATAAAAAAGATTCGTTTGGTTACCAATAACCCTAAGAAGATCAAAGATCTAACGGATTACGGTATCGAGATTGAAGAGGTGGTCAATACCGAGGCTCATATCAAGAACGGGAACGAAGGCTATCTAAAAGCGAAAGTTTCCCACGGTAAGCATAAGCTCGACATCTGACTGGTGTAAACCACCATTGAGTGCTTGATAAGTATCTTGATGCATAATCAACAGATAAGCCTCACGTATGTGGGGCTTTTTGTTATTTGAAGCTTGAATATAAGCAATAAAAATGTATCATTCTGTTACGAATAATAATGATAATAGTTCTTACTACTTATTTGCTCAACAAGGATGATTTAATGATCACTAAACAAGCTACTACTCAATTAATGGTAGTTTCACTTCTTGGTTTATCGGGTAGCGCTTTTGCCGCAGTTACTCAATCTCAAGTTGTTAAACATTACGCAGACGTTGCTCATGCGACTTATGCGGACGCAACAACGACTGCGAAAGCACTCGACAAATCAATCGACCAACTATTGGCAGCACCATCTGAGTCGACACTTCTTTCTGCTCGTGAAGCTTGGTTGAACGCTCGTGTACCTTACCAACAAAGTGAAGTGTTCCGTTTTGGTAACGCAATCGTTGATGATTGGGAAGGGCAACTGAATGCATGGCCACTGGACGAAGGTCTGATCGATTACGTATCTACGGATTACCAGTACGAGTTAGGTAACGAAGGTGCGCAAGCGAACATCGTTGCGAATGAAGAAGTTCGAGTGGGTGCTAGCGTACTTGATACTAAAAAGATTACGCCTGCTCTCATTGCGGATCTCAATGAAGTGGGTGGTTCTGAAGCGAACGTGGCTTCCGGCTATCATGCGATTGAATTTTTACTTTGGGGCCAAGATTTAAACGGCGCTAACGCTGGAGCTGGTAATCGTCAACACACAGACTTTGCAATGGGTAGTGCATGTACTAATGGCAACTGCGACCGTCGTGGCGAATTCTTAAAAGCGGCATCTCAACTGCTTATCGAAGATCTAGAATGGATGGAAAAGCAGTGGGCGAGCAATCAAAAAGGCAACTACCGTCAAAAATTGTTATCTGAGTCGAGTGAAACAGGCCTTCGTAAGATGTTGTTTGGCATGGGTTCACTATCACTAGGTGAGCTTGCGGGCGAGCGTATGAAAGTCGCTCTAGAGGCAAACTCTACTGAAGATGAACACGATTGCTTCTCTGATAACACTCACAACTCCCATTACTACAATGAGCAAGGTATCTACAACGTATTTACTGGCTTATACATGCGTCAAAATGGTCAATTGTTATCTGGTCCAAGCATCTACGACCTTGTCGCACAGCAAGACAAGCAAGCGGCGAAGAAAATTCAAAAAGATTTCGATATTGCACGCACGCAAGTGAAGCAACTTGTCATTTCTGCTGAGAAAAACGACCAGCACTTCGATCAGTTAATTGCTACGGGTAATACACAAGGCAACGCACTGGTTAACGACACTATCATGGCGTTGGTAGTACAAACGGCTGCAATTGAGCGAGCAGCTAAGATCATTGGTATCGAAAGTCTTAACCCTGATACCGCCGATCACGAGTTTTAATTTAGAAGCAGTAGTATAGGGCTCACGCGTAGTGGGCCCTTTTTTTCTATTAAGGACGTTCAATGACATTTCGTTTATTTACACTGGGATTAATAACGATACTTTCCACCTCTAGTTACGCGTATGAAAAGAAATCTGGCGGCGACACAACAACAAATAAACAAGGCCCCAATGCTCTTTCATTACCCGCAACTAACTTACCTATGGCTTCTCGGCTTGATTTTAGTGTCGGTAATAGCTTCTTTCGTAACCCTTGGGTTCAAGCTCCAGCGTCAACCGATGCCCGTGACGGGTTAGGGCCATTATTTAATACCAATGGTTGCCAAAACTGTCACATCAAAGATGGTCGAGGTCATCCTCCTGAGCCAAACGATATCCACGCTGTTTCTATGTTGGTTCGTTTAAGTATTCCTGCGACGACTAAAGCCCAACAAATGGCGGTGATTCGTGGTGGCGTAATACCCGAGCCGACTTATGGCGGACAACTTCAAGATTTCTCATTACCAGACGCTCAACCAGAAGGCAAAGTGGTCATCGAGTACGATGAGAAAGTCGTACATTTTAGTGATGGTGAAAAAGTGGTTTTGCGTAAGCCGACAGTCTCGATTACGAATTTAGCCTATGGACCAATGGATCCAAATGCTTTGCTTTCAGCTCGTGTTGCCCCTCCGATGATCGGCTTAGGCTTACTTGAAGCCATTCCTGAAGAAACGATTCTAGCTATGTCGGATGTTAACGACAGTAATAATGATGGAATATCAGGCAAAGCTAACCGAGTTTTAGATGTAAAAACGAACACCTTGGAACTAGGTCGATTTGGTTGGAAAGCAGGGCAACCGAACCTGATGCAACAAAATGCCGCCGCATTTAATGGTGATCTTGGTTTAACCAGTGATCTTTTCCCGAACGAGAATTGCACTGATGCTCAAGATATCTGTAAAAAGTTGCCGAACGGCGGACAACCTGAAGTGAGTCAAAAGATTCTCGACTTTGTCGAATTCTATTCTCAACATTTGGCGGTGCCGAAACGCAGAAACATGACGTCACCAGAAGTAGTGCGTGGCCAAGCCCTGTTTGCTCAATCCGGCTGTCAGTCTTGTCATGCCGTCAATATAAAAACGGGCGTGGTGCCAGAGACTCCGGCACTCTCAGAGCAAGTTATCCACCCTTATAGTGATATGTTATTGCACGACATGGGAGAGGGGCTTGCGGATAACCGACCAGAGTACCTGGCAAACGGCCAAGAATGGCGAACGCCGCCACTTTGGGGGATTGGCTATACTCAGGAGGTCAATAATCACACCTATTTCTTACATGATGGCCGTGCTCGTAACTTGATGGAAGCGGTATTGTGGCATGGTGGTGAGGCGAAAAATGCGCAACAGCAGGTGTTAAGTATGTCTAAATCCGATCGTGATGCGCTTATCGCATTTTTAAATTCATTATAAGGTGAATCTAATGACTAAACGAACCGCCGCTTCCGTGATTATATTTGAACGCGTAACGCCTTTAAAGGCGAGCGCCTTAACGATGTTGGCTACGCTATTGATTGGCTGCCAGTCAACAGCATCGACTGGCACTGTAAGTGATACCAATGAATCACAGGAACCTTTGAGCTTGCTCTCGAGTTCAGCCCACTTGAGTCAGGATGTTTATCGTCTTCAATGGGCGTCAGCCAAGCGTTTTGAACAACAATCCTCTCTGCTTGCCGATAGTTTTAATCAATATTGTCGAAACGATAATAAATCTTTGGATGATGTGAAACATCAATGGTCGGCAACCATGCAAGCTTGGATGGCGCTTCAAGGTCAGCAGCGTGGGCCTCAATCTGCGTTGGATCTGAGTTGGAATATACAGTTCTGGCCTGATAAGAAAAACACTACAGGGAGAAAAATGCAGGCACTTGCCAAGCACAGCTCAGACCTAACAGCGCAAGATGTACTTAAAGAAAGCGTTACTGTGCAAGGGCTCGGGGCGATAGAATGGTTATTGTATGATAGCAAGTCTCCGTTGTTATCGGATAAACCATCAGGGTGTCAGTTAGGTGAACCAATTAGCCAAGCCTTGCAATATCATGGGCAACAAGTAAGCCAAGCTTGGCAGACTAACCCGTGGACTGAATTAGATGAAAAGCATTGGCGCAGTGAATATGTCAGCTTATTGTCGAATCAGATCGAATACAGTATGCAGAAATTAAGTCGACCGCTTGCCAAAATAGGCCAACCACGAGCGTATTTTTCTGAATCATGGCGCTCTGGAACATCACTTGCCAACTTAGGCAGCAATGTTGATGCGATGGATAAAATCTATCACCAAGGTGGCTTAGACTCTTTATTACGCGAGCGAGGACGAACGGATCTTGCGGATAGCCTGAGCCGAAATTTCACGCACCTTAAACATGAATGGCCTAGAGATGGCAATATGTTTCAGACCATTGGAACCAAAGCGGGTTATCAACAAGCCTTGATGTTATTGAATCAGCTTGAGCTATTAGACATATTGATCCGCGACGATGTGGCTTTAGAACTCGGCATTGTAGTGGGGTTTAATGCAACCGATGGTGACTGATCAAACAAGACGCCGTTTGCTTCAAGCTGCGTTTTGGGGCTCGGCCCTGCCGCTCACAACGACCCTTGGTTGTGCGTCAGTCAGTACAGCGAAACAACCTGCATTGATTGGGTGTGCCATTAAAGGGCGAGACCGCTACCAAGTAGTGATTGCAGACCATCGTGGCCAACCCATTGTGGCTCACACCTTGCCTAAACGAGGGCATGGTGTCGCGGTCCAACCTAATGGGACACAGGCAGTTGCGTTTGCTCGTAGGCCCGGAGACTATTTCCAGCCTTTTAATTACGTGTCTGGTGAAATGATGCCGTTGGTGGTGCCAAATGCAGAACGTCATTTTTATGGTCATGGTGTTTACTCCAAAGATGGTGGGTATCTTTTTGTTACCGAAGGGGATAAAACCACCAGCCAAGGGTTTATCGGCGTGTACGACGTTGCAGCGGGTTATAAAAAAGTGGATGAATGGTCAGGGTTTGGTATTGGCCCCCATGAAGTGATTCTATTGGGCAATAACCAACTTGCAATTGGGGTAGGCGGCGTCCATACGTTAGGTCGAACACCTCAGAACCTTGAGAGTATGACGCCCTCATTAAGTTACTTAAATATGGACGGTGAGCTTGTTGATCAAGTTGGTTTGTCCAATCATCATCTGAGCATTCGTCACTTGGCTACCGACGCTAATGGTGCGGTGTACTGTGGTCAGCAGTATCGAGGAGAGCCTGATAGTTATCCGAGTTTGGTTGCGGTACACGGTGGTGTAATTGACAGGAAAAGTGGTCATTCAGGGCTAACAATGCTCAATGCAGAACCTGAGGAGTGGGCACGATTCAATCATTATATCGCAAGCATCGCCGTGCATGACAATACGCTTATCGCGACTTCACCTCGTGGTAACTGCTATGGAATTTGGGATCTAGCGAAGAATAAATTGCTCGAGTTATCGTCTTTACCTGACGCCAGTGGTGTGGTGGCCAGCGATGATGGATTTTGGCTAAGCTCAGGAGCGGCAAAGGTTGTACACCAAGCCTATGACCAGCCTAGGCAGACATTTTCATCCAATATCCACTGGGATAATCATTGGAGTGTAATTTAGTCATTTATTAGTCCTATACTTGCTCAGAATTTTGCCATACTTAACTATGTTGTTAAGTATGGCGATGTCAGCGAGGAGCGGGCAAATGATAATTAGACATTTAATTGTTTCGGTTCTGCTGCTTTGCTCATCTTCAGTGTATGCGTGGAGCCAGCACCAATCTCTTGCTTGGGTATCAAGTCATACACCTACGGGCACGGTTTTAGCTCATCACGAGCTATTGGCTCAGATTTATCATGAGAATCAGTACCAGCCTATTTGGTATCAATACGATGCGATCAAACAGTTTGAGACACAATTAGAACATGCCGCATTAGCCGACGTTAGCGATGTGTTTTATCAAAGACTATCTGAGCTCAAAGAGGCGCGTTATCAGAATCGTTGGCAAGAATACGATATTCTGGCCACCGACACCTTACTCACCTTTATTTCTTACTCTCAATTAGCTCAAGCAAAGGGCAAAGGCTGGTTCTTTGGAGGTCGTGTACCTGCGCACCTACCTGTCCCCTCTGAGGGCAGTACCGAGGCGCTGCTGTTTGCCGTAGGAAATGATGGGCTAGAAGCTTTTTTGGAACAGTACGAGCCTAACAGCGCCGTCTTTAAAAGGTACGTGAGCACAATAGATAGGTTAAAGCCTTATGTTGATTTTTTTGTTAGTGACTATATGCAGAGAAAACGACTGTTGCGTAAAGGCGATATCATCACTCATAAGCCGGAATTGACGTATCGACTGGATATCTTAGGTTTTGATGTTCAGCACGTTGATCAAAGTCATAATGTATACGGCAGTGATTTAGAGCAGGTGATTAAACAGTTTCAACAACGGCATGGCTTGAGTGTCGACGGCGTAATTGGGCCAAAAACTATCTACTGGATTAACCGCCCGATGGAAGAGCGCTTGCGTTTGGTCGCGCTCAATGCACAGCGACTACGAATATGGCCAGAGCAGCGCAGCAATATTGTCTTGGTTAATGTCCCTCAGTTTGCGATGACTTATTGGAAAGGGGGCGAGAAAGCGTTTGAATCTGATGTCATCGTTGGTCGTCCGTCGCGTAAAACACCATTAATTAACACGAAAATGGACTCGGTTATATTAAACCCCCGCTGGAATGTACCGCATAAGATAATGGTCAAAGACATCTTACCTAAAGCCATAAACAGTCAGGAATATTTAGCAAGCCACAACTATGAAATCGTAAAAAGCTGGCATAACAGAGAAGTCATTAATCCAGATGAAATTAACTGGACGGAAGTTAACCCCAATTCTTTCCCATATCGAATACGACAGTTGTCGGGGCCAACCAATGCTTTGGGGCAGTACAAGTTTAATACCCCTAATAAAAATGCTATTTTCCTGCATGATACGCCGGCAAAATCTCTGTTTGCTAAAGACAGGCGAGCATTCAGTTCAGGTTGTATTCGGATAGAAGAGGCTGCATCTTTTGCCCAATTGTTGGTCGAGCAGTCGGCAGTGAAACCTCAGTTCAAACAGATGTCGTTACCGGGAGAAGATACCTTAGCCGTTACCTTAACAAGGCGCATTCCGGTGCACATTATTTATCAAACGGTTTGGTTTAAAAACGGTGAGCTTCAATATAGTGACGATGTATACCGTTATGATCATTTGAGTAAGAGTTCAAATTTTGACGCAAAACTGACGAAAATAGTTAATCTCGATAAAGTTCTTTCCGCTCAATAACTAATCAATGAATCGGCACTATCTGGGCCGATTTTCACCTTTTTCCTGGTTTGACCACGGTAAATTTTCTCGGTAGGGTCTCGATCTTGCATTAATTAGCATGTCGATTCGTAACCAAAGTTGAATGAACCAATGTCGTATTCAAAGTTAAACCGTAGAAAATTTATGCAACTTGCTAGTGCAGGATTTGTAACCACCACGTTAATGCCGACTCAAGCGTTGGCGAGCTTAGCCTCTAAACCTCGTAACATCGTTTTTAACAATCTTCATACTGGAGAGAAAATAGAAACCTGTTATTTCGATGGCTCTACTTACATAACAGAAGAGCTCGACCGTATTAACCACATTTGTCGCGATTTCCGCAGAAATGAATCTCATCCTATGGATAAACTGCTGCTAGACAAAATCAGTGCGATTCAGTCCGCGCTTGGCACTAACGCAGAAGTGCAGATCATTTCTGGTTATCGTTCGCCGGCAACCAATGAGATGCTGAGAGGCAAATCTTCGGGTGTGGCAAAAAAAAGCCACCATATGTTAGGTAAAGCCATCGACTTTCGTTTAGAAGGTGTAGCATTAGCAGATGTGCGTAAAGCGGCTATTTCACTTAAAGCTGGTGGAGTAGGTTACTATCCGGGCAGTAACTTTATTCACATTGATACGGGCGCAACTCGATCTTGGTAATACGCGCTACATAGAAAAGTGTTCCAGACTCAGCTTGTCAAATTCAAGGTGAAATGTCATAGTTCTGGGCAATAACCCTTTTCAAAAGAGTAAGTAGAATGAGCCTTAAATACCAAGTTGTGCCTGTCACTTCTTTTTCTCAAAATTGTTCCATTGTTTGGTGTGACGAAACGATGGAAGCTGTAGTAGTAGATCCAGGTGGCGACGTTAAGCATCTAGTCACTATCATTCAAGAGTTGGGTGTTAAGGTAGTTAAAATTCTATTAACTCACGGTCACTTAGATCATGTTGGTGGCACTGAAGACCTAGCTCGTGAAGTCGTAACCCCAATTATTGGCCCACATAAAGACGACAACTTTTGGCTACAAGGCCTCGAAGGTCAAAGCCAGATGTTCGGATTTCCATTAACGGAAGCATTCGAACCAGATCAGTGGCTAAATGAAGGTGATACGGTAACTTTTGGTAATGAGTCGATGGATGTATTACACACTCCAGGCCACACGCCAGGACATGTGATTTTTTACAGCGCATCAGCAAAATTAGCGTTTGTTGGGGATGTCTTGTTTAATGGCAGCATTGGCCGCACGGATTTCCCTAAAGGGGATTTGAATACACTGATGGAATCGATCAAAGGCAAGCTTTGGCCGCTTGGTAACGAAACGACATTTGTACCCGGTCATGGGCCAGAGTCTACGTTTGGAAAAGAGCGTGTTTCTAACCCCTATGTGGCAGATGAAATGCCAATCTACTAGTTTTTACTCGTAAAAAAGCGCCTAAGTGGCGCTTTTTTTGTTTTGGTAGCTTTGCTATCTGAATCACGGAATTTAAGCGACAGGTTGTTTATCCACTCGTTCTGAAGATGAGGCCGCTAGATAACGTCTAGTGAGGCCAATGAACTCTTCGATTGGCCGGTCAAGGTCAGACTCTGAAATAAATATATCGTACCCCCAATACGCCCTTTGATAACGCATTCTATTCGCTATCATTGCCGATAAGCCGTGAAACTCCTCCCCTGATGAAGCAAAATGTGTGTCACCATTGAGCACCATATCCTCAAACTTGGAAATCTCTCCCTTTTGCTTTGCGCCTAAGTAAAGTAGAGCGCGTTGTTCTAGCAATATCTGGGTGGTAATGCGTGGGCAAATACTGTGAATGTATGGAGAGTAATCTTTCAGGCGTATTCCAATCCAAGGCATAGGTTCACACCAACCTTCTCTTTGGTAATGGCAAAGGGAAATCTCGCTGATGTTGTTCCAAGTGACTACCCAACCGCCTTTAAATAAATGTTGCTGAAAATGGGTATCGGTCATGGTGAAGCGAACCCTTGCTTGTTCAAGTAGGTAATAACCAGTGCTAAGGAGTATGGCAACGCCGCACCAAATGAGTAATGCTTGTGTAAGGGTTTGCATTAGGGCGACCAAAAGAAGCGCAAACAGTGTTGCAGCAATTGCAACTCTCTTGTTGAGTGGAGAACCATAATCAAAGGATATGTTGGTTAAGTGTTGTGTTTGCATATAGGCATTTCCTTACCCTATTTGTGCGAGACGATAAACAAGAATAACGCTTCCATGGCTTCCCGTTTATTTTACTGATGTTTGTATAAATAATAGTCGAACAGTGCGTATTTCCCCATTTTTAGCCGGAATTTCGGCTCTAGACTACAAATTTGCCTTCATTTTTGTTATAAATCGCGCTTCAAAATTTTCACCACTGCGCCGAATGCAGTGAAATGGAGAAATACTCGATGAGACTAGCACATAAGCGCAAGGTGCAGATGAAACTGCAGAAGCACATTAAAGCGGCTGTAGCAAACGTAGCGGCACCTAAAGCAACCAAACCAGCGGCAAACAAGATTGTTGCAGAGAAGACGGTTGCGGCGACACCAGCGGCGAAAAAAGTCGTTGCTGCAGCGACAAAAGCTGATGTAGCTCTAACTCCAAAGCAACAACAAGTACTGGATATTGTTGTTAGCAATGCTGAAGGTATTAACCCTAAAGGCATCGGCCTTGTTGCTGGCCAAGAAGATGCAAAAGCAGCTTCATGGGCAACAGGTGCACTTAAAAAGTTATTAGAAGAAAATCTAGTAGCGAAAGAACAGCTAGCGGGTAACAAGGTTATCTACAAAGCAATCTAATTTGCTTTAGCTGTTTGAGAATAAGAAAAAGCCCAGTCATGTTGATGACTGGGCTTTTTCTTTTTATTGATTGGATTCCTGTTTGTTACTCTCGATGTCATGCAAGGTGTGAAAGCCTGACCAAATACGCGTAAATGTCGTTATCCAGCATAACGCGCCAAACACATATGCAAGCGTGGCGAAGTGGCCTGGTAGAAGGCACATCACAATAAAGCAGGCGATGGTTTCTGTTCCCTCGGTAATACCACTCATGTAGTACAAGGATTTGTTTTTATATACTGGGTTTTCAATGTGGTGCTTACTGGCCATGATGGCAAACGCCAGAAAGCTTGTGCCTGTCCCGATAAATGAAAAAATCAGAAACGCACCGGCAATGGCATTGCTCGTTGGGTCAGCTAGTACGAACCCAAAAGGGATCAGTGAATAAAAAAGAAAATCCAAGCTGATGTCGAGAAAGCCGCCTGAATCTGAAATACCGTGCCTGCGAGCCAAAGCGCCATCAAGACCATCGGCTACTCGGTTCAATACAACAAACAATAATGCCAGAGAATACTGTTGCCAAATTAGTGCGGGAAAGGCGCAACAACCTAACATAAAACCAGTCACTGTTGTTTGGTTGGCGGTAATGCCCATTTTATCCAGCAGAGCCGCTCCAAAATTTAACGGTGATCGAATGACTTTAATCGAAAATCTATCCAGCATGATGATTCACCTTTTGAGCTTGGTTCCAAGGCCACACTAAACACATGCCTTGCTCTGGTACATCTGACTGGTCGTGAGTCACCATTACGGTTGGAATGTTAGCAGCGCTGAGCTGTTCAAATATCCAGTCTCTAAATTGGGTTCTTAGCGATTGGTCTAGCTTACTAAAAGGTTCATCAAGTAATGCTAATTGTGGTTTAGCAAGCAGCATTCGAATCAAGCTTATACGCGCCCGCTGGCCACCGGATACTTGATTGGGTAATGAATTAGCCAGAGATTCAAGCCCCAGTTTTTCTAGTGCAGCCAAAGCTTCAACTTGGCGCTGGCGGCCTTTGACAGAATTTGGTAAAGCAAAGGCTAAGTTCTCCCATACGTTCAAATGAGGAAAGAGCAAGTCTTCTTGAAATAGAATGCCGACTTTACGCTTGTGCGGCTCTAGGTTCGAAATATCAGCACCTGCCAGTGTCATGATTCCAGAAAAAGAGAATTCACGGTCTAAATGGCCTGCAAGGGCACTTAATAGCGTTGACTTGCCACAACCACTTGGCCCCATGAGGCTTAGAACCTCTCCGTTATTCACTTTGAAATTCAACGGTTGGAACAATTGGCGTTGTTGGCGATCATAAATGGTGAGGTTTTCTACTGCGAGCGTCATGTATAACCGCTGTCCTTACTGGTTTAATTTGTCCGATTTTTCGATGTTGATGCTGTTTTAGCAAGTAAGCAAAGAAGAAAAATACAAAAGGCAATAGCGCTTGCCATAGTGCGTATATCGCGGTGACACGTCGGTCAAACCCGCTTGAAAGTGCAACGGCTTCGGTCGTAATTGTGGCTATTCTGCCAGCGCCCAATACCAGCGTAGGTAAGTATTGCGCTAGGCTTACGCTCACTCCAATGGCCCAAGCGTAAATGATGGCAGGGAATACAATAGGAGCTTTGATTTGTAGCCAAGTTCTAAGTGGTGATTTTCCAAGGCTTAATGCCGACAATGTGTAACGGTCATCATAGCTTCGCCATGGCCCGTCCAGAGATAGGAACACATATGGGAAAGCAAAGAAGACGTGAGCCCAACACACCCAAAGGTAATAGTAGTCAGCACCTATTAACAAGCTTGCGACTTGAATGCCAAACAGCAAAGAAATTTGTGGAATAAGCAGTGGTATCGCAATCATGAAGCTAGGGACATGGCTTTTATGCTTAAGACGATATTCATGAGTTATCAGAGCTAACAGCAACGCAATGGTTGCCGATACTACGGCGATAGCAACACTATTGCTGACGGTTGGAATAACGCTGCTCCATTCCGTTTGCCAAAAGCGCGAACTCCACCTTGTTGGTGATAAGTCTGGAAACTTCCAACGTTGGGCAAAGCTCCAAATTAGCAATATAGGCAAGCACAACAACGCGGTAATTCCCAGGGCTGCGAACGCCGTTTTGCCGGGTAGCCTAATGCCATAGCGGCCTGAAAACTGCCACTGACGGTACTGCTTCACAAACAGCCATTCTAAAGCGCGGGCAAAGGCGATCATGACAGAACACAACGCAAACAAGATCGCGGCACCAGCTCCGGCTCTAGGTAGCAAGGCCAAGTCAGGTTCGTTGAACCATTGCCAGACTAATACCGCAAACGTTGGCGGGTTGGTTGGCCCCACAACCAATGCCACATCAACGACAGACGCACTGAACGCCAAAACAGCGAACAAAGGAAAGCGCATCTTGCTAAACCATTGGGGTAATAGGCACTTCCACCATAGCTGGTTGTTGTTATAGCCGAGGCTATGGGCAATTTGGGTGGTTTGCTTTATTCGCAGTTGAGCCAGAACTGGCATGCTCATGAGTAGGAAAAAAGTAATTTCCTTAAGCGCTAGTACAGCGATCAGTCCAATTCCTGATTGGTGCTGAATTAACGGAACATCCCAATTACCATTAACGTTAATTGAAAACAACGACAAGCCAGATTCAAGCACTCTTACCATGATGCCTGTTGGAGAGAACAAAAAAGCAAAGCCGATAGCAAACGCAACGTGTGGCAATGCCATTAACGGAGCTAAACTGGTCTCAATTTTTTGCCATGCTTTGGTTTGCCAACAGCTTTGTAAAATTGCGAACGTCGCGAGCAGTGCAAGATAAGAGCTAACGAGTGTGGTAGTAACAGTAAGCCATATAGAGTGCCCAACACCGCTCCAGTCGAACACGGCATTAAAGCCTCCCAAACTTGGCTGAGATAACCCAAGAGGCGGGATATATGCAAATGCCGAGGCGAGCATGCCTACCATTCCGGGAATGGTAGGTGCAATGCAGATGATCAATACCGCCAAATACAACAAGCGCAGCATGAGACTATCTTAGTTCCCGTAACGCTTAAGCCACTCTTTCTCAAGAGCAGCTTGCCAGCTTGGGTGAGGTTCAGCCACGGATTTAAACAGCTTCGTGTTTTTCGCACTCCCCGTTAGATGCTCGCTTTTCAATACCGACGGGTCACCCCAAATGGCGAGGTCGCCCTTACGAGACTGTGCTTCAGGGCTTAACAAAAAGTTAATCGCCACTTGAGCGCCTTCTTTAGCTGTCGCATTCCATGGGATCGCTAGGAAATGGATGTTTGATAGTGCGCCACCATCCATAGCGTAGCTTTTCGTTGTTTCTGCAAGTGTGCCGTCAGCTTGTGCCGAAAAAACTTCGTTTGGATTAAAGGTAATGGCCAAATCAATTTGGTTGTCGTCAAGTAATTGAATAGATTGAGAGCCGTTTGCTGGAAATTGCTTGCCTTGGTTCCACATCGTTGGGTGCAGAGCATCTAGATAAGCCCAGAGAGGTTTGGTCACTAGACGGAAGTCGGCGTCGTTGACTGGTTTCATCAAACTCGCATCGTTATTAGTTAACTCAATTAAAAGGGCTTTAAGAACACTGGTTCCGTGAAATGCTGGCGGTTTAGGGTAACTAATACGGCCTGGGAATGCTTGGCTATAGTTAAGTAATTCCACGAATGATTTTGGGGGGTTATTGAGTTTTTTCTCGTCGTGGATAAACACGAGTTGACCGACGCCCCAAGGTGCTTCTAGCCCTAAGGTTGGCTCAGAAAAGTCACTATCTACTGGTAGCTCTGTGTTGACGTATTGCCAACTTGGTAGTGCCTGTGTAAACGGGCCGAAAAGCAGCTTATTGTTTTTCATGGATTTGAAGTTTTCACCGTTAATCCAGACCATATCTACGCTGCCGTTACTGTGTTTCCCTGCCGTTTTTTCTGCAAGTAAACGTGCGCTGGTTTCAGCAATGTCGGTAACTTTCACATGGACAAATTCGATGCCATAGTTTCGCTTTAGATTCTCGCCAGTCCAGCGAAGGTAATTATTGATTTGCTGGCTTCCACCCCAAGCATGAAAGTAGACGGTTTGGCCTCGGGCTTTCATTTCTATATCTTGCCAGTCCTGCGCAGCAACGCTGGAAAGGGTGAAAAGGGAGGTTAACGCAAATAAGATGAGCTTTTTCATGATTGTCCTTATCTAAAGTTGAGCTGCGAGATGTCTTTTTATAATAGCTATTGAATGACAAGACCGCGTTCCATGCCTATTCCTTTCAAGTATGAACCAGAAATTAGAAATATTCTGGTTTAGCGGAATAAAAAGGAATAAATTTAATGAGATAGGATGATAACAAAAATGCGCTAACTAAAGCGCATTTATGTGGATTTATAGAGATTGTTGTGATGAAGAGATTACGCTTTGCACGTGTCCTTGGTCACCATTTGGTCGATCAATAATTGCCCACGAGGGTTGCGGAGCATCAGGCGATATTTCACACCAATCTCCATATTGCCTTTTACCTCTTTGCTTGAGCAATAATAATCCACTGCATGTGACATTAACTGTTTGGAAGATTGCGGTGCGTCATCAGCATTAAATATCATTAAGATCTCAACGATGCCTTCCTTAGCATTAGCTCGCATGATATTCAGCGGACCGTATTCAATTGGTAAACCAGCACTCAATATGCTTGCTCTTTGTTCAGCAACCAGATTGATGGTTTTCTGTTTATCGTTGTTAGATGCACAACCAGAGACCAGAAGCACAGCCATTAAAGACAGCAAAATGGATGATAGAAAAGACTTAGGCATTGTTATTAGAAGACCTTTTTAAATGGTTTAACAATAACGTTGGCATAGACGCCTGCAGCAATGTATGGGTCGGTGTCTGCCCATGCTTGCGCGTCCTGTATTGAATTGAATTGTGCGATGACCGTTGATCCAGTAAAGCCAGCTTCGCCAGGGTTATCTGAATCAATAGCAGGCATTGGGCCTGCAGTCAGTAGGCGGCCTTCATCCTGCAGCTGTTGCAAGCGTGCGAGGTGTTTTTCACGAACGCTCAAACGCTTTTCTAGTGAATTCTCGACATCTTGAGAAAAAATAACGTACCACATGATTTTGACTTCCTATTCAAGTAATTATTAAGCCAAGATACTAGACCTTGCTGGCAAAAAAAAGCACCTCGTAGAGATGCTTACCGTATTTAGACAATTTATGTGTTTATTGTTCAATAACGCGAGGACGACCTTCGTTATCTATCGCTACGTAATGGAACGTAGCATCACACACTTGGAAGCGATCGCCAACACCATCTTCTTTTACGGGCTTCACCCAAACATCAATGTCGATAGACATAGACGTGCGGCCAATTTTGCTGCATGCACCGTAGCAGCAAACTACATCGCCAACCTTTACTGGTTTTTTAAAGGTGATACTTGAAACCGAAACGGTAACGATACGGCCACCTGAAATTTCTTTCGCAAGAATGCCACCAGCTAAGTCTAGTTGAGACATGATCCAACCACCAAATATGTCGCCATTTGCATTTGTATCGGCAGGCATAGCAAGAGTGCGAAGTAAAAGTTGGCCGTGCGGTGCGTCGTGTGTCTTTGTCATGTGTTATCCATTGTCCGCCTTGGGGAGAATCCAAGGCGTTGATATATTGGTAGTAATTAATCTTTGTTTTTTTGTTGCTTGTCTTGCTGATTACTTTGCTGATTGTCTTCGTCTTTAGGCATGTGTTTGTAGACGTAAATACCCGTTAATAAAGTGAAACCAAAGGTCGCGGCGAGTAAACCAAAGACTTTAAAGTTCACCCAAACATCCAGCGGCAAACTGAATGCGACGTAGACATTAAGGGCGGCACAGAATGTAAAGAAGACAATCCAAGCAGCGTTGATTTTTGCCCATACCGAATCAGGGAGGGTGATTTCTTTAGCTAGCATGCCCTTGATAACAGGCTTGCCCATAAGTTGAGTGATCAATAAGCCCAAAGCGAACACCATATAGACAATCGTCACTTTCCATTTAATGAAGTTTTCATCGTGCAAGAAAATGGTCATACCGCCAAACACCGCAACCATCACAAAGGTAATTAGCTGCATTTTTTCGACTTTCTTATAAAGGAAATAAGTCACGGCGATTTGAATCGCAGTCGCGATGATCAAAGCACCTGTGCCTACATAGATGTCGTACATTTTATAGAGCGCGAAGAAGATAATCAGTGGGATAAAATCAATCAGTTGCTTCATTGGGTACGTATTTCCATCAAATAAATTCCGCCTCAGTCTACCCAAAATACGTGCAATGAAAAATACACTTTAAGTAATTAGCCCCAAAATAGTCAGCAATTGGTGGATAATCAGTCAAATTTCGAGGTTATATCTTCAATAGACAAAAGGCTACCCATAATTGGATAGCCCTTTATTAAGAACGACGGGCCAATACTATATCGACTGAACCGTTAAATAGGGTTAGCGATTAAGCCTGCTGCTTTTCAAACTCTACTTGTTGCTCTTCTTTAGCAATGGCATCAACGATAACGGCACAAGCGGCATCACCTGTGATGTTTAGCGCAGTACGGATCATGTCAAAGATACGATCTAGTGCGAACAACAAAGGAAGACCTTCGATTGGGATGCCAGCGGCAAGCAATACGGCTACCACTAAGAAGCTAGGCCCAGGAACGCCAGCTTGACCAACAGCGCCAAGCGTAGATGTAACGATGATTGCTGCATAAGCACCCATTGATAGGTCAATGTTGAATAGCTGCGCGAAGAAAATTGCTACTAGACCGTAGTAAATTGCATTACCACTCATATTGATTGTTGCACCAAGTGGAAGTACAAATGAAGCGGTCGAGTTTTTAACACCTAGCTCACGTTCAACTGTGTCCATAGTAACGGGCAGGGTGGCCATTGAAGATGCAGTAGAAAGCGCAACGGCTTGCGGCTTCTTCATTGCAACTAAGAATTTTTTAGCCGACGTCTTCGTAAAGATCTGAACCATAAGTGGGTAGACGATAAAGCCAAAGATCAGAATGGCAGCAACGTAGACAAGGAATAATTTGAACACGACCATCAGTGCGCCGAAACCAAACGTACCAACTGCTTCTGCCATTAAACCAAACACGCCGATTGGTGCGATGATCATAACCTTGTTGATCATCCAAACCATGCTATCAACGATGCAGTTTACACCATTGATGATTGGGTCACGTTTCTCTTTTGCTTGCTTAGATAAAGCGATACCAAAGAATAAACAGAAAACTAGGATTTGCAGGATGTTCGCTTCGTTCAGTGACTGGAAAACGTTAGTTGGGATCATACCTGTGATGGTAGCCCAGAAAGTAGGAAGTTCACCTTTTGCTGCGTATTCAGACGAGAACATACCTTCTACACCTGAAACATCAATGCCTAAACCTGGTTCAAACACTTCGCCCATAACCAGCGCAAGTGTAACGGCCATTGCAGAAGTCAACGCAAAGTAACCGAGAGTGACAACACCCACTTTACCGGCGTTAGTGCTGTTACCTAAGCCCGCGGCGCCTGAAATAAGGGCGACGGCGACCAAAGGAATAACCAGCATCTTTATCAAGGCGATAAAGATCGTACCTAGTGGGGCGAACATGGTGGCTGAATCGCCCATCATGGCACCAACGATTGTGCCTACAATCATTGCGACAACGACTTGAAAGCCGATGTTGCTCATTAAACTCTTATTATTTAACACTTCCATAACCTCTGTGCTGCATATTGTGAATTTGTTAGAGATAAATATTAAGAACCATTTTCCTAATGGATAAATATCTCGCAACACTTTCTACACTTTAACCGTGTTGTGATCAATGGAGGTGAAACGTTTACGGTGAGATAAAGAGAAAAAATATGCGATACGGTGATGAAGTAGCCATTTTGAGGCACTGGTCGGACTTTTTGTTAGTTATGTGTAACGTTTCAAAGGCGGTGATAAGGCAAGGGTACATATTAAAGCATAAGCGCACGCTATAGGTTGCTAGCGTGCGCCTGGTGTTGCGGGAATGTTATGGGTTGTGCTGCGGCTATAATTGTGTTGCTGCTTTCATCGAGGTGACAAATTGCGCTAACTCAGCCAGCATTTTGTCCGAATCATCAAGGTTCGATTCGATGATCTTTACCACTGCTGAACCAGAAATAGCGCCCGCAGCACCTGCTGTTATGGCTTGCTTAACTTGTTCCGGTGAGGATATACCAAAACCAAGTAAGGCTGGTGGAGCGTCAAATTGGTTCAATCTGGCTAACATGCTATCAACAGGCATATTGGCTTTTGTTTCTGTTCCTGTCACACCAGCACGTGAAAGCAGGTATGTATAACCACCACCTAATGAGGCCACGTCTTTTAGGGTTTCATCTGATGCTGTTGGTGGGGCGATGAAAATTGGGTGTACACCGTATTTCTCGGCTGCAGCGACAAATTCAGCACTTTCACCTGTTGGAACATCAGCAATCAACACTGAGTCAATTCCAGCTTCGCTGCAGCGTTGATAGAAAGTTTCAATCCCGGCTGAATAGACCAGGTTTGCATACATTAATAGACCGATGGGTAAGTCTGGGTGTTCAGCACGGATTTGAGCGATGAGATCAAAACAGATCTTTGGTGTCGCTTTAGAATCCAGAGCACGGATGTTAGCACTTTGAATGGTTGGGCCGTCTGCTGATGGGTCTGAAAACGGAATCCCAAGCTCTAGGGCGTCAGCGCCAGATTCAACCAACGTCTTCATGATGCGTAATGATTGCTCTGGGCTTGGATCGCCAACGGTGACAAATGGGACAAAAGCGCCTTGTTTTTTCTCTGCTAGGCGAGCAAATAGGGCTTGATAGCGATCCATTATAGCGCTCCTTTTTGTTCTAAAATGTCATGCACAGTGAAGATGTCTTTGTCGCCACGGCCTGAAAGATTCACAACCAGCAGTTGTTCTTTTTCTGGTTCGTCGTGCGCCATTTTTAATGCATAAGCAAGTGCATGTGAAGACTCTAGGGCAGGGATAATACCTTCGTTACGCGCTAGAGACTGAAAGGCTTCTAATGCTTCGTCATCGGTAATCGATACATACTCTGCACGGCCGGTAGCACTTAAGTGAGCATGCTGTGGGCCTACAGATGGGAAATCAAGACCAGCGGAAACCGAATAAGATTCCTCAACCTGACCATGTTCATCTTGCATCAGTGGTGCTTTCATCCCAAAGAAGATGCCCGTTTTACCGTGCTTGAGTGGAGCGCCATGCTGATCGGTATCAATGCCAAGACCTGCCGGTTCTACGCCGATTAAGCCGACATCGGTTTCTTCAATAAAATCAGCAAACATACCAATGGCGTTAGAACCGCCACCGACACAGGCAATCACAGAATCCGGAAGGCGACCTTCGCGGGCTAAGATTTGGTTCTTAGTTTCTTCCCCGATCATACGCTGGAACTCACGAACAATGGTTGGGAAAGGGTGAGGGCCTGCCGCCGTACCCAGTAGGTAATGCGCGGTTTCATAGCTTGCAGACCAGTCACGTAGCGCTTCGTTACACGCATCTTTGAGTGTTGAGCTACCAGAATGAACAGGGATAACTTCAGCGCCCATCAACTTCATGCGAAATACGTTCGGGCTTTGGCGTTCTACATCTTTAGCGCCCATATACACACGGCACTTTAAGCCAAGTAGCGCACAAGCTAGCGCGGTTGCAACGCCATGTTGGCCTGCGCCCGTTTCAGCAATGATTTCGTTTTTACCCATGCGTTTCGCAAGCAGAGCTTGGCCTAACACTTGGTTGGTTTTGTGTGCGCCGCCGTGCAGTAAGTCTTCACGTTTGAGGTATAGCTTGGTCTTGGTCCCTTTCGTTAGATTACGCGTCAGTGTCAGTGCTGTTGGGCGACCAGCGTATTCTTGTAACAAGCCCATGAATTCGGCTTGAAAGTCATCGTCTTGTTGTGCGTCGATGAAGGCTTGTTCTAGCTGATCTAATGCAGGAACAAGGATTTGTGGTACGTACTGACCACCGTATTCACCAAAGTAGGCATCTAATTTAGCCATGAGACTTCCTTTTAAATTTAGTAATGACGAATCGCAGCAAAGGCGTCGTTTAATTTTTGAGTATCTTTTTTACCCGGCGCGCTTTCAACGCCAGAGTTTAAATCGAGTCCGATACAACCAAGCTGAGCGGCTTGTTGTACGTTGTCTGGTGATAGGCCACCAGCAAGCATTATTTGGCGTTCTTGGCCTAACAGTTGCCAGTCAAAAACCTTGCCTGTACCGCCGGACTGAGTACCAATTTTTGCATCAAGTAAGTGGCGAGCAACAGGGGCATCGAGTAACGTTGGCATTGAATCAACGACGCCATAGGCTTTCCATATTTGGGTTGTATTACCTAGTGCATTCGTTAGCGCATCAACGTAGCTTTGGTCTTCATCGCCATGAAGCTGAACAGCGAACAGCCCCAATTCATTCGCGGTACGAGCAACAACATCAACAGGCTGGTTCTGGAATACACCTACGTAATGCAGGGGTGCGCCACTCATGGTTAAGCGAGCCGCTTCGATATCAACACAACGCTTGGATGCTTCAACAAAGATCAAACCACCATAAACAGCGCCGGCTTGATACGCTTTGGCTGCATCTTCCGAGTGAGTTAGGCCACAGACTTTGTTTTCACCTAGCAGTACTTTACGTGCCGCTAGTTCAATGTTGTCTTCCGACATCAGAGAGCTACCAATTAAAAAGCCATTCGCATGTTTAGCAAGATCGCGTACTTGCTGATGGTTATAAATGCCCGACTCGGAAATCACGATGGTTCCTTTTGGCAACTTAGGTGCAAGCTCTTTAGTTCGATTCAGGTCGATGGTTAAATCGCGTAAGTTGCGATTATTGATACCAACGACTTTAGCTTTCAGTTCAATAGCTCGCTCTAACTCTTCATCGTTGCTGACTTCGGTCAACACCCCCAAATTCAGAGAGTGCGCAATGTCGGCCAATTCGCGGTATTCGTTATCGTCGAGCACAGACAACATCAGCAAGATGGCATCGGCTTGATAATGGCGAGCAAGGTACACTTGATAAGCGTCAACCATGAAGTCTTTACAAAGAATGGGTTGCTTAGCAATGGCACGAACTTGTGGTAGGAAATCTACGCTGCCTTGAAAGTACTTTTCTTCAGTTAAAACAGAGATAGCGCTAGCATGACGGTTGTACACCGACGCGATGTAATCCAAATCAAAGTCATCACGAATCAAGCCTTTTGATGGTGATGCTTTTTTGCATTCCAGAATAAACGCGGTTTCATCATGGCTTAGTGCTTCGTAAAAACTGCGATCAGAGGGCTCTAGTTCCGCCTGAAAAGACGAAAGAGGCTGGGACACTTTGCGAGCTTCGACCCATTCGCACTTATCGTTGACGATTTTCGCTAGCACTTGCGCCATATCGCGGTTTTCTTTGGTGATATTTTCCGACATCGTATTAGCCTCGTGCTGCCAGTTGTTCAACAAGGGTAAATGCCTTGCCAGAGTTCATTGCGTCTATCGCTTGCTTAGCGTTGGCTTTAAGGTCGCCATGACCAAACAGTTTCATTAACAGTGCTACGTTGACAGCAACCGCAGATAACTGAGCTTCAGTGCCTTTACCCGTTAGAATATCAGTGACGATAGCGCGGTTTTCTGCAGGCTCACCGCCTTTAATCGCTTCAAGCGGATGTTGATTCACGCCAAAATCTTCTGGGGTTAAAGTGTATTCTGTAATTTTACCATCTTGGATTTCAGCCACGAGCGTTTCACCGTGAATAGCGACTTCATCTAGCCCACTTCCATGTACTACGGCCGCACGTTGCATGCCCATTTCTAGCATGGTTTCTGCAATAGGGCGAACCAATGCAGCATCATAAACACCCATCAATTCGATGTTAGGGCGAGCCGGGTTAATCAGTGGGCCAAGAATGTTGAAAATAGTTCGAGTTTTCATGGCTTGACGTACTGGCATTGCGTGTCGAACACCACCGTGATACTGAGGCGCAAACATAAAGGCGACACCTAACTCGTCAACCGCTTTGCGTGTGTCTTCTGCGCTCATGGCGAGGTTAATGCCAAATGAATCCAGTAAATCCGAGGACCCTGACTTACTTGAAACGCCACGGTTGCCGTGTTTCGCGACTTTGAGGCCACATGCAGCGGCAACGAAAGCGGCGGTAGTAGAGATATTAAAGGTGTTTGAACCATCACCGCCTGTGCCTACAATGTCGGCAAAATCGTAATCTGGTCGAGGGAATGGGCTCGCGTTGTCCAGTAGTGCGGATGCCGCCCCTGCGATTTCTTGTGGGGTTTCGCCCTTGATTTTAAGCGCCGTTAATACCGCGGCCAATTGGATAGGGTCCATTTCACCTTTGATGATGGCATCAAAAAGTTGTTGGCTCTCTTCACGGCTTAATGATTTTTGGTCGTACAGTTTATTGATGATTTCTTGCATAATCTTATCCTAATTCCTTTTAAGCCTGTGCTGGAGTAAGAGCCCAGTCGATGGTGTTCGCCAGCAGCGTAGCACCATAAGTCGTCATGATGGATTCGGGATGAAACTGGAATCCACACACTCTATCTTGTTCTTGTGCAACCGACATAACCAAACCATCTACTTCTGCTGTCACCGTTAGCGCTGGTGACACCTCGTGAGCGACCAATGAATGATAGCGAGCGATGGCCAAGGGTGAAGGTAAGCCTTGATATACTTTATGGTTGTCGTGTTCCATCATTGATACCTTACCGTGGATGATTTCACCCGCACCACCGACTACGCCGCCGTAGGCCTCAACGATAGCTTGGTGGCCCAGGCAAATACCAATCATGGGCACTTTGCTTTTTAAGCGTTGAATCAATTCCGGCATGCAGCCTGCATCGGCGGGAGCGCCAGGGCCTGGGGATAAGATAACCACAGGTTGAGCCAATTTTTCAACGGCTGTTTCAATCACTTCGGCAGAAATGTTGTTTCGGTAAATGGTCACTTCGTGACCCAACGAACGGAATTGATCCACGAGGTTATAAGTAAAAGAGTCGAAGTTATCGACAAATACAAGATCAGCCATCTTAAGACTCCTTATGCGCGAGTTGAATTGCATTGATAACCGCAGCGGCTTTGCCACGCGTTTCGTCGGCTTCCGATTGTGGGTCAGAGTCGTAAACAACGCCCGCGCCAGCTTGAACTTGGGCGACACCATTTTCAACATAGGCCGAGCGAATAACGATACAGGTATCAAGATCGCCTTCGCCAGTAAAGTAACCCACCGCGCCACCGTAGCTGCCTCGGCGAGCTTGCTCAACATCGCGGATTAACTGCATGGCACGAATTTTAGGCGCACCGGTAAGCGTGCCCATGTTCATACAAGCTTGATACGCGTGTAGTGCGTCTAGGTCGCCGCGAAGTTGGCCAACAACGCGAGATACCAAGTGCATCACATGGCTATAACGGTCTACCTTGAGTAAATCGGCAACGTGGCGAGAGCCTGCTTGAGCAATTCGCGCTACATCGTTACGCGCCAAATCCACCAGCATCATGTGCTCTGCGTTTTCCTTGGTGTCAGTGCGCAGCTCTAATTCAATGCGGCTGTCTAAATCAAAGTTAATTGACCCATCGGTATTTTTACCACGGCGGCGTGTGCCTGCTATTGGGTAGATTTCAATTTGATTGGTATCCGTTTCGTATTTCAGAGCACTTTCTGGTGAGGCGCCAAATAAGGTGAACAGCTCATCGTGCATGTAAAACATGTATGGGCTCGGGTTACTCAGCTTTAATGCTTTATAAGCAGACAGTGGTGAAGGGCACGGCAGAGTAAAGCGACGCGATGGCACCACTTGGAATACATCGCCTTTAACAACGTATTGTTTCAAGTCGATAACCGTTTGGCAGAAGTCTTCATCTGAAACGCTGGCAACGGGATCTAGTTCGGCCACTTGTACTGCATCTTTTAATGGCTCAGGATCGTGGCTGTGAGCTTTGATTTCTTCTAAACGAGTCAGCAAGGTTTGCTTAATGTCGTCATCGCCATCAAATTGTGATGCTTGTACTTCACAAGTGGCATTTTGGTGATCAACAACCATCAGCGTCTCAGCAACATAAAACACGTAGTCTGGACATTGGTTGGTTTGTTCGGCATCGCCTAATGGCTCGAAATTGGCAACTAAGTCGTAGGCAAATAGACCACCCATGAAAATAGCGTGTTTGTCTTTGTTGGTTAAATCAAAGCTGTGTTGCACTAAACGCAGAGCATCAAATGAAGAGGCTTCACGTAAACGGCTGTCTTCATCCATATCATTACGAGGCTGCTCGAAATGTAGGGTAAGGGTATTTTGGTCGCTGCTTAGTTTGATTTCCTGAGAGACATTGGATTCTAGACGCGCAAGCAGGTTACGGCCGTTTTCAGTTTTTGCTTCGAACTCGACATCATGACCGCGGCAAACAATGCGTACCGCAGCATCGATTAGCAGAAGGCTTTTTAAATTTTCTTTCGAGTCAATTTCAGCAGACTCCAAAAGTAGGCTATTGGTTTTATTACCACACAGTACCTGAAATAGACGGGTTGGATCTTTTGCGTAAGGTACGCTTTGGTGATAAACACTCACCAGACCTTGCTCAGCAATTGTTATGGCCTTATTCACAAGACATCCTTTTTATCATTCTTAATTCTTTCCTGCCGTACATACTCGCATATTCCCAACGGCGACCCAATCAATGCAAACGTTTATTTGCTGGTTTCTTACGCAGTTGAATGTGAGTCAGTCGACAAAACAAAAAAGCCCGCTTACAAAGCGGGCTATTTGAGTGAGATTCTATAAATTAACTCGACACCAAAGCCCGCCACGAAATTGACCAGATACGCCACCACGAAAGCTCAGTAGAGACCACTGAAACTTTGTCGTTATGCTGTTGGCGAAAATCGGGTAACATGATTGACCTATTGTTGGTGTTTGTATTTGTATTTGCGTACTAGTTAACTAGTGCAGAAGGAAAAAGTCAAGCGATATTATGAGAATTGATTTACATAGTCACACAACGGCGTCTGACGGACGTTTCACTCCTACTCATTTAATTGACCGTGCACTCGATTTTGATTTAGAAGTGTTAGCGATTACCGACCACGATACAACAGACGGTCTGGCCGAAGCTCACGCTTATATCAAAGAAAACGAATTGCCGATTCAGTTGATCGATGGCATTGAAATTTCGACTTTGTGGCAAAATAAAGACATCCATATTGTCGGGCTGAATATTGACGTAAATTGCCCAGCATTACTTGAGCTGATTGAACAACAAAAGCAGCGTCGTACTGAACGTTCTGAGCTAATGGCTCAACGTTTGGAAAAAGTAACCCGAGAGGGCGTACTAGAAGAAGTACGTGCCATTGCAGGGGACGCATCGGTAACGCGTGCTCATTTTGCAAAGTGGTTAGTAGACAATGGCTATGCAAAGAACATGCAGCAGGTATTTAAAAAATACTTAACCCGAAACAATCCGGGCTATGTCCCGCCATTTTGGTGCTCGATGTCTGAAGCGGTAGATGCTATTCATCAGGCTGGTGGGCTTGCTGTTTTGGCACATCCTGGCCGTTATGGGTTGACAGCTAAGTGGGTTAAACGCCTATTGACGTCATTCAGCGAAGCCGGTGGCGATGGGATGGAAGTCGCTCAACCGCAACAAGCGCAACAAGAAAGACGCACTTTGGCTGATTATGCTATACAATACAAACTATTAGCTTCACAAGGTTCTGATTTTCACTACCGATCACCTTGGATGGAGCTGGGCAGAAACTTATGGCTGCCGTCGGGCGTTGAGCCTGTATGGAAAGATTGGGGTTTAACTCCAATAGAGACAGGTAATTGATTTCTATTGTTTTTATATGAAACAATCTACTACAAAGATCACTTACTTCTCTAGATTGGCGTCGCCCTTAATTGACATTACTCTGAAAACCTAGGTTCTCAAAAGTAAGCCTAGGTATTTGAATGTGAGGATTTATAATGAGTCAATTTTTTTACGTGCATCCCGATAACCCACAAGCACGCTTAATTAATCAAGCGGTTGCTATTATCCGTAATGGTGGTGTCGTGGTGTATCCAACCGATTCTGGCTATGCATTAGGTTGCCAGCTAGAAAACAAACAAGCACTAGAACGTATTTGTCGAATTCGTAAACTGGATGATAAGCATAATTTCACTTTGTTATGCCGTGATTTGTCTGAGCTTTCTCTTTATGCCCGTGTTGATAACAGCGCTTTCCGTCTATTGAAAAATAACACGCCGGGCGCGTACACCTTTATTTTCAAAGGCACGAAAGAAGTTCCTCGTCGTTTAATGAATGCGAAGAGAAAAACCATTGGTATTCGTGTGCCGGATAACGTCATCGCGTTAGAGCTGCTAGAAGCTCTGGGTGAACCGTTAATGTCGACAACATTAATACTACCTGGTAACGATTACGCCGAGTCTGATCCGGAAGACATCCGAGATAAACTTGAGCACGTGGTTGATGCTATTTTGAATGGTGGCTACCTTGGCGAACAGCCAACAACCGTGATTGATTTTAGTGATGACGAGATA
This sequence comes from Vibrio tapetis subsp. quintayensis, assembly GCF_030409945.1. Lineage (GTDB taxonomy): Bacteria > Pseudomonadota > Gammaproteobacteria > Enterobacterales > Vibrionaceae > Vibrio > Vibrio quintayensis. Next base: position 287,766 of record NZ_JAUFQV010000012.1, read on the forward strand.
GTCGTTGCGCGTTCTGGTGCTGGTGATCCAACGCCGTTCGAATAGTCGATAAAATAGCTGACCAGCGAGGCGTTTTCTGCGATAATGCGCGGCTGCCATATTGGGCACCCCTAATTTTTTACATTCGACGTCTGTGAAGACGACACATAGGTAAATTAATGAGCGAAAAATTACAGAAAGTTTTAGCACGAGCGGGCCACGGCTCTCGTCGCGAAATTGAAGCTTTAATCAAAGCGAATCGCGTGAGTGTTAATGGCCAAGTGGCCAAGCTAGGTGAACGCCTAGAAGACGATAGCGCGATTGTGCGTATCGACGGCCACAACGTTGCTGTTAAAGATTCTGAAGAAGTAGTGTGCCGCGTATTGGCTTACTACAAGCCTGAAGGTGAATTGTGTACTCGTTCTGACCCAGAAGGTCGTCGTACCGTATTTGATCGTCTGCCAAAAATCCGCGGAGCCCGTTGGGTTTCTGTTGGCCGTTTGGATGCAAACACCTCAGGTCTGTTACTTTTCACCACCGATGGTGAATTGGCAAACCGCCTGATGCACCCATCACGTCAGGTTGATCGTGAATATCTTGTGCGTGTATTTGGTGAAGTGACTGAAGACAACATTCGTAACCTAGTTCGTGGCGTTAAGCTCGAAGATGGTATGGCACGTTTTGAAGACGTGGTGTATGCGGGTGGTGACGGCATGAACCACACATTCTACGTTGTGATCAATGAAGGTCGTAACCGTGAAGTTCGTCGTTTATGGGAATCTCAAGGTTCAACGGTAAGCCGTCTGAAACGTGTTCGTTACGGTGATATCTTCCTAGACAAAAAACTGCCTCGTGGCGGTTGGATGGAAATGGATCTGAAAGAAGTGAACTACCTACGTGAGATGGTAGAGCTTCCACCAGAAGAAAATACCATGATTGATCCAATGAACACTTCTCGTCAGCGTGATCGTTCTCGTAGTCAAAAAATTCGTCGTGCTGTTAAGCGCCACGAAGAGCGCGTAAGCACTCCAGGTGGTCGTTCTAATCAACGCCGCAAACCTGCGACAAAAGGCAGTAAGCCAGGTACGAAGAACACAACGACAGGTGGCAAGCCAGCTCCTCGTAGTGCGAACAAAGACCGCGCCACGAATAAGACGCGAGCAGGTCGTTAATATCGTCCGTTGTTATTGAAGTCATATATAAAAAAACACCTCGCTAAATAGTGAGGTGTTTTTGTATCTCAGTACTTATTTAAGTCTGAATTAATCACGCTTCCAAAGCATATGACAAAACTTGTTGTCTGGATCACGGCTGATAAGCATGCGAGCAAACACGTCGTCTAGTACGTCATCTTCTTCGTTAACAAGGCCAATGCGCACTTCAGCGTAAACTTCTTTGTCTACATCAAAGCCCACTTGTTCTGCCCAATCGTCGCCGGTTTCAACTAACTCCGCTGCACCGCGATCTTCAAACTGAGCGGTAAACAAAATTACGTCAGCAGGTTCTAGGTTTTCAGGCGCCATTTCTAAAAAAATATCGTAGCCTGCGTCGATAACATCATCGTAAGAAATTAGTTCAGACATATTAAGCTCGGTTCATGTATTTTTTTTCAGCAGTGTTAACCACCACACGATCACCTGTAGCGATATACTCAGGCACTTGTACTGTTAGGCCAGTAGATAAACGAGCCGGTTTAGTACGAGCAGAAGCAGATGCGCCTTTAATCGAAGGATCTGTTTCTTCAATGACGAGCTCTACCGTAGAAGGAAGTTCAAGGCCAGCTGTTTTGTCGTTAACCACAACAACCATCATGCCTTGAGTTTCTTCGTTAATGAACTGCAACTCATCTTCAAGTTCTTCTGCTTTGAACGTGTATTGAGTGTAGTCTTCAGTATCCATGAAGATGTACTCGTCGCCATCTACATAAGAGAAAGAAACTTGGCGTTTGAACATATCAACCGTATCAACCACTTCGTCGGCTTTAAAGCGTTCGTCAACACGCACGCCTGTTGCTATTTCAAAGCAACGCATTTTGTAAATTTTAGTTCCACCACGGCCGCCTGGTGTGGTTACTTCAATGTCTTTTACTAACAGTGTTTTACCGTTAGATTCAATTGCAAAACCTTTTTTAATCTCACTCGCCCTTGGCATCGATACGTTCCTATATGTGTTATTTGGTTATAGTTTGATAAGGACAGATTATACCGACTTATTTTAAGTTATTCATCTTCTTGTTATGGGTTTCATTGGCCGTTAGGTATGAGAATCAAGACTAGCTAAAATGGTAAGTAATAAAGTGAGTTAGTGAGTAAAAATCGCATCCATTTCTTGATTGCTAAGCCAAGCTAAGCGAAACTAACGAAGCAACAATTAATCGGAATCCTTTCTTGAACACGAATTCAGCATTACCCATTATTGACCCTAGCGCTCCCTTTCAAGCGGAGTTTGAGCCCGTTATCGATGATCTAAAACGTTACGTGGCGGGTGGCCTTGGCGCCAATCTACACAGTATCTATCTGTTCGGTAGTGTGGCGAGAAAAACGGCTCGAATTGCACACTCAAATATCGACGTTGTTGTGGTAACTCAGCAACCCTTGTCGGAAAAAAGCACTAGCTTAATTAACACCATTAAGTGGCGCTTTGCTCGGGAGTATCCGCAAATTACTGGCGTTTCTTTTCAGTTTGGTGAACTGGCCGATGTACTCAGCCTAGAGGGAATCTTCACTTGGGGATTTATGCTGCGGCATTGCTGCGTGTGCGTGAAAGGGGACGATTTATCTGACCGATTCGGTGAGTTCGAACCGAGTTGGGAGATAGCCAAGCATTGGAACATGGACGTAGAAGATTGGTTGTCTGTTTATCGCAATAAAATTGTTCGAGCGGACAATCTTGATGCTCAACTTAAGTCTCAAAAGTTGATTGCTAAAAAGCTACTTCGAGCCAGTTATTCGCTGATCATGCACAAAGATAAGCAGTGGATTGAAAACCCGGTTGAATGCGGTAAAGTGTTTTTGCGCTATTATCCGAAGAAAAAAGTCGAGATCCAACGTTTGGTTGTTTTGCTTGCTGGCAAGCCTGTGCCCAAGCGCTCCGTCATCGGTATTCTTGATGGATTTGGCGAGTGGTTAGTGAAAGCGTATCAAAAAACCGAGTTTCGAATCGGCTAAATGAGTTAATCATTACAGGTTTCATTTTCAACATGGCAAACTTAAATTCTATTGTTAAATATTAGCGAAAGTTGATGTAAGTTCGGTTTTCGCGGCTGTTTGTCTTAGTGTGTTTCTAACGTTCGACCATTCTTATGCTACGTTTAAAAGATAGGGTAGCTAATTATTTGAGTCCATGGATGCACACGAGATCACATGTTTCCTCCCATAAATACATCGACTTAACCCGCGCGTTTGTGTCGAAAGCGATCCTGCCATCGTTAAGCGCCATCCGAGAGGGGCTACTATGGCTGGTTCCTTGTCTGATGATTTCGTCACTCGTGTTATTCATTGCGGCGATTGGTGAGTTTGTCTATGGCTACAGACCATCATGGGTTCAGTACTTCTTTTCTATCCACGATGAGATCACCTCCGCGTTACCTTATCTCCTTTCTGCGGCCATTTCTTATATTTTAGCGATGCAATGGCGCTTACCTCGGCCACCTGTTGCGTTACTGTCTATCGTCTTTTTAATATTGTTACGTAACTCCCTAGGTGACAGCCAATTGGTACTGACGTTTAGCGTGATTATGGCGGTGGTTACTCCACTATATGCCATACCCATCTTAGCGATGTTATTGAAAGTGAAATGGTTAAAACTCGTTAAATTGGATAGTGCAGGGCAAATTGTAAAAGAGTCGCTCAATTTGGTGCTTCCCGCGATTATCACCGGAATGGTCGTTCTGCTTATTAATTTTGTGTTGATCCATTTTTTGGAGGGATTGGCGTTTGGCCATGTGATCTTTTTTGATTACGCTAACGAACCCTTTGAATTTGGTTTAACTTTCGCGGCATTGAACTCGACGCTTTGGTTTTTGGGGATCCATGGCTACTACGCACTGTTACCGTTTGTGGATGTATTGCAAGAAGCCAGTAATCTTAACTATTCGGTGGCCTCTGCTGGTGGCGATGCTAGCTATCAGATGAACCTTTCTTTCATGGGCTCATTTGTCTTTATTGGGGGGAGTGGCGCGACACTTTCTTTAGTGTTGGCGATGCTCGTCGTGTGCAAAGAAAAAACTCTGCGTTTAATCGCCATCGCAAGTATTCCTATTGGGTTGGTTAACGTGAATGAACTGCTGCTGTTCGGTTTGCCGATTATCTTTAATCCTCGTTTGTTTTTGCCTTTTTTGATTGTGCCGTTAGTGAACGTCGTTACAGGGTTGACGGCAACAGAGCTTGGTTGGGTGTCGGTACCTAGTGCCTCTATTCCGTTTAATAGTCCGATATTTGTCAATGCTTGGATCGCTACTTCTGGAGATTTCGGCGCCATCGTTTTACAGGTAACTAACATTTTATTGGGTGCGTTGATCTATCTACCCGCAGTGCTTCATTTAGAAAAACAATGTCAAACACGTTCTATACGTTTTACCGCACTGGATACAACCTATATGAGGCGTAAAGAAGAAGCCGAAACCTTGAGCGACGACCCCATTCTCGCCGCCCAGAAAAAAGAGAAAGGTTTGGCGAGTGTTGAATTCCACTTGGAAGCCATCAGTAGTAAAGAGTTCTTTGTAGAATATCAACCTCAAATCTGTCGTAAAACCGGGATGGTTAAGGGTTGTGAAGCCTTGATAAGAGCCAAAGATTCAGAGGGAAACATAGAACCACCGATTAAGTTTTTGCCTTGGTTAGAGAAGGCCAACATGATGAAAGACATCGATTTATGGGTGGTGAATCAGGTCATCAAGGATATTGAAGCCTGGCAACGTTTGGGGCGTGATTTGCATGTCACGGTGAACATTACTGCTGATACCCTAGTAGATGACGCATATATTGATCGTATCCTCACGCTAATAGAGCGTGTTAAAGGCAAGGTTAATTTTGAAATTACCGAGGAAACTCTATTGGTTGATGAGAAACAATTGGCCATGGTGTTTAACCGATTAGCGCTAGCGGGAATCAAACTTTACATTGATGACTTTGGGACAGGGTATTCTTCTCTTAGTTATTTAAACCGTTTTGATATTTCAGCAATTAAGATTGACCGCAGTTTTGTACTTGCTCTGAATACGAGTAAAGGCCAAATGTTGTTTGAAAGTATGTTAACCATTGCTGATAAGTTAGATCTAGATGTGGTGGTTGAGGGAGTTGAAACCCAACAGCAGTTAGACTTTATATCAATGAGTGACAGGGTGTCTGTGCAAGGGTGGTACTATTCGCGTTCATTGCCGCGTGACCGATTCATCGACTATGTTGATCAGACTCATCGTGATACTGGTCCGGCTGAACTTAGTTAAGATGGCCGTTATAATGACGAGCTATTAACGATGTACTAAGGCCTAATAATAAAGGCCTTAGCACAAGTGACACATCTTTTTTGAATTTAGACATGACATTAAGTTTAAGACGTAATGATTTGCCCAGTAGTAATTAGGTCGTTGTCCAAGTCGTTCACTTCTTCAATGTATTGATCTAACGTCTGCACTGCTGCATCTGTCTTGTTTCCAAAGTAAGCGAGGTGGAACACGGCGTCCCCCTCGTTGACTAATGGCAAGGTTTGTTGCCCGATAACGATGCCATCTTTGTGAGCAATTATTTGAGTTTCCGTTTCACCCAATGGGGAGCTAATGTGTGCTAGCGTCTGGCCTTGAACCACTTTTTCTCCTAGCGTAACAACGGTTCTTAAAATACCGTCACTGTTCGCGCGAATCCAGCTGGTCGAATTTGCAATGATGGGCTCTGGGTAAGCTTTTCGGCTTGGCCTTAACATGCCCACGGCTTGCATGACGCGCTTAATCCCGAGTAAGCCTGCAGTAATTGAAATGGGCTCAAACCGCAGAGCTTCTCCTGCTTCATAAGTCAGAGTCGGTATGCCCACCAATTCCGCCTCACTTCGTAACGATCCATCTCTTAATGGCGCATCAACGATGACTGGCGTATTAAACGCTTTGGCGATTCGAAGTGTTTCAGGGTTACTCAAATTGGCACGTATTTGTGGCAAGTTGGTTCGATGAATCGCGCCAGTATGCAGATCCAATATGTAGTTGCATCGCAGCGCGACATTATCGAAAAAAGCACTCGCCATTCTTGATGCTAAGGAGCCTTTATCACTACCAGGGAAACAGCGATTGAGGTCGCGTCTATCAGGTAGGTAACGAGATTTATGAATGAAGCCAAATACGTTCACAATTGGCACCGCGATAACGGTGCCTCTTAGTTTGCTAGCGTCGATGGATTGAGACAATTGGCGTACTATTTCAACGCCATTAAGCTCATCACCATGGATGGCCGCATTAACCATTACGACTGGGCCTGCGTATTTGCCATTGATCACTTCAATAGGGATTGAAAGTGGTGAATGGGTATATAATTTGGCGCATTCCAATTCGAATGACAGCCTTTTGCCCGGTTCAATGCAATGATCAAGCAGCTGAAACGATTGATTCTTGCGAGTTCTTGCCATGGGTTAACTCCTCAATAGTGTTCAATTTTTTTACGGTATTTTTCTTACCCGCCGCTTTTTTCTCAATAAATTCGATGATCATGCCAGCCACGTCTTTGCCTGTCGCGGCTTCGATGCCTTCAAGGCCCGGTGAAGAGTTCACTTCCATTACCAGTGGCCCGCGCTCTGAACGCAGTAGGTCGACACCGGCAACACTCAGGCCCATCGCTTTGGCTGCTGCAATCGCTGTTTTACGCTCTTGTGGTGTAATCTTCACCAAAGATGCGCTTCCGCCACGGTGTAGGTTTGAACGAAACTCGCCTTCAGCACCTTGTCGTTTCATTGCTGCGATCACTTTGTCGCCAATAACGAAGCAGCGAATGTCTGCGCCGCCCGCTTCTTTAATGAATTCTTGCACCATGATGTTGGCTTTTAGCCCCATAAAAGCTTCAATAACGCTTTCTGCTGCTTTGCGTGTTTCAGCTAATACAACACCAATACCTTGAGTGCCTTCGAGCAACTTAATCACAACCGGAGCGCCGCCAACCATATCAAGCAGATCTTTTACGTCATCCGGGCGGCTAGCAAAACCAGTAACAGGCATGCCAATGCCTCGGCGAGACAATATTTGCATTGAGCGTAATTTATCGCGTGAACGTGAGATGGCGATTGACTCGTTTACTGCGTATACACCCATGGTTTCAAATTGACGGATGACCGCGGTACCGTAAAACGTCACTGATGCACCGATACGTGGGATCACGGCATCAACACCAGATAATTCTTCACCTTGGTAATGAATTTCTGGTTTGTTTGAGTTGATGTTCATGTAGCAACGTAGAACGTCGACCACTTTTGCTTCGTGACCACGGGCTTCGCAAGCCTCGATCAAACGACGAGTAGAATAAAGGTTCGCGTTGCGAGATAGGATGCCAATTTTCATTATTCTTTTTCCTCTGTTTGTAGCAAAAATGATTCGGTCGGATCTACGATGATGCGGTCGTGCATCGCGGTGCGCCCTAATAACATGCGGAACACCATATTTTCTCTGTTGGTCAGTGTTACTTCTATTGGCCAGCTTTCGCCCGCCATGTTGAGCTCTGTTAAAATCACGTATCTTTTTTCTTCGTGGCCGCCTGAGTCACGCACAACGCGCTGATCAACAACAGGTGCTTCGCATAATGCGACCTCGTCAGTGTGTTGTTGTGGATGAATCCAAAACCGTACCCAAAGCGAATGTTCTTTCGTAAATGTTTCTAATTTAAATGCGTGCAAACAAGACGTGCGCGCACCTGTATCTATTTTCGCTTTGATACCATCTAGGCGAAGTTCAGGTAGGTTGAGGGTTTCACGCCATCCTACGGTGATCTTCTTATTCATCTATTTAATTTAATCGAGTATTTAATAGGGCAGAGTGCCCAAACGACCGATAGTGTAGGGTGGAGCCCTACCTGCCATATAATGCTATACAACGACTATCGGTGAATGCTTGAGTAGAGAGCCTATGATGAGGCGTTTTCTATTAGGAAGCTCAAGTGGCGCGACTATAATGTTCACGCCACGAAATGTCATACGAATAGTTTTTGTCGTTACGACAATATTTATTGATGATTAGAAGAGGCCGAGTTGAGGTGCGTTGAGAGATTCAAAATCTAACCCGATAAATGGCAATATGGCATCGGCTACCGGTTTGAGTTGCTTATCTATATAGTGCTGATAATCAATTTGACTGGTCAGGTAGTCTTTAGGCTCGGGGCCGTTAACCGTAATGAGGTATTCGATTCGGCCGCGATTTTGATATTGTAATGGTCGACCCAATTCCGCATTTTTCTCATCGGCCATTCTTGCTGCACGCACTTGTGGTGGAATGTTCTTTTGATATTCAGATAACTTGCGGCGTAAACGTTTTTGGTAAACCATCTGGTCGTTAAATTCGCCGGCTTGTGTTTTTAATACGTATTCTCGTATGTAATCACTCGGGTCTTGGTCGTGGAATATCATGTCATATAAGGTTTGCTGAAAAGTTTGTGAAAGTGGAGTCCAATCGGTACGCGCACTTTCAAGCCCTTTAAAGATGATTTTTTCTTTGCCTTGTTGTTCAATCAAGCCCGCATAGCGTTTTTTTGAACCCGCTTCCGAGCCGCGAATCGTTGGCATTAAGAACTTTCTATAATGGGTTTCGTATTCAAGTTCGATACAAGACTCTAATCCATGCTGTTCCAAAAGGTGGGCTGTCCACCAATGGTTTATGTGCTCGGTAAGTGCGTTGCCGACCTTGTCAGCTTCGTCTTGGCTACAGGCCGCATTGAGCGCAACGAATGTGGAGTCGGTATCCCCATAAATCACCGCGTAGCCTTTTTCTTCAATGAGCACTTTTGTTTGCTTCATGATTTCATGGCCTCGCATGGTAATGGAGGAAGCGAGGCGCGTATCAAAGAAACGACAGCCTGATGAACCGAGCACACCATAATAAGAATTCATGATGATCTTAATGGCTTGAGAAAACGCTTTGTCGTTGTTCTTTTTGGCTTTATCGCGAGCCGCCCAAAGGTCTTGAATCATCTTTGGTAGGAAATGAGCTGAGCGATGGAATTGCCCGCCTCGAAATCCCGCAACAGAGGTGGCTGTCGTGTTGCCCACTTCAAGTTTTAGCCCTTCAATAAGCCCCATAGGATCGATGAGGAAACTGCGGATGATCGACGGATAAAGACTCTTAAAGTCCAACACCAAAACTGAATCGTACAGGTTTGGTATGGAATCCATTACATAGCCACCAGGGCTTGCTAACCAGTTTTCCGATTGCAGATTTGGGGCGATATAGTTGGCGCGATGCAATTGTGGTAAATAGAGGTTCGTGAATGCAGCTACCGAACCACCCAAGCGATCAAGCTCTACGCCAGTTAACCGGGTGCGTTCAATTGCGAACTCTAGTAAGTGTGTATGCTCGAAGATGCGATTGACCAATTTACAGTCTTGTAGGTTATAGAGGGCAAGTGATGGTTTGTCATCACGGAACATGCGGTTGATTTCGTCCATGCGGTCGTGCACGTTGTGAATGATCTTTCCCTCACCAAGTAACTCTCGCGATACGGATTCTAATGACCAACTTCTAAAGTGATAAGTTGCGGTTTTGAGCGTGTCGATCCCGTCTAGAACGACACGCCCCGGAATGGTAATAAAGCCCTGATTAGAGGTGTTGGATTGCCTAAAATGCGCGTTTTGTTTACCGCGGCCAATTTGAAACGGCAACTTATGCCATTCGCAGCGGCGCATCAGCAGTTTAAAATCAAAATCTACAACGGCCCAACCCACAATAATATCTGGGTCAAAGCGCTCAAACCAAGCGATGAGCGCTTTCAATAATTGCAGTTCGTTCTCTGCCCATTCAATCGGTGTTTCCGCTTCTTGTTGTGGCCCAATCATGATGACACGGCTGTCTTTAGGGCTGTCTAAGCCAACGGAGTACAATATGCCTTTTTCACTGCATTCGATGTCTAACGAAACCGTGTGAAGATGAGGGCGGTAATCCGCAGCTTTGCACTTAGCGTTCACAATGCGAGTGTACCGGGGCTTGGATTGTGCCTCACCAGAGAAACAAATGCCTCCTTGGATGAATCGCTCCATTAAAAATCGGTCTGTTAACCGGATGTCGTACTCGTAACACGGAATATCGTTACTTTTTAGTTGTTCTACGGCTTGCCTTTGTGCCCTTATGGATGAGAAATACACGGCGCTGGTGGAGTGTTGTTCGAACGTTTTTAGCGGTAACTCTTTCAAGGTATGAGGGAGGCTTATTTCTGCTAAAGACTGACTCACACGCTCGATGTCGGCTTGTAGGACAAAGAACACCGACTGTTGCCTAGGTAAAATAAGTTGTGTTGGGCCGTTATCGGTACTGACCCATAATTCAATTTGAGCTTGGCCTGAAATATCTCTTGCTTGTCGAGTTAATACAAAACCGGTTTGAATGCTTACAGGTAGGCTCAATGGAGAACAGCTCAAATAAGAAGAATTATCATGATTATACCAAATGTCACCTAAGAATGGTGAATAGGTTAATTCTATTTGGAGTTGTTAGGCTTGTTTGGGCAATGTCATGCTAAGTCAACGAGCTAGTTTGCGTTTGTCTGGCTTGAAATATCGAGTAAATGGACATAGCGTGATTGATATTAAGATGAGAAAAAAGCATCAATACCAGCAGTAAGAGCTCACTAAGTGAGCAGGGCTTTGTGATAAGGTGATGAAAAATAAACCAATAAGGTGTTTTGTTAACGTCTTTTGGCTTTAGTTATCGCTAAAGTTTGCGTTACGGCACAGATTCAGTGTAAGTTTTTATATGGATTTACGGTATGATGAGCGTACTGTAATTTTTCATCTTAAAGTTAAGATGAAAAGAACCAATTTATAAGTGTGGAGATACAAGCGTGATAAATGTTTTCCTTGTAGATGATCACGAGCTGGTTCGCACAGGGATACGACGTATTATTGAAGACGTCCGTGGTATGAACGTGGCAGGGGAAGCTGACAGCGGTGAAGAAGCGGTAAAATGGTGTCGTACTAATCATACTGACGTCGTCTTAATGGACATGAACATGCCGGGTATCGGCGGTTTAGAGGCCACTAAGAAAATTTTACGTTTTAACCCAGACGTTAAAATTATTGTTTTAACCGTCCATACAGAAAACCCATTCCCAACCAAAGTAATGCAGGCTGGGGCATCGGGCTATCTAACAAAAGGTGCAGGGCCAGATGAAATGGTGAATGCAATCCGTATGGTTAATTCTGGTCAGCGTTATATCTCACCAGAAATTGCCCAGCAGATGGCATTGAGTCAATTTTCTTCTGGATCAGATAACCCGTTTAAAGAGCTATCTGAACGAGAACTGCAGATCATGATGATGATCACTAAGGGTGAAAAAGTTACCGACATCTCAGAGCAGCTGAGTTTGAGCCCTAAAACAGTTAACAGCTATCGCTACAGACTGTTCAGTAAGCTTGATATTAGCGGCGATGTTGAATTAACTCACCTTGCGATTCGTCATGGAATGATAGACACAGAGACTTTGTAGTGTCTGAAGCTGTATTCGATGCAAAATCTTTTCTAAGTACTGTCACCAGTCAGCCCGGCGTGTACCGAATGTATAACGCCGAGTCGACGGTGATTTATGTCGGCAAAGCCAAAGATCTTAAAAAACGCCTTTCTAGTTACTTTCGAATCAAAGTAGACAACGAGAAAACTCGAGCATTAGTTAGCCATATCGACAAAATCGATGTGACTGTGACGCACACCGAAACCGAAGCGCTCATTCTTGAGCACAACTACATCAAGCAGTATTTACCAAAATACAACGTGTTACTGCGTGATGATAAGTCTTATCCCTATATTTTTATTAGTGGTCATAAACACCCGCGTTTATCTATGCATCGCGGCGCTAAAAAGAAAAAAGGAGAGTATTTCGGTCCTTATCCAGACTCTGGTGCTGTTCGAGAAACGTTGCATCTTCTGCAAAAAATATTTCCAGTAAGACAATGTGAAGATACCGTTTATGGTAACCGCACGCGTCCGTGTTTGATGTATCAAATTGGGCGCTGCGCTGCGCCTTGTGTATCGAGTGTGATCAATGATGAAGATTATGCCGAGCTGGTTGGGTATGTGCGCCTATTTTTGCAAGGTAAAGATCAACTCGTACTCGAGACATTAATTGCGAAAATGGAACAGGCGAGCATGGCGCTGCGCTTTGAAGACGCCGCCAAACTTCGTGACCAAATCCAAGCAATTCGTCGTGTGCAAGAACAACAATTTGTTTCTGAAGACAGCATGGACGATTTAGATGTGCTCGGCTTCTCCCATGAAAATGGTATTGCCTGTATTCACATTCTAATGGTCCGTCAGGGTAAGATTTTGGGCAGTCGTAGTCATTTCCCTAAGATCCCGAATAATACGGATAGGCAAGAAGTGTTCGAGAGTTTTCTTAGTCAGTACTATCTCAGCCACAGTGAAACGCGTACCTTACCGAGTAAGTTAATTCTTAATGATGGCTTGTTGTTAGACCAAGAGCCGATGAGAGCCGCTATTAGTAATATTGCCGGGCGTAAGGTGACATTTCATACCAATCCTAATGGTGTGCGCAGTAAGTACCTAAAATTGGCCAACACCAATGCATTAACGGCGATTACCACTAAGATCAACCACAAGATGACCATAACTCAGCGAGTAAAAGCGCTGCAAGAAGAATTCGGTTTTGAGTCTATTCGCCGTATGGAATGTTTTGATATTAGCCATACGATGGGTGAAAGTACGATTGCCTCGTGTGTGGTGTTTAATCATGAAGGCCCAGTTAAGCAAGAGTATCGCCGTTACAACATCACAGGCATTACCGGCGGTGACGATTATGCTGCGATGGGGCAGGTGCTAGAGCGCCGTTACTCCAAGCAGTTAGACGTTGACAAAATCCCAGACATTATCTTCATCGATGGTGGTAAAGGGCAGTTAAACCGAGCTTATGAAATCATTACTCAGCATTGGGAAGACTGGCCCAAGCGACCACGTTTGATTGGCATTGCAAAAGGGGTGACTCGAAAGCCGGGCTTAGAAACCTTGATCACAACCGATGGCGAAGAGTTTAATTTACCCAGCGATGCGCCTGCACTGCATTTGATTCAACATATTCGAGATGAAAGTCATAACCATGCTATTGCCGGTCACAGGGCAAAGCGTGGGAAAACACGTCGCACTAGTTCTCTAGAAGGGATCGAAGGGGTCGGACCGAAACGTCGTCAAGCCTTACTTAAATATATGGGCGGATTGCAAGAACTAAAACGTGCAACTGTTGAAGAAATAGCCAAAGTGCCAGGTATTAGCAATTCTTTGGCAGAAAACATCTATCAAGCATTGAAACAATAAGGAATTTGTCGCACCATTAACCCGCGATGTCTAAGAGCCTAAATACTATGCGTTTTACCATACCAAATATACTTACCTTACTGCGTCTGATACTTATCCCGGTATTGGTGGTGGTTTTCTACTTACCATATCAATGGGCACCAGTTGCAGCTGCAATGGTATTTTGGGTGGCGGGCTTCACCGATTGGCTAGATGGCCTGTTGGCGAGGAAGCTGGGCCAAACCTCTCGTTTTGGAGCGTTTTTAGACCCTGTTGCTGATAAAGTGATGGTGGCAGCGGCTTTGATCTTGATTACGGAAGACTACGCGTCTATCTGGATTACCATCCCAGCGATTACCATGATTGCCCGTGAGATCATTATCTCTGCGCTGCGTGAATGGATGGCTGAGATTGGCAAGCGCGCTAGTGTTGCGGTTTCTTGGGTTGGTAAGGTGAAGACGGTCGCTCAGATGTTTGCACTCTGGGTTCTTATCTGGCAACACAATGAAATGATGGTTTGGGTAGGCTATGCCGCGCTGTATATTGCGACTATCCTAACGTACTGGTCGATGATGCAGTACCTGAAAGCAGCTAAAGACGACCTGTTAGATGAAAAGCATCAGTAGGGTAGATCTTGCTTGTGAGCTAAAGCATTGCTTTAAGCGAAACGATTGGCGATGAATTAAAAAAAAGCGAGCTTTGATAGCTCGCTTTTTGCTTTCTGGAATTTGCGAAATCGTTACAAACAATTGTTGATTGTCTTTGTGTAGTATTGCTCTACATGCCGGTTTCTACCCATGCGCTTGGCCTGATACAGAGCCATGTCTGCTTTATGTAGGCAATCGCTCAAGGTAAGCTTTTGCGTTTGTTGCTGTATGTGCGCAACTCCAATGGACAAAGACAGCCTGTCGGCGCAATGTGATTTTTCATTTGGTAGATTAAATTGATACAACGCTTCTTGTAGGCGAACAATATGATTGTTTACGTGCTCACTGTTGTGAGAGTGCACAATTACAACAAATTCATCACCGCCATACCGATAGACTTTCGCTTCGACACAGCCAAAAAAATCAGAAATGAGGTTAGCGATGCCAACCAAGGTTTCATCGCCTTTAATGTGGCCGTAGTGATCGTTAAATTCTTTATAACAATCAATATCAAACATCAAAACTGACAACTGTTTTGGTGGGTTCAGCATTAAGTCTTCAAAATGAATATCTAACGATTGTCGATTCCATAGCTGGGTTAGATGATCCGTTTGCGATAACTTAGTTAGCTTCTTCCTGTTCAGCTGATTTTCTATGGCAATAGACATGTAGGTTGCTAGTTGCAAAAACAATTCATAGTGATAGGTTTGATATGCGAAGCACTGAATGGACTGCATCGTGAATACGGCTTTTACCTTGCCGTCGATACTTATTGGCGCGAACATGAGGGAGTTATTGTCCTCATGATTGGCCGTGCCATTGAGTAATTGTTGTTTTTTCTCTGCATCCATATTATTGAAATAGAGTGGACGATTTTTGGTGGCACAATATTCAAAAAAAGAAGCTTCATCACCAAACGTCAAAGAGAATGGCTGCTTTATTTCACCCTCATCGTAATAATGCTCGATGTGCATTTGTTGTTTATCTGGGTTGTAGAATGCAATGGCCAACGTATCGATAATAAACAGCCGTGAAAGATCGTTGGTTAATTGCCCAATGATGTCTTTAAAGTTGTCGCATGTACTGATGTACTGGCCAATATTATTGACCATCGATAAATTACTGTTGATGTCTTGTGTCGATTCTAGTTTGAGACGGTCCATATTTAATTGGTAGATTTGTTGTAAATAAGAGGTCTCACGTTCTCTGGAGCTCTGGCGTGCTTTTTGATAAGAATGAAGCAGCAACTCGTAGTTTTTCTGTTTGTCTTTGAAGCTCGATTGCTCGTCCATTCGGCTCAGAAGCAGATCGTTAAAGTCATCTATGAGTTTGTCTGTTCCCACTTGTTTAGCGAGGTTTAGCCCCTCATCTAGGTAAGCATCAAGCCGAGATAACTGATGGGTTTTCAGCAATATATGGCACAGGTCTAGTGTCATTTCCGCTTGATAATATTGATGCTGACAGTTTTTTATCGCATGTATGGCCGCTAAAAATTGCTGCTCTGCTTGGCCATATTGGCCTTGCACTTGAAAGTAGCGACCTTTGGCTTGGTGATAGAAGCTGAGATACCGATCATTCGATTGGATAAGTGGTTCTAGGTGGTTGAACGTTTCTAATGCATTAGACAGTTTGTTGAGCTTAATATAGACATTAGCCACATTAATATGAGAAAGAGTCGAATATTCGTATTGATCTAAGGCTTCGACCAGTGAAATAGCTTTGGTGAAATATTCTAGTGCTTCTGTATTTTTGTCGAGTTGTTCAAGTAGATCACCAATGTTATTTAGTATTAAGGCGTACAAGATGTCATCTTGAAAGTTCTGTATGTTTTCTGCTTTGGTTAAAAACTCGCTCGCATGGAGGTGATCGCCCAACATGCCGAATATGGTACCAATATTAAAATAAGAGAAATGCAATAAGTATTCTTGGTGTGAGCTAGTACAAAGAGCGATACAATCAAAAAATTGCTTCATCGCAGGAATAAGCTCACCGTTACGATATTGAGCGTAGCCCTCGTAAACCGCTTGATATTCCAATGGAACATGGAGGTTATGTTGATTTGCCACTAGGTGTAAGTTCTGCAACTTCTTGAGAACGTCATCGGCACTTACAGTTGTGGGTAAATGGCGGATATCATCGACGAGGTATGACAACCATTTAGCGCTGTTCATCTGTGATTCCTTTCATTCAGATAAGGCGAATTAATGTGCATCAGCGAAAGCTAATTAACTTCCGAGTATAGCAGTGTTTCATAAGACGGCTTAATGAAAACTGTTAAATGCATTAAAAATAGATTTTAACCAATTTGTTTCCTAGTTATGAAAAGGCTAAGCGCTATAAAATTAGCCAAACCGACCATTTTTGAGTGTATTTTGTTCAAACGATACAAAAACGCATAAAATAGGGTTGACGTTGTCGCTCGAATCCGTAAAATCCCATCCCGTACTCAAGACGAACTTACTTATAGTTCTGATGTTTACGGCGGCGTGTTGGCAGAGTGGCTATGCAGCGGATTGCAAATCCGTGGACCTCGGTTCGACTCCGGGACGCGCCTCCACTTGCGATACTAGCTCAGTTGGTAGAGCGCAACCTTGCCAAGGTTGAGGTCATCGGTTCGAACCCGATGTATCGCTCCAAATTATAAGATATGGCGAAAGCGATATCGAAGATGGTGTCTGACCGTTCTCATTGAGAACACATTGGTTAGGAGCATCGCAACAAGTTTGCGTGCCCTGGTGGTGGAATTGGTAGACACAAGGGATTTAAAATCCCTCGGCGTTCGCGCTGTGCCGGTTCAAGTCCGGCCCGGGGCACCATCTATACAAAGTCTGTATTTTAAGTACAGCAATGCGATACTAGCTCAGTTGGTAGAGCGCAACCTTGCCAAGGTTGAGGTCATCGGTTCGAACCCGATGTATCGCTCCAATTTCTCTTAGAAGAAAGTTAAATGCCCAATCAGAAATGATTGGGCATTTTGCTATTTGTTCCATAATTTTCCGCCTTCCGCCTTCCGCCTTCAATATTCTCATCTTTGATACACCGTACTTGTTCCCATAAGCTAAAATAACAGTAAGGCATTATGTGCAGTTGGGAGGCAGTTATGTCGATTACTTCAAAACACACAGGGCCAAATAAGCACTACGACCCAAACTTGGATCTCACTAACGATCAACGTCATCGCTTTACTAGAGTGGCGAACAAGGCCGCGGATCTTCGAGCGCG
Organism: Vibrio tapetis subsp. quintayensis; assembly: GCF_030409945.1. Lineage (GTDB taxonomy): Bacteria > Pseudomonadota > Gammaproteobacteria > Enterobacterales > Vibrionaceae > Vibrio > Vibrio quintayensis. The sequence continues at coordinate 305,088 of NZ_JAUFQV010000012.1, forward strand.
AAAAAAGGCGCTCTACAAACAGGAACACGACGTTCGCGATGTAGAACATGACCTCGCTGAAGAACCATCTGAAGATCGTAAAACAGATCAACCTAGCTGGTTACGTATCGCGATTTGGAGCGCTGTCATCGGCCTATTGTGGGCTTGGATATTATTCATGACGGGCTGATTCTCCAGAGTTTGAAGTCAGTCCGTTAACATCCGATTTGAAATGCTAATTGTTGATTAATTCAACAATAACTATTGCTGTCTTGAACTATACTTTTGCTAACGGACTTCAATAGGGCAACACGAAATGTTAGATATCAATCAGTATGAGGAAGAAATTCAGCACGAATCTTTAAATGACTTTTTTGACGATTTTAGAGAAGCGCATGAACGTTGTGAGATCATACTGATTGACTTGGAACATACCCCGGGCAGTACAGATTTACTCAACGACCTGTTCAGAGTTGCTCATACCATTAAAGGCAATTTGGTGTACGTTGGCCTCGCATCTATCACGCCGATCATGCAAAGCTTAGAAGATCTACTGGATTACATTCGCAAAGGCTACCTAAATTATGACAGCTTGCTGTGTGACGTTATTTTATTGTCACTAGACCGAACTAAAAAGATGGTAGAAGCAAGAGTCGACGGTAAGCCGCTACCTATGTCGGAAAGTGTCATCAATAGTGTGTGTGAAAACATTACCATGATAGCGGACGTAAGACCGGAAGAGCGGGAGAAGTACGTCAAAAAAATCCTCATCGCGTTAGATCCAAGCGCAGTGATTAAGGAAGATCCGAAATCTGAACAAACCCTCAAATTTAGCCCTGAGTTAGATAACTATCGAGAGCCAGATACGGTTCAATTCAAGCAACTGTCCGAAATGCTGACGGATTATGGCATCGAGCTAGATGAAGATCTTCATTTCTATATGGGTATGGTGACACCGCTTGAAAATCGTAGTCATTATTGGCGCGGGCGTACGGCAAGACAGCTGTTTTTGTGTATGGAAATGAACCGCCTTGCCGGGTACCCAGTGGATAAAACTCAACTTGCTGTTGCCGTGATGCTGCACGACTTAGGCATGTCGTTCATGCCATTGACTATTTTGAATAAAAAGGGGCCGATCACATCGAAAGAGCGCGAGTCTTTGCATAATCACCCAAATTCAGGTTACTTGTTGTTAAACGAATCTGTTCATTGGCATGACGCGGCGGTAATGATCTTGCATCACCATGAACAAGTCGATGGCTCGGGTTACCCAAGCCACCTCTCTCAAGATCAAATCTGTGAGGGGGCTAAAATTCTGAGTATTGCAGATACCTTTGATGCTCGAACACATGAACGCGCACACGTAACCCTATTACGTCGCCCGTTGGTGCGCACTATTGTTGAAATTAACAACTTTAAAGGAACTCAATTTGATGTGAAATGGGTCAACATATTCAACCAGGTTGTTAAGTTACATTTTAAAACTCAATAGGTCATGTACATCAGGTCAAAAGCCCCGACTAGCCTGGTGTAGTGGTGGGTCATTAGGTTGAAAAATATTGGTTTGTTTAACATAGAACTGAGAGGCGATGCATAGGGTCAAAATTTTATTGCGTTGACTATTATTAAAATGTTATTCTCCGCCGCAATCTTGAATGGATTTCATAAAATCTGTTTTTGGGAAACGCACAGTGCCAAGCTGATTGTGACACTGTGTAGGGTAGGTATTAAGCCACACTCCGGCTTAATAGATGGGATGAACAATGCCGTGAATCGGTGTTATGACGGGAAGCCCAACATGAATAATTTTTCTTTGCTTTGCAAGATCAGCTTCGTACTTCCAAACTGCAGTATTATTACTGAGCCTTGATAACACATATCTTTTTTAGCTTTCAAAGCTAACGTATTCCTGTATCTGTCTATTCAGATTTAGGTCTTTGTTACGCGTTGCGTTTAATTCTCATGTGATGGGATAAATGTGCGTATACAAGCTGCATTGCAGCACTTTAAGGTATGACATTATGAGTTCTGTTATTGAACTAGAAACTGCGGTTTCAACCTCTCCATTCGCCACCGATATCCCGACATTCTCGGGTGTATACGACTTAACGCCTGATGCTTTATTGTTAGAACAACAAGAGCATGAGTCTGAAGTTCGCTCGTATCCTCGTCGATTGCCAATCGCCATCAAAAAGGCGCACGGTGTGTTGATCGAAGATACTCGCGGTCAGTTGTTTCTTGATTGCCTCGCGGGGGCAGGAACCTTAGTTTTAGGGTATAACCACGCTGAGATCAATCAAGCGTTAAAAGACCAATTAGATGCGGGGTTACCGTATCAAACCCTTGATATCACCACCCACGCTAAAGATACCTTTATTAAGCGTGTGAAAGCATTCTTACCACAAGATTTTGCTGCCAACTCTGCCATTCAATTCTGTGGCCCATCAGGCGCCGATGCGGTTGAAGCGGCGATTAAGCTTGCAAAACAAACCACCGGCAGAAACACCATGTTTGCTTTCCGTGGTGCTTACCATGGTATGACTAATGGCACCATGGGGATGATGGGCAACACGGGCACAAAAGAGCGCCGTACTGGCTTGATGTCTGACGTGCACTTTATGCCGTTCCCTTACAGTTTACGTTGCCCATTTGGCTTGGGTGGTGATGAAGGTGCTAAAGCAAGCATTCGTTACATAGATCGTCTGTTAAATGATGACGAAGCCGGCATCATGAAACCGGCTGCGATTGTGGTTGAGCCTGTGCAAGGCGAGGGCGGTGTAATTCCCGCTCCAGCATTTTGGCTAAAAGAGCTTCGTCGCATTTGTGATGAACATGGCATTCTACTGATCTTTGATGAGATTCAATGTGGTGTTGGTAAAACGGGCCATAACTTTGCATTTGAAGAAGCCGGCGTTTTTCCTGATATTTTATGTTTATCAAAAGCCATTGGCGGCGGACTGCCAATGTCACTTTTGGTGTTTAACAAGAAGATTGATACTTGGAAAGCGGGTGAACACACAGGCACATTCCGAGGCAACCAACTTGCTATGGTGTCGGGTGCAAAAGCACTGGAGATCATTGAGCGTGATAACCTGGTTGAACACGCTAATGTGGCGGGTCAATATCTGCGGATGGGTCTTGAAAGCATTGCTAAGCGCGTAAACTGTATTGCAGATGTTCGTGGTAAAGGCCTGATGCTTGGCTTAGAAGTTGTTAATGCTAACGGTGAGAAAAACAAATTTGGTGAACCTGCCTCAGATGGTGAACTGACCCTTGCTATTCAACGAGCAGCACTTGAGCGTGGCTTGATGGTTGAGAAAGGCGGCCGTGATGGGTCGGTTATTCGTTTTCTGCCACCGATCATCATTTCATTTGAGCAAATCGATTTTGCTCTTCGTGTAATGGAAGAGGCTATTGTTGCTGCTGGTGGTGGTGTTAAAGCTTCTCAACCTATTCACGAACAATGGAAAAAACACTTCATTCAAACCGGTGAACATGGCGCTGATGAGTTTTCAGCGGTAATGAATCACACAACTTCCGCAATGAAGCAATTGTTCGAGCAAGTCGATAAGCCATACTCTGCGATGGAACCAAACTTGCTGGAATCACTCATCCAGTCAGTGGATCTTGATTCGAGCAACATGAGTTTGCAACAAATTATCTCAGAAACCACGGATTTAGTGGCTAAGAATTCTATTTTTACTCAGCACCCGAATTGCATTGCGCATTTACACACGCCACCTTTAATGCCAGCAATCGCCGCTGAAGCGATGATTGCAGCCTTGAATCAATCTATGGACTCGTGGGACCAAGCGTCTTCAGCGACGTATGTTGAGCAGCGCGTGGTGGATTGGCTGTGTGACAAATACGAACTGGGCGCAGATGCCGACGGTATTTTTACTAGCGGTGGTACTCAGAGTAACCAAATGGGCTTGCTACTGGCCCGAGATTGGATTGCTGATAAACTCAGTGGTCACTCGATTCAAAAACTGGGCTTACCTGAATACGCCTCGAAATTGCGAATTATTTGTTCTAAAAAGTCGCATTTTACGGTGCAAAAATCCGCATCTTGGATGGGGCTTGGTGAGCAATCCGTTCTTACTGTTGATACCAACAGTAACGGCACAATGGACAGCACTCAACTAGAGAATGTTGTCGCACAAGCTAAAGCGGAAGGGCTCATCCCATTTGCTATCGTTGGTACAGCAGGCACCACGGATCACGGTGCGATTGATGACTTGAATAGTATTGCCGATGTGGCAGAGCGTCACGATTTGTGGATGCACGTCGATGGTGCTTATGGTGGGGCTCTTATCTTAAGCAGCCACAAAAACCGTTTGGCTGGCATCGAAAAAGCCGATTCTTTGAGCGTTGACTTCCACAAGTTGTTTTATCAAACGATCAGTTGTGGCGCGGTGCTGCTTAAAGATAAAGCGAACTTCAAGTACTTGTTACATCATGCGGATTATCTTAACCGTGAACATGATGAACTGCCGAACTTGGTCGATAAATCTGTTGCTACCACCAAGCGCTTTGACGCGTTGAAAGTCTTCATGACGATGCAGAGTGTTGGGCCTGATGCGCTTGGCGAAATGTACGACCATTTGATTGAGCAAACCGTCGACGTCGCTAAGCTTGTTAAGGCGCACAGCAACTTCGAATTGTTGGCAGAACCATCGTTATCAACGGTGTTGTTCCGCTGCAATCATCAAGAAGCCCGCGATCTGGATAAGCTAAACCAGGCTGTGCGTGTTGAAGCCTTAGTTCGAGGCATTGCCGTACTTGGCGAAACCACAGTAGAGGGCAACTCAGCGCTCAAATTTACAATACTGAATCCTTGTCTGGCTCTGTCGGACTTTGAAAATCTACTAAATCAAATTGATATACTGGCTCTAGAGCTAGAAAAATAAAGGTATAAATCATGGCAGTTCTTCAAATTGGCGCAGGTGGCGTTGGTTGGGTAGTCGCGCATAAAGCGGCACAAAATAACGAAGTTTTAGGCGACATTACGATTGCGTCTCGCACGATCGCGAAATGTGAAAAAATCATCACATCGATCAAAGGTAAAAACAACCTTAAAGATCCGTCTAAAAAGCTAGAGGCTCGTTCGGTTGACGCTGATGATGTTGACGCTTTGGTTGCGTTGATCAAGGAAGTAAAGCCTGATCTCGTTATCAATGCTGGTCCTCCTTGGGTAAACATAACCATCATGGAAGCGTGTCTGCAAGCGAAAGTGTCGTACTTAGATACATCTGTCGCGGTAGACCTTTGTTCTGAAGGGCAACAAGTACCACAAGCTTACGATTGGCAGTGGGAATTCCGTGACAAGTTTAAAGAAGCGGGCATCACCGGTATTTTGGGGGCAGGCTTTGATCCTGGCGTTGTGTCGGTGTTTGCTGCTTACGCAGTGAAGCACTTGTTCGATGAAATCGACACCATCGATGTAATGGACGTAAACGCAGGCGATCATGGTAAGAAATTTGCTACTAACTTTGACCCAGAAACCAACATGCTTGAGATCCAAGGCGACTCTTTCTATTGGGAAAACCAAGAGTGGAAACAAGTGGCTTGTCATTCTCGTATGCTGGAATTTGATTTTCCTAACTGTGGTTCTCATAAAGTGTACTCAATGGCACACGATGAAGTACGCTCTATGCAAGAATTCATCCCAGCGAAGCGCATCGAATTCTGGATGGGTTTTGGTGATGCCTACCTTAACTACTTTAATTGTATGCGCGATATCGGCCTATTAAGCCCAGATCCGCTTACTTTGCATGACGGCACGGTTGTTCAACCATTGCATGTGCTTAAAGCTCTGCTTCCTGATCCAACATCATTAGCACCTGGTTACACGGGTTTAACGTGTATCGGTACTTGGGTTCAAGGCAAGAAAGACGGCAAAGAACGCAGTGTGTTCATCTATAACAATGCCGACCACGAAGTCGCTTATGAAGACGTCGAGCACCAAGCCATTTCTTACACGACGGGCGTACCTGCTATTACCGCAGCATTACAGTTCTTCCGCGGTGAGTGGGCTGATAAGGGCGTATTCAACATGGAACAGCTAGACCCAGATCCGTTCCTAGCGACTATGCCAGAAATTGGTCTAGATTGGCATGTGCAGGAACTAGAGCCGGGTCAGCCGGATATTAAGGTGCTTAAGTAGAAGTACTAAGTACGAAGAACTAAAAGCGAAGTGCTTGTCACTTCGCGCATAGAGTTTAGTACTTAGCTTTTTCCGTGGCTTTGTTCCATATTAAAGAGATGAATGATGACTCAGCATTCCTTAAAAACCCCTTACTTCATGATTGATGAAGCTAAGCTGGTGGCGAATCTTGAAAAAGCGAAGCAGCTAAAAGAGATTTCTGGCGTAAAACTTGTTTTGGCCCTTAAGTGTTTCTCTACTTGGGGTGTGTTTGACATCATCAAGCCATACTTAGATGGCACAACAAGCAGTGGTCCTTATGAAGTAAAGCTGGGCCACGAGACGTTTGGTGGTGAAACTCATGCTTATAGCGTGGGTTACAGTGAAGATGATGTAAAAGAAGTAGCAAGTATTTGTGACAAATTGATTTTTAACTCTCAATCTCAACTCGCAGCGCACCGTCATTTAGTAGAAAGGAAAGCTTCTATTGGCCTACGCCTCAATCCTGGTGTGAGTTATGCGGGGCAAGATTTAGCCAACCCAGCACGCCAGTTCTCCCGTTTAGGTGTGCAAGCGGATCACATTCAACCGGAAGTGTTCGAAACCCTTGATGGTGTGATGTTCCACATGAATTGTGAAAACAAAGACGTGGATGCATTTATCGGTTTGCTTGATGCTATTTCCGATCAGTTTGGTCATCATCTAGATAAGCTTGATTGGGTGAGTTTAGGTGGCGGCGTATTCTTTACGTGGGCGGGTTACGATATTGAAAAACTGGGTAACTCCTTAAAAGCATTCTCTGCTAAACATGGTATTCAACTATATCTAGAGCCTGGCGAAGCCATCATCACTCAAACAACGGACTTAGTCGTTACTGTGGTAGATATCGTTGAAAACGGGATGAAAACCGCAATTGTCGATTCAGCTACAGAAGCGCACCGCTTGGATACATTAATCTACGACGAACCTGCTTCTATTTTAGAAGCAAGTGAACAAGGTAAACATGAGTACGTGATTGGCTCTTGTTCATGCCTAGCGGGTGACCAGTTCTGCGTGACAAGCTTTGATAAGCCGTTAGAGATAGGCCAAAGACTTCACATTATGGATAGCGCAGGCTATACAATGGTGAAATTAAATTGGTTTAACGGATTGAAGATGCCTTCTATTTACTGCCAACGCAGCGATGGTGAAGTGCAGTTGCTTAATGAATTCGGCTATGAAGACTTTAAGCGTTCGTTGTCACAGTGGGCTGTGAAATAGCAGGATGCGATAAACGTTCAGAAGATCAATAAGGCAGCTCGTCTGCCTTTTTTCCTATATGATCTGGTGCTATGTAGCAATTAAACTTGACCGCTTTAATAGACTGATAACCTAACATGCGAGCTTTACATACTCGATGCATACCATCCATTACTCGTCCTTTATGGCAAAGAATGATTGGGTAGGCCATATCAGCATTATTAATGAGCTTTGCATGCTCAAGTACGTTGTTACAAGTAGGCTTTGCTCCGCCCAAGTCATACCAAAACTCTTCGTCTAGCTCCTGTACCTGCGACAACGGTATTTCGATAACGCTGAGATCTTTTGATAGTTCAATAAGGCGGAAAACGTCCCAAGACATAAGCCCTTGCGAAGAGTTTCTAAAGTGATATTGCTGTCGCATATGATAGCCTTTTTTATCTGATTGATTTGATCTCACAATCAATATCTATATTTACTCATAAACCACCCCTTGATGCTTTAGCCAACCGTGCTCATGATGATTACGCGGGTCTTTGTGAGTCCAGTGGATTACGCCACCTTTTTGATTCCATTCATACTCTCCGTAAAACTCGATGGTATCTCCAACTCGTATACCTGAGATCCTTGGCGCCAAGTCAATGTTATGCGCGACCAATAACGTTTGACGATTATCCAATTTTAAAATGAATTTCTGGTGTCGAGATCCTTTGTTATCGTCAGGAAGTATGCGGGTGACTGTGCCGATTCCGTGGATTTGTACATCACTTTTCTGATTTTCGTAGGCATGTTGTAGTTCATAATCGTTTGCCCAAACTGGCGGGCAAAAAACATAAAATAGCGAGAGCAAAGCTGTGAGTAACTGTTTCATTTTCAATCACATCCGGTGTTAAAGAAATCGAAATTCATTCAAAGTCCATATCCTACCATAATAATAGTCAAGTTGCATATTGAGGGGTTTAACGTTTTGAAAGCGTTTTGAAAGGACACACGCCTTAAGAATGAAAAAAGCATGAAGGTTCGCGCGATTGCTAGCACGTCTATTGCTTGCTTATTTCATCGAATAAATAAATGCTTCATGATTGCGCCTATCGAACACAGAGATAAAGGCCACATCATGACCACTGCACGCAGTCAATTAGTCGATTTGAACATCACACCCTACTATCATTGCGTTTCTCGGTGTGTTCGCCGCTGCTTCTTGTGTGGTGACGATGAACTGACAGGTAAAAGTTATCACCATCGCAGAGACTGGATTGAGAAGAAAATGTACGCTTTGTCCGCAATATATTGCATTGATATATGCAGTTACGCAATCATGAGTAACCATTATCATTTGGTGGTTCATGTGGATAAAAATGAAGCCAAACAGCTTAGCCTTTCCGATGTGGTAATGCGTTGGGAGAAGGCCCATAAGTTGCCCGTTATTATTGCTCGTTGGCAAGAAGGGACGTTAGTTAGCAAAGCAGAGCGAGACGCGTGTGAATTGATTATTGAGCAATGGCGCTCACGGCTATTTGATCTAAGTTGGTTCATGAAAGAACTCAATCATGGGATCGCGTGCCAAGCCAATAAAGAGGACAACTGTACGGGACATTTTTGGGAAAGTCGCTTCAAAAGCCAAGCGCTATTAGATGAATCTGCCCTCGCAGCCGCAATGGTATATGTAGATTTAAACCCAGTGCGCGCAGGTGTTGCCAAAACACTCGAGACATCCGACTTTACCTCCATCAAACATCGCTTAAAATCGTTAGAGCGAAATCAACGAACAACCCCAGGGCTAGCCGTGTTCATTGGTAACTCAAGTCATGAATCGGTAAAAGGTATTCCATTTCGTTTAATCGACTATATTGAATTGGTTGACTGGAGCGGTAGGCAGCATCGAAATGATAAAGCTATGATCGGATGGGAAACTCCGCCTATTTTAGAACGTATTTCCGTCAATCAAATGCAATGGTTAAAAGCCTGCTCGACACTTGAACGTAAACGAGCCAGTCACGTCGGCAGGACTATTAGTATGCAATGTCTTCAAGGTCGCTATAAGCGAGTGAATGGGTTTCATTTAGATCAATAATCGCTCCCCAAATACTGCAACAGGTAAGAAATACATCCTATTTAGCCTAAGAATGATTCCTTAGCCTTTAATGAACTACTCAATGGGCTTGAGTTTCTTCCTGCCCATCTTGCAATTGTTAATTTAAGTTACATACCTTCCCCAAAAATGTCTCCTGTTACTGCTGATGTGCCAATGCATTAGAGTTAAATGAATTAAAGCGACTGTCCCAACAACTACTCGGTCTGTATTACTAAAATAGAGGGGCGTGGGAAGGCTTTTGAAGCGTGTGTCCTTTCAAAAAAAGAGTTTTAAAGCGTGTGTCCTTTTAAAAAGAGAGCGTTGGAAGTTTAGGTCCAACGCGCTTTGTTCAAATAGTGACGTGAGTATGGGCCTCAATATTTTGGTTAGTTGACTTTGTCCCAAGCGGATGACCAATGAGAGCCCGTTGCTGGTTCAAATTGGGTTGCACTTTCAGACCACTGAACGCAATAACCGGAATATGGGAACACTTTACATTGATAGATGTGACCGTCACTGGCAAGCACCTTGGTTCCTTCGGTATATGTTTCTAGACCGTTAGGGAAGACGAAATCGTACTCGCCTTCTGGCGGTGTTTGGGATTCTTTCAAGTGGAAATCTTGAGTGTTCTGATCCAGTACATTGCCTTCGGTATCCTTAGTGACGATGACCAACATGTGATGGCCAGGTTGTGAATCGGTCAAAGTGAGTTGAACACTCTTAGTTTCGCCATCAGCCATTTTTGATACATGTGAAGCAAGTGGTACTCGGTGGTGGTTAAACACAGTGAGTTCAGCTTGGAGATCTCCCATCGCAGTTAAGGTGAGATCTAGTTGTGTTGGCCTTTCTGAAATCACATATTGATCTTCTAGGCCAGAAACGGACAAGCTATAATCCGGCGTTGGGGTATCAATGTGATAGCCGATTTCTACACGAGTTAACCCTGAGCCCTTTTTCAGATAAATTGGGTTAACGCCATAGGTTGGATCAAAGCCGTTATCGGAATTGATTTGTCCCGCTTGCATCAGGATTTGTTGCTGGTTTATCTTGGTGGCAAGCCCATGAGACCAGTTATTTGGCTCTCCTTGTTCTGCTGTTTCGATCTTAAATTCGGTTCGGTACGCAGGGTTTTCACCTGATTGGTCGAAGACTCGTGTATAGACGGAATCCCCAACGTTGAGTGGCATACTTGGATTGATTTGACCACCTTGTTGCCAGTCAGGGAACACAGGTTGATCGCCATCGAATTGAACGTCAATAACGTTGTAAAAAGATGCGGCGGTATCGCCTACATCCCATACGGCTAAGATTACCTGGTAGCCTTCACGAGCGGGCACTTGGCATTGATGACTGACCAATTTAGGTGGTTGAACCATATTGCCTTCGACCACGCAAAATGGGTTTAAATCAAAAGAGCCTCGAGCTAACGGTTGATTGGGATTCCAGTTTGGCTTGGTAATGTAGTATTTCCAATCCTTGGTGACGTGGTTAGCAGTAAACGTCCATTCAAAGTTTTGCGTGCCCGATTGAATCGGACGTTTCACCCAGCGACTTGCGGTCTGTTCATCGAGAGACGCTGCTAACGAAGATTGTGCACTGGCGATTTTGCCATCTGCAGGGCCCGTGGTAGGGAACCCATCAGGACCTTCAACACTTTGAGGTTCATATTGAATCGCCCCACAATGGGTGTTTTTTTGTTGGGTATCATTGGCTGGGAATTTACACAGCGCAACGCGGCTTTCTGCTACACCCCCTTGGTAGGATGAGACGTAACCGTGGCCAAAACTTGTGCTACTGACCCCAAGGAGTGCAATGCAATGATGGATTTACGAGGGAGTTGATTCATCATTTGTCTTTATTCCTTTTATTTGACAAAAAAGATGACACCCCGGCACGCTATACACTTAATCGTATTAAGTGGCGGCCCCGCTATCATAGATACGTGAATATCGACAGACCGGAAGCTTTGCGTCCTATTCTTTCAAATAGTTTGCCAGAAGTGCTGTGAGCCATTGAAATGTAATCAATGAAAACAGCCTGTGCGATAGGTTCGGATAAAATCTGGAATGCTTTTCTCTATTCCCTGTTAGAGAATGTTGTTTTGTTTAATGCTGAGCCAAAAAGCTGGAAAGTAATATGAAAAGAACTTTATTGAGATGGAGAGGTGTGAAGATCGGTCAATAGGGCTGTTGTTCGGATGATGACCTAGTATAAAAGCGTTAAACACGCAGCGCATGTTGTCTATCGCTTGATAGGTTTGGATGGTTTAACTAATGAAACCAACCACCCGCATTGAAGCGGGTGAGGTGTAGGAGTATGACTTGAGTAACCCTCTAAGATATGATCTTTAAAAGATATTAGCCTAAATTACTTAGCCCTCAAGAATAACGCGCGTATCTTCGCTCAGTGACTCAAGTTCGTCTGTGATGTCTTTGATACCCGTTTGGGCAGGTAAACGCAGTGCAATGGTAGAGCTGAATAAACTAGAGCTTACGCCGCCACCCCCTGCAATGAAAACGCGATGGCAATCCATATCAAGAATGTTGACACCTTGCCCGTCCAATACGTGGGTAATTTCGTTCACAATACCTGCTCGGTCGTTAGCATCCACACGTAAGTGGTAAATACTTTCTTTGTCGTGAGCGGAGCTGTCGGCTTCTGCAAATTGAACCATGAGAGCAGGATTGCTACTGAAAGCGTCTTTGACAACTTGTTCATTTTCCTTAGGTAACTGAATCTTAATTACAGCCGCGACTTGGTGCTCAATAAAATTGACTTTACTGATCAGCCATTTCCCGTCGTGTTCGTGGGTTACCGCAGCGAGCTGCTTGATGGTGGAAGGGGACGCTTTACCGACAAAATTTACAATGAATGTGGTGTTCATAGATATTCCCTCCATTTAGGAAACAGTTGTGGCACGTAATGTTTACTTAAGTAGATGATTTTATGTAATAACGACACTACAACCAGTGTAGAAGTTGTGGGAGAAGATTGTTTGACAGGGGTCTATTTTTTGCAATACACCGCTTTTTGACTTCAAAGAATTGAGTAGAAACTTGGAAAGGAAGCAGAACAGTAGAGGGGCGAGTAATAGGACTGAAAGCAAAAAGCGAAGTATTAAGTTCAAATAAGAACCGAACACCTCGCCACTGATCTTAATCTTAGCCTTTAGTGCTTAGCCTTTAGTACTTAGCTTTTAGTACTTAGCTTTTAGTACTTAGCTTTTAGCACTTCACCTTAGCACTTCATCAGAACGTTATAGTCAAATCTAAGCCATAAAACTGACGGTCATAGACTTGGTATGGGTTGATGATTTTGTCTGCCTCAGTTTGGTATCCCGTCCACGGTTGCGAGCGGAAATTAAGGTTGGCGTCGCCACCCCATGCATCCGTTACCCAATAGTGGATATGTCCAACAGGGTTTAAGAAAAACAACGATACATCGCCCATGGTCTCAGAACCCATTACTTCGCCACCGTTAGCAACAATGTTTTGTTCGCCTGTGAACATCATTTCACCGACTACGGCACCGAAAAATGGCGTGATAAATAAATCTTGCCAAGATGGTATTTCTGCAAATGACTCAACACCAAACTCCCAAAATACGGCAGACATAGTGAATGAGTACAAAAATGACTCAAATTCATTAAAGCCCGCGTGGCGGCCGGCAGTGTAGTAAACACCACCAAAATATGGGTGCATGATGTAGTTAAGAATATGTTCATCGCGATCCCACACAGGGCCACCAGAGACGTTTTCTTTCCATTTTGAGCCTAGATTTGATAAATCTCGATCTTCGGCATCCCACTTGGTAATGCTTTCTGGTAAAACGGTCATAATGCCGACAGTTGCAATACTGAGACCCAAAATTGTGTATGTTTGTTCTCTTAGGTATTCCCAATCCTTTTCTTTAAGGGCATATAAGTGCGGTGGCTGCACAGATGATGCTTCTAGCTTCTCATTTTTGTGATCTTCATAGCTAAGAGAAACAGGAATCGAGTCAATACCTGAAATAAGGCTATAGTTTTTTGCCTCATAGTCGATAGTATGACTAGAAAAATCATCTTTAAAATCAAAGTTTAAATTGGCTGCGTGTGCAGATGTGGAACACGCCAACAAAATCGCAGTCAAAGGTTTTAAGTGCACAAACGGCTCCAATCAAAAAACAAGCTATGTAAGGTGGATATTATTCGCTTAACAAATCATAGATGCAAATGATTTATGGGTTAATGTCTTGTAAATTAGTTAGAATTGGAAAGTTAAAATGCAATTGGGGTAACTTTTAACCAGTTGAATTTCGGGTTTAATATTAAATCAATTCATTCGAACTCAGGTGGAGAATGAATGATTATAAGGTTGCAATAATGTTAAAAATAGCAATGCTTAGCACCGGAGAAGAAGTATTACACGGTGATATTGTTGATACCAATGCGGCGTGGTTATCAGAGCAGTTTTATCGCCATGGTTTACAGTTGACGTATCGCAGTACGGTTGGTGACCAACTTGAAAGCTTGGTCAATGAATTCTCTTACTTAAGTCATGATTATGACATCGTGATAGTGAACGGTGGCTTAGGTCCGACGACCGATGATCTGTCTTCTGCCGCGGCCGCACAGACCGCTAAACAGTCGTTAGTGTTGTTTCAGTCTTGGTTGACGGAAATGGAACAAAAGTTCAGCTCACGCGGCCTAGAGATGCCAGACAGCAACTTGAAACAAGCAATGCTGCCTGAACGAGCCAAAATTATAGATAACCCAGTAGGGACGGCGTGTGGCTTTAGTTTAGAGATAAATCAAGCCAAGTTTCTGTTTACTCCAGGTGTGCCTAGTGAGTTTAAGCACATGGTGTCTGAGCAGATTATCCCGCATTTGTTGGAACAACATCCCAACATCTTACCAAATGAATGCAGCCGTATTTATACATTTGGCCTGTCTGAATCCGGTATATCGGACAAACTAGATTTACTTCGCTTACCTGATGGCTATGAGCTTGGCTACCGCTCTTACTTACCGTTTATTGAAGTGAAGTTGTTTGGACCAATGGCAGACATGGAAACGCGCATTAAACTACTTCATATCATTTATGGGCATCTGCAAGACAACGTTGTCAGCGTCGATGAACCGATGATCGCAAATGTAGGCGGCTTGTTGAATGAGCGCCAAGCGACCTTATCCATTGCTGAGCAAGCCAGTGGTGGCTATTTGACAAGCTGGGCTCACGATGACGACATACTTGCCACTCACCTCAAGCAGAGCTGGGTAATGAATGCAGCTTTAAGCGAAAGTATTGTTGAACAAGATCCATTAGCGGCAGCATTGGCCCTTGCGGCTGCCACCAGGGAAAACGGTAAGGCCCATTTTGGTCTGTCTTCTGGTGTCGCTAAAGATGGGGCATTTGCTATTGCGCTATCGACCGCAGAGGGTGAGTGGGGGCAGGTGTTCTCGTTTGGCCGTGACTACAACAAAAAAGCCCAAAGGAAATTAGTTTCGGCAGTTATGCTGGATATGTTAAGACGTCACCTAGAAGGTAAACCGATGTTTGGTAGCTATGGCTCACTGCATAGACAAAAAGAACTGTATGTGCCAGCGTCTGCTCTCTAAAAAATAGTTTTTATCTGCTTGACTTTCAGCTTCCCCTTGGCAAATAAAGGCTGTGGGGGCGCTGACCTTTCAAAGATTTTTATGCAACATTATTTCTACCATTTTTCTCAAAAAAGAGGCTTGGCTTTGAGCTGGAATTGGCTAATATTGATCCGTCAAGGCGGTGATATTTTCACCAATCAGTACTGCTATTATGATTTGGAGGCAATGATGCTTACACAAACAATGATAAAAGTGTGGTACCGAGTATCTGGCAATAAAGTTCTTTTAGGAGAAGCACATAGCGATCATATCAATGACTTAACTGCTATGTGGTTAGCAACGCCATCTGAAGCACTAGATACGCCTAATGGAGGCTATCGAATGTCATTATTTGATGACGGGGGCAAAGCGATAGGTGAGAAAGAAATCTCAGTAAGGACTGCTGAATTGTTACTCAGTAAATATGCAAATTTAGGCAATGATTGCCATTCCCACCGGGCGATGAGTTAAGCGCGCTTACTTTTAAGGCTGTAATTGACTTTTTCGAGCTCTAGAGCGGTTTTTGCCCTGCAAACACAGGGCAATATTTCATTCGGCTGAATAAACGCCATTGCAAAACCAACATACTCAACTTCACCTGAAACCAACTCACAACGACAGGCACCGCAATGCCCGTCTCGACAGTTATATTCTACTTCTAAACCAGCAGATTCCATCGACTCTAGCAGAGTGCGATCCGCTTGAGATGAAATATGAGTAATTGTGTTGATTTTGACTTTGTGCATTACAGCTCGAAATCTCCGAAATCGTCGGCATCTACTTCATTGTCAATTTGGCCAACAAGGTACGAGCTAATTTCAGCTTCCTGAGGCGCAACTTGCACGTTATCTGAAGATAGCCATGCGTTGATCCAAGGAATCGGGTTAGAGGTCGCTTCTGGATACGCTACACCTAGGCCAACCGCTTGCATGCGGATGTTGGTGATGTATTCAACGTATTGGCAAAGAATGTCTTTGTTCAATCCGATCATAGAGCCATCTTTGAATAGGTATTCAGCCCACTCTTTTTCTTGCTCTGCTGCATCTTTGAATAAATCGAAACATTCTTGCTTACACTCTTCAGCAATTTGCATGAAGCTGAAATCATCTTGGCCATTACGCAAGATATTGATCATGTGCTGTGTGCCAGTAAGGTGAAGGGCTTCATCACGAGCGATCAACTTGATGATTTTCGCATTGCCTTCCATTAATTCGCGCTCAGCAAAGGCAAATGAACAAGCAAAGCTCACGTAAAAGCGAATGGCTTCAAGCGCATTGACAGACATTAAGCAAACATACAGTTTCTTTTTAAGGTCATGAAGACGAATAGAAACGCTTTCACCGTTGATTTCATGGGTGCCCTCACCGTAGCGGTGGAAGTCATTAGTCAGTTTGATTAAGTCATCGTAATAGTGAGCGATGTCTTTAGCGCGCTTAAGAATGTGCTCATTTTCCACTATATCATCAAATACTACGCCTGGGTCATTCACGATATTACGAATGATGTGCGTGTATGAACGAGAGTGGATGGTCTCTGAGAATGACCATGTTTCGATCCAAGTTTCTACTTCAGGCAGTGATACCAGAGGAAGTAGAGCAACGTTAGGGCTACGGCCTTGGATAGAATCTAATAGCGTTTGATACTTTAGGTTACTGATGAAAATGTGTTTTTCATGTTCAGGAAGCTTGTTGTAATCGATGCGATCGCTTGATACGTCAACTTCTTCTGGACGCCAGAAAAAAGACAGCTGCTTTTCGATCAGCTTTTCAAATACTTCAAATTTTTGCTGGTCATAACGAGCGACGTTTACTGATTGACCCAAGAACATTGGTTCTTTTAATTGGTCGTTTTTATTCTGAGAAAAAGTACTGTAAGCCATGCGTGCTTATTCCTTTCTAAATGCGCCCTTTGAGTGTTAGTCAAAGGGCTAACTATTGAGTATTGTTGTTGCAAATCTAACGACAATCGGCCGTGTTAGATCTTACAACCGCCGCCTTCACAATCTTCTTCTTCGACTTTAGCGCCTTCGCCTTGGTCGTCGCTCGCACCATCACGGGTGTTATGGTAGTAAAGCGTTTTCAAACCGTATTTATATGCGGTAAGAAGATCTTGAAGCAGAAGCTTCATCGGCACTTTGCCGTTAGCTTGTACGCTTGGGTCGTAGTTTGTATTTGCTGAGATAGCTTGGTCAACAAATTTTTGCATTAAGCCAACCAGTTGGATGTACCCTTCATTTGATGGGATTGTCCATAACAGCTCATAGCTGTCTTTTAGGTTAACGTAATCTGGTACTACTTGTTTCAAGATGCCATCTTTAGAGGCTTTAACTGAAACAAAACCGCGCGGTGGTTCAATACCATTTGTTGCGTTAGAAATCTGAGAAGAGGTTTCAGAAGGCATTAAAGCAGTCAACGTTGAGTTACGTAGACCGTGTGTTTTAATTTCTTCTCTTAACGTTTCCCAATCGAGATGAAGTGGCTCATCACAGATCTTGTCTAAGTCTTTTTTGTAGGTATCAATTGGTAGAATACCTTGAGCGTATTTCGTCTCGTTGAATGATGGGCAAGCACCTTGCTCTTTTGCCAGTTCAAGCGATGCATTCAATAAGTGATATTGGATGGCTTCGAACGTGCGGTGAGTCAGGCCATTCGCACTCCCATCTGAATAACGAACGCCATTTTTCGCTAGGTAGTATGCGTAGTTGATGACACCAACACCCAAAGTGCGACGATTCATGGTCGACTTATATGCCGCTGGCAGTGGGTAGTCTTGGTAATCAAGTAAAGCATCAAGAGCACGAACAACAAGGCGAGACAGCTCTGCTAACTCGTCTAGGTTCTCAATTGCACCTAAGTTAAATGCAGAAAGCGTACACAGAGCGATTTCACCTGAATCGTCTTCAACATTCGTTAAAGGTTTAGTCGGCAATGCGATTTCCAAACATAAGTTGGACTGGCGAATAGGCGCTACAGACTCATCAAACGGGCTGTGTGTGTTTGTGTGGTCAACGTTCTGGATGTAGATACGACCCGTTGACGCGCGTTCTTGCATTAATAGAGAAAACAGATCAATTGCTTTTACTGTTTCGCGCTTAATGCTTGGATCGGCTTCGTACTTAACGTACAGACGATCGAATTCTTTTTGATCTTCAAAGAAAGCATCGTAAAGACCAGGAACATCTGAAGGTGAGAACAAAGAGATGTTACCGCCTTGGATCAAGCGAGTGTACATAAGCTTATTAAGCTGTACGCCGTAATCCATATGACGAACACGGTTTTCTTCAACACCACGGTTGTTCTTCAATACCATTAACGATTGAACTTCACCGTGCCATAAAGGATAGAAAACTGTTGCAGCACCGCCACGTACGCCGCCCTGAGAGCAACATTTAACCGCAGTTTGGAAGTACTTATAGAATGGAATACAACCTGTGTGGAATGCCTCGCCACCGCGAATTTCAGAGCCTAACGCACGGATACGACCGGCGTTAATACCAATACCAGCACGTTGAGAAACGTAACGAACAATTGAGCTTGCTGTTGCGTTAATTGAATCAAGGCTATCGTCACACTCGATCAGTACGCATGAGCTGAACTGACGGGTAGGGGTACGCACACCAGACATAATCGGTGTAGGCAGAGAAATCTTAAACAAAGATGCAGCATCGTAGAAACGTTTTATGTAATCAAGACGCGTGTCTTTTGGATACTTAGCAAATAAGCATGCGGCAACAAGAATATACAAGAACTGAGCGCTCTCGTAGATTTCTTTCGTTACGCGGTTTTGTACAAAGTACTTACCTTCGAGTTGCTTAACTGCCGCGTATGAAAAGTTCATATCACGATTGTGATCGATCAACTCGTCAAGTTGAGCAAACTCTTCAGCGCTGTAATCTTCAATTAGGTGCTTGTCGTACTTACCGCTATCAACAAGTTTACTAACGTGATCATAAAGTGTAGGTGGCTCGAATTGACCATACGCTTTTTTGCGCAGGTGGAATACAGACAAGCGAGCTGCCAAATATTGGTAATCTGGAGATTCTTCTGAAATCAAATCGGCTGCGGATTTGATGATGGTCTCATGGATATCCGACGTAGTAATCCCGTCATAAAACTGGATGTGAGACTTCAATTCTACCTGAGATACCGACACGTTATCTAAGCCTTCAGCGGCCCATGCGATAACGCGGTGGATTTTCTCCAGATCAATGTTTTCTTTGCGACCATTACGCTTAGTCACAGTTAGTTGTTGATTCATTCTGACAGATTTCCCTAACGAAACTGGTTAAAGCCGTATTTCTATGTAATTTTTGTAAATTGATACTCGGCTTTGTGATCCAAATCTACCTTGCTATAGAGGTAGAAACACTACATATGGTGTTGTTCGTGTGAACGGCTACAAGATAGTGCGGATTCAAAGGGAATTCAAGTAAGATAAAAAGGAAGAACTGTGGATAACCTATGACTTGGGTAAATATCGTTAGTAAGCACTAACCGCTCGAATTAGACGGCCTTTATGTCGACAAAAAGTCAATTCAAAGGTTGTTTTAAATGTAAGCAGAGAAAAAAATATTTTCCTTGATCTTTACATGAAATTGGGAGCTAGGCCAAGGTGTATAAAGGCTAAACAGGTTGCTGATCAAATCGTCAAAAAGAGAGCAAGATCTCTTTTTGACGTGAGTAATGCTTGATTCGAAATAAACTGTATGAATCTGCGACTTCGCGCACTAAAATCACAATACAGGACGAATGCTCCCGCTTTAATTCCACCAGTGTTGCTGAATTAAAAACTACGTTGAGTTTGGACGATGTAGTTCACTTCTACATTACTGCCTAAGCGGTAGGTGTCTGTAAGTAGGTTGTAGTGTAGCCCTGTGATGGATTGTTCGATTAGGTCTGTTTGGTCGACCATTTTCAATAACTCTGCTGGGCGGATGAATTTGGCGTGGTCATGAGTGCCTTGCGGAACTAATTTTAGAACTTGTTCTGCGCCAACAATGGCAAATAGGTAAGATTTGGCATTTCGGTTTAACGTAGAGAAAAATACATGGCCACCGGGCTTCACGAGCTTGGCACAAGAACGGATAACTGAAAGTGGGTCAGGAACGTGTTCTAGCATTTCCATGCAGGTCACGACATCGTATTGCTCTGGATTTTCGATAGCATGATCTTCAACCGTACTCTGAATGTAGTTTAGGTTCTTAGTGTCAGTTTCTAATGCGTGTAAGCGGGCAACCTCTAATGGTTCTTTACCCATATCAAGTCCCGTAACATTGGCTCCTTGTACGGCCATGCTTTCTGCGAGAATGCCCCCTCCACAACCCACATCGAGAACTTGCTTGCCAAATAAACCATTGGCACGTTCCAGTACGTAGTTCAAGCGCAGCGGATTGATTTGGTGCAGAGGCTTAAATTCACCTTCCAAATCCCACCAGCGCGATGCCATGTCTTCAAATTTCTTAATTTCTGCTGGATCAACGTTTTTAATCTGGGTCATGGTCATATCATTTCAAATTGAGTTGTTGGCATTATAACGTCAGTCTTACCACTGAAAAGTGCAAATATCAATTCGCGGAGTTTTTAGCGATATAGTGACTAATTTTCATACAGATATGAGTAATTTGTGCAAATACTCGCCGATCGATTCACAACCAAGGTCACAACATGATAAAAGGCTAGGGAAAGAGATGCCGAATGGGGTATTTGTGTGTTATATTTTTCGACCTTGTACGTATTGAACATACGATCAGAATATAGAGGGATAATGGCTCTATGAGCGATCTAGCTAAAGAGATCACGCCCGTAAACATTGAAGATGAGCTTAGAAGTTCATACTTAGACTACGCGATGTCTGTAATCGTGGGTCGTGCTCTTCCAGATGTGCGTGATGGCCTTAAACCTGTACACCGCCGCGTTTTATTCGCGATGAATGTACTAGGTAATGATTGGAATAAATCATATAAAAAATCTGCCCGTGTTGTGGGCGATGTAATCGGTAAATATCACCCACATGGTGATAGTGCTGTTTACGACACTATTGTACGTATGGCACAACCATTCTCGCTTCGTTACATGTTGGTCGATGGCCAAGGTAACTTCGGCTCGATCGATGGTGACTCTGCCGCGGCAATGCGTTACACCGAAGTACGTATGTCTAAAATTGCTCATGAATTATTAGCAGACCTAGACAAAGAAACGGTTGACTATGTACCGAACTACGATGGTACAGAGCAAATCCCTGCGGTACTTCCAACAAAAATTCCTAACCTATTGGTTAACGGTGCTTCTGGTATCGCAGTAGGTATGGCAACCAATATCCCACCGCACAACTTAGGTGAGGTTATCGATGGTTGTTTGGCTTTCATCAATAATGAAGATATCACTATTGATGAGCTAATGGATTACATTCCGGGCCCAGACTTCCCGACAGCAGCAATGATCAGTGGCCGTAAGGGCATTGTTGATGCTTATAAGACGGGTCGTGGCAAGGTCTATATGCGCGCAAAAGCGAATATAGAAGCTGACAAAAATGGCAAAGAAACCATTATTGTTACGGAAATTCCATACCAAGTGAACAAAGCTCGTTTGATTGAAAAAGTTGCCGAGCTAGTAAAAGACAAAAAAGTAGAGGGCATCAGTGCTCTACGTGATGAGTCTGATAAAGATGGTATGCGCATTGTTATCGAATGTAAGCGCGATGCAGTTGGTGAAGTGGTTCTAAACAACCTTTACTCACAAACTCAGCTTCAAACTACGTTCGGTGTCAACATGGTTGCACTTGATAACGGCCAACCAAAACTTTTCAACCTAAAAGAAATGTTGAAGTGTTTTGTCGATCACCGTCGTGAAGTTGTTACTCGTCGTACGATTTTTGAACTGAAAAAAGCTCGTGACCGTGCTCATATTCTTGAAGCATTGGCTCTGGCATTGGCGAACATTGATGAGATCATTGAACTTATCAAGAACGCTGCAACACCTGCAGAAGCAAAAGCGGGCTTAGTTGCACGCGGCTGGGGCTTGGGTAACGTTGCTTCAATGCTTGAACGTGCAGGTACAGATGCGGCTCGTCCAGATTGGCTAGAAGACCAATTTGGTATCCGAGACGGTCAGTACTTCCTTACGGATACACAAGCACAAGCGATTCTTGAATTGCGCCTACACCGTTTAACGGGTCTAGAGCATGAAAAAATTCTTGATGAGTACAAAGCGCTACTAGAAGAGATTGCAGAACTTATGCACATTCTAGCGAGCACTGAACGTTTGATGGAAGTGATTCGCGAAGAGCTAGAAGCTGTGCGTGATGGCTTTGCTGATGAACGTCGTACCGAAATCACAGCAGCAATGCATGATATCGATATGGAAGACTTGATCACGCAAGAAGACGTTGTTGTAACGCTTTCTCGTGAAGGTTACGTTAAGTACCAAATTCTGAGCGATTACGAAGCACAACGTCGTGGTGGTAAAGGTAAGAGCGCAACCAAGATGAAAGAAGAAGACTACATTGAACGTCTTCTTGTTGCTAACACGCACGATAACATCTTGTGTTTCTCGACTCGTGGTAAAACATACCGACTGAAAGTATATCAATTGCCTCAAGCGAGCCGTACTGCTCGTGGTAAGCCAATTGTGAACATTCTTCCACTGGAAGAAAACGAACGCATCACAGCAATTCTACCTGTTTCTGAGTTTAGCTCTGACAAGTATATTTTCATGGCTACTGGTGACGGTACAGTTAAGAAAACATCGCTTGATCAGTTTGCTAACGTACGTGCTAACGGCTTAATCGCGGTTAACCTACGTGATGATGATTCATTAATTGGTGTTGATATTACCAATGGCGAAAACGACATTATGTTGTTCTCGAAATCAGGTAAAGTTGTTCGTTTCTCAGAAGATAAAGTACGTGCTATGGGACGTACAGCATCGGGTGTTCGTGGCATGAAGTTACCAGAAGACGATCAAGTGGTTTCACTGATTGTTCCTGCTAACGAAGGCGACATCTTGACAGTAACAAACAACGGTTACGGTAAACGTACGACGCTTGCTGAATACCCAACCAAAGGTCGTGCGACCCAAGGCGTGGTATCCATTAAAGTATCGGATCGTAACGGCCCTGTTGTTGGCGCTGTTCAAGTTGAAGATGGCGATGAGTTCATGATGATTACCGATGCCGGTACGCTAGTTCGTACCCGTGTTTCGGAAGTTAGCCAAGTGGGTCGTAATACCCTAGGCGTGACGCTTATCCGCACAGCTGAAGACGAAAGTGTTGTTGCTCTGCAACGCATCGACGAAATCGAAGAAGCAGAATTAGCAGAAGGTGAAGAACTGCAAGAGGGTGATGAGCCGAGCAGTGATCAACCAAGCGCTGAATCTTCAGAATCGACGGATTCAACTGACGCTTCTGAAGACGACGACGCTAACGAAGAATAATTCGTAACAATTAATATAAAAACCGGACCTTTGGGTCCGGTTTTTTTGTCGTGTCTAGCAAAACAAAAATAATGGCTAAGGTACAATTTTCTTAGTCGCAGTACTAAACGCTATTCCAACAAGTAAGTCACCCTAGATAAGTCACGAGTAATTCAGCCCGTTTTATTTATCTAGATTGATTTTTGATGAGTAATATCTTTATGGAAAACCTATCTTTTGGCCTTTTATTAGCGTTCGTCGCTTTTTTCATAACCTTTATATTAGCATTGGTTTATGCGCGAAGTGGCAGTGATACAATAGATTATCGGATGGCGGTGACCATTGCCGGAACCGTCAGTTTGTTAAGCCTTTTACTGTGGCTTCCATTGCGTCCCGCCGCTCCTGTTGAATCTGAGAGTGCGGCGAAAGTGCTGACGTTGAATGAGAAAATTGAAGAAGTGCAATCAACGCTTCGTGAGGATCCTAATGATGGTCAAGCATGGTTTGAGTTAGGTCAAGGTTACATGGCTAAGAATGAATTTGATTCGGCTTCAACGTGCTTTGGATACGCCATTCGATTGTTTGATAAGCCAAAACCAACCTTGTTTTCAGCGAAAGCTTCAGCGCTTTATTACGTCAATAAGCAGTCAATCGATCAAGAGATACAACATCTCCTAGATAAAGCACTTAAGCTTAACCCAATGGATGAAACAGCATTGACCTTGATTGCAAACGATCACTACATTAGCTTCCGATTCCAAAAGGCAATTGATACATGGCAAAAGATTTTGGACTCACATAAGGAGTCGGTTGATCGAGTGAGTATTATCCGTTCCATTAACCAAGCTAAACAACAGGTTCAATAAACTAAACGGGAATGTTAGTAAGTAATCCCGGGTAGAAACAATAGAAAAAAACAACAAAAAAAAGCAATAAAAAATGCCGCTTACGAATCGTAAGCGGCATTTTTTTTCGTGGTTCGTGGTTCGTGGTTAACAATTCAGCTCACGATAACCGATACAGAGGCAAGTAAGTTACCCATTAGCTTCATTAAAGCGTTTGAAACAGTTGGTGGTATCGACCTTTTTGCGCAAGCAGGGTGGTGTGATTTCCTTGCTCTATGATCTCGCCAGACTCTAGAAGACAGATATCGTCCATCTCTTCAAGGCCAACCAAGCGATGCGTAATGTAGATTACGGTCTTACCACGATGATAACGGTCGAATAACGCCATCATCTGTTGTTCGGTTTGCTTGTCTAATCCTTCGGTTGGCTCGTCCATTAGCACGATAGGAGCATCATGCAGCAGCGCTCTGGCGATACCGATACGGCGCTTTTCGCCACCAGAAAGCTGACGACCACCGTCTCCTAACCAAGTATCTAAGCCGGTGTCTTCTGTGAGCTTACTTAACCCTACTTGAACGAGCATATCAATGAGCTGATCGTCGGAAGCATCAGGCATTGCTAGAAGTAAGTTGTCACGAAGTGAACCGTTTAGAATATCAACACGTTGGCTGATCACCGAAATTGATTTACGAAGATCGGTTTCCGCCAATGCAGGCAGAGGTTGATCACCTAACGTGATCTGACCTTGCTGTGGATCCCAGCTTCGAGTCAGCAATTGCAATAACGTAGATTTACCCGAACCAGTTTGGCCGAGTATCGCTAGTTTTTTGCCTTGCTCTACTTTGATGTTAATGCCTGTAAGTACTTGTGTATCGCTGTCTGGATAATGGAAGTTAACGTCGGAAAAGTGAACATCGTACTGACTAATGGTTTGTTCACTTGTTTTAGGAAATGTTACATCTGGTTGGGCATGAACAATGTCGTTCAACCTACGAGCAGAGGTGAGTGTCTGACCTAGGTACTGGAACGCACCAGCAATTGGCATGAGCATTTCAAAACTTGCCATGGTAGCAAAGGCAATCAAAGCAATGTATGGATCGGGAGCATTGCCACCCACACCGTCTGCGGCTAACCAAAGCATCAATACTAGCGACCAGCCACTGGCAAGCAAGATAAGCGCATTAGCAAGCCCACCAATAACGGCGTTGCTGTATTGATTTTTGGTCAGTTTGGTTTGTTGCTCTACAATCTGATCTCGGTAGTTTTGCTCAACGCCAAATAGAACTAACTCTGAATGGCCTTGGAGCCAGTCGAGGGTAGCAACACGCAAGGTCGACTTATTAACGGTGAGCTCAGCGCCGTTAGATTTACCTAACTTATAGAACAAAATGGGCCAAGTTAATACGATGGCAAGCAATATACCGCCAAGGGTTAAACCTAACGTCATATCGAACCAGCACAAGAAAATCGTCAGACTGGCAATACCAAGAATGCTGATGGCCACTGGGCTTATCAATCTAAGATAGACGTGGTCCATGGCATCTACATCGGCGACTAGTCGGTTAAGGATGTCGGCATCTCTTAGGTTGCCCACCCGACCAGGGATCAGTGGCGTCAGCTTTTCAAAGAAGAAAATACGTAAATCAGTGAGTAGCTTAAAGGTGGCGTTGTGGCTAACTACACGTTCGCCCCAACGACCGGCGGTTCTCGCCATTGCGAAGCCACGTACAAAAGCGCCGGGCAGCATGTAGTTAAAGGTTTCTCGTGCGATGGTTAACCCCGCGACCGAAGACGCCGCAATAAACCAACCAGACAGAGTAAGCAATCCTATCGAAGAAAATAGGGTAGCAAAGGCAAGCACCATGCCTAGAGATAACCCAAACCAATGCTTCTTATAGAGTTTTAGGTAAGGCAGTAAATCACGCATCTATATCGCCCTTATTATTATCTGACTGCTGTTTGGCACTTAATAGGTCAGCAAACAATCCGTTTTGGTTGGACAGTTGTTGATAATCGCCTGATTGGACTATTTTCCCATTTGCCATAACTAGAATTTGGTCAATATCCTTGAGCGCTTCTAGCTGGTGAGTGATCATAAGCACACTGCGTTCTTGAGTTTCACCCTCAAGGCCTTGCATCACTAATTTTTCACTGCGAGCATCAAGGCTTGCGGTTGGCTCATCTAAAATCCAAAGCGAGCCTTGTTGTAACATTGCGCGAGCCAGTGCCAAGCGTTGTGCTTGCCCTACGGATAAACCACCAGAACGATCGCTTATTGGGTAATCTAGACCGTGTTGAGACACAAACTCTTGGCTAAATGATTTTTCAAGAGCTGATGCCAGCGCGTGTTGGCTAACGTCTTTTTTGCCCAAGGTGACATTTTCTTCAATTGTGCCATGCAATAGTAATGGATTTTGACCAACCCAACTGATGGCTGTTCGCCACTGTTTTATATCGAGCTGTTCTAATTCAATGCCGTTAACCACTAAACTTCCTTTATAAGGAAGAAAGCCGAGTAGAGCATTGATTAAAGTTGTTTTGCCTGCGCCACTTGGGCCAACAATGGCAGTGCGTTGTTTTTGAGACAGAGTGAAGTCAATAGGGCCAATAAGCTTGGTACCCTCTGGGCTATAGACTTCGAGACCTCGTGCTTCAATGGTCAGATTTTCTTTGTCTGAAAGCTGTTCACTACCAGATTTAGTGGCCGATGTTTCTGTTGATAGAAATTCAACAATGCTTTCTGCTGCGCCAACCGCTTGGGCTTTGGCATGGTAGAAAGTGCCTAGATCTCGTAGAGGTTGGTAGAATTCTGGAGCAAGGATCAGAACAAACAACCCAGAAAATAGGGTAATGCTTGCGCCGTAATAGCCAAAGTTTAATTCGCCGATATAGCTGAAGCCGAAATAAACCGCCGTCATCGCAATGGAAAGAGAAGTGAAGAACTCAAGTACAGCGGAAGATAAGAACGCGACGCGAAGCACTTCCATTGTTCGGGTTCTAAACACTTCCGAAGTCCCACGTAGAACATCACGTTCCGCATTGGCTCGGTCAAACAGTCGAATGGTTGTCATTGACTGAAGTCGGTCATAGAAATGGCCGGATAAACGCTGCAATGCCTTGAAGTTTTTACGGTTAGCATCTGATGCTTTCATACCGACTAAAGCCATGAACAGCGGAACCAAAGGTGCAGTAATCAAGAAAATGATGCCCGCAGCCCAGTTGGTTGGGAACACAACCGCCAAAATAACAAATGGAATCATGACCGATAGTGAGACTTGCGGTAAATAGCGAGCAAAGAAATCTTGCATGTCTTCTACTTGTTCAAGTAGCAACGTTGCCCATGCACCGGCTGGTTTTCCTTTGATATAAGCCGGCCCCAGTTCCCTTAGCTTGTCTAGAATGAGGCTGCGTATGTAAATACGGATTTGTTCGCCGCATCGATAACCGGCGATTTCTCGGCCCCACGTACAAATAGCACGCCCGACAACTGATACTGCTAACCCGGCAAAGTGGGGGATCAGTTCATGCTTATCGGTGTTTTCGATAATAAGGTGATGCAATATTGAGGCGATTAAGGCTGCTTGAGCAAGCAGAAACACACTTGATAATACGCCAAGCCCAACAGCAATCATAAGCCAGCGTTTGGCTAACTTACTTTGCTGTCGCAACCACTTATTCAAGGTGCGTTGTTGTTGTTTGTTCATGTATAGAAGGCTTAATGATTAAATTATAATATTTTTAAGAATGGGCATTATACAAAAACAAATCCGGCGGGAATACCGCCGGATTTTAAGGTTTTGATATTAAGGTGCAAAAATCGCGATTATTTTGTCAATCCATCAAGGAACCGCTCTGCATCAAGCGCGGCCATGCAACCGGTTCCCGCTGAGGTGATGGCTTGGCGGTAGTTATTGTCCATTACGTCGCCAGCGGCAAAAATACCAGGAATGCTGGTTTGAGTAGCATTACCCTCTAATCCTGATTGAACCGTAATATAGCCATCTTTCATATCCAATTGGCCTTCAAACATCGATGTATTTGGTTGGTGACCAATAGCAATGAACGCACCCATCACCGCAAGATCTTCAGTCGCTTCTGACTTAGTATCCTTTAGTCGAACGCCAGTTACGCCCATATCGTCGCCCAAGACTTCGTCTAAGGTGCGATCGGTATGAAGGACGATGTTGCCGTTTTCTACCTTGTCCATTAAACGATTAATAAGGATTTTTTCAGCTCGGAATGAGTCTCGGCGGTGTACTAAGTGAACTTCAGCCGCAATGTTTGACAAGTAAAGTGCTTCTTCTACAGCGGTATTACCACCACCGACAACCGCGACTTTTTGATTGCGATAAAAGAACCCATCACAAGTAGCACAAGCCGATACGCCGCGGCCTTTGAATGCTTCTTCTGATTCAAGACCAAGGTATTTTGCAGAAGCACCGGTCGAGATAATTAACGCATCGCAGGTGTATTCGGCTGAGTCGCCTTTAAGCTGAAATGGACGCTGGCTAAAATCGACACTCGAGATGTGATCGAATAGGATTTCGGTTTCAAATCGCTCAGCGTGCTCTTTCATTCGTTCCATTAATGCAGGACCCGTTAACCCGTGAGCGTCACCAGGCCAGTTTTCAACTTCTGTCGTAGTGGTTAGTTGACCACCTTGTTGCATACCGGTAACCAGCACTGGGTCTAAATTCGCGCGCGCAGCGTAAACAGCGGCGGTATAGCCCGCAGGACCGCTACCAAGAATCAATAATTTGCTGTGCTTAATATCGCTCATTGGAACTCCGAAATTCTAGTAAATATAAATGCTTGAGAGATTGTAGAAAATAGTGGAGGCGAAGAGAAGCAATAACAAGGGGATGAGAGGAATAAATAGTTATAGATTAGAAGAAAAGAAGCTGGCATACCTACCAGCTTCTTTTAACTATTACTCTATTAACAGCTGTTTACCGTTACTTTTCTACGATTAGATTGGTTACTGATACAGAAATGCCTTTATCGGTAACGTCATATTTCATGCTCGCATTTAGATCGTTTTGAATGAAAGCATCTAGCTCTTCAGGAATCGGTTCGCCAGACTCTTCTAACATGGTAAGCATTGGTGTAAATAACTTGTTGTAGTCGATGAATACGTCTGTCATGCCATTTTGTTCAATTGGCTTGTCTAGTAAATCATGACCAAATTTAGCCGCTTGCTCGCCGGTGTAAACCACCAAATGATTGGCCTTAGCGACCGCATAGGCTGGTGCGATATCACCTAGCATACCCACTAACTCTGCGGGTAGTGCTACGGGGGTTCCGTCTGTCGGGATTTGGATAGACGCCAATTCCGGAATCATCATCGCCGCGTTTTGAACTAATGCTGCTGGGTTGTCTGCGCTAAGGGTGATCGCCGCGTCGAGTTTCGTCAGCTCTTCTGAATATTCACCTTGTGAGAAGTCGTAATCGAACAAGCTAAAGCTAATGCCTTTTAGACCATTAACAAAACCAGACGCCATACCAATCATCATTGCAGGGTTGGCTTGCTTCATCTCTTGTTGGAATTCTGCCAATGGTTGGCATTGGTACGGAACCGCTTGAATATCCGTCAAGATGTTAGTAACAGCAGGAGTCAGTTGGTTAACATCAATACCCAAACCGAAGAAAAGAGCGCTTTGTTTAATTAAGTCGCTTTGCGGTATAAAACCACGTAGAGATTGAAGGGCATCAAGAATGACTTTGTTGTTGCTCTCGATGATGAAGTTACCACTGATCATACCGTTCTCGTGGAAGCTTCCTCCCGCGACGGTGCGTGGCCAGTTTGCTGCAATGGACTGAATGTCGGTTTGGCATTCAGGTGTTTGAATGAACGCCATTGAATCGCTTGCTTCAATTTCATTCATTCTGGTGATTTGTTTAGCTAACAGGTTGCCATCGACGGTAGTGATCCCTTTCGCGAGTTGTTGATGGTCGATGTAGGAAATGTGCTCCGTACTGATGGTTGGGTGCTTCGTTTTAATGTTGCTAATGATGCTTTCTGATGCAACAGAGTGGGCTGGTTTCTGTAGGCCTAACGCCATTTTTAAAGGGTTGAGATCGCCCAACTTTGGAACATCAACAGTAATTGTCGCGAAACCGTCAGTAATGGCGATGACGAGATTAACCTCGCTTACTCCGTCTTGTTCTGCTATCGAGTAACTACGGTAGTTAATTGCATCTAACGTCTTTTGGGTGTGAGCAAACTGACTCTCTGCTTCAATTTTGTCCATTGTGGCCCAAAATGCAGCGGCTTTTTCGACTTCCATTTTTATGACAGGAACAAAGCCAAGCGTATAAAAGTAGTTATTGATGGAATCAGACGTACCGAAAATGGCCTTAAACTGAGCTGGGCTTTCTACGGCCTCAAGGAACGAATCGTAGAAGCTTAAGAAAAACTGCTGCTTACTGGTGATGTCGCCAGATTCGGTTTCCATGAACGCCAACATATCATCATGTGACGGCATATTTGCAATCGAAGACAGGTAGTATTCTAAAGGTGTAGGGGTTAACTGTGCTGCCAAAATTGCAGTATCAGCCGGGACTTGGTTGAGTATCGAAACAGATGAGTTACTTTGGTTTTCTACGTAAAAAAAACCACCAGCACCAATAGCTACGACGCCAGCGGCAATAAGCATTTTATTCACAAGTTTTTCCTTTTTATAAACATGACTGAAAAGAGCATAATCGGTAGCTAGTTTCATAACAATGACTTACCTATTATTTAATTCTGTTTGTCACGGTCTTAAGACTTACTTCACATTGTATTCGCTATTTCTCTAATTCAGCTAATCAAGATAAATGAGTTTTATGACTAGTGAACCATGCTGGTTTTTTAATGACCGGAACGTCAAAACTGGTCGTTTGAACTGCATTTTAGTTGGATTTTGGCGTAATAAGCTGATTAATTATATTTGGTGAAGTTATGTGCTGTCTAATGTTGATTGTGCAGGATCTTCTTGTAATAATGAATGTAAATAAAATGTTGCATTTGTTGTTTATTAAAAGGTAGGGATCACCATGACAACCCGTTTCGAAAGTACGTTGCAATTGACCAGTTTAACGCCGCAATCTATAGCAAGGCTTGCCCCTTCTTTTGCCAAGTTGCCGAGCACAGCACATGCTGATGGCACCTACCGATTAAGACGATATTCGGTGGTGGAATTTGAAGGGACACACCTAAAAACAACGGGCAAAAATGATTTTGTTCAGTCTGGTGATATTAATCATTTTCAAGGCGATGTCGTTCGTCAGTTCGAGCCCATTGATGCTGACATTCTTAATAGCTCTGAATTTTTTGATATGTGCTCAGTCTTTGCTGCAGCGTCTCGATTGCCGATGAATCACGAAATCGAAATACATCAGATGCGAATCACCACTAAATCTGAAGAAACACAGGTGGCGCCAGAAGGAATTCATCAAGATGGGTTTGCCAACATAGCGATAGTGGGTGTTGATAGAAATAACATTGTCGGTGGAGACTTAATGCTCTATAAAAACAACAATGAAGCCCCATTTTTCCGTAAAATTTTAGAAAATGGTGAAGTCGCAATGTTAGACGACAGCGCACTCTGGCATAACGCCGAGCCAATCCGGTCAATTGTTCGCGAGCAAGAAGGCCATATGGATGTGTTTGTTCTTACTGCACTTGGAGCAAAACATTGATGACCTTTTCAGTCGATAAAATGAGATCGCAGTTCCCTGCACTAAAGCAAAGTTTTGTGCGTGGTTCAGATGCTGCTAGTGGCGATCGCCATCAAGCTGTATTTCTAGATGGCCCTGGAGGATCGCAAGTCCCTCTGCCTGTATTGGATGCCATGCATCAGTATTTGGGCCATTACAACTCGAATTTAGGCGGTCACTTTTTTTCTAGTCAGATCACGACAGATTTAATGCTGAAAGCGAGGGAGGCTGCGCAGTCGTTCTTGAATGCCCCATCGAGCAAGCAGATTGTGTTTGGTGCGAACATGACGTCACTAACATTTCAACTTAGCCGTGCGATCAGCCGAGAGTGGAATAGCGGTGATGAAATCATTGTTACTGATCTTGACCATTACGCAAACGTGTCTCCGTGGAAAGAAGCTGCGCAAGACAAAGGCGTCAACGTACTTACTGCTGGTGTTACTAAACCAGAATGCCAGTTAGATATGAATCAACTTGAATCTTTAATATCTGCTAAGACGAAGTTGATTGCCGTGACCATGGCTTCTAATACAACTGGCAGTGTTGTGGATATCGCTACTATTGTCCGTATGGCAAAACAGGTAGGGGCGATGGTTTATGTAGATGCGGTGCATTACGCACCTCATCAGTTGATTGATGTTCAAGCGCTAGGTTGCGATTTCTTAGTGTGTTCAGCTTACAAATTTTTTGGGCCTCATCTTGGACTAGCGTATGTAGCAGCACCATGGATCGACAGCTTGACGCCCTATAAAGTCGAGCCTGCGCCGAACACTGGTCCTAATCGCTTTGAAACCGGAACACAAAACTTCGAAGCTTTGGCGGGGTTTTGTGCAAGCGTTGATTATTTGGCCCAATGGGGAGCGCCGTCATCGACTCTCAGAGAACGTTTACAAGCTAGTTTTGCACATTACATTCAGTATGAAACCGAACTGAGTGACTACTTCCTTGAGCAGTTTTCATCATTGGAAGGGGCGACGTTATATGGCTTAAATAAAGCAGGGCCAGAACGTACGCCAACTTTTGCTTTTCGACTTGATAATGTGTCACCAGAACAAGTGGCTAAAACGTTGGGCGAAGAGCATATCTGTGTTTGGAATGGTCACTTTTATGCCATTGGGTTAGTTCGTACCTTGGGGTGTTTAGAAAGTGGTGGCGTGATTCGAGTAGGGTTAATGCACTACAACACCAAAGCTGAAATAGATAGATTGTTTGATGTGCTGAAAACACTCGTTTAAGCAAGATAAATAGGGAGATATTCCAAACAAAAAGGCAGCAGTGGTTTCTCCATCTGCTGCCTTTTTTGACGTTTCATTTCAGTCCGTCACTATTGGTTTAGTCTTCGCTTTCACAAGTGATTTCGTAGGAACCAAATTTACGGATATTGATGACGCCTGTATCCAGCATTAAATATTGACCTTTAATCCCTTTCAAAATGCCTTTCACTTCAAGATTTTTGTCAAAATTATGAGACACAATTTTGGTCGGGTGCTCAGTAACCGGATAAGCGATAGCCGTAATATCGTTATCGAGCACCTCTACGGCATCGTCACCATACTTTGCTTTGATCTCTTCAAGAGCGGAAGCCAGTTGTGGCAAAATTTGTGCAAACTGATCTTTTAGAGCAAGTGGTTCACCGTCTTGTTTGAGCAGCGTACGCCAATTGGTTTTGTCTGCCATTTGCTTTGCGATTTCGATTTCAATAAGCCCAGAAATATGACGAGTTTTTACTTTGAAAATCGGCAAGCCTTGTGTGGCTCCTTGGTCGATCCACCGAGTCGGGATCTGGGTATGGCGAGTAATACCTACTTTCATGCTTGATGTATTAGACAGGTACACATAGTGATCAACCATGCAGTTCTCTTCACCCCATTGAGGCTCTCTGCAGGTGCCTTGTTCATAATGACAGGTTTCTGGTTTCATGATGCACATGTCGCAGCTTGCCAGTTTTTTCATGCAGACAAAGCAGTGACCTTGCGAGTAACTCTTTTTGGTTTTTTTCCCGCATGAACTGCAAAAAATATTACCTGTGTGCGTGAGGGTGATGGTTTTACCTATGATGGGATTGAGTGCAATTTTCTGATCGCCTACCGGCAAAAAATACTCAACCTCGCCGTTGAGTGTTGCTTCCATTTTTCTCAACGTTCCGATTTCTGACTTCGACATTACTTTTCTCTTTTTATGTTTTAGCCGCAATTATAGCAACACGAATAGGTCGCGTCTCGCTACGATGCGACTCACATTTCCTTTATGGGATGGAACTCTGAATGAGCTGATATTGAAATAACTGGCTAGATTGATGACTATTTCTTCGGTTGAGCCAATAAAGTGTTACAAAGCTCGAAAACCAGTACGATTTAGATGGTATTTACGGTACAAATACGGTGTCATAGCGTGGTCACGATGTGATCTTAGTTCAATAATTGAAGTGTTTTTATTGGGTTGGAATTGGCGAGTATGAATCTAAAACATGATTTGAGCTCAATGCAAAGGTTTGTGTTGGGGTTGTTGTGTACCACTGTCATTGTAATCGGCTTGTATTTTTACTACGGGCAGAGCAAAAGCTTTTTATTGAAGCCTTCCGAGTATACTTTTTATTCGTCGGATGACCGTCAGTCGGGCGGCGGTAGTACTTCGTTTATTCGGCTGGCTGATGACCAGAGCAACAGCAATCAAGCGAGCCTTGAATGCGACCTCGTAGAAAGCAGTTATCGCTGGCCTTATTGTTCTACGTCTGTGTATTTTAATGAAGATAGGAAAAAAGGTTGGGATTTCTCTGACGTCCACACCTTGTATCTTGATATCGACTACGAAACCAAACAAGAGGCCCCACGGTTACGGGTTTATTTACGTAACTTTAATCCGGCTTATTCATCCGTTGAAGATGAATATACGGTTAAATATAACGGAGTAGAATTCACTCCAGGTGTAGGTAATGGTGAAATAGCCATTCCGCTTAAAAACTTCCAAGTCATGACTTGGTGGTTGTCTGATCATGACATTCCCATAGCACACGCAGGGCCAGAGTTTAGCAATGTAACCTTGTTTGAAATTGCGACTGGGTCCGGTGCTAAATTGGGCGCTCACAATATCACCATTAATAGTATCCGCTTTGAGGGGAGTTACCTTGATGGGGAAACGCTGATGTTGGTTTTGTTGCTTTCTTGGGTGGTACTTGCTCTGCTGTATGCAAGAGAAGAGGCCAAGTATTCAAAATTAGAGATCCAGAGATCCGAAGATAGAGAAAGGCACTTGCAAGCGGTGAATGATAACCTGCGTATACAGAATCACGAAATTTCTGAGATGGCACAACGTGATGCACTCACTGGTGCACGAAACCGACATTCAGTGCGTCGTTGGTTAAAAAGCATGACTAAGAACGTTCAATGGGAAAATGGACGCTTCTCGATGATCTATTTGGATATTGACCATTTTAAAGCGGTTAACGATACGTTTGGCCATCAAGTTGGTGATGATATTTTGCGAGAGTTCGTGATGATTGTAACGTCGTCGATCGACAGTGAAGAGCACTTGGTTCGTTGGGGAGGGGAAGAGTTTATCGTGTTTTGCCCTAATTCAACACTGGATCAAGCTATCGACCTTGCCGAGCGGATACGCCTGAATGTGAAGCATCATATTTGGGTACACGGAGAAGAATTAACGTGCAGTGCAGGGGTTGCTGAAATGGGTGAAGAGCGTATTACAGAAACCATCGCCCGTGCTGATGAAGCGCTTTATGCCGCGAAACAAAAGGGCAGAGATAGAGTAGAAGTCAATTCTGGCTTAGTTATTCAGAAACAAGACGTTTCGTTCATGTAGCCCTGTCGTGCCACTAAACACTCTTGTTACTTAATTTGTGAATGAGTAACTTGCTCAATAATCGGTTCTTTCGGGCCGAGGTATTTAGGCGCGGTATCTATAATGTACAAATCAAGCCACGCTTTTGCTCGGGCAAGAACCTCCCTCATGCGAACGTATAAACCAGCGCTACCGGACGGGCCTGGAACGGCCAAACAGACCGCATCAATTTTGTTGTAGTTGGCAATGTACAACGCGCGTTCGCAATGAAACGCTTGGGTGACAATAACAAAGTCATTGGCATCGAATATTTCTTTTGCTCGTATAACAGAATCCAATGTTCTAAATCCTGCATAGTCGAGGTGGATGGCTTCTTCGGGAATATCTACTTTTAATAAATCCCTTTTCATCGTCCACGGTTCATTATACGAGCGATGAGCGTTGTCGCCGCTGAGCAAAAAATGCGTGACTTTGTCTGCTTTGTATAGCTCTATAGCCGCGTTGATTCGGTGGCTATAATAGGTATTAAGGCTTCTGCCGATGTATTTACTGGTTCCGAGGACTAAAGCAACATCATGAGCAGGCAGAGAGGCAATGTCTTGATAGATTTGTTCTTGAGTTTGCCAGCTCACCCAGCGGTCAATTGCCGCTAAAACGCTCGCAGTCGCTACGACAAGCAGTAGCATGCAGCCGAACAACAATTTGGCTTGTTTGAGTACTGAAGAGAGCGACAGTCGTTTGAATAAATCACTGGAACGGATCATAAATTTCATACTTGGCGGTTCTTTTGCGCCCAAATCCCTATGAATAAAAACCAAACTATTAAACCAATGGCGAGCATATCATGGCTCACCTGATGGAGTGCTTGATTTAAAGCAGGGGAGGCCTTAACAATCAATAACCCGTAGCCAAATGCATTAACGAGAATGAAAATCAACGTTCGTATTATAAAGTGATAGCTCGAAAGATTACGACGTAACATACGATTAATATCGGCACCAAACACAACTAAGCTACAGGCGATAATAGCTGTGGAGATATCACCTAAATAAGGTGTGAGAAAAGAACCAAAATCAGAAAGAATCGCTAACATCTAGGGCAAAAATTCCTTTTAGAAGATTGAATTAGTGAGACCTAGTTATAATACAAAAAAGAAAAGCCCCATAGGGGCTTTTTGTCATAAAATTGCGAAATATTTAAAATGCTGTGCGCTTATAACGGCGATAAACCGGTTGCCAGAAATATTGCTCTATGGCTTTGCTTAACGCTTCATCGGTAATTTCTAATGCAACACCTTGCTCCATGGCTTTCTTTGCAACAGCAAAAGCAATGCGTTTAGAAACTAAGTGAATTTCTTCCAGTGGTGGTAGCAGTGCACCATTGTCGTTTTTCGCCATTGGTGAACATTCCGCGAGTGCTCGGCTTGATTCCATCAGCATTTCATCGGTGACACGTGAAGCCGATACCGCCAGGACACCAAGGCCAATACCCGGGAAAATGTAACTGTTATTACATTGGGCTATCGCATAACGTTTGTTGTTATGAATAACCGGGTCAAATGGGCTACCCGTTGCAACCAGTGCTTGACCATCTGTCCAACGAATGATGTCGTTTGGTGTCGCTTCTACACGGCTTGTTGGGTTAGAAAGCGGGAAGACGATTGGACGTTCGCAGTTCGCATTCATTGCTTGGATGACTTCTTTGCTAAATAGGCCCGGAGCACCAGAAACGCCGATCAATACGGTAGGTTTAGCATTCTTGACGACATCAAGCAGAGAAAATCCTGCTTCTTCACTGTCACTTTTCCATTGTGTTAAATGGTCATTTTTTTGCATTAAGCGACGTTGGAAATCAAGTAGGTTTTGCATACCCTCTTGCAGCAAGCCCCAACGATCAACCATATAAACTTGCGAGCGAGCTTGTGCATCAGATAAACCCTCAGAAACCATTTGAGCGATGATTGCTTCGGCAATACCGCAACCTGCCGAGCCTGCCCCCACAAAGGTCACTCTTTGTGCACTTAATTTACTGCCTGCAGCGTGACACGCTGCGATGAGAGAACCAACAGAAACCGCGGCAGTACCTTGGATATCATCGTTGAAACAACAAATGCGATCTTTATAGCGCTCAAGCAGTGGCATGGCGTTCTTTTGTGCAAAATCTTCGAATTGTACCAAGGCATCTGGCCAGCGTCGTTGAACCGCTTGAATGAACTCTTCAACAAACGCATCGTACTCTGCACCCGTAATACGAGGATGGCGCCAGCCCATATACATTGGGTCTGCTAAACGTTGTGGGTTATTGGTACCGACATCAAGTACGATTGGGAGCGTATAAGCTGGGCTAATTCCACCACAAGCGGTGTACAGTGCCAACTTACCGATAGGGATCCCCATACCACCAATACCTTGGTCGCCCAAACCTAAAATACGCTCGCCATCGGTAACCACAATCACTTTAACGTTGTGGTTTGCGGCGTTGTTTAATAAGTCATCAATGCGATCTCTGTTGGGGTAAGAGATAAAGAGGCCACGACCACGACGATAAATGTTAGAGAAATTCTCACATGCTGCGCCTACGGTAGGCGTGTAGATAATTGGCATCATCTCAGTAATGTGATTTTGAACTAAACGGTAGAACAAGGTTTCGTTGGTGTCTTGGATGTTACGCAAGTAAATGTGCTTATCCATGTCGTTTTCGAAATTCTGATATTGCTTATAAGCACGATCAACTTGTTCTTGAATGGTTTCAGTATTCTCTGGAAGCAAGCCCTCTAAGTTAAAAGAGATTCGTTCAGAGGCACTAAAAGCGCTGCCTTTATTGAGCAAAGGAGTACTTAGAAGAGCAGGACCTGCATAGGGGATGTATAAGGGACGTTTATCGTTATTCATGTGGGACTCGATGGCGGATAGAAAGTGATGGCTAAGACGAAATAATAACGGTTTGGTTATCGGCTTGTAAACCGAATTAAGCGTATATGTCCTGTAATTCAAATAAGTTTTTATGAACTTAAAATAATTTATGAATTTAAACGCAATTAGCTAAGAGTAAAGATCATAAATGGAGAAAGTGCCTGTATACAATAGAGACAGTGCATAGTAAGAAAAAGACGAATCCCTGCCGAGTAGAAAAGTATGATCGTCGCCGTTGCTATTGCGTTGATGTATAGTAAGTAAATTCGAGAACCAGTCTTTAGATCGTTTTATATATGCAGCCAATAGCCTCACTTCCCATCGATGCGAGTAAACAAGAATTCGAGCGCCTTATCACACAACACCACCTTGTGGTCGAGGCTGAAACCGGGTCCGGTAAATCAACTCGGTTACCCTTGTGGTCAGCGGAATTTGGTCGAGTTTTGGTGATTGAGCCACGCCGAATTGCCTGCACGTCCTTAGCGGAGTTTTTGGCCAAATCGGAACGCTCTGAGTTAGGGGCGCGCATTGGCTACGCCATTAAGCTCGATGCTCGCTATAACGACAACACACAAGTCGTGTTTGTCACGCCCGGTGTCGCGTTAAGGTGGTATTCTGAAAATAGGCTGGTGGACTTTGATATCGTGATGGTGGATGAATATCATGAGCGCCGCTGGGATACCGACTTATTAACTGCACTTTTAAAAAAGCACAATCAGCACCGGATTATTCTTACCTCCGCAACGATAGAGAGCCAGCGATTGGCGAATTATATCGACGCAAAACCCCTGATTGCAAAAGGTCGAACTTATCGTGTCGATATTCAATACAAAGCCCGAGACGCACACTTATTGCCGGATGTTCGTGATATTGAAAAGCGTGTCTTTGACCAAGTTGTTGAGCTTCTCCCGACAACCGATGGTGATATGTTGGTTTTTCTTCCAGGTCGTAAGGAAATTCAACAGTGTGTCAGCCTGCTTAATCGAATTGAATCAC
This sequence comes from Vibrio tapetis subsp. quintayensis, assembly GCF_030409945.1. Taxonomy (GTDB): domain Bacteria; phylum Pseudomonadota; class Gammaproteobacteria; order Enterobacterales; family Vibrionaceae; genus Vibrio; species Vibrio quintayensis. The sequence continues at coordinate 344,802 of NZ_JAUFQV010000012.1, forward strand.
TGATTGTCGTTCCGTTGCATGCATCGGTCACCGATGAACAACGACGCATCGCACTCAATCAACAAACGGGCCAGAAAGTTGTCGTGGCAACAAACGTAGCTGAAACCTCCCTCACAATTCCTAATATTTCAGTGGTGATAGATTCAGGCCTAGAGCGAAGAACGCTTCAGCGCAATGGCCGTACAGTATTAAGCTTAAAAAGTATTTCTCAAGCCAGTGCGAAACAAAGAGCTGGCCGAGCAGGGCGTGTGAGGGAAGGAAAATGCGTTCGCTTGTTCGGGGCAAATGCGCCTTTAGAGTTAATGACACCGCCAGAATTACAGCGAGAAGAATTAACTGAACCCATGCTTGCTTCTGCATGCTGTGGCGAAAACATCGAAGCACTGACCTTTTTAGACTCACTGCCTGATAAGTCGTTAGTTAACGCAAAGAATCAATTATTAACGATGAAAGCCATCGATGACGCTGGCTGTGCTACCGAACATGGAAAGCGTCTTTATCCACTGCCCATTGATGCCCTTTATGCCGATTTGCTCACCCGGTTGCCCACTCGTGCGCTGACAGAAGCCATGGTGGATCTTAGTGCTGCGCTATCGGTGCCGGCTCGATTGTATAAATTGCCAAACAATCTTGATGACCATGATGATATCGACCAATGGGAACCGCAGCGTTGTGATGCCATGACGCTGATTAAATTGGTCAGAGGTGACGTACCAGAATGCATGCATGTTGAACCGTTCGCCCTAGTCGAAGCTCAGCAGTTAGCCGAACAGATGCGGGCGGCGCTAGAGTTGCCGGAGTTGTCGGTTGCTTCACGGTGTCATCGTCAGCAATTGGCTCGTGAAGTGGCATTGTTACATCCTGAGTTGGTGTTCGTTCGACGAGAGAAAAGAAGACAAGCGTTAGGTAATGGCTATAGTGAAGTCAATGTTGGTAAAGACAGCCGCTTTAGTGAAAAAGCAGAAGCTGCGATTGTGTTAGACCAGCACAGCTTACCAGGGCGAGGGGTGAAGCAAACACTCAACCTCGCAACCGTTATGATGCCTATCTCTCTTGACGATCTTGTCGAACTTGATATCGGTGAATGGCAACAAACAGACACGCATGTGGAAAATAAGCAGGTGATGTCGTCGATGATCAGAGTTTATGCTGGACGGGTGATTGAGCGTAAGCATACCCAAGCAACAGGAAAAGAAGCCATCATCAAAGCCTTGAACGCCAATCAGCTTTGGCCTGGCTTTGCTAAATCACGAGAACGAGATATTCACGCGTGGCAATTGTACATTGATTTGGGCTTAGCTGATGAACCAATCAACCAACTCGAGAAAGACAAAATAACTAAGATCAGTTTTGATGGGTGGATGACAGAACAGCTGAATGATTTAGGCATTTTCGAAATGGAGGATTTGGCTTTGTTTGAATCAGACGATTTTTGTTTTGAGGGGATTCCTTACTGGCAGCGTGACGAATTTGAGGTGGCGTACCCAAGTGAGCTGCAATTATCAGACATAAAGTTAATAGTAGAATATTTCCCAAAGAGAAAACTGGTGCATGTGATCCATCACTCAGGCTTACGAAAAGGTGATCCCAAGCGTTGGGAGTTACCCAATTGGAATGGGTGGAGAATTCAATATAAGAAAGCCAGCCGACTGATAGATATCAAGTAGTTGGTTCGAAAATTGCTTTAATTCATGTTACAGATCGAAAATGGACACCGATTGCCGTGTGTGAGTGATTTATGAAATACAAAGTACTGCTTGCTGCGATATTGTCTCCGTTATTGCAGGCCAAAAGTTTGAGCACCATTTCCAGTTACGAAGACACTTACGTAATTGGAAGTCATACCAGCAGCGTGAACAGAGAAGTTTATCAAAATGGCGGTTTTGATGGGGCGGAGCAGCTACAACCTTTTGAAGTTAAGTTCCAATTCTCGTTTTCGGTTCCCTTATTCCAGTTGACTTCTAACTCTTCCATTGCCGCAGCTTATACTCAGACATCGCTGTGGCAAGTAGCGAATAATCAAATCTCGTCTCCCTTCAGGGAAACAAATTATAAACCCCAAGTGTTTGTTATGTATCGTCCAAACTTATTCTTTTTAAATAACATCGAGTTTGGTTATAAGCATGAATCTAATGGACAAACCGCGAAGTTATCTCGGAGCTGGGATCGAGCTTATATTGCGTTAGAATTGTTAGACGGCCCATTCGAATACGGTTTGCAGGCATGGAGTGTCATCGGACGTATCGGAGAGAACCCCGACATTGCTGATTATTATGCACCGTGGGAGGCGTGGACAAAGCTTTATACAGGCGCAGGTGTATTTGACGCCAGAGGGTTTTATAATTTTGATACCAAGAAAAGTGGCGTTGAACTAGGATACACATTTTATTTTAATGAACTGATAGGCATTTATGGACAGGTTTATCATGGCTACGGTGAAACTCTAATCGAATATGATCATAGTCATACGCGGGTTGGGTTGGGCTTGAAGCTCGTTAACTGGCAATGATCTTTACCTGTGCGTTATTTAACTTGGCTAAAAGCCAGAATTCGGTTGAAGTCACATTACGGTGAAATTGATATTTGCACAGTGAATTAATTTCATTACCGAAATACGGTACATCGTTTTCAAAACTGTTCTTATCGTGTTAATTGTTTGGTTTTGTTATTCCCTTTTGGTCGTTTTTATAGTCATAAAAGACCGATGTCTTATATCGTATTGATATATGCGATGTCATGGCCGATAGTAGTAAAACACTATGAGTTGTCTGCTGATATTAGGGTCTTACCGTCAGTAGTTATAGCGCAAGTGACTGCATGAATTGATAAGTGTTATATCATTAATTCGTGTGGATCAACGTTCTACGCCCACAAAAAATACTATAACGGGCTTAAGCGAACAACATGTCGGGGGGCACTATGAATAATCAGCATTCATCGGAAATAGTTTTTGATTACACCACTTTTCTTGGCGCAACATGTAAAAAGAAGTGGACCTTTTTAGAAGCGATGCAATCTTTCGCGCCAGTCTTTGGCATGCTTTGGAAAGATAGCGTTAACGAACTCATGTCAAAAGAAGATCAATTGTGGGAGCAGGCGCTAACATCGTTGTCTGCGCAAAACAGTGATGAAGCTAACTTGGTACGTTTGGTTAAGCTTGCTCGCGTGCAAGGCATTGGAAAGCTGACTCTGAAAATGCCCTATGAATTGGATCTAGAGCTACGTGACTCCATCGGCAAACGAAGCCGTTCGGTTATTACGGAGCTAGAAGACGATAGTTTTACTATCGAGATTGCCGAGTAGCATTTCAAAAATAGAGAAAATAACAGACATCAAAAAAGGAGGCTTAGCCTCCTTTTTTATTTACTCATCATGAATCTAAATCAAGTTTAATCGATTAGGCCGTAATCGCGGCTCAATACATCAATGATTTCAGCTTTAGGATTGCTGCTCAGTTCAATTTTTTTACCGGTGATTTTCTCTGCAATAGAGGTATACGTATTGGAGATATCAATCAACGCTTGTTCTGGAAGTTCGTTGTCACGAGCCAGAGCAAAACGCTCATCCATACGGTCTTTATTTAAAAGAATATCTGCATCTTCAAAATGATTGAGTAGGAACTGACGGAAGCCTTCTTTCGAATTCTCAACAATATTGCCAGCTTGGTACTGTTTTTCATCCCAAATACGAGACGAATCCGGAGTACCTACTTCATCCATATAGATGAGTTTTTCTTTGCCTTTTGAGTCATGTACGTAACCAAATTCAAATTTGGTATCAACGAAGATCTGTCCAACATTGGCCAGAGCGTTGCTGATGACATCAAAACCTTCAGACAGCAGTTTTTCGTAATGCGCAATATCTTCTAACTTAGAAAAGTTAAATGAGGCGAAATTGTTTTCGATGTCTTGGCGAGTAATATTCACATCGTCGACAGCCGGTACACCAGGAATGCCTTCTAAAATCCCTTTGGTTGACGGTGTCATTAGTAATTCTGGCAGGGCTTTGTCTTTTTCTAGGCCTTCAGGCATTTGAATGCCACAGAATTCTCTTTCGCCATTAGCGTAAGAGCGCCACATGGATCCAGTGATGTACTTACGGCAAATCGCTTCGATCATGACTGGCTTAGCTTTTTGAACGATCCACACAAACGGGTGTGGAATATCTAAAATGTGGCTATCAGCAAGGCCGTTATCTTTAAATAGTTGGAACCAGTGGTTAGAGATGGCATTTAAAGCCGCCCCTTTACCGGGAACGCCCTTTAGGCCTCCTTCAGCACGCCAAATACAGTCGAATGCCGAAATTCGGTCACTGATAACCATGATCGCTAAAGGCGCATCAGAGGCGACATCATAGCCTTTTTCTTTGATCAAGCGTTGGCTGTCGGCTTCGGTTAGCCAATAAACAGAACGAACTTTGCCACTATGGACAGGTTTATCGGTACGAATTGGGAGGTCATCATTTACTGCGAGAACTTGATCGGCGAGGCTCATTGCGACATTCCTATCTGGTATCAAACGTCAAAAAGAGAAACATACCACCATGGCATGTTTGTGATGTAGCGCATGATACCAGAACTGACGATCTCTGCCACACAAAAAGCAAACGTTTGCTCTTTGTGCTGGTTAATTGGCGATAATACTAGCAACTGCAATTGAAGCAGTTGCTTAGCTTCTGTTAATGAAATTGATTTTGGCCGTTTGAAAGGTAGAGTTCGCTATTGGCATCAATGAAAAAAACTTCACAGCCTAGCTGTTTTGCGCGTTGTTGCAGGTGCTTTTGATCAATGGCAGAAATACTCTGGCTCGCGACAACGGCACTGGCGTTTCCAGATTGCATTGCTTTTAACACAATGTCTTTCTCGCTCGATAAACGAGAAGCTTGAATGTGAACAACATGCTCTGCTGTAAACCTTAACTGTCTTAAACGGCTAGGACGAGGTCTAGGACACTGTGCAGTAAAAAGTACCCACTTTGCTCGGTGAGATAACTTTGCCAACCTTGCACTAACTCGTTCGCTTTTAACGAGATCAGTTGAGGCGCTTTTCGTCATCAGGGCAGTGGACACGAAAGCTTGCGAAGTTGGTGTATTTGGTTGAGCGTTAAGTGAATACATAATTACTGTTCCTTTATACATACTGTATGCATTTACAGTAGTTAAAACTTGAGTGTTTATCAAGCGTTTTTTCCAGATAAACATCACAATTATTCAATGGTAAATTATAACTAGTTGTTTTTATGTGATTTTATTTAAAGTGATGAATGAGCCGGTTTGTATGCGATGTTGGCCGAAATTGATGAAATTGAGCAGGGATGTAACAGCAACGCTAGCGGGGGAACAGAAAAGGCTGAAGAAATTCAGCCTTTATACAGTAGTTTTAGGGCTCAAGGCATAAGGCTTAAGGGGGAGAAGCACATGAATAAGCTTAAATCTGTGGAACTCATGTTTGGAAAACGATGCTGAGATCCTTTAAGAAAGAACGTCCGTTTTGAGGAGGGCTGGCGCCAAAAAATTCGCAGGCACTCGCACCAACATCCGACATGGTGGCGCGCTCTCCTAGGTCATTTTTGTTTAGATTTGGCTGGTAAATAAGAAGCGGGACTTGCTCTCTAGTGTGTTTGGTGTGCCCTATAAAAGGGTCATTACCATGATCCGCCATAACGACCAATACGTCGTTATCGGTCATTTTTTCGATGACGCTATTTATGCCCCGATCTGCGCGTTCGAGTATTTTCCAGTACATCCTCGGATCTTGCTGGTGGCCCGACAAATCCGTTTCTTGAACATTTGCGCAAAAGAAGCCGTGTTGGTGTTGCGTTAAATCTTGATTAAGCAATTCAAACACTTTATCGGTGTCTACGACGGATGTGTAAGACGTGCCAAATCGGTTTTGCACGATGTCAGCCACTTTTCCATACAAAAAGGTAGTGACCCCATGGTTATGTAACAAGAATGGCGCTTGTGTTGACTCATCTACCCCAAATCCAAGGTGGATGACTTTAAAACCGTTTTCGTAAACACCGGTATCTGGGGTGTTAACGCCAATGAAGGACGTCACTTTATTGTCATCTTGCTTAACTTCAAGCGCATCAATAATGGACTGACTATGTCCTATATGGCCGCCAAAGACAATGTTGCGACCCACCTGATTGGCATTACGAACGCATCGGCCCATTTTTTCTAATGCGTCAAAGCTAATTTGGTCAAGATTGGCCGTTAGGTTATACACTTGACCGAGGTCGGCTTCTAAGTTATCGGCAATCACTACGGCCTTGTCGACATAAAGAGCCGCTAAGGACCCTTTGTATAGCCTTTCTACTTGGTAGCCTTGTGCGAATAGTGCTTTTTCGATGCTGTCTATTGATTGATTGAATGGCACAACAAGAGGAGATTGAGGATTGGTTCCCATGATCTCTTGATGGCCCATAAACGTGTCGCCTCCTTCGTGGGCCAATAACGCGGTGCCGATAGAGGCATTCGGCGAAGGTTGCATCACAGACTCTGAATTTGGAACGAGGTTAATCAGTCCAAGCCGCTCTAAGGTCGGTAGTTTCTTGAGTGGGAAATGGTTAAGCAACTTAAGAGCGGTGTTTGCTCCGGTATCTTGTGGCCTGACAATCGGTACATCAAGCATTTCACCGATGCCAAATCCATCTAGAACGATAATAATAAATCTACTCATCACACACCTCATTGCCTAAAGCGTCGTATATTCCTAGCAGTTTTGGTTGGCCTGTATGGCAGCCTGAAATCAACGCGACATCACTCCGTGTAACAAAAACCTGAGTACGAAAAGCCATGATGACGGCTGCACCAATGGGGTATTTATCGTCTAATTTGAAGTGATAATCGATGCTCGATTCGTCATCGTTACTTACCTTGCTGAAAACAGAGTTGGCGAATTGCTTATTTGACCGGGGGACGATTAAGGCTTTATTGAGATTGCCACGACGATAAAGCCCACCACCATAGCAATAACTGCGCTGGTTAAAATGATGAGATATTTCACTGATATAAAGCATGGAAATTTGCTCCCTTTGGCTCCCGTCAACGTTATTTGGGATCGTCCCTGTTAACGCATGACCGGGTTCCGCGTGAGTACCTTGTAAACGAGCAATGTCAGGTAAGGTTTCACAACTGCTAAACGATGGCATATTGAGTTGAAGGTTATCAAACCCCAATGCATTCAATGCATGATATGCAGAGTGCATTGTGCGTACATTATTGGTGGTTTGTGGTTTGCCATCTTTAAGTAGAAAGCAGGGGAAGTGGGTGATCCCGGCAATACGGATATGCTGCATACTTTGCAACTCTTCAATCACTGCTGTTAGGTCAAGTAGTGCAAATCCAGACTCTTGATTGACATAGAGTGCGTCATCATCTTGATAGAATTTCAGCATGATATCTTGAACGACGCCTAACTTGGCTGCCGCATCTGAAATTGATTGGGCTTTTTCTAAACTGGTCACCGTCACGATATCTGGCTTGCCGACAGATAAAGTTGACTCAATCATAGATTCTGGCAGTTGAACTAGATGCCCTACATGGGCAATTTTAATTCCAGCCTTTTGAAAAAAGCGCACCTCTTTAAAATCGACACACACGATGCCTTCATACCCCAAATCATCAATTAGAATTCGGGCTAATACTGGGTTACGACCAATTTGTTTGGTCATCGCGTACAGTTTAATGTTGTGTTTGTCTGCGGTTTCCTTCAGTTTTTTTGCATTTTCTATGAAGGAATCTACGTCTATCACGTAGCTGTCGGGCAAAATTTTCCCTTGTGATAATAACGTAACACTCGCTTCTATAAGCGCTGGGTTGCGTTTGATTAGTGCATCTAAAAACATACCGACGTCTCACTAAAAAATGCGCTAACCCGAACAGGGGGAGTTGGTTGAGTTAACGCATGAAAGAGAATTAAAGGCTAAATAGCCCAAGGACAAACAGAACGTTGAGTACGATACCCGTCAGAATGGCAGCCACAGCTGGTGCGGCAATTTTCAATACTGGTCGGCCTAGCACTTCGTTGAGGAAGTACAAGATGGCAAAAATGGTAAAGCCTGTTGTTGAGCCCATTTTCATTACCGCCAATACACCACCAATCAATAACGCAAACTCCATTAAGGTGTTCATTGAATTACGAATGTTATCTGATGCGTTACGAATGGAAGGGAAGTGTTCTAATACTCGGCCGACGCTGCGTAATAGGAAAATCTCTAGACAAATAGTAATGGCACCTAGAACAGCTGCAACGGGAATGTTAGGGGCTAAATAGCCGACCACGAATACGAATGTCATGCCGACCACGCCATATACCCCGGTCGCTAATGCTGTCGTCGCAATCAGTGGAATAAAGCCCAAACCGCGCATGAATTCAGATAGGGCGACTTGTTTTAATGCCGCGTCTTGTTCTGCTGCATCCGTTAGCTTGTAGGCTTCAGCAAGGGAATAAATCGAAACTTCAGAGCCTGCGAAGATACCCGCATTAGACACGGCAGCAATCAATGCACCTGTGACGGCAAGGAAAGGCAGGTGTTTGACGATTCGTTTGGTGCGTTCATCGAAAATACCGTGTAGACCAGACATGTCTGGCGGGCTAATCCCTGCTTTTTTGTCTGCCAAATCTTTACGAATCGCGATAATAATCAGCATTAGCATGCCAATAAAGATCTGGATGGATTCAGGGTAGATTCCGGTGTATTTGATGACCAACAGTCGAGAAAGCAAAATGACAACAGCGGTTACAGCGCCGGCTCTCCAGCCAAATTGATAGAAGATAGCCAATAATGGGAATAGAGCAAAAGCCGACATTACAGGCGTACCAAGTTCACCCAACGCACCCAGTGCATCTACAGGTAAACCGGTTAACACGGTATTGACGGCGGTTAGCGAGGTCACCACTAAGATGCCCCAAGTTGCACCAGCCAAAGCCGCTAGAATTCGGCTACCAATCATCACGCCTAATATATCGGTAGGCAGAAAGAGCAACCAAGGGTTCAACAGGCCTGTTGATAAGGTGAACGAGATCCCCACTGAAGCCACAAAGCCAATGGATAAACCAAACGCAACGGAACCGGCATCTCGGCGGCTCATGTTGCCCTCGAATACCTGAGGAAGTATAGGTCTGATTCCATCGTGGAATACGGCGGCGCTCATATTGGCGATCAGTGCGGTCATGCCACAGAGTAGGGCGACTAAGCCCAAGTTCATAAAGTCCATAATGTATCCTTACAATCGGGCTAGAGTAGTAATGAGTAAAGGTATTGCGTGTTCTACGTGTTCGACAGACAATCCGAATGCGACTTTGCCTTCAGAAATAAATTGATCAACTTCGACTTGTTTTGCCTGTATGGCTGGCTTGGCAATGGTGCAGCTTTTGTCGAAGCCAATGATCGCAATGGCCATGGAAAGGGCGGCGCCTGCTCCGGTATTGCAGCAGCCGATGTAATAATCAAGCTCACCACTTTTCACTTTTAATGCGGCATCCATGTCATTAAGGATGTGAATTTCAAAGGTGTCTGGAGAGCTTGCTTCTATTTGCTGTTGAATTTGTTCACGCTGTAAACCAGCTATGCCAATCTTTTTCATAGTGGTGCCTTTATTATTTAAATAGGGTGTAGGGGGTGTGGATCATCATGGTGTCTATCTCCTGTTGAGATATGCCATGATTGAGTAATTCTGGGATAAAGTGTTCAACTAGGTATCCAAAGCCAAGACCACCGTTCTCCTTAAGATGGGAGCGGCGAGTAATATCCATAGAGAGCATCACTCGGTCTAAGCAGCCTCGCTTGGACAAAGCAATCAACATCTCGATTCTTTTGTTGTCGGGGAAGTAACTATTTTTGCCGATGGTATCGAACTGCACATAGCAGCCTTGATCGATCAGCCATTGAATTTCATCTAAGTTGCTTTTTAAATCGCAGTGACCAATGGTTACGCGTTCTAAATCGACGCCCATATTGCGAAACAGATTCACCTGTTCTTTACCTAAGGTACTTAAAGATTGATGAGTTGAAATCGGACGCCCGGTTTCAATGTGGGTAATCGCTGCGGCGTGAAAGACTTTTTTCTCTAAGTCGGTAAACTTGTCTTCACTGCTGCCAACTTCGCCGATGATACTGGCTTTAAGAGAGCTTCCTTGAATACCTCTTTCTATTTCTGCAATCATCTTCGTCGCTAATTGCTGAGCCGTTAGCTGAGAAACTTCAGGCGGGAAAAAGCCCTCAATGTAATACCCGGTAGAGAGCAGTACATTCATTCCGGTGTCGTTAATTAAATCCTCAATAAAATGAGGATTTCTGCCCATAAAATGATTGGTTACTTCTACGATGTTTCGTACGCCAAGTTTCAGAAGGTTTTCCATTTCCTCTTTTATTAATGCGTACTGATCGAGCCGACAATCAATATCGCCTTTTTGAGGGGACAAATCGATATGGAGATGTTCGTGGCAATAGGTATAACCTGTGTTATCAATCATCTTCACGGTTCCTAACGGTTGTCATCGGTCAATTGGCTAATGGCAAATAAGTTGCTAACCAAGAATGAGTTTTCTGTTTGAGGTGCCTGTTCAATCCCATATAAGTTAAGCACCTTCGTATTTAATGCTTGCAGTGCGTTAAATTGAGCGGACTCGACAATTTCTTGCCAGATATCATCATCCAACCCTTCTTCTATTGGGCTTTCAAGCAAGATACGGTCGGTTGCTCTGGCTAAGTGAGTTACAAGCATTTGAAACTGCTCGCTATCGGGTTCGAGGTTTAATTCCGTTTCAATTAATGCCGCCGCCGCTATCGATGCTTGATAGCTGGATTGGCTGATCACGGCATTTTCGGCCAGAATGGATAAACGTTGTTGCATCATTATTAACGTCCCTTATTTAATGAGTACCGCTTTCTAAATACTTAAGATCGAATACTTAGTTCGACTAACAGGAACCAAGCTAGTAACTGGGTGTTATTTGACCTTCTACCACTTGGCTTTGATGTGATAGAAGGCTGTGTATATTGAGCAGTTTACGCAGCAAAACACGAATATATTGGGACTCTGTACGTACCAAAATAACCGCCTGAGAAGCATCTCGGCATTCTTCAAATTCATCGAGAGATCGTTCCGACAAGCCCATCCCTAGCATATCGATGGCTTCAGGAAGCCAAACCACCGCATCAATGATGCCATTGGTTAAGTGACTAAGGCTGTCGCTATAGTTTATTTCTATGATGTCTATTTGCTTATCTTTGAATGCAAGCTCGGTTAGAACACGCTGATCTGGAGAGTCTGAATCCACACCCACTTTTGTAATCGTATCGTATTCACCATCGCGGTAGATCAGCCTATGGGCATTTGAATAAGAATGATCGCCCAAGTCGATAGCGGTGACCAAGCCATCGGCTACGTAGTCTTTTGCCGCGAGACGAGACATGATCGCCATGTCGTACGTACCAGCTTTCAAACATTCAGCCCTGACGTTTGCACCTCTCATGTGCGCAAAATAAAACGGTAAGTCACTCATTTGCGCTTTGATGCCACTGGCAATGCCTTCATAGTGTTTGGTATACGGCAGTGGCATGGCGCAAACCAAATGAGACAAACCAGACAACTTGGCCAGTTCGGTTTCATTGAGCGAACTAATAAAGGTGCCATTTCGCCCTTGCTTGCTAAGGCCGACCGCATGGTTGCTTTCAATGGTAGTGAGCGCTTTTTGAATGAAACCGACGGACACTCCGAATTCTTCAGACAATGAATCAATCGTTCTTACTCTGTCTCCTTCCTTTGCGGTAAGGAGATAACGAGCAACGTTAATAACTGCAGAGCCTTCTCGACTGATGTATTGCATAGTGTACTTCTTTTAATCTTCATTATTTTGAAGATAATATATAGCATCGTGATTGTTTATAAAATACGCATCACTAGAATTTGTGAGGCATGACCGATTTATCAATAAGACAAAAAATTTAAATGATTAAAAATAAGGGGTTATGTATTTTTGGCGAAAGTGCCGGGAGAGGGGATAAAGCGTAAGTACAGAATATGTACCTACGCATTTTCAGTAAAACACTGGGTGAATAACTAGCGTATGGCGCAGCTTGCGGCAGAACGACTGCGTAATGCAAGCTCGTCGATATTGAATAAGCGTACGTCTAGTGTGGCAATGTCGTTACAAGTTTCACATGAGTGGTGGTGTTTTCCATCAACATAGTTGTGTTTCATTACCATCTTTGGTTCTTTACACCAATCGCATGTGCCTTCTGTGTTGAACATTGAAATCTCCTTTGGTTGTTTTATTCGTATGAGATGACAACAAAAGAGTATGCCACAAATAAAACATAAATGTTAAATTATTGTTACGCATCGTTGTGTATTTCATTTAAAACAGGCGTGGTTTAAATAACCTTTTATGGGCCATTGATGACTCGCAGTTAGTCGCTATACGAATTATTTATTGTATGACGGGTGTTTTAAAATGACTTTGAGTGCGGCATTGAGTTTTTTCATTTCGTCATCACTGCCGTTGGCATCAGGGTGATAGACGCGACAAAGCTTTTTATATCGAGTTTTTATAACATCAGCACTGGGTAGACGCTTAGAGTTAAGCCCTAAGAATGTGCACGCAAGTGTGAAATTCTGATCTTGTTGTGCATGTTTTAAATCTTTAAGCACTGCATTCTGGCTCACTAGCTGGCGGCGTGTTTTTTCAAGTTCTTTGCGAAGAACACGAGAGTCGTCAGCCGCTTTTTTTTCTTGCCTAACCGCCGTTTTCTGTTTGCGTTTCTTGCGACCTAGCAAGATGACGGCGAGCAAAGCTATGAGGAAAGTGACAGCAATGATGATATAGCCAACTTCTTGGGTCACTTCAGGCAAGGCCCATTTGGACTCTTGTTCTATTTGAGGGGCTACGGAGGGGGAAGCCACAGTGACCACTTTACTCGATTCGTCATCCAATTTGGTGATTTGTCCGAGTTGAGCCGCTCGCATGGCATTAAATTTGGCTTCCAATACACGGTTGTAGCCAGCTTCAGCCTGCGCGCTGTTATTTTCGAAAGCGACCTTGTACCACACTTTGGCAAGGTCTAAATCGGCGACAGATTGGTACTCGTTGTATTCACGCTCGTAAAGGATGCCTAGTTTTAGCTGAGCTCTGGCAAGGCCCTGAACGGCAGCTTTGGTATACCAATAAACGGCACGTTCTAGATTCTGTTCAATGGCGATGCCACTATCGTAAGCGTTAGCCAATTTAAGTTGTGCAAGCGAATAGCCGTTGTTTGCCGACTGCTTGAGCCAGTCAATCGCACGTTGTGAATCTTTGGCTACGTCTTTACCAGTAAAGAATGCTTGCGCCAACGAATACTGGGCAACAGGATCTTGTTTGTTGGCTTGAGTTTCCAATTCGCTAATGGTGAGAGCGCCTACCCAATGACTGAAGAAAAGTGCGGAAATACACAATAATCGGATTGATTTATTCATTGGGGGTCGGTTTCCTAGAGTTTGTCAGAGCCGCGATGGAGCCCGTCTTGATAGCTTTGTTCAAATGACCAATCACAAATACCAAAATAAGGCTTACGCAATAGGCCTAAGCGATGTGGATCTTGTGCACAATAAACATCCTGGCCAATTTGGTAACCATCGCTGTAGGCAAGGTAATTTTCTTCAGAGGTTTGTGCTTTGTTGGGGCTAAACTGTACGGCCCCCTTGTTAGATTGCTCCAAGCCAAAGTCGTACCATTCTTTTTCAGAAGTAAGGTGAGTAAGATCGACACTGGTACAAGCAACCAAAAATAGAGTTGTGAGAATCACTGTGAATTTATTCATTGTTGTGTCCCTTAATTTGCTCGAATGTGTAAGGTTATTATGATAGCAAATTCAGCAGTGTTCAATTTTCGTAGCGATAAAGGGTTACTTTAGCAGTTTTGGGGCCGCGGCGGGTGTTGTTCCACCAACAGGGCGATTAACCGATAAACGACGTCCTTTTTTCAACCCAACTTCATAATCGGCGGTGATGTTTTTCATCGCGTCACGTAATTGTTGTTTAAACGTTTCGCGGTCAATGTTTTCAAACTCTTTATCAATGTAGTTATTGATTTTGTTATTTGAATCATCATCGGGTGCGATGGTAGGCAGTTTTTCCAATGCACCCTCAATCCAACCAGACAAAAATGAAGAAACGCGCTTAGTGACTTCTGCGCTACTGGTGCCAGAGCCTGCAAAGCTATTGCGGAACTGCCCAGTATGTTCATTCATTTCTCGGTAGACGATATCAAAAGCAAACGCAGCAAAAATAGCGCGATCGGCTTCACCGATGAACTCAAGACGTTTCAACCCTTTATGGTTCAGTAATACGGCTTCAACACCAAATTTTGTATTGATCCCTCGGATAATACGCAAGATGTTTGAGCCAACATTGCTTGGAAGTAAGTGGCTAGATTGAGTCTTGCCCATTTTGATGAACTCAATGTCATCTTTATCCAACCCATATTTAATCATGAGATTATGGGCCATCTTGATGGCATTAGCAGCTTCGTTTACGTTCGCTGAATTACCGAGTTCAAGACACTTAGCAATTTTCTTGAGGGCTTTTTGTTTATCCATTAAGACTGCAGGTTGATGAGAAAAGTCGACCATTTTAGCGTTAATTGGCGGGAAGTAAAAGAGTGGAATGGGGGTTTAAAGGAGGATTACGTTAACTTGGCACCGAGTGATGCTAAGTTAACGCAATAGATAGTATAAATTTAACGCAATTAGATGCCGAGTTCGTCAAGTAGGTCGTTAGCCATATCGTCAGCTGCTGACGAAGCCTTAGGGCTTGCTTCTTTCTTCTGATTGGATTTTTCGCGTTCTTGGTCAATCAGTGAGTCGATGCATGTGTCTTCTTCAATTTCAAATTCTTCCAATTGAATAAACTCAGTTTTATCCATGGCTAATTCTAGGTAGAAAATATTGTTTTTCTCGGTAGAGAAAGTAACACGGCGAGCTTGTGGACGATCTAAGTTGGTGTCCACCGACAGCATGACTTGTTTCGTCAATGCCAGCATTTTAGGTTGGTTTTGAGTGATGTTAGTTTGCAGTTCTTTACGCACTTTGTTGGTGAAATCGCCAACCAGTTGGTTCATTAATTCGCCTAGCACGTCGCCGACTTCATCTGAGGTGTGCAAAATCGCCAGTTCATCTTCCGGCATGCCCATGTTACGCATGTAATTTTGATAGATCTCTAGCGCAGCAGGAGCAGCAAAGTTGATAACAACCAAACCAGAAAACCCGCCATCGAATAAAACAAAACAGCCAAAATCAGGTTTTAGGCAAGTTTTGTTTATTTTTTGTACCATTGCAGAGTAATGAATCGGAGAATCCGTTGCCGAGGTCAAAACACCAGACACTGATTTACAAAGCATTAATAGAATGTCTTCGGTGGTAACTACTTTATTTTTTTTCATGAGATTATCGCTTTAATACGCATATAAGAAATTGTTGCTTGTAAGAAGTGTGGACTAAAAATCCAAAAATGTAAGCAATCGATTCAGTTTGAAGTGCAGTAACTGTTTTTATCAAGCTCTAAAATGTTGTAAAGTGACGAAAATCAAAAAAATCACCCGCAATGTCAACCGAACTACTTTCCCCACTGAATGATTCAGTGCTGTAGGGAGCAGGAAGCACCATGTTACCAAGAATTTCAAATCAACCTGATATCGATAGTGTTGTTACTCAATACCTTAATGATCTTGAAGAAAAGGGGTTTAGTGGCGACATCGAAATAGGCTATTCAAGCCGTCTCGCTGTTGCAACCGACAACAGTGTCTACCAACAACTGCCCCAAGCGGTTCTTTTTCCCAAAAATACCAGTGACGTTCAGTTAATTGGCTCACTTGGTAACGCCGAACAATACCAATCGGTCACCTTTTCTCCACGAGGTGGTGGCACGGGAACCAATGGTCAATCACTGACCAAAGGTTTGGTCGTCGATCTTTCTCGTTACATGAATCAAATGTTGGAAATTAACGGAAAAGAGGGGTGGGTTCGCGTTCAAACTGGCATTGTTAAAGACAAACTCAACGACCTGGTTAGGCCGTACGGATATTTTTTCTCTCCAGAGCTCTCTACTAGTAATCGTGCAACTTTAGGCGGCATGGTGAATACCGATGCATCGGGTCAAGGCTCATTGAAATACGGCAAAACATCGGATCATGTCCTTTCTTTACAGGCGATTTTCAGTGATGGCTCTATTCTAGAAAGTGATCTGTCTGCTGGGTTGCCAAAATCCAACACGCAAGCTGAAAGAGCATTAGAAGTTACCGAAGCGGTATGCCGAGATAATCGCGAAAAAATTGTCGCGAAATTTCCCAAGCTGAATCGATTCCTTACCGGCTACGACTTAAAAAATGCTATTGATGACGGCAACGATGAATTTAATTTAACGCGTGTTTTATGTGGTTCTGAGGGTTCATTGGCGTTTATCACGGAAGCCAAGCTCAATTTAACCCGTATACCGAAAGCTCGCACCTTGGTGAACATTAAATACTTGTCGTTTGACTCGGCGTTGCGTAATGCCCCGTTAATGGTAGAAGCCGACGCCTTGTCTGTTGAAACCATTGACTCTAAAGTTCTGAATTTAGCCAAGCAAGACATTGTGTGGAATACGGTCAGTGACCTGCTAACAGACGTACCCGGCAAAGAAATGTTGGGTATTAATATGGTGGAGTTTGCTGGTGAAGACGTTGCCTTAGTTGAAGAGCAGGTACAGTCTCTTACCAAAACCTTAGATGACATGATGGCGACGGAACAAGCTGACATCATTGGTTATCAAGTGTGCTCAGATTTAGCCAGTATTGGTCGAATCTATGGCATGCGTAAAAAAGCCGTGGGTTTATTAGGCGCGGCAAAGGGCAAAGCGAAGCCTGTCGCGTTTGCGGAAGATACTTGTGTGCCACCAGAAAACTTGGCTGACTTTATTGAAGAGTTCCGTCAGTTATTGGACGAGAAATCACTCAACTATGGCATGTTTGGTCACGTTGACGCTGGGGTTTTACACGTTCGCCCAGCGTTGGACTTATGCGATCCTGAACAAGAAATCTTGATGCAACAAATCTCCGATCAAGTGGTTGCGCTGGTGGCCAAATATGGCGGTTTGATGTGGGGGGAGCACGGGAAAGGCTTCCGTTCCGAGTATGGCCCAGCTTTTTTTGGTGAAGAGTTATTTACTGAGCTTCGTAGAGTTAAATCGGCTTTTGACCCATACAACAAAATGAATCCAGGCAAGATATGTACGCCACTGGAAAGTGATGCTGAGTTGGTTAAGGTGTCGGGTACCAAACGCGGCTATTACGACCGCCAAATCGACGTAGAAGTTCGAGACAGCTTTAGCCAAGCTATGGAATGTAATGGGAATGGCTTGTGTTTCAATTACGATGTGCATTCACCGATGTGTCCTTCGATGAAAGTGACCGCTGATCGCCGTCATTCTCCGAAAGGACGTGCTGGGTTAGTTCGAGAATGGTTACGCCAACTCACGGAAGAGGGCATTGATATTCTCGACTTGGAAAAGCAAACCCTGGCGGGAACCAATAGCGTTAGAACCCTGATTGAGCGTGTTCGTAATACGATTAATAAAAGGCACGAGTACGATTTCTCTCATGAAGTTCTCGATGCGATGAACGGCTGTTTAGCGTGTAAGGCCTGTGCGAGCCAATGCCCAATTAAAGTGGATGTGCCGAGTTTTCGTTCTCGCTTTCTAAATTTGTACTATTCACGCTACCAACGACCTGCCAAAGATTATTTGGTGGCCAATATTGAGACCATGTTGCCTCTGATGGCTAAAGCGCCAAGCCTCGTTAACTTTGCTCTTAAGCAGCCTTTGGTTAAATCACTGACGGCGAAAACCGTAGGCTATGTAGACGCCCCGTTATTAAGTGTGCCAACGCTAGCTAAGTCTCTGAAATCAAAACCCGATACTCAATTTGATTTGCAACAACTTAACCGATTGTCAGAAGACGAGCGGGCTAATCATGTGCTCATTGTACAAGACCCATTTACCAGCTATTACGATGCGAAAGTGGTCGAAGATTTTGTTAGTTTAGTGAGTAAGTTAGGATTACAGCCAATTGTGTTGCCGTTTAAACCCAACGGCAAAGCGCAACATATTAAAGGCTTTTTGAAGCAGTTTGCTCAGTCGGCCAATACTAGCGCTGAGTTTCTATCTATGCTGGCGGAAACCGGCATTCCTCTCGTAGGGGTTGATCCGGCATTAGTGCTTTGTTATCGGGATGAGTACAACGAGATTTTAGGCGCTGACCGTGGTGAGTTTGATGTGCTAACGGTGCATGAATGGCTAACGCCAAAGCTGTCTCAGTTTGATAAGAATCCAGCTAAAGATGACATCGCTTGGCAGTTGTTTGCCCACTGTACAGAAAAAACCAAATTGCCTAATGCGGAAAAGGAATGGACGGCCATCTTTGAGCACTTCGGCGCGACGCTTAAACCTGTCGCAGTAGGGTGTTGTGGTATGGCGGGTACGTTCGGGCATGAAATCGACAAGTTAGAAATGTCGAAAGACATCTACAAGCTGAGTTGGAAACCTCGACTAGAGGACACAAATCCAGATCATTGCTTGGTGACTGGCTATTCGTGCCGTAGCCAAGTTAAACGGTTTGAACATATCGCACCTAAGCATCCACTGCAGGCGTTGCTGCAATACGTTTAATTTGAGGTTTAGGTCTCTCGTCGGGTTAATGACCGACTAAAAGTTGCATTGTTACTCATAAAGCGCGCCAATAACGGCGCGTTTTTTGGGTCAAAATTTAACGTGGGTCAAAAAACACCCAAATTAATTTGAGTGATATTTGTACAATTCAACGTTTGAGCGCATCATGCGTGCCTATAACTCGAATAAAAAGACGTTGGCTTATGCAAGATAATCTATTTTCTTTTCCTTTACTCACGCACAGTGACTGTGAAGCCTTACTGCGGTTTGAAAAACGCAATCGGTTTTGGTTTGAGTCGAATATTAATGGCCGCCCTGAAGACTTTTATTGTTTAAAAGGAGTAAGTAGCCATATTCGCGAGTGTTTGCATCAATATCACGAGCTCACCATGTTGCCAACCCTGATTAAAAACAGCAAAGGCGATATTTTAGGGCGTGCCAACTTACATTCCATCGATTTAAGCCGTGGCGAAGCTTGGGTAGGATATCGTGTTGCTGAACAATGTGCTGGTCAAGGGCTAGCCTCGAAGGCCACAGAGCAGTTGATACGTTACGCCAGTAGCTTTAGTGGCTTAAAGTACCTAAAAGCATACGCATCGACACAGAACGTCGCATCTCAGCGTGTATTATTGAGAAATAACTTCAAAATGATTGGTAACGTTAACGACTTTACGGAAGTGAATGGGGCCATGATAGATTGCTACGAGTATCAGTTGGAGTTGCAGAAGCCCTTCAGTCAATGGTGTTGAGAGGGAGTGCTAAAAGCGAAGTACTAAAAGCGAAGTGCTAAGTAATAAAAAGTGAAAGATTAGGGTAGAAAGGGAGGACCTTTGGATCGATTGGAGTTGAAAGTTCCGCCGGTGGTTGTGTTTGTTTTGGCATTGGTGCTGATGTGGTGGAGTGTGGTTTCGTGGCCTAGTTTGGCTTTTGAGCTGCCATTGCGAACTGTTTTTGTGATGATTTGTGTGGCCAGTTCTGGTTATATTGGCATTGCGGGTGTGTTGGAATTTAGGCGCCATCAAACGACGGTTAACCCTCATACCCCGAATAATGCTTCTACCGTAGTCGATACGGGTATTTTTAAGTACACACGTAATCCGATGTATTTGGGGTTAGTGGTTTTACTTATTGGGGCTCTATTTTATTGGAGTAGCCTAGCACCGCTATGGGTGATTGTTGCTTTTATCGGCTATTTGAATCGCTTTCAGATCTCTGCGGAAGAGCGGATATTAAGTGAAAAGTACGGTTCGCAATATACAGACTACCTGACTAAAGTTAGGCGTTGGATATAGAGGCCTTCTTGTCCTGTATTTGGTTTGTTTTTATTATCGCTAGAGTATAACAACGAAAATTTAAGCATGAGATAGCGGATATAAAAAAGCCCAGCAATGAGTGCTGAGCTTAGATTTCTTGGTGTGTGAACTAGGTACTTATGCCGCTACAACTTCGGTTTGTAGGAAAGCTTCTTTGCGAGCATTAAAGCGTTCAACGAGATCGTCTACCGATTCTTTTTGAAAAGGTTTTAAGCCAGAAGCAACCATACGCTTAATTCCTTTACCTACAACGACGCCGTTGTCGATGAAGTTAAACTTCATGGTAACAAGGCCACGTTTACCGTCGATATCGAAGGTTGCACCTACGTAATCGACCGTTGGGCGAGATAAGTTAAGGTGCTCAAATTCTACTTCCATGCTCTCGTAAATCACTAAAGGCCGCTGGCAGTTGATCATCATCTGCTTGTCTTCCATTAGCGGTACCATGATGTGCGGGAAGTTCATGCCAGAGAATTCAACATACGCTTTTACGATGTGCTCGATAAACTCAGCATCGTGGCTGATTTCACCTTCATGATGCATGTGTAGGTATTCTTTACCTGACGCATCAACAAGTGCGCTCTCAGTCTGGCCTTTTTCTTCAACAGACAATGCAATTCCATCGTTTACCATGCCTGAAAAATCGAAACGCATTTTTTGGCTGATGCCTTCTTTCTTCAGTAGTACAGCAAACAAAAGGTCGCCAGGTACACAGAAGCGTTTGTTGTCTTCATCGTGGATTGGGTTGTAATCGCCCGCTACCTTTTTTGCAAAATGGCTTGCTTGCTGGCGAGTAAATTGAAACTGATTGTCTTGAGTTGAAAAATAAGATGCTAAGAACATAATTCACTGTTGATTACGGAAACTGGGCTGATTATATCTGACTATTGAGCTGAAATGGTCTAACCATTCATAAATAATTCACTTTGATCCATATAAAAGCCAAATTTATCCTCTGGATACCAATTGAAAATGGGCCTCAAGTGAGGCCCATAAAGGGTTTTGCGTACGGTATAGCTGCTATAAACCTAAAAGGAGCAAAGTGTATGCTCAGGAACTAAATGATTATGAACTGCCATTTTGATCAGAGAATTGGCTTTTTCGATGTCGGGAGCGAAGTAACGGTCTTTATCATAAAAGCTCACGCGTTCACGTAAGATTTGCTTTCCTTGCTCGATTCTAGGTGATGAGACGGCCGGAGAGCGAAAATCAAGCCCTTGCGCGGCTGACAGGTATTCGACAGCCAATATGCCTCGTGTATTTTCAGCCATATCGCGCAGGCGGCGACCCGCAAATGTTGCCATAGAAACATGATCCTCCTGATTGGCAGAAGTAGGCAAGCTATCAACCGATGCTGGGTGAGCAAGGCTTTTGTTTTCACTCGCCAGTGCCGCAGCGGTGACTTGCGCAATCATAAAGCCCGAGTTGACCCCGCCATTGTCGACCAAAAACGGCGGAAGTTTACTCAGCGCGCTGTCGATAAGCAGCGCCATACGTCTCTCCGATAAGCTGCCGATTTCAGCTATGGCCAGTGCTAAGTTGTCTGCGGCCATCGCGACAGGTTCAGCGTGGAAGTTACCGCCAGAAATAATGTCACCGTCGTCTGCAAAAACGAGTGGGTTATCCGACACGGAGTTGGCTTCAACTTCTAATATGTCGGCTGAATTGCGAATTTGTTGTAAACAAGCGCCCATGACTTGAGGCTGACAACGCAGCGAGTAAGGGTCTTGTACTTTTTCACAATTGGTATGTGACTCTCCCAATTCACTGGTGGAGTCCAATAGATGGCGGAATGCGGTGGCTGCATCCATTTGCGCTTGATGGCCGCGCACTTCATGAATGCGGGCATCAAATGGGCGGCGGCTACCCAGTGCGGCTTCAACTGACATCGCCCCACAAAGGGTTGCCGATGCAAACAGGTCTTCTGCTGCAAATAAACCTTCTAATGCAAATGCGGTGGAGGCTTGCGTACCATTTAATAAAGCAAGCCCTTCTTTCGGAGCCAGCGTGATGGGTTCAAGCCCTGCGATTTTTAGCGCTTCTAATCCGGAGATGATTTTTCCGTTATGTCGGGCTTCGCCTTCACCCAATAAAATGGTGCTCATATGGGCTAGGGGGGCTAAGTCTCCTGACGCACCAACGGAGCCTTTTTGTGGCACACAAGGGTAAACTTGAGAGTTAACCAGTTCGATTAATGCTTGAATGACTTCAAGGCGAATACCTGAAAAACCGCGAGCAAGGCTGTTGATTTTTAGCGTCATCATCAAGCGCACGGTTTCGTCATGCATGAGTTTGCCAATGCCTGCCGCGTGAGACAAAACAATACTGCGTTGCAGCTCTTCGAGATCGTCTGGCAAAATGCGTGTATTGGCTAACAGCCCAAAGCCGGTATTGATACCATAAACGACCCTGTCTTCTGCAATGACTTGTTCTACAACACGAGTGCTCGCTTCTATGCCAGGTATCGCACTGGCACTAAGAGATAAGTTAACCGGAGAACGGCTGATTTTGCGTAACTCGCTCAGGCTGATGTGGCCTGGGTTCAGTTCTAGATTTAACATGTTGTCGCTCTCCATTATAAGTTACGCAGTTCTTCATTGAGCATAGGTAAGTCGAGTTTTTGTTCTTTGGCGCACTGTTTAGCAATGTCGTAACCGGCATCAGCATGGCGCATTACTCCGGTTGCTGGGTCGTTATGCAGCACTCGGCCAATGCGCTCAGATGCATCATCACTGCCGTCACAACAAATCACCATTCCTGAGTGCTGAGAAAAGCCCATACCGACTCCGCCTCCGTGGTGTAAAGAAACCCAAGTTGCCCCGCCTGCGGTATTCAACATGGCATTGAGTAGTGGCCAATCGGATACGGCATCTGAACCATCCATCATGCCTTCTGTTTCTCTATTAGGGCTAGCAACGGAACCTGAATCTAGATGATCTCGGCCTATAACAACCGGCGCTTTTAATTCGCCATTTTTTACCATTTCGTTGAAGGCTTGTCCTAAACGTTCACGGTCTTTGAGCCCTACCCAGCAAATCCGAGCTGGCAAACCTTGAAATTGAATGCGTTCACGAGCCATATCTAACCAGTTATGCAGGGCAGGGTTATCTGGGATCAGCTCTTTTACTTTTTGATCGGTTTTGTAGATGTCTTCTGGGTCGCCAGACAGTGCCGCCCAACGGAATGGCCCAATGCCTTCACAAAATAGTGGCCTTATGTACGCAGGAACAAAGCCAGGGAAATCAAACGCGTTCTCTATGCCTTCTTCGAGCGCCATTTGGCGGATGTTGTTGCCGTAATCGAGTGTTGCCGCGCCTTTTTCTTGCAAAGCAAGCATGGCTTTCACTTGAACGGCCATGGATTGTTTAGCGGCTTTTACGACAGCGCTTTCATCTTCTAAGCGCATTTTTGCAGCATGATCCATGCTCCAGCCTTGAGGTAAGTAGCCGTTTAATGGGTCGTGTGCAGAAGTTTGGTCGGTAACGACATCCGGAGTGATCCCTCGCTCGACAAGCTCTGCGAAAACATCGGCTGAATTGCCTAGCAACCCAACAGAAACCGCTTCATCTGATTGTTTGATTATCTCTAGTGCTTCATCAAGGCTGGTGGCTTTTTTATCTACGTAGCCGGTACGCAGGCGATAATCGATACGTGATTCATCACATTCCACCGCCAGCATTGAAAACCCAGCCATGGTGCCAGCTAATGGTTGCGCGCCGCCCATACCGCCAAGGCCACCTGTTAAGATCCAACGATCTTTTGCTTGACCATCAAAGTGCTTTTTAGCGATGGATACGAAAGTTTCGTATGTGCCCTGAACAATGCCTTGTGAGCCGATGTAAATCCAACTGCCCGCCGTCATTTGGCCGTACATCATCAAGCCTTGTTTATCGAGTTCGTTGAAGTGCTCCCAGTTGGCCCAATGTGGCACCAAGTTTGAGTTGGCAATTAATACGCGAGGCGCGTTTTTGTGGGTAGGGTACACACCGACAGGTTTTCCCGACTGAACTAATAAGGTTTGATCGTCTTCCAAGCGCTCTAAAACTTCGACAATTTTGTCGTAACATTGCCAGTTACGCGCAGCGCGACCAATGCCGCCATACACCACGAGCGCATGTGGGTGTTCTGCAACATCGGGATCTAGGTTATTCATGAGCATACGAAGTGGCGCTTCAGTTAACCATGATTTAGCGCGTAAAGTCGTACCGTGTGGTGCCCGTACAGTACGGCTAGTGTCGAGTCTTGGATCGGTCATCTGTAAATCCTTTTTTGTGTTTAAGTGCTAAAAGCTAGGTGCTAAAAGCGAAGTTCTAAAAGCTAAAAGCTAAAAGCTAAAAGCTAAAAGCTAAGAGCTAAGTGTGAGGGTGACTACTTAGTATTTCGTACTTCGCTTTTAGTACTTTGCTCCGCTATATCCCAACACAGCCTTGCGGCGAGCTTGGCTGTGTGTCCGTCTATGTCGTAATCTGGGTTGTATTCAGCGATGTCAGCCAGTTTGAGTTTATTGCTGTGTGTTAGTACTTGTTCAAATAGCGGGTAGAAGTTATCTAAGCTGATGCCTCGGCCTGCGGGGGCGCTTACACCCGGAGCATTAGCGGCTGGAAACACATCCAAATCGATGGTGAGATAAATAACATCACACTGATCGATGAAGGAATTCAGCTTCGTTTGGTTTAGTGACAGGTTAGGGGCGGTTAGTTGGTCGTCTGTTACGTACCAAACGCCCAGTTCATCGGCTCTGTCGAATAATGCCTCGGTATTACTGGTTCGGCTTACGCCAAGGCATGCGTAGTGGAATGGCCAGCCCAACAGCTTGCAATGATCGGCAATTTGTTTAAATGGCGTGCCAGAGCTTGGCTTTATGCTGCTTTTTAGTGAGTCGTCTGTGGTTTGGTATAGCCTAAGATCAAAGTGTGCATCAAAATTAATGATGCCGATTTTAGGGGGCTTGACGTCAAGTTGGTTGGTGAGAGGCCGGTGTTGTAAGTATTTAGCAAGACCCATAAAAGAGCCATAAGCCACTTCATGGCCCCCACCTAAAACGATCACGGATGTATCGGTTAACGCATTGGCGATACGATCGGATAACGCTTGTTGTGCGAGTTCCAATTCGTCACCATCGCACACCACATTGCCTTCATCATAAATTGGCATGGTTGAATGCCACGCCATGTTCGCCAACATTTGACGAATGATGTCTGGGCCTTTTGCGGCTCCTATTCTGCCTTTGTTTCTAGCGACGCCGGCATCAGAACAAAATCCGATTAAACTGACGTTGGTATGGGAAGTCTCTTCTTGATTGGTCGAATTCTTACGATCCGCCGTTTTTACCACGTGATGAACTCGCCCCCCTTTAGTGCCATCTTCTAAATCGTTTCGACCTTCCCATCGGAAACTCGGGTTAGATGCTCTACTTGATTTAGTCATGACACAGCTCTCCATTAAGGATGCGGGTATTTAAGAGTGATGTGCCGACTTGATAGCTTAGATCAGCTGTATGTTGGGTATTCCAAACAGCGAGATCGGCATCAAATCCGACTTTTACTTGGCCCATAGATGCTTCAAATCCCAATGCTTTGGCTGCATGTGTGGTGACTGCGCGCAAATTCTCTTCAGGAGTGAGGCCAAATAGGGTGCTAGCCATGTTCATCATCAGCCTGAGATCGGCAAATGGCGATGTACCAGGATTAAGGTCGGTAGATAGCGCCATTGGCACTTTATACTGGCGCAACCATTTAACTGGTGGCTTTTGAGTTTCTCGTAGGAAATAAAATGCACCAGGAAGAAGAGTGGCTACCGTCCCTGATTGTGCAATGGCTTTAACACCATGTTCATCGATAAATTCAATATGGTCGACGGACAACGCACCGTATTCGGCCGCAAGAGCGCTGCCACCTAAGTTTGAAAGTTGTTCAGTGTGGCCTTTTATCTTCAGCCCATGTTGCTGTGCTGCTTGGAATACGCGCTGTGTTTGCACCAAATTAAAGCCAATGCCTTCGCAAAAAACATCTACTGAGTCTGCAAGTTGGTTTTCAGCCGCGGCAGGGATAATGGTTTGGCAGACTAAATCGATGTAGCTATCTGCATCTCCTGCGTACTCTGGTGGCAATGCGTGGGCAGCGAGTAGGGTGGTTGAAACCTTAATTCGACGATGCTGCTCCAGGTTTTTGGCTGCGCGTAACATTTTTAGCTCGTCTTCAAGAGTGAGCCCATAGCCAGATTTAATTTCAACTTGAGTCACGCCGCTGCGTATCAAACCTTCTAGCCTTGGCAAAGCAAGTTCTACTAATTGATCTTGCGTTGCTGCGCGTGTCGCTTTTACGGTAGAAAGTATGCCGCCACCGCGCTTGGCTATCTCTTGATAGGGCACGCCAGTTAAGCGCATCTCAAATTCGTCTGCTCGATTTCCGGCATAAATAAGGTGGGTATGGCAGTCAATTAGACCCGGTGTAATCAGTTTGCCTTTGCAATCAATATGCTGGTGGGTAGCATTTATCCACGCTGTTGATTGCATTTCATCGGTGCTGATGCCGGCTATTTTACCGTTTTGAATTGCAATACAACTGTTTTTGGTGACGGTGTAACCTAGGGCGTCATTTTCCATGGTTACCAAATTTGCGCCACTTAATACCAAATCCATCGAGTGCCTACTTGAGAGTATTTAAATGTATATACAAATAAGTAGGCTATTTGGACAATTGAGGCAAGTTGGATGTTACTGAGTTGTGATCGAATTCTTGTTTCACCTGATAAAATGGCTGGCTATAGCAGAATTTTAGAGCTGAGTTTGTAGCGAGAGGCTGGATGGTAGAGTTTAGCCACACTGATCAATTGATTACCGCTCCATGTGCGTCTATTGAGTAACAAACAGGGCTCGTTGTCTTTGAGTTTTAAGATGGTTTTTATGTTCGGCTCAGCTGGAATAGCTTCTACAGTATGCTCTATGGCGGATAAAGGGCAGTTGTTTGATAAATATTGGTTTGGCGTCTGTTTTGTGAAGTCTTGCTGTAAATAATTGGGTGCAAAAAGAGCATTAACCCAACGAATTTCCAATTGAATGGGTACACCATCTGCAAAATGGGTAATTTCGCTGTAGAAGACTCTGCTATCTAGCATGATGCCTAGTTGAGTAGCAATATGTTCGTTAGCTTGGACCGAGATATGTTGCAATATTTCGCTGTGGTATTGTTGCCCGCGTTGTTGGACTTCCTCCGCGATGTTACGGATATCAAGTAAAGGTGATTCTGCTTTTTCGTTCGGAGCACAAACGAAAGTGCCTCTTCTTGGCGTTCGTTCTACTTTGCCGTCGGTAACGAGATCTCTGATGGCTTTATTTACTGTCATTCGGCTGACTGAAAACTGTTCTGTTAACTCAAGTTCCGTAGGGATCTTCTGCCCAACAGGCCATTCTCCGGAAAGAATTTTTTGTTCGATGTGTTGTTTTATTTGAATATAGATAGGGGCAGACACGGGGACTTCTCTGTTAAAGTATTGACTATACAAATAATGGAATGCAATTCGCGTTGGCGCAACGGTAAACGTTGAAAATATGTTGAGGCTGTGATCAAAACGAACCAAATGACGGTTAGCGCTTGAAAACTGGCAGTAACACGAGTCAAATTAGGCGGAAGCTGGGCGAGAACTAATAATAGTAGAGAGTTGAATAATGCAGTATGCAAATAAGATAACGTTTTTTGAACGTTTTGAAGCCGACATTGTGGCTGGAAAGAAAGTCATCACGATTCGTGACGAGAGTGAAAATAACTATTTGGCAGGCAGTGTCGTTGATGTTGCTACCTACGAGGATGGTCGCCAGTTTTGCCAAATCAAAATTGAATCAGTAAAACCCATTTTGTTTGACAACCTTACCGAGTTTCATGCGCAACAAGAAAACATGACACTGACACAACTCAAGCAGGTGATCACCGAAATCTACCCTGGAGTGCAGCAACTCTACGTAATTAACTATCTATTAGTCATTTAACTATCTATTGGCTAAGAAAGCATCTATTCGTTTTTGCAATCCAAGGCTTAGATAGGGTAGAATTGCCCGTTCCCGATGACAGTCCGGTATTCGTATTACTGAGTGACCGTCGTTGAGGCCCATTTCAATACAACTAATGAACATGTGTCGCTACGTGTGCGACACCACTGTGAAGGATTTAAAATGCCTGTAATTACTCTTCCTGACGGCAGTCAGCGTCCATTCGACAACCCTGTTTCTACTCTAGATGTTGCCCTTTCTATCGGTCCTGGTCTTGCTAAAGCAACCATCGCTGGCCGTGTTGATGGTGTGCGCGTAGATGCTTGTGACTTAATTGAAAACGATGCAAGCCTAGAAATCATCACTGTAAAAGATGAAGACGGTTTAGAAATCGTTCGTCACTCTTGTGCTCACCTTCTTGGTCACGCGATCAAGCAGCTGTACCCTGATGCGAAAATGGCGATCGGTCCTACCATCGACAACGGCTTTTATTACGATATCGATTTAGAAGACTCTTTAACTGAAGAAGATGTTGCTAAAATTGAAAAGCGTATGAAAGAACTTGCGAAAACCAAGTACCAGGTTGTTAAAAAGAACGTAAGCTGGCAGGAAGCTCGTGATGCTTTTGAAGCACGCGGCGAAACTTACAAGATTGAAATCTTGGACGAAAACGTTTCTAAAGACGATCGCCCAGGTTTATACCACCATGAAGAATACATTGACATGTGTCGTGGACCTCACGTCCCGAACATGGGCTTTTGTCAGCACTTCACGCTATTAAACGTAGCAGGTGCCTACTGGCGTGGTAACAGTGACAACAAGATGCTTCAACGTATCTACGGCACTGCATTCCACGACAAGAAAGCACTTAAGGCGCACCTTACACGCCTAGAGGAAGCTGCAAAGCGTGACCACCGTAAAATTGGTAAGCACTTGGACTTGTTCCATATGCAGCAAGAAGCGCCGGGTATGGTGTTCTGGCACCACAATGGTTGGTCTATCTTCCGTGACCTAGAAGTATTCATTCGTCAAAAACTGACAGAATACGATTACCAAGAAGTAAAAGGCCCATTAATGATGGACCGTGTTCTTTGGGAACGTTCTGGTCACTGGGACAAATACGCAGAAGCGATGTTCACTACCTCTTCAGAGAACCGTGAATACGCCATTAAGCCAATGAACTGCCCAGGTCACGTTCAGATCTTTAACCAAGGTTTGAAATCTTACCGTGATTTGCCACTTCGTATGGCTGAGTTTGGTTCTTGTCACCGTAACGAGCCGTCTGGCGCACTACACGGCATTATGCGTGTACGTGGCTTTACTCAAGATGACGCACACGTATTCTGTACTGAAGAACAAGTACAGCAAGAAGTGAAGTCGTGCATCGAGATGGTTTACGATACATACCAAACGTTCGGTTTCGAAAACATTGTTGTTAAGCTGTCAACTCGTCCTGAAAAGCGTGTTGGTTCTGACGAAATGTGGGACCGTGCAGAGTCAGATCTAGAGACTGCGCTTAAGTCGATGGACATCGCTTATGAGATTCAAGAAGGCGAGGGTGCGTTTTACGGACCTAAGATTGAATTTACTTTGCATGATTGTTTGGACCGAGCTTGGCAATGTGGTACAGTGCAGCTCGATTTTGCATTACCAGAGCGTTTAGGTGCAACTTACGTAGGTGAAGATAACGAGCGTCATACGCCAGTTATGATCCATCGCGCGATTTTAGGTTCACTAGAGCGTTTCATTGGTATTCTAATTGAAGAATATGCAGGCTTCTTCCCAACATGGTTAGCTCCAGAGCAAGCTGTTGTAATGGGAATTACAGACAAACAAGCTGAATATGTTCAAGAAATTACGAAAAAACTGCAAAAAAGTGGAATTAGAGCCAAAGCGGACTTGAGAAATGAGAAGATTGGCTTTAAAATCCGCGAACATACTTTAAAGCGTGTACCGTATATGCTTGTTTGTGGCGACCAAGAAATGGAAGCTGGAGAAATAGCAGTACGTACTCGTAAGGGCAAAGACCTCGGCAAATTCAAAGTGGATGATTTTATTTCTTACATCCAAGCCGAAGTTTCAAGCCGTAAGCTCAATCTGGAGGAATAACCTATTAAAGGCGGAAGACGTGGCCAACAACCGGCCAAACAAAACCAGCACCGTTTAAACGGTGAAATTCGTGGCATTCGTGAAGTGCGTTTGACAGGCGCTGACGGTGAACCAGTTGGTGTAGTACCAATCAACGAAGCACTAGAAGCAGCTTTAGAAGCTGGTATGGATCTCGTAGAGATCAGCCCTAACGCCGAGCCACCAGTCTGTCGTGTGATGGACTACGGCAAGTTCCTCTTCGAGAAGAGCAAAGCTGCGAAAGAGCAGAAAAAGAAGCAAAAGCAGGTCCAGATTAAGGAAATAAAATTCCGTCCTGGGACTGATATTGGAGACTATCAGGTAAAACTACGCAACCTGACAGGTTTCCTAGAAGACGGCAACAAAGTGAAGGTAACAATTCGCTTCCGTGGCCGCGAAATGGCTCACCAAAACATCGGTGTTGACGTTCTTAATCGTTTGAAAGCGGATACTGAAGAATTTGCAGTAGTCGAATCTTTTCCAACGAGAATTGAAGGTCGCCAGATGATTATGGTGTTGGCCCCTAAAAAGAAGTAATTAACGGCCTGCAAGTAATTTAACCTTGCTGCTTTATGTGGCAGGGTTTCATTCGCCCTAATTACTATTGTTTAATCAACTCAACAATGCGGAGTTATTCATCATGCCTAAGATGAAAACCAACAAAGGTGCTGCTAAGCGTTTTAAGAAAACTGCTGGTGGTATTAAGTTCAAGCACGCTGGTAAACGTCACATCCTGACTAAGCGTACTACTAAGAACAAGCGTCAACTACGTCCTAACTCAATCCTTCCAAGATGTGAAGTGGCTGCAGTTATTCGTATGATGCCATACGCTTAATTCTTTTTAGTTATTTATAATCGTTTAGTTTAGGAGAAGCATAATGCCTCGCGTAAAACGTGGTGTACAAGCTCGTGCACGTCATAAGAAAGTTCTAAAACAAGCTAAAGGTTACTACGGAGCACGTTCACGTGTTTACCGCGTAGCTTTCCAAGCAGTTACCAAAGCTGGTCAATACGCTTACCGTGACCGTCGTAACAAGAAACGTCAATTCCGTCAACTTTGGATTGCACGTATCAATGCGGCATCTCGTCAAAATGGTATGTCTTACAGCCGTTTCATCAACGGTCTTAAGAAAGCATCTATCGAGATCGATCGTAAGATTCTTGCTGACATCGCAGTATTCGACAAGGCTGCATTCGCAGTTCTAGTTGAAAAAGCGAAAGCTTCTCTTTAATTAGAGATAGTTTAAGGATTATGAGAAGGAGAGCTTAGGCTCTCCTTTTTTTTGATCTTTAAAACGTTACGTAGCGAAGTCGCCCGCTTAAAGTGTGGATAGTGGGCTAAGCACGCCATTCGCTCCACGCTCTAATACATGAGTATAGATCTGTGTTGTTTTAACATCACTGTGCCCCAGCTGTTCCTGAACTGTTCGAATGTCGGCTCCACTTTCCAATAGATGTGTTGCAAATGAATGCCTAAGTGTGTGGCAAGTGACGTTCTTTTCAATCTTTGCGGCTTTCGCTGCTCGCTTCACTGCCCGCTGTAATGCGGTTTCATCTATGTGTTGGCGCCGAAGCATATCTGATTGAGGATCTACGCTTAACCGATGGGAGGGGAACAAGTAGTGCCAGCCGATTTCTTTAGGTGCCTCGGGGTATTTTTTATGCAGTGCATCTGGAAGCCATACCCCCGCATACCCCCCAGTTTGTATATCTTTATCGTAATATTGCTTAACGGTAAACTCTTGATGCTTCAGTAGGGGATAGAGTTCTTTTGCTAATGTCACTGTTCGATTTTTTCCTCCTTTGCCTTGCCAGATACGTATTGCTCCATAGTGGTAGTCAATGTCGTGTACTCTTAAGCGTATGCACTCCATTAATCTCAGGCCTGAACCATAAAGTAGCTGAGCCTGAAGCTGATATTTTGGTGGTATCTGTTGTAAGAGTGACCTAATTTCTGCTTTCGTTAAAACGACAGGAAGCTTGCGCTTGATATTTGAGCGACGAAATTTCATGTTTAAGGCAAGCGGCTTTTTAAGTATATCTTTGTATAAAAAATTCAGTGCATTTAAAGCGAGCGATTGTGTATTAGCAGAGACGAGCTTTTCATTAGCGAGGTGAGTGAGAAACGCTTCGACATGCTTCTCGCTTAAGTTTTTCGGGTGCTGCATTTTATTAAAGATTATGAAATTTCGCATCCACAAGGTGTAGGCTTCGATGGTTTTCTTCGCATAGCGGCTGGTATGCATTTGCTCACGAACATAGATCATAAATTGTGACTTCATATCCCCTCCAATTAACAGTGTTTAAATAGACAGTGGTGTAAGAATACACAGTTATATGGATTTAGAATGGAAAGAGCCGTATTTCGCGACAAGCTGCACAGGTAATTAGCTGATAATACGCTGTTTTACATAAATAAATGTGCTAATGTGCATATGCTATTGAAAACAGGATAGATGGCGGTAGCGTGGGTGTGAACCGGGCGGGAAGCGGTTTAAAGACTGTTATAAACAAGGAGAGTTCAGCGCTTGAAAATAGATACAGATAGATTAGGTATGGCTCAAATTACTGCCGAAGATTGGGAGTTATTTCAATCACTAAATCGAAACCCAGTAGTCATTAGTCTATGCTTTGATGAACCATCATCAGAAGAAATTAAGGCAAGTTTTGAATCTAGGCTACCAGTTTGGCATAAGACTTCTAAACATTGGTTGTGCTTGACCATAACCTTGAAAGATACGGGGGAGAAAATCGGTGTTACTGGTTTTCGTATACATGATGGTTCAGCTGAAGTTGGATTTCTCATTCAACCTACATATCACGGGTTGGGTTATGGAACAGAGTCTTTAAAAGCATTGCTAGAATGGGCATATCAAGAGCATGCTTTACAATCGTTTACTGCAGTTGTAACTGAGGGCAATATTGGTTCAGAGATAGTGCTAACTAAATGTGGCTTTACTCTGAAAGATGTTATCCCAAATGCCTATGAAATCGGTGGTAAATTGTACGCAGACCATATTTACCAATGCGAAAAAATTGTTTTATAACAAAGCATTTAAGACGGATTCACAACGCTCGGCATTTTTGGTTTACTTCCATTTCGGTGTTTACGGCATCATACTTTAAGTGTGGTGGTCTACGTTGCTCACCACTTAATGCGGCGTTATATGCTATCAAGATAATAAAGCAGTATCTCCCACTTTTTAGTACTATTATTGCTGTTTTTGGGCTCTTAATATTGAATAGGAATAAATGAATATGTCTAAAGAATTAGAATTGGCAAAGTACTATTTTGACTTGTCTAATACGAGTGATTTTACAGCAATTTCAACATTATTTGACGAGAAATCAACGCTTTGTACACGCAACTTAGATTACTTTATTGGTGTTAAAAATATCATGCTGATGCAAAAGGCGCATCATGGCTCTTATCAAAAACTCCACTGGGAAGTTACAACTGTTGAAGAAGTAAAGTCGGGTGTAATACGTTTTGAGTTTGATTTTTCTGGTTTGAATAAGGCAAATGAATTAATTCAGTTTTCAGGTATAGAGTATGTCGTAATTCGTGATGGGGTAATTAGACATATCGATATCAGAAGTGCTTAGATAATCCATCGCAAACGCATATAACAAAGCATTTAAGAGGGATTCTCAACGCTTGGCATTTTTGCATCTACTTCAAATTTAGTGTTTTCGGTACAATACTTTAGGTTGGGTGGAGGCGTTGTTCACCCCTTAATGCGGCGTTAGCTATTTAGAGGTACTAATGAGTGTTACAGGTAGTTGTTTGTGTGGTGGTGTTTCAATTGAAATCACTGGACCTATAAAGCACGTAATTTATTGTCACTGTAGTATATGCCGTAAGAGTCACGGCACGGCATTTGCGTCTTTTGGTTTGGTATCAGAAAGTCACTTCAAATTAATCGGTGAAAATATGATTCAGAGATTTCTATCTTCACCAAAAGTAATACGTAGCTTTTGCAGTGTTTGTGGCTCAAATATCGAGTGGTCGGATCAAAGCGAATATAACGAAGGTTATCGGTCTTTCGCTCTAGGTTTACTTGATAGTGACTTCAAGCCTGAGAGTGAAGAGCACATATTTGAATGCAGTGCACCAAAATGGGGTCAAAACCGTAATCGTTCGGAAGATCATAGCTAACAAATTGTTCAACTGGATTCCAAAACGCTTGGCAATTTTGTAATGGTCAACTTTTGTGATTAAGGTGGTCACACTAGGTTTGGTGGCATTGTTTTGTCACTAGTTAACAAGGCGTTAGATTTTTTGAGGAAACAATGGACAATATTTTAAGTAAAAAACACTACAGGCGCTCTTTTTTCACTGTAGTGACTTTAGTCTTAGTACTAGCCTTTTTCGTTAGGTTTATCGGCGTCCCACACTTTGACCCAAATGCAAAAGTCGACCTTACGACATTTACAGTATCTATTTTGGATACTTTAACGGTTTCACTATTAATTACAGTCTTCATCGGTAGCTTTGTTTTCTGGCTTACGCCAGAAATTATCAAAAAATCGACAATGGACGTAATTGAGCCTAAAGAAATTAACCCTCTATTTAAGAAGGCGGCTGCGGACACAAAGACCTGGATCATTAAAGGTGCATGTGGAAGATATACGAGAGCAGTTACAATCCCTTCATTAGCACAATCTGCAAAGCATGAAGGTATAGGTCGAGATATTCGAATTATCATGTTGGACCCAGCTGAAATGGATACTTGTGCAGAGTATGCAAACTATAGACGCAGTTTGAAGTCTGCTTCTACTAGGGGACCTTGGACCAAGGAAAAAGTGCAAGAAGAGGTTATTGCTACTGTTTTAACTGCATTGCAGTTCAAATATAAAGAGCCGTTACTAACAATAAATATTCATCTAGCATCTACGTTCTCAACGTTTAGGCTTGATATATCAGATTCATATGTAATTGTCACAAAAGAGGATAAAGAAGCTGCAGGTTTACGCGCAGATGCGGGTACTTATTTTTATAATTCATATAAAGATGAGACTCGATTAGTTGAACGACAGTCTAAGAAAGTTCAATTTAATCGACCTATTGAGATTAACAAAAACACTTCAGAAGATGATCTTAAGAGGTTAATTATTGATGTGGGTTTATTAAACGAAAAAGAAATTGAACTAGTAAGTTTAGAGAATATTTTGAGCTTTATAAATGATCCTAAGGAACCATATAGCAAATGAAAGAATACTTTGGGAGCATCTCATCAGTAGTTTCTGCCTGTAATCGTGGACAAATTAACGCAAAGCAACTTTGTGAGTTTGTCATTAATGAAGGTATAAGCTTTTCTTGGCATCCTTTGGGTTTCATGATGGCAACATTGTTAGATGAAGGCAGCGAAAAAATCCGACTGCATCTATGGACAAATACTTTTGACAAAGCGCAAAAACCCACATGGTTGGTACATGATCACAAGTTTGATTTAACTAGTTGGGTGCTCAGTGGTTCAATTAAGAATATTGAATACAAAGATCTAGCGTTGCTAGAAACTCACCAACTTTATAGCGTAAGTTATAATTCCTCAGGTTCACTGCTTACGAAACTAGATCAAGGGTACAGTTTAGCTGTAGATAAGACGCAAGAAGTAAATGAAGGGGAAGCATATAGAATTAGTGCAGGTACTTTCCATCAATCACTATCTCTCAGTTCCAGAACTACAGTTACTGTGTGTCATACAGTCGACAAAAAGAATACCCCTCCTTTAGTTATTGGCGACATAGATGGTGTGGAGCAATATCATTACCAAAGGTCTCCAGTCCATATTGGTGAGTTGCAGGTGGTATTAGAACAAATCTAACAAGCAATTCAAGAGGGATTCACAACGCTTGGCACTTTTGCTTCTACTTCAAATTTATTGTTTATGGCACAATGCTTTAGGCTTGGATGGAGGCGTTGTTCACCCCTTAATTGGGCGTTATACAACAAGAGGTAGTACGGTGAAAACTCCAAACTTATTTAGTTTCGCAACAAGTGAACTTTCACAAGATGCTTTCATCTGTTGGTTCCTAAGTTGGGCGGATCCAGCATATGAACAGTCAGACTCTAGTTTGCATAAATGTTCGATTGAGTTCCTTCGTGAAATTTTCAAAAAGCACTCGCTTGTAGCTCCAGTAAATATATCGAAAATTGAAGTCACAAAGCAGGATAAAAATATAGATGTCTTGTGCGTAATTAATGAGCAGTATGCAATCCTTATTGAGGATAAAACTTGGAGTAAACAACATTCTGATCAACTTAATCGCTACAAGTCTGAGATTAAGTCCCGCGGATATACCGAAGATAATATATTGCCAATTTACTACAAAACTGAAGAGCAA
The DNA here is from genome assembly GCF_030409945.1 of Vibrio tapetis subsp. quintayensis. Lineage (GTDB taxonomy): Bacteria > Pseudomonadota > Gammaproteobacteria > Enterobacterales > Vibrionaceae > Vibrio > Vibrio quintayensis. The sequence continues at coordinate 381,261 of NZ_JAUFQV010000012.1, forward strand.
AGTGATTTATCTGAGGTTCTAAAAAATGGATATGCCCCTGTGTTGAGGTTAGATATTCTCGCAGTTCTTACTCAATACAAGGGAACAAATGAAGTTTTATTAAACTATCGTGAATATTTGGAAGGTCGACAGCAGCGTATCGAAAGTTTTAAGACATTACCAATCAAAGATTGGCACTGGGATAGTTGGATTGGTTTTTATCAATATCTACAAACGAAACTACAAAACGGCAATTGGGATTATGTCGCAAACCCTAGTGGTGGTTTTCTAGGCTTTTGGTGGTCTTGGAACTTTGATAAAGACTGTGACCATTACCTACAACTTGAACTAGAAAAGTTGTGTTTTAAAATTTGGGTCGGTGATAACTGGGATAAACGTAAAACTCGTAATTATTGGCATCAGCTAATCACTGATTGTGCTGCCAATTTAGGAACTGCTCTAACAGTTAGCAAGCCTCCTCGTTTCGGTAATGGTAGCTTTATGACGGTATGTATAGCGTCTAACGAGTACCGTATTACTGATGAGTATGGTGTAATTGATTTAGTGAAAACAATAAACATGCTCAAAGACGCTGAAAAAATCATCGAACATGCAAGTTTGTTGTATAACAAACGACTATGGCGTCAATAGTTAATTTTTGGCGCTGTTTTCATCCCATAGAACACCATCTCTGAGCATTGAATTTAAGATCACAACCATCTTGCGCACGCATGCAATAATAGCGACTTTCTTTGGTTTACCAGCGTCTAAAAGTCGCTGATATGTCGCTTTAAAAACAGGATTACATTGCATGGCTGACATCATTGCCATATATAACACAGTGCGTACTTGCGCTCGACCTCCTTGGATCACGCGCTTACCTTTGTAGCGCCCACTTTCGCGTGTTATTGGAGCGACACCAATCAGTGATGCTGCCTGTTTATTCGTGATGTAACCGAGTTCAGGTACGTTGCTAATTATTGATGCAGCGGCAATGTTTCCTATTCCTGGGACGCTTTGCAATATTGTGTTTTTAGCTTGGTATTCAGGGCTATCTTCAATGAGTTTAACGAGCTTTTCTTCTAACTTGGTGATTTGATTTTTTATCGTGGTTAGCATTGGTTTTATAGTCGGATGGAGAGAGGCGGGAAGTATCTGGATTCGGTTCTTTTCCATGGTTTGCATAGATAACAACTGGTTTCGGCGAATGACTAAGTCACTCATTAGGCGTATGTTTTTTGGCTTTATGACAGTAAGGGGAGGTTTGATTGCTTCTCCATAGTGAGCGATCAACTCTGCATCTAAACGATCATTTTTGGCTCTGCGGCCAATAGCACCAGCGAATCGTTTTATGTGGACAGGGTTTGCTCTGACAATAGGTAGTTGAGCCTCTGCACATGCAAGAACAAAAGGCATTTCTAATCGGCCTGTTGCTTCAATAACGATGCGTTCAGGACTATGACTCTTAATTATTTTGAGTGCTTTTTTGATGCCTTTATCATTGTTCTCTACTGAGAAAAATAGATCTAGTGGCCTGATGTGGATGTCTAATTGTGTTTTGCCGGTATCAACTCCAACGTTGATGCTTTGATTGATTTTGGTATTCATAATAAGCTAACTCTTGCTTGCGAAATGCGGGTTCGAGACCCAGTCGACTATTCGAGGTTTGTGCTTGGAGTCCTATGTGGCGTTCATGTTTGTTATCGGTCTCTCGACAGAGGAGCCAGCATTTAAACGAACTACCACATAGAAAGCTTTAGTTGCTGCTAAAGCCTGAGTCTCACATTACCCTAATTGAGTGATTATTATCCATACAAGCGTTTAAGACGGATTCCCAACGCTTGGCGTTTTCGGCTTACTTCAGTTTAAGTGTTTATGTCACAATGGTTTAGGTAAGGTGGTTGGCGTTGCTCACCACTTAACGCGGCGTTATATCTCAAAGGAGTAAGTTTGAAGTATCTTCTATTAATCGGATTTCTAATTATTCCTTGCGTAGGAGTGGCTGTGACTCGAACAGATCAATTGCAATGCCAGCAATTACACAAGTCAAAACACCCTTACGTTGCTAAGTCACTAGGTGTTGCTGGTAATACATCCCCGCTCGTAATGTGCTCTATAGGAACTGCTAAGATTTGGTCTTCACCTAATATTACTAAACAGGTTATCGAAACAGGTGGTAATCTCATCATTATTAATGGTGAAGCAATTCATGTATCCGATGCGAATCAACATGTACTGACAGTCACAACTCGAAATGATACTTTTAACTCAGTCTCATATTCCTGTGTGGATAGTTCATGCCAATCCGTAACTGATTACAACTCAGATGGCGTGATTGATTTTCGTGTCTCCAAAGATCGAATTGGATTAGTAGAGCTAAAGGTTGATGGTAATTGGTTTGTAAAGACGAGCTCTGCACCTGATTTACGAGTCCAAGACGGGAACATTGAAAAGGCGGTGTTACTTACAGACACTGGCTTTACATTTGTAAGGTAGAGATATAACAAATTGCTCAAGCAGACAGCTAACGTGTGGCATTTTTGGTTCGGTCTAGTTTAGTGTTTACGGTGGCTTTGCTTGAGTGTCGTAGTGTTAGCTGCTACTTAGCAAAGCGTTAGTTTGCGATAGGAATGTGTTCTATCTTAAGAGCTTAGGTCTTCGTTCTAGCTATTCACCTGTCAGTTTATCGCTATCAACGTTCTTTCCGGTGGCACTGAAATAGTTGTGACTTCGGTTGGTTCACCGCTTACTGGTGCTATCACTTTTTCGGTGTTCATTTGCGCGGTTTCTTCTGTGCTTGAACTCGGCCATCAAAAGGAAGTCGGCGCATTCGGTTGTCGGCTTCATCGCTTGTATCCTCTGCCAGTTTTGGCAAAGCAAAGTGTTTAGCATTTGCAAATGTTGCTTCGTTGCCAAGTGCATTTTGTTGTCTATGCTTGAGTTTCGTTCTATCCATTTTACTTCGGCGTTCAAACCCAGTAGATTTGTAACCAATTCAGCATCTTGCCGCCAAACATTGGCTTCATCGTGCAGGCAAACTAACAAGATGCTCAAGCAGACAGCTAACGTGTGGCATTTTTGGTTCGGTCTAGTTTAGTGTTTACGGTGGCTTTGCTTGAGTGTCGTGGTGTTAGCTGCTACTTAGCAAAGCGTTAGTTTGCTGCAAAGAATAAGGAAGTATTGTGGAACAAATGAGAGTAAACATTAGGCCAGCGAACGAAAATGAGCTGGAATTGATTCATGGTCTGGTTATCTCAAATGACGAATGGACGAAGTATAATGGCCCTTACTTTCCATATTCACACCCAACATTAGAGCAGTTTAAAAACTCTTCATTTCAGCATCTATTAATAGGCTCAGAGATACAACTAATCACTGTTGACGACGTTCCCGTGGGCACAGTGAGTTGCTATTGGGAATGCGAAGAAACTCGTTGGCTTGAAGCTGGTATAGTCATTTACGATAAAGAGTATTGGGGTAAAAGTATTGCTGCTTTGGCTATTCCTTTTTGGGTCTCGTACTTATTCGAAAATAAAGAAATTGAAAGGGTTGGTTTAACCACTTGGTCTGGTAATCCTCGAATGATGTCTTTGGCTTTGAAGCTGGGCTTTCAGCAAGAAGCTAGGCTAAGAAAGGTTCGTTACTACAAAGGTGAGTATTATGATTCCGTGAAATATGGGGTGTTACGGTCGGAGTGGTCAGAACGCAACTAACAAGCGCTTCAAGCTGATTTGCAACGCGTGGCATTTTTGGTTCAAATTGGTTTAGTGTTTACGGTGCCATGCAGTAAATTCGGTTTCGTTGCTCACAACTTAAGCGAGCGCTGACGGATCCCCTCATAATTCCCCCAGTCCTGAATTGTGTGTCAGTCTTTGATA
>NZ_JAUFQV010000013.1 GCF_030409945.1 Vibrio tapetis subsp. quintayensis
GTATCGAGCGCGGTATCCTACGCGTTGGTGACGAAGTAGAAATCGTTGGTATCAAAGATACTACTCTTACTACTTGTACTGGTGTTGAAATGTTCCGTAAACTGCTTGACGAAGGTCGTGCTGGTGAGAACGTTGGTGCACTTCTACGTGGTACTAAGCGTGATGACGTTGAACGTGGCCAAGTACTTGCTGCTAAAGGTTCTATCAACCCACACACTAAGTTTGAGTCTGAAGTATACGTACTTTCTAAAGACGAAGGCGGCCGTCATACTCCGTTCTTCAAAGGCTACCGTCCACAGTTCTACTTCCGTACTACGGACGTAACTGGTGACATCACGCTTCCTGAAGGCGTAGAAATGGTAATGCCTGGTGACAACGTTCAAATGACGGTTGAGCTAATTGCTCCAATCGCTATGGACGACGGTCTACGCTTCGCAATCCGTGAAGGTGGCCGTACTGTAGGTGCTGGTGTTGTTGCTAAAATCTTCGCTTAATCGCGATTGATTTTGCACTCTCTTCATTAGAAGAGCACGCATCTTAAAAAAGGAGAGCTTAGGCTCTCCTTTTTGTGTTTTGAACGAAGTACTAAAAGCTAAGTGCTAAAAGCTAAGTTAAAGATTAAAAGAGAAAAGCTTGACGTTGATGTATGTTGGTTTCAAAATTCTCGCACTTAAACCGTATGATCAACGGAACCTGTTGTCTCTGTTTGCAGTGTGAATTTTTGCGAAAGTAAGGCCACGAGTTGATCGTAATAACCCATATTTGGCTTATTACCTAAGAGTTTACATAGCTCATCACCAGTTGGGCTAAAACGATAATAAAGCAAACGCATGCCTTTACTCACTGGTTGCAATGCCAACTGTTTACCTTGATACGTCACCACAACAGCGGGATCAAGCCCGACTTCTCCAGACTCTAATTCGGTCCCTAGCAATAAACCTAATTCTATAAGATGAAGCAAGCTAGAGTAGGGCATTTGATAGCTACCCAGATTTACGGCGTTTGTCGCTTCTTTTTTAAACCCCAAAAATCCGCCTTGAGCTTTAAATCCAAGCAGTAGTTTTTTACTGTTATCACCGCCAAAGCTACAGGCAAGCGAAGCTGCGCGTTGTAGGGTTTGTGCTTCTTTAGGTGACATATCTTTTAGGATTTGAAGCGCTTTCATTGACGTTGAACCGGGGTTGGTTATTTCCCGTTTAAGCACTTGGCTCCACAGCTTTTGCATGGAGCTATTATGAATATCTTGGGCCATGTCAAAAAAACGATGCAGCCAATCGGCGTCTGGTTCGCCTGCCGTTTCGTCTCGGCAACTTCCATGAGCATACTTTAGAATTTGTTCTAGATTAAGCTGACGTTGCTCCTGGCGCTTCTTCTGGCGGTCAATAGCTCGTTCTATAGTGCTCTTTTCAGGAGCAGACTCTTGCAGCTTTGCATCGAGTCCGTGAACCTGGGCAATTTGCATTACTCGGCTTGCACTGTCTAGAATGTAACTGCTTTTTCTGCTGCTGTTAGTGGTTTTAACGGATTCTTTTTCTTGATCAATAACAACTGGTTGACGAGTTTCTGCCATAAGATTATCCCAAACGCTAAATGACGGATTCATACAATATGCACAAAGCCTAAGTCTGTCCTAGAAGTTAATCAAGCTTTTGACTATTAGCTGTGATAATGATTTGTTAATATTGTGTGGGTTTTGTGTTCTAAGCAGAGGTAGGCAGTCGAGGAGGGCGTGATGAAATTCAGTGCGAAGACAAAAAAACGCTTATCAATGGCTGTTTTATTGATGATATACGGTGTGGTTATTGTGTATTTAGCGCAATTCATTATTTAGCAATGGGGCGTTTTAGCGGTAACCACCAAAACGCCTCATAGGTTAGAGTCGTTACGCGTCGTCGTAATCTTCTAGGGCTACACCTTCAATCAGATAACCTGTTTCAGCTAGATCAGAATTAATAGTTTCTGTTTTGAGTGTGCCAATGATGTACACCACATCCCATAGCTGTTGAATGGGTGCACCTTTTTCAAACTTCACGTAAATGATTTGGTTTGGTGGTGGTGGCGGAACATGGATACAGGCACCAAAATACGGCACCAATAGAAATTCAGTAACAGATTTATCATCCCCTTCCAATGGAATAACAAACCCCGGAATTTTAACCTGGCTTCCGTTCAACTCTGGGCGCACATTGCCGACTTTAGTTTGTTTGATCTCAGTATTGTTGTGATCAACTAAAGGCATGCCATTGTTGCTGAATTGATTTCTTTCCGCTTCAGGAATGAGGTCAATCCAATCTAAAGTCAAAATATCTTGGGGTGGTGTTTCAGCGGTGGCGGGCAATAACACGCCAAACCAACAACATAAAATGAGCAATACTTTTTTCATTAACTTGTGTCCTTAAATTCTTATGGTCATGCCGTCAGCAAGTGATTGTCGGTACGCTCGAAATGCCGGGATGAATCCGATAACGATGCCTGCTACCTGAACTAAACCTAAAAGCATCCATTCGTGTTGGCTAATTGTCGTAAGTTCTAAGCTGATCCCATACCATTGTGCGACGATAGGTTTAATGGCCGCGAGTAATATATAAAGTAAACCAACACCAGTCGCAATACCTGCGAAGGTTAGGGTACTGGCTTCACTGATCAGTAAGAAAAATATGTGTTTTGGCCTTGCGCCCATCGCTCTTAGAATCGCCATTTCTCGACGGCGTTCTTGTAAGCTGGTTAATAGGCTACTGAGCATCCCTAATAAACCTGCTACTACAACAAAGCCTGACACTGCGAGTAAGGCTTGTTCTGCGACAGACATCATGCCCCACAATTCGTGCAATGCAATCCCTGGAAGGATGGCACTTAGTGGCTCTTTGTTGTAGGTGTTGATTTGTCTTTGCAGTGAGAAGGTTTGAATTTTGGAGTTCAAGCCTAACATGAAAGAGGTGATTTGCTTAGGGTGAAACTGAATACTTTTTAAATCGTGTGCTGATGGTGTGTCTCCCATTCTGGCACCGGATTCCCACCCAACATGAATGGCTTCTATCGCCTCTAGAGACACATGTACGGTTTTATCTACCGGAGTACCCGTGGGCTTAAATATACCGACAACTTTGAACGGCAAATTATCATGGCGGTTAAACGCTTTATCACTGATGCCATGAGCGATGATGATTTCAGTGCCCACTGTGTAACCCAACTCTTTAGCGACATCTGAGCCAATTACGGTTTCGAATAAGCCGGTAAATGGCACGCCATCTTGCAGTGTCAATGGCTGCTTTTTACCGTACTTAAAATGATCGAAGTAATCTTGGTTCGTGCCCAATACTCTAAATCCTTGGTGTGAATCCCCAAGAGACATCGGAATGGCCCACTTTACTGAGCGGTGATTGCTGAATTCTTCAAAACTCTTCCAATCAATATTATTGGTTGCATTACCAATCCGAAACACAGAGTAAAGCAGTAAGTTTACTTGACCTGAGCGTGAGCCTACGATGAGGTCGGTACCTGAAATGGTATTGGCAAAACTGGCTTTTGCTTGAGTTCGAATTCGCTCAACACCCATTAACAATACAACCGAAATAGCCACGGTCATAATAGTGAGTATGGCCGTCATTTTACGATTGGTTAAGCTTTTCCAGGCGAGATGAATGATGGCTTTCATGCGCTTTCCTCCATCGCTTTGTTTAATTGGGTAAGGTCAATGCTACGGTCGAAAAAAGTCTCTAGCGTGGGGTCGTGACTCACAAAAACTAAACTGGTATTCGTTTGCTGGGCTTCTTCCATGAGCAATTCAATAAATGCAGCTCGGTTATCGTGATCTAATGCTGAAGTTGGTTCATCGGCAATGAGTAGCTCTGGATGGCCGATGAGTGCTCGCGCCGCCGCTACACGCTGCTGTTGGCCGATACTTAAATCGGTGACTGGGCTATTGAGAAGGGCACTCGGTAGGTGAAGTCGTCCTAATAGGTGCTTAGCTTGCTCTATGAGGTCGCCTGCTACTTTTGCTTTTCTTGATGAAGAAAAATGACAAGGCAAAAGTACATTATCAATGACGGATAGGTAGGGTAGGAGATTAAATTGTTGGAAAATATAGCCGATATGATCCGCTCTAAATTTGTCTCTTTCGCTTTGTTTTAAGCTCGCTAGATCTTGGCCTAGTACTTTTAGTTCGCCTTTCTGAGGCGTGATGATCCCTGTAAGTAATCCAAGTAACGTTGATTTACCGCAACCGCTCGGTCCCTTAATAAAGACTCTTTCGTTGGGGGCTATGGAGAGTTGGTCGATGGTGATTGTGCTGGGTAAGTGTTCGGCCCAGCGATAATCTAAATTGTTCAATTCAATCATCGGTGCAGGGGGTGTTGGAGATAACATGAAGATACTTCTCAATGTTGATGAATTAACAAGAGAGCTTGCTCTATCAAGCAAGCTCTCTCATTTCACTAGAATAGCCAGTATTTAGCTAAGTTTTACATCTCAATCTTTTGGTTCGTTGCGCTTAATTCAGTTGAGATTTGCTTCTCATCGGTAATCAAATTCACGTGAACTTTTTCAGTTGATGGGAAGTGTGTGAACCATTTGGTGTCAACTTGCTTTAAGGCATCAATGTTATCGCATTGGAATTGGTATTCAATCACAAACTCACCATGGCCGCCATGTTCGTGGTCATGATGCTCTTCATGCTTGTGCTCGTCATGGTCGTGGTCATGATGTTCTTCTTGTTTGTGCTCGTCATGGTCGTGGTCATGATGTTCTTCGTGTTTGTGCTCGGCATGGTCGTGATCATGATGTTCTTCGTGTTTGTGCTCGGCATGGTCGTGATCATGATGCTCTTCGTGTTTGTGCTCGTCATGGTCGTGATCATGATGCTCTTCATGCTTGTGTTCAGCATGGGCATGATCTTCGCTCTTCTCGTGGTCAGTAGATGGTTTACTGTTTTCGAGCGTATTTGATACGTGTGCATGAACGACTTTACAGCTTGCAGCGTCAGGCAGCATGAAAATATTGTTCGGTTGCATTAATAGCAATTCAGCTTGTGTTAACGTGGCTTTTTGCTCATCGGTTTTAGGGGCATGCTCAAAGCCAACTACGTCCGCTCCAGGTGCGCTGATTTCTACCATTAGCACATTGTCTTCTTGAGCCATGTTAAATTCAACAACGCCATGTACGTGGGCATCATGTTGGCGGAAGCTTTCATCAGCAAAAGCAGAGCCAGATAGAATGGCGGTGCTGAGTAGAGTTAGAGAAAAAGTACGGTTCATTTGGTATACCTCAATAGTTCTGTAATTGTATCAATAGATGTTTGTATTGTTTTTATTTAGTGCCGTTTTTATACGGCTATAAACCAAAGGTCTAGGCGTTACAAACAGATTGAGGTGGTGAGCGAGCTACCCGGTTAGGGGCAAGATGAGAGTGGTAACTGTAACCAATGAATGCGAATAAAATAATGAATTGAGTGGGAACAATGAGTTCTGGAATAAATGTGTGTAACGTGGTCTTGCAAACAGAATATAACTCGCACGTATGCGCTTGACCGTGTTCCGAGTGGTGAACATCCAGATGATGGCTAACAAAAGCAGCGCTAAGCCAAATCAGTGCGATCGCAGAAAATAAGGCGACCCACTTTTGATTCTTTTGCGTATACATCCACATCAACTCTCATAAATTCGTGAGGCCAATGTAATAACATAACAATTAGGCTGCAAGCAATATTGTGTGAAATTTGATGAGCGTTATAAGAAACACAGTTTTAGGGAACAAAAAAGGCCGATAATGAATCATCGGCCTTCTTCTTAATCGCACTCTGTGCTTAGCTTTTAGTACCTAGCTTTTAGCACTTACTCCCTACAATTCCGTCATGATTTGACGAGAGTACGCTTTTTCACAGTACTTACACTTAAGACGGATGTCTTCTTTACGAGGGATCAAAGTGAAGCTTGAGTCGACGGGTTCGTTGTGAGAAATACAGTTAGTATTCGGGCACTCAAAAACACCACTGATGGTCTCAGGTAAGGTTAGTGCCAGTTTTTTTACAACTGCGTAGTCTTCAATTTGGTTTACGGTTGCATTGGGAGCATACAGCGCCAATTTTTGCGCTTGGGCTTCAGTTATGAATACGTTTTCGATTTTGAGCAAATCTTTAGCGCCAAGGGCAGAAGATGGCAAGTTCAAACCAACGGTAACACGGTGCTGCGTATTGTGCATATCAAACAGTTTCAAAACTTTGATACCAATATGAGCGGGGATATGGTCGATGACCGTACCGTTACAAATTGCTTCTACCTGCAATTGAGTTTCTTTAGACATGATGAATTCTCCCTCGATTACAGCGATTCGTTTAGGACAAGAGCAAGTAGGGCTTCGCGTGCGTAAACCCCGTTTTCTGCTTGTTGGAAAAAGTAGGCGTGCGGCGTTTTATCAACATCAGTGGTGATTTCGTCAACACGTGGCAGTGGGTGCAGCACTTTTAAGTTCTCTTTGGCATCCGACAACATCGAGGCAGATAAAACGTAAGCCGACTTGATGTGAGCGTATTCTGAATCATCAAAACGCTCTTTTTGTACACGTGTCATGTACAAAATGTCCAGCTCTGGCATGGTGCTTTCCATCTCTAGGTGTAAGCTGTATTTGATGCCGGCATCGTCTAACTCTTCACAGATGTAGTCAGGCATAGCAAGTGCATCTGGCGCGATAAAGTAGAAACGGTTGTTATCAAATTTAGCCAGTGCTTGCGTCAGGGAGTGGACGGTACGGCCGTATTTTAAGTCACCCACAAAGGCGATGTTTAAGTTATCTAAACGACCTTGTGTTTCATAAATACTAAATAAATCCAATAGCGTTTGAGTTGGGTGTTGGTTTGCACCGTCACCAGCATTAATAACCGGGACACCATTGGTAAATTCAGAAGCTAAGCGAGCAGCGCCTTCTTGAGGGTGGCGCATAACAAATGCATCAACGTATGACGAGATAACTTGAACAGAGTCTGACAGGGTCTCGCCTTTTTTAGCTAAAGAGGTGTTGCCGTCATTATCAAACCCGATGACAGAGCCGCCAATACGTTGAATCGCGGTTTCAAAAGAAAGGCGAGTACGAGTGGATGGTTCAAAGAAGCAACTTGCGATGACTTTGTTTTTAATGAGTTCAGGGCTAGGCTCAGACTTTAGCTTTTTAGCCGTGGTGACAACCAGTTCTAATTCTTCACGAGACAGCTCGGAAATAGAGATAATGTGCTTTTGATAGAGCGAGTTCGCCATGTTCTTCTTCCCTATGGTGATGCCATAAAAAAGCCCCCCTATAAAGGGAGGCTTTAAAAATTCAAATAGCAACAGAAAGGCAAGCGCGATAAGCAGCATTGCTTAACACGGACAATCACGGAATGTGTTGTTGCTTGCGACATTTATGTTACCTCAGACAAATTGCGGAGAATTATACTCTGAAGAAACGTGAGCGCAAGCGATTACATCAAAACTTTCTCGGTCTTTATTGACCTAATGTCGCGACCATGATCGCCTTAATAGTATGCATACGGTTTTCTGCTTGATCGAACACAATAGAGTGATGAGATTCAAACACTTCTTCAGTGACTTCCAGCCCTTGCATGCCGTATTTTTCTGCCACTTCTTTACCGACAGTTGTTTCATCGTTGTGGAATGCTGGCAAACAATGCATGAATTTAACTTGAGGATTCCCCGTTGCTTCAATGACGGTTTGGTTGATTTGATAAGGCGTCATTTGAGCAACGCGCTCATCCCATGCTTCTGCGGGTTCACCCATAGAAACCCATACATCGGTATAGAGGTAGTCACAACCGAGAACGCCTTCATTTACGTCTTCAGTGAGTGTGATTTTCGCACCTGTCTGCAGTGCTATTTTCTGGCACTCTTCCACTAGTGAGGTAACCGGCCAGTATGCTTTTGGTGCTACAAGACGAATGTCCATGCCCATTTTTGCTGCTCCCACTAACAATGAGTTACCCATGTTATTGCGAGCATCGCCCAAATACGCGAAGCTGATTTGATGTAACTGTTTACCACGACCATGTTCTATCATGGTGAGAAAATCAGCCAGAATTTGAGTAGGGTGGAACTCGTCAGTTAAGCCATTCCAAACAGGAACCCCCGCAAATTGCCCAAGCTCTTCGACGATGGGCTGACCAAAGCCTCGATACTCAATGCCATCATACATACGGCCAAGAACACGAGCGGTATCTTTCATTGATTCTTTATGGCCAATTTGAGAGCCTGATGGACCCAGGTAAGAAACGTGAGCTCCTTGATCATAAGCGGCCACTTCAAAGGCGCATCGAGTACGAGTCGATGACTTCTCGAATATTAATGCGATATTTTTCCCCACAAGCTTCTGAGTTTCAGTGCCTGCGTATTTTGCTCGTTTTAGATCGACCGAAAGATCGAGTAAAAATTGTATTTCTTTTGGCGAAAAATCCAAAAGTTTTAAAAAATTCCTATTTCTCAAATTGAAAGCCATCGGTCGTCCTTTAAAATCAAATAGAGATGCATGAGTTGTTTATACATATAAATTCACTATTTGTGAATTTATATTTTTAAGTTTAGTGGTAATAAATAGCAAAAAGGCCACATATAGCGGCCTTTAATGATTCAGTTATCGCATTCAGCTAACCAACTAAATACCATCTCTTTCAATCGGGCAGCTCATGCACCTTGCGCCACCACGACCCCGGCCTAGTTCGTTGCCAGGGATAGTCAGTACTTGGATGCCAGCTTTGTCGTATTTCTCATTGGTATAGACGTTGCGTTCGTACGCTACGACAACACCTGGTTTTACGGTTAGTACGTTATTGGCATCATTCCATTGTTCGCGCTCAGCTTCATAGCTGTCGCCGCCGGTGGTGATGATTTTTAGTTTTTCCACTCCAAGAGCAAGCTCAATAGCATGAATAAAACTTGGCACTTGTTTTACCGTCATGTCATCAGGGCCATTTGGTGTAAGGCACCATGTTTCCAGATCGTTGCGCATGATCTCCGGATAAACCGAAAATGTATCAACGTCCATGTGGGTCATCACGGTATCTAAGTGCATACATGAACGATGCTTAGGTAAACTAATAGCAATGACTTTTTTGGCTTGGCCAGATCTAAATAGTTTGGCCGCTAGGTTTTCAACGCCCTGTGGTGTTGTCCGTTCAGACATACCGATCAATACCGCGCCGTTACCGATAACAAGAACATCGCCACCCTCTATATTGGCGTTATCGTAGTGTAAATCTTCATTGCCAAAGTACTTGATGAAGCCTTGGCCGGCGAAAATAGGGTGCCAACGATAGATCGCACGTAAGTGGTTCGTTTCTCTTTGTCTTGCTGGCATCATCATAGGGTTAAGAGAAACACCACCGTATACCCAACATGAAGTATCCCTAGTAAACAGGTGGTTAGGCAATGGTTCGATGACAAAATCTAGGGGTTGATGCAGTTTTGGCATCATAGATGAGGAATTAAGTGACAACTCAGAATAGGCGAGACCACCCAGCAAGATAGTGGCAAGTGTGTCGTTATCCATGGCCTCTAGATGCGCTCTTAGTTCTTTTGCAAAAGTAGGACCAAAGCGGAAATCAGAAATTTGGTTGGTCAGAAGCCAGCTTTTTGCTTCCACAACCGCAAGGGTATCCACCAACAAATCATGCAATAGAAGCACTTCTACATTTTGGTCCCTAAGTGTTTGTGCAAATACGTCATGCTCTTCCCCTGCGGCCTCTACAGCCAGTACATCATCAAACAATAGGTCTTGGCAGTTCGATGGGGTTAGGTGGGTCAACGCTCGCTCTGGGCGGTGCAATAAAACACGACGTAATTGACCGACTTCAGAGCCGACATACAACTTACTCATGGAAATGTCCTTATTTCTTTATTGATCCTAGGTGCTCTTCAAAAGAGCGCTACATCACATTTATGACAAGGTTGAAATCAAGTTGCAAGTTTCTCGTGCAGTGAATTGATGGACTAATCTGGCTTTGGTGGCACATTTTATAGCAAAATAGTGATGCTTTTTAATCATTCCTTCTGAGGAGGCGGGCCTGTTACTCAAAAATTCTGAGTCTATTTAGCCCCAAGAAGCAAAAGACGTAGGTTGAATGGTGATTCACTAAAGAGTGAAAAATGTGGGTTAGGTTGAAATGTTATGCAGTTTTACCGCAAAGCGTTCCCTGGATTTGTTCGTGCCGTTTCTATTTATTTAAGGCTAACTGGCAAACACACGCACTAGGGCTATTATTCTGAATAGTGACGGTAAGAAAAAATTGTTAATATTTTGTTTCTGTGACTAAGGTCGGTATTTTAATCCAACAATAAAATCGAGGATCACGGCTTTGTTGGTGGTAATTTTGCACGATCCATGCGATATTCAGCGCGATAAATTTAACCATTTAATAGCCAATAAATCGGAGCGAAGCATGAGCACGCCTCAACAAGATGATTACGTATCGGTAGAAGAGTTACTCGAGATTCAAAAAGAAGATACTCGTGAGATCATTACTGCACTTTTAGAAGATGGCAGTGAGCCCGATGCTCTGTATGAAATTGAACACCATTTGTTTGCTGAAGATTTCGCAACGCTAGAAAAAGCCGTTGTTGAAGCTTTTAAAATGGGCTTTGAAGTGGCAGAAGCGGAAGAAGTTGAAGATGACGACGGCACTAAGCTGCTTTGTTGCGACGCTGTTATGGAGTCGACTCTAGATCCAGTGCTTATCGATGCTCAAGTTGAAAAGCTAGTTAACTTAGCTGAGAAGTACGACATTATTTATGATGGCTGGGGTACTTTTTACGAAGGTGAAGATGCGCTAGTACCAGAAGAAGATGAAGACGACGAAGAGTAATCTTTAGTTGTAACATCTGAATAAACGCCAGCTTTGATGCTGGCGTTTTTGATCCTGCTAAAAATAACTAGCGCGATGTGAGCGGTTATCTTTATAATGCTCAAACATTGATCTAGCGCAAGATATGAATATGCAACTCCCTTTGAATGGCTTTTGGCAAATCTCTCCTCTGACGGATCTTTCGGTTCCTCAAAATGATCTGATGTTTCCTGCTCCATTAAGTGATGCACTACCGGAAGAGATGTCGGAACAAGCCATTTCAGAGCAAGAATGGCACCTGATGCATGATTTTAACATTGACGAAGAGATGCTGGCACAACCGTGCGCGTTGCTTGTATTTGATGGTATTCATCAATTTGCTGAAGTTAGAATCAATGGTAATGCGGTCATGGATTGTGATGGTATCCAAACAAGATTCAGCAAAGACATTCAGCAACATCTTCAGCTTGGCCATAATCGTATTGAGCTTCTTTTTCTAGAACAGGAAGAAGATTGGCTATTAGACTATCAAGCTGCGCCGCAATGTTCGTTAGCCCCTCAGCAAATTAAGGAAACTCGAATGGGGGTATTTGAATGCCCATACATTCAGTTCATTCGTCACGTGAGGTTGACTCAAGTGGCAACAGAACAAATATGGCACCACGGCGGTGGGTGTGAGTTTAAGGTCGATTTGTATTTTGATACATATAAGTCGGGCTTAGTTTCTGCAAAGGTGGCTTTTAATGGTATGGCCTACCATGTACCAATTGATATGAGAGCTCACCAAGCCGGTGCTCTATTTCAAGTAGAAGCACCAGATAGCAGGCCGGAAGTCACTTACCAACTATCAATCAATTTGGATGGTCAATCGTGTGAATTTCCCGTCCATTTAAACCCTAAACACTGTGCGAAACACATTGATTTAAGATAGACGTCGCTTGACTCGACTGATCGAGACATTTTCATTTTTTATGAGTTGATAAAAAAGGCTGACACTAATAAGTGCCAGCCTGATAATTGTAGCCTTTAGCCTTTAGCCTTTAGCCTTTAGCCTTTAGCCTTTAAAGCGCAGCAATCGTTGCTTTCTGCTCTTCTAGCTTAACTAGCGTGTCTTTGTAGCCTTCAAGTTTCTCACGTTCTTTAGCGATAACCGCTTCAGGTGCCTTCGCGACGAAACCTTCGTTGCCAAGCTTACCTTCGATACGTTTGATTTCACCTTGAGTCTTAGCGGCTTCTTTATCAAGACGAGCTAGCTCTGCATCTTTGTCGATAAGACCCGCCATTGGGATCATCAATTCAGACTTGCCAACAAGTTTTGTCGCGCAAGCTGGAGTTACTTCACCATTTGCTAGCACTTT
Source organism: Vibrio tapetis subsp. quintayensis (assembly GCF_030409945.1). Lineage (GTDB taxonomy): Bacteria > Pseudomonadota > Gammaproteobacteria > Enterobacterales > Vibrionaceae > Vibrio > Vibrio quintayensis. Next base: position 12,175 of record NZ_JAUFQV010000013.1, read on the forward strand.
AATGTCATCTAACTTAGCAAGAGACGTTAGGACAATCTTGTTTGCTTCGATACGAGCGGCGTCTTTTTCATCGGCAACTTTGATCATTATCTCGAGGCCTTTGCTCGGAGCAATGTCGTATTCCGCACGTAGGTTACGGATAGCTGTGATGAAGGTCTTAACCCATTCGATGTCTTCAACAATCTCAGCATTGAAGTTATCTTCATTAAACTGAGGAAGAGCTTGAGTCATGATCGTCTCGCCTTCAACACCATCAATCAGCGGCTTAACGCTCTGCCAGATTGATTCTGTGATGTAAGGGATCACTGGATGAGCAAGACGTAGCGTTTTCTCTAGAACAGTAATAAGCGTGTAACGAGTCGCTTGTTGCTGCGCTTCAGACCCTTTCCATAGAACGGGCTTAGTTAATTCTAAGTACCAGTCACAGAATTGGTTCCAGATGAATTCGTAAAGCGTGTTTGCTGCCATGTCTAGACGGTAGTTGTCTAGGTGAGCGTTAAACTCTTTCGCTGTGATTTCAAACTGAGATTCGATCCACTTGTCAGCAAGAGAGAACTCCATGTTTGCACGGTCTTCAACAGATAAAGACATGCCACAATCGTGCTCTTCAGTGTTCATCAGTACGTAACGGCTTGCGTTCCATAGCTTGTTACAGAAGTTACGGTAACCCTCTAAGCGCTTCATATCCCAATTGATATCACGACCAGTAGACGCCATCGCTGCAAGAGTGAAGCGTAGGGCATCAGTACCGTAAGGTTCAATACCGGCTTCAAACGTTTTACGGGTTGCTTTTTCGATCTTCTTCGCCAGTTTTGGTTGCATCATGTTGCCACAACGCTTTTCTACTAGCTCTTCAAGGCCGATGCCATCAATCATATCGATTGGGTCAAGTACGTTGCCCTTCGACTTAGACATCTTATCGCCGTTTTCATCACGGATTAGGCCCGTCATGTAAACCGTTTTAAATGGTACTTGTGCTTTGCCTTCGTCATCTTTACAGAAGTGCATGGTCATCATGATCATGCGGGCAACCCAGAAGAAGATGATGTCAAAACCTGATACCAATACGTCTGATGGGTGGAAGGTTTTCAGCGCTTCTGTGTCTTCAGGCCAGCCTTGCGTGCCGAATGTCCAAAGAGCTGAAGAGAACCATGTGTCCAGTACATCGTCGTCTTGCTTAAGTACGACAACAGGCGCTAGGTTATTCTTTTCACGTACTTCTTCTTCGCTACGACCAACGTAAACTTTACCGTCGTTGTCGTACCAAGCTGGGATTCTATGGCCCCACCAAAGTTGGCGAGAGATACACCAGTCTTGAACGTCACGCATCCACGCGAAGTACATGTTTTCATATTGCTTAGGAACGAATTGGATTTCACCATCTTCTACTGCTTTTACCGCAGGAGCGGCCAAAGGAGCAGTGCGTACATACCATTGGTCTGTCAGCATAGGTTCGATAACAACGCCACCACGGTCGCCGTAAGGAACCGTTAGATCGTGATCTTTGATTTCATCAAGAAGCCCTAACTCTTCAAACTCAGCAACAACAGCTTTACGAGCAGCAAAGCGCTCCATGCCATGGTATTTTGCTGGAAGCTCTGTTGAGTAAACATCGCTTTCTTCGCCGTTAGTGGTGAACACTTCAGCAGCATCACGGATATCACCATTGAAGGTTAGGATGTTGATCATTGGCAGGTTATTGCGCTTACCCACTTCGTAATCGTTAAAGTCATGAGCAGGAGTGACTTTCACACAACCTGTACCTTTTTCCATATCAGCGTGCTCATCACCTACGATAGGGATAAGGCGGTTTACGATAGGGAGTAGGATTTCTTTACCGATAAGATCTTTGTAGCGTGGATCTTCAGGGTTAACCGCAACGCCAGTATCACCAAACATGGTTTCTGGACGAGTGGTTGCAACAACAATGTGGTCTTCACCGTCAACGGTTTTAACGCCATTTGCTAGCGGGTAGCGGAAGTGCCACATGAAGCCTTTTTTGTCTTTGTTCTCAACTTCAAGATCAGAGATCGCAGTGTGAAGTTTTGGATCCCAGTTTACCAAGCGCTTTCCGCGGTAAATTAGGTCGTCCTCAAACAAACGTACGAAAACTTCTTGAGTCGCGGCTGATAAGCCATCATCCATTGTGAAACGCTCACGCTCCCAATCTACCGATGCGCCAAGGCGACGAAGTTGTTTTGTAATGGTGCCACCAGATTCAGCTTTCCATTCCCAAATTTTGTCGATGAAGGCTTCACGGCCGTAGTCGTGTTTTGTTTTGCCTTCTTCCGCAGCAATTTTGCGCTCAACAACCATTTGAGTCGCGATACCTGCGTGGTCAGTACCGACTTGCCAAAGCGTGTTTTTACCCTTCATACGCTCTGCACGAACAAGCGTATCCATGATGGTGTCTTGGAACGCGTGGCCCATATGCAGGCTACCAGTGACGTTCGGTGGCGGTATCATGATGCTGTAAGCTTCTTTTGATGTGTCACCGTGTGGCTTAAAGTAGCCTTTCTCTTCCCAAGCTTGATATAGAGCTTGTTCGATTGATGTTGGGTTGTATGTCTTTTCCATAGCGCTCTTCATGGGTACTGTGATTAGTGTGTCTAAACCAAACGTTATACGTAATTTGGGTTGTCTTCATTGAGTGTATGAAGTCGCATTACGTATAAGGTTTGGTTATGGATAATGTATTTCGACGGTTTGCATTTCGTAGCCAGCTTGACGATATATTTTAAACCGTTCACGTGCTGTCTGCTTCGCTTTTTCATCGCAGGGTACGAAGTCTATCACTTGTGCAAAGGCTGGGGCAAAATTTGTCAGATCATTCGTCAAATTTATTACCAGTTGTCGGTTCCAATTTGGCTTAAGTTCAGTATAACCAATCTCAATTGATGTGCCTGAACGGGGGCCTTCGCCAACCAAATTGTGGGCAGTGAAATTATCAGGCTCTAATTGCCAAAAATGCTCAGCGAGTTGTTCTGCTTGCTGTTTACTTTCGGCATTAAGATATACTTTTGCTCCCTGCTTTGCGAAATGCTGAGCAAGAAAAACCACATAGTTCAGCAAGCCTTCAACTGTTGCTTGCGGGCTTTCTGGTTTCACTATGTAAAACGTCGCAGTTGCCATTTTAATTCACCGTTTCTTTTAAAAAAGAAAAGGGCCTTTCGGCCCTTGTCTTAATTTGAAGATTTCTCTTCGGATTCTTGGCCACTGCGATTCAGTAAGAATTGGACAAGCATTGAGACTGGACGACCCGTTGAGCCTTTGCTCATGCCGCCAGATTTCCATGCTGTACCCGCAATATCTATGTGGGCCCAATTGTACTTTTTAGTGAAGCGAGACAAGAAGCAAGCCGCTGTGATAGTGCCTGCTGATTTGCCACCTAGATTTGACATATCGGCAAACGGGCTAGCGATTTGCTCTTGGTACTCTTCAGCCATTGGTAGGCGCCATGCACGGTCACCCGCTTGCTCTGAAGCGTTCACTAGCTCATGCGACAATGGATTGTGATTCGAGATCACGCCACTGATATGGTGACCAAGTGCAATCACACATGCCCCTGTTAGGGTCGCAACATCAACAACACAGTCTGGTTCGAAACGCTCAACGTAGGTTAATGCATCACAAAGAACCAAGCGGCCTTCTGCATCAGTGTTTAATACTTCTACGGTTTGACCAGACATGGTAGTAAGAATGTCACCTGGACGGTATGCATTACTACCAGGCATGTTTTCACAGCCTGCGAGAATCGCGACAACATTGATTGGCAGGTTAAGTTTTGCCAATGCTTTCATTGTGCCAAACACAGACGCTGCGCCACACATGTCGTATTTCATCTCATCCATGCCTGCGCCTGGTTTAAGTGAAATACCGCCTGAATCAAACGTAAGGCCTTTGCCGACCAGTACGATTGGCTTCGCGTTTGGATCCGCTGCGCCTTTGTATTCGATAACCGACATCATGGATTCATTGTGAGAACCACGACCTACCGCGAGGTAAGACGTCATGCCCAGTTTTTCCATTTCTTGCTCACCAATGATCTTAGTGGTCACTGTGTCGTATTCATCAGCCAAGCGACGAGCTTGTGAAGCAAGGTATGCAGGGTTTGCAACGTTTGGTGGCATGTTACCTAGATCTTTTGATGCTTTAACGCCAGAAGCGATAGAGAGACCGTGGTTAATGGCTTTTTCACCAAGGTTGAGTTCACGGCGTGTAGGCACGTTGAACACTAGCTTGCGTAATGGACGGCGAGTTTCTGGTTTAGCACTTTTGAACTGATTAAAAGTGTAAAGACCATCTTTTGTTGATTCAACCGCTTGGCGTACTTTCCAGTACGTATCTCGGCCCTTAACATGTAACTCCGTTAGGAAACAAACGGCTTCCATTGAACCAGTTTCGTTCAATGTGCTAATGGTCTTTTGAATGATTTCTTTGTATTGACGTTCGCCAAGCTCACGTTCTTTACCACAACCAACGAGTAGTACTCGCTCAGAAAGTACGCCTGGTACTTGATGCAAAAGTAGCATCTGTCCTGGTTTTCCTTCCAAGTCACCGCGTCGCAATAGTGAACTTATATAGCCGTCGCTGATTTTATCCAGCTGTTCGGCTACTGGAGAAAGACGGCGAGGTTCGAAGACACCGACAACGATACATGCGCTGCGCTGCTTCTCAGGGCTGCCACTTTTTACACTGAACTCCATGCGTACTCCTACATCCTGAAGACAAACTGAACTAAATGTTAGATAATGTCTGCTTAACTTGCTTATTCGCGTTTGAATGTAAGTCAGATTAAGCTGATTAACAATTAGCCAAAAACTAAAAAATAAAAGATTCAACGGGAAATTATAGTGATTCAATTAAAAAAACAAGTTTTCTATAGGTAATTTGAGCGTGATTATTGTTAGATATTTGATCCGCGAGACAGTTAAGACTCAATTTGCCGTCTTTTTTGTCCTATTTTTGATTTTTGTTAGTCAAAAATTCATCGCTGTACTTGCGGATGCTTCCGACGGTGATATCCCGTCCAGTGTGATCATGTCTTTGGTTGCCCTTAACATGCCGACAATGGCATTGTTGATGTTGCCTTTGAGTTTATATATCGGGATTTTGGTTACTTTCGGCCGACTCTACGCTGAAAGTGAGATTACCGTTATGAATGCGACCGGAATAGGCAACAAAATACTGGTTCAGGCAGCGTTATATTTGGCCTTGATTACTGGTGTTGTGGCTGGTTTCAATTCGTTGTGGTTAGCGCCATGGACTCAGCAGCAAACCGCTCAACTGTATGCACAAGTCGCCAGTGATAACACAATAGCGTTATTGCAAAAAGGGCAATTTCAACGCTCTCCAGATGGTTCGGCCGTTGTGTTTATTGATGACATCGACAAGAAAGACCTGAAGAACGTATTTATTGCGCAACTAAACCCTAGAGACAGCATTCGACCAAGTGTAATGTTTGCTGAATCTGGCCACATGAGTGAGCTTTCTGACGGCCGTCAGATTTTAACGCTTGAAGATGGTAAGCGTTATGAGGGCATTCCGACTCAATTAGATTATATGGTCACTGACTATAAAGAGTACGAAACGCTTATCGGTCAGCGGAAAATTGAACTCGGCTCTCAAGGATGGATGGCGAAACCAACCTTAGAACTTTTGAGTGACGACAGTAATCACGCGCAAGCCGAGCTGCAGTGGCGTATTTCTTTGGTTATTTGTATCCCTTTACTTACGATGATTGTTATTCCTTTATCCGCGGTGAATCCACGACAAGGGCGTTTTGCGAAAATGGCACCTGCAGTTCTGATTTATCTGACGTACTTTTTGTTATTGAGTACGGCGCAGTCGGCAATGCAAAGTGGCAGTCTTCCAACGTATATTGGGATGTGGGCGTTAAATGGCGTGACTTTACTAGCAGGCATTGCGTTAAATGGTATGGACAGCCTGTTTGTTCGTCGTATTAAAGAAAAACTGAAGACTAAGGTAGCCCGTGTTTAAGATTCTCGATTGGTATATTGGTCGCACCATTATTGCAACCACGGCACTGTGTTTATCCACTTTGGTCGGTTTGTCGGCCATCATTAAGTACGTAGAACAACTGAAGTCTTCAGGTGAGGGCAACTATGATGCTCTGCAAGCGCTTTTTTATACCTTGCTTACAATGCCAAGAGACATTGAGCTGTTTTTTCCTATGGCAGTATTACTTGGAGCCCTAATTGGGCTTGGTATGCTGGCGACGAGCTCTGAGCTGGTGGTGATGCAAGCGGCGGGTTTCTCAAAAGCCAATATAGGCGGTTCGGTGCTGAAAACCGCGATACCTATCATGCTATTGGTGATGATGTTAGGCGAGTGGGGCGCTCCCGCGACACAGAAAATGGCAAGGGAACTGCGCGCATTCTCAATATCTGGCGGCAGTATTGTCTCGATAAGAAGCGGTGTGTGGGCCAAAGATGGCAATGATTTCATTTATATTGCTAGGGCCAACGGTGATGAATTACAAGGCGTTAATGTTTGGCGGTTTGATGATGACAAACAGTTAAAAAGCACGCTGTCAGCTAAGAAAGCAACATATGTCGATGAAAATAATTGGCAAACTGAAGGTATTGTTATTACAGAGTTTGTCGATAACATCCAAGTCGAGAAAAGCCAAGTTGATAGCCTGCAGTGGCAAAGTACCATTACACCGGATAAGTTATCAGTCGTGACGGTTCAGCCTGCTGAACTAGCACTCAGTGAGTTGTATAGTTACGTAAAGTATTTGAAGGCATCTGAGCAAGATGCGTCAAGATACGATTTGGCCTTATGGCGAAAAGCGACTCAACCAATCTCAGTGGCAGTCATGATGTTTGTGGCGATGTCGTTTGTTTTTGGACCGCTTCGAAGTGTTGCAATGGGCACGCGAATCTTATCGGGCGTGGTGGCGGGTTTTGGCTTTTACATTTTCGCCGAGACATTCGGTAATGTGAGTTTACTTTACAAGTTACACCCTTCGTTTGGGGCCTTGTTCCCTAGTGCTGTCTTCTTGATCATTGCGTTTTTGATGATGCGGCGGAAGTTCTAGTTAAAAAGAGAAAAGGGAAGCGACTGGCTTCCCTTTTTTATGTGGCTCTATGTAGCTAGCGTGATGTTAACGTGCTTTTTCGAGCACAATGACTTCAGACTTTGCCCACATATCTTGAAACGCCCGTCTTTCTGGGTCAAACGGTACCGTAAAGTTACCCAACCCAAAGGCGGATGTGGTAAGTCGAATGAGAGCCTGTGTTACGGAAATAGTGCTGCCATCTGAGTTTTGCACACGTAATTTCCATGCGCGCATTCCCAATGTTTGTCCTGCTCTAGTCCAAAAGAAGACAAAGAAGCCCACCCATACCGCGACTAGATAAGAGGTGTACAAAAGGCTAAACACAGGATGTCGTGTTAATAGGTCGCTGGCATCAACATATTGACCGTATCCCATTAACCCTGCAGCGTTTAAAGCAAAGATAATGGCAATGATTAGCCCGCCAGCCATCATCTCGACCGCAATCACAACAATTGCGTCGTAGAAGAGAGCGGCAAGTCGTTTCATCAAGCCAGCTTTGTTGGTGTTCTTGTTCATGGTATTCACCGATAAGAGTTAACTGGCGTCAGCATATAAACTTGTGAGCATTTATTAAAGTGATACAGCGCACACCTAGCGCATGAGTGACCAAATAATCGCCAAACGAATTGTTTTTAAAGAATTAAGGCTTGCACCCGCTCAAGCCATACGTATAATGCGAAACATCAAAGGGCACTAGCCTTAAGATGCCGGTATGGTGAAATTGGTATACACGACGGATTCAAAATCCGTTGCCTTCGGGCGTGGCGGTTCAAGTCCGCCTACCGGTACCATATTTAAATGACAAAGCCTCAGCTAACGCTGGGGCTTTGTTGTATTTAACTTAGAAAAATTAACCATGCATTAGTCTGGTAGTCCTACGCCACCAATAGACCCCTTATCAAACAAACTTCATTCTTCCAACTTTAACTCGGCATTGAAGAAAGCTCGTGCCTTGCATCTATAATGGCTTTGACCTGTTTAAAAGAGATCAGCTTGATGCCTTGGTGGTGAATGTAATTTTTCAACTCTGGACTTAACATAGCTTGATAGTCGGCCACTCTGATCTGCCAATCTACTCCAGGGCATATTGCCTTTAATTCATCGGATTCTTGCGCTGGATGCAGTAGAAAAAAGGTCACCCCCGGTTTTAATTGTGAGAGCTTTTGTTTTAGCTGTTCCACTCGGTGATTAGGGTCGGTATAGGATAGCGAGTCCCAATGGTCGAAACAGGGCATTCCTAGCTTACTGTGGTGGCGTGCATGATCGTAAACACTGCCATATTTCTTTGTGAGTGGGTGCGCAGTATGTTCCATGTTTAGGTGTTTTGTCATACCGTCTTGATTTTTAAAATACTCGGGTGATAAAACAAACTGAGGCAATTGTCTTTCAATAGCCAACTGATTGAAAATTGGCAAGGTTTTGGCAGACAACATAGAGAACATGTGTGAGTCTAAATGACTAACTTGAATTCCCGCATTTAACGCTCTATCTAGCTGTGCCGTGATTTCTTGTTTTATCGCGCCTGGGTCTGCATAACGCCATAATTCGTACTCATTCTTGTGCATGTAACCGCTATCATCAATCAACCCTGATTTAGGGTCTGATGTGCTAATAGGGCTCCAGCGATAGCTTTGCCATTCGTTGGTTAGGGTGAGATGCACGCCCATATCTAGATCTGGGTATTGGCGGCATAATTTAGCAACCTCGGGGAACCAAGGGCAAGGAACCATCACAGAGCCTGACTGCGCAATGCCAAAATCTAACAGCTCTTGATAAGCGGGGATGGTGGAATGGCTGACGCCTACATCATCGCAGTGAAACATCACAACCCGGTCGCTCGGGTCAAACCCTAAATCTTGGAGCAAGGTATTTTCCAACATGAATAAAACCTCCTAGAAAATATTAATCGATAGCTATCGGCGCCTTGTCGCTGCGCTTGAAGTGATTATGGGCAGATTAATAATGCAGTAGAAAAATGCAACTGCAGAAGGAGGGAAATGAACGGATATAATCAGCGATCGACGGATTAGTACTATATTGAGGCGAAAGTGGGAATCTTTGTTTTTAGAACAAAAAACGCCCACCGAAGTGGGCGTTGCGGACTAATGGACTAAATTAATAACGCATTATAGGTAGTAACGAGCACCGAACATCCAGTGGTTACCTTCCTTGCTCGCAGTGTTGTTATCAAGTTCAAATTCGTAACCCGCGTAGCCAACAAATTGCTTAGTGAAGTTGTATTCTGCTTGGATGGCTGAAGTCGCGTAGTCAACATCGTATGACGTGCCGTCTGTCTTTTGCATCTCGTAGTTTACGCTTAGGTTTACGCTGTTATCAAATGCGTAAGCAACTAGCGCTTCTTGAGACGTTAGCTTGTCGTTTGATTTGTCTTTTGTGCCGTCTTGGATTTGGTAAACACCCGCAACATACAAACCTTTGCCGTAAGTACCGTAAGTCGCACTCGCTACGTTGAAAGTCACGTCATTATTTTTAACTTTACCAGTGTTGTATGCGTAACCAAGAGAGAAGTCTTGAATCAGGTAGGTTAGTGCTACTTGAGCGCGCTGACCGTAGTGCTCTTTGCCGCGGGTCACGGTAACATTGCCGTTGCTGTCAACATTTTCAGAATCAACAGTATCGGTATGAGCACCTTGCCAACCTGCACCAAACTTAATGGTACCTGCATCAGCTAAATCTAGGTCATTGCTGTAGCTCACCATTTTGTCTGCGCGGCCAGTACCTAGGGAACCGTGATCGGCGTAGATGAAGTCATTAGCAAATGCGATTGGCTTATCAGCAACACCAGATACATGGTATTGAGGAGCCCACTGAGTACCCGCAACAGCACGGCCATAGGTTTCGTGTGTAATGCCACCGTAGCCTAGACGTGTAGTCATTGCTGTTTCACCACCATTTAGGTAGTTAAGCGCCCACTCACCTTTCGCATCAACCACAAAGCCGTGACCGATATCGTGAGTAGCATTAAAGTTGATACGAGGGGATACAGCATTAACCGCAGTATCACGCTCTTTTGAACCTTCAACCCCAACAGAAACGTGTCCGCCAATATCAAAAGTTGTTCCGTTATCGTTGTAAAGTTCTACAGCGGAAGCATTGGTTGCAACAGCAGCAACCGCAAGAGCGATTAATGTCTTATTCATTTTTATTTCCATATGGGTCGATGTTGTGTCGTTATGATGTATACAAGCTGAACTGTTACGGTTAGCTTTGTATCATCAATGCTATCGATAAAGTTCCCTGATTCTTAGTAAAAAAAACAAAAACAATAACAAAAACACAACATTATCATCTGGTTGTTTTTGTTGGTGTTTTGGTTTTAGTCTTTAGATTAAATGGTCTATTTAGGAAGTTTTATGGTTGTAATAAATTATTTCTTAGATAAATACAGGTGGGCGTCTAATTTTAGTGGTGACCTAACCATGCGAGCTGTGAGCCAGTACTCTCTTCTATGTGGGAATCGCGATGAATAAGTCAATACGTATATAACTCACCAATAAGGCCGTTAGTGTAATTGTTCATTCGAGTGTCGAGTTGCAACTTGACGGGCTAGTCACAATTTGTTTCATTGATTTGTGTGTTAATTATTAATAAATGTATTCGCTTCCCACTATAATGGTGGAAGTGTGACTATCAAGGACTAGAACGTTTAGCGTGGCAAGTATAAAAATTACGGTGGATCGAATTCAGCCGGGTCTTCATGTTCGACTCCCGGTGAGTTGGAAAGATCATCCATTTCTTCTTAATAGCTTCAAAATTAAATCTCAGGAACAGGTTGATATCATCCGTCACTTGGGGATTAAACATGTCTATATCAATCCAGAACAAAGCGACAGTCAGCCTCTTCCGGTACAAGAGGCGACGGAAGTTCTATCTGAGTCGGAAAGTGCACTTGAAGCTGCTCAGCAAAAAATGTGGAAAGAGAAGGAAGAACGAATAGAAAAATTGAATGCATACCGCCGTAGAGTTCAGCAGTGTGAGAAAGAGTTTGAACGTTCTATTTCGCAATTAAGATCGGTGATGAGCAAAATTCGCAGTCGTCCGGCAGATGCAGTAACAGAAGCACAGGGTCTAGTAGACGGCATTGTTGACTCCTTATTGGGAGACAATAGTGTTACTTTGCATTTGATGAGTAGTAAAAGTAAGTTCCAAGATATTTACTTCCATTCTCTCAATGTTGCGGTTATCGCAATGATGATCAGTAAAAGCAAAGGCTATAGTGCTGAACAGATCAAAGAAGTGGCGTTTGCAGCATTGTTTCACGACATGGGAAAGGTGCGTGTTCCTGTTGCTATACTTAATAAGAAGAGCAAATACACTCAACCAGAAGAAAATTACTATCGGTTACACACCAAGTATGGAATTGAGTTAGCCGATCGAATTGAAGATTTTTCTGAAAGCGCAAAGAAAGTAATCGTTCAGCACCACGAATTATTGGATGGGTCTGGTTTCCCTAATGGGTTAAAAGAAATTGAGATTGACCCATACTCCCAGATTGTTGGCTTGGCGAATGCCTATGATGGCCTGTGCCACTCTCGAATTCCGACGGAACAAAAAATCCCTTTTAGTGCATTGTCTCATCTATATAAGAACTGCAAGCATCATTACAATAATGAAGACCTCAATATCTTGATTAAGTTTATGGGGGTATACCCTCCTGGCACTGTCGTACAACTTTCCAACAAGATGATTGGATTGGTGATCTCTGTTAATGCAAAATCAATCTTATACCCTAATGTTCTGCTATATGATTCCAACGTTCCTAGAAACCAAGCTCCTATATTGGACTTGGCAGACAGTGAGTTGAAAATCACGGCCGCTATTTTGCCGTCTAAGCTGCCAGATGCAGTGAGAGAGTATCTTAACCCTCGAACACGTATTTCTTACTTTATAGAAAGTGATGGCTAGCCACTTTTAATCTCACTTACCCACAGCTTGTTGTGGGTAAGTTGTGATTTTATTGGTTGTAATTAAGTATAAAAAACACTCCGTATACTTTGTGTTCGGTTAACCTGATTTTGATGAAAAAAAACGATTTTTTCATTGCCAATACTTTGGATGTCTCTATAATGCCGACTCACTGACACGGTAGAGCCTGTAAGGGTTTAGCGAGAATGTCAGTTTGGTTATTGCTATTAAGACGACGTGTTTTTCTTTCTTTTTATAAGTTAGAAATTAAATGAAAAAAGTACTTGCTACTTATCATTAACTCGCTAGAATAACCGCCTCTTCAACGAGAAAGTCGAAAGGCTTCAAAGTTAGAAGAAAGCTCTTTAACAATTTAAACCTATCAATCTGTGTGGGCACTCGTTGATGATAATCAA
>NZ_JAUFQV010000014.1 GCF_030409945.1 Vibrio tapetis subsp. quintayensis
ATGTCCTTTTTGCTCCGTGCTGGTTATTCATCCTGAGTAACCGAATCTTCATCCTGAAAATAACCTATTCCGTGGTGTATTCCTGTTCCGTGCCAGCATCCTGCCAACACCAATAAGATTACTGATCTGCCAAAATTGAGCAATGGGCATTTTTAGACTAGAGATTAACCCCGCTCCCTACAAAACAAACAAACCAAACAAAAACAACAAGTTAAAAATCTCCTAGAAATAAACCATATAACCAAAAGCGCAATCTCCTACAGCCCCTGTAAGAGATCTCTTACAATTTATCTAGCGTTTCTCTACAAAAAACCAGATTCATGAAAAATAAAAACGTGACTCAAAACACATCGTTTCACTCTAGCCAAACAGATCCTCAAGCCTTACTATGTATTTTTCTGAACAACGAAATCCATTTGACTGGTTTAATTTCTCGTTGTTGTCGTTTAGCTAGGGAGTACTCATGCTGACAAAAGATGTCACAGAAGAGTTAACCGCTGCGATTCAGTCGCTGGTTGATCAAGGTAAAGAACCATCGGTAGCTCTGGTAAAAGCTCGCTTATCCACACCAGTACCCATGCCCGCGATTATCATGGCATTAAAGGGTTGGAAAAATAAGCAACGCATCCCAAAAGTGGAAGTGGCCAACCCGACTCAAACGGATGCTCAGCGTATCGAGCAATTAGAACAGCAAGTTGCAAGCTTACTGCTTCGCATTGAAAAACTGGAAAATCAATAATATGAGTTTCAATATTTGGGTAGATGCAGACGCTTGCCCTAAAGTTATCCGCGATACTCTTGTACGAGCTGCTGAACGTACAGGTATAGAACTTACGTTCGTGGCAAACCACAACGTTCCCGTTCCCAACAGACACAATATCCACTCCATTCAAGTGCCTAGTGGGTTTGATATTGCCGACAACGAAATTGTAAAGCGCGCGAATAAGGGCGATTTGGTGATCACCTCAGATATCCCTTTAGCGGATGAAGTGATCGAAAAAGATGTGCAGGCACTAAGCCCAAGAGGCGAGCTTTACACCAAAGAAACAATCAAAGCACGGCTCAATATTCGTGACTTTATGGATACTATGCGCTCAAGCGGAATTCAAACTGGCGGCCCAGCGGCGCTATCACAAACCGATAGACGTGAGTTTGCCAATCATCTTGATAGAATATTGGCGAAAGCGAAGATCTAATAGTCCAAGTGCTAAAAGCTAAGTGCTAAGTGCTAAGTGCTAAGTGCTAAGTGCTAAGTGCTAAGTGCTAAGTGCTAAGTATAAAAACTAAAGGCTAGGTAAGGGCCAAAGTTTTAGGCTTTTGTGGTGTTGCGGTTAGTCGCTACTTGATGATTTCGGGCTTCATTGTGTCTACCATGAAGTCCAATAACGTTTGCCATGCGTGGCGATGATCGTCGGTATAAGCGTCTTGTAAGTGCTGCTCGAAAGCATAATGCAACGCAGTATTTAATAATGCAAAATGCGATTTTTTAACGTTGTAATCATTATGACGATGAGCAAGCTGCGTTAACATCGGCACCAACATTCCCATATCCGTGACACCGTTAACCGCTATCTCAAGCATCGCGATTAGTTTTCGGCCTTGAATGTTCAAGTCGTTTCGAAACAATGCCTGTAATCTAGGTTCTAATTCAAACAGCTTGCCGTAGTAATGCTGTGCAAATTGATGAGGAGACTCCTCTACGTGACGGTAGCACTCTTGAACCAAATGAATTTGTTGCTCTGATAACACCATACAGCCATGCAATCCCTTGAATAGTCTTGTTCTAGACTATAAAACAGGCGGCTTATTGTAAACCGCCTTGTTCGAACTTAATCTTTAAAGTCCCAAGACAAATTGCTCACAATCATACATTCATCACATTTGAAATCGAACACTCCATGTATTGGCTGCTCTACCGCCCAATCACCATCACAAACGGGGCACTTGCGTGCTTTTTCTGATTCCTTGCTCGTGCCTGCCACACGGTAAATATACAGATAAGTCGGAATGCCACTGATCTCCTTCAAGCGGCGGCATAGTTCCCAGCCTCGCTTGAACAACAAGCTTTTACTCGATGAGATTTCATACAATGACGGGCACTCTACAACGGAGCCATTCATTTGTAACTGATCACACGCGCTCCAATCCTCTTGCCACTTAATGATTTTCTTGTGGTCTCCATTACCAATAGGCGGCAAGTGGTAAAGGGGGACGGGAAGAAAGTGATCACCACAGCGAATGGGCGAACAAGTATGCAAAAAACTGGTGTAGAGAATTTGCCACGATGGCGGTTGGCAAAAGTCACTCGGATCGGAGTTCATATCTTCTCCGACAACTTTAATTTTGGGTTGTAACAAACCAAAATCAGCCAATTTATTTAGCGCATGCTTCACTTGCACGCTGTGGTAATCAGGATGAAGACTATCTTCCGCCGGGCACACAACTCGAGCCGTAAATACGCCACCACTCATACTGACCGGTAGCTCTCGGCCTAACAACTGGCCATTATACCGAAGGCAGTCCAATACATAGTTGATCGCTTTTTCTACCTCACCCATTGAGGTATCACGGTACACTTCAAATGTGATTTCAGTAATATACATAACTTACAGCTCAGCCACAGCGGTAAGTTGTGCCAAGAATTCACTGAGTGATGGTGCCAATACATCACGCTTATCCGTACCCAAACGCTCAAAAATGACTTCACCTGAAAGATTACAAATGGATATCACATCAAGTTCACTTTCCGTAACTCCAATAAACATGGTCGGTTTTAACTTTAAACGGCGCTGGGTAATGAGGTGCCCAAGCATATTTTCCTGCAAACGTTCAAAGTCTTCATCACTCCACACCTGCAACAAAGACAATGGCTTACCCTGCCATGTTGCATCCATATCAGCGCTGTACTGGCAGCCGTAGAACGCTTTAATGTCTTCATGTAGATCAAGTTCGATCGCTTTTTCAACATTAGCGAAGTCGGCTGGAACCTCTTTAGTTACAGGCTTCCAAAGCACGCTATCTTCTTGTGTTGATTCAATACACGGAGATGCTAAACCAACCAATTCAGTGTTTAGTGGCAATTTCTGTTCGCTGTCTTGCCAAGCAGACAAAAAACGTTGGCTAAAATCTAATAAGGCTGTAGTAGCACTTTGTGACATATGGACCTCTTTATTGCCTCTGTTATCAGACGTTAAATGAACGCTAGTAATGACAGAGTACGTGGGATTCAGTAAACTTTGGCCTATTCTAATCGAATTTATTAAGCAAGTATGAGTAAATATTCC
This sequence comes from Vibrio tapetis subsp. quintayensis, assembly GCF_030409945.1. Taxonomy (GTDB): domain Bacteria; phylum Pseudomonadota; class Gammaproteobacteria; order Enterobacterales; family Vibrionaceae; genus Vibrio; species Vibrio quintayensis. The sequence goes on from NZ_JAUFQV010000014.1 coordinate 3,285, forward strand.
AACGCAAAAGAGTTAGCGGGCCTAACATTGGGCCAAAAAACCGAATACAGCAGCCAATACGAGCCAAACTTATTGCAAGCCGTTCCTCGCAGCTTAAACCGCGATGACATCAACCTTGGTGACGTATTGCCATTTCATGGCGTGGATATTTGGACACTCTACGAGCTTTCCTGGTTGAATGAAAAAGGCTTACCTCAAGTCGCCGTTGGTGATGTCACACTGCCTGCCACCAGCCCTAATTTGATTGAATCTAAGTCGTTCAAACTGTACTTAAATAGCTTCAACCAAACTAAGTTTGCTCACTGGGCTGATGTAAAATCGGCCCTAATCAAAGATTTGTCGGCGTGTGCTGGCGAACCTGTTGAAGTAAGCATTCAAACGGTACAACACTACGATCAACAACCCATCGTACCAATGACGGGCACCTGCATTGACGATCAAGACATAGAAATCACAGATTACGAGTTCGATGCTTCCATACTGAAAGGCGCAACGTCAGAAAACATCGTTACAGAATCTTTGGTCAGTAATTTATTAAAATCAAATTGCCTGATTACCAATCAACCAGATTGGGGCAGCGTGATGATTGAATACACCGGACCAAAAATAAATCGAGATACTTTACTTCGCTACTTGGTTTCATTCCGTGAACACAACGAATTTCACGAACAATGCGTCGAGCGTATTTTTACTGACATCATGCAATATTGTCAGCCAACTACGCTGACCGTTTATGCACGCTATACCCGCCGTGGTGGCCTCGATATTAACCCCTATCGCTCGACGAGTACGGTAATGCCAACTCAAAACTTGCGTTTAGCTAGACAATAAACACCTCATTGTTCGGAGTATGTAATCAATGAAATGGTTTGCTTGGTCACCTTTTGCCCTTTTGCTTTTGTTATGCACATCATCAGTACAGGCTAAGATTTACACCTCGCCCGTGCTTAATGAGGCGGCCAAGCTGGTTGAAATCGATCCTAAAAAATCGAAGTTAATTGCTGAAAAGTTTCTGACCCAAAGAAAATTGACGGACAAGAGCCTTAAAGGCCCAACGTCACTACCTCGTGAAGACTCCGACACAACGTTGAGAACTCCGAACAGCACCATAGATGCATTTCACGTACTCGCTCAGGCCGAGTTTTTATTAGGCAAACCCAAACTGGCTCTTTCTCACCTTGAAAATGGCGAAGACTTAGCTAAGCAATACCACCTGCCTTTTATTCAGCTCGAGACGAAATTACTGCGCGCTGATTTATTGTGGAAGCAGACTCAGAACCCAGATAAAGCCATACCAATCCTTGATGATGTCATGGCAAAACTAAACGAATTACCGACAGCAACCCAGTTAGGACGAGGCTTGTTTTACGAGCTAAGTATGCAACGAGCGGAAATTCACTCAGCTCAAGGGAATCAGACACAGGCAGAAGAGTCTTTTACTCGTGCACACCAATACCTAACCGATATGGGTAATCTAGAAATTACCATTGAATACCATTTACGGGTTGGTAAGCACTTTTTACGTTACAAACGATACGATAACGCCCTGACCGAGCTGTTAACCAGTTACTGGAAGTCTATTGAGTCAGACAGTAGCTTACAGCTCGCAAAAGCGAACTATCAATTGGCACAGTTGTTCATGCAACGTCAGGTACTCGACAAAGCACTAGAGCACTTATCCGGTGCAGCAGACTTCTACGGCAAGTTTGAACATTCATTAGTTCTCGCCGATGTATTAAAACAAATGGCGGATATTTATTTTCTTGAAGGAAAATATAACCTCGCACTGGTTCACTATTTTAATGTATTGGACCACGAATATTTCGCTAGAGATGTTTACGACGTGATTGATTTACGGTTAAGCATTGCTGACACTTATTTACAATTATTTAACTTTACGTTGGCCGAGCAATATTTAGACAAAGCCCGAAACCTTGTTACTTATACGGAAATAAAACCACTAAAAGCTCGTACTTTATTATTAACTGCCACCCTAGCACTGCAACAAAATGAAATCCAAGAAGCCATCGATACCGCAAAAGAGGCGCAATTTTTAGGGCAAGAAATAAATAACTTTGGAATAATGAAAAATTCATTTCTTGTGTTAAGTAATGCCTACGAAGAAAAAGGCCAATTTGAAGATTCATTACTGGCTTTAAAAAATTATTCCGCCATTGCAGCTAACCAACAAGAACGCCTTAGTCAGATCAACGAAAATGCCCTCAGACAACAAAAAGACATCATAGAACAATCCTTGCATTACAAAGGCTTAGAGGTGGATTTGTCGGTCGCCAAAAACGAATATCAACGATTCCAAAAAACTGCTTTTGGTTTGTTTATTTTATCGCTCATTTTTATCATTCTTTCCATACGCCGTGGTTACCTCATCAGCAATCTAACCGAGCAAGTGACCTCATTGTCTAAAGACTTGTTCACGCATACACGTTCAGGCTTGCAGAACCTGAAAAAGCTCAATAACAAGCTGCCCGGCTCCCTCAAGCGAAGCAGCGCGAACTATGAACAGTGGCAAATGGGTGAGCTGATCAATGAACCGTTTAGCGATCGACTCCGATTCGCCATGTTTGACTTTCCTTTCTTACGTCACACCTATTTAGAGCAAGGGTATCAAGCTGGATTAAACCTAGAACGTGCATTTGGTGACTTCATCAGTTCTAAAATATCTGAACCGGCCCGTTTGTATCATTTTTCTGACGGCATGTTTTTGTACGTAGAACCTAACACTGATCCTAATACTAATCCGCAAGACATGTTTGACAGAATTGGCAGCTGGATCTCAGATTTTGAGCCCAATAGAAAAATATCACGCAAAGTACGCGTAGGTATGGCAGATTATCCATTCTTACCTCGAGCTTATACAGCAATCAATGATCAGGAGCTGATTGATATCCTGTTAATGTCGACTTATATGGCTCGAAGTATAGAAAAGAATCGGAATATTGACGGTAGCCAGTGGGTGTATCTACGTGCCATAGAAAATGCGCCAGCAGCCAGTTTTGCTACCGACGATATTCGCACGGCATGTAAGCAAGCACTCAATCAAGGCTTAATAAAAGTACAATCTTCCTACCAAAATGAGGAAGACATCAAAAATTTGACACTGGCCGAGTAATTATTGAGCACTTAGTCATTTAATAAAGTGACGTTGTTAAGTTTTTTGTTATTATCAAGAAACTGTATCCGCCATCGAAGTGTATTTGGCAACGTATTTTATGAGTGATTTGAATTCTCTTGAGGAAGAGTTACGGCTGGAGCTGCACGATCTAAAATGTAAATTAGATCAGTCGCGACTGTCACAGCGTGATTCTTTATTTAAGTTCAAAAGAGAACAGAATGTGCTGAAACGCATCGTTGCAAACCTAAGCGACGCATGTCACGGCCAAAACAATGATCTGGATAAAAGCCTTACTTCTATAAAACAAGACTTGGAGCAGCAAAAAGATATATCTAAGCTCATCCCGAAACTTGTTATATTAGAAAGGAAGCTAAAACAAAATACGGTGACTATGGAACGGCAAACGGTTCATCTCAATGAACGAATCAAACACAGTGGTGAGACGCTTCAGCGTATCCCCGGCCTTCCTGCACAATTAAAACGAGATCTACGCAACTTATTGCACTTCCCTAGCAGCAAGTTAACCAAAGAAATCGACCAAGCCATTCGCCTGTTAACCCTTTACGAGCGTGCCACTAAAATCATGGCATCTAACTCTCGTAATAACCTGAACGTTGAACAAAACGTCGATAACGACCAGCTAAACCGTCTTGCCGATGAATTGCAAAACCTCATTACAGAACTCGATTTTGATGGTGAATCTGGCGATCTCCTCTCGGACATTCGAGCAAAGTTGCTGGTTGGATCCTCGCCGACGGATCTATTTGAACTCATTTTACAAATTCTAAAGTTGGTGATCCAAGGCACCCACTTTGAGCGCAAATCTTCGGAGCAATTTCTTGATCAAGTGAATGGCTCTTTGGCTGGTGTGCTCAAACACGCCAATAAAAGCTTAGAGCAGAGCCAATCATATGCCGACCACCGAAAAGGCATGCACAAAGAAATTGGCGACTTGGTGTCTCAAAGCAAACAAACGATCGAAACAGAAACCGATATAGACAGCTTGAAATCAACCATCAACCCATTGCTGGATAAAATCAGCTCTTTAACAGAGCGCTTAGAGCACGTTGAAAAACGCGAACAACAACTGATTGAACGCATCAACTACGAAAACAACCAGCTTGAATCGGTATTTGAGCTAACACAGGACTATCGTAGACGCCTGCAAGATCAAGCTCAACGCATGTTGCTCGATCCTCTCACCAAGGTATACAACCGTGCTGCACTGACGGACAAACTAGAAATTGAATACCGCCGCTGGATCCGCTCTCAACACTCGTTGCGAGTTGTCCTCATTGATATCGATAACTTCAAAGCGCTGAACGACAGTTTTGGTTATACCGCCGGTGATAAAGCACTAAAAATCATTGCACGTACCATAAAAAATATTATCAAAGATACCGACACCGTCGCACGTTTTTCGGGCGAAGAATTTGTTGTATTACTGCCTGACCAAGTAGACAACGAAAGCCGAACGTTATTCGCTCGCCTACAAGCTCAAATAGGCAGGCTTCCGTTCAAATTCCGTGATCAGCAAATTCAGATCACAACGTCAATTGCAAGCTGCACATTCCGTGATTCCGATACTCCAGAAGAAGTACTTGAACGCCTCAATCTGAACCTATCAAATGCGAAGAAAAACGGTACAGATCAACTCATCTGGCAATAATCCCCTCCTTATTTCCCTGTTTTTCTTGTTCTCTATTTGCTCTCTATCTCACCTCTCTTTTCTTTCTTACTAAGTGGCGAAATTCATCATTCCTGTGTAAGGTGAATAAAAGGGTAGCCAATATAAAACAATAACTTCCTACCCGTGGAGAAGAACATGATTACTCATATCAGCCCTGCTGGTAGTATGGATTTACTATCTCAAATTGAAGTTGAACGCCTTAAGAAAACCGCTTCTAGCGACTTATATCAACTGTATCGCAATTGCACACTCGCGGTTCTTAATTCAGGCAGTCACACAGACAACTCAGAAGAGTTACTCGAAAAATACCAATCATTTGATGTCAGCGTGATGCGCCGAGAGCGTGGCATTAAGCTCGAGCTCAATAACGCCCCAGAACACGCATTTGTGGATGGCACGATCATTAGAGGTATCCAAGAACATCTATTTTCAGTGTTACGTGACATCGTATACGTCAATATGCACTTGGCAGACAACCAACGATTAAACCTTACCAATGCCACCCACATTACCAACCTAGTGTTTGGTATTTTACGTAACGCAGGAGTTTTACACCCTGGTATCGATCCTAATTTAGTCGTATGTTGGGGTGGTCACTCCATTAACCCTATCGAGTATCAATACACACGAGAAGTGGGTCATGAACTTGGATTACGTGATTTAAATATTTGTACTGGCTGTGGGCCGGGCGCAATGGAGGGGCCGATGAAAGGCGCTGCGATTGGTCACGCTAAACAACGTTATGATAATCAACGCTACATTGGTCTAACCGAACCATCAATCATTGCGGCTGAGCCACCAAACCCAATCGTTAACGAGCTCATTATCATGCCTGACATCGAGAAACGCTTAGAAGCCTTTGTTCGAATGGCCCATGGTATTGTTATCTTCCCTGGAGGCCCAGGAACCGCAGAAGAACTGTTATACATTCTTGGCATCATGTTGCATCCAGACAACGCAGATCAACCCATGCCTATCGTGCTAACTGGGCCTAAAGAAAGTGAGGCTTATTTCCGCTCAATCGATAAATTTATTGGTGAAACCTTAGGTGAAAAAGCGCAAAGTCGATACCAAATCGTGATTGATGACCCCGCAAAAGCAGCACGAATCATCAAATCTGCGATGGATGACGTTCGCGATCAGCGTAAAGCTACAGGGGATGCCTACAGCTACAATTGGTCACTTAAGATTGAGCCTGAATTCCAACTTCCGTTCGAGCCAACTCATGAAAACATGGCCGATCTCGACTTACACCTAAACCAGCCTCCAGAAGTGCTCGCAGCTAAACTGCGCCAAGCATTTTCAGGTATTGTTGCAGGGAACGTCAAAGCGGAGGGCATTAAAGAGATCAAACGTAAAGGGCCATTCATTATTGACGGTGATACCGTGTTGATGAAGAAAATGGATGCACTGCTCAACGATTTTGTGACCCAGCAACGCATGAAATTACCGGGATCTGAGTACATCCCTTGCTATAAGATTGCCGATCAATAACATAGCGATTCACTCCGCCGCTTTGTTATCGAGCAAAGCGGCTACGAATCCGCTACACATTCCTTTATACTAGGGGCCTTAACCCTTTTTTATTTGTTTGTTATGTCTATTCATCTCGTTATTATTGATGCGCTCAATCTCATACGTCGTGTACACGCTGTACAACCTGATCCAACGGATATTACTCGTACCATAGACACAACATGCAAAACGCTAAATCGTATTATTGCCGAAAGTGAGCCGACTCATATCATCGCTGTATTTGATCACCACGAGCAAGATAGAGGCTGGCGAGCCGAACTACTCCCAAGCTATAAACAAAACAGAAAGCCGATGCCAGAGCCGTTAATGCACGGATTAGAGCGAATTCAAGATGCGTGGTGGCAATTAGGTATCGACTCTTTGCTTTCTGAGGGAGATGAAGCCGACGACTTGGTCGCAACGCTGGCAACCAAGGTAGCAAGCCACGGTGAAACCGTCACAATCATTTCAACCGACAAAGGCTATTGCCAACTACTCTCCCCAACACTTCAAATCCGCGATTACTTTCAACATCGCTGGTTAGACGCGCCTTTCATTGAAAAAGAATTTGGCGTGAAGCCGGAACAGTTGGCTGATTACTGGGGCTTAACCGGAGTGAGCTCCAGTCAAGTTCCTGGAATTCCAGGTGTTGGGCCCAAAGCGGCAAAAGAAATCCTAACGCAATTCGAAACGATTGAACTAGCGGCTAGTAGCGACGAACTCGCGCCTAAGTACCGTAAAAAATTTGATGAGCATATTGAATCAGCACGCACTTGCCGAGCTATTTCCGCGCTAAAAACAGACATTGAGTTGGGATTCAATTTACAAGACATTCGTTTTGATAACGCCTAACGGTCGCTATTAATACCACACTTATAACCATCTGATGTGAGGTCGACTACCTAGAAACCAAACCATTAGTCGAACACGTCAACTTAGTGGTTTGGCTTCGTATTGATGCCTTAATGCTCAGTAAATCGGTGCAGGTTACCATTCACACTATCAATGGCTTTATTGATCTCTTCAATCGACAACTGTAAACCCTGAACATCTTTTACATTCGATTGAGACACCATCGCAATATTAGTGATGTTTCGATTAATTTCATCATTCACCGATGTTTGCTCATCCGCGGCGGTTTCGATTTGAGCGTTAAGCGTTGCAATTCCTTGCATTGCCTGATAAATATCGTCGATCACTTGCTTCACCTGCTCAGCATTACCTTTGTTTTGATCCATGCTTTCTCGGCTCTTAGCAATGGCATCAACCGCCATCTTTGACCCCTCTTGCAACTGGCTGATCATTTTCTGGATATCATCCGTTGACGCTTGAGTACGGCTAGCAAGCGTTCTCACCTCATCAGCCACAACTGCAAAACCTCTTCCTTGCTCACCCGCCCTAGCCGCCTCAATCGCTGCATTTAAGGCCAATAGGTTGGTTTGCTCAGCAATGCTGCGAATCACATCCAATACGCCACCGATATTTTGACTGTCATTTTCTATGCGGTCGATGGCTTCTGATGCGGTCTGTAAGTCACCGACTAGCTGCACTACACTGGCTAAATTATCACTGACAATATCGTGACCAGACTGAGCCAACTCTTGAGCCTGCTGGGCATTTTGTGCGGTTTCCGTCGACAAACGCGCCACTTCTTGCGCCGTCAACACCACCTCGTTCATTGCGGTAGCCACTTGATTAGATTCATGCTGTTGTTCAGATGCCCCTTTCCCGTATCTTTCTGCTATTTCGGCGATCGGTGCACTGGTCAGTTGTAAAGCCTGTGTTTCATCCGTTACTTGTTTCAATGATCGATTCAAGCTTGCGACAAACTCATTAAACGATTTAGCGATCGCACCAATTTCATCTTCATCGCCGACCTCAAGTTTTCTATTTAGGCCTCCCTCTCCTTGTGTGATGCTCTGCAATGCATGAGAAACTTGGTTTAATCGCAACCAAACGACAGTTCTAAATCGAAAAAATAAAATAGCCGCTGCAATCAATAGCGATGCCCCCATCGCCATAATCAATTTGTTTACTAAATCTTGCCCTGCTGCTAACTGACTGGTGATGGGAATTTGAACTTCCAGCACGCCCCGTAAATCCCCTAACCGCCAATCGGCTTTTGGCGTATCTGGATGGCTATTGTGGCAATCGACACAGCCTTGTGCCGACATTGTATCGGCCAAGGCAACGCGCAGCACTTGGTCCCCATTAATAGTTTCAATTTCGCTGAACACCGCTTTAGGATCGTTTTTGAGCGCTTTCCATGCATTGGTAGCGAAAGGATCCAATTGACGGCTTGCTCGATTAGGGAATGGGAACTCACTGTAAAGCCTTAGAACAGTACCTTGCTTGGAGAATTCGTCACTTAAATCATGAATTAACGTGGCAGGGAGCGGGATGCGATTCGGATTATTCTTATGTTCAAAGTGAGGCTGTAAACTCGATTCCGCCAACACCTTTTTGATAACATTTTTAGTGTAATAGCCTCGTACCGTTTTAAATTGTTGCACCATACCAACCGCCGTAGGTAAAACAGAACTTTTTGCGTTACTGGTCACCTGAGCCGAAAAATACTGCGTAATTGCTATGCCCATAACAATAAACACCACACCAATTGGTGCGAATAACTTCATTATTAGATTATTTTTAAAGAAATTCATCCATGTGCCTCCATTAGCCAACAAAAAAAGTGTAGTTGCATAATTAGAGAACGGAAAAATATACGATGGAAATTTGAGCTATGTTGGCAATATTTATTCTAGTTCCAACATTCAAAACCTGAGCTGCGTCATTGTTCAACATTTATGTTGCGTTTACGTTTCCCTTAACAAATTAAATAATAACCTTATCAATACCTTACTGCGTACTGGTTATAATTCAACCTAACTCACATCTTTATTAACAGATCTCATTACTTTCATTGTTTCACTCCAAAAGCGAGAAACAACAATGAAAAAAACAATATTGCTTACCCTTAGTTTGCTTGCCTCTTTTTCGGTTTTTGCCGAGACATGTGGTCAACACCTAGAGAAAGGTTTACCGTCTAATAACAGTGATCAAGTACTCTGCCGAGATGGATATGCAGTTGGGTATAATTACCAAACAAAGAATGCCGACTGGGTGGCGTACCACTTAACCAAGGACAGCGTGGAAGCTTTCTATAAACGCAGTAACAATTTTAAAGTCGATGCTGAACTGCCAACTTATGCTCAATCCACTCTTGCAGATTACAGCAAATCAGGTTACGACCGAGGCCACTTAGCGCCGTCGGCTGCGATGGATTTCAGCAAACAATCCATGCAGCAAAGTTTCTTGCTTAGTAACATGTCGCCACAGTTGCCTGGTTTTAACCGCGTTGGTTGGCGATTACTCGAAGAGCACGTTCGCGACTTAGCCACCACTTACAATGAACTCTACGTTGTCACTGGCCCTATATTTACTGGCAACGAGGAATCGATTGGCAATAATGTGGTGATCCCGAGCGCTTATTACAAGGTGATTCTCGATCCGAATTATGATGAAGCCATTGCCTTTATTGTTCCACACAGAGATGTATCAGGCAGCGAGCTAGCCGGTTTCGTCACAACCATTGATGCCGTTGAACAACAAACAGGCTTGGACTTTTTCAGTTTAATCAGTGATTCAACTGAACAGAGTATGGAGTCTCAACTCTGGGAAATGTGGCCCGTGAACGAGTAAGAGGTGGCAGCGAAAGCGACATTTAGTGCGTGTTAACTCACAGTTAACCATAAAAAAGAGCAATAATGGATACCCATTATTGCTCTTATTGAGTCTAACTAAACCGCTCATTAATACTGAGAAGCGAATTCCGAAAAGTTAATGCGGAGAAATATTCGACAAGCTTTGTACGTGAACGGTAATCTCTTCACGGTCATGGTACAGATGCTTAGCTTGAAGCTTAAACTGAACCTTGTGTTCAATTAAGAATTTCTTCAAGTTTTCAATATCTCCAAGCACCTCATCATAGCGACCTTTCATCGGAAGCTTAAGGTTGAATATCGCTTCTTGAGCCCAACCAGAAATGATCCATTCCCCCATTAGTTGAGCAACACGAGACGGCTTTTCGATCATGTCACACACCAACCAAGTGACGTTCTTTCTTGGTGGTTCAAACTTGAAGCCATCTTCCATGTGGTGTTTAACTTGGCCTGTATCCATCAAGCTGTCAGCCATCATGCCATTATCAATCGCATGAACAAACATAGAACGCTTAACCAATTGGTAAGTCCAGCCACCTGGGCAAGCACCCAAATCTACCGCCCACATGCCAGAAGCAAGACGTGTGTTCCACTCTTCACGTGGAATAAACACATGAAATGCTTCTTCAAGTTTAAGAGTTGAACGACTTGGTGCGTCGGCTGGGAATTTCAAACGAGGAATGCCCATGAAAAATGCAGAGTTATTTTGTGGCAGTGAGTAACCTACATAACAATGACCAGGAGCCACGAAACACACGTGTGCTTGAGGCTTTTTCGCGTTTTCTTTTTTGAACAGAAGGCCTTTACCACGCATCGCTTGACGAAGCGGCACGGTAAATTTACGGCAAAACTTAAGCAGCTCTTTAGCTTCATTGGTATCCGGTGTTTCAACTACTAAATCGCCACACATTGGCATGGCTTCAATTTCAGACAAAGAGACCAAAATAGGAGAAATACGATCTTCTGTTGGCAAATCTTTAAATTCTGCGGCAACCACAAACATTTGACGAGCAAAAATCAGCGCCTTGAAATCCAATTCTTTCACCAACTTAGCTGCTTCCCCAGCTTGGTAGCACTCAAACAATACATAGCCTGAGTTTTTCACTACACGTGGAAAGCCAAATACTTCAAGTTGGCTTGCTTTGTCTTGGATCTCTCCAGCACACTCTTTTTCAAAGCCTTGGCGGCAATAAAGCATTAAGTGTTTCACTGACTTACCTCATTCATTTTAAACGCAGAAACAGCGAGTAGAACCCAACCAATAATGAAAAACACACCACCTAACGGAGTGATGGGTCCAAACCACTTGATCCCAGTAAGGGCAAGGGCGTATAGGCTACCGCTAAAACAAAGGATGCCGATAATAAAGCAAATGGCTGCAGATGACAGTCCTTTTTGCGCTTTTTTACCAATATCGAACCGAATAAGTATTGCACAAGCAATCACCATAACCGTGTGAAGAAACTGGTAGTGAACACCAGTTTCAAATACACCGAGTAAATAGGGCGATAACACTGTTTTTAGACCATGAGCGGCAAAAGCGCCCAAAGCCACAGCGATAGATCCAGAAATACCCGCTAAAACAATAAGGTGGTTACTCTTCATTCGCTTCATCCTCAGGCACTTCATGACTGACCGTTTTAATAAATCCAGCGATCGCATTAATGGCTAACTCGATATTACCCATTTCGGTGTAACCTGAACGCTTACGAGGTTTAAAGCCATGATCACCGTCTGGAATAAACAAGGTTTCAATACTAGGTGATAAATCAAACGTATCGAATTCTTCTTTCTTACCGAAGGTATCACGCTCCCCTTGCAGAATAAGGCAAGGCTTGTTGATGGTCGCTAAATGCTCGCCTTTGTATTTTTCAGGCTTACCCGGTGGATGAAAAGGAAAGCCTAAACACGCGACGCCAAGAACACGAGGATGATCCGCTAAATGGCTCGCCATACGCCCCCCCATTGACTTCCCCCCAATCACTAGCGGCCCAGAGATCTGCTCGATTTGATGCTCAAAAGCCTCAAGTAACTTAGGCGCTCTATCGGGTGGGCGTTTTGTCCCCTCAGCCATGCGTCTTTCCATATAAGGAAAATTAAAGCGGATCACACGTATGCCATGCTTACTTAAGCCCTTTGCAACAGAAACCATAAATTCATGATCCATGCCGGCCCCTGCTCCATGTGCAAACAAAAAAGTAATCGTCCCTACACCATCAATACGTTGGTTGTTCTGTTCCGCTAATTCTTCGGCGACTTCATTGCTATTGCTCATTAAATTAGCTCCTGCTGCTCTTTAGCCGCTTTTGCTAACATCCAATCACGGAAAGTGGCAATTCTGCCGGTATCCGCTTGTTGTTCATGGCAAACAACGTAAAACGCATTCTTAGTAACGAGCACTTCATCAAACGGGCAAACTAGACGCCCTGCGTCCATTTCTGGCTTTGCCAATACATTGTTGCCTAAAGCAACGCCTTGTCCGTGAACCGCCGCCTGCAACACCATGGTTGTGTGGCTGAATATTGGACCATGATTCACGTTAACCTCGTCAATCGCATGCTCTTTTACGAACTGTTTCCACTCTTTACGAGAGGTATCATGTAACAAGGTATGTTGTTTTAAGTCCCCTAATGATTCTAATGGTTTTTGGCCAAGTAGAAGCTGCGGTGAACATACTGGTATCAGGTATTCTTGATACAATTTATCCGCTCGCAGCCCCGGCCAATTTCCACGACCATAATAGATAGCAACGTCAACGTCATCTGTCAAAGAACCTTCGTCCATATCAACCGCTTTAATGCGAACATCAATGTCGGGTTCTTGCTCATTAAAATCGGCAAGGCGCGGCACCAGCCACTGAATGGCAAAACTGGGTGGTAAACTGATGGTTAACGCACCTTTTTCACTACGCTCCAATACTTTATCGGTCGCTTCAGACAAAGAGGTGAACACATCTTTTATATCTAGGAAGTAGCTTTGCCCTTCTTCGGTCAATAATAATGAGCGATTTCGACGGCGAAATAATTTCAGCCCAAGAAAGTCTTCTAAGGTTTTAATTTGGTGGCTGACCGCAGCTTGAGTCACAAATAACTCTTCTGCTGCACGAGTAAAACTCAAGTGACGCGCGGCAGCTTCAAACACTTTAAGAGAGTTTAAAGGGGGAAGACGTCTAGACATGTTTCACCTTTTTTATAAGCATTAGTTTTTATAATCTGAAACATTATAAATTGTCGATTGCCTCTCGGCCAGAGAAATTCTATATTTCACCCCGCAGCAGTTAGCCTGAACGGCTTGATTATCCCTGATGATCAATTGGTTAATTTGTTGCGATGTTGTGTTTGCATTAACTCGAAATTCGAGTTGGTAGATTCGTCTGCCACCATGTCTTAGGTTTAACCTACCTGCGGCATACTTCCTGTATTTTTTTTTGACCTGTCAGTCAAATTTTAACACCGCCTATATGGCGGTGTTTTTTTATGGGTGAAGGAAAGAGAATATGCAACGCTCATTAGAATACCGATTACAGGTTACAGGTTACAGGTTACAGAATAGTCGTAAGCTTCCTTGTAGAGGCTAGAAACGAGAAACTATAAGAGCAAGGGCTGTTTTCTTTTACTCTTATAGGAGTGAAACGCTCTAGTTTCTGGTTTTCTGTAATCTCAGGGCGAAGTCCGTCTCTGTACTCTTTCTTTACCCCCATAAAAAAACCGCCCATCTTTACGACGAGCGGCTTTCATTCTAGAACCTGTAGCGCAACGGCCTATCGCCTGTAACCTGCTCTTAAGGTCTGTAAACCTTCACGTTACTATAGCCTTGCTCTTGCAAGTACAACGCCTGTAAACGGCTCATAACGCCACGGTCACAGTAAAGTAAGTAGTTCTTAGATTGATCCAAGTCGCCAAACTTTGTCGCAAGCTTAAAGAAAGGAATGTGAGCAATTTCTACTCCATCAATTTCAAGAGGGTTCGCTTCTTCTTCTTCCGAACTACGAATGTCCAAAACAACCGCATGTTGCTCTACAGCATCAACTTGTTCAACTTCAGGCGCCTGCTCTTTGCTTTCTTTTTCAATGTCACGAATGTCCATCACGCGGGCATTTTCAACCACTTGATCGAGTATCGCAAAATCAAAGTTTTCTTCTTCTGCTTCAAGTTTCGCTTTTACTGCTTTAACCGTTGGCTTACGTGAAATCACACCACAGTATTCAGGCATGATTTTCGCAAAGTCTTCAGTCCCAATTTCACGAGATAAGTCGATGATGTCTTCTTTATCCCAGTTAATCAGTGGACGAAGGATCAGGGTATCCGTTACTCGGTCGATATGACGTAGATTGGTCAGCGTTTGGCTCGATACTTGACCCAATGCCTCACCAGTCACGAGCGCTTGAATACCAAACTTTTCAGCAATCATGCCACCAGCACGCATAAACATACGCTTAAGAATCACGCCCATTTGGCCGTCTTCTACTTTTTCTAAGATCTCTGCGACAACCGGCTCAAAATCGACCGAGATGAATTTCACTTTTGCAGAAGAACCGTATTTGTTCCATAGGTAGTGCGAAACTTGCTTCACGCCAATTTCGTGTGCAGGGCCACCTAAGTTAAAGAAACAGTAATGCGTTTTTGAACCGCGCTTGATGTGTAAGTAGCTAGACACACCAGAGTCAAAACCACCAGAGATAAGGCTAAGTACGTCTTCTTGAGTACCAAGAGGGAAACCACCCAAACCTTTGTGACGAGCAATCACTTGATTCAGTTTATCGTTCGCGATTTCAATATTAACCGTTACTTCAGGGCGGTTTAATTTAACACGAGCAGTTTCTACTGCTTGGTTTAAGCCACCACCAACATAACGCTCTAACTCAATAGAAGAAAAATCGTGCTTACCACGACGCTTGGCACGAACAACAAAAGTCTTGTCCACGATGCGATCACGGCTTAACTCAAGAACTTGCTCGTAGATATCATGCATATCTTTAAAGTCAGACTGCTTCACTTCCAATGAGTGATGAATACCTGAAGTTTGCTTTAAAATTGCCAATACCTGATCAAAATACTCGTCACTTTCAGAAGTCACTTCAATGTGATCACGACGGTTAAATACCGCTACATTTTCAGTATGCTTTTGAATAATAATACGAATATTACATTCTAGTATTCGAGTGAAGCGTTTACGAACAGATTCACTTTTAACGAAAATCTCTGGATGTGGTTTAACAATAAACTTCATAGTTCTTCTTCACTATATCGAAAATGGTATTGCCATCTGGCAATTCTAAGGCGCAGAATTATACACGAGCTATTAAGAATAAAAAAGGCGAGCCATTACGCTCGCCTCGATTACTCTCTGGTATCGCCCTAAAAAGCTCTACTGCTGAGCTGACACTTCATCACTGTAGTGTGGCTTACCTTGCATGATATTGATTTCTACCCGGCGGTTTTCCAACCGGCCTTCAAGGGTGTCATTACTCATCAGAGGCTCTGTATCTGCCATGCCTCTTACGCGCAATCGACTATGGTCAAAACCTTTTACTCGTTCCATTTCATGGGCGACAGACACCGCTCGTTGAGCCGATAAGTCCCAGTTAGAACGATACAACTCTGAATCCAGTGGATAGCTATCCGTGTGGCCAGAAACTCGAATAATCCCCGGAACATCTTTGACCAATTCGGCCACTTGTCTTACGAGCGGTCTAAACTTTGGCTGCAAGAAAGCTGAACCATCAGGGAATGCACCACGTTCACGAATTCGGATGACGATCTGTTGGCCAAGGCTTTCAACTTCAACCGCCCCTTCATCCATTTCTCGCTCTAGTGCTTTTTTAATGCTCTCAACGATGGTTTCTATTTCTTCAGACTGAGATTCCGATTGCGATTCAGACTGTTGCTCTGATTGCACAGACTCAGTATTTTGGTTCATCTGCGTTGAGGTTTCAGGAGATTGCCCTCCGGTTTGCTTACCTGCATCGCGTTTGGTTCCGCCCGCTCGGTCAGAATCCCCTTCATGGAATTCCAGCGTTTGCTGCGTCATGTCGATGGTTTGTTGCATGATCACGTCAATCGGTGTTGGTTCAGGTCTACCCGGTCGAAATTCTTGAGCAATCACACTGGTGCCCTTTGGAATGTCTTTTACTTCAAGTTGATTTTGTACACCAAAAGCAAACTTCATCGAACCTGCTATTTGCTTAAACTTAAGCACGTCCATTTCCGAAAACGACAGCAGCAATACGAAGAAACACATCAACAGTGACATCAAGTCTGCGAACGTACCCATCCAAGCTGGGAGGCCGGGTGGTGGGCATTCACACTTGTCTTCATCATCCATTTCTTAACCCCTATTCGCCGTCAACATCGATAGCACGCTTGCTTTCGTTTAGGTAGTTCTTCAAATAGCTGTCGATTACACGTGGGTTTTGACCATCTTGAATCGCTAATACCCCATCCATGATCAGGCGGCGGTTTAAGGTTTCTTGCTCTTTACGTAAGTTCAGTTTGTCAGCAATCGGGAAAAACACCATGTTAGACAAGATCGCACCATACAAGGTCGTTAAAAGTGCAACGGCCATTGCCGGGCCGATGGATTTTGGGTCATCCATGTTAGAAAGCATGGCTACCAGCCCAACCAGGGTACCAATCATACCCATCGCAGGCGCTACATCACCGTAGGCTTTAAAGGTCGCACTACCGAATTCGTGACGTTCGTTGGTCAGTGCGATGTCTTTTTGCAACGTCGCTTTAACTACGTCGGCATCGTGGCCATCTACGAGTAAATCAATGCCTTTTTGCATAAAAGAATTGGTTATTTCCATTTCTTCTAGTGCTAGGAAACCGCCTTTACGAGCCGCATCAGCCATTTCCACAATTTTGGATATCAGGTCTTCTGGCTCATCAGTTTTAAACATGAAGGCTTTTACCGCGATTTTGGTCGCAGCAAAAAATTGCCCCATGGTGAACTTCATCAATACAACGAATGTAGAGCCGCCCACTACGATCAATATAGATTGGATATCGATAAAAATACCGATACCACCACCTAGAACCATCGCCATAATAACGAAAGCAAATGCGCCAATTAAGCCTATTAACGTTGCTAAATCCACAAAGCACTCCTCATGCTATTTCGTTCTACTATGCACTCAATTCAGATTATCGGCAGAACAAGCTGAATATTTAGCGATTTTTCGCTTTCGATACAAATTGCACGTCCAATTAAACAGGATAGCAATCTATCTGCCGATTAGACATTCGTTTCATCGAAAAATCTGGCCTTTACATTCACTTATTGGTCTGAATGTCTCGTTCTTGTGGCTCGGTAAACATACACATTCTACCAATGACTATAAAAGCTGATATACTGCGCCCTTGTTAAAATTTACACCCAGACGTTTGACCCTATACTTAGCCTAGGGTAACGTGCGGGCATTGTCCTAGAAGCAGAAATTATATGGCCAGTAAGAAACCTGAAAACATGTCTTTCGAAGGCGCTTTAGAAGAACTCGATGGTATCGTCGAGCAATTAGAAAGTGGTGACTTAGCCCTAGAAGATGCGCTAAAGAAATTCGAGCGCGGAATCACTCTAGCTCGCTCAGGACAAGATAAATTATCTCAAGCAGAACAACGTGTTGCCATTTTAATGCAAGATGACGACCAAGCAGAGCTTACCCCTTTCGAAGTAAATTCTAAAAAAGAAACTGAGTCTGAAGAATAATCCATGACAATGATTTTATCTGCGTATCAAGAGCGTAGTAGTGAGCAGCTCAACCTTTGGTTAGACACATTCCCACATCAGCAACAAGCCTTAATTCAAGCTATGCGTTATGGCCTATTGCTCGGTGGTAAGCGCGCAAGGCCGTATCTTGTTTATATTACAGGCCAAATGCTGGGTTGTGAGCTATCTGAACTCGACACACCGGCTTCCGCTATAGAGTGCGTTCACGCGTATTCACTGATCCATGATGACTTACCTGCCATGGACGATGATGAATTGCGCCGTGGGCAAGCCACATGTCACATCGAGTTTGACGAAGCGACCGCTATTTTGACCGGTGATGCTCTGCAAACGTTGGCGTTTACTATCCTATCTGAAGGTAGCTTAAATCCATCTGCAGAAGTCACCCGCATTAAAATGGTACAAGCCTTAGCAAAAGCGTCTGGTGCACAAGGCATGTGCATGGGCCAAGCTTTAGATTTGGAAGCAGAAAATCGCGCCATATCACTTGAAGAACTTGAAACGATTCACCTAAACAAAACAGCAGCTCTTATTAAATGCTCGGTTCAATTAGGTGCATTAGCCGCGGGTGAGAAAGGCTTAGCCATTCTACCTAAGTTAGAAAAATACGCCGATCTCATTGGTTTGGCTTTTCAAGTTCAAGACGACATCTTAGACATCATCGGTAACACCGAAATCTTAGGTAAGCCACAAGGCTCAGACCAGGAGCTCAACAAAAGTACTTACCCTTCGTTGCTAGGATTAGACGGTGCACAAACAAAAGCACAAGAATTGTTAACTGAGGCACTTTGTGCATTAGAGGCAATCCCTTACAATACTCAGTTACTTGAAGAATTCGCCCGATACGTGGTCGAGCGCAACAACTAACACTATTATAAGCGCTGATAATTATGACTCTAGATATCTCAAAATATCCAACATTAGCACTGGCCAATACGCCCGACGAGCTACGTCTACTTCCTAAAGAGAGTTTATCGACTCTTTGTGAAGAGCTGCGTACCTATCTACTGAATTCAGTTAGCCAGTCAAGTGGCCACCTAGCATCAGGCTTAGGCACGGTTGAATTGACGGTCGCGCTGCACTATGTGTACAACACGCCTTTTGATCAACTGATTTGGGACGTTGGTCACCAAGCCTATCCTCATAAAATTTTAACTGGTCGCCGCGAAAAAATGTCGACCATTCGCCAAAAAGATGGCCTACACCCGTTCCCGTGGCGCGAAGAAAGTGAATACGACGTGCTGTCGGTTGGCCACTCTTCAACTTCTATAAGTGCTGCTTTAGGTTTGGCGATTTCGGCGCAAAAAGAAGACCGCGACCGTAAAGTTGTTAGCGTGATTGGTGATGGTGCCATTACTGCAGGCATGGCGTTTGAAGCCATGAACCACGCGGGCGGCGTTCATCCGGATATGCTAGTGATCTTAAACGACAACGAGATGTCTATTTCAGAAAACGTAGGCGCACTGAGTAATCACTTAGCACAAGTTTTGTCGGGCAACCTTTACACCTCCATTCGTGAGGGAGGTAAAAAAGTACTCTCTGGGCTTCCCCCAATTAAAGAATTGGTAAGAAGAACGGAAGAGCATTTAAAAGGCATGGTTGTCCCAGGCACTTTATTTGAAGAACTTGGCTTTAACTATATTGGCCCTGTTGATGGTCACGACGTAAACGAATTGATCAAAACGCTGAAAAATATGCGTGGCTTAAAAGGCCCTCAGTTCCTACACATCATGACCAAAAAAGGCAAAGGTTACGAGCCTGCCGAAAAAGATCCAATTGGTTACCATGGCGTACCAAAATTCGACCCAACTCATACAAGCTTGCCAAAAAGCAGTGGAACCAAACCCACTTTCTCGAAAATTTTCGGTGACTTCCTGTGTGATATGGCTGCTCAAGACCCAAAACTGATGGCGATCACTCCAGCCATGCGTGAGGGTTCTGGCATGGTGCGTTTTTCAAAAGAATACCCAGATCAGTATTTTGATGTGGCAATTGCAGAGCAACACGCCGTCACCCTAGCCACTGGAATGGCAATTGCTGGCGATAAACCGATTGTAGCGATTTACTCCACATTCCTACAACGTGGCTATGATCAGTTAATCCACGATGTTGCCATTATGGACATGCCTGTTATGTTCGCCATTGACCGTGCAGGTTTGGTTGGCGCAGACGGCCAGACACACCAAGGGGCGTTTGATCTTAGCTTTATGCGTTGCATACCAAATATGGTTATCATGGCACCGAGTGACGAAAATGAATGTCGCCAAATGCTCTACACTGGGCATCAACATACAGGCCCGAGCGCCGTTCGTTACCCTCGCGGTAACGGTATGGGCACCGCCATCGAGTCTGAGTTTACCGCGCTAGAAATCGGCAAAGGTCGCATTATGCGTGAAAGTAGTGCCAAGCAAGATGGTAATAAGGTTGCTATTTTGAACTTTGGTACTTTCCTACCAAGTGCACTCGAAGCCGCCGAACAACTTGATGCTACAGTTGCAGATATGCGTTTTGTGAAGCCACTTGATGAAGATCTTATTCGCGAGCTAGTTGCTAAGCATGATGTATTCGTAACCCTTGAAGAAAATGCGATTGCTGGAGGCGCTGGCGCTGGCGTTCTTGAGTTCTTGATGCAAGAGAAACTACTGAAACCAGTACTCAACCTTGGTTTACCGGACAAGTTTGTCGCACAAGGTACCCAAGAAGAAATGCACGCGGAACTTGGTTTAGACTCTGTTGGTATTGAAAAATCGATTCATACTTATCTAGCAAAATAACGATATTCCAAATACAAAAAAGCACCGAAAGGTGCTTTTTTATTATGAACTAGAAGCGAAGTACTAGATTATTAAATCACACTACTTCGCTTTTAGTACTTCGCCTTTAGCACTTAAATCCAACCTGCATAACGTCCAATCAGCCATAAACTCACGCCAGCCATCACGCCGGCGACAATGTCATCCACCATGATGCCAAACCCGCCATGCACTCTTTTATCAAGCCAGCCAATAGGCCAAGGTTTTACCATATCAAAGAAGCGAAACAGAACGAAGCCTGTCAGTAACCATTTCCAATCCGTAGGGGAAAGGTTCAGCATAGGCACTACACTCATAGTGATCCAAAAGCCGGCAAACTCATCCCAAACAATGGAACCATGATCGTGCACGCCCATATCATCAGAAGTTACTTGGCAGATTTTGATGCCGATAACACATGAAACAAGGACCGCCAACAGGTATGCTGGAAGAGGTAACTGGACTAACAATAAATAAAATGGAATAGACGCTAAGGTACCCATAGTACCTGGAATTAAAGGGGATAACCCGCTGCCAAACCCGGTCGCTAACAAGTGCCAAGGGTTTTTAAGTGAGATAAGTGCTAATGGGTTTGCCATGTTCTATATACCTTTAAAGTGGTCGTATCCGGAAAGTTGCCAGTCCAAAGCTTTACCGTTTCTCTCTAATTGCAATTGGTCACCTGAACGAATCTGACCAACACACGTCGCCTTGGTGCCCGTAGGAGCTAGTAATGTGTCCATTTGACCTTTGTGCTCTTCAGGCACAGTAAAGCAAAGTTCGTACTCTTCGCCACTGGACAAGGCCATTCGTAATGCACTGTCACGGTCACCGCAATACTCAAGCAATTCATCAGAAATAGGCATGGCATCAACATCAATGACAGCACCAACGGTGGATGCTTTCATGATATGGCCTAAATCAGAAACTAAACCATCACTGATGTCCAAACAAGAAGAAGCCACATTGCGCAGAGCTTGCCCTGCAAGTAAACGCGGGCTTGCATGGTAATGTCGATACTCTAGAGTTTCTGCATGCTCTTTATTTCGCTTACTGTCATCAAGCACAACTTCAAGCCCCGCAGCTGCGTCACCTAATGTACCGGTAACGTATAGCCAATCCCCAACTTTGGCACCGTCACGTCGCAATGCTTGACCTTCCGGTACAAAACCTTGCACAGTCAGAGTCATACTTAATGGGCCTTTGGTTGTATCGCCACCAATTAACTGAATATTGAAATAGTTGGCTAACTCGAAAAAGGATTCAGTAAACGGGGCTAACCAGAGTTCATCGGGTTCAGGAAGAGTTAAAGCCAAAGAAACCCAAGCAGGTGATGCGCCCATCGCCGCTAAGTCGCTTAAATTAGAAGCTAACGCTTTATGGGCTACCCATGCAGGGTTCGCATTTTCCAAAAAATGAGTGCCCGCAACCAAGGTATCGGTACTGATCGCGATTTGAACATTATCAGGAGAAGTAACAAGTGCGCTGTCGTCCCCAAGTGATAATTGAACATCCTTGCGCTGGGTCTGACGATTAACGAAGTACTGGGTAATTAAATTGAATTCACCGGCCATGGTTCACTCTTTATCATTATTA
This sequence comes from Vibrio tapetis subsp. quintayensis, assembly GCF_030409945.1. Taxonomy (GTDB): domain Bacteria; phylum Pseudomonadota; class Gammaproteobacteria; order Enterobacterales; family Vibrionaceae; genus Vibrio; species Vibrio quintayensis. Next base: position 25,461 of record NZ_JAUFQV010000014.1, read on the forward strand.
TTTTTGCCATTATACAAAAAAGGCCAGCTTAATGGCTGACCTTCTTAACTATATTGTGACGCTTACTTTTTTTTACGTACGTGCGGTGCGGCTTTATCAAGCACACCGTTCACGAATTTGTGACTGTCTTCAGCGGCAAAAACTTTTGCAAGTTCGATAGCCTCATTAATCACAACTTTGTAAGGTACATCTTCACGACGCGTCATTTCGTACATAGCTAGACGAAGAAGAGCTAGCTCCATCTTATCCAAATCTTGCATTGGACGAGATAGGAATGGACGTAATTTACTGTCTAACTCAGTGTGGCTTAGCACGACACCCGTCAGTAGATCACGGAAGTACGCGACGTCTGTTTCTGGTGCTGCTAGTGCTGGTTCATTAGCTTGATGATCTTCTTCATCATATTTACCACCAGATAAAAATTGCTCTTCAATAGTAGCAACATTTTCTTTTGTAACTTGCCATGAGTAAATTGCTTGTAAGGCAAATTGACGTGCGTTTCTACGTGCGGCTGGTTTCACACTGGCCCCCATTAGGAATCAATTTCTGAAAGAACGTTAATCATCTCTAGCGCGCTTAGTGCAGCCTCTGCACCTTTGTTACCAGCCTTGGTTCCTGCGCGCTCGATAGCTTGATCAATAGTATCTACGGTCAACACACCGAATGCCACTGGAAGACTGTATTCCAGAGAAACTTGTGCCAAACCTTTATTACATTCACTGCAAACATAGTCAAAATGTGGTGTGCCGCCACGAATAACTGAACCCAAAGAAATGATAGCGTCAAACTTACCAGTTTTAGCTACACGCTGAGCAGTTAGTGGTAGCTCCACAGCACCAGGACAACGAACAACGGTAATATTGTCTTCGTTAACTTGGCCGTGACGCTTTAAAGTATCGATTGCACCAGATAACAAGCTTTCGTTAATAAAACTGTTGAAACGAGAAATAACGATAGCAATTTTTGCATTTGGCGCTGGGAAGCCACCCTCGATCACTTTCATAAGCCTTCCTTTAACTATTTTCATCAAGTGAGAATCGGCGGATTCTAACACAAAAGTGTGAGCAATATCTAATGGAAATTACCAAACTACAGAAAAGAAAACTGACCAATTATTCTGCAACCGCAACCAAGCCTCTAAAATAAACAAAAGAGCAAAAACACTTCTGCTTTTGCTCTTTAAATATCAATGAGTTTGGCGCTCGGTCACCGTCTATGATTGATCATCGACCTCGGTTTGCATTTTACTTACAAACGTACTCAACAACGTTCAAGCCAAACCCACCGAGCGCATGGTAGCGCTTAGTACTTGAAGACAGTAAACGCATATCATGAACTCCAAGATCCGCTAGGATTTGAGAACCCACACCGACACGGCGTGACGTACCCTGCTTCTTGGCCATGGTTGGCGCTTCACCCTTGTCTTGTTGTTCAAACGTTTTCACTTTATGAACTAAAGATTCAGTGGTTTCTTCGTTTCCAAGGATCACTAACACGCCACCCTCTTCACTAATGCGTTTCATCGCCGTTTGCAGTGTCCAGCTACGCTCGGCACTTCGGTCTGAATGCAGTAAGTCGGTGAATGTATCTTGTAAATGCACACGAACTAATGGCGCTTTGGTTTCATCAGCCTGCGCTTTCTTCATTGCATAATGAATTTGGTTATCAATGGTGTCACGGTATGTGACCAGTTGAAACTCGCCAAATTCGGTAGGTAATTTGCACTCAGCAACTCGCTCGATGGTTGTCTCAGTGTTGTTACGATATTCGATTAGGTCAGCAATGGTGCCTAACTTAATGTCATGTTTTTCTGCAAACACTTCTAAATCTGGGCGCCTTGCCATGGTGCCGTCATCATTAAGAATTTCAACAATAACAGACGCAGGCTCAAGCCCAGCCAAACGAGCCAAATCACACCCAGCTTCCGTGTGTCCTGCGCGTGTTAATACACCGCCTTCTTGCGCTGCTAATGGGAAGATATGGCCAGGTTGAACTAAGTCTGCCGCTTTCGCTTCTTTCGCGACAGCAGCTTGAACGGTAATTGCTCGGTCAGCCGCTGAAATACCCGTCGTTACGCCCTCAGCCGCTTCAATAGAAACGGTAAAGTTAGTGGTATATTGCGCATTATTGTCTTGAACCATTGGCGGTAAGCCAAGATTTTCACAACGTTCTTTCGTCATCGTCAAACAAATCAGGCCGCGTCCGTACATGGCCATAAAGTTGATCGCTTCAGGCGTCACACACTCTGCAGCCATGATCAAATCGCCTTCGTTTTCGCGATCTTCATCGTCCATCAGAACGACCATTTTACCTAATCGAATATCTTCTATTATTTCTTGTGGGGTACTGATTGGCATTGAATGCTCCTGCAATAAAAGGCGAAGTTCTAAACCCGAAGTTAGAACCATTTAGAGTCTTGTGTTTTACACTAAGTACTTAGTATCTACGCAAAACCGTTTTGTTGTAAGAATTCCATAGTCATGCTCGGTTTATCATCTTCTCGAGCACCTTGTAGTAGCCGTTCCATATAGCGAGCCAGAACATCAACTTCTAGGTTTACTTTACGGCCCACATGGAAATTGTCTATTGTCGTTTCTTCTGTAGTGTGCGGTACGATCGTTAACTTAAACGCATTTTTACGTAGTTCATTTACCGTTAGGCTAATGCCGTCAACCGTAACTGACCCTTTCTCTGCCACGTATTTACTGATTTCTGCAGGCATTTCAACCCAAAATTCGATAGAGCGACCAACAGGGTTTCGTTCTACAATTTCACCCACACCGTCAACATGACCCGATACAATATGGCCACCAAATCGAGTAGTCGGCAACATGGCTTTTTCTAGATTCACTTTATCGCCAGCTTGATAATCAACAAACCCGGTTTTTTTGAGTGTCTCTACGGATAAGTCGGCGGTATAACGCGTTTCGCTATAATCAACCACGGTTAAGCAAACGCCATTGGTTGCAATACTATCACCCAGCTTTACATCCGCCATATCAAGCTTGCCGACTTCAACGGTGACGCTAATGTCTTCACCTTTTGGTGTGATGGCAGCTAAGGTTCCTACCGCTTCTACGATTCCTGTAAACATGTTTTTCTACTCTGTTTCTGGCAAGTGTTGTTTCACCTGCGCGGTAATTCGAATATCTTTGCCGACCATACGCAAGTCACTAATGTTTAGGTCGATCGCTTTACTCATTTCTTCTATGCCAAGTAAATGAATTAAGCCACGGCCATCGCTGCCCATGAGTTTGGGAGCAAGGTAAACGATCAGTTCATCCACTAGGTTCTCTTTGATCATACTGGCTGCTAGGGTTGCCCCGGCTTCCACCCAAATATGATTCACATTGTGTTGCTCAGCAAGCTGTTCTATAGCGCTACGAATACACAACTTGCCGTCACCATTCAACGCGACCGATAAATCGCCAGTTTCAGCAATCGTAACGACTTCACCGTCAGTGTTGAACAGCTTAAGTTCTGAAGTCAGTTGGTTCTGCCGATCTAATATGGCGCGCAGCGGTTGTCTAGTGTCAGCTTCAGCGTAATTGGCTTGAACACTTTGTGGGAGGTCACTCCAACGAACGTTTAGAGAGGCGTTATCATCAATCACCGTTTTGCTAGTTGATAAAATCGCGCCTGCTTGTGCTCGATATTGTTGAACGTCTTGGCGAGCTTGCGCTGAGGTTATCCATTGGCTCACTCCATTATGCAAGGCCGTTTGACCATCTAAACTGGCCGCCAACTTGAGTTGCACGAAAGGAGTTCCAGCTGACATGCGTTTGATAAAGCCCCGATTGAGGTCGATAGCATCTTGTTCAAGCAAACCAACTTGGACCTCTATGCCTGCGTCTCGGAGCATTTGAATACCACGGCCAGCAACTTGAGGATTAGGGTCTTGCATGGCACATATAACTTTTGTTACACCGGCTTCAATCAACCCTTTGGCGCAAGGCGGTGTCCGGCCATAATGGGAGCAAGGTTCAAGCGTGACGTAGGCTGTCGCCCCTTTGGCTTGCTCTTGGGCTTGACGCAATGCATGCACTTCAGCGTGAGGCTCACCCGCGCGCATGTGAAAACCCTCACCGACGATGGTCTCGTTGCGTGTAATCACACAACCAACATTAGGGTTTGGAGCCGTCGTATAGATGCCACGCTTTGCCAGTAACAAAGCACGAGACATCATTTTGAAATCAAAGGGAGTAAAAGTCATCAGTCTTCCAATTTAGCAATTTCTTCGCCAAATTCACGAATGTCTTCAAAGCTGCGATAAACAGAAGCAAAGCGAATATAAGCAACTTTATCGAGTTCTTTAAGCTGATCCATCACTAGATTTCCAACCATCTCACTTGGGACTTCGCGCTCACCGGTCGCTCGAAGTTGAGATTTAATTGTGCTGATAGCAAGCTCGATAGCATCGGCGCTTACTGGGCGTTTTTCTAATGCTCGCTGGAAGCCACCTACCATTTTATCTTCATTAAATGGTTCGCGATTGCCATTGGTTTTTATCACTTTAGGCATCACTAACTCAGCACTTTCAAAGGTAGTAAAACGCTCGCTGCATGCTAAGCATTGACGGCGACGACGGACTTGATGACCATCAGCGACCAGCCTGGAATCAATTACTTTCGTGTCATTTTCTGAACAGAATGGACAATGCATATCACCTCCCAAATTATTACTTTAAGTGTAACGGAAACGAGAATCGGAAGGAAAACAAAAAAGGGCTCAAAAGAGCCCTTTCATAAACTTGATGATCGTTTTGTTAACCATATAGTGCTTCATGTCAGCAAATTAAGGCCAAAAACGACCAAAATTAGCTTCGAACTAAGTAATTGGCTTTACCAACCCATTTATAACTCGTTAATTCTTCAAGCCCCATAGGGCCTCTTGCATGTAATTTTTGAGTTGATACAGCCACTTCTGCACCCAAGCCAAACTGCGCTCCATCGGTGAAGCGAGTAGAGGCATTGACGTACACGGCCGCTGAATCCACCGAGTTAATAAAGCGCTCTGCACTTTCCAAGCTATTGGTCATAATGGCATCGGAATGACTCGCGTTATGAACACGCATATGAGTGATGGCTTCAGTAATATCTGCCACGACTTTAACGCCGAGTGTGTAGCTTAACCATTCTGTGTCAAAGTCACCCTCGACTGCGTCGCGTACCGTATTATCATTTGCCAACACAGCTTTGGCTTTTGGCTCTGCAACAAGTTCCACTTTACCGTTCAGCTTGTTGGCAAGCATTGGCAAAAACTGCTCCGCAACGGCTTGGTGAACCAAAAGAGTATCCAACGCGTTACATGCGGATGGTCGTTGTGCTTTTGCGTTAATCACTACATCGAGAGATTTTTCAAGTTCGGCACTTTCATCAACAAAGATATGGCTGATACCGAACCCGCCAATGATCACAGGAATTGTGCTGTTCTCTTTACACATACGATGTAAACCAGCACCACCACGGGGGATGATCATATCTACGTATTGATCGAGTTTAAGTAGTTGAGATACCAACTCGCGATCAGGTTTTTCAATATACTGGACCGCAGAAGCTGGCAACTGTGCTTTTTCGAGTGCGGATTGAATCACTTTTACCAGTTCCATGTTCGAATGGAAGGTCTCTTTTCCGCCACGCAAGATGCTTGCGTTACCCGTCTTTAAACACAGTGCAGCGATATCAATGGTTACATTAGGGCGAGCTTCGTAAATAACGCCAACAACACCTAACGGTACTCGACGACGAGCCAAAGACATGCCATTTTCTAGTATTTTACTGTCAATTTCACTGCCAACCGGATCATTCAAATTAATGACGTTACGTACATCACTTGCGATCCCTGCTAGGCGTTCTTCATTTAGCAGTAATCTGTCTAGTAGTGCTTCCGTTAGACCAGCTTTGCGACCAAGTTGAATGTCTTTTTCATTAGCTGATAAAATAGCGGCACTGTTCGCTTCAAGTTCATCGGCAATAATAGCCAAAGCCTGATTTTTTTGTGCAGTCGATGCGGTCGCTAGGTGGAAGGCAGCCTCTTTGGCTGCCATGCCCATATTCGTTAAATCCACGGTGTTTCTCCTTAAAATTTATATGCTTGGTCAGAGCCTAGTTTCTATTCTTGGATAACGACTAAATCATCACGATGGATGACTTCCGAGCCGTATTCATAACCAAGTACCGCACTAATATCCTTACTGTGCTTACCTATAATTTTATCTAAATCTGTACTGGAGTAGCTGGTGATGCCACGAGCAACCAATTCACCCTTAGTGTTGCAAACTCGCGCCACTTCGCCACGTGCAAAAGTCCCTTGAACTTTAACCACGCCTTTTGCCAATAGGCTACTACCGCGCCCAATCACCGCATTAGCGGCGCCGTCATCAATCACTATATCTCCAGATGCTGCAGGGCCTGCGAGTATCCAGCGTTTACGGTTTTCTAGGGCTTCGGCTAACGGGAGGAAACGCGTACCTGGAGGCTCTTCACTCAAGGTATCAAATATCACGTTTTCACTACTGCCAGCCGCAATGATCACTTCAATACCAGCTCGGCGTGCAATGTCTGCTGCTTGCAGCTTAGTTGCCATGCCGCCAGTGCCCAGAGTAGTGCCGCTGTCACCCGCGATTTTACGTAGGGTTTCATCAATGGTTCGTACTTCACGAATCAACTCTGCATTGGGATCTTTTCTCGGATCAGCGGTAAATAAACCCGGTTGATCAGTAAGAAGCAGTAGTTTATCTGCACCACATAATATGCCCACTAAAGCGGATAAGTTGTCGTTATCACCCACTTTAATTTCAGACGTTGCTACCGCATCATTCTCGTTAACAATAGGAATAATGCCGTTTTCTACCAGCGCATTAATGGTATCGCGGGCATTTAAGAAACGCTCACGATCATCCAAATCAGCACGTGTTAACAGCATTTGACCGATTTTAATGCCAAACAAGTCAAACAGTGATTCCCATGTTTGAATCAGGCGGCTTTGGCCGACAGCTGCAAGCAGTTGTTTGCTCGCCATTGAATTGGGGAGTGTGGGGTACCCAAGGTGCTCTCGCCCTGCCGCAATTGCGCCAGAAGAAACCAGAATGACCGAGTGGCCTTGCTGTTTCAATGCAGCACACTGACGTACCAATTCGACCATATGTGGTCTATTGATCTCGAGTGTCCCGCCGGTCAATACACTTGTACCTAACTTCACCACGATGGTTTGTGATTTAGCCAATTTCCCTTGGGTTTGATTCATTGTCATGTTCGATAGTTTAAAAACAAATAGACCAATGTTGTAACAATGAAGGCGCCATTTCACAAGCAGAAAAGGCGCATAAATGCGCCTTTTAATTCAATTAGCCTGAGAAAAGCAATTATTCGGTAATTTTAACTGAGTCTGGGTGAAGTTCGTGGGTTAATTCAAACTTCTTTTGTAATTCTAATCGCAGCTTCTCATCAAAGCTATCCAGTGTCCGTTGTACTTCAGGTAACGCTTTGGCTGGGATTTTTTTATCGACCCAATTGCCTTCTTCGTTGTATAAACCCAAGTGATATGTCGCAACAAAATTTGGTTCTTGTTTATCAAGCTCCATCCACCAGCCCCAAAACTCACGCTCTTCAGGGGATTTCTTATCGCTCACGCAAACAGACAGACAATCGAATAGGTAATGACCGTCTTCAGACAACGGCTCTCTCAAATAAGGACCAATGGCTTTTAAGGTAGATAGCAAACGGTAATGGGTTGGACTCGCGGTCACATCTGACATATTGAATCTCCATTTCAATTATTAGAATTCACACCAAGGCTCTGAGCCCTAAGTATCATAGGGATTAAATTCCGTACAACATTGATGCTTAACTAATTTTTAACAAATGTCACCTAAATAATTCATCTTCCAGCCATTTTATCGCTAAATCGAGGGATTGCTCATATCCTTGAGTGATACTCTTTGCTGGAATTTTCTTTGCCTTGCCATATTCACTAAAGATTGCAACCATTTGGTTATCGCTATGGGGGCAGATCGGATCATTTTCCAAACCCATCGCCAAAATAGGCACTTTAGTTCGACGGCTGCTTAAAAACCCTTGTGCTTTAAGCGACCATGCTCCCATTTGGCCTGCGAGGCTATTAATATCAACGGTGGTTTTTCCCAAACGGGAAGCCAAAACATCCAAATACATTTTGGGCATTTTTTTCAGCTTAACCGGCGATGCTAATATATCGTGAATTGGCGCGCCTAATGTTACACAGCCTTTTATCTTATCTTGCTCTAAAAAAGACAAACGCACCATGGCATTGCCTCCAAACCTAAGCCCCAACAAGCCCACTTTAAAGTGATCAACCCAAGGAAGAGAAGGTAAATGGTTTAATACGGCTTGGTGTAAACACGACGAATCTTCGCTTAAATTCCAATGAGCACTGTGACCAACAGACGGCATGTCTACCGTTAGCATGGCGATGTTTTTCGGCGCCAAGTAATCGCGAAACAGCTTCCACATATCCGTCTGCAAGCTGTCTAAACCAGCACTCACGATCACAACTGGCTGAGGCTTGTCTGTTTGTGAAAGATGGAGGTTCGCAAGAATTTTCTTGTTTCTGTAAGGGACTTCAATTTGCTTAACGACGTATTTGGTTCTTTTTGCGCCCTCTACATACGCGCCATTCGCTAGCGTTTGCGCCTGTAAAGCCAAATTATCATTTTTTAGGTGTGGATAGCCTGCAATGCTAAAGCACAAAGCTGCGTTAAACAGTTGATCGGCTCCCTCTTCCCCTTCTATTTCGTTGCCACGTTTCTGGTGCAACATCCCCAACTTAGTCCATTCGTAAGCCCAATTGCCTGAATGGTAACCCATGACGGTATCAAGCCATTCATCATCACTTCGAGAATGCGCTGAACCAGCAATTCGCGCCAAAACGCCTTCCTGTTCTATTGGATCAATGCCCTGCCAAATCCATTGCAAACGTCTAAGGTTTCGATACCAAGCGTAACCCTCATCGCGCTTCTTCTCTTCTAGCATATCAAGACTACTTGGCATGTATTGAGTTAGCCCTGAAGTTTCTTTGGCTTGCTTGTGCTTTACAAATAGGTTTTCAGATAGGTTTTTGCTGGTTTCTTCGGTCATGAGACACTCGATCGTACTGAAATTACTTATATAGTAATAAAAAAAATGACCCATGGTAGGGTCATTTTCAAAAAATCGGATTTCAGTAGCGTGTTACTTTTTGTTGATAGGGTCAACAAATGTCACAGCCATATCCCAAGGTTGCTCGATCCACGTATCTTGTGGGATGTCGACAATGTACTCGTCAACAAGATCAACACCAGCAGGCTTCGCGCATACGGTGATTAATTTTGCTTTTGGGTACATCTGGCGAACTTTACGAGCAGTATCACCGCTGTCTGCCAAATCATCTACGATCAAGAAACCTTCACCGTCACCTTCAGGTGCTTTTAGTACAGTCATATCACGTTGATGATCGTGGTCGTAGCTTGAGATACAAATTGTATCAACGTAACGAATACCTAGCTCACGAGCCAAAATTGCAGCAGGAACCAAACCACCACGGCTAACACCGATAATGCCTTTCCACTGTTCTGCTGGCATTTGTTTTTCTGCAAGCTGACGACAATATGTCTGCATATTGTCCCAAGTGATGATAAATTTATTGCTCATAATGATTGAAACCTGTTTCGGTCAAATTAACCTGCGGTTAAGACAAATTTTAAGGTGAAAATTGCAGCCATCACCCAAACACTCGATGATACTTCACGTCCCTTGCCACTAAATAGCTTGATCGCAGCGTATGCAATAAAGCCTAACGAAATACCATCAGCGATGGAGAACGTTAAAGGCATAAGAAGACAGGTTACAACGACCGGTGCTGCTTCTGTTAGGTCTCGCCAATCAATGCTCACCAAACCAGAAAGCATCAAAATAGCGACATAAAATAGTGCACCTGTCGTCGCGTATGCTGGGATCATACCAGCTAATGGCGAGAAGAATAATGCAAGTAGGAATAAAATGCCAACTACGACCGCAGTTAAACCAGTACGACCACCCGCAGCCACACCTGAAACACTTTCAACATAAGATGTCGTATTTGATGTGCCCAGCAGTGCGCCAATCGAAGTTGCCGTCGAATCCGCTAGCAATGCTCGATTAAGACGAGGGATTTTGCCATCTTTACCGATGAAGTCCGCTTTTTGAGCAACACCAACTAACGTGCCAGCCGTATCAAATAGATCCACGAACAAGAAAGCAAAGATAACCGAAATCATACCAACTTCAAAAATCGCAGAGAAGTCTAATTGCATGAACGTCGGAGCAAGGCTTGGTGGCGTAGACATGATGCCGTGATATTGAACATCACCAAACAAAATACCTAAAGCGGTAACTGAAAGAATAGCGATCATCACCGCTCCTTTCATTCCGCGATGAACAAGTGCAATGGTTAGGAAGAAACCGACCGCAGCTAAAACAGCTGGTAGCGATGTAATTGAACCAAGAGAAACCAACGTAGCAGGGTTACCAACTACAATGCCTGCATTTTTCAAAGCGATAAGCGCAAGGAAAAGACCGATACCAGCAGAGATGCCCGTTCTTAATGACATTGGGATCGAGTTGATCAGCCACTCACGGATTTTAAAAATACTTAAAAGAACAAAGAGCAGGCCTGAAACAAATACCGCAGCCAGTGCTACCTGCCACGTATGCCCCATACCCAAAACAACGGAATAGGTAAAAAATGCATTCAAGCCCATACCTGGCGCTTGCGCAATTGGGTAGTTAGCGACAATACCCATAACAAAACAACCAATCGCCGCAGCCAAACAAGTAGCGACAAACACAGCATCACGATCCATACCCGTATCAGACAAAATCGCAGGGTTTACAAAAATGATGTAAGCCATGGTCAAAAAGGTCGTAATGCCCGCGATAATTTCAGTACGGATAGTCGTTCCGTTTTCATTTAGTTTAAAAAGCTTCTCAAGCATGATCCATTTCCTAAAAGTTAAAAACCAATCTAGGTAAGTAGTGGGTATTACTTATCTAGATTGGCGAAAAGACAATCGATTGCGTAAACGATTGGCGCGAATTATAAAGTTATCAAATGGCAATTTCTAGTAACAATTGAGCTTTTACTCGTATTTTCGGACTTAAACTGAATACGTTAACGACACGTTTTTTTATTACTCATAAAAAACCACTATTAATCAAAGATTAAAAGGCAAAAAAAATTTCACAGATAAATGCGTTATTTTTGCTATTTATTCAAGACACGTCGTTATTCTTGGTCCAAATAGTGCGGTTGAATATGAAAAATATCTCTTGATAGGCAATGACAGGCAGTTAGATGGTATTCATGTGACTTATTGAAGGGTGACACTAAGTTACAGGCAAAAAAAACGCCACTCAAAGTCTGAGTGGCGGTAGAATATTGTCAGCCAAATGGCCGTAAAAAAATTCCAATAATTGGGGTGAACATAAAGTTCAATTCACAAGTCCAGATTACTGCTTACTGCTTAGTAACCAAAACCCGTAAAATTTTTGAAGTTAACGGCGTTTGTCACACATACGTATGAAGAAGACCAGAAACTTGCAGAAGACATACCATTCATAATAATCACCTTTTTCAATCAATATAGTTAAGTTTGATTCTCGGTTCCATGGAGGCGGTATAACGGACTCATCCTTTGAGCATTTTTTCTTCGCTTTCGAAGTTGATGATTAATATACCACCAAGAAAATTAATTACAACAACTAATATGCTCAACTTCACACTTTTTATTGAAAACTGATCCAAATCAACTTTATTGTGTAACTTAATTACAGTTTCGTCATTTTTGAATTGTAATTATAGAGAAAGCGTTTGCCTCTTATGAGTAATGGACTTAAAAGCTGACAGGATGTCTATTATTTGTTACGACTTTATTGCGATTAAGAAAGAGTATCACTACTGCTCCCATGCAGTCAGTGGTATGCTGTTCGCCTCTGAAAGGAACCAATTACGCAGTATATTTGACTAACATTTATTAGTTTACACCCTGCATATTCGGCAAAATAACCAGTTAAGGAGTCATCCGTGTCTGAATTCCACTCTGAAATCAGCCAATTGTCGCCAGCACCGCTATGGCAATTCTTTGATAAAATCTGTTCTATCCCCCACCCTTCAAAACATGAAGAGGCACTTGCTCAATACATTATCTCATGGGCAAAAGAACAAGGTTTAGACGTACGCCGTGATCCTACCGGTAACGTCTTCATCAAGAAGCCAGCAACCGCAGGTATGGAAAACAAAAAAGGCGTTGTTCTTCAAGCTCATATCGATATGGTGCCACAAAAGAACGAAGACACTGACCATGACTTTGCTAAAGATCCAATTCAGCCTTTCATTGATGGTGAATGGGTAACAGCTAAAGGTACTACTCTGGGTGCAGATAACGGCATGGGCATGGCATCATGTTTAGCAGTTCTTGCTTCTAACGACATTAAGCACGGCCCGCTTGAGGTTCTTCTAACTATTGACGAAGAAGCGGGCATGACAGGCGCGTTCGGCCTAGAAGCAGGTTGGCTTGAAGGCGATATCTTGCTGAACACCGATTCAGAGCAAGAAGGCGAAGTTTACATGGGTTGCGCAGGCGGCATCGACGGCGAAATGACGTTTGATATTACTCGTGAAGCCATTCCTGCAGAGTTTGTTGTTCGTCAACTGACTCTAAAAGGCCTTAAAGGCGGTCACTCTGGTTGTGATATTCACACTGGTCGTGGCAACGCAAACAAATTAGTTGCTCGCTTTTTAGCCGGTCACGCTGCTGAGCTTGATTTACGTTTGGTTGAATTCCGTGGTGGTAGCCTACGTAACGCGATCCCTCGTGAAGCTTTTGCAACGGTTGCCGTTCCTGCTGAGAACGAAACGAAGCTGGCTGAATTGTTCCAATTCTATACTTCTTTGCTAAGTACTGAACTTGGTAAAATTGAAACGGATATTGTTTCTTTCAACGAAGTGGCAGACACAACTGAAGCCGCTTTCAATGCCGACTCTCAATCTCGTTTTATTGCAGCATTAAATGCTTGCCCTAACGGCGTGATCCGCATGAGTGACGACGTTGAAGGTGTGGTAGAAACGTCTCTGAACGTTGGCGTTATTACGACCGATTCAGATAAAGTAACCGTACTTTGCTTAATTCGTTCGTTGATTGATTCTGGCCGTAGCCAAGTAGAAGGCATGCTAACGTCTGTCGCTCAACTTGCGGGTGCAAACATTAAATTTGGTGGCGCTTACCCAGGCTGGAAACCAGATGCTGATTCCGAGATCATGGTAATTTTCCGTGATATGTATGAAGGCATCTACGGCCATAAACCAAATATCATGGTTATCCATGCTGGTCTAGAATGCGGTCTATTCAAAGAACCATACCCAGAAATGGACATGGTTTCTTTCGGCCCAACCATCAAGTTCCCTCACTCGCCAGATGAGAAAGTGAAAATTGATACGGTTGCGCTTTTCTGGGAGCAAATGGTCGCATTGCTAGAAGCGATTCCAGAGAAGAAATAAATTATAGGTTACGGGTTACGGGTTACGGGTTACGGCATTTTTGACTCTAATCCTGAACTCATCAATGACTTACCTGTTACCTGTTACCTGTTACCTGTTACCTGTTACCTAATATTAAAAAACCGCTGAAGTGAGACTTCAGCGGTTTTTTTATTGTTCATAGCGGGCGAAAATTATTCTTCGTCGTCAGACTCAAGATTACGCTCTGCCGCTCTTTGCTCAGCAGCTGCAATTTTAGCTTCTACTGCTGCTTCTCTTTCTTTGCGTTGCTCGCCTTTGCGAACATTACGTTCAGCTTGGTGTTGAACAAATTGAGCTAGCTCTTTTTCAGCCCACTCAATTGCTAGTGCTTCTGTGTCAAAACCAGTTTCACGTTTAGAGACTGTTGTGCGTCGAGCAGAAACTTGACGAATGATCTCTGCAGACCAGCCGTTACGTTTTTCTACTACTTGGAAATCAAATTTTTTGCTGTTAGCCATTTTCACATTCCTAAGAATTAATAAGGGATCGCATGGCATAACCGTTCGGTGTTGGCCTTGCGCAATTTATACCAGTCCCTTGCAAGCCGCGCATTAGAACACAAATATGTCTAAATTGCTCGTACATTTCTAAGCCTATTTTTCTTTTACATAAAAAAGAGCACTCAGTAAAAAGCCGCTGAAACATCAGCGGCTTTTGTCATTTTCTTAGCAGAACTTTAATTAACCGATGTTCTTACGCGCATTTTGGAACATACGCATCCAAGCACCATTTTCACCCCAAGTTTCTGGAGCCCAAGAGTTTGCAACCGTACGGAATACACGCTCTGGGTGAGGCATCATGATTGTGGTACGGCCATCAGTCGTTGTAAGACCTGTGATAGCGTTTGGCGAACCATTCGGGTTATTTGGGTATTGTTGAGTAGCGTTACCTTGATTATCAACGTAACGAAGTGCAACTGTACCTGAATTTTCAATCGCTGTTAGGTGCTCGTTATCACGAACTTCTACGCGGCCTTCACCGTGAGAAACTGCGATTGGCATACGAGAACCTTCCATGCCGTTGAAGAATACAGAATCTGACTTCTGTACTTCTACCAAGCTGAAACGAGCTTCAAAGCGCTCTGATTCGTTGCGTACGAATCGAGGCCAATACTCAGCACCAGGGATAAGTTCACGTAAGTTAGATAACATCTGACAACCGTTACATACACCTAGAGAGAACGTATCTTCACGCTTGAAGAATCCTTCAAATTGATTGCGAGCTTGTTCGTTAAATAGAACAGACTTCGCCCAACCTTCACCTGCACCCAATACGTCACCGTAAGAGAAGCCACCACATGCTACTAGGCCATTGTACTCTTCAAGTACAGCAGAACCTGTCAGGATGTCGCTCATGTGAATGTCTGTTGCTTCAAAACCAGCACGGTCAAAGGCTGCGGCCATTTCTACGTGAGAGTTAACACCTTGCTCACGCAAGATAGCCATTTTAGGCTTAGCGCCTTTCGCGATGTAAGGAGCTGCGATGTCTTCGTTCACATCATAGCTTAGCTTCACGTTCAGGCCTGGGTCTGAATTATCTTTCTTCGCTTCGTGTTCTTGGTCTGCACACGTAGGGTTGTCACGCATTGACTGCATCTTGTGTGTGGTTTCCGCCCAGATAGTACGTAGCTCAGTACGGTTACGCTCAACAACCACTTGGTCGCCAGACGTAATCACTAACTCATCTGAATCAACAACACTACCAACAACGTGAGAGCAAGACTCTAGGCCGTTCGCTGCCAGAGTTGAAAGTACTTCATCAAGGTCGCTGTTACGAACCTGAATAACCGCACCTAGCTCTTCATTGAACAGAGCAGCAAGTGAATCACCACCATTTTCAGATGGAGACAGTTCGGAAATGTTCGCGTTAACACCACAGTGACCAGCAAACGCCATTTCAGCCAAAGTAACGAATAGACCGCCATCGCCTTTATCGTGGTAAGCAATCACTTTGTCGTTAGCGACTAGCGCCTGAACACCTTCGTAGAAACCTTTCAATTGCTCTGCGTTGTCTACGTCTGCTGGTTTATCACCAAGCTGCTTGTAAACTTGAGCAAGTGCGGTTGCACCCATGCGGTTTTTGCCGTTACCAAGGTCGATAAGAACTAAGCTTGAATCTCCTTTGTCTGTACGAAGTTGAGGAGTGATCGTCTTACGAACATCTTCAACACGCGCAAACGCGGTAATAACAAGAGAAAGCGGAGAAGTCACTTCTTTCTGCTCGCCATCTTGTTCCCACTTGGTCTTCATAGACATTGAGTCTTTACCTACCGGAATAGTAAGACCTAGAGCAGGACAAAGCTCTTCGCCGACAGCTTTCACCGCTTCGTAAAGACCTGCGTCTTCACCTGGGTGACCCGCTGGAGACATCCAGTTAGCCGACAGTTTAATGTGTTTAATGTCACCGATATTTGTTGCTGCGATATTTGTGATCGCTTCACCCACCGCGAGGCGAGCCGATGCGCCAAAGTCTAATAGTGCAACTGGCGTACGCTCACCCAGAGACATTGCTTCACCGTGGTATGTGTCGTAGCTTGCTGCCGTTACAGCACAGTTAGCAACCGGAACCTGCCAAGGGCCAACCATTTGGTCACGAGCAACAAGACCAGTAACAGAGCGGTCACCAATGGTGATAAGGAACGTTTTCTCTGCAACGGTCGGTAAACGAAGAACACGGTCAATCGCATCGTTCATTTCAATGCCACTGCGGTCAATCGCTGGGTTATTCGCTTTCAACGTTTTCGCATCACGGTGCATCTTCGGCGTTTTGCCTAAAAGAATATCCATTGGCATGTCGATAGGCGTATTGTCGAAATGTGAATCTTCTAACTTAAGATTACGTTCTTCTGTTGCCTTACCAACCACTGCGTATGGTGCGCGCTCACGCTTACAAATCGCGTCGAATGCTGGCATGTCTTTATCGGCAATCGCCATTACGTAACGTTCTTGAGATTCGTTACACCAAATTTCAAGTGGGCTCATGCCCGGCTCATCATTTGGTACGTCACGTAGGTTGAAGATACCGCCACGCTCGCCGTCATCGACAAGCTCTGGTAATGCGTTAGAGATACCACCCGCGCCCACATCGTGGATAAATGCGATTGGGTTATCGTCACCTAGCTGCCAACAACGGTCGATCACTTCCTGACAACGACGCTCCATTTCTGGGTTTTCACGCTGTACAGAAGCAAAATCTAGATCTTCAGAAGAAGAACCAGAATCCATTGAAGAAGCGGCACCGCCACCAAGGCCTATGTTCATTGCTGGACCACCAAGAACAACTAAGCTTGCGCCTACTGGGATCTCTTTCTTCTGAACATGATCATCACGGATATTACCCAGGCCACCAGCCAGCATGATTGGCTTATGGTAACCACGTACTTCTTCACCGTTGTGCGAGTTAACTTTTTCTTCGTAAGTACGGAAGTAACCTAATAGGTTTGGACGGCCAAACTCGTTATTGAATGCTGCACCACCTAGCGGGCCTTCGAGCATAATATCAAGGGCAGTCACGATACGGCTTGGCTTACCAAAATCCGTTTCCCATGGCTGTACGAAGTTAGGGATTTTAAGGTTAGATACCGAGAAACCCACCAAACCTGCTTTTGGTTTGCCACCAATACCAGTTGCACCTTCATCACGAATTTCACCGCCTGAACCTGTAGAAGCGCCCGGCCAAGGAGAAATTGCCGTTGGGTGGTTGTGCGTTTCTACTTTCATCAAGATGTGTGTTTTTTCTTGGTGATAGTTGTATTCACGCGTTTTCGGGTCTGGGAAGAAACGGCCAACAGTTGAACCTGTCATTACCGCTGCGTTATCTTTGTATGCTGATAACACATGTTCTGGCGTCGTTTCGAACGTGTTTTTGATCATCTTAAACAGAGACTTCTCTTGTTTAACACCATCAATCGTCCAATCAGCGTTGAAGATCTTGTGACGACAATGCTCTGAGTTAGCTTGAGCAAACATCATAAGTTCAATATCTGTTGGGTTACGACCCAACTTGTTTACAAAGCTATCAACTAAGTAATCAATTTCATCTTCAGCAAGTGCCAAACCTAAAGTTACGTTTGCTTTCTCTAGCGCCTTACGGCCGCCAGTAAGCAGGTCGACGTCTGCAACCGGTGCTGGCTCAGCAACGGCGAACAATGCATTGGCTTGGTTCTCATCATTGAAAACAACTTCCATCATGCGATCGTGTAGAACAGCTTTGAGTTCAACGATTTGAAGTTCCGTTAGCGCTTGTTCAGTTTCAACATAAAATGCCGTACCGCGTTCTAGACGTTTCACTTTATCTAGACCACAATTATTAGCAATATCAGTTGATTTTGAAGACCACGGAGAAATCGTGCCAGGACGAGGCGTCACAAGAAGTAAAAGACCTTCAGGCTCGTGCTCTTGGATGGTTGGTCCGTAAGTCAGTAGCTTTTCAAGCTTCTCAACTTCAGACGCATCTAAGTCAGCCGACACGTCAGCAAAATGCATAAACTCAGCATAAATACCAGATACAGGTAGGCTTAATTCACGACAAAGCTCGATAAGCTTGTTAACTCGAAACTCAGATAGAGCTGGGGAGCCACGCATAATTTTCATGTGCTTAGGTCTCTTTTGCAATTGATTAAGGTGATATTGGAATAAATTCAATTAGTTAGGATTAACACCCAAACTTATGCCAATTTCTCCTCTACGTTTGCGGGCGTATTATAGATTAATTTTTTTGTGACGTAACCATCAAAAGCAACCGTTTGCGTCTTTTTTTTGCTTTCTATTGAAAATACGCCTTTTTTAAGCGGCTTTTCACTGTTTTATTTAATGGTGCTATGCCACCGATTACGGCTTTGGTATAAAGAAGCCTCTGATTTAGTATGAGTATTTAGAATTGAAGACAAAAGCCCCGATTTCTTGGCTATTCTCCCTTACTTTTTGGCTAGCGGTTGCCGCTGGACTGTCTGGTTGTCAGATCGAGTCTGATCCCAAAAGTGAGCTAGACCAAATCCGTGAACGCGGCACACTGCGCGTGGGTACGCTTAACAATCAACTTTCCTATTACATCGGCCCAGATGGCCCTACTGGTCTGGATTACGAGCTCGCGACTCGCTTTGCTAAAAGCCTAGATGTAAAACTTGAAATGAAACCTGCCTATCGCCTAGCTGAGTTATTTCCTGCGCTAGAGAGGGGCGAAATAGACATGATTGCTGCTGGATTAAGCCACACCCCTCAGCGCCTAACGCAATTTCGAGCAGGCCCAACTTACTACTACGTAAGCCAACAAGTTGTATACAAGAAAGGCCAATGGCGCCCTCGTAACCTAAACCAACTGGTCGAGAGGCAAATTCCTTTAGTGGTAGTCAAAGGCTCACACTTCGAAAATAGCCTTGCGAAAATGCAGCAAGACGAGCCCGGTATCATTTTTCGTACCGACGATAATTCCGACGTCAATGATCTTATGCTAAAGGTCTCTAAAGGAGAGTTACCCCTCACCATGGCTGACTCTGTCGAGCTTTCACTGGCTCAACGTATTTATCCCTCTTTAGCCGTCGCTTTTGAAGTTACCGAAGATCAGCCTATTTCTTGGTTTATGCGCCGCTCTGATGACGAAGGCCTTTATGCCCTTTTGATCGAGTTTTTTGGCAATCTAAAGCAGTCTGGCAAGCTTGCTAAGTTGGAAGAGAAATACTTTGGCCATGTTGAAAGCTTTGACTTCGTGGACACACGTGCTTTCATTCGTGCGCTTGATAAGACGTTGCCAAAATGGGAACCGCTATTTAAAAAATACGCCAAAGATTTTGATTGGCGTTTAATTGCGGCACTGGCATATCAAGAGTCTCACTGGAACCCTGTCGCTAAATCGCCAACAGGTGTACGTGGCATGATGATGCTTACGTTGCCTACTGCCAAAATTGTTGGCGTGACGAATAGACTCGATCCTGAGCAATCGGTTCGAGGTGGCGCAGAATACCTACGCCGAATCGTGGCCCGAGTGCCCGACTCTATCTCTGAGCATGAAAAAATTTGGTTTGCGCTCGCATCATACAATGTCGGTTATGGCCATATGATGGATGCAAGACGCCTAACAAAAGCTCAAGGTGCAGACCCAGATTCTTGGGCTGATGTGAAAGACAGACTGCCGCTTCTGAAAAAGAAAAAGTACTACAGTACGACTCGTTATGGTTACGCGCGTGGCGATGAAGCTCGGAATTATGTTGAAAACATTCGCCGTTATTACCAGTCAATCATTGGCCATATCGATAAAAAGCGCATTATTGATCAGCAGATATCAATGGATGATCTTCAAGTGATCGATATCCCTATCTCTGCCGCCAGTGCAGCTGCTTCGCCTGATGCTGAGACATCCAGTGCCGAGGCTGCAAAACCAAGTAAATAGTCCACTCTAATAACACGAGTTTTAAGCTTAAATTAGACATGCCACCTTTAAATAGGTGGCATGCCTCACACTTCCACAATATGTGCCATGCATCACCTCTTGCAAAGTAACCAGTAAAGCCATACATTAAATTTGTGACCAAAAACGTTATGTCACATGATGCCCATTTGACTCACTAAAATTGAATTAAAAAAGCATCATCACTTCTAAGATGAATTCATAGAACGGTAACAAATACCGCCTATAACTAAGGTTCACTTTCAAGTGAAAGAAGGCTTGGCATTAAGCTTATACTTGTACAATTTCAGGTATCAATTAGAACGTTAGTTACACTCTACAATTGGAGCAGGAGAAGCTCAGAGGTAATTAATTGTTCAAAGTTTAAGGCCAGTTAGTTAACTAGATAACACCTGACTGTAGGCCCCAACTCAGAGGCTTAGCTTTTAAGGTGATAATGATAAGGGGAATTTTATGTTCTCTAAGAAAAGGTCGGCAAACCGACTAAAACAACAATCAGTATCTTCTAATCGTCGTAAGCGCATGCTATCAAATAACAAAAAGAAAGTTATTTGGCGTTCTCGTGGCTTTGCAATGACTCTAGAAGAGTAACAACCCAATTGGCAAACGCCGCCCGGTGTTTGCCTTTATAATCTTTCATCTGAAAAATCTCTAGGCTTCAAACTTCGCAATTTCAAACACCTGCCCCTCTATCGCTCAGTAAATGTTTCCCGTTACATGACGTTCACACAGAACGGTTATTTTGATCCAATTCCAACTTACTCGCTTGTTTCAGCGCTTTCTTTTCTTTCCGACGTCTTTTAAAAAATGCCTGTAGCTGCTCTCGGCATGCTTGCTCACACAATCCAGATTCAACTTCGGCATAATGATAAGACGCTTGGCTTTCAAATAAATTGAGTACACTGCCCGCAGCCCCCGCTTTTGGATCGCTAGCACCATAAACGACTCTTTTAACTCGGCTATGTAATAAAGCCCCTGCACACATTGGGCAAGGTTCTAACGTCACGTACAAAGTGGTATCCAATAAACGATAGTTTTGCAGTACCTGCCCTGCTTTTCTCAATACCTGCATTTCAGCGTGCGCGCTCGCATCGTGAGTAGATATAGACTGGTTCCACCCTTCCGCAATAATTTGATCGTCTTTCACCAATAATGCACCAATGGGAACTTCACCTTCAGACTCTGCGTGTTCGGCCAGCTCCATTGCTCGGCGCATGTAAGCTTCATCTTGGGCACTAAAACTTGGTAAAGGTTGCTCACTCACGGCTTTATCTCATCGAATTTGGTTTAAGTCGGATTATAGCAATCTCGTTATTCACTTGCATTGAGTTCTGCAGCCTTGCGGCTTTCACAAGGCGTCGGACAGGTAATCCACTAAGCTTCTTACCTTAGCAGTTAAAAATCGATTATGTGGGTACAGCGCCCAAATCCCTTCTTGCTCATCTTTATATTGGGTCAGCAATTCTACTAGTTCACCGTTCGCTAGGTGCTCTTCAAGATAATAATTTGGCAACTGCACAATACCTAGCCCTTGCAATGCTGACTCTACCAACGCCTTGCCACTATTGCATTGCATTCGGCCTTGGACTTTTAACTGTCGCTTCTCACCATTTTCGATAAAGCGCCAATAGGCATTGCTACCCTGCAAACATTGATGATGATTAAGCTCTAACAAGGAATGCGGCTCACCGTAACGTTGCAAATACTCAGGGCTGGCACACACGTGCATTTGCCTAGACGACAAGCGTTTCGCTATCGCACTGGAATCATCAAGGTTACCCAACCGAATAGCCAGGTCAAAGCCGTGTTCCAACAGATCCAACTTTCTGTTCGACAGCACCACTTCCAAACTAACGTCTGGATGTTGCAGTAGAAACTGATTCAAATGCCGTGTCAGTTTTTGTTCCCCATACGTTACTGGCGCGGTAATTTTAATTTTACCACTTAGGCTTGTTCGAAGATCCGTAACGGCTCTTTCTGCGGCGTCTAAGCCATCGACCAAATGCCGGCAATGCTGATAATAGGTTTGCCCAACTTCCGTTAATGTCACCTTACGGGTTGTTCTGTTAAGCAACTTACTCGATAAACGCTGCTCCAAACGACCCACTTTACGGCTCACCTGAGCGACAGAGGTTGAAAGACGATTTGCGGCTTCAGTAAAGCTAGCTACTTCGGCCACTGCAACAAATTCAATCACCCCTTCCCACTTATCCATTATTGCCCTCACACATCAAAAACATTCACCGTCATTACTATTATTACATATATGTAATAGTTATTTTCTATTTAGTTGGATTATCAAATCTGAAAAAAGTACTAAACTTCATCCTATATTGAGTCACCCAGTTATTCGTAAACAACTGACGGCTCACTTGGCACTCCAGTAAATTTACTGAATGGGTAGCCAATCATTCTATTCACATTAGGAATTAAGGCATCAATATGACTGACCAATTTATCAAATCACGTGCGGCCATTGCTTGGGGTCCAAACCAACCTTTATCAGTGGAAGAAGTGGATGTCATGCTGCCAAGAGCAGGTGAAGTGTTAGTTAAAATCGTTGCGACGGGTGTTTGCCATACCGATGCATTCACGCTGTCTGGCGAAGATCCTGAAGGCATTTTCCCTTCAATTCTAGGCCATGAAGGCGGTGGTATTGTGGAAATGATCGGCGAAGGCGTAACCAGTGTTTCTGTCGGCGACCATGTTATTCCTCTTTATACAGCAGAATGTGGCGAATGTAAGTTCTGTAAATCAGGCAAAACGAACCTTTGCCAAGCGGTTCGTGAAACACAAGGCAAAGGCTTGATGCCCGATGGCACCACTCGTTTTTACAAAGACGGCCAGCCTATCTACCACTATATGGGTTGCTCTACTTTCTCTGAGTACACAGTATTACCTGAAATATCGCTGGCGAAAGTAAACAAAGAAGCACCCCTTGAAGAAATTTGCCTATTGGGTTGTGGCGTAACAACCGGTATGGGCGCTGTACTTAATACGGCGAAAGTACAAAAAGGCGACACTGTTGCTATCTTCGGCTTAGGCGGTATCGGTCTGTCTGCGATTATTGGTGCTCAAATGGCGGGCGCAAGCCGCATCATTGGTGTGGATATCAATGAAAGCAAATACGAACTAGCGACGAAGCTTGGTGCGACAGATTGCATTAACCCTAAAAACTTCGATAAACCAATCCAAGACGTTATTGTCGAAATGACCGATGGCGGGGTGGATTTCTCGTTCGAGTGTATTGGCAACGTTGACGTCATGCGAAGCGCACTAGAATGTTGCCATAAAGGTTGGGGCGAATCGGTGATTATTGGTGTTGCTGGTGCCGGCCAAGAAATTTCAACCCGACCATTCCAACTGGTAACGGGTCGAGTATGGCGTGGTAGTGCTTTTGGTGGTGTTAAAGGCCGCTCTGAATTACCAGAAATCGTAAACCGTTACATGGCAGGTGAGTTTGGTCTACAAGAATTCATCACACACACAATGCCACTGGAAACCATTAATGAATCTTTCGACCTAATGCACAAAGGTGAAAGTATTCGAACTGTTATTCATTTCGACAAGTAATCGTCGTTTAACATAGCGGCACACCTGAACGTTCCCATTTAATGCTCAACAGCGTTAAATGGGAATTCAACGTAATATTTAAGCGGCAGGTACAAATGACCATTACCAATATTAGCCAAACCAAAGCCTTTGGCGGTTGGCATAAACAATATAGCCACACAGCTCAGTCTCTCAATTGTGATATGCGATTTGCGATTTACCTTCCGCCCAACGCCAGTAGTGACACCCCTGTTCCCGTACTTTATTGGTTGTCAGGATTGACCTGCACTGATGAAAATTTCATGCAAAAGTCCGGCGCTTTTAAAGCGGCAGCAGAGCTAGGTATTGCTATTGTCGCGCCAGATACTAGCCCTCGAGGTGAAGGGGTTGCCGACGACCCAGACGGCAGCTACGATTTAGGGCTTGGCGCTGGATTTTATGTCAATGCGACACAAAAGCCTTGGAGTGATCATTATCAGATGTACAGCTATGTGGTTGATGAGCTACCGAAGCTAATCGAAGCCCATTTCCCGGTAAGCAATGTACGATCGATTGCGGGGCACAGCATGGGTGGTCATGGTGCACTGACTATAGGTCTAAGAAATTCAGACCACTATCGATCTATTTCTGCATTCAGCCCAATTGTTCACCCAACGCATGTGCCTTGGGGACAAAAAGCGTTTCAAAACTACCTTGGCTCAAACCAAGAAACATGGAAGCAATATGATAGTTGTGAGCTTATCAAGTCATCACGCACCAACTTGCCGATCCTAATCGATCAAGGTGACAGAGATAACTTTTTGCTCGACCAACTTAAACCACAATTTATTGTTGATGCGGCTAAGCAATCAGGTAGTGATATCACCTTAAGAATGCAACCTGGTTACGATCATAGTTACTTTTTCATCAGCAGTTTCATTGAAGAGCACTTACGTTTTCATCATCAACATCTGAACGATTAATCCTACGGCTTATTTTTTAGATGGATCTTTCCGTGCATACAAAAAAACCTCGCATCACTGCGAGGTTTTTTAGGTTAAAGCTTCACGCTACATAGTGTATGTGTACGGAGCTTGGATGCCTAGTGGAATACCTAGAGCCCAGTAACCTAGTAGGAAGATGGTCCAACCGATTAACATAGCAATCGAGAATGGCATCATTAATGAAGCAAGCGTACCAATACCCGTCGACTTCACGTAGCGCTGACAGTAAACAACAACCAGAGGGAAGAACACCATTAGTGGTGAAATGATGTTAGAGACAGAATCACCGACACGGTAAGCTGCCTGAGATAGCTCAGGAGAAATGCCGACAGCCATTAACATAGGCACTAGGATTGGACCAATCAATGCCCATTTAGCCGATGCAGAGCCAACCAACAGGTTAACGCAAGCAGTAAGTAGAATCATACCGACAACCGTTGCTTGACCTGGAAGATCCATCGCCTTCAAACCTTCAGCGCCGTACAGAGCAAGCATAGTGCCAATGTTAGATTGAGCGAATGCTGATAGGAACTGAGCACAGAAGAACGACATTACAATGTATGCGCCCATCGTTGCCATTGTTTCAGACATTGCTTTAATGATGTCATTGCTGTTTTTGAACGTACCCGCAACTCGGCCATAGACGATGCCCGGGATAATGAACAAAATGAAGATCAGCGGAACAATCGACTTCATAACAGGCGCGCTGAACGACGTTAATTCACCCTCTGGCGAACGAAGTGCTGACGTTTCAGGCATCAGTGCTGCAATCAATAAACCAATACCCGCAACCATTGCCCAACCCGCATAACGGAATGCTTTTGATTCAATTGCGGTGAACGTACCAAGATCCGGTGCTACTTCAGCATCTTCATCAACTGGCGTTTTCGCTAAACGCGGTTCAATGATTTTCTCTGTTACGTACCAACCAATACCAACAATCAAAATTGAAGATAAACCGGTAAAGAAAATATTTGCTAACGGGTTAATAACGTAAGTCGGGTCAAGTACTTGAGCAGCCGTTTGAGTAAAGCCAGCTAGAAGTGGATCAATACCTGACGGGATGAAGTTAGCAGAGAAACCACCAGAAACACCCGCAAATGCTGCAGCAATACCCGCTAATGGGTGACGACCCGCCGCGTGGAATATGATACCACCTAGTGGAATAACCAATACGTAGCCGGCATCCGCTGCGGTATGCGATACGATCGCTACTAAAATCAGCATCGGCGTTAGCAGTTTTGCTGGTGTGAAGTTAAGCATCTTCTTAAGGCCAGTTGTGATGAAGCCTGATGAGTCAGCAACACCAACACCTAACATAGCAACCAGAACAATACCTAAAGGAGCAAAACTGGTAAACGTTGTCACCATATTCGCGAGGAAACTCGCAAGCGCTTCACCTGTTAGCAGGTTCTGAACAATAAGAGCTTCGCCAGTACGAGGGTTGATCAGATCAAAAGAAACATTAGAAAGTAATGCTGATGCAACCCAAACTATGACAAGTGCCCAAAAAAACAAGATTGCAGGATCGGGTATTTTATTACCCGCTCGTTCTATACCGTTTAAAAACCTGTCCATCATTGACAGCTTTTCACTTTGTGCTTGCTTTACAGCTTCGTTACTCATTAGTAACCTCATTTTCGATGTTGTAATGTAAGAGCAGGTTTATATTTTTCTTATTGCTCAATTCGTCAATGACATATTCTAATTAATACCGATCAGAAAAGCACAAAAAACCATCCAAATATCCAATACCAGTCAAAAGTTTTTTCTTTGTTCATAATTTAGCAACAACATAAAAACAACAATTTAACTAGCACATATAATACGATATACAAAAAAGTTAACTGGGCCGATCGGTACTTATTTTAACACGCTAAAGCATACAAAATAACCATGACACAACAAGAACCACAAACTTACAATTTGTTACATTTATTGAAATTCACTATGCTGAGATATCATAGTTTCGAGCGTCACTTGCTGCGTTACATCAAACCGATCTTGCCATGACGAAATGACGCGAACTCGCTTAATTGACTGCAGAGTACTACCTAAACCCGCTTCCACTTCCCAACGTACATGATAGCCGTCAAGGGTGATTACGCTATTATCGGCAATTGAACTGAATGCTATGGTGTTATTCGCGCCACTGATAGACCGGGTTCGAAACCAGTGCATTTTACTTTGCGCTAAATCTAATGCGACCAAACTGCGGCTTGCATATTCAGATTGCACAGCTAATGTGTTTTGCATTTTTAGTAAGCCCAATACACCTACGCCCAACAACAGAAACGAAATTAGCACCTCAATAAGGCTGAAGCCACACTGCTTCTTATTTTTATAGTGTGTCTTAGAAATCACGCCAACTCCCCTTTTGCCATCTTGGTTTTACCAATTTCGAGCGAGCGTGTTCTATAACATCTCGGTTGAAACGCATGTTGTAAGAAGCATAAAAAAGTGAAAAATGTTCGGGAGAATCAAACAATTGACTGCCACTGAAATTGAATGCGCCGTGCTGGTAGAATGACGCGCTCGCAATATGTGCTTGAGCGAATAAAGAAGGAGTATGATTTAAATATGTATAGGCTTCAAAACCAGCCCAGTCGGATAGTTTAGGGGAATAATTGGTGTTGAAATGGACCATACTGCCTTTGAATATCGCCCCTCCTCCCATTAGCGACATTGGTCCATCATGAACCACCAATAAAACTCCATCTGTATTTTGAGAGGCTGCGGTAATGGCAGAGTAATCTGAAGCCTCAATTTCACAGCCCCCCTCCACCCAAACGAACTCGTGTCCCGCATTAATTTGGTCTGTGATTTTTTTGCCACAATTAGCTAGTACTTTAGGCGCCCCACGGCCCTCTAAACGCTTAAATTTGCCGCCATCACGTACAGAGGCAAATTCATTAACTGGGACATTAAAATAGCTTTCGAAAGGTTTAACGTTCGCATTTTTGACGATATCGGAGCGAAAACTTGTTCCATTAGTCAGGTGGGTAGATACGCAATCTTTCCCTTGAGCATCAAATCCCACCCATGGCACATCACCGTGGATCACGCCTTGATTAACCAAGCCTGCGGGTACATGCAACTTGTCTCGATAGGTAATGGCCGTACACTCCCAACCCGCAGACGTCAGCTTTCCGGGCTCCGGTGTTGAAATGGCTAAAGATGCATGCATAGCAATGTTTGCGCTCGATTGAATCGCCCCTTTTACCCCTCCTCCCACGGACACATTCTTATTCACTCTCTGGTTCTTGAAAATCGACGTTAATTGGTAGACGCCTTCACTGACATCGGCTTTATTGACGGATATATCGGCGGCTCCTCCACATTGATGCCAACTATTTTGATTCCATTCTCCTGCTATCATTTGAGCAAATGCACACTCTAGCCCGCCCTCTGCCAGCCAACGTTGCTGCGCAGACTGAACTTGGTTTTTGGCCATTTTTATTTGCAGGAATACGTGCCGATAACTGGCGAGTGACAACATCAACACCGCGACGAGCAATAAGCTCACTACCATTAAGCTAGATATTCCTTGCTGACGTTTCATTGCCAGTTCCTTTGCTTAATCGACGTTGTCATTGTGTGTGGGTAACTGCCATCTCGTAACGAGGCAGAAAGAGAAATGGATAAGAATGCAGAACTGACAGAACTACCTAGATCAGCCTGCTCAATAGAGAAATCGGTCACTTTTATTTTGTTTTGATCCATAAAGTGAAAATACACATTACAGCTATCAACACTTTCTACTTGAGCTCTGTTGGAAGTACAGACTTTCACGGACTCATCGACAAACTTAAAAAAAACGTTTTCAAAGTCATGACCGTCAAAATAGCTGTAAGCAATAGATGAAGATGTTGTGTGCCAAACACGGCTTGCACCCGATAAAATGGTCACATGGGCCGCTGACAAAGGACGAAACCCAGCTCGTTGAGCATCCCTCGCCATGTAACTCAACGTATTTCGCATGCTCTGTAGTACCACCAGCTCTTGACTGCGTTGGTTCGCATATTTGGCACCTGCTAAATAGACGCTGCCGATGCTCGAAATGGCAATCAAACTCAACGACGAAGCAATGAGGAACTCAATTAACGAACTGCCAACTTGCCGTGAATGCTTAGCACTTGTCATAGCCATACCCATTTTGGCTTACCCCGCATAACCTAATACGGCCAGTAACTGAATGAGCCACTAACTTGAGTCCTTTCAAATCGTTCTCAGACAAACCAAATTCAAAATTGCCATTTTGTTGAACCTTACCCGTCACACCACCGACTTTGAACCTATCATTAGTAAAATTACTATTAACAAACAATCGCTTGTATGACTTCCCAGATAATTGACTGATCGTGTCACTCGTTGCTAAATCCTCCAGATGTAAGCTCAGTGTCCACTCATCATTTCGATTGCCTGAACGCTTGAAAAAACAATAAAGGTCACGATTTCTAAATACAGCTTCAGATCGAGACTGAGCGAAGAAAGAATACAAATCGTTTGCAAATCCTTTCATCTCATTTTTCTCTACTATCTGCCTATACTGTGGGGCGACCCCAGCAGTTAATGCCCCCATAATAATGAGCATTACCAGCACTTCAATAAGCGTAAAACCGCGAGTCATTTCCCATAACCTTATGAAACATTCCACATAAACAAAAATGCACTTGCGCGAATGCTAACACCCCATAAAAATGAAGACCTATGTTTGATGGAAGTGTTGGAAATGATTCGAATAAATGTATGTATGAAAACCGCAATACAACAAAAAGGAATGACATTACTCGAAACCCTGATTGCCCTAGCCATCGTAGGGATCATCTCGATGATCGCTTATCCATCTTATAGCCAGTACGTTTACAAAGGGCACCGCCACCAAGCGATGACCGATCTGATAAAAATCCAGCTTGAACTGGAAAACCATTTCGATACCAGTTATCAATGGAACCACATCATATCCGGTAGCCAATGCTTACTTTGCGAAACGAGTACCGATAGATACCACTTTGCTGTGACCAGTGCTGGGGGGTACACCATCGTCGCGACGCCACAATCAACCAAGGGGCAAAGTAACGATCAATGCGGGAGCTTAACGTTAAAAGCAAACGGGGAAAAACGGCCTGAGGCGTGTTGGTAAAGTTAAAAAGTGAAGTAAATTCGGTATTCTTTTTCCAAAAAAAAACCGAGCTAAAATTAGCTCGGTTTTTTAATTAACATAAATTTTGATTAGCTAGTTAGGTCATCGAAGAACTTCTTCACGCCTTTAAAGAAACCATCTGATTTCGGGTTATGTTTATTACCCGCTTCACCACCACAGGTTTCTTCAAACTCTTTAAGTAGCTCTTTCTGACGAGCACTTAGTTTCACTGGTGTTTCGATAACCAATTTAACAATTAAGTCACCCATTGCGCCGCCACGAACTCCCTTAACGCCCTTGCCACGCATGCGGAACATACGACCAGTTTGGGTTTCAGACGGTACTTTCAGGCTTACACGGCCATCTAGTGTTGGGACTTCAACTTCACCACCAAGTGCCGCTTGAGCAAAGCTTACTGGTACTTCACAGTACAAGTTGCTGCCGTCACGCTCAAAAATGTGGTGTTCACGGACGTGAACTTGAACATACAAGTCACCCGCTGGTGCGCCCATTTCTCCGGCTTCACCTTCACCAGAAAGACGAATGCGATCGCCAGTATCTACGCCAGCAGGGATCTTAACATTAAGCGTCTTAGTCTTCTGCTTACGGCCTTGACCGTGGCATGAGTTACAAGGATCTTTAATGATTTTGCCTTTACCATGACAGGTAGGACACGTCTGCTGTACAGCGAAGAAACCTTGACGCATTTGAACTTGACCATGACCATGACACGTACCACATGTCGTCGCAGATGAACCTTTTTTAGCGCCACTGCCGTCACAAGTATCACACTCAACAAGAGTTGGTACTTCAATTTCTTTAGAACAACCGCGTACGGCTTCTTCTAATGATAGTTCCATGTTGTAGCGTAAATCCGCACCACGTTGAGCACGAGATTGACCACCACCACGGCGACCGCCACCAAAAATATCACCAAAAACATCGCCAAAAATATCGCCGAAGTCGCCCTGACCATGGCCACCGTGACCACCACCAAAACCGCCGCCTTGTTCAAAAGCAGCATGCCCGTATTGGTCGTACGCGGCTTTTTTCTGGCCATCAGTTAGAATTTCGTACGCTTCTTTTACTTCTTTAAACTTCTCCGCTGAAGATTCATCACCCTGATTACGGTCTGGGTGAAATTTCATCGCAAGACGTTTGTACGCCTTTTTAATATCGCGCTCTGATGCATCGCGGGCAACGCCTAATACTTCGTAAAAATCACGTTTTGACATGTTCTAAATCACCAATTTTTTTCTACAAGTGAAACACTTCACTCGCGTGTTTGTATCAATCTAGATGAGAAAAGTACTAAAGGCTAAGTGCGAAAAGCGAAGTATTAAAAGCTCTACTACTTAGAACTTCGTATTTAGTACTTCGCACTTCACTCATCTAGATTGATTCGTTATTTACAAGATTGCGGGCGTTTGAGTTTCCTCGAACGCCCGCAAGACTATAATCGAAAGATCGATTTTTCTAAGCTAGAACGATTCAGTTCAAGAAGAAGGCACGGAGCTTACAAGTGTAAGTGAGCACCTTCGACGCAGAAATGACTCGTTATAGCGACGAAAAATTATTTCTTGTCTTCTTTCACTTCTTCAAACTCAGCATCAACAACATCGTCGTCTTGCTTAGGTTGTTCGCCTGCTTCAGCGCCTTCAGCTTGTTGAGCTTGTTGCTGTGCCATTTCCATCAGCTTTTGAGCTGCAGTCATAAGCGCTTGAACTTTTGTGTCGATAGCTTCTTTGTCGTCGCCACTCTTCACATCTTCAAGTTCTTTGATTGCTGCTTCAATTTTCTCTTTCTCTTCAGCAGGAAGTGCTTCACCAGCTTCATCCATTTGCTTACGAGTACCGTGGATCATTTGGTCAGCTTGGTTACGAGTAGTCACTAGCTCTTCGAACTTTTTGTCCGCGTCTTTGTTAGCTTCTGCTTCTTGAACCATTTTTTCGATATCTTCGTCGCTTAGGCCGCCAGAAGCTTGGATAGTGATCTTCTGCTCTTTACCTGTTGACTTGTCTTTCGCAGATACGTGAAGGATACCATCCGCATCTAGGTCGAAAGTTACTTCGATTTGTGGCATACCACGTGGTGCAGCTTGAATGCCTTCTAGGTTAAATTGACCTAGAGACTTGTTGTAGCTAGCTTGCTTACGCTCACCTTGAAGAACGTGGATAGTTACCGCGTTTTGGTTATCTTCAGCAGTAGAGAACACTTGGTTCGCTTTAGTAGGAACCGTTGTGTTTTTCTCAACTAGAGCCGTCATTACACCGCCCATAGTTTCGATACCTAGAGAAAGTGGCGTAACGTCTAGTAGAAGAACGTCTTTCACTTCACCAGCAAGAACACCACCTTGAACGGCCGCGCCCATCGCTACTGCTTCATCAGGGTTAACGTCTTTACGAGCTTCTTTACCGAAGAATTCAGCTACTTTAGCTTGAACCATAGGCATACGTGTTTGACCACCAACTAGGATAACGTCAGTGATTTCGCCAACAGACAGTTCAGAATCCGCTAGAGCAACTTTTAGAGGCTCAAGAGAACGTTGAACTAGGTCTTCAACTAGAGATTCTAGCTTCGCACGTGTCACTTTAACGTTCATGTGCTTAGGACCAGTTGCATCAGCAGTAACGTAAGGTAGGTTTACGTCAGTCTGTTGTGTAGAAGAAAGCTCGATTTTCGCTTTTTCTGCTGCTTCTTTAACACGCTGCATAGCAAGAGGATCATTCTTAAGATTGATGCCTTGCTCTTTTTTGAACTCATCTACTAGGTAATTGATCATGCGGTTATCAAAGTCTTCACCACCAAGGTGCGTATCACCGTTAGTTGCTAGTACTTCAAAAGTTTGCTCGCCATCAACGTTGTCGATTTCGATGATTGAGATATCAAACGTACCACCACCAAGGTCGTATACCGCGATAGTACGGTCGCCTTCTTGCTTGTCTAGGCCGTAAGCTAGAGCAGCAGCAGTTGGTTCGTTGATGATACGCTTAACATCAAGACCTGCGATGCGACCTGCATCTTTAGTCGCTTGACGTTGTGCATCGTTAAAGTAAGCAGGAACAGTAACAACTGCGCCAGTTACTTCTTCGCCTAGGAAATCTTCAGCTGTTTTCTTCATTTTCTTCAGAATTTCAGCAGAAACCTGAGGAGCAGCCATTTTTTGGCCTTTCGCTTCAACCCAAGCATCACCGTTGTCTGCTTTTACAATTTTGTAAGGCATGATTTCGATGTCGCGCTGAACTTCTTCGTCTTCAAAACGACGACCGATAAGACGCTTAATTGCATATAACGTGTTTTCAGGGTTTGTAACCGCTTGACGTTTTGCAGGTTGACCTACTAGCGTTTCGCCATCTGTGTATGCGACTACCGATGCGGTTGTACGCTCGCCTTCAGCATTTTCAATTACACGTGGTGCGTCACCGTCTAGAACAGAAACACAAGAGTTAGTAGTACCTAAATCAATACCAATGATTTTACCCATCAGGCCATCTCCAAAAAATCTAATATTATTTTGCTATACCCCCTAAAGTGGGGGAGGACAAATAGGGATTCAACCCCCTACTCGCAAATATGTTTGCTTCGTGTATGCACCATAAATAAGGGCGACAAGCACCTTTTCAAGGGCAAGGTGAAAAAAAATCGCCTTTTTTTACGACAAAATCGAAAATAATGGCTTGGTAACAATAAAAAGAGGCCACTTAGGCCTCTTTATTGTAAAAATCTTTCCATGTTTGCATCGAAAAACGATGACCTATTCGGCTATTTTGCCTCAACAGGTTCCATTGCTTCTTCTTTGCCAATT
Organism: Vibrio tapetis subsp. quintayensis; assembly: GCF_030409945.1. Taxonomy (GTDB): domain Bacteria; phylum Pseudomonadota; class Gammaproteobacteria; order Enterobacterales; family Vibrionaceae; genus Vibrio; species Vibrio quintayensis. The sequence goes on from NZ_JAUFQV010000014.1 coordinate 58,915, forward strand.
TCATTTTCAGATTTTGCAACTATCGTGTTCACGGCTGTATCGCCAACAACGTTAGATGAAGTACAGAACATGTCATTGATACGGTCAACCGCGGCAACAATGGCCAAACCTTCTGGTGGTAAGCCTAATTGGTGAAGCAGTACGCCTACCATTACAACACCACCGCCAGGTACACCACCAGCGCCAATCGATAGCAACAAGATAGTTAAACCCAGTGTTACGATGTCGGCTGAGTTAATCGGCTGACCAAAGGCGTTAGCTACGAAAATCGTCGCCAATGCAATGTAGATAGAAACACCTGACATATTCATGGTTGCACCAAGTGGTACACCAAAGCCTGCAACAGACTTAGAAACATTCAATTTGTCAGTCAACGTTCTCATGGTTACAGGGATCGTTGCATTCGAGCTTGCTGTAGAAAGCGAAAACAATACTTGCTCACGAGTAGCACGCATGAACTGTTTTGGTGAAATCCCGGTAGTTAAGCCCACAACGGTTGGATAAAAAACAAAAATCCAGAACACCAACATAGCAACAACAAGTGCCACATAGCCCGCTACGGAAGCCAAGGTATTCGCATCCAGCGTTGCACCTAATTGAATCATCAGCGCAAATACACCGTAAGGCGCAAGGCTCATCACCAAGCCAACCAACTTCATCATGATCTCATTGGCCATTTTGAAGGTTTTAATCGCTGGTCCACCACGAGAATCCAAAGCTTGAATCGCAAGGCCTGTCAGTATCGCCATGAAAATTATTTGCAGCATATCACCGCTAGCAAACGCTTGAATCGGATTGCTAGGAACGATATTAACAACCAAAGAGAAGATATCCGGCGTTTCTGTTGTCGTTAACGCAACGGTTTCTGAAATGGTTCCAGCCAGGTTTGCCCCCGCTCCTGGTTGAAAGATCATACCGACCGTTAACGCCGCTGTAATCGCAATGATGGTGTTAAAAATGTATAAAGCAAAAGTTTTGCCACCAAGACGGCCAAAGGCAGAAATGTCTTTTAAATCTACAATGCCGCATACGATAGAAACGTATACCAACGGAACAACCAGTAGTTTGATCAATGAGACAAACATACCGCCCGCCCCTTCCGCCGCACCTAACAAATAGGTGTCCATCACGGTAATTCCACTAAACAGATACTGAATTGCAGTACCGATCATCAAGCCGGCAAATAAGCCGATAAAGATTTTTGTTGAGAGCGATTTATCCATCGTTCCACTCCAGGTTATTGTGCTTGTTTATAGTAACAAATTAGTTATTTCTTGCGCTAATATGTGCAAGTGGCACGCATAATACACGCCATGGCAACAAATGAAAGAATTTATTAACAGAATTATCACAACCAGTTTCACAGTTTTTACACTTAATTTCCCGCGGGTTTAGGAAACAAAAATCGTGTATTTATAAAAATCAAAAGCTTGAATGAAATAGTGGTTAGGAAACAGACAATGGAAAAAATAAGATTACGGGGACGGGCTTTGCCCTAAGAATATCGAATGCAAAAAAAAACACCCACCGCATACACGGGGGTGTTTTTATCAATCACCAGAAAAGTACTCAGCCTTTAGCCTTTAAAACTTATCTCTTAGCACTTCGCTTTTAGTACTTCGCTTTATTTAGCAACCATAACCATTGCAGGGCGAACAACGCGGCCGTTAAGCTCGTAGCCTTTCTGCATTACCATCATAACGGTATTTGATTCATGATCAGGGCTCTCTTGAATTGACATCGCTTGATGGAATTCAGGGTTAAACACTTCACCTTCAGGGTTTAGTTCTTTCAAACCAAACTTAGCAACCGTGTTAACAAAAGAGCTGTGAGTCATCTCAACACCTTCAAGCAAAGGTTTTACCGCTTCACTTTCTTTGTCAGCCGCTAGAATTGCACGCTCTAGGTTGTCTAGAACTGGCAGTAGCTCTTCAGCAAATTTGTTTAAGGCGTATTTACGCGCTTTATCGACTTCTTGCTCAGAACGACGACGCATGTTGTCTACTTCTGCTTTTGCACGCAATACAGAGTCTTGTTGATCTTTGATTTTCGCTTCACTAGAAAGCAGTGCAGCTTCTAATTGAGCAACTTTAGATTCGACTTCATCTTGTTCTAATTCTTCATTCCAATCGATATCAGCTTCGCCGCCAACAGCTTCTACTTCTTCAGCCATTTCTTGCTGCTTAAGTTCTTCTTCATTAATTTTGTTTTCTTGATCGCTCATGATATCTCCAGAATTCTGAATTCAATTACCTACGCTAGTGTGGTCATACAATAATTTACGACAAAATACTCGCATAGTTCTTCAACTTGCCTTTATTATGGGGACGAAGATTTTTGATTCAAGCACTATAACCCTAACAGAACGGATTTAATCTATGCCAAAGCCTTTCGAAGTGATTGCCATCATAGGTAAACCTCGCGACAAAAAAGCCGTGCAAACCCATAAAGAACTGTTTCACTGGCTACTTTCGGAAGGGTATCAAGTCATTATAGATGACCGACTAGAAGACATTCTGACTGATATTGAATCAAAATATTTCAACAGCCTAGTGCATATTGGCGACCAAGCCGATTTAGCCATTGTGGTAGGTGGCGATGGTAATATGTTAGGCGCTGCTCGCGTGTTATCTCGTTTTGATATTTCGGTCATTGGTGTGAACCGTGGCAACCTTGGCTTTTTAACCGATTTAGACCCTGAAGGCTTTGAACAAGCGCTTAGTAAAGTCCTTAAAGGCCAATACATTGAAGAAGAGCGTTTCTTGCTCGAAACAGAAATTCATCGCCACGACCAAATAAAAAGCCACAACGCAGCATTAAATGAAGCCGTACTGCACCCAGGTCAAGTCGCTCGCATGATCGAATTTGAAGTGTACATCGATAACGTCTTTGCATTCTCACAACGCTCGGACGGGTTGATCATTGCAACTCCAACCGGATCGACGGCGTATTCTCTTTCAGGCGGTGGTCCTATTTTGTCACCCAGCCTAAACGCAATCTCAATTGTACCTATGTTTCCGCACACTTTATCTAGCCGCCCATTAGTAGTAGACGGCAACCGCCACATTAAACTACTGGTTTCTCCAGATAACCGTGGCACTCAAGAAATCAGTTGTGACGGCCAGATATCCTTACCGGTTTCACCCGGTGATGAAATCCACATTTACCAGAGCCCTAACTGCTTAAAACTGATCCACCCAGAAGATTACAGCTACTACCATGTTTTGCGTAATAAACTTGGCTGGTCTAGCAAACTCTTCTAGCCAGTGTTTTCATCACTTGATGAGCAAAGCGTCATGCTAAGTTATGCATTCACTTTCTGAGTAAGTTCACAAAAAAACACCTGTGGAACTTTACTGTATAAAGAAACAGTATATACTGTTTTCTTATACAGTATTGTTCAGTTATACAGGTAAATAAAATGCTGGCTCACTTGAGTGTTAATAATTTTGCTATTGTTAAGTCTTTACAGCTAGAACTCGCTAAAGGCATGACAACCATTACGGGCGAAACTGGCGCAGGTAAATCCATCGCTATTGATGCTCTCGGCTTATGTTTAGGCGATCGCGCTGAAGCAAACATGGTTCGCCAAGGCGAAGACAAAACCGACATCAGTGCCTCCTTTCTGCTCGATAACAACATTGGCGCAACTCGCTGGTTAGAAGATAACGACCTGCTCGAGGGCGGCGAATGCATTCTCAGGCGAGTGATCACCAAAGAAGGCCGTTCTCGCGCATTCATTAACGGCAGCCCTGTACCTGCATCTCAACTGAAGTCTTTAGGCCAATTGCTGATTAACATTCATGGCCAGCACGCTCATCACCAACTGATGAAAAGTGATTACCAATTAGCAATGCTCGATCAATACGCCGGGCATCTTAGCCTTATCAGTAAAACTAAGGCTAAATATCAAGGCTGGCGTCAGGCTGATAATCACTTAAAACAACTGATTCAAAATAGCCAAGAAAACTTGGCACAAAAGCAGTTATTGGAATACCAAATCAAAGAGTTAAATGAATTAGCCATTACCGAAGGTGAATTTGCCCAACTCGAACAAGAACATAAACGCCTTGCCAATAGTGGTGAACTGGCGAGTACGTGCCAACAAGCCATTGAATTAATTTACGAAGGTGAAGAAGTTAATGCTCTTGGTATTTTGCAAGCAGCCAATAACTCTCTTATTCAACTTGCCGAGATGGACGAAAGGCTGGCAGAGCTTCCCAACCTGTTAGCTGAAGCCATCATTCAAATTGAAGAAACCAATAACGAGCTACGTAATTACCTTGATTGCATCGACGTTGATCCTGCTCGTATGGCTTATGTAGAAGAGCGTTTTTCTAAGATCATGTCGATGGCTCGCAAACATCATGTTATGCCTGAAGAACTCTACAGCCATCATCAAGATTTACTTAAGCAAGTTGAAGCTCTCGATTGTTCAGACGAAAAACTGAGCGCATTAGGCGAAGAAGTCGAACAAAAGCGCACGGTCTTCTTAACATCAGCAGACAAGCTCAATAAATCTCGACTCCGTTATGCCAAGGAATTGAATAAACTCATTACCAACAGCATGCACGAACTGAGCATGGAAAAAGCCAAATTCTGTATTGATGTTGTACGCGATGAAAACAACGCATCGCCACTTGGCATCGACAGTGTAACATTCTTAGTTTCAACCAACCCAGGGCAGCCCTTACAAGCCATTGCTAAAGTTGCCTCAGGTGGTGAACTGTCTCGGATTTCACTCGCAATTCAAGTGATCACAGCCCAGAAAGTCGATACCCCTAGCTTGATCTTTGATGAGGTCGATGTCGGTATCAGTGGCCCTACAGCTGCGGTAGTCGGTAAAATGTTACGCACACTTGGCCAGTCAACCCAGGTTATGTGTGTGACTCACTTGCCGCAAGTTGCTGGCTGTGGTCATCAACAATTATTTGTTGCGAAACAAACTAAAGCCGGCAAAACAGAAACTCAAATGCGAAACCTCGACGATTCACAACGCATAGAAGAACTCGCAAGGCTACTTGGCGGCAGCCAGATAACCGACAGCACAATCGCCAACGCCAAAGAATTGCTTATTGCTGCATAGAAAATAGCCGCATAAAACAATCAGTAAAAGTGTTAGCCGACTCACAGCGTAAGCATTGCTTGCGCTGTTTGTCTTTTTAGCATTGCAACTAATCGGTATAACTGTGGTCTCAAAAGGCGGACATCCTAATGCTAGGGTGAAAACTATTTTTACTTCTTAGCGTGAAGTGATTATTATCATCGTTGAGATTTTTAAATGAACAGTAGAAAGACGTATTTGATATGCAATTAAAGAAGTGGATGGTTGCAATCCCTCTGGCACTGACCATGCTAACCGGCTGTTCAGTCGCAGAGAAATTGGTTTACCGAATTGACATTAACCAAGGTAATTACATCGAGCAAGACTCTGTAAGCCAGTTAAAGTTCGGCATGAGCAAAGAACAAGTACGTTACGTGCTTGGTTCGCCAATGTTGGTAGAAAACGGCTACCCAAATACGTGGTACTACATCTACCATCACACTAAGGGCCATGATGACTCGATTCAAAAGAACCTATTTGTTCGATTTGATGACGGTGAAAGGCTGGTAAAAGTCGATGGCGATTACGCTGCTGGCGAAACCTTTTTCGAAAGTATTAACTAAGTTGATCAATTCTTGCTAGTTGAGTGTTCATGACTCAATTAGCATTCATTGGCATAGAATTAAAAAGCTCGCACATTTCTGCGAGCTTTTTTGTATATCTAACCTTTACTCTCGGCTTTTGCTTTACTGGCTTCTCTAGCCGCTTCTTTCTTTGCTTGCTCAGCACGCTTGCGGCGGATCTCTTTTGGATCGGCTAGCAGTGGACGATAAATCTCGATTCGATCTTTATCTTGTATTGTCGCGTCGAGTTTCACGTTTCGACTAAACACACCCACCTTGTTAGTGGCTAGGTCGATTTCAGGATATAAGCTCAAAACACCAGATTGCTCAATGATCTGCTGAACCGTCAGTTCGGCTTCTACTGCCAACTTAAATACACGTTGCTCGGTAGGCAGCGCATACACCACTTCAACATGGATCATGTTAGGTTCACTACTCATTACACATACACCTGTTTAGCTCGCTTGGTAAAAGCACCAACCATATTGCCCGTAAGCTCATTGAACACCTTACCAAATGCCATTTCAACCAGCTTGCTGGTAAATTCGAATTCCAGTTTCAATTCAACCTTACAGGCAGACTCATCAAGAGGGGTAAACTCCCAGCCGCCTTGTAAGTGCTTAAAAGGACCATCCACCAACTGCATAAATATTTTGCGCCCTACTTCCAATTGATTAGAAGTAGTAAAGGTTTTACTGATGCCCGCTTTAGATACATCGACCGACGCCACCATTGCAGATTCTGACACTTCTAAAACTCGTGAACCTGAACAACCAGGCAAAAAACTTGGATAGCTGTCCACGTCATTGACGAGATGAAACATCTGCTCGGCGCTAAATGGCACTAATGCGCTTCGTGTTACTTGAGGCATATCACTCACTCTTACATCGTAAAGTCATCACAAACCACGTAATATCGAAGTTTGGTTAGCATAAAAGGATTTCCCAATCTCGGTGCAATCCGTATAATGGCGCTATTATGGCAAAGAAAAAATCAAATTCCAAAGCGGGTAGCAATACCATCGCTCAAAACAAAAAAGCTCGCCACGAATATTTTATTGACGACGAGATCGAAGCTGGCCTAGAACTGCAAGGATGGGAAGTTAAATCCCTGCGTGAAGGCAAAGCCAACATCGCCGAAAGTTATGTTTATATCCGTGACGGAGAGGCGTTCATTAGTGGTATGTCTATCATCCCGCTACAACAGGCTTGCACTCACACAGTCGCGAACCCAACACGTGTTCGTAAACTGCTCATGAGCCGCAAAGAACTCGACAACTTATTCGGTCGTATTAACCGTGAAGGCATGACTTTAGTTGCCACTGCTATGTATTGGTCCCGTTCTTGGGTCAAAATCAAAGTAGGCGTAGCCAAAGGTAAAAAGCTGCACGACAAACGTACTGATATGAAAGAAAAAGATTGGGCAAGAGACAAAGCTCGCGTTATGAAGAGCAATCTGCGTTAATCTTAACCACTTAGACTGCATGGCTCTAGACAGGCTAGCCTTTTCTGGTACTATGCAATCAACACTAGGGGCTGATCTAGGATTCGACGGGAATTCTGAAGTCTGAGGTGCATGCCGTGGGGCGGTTGGCCACGTAAAAAGCCGCAAAAAAATAGTCGCAAACGACGAAAACTACGCACTAGCAGCTTAATAACCTGCTCAGAGCCTCTTTGCCCTAGCTTCCGCTTGTAAGACGGGGAATAACAAAGAGTCAAACCCAAACTAGCTAGCGTGGCTTCTCCCGCCTGAGAGGAAAAGCGCGAATTATAATTCAGGATAGCCATTTACTAGCGTGTCGGTTCGCAGGTGGATGGTGAAATTAAAGATCGACTAAGCATGTAGTACCAATGATGAATGATTTTCGGACGCGGGTTCAAATCCCGCCAGCTCCACCAAACGTTTGGAAAAGGCCACCTTCGGGTGGCCTTTTTTGTATCTAAAGTATTGTTTTACATACTGTTACAATCCTAATTGGACTCATCCAAAACTTCAAGATACAAGTGGTCAACTAATATTGGCCACGATCTTAGAGTTTAACCAAAACAATCGTTCTGACTCATTCGGTGTCAGCCAACCATACTTTAGGTATCTCAAAGGCCCATCCTCTATTGTTCTTCCCTACATAAAGTAAATCAAACTAGACTTTTAATAAGAACACCAGGTCTATAAGTATAAAAGTCTACCTCTGTAGACTTTTAAGTGATAACTCAATGCACTTACCATAAAAGTCAACTTTAATAGACTTTTATTGAAAATCTACGTATAAATAGTTTAAAAGTCTACCGAGGCATACTTTACTGCATCATGCTATATGGAGGTTTCATGGTTAAGAAAGTAAAAGCAACTGAGTCACCAGATCTAAGCCAGGTGTTCACACCGTCACTACTTGGTGAGGCGATCAAAGCAAAAAGAACTCAAAGTAAAATCACCCAGCAAGATGCAGCATTGCTTTCTGGTGTTTCAAAACAAACCTACATAAAAATCGAACAAGGCAGCTCCGATATTAAACTTACCTCTTTAATGAAAGTTGTGTCTGCTCTAGGGATAAAGATATCGATACAACCATGGCAAGACTTAAATGCTTCAGTCCCATCACAGGAGAAAGGTAATGACGTCTGGGTCTAATCAATACATCCTCGATATAGTCTATAGCCAGCAAGTCATAGGCAAGCTATCACTGAGTAAAGAAAGTGATGCTCTATCTGTAATCTACAAGCAAAATTGGATTGATAGTGGCTTTCCCATATCGCCACACCTTCCATTGAACTCTGATATACCATCGGTCAATATCAGGAGGTTCTTACAGAATTTGCTCCCTGAAAATAAAGGGTTAGATTATTTGATCGACTTTCTTGGCGTATCACGTTCAAACGTATTTGCACAAGTTGGTGGGATTGGAACAGATACATCAGGTGCAATGATGTTCTTATCCGAAGGTGTTTCTCCTGTTCAAACTGAAACCTCTTTCAACCCAATCAATGATAGTGAATTAATTAAAAAACTATCTGACCCTGAACTTTGGTATTTAGAAGTATGGGAAGGCAAACCAAGACTATCAGTAGCGGGGGTTCAATCTAAGCTAAACGTTTTATCTATCGATGGAAACTTAGGGTTTGGAGAGGGTGAACTATGCTCAACTCATATTGTGAAGTTCGAAAAAAATGACCAACGACACCTTGTCATAAATGAATTTGTGACGATGAAGTTAGCGAAGCTAGTTGGGCTAGATGTTGCTGACGTTGAGTTGCGGTATTTTGACCAATTTCCAGCCTTAATTGTAGAGAGGTTTGATCGAAAGCTATTTAGTTCAACAAGTGTGAAACGAAGGCACATGATCGATGCCTGTCAAGCTTGTAACCTAGGTGTAGATAGAAAGTATGAACGAAACTTAGGTAAACAAAGAGATGTCAGTCATATTCGTGATGGTGTCAGCTTCGCCCGACTTTTTTCGGTAACAGAGCAATGTGAAAACCCATTAGCGGCAAAACTAGCGATCCTAAATTGGGCAATGTTCAATCTCTGTATTTATAACGCAGATGCACATGGCAAAAACTTCAGTTTCTTTGTCCAAAAGTCGGGCTTAACACCAACGCCACTTTACGATCTAGTCAATGTAAGGATGTACCCTGAATTTGAGCAGGATCTTGCGATGGCCATTGGGGATGAATTTGACTCAGATTCTATTAATGCCTACCAACTTGCAGAGTTTGCTGACGATTGTGATATTTCACCAAAATTGCTTCAACAGAGCCTAGTAAAGATCGCAAAAGACATTATAAACAACATTGACGATGCTATATCTCTCGTCGCTCCTACTTCTGATTCACAATTACCTTATTTAAACCGATACCGTAAAATCGTTGTGGCTAGATGTAAGCACTTCCTTAAGCAATCACCACTCATCACTGAAATTGAGCTTTAACTTATAGATAAGCTCTCTAATCAGAACATAGAAAGCACAAAGCCTTATAGAGCAAGGGATAGAACCGTCTGTTTGCTTTTCTGAAAGCTCCACCAAACGTTTGGAAAGGGCCAACTCGAAAGAGTTGGCCCTTTTTTTATGTCTCAATTGAGGGTGTCTTTTTACATTAGTGAACGTACGCACTATATGATTAGATTTTGTGCATTTCCTCTAAGCCACTCTTTATGCTCTTTATAGTCGGGCATAACTCGTTCAACTTCTTTCCAGAACTGTGGCGAATGGTCATGGTGGATTAGATGACAAAGCTCATGCACCACTACGTAATCAACAACCCTGTTGGGAGCCATGACAATCACCCAGTTAAATTCTAAATCACCGTAAGGGGTACAACTGCCCCATCTACTCTTAAACTCTTTAGTTCTAACAACGCCAGTTTCAACGCCCACCAGCGATTCATAACGCCTTACCTTCTCACGAATCTTCTTATCAGCATGGCGCTTATACCAATTCGTTAAAGCTCGGCGAATATAGTGCGTTTGTGTGGATGGATCGGGAACGGTGACCGTAATACGTCCATTAAGCAGTTTTGTAGGCGCTAAGTCGCCTTTAAGCACTTTTAAGCGATAATTCCGCCCTAAGTATGGCAATGACTCACCTGACACATACTCTCGCACTGTCGCAGGGCTGGTGGTTTGGTATTGCGCTATCTTTTCGACTATCCACTGATGTTTACTCGCTAAGAGCTTATCTATTTTGTCACGCTCCAGCAGCTTAGGGACAACGATGATCACTTCCCCTTCATCAACTTTAATTGAGGCTGTTTTTCTGCGAGAGGTACGCTCCACCAGCACACTGTAGCCTTCAGTATGAATCAGCTCAGGTTCACGCTTGTTCATTGCTTTTTGCTTACTCACTTATTACCAAACTTATGCTTAGCGAGATCCATAAAACGTTCTTGTAGCGCATTCACTAACGCTTTATCACCGAATGGCTGATCGAGTACAGCACGCTTAATCTCTTTCTTCATCCGCTTCACTTCATCTTGCTTAGCGAAGAAATCAATAATCTCTGTTGCTTCGTCTAGCATCGCGACTAAGGTTTGAGTTGTCTGTTTTATTGACTCATGAAGCGACTCATCAATCACATCGCCATCACTGACATGCGTAACTTCTGAGATAAGAATATTGTAGAAAGCAAATTCCGTTTCCGACAAACCCACATCTTGTGCTGCTTGCTGGTGGGCATTGCCAATATCGTCAGTCATTTCTAGTAGTAGCTCTAACTGAAGTGACCATTGACCTGCTGTTTTTTCAATGACATCACGCAGGCGTAAACTCAACGAACGGTAATATTCAGGGTCTTCATCGAGATTAATGGTAATGTGATGCTTGATTGCACTCTCAATCTCAGACGCTTTCGATTCATCCGACTTGGTTGGTTTTATCATCTCTTTGAAGTTCGCCGCGAGTAAATCTACAGGGGGTATTTTCGGGTCTACTCCTGTACTAAGAATGTGCTCATCCACCAACTGGCGAACCTTTTCACCAATTTCACGCATATCTAAACCCGCGTCTCGATACAGCGTTTTTGATGCGTTGTGAACTTTGCCCAGTAACTTCATATCAGGAATGAAGGGTGCGGCACTGGCGTCAGGCAAAATCACGTTGAGTTGTTTGGCGAACAACTTAAAAGCAAGGTCGAACTGCGCACGAGTCGTTTCATCTTTTAGCGCTAACACGTAATCATCAATATCGTCACTCTTAACATTATTGAAGAAAGACATTGCTCTCGTGTGTTTCGCTTTTAGCTTAGGGATCTCATCTTTCAGGCTTTGGTATGTGCCTTCTACATCTTCGCTGCTGAACAAGTCTAACGCTTCAGTAAGGTGAGTAGCTAACCCGTGATAATCCACCACATAGCCACAATTCTTACCCTTGTAGGTACGGTTCACACGGGCAATGGCTTGCATCAGTGTGTGGTCTTGTAACTTACGATCAATATACATGACTTGAGCGATTGGGGCATCGAAGCCCGTTAACAGCATATCTTTCACAATAAGAAACGCCGTGTTATCAAACTTTTTGTTCTTCTCTTCAGTTCCCGCTTTATCAATGCCGAACGGCTTTTTGAAATTCTCAATCGCCTTCTTTTGATGCGCTTTGTCGGTGTGCTTAGCGATATACGTTTTGTCGTTGTGATCACCTGAGATAATCACCTCAGAAGGAGGCGCACCCAGCTCATCAAGCGTCTTTTTAAAAATAGCGGCAGCATGACGGCTACCCACTACTATCATCGCTTTAAAACCATCGGGGCGAATGTGTTCTTTATAGTGTTTAAGCAGATCTAAACATACCCAGCGAATGCGAGCAGGCGCTTCACGTACTGCGCGCTCCACTCCGTACTTTTTCTTTATTTCTCGTTGTTCGTCTTCGGTGTATTCACCAAAATACTCTTCAAACAGCTTATCAAGTGACTCTCCCGCCACTTCCGATTGCACTTCTCTGCCTTCATACAGCAAGCGTACGGTTGCACCATCTTCGACTGCTTCATTGATTTTGTATTCATCAATATAGCCACCAAACGCTTGACCCATCTTTTGCGTTTTAAGCAAAGGTGTACCCGTAAAGCCCACTTTAGGCGCGTTCGGTAGCGCAGCATTGATGGTCATGGCTAGCCCACCAAACTGAGTGCGATGAGCTTCATCAGCAAGAACGATTATTTTGTCACTCGGGTTTAGGTCTACAAAGCCTTCCGCTACTGTCGATTGTTTCTCTTGCTCTTTTTCAAGATCGGAGAACTTTTGCACCATCGCAGTCACAAGATCGGAGCTGTCTTTTTTAAGTAGCTCTTTTAACTCTGCTACTGAGCCAGCGTTATAGACCGTTTCGCCTTGAGCATCACGGAAGGTATTGGAAAGCTGTTCATCCAGTTGTGTTCTATCGGTAATAAAGACCAATTTGTACTGCTGTAATTCTGGGTCACGGCGCATCTTCACCGCGAGCATAACCATAGTGAGTGATTTACCACTGCCTTGGGTATGCCAAACCACACCGCTTCTTTCTTTACGAGAGAGGGCTTTGCGATCTTTGCCTCCCTTCAAGCGTTCGATGACTTTATTAACTGCTCGATATTGCTGATAGCGAGCTACTTTCTTGATGATTTTCCCATCATCAGTTTCATAGATGATGAAGTTTTGCAGAATATCGAGGAAGTTGTCTAAGCTGAACATACCTGCTAGCAAACGTTGCTGAGCCGTCACATGAATCAAAACCTCATAACTGGCTTTGGGTTCTGCTGCTTGCATAAGTTCGACTTGGCTTTCTATATTAGCTTCACTAACAGAGTCATCATCTAATACATCATCAGGGTATTGAACCTCTACCGCAGAACGAAACGTTACTACGTTATCTTGTAGCGACTGGTTCGCTAACGCTTCATCACTGAATGGGTAAGCGTCTTTCCAATCACCATAGTGCTGGCTGCTAGAACTGATGGTGCCGACTTTGGCTTGGTCACGACAGGTAGAAACCATCAGTTGGTTATACCAAAACAGCTTTTCTGCCCCTTCACCGTCTTGCTGTTCACGTAAATCTGCATAACGACGAAGCTGATCAATACCATGGCTCATTGGGTCTGAAATGTATGGCGATTTACATTCAATTACCGCAAGGGGAATGCCGTTCACAAAGCAGATAATATCGGGGATGATTTTCTGGTTAACCCCTTCCACTTTGAACTGGTTGGCGACTAGAAATTCGTTATTGGAAGGCGTATCGAAGTCGATAAGTTTAACGGTTTGCCCTTTGCGCCCTTTACCTAAATCTTGCTCAACCGATAGGTAATTCACCATGGTTTGGTAGAAGGCGTGGTTGTACTCCATTAAGGCAGCAAAGCTAGGGTGAGTCACGTCCCTTGATACTTTGCGTAGGTTCTCGTCGCTTATCCAAGGGTTGATGCGTTTAATCGCCGCTTCTAAGCGCTTCACCAGTATTACGTCACGTAGATAGGCACGCTCTTGATTGGGATGGTCAGGCGCAAGAGTTTTGCCTTGCACATATTGCCAACCAAGCTTAACCAATTGAGCAATCGCAGGCGCTTCTACTTTATCGAATTCATTATTTGCCATGATTACATCCCGTTTGCCCTTTATCTAACGCAGGAACAAACTCCAATGTGCGTTCTAGACTATCCTTAATTTTTTGCTTTAACCGCTCAATCCCTTCTTCGGTTAAGAAAGAAGCAATAGGTTCTTCAAATGCCGTGGTGACAAAATCATGGTCTAGCTTGCAATGATAATCTAGGCTCGGCTTTGGATAATCAGCCATATTCCATGCCGCCTCAAAGCTTTTGCTTTGGTCACAATGCGCACGATAGATACACAACTTCAATAAGCTCTTTGCATCTTCTACCTTTACCGCCATGTTAAGTGCATCCGGCTGACTACCCATGCTCTCATCACGAATTCCAGTATCATGCATCACGATAAACTCTAAGATGAAATCACCTTTGGTGACCTTGTCTAGGTGAGCAACGTTTTTGAATTCATATCTAGGAATTGCCGCTGGTAACATATCCCATTGCCAATTTGAAAATGGATTTCTCGCACTGTTGGAGAATCGGCAAGGCTTCCAAAACCAAAAATCGGTATCGAACTCTTTGGCTAGCTTTTCAATGGCGGGTAATAAACGCTGATAATAAGCAGCTAATAAACGGTGTGCTGTACGTACCTGTACGAATAGGTCGCCTGTGTCATTTGAATTCATCGCAATTCCTTGCTGACTGGTAGCAATAGAGAGTGTTGTAGAGATAACTTGGGGAATACGTCTGGCTGTATCAATTGAGACCAAGTGAACGGAGATGTTTGTAAACCATATAAGCTGAGTCCATCTAAAATATCATTGAGAATGCGCTTCTCTTGGCGAGAGATGCTTAATGCTTTGTTTACTTGTTCATCATTTAGCAACTCAACAATATGCGCCGTAACAGCGTCCCACTTAATGGATGCAATACCTTTAAGTAGATTGTTCTTGTTTAGCAACTTACTCGCCCACTCAAGCGCTTGTTTTTGCTCTATTCGACCAATTGCCAAAAAGTATAAAGGCTTGTCGCACTCTTGTTGAGCCTGCAAAAATGACTCAATCTCTTTGTGCCATTGGTCGTAATACTGATCGCCGCCTGCTGGTGGTTTTACTTCAACAATTAAATTGCACAGTTCAAAGCGAATCACCAAATCAGGTTCAACTTGGCGAGATTCACCGCCTTCTGTTAAAGCATACCTCGGCCAATAGTCGATAGATTGAAATGCACCAAATTTCGCCTGAAAATCATCAGGCGACAGAGAAAAACAACTCGCTAGGATTTGAGTTTGAACATCATCAGATAGGTAAGCAAAGCGCTCAAAAAAAGTAGACGTGAGCAAATCTTCACGGGCTTTGAACACGCTTGCCCAACGCACTGAATCTTGCCCGCCGTGCTCAATACGCCCTGCTTTTCCGTGAAGAATTGCTTTTAACATTAGCTGTCTACCTTCACACGAACCTTGCCCGTCAGGAGATCTTGCATTAGGGCTTTTTTACTTCCTTCAAACTTCTTCTTTTTCGCTTCCAAAAGAAGATATTTCTTCTGCACAGCCCTTATAGAGTTAACCATTTGATTTTGTTCTTCAATTGGAGGTAAAGGTATAACCTCTCTCCTCAAATCAGTTGTATTTAAATGTGGGTGAGCACCGCCAGTTGCAATAACGCTTACTCTTTGTTTTCCTTGGTCTGAGTTCATATACTCAGCTAGAAAGTATGGGTTCAATATCTCTTTCTTAGGTCTAGAGATAATCAATGCGTGGCAATTCGCACCCTCATAGCTTTTAGGTACTACACAAGTGTCTCCATTCCCAGCTCCAGTTTGAACCGTGAGGACATCACCTTCTTGTAAGCATGCTCTAATATTCTTTTGGTGAAACTCCTGTCTCACATATTTGTATGTTTTCTCGACAAAAACATTACGTCTAACATTTTGACAAAGAATATAGTCCACCCCTTTCTCTACATAAATATCTCTGGTTGAACCAACATATCCATTGGTCATCTTGGAACAACAATCAGCTATATATCGAACCTCCCACCCCTTCGGAATCCTACCCACTGGCGAGTCTTTAAACTCCGTATGAGGCTTACCATCCACACCGACACCACGGGTGAGCAGCTCTTGCATCATGCCTGTTTTTAGGTCTTTGAGCTTGTCGATTTGCGCCTGTGTTTTTTCAATCACTTCATCGACAGAGGTGAGGATAGCGGCGATTTTCTTTTGTTCTGGGAGTGGGGGGAGAGGAACAAATACTTTCCTTAGATTCTCCATACTCAAAGACGGCTGAGAAGTAACCGAACCAAGTAGCTTGATACTCTTTTGAGTATCATCAGAAGTAAATACATGGGCTAAAAACTTACCATCTATTTCATTTTCATCTGGTGTGATTTTTGCCACATTAGGTGCCAAATGATATCTATCATCCTCATCGATAAATGCGACTTCACCAACAGTACCCACATAGCTAATTACCAAGTCATTTTTTGCCAGTTTCGATCTGGGTAAAGCATCCGAGGTAGCTCTTGGAATAGTTTGCACTTGCGATAGATCGAGTTTCCCCTTCTTCAGGTTTAACACTCTAACTGCAATAATTTCACCACCAATAGAGTAATCAAAATGGCTGGTGTATTCGTACCCTGCCAGTTTAGTGACAAAGCAAGAGTCCCCAACCTTTGACCCCTTCCATCCTTCAGGAACCAAGTTACTCATAACCCAACTCCTTCAAGTACCCATGCATCACCTGTTCAGCTTCGGTCACTTGTTCATCGATCTCATGCAGCGACACTTGGTATTTATCCCACCAGCGCTCAAACTGAGTGATAACTCTCCCATCAGCAGCAACTTCTCGGATCTGCTCTTTGCTTTCGATACTTGCTTTAAAGGCATAGTAATCGTCGTTGGTTTTATCGAACACTAAGGAAATATCGAACCCTGCTAGGATTTCCTCTTCTATGTATTCGCTATGTACTTCACGCACTGGCACACCACCATGAAGAATCGCTCGCACATCAAAAATCTCAGCTGGTGGTGAGGTATCTGCATAACGGCGAATATTGAGGTTAAAATCGTTCTCGGCAATCTCTGAAAAGTTCACCACTTTTGCGTAACGTTTGATATCACACTTACTTTCAAACGAATGGTTTTCGAACGTTTCGACAATCTTGATGATGTCTTGCTCACGCAGTTTGTTCTGGTTTTTACCCTCTTCAAACTCAAGCTCTGAGTTGATGAACAGGACTTTGCCCTTACGAGCTGCGGATTTGTTCTTGTTAATGATAAGTAGGCATGCAGGAATGCCCGTACCATAGAACAAACCCGATGGCAGACCAATCACTGCTTCTAATAAATCGTCTTCCAAAATGCCTTGGCGAATAGCCTTCTCACTTGAACCACGGAATAGCACACCATGAGGCATAACCACACCCACCATACCTTCATTATTGGTGCTGGCGATCATATGTTGAACAAAAGCTAAATCACCCGCATCTTTTGGCGGCGTACCATAAGGGAAACGACCAAAGCCATCACTATCACACTCGTCTTTACCCCACTTTTTCAGCGAGAACGGCGGATTAGCGATTACGCGGTCAAAGCTCATTAGCTCGCCGCCTTCGGTATGCTTAGGCTCGCGTAGAGTATCGCCCTTGCGAATATCGGCACTTTGCACGCCATGTAAGAACATGTTCATCTTACAAATCGCCCACGTATTTAGGTTCATCTCTTGCCCAAATAGCGATAGGTTTGATGCGTTCTCACCATTTTTAGCAAGGTGGTTACGAGTTTGAACCAGCATACCGCCCGAACCTGTGGTTGGATCGTAAATACGCATGCCCGCATGAGGCTTTAACAGTGCCACCAGCAGTTGTACCACTTCGCTAGGAGTATAGAACTCACCGCCTTTTTTACCCGCGCTGTCGGCAAACATTTTGATTAGGTATTCGTAAGCGGTTCCCAACATATCTGGGCGCTCAAAATCTTCGTTACGTAGACGGTGCTGGCTAAAGTGAGAAAGCAAGTCACGCAACTTAGCATCGGTCAGTTTGTTCTTAATGTTGAAGTCGATTGTCACCAACACGCCTTCAAGCGCTGAGTTGTGTTCTTCAATCGCTTCGGTGGCTTTGTTAAGGCTTTCACCAATGTTGTGCTTTAAATCTTTAAGCGCAGACCAACGGGAACTTTCAGGCATATAGAAAGTGTCGTCGTACTCATCTTCATCATTTGCCAGTTCTTCAGCTTGAACTTGTGTTTTCCCTTTCCCTAGGTAGTAGGCAATGACTTTCTCTTGCTCTTCTTCAAACGCATCCGACATGCGCTTTAGGAACATCATGCCAAAGATGTAGTCTTTAAATTCAGAAGCATCCATGTTGCCACGAAGAATGTCAGCGGTTTCCCAAAGGAAAGATTCAAGCTGCTGAAGGGAGAGTTTGTTGGTCATTAATGTTACCTACAGAATATGAGGTGATCTCGTACGAAGGTGTACGTTGTCGTATTGGTACGAACAGATATTGACGCGAATTTTACGGGGAAGTGGCTGGTGGGGCAATCAGAGACCGCAAATAATGAGTGCATAAAGCTAGGAAAGTAGAACTTTCGCTATCAAGAAGATAATATCACGACCTAAAACACTGATTAGAAATCTCTTCTCCAATGTTTTCATCACTGTATCAAGGATATTATCGATGGTTGTGAAGGTCTCTCATATCACTCATATAAACAACCTCGACGGGATATTAACCGAAGGCTGCCTGTGGTCTGACTCTAAACGTATCGATCTAAAATTAAACAATAAAAACATTGGTTATAACCATATAAAAGAGCGTAGATTACAACATCGTGTTGAGGTTGCTGCTGGTGGTACGATTGGCGAATATGTTCCATTTAACTTCTGCCCACGCTCGGTGATGCTTTATGTCATCCATCAAGGGCACGATGACTTCCATGATGGGCAAGATAAAATAATTCACCTCATCAGCGATACTCAAACAATCACTACTCGCAACCCAAGCTGCTTTTTCACTGACATACATGCAGACTTGGCTTTTGCTGAACAAATCGATGATTTTTCACGATTAGATGAACTCGACTTTAAAAAAATTCATGCCAAGTACTGGCAACAGTTTAAAGAAGAAAAACAAGCTGAATTTCTAGCTCACAAGGCAGTATCTTGGAATTGTATTCGACAGATCGGAGTAAAAACGCCAGAATTAGCAGATAAAGTAAAGCAAATTATCGCTAATGCACAGCACCAACCTGACGTTCTGGTTAAGCCAGAATGGTATTATTAGTTGAGTAGTTCACAATGATTTCATACGTTAAAGGAAATATCCTGCACGACCAATCGGATGCCATTATTAACACCGTAAATACTGTCGGGGTTATGGGTAAGGGTCTAGCTTTGCAATTTAAAAAAGCTTTTCCAGACAACTTTAAAATCTATAAGTCGGCTTGTGATAACAAAGAGCTTATAACAGGTGAGATGTTGTCAGTTTCTACTCAATCAATCAGTGCTCCTTTCTACATCATCAACTTTCCAACAAAAGCGCACTGGAAAGGAAAGTCTAAGATTGAATACATCAAAGACGGCCTAGCTGCTCTAAAAAAAGAAGTTAAAAGGTTAGAGTTAACCTCGGTCGCTATACCGGCTCTTGGTAGTGGTCTAGGTGGCTTGCCTTGGACAGACGTCGAGCGTGAAATTCAAGAATCACTATCTGACATGCCGGAAGTGGAGTGGCGCATTTATCCACCTCAAAATGCACCACAAGCCGAGAAGATGGTAAACCGTACGACGAAGCCTAGAATGACAATCGGTCGAGCTGCTGTTATAGGCTTAATCAATGAGTACCTCACTACAGGCTTGCACTACAAACTGTCCCTGCTAGAGGTTCAAAAGTTGGTTTATTTTTTAACGGCAGCAGGTGAAAAATTAAATAAAGTCCACTTTCAAAAGCACCATTATGGTCCGTATGCAGATGTGCTACGCCACGTGTTAGATAAAATGGAAGGGCACTTTATTTCTGGCTACGCTGACGGTGTAAACAAACCTGATATTACTATTGAGCTCAAAGATGGAGCCATTATCGGCGCTCAATCATTCCTAGCATCTCATCCAGAAACAAAGCACAACTTTGATGAAGTCACTAAACTGGTTGACGGGTTCGAATCGCCTTACGGTATGGAGCTTCTCTCAACAGTCCACTGGGTAGTAACAAGAGAGTGCCAGCAAGATAACGTCGTACTAGAAGAAGTCGTTAAAAAAGTACATGAGTGGAGCGAACGTAAAGCACAAATGAAGCCTGCTCATATCAAAGCAGCCCTAACCCGCTTACAAGATCAACACTGGCTAAACCGAGTAGCGGCGTCATAACGAACAAGTAAAAATGAAGAATTAAAAAAGGCTTCAATTAAGAAGCCTTTTAACTAAGAGTAATCCACTACAGAAACATCCCTTCATTGACTTTTACATCAAGAGCGACACCTTCATCACTAAGTAGCATTTGAACATTTTGCTTAACTTGCTCACTAGGTACAAAAATCATAAAGAAATCGTCTACAGCTACTGCTTTCGGCGAGATACATTCCGCCATACATACACTTTTAGATTCTTCATCATGATAATCACGGCGATTCATGGCATCCCAATCAATTCGATTAAACCCTTCATCATAATCAAGAACTTCTACACCTTGCGCAGCTAGAGGATGCCTAGGAATAATCTTCCAACTTCTAGCCTGCGCCACCGCTCTTCTAACCGCGATTAATACAAAATCTGTTTGAGGGTTGTCTCGTTGAACTCCCCCATCAAATGGATTACGGGCAAAAAAATGGAAAGGAACATAATGCTCTAGTTTATACGCCTTACGCCCATCTAAAATTTCATGATCAGCTACATCTTCAAAGCCTTTAATGTCAGCCCTAGGAAGTAATCCATTTGCTAAAATCGATGCTAAATTATCGAAGCTTGTGATGTGATACAACAGTTTTTGCGTTCTAATATCAGCCATAACATACTCTTATATTTATGTGCAATTAATTAAGTATGCCGTACCACCAACCACAATTAAACAATATGCACCTCGGCAAAGTTGCGTTAGTTCTCATAATCAAAACTTTAGAAAACATTACTAGCTACCCACTTTAGTACCAAGATAAGTACTAAGATAAAAAACAAAACCGAAAACAGACATTACAAAACAACAACTTAAGAGTTTGATTCAGATGCCGCCATCCCAAACGTTTGGAAAGGGCCAACTCGCAAGAGTTGGCCCTTTTTGTTTGTTTCCTGCTTTTCGTTTCTCACCCAGTGGACACAAAACTTTCCCTACCTCACGTAAATACTATCTTATTAAAAAACTCATCTCTGTCGATCCAACGCACTTCTATCATTGCGTTTCAAGGTGCGTAAGACAAAGCTATTTATGTGGTGAAGATACCACCAACAAGAGCTGCGTACATCGTCGGGAATGGTTACACCGACTGCATTGATGTGGGGGGCTACTTAATCACATGCTCGCGACAAGTTACCGTGAAATTATGCCTCACCATGCCATCCAATATCCCCACTAAGGGATATACTTTTCTATATCCTCATTTGGGGATAATGAGATATATGAAGTCGCACCTTAACTCTAATAGAGGGTTGGAAGAAATGATATATAGTCCAAAGCAACTCGCTGACATGATGCTCCTAATAAGGCAAAAGAACGGCTGGACTCAATCAGAGTTGGCCAAAAGGGTAGGCATAAAGCAAGCAACCATCTCAAACTTCGAAAATAGTCCTGATAAGACAACACTTTCGACTTTCTTTAAACTTATTCAGGCAATGGAGTTGACACTGAGCATCCAGGAAAAAGCACAAGTAAGTTCACAAGATAGCCAAGATGATGAGAACTGGTAATGCAAAAACTAAACGCATACATGAACGGAGAACTCGTAGGGGCTCTCAATAAACAGAAGAATGGTGCTCATACTTTTCAGTATGATAAGACCTGGGTAACCAGTGACAAGTCCCGACCACTATCATTGTCTCTAAAATTACAACTGCCACCTATAACTTCAGACTCAGTCATCAACTACTTCGACAACCTTTTACCTGATAGCCCAAAGGTGAGAGACAGGATCGTAAACCGTTATAAAGCTTCATCTAAGCAGCCATTCGATTTTCTCTAATACAATGAGTTATAGGGAAACCCTACTAACCAATAGTACATTTAGCTATATTTGCACGGGCATTTATATCCATAGTACATATCAAAGCGGGGGGTCAGTTCCTTTTTAAGTAGGATTTTAATGTAACATCTGAAGTAACATTAAATTAGAACATTAACTCTCAAGCCTTGTGACTCACGATTTGGCACAGCGATTCAACTCCCGCCAACCCACCAAACGTTTGGAAAGGGCCAACTCGCAAGAGTTGGCCCTTTTTGTTTGTTGCTCTGAATTTAAATGACACTCAGGTACTAGGACTCAGTTATTGAGATAAGGTCTCTTTAATCTCATCAGAGCTAAACCCGTGAGAATACAGGTACGCGTAGGCTTTGCTTTTGTCTTTCGAGCTCTTTAAATCAAAGCGTTTTTTCTCAAGCCTTAGTTGGCAGTTTGCGTAAAAATCGATGCTGCCATCGAGCTCCAGTTTATCCATTTCTTCATCAAATTTAGTCATATCAATCAGCTTTTGCTGTAGCTCTCGCTTTATCACTGACTTGCCTTTGAGCTTACGGGCCAGTTTTTCTATCTCTTTGACTAAATCGGCTTTATCAGCTTTGATTTGCATTTTTGATGACAGCGTTGAAGCGACTGGGTGTGCTTTTATGGCTTCACGTACATCCGACGATTTAAAGCCATACTTAATTAGGGTGGCTTGTAGCTTGTCACTTGAAAACGACTCTAGCCTCATACTTGAAAGGCGCTCATTAATCATGGTTATTTCACACACTTCATCACGGTCAACGATATGTTGAATCGCTTCTTGAATGGTGGACTCATCCACACCTTTTAACTTAAGTTGAGTCAAAATAAACTGCCTGCCCTTTTGCGCGTTAAACGCCATTTCGACAAAATTAATCGCAAATTTTTTATCTGACTTTAAATAACCTCGCTCAATCAGATCATTAAGAACGGTATCTATCCACTCTTGCTTATCCGTTTTCGCCACCAGCTTTTTTCTTAGCTCATCGATGGTTCTGTCTTTGGCTTCTAAGTGATAAAACGCACTGCCATAAACGTTATCGATTGTTTTTGCTTGTTTAATAGGGCGTTGATTGATCATTCTCACCTCGAGTCAAATTCAAAAATAAAGGGGCTTTGGGTCGCACATTACAACATGACTAAACTTGCAGTACCAAGGAAGGCAAAAAAGCCGACCACATCGGTGACAGTCGTTAGTATTACTGACCCTGCTAGAGCTGGATCGAGTTTTAATTTATCCAGCACAATAGGGATAATTACTCCAAATAATGCAGCAGCGATAATGTTCACAATAATAGCTAATGCAATAGTGGCACCAAGGACTGCAGATTGAAACCAGAGCCCGGCAAGAGCCCCGATGATCACAGCCCAAAGCAGGCCATTAATAGAACCAATACCCAGTTCGTTTTTTAATAACGCCAACCTGTTACCTGGGGCAATTTGGTTTAATGCCATCGCCCGAACCATCAAGGTCAGGGTTTGACTGCCTGCGATGCCTCCCATAGAGGCTACGATAGGCATCAGTACGGCAAGCGCCACCACCTGAGTGATCACATCTTCAAATAACCCGATGGTGACCGATGCCAAAATAGCGGTGAACAAGTTAATACCAAGCCACACACCTCGTTTGCGTGAGCTTTTCAGTACAGGAGCAAACAAGTCGTCTCCCTCATCCATACCTGTACCGGCCATTAAACGAGTCTCGTATATTTCACGTTGCGTATTGAGTGCAAATTTCCAGTCGATTTCACCGATGAGTGTCTGATCGTCATCGACTACAGGTAAGGCCGATAAGGAACATTGCCCCATTCCTTCAATACCCTCTTGCAAGCTCAGTTTACTACTGAGCGTAGTGACGTGGTCTATCGCTAAGCTATTCAGCTTTATCCCGCTGTCAGCTCTGAGAATTTCGTAATAATTCACCACACCTTTCAGCTGCTTATGCCGATTGATCAAGTAGACTTGCTGTGGTGTATCGTAGCTGTAGCGTTCCATCAAGACTTTGGCTTTGTCTACGGTGATATTGAAAGGTAGGGTAATGACTTTTCTTTCGGCCCAGCGTCCAAGCTCTTCTTCATCGAACTCGTTCGCTTGGTCATACAGTTCTAATTCGCTTTTCTCTATTAAGCGTATCGCATCGGCGGTGATCTCTTCAGGTAAAGAATCGGCCCATTCAATCAAGGATAAGTTATCTAACTTGGCTAATGTTAGTTTCAATTCAACGTCAGATAGGGACTCAATCACCGATAATCGCACATCTGCACGCATTTCAGTCAGTACGTCGATGTGCAACTCTAGTGGAAGCAAACGCCAAAGCCTGGCGCGATCTTCAATTGGAAAGGCTTCTAAAATAAGAGCAACAGAGCCTGACTCGAGCCCTTTTTCAATCAGATCATTAAGAACGACACTTTGCAGTGGTTCATCGGCATTAGAAACCAATTCAATTTGGTGAGATAACTCTTGAAATTCGCTCACTTAAAACTCTCTACCCACAGAAAAAACACCACTTCTAATTAAGAAGGCGCGAACAACCATGGTAGCAGCTAACAAACAAATAGAGGAGTAACCACATGAAAGAAATACACTTGATTCAAGTAGAGCGATCGCTTTAAATATACTTTCATATTGTTCACTCCCAAGGTATTGCATGTATCTCGTTTTGTACTGTCACAACATCGGCATGACCGATTTCTCTTTTTTTGAAACCGAAGATTTTGATAAAGAGGAAGGCTATATTGTTCGTGGTAAATGGCCAAATGAACTCGCGTTTCGAGACTATCTGGTTACAGAGTTTGGCGACTTAGCGAGCTATAAAGTCATTGATTTGATCTGTGATGGGAAGCAAGCTGAAGATTATTCGCAGCAAGATCTAACACTTAAAGCTCAACAAATTTAATCGTCCATCTCTTCCGCTTCAAATCGAGCACGGCGTGCTTGGGCTATCGAGCAGTGAGTAACGTCCATCATTTCAGACAGGGTGATGTTTGGATTTTCGCTTAGCAGGTGCAATAACTGCTCATGCATACTGAATGTCGGCTTGACCTTAGTCTGTTGATAAATTGAAACCTTATCAATAAGGTAGCCCATCGCTTCTGGATACCCAGCACGCAAAGCAATAAGTAATGGCATAATATGCTGGCTTTCTCCTAACAATTGCCAGTTTCGAGAGCGCCTCACTCTTTTTAATACGCAGTGGTGACTCAAAGCTAATTGCTTGGCCTGTTTAACCGTGTCTCCTCCCATACGATGAATCAGCGAGGGTAATGCAATGACGTGTATTTCACTCTTGTTATTGCCTGGCATCCACCGTTCTCCTCTCAAAAGTTTGTCATCTAAATATAATCATCAGGATTCAATGTTTGAGCTAAGTGGCAATGATTGGTCCTAATTCATCGGTTAAGGATTAGCATTGCAATAGTACTTTCCCACGCGCATTGGCCTTCACTGACTAAAGGCTCGGTGAAGCCAAGAGCGTAACGTCAGCACCTTTTCTTGTTTTAGTTTTTCGATTGGGCAAGCAAAATAAAAACTCTTCTCTGGATGCAAGACTTCTTTACCTATTTGCACCAACAAGCCAGATTCAATATCACTCTTAATAAACTGCTGATGGGTCACCAACACGCCTAATCCACTCATGGCCGCTTGGACGGACTGAATCGTGGCGTTAAAGCTTAAGTTTTTCTGCCTGTTCGGTATAGGGACTTGATAGGCTTCACACCAATGTTGCCAATCGTCTTGTCTTCTTGGGTTCGTCACATAGATCGCAGCATGACGTTGGAGCATCTCTGCAACAGACCGCTCATCGTCTACCTCTAGAAGCTTAGGACTGCAAACAAGAACCAAGTTATCGTCACCGAGCTTTTCCAAATGATAGTCTTGCCATTCACGCGGGTGGCCATGGATCAGTGCCACATCCACCCCTTCCCTTTCTAAGTCAAATACCATAGGAATATTTGAAATCCGAATATCAATATTAGGTGCTGATCGTTGAAACTCCTCCACTCTTGGTATCCACCAATGCAGCGCTAGCGAGTTGATCATGTTCAGTGTTAATGGGCTGTCGTCATTGCTGCTTGCTAGCTCTTCACTGGCCAACACGATTTGTTCCAACGCAGGGGCGACTTTCTTATAGTATCGACGCCCATCAATGTTAAGTTCAACACGCCTTCCTACTCGACGAAATAACGGCCGATTGAGTTGATTTTCTAACGCTTTTATCGCTTGGCTTATTGCAGAGTGACTGACGCTCAACGTGTTGGCCGCCTCCGTCATGCTGCCTAGCTCAGCAACAGCGACAAAGGCATAAATGGACTTTAAAGGAACCAGTTTTTTCATGACCGCCTCAAAACTAAATAGGTAAGTTTTTCTTACACATCATGTCAATATTACTCGCTTTTTTATGTTCTTCAAGAGGACTAAGATCCAGTCATCAATGAGGAGCTATATTTATGTCGTTATCTGCATCCCACCCAGAGCAAAGCAATCACCAAATGAAGGCCATTACTTTCATGCTTATCTCTACGTTTAATTTGTCACTCACAGGGTTGTTAACCAAAAACCTGACGGACATCATCCACTACGACCTACTTATTTTGCTGCGCTTTCTCATACCCGCGCTATTTATGGTCTGGCTGCTCGCCATCACGGAATGGCAGAGTCCGGATAGAACCACCTTACCCGCGCTCGTTTTGAGGGCGTTATTTATTACCCTCACACAGGTCTGCTTTTTGTATGCACTTACTCACCTTTCCTTAATGGAATCTGTGGTGCTTTTTAGTACAGGCCCATTATTTATCCCTTTGTTAGAAAAAATTATCTTTGGTACCCCCCTTAATCACCTCACGATCATCGCATTGCTGATGGCTTTTGTTGGGGTCGCCATTCAATCTGGCATAAAGGGAAATATAGACTGGCGACCAGAGTTGTTGATTGGGGTCGCATCAGGGGTGTTTAATGCCGCAAGCCAAGTGTGTATGTATCGGTCGACGAAAAGCCAGTTATCCTCATTGGCGTTAAATACCTGGTGCATGGTGTTCGCCTCGGTCTTCGCTTTTGTGCTATTTACTGGGTTACAAGGAAGCGATATCCTGAACGTACACAATGGCGATTTAAGCCTGTCGACGTTGCTGTTACAAAATGTGGTGTTGGATAATGATTGGGTATGGGCGGTCATTGCCGTACTATTAATGTCGGTCACCACCATTAATACACAAGTATTTAGGGCGAAGGCTTATCGATTAGTCAGCACAGGTTCCATTTTGGCGCCCTTAATCTTCACTAACCTCGTATTCGCAACGTTATGGCAGGTGATGTTTTTCAACTTCGAATGGCAACCCCATACCATTATGGGCATGATACTGATCGTAAGTGCTACCCTGTTGCACAGTTTAGGGCCAAAAGCTCAGCGATTATGGGTCAATAAAGGCAAAGAAGATCGCCTAAGAAAAGCCGCTTAATAAACAAAATAGCACTGTTGTCCGAGCTTAATGAGTTGGACAACAGTGATTCGAGTTACTCTTCGCTCATAAGGTACGAGATAGCCGAGATCAAGGCTGATACCCCCGCTTCTACTTTGCTCCTTGGGCAACCTACATTCAGGCGTAAGTATCCCTCGCCTTCTCTGCCATAGGTATCTCCGCGCATTATCGCCACTTTGTGGTTTTCAATGAGACGCTTTTGCAAGTCGTCCATATTCACATTCAAACTTGAAAGGTCGATCCACGCTAGGTAGGTACCTTGCGGCACTTGATAGTTAATCGAGGGAAAGGCGTTATTTATCTCGCTAGCAACAAAAGCAAGGTTAGCCTTTAGATATTGCTTTAGCTCCTCTAACCAAACTTCGCCATCTTGATAGGCCGTAATGTGCCCAATAACACTTAAAATTGCCGGTGAAGACAAGCCATCAGCGGCTTTAAGTTGTTTGAGGTAAGCATTACGAATCTCCTCATCAGGGAGTAAGGCATAAGCGCCAGTCAGCGCTGGAATATTAAATGATTTAGAGCCAGAACTGACCAGTGCCCACTGGTTATCGAGCGCGACTGAAGGCCAAGGTATGTAACGTTCAAATGCCATATCCATATGAATATCATCAGAAATAACTTTCACGTTATGCGCTAAGCATAACTCGGCCATTTTACTAAGTTCGCGCTCACTCCATACTCGTCCGGTCGGATTTTGCGGAGAACAGAGCAGCAAAATTTTACATTCGGGCTTAGCCAATTGAGACTCAAATTGGCACCAGTCAATCTCATAACTGGTGTCTGTCTTTAGCAACGGGCTTGTCAGTAAAGTGCGCTCATTCGCTTCCAGCATATTAGCAAAGGCATCATACGCGGGCGTATGAACCAACACTCCGTCACCAACACTCGTCCATTGCACAATTAACTTGGCAATGATGTAAATAACCGACGGGCCGTAAACAATACTTTCATCATCCAGAGTTGCGTCATAACGAGATTCAAACCAACCCAAGATCGCCTGTTTAAAGTCGTCATGATTCCAACGGCTGTAGCCTAATACACCATGTTCTAAACGAGCCTTAAGCGCATTTTGAATGATCGGCGCCGTCTCAAAATCCATGTCTGAAATAGTAAATGGTAGAAGATCGGCTTGACCAAAACGATCTTGAACATAGTCCCACTGAGTGCAATAAGTACCGTGGCGATCAACAGTACGAGAAAAGTCAAACATGGCAAACTCCAATAAAACGAGATTCAAATACGGAAAATGGGGAGCAAAGCCCCCCAACATTATCGCTGTGGTTCGTTATGCAGGCATGAGACTTTGCATCTCATTTTTCACCATATGCACTTGAGGGCCAATCACGACTTGAAGGTTATGGTCATCAAGCTTAACAACACCAAGAGCACCATTCGCTTTCAGGCGAGCATCGTCAACCAAAGACATATCTTCAACGGACAAACGCAAGCGTGTGATGCAGTTATCCAGTGACACAATATTCGCTGGGCCACCTAGTGCTTCCAAAATGATATCGCCTTTGTAACCAGTGACTTTTTCTCCAGCGTTTGAAATCGCTTCTTCCGCATTTTCTACTTCACGACCCGGTGTTTTCAGGTTGAAGTGTAAAATAGCGAAGCGGAACACGCTGTAGTAAACCGCAAACCAAATAGCCGCAACAAGCGGAATTAGGTACCACTTAGTCGCAGTCCCTTGCAGTACACCGAAGATGAAGAAGTCGATGATGTTGCCATCGGTATTACCAACAGTCACGTCTAGCAAGCCCATGACCATAAAGCCAAGGCCAGTAAGCACAGCGTGAATTAAGTAAAGGGCTGGAGCGATGAATAGGAACAAGAATTCTAGTGGTTCAGTAATACCGCCAACGGTACACGCCACAACGCCAGAAATAAGCAGTGCTTTAATTTTGCCACGATTTTCAGGGCGAGCACAGTGATACATAGCAAGCGCAGCACCCGGTAAACCACCTAGGAAGGTCGGCATTTTACCCTGAGACAAGAAAGCCGTCGCAGATGGAGAGAAGCCATCAACACTGGTACAGGCAACTTCAGCATAGAAGATGTTTAGCGCACCACTTACCGTATCACCACACACGTCCAGTGTGCCACCCGCTTCAGTAAAGCGGATCAAGGCAACTAAGATGTGATGTAAACCAACAGGCAGTAGTAAACGCTCACCCGCACCAAACATAAACGGACCAAACGGGCCTGCATGAGAAATCGCAGTACCAATCGCATTAATACCCGCTGCGAAGAATGGCCATACAAGTGGTACCGCAAGGCCAACAACACCTAGTACGACAGTCGTAATAATAGGAACAAAACGTGCGCCACCAAAGAAAGCTAACGCGTCTGGCATTTTATAAGTGTAAAAACGCAAATGCAGTTTCGCCACAATAATACCAACGATCACCGCACCCAAAATACCAGTATCAATCGAGTCGATACCAATAATGGATTTTACACCATAAGCCGCTTCTTGTTCTGCATTACCTAGCACTCCCGCGACGGAAAGATAAAAGTTGATCGATAAGTTCAACGCCGCGTAACCGACAAAGCCAGCAAATGCTGCAACGCCTTTTTCTTCTCGAGCTAAGCCAAGAGGAATCGCAATCGCAAACATAACAGGTAAATAAATAAAGGCCACAAGACCGATTTTTGTCATCCACATAAACAACAATTGCATCGGCATATTGTCTAATAGTGGGATGGTTTCTTTTACAGCGGCACTCGAAAATGAGCTACCAACACCAAGCAAAATGCCCGAGAATGCGAGCAGAGCAACAGGAAGCATGAAGGTTTTTCCGAGACTTTGGAAAAACTCCCACAGCGTGGTTTTATTCGTAGTTCTAGACATGGTTAACGCCCTCTAAGCGGTACATAGTTTCAGTTATTGACTAGGTAAAACGTTTTATCAAAATTTTGTTAAAAAACGCCATCTCCTCATCCATGTGTTCGCGAGATTTGGCGCTCTAAGTTCTATCTACCCAAAGAGTAAAACGTTTTAGCAGTTTACTAATAGTTCGTAAGTCACAAATTTGAACAAGTAATCGCTGATATATCTAAGATTAGGCTGACTCTGTGATTGATGATCTATTTTTCGGCCTTGATAAAACGTTTTACTCCATGCCGTACTTTATTTTCGATATAGTAGCCACGAGTCGTTAAAAGCATAAGCCGTATAGCCCGCATGAAAAAGAAAGCTGTAAAAATCAATGATGTTGCAAAACATGCCGGAGTATCGGTGTCTACCGTATCTTTAGTATTGGGCAATAAAGGGCGCATCTCTGAAGCAACCATCAAGAAAGTCAGCCAAGCGGTCGATGAACTTGGTTACGTTCGCAATGAAGCCGCTGCCAACCTTAGAACGCAAAACTCCAACTTAATTGGCTTAATCTTACGTGACATTACCGACCCTTTTTACGCCGAGATTACCTCTGGTATTAGCCATGTATTAGAAAAACATGGCTATATGTTGTTTCTTGCACAATACGGGGATGACTCTGAAAAACTCACTAAATGCGTACGTTCCATGATCCAGCAAGGTGTTGCGGGCATCGCGTTTAACCCTTTTAGAGGCGGCACATCGCAAGTCATCGAACTGGCAAATAATGCGAGTATTCCTGCCATTTGTTTGTCTCGCGCTACTGTAAATGACTCAATAGATAATGTTTGTCCAGACAACAGCCTTGCCGCAAAAATGGCAACACAGCATCTCATAGAGCAAGGCCATCGGCACATTGCTTATGTGGGCGGTACTGGGGACTCACTAACTCGCGCAGAACGGATCGGCGGATACTGCACAACGCTAATGCAATACGGACTTATGTTCAAAAATGAATGGGTAGTCGAGTGCGACCCGAGCCAGCAAGATGCCGCAGATGTAGTAGAAAACTTGCTGCACCATCACCCTCAGATAACCGCGTTATTGTGCCATCGCTCAAAAACGGCCATCGGCGCTGTTTATGCGGCGAATAGAGCCAACCGTCGAGTCGGTAAAGATCAATACATCGACAAGCAGATCTCTATCATTGGATTTGATGATGTTCCTGAAGCGCAGTTATGTACGCCACCTTTAACATTCACTTCTTCGCCTGCCTATGAAATCGGCAAACAAGCGGGGCAACGCCTTGTTAGTCAATTGAAGCATCAGCAAACCGGTATTCAAAAGATCATTATTCCACCCACTTTGATTCGAAGAGAATCCGCTTAACAGCGGAACTATCAAACAATCACAATAATGTCAGTAAATCGTTTGCTTACCTTGCCAGCATTGGCTTGAGACGGTAAGATCGGCGTGCTTACATTATTAAGCGACACATTAATTATTCTCAGGGCGGGGCGAAATTCCCCACCGGCGGTAAGTCACTAAACGAACCATTGCTACATTTATTCGTTTCATTGATAAGCCCGCGAGCGCTCGGTACGCCGAGGTCAGCAGATCTGGTTAAATTCCAGAGCCGACGGTTAGAGTCCGGATGGGAGAGGATGATAAACACACTGAAGATCTTCAGTGTGCTTGTTTTGGATGCCTATTTTTATGCGCATCCCCCTTCATGTATGCCCTGATTCTGGTATTTATTTATAGAGGTCTACCATGAATCAGAAACAATCATCGTTATTAGAAGAATTCGGCACACCACTAGAGCGTGTTGAAAAAGCCATTACTGCACTTAAGGCAGGTAAAGGCGTGGTATTGCTAGATGATGAAGATCGTGAAAACGAAGGCGATATCATTTACTCAGCAGAACTGCTTACCAATGCTCAAATGGCACTGATGATCCGCGAATGCAGCGGCATTGTTTGCTTATGCTTAACTGATGAGCAAGCGAACCAACTTGATTTGCCACCAATGGTTGTCGATAACAACAGTGCAAACCAAACGGCGTTTACCGTAACCATCGAAGCAAAAGTCGGTGTTACAACGGGCGTCTCTGCTGCTGACCGTGTAACAACAATCAAAACGGCCATCAACCCTCAAGCAAAGCCAACAGACCTAGCTCGCCCTGGTCACGTATTCCCATTGCGCGCTCGCAAGGGTGGGGTTCTTACTCGCCGTGGTCATACTGAAGGTACGGTTGATTTGATGCAAATGGCAGGTTTGGCTCCCGCTGGTGTGCTTTGTGAAGTCACCAATGTTGACGGCACTATGGCAAAAACACCAGAACTGGTTGCCTTTAGTAAAATGCATGACATGCCAATTTTAACCATTGAAGACATGGTGAAATACCGCTTAGAAACGGCGGAAAAAAGCGCTTAATCACGCAATATAGATTAGCTATAAAAGCACTTAGCCTACTGCAGGCCAAGTGCTTTTTTTATATCTATTTCAATTAGATAAAACCTTTATAAGTAAAAGGATCATCATAGGCTAAATACTAATTTACTCGATATGATCAACGTGTGATTGCAATCAAAATGATGGCTTACCAAAGGCCGAGTTGTTAAGGTTGCATCAAATCAATATCTTACAGGCCTATTTATGTCCGTTCTTGTCGATGTAAACCAAGTGGCGAAAAATTACCAATCCAATAAAGGTAATTCAGATCAAGCCTTACACCCCATCAGCTTTCAGCTACAAGCAGGACAAGTACTTGGCTTACTTGGTCACAACGGTGCTGGCAAATCAACCTTGATTAACGCCTTGCTAGGCAGCCATTTCTGCAATGGGAAGGTCAGTATTTGTGGTTTCGACCCAATAGATGACCACGCCCAAATGATGGAACATTTGGCCTATATTTCAGATGTGAATGTTCTACCCGAGTGGATGAGTGTAAAACAGCTGATCAATTATACGAATGGCGTCCACCCAAGCTTTAACCGTGAACAAGCCATGCAAGCGCTTGCCCATACAGACATAAAGCTTACGAGTAAAATCAAACAGCTTTCGAAAGGAATGAAAGTACAACTTCATCTTGCCATCGTCATTGCAACCGATACCAAAGTACTGATTCTTGATGAGCCTACTCTTGGTTTGGATTTATTATATAGGGATACTTTCTATCAAGAATTGCAGCAATGGTTTAAACGCAGTGACCGAGCGCTTATCATTACCAGCCATGAAGTGACAGAAATCGAACACTTGCTGACAGACGTTTTGATCCTCAAACAAGGAAAGGCCATATTCCAAGACAGCATGTCCGCTATCTCAGAACAATATTTCACACTGCAAGCTCCAAAGCATTTACTCAGTGACGTGGAAAAGCTATCACCTTTATCCATTAACGAGCAAGGTGAGCAACTTCATTGCTTATTTAAGCAAGAGCAAAAACAACCCGCAGAATCTCTTGGTACTATTCATCCAACCTCTTTAACTTCACTGTTTATTGCGCTACAAAAGGAGAATCGCTAATGCGCCCTTACCTAGCTATGTTGAACAAAGAACGCATCGAGCATACTTTAATCACTCGCAGCCTGTTATTTTTTCTGGTCTGCTCTACGTTGCTCTTTATCAGCTTAATAAGCAGCACAGGCTTGCAAGGTGATGTCTTTATTTCGATGGAATTTCACGGCGACTTTTCTCCAGCAAGTATCGACGCCAGCGATGATATAAAGGCTGTACTTTATCTACTGTATGGCGGTTTATCATTGCTACTGTCTGGGCTTTATTTTGCCAAAACCATGCGCAAGGAACGCCAAGAAGGCAGCACCATGTTTTGGCGCAGTATGCCGATATCACCATTGCAATTTCACGGTGTGAAGCTGTTTTATGGGTTGGTTATCATCCCAATGATGTGTGGCGCATTATTGCTACTCGCTAACCTGTACCTATACGCCATCAGCATATCAAGTGAGAATCCGCTTGCCTTATTGCTTCAATACGACTCTTTAGGCTACGCGCTGATGAGCGGTATAGAGTTTGCTGTCAAAATGTTACTTGCCGTTATCTCTGTATTTACGCTCGCAAGTATTCTAATGGCTCTATCGCAACTGACTAACTCGCCCATTTTAGTGTTTGTATTTTCGACTTACGTGGCGCAGTTTTTTGCAAGTCTATTGCTCGGGTTTGACGGTTTGGCGAACTACTTTACGACACTTTACAAAATGCCGTTCTTGATTCTGTTTAATCCGAATCCATGGGGCCCGATTTCAGAAGCTGGCGTGGTGTTTTGGCTTGTTTCTATATTGGTGGGCTTACTGGCATTCGCGATTAGCCTATCTCTCAGTCGCACCACCGAGGTTAGTTGGCACAGTTTTAAGCCGAGTAATTTACTGAAATAATCCTGATTTTCCACTCACTTTTCTCACGACCTTGGCAAGCAAACTCAATTTGTCTGCCGAGGATCCACCTCGCATGAGCTCACTTTTCTAACATTTTTATCGATTACTTTAATGATTAGGCAGAAAAGTTGTCATTCCACTTCTAGTCTTATTAAGTAATTTGTTAGATAGAGAGCCTTACTATGTCCATTGTTCAGCGCACCATTGCTGGCTTCGCATTAATGTTTGTGTTGTTGATTGCCGTAGCCGCCGTTAACTACAGCAATACCACCAGCATGCACAAGAGATTAAATGCAATTACGCAGCAATCCACTCCGATGGTTATCGCCACTTTTCGCTTACAAACAATTTTGCAAGATAGCCATCAAGCACTGTCATACTACGATGCAACCCAAGATTTGAACCAATTGCCGTCGCTAAAAGACGCGTTTATTCATACTCAAAGCGAGTTTAAAAAAGCCACACAAACCCTGAAAAGTTTTTCTCCTAGCTCGGAAGAACAAAAAAAACTGGATGCCGTTGTCAGCGCAGCCAGCCAGTACTATCAATTTTCACTTCAAGCAATGAGCAGTTACGAGCAAGCGCTCAACAGCCGAGCACAACTCAACCAACTCAATAGATCATTTTTGCACTTAGAAGATACCTACTCATGGGCGGCAAACTTACTTTTGCAGCGCTCCGCAAACAGCCGGTCACTACAAAACCGTGCAGAGCTTATTACCAGTGGTATAAGCCGAGATCTTAAAAACATTCGCCGTATCAACAAAGACACCGATTTGGCGGAGCTGAAACAGACCTTAACCGATGATATTCGCGTTGCGAAAGAGCGCCTTGCGGGGATAAACATTGCTGAAGATGTGAAAACACGTTTCTTACGTAATGTATCCAAGTTAGAGCAGTTAGCACTGGCAAAAGATGGCCTGCTAAATAGCTCCGCCAACGAGACTTTACATCTAAACCAACAAGATCAGTATGTACAACAAGCTGAAAGCCAAATCAACCAAACCCAGGTCATCTTGGGCGAACTGGTCACGTTAGTGCAAAACTCAGCATCACAAAGTAGCCTTGCTGCTGAGGAAGCCGCTTCTCAATCCACCGCTACAACCTTGGTTATGGCGTTGATTTCTGCATTGGTTGCGCTACTTGTTGGTTATACGGTTGCTACCAGTATTCAAAAACCGTTAAGACGAATCAGCCCTGTTCTGCTCAATATGGCCAAAGGTGATATGACAGGGAGAACGGAATACAAAAGCTCTACCGAGTTTGGTGTGCTGGCTCAAGCGATTGATGAGCTTGCCAGTCACACTTCAGGGCTACTCTCAGACATTGGGCAAGGCTCCCAGCATTTAGTCAAAGAAGCAGCAAAAACGGCCCAAATCAGTGAGCGTACTATGGAGCAAGTAGAGGCGCAAAAATCGCAAACTGAAATGGTCGCCACGGCAATCTCTCAACTGGAAGTCAGTGCCAGTGAAGTATCTCGCTCTACTGACAATACGCTCTCTGAAATCAAACTAGCCCATGAAGCGACTCAAGATGGTAGACAGAAAGTGATAGCCAACCGGTCTACCACCGAGAAGCTTGCGGTCGATATTCAAGAAGCCGTTTCTTGCTCTGAGCAACTCGGTCAATTTTCATCGTCCATCGATAACGTGCTTGATGTAATTCGAAGTATCGCAGAACAAACCAACCTATTGGCGCTCAATGCTGCCATTGAAGCGGCTCGCGCTGGTGAAGCCGGACGCGGATTTGCCGTAGTGGCCGATGAAGTAAGAGCCCTAGCCACACGCTCTCAAGAGTCCACGGAAGAAATCCAGAAAATGATTGAGAACTTACAAACAAGCTCTAAGCAGATCATTGAAGTCATGGCTCGAAGCCAAGTTCAAACCAATGATTGTGTCGAACAAACACGCCTAACAGAAGAAGCATTGGAAGCCATTACTTCCCGCATGAATGAAATATCTGAAATGTCGTCCCAAATATCCCACGCTACTCAAGAGCAAATCGAAGTAAGTAAAGATGTGGCGAAACACATCAATGGTATTGCTGAAGCCGCAAGACAGACAGAGCAGGAAGCGAGGCAATCAGCCGAAAGTGGTGATGTCTTAGCGGATCTTGCTCAGCAACAACAAACACTCATTAATCACTTTAAAGTCTAAGGGGGCATTATGACTATTCGTTCAATTGTTCGCACTATCTTGTCTGCTACCCTACTGTCTGCGGCTAGTGCCAGCTACGCGGTGACATTAACCATTGATACATGGGGAGAAGAAGACACACTTTGGCGAAAATCGTTGATCCCAGCGTTTCAAAAACACCACCCAGACATTGATATCAAACTAAATAAGATCGTTAACTCGAAATACTTTGGTACGGTCTCCGACGGGTTTAAAAATGGCACCGCCGCAGATTTGGTGATTTGTCGCCCTTTCGATATCTCGCTCGGTTGGTTCAAGCAAGGTTACTTACTGGAAATTACCGAAATGGAAGGGATGGAGAATTTTCCAAGTTTCGCACAAACCCCTTGGCAAACCGACTCTGGCGCCCAAACATTCTGCTTGCCGATGGGAGCGGTAATTCATGGTTTTTTCTACAACAAAACCATCTTCAAACAGCTGGGTTTAACCGAGCCTAAAACTGAATCTGAGTTTTTTGCCCTGCTCGATAAAGTGAAAAGCGATGGTCAGTATCTACCGCTGGCTTTCAGTACCAAAGACAAATGGGAGTCTTCAGAAGTTGGCTATCAGAATATTGGGCCTAACTATTGGCACGGTGAAGATGGACGACTGGGGCTGATTGAGGGTACGGAAAGAATAGACACGCAATCGTACCAACAAGCTTTCGCACACCTTGCTCGGTGGTCTGATTATATGGGTGACGACTACCAACAACGCGGCTATACCGATAGCTGGGATACGTTTAAACAAGGCAAAGCGGCCGTCAGCCCTGCCGGATCTTGGGAAATCGTTAACGTACGAGATAAAGTCGATTTGGGTGTATTTGCTCCACCCGTACCGGATGGTCAAGAGCAATGCTTTTTTAATGATCACACCGATAAAGGCATCGGCATTAATGCCGCTAGTCCAAACAAAGAAGCGGCGATGAAGTTACTAAAATGGATGACGACCAAAGAGTTTGCTCAACTGTTTACCGATTCAGAGCCCGGTTTCTTCTCGCTTTCCAATCACTTCTTTGAAATAACAGACCCAACGGCAATGAAAATGGCAAGTTGGCGTAACCGCTGCGATTCTACCATCCGTAGCTTTGTACAGATCTTGTCTCGAGGGACTCCTAATTTTGGCGGTGAAATGATGGAAGTCAGTGCAGAAGTGCTCAACGGTACTATGTCACCGGAGCAGGCAACACAACGACTGCAAGAGGGGCTTGATACCTGGTATCCCCCACAGCAAGAAGCCACCAAGCAGCACAACAATCAACAACAAGAAAACCAATGTGATTGCTCAGCCCCTCAAGCCACAGTAAACCATGACCTATATGGCGGCCTAGCCCCAATAGATCCGTCACCAACCTCTAATTGATTGTTACTCCACCACCCACGATAAAGGCGACCAAACAAGGTCGCCTCTGCTTACTTTCCTGCTACCTCTTTTTTCCTTAGGCTCTTACTCTTCGCTTATTACCTTTTACTTTTTGCCTATCGCCTATCGTGTCATTTTCTTAACAAATACCACCACAAATAACGCCATAGTAAAGCTGCCCATAAACGCTTCGAATGCAGCAACAAAACGAGCAAAACCTATGGGGGAAATATCTCCGTACCCCAAAGTCGTGAACGTAACAACGCTGAAATACACTGCATTAAAAAATTCAAAAACATGAGCATTAAAATACCCGTGCTCTTGAACCGTATAAGTATTGCTCGCGGTGGTTCCTAAAAAGAAATATGCGACCGAACATATCCAAATCAAAAACATGGAAAACAACACCACCCGCATTGGAGATTCACCATAACCGCAAAACAAATCCACCAGCCGAGAAATGATTCGCTTGGTGCTAAATAGTGGCATTTGATAACGCCGAAACTTCATCTCTTTCTTAAAAAAACTGCCTGCCGTTTCAAATAACCCCTCTTTTTCACACTGTTTTCGAATGGCTCTGGCAACTTCTTCCGCTTCTTGGAAATAGGATACGGCTTTTTTCTTATCACTGTTAGTCAGCGCTTCTTCTGCTCGCCTTTCTTGTTCTAGCTCTTTGCCCCAAAAAACATTTTCTAACCTTGCTCGGGTGAAGTCGGTACCTAATAAGTTACAGCCCTCCATCTGAGCACAATGCAAATTCCCACCTTTTAACGAGGCTTTCATGAGCGATGTACCACGGAGATCTAAACCAAAAAAATGGGCATCGGAAAGATCAGCTCGATAAAAATCCACGTTGCGGCACTGATACCCGACTTTACTTCCGCGATTAACTAAATTGATGTCATTGAGATTGGTGCGGGCCAATTGAAACCCATCTAAAGGCTTTCCCGCTTTCGCCCACTCCTCCACCGCTTGTTTAACGTCATCACCACTTTTATCTATTTCCGGATTGTGCCAATAGCATAACCCCGACTCATCGGATGGTTGATCGCAATGCCAACCATCTTCGTTACTGTAACGACAACAGTCTGATGCTGATGTTTTTTTCATAAATAGCTCCCCTCTCCATTTAAGTGTAGGAGGGAATAAACACCTCGCCACATCATCCTATTGATAAACGAGCGTTTAAAACAATAAGGCCAACAATAGTGAGGA
The DNA here is from genome assembly GCF_030409945.1 of Vibrio tapetis subsp. quintayensis. Taxonomy (GTDB): domain Bacteria; phylum Pseudomonadota; class Gammaproteobacteria; order Enterobacterales; family Vibrionaceae; genus Vibrio; species Vibrio quintayensis. The sequence goes on from NZ_JAUFQV010000014.1 coordinate 98,220, forward strand.
TCGGGTGTAACCCCAGATACAGCGCCAACTCACATTAACCAGCCAGTAACATAAACTGCTTGATTGACATGTTTTTAGCATAATGTGCTTAAATTTAGATAAATTCAAACTAGTACTTATAAGCCGACTTTTATTTGCAATCAGTTACACATAAGCAGAGTAAAGCTGACTTATATGGATTTATTTCAGTTTTAAACATCATGTAGCACGACTGAGCCCCCGATCACGCATTTAACTTTTGCCACATTTTTAACTTAACATTAACGTTACATTTGGGGTATTGTGTTGCCTGAAAAACATACAATCTTTTTGACCACCTTAGGGACATAATGTTATGCAGTCATTGATCGACGTTCTCAATGGAATTATTTGGAGCCCCGCACTGATTTATCTTTGCTTAGGCGCTGGACTGTTCTATTCAATTCTTACTCGTTTCGTACAAGTGCGACACTTTACTGAAATGTGGCGCCTGCTACTGTCAGGAAAAAGCTCTACGAAAGGAATATCATCATTTCAAGCACTTGCCGTATCACTCTCTGGCCGTGTCGGCACAGGTAACATCGCAGGTGTTGCTGCTGCTATCGGTTTTGGTGGCCCTGGCGCGGTATTTTGGATGTGGGTGGTGGCATTTTTCGGCGCAGCGACCGCTTATGCTGAATCAACACTTGCTCAAATTTACAAAGAAGAAGACGAAGGCCAGTTCCGTGGCGGCCCAGCTTATTACATAGAAAAAGCAATGGGGCAAAAATGGTACGCTTGGATATTTGCGATTGCGACTATTTTTGCTTGTGGTGTTCTACTACCTGGTGTGCAATCAAACAGCATCGGTAATGCCGTTGAAGCCGCGTTCGGCCCAGGTGAGATGATTGAAACGGCTATCGGTACTTTTAGCTTCGCCAAAATTTTCACCGGTACGGTTGTTTCTATCATTCTTGGTTTCATTATCTTTGGTGGCGTGAAACGAATCGCCAACTTTACCCAAATTGTTGTGCCTTTCATGGCGCTGGCTTACATCATTATTGCGTTCGTTATCATTCTACTTAATGTTGGCGAAGTACCACGTATCTTCGCCATGATCGTCGGCGATGCTTTCACGCCTATGGCAGGCTTTGGTGCTGCGATTGGTTGGGGTGTGAAACGTGGCGTTTACTCTAACGAAGCCGGTCAAGGTACAGGCCCACATGCTGCAGCTGCAGCGAATGTTGATCACCCAGCACAACAAGGCTTGGTTCAATCGTTCTCTATCTACATTGATACTCTGTTAGTATGTTCTGCAACGGCATTTATGATCTTAATTACTGGCGCATATAACGTACATGGTGGTTCTGAAGGCGTATTTTTGGTGCAGAACCTTTCTGAAAACATTGGTGCCAACGGCCCTGTGTTTACACAAATGGCGATTGAAAGTGCCCTACCGGGTGTCGGTAAACTCTTCATTGCTTTTGCGCTGTTCTTTTTTGCCTTTACTACTATCTTGGCTTACTACTACATTGCAGAAACCAACATCGCTTACATTCGTCGTACATTTAAAGTGAACGGATTAATGTTTGTGCTAAAGCTGGTGTTAATGACAGCAGTATTCTACGGCACCGTTAAAACGGCCAATATGGCGTGGGCAATGGGTGACGTTGGTGTGGGCTTAATGGCATGGCTTAACATCATTGGTATCATCATTATCTTCTTCATGTCTAAGCCTGCCATCAAGGCACTTAAAGATTACGAGCGTCAGCAAAAAGAAGGCGTCGAAGAATATACCTTTAACCCAGTAGCGCTTGGTATTAAAGGCGCCGATTACTGGGAAGAGAAATACAAACGTAAAACAGGTAAGAATCCAGCAACACAACAAGCAACACCTGACGGGAAGACGGTTGATCAACCTAGTTAGTCACATAACAAGATCTTAAAAAAGATCGTTATAAAAATAAGAAAAAGCGTGGATATAAAAAAGGGTTAGCCAATGGCTAACCCTTTTCTTTCATTCTTAGCTGTTCCCGCAACTTTGAATATTACGCAGCGACTTGCTCCGCAGAAACGCTTGGTTCTTTTTTCTTCTCGCCAACAGGTAGAACCGTGCGGCCGTACTCATTGTTCAACACTTGTGCCATTGCAAAGTAGATTGCGCTTGCGCCACAGAAGATACCTTCAAAACCAGCAATCGTGCCGATAAGCTCACTGCCCGTGAAATCACGAATAGCGAGCAAAGCAAATAGAATGGTCAACGAACCGAATACCACTTGCTTAGCAACAGGGTAGCAAAGTGAACCAAAGAACATGAAGCCTGTGAAGATACCCCAAAGTGTTAGGTACCAACCCATGAAGCCGTGTGGGCTTGCTGGTAGGCCCATATATGGCATAACAATCAAGCCTACAAGCGATAACCAGAATAGACCGTAAGAAGTGAATGCTGTTGTACCAAAGGTATCACCACGCTTGAAACACATGATGCCTACGATCACTTGGCTCAAACCACCGTAAAAAATACCCATGGCTAAAATCATTGAATCCATTGGGAAAAAACCCGCATTATGGATATTCAATAAAATAGTCGTCATACCAAAGCCCATTAGGCCAAGTGGTGCTGGGTTTGCAAGTTTCGTAGACATGAAACGATACCTTAAGGTGATTAAAAAAAAGTGACAAAGTTTATAAGAAAATTTTAATGGGAATTGAACAAGAAAGGGATAGCCACCAGCGCAAAATAAGATTTCAGTAATGATCTATAACAAAAATGGCAAACATAACCCAATGAATACAATGGGTTTAATATTAAATAAAAGGCCAACTCGAAAGTTGGCCTTTACAAATTTATTTAGCGTTTAAGCTAAGAGTGCTTATTCCCACTCGATGGTTGCTGGTGGTTTACCAGAAATATCGTAAACAACGCGAGAAATACCTTCCACTTCATTGATGATGCGGTTAGACACCTTACCAAGGAAATCGTATGGTAGGTGAGCCCAATGCGCAGTCATGAAATCGATGGTTTCTACAGCACGTAGAGACACAACCCAATCGTATTTACGACCATCACCCATGACGCCAACAGAGCGTACTGGTAGGAAAACGGTAAACGCTTGAGATACTTTATTGTATAGGTCAGCAGCGTGCAGCTCTTCAATGAAGATAGCATCAGCACGACGTAGCAAATCACAGTACTCTTTCTTGATTTCACCAAGAACACGAACACCTAGGCCTGGACCTGGGAATGGGTGGCGGTAAAGCATGTTGTATGGAAGACCCAGCTCTAAGCCGATCTTACGTACTTCATCTTTAAATAGCTCACGTAGTGGCTCAACAAGGCCCATCTCCATATCGTCTGGCAAACCGCCAACGTTATGGTGAGATTTAATTACGTGCGCTTTGCCCGTTTTAGAAGCAGCAGATTCGATAACATCTGGGTAGATGGTACCTTGAGCCAACCATTTAGCATTCGATAGTTTCTTTGACTCTTCATCAAAGATATCAACGAATACGTGACCAATGATTTTACGCTTCGCTTCAGGATCGTTCTCGCCTTCAAGTGCTTCAAGGAAACGTTTTTCAGCTTCAACATGAATGATGTTGAGACCAAATTTATCACCGAACATATCCATTACTTGCTCAGCTTCGTTTAAACGAAGAAGGCCGTTATCAACAAATACACACGTTAGTTTGTCGCCAATTGCTCGGTGAGCAAGCATGGCCACAACAGATGAATCAACACCACCAGAAAGGCCTAGAATGACTTCATCATCGCCTACTTGCTCTTTAATACGAGCAACCGCATCTTCGATGATAGATTCTGACGTCCACAAACCTTCACAACCACAAACGTTAAGAACGAAGTTCTCAAGCATTTTTAGGCCGTTTTTAGTATGGGTTACTTCAGGGTGGAACTGAACACCGTAGTATTTTTTTTCTTCGTTCGCCATTGCAGCATAAGGACAGGTGTCCGTTTGCGCTGTTTTAACAAAATCAGTCGGGATTTCAACAACTTTGTCACCGTGGCTCATCCAAACATCTTGAGTGCTCTCAAGATCTTTAAACAAAGCAGATTCACCAGTTACTTGTACTGCCGCGTAGCCAAACTCACGCTCATTAGAACCAGCAACTTTACCACCAAGTTGCTCAGCCATGGTTTGCATGCCATAGCAGATACCGAATACAGGTACACCAGAATCAAATACGTACTGAGGAGCACGAGGAGAGTTTGCTTCTGTAACGCTTTCAGGGCCACCAGAAAGAATGATACCGTCTGGGTTGAATTCACGGATGTCCGATTCTTCAACATCCCAGCTCCAAAGTTCACAGTAAACACCGATTTCACGGATACGGCGAGCTACAAGCTGAGTGTACTGTGAGCCAAAATCTAGGATCAAAATACGTTGGTCATGAATGTTCTTAGTCATTGTCTTCTCTTAAGATCAAATAGGTTAAGCGATGGAGACACACAAGCGGTGTCTCCAAGGTTAAGTCTGGGCTAATTACTGACCAGTGCGGTAGTTAGGTGCTTCTTTCGTCATTTGTACATCGTGTACGTGTGACTCTTTCATGCCAGCACCAGAGATGCGAACAAATTCAGCTTTAGTACGCATGTCTTCGATAGTTGCACTGCCGGTTAGACCCATGCTTGAACGTAAACCACCCATTTGTTGATGAACGATTTCTTTCAAACGGCCTTTGTAGGCAATACGACCTTCAATACCTTCAGGAACAAGCTTGTCTGCTGCGTTATCTGACTGGAAGTAACGGTCAGAAGAACCTTGAGACATTGCACCAAGCGAGCCCATGCCACGGTAAGATTTGTAAGTACGGCCTTGGTAAAGTTCAACTTCACCCGGCGCTTCTTCAGTACCCGCAAACATAGAGCCAACCATCACACAAGATGCGCCCGCTGCGATTGCTTTACAAATGTCACCAGAGTAACGGATGCCACCATCAGCAATAACAGGAATACCTGCCTTATTTGCCGCTTCAGCTGCATCAGAGATAGCGGTAATTTGAGGAACACCAACGCCCGTAACAATACGAGTAGTACAGATAGAACCAGGGCCGATGCCCACTTTAACGGCACTTACACCAGCATCGATTAGTGCTTGAGCACCTGATGCCGTTGCAACGTTACCGCCGATGATGTCTAGATCTGGGAATGCTGCACGTGTTTCACGAATGCGGTTAAGTACGCCTTCAGAGTGACCGTGCGAAGAATCGATAAGAAGAATGTCGACGCCCGCTTCAACCAGTGCTTGAACACGTTCTTCGTTACCAGCACCAGCACCAACGGCTGCGCCAACACGTAGACGACCTTGCGCATCTTTACATGCGTTTGGTTTACGTTCTGCTTTATGGAAGTCTTTTGCTGTGATCATACCTTTAAGTTGGAACTCATCGTTCACAACCAGGATTTTCTCAACACGGTGCTCTTGCATTAGCTTTTGAACTTCTTCGCGAGAAGTACCTTCTTTTACGGTTGCAAGGCGAGCTTTAGGTGTCATTACGTCTTCAACTTTTTTCGTTAAATCGGTAACGAAACGAACGTCACGACCAGTAATAATACCAACCAGTTCGTTGTTTGCTGTTACAACAGGGTAACCAGCAAAGCCGTTGTCTTCCGTTAGTGTTTTAACATCAGCGATGGTTGCTTCAGGCTTAATAGTAACGGGCGCTGTAACAACTCCTGCTTCAAAGATCTTAACAAGATGCACTTGATGAGCTTGCTGCTCAATAGACATGTTTTTGTGGATAAAGCCGATACCACCTTCTTGCGCCAATGCAATTGCAAGGCGCGCTTCCGTAACTGTATCCATTGATGCTGAGATCATTGGAACGTTCAGCGTGATGTTTTTAGTTAACTGAGTGCGAAGATCAGCTGTGTTCGGAAGAACGGTAGAGTGTGCTGGGACGAGTAGGACGTCATCAAAAGTTAAAGCTTCTTTTGCGATTCGTAGCATTTGCAATATCTCACAACAAAGGAGTTAAAAGGAGTAAACCCAAACTTTATCGTTTCGCATAATAAAGTTGTTTTGGATTTGATATTGCAGACGGATTATACGCACCACGCAATCGCTTGACCACACATTTCTTTAACTTTAATTTGCATTACCCCCCTTGATATGTATTATATTGCCGCTAACTTCCATACTCACGCCCCCGAGATTAGATTGTGTCTTCTCTGACCAATAATAATATTTTTACTGTTTCTCGTCTTAATGCCGAAGTTCGTCTATTACTAGAGAACGAGATGGGCGTTGTGTGGCTGGTTGGTGAAATTTCCAATTTCTCTGCACCTGTTTCAGGTCACTGGTATCTCACACTTAAAGATAGCCGTGCTCAAGTCAAATGTGCCATGTTCCGCGGTAATAACCGTCGCGTTACCTTTAAACCTCAAAGTGGCAATCAAGTATTAGTTAAAGCGCGCCTGTCTCTTTATGAGCCTCGTGGTGACTACCAACTGATCATTGAAAGCATGCAACCTGAGGGTGACGGCCGACTTCAGCAACAATTTGAAGCGTTAAAGATGCAACTTGCCGCTGAAGGGCTTTTTTCCCAAAGCAGCAAGCAGCCAATTCCTGAACATCCGAAATGTGTGGGTGTCATCACTTCAAAAACAGGTGCTGCGCTATACGATATCTTAGATGTACTCAAGCGAAGAGACCCTAGCCTACCGGTTGTGATTTATCCAACCATGGTTCAAGGCGACAGTGCCGCGATTTCTATTGCTCAAGCTATTGGCCGTGCAAACAGCCGAAATGAATGTGATGTATTGATTGTTGGACGTGGTGGTGGTTCGTTAGAAGATTTGTGGTGTTTCAATAATGAAATCTTGGCGCGTACTATTGCTTCTAGCCAAATTCCGATTGTTTCTGCGGTTGGCCACGAGGTTGACGTTACGATCGCCGATTTTGTGGCAGACATGCGAGCGCCGACTCCTTCTGCGGCAGCTGAACTGATCAGCCGTGATAATAGCCATAAAGATCAGGCTATCAATCAAAGAAAACAGCAACTCACACATGCTATGTCTCGCTACCTGTCTGAGTACAAATATCAGTTCAGCCAACTAGAGCGCCAACTTGAAAAGCGTCATCCCAATTACCTACTTCAGCAACAATCACAGAAATTAGATGAGTTGGAAGTGCGTCTTTATTCTGCAATACAAAATAAAATGCGCGGAGCTTCAAGCCAAGTGCAGTCATTGACTCATCGTTTAGCACTACAAACACCGACGCACAAGCTCACCACTCAGCAAAATCAGCTTGTTCGTTCTAAACAAAAGCTAATGGATGCGATGGACAGACAGTTGCTTATCTCTCGCCATCAATTAGCGATGGCAGCAGAAAAGCTCGATACGGTGAGCCCTTTAGCCACACTCATGCGTGGTTACAGTATTTCTCAGTCTAATGACGGCCAAGTCATTACCAAAGCTAGCCAAGTTCAATCCGGTGACCGTATGGTGACCCGACTTGCAGACGGCAAAATTTACTCAACGATCGAATAAAGCCATCTTCTTGTGCCGCTTTGACTTAGATCTGCTAATCGATACTCTGAAATTCAAATCGCACCCGTGATTTGGATTTTAGTTCATTACATTGATTACAAAAGTGACTCGCAGAACCACAAGCTTGCAGTTTTTCTAGTTCAGCTTCGCAGTCAGGACAAAATCCTATTTTCTTAAAATTTGCAGAACAATCTTCACATTGATACGTCCCCTTATTCCAAGCCAATTCGCTCTCACATCTAGGGCATTGATTCGCTGACATCATTTCATTTCCTATAAGTTTCTATTCTGATCATATTGGGTCGCCCATGCACATAACAAGATCTATATCACACTAATTGGCATAAATTTACAGTCTGATCTTATTAACACGATTGGAATCTGTTCTATTTGTCGAAATCACGTACAGTGATCTTTATCGGATCATTTGCTTTGACTGCAATGATCAGCGATCTACCCCAAAAAGAATTTTTATATAACCACACCCCGAAAGCATAAGTTACATGTCCTGTTTTTGGATTTATCACAGTTTAATATTTTACTAACCACACCAAAAAACCACTTAAGCAGAACATTAAATTCGATCAATTGCTTTTACATAAGTCTGCATTTCAATATTTTGCTCATCAGTCAGTGAAAGTGCGACTTCAACAGCCCCAAAGTCTGATAATTGGTCAATATGTGTGCCACCACAGGGTGTGGAAGCATGTAAATCGACTTCCAACTGACATTCCCAGTATCTAGAGTCCGTTAAATGGTTACCGTCGCAACGCATGGTTACCTTGCCACCAAATTCGAGCCATGATTGCAACTGTTGGTTTATTTTATATTCAATGTCCGACAACTCCGCTAAAACATTCGCACTGTTTAAGCCGCGTTTACGTAATGTTTTACCTAATCTATAGATGTCTGTGCATTTATCCGGTGTGATGAAACTGGTTTCCTGGGCATAACTATTGAAATCAGGATGACCGAGTGGATCTTTACGGTCTGGATCTTTTCGCCAATAGCTCTGCGCCAATACTTTATTTAACGCTAGATACGCAACATGCCCAGCACTGTGACCACGGCTCAGACTCTGTTGATAAGCTTTATCGACTTGAAGCTCAATCGTGTCACCCACCTTAATGATGTCGTTAAGGTCGGTCTCAGGCATTGGCTCAATTCTGTGAACAACAACAAATACCCACCCCGCGGTATCTCTTTTTACAGGAATGTCTTTATCAACAAACAATGCCCCTGTTTCCAACTCAATAGCGCCAACCAAACAATTTGTCAGTTCAAATTGGTTTCCCGCGACAGATAGGTTGCCCTTATCTGCTGGATGATCAGGCCATATGTGACTGACTGGGTGAAATGGAGTTTGTTCGACAATAACATCCACGCCATTTTCACAAGATTCAACTTTGCTGATTGTAGAAGTCAGTTGCCAGGTCTGGTGACAAAAATGGACTTGGGTTGCTTTGTAAGCGGACATAAAATTTCCTTATAAAAAAAGCGCCGGTTAAGGGCGCTTCTTATTTAAATTGGTGAGTCGTTACTACTTTTTACGACCTTTAACTGCTGACATCAAGCGCTTGCGTTTACGCTCTTGAGAAAGAGTCATTTTGTTTGATTTACCTTCAAACGGGTTATCACTGTTTTGGAAGCGAATACGGATTGGAGTTCCCATAATTTCCAAAGAGCGACGGTAGTAGTTCATCAAGAAGCGCTTGTATGAATCTGGCAGTTCATTCACTTGGTTACCGTGAATCACAACGATTGGTGGGTTATAACCACCCGCATGCGCGTATTTTAGCTTAACACGACGGCCACGAACCATTGGTGGTTGGTGATCATCTTGTGCCATTTTCATGATACGAGTTAGAACAGAAGTACCAACACGTGTCGTTGCTGACTTATACGCTTCTTGAACTGACTCGAATAAGTTACCAACACCCGTACCGTGCAAAGCAGAGATAAAGTGAATGCGAGCGAAATCAACGAAGCCTAGACGACGATCCAGTTCTTTCTTAACACGATCTTTCACTTCAGTGTCTAGGCCATCCCACTTGTTGACGGCGATAACAATTGAACGACCCGCATTCAATGCAAAGCCAAGCAAGCTCAAGTCTTGATCTGAGATGTTCTCGCGAGCATCAATGATAAGCAAAACAACGTTCGCATCTTCAACCGCTTTCAATGTTTTAACAACAGAGAATTTCTCTACTGTTTCATTGATATTTTTACGACGACGAACACCTGCCGTGTCGATCAGAACGTATTCACGCTCATCACGCTGCATCGGAATGTAGATAGAATCACGAGTTGTTCCTGGCATATCGTATACCACTACGCGTTCTTCACCCAAAATTCGGTTAGTCAGCGTCGATTTACCTACGTTAGGACGACCGATGATTGCAAGCTTGATCGGTTGATCTTGCAGACGTTGGAATTCAGCTTCAGCTTCTTCTTCAGTGTAATCTAGTTGCTCTTCGTCTTCATCGATAAAACCCGTAAGGTCTTCGATGCCTTCGCGAGATTCAGCTAAAAACTTCTCCGCGAATGGGTCAAGTGCAAGATCAATCAAAGCGGTTACGCCACGGCCATGCGCCGCTGCGATTTGGTACATGTCTTCCACACCAAGCTGCCAAAAATCAGCACTTGCTGCATCAGCATCAATACCATCAACTTTGTTGACAACTAGCATTGCTGGTTTTTCAAGTTTACGCAGGTGTTGTGAGATAGCGATATCCGATGGGGTCAATCCAGCTCGGCCATCCACCATAAATAATACTACGTCAGCTTCATCAATCGCAGCTAGCGACTGCTCAGCCATTTTGGTTTCAACACCGTCTTCAGTACCGTCAATACCACCGGTATCGATAACGATAAATTCGTGTTCGCCTAGATGAGCGTGACCGTATTTACGATCCCTAGTTAAACCAGGAAAGTCCGCAACCAGTGCATCACGTGTGCGAGTCAAACGGTTAAATAGCGTCGACTTACCAACGTTAGGGCGCCCAACCAGAGCAACAACAGGAGTCATATTTACCTCTACAATGTCTTTTCTACGATGTAGTTATAGGTAAATTTATGTCAATTTACCTATAACCACATGGATTAATTATCAATAAAACGGCTCTTGACCTATAAAAGCCAAGAGCCGAATGTGAATTGTATCACGTTATTTACTGAATCTGGAGTTTCTTTACACCACCAGAACGAGTCACTACGAGGTAACCATCGTCCAGTTTGATAGGTCCGACAGCAAATCCACTGCTATCAACCATTTGTTGTGCAACAAACTCACCTGACTCGGTATCAAGCCAATGCAAGTAACCTTCACTGTCACCGACAACCAACTTGCCATCAATAACCGCAGGGCCAGTCAGTTGACGATACTCAAGTTGTGCATTACTCCAAATCTCAGTTCCGCTTCGTGCGTCGACCGCAACAAGGTGATCTTTATCAGTAACGAGATAAATTTGATCGCCATCGGTTGCCATATCGGTTGCAGACGAATACGTACGCTTCCATGTAGGCGCACCAGAACGCAAGTCAATCGCAACCAATTGGCCATTGATGCCAACAGTATAAAGCGTACCGCCGATAATGATTGGTGAGGTGTCTGAATCCACCAAGCGATCGATTTCCGTAGATCCTTTTGGTGTTCCAACAGGTTGCTGCCAAATTAATTGGCCTCGTTCAACAATTGCCGCCGCCAAACGGCCATTCGCTGTTCCCCAGAACACACCACCAGAAATAGCCACTGGTGTGCTGTCGCCACGCAAAGTGAGCGATGGAACTTCAGAACTGATGGTCCACTTTTCTTCGCCAGTGCTCTGATCCAAAGCGATCAACGCACCACGCGAGGTATGAACCATAACAAAGTTAGCGTCTGTTACTGGTGACGCTAATACTTCACCTTCAACTGGCGTTCGCCACAGCTCTTCACCCGTTTTCTGATCAAGTGCAATGACTTCACCGTTTTCAGTACCTATGTACAATTTTCCGTAAGATGCAGTCACACCACCAGAGAGGCGAGAAGTACTGACTTTTTCAAGGTCTTGACTCCAGATTACTTTACCGTTCTCAGGGTCAAATGCCTTTACCTCACCATTACGGCTGGCAACGAATACCTTTTCATAAGCATAAACAGGTTTAAGCTTAGAAAAATAATGCCCAACTCCGTCTCCAACCGACGCAGACCAGTCACTTGTAGGGACAAATTGACTTTCTACGGCAGGAAGCGGTGCCATTACAATGGTATCTTCTTCACTAGCACAACCAACGACACCACCTAATACGATGGCGCACATCAGTGCTCTACTGAGCATCTTTTTCATTTATCTTTCACCTTACTTGGCAAGATCGTCCAATTTTACTTTCAGCATTTGGCTTGCATCAGTTTGTTGCTGAGCTTCTGTATACGCAGTATACGCACCATCGGCATCACCTTGACGCAATAGAATATCACCACGTAATTCAGCAATACGCCCAGCCCAATCAGAACTTGTAATCGTATCTAATTCAGAAAACGCTTTGTCGTAGTTCTCTTGCTCAGCAAGAAGTCGAGCAATTCTAAAAGAGATAACAGGCAAAATAGCGTCATCTTTACTGCTGGTTTTCGCCCACTCAAGCTGTTTAAGTGCTGCGTCGAAATCGCCATCGTCTACTTGTGCTTTAGCAAGTTGCAAAGCGGCCAGTACAGAATATTGTGAGTCGCCATTTGCATCGATAAAGTTTTGAGTTGCTTCGATGCCACCCGCACCTTGAGCCTGAAGCGTTGTTAATGCAGAAGTATAAGCCTGTGAAGCCGCATCTTGAGCGCTCACCTGCATATCTTGGTAATAGCGCCAGCCAAAGATACCACCTAGGCCAACGACCGCACCTAGTGCTACTGCTTTACCATTTTCTTTCCACCAATCTTTGATGGCTTCTACTTGTTGTTCTTCAGTATCGTAGAGTTCCACGTCCTGTCCTCTTTAGATCAAATGCTTAAGTTGCGCAGCTAAATCTGCTTGAGCAACGGTTGTTTGTTCACCACCAGTTAGGTCTTTAACGACGACCTTGCTTTCTGCGACTTCATTTTCGCCAAGCACTAGGGCAATTGCAGCGCCGACTTTATCAGCACGCTTAAATTGTTTCTTAAAGTTACCACCACCGAAGTGCGTCATGATTCGTAAACCAGGGACTTCTTCACGCAGTTGTTCTGCTAGTTTCATACCCGCAACTTGGGTACCTTCACCCGCCGTTACCATGTAGACATCGACACTGCGACGAACTTCAGCTAAATCGAGCTCTTCTAGCATTAAAACTAAACGCTCAAGCCCCATAGCAAAGCCTACTGCAGGTGTTGCTTTGCCGCCTAATTGCTCAACCAAACCATCGTAACGGCCACCACCACAAACAGTACCTTGAGCGCCTAGGCTCTCAGTGATCCATTCGAAAACAGTACGGTTGTAGTAATCTAAGCCACGAACTAAACGTTGATTCACTTGGTATTCGATACCAGCTGCGTCAAGAAGTTCACAAAGACCAGCAAAATGCGCTTTTGAATCTTCGTCTAGGTAATCTGACAACTGCGGAGCATCAACTAGAATCGCTTGAATATCCGCATTCTTAGTGTCCAATACTCGCAGTGGGTTAGTATGCATGCGACGTTTACAGTCGTCATCTAATACGTCTAGATGCTGCTCTAAGAACTCGATCAATGCCACACGATAGTTAGCGCGCGCATCAAGAGAACCGATAGAGTTAAGCTCTAATCGTACGTGCTTATCAATGCCAAGTTCACGCCAAAGACGTGCGGTCATCATGATAAGTTCGGCGTCGACATCAGGCCCGTTCAATCCAAACACTTCAACACCGCACTGGTGGAATTGACGGTAACGGCCTTTTTGTGGGCGCTCATGACGGAACATCGGGCCCATGTACCATAAACGCTGTTCTTGGTTGTAAAGCAATCCGTTTTCAATACCAGAACGTACACAGCCGGCGGTGCCTTCTGGGCGAAGGGTCAAGCTGCTGCCATTACGGTCTTCAAAGGTGTACATTTCTTTTTCAACAACATCGGTCACTTCACCGATAGCGCGGCTAAACAAGTTCGTCATCTCAACGATTGGCATACGAACTTCGTTGTAACCGTATGCGCTGACTACATGTTTAACTGTGTTCTCAACTTTTTGCCAAAGTGGAGATTGTGTCGGGAGGCAGTCGTTCATGCCTCGAATTGCTTGAATAGTCTTTGCCACAGTTTTTTCCGTATTTAGTAATTCATTGAGATAATTGTGTTAAGTTCTAAAACTCAAGTGCCGACTATTTGTCTATGACTTGAGTGACATCGATACGTTGGTTTTCATCCAACATTGACGCTTTGGCTCGAATTTTAGCTTCAAGCTTGGCGACAAGATCATCGTTGTCAAAACGTTCTTTTTGGCGTTTACCATCTTCGTAGAACGCACTCTTATTGTTACCACCCGCAATACCCATATGAGAAACTTCTGCTTCACCAGGGCCATTTACGACACAACCAATGATAGAAACGTCCATTGGTGTGATGATGTCTTCGAGGCGCTCTTCAAGTGCATTGACGGTATTGATAACATCAAATTCTTGGCGTGAACAGCTAGGACAAGCAATGAAATTGATACCACGAGAACGTATTCTCAGTGATTTCAATATATCAAAACCGACTTTGATCTCTTCAACAGGATCAGCCGCTAATGAAACACGTAATGTATCACCAATGCCTTCAGCTAGCAGCATACCAAGGCCAACCGCAGACTTAACAGAACCCGCGCGAGCACCGCCCGCTTCTGTAATGCCTAAATGCAAAGGTTGGTCGATTTCTTTTGCTAGCAATCGATATGAATCAACCGCTAAGAATACGTCGGATGCTTTCACACTGATTTTAAATTGGTCGAAGTTCATTCGATCCAAAATATCAACATGTCGCATCGCAGATTCAACTAATGCTGCCGGTGTCGGTTCAGTGTATTTCACCTGAATGTCTTTTTCTAAAGACCCACCATTCACGCCGATTCGGATCGGAATATTTTTGTCACGAGCGCAATCTACCACTGAGCGAATACGAGCTTCGTTGCCAATATTACCAGGGTTAATTCGCAAACAATCAACACCGTACTCAGCCACTTTAAGCGCAATACGATAGTCAAAATGAATATCCGCGACCAAAGGCACAGAAACTTGCTGTTTGATCAGCTTAAACGCTTCTGCCGCTTCCATTGTTGGGACAGAAACTCGGACGATATCCGCACCAACATTGATAAGAGCATTGATCTGCGCGACAGTGGCTTCAACATCTGTCGTGCGCGTGTTTGTCATTGACTGCACCGCAATTGGGGCGCCGTCACCAATAGGCACGTCTCCCACGTAAATACGTGTAGACTTGCGACGTTTAATAGGAGATTCGTGTTGCATAATCGCTTCTAGGGTAATTTGAATCTGGCGACTTTACCTGCGCTGTAACCAGAAAGGTCTACAGGTTCGTTCGCATAAGTCATAGTGACACCCTCAGGTGCACCTAAGATAATGTTATATGGTGCTTGGCCATCTAATGTAATACTGCGACCCGCTTTTTTCACACCGGTCGATAGCGTTTTGCCACTTGCATCTTTCACTTGAATCCAACAATCCGCCTTGAACTCCATCGTTAACTGATGAGCTAGCGCAGTGTCTGTCGTTTGTGTATCAGATACCACAGCCTTAGATTCAGATTCGCTGGATAGTGCACTTTGAGCGACCAGTTCTGATTTGTCATCAGATGCTATAGCAGAGGCGGTAGCGTCTGTTGAAGCCTCCAGAGTTACTTTAGGAGCAACGGCTTCTTGAACGGTAGCCTCTGATGCTACGGGGCTTAGTTCACTTGAAGGCTGAGTATCTGTTGTATTTTCTTGTACATCTGCCGCTAACGTTGCTTCTAGTTCCAGTTGTTCTGTTGTGTCGACTGCGGCGACTTGCTGTAAATCACTTTCTATTAAGTCTTCTACAGGGGCCTGAGCACTTATTTCAGCAGGAGATAGGGTGTCTTGCTCTTGATTTTGCCACCACCAAATCGAAGAAATACCCGCTAAGGCGATCATGATGCCCCATGTCACCATCATGACGCGGTTATTGTGTTTTTCACGATTGGTTTTGCGAGAGAAGCTTTGCATGGTTTGCTCTTTGTGTTCTGCATTACCAGAACCCGTTAACAATCCGAGTACCTCTTCTTCGTTTAGGCCAACAACTTTAGCGTAAGATCGCAAATAGCCACGGGTAAAGGTGGCTACTTGGTCGGCTTTAAAGTCGTTACTTTCAATGTTCTCAATGACAGAGACTCTAAGGCGCAATCTGTCTGCTATCTCTTGTTGGGACCAACCTAGAGATTCGCGTTTTAATTTTAATACCGTCCCAGGCTGTTGCTTAGGCGCTACATTGTTATTCTCGGTTTGTTCCGTACTCATTCGTGACATACTTCTGATATTGAATCGAGTCTGGATACTTTGTTGCCAGTATGCTCGCATACTGATCTGCCATGCTTTCGTTGCCCGCTTTTGTTTCTAATTCAATGAGCAAACCTAAACTGGCTGGTTTGTATCCAAACCGATTATGGAATTTCAACAGTCTAACCCGTGCCGATTGATGTTGGTCTCTTTGAACTTCTAACTGCGACAGTTGAAGCATAGAAACGACTCGATACGGGTCATGAGCCAAAGAAAGGCGGAAATAGTGCTCCGCATAGTCTCGATTGCCACTTTTCAGCGCGCACATAGCGGCGTTTTGATAACTGGCAGCAATCAGATAGTAATACGGTTGCTCAATAGCTTGGTTAAAGAATGCATCAGCCTTTTGGTATTGGCCGATTTTACACAAGAATGCACCATAGTTATTAAGCACGTCACCATTCTTTGGAGACTCCCTTAATGCTGTTCGGTAAGCGTCTTCTGCTTTTTGCGTATCTCCTACCGCTTGGTAAAAGTGCGCAATGGCGATCAGAGTTCGATAGTAATCTGGAGCGTAACTTAGGGCCATTTCAAGATTTTCTCTTGCTTTGACCATGTCTTGCGACTCTAAATAGCTTAACCCCAGACTGATTCGAGCTTCCGCAGCTTTGTGTCTATCAAATCCAGAATCTACTGGACTATCAGTAACTGTAACACAGCCTACTAGTAAACAGACCAGAAATATATACGCAAACCTAGCAAACATCACACTCCCTTACTGTTAAGGGAGCCAATCATCTAATCAGATTGATTTGACCGGAATTGGTTCCCCGTTTTGCTTCATTTTTGTACGCTTCGTGCGGTCAATCACATCACCGACCAACTGACCACATGCCGCATCGATATCGTCGCCACGAGTCTTACGTACGGTTACCGTAAAGTCATACTCCATCAACGTTTTCATGAAACGGTCGATACGAGAATTACTTGGCTTCAGGTATGGTGAACCAGGATAAGGGTTGAATGGAATCAAATTTATCTTCGCGGGCGTATCTTTTAAGAGTTCTGCGAGTTGTCTTGCATGTTGCATGTCGTCATTAACATGATCAAGCAATACATATTCGACGGTAACTCGGCCACGGTTAGCGTTAGTTGATGCAATGTAACGACGAACAGATACCAAAAATTCTTCAATGTTCCAACGATCGTTAATTGGCATGATTTCACTGCGCAATTCATCGGTTGGCGCATGCAATGAAATAGCGAGCGCGACATCAATAACATCCGTCATCTGATCAAGGCCAGAAACCACACCAGAAGTAGAGACCGTTACTCGGCGCTTAGACAAGCCGAAACCCAAATCATCTAGCATGATTTCTAGTGCTGGAATTAGGTTTTTCATGTTCAACAGTGGCTCGCCCATGCCCATCATTACGATGTTAGTGATTGGACGACGACCTGTTTCTTTTTGTAGTCCAATTTCACGTGCTGCACGCCAAACCTGACCAATAATTTCTGATACTTTTAGGTTACGGTTAAAACCTTGTTGCCCAGTTGAACAGAACTTACATTCAAGAGCACAACCTACCTGAGAAGAAACACATAATGTGGCACGATCTTCATCTGGAATATAAACCGTTTCTACGTCTTGATCACCAACGCGCATTGCCCATTTAATGGTGCCATCGGTAGAGTGTAATGCTTCAGAAACGTAAGGCGCTCGAATTTCAGCAACACGCTCTAGTTTCTCACGTAGCTTTTTGTTGATGTTGTTCATTTGACCGAAATCATCACAACCGAAATGGTAGATCCACTTCATGATTTGATCAGCGCGAAACGCTTTTTCACCCAGTTCTTCAACAAAGTATTTGCGTAGCCCTTTACGATCAAAATCGAGTAGATTGACTTTAGCTGTGGTCATGGTGCCTCTCAACAACGGAACAAGATTTAAGGGCGCGAATTGTACAGCCTTTACCCAGTAACAACAAGGGGTAGAAACTAAGGGTATTAGTAAGCATTTAATTTGGAAAGGTTAAAAATCACACAGAATAGAGTAAGGATGGGAAGCGTGCGATTAGAGAGGGAAAGTAAAGCGGCACGGCCTTCTAAAAAAGGCTTACAGCCGCTTTAACTATAACACTATTCTGGTCTTGGGCAAATTTCAGATTGCGGGAAAAAGTATTCAATTTCACGAGCTGCTGATTCAGGGCTGTCACTGCCATGAACAGAGTTATGGCGCATGCTTAACGCGTAGTCTGCACGGATAGTACCGGTAGCCGCTTCTTCTGGGTTCGTTTTACCCATTAATTCGCGGTAATTAGCAATCGCGTCGTCACCCTCAAGAACTTGAACCATGATTGGCCCCGAGATCATGAACGCTTGTAGGTCTTCAAAAAATGGTTTTCCTTCATGCTCTGCATAAAAACCAGCTGCTTGTTCTTTGGTTAAATGCAGCATTTTGGCAGCAACGATTTTCAGCCCTGCCTTTTCAATACGGTGGTAAATTTCTCCGATCAGATCTCGCTTCACTGCGTCTGGTTTTACGATAGAGAAAGTTCTTTCTAGAGCCATAAGATGTCCTTTACTTTGTGTAGTTATAATGAGGTGGGTAAATGAAAACATTCCCCACCCTTATTGTTATATGTGGTCTTATTTTGCTTGATCAACCAGTACTCGGGCTAAAGTGCGAACACCCATTCCCGTCGCACCTGCCGACCACTTATCACTGGCCGCTTTACGGTAAGTGCCCGCACAATCAAAATGCAGCCAACCCTTTTTGTAGTCATCAACAAAATAAGATAAGAATGCAGCCGCTGTGCTTGCACCTGGTGAATATTGACCACTGCTGATGTTTGACATGTCAGCAAAATTTGATGGCAACATACTGCGATGGAAATCTGCGAGCGGCAGTGGCCATAAGCCTTCCGACTCGCTGTTTGCAGAAGATAGAGCTTGATGAGCCAATTCATCATCAAAACTAAGCAGAGCGTGGTAATCGTTACCTAGTGCATTTTTTGCTGCACCTGTTAGCGTAGCGCAGTCGATGATCAATTCAGGGTTTTGCTCGCTAGCAAATAGCAGACCATCCGCCAGAACCAAACGACCTTCTGCATCAGTATTCATGATTTCTACTGTTTTGCCGTTTTTATAGGTGATGATGTCGCCCAGTTTGAACGCACGACCTGACACCATGTTTTCTGCACAACACAGGATCAACTTAACGCGTTTGTTCAAACCACGCATGATAGCTAAACCTAGCCCGCCAGTAATGGTACCTGCACCGCCCATATCAGACTTCATTGCATCCATGAAACCTGATGGCTTTAAACTGTAGCCACCAGAATCAAAGGTAATGCCTTTACCAACCAAACACGCGTATACCGGTGCATTTTCATCGCCTGTTGGATTGTAATCCAATTGCAGCATGGCTGATGTACGTTCAGAGCCTCGACCAACGGCATAAATACCCGTCCAGCCCTCAGTAAGTAGATCTTTATCTTTTACAATGCGAAATGTTACGTGCTTAGGTGCCAGTGATTTAATGAACTCACCCGCCATTGTCGCAAGTTGGCGCGGAGCCACTTCTTCAGCACTTTTATTAATAACGTTGCGAACCCAATCACCTGCTTTAATGCGTGCAGTTAATTCAGATTGATCCGCTTCTTCTAGCGCTTGCCATTCCACTTTGTGCGAATTTTTTGAATTGCGGAAACCTTGGTAAAAAGCCCAAATGGTTTCTAGACCCCAGTTATCACCTTGAAGTGATACGACTTTGATGCCTTGGCCATCTAATTTTCGGCCAGCACGTTGAACGTTGTCTAGCGTGTTTTCTGTCACATGAACTGTTGCGCCTGACTCACCAAAAGACAGCAAGGCTTTTTCGCCCCAATGAGGAAGTGCCGCTTCGTGAGATAAAAATACGGGCATTTGAGTAGACATGCTTTCTCCTTGTACAACAGCGCGAATGTTACGCTGTTGGTTGAATGACGGGTCTAAATATTTGACTCAATGATGTTAACATTATGTTCATTGGAAAATATCAGTTTGCAAAAAAAAACGAACCAAACGGTTCGTTTTTTCTAAATAGTGTTAACTCTATGCAGAGCAAAAATCACTAACTTGCCTTATGGCTAATCGGCTTCGTCCATCCAACATAAAATTACCGCTTCTAAGATCTTCTCATTTGAACGGTTTGGCTCGTCATCGAAGTCTTCTAAGTTACAGATCCAACTGTGCAGATCAGTGAATCGTACGGTTTTTGGATCCGTATCTGGGTATAAATCACAAAGCTCTATCGCTATATCTCGCGAATCAGTCCATTTTAAGCTCATGGCATATCCTTATTATTTATGTGAATCTAGAAATAACATCAGAAACGATTCGCCCATTTGTATTCTAGTGGGCGAAACGAATTGTGTGTTCACCTTTACTCTTAGTGATCTTCCGACGCGTGATTCACCGTGTATTTCGGGATCTCAACGACTAAGTCTTCACTCGCCACTTTCGCTTGGCAACCAAGGCGCGACTCAGGCTCTAGTCCCCAGGCTTTATCAAGCATGTCATCTTCTAGTTCATCACTTTCTTCTAGTGAATCAAAACCCTCACGAATGACAATGTGGCATGTTGTACAGGCACAAACCTTCTCACATGCATGCTCAATGCCGATGCCATTTTTTAAAGCGACATCTAAAACAGATTGACCTGTTTCAGCTTCAAGTACCGCACCTTCTGGGCACAAGTCTTCATGCGGTAATACGATAATTTTAGGCATGTTAAATTCTCTACTGATTGTAAATTAAATATTATCTACTGATTGCCCTGCTAGTGCAGCGCGGATCGACTTATCCATTCGACGAGAAGCAAAGTCTTGGCTTGCCGCGTCGGTTTTTTTGATACCTTGCTCAATGGCATCGGCATCATCAGCGTTTCTTAGCACAATAAGGGCTTCAATTGACGCTAATAACTGTTGGCGTTCCTGGTCAGATAGAAGATCATCACCATCTACCTGCAGTGCCGCCAATAACCCTTCTATAACCCGGTCAGCCTCAACACGTTGCTCGGCAAGAGCACGAGCCAACATATCGTCTTTTGCAAACGTCATCGAATCTCGAAGCATATTGGTGACTTCATCATCACTTAAGCCGTAAGAAGGTTTAACTTGAATTTCAGCTTGAACACCGGTGCTTTTCTCCATCGCGGTGACTGATAGCAAACCATCAGCATCCACTTGATAAGTCACGCGGATATGCGCTGCGCCAGCGGCCATCGGAGGGATGCCCTTCAGCGAGAATTTTGCCAGTGAACGACAGTCATCAATCAGTTCACGTTCACCTTGAGCCACGTGCACTAACATGCCCGTTTGACCATCTTTAAAGGTGGTAAACTCTTGCGCTTTAGCTACTGGGATTGTGGTGTTTCTTGGGATAATTTTCTCAACCAAACCACCCATGGTTTCAATTCCTAACGACAGCGGAATCACATCCAATAGCAACATTTCAGAATCAGGCTTATTACCCACTAGGATATCGGCTTGAATGGCTGCGCCTATCGCGACAACTTCATCCGGGTTAATACTCGTTAATGGTGCTCGGCCAAAGAAATCACCAACCATATTTCGAACGAGAAGAGTGCGGGTTGATCCACCGACCATCACCACTTCTTGCACTTCTTCGCTGTCAATAGACGCGTCTTTCAACGCACGACGACATGCTAAAAGGGTTTTCTTAACTAAAGGCTGAATCAGTGATTCAAATGTATCTCTCGTTAGCTCACCTTGCCAATCTAAAACAGAAACTCCAACTTTATCGTGCTCAGACAGGGCAACTTTCGCATCGGTTGCGGCATCTAACAAAGCACGATTTTGGCTAGCAGAAAGCTCGCTATCTAGGCCCATCTGTTGTTTGAAGTGTTCCGCTAAAAGATGATCAAAATCATCACCACCTAGCGCTGAATCACCACCTGTTGCTAATACCTCAAATACGCCCTTAGACAAACGTAAGATAGAGATATCAAAGGTACCCCCGCCTAAATCGTAAACGGCGATAACGCCCTCTTGAGCACTGTCTAGACCATAAGCAATTGCCGCAGCTGTTGGTTCATTTAATAAGCGCAATACTTTTAATCCAGCTAGTTGAGCAGCATCTTTAGTGCCTGCACGCTGGGCGTCATCAAAATAAGCAGGGACAGTAATCACAACACCACTCAGTTCCCCACCTAAACTCGCTTCAGCTCGAGCCGAAAGCGCTTTTAGAATTTCAGCCGAAACTTGAATAGGGTTAACGTCGCCTTGCTGTGTTTCAAGCAAAGGCAAGCCATTGTCACTTGCACGTAATTGGTAAGGCAAAGTTGGGTAACGCTGCTGAATATCAGCAAGAGAACGTCCAATTAAACGCTTTGCAGAAATAACCGTTTGAGTCGGTTCACTTTGTGCGTGGAAGCGAGCAGCCATACCCACTTTCAGCTCACTTTCACCGTAGTACACAACGGAAGGCAGTATATTGTGGCCGTTTTCATCCGGTAAAGGCTTCGCTTCCCCACTGCGTACCGACGCAACCAAAGAGTTTGTTGTACCGAGATCAATACCTACGGCTAATTTTTGTTCATGGGGAGCAGAGCTTTGACCTGGTTCTGCTATCTGAAGTAATGCCATGGAAATTCCTTTATTAACCGAGCAAGCGATCTTCGAGTTGCTCAACTTCATTATTAAGTTTGGCTATAAATTTTAGCTTTCGGATCCCGCTTGCCGCTTGGTCAAGCTGCTTATCTGCTAATGCCTGTTGCAGAGCCTCTAAGTGAGATTTATACATCTTACTTACAGTTTGCTCAAAATCGAATAACTTGGATTCAGGCTCCGAGCTTGATTCTATCTGTTCCAACTCTTCACGCAATTCCATCTGTTCCATTAAGAAAGCAGGATCTTGCATGGTATTTTGTTCATTGCGAATATCGATACCCAACTCAGATAACAAATACTCTGCACGTGAAATTGGCTGCTTTAACACCTGATATGCATCATTGATTTGCGCTGCTTTTTGCACAGCAAGTAGACGGTCACGTTCTGACGCCGTTGCATATTTATCTGGGTGAAAGCGCTTTTGTAGCTCGCGAAACTGAGCAGATAAATGAGCAGTATCCAGATTAAACTGAGTTGGCAAGCCGAATAATTCGAAATGATTCATTGGTGTATTCTCAACCAGAGTGAGGCGATATTGGAGTGTGATAGTAGCAATGGGAAAGGCGTTCAACAATGGCTACAAACTAAACCGTGAGCTAGAAATAAAGAAACGCAGTCAAACTGCGCTTCTCATCGGCTCAAATTGGCTATACGTTGAAGCTTTCACCACAACCACATTCGCTTTTCGCGTTCGGGTTGTTGAACTCAAAACCTTCATTAAGCCCTTCTTTTACGAAGTCGAGCTCGGTGCCGTCAAGGTAAACTAAGCTTTTTGCATCAATGATGATATTCACACCATCGTGCTCAAACATTTGATCACCTTCGTCCAACTCATCGACAAATTCAAGAACATACGCCATTCCGGAACAGCCCGTCGTTTTCACGCCAAGTCTAAGGCCAAGCCCTTTACCGCGGTTTTCTATGAAAGAGCGAACACGGCCTGCTGCCGCATCTGTCATCGTGATGGCCATCGTACAACCTTTAGCTTATCTTAATGTCTATCAACTATGAGCCAACGTCTCGTCGGCTCAATTTATTATGCTTGATGCTTTTTCTTGTAGTCAGAAACTGCCGCTTTAATTGCGTCTTCTGCCAAAATTGAGCAGTGAACTTTAACTGGAGGCAGTTCTAGTTCTTCTGCAATTTCAGAGTTTTTAATCTCTGCAGCTTCATCAATGCTTTTGCCTTTAACCCATTCAGTTACAAGTGAGCTTGATGCAATCGCACTACCACAACCGTATGTTTTAAACTTAGCATCTTCAATGATGCCCTCTGGAGATACTTTTATCTGCAGTTTCATTACATCACCACATGCTGGCGCGCCAACCATGCCGCTACCAATTGATGGATCTTCTTTGTCAAAAGAACCAACGTTGCGTGGGTTTTCGTAATGATCGATTACTTTTTCGCTATAAGCCATAATTTATACCTCGAATCCTCTACTTTGGGGAATTAGTGATGAGCCCACTCAACCGTGTCCAAATCAACCCCTTCCTTGTACATATCCCATAGAGGAGACATGTCGCGTAATTTATCTACCGCTACGCGAATTTGCTCAACGGCGTAGTCGATTTCTTCTGCCGTCGTAAAACGACCGAAAGAAAAACGAACTGAACTGTGTGCTAGTTCATCATTAAGGCCTAATGCACGAAGTACATAAGATGGCTCAAGGCTTGCAGATGTACATGCTGAACCTGATGAAACAGCTAAATCTTTAAGTGCCATTAGCAAAGACTCACCTTCAACAAAAGCAAAGCTGATGTTTAGGTTTGTAGCAGTACGTTGCTCTAAGTCACCATTAATGGTTAGGGCTTCCATACCGTCTAAGCCTTTAAGCATACGGTCACGCAGTGTTTTTGCGTGCTGCTGGTCGAATTGCATTTCTTCTTTAGCAATACGACACGCTTCTCCCATACCCACGATTTGGTGAGTCGGCAGTGTGCCTGAACGGAAACCACGCTCATGACCACCACCGTGCATTTGTGCTTCTAGGCGAATGCGAGGCTTACGACGAACATACAATGCGCCGATACCTTTCGGCCCGTACATCTTGTGCGCCGACATCGAGATAAGGTCAATTTTCATCTCTTGTACGTCTACTGGAATTTTACCGGCACTTTGCGCTGCATCGACATGAAAAACGATTTTACGTGAGCGGCACATTTCACCAATAGTCGCGACATCTTGGATAACACCAATTTCGTTATTCACATGCATAATAGAAACTAATACGGTGTCTTCACGCATTGCAGCTTCTAGTTTTGCAAGATCGATAATACCGTTGCTTTCCGGCTCAAGGTAAGTAACTTCAAACCCTTCACGCTCAAGTTGACGACACGGATCAAGCACCGCTTTGTGCTCAGTCTTGCAGGTAATGATGTGCTTACCTTTCTTGCTGTAAAAGTGCGCAGCACCTTTAATAGCAAGGTTATCTGATTCTGTTGCGCCAGATGTGAAAACGATTTCTCTTGGGTCTGCGTTAAGCAAATCTGCAATTTGCTCACGTGCCGTGTCTACTGCTTCTTCTGCCTGCCAGCCATAGCGATGAGATCGCGATGCTGGGTTACCAAAAGTACCATCCATCGTCATATACTGAACCATTTTTTCAGCAACACGCGGATCTACTGGGCAAGTAGCTGAGTAGTCAAAATATATAGGCAGTTTCATTTATTACTCCAATGTACAGACATTGCCGCTACTTATGAGCGAGCATTGGCACCGATGGGAGCGGCGCTTGTAGTTTTTTGTCCAAACCCATGATTGACCGTCAGACCAATGTCCTGACGATCTGAAATCTCAAGCACTTCATTATCAACCATCAACTCGCCTAGAGTGATGTTGTTAAGGAAGCCGCTAATTCTTGTACTTAAATCGCGCCACAGTGTATGAGTTAAGCAGCGAGTGCCACCTTGACAGTCACCTTTACCATTACACTTAGTTGCGTCAACAGATTCATCAACAGCAGCAATCACCATGCCGACAGCAATATCGTGAGGAGCAACACCTAAACGGTAACCACCACCAGGACCACGTACACTAGAAACAAGCCCAGCCTTACGAAGCTTTGAGAAAAGCTGCTCTAAATAGGAAAGAGAGATCCCCTGACGTTCAGAGATGTCAGCCAATGGTACTGGGTTTTGTTGCGAATGCAGTGCAACGTCTAACATCGCAGTTACTGCATATCTTCCTTTAGATGTAAGTCTCATATCACACGGTATCCACTTTAAGTATGTGGATTAGATTTTTCCATACCTGACTATTTTAGTCAACTATTTATTTGACTAAAATAGTCAGGTATTTAACCCCTAGATAAAAAGGTTATTTTTCATGCAAATCTTGGTTTTCAACGGAAGTCAAAATCCCGCGAAGAATGTTCAGTTCCTGCTTTTCAGGTCTCGCTCGACTGAATAAGCGTTTAATCTTATTCATAACCTGACCAGGATTATCCTCATCTATAAACTGGGTTTTAATGATCACTTTTTCAAGGTGTTCATAGAACATCTCTAGCTCTTTGTGACGTGGGTAATCCAATTGTGGTTTTTCTGAAAACTGACTTTCAAGTTTGGCTAGATGCGCGACTCGAATTTCGTACGATAAAGTTTGTACTGCCATTGCTAGATTCAGCGAACTGTATTCAGGGTTTGCAGGGATGCACACATGGTAGTGACAAGTTTGCAGTTCTTCGTTAGTTAAACCAGTGCGCTCACGGCCGAACACAAGTGCAACCGGATGAGATTCACCTTCAAGGACAAATTTTTCTCCGCACTCTCTAGGTTCCAACATCGGCCACTCTAGAGTACGAGAACGTGCACTTGAGCCGACAACTAAACCACAGTCTGCTACTGCTTCTTCTAACGTGCCTACAATCTTGGCATTCAAAGCGATGTCACTCGCGCCTGCGGCTAATGCAACAGTTTGAGCGTCCACTTCACATTGAGGAGCAACCAATACCATATTGGTTAGCCCCATGACTTTCATTGCACGAGCTGCACTACCAATATTGCCGGAATGCGAAGTTCCAACCAGAACGACCTTTACATTGTCTAACATGCTTAACTACACCACCTAATTTCAAACGGCGAAATAGTACCATAGCCAATAATAAAAGACTGCGCTTGCTTCCCATGTTCTGATTTGAAAGTTCAAAAAATAACCACTTCCCTTTTAGTTAATCTCTGTTATACTCGCGGCCGCTTTATCGTTCTTTAACATCCGTTGGGAAAATTTTATGCATCCTATGCTTAATATTGCTATTCGCGCTGCGCGAAAAGCAGGCAATCACATTGCTAAATCACTAGAAAACACTGATAAAATTGAAACTACTCAAAAAGGTTACAATGACTTTGTAACTAACGTAGATCAAGAAGCAGAAGCTCTTATCATCGATACAATCAAAAGCTCTTACCCAGAGCACAGTATTGTTGCGAGAGAAAGCGGTCTTATCGAAGGTAAAGATACTGACGTTCAATGGATCATAGACCCTCTGGATGGCACGACTAACTTTGTAAAAGGTATCCCACACTTTTCAGTGTCTATCGCTGTTCGCCTAAAAGGCAAAACAGAAGTAGCGTGTGTTTACGATCCAATGTTAAACGAATTGTTCACCGCTCAACGTGGTGCCGGCGCTCAGCTAAACAATGCTCGCCTTCGTGTTAAACAACTTAAAGATTTAGACGGTACTATTCTAGCGACTGGTTTCCCATTCAAACAAAAGCAGCACTCTGAATCTTACATGAAGATCCTATCTGCGCTATTTGTTACCTGTGCTGACTTCCGTCGTACTGGCTCTACATCTCTGGATTTATGTTACCTTTCTGCTGGCCGCGTTGACGGTTACTTCGAGCTTGGTCTTAAGCCTTGGAGCATGGCTGCTGGTGAGCTTATCGCTCGTGAATCTGGCGCAATCTTAACTGACTTCGCTGGCGGCACTAATTACCTAAAATCAGGTAACGTAGTAGGCTCAAGCCCACGTGGCGTAAAAGCAATTCTTAAGTGCATCCGTGAAAACGGCAACGAAGCAATCATGAAGTAATGTTTGCTTTCGCTTAGAAAGAATTAAAAAAAGACCCAGCTCATTGAGCTGGGTCTTTTTGTTTATGGGGAAGAAAAAGATAAGGCGGAAGGCACAAGCCGATAGGCGTAATGCTTTCCTTAGCTTTTAGCCCATAGAAAGCTTGCTTTCGTCCTATCGCCTTTTCTGCCTAGTGCCTTTTATTTACTTCTTTTATTCAGCATATTGCGTAGACGTAAACTGCGTTCAGCAGAACCCTGGTTTGAATCACTCGGGTTATTAGTTCGAGTTTTACGATTCTTAAATGCAGGCTTTGAATGCATTTTCTGTAATAAAGCATCACGGTTAGCTGGTTCGTATCCTGTTAGTTCCACACGATGAATACGGTGACCAATCAAAATTTCAACTTGTTGCACTGTTAGTTCTTCTTCGCGACTAACAAATGATACCGCATGACCTCGTTGCCCAGCTCGACCTGTACGTCCTATTCGGTGTACGTAGTCTTCAGCTAAGAATGGCATATCAAAGTTCACAACATGCGGTAGGTTTTGAATATCAAGACCTCGAGCTGCAACATCGGTTGCGATCATCACACGCGCCTTACCTTCTTTAAACTCATCTAATGCACGACGGCGAGCACTTTGTGCTTTATCACCATGGCATAACACAGCTTTAATGCCATCGAGTTTTAGTTCTTTTAATAGGGTATTGGCGGTTTCTTTATAGTTCACAAACACCAATACTTGTTGCCAGTTTTTCTTACCAATCAACTCAGACAGCAATTCATGTTTACGCTCTTGATCAACTGGATACACAACATGGGCAACCGTCTCAGCGGTTACGTTTTCGCGGTCAACCGAAATACGCTTAGGTTGGCGTAAGATCTGCGTTGCTAGCTGATTCATTTGAGCAGAAAACGTCGCTGAGAACAGCATAGTTTGTGGTTTTGATGCGACGCCGCTCATCAGTGTTTCGATAGAAGAAATGAACCCCATATCCAGCATACGATCTGCTTCATCGAACACTAGGAACTCTAAGTTAACCAAAGACACGTTATTAGACTCGATGTGCTCAATTAAACGTCCTGGTGTTGCAACCAAAATGTCAGTTCCCGCTTCTAACTTGCGTTCTTGAGATGACATTTTCACACCACCATAAATAGCAGCAACACTGACTTCTGCATATTTAGTGTAGTCTTCGATATTTTGTGCAATTTGAGCAACCAACTCACGAGTCGGTGCCAAAATCAACGCGCGAGCTTGATGGCGTTTACTTGTCTGAGGTTTATCCAATATTTGCTGGATGATAGGCAGAGCAAACGCGGCGGTTTTACCCGTACCTGTTTGTGCATTAGCTAAAATATCATGGCCACGACGAGCATGTGGGATAGCCTGCTTTTGGATTGGCGTTAACTTTTCGTAGCCACATTCAGTAAGAGCTTGGACAATTTCTGATGAAAAGTGTTGAGATGAAAATGACATGTGTGTTCCTAAAGCTAGCGGCAAATACCATCAACAGTATTACCAAAAATAAGGTCGCAGATTATAGAGCAATATCTGCACTAATACCATTGTAGCTAATTAACAATAAGTAACTAACGATGGCTTCTCGCTTAATAACCTTCCGCCCATAAAAAAACCGCTGACTAGTCAGCGGTTTTTTTGAGTCAATGGCATTAACCATTACGGCGTTTCGTCGAACTCTTCGCCTTCTTTTTCAACTTGCGTTGGCATCAAGTGTTCACGCTCGATACCCAGTTTCAGCGCGAGTGCTGAAGCCACGTAAATTGAAGAATAAGTACCTACAGTAATACCCAACAATAATGCAGTAGCAAAACCGTGGATCATTGCGCCACCCTGTGTGAACAGAGAAATAACAACGAACAAGGTAGTACCAGAAGTGATCAGCGTACGGCTAAGTGTTTGAGTGATGGAATTGTTCATCACTTCACTTGGTTCACCTTTACGCATCTTACGGAAGTTCTCACGGATCCGGTCAAATACTACGATGGTATCATTGAGTGAGTAACCCACAACCGTCAGCAATGCAGCAACGATGGTCAGGTCAACTTCAATCTCTAGTAAAGAGAAGATCCCAAGAGTAATGATAACGTCATGAGCCAGTGCCATTACAGCACCTGCAGCCAAACGCCATTCAAAACGTACCGACACATACAACAAGATACACAGCAGTGAAACGATGATCGCTAGACCACCCGCTTCCGTAAGTTCGTCCCCTACATTAGGACCAACAAACTCGATACGACGCATCTCAATGCTTTCGCCTGTTCCCTCTTTTAATGCATTCAGGATCTGGTTACCCAGTTGCTCACCTTTCATGTCATCACGTGGGCGTAAACGAACTAACACATCACGAGAAGAACCAAAGTTCTGTACCGTTGCGTCACCAAAGCCTTTCGCATCAAGCGATTCACGTACTAACTCTAGATCCGCAGGGCGATCAAAGCCCACTTCAATCAATGTTCCGCCAGTAAAGTCTAGACCCCAGTTCAACCATTTCGTTGAAAGAGTGAAGACCGCAGCACCGACCATAATTAAAGAAAATAGGAAGGCACCTTTTGACCAACGCATGAAGTCGATCGTTTTATCTGTTTTCAATATCTGAAACATCTGATTTCCTTAGATCGACAATTTATCAATGCGTTTACCACCGTAAAGCAGGTTCACGACACAACGTGTACCTATGATGGCTGTAAACATAGACGTTAAGATACCGATAGACAGAGTAACCGCGAAGCCTTTAATTGCACCCGTACCAACCGCAAACAAGATGATTGCAGTGATAAGTGTGGTGATATTGGCATCGGCAATGGTACTGAATGCGTTCGCGTAACCTTGATGAATCGCTTGCTGTGGATTTCGTCCATCACGCAACTCTTCTCGGATACGCTCAAATATCAGCACATTGGCATCCACCGCCATGCCCACCGTCAATACAATACCGGCAATACCAGGTAGCGTCATTGTCGCACCAGGGATCATCGACATAACACCGATAATCATGATGATATTCGCAAACAATGCCATGTTGGCAAAGATACCGAACTTACGGTAGTACACCAGACAGAACAACATAACTGCGGCTAAACCAACCAAACAAGCTTGGATACCCATATCGATATTTTGTTGCCCCATTGATGGACCAATCGTACGCTCTTCTACGATAGAAATCGGAGCAATCAAGGCACCAGCACGCAGTAATAGTGCTAGGTTGTGCGCTTCTGAAACAGAATCGATACCTGTAATACGGAAGCTACGACCAAGAGCTGACTGAATCGTCGCTTGGTTGATGACTTCTTCGTGTTTATTCAGGATAACCTTGCCTTCAGGAGTACGACGACCGCTGTCTTTGTACTCTGCAAATACCGTAGCCATTAGCTTGCCAATGTTCTTTCTAGAGAACGCTGACATCTTCGAGCCACCTTCGCTATCAAGCGAGATATTTACTTGAGGACGACCGTATTCATCAACACTTGAACTTGCATCCGTAATACTTGAACCGCCTAAAATTACGCGTTTCTTCAATACAACCGGGCGATCATTACGATCTTTTTTAACTTCACTACCCGCAGGTACACGACCTTGCGCAGCAGCCGCTAAATCGGCTTTATCGTCAACTTCACGGAATTCTAACGTTGCGGTTGCACCAAGAATTTCTTTAGCACGTGCCGTGTCTTGAACACCTGGAAGCTCAACCACAATGCGGCTTGCACCTTGACGTTGTACTAGAGGTTCTGCAACACCCAATTCGTTTACACGGTTACGCAAAATAGTAATATTTTGCTCAACAGCGTAGTTGCGAATTTCTTGTAAGCGAGCTTCTGTAAATACGGCTTTAACTGCGAAACGGCCATTAGCATTTTCTTCGCTAAAGATCATATCGGGATGATTAGTCGATAGCGTTTTCAGCGCTTGTGCTAGCTGTTCTTCATCACGAAGCACAACTTCGACACCTTCAGAGCCTGACTTGCGGATAGAACGGTAACGAATTCGCTCTTCACGCAGTTCAGTACGGAAGGCTTCTTCTTGCTGACCGACTAGTTTGTCCATCGCCGAGTCCATGTCAACTTCCATTAGGAAGTGAACACCACCACGCAAATCCAAACCAAGTTTCATTGGTGCAGCACCAATGGCTTCTAACCAGCTAGGTGTCGCAGCAGCGAGGTTTAAAGCAACGATTGCATCACTACCTAAAGAGTCATTGATAATGTCTCGGGCAGTAAGTTGGGTATCGGTTTCGCTAAAGCGAACAAGGACAGATCCATCTTCAAGCGCGATGGATTTATAAGAGAGTTGCTCTTTTTCGAGAGCGGCAGTGACAGTATCCAGCGTTGACATATCAACTGAGGCACCACGTGCCCCAGTAATTTGAATAGCCGGATCTTCACCGTAGATATTCGGAAGCGCATACAATGCACTGATGGCAATGGCAAACACCACCATTAGGTACTTCCACAATGGGTAACGGTTTAGCACAGCGAGGATCCTTTTGCTGTCTTATAGAGACTTCAGTGTACCTTTTGGCAGCACTGCAGTAACGAAATCTTTCTTAATGACTACTTCGTTATTTGGGTTCAGTTCGATAGAAACGTAGTCATTCTCTTCAGAAATCTTAACGATTTTACCAACCAGACCGCCGTTAGTCAGAACTTCATCACCTTTAGCCATTCCAGCCATTAGGTTTTTATGATCTTTTGCGCGCTTAGCTTGCGGGCGGTAAATCATGAAGTAAAAGATTACAGCAAACATACCTAGCATGATGATCATTTCGAAACCGCCACCTGGTGCTGCGCCTTCACCTGCTGCGTGCGCTACAGAAATTAAACTCATTGAGAATTGTCCTCTAATTTTATTGTATTAATAGTTAACTTATTGGGCTGAGCCACCTAAATTTCAAGGCTAAGGTGGCTCATCTTCCTGAGCAGCAGCGAAAACATTGCTACTTTGGAAAAATTACTTACTCAGTGGCGGTACTTCTCTATCGCGAAGTGCGTAGAACTCTTCCACATATTCATCAAAGCGATCTTCATCAATCGCCGTACGAATGCCTTCCATAACACGTTGGTAGTAACGTAGGTTATGAATAGTGTTCAAACGAGCACCTAAGATTTCATTACAACGGTCTAAGTGATGTAAATACGACTTGGAGTAATTTTGACAAGTGTAACAGTCACAATGCGGATCTAGTGGCGTTGTATCCATTTTATGTTTCGCATTACGGATCTTGATCACACCGCCAGTCACAAATAGGTGGCCATTACGGGCATTTCGAGTTGGCATTACGCAATCGAACATATCAATTCCACGTCGAACACCTTCAACCAAGTCTTCTGGTTTGCCTACGCCCATTAGGTAACGTGGCTTATCTTCAGGTATTTGTGGACACGTATGTTCAAGGATTCTGTGCATGTCTTCTTTCGGTTCGCCTACAGCCAAACCACCAACTGCGTAACCATCAAAGCCGATGTCTGTTAAACCTTTAACCGACACATCACGTAAGTCTTCGTACACACCACCTTGGATGATACCAAACAAAGAGTTTTGGTTCTCTTGGCGGTCGAATTCGTCACGGCTACGCTGAGCCCAACGGAGTGACATTTCCATCGATTTTTTTGCTTCATCATGCGTCGCTGGGTACGGCGTACATTCGTCAAAGATCATGACAACGTCAGAACCTAAGTCGTATTGAATCTGCATTGATTTCTCAGCATCCATGAAGACTTTATCGCCATTCACTGGGTTGCGGAAATGCACACCTTCTTCGGTGATTTTACGTGTAGCACCGAGGCTAAATACCTGGAAGCCGCCTGAATCGGTAAGGATTGGGCCTTTCCAGTTCATGAAGTCGTGCAAGTCACCGTGCAATTTCATGATTTCTTGGCCAGGACGTAACCATAGGTGGAAAGTGTTACCAAGCAGAATTTCTGCACCAGTACCTTTCACTTCTTCTGGCGTCATGCCTTTTACTGTGCCGTAAGTACCCACTGGCATAAATGCCGGAGTTTGTACTGTACCGCGTTCAAATGTCAGTTGACCACGACGAGCGTTGCCATTTTTTTTCTTAAGTTCGTATTTTAACTTCACGAAGCCTCCAAGCGGCCAGAGAAACAATCTGACCATTATTTTGATTGCGCTAGTAAGCCCATGCTTACCGCACTCCGCTATAGCCACCGAAGTGAGTATAGTTGGGTTATCCTTACCCGAATTTCACTGGCTCCTTGAGTGAAAAGTAAATTTTAGGGCTCTGGGCTCTGGGCTTTAGAGCCTTCTGCCTTTAGCCTTCTACCTTTTAAACCTTTTTCGTAATAAACATCGCATCGCCATAACTAAAGAAGCGATATTGATTGTCTACTGCGTGTTGATACGCGGCCATCACACTATCATACCCAGCAAATGCGCTGACGAGCATGATCAATGTTGACTCAGGAAGGTGGAAATTAGTAATTAAGCAATCCACCAACTGGTATTCGTAACCCGGAAAAATAAAGATCTCGGTATCGCCGAAGAAAGGGACTAA
This sequence comes from Vibrio tapetis subsp. quintayensis, assembly GCF_030409945.1. Classification (GTDB taxonomy): domain Bacteria; phylum Pseudomonadota; class Gammaproteobacteria; order Enterobacterales; family Vibrionaceae; genus Vibrio; species Vibrio quintayensis. The sequence continues at coordinate 132,341 of NZ_JAUFQV010000014.1, forward strand.
CTCAGTGCCTTGTTTAAGCGCGTCTTGAGCGGCGCTTTCTAGCGATCGAACCGAAGTTGTGCCAACAGCAATAATGCGTCCACCGCGTGCGCGAGTAGCTGCAATCGCGTCAACCACTTCTTGTGGTACTTCAACGTATTCTGCATGCATATGGTGATCGTTAATATTATCGACTTTTACAGGCTGAAATGTGCCTGCACCAACATGCAAAGTAACGTAAGCGAATTCAACACCTTTGGCTTTGATTTGCTCAAGCAACGCTTCATCAAAGTGCAAACCCGCCGTGGGAGCGGCAACCGCACCTGGCTTTTGGTTATATACCGTTTGGTAGCGCTCTTTGTCGGCATCTTCGTCTGGGCGATCGATATAAGGCGGAAGTGGCATGTGGCCTACTTCATTTAATATCTCTAATACCGTTTTATCCGACACAAATTTAATTTCAAAAAGTGCATCATGCCTAGCAACCATAACGGCTTTATATTCGTCATTTTCGCCAAGAAAAAGTTCCGTACCCGGCTTCGGGGACTTAGAACAACGAACATGAGCTAGAATCGATTCTTCATCAAGCATGCGTTCCACCAGCACTTCCAGCTTACCGCCAGAGGCTTTACGACCAAACATACGAGCAGGAATAACTCTGGTGTTGTTAAATACCAATAAGTCGCCTTGCTGGACTTGATCCAGTACGTCTGTGAAGTGACCATCCGTTATTTGGCCTGTTGGGCCTTCTAACTGTAATAGGCGACTCGCAGTACGCTCAGGTTGCGGATAACGAGCTATCAACTCGTTCGGTAGTTCAAAATGGAAATCGGATACTTGCATGCTCATGATCTTTAAAAAGTGACTTAGAAATACGCAGCTCGCTAGTATAAAACTCCCCCAAGCAATAGCAAGGGTTGAGCATGAGTTTATTGTAAACAGATCTTCATGATTTTAGGGGGGAATAAATCAGTGCGTTTTAATGTCATGTTATGTAACACAAACCGAGAAAAATTAATGACAAAGACGCGCTATCTCTCAGATAAAAATGGATTATGAAACTATAGTTAAAATAGAACTTCACAACACTTGATAGATGGCTATCAATGGAGGTCGAGATGATCAAAATCAAAGACATGATGACTCGCAACCCTCGGACACTTTTGCGGTCAAATTCACTACAAGATGCCAAAAACTTAATGGCCGAGCATGATATTCGCCACGTTCCCGTGGTTGATACAGACCACAAGCTATTGGGCGTGGTTACTCAACGAGACATTCTTGCGGTTCAAGAATCCATCCTAGAAAAAGACGCCACAACATCTTCTTACACACTCACAACATCCCTAGAAAAAATTATGGCACAAGGTGTCATGACGGCGTCACCAAAAGCCGGGTTAAAAGAAAGTGCTGTGTATATGCAAAAACACAAAGTTGGATGCTTGCCAGTATTAGATCAAGGAAAACTGGTTGGGATTATTACCGACACAGACTTCGTTTCTATCGCAATTAGTTTGCTGGAGTTACAAGAAGAAGTTGAACCGGACGAAATTAACGACTTTGACTGATTAAACGACTGACTGATTGAGTTAGCAGCAGTTATACCGAGTATGTCAGCACCAAGATAGACCTTGGTGCTAGAGATGGGTATTGCGCCTATCGTAGTAAAGCGAAAGCGAAAGCAGCGATTAAATCGGGACTACAACAACTCAGAAACCACATCAGCCAATTTGTGGAACGTTTCTAGGCGCGAAGAGCTAGAACGCCATACTAACCCAATTTCTCGATACGCATTTTGACCGGGAGGATCGATCACAACTAAGTTCTGATTGTCTAATATTCCGTGCTCAATCGCCATTTGAGGAATGAACGTTGTGCCTAAACCATTGGCGACCATCTGAACCAAAGTATGCAAACTCGTCGCAGTAAACGGGTTGATCTTCTCTTTCTTAGTTAGCTTACAAGCCGATACAGCGTGCTCTGTTAAGCAGTGCTCGTTTTCTAATAAGAAAACATACTCGTCAGGTAATTCATCGTAACGAATGGGCACACGTATGTTGCCAGCTTCACTTTGACTGATCACCATCCTAAATGGGTCTAAACCAACAACCAGGCTTTCCATATTGCCAATATCAACAGGTAAGGCCAAAATCAATACGTCCAAATCTCCGTGACGCAGTGCTTGCAACAAATTTGTAGTGGTGTCTTCTCTTAGTAAAAGATTCAGGTTTGGGAATCGTTGGTTCACTTCTTGAACTAAATCGCACAATAAGAACGGCGCTATGGTTGGGATACAGCCAACACGCAATTGCCCTTGCATCACTTCACCTTGAAATAGAGAACCTAATTCAACTAGATCTTGCCCTTTAGCCAGTAGTTCTCGGCCTTGTTCTACAACCTTTTCCCCTAACAGAGTAAAAACCAACGGGCTCTTCTTATCTTTCTTCTCATAAAGTGGGCTGCCGATCATCTCTTCTAGATTCTGAATCCCTTTACTGAGTGTGGATTGACTAACAAAGCAGCGTTGGGCCGCATCACTGAAATGACGAGTCTCATGCAACGTAACAAGATAATGTAGCTGTTTTAAGCTGGGCCATTTATTCATAATTATTATCAAATATTTATTAATGATTTAATCAGTAGCTTATAGAAAGCACTCATCGCTTTTTTCGATAGACTTAATCTATTTATTTCGCTTTTTTTCATACTACGACATGTACTATTATTTGTCTCGTTGAAACACGGAACAAACCAAAATGGTTTGTAACAACTCGATTTTTAGGAGCGAAAAAATGGTACTAGTAGGTCGTCAAGCACCAGATTTTACTGCAGCAGCAGTTCTTGGTAACGGTGAGATTGTTGATAGCTTTAACTTTGCTGAATACACTAAAGGCAAAAAAGCGGTTGTATTCTTCTACCCTCTAGACTTTACGTTCGTTTGCCCGTCTGAGCTTATTGCTTTTGACAAGCGTTTCGAAGATTTCCAAGCGAAAGGCGTTGAAGTAATCGGTGTTTCTATCGATTCACAATTCTCGCACAACGCATGGCGTAACACTGCTGTTGAAGACGGCGGTATTGGCCAAGTTAAATACCCTCTAATCGCTGACGTTAAGCACGAAATCTGCAAAGCGTACGATGTAGAGCACCCAGAAGCAGGCGTTGCTTTCCGTGGTTCTTTCCTAATTGATGCTGACGGCCTTGTACGTCACCAAGTAGTAAACGACCTTCCACTTGGCCGTAACATTGATGAAATGCTACGCATGGTAGACGCACTAAACTTCCACGAGAAGAACGGTGAAGTTTGTCCAGCACAGTGGGAAGAAGGCAAGTCAGGTATGGACGCGTCACCAACAGGTGTTGCTGCTTACCTTTCTGAGCACACTGCAGACCTAGACAAGTAACCGCCACTACTCCATACCAAGCTCAACGGTATGTGTGGCTGGAATTAAAAATATAGCGAAAAATCGCAATCAGCCAAATAGATAGTCGTAGTTAGCCATATTCAAAGCCCACAACTTAGGTTGTGGGCTTTTTGCATCTATAATCCTAATCGTCCTTGCACTGATATAGCGCTACTCTGTGTCCATTGACTCTTGCTATGATAGGAACAAATCTATCCATAGAGTAAACGTCATGTCCATCGAACTAGAAGTCTGTATTGATAACCTTGAATCACTGTCTCTTGCCATCGAAGGTGGTGCTACTCGTATTGAACTGTGCTCCTCATTAGCTCTAGGCGGCTTAACACCAAGCTATGGTTTAATGCGCCAAGCAGCCAAAATGTCTTCTGTGCCTGTCTATGCCATGATCCGCCCTCGCCAAGGTGACTTCCTGTTTAATGAGCTTGATATTGAATGCATGCTAGAAGACGTTCGAGCCGCAAAGCAAGCAGGTCTAAACGGCATTGTGATCGGAGTACTCACAGACACAGGTGAAGTGGATGTGGCACTAAGTAAAAAGTTAATGGCTGAAGCTGAAGGTATGGGCGTGACATTCCATCGAGCAATAGATCAATCGAATGATGCGATCGCCGCACTTGACGCCATTATGTCTCTTGGTTGTGAGCGTGTACTTACTTCCGGCCTGAGATCGAATGCTCTAGATGGCGCACAAACATTGAAAGAAATGGTGCTGCATTGCCAAGGTAAGCTGAGCATCATGGCTGGCGCTGGAGTCACCGCTGAAAACGTCACGACGATTATTGCAGCAACAGGCGTTACCGAGGTTCACTTATCAGGTAAGTCGACTCGACCGAGTAATATGAAAAACCAAACCAATGACACTCACATGGGGAATGCCGATATTGATGACTATTCAATCCCGGTAACGAGCAGCGACAAAATTCGAGCGGTAGCCGCACAACTTATCAAGTAGTCCTATTTGACTGGCGGTGTCATCAAATAGGGCTATTTGATGACGTCGTCAATGTCTTGCTCACTGCTTAGATGACGAACATCCCTACCTTTTACAAAGTAGATAATGTATTCACAGATGTTCTGACAGCGATCACCTACACGTTCTATTGCCCTAGCCGCCCACATCACCTGAAGCACATTTGGGATACAACGCGGGTCTTCCATCATATACGTCATCAGTTGGCGGATCACCGCCTCGTATTCGGCATCAAGCTTATCGTCTTGCTTGTAGACCGCCGCAGCTGCATCCACGTCCATACGCGCAAAAGCATCCAATACTTGATGAAGCATATTGATGGCTTGTCGGCTTAATGGCTCTAAAGAAACCTGCCATGCTCGGTCTTTAGATAAATCGGACTCGACCGCGACGCGAGCAATACGGGTTGCTACGTCACCAATACGCTCTAGGTCGGTAATGGTTTTGATAATTGCCATGATAAGACGGAGATCTTTGGCCGTCGGTTGACGCTTAGCGATGATTCGAGTACACGCTTCATCAATAAACACTTCCATGCCGTTTACCTTGTGGTCGTCTTTAATCACCTTGTTGGCTAGGTCTTCGTCTTGTTTGCTGAGCGCTTGCATCGCAAACGAAAGCTGTTGCTCCACCAGCCCACCCATGGTTAACACATGAGTTCGGATAGTTTCTAGCTCGACATTAAATTGACCAGAGATGTGACGACCAAATTGCATGAAAGGTTCCTTGTTTCGAATTAACGCTTTAATTATAGGTAACGATTAGAAGTAAGGGTTATCCCCTACCTTTAGCCATATCGACCTGTAATATAATCTTCTGTTTGCTTCTTTAATGGTGACGTAAAAATGGAGTCGGTATCACTGTATTCAACCAAACGCCCCAAATGAATAAAAGCAGTATGATCACTCACTCGAGCCGCTTGTTGCATGTTATGGGTAACAATAACAACGGTGTATTGCGTTTTGAGTTCATTGATCAACTCTTCGATGGTCAGAGTTGAAATAGGGTCCAACGCCGATGTTGGTTCATCCAGCAGCAAAACTTCAGGCTCTATGGCAATGGCTCGCGCTATCACCAAACGCTGCTGCTGCCCACCCGATAATCCAAATGCATTTTCATGTAAGCGATCTTTTACTTCATCCCATAATGCTGCTGAACGCAGTGCTTGTTCTGCGGCATCGTCTAAATCTCGGCTGTTGGTAATGCCTTGCAATCTTAACCCGTAAATCGTGTTTTCATAAATAGACTTGGGGAATGGATTTGGCCTTTGAAATACCATACCAACACGGCGCCTAAGGGTAGGAACATCGACTTTAGGATCATAAACATTCTGACCGTGAAGCTTAACATCTCCAGAAATCGTACAGCCTTCAACCAAGTCGTTCATACGATTCATACAACGTAGCAACGTCGATTTACCACAGCCAGACGGCCCTATAAATGCGGTAACCTGCCCTTTAGGTATCCGCATTGAAATATCAAACAGCGCCTGAGACTCTTGATAATGCAGATTCAAACCATTTATCTCAAAGGCGGTTTGCTTCTTCGTTAGATTATGGACATCTAACGGTGCTTCGAAACCTAAAGTAGAATTAATAGAAAACATGCTTAATCTTGCCCCAATGTACGGTATTTTTCTCGTAAGTTATTACGTATACCAATGGCCGTTAAATTCAACCCCACAATCACCGTTACCAACAAAAATGACGTCGCATAAACCAATGGTCGTGCAGCTTCTATGTTTGGTGTTTGAAAGCCTACATCATAAATATGAAAGCCCAAATGCATGAATTTTCTATCCAAGTGCACAAATGGAAATTGGCTATCAATTGGCAGTGTTGGAGCTAATTTTACCACACCGACCAGCATCAGTGGCGCGACCTCTCCTGCCGCCCTGGCAACCGCCAAGATAAGCCCCGTCATAATGGCAGGGCTTGCCATTGGAATGACAATTCGTAATAAGGTTTCAAGCTGGGTTGCGCCTAATGCTAGCGATCCTTGACGAACTGAACTAGGAATTCGAGTTAACCCTTCTTCTGTTGCCACAATAACTACAGGCAGCGTTAACAAGGCTAAAGTCAATGCTGACCACAACAAACCTGGCGTACCAAATGTTGGGGTAGGCAAACTTTCAGAGTAAAACAGCGAATCCAAAGAGCCACCGATGGTGTAAACAAAGAAACCTAAGCCAAACACACCATAAACAATGGATGGCACCCCAGCGAGGTTGATCACCGCAATCCGGATCATTCGAGTTAATGCATTGTTCTTAGCGTATTCGTTAAGATAAATCGCCGCAACCACGCCCAACGGCATAACGACAATCGACATCACTATGACAAGAAAAACGGTACCAAAGATAGCAGGGAAAACGCCGCCTTCCGAATTACCCTCTCGTGGCTCCTCCGATAAAAACTTGCCCAATTGAATCGCCCAATGCCCTAGCTTTTCAACGGTACTCATTCGATTTGGGTACCACATATCCAGTACTTCACTCATGGGCAGTTCTATCGTGTCGCCATGCATATCTTTCACCATCAAGACTTCGGCTTTTAATTCCCGACGCAACAGAGACAGGTTGTCTTCAGCCTTTGTGGATAGCGTCGCGATCTGAGCTGTTTGGCTTTCGTAGGCACTTTGCAGTTCCGGCGTTAATGTGTCGTTAAGCACATGCTTTCGACGCTCCAAGCGAATCGCTTCAACAGAGGCACTGTAACCTCTCAGTTGGTTTTCACTGATATTTGTAATTTCTTTGCGTATCAACTCAACTCGCTCAATTCCTGCTTTCAGTAGAGGTTGTAATTGATAGTACGATAACTTGGTATCAATTCCGTAACCAACTGGCTGGCCAAAGAAATTACCATTATGGGCGCGTTCAATGACCGCCCAATCCGCTGGTTGCGTCGGCTCAGAGAGCCCATCAGCCAATAAGGAAACGAAATCCGCTTGATTACGCTCACGATTGGCTATTTTGATATTGAGCCGCTCCACTTCACCCGCTTCAATTACGGATTGAGAAAGCGAGATATCTCTGGCTAACAGTCGCTCTACAGACACAGTTTCAGACTGGTAAAGTTGACCGATAATGATGCTATTACCTTGCTCATTGCTTTGCCATTGATGCAATGGCGCAGGCCAAAAATACGCTAAGCCCTTCCAGCCGATTAGCAGCAGAATACCCAGTACCGAAATAAGGCTAACGCTAACCGCCCCGGATGTCAGCCATATCCAAGGAGCCCCGGACTTAAACCATTTAGTCACTTACAAACACCCATTTATATGATCAAAGCGCACTGTATTTATCTCTTAGTCGTTGCCGAACCCATTCCGCCACTGAGTTCACTAAAAATGTGAATACGAACAAAATTAGAGCCGCCAAGAAGAGTAAGCGGTAATGCGTACTTGCCACTTCTGATTCTGGCATTTCAATGGCTATCGTGGCGGATAAGCTGCGCATACCCTCAAAGATATTCCAGTCCATCACAGGCGTATTCCCCGTGGCCATTAAGACGATCATCGTTTCACCAACGGCTCGTCCCAACCCCATCATAATGGCAGAAAAGATGCCAGGACTCGCAGTTAGCAACACCACATAGATTAAGGTTTGCCACTGTGTCGCACCAAGAGCTAAAGAACCATCAGACAAGTGTTTAGGTACCGAGAAGATGGCGTCTTCTGAAATAGTGAAAATAGTTGGGATCACGGCAAAGCCCATCGCCAAGCCAACTACTAATGCGTTGCGCTGATCGTAATCAATACCAATGTCAGCAAGAAATACACGCATGTCACCATCAAACCAAGCCAGCTCAATAGCCGAGCTGTAATGAATCGCCAACCAACTTACGGAGATTAAAACCGGAACTAAAATAATGCCATGCCAACCATTGGGCATTTTACTCAGCCACTGTTCCGGCAATAAATGCCAAAGCCATGCTGTTAGAATGGTGGATGCTGGCAGTAACACAATCAAAGCCATGACGGCTGGTAAGTGGTTTTCAACAATAGGCGCAAACCATAAACCCGCCAAAAATCCGATGATAACGGTCGGCAAGGCTTCCATGATTTCAATGGCTGGTTTTACCACGCGGCGCATAGGAGGCGACATAAAGTAGGCCGTGTAAATCGCAGCTAGTACCGCAACGGGAACTGCAAATACCATGGCAAAGAATGCCGCCTTAATGGTACCAAACGCGATAGGAACTAAGCTCAACTTGGCTTCAAAATCATCATTGGCCGACGTTGATTGCCACACAAATTGCGGCTCTGGGTAACCCTCATACCAGACTCGATTCCACAACGAAGAAAATGAAACCTCAGGGTGCGAGTTATCAACCTGAAAGCGAGTAATCTTCCCATCATCATAGGACAACAAGACATTCTCATTACTTGAAATGGCCACAATACTGGGTGCAGACCCTAATATAGACTTAGAAAATGACTGTTCTTTGCTGGTTGTTTGATAATTGGTGATGTTCCCATCTTCAGAAAACGCATAAAACCCCTTACGATAGTAATCTGAAGTAATCAATTGGCTTGGTTGTTTGAAATCGAAGTCTCGGATATACGTAAGCTGTCTGACTTTATCTTTTAGAACATCAAACCATTGTGAAACGACACCGTTTTCATGCTGAATTAAAAGTGATTGCGCCCCTGCCAGCAACGTTATACCAACGGCATTTGAGCTCGGCTCTCCACGAGAAACGTCGACCGCTTCTCGAATTGAAAACTGCCCGTGTTGATTTCTTGCCACCAGCAATTCTGTCGACGTTAAAATATAGAGAAACTTACCATCTGGTGTCACTTGCATTGAAATTACATCTTCAATGGCGTGCGCGAGTGTTTGCTTAATCACTTTAGGTTCATCTTGACCCGGCGTTTTTATCTCAGTATGGATAAATAGCTGTTCTTCTTCGTTTAAGCCAGCAAACACCGCTCCTCTAGAATAAACAGCAACCGCCAACTGCGTGATGGCTTTTCTATTCGGCTCCAACACAATAGGCTCCGAACCGTAATGCCGGATCTTCGCAGACACACTCTTGCCTTGTGAAGAGAAGTCCACTGAGAACTCAGGTTTGAGAGCCATGACCTGACCTAGGGCATCGGCATACGCCAACCAACCACTACTTGCAGGCATTTGATAGAAAGAGGTTGGCTGATTAGGTAATTGATATTGAAGCTGAGGAGTGGCAGCAACGCTTTTTGATTCGTTTGCACCGCCTACTAAATCCAAGAAGTAAACCTGACCATCTTGAGTGGCCACAAACGCATGCTTACCGTAATTATCGACGCTGATCGCGTAGGGCTCACTTGCTAAAGCTAGCGGTTGCCCACCACTTTGTTCGATTTTGGCACCGGAAAAAATAGGCAGTACCATCATCACTAAATAGAAAAAGATCAATGCCAGTGCAAACAAAATTCCAACGCCGCCGATCGTCACGGCATAGCGAGCAAGGCTGTCTTTCAGCTGCCTAGCTCTATCACGTTGTTGTAATGTAAATTCCACCTGGGACATCCCACCTAAATCCTATTTTCAGTCGCTGCCATATTATGTCAGTTAGGTGACACAAATATTACAATGATACGCTAAATAACTGAAATTTACTTAATCTTGCCCTTAATACAAAGAACTGAAATATACTGACAAGGGGGACGCTTTGTTCTCTTCCTGACAGGGCAATTCGTACTCATAAATGGATCTAGTATGAACGCAGAAAAGCAATTCGCCGATACACTCTTTACTGAAAAAGAGCTCAGTTGGCTATCATTTAACGAACGCGTGTTACAAGAAGCCGCGGATAAAAATGTACCTCTTATCGAACGTATTCGTTTTCTCGGTATCTTCTCTAATAACTTGGATGAGTTTTATAAGGTTCGCTTCTCTGATATTAAGCGTCGCATTGTTATCAATCAGGAACAAGGAACTAAAGATGGTTCAGAGCAACTGCTGGCAAAGATGCAAAGGAAAGCCTTAACACTGAACCACGCGTTTGATGAGCTCTACGGTGAACTACTACTGGAGATGGCCCGCAGAGGCATTTTTCTCGTCAGCGAAACGCAGCTCAATGAAAAGCAACAAAAATGGGTTCGTAAGTTCTTTCATCGAGAAGTATTGCCTCATATTGCGCCTCAATTGATGACCGATGACATCGACGTTCTGCAATTTTTAAAAGACGAATGCGCTTACTTAAGTGTTGAATTGAAAAGCGGCATCAAAGCAGGAATAGAACAACAAACGCAATATGCTTTGGTCGAGATCCCAACAGAGCATTTACCTCGTTTTATCATCATGCCTGAACAAAAAGGCGAAAAGCGTAAGACCATAATTTTACTCGATAATATTATCCGCCATTGCTTAGACGATCTTTTCCGAGGGTTCTTTGACTATGAATCGCTGCATTGCTACGCGATGAAAGTAACCCGAGATGCAGAATATGATTTAAATACTGAAGATGAACACGGCATCCTCGAACAGATGTCTGAGGGCTTGAACCAGCGTTTAACCGCCATGCCCGTTCGCTTTGTGTATGAGAAAGAGATGCCTCAAGCCATGCTTTCATTCTTAAGCAAAAAACTTCAGCTATCTAATTACGACAGTTTGATACCCGGGGGCCGTTATCACAATTTTAAAGACTTCATACATTTCCCTAATATCGGTCGAGGATACCTAGAAAACAAACCGCTTACTCCACTGAGAAATGCTGACTTTGATCACTTCTCCAATGCATTTGATGCCATTAGTCACAATGATATTTTGCTCCACTACCCTTACCACACATTTGATCACACAACAGAATTTGTGCGCCAATCTTCGTTTGATCCCAAAGTCGTCGCGATCAAGATCAACGTATATCGTGTCGCCAAAAACTCTAAGCTGCTCAATTCATTAATTGATGCGGTCAACAATGGCAAACAGGTTACTGTGGTCATCGAACTGCAGGCACGTTTTGATGAAGAAGCCAATATTGAGTGGTCTAGAGTGTTGACCGATGCAGGTATTAAGGTGATTTTCGGAGCTACAGGGTTAAAAATTCATGCTAAGTTGCTACTAGTCAGCCGGAAAGAAGCCGACAAGATAGTACGTTATGCTCATATTGGAACCGGTAATTTTCATGAAAAAACAGCGCGTATTTACACAGACTTATCCTTGTTTACCGCCACCCCTGAACTAACGAAAGAAGTGCACGATGTATTTGGCTACATTGAGCATCCTTACCGACCAGTTAAATTCCACCATCTCATTGTGTCTCCGAGGAATACTCGCCAGCAGCTATACCGCTTAATCGACAATGAGATCGCCAATGTTAAACAAGGGAAAAAAGCGGGAATTAGCCTCAAGCTTAATAACTTAGTCGACAAAAAGATCATCACGAAACTCTATGATGCAAGCCGTGCTGGCGTCAGCATACGCATTATCGTTAGAGGCATGTGTGCCTTGGTACCAGAAATAACAGGGGTCAGTGAAAACATTCAAGTCATCAGTATTGTCGACCGATTTTTGGAGCACTCTCGAGTCTTAATCGCAGAAAATGCCGGAAAGCCCCTCGTCTATATTTCATCCGCAGATTGGATGAGCCGAAACCTAGATCATCGAATTGAGGTCGGAACCCCCGTTCTAGATCCTAGTATCAAACAACAGATCTTAGACATCATAGAGATTCATTTCACTGATACTGTAAAAGCACGCAAAATTGATGCCTCGCTCAGTAATGACTATGTTTCTAGAGGGAACAAGAAAAAAATCCGGTCTCAATTGCAGATCTATAGCTACATCAAACAAAAAGAAAAGCTGGCTAAAAGGTCATTCGCACAGGAAGAGTTATGAGCAGTCACAGTCGAAATATCGCCGCGATAGATCTCGGTTCTAATAGCTTCCATATGGTTGTGGCCAAAGTGGTTGGCTCAGACTTACAAATGGTCAGTCGCCATAAGCAAAGAGTTCGCCTTGCTGCTGGACTTGACCTGCAAAACAATCTTTCAAATGAGTCAATTCAAAGAGGGATCGATTGCCTCAAAATATTTGCAGAACGGCTGCACGACTTCGAGTTAAATAACGTTCGCATTGTCGCTACCCATACATTGCGTCAGGCTAACAATGCCCACCTATTTATCCAACGTGCCGCCAAAATATTACCTTTTCCCATCGAGATCATATCAGGCATAGAAGAGGGTCGACTTATATTTCTCGGGGTTGCTCATACTCAGATTGAATCAAAAAGTAAGCTGGTCATTGATATTGGTGGAGGAAGTACCGAAATGATCATCGGCCAAGGGTTTGATAGCCGTATTATCAACAGTAAAAGAATAGGCTGCGTCAGTTTTACTCACCAATTTTTCAATGATGGCTTACTCCAGGAAAATCAATTTTTGAAAGCACACATGGCCGTTGCTCAAAAACTTGAACCGCTCGCCTATCAATACAAACAGCTCGGTTGGGAGGCGGCTTTAGGGTCATCGGGCACCATAAAAGCTATTCGTGAAGTCCTAATAGGTTTAGGATTTGATGACGGCCTGATTACACAACATCGCTTACAAAGCCTGATTCAACAGCTTTGTGAGTTTAATACGATGGAAAAGATCAACTTAGTGGGGTTAACACAGGAAAGACACCCTGTATTTTCTGCTGGGGTCGCGATTTTAAGCGGTATCATGAAAGAACTCGACATCAATCAACTTCACTATTCCGATGGCGCTTTACGTGAGGGCGTCTTGTATGAAATGGAGCAACGCTTTGAGCGAAGTGATATTCGCATGCGAACCACAGAAAACCTGGCTACTAAGCACCATGTTGACTTAGTCCATGCCAATAAAGTGAGGAGGCAAGCTACTGCGTTCTTATCTCAGGTAGCGTTAAAGCTGGGAATAAAAAAAAGCAATGAACTGTTCGCGTTGTTAGAGTGGGCAGCAATGCTGCACGAAGTAGGCTTAAGCATCAGCTTTAAGGGATTTCATAAGCATTCTCAATACATACTTCAACACACCAACATGCCCGGCTTTAATCAAGAACAGCAATTAATGATCGCGACTCTGACGCGTTTTCAGCGTAAGTCATTAAAATTGCATGACCTTCCTGAATTTAACTTATTTAAAACCCAGCACGTTTTATCCGCCATTCGAATATTAAGACTGGCCATATTGCTTCACGGCCAACGTAGGGATGCCCCACTACCAGAACTGATTTTATCGGTTGATGAAGAGCAATGGTTGCTTACCAGTGCAGAAAATAACTGGCTAGATCATAATCGCTTATTGCATGAAGACTTACTCACAGAGCAAGAATATTGGCACAGTGTGGGGTGGGAACTAGCGTTCAGCTAAACCCAGTTTGGCGAGTTCATTATCAACGAGTTGAACAGAAACCGGCACGTAACCCTCTTTTTCGACCAAGTACTGGCCTTGCTTAGAAAATATAAAGCGAACAAATTGCTCTTCTAGCGGGCTCAGAGGTTGGCCTGGATGCTTATTAATATACACATAGAGGAAACGAGATAACGGATATGAACCGGACAGTACGTTATCTCGACTCGCTTCTACATAATCAGTGCCTTGTTTAGATATAGGCAACAACTTAGCCCCAGACACTTGATAGCCAATGCCCGAGTAGCCAATTGAATTGATCGATGAAGCGACTGATTGAACAACCGACGCGGATCCCGGCTGTTCATTTACATTTCGGCGAAAGTCACCACCGCATAGGGCGTTTTGCTTAAAGTAACCGTAGGTTCCAGATACCGAGTTTCGACCAAACAATTGCAAACGACGCTTGGCCCATGCTTGATCAATCCCCAACTGTTGCCAGTTTTTTATCGGAACGGTGGCTCCGCAGCGTAATGTGCTTGAGAAAATACTGTCTATTTGCTCAAAGTCTAACCCTTTTATCGGGTTATCTCGGTGAACAAAAATACCAATAGCATCGATGGCTACGCGTAAAGCAACAGGTTTGTAACCGTACTTTCGCTCAAATGCTTCCACTTCTTTGGCTCGCATAGGACGACTCATCGGGCCAAACTGCGCAGTGCCTTCAGCAAGTGCAGGGGCTGCTGTAGAAGAACCTAGAGCTTGAACTTGCACGTTGATGTTCGGATAGATATCTTGAAACTGATCAGCCCACATGGTCATCATAGAGCCAAGTGTGTCTGATCCTGTCGACGTTAAATTCCCCGAAATACCGGAAACTTTTTTGTAGTCAGTCAGCTTTAATTCTTCTGAAGTACCACTTTCAGCCGTAGAAGATGTAGAGATAGCTAAAAGAACCAACACACTGATCACTCTTAAACTAGCCCAAATGGACTCACTGAAAGTCATCTTCTGTCGCATCATTTAATCACAACCAAACGGCTAGGCAATGTGAACGTAAATCGGCTGCCTTTCCCGACCTCACTGTGTATATCTAAGTGAGAATCATGGTGTGTCAGTGCATGCTTCACAATAGCAAGCCCTAACCCACTGCCGCCAGTTTCTCTAGAACGAGCCCTATCAACGCGATAAAACCTTTCGGTTAAACGGTGCAAATGCTGCGGCTCAATCCCCTCTCCTGTGTCAGCCACTTCAAGCTTGGCACCATTAGGGGTATTCTTCCATGTGACTTTAATCTTCGCACCGGCAGGCGTGTATTTGACAGCGTTATAAACCAGGTTTGAAATCGCACTGCGCAGCTGATCTTCATCACCATAAACGTACAAGTTGGTATCTATGTCAAATTGAAGCTGGTGATCATTTTCACCGCTTAACGCGACAGCTTCTTTTTCTAATACATCTAACATCGCGGGTACATGAACAATGTCTTCAAGCTCATGCATTGGCGCCGCTTCAATTTTCGATAATGTCAGTAGTTGGTTAACCAAGCTATTCATCCGGTTGAGCTGCTCAGTCATGACGCCATGGGCTTTACCCCACATAGGGCCAACTAGCATTTCAGGGTCTTGCGTCATCTCTAAGTAACCCTGCAATACGGTCATCGGTGTGCGCAATTCATGGGAAACGTTCGCAAAGAAGTTACGACGCATACCCTCTAACTGTTTGAGCTGAGTGACATCACGGACAACCATTAAGTGCTCACCTTCAGTATACGGCACGATACGCAGCTCTAGCATACGTTCTACATTAAGTGGAGAGTGCATTTCTAAAGGTTCTGAAAAGTCTTGTTTCGCTAGGTACTTAATAAAATCAGGCGTGCGAATCAGGTTAGAGATCGGCTGACCAGAGTCGTCAGGCCACCGGAAACCCAGTAGGTGTTGAGCCAGTTTATTGCACCAAACAATGTTACCTTCACTACGAAATACCACCACAGCATCAGGTAAGGATTCAGCACCATTTCGGAAACGACGAATCAAATTAGTCAGCTCTTTGCGCTTTTTACGCTGACGCTGTTGAATTCGGTAAATACCATTAAACAACGGTTCCCACTGGCTGGTTCCCGCTGGCGGTGTTAAGCGTTTGTCATCCCAAAGCCAAGTGGATAGGCGAACTTGGTTATGCAGTTGCCAAACAAGCTGCAAAGCCGTCGCTATCAGCAATAGCCAGGGCATGTAACCAAATATCCAGCCGACTACTACCCAGGGGGCGTAAAAAAAAGCCAGCGACCAGACTAGCTTCTTCCAAGTTAACCTTTCAACCATCGAATGCTCCGGGAGCCTCCATCGTTATGCGCGGGTAGAGAAGCGATAGCCCGCTCCACGTACTGTCTGCACCAATTTATCGTGACCAGCACCTTCCAATGCCTTACGCAAACGTCGAATATGCACATCTACAGTGCGATCTTCTACATACACATTGGTGCCCCAAACGTTATTCAGTAACTGTTCGCGGCTATAAACGCGCTCTTGATGCGTCATAAAGAAATGCAACATTTTGAATTCAGTTGGACCCATATCAAGCGCTTGATCGTTCGCCGTTACTCGGTGGGAAACAGGGTCAAGCTTTAGGCCTTGTACGTCGATAACATCTTCCAAAGCCGTGGGCGTTACTCGTCGAATTACCGCTTTAAGTCGTGCAACCAACTCTTTTGGTGAAAACGGTTTTGTGATGTAGTCATCAGCACCGGCTTCCAAGCCACGTACTTTATCTTCTTCTTCACCACGAGCCGTTAACATCACCACTGGAATATTTCGTGTTAACTCTTCACGCTTCAAGTGCTTGATAAAGTTGATGCCTGTACCACCAGGAAGCATCCAATCTAGCAAAATAAGGTCTGGAAATGGTTCACACAGTTTTTCTACAGCAGTGTCGTAGTCTTCGGCTTCGACTGCTTGGTAACCTTTTTGTTCAAGCACAAAACACAGCATCTCACGAATTGGCGCTTCGTCCTCAACAACCAGAATCCTTCTAGACATAATTGAATTACCTTTAGTATTAATCAACGTCATGCATTATCGACAACAATTATGACACTTTTGTGACCCTTGCAAACAATTTTTCACATAACTTTCTTTAGAATTTCATTGGCTTTTTTCTAAATTGCTTTAGGACAAGAGCGTAAAAATCCCCTATTATTTGCCGTTCAAACACAGAATATGAGTAAAACGTATGTGGTTTAAAAACTGTTTAGTGTATCGCTTCAACCGCGATATCGAATTCAACGCCGAACAACTTGAAACGCAACTGCAAGAGTTCCGTTTTACACCGTGTGGTAGCCAAGACAAACAAAAATTCGGCTGGACAACAGCTATGGGCAGACACGGTGATATGATGACTCATGTGTCTGAAAACCGTATTCTTATCTGTGCCAAGAAAGAAGAAAAAATGTTGCCAGCGTCCGTCATCAAAGATTCGCTAGCAGCAAAAATTGACATGATGGAAGCCCAAGAAGGCCGCCCTTTAAAGAAAAAAGAAAAAGACAATTTAAAAGACGACATCATTGTCGATCTGCTTCCACGCGCCTTTAGTCGCAGTAATCACACATTCGTACTGATTTTGCCTGAACAAGGTTTTATCTTAGTCGATGCAAGTAGCTACAAAAAAGCAGAAGATGTATTAGCATTATTACGTAAAACCATGGGTAGCCTGCCCGTTGTTCCTGCGATTCCAGAACAAGCCATTGAAACCACGCTTACCGAATGGGTTAAAACAGGCGAGACTCCTTCAGGTATCACTATGCTTGATGAAGCTGAGCTCAAGTCTTTACTGGAAGATGGCGGTATCATCCGATGTAAAAAACAAGAATTGAGCGCAGATGAAATTCAGTCTCACATTCAAGCGAATAAAGTGGTGACTAAACTCGCCATCAATTGGCAAGATCGTATTGAGTTTGTTTTAGCTGAAGATTGTAGTGTTAAACGTCTTAAGTTTAGTGATGAACTAAAAGATCAAAATGAAGATATTCCTCGTGAAGATCAAGCTGCTCGCTTTGATGCTGACTTCTCTCTAATGTGTAGCGAACTTGGTGCATTTCTGCCAAACCTTTTTGAGACATTAGGTGGCTTGCCAAAAGCTGAATAGAACTCGAAGCTAAACCACTTCACGACTAGATACGAAAAAGCCAGAACAAGACTTCAAGCTGTTCTGGCTTTTTGCTGTTCTGGCTTTTTACTTTTCTAATTTCTACATCAGCACAACGAATTCGCTACTCAACAAGTTCAACGGTCTTTACTCTTTCTACTTCTTCTCTTTCCTCTTTTACTCATTTAGCGTAAAATTTGCGCCCCACTAATACCATCCAGTGGTATTGGACTGACTTGAGATCAGAAGAGAACTTAGCAATGTTTAAACCAGAACTTTTATCCCCAGCGGGTAGCCTTAAAAATATGCGTTATGCTTTTGCCTACGGCGCAGATGCAGTATACGCAGGTCAACCTCGCTACAGCCTACGTGTTCGTAATAACGAGTTTAACCACGAAAACCTACAGATCGGTATCGATGAAGCTCACGCTCAAGGTAAGAAACTGTACGTCGTTTGCAACATTCAGCCTCACAACTCGAAGCTGAAAACGTTCATTCGTGATTTAACACCGGTTGTTGAAATGGGTCCTGACGCACTGATCATGTCTGATCCTGGTTTAATCATGTTAGTTCGTGAAGCTTTTCCAGATATGCCTATTCACCTATCAGTTCAAGCCAATGCGGTGAACTGGGCAACCGTTAAGTTCTGGTCAACTCAAGGTGTAGAGCGTGTGATTCTGTCCCGCGAACTGTCACTAGAAGAAATTGAAGAAATTCGTGAGCATTGCCCTGAAACGGAATTAGAGATTTTCGTTCACGGTGCACTTTGCATGGCTTACTCTGGTCGCTGCTTACTTTCAGGTTACATTAACAAGCGCGATCCAAACCAAGGCACATGTACTAACGCATGCCGTTGGGAATACAAAGTAGAAGAAGCAAAAGAAGACGAAACAGGTCAAATCGTTGAGGTTCAAGACGCTGCGGTTCAAATGCAAGAAGTGGAAGAACGCCCAGATAATACACTAGGTCTAGGCAAGCCAACTGATGAAGTGGTGCTGCTTTCTGAAAGCCACCGCCCTGAAGAAAAGATGGCTGCGTTTGAAGATGAACATGGTACCTACATCATGAACTCTAAAGATCTACGTGCGATACAACACGTAGAGCGTTTAACTCAGATGGGTGTTCATTCACTTAAAATCGAAGGCCGTACTAAATCATTCTATTACTGCGCTCGTACTGCACAGGTTTATCGTAAAGCGATTGATGATGCGGTAGCAGGTAAACCATTTGATGAGAGCCTAATGGGTACATTAGAGAGCTTAGCTCATCGTGGTTATACTGAAGGCTTCTTACGCCGCCATACGCACGACACATACCAAAACTACGACTATGGCTACTCGGTATCAGATGCTCAGCAATTCGTTGGTGAGTTTACTGGTAAACGCCGTGGTGACCTTGCTGAAGTTGAAGTTAAAAACAAATTCCTTGTTGGTGATAGCCTAGAGCTAATGACACCAAGCGGAAACGTTGTATTTACGTTAGAGCGAATGGAAAACCGAAAATCCGAAGTGATTGACGACGCAAAAGGCAACGGCCACTTTGTGTTCATTCCAATGCCTGAAGATATGGACTTAGAATTCGGACTGCTTATGCGTAATCTGAACTCAGGGCAAGATACTCGTAACCCTACAGGTAAATAACCTAAGCGCTTCTACCATTTCGAATAAAGCCTGCTCAGTAGCAGGCTTTGCTTTTTGCAACGCAAATTAGCAATTACTCCCATTCGGCAAGAGCAAGATCTCAACTTTGTCCCTTTTTTCCTATCGCTATTTGTACCACATCGCATTTGTGTTTCTAATTAATTGTTTTATCAGTCATTTAAGAACAAGATTATTATTCATTGATATTGGCATCTTGTGTGCATGTATCTATATGCGATCAGATTGTATTGCCAATATTCAAGAGTTATACAATAGCTCTAACCCGATGTACTTAATAAAGGTGGGGTAGCACTATGAGTGATATCTATAAAATTGAAACCTACAGTGAGACCTGTGCTCAGATCATTTTAGAATCTGTCGAGCGCTCAGGTGGACGTGCCGTAATTAGAGGCTGGGCTGTAATAACTAATCATGAATTCACGGCGTCTCAGGCTCAGCACATTTTGTCATTAGTCTCCCGAACTAGCGATGATATAAGCGCCGATGATTTTGGTACTTGGCTAGAGATTAAACTGGCCGCTTAAATAATCGCGAATACCTTAACCACACTCTCATTAGCTACAAGCTCATTTGGCTAACTCCCCTTTTATGGTACACTTCGCCGCTTGAAAATAGCAAAGCCACCAACAGGCTTTGCATGTTTGTTGTATGGATTAATACCAACAAGCATTTATCGGTTTAGCTGTGTAAGTGTTCATCGAAATACCCGCTATTTCAATGAGCATTGGATGTATGCAGGATGTATTAATACACGCGAAGCCATTTACGACTTTTATAGGTAAGTTAACCATGGCTCTTCTAATACAAAAATCATGCATCAATTGCGATATGTGCGACCCCGAATGTCCTAATGGCGCCATTACTATGGGTGACAGCATTTATGAGATTGACCCTTTATTGTGTACTGAATGTAAAGGTCACTACGACAAACCTACCTGCCAATCTGTATGCCCGATCACCAAGTGTATTATCACCGATCCTAAGCACATAGAAACGGAAGAAGAGTTACTTGAAAAGTTTGTCATTATTCAAGGTTTAGCTTAAGAACCCCAAACAATTGAAAAAGCCCGCTAGCAACAACTAGCGGGCTTTTTTTGTATGTTTTATAGCAAAGTGGAGAGGTTCGAACTCCGATAAATGCAAAAGGGCTCTAGTCTTTCGACTAGAGCCTTTTTAAATATGGCAGGGGTGGAGAGATTCGAACTCCCAACACGCGC
>NZ_JAUFQV010000015.1 GCF_030409945.1 Vibrio tapetis subsp. quintayensis
ATGTCCTTTTTGCTCCGTGCTGGTTATTCATCCTGAGTAACCGAATCTTCATCCTGAAGATAACCTATTCCGTGGTGTATTCCTGTTCCGTGCCAGCATCCTGCCAACACCTATAGATTACTAAACTGCCAAGAATGAGCAATGGACTTTTTACAACAAGGAAATCACCCACTCTCACGAACAAATAATATGTGAAATAAAAACAATGACTTGGGAAAAATTGAGTAATAACCCATATCATCAAAAGCGTAATGTCCTACATCTTTTGTAAGAGATCTCGTACAAGCAAGCAAGTCATTCCTCTACCATGACACCTTTGTAATCATTTCGTATTCAGATAAAAGTAACTATAGACTTGAGAGCGCACGACGAATACCAGGCGAATAACTAGAGTTGGTAACAAGCTGGAAGTTGAAAGTTTAGTGGATTTCATTTTCTTTCAGGCAAAAGAAAAGCCCCGATACTTGCGTATCGGGGCCGTAGTCTTACTCGCAGCAATCCGGCTACTAAAAGTGCTCCATGCATCAAATCCTTGATAGCAGCGCTGTATCCTTCAGCGTAATCCTTTTCATCGCCTTCCTAGCGGTGTCCTTGATCTTATCCTGAT
>NZ_JAUFQV010000016.1 GCF_030409945.1 Vibrio tapetis subsp. quintayensis
AGGACATCGCCAGGCTCTTATTTATTTTCACTTTTTTAAAAAGTGAAGACAAAAAGTTAAGAAGCCCGTTGGAAAACGGGCTTTTTTCAGTCCATTTGACTGAACAGCAAAATTAAGTGTGCTGGTATGGCTCAGTTGGTAGAGCGCACCCTTGGTAAGGGTGAGGTCCCCAGTTCGACTCTGGGTACTAGCACCATTTATTTTGTTTGGCGACCATAGCATTGTGGACCCACCTGATTCCATGCCGAACTCAGAAGTGAAACACAATAGCGCCGATGGTAGTGTGGGGTTTCCCCATGTGAGAGTAGGACATCGCCAGACTTCTATTTCGTTTTATCTTATTTAAAGATAAACAAAAATAGCGATAAGCTGAATAGACACTGCGGAGTGGTAGTTCAGTTGGTTAGAATACCGGCCTGTCACGCCGGGGGTCGCGGGTTCGAGTCCCGTCCACTCCGCCACTTATACTAAACCCAAGTCTCACGACTTGGGTTTTTTTACGTCTGGAGAAAGTGAACAAGGTGCTACCTCGCTCATTAAATCCTCGTTGGGTGGAATAGCACTGTTGGAGCCAGCGTAGCCAACGCTAATACGGAGATGGGATTTATCTTTGATGTTTATAGATCTCAATACAGTGACTGTCCTTTCGTTGCTTATCCCATTCATCCATATCACGTCAGTGTCGCAGCACATAAGAATTTTCTTTGAAAGAGTAGGATAAGGCGAGAAGTCAGAACTTGGCTTATGAGAAGCTAATAAGCGAGGGTTCTCGAGGGGGAACTTATACTTAAGGATCTTTAGACAAAAAAACCAGTGCAATGCACTGGTTTAGATTAGGTCCACCGTAGAGGTAGTGGTTTGTTATTTGGCTTCAACTAAAGCAAGCGCCTTGCGTGAAACATCATTTGCAGCTTGTGTTAATTGTTGTTTTTCTAGAACATCAGCTAAGTAAGCATAATCCGAAACATGAGGACGTTGCTTAAGCGCATCTTCAAGATGTTGCTGAGCTTCTGGCCACTTTTCTTGACGCATTAGTAGCTGAGCTAAGGTACTGTGTGCTGCGGCGTTATTTCCATCTTTTTGCAGTGCGGCTTGTAGAAGAACAATGGCAGGGTGTATGTCCGGTAAGTTCATCTCTGCAATAACATGGTAAAGCTCATCACTTTGATATTTCTTAAGGCTATCACGAACAACGATATAAGCTTGAGAGTCAGCTTTACGAGCTATTAACTGCTTCACTAAGCATAAAATCAGTTTTGGCTCTTGTTTCGTTTTACGAGGGAGGCGATTCCAGTGTGCTAATAGCCCTTCACTGCCTTGTTGTTCCGAGATCTCTTTCATCGCTCCGCCTTGAGCCGCTAGGTTGAGCTGATCAAATTCTTGCTGCGCGATGAGTTTTGCTTTTTTAAGCTTAGGTAACAATTGAGTGAGAAGTTGCCACTTGCCTAAGTTTTGGTAAGTGACTTTTAACAGCTCTAGCGTAATTGGGTTATCTGGATTGTCGGACTGCAATTCATCTAAAGTGACCAGAGCAAGATCATATTGGCCATCTGCAACCAGTAGTTTGGCTCTTGTTAGAGCAACCGCTAGTTTTGAATCTTGTTGCTCAGAAGCCAGTTCTAGGTATTGATCTCTTTTTGCTCTATTACCAGAGCCTTGAGCGGCTTCAGAAGCGATCAGGTAGCACAATAACGGCATATCATGATGCTTAGCAGAGCGCAGTACTTTCTTTTCTGCACCTAGCCAGTCCCCCTCGAGTAACAAGACCATGCCATCATTAGTATCTTTACGCGCACGCTTTAGTTTACGGACGCCAAACCAGTTCCAAGTAGCGCTGCTCGCACGAAGCACCTTCTTTATTAGGTACTCTAAGCCAAACAGAGCGGCTAATAAGACGACGATAGCCAGTACTAACGTCGTCACACTCATTTCAATGGTTTTGTTCGCAATGGAAATTAGCACATAGCCTTGCTGGCCCGAAAACTGTGTTCCGGCGTAGAGGCCAGCCCCGATAAGTATAAAGAGGATTATAAGACGTATCATTATTGCTCCTCCGATACTAAGGTAGTGACTTCTCTACGAAGACGATCAGTGATGACATCAGAAAGCTGTTGTTGAGTTTCTAGCTTTTGTGGGTAATCCACGTTGATGTTTTGTTTTCCAAGTTGCTCTAGACGTTGTTGGAACTTAGCAACACTAGCATCGTCTTGATTAAAGAACATATGAGACCATTCATTCGCGACTTTAACGGCGGTTTGATAGATGTCACCTTGTTCTACGTATACGCCTTTAATTGCTGTTTCCAATTTGGCTTTGATGTTTTCTCTTAGGTAGAAGTGTTGCTCTGGTGATAGAAGAGGAACAACGTCGCCATCACGAGTTCGGAAAGTAATAAACTGCTCAGAGAAACCTTTCAACGAAGCGGTTAGGTTATTTTGCCAATCATTGATGTCTTCTGAGACGACTTGCTCAACGACTTCTGGAGCATCTGGCAATATGGCATTCGCCAATGGGAGTTTGTCGACTTCTTGTTGCAGGCTAGTAAGTGCCAGTACAAGACCTTCGCGGTCGATTAATGGCAATGAGCGTAGTTGTGTGATGTCGTTAGCCATTGATTTACGCAGAGTCACTAGACTTGGATCGTTAAGTGCAGCAATTCGCTGATCGGCACTTTCCATTAAACGAGTTGCGCTGACGACATCATGCTCTAAAAAGAGTTTTCTGCCGGCTAACTTCACCAAGTAATCGGCTTCAGCGAGTAACCAATCATTAGGTCTGCGCCCTTTTACGTCTGCTAGAGCGACTTGCAAGCTTTCAATACTAGTCTGTTGTTGGTCAAGCACGACTTGGCTACGTTGCGTCATTTGTTCGGCTTTGCTGAGTACGTCTTGCTTGATAGAGCCCAACTCTTGGTTCGTGCTGCTTTTCAATTGCGTCATTTCGCTTTTAAGTGAGTCGATTAACGCCAAGTGTTTTTCGTTTTGTTGTTGAATGTGATACGTGAGTCCACCGCCAAACAATAAACTCAAAATGATGGCGATGGTGCCTAGCTTCTTACCGCCATCTTTTTTCTTCTCTGATTCTTTTGTATCGGCTTGCGATTTCGTTGCTGGTGCTTCTTTTGAATCGGTTACCGTTTGATCGGTATTGGTATCAGTTACTTCCACAGAGGCGTCAGCAGAATCAGAAAGGGTTGAGGTTTCTTCAGGTTCAATATGCTCATTATTGTTTTTTTTACTTGTCATGCTCTTGTCCTGTTGTTAACGGTTACTTAGCGCCCTAAGTAAATCTGGGTTTGCTGCGCCTTGGGAGTTAATGATGTGTTGAAATCCATTATGTTGCGCCATTTCTACAATCCGTTGACTTGGCACAACTAAGCGCAATTGTTGTAGCCAGACTAAATGTCTTGGAGAAAGGCTACGGACAAACTGGTTTAATTGTTCTCCGCTGGTGACCACCAGTGTATCTACACCGAATTGTTGCCACTGCTGAGTTGATTTATCTACATTGAAGGCAACTTCTATACGTTGGTAAGCTTCGCAGTGTTCAACCAAAGCTCCATGTTCTGCCAAAGTGCTGTAGATCAAATCTCGACCACCATTACCTCGTAGGATCAATACTCTCTTTTGTCCTACATTGGTAAACTCAGTCATAGTCAGAAGGTGTTCACTGTCGCTGACTTCTGGGTAGTGTACTTTTTGTTGTGTTACTTTGCTTAATTTGTGTGCTGTTTTTTGACCGATGGCAACATATCTGATTGAAGTTGGCCATTTTTGTGCCACTTTTTCAAGTGCATTATTCGCCCAATATACCGCATGTTGGCTTATTGCGATGATGATTTGAGCTTGCTGGATTTTTCCGGCAAGCTCAGAGTATTGGCGACCTGCTTCAATTTTAATGAGAGGTTGATGTAAAGCGGGAATACCATGTTGGGATAACGCTTTACACAGTTCTTGACCCTCGGGTGAAGGTCTTGTCACTAAACAGGCCTGCATTGTTAGTCGTGCTCTTGATATAGCTTTTCCAAGATTTCTTTCGCGCCTTCACTCAGTAACTGCTCGGCGAGTTCAACTCCTAACTTCTCTGCATCGGCACGGTGGCCTGATATTTCACCTCTAATAATTTCCGAACCATCGGGTTCACCAACAAGGGCACGTAACCAAATTTTATCGCCATCGAGCAGCGCGTAGCTTCCAATAGGGACCTGACAACCACCTTCAAGTGTTAAGTTCATTGCTCGCTCGCTCTTAACCCGGTCTGCGGTATCTACGTGGTTTAGAGGCTCCAGCAATTTTCTTAGCCTGTCGTCATCCAGACGGCATTCAATACCGACGGCACCTTGTCCTACTGCTGGTAAGGACTGTTCTGGTTCGATGAAACTTTGAATACGTTCTTCAAGCTCTAGACGTTTGAGGCCCGCAGCGGCCAGAATGATGGCATCGTAATCACCATTGTCGAGTTTCCCTAATCGTGTACCGACATTGCCGCGCAATTCTTTGATGATGATGTCTGGCCTTGCTTCTTTGATTTGGCATTGTCGGCGTAGGCTGCATGTCCCTACAATGGCACCCTCAGGCAGCTCATCTAAATTGTTGTAGGTATTAGAAACAAAGGCATCACGTGGATCTTCACGTTCGCAGATGGTGACAAGCCCAAGCCCCTCAGGAAAATCAACTGGAACATCTTTCATTGAGTGGACGGCGAGGTCGGCTCGGCCTTCAAGCATCGCAACTTCAAGCTCTTTAACGAATAAACCTTTGCCTCCAACTTTTGCAAGTGGAGTATCCAGGATGATATCGCCCTTAGTGACCATAGTAACCAGTTCCACTTCGAGGCCCGGATGCGCAGCTTGCAATGCGTCCCTAACGTAATAGGCTTGCCAAAGAGCGAGAGGGCTTTTTCGTGTCGCAATTCGAATTGGAGAGCTGTGTGACATAATGGTTCCATCTGAAGTAAATAACTCACTAATCCTACCATCGAGCAGGCCAAAGTATTACTGTTTCATCACACTGCAATGCTATCGAGTTCAGATTCTTAGGATTGAGAAAAAAATATGTGAGCAACCTCCCAAATGTAGAGTGGTCTATTATTAGTATTAGGTTAAAAAGGAAGACACTATGGGCGTTGACAGGAAAGTGTCAAAGACAGTAAGGATTGGACGCTTCTCACGCTATTTCTTTACCCTTGTGATTAAAAATGTTAAATTGATCACGTTTTTAAAGCTATTGTGAACACACTTTAAGCGAAAACATCAAATTAATCAGAGATCAAGGAACGCCCTTTGCCGGCATTTACCCAAACATTGATACATCGATTGGATTCGCTCAACCAACAGCGAATCGAACG
Source organism: Vibrio tapetis subsp. quintayensis (assembly GCF_030409945.1). GTDB lineage: Bacteria > Pseudomonadota > Gammaproteobacteria > Enterobacterales > Vibrionaceae > Vibrio > Vibrio quintayensis. Next base: position 5,347 of record NZ_JAUFQV010000016.1, read on the forward strand.
AGCACTTGCCCTTATGGACGTGCAAGGCCAGCGTGTATTCCAGTTGTTACCTGTTCTCTTGCATTATAATCACCCCTCCATTCCGGGGTATTACGATAGTACCGTTCCTTATGGTGTGGTCGATTTAGAGCTCACGAGTGAGCAGCAGCAATTTGTCGATGATACCGAGTTAACCAGTGGTGGCCCGCTTTCTTCTTTGGAACAGCCTGCCATTCTTGGTTTGTACACCATGGGAAGCACTTCCTCTATTGGTCAAAGTACATCAAGCGATTTAGACGTTTGGGTATGTGTATCTCCATCTATGTCCCCTGATGAGCGTTCAAGCTTGAGCAACAAATGCTTGCTGATCACTGATTGGGCTAAAAATATGGGCGTTGAAGCCAATTTTTTCTTAATGGATGAAGAGCGTTTTCGTAGTAATCAATCGGAAGAAATGACGGGTGATAATTGTGGCTCATCACAGCACCTCTTATTATTAGATGAATTTTATCGTTCGGCAGTAAGACTTGCTGGTCAACGTCTTCTTTGGCAAATCGTTCCTCCTGAAATGGAAGAATGCTATGACGACTATGTGCGTCAATTGTGTGAAGAAGGCAAGATTGACTGTAAGGATTGGATAGACTTCGGTCAGATCGATCGAATTCCAGCGGAAGAGTACTTTGGTTCAAACTTGTGGCAGCTCTACAAAAGTATCGATGCGCCGTATAAGTCTGTACTCAAAGCTATTTTGCTTGAAGCCTACTCTTGGGAATACCCATCAACTCAGCTTCTTTGTATTGATTCTAAGCGTCGTTTTTTCTCCCATGAGCCTGACCTGTATGGGATGGACGCTTACTATTTAATGCTGGAAAAAGTAACGCGCTACCTTGAGCGAGTGAACGATCATAAGCGTTTAGATTTGGTGCGTCGCTGTTTCTATTTAAAGACTCACGAAAAATTGTCTCGTGTCCCTGATGTTGGCTCCGTCGCATGGCGTCGTGAAGCGCTCACCGATATGGTGCAGAAGTGGCAGTGGCCAGATTCGGTAATTGAAGAGTTGGATGATCGTCGTAATTGGAAAGTGGAACAGGTTAAAGTAGTCCATGACCAATTGCTTGATGCCTTGATGTTGAGCTACCGTAACCTTATTCAATTTGCTCGTCGCAACGAGATAACCTCTGCGATTAGCCCGCAAGATATCAGCATATTGGCGCGTAAACTGTATGCGGCCTTTGAAGTATTGCCTGGTAAGGTGACGCTGCTAAACCCTCAAATATCCCCTGATTTGCACGAGGCTGATTTGAGTTTTATTCAAGTCGGATCTGGGCGTACAAACCGTGAAGGTTGGTACTTGTATAAGCAGCCAATTGATCCCGTTAGCATCATGGGTCGACCTTATCTAGAGCATAACGAATACTTAAGTAAGTTGGTGGCTTGGTCTTTTTTCAATGGCATGATAACGGAATCAACTCGCCTGCACTCTGTTGTGCGTCAAGCGGATCTCGACATTGATAAGTTTTACCAGATGGTGAGTGATCTGCGGAATACCTTCTCATTGCATAAACGTCGTCCAAGCATGCAAGCGTTAGCCAGCCCATGTGAAATTAGCCAATTGGCGATGTTCATCAACTTTGAAAGTGATCCAACAACAAAATTACATGGTAAAGCGCTGAAAGTTGACCTGAAGAATATCGATATATTCAGTTTTGGTGAAGAAAACTTGAGCCTAGTTGGCAGTGTCGATTTGGTGTATCGAAACTCTTGGCATGAAGTGCGTACTCTGCACTTTACTGGCGAAACGGCTATGTTGGATGCATTAAAAACCGTGCTGGGTAAAATGCACCAAGACGCATTGCCGCCTGAATCTGTAGATGTGTTCTGTTATAGCAAGAATTTGCGTGGTGTGATGCGTAACTTAGTGTATCAACTATTGGCGGAATGCATTGAATTACGTCTAAAACCACTTGAACAGGAAAAACGTCGCCGTTTTAAAGCGATTCGAATCAGTGAACAAGTGTACGGCTTATTTTTTGAACGCCGTGGTGTTTCAGTGCAGAAGCTGGAAAATTCGGTCGACTTTTATAGCAGTATCTCGACGAACAAATTGAATGGTTCGCCATTGATGATGTTGGACAAAGACAGAGATCATCCATTACCTGAATTGGTAGACAGTTTTGCAAGTGAAGGCTTGATTCAATTTTTCTTTGAAGACGTTAAGAATGGTTTCAACATTTATGTGTTAGATGAATCAAACCGAGTGGAAGTGTATCACCAGTTCAGTGGCAATAAAGATGAAATGGTTGCGAGCGTAAATCGCTTTTACACGTCCTACCAAGATGATTTAGAAATCAGCGCGACCTTCATTAATTTCAATTTGCCGCAGTACTATCAAATTGTCACACCGGAAGAAGGTAACAGCTATGTTGTTCCGTATCGTAGTGATACCTCTCATCAGCAACGGGCTCGTGCGGTCAACCTTTAAGTAGAGGTAGACATTATCTAATCGAATACGGTTAATCAGATAAAACAAGGCGCCTAATTTGGCGCCTTTATACTTATTAGGCGATTAAACCCACTCAATCTCTTCTTGAGCCTGCTTTTCACATTCAGCTTTCACTAAGCTGATCAGCTCCGATCCAGTTTTAGAACATATCCAGGCTTCTCCATTGTGTTTAAAATGGAATCCACCTGATTTTGAGGCTAACCATACTTCATGCATGGGTTCTTGACGGTTAATTATTATTTGGCTACGGTCTTCAAATTCCAGAGTCATCACATTGCCAGATGTCTCAAAATCGATATCCGCACCAGAGTCATCAATGGCTTCTTCGATGTTTTGTAGAGTGACATCGACCAATTGATGAAATTCAGTATCATTCATCGTGCTCTATCCTATTGCTTTTCCTGATTGTGGTGCGATTATAGGAGGCATTGAGTTATTAATCACGAATTGCAAAATGAAAAAGTCATTTATCGCACTTTTTTTGTTGTCCATACTCGGTTTAGCGGGTTGTGGGCAATCGGGCGCACTTTATTTACCGGACGACGCTCCACCAACTGAGCAGCCTCAACAGTAACTACTTAATTACAGGGAATGAACATTGGACTACTTTAACTATCAGGATGATGGCCAACTTTGGGCCGAGGGTGTCGCACTTACAGAGCTTGCTCAAAAATATGGCACACCACTTTATGTGTATTCACGAGCAACGTTAGAACGCCACTGGAAGGCGTTTGATAGTTCTGTTGCTCAACATCCGCACCTTGTATGTTATGCCGTTAAAGCAAATTCAAACATTGGCGTATTGAACGTGCTAGCTCGCTTAGGCAGTGGCTTCGATATTGTGTCCATGGGTGAGCTAGAACGTGTATTAGCCGCGGGAGGTGATCCAGCGAAAGTCGTCTTCTCTGGTGTCGGCAAAACAGCGCTAGAAATGAAGCGAGCTCTAGAACTGAATATTAAGTGCTTTAATGTAGAATCCGAACCTGAATTAGAGTTGCTTAACCAAGTTGCGGGTGAAGTGGGTGTGGTTGCGCCAATTTCTTTACGAATCAACCCAGATGTCGATGCAAACACACATCCATATATCTCAACGGGTTTACGTGATAACAAATTTGGCATTGCCTTTGATCGCGCTCCAGAAGTTTACAAGTTCGCACAAAGCTTACCGAACCTGAACGTTCAAGGCATTGATTGCCACATTGGCTCTCAACTCACTGACATTGAACCGTTTATCGATGCAACTGATCGTCTGCTTGCTTTAATTGATGAATTATCAACGCAAGGTATAAAAATTAAACATCTTGATGTTGGTGGCGGCCTTGGTGTTATTTACAAAGATGAGTTACCTCCACAACCGTCGGATTACGCTAAGGCACTGCTTGCGCGTCTTGATAAGCATCCAGAGCTTGAATTGATTTTTGAGCCGGGTCGAGCGATTGCGGCCAATGCAGGTATTTTAATGACTCAAGTTGAGTTCTTAAAGCATACTGAGCACAAAAACTTTGCCATCATTGATGCGGCAATGAATGATTTAATGCGACCAGCGCTGTATCAAGCATGGCAAGATATTGTGCCTGTTGTGCCTCGTGATGGCGAAGCGACAAGCTATGATTTAGTAGGGCCGATTTGTGAAACCGGCGACTTCTTAGGTAAAGATCGTGAGTTGGTGTTAGAGCAAGGTGATTTACTTGCTGTACGTTCCGCTGGCGCTTACGGTTTTGTGATGTCTTCAAATTATAATACTCGTGCGAGAGCGGCAGAAGTGATGGTTGATAACGATCAGTCTTACGTTGTGCGCCAGCGCGAAGAACTTGCTAGCCTTTGGCAATTAGAGCAAGTACTACCGGAGTAAAGTGTCTTACTATGCATTTTCATTTTTCTAAAATGCACGGGCTGGGTAACGACTTTATGGTCGTAGATTGTATCACTCAGAATGTGTTTTTTTCCCCTGACTTGATCCGTCGCTTGGCGGATCGCAATACCGGAGTTGGTTTCGACCAGCTCTTGGTTGTTGAAGCGCCCTACGATCCGGAAAGTGATTTTCACTACCGAATATTTAATGCCGACGGCAGTGAAGTCGAGCAGTGTGGCAACGGTGCTCGTTGTTTTGCACGCTTTGTTCGCATGAAAGGCTTAACCAACAAACACACCATTAACGTCAGTACTAAAAAAGGCAAAATGGTCCTGTACATAGAAGATGGCGATATGGTTACCGTGAACATGGGTGAACCTATTTTTGATCCAGGTAAAATCCCGTTCAAAGCCAAACAAGTTGAGAAAACGTACATTCTTCGCGCTGGTGAGCACACTCTATTCTGTGGTGCGGTGAGTATGGGCAACCCACATGTTGTGACCGCTGTCAGCGAAATTAATGAAATGGATATGGAAACGCTTGGGCCTTTGTTGGAGTCCCATGAGAGGTTTCCTGAGCGTGTAAATGCCGGTTTCATGCAATTGTTATCTCGCCATGAAATCAACTTGCGTGTGTACGAGCGCGGTGCAGGTGAAACACAAGCCTGTGGAAGTGGTGCCTGTGGCGCTGTAGCGGTCGGGATTCATCAAGGTATTCTTGATGATGAAGTCACCGTGCATTTACCTGGCGGCGACCTTGAAATTCGCTGGAAAGGCATTGGTCACCCACTATATATGACAGGGTCTGCGACCTATGTTTATGATGGCCAATTAAGTTGCTAGTGCGTCACGTTAATCAGTAGAACAAAGATACAAGAGGATAAGTTTTGTCACACCCAGAGGCAGATGCCCTAACGGCTCAAGTGGTTGCGGATTACCTGCGCGACCACCCAGATTTTTTTTATCACCACCAAGACTTAGTGGCCCGCTTGTCTATTCCTCATCGAGAGCAGGGTGCAGTGTCGTTGGTTGAAGTTCAACTAAAACGGCAACGCACGCGCATTGAAGAGCTAGAAGAAGAAATCACCCAATTGATGTCTTTAGCAGCGAATAACGATCGTACGTTTCATGACTTTATGCAGTTGCAAGAGCAAGTCTTAGGCTGTTCTCAGTTGAGTGATGTTGTGGCTTATGTAGAGCAAACGGCACGATCACTGGGTTTAAAAGGTTATTTAAAGTTGTTCGATGCACCGACAGATGCGAATACATTGAGCCGAGAAAGCTACAGCCGTTTTGCAACCAATCACTTAAATGGTAAAGACGCTTATCTTGGCCGTATGAAAAGTGCCGATCGAGAGCTTCTTTTTTCTGGTCAGAAAGTACCAGAGTTGGGATCTTTTGCTGTATTACCTATTATTAGGAAGAAGCCATTAGGAATCGTGGCTTTTTCTAGTGATGATGGTGGTCATTTTCAACCTAATTTAGATACGTTGTTTTTACGCCACCTTACTTTAGTGCTTAGCCAGTTGGTGGAACATCTGCCTTGGCATAAAGAATCGGAAGCTCATGTCGTCTGTACCTCTGCCTAGTGACTTAGCGAAACCGTTAGAGCGCTTCTATCAATATCTCCATAGTGAGCGAGGGTTGAGCTTGCACACCCAACGCAACTATAAACTTCAGTTATCTCATATGGCTGGGCAGTTGGTTGAGTTGGGTGTGAGTGACTGGAAACAAGTTGATGCTGGTTGGGTTCGCCAGTTAGCCAGTAAAGGCATGCGTGAAGGAATGAAGGCGAGCAGCATTAGCACTCGTTTATCATCGTTACGTAGTTTCTTTGATTTCCTTATTTTGCGCGGCGTCTTACAGGCTAACCCTGCAAAAGGGGTCTCAGCACCTCGTAAGCAACGACCGTTACCTAAGAACATCGATGTGGATGAAGTCGGTCAGTTGTTGGAAGTGAACGAAGACGACCCGCTCTCGATCCGCGATCGCGCCATGATGGAATTGATGTATGGCGCTGGCTTACGCTTGGCCGAGTTGGTCAGCATTAATGTTAAAGACATATCATTAAGTCGCGGTGAGCTGCGAGTCATCGGTAAAGGGGACAAAGAGCGAAAAGTGCCTTTTGCGGGCCAAGCACGTGAATGGGTAGGGCAATGGCTTAAGGTTCGTAAATTGCTAGCTAATGCCGATGAAAACGGTTTGTTTGTGTCTAAGCTGGGCCAGCGAATTTCACATCGTAACGTGCAAAAACGCATGGCAGAATGGGGGCAAAAACAAGGTGTTTCTAGCCATGTCAGCCCGCATAAATTACGCCACTCCTTTGCAACGCATATGCTTGAATCCAGTGGTAACTTAAGAGCCGTTCAAGAACTTTTAGGACATGAAAATATTTCGACTACTCAGATTTATACTCATCTAGATTTCCAACACCTGGCGCAGGCGTACGATCAAGCGCACCCAAGAGCCAAGAAAAAATAACGCTAACTAAGGTCTCTAATTATGCGCTTTTACCGTCGACTGCCTACCATCCAAGCGATGACGTTTGATTTAGATGATACCTTGTATGATAACTATCCTGTGATTATGCGGGTTGAACGAGAAGTCGCTGCTTGGTTGAAAGCGCAATACCCTCAATGCCAGCAGTTAAGCATGGGGCAGTGGCATCAGATTAAAAAACAGCTGATCATCGACGACCCAGCGTTAGTTAACGATGTGACATTATGGCGTTGGAAGCAAATAGTCAGTGGGTTAAGCCTTTCAGGTTATACCCAAACACAAGCCATAGATGCCGCCGACAAAGCGATGGATCAAGTGCAGTATTGGCGTAACTTGGTAGAAGTGCCAGAGCAAACGCATGATGTACTGTCAAAGCTTGCTCAAGCAATGCCTCTTATCGGGATTACTAACGGTAATATTGACCCAGAAAAAATAGGTTTAAGCCGTTACTTTTGTCATGTCTATCGAGCGGGGCGTGATGGACGCTTAAAGCCCTCTTCAGACATGTTTCAGTTAGCTCAACGGAAATTGAATATTCATTCTAGCCATATTTTGCATGTTGGCGATCATCTTCGTAGTGATGTGTTGGGAGCGAAACACAGTGGCTATTCTGCTTGTTGGCTTCCTTATGCTGAACAGCGGCTCCAGCGTGCAACTACATTACCGGATGTAGAAATATCGGATCTGAGCCAACTTTTAAACTTCATTCGTTAACGAATAATAATTCACACAATGAGAATAAGCTCTATATAGCAAGGGATGTCGGGGCAAATAGTTTCAATTCGTCAACCCAATATACGAGCGGCCTCACAACACCGCTATTTGGTTTGGGCTAATTGAGCAAAAGTTGATCATATGTGTTTTTCAGTCAGTGGCTCAGGCGCTATAGTGATTCACCACAAATTCTGTTCACAATATGTAATATGCGCTGTCACTCAATCTTGGTACAAGACTTACCACAACTGCATGCCGAACTAAAAAGTTTTGCGGTGGATAATAATGCCACTTATTTGGTGCAAATATTTTCTACACAATCGGCTGATATTGCGGTTGAGTACAGTCGCGTCTTAAATCAGACTTTCGAGCGTGTCACCGTTATCGGGCAAAGCTCGACGCATACCATCAAAAATAGCTGTGTCGTTAATCTTGGTACATTGATTATTATTACTGAGTTGATGGCGACTCATATTACTTCTAGTGCCGTGTTTTATACTGGTGATCAAAAGCGAGACAGCCAACATTTGGTTGAACAATTATTAGTCAATCGAACCACAAAAGTCGCGATCAGCTTCGCTGATCAAGTTGACGCTAACGACTACCCGCTATTCAGTGCATTCAATCAGTTGTCTTTTGAACTTCCAGTGGCAGGAGGTTTATCGCAAGCGAATTTATTTGGTCGCTGGGTCATACTTAATCAGCAAATCTATCAACATGCTTGTGTAGCCGTCGCACTACACAATGAAAATTTGCAAGTTTGGCGTAATGCTTATGCAGAATGGAACCCTGTTGGTCGCAGGTTTCGCATTACGGAAGCGAACAATGGCCGGCTTGTCAGCCTAGACCACAAGCCCGTCCAAGAAATTTATAATCGCTACTTAGCTGACGGTAACGCGGTGACTTTCGAACAGTTGCAAGATTTCCCTTTGATGCGCGGCGAGCAAAGCCATCAGTCTGTCCACTTACCAAGGGAGTTGTACTCTGACGGTAGCATTGAATTTAATGCTGACTGGCAAGTGGGTGATGAGGTTCGCTTTTGTTACAACCACCCATCATTGACCCAAGAGCAAGTTCGTTTAGGCGCTGAGCAACTATTCGTGCACCATCCTGAAAGTGTTTTTATCTACAATTGCGCATCTCGACTCGATTTTATGGACGGTGCCGATGAACTGACGCCATTTTCTGAATTTGCCAACGCGAATGGTGCTTATTGCATGGGAGAGCTGTTCCGTGATGATAAAACGCAGCTGATAATGCACCACAGCTTAACTTATCTCGCAATGCGAGAAACGGCATTGGAAAAACCGGCGCTTGAACAGATGAAGCGTCATCAGCCTCACTCTGTTTCTCCTTTGTTTTCTTTGATCCGCAATGCTATTGCAGATGTGGATGAAATGAACAATAACATGGAGCAAAAACTGTTAGAACAAGCACATAAGCTAACGGAAAGCTATCGCTTTGATCGTCGAACTGGCTTGCTTAATCGCACCGTTTTAAAAGAGCGATTAACAAAAATAGTACAAAGCGAGCATTTGTTAACGCTTAAACTGATTAACTTTAATCAGGTGAATGAAAAATACGGCTACCAAGTGGGCGATCAATTACTTCAGGACTTAAGCCAGTATTTTCAAGAGCAGTTATGGCAACGCTTTGGTGGTAACTCTGAATTATACAGCATCGGTATTGGTGAATGGGCCGCCGTGTTTTCATCGGAACGTACGAGTGCTTTTATTCGGCAGCGGTTTACCGAGTTCGTGGATGAAATTGAGCACGTAAACTTTGAACCTTATGGCTTGCCAGATCTTGACTACTTATCGGTTTCACTGTGTGGAGGGCTCGCGAGTCGTCGGGACTTCCCTGATATAGACATTGAGGAGCTGTTGCTTAAATCCATAGAGGCGCGTCGCCATGGCATGAAGAATAATCGCCATATGTGTAACGCTAAGCTGCTAACTGGTGAGGAAGAGGCCAGACAAGCCCAGTTGAGTTGGCTATCTTGTGTCAGCCGTGCGGTATTGAATCAAAATGTTATTGCGTATTCTCAGCCGATATTTGCAGCTCACTCCCATCAAAAAGTGTCACAAGAGTGCTTGGTTCGAATTCAAGAAGATGATCAGATCATTCCTCCGGGCAAGTTCTTACCTATCATCGAGGATACTCATCTATATACTCGACTGAGCCGTCAGATGATTAAGCATACGTTTAATTGCATGGCGAACAGCGAAGAATCATTTTCCATTAACCTATCGCCGCAAGACTTAATGAGCGATAAAACCCTTTATCTGTTAGAAGGGGCGATACAGGGGTTAAAAATGCCGACCCGCGTTGGGTTGGAAGTGTTGGAAAGCGAACAGATCAAAGATTACTCAAGAATGATAGAAGTGTGTAATCACTTTAGAGGATTAGGCGCTAGGATTATTGTTGATGATTTTGGCTCGGGATATTCAAATATTGATGAAATCATCAAGTTAGAACCACAAATAATTAAGCTAGACGGCAGTATTATTCGTAATATTGATAAAGATAAACGCCAACGGCAGATAGCTCAGCAATTGGTTAGGCTGTGTAATGTGTTTGATGCGAAAACTGTGGCAGAGTTTGTTCATAATGAACAAGTCTGCCGTATCGCTGAAGATATTGGCGTTGATTATCTACAAGGGTATTATTTAGGTGAACCTGAACTGCTCAGATCAACGTCTCTAGAGCTTTGCCACAGGTGACCACTTTTGTCTGCCTGAAATACTTGTAAGTAGTGCTGAAAAAAATTGCTAAGGTTGTCTGCTTGCTCTGAGTTGTGGGTCGCCTTTAATAGGTGGATACCTACTTCACAGGTGCACAAGTTGCCTTGCTTTTGATTGCGTCTTAATTGATAACTGGAGGTTTCTGTTATCGATAAATGACAGTGAGGCAGTGCTTGTAACCAATGGCTTCGATTGTGCATTTTCTTGGCTTCCTGCCACGTACCATCCAACAAAATAAACAGCCAATTTTTGTCGTCTACTTCATGAGTATTGGTATCGAGTAGTTGGCTGGTTTCATTTGGAAACAGCACCACTGGCTTTAAGGTTGGATCGCTTATGTACTTAACCAGTTGAGCTGGAGGCTCTTTTCTGTGCCACTCCATCACTTCACAATGCTCCATGCTGGTTGCCAATAATTGCCCAGTATTGGTGTCCCGGTGAAATTCGTTAGGGTGGGTCAATAGCACCAAGCGCCAGTTGGGCGTTAGGTTTGGCCTGAGCTTACAGATGCACTGATGATGTAATCCACAAGTCGAACATCCATTATTACTCATTATTGAGTGTTCTCATGTTGGTCTGGGTCCTGTGGTATTAGCTCGGTATTGAACAGTTTTATTCCGCCGCCATGCAAAGGGTAGATTTTGTCGTGTATTTTCTCTTCTTTGGTTACTAACCCATTACCATCTAGCGTAAATATCCGCTGCGCAATCAAATACTGCTGCTGATGGTGCGTCATTGTCACTTGTACTTGCTTGTCATTGAGTTGTTGCCAAAAGCCGACTTCAACGCGTGTTGGTTCACCGTTTAGATAGTGGTAGCGAGTGATTGCGCTATGATCGTCGTTGAGTTGCAAAGAAACTTGGAAGCTTTGGTTTTCCGTCGATTGTGCGCGGTATTCACCCACCCAACGTCGACTGACGTCTAGGTTGCTTAACATGGCGCAACCATGAAATGTCTTGTCATCTACAGTCAGGATTGATTGCCAGCTAAAAATATCGCCGCTCATGGTATCGGCGCAGTGCTGGTTAGCGAGCCTTAAACTGCCATTGTCCAGTTGATATTCCCTAATGGATCTGGAGAGATTATTACTTTGACGTGCCCATTGTGTGGTTTCAGATCCTGGTTGTCGAAACTCTACATATTTTTGAGTTAGTCGAGCGTTCCAAAATGGTTCATTGCCCATTGCTTGTGTTGGATGGGCGGGGCGATTACATGCATTCGCCGCTTCAACACTGAGGCGGTTGACTTGGGTGACAACAAACGTAGCGTCGTAGTCAGCTGCGAATCCATCCAACGGTGGTGGAACTAAATAACCAATCAACTCACCATATAGGGGTTGGTAGGGCTCATGCATCAGCTTTTGCGCTCGTTCAAATTCACCACTCGGCAAATGAACCCAGTATTGTTGGCTACTGTTGCAAGGCTGAATCGATCGCGCTTCATGACCAATGACGACTTCACCACGCAGAACGAAAGTTTGTGGTTGATTTTGCTGGCTGAGATTAACAAGCGCATCAGGCTTAGTGGCTTGTTTGGGCTGTGGGGATTGGCTACAGCCGGATAGTACGATACTGGCTGCCGCGAGTGCGATCATTGTACGTAGGGTCATGAGTCATCCTGAGACTTAAAGGGAAGTAGAGGGTATTTTACCTCAATTTATAGTGTAGACCGCAGTCGAATCGTTTAATTCCGGGTAGGCTGTTGGTTATCGAGCTGTTTCTGTGGGGAAGTAATAAAAAAGCCGCTCATACATAAGCGGCTAATGAATTCGGAGGGAGTCGCTGTTATAGCAGGTGTTCACGCAAGTAATGAGCGACGGCATCATCGGCATGGCTACCAATGATCTCATTGCTTGGTAAGGCTTTTTTCACTTTCTCGTGAGAGGTTTCCATCACCAGCCCTTTGCCAGCCATAGACAACATTTCGACGTCATTCATGCCATCACCAAATGCGATGCAGTTCTCCAACGTTAGGTTTAGTTTTTCGGCGACCGCTTTAAGTGCTTCGCCTTTGGATACTTCCGCAGCCATGACTTCTAAGCACCACGGTGTCGAAAATGCCACGTTAAGCTGGCCCTCAAACTTTTGGTTGAGTTCTTGTTCGTATTTCACCAAATGCTCATGATCTGGGTAGGTGAAAAAGAGCTTTGCAACCCCGGTTGTAGGCGCATTATCGGCATCAAATAGTTGATAGGAGAAACCAGATTCTTCATGGAAGTTCTTGAGGCGGTCGTCTTCACGATCAAGCAACCATAGTTCATCTTGGTAGATATGAATGATCACATCTGGGTCGACCTTGATGACGTCGACCACACCTTGTACTAATTGTTCTGGAACGTTTTGACTGTACATCAAATTATCATTCTCATCGTGAACACGAGCGCCGTTTGATGTGATCATGTGCGCCGGAATACCCACTTGTCCACGAATGCCAGCAACATCAACATGGTGCCTTCCTGTTGCAAACACAAAATGAAATCCTTGTTTGTGTAAGTCTTTCAAGGTTTGCTTGGAAAATTCAGTTAACTGATGGTTTGGAGCGAGAAGAGTGCCATCCAGATCAGAGGCAACAATGTTAAATGAAGCATTATTTTTCACTTGGGTCATAGCGTTCTCAAATTAATACAAATAGGGAGCTCAAATTAATACCGATTCATTTTAGGGGATAATAAGATTAAAAAAGAGGGTAAACCCACATTTCCCCTTTTAATCGTTCGCTTTCTCACGATGTGCTTCGCATTGATTAAGGTGCGTGAGTAACGAATGCAGTGCTGGCGTTCGAATCGTGTCGGTTTCAAATAGAATCTCGTGCCTCGCGTTTTCGATACTTTCTAACATCACGTGCGAGCCAGACAGGTTGGTGAAGCGCACGTGGGATGCATTATCAACAATTTGATCGCACTGGGCCTGCATTAACAGAGTTGGTGTTAGCAGCTTGCTCGCGTTATCGATACATTGCTGGGCCGCAATTAAGCTTTCGGCTACCCAGTGGGTACTTGGGCCACCAAGCTTCAATTGCGGTAATTGTTCATACAGGTCACGAAACCACTGATACCGAACAAGGCTCTGGGTTAAGCGATTGTCTTCGAAGGGTTTTGGGTAATAATTGCGATGACCTGGTGCGTATTTAGGGTGTGTGGTTCTAGCGGCCATCCATTGAGCCAGTTTTTGCGCGATGGGGCGAAAGTACCAAGGCAGTGCCACGCCAAACATTGGCGAGCTTAATGTCAGAGAGTCAAATGGCTGATGTGTCTCTTGTTGTAGGTAGCGAGTTGCAATGGCTCCGCCCATGGAGTGGCCGATCAAGTGACGGTGTTGATATTTTTCTAAAGGCCAATGATCAACAAGTAACGCCATATCTTTGATGTAGTCATCAAACTCGTCTACAAACCCTATTTCCGGATCATGACAGAGGCGTTCTGAAGCGCCTTGGCCACGATGATCGTAAGAAAAAACGTCATATCCTTGAGAAAATAGGTCGAAGAACAGTTCTTGGTATTTCCAGACGCTTTCAATTCGACCATTAATAAAGACAATCGCTTTGGTGTTTTCATTTGCGGTCATGGCTGACCAGTAGAGTGAGGCGCCTTTTGTTCCGGTTAAAAAACCGTCTTGCCTTTGCTGCCAAAAAGGCGCAATCTTGCCATTAAAGAAGTTAGAATAGTTATCTTCTTGGCTAAATGTGAAATCGGCAGTCGGATCATTTGGCATGAGAGTTCTACTTAATACAAGTGCAAATTAGTGCTTAGGTCCAGTATATGCGAATGCACAAGAGTGTCTACGCTTAAGCCCGTGAGAGAAGAGTTATGGATTTACAAATTTGGTTAGCATATGTACTGACCGCCATTGTGTTTAGTTTAGCGCCAGGATCAGGTACGGTAAACTCGGTTAGTAATGGTATCAGTCATGGCATGAAAAAATCATTACCGGCCATTGCTGGGTTGCAAATCGGTTTGATGATTCATATTGCCTTTGTTGGTGCGGGGATTGGTGCCTTAGTTGCTCAATCAGCTACCGCTTTCACTATCATTAAGTGGGTTGGCGTGGCATATCTTATTTGGCTTGGAATCAATAAGTGGCGTGATACGTCGTCGTTATCCGTTAGTGACGCTGGTGGTGAAAAGTCGGGCTTACAGTTATTGCGCAGCGCGATCATCATTAACTTAACCAACCCTAAATCTATTGTGTTTTTGGTGGCGTTATTTCCTCAATTTATCGATCCTACCACCAATCAATTGCCTCAATTACTGATTTTAGGTGTAACAACGGTCGTAATCGACACTGTGGTGATGCTTTTTTATACAGGGCTAGCTTCTCAGTTAGGCCGATTTATTCGTTCAGAGGCAATGATGGCGAGGCTTAATAAAGTCTTTGGCAGTATGTTTGTCGGTTGTGGCCTATTACTCGCGACTGCTCGCGCATAATCCAAGGTATGGCATTGCTTTTTATTGGTATTCGCTATTAAATGTGTACCCAATTCGTCATTTAATAAAGACATCTCAGAGCTTTAGCAGGTTTTCGGTATGTATACCTATGTCGCAAGACAACCGATTCTTAATAGCAAGTGCCACACCATTGGTTATGAGTTGTTATTTCGTGATGGTGAAAAGAATGCCTACCCTGAACATGTAGGATCAAACCGTGCAACGTACCGTTTAATCGCCGAGAACTTCCTCTCTTTTCAGTCTTTAACGACCAGCCGCCAATCGCGCTATTTTATTAATTTTCCTCAAGAGAGCTTGATCCGCTTATTGCCTATGGCTTTGCCCAAAGAGCACATCGTGGTCGAAATTCTAGAGACGTGTGAACCGACAGACGAGTTATTGCAAGCTGTACGTTATTTGCATCGTAATGGTTATGTCATTGCACTTGATGATTTTGATCTGGGTGTCGAGTGGGAGAGATTTGTTCCCTATGCTCGAATTATCAAGATCGACTTGATGCAGGTTGGCCTAGAAAGAGCGTGCCAGTATGTACAAGATCGAGCTAAGCAAGGCAGTAAAAGTCGCTTCTTAGCTGAACGGGTAGAAACCCAACAAGAGTTCGATTTGGTTAAGGAGGCGGGTTTTCATTTATTCCAAGGTTATTTTTTCAGTAAACCGGAAGTGGTGAGAAGCCATGCTATCAAACCTGAACAAGTGCTTGCGATGCAGCTATTCTATGAAGTGTGCAAAGTGGATGTTGACTATAATAAAGTCGAGTTGCTGATTTCGAGTGATGTGAGCCTGAGTTACCAACTGCTTAAATTTGTGAACGGATTTTCTACGCGCATTATGGTGCCCATTTCATCCTTTAAGCAAGCTTTGGTTTATTTAGGGCAAGACAAGCTAAAGCAGTTTGTTTCTCTTGTGGTTGCCTCTTATGTCTCCGTTAGCAAGCCGGGTGAGTTACGCAAACTCTCTTTGCAACGAGCACGGTTTTGCCATTTGATGACGCGGTACCAGCCTTTTTCTGAACAGCGCGATCATGCTTTTTTGCTCGGACTATTTTCATTACTCGACTCATTTTTAGATCATTCCATGGATCATTTGTTAAAACAGTTGCCTTTGAGCTCCGAGATTAATATTGCTCTTTTGGAGCGACGTGGGCCGCTAGGTTTGCTGCTTGCGATCGAAGAGTGCTTTGAGCAAGCTGACTGGCAAGGCATTGAAAAGCTTTGTATTACACTGCGCCTTGAAGTCGACGATGTTCGGCATGAACTGGTAGAAGCAATGGCCTGGAGCGAGCAAATACAGAGCTCTTTAATTGAATCCTCTTCATGAATAATTTGTGACAATTGAAACACGCGCATTGACGCGTGTTTTTTTTTAACTAATATATATGGATATGCGTATATGAGGTTTTATTGTGATGTTGCCTAATCAGTTTTTTAAGTTGTTATCAGATGAAACACGTTTGAGGTGTTTGCTTCTCATTGCCAGAGAAGGCCGCTTATGTGTTTGCGAGTTGACGCAAGCACTGCAGGAGAGCCAACCAAAAATCTCACGCCATCTGGCACAGTTACGTCAGTCCGGTGTACTTAAAGATGAGCGACAAGGGCAATGGGTTTATTACGATGTGGCGGATTCACTGCCTGGATGGATGCGTAACGTGATATCTGGCTTGCAAGAATCAAACTGCTTAGCAACGCAGTACAAGCAAGACACATCGCGCTTAAATCAAGCTGAAAAGCCAGTCTGCAGTTAGGCTCCAATTTACAATTAATTCAATTTACAAAGAGAGAAGTAATGACTATCAAAGTAGGTATTAATGGTTTTGGCCGAATTGGCCGCTTAGCACTTCGTGCTGCATTTAACTGGTCAGAAGTGGAATTTGTGCGCATCAATGATGTTGCGGGTGATGCGGCGACGTTGGCGCACCTTTTAGAATTTGACTCTGTTCAAGGCCGCTGGGAGCATGCCGTTACTTCTCAAGGTAATGTAATCCAAGTGCAGGGACAGAGTATCGTCACCACGCAAGAGAGCGAAATTTCTGCGGTGGATTGGTCTGATTGCGATGTGGTGATTGAAGCCACTGGTGTTAATCGTGATATCAACAAGCTCAATCAATATTTGGAACAAGGTGTTGGCCGCGTGGTTGTTTCAGCCCC
Source organism: Vibrio tapetis subsp. quintayensis (assembly GCF_030409945.1). Classification (GTDB taxonomy): domain Bacteria; phylum Pseudomonadota; class Gammaproteobacteria; order Enterobacterales; family Vibrionaceae; genus Vibrio; species Vibrio quintayensis. The sequence goes on from NZ_JAUFQV010000016.1 coordinate 22,225, forward strand.
GGTGAAAGATGCCAATGTTGCTAATGTTGTTGTGGGAGTGAATGACGCGATTTTTGAGCCATTAAAACATAAAATTGTAACGGCTGCTTCTTGTACTACTAACTGTTTAGCGCCCGTGGTTAAAGTGATTCATGAGAAGTTGGGCATTGCGAATGCTTCATTTACCACTATCCATGACTTAACCAATACTCAAACGATTCTTGATGCGCCTCATAAAGACTTACGTCGTGCGCGAGCTTGCGGCATGAGTTTGATCCCAACCACAACAGGTAGCGCTAAGGCCATTATCGAAATTTTCCCGGATCTTGAGGGTAAGATTAATGGGCACGCGGTTCGTGTTCCACTGGCGAACGCATCCTTGACCGATATTGTGTTTGAAGTTGAGAAAGACACGACGGTGGAAGAAGTTAATGCGATGCTAAAAGAGGCGTCGCAAGGTGAATTGGCGGGTATTCTGGGCTTTGAAGAACGCCCATTAGTGTCGATTGATTACCGTGGCGATCAGCGCTCTACCATTGTTGATGCATTGTCTACTATGTTAGTTGGTAAGAGAATGGTGAAAATTTATGCATGGTATGACAATGAAATGGGCTATGCGACACGTACTGCAGAGCTTATGCGTACGGTTGGTTTGGCGAAAGGAGAATAACGATGGAGCATCCAGTTTGGAGTTTAGCAACCGGTCAAAAAGAGGCCGCTTTGATTTTGACACCTTGCCCTGGCACAAAAGGGGTTGAGTTAGCTGAATCATTGAGCCAATTAAAATCACAAGGTGTGAAAGCCATTGTTACCGCGATCAGCGAACAAGAGATGCAAGACAAAGGAGTGGCAGCGCTAGGCACATTGACGCAAGAGCTTGGAATGGCTTGGCATCATATTGTGATCGAAGATGACAAAGCTCCACAGGCTGACTTTGCAGCTAAATGGCAATTGGCGAGCCCAAGTATTCAAGCACTATTAGCGCAAGGCGACAAAGTTGCGTTGCACTGCATGGGAGGATCGGGTCGAACAGGGCTATTGGCCGCTCACTTGTTATTAGAGCAGGGTTGGCCGCTGGAAAAAATCGTGACTGAAGTTCAAGCGCTTCGCCCAGGAGCGTTTACTAAAGCCGTTCAGCAAGACTATATCCAATCCGTCGCTAACAAAATGTAAGCAAGCAGAGCTTTAGGGGCATGATGTTCCTAGAGCTCGAATACCTGCATTGCAATTAGTTGAGAGCCCACTTGTTATGTTAATAAAGCCCCTTTTCAGCAATCTAAGCCACAGTGTCCGACAGTACATGTTGGTGACGTTTAACTATTGGAACTTCACGTTAACAGACGGCGCTCTGCGCATGCTTGTTGTGTTGTACTTTCATGATTTAGGCTATGGCACGTTGGCCATCGCTTCGCTGTTTTTGTTCTACGAGTTTTTTGGGGTGGTCACTAATTTGATTGGTGGCTGGTTAGGGGCTCGGCTTGGTTTGAACAAAACCATGAACATTGGTTTGGCCTTGCAAGTCTTTGCCTTGTTGATGCTGGCCGTCCCAAGTGCTTGGTTGACCATACCATGGGTCATGGCCGCACAAGCGATGTCTGGTATTGCAAAAGATTTGAACAAGATGAGTGCGAAAAGCTCCATCAAGGCGCTGGTTCCGGATGAGCAGCAAGGCTCGTTGTATAAATGGATAGCGATTTTAACCGGTTCTAAAAATACCCTAAAAGGCGCGGGCTTCTTTATGGGGGGCGCCCTGTTATCTTTAGTCGGTTTCCAAAATGCGGTTTTGGGTATGGCGGTTGTGCTATCTGCCGTGTTCATCGCTAGCTTAATGCTACTTGATAACAATCTGGGTAAAGCGAAGTCAAAACCCAAGTTCACACAGGTGTTTTCTAAGTCGAGCAGCATTAACCGTTTGTCGGCAGCACGAATGTTCCTGTTTGGTGCTCGTGATGTGTGGTTCGTGGTGGCATTGCCTATCTATCTTGGCAGCGTGTTTGGCTGGGATCATTTTTGGGTCGGTGGCTTTTTGGCTGTTTGGGTGATGGCTTACGGTGTCGTACAAGGTTTTGCCCCTAAGATCACCGGGAAAGCCGAGGGCAAAGTTCCTGATGGACGTTCTGCGCTGTATTGGGTAAGTATTCTTGCCGCTGTGACCGCAGGTATTGCTTATCTCATGCAATTAGGTTGGCAGCCACAATGGGTGATTACGATAGGCTTGCTTGTGTTCGGAGCGGTATTTGCGATCAACTCTTCGTTACACTCCTATTTGATTGTTAGCTATGCAAAAGGCGACGGCGTGTCGTTGGATGTTGGGTTTTATTATATGGCTAACGCAATGGGGCGTTTGATTGGGACTATTTTGTCTGGCTGGGTATTTCAAGAAGCGGGTATCGTCGCGTGTTTGTGGGTTTCGTTTGTATTTTTGTTTGTTACTGTCCTCATCAGTATTCGACTTCCTCGCCACTCAAAGGCTAAGGGTGTGAGCGCGCGTCAGGGTTAACAGGAAATTTACCTGAATTTGTCCTGCTTCTTATATGGTTGTTGTTATGCTTAGTGTGACACATTGAATATAGGAGGCCGCGTGGCTCAGCGAGTATTATTTTTTGACTTATTACGTTGCTTAGCGGCCGTTGCTGTCGTTCTGATTCATGCTTTAGGGCCTTATCGCCACCTAATGGGTGAGATACCATTTGAGCATTGGTCGATCGCGGTGGGTTTAAACAGTGTGAGCCGTTGGGCTGTACCTGTGTTCATCATGATCACAGGGGCTCTTTTACTTAGTGATACTCGGCCTTTCCAAGCCAAAGTCTTTTTTCAAAAGCGATTCGCTAAAGTGCTGGTCCCATTTTTGGCTTGGTCGGCCTTTTATGCGGTATTCGCTGGTTGGACAGGAAGTGGCTTCGATTGGCAGCCCGTCACTCAAGCGATCGGTGATTTTGTCCATCACCAAACCTATTATCATCTTGGCTTTTTCTATTACTTCTTACCCCTTTACTTCTTAGTTCCGATTTACCGATGGGTGATCACTGTGCATGGTACTAGGGGAATGTGGCTATTTATTGCTATTTGGTTGTTTACCACCACGCTATTTATGTTGCGAATTGATGGGCCTTGGTCAAATCAAATTTGGTTGTTTTCAGGGTACTTAATGCTTGGGTACGCTTTATATCAAGTAGCGCCTTTGACCAAACGTAACCTGTGGTTGGTGCTTTCTTTGGGCACTATTGCTTTGCTAGCGACGATTTATTGGGTTATCGGTGGCAGTGTTGAAAATGGGGAATACACAGTAGGGCGTTGGCTTTCTTATAAAACGATCAACACCGTTTTGGCAGCAAGTATGATCTTCATGTTGTGCCGAAAATACGCCGATGGTCTATCTCAATCGACCTTGAAAATTGTCGCGTTTATTAGCCGTTATAGCTTGGGTATTTATTTACTCCATCCGATCTTCTTATGGCCGTTATATCAGCTGGAGTGGCCTCTGCTTCATCCTTTAGTTGGATTACCATTGTGGATTGTGTTCAGTGGCGGAGCGGCCTTATTGTGTAGCTGGTGGTTAGCCAAATACAAAGCCACTCGTTGGCTCGTACCTTAAGGGCGCTTTAAAGCAAAGTGCATGAATTTATCACCTTGGTAGGTGAGCATGCCTTTGTCTCCAGGGTTCAGAGCTGAAAAGTAGTGAACACCAACTTGAAACTCTCGCTTAGGGCCCACTCGGCCCTTTTGCACATAAATCCAGTACTCTTGATCTTCTTCACCTGGTTTGGTGTCTTCAATTTCAATGGATTGTTTATCTAAGATGGTAACAAGTGCCGTTTGTTCTGGTGCATCCTCGCCAAAAGTGTGTTTGCGTTGAAAGCCAACAAAAAACCAGCCAGCACCAATAGCCAGCAGCAACATGAGTCCAAAAATAGAAAGTGGCATGCGTTATATCCTTATAAATTCAGGGACAGTTTACCTAGAGCGGAAGTCTGCGGACAATACAGTCATAGATTTCGTGATCCAGTTATTGATTTTATTGATTTTATTGAGCTAAATTTAGAGTATGTTGGTCTGAAAGTAAGTGCATGAAAATAAAAAATTGGTTATGGAAATACAGGAGGCGCTGATATGTCTGATATTGAAAAAGTAGTCACCCGGACACGTCGCTTAGAAAAACTGTTACGAGTGCAATATCATGCGTCGGGCAAAGGGCTTCATGAGTTGGTAACCAGTACTGAAGAACGCTTGCCTCATGATGTCATTAAGAAGTTGCGGTATGTGGCAACCATTCGAAACAAAATCGTGCACGAAGATGGCTTTGTGCTTGAAAGCCGGAAGGCATTTTTGAAAGTTTGTGATGAATGTGAAAAAGAACTGACGCCACGAAGCGGCCGATTTGTGTGGGGGGTTGCACTGGCATTAATGGGGCTAATAACGTTAGCAGCGCTGAGTTTCTATTACGTCCACTGGAATGAATTAAGTAAACATTTGTAGTGCTTGGTTATTTTGAATTAGTAGAACAACATATCTTCGCTTTTGGCCAAATCTGAGTGGTTAGTGAACATAAATAAAAAAAGGGACGCATTAAGCGTCCCTTTTTTTAAAAAGGTCTTTTGTGATGTGACTAGTACATCATCGGCAGTGTCATTAAACCAACTACTACCGCAATCATCACAAGTCCTTGTTTTTGAGAGGAAGAAATCATAACACTGCTCCTAAATTCTTTGTTATAAACCGTTGACAAAAAGAATAGCATGGTTTTCGGTCTTTGATCAAGTTATATCTTCTCTGGTCTCCAAAAAAGTAACTTTAATCGCTCCTAATCGGCGATTTTACGTCAAGTTTGTGTCATGTTTTGATTGTTTAATTATCAGGCTTGTATCACAAATCGTTATTTTACTTCCGTTAAGTTGCTAATAAATAAGTGTTATTTGTCCATTTTTCACTGTTCATTATTTGTAATATTTAAAATGATCGGTTTTGGCTTCTGAGTAGGGCTAATGGCAATAAAACGCTGTTTGTTTTTAAGTTAGGAAGTGTTTTCTTGGTAAAGTTAGGGTTGATAGCAGAAAATTGTCATTTTTGAATCGATTTCTGTCTTGTGAGCGATGTCAGTGGTGGTAGGGTGTTGGATGAGGTCTAAAATGATTTTTGTTGTGTTAAGTTATTGTTTTTATTTGATATGATTTTTATTTTTTACTATTTGGTTCTCCCTTGGCAACCGATTGCTTTTGTGCGGTCTTTGCCTGTGCGTAACTGGGGTAGTTCCTAGGTAACCTGAACAACGAAACTATATCGAAGCTCCATTTCGGGCGTGTTGCCTGTCATTATTCGGTATTGTTTTGAATCTGGACCATATCCTTACTGAGATCCAATTATTCGGTTTTGTTGCTGGACTTAAGTTTTGCCAACACTAAACTGTGCAAATTACTAAATAAGCATGACCATTTAGTGGGGTATACATTAGTGGGAATATCAAGTTTGATTTCTACATCAACTAGCCAGGTATCGGCCTCGAGCTTGACTCGATTTCGTTTAAGCAGCATTGCTTTGTTATTCAGCCTGCTGATATTTTTCGAACCATTTTCCACGACAAATGTGTGGATGCTGTTGGGGTTGGGGTTGTTGGCTATGAGCGAAATGTGCAATGCATTTTTGCCAGGTAAGAACACAATCTCTTTCACTATCGCGATGTTTGCTTTTACGTGCTTGAGTAAATTCTATTGGCTACAATTGCACAGTGAGATTGTTTGGTGGTTACCTGCTTTATTGGTTGCGACAGGCGTTATCTTATTGTTGTTGTTTTTACCTTTACTTGATTCGCTTATTTTCCCTGCCACCATCATGGGGGCTATACTGCTTCAGTTATCATGGGCCTCTGGTGAGGTTTGGTTAACGGAAAGCAGTTCATTAAGTTTGGCAGGCTTTGTTGCTTGTCTTATCATGCTGGTTTCCAAATTATTGTTTGCGATTCATCATTGCCGTAGGCCGTTTAAATACGGTGAAGTAATGATTTCTGGCCTATACGTCTTTTCTTTGACGTTAATGGCGTGCGCAGCAATGATGGCTTAACTTTTTATCTAGGAGCCTAGTGCTTATGTCGAATTCAACCCATGGCCATGAAGTGATGGAACTTCTGTGTGATAATACGCTGACTCATGAGAAGCTACAGCAAGAAGTGGACTTTCGTTTTGGTGAATCAATGCGCTTTCATACGTGCAGCCAACAAGGTCTTACTTTGGCGCAATTGATGACGTTCTTAATCAGTAAAGAAAAAGTCGTTGAAGTTGAAATGGGTCTGACTCTGAATCAAGCAAAAGTTTGCCATCACTAATTCAAGCTTACTTAATACTTTGAGCACTGTGCTTTAAGTTATCTAAATATCCAAAAGAAATGCGACAACCACTCTAGCGATTATAATCATTAGAGTGGTTGTTTTATTTATGCGCCTAACAAAGTGTAGAGAGTTAAAATGGAAATAATTTCCGCAGCGGTGATGTTATTTTTGATCATGGATCCGCTTGGCAATTTGCCAGTACTGCTATCGATCTTGAAACATCTTGAGCCGAAAAGGCGTCGTATCGTCTTGGTGAGGGAGTTGATTTTTGCTCTGATCATTTTGATGTTATTTCTCTTTGCTGGGCAAAGCATTCTTAACTTTCTTCATGTACAGCCTGAAACGTTGAGTATCTCCGGCGGTATCATTTTGTTCATCATCGCCATAAAAATGATTTTTCCGCAACCTGGTGGTGTGACTGGCCTGGCTGCAGGTGAAGAGCCTTATATTGTGCCTATTGCGATTCCAATGATTGCGGGACCATCGGTGATTGCATCTTTACTCCTGTTATCAAATCAGCAGCCAGATCGGATGATGGACTGGTCGTTGGCTGTGTTGTTAGCTTGGGGAGCAAGCTTCCTGATTTTGATGTTTTACGACTTCTTCCATAAGTTACTGGGGGAGCGAGGGTTGCGAGCTGTAGAGCGTTTAATGGGGCTGCTGTTGGTGATCATCTCCATTCAAATGCTGCTCAATGGCGTGAGCAGTTATTTTAAGCTCGCTTAAGCCAAATGTTCGCTATTTAGTTTGTTAGGTTGAGTACAAAAAAAGAGCCCAAAATGCGATTTGCTTTTGGGCTCTTTTTTGTATCTGATGTTTGTATTGATTCAATACTTGGATTAGGTCATGTATTTTCTGCGAATATCCAGCATGGCAAAAATACCAAAAATGAGTATTGACCACTTTTCCCAACTGGTCATTTTTACTTTGTCACCAAATGCACCAAGGAAAATCAGCATTTGAAGCGCGTGCATAAACAGTAAGAACCCCGTCATGATGTACAGTGCAATGGCCGCATTGCCTGGAAATGGGTGGAATATGTTCACTAACAGTACAAACCAGACAAAAGCGATGGCGGCTTTTGCTAATATCAGCAGAATTTTCATTGAGCTTCCCTTTCAAATAAACGGTAACTGACTTGCCCAGCAGTTTTTTCTCTATGGGCGTGCCAGTGTGGTGGTAGTGAATCGATGACGAGTGCTTTTTCTGTCTCGATATAAATCATAGCATTTGGTGCTAACCAGCCATTTTGCTCTAAAAGTATGATAACTTCGCTCAATAGGCCTTTGTGGAAAGGTGGATCGATAAAAACCACATCGTATGCTTCGCCCTGTTTGGCTAAGTACTGCAATGTGTCCGTTTTTATCACTTCGATATTATCCGCTTTTAATGCTTGGCAGTTATCGCATAATTGTTGGTATGCCGTTGGGTTTAATTCCAACATGGTGACGTGCTCTGCTTGGCGAGAGGCCGATTCAAAGCCCAAGCCACCGGAGCCAGCAAAGAGATCTAAGCACTTAGCATGTGGAATGTCTTGCGCAAGCCAATTAAAAAGCGTTTCTTTGACGCGATCTGTCGTTGGTCTCAATCCTTGTGCATCATGAACAGGAAGTTTTCGGCCACGCCATAAGCCGCTAATGATGCGAACAACACCAGTAGAGTTTTTATTTTGTGATGGGTTTTGCTGACGACGTCTTTGCATAGATTTTTTGACCGCAAATAAAGTGATAGTATAGATAAGTTTTGTACCGCTAAAGTGTACCAGAAAAGTTTTCTCAGTTTGTTGCTCAAGTTATTGAGCGACTAATAAAGTAATGTTTAGGATTTTCGATGACAGAAAAGAAAAAGCGCGGATTGTTGTCTTGGCTTGGTTTTGGTGATGAAGACCAAACCAACAAAAAAGAATCAACGCAAGAAATCAATCAAGAAGCCGAAAAAGCGGCAGAAGCCATTGACGCGGAAATTGACGCAGCCTCTACCGATGTTGCTCCTACAGCAAAAGAGAGCGTTGAATCTCCAGTAGAAACGGTTGATGAAGTAACCGAACAAGTAAATCTGGCGGCCGAAGCAGAACTTGAATCAGAAACTGCAGAGCCAGAGCCAGAGCCAGAGCCAGAGCGGATACAAGAGCAAGAAAAGCCAATGGAAAGCTTTTTTACTCGTTTAAAGCGCAGCTTAAGCCGTACCAAAGAAAATATTGGCGCTGGTTTTTTTGGCTTATTCAAAGATAAAAAAATCGATGATGACCTATTTGAAGAGCTTGAAGAGCAATTGCTGATTGCTGATGTGGGCATGGATACCACGGTTAAGATCATCAACAACCTAACAGAGAAAGCGAACCATCGTGATCTTAAAGATGGTGAGGCACTCTACGGCTTACTTAAAGAAGAAATGGCAGACATCCTTAGCCATGTAGAAAAACCGCTTGAAGTGGATACCAGCAAAACACCTTACGTTATTCTGATGGTAGGCGTAAATGGTGTGGGTAAAACCACAACAATTGGTAAGCTGGCAAAACAATTCCAGGGCCAAGGCAAAAAAGTCATGTTGGCGGCAGGCGATACTTTCCGTGCCGCTGCGGTTGAGCAATTACAGGTTTGGGGTGAAAGAAACCAAGTTCCCGTGATTGCGCAGCATACTGGTGCCGACAGTGCATCTGTTATCTATGATGCAATAGAAGCAGCAAAAGCTCGAGGCGTTGACGTTGTTATCGCAGATACCGCAGGTCGCTTGCAAAATAAGAGCAACTTGATGGAAGAGCTGAAAAAAATTGTTCGAGTGATGAAGAAAATTGACGGCTCGGCGCCTCATGAGATCATGCTGACGCTGGACGCTGGTACTGGGCAAAATGCGATAAGCCAAGCGAAATTGTTCAGCGATGTCGCACCGATTACCGGCATTACCTTGTCTAAACTGGATGGCACAGCCAAAGGCGGCGTGATCTTTGCGATTGCTGATCAATTCCAGATTCCAATTCGCTATATTGGTGTGGGCGAGGGGATTGAAGATCTTCGTCCATTCGTCGCTCAGGATTTTGTCGACGCATTGTTCAGTCGCGAAGAGTAAGGGTTTCATCGTGATCAATTTTCAGCAAGTCAGCAAGGCATATCGTGGTGGCCGTCAAGCCTTACAAAAAGTGGACTTTCACTTACGACGTGGTGAAATGGCATTTCTTGGTGGGCACTCCGGTGCGGGAAAAAGTACCTTGCTGAAATTAATTTGCGCCATCGAGCGTCCGACCGATGGCAAAATAAGCTTCAATGGTCACGATATTACGCGGATCAGCGGTAAAGATATTCCATTCTTAAGACGCAACATTGGAATCGTATTCCAAGATCACTGCTTGTTAATGGATCGCTCTGTTTATGACAATGTGGCTCTACCTATGCGTATTGAGTCGGTATCTGAAAATGAAATCAAACGTCGTGTGTCTGCAGCGCTTGATAAAACAGGGCTGCTGGATAAAGCGCGTTGCTTACCGAACCAACTGTCTGGTGGTGAACAGCAACGAGTAGGGATCGCAAGGGCCGTCGTCAATCGCCCAACGTTGCTACTCGCCGATGAGCCCACGGGCAATTTAGATCAAGAACTGTCAAACCGTGCATTGAGCCTATTTGATGAGTTCAATCGAGCAGGTGTATCGGTCTTATTTGCAACCCATGATGTCGATTTAATGAATACTCGTCCGCACGTTCGTCGTTTAGAGCTCAACCAAGGCTTTTTGAGTGAGGTATCCAGTAATGGGTAATAAAAACAAGCCTAAGAAAGATGGGTTTTTATCAGCTCATATCAAACAAGCTAAACGCTCACTGTATGAATTAACGCAAAGGCCACTCGGGAACTTACTCACACTTGCCGTGATTTCAGTTGCGTTAACACTTCCAGCATGCCTGTATTTAGTCGGTAAAAACCTCAGTGTGGCAGCAGACAGCATGAGTGCGTCTTCGCAAATTAATGTGTTTTTGGTCGAACAGACTCCAGAGGCGCGTATCATGGTCATGAAAGATGAAGTCGAGGGTTGGAGTGAAATTCAGCAAGTCGAATACATCTCTTCGCAACAAGGCCTTGAAGACATGAGTGAGCACGCAGGCCTTGAGCAAGCGTTGTCGATATTAAGTGACTACGCTTTACCTGCTGTGTTGGTGATTACTCCGACGACCGATCAGAAAACCGATTTGCGACTACTTACCACCAAATTGCAGTCTCTGCCTGTGGTAACCGACGTGCGTATGGATGAAGATTGGTTGGAACGCATCAGTGCGATCAAACATGTCGCTATGGGGTTAGCCATAGCACTTGGTATACTGATGCTGGGAGCCGTGTTCCTTATTGTTGGAAATACACTTCGCTTCAACATCATGGAACATAAAGAAGAAATCAAAGTGATGAAGCTAATCGGTGCGACCGATGGCTTCATTTTACGCCCATACTTATATACAGGTATGTGGTTCGGTGGATTAAGTGCCATATCAGCGTGGATTTTAACGGCCGCTGTGACTATCTTATTAAACGGTGCGGTAGAAGACTTAGCAAACTTATACGATAGCCCGTTTAGGTTGATTGGTATGAACTGGGACGAAACGGTCGTTTTATTACTGATTGGAACATTATTGGGATTGATTGCCGCAAAACTGTCAACTCAGCGTCATCTAAAAGAAATTGAACCAGTCTAAGATCTTTAGGTCAAAAGTGGTGCTTGCGTCTCATAGGTAACATGTTTGTTACTTGAATGAATCGAGTATCTATGGATAATATGCATCCCTTTCTTGAAAGCTGTTCATTTTCAGTTCAAGATAGATGGGGTAGATTACATATTCGCTTTACAGTTAAAGAACAGTTAAAAAGAATCAAACGAGGAATTGAATGGCAAAGGCAGCGTATCCAATGGCTCTAGTGACACAAGATAGCTTAGACAGCTACATTCGTTCAGCAAATAGCTACCCAATGCTAAAAGTTGAAGAAGAACGTGAACTGGCCGAAAGATTACACTACAAAGGCGAAATCGATGCTGCAAAGGGGTTAATCCTTTCACATCTTCGATTTGTCGTTCATGTTGCTCGTGGATATTCAGGCTACGGTTTACCACTGGCTGACTTAGTTCAGGAAGGTAATATCGGCTTGATGAAAGCGGTAAAGCGCTTTAATCCTGAAGTCGGTGTTCGCTTGGTTTCCTTTGCTGTGCATTGGATCAAAGCTGAAATCCATGAATACGTGTTACGCAACTGGCGCATCGTGAAAATTGCGACAACCAAAGCGCAACGTAAACTGTTCTTCAACCTTCGTAAGAATAAAAAACGCCTTGGTTGGTTTAATAACGGTGAAGTTGAAACGGTAGCAAGAGAACTTGGTGTTGAGCCTTCAGAGGTTCGTGAAATGGAATCTCGTTTGGCGGCTCAAGATGCCGCGTTTGAAATGCCAACAGAAGACGATGATTCAAGTGCGGCTTATTCTGCGCCAGTTTTATACTTGGAAGATAAGCAATCAGACATCGCCGACAATATTGAAGCGGATAATTGGGAAAAACACACCAACAACCGTTTAAGCAGTGCTCTTTCTACATTGGATGATCGTAGCCAGCATATTGTTCGCTCGCGTTGGTTGAATGATCAGAAGTCGACGTTACAAGAATTGGCTGACGCTTACGGCGTATCTGCTGAGCGAATTCGACAATTAGAAAAGAACGCAATGAAGAAGCTTAAATTGGCCGTTGGCGAATTTTAAATACTTCAAATAAGAATACCAAAGCCGAGATCATTTGATCTCGGCTTTTTTATTATCAGATGATCTTAGAGATAGAAAATATTGTGGATAAGTCTGTGGGGTAATTATTATTGATAAAGGGTAGAACCGCCTATAACGGGGCATTGCGCCTAAGTAGCGGATGGGGATACTTTTTGATTTACACACAGATAAACAAAGATCATTACTACATGTAGTGGATCTAAGATCCTAAACCTACTTTATCAACGCAATCCACAGTTTTATCCACAAATGGCTAACTTTTGCACAGCCTTATGACTGGATAACTTCGCCATTCACGTTCAGCCTCTGGATACGTTACAATAGTCGTCACTTATATGAATGAGATTAGAGATTAAGATGGAAACTTTTCAGCACATTGATGTAACCGCGGCATACAAGCTAATGAACAAAAATAATGCCGTACTGGTGGATATTCGAGACCATCAATCTTTCACGTTATCTCATCCTGAAAATGCCTTTCAATTGACCAATGAATCCATGGCAACATTTATGGCCGAGCATGACTTTGAACAGCCTGTTTTGGTGCTTTGCTATCGTGGCATCAGTAGCCAAGGAGCTGCTGAGTACCTCATTAATCAAGGTTATGATGAAGTGTACAGCGTTGATGGCGGTTTTGATGCGTGGCAGAAGCAGAAACTTCCGGTAGTGAGCCTAGCCTAGGAGACAGTATGATTCGACTGATAGCGATTAATAACCCAAGAGTTGCTCAAGCCTTTATTGATTATATGGCGTCTAGGCAAATCGATATCGATATGATGCCTGAAGGTGAGGGTAATTTTGGATTGTGGCTTAAAGACAGCCAGCATCAAGTTGAAGCCGAATCTGAATTAACGCAATTTTTGAATGACCCTAGCGCCAGTAAATACCAAGCAGCGTCTTGGGATATGGCAGAAAGTCGAACTAGCCAGTTTAACTACCCAATGCCAAGCTTTTTAGCCATGATAAAAAGCAAAGCTGGGCCTGTTACTTTATTCGTAATGCTGGTTGCGATTGTGGTTTATGGCTTACTGCAGTTTAGTAGTGCTCGCGCGGTATTGGATTTATTGCATTTTCCGGCTTACGAGAGCCAAAAATATGAACTTTGGCGCTGGGTATCTCACGCCATTTTACATTTTTCGGCAACTCATATTGTATTTAACTTACTCTGGTGGTGGCAGTTTGGCGGAGACATAGAGCAACGGATAGGCAGTGGAAAGCTAATACAGATATTTTTGGTATCCGCCGCGCTTTCTGGTGCAGGGCAGTACTGGGTTGAAGGCGCTAATTTTGGTGGCTTGTCTGGGGTTGTTTATGCGCTGATGGGTTATTTGTGGATGCTGACGGTTAAAGCACCTCAAAAAGGTTTAGTCATTCAAAAGCCAATTATTGGCTTTATGTTAGTTTGGCTAGTGTTGGGGTATGTACAGCCTTTCATGGCAATTGCCAATACGGCTCATCTTGTCGGCTTACTGTCGGGAGTAGGGCTTGGGTTGTTTGATGCTCAGCGTTTTAACTCTCAGAGTACGCACTCATAGTGTAAAAGCTAAATACCAAAATAAAATCATTAAAAAAGACGACATGAAGTCGTCTTTTTGTTAATTGAAGCTTGTTGGGATGCTATAGACCAGGCTATTGGTATAAATACTTAGTAAACAACAAGTCTGCAATAAGCGTCTTTCCGGTCTCAGCCAATAATATTTCATTTAGCTGGTCGATCATTTTCTTTCTCAGTTCTTCACGGCCAGAAAGAGACTTAACGACGTCTTCAGTTTGTCTGCCTAACATATCTACCACCGCATCACGAATAAGGGGGTTATGTTGTTCTAGTAGTGGAACAAATGTTGTGTCGTTTACCATAATATCAATGCGAACTTGCAAGTAACCCAGTTTTTTGCCACTGGTATGAAAGTTGGTCGTGAGATCCGGTTGCAATGTGTAGTAAGCGAATTTAGGTCCGGTAGCTTCTTCTTCGGCCATGCTAGGAAAAGAAATGAAGGCGATAAAAACGAGTAAAATTTTAGCGAGCAATTGTCGATACATAATTGTGTCTTTTGTTTGTGCCAATGACGACATTCGAATAGGATTTGTCTGTTACAATAGTGAGTCAACAGTGACAAAATTGAAAGAAAATTCTCTTAAATAGTACGTTATTGTAAACCAGATCGTGATGAATAGAATATTGGTATGGATGAGTTGAAATCGTTGTACTTTACCGCCCTTAAAAAAGTGAAGTGGCAGCCGCCTGAGACATTTTCGTTTGAAGATGAAAAATCACGCTTGTGGTTATTAGAAGAGGGGTCGCTTTCACGCCTTTTGGCAAAAGAATGCAATAAATTGAGTGTGAATTTACTGAAAAATGAAACCATCAGTCACGCTCAAATATCCGAACACGAACGGGGTTGTTTGGTTAAGGAAGATTGTTTACTGCGAGAAGTTATTTTATCTGGTGACGAACATGAATGGGTGCTTGGTCGAACGCTTATTCCATTGTCTTCATTGGAAGGTCAGCAGCATGATCTGACTCGCCAAGGCGATATTCCATTAGGTTTAACTGTGTTTAATGCTGAGTACGTTAAGCGAGACGAGTTGGAAGTTGGTTGGGCTGAGTTACCGGATGGCCGCCTGCTCGCTCGACGTTCACGATTATGGATGAACCATAAACCCATGTTAGTGGCAGAGTTATTTTTGCCAAATTCTCCTATGTATTCTTGTTCGGTGGTAATGAAATGACAATGGCGAAGGCGCGTGCATACCTTCAGTTAATGAGGCTTGATAGGCCAATTGGTACTTTGTTATTAATGTGGCCAACGCTATGGGCGTTACTACTGTCGGCTGGTGGGCTCCCAAAGATTGATGTATTAGCCGTGTTTGTTGCCGGTGTGTTTTTAATGCGCTCGGCTGGTTGTGTGATAAATGATTACGCCGATCGTAATTTCGATGGTCATGTTGAGCGTACGAAAGCACGTCCGTTGCCTTCTGGTTTGGTTTCAAGTAAAGAAGCATTGATCTTATTTGTGGTGCTTGCGTTGCTCTCTTTTGTGTTGGTGCTGAGCATGAATACGCTCACCATTCAGCTATCATTTGCGGGTATTGTACTTGCGTTTATCTACCCATTCATGAAACGCTTTACTCATTTGCCGCAGTTATTTTTGGGGCTTGCGTTTAGTTGGGCGATCCCGATGGCTTGGGCGGCGCAATCAAATGCGTTGCCGCCACAAGTGTGGCTAGTCTTTTTGATTAATGCGTTGTGGACGATAGCTTACGATACACAATATGCGATGGTAGATAGAGACGATGACTTGAACATTGGCATTAAGTCGACCGCCATCTTATTTGGCCGTTCGGATAAGCTCATTATCGGTCTGTTGCAACTGGCCGTGATTGTCTTGCTGATTGTACTTGGAGGCTGGATGTCTCTGGGCAGTGGTTTTTATTGGGGAGTTCTCGTCGCCGCCGCTCTTTTTGTTTATCAACAACATCAAATTCGTAGTCGCGAACGTCAGCCATGCTTTCAGGCATTCTTGAATAATAACCACGTCGGAATGGCCATTACACTTGGTATTCTAGTGAGCTTTTGGTGGTAATTGATTAAGCGTTTCTGGCACTAGTCATTACTCAGTACGGATAAAAAAAGCGACCTCATCATGAGGTCGCTTTTGTGTTTTACAGGCTAAATACTTTGGTTAAGCTAGTTACCTTAGTCGATTCAAGCTTTTGAAGTCAGTTGAGAGTTCAGACTCGCGTCTACTTCTCATTATCTAAATGAATACTCTCTTGAATCGTTAGCTTCACTTCAGTCGAAACCAGTGCAGAAAGCATGTCAGCCAATTGCTGAGATTTTTCTAGATCACAGCCACCCTCTTTATTGACGTATCCTTCTTGTTTGAGTGTACTAAACAGTGCAGAGAATACCCCTTTGTCGAAGAACTCCGGTGCGTTCACACCATGAAGTTGACCTAGACGTTGAGCAACGAGTTGGCTTTTGAGTTCTAAGTCCGCTTTACCTAAATCAGGTTCTGCAACTAACTGACAAACTGCAATAGAATAACGCTGTAGCGTTTCTAGTATGGTGCGAGAAAGTAACATCAACGATTGGATGTGGGCTTGGTTCAGGCTGATGTTTTGATCGACTTTAGTGACTAAGCCCTGAGTCGATAACTCATCAATGGTTTTGCTGACGACATCATCAATATCTTGTGGCTCATAACGCAAGAACAGCTCTTTTTTCAAGAACGGATAAAGCGTAGTAACGGCACGTTGAATTTCGGTAATGGTCAGGGTTTGATGTTGGATCACCATCTGAGCAATCAGCGACGGGATCGCAAACAAATGAATAATGTTATTTCGGTAGTAAGTCATCAATATCGATTGCTGACGGTCTAGAGAAATAATGTCACCCATACTGTCGGCTTCTATTACAAACTTGTCGAGCGATTCCGCATGCTTAACCAACTCCGATGCCGTCTTGTTGGGCAAGGTCGAGGTTTCGGAATACGGAACATTCTTGAGCAGAGATAGGTAGCAATCAATTTGAGCAACCAAAGTGTCGCGAGATAATGCACGCTGTCGTGATGCTAATAATGCGGTAGCGCAAAGCGTCAGTGCATTGGCGGCCGCAGCATCGTTAATGTGCGTCATCATTTTATCTGCAAGTGAAGTCACCACTGGGTTCATCCATTGTGGTTTTTGCGTTTCTACAGGGTGAATGTCATTAGTCCAATTTGGCGCATGCTCATTCAAGTACTGATTTAGCTGAATGGGCTCACCAAAGTTCACGTAACCTTGGCCAAAATTGCGTAACTTACGAATGGTTCGAATGACAAGGCTCGCGTTTTCTTTTTCTTTGCGCTTGCCACGTAACTCTTTAGCGTAAGTCGACACTTCCATTACGTGTTCGTAACCAATGTAGACGGGAACTAACGTTACGGGACGATTCAATCCACGAAGCATGGCTTGAATAGTCATTGCCAGCATGCCGGTTTTTGCTTGCAGTAATCGGCCAGTACGAGATCGACCGCCTTCACTGAAGTATTCAACCGAGTACCCTTTAGCGAACAACTCAGCTAAGTATTCACGGAAGATGGTGGAATACAGTTTATTGCCTTTGAAACTACGGCGAATAAAGAACGCACCACCACGGCGGAAGATAGGGCCTGCAGGGAAAAAGTTTAAGTTTATGCCTGCTGCAATATGCGGTGGCACCATACCCTCACGATAGAGCACGTAAGATAATAGCAAGTAGTCCATGTGACTGCGGTGACAAGGCACGTAAACAATTTCATGGCCATCTTGTGCCAGTTTACGTACGGTCGAGGCGTTGCTGATGTTTAAGCCTTGGTAAATACGATTCCAAAGCCAACCAAGAATTCGCTCACCATTTTTAATCAGTGAGTAAGAGAAATTTGCAGCGACTTCATCCATGATGGACTGCGCTTCTTTTTGCGCTTTCTCTATGCTGATATCTTTGCTTTTTGCTTCTTCTTCAATGGCCTTTTTGATGGCTTCTGATTTTAACAGGCGATCAAATAAAACCTGGCGATTCGGCAAGCTTGGGCCTGAGGCCGCAATTTTTTGACGAGAGAAGTGAATACGAGCAACACGCGTTAGCTTATGCGCAATGCCTTTATCAACGCCATGATTATCCGCCATGTAACGCAAAGAGACGACAGGGCTAAAACGAACCAAACAGTCACGACCAGCAAAGGCGATGGCCGCCATTTTTTGTAGGCCGTTCATCGCTTCAAGGTAGGGTTTTTGCTTCTCTTCTTTTCCTGGCTTTCTTCCCCACATCACGGTAATAGGCAACACTTGAATGTCTAAGTCGTTGTCTTGGCCGTGGAGCTGTAATAAGTCTGAAAATAGTTCGATGGACTCGTGTGGGGCGTCACTGTCACTTTGCAGTAATGTTGGGCGAGAAGTAATAAACACAAAGCGCCCAAATGCTTTACCGTTTATCTCTAGTGGAGATAGCGGGTCAGGTAATCCAAACTCCGATGCGTATTTTTGCAGTGTGACTAAATCCACATTAGAGCGGAATGGCAATGCGTATACGATAGGCTTGGTAATATCGATGCCTAGGTCGGTAACCGGATTCGAAGGGATCGTGGTGCCTTTTACCAAAACGGCCAACGGCAGTTTCAGTAGTGAGCGGGAAAAAGTGTCTCCAGAAGACATAACAATAACTGCCTCAGCGGTGTGTAAATTTTGCTTTAACGTTTCAAACGCTATTGCATCACTAGATTTTGCGCTGCAAGGATATCAGAAACTGGTCTAACCTTTTATCAATAATGCGCAAAAACTGATCTGTTTGTTGTGACGTTAAAGGTCGACTCATTAAGAATAGGAGCAAAGCGTGACTTAGGCGGCTCTATGAATTCAAAATGCGTTAAAAAATAAACAATTGTGTTTGATCTATTGCTGTTACTGGATATACTCACAGTTAACTGTATAAACAGACAGGTGACCTAATGAAGCCTTTAACGGCGCGACAACAACAAGTCTTCGAGCTTATTAAAGATAAGATCGAAGTATCAGGAATGCCTCCAACGCGAGCAGAAATCGCGAAAGAGTTAGGTTTTCGCTCCGCTAATGCGGCAGAAGAGCACCTAAAAGCACTGGCTCGTAAGGAAGTGATTGAAATTATTCCTGGCGCTTCTCGTGGTATTCGAATTTTGCTAGAAGATCAATCCGAAAGCGGCTTGCCATTAATTGGCCAAGTGGCTGCGGGTGAACCTATTTTGGCGCAAGAGCACGTAGAGACTCACTATCAAGTAGATCCATCGATGTTTAAGCCTCAAGCCGACTTTTTACTACGAGTTAATGGCATGAGTATGAAAGACATCGGTATTATGGACGGCGATTTACTTGCAGTACACAAGACTGAAGACGTGCGCGATGGCCAAGTTGTCGTTGCTCGTGTTGACGATGACGTAACGGTAAAACGTCTAGAGCGTAAAGGAGCGACGGTTCTATTGCATGCTGAAAACGAAGAGTTCGAACCGATTAAAGTTGACTTAACGTCTCAACACCTTGCTATTGAAGGTATCGCTGTTGGGATCATTCGCAGCGGCGATTGGATGTAACCTGGTTTAAGAAAATAAATCAGGGCAAGAGTTAATCGCTTCTTGCAAAGTTAAATGATAGTCATTATCATCTTTATAGTATTATAGGGAAGATGATAATGACACAATTGAAATCCCCTCCTAAAGCGCAGTACCAGATCCCTAAACACCTATTGCAACCTATGTGGCTTAGAAGCCGAGAAAGCATGGTTGATGGTGGTTTGGTGTTTGATCCTATTGCTGCAAATGCTTGTCGTCGTTGTCATCTCGCTCCAGATTGTTTGGCCGGAGATATCGACCAACAGCAACTTCTTCATGCTTCTCTTACTCAACTATGCGACGATGCCGTCCGCAATTTTCTTCACCGCCACCCCGATGCATGGGTGCTCAATGTTGGCGCTGGATTGGATACCCGATTCTACCGATTAGACAATGGCCGCTGTCATTGGTTGGAGTTGGACATCAGTGAAAACCTGCTGTGGCGGCAAAGGCTGTTTCATCCAAGTGAACGTTACCAACTTCGTTGTGGCAGTGTGACTCAGACCGAATGGCTTGATGAGCTAGCCATTCCTGAAGATGCACCCGTCTTGATTGTGTCGGATCACGCATTGCTCAATTGCAGTGAATCCGAAATTGGAAAATTTATGTGCATGCTTGCAAGGCGCTTCATTCATGCTCAAAGCTGCTTTGTTGTCTCTGGAGATAAAACGCAATCTTGGCTGGGTAAAAAGTTGGGGACAACGGAATATCAGCACGGTTTCGTCAATCCCGCCGAGCGTTTTGGTAAATGGTTACCCTGGTCTCAATGGATAAAAGTACAATCGCCAGTAGAAGGGCATTGCATGCGCTGGAAGATGTGGCAAAGATGGCTTGCTAAAATGCCAACTAGTCACAGTTATACGCCTCTTGTCTTGCAAATGCGTTGGTGATCGCACCTAACATAGGGTGATTGCAACTGACATAGATAGTGGTTAACCTCATTAGATCTACTGATGAGGTTAACGTGAACAAATCCCTTTTATCATCCCTTTCGAATCTGTCGCTTCATAAGCAAGTACTCTTACTTGCTATTCCTATGGTGCTATCTAACATTACTGTGCCCCTATTGGGTTTGGTGGATGCCGCGGTGATTGGCCATTTAGAGCATTCTTGGTATTTAGGTGGTGTCGCATTAGGTGGCACTATGGTCAGTGTGACATTCTGGTTGCTTGGCTTTTTACGTATGGCGACAACAGGGCTTACCGCACAAGCTTACGGTGCAAAAAGCAAAGAAAAACTTGCACTGGTGGGTATGCAAGGCATGCTGATGGCAATGATCTTTGCGCTGATATTTCTAATATTTCACCAACCGATCGCTCACGGAATCTTTGCGTTAAGTGATGCCAGTGAGCAGGTAAAGACATATGGATTGCAATACTTCAGCATAAGGGCTTGGAGTGCCCCAGCGGCGCTAGGTAATTTTGTCATTCTAGGCTGGTTACTCGGGACTCAAAATGCAAAAGGTCCAATGTGGATTGTTATTATTTCCAACCTAGTGAATATCCTACTTGATGTTGTTTTTGTCCTCGGTTTTGATTGGAAGGTGGAAGGGGCTGCGTTAGCGTCAGTTATTGCCGATTATTCGGCGCTGTCTCTTGGCTTTTTCTTTGTATGGCGTACATGGCGACGATTAGAGCTGCCTTCTCCGCTACAGCATCGTTCAGGGGTGACTCAAGGTTTGGCTAGATTCGTAAAACTGAATCGGGATATCTTTTTACGCTCATTATGTTTACAAGCTGCCTTTAGCTTCATGACCTTCCAAGGTGCGAGCTTTGGTGACGATACCGTTGCGGCTAATGCGGTATTGATGAGTTTCTTGATGATCATTTCGTATGGCATGGACGGATTCGCCTATGCGATGGAAGCGATGGTGGGCAAAGCCATTGGTGCAAAGAATCGTGAAGCGTTGTCAGAAACACTGATAGGAACAACCTTTTGGAGTTTAGTGATCACTATGATCCTAACGCTCATTTTCTGGCTGTTTGGCCACAACTTGATCGCGTTGATCACGAGTATCGATATTGTCCAACATGAAGCTGCCCGCTATTTGCCTTGGTTAATCGCCATGCCGTTAGTGTCTATGTGGTGTTTTTTACTTGATGGTATTTTTATTGGTGCAACGAAAGGACGAGAAATGAGAAACAGCATGTTTGTGGCGTCTGGTGCGTTCTTTGTTGCTTTCTTTGCATTTGAGCATATGGGTAATCATGCGTTGTGGATAGCCATGCTCAGTTTTATGGCAATGCGTGGCATTGGCTTAGGCGTGTTGTTCTTCCATCAATGGCGATCTAATACGTTTTTAGTGTAAGTATGTTAACAAGCGTGAAACTGTATTTTCGTTCTGGTGACGGTTAAATGGCTACAAATTAAAAGGAGTACCGATAGCGATCGGTACTCCTTTTTTAGTTCGCTTCAGTGTCCAGTGCGTTAAAACAAGCGGTTTAAGCCATTTAACGCCGCAACACGATAAGCTTCAGCCATGGTGGGATAGTTAAAGGTGGTTTGAACGAAATATTCAATGGTATTCGCTTTGCCTTTTTGTTCCATGATGGCCTGGCCAATGTGAATGATTTCAGCGGCCCTTTCACCAAAGCAGTGGATGCCAAGGATTTCTTTTGTTTCTCGATGGAACAATATTTTCAATGAACCAAGGTCTTTACCTGCAATTTGAGCACGAGCAAGGTGTTTGAATGAAGAGCGACCCACCTCATATGGTATCTTGGCTGCAGTGAGTTCTTGTTCTGTTTTACCAACGGAGCTGATTTCTGGAATCGTGTAGATACCTGTTGGAATGTCTTCAATCAAGTAATTGTAAGCTTCACCTTGAGTGGTTATCGCTTGTGCGACAAATCGGCCTTGATCGTAAGCTGCGCTGGCAAGGCTTGGGTAGCCGATAACATCACCTACTGCATAAATGTGTTCGCACGCAGTTTGGTAGTTATTATTTACGTTAAGCTGCCCGCGTGAATCGGCTTTTAGACCAGCGGCTTCCACATTGAGCTTGTCGGTATTCCCCGTTCGTCCATTGGCATAAAGAATACAGTCTGCTCGCATCTTTTTACCAGACTCTAGGTGCACGACGACCCCGTCTTCTGTGGGTTCTATCTTTTCGTAAGTTTCGTCATTGCGAATGATCACACCACTGTTCCAGAAGTGATAAGAAAGCGCATCGGAGGTTTCGTTATCAAGGAAAGAAAGCAGTCGGTCACGGGTGTTGATGAGATCGGTTTTAACACCTAAACCACGGAAAATTGAAGCGTATTCACAACCAATAACCCCCGCACCATAAATGATGATGTGTCTAGGGTCATGTTCCAGAGACAGAATTGAATCACTGTCATAGACGCGAGGGTGGTTGAAATCGACATCTGCGGGTTGATAAGGACGAGATCCTGTCGCAATAACGAACTTGTCGGCTGTGTAGTGGTCTACACTTCCATCAGCTTGTGTAACAGCAACAGTATGTGCGTCGATAAATTTGGCAGCACCGAAAATTAATTGGCATTCATTGCGGTCATAAAAACCTTGGCGCATTCGAGTTTGTTTGTCTATTACGCTCTTAGCATGATCCAAAATGGTTGAAAATGTAGCGTGGAGGCTACTGTTGTTATGGCAGAAAAGTGGGTTGTTATTGAATTCAATGATGCGACTAACTGCGTGGCGCAATGCTTTTGAAGGTATGGTGCCCCAATGGGTACAACCACCACCAACATTTGGTTCACGTTCGATGATCGCAACATTGAGCCCGGCTTTGGTGAGGCCCATAGCAGCACCTTCGCCCCCTGGGCCACTGCCAATTACAATTGCGTCAAAGTGAGTCGAGGTCATAGTTCTGCCTTTTGCTTAGTGCTTAACAATATATTATCTTTATCTTAACCTATTCCTTTGATGGATAAATGTTTGTGCTATCAGACAGTGGAAGGGATCACGTTGCTTCTGCAATAGAAATTGTGAAGTGGCTAATAACTCCTACTGTTGAATCAGCAATTCTTACAAAAATCCGTAAAGTAGTCGTTGCCTACAAATGGACAGCCGTTACTTTCACGGTATAGTAATTGGATGCGCGACAGTGCGTGTGCAAAATTACTAAAGACAAAGTAGAAAATTCATGGGAATCCGAGCTCAACAAAAAGAAAAAACTCGCCGTTCATTGATCGACGCGGCCTTTCGACAGCTAAGTGCCGATCGAAGCTTTTCAAATTTAAGCTTGCGTGAAGTGGCCAGAGAAGCGGGAATTGCTCCAACTTCTTTTTATCGTCACTTTAAAGACATGGATGAACTGGGTTTAACGATGGTCGACGAAGGAGGCCTTTTGTTACGCCAACTAATGCGCCAAGCAAGGCAGCGCATTGTAAGAGAAGGTAGTGTTATTCGGACTTCAGTGGAAACATTTATGGAGTTCATTGAAAGTAGCCCTAACGTATTTCGTTTATTGCTGCGTGAGCGCTCAGGTACATCCGCGGCTTTCCGTGCAGCAGTTGCTCGTGAGATGCAGCACTTCGCCGCCGAATTAACAGAATATTTGGTGTCAACGGGCATGGCTCGAGAAGAAGCGATTGTTCAGGCTGAAGCGTCCGTAACGTTAGTATTCAGTTCTGGGGCGGAATCACTAGATTTAGACTCAGAATCAAGAAAGGAACAAGTTGAGCGCTTAGTCGTTCAACTAAGAATTATTGCAAAAGGTGCATTTTTGTACCGAAAAGAACGTGAATCAACTAAATAGTAAGGCAGGTGAAACAATGTCTAATGAAGCAACTCAAAAAGACTTCGGCTCAGAAAAGAAAACGCTACTTTTAGCTTTGGTAGCAGGTATGTGTGGTAACGCGTTACTGGCAGGATTAACGGTTAGCGAAGTGTCGTTTTCTATTTTTCCTCTTATTGCTTTGGTTTTGGCTCTTCAAAGCTTGTACCAAGAGTACTTACGTAACCCAGTTGCAGAAGAAATCCCTCTCGTGGGTCTAGGTTGCTTCTTCGTAGGTGCATTTGGTTACTCAGCATTTTTAAAAGCTCAGTACCCTGAAACAGGGTCAAACTTCTTTGCCATTCTGGTGACTTTGACGCTGATGCTTTGGATTGGTAAAAAGCTAGGTTACATTGTTAAACAAGGCTAGCCGTGTAAACAAGCTTAGCTAAACAAACAGCAAGAATGAAAAAAGCCGCTATCACTAGCGGCTTTTTGACATCTGCTTTTTGCGTTTTTAGTCTATGCTTTTCGTTCTAAAAATACGCCAGCTTCCATGTGGTGCGTATATGGGAACTGATCAAATAAAGCAAAGCGGGTGATATTGTGGGTCTCACCAAGTACGTCTAAGTTTTCTTTTAGTGTTTCAGGGTTACAAGAGATGTACATAATACGCTCGTATCCTTGCACCATTCTACAGGTGTCAATGTCCATACCAGAACGTGGTGGATCAACAAAGATGGTATTGCAGTTGTAGCTGCTTAAATCGATGTTCTGTTGCTTCAAGCGGCGGAACTCTCGTTTACCTTCCATTGCTTGAGTAAAGTCTTCTGCAGACATACGTACGATCTGTACGTTCTCGATTTTATTGGCTGCAATGTTGAACTGTGCTGAGTCAACCGATGGCTTTGCCAATTCAGTCGCCAGAACGCGTTCAAAGTTTTGTGCCAGAGCCAATGAGAAGTTGCCGTTTCCACAGTACAACTCAAGTAAATCACCTTGGCTGTCTTGGGTGCAATCGACAGCCCACTCCAACATTTTCTGAGCAACGATGCCATTAGGTTGAGTAAAGCTGTTTTCTACTTGTTGGTAGATGTAGCTGTCACCATTTACGTTGAGCTTTTCAATCACGTAATCTTTATCGAGTACGATTTTCATTTTACGAGCACGGCCAATCAAATTTAAATTGAAGCCTTCGTCGTTAAGGCGCTGTTTTAGTGCTTTAGCATCGGCGATCCAAGCGTCATCCAATTGGCGGTGATAAAGTAGTGACACAAGGATCTCACCACTTAATGTTGATAAGAAATCCACTTGGAATAGTTTATGACGCAGTGTCGGGTTGCCTTTCATTGCATCAATGATCAGTGGCATTAAGTCATTAATAAGACGACTTGCTGCTGGGAACTGATCAACGCGATACTTTTCCTTGGTTTCTTGATTGAACATGGCGTAGTACATGTCGTCACCGTCATGCCAAACACGAAATTCAGCGCGCATGCGATAATGTTGCTCTGGTGATTCGAAAACTTCTAATTCAGGCACGTTATAAGGTGCAAACATCTGCGTAAGACGTTCGGTTTTCTCTTCCAGTTGCTCGCGGTAGCGGTCTGGGTTCACATCAAGTGTTGCCATGAGGTCATGCCTATTGGTTTCTAGAAACAAGGAGCGCAGATTTTATTCAATCCACTTCGTTTGTCCAGTTTTGCGTGATTTTAGTGTCTAAATTCAACATATAGACGGGGACAGTTAACATAATAGCTTATAGCAATAACATCTAGACAACAGACACTGGTCACACTACTATCCGTACCCATGCTGGTGGCCTATCGATGAACATTGTTTCAATGCTTCAGATTGTGAGCCTGAAAAGGGAATCTGGTGAAAATCCAGAACTGACGCGCAGCGGTAATAGAGAACGAATACCTTGGGTAAGACCCGAACACTGTTTAGCTTGCTAAGTGGGAAGTGAGGTACTAGGCGCTTATAGTTTATAGGCATGCTCTTAAGTCCGAATATCTGCCAGTAATAAACACCTAATGTACCTATACAAAAACAATTAACGGGCATTGGGTGAGGATTTCTCGCGAATTTAGGACTTAAAATAATGAACAAAACAGTTTTAGCGGCCGCAGTGGCGTCGCTGATGACGCACATCCCAGCATCTTTCGCACAAGAAGCGGCAGATTCCACTTCAAAATCTCAAGCTCAAGAAACCATGGTCGTGACCGCGAACCGTTTTGAGCAGTCGACAAGTACGGTATTAGCCCCAGTTAATGTCGTCACGCGTGAAGAAATAGAGCAGATACAAGCCAAAAGTTTGCCGGAAATTTTAAGAAGATTACCGGGTGTTGAAATTGCGCAAAACGGTGGTCGTGGACAGTACTCCAGTATTTATGTCCGTGGTACCTCTTCAGACCAAGTACTTGTGCTTATTGATGGTGTGCGTATGGCTAAGTCATCAACTGGCGCTGTAGATTTTAATCAGATTCCCGTGATGCAGATAGAGCGTATTGAGTATGTTCGCGGAGCGCGAGCTGCAATGTATGGCTCAGAAGCAATTGGTGGTGTTATCAACATCATTACTTATTCAAAAAATGGCGAGGTGGGTTCATCGTCGTTGAGTGTCGGTGTGGGAAGTAAGAGCCAAGATGCTAACGTAATGACAGCGTTTGAAACGTCGGAAGCTGGAAAGCTGAAGCTGACCGCCGGATACGAAAAAGACGAAGGTTATAATGTTTACCCTGTTGCAGGAGTAAACGATGGAGAAAAGCATGGATTTTCTTCGTATAACGGTTCTCTTGGATACGATCACAAGATAAATGAAACCTTCACGGCATCAGCCTTTGTTCGAGCCTACCGTAACAACTACCAATACAACGATAGTAAGACTGTCCGCCAAACAGCTGAGTCAGAGATTGATAGCAAAGTTTATGGTGGTTCGGTGCAGTTTAAAGAAGACAAGTTAAGCTCGATACTGACTTATACGCATGAACTCACGCTTTCACGAACGTTCAATCCTCATAATCCAAGTTCGGCCGATAAGTATCAGAACCAATATAAGCAAGACAATATCAGTTGGATTAACGGCTACGCAATTAGTGAAAGTACGCAACTTTCGGGTGGATTGGATTGGCGTAAAGATTCCCACGAAGATACGAAGAAAGCTGATTCCCTATTAACACGAAAGAATGCCGGTGTTTTTGGGGTTATCTCTACTAAGCAAGGTATAGCGACTGCTGAAGTATCGGCTCGTTTGGATGATAACGAAGCATATGGACGTAATACAACTTACAATGCTGGCCTAGGGATCGATATTACAGATAACGTACAAATATTTGGTTCATATGGAACGGCGTTTAAAGCACCAACATTATCTCAGCAGAACGGTTCAGCCTGGGCTGATCCTAATCCAGATCTTAAACCTGAGAGTTCCCAAAATTATGAGCTTGGTGCTCGTGGTACGGTAAGTGCTATTAAGTGGGCAGTTACTGGTTATGATATTAAGATTGATGATCTGATTACTTATACTTCTCGCTCTGCTCCTCAAAAGGCTATCTATACTAATGTAGAAGGTATATCTCGAATTAAAGGTGTAGAACTTGAGCTTGGGTTTGATACTGGAATCATCTCTCATAATATGAGTGCCGATTTCAAAGATCCGAAGGATAGTAAGGGTGAACAACTATCTAGAAGAGCAAAACAGAACTTTAAATGGCATGCATTTGCTAATTTCGGTGATGTCGATGTGTCAGCTAGCTACCTTTATTATGGAGACCGACCTGATGGTAGTAATACTCTTCAGGCATATGATTTAGTTGATATCGCTGCTACTTATTGGGTTCAAAGTGATTTAGCTATCAGAGGTCGAATTGATAACCTGTTCAATGAAGTATATGAAACTGCTAAAGGTTACCCAGCACCTGAGCGTTCTGTTTACTTGAATATGACTTACCAATTCTAATTCAACCTAGAATATCAAAACCGCCTACGGGCGGTTTTTTCCTAAATGGAGGTACCAAATGACCAAACCAAAAAGAGTGATTGTGAGCTGGTCATCAGGTAAAGACTCAACATTAACGCTGATCAAGTTACTAGAAGATCCGTGTTATCAGGTTATTGGGTTATACACCACTTATGTTGGTAACGAAGTCCCCTTTCAAGTAACACCCATTGATGTCGTTGCAATGCAGGCTAAACTGACTGGCTTACCATTGATCACTATCGAATTACCTGAAGTCTTCCCGTCTAACGAGATCTACCAAACCAGCGTTGTTGAAGGTCTAAAACATTCAGGACTTGATATAGAAGCCGTCGCATTCGGTGACATGTTCTGCAATGGCATTGTGGAATACCGAAAGAGCTATATAGAAAAAGCGGGTTGGAAATGTGTATTTCCATTGTTAGGAATAGATAGCCAGCAACTCGCGAATGAAATCATAGATAGAAACATTAAAACCTTTCTCGTTACGACGGACAATGAGCGGTTACATAGGAGTTTCTGCGGGCAATGGTATAGCAAAACACTTCTTGAAGAATTACCGAATGAAGTTGACCCTTGCGGTGAAAATGGTGAATTTCACACATTAGTTACCAGCGCACCGTGTTTCGATGGCCATTTGAATGTTGTCTTCAATAACCTAGATTCTGGTGAACGCTTTACTCACCAAAGATACACGGCAAAGATTGGCGAATAGATAGTGAAGCAGTATGATTAGCTCGAATATTAAGAGCGAGTATAAAAGTGGCCACTCAAGATAGTAAAACTGTATTGGTGTTTGATTCAGGCGTTGGAGGGATTTCTGTTCATCAGGAGTTGTCGCAACTGCTTCCTCAGCTTAATTACGTCTATTTATTTGATAATGCGGCTTATCCATACGGTGAACTAAACCAAACTATATTGATTGAACGAGTTTTGAAGCTTGTCTGTGAGTTTGTTCGAGAGCATAAAGTCGATATTGTGGTTATTGCTTGTAATACCGCGAGCACAATCGTACTGCCTCATTTGCGTCGTGAGCTCTCTGTTCCGGTGGTTGGTGTTGTACCTGCAATTAAACCTGCATCTCTTCTTTCTTCAAAGTGCATTGGTGTCATTGCTACTCCAGCAACGGTGACTCGACAATATACCCATGATCTAATTAAGAACTTTTCCGCGAATAAACCCGTCAAACTTGTAGGTTCGACAAGGCTGGTGGATCTAGCTGAAGAAAAACTCAGAGGAAAAGCCGTCTCTTTAGATGAGCTGAGAGACATTCTTTCTGAACTCCAAGGAACCATTGATGTTGCGGTACTTGGCTGTACTCATTTCCCATTATTAAAAGAAGAAATTGGATTGGTACTAGGGCCTGAAGTTACTTTGATTGATTCGGGTGCTGCAATTGCAAGAAGGGTCGCTGAATTATTAGATATAAAGAGTGGTCGTAAGCAGGAGTTAGGTCATTTGATTTTTTCCAGTGCACCACCCTGGGAGAGTGATGCACTGAATCATGCATTAAAGCAAAGAGG
Organism: Vibrio tapetis subsp. quintayensis; assembly: GCF_030409945.1. Taxonomy (GTDB): domain Bacteria; phylum Pseudomonadota; class Gammaproteobacteria; order Enterobacterales; family Vibrionaceae; genus Vibrio; species Vibrio quintayensis. The sequence continues at coordinate 51,548 of NZ_JAUFQV010000016.1, forward strand.
GTTCTCTAAGATTCAGATTCTTCCGACTCTGGATGTTTAGGATCATTCGCAACGCGTACTTTTAAAGTGCGTTCCATATAATCCTTTTCATTTAAGCTAGAGATAATGCTCTTAGTGTCGTTACTGGCTACAACAACAAAGCCAAACCCGCGTCGTTTGCCTGTACGTTTGTCTTTCATTAGACGAACAGCGAACACTTGCCCATATTCTGAAAACAACTGGCGAACGTGAGATTCGTTTGCTTTATAAGGTAAGTTACCTACATATAGCGTTGTGGTGGCAGGTTTATCATCTTGTTCCTTTTTAGAAGAAGATGCAGTAGGAGTTGAGAGTGAGAGAACAAGAGCGCAGGTAAATACACCAATAACAAAAGTTATTGCGGGAGACACTGCAATCTTGGAGAAAGCCACTGCACCGAGTACAGCGAGTGCGATGACAAGTAAGTACGATTTTTTTGAGTTCATATTCGAATACTACATTAGATTGTAAATTAAGAAGACGTATGCACTATTAACAAAATAGACACATGAATCTTACGTTTAACCTCGATGAAATTCCAACCAATTGATGTGATAGCCATCAAATGTTGAAATTTTATTCGATAAACAAGTGATTGGTCTCTTTTTGACCGAACAGAATTAGATTTTAAAAAAAGGGTTGTCATCTTTTTAAAGCTCTCTATAATGCCGCCTCACTGACACGGAATGAGGCGCGAGTCACATTACGAAAGTCAGGGAGAGAAAAAGAAATCGAAAAGAATTCTTGACTCTCAAAATGGGAAGCGTATTATTCGCACCCCTAGCGGCAAGGCTTCAACGCTGAAATCGCTAAGCTCTTTAACAATTTAAACCTATCAATCTGTGTGGGCACTCGTTGATGATAATCAA
>NZ_JAUFQV010000017.1 GCF_030409945.1 Vibrio tapetis subsp. quintayensis
GCTGCCACGAAGAGTCTGTTCGGATGAACTGATGGCGGCGTAACTTCTTGCGTAATGCAGGGGCATATTCAATGAACCAACGATAAATGGTCGAGCGATTAACCGAAACCCCTCGTTCTGCCAGCATGTCGCTGAGGTTGGCGTAGCTCATTGGGGTCGAACCATACCAACGAAGGCACCAAAGAATGATTTCAGGGGTAAAGTGTTTCCATTTGAATGCGGAATTGGTCATTGAGTCACTCGATTAGAAAAGACAGAACTGAATTCTGAGTCTTGGTTGATTTTTTTGCAACAGCCCCAAAATTAGAGAGAGCCGAGTTATCCCGCTTAATTGAGGATTCACATAAAGGAGATATATTGCTCATCGAAAAGGTGGACAGGTTGTCACGTTTACCTTATGAGCAATGGAACCGGCTCAAAGACCATCTAGTTGAAGCTGGCTTACATATTGTAGTCATCGATCAAACAATGACGCATGGTGTACTCAATAGTAATGATGAAAGCTCAATGCTCTCAAAAGTGCTGACTGACTTCATGATCGACTTAGCGGCGGCAATGGCGAGAGATGATTATGAGACACGTCGAAAACGTCAAGCTCAAGGGATAGAAAAAGCCAAGAAACTAGGGAAATATCGGGGTAGGAAGCCAGACCATCAACTCAGAGAAAATATCTCTTTACTACTAAGTGAAGGAAAAAGTTGGTCGCAGGTCCAGGAGCTACTTGGGTGTAGCCGTTCAACGGTCGCTAAAGTAAAGAAACTAAGCGAGCCTGGCCAACCATCGAGGGATTCGAATCACTGCGAATGTTGAGGTGGTTTACCAGTAATGGTTACGCCCATGACTGAGTAGATCTGCATTCTCTGATTAATTGCAACAGCCCCCTTAAAATGATGACGTTTGGAGTCGTTATGTTTGTAAGGAACTTGTTAATCAACTAACTTAGATGAAAGGCTGACTATGATAACTGAACTCAATAAGAATAGAAAAAATGAAGGTTATTTGAGCGCTGTAATAAAGCCAATCACTACGGATGTTGAACAAAGGGCACTTTGAATGTCTGTTACTCATGTAGTATTTATGATAAGGAATGTTTCTCTATGTCTGCTATTAAGCTTGTTATTGTGGAGGAGGATGACAAATTGCGAGAAGTGCTAGCGGAGTACTTTCAAACACATAGCTTTAAAGTCGCAACTGCGAGAGATGGCCTAGAAGCGCCAGCTCTGATAAAGAAAATTTGCCCTGACCTAGTTTTATTAGATTTAATGCTACCAGGTCAAGATGGCTTGACAGTTTGTAGGCAGATCAGGACATGGTTTACTGGTAAGGTCTTAATATTGACAGCCAGTGACGATGACTTCGATCATATTGCGGCATTGGAGACGGGCGCTGATGATTTTATCACCAAGCCCATTAAGCCAAGAGTGTTACTAGCTCGAATTCGAATGCTGTTAAGGCGAACTTATTCTGTCAACACAACGTCTCAATATAGGCAACTGGAGTTTGGTCAATTAGTGTTGAGTCAGTCTAACCGAAGCTGTGTACTTGCAGGGAATACCATTACGCTTACCGATAGCGAATTTGACTTGCTTTGGTTATTAGCACAATCGGCGGGTGATACATTATCTCGTGATGCATTAACTAAAGAGCTTCGAGGAATTGACTACAATGGTCTTGATCGAAGTGTTGATAACCGAATCGTTATGCTAAGACAAAAGTTGAAAAGAAAGGCAACGGATCCCCAAGGCATCATAACCGTACGCGGAAAAGGGTATTTGTTTGTCGCAGATGCCTGGTAATTAAGGGCTTTGTTGAGGTTATTTATCAGTAACCGTTAAGCCCATGACTGGATAGATCTGCATTCTCTGAATTAGTTGCAACAAGCCCGGTTTTAAAATACGAAAGCGAGCCTGGTCAACCATTGAGGGATTCGAATCACTGCGAATGTTGAACAAAGGCCAGTTTGATTTCTGGTTACGTCATGATGAGCGCAAAACGCTTGTTCGGGAGAGATCCGCCTTCATGAATCGTCTGTTCAATGTTGAGGTGATTTACCAGTAATCGTTAAGCCCATGACTGGGTAGATCTGCATTCTCTGATTAGTTGCAACAAGCCCTATTTAAGGTGTAGGTATGCTTTTTAAAATGATGGCGTTTGGCGTCATTATATTTGTAAGGAATTTGTTAATAAGCCAACCTGAATGAAAGGCTGACTATGATAACTGAATTCAATGTTAATGGAATAATTGAGTGTTATCTGAGCGATTCAACAGAGACTGTCTCAATTTCTGTGTAATTGCCTAAACTAAGCCTTAAAGGCTAAGGATAGGCAATATGAACAAGAAAGATCTTGAAGCTTTCGCCAAGGAAGCAGCAAAAGGAATTAAAACCCCTGAGGACTTAACCGAGTTCAGCCAAATGCTGAAGAAAATTACGGTTGAGGCCGCACTCAATGCGGAGATGGATGAGCATCTTGGCTACGAAAAACACCAACCCTCTAAATCGAATAATGGCCGTAATGGAAAGAGCAGCAAACGCGTAAAAACCGAAGATGGCGAGTTTGAACTCGATACACCTCGGGATCGCCTTGGCTCGTTTGACCCCAAGCTAGTCAAAAAACACCAATCACGATTTACCTCTATGGATGACAAAATCTTGTGGCTCTATGCCCAAGGAATGAGTACGCGCGATATCGTGAACGCTTTCGATGAGTGGTACGGTGCGGAGATATCATCCAGCCTCGTATCGCGCGTCACAAATGCGGTGATAGAAGAAATAGTAGAGTGGCAATCTAGGCCACTCGATGCTATTTATCCTATCGTTTATCTTGACTGTATTGTGGTCAAGATCCGTCAAGACAAGCGTATTATCAATAAGTCGATCTTCCTCGCTCTCGGTATTAACACCGATGGCCAGAAAGAGCTAATGGGCATGTGGATAGCCGAAAACGAGGGTGCTAAATTTTAGCTGAGTGTTCTAACTGAACTCAATCAACGGGGCGTCGAAGATATCCTTATTGCGTGTGTAGATGGATTGAAGGGCTTTCCTGATGCTATCAACACTGTCTTCCCTCAAACGCATATTCAGCTTTGTATAGTCCATATGGTGCGGAACTCATTGAAGTATGTGTCTTGGAAAGACTATAAAGCGGTCACTGCTGACCTGAAGCGAGTGTATCGCTCTGCTACAGAAGATGAGGCTCTACTCGAACTGGAACGCTTTGGAGAAGCTTGGGATAATCAATATCCGCAAATATCTAAGTCCTGGCGCAATCACTGGCAGAACCTCAACACGCTCTTCAACTACCCAGAAGATATCCGTAGAGCCATCTACACAACCAATGCTATTGAGTCTCTCAACAGCGTGATCCGTAAAGCACTAAAAAAGCGGAAGATCTTCACTAACGATGAGGCCGCAACCAAAATGGTGTACCTAGCAATCAAAGACGCCAGCAAGAAATGGACGATGCCCATTCAAAACTGGCGTCAGGCTATGAGTTGGTTTATTATCGAGTTCGAGGAACGTCTCGATAAACACGTTAACTAAATGGCAGTTACACAGAATCTGTTACAGCCTCATTCAAAGCCCCCCCCCGTCTGGATCATCAATTTACCTTAAAAGCTTTTCATGATGTCGGTTTCAGAAGAGTCAGTAACCTGCTTCAAACCTTCCATATAAGTGTTGATTGTAAATGCCGTTGCTTCCATCGCTTTACACATATCTGAGACTTTTTCTACGTAATGCTTTACCTCATACAAGCTCATTGCCGCATCTTCACGACTTTTCACCAAAGCACGTACATTTGCTGGACTATTAGGATCTTGCGTATGTTTAGCACTGCATAAATTCAATAGCTGCTTGCGTGAATTTAATATCTCTACCGACTGCTTTAGTTTATAAAGGTTACGCTGGATCTTTGGCCCCAAATCAGCGATGTCTTTCGACTGCCATTTGGCTTTCTTTCGGTTGTATTCTTGCTTGCCTAACTTCGCTTCAAGCATCTGGCGATTGCCATCTGAGATATATTCATTCTTCTTACGATCTCGCCTCGCCCCTGCAAACTTTCCGGCCACATATTCCCCTCCTTTAATGGCAAACTGAACGACTTCGCCTAATGGCACAACACTTAATGGTACTTTTGCGACTGTGATAGGGTTCTTTTTTAAGCCACGCGCTTGGTCTTGTAATTTTCGCTGAATTTTATAAACACGTTCACTCTGGTGCTTTTTGTAAATACCTTCTGCACCACTTAGCCAGTCTTGACCTTTTTTTCCTTGTAGTGCGCCACATCTGTCTTTAGGGAAGACTGTTGGTGTTGTAAACGCAGAAACGGAGTTGGCGGTTTTTTGGCTTACATAAGCATGGAATTTTTGCTTTATCGTTTCGACGACCTTGATCTTTTCAATTTTGCTGAATCCGCCTTCCACCAATTCAACTGGAATATCAATGGCTTTTCCTAGCGGCGTGCTATCAAGTAGGCCTGTCCCTAAATCAAACGCAGCCTCCCCTATTGCTAAGCCATTCAAGCCGCCATCATTTGCATTTCCGATTTCGTCATATAAAGTTTTGCCAAAAGAGGTAGCGTTACTAATGTTATCGAGCATATTGCTTCTCTTAAATGAAGTATAGAGTAATGTGGTAAAATATAACAAAAATTGGGCTGTTGCAATTAATCAGAGAATGCAGAACTATGGCTTTGTTGAATCACTCAGATAACACTCAATTATTCCATTAACATTGAATTCAGTTATTATAGTCAGCCTTTCATTCAGGTTGGCTTATTAACAAATTCCTTACAAATACAATGACGCCAAACGCCATCATTTTAAGAAGCATACCTACACCTTAAACTTGCGAATCCCCTCATAATTAACCATAAAAACAATGAGGTAGACGCGCACCGCCGCCTTTGATCTAATGAATATCGCCAAACACACATTTTGATCAAATGGGCTCACGATGCGCGATATTCAGATTCTACAGCAAACCTTACAAAACCAATGCCCTTCGATTCACAAAAAACGGCTTAATTCTCTGATACTTGCCACAAAGAGCGTGCTTGACGGCTCTGATTTAACGCTAACTAAGCTAGGTCGCCGACTAGAAACGAACACCACGGTAAAACATGCAATTAAGCGTGTTGATAGGCTACTTGGAAATCGCCAACTCCACCGTGAAAAAGACCTTATTTATAAATGGCATGCCCACTTAATAACGGGGGCGAATCCCTGCCCAGTAGTCCTTGTTGATTGGTCTGATGTTCGTGAGCAGCTTCGTTATATGACGTTAAGAGCATCCGTTGCTCTGGATGGTCGAGCCATCACAATCTTCGAGCAAGTTTTTGAATATGGCCAATATAACTCACCTAAAAGTCACCAATCATTCCTCGACAAATTGCAGGATATTTTGCCCAATAAAACCTGCCCAATCATCGTTTCTGATGCCGGTTTTCGGAATACTTGGTTCCGACAAGTTCAGGGAAAAGGTTGGTTTTGGTTGGGTCGTGTCCGAGGTGAAGTCTCCATAAAACAACCGGATAAACCTTGGGTCTCAAACAAAAATTTTTATCCAAATGCCGTTCATAAACCAAAGTACCTTGGTCATTGTTTATTAGCCAAAAGAGCGCCGATACCTTGTGAAGCCTATGTTTACAAAGGAT
>NZ_JAUFQV010000018.1 GCF_030409945.1 Vibrio tapetis subsp. quintayensis
CATCGGTAACCGTCACAGGCACAACAATATCTAGCGTTTCGTCTTTTGATAAGCTGTCGTAGCTAGAAGCATCAAAACTGTAGGTTCCATTAGAGTTAAACGTTAACCCTGTGGCTGTCGATGTCGTTGAGAATGTGAGGTTACTGCTTGATGGCAGATCAACATCCGATGCCGTGACAACACCCGTTAAATTCGAATCTTCAAGCACATCAGCGCTGGCGATGTTAGCGACCGGATCGTCATTTGTGCCCGTAATGGTAATGGTCAATGTTGTGGTGTCTGTCCCACCAACTTCATCGGTAACCGTCACAGGTACGACGATATCTAATGTTTCGTCTTTGGATAAACTGTCGTAACTAGACGCATCAAATGTATAGGATCCATCAGAATTGAGCGTTAACCCTGTAGCCGTACTGGTGGTAGTAAAACTCAGCGAGCTACCAGAAGGTAAATCAACGTCCGTTGCCGCGAGTTGACCAGATATACTGGTATCTTCAGTCACCGCATCGATTTTTGATACAGCGACCGGATCGTCATTTGTCCCAATGACAGTAATGGTCAGTGTTGTGGTGTCTGTCCCGCCAACTTCATCGGTAACCGTCACAGGCACAACAATATCGAGCGTTTCGTCTTTGGATAAGCTGTCGTAGCTAGATGCATCAAAACTGTAGGTTCCATTAGAGTTAAACGTTAACCCTGTGGCTGTCGATGTCGTTGAGAATGTGAGGTTACTGCTTGATGGCAGATCAACATCCGATGCCGTGACAACACCCGTTAAATTCGAATCTTCAAGCACATCAGCGCTGGCGATGTTAGCGACCGGATCGTCGTTTGTGCCCGTAATGGTAATCGTCAACGTTGTGGTGTCTGTCCCGCCGACTTCATCGGTAACCGTCACAGGCACGACAATATCAAGCGTTTCGTCTTTGGATAAGCTGTCGTAGCTAGACCCATCAAAAGTATAGGATCCATCAGAATTGAGCGTTAACCCTGTAGCCGTACTGGTGGTAGTAAAACTCAGCGAGCTACCAGAAGGTAAATCAACGTCCGTTGCCGCGAGTTGGCCAGATATACTGGCGTCTTCAGCCATCGCATCGGTTTTTGATACGGCAACCGGATCGTCATTGGTCCCAGTGACAGTAATGGTTAATGTTGTGGTGTCTGTCCCGCCAACTTCATCGGTAACCGTCACAGGTACGACGATATCTAGCGTTTCGTCTTTGGATAAACTGTCGTAGCTAGACGCATCAAAACTATAGGTCCCATCAGAGTTAAACGTTAATCCTGAGGCTGTCGATGTCG
>NZ_JAUFQV010000019.1 GCF_030409945.1 Vibrio tapetis subsp. quintayensis
TTATGAGGTGATGATATCACCTCTAACTAGGTGGCCAAATTAACTATGCCACTACAGTCATACTTAGCAAATAGACAGAAAACCTGTTGTCCAAGATCATATAATTAAGCTTATAGGAACATTCATGAAGTTTCATGTTATCGAGAGAAGTGAAAGAATCCCTCTTACTGCACAAACAGTCGCATATTTACGTAAAGACAATTGGAATGACTTTTCATTTCAAACTCTCTTCAGGTTAGAAGTTGTAGAAAAGCAAAAGAAAATTGACATTGGACTAGTGAAGATAGCTTTCCGAGAGCAAACTACAACTACTCCAACTTACCACAAGCTAAATGATACTTTTACAGAACTTACAAATGACTTTTTCTCTCTTGGGGAGAGTGCTGATTACTATCAAAACTTGAAAAGTCTTACACCCCAAACAAAAAAAACTGTCCTCACAGCACTAAACGATCTTGCGAACAATCCTGATGTAATCAACCAGATTCGAGATGAAGAAGTTTTAAAAACTTCTTTATTGAGAGATCACAGTTTAACTACTGTAAAAGGTGAGTTTTCTCGCATCATCCTAGATCAGCCCAAGTTAACTAATTTTAAGTTCACTTTCTCAAGAACTAAATCTGATGAAATGGGTGGGATCGAGCTAAACTTTAATGTGGATAAAGAAACTAACCCGCCAAGCAATATACATGCGCTGATTGGCCGAAACGGCTCAGGTAAAACAACTATTTTAAACGGCATTATCTCGACAATCACAGGCACCAATTGCGAACCCAATTGCACTCTCTATGAAAGGGTTAGAAGGAAGAAAACCCCAATATCTCAAGACTACTTTAGTAGCTTAGTCTCCGTATCTTTCAGTGCATTTGACCCATTTACTCCACCGAAAGACCAACCAAATCCATCTAAAGGAACATGTTATTTCTACATCGGTCTCCAAGACCCAGACAATGAACGTAGATTAAGGAGTATTGATGATTTGAGACATGATTTCATCAAATCATTAGTTAACTGCTTTCGTAAAAGAAGCAAGCGTCAACTGTGGAAAGATACTATTTGCAAACTAAATTCTGATGAAAACTTCGAACAAATGAACTTAAGGTCTATGTATTCTGACTACGTAAACTTGAAACGCGAAACCGAAGGGCAAGTTGATAGTAGAGTTTTTAGAGCAAAACTGCTTGATTTAGTACTACCTAAACTAAACTCACTAAGCTCTGGTCATTCAATTGTATTATTTACGCTTACCCAACTTGTAGCAAAGACAGAAGAGAAGACTTTAGTCCTTATTGATGAGCCCGAAGGACATTTACACCCTCCCCTTCTATCTGCATTTCTGAGAGCTCTCAGCGACTTACTATTTAATCTTAACGCTGTTGCTATCATTGCAACGCATTCACCAGTGGTACTTCAAGAAATTCCTAAGAGGAGTGTTTGGGTAATAAATCGAGTGGGAAAAACTGTCGAACCTTATAGACCTGAACATGAAACTTTCGGTGAAAATGTAGGTGTTTTAACTAGGGAAATATTCCGCTTGGAAGTTAAAAATTCTGGATACCATCAACTATTGAAAGACTCCGTGGGAGAAGGTGGTACTTATGACAATATCCTAGAAAGTTACAAAAACAGACTAGGGCTCGAAGGTCGAGCTATTTTGAAAGCCCTTATCCTTAAACGAGATAAGGATATTGATTAATGAAGAAGCTTGAGCACCCATATCTATCACATTCTGATGTATTAGAAAAAATTAAAGAAGGGATTAATAGAAGAAACGATATAGACCGCTTTTCGGAAGCTGAAGAGGAATTGCTGGAATTGGGTGTGCAATACTCCGATCTAGCTGTAATTGGACAACTTTTTTCAATTCCAAGTATTAGTGGTCAACCCAATAACACTATTGTCGTTAACCCACTAACTAAAAAGAAACTAATTCGCCTTTACGAGTATTACCTATTAGACCCAGATAAACCTGGAAGAGAGATCTACGAAGAGCTACTAGCATCCGCGGAAGAAAAATGCCCTATGTGTGGAGGTATAGGCCGTCCCAGAAACCTAGACCACTTTTTACCCAAAGCCCATTTCCCACAATACTCTGTGCTGCCCTTCAACTTAGTTCCATGTTGCCGAGATTGTAATATGGACGGAAAAGGACAGGGCTTTGCGACAATAGAAGAACATCAACTTATTCACCCCTATACAGACAAGGACATTTTTTCTTCAGTGCAATGGGTATTCGCAAGGTACATACAGGGAGAGCCAGGCGCAATCGAGTATTGGGTTGAACCACCTGCTACTTGGACAGAAAAAGATCAGCTCCGAGCACATAAGCATTTTAAAGATTTAGACTTAGCACATAGATATCAGATCGAAGCAGCAAAACACTTAAGCGAAGTGATTGATCAAGCTAAAGCATCTGTAATCAACCTGACGTCGATTGTTCCTGATATTGAACTTGCGGTTATAAAAAGTTCGATTCAAAAGACAATATTTGAGCCAATTGTCGAAGGGGGGCTATTTGACAACCATTGGAAAAAAGTCATGTATATTGCACTTAACGAAAGCGAACAGTTTTACGCATATGTAGGCTGTTGAAGTAACTTATAGATATTTAAACTAGAACATGCTGAAGGCGAGGCTAACACCTCGTCTCAAGTGAATTACCTAGTCCAAGCTACTCACAAGCCTCAGAAAAACGCTCAACCCAAAACTGACCTTCGAGAATATTAGTCTCGAGCTTTTAGAGAAAATCGAATATTGAGGCAATTTCACTATGCAAAGAGAAGATAATGGAAAAAACTTCATTTAATGATGTAATAACAAGATTAGGTAACAAAACCATAGTTGCTGCAAAGATATAGCAAATCCAATTCTTAATCTGGTTCTTCTTTTTTTCACGTAAGATACTATTTCGGAAGTGTTCGAGGGCTATCGACTGCTTATCGATCTCTTCTTGTTTCTTACTCTGTATACGCTGAAGTTTTTGTTCTGATGACTCTACTTCACTCTTTAATCTTCGAATGTGAGCTCTCTCGGAGTTCAACTCATTCGAAAATAACTTTACTTTTGAATCAGACTCCTCAATTTGTTGCTCCCAGAGTCTTTTGTTTTCATGAAAATCACTAACCAATTTACGCACTACTTTGTGGTGTACCCTTGTAGATATTGGATTGACGATAAGAGTTACGTAAATCCCTTCTTCAAAGTATGAAATGAGATCATTAATATGCTTTTCAACTAGTTCGGGGCCCCATAAGCGCTCCTCTAGCCAATCAGGCCTTTCAGCGGGGAACTGCCGAAACGTGTCATTTTTTATGATTAATTCAAGTACTGGTATATTGTGAAACATGAAGTCTTCTATCTTGTATGATTCACAACCATGCTTGTATTTAACTTCGATAGCCAGCTTGCCTCCCCATTTATCATACATTTCATGATCTTCTTCGAAAGTGCAAAGAACATCAGGGTAATAGATCGCGCTATTGGGTAATTTCAAGCACGGCTCTTTCCGTACCGAGGTGAAGTCAAATTCCAAAGGCTTATGTTTGCAATCGCCAACAAATATGAATTTCATGTGCTGCATTCGAGAAAGAGCTTCGACTGCACACTTATGAGTCATTGACTCGTCATAATTCCTGCCAATAGCCAACTCAGGTTCACCTTTACTGTAATGCTCGAATTGTTTGTTTACTGTATGAACTCTAAGCCGATACCTATCATCTGGGTTAGGATGCAAGCTCATATAGTGCCTTCTCTTGTGCAATTTGGGATGGTCTTTCGCTATGCGTATAGCCTTATCGATGCTTACAAGGCTATGCTCGCCTGAGATGCTATCCTCTTGGTAATTGCCTATGCTGCCATCTTCAGAATACCGCTTTACATACGCTTTCTTTGGTCTAACACTTTTTAATGACATACCACCCTCTCCTAAAAACTGTATACATAAACAGTATCTAGATACATTTCAATTTCAAGACTAGTTTTCATTGATTAAACAAATACATGCTACTCATCTCAAAGTTTCTAGACCATAGTGATAGATCTATCTAGATAATCAGTTAGCACGCGCAGTAACGTTTCTACTGACCAAGCTTTTGTGTAATGAGTGTTATGACGACTGATAGTTTTCAACTTACATATCTGTGATCAAGAACCCAAATAGACAAAAGTGAACCAGTTGGTTCGCCTTTTTGTTGAGTGTAATTTACACCTCGTAACTACTTGAGGGGGAGGCTCACTAAAACGCACTGATTTCGGATCAAGTGCTCTTGCGTAATAGCCAATGTATTCTTCTCAATGAAGGCTAAATGCTTTCGTATTGATGCGCTAACAACTCTGTTCTTTAGCCTATCAAGCTGTTCTAGTTGTTTCAAAAATTCATCTAGCTTGTTGATACTTTGGAACAACTCCAGATTTTTGACAGGTACAATCCAATGATGTTTATCATTACTTAGTTGGTCGATCATATCTAAGCCTGCTGGATCGTAATCAAAGAAAAAACCCACCTCAACATCATTGTTGTCAAAGCACTCAATCATAGTAGGTAGGTCTTTTTGGTTCTTTCCGTGACCACGGTAGACGAGCACTGCGGATTGCCATTCCGCAGGTAAGGAGTGTACGACGTCTCTCCATCGCACAATAAGCTCACCATTTTCAATAATGAGGACACGGCTAAAACGCTGGAAATCAAGGTCATCCAATTCTACAGAAACAATATAGCTAGCTTCTTTCGGTACATCTGGCTGGTTCTTTAACGGGATATTCACATTACCAGCTAAGCTAATTAGCTGCTGAAACACACCACCTTTAGCTGATTTCTCATTAATACTAGGGCCTGCTGCGTCCAATCTTGAATTACTACACTGTTGAAAGGTCAATAAATTTTGCCCTAATGCAGAAGTAAAATAATTATCAATTTCCCTCAATTCGGAGCGGGATACGAGAATTGAATTGCCACTAACAACCCCTACTTCCACGAGTCTGCAAACTTCAGTATTGGACTTGTTGGCAGATATCCTCTCCCTAGAACTGGCAACAATCCTCTTAGCTGCATTAATTAACGATCGAGATAACATCATTAAGCACCACCGATTGCTTCAAAAACAATGTCACTAATAATCACATTACCGTCATAAGGAAGTATTATTTCTCTTTCTTCCTTGATTTGGACAATGCTCTTCAAACCAATTTTTTGCGCACTAATGTATCCATCGACCAATAAAAGCCAGTCTTCTAATTCTATATTAAGGTCAAACATCATATAGCTTTGCGCAGCAGACAGAGGGAGAATGTTCAGATCAGCTTTAATAGCCTCAAACATTAATTCCAACGCTTCGTCTACCTCATTAAGTTCAAACTCTTCCTCATCTTCACGGACATCCATGACTTCGATACTGTCTAAATCTGAAGCTTTACCTTTCTTCCGCTCACCGCTAGCAAGAGCCCTCACGGCCAAATCGATTAAGTCATCAGCTTGGAGTTCACTGTTAGTATTTCCATAGGCTCGTACTTCCGTTTCCGAAACCTGAGACAAGCAGTCAGGCAAGCATTCAATTGAATCTATGGATGGAGAGAAGGTTTTGTCATCTTGGAATTTAATTGCAAAAACATCAATAATACGATTAAGCTTGGACGATTTCTTATCTCGCTGAAGCTTTGCCAACATATCGACCATTTTTTTGTTTGATACATTTAAATCCTTCAATGCTAGATCGATTTTAGATTTAAGTACCTTAAGAAGGATTCTCTCAAGATGAATATCAGTTTGTACCCACTCCCTAAGCTTTTTCACACTTAAGTGCTCGAAGATATCATTGATTCTACCGATCTCACGTTTGCATCGACCGATTTGGCGAATTTTGTCATCAACATCAGTGACCATGCTAAATTCATCCGCAACGATCCTATGAAAAGAAGACACAGTCTCAACCAAGGCGTCATTTATCTCGACGGTTATCTCTCGAATTTCATCTAAATAGTTTTGTTTTTTATCGTCATTAAAATCCTTAACTCGTCTATAACTATCAACGGCATAGTCCAAATTTTCAATCTGATTAGAAAACTCACCATGACGTTCTCTGAATCTATAACGGCTAGTCACCCTATCTAGTAAACGCTTAACAGACGAATGGATTTGGACTCCATGTTCATCATCTAAGTCATACGCTAACTGATGCTTTGTAAGCGCAGCGATTGCAGCCTTATTGCTTTCACTATAATGAAGTACTCCAGCATGCTCATAGCAAGCCTCGTCTACTACCTCAGTATGAGTACTCAGCGCTCGTACGGCTTCTTTTGACTCCACCTGTCGAGACATCTAAATTAACCCCATTTGAGTATCTAGTTGGTTTTCAGCATCAGCTTCGATTTCCAGCATCCCTTCATTAGTAGCGATAAACTCCAAAGTCTCATAAAGCAGCGACCATTTCGCTGTAGCAATAAAAAGAGAACCAGTTGAGGATGGAGATACAAAATATCCTTCTTGGACAAGGTAATCTAAGATCGACCGCAGCTTCGTTTTACTCTCTTTGCTTTTATGAGCTCTTTTAAGTTTATGTGCAATATGATCAAGCTGATTTTGAAGAGAGTTACTTTCCTCTATTGCTGCGAGTAACTCTGACTCCGATAGTTTGCCACCAGCCATTATAGGTCTTGAGTCTGAGTCAATATTTCTGGCTAGCTTTAGCCAAGCTATTATCCCTTCCATTGTCTGCGAAAAAACTTCAAAGTCTTTTAGTACTTCGTTTTTTTTACGTGTGTTATCTATGTTCTCGTATCCACAGTAAAAACCTAGCCCGTCTTGTGTTTCGACTGTTGTCATACTTATTCGACACAAGTATTGGTTCATGTCACTTCGATTTCTGGTATCGGATAAATATGTGAACTCAATAGGAGTCGCATACTCACAGATCACTTTTTTACTCATGAGCAGTCGGAAAACCGATTCGAACTTATTCATTCAACCACCTCTATAGACTGATTTTTCTTCGACTCAGAAAGCAATGGATTGACTTTGCTTCTACGTCCGCCAATAAATGATTTAACACCTACATTCTTCACTATGTGATTTTTAGTCGCGAAGTATTTGTAAGTGGCTGGATGTAGATCTGGCTGAGCAGTGAACAAGCAAATACCTTTTTGAGCCATCATGTCGAATAAAATGGCCAGGTTAGAAATAGAGATTTTCCCTAATTCGTCTAGCGGCCAGTGAATAACAACGTCTTCATCCTGGCACAAGAATCGAGTCATCCCACAGAAAACAACGATAATAGCTAGTTTGGAAATCCCTTCGGAGCCGACCTTTTCTAGATCTTCATCATTTCGAACCACTGCTGGACGTCCATTCTCAACAATCGTTATCTCCATCTCGACCAAAGACTCTAGGTTTTTAGATATCTGAGCCTCTTTAAATGAAGCCAACAATTGCTTGAAAGAAGCAAGAAACGCTTTGGAAGGCAGACCTCTTGAGGTTTCGCCTGACCATCTATCCAACTCGAGGCTAAAGAGATTGAGGTCTTTCCAAAGATCAAAAGTATGGATCTTGCTTGATAGTTTGATGTGTATGCTGTCGATAGCAGGGAAAGGATTGCCTGTTTCAATCGACTTGTCCAAAGTGCTCGAAACTGAATCTACTTTACTGTTCACTTGTTTAAGGGTTTGGTGGTAGTTAGAAACCTGAGTCGAGATTGAACGAAGAGTTTCAATTTTAACGTCCCTAACATCTGGAATCACGTTTAGGACAAGCTCTTCAAGGTCTCCCAAGCAAGCAAGGGAAAATTGAGGACTATCGTAGTTGATAGCATATTCATAATTTTCTGAAAGCTTCGTCATGGTCGCAGAGCGCATCTGCTCCCACATCATTTTTATTTCATTGTTGTCGTCCAATCCTAAGATTGTGTTACTTACATCTTTTACTTTACTAACGATTTCTTTCTTAAGCGTGTTAATAGCAGTGATTTTGTCTGTCACTAAACTTACGGCATGCTCAACAGAATGAAACTCTAAATCTACAGATACATCTTCTAAACTAACTAAATCTGATTCATCGACCGCTTTTTCCAAGTTATTGGTACAAGTTGTAAGCTGCCCTATAGCCTCTTTGGTTGAAATTAGCTCCTGTTCATCCAATTTAATTGAAGTCGCTACGTCATCGATTTTTCTGCCCACCGATTTTTCATAATCGTCTCTCTTCGAAACGCCTCTCGCGATCTGTCGCTCTAAATCCAGCTTTTCAGAATTATAAGTATCAATATATTTCCATTCTGCTTCGAGCCAAGTGTGGTAGTCGATAATTAAAGCTTGAAAAGATTTGATTTCCTCACACTGGCGCTCGAGCGCACCCCACTTCGACTTGGCACTCTCGATGCTGACTGGATCTACGCCTTTATTCATCAACGCATGGTTGAACGTTAACTTGCAGTCTCTGATTCTGTCTGAAGTCACCGTTTCTTTATCTTTGATCAAAGCTTCAATAGCACTTTTTTTCGCGTCTTCTTCTGACAACCTATAGTCAAAGTTAGCTTTTACCTGAACACGCTCCTGTTGGTGGCGCTGTTCTTCATTTTCAAGGTTTGCTTTCAACTCGGACTTAATGGCAAAAAAATCAGACTCTAGTACGCTTTTTTGTTTCTTAACTTCGTATGTACGACTTTCAGCATCACTTTCAAACTGGCCTATCTTTTGATCTTTTAGGAGGTTAAGCTTACTCAGTTCATCCTCAAAGACTTTTGATCTTTGACTCTGAATTTTTACTTCTTTCTGAAGATTCTCTGTTTCTTGCTCATCACTTTTGGCTCGACTCTTAGCTTTCTCTTTGCGTGTTTCTGTTTCCAATTCTTTAATTTTTAAAGTATCCAGACGCTCTGAAAGCTTTTCTTCACTAAGACAAAAATCAGGAAGCGCAATTGAATCAAGATCCAGATGAAGACCGAACATTGACTCAGTCGTATCGAGGTCAAAAATCGGCTTTAGATTCTTTGAATTTAACAAGTTAGGGTCGATTACTTTACCTATATTGCAACGCCAATCAGGAAGTTTCTGTTCTAAAAACTCGTTGAGTGACCCTTTTGTGGGCAACAATGCACGACTTACAGAAATGATTTCATCTGAGATTTCTTTCAGCTCATCCCTACAAGCATGGTAAGCCGATAGACTGCCCTCATGAGTTTTGGTTGCTTGACGAAGTTGCTCATTTAAATGAATTACTACACTTTGCGAAACACTAAGGTCTTGGCGCTTACCCTCAAGATCATTTTCCAGACTACGTAACTCACCCTTTTGTTCTTGTGTGAACTCAAGAGATTGTCCTTCAAGAACTGCAAGTCGAACTTGTTCTTGTCTTATCTTTTCAGACTGTTCATCGAACTCATCTTGCAACCTTTTTCTTTCAAGGTTAAGGTCACTTTGCATCGCCTCTATACGGTCAGACTTGTGCTCGAATATCTCTTCCCTAGTTTTAAGTATGCTATTGATTTCTTGGTGCTTGCGAGAGCGGAAATCAGAACATTCGAGTTCCAGTTTTTGAACCTGAGCGTTAAATGTACTTTCTTCTGTTTGTACATCTTCCAGTAGATTGTCGTAATGGTTCTTGGCCGATTCCGCTTCCTTCAGCATATCGCTCAAGCTATTGTAAAGCGTGATTTTCCCCAAAATATCATCTTCACTTTCATACTTGTCACGCTTATTGTAAATAGCATCAACAACCTTGGATTTCCTTTCAAACTCAGTCCGTTGAATGCTTAACTCAGTGTCGAGCTTTTGAAGATGGTCTTTCCTATCACCGACCAACGAGCTGTACAACACCTTCTGCGAACGAATCTTGTCTGACAACTGAGTGTCACTAAATGCCAGTTGATGCAGGTAAGAAGAGATTTGAGCTCGGTACGAGTTTAATTGCTTGATGTACTCTTCAAGGCTGTCTTTATTTGCAACTGCTTCATCGAACTTGCTCTTTTTAGTGTCTAGTTGAACAAATACGTCTAGGCTATTTGCTAGGTTGATATACTCTTTCTTATATGGGACATCGTCCATCGATGTATTGTTCAAGAAACAATCTACAATCATCGTCTTAAAACGACTCAACATTTTCTTATGGCGCATCATTGTCGCCGTCAAAATATCGATATGATTCATGTTATGGTTCGCAGAGCACAACGAATACTCATGAGCGATTGCAACTAAATTTTTACCCGCACGGTGCTTATGGGCCAAACGCTTTTTGTTATTTAGAATTACTGAGCGGTAATCGACGCTTGTTTCTATTTGCGAACTTACTGACATTGACTGAGACACAACGTTTTTAAGCCATGTTCGAGTTTCACTTCCTTGCTTAATCAGCTCGTCGTACAAATGCTGAGAAAACAATTGTTCAGCGGTTCCCGTCAAAAATCTATAGGCGACACTGGAGCCATTCCGATACATTACAGAGCACTTTCTCTCACCAAGCTTTTCATATTCGAATACGATGACAGATTTTGGAGTCGGTAAATAGTAATCAACGAAGGAAACTTTATCCGCTTGTCTGTCCACCAGCTTACTTGGATCGGCTCCATAGAACGCAGGTAATAAGCTTAATAAAGTAGACTTGCCAGCTCCGTTATCACCTGTATTGTTGCTATGCCCAATAGCTTTGACCTTGAATAACTTTCCAGGGATAAATGAGTGAAAAAGTACGATTCCTAGTAGCTTTGAACTCTTCGTTTCAGTTTTATTTATTTCTTTCATTACAATGCGGTAGAGATATTCTCAACCCCTCGGCTAGTGAATGATTTACGACAAACTTACTGACTCGGCTGCCATTAAGTTAGTCCGTTATTTGCGCTTCCAACTTCCACTAGAGTTAAGAGGCATTTTAAAAGAGAAATGCCTCAACACCCATAAGAGCCGAGTGTAACGTGTCTACTAGCGGTCAGATAATCAACTGATTTTATATTACACTGGTATCAAAAGATTCGTTAGAGTAAATTAGTACAGTTCATTTTGATAAGGGTACTCATTGTGCGTTGTGTTGAATCTCCACAAACAAAACGACTAAGGCTTATTGATTTCTATCTTTGCTTCTTCGGGAAAGTGAATCGATCCGACCTTATTCAGCACGGTGATATCGCCGTTGCTACAGCCAGCCGTTCTTTTAACGTTTACAAGGAACGCTGCCCCAATAACACGGTTTTCAACGAAAGCATACGAGCATATATGAGGTCAGCATCGTTTAGCCCTGCTTTTGAGCATGAACCAGAAGCCGCTCTTAGATTAATAGCGTGGGGGCAGGAGCTAAACTCTATTCCAGTAACAACTTATGGTGTAAGCAGCTTCGCGACAGTGTTAGATTCGATATCAATTGATATCGTCTCTCAAGTCACAAGATCGATCCTGAATAAACACTGTATTTCTGTCCTGTACAGCTCCTCAACTAGCACCGAAACTAGAACCCTTACACCTCATTCTCTATTCAAAGGACTTGGGGCTTGGCACATCCGTGCTTGGGATAGTAAAAGACGTAAATTCCTGTGCTTTAGAATCAGTCGAATTCTTAAGGCTGAGCAAACTGACTGCTCATACGACAAGACTATAGAGGACGATTCTCTTTGGAACCGTGATGTCGTCTTAAGTGTTGCACCACACTCTAAGCATGAAAATAGAAATGACTTAGCCATTGATCTTGGTATGGAAGGTCAATACGTACGAAACATTACAATCAATGAAGCGTTAGCGGGCTACGTGCTCAATGACCTTCACGTAGACTGTACGCCTGATGCTTCTTTGCCGCCGCATGCTTTCAACTTGCAGTTGATGAATAGGCACGAGCTAGAAAATGTAGATTCTATTCAGGCGTTAGTTCCTGGGTATTAAAAGATGGTAACAACCCAATGGTTACAAATGCTCTTTCATTCAGCTTCGAAAATTTGGAATCTCTTGAAAATTAGGCATCGACATAGAAATCGTTGATTTTTTTATTTTTAATAAGCCTTAGGCTTTGATACCCAAAAACACTGTACCTTTTCATCCGATTATAATCGACCTCGATAGGGACAGCTATTGTCGCAGAATATGAAACAATTTAAATTGTTTATGCAATGTGATTAACCGTTGGTAAAGCGTAAGGAATAACGCCTATGGACAATTTAGACAAACAAGTTACTCAGGTAAAGACGCTGTTGTCTTTACCTCAATTAACTATTCCTGCCTACCAGCGACCTTATAAGTGGTCGCAAGAAAACTTGGCTGATTTACTCAATGACTTAAAGGTGTATCGAAAAAAATCAGCTTACCGTTTGGGTTCTGTAGTGTTTCACAAACACTCAGATGGATACTCAGAAAAGCTTGATATTGTTGATGGACAGCAGCGCACACTAACGCTGGTGCTTCTGGTAAAAGCCCTATTAGAAGAACGCTTAGCAGGCTTAAAGCGCCAAGATGTTAAAGAAACACTTACCTCCCTTAAAGAACCTGTAAATGCCTTTTTAAAACGACAAACCTTCAATAGTGATATTTCACATCGAAATTTGCATCAAAACTTTATGGCGGCAAAACGTGCGATGGCACGCTGTGATTTTACTGAAGCAGATATTGAATTTCTTTTGAACCGCTGTGAAGTAGTTACCTTTGTTCTGGACGATATATCTGAAGCGTTTCAATTTTTTGATTCGCAAAATGCCAGAGGCAGAGATTTAGACCCACACGATTTATTAAAAGCCTTTCACTTGCGAGAGTTTTCGCAAAGTGAAGTAGATTTAAAGGCCAACTCAGTCAGCCATTGGGAAAGCTTGGAGAGCGAGCAATTAGCACGGCTGTTTGCCAACTATTTGTTCCGTATTCGCAACTGGGCACAGGGTAAATCGGCACAGTATTTTAATAAATCACAAGTGAGTCTATTCAAAGGGGTGAACCTTGAGCAGGTTGGGCTTTACCCTTACGTTGAGCCATTTCGTATTTCTCACCATTTTGTTGATGAGTATAACGGCCAGTACCAACGTTATATTGACCATCAGCGTATGAGTTTTCCATTCCATCTTGACCAGATGATTATCAACGGCAGACGATTTTTTGAAATGACCAGTCATTATCAACATAAGATTGCTGAGATAGTTAGTGGCGAGCGTAACTATTCAATAAAAGAGAAAAATATAGATTCAAAACAAGCTATACGCATATTAGATCACGACCTAGAGCCTTTAGCTTGTCAGATTCTACATACTCTTAATACCTACGGTTCTCGCACCCGCACAGGTGATGGTTATGTTCGTACTCTGTTTGATTGCGCGGTGATTTTCTATTTAGACAAGTTTGGTGCACATGAACTCTCACAGGCCATAGAAAAGCTATTTATTTGGGCATATAGCTGCCGATTACAAATGCAGGTAGTCGGTATAGAGCGAATGGATAAACATGCACTCACGCAAAATGTGTTCGAGCGCATCAAGCAAGCGGTGCAGCCAAGTGATGTTTTAAGTTGGCCGCTAATGACACTTAAGGCGTCAGATTGTAAGGGAACTAAACTTGCTGAGATTACCGAACTGTTTAAGGAAATGAAGTACTATGAGTAACCAGCAAACGCCACAAATGCAGCGCAGTAATCAAAGCACTAGTACAGTAATTCAAAACTATAACGTTAAAGCACTATTAAGTGATACTAGCCGTTATTTAGTACCTATGTACCAACGTAACTACGCTTGGGGTGAGGGTGAAATCAACCAGTTAATACAAGACGTATTGGACTACCAACAAAATAAACCTAATCAATCCTATTATATTGGCACTTTAGTGGTATTTGAGCGTAAGGATGGCAACTTTGAAGTGATTGATGGTCAGCAACGTTTTACCACGCTCACTTTACTCATTTTTGCACTTAAACGCTTATCTTCCGCAAGTAAAACTGTTGTCGATATGAGTTGGTATGACGTGGCAAACCTGAATTTTGAGAGCCGTCAGAAATCGTCAGATACCTTTGCTAGCTTGATACAGGGTGTGGCCTTAGAGTACTTGAAAACCGATGACTATAACCTTGATGTAGTAAATGGTTACGCACTTCTTGAGAAAGGGTTGATAGCTTTAGGCGACAAGCTTCAAGGGTTCTGCAATTACCTTTTCGAAAAAGTAGAAATAGCACGTGTTTTTGTTCCTAAAGATACTGATTTGAACCATTACTTTGAGGTTATGAACAATCGAGGTGAACAACTTGAAAAACACGAAGTGGTTAAAGCAAGGTTAATGTCGGTATTCAATAACATTGAAGACCAAGATGAGAGAGCACAACACGTACTTCTACTCAGTAAAGTGTGGGACGCAACCGCCAATATGGAACGTTATGTTCAGTATGGTTTTAGCCCAGACGAGAGGCATAATATATTTGGTAAAGAGGATTGGGGGCAATTTACACCAACAAACTACGCTGAGTTAGCTGCGACTATTGAAAATGTAGCAACAAAACAAAACGAGCAACCTAAAAGTGTATCGCTTTCGCTCAATGACATACTAGCCAAGCCACCGCTATCGCCTTCTGGTACTGATATTACGCTAACGCCAGAGCGGTTTAATAGTGTGATTAACTTTTCAAACTTCTTGCTCCATGTTTTGAGGGTTTTAACCGAGCAAGATATCGCGTTAGACGACAAACGCTTGTTAGAGCAGTTTGATGCCTATTTAAATGATAATAATAACAAAATCAAAGCAGTAAAAGACTTTGTATTTGCACTACTCAAGTGCAAATACCTATTTGACCAATACATCATTAAGCGCGAATTTAGTGATGGCAAAGATAAGTGGAGTTTGAAGAAGCTACACTTTTACAATGCTAAAAGCCAAAGCTATATCAATACTTTTGATGACAGCAAAGAGCAAGATGATGAAGATGGTTTTGAAGGGATAAACCGTCAGGTTTTAATGTTGTTAAGTGCATTACACGTTTCAACACCCACACTCGTTTATAAGCACTGGCTAAATGGCGCACTATTCCATTTATTCAGTATGGACAGAGTTACTCCTCGCCAATACTTGAAGAAACTAGAAAACCTAGCTCGCCAGTTTGTATATGGTCGATTTTTAAGTGTGGAACCCTCAGATTATTACCACATGATTTATAAAAATGTGGGCTACTCGGAATTTGATTCGACAAGCCAACCAGCAATGAAAAAGCTACGCTATGGCGTAATTGAAAATAACTTAGTGTTTAACTATCTCGATTATTTGCTTTGGTGTGATGGCATACAAAATGCGATGGATAGTGTTATCTCCCAATTTGAGTTTACCTTTCGAAGTTCTGTAGAACACTTTTATCCACAGCACCCTCTTGATGGGCATCGCATCCTGCCTGGTAATGTTTTACATCGTTTTGGTAATCTATGTTTAATTAGCCACAGTAAAAATTCAAAATTGAGCAACTTACTACCAACTGCTAAACGCGATCATTTCAAAGCAGCCATCGTAGATAAGAGCATTGATACCCTTAAGCTGTATGAAATGATTAAGGCAATGAATAGCGCTAACGAGTGGAGCGATGCTCAAATTTCCGCACACGAACAAGATATGTTAAGCGTCTTAGTTGACGACTCGAAAAAGGAGTTTAGCTATGAGTAATGTTGACAATCGCCACAGACTTAGTTGACTCCTTTTAGATAGACAAACAGGCTATCAAGTAGGAGCTTATTCAGCGTAGAAGCTTCACCTGAAAACGGTCATTTCAGTATTCTTCGCCCCAATCATGGTTTACAAGCGGGACTTTAGCTACAATAGGCTTAGGTAAGAGAAGGATTAGTCGAATTGAAAAAGCCCTTCCACCCGCTCTATCGCCAAATTATGTAGGTACTTCGGGAGAAGTTTAAAGTTAGAGCGACTGCGAAAAGCGTATATACAAAAGGTAATTCGGTGATATCACGCCCTCACTTGTGGGGGCGTTTTTTTTGTTTACAGATTTTGATCTCTAATATAAGGGGAGTTAGTTGATTTAAGTTTATCTACTTTTCTCAGCATAATGTTGTTTTTAAGAACATAATTCCAATTAAAAGACAGCCTTCGGAGGTGACTAGGTGACCCGAAATCTAACTAGTGCTCTGCTCCTGTAAGGCTAGTCAAACATCTTAGCGGCAGCTAGTCTCTGATCTATGGGGCTTACTACTGATTCAGCATTCAAAACTCTTTTCTTATGATCATTTCATGAACCGAACTAGCAAAAACACCAGATTAATAGGCTAACTTGTGAAAAACATCAGATTATATGCAGCCAAAGGGAAAAGTATCAGATTAAGAAGCTAGTTTGCGAAAAACATCAGAGTAAATGCAGCCAAAAGGAAAAGTATCAGATTAAGAAGCTAGTTTGCGAAAACATCAGAATAAGAGGTTTGAAAGAGAGTGCCACAAAAAATGAAGCTCTTGCAGGCCATTTTTCAATGATGTTTAACTATATCAAACAGTGGCGGTTCGCTGTATGGAAGCTAAAACAGACTAATCACTACTACCCTCCTAGTTTCCATTTTGGTTATCGCTACGAAGTTCAACCAGACTTCCAAATTACCAAAAGTTTCTAACTTGGTTATCCTTAACGTGACTTCCAAACGATTGATACAGAAAGGTAGCAAGTTTCCATCTTAGTTATCTGTGATCAGCTGAATTAATGGCAAGTTAATAAAAGGTGAACCAACAGGTTCACCTTTTTCATGTATATATTCTCCATCCTGCATTTATTCTCCATCATGAAGCCTTAACACACCGTCCGAACACCAATTCATCTTTGAGCAAGCTGTTCATTTTTTCTGGTGCTGCTGGTTTACCGAAATAATAGCCTTGAATGACATCGCAATCGGCTTCGCATAGGAAATGATAGGTTTTTTTATCTTCGACCCCTTCCGCAATCACTCTTAAATTGAGTCCGTGGGCTAATTGAATAATAGACTTAATGATTGCAGAGCCTGCTTCTGAGCTGTGTACATCTTTAACAAAGCTTTGGTCAATTTTCAGCGTGTTAATCGGCAACTGCCTTAAGTAGTTCAATGAGGAATATCCCGTGCCAAAATCGTCTATCGCTATGGTGACGCCAAGATCTCGAATTTGATTGAGCACCATGATGACCCTGTCGATATCTTCAACCACCATAGATTCCGTGATCTCTACTTCGAGTGTATTTGAGACAATCTTGTGCCTTTGAATCGCTTTGCTCAATGTGGTGATTAATGTCGGTTCCTGGAGTTGTTTTACAGACAAATTTACCGACAGGCGTAACTCTGGATTTGATTGATTCCAGATAGCGAGTTGCTTACATGCCTCTTCTATAATCCAGTTTCCAATAGTAATTATAAGTTGGCTATCTTCTGCGACCGGAATAAAATCTGCTGGCGGTATCAACCCTTCAATGGGGCAATGCCAACGAACCAAGGCTTCGAAGCCGTAAATCGTCTTGTCACTGCTGTTTATCTGCGGTTGATAGAACAGCGTCAGCTCCTTTCGAGATAACGCGTTTTTTAAGCGCTGGTTAATGGATGCTCTTCGCCTAACGGCATCCTCTAGATCCGATTGAAAAAACTCCCATGTGTTTCGGCCTTTTGTTTTGGCTGAATACATCGCCATGTCGGCCTTACGTATGTAATCTTCTGTCGTGTCTTCATCGTCATCACCAATATGGACTCCGATACTCATGGTGACGAGAATTTCTACTCCGCCACAATTAAATGGTCGAGCCATTTCAGCCATTATTGAGCGAACCTTTTGGTCGACTTCGTCTTTATTCGATACATCTTCCATTAAGACGAGAAACTCATCGCCTCCGAGCCTCGCAAGTTGATCACGTTTTCTCAACGAACGCATGATGGCTTTGGAAGCCGCACACAGCAGTAAATCGCCGATGTGATGACCATGTAAGTCATTTACCTCTTTGAAGTTATCTAAATCGATGTAAAGTATGGCGGTATAGTGCTTACGTTGCGTTAGCGCGACGTCAATCGCTTCGGTGATTGACAGCCGGTTAGGCAGAAACGTCAGCATATCATGGTGGGCCTGAAACGATATTTGATCCTGTTGTCGCTTG
The DNA here is from genome assembly GCF_030409945.1 of Vibrio tapetis subsp. quintayensis. GTDB lineage: Bacteria > Pseudomonadota > Gammaproteobacteria > Enterobacterales > Vibrionaceae > Vibrio > Vibrio quintayensis. Next base: position 18,008 of record NZ_JAUFQV010000019.1, read on the forward strand.
AGTGCTGTGACATCTCTTATGCACCAGACCCGGCCCAAAATTTCGCCATCTATAGACTTAGGCCGACTGTAATACTCTAAAATCGCCCCCTTGACTAATTCAACAGTACCGTTGACGACACAACTTGGATCACTATTAATATGTTCAAAAACCGAGACAATTTCTATGGGAGTGCTCGCAATCGAGGAGATCTTTCGAAATAAATAATCGTTACCTTCGTGCTTAAGCTTGTTTTCATCTAGCATCAGAATAGTCAGTGCACTTTGGTTGAAGTGGCTCACTTCGCCGTTACCATCAACGGTAATTAACCCCTCTTTAATCGAGTCAAACGTACTTCCTAGTGTCGCTAATTGCTCTTTTAATAGTGAATTTTGCTCGACTAACTCTGACGACAGCAGCTCTAAAGCGTGCTCAAGAAGCTTATGATCTTTGTCGTTTTGTACATACGCGGTATCAACAGCATTAATCAGCGCCAACGTATTTGGCTCTAATTCAGATTCTATTACGTTAAAGCGATTTAATTGCCTTTTTAGTAATCGATGCATCAAACGTTCTCAGTAAGCGTAGTTATGGTCATGGTTTGGTTATGCAATGCACATTGTGCTGTTTCAATTATAGGAGAAATTTCCCCGTACGAATAAAAGCCAGTCATCGGAACATCGTCTCCAATAATCTCTTGTACCGCTTCTGTTTCTTCTTCAATTCGTTGCTTTAGTACCATTTTTCGTCCAACGCAGCTGATCAAAATAGCCAGCTCGGTGGTTTCCAAAATTGACTGACAATGGGATGCGGCGTCACTTGCTCCGTCTACCAAACGGTCAAAATTTGCTTTCATCAATTGTGCGTACGCACCTTGAGGTATATCTCCGGCAAAGGTTAAGCTTTCTTGCTCCTCATCAATTGCCATTATCGTCCGCACAAGAGGTGCGGAACCGATGGTTTCACTAATGCTGAGCGGGAACAACAACCCGGAAGCCGGGAGTTGCGACGCGTACTCGCCTAAATACGACTTATAGAGCGCCAGTGCTGACTTATCATCAATTTCATAAAGGATGTTTTCTTCCGATCGGGTTATTTTCCTTTGAGGTCCAAAGCTGTCCCAGCCACCCATAGATCCGTAGCCAACAGAAATTGCATCGCCATACAGACCAATAGCAACCACAACGGGTTCATCCGAGACGTCGTTATGCCATGCATGCGTCTTTTGGAATCGATCCGCATCCCCTGCTAACCCACCGGTGATATTGACATCCTCTGGCATCTCTTTAGTTAACCGTGCTACCAAGTCGGTACCATTGATGTTTAACCCATCGGACAAAACGAGTACGTGCTTTAACCCATATTTCGACAACTTATTCGCTAGCGCTTCTGCAACATACACACTGCTTTTATAGTCACGCACATTAACTGAAACGACTTCGACAGGTGTTTTTGCGAAAGTGATGGCCGTTAAGGTTAATACGTCATCGAATACCATGGTCCCTTCTATTTCTCCAGCGGTCGAGCAGCCCACAATTTGTGCATGTGGGTAAGCCTCTTGAACACTCGGTTTAACGTGTTGGTATAGATCTGCTGCACCAAACATCAAAATTAATTGAGCTTCTGAATCAACACTGTTCAGCGGAGATTTCCATTGGTTAGACTCATACCTATTTTGAGCTATCTTCATAATTTTCGTATCCCAAAATTTCTTTCCAATAAATAGCGCCAATACTTATTCCAGTACGCTCGCAATATAATTACAGTATGGTAGAAAAATTCGATACTTCCATTGTATCTACCGCTCAATAAACATACTAAAACGGACAATACGGTTCGCCCTAATCGATATTGAGAAAACAGTCTGAGAGCAAACCATATAAGAATCGTTAAAATACAGTGGTTAAATTCGAAATAAGTTGAGCTGATTGTGAAATTAATTTTTGACAACGGGAACTTTTGGCAACATAAGAGTAGAAATAGACGAATCGGTTTTTGATGTGGTCAATAGGCTCATCGCCAACGGGAGGGTTTTCATAACTAAAAAAGGCCGATAACGCGCAGAAGCATTCATCGACCCTATTTTGCTAAGTTTGTAACAATTACTTTTGAAGCTGTTCTTTTGCGGCTTCGACTTTAGAGAAGTCCAAACCTAACTCTTCTACTGCTTCTTTAATGAGAACAGGGTTTTGCATTACCTGCCCCATTAATTGCTGAAGCTTTTCCTGTGGCAAACCAAGTTGGCTAATTGTCGCCATTGCTGCAAGCGGGTTTTCCGTCAATGTTTTGAACAGGTCGTTGATCTGTTGATCGTCAATATTGTTTTCTTTCAATATCGCTAGAATTGGGTTCATTTATTTGCCTTTACACATCTGAATTCAATAAGTACATAGTCTACCACTTGGTTGTACTCCTAGGATAAGCTTTTATTACAGCCCAGGTTGACCTTGGTGTACTAGCTCTAGCGAGCACTCTACGCGGTTTCTTCCATTCTCTTTCGCTTTGTACATGGCTTGGTCGGCCCTAGCGATTATCGAAATCAAATCATCTCCTGAAGACAACTCAGCGACGCCAAAACTGGCAGTGACCTTAATGTTCGATTTTTTAATCACCATTTTCTCTTCAATCTTGTGCTTGAGTTTCTCCGCTAATATTTCTGCTCTGTCCAAGGTATTGGGGCAAATTATCACAAACTCTTCTCCACCATATCGAAATAGCAGGTCTTCCTTACGAATATTCTTCAGCAGTAAGGTGGAAAATGTCGATAGAACAAGGTCTCCTTTACTGTGGCCAAGCGTGTCATTGAGTGCTTTAAAGTGGTCAAGATCCAGCATGATGACTGATAAAGGAAGTTGGTGGCGATATGCCCGAGAAATTTCTATTGGTGCGAGTTCACTGAGTGCGCGGCGGTTATACGCCCCAGTTAGCTCGTCTTTTCTTGCTTGATTACTCAGCTTACTCTCTAGCCTAGCGCTAATCATCCATAACAAGCCAAAACTGCTGGTTACAATAAGTAAATTAAATACAAGAAAGGCCAACTGGTGAACGCTGCCTGCAGACATGAATTCAACGAGGTCGCTTTGACCCATCGACCATAGCGATCTGAAAGAAAAGTAAAATGCCGTTAAGATAAACGGGGCTAAAGTCATCCACTTAGCGATTGGCAGTTCTTCAACTTTTCCTCGAAGCAAACTTGAAGCACACAAACCCGATTGCAACGCCATGGCAACGCTGATCCAAACCAACCGGCTCGTCAATGAGGGCTCGAAATACGTGTAGTAAACAAAAATAGCGATGAGGCAAACAAGTAATCCAAAACCAACGTATCCCACTCTTCCGGACAGGCCTCGGAACAATTCCAATCCTAAACCCATTAAGATGTAACCCAGATAAATCAAAGAATTAGCAGCGATAATGGACATAAAGTTGGAAACAACGTCTCGCATGCTGAGTAAAAGAAACCCAATCCCGATGCTTAATAAGCCAAAAGCATAGTGTTTAATGCCTCTAAAACTGGATTGCATAAGGGATAGAAAGCAAAGCCCCACACCAAACACAAATGAGAGCAGCACGGTCATGAACGACAAGGTTCGAATATCTAGTTGAATTATATCCACTGTTTTCCTTATGAAAATGTGCAGATTTATAGGCCATAAAAACGGCTATGGCTCTGTTAACTAAGGCGACTCTTATTTAAAAGTAGCCCATATTTCGATGAACGCGCAATTTTCGGTTTTCTTATAAAATATAAAGTTCATCACAATATGTAGGGCGAGCACTAACGTACATTCAGCACTTTGTTGCCGAAATCTTTAGGCACATTTAAAGGCCGCCATACCATATGGGTAGCGCCTAAATTATTAAACGGAGAGAATAATGCCTACAAAATCAACGCTGTTACAAAGACTAAATGAAATAGGACAATCCTTAGAAAACTCAGGTAAGGCACTTGCGTTACTTGGGCTTGGCTCAGTTGGAAATGAAACAGATCGATTAGATGAATATTCAGATCTCGATTTTTTCGTGATCGTCCAATCCAATCAAAAGCAATTATTCTTAGAAAGCCTATGGTGGCTCGAAAGTGTGAAAAGCATTAACTACAAAGTGAGAAATACCGTCGACGGTTATAAAGCGCTGATGAGCGACGGTATATTCTGCGAGTTTGCAGTATTTGAAGTCCATGAGCTTGAAGGTATTCCTTTTTCAGAGGGAAGAGTCATCTGGCAAGATAAAGATTTTGATGCCAACGTCTGTACTCCGAAGAACTGCCCAGCAGAGGCTGAACCTCATAATATAGACTGGGTACTTGGCGAAGCGCTGACCAACTTATACGTCGCAATTTGCCGTTTCAATCGTGGCGAAAAACTCTCTGCCATGCGGTTTTGCCAATCATTTGCCTTAGATCGCTTGATTGATCTTGTGAACAAGACAGAAAAGCCGCAATGCGAATCTATTGATCTATTCGTTGCGGACCGACGCTTAGAACAGCGATACCCAAACTTTGCCAATTTACTTCCTACGTTTGCCCAAGGGTACCAGAACACTCCGCAATCTATTTTAGCTCAACTTGGATTCCTTGAGACTCATTTTAAAGTAAACTCCTCCATGAGTTCATTAATCATAGACTTATGCAAGACGGAACCTAGAACAGTGAACACGAATTAAACCTTGGACGCTCACGACAACACACTTTAATCCTTACGACAAATAAACCGATTAGGACTCTCAATGAAGTTCTGTTCAAATGCGCGCATAGAAGATGGTTCTATATTATTCTCATGTAGGTATTAAGATGTTTGCTATTGATGATGTTGTTGTCGCGACTAAAGGGGTTGAGCTGGGGCCAATGATTGTAGTTGGTTTGAGCGCAGGTGGATATTACACCCATGTTTTAGTAAACGGCATGACCTTGACTTACCCTTCTCTGGATTTAGAAAAAGCGTAAGCCTACACATCGCTCATGTAACAAGGATGGCTTTGTCGTTGTCCTTGTTACCTCTCCCACTACGTTCCTGCTTTACGAAATACCGAGGGCGTCACACCGACACGCTGCTTAAACTGAGCAGACAAATGCTGCTGAGATGAAAACCCGCAGGTAAGCGCCAGTTCGGCGAGCGTCAATTGGCTGTTCAATAACAAATACTTGGCAAGTTCAATACGACGGCCCAGCACATATTGATGCGGCGTGCATTTGAAACTGGTTTTAAACATCCGAGCAAAATGGAATTCGCTCAACTGCGCGACAGACGCCAAATCTCCCAAACCAAACGTCTTCATCAAATTAGCTTCTATATAGTCCACTACTCGACGTTGATTCTGCGGTGATAACCCGCCAACGCAAGGAGTAATAGCAATAGGTTGTTGGCAATATTGGCGCAATAGGTGCAACAATAACATTTGCTGAGCGTGAGAAATCATCAGCTTATCCGTCGCACTTTCCCAATTGAGCTTGAGCATCGTCTCTCGGACAAGTTGTGTAACAAATGGATCATCAACAAACGTTATTTCTTTTAATTCTACGTGACGCCCCTCTTTATCGAATACTTGCTCAGCGAAACTTTGTAGGTTGGATTGCTCAAAGTAGAAATGAAAAAATTGAAAGCGAGTTGAAAAAGACCAATCAGAGCGGTGTTCCTGTGGCATAAGACACAATTTATTCGGTTCACCAGACACGTTACCTCCACTCGTCACTCGTTGAGTATTCTCTCCTCCTTCCAAGTAATAACTAAGGGTGTGGTGACCCGGTTTATCGTACGTGGCACTGCCGTGACTATTACTCCAAACAGCCGAGCCCATACCATTATCTGACCACAACTCGTTATGCAGCGTTGCGGTATTATTCGACAGAACGTTAAAAACCCGTTGCCGTTTACCATTGTGAGAAGATCCGTTTCTCATGCCTATTCCTACTGGTTAACCTATCATTGCGATACTGATGACTAACCATGAATATACGCGCTCACGCCATTATTGAACACTCTCCTTACTAGAAAAGCGCAAGAATCTATAAAAAGCGCAAAATTAAGGCATACCGCGTCCGTGCAAAACGCTATTTTGGCGCATCACAGCATGAGAAAGGAATGAATTAATGAATGGAATGCTATACGCGGCAACAGTCTTAATATGGGGGTCAACCTGGTTAGCCATTGCCTACCAATTAGGTGACACCCCTGTGGTGGTTTCAGTAGGTTGGCGTTTTGGATTAGCGTCTATAGTGCTCTTCGCTATCCTGGTGTGGCGTAAAGCCTTGCCAGCACTGTCACGTCAGAACCACAAAATGGCGGCACTACTTGCTTTGTGCTTATTTTCAAACAACTTCCTATGCTTTTACGCCGCAACTGAATACTTGCCGAGTGGTTTAAACGCCGTTGTATTTTCACTCGCTCCTATTTTGAATGCGCTGAATTTGTGGATGATAGAAAAGCGAAAACCGTCCAAAATTTTTGTACAAGGCGCGTTAATGGGGTTTACGGGTGTCGTATTATTGTTTGCATCGCAATTTTTAAGCGCAGAGATGGATTGGACCATATTGTTAGGATTGTCTTTAAGCTTGCTGGGGACTTACTTCTTTTCGTTAGGAAACATGGTGTCAGCGCGTGCTCAACAAAGCAACATGCCGCTTCTACCCACAACAGCTTGGGCGATGGGGTATGGCGCGGTTTATTTGTTTGTCATCGCTTTGTTCATGGGAGAATCGCTTGTGGTAAGTACATCGCCAATTTACGTAAGCGCTTTAATTTACCTTGCCATTGTGGGTTCAGTAATCGGCTTTAATACCTACCTTGCGCTAGTAGGACGCATTGGCGCCGCAAAAGCCGCTTATTGTACCGTCTTGTTCCCTCTGGTTGCCCTATCTCTTTCTACGTTATACGAGGGTTACGAGTGGACTGCACTTTCAATGTTGGGCGTCTTTTTGGTCGTTGGTGGTAATTTACGTGTATTCGGATTACCAGAACCAATAAAACGCTGGGCAGGAATGACTACCCATACCAGCTCGAGCTAGCCGACATGTGATTAGATTAGATTAGATTAGAATTGATTAAATAATAGTCTTGTATTGAGTCATAGGGAAAAGTGGGTTATCTGATCGGATTGAAACAAAGAGATAGCCTGCTTTTCGAGACTCTTCCATCCTTGAGTTTTGTCCAACGGTTCGGAAGCAAGCGTTACATTTTCGCCATTCCTTCTAACAAACACCGTTGGTGGCTGTTTATCAGTGCTGTATCGCACAACCCAAAGTTGATTGCCATCAGATAGACAAATCGAGGCCTTAAAAGGATCAGATACTCCCTTTGATCGGCATGCATGTTCAATTTCTGCCAGCGTTGTTCGTATCGCGTTCACCGGGTCCTGCTTCAAATCGTTTTTTAACATAAGAAGAAAAATTAATTCGCTGTCTGTGGTTCCTAATCGCTTCAGATACAGCGCTTCTGGTAGCGAACGCTCTAAGTCGAACTTAACCAGCTCAAACTCACCAATTTGACCATTATGCAAAAACATCCAATTGTCTAAGACAAACGGATGGCAATTCGCCCGCGATACCTGAGCGCCAGTAGAAGAGCGAACATGAGCCATAAAGCGGTGAGAACGAATATGATGAGCTAAGGATCGCAAGTTTTCATCTCCCCATGCAGGCAATACTTCATGGAACTGCCCCGGAGAGGTTTGTTCTGTATACCAACCAAGTCCAAACCCATCAGCATTGACCCGAGTAACCGCTTTACGCGCATCCAAACTTTGTTGAATTAAAGAATGTTCCGGTTGATAAACCAGTTCATCGAGATAAATCGGGCTTCCTTGATACGCTAACCAACGACACATAATCGATACTCTTCTTAAATAGTCAACAAACTAAACCACTTTTCGATGTCGCAGGCAATAAGCACTTAGATTTATTCAACTACAAACCTTTTTCATAGAGCTTGATGAGCAAAGGTACGTATTGAGCGTACCTTTTTTGTTCATCTTTTCTAAATTTCATCACATATTCAAACATATAGACGACATAACTGTATATCACTTAGCAACCATCAACACGCCACGATGTCTCTTTGAAAGTCACTTTTGTCCCATCCTCGCTAAACACATAATACGCCAAGCAGTTGTCTGCCACCGTCCGGCCTCTAGGAACAAAAAACATTCCCCACCCTGCATAACCAGGTAACACTTTATTGGCTTGGGTTTGGTCAACCACACAAATCGGAGCACCGGTGCAAGGTGTGGTTAACGAATCCGGTGTATAATAGCCATTCCCCAAATACGCGATATCACTATTCATAATAGATGCAATAGCTCCGTCCCACAGCTCTTGAGGGGTGCCAAAGTAGGTGTTGATCATGACTCCGCCTACATCAACTTGAACACTGCGCTGCTTATCTTTTCCTTGAACGATAGCTTTATAGTTAACCTGCTCTACCACTATGCGAAAACTCGATGCAATCCCTTTAACGACCGATGAGGTCGCGTCCGATTGGATTGATAGGTACTTTGGCAGCGCGGTAACGGCCACAACACCGAGTATGACCACAACGATAACCAATTCAATGATCGTGAATCCTTGTCTCTTATACATTCCGTTGTTTCCCAATTACCTATTTTTATTATGACCCAAAATCAGCTTAGTAAGTATCTCAATAATAAGATTCGATTTATTCTGTTTTTCTTGTTCATTTCATGCGATGTTGTTTAGCAGTACCGTACTAAATGATAAGGAATGACGAAGCATGATCGATCTACGCTCTGACACCGTAACACGACCGTCTAAAAAAATGCGCGAAGCCATGGCTAACGCAGAAGTTGGAGATGATGTTTATGGCGATGACCCTACTGTAAATGCTTTGGAGCAATGGTCTGCTAACAGACACGGTTTTGAAGCGGCTCTTTTTACCACATCAGGCACACAAGCTAACTTATTAGGCTTGATGGCACATTGCGGTCGTGGCGACGAATACCTGTGTGGCCAGCAAGCCCACAATTACAAATTCGAGGGGGGCGGTGCCGCCGTATTAGGCTCAATCCAACCGCAACCTATTGAAAATGAAAAAGACGGGACTTTGTGCTTCCAAAAACTCGAAGCCGCTATTAAGCCTGACGATATTCATTTTGCACCGACCCGTTTATTAAGCATTGAAAACACCATCAATGGCAAGGTGTTACCCATGCAATACCTAGCGGATGCCCACGATTTTGCTAACAAGCACGGCCTAAGCCTCCACCTAGATGGTGCGCGTGTTTATAACGCAGCAGTTGCCAGCAATGTGGATATTACCGAGATCGCCAAACACTTCGATAGCATGACGATATGCTTGTCTAAAGGTTTGGGAGCGCCAATCGGTTCACTCCTTTTAGGCGATAAAGCTCTGATAACCAAAGCCCGCCGACTCAGGAAAATGCTTGGTGGCGGCATGCGTCAAGCGGGAATACTCGCAGCCGCAGCCCGAATTGCTTTAGAAGATAATATTGAAAGACTGGCAGATGACCACGCTAACGCTAAGTACTTAGCATCTGAGCTAAACAAGATCGATGGTTTCACTGTTAACGTTGAACACGTGCAGACCAATATCCTGTTTGCGAAAGTAGCAGACAATATTGATACAAAAGCCTTGTGCGACAAACTTAAACATCAAAATATCTTAGTTTCACCTGGCTCGCCTATGCGTATGGTGACGCACTTAGATATTGCTCGACAAGACATCGACACATTGATCACAGCCATCAAATCTCTTATCTAGGCGCACATACGTCTACAAAAACACGTCCATCTTTAAAATCACAAAGGAGAAGCCCACGCTTCTCCTTTTTATTACTGCTTCGCCTTTTTCTTGCTATAGCAAACGGCCCTCTCGCGTTATGCGTTAGTTCGGTACTTAGTTAACAGCGAACTCAATGTTTGCGACGTACTGGATAAACCTTGGATTCCAGTTACTGACTCTTGCGTTGCATTAAGCAAGTTGCTTGATTGGCTGCGGATCTCTGCAAGATCTTCTGAAATAGAATGCACCGTCGCATTTTGCTGTTCTGCAGCCGCCGCAATCTGAACACTCATGTCCATAACTTGCTTCGACGACTCTGCAATATTACCCATGTCCTGACCGATCTCAGTGATCATTTCGTGACTGGTTTGGGTTTGCAGTAATGTTTCTTCCGTCATTTGTGAAATTTCTTTCGTTTCACTTTGCAATTTATCGATCGTACTGCGAATTTCAATGGTCGCTTGTTGAGTACGACCCGCTAGGGTTCTTACCTCATCTGCTACCACAGCAAAACCACGGCCTTGCTCACCCGCACGCGCCGCTTCTATCGCTGCATTCAGTGCAAGCAGGTTGGTTTGCTCAGAAATGGCAGTAATAGTAGAAAGTACATCGTTAATCTCGACGGTCTTTTCATTTAAACTCGCAATCGAACCTGAGGCTTCTTGGCTGTGTTCGGTCAAACGTTCCATCACACCAATCGCTGACAGTACGCGATTATGACTATCTCCAATACGAGAAGAGTCTTTATTGGCATGCTCTGCAGCTTGTGAACCGTAGTTTGCAATTTCATTTGCGGCTGCTGACATTTGTTCAACTGCGGTTGCTACTGAGTCTACAGCTGCGTATTGCTGATTCACGTTCTGCTCTGAAGATCGCGCTTGTTGTTCAAACGACGTCGATGTAGATACCAAAGTAGAAGAACTGTGTTTCACGGTATCAACTAACTCACTAATGGTGTCCATCGTTCTATCTAATTCGGAACCAATGATCCCAAACTCATCACGCCCCACATGAAAGCCGAGTCGCGACGTTAAGTCGCCATCAGCGATTCGTCGTGTCGCTTGGTGCATAACCCACAATGCACCAAGTAAATAGGTCGCAATCCAATAAAAGCCAAGCGCAATCAACAATAAAGGAAGAGTTGAAATGATAAATATCGACAGCGCTGAATCACTTTTTGGTTCGTTGATGTTCATTTGGTAAGTAGCGTAACCACCATTAAGTGGTAACGAAACCAAGACACTATCACTTGATACCCTGCTTGCTGCCTTGGAAGATGACAAACGAACACCTTGAGCTTCAAGCGCTTTTTTTTGTGTCTCGGTATCTAATGATGACGTCACTTCAATCATCGCTCTCAGAGACGAGTTTGCGGCGACTTCCGCTTGTTTTGTAGCAACAGCACTGGCCTCGGAATAGTGGTAACCCGCAGAGCCAACTATGGCAACGGTAATAATGATGAACATTGCCCAAAACTTATCGGTAATGTTGGTCTTCACAAATAACCGATCAATGGTTCTAAAATCGACTTCTCTCATTTTCATTCCTTGCGTTTTCAAACGGCTTACTTCTTTGCTCTCGGATTTAACGAGATGCAAATCACACTAATAGTGTAATATTAATGGAATGTAACAAAAATAATATTGAGTAATGTCTCATTAATTAGCAAGAACCTGTGATTCACAGCCAAAATATGACGGTTAACGCCACATTGCTTCTTTCGGACAAAGCCAATAGTCAAACAAGATGTAAGACAGGGAAAACGATCACTCAACGTTGATTAATGTATACCTTATTAATTTTAGGAAAGAAAAGAAGTTTAAGCCAAAAATTGAAGAATGAAACATGCAATAAATGCAGGTAAACCAGCAAGGAACATAACGAAGCCAAATTGATAGTTAAGTTGGGCATCACGCCGCTTGTCTGATTCGAAATCATGTTCAACCATGGATTGAACACGGCTACTGGCGGAGTCATCGTAGTTATAGGTTTTACTGTGCATACCTCCCTCCCACGTGAGTTTCGCAACGGCCCAAATGATAATGACGGTATAGAAGAGGAAATCCACAAGGTTAGTTGCTTCAAACGCAGTTACATTGTTTGAGAGTATGAATACGGTTAACGCCGCGATAGCGTTAACCAAGATAATGTGTTTAATCAGATTAAAAATAGGGTAGCCCTTAAATCACGATTTCAACATCAGGATACAGTGTTGATCCGTGCCATGTGATAAACATCAACATATTGCCCATTTCTAAAGGCATAATCTTTAGATTCGCCCTCAATTTCAAAACCAAACTTCTTATAAAGAGCTTGAGCTGATTTGTTATCCACAAAAACAGTCAATTCTAAACGTCTGATGTTCAACCAGTTATCAGTTAATTCAATCAATGCAGCCAGCAGAGCACTACCAACACCTTGGCCTTGAAACTCATCTTTCACTCCCATACCAAACTCAGCAACGTGCCTACGCCTCATATTGATACACACGGAAACCCCTAAGTTTCCGACAACCTCCCCATTAATTTCGGCGACAAAGCTGTATACATTATCCGGTATGTTGCCTACGCGCTTTTCCCAGCTACTTACAGGAGGAAATGGCAATTGAAGCGTGCCGGAGTATGCCAACTCCCCTGAGTAAACCTCTTTAATAGCGACCGCATCGTTTGGTTCTGAGTGCCTTATTGTTATCTCGGCCATTTCTACATCCTTGTTATTCTATCGCTTTAAATTCAACCAGTTACATAAGAAAAACACATCTCCAAAATAAGATCAATATCTTATGCAAATTATTTAATTACCAGATGCAACTGCGATTCAGTCGGACTGAGTTAGATTAAACACCCTAGTTATTGATACACCTTAATGACCACAAATTATTAACAATAAACGCCACATTAATTATCATCAACGAGGAATTAGTTCAATATACAATCAAAATAAGAAAAGCTAACAATTCACATTAGTTATTGTAATGATAGTTTTAAAATAAATGCGACAGAACGACGAGTTGTAACGAGGTGTGTCTGTTAATATCCGTCAAGTAAATAATTCTAACAATATAACTATTTTAAGGATATTGACATGTGGAATAAACTAAACAAGTCCATGATGTTCTGTCAAATGATGTTTGGACTATCATTTTATGGTGTCATGGTAATCTTAACGAGGTTCTTCTTAGAGAATCTAAATTATAGTGAAGCAGACACAATGATGGTTGTGGGTGCTTTTTCAGCCATTGGGCCGCTATTTGCTATAGCCGGTGGCTTTATCGCCGATAAATTTCTTGGCGCTTATCGCTCGCTCACTATCGCTTATCTAGGCTTTAGTGCTGGTTATGCATTGCTGGTCATCGGCGCATCCACCACCAACGTTCCACTCGCACTTGCAGGTATTGCACTAGCAAGTTACGGCCGTGGCTTAATGTCACCTTCTTATCCAAGCCTTTATAAACGTACCTTTGCAACACAAGAAGACTTTGAGAACGGCTACCCTGTTAACTATTCAATCAATAATATTGGTGCTCTTTTAGGCCAATATCTATTCCCATTCTTTGTTCTGTATATTGGCTTCAGTGGCAGTTTCATTCTATCTGCAGTCATGGCATTCATTGCGCTTGGATTACTTGTTGCATTTAACAAGCAGCTTTCGGGTATTGGGGCAGACATTGACAAAGCACCGGTAAGTAAGAAGAACTGGGCCATTTTCGGTTTAGTATCGGTTGGTATGATTGCATTAGTATTTTTTATGTTTTCAAACATGGATATAGGCAAGAACTTCGTCTATGCAATCGGCCTTGCCGCAATCGGTTACTTCATATCTTTGATGTTAAAATCAGAGAAATCTGATGCACTTAAGATGGGGACGATTCTGATTGTTACTGTCCTAACCACCGCATTCTTCGTTTATTACGGACAAATGATGACCTCCATGACAATGGTAACCATCAATACAATGCGTGGCGACCTATTTGGCATTCTTCCAATCGCACCTGAAGCATCTATGTCAATGAATCCACTGTGGTGTATTGTAGCTGGCCCTGTCATTGCAGGTACATTCTCAGCACTTGAGAAACGTAACATCAACTTCACTACCGCAACCAAAATCGGTTTTGCCTTTATCTTCACTGCGATTGCATTTGGTATCTTAGCGTTTGCAGTTAAGAACATTGGTGAAGACGTAATTATTCGCCCAGAAGTATTTTTGTTGATTCACTTCTTCCAAGCATTTGCAGAAGTTATTGTTGGTAGCATGGTGGTTGCATTTATTCTTTCTGTTGCGCCTAAGCACATTGAAAACTTCTCGGTCAGCTTATTTTCGGTGGCGATTGCAATGAGTGGTATCGTTGGTGCGGTATTCTCTACTTCGATTGCTTTAGAAAAAGGCCAAGAAATCACACAAGAGATCGTTCAAACGGTTTACGGTGATTACTTTGGCTTACTGACGATGCTTGCAGTTGTGATGGTTGCAGTCGCCTTAGCGGCGTCTGTGGTTATTCGTAAGATGCTTGAGAAAGCCAACAGCATTGACAAAGAAGTTGAGCTAACAGAAGCAAATAGCTGATCCTAGATTAACTCTTCAAGCTTTATACATTATCCAAAATAGGCAGCGAATTCGCTGCCTATTTTTAGTTATATGCCCCAGCCAAATACACATAGCCAAACTAGGGCCTAGCAAGACTGATCGAGCACTAATTAGAGACTAACGCGTCAAAGCCATCAGTCACTTGTTGGCATTTCATCACTCGTCCGTGACCTTGCCCTTGTGTGGCAACTAAAGTCACATTCTCCATTTCCTTAGCGGCTTTTTCTGACACAGAGAACTTAGTAAATTTATCTTTTTCATCATGCACGATAAGGGTCTTACTCCCTCTTAATCCAAGCTTTCGGTACGGGTCTACCGATTGCAGTGGATAATGGTATTGATCTTGGATTTCCAGTACGACTTCTTCAAACAGTTTCATCGAAAAGCCTGAACGCTCTATGCTACTAAATAGGTTGTCGAGATATTCCAAAACTGGGGCAATCAATAACATGGGTACGTCTTGCGTTTTAGCATGGCGACATTCGATTGCCGATGCCGTTCCCATACTATGACCAACAATACCTGCTACTTCGCCTACACTATCAAGCACAGTTTCCAAGCCGCTTACAAAGGCAGGAATGTGACCATAAACACCATCACTCTCGCCATGCCCTGGGTGATCATAAGCCAATGCAGTAAATCCTTTGCTTGCGATATGCTCCATTAGCGGATAAAACTGGCTCGCCGTACCAGACCAACCATGAGTCAGCACCCAAACAGGCCCTTCACCAAGCTGGTAGGTTTTTAATATGCCCTCTTGGCCAGCCAATTCTCCCTTAATGAGCCCCACTGGTTCTTCATTTTTCGGTGAAGTCCTAACTGGGGTTAGTAACAATTTCCGAGCCGTCTTTTTGGCATGATCAGGAGCTATTGTGTGATGCAACCGGGTAGACATATTGACGACTGTCCTTTTAAGGCTGAACTTACCCGACGTATTAAAATAAATTTTTTCGCTCATGATCTTATTCCTTTAAGTCGCCAGATTATTCGAACGACCGTGCTATTTTGTATTAAAAAAAGAGAACAATCCCTTTTCGTGTTAATTCTGTGGTGATGCTTTCCAATTACGAATCAAGTCTGATACACCTCGCCAAAACTGTAACTTACTCGCTTGCTCACCTTTGATTGAATAGAACAATTGTGCACTGAGATACAAGCCATACAACTCAAACGTGGCTTGCTCGGCATCGAGACCCTTGGTGAATTCGCCAGTCTCAACGCCTTTCTCTATTTGAATCGTTAAATAATTCACCCATGTCGTAATGGTCTTTTTCAACGCTTGTTGCGTCACGCTATCTCTGTGAACACCATCTTTCCAAGCATCCAAGAACATACAACTTCCTTGGAATGAATGATTCCAGCCCAGCCAATTTTCCATCAATGACCGAATTTTCTCTTCGATAGTGACCTGTTGGTTTTCTCTAGCTGGCAATACAACACGTTGAACAAATACGAGATTAGCCTGCTCTAGTACCGCAACTTGCAAATTATCTTTCGAGTTAAAATGAGCGAACAAACCACTTTTCGACATGCCACATTGCTTTGCGAGATCACCAATCGTCAGGCTTTCAAGCCCATTTTCACTCGCCAGTTTAAACGCAATATTCAGGATATGCTCTCGTGTAACTTTGCCTTTTCTCATCAAACACTACTAATTTATCAAATCGCCTGTCATTTTTAGCACGTACGTACTTTTTTGCAACCACTATTTGACGGAACTCTCAGACGGGGTGTTTTGACGGCCCCCAGTAGGAACAGGATATTGTAGACCGCCTCTAGGATTAAAGGCGGTATAAGGTACATTCAAATTGACGACTAGTGACTAGTCATTTTCGTTTGTGTCCACCAGCATTTTCACCTTAAGCTGATCAAGTTCGATGATAGAACTCAGTTCGTGTAAGCGATTGATCAGCCGTTTATTCAATACAACGCCGGACGCAATCAAACAGACACCATTCTTAGCACTCAGATCCTGCATCAAGATCATTCCTGACTCTAAATTCGATATCTGGCTGATCGTCATGTATGAAATCGACTTACCTTTCACTTTTTCAGGCAAGGTTTGCGGAGCACTTTCTTGTGGTTTTGCGTTTCCGTATGGCCAATTAATTTTCTTATTTAACGAGCGATCAGGTTGTTTTCTCTCAGTTCTACGCGCCGCTGGGTTTTCTGAAATACAATCGAAATCGCTTTCTACTTGGGAATAATGGCTTTCATTAGAAAGGTCAGCACTTTCTTCTAACGCGCTAATTAATTTGGTTTTTACGTTATCAATGGTGATTGGCTTAACAAGAAATGCACTGATGTCGAGGCTCATGCACGCCCTAATAACTTCAACGTTAGAATAAGACGTTACCGCCAGCACTCGCATGTTATTCTTGTTCGCTGTTTTTCCTAAACGAATATTTTTTAATAGCTCTATGCCGTTCATGTTCGGCATATTAATATCCGTAATCACCGCATCAATCTTTTTGCTATTGAGTGCCGCTTCCGCTTCAATGCCATCTTTCGCAGTTAACACATTTTCAACCCCTAACCGCTGTAACAACGAAACTAAGGTTGCTCGAGAAAATTGGTGGTCTTCTACGACCAAAACGGTGTAACTTCCTAGTGCAGTTTGCTCGTTCATTTATGCGGCTCCCTTACTAATAATGCCACGCTCAGTCAGCCAGTTTTCTATTTCTTTGATTCTCTGGATGGCTTGATTAAGGTAGTTGTGTAATTCATCCCATTCTGCTTCTAGTGCTTCATCTTGGATGACTTTAAACGTGTCACCGAGTGGATCGGCACCTGCTGACTTTGCAGCGCCTTTTGCTGCGTGAGCGATGCCCTGTATTTCTTCACGCTCTTTGTTCTCGAACGATGACATGAGTGAGGAGAGATCGTCCTGAATCGAATCCCAGTAGCCTTCAAGTAGTGGATACAAGACTTCTTCTTCATCGGTACCAAGTATTTCTGACAGCCGTTCGCAGTCTATTGGTACCTCTGCTGGCATAGGCTCAGCCTTTGTATCGTCATGGTCTTGACTAAAAACCCATTGAGAAGTTGATTCTAAACCAGAGGTTAAGGCTGAATGAGAGGTTAGCTCAGAAGTATTCTCAAGCATTGGGGGTTGATGATTAGGTTCAATGTCGCCTGAAGGGGTGTCGTCATTTAACCAGTGATTGAGTGCAACCTTTAGTTTTTGCAATTCAATCGGTTTTGATAGGTAATCGTCCATGCCGGCCTCGATACACGCATCTGCCGCCCCCAGCAACGCATTGGCAGTGAGCGCTACGATTGGTATCGCTTGTTTCTCATTACTGCATTGCTCTAACTCACGAATGGCTCTCGTCAACTCGAAGCCATCCATAATCGGCATGTGGCAGTCAGTTAGCACCAGATCAAAACTTTGCTGCTTCCAAAGTTCGAGTGCTTTCGCGCCATTTTCGGCCATTAGGCATTGGTAGCCCAGTTTACTTAGCTGACGCTCAATGACATCTCGATTGGTGGGTTGATCTTCAGCGACCAGTATTTTCCAGCGAATGTTGTCATCAAAGTTATCTTCTATGCTGCTGTACACATTGTTGCTGGCTTCGATAGTTTGGGTTTTTCGACCAAGAACCAACAACATAGCTTCAACCAATTCACTTGGTTTAAGCGGGCAAACTCCGAGTGTGACATGACCATCGGTATGGCCTTTTATTTTCACTGCTGGTTCATTGGTCAGTAAGATAATACGAGTATGACCTAAGTTCACCTGATTGGTCAGATTCGCCATTTCATTGTGGCTAAATTCTGAACCAAGAATAATAACGTCGAACGTATCATCACTCGATATAAGCAACTTGAGTTTCTCTACCGAATTGAGGCTGAGCACTTTACACCGCTGTAATTCAAGGTTTTGTCTCACCGATTTGTCTAACGATTCCTCACTAATGACCGTCACAACGTTCGCCCCATCAATGCACTGGTCTTGGTAATCCACTTCAACCACTGACGCATCATCACAAGGCAGTTCAACCCGAAATGTCGTACCGACCCATTGCTGGCTCTCTACGCTAATACTCCCCCCCATCATCTCAACCAAAGAGTGGGAAATAGACAGCCCTAACCCCGTGCCGCCATACAACCGGGTTGTTGACGCATCACCTTGAGTAAATGAACTAAACAAGTTTTCAAGTTGTTCTTCGCTCATTCCAATGCCGTTGTCTTCAATGGTGACGGCTATTTTTCTATTACTATTACTTTCATTTTCATTTTCATTGTTATCTTGCTCAAGTTGCGCCTTGAGCCAAATTTCACCCCGCGATTTTTCGTCACCTTTTGAAAACTTAACGGCATTTCCAAGTACGTTAAACAGTACCTGCCCTAAGCGTACTCCGTCACTCATAATGAGATTAGGGATACTAGGATCATAAACAATGTATATCGTTGTATTATTTTGGCTGGCCTGTAACCATAAAACATCGGCGGTTTTCTCAACCGTGACTTGCAGCGGCACAGGTAAATGCTCGACAGACATTTGATTGGCTTCAATTTTGGAAAAATCGAGAATATCGTTAATGATGCTAAGGAGATGCAATGACGAATCTTTTATGGTCGTTGTCATGCTTTGTTGATCAAATGACAAATTGGTATCGTTAAGTAAATCAATCATACCAACTACACCGTTCATCGGCGTGCGGATCTCATGACTCATGTTGGCCAAGAACAGTGATTTGGCTTCGTTGGCGGCATTCGCAGCGGCGCTTTCTCTTCTGAGTAATTCTTGAGAATTTTTCTCTTCCGTTACATCAAGATTTACGCCTCCCATCCCTATTGCAACACCACTATTTTCATCAAAAATGACGTCCGCTGATGCTTTTATCCAGCGAATTTCACCATTAGGCCAACGTATCCTAAACTCAGCGAAAAAACGCGTCAGGCTATTCTTAGCTTCCATTAAAGTGACTTCAGCCTGTTCTACGTCTTCTTCAAGTACACAGCTTCGCCATGTTTCGTAGGTGTTCTCGCTGCTATCCGGATCTTTTTGATACATCCGGTACATCCTGTCATCCCACTCAAGTCCTCCTGTGATGAAGTTCCAGTTCCAGATCCCGATTTCACCAGCTTCAGTAGTGAGATTTAAGCGTCGAATCGTTTCTTGGAGACTTCGTTTGCTGTACTTCAACTCGGATTCCGTGTGTTTACGGTCGCTAATATCTCTAAATGTCACAAAATAAAGGGTGTCTCCATCCAGTGACATCTGGGTGACTAAGATATCTAATGGGATGAAACTGCCCGACTTGGTCACACCAATCGCTTCACGAAGCCGTTCGGAAATCGTCCCCCCTTTCGCTTGATTTCCATCCTTTAGATAATTGATATTACTAATATTAAATTGTTCTGATATTAATGATTCAAATAAACTTCCTACGATGTCGATTTTTTTCCAACCAAACATTCGCTCGGCCGAGTGATTGATATCGATGATTTTTTCATCAGATCCGACCAACAACATACCGTCGATTGCTGACTGAAAAATCAAGTTCATTTGGCTTTCTGAACCCTCTAGCTGGGTGGTCGTTTTCTCTACTAAATTTTCCAGTTTCTGATTTGTATCCAGAATTTCAGCTTCAACTTTTCGTAAATCAGTCACATCATTGTGGACCAATATGTAACTCGTAATTTCGTTGGCGTCTGAATACACTGGGCTAAGAAACAGATTGAAAAACAGCAACTCATCTTCTTGGCCTTTAAAACACACGCTGGTTTCTAACGAAGACAGACCATCTAAAGCTTGAACAATTTCTTCTACCTGGATTAGATTAAGATCGCCGTCGTATAAGTCCCTAACTTGCAACCCCTTTATCTCGTCTTCTGTCATTTTCGCCAGAGTTAACATCGCGGAATTGGCATACAGTACAGGCTTGTGTCTATCTATGGCATCTAACACCAAGATACACGCGTTCGCAGATTCAATGGCTTGGAACTGTACATCTAGCTGGTTCTTTTGTGTCTGAATGCGTTCAAACAGTTCGCCTCGTTCGGTTAATTGCTCTTTATAGATCTTTAGCGAATCGATAATGTTGGAAATTTCATCCGTTTCTTTATATTCAGGCAGTTCGACGTCCAAATCGTTTTTCGACAAGCTTGAAATCACGCCTTCAATCTTTTGTAACGGGCTACCGATACGGGCAATAAAGTAGAAACCGGCAAAACACAGCGTCAACACCAAGCCAAATGCCAATAACAAGGCGTACCGTTTTCCGGTGGTTATGCTTTCAAATACATGGTTAGTTGGAGTAAATAGGAGAACAACGCGAGGCGAATTTTCGTAGCTCTTTATGTGTGCCCAAGACACGAGGTAATCATCTTGGACGACAAATCCACTGGTGCTATCTGTTTCTCTAATGCTAGTTACTACATCAGCGATAGCACTATGGGCAAAACGACTCTTAAGGTCAAAACGCTCATCAGCCACCACATAAACATGCTTACCTTGTTCTGTCGTGTTAGACGCCGAATAGCTTTCTGATGGCAGGCCCGACAAATGATGGTAATGCCGGCTTATTATTTGTTGAATATTACTAACATCAACGATAGTCGCTAAAACAGCGGATGCAATACCTTGTGTGTCTGTGATCGTTGAGCTAAAAACCAGAACCTTTTTATGCTTATCGAGCACCGAGAAATAAATATCTTTACCCTGTACTTGCGAGACACTCACACTCCTTTTATCAAGCGCATCCTTAAACCAAGGTCGCGTGCTCAATGTCATTGGGTCACCGAGAATTGGCTTAACGTCTTCGCCACTGAACGACTTAGTGTTTTCTGCTAACACACGGCCTTCTTGGCTAAAGAGAACCATATTCTGATAAATTCTATAGCTATCGATATAAGTATTAAATTTATCCGTTAGCTGTGCTGAAAAGCGTTCTTGGTTCACCTGGTCAATGCCGTTAAGGTTAACGCTTAGTACGCGAGCGTCATTAGCACGTTCTAAGATGAACTTCTCCACTTCGCTTGCTATTTCAGTGGCCGATTGTTGATAGTGGATAGATTCTATCTTTTCTGCATAGCGTGCCGCTTGCGAAATCAGCACCGTTGCAAGAACAAGGAGTGCACATGATATTCCAGCCAGTAATATTCCATTTTTCTGCTTTAGTTTCATTCAGCCACGATCCATTTGACGTATCATTCAGAACACACTCGCATTTAAGTCGCTTAGGGTTGCATTAATACAGCCCTTGTCCGGATGCGATTATTAAATTAAGTATTGACCCTAACTGAGCAAAAGCAATGCACATTATTGAATAATGCTGTGTTTTCCATTGATAAGCAGATGCGCTTAATTTTGAATTGATGTAGAATCGCCAGCCTTTTATTTGCTTGGGATTAAATAATGTTCATCGGTTTCGATTATGGTACAGCTAACTGTTCCGTTGCCACGATGGTTAATGGCCAGCCAAATTTACTCAACTTAGAGCACGACAGCCCTTTTATTTCATCAACACTCTGCGCTCCTACTCGTGAAGCCGTTTCGGAATACTTGTTCCGTCACTACAATATTTCACCTAGTAGCCCCGTTGGCGAACAAGTACTGCGTCGTTCTATCGCGTTTAACCGCGAAGAAGACATTGAAGTACTAAAGGGCGATCTGCTATTTGGTCAAGCCGCACTCGATTTGTACTTAGAAGACCCTCGAGAAGTTTATTACGTAAAGTCCCCTAAATCATTCCTGGGCGCGAGTGGCTTACATGAAGTTCAAATCTCATTTTTTGAAGACTTGGTCTGCGCCATGATGGCTAACATCAAGCAAAAAAGTGAGTTTCAAACTCAAAAAATCATTACCGATACGGTGATTGGTCGCCCAGTCAACTTCCACGGTCGCGGTGGACAAGACGCCAACATTCAAGCTGAAAGCATTCTAAGAAAAGCGGCGCTACGTGCTGGGTTTAAGAACATTGAATTCCAGTTTGAACCCGTTGCCGCAGGGCTTGATTACGAAAACAGCTTAGAACACGATCAAACTGTGTTAGTCGTGGATATTGGTGGTGGTACAACGGATTGCTCGTTAATAGAAATGGGGCCAACGTGGGCTAATCAGTCTGACAGAACCAACAGTTTATTAGCCCATAGTGGCCAAAGAGTTGGAGGTAATGACCTAGATATCTATTTGGCGTTCAAACAATTGATGACGCCACTAGGAAAAGGCAGTAAAACCGATGCAGGTATCGATATACCTTTGAATCAGTTTTGGAACCCTATTGCCATTAATAATGTTGAAGCACAACGTGACTTTTACGCCAGAGAAAATCTAAAAGCACTGAAGCAGTTTAGAAAAGATGCCCTAGAGCCAGAGAAGCTTGAGCGTCTGCTTAAGGTGTATCAGGAAACTCTAGGCTACAGCATTGTAAGGCAAGCAGAACAAGCCAAAATTGCTTTATCAAACTCTAACCATTATTTAGCCAACATTGATTTGTTATCTGAAACTTTGGAAATTGATGTAAGCGTGAACCAAATGGCCGAAGCCATAGAAGCGCCTAAAGAAAAAATGATTGAATTGATTAGCGAAGCGCTGACACAAGGTGCAAAAACACCAGACGTTATCTACCTAACGGGTGGTACCGCTCGTTCGCCAATACTTCGCCAAGCAATCGAAGAGAAGTTACCAAACGTGCCTATGGTAAGTGGTAACTACTTTGGATCTGTTACATCCGGTCTTACTCACTGGGCTGAACTGTGCTTTAAATAGGTTTTTCTGGTGCCCTTTTTTAGTAAGAACAAGGTTAACTAAAAGATATCCGTCTAAGTCGAGAACTCCAATTTTGGGGTTCTTTTTTTTTTGATACAACACTGTTGATTTCAAGCCGCCACTTCGGTGCCTACATCCCATCCGTTTCACATCCATCCCAACGACACGAATTCCTTATTGACCTTATTCAAGATTTGCACCATTATAAACTGACTAATCAGTCGGTTTATTTGTAAGGACAAATTATGGCAAATCAAGAAACGATCAATCAGCAAGTTCTTCAGCATGAAGACTCACAAATTGAAGCGTTAAATGAACACTTCCATTCACTGAGTGCACAGTTCAAACAAACACCTTACCTGCCGATTGAAAAACGAATTGAAACCATTATCGAGATCAAACAAGCACTGATCTCGGGCAAGGACACCTTGATTCAAGCGTTAAGTGATGACTATGGCTATCGTAGCCAGTTCGATAGTTTGCTCGCCGACATTATGGCCACCGTTCAACACGCGAACTACACACTCAAACACATTAAAAAATGGGTCAAGTCGGAACGACGCCATACAGGATTATTGCTATTCCCTTCAAAAGTAACCGTTCATCAGCAACCGCTCGGTGTTATCGGCGTCGTTACTCCTTGGAATTTCCCGATTAATTTAAGTATCAACCCTGCGATAACCGCGCTCGCGGCTGGCAATCGCGTGATGATTAAAATGAGCGAATTTACCCCTAATACCAACCGAGTACTTAAACAGATGTTGAGTAACATCGATGAGCAGGTTGTTTTCATTGAGGGTGAAATGGACGTATCCAGCGCGTTCAGTAAATTGCCATTTGATCATCTGTTTTTTACCGGTTCAACTGAAGTCGGTAAGCATATTGCACGCGCAGCTGCGGATAACCTAACTCCGATCACGCTAGAGCTTGGTGGCAAGTCGCCGGTTATCATTGATGACCACATATCGATGAATAGTGCCATTGATAGCATTATTCTCGGCAAGACAGTCAACGCTGGCCAAATCTGCGTAGCGCCAGACTACATATGTTTGCCTAAAGCCCGTCAACAGGAATTCATCGACACCTATATTAAGCGTTTCCAACACTTTTACGGTGGTAAAGCCCAATCCAGTCGTCACGGCTGCATTATTAATGAACGTCAGTTGTCGCGCTTACAGAGCTACTTAACGGACGCTGAGCAACGTGGCGCTAATTTGCACCCCGTTAGCCAAGATTCAACCGGAAATACGCCATCAGATTTGATGCCAACACTAATCAGCAATGTTAACGACGACATGTTGATCATGAAAAATGAGATTTTTGGTAGCCTGTTACCAATCATGACATACGATCACATTGATGAGGCATTCCGGTACATCGACAATCGCGCCCGCCCACTCGCGCTATACGTCATGACGGAGGATAAAGCACTGATCGAACGCGCAACCTATCAAGTACACAGCGGCGCGTTAAGCATCAATGACACGTTATTGCACGTAGCGGCAGAAGACGCGCCATTTGGCGGCATCGGTCATTCAGGGCTTGGGAGTTATCACGGCATTGAAGGCTTTAAAACGTTTTCTCATAGCAAAACGGTTTTTCACACCGCCGCTTGGTTACCACGCAGTGCGCTATTGCTTAAGAAGCGAGATTTAATGACCAAACTGCTACAAAAGGTGTTCTTAAGATAATGGCTGATAAACCAAACAACGGGGATTCCTTACAGGAAAATACACCGACAATAAAGCCGTCGAAAAAGTCGCTGATCCTTGACGCCGCACTGTGCTCTTTCGTTGAAAATGGCATCACAAATACATCAACGGCCAGTATCGCCAAACGCGCAGGCGTCGCGACAGGCACTTTGTTTCACCATTTCGCCAATAAGCAGTTACTGTGCGACGAACTGTATCGCGAGATTAAGACTCAACTCAGCACTGACATCAATCAGGACCTCAGCGGAGACTTATATTCAAAGGGCCAAACATTATGGTTAAAGGCATTGGAATGGTTTATCAACAACCCTAATGCGTTGCGTTTTTTACAACGTTACTACTTAAACCTAGAAGCCCAGACAAACCGAGATGCGAACAAAACTGATACTCTCGCGTTGTTTAAAGAGCTTCATCAATATATTTATGACTTCTTTGAACAGTGCCAGAAAGAAGGGCTGATGATCGACATGCCGTTAGATTATTTAGCACTCATGGCACAAAACAGTATTTTCTCTAATGCTGAGTTTTTGCTACTGTTTCCAAGCTACAATACCAAAGCGTTTAAGCAGCAAGCCTGTCGCTCGGCACTGAGTAGCTTGATTATAACGCACTGATTTACATGGGTGATTAATAACAGTGACGTGAGCTAAGGGCTATGCTAAGTGCATTGCCCTAAAAAATTGAACACGCCCTGTTGTTTTAACCAGTCTATTTGCGTTTCATTTCTTACAACGAATCGTCCACTAAAGTTAATGCCATTCGCATACGTGCCATTTACGTGATTCACGCTTCTTGGCACCATCAGCATCCAGCGCTGGGTTAACAGTAAGTTGTATGGCTTACACGTGCCGCCATCAGCGTCAGGGGTTAGATTTAAGGAAGACATCATCTCTAAATACTGAGCGTATAGTGTTGTGGCATTAAGCTTATTAAAGGTGAATAACCGATGCGAGAAAGGAAGACTCCCGCTTGCGATAATACGCTCAAATGGAATCTGTGTTCTGACTACTTGCATGTGGCGATGCGGCTGGCTGGCTCCTGCCATTACACCGCCATTAAAGAACCCCAGCACGTCATCTGCACCACCATTTCCGTCAGGTAACTCGTCTGGCAATTCACTGTATGCCATGAGCCACGCTGAAAAGTCAGACAGATTAAGGAGTTGGTTTTGTGCTTCGTATTGACGCGTACAAATCAAAAGATGGGGCGTGATAACCGGATATTTGTTTAAAATACAAACGTGATCATCACCCGCATCGGCTACATACATGTCCGGTTCATAAGGCAAGAATGGATTTCTAATCGGCGTAGACATCTTGGTTGCCAATGTGTGGTCATCAGCATGAACCACGGGCTTTTTACGGATATTGTCACTTAAGGTGTGACCAAAACACGTTACACCATCACTTTCAAAGTGAAAGCAACTTGATGCAATTGGCACTAACGCATTAGTTTCCAACGCTCGTTGGCTTACTTCCTGAGCCTGAGTCCAAAACATCGCATTTCCTTTTGTACTAATAAAGCGCTAATCCTCGGAAACAAGGTGACGCCATTGGGGGTGCTTATCAAGGTAATGTTTAACATAACTGCATTCCGCGACTATTTTCCATTTTAGGAGCGCTATCTCGGGCAATAATGCCTCCATCATGACCGCTCCCTTCCCTTGCCCACGTAAACTCGATGGGACCGAGGAATGATCAATATAAATCACCTCCCCCACGGGCCTATAAGTGACCTTAGCCCACTCATTATTAACCACTTCAATACGAAATTCATTGTTGCCTCGGTCATGCTGCACGGTTATATCCATACGGGCTTCCTTCTATTATTCCGCAGTTTTTGCAAACAGGCTGTGACTCTGAGTCTTAACTTTCAATCATTGTGAACCAATTACGCCCCATTGACTATCCATAATGCTCAGAACACCCCGGCTAAACTAGGAGGTGATACTTCCAACGCAGTTCGTGACCTAAATAAAGGAAATAGCGCAAATGCGTTAGTTGACACCATTCCTATTGATTCTCAAATTGATAAATTCCCGAATTTCAATTTGAGAAAACAAACAGACAATCGAATAACCCCTTGTATTAAAACAAAATAAAAG
This sequence comes from Vibrio tapetis subsp. quintayensis, assembly GCF_030409945.1. Classification (GTDB taxonomy): domain Bacteria; phylum Pseudomonadota; class Gammaproteobacteria; order Enterobacterales; family Vibrionaceae; genus Vibrio; species Vibrio quintayensis. The sequence continues at coordinate 44,858 of NZ_JAUFQV010000019.1, forward strand.
ATGGCACAGAACCTGCTCTTATTACTTCGACGCAACAATAATTAGCGACATACTTACATCCCATTAGGAGAGACATCATGGAACTGACAAGAATTGAAACTAACCAAGACGTGTTAACTCTTTCACTAGAGGGCGACTTTGACGCAACCGGTGCTCGCGCTGCACAACCTTATATCGACAGCATCATTTCGATGGACGATCACGCAGAAATTGAAATTGATTTTAATCTCGTGAAGTTTCTCGATTCGTCTGGCGTCGGCGCAATGGTCTATCTATACAAACGCCTTGTGGAGCATAACCGCAACATGCGTATTGAAAACGCCAAAGGTCAGCCATTAGAAATCATCAAACTGCTACGAATCGGCCACGCAATACCTGTTAACTCAAAAAGTTTAGATTTCGCGTAAATGAACTAAGCTATTACAAACAATAAAAATAATAAGATTTCTAACAAAGGACGTTGGCATGAAATTATCATTTAGCGCTGCAACAGGTTTATTAAGCTTTGCCTTGTTATCTGGGTGCTCCAATTACCCAGAAAAAGGCACCGGAGGGCTTGCGGAAAACTACACAGGTTCTAACTACGCAAGTACGAGTTTTTCACCCGTCATGCCAGACGAGCCACTAGGCCCTGAACATGGCTTACGTTTTGACTGGCAGATAGCCAAACTTCACTTGGACTCACTCATTCGTGAGGGAGCAAAATGGTGTTTTCCTGCCTCAGTTGTGCAGGCTCAAGAAAAGCAAAACCGCATAGCGAGAGAACTTGAGGGCGGCCTGTTATTAGACGCAGCTAACGATATCATCATCCTTAGAAGAACCTTAAACGATCTAGAATTACGATTAGACTACGTTACCAGCCAAACTCGCTGTGTTCCACCAAGAGATCAAGATGTTCTGTTGTCTCGACTTGATATCGTTAACCAACTATTTGAACTACTCAACGTTGACAACCAATTTGCTTACGACTCTATCGAGATAAACCCAAAATACATGGGCCACCTAGCCGAAGCAGCCAACATATTGAGAGAACATAAAGACTTCACCATTGTGGTAACTGGCCATGCCGATTCAAGCGGCTCTGATGAACATAATGACAAACTTGCGATGGGTCGCGCCAAACAGGTCAAACGATATCTAAGTATATTCGGGTTAGCACCAGAGCGAATCAAAACCTCTTCGCTCGGTTCAAGCTTGCCTCTATTCGAAGGGGATACTCCAGCGGTGAAACTCACCAACAGGCGTGTAAGTGTCGAAGTGATTGCGCCCGCAAATACCGCAGAATCTGCAATGGGAGGCCAACATGATCGTTACTAACTCTTTATCTACGTTCGCTCGACAATTCTTATTACTTATCGCCACCATGTTTTTTGCATTCACTTGCTTTGCCGAAACTACGAATAACGAGAGTAATCAACAAACCGTACAAATTGGCGACTTAGTCCAAGTTAATCTACCCGGTGAAAGCAGCTTAAACAAAAGTTTTCAGGTTGATAAACGCGGCCGTATCACACTACCCGAAATTGGCCCTATTTTGGTCGCAGGCTACAACGACCAGCAATTAGAACAAATCGTTAAAGGTGCTCTGGGTCAAATGTTTCGCGATCTATCCAGCGCAAAAGTGTACGTAACGAAACGTCAGATACTGGTCTCGATTCAAGGTTATGTGGAATCGCCTGGTGAATACACATTAGCAGAGGGAGCGAGCATCCAAATGGCGCTGTATGCGGCTGGTGGGCTGCGCTCCGGGGCACAGCTCAACGCCATGATCCTGAAACGCAATAAAGACCAGACAAAATTCAATTACAAAAAGTTCTTAGACAGCGGTAACGACAGTGACTTGCCACAACTGCGTTCGCTCGACACTTTATTCATTCCTGCCTCTCCACTTGTCGGCAATATCGAGCAAGAATTTGACGCGGCTAAACTCGCCAATGCCGGTGACAGTGCTGATGCTCGTCAAGCCATTAAAGTGTTCGGTGAAGTTAACGCCCCCGGGTCGTTTAGTTACAAAGAAGGGACAAATCTCGTTGACGTATTGATGCGTTCTGGTGGCGTTACACGTTATGCAGGCGTCGAGCAGATCCGTGTGATCACCAACAATTCCCCAACTCTGTTTAATCTTAAGCGTTACTTAGATACTGGCGACGCTTCAATGCTTCCAGCCCTGACGCCTGGCTCGACTATCTTTGTACCTATGATGGAAGAAGAGATTAAATCCGGCGCCAACATGGTCTACATCATGGGTGAAGTGGCGAACCCAGGAGCGTTTGAGGGCAAAAAAGGCGCTACGTTTATGGATATTTTGGCCAATGCAGGTGGCCCTACCCGCTTTGCTGAATCTCGCCAAATTAGAGTATTAAAATCAACAGGGCAAGTGATCAAGTTCGACTTAACCGCTTACACGGAGGGGTTAACTGGCGCGCAACCACCAGCGATACAATCAGGTGACGCTATATTTGTTCCTGAAAAAACCGACATGAACGAGAAGTCTTGGTTGAAAATAGCGCCAAACCGCGCCGTCAGCGTTATTGGAGAAGTGGTACGCCCGGGCCGCATTGAATGGTCAGATGAAATGAACCTAATGGATCTACTAGCTCATGTTGGTGGCCCGACACTAAGAGCCGATACAACGAAAATCGAAGTTGTCTCTGGCAACCGTAAGATGGTGGTGTTCAATTTGGACGAATACATCATTGGTGGCGCGCAGGTATCAAATTTGCCCGTGATTACTTCTGGTGCCATCGTTCGCGTACATGACTTACCTCAAGATCCATCTGACAACAAATCTCAGTGGGTTCGCCAAAGCTCTGACGCTTCAATCTACGTTTTTGGCCAAGTAAACGCACCGGGCCGCTATCGTTTTACTAATCAAATGCACTTTCTAGACATTCTTTCAGCGGCTGATGGCCCAACAAAAGACGCCGACATACACAACATTCGCATTACCCACAGAGACAAAACCTATTCACAGGTGAGCAAACTGAACCTGTCTTTGTATTTCGAAACAGGCGATGAATCATTACTGCCGCATGTAAAAACAGGCGACACCATTTATATTCCAGAAAAAGACAAAAACTGGCTAGACCGTTCTAAAGAATCGACCGTTCGAATCTTAGGTGCCATCAACAAACCTGGCCGCTATGTCTTTAACGACAACATGACCATACTTGACCTACTCGCAGAAGCCGGTGGCCCAAGGGAAAGTGCCTATCTTGAAAAAATCAGTGTCGTGAATATGTCTTGCTGCCAAGGACAAGCCAGAACCTTTGACTTGATTGAATTTAGCAAAACAGCGGATTTCTACCAACTGCCAGTCTTGCGCGCAGGTGACACCATTTACATTCCGGATCAAAGTGAAAGCCTATTAGAAAAAGCGCGTCAAGGGTTAACCGACGTCTTACAACTGACCACGACTATTGTATTGATAGGAGCACTGTAATGATGATTCCCTCGACCCACGCTGAAATCGAACAGCTATACCTCGCGGCTGAGCTCGCTGAATGTCGTTCTCTGTGCATCACCGCTTGCAACTCAGGTGACGGCGTAACATCATTTGCATCGGCCTTGGCTGAGCGTTACCTACTCGCGGGCCATAGCACCCTTTTAGTTGACTTAAACATGTTCAACCCCGCTTTTCGAAATATTGAGATTAATGTAGGCGAAAGCGCCGAAGAGTGGATTGAGCACGAGAGCAGCCACAAATTGTTCGTTGGGTTACCTGTCCCCAACGACCGCTCAACTCAATTAGCGTATAAAGACCCAAAGAACATGCAGTTAGCTGTAACCAAGTGGCTAGAGAAATACGACCGCGTCATTGTCGACACTTCACCGTTATTGCAAGTTAACCGTGGCAATATTCCGGCACAAAGTGTTGCCAGTGCCTGCGATGAAACGATTTTGGTCACACTCGGCAGCGCAACCAATGCCAACCAGGTGAGCCAAGCCATGACCATGTTGAGTGCAGGCAAAACCCACGTACTAGGTTGTGTTCTTAACTTAAGAGACCAGCCAACGCTTGCAGAGGAATTAAGTCGAGAAGTACAACGTGTGAAATTCATACCAAAAACATGGCGGGATAAAATGTCCAAATCGTTGATGAAAAACGCATTTTTGAATTTACCTGTCTAGTGCTTATTTAAAACTAGGCTATGCTTAACTAGAGGCAACAATTTGAAAAAAAAGTCACATCAAGGAAGACTATGACATTTGTAACCAAAACTATTTTGGGCATTGCCATTATACAGATCGCTCTTTTGATGATCTTAGTGTTCAGCTCTATCTCTTTTCTCTCGACATCCAATGAAAAACAACTGATCCAACGTGCTAACGCCAACGCGTCTATGTTTGTTCACGCCAGTACCAACGCCGTCTTATCGATGGATTTTGCAACCATAGATGATCTCGTCAACGACATCATGGCGCAAGAAGATGTTTTATATGTGCGCATTACTTACCAAGGCAAAGTTCTTGCGGTTGGCGGCGATAACCTACTGCTCAGCGAAATATCAAATGTCGACCAAGATTTGTCTTCTATTGATGACAGCGTATTCGATATCCGCGTACCGATCAGAGAAAACGACATCGTTTATGGCCATGTCGACATGGGGTTTGGTACATCAGCACTGAAGCAAATGTTGGCCCAAGCGCAGAAATCCATCATCGGAATTGCCAGCTTAGAAATTCTCTTGGTGGTCTTCTTCTCGTTCGTACTCGGCACTTATCTCGCTAAGAATCTCACTCGTTTAACGAACGTCGCTCATACCTTAAGCAAAAAAGGCCCTGGCTATGAACTTCGGTTAGACCGGACCGATCAACTCGGCGATGTGGCTGACGCGTTCGATGATATGTCTCGTAACCTTGAACAAAGCTACCAAGAGTTAAGACAAGCGAGAATTGAAGCAGAAAACGCCAACGAGTCTAAAAGCCGCTTCCTAGCCTCAATGTCACATGAAATCAGAACGCCAATGAACGGTGTCCTTGGCTTGCTGTCATTGCTTGAAGAAACCAAACTGACGCAAGAGCAGCAAAAACTGCTTAAAACAGCCACGGAATCCGGCGAGTTTTTGCTCTCCATAATCAATGACATTCTCGACTTCTCTCGTATGGAAGCGAACACATTGATCTTGGAGCGAGACGCATTCGATTTTCACGCGTGTGTGTCTAATGTTGTCAGTAGCTTTGAACCTCTCGCCAAAGAAAAAGCACTGATCCTAAATTGCACAATCAAGCCGCAGGTACCGGAATTCGTTTACGGTGATGCCAATCGCTATCGCCAAATATTGTTTAATTTACTCGCGAATGCATTCAAATTTACTCCGCATGGCAGCGTAAGCGTCGAAATAGACGCTAAAAAAACATCCGACCAACGCTTCTCTGTGTCGTGTGCGGTAATTGATACAGGTGTGGGTGTTGAGCAAGAAGCGCAAAGTTATCTATTCGATGAATTTACCATGGTCGACCAAACTTATTCTCGTTCACAAGAAGGCTCTGGGTTAGGGCTAGCAATCTGTAAAAGACTGGCATTCTTAATGGATGGTGAAATATCGGTTTCAAGTACGGTCGACGTTGGCAGCCGTTTTGAATTTCAGGTATCTCTTGAAACATCCGCCCAACCGTTAGTTCCTGTAAACCACAACCACAGAAACGACGATCTTCCAGAGTCGATACTCGCTGCCCGTGTACTTGTCGCTGAAGATAACAAAGCCAACCAGTTGGTGATCAAGAACTTATTTTCTCATGCTGGTATCAATATTGATCTTGCAGAGAATGGCCAACAAGCCTTAGAGTTAATTCAACTTCATGACTATGACATTGTATTCATGGATATTTCCATGCCGGAAATGGATGGTATAGAAGCCTGTCAGCACATTCGTTTAATGACTGACGAAGCCAAAGCACAGTTGCCCATCGTTGCCCTAACCGCTCATGCTTTATCAGGTGATAAAGAAAACTTTTTGGGCATTGGCATGACCGACTATCTTTCAAAACCGGTTAGAAAAAGCCAGCTCATTGATGTGCTGCATAAATACCTATTACCCAATGGGGAAATAGCGACTATCCCTCACATTGTCTCTAAAGGCCCATCATCGCTTACTTCACATTCAGTAGAAGATGAATCACTAATGAAAGAACACTTAGCTATGCCAATAGAAATGAAGCCCACAGCAACTAAGTCAGCAAAAGCAATGCACACCGAACCGAGTCTCAATAACCATAGCCTTGACGATCACAAGCTCGAAGCAAGGGCGGATAATGAGGATGACATTGCCATTGTTGACGAAGCAATTTTAGAACAAATGATCGAAGACACGAGCCTGGAGGTATTGCCTATACTTGTAGAGCATTACATCGAAGAAACGAACTTACGTGTTGATAAAGTCATTCAAGCGTTAAGCTCTGGAGATTCAGACGCGCTTGAATTTGAATCACACACGTTAGGAAGTGCCTCCTTAGCATTAGGAAACCGCAAATTATCCGATCTTGCTCGAGCCATCGAAAAAGAATGCCGTGAAGGTGATGCCGTCAAAGCGCTCACTTTAGGCAAAGAGCTTCCTGAACTGGCGAAAACATCGCTGGCGGCCTTAGTTAAGTACAGCGAACAAAAATTGGCCCAAGGATAGCGACCATGAACACCAACAAGAATGGTACTTGCTAACAGTTTTCATAAAAATCGACAACAATTCCATCATTTAGCTCGAAATATTTATCAATAAGTTTCATAGTATTAAACATCAGCTAGGAAAACAGACAGGATGTGATTATGCGACCAAAAGTGTTGCTTGTTGAGGACTCGACCTCACTGGCTATTTTATATAAGCAGTACGTAAAAGATGAGCCCTATGATCTCTTCCATGTTGAAACAGGGCGAGATGCGAAAGACTTCATCGAACGTAACGTACCGCAGTTAGTTATTTTGGACCTAAAACTGCCTGATATGTCCGGAGAGGACATTCTCGACTGGATAAAAGAGAACCAAATTCCAAGTTCTGTCGTCATCGCTACAGCGCACGGTTCAGTTGATATCGCCGTTGGGCTTATCCAAAAAGGAGCCGAAGACTTCCTTGAAAAGCCGATTAAAGCCGACCGCCTAAAAACGTCTGTCACATTACACCTCAAGCGAGCCAAGCTTGAACACCTTGTAGAAAGTCTTGAAAGTAAACTAGATCGAACTCGATTCCACGGGTTCATTGGCTCAAGCCTTCCAATGCAAACCGTGTATCAAACCATCGATGCTGTCGCGCCAACAACGGCCAGTGTTTTCATTTGTGGCGAAAGTGGTACAGGTAAAGAAGTGTGTGCCGAAGCCATTCATAAAGAAAGCCAGCGTAAAGACAAACCGTTTGTTGCCATTAACTGTGGTGCCATCCCCAGAGACCTAATGGAGAGTGAGATTTTCGGTCACGTTAAAGGCGCATTCACTGGCGCAACAACAGACCGTAAAGGTGCGGCAATGCAAGCAAACGGCGGCACATTATTCTTAGATGAATTGTGTGAAATGGAACTGGAAATGCAGAAAAAGCTGCTGCGTTTTCTGCAAACCGGCACCTTTACCCCTCTTGGTGGTAGCCGAGAAGTAAAAGTAGACGTACGTATTATCTGTGCAACCAACCGAGATCCACTACTCGAAGTTGAAGAAGGCCGATTCAGAGAAGACTTATATTACCGCGTACACGTGATTCCGATTGATATGCCACCACTGCGCGAACGAGGAAAAGACATCGCCAACTTGGCAAAACACTTCCTTAAAATGTACGCCAAACAAGATAAGAAAAGATTCACTGGTTTCCAACCCGATGCCGAAGCTTTGTTAACTCGCTACCCTTGGCCTGGAAACGTTCGTCAATTACAAAATATCATTCGAAATATAGTGGTACTTAATGACGAACCGCAAGTATCTATCGCGCACATTCCGGCTCCGGTTAATGGCCCTGCGCGTAAAACTCAGGCAACCTCTAGCAGGCACGCATCACCCATTCATGTTCGCCAACCACAAGAAAGCGTCCCTCCAGCGAATCTCTCTACGCCAGCGAATCTCTCTATGCCAGAGAGTTCGATGCCAGTAAGTACGGCACCTGTTGAAGCGGTAGTACCACACTTATCTGATCAAGGCGCTGCAACACAAAGCCAAGATGGAATGCCAAATACAGACGTGAAACCAATGTGGCAGGTAGAGCGCGAAACCATCCAAAATGCCATTAATCTTTGTGACGGCAATGTGCTCAACGCCGCTGTTCTACTCGATTTAAGCCCATCTACGGTTTACCGTAAGAAGCAAGCATGGGAAGCGGAAGATGACATTAAGCAAGCGTGATCGTCACATCCCCAAAGAAAATGAAATATGGCTGTTAATCGACAGCCTAACTTTTGGTGGAATAGAGACACACGTTTTAGAGTTATCTTATGGTTTGAGTCAATTCGGTCATTCCGTCCGGGTCGTATTCGTCACTCAATACGACCACGCTTCTCCCCTGATCGACCGCCTGCAAATGGCCAATATTCAGTACTCTTACCTCTATCAAATCAGTGGCTCTACAAAACGCTTGAACCCGCTTTACGCATTGTCTCGAGCCGTTGGTATTCATAAGCCAAAACTGGTTCACGCTCATGGTTATAAAGCCAGTATTTTGAGTAAGCTCATTAAACTTACGCCGGCAGGAAGTAAAGTCGAACAATTCACCACGTTTCATGCCGGTGAGACGCCATCAGGCAAGGTAAAGCTATATGACGCACTTGACCGTTATAGTGCGTTTGTCTCGAAAGCGAATTTTGCTGTTAGCCAATTGGTTCAGGACAAAGTCAAAGCGAAATCCGTGGTACTCAATAACTTCATTTCAACCGACAAGCTACACCTAAGTGAAGGAGAGCAAATCGCCTTTGTTGGCCGACTGAGCCACGAAAAAGGGCCAGACCGTTTTGTTGACCTCGCCATTCAGTTTCCTTACTTGGCCTTCCACGTCTACGGTTCTGGTCCAATGGAAACCGAGCTACTCGATAGAGGGGAGCCAAATATTGTCTACCATGGTCATCAAAACAACATGACACGTGTTTGGGAGGCCGTGGGTATATTGGTCATCAGCTCTCGTTTTGAGGGCCTACCAATGGCTGCTCTTGAAGCCATGGCGCGAGGCATTCCTGTTGTCGCTATGAATGTGGGCGCTTTAAGTACCCTAGTCAATCATGGCGTCAATGGCTGGATTGCAGATTCTGAAGATGAACTGTCAACTTGCCTGATGGAGTGGCTACAAATGTCTCGTAGTCAGCAGCATGAAATCGCTATCAATGCCTGCAATACCATCACTCAGAACTACTCTAGCCAAGCTATCATTCCGCAAGTATTGCGTCATTATCAAATCGCCAACTAGGTACTTCAACAGCATTTCTCTTTTGTCTATTCTGATTCTCATATTGAGAAAGTAAACAAATCCGGCAATGAAAAATATAAAACTCAATTAAAAACAACAAATTAAAATAATTATAAATTTGGCACTGCGTTTGCAATATCTCTATCATTCAGGACGAATAGGAAGAGAGCGATGCAAAATAAACACAATATATTATACGTACATTACGGTGATAATTGGTTGCGCGGCAGTGAGCATTGCCTAATCAACCTATTGAGCGAGCTAGATCGTCGCCAGTATCGTCCTTTTTTGTGGACTAACAACCCAGCACTCCACCATGTGGCACTTCGAAATGATGTTCAATCTAAGCTAGATATCTTTCCAATACTATTGGGTTGGTCAAACAGCCGTTTCAACGTAATGGGCTGGTTGAAGTTGATTCAACATGGTTTGAAAATGGTAAAAGAAAACCGTATTGACATTATTCACGTTAACAGCGGAGCACCATGCCAGTGGATGTGCTTCGTAGGCCGTTTAGCGGGCATTCCCGTTGTCACGCAACTGCACAGTGATTACCCGCTTCGAGACCGCTTAACGCTTGGCCTGCATCTCTCTCCTCGAATCATTACCGTTAGTAAAGCCATCAGTACCAATCTAATTCAAGACGGCTATCCAGCCGATCAACTGAGTGTTGTTCACAATGGCATCGATACTGGCATCGCTCCATCATCGTCGATTGAGCAGGCCCCCCTCAGCAATGCGTCAACGTTACGAAAATCCGTATACGTTGAACAAGCAGTAAACGTAAGACAAAAGTTAAACATTGCAGATAACGCAACGGTCTTTGTAACCGTTGGGTCTCTCATTCACCGCAAGGGAGTCGACCGTGTCATCAACGCCCTGTTCGAATTGCACGACAAACACCCAAACTTGCACCTTGTTGTGATTGGTGAAGGCGATGAAAAGGAAACGCTGAAAAGTCACGCAAAAGCACTAGAACTTAACAATCGCATTCATTTTGTTGGTGAACAAGACAACGTTCACAGTTGGTTAACTGGCGGAGTCGATGGTTTTATTAGTGCAGCACGCAGTGAAGCTTTTGGGTTGGTAGTTGCTGAAGCGGGCATGGCTCAATTGCCAATCATTGCACCACATACCGGCGGCATTCCAGAAATAATCACTGATGGGCAAACCGGCATTTTATATTCGAATACCGCAGAGTTTGGCTTAACCGATGCTATCAAGACATTCTTGGATAACCAAACCAACCCTAGCCAACCGAATCAAGTCATGGCAATGAATGCACTACAGCACATCAAAAATGAATTTACACTCAACATCAATTACCAAAAAATTGAGGCGATTTATCAAAAAGCGCTTAATGAAAATAAAAATCTAACCGGTGAATCTCAACCATCTTGGTTTAGTGGGCTACGTCCACTGCGTCGACTGCCTAATACACTGATGATGAGAGGGTAATATGATGAACTTAATTTTTGACCCAATCCCGTTCTCTGGTGGTTCTAAAGTTGCCACCAGCTGCGCTTTGTCTCATTGCGATAGCAACCAAACCCAGTTTACTGTCGTCACCGCGAGCCCAAAATGCTGGAAAAATTCAGAGCTTAATACCACGTCACTTTCGATTGTGTTTTTGCCGTGTCCTGGTTGGTTAGCTCATGCGTCTTCAGGGCTTGGCTACTGGTTAAAACAAGGTTATTTTAGCCTATTCTTGGTGTTTACCCTACTTCGTATACCAAAAATCACCAATGCGATTGGTGCATCTGGGCCCGGAGTAGATATGGCCTTATACCTGTGCAAATTCCTGTTTGGTTACCGCATCATTCAGCTTATTCACGGTCCAGTCGGCCTGTCACGCTCTATCGGCTACTGCTTAACAAAAGCCCACCATCTGTTCTATCTGCCGAGCAGCCGCTCATCGATAATTGCCGCGCTTAAATTGTTTCTACGCAATAAGATCAACATAGATCTTGATGATACATTGGCAAATGCCTACCTAAATAGACCACATTGCCAAACCTTTACCAACGGGCTGTCAAGACAACAGTGGCCAACGCAATGCCAATACGATGAGCCTCGTTTATTCTGGTCGGCATCGCTACTAAAATGGAAAGGGTTGGATCTTCTGACCGACTGCCTAACAAAATCGTCTAATAGCAGCCTAATCAGCACAAACATTTGCTATATCAAGCCAAAAAACACTGCGTTAACCGTAAGTGATGCGCCTATTGCCTTAAACGGTGTCACTTGGTTTGAACAGCCAGAAAACCTTGACGAGATCCGTGCCGAGAGCAACATTTACATTTCTACCAGCACGAACGAACCCTTCGGGCTCGCCACACTAGAAGCAATGGCCGCGGGCATGTGTATTATTATTCCGTCGGATGGTGCCTATTGGGACACTGTCCTCAGTGAGGATGTACATTGCATCAAGTACTTACCTAATGATGTAAACAGCCTTAAGGCGGCAATCAATAAAGCGTCATCCAATACATATTTGATACCGTTATTAGGCATGCAAGCCAAACGCATGGCGATGAACTACCGAGCGGAGTCCGTTTATCAAAGCATATGCGATGCAGCTTGTACTAAATCTAATGACTTTGAAACGAGCGGCCCTTTAACGATGCAACACAATAATGCGGCACATTATACTCAGACTCCGGAATCCGCTCGTTCTGTATCAAAGAGGGTTCGCTAATGAAAATCCCATCAGCATTAAAGAACATGACGGGGTATGCGCTGGGGCTATTCCTTATTAAAGGGATATCACTCATCATGCTTCCGATCATGGCGAGATACTTACTTCCTGAACAACTTGGTAAACTTGAGTTGCTGGCGTCTATTGGTACATTTTTCGGCCTGTTGATGGGGTTAGCCATGCATGAGGCGCTGTACCGCTTTGCCGGAGAGCAAAACAATTCTGCGCAGCGTAAAGCGATTGCCAGCGAGTTGTTTCGAAACGGCTTATTAATTTCAGGCAGCATTTCATCGGTATTATTGTTTGCAGCCAATACTTTACCCGTCACCCAATGGATTCCGGTCAATCAAAATGAAATCAACGTGTTACTGTTATCCCTTTCATTGGAAAGCGCAATCGGCCTAGGTTTAGCGTGGTTAAGAATGCAAGATATGGTCAAAGCCTTTCTTAAGATATGCGTTGGAACCAGTGTATTCCAAGTTACATTGGTGTTGCTTGTGCTTCAATTTATGCCGAGTGTTGCGGGGATTCTATTCGCCAGCTTTATCGCACATTTAATACAGTTAATCGCTATTCAGATCGTTAGCCGATTGAACCTTTTGGAAAAAAACACAATACCTTTTACGACTTATTTGGCCTATTGCGTTCCTATGATGCTGTCTGGCTTGGTTGCTTTTGGGTTAAACGGCGGAGAACGCTGGATACTCGCCGCTTCAACGTCTCTTGCACAACTTGGCCAATACGCCATCGCGGCTAAATTCGCGCTCGCTATGTGTATTTTGGTCCAGCCATTTGGTATGTGGTGGATGCCTAAACGTTTTAATTACCTAAGCAACAAAGGAGCCAAGACAACCTTGCAGATAACCCAGTATGGTTTGATTTTGATTTCATGTTTGGCGTTATTCGTCGCAGGCGTTGGGCAGGTATTCATTGTTATCGCCCTACCAGACCTATACCACGACGCGAGTAAGTTATTGGTCGCCACGATTGCAATCGCGTGGTGCAAAGAAGTGACGGAATTAACCAACATTGGCATCCTTTTCCATAAGAAAACTCAATGGCTGCTTTATACCAATATTGCAGCAACATTATTCGGCCTTTCATTAGCCTATTTCTTGGCCGACTACGGCATTTGGGGCATTCTATTGGCACTCTTTAGCGCTCAATTGGTTCGCATGCTGGCTGTTACGTACTTAAGCCAGAAGCTTTCTACTTTGCCTTACCAAACCAACCAATTGTTATTGGTATTTATTGGTACATTCGGGTTCCTATCTCTGTTTATTCAAGATCTGTCACTCGCTATGATTGGCATAATGGCAATAGGTGCACCTATACTCATAATACTGCTTGCGACAAAACTCGCTTTGCTGCCCATCGCGCAAAGCTCCCTTTGGCATGATGTATCCCAACGCTTTGTAAGGCGAACACAATAATGGCCCATTCTAATCGCACGCACATTCTGATAGCCATCTCGGTTTGTTTGTTAATTGCGGTGGTATGGCGGTTTATTCCCAACCCTGCTGTTGCATTGGTTATTTCAATTCTCCCGCTGGGGATCTTAGTCGTGATCAGTCAGACCTTTTGGTTTGTTACTTTGTTCGTTCTATTTTCTTTTTTCAGAATCCACGAAGTTGTTCCCGCTTTATACCCACTCAAAATACCGTTATTGCTTTCCTTAGGCGCCTTATCTGCTTTGCTCTGGCACAGCCTAATTAGTCGCGAATTGAAGATCTATTGGCACCGCAGTCTAACGTGGTTAGCCCTATTTTGGGCGCTTGTGATCATTGGGGTCGTGTTTGCTTCTAATCGCCCTATCGCTCTTGATTACTTCAAAAACATGTACTGGAAAATCATTGTTATGACACTGGCAATTACTTGGTTGCTAGACAGCAGTAAAAACTTGGCTCGAATGTCGGTGTTAATTACGTTGTCTGGTTTATTGGTCGGTTGCGTTGCTATGTACAACTCTATCAATGGTATCGGCTTAGTAGAGGGAAGCCGTGTCACTATCGGACGTGATTTTGGTTCTATGCTTGGTGACCCAAACGACTTAGCCCTTGTGCTCATGTTCCCGTTGGCTTTCTCTATTAGTTTAGTTACGTCTCCGCGTGTTCCCGCCTACCTACGGATCCTAAGTGCCATCACCAGCGTTATTTTGATGATGGCCGTTATCGCGACCCAAAGTCGAGGCGGTTTAATGGGTGCGGTCGCCGTATTCGCTGTTTATGCCTACCGTCTGATAAAATCTAAGACCTTGGTGATGTCACTTGGCGCAGTTGGCGCACTGGTGCTCTACTTCGCCGCGGGTATTGGTGAACGAGCATCAGGTGGTTCAGCAGAAGCCGGTGTTGACGCCTCTGCCATGGGCAGACTCTATGCATGGGAAGCCGCGTTCAAAATGTCTATCGATAACCCACTAACGGGCGTGGGACTGAACAATTTCTATTTTAACTACTATTACTACAGTTCACACTGGGACGGATTAAATCACGCGGTGCACAGTACCTGGTTTGGTGTACTAGCGGAAACGGGCATATTGGGGCTCATTATTTTCATCTGTTTTATTGTTTCTCTTATCATCACTGCGCGTAAAACGTTAGCAACATTAAGTCATCAGCCGGAGCAATACAGTGCCTATTTGTCTGCTTCTGCAAATGCCGTTTACGCCGGGTTAATCGGTACAATTATTTCTGGCACTTTCCTAACTCAAGGCTTCAATTGGCCTATTTATATTCTTGCAGCACTGACCATCGCCGTTGCAAACATCACTCAAAATGCCAATCAAAATGCCAGTCAAAAAGAGAGAGCATTAACTCCCTCTATCTAAAAACTCATAATTAGCTGATATATAAGACTTTATATTTTGGCACGATATGTGAAATAGCATAACTATAGAATCGCATTTTAAGGATGAATAGTATGCTAACGCTCAAGATGAATCAGTTTAAACATTGGTTACAAAATCACCCGAACCCTAACTATCGCCGTTTGTTTATTCACCTTAAAGCGGTTCGTAGCTTTGAATTGCCGACGCCTAAAGCCTTCAACAAAACCATGTATTACTGCCACCAGTTAGTGACGTCGTTATGGAATAGCACCACACGCTTGTTGGTTCATACCCCTGCTTTCAAAGGCCGCCTTAATCAGTATGGTAAGAACGTGTACATCTATGGTGGCGTGCCTTTGGTCACTGGCCCCTTGACGATTAACTTAGGAAGTGACTGCCGAATTAGTGGCCAAACAACGTTTAGCGGCCGAAGTGCAAGCCTTAGCCCAATACTTGAAATCGGAAACAACGTCGGTATTGGCTGGCAAACAACCATCGCGGTCGGTCGAAAAGTCATCATTGAAGACAACGTTCGCATCGCGGGGAAAGCATTTTTATTTGGCTATTCAGGTCATCCACTAGACGCAAAAAAACGCGCTTTAGGCTTGCCTGATGAAGAAAGCCAAGTTGGAGATATTATTCTAAGAAAAGATGTGTGGCTTGGCTCGAACGTGACCGTAAAAGGTGGAGTAACCATTGGAGAGGGCACCATTATTGCCGCTGGCAGCGTCGTAACTCGCAGCCTACCTTCTTTTGTGATCGCAGCTGGAAATCCAGCAAAAGTCGTTCGCAGCCTTGAATCAACAACTACACTTTTAAAAGCGCAAGCTTAAGGAGCTACCATGCACGATCTTATTGTATTCGGTGAAGATTTTGGTGGTCTTCCGTCAAGCACGCAGCATTTGGTTTCTCGTTTGGCCGACTCTCGTAAAGTAGTGTGGGTTAACTCAATTGGTTTACGCCAACCAAAACTGACGATGAGCGATGTGAAGCGAGCGGCTTACAAATTAATGGGTAAAAGTAAGGCGCATTATCAACCTATGGCCGACGAAAATAACAACCCGAACATCACCATCGTCAACCTGAAAACCATCCCTGCGCCTCAGTCAAACTTGGCCTGCAATGTGGCAAAGAAATGGATGCTAAGCCAATTACTGCCCATTATTGAGCAACAACAGCTACAGTCTCCTATTTTATGGTCATCTTTACCCACTGCGGCTGACTTATGCGGCGAATTAAATGAATCTGCCGTTGTGTATTATTGTGGCGATGACTTTGAGTCTTTAGCGGGTGTGGATCATGAAACCGTTCGCTGTCACGAGAAAAAACTGGTCAACAAAGCTGATCTTATTTTCGCAGCAAGCAACAACATCATGACCAAGTTTCCCGCCAGTAAAACCCAGTTCCTGCCTCATGGCGTTGATGTCGACTTGTTTGCTAAGCCAGCACCAAGAGCCCATGATTTACCAACAGGCGACCGCCCAATCGTGGGTTTTTACGGCAGCTTATCAGATTGGATGGACTACGATCTCGTCCAAGAGCTAACCAAACGAATGACCGATTGGGACTTCGTGTTCATCGGCCCCAACGAAAAAAACAAACTTCAATTGCCACAAACCGACAACCTGTACTATTTGGGTTCCAAACCACACCACCTGTTGCCTCAGTATTCTCAGCACTGGAATGTCAGTCTATTACCGTTCAAACATAATTCACAAATTGAAGCGTGTAGCCCATTAAAATTAATGGAGTATTTGGCCGCTAATCGCCCAATCGTTACCACTGACTTTCCTGCATTAACTCCTTATAAAAGCCACGTTCGAGTTGCAAACAACGCAATTCAAATGGAACAAGCCATTCGCAAAGCGCAGAACGAAAAGCCCAACACTCGCCCTCTGGTGAGCCAAGAAAGCTGGGACAAGCGAAGTGAGTTCGTTGACAAAATGTTGGAATCGCTATGATTAAACTAAAACTTCGATTACTGGTTTTATTGAGTTCTGCGTGGAGACGTCGATACGTAATTTTGGTACCCATTTTGATCATGCCGTTTGTCGGTTTTGGCGTGAGTAAAATGGCACCAACCCAATACCGTTCTCATACCAGCATGCTGCTACAAGAAACTGCAAAGATGAACCCGTTTCTTGAAGATATCGCCGTATCGACCATGCTCAATGAAAGGCTCAGTGCAGTAAAAACCTTGTTAAAGAGCCGCCACGTTTTGCATTCCGTTGCCGCTGAACTCAATTTAATTAACGACGATATGCCTCCAGCCGACGTGGAACGTGTCATTCAAAAGATTTCGAGCAGCTTGAGTGTCTCTCAGTTGGGT
This sequence comes from Vibrio tapetis subsp. quintayensis, assembly GCF_030409945.1. Taxonomy (GTDB): domain Bacteria; phylum Pseudomonadota; class Gammaproteobacteria; order Enterobacterales; family Vibrionaceae; genus Vibrio; species Vibrio quintayensis. The sequence continues at coordinate 62,077 of NZ_JAUFQV010000019.1, forward strand.
AAGGATTTTCTGAAGATCAACCACACGTCGAACTCCCCAGATGGCATGAAAGCCATGCTTGAGTCCGTTAGTCGTCATTTCATTGAACAGTTACTCGCACCCGAGCGCTCTTCTATTACTGATTCCAGTGAATTCTTAGGTATCCATATTGATAAACGAGCCGCAGAGCTTGATCTTGCCGAGCAGGCATTGGCGGAATACACCAATTTAAATTCAGAACTAACACCTGATATGCAAAATCAGAGCTTGAATCGCTTAGCGACTCTGAAGCAAAGCCTGGCAGAAAAACAGGCTGAGCTAGCGGGCGTTGAAAAAAGCATGGGTTCGCTGGATGAGCAACTTTCCAAAACAAACCCAGTCGTTGGCCGAATTGAAGAACAAATCATCGATATTCGTAGCGAACTAACCCTATTGAGAGCCAAATACACCGACAACCACAGTGCGGTACAAGCAAAAAAACGAGAACTGAGCCGACTTGAGCAAGAAAGATCCCTGATGCTCCAACAAAAACAACCGGGCCTAAACAGTGATCAATTATGGGACATCGCAAGTTCAACCAACACTGATGAGCTGAGAAGCGTTCAACCCCTGCTGGTTTCTCAACTGCATAACCTGCAAGTCGCGAGAGGAAACTACGAATCGCTGAAAGAAGAAACCAAAAGCTTAAAGCAGATGATCGACGAGCTAGAACTCAAAGCCACCAGTTTCGGCGACAATACTAAACAGCTTTACCGACTAACACGAGACGTAGAGATCAAACGCACGCTATACGAAGAGTTAATGGCTCGATACGAAATGGCACAGCTCACAGGATCACTGGGGATCTTTGAACAAAATGACCGCGTAAAAATCATTGATCTGCCTTACACACCCAGCACCCCGACTAACTTCCCAAGTATCGTCTTTGTTATCGCCGGGCTGTTTGCTGGTTTATTTCTCGGCATTGGCATGGCTGTCGTCATGGAAGTATTTGATACATCTGTCCGACTTCGCCAGCAACTGGAGGAATTAACAGGCGTACCTGTATTAACCGTTCTCCCGCGTATCCGTTAACTCAATTTGTAAAAGTATCATCAAATTTTTCGACACATCTCTGTTAACCCACGAGATGTGTCCGGCCTTATCGCCTCCTTTCGCTTTTCTTCTTTTATCTTCGGCCTTCCGCCACGATTTTTCCATTTCAAAATGACTGTCAAAACAAGAATTCAAAACAGGAAAAAGCCAAATAAACCCTAACTCATTGAATTTAAAGTCTATCGTTTTATGGCACGCCTTGTGCAATATCTATGGCATACGGCGAGAAAGTTAAACAGCTTAACTATCTCCACACTGACAACCCAGTTAAGGAAAATGTTATGACCACATTCTTAGATGTTAAAAACACAGAAGTTGCTCTGACATTAAGCAGCGATTCAGCAACAAGAACCGTTATTCATGTTGTTCAAAGATTGGCCCCAGGCGGTTTAGAAACCCTAACGTTAGACCTTGCTAATCATGCTCAACCCCAAGACCGTGTCATTATTGTTAGCCTTGAGGGTAACAAGGAACAAGCTCTGCAAGATTGGCCTAGGCTTGAACCCCATGCCCATCAGCTTATCTTTCTTAATAAAGCGGCCGGTGTTCAAATTAACCTTCTTAAAGAACTGATCAAACTGTTTAACCTTATCAAGCCTGACGTTGTACATACGCACCATATCGGCCCTTTAGTTTATGCATCCATCGCGGCGAAAATCGCTGGCGTTCCTCATCGAATTCATACAGAACATGACGCATGGCACCTAACCAATGCGAAAGCAGTTCGTTTAGAAAAATGGGCATTAAAAATAGCGACCCCCACTTTGGTTGCCGACGCGGCTCGTGTAAAAGCACACTTGGACAGTTGTTTTAGTTATGCCAACACCGTGACAATTAAAAATGGCATTGATTGCGAAAAATTCTTACCAAAAAGCTTGCCTCTCGCCCGTATGCATTACCAATTACCAATGGACAAAACCATCATCGGGAGTGCAGGCCGCCTTGAGCTGGTAAAAGGCCACGACGTACTGATCAGCGCCATGCGATTCCTGCCAAGTCATGTCATGTTGGTTATTGCGGGTGACGGTTCACAAAAAGAAGCGCTGCAGCAATTGGTTAAGAAATTAGACTTGGAATCGCGTGTTCAGTTTGTTGGTTTGGTTGACGACATGCCTCGCTTCTATCAAGCCTTAGATATTTTCTGCTTACCCTCTCGCTACGAAGGCTTTCCGTTATCGCCGCTTGAGGCTCAATCGTGCGGAGTTCCAACCGCAGTCACGCAAGTGGGCGCCGCAGAGGAAACCTTATGTCCTTATTCTGGTCGCCTGATGAGTGCGAACAATCCAATCAATATGGCCAGCGTGATATTAGGGATGCTCGAAAGCCCTAGCCAAGTAACCCCAAGGGATTTTGTTCTCGAAAACAATGATGTCAACAAAATGGCTCAAGCTTACATGGACTTAACCACAGGAGCAGTAGCATGATGGAATTGGGTCTAATCATCATATGTCTAACGTGTGCCTTTCTCGTGGTTTACCATCACATTGGTTATCCATTGCTGCTGAAATGGTATTCAAAAAAGCACCCGTTAAATCACGTTCAACAAAAATGGTACGGATACCGTAAGAACCGCCGAGATCAAACTCGCCCAAGTATTACCATTGTGGTGCCTGCGTTTAACGAAGAGCAATGGATAGCAGAAAAAATTCGTAACATCGCATCACTTGATTACCCACGTGACCGTCTAAAAGTCATCATTGCGTGTGACGGATGCACTGACAACACAGTGGAAGAAGCACAAATGACGCTACAAGAAGCCATCTGCGCAGACACTCACATTGAAGTAAAAGCTTATTCGGAAAATCTGGGGAAAGTCGCGGTAATCAACAGAGCAATGGAAGACGTTGATACCGATATTACAGCATTAAGTGATGTTTCTGCCCTTATTGCGATGGATGCGTTAATCGTCGCCGATACACACTTTAAGAATGACCATATCGGTGTGGTTAACGCTACTTACCAACTAAGAACGTCAAGCAACGAAGGGGAAAGGAAGTACTGGGAATATCAAAACCAAGTCAAAACCAACGAAACCGCACTTGGGTCATCGTTAGGTTCACATGGCGCATTATTCTTCTTTCGTACTGATTTGTTTACTCCGCTTGCGGCCAACACCATCAACGATGATTTTGTGTTACCGATGAAAATAGTCGAACAAGGCTACCAAGCGATTTACGACAGCAACATGGTGTCGGTTGAATTAGAACCCACCGACCTGAACAATGATTTTAAACGCCGTTTGCGTATTTCGGCAGGTAACATGCAGCAAGCGATCACGCTAGCTAGCCTGTTTAACCCAAAATTCAGAGGTACGGCATTTACCTTCTTCTCAGGCAAAGGGTTAAGGCTCATCAGCCCTTATTTGATGATTACCTGTTTGATAAGCTCTGCGTTGTTATCGAGTCATCTGCTTTTCATGGCTATGTTTATCACACAAGTTACTGCTTACAGTATTGGCCTACTAGGTCACCTATTACCCAACGTTTTTAGTCACAAAATCTGTCGCTGGTTGAGTTACTTACTCATCGGTCACTTTGCAAACTTAGTAGGCGGCTTACGCTACCTAATCGGCTTAGAATCTAGTCCATGGACACGAGTTAATCGTTAAGGAAAACTTATGAACCGTTTAATGAATTCAAACAAAATGATCGCCGTAGCAAAACGTACTTTTGACTTAGTAGGCTCGTTGGTAGGCTTGGCGCTATTAATGCCGATTTTCCCACTCATCGCAGCAGCTATTGCTTTCACATCAAAAGGACCCGTTCTGTATCGCCAACAACGTGTAGGTAAGTCTACCCCTGAAATCATGGAGTTCTTTGATATCATCAAATTTCGCACTATGTACCAAGATGCAGAAACACGTTCAGGCGCGGTATGGGCAACAAAAAACGACCCTCGCATTACACCTGTTGGCCGTTTTTTACGAAAAACTCGTCTAGATGAACTACCACAGTTAATCAATGTGTTACGTGGTGAAATGTCGCTTATTGGCCCTCGCCCAGAACGCCCTACATTTTACAGTAAGTTAGAAACGGCTATCCCTTATTTTGCTGACCGTACATACGGCGTGTTACCGGGGATCACTGGACTTGCGCAGGTTAACCAAGGTTACGACACTTGTATTGATGATGTTCGCCGCAAAGTCGGCTTCGACCACAGCTATGCGCTTTCCATGAATTCGTTATCAAGTTGGTTGATCACCGACCTAGGCATTCTAACCAAAACGATTCTTATCATGGTTGATGGCCGAGGTCGTTAAGGTACGCATAATTTGCAATTCAAAAGACAAAAAGCCCAAAATCCTGCACCGATTTTGGGCTTTCGTATTACGCTAACCAGCGATACTTCATTTGCGTTAGCGTATTTCTTTTAGCCTAACTGATCTTCAACACCATCGACTCATAAGGCGTGAGTAATAACTCCCTGCCTAGCTTACTCATTGGGTGCCTATTGGTTAGCAGACATTCTACGTCACTGTCTTGAAATGGTTCTGGTAAAACGATGTTCTGGTTTTCATTGCTGAAATTGTTGATGATCAACAAACGTTCGTTGTCATCATGACGAAGATAGGCAAATATCTGCTCGTTTTCTCGTAAAATTGGAATGAAGTCGCCGTATACGATTACAGGGTGAGATTTACGTAACGCGATTAACGACTGGTAATGATAGAAAATCGAATTGTTGTCTTCTAATGCTTGTTCTACATTGATCTCTTTATGGTTTGGGTTCACCTTAATCCACGGCGTACCTTGCGTAAACCCAGCGTTATCAACGTTAGTCCACTGCATTGGCGTACGCGAATTATCACGGCTGTTTTGGTAAATGGCTTCCATCATCTCTTCGTGACTGGTACCTGAGTGGGTTTTAACATCATAGAAATTGAGTGTTTCGATATCACGATAGTCATCAAGAGAATCAAACGCTACGTTGGTCATGCCAATCTCTTCGCCTTGATAGATATAAGGCGTGCCTTTTAGCATGTGCATAGCGGTTGCCAGCATTTTGGCTGACGCTACTCGGTGCTCACCCACACATCCGTATTTAGACACCACTCGTGGCAAATCGTGATTGTTCCAGAATAATGAGTTCCATCCGCCGTCTTCCAATTCCAACTGCCATTTAATCAAGACTTCTTTAAGTGCATTGATGTCTTTTACTTTTGGACGCCATTTGTCGCCGTCTTGCCATGTCAGCGTGATATGTTCAAATTGAAATACCATCGACAGCTCATTTCGGCTTGGTTCAGAATACATTTTGGCAATTTCTGGTGTTGCGTCCCATGTTTCACCAACCGTTAACAGATCTTTGTCGCCAAAGGTCTCACGGTTCATTTCTTGCAATCGCTGATGCAATTTAGGGCCGTTGCCCATAATTCGCTTGTCGATGTCTTTACCAATCAAGTCAATCACGTCTAAGCGGAAACCGCCGATGCCTTTATCTATCCACCAATTCATCATGGTATGAATTCGCTTGACCATTTCTGGATTGTTCCAGTTTAGATCAGGCTGACGGCGTGAAAATATATGGTAGAAATACTGTAGCGACTGTTCACACCACTCCCACGCTGAGCCACCAAAAACAGAACACTGGTCATCCGGTACTGAGCCATCTGGCTTTGCGTCTCGCCAAATATAAAAATCACGGTATGGTGATTCTTTCGATTCACGAGCTTGTTTGAACCATTCGTGCTCATCGGAAGTATGGTTAACAACAAGATCCATCACGATCTTAATGTCTCGCTGTTGGGCCTGTTCGAACAATGCTTCCATATCCGCCATTGTGCCAAATTCTGCGGCGATGGCTTGATAATCTGAAATATCGTAACCGTTGTCATCCATCGGTGATTGATAAACCGGTGATAACCAAAGCACATTAACACCTAACGTCTGCAAGTAATCGAGCTTGCTGATGATACCGGCAAGGTCGCCAATACCATCTTTATTCGAATCGCAAAAGCTGCGCGGATAAATTTGATACACTACCGCGTCATGCCACCATTTCTGTTCCATATTCATTACACTTTTTTGATTTCTGTTACGATGGATATTATCGACTTCTTCTTCAATAAAAAAATAGGCATTCCATTCAGTGATATAGATTAAAGCTATACAAAACCGGGTTAAAGTGACCAAATTCAAACTATTGATATAGCTATTACCAAATACCTTTGTTATTTATTTTAGCTGTATCACACTTAATTTTTTCCTTACGAGCCAATCTGGATGAACAAGAATCATCGCTATTTTTTGCATGTCGCCCATCACGGATCAATTAAACACGCGGCTGAATCTTTAAAGCTTAGCCAACCCTCCCTCACCTCTGCAATTAAGAAGCTTGAATCTCAACTCGGAGTTGCCTTATTTGAACGGCGCTCTAAAGGGGTCGAACTCACAGAATATGGCCATGTATTTTTGCACTACGCCCGTGAACAGCAAGACAAACACTTAGAAATGGTGCACAGCCTAAATGAACTGTCGCAGCGACAATTTGGACGAATCAAGTTAGGGACAGGAGAAGCTTGGTGGGAGTGTTTCGTCAAAGAAAGCGTGAAACGATATCAGCTTACGGCACCGTCAAGTTCGTTTCATCTTGAATTTGGTAATAACTTGTCGTTAATGCACCATTTAATAAGGGGCGAACTCGACCTTTTCATTGGTCATGAAGTAGCAAACTTATCAGCCCAAGTTAAAGTTCGTTTTATTCCGTTGTTTCAAGAGTGTGAAGCCTACTATGCGCATCCTTTACATCCCTTGTTGATCAATGATGCTCCCCTTAATCAATTAGAAGAGTTTCCATTGTTGCGCGCCACACCAGACCACATTCGCCACGGCTCTATGCTCATCGATCAGCCACAAACACAAAACCCGCAGCAGCAACTGGATAATCAAATCATCTATGATGTCGACTCACTTTCTGCCAGTATCGACATGTTACTAATGACTCAAGCCGTTATGCCCTACACAGATAAGTTGCAAGCCTATTTGAAGACCAAAGGCTTGAGCTGCATTGCTATCAATCATGACAAAATCGCAAGCATCGGTATTTACGTACCACTAGGGAAGTTGCCTGATAAAGTTGAATCCTTAATTACACAAATCAAACAGGCCTCTCAAGGATCAGCGTTATAACCCGTATTATCTGCGCTACTTAAAAGTTTTATCAAATACATAACAATTCGTCAGCTATTTATCCATACTTTTGATGAGGCTAACAGCTCATGAATTCAATTTGTGGTTTTCTATATATGCATACTAAAACATATAAAGACAACGTCAAAAGGCGTAATTTTTCGTCTTTTGAACCTTGTGTCGCCCCTCAAGGAAGCCCAACATGAATAGAAACGACAACGTCCCTCTTCCCTCGAACACCAGAGAATGGTTTTTTAACCGCAACAGCATCATCATTTTGTCTGACATCGCTTTATTTTTGGTTCTGTACAACACCCTTCCGTATGATCCGCAAGTCGTACTTGGGATCAGTATTTTAGCTTTCATCGCTATTTTGTGGTTAACCGAAGCCTTACATGTAACGGTAACCGCACTTCTAGTGCCTATTTTAGCCGTTGGCCTCGGGGTATTTGATACTCAAACTGCGCTCAACAATTTCGCTAACTCTACTATTTTCTTATTTTTAGGTGGTTTTGCCTTAGCAGCTGCCATGCGGCGTCAAGCGCTAGACAAAGTCATTGCTGACAAAGTGCTTATCATGGCGAAAGGCAAAATGAGCGTCGCCGTGTTCATGCTATTTGGCGCAACCGCAGGGCTTTCAATGTGGATCAGTAATACCGCAACAACGGCCATGATGTTGCCATTAGTGCTTGGTATTCTAAGTAAAGTAAACGAAGAGTCAGGCCATAAAACCTATGTATTCGTGTTACTTGGCATCGCTTACAGTGCCAGTATTGGGGGGATTGCGACCATCGTTGGTAGCCCGCCCAATGCTATTGCAGCGGCTGAAGTGGGGCTCACATTTACAGAATGGATGTCCTTTGGCGTACCTGCAACTATTGTGTTGCTTCCTGTTGCTATTTCTCTGCTCTATTTTGTTTTAAAACCGGATCTAAAAGGCAATTTCGAAATCAATTACGAGCCAGTTAATTGGGACAAAGGCAAGATAGTCACTCTTGCTATATTTGCACTGACCGTTTGCTTATGGATTTTTTCTAAACCCATTAATGCCATGTTAGGCGGCTTTTCTAAGTTTGATACATTAGTGGCATTGTTGGCTATTGTGTTGGTTAACTTCGCTCGAGTTGTTCACTGGAAAGACGTCGAAAAAACCGCTGACTGGGGCGTGTTGCTGTTGTTTGGTGGCGGCATTTGCTTAAGTAACGTACTGAAAACGACCGGAGCGAGCTTATTCTTGGCTTCAGAGTTAAGCGATGCTATTTCTCATTTTGGTTTGTTCTTTATTATCTTAATAGTGGCTGGCTTTGTTGTGTTTTTAACTGAGTTCGCTAGTAACACGGCCAGTGCCGCTCTGCTCATTCCAGTATTTGCGGCGGTTGCAGAGGCCTTCGGTATGTCACCTATCATTTTGTCTGTATTGATTGCTGTAGCGGCATCCTGTGCGTTTATGTTGCCTGTTGCAACTCCGCCAAATGCCATCGTCTATGCATCTGGTCATATTAAACAACAAGAGATGCTTAAAGTTGGTATTTTGCTCAACATTGCTTGTATCGGGACGTTAACTCTATTAGCGGTCATATTGTGGACTTAAAGCATCATTTAAGTTAAGCGCTCTTCAAACAGAATCACGGATGACTGAGATACCATCCGTGATTTTTTATCGCCTACCAAAAGACTTTCTATTAGGCGCTTTCTATCTGTTCATCTTGCTCAAACGCAGCAGCCGATTCTGCAAGAATATCCCCCCATAAGTAGTAAATAAGAAAGTGGCCATGCTGAGGCTGATCCTTAATCGTTACGTTTGAAAGAACATGAGCTAGTTGCTGCGCATACTGAATAGGAACGTGCCTGTCTTCATGACCATGCCACATGGTAATCGGAGAGGTTATCGCTGAATAGTCAGTTTCCCATGGGTTAGACAGCGTATAAAGATCATGCACAAATGCTGCGCTACCTTGCCTCATGGCTTCTTGAAATGCCACGACAAAGTTTTCCAACGCTTCAGGCTCTTGCAAGACCGAAGCATCACTCACACCTAAATGTTCAATCACTTGATCAAAATATCGCTCAGGCTCATCCACTACATTTTTCGCAATCAAGAAAATGAGATGCCGCAATATCTCTGGCGCTTTTAGCGCCAAATGTGCCATCATTTTGTTGGTTGTCTTAACTCCGTGCAACAGGTTAATTTCTTGAAATGGGGTAACGGAACTAATTAAGCTGGTATGCACAACCCGATGTCTAAATTGCGCTGCTACTGCTAAAGCATATGGCCCGCCTCCACAAAAACCAGAGACTGCGAAGCGTTGGATATTAAGTGAATCCATTAAATATCCAACATCTTTGGCCACGCTGTTTAAACTCGCACCCTCACAGGCATCAGATAAACCGTATCCAGGTCTATCTATCGATATAACTCTCATTCTTTGTTCGAAAGCAATTTGCTTATTAGGATGTTGCTGCAGGCGTGATCCTGTCGATGGGTGCAACATGATTAATGGCGCGTGGTTCTTATTCCCAACATCGCTATAACCTAACTTTCTTCCATCGGGTAAGATCATTGTTTGGTGAAAGCACAATGCATCCAATTGAATAATACTTTGCTTTTCTTTCTGTTGCTGTTCCTGCTGTGTAGATTGCAGTAACACCAACTTCACCAGTTCACTTTGCCGGTGACAACCCGTTTTACCAAATATTGACTTCAACTGCGATCGCACCGTATGGATCGACACTTTTTTATGCGCCGCAACCAATTGTAGGGTCTTGCCCTCAACGAGACTTTTAAGGATCTCTTGTTCCGCTTGCGTCAATTTGAAACGATGTGAAAAAGACGAAACATCTACTTGTTGCGCTTGGTCCACTGTTGCGATAAACATCAACACATGGCTTTCAAGGCCATGCAAGTTATCGACGCGGATTAAATTGATGGTCGTGGGGTTTGCGTCAAATGAAGGTCTTACGACAAATGCAATTTCTTTATTTTTTTGTCCCGGATAAAACAACGATGTCATACCGCTTTCGAATTCGGCTCTTAACCTTCCACTTTCAAAGATGATTTCGTTAGCATGGACTGACAATTCTCTAATAGTAGACATATAGCGCATCGCCGAATCATTAATTTCAACGATCTGCTTGTCTGCCCTTAATAACACACAGGGAAGCGGGATTTGATTAAGGAGCTTACGCTGTATGCATTCTTTCTCTTTAACAACACCCAAACGCTTTGCTATATCGCTGCTGCGTTGCATGTGTTCAAGCAGTTGTTCGTAAGAACTTGGTACTCCCCCTTGCGGTTTCTTAACCCACATCAGGTTTGTGTTCATTTTCCCTTGTTCGCCTACCTCGATATTCGGCTTTAGATACGTCACCATATGTTCGAGCAATTCTGGCCATAACCGAGGCTCTAGCGCGGTATCATAAATTTTCCCTACCAATCGATCTGGTAGTTGACTGCTTTGCATAGTTCCTACTTGCCCTAAGTTGGGTTTTTGCTCTAATTCTCTTTAAAACTAGCATTTAGGATCTGCACATAGTGGGCGATAGTCATAAAAAATGGCACCTAACTTAGATGAAATTCAAATAAGAGAGATGCCATTCATAACCATCAGTTATTCTAGTGCTTTGTTTATACAACCACTGATCGTTTTTGCATTAAGTTAGCCAACTTTAATTGCTGCAGTTTTCTGGGAATGACTGTAAATCTAAAGTACTCCAAGCCATTACAGCTGCCGGGTTGAAGTCAGCACACATTTTTGTGAGAGACATATTAAGATACAGGTCACTATATGAACCCGCATCCACCGTGGCATAGCTAATCTCGTCGTCTACCTTAACGGTTGCTCTACGTACAAACAGATTATTGTTAACGGCTAGATTTTTTGTTCTCAATGTCGAGCCTTCAACAACTGAAACGTTGGTCGATATTAATTTCTCATCAATACGAGCACTAGAGGTAGACCCTAAATGGAAATCTGTTACTGTTGCATTGCCCTTGATTCGTGCACTCGCACCGTAACTTACAAACAATTCCGTACCCGTAACGTCACCCGTGGTTTTTAGCGATGAGCTTTGCATCACGTTCAAGTTTTTCCCCGTCATGTTACCCGCAAACAAGGCACCATTTCCTTTCAGAATAAGCTCTTCATTTGCGACGATGGTTTCCACCATTCCAGATGCGCCATTATTGATATTAATATAGTCAGCCGTAAGTGATGTTCCTTTAAGGCTTCCCCCTGTGTTTGCATCTAAAGAGGTTGTAGTAAGCTCACCAAATTCCATAGCGGCGCCAATTTCGAGTCTTACAGAGCTTGCAGTGCCCGTCGGAGAAAAGAAAAAGAGACGAGAAGCTTGGTTTGCGTAAAAATTGATCCCTGTAACATCACCTCGATAGGCTAACGCACTGTTGGCCGTTACAACTGGGTTTGCTCCCGCGGTAAAAACTGGGTTCTGTAAATAAGCGGAACCACCGCCATCGATCCAGAATTCTGGTTTGATATTACTGGTAAAACTCACATCCGCGAAACTTACGTCCTGCTTCCCTCTTACTAATACTTGCGCTGAAATCTCTCCACCTTCAATCCAAATATCGCTACGTGTGATTGCTAGCTCCCCTTTACTGTCACCCTCACAAACACCCGTTAACTGTACTTTGACAAACTGGCTAGGCTGAACAGAAAGCAGATACGTTCTTAGTGCTTGTGCATCAGCACTGCAGTCAATGTTGACAGTTTTGGCAGAGAAATCGAGTTTTGCTTGATTAGCTAGGCCCTCAAGGTAGGTGAAGTTGTCGTTCATTTCAGCCGCTTTGATGACATCACCCGCTTTAAATGTCATCAAGTTATCTGCCGCCATACTCTGCATACTGACTAGGCATCCACCAACAGCAATCGCAGCAAGCATATATTTATTTAAATTCATCATGATTTGTCGTCCTTTTCGTTGGAGTTATTGCCAAGTCGCTTGGTCAAATACTGCATTATCAAATGTTATTTCTACGCTTTCACACGCATCACCCACCCCGTCACCATCGCTGTCTGCTTGGTCTGGGTTTGCGGTCGAAAGGCAGTTATCGCTGCTATCGCCTATGCCGTCAGAATCGGCATCGCTTGATTCTTTCGGGTTGTTAGGAAACTTGTCTTTGTTATCACCAGTGCCGTCCTTATCACTGTCTTTTGTCTCAGTCGGATCATTGGGGAACGCGTCTGCGTTATCGCCGACTTTGTCATTATCAGAATCGTATTTTTCAGTTGGATCGGTTGGGAATTTATCGGCGTTATCACCTATACCATCTTTGTCTGTATCTTTTGTTTCCGTGGGGTCACTAGGGAATTCGTCTGCGTTATCGCCTACTTTGTCGTTGTCAGAATCAAACTTCTCGCTTGGATCAGTTGGGAACTTGTCGGCGTTGTCTCCTAAACCATCTTCGTCAGTGTCTTTGCTCTCTGTGGCATCCATTGGGAAGACATCGGTATTGTCACCGACAGTATCACCATCCGAATCAAATTGTTCGTTAGCATCATTGGGAAATTGATCAGCATTGTCACCGATTCCATCGCCGTCAGAATCTACGGTTTCTTGCGCGTTGTATGGGAATGCGTCTTCGCTATCGATCACACCGTCATCGTCGTCATCGTTATCATCGACTCCAACTTTCCAGGTATCGCCATCAACAATAATGATTTCATCTTGTTTCAGATCTTTCAGGTATGGTGCAACAGAATTCGCTTGGTCGACGACCTTATCAGCTTGAGAGGCATGAACGGCACTTTGAGGCATCACCTCCGCTTTCACGAGTGCTTCTGCTTTCATCGCAGCACCAGACGCACTTTTCTCGATATAATCCCCTAGCACCTCTTCTTTGGGTACCCCGAGATCTTTCGCGATTTTTTCAGTGGCTTGTGCTTTTGTTAGCGAGCCGTTCACCATTGAAACTTGCACTAATGTTGATAGTGGAGTGATATCCAGCTCCCCAGACGGAGCCGACATTAGGTAACCGGTTTTCACCGTTTGATCGGGTGTGGTTTCGTCAATGGTTTGCCCAGGAATAACTTTTACTACAATGGGGTAGCTCTCTGGATTGGGTATCCCATCGACGTTTAAATTCGCTTTACCGCCGTCAGTTGTTATGGCTTTAGGCTCTCCTGTGTTCCACTGGTAGTCCTTGTTTATATCCAACCAAACTTCGGCCCCTTTCAGGTATCCATCAATGGCGGTTACGTTCAAGTAGCTGGACTTTGATACAGGATCTGAGCCATCACCTCCGCCACATGCGCTAAGCATTGCAGCTGCAATGAGCGTCAAGGCGGGGTAAAATTGAGATGCTTTCATGACCTTCTTCCTTGATAAGTGAGTTATCACTCGAAAGTTAAGATAATGTCTTTCTCTTGGCATCACTCAAATGGGGTATAAGGGAGGAAAATAGCCTTGAAAATGCAATAATTTTATTATTTATTGATATTTCACAAATATTTTTGATTAGATATTGAATGGTTTTGCAGTTCTTATAAACTTAACCATTACTGTACTCAGAAAAACAATAGAGATAACAATGATTGAAAGAATGGAAACTAAGCAACGCATGAGCCGTATCGTTAAACACAACGGCACTATCTACCTATGTGGACAAGTTTGTGCTGACGCAACTAAAGACATCGCAGAGCAAACTCAAACCATGCTAGACAAAGTAGAAACTCTGCTTGATCAAGCCGGCAGTGATAAAGAACACATGCTTTCTGCAACTATTTACATCAAAGATATGAAAGACTTCGCTGAAATGAACGCAGTATGGGACGCATGGGTTCCTGAAGGCCATGCACCTGCTCGTGCATGTGTTGAAGCTAGCATGGCTCGTGAAGCCCTACTTGTAGAAATCTCAGTGGTTGCCGCTGAGAAGTAATGTCTCTTGGTAGCGAAAAAGTCTGTCATTTAGATTCTGTATCTCAACTTTCCGCTACCAAATTTTTTAAAAAAAACAAAACTCGTCAATTTATCTAATCACCTAATCAAGCTTTTTTGTGTATTTTACTATTGGTTGCTATTTTACTACTGTTTTCTAAATGGTTTTTCACCGTGTCGTAAACCCAATTGTACGCAATTGCATAGACTAAGAAGAACACAACCATGGTAATTTCAAGTAGCAACACTTCCATGAAGCCCTTGTTTAAGAACATCATCAACAATGGTAATGTAGCCACTAGCAACCCGGCTTCAAACCCTATCCCATGAGCGATTCTCGTTAGCACAGTTCTTGAATTTCGGTCTGAACCCTGAATTTTGTCAAACAAATAGTTGTATGTGTAATTCCAAGCCATCGCCACTAGGCTCATGAATATGGCCACACCTGTCATGGTATGCGTGTCGATACCGCCAACTAAACTCCCCAAAGGGATCATCAACATCAACGCAAAAACTTCAAACAACACAGTGTGCAGAACTCTTTCTTTATTTGACATGGTATCTACCTCGTTTTGATTATGCCTTCATTCTATCTATATCCAAAAGAGTTAACAGTTAGTTACTATTCGATTAATAGATGGTTCGGAGTGAATTTCTGGATTGGCAATGTTGAGTAAAACCAGTAAAATCCAGCTCATCAAATTCGCCAAAGAATACCCCATGCCAAACACTCAACTTTGTTTTACGCCATTTCAATCATCAGTTGATGACATCCCTCTGCCCGATAAGTTTACATTTCCGTTCTATTATCAGGCCCACGCGTTATCTGAACTGGCCGCTGCGCAATTACAACGCCACTTAGAAACACAAACGCAATGGCGTCATAACTTTGGTCAACTGAGCAAATGTGCCTACACGTTTGAGGAAAATGAAAAAGCAACGGGCAAAATGTTTGGTGTACTGGTGGTTAAAAATAACCAGGGGGAACTTGGGTTCTTGAGCGCATTCTCTGGCAAGATTGCAGACCAAAATCTACTCGACGGCTTTGTTCCTCCCGTATTTGATATGTTGGTCGATGATGGATTCTTTAGAGACGATACCGCTCAGATTACTGCGGTCAATTTGAAAGTGAATCAACTAAAGATTGATCCTAGGTTTGATGAATTAAAGTCAGAGTTAACCCTGACCCAGAAAAATGCTGATATCGAATTGGAAGCTTTACGTCAAAGCATGATCAAAAGCAGAGCTGATCGTAAATCCCAACGAACTGCCGCTGAGCAGTCTTTGGCAAAATCAGCATTGAACGCCGACGAATTCGATGTACTTAAGGCGCTATTGGGCAAGCAAAGTGTGGCAGAGAAAAATCAACAGAAACACTTAAGGCAGAAGTGGCAGCAAAAAACTGACGCTGTTCAAGACAGCTTAACCAAACTAACTGACGAACTTGTAGAGCTTAAAGCACAACGAGCAACCTTATCACTTGCGCTGCAACATCGGCTGTTTTCTCAGTACCATTTTCTTAACGGCTTAGGCGAACAAAAGTCCCTGATTGATATATTTGAACCCACAAAAAACCCTACGCCACCTGCAGGCGCTGGTGAATGTGCCGCACCTAAGCTATTGCACTACGCCTACAAACACAATCTAGAGCCCGTATGTATGGCTGAGTTTTGGTGGGGTACTTCCCCTAAGTCTGAAGTTCGCTTACACAAAAAGTATTACGCGTCTTGCCAGAGTAAGTGCGAGCCTATTTTGGGCCACATGCTTAAAGGTATCGAGCTTGATGAAAACCCGCTGCTGAATAATCCAGCAGAAGGCAAAGAATTGGACATCATCTACCAAGATGAAGCAATTGTCGTCGTGAACAAGCCCGCTGACTTTTTGTCGGTACCAGGCCGTACAATTAAGGACTCCGCTTATTATCGCTTACAACAGCAGTTTACTGACGTTGAGGGCCCTTTCGTTATCCATAGATTGGACATGGCTACGTCAGGCATCTTAGTTTTCGCCCTCACTAAACGTGCGAATAAAAGCATACAAAAACAATTTATTACTCGTCATGTAGAGAAACGCTATGTGGCATTGGTGGATGGCATTGTAGAGCACGATACGGGCAAGATTGAATTACCGCTGCGTGGTGACCTTGATGACCGTCCGCGACAAATGGTGTGCGAAGAGCACGGTAAAGCAGCAGAAACAACATGGCAAGTAATCGAACGCAAAGACGGAAAAACCAAGCTTTATCTGCACCCAAAAACCGGCAGGACCCATCAACTTCGCGTCCATTGCGCCCACTATTTGGGGTTAAACATGCCGATTGTTGGTGATGACTTATATGGTATGAAAGCGAACCGTTTACACTTACACGCCGAGTCTTTATCGTTTGATCACCCATACACCAAACAGCCGATGCACTTTCAGGTTGATGCTCCGTTCTAAATACTGCGACGTTTCTTACTTCGAGGTACGTTTCTTACTGCACAGGCGCGTTTGTATGATCAAACACGCCGTAATTTAGAAAATGTATCGTTTGATTCGCCACCACTTCGTCGTAACGCATAATAGAGTGCCCAACTTCAATCGTAATAAAATCCTTCATATTAGCGACTTTGGTTGAATCTACTGAAACTAAGCCATCGTTAGGGCCATCGAAGAATCGATTAGTTGCACCATTACTGTTGGTCCCCGCAATCACGCCAGCTTGATAGTCGGGTTGCGCAATGACCTCCCCTAACGAACGCTCCCCTGTCACTAAGGACTGGCTAGTACCGCCGGCTATATCCATCAGCAGCCGACCATCAAAGTGATCCGCGACTTCACTGCCGTGATTCGGGGTTCCCATGAAGACCACCTGACCTAGTCGCTCGGTACTTTGTAGTTCTTTATGTGTCTCTAGATATGAGCGTATAACCAAACCGCCAAGTGAGTGGCCCACAAAGTGAACGCGGTTATCGTTTTGTAGGCAGTTATCTATCTCGCTCTCTGTCTGTGTTAACGTTGACTCAAGCGACTTGCCAATTGTAGAGTAATCGATAACACACACATGATAACCCGCTTCTTCTATTCTTTGAGCCAGCTTCCACATAGCGCTGCCACTTCTCGCTAGGCCGTGAGCCAGCACCACCAATTCGTCACCTTGCTTTAAATTTGTTTGATCATTGCTAACGTTCGCGCAACCAACGCTTATTAAAATAATCAAACCGACCAGCCATTTATTCACTATTTTCATGCCTTATAAACCCTTGTCGTTAGCCGATTAAATCAAAGAATCGGCTGAACATCGCCATTTGATATTGGTGCGACTTGTTTGAATCGTATTTCACGGTAAATTTTGGCCCCGAGATATTGGTTATCCTGCCTTTATCACCTTGAATGTGTCGGACCCTATCCCCGACTGCAGCCACGCCTTCCTCTGTAGAGTTACTGCTTTTTTTGTCTCTTAACCGTGTATTGAGGGGCTTTTTCGGCGCCTCGGCGCAATCATCAATTCGATTCAATTGCGTTAAGTACAGTTCTAGTGGTTCGGTTTCAAAATACGGCAAGCTTTGATCTTTGTACAAACTTGGCCCAAACGAGTGCGCAAGCGGTAGGTAAGACTCAAATACAAACGGGCTCGGCGAATCACCGGTGTAGATCTTCGCTCTGTGTTTTGCTCGGGTAACAGCGACATAAGCGACACGGCGCTCTTCTTCGTAATCTGGGCCTTGGCCTGTATCGAACTTCGCTTCTGTTGGAAAAATACCTCTATCCCAGAAAGGCAAATGCACGTGATTGTATTCACAGCCTTTCGCTCGAAATATTGTGGTTAAGCGAACCCCGTCTGATTTTTTCGAACTCTGAGCAGCTCTTTGCTGCGTGCTTTCAAAAAAGTCTTTCGCTTGGTTGCAGTCGTAATTCAACCCTTTAAGTACCGCCGCTAACGCATTGAGCTTGTCTAAGCTTTCTTCTACATCACCTTCGGTGGCTTCAGACTTTCTTAACCAATAGTCGAGATCGGACCCGGTTCGATACTCGTCAAAGATCTGCCGGGCTTTCATGTCTTTTTTGAGCAACGAACGTATCAATGTGACTCGTTCTATCGCGTTATCGAAGTTTTGATCTTTACGTTTGTTCGCAGTAGCGAATTTGTCAATTTCTCTTACCCAACTTGTAGGCGGAACGCTCGCAAGAGCACGGCAAAGTGGTTGTAAGATCTCGCCACGCAAATAACAATGTGGGTAGCTGAACAATTCTTGCAAGATATGGCTGTCTATCTTTTGTTGTTCATGCCAGCGAATAACTAGGTTCATTAACTGCAACAGTAACTTAACCTCTCGGCTTTTCGCCAGCGTACTGCCTTCTGGTGCCATATACGGAACATTCGCTTTGATAAACGCCAGTTCGATTAACATGGCTTGTGACCAGCGCCTAACTAATACAGCTATTTCACCCGATTCACAGCCTTCTTCAATTTGACCTTTTACGGCTTTCACCACATGTGACGCAATGGTCGAGGTTTTTATGTGCTCTATATGTGTGTCTTCAACACTTGATGCAGGAACGGTGCAAAAGTCTTTGAATCGTTCTTTGTTATTGCTGATCAAGTGATCGGCGGCAATCGCTAAACTATGACCAAAACGAAAGGTATGACTCAATTTGTAAGTCGAACAAGGAGGAAATTCTTGAGCGAACCGTAACATGATGGAAGGCTCACTTCCTCGCCACTTATAGATACATTGGTTGATGTCGCCCACCGCCATAATACGCGCATCGTCAGCCACGATTAACTTTAAAAGTTTTAACTGAACTGGGTTGGTGTCTTGAAATTCATC
Source organism: Vibrio tapetis subsp. quintayensis (assembly GCF_030409945.1). Classification (GTDB taxonomy): domain Bacteria; phylum Pseudomonadota; class Gammaproteobacteria; order Enterobacterales; family Vibrionaceae; genus Vibrio; species Vibrio quintayensis. Next base: position 80,984 of record NZ_JAUFQV010000019.1, read on the forward strand.
CACAATGACAAGCTGAATTGACTGTTGAACCCGTTGCCTAAGCTCTGAATCCTCAGAAAGCAGTTTGACCGATTCGATTAGCCAATCATCGAAAAACAATATTCCAGAGCGTAGCCGTTCTTGCTCAACGACTTTATAAGCGTCTAGTAGGAAATCGTATTCTTCACTGTAATTTTGAGTGTCAAAGACTTCATCTTCACTCAGCCCTATTGCTTTTACTAAGCTAATAAAACTTTCGAGTACCGCAACAGTTTTCGGCTTTTTAAGTAAGCGCTTGGTTACAGGAAGGCGACAACTGTTCGCCATTTTTTGTAGGACAGTTCTGATCAGTTGTGTGCGACGCATGGGTTCAAACACTAACTTCGAACCAAAGCCCTGACGCGTTAGCAGTTCCTGACAAAACCCGTGATAGGTCTTAACAGTACGGTGTGGGTTGTAGCCCTTATCCAGCAGCTTAGATCTAAAATCATCACAAATGGTTTTATTAAACATAAGCACTTGAATACTTTGCTCTGGTACCAGGCGGGCTTGTGCCTGATAAACGCCAGCAAGAGTGGTTGTTTTGCCGGTGCCCGCCCCCGCTAAACACAACGCATTGCCTTCACGGTGTTTGATTATTGATTTTTGTTCTTCGGTAAATTGCGCCATGAGGAATGAGTAGGAAATCTAAATTAAAATCAGGGCGATATTTTACCTCAGAACGGGGCAAAATGGCATTAACCCTATGCGGAAGACAAACAAAAAGGTCGACTATCTAAGAAGTCGACCTTTATCTAATACAAATGACTAAACTTTAACCTAGCAAGGATTATGCGACAGCTTCGGATATGGCAGCATGGCGCGCCGACACTTCTGAAATGTGGCTAAACCAAACAGCCTGCTCGCCATTACTTTGGCTTGTATTCAAACGTACTTTTTTGCCTACCAAACCGAGGGCTGTTTGGTACACATCTTGGTACTTATCTTTGTAACTGATGATACTCATTTTAAGGCTTCGACCATCTTGGTTCGATACCCAAACAAAATTCTCATCCATCTTTACTTCCGTTAACACCCCGAAATTGTTCCATACACAATTACTCATTTTCTATCCCTTACCTAGCAGCTGCGAATCTAAGTTCGCCTTCAAATTATTTGCGTGTTTCACGTTAGAAATTATCAAAACACGGCAAGTAAACAAGGGCATGCGTCACAATATGAACTTTAACTCATAAAATTTGTGTGAAGCACATTTTTTAACGTCTCATTGATAATTTGGCTATATCACACAGTGCAAATAAAGACAAATTTCGATATTCTATTTTATGTCTTTATCCATCTTTGCTTTATATGAAGGAAGCTGACTTGTCTGTAGAAGCAACCCGTTTACCTCTTGTACTTGCTGGCCCCATACTGCGTAAAGTAACCGAACATGAGGTTAATTTATGGCTAGTAACGTCTGAACCTTTAATCGGTAGCGTTGAAATTAATAATGCCGAAACAGGCAATTTTTACGCTCAGCACATAATTGAGCCGAAGCAACAGCTACAAATAGGCACAAACGCGTGGGTTTGTATGCTGACGATTGCAGGTAGCTTTCCCACTCAAACGGCCTTGAACTACCAAATAGACACTCAGCATGGGTCAGTTACCACCTTGGTCCCTCATTTAAATTACTCTCACAATACGGGGACTCATGCCGGTATCCGTTTTGTGATCAGCGAAAAAGCAGATTACGTGCTGCATGGTTCTTGTCGCAATCCACATCATTTTAGTGACGATGCATTAGTCGCCGCTGACACTAAAATATCAACGCAAGACATTGCATCTCGACCAGACATGTTAATAATGAGCGGAGATCAAATCTACGCAGATCATGTAGCGGGCCCAACGCTTAGCGCGATCGAACAGACGATTAACCTTCTCGGCCTGCCGTCGGAGAGCTTTGAAGAAGCGCCAATAACCAACAGTAATGAGTTATACCATTCCTCAGAATGCTATTATGGCCGTGATAAGCTCTTACCCCATTACGTCGATGATGGAACCTTACTGACTAAACTGTTTCCGCATCGCAATACCCCAGTATTCAGTTCCACAGAATGTGAAAATCACCTGATCAGTTTTGCGGAATATTTCGCAATGTATTTACTCGTGTGGTCACCGACAGTCTGGGATCTTATCGATCTTGAGCAACTCGAGCAGCGAAGGTTTGAAACTGGCGGAAAAGCGCTTTCCTCTCAATGGCAGAAAAAATGGTACGAAGAGAAAAAACACATCCACAAATTTGTCTCTGGATTGAAGCAAGTTCAGCGATTATTGGCTCATATACCGACTTATATGATCTTTGATGACCACGACATTACTGACGACTGGAATCTCACCGTCGGCTGGGAAAAAGCGGCGTATGACAATCTATTTTCTCGTCGAATAATCGGTAATGGCCTCATCGCCTATTGGTTATGTCAAGGTTGGGGCAATGCTCCTGAAAAGTTTAACCAGGATTTTCTAACCAAGGTAAAACGATTCCTTAATGAGAGGAACTTATCAGAACCAAGTCTCGACGCTCATGATGACTTGATTTTGCATCTATATCGCTTTGAAGATTGGCATTACACCATCCACACCTCTCCCAAAGTGGTCGTGTTAGATACTCGGACCCGACGCTGGCGTTCAGAGTCTCGAATGAACAAACCTTCTGGGCTACTCGACTGGGAAGCCATGACCGAATTTCAACAAGAATTACTCGATCAAAGCAAAGTCATCATTATTTCCGCAGCCCCAATTTTTGGTGTTAAATTCATTGAGATGCTACAGCGGACCATGACTATTGTTGGCCACCCTCTCATTATTGATGCAGAAAATTGGATGGCACACCCAGGCAGCGCTAACACACTTATCAGTATTTTCACCCATACGAAAACACCGACCAATTTTGTCATTCTATCTGGAGATGTGCACTACTCCTTCGCGTATGACGCAAAACTGAGGCACAGTAAAAATAGCCCAAACATCTATCAAATTACCTGCAGTGGCATTAAGAACCAGTTTCCTGATCGCCTACTCAAAGCCTGTGACGCTTTGGATACGGTGTTATATAGCCCTCGCTCACCATTAAACTGGTTTACTAAGCGTAAAAGCCTAAAAATCTCCAAGCGTCACCCAGATACCCAAGAGTTTTATCGCTTGGTTAACCAAAGCACCATAGGAGAATTACGACTCGATGAAAATGGGAAACCAAAAGAGATATGTTTGTTAACCAGCCAAGGGGAAAAGGTCAACTTCCCAGAGAGACAATAGATTACATATAGTTAGTTAGTTAGTTAGTTAAGGTTCGTCCTGTTTTGCCTTTCCGAACGTTCATATATTTCACGTTCGACTTAATACGTTAATAATTCTAAATTATTGAAACCGCAAGGAGTTTACATGAGTAAAATACTCGTTATCCAAAATGATGAAATCGTACCTGTTGGTTTCTTTGGTGAAGCATTGCAAAACGGCGGAGCTGAGTTAACAGTCCACCACTCGTATAAAGACAACACTCAGACATTACGTGTTGACGATTTCGACGGCTTAGTCGTGTTAGGTGGGCGTACGAGTGCTTTTGACGATGTTGAAGCCCCATTTTTGGCGAGTGTCGTTGAACTCATTGTGCAATTTCACTCTAACGAAAAGCCCATTTTTGGTATTTGTTTGGGCGCTCAACTTCTGGCTCGCGCTTTTGGCGGTGAATATCGCTCTAATGAAGGATGGGAAGTGGCGTTTACTGAATTATCCATCAATCAAGTTGGTCAACAAGATCCTGTATTATCCGGACTTCCAGCAACTTTATCTATGTACGAGATGCATCAAGATACGCTAGAACTTCCTTTCGATGCAAAGTTACTGGTCACCGGAAAACACTGCCAAAACCAAGCCTTTAGAGTGGATCAACTCAGCTACGGCGTTCAATTTCATCCTGAAGCAACACCAGAAATTGTGAATGACTGGGCCGATAGGGTAGCAACAAATCTAGACGAAACAACACGCCCTATTCATCAGGCTATGCTCAACACAACGCAAAACCAGTTCCTTCATCAACAAAAGATCTGCAATCATTTGGCGACAAAGTGGCTTACCCTTGTACAGAAATAAATGGTAAAGAAACAAATTGTGCTGCGCAAATAAACTTCTTGCTCTACAATGTCGCCCCACTCAAATTGAGCCCGTAAGTTGGTTTCGTTATGGCCGGTAAGCCTAAACTTATTGAAGCAATGCAGAACATTATTGATGACGTAAAACATCAGTTTCCTTTGTATGACGAAGACACGTTTGTGTGTGGGCCTGATAACAGCTGCCAAGGCTGTCCGAAAAAACTGATGGAATTGGTCGATAGCGATTTAACGTATTGGGAACACCAAGTTCAACGAGGCATAGCGCCAACGTTTGATGAACTAAATCGCTTTGGAAAGATGTGTAAAAATGTGAGACGAGCGCTAGTTCGAAATGGCCGTATCATAGACAGCCCATCAACAACCTCATAACAGGCGTTTTTGCATTTCGATGGTATGCCAAACTTCGCCATTAAAGCTCCGGCTGCCCTGAATTTTCTCGACTTCGGTAAATCCTAGTCCTAAGTAACACCGCCTCGCACTGGCGTTTGGCTCAAAAACAGCCAAGGACAGCTCATTACAACCGAAACGTGACTGAGCTTTTTCTATTGCGCGAGTCACCAAAATTTTAGATAAGCCCCGGCCACGAAATGGTTCGGCAATAAAAACTCGACACAATCGGTACTTTTTAGCCTCAAGGTGACGAAGCTCTATGAAGCCCGCCTTTTGCCCATCGACTTGGAAAAGATAAGAATGCACTTCCGGTTGGTCACAATGTTTGGCGATTTGTTCTGCGGTTAATGGGTGAGCGTATAGCGGCCCACCCCATTGATAGCTAAGCTGCTCTGAATCGATCCAACCCAAGAGTACTTCAAGATCCTTTCCTGTAAATGGTACCAATTCCATTACTTAAACTCTTTTGTAAGTGCGCTATTGATAGCTTAACGAAAGACCAACACCTACGTCCAGATCGTGTGAACAATGAGTCCATTTTAATTTGTATTCAAATGGTTGCCCATCGCATCACAATAAATGATAATAACTATCATTAAACAGGGAGGAGTCATGGGTAACCTCGTCAACAGTCTAACGCAGGCCAAACATTTAATGGGGTGTTGCGATACGATCGTGTTAGGGCCTCATTGTACTGCCCAAGTCGTGAATTATTGCGCCAGTGCCGATACGCTTATCGATGATCCCGTTGAATCTGGATGTTATATCAGTGTCATGGGTGCGAACGACGCCTACTCACCTAACTATCCAGACTACCCAGCTTCTTCATTCGAACACCGCTTTATGGCGACGGTCATCAGTGTGCCACTAAAGAAAGACACCATCATCCTACCGAAAGATGGAAAAATGCAGGCCATTCGCATGCAGTTTCCACTCAATCATGGCATCGCCAGTTCACTTGCCACCAGCCAGTCAGACGACTTCTTACTACCATTTGAAGGCTACAGCGCGGGCTGGCAAATGCCACTTTTTAACGAGCTTGCGTCCGTGGTTCGAACGGTATGGGAATGCGAGTACTCAGGCGAAGCACGAAAGATCTGGTTACATGGGAAAATGTTAGAAATACTCGCGCTCATCATGACAAGACCAAAGCCACAAAGCCTTGTCGATAGAGCCTGTTCAGAAGTGCAACACAGACCCGACACCCGTTGGACCATAAAGTCACTTGCTAAAGCGTTAAATACGAACGAATGCTACCTCAAAAGTGCATTTCGAGAAGAGTTAGGCGTGGGCGTTGCGTACTGGATTCAGCACCACCGAGTCAGCTTAGCCAAAGACAAACTCCAGTACGGAACTCAACCCATCACAGACATAGCCTTGTCTCTTGGGTATCAATCAAGCAGTCACTTCACTCAAGTCTTTAAACGCCATGTCGGCATCACACCGAACAATTTCCGCAATCGAACATAATTTCTCCCATATTTGACAGCCAACTCCCATTCATTAAACGAGAATAATTCCTATTAAGGAGTTATTTATGCATTTAGTTCAAACCATGACGCGTAAAGACGCGTTTTTTACCATGCTTAGAAGTGAAACACCGCGAGTGTGCGCTTCCATTGTTTTTGCTTTACTCGCCACTTTAGTGGAATTCATCCCATGGATAGCCGTGTATTTGGCGATTGAAACCATCATGAATCAGGGTTCTGTGGTCGTTCATTCTGTAGTCATCGCAGCGGCGCTATTGGTTCGCTATGTATTCTATATCGCCGCCGTTTGGCAGGCGCACCTTGTGGCTTATCATGTCATTCAAAAAGTAAGACAACACATGGTGAAAGTACTCAGCACCATGCCACTTGAACAGTTACAGCGCTACAAGCGAGCTGACCTAGAAAAACGCATCTCTAGCGATTGCCAACAATTGGAGCCACTCATTGCGCACCATGGCACCGATGTGATTAATGGCTTACTGATGCCAATATTGCTTTCATGCCTGCTTTTTTACATCGATTGGCGTATTGCGCTGATCGCTTTCATCCCCTTGCCTATTGCGGCAACCATTCAATTTCTCATGATGAAAGGATTCAGTGGCCGCTTTGAAAAATACCAAAGCATCGTCGCAACCATGCATTCGGCGCAGCTGGAATTTTTGCGCAGCATTGGCGTGATGAAATTGTTTGCCGTTGATGCACAGAGCTACCAACAGTTGCATAAAGCCATGGAAAAGCACAACAAGTTGGTTTCCAGTTACACAAAGCAACTCATCACCGCATGGGTCGGCTTTATTACCATCGCTCAAACGTCTTTCATTCTTGTGGTACCCGTTGCAATTGGGTTCACCATGCAGGGTCAGCTGTCCATTGCTGAACTCATCATGATCTCAGCCATCACTGCAGGCCTGCTAAAACCATGGCTCGCCTTAACTCAGGTTTCCGGCCAAGCCCAACAGTCCTTTTTGTGCTTAGACCGATTGATCCCCATGTTTGGCTATTCGGAATCAAACCACGCCTTATACTCAGGCTTTGTGCAAACACTAAGTTGTCAGAAACTGTATTTAGATAGAGGGGAGCAATCCGTTCTACGAGACATTAATGCTTCGTTGAGTTCTGGCGACCGCGTTTTCATTCAAGGCCCGTCTGGTTGTGGAAAAAGCTCATTAATCGAAGTGTTAACGGGAGCTTTGAGCGCAACACAGGACGGTTGGTATATCAACGACCAAGCCGTCTCTACTCTTACGGATCAAAACCGCGCCGAATATGTGGCGGTGGTTAGTCAGCAGAGTCTGTTTTTCAGTGGCAGCATTCGAGATAACCTCTTACTCGCCAGCCCAACATGCGACGATATGACGGTTTGGAAAACCCTTGATAGATTGGAACTCACAGCACTGATCCGCGCCTTACCGAATCAACTTGATACCGATATGGGAGAAACCCACCGCACATTCAGTGGCGGCGAAATGCAACGATTGGCCATCGCTCGCGCCTTATTAGCACACACGCCTATTCTGGTATTGGACGAGGCCACGGCCCATTTGGACCAAAAATCAGAACTCAGCATTTTGGATTCGATTCACCACGCGTTTCCTGAGCAAATTCAGATCATCATCAACCACAGAACCCACCGCAAGGATTCGTCACTGACCAACGCAGTCGTCAGCACCATGATTCGCCCCACACAGCATTGGACCATTGATAATGGCTCATTAAAGGAATGCACACATGGATAACGTTCGATTTCTTTTACAATACAGTAAAGCCAGCAGTAACGACTTTTTTGTCGGCATTGCAGGAAAAATGTTCACTGAACTATTATCCGCCATCGTGTGGGCGATGGTGTTTGGTTTTCTCTATGCGCAAGACGCGCCGCAATTAACCTGGTTGTTATGCGTTTCAGCGGCCGTGGTTACTTTACAATGGTTCTCAGGCCAAACCGCCAAACAGAGTTTTCTCGGTGCATACAACATCACGCATCACTTACGCAGCCAATTATTGTCTGACATACGTAAACAGCCTTTGGCCCATTTAATCGGCAAAGGGCTTGGTGAGCGAATGAAGCTGGTCACAACTGACCTGAAATTATTTGAAGACATCTTCAGCCACCTCGTAGCAGACTTTTTTGCCGCTTGGGTGATCCCGGCCTGTATGCTGGTGTTTATGCTGTGGGTGTCACCAACACTGGCTGCGGTGCTGGCCTTATTTATCGCCCTCGCCATCTTAGTCCTGATGATGACAGAAGGTCGACTGAGTCGTGTGGCCAAAGACAATCACGAGCACACGACCCAAAGTGCCAATCAAGTCTTAGAGTTTATCGCTTGTTTACCTATGCTCAAAAGCTTTGGTCGTTCTGAAAGGTTATCTGCCCCTCTAAACCAACGTATCGAACAAGTCAGAAAAAGCGGTCTCGGCTTAGAATGGGCGGGGGGGACAGGTGTCATGGGCGCGACGTTACTACTTGAATTAAGCCTACCTGCTATGATCGCCGTTGCGTCAACTTTGTATGGCTATGGCGCCATCACCTTAACGGACTGCCTTGCTGCCATTTTGGCGACCATTGCTACAGTTCGCCCTTTGGCCCGTCTAGCTTTGTTCTCGACACTTCTGCGTTTGTTTATAAGCTCGGCGCGTCGATTGAGAGAGTTAGCTTCTTCCCCTCAACAAACCCAGAAGGGACAGGCACCAAATTATTATGATATTTCACTCGAAAAGGTGAGTTTGGCGTTCGAGGAACAAACCGTATTAAATAACATTGATTTGGCTATTTCTCAGGGAGAACATGTCGCCATTGTCGGCCCAAGTGGCTCAGGCAAGTCAAGCCTTCTGCACCTTATTGCGGCTTTCCATAACCCAACACACGGGCAAATTAAGATTGGTGGCAAAACACTAGAGAACATCGGAACTGAGCAATTGTATAAGCACATAAGCTACGTGACGCAAGAGGTACAGTTGTTTGCAGGCAGCTTGAAAGACAATCTGTTGATTGCAAATAACAACGCCAGTTTAGCGCAATTACAAGAGGCGGTTACCAACGCAGGGTTAAATGAACTACTGCAACGTTTGCCTCAAGGGCTAGACAGTGAGATTGGTGAAAATGGTTGCCAATTATCCGGAGGAGAAAGGCAACGCTTGAGTTTGGCTCGTGCCCTACTTCACAACGCACCTATTGTACTTTTGGATGAATTCACATCGGCCTTAGATCAGGTAAAACAACAAGAAGTGCTCGATACACTTGAACAACTTTGCAAAGGTAAAACCGTTGTCACCGTCGCCCATCGTTTGGACACCGTCACCGATGCCGATACCATTTATTTGTTAAACCAAGGGCAGATCGTCGCCAATGGCAATCATAATGAATTGTTAAACAACAACTCGCAGTATCAAGAGCTATGGTATGCAGGGAGAGTCGCCTAACGGGCACCATTAAGCGTGCTCTCCTAACTGAATGATCTCTTTTCAGAAGGTGAGCACGCTTTAGGCTATTTAGTCAGAAAGGTAATATTCAACCGTAGAAACAACACGCAATTTTTTAATATGTGCGGTATTGCTGTCTCGATTTGAAATACTGAAACGACCTTGAGAAGCACGTTTGATCTTACCTAACTGGCTTTGCGAATCCGCGGCAAACTTCTGCGCGACCTCTCTTGCCTGACGGGTCGCTTCTTCGACCATTTCAGGTTTTACATCATTTAACTGAGTGAAAAGATATTCAGGTTGGCTGCTATAACTGTCTTGGTTTAATACCAACCCTAGCTTGCCAAGTTCGCCAAGTTTGTTCATTGCACCTCGAACCGTGTCCACTTTGGTGCTGTATATCGTGATGCTCTGGTTAGCAAGATAGCGAAACTCAACATAACTATCGCCGTACTGTTGGGCTTTTTTATCCACAACACTTGGCGAAGAAAGCGAGAACTCTGCATCCTCTATGCCTTGCTCAATTAGAAATGCCGACACCTGCTTCGTTTGTGTTTCGAGGGTTTGATACACTTTTTGCAAATCGTTATCGGCAACCGTTAACTGAATTGGCCAAATAACGGTGTCTGCTGGGTATTCCCTTTCAGACAAGCCTTTCACCGTCACTACCCGTTCGTAGCTTTTAAAATTGATGACAGCCTGCTGCAACTGGAAACCCAGCAACGCAAGCCCAAGTACAAGGCCCACACCAATGGCCCAAGATGATTTTGAAGTAGTCATAAAAACTTACCTCCTAATTGTAGGTTTTAGTGAGTTCATATTACTCTTGAAATCAAACAGGTACAGTCATGATTTGTCAGCGTTGAGTAAAGCGATTGTCGGAGGCCCATATCGCTTGACCAGATTGACGGACTTTTAACCCGATAAATTACCGACTAGACGCTAAGGTTAATCAACTACGAGTCGAAAATTGGATTGTTTGCAGTTAGTTTTGACTGTAAAGATTGATCAATTTGTCATTACTGAGGGATCTTGACGGGATAAGTACCAATCGATTCTGTCATGCTCTT
>NZ_JAUFQV010000002.1 GCF_030409945.1 Vibrio tapetis subsp. quintayensis
GTTCACGAACTTCCATCTCAACTAGCTCTAGAAGCTCTTCATCATCAACCATGTCACACTTGTTCATGAATACGATGATGTAAGGGATACCAACTTGACGACCAAGTAGGATGTGCTCACGAGTTTGTGGCATTGGGCCATCAGTCGCAGCAACAACTAAGATACCGCCGTCCATTTGAGCAGCACCAGTGATCATGTTTTTAACGTAATCGGCGTGTCCTGGGCAATCTACGTGTGCGTAGTGACGGTCAGGTGTATCGTACTCAACGTGAGAAGTAGCGATTGTGATACCACGCTCGCGCTCTTCTGGAGCGTTATCGATAGATGCGAAGTCTTTTGCTTCACCACCGTATACTTTTGACAAAGTAGTACAGATAGCAGCAGTTAGAGTTGTTTTACCGTGGTCAACGTGGCCGATAGTACCAACGTTTACGTGCGGTTTCGTACGTTCAAATTTTTCTTTAGACATGGATTGTCCCTCAAGGTACGGATTTGGTGGCGAAATGGCCACGTAACCAAAATTAATGGTGTTTATATCAAAAGGAGATGTAGCATCAGAGCTGGTGCTGATACCCAGATTTGAACTGGGGACCTCACCCTTACCAAGGGTGCGCTCTACCGACTGAGCTATATCAGCACTATTTGTGAGTTGGAGCGTGCAGCGGGAATCGAACCCGCATCATCAGCTTGGAAGGCTGAGGTAATAGCCATTATACGATGCACGCAACACGTAACTCTGAGAGCTATTTCCTTAAGAAATATGGTGGAGGGGGACGGATTCGAACCATCGAAGGCAGTGCCGGCAGATTTACAGTCTGCTCCCTTTGGCCACTCGGGAACCCCTCCAAATTTTTCTAACTTTCTAAAAAAGAAAGTGGTGCCGACTACCGGAGTCGAACTGGTGACCTACTGATTACAAGTCAGTTGCTCTACCTACTGAGCTAAGTCGGCACATAAGTGGGGCGAATTCTATTGAATGAACTCGTTGCTTGCAATAGCTAAATGAAAAAAAAAACAAATTTCCTTATATTGTTACGGTTTTGACGCTAATTTGATGGCATTAATCAATATCTTGGTTTATTTATGCCATTCAGGTCGTTTGATTTCTCAGTTTCATAGTGTATTGTCAACTCCCTATTTTTTATATCCATGTCCGAGTTTTTTATGAGCCCTTATATGATGTTTGATCGTCAGCAGTGGTCGCAGTTAAGAAATGCTGTGCCGATGACGTTATCACAAGATGATCTCAAAGAATTGCAGGGTATTAATGAAAATCTCACCATGGAAGAAGCGGTCGAGATCTACTTGCCGCTATCCCGCCTGCTCAATTTATACGTTGCCGCAAGACAACGCCGAAATTCGGTATTGCATGAGTTCCTAGATAATGAAGAGCACGCGCCACCTTTTATTATCGGCATCGCAGGCAGTGTTGCGGTTGGAAAAAGTACCACGGCTAGGTTACTGAAAGCGCTGCTATCTCGCTGGGATAATCACCCTAAGGTCGAACTTATCACGACTGATGGTTTTTTGTATCCGAATAAGGTATTAGATGAACAAGGACTGATGTCTAAAAAGGGATTTCCCGAATCTTATGACATGCGTAGGTTGGTTGAATTTGTATCTGATGTAAAAGCGTGCAAACGTCAAGTTAAGGCTCCAGTCTATTCACACTTAACTTACGACATTACCACGGAAGAGAAAGTAGTCGATTTACCTGACGTTCTGATTATCGAAGGATTAAACGTTCTGCAAAGCGGCATGGATTACCCGCATGATCCGCATTATGTTTTTATCTCTGATTTTTTAGATTTCTCATTGTTTGTCGATGCGGACGCAGAACTTATCGAAAATTGGTATATCGAACGTTTTCTCAAATTTCGACAAGGTGCGTTCAAAAAGCCAGGGTCGTATTTCAGCCACTACACACAACTACCAAGAGATGAAGCCGTTAATAAAGCAAAAACTATTTGGAGTTCAATCAACGGCAAAAACTTAGAGCAAAACATACTCCCAACTCGGGAGCGTGCTCAACTGATTTTAAGAAAGGGCAACAACCATACTGTCGAACAAGTCTTACTGAGAAAGTAACGCTTATCTACACTGCCTAATCGTTTTTGCGAAGAGATATTTCTCCTCCAACATAAGACTCAAGGCCTTTATCGGTTTGCAATAATATGGCACCTTGCTCATTAATCCCTTGTACGATACCGTGAATTTCTCTTGGCCCCATGATGAGCTTCACAGCTCGGCCTTTAAAGTTGTCCAAGCGGTTCCAACGAGGTACAAATCCCGCCATCCCATATAACTCATAATCCTCTAGGGCATTCTTCCAAGCATTGATCACGGCGATAGCCAAAGCATTCCGGTCTATATCGTCACTCTCTAAGATGTGGCTTATTGAAGTCCAAGGCTGGGTGATATTTTCTGTCGACTCAGCCATGACGATGTTTAACCCCATCCCGAGAACAAGATGAGCGGCACCGCCAGCTTGACCGGTCATTTCAACCAAGATTCCAGCCAGCTTTTTATCTCGATAGTAGAGATCATTTGGCCACTTAAGCTTAATGTTCGGTATTCCTGCGGCCTCTAATGCTTCTGCCACTGCCACACCGACAACCAAACTCAAACCGACCGCCGCGGCCATCCCTGCATCAAGTCTCCAATACATAGAAACATACAGGTTAGATCCAAACGGAGACACCCACTCACGCCCCCTACGACCTCTCCCTTTACTTTGATATTCTGCGAGACAAGTATCCCCGCTAGATAGCATTGCTACCTTATCAAGTAGGTGCTGATTTGTTGATTCAATCGTTGGGTATACTTCTGTTCCTACGCCAGTATTGGTACAGATACTGGCTTGGTCTAATAGATACAGTGGTTTGGCCAACTTATAACCTTTACGCTGCACACTAAACACTTCAAGGCCCAGGTCTTGTATTCCTTTCATGTGCTTACTGATTGCTGCTCGAGACACACCGAAAACCACACCCAGTTGCTCACCAGAATGGAACTCACCATCAGACAATGCTTTAATCAATTCATATTTAATTGACGCTTCTTTCATCATTCTTGTTTTATCCACTGATCTAATGTTATTTCAGTTTTTGCACCAATAAAACGAACCTCGTGTTCAAGTTCGATCCCGTAGAGATCTAATACTGACTGCCTAACTTTCTTGGCTAACATCAAAATATCTCGAGCTGTCGCTTCTCCAGAATTTACAATTACCAAAGCTTGGTCAACGTGAACTTGCGCGCCACCAATCGACACGCCTTTTAGTTTAGCGCTGTCGATTAACCAACCAGCAGCAACCTTAATGCCCGATTCTGTCTCATAACCGACAATAGTTGGATATTTCATTTGAAGCGCGTAAAAGTCGGAGTTTGAAATTACCGGATTCTTAAAAAAGCTACCAGCATTGCCTTGTTTAGCTGGGTCGGGCAATTTACTTTGACGAATATGACACACCGTATCAAAGACTCTCATTGGAGAAAGCTCGTCAGATGGGATATCCCTTAGGCCGCCATAGTTCACCTTTGGTACCCATGTCTTATCCAACACAATACCAACAGCTGTAATGATCGCCTTATCTTTCAGGTCGCCTTTGAATATTGAGTCTCGATAACCAAATTTGCAGTCTGTGTTCGCTATCCGCTTAATACGTAAGCTCTCCAGACACAGGTACTCGACATACTCACAAACATCTTTAAGCTCAACACCATATGCGCCAATATTTTGAATAGGAGACGTTCCAACACACCCCGGGATCATCGCTAGGTTTTCCAACCCAGAATAGTGATTATCTAAACTCCATTTAACCGTCTCGGGCCAATCTTCACCTGCGTTAACATGCAAGTGTACATGTTGTGCAGACTCGACAACGGTTCGTCCCATCATACGATTAATAAGTACCGCGCCTTGGTATTTTTGAGTGAAAAGCACATTACTGCCCTTACCCAAAATCAACTTTGGCAGCGCTCTCAATTCATCAGCCTGAAAAGCTGTAATCAATTCCTCAATCGAGTCTATCTCAATCAATGCGGAACACTCCGCGTCAACAGCGAAGGTATGAAACCCTTTTAAATCGGCATTTTTATGTATTTGCATATCAACTAACGGTAAAATTCAACTGAATCTATTCTACCTTAACTCCTAACTAAGTGCAGTGAACTGATGACAACGCTTCGATTTGAACAGCTTGACCCGATAAAATTGCCTCTAATAAAGCGCTTCTATAAACAACACTACCCGTCAAAACCAAAATCAGATGAGTGTATTATTACGGCTTATTCAGATACGTCGCTTGTCGGTGTCGTACGCTTTCGACCGGTAGGTCAACATCGCTTGCTTACTGGTATGGTAATCAGCCCACACTTTCGCGGGCAAGGCTTTGCGACTCAATTATTGAACTACTGTCAGAAAAATCACCTTACTGACCACGACTATTGTTTTGCATACACACATCTACAAAATTTGTATCTACAGCATCGGTTTTCGTTAATAGAGCAGGCGGAACTTCCTCAAAATTTAAAGGACCTGTTTGAACGCTACACAAGCAGCGGTAAATCACTGTTACCAATGCAATACATTGACTAAATTTCTAACAAGTTCACAATAGTTTTCGAAGCGCATCCACGATAGTTTTGATAAAATAATAGATTCGCAATTTTGCAGACTGTAAAAGGTATTTCTTTACACATGATAGCCACACGGAATCCATTAAGTACATTACCAGCCATCGCTCAAGATCCTGATGATTTTCAAGTGCTGTATTCCGCGCACGAGTTCCGTGAACATCTGCTAACGTCTATTGAAAATGCCAAAAAACGCATTTATATCGCTGCACTTTATTTGGAAGATGATGAAGCAGGCCGAGAAGTTCTAAGTGCTATCTACGCCGCTAAACAAAATAAGCCAGATCTTGATGTGTGTATTTGTGTCGACTGGCACAGAGCCCAACGAGGCTTGATTGGTGCCGAATCATCACTCGGCAACGCAGCAATGTATCAGCGATTTGCTAATGAGTATGAGCATAAAGTTCCTGTTTACGGTGTGCCTGTTCGTGGTCGAGAAGTGTTCGGTGTTTTGCACTTGAAAGGCTTCGTCATCGACAACTCCGTTATATACAGCGGTGCTAGTCTTAATGACATATATCTCCATAAAAAAGAACGCTATCGCTTTGACCGCTACCATGTGATTGATAATTCAGTACTGGCCGATAGCATGGTCAATTTCATAAAAGACAGAATTGTAGCTCACCCAGCAGTCAACAATCTGTGTTGTCCTAATAAACCAGCAACTAAAGATATTAAAGCAAAAATTAGGCAATTTAGATCTAGCCTATCCCGCTCTCGATACCAGTTTGACCACATAGAGCCAACACCAAACGATGTCGCCATTACTCCATTAGTTGGCGTAGGCAAGCACCGTAATTCTCTGAATAAGAGAATTGTGCAATTAATCGCGGCCGCAAAAGACGAAATCTTCATCTGCACACCTTACTTTAATTTCCCGAAAGATCTTTCTCGAGAAGTTAAAAAGGCACTAAAACGTGGCGTAAAGGTAACTATTGTCGTTGGAGATAAAACGGCAAATGACTTTTACATCCCACCTGAAGAAAACTTTAAGACTATTGCCGGGCTCCCTTATTTATACGAGATGAATCTTCGTCGCTTTGCCAAAATTAACGAAGCCAATATCGCGAGTCGAGACTTATCAATTCGACTTTGGAAGCATGACAGCAATAGTTTCCATCTAAAAGGCATATGGGTAGATAAGCGATACATGTTGCTTACCGGCAATAATCTAAATCCAAGAGCTTGGAAGCTAGACCTAGAAAATGCGCTTCTCATTCAGGACAACTATTCACTCCTAACTGAAAAGTTTGAACAAGAAGTCAGCGGAATACTGGCGCATACAGAACTGATTTGTACCTATCGCCAATTGGACAAAATGGATACCTATCCAATACAAGTCCAAAAGCTCATCCGAAAGATTAGGCGAGTCAGCGCCGATAGGGTATTAAAGCAAATCCTATAACCATCTAAAGCTCAGCCATTGCTGAGCTTTTTTATAACTATTAAAAATGAGCCATCTCAGTGTGTCGAGATGCAAGGCGTTAGGCTTTAATAATAGAAGTGCTCGTAATAAAGCTTTGGGCTTGCCTGTATACGTACACGAGCTTATATAAGCAACATACCAAAATATACATCGTCTCATCCCATAAATACCAGACAACTTCAACAGCGTGCAAGTCCCGGCCAAGATCTTGGAGTATCTACAAAATAGAAATTCCACTTATTACAGACGTAAAAAAGCCCAAGTCGTAAGACTTGGGCTTAGTATAAGTGGCGGAGTGGACGGGACTCGAACCCGCGACCCCCGGCGTGACAGGCCGGTATTCTAACCAACTGAACTACCACTCCGCAGTGGAATACTCACACAGTGAGTGTTCATATCTTTAGATTGGTCAATCTAAAGATTAAATTTAAAGCCTGGCGATGTCCTACTCTCACA
>NZ_JAUFQV010000020.1 GCF_030409945.1 Vibrio tapetis subsp. quintayensis
TTATGAGGTGATGATATCACCTCTAACTAGGTGGCCAAATTAACTATGCCACTACAGTTGATCGTCTGGTGGGTAGATAGGATAGGGCGTGATTACGAAGATGCTGAACGTGTAATCCGAGACTTATTGAACCGCGGCGTTACCATTCAAACACTTAATCAATCTCGAACGTTTGAGTACACAGGTGACACCATGACGGATATGATAACCAACGTCCAAATTACCATGATAACAGCTATGGCTGCAGCAGAGCGTGAGACCCGTCTAGCGTCAGCAGAGGCTGGTAGAAGGGCATTACGCGAGTCTGGTGGTTGGAAAGCTGCCTTTAGGGGGCGCAGAGCCAATACAGGCAAGATGAAGGGCAAGTACGAACAGATACTTGTCCTATTAAATAATGGTCATTCCATTCGTGAAACCGCAAGCTTATCAGGTGTGTCTGCTTCGACCGTGCAGCGTGTTAAGAAGCAGTTCGCGAAGAGTTCATTATAAGTTGCGATATGACATCATGTGGCACGGACATTGTTATTTAGATATGCCATGTAGTCTAAGGACTTAACGACCATCTTGCTGCTTTAAATATTCCATGTCATTGAATATGTAGTCATTCAATATCACACGTTTGAAAAGTAACTTGCGCGTAACTTCAGGGACATCTATTTCGTTACACACGGATTCAAACTTTTGGATAATCGTAGAAATTTGAAACTTAATAATTTCTTCTGCTTTTTCAGCCTTAATATTGAAACTTGGTGCTGCTTGCATACAAAGTGATAACAGAGATAAATTAAGTTTTTCGAAGAGCTTCATGCCATGACTTGCTTCTCCACCTGTACGGTTTTGTGGACAAATATCATAAGCAGGCGACAGGGATATTTTATCATCTTCGACAAAGAAAGCATGATTTCGAGCATGGTCATCCGTATTACCGATCAGTACATTAAATACCATCCGTGCAAATAACTCTTGGCTATCAGAGGCAAAATCGATGCAATACTGTTTCATATTGTTCACGAGGTCTGCGTAAGATGCTTCTCTAGCCCATGTTTCATCTAAACTTAAAACTGTCAGTCCTGATACCATTGAGCGACGACACCAAACGTCACTAACTAACTCCCTATCAAAGCGTCTTACAAGAAGAACATCTTTTCCTAATACTTTTTTAAAAGTAACTTCGGCAACATTGAGTCCTGCTAACTTGGCTAGCCTCATGGCTACGTATTCTGATTGCACAACTTCATAAGTATCATTTGATGCTGAAAACTTAGCAATATATTTAGCTTCATCACCAGTGATCATCGCTTTCGGGCGAGCACCTCCGAGGGATGTACCATGCATAAGTGCTCTATCCAAATCCGAAGAGATTTCCTTACCTTGACTGACAATTTCAGACGCTTGGTATAATTCTTCAAGAGTTGCCGTATCAGTAGAGCGATCAAAATACTCAGTGGCCGACTCTTGAAAATCGAGAGAGCCGATCCGGTCTGAAGCGGAATGCATCAAATAAGTCATTTCATCTAACTCAGCATCGTAATCTTTGCCCATCAACCGAGAGTTAATGACCCTACGTCCCCAAGCATCTGGAGCTGCATCACGTAAGCAAGAGAATATAGGCATACCTTGAACTGGTTCCTTAGTACCAGCAGAAAGCGGTAATTCATTTGAGTAAATTGGTTCTGCATCTGAACGTTTCAAGTAAGACTGACCATACGTAAAATATTGGCCAGTTTCATCAATAGTGAGTCTACCTGCTACCACAGGTTCTGATTGTCCTCTAAGCCATTTCCAAACGAAGCATTGGTTACTAGAAGTCGTCATCTAAAATTACCTTTTTCCTTCTTACTCTATTAGGCAGTAATGCCTCTACTTTCGCATTTGTTTTACGTTTAATAGCAAACTGGTTTTCATCGGGTTCAAATAAAGAAACACCTAAGACCCAAGCAGTTTCGAAGTAGAGTCCGATGCTTACAGACGGATCACCTTTAAGAATTTTTATCATAGTGGGCTTAGATACCCCAACTCGAGAACAAACCTCTTCTACAGTGATTTTCTTTTCCTTACGCTGGATTGTAAGCATCGTGGCGAAATGAGTTAGTGCAGCATTAGCAACAGTGCTAACCTGAATGTTACCTCTTCCCATAGTAATCCAACCTTTACCATAAATAGAATAAGGTAAACTATAATTTACCAAAACTTAAATGTCAAAGTAATAGTCTATAAATACATCCAGTAAATATTATTTTACCATAAGTAATTTAAAGTAAGCTTTATTTTACTTATGGTTAATTGTTGAAATGGCGATAATGAAAAGCAGATATCCTGTCTAAACTTTCTATCTAGTCATTGCTTTACCGCTCTTAGGGGCAAAAGTGAGTCAGACTCGTGGCTAACCGTCTATGAAGCAACCAATGCTTTACAATAGGATTGCTCCTTAGAAAACTGTGATTTACCATATGGTTAGTTTTGTATTTGATTAGGGTTTCTTCATGCCGTTAAGAGCAGTTTTTGATGGTGCTCAACTTCAAGCTTTTGACTTAGATAGTGAGGAGTGGGTTCGGCTAAAGAGTAATTATAAAAGTCATAGTCTGACTATGGATTGCTGTGGTCATAAGGCAATACCGAAAACCAGTAAGTTAGGCACTCAGTACTTTGCACATGCTAGGCGAGGGGAATGCAGTAGCGCACCAGAAACAGCTGACCACTTAAAGCTTAAGACGATAGTTGCCCAAGCAGCCTCTAAAGCTGGCTGGAATGTAATAACTGAATTTAAAGGCAATACACCCAGCGGAGAAGCTTGGGTTGCAGATGTATATTGTCAAAAAGGTCAGTCTCAAATAGTGTTTGAAATCCAATGGTCATATCAAACTTTCGACGAATACGAGAGACGTACCCGAAAATACATGGAATCAGGCATTAACCGTTGTGCTTGGTTATATAGGGCGTATAAAAATCGGGATAATCAATTACCAGAGTCAAAAGAAGTACCTTGCTTCGCAATATCTATTGAAGATGATGACTATAAAGTAACGAAGTTCGATCTGGAAGTGGGTACTTTTGTAGAAGGTATGTTTGACCGAAAATTGAAGTGGCAACCCTTGAAAGCTCAACCTTTAACTGGTTATGCATATTATAACGATAGTCGTTGCCTGAAATGTGGAGGCTTGAATAACTACTTTTGTTCCATGGGAGTCTATTCAAAAGAAGGTCAATATTTGGGTGGTGGTCTTTACTACGGGTATGGGGGATGGAGTACAATACAAGAAATAATTGGAGCGAATATTCCCCAAGAGACTTTACGAGAGCACTTTATTGGTTCGCTTGATCACATCTATAACAAAAAAGGCGACTACGCATATATGGCTCATGGTTGCTTACATTGCAACGGTGTGCATTGTAATCGCACTGATCGTTATGACTACCATAGTGATAAATCAAAGGCGATAGAGTTTACCTTTTCTTACGACCCTGAGTTGTTGCATTTAACACCTGAGTGGTACTTTATTAACTAGAAATGGTTCTAGGCAGTTACTACTAGGGTGGTGCTGAATCAGATAACCCAGCTACCGACCCTTTCTATAGGCGCCTTATTACAGTCTTGAACAATAAATAGGACTTTACGAGTTATTGATTGAGAATGCCGTTTATTCGAGAAGATAGTGCAGAGTTTTCAAGCTCTCCATCAAGCTCTGAGAATGTTTTTTCGATACGGTTTCTTTGGCGGCGTAGCTGTTTAATGTCAGCATTTTCCAAAGCCACCTCCCATCGTTCAATTTGTTTTTTTAGCTTGCTGATTAGCTTCTGACTTTCCTTTTGAAGGTATTCCATTTTACGAGACTCGTACTGCCACTTTTCTAGTCGTTTGCCTCTATTTAATTGGTGCGGTTTGTAGTCATCAATTGAAATGCCCACATGTGTGCTTACAGCGGTCGTAAAGGCTTGCTTAAGTAGGGCTGTAGCACCTTTCCTCTGGAGATCACGCAGCACTCTATTTCCAACGATCTTCGAACAAATTAAATGTACATGGTCGCCAGATCCAGACCCAGTTTGCTTCTGTTGATGGCATACACCTCGGACTAACGAATAGAACTCTTTTCGATCAGACCCTGTTAACTTAAGGTGGTCAGAAAGTGCTTTGCAGCAATCACGTACAATTGAGCGCCATTGCTCTTTTATAGGTCGGTATCCTTGCGGTAAGGTGAGGGAAAATTCTAACCCAATGGAACTGACATTTCGTCCACGACGGTTATTACTGAGCATTTTGTTGAGCTTATACTGTTCCGCAGCAACAATGATCCGCTTCGATGTAGCTTCATTACCAACAACGTCGAATATTACTTCGGTGTTAGTATGGTTAGGGTGTGATTCACTCTTGAGGTACCTTTCTCTTGCAATGATACCTGCGGAGGAATTCTTGACTGGCTTTGTGACAACAACAAATGTCTTCATGATTTTATTGTAAGCGTCTAATTAACCACACGTTCTAATTCCGCTCTACCTTTGTCATAGTTTTGCC
>NZ_JAUFQV010000021.1 GCF_030409945.1 Vibrio tapetis subsp. quintayensis
CGTCTTTGGACAAACTGTCGTAGCTAGAAGCATCAAAACTATAGCTTCCATCAGAATTAAACGTTAATCCTGTGGCTGTCGATGTGGTTGAGAACGTGAGGTTACTGCTTGATGGCAGATCAACATCGGATGCCGTGACAACACCCGTTAAATTCGAATCTTCAAGCACATCAGTGGCGGCGATGTTAGCTACCGGATCGTCGTTTGTGCCCTTAATGGTAATCATCAACGTTGTGGTGTCTGTCCCGCCGACTTCATCGGTAACCGTCACAGGTACGACGATATCTAGCGTTTCGTCTTTGGATAAACTGTCGTAACTAGACGCATCAAATGTATAGTTTCCATCAGAATTAAACGTTAATCCTGTGGCTGTCGATGTGGTTGAGAACGTGAGGTTACTGCTTGATGGCAGATCAACATCGGATGCCGTGAAAACACCCGTTAAAATCGAATCTTCAAGCACATCAGTGGCGGCGATGTTAGCGACCGGATCGTTGTTTGTGCCCGTAATGGTAATGGTCAATGTTGTGGTGTCTGTCCCACCAACTTCATCCGTAACCGTCACAGGAACGACGATATCTAATGTTTCGTCTTTGGATAAACTGTCGTAACTAGACGCATCAAATGTATAGGATCCATCAGAATTGAGGGTTAACCCTGTAGCCGTACTGGTAGTGGTAAAACTCAACGAGCTACCAGAAGGTAAATCAACGTCCGTTGCTGTTAGTTGACCCGATATACTGGCATCTTCAGTCACCGCATCGGTTTTTGATACGGCGACCGGGTCATCATTGGTTCCAGTGACAGTAATGGTCAGTGTTGTGGTGTCTGTCTCGCCAACTTCATCGGTAACCGTCACAGGCACAACAATATCGAGCGTTTCGTCTTTTGATAAGCTGTCGTAGCTAGACGCATCAAAAGTATAGGATCCATCAGAATTGAGCGTTAACCCTGTAGCCGTACTGGTGGT
>NZ_JAUFQV010000022.1 GCF_030409945.1 Vibrio tapetis subsp. quintayensis
ACTTATGAGGTGATGATATCACCTCTAACTAGGTGGCCAAATTAACTATGCCACTACAACCATAAGATCCACCAACTCATAAGTACATTGAATATTTTTAATCACACATTAGCCTTCCTTATGCAATAAGAAAGGCTAATGTGAAAAAGGCTAATACAGATATACCGCTCCCGAGTCCGACGCCGCACCGTCATCCGTCACTTCAGTGCCATCAACCACAATGCCTTTAACGGCGTTGTCTTCATTAAGAGCACTAACGGCGAGTGTTGTTGCATCCTTGCTCATAGACACACTGCGGCCAAAAAAGTCACCAACTCCGGGATTAGACGCTTTGACGTATGCAGATTGAACCCACTTATCCTCTACTTCTCCAAATAGATAAGCCGCACCGGAATTCGTCGTCACTTGACTGGTTAGGGTTTCAGAGCCATCAACCGTTACCCCTGAAAAGCCGCCATCTTCCCCATAACTGCCCACTACCAGCGCTTTACCATCTTCACTCAGTTCGAGATCACTACCGAAATAGTCGCTACTACCGGAATTAGAGGCCTTTAGATATGCAACTTGAGCCCAATTACCTGAATTAGATCCAAATAAATAGACCGCTCCTGAATCAGGTGCAAGCCCCGTATCTGCAACTTCAGAGCCATCAATCACAACGCCAGACACGCCGTTATCTTCGCCCGTTGCCCCGACAGCAAGCACACTTCCATTCGCGTTAAGAGATAAATGTTGTCCGAAGTTATCACCCTCGCTAGTATTGGAAGGCTTGATATAAGCCGTTTGCTTCCAAGCATTTGAGACCAAGTTAAACAGGTACACCGCTCCAGAATTTTCGGCCGCCCCTGTATCAGTCACTTCTGAGCCATCCGTGATTACCCCAGTTACGGCGTTATCTTCACCTCTTGCACCCACCGCCATCACCTGGCCATCACGGCTCAATGCCAAGCCATAACCAAAGAAATCACTCATATCTGGGTTAGATGCTTTTACGTAGGCTGTTTGCATCCAATTGCCACTACTTCGACTAAATAGATACACAGCGCTCGAGCCCAATTTCATATTCGAATCTGAGACTTCCGAACCATCTGTGATCACACCAGAAGCAGCATTGTCTTCCCCTAACGCCGTTATCGCTAAGGTTAACCCATCACCACTGAGAACCACATTTCGTCCGAACTCATCATAAGCATCGGTATTAGACGCCTTAACATAGGCCGATTGTACCCAAGAGCCATTGGTTCGGCTGAACAAGTACACGGCGCCAGATTCGTGAGCGTTTGATGCATCTGCAACTTCAGAGCCATCGGTCAGAACCCCTTTAATATTGCTGTCTTCACCCGGAGCCCCTACCGCTAAAACGCTACCATCAGAATTCAATGAGACACTGTAACCGAAATAGTCTGAACTGTTCGCATTCGATGCTTTCACATACGCAGTTTGTACCCAGCGGTCTTGCTTGTTGTTCATTTGGTTATTATTTACTTGGCTCTTACTAAAGAGGTATACCGCACCAGAACTCGTCGCAATGGCATTGTTTGCAACCTTGGAACCATCCGTCTCGATTCCAGTCGCTCCGGTATCTTCATCTCGAGCCCCCACAGCCAGCGTTGCGCCATCTGCACTCAGAGCAATACTAAATCCAAACCCATCGTCTTCCTTTGTATTTGAAGCCTTAATGTACCCCACCATTGCAGCAACAGATCCTGCGCTCAGGCTCTTTTCATTAGACAAAACAACATTTCCGGAGCCATTCGATGCCATGATGAAGTAATCCGCTTTTAGCGCCTCCACCAAGCTAGAAATATTGACCGTTGTTGACGATGAATTACTGACCGTCGCCAAAATATCGCACCCATTACTATGGGATGTACTTTTCTGACAAACGCGGTAAGTCACTCCTTGCTCGTCAGAGGCTCGCGTCCAATTGAACGTCACTTGTTTAATGTCTGTAACGGATGCACTCAATGTGGCCAAATTAAAAGACGACAATGACACAGGGTTGGAATGATTACTTTCACCGCCTCCACAACCGGCGATTGAAATTAATGCCGTAGGTAAAAAAGCAAACCACTTAAACCAGCGATCGTATTGTATTGGACGCATTATTCACCTCTATAAATAATATTCGTAAATTTAACCATTAATGAAAACTGAAACATCCATGTAAACTGATACATTGTGATTGATATACGCTTACTCTAATGGCAAATAGATATCAGTAGTGACAGCCGCATCATCGACATTTGGGAATACAATAATTCTCTCAAAAAAAATAGGGGCATCTCGTAATGCCTCTTTACTACTATCAAGCCACTGAGAATATAAGTACTTTATAGTTCGACCAATATCATGATCAGAGCCGACATGTCGAATAACGGCACATCGTCCTGCTGGAATATTTTTCTCAACGGCGCCATGTTCATTATTGGTAATATCTAATTCAGTCGAAACACAAACCTCGCAGGTATATTCGTCGGAAGTCGGTTGTATTGAATCGTCTTCAACCAAATTGAACAGTCGTTGATCATTCATATTGATATTGTGATCCTCACACCAATCGCTCAGCGATTTAATCGCGCTTCCAATCAAATATAAGGGGCCAATATGGGTAATCGCTGCAACGCGAGCACCTGAAAATTCAATAATATTAACCCGCCGAGAGGGTTCTTCTAATGGCACTCTCTGGACTCGCAACCTATTGAGCTTTTCTTCTTTTTCTCCCCAATCAGACCAGTCAGGATTATCTCTAAACTGAGTAGGGCTGCTTCCTGTAAACTTACTAAAGGCACGAGAGAACGCTTCAGAGCTTTCGTAATTACTGGCAATCGCGATATCGATGATGCGCATGTCCTTGCTAAACGCCAATTGATAAGAGGCTCGTCTCAACCTTGCTTGTTTAATGTATGCAAATGCCGTCATCCCAAACAAGGAAGAAAACTGACGATGGAAGTGATACTTCGACAGAGAAGCCACTCTACTCAACGTATTTACGGTAAGCTCATCGTCTAAGTGAGCGTCAATGAAATCCACAACTTGATGCAGTCGTCCTTGATAGTTCATTCTGTGTCAAAATCTCCATATTGATTTACTGAACACAAGTATTCAGATACTAGCCAGTTACCTTAAACAACACATGATAAAAGTTGCTGTTTTTATTAGACCACATCAAATAGTGAAAAATTTCCATCATTTTAGTCGCATCATACATTGAGCTCCTCTCTATTTAGAGGTGGTGCTAGAGATTAAGCCTAATTGGAAATATAAATATTTGCTAATCTTCGCTAGAATTCAGTTCGCCGATGCGTTCGTAATAAGAAAAAATGCTATTCTCAAAATCCATCTTAGCGAAAACAGCCATGGCAATGGGGTTATTCATGACTTCAACACTTGCGGATTTTGCCAACTGGTTGTTTTCCCAAACGACAATATCCACCCATCGATTATCATCTTGGCTATAGTAAAAATTTCGGCTCTTAAACCCCTCAAATGCCGAAACGACCGCATTGAGTTCTAACATAGAGCGATGCTGCTCTTCATAACTAACACCATCACTAAATTTAGTATTCACCATTTCATAGCTCTCTTTCGCCGCGACTGAACCTGTCATAATAAGTGCTCCAATTAATGCTCCAACTTTTTTCATCATTCGTTTCCTTTCTTTGTATTCATTAAGCTGAAATATTATGATACGGACATATAGGACACTAAATGGCATATTAGTTTGCGTGATTTTCATAGTAAGCAAGAACGACTCAACCGAATCATTGGCATGCTGGAAAATGGCGAAGTTTGGACGATTGAAACGCTTTCATCCGCATTGAATGTATCAGTACGCACAGTCGCAAGAGATCTCACACTGTTAAGACAGCAAGGGTATGATATTGAGTCAGAGCGAGGAACTGGAGGCGGCGTTTGCTTGAGAAACAATGTGAAAGCGCCAAGATTGACGCTCAATGATGAAGAGGTGCTGACGACATTGATGTCGCTCGCCATCACCGAATCATTAAAGTCTCCGGTTCTTGGCAGCAATGTTAACCACATCAGACATAAGCTTGGGTTCTTCCTTAATGAAAAACAACGCCAACGCATCAATACGCTTCGTAAGAGAATCCTAGTCGGTTCCACTGCTTCATCACATGTGTCGCAATCTGTGTTGGAAGTGACCGAGACAACATCTCAAGCCATCAACAATGCATTCATCTTTCAGCAAACCATGAGCATCACTTATCAAGCTGAAAATGGGACGACAACCGAGCGAACAATTGAACCACAATACCTACTGCTGAATTGGCCAGCTTGGTATTTACTTGGCTGGGATCATCTGCGTAAGCAACCAAGAATGTTCAGGGTTGATCGAATACTTAATGCTTCGGTCAATAAGCAAACCTTCAGATTACAAAGCGCCAGAATACTGCTTCAAGATTTTGGGCACTACTTCAGCGAACTGTAATCTTGCGGCGGCTTTACTTTTCTTCGGCGCGAAGAGTGAGTACTTCATAACCTGTGCGGGTCACTAACACCGTGTGTTCCGACTGGGCAGACAATTTTTTGTCTCTGGTTACCACTGTCCAACCGTCTTTTTTAGTCCGCACTTTAGCAGTGCCTTGGTTCACCATAGGTTCAATGGTGAACACCATGCCTTCTTTCAGCGTTAGTCCGCTGTTAGGTAAACCATAATGAAGCACAGTAGGCTCTTCATGCATTTCTCGTCCAATACCATGACCACAGTATTCTCTGACAATACTGTAACCGTGACTCTCGGCATAACGTTGAATGGCATAGCCAACATCGCCTAACCTTGCCTCCGGTTTAACTTGCTTTATTCCGGCCCACATCGCCTTGTAAGTCACATCAACCAGCCCCTTCGCTAAAGGCGGAGCCTCTGGCATGACAAACATTTTGCTAGAGTCGGCAATAAAGCCTCCTTTCTCTAACGTAATATCGATATTTACGATGTCTCTTGGCTTTAGAAGCTGGCTTCCTTTAGGTATGCCATGGCAAACGACTTCGTTAACAGAAGAGTTAAGGACATATTGATAATCATATTGCCCTTTACTCGCCGGGCGTGCTGACAGTTCATCAACAATAAATCGTTCAACCGTATCATTGATGTCCATGGTGGAAATGCCAGGCCTGACATAGGAGTCCAACATCTCAAAAACGAGAGCAAGCAATCGCCCTGATTCTCGCATTAGCTCTTGCTCAGATTCGCTTTTAATTATGACCCTATCGTGCATCGCTACTTCCTTCAGCAGCACTGATGTTGGCAAGCGACACGTCAGCTGACGTCATTAAGTCTGCGATGATTTGATTGAATGTTTTCTGAGGATGCAATTCAGCTAACATGCCTACTTTTATCCAAAATTCAGCTTGTGAATTGATAGAACGATGCATAACAGAGCTCGATTTTCTCAACTCTTCATGCAGTTCGTCAGATATCTTAACTATACCCATTATATGCTATATATTATAAAATATATACGAAGTGTATACGTATCGTATACTTTGTCAATATGGGAAGTAACCTCTGCTCAGGCACCGTCAAGAGGCAGGCTGTTAGTTGAAAAGTTATACGTTCGTTATTCCACTCTCTCAGCCAGTACTTCTTTAAAAGCGAGCATGCCATTAAGAGCGGCGGGGAAGCCTGCATACACAGACATTTGCAGTATGATTTCTTTAATTTGTTCTTCGCTACAGCCGACGTTAAGCGCTGCATGCAAATGGACTTTAAGCTGAGGAGCACAATTACCTAGCGCTGTTAATGCCGCGACCGTTGCCATTTCTCGAGACGTTAAGTCCAACCCAGGACGGGCGTAAATATCACCAAATGGATACTCAATTGTGTATTTGGCTAAATCTGGACAGATATCTTGCAAGCTTTCGATGACATTTTCCCCTGCCTGCCCATCAATTTTTGTGAGTAACGCTAAACCAGTATCAAAACGTGAATTTTCCATTTATATGTCCCTATTGAGTGAATACAGGGATACCATACAAGTTAGAGTTAACTCTAAGTCAACCCACTTTCCCGTTTTTATACAGGCCAATCTTTTCATCTAATGCCAGCAGATGCTTTTGCTGCTGTTCGATATAGGAGACCAAGTTATCTTTGTGCTGCTCTAACAAGGTTTGACGCTGCAAGACCGACTCAGCTCCCGCTTCCCTTAACCTTGAATACTCCAAGATTTCCTCTAGCGGCATTGCCGTATCCTTTAGGCGTTTGACAAAGCTTACCCACTTAACATCTTTCTCCGAATAATCTCTATGCCCGCTGCCGTTTCTACGAACATTTTTAAGCAGGCCTATTTTTTCGTAATACCGTAGAGTATGAGGAGATAGATCGACTAAATTAGAAAACTCGCTCATGTTCATTACTTCGCCTCCTAAGCGTTGGTGCATAAAGTTAGAGATACATCCGTTTGTTTATTATCCTACTTTTTGCAATCACAGCGAGAACGACCAGTCAGTAAAAATGAAAAACGGTAACGTTGGGCAGCAAACACGAGATACAACTTGTCTGCGATGGGTTTAATGAACGGCCACCTTAACGGGGCATAAAGCCAATCTTTACCCACAATTGACCATGCTCGGTGCACGCCATCCAACCCTAGCAGCAATTTTCTGTCTTGGTCTATCGCGTGTAAAATGGTGTTGGCTTTTGCAATATCAATCTCTGGGTAGTCCACCATTTCATCACTGAAAATGTCGACCGTTTTAATATTTTTATTGTTGTCTTTTTTTGACAATGCCGCCATTTCTTTTGCGCATAGCGGGCAAGTTCCATCATAAAAAACCGTCAGTAACACCATCTTTTTCTCCTGAATATTCCACTTAATATCCATACGTATTCGTGCTTGTTTCGGATCAGTTTTTGCCCTTAAGCACGTCACCCTCTTCAAACAAAATGTAACCGAAAACAGTTTAAAAACCTATTGTGGAATTTGTGAACAATTTCTCGATAAATTAAAAATAGAACAATTACTCTATTATAGAGTTAATGCTCTAATGGTTATCAAGGAGGGCAACACCGTGAGACCTTTCACTCTATGGAGCCGATTGTTTGGTTATCAACCAACGGATTGGACAGAACAAAAACGATGGCAAGTCGAAATACTGCTCTATTTTACTTTACTCTCATTTTTGACCGGTATTTACAGCCTGATTAAGTGGTATCAAGTCGGCCACTCACCATTGATGACGAGTTCGGTATACTGCATTGTTGCCGAGATCATCGCTGCAATCATGATTGGGAAGTTTAAACAAAATGGCTTGGCAACCAATATCGGCTTTTCCGGTATGGTGATCCACGCACTCAACCTAATTTACCAAAGCGGCGGTGTACTTGAGTCTACCCAGAGCTTTTGGATTGCGGTCCTTCTGGTCGCCTTTTTTCTCACCGCGAAGCTCTCGTTGGCGTGGATATGGAGCGCGCTTGTCATTTCGGCCTCTTGTCTTATGGTTTATTGGCAACTCAATGGAGAGCACATTCCCAACCTTCAGTTGACTGAATCTGCGCAATTGATCGACGCCTGGTCAGGATTAATTGTGCCTCTGGCCATCATTGTTATTGCGCAAAGCTACAGCGCAAAGCGACGAGAAAGTTATCAGCATTCCAGTTTAACCGCCCAGCGGCAGATGGAACAAACCACCCAAAGCGCCAAGCAAGGTGAACAGCAACTGGGCAAAGTACTGCAACAAGCCACCGCGAATGCAGGCCAGCTTTCCACCGTTGCACACTCGTTGGGCCAGCAGTCTTTGCAACTGCGCTCCGAAGTTGGGGTATTAAACCAAAGCTGCGATTCCCAAACCGTTTCCTCAGAGCAATTGTCTAAGCAATTAAAGCAGATGACCTTGGATATCCACACCTCTGATCAATCTGTCGCACAACTCAAACAACGCAGCGACGCCATCAATCAACAAGCCTCTAACAGTATTGCTAGCCTATGCGCATCGACACAAGCCATCGAAAAAATACAAGTCGCAAACCAGCGGATCACCGGCGTAGCCGAACTCATTTCCAATATTGCCGAACAAACCAACCTACTGGCATTAAACGCTGCCATAGAAGCGGCGCGGGCCGGCGAATATGGCCGAGGGTTCGCCGTTGTTGCTGACCAAGTGCGAGAACTGTCAGCCAAGAGTAACCAATCGGCAGATGAAATACGCCAACTGCTCAATAGCAGCCGCGTAGAGGTCGAAGCAGGCCAACAGGTTATTGGCCAAACAAGCGAAGAAATCACCGAGATCATAAACCAAGTCAGCAGTGCGATGACGGCGGTTGAACAACTTTCACATGCAATGAAACAGCAAGTCACCACGCTTCAAGAACTCAGTTGTGCCAGTGATGATGTCGCCAACAACGTCACTCACATCGGAGAGGTGGCAGACAGGGTATCACAACAAGACAATCATCTTCGCTTGCAGGTTGACGAGCTAAACAGTTTAGCCAATCAACTGAGCAGCGTGGTTGCCACACAATAACGTCAATGACAAAGGACTTAACAATGACAGAGACAATAACAGTGAATGGGAACGATGTTTTCATCGACGGATGCGGAGAAGAAACCATTGTCATGTTGCATGGCTGGCCAGATACCTACCGACTTTGGCAGCCGCAAGTGGATCACTTAAAGAGCCAATACCGTTGTGTTCGCTTCTCTTTACCGGGTTATGAGAAACATCATCCAAGAACCTACTACGACCTCGATGCCGTGTTGTCTATGATCGACAGTGTTGTTGAAGCCGTCGGTAATGGCAAGCCAGTGACCCTATTACTGCACGACTGGGGTTGTGTGTATGGTTATCAATATTACATGCGCAACCAAGCCAAAGTGAAACGCATCATTGGGGTAGACGTTGGCGACGCAGGCTCACCGGATATGACGCTGTCGACCAAAGCAAAGCTGGTGCTTGTGAGTTATCAACTTTGGTTAATGGCCGCGTGGAACATTGGAGGCCGCATCGGCGACTGGATGACGCGTAAAGTAGCTACCTTGTTCAACGCTCCCGCCCCAAGCGAACGGGTTCATTCCGGCATGACGTACTCTTACCATTGGCGCTGGAGCTCTACCTTTATGCGCAGGCCGCTCGGCACCAAACCGCTTGATATTCAAGTGCCGTTCTTGTTTATCTATGGTGGTAACAAAGTCGGTAATTTCCATTCTAAACCTTGGCAAACCAAAATGGCCGAAATTGAGGGTAACCAAGTCATTGAACTGCCAACCCACCACTGGGTCATGGTTGAACAGCCTGACGCGTTTAATGAAGCAGTAATGGACTGGTTGATTCGTAGTGAAACTTCAACCATTGAAGAGGCACGAGAAGCTTCGTAAGAAAGCCTTAGGCTGTTTCGATCCTAAAACAGCCTAAGCAAACGTTTGCTTATGCGCGCTAGTCATGACTGCTTTTCTATCGTGCTAATGGGAATACTCACAGTATCTGGTTTGATGGATATCCGCTCATCCCCTTCATTTTTTGGCCAAGTAATTGATCTTTCTCAGTGATCTTCTTATCAATGCTTTAAAGGCTATGTTCAACAATATCCATAAACGTTAAGATTTGCGCAAATTTTTATTTGGCAAATTCAACAAAAGGCTTCTGATGACTACACCCACTCAGTTCGAACTCTATGACATCCTCAAAACCTATGAAGATAACTACCAAAATGGTCCCTTCTTTGATGCCAAATACCCGACTCGACCAACGGTCACTCAGAGCCATAAGGTGTTTGATTTTGAAGTAAACTCTCGTCTTGGTGTACCTGCAGGGCCATTGTTGAACAGCCACTGGTGTGATGTATATGCTCAACTTGGCTTTGACATTCCAGTTTACAAAACAGTAAGAAGTGTTGAGCGCAATTGTCACCCAGCGCCGAACTGTGTCTTCCTAGACAGCGACAAGCAGTTTAATCATGCCGAGATTAACACCGAGATACACCCCGGCCTACGTCCATCACGAGATGAGCGTATCACCATCACGAACTCATTTGGCGTTCCGTCACTGGCTCCTGCCGTTTGGATGAAAGACATCGAAGAAGGCAACCGTAAGATGGGCAATGGCCAACTTATGATTGTGTCTGTCAATGGTACTCCTGGCCTGGCTGAACGTGATCTTGTTGAAGATTACGGTTACGTTTCTGCGATGGCAAAAGAAGCCGGTTCTAAAGTAATTGAAGTGAACTACTCTTGCCCTAACCTAGGCGGAAGTAAAGAAGGTGCGCTGTTCTCTGACCCAGAAAATTCAGCGTTGGTTTCTAAAAAAATTCGCGAATCTATCGGAGATACACCGCTACTGATCAAACTTGGTTGGATGCCTGCCGAGCAACTTGAAAAAGTGATTGAAGCAAACCGACCATATGTTGATGGTTTTTCTGCCATCAACACCATTCCTCGTCAGGTAGTTACTCCAGATGGTAAAGCAGCCTTGCCGGGTGAAGGACGTCTTTCTAGTGGAACCTGTGGATTCGCCATTGGCGATCTCGCTGAAGAAGTCACGAAAAACTTGATTGATCTACGCACCAAGTGGAAAGACGATTTCGTTATCTGCTCTGTGGGTGGCATGATGAACGCAGATGATTTACACCGTAGACTGAATATGGGTGCCGACTTAGTCATGAGTGCAACCGCTGCGATGTGGGACCCGTACCTCGCACAAAAATTCCACCAGCATAAATAAGCAACTGACCTAGTTTCATTCCAATCTAATGCTATTAGTGCTTTACCGCGGTACTAATAGCATTTAGAAATGGCAGGTCTTGCCACTATTTTATATCAGCGGTAATTTGACTAAAACGCTCGTAAATGTCACTTCGATAAACATTAGAGATCAATGCTTCGGGTATCTCTTTTCGATCTATATGCCCCGCTTCTACCATATATTGTAAGATACGTTCGCCTTGAGTATGCTCTGGCGCGTTTCCATTTGGCTTGTCTAACATACTGAACTGGTTATACGACGGAATTCGCCTTGGTGGTTCCCTTCGTTGAGTTAAGCAGCTGCCCAGTAACGAGGGGGCAATAACATCCAAATTCGTATCTAGATATTGTCTTGTCGCCAGTACACGCGCCGCCTCGAAGCGATTGGGAACATGCTCTAACCAATGACAGCTTTCTTGCAGTGCTGCAATTAGCATTTGCGTGGTTCCTTGGTTTTGTTGATACCAAAATTGCGAAACACCCAAGACTTTTTCAGGAGAGTCCGACCAAATATCGGAAGACGTGAGCACTGTCGTACCTGCTCCTTTACGAACAGCCTCTGCGTTCCAAGGACCACCCACACAAAAAGCATCAATATAATCCTCTTCTAGTGCAGTAACCATCTCTGACGGTGGCAAAACCACAATGCTGATTTCGGCCAGCGAAATGCCGGACATTTTCAACCAACTCATCAACTGATAGTAATGGCAACTGTTTGGGTGGACGGTCGCAAAACGCACTTTCTTACCATTGCTTTTTCGCATTGCAATCAGCTTTTTTAATAATCCTGATGAAAGCGGTAGGCTCAATTTATTCAGGTTGTTGATTGCCACAATTTCTGCCGATAGGTGCTGTGAAATCGTGATCGCATTGCCATTGAAACTTAATACGAATGGCGTCATAACTGGGTGTTGCTGGCCGCCGATCCCCAGCGTACTTGCAAATGGCATCGGGGCTAGCATTTGAACCGCATCGAGCAACCCAGCATGGAGCTTATCACGTAGAGTCGCCCAAGAGTTTTGCCTATCTAAGGTCACTTTCAAACCGTATTTTCTGAACAAACCAAGCTCATGAGCCATCACAATGGGGGCACAGTCTGTCAATGGCATAAAACCAATGTTCAGCTCAGTCACGTTCGACATCACGGCTTCTGGAGCGATACGTTCTAACGATAATAAATTCATTAATTACTCTCCAGTACCGAGGCAAGAGAAAGAATATTTCTTGCCACGTCTTCTATTTTCTGAGAATTGTTCATCGCCATTTTACGAATGGAGTGATAAGCCTCCTTTTCCGATAGGTTTTTGGTTTCCATCAACCACCCCTTCGCTTGCTCCACCACTTTTTGATTCGATAAACGCTGCTTAGTTTCTTGTAACTCATCCTTTAACTGCTGATACTCAGAGAACCGAGCGACCGCCGTATCTAGGATAGTCTTAACCCTGTTGGGGTTCGAATCTCCGACCACATAGGCACTCACGCCGCACTTAACCATATTCTGGATCGTGTCTGAGTCTTCCTGCTCTGAAAACATCACCACGGGTTTAGGGTTAGACTGTGACATCAAATGCAAGCTGTCTAGCACATCCCTACTAGGGAACTCTATATTCATGATGATGAGATCAGGCTCTACTCTCACCACTTCATGAAGCAGCGAGATCCCAGAATGCGTCACATGTTCAATGGAATACTCCGAGCTATTTAAAGCTTCGCGAAGTGCCTGAACCTTTCTTTCATCATTTTCAATCAACATGACTCTAATCGTCGCTGTCATGGCGCACCACTAAGGTTAAATTATTATCGACACTGCGTTTCTTGCTGCTTGATCGTTAGCTGTTTAATCAGTAGCTATTTCATCATTAACTTATTCAAACTTTTCGCCTTACGCTTGTTTAACCTGCGTTGGTTCTTTCTTTTTACGTGCAACGGTCAAAGGTTCAACCTTACGCTGCTTCTCGTAAAGAAACGAAAGCACTTCAGAGCGAAGGTGGTTGTAGGTTGGATCTTCG
Source organism: Vibrio tapetis subsp. quintayensis (assembly GCF_030409945.1). GTDB lineage: Bacteria > Pseudomonadota > Gammaproteobacteria > Enterobacterales > Vibrionaceae > Vibrio > Vibrio quintayensis. The sequence goes on from NZ_JAUFQV010000022.1 coordinate 12,707, forward strand.
GCTAAAGAAAGCCTGTTTCTAGGGCGTTCTAAGTTCACATGCAAGATCTCCCCTATCGTTGCGGCGGGGCCATTTGTCATCATCACAATTCGATCAGACAGCAGTACCGCCTCGTCGACATCATGAGTGATCATAATAACGGTGTTATTCAATTCGTCTTGAATCTCCATTAATGAGTCTTGCATGTGTGCTCTGGTCAAGGCATCTAGTGCGCCAAATGGCTCATCCATTAAAAGCACATCGGGCTGCATGGCCAATGCTCGCGCAATCCCCACCCGCTGCTTCATGCCGCCTGAAATTTCATCTGGGCGTTTGTGCATGGCGTGATCCATATGCACCAAATGAAGATTATGCTCAATCCATTCTTTCATTTCTTGCGCATTCATCTTGCTAGCAAACACTTCCTTTACTGCCAGTTCCACATTTTGATAAGCGGTCAACCAAGGTAAAAGTGAGTGGTTCTGGAATACAACCGCCCGTTCAGGCCCAGGTTCAGCGACTTCCTTCTCGTTTAAAATAACCCCGCCCGTGGTGGCTTGATATAAACCTGCGACCACGTTGAGCACAGTGGATTTACCACATCCCGAATGACCAATAAGAGAAATAAACTCCCCTTTTTTAACTTGTAAATCGACGCCTTGAAGAGCAGTAAAAGGCCCTTTGGGAGTCGGAAACACCATGTCAATGTGGCTGATATCTAAAAATGGTTTCATCTTGTTCTCTCCCTGTTAACGTACTTCGGCGGCTTTATCCCAACTCAACAAACGCTGTAGTTCCATCATGCCGCGGTCGAGCATGAATCCAATCAAGCCAATCACTATTACTGCGGTCATAATTCGGCTCAGAGACTGAGAGCTGCCGTTTTGAAATTCATCCCAAACAAACTTTCCTAAACCAGGGTTTTGAGCCAGCATTTCAGCGGCAATTAACACCATCCAAGCAATCCCCAATGAAAGGCGCATACCGGTAAAAATGGCAGGGATCGAAGCGGGAAGAACAATTTTACGAACATGAGTAAGAGGCGCTAAGCGTAATACTCGGCTCACGTTCACCCAGTCTTTCTCGATGGAGGTCACCCCAACAGACGTGTTGATCACCATAGGCCATAAACAACATAAAGTGACCGTAATCATTGAATTAACAAAAGATTTTGCGACGATAGGATCAGGTGAAACATACAGTGCACTCACCACCATCGTCACCAAAGGCAACCAAGCTAACGGAGAAACGGGTTTAAATATTTGAATGATCGGGTTTATCGCTGTGTTGAGGGCTTTGCTCATGCCCACCGCAATACCGAGTGGAATTGCAATTATTGCAGCCAATAAAAAACCAGCGGCTACCGTAACGAGACTTGTGACTATCTGATCAAGAAATGTCTCTTTTCCGGTATAAGCTCGAACTTTAGGCACGTAACTTGGGTCCGCCTCAATACGTTTTGCATTACGTAGTTCTTGTCGCTCATAAAACGCCACTTCTTTGGTTCGCTCTGCAGAATGCTCTTGATACAGGCTGACGAACTGCTGTGATACCTCTTGCGGCCCCGGAAACTTACCCAAAGACGTATTGATGCTGCTTGCCGTCACTGCCCATAGGAGTAAAAAGCAACATATCCCAGCAAGCGGCAATGTTAAGTTTTTCATTGTACTAGTGATTATCTGCACAGCCTTTTGTAGCAATGTTGGCTGCTCTTGTTGATTAATGCTTTGATTAATGACTGTCATTACGCTCTCCAGTTGCCGACCAGAAGGCCGGCTACAGATTACTTTTTAAAATTTATAGTGTTTGACCAGATTTAAGGCCGATTTCGAATTTATTGATGTAGGCGTTTGGCTCATTACCGTCATAAACAATGTCATCAATAAAGTGTGTTTGCGGAGCGCGGTAGCCATCTTCAGTCTTAAAGTCTGGGAACTCATCCGCGCCAATCAGATCTTCTTCAATCAGAGACTTCGCCGCTTTGATATAGATGTCAGGTCGGTATACTTTCGCTGCCGTATCCTTGTACCAATCATCACTCCTATCTTCACTGATTTGCCCCCAACGGCGCATTTGAGTTAGGTACCAAATTGCATCAGAGTAATATGGGTAAGTTGCGTTATAACGGAAGAACACGTTGAAATCAGGGACATCACGTTTATCTCCTTTCTCGTACTCAAAGAACCCGGTCATACTGTTGGCGATCACTTCGTAGTCTGCTCCTACGTAGTTTGATTGAGACAAGATTTTTACCGCTTCTGGACGGTTAGCATTGTTGTTGTCATCAAGCCATTTCGCCGCTCGAATCAGTGCTCTTGTTAAACGAATCGTGGTATTTGGGTACTTTTCAGCAAATTCTGCCGTAATACCAAAGACTTTTTCTGGGTTGTTTTTCCAAATCTCGTAGTCTGTCACTACTGGCACACCAATCCCTTTAAATACGGCTTGTTGGTTCCACGGTTCACCCACACAGTAGCCATAGATGGTTCCCGCTTCGAGTGTGGCCGGCATTTGAGGTGGTGGTGTCACTGAGAGTAAAGCGTCTGCATCGATGTGCCCTGACGTATCGCCTTTGTGAGGAGCATAAAAGCCTGGGTTAATACCACCCGCGGCTAACCAATAGCGAAGCTCATAGTTATGGGTAGAAACTGGAAACACCATGCCCATATTGAAAGGCTTACCCTCAGACTGGTATTTTTCTACCACAGGTTTTAGCGCATCGGCCTTGATAGGGTGAACGGGACGGCCGTCGTCCATTTTTGGAATATTCCCTCTCATTTGCTCCCAGATATCGTTAGAAACCGTAATGGCATTCCCATTCAAGTCCATAGAGAAAGGGGTAATAATATCGGCTTTGGTTCCATACCCTATCGTTGCTGCAATCGGTTGACCGGCCAGCATATGAGCCCCATCCAAACGGCCGTCAATCACGCCATCAAGCAGTACTTTCCAGTTTGCTTGTGCTTCGATTGTGACGTAAAGGCCCTCATCTTCGAAGTAGCCATTTTCGTATGCAATCGCAATGGGAGCCATATCTGTCAGCTTAATAAAACCAAACCTTAATTCCTCTTTTTCCGGCCAGCCCAGCTTTTCAGCTAGAACACTTGCGGACGAAAGCAGGCAAACACCCGCAACGACTGCTTTAAAAATCCCTTTTACTTTAGCGTTCAACATAATCCTTTTCTCCAATAAAAAACCCACATGCACCAACGACATAAAGACGCTAAATGCATGTGGGCTACTTTGCCTAATCAACCTACTTACTACGCCGTTGCAGTTTTTATTGATTCTATTGTTCTTACGTTCTGGCTCCCTCCGTTAGAAACCAGATGTATTCGCCTAAGCGATAATCACTCCCTTTTACAATAGCAACCCCCATGCCAACTTGTTTTTACTAACAAATACAGCATATTAAGTTAAAGCTGCGGATATGATCTTTTTATAAGGTCCCCATAATGGTGCAATAACCCACCAAAATGCATCATAGAAAATGGTAGAAAGCCTACAAGGAAACAAAAGACTCTGCGCACATAAATGAGTCATTGGATTCTGGTGTCCCAATCAAGCAGCCATTTATAAAAACAGTGAGTTCATGGGTAAAGCAATATTGCTAAACGGCGAGTATTGATATAACAAAAAACCTGAGCTAGCCCACTCCCGCTAGCTCTATTCGCAGAGTACCCATTTACCAAGTATTGGAATGTGTTAGTTATTGTGACACTAGAATATGAGATTTTTTATTAAGATAAGTAACAATTAATATTGATCTATCTCGAACTATATCTATTCGTTTACTCTGTTGCTCTTCAAAAATAAACCGTTCTTTTATCTCTTTAATCTGAATTTTGGAAAGAATCGATTCTTTCTTAGATGGCCATTCCTCAACTTTCACCTGATTTATTAATAAATAATTATTAATCAACTCCCAGGTTCCAGACTCTGATATTTTAAATGTTTCGTCAGGTTGTTCTCTTTCAAAGTCCCTTTGAAGATAGACGTTTATCGTTGCACTTTTCACATAATTACCTTGGGGTAAATAACGTACTTTTGAATGAACATGTATCCCCCTTACTGGCAAGTAACTATTATCAGTATTGGTATTTAAATTGTCCTGTCGGATAATGACACTGTTGTTTTCCCACTGCCTAGTCGTAAGTATTTCCTCCAATTTACCTTTATGTTGTAAATACAGATACATACTAGCAACACTAGATGATAACAACAGGAAAAGAATGATTTTTTTACTCACAACTTGACCTCTCAAACTTCCTTACCACATAGGCTGTAAGAGTCTTTTTTATCGGTAAGAAGGCGCATTGTAAGATTACGATATGACAGTTCAGCACTGTAAATATAACTCAGTATCAACTCATGTTTAATATCAGAGATAGCGATAATTTCATCAGGTAGTGGTTCATCACTATGATTTCCCAAATACCAAGAAACGCATTTATCTAGCGGCACAATCCAATTGTCTCGAAGGAGTCTCCCTTCAGGTGACTTTACGAGCACCCCCTCAATATTACCTATAACCACAAAATTCATTTTGGCAGGTTGCGTCATTTCGAATAAGCCGAAAGGGAAAAGTAATGTTACCAATATAAGGCCCATAATTCTCCCTTTGCCACCTACTTCTCGAACCCAAGCATTGCATTGTTCTAAAATGGTCAAGGTTTTCACCGGAAATATATTTTGAATGATTGTATTTTCTGAAATAAACGCCTCTACAGAAGAAATAAATCGATATCCTTGCTTCGGAACGATAATAATATACTGTGGAGCATGAAGTGAATCCCCTAAAACATTCCTTAGGTTAGATACTGCCTGAGTTAAACTTGAGTTATCAACGTGAATCCCCCGCTTTTCCCAAATGAAGTTTTTAATTTGAGTTCGCATCACGACTTGTCCATTATTTCGCAATAACAGCAGTAATAATCTACTTTCATTAACTCCAATCACTACTTCATTGTCATTCTCTAGGCAATCTACCAATGTATTCTTACCGGGATAAAATATATATCTCTGCGAAAATTTATAGTGCATTGATGAACTCTCGTAAATGCGTTTATCTAAGGCTAACAAAATCAAAGTTAACAGAGGGTTAAGGCTTAGGATCAGTTAGCGCCAGATCGGGCCATCCCATCCATGATTGGAATAACAACCCTGAGCCTTAACCGGGCCTTAACCACGCAGCTGCTAGCCTTTAGCTATGCCTGCAATTTTGCTCTTTAGATACGTTTTCATAATACCCCTACATTACTCGCTTATAACTTTTAAAGGATAGAAAATGACGAACAGCCGTACATCTCGTATTGGAACATCATTATTGATCATCTCTATTGCCGCTGTGCTAGCGGTCGTGGTGATGATCTTCGGTGCTCGTTTAGGCTTGTGGGATCCCATCGTTGGCTTTGGCTATATTCGAAATTATCTCAACCCAATCGGCTTGTCTTTACTGGGCTTGAGCACGCTGGGGCTCATCTCTCAATTGGTTACTCGTAACCGTATCGGGGCGATGAAATCTTTGGTTGCGACTTTAATCGGGCTTAGCCTCATTGCACCAATGATCCATAGCACTATTCAACCCGCGAAACGTGGGCCTGCAATTCATGATATTACAACCGACACGGCTAACCCGCCTGAGTTCTTAGTGCTGGATGATACACGCCTAGGAGCTAAAAACTCTTTGATTTATGCGGGGGAAAAAGTCGCGGCAATACAGAAGAAATTATACCCGAACATTAAGCCTATTCAGTCGAGCCTTTCTGCTGAAGATGCGTATGCAAGAGCTCTAGGTATTGCACAAAACAAAGGTTGGGTAATTATCGCTGCAGAAGCAGAGGCATTACGCTTTGAAGCAACAGCTCAAACTGCCTTCTTTGGTTTAATGGACGATATCGTCATTAAAGTCACACCGATAAGTAACGAAAGCCGCATCGATATTCGTAGCGTATCTCGAGTCGGTCGCAGTGACCGAGGGGTAAATGCAGCCCGAATTGTAGAGTTCACAGAAAGTTTTAACCAGTAACCTGAACCGCCAGTGAAAGCCATTACCATTAAAAGGAAATTGACATGAAATCCATTTATATAACCAAGCTTCTCATCGCGTCTAGCTTGATCCTTTCAGCTATCTTGCGAAAGTACATCGAAAACTCTAAGAACAAGCAAATAACTTGCTCTAAGTTTGCTATCAATAGCTAAGTTAAACAACGCAAGCTGCATCAAATTATTTTCAATCTCTAATCTGGTTCTGATCCGCCAAATTTCCTCAGGCCGAAAAGGCTTTTTGACGCCACTTCGTTTCGTTCTGTTGAAAACCATCATGATGACCTCCTTTGTGGTTGGTCATCACGATTGCAGTTGGAAGGAAATAAACAAAACTTAGTTGTGCCCTTGCTAATCGAGCCAAAATTTAATTAACTAGGATATAGAAAACGTAATTAAGAGAGTACTTCCGAATCATTAAAAAAAGGAGTAATGTTCATTACACCGTAAGCAATAATCTATAACAATATATTCGAGGCCATAAATTGAGCATGAACCTAAACTTTATTCGGCATTTTCTTGCGGTATATGATTTTGGTAGTGTTACCAAAGCTGCAGAACACTTGGACATTGCACAACCATCTATGAGCAGCGCAATTAAAAAGTTTGAAGATAGTTATGGGCAAACTCTGTTTATTAAAAGTGGAAGAAATATTGAACCTAGTGAAGCAGCACATCAATTGGCAATTCAAGTTCGTCCAATACTAGATCAGTTAAATTCCGCACTCATTTCTTCCCGTCGCTTGGTGGTTAGCGCTCCCGAAATTGTGTTGCAATCTATCCCCAATATAGACCAAGTATTGTTACTTGAAAGCCCAGCCATGGAGTACGCAGCTCTAGACAAAATACGCACTGGTGAAGTTGACATGGTTGTAGACGACATCACAATATCTGACCATACTTTCGTTGTGGAAAATTTAGGAAAACTAAGCATTGCATTTGCCTGCCGTAAAGACCATCCAACCATCGGTGATTCCATAAGCCTAGAACAGTTTCAAAATGCTCAACACGTGATGTTACGATTGAAAGACAAAAATGTTGGTGCGTTGGAGACTCGAACCGATGAAAAAATCGAACGCAATATCGTTCGTGAAGTTAGTGGCCCTTCAAATCTATTGCATAGCGTACGTGGCTCGGATGCTATCTGCATAGTCGTTGAAAGCATGTTTGGGTTAGCAAAAGAACTAGGATTAAAAATACTGCCTTCCCCATTCCCACTCCGGCCCTATGAAATTAAGCTTATTTATCACCGTAGACACAGCACCAATACAGTACACAAAATAACTCGGGAGCGTATAAAAAAAGAACTGAATAAAATATTCAACAGCTCTTCTCCGAAATAACATCACCAACCTATCCGCGCTTATCAAGGTAGTTGTCACTCTTTTTCCGTCGTTAACATAGATAATGCCTATGTATTCCATAGCTGTAGCCCCATAGTTAAGTCGTCCTGATCTTCATAATATACCAGCCATCAGCACAGGCAATGGACCTGACTACATGGCAAGGAAGCCCAACACTGTTGCAGTTTTAAGCTTTAACTAAGGGTTTCATTATGAAAAAAACAATTCTTGCTCTCTCTATTGTCATCTCTTTTGGCGCAATTGCTCATTCACACGATGCCTCTGAGCGCTTGGCGCACGGTGACCACGACCATTCATTTTCAATGAGTAACTACGACATCGTCATATCTGGTCACTACAACTCCCATGAAAATGGTGTAAAGGTGGTTGATTCAAAACATTCGGCAGAAAAGAACAGCTACTTTCCACTGGCACAGAATGCGTCTTCTGATCTAGCCGGTTCATTCCCAGAAATTATCTGGCGTGGAGAACCGCTTTTCACACCAGAGTACTCACAAGAGAACATGGACAAAGCGTTATTTGAAGGAAAAATTCATCCAGAATTAGCCGCTATGGAAGAGGCAATGACTAATCCAGTGATCTTTAAGCTATCCGACCGCATGTATAACGCATTTGGATTTGAAGGTGCTTCTATTACTTTCATTCAAGGTGATGAAGGGCTAATTATCTCTGATGCGGGATCCACGGCAGAGACTGCTGCGGCCATGCTCGACGCCTACCGTCAAGCCACCGGAGATGAACGAGAAGTGCACACGATTTTCTATACGCACCATCACCCTGACCAGTGGGCAGGAACAGAAGGTCTGGCGACTCGTGAAGACTTTGAGGCAGGAAAAATTAATGTCATCGCTCACGCAGATTTTCAGCGCAAGATGAACGAGGAGTCAGGTATCTACCTGAATCAACAATCAATTCGTACTGCCTATGCTTTTGGCGCGTTTATCTCACACAACAACGATTACGATTCAGGAGTTAATCAGGGGGTGGGTTACCCAGCAGACATTGTCATGCAGTCGCAGAATAAGAGCTTCTTTGCGCCAAATATATTAGTGGATGATTTGCTCATACTTGAGATAGACGGCCTGACCTTAGAGTTTTTCCATACCCCGGGGGAGGCTCCGGATGGTGTTGGATTATATATTCATGAAACCGGTGATATGGTAGGTGGTGATACCATTCAGGGTGAAACTATTCCAAACCTTTACACTATTCGCGGAGCTGAATATCGCGATGGTCTCGAGTGGGCAGACTCAATAGACCGCATGCGCCGCTACCAGCCTACCGCCTTATCATTACACCATGGACGTTCCGCTGTTGGGATTGATCGGGTTGAAGATGTGATGAAAGCGTATGCAGATTCACTGCGTTATATGCAGGACCAAACGGTTCGTTATATCAACAAGGGCTACACGATGCATGAACTCAGTGACAACATTCGCCTACCTGAAGAGCTTCGAGATCACGATTATTTACGACCACTTCGCGGCTCCGAGTATCAGAATGTTGCCAATATTTATGCCGGCAATGTGGGTTGGTTTAATGGGGATGTATCAGAATTTGCCAAGCCTGCTCACCAAGATATGGCACAAATGTATGTTGATATGATGGGAGGGGCCGATGCTATTAAAAAAGCCGCTGATGAAATGATTGCCGCACAGCAATATGGCGAAGCTATGCAGATCCTGACTCACGTTATTCGGGTTGACCATGGCGATATGCATGCTCGAGGACAAAAAGCGGTAGCGCTAGAACGTTGGGGATGGGAGCAATCGACACCAGGTTGGCGCCACTGGGCATTATCTGGTGCTGCTGAGCTTCGCGGTGAACTTGACCAATTGCTAGACACGATGAATTTCTTTGGTGATGCCAGCAAGTTTGTCGATGCCCCTACAGATGATGTGATGTCGCTTATCCCAACCCGTTTAATAGCTGAAGAGTTAAAGCCAAACGAAACGATAAAAATCAACATGTTGGTCGATGGAAGTCAGTACTTGGTTAATGTCTCAAACCGCACGATGGCAATCGATAGTGGAATAAGTTCTGAACATGCGGATTTAACAGTAGAGCTGTCTAAAGCTGACTTGGTGCATCTCTTTTTAGTAAAAGATATCAATGTCGCAAAATCGAATGCGAAAGCCAACGACGGAAACATCGCTGACTTGCAAAGGCTTGTTGATGTTATCGATACCTTCTCTCCTTTCTACCTGCATCTGCGCTAATTACCTACTTAGACAGCGCTTCTTCATGAAGCGCTTCTCTTGGAACCATTATGAAACTAAAGACAATTATCCCACACCTGATTTTAGGCTCAACGATTGCGAGTGTTGCGTATGCTCAGGTTGAAGAAATACAAGACATGAGTGACCCACTAGCCGTTTACTCTCAGCTTGGTCTGGGTTGGACTCAGCAAGGGTTTAATCTAAAAATGGGGCAGACATACGATACGGGCAGTGAAGATACGATGGCTCAGCATATCCTTGAGCTGAAGGGGTTCGCAGGTTCATTAGGGACAAGCGATAATGCGGACAATTCACTGGATTCTCTTCGTTATCGTCACTTCAATGTTGATTTAACTAACGGGCGCGGTGCACAAATTGACCTCGACTGGAATTTTGACAATGACATCGGCTCTGCAAGCTATTCGATGATTCAGGCGCTACCCAAATTTGGTCGGGTTCAGCTATATCCTCTTGCGGGTATCGGAGTCACTGTACAAGACGATCAGGGCTATACCGTTCCCGCTTCATTTGGCTTAGTAGGAATGTACGGAAAGCTTGAGTTAACCGACAAAATTTGGGTGAACTACAACCCTATGTACACCAATCAGTTGGGGGGAAATGACGAATTTGAAGATGTGTTCGGCTTTTCGAACGAAGCCGCCATTAGCTACCAACTTAACGCCAAACAAAATGTTCGGGCATTTTGGAACTGGGGTGAAACCACTAACGGAACAGACTTTCGCATAGAAATGAATATGCAATTTTAAATCAAGCTGTGGTACTGATGTTCCCCGCACTACCACAGAATTACCACTAACATTATGAAAAATAACCAAAGAGTAGTTTGTGAATTGAGATATAACCATTCGTAGCTTACAACGAGATAAAAAGAGTCAACGACGCTCTCTCGGACCAACAGCCGCTAATGTTATTTCATTAAATAGTGATATCAGCCACTGATTTTAGTTTCATCTGGGTCTTTACGTAAACTTACAAACCCTTTACTTAACCTTAAGAAAATTTAACCGCTTCTTAACCAGCAGGGCGCTATTCTAGCCATACCCACTAAAGGTGAATCGATAAATGATTTTTTAAAGGAAACTGCTATGAATAAATTACTTACTGCTATTATTGCCACTGTAGCTCTTAGCTCTAGTGCATTTGCTGCTTCAAATATTTCACACACTCACCTAACTACCGATAGCTTTGGATCTAAAAACCAAGCATATGAAGCAGGGTTTGATTTGGCGAACTCTCTTGGCGATCTGAGCTCGAATGAACTGAGTATGGATTTCCGAGTATCAAATGCGAAAAACATCTCTGTAGACGATTATGAAGTAAGCATTGAAGAATTTGCTGTTGACCGTGACAACATCGAATATCGTGCGGTAGTCGATGTTAAATACTCTTTTGATGACCTTCGCAACGACAGCTAAAAATATACCGTAAACTGAGTGCCCTCCCTAGAGGGCACTCTATCTCTAACTGACAACTCCAACGACGTTCATCTTCTATGGACTTTAAACGGACACACACCAAATAGTATGAGCAAACGACTGACTTTACGTCGATACCGACCCAAATCCATCGCACCCACCTTTTCCTTCCTTGCACCATTGCTATCCTGTCAAAAACATGGAGTAAGCTCATGGCCACGGTAGAAAACAACTCATATCCATCGAGGCCCCCTCTATTATCATTGCGTTTCTAGATGCGTTAGACGAAGCTTTTTATGTGGTGAAGACACCACTACTCACAAGAGCTATGAGCAAGATAAGGCGATAGACATCATAGAAACATGGCGAGAGAGGTTATTGTCTTTGAGCTGGCTTATGAAATAGCTCAACGACGATATAGCCTGTAAGGCCAACCCAAAAGACCAATGCTCTGGGCATTTTTGGGAAAGTAGCTTTAAAAGCTAAGCCTTGCTGGATAAAAAAGCCTTAGCGGCTGCCATGGCCTATATAGGCTTAAACCCTGTTCGAACCGGGATAGCGAAAACCCCTGAGTAGTCAGACTTTACATCAATACAAGCAAGGTTAAGGGCACTTAACGATCAATTTGAAACAGCGCCCAGATATAATCTGACAGGCACCGTATCAAAAATGGGTAACTGTCAGATCAGGTCGGAACTACTACAATTTAGATTGTTCAATTCTGTTGATGGGTTCTAAAACTAGAGGGTTTTTATCTCGAAGACTGAATTGCCATTTGCCTTTTAGGCAAAAAACGAACTTGGATTTATTCCCGTTAGAAGCATTAACAAAAACTTTAACTCTTTCCGGTGAATAACCATCATGATATTCCACACGAGTTATATCACTCAGCATGATTTTAGTTTTAGTGCCAGATTGGCGAATAATCAGACTATCTCCACAATCTAGTACTTCGTCTGCTAGATCCCAAAACATTCTCTTGAAGCTCAGTAAAGTATAAATAGAGAATCCAATCAATACTAAAAGTCCGCCCCCATTCTCCTTTGTAATGCCACCACTAAGGCCTAAAGCAATGGCTATTCCAAAGAAAGAGAGTACAAATACAGGAAATGTATTCTTAATCAGAACCATTTGTCCAGAAATCTTCTTCATCTTACTTCACTTTAATTAATATAAGTTTAGCTTATATCACCGACCGAGCCCTGTATTGCTCCCATCAGCATCGCCTCCGTGACCGTGGTACGCTCCGCCATTATGATTCGAACGTGTTGTTGTGTTCACTACCACTATCGCGACGGTCATAGAGTCCTACAGAAGCGTTATTTTTAAAAAGTTAATACCATTTTCGTCTTTTTTTCGTTTTTCTCGTCTTATTAGGTGTAAGTAAAAACAATAACCTGATTTGGAGCAACACAATGATTAAACTGATTAGCTTTAAAAACTGCCCATTTGTCCAACGTGTAATGGGCGCTCTGGTAACAAAGAATGTGCAGTTTGAAATTGAATACATTGAGTTAAGTAACAAGCCGCAATGGTTCTTAGACATTTCTCCAAATGGTCAAGTGCCCGTGTTGATCACGGAAAATGACACCGTGCTGTTTGAATCAGACGCCATCGCCGAATACCTAGATGATAAATACGCACCCATAGAACAGCTATCACCCGAGCAAAAAGCGTTAGATCGTGCATGGTCGTATCAAGCAACTAAACACTACATGCCACAATGTGGAACGATGGGAAGTAAAGACAAAGAAACATTTGAAACCCGTTTAGCCAATCTATCTAAAGCGTTCGCAAAAGCCGAGAACAAGCTCGGTGAGTCTTTATTTTTCAAAGGAGATGACATCTCTAACGTTGATATTGCATGGCTTCCGTTGCTGCATCGTGCTGCCGTCATCAAAGATCAATCAGGTTTTGACATGTTAGCACCCTTTCCAAAGGTTCAAAAATGGCAAGCTGCTCTTATCGAATCTGGCCTTACCAACAAAACGGTACCACAAGATTTTGTCTCCACCTTTAGTGGCTTTTACTTAACGAATACCTACCTAGCAAGCTTAATCGACGGTAATGAAACCACATGCCCTCCGAGCCGTTGCTCTGACTCTTCTCGTTCATGTTGCAACTAAAATAGAGACTCTGATTGGAGTTAATAGTATTGTTTAAGTGAGATACAGTCGCTCAGGGCAAATCCGCATTCAGATCTGAAGTTCGTCCTGAGTAGCTGTATTACTCATGTTACATCAGCGGATAACATCACATTGTAGGGGTAAATGAATCACATGAAATTTGAATCTATCTGGTCGGCATATCAATCCAGCTTGAAAGCGTTTTTACACAGCAGAATTGCCAACCCTGAAGATGCTGAAGATCTATTACAAGAAATTCTGATTAAAACTTATAATGGTTTTCGTACGGTGAGTGATCGTAGCAAAATAAAACCGTGGATCTTCCAGATAGCAAGCAACACCATTATTGATTTCTATCGCAAGAACAAGAAACAGAATGAGTTAACAGAAGATGACTTGTGGTACAGCGAGCAAAGTAGTGAGCAAGTTATCAATGCCCTTTCTCAGTGTCTTCTGCCCTTTATTAACCAATTGCCTAACCAAGACGCTGAACTCTTGATTGCTATTGAAATCGAAGACATTTCGCAAAAAGACTACGCACATAACCATGGCATCAACTACTCAACACTGAAATCACGAGTAAAGCAAAGCCGCACAAAACTGTTCAATTTGTTCAATAACTGCTGTGATTTTTCCATCGATTCACGGGGAAACATCATGGAATACCAGCCCAAATCTGGCAACTGTGAGCGCTGTTAATACCCAAACGCATACGGTTTCGATGTGTTTGTGCTTTGGGTGCCTGTCCCTTTAACCGGAGTTTCAAATATAGCTTCCCACCTAAGTAAGATTAGCGAAAATTAAACAGCTCTGAATGAAAATTATTGGTGTCGAAATTTATTCCTTTTAATTGACCAAGCAACGCGTTTTTGAATCCAACAGGGCCACAGAACCAAATGCTACGCAGAACAATATCCGGATGTTTTTGACGTATCTGATCTATGGACAAGAAGGATTTTAACCTATTGTCGACCACGTGAAATTCCACATTTGCTTTGTTGGCTGCACGCTCCATTTCTTCTATTAAAGAAGGGGAAGGGGTTTTAGTGCAGTAGTAGAACACAACTTCATCTCGATTTTGTAATTGAGCTAGTTCCTCCAACCGCGCTTTGAATGCCGCGCAACCAATACCCCCGGCTATCCATAATTGCTTTTTCTTATCGTCAAAATCGAACTTGCCATACGGACCTTCTATTTCGACCTTCTGCCCTATTTGAACTTGCTTGTGAATGTTGGCAGTAAAGTCGCCAAGTGCTTTAATTAAAAAACTCACATTCCGTTGTTCGCTATCTACCGAAGCGATAGTGAACGGGTGCGGCTCTTCACCACCTATCTTTATAAACGCAAACTGACCAGCCAAATGGCCTCTCCAACTAGGGAGGTGAACTGAAAGACGTGTCGTGTTGTTATCTTGGTCATACACCACTTCGGTGATAGAACCAGAGTGTTTGTGTTTTCTGCCGATCCATCCAGTCAAACTCAGAATCGCAGCCACAATACCGGCAAGGACAACCACTACCGTAATAGGTGTAATCAAGCTATCCCAATATGAGTGCTTGAGAAGAATAAGCGAGTGGTAGCCAATAACGATGAATGCAATCGCCATCAGTTTATGAGCCCATTTGAAAACCTTGTACCGAATTGGGGCAAACAGCGCCACTAAAGTCAGACCGATAAATAAGTATAGAGTCCATTCACCCATTGCTTCAGCACTACCGCGTAAAGGACGAATCACAGCATAGAAAGAGTCAGGGTCGACGAAAGAAGCGCCACGCTGAGGCCGTGCGAGATACCCAGCACTAACCAGTTGCTTTGGCACAATTGCAAGTAACCAGTGAACAGCACCAATGATGACACCATAGATTGCTATCCATTTGTGCAAACGATAAGCTTTATCTAGGCCTCGAGTAAGGTTTTCTATCAACGGTAATCTCAATGCGAGCAGCATTGTTAGGGTTAATAGCAATACTGAAACGATACCCGTAATTTGAATTAATGCGCTTCGCCACTGCATAAAGGTTTCATTCGCGAGCAATGTCGGCTCTGCTTGGAACCAGATACAGGCGATCACCAAGACGAGGGCAATCACCATTGAATAGAGTTTGTTCATATTAACGCTCCTATTGAGCTTTAACTCTACTCCTTCCAATGTAACCCAGCGTAAAGGTAGGTAAATCAGTGTAAATACTTAGTCTGTATTTGTCTTAGTTATCACTCTGCCACCTTGGGCCAACAGAGTTGCTGACACCGTCACTTAACGTTTAGCATGCATTACCACCAGTTAAAACTCGCCTCACCAACGACTCTTTTCTTGCCATTCTTCTCACCATTCCGGCTCTGACATTAAATAAGCCAGAACAAGTACGGCGCAATCAGTAGCGCTAATTCAAATAAACTACGTGTTAATCGTGTGGTAAGAGCGTGCGTTGTGTTTTCTTTTCAGTGAAAAATTGATAATGGCAGCAGGTTCCAGAATTTAGAACTATAATAAATTAGGCTGTAACAAGTGGAATTTGAAAAGCTATAGATAGCAAAAAGCCGCTAATAAAAGCGGCTTTTCGAATGGGTGGAAGCCCCAGCCCCATCTACCTTTATGATCAACATCCATTACACCATAAGACTTTGAAACAAATAGGAATAATTAAAATAGGCCGATTAGTACCAGTGCTTAGTACCAATCAAGAGTTAACTCAAAATTAGCGCACAATGGCACCGAACTCAAGCGTCCCTTCCCCAAACTGTGCAGACATCCACCAGCACCAAACTTACATAAAAGTAGTAAATTTACACCCAGCCATTGCACAGACCAATTCAAAATCATATGACTATAGTGAAGACAACAGAACGTTGTAAAAACAATAATAAACAACATGTACCAACTAGAATTAGCCTTAATAGGGGGAGAAAATCCCAAAGAAGTGCCATTGCAACAAGTAGCGATGGAAATGGATAGTGGTGAGGGTGAAGCGACGGAAGAAGGAAAGGCACCTATTCAACTGGAACTTGATTTACAGGTTAACTAGCAAAAAAAGCCCCTGCATGGGGCTTTCATTTACTTGAGTTTGAGTGCTGTTAATCTAAGAAATTTTGTTACGTCAGCCATAGCTCGCTCCACCAACTCTAACTTCATATCATTTCTGCTTAGGACGATCTGTTCAGCTTCATTTTTAATATCCAGATACGCAGCCACTACTGCTTGCTCAATGTATCGTTCTAGCTGCTGCTTCGTAATAGCTGAAAGTTCAACTAAACTTTCTTGCTCGCATTGCTTCGCTATCAGTATTTTGACTTCTTTTTTCAGGTCAAACTGACCTATTCCCCAGTGCAATCGTTCTTTAAATGTACTCATAAGTTTATTCAAACTATACAAATATATTGGTTTGTTTTACTAGGGCGGTTTGGAGGGTAACCCACCAACAAGTAGGTAAATTAAGGCGTAGCAATTTAATTTGCCTATCTTGAATCAGTAACTTCATACCAAATTTGTTTTCAATAATATAAATTACTAAGCTTGTAATAAAATGTAAGCGTCTAATTAAGCAGTGAGGCCTTATTCGGCCTCATCGATTTCCATGTTCCAA
>NZ_JAUFQV010000023.1 GCF_030409945.1 Vibrio tapetis subsp. quintayensis
ACTTATGAGGTGATGATATCACCTCTAACTAGGTGGCCAAATTAACTATGCCACTACAATTCAATAATAGGTTCTTGCATATCAAGGTTATCGGGATCTTTTACTTCAACAGAAAACGCATTGTCGCGATCATATTTTCTCATAGTTTCTCCGAAGCCTCTTTTTCATATAACGCCTGCTTAAGGGGCAAGCAACGCTTCACTAAAATTTAAGTAATACACCGTAACCACATGAGTTAGCAATTAATATTGAACTCGCCCAGCGTTGGTTGTCCCACTTGAAGCGTTTGTTATGTGTATTTTTCCATCTCAACTTTTACTGACACCTTTAGTCCTGCCAACACTTCTTTAACCGCTTTTGTTGCGTCTCCATAAGATACATAAGTGCTTGGGTCTGATTTATTATTAAGCTCTAACATATCGAATTGATGATGAACTTTGTATATTGTCTTCTGCGTCAACTTTGAATCAAATGGGATGTTTGAAAAATACAATGATGACAGCATTTCGATTTTATCTGAGAGCTCTACGCTCTCCACCATCTTGTTAATGGTAATTTGATCTGATGGAGACTGCTGATAGAGACGCGAAAGAATATCAAAGCAAAGCCTTTCGTATGCATAGATTGTAGTCGCAAACTCCTCCAGCTTAGAAACTCGAAGATTTCGTTTATCTTTTCGGGTACTAAACCACTGATTTAGCAATAATAGAATCACCGCTAATGTTGTTGAAACTGCTATTGAAAACAACGTCGCCTGTTGAGACGATGATTCAAAAGTTTTACTAAACCATTCAAACATAAAAATTAACTCGATCTTTACTAATACACATAACATTTTAATATCGTGCCAGCACGAATTTATGTATCCAACATATCTCAAGATATCCTATCTAACCAACTGAAAATTATTCATATAATTAGTTTGAATCTAATTTCTAGTTGAAAACCGTGCAAGCACATATTGCTTCCAATTCAAGGCATGCTATCAATCAAAAACTTCCCTTTAGTTCTTAATTATTCAATAGCTTAGAAATAGTTGAACAACGTATTCGTGCGTGAGTGTGATTGAAGGTTAGTCTGTTGTGGATTAGAACATTTAGCTACATTGTTGGAGCTCTAGGCATGGGGGAAAGCAAGGCAAGTTGCAGGATTTCAAACTGAGTTCAATCCCTCTCTGGCTCATTTTGGGGCAGAAGTGTATTAACAAACTAGCAGGGTCAGATCTTGCCTTTTGCCTATGATTCGTAAAGTCCTTACAATGTCGCTTCAAATCAAATATGTATTACCACACTTTGAAGTAACCCTTTAAGTTATGGGAAAAATCGTGTCTCTGTCTATAAGAGCATCCGGAGTACTCGCTCTGTCTAGACTAGAAAAAGGCAAGATCTGATCCCTATTTTTTGGGCGCTAAAAAAGATCTCTAAGACGAACAAAAGGCTTACCAGTCTCTGCTGCGCGACGTACCTTTTTAGATAATACCTCTTGCAACGAAAGCCTTTCTTGCAACATATTGCAAAGATCTAGACCGTCCATGCAAACTAAACTTTTCCCTTTGCCAAAAGCTAATAACCCCTCTTCGGAGAAGCCACAATCACTAATGAAAAGTCCCCTTGCCCATGAAGCTTTGTCTTCAACCTTTGCATTAAAAGAACGTAGATCTGCGGCATCAACAGGTTTACTGGTCCACTTAGCTTCTAAAAGATAAGTTTCGCCTGACATTTCAAAACTGCCATCAATCTGTTCCCCTATCAACCGAAATGAAGATCTACCATCTAAACCATTAGCATCAAATAATTCCTTTAAGAATTTCTCGAATGCATAGCCTCTAGCTTGCGGCTCCAAGCTGCTAACAGTAATTAGCTTGTTTAAAAATTCATCTGCTACGTGACTCGGTATGTTTGAAAAGCTTGTTCTCGTTGCTTTATAGTGAACACTTTCAGGAGCCTTTCCTCCTAGCTTTTCAATCAGCAAATAGAACTCAGATTTTGCCAGATCCATGGCCTCTTCTTGACCCGAACGACGACGTATAGCCTCACGGTAATCCCATAATGCGAGCAATACTTTTATAACCTCGTTAGTATTTGCCTGACGTAGATAACAACGTAACCTTTTGGCTTTACTACCGCCATCTACGGCATAGCTAGGACTGTCGATATTAATACCTAGCTCTTCAATAAAGAATTCTGAGAATGTTCGATTCGAAAAATCAAGGACATACCCAGCCCCCATCTCGAATATTTCATCAAGTAACTTAACATCAACTGACTTTAGTTTTTTCTGTACTTCCATACTGATGACTCTGTTGAAAATTTGATTATATCGATGTAAGCCAAACGCTTACTAGACGGTTAAAAGGCGCTTTTCATCCTCCTATAATGCATTCTTTCTCTTGGGCATTCAATTTTAAATCAACAGCTTAGCACTCGAATTGAGAAGTTAGTTTACTCTTTGAGAGAGAATTTCTGGATATGCTGAACTCGGATAACTTTTAGTATGGAAAACGCACATTAACAAGGTGTGAATGAGTAAAAGCACTAACTGAAAATGGGGCAAAGATTTGTTAGCGATGATCGCGCTGAGAGGTTTCCGGACAGAAATCATTTAAATTCGATCGCCTAAATACCAACCACTACATTAGTTTATGTGTGCTAACTTGCGACACCCACCCCCACCTTAAGTACGAAAGAGTTTCGCAATCTACAGTCTCTAGCCACACCTTTAATTCCACCTAAATATCTGTGATAATTACAAAAATCTAGTTTTACTAAGGCTTGGGGAAAGTCCCAAAATAAATTGCTCACCTACCAATTTGGGGCCTTGTAATTTGAGTAAAGGTACGAAGACAGTATGGATAAGGACACAAACTTTTTTACGGCATCGCAAATAGCTAGGTCTATTTCGATTCCATTCGCTGATATAGAAGAGATGCTAGACCCCTACATATACTTCAAAGGCCTAATTTTTAAAGGTGACAAAATCAGTTATGTTGACGGTTATTTTATAGTCAACAAAACTGAAGTCGTTGGTCCCAAATTTACCCTAGAGGAAATCGAAAGTGGCTATGCGATCTGTGATCCGGATATGCCAGTTTTTAATTTCGTAGTTGAGGTTAAAGGCACAAAATACAGCAATAACGAGGAATTAATTGGGAATGTTTACCTACTAAAAACTAAGACCGAGGTAGAAGATGAAGCGTTATTCTCATATGAACAGCTTTGCAAAATAGCATCAGAAATTGGATACCCTAAGCCAATCGAAAAACTTCAACTTCTCGCAAAAGACCATGCTTATGATGTGAAGGTTATCAACCAAAAAAGTAACTTTACTTTAAGTGCCGCCGCAAAAATAGCTGCGAATATTGAACCTACGACATCAATAGAAATGCCATCACAGAGGTACTCATACAATCACTACCTTGAACTATTAAGCGACTGTATAAAAGGAACAAATCAACATGGATTTAAATTGCATACAGTAGAGCTTTGGACATCATGTAATGATGAGTTCGGTGAAAGGTATTCTAAAAATTACAAGAATGGAACGTTACTAAAACAGCGAGCAGTATTGGATTACGAGCTTACAATAATCTCAAAGCAAGAATTTTTAAGATGGTCTGAATATCAAAGATTAGATATTGGTTTGGATTATCAACCTGAAAGCATAAGCAAGTCAGTTGAATTACTAGAGATGAGACTTTCTGAATCAGAAGAGGAAATTTCACGATTAAGAGATTTACTCATTAATGAAGATTCGATGACTCCAGAAACCACAAATAACTCATACCCGCCTGAATTACAAATAGCTATTGATGCTTATGAAGAGCTATGTTTAAACGAAGCTACTCCTCCAACAAACAAAGTAATACAACACTGGCTGAAAGCAGAAAGCAAACAGAGAGGAATCACCCACAAGGATGGTTCTGATCAAGTTCAGGGATTGAGCCAAGTAAAGCTAGAGCGAATAGCTTCAATGATCAAATCTAGGTAGGAGAAAAACTAGGGGTAACCTAGGTAACCCCTAGCCTTTTAACAGGTAACCCCACTTGCCTAACCTCCCCTCTAATAAGTTTTAATTTACCTAAATCGACCCACAACCGGCAAAGGTAACTTATGATTGATTTGATAAAGGTTTTAGCCGATCTACCTACAGAAAACCTTCTGCTAATAACACTGATAATTTATATTCTCAGTGAACGGAAGAACTCATAGAACTGTAACCGTTGAGTCGTAAGAATCAACATATACGCAACGTAAAGTAGTAGCCTCTGTATTGGGGATAAATGGTTAAAAGGATTGCTAGATTCGTTATTTATGTATTAGCTCACGTATTGAAAATTTTCACTCACAAGAAGTTCGGCTTTTGATTGACTGCAATCAACTGATTTATATAATGTGCAAATCAGTGCAGTCAGGTTGCCATCACCATTGCGACTGCTCGTAAACAAAATAGATGGCAAAGTCTGAACTCCTCTTCCTGACTCTTCATGAGACTGAGAGGAACGTATTTGAGGAGTAGCCTATGGTGAAACGAGATAATGCGGGTTCAGCATCCTTACCAAAGCTCATCACTGCTTTTGGGGGATTGTTTGTAATTTTGGTTGCAAGCTTTGAACCCGTTACAGCTTTTGTGTGTGCATTGAGTGCGACAGGATTTCTGTCACGCTTATAGGGTTGGTAAGGTAAACCCGCTCGCTAGCTCAACAGCTAGCGGGTAGCCCTCTCCTTACTATACTTACTTAGACTTCCCTGATTTACTCTAGATTTTTAGCCAGCAACAACATTAAACTTGCAAGTCGATGAAAGAGATATTCAATATGACTGCTATCAGTAAGTTTAATCTGGCTTATCTCTGAGTGACGAATGAAGAATGCGTTTCCTATATTTGTCAAAGCCTTAGCTTCTGCTTCTAGTTCTGCTCGAAAATCAGGGTCAGATGAACAGTTGTCTAGTAAGGTGGCCAATGATTGCTTTTTTCTTTTCTCTGGTTCAGCGACTGTCTTTATGCGTTCAAAAGCGTCCCAAAGCTCTTTTAAAGCTTCATACCTAACTCGTACGTCAGTATTACAAATTTTTCTATTTGCATGCTCAAGTAGGTCATTTAGCTCCTGCTCAGATGTTTTCGGGGCTTGTTGAATAACAGAACTTAGAGCCCCACTCATAACCCTTTTAATTTGGCCGTCAGCTAGTAGTTCATAAGCCAAACCATTTCGAGTGAAAATGGTATTAACCTTCTCTAAGAAATCGGCTCGTCCAGTTGTACGATCAAACGAATCTATATGGTGATGCCTATAGTACGAATGATAACTTCCTTGTGTAGGCTTAGATACATTTGCGTAGCAAAACTGTACTAAATCTAGTGCGTCCAAATAGTTAGGAACAAACGGGACTTTTTTATGCGACCAACCATCAGGATTTTCGTCTTTTTCTGTAACAAGTGGGTATTCAATTCCCAATATTTCAGCTTTTAGAGCAAAGGTAAACCCTGTCTCATCAGTACCACAGCACCCTTGTCCATCAAGGCAAAGCTCTGGAAAATTTTCTCCAAAATATCCCGTATTGATTAGCTTTTGAATTAAAGCAACGAGCCCACACCAAACATTGTGCGGGATCTCATTGTTTGTTCGAGGCGCAGTACCTCTTTCTTGATCACTAAAGTACTTCATAATTGCCTCAATTTAGTTGACGCCTTGTTAGCTTTCATTTTTCGATTGATCAATTAGATCATTTCTCCACTCTGAAACTAAGTCGGAAAGTGTTTTATAACCATATTCTGAGTCAATTAACCCCTGAAATTCATTTATCAGAAATTCACAGTCCATTGAGAATGCTGTTAGAACACGTGTAGTGTAATTATCAGGCCAAGTATCGCTCCACTCATCTCGGTGCTTGAAATAATTGGCAGTACAATTAACCATCTCTATTAGAGAATAACCCTGAACTTTTACACGGTGATTTTGATATGCTTTTTCTTTGGTCAATTTATTGAGCCCTAAGCTGACTCGGATTTCGTTAATATCTCGTAAGCTACTGATGCAGTAAGCTTGAGCTGAAACAAGCAAAGAGCCGTAAAGAACTTCACCGTATTCGTTCATCCACACCCCATCGAACCAAGGTTCAGTGCGGTTCCTCTCAAACAACTTTGCGATACCTGCTTGGATCGTTTCCTCTACATCGATTAATGGGCCAAGGCCATAGTCAACCTCAAAAATATTCATATTGCTCCTGAATGCTAACGCCTTGTTAGATACTCTGGCTCAGTCCGATGTTACGCCTCAACACAGAACCAGACTTTATAAGGCTTTTCTTGGAAAGTAACTTAGGATGTAGTTGGTCTTCCAAATAGTCTGTAGGTAAACCCGTGTCTTCACGAACAACCCAAGAAGCATATGGTCGCTTTTCACCTAAAAACTGCTGTCCAACAGAGCGAGGTAATACTCCCAACACCTCAGCAACAGCGCCATAAGTAGCACGCACTTCAATTTCATTTAGGTAATCCAGTATTTTCAATACTACTTCTTCTTTTTCACTCATAATGCTTGCCTATATTTATGATTTCTTCGACTCTAAATCATTGTATATATTTCAAGAGTACTTGCTGTTTTTGGAGTGTTTTAACGCAAATGCCTAACAGCTCAATATGTCGATGTTGGATGTTTATCACATCCTTTTCACCCCAAGCATACCTAAATACTGGATTGAATATACGAAGGTTTTTGTGTTTGTTCTGTGTGCCATGTTGAAACATTAGCATAGATAGGGATAAATCAAGCTAGCAGTTTTCTTATTGAAAAAGGTCTAACAAGCTTTGGGGGGAAAGTGTGCTAGGAATCATTAATAGAGGTAACTCCAGATGCCCAATATTGATGAGTAAATACAGCTGCGCTACTAGGCATTGTATGTCATCTACGACGCTACTAAAGTTTGGGTCATTTATAAGCTCTGAATCGAAAACTCACGCAACCAAGGTTTGGTGACCAAACTTTGGTTGCGTAATAAGTGTATGATTCAAAATATTTATTATACACCTGATCGGGTAAAGAGATGATAGTACTCTCACCCACGAACAACAATTGACAATACCATCAATAACTGGAAGTATTGGCCGCTTTTTGAGGGCAAAATGTCGATCCCAACGAAAAATCATCTCCTATCTTCAACGAATGAACCTATTAGTGAACTATTGTCCGTTAAAGCTACAGATCCAAATTTAACTCCTTATAAACAGTCTGCTCTGAACTCAACTTGCCCACAGAAGCTGATTCATGGATCTAGAGTCACGCATCGTCATCTAGCTAGTAATATGACCACAGTGCCTTCAGTTTTAGAAGAATTGGCGTGGCGATTACCAAATGAGCCCATCTCAAAAGCCTTCAACGAATTGATTTATGACGTATCGCATCCCAACGAGGATGAGTTAAAGTTTCGTTTTGAATACACAGCTCTTAGTTCTGCCGAGAAGTATCAAATTATGATGTTCTCAGATCTACCTATATTGATCGCGCTGCTTTTATTTTTGGACAAAAAGCAAGCATATCGTGGTGGTCTAATTATGTTTACCACAGAGGAGATCCTTATGTTGACTAACCCACGTATAACCAAAAATTTTGAACCTAGATATCAAACAATCAATGACAGTTTGTTGCGTATTTTGAATACCAAAGTTGAGTTAATCACTTCAAGGTTGAGCAGAGATCATTTAAAGCTAAATTTTATAAGATATCAAACTAGTGAGGGCTCTCCTCCGTCTCTAATGACATTTACTTTAGTAGTCGACCTAGATGCTTTCCATCAACTGCTAAAATCAATATTCACATACGTATCGAGCTGGAATAGTTTGACTGGTAGTCAACGTCATAACCTGAGCCTCGACTATGGCGAATCATTTTATGATAGAGAGTTCTCGCAGGAAACGTCATCGATGAATCGTAAGATCAACAATATTTATCGCGCATATATTAGATCATAATTTGGTAGCACGGACACTCAATCAACTAAAATGAATAAAACTTAAAATCTCTATATGGCTATCTTCTTCAAGAGAACATAAGTCATGATTTTATAGATCTATATAAACAATATTTTAAGTCATACTGGAGTCGCAACGTTACACCTAAACGTTAACGTTCTTAAGCGTGAAACTCTTGAAGATGCAGTTGCACACCCAGAGAACTACCCACAGCTAACTATCCGTGTTTCAGGCTACGCTGTACGTTTCAACTCTCTAACGGTTGAACAGCAAAAAGACGTTATCGCACGTACTTTCACTGAGTCTCTATAAGATCAGTAAGCACTAGCTAAGAATACAAAAACGGCGCTCAATGAGCGCCGTTTTTTTATGTGTGTAAAACGGCGGGCCTCAACGAAGCCCGATTTTTACTGACTATGGTTGTACTCGTCTTAGTACGACTTTCAATGCGTCAAAGTCATTGGCAAGATCTTCAGACAACAGGTCCATTGCCGCGTGCTTAGCTAACGGCGCTGGCACATCAATGTCTGCTCCCAAGATGTCATCGACCACTTCTTTAAACTTAGCAGGGTGCGCGGTACACAAGAACAAGCCGGTTTCACCTTCCTGCAGTTGCTCTTGTAAGATACGGTAAGCTATCGCACCGTGTGGCTCACATAAGTAACCTTGTTCATTAAGCTCAACTACAGATTGAGCGCTTTGCTCGTCAGTGACAGCGCCTTTGCCTAGCGTATCTAGGCCCCAACCTTTCAATTGACATAGCTCTTCAATACGAGGCCAGTTGTTTGGTTGACTTACATCCATCGCATTGGATGTCGTTGCAATGGTCGCTTTCGGTTGCCACTCTCCGGTTTCTAGGTAGCGAGGTACCGTGTCATTCACGTTAGTTGCAGCGATAAAGCGTTTGACTGGCAGGCCCAACGATTTAGCCAGCAAGCCAGCCGTTAAGTTACCGAAGTTGCCACTTGGTACAGAAATAACCAGGTTCTCACGCTCGGCGGCTGTCATTTGAGCTGCCGCTTCAAAGTAGTAACAAATCTGCGCCATTAAACGACTGATATTAATAGAATTAGCCGAATTCAAGCCAATCTCTTTACGCAGCTCTGCATCATCAAATGATTGCTTAACCAGCGCCTGACAGTCATCAAAATCGCCATCAATGGCAACCGTATGGATATTCTTACCTAATGTACAGAACAGCTTTTCTTGTAGCGGGCTGATTTTACCCTTAGGGTACAGAATCACGACGTTGATGTTTTCCATGCCGTAAAATGCATGAGCAACCGCTGCGCCAGTATCACCCGATGTTGCGGTCAAAATGGTAATTTGACCGCCATCAGATACCGCAGCCAAAGATTGCGCCATGAAACGGCCGCCAAAATCTTTAAACGCGAGCGTCGGACCATGAAAAAGCTCTAATGCGTAAACGCCTTCTTTTACAGATTTGATCGGTGCTGGAAATTGGAATGCATTATCAACTAATTGATGAACTTGCTCTTTGCTGAGTTCATCACCAATCAATGCAGACAAAATTTTGCTACTACGAGGAATGAAGTCCTCAGCCAGTAGCGCATCGATATCGTCAAATTTCGGCAATTCTGATGGGAAAAATAACCCTTGGTTTCGACCTAACCCTTGGCGCACGGCTTGGCCAAAGGAGACTTGTTCTTCATTTTCTTTGATGTTGTAAAGCTTCATAGCTCACTTCCTGTTATTTTCGAACCCTGTTTATCTAGGTGACAAACGTGAACGAATCCTTCTTCATTCTGTACGTAATTTTGTTCTAACCAGCGAGCAACTCGCTCGGCGACATCTTTATCTTTGCAAATGCTGAACAATGTTGGTCCACTACCAGAAATACCGGTAGCTAACGCGCCAGCACCGAGTGCGTATTTACGCGCATCGGCAAAACCAGGGAGAAGTTTCTCACGATATGGTTCAGCAATCACGTCTTTGATCATTTTTGCGGCTAACTCAGGCTGGCCCGAATGGGATGCATGAATGAAGCCCGCCAGATGACGACCGTGGGCAATGATATCTTGACGACGGTACTGAGACGGCAGGATTTCTCTCGCTTCAGCAGTCGATACTTTGATACCCGGATAAGCCATTACCCAATACCACTCATCAAAGCTAGGTACCGACTGACTGATGTGCCCCATCTCTTCGAGCATTAACTGCACACCACCAAGATAGCAAGGTGCCACATTGTCATAGTGGATACCACCGGATATTTGCCCTTCCATCTCGCCCATTAAGGCTAGCAATTCCATTTCTGACAACGGGTTATCATGAAATTGATTTAAGGCATCTAACGCTGCAACAATGGAACAAGCACTCGATCCAAGTCCTGAGCCAATAGGCATGTTTTTCTCTAGCGTCATGTGCACATTTTTAAGTGCGACCTCTTTGCTCAACAGTTCACGAGCAAACACACGCCAGCAATCGTATACAATATTTTCTTTAGGATCTGAGGGAAGCTTAGAGACAAAGCTGCCTGCAGTGGCAAGTGAGAAGCCTTGCTCACCACTTTCCACCTTAACGCGATCACCCAACAATGAACCATCAATAGGTGAAACCGCCGCTCCCAATACGTCAAATCCGACGCTCACATTACCAATCGATGCCGGGGCATAAACTACAACGCTCATCGTTATACTCCTAATTTCCAACCAAGGGTACGCATCACATCTGCAAACACACCTGCAGCGGTTACTTCAGTTCCTGCGCCATAGCCACGTAGAACCAATGGGATCGGTTGGTAATAACGGCTGTAGAACGCAAGCGCATTCTCGCCATCTTTGATTTTGTACATTGGATCGTTTTCATCAACAGCAGCAATGCGTACTTTGCATTGGCCCTCTAAAATTTCACCAACGTAGCGCAGTACTTTGCCTTCTTTCGCCGCTTTTGCCGACTCTTCTAAGAAGTAGGCATCCGCCTCTGGTAAGCGAGCCATAAACTCATCAACAGAGCCGCTATCATCAAAACCTGGTGGCAGAGCTTGCTCTACCACGACATCTTCAAGCTCTAACTCAAACCCGGCTTCACGCGCTAAAATAAGCAACTTACGAGCAACGTCCATTCCAGAAAGATCATCACGAGGATCTGGCTCAGTAAAGCCGTTATCTTTAGCAATGTTGGTCGCTTGGCTTAACGTCATTCCCTCATCCAACTTACCAAAGATGTAAGACAAAGAACCCGATAAAATTCCGTTAAATTTATCTAGCTCATCACCTGCTGAAATCAGGTTCTGTAGATTTTCAATAACAGGTAAGCCAGCACCTACCGTTGTTTCATACATCAGCTTACGACGTGATGAACGTGCAACATTACGCAATTGGTGGTAGTAAGCCATACTTGCTGTATTGGCTTTCTTATTCGGCGTCACCACGTGGAATCCCGCCGCTAAAAAATCAGCATATTGATTTGCAATGGTTTCGCTTGAAGTACAATCAACTAATACCGGGTTGATGATGTGATTACGCTGAACCAATGCAATCAGTTGTGCCAAATTAAACTCTTGGCTGGCATTCTTCATGCGATCGCGCCAGTGATCTAATGGTAAACCTTCGCTATCGAGTAACAACCCTTTACTATTTGCTAGACCACATACACGAAGCACAATGCCTTTTTCAGCTAACGTCGCTTGTTGTCTTTCAATTTGATCAACCAACTCACCACCAACGCCACCAACACCGACAACGAATACGTCAAGGAAGTGCTTAGAATTGAATAAGTTTTCGTGACAAGCTTTTACCGCTTCGGCAATTTTATCTTCAGGGATCACTGCGGAAATAGCTCGCTCGGATGATCCTTGAGCAATCGCGACAATGTTAACGTTCACTTCAGCTAATGACGCAAAGAACTGAGAAGCAACACCACGAGAAGTACGCATACCGTCACCAACCAAGGTCACGATGGCAACATCATCAATGAAATCAACAGGCTCTAATAGGCCATCCTTCAATTCTAATTCAAACGCTTCACCTAGGGCTTTCTTCGCTTTGGCTTTATCCGCTTGTTCAATACAGAAGCTGATGCTGTATTCAGAAGATGATTGCGTGATAAGCACAATTGATACACCAGATGCCGACATAGAACCAAACACGCGGCTCGCCATGCCAACCATGCCTTTCATTCCTGGGCCTGAAACGTTCACCATCGTTAGCTTATTAAGGGTTGTAATGCCTTTAATCGCCAGATTATCTTCACCGGTATCTTGACCGATTAGCGTGCCTTCACCTTGTGGGTTAAAGCTATTTTTAATCAAGCAAGGAATGTGGAACTGAGCGATAGGTGCAATGGTTTTTGGGTGTAAAACAGAGGCACCAAAGTAGGAAAGCTCCATCGCTTCTTGATAGCTGAGTGACTTCAGTAAGCGAGCATCATCGACTAAACGTGGGTCACAGTTATATACGCCATCAACGTCGGTCCAAATCTCACAGCACTCTGCACGTAAACACGCTGCAAGCACTGCTGCTGAGTAATCTGAGCCATTACGACCTAAAGTAACTAACTCTCCTTGTGCATTACCTGCTGTAAAACCAGGCATGATATGGACATGGTTAGCGGCAAGCGGTTGTTGCCTGAAATTTTGGGTTGATACATCAACATCAACCATCGCTTCTAAGTAATCGCCTTGTGCGTAAAGGTACTGCACAGGGTCGATCAGTGCTGCCGCTTGGCCTTTTGCTTCCAATACGGCTTTCATCAGCTGAATCGAGATTCGCTCGCCCTTGCTGATGATTCGTGCATTAACATTATTTGGGCACATACCTAACAGGTTAATGCCGTGAACAAACTGGCGAAGTTGCGATAACGACGTCTTCAGTTGATTAGAGAAGCCTATTCCATCGACATTCGGTACGTGCGTTAGAATCTCTTCATACAATCCTTGTAGCGATGATTCTAACTCTGCGATTTGAAGCTCTGCTTCTCCGTTTCGCAGCGCCCCTTCAATCACTGACACCAACTTATTGGTTGTTTTGCCCGGTGCCGATAGCACAACGGCTATGTCATCTTGTTGTGCATTATTCGCAATAATATCTGCAGCTCTTAAAAATCGATCAGCATCCGCCAATGATGAACCGCCAAACTTCAATACTCGCATCCCTTCCTCCGGTATTAATTTTAAATCTGCATAAAAAAAGGCCTGCATCTCTGGGGATACAGGCCTTTTTTTGAAAAACTTTCGCTTACAAGGCCGCCCCAACAATGGTTGTGTTGGTAATAATAATGGTGGTCATGGTAGAGCGGGTAAGTAACATAATTATTTTAATCTATTATCAATATTGTCTGTTTGCTTAACTTTACGTTTACCGATTTTGTGCTACCAAGTCAACATAAAACTTGTTTTTATTCATATGTTCGACAAAGACTCTCATAGAAAAAAACCAAAAAATACCAAATAACACACTGATTAATAATGATTAAATGAGAAAATAGTATCCCAATAAATAAAATTGCCTTTATAAAACCATTCCGCGCTTATTTCTAAGGCTCACGTTATTATGCACTTAGTTGAAAGGTGCTAATTGAGAAAGATAAAACACATCAAAGATCACAATTAGGTGAGAAGGATCTCAATTAAATGTGAGGAAACAAAAAAAGATCGTTCAGATAGGGAACTTACGCTATATTCACTAAGTGGATAATTTAGCAAGGAGGCAATATGAAACGAATTCTGTTACCAGTCTTTCTTTTGCTGCCTAGTGTTTGTCTAAGTGCTCCATTCACTCTCGGCCCTGAAAAAGCCTCTTCGCATAAGCTTTTTATTTCAAGCAACTCAAACACCAACACTGAACAATTTGATATTTGGCAAATTGACAGTGGCTATTCATACAATGTTTTTGAATCGTTAGATCTCTATGTCGGTGCGAGCATCACAAGTGCTTCATCTGAAAAAAAGAATGGTTTTTTGAGTGGTATGAGCTATCAGTTCAGTGAAAACATTACCCTGAAGAGTAGCTTGAGAGCGCAAGCCAATAAAAATGATCCAACGGAAGAAAAGCAGCTATCTGCAGAAGTGACCAGCCGGCTAAAAATCTCTGATCACGTAGATTTGCATGCCACTTTCGATTACGAAGAGTGGCAGCAAGGTGTTGAAGTGGGACTAGGGTTCAGTTTCTAAACCACTAATTCGTCCTTTGATAATAAGGTTCCATTCCAGTCAGCATAGATATAGTCCCCAGGCTGAATCATCTGTCGTTGTATTGTTAAGCCAACATCAACTTCACCGATACCACGTTTATCGGTCTTAAACGGACAGGCTGCAATGGCTTTCACACCGAGATCCATTTGAGACATAGCAGCAACATCTCTGATTGCGCCCCAAACAATGACACCTTCCCAATGATTCTCAATGGCTAATATGGCGAGCTGATCACCCAATAGGGCTTTTTGGCAGGACCCATTGCCATCCACAAACAATACTTTTCCTTTGCCATTCTGACTCAGTACTTCTCGCACTTTAGAATTATCGTGAAAACAGCGAACTGTGACCACTTGCCCCCAAAAAGCCGACCGCATGCCAAAATTTTGCAGCGGTAAATCGAGCAATTTAACTTGCTCTTCGTACTGATCACACAGATCGGGTAGTAAGTCTTTCATTGTTCCTCCTTGGAAGTCTTCCTCTAATGCTGAAACTTTGATTCAGCGTTAATGTGGTTAATTTTGTCCTTGTTTCTATAAGTTGTTCAATTTTTCGTAAAATTGTAGAGTCACGCACACTTTCTAAGCTGCGATGACGAGAAAAAATTCATTAATTTTGCGTATGGAATGATGTTTCTAACTCGATTCAGCGCTTATTTGAATCTATTTTGTGGTGATTTTCCTACAAAAACCTCAGCTCTAAGCCGTATGTTCTTGCGAGCTAATTCCAATTTTTAAACATTTTTTTCACCAAAAAAACGTCAGGTAACATTTATGAAATTAACAAGAGAAACACACCAAGATCCTTGGTATTAAAGGGGAAAGGCTTAACACAGTCATCACCTTTATCCGCATTTTTCACCGCATTTAGCCTGGTAATCGAGCTCATTCAAGCCCTGAAAACCGAAGTTTTAATTTTTGAACACGACATTCCATATTCGCTAATCTACTATCTATTCTAGTTTAATTTCATCTATTGATATAAATCAACAAACTGAATGGAAATAACAATCAGCCATTGTTAGCAAGCTGTTAACAATATAGAATCAGTAACAATTGACGGCAGAAATCAATATGCAAACGTATTAGGACTGAGCCTTAGTATCAAAAGGCTCCCACGGACGGCGTACCATTTAAGAAAGATGACTTTCGATTTTTATCATTAACATCTTTCCAAACGTTATTTTTTTTGCCTAGAATCTATTTATTTAAACAATTTAGTTACAATTTAGGTACCGCCAATGCAAACCCCACAAATTCTCATCGTTGAAGATGAGCAAGTGACCCGTAATACTCTAAAGAGCATTTTCGAAGCAGAGGGATACACTGTATTTGAAGCCAGTGACGGTGAAGAAATGCACCAGTTACTGTCTGAAAACCAAGTTAATCTAGTTATCATGGACATTAACTTGCCAGGTAAAAACGGATTGCTTCTTGCTCGTGAACTACGCGAACAAGCGAATGTTGCTCTCATGTTCTTAACGGGTCGTGACAACGAAGTTGATAAGATCTTAGGTCTTGAAATTGGTGCTGATGATTACATCACCAAACCATTCAACCCACGTGAACTGACTATCCGTGCTCGTAACCTTCTAGGCCGCTCAATGAGCATTGGTGCTGCACCTGAAGAGAAGCGCACAGTAGAAAGTTATACGTTCAATGGTTGGGAGCTGGATATCAACAGCCGTTCACTCGTCAGCCCTGGTGGCGAAGGTTATAAACTGCCTCGCTCTGAATTCCGTGCCCTACTTCACTTCTGTGAAAACCCAGGCAAGATTCAAACGCGTGCTGACCTGCTGAAGAAAATGACTGGTCGCGAGCTTAAACCACACGATCGTACTGTTGATGTGACTATTCGTCGTATTCGTAAGCACTTCGAATCCATTGCTGATACCCCAGAAATCATCGCGACAATTCACGGTGAAGGTTATCGCTTTTGTGGTGATTTAGACGAGTAAGTCTGAACCACAACGCTGCATACAAAAAAGCCCTTAACGATAACGTTCAGGGCTTTTTTATATCTCACGTATACATCGCTTGTTTAGTAAACCGTATCCACCTTGATGTTACGATCGATTAACCAAAACGTTTTGCCATCGCTACCAAAGTTAACTGCAACGTCTACGGGTTGGCTGTCATCAACGTTGGCTTCCACCATCAAAGCAACTTCCCATTGAGTATCTGAGTGAGTTCGCAGCTCAAACTCATCTTCCGATACTACCCACACTTGATCACCCTGACGAAATGTTACACTGGTTACTTCTAAGTTGGCTGGCAAGCCCTGCTTAGATTCGATGTATAACGCCGCATTAACCATGTGATCGCTTTTTGCCTTTGTAGAAGGCATAGCATTAATCCAAAGGTTACTCGATAGCGCTACCTTTGCTTGCGCAATCATCACGGTATTGTTTTCTCCCCACGGCGCTTGTTCGGCAGCAGGCGTCATTGCTGCACACCCTGTGAGTAACGTAAAGCCTAGTATTGCTGCTGTTGCCATCTTTGTTTTCATTTTATTTACCTTCGCTGCTTTTAAGCCAATCTTTAAGGATTCCAATATCGTGTTGGTAACCGTTTCTGATTTCATCAACCCAATCTTGAATATTCTCCCACCACGCGGCATGCTCAGGAGATTGAGCTTTCTGCGCGACTTTTTGTATGTGCTTAAGTCCAATTGAGCCCGCGGCTCCCTTAATCTTATGCGCCTCAGACACAATACCATCTTGATCTTTAGCGATCATATTTGAATCCAGAATCTCGATATAACTCGGCATCATGTCTTCGAACATTTTGATGCTTTGCAACACCGGGCCAGCCCCCACTATTTCGACATACGATTCTAACATTGGCAAGTCGAGCACTTTGTTGAACACTTTCGACGATGGCTCTGTAGGCCCTTTGTTTTCCATCGATTTCACTGGAACTTGAACGCTGCTGTCTTGAGCCGCGCAATGCGCTAGTGCCCGTTTCACTCCCTTAACGGATAAGGGCTTGCTTATAACATCATCCATGCCTTTACGTAGATACTCATCCTTATCTTTCAACGTATTGGCCGTGAGAGCGACTAATGGCGGTAATTCACTGTGCGTCTTTCTAAAAAACTCTGCAACGTCAAAGCCCGTCATGTCTGGCAGTTGAATATCAAGCAAAGCTAAGTCGTACAAATGTGGCTCAAAGTTATCTATCGCTTCCTGCCCAGTCATCGCTACATCGACGGTATGGCCCAAGCTTTCAAGTAATGAGCGGGCAACCGTGACATTTAACTCGATGTCTTCCAACATGAAGATACGCAGCGATCCTTGTACTTCTAAGTACTTACTCGTTTTGTCTACTTCACCTTGCACAACGGGCACACAAATAGTCACACTAAAGGTGCTACCAAATCCTTCTTCGCTAGACACGACAATATCACCATTCATCATATTAATGAGCTGCCTAGATACGGCTAAACCGATACCCGTACCCACGGCATGTAGATTGTCTTTGCCCGACTTTACTTGGTAATACATAGCAAATATTTTATCTAACTCGCCATCTGGAATGCCGATGCCTGTGTCTTCTATCTCTAGCGTCACTTCAACCATGTCACCTTGAGTTTCAGTACTCACACTCATGACAACGCCGCCCTCTTTAGTAAACTTCATAGCGTTACTAATTAAGTTCCAAAGCACTTGCCTTAAGCGAGTGGCATCGACCTCAATGCCGCTCGGTAATGGTGTCAAACGCTCCAAATCAAAGCGCAGGCCTTTTTGTTCTGCCATCAGGCTGGATAAGCTTTCTATTTCCGTAATGAAGTCGTTAAAGTCAAGCGCTTTAGGGAACAGCTCCAGTTTGCGTCGATCAAACTTATCCATATCAATAATATCGTTGAAAATATTACCTAAACTAACGGCGCTCACATTAATCGTTTGTAGGTACTGACGCTGCTCTTCTGTCAGTTTTGTATCCAACAGCATACGACTCAGGCCAACAATGCCGTTAAGAGGCGTACGTAATTCATGACTAATAGTAGAAATAAAGGTGGTTTTATCTTGGCTGGCTTTTTCCAGCGCATCTTGATATTTCTTACGTTCAGTAATATCTCGGCCGAATCCAACCAAGCCAAGGTGCTTCCCTTCCTTGCTATAAAACGGCACTTTTCTTAGCTCAAAGTATGCTTTCTTACCATCGGGATATTCAAGCCACTGTTCATAAGTGAGTGAGTGATTACCATCAAATACCTGCTTATCGGTTTCGACAATTTGTCTTGCGACCTCTTTGCTGTATACATCCCACGGGGTTAGCCCGACTAACTCATGCTCACCTTTACCAGTCAGGTTTTCCATCGCTCGGTTACAGCCAGAAAATTCACCTTGTTCGTTACGGTAATAAATAAGGTCAGGAGAAGCATCGATAAATGAACGCAATAATGCGGTACGCTCCGCAAGCTCCACTTGCGCTCTTTCCCGTTGATACACTTCGTTTTCGAGATCAGCAAGAACTTCACCTCGAGCCTCTTCTGCTCGCTGCCTCTCTTCGATTTCTGAATTCAAGCGAGCGATATTTTGTTGCAGTTGATAATTAAGCTCTTGGTCGCGAGAACGCATGTCTTTGAGCTTGGAAACCAATTTAGACAATCGCTGACGAGATTCTTCTAACTGATCAACCACAACAGATAGAAAGTAAACCGCCCAAGGGGTAATGATCAAACCAAAGAACACGGATCGAACAATGTCGATATCATCAACGCTGCCTTGAAGCGCCAGCGTAATGCCCACCTGAACAAAGACCGCTAGCGCGACCAGTGCCAGCGCCAATAAAATAGAGAAACGCACAATGCCCAGCTTTACGAGTAAGTCGACATAATACTGGGCTAGGTTTTTTATTGGCTTCATTCAACGTTCCTGTTTCGAAAATGAGGGTCAATTGTAACTAGGTTATGACCTTTCGTCCCGTAAAAGGCTCACAACTAACCAAATGAAATAATGATGATTTTATTCTGACCTGCTGATTTGCCTGTCCATAGCGACGGTTAGTAGAACTGAGATTGATTTCGACCTCTTTGTTTGGCGCGATAAAGGGCTTTATCGGCCATAGCAACTAACGAGCTGGCGGTTTCCTCATTGTTAGGGACATAAGAAACAATCCCAATACTTAACGTTACCCAATCGGATACTAACGACTGCTCATGGTCGATTTTCAATTCTTGAATGGCTTCATGAATACGCAGCGAGACATTTTCCGCCCCGTCTACATCGGTATCAGGCAGCAAAAAGGCGAACTCTTCACCACCGTATCTCGCAACGAAATCCGATTGTCTCGATAATACTTGGGCAAACACCTGCGCCACTTGAATAAGGGCATCGTCCCCTTTTTGATGTCCGTAACTGTCGTTATAGTCTTTAAAATAGTCAATATCACATAACATGATAGTTAGTGGCTTCTGCTGTCTAACGTGCAAGCGCCACAATATGTCCAACTGCTCATCAAATCGACGACGGTTTGCTACCTTGGTTAAACCATCAATAAAACTCAGCTTCTCAAGCTCTAAGTTAGCACTCGCTAGCTTTTGTTCGGCAAGGTAACGCTCGCTCACATCACGAGTGATCACTAACACGCCATTGGTTCCAGATGCAGGGTCTTGATAAGGCGACTTAACCACATCATACCAACTGGCATCACCACTTGTGCGCTCCACTTTGCTGATATACCTCAGTGTTTGGCCTTGGTTCATCACTTGCTGATCGCTATTTTCATAATTGAGATAGTTATCTTGAGGCACGACCTGATCCAACTTTTTACCCAGCAACTCTGCAGGGTCGGTAATGCCGAGCGCTTCAACAAACGGCTGATTACACGCTTCGTAAATCATATTTTCGTTAAACATACCGATCGGATCTGGGCTAGCCGATAATATGGATTGTAAAATAGTGTCCCGCTGAGCCAGCGCTACTTCGGTATCTTTATGACGCTCCATCTCATCTCTGAGTGCTTGTTGGGTTTGCTTCCAATCCGTCACATCATGGCTGATACCCAAGGTGCCCATGGGGTTGCCTTTATCGTCCATTAACACACTGATGTGAGTTTCTAATAAACAACTTTTTCCGTCAGGCGTCGTGGTCCACTTTCGCTGACTAAAGCGCCCATTTTTGTGGTTTAGGGATAAGTGCTCAGCTTCTTCTAAACGGTCATGCCAAAAACGATCGTGGGCTTTATTGGTTCCCAGCAATTGATTGTTTTTGTCTTTGAAGAACACCAATTCAGACATCGAATCCAATACTCGAGTGGTCACTTCATGCTGAAGCATAGGCGCCTCATCGGTAGAGCTTCGCTCCAACTCTGCATAGAGATACCACACCAAGTTGCCACGGTACTTTTCTAATCGACCGGATAGACATAGTTTCCGAGACAGATGCTCTGAAACAGGAAACGACTGAACATGCTGGCTGAACTTGGCATTAGACCGAAAGGGACGGAAGATCTTGAGCAAGAAATCCGGGCTGATCATGCTTGGGAAGCGAAACTGCTCTCCGACTATTCGAATAGAAAACAGCTGTAATGCATGACGGTTAGCCTTAAGCAACTGACCGTTTTTAGCATCAACAATCAGTACAGCAATGGGTACGTCAGATAAAAAACGTTCAGCTTGGCGCTGCGAGCGGTGTCGATAATAAAACACCATGATGACACTAAGTGTCACTACCGCGTATTCGAAGCCAAATTCACGCGTGGTTTCCCATAACCAGTGGTATATCGTTTCCATCCAAGATTCGCTTTTTAAACAGACTTTTACAGTGTACACAAAAGCCTGCTCTCTCGCCTCACTTCTAAGCAGTGTTCCTGATGTTTCCCCCAAGAACCATTGAGGTTATTTATTTCAAAATTGGTAACGTATAATGAAAAGAATCATTCAAAGCGCTACCTTGGGCACCCAGTTCATCCAACTGGCTACCAATACTGGTCATCGCTAACCAACGTTGCTCCCCCCACAAAGGCGCTAGTAAGGTTGGCCTACGTGCGGTCGCCGTGACTCTATGGAACACAATGCTTGGTGGCGTATGACGAATTAAATCAGTGGCTATGTTGATATAATCATCAAGCACGAGTTCTTCTATCTTTCCAGCTCGCCACGCTTTGGCCATCGTGCTTCCTTCTACAATATGCAGAGGGTGTAGTTTTATGCCGTCAGTGCCCACTTCGATGACTTTGTTTAACGTTTCGTGGTAATCCTGTTCGGTCTCTTTTGGCAAGCCAATAATCAAGTGCGTGCAAACTTTAATACCAAGTGCTCGGGCCTTCTTGGTAATCTCGGCGTAGCACTCAAAATCATGGCCGCGGTTAATGCGCTTTAAAGTATCGTTATTGGCGGTTTGCAAACCAAGTTCTAACCAGATCTCATAGCCTTGTTGGCGATACTCCGATAATAAATCTAATACGGCTTGCGGCACACAGTCAGGCCGAGTACCCACACACAATCCCACGATATCTGCTTGCGTCAGGGCTTCCTCATACATGTTTTTTAACACTTGCACTTCGGCGTAGGTATTTGTGTAGGCTTGAAAGTAAGCCAAGTATTTTTTGGCTCGCTTCACTTCCCCTGCACGATCAGTCAATTGTTCACGAATACTTTTAATTTGTGTTTGCTCATCAGAAAAGGACGCCACATTGCAAAAGGTACACCCCCCCCTGCCAATCGTACCGTCTCGATTAGGACAACTAAAACCGCCATGTAAGGTAAGTTTATGCACCTTCTCTTTATATCGACGCTGTAAATCCTGACCAATCGTATTTACTAATTCGTGTAGCTGCTTTGCCATTTAAAAGTACTCTGGGCGCAAACGCCATCTTGTGAAACAAAATTACATATCTGCAAGAAATAGGGCCGAATTCTAGTGGCACGTATTTTTTTTAACCCCGACAGAAATCAATAAAGATGCATAAAATCCTATAAATAGTGGCCTTGTTATCGATTTGTTAAACTATATATGCAAAAACTGGTCGAAAAAATGCTCAATTCAAGGTAAGTTTAAATGGAATTTAACTAGGCAAAATTGTAGGATAGTTACACGCGTCACCTTTTATCAGGCATTTTTGTGTCTGATGAAACAGAGTTAAATAGGCAGATACCACTCCCCACCAACATCAAAACCTATCATATTGGTTTATTTGAGTGCGTATCTCCAAGGAATAGTCTTCTTCGCTCATAATTTCCCGCGAAGGACAGAAAGGATTCTGACTGTTTTTAACAAAAAAACGGTTTCGATTTCATAATTAAAAAAGGACAGGGTCGGCTGTTGCCCTTAGCAACCCGCGCCCGAATATAACTGGAAGGATGTTATCTATGGTAGATAAGCAGAATTCACAAGGTCTATATACTCCAGAATTGGAGCATGACGCTTGTGGTATCGGTTTTGTTGCTCATCTTAAGAACCGCAAATCTCACGCTGTTGTTACTCAAGCACTCGACATGCTTGCTCGTATGGAACACCGTGGTGGTCAAGGCTGTGATCCATGCAGCGGCGATGGTGCAGGTATCTTATTGCAAAAACCTCATGAATTTCTCTTAGAAGAAACCGTCAAACAAGGCATTACTCTGCCTTCGTTTGAAAAGTATGGTGTGGGTGTGGTGTTGTTCCCGAAGGACGAACACAAACGCGCTCAATGTAGAGACATTCTAGAGCGCAATGCAAAACGCCTTGAGCTTGAAGTCATCGGCTACCGTGTACTGCCTGTTGATAATTCAATGATCGGTGCAGACCCACTGAGCACTGAGCCACAATTTGAGCATGTATTTATCTCTGGTGGCCCTGGTATTAAACCAGAAGAGCTAGAACGTAAACTGTATGTTCTGCGTAACTATACCGTTCGTGTCTGCCTAGAAAGCATTTCAAATATCGGTGACGACTTCTACATTAACTCAATGTCATACAAGACGTTGGTTTATAAAGGTCAGTTAACGACCGAGCAAGTACCTCAGTACTTCCTAGATTTACAAAACCCTACCATGGTTACTGCACTAGCCTTGGTTCACTCTCGCTTTTCTACCAATACGTTCCCACGTTGGCGCCTCGCCCAACCGTTCCGTTATATTGCCCATAATGGCGAAATCAATACGGTTCGCGGTAACTTAAACTGGATGAAAGCACGTGAAGCGATCATTGAATCCGATCTTTTCACTAAAGCAGAAATCGACATGCTGCTGCCTATCTGTCAAGAAGGTAGCTCAGATTCATCTAACTTTGATATGGCGCTTGAGCTATTAGTTCTTTCTGGACGTAGCTTGCCTCATGCATTGATGATGATGATCCCTGAAGCATGGCAAGAAAACAAAAACATGGATCCAACACGTCGAGCGTTCTATCAATACCACGCTAACGTAATGGAACCATGGGATGGCCCTGCATCAGTTTGTTTCACCGATGGTGTTCAAGTAGGTGCAACGCTAGACCGTAACGGCCTGCGTCCATCTCGTTACACAGTGACTAAAGATGACTTCCTAGTCATGGCATCTGAATCTGGTGTTGTAGAAATTGAACCAGAGAACGTTGAGTTCCGTGGTCGTCTACAACCGGGTCGTATTTTTGTTGCTGACCTTGAACAAGGCCGCATCATTTCAGATGAAGAAGTGAAAGACGACATCGCTAAAGCACAGCCTTATGAGCAATGGGTTAAAGACAACCTATTGAGCTTGAAAGAGCTGCCAGAAGCCGATAACTCTCACTCTCAGCCTTCACCTGAACGTCTACTGCATCATCAGCAAGCTTTTGGTGTGAGTTCTGAAGAAGTCAACGAGATCATTGTTCCTCTGGCAAAAACTGGCTACGAGCCACTTTCAGCCATGGGTGCCGATTGGCCGTTAGCGATTTTGTCGCACCAATCTCAGCACCTTTCAAACTACTTTAAGCAGCTGTTTGCTCAAGTAACCAACCCACCGATCGATCCGATCCGTGAGCGCATGGTTATGTCGTTAAATACGTACTTAGGTAAAGACCAAAACCTACTTGCAGAAACGCCTGAACACTGTCAAAAAGTTGAGCTTGAGTCGCCAGTATTATCAAACGCGGAATTAGAAAAACTGCGCGCGATTGATAACGAGCACTTACAAGCTAAAACGCTGGATATCGTATTCCGCGCAAGCGAAGAAAAAGGCAAGCTAGAGCGCGCTCTTAAACGTGTTTGTCAATACGCTGAAGATGCCGTAAACGACGGTTACTCTATCATCCTACTGACTGACCGTGCCGTTAACTCAAACCACGCAGCGATTCCAGCAATGCTGGCCGTAGGCGCAGTTCACCATCACCTAATTCGTAAAGGATTACGTGCGAAGTGTGACATCGTGATTGAGACTGGCGATGCTCGTGAGACGCACCATTTCGCCACATTAGTTGGTTACGGTGCTAACGCTGTTAACCCATACTTAGTGACTGAAACCATCATTGATCTTCAGCGTACTAAGAAGCTAGACCCATCACTATCAGCAGAAGCACTATTCGATAACTACCGTAAAGGTGTTAACGGCGGTCTACTGAAAATCTTCTCGAAGATGGGCATTTCCACGCTTCAGTCTTACCATGGTGCTCAAATTTTTGAAGCGCTTGGTATCAGCAAATCAGTGGTTGATAAGTACTTCACTGGTACGGTTACTCGTATCGAAGGCTTAACCATTGATGATATTGCAAAAGAAGTATTAGTTCGTCACCGCCTTGGTTACCCGACACGTGAAATCCCAGTCCAAGTATTGGATGTTGGTGGTGTTTACCAATGGAAACAACGTGGTGAAAAACACTTGTTTAACCCAGAGACCATTTCTTTATTACAAGAGTCTACTCGCAATAAAGATTACTCTCAGTTTAAGCAATACGCACAAGCCGTCGATGCTCAAGGCGACAACGCAGCAACACTGCGTAGCCAGCTAGATTTCGTTAAAAATCCAGCAGGTTCTATTCCACTTGAAGAAGTAGAACCAATCGAAAGCATCTTGAAGCGCTTTGCTACCGGTGCCATGTCATTCGGTTCAATTTCTTATGAAGCGCACTCAACACTGGCTGTCGCGATGAACCGCATTGGCGCGAAATCGAACTCTGGTGAGGGTGGTGAAGATCCAGCACGTTTTGAACCGAAAGAAAACGGCGATTGGGAACGCTCTGCTATCAAGCAGGTTGCTTCTGGTCGATTCGGCGTAACGTCTTACTACCTAACTAACTCTGATGAAATTCAGATTAAAATGGCTCAAGGCGCGAAACCGGGTGAAGGCGGACAACTTCCTGGCGATAAAGTAGATGACTGGATCGGTGCAACACGTCACTCGACTCCTGGCGTCGGCCTAATTTCACCACCGCCACACCATGATATTTACTCAATCGAAGATTTGGCTCAATTGATCTACGATCTGAAAAATGCCAACCGTGATGGCCGTGTTAACGTTAAGCTCGTGTCTGAAGCCGGTGTTGGTACGATTGCCTCTGGTGTAGCAAAAGCTAAAGCCGATGTAGTACTGATTGCAGGTTTTGATGGCGGTACTGGTGCATCACCAATGTCATCGATTCGCCACACAGGTCTACCATGGGAGCTAGGGCTGGCGGAAACGCACCAAACTCTGCTGAAAAACGGTTTGCGTAACCGTATCGTTGTTCAGTCTGATGGCCAAATGAAAACGCCACGCGATTTAATCGTAGCGACGTTGTTAGGTGCTGAAGAGTGGGGTGTGGCAACGGCGGCATTGGTTGTTGAAGGCTGTATCATGATGCGTAAGTGTCATAAAAACACCTGCCCTGTTGGTATCGCAACACAAAATAAAACACTGCGTGAGCGCTTTGATGGCCGCGTAGATGATGTCGTGACGTTCTTCCAATACATGGCAGAAGGCATGCGCGAAGTAATGGCTGAACTTGGTTTCCGTACTATCGAAGAGATGGTTGGCCAATCACATAAGCTAAAAGTGCGTGAAGACATCAAACACTGGAAATATAAAAACCTAGATTTAACGCCTGTTCTGCACATTGAACCGGCTCGTGACGAAGACGGTATTTATAACCAGACACAGCAGAACCATAATCTTGAAGACGTTCTGGATCGTAAGTTAATCCAAGCGGCGATTCCTGCGTTAGAAAAAGGCGAAGCCGTTACCGCTGAGTTCCCTATCATTAACACTGACCGCTCTGCGGGCACCATGCTGTCGAACGAGATTTCGAAAGTGTATAAAGATAAAGGTCTACCAAAGCCAATGAACGTTAAGTTCTACGGCAGTGCTGGCCAATCCTTTGGTGCATTCCTAGCGAAAGGCGTTAAGTTTGAAGTAGAAGGCGACGCGAATGACTACTGGGGTAAAGGACTATCTGGCGGTACGCTAGTACTGTACCCAGACACCAAATCGACCATCGTTGCAGAAGACAACATCGTGGTTGGTAACGTCTGTTTCTATGGCGCAACGTCAGGTGAATCTTTCATCCGTGGTATGGCTGGTGAGCGTTTCTGTGTTCGTAACTCAGGCGCGAAAGTCGTTGTTGAAGGTATTGGCGACCACGGTTGTGAATACATGACAGGCGGTGCAGCAGTTATCCTAGGCTCTACTGGTCGTAACTTTGCGGCAGGTATGAGTGGCGGTGTTGCGTATGTTTGGGATAAAGCGGGTGATTTTGAAACCAAGCTTAATGCTGAACTGGTCGACCTAGACCCAATCGAACAAGAAGATAAAGATCTTCTATTAGACATGCTAACGAAACATGTGAAATTCACAGGAAGTGAAGTTGCACAGTCTTTCCTAGACAATTTTGAAGCTAGCTTAGCCTCTTTGGTTAAAGTGATGCCGCGTGACTACAAAGCGGTGCTACAAAAACGTAAAGCGGAAGCGGCGCAAGCACAAACGGAACAAGTGGAGGCAGTATAATGGGTAAGCCTACTGGATTTTTAGAACATGGTCGCGAGCTTCCAAAGAAGCTCGACCCGTCCGTTCGAATTGAAGACAACAAAGAATTCGTACTCAACGACGAATTTGGCGAAAAAATCGGTACTCAAGCATCACGTTGTATGGACTGTGGCGTACCGTTTTGTCACAGCGGTTGTCCTATTGGTAACATCATTCCTGAGTTTAACGATGCGGTTTATCGTGATAGCTGGGAAGAAGCTTGGAACATTCTAAGCTCTACCAATAACTTCCCTGAGTTTACCGGTCGTGTATGCCCGTCTCCATGTGAGAGTGCATGTGTGCTTGGTATCAACCAAGATCCAATCACGATTTGTAATATCGAGAAAACCATTGTAGAAACCGCCTATCGCGAAGGCTACGCTAAGCCAAAAATACCGCGCTCTCGCACGGGTAAAACCATTGCGATCATCGGCTCTGGCCCTGCAGGTCTTGCTGCGGCAGAACAACTGAACAGCGCGGGACATACGGTTACGGTATTTGAACGTGACGAGAAAGTGGGTGGATTACTGCGCTTTGGTATCCCTGACTTTAAGCTCGGTATGGATGTGATTGACCGTAAGATCAACCTAATGGCAGACGCTGGTGTTGAGTTCAAAGTCAAC
Organism: Vibrio tapetis subsp. quintayensis; assembly: GCF_030409945.1. Lineage (GTDB taxonomy): Bacteria > Pseudomonadota > Gammaproteobacteria > Enterobacterales > Vibrionaceae > Vibrio > Vibrio quintayensis. Next base: position 27,622 of record NZ_JAUFQV010000023.1, read on the forward strand.
CAGCACATTGGTGTTGATGTTAATGCCCAACAGCTTCGTCAAGATTTCGATGTTGTGTTGCTAACGGGTGGCTCTACTGTTCCTCGCGATTTACCAATTCCAGGCCGTGAGCTGAAAGGCGTGCATTTTGCCATGGAGTTCCTTGGGCAAAATAACCGTCGCGCTAACGGCTTAGATCTTAAGACTGAAGAGATCCACGCTAAAGACAAACACATTGTTGTTATTGGTGGGGGTGATACTGGTTCTGACTGTGTCGGCACATCAAACCGTCATAAAGCAGCGAGTATTACTCAAGTGGAGATCATGCCGATCCCACCTGAGAAACGTCCAGCAAATATGCCTTGGCCTCAGTACCCAATGATCATGAAAACAACCACTTCTCACGAAGAGGGCTGTGAGCGTCATTGGAATATTCTGACCAAAGAGTTCATCAGTAATGATAAAGGTGAAGTCACTGGCTTGCGTGTTGCCGACATTGTATGGCAAGACGCGAAACCTGGTGAACGCCCAGGGTTTGAAGAAGTTGCAGCAACTGAACGCGTCATTCCTTGTGATATGGCATTCCTAGCGATGGGTTTCTTACACCCAGAGCCAACCGGTGTGCTTGCTCAACTAGACATAAAACTTGATGAGCGCGGCAATGTAGCAACTGAAGGTTATGCTACAAGCCAAAAAGGCGTATTCGCAGCTGGTGATATGCGCACAGGCCAATCTTTGGTCGTGCGTTGTATCAATGAAGGCCGTGAATGTGCACGCGAAATTGATGCCTACCTCATGGGCGGTACCAATCTAGAAGCCAGAGCGAACTCGCTCATGCTTTCAGCATAAATAACTATAAATAGTTCCTTCCTATTGGCCAACAGATTGTCCTCTGTTGGCCTTTTTTCGTTTTATATCTTTCCTATTGCTCACCGTTTTACTTTAAGCCATCCATCAGCCAGCGCAGAATACGTCTCTTCAATTATCTAGAACCAAAATAAGACCTCTTACCTAATTCCGAGTTATTCCCTAAAAAATCCAGATACACCAAACAAATTGCTGAATACTTGACCTTTAATGTCATTCCCTATACGTTGTAATGTCGGTAAAAACAAATTAGCAACAAAATATTAAAATAAGAATAACGCGATTTACTCGCGCAACCTCATAAGAATCAGTCATTTTCTGCTAGGAAGGCAGTCAGCAAAGGGAGAATTGCAATGACGCTTTACGATCCTTATCTTGAAAAAGATAACTGCGGTTTTGGGTTAATCGCCCACATGAAAGGAAAGCCAAGCCATAAACTCGTTCGCACGGCTATATCCGCACTCGATAGGATGACCCATCGTGGCGGGATCGCTGCGGATGGAAAGACCGGTGATGGCTGTGGTTTATTGCTACAAAAGCCTGACTCCTATTTACGGTTAGTTGCCCAAGAACAAAACTGGAATCTGGGTAAGCAATACGCGATCGGCATGGTTTTCTTCAACCAAGACCCGGTCAAAGCCGCCGCAACCAAAGCCATCATCAATGAAGAATTAGCCAAAGAAACGCTGACCATTGCAGGTTGGCGCTCAGTGCCAACCAATTCCGAAGTACTCGGCCCAATTGCAAAACAGTCTGTCCCGAATATCGAACAAGTTTTTATCAATGCCCCTGCGGGTTGGCAAAACCGCGATATCGAACGCCGCCTTTATATAGCAAGGCGTCGAATAGAAAAACGTATTACCGACGATAACGAATTCTATATTTGTAGCCTTTCCACTCAGGTTATTGTCTTCAAAGGGCTTTGTATGCCCGCAGACCTACCAAGGTTCTATTTAGATCTGGCGGATTTACGTATGGAATCGGCTATTTGCCTGTTCCACCAGCGTTTCTCAACCAATACTCAGCCGAGGTGGCCCTTAGCTCAACCATTTCGCTACCTAGCCCACAATGGTGAAATCAACACCATTGAGGGTAATCGCCAGTGGGCAAAAGCACGAGCTTATAAGTTCAGCTCTCCATTGCTACCCGACTTACACACCGCTGCGCCATTTGTTAATGAAGTCGGCTCCGATTCTTCCAGCCTAGATAACATGTTGGATCTCTTCTTGGCTGGCGGCATGGATATCTTCCGCGCCATGAGAATGCTCGTACCGCCTGCGTGGCAAAACCACCCAGATATGGATGAAGACCTGCGCGCATTTTACGACTTTAACTCCAAGCACATGGAACCATGGGATGGCCCCGCTGGCATCGTATTATCTGACGGCCGTTATGCTGCCTGTAATCTCGACCGAAACGGTCTCCGGCCAGCACGCTACGTCATCACCAAAGATAATCTCATCACCCTAGCCTCAGAAGTGGGCATTTGGGATTACGCTCCCGATGAAGTGGCGGAAAAAGGAAGAGTAGGCCCTGGCGAATTGCTGGTAGTCGATACCAAAGAAGGCAAGCTATGGTTATCTGATGAGATAGATAATGACCTAAAAAATAGACATCCATACAAACAGTGGATGCAAGAAAACGTCCATCGACTAACGCCATTTTCTGAACTCGGTGAAACTAAAATAGGTCAACGACAGTTTGAAGACAGCCAGCTAAAAGTCTATCAAAAACAATTTGCGATGAATCGTGAAGAAATTGATAGCGTATTACGGGTTTTAGCCGACATGGGCCAAGAAGCAACTGGCTCTATGGGCGATGACGCCCCAATGGCGGTGTTGTCATCTAAAGAACGTCTAATAACCGATTACTTCAGACAAAAATTTGCACAAGTAACCAACCCACCGATCGATCCTTTACGAGAAAAACACGTGATGTCTTTGGCCACCAGCATCGGCCAAGAGATGAATGTATTTTGTGAAACCGACGGCCACGCACACCGAGTAAGTTTTGACTCCCCTATCCTTCTCTACTCAGACATGCAGCAATTGCTGGAGTTGGACAAAGCGTATTATCAACACTATCTGCTAGACATCAACTTTGACTCGGCAGCCGTTTCATTAGAAAACGCTATTTTGACTCTGTGCGACCAAGCCGAAATCGCGGTACGTGATGGTTCCGTTTTGATTGTGCTCTCGGATCGAGCAATCACAAAGGGCAGCCTACCGATTCCAGCAGCGATGGCTGTGGGCGCGGTACAAACTCGATTGGCCAATGCTAACCTTAGGTGTGATGCCAATATCATTGTTGAAACGGCTACTGCTCGAGATCCGCACCAATTTGCCGTCTTACTTGGCTTTGGTGCGACCGCTATATACCCGTATTTAGCCTATGAAACTCTAGCAAAAATTATCGACGATGCGGTCATTGATAAAAGCTATGCCCAAGCGATGCTTAACTATCGTAACGGCATCAACAAGGGGTTATTTAAGATCATGTCCAAAATGGGCATTTCCACCATCGCCTCTTATCGTTGCTCACAACTATTTGAAGCGGTGGGGCTGCACGATGATGTGGTTAACTTATGTTTTAGTGGAGTATCAGCCCGTATTCAAGGGGCAAGCTTCCCTGAATTCCAACAAGATCTTATTAACCTTGGCCGCAAAGCCTGGGCAAAACGTAAACCTATTGATCATGGTGGCTTACTAAAGTATGTGCATGATGGCGAGTTCCACGCCTACAACCCCGACGTGGTCAGCACGTTACAAACGGCTGTAAAATCTGGTGATAAACAAGATTACCAAAGCTATGCAAAACAAGTTAACTCTAGGCCCGTCACGACACTACGGGACCTAATGCAATTGAAGATGTCAGAACATCCCTTAGCACTGGAACAAGTTGAACCCAACTCAGAGCTATTCAAACGCTTTGACTCTGCAGCAATGTCTATCGGAGCATTAAGCCCTGAAGCACACCAAGCCCTCGCAATCGCAATGAACCAATTGGGTGGATACTCAAACTCCGGTGAGGGCGGTGAAGATCCGGCTCGTTTTGGCACTAATCGAAACTCTCGAATCAAGCAAATTGCATCCGGTCGTTTTGGTGTCACCCCCCACTATTTAACCAACGCAGATGTACTGCAAATAAAAGTCGCACAAGGGGCAAAGCCCGGAGAAGGAGGTCAATTACCTGGCCATAAAGTAACGGCTGAAATCGCCAAACTTCGTCATTCTGTGCAAGGCGTAACCTTGATCTCTCCTCCACCACATCATGATATCTACTCCATTGAAGATTTAGCTCAGCTGATCTTCGATTTAAAACAAGTGAACCCAGAGGCCTTAGTCTCGGTCAAGTTAGTATCAGAGCCGGGGGTTGGCACCATAGCAACTGGTGTAGCCAAAGCCTACGCTGATCTCATTACCATTTCAGGCTACGATGGCGGCACGGCAGCAAGCCCAATCACCTCCGTAAAATACGCAGGTAGCCCATGGGAGCTTGGCTTAGCGGAAACTCAACAAGCACTTGTTGCAAATGGGTTACGGCATAAAATACGCCTTCAAGTTGATGGCGGATTAAAAACTGGATTGGACGTCGTCAAAGCCGCGATTTTAGGGGCTGAAAGCTTCGGATTTGGCACGGCACCTATGGTCGCTATCGGCTGTAAGTTCTTACGTATCTGCCATTTAAACAACTGCGCTACGGGTGTAGCAACGCAAGATGAAACCCTAAGAAACACCTACTTTAAGGGCTTACCTGAAATGGTCGTCAATTACTTCACTGGTCTCGCGGATGAAGTTCGTGCATTGCTATCAGAACTGGGAGTAGAAAAACTCACCGACCTGATTGGCAGAACTGATTTACTTGAAGTCATTGAAGGGAAAACAGCAAAACAAACCAAGCTCGATCTTTCACCCATCTTAGCGGCCCCAGTTTCACCTGAAAATCATCCCGTATTTTGGAGTGAACCCAACGCACCATTTGACCGAGCTGAGCTCAACAGCAAAATTGTTGACGACGCACAGCAAGCCGTACAAAAAAGACAAAGCACCAGCCTCTACTATGACGTGATCAATACAGACAGATCTATCGGTGCTCGTTTGTCTGGTGAAATTGCCAAGCGGTATGGCAACCAAGGTTTAGCAGCTAGCCCAATTAAAATCCATCTTAATGGCACGGCAGGTCAATCCCTTGGGGTCTGGAATGCCGGTGGTGTTGAACTCTATCTAACAGGCGATGCGAACGATTATGTTGGCAAAGGCATGGCGGGTGGCAAAATTGTTATTCACCCTCACGTCGGCACGACCTTTAAATGTAATGAAGCAACCATCATAGGCAATACCTGCTTATATGGCGCAACTGGTGGCAAGTTGTTTGCTGCGGGTAAAGCAGGCGAACGATTTGGTGTCAGAAACTCAGGCACCATTTCGGTCATCGAAGGGGCCGGTGACAATGCATGCGAATACATGACAGGGGGCATTATTGCCATTCTTGGAGCCACAGGGGTCAACTTTGGCGCGGGCATGACCGGTGGGTTTGCCTATGTTTTAGATGAGAATCAAGACTTCCAAGGCCGCGTAAACGCCGAGTCGGTAGAAGCCGTTGCTTTAAGTGAACTGCCCATCCACCAAGAACATCTTCGTGGCTTAATCGCAGAACACCTAGAGCTGACCCACTCAGCACATGCAGAGCACATCCTAGCTAATTTTGACGAATGGATTCCTCAATTTTACTTGGTGAAACCCCATGCCTCAGAACTCAGCACCTTACTCGGGCATCAAAGCCGAAGCGCCGCTGAATTACGTGTGCAAGCACAGTAATGGAACATCTTAAGGAGCAAGAAAGATGAGCCAAAATGTCTACCAGTTTATCGATGTACAACGCGTCGATCCGGCCAAAAAGCCAATTAAGATCCGTAAGATCGAGTTTGTAGAAATATACGAACCGTTTACGAAACAACAAGCCACTGCACAAGCCGATCGATGTCTGGATTGTGGTAACCCCTATTGCGAATGGAAATGCCCGGTTCACAATTACATTCCCCAATGGCTAAAGCTCGCCAATGAAGGAAGAATCATCGAAGCGGCAGAACTTTCTCATCAAACCAACAGCTTGCCTGAAGTATGTGGCCGCGTGTGCCCACAAGATCGCTTATGTGAAGGCTCATGTACGTTAAACGATGATTTCGGTGCCGTAACCATAGGCAACATTGAAAAGTACATCACCGATAAAGCGTTCAAAATGGGTTGGAAGCCCGATCTATCTGAAGTTGAGTGGACCGATAAAAGAGTCGCCATAATTGGTGCGGGCCCTGCAGGGCTAGCGGCAGCCGATGTATTAGTTCGAAATGGCGTAAAACCGGTCGTGTTTGATCGCTATCCTGAAATTGGCGGCCTGCTTACGTTTGGTATTCCCTCTTTTAAGTTAGAAAAAGAGGTCATGACCAATCGCAGAAAGATATTCTCTGACATGGGGGTAGAATTTCAACTCAATGTCGATGTGGGTAAAGACATTTCACTGCAATCACTCATTGATGACTATGACGCTGTTTTCCTCGGTGTCGGCACCTATAAAAACATGCGAGCAGGGTTAACCAACGAGGATGCTGATGGTGTGTTTGATGCCCTGCCATTCTTGGTGTCTAACACATACAAAGTCATGAACCTGACCAATAGCGAGCCTTATGTCGATATGGCAGGCAAGCGCGTCATCGTTCTCGGTGGTGGCGACACAGCTATGGACTGTGTCAGAACTTCCATTCGCCAAAATGCCAAACACGTTATTTGTGCTTACCGCCGCGATGAAGAAAACATGCCCGGTTCCAAACGAGAAGTGAAAAATGCAAAAGAAGAAGGCGTTGAGTTTCAATTCAACTTGCAGCCTCTGAGCATTGAAGTGGATGCTCACGGTCAGGTATCAGGCGTTAAGGTTGTTAAAACCGCGCTTGGAGAACCCGATGCCGCAGGTAGAAGGAAGCCAGAACCTGTCGCTGGCAGTGAACATATTTTACCCGCTGATGCGGTTATTATGGCTTTTGGCTTCCAACCACACCCAATGCCATGGTTAGAACCCTTTGGTGTAGAGCTTGATCAGTGGGGAAGAATTAAAGCCCCATCAGACCAAGCCTTTGCATTTCAAACCAGCCATGAGAAAATATTTTCTGGCGGAGATGCCGTACGTGGCTCAGACTTAGTCGTTACTGCCATTGATGAGGGTCGCAAAGCGGCTGAAGGCATCATAACATACTTAGATATCTAACTTAGGCGTCAAGTCAGGAAACGTGAAAGGCGAAATACTCAGGTGTTTCACCTTTTTGCAAAATCAATATACCTATAAAGGCAAGACAATGGACATGTTAAAAACTCTTTCGGCAACGTTGCTCGTAATCACGTTGAGCGCCTGTAGTAAGAATGTATCAACAATGACGGATAGAACTGCCGCTCCGTGTGCAGACAAACCAAACTGTGTCTCAACACAAGACACCCGCCCTGATTTTCAGTTGGCAACGTATGAGTTAGTGAGTGCTAACACCGATATTGCTGCCGTTGAACAAGTCGCCCTGACCTTACACAACGCCGAGACGGCAGAGCAAACACAAGATTACTTACGTATCGAATGCACCAGCTCGCTGTTTCGCTTTGTGGATGATTTAGAAATTCGAATTCAAGATGACAAGCTACTGGTGCGCTCAGAGTCCCGAACTGGGCATTCTGATTTTGGTGTCAACCGAGAACGTGCAGACACATTGCGTCTTAAATTAACCGAAGCGAACATCATTAAGCCTTAACCTAAAGTTCTACAGCGCCATTTTTCCATGCTACAATTTGCAAAATACCAACCCACAAACATAGAGATAACAGATGAAACTCGGCATTATTGGCGCAATGGAGCAAGAAGTTGCTATTTTAAAATCAGCCCTCACTAACTGTGTAGAAGAATCACGTGGTGGTTGCACTTTTTACACCGGCCAACTTAACGGTGTTGAGGTCATTTTACTTCAATCTGGTATTGGTAAAGTTGCGGCGGCGGTTGGAACAGCACTATTGCTAGAAATCTACCAGCCTGAAGCGGTCATCAATACGGGCAGTGCCGGCGGCTTTGATAGCACATTAAACCTAGGTGATGTGGTTATCTCTACTGAAGTTCGCCACCACGATGCTGATGTAACAGCATTTGGTTACGAAATGGGGCAAATGGCAGGTCAACCAGCAGCTTACCTAGCTGACGAAAAACTGATGCAAGTAGCAGAACAAGCACTTGAAAAAATGACCGATACACACGCTGTACGCGGTCTAATTTGTACTGGCGATGCGTTTGTCTGCAGCGCTGAACGCCAAGAGTACATTCGTAAACACTTCCCAAGTGTTATCGCTGTAGAGATGGAAGCGTCAGCCATCGCTCAAACTTGTCACCAATTCAAAGTACCCTTTGTTGTTGTACGTGCAATTTCTGACGTTGCCGACAAAGAATCTCCAATGAGCTTTGACGAATTCTTGCCTCTTGCTGCAAAAAGCTCATCAGAAATGGTAAGCAACATGGCAGAGATCCTGCGCAAGTAACTCTATGATGGAAGAGCTGTTCGGTAAGCTTTATTCCAACGGTGCCCTACTGGTAATGTGGGGCGCTATCCTATTCCATCTTATTCTTCCTATTCCTAAAGCACTTCATCCTGCAACCTTATGGCATAAATTTGCTGAGATTCTTGCCCACAAAGTAAACTTAAATCACAGCTACAACCAAAGCCATGTTTCAGGCACGCTAGCGTGGGCATTAATGATCCTACCTGCTTGGTTGTTTCTTTGGGCTTTAAAACCCTTAGTTTGGCAGCCACAAGCATTCGAAATGGCACTTCTTTTACTGGCTATTGATTGGCGAAGTAACGAATCTTTAGCGAAACAGTTGATTGAAGCCTTAGGCAAAGAAGACAAAAAACGCGCTCGCAGTGAATTGAAGCCCTTTGTTAATCGTGATACCCGCTCACTTTCTTCTTTGGGCCTTGGCAAAGCAGGGGCGGAAACCTTGATTTTAGGCTACGGCCGAAATGTGGTATGTGTCCTATTTTGGTTTGGTATCGCTGGAGGCACTGGCGCATTTTTGTATCGTTTGATTATGGAACTTGCCAGAGCATGGTCTCCAAGCCGTAGTGAGTACTCACCGTTTGGTTTATTCGCAATTCGCGCTTTAGCCGTTTTAGATTGGCTCCCACTTAAAATATACAGCCTAATGATAACCATAGGGAAAAATGGCTCGTCGACATTGAGCGCGCTCTTTTCTCAGGCGAGACAGTGGCCTTTACCTGGACCGGGTTGGTTACTCACCGCAGTAGGGCACAAACTAGAACTTTCATTAGGTGGTCCCGCAATCTATGGCGATAAAAAAGCAATTCGCCCTAAAGTAGGTGGAAGAATTGCCCCGTCAGCTTTCCATTTAGCACAAATCCAGCATCTACTCGCTTGGCGGATTTGTGGCTGGATACTCATACAAAGCGCCATCATGATCGTGATCTACCAAGGAATATAATGCAATTTTTAACTCGCCTACTAACGCTCACACTCTCTCTTGTTGCACCAACTATCATCAACGCAAAGCCAGTCGAAAGAGTCATATCTCTTGCTCCACACGCAACAGAACTTGCTTATAGCGCAGGGCTTGGCGAGAAGCTTATTGCCGCGAGTGATCACAGTGATTATCCAGAACAAGCAAAACAGTTGGAGCGCGTCGCAAACTACCAAGGCATTAAGCTTGAACGTATCATCACACTACAACCAGATCTAATTATTGCTTGGCCCAATGGCAATCCATCTAAAGAACTCGACAAGCTAAAACAACTGGGCTTTACGGTTTTTGAAACCAAAGCTCACTCGCTCACAGAAATAGCCAACAGCGTCGATGCTCTGAGCCAGTACGCCGAAGACCCATCTATTGGAGCCAAAAATGCAGATGCATTTCGCCGCGAGTTGACCAATTTAAAAGGCGCTTACTCTGTTGATAAAGAAGTCCCGTACTTTTATCAATTAAGTGCCAGCCCAATCATTACCATTGCCCAGAAAGGGTGGCCAAGTGAAGTGTTCCAATTTTGTGGTGGCCGTAATATTTTTGCAGACAGCGCCACTCCCTACCCTCAAGTTGGCATAGAGCAAGTGGTATTAAGGCAGCCAGAAGTAATTTTCACCTCACGACACGCAGTGGTTGATAATGGTCAGTGGGCCAAATGGCACAAGCAAATTCCAGCGGTCGGAAAAGACCAGATATGGAGCCTAAATGCCAGTTGGATTAACCGTCCAACCATGCGCTCACTAAAAGCTATTGTTCAAGTATGCGACTACTTCGAACAAGCAAGGAACAAACTCGACTAAACCGACATTCTCCAGCGCTTAATCTAGGTCATAGTCCAGAGAATTATGCTGAAATAGCGGTCTATTTTAGTCGGAATTATCAACATGATGTCGTACAATTCCCCCAAATTTAAATCACTGTTCTGGATTCGGACCGCACATGGAAATCACTCTTCTATATTTCATTGATATGTTCGGCACCGCCGTTTTCGCAATATCTGGCGTATTATTGGCTGGCCGGTTAAAGATGGACCCTTTTGGCGTTGTAGTTCTCGCCAGTGTGACTGCTATTGGCGGCGGATCAATTCGTGACATGCTACTAGGTGCCACCCCGATTTTTTGGATAAAAGATACTTTGTACATTTGGGTAATTCTAATTACCTGTTTACTTACCTTACTTCTAGTTCGAAGACCTAAACGCGTCCCTTGGTACGTACTGCCAGTATGTGACGCCATTGGTCTGGCCGTCTTTGTCGGAATTGGAGTCGAGAAAGCCTTGCTCTACCAAGACTCTTATCTTATTGCGGTGATCATGGGCGTGCTGACAGGTTGTGGGGGAGGCATCATTCGAGACGTGCTTGCTCGAGAAGTCCCGATGGTGTTACGAAGCGAAGTGTACGCTACGGCTTGTTTGGCTGGAGGTTTAATTCATACCGGTGCACTGCATTTCGGTTTGGATAGCGCCACCGCACTCTTAACGGGCGTATTCATTACACTCGCAATTCGACTTGCCGCTATTCGCTGGCACTTATCGCTGCCAACCTTTGCCCTAAATCGATAGTAATGGTCTGATCAAACCAATTAGTAATGCGGTGCCACGATAAGGTGCCGCACTTTCACTTCTGGTTCACGTACACCAAATAAGATACAGTCAAACTATCATTCCATAATCTCATCATTACTATGCTACTAGAAGGTATCGAGACACTCCTTGTTCTCAGCAAAGAGAAAACCATGAGCCGCACCGGGAGCTTGTTATACATCAGCCAATCGGCTGTGAGTAAACGCATTGCCAACTTAGAAAACAAGCTAGGAAAAAAACTGATTGAACCGAGTGGCCGCCAAGTAAAACTCACCCCTGACGCGGTAGCATTGATAGAGAACATTGGCCCAACATTCAGTGAACTGCGAGGCTTGATCTACGAACAACAGGAACTAGAAGATACCACTGTTATCACCTTAGATAGCTCCAAGTCATTGATAGCCGGTTATTTGGGTAAGATGATGGGAGGATTTCTTCAACAAGACCGATATATCACAATCACGACCAATCACACACCTAGAATCATTGAGCGTGTACAATCTGGTAAAGCGACTCTCGGGTTATGCGCGGGCTTACTGCCTCCTCATCATGGCTTAATGACGTTCCACCTTTTCGATGAACCATTTTATATGGTCAGCGCTCAGCCACTCATTGACCTCCCGCCACGTGTGATCACCAATGATATGACCAACCCAGCTAATTCGTATCAGCTAGCAGCCTTAGCCCGATTCAACATAAAACCGATGATGGAGATGGATGCGTATACTGCTGCCGCCCAGTTAGCGCTAGGTGGAGTCGGGCCCGCTTTGGTGCCGTTATCAATAGTGAAAACACTCAACATCGAGCCAAAAAATCTGTTCCGTTTTCCAGAGCTTGACGGATTAATCCGCCCTATTCATGTCTGTGTTAGGCCGAATAGCTACCGCTCAAATCGTGTTAAAGCACTGATAGAATCCATTGCTGGTGCTGTTCCCAAAGCAGTTTAATTGCCATACTCATCGACATTACAATCACTAGCGGGCGAATCCACTTCTGCCCTTTTGTAACCACGACCTTAGCACCAAGCTGAGCACCAATAAAACCACCAACTGCCATCACTAAGCCAAGCTCCCATATTGGCAACCCTGCAATAATGAAAAATATAAGCGCGGCAATATTAGATGTGAAGTTAAGGATCTTAGTTCGAGCCGTTGCATCAACTAAAGAGAAATGGCCAAGCACAACAAAACAAACGGTAAAAATAGAGCCGGTTCCAGGCCCAAAGAAGCCATCATAAAAACCAACGCTGCCACCAACGCTAAAAGCAAACATCGCCTCTGATATCTTCTTTTTTCCGTCAGATTCTTTAGTTTGTGGTGCTAACAAAAAATACAGTGAAATGGAAATAAGCAGCAATGGAATAACACTAGTAAGCACGCTGGCATCAATATATTGGACCAACTCAGCCCCCACCGCGGAGCCGATAAAGGTACAGACAATAGCCAAGCGCATCTCTTTAACACTCACGATGCCATTACGAACGAAATACCAACTCGCAGAGAAGCTGCCAAATGAGCTTTGCAGTTTATTGGTTGCAAGAGCTTGCGTTGGAGGGATCCCCGCAGCTAACAACGCAGGCAGCGTTAACAAACCTCCACCTCCAGCCATTGCGTCAATAAAGCCAGCGACGCCAGCGACCACAAATAACATTGCCAATATATCGAAAGAAATATCCATATTTTTTTGCCTACCCTCTGCTTATCTTTTTAGGCTATCAGTCACCACCAGGCGGCAACAGCGAAACACGGGCTTTTAATCTATTCCTTTATTTCATCAATTAAATTTCTAGTTCCTTAAACAAAAAAAGCCCGCTCTATTGAGCGGGCTTCATCACTTTAAATCAAATTTTATGCATCAGCTTTGATTTTTGCGTGCAGCTCTTGTACTGACGTTACGCTGGTTTTTGCATCAGCGGTGTGTCCCATACAGGTAGCAAACGCTGCATTAAGCGTTGTTGTGTAGTTCACTTTTTCAGCGAGTGCGCCACGACGAAGTACTTTAGAATCTTCAATCGCTTGACGACCTGCCGCTGTATTCACGATGTAGGTGTACTCATTGTTCTTGATACGGTCAAGAATATGAGGACGACCTTCATGTACTTTGTTTACTAGACGAGGGTTGATACCCGCTTCACCTAGAATAACAGCCGTACCGTGAGTTGCGTCTAACTGGTAACCCAGTTTAGTTAGCTTAGAAGCTAGGTCTACAACACGCTCTTTGTCGCCTTCACGAACAGAAAGAAGTGCACGACCGCCTTCAGGGTAAATGTTGCCACAACCCAATTCAGCTTTAGAGTAAGCCTCAGCAAACGTCGCACCAACACCCATAACTTCACCAGTAGAGCGCATTTCTGGGCCTAATAGTGGGTCAACACCTGGGAACTTGTTGAATGGCAATACCACTTCTTTTACAGAGTAGTAAGGTGGGATGATCTCTTTAGTAAAGCCTTGAGACTCAAGAGATTGACCCGCCATAACACGCGCTGCAATCTTAGCAATCGGCGCGCCAGTTGCTTTAGATACGAATGGCACGGTACGCGCTGCACGAGGGTTTACTTCAATCAAGTAAACTTCGTTGTCTTTAACTGCAAACTGGGTATTCATCAAGCCACGAACACCTAGCTCAAACGCCAGTTTCTCAACTTGCTCACGCATTACATCTTGGATTTCTTCGCTAAGCGTGTATGCAGGTAAAGAACATGCAGAGTCACCTGAGTGAACACCCGCTTGCTCGATGTGCTCCATGATACCGCCAATTACAACGCGCTCACCATCACAGATGGCGTCAACGTCAACTTCAACAGCATCGTCTAGGAAGCTATCAAGTAGAACTGGAGACTCATTAGAAACACTTACCGCTTCGTTGAAGTAGCGACGTAAGTCTTGCTCATCATAGACGATTTCCATCGCACGACCACCCAGTACGTACGAAGGACGTACAACCAATGGAAAGCCGATTTCGCGAGATTTCTCTACCGCTTGCTCCATTGTCGTTACTGTTGCGTTTTCTGGTTGTAGTAGGCCAAGACGGTCTACAGCAACTTGGAAGCGCTCACGGTCTTCTGCACGGTCGATAGCGTCTGGGCTTGTACCAATAATAGGTACACCCGCCGCTTCTAGAGCACGCGCTAGTTTAAGTGGCGTTTGACCACCGTACTGAACGATCACGCCTTTTGGCTTCTCAACACGTACGATTGAAAGTACATCTTCCAGTGTTACTGGTTCGAAGTACAAACGATCCGACGTATCGTAATCAGTAGACACGGTTTCAGGGTTACAGTTAACCATGATGGTCTCGTAACCGTCTTCACGTAACGCTAACGATGCATGAACGCAACAGTAGTCAAATTCAATACCTTGGCCGATACGGTTCGGACCGCCACCCAAGATCATGATCTTGTCTTTATCTGTCGGTTGAGCTTCACATTCTTCATCGTAAGATGAGTACATGTACGCGGTATCTGAAGAGAACTCAGCAGCACACGTATCTACGCGCTTGTAGACAGGGTGAATATCATATTGGTCGCGTAGACGACGAATCTCGCTTTCAGCGACACCAAGAACACTAGACAAGCGTGCATCAGCAAAACCTTTACGCTTCAGCTTATTAAGCACATCTTTGTTCAAGCCAGCAAAACCGCCTGCTTTCACTTGTTGCTCTAGCTGAACGATTTCTTCGATTTGTACTAGGAACCAGCGATCGATTTGTGTCAGGTTGAATACACCGTCAACAGACATGCCTGCACGGAATGCGTCAGCGATGTACCAGATACGCTCTGCACCCGCTTCTTTTAGCTCATGACGAATTTTCGTCAGTGCGTCTGGAGCGTCTAGGTCAACCATTTCATCAAAGCCATTCGCACCAACTTCTAGGCCGCGTAGCGCTTTTTGCAGTGATTCTTGTTGGTTACGACCAATCGCCATAACTTCGCCCACTGACTTCATTTGAGTCGTCAAACGGTCATTTGCACCTGCAAATTTTTCGAAGTTAAAACGAGGAATCTTAGTAACAACGTAGTCAATCGTTGGTTCGAATGAGGCTGGAGTCGCGCCGCCAGTGATGTCATTCATTAGCTCGTCAAGCGTAAAGCCTACAGCCAGCTTCGCTGCAATCTTAGCGATTGGGAAGCCTGTTGCTTTAGAAGCTAGAGCAGATGAACGAGATACACGTGGGTTCATCTCGATGATAACCATACGGCCATCAGCAGGGTTGATACCAAACTGTACGTTTGAACCACCTGTTTCAACACCAATCTCACGTAGAACCGCTAGCGATGCATTACGCATTAGCTGGTATTCTTTGTCAGTTAGCGTTTGAGCAGGTGCCACTGTGATTGAGTCACCAGTGTGGATACCCATTGGGTCAAAGTTTTCAATCGTACATACAATGATGCAGTTATCGTTTTTATCACGAACCACTTCCATTTCGTATTCTTTCCAACCGATCAATGATTCATCGATTAGAAGTTCGTTAGTTGGAGACAAGTCCAAACCACGACGACAGATTTCTTCAAATTCTTCTTTGTTATAAGCGATACCACCGCCTGTACCACCCATCGTAAACGATGGACGAATGATACAAGGGAAACCAACCATTTCTTGAACTTTGTAAGCTTCTTCCATCGTTTTAGCAGTATCAGCAGTCGGACACTCAAGGCCGATAGACTTCATCGCTTTATCGAAACGAGAACGGTCTTCTGCTTTGTCGATTGCATCAGCAGTTGCGCCAATCATCTCAACGCCGAACTCTTCAAGTACGCCGTGTTTCTCTAGGTCTAGAGCACAGTTAAGCGCTGTTTGACCACCCATTGTAGGCAGGACAGCATCAGGCTTTTCTTTTGCAATGATATTACGTACAACCTCCCAGTGAATAGGTTCGATGTATGTTGCATCGGCCATATCTGGGTCAGTCATGATGGTTGCTGGGTTCGAATTTACTAGAATTACTCGGTAACCTTCTTCGCGCAGAGCTTTACAAGCTTGAGCACCAGAGTAATCGAACTCGCAAGCCTGGCCGATAACAATCGGGCCAGCACCTAGAATAAGAACACTTTTAATGTCAGTACGTTTTGGCATTTTCTCTCTACTCCGAATTACGCTGAGTGCTGTTTAATAAGGTCGATGAAATGGTCAAATAGCGGCGCAGCATCCATTGGACCTGGGCTTGCTTCTGGGTGACCTTGGAAACTGAACGCTGGTTTATCAGTGCGGTGGATACCTTGTAGAGACCCGTCAAACAATGATTTATGCGTCGCGCGTAGATTCTCTGGAAGCGTTGCTTCATCAGCTGCAAAGCCGTGGTTTTGTGAAGTAATCATAACCACATCGCGGTCGATGTCTTTTACTGGGTGGTTAGCACCGTGGTGACCAAATTTCATTTTTGCTGTTTTCGCGCCAGACGCCAAAGCAAGAATTTGGTGACCAAGACAAATGCCGAAAATAGGCAGGCCTTTATCTAGGAATACTTTCGTTGCTTCGATAGCGTAAGTACATGGTTCTGGGTCACCTGGGCCATTCGACAGGAATACGCCATCTGGGTTAAGAGCAAGAACGTCTTCAGCCGATGTTTCAGCTGGTACAACAGTTAAGCGGCAGCCGCGGTCAACGAGCATACGTAAGATGTTACGCTTGGCGCCGAAGTCGTAAGCAACAACATGGTATGGCAACTCGCTGTCGTCTTTCGCCTCAGGAAGTCCACCCGTAAGCGTCCACGAACCTTGTTTCCATTGATACGCTTCTTTTGTTGTAACCTCTTTCGCAAGATCCATTCCTTTCAAGCCAGGGAATTCTTTTGCTTTAGCTAGAGCTAACGCTTCATCTAAGTTGTTGCCGGCAACAACACAACCATTTTGAGCACCTTTCTCGCGCAAAATACGAGTTAGCTTACGCGTATCAATATCAGCGATACCAACAATATTTTGCGATTTTAGGTAGTCAGAAAGGGTTTGTTCATTGCGAAAATTAGAAGCGATAAGGGGAAGATCGCGAATCACAAGGCCTTGTGCATGAATAGAAGAAGATTCTTCGTCTTCGGAGTTCGTTCCGGTATTGCCGATGTGAGGATAAGTAAGAGTAACAATTTGCTGGGAATAGGAAGGATCGGTAAGGATTTCTTGATACCCCGTCATCGAGGTATTGAAAACTACTTCACCAACAGCTGAACCATCTGCTCCAATGGACTGACCGTGGAACACAGTCCCATCTTCTAGGACTAACAGTGCTGACTTACTCAAGGCAACCTCCAGAATAAAAATGCATTAAAATTGATTTAAATTGCAAATATAACACTTTTTTCGCATGAATGCGCAAAATCAGTGAATTTTGACAAATTGGCGATATTCTAGTGATCACTGTGATGTGTGTCAACATTTCTCGCACAGGAAATTTGTTATTTGCTAATAAAAACCCACTAATCAGCATTAACGCCATAAAAGCATAACTTTAGTCATGACCGAAGCACTATTCGGAAGCCGAAATTGAGAATTTTACAGAAATGGGCTGAGTAATGGACAGGAGAAGACAATCAACAATACGCAAACGTTAAAAACGCACCAATAACACACATATTTAAAGGTTAGATAGACCTTTTAAATCGAAGAGGCTATAAAGACAAGCTAACCAGGCCATTTAACACAACAAAAGGTCAAGATACTATAAATTAACATATCAATAGATAGCACTACGCCAGCGTTAAGCTGGCGCATAATTATTTATAACTGCTTTTATCTCACTTAACGAGTATAAACGTTACAGCTCGTTTAAACCTAACACATCAGTCATGGTGTAGAAGCCCGCAGGTTTTGCAGCCAACCATACCGCAGCCTTGATTGCGCCGTTGGCAAAGGTCATTCTATCGGTCGCTTTATGCGTTATTTCTACACGCTCACCAATATCTGCAAACATAGCTGTATGCTCGCCGACAATATCGCCTGCACGAATGGTAGCAAAACCGATCTCGTCTTTGGTTCGTTCGCCCGTGATGCCTTCACGAGCATAAACCGCGACGTCATTTAAATCATTGCCCATCGCTCCGGCTATTGCCTCACCCATACCAATAGCGGTACCCGATGGTGCATCTACCTTGTGGCGGTGGTGTGCTTCAACGATTTCAACATCACAGTAATCACCCATCACTTTGGCGGCCTTTTCAAGCAGCTTAAATACCAGGTTGACGCCTACACTGTAGTTTGGAGCCATGATGATAGGAATTTCTTTGGAGGCTTGTTCGATTTGTTGTTTTTCTTGATCAGAAAAACCGGTAGTACCAATAACAATGGTCTTGCCGTGTTGCTTACACAGTTCAATGTTTGCCAATGTACTGCTAGGCGCAGTAAAGTCGACCAGAACATCAAATTCATTAACGGCTTTAGCAAAGTCATCTACTAGCGCTACGCTCAAGCGACCTTCACCGCTTAGCTCACCTGCATCAACACCAATTAACGAAGACTCGGGACGTTCAGATGCGGCACCTAAGGTGGACTCTGAATTAAATACGGTAGCTTTGACTAAGTTACGACCCATGCGGCCGGCTGCTCCTGCAATCGCAATTCGAACCATTGCGTTCTTTCTCCATATGTAATGATGTGATCAATGTAACGTAAATGAGCAAAAGTTTCTACTAATTAAAAGTGCTAAGTAGTTTGCCCTTAGCGCGATCACTGTCAAATGAATATCTTCTCATCTTTTATTCCGTGCCTTCTTTACCGCTTCGCTTTTAGCAAAAAAAAAACGGGCTCCCCGAAGGGAACCCGCTTTCACTATGAGAATGCAAACAGCATTACTTCTTAGTAAGTTTCTCTTTAATACGAGCTGACTTACCAGAACGCTCACGTAGGTAGTACAGTTTGGCACGACGTACTGCACCACGGCGCTTAACTTCAATGCTATCAACGATAGGTGAGTGAGTTTGGAAAGCACGCTCAACGCCTTCGCCGTTCGAGATTTTACGAACAGTGAATGCAGAGTGTAGGCCACGGTTACGAATAGCGATTACAACGCCTTCGAATGCCTGTAGACGCTCACGGTCACCTTCTTTTACTTTTACCTGAACTACAACAGTGTCACCTGGTGCGAATTTAGGTAGGTCTGATTTCATTTGCTCTTCTTCAAGAGCCTTGATGATGTTGCTCATTTTGTAAATTCCTAGAATAAACTGATACTAAAATAAATAGGTTACTTGCTGTCATTACTCGCGAGCTTATGCTCTTTAACGAATTCGGCTAGTAATTGTTCCTGTTCGTCAGTCAGAGCTAGGTTTTCCAGAAGCTCTGGTCTTCTTAGCCAAGTTCGGCCTAACGATTGTTTCAATCGCCAGCGACGAATGTCTTTGTGATTTCCAGATTTGAGTACCGATGGTATCTCTTCTCCGTCCAACACTTCAGGGCGCGTATAGTGCGGGCAATCTAACAAACCATTTGCAAAAGAATCTTCTTCTGCTGACGCAAAATCTCCAAGTACACCCGGAACAAACCGAGACACTGAATCAATTAACGTCATGGCTGGGATTTCCCCACCCGTCATCACAAAATCGCCAATTGACCATTCCTGATCAACTTCCGCTTGGATGATGCGCTCATCTACCCCTTCATAGCGGCCACATATTAGAACGAGGTTCTCATATGTAGCTAACTCTTCAACACCTTGCTGGTCGAGTTTTCGACCTTGAGGTGAAAGGTAAATCACTTTCGTCGTACCCGGTGATGCATTCTTGGCTGCATGGATAGCATCGCGCAAAGGCTGAACCATCATTAGCATGCCAGGGCCGCCACCGTAAGGTCTATCATCAACAGTGCGATGTTTGTCTTGAGTGAAATCACGAGGATTCCATGTCTCTATAGACAAAAGACCTTTTTTAACCGCTTGACCTGTTACTCCATAATCAGTAACTGAACGGAACATTTCAGGAAATAGGCTTATAACCCCAACCCACATGTGTTCTCTCGCTCTATATTAATTATGGCTTAGAAGCCAGGATCCCAGTCAACTTCGATCCGGCGAGCTTCGCGATCAACATTCTTGATCACTTGCTCTTCAAGGTACGGGATTAACCGTTCCTTTTGGCCAAAAGCATCTTTAAGATTAGCCTTCACAACCAAAACATCGTTTGAGCCAGTTTCTAGGAGATCAGTAACCTCACCTAGCGAGTAACCTTTAGTGGTTACCACTTGCATACCAAACAACTCACGCCAGTAGAACTCATCTTCTGACAATTCAGGTAGTGATGCAGGGTTAACAGCAATTTCAAAGTTAGTCAGTAGTTGCGCTTCTTCACGAACTTCTAGACCTTCCAGCTTACACACATAGCCTTGACCATGACGTTTCCAGCTTTCTACTTTGTACTCAACCCATTTGCCTTTTTGGTTTAAATACCAAGGGCTATAATCAAAAATGTTTTCAGCATTGTCTGTGTAGGAAATAACTTTAAGCCAGCCACGAATGCCATAGGTAGCACCAAACTTGCCCATAACAATTTTTTCGTTTTGCTCACTCATTGTTTCTTTATCCTTCATCGACATAAGCTAATTTCTTCTTATATAAGTAAGAATTAAGCCGCTTTCTTAGCGTCTTTTACTAGCTTAGCAACACGGTCAGAAACCGTAGCGCCTTGACCAACCCAGTGATCAACACGATCTAGGTCTAGACGTAGGCCTTCTTCTTGACCTTGAGCTGTAGGGTTAAAGAAACCTACTTTCTCAATGAAACGGCCAGTTACAGCGTTGCGGCTATCAGCTACTACGATTTGATAAAATGGACGCTTTTTAGCGCCGTGACGTGCCAAACGAATGGTTACCATGTCGTCCTCTTTGCTTTCTCAATAAATAAATTGACCCCAAAAAATTAGTTTTTGGGGTCTCGTGCCAAAATAAAGCCTCGGAATTTTACTCTTATTAGGAGTCAATGCAAGGCTTTTAGCTATTTTTTCACCACTACATGGCAAGTGCTTTTTCAGTGATGAACTTCACGCAATGAGATGATTGTTAGTTCAACTCATTGCGATGAATGCAGTTTTTACGCTTGATTAGGCGCAATAAGAGGAATTAGCGACCGAAGAAACCTCCGCCTCCCATGCCTCCCATACCGCCACCGCCCATGCCACCCATCATGCCTTGCATGTTACGCATCATGCCTTTCATGCCACCTTTTTGCATTTTCTTCATCATTTTCTGCATTTGGGTGAACTGTTTAAGCATGCGGTTTACGTCTTGTACCTGAGTACCAGAACCGGCAGCAATACGTTTTTTACGAGAACCTTTAATGAGTTCAGGGCGCAAACGCTCTTTCATTGTCATTGAGTTAATGATGGCTTCCATTTGCTTGAACATCTTATCGTCAACTTTGTCTTTAACGTTGTCTGGTAAGTTGCTCATGCCCGGTAGCTTATCCATCATGCCCATCATGCCGCCCATGTTTTGCATCTGGCCTAGCTGCTCGCGGAAATCTTCTAAATCAAAGCCTTTTTTCTCTTTGAATTTTTTCGCCAGTTTTTCAGCTTGGTCAGTATCAACATTGCGCTGCAAATCTTCGATAAGTGATAGTACGTCACCCATACCAAGAATTCGCGAAGCGACACGTTCAGGGTGGAACGGTTCTAATGCATCAGTTTTTTCACCAACACCCAAGAACTTGATAGGCTTACCTGTAATGTGGCGCACAGATAATGCAGCACCACCACGGGCATCACCATCAACTTTAGTTAGGATCACACCGGTCAGAGGCAGTGCGTCACCAAAGGCTTTAGCCGTATTCGCCGCATCTTGACCTGTCATGGCATCAACCACGAATAAGGTTTCGACAGGTGTAATAGCCGCATGAAGCTCTTTGATTTCACCCATCATAGCTTCATCAATGGCTAAACGACCGGCAGTATCGACAACCAATACGTCGTAGAATTTTTTCTTAGCGTGGTCGATCGCTGCATTAGCGATATCCAATGGTTTTTGATCCGCTGAAGATGGGAAGAAATCGACGCCAACCTCACCCGCTAAGGTTTCCAACTGTTTGATCGCCGCAGGACGATAAACATCGGCAGAAACAACCAATACTTTCTTTTTATCACGCTCATTAAGAAGCTTAGACAGTTTAGCGACACTGGTGGTTTTACCAGCACCTTGTAAACCCGCCATCAAAATCACAGCAGGAGGCTGCGCGGCTAAGTCTAATGCTTCGTTAGATTCGCCCATGACCGCTTCAAGCTCAGCCTGAACGATCTTAATGAATTCTTGACCAGGGGTGAGAGATTTAGACACCTCAACACCAACAGCGCCTTCTTTAACTCGTTTTACGAATTCACGGATTACTGGTAATGCAACGTCGGCTTCCAGTAGTGCCATGCGGACTTCGCGTAACGTTTCTTTGATGTTGTCTTCGGTCAGTCGACCTTTACCGCTGATATTCTTCAGCGTTTTGGATAGTCTATCCGTTAAATTCTCAAACATAGGAGTTCGCTCAGTAAATGAGATAATTAAAGTGAGTATACATTAATCGGCCTGATGATTTCAGCAAGTGTCTGTCACAGGAACGCAAGGAATAGCGAGGACGCCACTATGCACTTGGATGTCTCTTGGGTATAATCCCCTATTCTGACAGTCAAAATTGTGAAAAACCATGGAAAGCTTGATCGCCGTTGCAGCCGTAATTCTTTATGCTCTTGCCATCAGTACGATCGTGCCAGGTTTGGCGCATCATACCGGTATCAAGACACGAGCTGTGTTTGCCTGTGCTTTATCTGCACTGTTTTTTCATGCTTGGCTCTTAAGTGACCTTATTCTAAATGGAAGTGGCCAGAATCTCAGTATTCTAAATGTCGCTTCTTTGATCAGCTTCATCATTTCTCTTGTGATGAGTGCTTCCATGTTCAAAACTCGTCTGTGGTTCTTATTGCCTGTTGTGTACGGCTTTGCCATTTTAAACCTTTCGGCGGCCACATTCTTACCCAGCGCTTACATTACACACTTAGAAAACGCACCTAAGTTGTTAATGCACATTTCTTTGGCTCTATTTTCTTACTCTACGCTCACCATTGCTGCTTTATATGCACTGCAGCTCGGCTGGCTTGATCATAAGTTAAAAAACAAAAAGTCTTTGGCAATAAACCCTAACCTTCCCCCATTAATGAAGGTGGAAAGACAACTTTTCAAGATCATCTTAATCGGTACAGTGCTGTTAACCGCCACATTAATTACCGGCTACTTCTTTGTAGACGATATGTTCATGCAAGGCAAAGCACATAAAGCCGTTCTCTCATTCATCGCGTGGGTTGTATACAGCGTATTACTTTGGGGCCACTACCAAAAAGGATGGCGTGGTACTCGAGTAACCTGGATCACTGTCGCAGGAGCGACGTTATTAACGCTGGCTTATTTTGGTAGCCGCTTTGTGCGCGAGATCATTCTCGGATAAATGTAATTTGCATTTTTGCGTCGTTGTCATTTAATTAATGAAGATGACCAGCACCTCTATATAGGAACATAAGGACAAAATCAGTTTGGATGACATATCAACGGGCATATTATTTGCCGTGCTCGCTATTCTAATCATCATCTCAGGATATTTTTCTGGCTCAGAAACAGGGATGATGTCGCTCAACAGATATCGTCTCAAACACCTTTCCAAAGAGGGCCATAAAGGGGCTCGCCGAGTAGAGAAACTGCTCGAACGTCCAGATCGCTTGATTGGCCTCATTCTCATTGGCAACAACTTAGTGAATATTTTAGCCTCTGCTATCGCGACTATTATTGGTATGCGTTTATATGGCGATCTCGGGGTCGCGATTGCAACAGGTGCCCTCACCATGGTGGTACTCGTCTTTGCAGAAGTCACACCTAAAACTCTTGCAAGCCTTTATCCTGAACGCGTGTCTTACGCCAGTTCCATTGTCTTAAGCTTACTAATGAAGATACTCTCTCCATTGGTTATTTTGGTGAACTTCATTACCAATGGCTTTATCCGTATCTTAGGTATCAAAGCAAAGCACACTAATGAAGATCATTTAAGTTCAGATGAGCTGCGTACGGTGGTAAATGAAGCTGGAAACCTCATTCCGTTGCGTCACCAAGAGATGCTGGTTTCAATTCTAGATTTAGAAAATGTCACCGTGAACGACATCATGGTGCCAAGAAATGAAATTACCGGCATTGACATCAACGACGACTGGAAATCGATTGTGCGCCAACTGACGCACTCTGCTCACGGCAGAATTGTCCTCTATCGTGATCAAATTGACGAAGTGGTGGGTATGTTGCGTATGAGGGAAGCCTATCGCATCATGCTAGAAAAAAATGAGTTTACCAAAGAAACGCTACTTCGCTCGGCTGATGAAGTGTATTTCATTCCTGAATCGACCCCGTTGAATGTTCAATTACTTAAATTCCAACGCAATAAAGAGCGCATTGGCTTGGTGGTTGATGAATATGGCGACATCAACGGCTTGGTAACGTTAGAAGATATTCTGGAAGAGATAGTTGGTGAGTTCACAACCTCAATGACACCAAGTTTAGCGGAAGAAATTACGCCTCAAACTGACGGCAGTTTTCTCATTGAGGGCAGTGCCAATATTCGAGATATTAATAAAGGGTTGAAATGGGAATTGCCTACTGATGGGCCTCGAACCTTAAACGGTCTCATCTTAGAGCACTTAGAAGACATACCTGAAAGCCACATCAGTATTCAAATTTCCAACCACCCGATGGAAATCATGGATTTCACTGAGAACAAAATTAAGATGGTGAAGGTGTTTCCGTCTAAAGGCTAAAGGCTAAAGGCTAAAGAAGACTACATAGAAATAAAAGAACGCTTAGATTGCACTAATCTAAGCGTTCTTTTTTATCTTAATCGTATTTAACCTTGCCTCTTATACTACTCGGTTAAGATTTCCGCCGGCGACAAATGCTTCGATATTTTCAATCACGATTTCACACAATCGCGTAATTGCGCTATCACTGCCCCAAGCGACATGTGGGGTGATCAGTAGATTAGGTAAGCTCGAGTTTTCAATTAACGGATTCGAATCGGGAGCGGGCTCTTGCGTTGCAACATCGAACCCAGCCGCACCAATTTGCCCTGATTTTAAGGCATCAACTAACGCAAATTCATCCACCAGCCCGCCACGTCCTGTATTGATAAGGGTCGCACTTGCTTTCATCAATGTAAGTTCTGCTTGGCCAATTAAGTTCTGAGTCTCGTTGTTTAATGGACAATGCAGGCTAACTACATCCGCTTGTTTCAATACCTCTTCAAAAGGCAGATAACCCTCACGACAATCAGCTTGACCTTTCCGCTCAGCAAACAGGACTTTCATTCCAATCGCTTCAGCCAGTTTTGCGACAGATTGCCCTAACGCACCAGAACCAAAGATCCCGATGGTCGAATCAGCGACATCATTAATAGGGTGCGTCAGAAAACAAAACTGCCGCGAATCGCCCCACTTGCCTGCCTGAACATCTTGATGGTAAGCCAACAGATTTCGTCTTAGAGTGAATAACATAGCAATGACATGCTCAGGTACAGAGCGAGTCGCGTATCCTTGCACATTACACACCGCAATCCCCTGCTTACGGCAGTAATCCAAATCAACGTTGTTGACGCCGGTAGCGGCAACAACAATCAACTTTAGTTGCCTTGCATTAGCCAAATTGCTTTCATCAAGACGGACTTTATTACTCACAACCACAACAGCGTGTTCGATCCGAGAGGCGACCCCTTCTGCAAAAGTGAAAGAGTGTTCAAGCCATTGATGCTCAAAGCTCAGTGCAGGAAAGCAAATATGTGCGGGAATGGTTTCCCTATCGAGTAAGACGACGTTCATTGAATCGTTACCTCCCTGTAACGCTGCACGCAAACTTAACTTTCGCCAGCTGCGCTAATTTTTAGGTAGGGTTTTATAATCCGGCAATTCTAGCGCAAATTCAAATACATTGAGCAACTCAGGTTTCGCTTGTGGATAAAAATCACAAGGAACAAAGATCACTTTTAGTTGATTGGTTGCAGGGTGATAGAAACTCAATTCTGCCGAATGCAATTGTAAGCGTTCTGAATACGCTAGCGCTTCATCTTTGGCATAAAACTCATCACCCACAATCGAATGCCCTAATTCCATCATATGAACACGCAGTTGATGAGATCGGCCAGTAATTGGTAATAGACGTACCACGCTGGTTTTATCTTCTCTATCGAGCACTTGATAGCGTGTTTGAGAAGGTTTGCCATGCTCATAACACACTTTCTGTAACGGACGGTTAGGCCAATCACAAATCAAAGGTAAATCCACCTCACCTTCGCTCTCGTTCGGTTGTCCCCAAACTCTCGCGTAATAGATTTTATGGGTCAAACGGTATTGGAACTGCTTTTTAAGATGGCGTTCGGCCTCTTTGTTTTTTGCCAGCAGCATCAAACCTGAAGTCGACATATCAAGTCGATGTACCACTTGGATCTCTGGATAAACCGCGACTAAACGACTCCACAAGCTGTCGTAGTGTTCGGCTAAACGCCCCGGCACCGACAACAAGCCTGGTGGCTTATTTGCCACAAGGATATCGTCGTCTTCATATTGAATGTCGAGCCAAGGCTCTGTTGGCGGAAGGTATTCAAGCATTGCCATGGCGTTAAAGTTCTCGCGGTAATGAATGAGGAGCTATGACAACTCCTAGGGCTTTATGGGCGAAGAAAGATTAAGAAGTCTGGCGAAAGGTGTGATTCATCTTAGAAGCCAACTCACATCATCTTTCGCCTTTAGCAAAGCGTTCTTAACCCCTCAGCCTTTTTTAATTATGACTAACAACAATCAAGCGTAACGAATCTAGCTGAATCTGAGCACGATTAATCAAACCCGTAAGCTCTTTAATCTGCGCCTCGATGGCTTCAAGTTCTTCATCACGGATATTTGGGTTCACAACTTTTAGTGCTTGTAAACGCTCAAGCTCACCATTCAGATTTTGCTGCATGTCTTGCATGGCTTGTGCTCTCACTTTTTCAAGCTGAGGCTCCACATGCCCCTCACCCGCTTCAATCAACTGGTGCACTTGTGCTTGCACAGAGTTCACCAATTTACTGGCTAAATGACGATTAACAGGACTTAGCTGACGGTTGAAACCCTCAAACTCTACTTGTTCAGACAAATCGTTACCACGGCCATCCAACATGATGCGAATTGGCGTTTGAGGTAGGAACTGAGAAATACCACTGCGTTTTGGTGCTTGCGCATCCACAAGGTAAACCAACTCCAATAAGATGGTTCCCACAGGCAACGCTTTGTTTTTTAACAACGACACCGCTGATGTACCAACGCCTTCGCTCAGTAGCAAGTCGATACCACCTTGGATCATTGGGTGCTCCCAACTCATGAAATGCATATCTTCACGAGACAGAGCCGTTTCACGATCAAACGTGATGGTTGCGCCTTCATATGGCAAACCCGGATAACTTGGCACCATCATGTGCTCTGATGGCGTGACCACCAATGCGTTTTCGCCTTTGTCATCTTGATTCAAACCTATGGTATCGAACAGACCTAAAGCGAACGTTACTAAATTAGTATCGCCATCAGTGCTTTCAATTTTTTCAACAATCTCATGGGCTCGATCGCCGCCGTTTGAATGCATTTCCAACAAACGATCACGGCCTTGTTCTAGCTTAGATTTCAACTCAAGGTTGAGTTTGTTTGACTCTTCAATGACGTCATCAAGACCTTCACTGGTTCCTGACGCCAAAATATCCACTAACTGTTCAACAAATTGATCGTAAACGGCACGGCCTGTAGGGCATGTTTCTCTGAAGGCATTCAAACCTTCATCGAACCAACGCGCTAAGGTGCCTTGCGACGTACCTTCAAGGTAAGGAACGTAAACATCGATATCACGTTGTTGGCCAATACGATCCAAACGACCGATACGCTGCTCTAATAGGTCAGGATTAAACGGCAGATCAAACATCACCAATTGGTTGGCAAACTGGAAGTTGCGGCCTTCAGAGCCAATCTCCGAACAGATCAATACCTGTGCACCGCCTTCTTCTTGAGCAAAATACGCCGATGCTTTATCTCGTTCGATAATAGACATGCCTTCGTGGAATACGGTGGCACGAATGCCTTCACGCTCACGCAATGCTTGCTCTAGTTGCAATGCAGTATTAGAACGCGAAGCGATCACCAATATTTTTTCACTGCGCTTTTCTTTAATTTTTTCAAGCAACCAGTTCACACGAGAATCGAACTGCCACCACGACGCGCTATCGCCTTCAAACTCTTGGAAAATTTCTTCTGGGTAGAGCATTTTCATTGCGCGAGCTTCAGGCTTCATTTTCGCCCCACCTAGCATTCCGGCTACACGCATCGCTGTTGTGTATTGGCTCGGGATCGGCATAGGTAGAATATGAACGTTACGCTTAGGGAAACCTTTGATTGCTGCTCTGGTGTTTCTAAATAGCACGCGGCCAGTGCCGTGTCGGTCCATGAGGCTGTCAATCAACTCTTGGCGGACTTTGGCTTTCTCTTCTTCCGCCGCGTCACCTTCAATAATATTGAACAAAGGTTCTACATCTTGCTCGTGCAACAGTTCTGCAATCTGTTTTTTAGCGTCACTCTCTAGATTTTGACCAGAAAATAGTGTTGTTACCGCATCTGCAACTGGCGCGTATTGCGCTTCTTCTTTTACAAATTCTTCGTAGTCGTAGAAACGGTCAGAATCAAGCAACCTCAAGCGAGCAAAGTGGCTTTCATGCCCCAATTGTTCTGGTGTTGCCGTTAGCAGTAATACACCATCGGTACGCTCAGCTAACCCTTCCACCACTTGGTATTCACGACTTGGTTTTTCTTGGCTCCACTCTAGGTGGTGCGCTTCATCAACAACCAATAGGTCCCAGTCACCCTCTAACGCTTGGTCCAAACGCTTCTTGCTCTTACGTAAGAAGTCTAAAGAACATAACACCAACTGTTGCGTATCAAACGGGTTATCTGCTTCTGCATAGGCCTCAACACAGCGTTCTTCATCAAAAATAGAAAAGTGCATATTGAAGCGGCGCATCATCTCGACTAACCATTGATGCTGTAGAGTTTCAGGCACTAAAATCAAAATACGCTCAGCACGGCCAGATAACAGCTGTTGGTGCATGATCATGCCGGCTTCAATGGTTTTACCCAAACCAACTTCATCCGCCAGTAAAACACGAGGCGCGTGACGACGCCCTACTTCATGGGCAATATAAAGTTGATGAGGAATTAAGCCTGCGCGCATACCACATAAGCCACGCATCGGGCTCTTATGTTGCTGAAATTGGTTTTTAAGTGCGCGATAACGCAAAACAAAGTTATCCATGCGGTCGATTTGGCCTGCATATAACTTGTCTTGCGGTTTATTGAAACGAATTTGATGACTTAAGAATATTTCGCGTAAAGCGACATCACTTTCTTCAGTATCTTGACGAGTACCAAAGTACGTCAGAATACCTGCGTCTTCAGATACTTCTTCTACTTTTAACGTCCAGCCTTCTTGAGCATCAATCACATCCCCAACGTTAAAGGTTACTCTGGTCACTGGGGCATCGGTGCGAGCGTAGACTCTGTTTTCTTCTGATGCCGCAAACATTAGTGTAACTGTACGAGCATCCATTGCGACGACCGTACCAAGACCTAAATCACTCTCTGTATCACTAATCCAGCGTTGACCTAAAGCAAATGCCATGTGATTGACTACCTCATTTTTTATGACTAAATCCACAAGTAAGGATAAGTATATTCGAATCTGGAGTAACTCCAGCCTTACCTGCTCAAAAGGGCGCTAATCTTACTTGATGCCGTGATTTAGGTCACGTTGAAAGCGAGCAAAATGTGGCTTTTTTTATGCTGTTTCTCATTTGCCATCAAAGTGTAAGAAAGATGTGACAATCCTAAAACAAAGTTCTCACAGATTTCATATACTAGAACTGTGTTCATTTGTTTGATTAAGCATTTGAACGGGTATCTAAACGGGTTTGAAGTATGTGGCTGTTTAGAAGCACCTTGGGGTAAGGCTCACTCAATTGGATGGGTAACGACACCTCACCCCAGCGCTTTTTCGGCCTCTGCTCAAATCATTCATTGCAAACTATTTGCAAATCGAACTGAGCAATCTGCTACGGCAGAAAGGAGACGTTTATGGGCGATACCGATAAGAAAATCTTTGTTCTCGATACCAATATCCTGCTACACGAACCTTTCGCTATTTATTCTTTCCAAGAACATGATGTCATCATTCCAATGACCGTACTAGAAGAGCTTGACCGCATTAAAGACAGCAAACGTGACGTCGCCAGAGACGCACGCGTGGCGATTCGCAGCATGGAAAATCTATTCCACGACGCCACACCAGATCAAATTTCAGAAGGTATTCCTCTTCATAAAGACAATCAAAGCAGTGGCACGATCGCTATTTTAGCCGACTTCGAATTACAAGAGACCGTACGAGCTTTTGCTGATAAGGAAGGCGATAATCGTATTTTAAACGGTGTGATTTATTTACAGAACAAACGTTCCCCTCGAGATGTGGTGCTCATCACCAAAGACATCAACATGAGGCTTCGAGCCAAAGGGGCTGGCGTGCGCTTAGTCGAAGATTACCGCACCGACCAACTGATTGATGACGTGCAGTTCTTAACTAAGGGCTTTCACAAGTACCCTGGCGACTTCTGGCAACAAATTGAAAACGTCGAAAGCAAAAGCTTAGCAGGTAAAACCTTCCATACTTTAGATAAGGAAGAACTTGAAGCAACATTTGTTAATCAATATTTAATTGATGAGAGAAGTGACTTTGCAGGCCGAGTAGATTCCATCGAAGAAGACAAAATCGTCATCAAAGACATTGGACATGAACGCTTAATGCATCGTCAGGCGTGGGATATCAGGCCAAAGAACATCTATCAAGGCATGGCGCTAGATGCACTGCTTGACCCAGACATTGATTTGGTCATCTTAACGGGTGCAGCAGGAAGCGGAAAAACATTGCTTGCCATGGCCGCGGCTTTAGAGCAAAACATTGAACGCAGTATGTTCGACAAAATTATCGTAACAAGAAATACCCCAGATATAGGTGAGTCGATTGGTTTTTTACCGGGCAGCGAAGAGGAGAAGATGATGCCGTGGCTCGCAGCAATCACAGATACACTCGAAGCCTTGCATAAAAACGATCACTGTACCGAAGGCTCATTAAAATACATCTGCGATAAAGCCAACATTCAATTTAAATCGATCAACTTTATGCGTGGACGATCCATTCAAAATGCATTTGTTTTATTAGATGAGTGTCAAAACTTAACCGCTTCACAAATCAAGACCATCATCACGCGTTGTGGCGAAGGAACGAAAATTGTCTGTTCAGGCAACTTGGCTCAAATTGATTCACCTTACCTAACCCCTGTAACCTCAGGGCTAACGTATATGGTTGAGCGATTTAAAAACTTCCCCGGTAGTGCCAACATTCATCTAAATGGTGTGGTTCGTAGCCGGCTCGCTGAGTTTGCTGAAGAAAACCTATAGTTCATGGCTTTTTGAACCATTGCGCCCAAAACGTTTTGGGCGCATTCACCATCACTCCCCAGCGCGAACAAAAGCACTGAGGTGTGGATTGTTGTGATTTTGAGTCAGTTCCTCAATGGTGCCCACACTTTCCACCTCACCATTACGCATAAAGGCAAATTGACTCGCAATCGCCTTCGCGTCACTAATATGGTGTGTCACCATCACGATGGTAATCCCTTTTTCGACGGCGAGCCTTTTCACCAGCTCCAGCATGTCTTCTCGAATAACGGGATCGAGTGCGGAAAATGGCTCATCGAGCAGCCAAATAGGGTGAGGCTGTACAAAGCATCGAGCTAAAGCAACCCGTTGTTTTTGGCCTCCTGACAGTTGCTCTGGTAATCGGCCTAGATAGCTTTCAATCCCGACAAGTTCCGCCGCATCGCTCACCTGCTGGTGCTGCGCTTGCGAGAGCTTAAGGCCTGGATGCAAACCAAGGCCAATGTTTTCTCGTATAGTGAGATGAGCAAACAGGTTATGCTCTTGAAATAGCATTGAAAGCGGTCGTTGGTGTGGCAATAGCCCCAACAAACTCGCTTGATCAACGCTGATCTCACCGCTGCTCGGCTCAATAAACCCAGCAACCAATGCCAGTAAAGTCGACTTCCCGGCGCCACTTGGGCCCATAAGAGCGACAATGTCTCCTTGGTCAGCCTGCAGGTTAAACGTAAACAGCTCTTGCTGATATTGGTAATTGACGTTCGTTAACTCAAGCATTGCCACGGGTAGCCTCCGTTTTTAATAATCTTTCTATAATGATGAAACTCAATACGCTCACAATTAAAAGGCTCAAAGAAACGGCCGCCGCTGCATCCATTTGATAACTTCCTAACATTTGGAACAGATACAGAGGTAAGGTTCTAAATTCTTGACCACCAAATAATGCGATGGCGCTGAGATCCCCCATCGATAGCATAAAACTGATCGCAAGCGCATGAGCAATCGGTTTACGTAATGCACGCCATTCCATTAACTTCAAATGGTCCCAGCCCGCCACACCCAAACTTGCGGTTAGGTACTGATATTGCTGTACTAATTGAAACATCGGCTGAGCCAGTGTTTTAATCACATATGGCAAGGCCATTAAGCTGTTGACCGCAATCACAACCCAAAATGCGACACTAAATACATCGGTAATGCTTCGCATCAGCAAGAACAACCCCGTACTCACCACCAAGCCGGGGGTAACGAGAATAATGGTGCCTATCAATTCTATTTTATCGGCTTTGAACGTTTTTCCGGTTAAGCGCCATATTCGGCTCGTCGCTAAGATCATCGAACCTAATGTCAGGGATCCAATGCTCGCCAACACGGCCACTTGCAATGACGCCGCCAGTGCCTGCCAAAAATTGCCATCCAGTAGCACCGCTAAGGCGCTTGGGTTGACGCCACTCACCACCACCATCAATAACGGCGGAATAACCAAAAACACCGAACCTAGTATCCAAAACCCGTCCCATGCTCTGGCTAACTTACTGTCTCTTCTAAACGCTGACGAACTTTGTGACGACCCGATAGATGTGGGCTGCGGCTTTGCCAGTTTTTGAATGGCCAAAGCCAGTAATCCACACAGCAACATTTGCCATATAGCTAACAAAGCCCCTGCTTGAAGATCAAAATCAAATTTAATCGCTTGGTAGATGGCCAACTCAATTGTCGTTGACTTCGGCCCACCTCCCAACGCCATGACGGTTGCAAAACTGGTAAAGCAAAGCATAAAAACGAGGCCACAAACATGTGGTAACTGTTGCATTAGCCTAGGCCACTCTACCCAGCGAAATTTTTGCCAGTGATTCATTCCTAGATGGGCGCACAACTTGTGTTGTTCGTATGGTATCCCGTCCAGAGATTGCACCAACAAGCGTGTTGCGTAAGGTAAATTAAAAAAGACATGGGCCAACAAGATGCCGTTTAATCCATAAATAGAAAAGTCTGGTTCTAGCCCTAACCCCTTTAGCCCGTCTATCAATAAACCGCTGTTACCATAAATGGCAAGTAGACCAAATACACCGACTAGTACGGGTAAGACCAAGGTGCTAGCAAACAGTTTAAGCAGCAGGCTTCTGCCCCAAAACTTCCGTTTTGAAATGGCATGAGCCACCGGAATCGCAAAGCCGACACTGAGTAAAGTCGACAAAAAGGCTTGGTAGAAACTAAATTGAGTCACATGGCGATAGTAAGGATCGCTCCAGATGTAGCTTGGATCAAAAGAAGGGGCGTGCAGTAACAAAGCACTCAAGGCTGCAATAACGAAAAGGGCAATGCCAATAGCGGCAATGATGCCGGACTTAGGAACACGTCTGATCACGACAGGTCGCTTATAGTAAGAAGAGAGCTGCGCATTATGCACAGCTCAAACAATATAAAGAACAGAGAGTAACCTAACGAGAGTCGAAAACGAATAACGAAACTAATTAGTTAATGCACTTTGCCACTCACGCACCCAGCTTTTACGCTGTTTTGCGATTTCTTCCGGAGAAAAAGACAGAGCCTTACTTGGAACAGAAAGCGCGTCATACCCTTTTGGCAATTCAACGTCGGTTGCAGGGTACATCCAGTTACCAGTAGGCATAGCAGATTGGAACTCTGAGCTTAAGATAAATTGCATAAATTGCTCACTTAGCTCTGGGTTTTTACTTGCTTTTACTTTTGCAGCCACTTCAACTTGCGTGTAGTGCCCCTCAGAAAAGCTAGCTGCTGCATACTTTTCGTCTTGCTCTGCGATGATGTGATAAGCCGGGGACGTCGTATAAGACAACACCATGTCAGACTCACCTTTCAAGAACATGTTATACGCTTCCGACCAGCCCTTGGTAACAGTGACGGTTTTCTTCGCTAACTGCTGCCATGCATCACTGACGTTATCGCCATAGACAGATTTCATCCATAACATCAGGCCTTGTCCTGGCGTTGACGTCCGAGGGTCTTGATAGATAACTTTAAGATCGTCTCGTTGCTCAACCAGCTCTTTTAAGCTTTTAGGAGGATTCTTTAAAGCTTCTTTGTTGTATACAAAAGCGAAATAGCCAAAATCGTATGGGACAAAAGTGGTATCTTGCCAGCCACCGGGTACCACCACCGCTGAAGTATCTACGCTGTGCTCAGCTAATAAGCCGGTTTGCTTAGCTTCGGCCATTAGGTTGTTATCAAGGCCAAGCAGTACATCCGCTTTGCTGTTTTTTCCTTCCAAGCGCAAGCGATTCAAAATGGTGACACCATCATCCAAGGCAACCAAATTTAACGTACAGCCACATTGTGCTTCGAACGCTTTTTTAACCGCTGGGCCTGGGCCCCAATCAGCAGCAAATGAGTCGTAAGTATAAACGGTTAGCGTATCGGTATTCGCCATGGCGAATGGGGAAATCAGTGTAGCTACAGCTACTGACATCAGTGTTTTGTTCACAGCTCGCTCCTATCCTTTATGAGTGAGCGGCACAGGGGTTGAGGTGAAAGGTTCAAGCTCAATTCCTACGCCAGCATTATCTGGTTCAGGTATACGGGTATGATTCTCAGCGTCGGCAACATGCCTCAGCACCCCGAGAGTTTTGGTTTGATGAGTATCAAACGTTGCAGCATTGTAAACTGTTCTACATCATTGAGCTATATGCATTACCACTCAATCATTAAGATGGCCTTTGGTCGTAACCCCAACGTGGTACCATTTTTTGTTCAACACCAAGATGATCTAATATTCTAGCAACCATAAAATCAACTAAGTCCTCAATCGACTTCGGTTGATGATAAAAGCCAGGAGCAGCAGGCATGATGGTGACCCCAAGCTGAGACAGTTTGTGCATGTTTTCTAGGTGCAATGTCGAAAATGGCGTTTCACGCACCACCAACAAGAGCTGGCCCCGCTCTTTCATCACCACATCAGCGGCACGCTCTATCAAATTATCAGACATCCCATGGGCAATGGCAGCAACACTGCCTGCACTACAAGGACAAACCACCATTTGCTTTGGAGCGGCAGAGCCCGAAGCAACGGGTGAAAACCAATCGTCTTTACCACATACCACCAATTTTTCAGGGTCGCAGTGCAGGTGTTCAACTAG
This sequence comes from Vibrio tapetis subsp. quintayensis, assembly GCF_030409945.1. GTDB lineage: Bacteria > Pseudomonadota > Gammaproteobacteria > Enterobacterales > Vibrionaceae > Vibrio > Vibrio quintayensis. The sequence continues at coordinate 63,195 of NZ_JAUFQV010000023.1, forward strand.
CGCTTGTTTAGCTGCGTCAGGGCCACTTGGCAGCTTTAAACCATGTTCTGTTGCCAGTACAACTCGTGCCGCCGATGAAATAAGCAAAAAAACTTGGAAATCAGCCGCTAATAAACATTCAAGGAGTCTCAATCCGTAAGGAGCCCCAGAGGCCCCAGTAAATGCCAAGGTGATGGATTTTTGATGTTTGTTCATGGTTGCCTCTTATTTTCTTGCTAAGCCATCCAATAGCTTCTGATGAATGCCACCAAAGCCACCATTACTCATTACAAGAATCTGATCGTCAGGTTGTGCATCTGCAATGATTTGAGCAACAAAGGCATTCATGTCTGGGTTTGTATAGGCAGGGGAAGAGCACTGTGTCGCGATGTCTTCAACTGACCATGTGATGTTGTCTGGTTGAAAAAGATAGACGTTATCCGCCACATTAAGCGATGCCGCAAGTGTGTCTTTATGCACGCCTAACTTCATTGTACTGGATCGAGGCTCTAGTACAGCCAAAATACGCTTGGCGCCCACTTTGTCACGCAGACCTTGTAAGGTCAGTTCTATCGCGGTTGGATGATGAGCAAAATCGTCATAAACCGTCACACCTTTCACTTCACCTTTAAGCTCTAACCGGCGCTTAGTATTAATGAATTTGGCTAACGATTCGCAGGCTAAATCCGGTGTTACGCCAACATGTCGCGCCGCTGCAATGGCCATTAGTGCATTATTGACATTATGTTCGCCAACTAAATCCCATTGAACCCGGCCTACTCTCTCATTTTTTAATATCACATCAAAATCGCTGCCATCTTTTTTGTGCTTACTAACCTGCCATTCACCTTTTTCGCCACTGAACTCCGTTTCACTCCAACATCCGCGCTGTAAAACATCGTCAATCGCTTTGTCTTGTTTAGGTGCGAAGATTCGGCCATTACCCGGCACTGTTCGCACTAAGTGGTGAAATTGGCGCTTAATCGCTTCAAGATCGTCAAAGATGTCAGCATGATCGAACTCTAGGTTATTCATCACTAAGGTTCTTGGTCGGTAGTGAACGAACTTAGAACGCTTATCAAAAAAAGCACTGTCGTATTCGTCCGCTTCTACCACAAAGAACATACTTTCACCTAATCGAGCTGACAGACCGAAATTACCTAAAACCCCGCCAACGAGAAAGCCTGGCTGGTAACCACAATCTTCCAATATCCAGGTCAACATGCTTGCTGTTGTGGTTTTACCGTGAGTTCCTGAAACGGCCAACACCCAGCGATCGTGTAATAGAAATTCTTGTAGCCATTGCGGCCCTGAAATATATTTTAAGTTGTGATTGAGCACGTATTCCACGCATTCATTACCACGGCTCATTGCATTGCCAATCACCACCAGGTCTGGCTTGCTCTCTAATTGAGCGCTTTCGTAGCCTTGAATGATGTCGATCCCCTGAGACTCAAGCAAGGTGCTCATTGGGGGGTAAACGTTTGCGTCACTTCCTGTTACTTTATGTCCGAGCTGCCTTGCTAAAATGGCAGCGCCGCCCATGAATGTGCCGCAAATGCCTAGAATGTGTATGTGCATATTGGAATCCTAACTGCTCATTATGTGATTACTTTAAGAATGCTTAACCACTTTAATTGCTGTTTCAACATACGGTCATTTTGCCGTAAATAAATGAAAAAACGAGCGAATAAACCCATTAACAATCGAGTTACTTCATTACCATAATAAAGATCAAACTTATACAATATGAAGTGTGGCGAATAACCTCCACTTAAGAGGGGTCATCGACCTACGTCTACTTGGTATTAGTTTATCTACTTAACCTACCTTCCTCAGAAGGTACCTCCCAAAGCGGATAAGCGACAATATAATTTACTCACTCATCTGAGATAAAGGAAAAAAGATGTCTGATATTCGCACCTTAGGTGAATTCATTGTCGAAAAACAGCATGACTTCCCCCATGCTAGCGGTGAACTCTCCTCTTTGCTAGGTTCAATCAAACTGGCTGCTAAAATTGTTAACCGTGAAATCAACAAAGCTGGTCTTGTTGACATCACTGGTGCCGTTGGTACTGATAACATTCAAGGCGAAGAGCAGCAAAAGCTCGATTTATACGCAAACGACAAATTTAAAGCAGCATTGGAAGCTCGTGATCAAGTTTGTGGTGTAGCCAGTGAAGAAGAAGACGAGGCGGTTGCGTTCAACAAAGAGTTGAACAAAAACGCAAAGTACGTTGTTTTGATGGATCCACTCGATGGTTCTTCAAACATTGACGTAAACGTTTCCGTCGGTACTATTTTCTCAATTTACCGTCGTGTTTCTGAAAAAGGCACACCACCAACACAAGAAGATTTCCTGCAACCTGGTAATGAACAAGTGGCAGCAGGTTATGTGGTTTACGGTTCTTCTACTATGTTGGTCTACACAACCGGTAAAGGGGTCCATGCCTTTACTTACGACCCTTCAATTGGTGAATTCTGTCTTTCTCATGAAGCGCTAATGACGCCTGAAGATGGCTTTATCTATTCCATCAATGAAGGTAACTATATTCGATTCCCAACGGGCGTGAAAAAGTTCATTAAGTACTGCCAAGAAAGTGTGCCTGAAAAAGGCCGCCCATACACTTCACGTTACATTGGTTCGTTAGTATCTGACTTTCACCGTAACTTGCTCAAAGGTGGTATCTACCTTTACCCAAGTACTGAGTCTTATCCTAATGGTAAATTGCGCCTTCTTTACGAATGCAACCCGATGGCGATGCTTATTGAGCAAGCTGGTGGTTTAGCAACGGACGGAAATCAGCGTATCCTAGACATCAAACCGACAGAATTACACCAGCGTGTGCCTTTCTTCTGTGGTTCAAAGAACATGGTTAAAAAGGTAGAATCTTTTATGGAATTCTACCATAACGACAACTTGTAATTTGTCGTTACGTAATACCAAAAAGCCCTCATGATGAGGGCTTTTTTTTGACGCTTTAAAGCATTCAGGTTAATCAAATTCAAATTGATACAAGAGATCTACAGCGCTCGTCACACCGGACACGGCCTCTAAATACAAATCCGTCATCAAGCGATAACGAACGGTAAATTCGCCTAACGAGTTAAAGATACCCATGCCGTATTTAACCTGCAATCCAGGTAAAATATAACCACTTACGGTCACTTGAGAATCATCACCTGATCCTGCGGTATCAAGTTGTAAATCTTGAACACCAAACGCTTGGCCAATCTCTCCAACCACTTTACCGCTCTTGGCAAGGCTGAGCCCAATCAGTGTCGTTGTCATCATATTGCCACCGGTTTCCGCGTCAATATCTTGCCCTCTTAATAGGTACGATAAAGCGTTAGCCTGCTGCATTGATGGGTCAGAGAAAATGGTCACTGTTGGCTCAGAAGCAGAACCCGTCACCCTAATACCAGCGGTTACATCATCCCGAGTGTTGTCTGGGTTGCGTATCGCCTCTATGGATACATAAGGTTGATCTGCGGGGCCATTCATTAAGATCTTGCCTTGCTTTATTTGCAAGTCTTGACCAAAGGATCGGTAGGTACCATCAATAAGGTTAACTTCGCCAACAATGTAAGGGCTGTTGTCTTTTTGCGAAACTTTAAGCTTCCCTTTCAGGCCACTTTCCAAACCAAAGGCTTTCAGTTCAAAATCATCACCAATAGAAATATTAATGTTGGTCACAATATTCATTGGCAGTGCGCTGTCATTTTTGACGACTTCAAAGTTATCATCAAGCAGTACCTCGTCAGAAGAAACACCAATCGCGGCCTCTGGCAACTCCTGAATGTCTATGCGCCCCCACGGTAGTGAGATATCACCATCTATTCGCACTTCTTCTGGTGTCGCAGTGACGACCATATCTGGCTTCACTTTAATCTGCACCATTGGCGGCAGATTAACATTGAGTTCTTCTGCGAAAATACGCACGTTACTCTTCCAAGCAGATAAATCAGACCAATCACCATCACCGGTAATATCTAACGTTCCGTCAGGTGTCGCTAAGCTGGCATTAACTGTTGCAGCATAACCGTTAAGAGCCACAACCAACTTACCTAAATCGACATTAACAGGGGTGATTTCTCCTTTTGCTACCAAGTCATCAATTGTGAAATCACCGTATAGTTCAGGGTGTAACACTGGGCCGCTAAAGCGCAAATCCGAATGGATATTGGCATTCACTTCACTGAACTCTCCGATTAACGGTTTAAGTGCATTAAGGTCGATCTGGCTTATCTTTAAGTTGCCGTCGATGGTTCTGTCGTCTGCCAGCACTTTATCGATGGAAGCTTGTCCTTGAACATCACCGTTGTCGGTTAAATCAAACAACCACTGGGCAAATAACTGATTGTTTTTCAGTTCGGTTTTGATCGTTATCTTGTCCCAACCTAAAGTGAGCGGGTTTTCCAGTTTTTGAACCACTTGCCCTTTCGGTAGATCAATGGTCGCTTTAACTTGAGGCTTCTCGTCTGGAGCCCATTTAGCCCAAACCTGCCCATCAACACCACCCGTCAGTTCGGTATTTTTTGGTAAGAACATTTTGATCTGATCAAAATTGAAAGCAGATAGCGTCAGGTTCACCTCTCCACTTTCCCCTGCTTGGATGCTTTCAGTCAAACAAAGTTGAGAGTCAGCTTGTTGCCAGCAATGCGCATCGACATTGGCTAAATTACTCTTTCCATCAAATGTAATCGACGTTGAATGATCTAACTGCCACGTCCCTTGCTCTGAAGTTAGCTTTGCTCGCTCTAACGCACCTGACCAAACTAGATGCGGTTCTTGTTGCAGCGCACCGGCAACTTTAACGCTTGCTGACGCGATATCGGACAAGAGATCAAGAGTAAGTTGGTGATCTTGTTCATCCCCTTTGAAGCGAAGATCAACCGAATCAATCACTTGCCCTTGGTAAGCCATGTTTTTCGCCGCAAGTGTAACATCGCCTTTGGGCACCGGTAATGGCTGGATTTGACCTTGCAGGGTTAACTCTTCTAAGCTTGCTTCTTGGTTCCAGTTGGTGTCATTAATCGCAATATCAACGAACACATCGGGTTGTTCCAACTCGCCTCTTAGCTCAATTTTACCCAGCATATTTCCGCTTAATTCCGGGAGGGATTTCGCAAAATCAGGGAACTTTAAATCAAGGTCCAGTTGCCATGTTTTATCAAGCTGACCAGAGGCAAAAACCGTATTTGGCCCATGAGCGATACTCAGGCTTTCGGTAACCAGTTTCAGATCCCCTTTACCAGATACGTCTTGTGCTATGACATCGCCATTAACCAACAGAGGATAGCCTCTTAAGTCTCCCTGAAGAGCTAATAAGGGCAATTCAACGTACCACCCACCTTGCTCTGTTAAATGACCAACAGTCGTGATATTGCCGCTAACAGCACCTTGTAATTCTGGCCATTGCAGCCCTGGTTGGATATTTTCCAAGCCAATATTCGCTTGCCAGCGTACTTGTTCAGCCCAATGAGCACTGGTTTCACCTATGACTTGCCCACCAAGCGCTCCCAACTTGAGTAACTTAAGGTCAATGTATTCTAAGCTACCAGCACCCGAAAGCTGTAAATCTAAGTCTGGAATATCAGTACCTTGTGCAGCCAATTTGGTATCAATATCATAACCGGATAACGACCCATGTAATGCTAGAGATTCAATCTGTGCCTGATAGCCAGGTTTTCCTTTCAATGGCCATTGAAGCTTGCCTTTTGTTAACTTGGCATCAAATGGTAAGTCAGAATTAAGAGGTTCAAGTTCCCCTTTGAGCAAGGCTTCTACTACCCCACCAAAACGAGCATCTAAGCCTAAATGCTCAACACTACCATTCGCCGATAAAGCGAGAGTTTGACCGTTTAAGTCCCCTTCTTTTAACGCGGCATTTAATTGAACGTCCAGAGGATAGCCAGCTTGTAAATCAATCGATCCTTCTAGATCAGCATCGATTTCAGGCATGTCTAATAAGATCGAACGAATGGTGACATGATGGTCCGCCGCCTTTGCGGACAAACCAAGATGATTGACCTTCATAGGACTATCACCATTCATAATGAAGCGCTGAATGTCTATCTGTTCAATATCTACATCCAACGGTATCCAAACTTCAGGCAGCTCAATGTTCGCTGGCTCGGTCGAAGATGCCGTGGTTTGGCCTACTTGCTTTACTTGCTCAGCATCCGCTTCATTTGAAACCGGTAAGGTCAGCCCTATATCCTGCCAAAGCGTTTTGCCCAATGTAAGGTAACGCGATTCCATTGCTACAGAGCTTGAAAAATGTTGCCATTCAACTTGTGTACCAAGAATATCTAGCTGTATATCATTTAACAGGATCGACTTAACCGCTACTGGTAACGGTAGAGTAATTTCGGTCAGTGGTGGAGTACCTTCCACCGGAGCCTCGCTTTCAGCGGTGCCCGTCAATGCAAATTTAAGCCCTGATACTCGCAGCTTATCAATGCAAACCGCTGGGGTAAGTAGGCACTGAGCGTCTAGATTCAATTCGACCTGCTCTGCTGCCAGATCGATGAACAGGTCAGGATCAACAAACGCCACATTAGAAAGTTGAAAGCCCGTCATTAACGCCCCATCAACATCCGTAACCTGAAGCTGCGGTAGCGCTTTTTCAGCTCCCCAGAGTGCTAACTTAAGACCTGTATTGGTAAACAGAAGTCCACCAAGTAACAATAAAACAATGAGGATAAGTGTTGGGATGGTTAAAGCCAGTCTCACCAACCATTTAGCTGCACTTTTTCTCATAGTTCAGGCCCTAAAGTGAAGTGGATGCGAAAATCATCCCACTTATCTGTATCTTCTGGCCATGCAAAATCTAAACGAATAGGACCTACGGGCGATGCCCAACGAACACCGACACCGCGGCCCATTTTCCAATCAGGCGTGTCTATCCAAGCGTCACCGTAATCAACAAATGCGGCAAGCCACCAGTCCCCAACCACGCGATATTGATACTCTAGCGAGGACGTCACCGTATATTGGCCGCCTGTAAGTTTGCCACTACTGTCGGTAGGAGAAATCGATTCGTAACCATAACCACGCAGGCTGTTATCACCACCAGCAAAAAAACGTAACGAGGGCGGGATCTTATCCAATTCATCGGTATAAATAGCACCACCATCAATACGGGCTAAACCGCGATGGTTATTACCAATACTTCGAATCCATGCGGTTCTACCTTGAATAAGGAATAAATCAGCATCGGAGCGTAAAAATTTATCTGTCGCCTCAAATTTCACAACCTGCTTGTCGCCCCACATCGGCATAGAGCCTCCACGAGCTCGCACCCGTGTAAATGATATTCCGGGCAGAAGCATCTTAGAGCGATTACTCACATCAGCTTGTGTATAGTCTTCAAACAAGTACCGAACGTATACAGTGCGATGCCAGCCAGACTCCAATTGCCAATGGCGCTCTACTGCCAAATTATTCTCAAAACTCTTGGTATCTTGCTTGTTAGTGTTCTTCATTCCGTACTTAATTTCATAGTACTCATCAAGCACGTCTTCTAAGGGGATCTTATAGCTGGCTGTGGCCGTTTGCTCGGGTTGAGAAACAGACAATGAGGTTCGAAAGCTATGGCCTCGATCATTTAGCCAAGGTTTTTTCCACGTTAACGTCGCTTTAGGGCCAATATCAGTTGAATAACCGAGGCCGGTTTCTAACTGATTTTTAGATTGTGGTGCCAAAACCACCCGCATAGGCAACTGACGAGTTTCACCAACACCAGATAAATTAGGTTCTACGTGTACAGACGAAAACCACTCCGTATTAGAGAGGTTTTGATTTAACTCACCAACCTGAGTCGCCAAATAGGGATCGTTTTCTTCAAATGGCACCAAAGACTGAATTCTGTCTTCATTGATTTGACTACCATCAATGGAAACGGCACCAAAGTGATAACGTATTCCACTGTTATAAACGATAGTAATCAAGGCTTGCTGATGCGTTGGTGCAACTTTCATCGAAGTTTCAACAAATTCCCCGTCAAAATAGCCTTTTTGCAAAGCAAGGTTACTGAGACCGGATTTTAGCGCTTCGTAGTGACTGTGATTAAGAACCTTCCCAACTTTGACTTGGGAAGCGGTGAGTAGAGCTTGGAAGTCTTCGTCATTTTCAGCTTCACCGAGAATGGTGATATTACTTTGAGCAATCAAAGTTGCAGGCCCAGGCGCGACTTGAACATTCAGCGTTTGCTGATCCTCTGCAACAAGAAAATCAATACTTGGTTGGTAATAGCCCAACGCTTTCAAAGCGTTGATAATATTTTCCTCAAGACGAGACTGGAACCTCAATGAAGTTGAGTATTCTTTTTCATCAATAGTAGACAGGTAAGCATCTACGTTTGTCGCTAAATCGCCCTCTAGCCCAGTGACATCTAGCTTAGTGGCTAGCGCATTGGAAGAAGTCAGTAGGACAAATACGAATAATAAAGGAGTAAAAGTTCTAAGATTTAACATGCTGATACTTATATGATACAACCACGTATTGATGGTAACGCTAACATAGCAAAAATATAAAATGAGACCTAGCCTCATTAGCCACGATTATATAAAAATGCTCGATAAACCTAAACTCATGCCTAACTAATGATAATAAAATACACGGCGACATTAGGTTCTATTGAGCAATATCATAACAAGGAAGACATTATGCTCAATAAAAACACCATTGTTTCACCACAAGAAGCACTAGTTGGCAGAGAAACTGCGATCATTCCGAGTGAAAAACACTTTATCAATCAAAGTGATCTTAACGCACCCATCGAAAGTGAACAACAACAGATACTATTAGGGATGGGCTGTTTTTGGGGGGCTGAACGTCTATTTTGGCAGTTAGATGGCGTTCAATCTACCGCGGTTGGTTACAGTGGTGGTTATACCAAAAACCCAACCTACGATGAAGTCTGCAGTGGCAATACCGCCCACACAGAAGTGGTTAAAGTCGTGTTCGACGCTCGAGTGATTTCCCTCACTCAGCTACTGAGCCACTTCTGGGAGAATCACGACCCAACTCAAGGTCTACAACAAGGTAATGATCGCGGTTCTCAATATCGTTCTGCCATTTATACCTATAATGACTCTCAATTTGAGATAGCAACGGCGAGTAAGCAAGCTTATCAACAAGCGCTGACTGAAATAAAGCGTGACAGCATTACAACAGAAATCAAATCAGCGCTAGAGTTTTACTTTGCCGAAGACTACCATCAACAATATCTGGCGAAGAACCCGCAAGGGTATTGCGGACTAGGTGGAACCGGAGTGTGCTTCCCTCCGGAGCTATAATCTAAGTACTAGCAAGGCTTAAGGAGTCAATCGTTTGGTTGACTTCTTTCATTATGGAAAGCATTTCTCGGTTGTTCAGGTCAGGTAGCACGACCTTTCCTTTTTCAAAAAAGAAGACCCCAATCCCTTTAATGAGGAACGAGCCACAAAATAGCGTTTTGACAAATTTTGCCACCTGCCGTGGATGATAGTGCGTAAAGACTCTTTCCATAATTGTTTCCGCCTATTCTTGTATATCAAGGACTTCAATCGAAGAATCATATATTGAATTAATACGACCAACGTCAAGCCTTTGTCTTTTTATATACCCAAGCAAAATTAACGCCAAAAAGTGCGACTTTGAACTAACATAATTTCAATTATGAGCTACCCTATTGATACTTCAGAAATAAACCCCAACAAAGTAGACGGATATCATTATGAAACTAAAAACTCTATTGGCTCTTAGCCTGACTGCTGCACCAATGATGAGCTGGGCGCACAATATTGAAGTTGGACATTCGGTACCAAGCGTAATGGTAGCAAGTCATGGCGAAGTGGTACTCGACGGCGATAAAACGGCCTATGCAGGCTGGAAAAGCGAACAGCTAAATGGCAAAGCTCGCATCATTCAAGCCATCGCTGGACGTAAAAGCTCAAAGAAAATGAACGCGCCTCTAATCGCCGCGATCACTGCCGCTGAGTTTTCTCGAGAAAGCTACCAAACCACAACTATCATCAACCAAGACGATTCAATGTGGGGAACCGGTTCGTTTGTTAAATCTTCAGCAGAAGACAGTAAACAAGAGTTCTCATGGTCTTCGATCGTCGTTGATGAAAATGGTGTCGTTGCCAAAACATGGGGGCTTGAAGAAGAGAGCTCAGCTATCATCGCATTAGATAAAATGGGCAAAGTACTGTTTGTTAAAGAAGGCACACTGACTGAGCAGGAAATTGCCGACGTACTAGCGAAAGTGAAAGCGAGCCTATAAACTGGCAGTGTCCCATAGAGAGCGGCTCCCTAGCAGCTCTCCTTTTGTTCTACTCCCATTAATGGAAAAGAAAATGACTAAAGTACTTCATACTGACTCAGCACCAGCTGCTATCGGCCCATATGTACAAGGTGTTGACCTTGGCAACATGGTTATGACTTCAGGCCAAATTCCTGTAAACCCTGTAACTGGTGAAGTGCCAGAAGCTATTGCAGACCAAGCCCGTCAGTCTCTGGATAACGTGAAAGCTGTTGTAGAATCTTCAGGACTAAGCGTAACTGACATCGTAAAAATGACGGTTTTCGTAAAAGATTTGAATGATTTTGGCGCTGTAAATGAAGTGTACGGTGCTTTCTTTGACGAACATAACGTTGCTAACTACCCTGCACGTTCATGCGTTGAAGTTGCTCGTCTGCCAAAAGATGTACTGATTGAAATCGAAGCGATTGCGGTTCGTAAATAGGCTGAATAAAGATGACAAAAAGGAGTGCTAAGCACTCCTTTTTATTTAAGGCATAGAAAAGAATTTCACTATTTTTTCTGATTCAGAATTTCTACTTCTGCATCCAGCTCTGCAAGCTTCTCTTTCATTTGCTCGCGGCAAACATTCGCTAACTCGCGAACATTTTCTTTGCTGTAACCTTCCACACTGACTGGAGGCAGCATTTCCACTATAACGTGACCATTATTCCAACGGTTCAGTTTTATCTTGTCTTGAGTCGTACTACAAACAATCGGAATAACAGGAACGTCGGCACCGATAGCCGCATGAAAAGCCCCTGTTTTAAATGGCAATAAACCACGACCACGAGAACGAGTTCCTTCAGGGAACATCCATACAGAAACACCAGACGCTTTGATTTGCTCAACCACTTGGCCGATAGTACCTACCGCTTTAGAACGATTTGCACGGTCAATCAATATGTTACCAGTAATCCAATAAAGCTGACCGAATAGTGGCAACCACATCAGGCTCTTTTTACCAACGGTCACAACCTTTGGAGTCACCGCAGACGAGATAGTAAACAGATCCCAAGAGTTCTGGTGGTTTGCTACATAAACATGCTGACCACGTTCATAAGCATCATCTGGAATCCGCAACTCTAACTTAATGCCAAACACTCGTGACATATAGCCAAAGTAACGACCAAAGGTGAATACGTGCTTTGGGTTTCGTGGGCTTAATAGGCAATAGCCACAGCCAAATACGAACATTAATATGGCAAATATCGCGACAGCGATAAGACGTAAAAAAGCGATCATTTGTTTTTATTCCAGTTTAATTACAAAAAAGCCGAAACCCAAAGATTCCGGCTTTTGATGATGTCATCAAATTAGCTCGTTTCTCTAAAGCGCTCTATGTTTGCGCCGAGTTTAGCCAGTTTGTTTTCAATTCGGTCGTAGCCACGGTCAATATGATAAATACGGTCTACGATGGTGTCGCCTTCGGCAATACAGCCTGCAATAACCAAACTTGCTGAAGCTCGTAAATCAGTAGCCATCACTTGCGCGCCGCTTAGCCCATCGGTATCACCACAAATTACGGTATTACCTTCAATGTCAGCTTTGGCTCCCATACGCATCAGCTCTGGGACGTGCATAAAGCGATTTTCAAAGATCGTTTCGGTAATCACGCCACTTCCCTCTGCGATCATGTTTAGCAACGTAAACTGAGCTTGCATGTCGGTAGGGAAACCCGGGTGCGGAGCAGTACGAATAGAAACAGCTTTTAGCTTACGATCGGTCATGTCTAGGCTGATCCAATCATCACCGGTTTCGATTAAAGCGCCCGCTTCTTCTAGCTTAGCCAGTGCCGCCTCAAGCAAAGAGGCTTTGGTATTGCGACACACGACTTTACCACCAGACACGGCAGCAGCAACAAGGAAAGTACCCGTTTCAATACGATCAGCGACCACGGCGTGCTTACCGCCACCAAGACGTTCAACGCCTTCAATCGTGATGGTGTCTGTTCCTGCGCCAGTGATTTTTGCACCAAGCGTATTCAAGAAATCCGCCGTATCGACGATTTCTGGCTCACGAGCGGCGTTATCAAGCACGGTTTTGCCTTCTGCCAGTGTTGCTGCACACATCACGGTAATTGTTGCGCCAACACTCACTTTGTCCATCACAACATGAGCGCCTTTTAAGCGACCATCAACTTCCGCTTTCACGTAGCCTTCTTCAAGGGTAATGGTTGCACCCAGTTGCTCTAAACCATGAATGTGCAAATCGACCGGACGCGCACCAATAGCGCAGCCGCCAGGTAGCGACACTTGGCCTTTACCAAAACGAGCAACCAATGGACCCAAAGCCCAAATTGACGCACGCATGGTTTTCACTAAATCGTAAGGAGCACAAAATTGGTCAATACCACGTCCATCGACATGAACTGAACCATTTCGTTCTACTTTTGCGCCTAATCGTGTCAACAACTCCATTGTGGTGTCGATATCACGTAACTTAGGCACATTGGTCACTTCTACTGGCTCTTCAGCCAAAATAGCAGCGAATAAAATGGGTAAGGCAGCATTTTTAGCGCCAGAAATTGAGACTTCACCACTCAGAGGGGCAGAAGAACCTTTTACTCGAAACTTTTCCATCAATAAACCTTATAGAGACATCAGTTTCTTATCACGAGCCCACTCTTCCGGCGTATAAGCCTTAATAGAAAGAGCGTGAATGTCATTACGTTGGATGTGAGCCATAAGCGGGCCATAAATCAGCTGTTGTTTCTTAACGCGATTCATACCATCAAAACAAGCATCAACAGCAATCACTTCATAATGACTGCCTTCTCCTTTTACATGCACTTCATCTAAATTCAATGCTTCGTCTAGTAGTTTTTTTACTTCTACGCTGTCCACGGTCAACCCCTGCCTAGCTTTCTATATGGTCTAACAATATTGATTCTACATTACTTAACCGACACAAAGTGTGCAGTTGTTCGGGCACAAAGCTGAACATTATATGACAGTTTTGTTTTTTTGCATGCTCTAATAAATGTATCAGCATGACCATACCCGCAGAATCAACACGTTGGACCAGAGATAAGTTTAAATTAATTTGATTCGTACTCGGTTGCCACGCCTGAATGGTACGCCATAGGCCAGGGACGCTTTCTCTATCAAGATCCCCTGATAGCTGAACGCCCTGCTCTGATGTTATATTCCATTGGCGTTGCACCATGTTATTTTTCCTTTACGGTAATCGATTGATTTGCAATATTTTGCAGTTCTTTACTTACCGCAAGAATGCCGTCTTTTCTGATTTTTCCGTTCCATTCCGATTGTTTACTAGAAAGCAAACTGATGCCCTCTGCAACCATGTCGAACGCCGCCCATTCAGACGTTTTCTTGTCTTTTCGTAATTTAAAGTCGAGCTTTATATTAGGATTTGGCTTATCGACAATTTCTACAGAAATTGAAATAATTCTTCGTTCTGGGTCAAGATCACGTTCTGGAGAGAACACGATCTGCTGATCCGTATATTGTGTCAGGACTTGGGCGTAAGAAGTCACAAGGTATGCTCGAAATGCATCGATAAATACTCGAACGTCTTCTTTCTTTGCCTTCTTTAAGTTTGGACCCAGTAATTTTAACGCTGCGTAGCGGTCGTTTACATAGGGCATTAACTCTTCTTCTACGATCACTTTCAAGTGATCCGGATTCTGTTTTATTTCAGGTTGTTCTTGTTTTAAGCGAGTAAATGTTTTGTCTGCTACCGCCTTCATCATTTGATAAGGCTCGGTTCTATTGATGTCTTCCGCCGCAAAAACCGAAAAGCTGGTTAGCATGGTAATGAACGCCGCTGAAATCCACTGCTTTAAAATCGCCATTATTGAACCTCCGATGTCGCTGTATCACCACCAACGCGATACAGTACTTGGCCGATCAAATCTTCAAGTACTAGCGCTGATTTGGTGTCTTCAATAAAATCCCCGTTTACTAACATATCGATATCTTCATCGACAAAGCCAGGAACCAAGCCAATATATTGCTCGCCAATTAAGCCCGACGTGAGTATTTGAGCGCTTGATGTTTCTGGAAATTGGCCGTATTTGGTTTCAACTTCTATCGTAACCACAGGCAAGTATTGTTCTAAGTCTAAAGTAATATCACTCACTCGGCCTACGACCACACCACCAATTTTCACAGGGGATCGAGATTTCAAGCTGCCGATATTATCGAACTGAGCTTTCAGGGTATAAGTTTCACTAGAGCCGAAGCTCCTCACGTCTGCAACCTTAATGACCATTATCAATACAGCAATAATACTAGCCAATACAAAGCCACCTACCAGTAGTTCTGTTTTACGTGTCTGTCGCATGTTAATTCCCAAACATCAAAGCGGTAAGTACAAAGTCTAACGCCAGTACAGCGAGAGAAGAATGCACTACAGTTCTTGTTGTAGCGCGGCTGATCCCTTCAGAAGTAGGAATCGCATCGTATCCGTTAAACAAAGCAATCCAAGTAACGGTTAAAGCAAATACCATGCTCTTGATCAAGCTATTGCCAATGTCTTGCCCCAGTTCTACCGAAGCTTGCATGGACGACCAAAAGCTACCTTGATCAATGCCTTTCCAATCAACACCAACCAGTTGCCCACCCCAAATGCCGACAGCCATAAATATCATGGTCAGTAATGGCATCGAGATAAAGCCAGCCCAAAATCGAGGCGCTATAATACGTTTAAGAGGGTCCACGGCCATCATTTCTAAGCTTGACAGCTGTTCTGTTGCTTTCATTAAGCCTATTTCTGCGGTCAATGCGGAACCTGCGCGACCTGCAAACAATAAGGCTGTAACCACTGGGCCTAATTCCCGCAGTAAAGATAATGCAACCATTTGCCCTAGTGCGCCTTCCGCACCAAAATCCACCAACACGACATAGCCTTGAAGGCTTAGCACCATACCAATAAACAAGCCTGACAGCACAATGATAACCATCGACTGAACGCCCACACTGTATAACTGCTTAATCAACAGCGGAAAGTTTTTAATAGGCTGAGGCTTTGAAGCCAATGCGCCAAATAACATCATCGAGGCTCGGCCCCAAGAACGACACAGCGATAAGGTTCGGTCACCTATATTTGCTACATAGTCCAGTACTGAGTTAGCGTTCATCAAACAAGTCCTCTTGTAAGCTTTTCGCTGGAAAACTAAATGGCACCGGACCATCTGCGAACCCACGCAAGAACTGTTGGACATCTTCTGCTGGATTATTGGTTAGTTCACTAGGTGAACCATAAGCAATCACTTTGCCATCAGCCAACAAATACACTTTATCAGCAATGCTCATAACTTCGGGGACGTCATGTGAAACCACAATGGACGTTAAGCCAAGCGCTTTATTTAGATTGCTGATCAGCTCAACCAAGACCCCCATTGTAATAGGGTCTTGGCCGACAAAAGGTTCATCGTACATGATTAACTCAGGATCAAGCGCAATAGCACGCGCTAACGCAGCTCTTCTCGCCATGCCACCGGACAATTCACTCGGCATGAGTTCTGCTGCGCCACGTAAACCCACAGCTTCAAGTTTCAATAAAACAATAGTACGGATGAAAGCTTCAGAAAGTTCAGTGTGCTCTCTCAATGGGAACGCCACATTATCGAATACATTAATATCCGTAAAAAGCGCGCCAGATTGAAACAACATGCTCATTTTTTTACGAGCTTGGTAAAGTTCTTTGCGGCTTAAAGAGGGTATATTCCACTGTTCAAAATTAATATCACCCGACTCTGGTGCTATTTGACCACCGATCAGGCGTAGCAGCGTGGTTTTACCAATACCAGACGGCCCCATGATCGCGGTAATTTTACCTCTAGGAATATCCAAATTAATGTCGTCAAAAATTTTCCTGTCTCCGCGGGAGAAAGATAAATTTCGTATCGTGACCGAATCCTTTGTCGACATAGAACTCCAAGATTTCTACAAAACGCAATAAAAGTACAAGTGCATGCAATCATAAGCACTTATTCGTTCAAGTTCAAAATAAAGCACCTGTTTTTAACCGTAATTTAACCTGAGGTAATAAATACGAGAGAAAATTGACCTAACTTTCGCTATCGAATATAAGTATCAACAACTTAACTTAGGTACCACTTAAGTACGATGTTTCTTATTCTTTACGCATATAGATGCTAGTGTCACGTTTTTATTTGTTATGCCACTTCCATTTTCTAACGCTACAGGTCAAAATTAGCGGTTATACCCATTCTGAACCTTTCTTAATTCAGAAAACACTTATCATTATTAACAAAAATTAAAGGGATCGTCATGCTCGTAGCTGCAGCACTGCTTACCGTAGGCTTGATTTTGCTCGTATGGAGTGCAGATAAATTAGTGTATGGCGCCGCCGCGTTAGCACGTAATTTTGGTATATCACCGCTGGTGATTGGTATGACTATTCTTGCTATGGGGTCTTCTGCGCCTGAAATGATGGTGTCGGCAACCGCAGCACTTGAGGGGAAGACAGACACCGCCGTTGGTAACGTACTGGGTTCAAACATCGCTAACATAGCGTTAATTTTAGGTATTACGGCACTTATCAAGCCTATGTCAATTAGCTCAGGGGTTATCCGCCGTGAGCTGCCATTGATGATTGTCGTCACCGTTATCGCAGGTGCATTATTGTTTGATAATTACCTCGGTTTTGGTGAAGGTGTTTTACTGTTCGTTCTATTCGCAGCATTCATTTTGATGATGCTTAAAATAAGCCGAAGTGAGAAAACTCAAGGCGATGCATTTGTTGAAGATCAAGAAGCTGAGATCCCAGTTGGGGTTCCCAATAAAAATGCCATATTTTGGGTAATTGTTGGCCTTATTCTATTACCAGTAGCTGCCGACCTCTTAGTTGACAACGCCGTTATCATTGCTAAGCATTTTGGAATGAGCGACCTCGTTATTGGCCTAACAATTATCGCTATCGGCACCAGCTTGCCTGAACTCGCAGCCTCATTAGCGGGTGTATTCAAAGGCGAAGACGACATGGCAGTAGGCAATATCATTGGCTCAAACGTATTTAATATCCTAGCTGTAATGGGGATTCCTGGCATTCTTAACCCATCAGTACTGAACGAGCTCGCCATGGGTCGAGATTTTTGGGTCATGCTAGGTGTTTCAGTATTGCTTGTGGTTATGGCACTAGGTAAATCACGCAGCGTGAATCGTATTGAAGGCGGCATATTACTTACCGTGTTCATTGCTTACCAAGGCTACCTTCTCTATCACCTAGCGGCTTAAGCGGATTTAAGGAAGTTCATATTATGTCTGTACGATTAGAATCAAGTTCTTTTGACTTTTGCCAAGCAGCAAAACGTGTACTAGAAATAGAAGTGGCTGGAATTAATCAACTTAACCAATACTTTGATGAGTCATTTAGCCGTGCATGCCAGTCCATCCTTGCCAGCAAAGGTAAAGTAGTTGTGATGGGCATGGGTAAATCTGGACACATAGGCAAAAAAATCGCCGCGTCTTTAGCCAGTACCGGGACGTCTGCATTTTTTGTTCATCCAGGGGAAGCCTCCCATGGTGACTTAGGCATGGTAGAGCCCGGTGATATCGTTTTAGCAATCTCCAACTCGGGCGAATCATCAGAAATTTTATCGCTGTTTCCCGTTCTTAAGAGACTGAACATTCAGATTATTGCAATGACAGGCAAACCTGCATCAAACATGGCAACGCTCGCAGACGTGCATCTATGCATAGGTATGCCAGAAGAAGCCTGCCCTCTTGGTCTTGCACCAACGACAAGCACAACAGCCACGCTTGTG
The DNA here is from genome assembly GCF_030409945.1 of Vibrio tapetis subsp. quintayensis. GTDB lineage: Bacteria > Pseudomonadota > Gammaproteobacteria > Enterobacterales > Vibrionaceae > Vibrio > Vibrio quintayensis. The sequence continues at coordinate 81,225 of NZ_JAUFQV010000023.1, forward strand.
ATGGGAGATGCACTTGCGGTTGCACTATTACAAGCAAGAGGCTTTACTGCTGATGACTTTGCCTTATCTCACCCCGGTGGCGCTCTGGGTCGTAAATTACTATTGAAGCTCAGTGATATCATGCAAACGGACGAAGCGCTTCCTCAGGTAACTCCTGATGCTCTCGTTCGAGATGCCTTACTGGAGATATCACAAAAGGGTTTAGGCATGACCGCTATTGTTGATAATACTCAGCAAGTTTTAGGTATTTTTACCGATGGCGATCTTCGTCGTCTACTGGATAAGCGTATCGATGTGCATAGCACGACCATTGGCGATGTGATGACTAAAAACCCAACCGTAGGTAATCCAAACATGTTGGCAGTAGAAGCCGTGAATATGATGCAAGAGAAAAGCATCACCGGGTTACTACTATGTGAACAAGGCAAACTGGTTGGTGCGTTGAACATTCATCACCTACTGAAAGCAGGAGTCATGTAATGAGCCATTCACTGGTTACCACACTGTACGGCAAGGTTGAGCAAAGCGTGTTTGACGCAGCGCGTGATATTAAACTGCTGATCTGTGACCTTGACGGCGTGTTCTCTGATGGTCTTATCTACATGGGCAATCAAGGTGAAGAGTTAAAAACGTTCCATACTCGCGATGGTTATGGCGTTAAGTCTTTGATGAACGCCGGTATTGAAGTCGCGATCATCACTGGCCGACAATCTCAGATCGTCGAAAACCGCATGCGTGCCCTTGGTATTACATTGATTTACCAAGGCCAAGACGACAAAATAAAGGCCTATCATGATATTTGTAGCAAACTGAATATCTCACCAGAACACACTGGGTATATTGGCGATGACCTTATCGACTGGCCAGTCATGGATCTCGTTGCGCTTAAAGTCTGCGTAGCCGATGGCCACCCTTTGCTTGCCCAACGTGCGAACTATGTTACACACATTAACGGCGGTCATGGCGCCGTGCGCGAAGTGTGCGATTTAATATTGGAAGCTCGTGGCGAACTTGATGCCCACAAAGGCTTGAGCATATGACGCTACCTCGCCCAATCTATCTGTTACTGTTCTTTGTGTCTTGTTGGTCGGCTTACTACCTGTATGATCACAACAACAAAGAAGTGATCCAGGTTGTGCCTGATGTAGAGTTACCTGTTTTTAGCGGTCGAACCTTGACTAACACCAGTTACAATCAATCTGGCGTGCGCAATTTTGAGATAAAGTCCAAATACTTGGAACACTTCTCGAAAAATGGCGAAACCATATTTGAGCAATTGAAACTAAGTGTATTCAGAGACGGTCATACTGAAGAGTGGACAGTGACGGCCAATAAGGGCGTCATGGATTCTGATTACCAACTAGAGCTCACTGGCAATGTGTTAGTGAAGAACGTATTACCCAACTCTGGTTTTGATACACTATCAACCGAGAAACTGGTGATACAGCTACAAAATAAAGATTTTCACACCAATCTGCCCGTAACGCTTTTTGGTCCGCAATTCACCACAGAGGGACAAGCGATGAAAGGCAATTTTGACCGTAATACCGCGACTCTCTTTAACCAAGTGCAAGGTAAATATGAAACTGTTACACCTTAGCCTTATCGGGTTAATCACGTTTGCAACCCAAGCATGGGCGTTAAGCAACGACACAGAGCAACCTATTTACATAGATTCAGACAGTCAATCACTGGATATGAAAAGCAGTAAAGTCACCTTTATTGGCGATGTAACGCTTAAACAAGGCAGCATCAATATTGAAGCTGACAAGATCATCGTACTGAGAAATCCTGCCGACGATTCGGTAGAACAGATCGAAGCCTATGGTGATACCGCTAAGTTTACTCAGCTCACTGACGAGGGGAAAACCTTAGCCGGTCAAGCAAAGAAGCTCAAGTACATGGTTCAAGAAGACTTACTGACCATGACTGGTAAAGCAGAGCTTGCTCAAGATGATAGTTTGATAAAAGGTACAACAATTCGCTATCAAATATCATCACAGCAATTGATGGCTGATGGCAGTGCCAAAGAAAGAGTATCAACGGTACTGCAGCCAACCCAACAGTAAAAGTAGTTAAAAATATGGCGATCTTAAAAGCAGAACACCTGGCAAAAAGTTACAAGAAACGCAAAGTGGTTTCGGACGTTAGCTTACAAGTAAAGTCAGGCCAAATCGTAGGATTGCTTGGTCCTAACGGTGCGGGGAAAACCACCTCGTTTTATATGATCGTTGGCTTAGTCGCTCGTGATGAAGGCAGCATTAGCATCGATGGGCAAGACATCAGCATTCTACCCATGCACAGTCGTTCGCGTTTAGGTATTGGCTATTTACCTCAAGAAGCCTCGATTTTCCGAAAGCTATCCGTTGAAGACAACATCATGGCAGTGTTAGAAACTCGTGCTGAATTGTCTCGCGAAGAGCGCCAAGATAAGCTCGAAGACTTGCTCGACGAATTCCATATTCAACACATAAGAACCAGCAATGGCATGGCGCTTTCTGGTGGAGAACGTCGTCGCGTCGAAATTGCACGTGCATTAGCAGCAAATCCAAAATTTATTTTGCTGGACGAACCGTTTGCAGGGGTAGATCCTATCTCTGTTATCGACATCAAGAAAATTATTCAACACCTACGAGATCGTGGCTTAGGGGTACTCATTACCGACCACAACGTTAGGGAAACCCTTGATGTATGTGAACATGCCTACATTGTAAGCCAAGGACATTTGATTGCAGATGGGACACCGGAACAAGTTCTCAATAATGAACAAGTAAAACGAGTTTATCTGGGTGAGCAATTCCGTCTATGATTAAATGGTAAGTATGTTGTTTTGCTCGTTCGCTAGGCTTTAAAAAATATAAAGGACTCTATGAAACCCTCATTACAACTTAAGCTAGGTCAACAATTAGCCATGACACCGCAATTGCAACAAGCCATTCGCTTGCTGCAACTGTCGACGCTTGATCTCCAACAAGAGATTCAAGAAGCCCTTGAATCTAATCCTTTACTTGATGTAGAGGATGGCTTCGAAGAAGCACCGGCTAACGATGATTCCGCGAAAGAAAGTACCACCAATGAGAAAGCGTCCACAGAAGAAGTAACGAGTGAACCTGAACCTAAAGACAGTTCAGAGCTCATCGAAACCTCTGAGATCAGTAACGACTTAGAAATTGATACCACATGGGAAGATGTCTATAGCGCCAATACAGGCAATACCGGTATATCCATCGATGATGACATGCCTATTTATCAAGGCGAAACTACTCAAAGCCTACAAGACTACCTCCAATGGCAGCTCGATCTAACGCCATTTAGTGACACCGACCGAACCATTGCCTCTGCCATTGTGGATGCCATTGATAATTACGGCTACCTCACCATTGATACCGATGAGATATTAGAAAGCATGGGTAACGATGAGGTTGAACTTGATGAAGTTGAAGCCGTGTTAAAACGCATTCAACAGTTCGACCCATTAGGCGTCGCATCTCGTAATTTGCAAGAATGCTTACTGCTGCAGTTCGCAACTTTCCCAAGTAATACGCCTTGGCTCGCAGAAGCAAAATCTTTACTTGAAAACCACATTGAGCATCTGGGTAATCGTGACTATAAATTAATTAGCAAAGAAACAAAGTTGAAAGAAGCGGAATTGCGCGAAGTGATGGCCCTCATTCAACAGTTGGATCCGCGCCCAGGTAGCCGCATCACTCCGGATGACACAGAGTACGTCATTCCAGATGTTTCCGTATTTAAAGACGCTGGCCAGTGGATCGTCTCCATCAACCCAGACAGCGTACCGAAGCTCAAAGTGAACCAACAATATGCGGCAATGGGGAAAGGCAACAGCGCAGACAGCCAGTTTATCCGCTCTAATTTGCAAGAAGCGAAATGGCTGATTAAAAGCTTAGAAAGTCGAAACGAAACTTTGCTCAAAGTCGCTCGTTGTATTGTAGAGCACCAACACGATTTCTTTGAGTATGGCGAAGAAGCAATGAAACCTATGGTGCTTAACGACATAGCACTGGCAGTAGAAATGCATGAATCCACCATTTCGAGGGTAACCACACAAAAATACATGCACACTCCAAGAGGGATCTTCGAGTTGAAGTACTTCTTCTCTAGCCACGTCAGTACCGACAACGGTGGAGAGTGTTCATCGACAGCAATTCGAGCGCTTATCAAAAAGTTAGTCGCTGCGGAAAATACAGCGAAACCACTCAGTGATAGCAAGATTGCTGCTCTATTGGCTGACCAAGGAATTCAAGTGGCTAGACGTACCATAGCCAAGTACCGTGAATCTCTAGGCATTGCGCCATCAAGTCAGCGTAAACGCCTGCTATAAACAGGCCTTTAAAGAAAAGGAAAGTCTATGCAAATACATATCCAAGGACATCACATTGATATTACCGATTCAATGCAGGACTACGTTGAGAGCAAATTTCAGAAATTAGAGCGGTTCTTTGATCATATAAATAGCGTAAATGTGGTCTTACGTGTTGAAAAAGTCGACCAAATCGCCGAAGCTACCCTACACATTAATCAAGGGGATATTCATGCTCATGCAACTGACGAAAGTATGTATGCTGCCATTGACTCCTTGGTCGACAAACTTGTGCGTCAACTCAATAAGCACAAAGAGAAATTAAGTAGCCATTAATCATGCAATTAAGCGAAGTACTTTCATTGGACTGCACAAAAAGTGCGGTTCAATGCACCAGCAAAAAACGCGCTCTTGAAATCATCAGCGAGATAGCCGCAAGCCATACTGGTAGAAACTCAACTCAACTATTTGAGTGCATGCTCAACAGAGAGAAAATGGGCAGTACAGGAATTGGTAATGGAATAGCGATACCACACGGTCGAATGCTGGAAGATTCAGAAATAGATCAAGCTGTTGCTGTATTGGTTCAGTGCCAAGAACCCATAGAGTTTGACGCTATCGATAACAGGCCCGTTGACTTACTATTTGCCTTGTTAGTTCCCGATGCTCAATGCAAAACCCATTTAAAAACCTTATCTGCTATGGCGGAACGTCTCAACGATAAATGCACCTTGAAACAACTGCGTAACGCTCAATCTGATCAAGAGCTTTACGACATCATCACCCAATAAATCGAGTTAACCAACATGTCATCGAATAAACTGCGCCTCATTGTAATCAGTGGCCAATCAGGAGCAGGTAAAAGTGTTGCTCTGCGGGTACTTGAAGATCTCGGCTATTACTGCGTAGATAACCTCCCTGTCAGCTTGCTTGACTCATTTGTACAAACCGTCAAGCACAGCAAACAAAACATTGCAGTAAGCATTGATATTCGTAATTTGCCCCAAGACCCTAGCTTGGTCACTAACGCACTCAAAACGTTGAAACAGCACTTCGATGTTAACGTGCTGTTCCTCGATGCCAAAGAAACTACCCTGCTTAAACGTTATAGCGAAACTCGTCGCATTCACCCTTTGTCACTCAGCCTGAGCAACGTGTCACTTGAACAGGCCATTCAAATTGAGAAAGGCTTATTGCTCGATCTAAAAGAGCAGGCGGATATCGTTCTAGACAGCAGTGATCAGTCGTTACATGAATTAAGCGAAACCGTAAGACGCTGCATAGACGGCAGAGAAAGCAAAGAGTTGGTCATGGTCTTTGAATCTTTTGGTTTTAAATACGGCCTACCGAACAACGCCGACTACGTATTCGACGTACGCTTTTTGCCAAACCCTCATTGGGATCCTGATCTTCGTCCATTGACCGGGCTTGACGCTCCAATCAAAGCGTTTCTTGAAACTCATGACGAAGTACTCGAGTTAAAATCAGAGATACAAGGGTTTGTCGAAAAATGGCTCCCATTACTGCAAAAAAACAATCGCAGTTACCTCACTGTCGCTATCGGCTGTACCGGCGGAAAACATCGCTCAGTTTACATCACCCAACAGATTGGCGAGCACTTCACAAAGCTGGGCCATCAAGTACAGATCCGTCATGTTAGCTTAGAAAAGAATCATAAGGGTTAGTCGATGCCAGCAAATCCCCCAAGCATTCCGAAACAATGCAGCAAAACCATTTTAATTCTAAACCGACTGGGGCTTCATGCACGAGCCGCAGTTAAATTGGTCGAATTAGCGCAAAGCTATGATGCTCAAGTATCGGTAAGCAATGGTGAAAAACAAGCAGGGGCAGACAGCGTCATGGGGTTACTCATGCTTGAGTCCTCCCAGGGCCAAAGCGTAACCATTTCAGCAACGGGTGAACAAGCAGAGGCCGCATTGAGTGCCGTTTGTGAACTTATCGAACACCGCTTTGACGAAGATGAATAAACTACTCGATAAATAAAATCCCCCGGTTTCACGATATCTTATTAAACAAGGCCTAGAATTAGGATATTATTCAACATATTGTAACCAATTCAAATTTAGGGGGCGAGAATGGCCGAGCAGTTAGAATTTGACCAAACTCATCAAACCCTACAAGAAGTTAGTGACGCTCTAGACAGTGGCCGCTTTGTTCATGTACGCCGTATGCTCCAAGACATGGAGCCAGAAGACATTGCCCACTTACTTGAAGCTTCTCCGCGAAAAAGCCGTGAAGTGCTGTGGCAACTTACCGATCCTGAAGATTACGGTGAGATCCTCGATGAATTATCCGAAGACGTAAAAGATAACCTTGTATCGAAAATGGCCCCGGAACGGTTAGCTGAAGCGACTGAAGGTCTGGATACCGATGACGTTGCTTACGTTTTACGAAGCCTACCCGATGACGTCTCACGGGAAGTTCTTTCTCAAATGGACAGTGCCGATAGGCATCGCGTAGAAACCGCTCTTGCTTACGAAGAAGACACCGCCGGCAGTATGATGAACACCGACTTTGTCACCATCCGTAGCGATGTTGATGTCGATGTTGTACTTCGCTATCTAAGAATGAAAGGCGAATTACCTGAAGCCACTGATGCTCTTTACGTGCTGGATTCAGAAGAAAAGCTGACGGGTTTCTTGCACCTTACCACCCTACTTACCTCTCAGCCTGATGTTGCCATTAGCGAAATCATGGAAACGCCAGACGAAGCACTTTCCGTCACTGCCAGTGATGCCGATGTAGCCAGCCTTTTTGAGCGACGCAATTGGGTTTCTGCTCCGGTAGTTGATGAAAATAATCATCTTGTCGGTCGTATCACCATTGATGATGTTGTTGACGTTATTCGTGAAGATGCAGAACACTCCATGATGAGTATGGCTGGTATGGACGACGACGAAGACACGTTTGCCCCGGTATTTAAATCGGCTCGTAAACGGAGTATCTGGCTTGGTGCAAACGTACTGGCCGCATTAACGGCCGCTTCTGTATCAAACCTATTTGAAGCCACATTACAACAAATGGCAGCCATCGCCGTACTGATGACCATCGTTCCTTCAATGGGAGGGGTTGCTGGTAACCAAACCGTTGCCTTAGTGATTCGTGGTATCGCTTTGGGTCATATTGGTGACTCGAACAAACGAGAGTTACTACTCAAAGAAGCGGCGATAGGCTTCCTCAATGGCCTTCTATGGGCGTTAATCATCGGTGGTATCGTAGTGGTCTGGAAAGACAGTTGGATGCTTGGAGGCATTATCTCAGCCGCAATGATGACCAACTTACTAGTCGCCGGAATTGCAGGGGTAAGCATTCCCCTGTTCTTGAAGAAAATGAATATAGACCCTGCACTGGCTGGTGGAATGGCCCTCACAACGATCACCGATGTGATCGGCTTATTGGTGTTCTTAGGCCTAGCGACGGTAATGATTGGATAGCATTACCAGTTACAAGATCATAAAAGCCGATGTCAGTAATGGCATCGGCTTTATATTTTAAAGCTATAGTAAGTGATTACTCACCAGCGACTTTCAACGATTCCAATAAGATAGAACCGGTTTGAATTTGAGATCGAGTTTCGATATCGGTACCCACTGCAACAATCTGCTGCAGCATATCTACCAAGTTACCCGCGATGGTCACTTCTGAAACTGCGTACTGAATTTCACCATTTTCGACCCAAAAACCGGCGGCACCGCGAGAGTAGTCACCGGTGACCATATTCACACCTTGCCCCATAAGCTCTGTGACCAAAAAGCCAGTCCCTAAGGTTTTAAGCATCGCATCGAAATCTTGTCCGGTTGATTTAACAGACCAGTTGTGGATACCACCAGCATGCCCGGTCGGCGTCATGTCCATTTTACGCGCAGCATAGCTAGTCAAAAGGTACGTCGACAACACACCATCAGTAATGATTTGTCGATCTTGGGTGAACACACCTTCATTATCAAACGGGCTAGAAGCTAAACCACGCAGCACGTGGGGGTTTTCTTCAATATTGAACCAGTCCGGTAAGATTTTTTCGCCCAACTTATCTAACAGGAAAGAGGACTTGCGGTACAAACTGCCACCGCTGATCGCCATGACAAGGTGACCAATTAAACCTGTCGCGACATCTGCAGCAAACATCACCGGATATTTACCTGTTGCTAGACGCTTAGCATCAAGGCGGCTTACTGTTTTCTCAGCCGCTTTAATACCAACGCTTTGCGGAGTCCACAAATCTTGTACGCGTCTTGAAACGGAATAGCTGTAATCGCGCTCCATGTCGCCATTTTTACTCTCACCGATAACACAACAACTTACACTGTGACGGCTGGAAGGAAAACTCGCGAGTAAACCGTGGCTGTTCCCATAAACACGTACACCGTAATGGCTATCGTAACTCGCACCATCACTTTGTTTAATTCTGTCACTGTAGGCCAAAGCAGCACGCTCAGCTTCTATTGCCACTTCCGCTGCACGCTCAGGATCCGGTTGATCAGGGTGGAAAAGATCCAAATCAGGAATATCTTGAACCATTAGCTCTTTCGGGGCTGGGCCCGCGTAAGGATCTTCTGATGTGTAGTTAGCAATATCTAACGCAGCTAGAACAGTTTGGTGTATGGCTTTTTCACTTAAGTCAGAAGTCGATGCGCTGCCTTTTCGGTGACCACGATAAACCGTGATCCCCAATGCACCATCACTATTGAATTCTACGTTTTCAACTTCACACATATGCGTAGAAACGCTAATGCCTGTGCTTTTAGAAATCGCGACTTCTGCAGCGTCTGCGGTATCCGTTGCTAGCTCTAACGCTTTTGCTACAGCGGCTTCTAATTCCACTCGTTGTTGAGCGATTTGCTGTTTTACATCCATACTGAAATAACTGCTTTTAAAATTTTATTTCAATAGAATAACAAGGTTTTCGCTTTCTCCCCATAATTCTTGCTAAAATAAGCGACAATTAGACACAGATAATGAAATAGGCAAGCAAATATGGCTCGTAAAAACCAAAAAGCGCCTTGGGAAGAGGAAGAGGAAATCATCTGGGTAAGTAAAACCGAGATGAAAGAAGACATGGAAGCTCTGCAAGTACTAGGCGAAGAGCTGGTAGGACTGAAACCATCAGTACTAGATAAAATTCCATTGCGAGAAGAACTGCGTGACGCTATCGATAATGGTCAACGCTTTAAAAATGAAGCTAAGCGTCGTCAACTGCAATACATCGGTAGGTTAATGCGATCTGAAGATCCAGCGCCAATTCAAGCCGCTTTAGATAAGATTCGAAATAAGCACTCGCAAATGACCGCTGAATTACACAAATTGGAAACACTTCGTGACCGAGTTGTAGAAGAAGGTGATAGTGCTATCGCAGACGTGTTAGAACGTTTTCCAAGTGCCGATCGTCAGCGCTTGCGTCAGCTTTCTCGTCAGGCTGCCAAAGAAAAACAAAACAGTAAGCCACCAAAGTCTTACCGTGAAATTTTCCAAGTACTGAAAGGTTTGCTCGACGAAGAGCAAATTTAATAGAGTTCAGAACCAAAAAAAGCTGCCTTATTTGGGCAGCTTTTTTATTAACTTAAAATGTTAACTGGCACTGTTCATGCTGCAATGAGCATTAGTTAACTAACTCTTATTCAGTGCCGCCCACTGTAATCGCATCCAGTTTTAACGTTGGCTGACCGACGCCAACTGGAACGCTTTGGCCTGCTTTACCACAAACGCCTACACCACGGTCTATCGACAGGTCATTACCCACCATAGACACTTGTTGCATCGCTTCGATACCAGAGCCAACTAAAGTTGCGCCTTTCACAGGGCGAGTAATTTTGCCATCTTCAATTAAATAGGCTTCCGAGGTCGAGAATACGAACTTACCTGAAGTGATATCCACCTGGCCTCCACCAAAGTTAGGCGCATACAGCCCTTTCTTAACGGTAGAAATAATCTCTTCAGGAGTATGCTCACCTGGCAACATATAGGTATTTGTCATGCGTGGCATCGGCAAGTGCGCATAAGATTCACGACGGCCATTACCCGTTGGCGCAACTCCCATCAAACTCGCGTTATGCTTATCTTGCATGTAGCCTTTGAGTACACCATTTTCAATCAGTGTATTGTATTGCCCTTCAACACCCTCATCATCAATGTTGATTGAGCCTCGTAAGTCTTTCAAGGTGCCATCATCAACAATGGTACACAGTGGAGACGTCACTTGCTGGCCAATTTTTCCAGAAAAAACCGATGATTCTTTGCGGTTAAAATCACCCTCTAACCCATGACCTACCGCTTCATGTAACAACACTCCAGGCCAACCACCACCTAACACAACGGGCATGGTTCCAGCAGGCGCAGGATCGGCATCAAGGTTTACCAATGCTTGACGAATCGCTTCATCAGCAAAGTGATACGCGCGTTGTTCGCCCGCTTCAGATTCAAGGAAATATTCGTAACCATAACGACCACCGCCACCTGAGCTACCACGCTCACGGCTATCGCCTTTTTGAACTAAAACGCTTACTGACAAACGAACTAGAGGGCGTACATCGCCAGCATAAGTGCCATCGGTTGCGGCTACGAGTACTTGCTCATAAACACCACTTAAGCTCACGGATACCTCTTGAACCATAGGTTCTTTGGTTCGAATGTATGCGTCTAGCTGCTTTAGTAATTCGATTTTTTGTTGTTTCTGAAGGCTTTCCAGAGGGTTTACCGCTGAGTAAATCGTTTGATTACTGGTGCGGTTAAACGTCTTAACAGAGCCGGTTTGACCTTGTTGTGCAATGCCTCTTGCGGCAATAGCGCTTTGCTTAAGGCTATCCAAGTTGATTTGATCTGAGTAAGCAAAACCCGTTTTCTCTCCCGTGATGGCTCGAATGCCCACACCACGGTCGATATTAAATGAGCCATCTTTGATAATGGAATCTTCTAGAACCAGTGATTCATGCCAGCTTGATTGAAAGTACAGATCTGCATAGTCCACATCTCGTGTTGCTATGATGCCCAATGTGTTACTGATGTCTTTTTCTGTCAGGCCTGTCGGCGCTAGCAATTCTTGTTCTACTAAATTAATCGTCATTATTTGGCTCTTCTTTTAATTCAACAACAAAACGCGCATGTTTCACCACAGGCATGTCTTGTCTGATTTGTTCTGTTTGTTCCAATGCAATATCGCATACAGCACTATTAGGGGTGTCATCTAATTCAAGAGCAATCTCGCCCCACGGAGACACCACCATCGAATGACCATGTGTGATTCGCCCACATGGGTGCGCGCCCGCTTGCCCTACACCGATGACCCAAGACTGAGTCTCTATTGCTCTTGCTCTTAATAAGACTTCCCAATGAGCTTTACCTGTCACTGCGGTAAAAGCCGCGGGAACAATCATCAAATTCGCACCTTTCGCTCTCAGCGTCTGGAACAAGCTCGGAAATCGAACATCGTAGCAAATCGTTAAACCGCACTGTGCGAATGGCAAGTTAACTAAGGAAACCGATTCACCTGCGGCAAAGCAATCTGATTCGCGATAGCTTTTGTACGAATCCGCCACATCAACATCAAACATATGCAGTTTGCTATAGTGGCCTGCTAACTCTCCATTTGGAGAAAACATCAAACTGGTCGTCGTAACTTCATTTCCCCATCGGATGGGAAAGCTGCCGATGTGCAGCCAGCAACCTGTCGATTGAGCCAGCGCGCTTAGTTTGGTCTGGTATTCACCGTCTCCAAGCAGCTCTGCGTAATTATGATATTGCTCTCTGCCGGCAAATAACAACGCATTTTCAGGTGTTGTAACGAGCAAAGCGCCTTGCTTAGCCAGTGTACACGTCTCTTGCACAATGTATTCAAAGTTCTGTTCAATGTTTGCACCCGACGTCATTTGAATCAGTCCGATCATTGCCATTGCTGCCCCCTGCGTTTAATCCATATTCGCGGTTATTTTTTTTCTGGCACTTTATAAGAGCCTTTGCTTCTAGAGAGTTCATTCACCTGAGGCGATTCCAACGGCCCTTTGACCTCATAACGTACTTGGGTGATCACATCGATAACCGGAGACAACGCCGTTGTTACTGCAAACACCAAAATAGCGGTTTGAGGTGCGACTGCAAAGGCAGATATAACAGGAATACCCGAAGTAAGATCCGGAGTAAATTCCACTTCCGCATCCACTTGCTGCGTTCGTAAGTCCGCAAGGCCCCGAATCGTCATGTTACCCGCAACCGCATCCATCTCGATGTCATTAGTCACAAAAATGCCGTTTTCAATCGCACCGCTGCCAGAAATACTGTTAAATGCCATGCCCTTATCAAACACGCCAGTAAAATCGAGCTGCATTTTTCTTAAAATGGAATCTAAGCTGAACAACCCCATTAAACGTGCTGCTCCACTGACATCAGAAATGATACCACTGCCTAATTTAGAGTTAATATCACCATTAAGTGTTTCTATTTGTGGGCTCCAAGGTGAACCACTCCACGTTAATGACGAACTCATCTCAAACGGCGCTTTTTGAATGCCTGATGTAATTCCAAAGCGTTCCATTAGATCCGTATTATTGTCACCTGACATACTGAATTCAAAATGCGATTGATTGTCTTCATCAGACAGTTTCCACCAACCATTTGCATCAAATTTGTTCGCGCCACTGCGTAATGAGATTTTGTCCCAAACTAAGCGGTCACCTTGGCGTTGGAAGTCGACATTCACTTTGCCAACCTTGTAACCTTGAAACCAAAATTCATTAATAGAAAGCGTTAGATTAGGCAAAGTCTGGTGCAGATGACGATCAAGCGCCGTTACCAACTCTAACGGTTTTGTCTTTTCTGACTCAGCAATCACTTCCGCGACAACCGATTCTTCATTTTTTTGTTCATCAAGTGCGGGGACGTATATTTGCAGATGCTCTAACGCCACAGCTAAGTCGTAAGGCTCTAAATAATTTGCTCGGCCTTTAACTTCAGCACTATCAAGGTCGATTCGCCACGCAAGATTTTTCTTACGCGCTTTAAATTCCATCTCATGCCAATCAACTCCGCCAAACACTAAAGTAGGTACACTCAGATCAACCTTAGTCGGCATTGGCAGTTCAGGAACACTGAGCTCACTGGCTAACACTTCAGCCCCGTTCACAGGCCCTACGAATAACCCAAACCAATCATCTAAGTTGAACTTATTAGTCCGCACCGACATGCTGTGACCAACGATAGGGCTGGTTTTAAATGCGCCTTTTCCTACCACTAAATTCGTCGCTGCGAATACGGGGGCACGATTACTAATATCGATTTCAGCTTGATATTTCACTCCCGGCAATTGCAATCGACCCGACAATGTCTGTTGATTGCCTGAAACTTGAAGTTGAGCCTGGCCTTTTTTTCCTACTTGTTGATTCAGAGGCGCAGGATACTGGCTCGCCAGATACTGCATGTTCGCTTTAGCGTCAATCTGGTAGGTAAAACCAATATCGTCCAATTGCAGATCAATCCCCATAGTCCAAGGCGAATGCCCCTGAACACGCTTCACCCATCCTTCACCAACGTATGGGCCTAATGGTTCAACTTCCCAATCACCAATGGTATCGATGTTTACCGTGTATTTCTTGCCTACCGACTCACCTTTAAAATCTAACGCTATCGGCTGATCGAGCAGTTGCGCAGTTAGCCCTGACGCTTGAACTACATCATCATCAAACTCAATGCGGCCAGACGCTTGCTCTAAGATCATTTCGGGCGTTTGAATGTGAATGTGATTTTTGTCTAAATCAGCCCAACCCCACGCACGGCTATTATCCCCATCAAACGGGATAAAAAGTTGAAACTCAGAAGTGACGGGGCCGGCCACATCAATAGCGGTCAGCGCAGCACCAACAGAGTCGATAAGAGGCGTTGCCATCATATAATCGCGAACATCTCGACCTTCAGCTCTCGCTTTGGCTTCAATCTCTATGTGCCCCCCCTCACCGAGGTCTGGAATTCGACCGGTAATACGACGGGCTTTTACATCCATGAGTTGCGCACTGCTTGAGTCCAAGTGCATTTCGGCGTTTTGGAATAACAAGTCTAGCTGTAAATCGGTGATCAACGGCCATGCGGTATCAAACCCAAACTTCGCTTGCTTTAAATTCACGAGCGCTTGGAACATTCCGTTGTTATCTTGATAAGGGAACTGTGCCAGCTCACCAAACCACAGTAGCTTCGCCGTTTTGGCTTTTCCGCCTTGAATAGCAGTAGAAAGGTAATCCGTAAGATCTTGCCCTAGTGCTAATGTGGGTAGGTAACGCCATGTTTCACTCACATTAAATGCGTCGGCTTCAGCGTAAAATGACAGAAACGAGTTCCCTTCATGAGGAAAATCTAGCTTGAATGCACCTAGAATTTGCAAGTCAGGTGTCGCGGCGGTGACTTTATCTGCCCACAGAGACCAGCCTTTGTCATCATGTTCAAACACGATGTCTACTTGCCCTTGCTTAATTTTCAGCGGCGCCTGAAATACGTCGCCGTAAGGCAACACGTCATCCACCAGGTTTAACTGAGCATTAATTTGGCTCGTGCTGCCTGATATCGATGCTTGCAACAAGTGCACTTCAGGAAGCAGTTCCCACTGCTTCATATTGCCACCAGATAGCTCCGTAGAGAAACGTAAGCTTTCTAGCGAGTCTTCCATACTGACTCGAATGTCTTCCAGTTCACCGCCAAGCTCCACTTCTTCCAACCATGACGTTAAATCTTGAGCTTGAGGAAGCCAGTGCCCTATAGGTATTAAAGCACCTATATCGAGTTCGGAAGCATTAAGAACCCAACGTTCTGGCTGCCAATTAAAGGCGACATCCAGTGATGGCCAGTGAGTCTCGTCGGTACGAATACCTAACTCATGGCCGTTTACCTGCCATCCATCCTCACTAGGCTTTAGGATCAGAATGCCTTTATCAATCGATAGCTGGTGATCTTTATGTTTGCTCCAAGTCAATTCAGACGGCAATAACTCAACATAGGCATCGATCGGTTCACCGTTTTCAAGAGTAAACCAAGAGTTAAAGCTCACAATACCAGCATCAATGCCCGTTTCTTTTTTGAGGTAACGAGTTAACCAAGGGGTGACTTGCAAACTGTCTGCGGCGATGAAAAACTCGCCATTCAATTTTGATAAATCATCGGTTTCTTCAAAATCAACTTGAATAGAAAGGCTATTAATATCGGTATTGGCAATGCTAACCACGCCGTCACCACGGTGGCGGCTCTTTTGGTTTCGCCAATTCAGAGATTCAATATCAATAGTTTTCACTTCACCAGTAAAAGTTTGAAAACTGACTTGCGAATCTTCTAGTGAAAAGTTGGTGAGTTGATGTAACAGCAGTTGCTGAAGATCAAGCAGAACCTCAGGAGAATTCGACAACGACTTTTGAGTAGGGCCTAATGTCTTGTCGCTATTTTCTGGCAGCCACTGAATTTTACTGATATCAAGATTTAAGCCGCTAACACGAAGCGTCGACACGGTTGGTTTCAATTGCAGCAGGGTTTCAACAAGGTCGATTTCGATTTCAACCCCATCAAGGGCGATAGTCGTATTGTCACGGTCTGGAAGTACCGCTTGCAGCCCCTGTAGAGAAACAAACGGGTGGGTATTACGCCAATACCCTTGAACATCTGATATCTGAAAGTGAATGCCAGTAGAGCTACTGACCCATTGTTCTATCTCGGATTGATATTGATTTAGACGCGGCAAAGCCACCCGTAAAGCAGTAACGGCGACCGCGAGGATCACCATTACAATTACAAGGCTACAAAGTACAAACCGCCAAAAGCGCACTAGCATGGAAGTTAAATCGGCTCCATTTACATCATCACGACATCAAATTGTTCTTGAATATACAAAGGCTCAACTTGAATCTTCACTTGTTTACCAATGAAAACTTCTAGTTCAGCAAGCGCATGGGACTCGTCACCCTCAAGAGCTTCTGCGACCGCAGGGCAAGCATAAACAACGAAGTTATCGGCATCATACGCACGGTTGACTCGAGTCACTTCTCGTAAAATTTCATAACATACCGACTCGACTGTCTTCACGCTGCCACGACCTTCACAAGTAGGACAACTCGAACAGAGCACATGTTCAATACTTTCACGGGTTCTTTTACGAGTCATCTCCACAAGGCCAAGCTGAGTAAAGCCGTTTATGTTGGTTTTTACTCGATCGTGAGAAAGCGCTATCTCGAGTGAAGAAACAACACGTTTGCGATGTTCTTCCGACATCATATCGATAAAATCGATAATGATAATACCACCGAGGTTACGCAATCTAAGTTGTCTTGCGATCGCTTGGGTCGCTTCAACGTTGGTATTAAATATCGTTTCTTCTAGATTTCTTCTACCTACGAATGCACCGGTGTTAATGTCTACTGTTGTCATCGCTTCAGTCTGATCGATGATTAAGTAACCGCCTGACTTCAATCCAACTTTACGCTCAAGTGAACGTTGGATTTCATTTTCCGTGTCGTACATGTCGAAGATGGGTTTATCACCCTCATACAGTTCTAAATTCTCAGTTAACTCAGGAACAAACTCAGAAGTGAATTCTTTCAGTGTTTCAAATACTAAGCGAGAGTCAATTTGTACGCGGTCTAGTTCAGTACCGACAAAGTCTCGTATTATGCGTTGTGCAAGCCCAAGCTCACCATAAAGCATCGTGCGGGTTTTATTTTTCGCACGGCGCTCAATCACTTTAGTCCATAAACGCTTTAAGAATGCCGCATCTTGTGCCAATTCTTTTTCATCCGCGCCTTCCGCTGCGGTACGAATGATAAAACCGCCGTTTTCATCGCAATAATCAGCAACGGTTTTCTTTAAACGATTACGCTCTTTTTCACTTTCAATACGCTGAGAGACACCAACATGGCTTGCTCCAGGCATAAAGACTAAGTAGCGAGATGGCAGCGTGATATCCGTTGTAAGGCGAGCCCCTTTGGTACCCAGAGGATCTTTAACCACTTGGACCACAATATCTTGCCCTTGACGGACTAACTCGGAAATATCACGAACTTGAAACTGTTTTTTCTCATTTTCCGCTACACACTCAGTGTGCGGAACGATATCGGATGCATGTAGAAACGCCGCTTTATCTAAACCTATGTCCACGAATGCGGCTTGCATGCCCGGTAAAACTCGGCTTACTCGCCCTTTGTAGATATTGCCAACGATGCCGCGACGGGATTCACGCTCAATATGGACTTCTTGTAAAATACCACCAACGATCATCGCTACCCGTGTTTCACTCGGTGTAACGTTAATTAACAACTCTGCACTCATGACGCGCCTCTATTATTATTTTATAAAATTCTGTAAGAGCTGGTCTGTTTCCATTAGTGGTAACCCAACTACAGCGTGATAGCTGCCATCAATACGCGCAACAAAGCGCCCACCAATCCCTTGAATGCCGTAACTTCCAGCTTTATCACACGGCTCTCCTGTCTGCCAATAGTTTACCATTTCTTGGCGAGAGAGCGCTTTGAACCAAACTTGTGTTTCAACCAAAACTGTCTGACACGAATTTTTATCGGCAACGGTGACGGCTGTCATCACCTGATGTTGGCAATCGGAAAGCCGAGTCAGCATTTGAATACTGTGTTCGCAATCTCTCGGCTTTTCTAACACTTCGCCATCTACGACGACGATCGTGTCTGATCCTAGAACCACCACATTTTCATCAGCGACAAGCCGTAAACCTGCTTGCGCTTTTTCAACCGACAGACGGCGAACGTAGTCCGGTGCACTTTCGTTGACTTGCTGCTGCTCTTCGATATCAGGCACAACAATATCAAACGAATGCCCAAGAAAAGACAGCAGCTCTTTACGTCTTGGGGAACCTGACGCGAGCAGAAGTTTGCGTTTATCAGTACTCATATGACCTGCCTTTATTAATTAACGAATATGCCAATGTCGCCTTACTCGGCGTAATAGCAAAAATATCCAAGGCCACAATATGCAGTTCACTAACGCCGCCCAAAGCGACAACGGGTTAAAAGTCACATCTTGAATCAGGTATTCACCCAAGAACTCGAGCACTTCAGCTAACGCAGTGAGCACGCCAATAACCACCGCTTGCTGCCACAACGCCATATTCCTAAGAACAAGAAAGTTAAGTGCAACCAGATAAACGGTTATCGACATCATCATGCCGCGAACACCTAAGGTTGAACCTATTAGCAAATCCCACAGCAGGCCTAATATCAGCGCGGTTCCTACATTGACTCGATGAGGCAATGCCAACACCCAATAAAAGACAATCAGCAACAACCATGCCGGGCGAAATATTTCCAACATACCAGGCCACGGTATCGCTTGAAAAATAAGGGCAATGAAGAACGTCGCCCAAATCACCATACGGCCTTTGAATGCTCTATTCGCCATTGGACTCAGCCTCTATATTTAAATCGGCTTGACGCCCTTCGTTTGGCCAAACGAGTAACAAATACCTCAATCGTTCAAACTCAACCACAGGTTTAGCGATGATTGATGCAAATTGACGTCGATTGTCTCGCTCTACCGTTGAAACGTAAGCAACTGGATAACCTTCAGGGTAGCGACCACCCAAACCAGAGGTGACCAACAAGTCTCCCTCTTCAATTTCGGTGCTGCTTGGAATGTGTTCCAGTTGAATTTTATCAATGCTGCCATTACCAGACCCAATCACTCGAATGTCATTTCTGACCACTTGAACTGGAATGGAACTGTTGGCGTCGGTGATCAGTAATACTCGGCTGTTGTGCGCGGCAACAAAGGTAACTTGGCCCACAATACCTTTTTCATTAATCACAGGTTGACCTTGATACACCCCATCAATCAAGCCTTTATCGATCACGACTTGGTGTCGGTATGGAGAAGAGTCTACCGCCATCACTTCCGTCACGACTTTCTTTTCATCACGTACGAAAGGAGAATCTAATAGCTTACGTAACCGCTTGTTTTCTTCACGGTACTGATCGAGTAAAAGCATATCGCTTTTAAGCCGAAGTACTTCACGTTTTAGGGTTTGATTGGAAGTGACAAGGGTTTCGCGAGTATGAAATCGGTCATACACGCCATCAAACATACTGCGAGGCAAATTTGCCGCATATTGAATAGGAGCAACAAGGCTATTTAAAAAATAGCGTACATTTGAAAATGCATCTAAACGACTATCAGCCAGCATAAGGCTGGCTGATAGTACGATGGCAAAAAACAAACGCAATTGCAGAGAAGGTCCTCTGCCAAAAATCGGTTTCATCGCCTTTACCTACGCGGTGAACGTAAAAAAGCGTTATTCTTCACTGAATAGATCGCCACCATGCATGTCGATCATTTCTAAGGCTTTACCGCCACCACGAGCCACACAAGTGAGAGGCTCATCTGCAACAACGACAGGGATACCCGTCTCTTCGGTTAACAAACGGTCCAGATCTTTAAGCAGCGCACCGCCACCGGTTAATACCATGCCATTTTCTGAAATATCAGAAGCCAGCTCTGGTGGACACTGTTCTAGGGCAACCATTACCGCTGAAACAATACCTGACAGTGGTTCTTGCAGCGCTTCTAGAATTTCATTTGAATTCAATGTAAAGCTGCGAGGTACACCTTCTGCAAGGTTACGGCCGCGCACTTCAATTTCTTCAACTTCATCACCAGGATAAGCTGAACCAATCTCATGTTTGATTTTCTCTGCTGTTGCTTCACCAATCAAGCTGCCGTAGTTACGACGAACGTAGTTGATGACAGCTTCATCAAAGCGATCGCCACCGATACGTACAGACGAAGAGTAAACCACGCCATTTAGCGAGATAACCGCAACTTCTGTGGTACCGCCGCCGATATCAACAACCATTGAACCCGTTGGCTCAGATACACGTAAACCAGCACCAATTGCCGCCGCCATTGGCTCGTCAATTAAGTACACCTCACGAGCACCAGCACCTAACGCTGATTCACGAATAGCACGACGCTCTACCTGAGTAGAACCACAAGGTACACAAACCAATACGCGAGGGCTTGGCTTTAGCACGCTGTTATCGTGTACTTGCTTAATGAAATGCTGCAACATTTTTTCTGTCACATAGAAATCAGCGATAACGCCATCTTTCATTGGACGGATTGCAGAGATATTACCTGGCGTACGGCCAAGCATTTGCTTAGCATCATGACCAACAGCAGCAACGCTTTTAGACGAACCTGCACGGTCTTGACGAATAGCAACTACGGAAGGTTCATCAAGGACGATGCCTTGGCCTTTTACATATATAAGTGTGTTGGCTGTACCTAGATCGATGGAAAGATCGTTTGAAAACATGCCACGAAGTTTTTTAAACATATTCTTCGTTCATCCTGAGAGCATTAGAAGACATAAAATTGCATTAAATGTACCAATGCCTCGCGTTATCAGCAAGGCATTGGTAGGTAAACATGGGCTGAATCTCGCTTTTTCTTGCAGATTCTTTACATAAGCGCCGAAATAACCAGTTTTATTGCCCCGTCATTCGGCTTTCGCCACGGAATATCACTCGATCGTTGCCTCGGAATGAGCCAAAAGTGATAACAGTAGATGGGATTTCATCTCCTTTATCGCGCCAATTGAAGTTAAGCCAAGGTTGAACTTTGTTAGAACCCTTACAATTACCTGTAGCCACACCACTCGGCGTTTGAGACGCCGTTCTTAACCAAAGCCTAACTTGTTCACGACCTGCTGTACCTTGAGTTGCGACAAGTTTACTTGAGCGACCATTAACAACGTCACTATCGCCAGATAAGTGAGCCGTTGAAGTCGTATTTGGCCATATGCCTAACGAACAATACCCTGTGCCATCAAACTTGGTTCCACTATCGTCGGTGTTAGTGACAAACTCATTACCGTTCCAAAATTCAGTGCGAAGGGGTATCGTTAAATTTTGAGCAATGCTTCCACCGAGGTCTTCGAGAATAACGCGTCCGTAGCGAGCTTTAAGAGGTGTTGGGAATTTATCTCCTTTATGAGCAGAGGAATCTTGGTTTTTCATCAGCGTAGGTTCAGAAAACCCCTGCTTTATCTTTATCCCCGTCATTAAGTTAGCGCCACTAAATGGGCCATCAATGCGCGTCGTTTTTGGTATTGCCTTTTCTATCAACCTTAATAACGTAAATGGTTGAGCGTTGGCTTGAAGCTCAGCCTTATTCCAAGCATGGGCCTCCCACGTAGCTAACATTCGAGTATTCCAATCCGCATTACCGTCACCATCCGCAGAAAAGGGAATTAAGGTCGCTTTATATGAAGAGGCCAATTGAGAGTAATTCAGCGTAGCCCCATTCGTTACATTTTGTGCTTCGGCAACAAAATCAATCGATATTGGCTGATCTAAATAGGCAAATCCATCGTGTTTACTGGCGTAGTTCCAATGATTACTTTTCACGATGATGTGCTTAGGATAGAAGCGACCAATTTCGCGTTTCGCTGTATCTATCCCCCCCTGAATATCTGCGTATCCAGACGCATCAACTTTTAGAGTCATGTGCCCCACATCAGAGAAACTCAATTTTTCGAAAGGAATGTATTTTTTGGACTCTCCTTCAGTATTCGGTTTGTCACGATCGGCCCCACTTAGCGTACCAACAAAATCTTTTGGCAGCTCAGCTTGTAAACTCACTTTAGAGCTTCTGGCATTTTGGTGAAAGAAATTCTGGGTAACGTCAAGAGAACAAAAATCCAAATACTTAGATTTTTGTAAAGCAGCATCAAGACCTGACTTCCAAATAACTGGCTTTAACTGAATATCAAACTCTTCACCAGCGGCTAAAAACGGGTCTCCACTTGTTGCTGTTCCGTTCATTTTATTAGCATTAGATTCACAGATAGCAAAAGTCCAAGGGCGCAGATTCACATTTAAGGTGCCCTTTAACCCAGACCACTGCTCAGAGTTTTCAGTATCACAGTCGAAACCTATCGGGCATTTGAAACTCAAGTCAGAAATTTGCGACCATATTGCACCAACTTCGTGATATTTCATATAAGCGTTCGCTTTGCCTGAAGAGAAATTCAACTTCACTTGTTTACTTGAATTTGGCGTGTTTTCACTGGCCGATATATCTAGGTTGGGGTTGGCTCCACCAATAGGCTTTGCCAATGTGGAATCCGTATAAGTAAGTATTCGATCTCCATCATAACCAGTAACTGGAGTTATCTTGTCGTTTTTACACGCGAGCACTTGAATGTCAAATTTAGTCGACTTACCAGCTACTGCATCAACGGCAGGTACATCAAACTTATATGGCGCAATATAATAGCTTGCGGTTTGAGCCTGCTTAGTGTCTGTAGAAAGATGGCCTTGCATGCTAAAACTACCAATTTTAGACGATGTTAGGCGAAGTTTTAGCACGCCTTTAGAAGGTCGATATTTACCGCCACTCACATACTGCCCGACAACAACCTCTTTCACAGAGAGTTCAGTAGGAAGTGTAATGTCTATGTCACCAGAATAACTCTCGGCAACCCCACCACTTTCTTTTAGCACTTTAAAGGTTGCGAGCGGATTCTCGCACAATAAGAAGAATTGTTTGAGTGGTGTCAGCTCTAGAGTGTAGTTTTGTGGTGTGTTATAACAAGCATTCTGTCCTCGAATAATTGTCTTGGGATCATGGATAATGAGATTGTTGCTGATCACTGAACCGCCAAAGTCTCCACCTTGGCTATTTATTGTCACTTTATCAAATAGTAAGTGGGCATTTACTAAAACATTATCTGTTTTGAAATTAAAGGTAGCGTGAGAATTATCATTCAAGGCATAAATGATGAGATCATCCGGCTTACCATCCGGATTCACAGGAATCGAATCTTGCAATGTAAGCGACTGACTCACCAAAATTCTACTATTCATTCCTGCTTCGATGCTATTTGTGTTGTGATTCATTGTGAGTTGCCTTACGACCAGCGTGGCATTGTTACCAATTTTCAACTTTGAGTACGTCGAGTTAAAGGTCAACTGGTCAATATAAACCGTTGTATTGTCCGGAACGATATAGGTAACTGGATAGCTTGATAATCCACTGTAGTTGGGTTGCAATTTACGAACACTATTTCGAAGAGTGATCTCTCCATCGCCTTGGCCTGGTGCATGGCAGCTATCTCCCAACAAGGTGACATCACAAATGTCATTGTTAGCTCCATGATATTCATCTGGGCGGGAGTAATTTAGAATGGCGTTTCCTGACAAAGCAGGTAGCGCAACATTGGGCAAACCAGACGTATCAACTTTCTGCCCCCCCGTACTACACACACCGGATTGACATGTTAGTGCTAAGTTAGTGTTATCAGTAATTCGATCAAAAGACGTCAAAACCGATGTACAGTTGTGCTCGTTCGGTGAGCAGTGCTTACCAGCCCAACCTCCAATAAAATACTTAGGGTCCTGATTTTTAGGTAATAGCGGAGCATTATTCATTGTCAATTTAGAATTACTCTTCCAAGCGCCCGCAGGATATGGAAACGCTGCACATACATCAAAATCAGGTAAAGGGGGGCTGGCTTCAAAGGCTACATAACCAATTTCTTCCCGAGTATGTGCGCGATTGTGGAAATCCTCATCAATAACAAAACTGACCTGATTATTTTCCAACCTACATCGTCTAGCCCAGCCACCATTGGGGCCTTTCCTTGTGACTTTATTTCCTACAACACCTTGAGCATCGAAAGGAAGGTCATAGACGTAATCACATTCGTCAGCTAAAGCTGTCGGATTTTTTCCCTTAGTCGATAGAGTGTACACTTCATTAGAAAAAGAGATTTTCTTTCCATCGATTATCGCGTCAAAAGGCTCTGTCGCAATGAAACCTACTTTTTCTTTATTGTAACTACCAATATCCCAAGATCGGGACAAATCTAAAGCCCCCCAAAAGCCTACGTCTGTTAAACCTGAAATAGCCGAAGTCATCCAACTACCATTGTTATTATCCGATTGAACTTGCGTAATAAGCGCTGGTCTCTCATTAAACCACACACCATAATTCCACACGAAAGACATAGTGTCCCAGTTCCAATCACTCGTGCTATCTAATGTACTTCGTGTATCAAAACTTCCAGCTAAAATCGTATGCCCATCTACCGTTGCAGTCCCTTCTTCCATCGCAATGAAGGAGACACTTGTCATCGCAGTCGGCGGAAAAACCCACGGAAGGTTAGGTGGAAAAACTTGCTTAACTTTCGCTTTGGTGGACGAAATAGACTCCACTACGAGAGTAGAAGGCTGATCGAGATCTGGGAAGTTCTTGTCGATAGTAGGCATAACAGCCAAAATAGGAACTGAACTAAATGTTTGGCCGAAATCTATCTCACACCCTAGAGTCAGAATATCCGGGCAGCTTTGAACACCAAATTTTAGTTTCACGTCATCAACCGGAGGCGGTGGAGCATCACAACCACGTAAATCAGTCGTAACTCTAGCATCATCATCCAGTTTTATTTTCCTCGACAATAACGCACCTCTTATGCGAGATTTCTCTTTAACTTCGATCTCATTCTGTGAAATAAAGAAAGCTTTTATCTCGTGGCTATTCTTAGACTTAATTTCTATTTTGTCATCATCATGAGCAACAATAATCAAATCCCCAGGAACACCACTGTTGGTAATTCTCCCTTCAACCACCAATTCTTCCACGTTAATAACGGTCTCATTATTAACAATGAGCTTAGCGTGCTCCTTAATTTCTAACTTTTTTATCCAGTAAATCCCGCCGAGAAAGGTGACTCTAGCACTATCTTTAATCTCAACTTTCTTGAAGGTACCTGAAGCGAGAGAACCGTTTTTCTTAAACTCCTCTTCCCTTTCCCCATAGCTTTTGTTTGGGTTAAATATAGGTTCATCCGTTCTCAATTGAGGGGAAGGCTCACAGCTATTTCGGTGACCGCAACTATTCGAATGATTATCTTCAATTGCTGAAAAGCCAACTAACTTTGAGTTACTAGGATTAAGCACTTGAGCTTTGTCTTCAATTTCCAACTTTGGGCTACTTGCCGACGTCCAAGTATGAACCCCTGTTTTAAGCTTGCACTCACCATTAGGAAACGGAAACTGTGCAAAAGCAAACTGGGAAAAAAGAGCAATAGAAAGAAAGCACCATTTAATCATTACTTTCATTCCTCTAACCCTCTAGCCCATACTTCTTGTTCACGTAGCACTTCATATTGTTGATTTCCACATACTGCTTTTGAGCTTATTTTGAAAAAAGTTAGATCTCCAGATCCTATTTCAGCGCATTTTATGGCTAGAGATGAACAGCGATCATTGGTCGTTTGAATAATGGCCGCCGCGGCAGAAACTGACATAGTGCTGCCGTAACTCGAAAACTCTGTGCACCTAGCTTGTATATTGGCAATTGAAGCACTTTGATCGAGTGGATAAAGGTGAGTAAGCCCCCACTCACTTCCAGAATTTGCAGCAAACCACGCTTGAGTACCGAGGACTTCTCGAGTAAGGGTGTCTTGATTCGACCACTGGAGTCGCGTGAGCGTAAGCCCCAGCATCCCCATCACTACGATGACAAATACGGCGATAATTAAAACGCTACCTGATTGATTTTTCTTACGGGACATTCAGCACCTGCACATCATGTTTGTATTCACTCACTTCATCGTCGTTCTTATAGGTCATATCGATATGAACGATTCCACCGCGAATCAATGACGGGTCTTCGTATTGGAAAGCCCCTGAAGTGGCTTTTTCACCAATTTTTACACCTTGAGTATTAACTAGACTCGCACAATCTTCTGTACTGGATAAACCTCTGCAAACCCAGATAAACTGACTCGAAGGTTCAAAACAGTAATCAACTTTATCCGCTGGCTGGTATATATAGTGCCTTTTCCCCACTGAATAACTAGGAAACGAAGCCGGAATCGAATAGACAGAGCCAGATTGAGCGACACCGACAATAGAAATTGAGCCCGAATTTGAAGTATCTAAGTCTTCAATTCGGCTAGGGTTTATTGTTAACCTAGCTCCATTTGCCGCAGCACCGAGCACATCTGGGTTATCGTTACCGACAACAAAACGAATTGTATCTTCGCCACCGCTTATGGTCGTTGAATCGACATTATAAAAACCAGAATACAAGATTGGGTAAAACGTTAAGCACTGTTTATTGGCGCTCACAGAAAGGCTATTTGGCACGGCATGTCTGATTTCCCGAGACATTTTCTCAAGAGCAAATCGAGCCTGATTTTGCAGTGCCTGACGTTTGGCACTATCGGCATATCCTTTGGTGCCTAACTCCAAGAAACCAGCAATTGCAAGAAACATGATAGAAACAACTAAAATGGTCACGATCATTTCTATTAAGGTGAAACCACTTCTTTTCATCAATAGTTCCCTCTGTGCGCTACAAATCGATATTCACCATATTTCCCCGGATATACCGTGAGTGTAATTAGCTTGAATATTTTCTTTCCTGCTGGCTGAGGTGCAGGAGTTAAGCTCCCCTGGTTGTCATGCTCCACTTTCACTTCAACTCTAAAGTTGGGATATTTAGCGCTAATATCTTGCCCTAAAATATCTTTTAAACTCCTTTCAGGTAAAGAATCACAACTTGAACGACTTACGTCATTGGTATACCAGCATCCAATGTAATCATCGACATCATTGAAGTCTTTAGGCTCTTCTCCTGTTTCAGCACCTAAAACCACCGAGCACGTTGAGTACCCAGTCTCATCACAACGCCAAATCCCGCCATTAATATCTCCAACATGATCAAAAGAACGAGATAAAATATCCGTCATCATGCCTTGAGCTAGAGCTGACGCTCTTACTTGATAATGCGAAGAAGCCGAATTTTCAATTTGAGGGTATAGCACAGTGGTTAATACCGTCATTGAAATACCGAGTACTACAATAGCGACGATACTTTCGATCAATGTGAAGCCTTTTTCTTTATAGACAGTCATTAACAAAGCCCTCACTGTTAATGCACACACTTAAGGAATCAAACGAGTTCTCAATATCAATTCTATATCCGTCCCCATTATTTGCCGCAGGACAAGCCGCCCCTAACAATTGGCACGAAGGTTTGCCCGTAAGATCAAACGACAATTCCATAGAGTTAGGGCTGAATGAAAAATCACTATTATTGATGTAAACAAAATTACTGCTGCCGTTATTTTCTAGGCACTCACTGTTTTTAGCTGACAAGCACTTGCCGTTATCACTAATACTTAAAACATAACGATCGGGGATAGTAGCACCAAGAAAAGTAGGATCGATATTAGACTGCATTCTGCCAAGTTGGATTTGTCTAATAACAGATATGGCTTGTTCGCGAGCGGCGTAAACAGAAAACTGGCTAGGGCCGCTGTACTTACTTGCAGCGTAAGCAGACATAATCGCAATCAACAAGATTACAATGATCAATTCGGTTAAAGTAAAGCCTGCGCTACGCTTGCCCAGTGACGACATACTGCTTGCCTTGGATTTATGAGAAATAAGCCCTTATAGGATATAAGAATTTTAGATAAGTTACCGTTAAAATGCGCAAGATATGCAAGGTAGTATATGATTTATTCGAAAGGGGACACTATTTTGTGGGACGAGCAATAATGTATCATAATTGCCAACCAGTCGAAGGCTAACATGGTTGCTAGCCTTCTTTTCTACATTTTACGCGACTACAAAGTTAACTTCTATTTACAAGAAGTAATAGCAATTGTTGGTTCCTGAGCTGTTGCACTTGGAGTAATAGAGTAAGTAACTACACATTTAGTTGTATCAGTATCCCCTTTAAACCCATAAACAATTGAATTTGATGGAGTACTAACTACTGACCAATCAGCTGATAATCCAGATACAGCATTACCAATACCATCAGAACTCGCTTTTGGATAGCCATGAACTAATGCAATATTAGCAGTACCTGCACCTGATATTGATTTACCTTGCGATACAGATTCAAGACCAGAAACTGCCGCTTTACCATAAACGATACCTGCAGCTCCCCCCATAGCACCTTTAAGCCCTTGCAGAGCACTCTCGCGAGCATCATCTTGCAGGTTCAAAAATTTAGGTGCTGCAGTCACAGCCAAAATACCTAGAATTACAATTACCACCACTAGCTCGATAAGGGTGAAACCGCCTTGTTTTTTCATAGTTACATCTCTCTATGTTTAAATTTTACGCAATACTAAAAGGTAGTTATTGCAATTCTACGGTCACACGACCTGTTTTTACTTCATAAATGAATTTGTGATCACTGCCTTCTTGTTGTACATAAGTACACGTGTTGTCAGGATTTTCTGACGTATTTGCTTCGGCAGTGTATTTTAAATTTTTTAAATCTGTATCGCTCGCATCACCAACTTTTGGCGGATTTTGCAGCAAGTTGTCCATTAAATCAACACATGCAGTTGAGGTTAATGTGGTTGGTGCTGTCGTCTCACCGCTAACTTTTAACGCAATTGGGTAACCATCGCGGAAGCCGCTTTCGTTGCCACTGTTGTCAAATGAACGAGTAAGCCAAAATTCGACACCGTCGTACTCTATCCAGTGTTGCTTTGCATTTCCCGTGCCATCTCCTGGTCGGCCTTTGGCTTCCCACTGTGCACGCGCAGACAACACGCCCGTCGCATAACCACCAGCAACGCCTTCAATACTTGCTTTTTTTGCTTCGTCTGTAACATTCAAGAACTTAGGCAATGCCGCTGCGGCCAGTAACCCCAGAATCACAATCACTACTACCAATTCAACTAATGAAAAACCCGACTGTTTTTTCACTGACTTCACCTATTTCTTAATATTATCATACCGCTTACAGGTGCATATTATATCGTATGCTTTCATGTAAGCCCATCACAAACTTTACTCTGCCGTCTATTTTTCGACAGTTATTGCCAATTTTTTGTCACTCAACTTAAGATTTAAAACCTTATTATTTTCAAACTGGTACCGGCACTGATAAACCAACCCGTCACTTTTTAAGGTCGACTTAGGTATG
Organism: Vibrio tapetis subsp. quintayensis; assembly: GCF_030409945.1. GTDB lineage: Bacteria > Pseudomonadota > Gammaproteobacteria > Enterobacterales > Vibrionaceae > Vibrio > Vibrio quintayensis. The sequence continues at coordinate 110,509 of NZ_JAUFQV010000023.1, forward strand.
TCTACGTAGCCCCACCCAAGATTCGGGTACAATATTGAAAGCCACCAATCACAATCAACTTGGTTACCGTTAATCGGCTTTACCCAACCATTATGATCGTAGTGCACCGTCTGTTTTGCGACAGACAGTACATCTGGCTGTTTATTTACAAGCCATTGCTGGCGGTAACCGTTTGCACGTTCATTTATTTGACCAACCACCACATCAAAGGTGGTGTTTTCTGCTTTCTGATCCACTTTATTCCAATTGAAATTAAGAAACGCCAACAGTGCTACGATGACCGCAAGCCATATTGCGACTCTCGGTATGCTTATCATATTGCCCATGTTATCCCTTAACGACGTCCAGCATGCCCCACATAGGTAGAAATATACCTAACGCAAGTAGCAATACCATGCCCGCAACAATCACGAGTAACAAAGGTTCAATTCGAGCCGTCAGCGTTTTAAGATCATAATCAACTTCACGATCGTAAAAATCTGACACCTCTAATAATAGCTCATCAATTCGGCCAGTTTCTTCCCCGACAGAAATCATCTGAATCACCAACGGAGTGAATATCTCACTTTGAATCGCGGTGGATGAAACGGTGCTCCCCGCTTCAATGGCCGATTTCATTTCTAAAATACGCAGCTCTAAAAACTTATTCCCAAGCGCTTCACCTGATAAGGCCAAAGACTGGTTTAGTGGCACACCCGATTTTAGCATTAGAGCAAAAGTACGCGAGAATCGAGACAACTGGGCACGATTTACGATGTCGCCAACAATGGGCACTCGTAGGCGAAACTTGTCCCATTTTTCTCTGCCGACTTCCGTTCCAATCCATGATTTAAACGCAAAAAACATCATGACTAAAGCAGCAATTAACCACATCCAGTAGTTAACAAAAAAGTCAGACGTTGCGATCAAAATTCGAGTCGGCAATGGCAGATCCACACCAAACTTTGCAAACATACTAGTAAATTGTGGAATTACTTTAATGTTAAGTACCAGCATCGCGATGCTGATAAAGCTCAACACGAATATCGGGTAACGCATGGCGGTTTTGATGCGCTTTCGAGTTTCCAATTCTTGCTCATAATATTGAGAAAGCTGAAACAATGCCTGATCTAAACGACCGGTATTTTCACCCACGTTGATCATTGAAACAAACAAAGGACTGAATACTTTAGGATGTAGCTGCATAGACGCAGACAAGCTGCGCCCGTTGGTCAACTCATGCCCCACTTCTTCTAAAGCGTGTTTCAATTGTTTGTTCGCACAGTTTTGCACTAAGCCTTTAATCGCTCGTAACAAAGGCACCCCAGCTTTGGTTAAGCTATACAGCTGGCGACAAAAAATCACTAAGATCTCTAACGGTATCGCCTGAGCGAACAGGTTATTTATGTCAAAACTGCTCGCTTCGGCTGATTTTCCTTTTACGATCGCCGTTGGGATAACGCCTTTGTTAACCAGCGCTTCTGCTGCTAGTTCTTCCGTTGGTGCATCAACCTGGCCATTGACCTTTTGGCCTTGAGCGTTTCTACCTTGATATTGATAAGTCGCCATTTATCTGTCTCTAAATCAATATAGGGTCAGCAGAACCGGATGCATCACCCTCACCTAGGTTCATGACTTCATCTAGGCTCACGACACCCTCTAAAGCCAATTCCATCGCAGAGGCCAGCAAAGGTTTGTAATTGGTCGATAACCTTGCTTGACGAGCAAATTCTACCGCGTCACTCGATCTCAATGCGTCCATCATGTGATTTTCAAGCTCAAGCATTTCAAATACCCCGACTCGCCCACGGTAGCCGGTCAAATTACAGTTTTGGCATCCCATGCCTTTAAAGAATTTAGCACCCTGTTGATTTGGGAATCGAGAAACAAGCCACTGATGACGAGCTTCATCCACTTCATCATGACCACTGCAATCTGGGCAGATTTTACGAACCAATCGCTGCGCGACAACCGCTCTTACGGCACTCGCCACTAAATAACCCGGAGCACCCATATCCATCATACGCAACGCACTGTCGATCGCATCATTGGTGTGCAACGTACTTAACACCAAGTGACCGGTTAGTGCTGCTCTGAGCCCAATTTCAACGGTTTCTTGGTCACGCATTTCCCCCACTAAAATGATATCGGGATCTTGACGAAGGAAAGTTCTCAGTATGGTCGAAAAATCGAGGTTAATTTTACTGTTAACTTGAACTTGGTTAACTCGCTCTAAGCGGTATTCAACCGGGTCTTCCGCGGTAATGATTTTCTTACCGGGCTCGTTAAGTTCAGACAAGGCACCGTATAGCGTGGTTGTTTTACCGGAACCTGTTGGTCCAGTAACCAAGATCATGCCATGTGGCCGTCTGAGTTGCTTTCTTAGACGAAGCAGTAGATCTTCTGGTAAGCCCGACTCTTCTAATTTTCTCACTCCGGAAGTCTGGTTAAGTAAACGCATCACCACTGATTCACCGTGTTGGACTGGCATAGTCGACATACGAATATCAACAGACTGACCTTTAGCTCGAATGTTAAAACGACCATCTTGAGGCAAGCGCTTCTCTGATATATCCAGATTAGCCATCAGCTTTAAACGCAACACCAAAGCAGAAGCAATGTTAACTTCATTTAAAAGCGTTTCATGCAACACACCATCGATACGTTGACGAAGCCGTAGAACTCCTGCGTCTGGCTCGATATGTATATCGGAAGCTCCAACTTGGATAGCATCTTCAAATAAGGAATTGATCAGTTTAACAACGGTAACTTCATCGCTGTCTTCATCATCACCAAAACTAAAGTCGAAGCTGTCGGTGGTCTGGTGTTCTGCGTGAAGTTGTTCAGCGAATGAAGCAATTTCTTTTGTTCTTCGGTAGTAGCGATCAAAGCCATCAACCAACTGACGCTCTGGTGCGATGACAAAATCAATGGTGTAGTGCTGCAATTGACTAAGTAGTGACTCTTGAGCGAATAGATCCGCTGGGTCACTCATCGCGACCCGCAGTACATCACCTTGCCTGCCTACAATCAGCGCCCTTAAACGACGCGCATGAACTTCGGGAAGTAGTTGTACGGCCTCGACATCAATATTCGCTCGACCTAAATCAATTAACGGCAGTGAAAGTTGTTGAGATAAAAAGTTCAGCATTTGGCTTTCGGTCAAGAAACCCAGTTGGATCAGGGTATCACCAAGCTTTCGGCCCGTTTGTTTTTGATGAGCCAATGCTTGCTCAACTTGAGGTTCAGAAATGATCCCCTCTTCAACCAACAAGTCTCCGAGTCGTTTTCTCAGTTTAATCTGCATTTTGAACCTTCTTCGTCTCTTGAATCACAACCAAACGACTACGAATAAAATCATGAGTTTTATTGGATAATCCGACTCGATTCAGTGCTTTATTGTACGAAACCTTTGCGCTATCCAATTGGTCACTTCGCTCTTGGGAAATAGCCAAACCAAGCCACCATTTAGCGTTGTTGCCGTCTTTTTCAGTCAGTAATTGATAGCTTTCTAGTGCTAATTCTTGTCTTTTTATCTGCTGAGCTAAGCCTGCTCTTGCAGCCAAATAATCAACATCAGGATTTTCTGGTAAATGCTCAATAACACCAAGTGCAGCTTGAGGTAACTCCTGCTTAATCAGAATATTAACCAATGCTAAACGTAAGTTTTGACTGTCATTATCTAATTCAATGCCCTGCTGTAATACCCTCACCGCCCTTCGAGTGTCGCTACGGCCATAATAAAGTGCAGCAACACGCTTGCGTATGTTTTCGTCTCTTGGGGTATATCTTAGTGCGGATTCATAAGCCTTTATTGCACTGCCATAATCGTTAGCATCCAGTGCTTTTCTCGCTCGGGAGCTGGCTTTATCTGCCAATTGTTGTGGTGTTAACTCAACTTGAACCACTTCCATCACACCCGTTTCTAAAACGTTTTGTTTGGCTGTTTGAGCTGGCTCGTTTTTCACAATAGGAGCCGGGCTTTCAACCTTTGTTGTTTTAGCTGGAGTGGATTTTGGTTTAGGCGTCTCGACTTTCGGAGCCGCTGGTTTAGCCTTAGGCGATGATTCCACGCTTACTGCGGGGGTAACTTGAGCGAAGTCCTCATCACTTAATTCTGTTCCATCAGCAATGCTTGACTCAATATTCACTTGTTCGACTTTTCGAGGAGCCGGTTTAACTAAAACAGGCTCACTCTCTGGAGGTGAGTCTTGAGGAGTAGTGAGAGAAACCGTGGTAGTTACCGGTTGACTGCTTGGCTGCGGGCTTTGTTTTGCCATTACTGCTGGCTCAACAACTTGCGACGAACTCGGAACTTCTGATTCAGCTGAATTCAACCAGAAAAACAGACCAGCACTTACTCCTACTACCAAACCACCAGCCGCGAGCAGACTTACGGCCTTATTGCTGCTTTTAATTGGCGCAACATTCACTTTCTCAAGAGGCTGTGCAGTACTTCCTTTTTTCTCTGTCATATCAGAGAGCGCTTTATTGATTACACTCATGCAAGCCCCCATCCCCATAACACAGGTTTTTTAAATTTTGGCTTTAGCGTATCTAACGTATCGTTAATCGCATCGAACACATGGCTATTTTGCACATGTGTATCTTTGTGTGTAAATGCTAAGAGTAACGATTTATGGCATACCTGATTGATCAACCTTGGTACGCCTCTTGACGCTCTCCAAATGGCTTTCTTCACTGTATTATCAAACAACTTGGTATTGCCACCACTGATCTGCAGCCTGTGTTCAATATAAGCAAACGTTTCAGCCATGGATAAACTGCGCAGATTAGCACTGAATGAAATTCGCTGACGAAGCTGCCTTAAGTGGTGTTCCTCTAAACGGCTATCTAATTCTGGTTGCCCTAGTAAGACAATTTGCATCAACTTAGCTTGTTCGGTTTCAAGGTTACCAAACAGACGAATGGTTTCTAACGATTCATCACTTAAGCACTGCGCTTCATCAACTAAAGCCACAACACGTTGCCCTTGCTTATGAAGCTCCAGTAATTTGGCATGAATGGCGTCAACAATGCTTTCACTGCCTATGAGCTCAATCGCGAGCTCTTTCACCACAGCTAGGCGTAGCTCTTCTGCTGATAACTGAGGATTGGGTAAATAAACCAACGCGACTTGATCGGCCAATTGGTTAATTAACATGCGACAAACCATGGTCTTTCCCGTGCCGACTTCGCCAGACACTTTGATGACGCCCTCGCCCATTTCTATGGCAGACAATACCGTTTGAATAGCTTCATAATGTGGCGGAAGCCCCTGAAATAATTCAGTATTCGGTGTTAGTGAAAATGGCGCTTGATTGAAGCCATAAAAGCTCTGATACATAACTACTCTTCAGGGAACCATTCTTGTAATAAATCACGAGAGCGTTCAAGCTCTTGCTGCCATGTGTTCACACCTACGATGGTGGGTTTTAGCAAAATAACCAGTTCGGTTTTCTGGGTTAATTTGGTTACGTTGCGGAAAAGGTGCCCTAGGCCTGGAACGTCACCTAAAAATGGTACTTTAGACACTTTATCGACCGTATTTGACTTCATCAAACCACCGATAACCACCACATCCCCATCTCTCGCTCGAATGACAGAGTCAGATTCTCGAATAGAGCTTTTTGCCAACGGCACATCATACGCAACACCACCCAAATCAATGTTTTTAGATTGTGTTTCTACATCTATTACCGCGGGGTGCACATGAAGTAACACAAAACCCGTGTCATCAATTTGTGGTGTCACATCCAAAGATATACCGGAGAAAAATGGGGTAAGTTCAATGTCTGGTGCCGCATTGGCGTTGTCACCACTGCTAACCACACTTGAAATGTCGGTAACAAAGTACTCATCCTGCCCGACTTTAATTACGGCTTTTTGGTTATTCGCAGCAGTGACCCTAGGGCTTGAAAGTACATTCAAATCACCCTGAGTTTCCATAAAGCTCAATACCGCACTGAAGTTTCCATCTGAAATAGTTACATTAGTTTGCCCCCCAAGTAGAGAGCCAATGGCATCTAGTCCCGGCAAATCTGGAATAGGGCTAGTTGCACCTCGACCCGTTGAAATGTTGGTGCCGCCTATGCTTCCAGAAATATTTGACCAATTAATACCTTGTTGATAACCGTCATTCAGTGTCACTTCTAGAATTTTGGCTTCCAGAATCACTTGGCGTTGCATTCTTTTTTGAGATACACCTAAAAACTGTTTAATTTCACGTATTTCATCCGGAAATGCTCGAACGGTTAATACACTAGCCTGAGGCGAGACAATGACGTTGCGCCCATTACCCGTCCCAATCAATGTACCGACCGCTTTTTCTAACTGCGGCCAAAAATCACTTTCACTGGTCGTTTCAATTTCAGTCCCGCCTGTCGGGCTAGTGCTTGTAGAGCTTGATGAAGAGCCTGAGCTGGACGAAGAGCTAGAATTAGAAGAACTTGACGAACTGCTACCACCATCTTTACTGGTAACAGACCCAGTAGAAATTGACGTTAACGACTTACCTAAACGCTTAAACTGCAGATAATCAACAGGAATCGTTTCTGTGCGAAGGCCAGCAGGGTAAATTTGAATAACTTTACCACTTTGAACCACATCAAAACCGTACATATCACGTACAACATTCAGTACTTCATCAAGAGTCACATCTGTTAGGTTTACCGTGATTCGACCGCTCACATTCGGGTGAATAGCCGCGCTGAACTCGGTTCCCTTAACTAAGCTGGCAAAGAAAGTTTTTGCCTCTACGCCATTGGCTTGAACACGAAAACGCTTAAGCGGAGCCTGAGTACTCAATGGTTGCCCGTCAAAATGCGGCATCAAGTCGTCTTGGACCGATGCGGGAAGGTCGTCTAATGCACGACTATTGGCTTCGTTGACCGCTTCGTTTAGTGCTTGTTTGACTTCAACAGGGTCTCGATGCCCCATATTAGTACACCCCACTAACGACGCGACTATCATTGCTACTACATATTTACGCATATTTACCATCAAGCCTTAGCTTAGTGTTTGATTTTTGCCGTGAACAGCTCGAGTTTCCACTGCTTGGCACCTTTTCTAATCACGACATATTCAGGCGTAACTTGGCTTGTCGTATAGCCGTTAACTCGGTCACCATCTTCAACAACGCGATCATTAATTATGGCATAGCATTGTGCACCATTTTCACAAACAATCGATTGTAGCGTCGGTACCGCAGCCTTTTTAACTGGGCGCTTAGCGGTCGTCGATGCTTTAGGTGCTAACCACCCAAGTGGTGCTGTCGGATCTTGATTTGCTGACACTTGAAAGTGAATCAGCGCAAACAATAACACTGTAATTCTAACCACCAATAAACTCCTGGCCTGTGCCTAATGTATACACCACTAACGTCAGATTAGCCCGTGGGTATTCATCCACTTGGTATTGAAAACTACGCCAAAAATAGCGCACAGGCATGGCTTCAAGTGTTGAAAGATACGCTTGAATATCAAAGTACTTGCCACTCAACTCAATTCGAACCGGGTGAATAAAGTATCCGGCATTCACCGCTTGCCCATTAGACATGATCGGCTCGGCAGGCAGCGATTGTAGACTGCGAAGCTTTAAATTTTTACTGGACGCTAAAACCTGTTCGAGCAACTCAGCCATCTGATTAGGTGTGACTAAGTTTTTAACGATTTCATCCAATTGAGCATCCAGTAGCTCACTCTGCTGCTGAAGTTGAGTCAATTTTATATCGACATCTTTATCTGGATCGCCTTTGAGCATATTCGTAACCCGAGCAATCTCACTCTGAGCACGAATCGCCGCTAGCTCAACAGACTGAAGCTGGTTGCTTTGCTGTGATTGACGTTCAAATGCAGGCTCTAACAAAAAGGTCAGCATCAGCATGAACACACCGACCGCACCACCAATGGCAATTAACCACTTCTCTCGCTCAGTCATTGCTGAAAATTTGGTGACCAAGGGTTCAAATATAGACATCATTGACCTCCAGCCCTCTTAGTTTGCAAATCAAATGTGACGATATCATCTTCATTTCGACCAATTGATAGCTTTTCAAAATTTCGCCCAACCAGATCCAACTCATTTTTGAATTGCTTAATCCAGTTTGGTATCACACTTGGGTTTCGCGCCAATCCGCTAACGTTAAGGGTATTAGGTTGAATTAAAATTGAGTTAAGTGAAATATCACTGCGGCCTAAACGGGCCAATGCACTCATAACACCTGAATAACCAATTTGTTGTTGTTCTTCAAATTGGCCCACCGCTTTTAAAGACTCTTGCTTTGCTCGCACTGATATCTCTAATCGCTCTATCGTAGCCAATTTAGCTGGTGATGCTTGATGCTGACTAACCAGTTTTTGTAGCTCTTTTAATTGATGATTAAATTGATCCGCTTGCTGTTTCGCAATTCGAATATTCTCTTGCTGTTGAGTGTTGTTATACTCGGTATACCCATATATTCCGCCCATCAACACGGCAATAGCAAGCCATGCGGCAGCAACAACGGGGAGTGAGAAATATTCCTTTCTAGGTCTTAGGTGATCGGGGAATAAATTAATTCCTGATGAGCCTATGTGCAATGCATGCAGTGAAAGCAATACGCCACATGCGCTGTCTTTATCGTGGAGAGTATCAACCTTAACACTCAACCTTTCTTCTAATGCCTGCTTCAACTCTGAATCAATTTCATCATCACAACAGATAAATATCTTGTGAAATTGAGACTGCTTAACTTGAGACGATAGATAGTCAATGGAACGCTGCAGTTCAAGCGCTAAGCCATCGATTTGCAAACTGTTCGCGTTAGCGCCGGTAACCGGAGCCATGACGCCTCGAATGGTTCTGTGGAAAAAATTCTTAGACTCTACATAGGCATTAATTTTGAAACTACTGCGCGTACTCTGATGCAGTAAAACAAAATCCGTGACACCATCAAGCGTCTGTGCCCATACCTCATCTTCAGGCACCACTCTTTCTAATTCAATACGATGCTTATCAAATAGAGCGCGCAGTGGTGTTAGCACTTTTTGGCTTAATACGTAAGTTTGCAGTTTATTGCTATTAGGCAGCAGTACGCCATCCGCGACGATCTCCGTCACCCGCTCTGCAACAAGATCTTTAAGTAGGAAGGGTAAGCCTACTGCCCACTCTTCTGGCGGAAGTTCCGGCTTTTCAACTTGGTAGCTCTGATAGTGGTGCGCGCCTAGAGTCACTATCGCATTCGCACCTATGTAGGCATCGTTATCCAGCGCACTCGTCAAGGCGGTAAGCCACCCCGACGCGTCGATTGGGAAAAGAGAGGTTTCACCATCAAAGGTTAAATAAATCGCGTCCTCGAGCAAAACCAAACTCAATACACTTGAACTTGATTTCTTTCCCTTGAGCCTGCCTAAAAACGAAGCAACATTCATATCTATTTACTACTCACTTACTATTTGTTCGCCACCGATTCCGGCGACCAATCGCCACTTTTTTCGCTTTAACAACGGGAAGTAGCTGGGTCTCTTCATCAAATAATCGACCTTGGCCGCCATCTATACCCAGCTCTTTTAACGTTTGCCATTCATTTTTTGTTTCAACACCAACGGCAATCACTTGAGTTCTGCTATCAATACACGCACCAAGAAGACTACGTATAAACAATTGATTTTCTTGCCTTTGGTCTATTTTTTTGCTTAAGCTTCGGTGCAATTTTAAATAATCAACGTCTAGATCTTTAATATAATGTGTACTGGTAATGGTTCGCCCTGCTTGTTGAACTATGATTTTACAGCCTAGACCAGAAATCATTCGGATCACCGGTCGCATATAATCAAGATTCTTAACCAACGCACCCTCGACAAATTCAAAGCTTAGTCTATGGCGAATACTGGTTGGTAGTTGGAGTAACTCGTCACGGAACCACCTTGTATATATTTTGTGCCGAAAAGGCAATATATTCAAGTTGATAGAATAACATACATCATACGAATTATTTGACTTTAACCATTGGATAATTTGCTGCATCACTGCTCTATCCATTTGTGCTTCATAGCCAACCTGTTCTATGGCAGCGCTAAAGCGTGATGCTTTAATGATTGTATCGCTCTGTTCGTCATAGATACGAGCAAACAATTCTTGGTGTAAAAGTGTTTCTTCATTCTCATTTTTGAGAAAGCAAGCTTGTTGGAATATAAACAATTTTCCGGGAACGAACGCTTTATCAAACAGAGTTCTCCATCGAACACTGCCTCTTGCTTCATCTTTCGAGGCCTTTTTAGAAAAACGACTCCAAGCATTATGTTGCTCCATTTGAGCAGCTTTCAGAGCGATTTCAGCTTCATCGATGATATAACCTCGACGCTCCCCCTCTTTATACATGCTAATGCCAATATGACACCAATTATCACTTTCAAGGGAATCTAGTAATGTGAGTTTTTCAAGCTGCTTCAAACATTGTGTCGCAACGATAGCGATGTCTTTACTATTTTGGTGAGGGATCAAAACTGCAAAATCAGCATCATAATAACGAGAGAATATAACGTCTGGATATTTCTGAGCAATGTTCGACAATATTTGCCCCACATCAACAATAAACTGGTCACGGCTGTTCTTATCGTGCTGTTCTTGCGTTTCTTCCCAATCCTTGATGCGCAATAATACGACACCACCATGAGAACCACTTTCTTGCAGCGCGGACTCAAGCTTGCTTTCGAACAACACACGGTTCGCCGCTCCGGTTAATTGATCAAGGAAGGTATGCGTACGTATGAATGTATCAAACCGGCTACGCTCTTGCCGAGCATCGTTTAACTCTTCAATGAGGTTATCTAGAGCTTCACTTGCTGTGTAAGGCCATTCTCGATGATCACCTTTGGCGTGATCTTGCGTTCGACCCGCTAAGATCATCCGGCCACGCTCTTCTAGCAATTCAGATCCATATAACTGACCTCTGAGCCATTTAACGCCTCGAAGCAAGCAAAAGATGATCAGACCAACCGCTAAGGTAATCGAAGACATCGCTTCCATTGAATAACTAGCACTGAGATAAGGCGGGATAACGTCAAAGGTAACGCGATACGATGGGTGGCTTTTAAGGGGAAACGTTAATTGCTTTAGTCTTGTGGCATCAACCACTTTGGTTGTATCTCGGAAATGATAAATGACACCAGCTTCTGATGTAATCGTCATCTCAATAACGTCGCTGGATTTTAATATTTTAGGCAGCCACTTAGCCATCGACTGAGCCGCTTCAGGGTCGCTTATTTCTTTGTCGACCACATCGGCAATACCTGACATGTAAACATTAACGTATTCCTGCCCGATCCGTTTGAACGATAATGTCCCGCCCACAAATAAGATGAACATCGCACTGACCACAATCATGGTTACAAACGCAACCAAGCGAGTACTTAATTTTAAAGTAGGCGTATAACGCATCCACTTACTTCCTTGCTATTTCATCAATCCATTAATTTACATAATGATCAATGAACTCTATTGGTACAAGTACTTCATTGTAAAAGCTAAACAAAAGCCGCGAAAATTCGCGGCTTTATAAAATGATATCATCTAGAACACTTTTAAATTACATGAGTGCTAGAACGGGATGTCATCATCAAAATCCATTGGTGGCTCATTGTATTGAGGCTGAGCTTTTTGAGGCGCCTGTTGTTGTGGAGCCTGCTGCGCTTGATGTTGTGGTGCTTGTTGCTGCTGAGGCGCATGTTGAACAGGTTGCTGTGGTTGTCCCCAGCTGCCTTGTTGTTGCTGTTGACCACCCATACCTTGAGATTGGCCACCTTGACCTTGACGGCCACCTAGCATTTGCATCACACCATTGAAGCCTTGTACCACAACTTCTGTTGTGTAGCGATCTTGACCGCTTTGATCTTGCCATTTACGCGTTTGTAATTGTCCTTCAATGTATACTTGAGAACCTTTACGTAAGTATTCACCCGCAACTTCAGCCAACTTACCGAAAAGTGCAACTCGGTGCCATTCCGTCTTTTCTCGTTGCTCGCCAGTTGCTTTGTCACGCCAAGATTCAGACGTTGCGATAGTGATGTTCGCCACGGCATTGCCATTTGGCATATAGCGAATCTCAGGGTCGTTACCTAGATTTCCCACTAAAATTACTTTGTTTACTCCACGGCTTGCCATGTTTTTGCTCCGTCTAAATTGTATTCAGCTTAAAATTTTTAGCGCTCTAGGATAACACGATATTTCCTTGGTACAAATCCACCGGTAACGATTTATCTTCCTAACGCTCATTCCCATAAATCTATCTGCATTACCTTTAACTTGACATGAATATGCTCTCTTGAACAAAGACTTAATCAAGGGTTCGTTCGAAAAGTTTGTCGTTGACCGCAAGTTTCCATCTTTAAATTTATCAATTACTTAACTTAAATCTAACTAGGACTCAAATTCACATCATTTCCCCATAAGAAAGCACACAACATACGGAATAATTGTCAATATAGTCGTCATCACTGACCCGCGCTCACCTGCGTCAACTAAATATGAGGTTTCACCTATGTTATACCCAGCACAATATTTGATGATTTGTGAGCTCAACCGAACCAATCATTTGCTAGTGCAAACGATCAGCGAAGCGTTGAAACAACAAATCACTCTCGTCGATATTTTTAGTATCTCCGAAAGCAATCATGATTTTTCGAATAAAACGCTTCTGGTTGATGCGACTCGATTAGCTGACTTAGCGAACGTCAATAAACACTTATCCAGTTTACCAAGTAGGCCAAACTGCGCATTAATCAATATGGGGGAACAACTCCCTGTCGCCGAAATGTTGCAATGGCCTAATTTAAAAGGCTGCTTTGAACTTAATCATCCACCAGAAAACATCGCCAATGGGTTGATAGCTATCACCAATGGCGAAAACTGGCTCAACCGTTCGATTATGACCACCCTATTAGAGAATTATCAAGATAGGCTAGCCGTCTACAACCCGAGCTACCACATCACCTTAACGTCACGAGAACTAGACGTATTGCAAAGCTTAAAGAAAGGCTTATCGAATAATGATATTGCCGATGACCTATTCATCAGTGAGAACACGATAAAAAGTCACCTTTACAATATTTTTCGAAAGATTGAAGTTAGAAATCGTGTTCAAGCGATTAATTGGGCAAAACAGTATCTGCCATAGCGGACGCTTCAACCAATATGATAAGTTAGACTGCAAATGAGCTAACAGGGATGAAACAATGGCCAATTACGATGTATTTAATGGCGACGCCGACGGATTAACGGCATTGGTGCAACTTCGACTTGCCAACCCAAAGCGATCAACCTTGGTGACGGGAGTAAAAAGAGACATCGCATTGTTGCAACAAATAACGCCTTCAAATGGCGACCAAGTGACCGTGCTCGATGTTTCCTTGGATAAAAATAGAGAGCCTTTAGCGCTCTGCCTTGCTAATGGCGCAGCCGTATTTTATGCCGATCATCATAGCGCTAAAGTGATGCCATCCTCATCCAACTTTGAAGCACATATCCACACTCACGCAAATACGTGTACCGCTTTAATTATCAATAACTACCTTTCAGGTAAATACGCCTTGTGGGCCGTGGTGGGTGCATTTGGTGACAACTTACGCGCCCCCGCGACTCAACTGGCACAAAAACTGGACATGTCGGAACACGACATTGCTCAATTAGAGTTGCTTGGTATCTACCTCAATTACAACGGCTATGGTGAAGCAACCTCCGATTTACTTTACGCCCCAGACGAACTGTTCCGATTATTAATTAAGTACAGTAACCCCTTAGATTTCATCCAACAAGAATCCCGTATTTTCGACAAGCTTCAAGCGAGATTTAATAGCGACTTAGCACAAGCAAATAGTATTGAAGTGTCGCAAGAAAATGAAGTCTGCCGGGTGTTTATACTGCCTAACGAGGCGTGGACAAAACGCGTAAGCGGTGTTTACAGTAATGCTCTTGCCAATGAAGCCCCAACTAAAGCACACGCCATCATTACCACCAATAAAAAAGGTGGATATCTAATTAGTATACGGGCCCCTTTGGAGAATAAGTTTGGCGCTGAGGCTCTCGCTAGCCAGTTTAATACAGGTGGCGGCCGCGAGGCGGCGGCTGGAATTAACCATCTACCTAAAGAGCAATTATCAACGTTCATTCACAAATTTCAGCAACATTTTGCCAATAGGTAAAATGAGACAACGCAAAACCATTTTGTCTACTGACTTGAAATGCTAAAGTAGCGCCAAATATTAAATTAAAGACAATTGACTAGGATAATCAAAATGATCAAAAAATGCCTCTTCCCGGCAGCAGGCTATGGAACGCGCTTCTTACCTGCAACAAAATCAATGCCAAAAGAAATGATGCCCATCGTAAATAAGCCACTGATTGAATACGGTGTCGATGAAGCCATTGAAGCGGGTATGACGGGAATGTGCATTGTCACTGGCCGTGGCAAGCACTCCATCATGGATCATTTTGATAAAAACTATGAACTTGAGCACCAAATCAGTGGGACTAACAAAGAAGACCTACTGGTAGATATTCGCCAGACGATTGACTCTGCTCACTTTACTTACGTGCGTCAGCGTGAAATGAAAGGCTTAGGCCACGCGATTTTAACAGGCCGTGAACTGGTCGGTGATGAACCGTTTGCCGTTGTACTGGCTGATGACTTATGTGTTAACCAACAGCAAGGTGTTCTTGCTCAGATGGTTGCGCTGTATAAGCAATTTCGTTGCTCGATCGTCGCGGTTCAAGAAGTCCCAGAAGAAGAAACTCATAAATATGGCGTTATTTCTGGCGAAATGATCAAAGACGATCTTTTCCGAGTAGACGATATGGTTGAAAAGCCAGAAGCGGGTACGGCACCAAGCAACCTAGCGATTATTGGTCGCTACATCTTAACTCCTGATATTTTCGAGCTGATTGAACAAACAGAACCAGGTAAAGGTGGCGAAATTCAAATTACCGATGCCCTATTAAAACAGGCTAAATCTGGCTGCGTATTAGCGTATAAATTTAAAGGTCAGCGTTTTGATTGTGGTAGCGTTGAAGGTTATATCGAAGCCACGAACTACTGTTATCAGAATGTCTACTTGGCTAACGAAAAAACCGCGGAGCTTGGCCAACAAGCGACACAAAAAGAACAGAAGTAACCCTTCTTCGCTTCAGTGATATTACAATCAAAATAATCCAGCCTAGTGCTGGATTATTTTTTTACTGTTATTTTATCCAGTATTTTTCTTTGCACAAAAGTTAGTCTATGCAATACTTAACTCTATCAATAATACATGAGTTCAGTAGATGGATACGATCGATATACGCGGCGCCCGCACCCATAACCTCAAAGATATCAGCCTTACTATTCCAAGAGACAAATTAACCGTTATTACTGGCCTTTCTGGCTCTGGTAAATCGTCTTTGGCATTTGATACTTTATATGCTGAAGGTCAACGCCGTTATGTTGAATCGCTTTCTGCTTATGCTCGCCAATTTCTTTCTTTGATGGAAAAACCCGATGTTGACCACATAGAGGGCTTGTCGCCTGCTATTTCTATCGAGCAAAAGTCGACCTCTCATAACCCCCGTTCTACGGTTGGTACGATTACTGAGGTATACGATTATCTACGCCTATTGTACGCCCGTGTTGGTGAGCCTCGTTGCCCTGATCATCATGTGCCATTAACCGCACAAACCATCAGTCAGATGGTAGACAAAGTGTTAGAGCTCCCTGAAGGCAGTAAGATGATGCTACTCGCTCCTATCGTAAAAGAGCGAAAAGGTGAGCATGTTAAAACTTTAGAGAACTTAGCCGCCCAAGGATTTATTCGCGCTCGCATTGACGGTGAAACTTGCGATTTATCCGATCCACCGACACTAGAGCTTCACAAAAAACACACCATTGAAGTGGTCGTTGATCGCTTTAAGGTCAGGGCGGATCTACAACAGCGTTTGGCTGAATCTTTTGAAACGACGCTAGAGCTTTCTGGGGGCATCGCGGCCGTTTGTTATATGGATAACAGCAAAGAAGAAGACATCATATTTTCTGCAAATTTTGCCTGCCCTCATTGTGGCTATAGCATGCAAGAATTAGAGCCTCGCCTCTTTTCATTTAACAACCCAGCAGGCGCTTGTCACACCTGTGACGGTTTAGGGGTACAGCAGTATTTCGATCCAGATCGAGTGATCTTAGATGAATCATTAAGTTTAGCCAGTGGTGCAATTCGCGGTTGGGATAAGAAAAACTACTACTATTATCAAATGCTCGGTTCACTGGCCGCACATTATGACTTCGATTTGGAAACCCCCTTTAACGAACTGCCGAAAAAATTCCGCGATATTGTCCTAAAAGGCTCAGGGCGTACTGAAATTGAATTCTCATACATCAATGATCGCGGTGATAGTCGTATTAAGCATCACGCCTTTGAAGGTATTCTTAATACCTTAGAGCGTCGTTACCGAGATACTGAATCCAATGCCGTTAGAGAAGATTTAGCCAAATATATCTCTACTAAATCTTGCACAAGCTGCGGCGGAACCCGCTTGCGAACTGAAGCTCGTAATGTCTTCATCGGTGAAACCACTCTGCCAGAGATCGTAGAGATGAGCATCATTGAGGCGATGGACTTTTTCCAGCAATTGGAACTTACAGGGCAAAAAGCTCAAATTGCCGATAAGGTAATGAAAGAAATTAATGACCGGCTAAGCTTTTTGGTTAATGTCGGTTTGAATTACCTGAACTTATCCCGTAGTGCTGAGACCCTATCTGGTGGAGAAGCACAACGCATTCGCTTAGCTAGCCAAATTGGTGCAGGCCTTGTTGGCGTAATGTATGTTCTTGACGAGCCTTCTATCGGCCTCCACCAGCGAGACAATGAACGACTGTTAAAAACACTGAATCATCTACGAGACTTAGGTAATACCGTGTTGGTTGTGGAACACGATGAAGATGCCATTCGCAGTGCCGACCATATTATTGATATTGGCCCTGGTGCCGGAGTTCATGGCGGCGAAGTTGTTGCTGAGGGTGACTATCAGACTATTATCAACACCCCAAGATCGTTAACGGGTCAGTACTTAAGTGGTAAGAAGGAAATATCTATTCCAGCCAAAAGAACGCCTTACGATAAAAAGAAAACCGTCGAACTAATTGGAGCCAGTGGTAACAATTTAAAAGAAGTGACCTTTACGCTTCCGGTTGGCTTGTTTACTTGTATTACAGGGGTTTCAGGTTCAGGGAAATCGACGCTGATCAATGATACTTTTTACAAAATTGCTCAAACGCAGTTAAATGGAGCAACCATTGCCACACCTTCCCCTTATAAGAAAATAGTGGGACTAGAGCACTTTGATAAAGTCATCGATATTGATCAAAGTCCGATAGGCCGTACACCGAGATCTAACCCAGCAACTTATACGGGGATATTTACACCGATACGAGAGCTATTTGCCGGGACTCAAGAATCTCGTTCTCGCGGCTATAAACCGGGCAGGTTCAGTTTCAATGTTCGAGGCGGTCGTTGTGAGGCGTGCCAAGGGGACGGCGTCATCAAAGTAGAAATGCACTTTCTTCCTGATGTATACGTACCTTGTGAT
This sequence comes from Vibrio tapetis subsp. quintayensis, assembly GCF_030409945.1. Lineage (GTDB taxonomy): Bacteria > Pseudomonadota > Gammaproteobacteria > Enterobacterales > Vibrionaceae > Vibrio > Vibrio quintayensis. The sequence goes on from NZ_JAUFQV010000023.1 coordinate 128,074, forward strand.
GTGTGTAAGGGCAAGCGATATAATCGTGAAACCTTAGAAGTCCGTTATAAAGGCAAGACCATTGACGAAGTCTTAGAAATGACCGTAGAAGATGCTCATAGCTTCTTTGAACCCGTTCCAGTAATAGCTCGTAAATTGAAAACACTGATGGACGTGGGTCTGACTTATATTTGTTTAGGCCAAGCGGCAACCACCCTATCCGGCGGCGAAGCCCAAAGGGTGAAACTGGCTCGCGAGCTGTCAAAACGAGATACTGGTAAAACGCTTTATATCTTGGATGAACCAACTACCGGCCTTCATTTCCATGATATTCAACAATTACTGAATGTACTACACCGCTTGCGAGATCACGGTAATACCGTTGTGGTCATCGAGCATAACTTGGATGTAGTTAAAACAGCGGACTGGGTCGTCGATCTTGGCCCTGAAGGCGGGCAAGGTGGCGGTGAAATCATTGCACAAGGAACGCCAGAGCAAGTCGCAAAAGTGAAAGGCTCTCACACAGCACGCTTCCTTAAGCCTATGTTGAAGTAGAAAAAATGGTAATATCAATGCGGTCGATAGCCTTAACCATCGGCTGCATTGATAACAAGGACATAACTTCTCTATGGCAACTTTGCTCGTGCGTGGGACTCAATTAGAATCCAATAAAACGAAAGCTCCCCTCAACCGATATTTCTTGTACATGTTAGGCGCTACTTTTTTAGTCGCTATGCATTTCTTCATGCCTAATCCTGGCGGTTCAGGCTTAGCTCTGTCTTTTAATCCAACCACATGGATTACCGTAAGTTTCGCAATTGCTATTGGTTGTTACCAACTGGGTACCAATAAAACGTTACGATATTCAAAACTCACGATTATTCTCTTCTCCTGTTGTTGCATTCTTACCTTTCCCATATTTCTACCCAGCGCCGAATGGGGAGAAGCCATACATCGTATTGTTGGTTTATGGGCTGGTTTTGCACTATTTATGCTGCTACAACAATTTCGGTTTAGTAATGGGCAAAAACAAGCCTTACTTTGGTTTATATTGATAGCTGTAGCGATTGAAGCCGTGTTTGGTTGGGTACAGTATCTCTACTTACAACCAGTCAATCTCTTTGGCTACAATACGCTCGCCAATCGACCGTATGGTATTTTTCAGCAACCTAATGTCATGGCCAGTTTTTTGGCGACCGGCCTCGTATTGTCAGGCTACATGCTGGCAAGGCAACCTCAGAAGTATCGACGAGACCCTTTGCTACTTGCATTCATCGTACTCATTCCCATCATTACTGTACCACTCATCCTAGTGATAGCATCTAGAACTGGCTGGTTAACAGCAATTATTGGTTCTCTGCTCGTACTTCCCTACCTATGGAAATTTTCTACTAAACGCCGATTTACCTTTTGGGTATCTGCGATTTTAGCCGGGTTACTAATTGGCAATTTTGTATCCAACCTTGGCACCGATACGACGAGTGATTTGATTCAATACAAGGCAGACAAACAAGGGGATATCCGAACTACTTTTTACAAGCAAGGTCTCGATATGATCATCGAGAAGCCGCTAACAGGGTATGGTTATGGCAAGTTTGAACCCGCCTACATGCTTTATACTGCCCGTCAACACCAGTTAAATACTGATTACCCGGTCGGAACTCCAGCCCTCGATCATCCTCATAATGAATTAATGATGTGGGGAGTTGAAGGAGGGGCGATTCCTGTCATCGCAATTATAATTACTGCGCTCTTTGTGCTCTATAAAATTTATTCCGCTCGTGGCGGTACTCGCTTGGCGCTGCTAGGGTTATTAACCCCATTGGTTGTACATAGCCAATTAGAGTATCCGTTTTATCACTCAGCCATCCATTGGATCACATTCATTATTTTGCTATTTTGGCTTGATCAACGTACTGCCAAATACAAAATGTGGCGTTTCTCCAAAATCAGTAAAGTGGCATTGCGAGTCAGTTCTTTAGTGCTGCCAATGATCACGGCTTTCTACATGGTCAGTGCTTTGCATACCAATTACGTTCTGACTCAATTCGAAAAGTCACAGCCAAGACAACCAGAGCTATTAGATAACGTAACCAACCCTGTTGTTTGGAAAGACCGCTTCGATTGGGATGTATACAGTACTTATTTAACGATCGGTTTATACACTGCCGACCCTAAGTTGATACAGCCTTACATTGATTGGTCTCAAGATATTATTAGCCGGAAACCTCGCCCGGCATTCTATACAAATTTGATTTTGGCACATCAAGGGATGGGGAATGAAAGCAAAGCTAGCTTGATAAGATCAGAAGCGGAGTTTTTATTTCCAAATACAGACTTTTCTGAAGTAAATTATCAACCTCCATCAACATCTATTTCTACTTCTACTTCTGCGAAGGCCGTGAACCAAGTCGAAAAATAAAAATATCGCCATCAATAAAATTGGTGGCGATATTTCAGATTATCTAGAAGCTCGATGACTGACGTAGACGTTAATATCAATCGTTCAAGGATTCTTCTAGCGCTCTTAAGCACAAAGCGACGTTCTCCGCCCTGGCGGCGTATCCCATCAAGCCGATTCGCCATGCTTTACCGGCTAAATCTCCCAAACCCGCACCAATTTCTAGGTTATAGGTTTCGAGCAGGTGTGAACGAAGTTTGCCATCATCGACACCCTCCGGAAAATAGACCGCATTTAATTGTGGCAAGCGATAAGCTTCATCCACAACAAATCGGCAACCTAGCTTCTCAAGCCCATGCTTTAACTTTTCGTGCATCAATTGATGCCTGTGCCAAGACTGTTCTAACCCTTCGTTTTGCAGCGTAAGAAGCGATTCATGTAACGCATATAAGCTATTTACTGGTGCGGTATGATGATAACTGCGCTTGCCCTCACCACTCCAGTAACCTAGCACTAAGCTTTGATCTAAGAACCAGCTTTGCACTGAGCTCGTTCTCTGTTGGATTTTTTCAATCGCTTTGGATGAAAAAGTCAGTGGCGATAAACCAGGAACACAAGACAAACACTTCTGACTGCCCGAGTACACGGCGTCAAGCCCCCACTCATCCACCATCAACGGCACACCACCAAGAGATGTCACCGCATCAACGATAGTTAACGCACCATAAGACTGGGCAATTTTCGCTAGCTGTTGCGCATCTGATAATGCCCCTGTCGATGTTTCTGCATGCACGAACGAGAGAATTTTGGCATCTGGGTTTGCGATGAATGCTTGTTCGACTTTTTCGCAGCTGACCGGTTTGCCCCATTCGTCATCAACCACTACAGCAATACCACCACAGCGCTCGACATTCTGTCGCATTCGCTCACCGAACACGCCATTACGGCATACGATGACCTTATCACCAGGCTCGACTAAGTTAACAAAACAAGCTTCCATTCCAGCGCTGCCCGGAGCAGAAACCGCAATAGTAAATTCATTTTCAGTTTGAAATGCATATTTTAATAGCTGCTTAAGTTCATCCATCATACCAATAAACAGAGGATCCAAATGGCCTATCGTTGGTCGACTTAACGCTTGTAACACTTGAGGGTAGATATCTGATGGGCCAGGACCCATCAAGGTTCGTTGAGGCGGGGTAAAGCTTTTTATTGTCATAGGAATTCTCGCTTTAACTTTCAGATAGTCCAGAGTAGCGTGAATGCTCTAATGTAACAATTATTGCGAGGTCGAGTTTTGTTGCACTTTTTTTTACATGGTTAACTTTACAAACACACTATATTCATTTATCGGATTGACTTTTGCTCGATAAAACCGTTCAATGAAAGCTACAGAAGAGGAGCACTGCCTAGGGAAATAACATGTGGAGCCACAACTCCTACACATGTTATGGATGGGGAGCCGTGCCGAGATGAGTTGCACTTGTGGTGGTAACTTATCGGTTAATCAGGCTGAATCCTATTAACTGTCACCCTAAGGTGAAGCGCTTCTGAGATACGCGTCTATATTTATAACAAACACAGATAAAATATAGTCATAAATCGTATCTCTTCTCCGCTCGATCTTTCTCTCTTCAACATCGGATGTTTGGTAATAGCCTTTCTATTACCTATTAAATTTATTGGAAAAATTGGGAGCCCCCATCGTGAACTCATTTAATGTCGCCAAATTTGGCGGAACTAGCGTTGCAGATTTCACTGCGATGAGCCGTTGTACTGCGATTATTGAAAATAACCCAGCAACAAAATTGGTCGTAATCAGTGCTTGTTCTGGCGTAACTAATATTCTTGTTGCATTAGCAAACGGTGTCTCTGATGCTGCGAGTCGACAAGAATTACTCGTTCAATTGGCGGAAATTCATAACAATATTCTGGCTGAGTTAAATGATGCCGCCGAGACGACAACGCGCGTACGTGAAGTATTAGATACCGTTGCAAGCGCAGCAGATGCTGCATCTTTTCAAGTCAGCGATAAATTAACGGATCATATCGTAAGTTGTGGTGAGTTGATGTCGACTCATATTCTTGCTCAGCTAATGAGAGAGCGCGGCATTGATGCCGTTCGTTTTGATATTCGCGACATTATGCGAACCAATAACGTTCATGGCCAAGCCTCTCCTGAACTTTCTGCCATTTCCGAATTAGCAAAACAAAAGCTAATCCCACTTTGCCAAGACAAGGTCGTCATTACTCAGGGTTTTATCGGCAGTGATGAAGAGGGTAACACCACCACTTTAGGCAGAGGCGGCAGTGATTATAGCGCTGCGTTAATAGCAGAGTCCGTCAATGCATCTGGTCTTGAGATATGGACCGACGTACCCGGTATTTATACAACTGACCCACGAGTTGCCCCAAAGGCCACCCCTATTCCAGAAATTAGCTTCAGTGAAGCCTCTGAAATGGCCAACTTCGGTGCGAAGATCTTACATCCATCGACTCTATTACCTGCATTACGTCAACAAATCCCTGTTTTTGTTGGCTCTTCTAAAGCGCCTGAAAAAGGCGGCACTTGGATCCGACAACAAGTAGAAAGTGCGCCACTATTTAGAGCGCTCGCATTACGTGGCAACCAAACCATGGTCACGTTACGCAGCCTAAACATGTTCCATGCCTACGGCTTTCTTGCTGAAGCGTTCCGAATTCTTGCCAAGCACAAGGTATCAGTCGATTTGATCACGACATCAGAAGTCAGTGTGTCATTAACGTTAGATCAAACTAACACCGCAGGTGGTGCTCCTGAACTACCAGTAGAAGCGAGAGAAGAGCTAGAGAAATTATGCAGCGTGGATATTGAGCATGGCCTGAGCCTTATTGCCCTGATTGGTAATAATATGAGTGAAAGTAAGGGCTACGCGAAACAGGTCTTTAGTACGCTGGAAGAATATAACTTACGCATGATTTGTTACGGCGCTAGCCCACATAACCTTTGCTTCTTATTACATGAGTCCGTTGCTCGTAGCGCAGTTCAAGCGCTGCATGAAGAGTTGTTTGAAAGCTAAGTACTACGGTTAATAGAAAAAGAAAGGGCTTGAATTATCAAGCCCTTTAATATTTCGCATGCGTAACTAAGTTCACATTAGTTGATATTAGGACCTAACCATCTTTCAGCTTCTTCTTGGGTCCAACCTTTACGTTCTGCATAATCTTTCACTTGATCATCTTGGATCTGTGCGATCGCAAAGTATCGCGAATCAGGATGCGAAAAATACCAACCAGAAACCGATGCGCCTGGCCACATTGCATAACTCGTCGTTAATGACATGCCAATCGCTTCTTCTGCCTTTAACATCTCCCACAAGGTACCTTTCTCAGTATGCTCAGGGCACGCCGGGTAACCGGGAGCTGGTCTTGTTCCTTGGTATTTTTCACGAATCAAATCATCATTAGATAAGTTTTCATCCGGTGAGTAACCCCAGATATCCTTTCGAACTTGCTCATGTAAATATTCAGCAAATGCTTCCGCTAGTCTATCGGCAACGGCTTGAATCATAATGGCATTATAGTCATCACCGTTGGCTTTATACTCATCAGCCAATTCACGCTCACCAATCCCACCAGTAACGGCAAAACCACCAATCCAGTCTTTTTTACCACAGCTTTTAGGGGCTATATAGTCTGAAGTACAATAGTTAAAGCCTTTTGGTTTCTGTGTTTGCTGGCGTAGATTACACAAGATGTGTGCAACTTCTGTTCGACTTTCATCACTATAAACTTCGATATCATCACCAACACTTGCTGCGGGGAACAAAGCACACATACCCCGAGCTTTAAGAAGACCTTCACTTTCTACCCGATCAAGCATCACATTCGCGTCATGAAACAATCGCTTAGCTTCTTCTCCAACTTCTTCATGTTCTAGGATCGCTGGGTATTTCCCCATCAATGTCCAAGTCATGAAGAAAGGCGTCCAATCTATGTACTTTCTAAGAATAGACACATCAAAATCATCGTATATATGCACACCAGGTTTGCGTGGCTCGGGAGGAGTATAATTATCCCAATCGATATCAACACGATTTTCTCGTGCTTTTTCCAACGTTATTGGCTTTGTTCTTGGTTTTTTCCGGTTATGTTGATCGCGCACACGCTCATAGTCTAAGTCCAGTTTCTCTACAAAACCTGGCAGTAATTCCTTAGAAAGAAGTGACGTACATACGCCAACCGCTCGAGAGGCGTTGTTCACATAGACCACAGGCTTGTGGTAATTCTGCTCGATTTTCACTGCGGTATGCGCTTTAGATGTCGTCGCACCACCAATTAGAAGAGGCAACTCAAAACCTTGTCGCTCCATTTCTTTGGCTACGTGCACCATTTCATCTAATGATGGAGTGATAAGGCCAGATAAACCAATGATGTCTACATTTTCTTCCTTAGCTACTTTGAGGATCTTTTCACAAGAAACCATCACACCAAGATCAATGATTTCATAGTTATTACACTGCAAAACCACCCCAACGATATTCTTTCCGATATCGTGAACATCGCCTTTTACCGTTGCGAGTAAAATCTTGCCATTAGTCGCACCCACGTCTTTGGTCGCATTAATAAACGGTTCAAGGTGAGCAACAGCTTGCTTCATAACACGTGCCGACTTCACCACTTGCGGTAAGAACATTTTTCCCTCACCGAAAAGGTCACCAACAACGTTCATGCCATCCATTAAAGGACCTTCAATCACCTCGATTGGCCTTGACGCATTTTGGCGAGCTTCTTCGGTATCTTCGACAATAAACTCGGTAATCCCTTTAACTAGAGCGTGCTCCATCCGTTTTTCAACAGGCCAAGTTCGCCACTCTAATGCCGCAGGGTCATCTTCTTTTCCAACACCTGTATTGGCATATTCAGAGGCAATATCAAGCAAGCGCTCAGTACCATCATCACGACGGTTAAGCACCACATCCTCTACCGCAACCCGTAACTTGTCTGGTACGTTGTCATATATTTCAAGCTGACCAGCATTAACAATACCCATGTCCATTCCATTTTTGAAACAGTGGTATAGAAAAACAGCATGGATGGCTTCACGCACATAGTTATTGCCACGGAAAGAAAAGGATACGTTAGAAACGCCACCAGAAATCATGGCATGTGGTAGATCCCGCTTGATATCACCAACCGCTTCAATGAAATCAACCGCGTAGTTATTATGCTCGTCTATGCCCGTGGCAACCGCAAAAATATTTGGGTCAAAAATAATATCTTCAGGAGGGAAACCCACCTCATCGACTAAAATATTATAAGCGTTGGTACAGATCTCTAATTTTCGCTCTCTTGTGTCTGCTTGCCCTTCTTCATCAAAAGCCATCACGATAACAGCGGCACCGTAGCGACGAACTAGCTTAGCTTGTTGTACAAACTTCTCTTTGCCTTCTTTTAAAGAGATAGAGTTAACAATACTCTTTCCCTGCACACACTTTAGACCTGCTTCGATCACTTCCCATTTAGAAGAATCAACCATAATAGGCACTTTGGATATTTCAGGTTCAGATGCACACAGGTTTAGGAATCGAGTCATGCACGCTTCAGCGTCAAGCATGCCCTCATCCATGTTGATATCAATGATCTGCGCGCCGTTTTCAACCTGTTGACGGGCAACATCAAGCGCTTCATCGTATAGCTCTTCTTTGATAAGTCGCTTAAAGCGAGCAGAACCTGTGACATTGGTTCGTTCGCCTACATTAACGAATAGGCTGTCTTTCTCAATAGTAAGTGGTTCTAAACCGGAAAGGCGACATGCCACTGAAATATCTGGTAACGCTCGAGGTTTCACACCCCTGACAGCTTCAGCCATTTGGCGAATATGCTCAGGAGTCGTACCACAACAACCACCAACTAAGTTTAGGAAGCCACTTTGCGCCCATTCAGCAATATGCTCAGCCATGTCTTCAGGAGAAAGGTCATATTCGCCAAAGGCATTTGGAAGTCCCGCATTTGGGTGCGCAGAAACACTGCATTCAGAGATGCGAGAAAGCTCATCTACGTATTGTCTTAGTTCATCAGGGCCTAATGCACAGTTCAAACCAAAGGAAAGTGGTTGAACATGCCTAAGTGCATTATAGAAAGCTTCCGTGGTTTGGCCTGATAATGTACGGCCAGAGGCATCAGTGATGGTGCCAGAGATCATAACGGGTAATTCATACCCCAGCTCTTCAAATACTGTTTGAACCGCAAATGCACACGCTTTAGCATTTAACGTATCAAAGATCGTTTCGATAAGAATAAGATCAGAGCCGCCTTTAATAAGCGCATGTGTAGACTCGCAATATGCTTCAACTAACTCATCAAAGCTCACATTTCGAAAGCCAGGATCATTCACATCAGGAGAAATAGAACATGTACGGTTAGTTGGACCAAGCACACCAGCGACATATCTTGGGCGCTCTGGTGTTTTGAGAGTCCATTCATCAGCCGCTTCACGAGCTAACTTTGCAGCGACATAGTTAATCTCTGCACTTAGGCTTTCCATGTCATAGTCAGCCATGGCGATGGTTGTGGCATTAAATGTGTTGGTTTCTAGAATATCAGCACCAGCGGCAAGATAGTCCAGATGAATTCCTTTTATTAAGTCAGGCTTAGTAAGGACTAAAAGATCGTTATTGCCTTTTAAATCACAATGCCAATCAGCAAAGCGCTCACCACGATAATCATCTTCTTCAAGCTTAAAATCTTGAATCATGGTGCCCATGCCACCATCGATTAACATGATGTATTCTTTTAACTTCGCTTCAATTTGTTGTTTTACTTCGCTTCCAGCCACAATACTGCCTCATTCCTTGCGTATAGTTCATCCTATCATATCGATTATAGAAATCTAGACGGCTAAAGCCTGTTCTTTATTTTAATGTAAACAAAATACGCTATCCGATAAAGAATAAAAAGCATTTGATATTTTTACGTGCTAGATAGAGAATCAGAATTCACATTTAGTTACATTTGAGCGAGTTTCACATCATGTCCGTTTATTACACCCTGTGTTTCCTATCAGCGGCAGCTATGTTGATTGCATTTATCAACTCTAAATTCGGTAAAATGCAAACAACCATAGCCATAACGGCTGGTGCTTTGGTTTTATCGCTACTCATCATCGTTGCTGGCCAAAATGATTGGTTCGAGTTGCGTAATGTCGCCATGGAAACAATGACGACAATTAACTTTGAAGACTTTCTTTTGAAAGGTGTATTAGGTTTTCTTTTGTTTGCCGGTGGCTTAGGCATAAAGCTGCCCAATTTAGAAGATCAAAAGTGGGAGATCACTATTCTCGCTTTAGGAGCTACGCTTATTTCAACCGCGCTCATAGGTTTTGCTCTCTATGGTTTTTGTTTACTCATAAATGTGCCGCTCGATCTTATTTACTGTTTGTTATTCGGCGCCCTGATTTCACCAACCGACCCCATCGCAGTGCTCGCGATCGTAAAAAAGCTAGATGCACCAAAACGTATTTCAACTCAAATAGAGGGAGAGTCATTGTTCAATGATGGTTTCGGTTTAGTTATTTTTGTCACGCTATACTCCTTTGCATTCGGTACAGAGGTGCCAACTTTTGGCAGCGTTTCCATCTTGTTCTTGCATGAGGCTATCGGGGGAATCGTCTATGGCTACCTCCTAGGGCTATTGTTTCACTACCTCATTAGCGCAACCGACGATCACTCTATGGAGTTACTATTGACGATTGGTATCCCAACCGCTGGGTACACTTTTGCGCAGGTACTTGGAGTCTCTGGGCCATTAGCAATGGTGATTTCTGGAATAATGATTGGGAACTGGACCAGATTTGTGGGCTTCTCTAAAGAAAGTGAAGAACACTTAGACAGTTTTTGGGAATTGATTGATGAATTCTTAAATGGCGTGCTTTTTCTGCTTATCGGTATGTCTATGCTGTTATTCAACTTCCACCAGGAAGACTGGCTACTCATGGGCTTCGCGATCCCTCTAGTACTTGCTGCTCGTTATATCAGTGTTAAAACCGCTTACCTAGGCTTTCAACGATATCGTAACTATAACTCTTGGTCTGTAAAGATATTAACTTGGGGAGGACTTCGAGGAGGCCTAGCATTAGCAATGGCACTTTCAATCCCATCAGGAATACTCGTCATCCCAGATAAATCGATTGATGTAAAAGAGATCTTACTGGTTATGACTTATGCTGTTGTTGTTTTTTCAATCCTAATACAAGGTTCAACAATTATTCCGATGATTGAAAAAGCCAAAAAGGAAGAATGATTAACAATAAAGGCCATCGATGTGGCCTTTATTCATATGATAAGCGCTTAGTCATCTTAGGCAGTTAATTAGCATTCCCCGTTGCAAGGTATGCTCAGTCTTTTGTGAAATTCTCTTCAGAAAAACTGTCCAAGTCATATGGAGTCTGCTGGTATACACAGTAGTTCAGCCAATTCAAAAACAGCAAGTGCCCGTGACTTCTCCAGCTCGCTACTGGCTCATTGTCTGGATTATCATTCGGATAATAATTAACTGGAATTGCAGGTTCCATACCCTCACCTAAATCACGTACATACTCATAGTGTAATGTATGAGAATCATATTCGGGATGCCCTGTTACAAACACGTTACGTTTATCTTTGGTTGATGCTAAGTAAACGCCTGCTACGTCTGAGGTGGCCAAAATGTCTAAATCAGTATGCTCCTCTAGATATTCTGATGAGAAATCAGCATACCTAGAATGAGGGGCCAGGAAAGAGTCATCGAATCCACGTAAGACCGGATGAAACTCTTGCTGGATCTTATGGTGGTATACGCCAGATAGTTTTTCTTTACGAGTTCTTTTCGGAAGGTTATACAACAATTTCAACCCAGCTTGCGCAGCCCAACATACATAAAGTGTTGAGGTAACGTGTGCTTTAGCCCAGTTCATGATTGTCTGTAAGTGTTCCCAATAAATCACATCTTCGAATTGCACTAAGCCGAGTGGCGCCCCTGTAATAATTAAACCATCAAAGTTTCGGTCTTTTACCATTTCAAATTGACGATAAAAGTTATCCAAATGTTCGGTAGGCGTATTTTTACTTGGCCGATTATCAATACGCAGGAGTTCTACGTCTATCTGAAGTGGGCTGTTAGATAATAACCTAAGAAATTGAGTTTCTGTCTCGATTTTTTTAGGCATCAAATTCAAAATCAACACTTTAAGCGGACGGATTTCTTGAGTGGTTGCCCGAGATTCCGGCATCACAAATATTTTTTCTTGTCTCAATACATCCAATGCAGGTAATTGATCTGGAATCCTAATTGGCATCTTACTTTCTCCCTAAAGATTATAGCCATCTATATGGCTACATTATATCAGTGGATACCGTATGTCGAGGGGAAAATGTGAAGTAGATTACCGTTTACTACAGGCGTAAAAAAGCCCAAGTCGTGAGACTTGGGCTTAGTATAAGTGGCGGAGTGGACGGGACTCGAACCCGCGACCCCCGGCGTGACAGGCCGGTATTCTAACCAACTGAACTACCACTCCGCAGTGGAATACTCACAAAGTGAGTGTTCATCTCTTTAGATTGGTCAATCTAAAGATTAAATTTAAAGCCTGGCGATGTCCTACTCTCACA
>NZ_JAUFQV010000024.1 GCF_030409945.1 Vibrio tapetis subsp. quintayensis
GGCAAAACTATGACAAAGGTAAAGCGGAATTAGAACGTGTGGTTAATTAGACGCTTACATTGTGCTGATCATAACGGTAGTGAAGAGAACTGATCTGTTTTCCAGAATTTGTGGTTTGGATCCGCGCCGCACGCCCCGTATTGGCGTTGTGTTCATACGTATTCACCAACCCATTGCCTAACACTTCTGAAAGGGTGTGGTTATAGGCATCGGTATCTCGACGCTGCCAATAGTAAATGTATTGCTGGCCGCCAACAGACGCTTCTAACTCCGCTTGGGTCAGCATCAATTGCAACTCATCCGCTTGACCAAATTGAGTAGGCGCGTTGTCGCAGGCCGCCCAGCGGTGGGTTAACGAAACGTGTTTTCCGCCGACATTTTTTGCATCTTGGCAATAAATGCCACTCAGTTGCGCAACCTGTTCCGAAAGACTGATCAGCTTGTCTGCTAAACCGGCAAAGTGTTTTTGCTTCTGCGAGGCCAATTTGGCGGCTTGGTCCAAATCATCGGCGGTATAAACCAACGCTTGCTTTGTTTTATCATCCGGTTGCGCGACAAAGACATCGTGTTCACTGTATAACGAACGCTGACCGTTACTGGCTGTTTTCACCACAAAGTCGTGCTCTTGCGTGGTTGCATGAGCAGAAAACTCCGCCTTAGTCACTGAAATTAGTGACGTGCTAAAAACGCGCTGGGTTCCCCTGTTGTGTGAATACCTGGAATCGAGGCGGTAAATGGGCCCTTTAACCACCGCTTCAATAGGAAAAGACGTCGGCACACCGATGATCACCCACCCCATCGGTTTTAGATAACAATCTCCCTCGGTATTACACCACTGGGTAAATTTGTGTTCATTACCCAGCAAGCCGACAGAAGCGGCGTCCAGTTGGTGGTTGAGTTTCGCAACTGTTGTGCTTTTTGTTTAAAATCGACCGCCTGTGTTTGATATCGTTCTGCGCGGGTAAGGTAGCCGTTGGCTTTCTCTAAGGCTAAGCGCAGAAGCTGACGAATTTCATGAATAAATTTATCGTTGGAGTAGTCATCGTCGGCCGCACTTCGTGGGCTTCGCACCGCCGATTGATAGCCGTAAGGGTTATATACGTACTCGACCTCAAGTCGCCCTGTGTTGTTTGCGCCCCCGTTTGGCCGGATTTCTCGTTGCAGGCGCTCAAAACCATCATAAGCATACCCGGTCGCCAGTCGTTCTTGCCCACTGGACACCGTCACTTGCTGAGTTAAGCCATTCGCATCGTAGGCGTACTCGGTGGTATTCCCATGTCCCGAGAAGCGAGATAACGTCCCTTGCGCCCCATTCTCATCATAAACCCAACGTGATGTTTGCCCGCCTTCTTGCTGAGTGAGCTTACGGCCAAGAGAGTCATATGTGAGCCGGGTTTCGGCCCCATTCGCATCACGTTTATAGGTTAATTCACCCAGTGCGTTGTATTGATAATGCCAAACGCCCATATCGGGATCATTGAGATCACTTCGGAAACCGAGGCTGTCATAACGTACATGGGTCGTATTGGATTTAGAGTCCGAGCTGCTGCGAAGTTTGCCATCTGGATAGTAACGATAGGTTTGGAAAGCGCCAAGAGGCTCATTCTTACGCAAAATGTAGCCCATTACATTGGTCGTAACGTCTCTCTTTTGCATTTTGGCATCGGTCGTCTCGGTTTTAAGCCCGTCATATCGGGTGGTAAACCGTGATCTATTGCCGTTTGTATCCGGCTCTGACTTACTTATTTCGCGGTTTAACACGTCGTAGTTAAAGGTGACAAACGGTGGCGTTTTAGTCAGATGTCTTAATCAGACACACACCAAATTGCATTGACCCACGCCACGTTCAATGAAGAGCGGCTATTTGCGAAAATCGCCTGATGTCTTCCTTTAAGAACTTTGTTTTGTGTGTCTTTAATACTTTAAAGGCAGGTTCCAGAATTTAGAACTATAATAAATAGGCTGTAACAAGTGGAATTTGAAAAGCTATAGATAGCAAAAAGCCGCTAATAAAAGCGGCTTTTTGAATGGGTGGAAGCCCCAGCCACATCCCGGCACACAAGTCACACGCTGCGGCTGCTCCCTTCCAGGCCTGACCGAGTTCACATGCTATTGTTGCGGGAGGACCAGGGCCTCCATAGATTCTATTTCTTTGCGAGCATCTCGCCAAAGAGTGAGGTGATTATCAGCCATCCCCATCCCCTTTGCAAGCTCAAAACTCTCGAAATTAGGGGTTTTGAGTTCAACTGCTTAACTATTATTCGTTTTAATCATTGTTTACTCTCTTGCTTGGTTGTGTACATGGCGTGATCGGCTTGCTTTAGCACTTCAGTCAGGCTTTGCGTATCTTGGCTGATGTCAGATACACCGACGGCAACCGAAATTGAATACTTGTTGCCCGAATGTGTGACATAGAAATGTTCGAGTTTTCTGACCATAGACTGCACAACAAACTCGTTACCGTCGCCCACTAATATAAACTCATCTCCGCCGATTCGGTAGCCATTACCATCCCAATATTTCATGACAATTCTGGCCAGTTTTTTTAATACTGCATCGCCCGCTTCATGGCCGAATGAATCGTTAATCACTTTAAACTGATTCACGTCCAAATAAATCAACCGTTGCTCGGCTTTAATGCCTCTTCGATATTTAGCGTACAGCGCTCGACGGTTTTTCAACCCTGTTAGGTTGTCGGTTTGAGACTGGATATAAAGAAAATAAGCCACTGCCACCATGAAAGAGAGCACAATAATGAACAACGCTTGCGCTCGGTTAGAGAACTTTTTCTGCAGGCTTAGCGTTGTTCGCCAATCCGGCTTCTTGTCATAGCTGTTAATAATTTCATGTGTATCCAGCATTGTGATCGCACGAGAAAATAATGGCGCTAATTTACTGCCAAGCGTATTTTTTGCGAACCCTATAGCCACATCTGAGCGATAAAAACTGCCAATGGATTTAGCTTCAATAATGGGTAACATTTCAGACGAACTAAGTATCGAATTCAGTGCTGATGAATCCATGGCGGCGTAATCTATTTTGTTATCAATGAGCGAATCGATAAGCTGCTCGTCATCGTCAAAATAATGCAGCGGTTTTTGGGGCAATAATCGTGTCAGTAACTCATCGAAAATGGTGTCTCTCACCACACCTATCCGTTCTGATATCAGCTCAGATACGTGATGATATGCTCCTTCTTTGTAACCTAACCTCTTAACCACCATCGATTCTGGGTAATAATATGGCTCTGAAAAGTAGACATAGCTCCTCCGTTGTTCCGATATCGTGATCGGGGCGAGTACATCAATCTTCTTGTCTTCTAAATCCTGATTCATGCTTTCCCAGGTTTCATCGGCATCACTCACGATGTCACATTCGATGCCCAGTATTTTGCACGACTGAAGTAATATATCGGCGCTGATCCCGACAACTTCACCATTCCCTTTGTATTGGACGTATGGGTAGGAGGCATCAAGCTTAATTCTTAGCGGGCGATACAGCTTTAAATCACTTTGAGAAACAGACTTTCTCAGAGCTTTTCTTCGGATTTCAAATTGATACTGGCTAATGCTTCGTCTCAGATGTTTTTGAACCCCTTCAGAGTGGATAAAATCAACAAACTTCTCTAAAACACGTTCATGTTTGCCTGTAGGACGAATGATTGAAACCGGCTTTATAGACAGGTAATCGTTGAGCAATTGAGCCTCTAATCCAGCTAATAGCATCGGCTTCAGTTGATTGATGGCATCAACAACCCCATCAACCTCGCCACTTTCCAATAAAGTGATAGCATGGTTATGGCCTTGGTACTCTACGGTATTTATGTCCGGATAATGCTCTTCTATTAGCTGAGCGTATATTGTGTCTTTAGGCACGCCAACCGTACTCAACTCGCCCAAATCAATTTCGCTGTAACTGTAGAGGTAGGTGTATTCAATATTGGTCGGTTTAGAATAGTCGAACCGCTTTGCGCGATCGACCGTATAGGTGACGTTAGCAGCAAAGTCACTGTCACCTTTTTCCACAGAATCTAGGATGGCGTCGAAACTTGGGTAGTCTCGATAAACAATGTGAATCGGAAACTCTTGTTCGATAGCGCGAAAAAGAACCCGAGACACCACATCGTCGGCTTCGACTGCGACCACATAAGTTGGGCGCGGCTGATTACTCGCTGCGATGGAAGGCAAACTCCACCCAAGCAACAGCAAGCAAGTTAATGCTAGTTTTAAAGCCACTGACTGACCTCTATATTTTTAGAATACCGCACTCTTATCGGTGCAATTTATACTCTTATTATGGCCTATTTTTTTAAACTGTACACTATTCTAAAAGGCTCATTTTGTACTGATTTGGAACGAGTTCTAGAGTTTTACCTTTCGTTTTCATCCTCATCGTTACTTCGTAATACAAAATCAGTAGCCCAAGCGGTACCAAGGAAGAAGATCCACACGACAAATACCGGGTTAGGTACATCGATTTCGGGCATGGCGACAATGGCAGCAAAACCAACCGTAGGCAGTGTCCAGCAAAGTAATTTATTCCATTTGAATTGACTAAGTTTCGGCAAGGTTTCCGCAGAGGCGATAATGCCAACGATACACAGGGCAATCAGCGCGGCATGAGTCCAACCCGCTATCCACAATGCTAAAATAAGCGCAAGCGACCACCAGCTATGCTGCGAAGAGGGTTTCCAGTGTCGAGCTGCGAACCACGCAACCATCACTGATAGTATTTGGACTAAGGTAACCATCCAATTTCCCTCTATTTTTCCCTCGGCCTGTGTGACCATGATGCCCAGCTCCATGGTGCAAATTACAGCAGCGCTGGTAATAAGAACGTAAATGCTACTTCGTTTAGAAAACGTGACCATCAAAAGGGGGAATAGAATCCAAACACTGAGTGACAACGCGATGGGCTGGTGAGGCAAAGTAAACCCATAGACCGCCATTGAGCCCAGCAATAAAAACCCAGCAACGCCACTTTGTGGCAATATCCATAATGCTGGAATGATCAATGCGAGCACCGGAACATCACCGCCGCTCACACTTAATGTGCGCGCACACACGATGGCTAACAAAGTGGTGATGACAAACTGTACAATTGAAACTACCATTGCGTCTCCTCTCTTCCCTAGACGAATAAGACCTTTTCAGTATGGATCAGTTTCTAGTACAAATCTTTGCAGTAATTCACCAAATTCCATCAGGAAAAGTAACAACGTACGGAAAAATAGCGCAATTATCCGGGTATCCGGGCTATGCGCGCCACGTTGGTAAAGCCTTAGGCAACCTACCGGAGGGATCAAAACTTCCATGGTATCGAGTCATTAATAGCCAAGGAAAAATTTCATTGAAGGGCGATGATTTGGAAAGACAACGAGCTTTTCTTTTAAAAGAGGGGATCGAGGTGACGCCAGCTGGGCGTGTTTCGTTAAAAAAATATCAGTGGCAACCCTAGTCACCACTGACACCTTAATAATTTGTCACTTAGTTGCTGCTAACGCCCACCAGCCTTAGGTTCGCGTTGTCTGTTTTATTTTCATCCGTTAAGACTGGGTAAATGGTATCTGAGATGAAACGTAACTTACCATTCACTTCAATGCGTGCGCTAATGGTGTAACGATGGTTTTTAATGATCTTGCTTGGATCGTAGTCGATCTGAAAGGCAAATGGAGATTGAAAACCTTGAGATTCAAATTCGGTCTCAGCGATCACAACCGAAGGTGCATCAGCCAATGAAATATCTTCCAACTTAACGGTGATCACCGCATCTTCTGGCAGCGCAATTCGCTCGCGGTAAGACACCATGCCAATCACTGTCGCGTATTCTACTTGCTGTTCTACTTTTGGCTCTTCTTTCGTGGTTTGACAGCCCACTAGCGCAAAACCAAGTATCGCAGGTAATAACATCCATGATTTATTCTTCATTCTACTTCGCCACTTATTTTGAGATATGTGCCAGAGTATATTCATGCCTTGTGTTTTGTCTCTATCCAAGGTATTAATTTGACATAAACATGACGGAGGTACGATGAGTAAACCACTTAATGAATTGCTGGAACTGTTGCAGCTTGAACAGCTAGAAAAAGGGCTGTTTAGAGGGCAAAGTGAAAACTTAGGGCTTCCACAAGTCTACGGAGGTCAAGTCATTGGACAGGCGCTCTCTGCAGCTCGCTATACCGTTGAAAGCGACCGAACGGTGCATTCGTTCCACAGCTACTTTCTTCACCCAGGAGACCCTGAAAGGCCAATTATCTATGATGTAGAAAATCTTCGTGATGGCCGTAGCTTGAGCACTCGCCGTGTTAAAGCGATTCAAAATGGCCGACCAATTTTCTACCTCACGGCGTCTTACCACGGTGAAGCAGAGGGTCACGAACATCAGAACACCATGCCAAATGTACCGGGGCCTGAGAACTTTGCATCAGAGTCAGAACTGGCGGCGAAGATTTCAGATTACTTGCCCGAGCAATTGCGCTCTATTTTCTGTGGTGAAAAGCCAATTCAAGTACGCCCAGTGACCGTCATCAACCCACTAAAACCTGAAAAAGCAGAGCCAACTCAATATCTGTGGATTAAGGCCAACGGTGAGGTACCAGATAATCAGCTCATCCACCAATATTTGTTGGCGTATGCGTCAGATTGGGGTTTCTTAGTGACTGCACTTCATCCACACGGCGTTACCCTGCTAACGCCTAAGTTTCAAGTGGCAACCATTGATCATTCTATGTGGTTCCACCGTCCGTTCAAGATGGACGAATGGCTGCTTTATTCTATCGAGAGCCCAACCGCAAGCAGTGGCCGCGGCTTAGTTCGAGGAGAGCTGTTTGCTCAAGATGGCACCATGGTTGCGTCGGCCATTCAAGAAGGTGTGATGCGCTTTAATAAGTAGTTTTTATTCGGTGTTAAAGACAATTCGGTGTTAAAAACAATAACGGCGACCAATAAGGTCGCCGTTTTTTTTGTTTCAAATCGCGATTTAGTTACTAATATCAATATTCACGAGCGACCATTCATAGATCTTCGAGGCCTTAGAGCTATCTCTGTACAACCCACCATCAGGTGTCTGAATGAACTTACGAGCGCCGTATCGCGCAATAATAATCGGAGCCGTAGCCTTCCAGTTCCCTTTTTTGGGAATAGCCTCATTTTCCGGCAAGCTATAAATCGTCATCGTTCTCGTTGTTGGTCCATTGGTGCATAAACCATCACTACTAAACTCTATTGGCTTAGGTGCGTCTTCACAGCCATCGTTACGAGTGACATAGAAAAATGCAGCAGAAGCGCCTTTACGTACATCACCCTCTAAATAGATTCGAATGAGTAAACGAACACCAGGGCCGTACTGTTTAATATCCGCTTCAGTTGGCTTAACAACCTTTACCCCTTTAAGCCACAAACGGCTCTCTTTTAGATTAGTTGCCCCACTACCCAGTTTAGATACCAAGGTGACTTTCTTATTCGAAGGTGTAAAGGCAATGTCGCTAGACCAATCCGCTTCTGCTGCCAAAGGGGGGCCTATCTTTACCCTGAAGTCTTTTGATGCCGCCAAGTAATTATCACTTTCGGCTTCGTACACGGTAAATAGCTGATAGTCATTAATACGAGATAGTGCTGCATCCCTAAGCACGTACTCACCCGTCAATGGATTGGAGATATGAGCCAGTTTGTTATATGGATTAGAAGTAAATCGACGATTCCCGATCGCTTGAGACTCAATATTGAGCTTAAAGGTCTTTCGAGGGTTATAGTGAGCAACGTTCGTTCCTACTTTAATTTCAGGGTGTGGCGCTTTCTTAATGGTGCCATTTGCTGAGAAGTTTAAAGGTTCATAGTTGCCAGATTCCGCCGTAACATTCAGTTCAAAATACCCTGCTTTTTGAATCGAGACTTCACCGGTCTGTGAATTAAGTAAGCTCACGATTCCGCGATATTGCTCTGGTAATGTGTACATCAACTTAACTGGTTCTGATGCCAATACGGTTATATCTCTTTCTTCAGTCGGAAATAACTTGGCGTTCTTTTTATAAACGCTGGATTGATAGCTGGCACTCATTGTTAACTTGGCTTTATGCACGATAACATCATAGCTAATACTGGTGCTTTTAAAGCCCGAAGTTCCAGAGTCAGTTACCGTAACACGAGTTTTACCCGCTTTAAGCATAGACATAGTGCCGGTATTTTTATCCAACGATACCACGCCGTCTTTTTCATGCCCGGCCGCCAATGCGTAGCTTAGCTTGCCAGTAACACCCTCTATTGATAAAGGATTAATATTCTTCGTACTACTCCAGACACCCTCGGCGCTTTTTGTATCGCCCTTAATCGTTAGCCTGCTGCTGCCCGCCGTTACATATAGCTTGAATGAAGCAGGATCCGAAGGAAGATAATTGTCGTCTCCTTTCATTCTTACAGAGATGTTCGTTTCGCCGGCCTTCTTTACAGATAGATAAGTTCTGTTATACGAAATAGCAACGGATTCATCCGAAATAGAAACCAATTCAATGGATCGTTCAAGCTTAGGGAGCTTTTCATTTAGCTCGATGAATAGATCTTTTTTGTACACTTCATTTAAGCTTGGCAACTCACGTAAGCGTGCTGGCTTGGCTTTTTTTACGTGTACCTTAAACGTTTTACTGAATCGTTGATAATTGGGTCCGCCATCATCCGTCACGGTTAATTCATAATCACCAGCTCGAGTTATTCTGAATTGTTCTAAATCCGAATTCCATGTCGCATTATTTGTAGAATGTGCGCTCAATTCACCTTTCCTGTCCGCCGGGTCGACTTTAAGCACTAAGTCTGGAGAATAAGTCAGATAAGTAGTCGGTATGGTTAGACCTAGATGAATGCTTGGGGAAATGGTGACATCAATATCTCTCGACCATGTGAGGTACTTATCACCTTCTGGGATAGTCAACTTAAGCTTCACCACACCAGCGTTGATCATCTTAGGTAGTTTACTTTCTTGATCGATCAGCAGGACATTCTGGCCCTCAGGTACCGAATATTCGATTCCCGTTAAGTTACTTCCTGAAAGTGTCGGATCGAACACCAACCCTGGCTCGTAATCCAAGTAATTTTGGTGCGCCTGCAAAAAGGCGGGGTTAGTCCCTTTCGTAATCGTAACGTCAAAGCTCACCGTTTCAGTGGTTTTACTAAACCCCTGAGGATAAGTTACCGTGACGTCCACTTTCGCACTTCCAGCTTTTAATACTGTGATGAAGCCCGTTATCTGGTTCACTTCAATCACGTCTTTCGTGCTGCCTGCATTCATGGAAAATGCCACCGACTCTGTCTTGCTTCCGCTTAACCGATAAGCTTGAAGAGTCATTTGGTCGCGATAGGTTCCTTTCAAGGGTGCATATGAAAGCTCATTTGGATTAACCGCCGTAATGGTTACTGGAACTTCAACCGCTTTGGCCGCATAAAGCTCATTGCCATCATCGGTTACCAACACCTTCGCTTCACCTGGTTGGCCTTTCGCTTTTATTGTGCCAAAAGCATCAACGGTAATGAGTTTCTCATAGCCTTTTACGACAACGACCTTGGTCTGCCCTTTTGCACCCTGAATATCGAGTCGTTTTTCAGCATTGTCACCAAGTGTTGCCAAATTTAAACGACTAATGGAGAGATCTTTGTTGTCACCCTTTTTGATGGTCAACGTAAACGAATCTTTCGCGGTTTCAAAGCCGTCTTTAATATCTTCAACGGTAACAGTAACCACCCCAGCCTGCGTGATCAATAAACCACCATCATTGCGTTCACTAGCAATGTGTCTCGCATCGACACTCAGTTTTAAGTTACCAATTCTACCTTTTACGTAAGGAAAAAAGCGTTGCCCGTATCCTGTAAATTCAATTTCGGCATCTTCAACCGAAATACTCGCTCTTTGAGCGGCCTTGACCGGAGGCGTTGTGATTGATGGTGATGGTGATGGTGCAGATGATCCACCATCCCCACCACCGCAGCCTGCGAGAGCTGAAGCCAGAATAATTGGCGAAAAAATACGTAAGAAAGTCTGTTTATACATTTATATATACCGTTACAAGTTGATACATTTGGTGAGCGGCGAGAATGTAACACGTGTTTTACGCACGGCAATAGTAAGGTTTTGTAAGCCAAATGTAAGGATGTGTCGTCAAAGAAGAGTGAACACCCTATGCACTACAGGTATGGATATTAAGCCCGTACATTAGGTGAATCTTATGCGCTTGAATTGGCGGAGCTTTGATAGGGATAATGGAGAAGATGTACCTACTCTCCCCCATTAATCGCCTTAAAACATGAAATGGATTGGGTATTTTTTGCCACTTTTTTCATTCTCATTAATGAGAATATTTTCATTGAATACATAAGTCACAGCGGTAAAACAGTGCTCGATTTCAACGACTCCATAGCAAAGGTAGACGTAACGTTAGTAATACCATCAACTCGGTTAACGAGCTGCTTATAAAAATTATCAAACGCTTTCATATCCTCGACTAATACACGCATCATGTAATCGTATTCCCCTGCCATTCGGTAGAACTCCATCACTTCTGGTAGTTCAACAACGGTTTCGACAAATTGTTCATACCATTCGTGAGAGTGGTCACTGGTTTTTACCTGAACGAACGCTGTAAAGGATAAACCCAGTTTTTCAGGATCGAGCAGCGCAACTCGCTTTTTGATTACTCCCTCTTCTTCAAGTCGCTTTAACCGCTTCCAACAAGGCGTAGTGGTTAAGTTAACTTGCTCAGCGAGTTCACTTAAGGGCTGAGTGCAATCTTTTTGCAGCATGGTTAGCAGCTGGCTATCGACTTTATCTAGCTTAGTTTTATGCATATTGAATAGAACTTAGAAAAATTTGCTACTGATGGCTCATGTAAACACAAGCAGGAGACTCCGCACTTTTATAATTGTTTTACTCTTGTTCTTCAAATTAGGTGAATATTTTCGTGATCTACAATAGAAAATTTGAGCATATTTTGTGACAAAGGTAGCAAAGTGATACCCAGGTGAAACTTATGTAGAATAAATTACTCCATTTTGAGTAAATAATAGAAATAATTGAAATAACTTTCTTCCCGTCTAATCGTATAGTTATCCCATAACAAAAAGACACCATAACCAAGCGGGTGTGGTCTTTAATGCTATTCAGCATTCATATTGAGCATGTTAAAGGTAATTCAAATGAAAAAGCATCTTTGGGATTCATTCGTTTCTGTTGTTAAACGTGAAGTTGTTCCAGCACTTGGTTGCACCGAGCCTGTGTCGGTTGCGCTTGCTACCTCGATTGCTGTCGAGAAACTCGGCATCAAAGATGTCACAGATAAAATTACAATCTGCGTTTCTGTCTCTCCGAATTTAATGAAAAATGGCATGGGTGTGGGTATTCCAGGAACCGGAATGGTTGGACTCCCTGTTGCTGCTGCTATCGGCGCGCTCGCAGGGGATCC
This sequence comes from Vibrio tapetis subsp. quintayensis, assembly GCF_030409945.1. Classification (GTDB taxonomy): domain Bacteria; phylum Pseudomonadota; class Gammaproteobacteria; order Enterobacterales; family Vibrionaceae; genus Vibrio; species Vibrio quintayensis. The sequence continues at coordinate 11,441 of NZ_JAUFQV010000024.1, forward strand.
AAGTGCAAAGCTGGAAGTGCTCAAAAATATCACCGCTAAAGATGTCGACAACGCAAAGATTATGCTTGAGCAAGACAGAGTCACCGTTGGTGTTGCGGATGTTAGTCATCTTTTATACGCAAAAGTAACGGTATTTTGTGGCGATGAAAACGTCTCGGTCACCATTGCAGACAGTCATACTGACGTGATTAGTATTGAAGAAAATGGCATGACCACATTCAGAGCCGAGAACAATTCAACAACTAAATCAGTCAAGACTGCCTCGCCATTTGAGGAAGCCGATGCACAAGACGTGTTCGACTTTGCTATCAACGCACCATTATCCGACATAGAGTTCATCGAACAAGCTTATACCCTAAATAGCGCCTTATCTGAAGAGGGGCTAACACACGATTATGGTCTGCAAATTGGCGCGACGTTCAAGCGAAATGAAGAGCGCGGTTTGTTATCTGGTGGGCTACTGACAGAAGTACTTAAGCGAACCTCTGCCGCTTCGGATGCTCGTATGGACGGCGCAATGAAAGCCGCCATGAGCAACTCTGGCTCAGGCAACCAAGGCATTGCCGCAACAATGCCTGTGGTTGCCGTGGCCGATTTTCTTAAATCCGACCGCGAACACCTGATTCGTGCGCTGATGCTTTCCCATTTAATGGCGATATACATAAAAAGTCACCAAAATAAGCTTTCAGCGTTATGTGGGGTAACCACAGCGTCAATGGGCGCAGTGTCGGGCATGACCTGGCTACTTGGTGGCACATTCCAGCAAATAAGTGATGCCATTTGTAGTATGATCGGTGATATTGCGGGTATGATCTGTGATGGAGCCAAAACAGGCTGCGCCATGAAAGTATCGTCTTCTGCGGGCGCTGCAGTTAAAGCCTGTTTAATGGCACTTGACGGCATTCGCGTAACAGGTAATGAGGGCATTGTTGCCAATGATGTGGAATCTTCCATCCAAAACCTAGCGGCACTTGCTAACGGGTCAATGACGCAAACGGATGTTCAGATCCTAGATATCATGGTAAGTAAATAAGTCCATCTGGCACTTAGCTCTGTGAGGAGAAACGCTTCGTAAAGAAAAGTCATCCAAACGGTACGTTTCATCTCCAGCACCCTCTTTTTTTTAAATTCTTAATGGCTCACTTCGGTGGGCCATTTTCACATCTACCAATCAGCTTCGCCATTAACAATCAAGCATTAGATTTAACAACAAATCATATTGAATTTAAGTTGCATAAAATGTGCACTGGGTTATTTTCTTCTGTGCTTTAACCACTGCATTTATTTTCTCTACAGACCTCGCTTAATTTCCTTCGATTCAGGCTAATTCTGGTTCTATTTTCAATTTTGTGAACTTGATAACATTTGTTTCATCCACCCTACCACCAAATAAAAAACCTGTTATATGAGCAAGTTCAAATAAACTTGCACTATAAATTAGCTCAAAAATGATCAAAGTCAACACCCGAAAAATTACACTACAAACCATGTTAAATGTAAGGTTTTTATTCTAGTAAAGCCACCACTTGCTAGTAATTATTAAAAACATTTTCTACTAAATCAGGAGTATGCTCGGAGTCAAATCAATCGACACTGCAACAGTAATTGCATGATATTAAATCAAGATTGATAACAAACATAAAAATAAAACCCTACACCTATATGGAAACGAATCATGAGTGAAGTTATAAATGCGACACCATCGAGTAACACTGCGAATCAACCGCTTCATGTAAAAGCGAATATGTCTGAAGGCGAATGGAAAAAAGCCATCAAGTTCGACAGCGTCGATCTTGGTTGGATTGTAATGAGTATCGGCATGGCTATTGGTGCTGGTATTGTGTTCCTACCCGTTCAAGTTGGCGTTATGGGCCTTTGGGTGTTTTTGCTTTCTTCTATTATTGGCTACCCAGCCATGTACCTTTTCCAAAAACTATTCATCAACACATTAGCAGAATCGAAAAAGTGCACCGACTACCCTGGTGTGATCAGCGGTTACCTTGGCAAAAACTGGGGCGTGGCACTAGGTGTGCTCTACTTTCTAATGCTGGTTATTTGGGTACTGGTCTATTCACTGGCCGTAACCAATGACAGTGCATCTTACCTGCATTCGTTTGGCATTACTGAGGGCCACTTAAACGACAATTCCTTTTACGGGTTAGCGTTAATTTGCATCTTGGCTTTCATCGGTTCAAAGGGTGAAAAACTGCTGTTCAAACTTTCGGGCTTCATGGCAGTAACCGTACTCACCCTAGTTGCCATCATGGGTGTGCTGTTGATTGCCCGCTGGGACATGAATAACATCCCTGAAATTGGCCAGTTTGGCTCTATGCTAAAAGATGCGATCATCACTCTACCCTTCACCTTGACATCGATTCTGTTTATTCAGTCTTTGAGCCCTATGGTGATCTCTTACCGCTCTCACGAGAAATCAATTGAAGTTGCTCGCTACAAAGCGTCTCGTGCGATGAAAATTGCGTTCTCAATTCTCTTTGTCATTGTGTTCTTCTTTGCTGTTTCATTTACTTTTGCTATTAGCCAAGAGCAAGCTGCAGAAGCAATGAACAAGAACATCTCTGCACTGGCTATTATTGCTCATTACTTCCCAGGTAGTTGGGCGACAGTGGCTGGCATCATTATTAATATCTTTGCTGTTGTGACCTCTTTCTTTGGTGTGTTCCTTGCGTTCCAGGAAGCGTGTAAAGGCCTAGCAATGAACGTTCTGATGCGTAAGTATGAGGAGTCTCAAATCAATAAGGCATTGGTGAACAAGTTAGTCACCGTATTCATTATCTTATTGGCTTGGTCTGCGATTGCCCTAAACGCACCTATCTTATCGTTCACTTCCATTTGTAGCCCGATCTTTGGCATGGTGGGCTGTTTAATTCCGGCCTACCTAGTGCACAAAGTCCCACACTTACATAAATATAAGGGCATGGCGACCAATCTCATTATTGTGACAGGTGTACTTCTATGCATTTCTCCTTTATTAGCATTTATGTAATTTAAACATAAGCTTAATTAAACGGCTCTTAACGGGCCGTTTTTTTATACCTAAAAAGGACTATTGAGTAAACTCACAGTATTAACATAAATCCAACAAATTCATTTCACTGAAACCTTGCATGACTACAATCTAATGGAGGCTTTTCTTATGTTCACTGCTCTTTGTTAGCGGTGATATCTATCTGTACAGGGACATACTATGAAACAAAAACAGTTGGTGATAGCGCTAGGCTTAACCTCCTCACTCGGCTTAGTCGGGTGTGGTGGGGGCAGTGACGGCGACAGTGATAACAAAGTAGCGGCAACCAAAACTTATAGCGTAAAAGCCATTGATGGTTATTTAAATGGCGCATTGGTTTGGTTGGATGTAAATGGAGACTTTCAAAATAACCCAGGGGAGCCTACGGCTACCTCTACAGCTGGAGGTAATGCCGTTCTCGATGTAACAGACGTGACTGACCCTGAAAAATATTCCGTCATCGTTCGTGCCATCAAAGGTAAGACGATCGATGAAGATACAAATAAAGTCGTCGCGGCTGATTATGTAATGTCGGCACCAGCAGGCCAAACTCATGTAACTCCCCTTTCAACGCTGGTGCATGTGGAATTAAAAAGAACCACTTCTGATGGTGATGACGAAGCAACCAAAGCGGCCGCACAAACCGCTGCAGAGAAAAAAATTGCGGGCCAACTTGGTATCCCTGAAGAAGACGTGCTGGGTGATTACGTAGCAGAGAACAAAGACGAAGCTGCAGTCGGCGCAAAAGCACTGGTTACCTCGGGTACACTGCCAACCAACCCTGTTGATTTAGAGAAGCAAACCACTTCTACAGGCAGTACCGATTTACTCACTGAAGCATCCACAATTAATGACAAAGTTAAAACTCAAATTCAAACCGTGAAAGATGCTACCCCGGCAGGAGAAACGCCGGTCATTGATACCATCATTGTGAACACAAATGGTGATGTCGATACCGACAGCGACAAAGATGGCGTACCTAACGCTGATGATGCGTTTGATGATGATCCAACCGAATGGGCAGATACCGATGGCGATGATATTGGTGATAATGCCGATACCGATAAAGATGGCGACGGCACGTTAGACGAAGACGATGCAATGCCTTATGACAAGGACGAAACGAAAGACACAGACAACGACGGCATTGGTGACAACGCTGATACCGATGACGACAACGATACACACCTAGACAGCGCGGATGCTTTCCCACTAGATGGTAAAGAATGGCTAGATACCGACAAAGACGGAACTGGTAACAACGCTGATACCGACGATGACGGCGACGATGTTCTAGATGCTGATGATGCTTTCCCTCTAGATAAAGACGAGTCCGTCGATACCGACGGCGACAAGATTGGTAACAACGCCGATGACGACGACGATGGCGACAAAGTCCTAGACGCTGATGATGCTTTCCCACTTGATAAAGACGAATCTGTAGATACCGACAAAGACGGAACCGGTAATAACGCTGATACCGATGATGATGGTGATAACGTCCTCGACGGCGATGACGCATTCCCACTTGATAAAGATGAATCCGTCGATACTGATGGCGACAAAATTGGTAATAACGCTGATACCGATGATGACGGAGACAAAGTCCTAGACGGTGACGATGCATTCCCTCTTGATAAAGACGAATCTGTTGATACTGATGGCGACAAAATTGGTAACAATGCCGACACTGATGATGATGGTGATGGCGTAAACGATGAAGATGATCTTGATCCTATCGACCCTGATATTGGCGCGCCACAAACAGCGGCCCTTATTAGCTTCATGCAGGAAAGCGTCAAACTGTATGTAGGGAACACAGATGAGGACGACGGCAAAGTCACTGGCGAGTTAGAAGAGTTCACTTTAGCCAATAACATTGCAACCGTAACGGCCCGTTACAGCATAGGTAAAGACGGAACGCTTACCGAAGAAACCGACGTAAAATCAGCTTCTGAAACGAATACTGACTTTAATAACTTGATATTACTAGAAAGTGGTTGGACTGCTTCTAGTGAAAATTACGAGCTGAAAATCGATGGCACACAAGTACAGCTTTATCCATCAGGTCAAAGTAACTTTGTTTACCAAGTTCAAGGCTCTGTAAAAGATCTTGCTAACTTGAATATTCATGATAATGCGGGGGAACTTAAAGATATCACAGAGCAAGCTGGTAGCTACCCATCAGGCTCTAAAGGCGCGATTGTTTCTCTGCTCACACTCGATGACAAGTACGAGCTGAAAAACGACAAAGTATGGTTCTGGCGCGGCACGGGGACAATAGAAGATGACGGCCAAAATGCGACTTCGTTAACTGAAATCATTGCGTCTGCTTCTGCAGGTGAAACGCCAGTGACCACCAGTGTTAAAGGTGTGTCTCTTGGCCGAGATATTGGTGCAGAACTTGTCGCTGGTGGTGTCGCCAATTTCTATACGATGAACTGGGGCAATGATGCAAGTGCAGCGAGCGATGGCACAGGTACGACCACACCGTTGACTTCAGCGCGTGTGGGCACAGGTACTTGGACACAAACCACCGTTAAAAATGAAGAAGTCATCACCATCAGCGTGCCTAAGTCGGTACAAGATACGTGGGGTGATAAATACCATTCGGGTGACTCACCTATCATGTCGATGTATCAAAATGCCCTTTACATTGGTCATTATTTGGCTGCGAATACCTCACGAGCTGACGACACTACGTTACTCATGAATGCTACCGCTAAGACTGCCATTTTGGGTGTGGTCGATATCCCATTAAATGTCTGCTCTCATCAAAGCAAATCTGATTTATCATTAGATTTGTCATCATTTGATAACGCCGTGTCAGCATGTGATGGACCAACTAAAGCCATTACATCCGAGATGATCTCAGGCAAAAACTTCCACCGTGTAAGAGGTAGCGGTGGCACTCGTGACTACAGCTTCAACGCTGATGGCACCGTGAAAGTCACCAAAGATAAAGACAGCGGTAACACCTACACATGGAGTTGGGTAATTGCAGGTGATTACGTTAAATTGTTTAACGACTGGGAAGAAGCAAACGAGACTTGGTATTGGGCAATCACCGATATCAAAGACAATCAATGGGCGCTTCTGACCTTTGAAGATCACGTTAACAAGCTCAATGCTGCAAGCAGCTACAAAGAACTATGGTCAACAAAAGTTACTGAGCAAGATCTTGATGCCGCTCCAGTCACGTGTACCGTAACAGAAAAAGACTCTGGTGGGACATATGCTGAGTTCGCCGCTGAACTGAAAGCGTGTTCCAATAAGCCGGATATGAATGTCGATGAGTTAACCACGGTCTACCGCATCAGTGGATCTAAAGAAACACGTGCGCACGTACTTAACCCTAACGGTAACATGCTGTATTTCCGTAACGGTGTTCCAAGAGACATGACGTGGGAAATGAACTCTGATGACATCATGGTTTGGAAAGAAAATGGCACTATTGTTGATTACCTCCGTGTCATTAAAGACCTAGGCAGCAGTTCAGATATAGCATTCTTCGCACCTGAAGAGAGTGAGGTTTGGGTTTCTACTCTGACCGATACCGAACCTTTTGGGAATGTACAGAACTGTAATACCGGTGATTCAGACTGGGATGATGCTAAAGATCGTCCAGTAGCCTTCACCACCTATGCGGCCTTCCAAACTTCATTTGATGGCTGTATAAATAGCAGCGTCAGAACCGCAACGTTTGTGGATAAGGAGCTACTTGATAAGACAATTAGCTTCCAAACCACGGACGAACGCCTGACGTTCAACCCTGATTATTCTGGCACGTTAAACGACATCAATGAAACCACTGGCGTGATTGAATCTACTCATAGCTTTACCTGGAGTATTCATGACGCAGACCGCGGGATATTGAAATTCGTTCTTACTTATTCGGACGATAATAATCAAAGCCAGACCTTGAACCAATACTTAGCCATCACAAGTTCAAACGGCATCGAATTTGCGATTAAAGGATTCTGGGATCACACTGCATGGGAAACAGAAAGTGATTACACCACTGGCCAAGGTGAGATCTTCTCTCGTACCTATTCACATCCGGATGCAAAATCAAAAATTGATGGATTGTAATCTTTATTAAGATATCAGACCTGAAATAAACCAAAGCCAGCGAGTTCCTTCGTTGGCTTTTTACTTTTTACTGGCTTACCGTTGGCCCAGAATAAGTCTTACATTTCAAAATGAACCAGGTTTCCATTAATAAAATCGTTACTAGTAACATTTGAACGTGAACATTGTCCAAAACGAACAAGACGGTCAATCCAATAGACAGCCATGTAATGACTAAAATCCTGGTTTTCTCTCTCACCGTTAAACCTAAGTCAGATCTAATACGACTTACAACAGGGCCAAACCAACGATTCGTTTCCAGCCAATGCATAAAGCGAGGTGAAGTCATGCCAAAACAATACATCGCAAGCAAAACAAAAGGCACCGTAGGTAACAAAGGCACAAATATGCCAATAAACCCAAGCGCAGTTGCCACCCACCCTAATGTCATCAATAAAACTTTTTTCATTTATAAACCTTTCTACAAGCCAATTTACACGTTACGAGTTACGCAACATTGAGTTATTGTTCTCAAATAGTGATATTACCTATAAGAAACGCACCTGATACTGGCGAATCGCCAAGCGAGCAAAAAACATCCTTAGTGCGCCTAAATCATCTCCATTTACGTAATTAAAAGTCCCTCCGGTCAGTGCTGTACATTGCCGATAGGCTTGCAACTCATCTCGTTTGACACCTTGGTCAAAAATCACCGCATCCATCTTGATGCCTTGGTTATGCAATGAGCGACACATAGTGCTAAGTAAAGTAACAAAACGCTTTTTTGTCACACCTTTATTATTAGCACCATCGGTAAACATGATGACACGACGTTTAGGCTCTTTTAGAGCTTGATTCACTTTAGGCCAAATTGCAGATCGCCATTTTGGGTCCAGTAAACGCCAAGCCCAGATTACGCCTTCATCCCCCCCAGTTACGTGTGTCGGGTAATAATCATTAGCTCTGTCTTTAAGTGCCAGAGTATCATCGGTTATTGGCATCAAGGCCATCGATGGGCATGAGCCATTAGAACCAATAAATCCCTCTGATTTCGGCCCTTTTTGAATAAATGGCAGCATATGGTCTGGTGTGAACCCTGAGTTCAGGTCAATCAAAAATTGACGTAAATCGTTGTTAAATCGAGAACCAGGGTAGTTAATCACCAATTCAAAACCCTGCCTCGCCGAATTCGGCACGCGCAATATATCGTTAGGATTATTTAGCTTATATGGCTTACGTGCCACGCACGCTCCGCTTCTTTTTCCCTCAACGCCTAATCGATGTAAAAAGTCACCATCATATCCGTGCATTCTTGCCGTTGACCTCACTCCATCCGGAATTTTTCGAGACTGTGGCGTAATCAGTCGATCTTGAAAAGCCTTTCCTACGTTCACGTAACCAGAATAGGGAACCAAGCCAATATGATGATCCTTAGATATCGCAACCTCGCCCGTTAAACTATCGATAAAATCATTTAGGATATCCGGCATAATCTCAGAAGGCTTTTGACCACCACCTAACTTACTCGACATCGACGAGCTCAAATCCAAACTTAACACCGTTTCGGTTGGTGGATATTGTCTGAGTAACTCACGGCTTACTTGCGCTGAAAGCACGGGAACGCCTTTAACAAACGGCTGTATTGGCAAACTCACATTCAGCCTAAGTTGCTCGGCATAACCTAAATTCGATAACTTTATCGACACTTGCTTGGCTGTTTTCACTGCCTGATCCCGAATACCAACAGGGCTATTATTTATAATAAACGTCCGCACCAAGTATTGGCCTTCTGCCTCCGTTACAGCAACACCCTCCCGAGCGACTAATGCCAGCGCCGCATCAACGGAATGGTTAAGCCTCGTCTGCATAGTGACAAAGCGAGTCGCACTGATAGACACAAAAAACATGACCATCATTAAAATAACAAACGTCACCATCAGCACCGTACCACTGCCTTGTTGCTTCGATAAAGAAGGCGTGTACTTACACTTCATTGCGATCTCCGCTATACCAGTAACGTCGTAAACTCAGTGAATCAGCAAACAGGGGAGCATCTAATAGTGTCTTTACGACGCTCATCAACCCAGAGGGCTGATAACAGGCTGCGACATAAATAAACTGACTGTGAGCACGATTTTTTAATTCGACTTCACGAGTAGAACTAGAATTGGACAGATACTTAACAAGACGAATTCCACCAGGCACATTAGGATACAACTCACAGCTTCCACCGCCCAAAATATTGGTCTTCGCAAACTCTTTACTGCTGGCATTGCTAGAATCACTGATAAATTCTAGCCGCATTGAAAATCGCTCAGAACTCTCTAACCCCATCGTTTCCAAAGCAATTTTAAGTAAGGTTTTCGTCACCTCTGACTCCGGGCAATCATCATGTTTCAAGTTCTGTTGGCTAACACCACAAAGCTGTTGTTCAAAGCGCACATTATTGCTGCTGTCTGGTGGAATATCAGCGGCCAATGGCCCAATGGTCGAGACGACTAAGTGCAACCTGTCTTGAAAGTGCACATAACGTAGGATGTCTACCGCCGCAATCATCAACCCCATAAAAATCGAGACATACAGAACCAACTCGATCATAATCACGCCGCGTTGTTTATATCTATTAGACATCGTATTTGAGTTAAAACGGCTAGGGATATTATCGTTTATCATCACCACTGCCCTCCTGAAAAATCTGGCTCATTACGCATAACCACCACGCTTCGATAGTCCCACTGACGAAGGCCGTCGGGTAGATAGATAGGGACAATTGGCGTAAACGAATACTTCATCTCATAACGTACAATGTATTGTTGGAAACCTTTGCCTGAACTGCATTTACCATCCGAATAAGCTTCTAAGTCCTCGCAGTTCTTAGCCGTCACTGTTACATTCTTACGCGAAAAATAGAATCGATCAGTGAAGTGTCGGTCAACATAGTATTCAACGCTTTTTTTTGCATCGGTGCGGCTGTCGTAAACCATCTCTCTAAATTTAAAATCAAGCATACTGCGAACCAAAAAATAACGGCTGACTTCTATGGCGATCATGGCGACAGAAAAAAACACCAAAAATGTCACGATGAATTCAACGGCATACGCCCCTCTTTGATGCTTCATTGTGTCGCCTTTAAGCTCTCAAGTTGTGCCAGCAATTGTTCCACTTCATAAGGGCTGGAATACCCTTCAAGAGTGCGAACTGCTTTCGGATCTTCTTGTTGTAGCAAGGCCACAATCGCCGCCAGCATATCGCGTTGCCTGTCCCGGACTCCTAGCTCATAAAGCGCTACAAGCTGAACTTCCGCTTCGCGGTAATCTCCTGATAATATTTGCGAGTACACTAGATTTCGACGCGCTTTTACATCAAGCTTATCTGCCGCTAAAACCTGCATGTACAGAGCTTGTGCTTCTTCATGTCTTTGCAAATAATCTAACGTCACGGCTTTAAGGTTACGTAACTCATTTGTGTTTATGTCCGTAGGTAAGTTAGCGAACGCCAGCTCAGGGTTTGATAGCTTAAGTTGCGTTTTTGCCATCCAAATACGGCTTTTAGCCCACTCTGGTTGATCTTCTTCTATCTGCTCTAAGTGAGTTTGAGCCAACACCCATTGTTTACTTTTATAGTAAAGTCGGCCTAAAGCTAAGTTAATTTCAGCGTCTGGATTTTTCTTGTATAAACGCTGATAGATGTTAAGAGCCGAATCCAATTGATTGTTTTGCTCAGACATCAATGCAACCTGTTTCTGCGCATCAGCACTTGCGGAATGAGAGCGGCTGTCTTGCGATTGGGCACACCCAACCAAAACCATCAACAGCAAAGCGGTAATCCAATGTTTCATGATTTCTTTCCTATGATAATGCGTCAATGAGCCCTAACAACGCAGGGGCAGCAATCAAAACAAGCGTGGGGAACAAAACGAGCAATATAAGCGGAAGCCCCATTTTTGCAGGGACTTTTGAGGCGCGTTCTTCCATAGACAATAAACGTTTCTGCCGTGTATCAGATGCCACTACTCGCAATGTTTTCGCGATAGACGTGCCGTAATTCATGGCTTGATACAAGGTAATCGCCAACATTCTCAACTCTTCTACCTGAGTTCTGTTGGCAAGGTTTTTAATCGCTTGACTGCGACTGGGTAAAATTCTGAGCTCGTTCACGACTTGTTGGAATTCGTCTGCCAGTTCAGGACAAATAGGCCGGATCTTCTGTCCTACTTTTTGCAATGAAACGTCTAGACTAGTTCCTGCTTCGGCACAAATGACCATCATGTCCATCACATCTGGGCAAAAACGGCTCATTCGAGACTGCCTTGCGTCCGCCAGAGCAGCAACACGCTTTTCGACCAAAATACCGACACCAATAGAAGCAACTAATGCAATTAGCGCGCTTTTTCCGCTGAGTAATTCAGGGTTGATGAGAAACCATAAAGCAGAGATACATAAGCCAAGAACCATCGCACCCATTTTGGCAAACAAAAACCAAGCCAAAGCTTTAGGGTGAAAATACCCCGCCTTAAGTAATAGAGTCTGTAAGGGCTGTTTGTCTCTTTCAGATGAGAGGTATTTTTCTACCCATGTAGCGCATGTTAGCCCAACACCTTTAAGTACCAGGCCCGCTTGGTTTTGCCTTCTTGGGGTTTGTAATACCAACAACAAGCGTCGATGAAAACGCTGCTTTTGGTACTTTGTTTGCGCGATTGAGCCTATAAACACCATAAGCGTTACGGCTAAAATAAATGGCATCATTGTAGTCATCCTATTATTACGACACCTTCGTCAATCGATTGATCCAAATAAGACCAAGCGCCATGCTAACAACCGCATAGGCCAATACGCTCTGACCACTTGGGTCATTAAGCAAGAAGTCGATTTGTTCTGGCTGTTTAACAAATTGCATCGAGAGCAAAACAATGGGAATCGCCGTTACTACCCTCGCAGCGACTCTTGGTTCCGCCGTCAGAGCCAGAACTTTCTGATGAATCTTGCTTTTCTCTCTTAGGCTCGCCCCTAAATTACTGAGTGCGTCCACCAATGGCCCACCGGTTTCAGTGTTCAAACTTAACACTGCGGTAAAATAGCCAAACGCTTCTGAATCCACCCGGTCGGCGGCATCTGAAAAGGCTTGTTGGAACGAGACACCTAATAACAGCGCATCATAGATTTTACGAAACTCGCTCCCTAACTGCCCCTCAAATGACTCTGAAACACTCAGAACCGAACGATTCAAAGGCACGCCTGCTGCAATGGCTCGGGCAAACACCTCGATAGCATCCGGTAACTGAGCTTCTAACTGCTGCAGGGCTTTCTTCGCTTGATGCGCAATAATGAGCTTGCTCGTCAATGCCATAACGACAACGGCGACACCAAAGGTAAGAATGAAGCTTGCGGACATTTTGTAACACAAGGCACCGGCCGCAATACCCACAACCATAACGGGTAGCGTAATAAGGGATTTGACTGATTGCAGTTGCAACTCAAACCCAGACATCGACGAAGCAGATAATTTAGCGAACGCGAGATCACCTTGATAATGAATAGACAGAACGCGTTTTGCTTGGCTTCTCAGCGTTGCCAATCGTTTTTGTTTACGCTCCAATTTGGCAACGATCACCGCGATACACACAACAAATGCGAGAACATAAACGGCGTTATTCATCATGATTTACGCCCTCAACCGTTCGTTTTTTCGCTAAGTATTGAGAGGCCAGTAGTTGTTGGGTTGCGTTAAGCAAACCGGCATGCTGTAGCTTTTCTTGCTTGCAACTTTGCTCAACTAAACAATCAAAGTGCCCCTCCAATGTGTCATCCACAATGCGGCCATCGTAGATAAATCTAAACAAAGTATGGAGTTCTATGTGTCCGTCATTACAGCCCAGTATTTCCGCAATGTGGGTAATGCGTCGTTTACCATCCCGGCAACGTTCAATTTGCACAACTACATCAATCGATGAAGCGATCTGTTTACGAACTAATTCAGGGTTGAGCTTACTTTGGCTCATGCTCAACATATTCTCTAAACGAATCAAGGCATCAGCAGGGGTATTGGCGTGTACCGTAGATAAGGATCCATCGTGGCCTGTGTTCATCGCTTGAAGCATATCAAACACTTCCTCGCCGCGAACCTCACCCAATAAAATCCGGTCCGGTCTCATTCGAAGCGCATTTTTAACCAAATCGGTTTGAGTTACCGCCCCTGAACCCTCAACACTCGCGGCACGAGTTTCGAGGCTAATAACATGCGGTTGTTTTAACTGGATCTCTGCCGCATCCTCTATGGTAATCAGCCGTTCATGCTCAGAAATGTGTTCGGAAAGTGCGTTGAGCAAGGTTGTTTTACCAGCGCCGGTTCCTCCCGAAACGACAATATTCATTTTGGCGCTTACGTAATTAGCCAGCAAACGAGCCATAGACGCCGACAAGTTTTCTTGCTGAGCCATGACCTCAAGAGACAATCGGTTTTTTGAAAACTTACGAATGGATATAACCGTGCCGTTTAGCGATAAAGGAGGGGCTATCACGTTCACTCGGCTACCGTCTTCTAACCGCGCATCGACCATAGGCGACGCTTCATCAATACGTCGTCCGACTAGGCTCGCAATTCTCTGCGCTATGTTATGTACGTGTTCTTGATTACGGAAAACAATGGACGTCAACTCTAGCTTACCGTGCCTTTCGGCATAAACTTGATCGCAACCATTAACCATAATATCCGCCACATTTGGATCATTTAGCAGACTTTCTAGTGGGCCTAAACCTAATATGTCGTCGATCAACTCTTTAGTGAGTTTTTGTTGTTCACGCAAATTCATGGTGACTTTGCTGTCTAATGCTAGCTGGTTCAGCGATTGAAAGACGGTAAACTCAAGTTCTTTGACTGACATTTCTAATGCTTGACTTGGATCAAGCGACTCCAACAACGCGTCTCGAACTGCGCCAATTTGTTCTTGCCTTAACTTTTCAGTTTGATGAATGTCGTGAGCCATTACGCGAGTTTCCTTTTATTCCAAAAAGAAAACAGACCGGATTTTTTCAGCTTCGCCTGCCCCAAACAGTCCAGCGCTATGTCTTTTAGCTGTTCAGCTGTCTTACCACCATGCTGGCTTAACATTTGACCGCTTTCTTGAGCCTGAGTAAATTTCTTACCGTTATAATCCAGAACATGACCTACTTGAATCCCAATAGCTTGTTCAAATTCTTGTAAAGTCAGCAACCTGCCAGATTCTGGCCTGACTTGATTAACAACGGTAATCGCACGTAAATGCTCATGTTTTTCTATAAAAGTTAACGCTTTAGCCAGTTCACGAGCACCAGATAAAGTAAGATCAGAAACCAATACGCAGGTCTGGCAATGGGCCAGAATTGCGTCTATTTTATCAATACTACTCTTCGCGCTATCCCAAACATGAGCAGCATATTCTTGATTCACTAAACGAGCTAAGGAAGCTAATTCTGCCACCTTGAACATTGAAGGCTGAGCAAAGGGCATATTGTCATCTAACAAAGCAAGTCGATCGTTTACTTGTACGACGCTACGTTCTAACAACAAGGGGTCCAACTCTTGTGCATAGGCCAGTAAGCCCGACAATTGCCCATGATTATCTTGATTTAAGTGAAGGCCTAAATCTCCTTGGTGAACATCAAGATCTATCGCCAAAGTATGTCGATGGTGTCTATTAGGCAGTAACCAAGCAATATTGGACGCTACTGTCGTCGCACCTACTCCCCCTTTTAAGCCCCAAATACACGTGCCGTTCAGCCGAGTCGAGCTTAACTCGCAGCCCAATTCAATACGCTTGAACACCTTCATAACCGCGTCGTGATTTAATGGCGTAGGCAGGTAATCAAAAACACCAAGCGCAACCAAAGCACGATATTTGTCGATGCCTTGATCCGGTGCGATAACAATAAGTTTTGTCGAGACGGAGCATAAAGAAAGCAGTTCTTCTGCAACTGACAATATATTTTCTTGTTCAGACAGCTCAACAAGTACTATGTCGGTATGGGCATGTTCACGGCAATATGCCATCGCTTTTTGGCTGTCTCCTTGGTGCAACTGGCTATCGAAATTACGCTGGTTAAGTAACTCTGCCAGCTTCTGCTTATCCGCGTCACAGCTCAAATATGCTGAAACTGATAGGGTTTGTCCCGCTACCATCATGTTAGGTGAGCTAGTTTCCATTATTCATCTCCAACACTGATCGGTTGCGTTTGAAGTGGCATTAGCGACCCTTGATTAAATGCTTCTACCGCACTCACACCTTGAACACTGCTGTTATTTTGGTAGATTTTTCCTTGTAAAAAGTCCCTTGGGTCAGCAACCATCGCCACTTGATTTTGTATGCTGGCACACGCATGGTTTGGGCTATATCCCGTTTTACCATCAAACGTTTCCGGGAATGCCGCCGTATCATCACAGCCAACCACCCTTGCCACCGCATAATGCCCAACGACAGTCACTTGCTGAATTTCTGCAGGCTGAAATGTAAACAAACTTACATCGGAGACGTTAGATTTGGTGTGTGACTTCAACATCGACACATGTTTTTTTGACCAATTATTGGGGTAACGGATCGCGGCTTTTATTAACGCTGGAGTATCTAGCTGCGCCAAAAAACTCCCCATCTCACGCTTCATTGATTGTGTTACTTCCAGCTCAATGTGCCGGGTTTGTATATCAACGATAATTTGAGGGTCTTGATAGGGCGTCGATAGCCTGTCTTCCATTTTTATCATTTGAGTTCGATTAAACTCGCAGCCAGCTAACAGTCCACACGCCACTGCAATCAGAGTTAAGTTTCGCTTCAACATGGTCATTCCTTAAAATTCAAAGCCTTTAAATGCTTCGCTTGCGATGGCTTGTGGTGGTTTTTGATACGCATCTATCGGCTTCAAGCTACGGCCAAAAATCAAACGCTCGAATGGGCTTGAAAGATGTAAGTTGTCCGTCGGTAATGCTAACGGAACACGAGTCGGTTCTACCAAATGGGCACTGGCTATGATCACCAATTCTGATTCACTGTTTTTAAACTGGCTTGATTCGAATAAACGGCCTAATACTGGGATCTGATTGACCCAAGGTAAATTTTGCAGATCATCGTTTACCCGTCGTTTTATTAAACCTGCAAGTGCAAAGCTTTGCCCCGACGCAAGCTCTACGCTGGTCTCGGCACGGCGAATATCAAACCCTTGCTGCACAATGCCATCGGTCACGACACTATTAGCTGAAGACAGGTCACTTATCTCGGTTTTTACTTTTAGCGCTATTCGGTTGTTCGACATAATGGTTGGCGTTACTGCGAGCAATACACCAAACGGGCGATATTCAATCGTTGCCGCTCCATCTTTGCCGCCGCTGATCACTTGAGGAACTTCCCCGCCGGCCAAGAATGAGGCAGTTTCACCTGTCGTCGCCGTCAAGTTAGGCTCCGCTAATACTGTCACCAGATTTTCTTCCGCTAGAATGTCTACCATACCGACAATGTCTTCAATTGGACGCAATGGATTAACCTTGCTGCCCTTAAATAGGTTTTCAGAAATAATTGGGTTATCCGCAATCGCGATTTTCTTGTATCCCGAAGAAAAGCTTTTATTTAAATAGTTCCACTGGAAACCAAAGTTCTCTTTCACTTGCTTGCTAACTTCTGCAATTCGAATACGAATATTGACCTGAGTAGGCGCATTGATTTTCAAGCGATTCAAAACCAAGCCTTGCTTATACCCGCCAATACCAGCGCCACGCCCTACAGCTGCACTTTCGCCACCATCACTGGTCGGCATCGTTGACGCTTCGCTTCCTATTTGAAGGGCTTGTTGAACAAATTCATTCGTGATGGCAAGCGCTTGAGCGGCCGTTGCGGCATCAGGTACGCTGCCCGACAGCATCACACCACCTCCATATGCGCGAACACCAATGTTCGCTAGAGGAAATTCACGTTTAAGTGTTGGGCGCAACCCTGACAGGTCGTAACCCACTCTTACATTGGCCGAATACACCTGGTGGCCATTTTCATCCAGCACAAACAAGCTAGATGAACCGGGTTTACGACCAAACACGATCAATGTTTTATCGCTGGATGCCTGAAAGCTCGCAATACTAGGGTCAGCAATAAAGACTGTATTGGCCGCTTGCTGTAAGGTAATAACTTTGGCGGATCCCAGGTACAAATTAAGCGTCTGTTTTGCTGAGGAAATCTGAGCTGCATTCGCTTGAAAAACCGGCATCACAACGAAAAACGACAAAGCAAATCCTGTCAGCCAAATTCGAAATGTTTGGCTAACTACATGTTGTTTCATTTTATTTTCCCTAAATTTAATCGGCTAGAACTTCAACGCCGCTGTCTGCGACACTTAAATTACGACGCTTAATGCCATGCATTAACACAACGCTTGGTGACGCGATGGGTTGTTTGAAATGATCGGTTACTTGGCTTGCTGTTGTCGTTGACTCATCGAGCATTATTTCAGGCTCTATTTCTACAAACTCACTGCGTAGGCTCAGGGAAAGCTCTCCCATTTTTCTTGCGACAGTCAGCAATTCAGCCTGTTTTGCCGTCGTTTCCAACGTTGCGGTGCCCGTTTTAGCGAGATCGAACGCCTGCGTTTCTACCAAATTTTCGACATTTTGGTTGATGGCAAGTACCCGAACGTTACTGAGTATGGTTTTAGCAATGATGCTTGAAAGTTCACGGCCAGACATACCACCACCCTCTAGGTTAGTCGTAATAATCACATCGACAGAGTTACCCGGCTTAATCAGCCCCGAGCTACCCGAAATAACATCGATAGGAATACTTACGGCGCGCATCCCAGGCTTCAATACCGCAGACAAGTAGTTAAAGTCGCCCGGTCGAATGAAGCTCGCTTTGTTAACAAATTCGCCTTGCTTAATCGCGTGCCTGACCACAAATCCTGCCAAGGTTTGAGGTTTAGCAATACCTTTTAGGTAATAACGCTCGAGATCCGCTATCTCTTCATCTTCACGCTTTTGTCGCCAGATCAAATCGGATTCTTGTACCAGGCTACCTTTAGCCAAGCTTCTATTGGCCGTAAGAAAATAAGCGCCTTGATATATTGCAGTTACTGACTCTTCTGTTGTGTTGAGGTCTGTTTGGCTAGACTTTACTGTATTACTTGGGCTCGTATTCAATGACTGCTGCCAATATACGTAGCCACCAGCGGCGATAATGCCCGCCAGTAATATGTAAAGTAAAAAACGAATTTTCATAACTTTTACTATTCCGTTAATCAGAAAGTGACGGTGTAGCCAACCACCAGCCACGACCTATGGATTAACCACCGTTCACTTTCTAGACGCTAAGTTGATAAAGAGTGCCTAAAGCAATCGCCACACCATAAGGCAAGGGGTGGTTAGTTTGACTAAATCGCGCTAACAGCAGGTATATTGCAGCTAATAGCCCCCCCAAAAGGGCAACGCTTATCAGTGTTTCTGGCCATTTTTCCCCCACCCAAAGTAAGCACAACGCAATCAGTTTTCCGTCACCGGCACCCCAGATATTGAGTGCGTAGAGTAAAAAACCCCCTACCAGAGCAGCAAAGCCAATCATAAGGTGAGTGCGTATCTGGTCGCTTTCTAAATAGCTCACTGCAAAGACTAACCAAAGAGCCAAAAGTACTGCGCATGCCCAATGGCTAATGGTTCTACTTTTTAGATCGCCGAACGAAATCCACAACAATGGACCTAGTACGAAAAAGATGGGGGTGTCGACAGCCATTAACTTCCTTCAGAACCACCCGCTGTTTGGCTTTCAATGGTGCCGGCTACGGTTTCAAAAGCATTGGTTAGCGCCTCGGTAAACACGCCGTCGTCTCCAAGCACTAGCGCGATAACACCAGCAAGACCAGCAGCAAGAACGCCGTACTCTATGGACGTCACACCTTTATTTTCGTTACAAAATTTTACAACTCGACGCATCTCTAAAACCCCTTTTATTGCGAATATTTCTCATTTGCAGTTGATAATGATATTAGTTATCACTAAGATGCGGGCATTATTTATAAAACGAATCTATTCGTCAACTACATTTATATAGTTAATACGTCTGGTAAAATAAGTTAAGCCAGCAGATTTGCTATGAAAATTGTGGTTATTCGTCATATGAAACATTTTGTTTTTGTTCATAGTGACGCTTTAAATCAAAGGAGAAAACCAATGCGCTTATTGAAGACGAGCCTTTCACTGGCTATTGTCGCGGTACTTTCTGGCTGTGGCGGAGGCGGAGGTGGCAATGCTGCTACCGATAATTCAGGTTCCCCTTCACAAACCCAAGTTGGACGGTTTACA
The DNA here is from genome assembly GCF_030409945.1 of Vibrio tapetis subsp. quintayensis. Classification (GTDB taxonomy): domain Bacteria; phylum Pseudomonadota; class Gammaproteobacteria; order Enterobacterales; family Vibrionaceae; genus Vibrio; species Vibrio quintayensis. The sequence goes on from NZ_JAUFQV010000024.1 coordinate 30,837, forward strand.
GACAGTGCTGTTGGTGGTGTAAGTTACAAAACGGCCACCCAGAGTGGCTTAACCAATGCCAAAGGTGAATTCAACTTCATTGCTGGCGAAATGGTTACATTTTCAATTGGTAACATTGAATTAGGTTCAGCAAAAGCAAGTGAAGATGTCACACCAATGGACTTACCCGCGCCTATTTTAATCAGCCAATTACTTCAATCGTTAGATGCGGATGGCGACCCCGATACCGCAGGCATCACTATTTCTTCTGAAGCTCGCACTATTGCCGAGACTCTGCCTGAGGGTAAGGGGCTTGACTGGAATAGCGCAACTTTCGAAGCCGAGTTATCCGATTTAATTCTCCAAGTTGACGCTGCGATTCCAGGTAGCGACTCTAAAGTGCCACTAAAAATCAAATCTCGCCAACAAGTCATCGAGCACCTAAACCGTAACCCAGTCATTGCCCAGTCTGGTAAAGACATCTCCGAGGTAGCGCTTAAGAAAATCGCCCAACTGACTCACTCACAAAAACCAGACAGTCAAAAACTCTATCGCTTGTTGGATATCGCTCAATTTACCAACATCCAAAAAGGTTATTCGTATTTGAAGGCCATTTCTCTAGATAAGAACGGCGAATTAGACAAAGTAACCACTCAAAGTAACGTCAAGACTCTTTCTAATTTGGTTACGTGGTCTCAAACACCGGCGTTACTTGATGAAAAAACGAACCAAGACAAGTTCGTGGCTCAAATAGCCAGTTTGCTCAAGTTAAATCCTGCGATTTTAGAAGGGGCTGATTACCGTGAACTGTTTAGAACCAAGGGAAAGAGGCTTGATGTAGACGCAACACTCACCGCTTTTTCCGCCCACGTAGATTTGCTTAAACACAACCGAGCAGAAATCAGCTTAACCCGTGCGCAAGTACGTGAAAAGTTGCAGCTGTTAATGCCCAATTCTGATTTGAAATTTGATATCGATTACAACACCGTGCTCGTGTTTAAAGATAATCTGCTTTACGTGCCAACGGTAGAATCCAAGTTGAACCGTATTAGTCTTTTCATTGATAAGCTGGTTGATCCTAAATCGACACCTCGTGTCATGGCTTATAGCTTGAAGTACTTGGGCTTTTCCGATATTAATATCGACCAAGACTACAACTTTAAACCTTATGTTTCAGCCACCAGCATTGACTTCGACAAGGTGCAATCTGTGGTATCGGCTACTGAGAAGTTAGCCGCTTATGCTCGTAGTTACGTAATATGGCCCGACCAAAGTCGTTTCAACAACACTGTTAATACAACTGAAGCATCGGCTACCGAGCTAAAAAAATGGTTACTTGAGGCTGGTTTCAGCCTGCCTAAAGAACAAGCCTCCACAGATAATCTACAGCACTTCAAAAATGCACTCGTGCTTCGCACACTCAACAACACACTGGATCTTGCTACGGTACAACGTGCTATCTCTGCCCAGCCAACTCCTGGGGTAGCATCCATAAAAGTACATCACAACAAACAGTTAAATCACAACTTTTATCCGGTTGCGATAAGGCATGACGGCGCGATTGTTATCTGGAAAGCCAAGTACGTAGGAAGACCAAGCGCCGATTACATCAATGAACAAGGTAAAGTGAAAGTCTTTAACCTCGACGGTCCTGCAGCCGTTCGCGTATATAGCACTCAGTTCAATAATGCAGCAATACGCACTGACGGCTCAGTACTGTATTGGAGCAACCGAGATTTAGATGCAGATCCTATTGTATTACCAGAATTCGACGCTAAGAACCCTGCTGTTGACATTGCCGCGACCTTAAAAACCATGGCGGTGTTACGCAGTGACGGTTCCGTCGTTACTATTGGTGACGGTGATGCAAAAGACATCAGCGCTATTAGCTCAGAGTTAGACGGTAAGAACCCAGTTGTTTCACTCCACTCTACTGGCAACACATTTACCGCGCTTCGCCAAGATGGCTCGGTGGTTTTTTGGGGCAAAAAGTCCGAAGCTGATCAAGATAAGCTAAAGCTTGAAGCTCCTGGGCAAGACCCATTCAACCCTGAAGGCACAAAACACTTAGCGATACAAAAAATATACAGCAACAAAGGCGCTTATGCCGGAATTAAGGGTGACGGCTCTGTTGTTACCTGGGGAGATGCTTCTAAAGGAGCAGACGTATCCCGAGTGAAAGCAGACATCGACGGCACCGTTTCCATTATCTCGATTGCCACAACTTCTACTGCATTTGCCGCCCTACGCCAAGATGGCAAAGTTGTTTCATGGGGTGACGTAAAAGCAGGGGGGGCATCTCAACCTAATGAGAAAGATTACCCAGATTGGTTATACAAAGATAAAAAGAACAAGATCTACGCGGATTGGTTATTCGATGGTTACGGTGACGGGAAAGGGAACATAGACTGGCCTCGGGTATTGAGTGAATTGATCTATGTCGGCTCTAGCATGCCGGAAAATCATACTGAATTAGAATCAGGCGTTGCGAGTATTCATGCTTCAGACAGTGGTTTTTTTGCATACAAAGAAAACGGAAAGTCTCAAGCTTGGGGATACGAAATGTGGCTCCCTCAAGATGTTAAAGATGCCATTGCCAGCCAAAAGATAGAGCAAGTCTACACAGGTACAGGCTCTAGAATCTTTGTTGCAAAACTCACCGATGGTTCATTGCTTCAGTGGGGACAACAGTTTGGTGAAACTAATGGCGCGGCTGCTCCATCAGAGCAGCTAAATGGATCGGTATCGGTGAAAGATGTCTATATCAACACGAGTTCAGTTTATGCTTTGCTTGAAAATGGCGCGGTGGTGCCATGGGGTTATGGTTCATTTGATATCGTTCGAAACTGGGGCTTTAACAACAACCCAATGAGAAGATTTAAGCAAGATCCCACTTTGTTTGATGGTAGCCGAGAAGATAAAAAAATCACTGCAATGTCAGTTAATGGCATGACTTACACCGCTCTGCACGCCGATAGCTCAATTACCACTTGGGGAATGGCAAATGGAGGCGGTAACAGTCAATACGCACGCAATGAATTGGGGCCACGAAACGTAAAAGGTGAACTTAATCCAACGCGGGATATGGATAAAGACGGCTTAGATTTCTCGACCGAAAGAAAACTGGGTACATCTGATTACTCTTGGGACTCTGACGGCGATGGCGTACTTGATATTATTGAAGTGAATCAAACCAATACCAGCCCAACTCAGATTCGCCCAGTACAAGGTGATATCGACAATAAAGGCTTACCAAAGCGAGATGATGGTTTAGTGACACTTCCGGGGACGACCCAACCTGCCAGTTGGATTCGCTCTGTAAGTAAGTAATATGATCCAATTAAAAAGCGTCACTTCGTAATGAAGCGGCGCTTTTTTATTTACCACTTTATGCTGTTACAACTGAAACACGTACTTTGATGCTCAGTAAAAAGAGAAATGTCGTAAATAATGGCAATATTTGTTATTTTCCAAATGTCGCTTCAATAACTTACTCATTTCTCTAAGGATCGCGCATTTTATGAACCTGTCTCAAGTTGAAGCCTTCTGCACTGTTGTCGACGTGGGTTCGGTCTCAGAAGCGGCTCGACAATTAGCCTGCAACAGAACCAAACTCAGCATGGCGATTAAAGCACTAGAGAAAGAGTTAGATACGGCATTATTTGTGCGTTCAGGTAATCACCTTGCTCTCTCTGAAGCAGGCAAAGCCATCTATAAAGATTGCGAAAGTCTACTGGTTACGCAAAAGCGGATTATTCAAACTTGCCGACAAGTCTCTGGGGAGTTTAATGCCGAAGTCTGGATTGCTCGTGATGACTCTTTACCCGATGAGCTTTGGCAAAAACTGGCGCATCAAATCAACAAAAAGTTTCCAGCGACTTCCTTTAACATCGTTCTCGCATCAAGTGGTGACCTCGCAAACTTAGTCGAAACTCATCAAGTTGATTTCGCATTCGGTGTTGATTATGAACGAACTGATGACCCTCGAGTCACCTACCACCCTATCGGCAAGATACGGTTAATGTCAGTCTGTCGTTCAGGGCACCCACTGACCAAAATGCGACGAGTCTCGGATGAAGATTTACGAAATGCAATGCAAGCCTCGCTGGCCTACTTAAACGAAAAGGACAATCCAGAACTGCAACCGTTCTCTCTGCGTTATATCGGTTTTTCAAGCTTTGATTACATGTTAAATACTATTCTCAGCGAAGACGCTTGGGGCGTATTACCTGAGCCTCTAATTCGCCCTCTTCTTCGTCAAGAAAACATCGCGGTGATCAAACACACCTACGGGCTGACTCAAGAAGACTATTGCATGTTTACCGCAGCGGGGATGACCGAGGATTCTGCCATGGTTTGGTTGGTCGATAAGCTGAGTGATTACCTATTCGACTTCTAACTCATCACTGACCGTCAATTATATTGACGCCAAATTTAACCAATAAGCTCCTGAATTATAACCGTTATTCCAATTACACTTGAAATTACGATCATTCATTGACCAGTTTTAGTTTGTAAAGCATCCATCTTACACGAAGAATGAAACTGTATTCACAGTATGAGACATTCTATGTGTGCTAAGACAAACAAGAACGAAAACAAAGTGTTAACCTTTTCAGCTATTCTAGCTTCTGGCTTTGCGCTGGGTGGGCTCGTTCTTGGATTATGGGTCGGTTCATTGGTCATCGTTTTCGATGGCGTCTACTCATTAATCAGTCTACTGTTAACTTTATTGTCACTGGCCGCCGCATGGTACATTCAAAAACCCTCCGATTCTCAATTCCCCTTCGGACGAGCAGTCATCGAACCGATTGTTATCATAATTAAAGCGGCATCGATTCTCGGTATCGTGATATATGCTTTATATTCTGCCGTTGAAGCATTATTCGCGGGTGGACGCCAAGTCGATGCATCTATTGCCACCTTGTTTGGTGTTGTCAATGTGGTTGGTTGCGGATATGCATGGTGGGTGATCGCCAATAAAAGCAAACAATACTCTTCCGGTTTAATAGAAGCCGAAGCAAAGCAGTGGAAGATGGACACGTTGCTCAGTTTGGTGGTAACCGCAGGGTTCGTTGCGGCTTGGTTTATTTCCCTTTCGCCGCTTCGCGAATATGCCGTGTACGCCGACCCCGCCATGATGGTTTGCATGTCTTTCTATTTCATCAAAGTACCATTCGACATGCTTAAAGATGCGCTACGAGAACTACTGATGATGTCTCCAGATAAGGCGTTGTGTCAGAAAGTCGATAATGATATCTCTGCAGTAGAACAAGAAATGCCTCAAGACATTCAAGTGACGGGTGTCACCAAGATTGGCCGTGAGCTTAGAGTAGACGTGAGTATTCTCACCAATAAAAAGTCCATTGAAATCGATGATATCGAACGTACAAGAAGCAAAATAACGCGTCGGCTTTCTAGCCTACCTTATGATTTACAGCTTAATCTTAACGTTTGTACCTGATGATGAATGTTTGTACCTAACAAACGAAAGTGCCGCTCATTAAAGAGCGGCACTGAGTTTATCAATCAACCTATCTGGTGTTATTTGTTCTGACGAGCTTCAAAGGCTGCCAATTGCTCAGGCGTTGCCGCTGGTTGATGGTTGTCTTTCCACTCTTGATATGTCATGCCATAAACACGTTCACGTGCGTCATCAATATCTAAATCATGGCCCTGACTCTCTGCTTCTGCTTTGTACCATTTACTAAAACAGTTGCGACAAAAACCGCCTTCAATCATTAGGTCAATATTTTGCACGTCTTTGTTGTCGTCAAGGTGGCGCAACAAACGACGAAACACTTCTGCATCTAGCTTATCTTGTTGCTCTTGGCTTAGGTTCTTGTATTTAAAATCAGCCATTTCTTTCTCCGTTATTGTTCATTCCAAATTCACCGTGAGTCGATCTAGCAACCGTCTCTTTAGAAAGCGCTTCGTTAAGTTGAGCTTCAACAAAGCCCGGTGAATGTGTGCGCACACATATTAAGCGATACATGGCCGGAATGACAAATAATGTCACCAAAGTCGCAAAGCCCATACCAAAGAAGATCACCGTACCAACAGCGATTCGGCTTTCATAGCCCGCTCCAGTCGACACGATCAATGGAATAGAGCCCGCTAGCGTTGTAAAAGCGGTCATGAGAATCGGGCGCAAACGTCTTGCCGCCGCATCGATAATGGCTTGTTCAAACACCACGCCTTTATCACGGAGTTGGTTGGCAAACTCAACAATCAATATGCCGTTTTTGGTTACCATGCCGATCAACATGATCATCCCTATTTGGCTATAGATATTGAGCCCTTGGTCCATGACAAACAGGCCAATAAACCCACCCAATATGCCCATCGGTACAGTCAGCATCACCACTAACGGGTTAATAAAGCTTTCAAACTGAGCGGCTAATACTAAATAAGCCACCAGCAGAGCCAGAGCAAATACCACCAACACACTGGCTTGATTTTCCTTGAACTCTTTAGATTCTCCGCTGTAGGCAACCGAGATATCACTCGGGAGGTTTTCAATTGCGAGCCTATCAAGCTCATCCAGCGCTTCGCCTAAGGTGTATCCATCGTTCAAGTTTGCCGTAAGCGTAATGGATTTTTGCTTATTGTTGTGTGACAAGCGAATCGACGATGCCACCTCTTCGATGCGAGTTACAGCATCTAGCGTCACCAGTTGGCCGCTATTGGTTCGCATGTAAATTTGGCTAAGATCCGCCGCATTATTGAAGTGGTTTTCGTCACCTCGCAAATACACGTCGTATTCTTCACCACGTTCTACAAAGGTGGTTTCTGTTTTGCCACCTAACATCACTTCTAACGTGTTAGAAATATCTGTGACTTTAATGCCTAGCTCTGCCGCTCTGTTCTTATCTACCGATACCACTAACTCTGGCGTTTTTTCTGAATAGTTTATTTCTGCACCATTCATTATCTCGCTTTCATTGGCTTTGGTTTTTAGTAGCTCAGACCATTTCTGCAATTCAGGGTAATCTGAACCACCGAGAACAAATTGCACCGGTTCACTCGACCCGCCTCTAAAGCCTGGCATCATCGGGAAAACTCGAGCATCGGGAATATCAACTAAGGCCTTACGGATCATGCCCAGCGCTTCTTGCGCCGTCACCGTTCTGTCTTCCCAATCTTCTAAGATCATAATGACAAAACCGGTTTGATCTCCAGCATTACCACCAAACGCAGGCGATTGAACACTGAATGACTTCAACACTCCTTGCCCTAGCAATGGCAATAATCTTTCTTCTACTATATCAATATTGGCGTTCATACGGTTGTAACTGGTAGCATCAGCACCACGGACAAACGCAAACAATACGCCCCTGTCTTCTTGTGGCGCCAGTTGTGAGGGTACCTTGTCCATCAGCACCACACTTCCGCCAACACAGCCAAGAATCACCAATGGAGCGAGTAGCCTCACGACCATGGCTTTGGTTAGCAACCAACGATAACCACTTTCCAGTCGACCAAACAGACGATCGATGGCTTTATTAAAGCGATTTGGCTTCACATTGGCTTTTAGGATTTTACTGCCTAGTACAGGTGTCAGCGTCAGTGCAATTAACGACGAGAAGATAACGGACATCGCCAGCAATACAGAGAACTCAGTAAACAGCAAACCCACCATGCCTTCCATAAAGGAAATAGGTAAGAACACCATGACCAAAACCAGCGTAGTGGCAACAACCGCAAAGCCTACTTCTCTGGTTCCTTTATAAGCCGCGACAAGGGGAGATTCGCCTTTTTCAATGTGATGAAAGATATTTTCAACCACCACAATGGCGTCATCCACAACCAAGCCGATAGACAAAATAAGCGCCATCAAGGTAATCAGGTTGATAGAAAAACCAAAGTAATAGGCCGCAATGAAAGAAGAAATCAAAGACACTGGCACAGTGACGGCAGGAATCAGTGTGGCTCGAACCTGACCAATAAAGATGTACAGCACCAAGATAACCAAACCACCGGTAATAAATAGGGTGTTGTATACCTCACTGATAGAGCGGTCGATAAACACTGTCGAGTCGTAATCTATCGCCAAACGCGTGCCTTCAGGCAGGAATTTTTGAATATTATCGACTTCTGCTCGCACCGATTTGGCGACTTGAAGTGGATTGGCATCCGATTGGGGAACAATACCCAAACTGACGTTAACCACGCCGTCACTTTTAAAGGTCGAATTCTCATTCTGAGCACCAATATGTACATCAGCTACGTCTTTTAGATAAATCGGAGTACCGTCACTGGCTTGCTTCACTACCAAGTAATCAAAGTCTTCAGCAGTGTTATAAAGACGCGCCGTGCGCACTGACATAACAATGGCGTCGTTACGAACTTCACCACCCGGATTTTCGACATTTTCACTTTTTAGCGCCGTGGTAATGTCGGTGGTTGTTACGCCGCGACCAGCCATAAGCTCTGGCTTAAGCTTGACGTACATAACCTTATACAAACCACCAGACACCTGAACGGAACTCACACCAGAGATCAAACTAAAGCGATCGTTTAGTACTCTATCGGTATAGTCGGTTAACTGAGTTCGGTCCATCACCGACGAGCTCAAGTTAATGTAAATCGACGCCTCACCCGTGCCGTTGTCTTTATACACAATCGGGTCATCAGCTTCATCAGGCAACCGTCTTTGCGCCCTTGCCACGGCGTCACGTACATCACTGGCACCGGTATTTAGATCGTAACCCAATTCAAACGTGATTTTGATTCGTGATGAGCCATTACGTGTCGTTGAAGTGATTTCATCAATGCCACTAATACCAGAAAGCTGATCTTCCAACACCGAAGTAATTTGGCTCTCTATAATAGAAGCGGAAGCACCGTCATACCTTGTAGAGATAGACACCACTGGGCTTTCAATGTCCGGCATTTCACGTACGGCAAGCTTGGTAAATGAAACGGCGCCAAAGACACACAGCAATAAGCTCAGTACAATCGCCACCACTGGCCTTTTTACAGAGACATCCGATAAAAACATGCCCGTTACCCCTTACTATCAAGAGATTTTGCAGGCTTACCCTGCGTTTCCGCTTGCTCATCTGATGTCAAAATTCGAACCGAGGCCCCATCACGCATATTGACGATACCTTGAGTGACGATGGTTTGGCCTATTTCTAGCCCACTTTCCACCACGACTTCGTTTTCTACTCGAGCGCCCAGGGTGATTTCGGTGCGTTTCGCTTTGTTATCTGCATCGATCACGTACACGTAACGTTTAGTGCCTGAGTATTCTAATGCTTGAACAGGAATGATCGGCGCTTCAATGGCCGGGAAAGCAATATCTACGGCCATGAGCATACCCGGCTTAAGCATTTTGTTTTCATTCATAAAGTGAACACGAACACGTAAGTTCAATGTTTCTTTGTTTACTCGCGAATCAACCCCAACGATTTCACCAGTAAAAATCTGCTGCCATGCTTGGCTTTTTGCGGTCACTTTCATGCCGTTTGATAACATAGACAAATAGCGCTCAGGTACTTGAACGTCTAGCTCCATAAGTTCTAGGTTATCTAAGGTCAGTAATTCAGCTCCCACGCTGACTAACTTACCGCGGCTGAAATCAACAAAGCCTACCGTGCCACTAAATGGCGCTTTAATATGCAGATCATTGAGACCCGCTTGTGCTGAGTCCAAACGCGCTTGCGCGATATCAACCGAAGATTTTTGTCCTTCAATTTCAGTTTGCGTGATAGCGCCACGTTTAAGCAGCCTTTGATATTCAACCAAGATACGCTTCTGATCATCCAAATACGCTTTAGCTTCTGATACCGCTGCTCGTGCTTTGTCATCATTTAACATGACGAGTAATTGGTTCTGTTTAACATCTTGATTCGACTTAACCGATATTTTTTCGATTCTACCCGCCGCTTCAGGGGAAATAATCACAGACTCGCTGGCTTCTAGCTTGCCGATCAGCGAAAGAGACTGAGAAATTTGGTGTTCGGCAACCGTTTGTGCGACAACAGCAATGCTTTGGGCACCTCTAGCGCCGCCTTGCCGGCCTTTTGTATAAGCGTTTGTGCTTAATGAGAGGCATGTAACTAAAGCAATTGTTGTTATTATTTTGTTTTTCATCTGCAATAACCAAGAAATACGAATGGATACTATTCTACCAGTCGATTTCACTTTGAGCGTAAAGGAATGTAAAGGTTAGAAAATAATAGCTTTAAGCGTAATGAAACCGGTCAACTTTAGAGCAAAACGTGCGTTTTTTATCGTTCTTGCCGAAAAAGCCAGCATTCAAACCAAATAACTAAGAAATCACTTTACAGGTTTCCCGTGTTTGATATTATGCGCTCCGCACTTAGCAACCGTGTTGGGAAAACAACCGCTAAGCCTATTTGTTGTAAACGAGTAGGAAAATGCCCCTGGAGGGGTTCCCGAGTGGCCAAAGGGAGCAGACTGTAAATCTGCCGGCTCAGCCTTCGATGGTTCGAATCCGTCCCCCTCCACCATATTTACTTTTGTGTCTTTAACGAGAGGCGAAAGAAACCTTGATTGATGTGTTGGGAAAACCTCATTCAAGCCTATTTTTAGAATAGGAAAACACCCTGGAGGGGTTCCCGAGTGGCCAAAGGGAGCAGACTGTAAATCTGCCGGCTCAGCCTTCGATGGTTCGAATCCGTCCCCCTCCACCATATTGCTTTTGTCTCTTTAACGAGAAATAAAACAAACCTTGATTGATGCGTTGGGAAAACGTCCTTCAAGCCTATTTTTAGAATAGGAAAACACCCTGGAGGGGTTCCCGAGTGGCCAAAGGGAGCAGACTGTAAATCTGCCGGCTCAGCCTTCGATGGTTCGAATCCGTCCCCCTCCACCATATTGCTTTTGTCTCTTTAACGAGAAACGAAAGAAACCTTGATTGATGCGTTGGGAAAACCTCATTCAAGCCTATTTTTAGAATAGGAAAACACCCTGGAGGGGTTCCCGAGTGGCCAAAGGGAGCAGACTGTAAATCTGCCGGCTCAGCCTTCGATGGTTCGAATCCGTCCCCCTCCACCATATTCTTGCTTTAGCATGAAACAAAAAAACCAGCTCATTGAGCTGGTTTTTTTGTATATGGAATAAGGCTAAAGGCTAAAAAATCTGGGTTCAAATAAAACTCTAAATCTAATTATCTGCTACCTCTTCCATGCTCACTTTCTAGATCCAGCATTGGCCCTTTTGGCACAATTTTCGTCGGGTTTATCCCTGCATGACTGAAATAGTAATGACGCTTTATGTGCTCAAAATTGGTCGTTTGCTTTACGCCTTTAACTTGAAACAGTTCTTTTAGGTAGCCTTGAATGTGGCGGTAATCGCTGATCCTTTGTTTATTACACTTGAAATGCCCGACGTAAACCGCATCAAATCTGACCAGAGTGGTAAATAAGCGCCAGTCCGCTTCTGTAATCTGTGCTCCGGCTAAATAACGTGAATGCTCCAAGTGAGCGTCAACTCTGTCTAATGTAGCAAACAATTGCTCATAGGCTTCTTCGTATGCTTCTTGAGTTGTGGCAAACCCACAGCGATAAACGCCATTGTTTATGTTCGGGTAAATTAACTCATTCCAGTATTCAATTTCAGTATGTAAGGCTTCTGGATAATAGTCGTCCGTATTGCCCGTCAGTGAATTAAAGGCACTATTAAACATTCTGATGATTTCAGAGGATTCGTTGCTCACAATGGTATTGTTTTTTTTGTCCCAAAGAATAGGAACAGTAACACGGCCTGTGTAGTCAGCCTTTGCTTTACTGTAGAGTTGATGAGCTCTAGTAAAGCCGAATAAAGGTTCTGGCGAGTCAAACTGCCACCCCTCACTCAGCATGTCTGGGCTTACGATGGACACATCAATGTGCTCGGTCAGGCCTTTTAACTCTCGGAAAATCAAGGTTCGGTGAGCCCAAGGACAAGCCAGTGATACGTATAAGTGGTATCGTCCCGATTCTGCTGGAAACTCAGCGTTAAGATCCGGTGCTATCCACCCACGAAAGCCCGCATCTTCACGAACGAATTTTCCACCGCTTGCTTTTGTGTCATACCAAACGTCGTGCCAAACACCTTCAACTAACTTTCCCATATCGAACTCCACCTAAAAATAGTTAATGGCCATTTCATCGCAAAATGCCTCATCCATTTCTATAGTATAATTTCGTGAGAATTAACCTCCTCTAGCCTCGTTTGTTCAACACCTTCAAGATTTTTGAACGACTAACAAATGATGTTTGCCAAATGCCGCCAATTCAGCTTCTGTACTTTGCGTTAGTCAGCCCAAACGACACAGTTTTTCCCCTGCGCTTTAGCACTGTATAGTGCCTTATCCGCCTGGTGAAACAACGCTGAATCGCTTGATCGTGTATCTGGAATGCATGATGCACCACCAGCACTCATGGTGACTTCGCTTCTCTCTACCACCGCCGTTAAGCAATCAATAATTTGTTCTAACGCTTCTGCTTTATTGGCACCCGGCATCAACACAACAAATTCTTCACCTCCAAAGCGAGAAACTAAATGACCAGGAGCGGTAAAAAACTCCCTTAGTACCTTTGATACTTTTTTCAACAATTCATCACCAGCATCGTGGCCGTGAAGATCATTAAATAACTTGAAGTCATCAATATCAAATACCGCTAATGAAATAAACTGACGCCCTTCTTGGCTGCGCTTCCACTCACTCTTGAGTACTTCATCGTAATGTCGGCGATTAGGCAGTGACGTAAGGTAGTCACGACGAGCCAATTGCTGCAACTTGTTCGTTTGCTCGACCAACTGTAAGTGAGTGCGCACGCGCGCTTTTACAATCCCAAAATGAAAAGGCTTAAAGATGTAGTCTGCCGCTCCATGTATTAACCCTTTTTCTTCGTGATTATAATCCGCTAATGCGGAGATAAAGATAACGGGAATATGGCTAGTTAACGGATTTTGTCGTAACTCACTCAGGGTTTCAAAGCCATCTAAGCCGGGCATTTTCACATCTAGCAATATCAAATCCGGTTGATATTGTTGTGCTTTTCTAAGTGCTTGTTCACCACTCTTTGCTAAGGTTACCTTCGCTTCTTCACTGACTAATTCGCTCAGTATTTTTAAATTGATGACTTCATCATCAACAATCAAGACTCGTTGAACTACTTCCATCACAACTTTCCTCGTACTTGATTTAACACTTGCTTGACGATCATATGAGCACTTTCAAACTCAATTTCTTCTAAGTACTGATCAACAATTTCGAGCTGCTCACGAACCGCGCCTCTTTGTTCCGGATGAGACAAAATCGTCCGCAGCGTCTTTTCAGCGGCGAAGTCTGATTTGTCTAACTGATGAAGAAGCGTAACAAGTTCTTGTTCGAATAGTGGGTCTGAAGACGTATTATTAAGATCACGTTTTTGCTTTTGATAAATTGGCGCTAATTGCTGGATCACAGCATTCAGCATGCTAGATAGAGCATCGGCCTGCTTTTCGGAATCGTTTTGTTCTACGTTTCGTTCTAAATCACTCGCCAATCTAGCCAACCACGGCGCTCCAATATAGGCCGCGTTAGACTTAAGGCTGTGTAATTCATCTTTAAGTTCGTTGATGTCCAGCTCTTGAATCGAAAGCATGAGTGGATTATCACAATACCTGAAGTAGAAGCTCTGAACTAACGAAAGATAAAGCGGTTCTCGTTGATTCAATCTCGCCAGTGCCGATTGCACGTCTAATACATCGGCTTGTTTCAACTCATCGATCTGTTTATCAATGTCGCTACTGTTATCAGAAGCCGTATTCTGAGCAAAGTCTATATCTAGGTGAGTCAGTAGCGTCTGCTGAAGCTGATACTCATCCAGCGGTTTGCTTAGATGACCAGACATACCAATATCCAAACATTCTTGGACGGTCGCTTCAGCAACATGCGCTGTCAGTGCAATGATAGGCATTTTCGCTCGATGGTTTGCTCTGATTTGGCTGGTCGCAGATAGGCCATCCAATTTCGGCATTTGAATGTCCATTAGCACCAAATCGTAGTCCTGTAGCCTCACCTTCTCGACCGCTTCCTCGCCGTTGGTAGCAACATCAACTCGCAATCCATAGTCATCGAGATAACCGAGTGCGACTTGTAAGTTTATCGGATTATCGTCAACGAGTAACACACGATGACCAGCTAACAACTCTTTCATCGGTGGGTGGATATCCAACGAGGGCTGAAACAAGGTAACATGACCAAGTTGAGGAAAAATAGCCGCCGGTGTAATGGGTTTTTCGATGCAGTTAAATAACCCATCAAAGCCATAATCAGAAACGCTATTCAGACCATCAGCCATGACGATTAATTTGTTTGATTTTTGATACTGCTTAAGCACTCTAAGCGTCGATTCCGCATGCTCACCGCGAACACACTCCCAGTCGATCACTATGCGATCAAACGGCTGCCCTAGGCTAAATGCCTCACGAGCACGAGCTAACCCTTGCCCAGAAAATTGCACATGCTCAACGTCAAAACCGGCAGAAGAGAGCATTTTCACATTCGACGCCGCACTATAAACACTTGGATCGACTAATAGGACTCGGCTATTTTTCTCAACCACCACATCGTTAATCAAGCTCTCTGGTTCGGCAATTTCTACAGGAATACGAACACTGAAACGACTACCTTGATTAACTTTGCTATCAACATTTATTGAGCCACCCATCAATTCTGACAGTTTTTTGCAAATAGATAAGCCTAGGCCAGTGCCTCCATAACGGCGTGTAATAGAACTGTCCGCCTGCGTAAAGGAGCTAAACAAGTGTGCTTGTTGCTCTTCAGAAACACCAATACCGGTATCCGTCACGCTGAATTCTAGTGTGCCCTTTCCTTTGCCTCTTGGACGAAACTCAACATTCAGCGTCACCGCGCCTTTATGAGTAAATTTCACCGCATTACTGAGTAAGTTAATGGCTATTTGCTGGATTCTAAGCGGATCGCCTTTCAGCTTTCTTGGCATCATAGGGTCAATAAAGCACGTCAGTTCAAGTTGTTTCTCGGTTGCTTTAAACCCATTAAGGTTTAGCGCCTGCTTCATGATGGTTTCTGGATTAAAATCAACAGACTCAGGTTCTAACTTGTCTGCGTCCATTTTTGAGAAATCGAGAATATCGTTTACGAGCCCTATCAGTATGTTGCCAGAGTCCAAGATCTTGTTTACGTAGTCTTGCTGTACATCATCTAACTGAGATTTTTTTAGCAAATTACTGAGGCCTAGCATGGCATTGATAGGTGTTCTGATCTCGTGACTAATACGTGAAACAAACGAGGATTTTGCTTCTAAAGCCGTTTCAAGATCATGAGTAATCGATTCAAGCTCCTGAGTACGTGCTTTTACCTTTTCGTCCAATTCACTATTAATGCTTTCTAAAGCTTGAGAGTATTCCTGCAGCTTTATGTTAGCGTCTAGCGCCATTTGCTCCGCTTCTTTAATTTTCGAAATATCACGAGCCACACCGCAGACAAAAAGCGGTGTGTCATCGGTGTCAAAAATGGGAACAAACAAGGTATCGACGAATATAGGCTGGTCATCTTTGACTGCAAACTGTTCAAAAGAGACTGGGGAGCGAACGGTAATGGCTTGACGGTATGTCGCGTAAAGCCCTTCGACAATGTCGTCATCCCAGGTTTCACGAATGTTATAGCGATGGATAGGCTGATCGGCATCCATCCCCATCACGGCCCTAGATGCTGGGTTATTATCATAGAGCGTAAACTCCCCATCAGGTTCAACGGCCATAATAAACATCAGGTCAGCAGAGTACCTCCAGAGCTTAGAAAAGCACTCATGCACCACATTATCATGTTCTTCTTGATCAAAGTTTTGTCTCATAAAATTAACCTTTTGAAGAATATGTTCGTGTAAAGAATAATTGCTGAGCGTTCGCTTGCATGTAACTATCTTCGACACTAGTGCCATGGGCCGTCCACAAGTTCACGATGAGTGCGTCTACCTCTAGATCTAAATAACCACTGATCGAGATAGGCCATTCATCAAGCCCCTTACCTGCAACACTCAAACTGCGACGTTTGATATCAACACCAGACAAAGGAGCTAAAGTATCAGCGAACCCTTTCAATGTTGTTGTCTTGCCATGCTGTTCGAATTGTATGTTGATCAACCCTTGTTGCTCATCAACGACGGAACAACGAAGAACTGACTCATTTTGTTCATCCCACCAATCACCATTAAATGGAGAGCTTACTGAGCCACTTTTATTGAACAATCTTGATAGCAATTCATCATCTTGTTGCTTTTCAACTGAGCTGCATTTTTTAAACGCCAACTTATCGAGAAAATCTCCAACCTGAGCGCCTCCATAATGGTTGGTCGCTACCAATGAATTGATCACCGACAGCTGTGTATCATCCACCATTTGCCCACAATAAGTGGACATCCAGCGCCAACTGTCATTCGGCTCTGCACCCACGTCATGAGCACGCCATGTTATAGCCAATGCTACTGCCTGCCCTTCAGTTTGAGTGGGATTCTGTGCTGCACTCCAACCATAGACATAATAACAACCAGAAGCACCAGTGGTCGATGAGTAGGATCCCCATACTTCGCCGCTAGCCTGAGTTAATAAGTCCATTTGCGAGCCATAGCTATTTTCCCATCGGCCAGTAAGTTTAAAGTCACTGGAGAAATCTTTTAAGTAGATCGCTGGTGGTTTCGTTTGGCGGGTTTTAATAATGTTCGGACCGTCTGGCTTATTGAACAACCACATACCTACGGGTTCGAGTTCGCGAGCCTCATTTACCCTGTACTGATAAACGGTGTATAAACTGTCCATCAAAACAGAACCCACTAAAGTTAACGCATCCAACCCTTGCATCGGCTGAAATTGAGGCACGATTTTGCCTTCTAATTCACCATGCTCAATCTTCACATCATATAGATCTTTCGGTATTTCGATTTCCCCCGCGAGAGAGCATGCATTACCTGGGAAGTTAATAGATAATGGCTTACCATAAAGACCAGCCTGCTGGTACGCCGAAAACATAGTGTCTGGATCGCCTTTAAATTGGGAAGATCCTGTATCCAAGCAAAACCACTGCTTTGCGTTGTCATTAGCCTCACACAAAACGTCATCGCCCATCTTCATGCTCGACATCGGCGTCGTCCAGATATAATACAAAGACTCAACCGCAGTATTAGCAGCATAGCGATCCCACGGAAGAAACAAATACTCTCTGCTATCCGCATAATCTGGATTCAGAGCACCAAATGTTACCTCTCCTTGTTTGGAGTCAGGATCGGTACTAAAACCGACATAAGGCGCATCAGCACAAATAACGTTTTGAGCAAGCAAGGACTCCATAAAATGAAAACTTGCTTCACTGTGGCATTGATGATGACCTCTCAGAGCACTCTTAGGAGTATCCGTCTTCAATGGGATATGAGAATAACTCGGAAGGCCAATACCACCGTCCCAATTCAATTCGTCAAATTGACTGCCTTCATATTCACTAGATAGGTATAAATCAGATTTAAGAGTGATATTGTCGTGTGTCGACAACGCCAGAATATCTTCGCCACTGGAAACCTTCATTTCCCCCCAAGGACCAAAATCTACGGTCATTGGAGTCCGGCTAACCCATTCAAAACTGCGTGACGCTTTGTAGTTAAATTCGCTTCCACCAAAGTGATGACATGTCTCAGGACCACATAAAGTCGAAGTCACCCAATTGAAGTTACTCCCCGTATCAAAAGAAAACTTTAATGCCTGATTCGGAGTACCGACTCCCACAATCGCATACCAGGGTGATGCACCATTGTTTTGAAATGGACCTTTTTGAAGAGGTAAGGTGAGTCCATGACTACGTCCATCAACGACCTGATTAGTGTTATCCATTCTTTAACCCTTATGTGATTCTTTCACTTTGAAGTGAAAATCTAAACTCAGCTAGGATCTGAGCGTCACCTGTTTATACAACTCATACAATCTATCCATCCATACTATTGACATATCAAACAATATCCATAGTAGTTAGGCATTATTTTGACGCTAAATTAGTAATATCTAATGACCTTCACGTTTTTTAGACATTAAATTCCACGATTTCCCAAATCAACATGTATTTCCATAGTCGTACCAATACCTCTCATATTGTGAGTACTAACTAACAGCTAAACTTTATTGATCACGATAAATAAAGCGAGCGACGGTTTAACGGGATTAGAGATAGAGATAGAGATAGAGATAGAGATAAGTTAAACGTTTTTTAAAATTAGGGGGTAAGTAACCTAACTCTAGAACGAGGACACAAAAAAAGCGCAGCCCTTACGGAACTGCGCTTGAGCCTGTCACAGGCTGAATTAATCGACCATCAAACAAGAAACGGCGTGAACGTCATCGCCTTTGATTTGCGGTTTTTGTTGTGCACACAACTCTGTTGCTTGAGGACAACGGGTACGGAACACACAACCTGATGGTGGATTCATTGGCGAAGGTAAATCACCTTCAAGCATTTCAATTTTTTTCTTACGCTCTAGCTCTGGGTCAGGAATTGGAACCGCTGACATCAGTGCACGAGTGTATGGGTGCTTAGGATTATCAAACAGGGCCTTAGATTCACCCAGCTCAACAGCATTACCTAAGTACATAACCAGTACGCGGTCTGAAATGTGTTTCACCACTGACAAATCGTGAGCAATGAAAACTAAGCTTAGATTCATCTCTTTTTGTATCTCTTGCAACAGGTTAACAACCTGAGCTTGAATAGACACATCCAGAGCCGATACTGGCTCATCACAAATGATCATCTTAGGCTTAAGAATAAGCGCACGTGCAATACCGATACGCTGACACTGACCACCAGAGAATTCATGTGGGTAACGGTTGATAACGTTAGGCAGTAAGCCTACCTTCATCATCATCTCTTTCACACGATCTTTCACGTCTTGCTTGGAAACTTCAGGGTAGAAGGTTTCCAACGGCTCAGCGATGATGTCTCCGATCGTCATTCGCGGGTTAAGCGATGCCAATGGATCTTGGAAAATCATTTGAATCTCTTTACGAGTTTCACGGCGCTGCACTTCCTGCATTTTAGTCAAGTCTTGACCCATCCAAACGACATCGCCGTCTGTCGCGTCCACTAAACCAACAATTGCTCGTGCAAAGGTAGATTTACCACAGCCAGATTCACCCACCACACCTAATGTTTCGCCTTCGTAAAGGTGAACATTAACGCCATCAACCGCTTTCAATGCCGTTGGTTTAGCCCATGGCCAAGCCGACTTAGAGGCAATGTTGAAGTGAACTTTCAGGTTTTTTATATCAAGGATTAATTTCTTTGCTTCACTCATTTTGTCCAAGTCTCCCAGTCAGAAAAACAAGCGCGTTGACGTCCTTCACCAAATGGCAATAGGATTGGCGCTTCAGTCTTACAACGATCCGTCACACGATGGCAGCGCTCTTGATAAGGGCAACCTGGTGGTAAGCGAAGTAAGTTTGGTGGGTTGCCTGGAATGGTAGGCAAAATATCCCCTTCCGTATCCAAACGTGGAATCGCTTTTAATAGCCCTTCTGCGTACGGATGCGTTGGTTCGTAGAAAATCTCGTTTACTGTGCCATATTCCATTGTACGACCTGCGTACATCACAAGCACTTTGTCACATGAACCCGCCACAACACCAAGGTCGTGGGTGATCATAATGATGGCGGTGTTGAACTCTTTTTTCAGGTCGTTCAGTAGGTCCATGATCTGCGCTTGAACCGTTACATCTAGTGCAGTTGTTGGCTCATCGGCAATCAATAGCTTTGGTCGACATAATAGCGCCATTGCGATCATTACACGTTGACGCATACCGCCAGAAAATTCATGCGGATACATAGTAATACGTTTACGCGCTTCTGGGATTTTAACCGCATCGAGCATACGTACTGATTCTTCAAATGCTTCAGCTCGACCCATGCCTTTGTGCAGCATCAACACTTCCATAAGCTGATCACTTACTTTCATGTATGGGTTAAGTGACGTCATTGGATCTTGGAAGATCATGGCGATCTGTTCTGCTCGAACTTTATTCAGTTCTTTTTCTGGCAGATTCAGTATTTCATTGCCTTCAAACTTTGCGCTACCTGAGATGATACCGTTCTTGGCAAGCAGACCCATTAAGGCAAACACAGTTTGTGATTTACCAGAACCAGACTCACCAACGATACCTAAGGTTTCGCCTTGATTAAGAGAGAAGTTTAAATCGTTAACTGCGGTTACGATTCCGTCTTGCGTGGTAAATTCAACACGCAGATCTTTGACATCTAATAAGCTCATATTGCTTTCCTTCTTATTCTAGTTATCTGTCTTTTGGATCAAGTGCGTCACGAAGACCATCACCGACATAGTTAAAGCAGAACAGGGTCACGACCATGAAAGCTGCAGGGAATGCCAGTTGCCAAATTGCAACTTCCATTGTTTGCGAACCTTCTTGAAGCAATGCGCCCCAGCTAGTCATTGGCTCTTGTACACCAAGACCAAGGAAAGAAAGGAATGACTCGGTCAGAATCATAGATGGAATCAGTAATGTTGAGTAAACCGCAACAATACCTAATACGTTTGGTACGATATGGCGAGTGATGATTTTCCACTTGCTCACACCACATACGTGTGCCGCTTCGATGAATTCTTTACTGCGTAAGCTCAGAGTCTGACCACGTACGATACGCGCCATATCAAGCCATGCAATCGCACCGATAGCAACAAAGATAAGCACGATGTTACGACCAAAGAATGTCACCAATACGATAACCAAGAACATGAATGGTACGGCGTATAGGATTTCTAGGATACGCATCATGATACGGTCGGTACGGCCACCAATAAAACCTGACGCGGCGCCATAAAGCGTACCAATAACAACTGCAACCAACGCACCAAGTACACCCACCATCAATGAGATTCGGCCACCGATAAGAGTACGGACATATAAGTCTCGACCTAAGCTATCGGTACCAAACCAGTGATCAGCGTTCGGACCTACGTGCATCGCATACCAGTCGGTATTATCGTAAGTGTAAGGGGCAATCATTGGCAAAAATACGACTGCCAAAGTTAAAACCGCTAAGATTGCCAGGCTCACCATTGCCGCTTTATTACGCATAAAACGGATACGAGCGTCCTGCCATAAACTACGACCTTCAATTTCTAAGTTCTCAGAGAACTTTTCGATCGCATCTAAATTTTCTTTTTTCGTCAGCATGAGAGTCCGTCCCTAGTAGCGAATTTTCGGGTCAATTACAGCCAGTAATATATCAACGATTGCGTTGAATACGATGAACAAGAAACCAATCAAAATGGTGACTGCCATTACTAGTGAATAATCACGGTTGAATGCCGCATTTACGAATAGCTTACCGATACCCGGCAGGCCAAAAATAGTTTCGATAACTACCGAACCTGTGATGATACCTACGAAAGCAGGCCCCATGTAAGAAACAACAGGCAACAATGCAGGGCGAAGTGCATGTTTCAGAATGATATAACGGTAGCTAAGACCTTTTGCACGAGCAGTACGAATGAAGTTACTGTTTAACGTTTCGATCATCGAGCCACGAGTAATACGGGCGAACGTTGCAACGTACAGCATCGACATAGCGAGAACCGGTAATACCATGTATTGCCAGGACCCTCCGTACCAACCACCAGCGGGAAGCCAATCAAGCTTAATTGCAAAAATGTACATCAAGGTAGGTGCAATTACGAAGGAAGGCATGACCACACCGATCATTGCGGTGGCCATAACGCCATAGTCAACCCACGTGTTTTGCCGCAGAGCCGCAAAGGTACCGACCGATACACCCAGAATTACAGTGAAAATAAACGCGACAGCACCCACTTTAGCCGATACAGGCAAAGCAACCGCAATGAGTTCATTTACCGTGTAATCTAGATATTTGAAAGACGGACCGAAGTCACCTTGCAAAATGTTGGTTAAGTAAGTGGTGTATTGTTCAAATACAGGTTTATCAAGGCCGTATTTCGCCTCAATGTTTGCCAATACTTGTGGCGGTAAAGGACGTTCGCTCGAGAAAGGGTTTCCCGGTGCAAAACGCATTAGAAAGAACGATACTGTGATAAGCACCAACATTGTTGGAATGGCTTCAAATATCCGTTTCATGATGAATTTAAACATAAACTCACTCTTCCAGTCTGTGACAATTAAAATCAGAAAGACGCTACATGTGCTTATAAAGCACATGCAGTGTCTGAGTTACTTATAGTTTTTTTAGCGTCAGTTTTTACTGAGCTTTGATGTATAGATCTTTGGAGTAAATCTTGTCTTCCGCATTGTTAACAGGGAAACCGCCAACTTGAGGAGAAACTAGACGAGATTTAACATATTGGTAGATAGGTGCAATTGGCATGTCTTTAGCAAGTAGAGCTTCAGCTTCAAGGTAAAGCTTAGTACGCTCTTCTTCAGACGTTGAGTTCAATGCTTTATCAATGATTGCATCGTACTCAGCACTGTCGTAGTGGATACCGCCAGTTGTGTTATTGCTTACCATTAGAGTCAGGAATGAAGATGCTTCGTTGTAGTCACCACACCAGCCGGCACGTGCTACTTCGAAATCACCTTGGTCTTTAGACGCTAGGTATGTTTTCCACTCTTGGTTTTCTAGAGTAACTTCTAGACCTAGAGTCTTCTTCCACATTGAACCCAATGCTACTGCAATCTTCTTATGGTTCTCAGAAGTATTGTAAAGTAGAGAGAATTTCAGTGGGTTGTCAGTGCCAAAGCCAGCTTCTGTTAGCAGTTTAGCTGCTTCTGTATCACGCTCAGCTTGAGTCATCTTGCCGTAAGCAGGTGCTTCTGGGCTGAATCCAGCTGTGATTTCAGGAGTAAGGAAGTAAGCAGGTTTTTGGCCTTGACCTAAGATAGCATCAGACACGATGTTACGGTCGATTGCGTAAGAAATTGCTTTACGTACGCGAACATCATCAAACGGCTTTTTCTTCGTGTTGAAGATGTAGTAGTAAGTACACAAGTTACCTTGAATTGAAAGAGACTCTGGGTTTTCTTTCTTCAGACGCTTGAAGTGCTCAGTTGGCAGTTCGTTTGTGAAGTCGATTTCGCCAGACAAGAAACGGTTCATTTCCGTTACTTGGTTTTCAATTGGAAGGAACGTAACTTGGTTAAGAGTCGTGTTCGCGTTATCCCAGTACTGATCATTACGCTTAACAACTAGGCGCTCGTTCACTACCCACTTGTCTACTACGTATGCGCCATTACCAACGAAGTTTTCAGGCTTCGTCCACTGGTCGCCAAATTTCTCTACTGTCGCTTTATGTACAGGCTTCACTGTTGTGTGACCCATCATCATTACGAAGTAAGGAACCGCTGCGTCAAGTTGAACTTCTAGCGTGTTTGCATCAATCGCTTTAACACCTAGAGTATTTTTGTCTTTCTTTCCAGCAATGATGTCTTTTGCGTTCGTCATCTTGGTGTATTCCATGTACCAAGAATATGGAGAAGCAGTCGCTGGATCAACGGCACGTTGGAAGCTGTATACGAAATCTTCCGCAGTGACAGGATCGCCGTTAGACCATTTAGCATCTTTACGTAGGTGGAAAGTGAATGTTTTGTTGTCTGTTGTTTCCCAGCTCTCAGCAACACCAGGGATAGTATTACCTTCGCCATCTTGGTTAACTAGACCTTCAAGAAGGTCACGGATAACGTGAGATTCTGGAACACCTTGAGATTTGTGCGGGTCAATGGTTGCTACTTCAGTACCATTACCACGAACCAATTCCTGAACTGCTGCCAGTTTTGATTCGCTAGATTCTACTTTTGCTGCTGGTTGCGCTGCTTGTTCTTCTGGCTTATCGCCACAACCTACAAGAGCAAGAGAAAGGCCCGTACCTACTAATAGCGCACGAGTAATTTTATTTTTATACATGCAGAAACTCCAAGTTTTATTTATTTGCATCCATGACGTCTTCATAAATACCTGAACGGCAGGTATTTTTAGAAAAAATCGCATGAAATTAGCATAAATTTCACACAACGTTTCTCAAAACACTATGAAGATTGGGCAACAATCTATCAATCATTGGGGTAATTTGCCATAAAAATGTATTAAAAAGTCGGATAATATTGACAAGATCCGTATTTATTAGCGAATTATTCCAGGAATAATTGAAATTGCAGTCATAACCTATCAACATTGACCATAAAGCCATTTTTTATGTGCCGTTTGTTCTGACAACAAACTAATACTCGATAGATTATTCTAACCCTAAACAAAAACGTAACATTTAATAAACTCTTAGTCGAACTAAACCCCCCATTACTCCTGTTTAAGTAACACATTTTGTGAGCATTATCACTGCGCGCACTTGCATAGACTACTTTTCGTACAGCCGCTTCACAATTATGTCAATTTTTATAAAAAACCGAGTGATCGTACTTTTATCTGCAACTTCACACTTTTTTTCGTGGCTTTCTTTTAGCTCAGTGCAAAAGTGGCTCACCAATTTTGCGTTACCCTAGTCCATTTACAACACTGTCGTCGATGCCTATTCATGGGCAGCACTGCACCCAATTTAGAAAGTGCAGTTCCATTCAAGGAACGAGAGAAACCAAATGAATCGTTTAAGCATATGTGCAATCGGAGTTAGCTTATCACTCTCGGGAGCAGCCAATGCAGCACCCGCGATCCCCACAATAGATTTGTATGGGTCGAATAACTTACAGTACTCAAAAATTGAATTAGCCATGGAATCAACCGCTGGGTATAACCAGATGGTGACTTACCATGACCAAGCGCCAATCGCGATAAAATTTAACCAATGGAGTGGTACGACTGGCGATACTTACAATATTTACTTTGATAACGTCAACGTCGCATCCGGCCCAATAACGGGCTCCCAAACTACCGCTTCTTTTGGCTACCCAACGGGAGGTTTATATCAAGTTGTGATCGAAGCATGTGACGCCACGGGATGTAGCCAAAGTGCTCCAGAAGAAATTTCCATCGCCGACACAGACGGCGCTCACCTTAAGCCTTTGGTGATGAATGTCGATCCTAACAACAAGTCTTTCACCACACCGGCTAATACTGTTGTAGGCACTTACTTTGTGGAATGGGGTATCTACGGCCGTGACTACACCGTCGACAACATCCCCGCCGATAACCTAACCCACATTTTGTACGGTTTCATCCCAATTTGTGGCCCAAATGAGTCGGTCAAATCGGTAGGGGGAAATAGCTATAACGCACTGAAAACAGCGTGTCAGGGTGTCAACGATTTTGAAGTTGTTATTCATGACCCTTGGGCAGCATTCCAAAAAAGCTTCCCGCAAGCAGGGCATGAACATGGCTCAACGATCAAAGGTAACTACGCGATGCTCATGGGGCTTAAGAAAGCCTACCCAGATCTAAAAATTATCCCATCGATTGGCGGCTGGACCCTTTCCGACCCATTTTTCAGCTTTACCGATAAAGTGAACCGAGACACGTTTGTTGCCTCAGTGAAACGATTTCTTACCACATGGAAGTTCTATGACGGAGTCGATATCGATTGGGAATTCCCAGGAGGAGGCGGTGAAAATGCTAACCTAGGTGACCCACTCAAAGACGGGCCTGCTTATATTGCTCTAATGCAAGAACTAAGAGCTATGCTAGACCAACTGAGTGCGGAAACAGGCCGTACCTACGAGCTGACTTCGGCCATTGGCGTAGGCTATGACAAATTGGAAGACGTCGACTTTGCGCAAGCAGCCCAGCATATGGACTATATTTTCGCGATGTCTTACGACTTCTATGGTGGTTGGAATAACGTTCCTGGCCACCAAACAGCACTTAATTGCGGTAACTTCATGGCTCCAGGCCAATGTGATGGCAGCGGCGTTGATGACGACGGCGTTCCGTTTAAAGGGCCTGCTTATACAACCCGTAACGCAATTGACCTTTTGCTCGCGCAAGGTGTACCAGCGAATAAACTCGTCGTTGGTACTGCCATGTACGGCCGCGGTTGGGATGGCGTCATGCCTTCTAGCTTAACCGACCCTACCGATCCAATGACAGGCGTTGGTAATGGCAAACTTTCAGGTTCTAGTGCTGAAGGCATTTGGGAAGCTGGCGTAATCGACTACAAAGGCATTAAAGCCAATATGCTCGGTGCAAACAACCAAGGCATTAATGGTTATGAATACGGCTACGATGCAGCCGCCGAAGCCCCTTACGTTTGGAACCGCACCAATGGCAAGCTTATTTCCTTTGATGATGAGCGCTCTGTTAAAGCGAAGGGGGCATATGTACGTAGCCTTGGCCTAGCGGGTCTATTCTCATGGGAAATTGACGCCGATAATGGCGATATTCTTAATGCCATGCAAGAAGGGTTAGCCACGGGTACACCAGCCAACAAAGCGCCTACATCGGCTGCCGGTGTAGACCAAGCAGTTACTGGCCCGGCAACGGTTACCCTTGATGGTTCAGCCTCTACTGACTCTGACGGCACCATTGCGACCTACCTGTGGGAGCAAACGGCAGGAACAGCCGTTGTGTTGACCAATGCGAATGCGGCAGTTGCTTCTTTTCAAGCAGCAGAAGTTACGCAAGTCGAAATGTACACCTTTAAGCTCACTGTTACTGATAACAAAGGTGCGGTAGCGGCTGACTTAGTACAAATTACAATAAACCCGGCCAACGTTAACCCAGTCAATACGCCACCTGTCGCGCTAGTTTCCGCTCCGGCAACGGCCAATGCTGGCGATATCATTACTGTTGATGCTAGCGCGTCTAGCGATGCAGACAACGACACATTAACCTTCAACTGGGCCGTACCTGCTGGTGTAAACGCCAACATTCAAGGCGCTATTCTGTCTTTCACTGCAGCCGAATATACGCAGAATACTCCGTTGGTATTCTCTGTTACGGTAAGTGATGGCAAAGAAAGCAGTGTTGCGAGTGCGACTGTCACGATAAGCAAAGTAGCAACCAACCCTGACTTATGTCTTAATCTTTGGGACTCTGCCGCAGTTTATAATACCGGCGACATAGTTTCATGGACAGGTAAAGAATGGACAGCCCAATGGTGGACTCAAGGTCAAGATCCTAGCCAATCTGGCCAATGGGGAGTCTGGAAAGAAGTGGGAGCGGCGAGCTGCTTGACTAATTAAAGGTGAAGTACGAAGTACTAAAAGCTAAGTGCTAAGTGCTAAAACAAAAAAAAGGATGCTGATTTGGCATCCTTTTCTTCATATTAGCTTTCTAGTTAAGCTATTTATTCCAACGAGACGCCGCTTTTGCATCAGAGTCTCGGGATTCAACCCAACGTTCATTTTCTGTGGTACGTTCTTTTTTCCAAAATGGTGCTTTGGTTTTAAGATAGTCCATCACAAACTCGCACGCTTCAAACGCCGCTTGTCGGTGCGCACTTGAAACACCAACAAATACAATTTGATCGCCGATATCAAGATCGCCAACGCGGTGGATGACTCGCATTCGTCCGATTGGCCAACGATTTTCCGCTTCCACACATATCTCTTGTAATGCTTTTTCTGTCATTCCAGGATAGTGTTCTAACGACAAACCGATGACATTGTCACCCAAGTTCATGTCTCGTACTTTACCAATAAAAGTAACAACTGCGCCTGCTGAAGTGCCTTCCGACAAATACGCGTATTCGTCAGCAACACTGAAATCATTAAATTGAACCGCTACTTGCTCCATCTTACCCCCCTGTTACCGGAGGAAAGAATGCCACTTCGTCGCCAGATTGTATTGCGCTGTCTAATGGCGATAAAGTTTGGTTAATCGCAACCAATGTTTTGCCCGCTTCTAAAGCAAGCTCCCACTTATCACCCTTAGTTGCTAGATGTGCTCGAAGTGCTTCAGCGGTTGTAAAACCAGCTTCAACTTCCAAACAGTCTGTATTAACTAATTCACGAGTTTGAGCAAAGAAAAGAACTTTAATCATGATTCAACCTTAAAGTGACCTGACTTACCGCCCGTCTTTTCTAGCAAACGAACTTGTTCAATAACCATGTCTTTTTGTACCGCTTTACACATATCGTAAATGGTCAACGCGGCAACGGAGGCTGCCGTCAGCGCTTCCATTTCAACACCGGTTTTACCCGCAAGCTTACAGACAGACTCGATACGCACTTTATTTTCCGCAGAAATGGCTTCCAGTTGAACTTCAACCTTGGTCAGTAACAACGGGTGACAAAGTGGAATCAAATCCCAAGTTTTCTTTGCAGCCTGAATACCAGCAATGCGAGCGGTCGCAAATACATCACCTTTATGGTGTGAGCCAGAGACGATCAGTTCTAGTGTTTCTGGCGCCATGTGAACAAAGGCTTCCGCTCTTGCTTCGCGCACCGTTTCCGCTTTCGCAGACACATCAACCATGTTAGCTTCGCCAGAGGCATTAATGTGCGTAAATTGAGTCATCATCTCACTCCTTAAACAGAAAGGTGTGGCATGAAGTTACAAGGGCGATGGCTTGCATCCATCTGTTGCTTGATTATTTTGGTCCATGCTGTGCGACATGCACCAGTAGAACCCGGCATAGCAAAAATTACGGTGTGATTAGCGAAGCCAGCGATAGCGCGAGATTGAATGGTCGAGGTGCCGATTTCTTCATAAGAAACAGTACGGAATAACTCGCCAAACCCTTCCACTTGCTTATCAAATAGAGGAACTAACGCTTCAGGCGTGCTATCACGAGAAGTAAAGCCTGTACCGCCAGTAATCATGACAGCTTGAACACTTTCATCAGCAATCCACTTTGATACGATGGCGCGAATTTGGTACATGTCATCAATGACAATCGCTTTGTCTGCTAATTTATGCCCTGCTTCTTGCAATTGCTCTGCAAGGTAACCGCCCGACGTATCGTTTTCTTCAGTACGAGTATCCGAAACCGTTAATACTGCAATGTTAGCAGGTTCAAATTTGCTTTCTGCGTGACCCATGTCGTTACCTTTTTGTAATTTTGTCTTTTGAAATTAAATAAATGAGATCAGGTGCTGGCTTATCCGCCAATCGACGCCAAATGCGGTGTCATTCCCGTTACGCCATCTTGTAAGAAGTGGCTAACAGATTTCGTTTGCAGCTGTTCTGTAATGCGTTGAATGAGTGCCGATTCTTGCTCGTCACCTTGCAGCAAATCTCGCAACTCAACCCCTTGCTCACCAAACAAACATAGATGCAGTTTGCCCTTGGCAGACACACGGAGTCGATTGCAACTTTGGCAGAAGTCTTTTTCATACGGCATGATCAGCCCTATCTCACCGCGATAATCTGGATGGATAAAGACTTGTGCAGGCCCGTCATTATTTGCGCGCGCTTTGAGCAACCACCCGTTGGCAATTAGGTGATTTCTCAAGCTAACTCCAGACTGGTGATGTTTGGCAAATAAAGAGTCCATTTCGCCCGTTTGCATGAGTTCGATAAAGCGGAGCTGAATTGGTCGGTCTTTAATCCAATTGAGGAAACCAGGCATTTCCTGGCTATTGAGATCTTTTAGCAGCACCACGTTAACTTTAATAAGTTCATAACCGACTTCAAATGCGCGATCGATACCGCGCATCACATCAGTAAACTTATTCTCACCGGTAATTTGGTGAAACATACGTGGATCTAGGCTATCAACACTGACATTGATATCCGTTAACCCGGCATCTCGCCACTCACCAACATGCTTCGCCATGCGGTAGCCGTTGGTTGTCGTCGCAACTTTAGATATGCCACTGGTATCGGCAACCGATGTTATGATCTCAGTGAAATCTTTACGCAGACTAGGTTCACCACCGGTGATACGTACCTTACTGGTACCACAATCGGCGAATGCTCGAACCACACGCTTGATCTCAGGAACACTTAAAAAAGACGAGTTTTTTTGACCCGAAGGATGGTATCCATCAGGTAAGCAATATGTGCATTTAAAGTTACAGACGTCTGTAACTGACAAGCGCAAATAATAAAATTTGCGTTGGAATCTATCTTCGAATTGTTTCGCCACGGAACACCTTTCCAAACACGGGAGGCTTACTCATTTCCAAGTAAACCCTTGTGGTATATGCCACTGGCTCTGATTTCGTATCTTCTCAGACTTAGCAATCAGAGCTCGGAGTTATGGCAACTACCCATACAAATCCTCAATGATAATGAGGTATAGATAGTGCTTTTTTGTAAAAGTACTCAATAATGGTAGGTTACGCCACCTAATTTTTCAAAAAAGCAGGTGTTTGCGGCTCTTTTAAGCAGAATTTAGAGGTTTAACCTAGTATTCGAACTTTCTAGCAGGCAAAGTACACTCAGGCTTCAACAATAAAAATAATGAAAATGAACGTATATCAAAACAAGAAAATTGTCGCAGTTGGTGGTGGTCATGGCTTGGGGCGAATGCTGGCCGCGCTAAAGGATTTTGGTTCAAACGCAACAGGCATTGTTGCTACTACTGATAACGGCGGATCTACTGGCCGTATTCGTCACTGTCAGGGTGGTATTGCATGGGGCGACACACGTAACTGCATTAACCAACTCATCACCGAACCCTCTATTGGCTCAATGATGTTCGAATATCGTTTTAAAGGTGCCGGTGAGCTGAACAACCACAATTTAGGTAACTTGATGCTCACGGCATTGGATAACTTGTCTGTTCGGCCTATGGATGCAATCAACTTAATCAGAGACATGCTTAAGGTCGATGTCAACATCGTTCCTATGTCTGAGCACCCTGCCGATCTAAGCGCGTTATCTGTTGAGGGCGGTTGGGTTCGTGGTGAAACTAACGTAGACGAAATGGAACAAGACCTACAACGCCTTTACGTCGAGCCTGAAGTACCCGCCACGCGAGAAGGCATAGAAGCTATTGCACAAGCCGATGCAATCATACTTGGCCCTGGTAGCTTTTTAACCAGTATCATGCCTCCTATTTTACTACCTGAAATGGGCAAAGCCATCGCGGCCAACACCACAGCTAAAGTGATCTTCGTCGAGAACTTATCGCCTGAATTTGGCCCTGCCGGAAGAATGACGCTTAAGGAAAAGTTGGAGTGGTGCCAGCGCGCCTGCCAGGGTAGGCAAGTCGACTTATTGCTCACCAACATTCCACACCCCGAATTAGACGGCGCTTGCACAGTGGTCAATGTTGACTTAGCTTCTGCGAATCATGATTGGCGTCATGATAGAGATAAGCTTCAACAGGCCATTGCAGATCTATTGGTATAAGTAGCTCTACCAATTAAAAAGCGCCGCATCGAATATCATTCAATGCGGCGCTTTAGTTTCATCTGATTTACACAAAAATATACGTGAGCGAAAAGGGGTTATTGACGAGTTAACTTCACGTATTCTTCTCGGGTTGTTCTTAAATGGCCAATCATGGTTTCCCGGTTCTCAGGAGTATTGATCGGCTCTCCGGTTTTGTACTGAGCGTCTAAGTTGGTAGCAAACGCACACAACATTTCTGCACCAAAACTCGCTGCACTGCTCTTAAGCGAATGGCTGATGGATTTTAGCTGGTCTTCCGCCGCGTCGTTCTCAAATTTCCCATCAGATAATGCTTCTGCGTAATCAAGCAATTCGCCAATAAAAATGTGGAACAACATCGGTAGATTTTCTTCACCAATGTCTCTGCTCAACTCATCGATCTTGTCTGTATTTATAATTTTAGTCATTGGCTCACTCCTGCGCTTCCTTCCAGGTCTGGAGTTTTCGATATAACGTCGATGGGCTAACATCTAGGTAACTCGCCGCTCGGGGAATGTTCCCATCACACGCGTCTATAGCTTGTTCAATCGCCCCTTTTTCTGTCATCCATAAAGGTCTAATTTGCTCTACTGAAAGTTTAGCTGAAATATCGTCAGTTGCATTTTTCCCTTGCAAATCATTTAAAAAAGACACGTTCAATGGTGGTGGCAACATATTAAGCGTGATTTCATTGCCGTGATTAAGTACCACGACATTGCGAAGGACATTTTGCAATTGCCTTACATTTCCCGGCCATTCGAATTCAACAAATCGGTCGACTACTTGTTGAGAAAAGCGCACAAAACCTTTGCCCTCTTCTGTCGACATATGGCCTAACAACGAATAGGCAATTTCAACCACGTCTTCATTTCTATCGCGCAAAGGCGGAAGATGTAACGGGATAACGTACAATCGATAATACAGATCTTCTCTGAACCGACCTTGCTGTACTTCTGTCCAAGGGTCACGGTTGGTTGCGCATACAAAACGTACGTCAACGCTCTTCATTTTTGACGAGCCTACTTTTTGGAACGTACCTGTTTGAATGAACCTTAATAGCTTGGTTTGCAGTTCCAAGTCCATTTCACACAATTCGTCCAAAAACAGTGTGCCACCATCAGCCAGTTCGGCTGCACCTTGTCGATCTGTTGAAGCTCCAGTAAACGCCCCTTTTACATGACCAAACAATTCACTTTCAATCAGATCTTTAGGAATCGCGGCACAGTTAATAGCGATGAACGGTTTATCGCCACGCTTACTGGCAGCATGAATAGCTTCTGCACAAACTTCTTTACCAGTTCCACTTTCACCGGTAATGAATACCGAAGCTTTACTTGGTGCAGCGGAGTCAATGGTACGATAAACGGCTTGCATTGTTTGGCTACTACCAATAAAGCCTTGGTAATTATTATTACCTGGTTCATCGGCGAGCGCTTTTAATTTGCCTGCTTTACGGATACCGTTGTTCACCGTGACACGTAAACGATCGGCTTCACATGGTTTAATCAGGAAATCTTGTGCCCCTCGACGCATGGCTTCCACTGCGGTATCAATAGACCCATGGGCCGTCATGAATATAACCGGCACATCTGGATATTTCTTTTTCACCGATGAAAGAACATCCATCCCTGTCATATCTGGTAAGCGCAGATCGAGCAAAATGAGATCTGGAGTTCGATGTTCCAAACTTGTAATGGCGTCTTTGCCCGTTCCTACGATACTAATATCAAGGCCAAGCGGTGTCAGGTAAGAGCGATACAGGGCCGCGACCGACGCCGTATCTTCTACCATCAATAAGTATTTTGTTTTAGGACTCGTGTGTTTATCTTGCATATCCCAGCCGTTGCACTTTAATAATTATTTGCAATATGAGTTGCATTTTGCAATCAATAATAGCTTTAAACCACATTTTTGCAACGTTCTTTACAGAATACGGGCCATATTTATTGGCACAGTATCTGCATTTATCTATATGACTCGAAAGAGTCACCTAGCCAACTGACGTTGTTAGTGAACTTAGTTTTCACAAAATGAAGCCAGCAGGATTTATTCCTACTGGCTATTTTTTTGTCTAATTTTCGTTGAACCCGTTACTAATCAAAGACTCATGGTAAGTAGGTTAACCATGGACGCCGTTGATTAGCCGATTAAAATCACAAAACTAGCTGTTAGAAATAAACTGCGATCGGAGTTTTTCTAATTGATCTCGCTTATCTGCTGCTTGTTCAAATTCTAAGTTTTGTGCATGAGCATACATTTCGTTCTCAAGCTTAGTCATGGCTTTTTCTAATTCTTGTGGCGACATCACTTCATAGCTGTTCGATGCTTCTGCAACTTTAGATAACGGCACATGACTCGCGGTTTTCCTATTTTTCGTTTTGGCAATATCGCCAATTTCCATGATATCTTGCACGCTCGTCTTCAAAGCCTGAGGCACAATACCTTGCTCTAGATTATGAGCTTGCTGCTTTTCACGCCTGCGGTTAGTTTCATCCATCGCTTTTTTCATCGACTTTGTAATTTTGTCGCCATACAAAATCGCTTTACCGCTTAAGTTACGTGCAGCTCGGCCAATGGTCTGAATCAATGAACGTTCCGAGCGTAAAAAACCTTCTTTATCAGCATCTAAAATAGCGACCAAAGACACCTCAGGCATGTCTAAGCCTTCACGAAGTAAGTTGATCCCCACCAGGACATCAAACTCGCCTAAACGTAAATCACGAATGATTTCAACCCTTTCGACCGTATCAATATCAGAGTGCAGGTAACGAACACGAACACCATGTTCATCCAAATACTCGGTCAAGTCTTCCGCCATACGCTTCGTGAGGGTCGTCACTAACACTCGCTCATTCACTTTACTGCGTTTGCGTATTTCAGATAACAAGTCATCCACTTGTGTAGCAACGGGACGCACCTCTAACTCAGGGTCGAGTAACCCAGTAGGGCGTACAACCTGCTCGGCAATTTCACCGTCAGATTTTTCAATTTCGTAATTGCCTGGCGTTGCCGACACGTAAATCGTTTGAGGAGCGATAGACTCGAATTCATCAAACTTAAGCGGCCGATTATCTAATGCTGATGGTAAACGGAACCCAAACTCCACCAGCGTTTCTTTGCGTGAACGGTCGCCTTTATACATGGCGCCAACTTGAGAAACCGTCACGTGCGATTCATCAATGATCAGCAAGCCATCTTTCGGTAAATAATCAAATAAAGTCGGTGGTGCCTCACCCTCACCTCGGCCACTGAGGTAGCGAGAGTAGTTTTCAACTCCAGAACAAAAGCCCAGCTCGTTCATCATTTCAATATCGAATTGGGTTCGTTGCGATATTCGCTGTTCTTCTAATAACTTGTTGTTATCAAGTAGGTGTTTCTTTCTGCTCTCAAGCTCTACTTTGATTTTCTCTATCGCCTCTAACATGCGCTCTCGTGGCGTCACATAGTGGGTTTTAGGATAAATGGTATAACGTGGGAGATCACGCTGAACGATGGCACCGGTTAACGGATCAAATAGGCTGATGCATTCGACTTCTTCGTCAAACAATTCAATCCGAACTGCATTTTGATCGGATTCTGCCGGGAAGATATCAATCACTTCACCTCGAACTCGAAACTGACCGCGCTCGAATGTGACATCATTACGTGAATATTGCAGTTCAGCCAAGCGACGTAATACGTCTCGTTGATTGATCACGTCACCGCGGCTTACATGCAACATCATCTTTAAGTAGGAGTCTGGATCGCCTAAACCATAAATTGCAGAAACAGAAGCAACAATAATCGAGTCTTTACGTTCCAGCAAAGCTTTCGTTGCCGACAAACGCATTTGTTCGATATGAGCATTCACCGAAGAATCTTTCTCAATGAAGGTGTCCGTCGTTGGTACGTAAGCCTCTGGTTGATAGTAATCGTAATAGGAAACGAAATACTCAACCGAGTTATTTGGAAAGAATGCTTTCATCTCTCCGTACAGCTGAGCGGCTAAGGTTTTATTGGGTGCCAGTAATATAGCCGGGCGCTGAGATTGGGCGATGACATTCGCTAAGGTAAATGTTTTTCCTGACCCCGTCACCCCGAGTAACGTCTGATGGGCAAGGCCTGATTCGAGCCCATCCAACAATTGTGCAATTGCGGTTGGCTGATCACCTGCGGGTTGGTATTTAGACACCAACTCAAATTGTTTTGACATGATTTATCCCTAACGAACGTTGCGCACTATATTGTCGCTGGTTAATCTATCTTAGATCAATAAGGGCTGGCTACAAAAAACATACAGTCATTTGAAAAAGTAATGGTACATTAAGTTTAACTTTGCTATTGTTCTCGTCCCTCATATGCACCACCCGCAAAAAAACCAACAAAACAATCCACGGGTTTTCCCCATTTTTCGACGTTTTTATCCTTTATTTGCACATTATCAATTTCCCGGCTTTTCACCAACCAAACATCAAATTGGAAAAATCAAAATAAAAACAATGGTTTAATCAGGAATTTTCTTTTGTCGAAAAGAGCTATTTTTGGATAAAATAAGTTGTCAAAAAACCATCAACACACTTATCCACAATTTTGGTGGATAACTGCGAGTAGCCTAGATACGGTAAGGGCTATGAGAATGTAAAGATCATTTTGATTATTTTTTTTTGCATTTTTTTAGTTAGAGTATTGACAGAAAAAAGGCCAATCGCTAAAATTCGCTTCGTTAAATAATTCCCCCTTAGTTCAGTTGGTAGAACGGCGGACTGTTAATCCGTATGTCGCAAGTTCAAGTCTTGCAGGGGGAGCCAAATTTAAAAAAGGCCGCAATTTATATTGCGGCTTTTTTGCATCTGTGGTCTTGCAACGTCCCTGTCTCTTATCGCCATCCCATTTACTTTTCCACACGGCAATGCGCAAATACATACTCACCAAAGCGACATAAAATCATCAATTTCCGACATCAATACCCGCAACCTGAGAATGGTTACAATCTTGAGATCTTAGTTATCTCATCAATTGCTGAATAATTCGCTAATTTACCCAAAAACCTTTCCGCTCTTAGGTTGTTAAATCGCTTACAACAAAGGATAATAATGGGATCTGTTTTGAATATAATTGAGATGCTATGACAGAGTATCTGTTGCTGCTTGTTGGCACCGTATTAGTCAACAACTTCGTACTTGTAAAATTTTTAGGCTTATGCCCATTTATGGGGGTTTCTAAGAAGTTAGAAACCGCTATTGGCATGAGCTTAGCGACGACATTCGTCTTAACATTAGCCTCGGTAAGTGCTTACTTAGTCGAGAGCTACGTACTTAAGCCACTCGGCATTGAATACCTTCGCACAATGAGCTTTATTTTGGTCATTGCGGTTGTGGTTCAGTTTACCGAAATGGTCGTCCATAAGACGAGCCCAACCCTGTATCGTTTGTTAGGTATATTCTTACCTTTGATTACCACAAACTGTGCCGTGTTAGGTGTTGCCCTTTTAAACATCAACGAAAACCATAATTTCATTCAATCCATTATCTATGGCTTTGGTGCAGCTGTCGGTTTTTCATTAGTCCTAATTCTGTTTGCGTCGATGCGAGAACGTATCGCGGCCGCAAATGTACCGGGGCCATTTAAAGGCGCTTCCATTGCAATGATCACCGCGGGTCTTATGTCACTAGCCTTCATGGGCTTTACTGGTTTGGTGAAACTATAATGAGTGGAATTGTCATTGCTGTATTAGCGGTCGTTGCGTTGGCTGCTATTTTTGGCGCTATTCTTGGTTTCGCCTCTATCAAATTTAAAGTTGAAGCCAACCCTATTGTCGAACAAATCGACGAAATTTTACCTCAAACTCAATGTGGCCAGTGTGGCTACCCAGGTTGCCGACCTTATGCAGAAGCAATAGCAAACGGCGATAGCATCAACAAGTGCCCACCAGGCGGACAAGCTACCATCGAAAAGCTGGCTGACTTAATGGGTGTTGAAGCATCAGAGCCTGCTCACGATCCAGAAAAAAGCGTCAAGAAAGTGGCCTTCATTCATGAAGACATGTGCATCGGTTGTACCAAATGTATTCAAGCCTGCCCTGTCGACGCTATCGTCGGCGGCACAAAAGCCTTGCACACGGTTATTGAAGATGAATGCACAGGTTGCGATCTCTGCGTGGCACCTTGCCCAACAGATTGTATTGAAATGATTCCAGTGGCACCAACAACCGATACTTGGAAATGGCAGCTCAATGCGATTCCCGTCGTAAACGTAGCGGCTACTCAACCACAAAAAGAACAACAATAAGGATTGGGTATGTTGTCACTCATTGAAAAAATTCGTTCCGGTTACCTTTGGGATTTCCCCGGCGGTGTACACCCGCCAGAAAACAAAAAACAGTCTGCGAGCACCCGTCTTCAACATGCATCGCTCCCTACCGAATTGGTGATTCCAATTAAGCAACATATCGGTAAAGCGGGTGATTTATGTGTAAAAGTCGGCGATTACGTTCTAAAAGGGCAACCTCTAACTGAGTGTTCGCTCAGCTTTATGCTGCCTATACATGCACCGACTTCCGGTACTATAACGGCAATCGAACCAAGAGTTTCTGCTCACCCATCAGGGTTGCCAGTACTGAGTATTGTATTAAGCCCTGACGGCGACGATCGCTGGATCGCACTCAACACGATCTCGGCGCTGCAATCTGAAACACCAGAAAGCTTGATTGAGATGATCAGGCAAGCCGGTATTTCAGGTATGGGCGGCGCAGGCTTCCCTACCGCGAAGAAAATCCAATCTGGTGTAGCGAAAACCGAAATATTAATCATCAACGCAGCTGAATGTGAACCTTACATTACTGCCGATGATGCGCTTATGCAGCACTATGCTGACGAAATCATTCAGGGCATTGAAGTCATTGAGCACATTCTAAAGCCCAAACTCACCATCATTGGGATTGAAGACAATAAGCCTGAAGCCATTGCTGCAATCCAAAAAGCCGCAACCTTTAAAGACTATGTTATTCGCGTTATTCCCACTAAATATCCATCCGGTGGTGAGAAACAGCTAATAAAAGTACTGACCAATATGGAAGTACCGAAAGGCAGTATTCCCGCAGATATTGGCGTATTGGTCCAAAATGTGGGATCTATCTATGCCACCAAACGAGCCGTATTTGATGGGGAACCACTGATTGAGCGCTTGGTTACACTGACAGGTAAAGCGTTCAAGCAACCTCGTAATGTTTGGGCCCGTATTGGCACTCCAGTACAGCACCTGCTAGAAGAGTTCGATTACTCAGCAGACAAAAAGAGCCCACGTTTGATCCTGGGTGGCCCAATGATGGGGTTCACGCTACCGACCTCTTTGGCTCCTGTCACCAAAACCACAAACTGTATTCTGGCCCCGACTCGCAAAGAAATCCCTGCGAATCGCTATGAGATGGAATGCATCCGCTGCAGCCAATGCGCTGAAGCCTGCCCAGTGTCTTTGTTGCCACAGCAATTACAATGGTATTCAAAAAGCCAAGAATACGATAAGTGTGAAGAACTCAACTTAAGTGACTGTATCGAATGTGGCGCTTGTGCGTATGTATGCCCGAGTGAAATTCCATTGGTGCAGTATTATCGCGAAGCCAAAGCAGAAATTCGTACCCGTAAAGAAGAATCACTTGCTGCAGAACGAGCACGCCAACGCTTTGAAGAAAGAAACGCAAGGCTAGAACGAGATAAAGCCCAACGGGAGAATCGCTTCAAGAAAGCGGCAGAGCAGCGACGTAACGACATGAAAAAATCAGACGGAGATGATGCCGTCGCCGCTGCCATTGCTCGTGTTAAAGCACAACAAGCCAAAGCTGCACCGGCTTCCGAGGAAGTGAAACCAGCAGTTGCCGCCGCTATTGCGCGAGCTAAAGCCAAACAAGCTGCGGCTAAATCAAACGGGGAAAATCTGCCTGATAACAGTGAAATGATGAAGCTTAGGGAAGAAAGAAAGCAACAAGCCCGAGCGCGTAAAGCAGAAAAAGAACAGCAATCAGAAGCGCAAACTGAGCCACCCGAAGATGATAAAAAATCTGCCGTCGCCGCAGCCATTGCTCGAGCTAAAGCGCGCAAGGCGCAACAAGCAGAGGCTAAACCAGAACAGGCCGAGCCTGCGGTAAGCGACGACCCAAAAACGGAAGCAGAAAACAACTCGGAACAATCTGTCAAAGACCCGAAAAAAGCCGCTGTCGCTGCGGCCATTGCTCGCGCTAAAGCACGTAAAGCAAAACAAGCAGAAGCGAAACCTGAACAGCTCGAGCCTGCAGTAAGTGAAACGCCGACATCGGTAACCGAAATAGACTCGGAACAACCGACAGAAGACCCGAAAAAAGCCGCGGTTGCTGCGGCCATTGCTCGCGCTAAAGCGCGTAAAGCAAAACAAGCAGAAGCGAAACCTGAACAAGCCGAGCCGCCAGTAAGCGAAGCGCCCACATCGGTAACCCAAGTAGACTCGGAACAACCGGCAGAAGACCCGAAAAAAGCCGCGGTTGCTGCGGCCATTGCTCGCGCTAAAGCACGCAAAGCAAAACAAGCAGAAGCGAAACTTGAACAAGACGAGCCTACGGTAAGCGAAACGCCGACTTCGGTAACCGAAGTAGACTCGGAACAGCCGACAGAAGATCCGAAAAAAGCCGCGGTTGCTGCAGCCATTGCTCGCGCTAAAGCACGCAAAGCAAAACAAGCAGAAGCGAAACTTGAGCAAGCCGAGCCTGCGATAAGCGAAACGCCGACTTCGGTAACCGAAGTAGACTCGGAACAACCGACAGAAGATCCGAAAAAAGCCGCTGTCGCTGCTGCCATTGCCCGCGCTAAAGCAAGGAAAGCAGCGCAAGCTGAACTCAAAAATCAAATACAAGATGGTAAGGAGAACGAGTAGTGGCCTTTTTTATTGCTAGCTCACCCCACGCTCACAACAAAAAAAGTACTCCTGACTTAATGCGTTGGGTTGCACTCGGAGCCATCCCTGGCCTTGTTGCACAAAGTTATTTCTTTGGATGGGGCACATTAATACAGCTCGTGTTTGCCATGCTGCTTGCGGTTTCTATGGAAGCCATAGTTATGCTGCTACGTAAGCGTAATCCGATAGGAGCACTACGAGACAACAGTGCGTTTGTTACCGCTTGGTTACTTGCCGTCGCCATTCCCCCACTCTCTCCATGGTGGACGATGGTGATCGGTATCTTCTTTGCCATTGTCGTCGCTAAGCATCTGTATGGTGGTATCGGCCAAAACATCTTCAATCCAGCCATGGTGGCTTATGTGGTTCTGTTGATTTCATTCCCGGTACAAATGACGAGTTGGGTTGCCCCCGCTTCTATTGCGCCTTATCAAGCGGGTTTTGCTGATTCATTCTCCCTTATATTCAGTGGGTTTAATGCGGATGGCTTTTCGTTGCAACAGTTTAGAACGGGTATTGATGGCATCACCACCGCAACACCATTAGATACCATTAAAACAGGGCTACACTCTGGTCAAACAATTTCTGAACTCAAGTCTCTGCCTCAATTTTCAGGCATTGCCGGATTAGGATGGGAATGGGTTAACCTAGCTTACCTCGCTGGTGGTTTACTATTGATAAAAATGCGCGTTGTACAATGGCATATTCCCGTCGCATTTTTAGGCTCTTTGGTTATCTGTTCCCTATTATCGACCTTGATTTTCCCAGGTGAAACAGCCGGGCCGCTGGTGCAATTGCTATCTGGCGCTACCATGCTAGGGGCATTTTTCATCGCAACGGATCCAGTATCCGCAGCCACAACCATCAAAGGCCGCCTAGTATATGGTGCATTCATTGGCGGTATGGTCTTCATCATTCGATCTTTTGGTGGCTTCCCAGACGGCGTTGCTTTTGCAGTATTGCTTGCCAACATGTGTGTACCGCTTATCGACTACTACACTCGTCCGCGCACTTATGGTCACAAGTAGGAATTAGATATGATAAAAGCGATTCAAAAAAACAGCGGTGTGCTGGCCATTTTTGCCTTACTTTCAACCGGTGTGGTGGCGATTACTCATACACTCACGGCTGACCGAATTCTAGAGCAGCAACAAAAAAACCTCCTAAAAGTGCTTAATGAAGTATTACCAAAAGAGATTCACGACAATAAATTGGTAGAGCACTGTACTCTGTTTACCAGTAAACAATACTTAGGGTCAGATAAACCACAACCCGCCTACATCGCGACCAAAAATGGCAGCATTACAGGCATCGCCATTCAGGCTATTGCACCGGATGGGTATAACGGTCAGATCAAGCTGATGGTAGGGATGGACCAAACTGGCACAATAACAGGAACACGAATCCTACAGCATGCCGAAACGCCGGGGTTAGGTGATAAGATCGACCTAAAAGTTTCCTCTTGGATCGAGAGCTTTACGGGTAAACGCTTAGAACAACAGAACGACAAATCGAATTCAGAGGCTTCCACATCCGGTTGGTCGATGAAGCAGTGGGCAGTACGAAAAGATGGCGGCGAATTTGACCAATTTACCGGAGCTACCATTACCCCACGAGCCGTTGTAAAAGCGGTCAAAAATGCGTCTCTCTTCTTCCAAGCAACTCATGAAGAGCTAGATCAACTGCCTATCAACTGTGGAGGTTCAAATGGCTGAAAATAAGTTATTAATGAAGAATGGCTTATGGGACAACAACCCAGCATTAGTTCAGTTACTCGGACTTTGCCCTCTTCTTGCCGTTTCTTCAACCGTCACAAATGCGATGGGGCTTGGTATCGCTACCTTGTTAGTGCTGGTTGGATCTAACCTGATCGTTTCTCTGGTCAGAGACTATGTACCGAAAGAAGTACGCATCCCGATTTTCGTCATGATCATTGCCGCTCTAGTAACCTGTGTTCAACTACTCATGAATGCCTACGCTTACGGCTTGTATTTGTCCCTTGGTATCTTCATTCCGCTTATCGTGACCAACTGCATCATCATTGGTCGAGCGGAAGCCTTTGCATCTAAAAACCAACCATTACCCGCCGTACTAGATGGCTTTTGGATGGGCACCGGCATGTTATTAGTGCTCATGCTACTTGGCGCACTACGTGAAGTTTTGGGTAACGGCACTCTGTTTGATGGCGCTGACCTGTTACTCGGTGACTGGGCATCCGTATTGCGAATTGAAGTATTTCAGCTTGATAATAGTTTTCTTCTAGCGCTGCTCCCTCCCGGTGCGTTTATTGGCGTAGGCTTCATCATTGCGCTAAAAAATGTCATCGACAAGCAGCTCAGTGCGAGGCAACCAAAACAAGAAAAGCCCGTAATAGAACGAGCAAGAGTCAGCAACTAATCAACACATAATAAGGGGCGAGTGAGCAAAAATACGCCCCATAAATCACTCAAGGAAGCAGCCTCGGTATGAATAATACAAAAAGGCGGGAAATATTAGAGAGATTGCGTCAAGACAATCCCAACCCGCAAACTGAACTCAACTGGAACTCCCCTTTCGAACTGCTGATTGCCGTTCTACTTTCCGCTCAAGCCACTGACGTGAGCGTGAACAAAGCAACAGATAAACTTTATCCTGTTGCCAACACACCCCAAACCATTTTTGATCTCGGTGTCGATGGCGTAAAAAGCTACATCAAAACCATTGGTCTGTTTAACTCGAAAGCTGAGAACGTCATTAAGACCTGTCGCATCTTACTCGATAAGCATCAAGGGATAGTTCCAGAAAGCCTAGAAGCTCTCGTTGAACTTCCTGGTGTGGGACGAAAAACCGCTAATGTTGTACTTAATACCGCCTTTGGCTGGCCGACCATTGCCGTTGATACTCACATTTATCGCGTATCCAACCGAACCAAACTCGCTATGGGCAAAACCGTTGACGATGTAGAACAAAAATTGCTCAAAGTCGTGCCTAAAGAGTTTAAATTAGATGTGCACCACTGGCTCATTTTGCACGGCCGCTATACCTGCATCGCTCGAAAACCGCGTTGTGGCAGTTGCTTGATTGAAGATCTATGCGAATTTAAAGATAAAATTTATCCAGAAGATTAGGAGAAAAACAATGTCAAAGGGAAGAATACTGCACACCATGCTACGCGTGGGCGATTTAGATAAATCCATTACGTTTTACACCGATGTATTGGGCATGACGCTACTGCGTAAAAATGAAAACACACAATATGAATATACATTAGCATTTTTAGGCTACGGTGATGAGTCAGAGGGTTCTGTGATTGAGCTTACCTATAACTGGGGCACAACAGAATACGATCTAGGCGCAGGATACGGCCACATTGCACTTGGTTTTGATGACATTTACCAAACCTGTGACGCAATCAAAGCCGCTGGCGGCAACGTAACACGTGAACCAGGGCCAGTGAAAGGCGGCTCAACTCATATTGCGTTTGTGAAGGACCCAGATGGTTACATGATTGAGCTAATCCAAAATAAATCTGCGGGTGCAGGCTTAGAAGGCTAAACTCAGAAATAAGTGATAAAGCGAGCGATGGCTCGCTTTTTTTTATGCTACATCATAATTTATAAAGCCATAGCTTTACATGATAATGATTATCAATTAAATTACTCTCTCAATAACGAACGGAGAGTGAGAAATGAACATGACGGAGTGGGAGAAGCATACAATACAAGCTGATACTGCATTGCAAAATAATGACCTACTGCGCAGTATTTTGCATTACCAGCAAGCTTTGGCCATTTCAGATCAGCTCTCTTTTTCGGACGAGATAGACATCGACGACCTACTCACCATCAAGGTCATCTCATGCCATAACTTAGCCAATTTTTGGCGCTTATCTGGCGATGATGAATACGAATTAAAATACCTCCAGCTTGCTTCTGAACGCCTGTTAACGTTAGTGCCTCAATGCCACAATAAAGAGTGTGATTCATTTGTAGACTCACTTGGCTGCTGCCAAAAGGCGCTCGTAGAGTTTATGAAACGCCACCCAAACCCTGAAGTAGCTAAGCTGGTTCAAAATATCAATACCGCATCAAGCTGCAACGTTATTGCTAAATTCAGGTTAAACTAGTTCACTGTTCTACCGATTCAAAGGCAACCAGACACCAGAAAGGCAGCGTACTAACCGCTGCCTTTTGCTACTCAATCCTGAAATAGTGTAGCCACAAGAAGCAAGTTCGCATGGTTCTCAGGAATCTACTTATTGAGTGCGTTGGCTTAAAATCGCCGCATTCAACCTCAACAGCGAACTATTATCCTTTCCTCGCTCCCACACTCGGCGTGCTCATACATACCAAAAATGAAGAGCACAAGGTTGGCCCTAATAAAACTCATCCTAACCACTTTTCAACTCCGTTATGCAAGCAAAGACGAAAAGATTAATTACATTTAAATCATTGAGTTAGAATATATAATGCGGGAGCCACTACTCCGAATTCCGAGTTAATTTTTGCAACCACCAGCTAAGATTAATCACGAATTTTGCCTTTTCAGTATCAATCCGATAGCCTTTGCGCCACA
Organism: Vibrio tapetis subsp. quintayensis; assembly: GCF_030409945.1. Taxonomy (GTDB): domain Bacteria; phylum Pseudomonadota; class Gammaproteobacteria; order Enterobacterales; family Vibrionaceae; genus Vibrio; species Vibrio quintayensis. The sequence continues at coordinate 75,480 of NZ_JAUFQV010000024.1, forward strand.
GTAGTGGGCAACCACTGCATCAGAATAAACATCGTCAACGAGGTTCAGACATTGACCGAACAATCGACCGTCATCATTATTGAAGATGAATCTGCCATTGCAGACAACTTGATTCACGTTTTAGAGATGGATGGCTACCACGTGGAGTGGTTTACAACGGCAGGAGAAGGCTTAGCCTTTTTGAAGAAAAACTCGGCACTCCTACTCGTGTTGGATGTCGGATTACCCGATGGTAACGGCTTTGAACTGTGTAAAACCATCCGAGAATTTTCTGATATTCCGATTATCTTTCTAACCGCCAGAAATGATGAAATTGACCGTGTGGTTGGCTTGGAAATTGGAGCTGATGACTACGTGACTAAGCCATTTAGCCCGCGTGAAATGCTGGCTCGCATCAAACTTCGAAGCAAAGCCAAAGCGACGGTGGTAGAACCAGAACTAAGTCCAGCTTTAACACAACGTCATCCAACCCATGATTTAGTCGCACAAAACTTTGATTATAGCGCCGGAGGTGATCTGCTTGGTCTTACTGCGGTTGAGTTTAAGATCCTTGATAAGCTCATTTCCGTATCTCGCAATGTATTGAGCCGAGAGCAGCTACTGGTTGCCGCAGATATGGCACCAGAAGCGGCGTACGAACGAAACATCGATACTCACATCAAAGCTATTCGCTATAAGCTGAAGCCATTTCAGATGTCTGACCGAATTTGTACCAAACGTGGCTTTGGTTACTTCTACAGCGTTAAGGGAAAATGATGATTCACTGGCCAAGAATCCCGCTTGGATTAAGGCTGTTTTTCCTCTACTTTATCTTAGTGGGAATGACCGCTTATACGGTGAGCAAAACCGTTGTTCAAGAGCTTAAGCCCACAGTACGTCAAACCACCGAAGAAACACTAGTCGACATGGCGAACTTACTTGCGGTATTAGCAGAAGAAGACGTCGCCAATGACAAGCTATTAGAAAGTCGATTTTCCCAGCTATTAACGGCTTATGGCCAACGAGAGCCACAAGCACGCATTTGGGAGATTGGAAAAAAAGCGATTAACCATCGAATTTATATTACAGATAAACAAGGCGTTGTCATTGCAGATTCTTGGCAACAAGACGTCGGCAAAGACTACTCACAATGGAATGATGTGTACCTCACTCTTCGCGGTCAATATGGTGCGCGAAGTACAATTGAAGACCCGAATGACCCACTCTCAACCGTGATGCATGTCGCCGCGCCGATTTACCATAACGGCGAAATTATTGGTAGCGTGACGGTGGCAAAGTCCAATCGCTCAGTACAACCATTTATCGATCTCTCTAAACGTAATGTGCTTTTTTGGATGGTGTGGATGAGTGGCTTAGTATTACTCGCTGGGGCATTGTTTGCTTGGCGAATTCACTCGGCATTGAATAAATTGGAAGACTACGCGACCAAAATGGGGGAAGGAGAAAAGGTATCCAAGCCGAAATTCCGTATTTTTTATGAATATGGCACGCTCAGTGATGCGCTAGAGAAAATGCGCAATCAGCTTGACGGTAAGCAATATGTGGAAGAATACGTTCAAACCCTGACTCATGAGTTAAAAAGTCCGCTATCTGCCATCAAAGGCGCAAGCGAAATATTGCAGATGCCATTACCGGAAGAAAAGGTCGCTCACTTCGCTAGCAACATCGAACGAGAAAGTGATCGCATGCAGTCACTGATTGATAAGTTGCTTGAACTGGCTCGCCTTGAGAAGCGCCCGGAACTTGAACAAGTCGAACAAATTTTAGTACACCAAATGGTGAGCGAAGTGATTAGCTCTGCGGATGCGCGTTTGAGTAGTAAATTAGTCACTGCGGATATCAAGATTGATGAAAATCTCATGGTGCTTGGCGACGCATTTTTACTTAAGCAAGCTGCCTTTAACTTGATGGATAATGCGTTGGATTTCGCTTACACCAAAGGCCATATTGAATGGAGAGTGGAAGTTACGAAAAGAAATGTATCCCTCTCTATTTTCAACTCAGGCCCTCACATTCCGGACTACGCAATGCCTCGCTTAACTGAGCGCTTTTATTCTCTCGCTCGTGAGAATGGCGTTAAGAGCACCGGATTGGGGCTCAACTTTGTCGAGCAAGTTGCTAAGCTGCATAAAGGAGAGCTGCTCGTAGAAAACACTGAATTCGGCGTCAAGATAACTCTGACTTTACCAACTCCATAGAAACTCCACATTAGCTCCATTCGTTCTCCAAATTACTGATTTAGATTACTTACATCAGCAAATGGAGAATGAAACATGAAAAAGATCCTCAATAATCAACTCGGCACGAAGTTCGCCTTCGTGCTGTTTTTGTTTGTCTTACTGCAAATCCCACTTTCAATGGTCACAGGGCTGATCTCAGAACGTTCCTATCGCCAAGATGAAGTAAGAAGTGACATAGCGCGCAGCAGTAGCGGTGAACAGCACATAATTGGCCCTTTCATTATGGTGAACTACACCAAGACCAGCTATCGAGATGAAAAAGTACAGACAAAAGATTACCGCAAATTCCTCTTACCTAACACCTTTGATATGAGCGCTGATCTGGACAGTTTTGAAAAGTATCGCGGTATTTACCGTGCGCGTTTATACAAAGCGCAAGTGGCTCTAAAAGGTACTTTTGATGCTGCTGACTTAGCTAAACTGCATGATCTTGATATTGAAAACATCAGCCTAGTGGTCGGTATTGAAGACAGCCGTGGATTGCTTCGTCTCGATGACATGACGCTCTCAAGCTCGGGGATCAAAGTGATGCCAGGAACCGGATTAGATCAACTACCACAAGGTTTCCATAGTGAGCTTACCCTAGAAGACCTGAAGGCCCAGCAACCCTTGGAATTCGATCTTAACTTCTTGCTCCAAGGGATGGGACAGCTGCAAGTGACACCCATTGGCAACGAAACTACTGTAGCGTTGTCTTCTGTTTGGCCACACCCAAGCTTTATCGGTGACTACTTACCAGTGTCGTCGGACGTATCAGAAGATGGGTTTAAGGCGCAATGGGTGAGTAATAACTTCTCTACCAATATCACTCAATTGTTTCAGAGTTGCCTGTCATCAAACAACGCCTGCTATGAACTTGATCAGCGACAAATGGGGGTGGATTTAATTGATCCAGTTGATCACTATTTGAAATCTCATCGAGCGGTAAATTACTCATTGTTAGTGATTACACTCGTGTTTGCGAGCTTCTTTCTGTTGGAGCTATTTCAAGCTCGTCCAGTTCACCCAGTGCAGTATGGTTTTATAGGCTTAGCGCTAGCACTTTTCTATTTGCTGCTGATTTCAATGAGTGAGCACCTAGGCTTCAACTGGGCATATGTCGTGTCTGTCATGGCATCTACGGGTCTATTGAGCGTGTACGTCAGTGGTATGCTGAGTAACCTAAAGCATGGCGCAATATTTGGGGGATGTATGCTCACGCTCTACGGCTTGTTGTTTGGGTTACTTCAAGCAGAAAGTTACGCGTTAGTCATGGGTTCGCTGCTGTGCTTTGCGATTTTGAGCTTCACTATGGTGATCACGCGTAACGTTGACTGGTATACGCGGAATAGAATAGCGGAAGACGAAGCAAAGGCTGCGAATGAAAATGCTTAAGCAGAGCTTTTTTGCCCGTCAACAAAGCGAAATGAATGACGATAATTCTAGTATTCACTTTCGTTTTTCTAAGATACATGGACTTAAATGCTGCATGTGTTTCATCGCTCTGATTGTTATCGCGCTTTACGTCCGAGACAACTTTGTTCGCCCAACGTTCGGTGACGTATTGGTTGTCGTTTGGCTTTACTACTTATTAGCGAGCATCCTATCAATGCCCGTCACATGGCTCGCGTCACTGGTGGTATTGATAGCATTTATTGTCGAACTTGGGCAGTTATTGCACGTAGTAAATTTGCTTAACATCGAATCATCTTCGCTTTTGGCCGTGATTTTGGGAGCAACATTTGATTGGAAAGATCTGTTTGCTTACTGCGTTGGAGGTGCATTGTGTTGGTGGATGGAGACGAAATAAAATCGAAAGTGAAAATGAGATCGACTAAAACTCATTGTATTTGGCCAAAACGACGGTTCCGTAAAAGAATCAGTGTACTCAAGCAAGTATACCTTTGGTCATTAATCAACAAAGAACAGAGTTAGATTGAATTAGTTTTAGGTTTTTCTCTAGGGCCTTAGCACTCTTTAGTAACCCAAAGGAATCTTAAGCTCATCGATACTGATCGGTTAGTTTAGATTCCTTTCATCGGTGTCGTTGAAAATAAACGTTGCGAGAAAATGAAAGTTTACCCTACAAAGTTTGATATTCAATAGACGATATCGTGCAAATGCAGTGGATATTATTTTTGGTAGTGTGCCAGAAGACTAGACGGAAAATATGGCAAGGTATTTACGGTAGAAACCTATATAAATCGTTCTATGCCTGTGGCTGAATCAAACTTGCTCTTTCTAAAATCACAACTTCACTATTTTTCAATCCTATAGTTGGATAATTTTAAAATTTATTTATACAATTAAAAATTATCTCTTTACTATTTACCCACTATCAATATAGGTCAGGTGGGACATATGATTAATGAAAGATTAAAAGCACTAGAAGGTTTAATTCATCATGAATACTCAAATATATCTGGTCTTGCCATATTTATAGGCGTTCAAATTGAGTATGAGTATTATGCTGAGGGGTATAGTCAAGATAGTACTGTTCATGTTGCGTCAGTTACCAAAAGTATTTTATCTCTGCTCATTGGTATTGCAATTGAACAAGGGTCTATAAAAAGCATTGATGATAAAGTGTTAGATTATTTTCCTGCCTATAAATTAAAAATAGGAGAAAAAACGATTCAACAACTAACAATTAAGCATTTATTAACCATGACCGCACCGTACAAATTTAAATCAGAGCCCTACACAAAAGTGTATTCGAGTGATGACTGGACTGTGACAGTATTAGACCTCTTAGGTGGAAAAGGAAATATAGGCGAATTTAAATACACGACAGTTGGTATCCAAATTTTATCTGGGATAGTCAAAAATGCGACAAATCTACCTGTTCTTGAATTTGCCAATAAAAATCTTTTTGAACCATTGAATATTGCAGTGTCACAAAACATTAAAATACAAGGTAGAGACGATTATCTGGATTTTCTTAAAAAGAATGTGAGCAGTGGATGGGTTATTGATCCTAAAGGCCTGAATACAGGTGGATGGGGGCTTACTTTAACAGCGCGTGATATGGTTAAAATTGGTCAGTTATATCTGAATAAAGGAACTTGGAACAATAAAAAAATAGTTTCTTCAAAATGGATTAAGGATAGTGTGACAAAACACAGTTCTTTAGAGAATAAAGCATATGGGTTTTTATGGTGGGTTATTGATGATGTTACTGGTACTTATGCAGCTATAGGTGATGGTGGTAATATAATCTATGTTTCATCAATAAACAAAATGGTAGTAGCGATCACATCTCAATTTAAGCCACGAGCTAAAGATCGAATAGAGCTAATAAAGAAACATATAGACCCAATTTTTAATTGTAGTGGATAAGATAATTTTCCCAACTACATCTAGGCTAGCCGCATGGTTGCAATACTAGAGACAATCCGAAAAATCAAAATGTGCTATAAATCGTAACTCACAACTGTCCAGAAATGGGGCTACCACACGGATGCACAAGAACAAGTAACCTGTCAGTGATATGGGAAGGAAAATCTTGGCGTTGTCGGTTAGCATTATTACCAAGAGCCTCACTAATAGTGATAAATGAGACTAACGAGGCCGCATATAAATACGCGGCCTCGTTGATGAGCTGTATGGCAATGACTACACCTGATTTCGACCTAGGGAAATGACTACCCTTCTATTTTTGTCTTTGCCCAGTGGTGAGCTGTTATCTGCGATAGGTCTTCTTTCACCATAGCCTTGAATCTCAATTCGGTCGGCAGGCAAGCCAAGGGATTTAAAATAATCTCGCAATACAACCGCCCGTCTTTCAGACAAGCTTTGGTTGCCCTTCTTGCCACCAGATGAATCGGTGTAGGTTGCAACCAACACCAAATCAATATCTTTGTTATGTTTTACGTATTCTGCAATTTTAGCTAAGCGCTTTTGAGACGGTTTATTTAGCTGATCGCTGTTGCGGTCGTAGTGCAAAATAGTGAAAGAGATATCTTCAAAGCTGTAAGGTAGCAACTGGCTCACACACAAACTAAACGCATTATAAGGCTGTTGAAACAATACCGATGACAACGCCACTTCTACGCGTTTATCGCGGCTTTGCCAGTCAGCATAACTAAAGGTTGGATATCGGCCTTTTTCTAGTTCAGCCAGAATACCCCATGCGGTTTGTCCGCCAATATAGCCATTGAATTGCTTAAAAAATTGAATATTGGAAATTTGTTCCGCATTCTCACCCGGTCTCCAAGATGGAGGCATCGAAATCAAAGAAACGTTACGAGTGTCCCCCATAGGGCGACGCATTTTCAACTCAAAGTCTAAGTTGATTTTTTTACTGGCACGAGAAGTAAACTCAGCAACACCATAATTGGGAATAGGGTGTACTAAGCGGCATTCCAAGGGGCTGTTAACAGCCATCGACCACATCGACTGCCCTGGAGTTGCTTCATAACGTGTTTGTGCAGCCCCATGTACCATGGATGAAGCTAACGCAACTGATGCAGCACTCAACGCCAACCAATTTTTCATAAAGATTACTTCTCTGGTTCTTTGAACTAGCGGTAATAGTTTGCCGTTAGTTCGTCGTCTGAGTAGTCAAAGTAACGACTTTGACACTAATGCAGGTAGTAATGCAAAAACCCAGCCAACTATCACAAACTTTTCTCGTTAATTAATGCGCTCGCTGGTTTAGCTTGCCGTCATAATCTGCAATAATGCCCGCCTTGTCACACGGACCAGAGCAAATATGACTGTAGAAAACGAAGCATTGACCCTTAAAAAACGTTTTAGAGGGTATTTTCCCGTTGTTATCGATGTAGAAACTGCAGGATTTAATGCAAAAACCGATGCACTTTTAGAGATATGCGCAATAACATTGAAAATGGATGACGAGGGGAACTTAATGCCCGCTTCTACCATTCATTTTCATATCGAGCCGTTCGAAGGCGCAAACCTTGAAAAAGAGGCATTGGAATTTAACGGGATCCGTGACCCTTTCAGCCCGCTTCGCGGGGCTATTTCAGAAGCAGAAGCACTGCGTGAAATATACAAGTTAGTTCGAAAAGAGCAAAAACACGCCGATTGCAGCCGTGCAATTATGGTGGCGCACAATGCGACGTTTGATCTTAATTTCGTAATGGAAGCCAGTGCTCGATGCAAATTGAAACGCCTACCCTTTCACCCTTTTGCCACTTTTGATACGGCAGCCTTAAGTGGGCTTGCTTATGGTCAAACGGTATTAGCAAAAGCGTGTCGTACCGCTGGAATGGAATTTGACAATAACGAAGCGCATTCAGCTCTTTATGATACGCAAAAAACAGCGGATTTGTTTTGCGGCATTGTAAACAAATGGAAAGCGTTAGGTGGTTGGCCTTTGGTCGATAACACCGAACAAAAATAATTAAAACACAACTTTTCAAAAATTTAATGAGAACAATATGAACCCAGTAGTAATTTCTGTTTGTATTATGCTCGTTCTTGCGCTTATGCGGGTTAATGTCGTTGTTGCACTTACTTTTAGTGCGATGATCGGCGGTCTTGTTGCAGGGATGAGTTTGACCGATGCGGTTTCCGCATTTGAAAGTGGCCTTGGTGGCGGTGCTACCATTGCATTAAGTTACGCCATGCTTGGCGCGTTTGCTGTTGCTATATCTAAATCCGGCTTGACCGATTTACTGGCCAACCGAGTAATCAAACACATCAACGGCCAGGAAAGTAATGCTAACTCAGCCGTATTAAAATACGTTGTGTTAGTTGCACTTATTCTGGTGACAGTTTCTTCCCAAAACGTTATTCCAGTTCACATTGCCTTTATTCCAATTTTGATCCCACCTTTGCTTGGTGTTTTCGCTAAGTTGAAGCTGGATCGTCGACTGATTGCCTGCGTACTTACCTTTGGTTTAGTTACGCCCTACATGATCTTACCGGTAGGCTTTGGTGGTATTTTCCTTAATAACATCCTTCTTGCTAACTTAAACTCAAACGGCATGCAAGTGGTTGCTTCACAAGTTCCAACTGCGATGCTACTGCCTGCAGCGGGCATGCTATTCGGCTTGTTGACGGCTATTTTTGTTAGCTACCGCAAACCACGCGAATATCAAAAAACAGAACATACTGAAATTCAGCAAGAAAAAGCGATCAATATGCGCCATATTTGGGTTGCGCTTGCCGGCATTGTTGTTGCACTTTCAGTACAGTTAACAACAGGTTCAATGATTATCGGTGCATTAGCAGGCTTCATGGTCTTTACTTTTGGTGGTGTCATTGCGTGGAAAGAAACGCAAGATGTGTTCACTAAAGGTGTCCACATGATGGCAATGATTGGTTTCATCATGATTGCAGCAGCCGGTTTTGCAGCAGTAATGAAGCAAACGGGTGGCGTTGAGTCTCTAGTAGAAGCGTTATCAACCAGTATTGGTGACAACAAGCCACTTGCTGCATTATTAATGCTTATCGTCGGTTTGTTGGTAACAATGGGCATTGGTTCTTCATTCTCTACCATTCCTATTATTGCCACCATTTATGTACCGCTAGCGCTGGCGTTTGGTTTCTCACCAATGGCAACTATCGCTCTTGTAGGTACTGCTGCAGCACTGGGTGACGCAGGTTCACCAGCTTCGGATTCAACACTTGGTCCTACGTCTGGTCTAAATGCCGACGGCCAACATGAGCACATTTGGGATACAGTCGTGCCAACATTTGTTCACTACAACCTACCACTGATTGTGTTCGGTTGGATTGCGGCGATGGTATTGTAAGAGCAAGCTTGAGTATTCGCTTCGCTCATAAGGCGTGAGGACGGGCTTCGCCCTTAAGGTAGAAAAGACAATATTTTTGCCTTATGCCTTATGCCTTATGCCTTATGCCTTATGCCTCAACCCACAAAAAAGGCTTGGTTCTCACCAAGCCTTTTCTTTATTCTGCGTTTCTGATTCAGAAGATTACTCTTCGTCACCTTCAACTGTTGCAGCCGCTTCTTTAATTACTTGTTGAAGTTCACCTTTCTGGAACATCTCAATAATAATATCGCAGCCGCCAACTAGCTCGCCACTAACCCAAAGTTGTGGGAATGTCGGCCACTGTGCGTACTTAGGAAGTTCAGCACGGATATCTGGGTTTTGCAGAATATCAACGTATGCGAATTTTTCACCACAACCCATTACTGCTTGAGCAGCTTGAGAAGAAAAGCCACAGCTTGGTAGCTTAGGTGAACCTTTCATGTATAGCAAAATGGTGTTTTCTGAAATCTGTTGTTTGATCTTATCGATAGTTTCCATTGCTTCCTCTTAATGGATGCTTCTTTAAAGTGCATTCATTTTACTTGTTTAGAGCCAAATAAAAAGCACATAATCTTTAAGGTTTTAGATAAATTGAGCGCTCATTCTCACCTTGAACAAGTTTTCTTAGCTAAAATGACTAGTTAGCACAATTGGCTAAGCCTTTCTTAGCAAGACTCAATGGTTAATTAGTCCTTTTTTTTATGGTTTTTCTTTTAATAAAGTAAAAACTTGCTAAACTAGCCAGTAACAAATCACAGAGCTTAAAAACTCAGGTTTAGCGCTCAGTGAATAATAAGCAAAGTCAGAACAAAAATAATTATTGGAAGCAACGGAAAGACAGCACTTTCCACCAAACGGAGATACGCGCAATGGCATTCGAACTACCAGCACTTCCTTACGCAAAAGATGCACTACTACCACACATCTCAGCTGAGACTTTAGACTTTCACCACGGCAAGCACCACAACACTTACGTTGTTAAGCTAAATGGTCTAATTCCTGGTACTGAGTTTGAAGGCAAAACACTGGAAGAGATCATCAAGACTTCTACTGGTGGTGTATTCAATAACGCAGCTCAAATTTGGAACCACACGTTCTACTGGCACTGCCTAGCTCCAAAAGCAGGCGGCGAACCAACGGGCGCTGTTGCGGATGCTATCAACGCTGCATTTGGTTCTTTCGAAGAATTTAAAGCAAAATTCACTGATTCAGCAATCAACAACTTCGGTTCTTCATGGACTTGGCTTGTTAAGAACGCTGACGGTTCTCTAGAGATCGTTAACACGTCTAACGCTGCTACACCACTAACAGACGAAGGTGTAACACCTCTTCTAACTGTGGATCTTTGGGAACATGCTTACTACATTGATTACCGTAACGTTCGTCCAGATTACATGAATGGCTTCTGGGCTCTAGTTAACTGGGAATTCGTTGCTGCGAACCTAGCTAAATAATCCCTTCCCTATAGGGTATTAGATTTAGTCTTTTTCAAACCCACGCCAACGCGTGGGTTTGTTTTTTTCACTTCCTACAATAAAAGTCAGACCTCTTCCTGCCTTTTCGCTTTCCGCCAAAGTTTTTTCTTCTTTCCCCTAAAGTTTTTCTTTTTCTTGCCGTTAACTTTGTATCAGGCGAGGGAAATCATGAATATCCATACTTTAGACAAAGCAGCAATCATTAACGAACTGAACGTTGGCGCGGGCATTAACACCGCTGTTAACCAAGGTCGTCGTGCTGATTTTGCTCTATTAGTTTCCATGTTTTCAAACGATGTTCGTGACAATACACCCGTTGAAGAAGTTGAACAGAAAGTCACGTCAGACGACATTCTGCGCGAACAGTTTGAGTTGGCAACGCCACAAGCTCTTCGCTCTACCCAAGACACTTATTCACGCTCTGCAAAACAAGCAGAACTGTTCCACTCGAGCAGTATCGTAAGCACGCGTTTGTCTCATGGCTTAAACCCAGACGCCCTAGCATATCTTCCAGAGCAAACCCATGATCTTCCAGAAGAGGTCTATCACAATCTTTCTGGTCACGAACGCCGCCGATTAGCAGAACCTAAAACCCAAGCAACGATCCCTCAAGACATTTACAAGCAAATGTCTGTAGCACGTCTATCTCACCAAATGCAAATTAGCGCCTAATTTCTTATTATTGCGACAAGTTAAATCCACACCTCTCAGCAATGTGAAGAACCCCTAACTTTCAGACTTATCCTTAAGCAAGCTCTAAAACTATGATGCTTTTCACATCGGATTATTCCATTTATCCCATACTAAATGTTCGAAGGTTACACCTAAATAGTCCGCGGATCATGAGGAACACATTGGGTTAGCTAAGCACTTCCAAACTCATTTTAGAGTGAGATAAGCAATGGATATACGTAACTCAGTGATTCTAGTAACTTCTGCAGGAACGGCTTTAGGCTGTACTTTAGCCACGCACTTTCTTAAGCTCGGCGCAGAGGTCATCGTCGCCGATACCGATAGTGCTCTATTACTTGAAACCATCAAACGCTGCCGAAAAATTGTAAATGATGTCGACTACTATCATTTGCCAGACAACACCCCCTTAAGTATTGAAGCATTATTTGACCATATAGATGATCACTTCACGGATGGTATTGATGTGTTGATTAACCATTGGCCAAGCCAACCTCTACCTAGTCTCATCGATGAAACGCACACGAATCAAGATTTCGCCGAGAGTTTAACCGTAGTTGTATCATCTTTGTACGGTTATGGTCAGGTAACCGCACGTCGTATGCGTCAACACAATACGAAAGGCGTCATTGTTAACCTAACGTCTAACCAAACTCAAAACATGGATGACAGCATGAACAATATGTCTGCCATGCTGACAGGCCTCACGCAAAGTTGGGCTAAAGAGTTAGATCAATTTAATATCCGAGTGGGCGCTGTTGTACCGTCACATCAGCGAATATCTAGATGCGAACATGGGAAATGGGCCCGAGTACAAGATGAGTTAATTCGAAACACAGAGTACATCGTGGCTAATGATTACTTTAACGGCCGAGTAATGGCCGCGGAGGCGTAGGGATTACGGGTTACGGGTTACGGGTTACGAGATATTTTTACGTTTGATTCATGAAATCTACGATCTTCCTATCACCTGTAGGACGAAGTCTGACCTGTTACCCTGTTAACCTTGCTCTTTCTGCTTTACAAAAAAAAGGCCCCACCAAATTTGGCGAGGCCTTCACTATCTTACTTAGATACGTTTCGTGCTAGCGAAAACTTATCTCAATTAAGTGTTCGCTTATTTCTTAGCTTTTTTCGCTTTTGGTTCTTCAGTTTTTTTAATTACTGTAGTGCCTTCAAACGTTTCGCCTTCAACAAATGCTTTACCGTAGTAAGAAGCTGTTAGTACTTCTTTCAACTCACTGATTAGTGGGTAACGTGGGTTAGCACCAGTACATTGGTCATCGAATGCTTCAACTGATAGTTGATCAAGTTTCGCTAGGAAATCAGCTTCTGGAACACCAGCTGCTTGGATTGATAGCGGGATATCAAGAGCAATTTTCAGTTCTTCTAACCATGCTAGTAGACGTTCAATCTTCTGAGCAGTACGGTCACCAGCTTGGCTTAGGCCTAGGTGGTCAGCAACTTCAGCGTAACGACGACGAGCTTGTGGGCTTGCGTACTGAGAGAATGCCGTTTGCTTCGTTGGGTTATCATTCGCGTTGTAACGAACCGTGTTAGAAATCAACAATGCGTTAGCTAGGCCGTGTGGTACGTGGAACTCTGCACCCACTTTGTGAGCCATTGAGTGACATACACCAAGGAAAGCATTCGCAAACGCAATACCAGCGATAGTTGCCGCATTGTGAACTTTCTCACGAGCGATTGGGTCAGCAGCGCCATTAGCGTAGCTTGATGGTAGGTATTCTTTAAGCATCTTAAGCGCTTGAAGAGCTTGACCATCTGAGTATTCGTTAGCAAGAACTGAAACGTAAGCTTCTAGTGCGTGAGTTACTGCATCATAACCACCAAACGCTGTTAGAGACTTAGGCATGTTCATAACAAGGTTCGCATCAACGATAGCCATGTTAGGAGTTAGTTCATAATCTGCTAGTGGGTACTTAGCACCAGTTTTGTCGTCTGTTACAACAGCAAATGGCGTTACTTCAGAACCTGTACCAGAAGTAGTTGTAACACATACTAGTTCTGCTTTTTCACCCATTTTAGGGAACTTGTAGATACGTTTACGGATATCCATAAAGCGCATTGCTAGTTCTTCAAAGTGAGTTTCTGGGTGCTCGTACATTACCCACATGATCTTAGCCGCATCCATTGGAGAACCGCCACCTAGAGCAAGGATAACGTCCGGTTGGAAGCTCTTCATTGCTTCAGCACCTTTCTGAACTACAGAAAGTGTTGGATCCGCTTCAACATCAAAGAAAGTTTGAACTTCGATACCTTGAGCTTTAAGCAATTTAACGATTTCGTCAGCGTAACCGTTGTTGAATAGGAAACGGTCCGTTACTAGGAATGCACGCTTCTTACCTTCAAGATCGCTCATTGCGATTGGAAGGCTGCCACGACGGAAGTAGATAGACTTAGGTAGTTTGTGCCACAACATATTTTCAGCTCGCTTCGCAACAGTTTTCTTGTTGATTAGGTGCTTAGGACCTACGTTTTCAGAGATAGAGTTACCACCCCATGAACCACAACCAAGAGTTAGAGAAGGCGCTACGTTAAAGTTGTAAAGGTCACCGATACCACCATGAGTAGTAGGGATGTTTACAAGGATACGTGCAGTCTTCATCTTGTCACCGAAGTAACGAATACGATCTGCGTTTGTATCTTGGTTAGTGTAAAGACCAGATGTGTGGCCGATACCACCGATTTCAACCATTGTTACAGCTTGTGCTACTGCGTTCTCGAAAGAAGAAGCACGGAACATACCAAGAGTTGGAGACAGTTTCTCATGAGCGAACTCGTCGTCGTAAGATACTTCGCCGATGCCTTCACCAACAAGAATCTTAGTATCAGCAGGAACTTTAACACCCGCCATTTCAGCGATTGCAGTAGCAGGTTGACCAACGATTTTTGCGTTTAGGTTGCCGTCGATTAGAAGTACTTTACGTACTTTATCAGCGTCTGCTTTGCTTAGTACGTGAGCTTTGTGAGTAGCGAAACGCTCTTTCACTTCGTCATATACTTCGTCCATAACGATAACTGCTTGCTCAGAAGCACATACAACACCGTTATCGAATGTTTTAGACATAAGAACCGATGCTACAGCACGTTTGATGTCTGCTGTTTCATCGATAACAACTGGAACGTTACCAGCACCAACACCGATTGCAGGTTTACCTGAAGAGTAAGCCGCTTTAACCATGCCTGGACCACCAGTTGCAAGGATAAGAGCGATGCCATCGTGCTTCATAAGAGCATTTGAAAGCTCTACAGATGGTTGGTCAATCCAACCAATGATGTCTTTTGGTGCACCCGCTTCTACTGCTGCATCAAGTACTAGCTTAGCTGCATCATTAGTAGAGTTTTTAGCACGTGGGTGTGGCGAGAAGATGATGCCGTTACGAGTTTTAAGAGAGATTAGAGATTTGAAGATTGCTGTAGACGTTGGGTTCGTCGTTGGAACGATACCACAGATGATGCCTACTGGTTCAGCGATAGTCATTGTGCCGAACTCTTCGTTCTCTTCTAGAACGCCACACGTTTTTTCATCTTTGTATTTGTTGTAGATGAACTCAGACGCGAAGTGGTTTTTGATTACTTTGTCTTCAACAATACCCATGCCAGATTCTGCTACCGCTTGTTGCGCTAGAGGAATACGAGCTTGGTTAGCTGCTAGAGAAGCTGCTCGGAAGATAGCGTCAACTTTCTCTTGTGAGAATGTTGCAAACTCTTCTTGTGCTGCTTTTACGCGAGCGACTAGAGCATCTAGTTCAGCCAAATTTGTTACAGGCATAATGAATCTCCTAAAGAATAAAAATTATTTAAAAACTATTTAGTAAGGCAGCAAGCTTTATCGTTAAATCTTGAAAACACAAAGATTATTTAAACTGACATACTTAGTAAATTGCTTTCAAAACTGAGTATAATCTTTCAATGTTGTAAAAAAATTGACTCAGATCAGTTATGCCAAATTAATTACGATTAGTTATTTAATAGATCAATCAATAACAACCTAATCTACTAATTTAAAACAATAAATCCATTTAATTCTAGCAGTGTAAAAAATAGACCATTAGTAACAGCTAATTTAACTTTAACCTACTACCTTGTAAAAAAGTTTCATTTTTAACCAAAATACAACCGTGGACATCAATGTCCGCGTGCTACAGGCCAGTATATAGGATGTGATATACATCACCACACATGTCACGCTCTTTTATTGAAACTGTGCGCGTGTTAACAATTTTACATAAAAATGCTTTTTGTGAATGTTTTTGATAAAACTATAGGCAGTGATACCCGCTCTCTATAAGGGATGTTCAACACATCGAAGTTTATTCTCAAATCCGCACGATTTTTCTCGTATTTCACTTAAACTTGACTAAAATCGAACTCGATTTTACCGACCTGAATTAGAGGCTATTTCACCTCTATTTTATCCTGTGTTTTATTGAGAACGCCTCATCATGCAAACTATCGAATTCGCTATCTACTTACAGTTTTTTTTAGGCCTAGTTGCCGCCGTTAACCCCGTTGGCATCATGCCGGTTTTCGTCTCACTGACGAGCCACATGACACCTGAAGAAAAAATTAAAACCGCAACCACGGCCAATATTGGTGTCGCAGTGATATTGATTGTCTCACTCATTGCAGGTCAAGCGTTGCTCGATATGTTCAGTATCTCACTGGATTCATTTAGAGTCGCTGGCGGTTTACTGCTCATGAGCATTGCTTTTTCTATGATGAGCGGAAAGATTGGTGAAGATAAGCAAAACAAGCAGGAGCGCACGGCGCACATAAGCCGTGAACAAATAGGGATTGTGCCATTAGCTATGCCTTTAATGGCGGGGCCAGGTGCTATCAGCTCCGTGATCGTATTTGGTTCTCGTTACCCAACTTGGTTCGATACGTTCGCCATTGCGATCACCGTTATCGCATTTTCTTTTTGCAGTTGGCTGTTGTTCCGTTCCGCGCCTTTGATTGTCCGCTTTCTTGGCCAAACCGGGATCAACGTTATCACCCGTATTATGGGCTTAATTTTAGCAGCACTCGGTATTGAGTTTATCGCTAATGGTGTGCGAAATCTCTTCCCAGGTCTCGCGTAACCCTAGCTTCATGCAATAATAATCCTATTCAGCCAGACAGCCCCTGCTGTCTGGCTTGCTATTCTGCTTTTTTCTCGTAATCAGTTAATATAGAGTCATCCGCCCAAATTTCTGTTTACAGCACATGGCCAAACATTCGTTAAAACATCATTTGTACGTCATCATCTTTGGTACGCATACTAAAGGTGGCCGTTGGTTCGACATTGCCCTGATCGCGGCTATTTTAGTATCGCTTTGCGTCTTGATCGGAGATTCCGTCCTCGCGAGCGATTCCGAAATAGCACACCTATTCTTATATGCTGAATACGGGTTCACGATGCTATTTACGATAGAGTATCTATGCCGACTTTATTGCTCGCCTAAGCCGAGTGCCTACGCAAAGAGCTTTTATGGCATTATCGACTTGCTGGCTATTCTTCCGACCTACCTAGCACTCTTCTTCCCCGGCGCCTCTTTCATGGCGGTGATCCGCCTATTAAGAATCATGCGAATCTTCCGAATATTGAAATTGATGCGATACCTGCAAGATTCCAACCTACTATTGCGTTCGCTTATCATGTCACGCAGGAAGATCATCATATTCTTCAGTACCGTCGCTATCTTGGTCACTATATTGGGAGCCATGATTTACGTTGTAGAAGGGCCAGAAAACGGATTCACCAGTATTCCGCAAAGTATCTATTGGGCAATTGTCACCATTACGACGGTTGGTTATGGCGACATAGTTCCTCATACTCCGCTGGGTAAGGCGCTTGCGGCCTTTACCATGTTATTGGGCTATTCCATTCTCGCTGTACCCACCGGGATTATCACCGCCGAATTAAACCAAGAAATGAACGCACACCGCAGTTTAGTCAAATGTCCTAACTGCTCTCGTAGTGGGCACGAAACAGACGCACTGCATTGCAAACACTGCGGAAGCGAATTGGCTACACCTGAAGATCGAGTTGTCCCGATAGAAACCAACAAGCGTTAGGGAAATAAGGGTTAACGCAATTCAATACCCGCCAAATACAAAAACGCTTCTAGTTCCTATATATAGAAGCTAGAAGCGTTTTTCTACCTATTGAGTGTCAATAGACAATCAGAGCTTATTTTTCAGCAAGTATGATTCTCAACGTACGGCGAAGTGGCTCAGCAGCACCCCATAATAATTGGTCACCTACCGTAAACGCATTTAAGAAATCATCACCCATCGACATTTTGCGTAAACGACCAACCGGGACAGACAAGGTGCCTGTTACTTTAGCTGGAGTCAGTTCTTGCGCCGTGATGTCACGATCGTTAGGAACCACTTTAACCCAGTCATTGTGCGTTGAGATCATTTCTTCGATTTCATCCATCGGGATGTTCTGCTTTAGTTTAATCGTAAGTGCTTGAGCATGACAGCGCATGGCACCGATACGCACACACGTGCCATCAATTGGTACTGGAGAATCTTGAAGCCCTAAAATTTTGTTGGCTTCCACTTCGGCTTTCCATTCTTCTTTGCTTTGTCCGTTTTCACGCTTTACATCAATCCAAGGGATCAATGAACCGGCTAGAGGCACGCCAAATTGGTCTGTTGGGAAAGAAGAAGAACGAAGTGTTTCTGCAACTTGACGATCGATGTCTAAAATTGAACTTGCAGGGTTAGCCAGTTCGCTACCAACGCTGTCATTGATAACGCCCATTTGCGAAATCAATTCGCGCATGTTTTTAGCACCCGCACCAGAAGCAGCTTGATACGTCATTGCGCTCATCCACTCAACATGGCCTTTTTCGTATAGGCCGCCTAGCGCCATCAACATCAGGCTTACAGTGCAGTTACCGCCGACGAAAGTATTCATTCCAGAATGAATGCCTTGTTGGATTTGGCTCAAGTTTACTGGGTCTAGAGTAATGATTGAGTCATTTGCCATGCGTAACGTAGAAGCGGCATCAATCCAGTACCCTTTCCAGCCCGCTTGACGAAGCGCTGGGTATACTTTTTCAGTGTATCCGCCACCCTGACAAGTAATCACCGCATCCAATTGTTTTAGGCTGTCGATATCAAATGCGTCTTGCAGCATTCCCGCATCTTTACCTAATGCTGGTGCTGGAATACCGATTTGTGATGTGCTGTAAAATACAGGTTCAATCAGGTCAAAATCCTTCTCTTCAACCATTCTCTGCATTAATACTGAGCCAACCATTCCTCGCCAGCCAACTAAACCTACTTTCATCATCTCTACGCTCCCTGTGTTCTTTAAAATATGCTTTCCCCATCTATAAAAGTTTCTGTTATGGAAAACAACCCTTTTTAGATGAAAAATGTAAAAAAAACGTTCGGAGGGCTATTTTTCTACTTTTTCAACGCACTTTCTTTGGTTTTTTTACCCACAAAATACCCCAATGCGAAAGGCGCAAAGAAAATAACTAAAATGAATAATATAAAATAGATGAGTACACTTTTTATAAGCTCGGTAAGCTCTTGAATTGCCAAAATCACGACATCTTTAGACAATTTATCCATGTCTTGGGTGAGCATCGATCTTTGCTCAGCCACCACCGCCGCTATTTCTACTCGTTCTCTCGATACCATGCTGCCAAAGGCTTCCCTCTCTTGAGTTAGCTTTTCAAGTTTCTGGTCGGTCATCAGATCGATGTCAGCAATTAGTGGTTGCAACTCCTTACTCATCTCTTGAGCTAAGTACCTCATATACTCTGGATTATTGGTGACAAAGTCTTGGAATTTATACGACGACTGAGTGATGCTGTCTAAGGTTTGATTCAGTTTTTCACCACTTAGGGAGCTGTTTCTAGCGATCAGCTCAGCTTTCCACGCCATAATTTTCGGTGTTTGTTCAGAAACAAGACTCAGTCGGTCAGAAACATCTCCCAGAGCTTCAGGCATAGAACCCAGCGTAGAGACCGCTTCACTTTCATCGATACCTTGTGATGTTAACCAATCATTAAAGGCGGGAGAACGACGAAACCAAATATCCGTAAAAGGGTGCTGCTTTGCAAAGTTATGACTGAATGTTCTGCTTGATTGATACGATTGCTTGCTAAGAAGTTTACTGGCTAATGAGTCAAATTGGAGCGCTAACGCATGCGATGCTGACTTTGCTTCCCCCGAAGGGAACAGGTTTTGGCCCACTTCCGTTGAAAAGAACGCATCCATCTGCAAGGTGAATACCCATGAATCAATCAAGCCAGCCATTGGCGAAACTTGATAAGCCGAGTTTTGCATCCCCTCGAGCGCGTAAATTTGCCACAATAATAGGTTCGACTGATATTGGGTATCACTTTGATCTACTTGTCTCGAAAGTTGCTCAGCGGCACCTTCTACTTGAGTAAAGAATGACTTTGCGTATTCACGAGTCAAAATTCTCATATTGAGTTCTTGCTTCGTTAGTGGCACTGAGTCGGATTCAAGCTTTAACTCAAACACAGAACAACCACCGATCATCAGAACCGCTATAAGCACGAACCAATGCTTGTTAACAAAACGCATTATATGAAACCTATCTGAAAAATTATCGCGAGCATTCTAATCTCAGCCGTTATAAAGGTATACAGCAAAAGCGCAGCTTAAAGAATAAGTCCAGCTATTTCGCGGTTTCAAGATAATCCAAGACATCTTCAACAACACATGCCAGATCGTTGTTCAGCTCCGTGACGAGGTCCACAGGGAGCACACTGCACTCTTCCAATGTTTTTTCTAACCTAATTGCGGTGTTTTTAAGGTCAACTGCGCCCAAATTTCCCGCCACTCCTTTAAGGCTATGAGCCGTTCGTAGGGCCAAGGCTCGATCCTGTTCAAAGTGCTGGCTGATTTTCTCGCCGTCATTTTGGTGGTCAGCAAGAAAAACTTCCAACACCATAATCACAGACTCTGTGTCTTGCTCAAAGGTATCGAGCATATAACTAATATCAATTTTGTGGTTTGTGGCTCCCGGCACGGGTATATCTTCAGTTTTCACGGCTTCAATGGCAGGATTTGTGATTGGTGAGCTTTCAACATGAGACTTAATTGGTGCCTGCTGGTTGGTATTGGTGATGTGTTCAGTACGCTGACGCGTTTCGCCATCAAAAACCTCATCAACCTTTGAATTGCTAACCAATACTGACTTACTCAAAGAATGGGAGTTGTCTTTGGGCATAGTGGTAATGCCATCATTATTTTGCGCTTCAGATGAAGAACGTCCCACCAAGGTTGACGCTAAAACGATCAGCAAAGCCGCAAAGCCAGACAACATAGAAAAATAAAGCAGCGCATTTTCTTGCTTCACGTATCCTGAATTGATTCGACTGATTTCACTCTTAATTGAGCTATCTAGCAAGCTGGTAGAAAGCAATTTAATTTGCGCTTGCTCAGATAATACAGTAGACGTTTGGGACAATAGGCTCTGCAGTTTTTGTTTGTTTGGGGAAGCTAAACTGTGTGAACGAACCAATAGAGACTCTAACACCAAATAGTCGACATCATCTGAATGCTCATTGGCATAGAAGGCACTGAATAAAAAAGAACCCAGTTCATGATAAAGTGGCAAAGCGACCGAAAGCGCTTCATGGTGAGTTTCGTGCTCTATTTGGACAGAAAGCTCTCTGCGATTCAACTGCAAACCAATATAGTCACTGGCTTTATTTTTGAAACGATCGGTAAGGTAGATCAACTGAGTGAGGTCGTTGGAAATAAATCCGGTCTTGCTATTGTCTTTAACCTGATGAAGAGCAGATGAAACTCTAACAACACCGCGCTCTAACTCAGCCAGGTGTTCCATTCGGCTATTTTGAGACGCGATCAACGTACGCTTAAAGTGATCAAATTCATCCGCCAACATAGCCAAAGAAGCCGATTGCAGCCGGGCTGATTGATGCTGGAACAACACCAAAGAAGCACTCAACCCCCAGAGTAAAAAACCAACCAGTAGGTACCACTTCAAATGTTGCTTATTCATCGATATAGCCATCCTTTGCTACAAGTCAGACAATGGGTAGACCTAAGCCTACCCTTATATTTTTCACGATTTTATCGCTTATCCTACGAACTTCTACGCGTAAGCTGATCACGTAGATTAGGCGGCGTGCCTTTAATGGTTAGCGTATCGGTTTCTGGGTCATAGAAAATGCGCTCACCTAGCAGTAGACTATCAAAATTGATGGATACCCCACCACCTGCGCCAACAAATTTAGTCAGCTTTCTTACGGTTGTTCTGTCACCGGGAAAACTTTCTTCTAAATCATAGCCCTGCTCTTGAGTGTAGTCCAAAAAGCTGGTGCCATCACTGCTAGCAGGCAGTTCACCGGACAACTCTTTTATCGCAACTTCATCACCGGATTTGATTTGCTCGTTGCAGTAATCCGCGACTTGTTTACGGTAGTTAGAGGCATCTTCTTTTTCTAACTTTTCATCACTACAAAAATCTTCAACAGCCTGCATTAACACTAAGTTTTGCTGCTTAGAATCCAAACCCACTTCTGCTTGAAGGAAGTCTAAGAAAAAATCAGAAACTTTGCGTCCAACACGACCTTTAATAAAGGTTAAGTAACGGTTCGATTCAGGATCACTTTGATAAGTGGACAGGTCAATCCTTGCCGCTATGTCCATCTTGGTAATGTCTAAATAATCCGTCGCGCTGATATCCAAGCCTTCAGTTACTTTTAAGCTTTGATTTGAAGGCAGTAGACCAATAAACAAAAAGTCCGTTGCAAGCGACTGATATTCAGCTAGAACTAAAATACCTTCATCTGCAAAAGGGTATTTAGAAAGCTCATCTTTCAAGCGATTTGCACTAATTTGTGAGAAATCGTAAAAATCTCGCTCACCTTGGCGAAATTCTTGCAACCATGATTTAAAATCGCTGTCGGAACTAAAAGATCCAAAGCCTTTACCCGCTTTGCTATTAAATACGCGGTGCAGTTCAGCAACAAGGGTTTCTGATGATGCGTCGTTTTCCAAAGCGGCTTGGCGAAAGTTGACCACTAGCTCGTCTTGGTCATTTTTCTCTAATTGATGAAGAATTACGTTAGAAAGATAAAGGCTCATAGGGATTTTTTTATGTTCTGGTTTCAGTTGTAAGTAAGAGTAGGTTATCATAAGCCGCTTTTACTATCATTATTAGAGTCTATATGCCTATTACATCGAAATACAGTGACGAACAAGTTGAAACCATTCTGGCAGAAATTGCTGCCGTGTTAGACAAGCATGGAGCTGGTACGGAACTAACATTGATGATTGCAGGGAATATTGCGACCAATGTATTAAACCAAAACGTTGCGGCTTCACAACGTAAAGCCATTGCAGAAAAGTTTGCTCAAGCACTGACTTCTTCTGTCGATAGCCATGCTTCTCACTAATAAAAAATATTAAGAACGATAATTAAATGGTAGATAGCGGAAATTCATACAGTGAACGTGTTTCAAAATTAGTAAGCTGGGGACACTGGTTTGCTTTCTTCAACATCATTGCTGCGATGTTGATAGGCACACGTTATATCACTCAGTCACCATGGCCAGAAACCACGTTAGGGCAAGTGTACTTATCCATTTCTTGGGTTGGTCATTTTAGCTTTCTGATTTTTGCTATCTACATTTTAGTTCTGTTCCCAACCACCTTTGTTTTACCCTCGCGTAAACTGTTCCGCTTCGTTGCGGTTTGTTTTGCGACGGTTGGCCTCACTGCGTTGCTACTTGATACTCAAGTTTATCAAGAAATGCACTTGCACCTTAGCCCCTTAATCTGGGAGTTATTGGTCAGTAAAGAAGGTAACCTCGCACCTAAGTGGCAACAGCTATTCATCCTTATTCCTGTCATATTCCTACTTCAGTTAGCGTTATCGGAGTGGGTATGGCGAAAACAAAGAAAACTCGCCCATAAGCACATTGGTAGGCCACTCGCTGGTGTATTTTTTGTCTGTTTCATGGCTAGCCACGTTATGTTTGCGTGGGCTGATGCCTATTTTTATGGACCAATAACAAGCCAACGAGCGAACTTCCCTCTTTCTTATCCAATGACAGCAAAAAGCTTCATGGAACGTCATGGGCTTTTGGAGCGCACTGATTATCTGCAGCGATTAGATGAATACAGCGGTGATGTGAAACTGGTAAAATACCCACTTGAACCGTTGCAATACAACAGCCGAGGCGACAAATACAACGTGCTCGTTGTCATGCTTGATAACATGCGTGCCGACACCGTATCGGAGCAAGACACCCCGAACCTTTATCAATTTGCACAAAATGGCCAATACTTCCAAAACCACTACAGTGCCAGTAATGACATGTACGGTGTTTTCGGGTTGTTTTATGGTTTACCAAGCAGCTATGCTGATAGTATTAAGGCGCAAGGTGATAACCCGTTAATGCTGTCGCTACTCCAAGAAAAAAATTACCAGTTTGCCCTATTCAGTGGCGACAATTTTGATGATGACATTTATAACGAGACTATTTTCAGAAATCAGGCTTCCAAAAATAGTGACCGACCAACTGAAGAACAAAATGACGCTCATGCTATTGAAGACTGGAAAACCTGGTTAACCGAGTCGTCCTCTGAGCCCTGGTTTAGTTACATTGAGCTCAATACACTGGCAAATTCTCAGCACATCAGCATGGAACAACAACTGTCAGACAGCAATGCCTCTGTTCCCTTAAAAGAAGCGTATTTGTCTGCTACGTCAGACGCTGACGACTTAATTGGAATCGTCATTAAATCTCTGGAAGAAGCGGGAGTCATGGAAAATACCGTGGTTGTCTTCACCTCTAACCATGGTACTGAATTCAATGACACCAAAACAAATTCTTGGGGTTCAAATACCAACTACAGTAAGTTTCAGCTTCAAGTGCCGATGATCATTCATTGGCCGCATATGGAGCCGACCATTTATGAACATAAAACAAGCCACCTCGATTTCTCGGCAACGATTTTGCACGAATTGATTGGTGTGTCTTCAAACCCAACAGATTTCAGTAGCGGTAAAAACTTGTTTGATAAAGAAGATCGCAGCTGGATAATTGCGGGAGATCGACGCGAAGTGGCCCTAATTACCGATAAATCCACAACCGTGGTAGATAAATTTGGTAATTACAAAGTCTATAACCAGAATTATCAGCGTCTTTCGGATGCAAAGCCAAAGCTGTCTATTCTGATGCAAGGCCTATCTGAACAGAAAAGATTCTTTAACGAACAGTAACAACCTGTTCGACATGCTTTAGCCATACTTCAAACGCCGCAGACTCAGTCTGCGGCGTTTTGCATTAGTTGACGGTAAAGCCTTCAGTCTGGCTCTAAGCTAATGGCCGATTCGTCTTTAACTGACTAACAATCCACCATAAAATAATAAAACCCTATTTTTTACTAGAATTTGCGCATAAATCCAGCAAACGATTCATTTGGGGGTTTACAAGATTTCCAGTCCCCTATATTATTCGCTTCAACAACGGAGAGATGGCTGAGTGGTCGAAAGCACCGGTCTTGAAAACCGGCAGTCGTTTGTAGCGGCTCTAGGGTTCAAATCCCTATCTCTCCACCAATTCGAAGAAACCGCTAATCATTTAGCGGTTTTTTTTCGTCTCGAGTTTGGGCGGCAAGATTTGAAGCAAATCCCCCTATTCCTTGTCTGGCTCCACCATTTCGAAGAAACCGCTAATCATTTAGCGGTTTTTTTTCGTCTCGAGTTTGGGCGGTAAGATTTGAAGCAAATCCCCCTATTCCTTGTCTGGCTCCACCAATTCGAAGAAGCCGCAAATTATTTAGTCGCGGATTCTTCGTCTTGATTTTGAGAATAAAACTCAAAGCAGCACCTTCGAATTCCAAGCCATAATCAGCCCACTTTTCCGATACTATTGAAAAACCAACGTTTTATCTCGTTGAACAGCCAAATCATAACCACGCTATAACCAGCGCTAGCTATCTATAAAATGAGTGATAGCGATCACTAATATATAAAATATCAATAACTTCACTTTGTTTGTTAGCTTATGATTGCATACGAAAAATCTAATATAAGAAACACCGCACTAAGCAATTTTATTGATATAGTTATTAGGGAAAATACAGAATGAACACACGTTGGTTGTATAACAACAAAACCATCCTCGCGACGGCAATTACTGCGGCATTAGTCTCTGGCTGTGGCGGCGGAGGGGATAGTACCGATACAAAAGATCCTGCACCATCGACAAGCTTCACTGTAACCGCACTGGACGGATACTTACATAAATCTAGCGTCAGCATTGATGGGGACGGGGATGGCATATGTGAAACATCTGTCGGTTTAACCGATGACAAAGGCCAACTTAAGATCAGTGGCGCACACAAAGGCAAAGCAGTGTGTGTTTCTGCCACAGCAGGCACAACCATTGACATGACCCGTGGCTTGATAGTTGAAAACTTCACCCTTAAAGCCCCTGCTGGATCAGAAGTTGTTAACCCTCTATCTAGCTTAGTGGTAGAGAAGTTAGCAAAAGACGACACCTTGACGCTTGCCCTAGCCCAAAAAGCCGTTGTTGATGCCATCGTGGAAAGTGGCATTCAGATTGATGAAACCGATGCTTTTGGAGATTACCTCGCACCATCTAACTCGCCAGAAGACACACTAAAAAGCAAACAACTGGAAGTCATTGGTGAAGTACTGGTTGATAACCACACTAAAGCTAATATCACACCAGAAGCAAAACTCGCCATCGTTAAGCAAGTTGCAACTGAAGTCAAAGACAAAGCAACAGCGAAAGACTTAGAGGGTTTCAACCCAATTATTGGTGACATAGCGGAAGATGGAAGTGTCGCGCCAATCACGGTTAACCACCGACCAGTAAGTACTGGTGAAAAAAAACTTACAAAGACAGCAGAAGCATCTAGTGGTACTGCCAATTTTAACTTAGTGGCCGATCATGATTTGAGATTTAATGACAGCGACACAGGCGATACTTTCACCTACAAAGTTGCCGTCAATAGCGGACACCAAAATGGCGTAGCTATCAGCAACGAAGGTGTTCTTTCTGGTGTGAAAATGGATAAAGCCGGTGTTTATAGCTTCTACATTTCAGCGGTCGATAATCACGGCGCAAAATCCAACCCTGTAGAGTTCACTCTTACCTTAACTTCAGAAAATGCAGCGCCTACTATCGATTCAACGGTTCAAGCCGCATTAGAACAAACACTTAAAAATTTAGACTTCACAAAAGGCGTCGATTTTCCGAGCCAAACATTCAGTTTAGATGGGTTATTCCTTGATGAAGATGTTTCTTCTTTAACTATCAAAACCCACCTTGACGGATTTGGGCTTTCTTCGTCTATTGTAGATGGGCAATTGGTTATCGCAGGCACTCCTACCGTCGAAGGTGAAGTTAACATTGTTATTTCGGCCAAAGATGGAGTCAACCAAGATCAAGCAAGCACCACCATTTTCTTTACGATCAAGCCATCTGATGTTGTGGTTACTCACCCATTAGAGAATCACACATTTTATAATATTGATAATCAGAGTATTTCTGAGCACCCTCAACTTACTTGTAACGGTGTCGAATTTAAAAACGGCCTTGTCTATTTCTCGCCAAAACAAAGCGAGCACACCTATGCTTGTATTGAGCCGACGGAGCAAGTAGGAACATATCAAGTTAATGGAGATACTCTACGAACCACAATTACTGAAGAGAACAAAACCGTCATAGATGACTTCACTATTCTAAAGCCAATAGATGCTTTCACTTATAACGGCTACTTCGTCAAAGCAACCTCAGTCGCAGGACAAAATACCGGAGGACCAAGTGTCTGGTTAACAAACTTCTTTGGTAATACAAAACACGCAAATTTGACGCTAAATATGGAAAGTGGCTATTTCTTGTATCGTTACTTTGTTTGGAAAAATGATCACTACATCAACGGTGACGTAGGCATAACACTAAATGGCCGATCCAACCTAAATGAACAACCTATCGCCGCTGTTAGTTTCAGCTCTGCTCTAACATGTGCAGATCTAGGGACAATTTATGGTAGTTTCTATCTCTCTAACGAAAATCGCTCAACGGCTATCTCTACCCTATGTGAAGACACAAGCAATGGCCAACCTGTCATTAAGTTTAACGATTTAAATGGTACCGGAGACGACAACTTAATTGATGGTAAACACTATACGATAACTTCGGATCTTACATCTGAATATCAAGATAAAATGGCTCCATTAGCCATGCGTGTTAAGTACATTGCGACCAAGGCATGTAACACTTCAGATGATGCTGTCGGTCAAAATGATACTCCGACTTCATTAACGACACCAGAACAGTACCAGCAAGCTATCTCTGACTGTAAAATCAACAGTGCTACAATTACAAACGTCGAGTCGGTACTCACCAACTTTGTTCGAACCTTGGCCTCTAAGTCATTTTCTTTACGTAGTTCCCAAGATAACTACGTGTTCTATGAAAATAACCTTGGAGAGCGTTCGGTTCACATCAATGAACTGAATGGTTCAGGTCAGAATGGTGATACCGTCACTGAACAACTAGTCGCGAAAGCTAAGTGGAAATATGAAAATGGAGATATCGTCATTTTCGAAGCCAAAGATCCGACTAATGACAATGCGATGAATGTGAAAGAAACCATCGCCCTTACCAGTTGGAGCTACGATGAAAAAAACCTTGCTCTGAAAAAACTATTTCAAAGCGATGAGTACGATCAACACCAACTTGGTGGTTGGGAGACTCATGGGAAAATGTCTTCTATTGTTTACTCATTAAAAAGCATTTCTCACTAAAAATCAGTTTTCAGCCCAGCCTTTAACGGCAAGTGACTGATATTCAGAAAGGTGCTGTTGTTTCAGCACCTTTTCACTCACTCTTCGAATACACGGTTTGCCGCTCGTAACAACTGCATATGCAAAGGCACGAGATCTGCGTGATTCGTTCGATAACCTCCCCCTACCACTGCAGCTATCGGTATGTCACGCTGCTTGGCTAGGTTGAACATGAAACAGTCTCGCTGATACAAACCTGCCGTTGTCACGTTCATATATCCCAACTCGTCATCAATATGAATATCGACACCTGCATCATAAACAATTAAATCAGGTTGGTGGTGGGCAATCGCCATGGTCACAACTGACTCAAAATACGATAAAAAAACGTCATCGGCACATTCTCTCTCCAACGCAACATCGTAGTCTGAACTGGGTTTCCTCGCCGGAAAGTTTTTAGCGCAGTGAAAAGATAAGGTAACGATGTCTTCCCTGTCTGCGCAAAGTGTTGCCGTGCCATCCCCCTGATGTACATCAGAATCAATGATAAGCACCTTATCAACACCGTCTTGTTCTAGTGCAAAATGAGAAGCTAATACCAAATCGTTAAACAAACAAAAGCCGCTGCCATAATCATAATGAGCATGGTGATACCCGCCGCTAAGGTGTAATGCTACGCCATTTTTAAGCGCCATTTGGGCCGCGAGAACGGTACCACCAGCAGAGATAAGCGAACGCTCGACCAATGCTTCACTCCATGGAAAGCCAATTCGTCTCATTTTTGCCACAGCTATTGAGCCAGATACTAAAGAAGAAATATAATCACCTTGATGGACTCGATGCAGTTCTTTTGTCGTCAAAGGCTTAGGTGTAATGATTGAATATGATGACTGATTTGATTCCAACCACTTCGTTGATGCTTCATATAGCAGGCAATATTTATCGATTGGATAACGATGCTTATCCGGTAAAGGTAAAGCGGAGTAAACAGGATGATAAATAATCGATAGCATGATTTTTGCCCAATCAAAAACATAACCTAGTGTACCAACACTCCGAGGCACCACAACGTATAACGCATTATTTGATCCCATTTACACGCTGATATAATTCATTCATACCGAACGAGATGCACATAACAGAACAACGAAAATGGAAGCGACTTACTCTAGCGAATCATTATCTTAATATCGAACCTCTAAATTTGTAAAACTCAAGGATTGAAATGTCACAAGCTTCCAAAAAACGAACAATCGGTGTTGTTCTGCCTATGCTGAGTGGTTTCTACATGGGAGAGATTACAGCAGCCTTACGCGAGCTCGCCATCAAACATCATTTCAATCTGATTGTCATACGAGTAGGCCATTCCCGAGACTTCGAACTCCCAGTAGCTGTATCCCAAATCGACGCTTTACTCGTAGTTCTCCACTGTACTTCAGATGCACTGATTAAAATGGTGATAGACAAAAATATCCCCGTAATCTCTATCGGTGCCAGTTACTTACCGCTTAAAGTAGAACAGATCACAAGTAATCAGAGCCACGGAATTGAGCTTCTTTATCAATGGCTCGTCTCACAAGAGCACGAGAGCATTGGATTTTGTGGTGACTTGAATATCAATGATATTCGAATGAGATTTAAAGCATATCAAAGCCAGTTAGAAGCCCATCAACACACATTAAATACCTTAAATCTATTCAACGTGACCGACGCGTCATTATCTGGAGGAAGAGAAGCTGCCGCTTTATACGAACAACGCCAAGCACCATGCTCGGCCATCATATGCGCGACCGATTACAACGCCATCGGGCTCATCGATAAACTCAAGCAAAGTGGCAAACGCATACCTCAGGATCTCGCCGTTGTTGGGGTAGACAATGTATTTCTTGGCGCTCACGGAAACCAGCAACTTACGAGTATCGATCAACAACTTGAATTACTGACCAAACTGGCGATCAAGCGTCTACTCGAGCGACTAAATGGCTCCCCTTACAACCACTGCACTCATACGGTAGATCAAAAACTGATCGTACGCTCATCATGTGGTTCACCAAAAGCATTAAGAACCACGGACGTACAACTAAGCTCCATTCGTAAAGATTTACTGCAAAATTCTGACCGCTCTCCCGCAGAAGTCTTCGAGACGTTATACTCTCAAGCGCAGTCAGGATTTGATTCACTATTTAACCTACAAGGCCTTTATAACAGCAGTATGCAATGGGCATGTTATGCGTCTAGTACAGACTCTAAGTTCCAAATCACTAAAATTTCGAGAAAAAACGTTAGCCATAGCGAGACCCTAAATTCACCTATTTCAGGTAATGTAGAAAGCTTCCCCCCGTCCCACATGACCAACCTTTCAATTCCGGAGCACTCCATTCGTACGCTGATGCCCATTGCCAGTGGTGAGGATAAACAGTGGGAATTGCTCGCCGTGGTTGATGACCTACAAAGTGGCTGCAGCATTAACGACTATGCGATGTTTAATAACTACCTTGATATGTTGTCACTGTTTTTAGAGCGAGACGCCTTGCTCAATACCACGCAACTTAGACAACAGCGCTCTCAAGACCTATTAAGTCAATTACAAGTTGTATCGAATACCTCTAACGATGGGATCTGGGACTGGGACATCAACTCTAATATGTTGCACTGGAATAGTCGGTTAGTCGACATGTTAGAACTGAACCCTAATGGCCTTCAAAACTCTATTAATTGCGATACATTATTTGACTGCATCCATGCTGATGATATTGAGAAGCTAGAGAAAGGCATTTCAGATCACCTACTCGATGGCGCACCTTTTAGAGGTAGTTTCCGTGCCAAGAAAAAAAATGGCGACTACCTTTGGCTTCAGATTAATGGCTCGGCCATTTATGGTTCAAACGGGCGACCTATTCGTCTAATAGGCTCAATGACAGACATTACTCAACAAAAAGTCAGTGCCGAGAAAATACACCATATGGCTTACTATGATTCGCTCACCGGCGTTCCAAACCGGCGTATGATTACTGAAAAACTGCAACACTATACCGAGTCTAATTCATCTCAATCCTTGGCTGTCATGTTAATGGATTTGAATCGATTTAAACTGGTTAACGATACGTTCGGACACGATGTGGGTGACGCCGTACTCTGCCACGTTGCTAACAAAGTCAAAAGCGTCATGCGTAAAGGGGATATCTGCGCTCGTTTAGGAGGCGATGAATTTCTTTTCGTATGCCCCATCGCTCACCCTCAACAGGCTCGTGAAATTGCAAAGCGCATTCTAACGCAAATCGAAACGCCTCTAACCTACCAGGGCTTGAATCTACAAAGTCAGGGAAGCCTTGGAATTGCGTTGTTTCCACAAGACGCCACTCGGTTCGATGATTTGATAAAAAAGGCAGATATTGCGATGTATCGAGCAAAACAATTTAAATCGAAGCAGCTCACCTTCTATAGCAGAGACATGGAAGGTGAAAGTAAAATGCGAATTTCAATTGAACAGCTGCTAATCAAAGCGATAGATAAACAGGAGTTTGAAGTCTGGTATCAACCCCAGTTCGACTTCACGTCTAACAAAGCCAAAGGAGCTGAAGCTCTCATACGTTGGCCGTCTCGGCATCAAGGCATGATTTCTCCTGCTGAATTTATCCCAATTGCCGAAGAAAGTGGCCTAATTGGCCTAATTGGTCAGTTGGTATTGACCCAAGTCTGCCAAGATTTGGTCAGTAACCCACTATTAAGTCAATACAACAAAGTTTCTATCAATGTGAGCCCATATCAACTGAGCCAGAAACATTTTGCCGACGAAGTGATACAAACCATACTCGCGCACGACTTACTGATGACACAGTTTTGCATCGAAATAACCGAAACTTGTGTCATTGAGAACTTCGAACATGCACTGGCTAGTTTGGATAAACTCCATCAAGCTGGCATTCAGATTGCGTTAGATGATTTTGGTACAGGTTACTCTTCTTTATCGCTACTCAGACAGTTACCTTTAAGTGAGGTAAAAATCGACCGCTCTTTTATGCAAGAACTCACTCAGCAGCATGCAAGCCAAACCTTAGTGCACTCCATCATCACCATGTGTCATGCCTATGGCTACATTATTACCGCCGAGGGCGTAGAAACCCAGGAACAGATGGATTTATTGCGAAACCTAGACTGTGATTTGGCTCAAGGATTTTTCCTTGCGAAGCCAACACCACTCGGAGATTTGCCAATCCACTTTCCGCTAGAAAAAGAATCCGTTAAAGTGACCTCCAATATTTAAATTCACTGGAGGCTCGATGAGTCATGTATTAATCACCGGGGCTAACCGAGGCATAGGACTCGCTCTCGTGCAGCAATATTTAACAAATGGTTGGCAGGTCTCAGCGACGTATCGGTTGGCATCAGGTGCACAAGACTTGATCGAATTAACAGAACAGTATCCAAGCCTGACACTTTACTGTATGGATATCACCGACTATGACGAAATTGCCGGATCAGTATGTGAAATTGGCCCTATCGATGTGTTGATCAATAACGCAGGGTATTATGGCCCTAAAGGTCGTGGGTTCGGCAATACCGACGTCAATGAATGGCGTAAAGCGCTTGAAATCAACACTATTGCACCGTTGAAACTGGTCGAGTTACTGCATGAAAAACTAGAACTCGCCTCAGGAAAAACCATTGTGTGCATCTCTTCCAAAGTGGGCAGCATGACCGAAAATACGTCTGGTGGCGGTTACATCTATCGCTCATCCAAGGCGGCGTTAAACTCTGTTGTTAAGAGCCTTCACAACGACTTATCCGAACACGGATACAAGGTTGCAGCCCTACACCCTGGCTGGGTGCAAACGGAAATGGGGGGTGAAAATGCACTGATCTCGACAACTGAAAGTGCGCAAGCGCTATTTGTGCGAATTTCAGAACTCACTGCCGAACAAAGTGGTCGCTTCTTCAATTATGACGGCAGCGAACTGCCTTGGTAACCAGTCCTTTTCTAAAGCTATACCGATACAACGCTATACCGATAAAAAGATGCGCACGGATGCGCGCTCTTGACTTACTTCTTCGTTGAGCGCCGAGTTTTAGCCGATCCTTTACCGCCATTTGTTGCTCTACGCTTCTTATACGCTGGGCGTTCTACCTTGGGTAAATGACGCAAAGATTCAGGCACAGGCTCTGTTTTTACTTGAGTCATTAATCCGCCGATTTTATCTTCCAACGCTTGCATAAAAGGTTGATAGGCCTGGTTCTTTTCTGCCATGCCCTGTAGTTGATGTTCCCAATGTGCCGTCATATCAGGAAAGGTTGAATCATTAGGCAGTGCATGAACCAAACCTCTCCCAGCAGGAGAACTGTGAATCGCTTTACCTTGTCTCATTAAGAGCTGACGCTTGAACAAGGTATCCAGAATTCCCGCTCTTGTCGCTTCTGTTCCAAGGCCATCGGTATCTTTCAGAATCTTTTTCAAATTCTTATCTTCAACAAAACGCGCTATGCCAGTCATCGCTTGCAGAAGTGTCGCCTCAGTAAAGTGTTTCGGGGGTTCGGTCTTCCTGTCTTTAATTTCACCTTCACGACAAGTTAATACCTCTCCCTTGTTTAGAGGTGGAACCGTATCAACACCGTCATCTTCTTCGGCTGCAGCTTTACCGAGTAACGCTTTCCATCCAGGCGATAGCATCTGCTTGCCTTTCGCAACAAACTGACCACCAGCGATATCGAACACCAGCTTAGCTTCGGCATATACCGCCGCAGGATAGAACTGCATCAAGTACTGACGCGCTATCTGCTGATAGATTTTCATTTCATGGCCAGATAAAGCGTTGGCCGACGCCTTTTTGGGGGTTGGGATAATGGCGTGGTGTGCGTCCACCTTTTTATCATTCCAAGCTTTAGATTTAATCGACAGATCAGCCCCGTTGACCGCTTGTGCCAACTCGCTTGTATTGTTTGTAATCGCACTTGTGACCGATGCCGTCTGAGCATAATGTTCACTGGGCAAGTATCGGCAGTCCGATCGCGGGTAAGTAATTAACTTATGCTTTTCATACAACGACTGGCAAGTATTCAGCACATCTTGAGCGCTCATACCAAACCTTCTTGCGGCATCAATTTGCAAAGAAGAGAGTGAGTAAGGCAACGGCGCATTTTGTTTGGTTTGCTTTTGCTCAGATTCAACCACGGTTGCGGGTTGCCCTTTAATTCGATTAGCGACGTTCTCGACCAACTTTCGATTGAGAATTCGTCCTTCTTCATCTTGCCAAGGCGCACAGGCTTCACTTGGTTTCCATCGAGCACGAATATCAAAAGCAACGCTGGTCGATTGGTAAGGAATAAGAGCATGAAGTGTGAAGAAATCTCGCGGAACAAAGTTCTCTATCTCTTCATCTCGACGAACCACTAGGCCTAAAATAGGGGTTTGTACACGACCAACAGACAGCACACCTTGATACCCTGCCTTTTGACCAAGCAAGGTATAGGCGCGAGTCATATTCATACCATAAAGCCAATCAGCACGAGAACGAGCCAGAGCAGAAACAGAAAGAGGAATGTAATCGCGATTAGAACGCATCGTCGTCAACGCTCTTTTCACTGCAGGTAAGTTCAAGTCGCTAATCAACAGGCGTTGCATCGCGCTTTTTTTTATTTTAGACACTTTGCAATAATCGATGACCTCATCGACTAGCAGTTGACCTTCTCTATCAGGATCCCCTGCATGCACTATGTCACTGGCACTTTTTAGCAGCTTTCTTATCACCGTAAGTTGCTTGCTCGAGCTTTTGCGAGGACGCAGTTGCCATTGATCTGGCACAATAGGTAAATCGCCCAAATTCCATTTTTTGTATCTATCATCATACGCGTCTGGCTCTACTTGCTCTAACAAGTGACCAATGCACCACGTAACGATATCGCCATTACCACAGCGGATAAAACCCTGATCATTTTTATGAGGTTTAGGTAACGCTGAAGCGATAGCACGACCAAGGCTGGGTTTTTCGGCAATAAACAGGCGTGACATGCAGGATGTTCTTTTATAGGAATTAGAGCCACATTATCCAATCTGGCTCTGGGAATGCAAGAAAAACTGGCTGTATATACAGCTAACAATATCTATAAGTGCTATAGGTACTCAACAAATTTACCAAGATCGCGTTTTTGCGCTCCCATCGGTTCACAGCCAGGAGTTCCCAAGTACAGGAATCCGACAATTTTGTCTTCGTCTGTTAAACCCAACCCTTGTTCAACATGAGGATGAAACATTAACGGCCCTGAACGCCAAATACCCTGAAAACCTTGCGCTACCGCTGCCATTTGCATCGCTTGCACTGCACAGCCCGCTGACAAATGTTGTTCAAATGCAGGGACTTTAGGGTGTTCCGATACTTTTGCCACAACAGTAATAACCATGGGTGCTCGGTGCGGCGCATTCTGAGCTTTGCCTTGAGCGATTTCATCGCCACCATCTGTCACTACAGCGTCGTGCAATAGTGTGCCTAACTTGGTGAGCCCCTCTCCTTGAGCAATCACGAAACGCCAAGGGGTAAGGCCACCGTGATCCGGTGCTCGTAGCCCCGCTTGAATGATGTTTTCCAACGCGCTCCCCTCAGGGGCAGGCTCCGCAAGGCGAGCAATCGAACGACGATTAAGTAGCAGTTCTAACGCATCCATTATAAGTACTCCATTGTTTTTCTTAACTTTAGCATAACATTCATTATTTATTGACGTGCAAAAAATAAGGGTACTGAACCTTTTTAAGTTCAATACCCTTTTATATCAGACGGACACAAGCAAGAATGTGTCTGTGATTTGATATTACAAGCTAATCGCCAGCTTTACACCTTGGCGAATAGCTCGAACCGCATCAAGTTCACCCGCTTTATCTGCCCCGCCAATCACATGCAGTTTATCGCCCATCTCTTCCCACATTTCATGGAATGGACGAACGGATTCTTGACCTGCACATATCACAACCGTATCGGCTTCAAGCAACTTCGCTTCGCCGTTATGTTGAATATGCAGACCTTGATCGTCAATTTTTTCGTAGCTCACGCCACCCATTAGATTGACGCCTCGCTTTTCTAGCGTGCGCTTATGAATCCAGCCAGTTGTTTTACCCGGCCCTTTACCCACACGACCTTTACGACGTTGCAATACCCACACTGTTTTTTCTGATGACTCATGAGGGTATGGATACAAACCGCCAGGATGGGCAATCTCTTTATCAATGCCCCAATCATGTAACCAATCATCAAGATCATGGCCGTGAGGCTCTGTCAGCATAGAAGCGACATCCACCCCGATACCGCCGGCACCAACAATGGCAATTTTATCACCCACTAGAGACTTTTCTTTAATCAGCGTTTGGTAATCAATGACTTTATCTGGGTTGTCGATCCCTTCGATCTTCACTTTACGTGGTGCCACACCCGATGCCATAACGATTTCATCGTACTGATCCAAGATATCGTAAGTCGCTTCCGTTTCGAGTTTCAAGTTCACACCAGTGTCATCAATTCGGTTAGCGAAATAACGGATGGTTTCTCTGAATTCCTCTTTACCCGGGATCTGCATCGCCAACCTGAATTGACCACCAATGCGGTCATTTTTCTCAAATAGGTCTACATCATGACCACGTTCTGCGGCCGTAGTTGCACACGACAAACCAGCAGGGCCAGCACCGATAACGGCAATACGCTTTTTAACCGTCGCAGGTTGTACGACAATTTCTGTTTCATAACATGCTCTTGGATTCACCAAGCACGTGGCACGCTTGCCTTTAAAAATGTTGTCCAGGCAGGCTTGATTACAGCCGATACAGGTATTGATCGTTTGTGCTTGCTCGCGCTCCGCTTTTACAACAAATTCTGGGTCCGCTAGGAAAGGTCTCGCCATTGACACCATATCTGCATGACCGGACGCCAATGCTTTTTCTGCTTCTTCTGGTGTATTAATTCGGTTACACGTAATAACAGGTACAGTCAGATGTGGTTTAATTTTTTCCGTCACCCAAGAAAATGCAGCGCGTGGTACTTGAGTCGCAATGGTCGGGATTCGAGCTTCATGCCAACCAATACCCGTATTGATAAGAGTAACACCTGCTTTTTCGAGTTCTTTCGCAAGCAACAACACCTCTTCAAACGTACTGCCCTGCTCGACTAAATCCAGCATAGACAAACGGAAGATGATCATGAACTCTTCGCCTACGGCTTTACGGATTGATCTCACAATCTCTAATGGGAAGCGGATTCTATTTTTGTATTCTCCGCCCCAGGAATCGTATCGCATGTTGGTTCTTGCACAAATAAACTGATTGAGTAAGTAGCCCTCTGAACCCATCACTTCGACGCCATCATATCCAGCTAGCTGTGCTAGTGACGCACTGTTCGTAAAGGCTTCAATGGTTTTCTTTATTTGTTTTTCGCTCATTTCACTCGGTGCGAACTTGGCGATAGGTGCTTTAATCCCTGATGCGCTTTGCGCGAATGGATGCATTGCATAACGACCAGCATGCAGTATTTGTAGCGCTATTTTACCGCCGTGCTTATGCACTGCCTCAGTCACAACTTGATGCGCCTTAGCGTGTTTCGGCTTACTAAATTCAGCACTTAACGGGTGTAATCGACCACGTAAATTGGGAGAGAAACCACCGGTTACAATAAGGCCAACGCCACCTTTAGCCCGCTCCTCATAAAACGCCGCCAATCGGTGCATGCCTTTTTTGTCTTCTTCAAGACCGGTATGCATTGAGCCCATCAGGACACGGTTACGTAGTTGAGTAAATCCCAGATCAAGCGGTTCTAGTAGGTTCGGATACATAGGCGACATCACTTATTCACGTTTATAGTTATGGTCTGACCAGAGTATCCACATCGACACAAAACATCAAACACCTGTTTACATTTCTACAACATAGATCAATCTTCTATGTTCAACCCCACAAATATGACGTAGGATTACTTCATCTTTAATACGGCCTAAACTGGTAGAAAATGAAGAAGCTATTCAAATTTATCGGCATGATTTTTAAAGGCATATGGAAAGTGATTAACTTTATCCGTGTGGCTATTTTTAATGTGTTTTTCCTTGTTATTCTTGGCGGAGTGTACTTTGCATTCACTCAAACAGACTCACCTCAACCGACAGTAAAAGAAGAATCCGCTCTGGTTCTGAATTTATCAGGCCCCATTGTAGAACAACGCAGCTACATGAATCCGATGGATTCGGTTACGGGCTCTTTATTTGGCAAAGATCTGCCTAAAGAGAACGTGCTATTTGATGTGGTGGATTCCATTCGCCATGCCGCAGAAGATGACGCTATTTCTGGCCTTGTTTTAGCCCTGCGCGATATGCCAGAAACGAACCTCACTAAGCTGCGTTACATGGCGAAAGCCATCAATGAATTCAAAGCATCTGGTAAGCCTATTTACGCCATTGGCGACTTCTATAACCAAAGCCAATACTATTTGGCCAGTTATGCCGACAAAGTCTTCCTGTCTCCCGATGGCGGTGTTTTGTTGAAAGGATATGGCGCCTATACCCTTTACTACAAAGAAATGCTCGATAAGCTGGACATCAACACCCATGTGTTCCGTGTTGGTACTTATAAATCGGCCATTGAACCTTTCACCCGCAACAGCATGTCTGATGCTTCAAAAGAGTCCGCATCTAATTGGCTAACCCAACTTTGGGATGCATACGTCCATGACGTATCGATAAATCGTAATGTTGAAATGCAAACCTTAACACCATCAGAAGATGAATTACTTGCTCAGATACGTAGCGTCAAAGGTAACGTCGCTCAACTGGCCTTGG
This sequence comes from Vibrio tapetis subsp. quintayensis, assembly GCF_030409945.1. GTDB lineage: Bacteria > Pseudomonadota > Gammaproteobacteria > Enterobacterales > Vibrionaceae > Vibrio > Vibrio quintayensis. The sequence continues at coordinate 114,208 of NZ_JAUFQV010000024.1, forward strand.
ATCTCAACCTTGTGGATGAACTGGCTACTCGGCAACAAGTACGTAAGGCCTTAGTGGAAGTCTTTGGTGACAACAGCAACGATAGTTTTAAACACATTAGCTACTACGACTACTTGGCCACCATGCAAGCTAAATCAAACGATGCCGCTAATGACATCGCTGTGATTGTGGCCAGTGGTGCCATAATGGACGGCTTCCAACCACGTGGCACCGTAGGTGGAGACACTGTCGCTTCTTTAATGCGTGATGCTCGTATTGACGATAAAGTGAAGTCGGTGGTTCTACGAGTCGATAGCCCGGGTGGCAGTGCCTTTGCGTCCGAAGTCATCCGTAATGAAATTGTCGCGTTACGCGAAGCGGGTAAACCCGTGGTCATCTCGATGTCTAGCTTAGCGGCGTCTGGTGGTTACTGGATCTCCATGAGTGCAGACAAAATCATCGCACAACCGACGACATTAACCGGCTCCATCGGCATTTTCAGCGTCATTACGACGTTTGAAAAAGGCTTAAACAAATATGGCGTGCATAATGATGGCGTTGGTACATCACCATTCTCGGATAGCGGAATAACTCGAGGTCTAACCGCGAGCGCATCAGAAGCCATTCAGCTTGGTATTGAACATGGCTATCAGCGCTTCATCGGATTAGTTAGCGACAGCCGTGCTATGTCCCTTGAGTCGGTAGATAAGGTTGCTCAAGGTCGAGTCTGGACAGGTAAAGATGCTCTCGAGTTTGGGCTCATTGACCAAATCGGCGACTTTGACGACGCAATTAACGTTGCCGCTGAACTCGCAAAGCTGGAAGACTACAACATCTACTGGATTGAAGAACCGTTATCCTCAACGGAGCAAATTATCCAAGAGCTGATTAAAAACGTTAGCGTATCGCTCGGTATGGACTTTGAAAGCTTAATTCCTGCCGCGTTGCAGCCAGTCTCGAAGCAACTAGTACAAGATAGTAACTTACTGACCAGCTTCAACGATCCACGTGGTCAGTATGCATTTTGTCTAAATTGTCAGGTTGAGTGACCCACTCCTCACTGCAAAATAAAATAGGCGCAATTGCGCCTATTTTTGTATCTTCCTTTCTTCTATACTTCCGCCACTGTTCCCACGAATCGAATCATTAAAGTCATGTCTAAAAAGCACATCTATATCGCGTACACTGGCGGCACAATTGGTATGCGAAAATCCGATCACGGATACGTTCCAATTGCTGGTTTTATGGAAAAGCAGTTGCAACGTATGCCAGAGTTCCATCGCCCTGAAATGCCAGATTACACGATCCATGAATATGAACCGCTGATCGACTCTTCAGACATGACCCCAATGGATTGGCAGCAAATCGCCGATGACATTCGTGACAATTACGAAAAGTACGACGGCTTCGTGATTCTTCACGGTACGGACACCATGGCCTATACCGCGTCTGCGTTGTCGTTCATGCTGGAAAACTTAGGTAAACCTGTCATTGTTACCGGTTCTCAGATTCCCCTTGCGGAGCTACGGTCTGACGGCCAAGCCAATTTACTGAATGCGTTGCACATTGCGGCTAACTTCCCAATAAACGAAGTGACGTTATTTTTCAATAATCAGCTCATCCGTGGTAACCGCAGCACTAAGTCTCACGCCGATGGTTTTAATGCATTTACGTCACCTAATATTCCCGCTTTGCTTGAAGCTGGTATCAATATTCAAGTTAGTAGTCATGCTACGGTAGATGAAAAACCTGAAGGTGAATTCAAAGTACACAACATCACACCGCAGCCTATTGGTGTGATCACCATGTATCCGGGCATTTCCCATGAAGTGATCCGCAATACGTTACTACAACCAGTAAACGCTATGATCTTACTGACATTCGGTGTTGGGAACGCACCTCAAAACGCTGAATTGTTAGGCCATTTAAAAGACGCGTCTGAACGTGGCGTGATTGTAGTGAACTTAACTCAATGTTTAGCAGGTAAAGTTAACATGGGTGGTTACGCGACGGGGTGTGCACTGGAAGAAGCTGGGGTGATCAGCGGTTACGATATGACACCTGAAGCCGCATTAGCAAAATTGCATTACCTACTTAGCCAAAACCTAGGCTACGAAGAAGTGAAAGCACAAATGCAAAAAGTACTGCGTGGAGAAATGAGCCTGTAACATAAGCATAAGTCACAGGTTTAAGAACAAGATCCGCACTACAGGTTATAGGTAGCCCCTGTAACCTGTAACCTGTAACCTGTAACCTGTAACCTGTAACCAAGTCTACTCTTCGATTTTCACTCTTGCGATGTCTTCTGCGCCATCGACAAATTGCCTTTTTAGCTCAGACTTCGACTTAAACTCAATCTCACCACCCGCAGCGACACTCATGTGCTCTGGCTTATGATTATGCTTAGATTGGTACAGCATTACCGCTTGCATACAAGAAGCGCGTTGCTCTTGCGCTAGTGGCGTTCCATCTGGCCACTTTCCGGTTTCAACCGCATAGCTTAATCGTTCGTATATCTCAGGCGTCATCGACGCAATAAGTTGCTCTACATTCACTTTCTGTCCTATTAATAAGTAAATGAGTTTGGTTTACGAGCATATCCAGTTAGTATTTCTGGTCAAGTATATGCATTTGAATTAGCGCTTTAGATCACAAGCGGAACTCCCATGACAAACAAACAACTTTTTTTACTCATCAGCTCAGCTTTTATTCTTTCAGGCTGCCTTGAAGGTCGCAAGAATACAGACCAATTGTGCCAAGACAACGCACCATTACGTTGTGAGAAACTGAACATGAGGGACGGCCAGTGTCGTATACCTCGAACAGACTTAATCTGGCACCGCTTCGATGTACTAAGAAACAATAGTATTGAAAAACGAATCAAAGAATACGACATTCTGCACGAATATCAGCAGTGCCTTGAGCTCGCGGCCCAGATTCAGCCAATCGACCAAGGTAACTTAAAAGAACGCCGTTTTAACGCCTTAATGCATACCTATGACGAGCAAGAGCGCGTCATCAATGAACTTGCAATGAGCAAGGACCCCAAAGCATTTTACTTTCGTTGGATACACGGAGACGAAGACGCCAAGCGATCATTTTTACAGCTAGAGGGGTCTGGGCAGCTACAAACAGCAGAATTGCAATACGCGTTAGCCACATATTATGTGAACAGAGATCGGCTCAAGACACTATCATTACTGGATAATGCCCTCCGGTTAACCAAAGAAGACGAGTTAAACACTGACGTTATTAAATCTCTTGCTAGCACCAACCAGGCCGTTGGTCGTTATGAACACGCCTATATTTGGGCAATGGTAGGCAAAGAATTTAACCTACCGATTACGTCTGAACGAAATTTGCAGAGATTGTATTCATTTGATGATGACAAAAGAGCCAAACTCAATGATATCGCCGATAACATAGCAAGCGACATTAAAGACGGTGAGTATAATTCTTCTTTGTTGCCGCCCATCGCGTAAGTTGGTTAAGTTTACCGACAAAAAGTTGCAATAAAATGAAAGTAAATTTCAATTGCGAGGTAATTTACTTCGCTTTAACTTTCATTGTTGAAAACTAACGACACTGAGTTAACACAAAATCTCTCCCCTGTCGTCTTAGGACCATCAGGAAATACGTGGCCTAAGTGGCTATCACATTGCGCGCAGCGTATCTCCGTTCGATTCATACCGTGAGACGTGTCACTAATATAGTTAATTGCAGAATCATTGATCGGAGCATCAAAACTTGGCCAACCACAGCCAGAATCGTATTTATTACTAGAATGAAATAAAATCGAACCACAACACACGCACTGATAGTCGCCTGTTTGATGGTTATGCAACAGCTTCCCAGAAAATGGTGCTTCAGTCCCACCTTGACGACACACAATAAACTCCTTACCATTCAGCGAGTTACGCCACTCATCATCTGTTTTTACTACCTTTTCCACCGTTACCTCTCTCTTCAGAAAACGAATTTTGAACACTATTTACACAAAATTTCAAACTAAGCCTTGCTTATCAATGCGTTTGTAGCACATACTTTCAAACCAAAATATGACGAGTCCTCCATTTTTTACTTTTTGTAGTTGACTCATTCATCAATAAGATGAATTTAGACAAAAAAGTGTAAAAAATGAACATTTGCAACGATATGTTAAAAAAAGCCACGCTTTTTTTTGACTTTAGACAAGTTAAACGAGATTATCGCTTGCAGAAACTTACTGGGTTTTGTAATTTTACTACCAGTTATCTTTATTCAGAAATTAAGTTGTGGAGCAACTATAATGACTATCAAAGTAGGTATTAACGGTTTTGGCCGTATCGGTCGTTTCGTATTTCGTGCAGCACAAGAACGCGCTGACATCGAAGTTGTAGGTATTAACGACCTTATCGACGTAGAGTACATGGCATACATGCTTAAGTACGACTCAACTCACGGCCGTTTCAACGGTACTGTTGAAGTTGAAGGCGGTAACCTAATCGTTAACGGTAAAACTGTACGTGTAACTGCAGAGCGTAACCCTGAAGATCTTAAGTGGGATGCTATCGAAGTAGACGTAGTTGCTGAAGCAACTGGTCTTTTCCTAACTGACGAGACTGCACGTAAGCACATCACTGCTGGTGCTAAGAAAGTTGTTCTTACTGGTCCATCGAAAGACGCAACTCCAATGATCGTTATGGGTGTTAACCAAGACACTTACGCTGGTGAAGATGTTGTTTCTAACGCTTCTTGTACTACTAACTGTCTAGCGCCTGTTGCTAAAGTTCTTAACGACAAGTTCGGTATCGAGTCTGGTCTTATGACTACAGTACACGCTACTACAGCAACTCAAAAGACTGTTGATGGCCCTTCTGCTAAAGACTGGCGCGGTGGCCGTGGTGCTTCTCAAAACATCATCCCATCTTCAACTGGTGCTGCTAAAGCTGTAGGCGTTGTTCTTCCTGAACTAAACGGCCTTCTAACTGGTATGGCTTTCCGTGTACCAACTGCTAACGTTTCTGTTGTTGACCTTACTGTTAACCTGAAAACTGCTGCATCTTACGAAGCAATCTGTGCTGCTATGAAAGAAGCATCTGAAGGCGAGCTTAAAGGTGTTCTAGGTTACACTGAAGACCAAGTAGTATCACAAGATTTCATCGGTGAAGTTCAAACTTCAGTATTCGATGCTAAAGCTGGTGTTGCTCTAACTGACAAATTCGTTAAAGTTGTATCTTGGTACGACAACGAAATCGGTTACTCAAACAAAGTTCTTGACCTAATCGCTCACATCTCTAAGTAAGCATTAGTTAAAGACTTTCTTTGAAGAAAGATTGAAAAAGGCGACCATTGTGTCGCCTTTTTGTTTATCTAAAATCTAGGAATCTGAAATGGACTTACACACACTTCCAGCGTTAACCGTGCTATCAGACAACGTCACTATTGTTGAGCAAGATGGCGTAAAAATCGTTCGAGTCATCCATGAAAAAGCCACTGCGAGCATAGCCCTTCACGGTGGCCACGTCGTCTCTTTCAAACCATCAGGCCAAGATGACCTTATTTGGATGAGCGAGCAAGCTAACTTTAATGGTGTGGCGGCGTTACGTGGTGGGATCCCTGTTTGCTGGCCTTGGTTTGGTCGCATTGCGGCACCAGCTCATGGCTTTGCGCGTACCAGCGAATGGTCATTAGTGGAGCATCGTGAGAATGAAGATGGCGTAATCATAAGTTTAGGCTTGCAAGACACGGCCGACACCCATGCTGTTTGGCCACACAAGTTTCAAGCACGCCTGAATGTCGAGATATCCGATACCCTTAAAGTGACACTTGATGTTGTCAACACAGGTGACGCACCGTGGGCATTTTCTGGGGCTCTGCATACCTACCTAAACGTAGGTGATATCGAGCAGACGACGACTCGAGGTATGGGGCCTGAGTTCATCGACGGCCTACAAGATGCTAAAATATGCCAGGGCGGTGAAACGCTAGAGCTTACCGATACAATTGACCGTGTTTACACTCAGCCTGAATCCGTCATTTCTATTCAAGATAATGCTCTATCTCGCGAAATTTCTGTTACTAATGAAGGCCACAACTCAGCCGTGTTATGGAATCCATGGGCAGAAGGTGCTCAAGACATGGGCGACATGCAAGATGATGGCTATAAAACCATGTTATGTGTTGAGTCTACTCTTCACGCAGCTAGCATCGAAGATGGAAAAACACTGCAACCGGGTGAAAGCCACCAGCTGATCACCACGATTTCAGCAAAGTAATACTGCGATCACCTCTGAATCGTTGATTAAAACTATGCAGCTTTTTTAGCTGCATTTTCATTTTGATTATTTGTAACCGAGCCTTTCACCACACCTAATCCATGCCGAACTCCACGAACAATTTCCTTAGCTTGAAATTTATTCGCTTCTTTCGCTTTCTTATATGAGTAGACCAATATAACTATTGATTGATTTGTTATTTATGATCAATAGATACTGTTATATTGATATATAGTATGCATTATAACAATAAGCACCATCCCATACTCATTCGCGAAAACCGTTAAGGCAGGGTTATAAATAAATGTTAAAAACTTATAAAAATCAAAGTGTTGGATTCCAGCTTAAGTTGGTAATTTTACTATGCTTGCTCGTGGCTTTTAGCTCAGTCGCTACTTTAGTATACCGAAATGCTTCACAAGTACTTCTCGACAACACACTGAAAGAGCACCAATCTAAAGTTGAAGCAATGGCTCAAACCATTGCCGGTCAATTTGACGCTTATCTGCACACAGCGAAGGTCTTAGAGTCGACCTTCCGTAACGGCTATTTAGCTGGCATATACGTTGAAGATTACGAAGTTGAATTTAACGGACACCATATTGCCAACATGACGCAATATGGTGAGAGCCTAATAAATGACACAAAGTTAGTCGATAGTTTTACCCGTGATACTGGTGCGGTAGCCACTCTCTTTGCCCCTTTTGGGGACGATTTCATTCGAGTGTCAACGTCACTTAAAAACTCATCCGGTACACGCGTTGTCGGATCTAGTCTCGGTAAAGACCATCCGGGATATCAAGCCATAAAATCCGGGAAACCATACTACGCTCAAGTAAAACTATTTGGTCAACGTTACATTACTTATTACTCTCCGTTAATGAGCTCTGAAGGTAAAGTCAATGGCATCTCATTCATTGGTCTACCCGTAGAAAATGCCACGCAGAATCTATTTGAATCATTGGGTTCTGTCTCTTGGGGCGATACTGGCTACACCATCATTGTCGACAATCAACAGGACAACCTAGGTAAGTACCTGTTGCACCCGACCCACAAAGAAGACGATGCTTCTATCGTAGAAGTCTCTGATTACGACGGTAACAAACCTTTTTATCAAATTTTCGAACAGCCTTCTGGTTTGATCCGCTACCCATACGAGTACAAGCAAACGGTTGGAGAAAAATATCTTGTTTACACCGAAGTACCCGGTTGGAATTGGAAACTACTAGGTGGTACGTTCATCGGAGAAGTAACAAAAGGCAGTGATGCTTTGTTGCAACTTATCGCGATCATCGCAACGTTAGTGGCCGCGGCAACCATTGTAGTACTGACTGTATTCCTAAACAGAACGCTCCAGCCTCTCACGGCGCTAAACGGTTACATGCGCCGTTTAGGCAAAGGTGAAGTAAGCCTAGATATTCCAAATAGCGGTAAACAAACCAAAAACGAAATCGGCAACTTAAGCAACGGTGTAGCCATAATGGCAACACAACTTAATACACTCGTTGGAGAGATTCGAAACACGAGTGATCAAGTGCAGAGCAACTCTCACAGCGTATCTCAAGATGCCAGCCACAACTTAACTCAGTCTGACCGTCAACAAGATCAAGTTGAGCAAGTCGTTACAGCGATTGAAGAAATGGCTACCTCTGCCGGGTCTGTTGCCCAACAGGTCGGAAGCATTGCAGAAAATGTTCGCCTTGCGAATGATGACAGCCAGCAAGGGCTGGATGTTGTAGAAGGCGTCTGTATTGATGTGGCACAGTTGAACGACCAATTGGATATGTCAGCTGCGGCAATCGAACAAGTGAATAACGACAGTGGCAGTATCCAAACCGTTACCAAAATGATCGATGATATTGCAGAACAAACCAATTTACTTGCACTAAACGCAGCAATCGAAGCCGCACGTGCCGGTGAACAAGGTCGCGGTTTTGCCGTCGTTGCTGATGAAGTCAGAACACTGGCTCACCGCACACAAACATCAGTTAAAGACGTTGTGACCATTATTGCTAAACTACAAGCATCAACAGATAATGCAGTGAGTTTAATGAACCAAAGCCAAACCAATGCCAATCAAGTACTTGATAAAGCACAGGAAGCCGGCACAGCTTTGGAATCCATTGCCTCTCAAGTTCAATCAATCGCAGCGCAGGCCGAAACCATCGCAGCGACTTCGGAGGAACAAGCTCAGGTATCACAAGAAATCGCGGCTAACGCCCACGCCATCAGTGACCTGAATCAAGAAAGTAGAGCCACCAGCGCGCAAACATCCAAAAGTGCTGACGAACTACAAAACCAAGCGGAATCTCTGAAAAATCAAGTCGATTTCTTTAGCTAATTCGTTTCCTCTTTAGGTTCTATCTATAGGGTCAAATGCCTATTTGGCCCTATCCGCCTCTGTTAACTCGCACGTCTTCAGAAGCTAGCGAACGTCTTAGCTTCCTGTTAAACTCTGCCGCTAAATTTCTATCCCGAGATCGTGATGACTTATCAATGCCCTTTATGCCACCTTTCATTGTCGCAACATGACCGCATGTTCAAATGTGAGAACAATCATCAATTTGATGTTGCTAAAGAAGGGTACGTCAATTTGGTGCCAGCTCATCACAAACGTTCTAAGAATCCGGGTGATAATAAAGAGATGATCCAAGCTCGTCGTCGTTTCCTAGACGGTGGGTACTACCAACCTATGCGTGATGCTGTAGCTGCGATATGTGGCGATCATCTATTAGGCAGCCAATATCAATTATTAGATATTGGCTGTGGTGAAGGCTATTACACTCAAGAAGTTGCTCGCCATTTATCTAGCCTGTCAGGTGACGCACGTACTTACGGCCTAGACATTTCAAAAGTCGCTGTGCGTTTCGCAGCAAAGCGCTACTCAAATTGTGAGTTCACCGTCGCTTCTAGCCATCGTCTACCGTTCGAAGACGCAAGCCTAGATGCCGTATTACGGATTTATGCGCCGTGTAAAGCAGATGAATTGAACCGTTGTGTGAAAAGTGGCGGCATCGTTGTCACCGTGACGCCAGCGGGTCGTCATTTATATCAACTTCGTGAGCGCATTTACCCTGATGTGCGCATGCATGACGAAACCCCTGAAAATATCGAAGGTTTCCAATTAGCACACCAAGAAAAGCTAAATTACACCATGCCACTTAAAGGTGGCGATGCGTTTGATTTACTTCAAATGACACCGTTTGCTTGGAAAGCCAGTGATGAGTTACGCCAAGAACTCCAATCTTGCGCCAATTTCGACTGTGAAGCAGACTTCGTGATCAGAGTGTACAAAAAAGCATAACCTGAGTTCTAAAGCATACGGTCAAATTTTGTTCACAACGTGTTACCATGAGAAAAAGCACTTCATACTGACTGACCATGAACCATTCTTCCGATCCGAGCCTAACCAGAATCGACAAGATCTTATCTTATATTCATAGCAATATAGATAAGCCTCTTTCGTTGGATATCTTGGCCAAGCAGAGTTGCTGGTCTCGCTGGCAACTGCAACGAGTGTTTCATACTAAAACCGGTGTGAGTGTTGCTCAATATGTGCGTGAACTTAAGCTTAGCCTCGCAGCCGAAAAAGTGCTTTCAGGTAACGAGCGCATCGTTGATTTAGCATTGGCTTTTGGTTTCAATTCAGAAATCAGCTTTAGCCGCGCCTTTAAACAGTACTTTGGTTTAAGCCCGCGAGATTATAAAAAGATTGGTAAACTCAACGGGATAAGAAAACCGCTCACAAGACCAGATTCATTCTCTTTACCCACTGACTCTGATTTGGGCTTTTGCCAAATTAGATTAGAGCACAGAGACGCCTTTAAGTTAGTCGGATTACACGACACCATTTATGGGCCTTTTTCCAGTGCCCCTGACTTCAGTTCTAAAGTTCCTGAGATCTGGCATGCTTTACTCCAATACGCCCCACAGCACACTGCTGTCTATCCTCAATATGGGGTCATCGATACCACTCATTGCGTATTAGGAGACGAAGGCTTAGTCTACTGGGCGTCTATCGGAGACGATAAAGTAGATCCGTCTCTAGCGGAACGACTCTCTACTCTAACCATCCCACAGCAAACTTACGCAGTGTTACCGGTATACGGCCCAATTAGCAACCTCGCTAACCTAGTTGAGTGGTTTATGCTTTACTGGCTACCCAACTCTGAATATCAAGGTGTCGATGGGTATGAGCTAGAGGTTTATGACACTAGGTTCTCAATAGATTCTACCCCTTCCTACATGGAATACTGGTTACCGATTCAAAAGCGTACTATCTAGCCAATTATCAGTAAAACATGCACCAAATTGTTAATTTTTCCTAGGCAGAAAACTATATCATCCCGAAATGATAACAATTATCATTGGTGTTAAGGTTTTAACCTGAGCATACAGTGTCTAAAGTTTTAGCAGAGGTAAAAATGAACCACACTCTACAATCGCATGCTATGCGTTATTCCCTTGTCGCATTAGCTGTCGCATCCACTTTCAGCATGCCCGTTTTCGCCGAAGATGAGCCGCAGCATGAAACAATACAGGTGCTCGGAAAAACCTACCGAAATACCGCGACTAAAACTTCGCTAGAGCCACTTGAAACTCCTCAAGGTCTTACCATCATCGAGGGCGAGCAACTGGAGCAACGCGCTGTTAAATCTTTAAATCAAGCTCTACGCTATGCTCCTGGTGTCATCACAGAGAACAAAGGTGGCTCAGTCACCATGTATGATACGTTCACAATCAGGGGCTTTAGCTCACCGAATAGTTACTACGATGGCCTTGCGTTACCAAGTTTACCAGGGTGGAACTTACAGCCTCAAATCGATCCAATAGCGATGGAGAGAATTGAGATATTTAAAGGGCCAACCTCAGTTCTTTACGGTGCTATGCCTCCCGGCGGTATGGTCAATATGATCGCCAAAGCACCACAATTAACGCAAAAAACCAGCGTTAATGTTGCAACTGGAACAGGAAATCTACTCGAAGCATCGATAGATACAACCGGTGCCATTGGCGACAACATGGCATACCGCATTATTGCGCTTGGTCGTAAAAAAGATGGACAAGTGGATTACACAACTGAAGAGCGCTATGTATTTGCCCCTTCTTTGGATTGGTACGTTTCAGACAAAACGTTTGTGAACTTCAATTTGTATTATCAGAATGACCCCTCGATGGGCATGAACTCGGCACTACCGTCATCAGGAATGATCACCGATAACCCCAACGGTCAGATCTCTCGTAACACCTACGCAGGTGACAAGAACTGGAGTACTTTTAAGAGAGAATATTTACTTGCTGGGTATAAAGTTAATCATGAGTTCAACAATAGCTGGTCATTCTTGCAAAATTTCCGCTACATGGATTCAAAGCTGTATCAAGAAAACAGTTACCACACTTCCGCTAATTGGGATGCATCGACAGGCAACCTGACACGTAACTTCTACAGCACAGATGAGAAATCTAAAAGCTATTCAGTAGACAACCAACTTCCAGGCTTAGTGTCCACAGACAGTGCCGATCACTACTTACTGTTTGGTCTGGACTACCAAGACCTAACGGGTTCATCTAATTACCAAGAGTATTCTGGTGGAACTGGCGTTCATACCATTAACCTCTTCAACCCAAACAACAATTTGGTCAATCGCGACAAAATGAATTCGGTTTACGACAGTACAACTGATATCAGCGCGAAACAGTTGGGCCTTTATGCACAAGACCAAATCACATTCGATAAGCTTATCGTGGTTGCTGGTGGTCGTTTTGATGACTATAAAAGTAAGTCTGGCGCGACATCAGAAGCCAATCACCACGCATTCTCTTATCGTGTAGGTGGCATCTACCAACTAGACAATGGGTTTTCACCTTTTGCTAACTATGCCACTAGCTTCGAACCAAAAGCGGGCTTAGACAAAGATGGCAACGCATTTAAACCCGAAATTGGCGCTCAAGTCGAAGCGGGTGTGAAATATCAATCTTATGATGACACTAAAACCGCGACGATTTCAGCCTACCACATCACCAAAAGTGACATGGTCGTTTCTGACGGTTCGGGCAACTTTCAAAATATGGTTCAAATTGGCGAGGTACGCTCACAAGGTATTGAGCTAGATGGAAACCTAGCATTGAATGAGAATCTTAATCTCTCGGCGAGCTATACCTACACGGATATGGAAATCACCAAAGACGGTGACTCTTCCATGATCGGAAAAACACCTATCTATGTTCCGGAGCACACCGCTACATTATGGAGTAACTATTCATTCAATACTGGCTCATTTGATGGTGCTCGCATTGGTGGCGGAGTGAGATATGTTGGTGAAATGCAAATGGACGCCGCTAATACCGCCAAGGTTCCAGGGTACACATTGGTCGACTTATCTGTAGGTTATGACTTAGGCAAAGTGAACAGCTCATTGAATGGCGCTTCTGCCAATCTTATCGCTAACAACCTCTTCAATACTGAATACTACACCTGTTACGATTCAGCTAACTGCTGGTATGGGCAAGAACAGACTATTGAACTTAACGTGAAATTCGATTTGTAAATCGGCTGAAATTACCCCAAGGGATAGGCGAAGCGTTGCTTATCCCTTTTATGCGATGAAGACCCTGAGACAATAATGAACGACGACCACCCAGAATTTCATGACCAGTTATTCCAAGCTTGCCTGCAAGTTTCGCCCTATTTAGTCGGCTCTATCGGTAAACCAAACGATGCCAACCTACAAGGAGGTAAAGACAACGCCGCCTTTTTTTCAGAGCTTTATCAGAATATTGCAGAATCTTCCCCAGAGGCAGGGCACAGCTATTGGCTTTCTCGCACTTGGGATGTCTCGGTTTGGCAGCCTGTTTATATTGCTTTTATTAGTGTTTACGGTTTTCATACTGCGCCAAATTTCACTCAGTTCTCGCAACAACGAAACGGAGACTACGTCGCCGGGTTCCATTTTTTCAATCACGAGCACCAACACGCTAGCATTCCAGACTTAATTACTATTGTCGGTAAACAGTTGGCTCATCTACTTGAAGATTACAGGCACCAAATAGACACGCTGTCTCGCTGTCGCCCTGGGTTTGTTCGCCATTTACTGGTCGATCTCATCATTAGTTGCTGCATTCGTGCCTCCAAAATCATATCAAACTTTACACAACAACAAATTAAGCAACACGCCCAATTATGGCTAACGGCGTTGGATCTGCCGACTGAAAGAATCGACGCGATATACCAGCAAGAGCAGGACACTTACTACCAGAGAAAATCGTGTTGCTTAGTTTATAAAACCAAAAGTGGTCAGCTATGCGCAGACTGTCCCCGTCACTACAAAAATAAAGAACAGATGCATGTATCAATTGTCGCAAACTAAAGTCATTCGGGACCAACGAACCATACTCGATATCGATCAGTTAACGATTGACCCTCATGGCTTTACCGTCGTCTTAGGTCATAACGGCTCGGGAAAATCGACTCTGGTCAATCTTCTTGCTAACGAATTTGCGCCAGAGCAAGGCTCGGTCCAATTGAACGGTAAAGCTCTTTCTCAGTATTCCCACAAAGCGCTGGCAAAAGAAGTTGCGCTTTTGCCACAAACATTGCCTGAAGTGGATGGGCTCAATGTAGAAGAAGTCGTTCGACTAGGCCGTTTTCCGTGGCGAGGGGTCTTTGGCCAATGGAAAGAACACGATCACGAAATTGTAAAACAAGCGCTGCATGACACGGGCATTGAGCAATACAAAAATCACCTCACCTCGAGCCTATCAGGGGGAGAGCGCCAACGAGCTTGGATCGCAATGTTGCTGGCTCAACAATCCCAGTTTTTAATCCTAGACGAACCGACATCAGCGTTGGATGTGCAGCATCAATACCAAGTACTGCAGCTACTTAAAACACTGAACCAAGAAACCGGCAAAGGCATTTTGGTGATCTTGCACGATCTCAACTTAGCATTGCGCTTTTCGACCCATGTCGTCGCGCTGCATAGTGGCCAGGTACTGTTCCAAGGAGAAAGTGACCTATTGCTCGATGAGCAGCGGCTTTCATCCTTATACTCGACCCAAATCAAACTTATTGACCACCCAACTCATCACCATAAGGTAGCCGTTGTATGTTAACTCGATTTTTGTCATTCATTGCATTAACGAGCTTCACGCTGACTTGCTTTGCTCAAATTCAAGTTAACGACAGCTTAGGTTCGCATCATTTAGACAAGCCCGCTGTGCGCGTTGCTGCTCTGAATTGGGACATAGCGGAACAACTGCTTGAGTTAGACGTAACCCCCATCGCCATACCGGATATTAACGGCTACCGTGAGTGGGTTGTTAAACCCGCTATCCCTAATTCAGTTCATGATATCGGCACCCGAATGGAACCAAATTTATCAGAACTGGCAAAACTAAACCCCGACCTTATTATTATCGCAGGCCCCCAACAACCGCTGATAGAAAAGCTTGAGAAAATTGCGCCCGTGCTGGTCTATGAAACGTATAAAACCGACCACAACAACATTGAAAAGTCGATTGAACACTTTCAGTCGATCGCCGTTGCCGTAGGAAAAGAGCAACGTGCTCAAGAAAAGTTAGACCAAATGCATCACCGACTGGATGAACTCAAATCAGAACTTGCTGAGATTTACCCAAATGAAAAACCAAAAATTTCAGTTTTTCGCTTTGCTAGTACCACCACCATTTACCTTTATGGCGACAATTCCAGCACTATGTATGCTCTTAACAAATTGGGATTCGAAGCCGCGATCCCTATGCCTGCTAGCCAATGGGGTGTCACCCAAAAACGCGTCAAAGACTTGTACCAAATTGGTGATGGCCTAGCCCTTTACTTCAAACCTTTCCACCAAGAAAAAGAACTGCAAAGCTCAGTAATGTGGCAAGCGATGCCGTTTGTGAAAAATAACAAGGTAGCGGCTGTCGAACCCGCTTGGAACTACGGAGGAGCAATGTCTTTGCTTTATGTAGCCGAAGTTTTATCAGACAGCCTAAAAGCCATGGCTCAAAAGGGTGATATTCAGTAATGCTGTTTCGTTATTCTTGCGTATTTGGCGGCATTGCTCTGTTGCTGAGCATTGCCATCACAACAGGCAGTAGCTTACCCCCTAGCCAGCAATGGGTTGTATTGATTGATTTCATGACGACGCCAGTATTTGAACCGCAAAGTTTTGAACAAATTCTATTTGTTGAAGCGCAACTGCCTAGGCTGGCTATCTCAATTTGTATTGGTGCGGTATTAGGATTGGTGGGCAGCTTATTACAACAGCTGACTCAGAATCCGATGGTTTCCCCGCTAACACTTGGCACAACTTCTGGCGCTTGGCTCGCTCTCGTGGCTGCAGGTGTCTGGGCGCCCTCTTTCGCTGCGCAATATGGCTCGCTCATCCCTTTTGTGGGTGCCCTTGTTAGCTTGACGTTGGTTGTGCTGATCGTCGGTTTCAAGAACCTGTCAGGCTTACCCGTTATTTTGGCGGGTATGTCAGTCAATATCTTGTTTGGTGCCTTAGCCACCAGCATTATCTTACTTAACGATCAGTTTGCTCGTGATCTGTTTATTTGGGGGGCTGGAGACTTAGCTCAAAACGGTTGGCAATCTGTAACACAACTCTTGCCCCACTTACTAATTGCACTCCCGATTATTCTTTTCGCGCCGCGAGTATTAGCTCTGCTTCGTTTAGGACATAACACAGCAAAAGCCCGTGGACTTAGCCTCGTTCCGGCATTTTTACTGTTGTTCGTTGCTGCATTATGGCTATTATCTGCGGCAATCTCTCATGTTGGTGTTATCAGTTTTATCGGGCTTATCGCTCCGAATATCGCTCGTTCTTTAGGTGCTCGCACACCCTCCGCCGAATTACGATTAAGCGCGCTTATGGGAGCCGTATTGCTATTAGCCACCGACACTTTGGCTCAAAACCTAAGTTTCGTTTCTATAAATATTATTCCAACAGGCACCGCAACCGCGCTTATCGGAGCACCAATTTTAATATGGCTAGTAAGAAAGCGATTAACTGCGAATGATCAACTCAGCCTGAAGTTACCTGCAAGCCAAATGAATTTTAGCGTTAACACTCTAGGTATCATGGTCGGCTTTGTCGCGATGGCTATGGTTCTTCACTTATTTGTTGCTGGTGATACTTGGCGCTTTGCCATGCCTGACGCTTTTAACTGGGCGCAACGCTGGCCTAGGCTACTCACGGCACTCAGTGCAGGGTTTGGGTTAGCCATTGCGGGGACAGTATTACAACGAATTATTTATAACCCATTAGCCAGCCCAGATATTCTCGGTGTCTCTTCAGGGGCCAGCTTATTTTTAGTGATTGGCTTTTTAATCTATGGCACCAATTCAAATGTCTTTTCAATGGGGCTTGCGTTTACGGGCAGTTTAGCGGTACTTATTGCGCTGTTATGGCTGGTAAAACGCAACAATTATGCGCCATCCATTGTGATATTAACGGGCATCTCACTGTCAGCTTTGGTCGACTCCTTGATCCAGTTAGTACTGGCACAGGGTAACGAAACCTCTTATATGTTACTCACTTGGCTTTCCGGCTCGACCTATAGAGTATCCGGCGACAGTGCGTTATTTCTGTGTGCCTGCGTGCTCATTTTGTCTTGCTTGATCCTTGGGTTACATCGATGGCTAACGCTTATATCCGGAGGCAGGCGTTTTGCATCTTCAAGAGGACTCAACGTACCACTTTCTTTCGCATTACTATTGGTACTTTCTGCCTTACTAACCGCACTCGTCACCGCAACAATGGGACCCGTTGCCTTTGTTGGCCTGCTTGCACCTCATATTGCAGTCATGATTGGAGCAAGAAAATCCCATCAACAATTAATCGTCGCTGGTTTAGCAGGTTCTGCGTTACTCGCCTTTGCAGATTGGGCTGGGCAAGTCGCCATTTATCCAAGCCAAATTGCCGCAGGAACCTTAGTCTCTGTCATCGGTGGTGTTTACTTCTTAATGCTGTTGCTAAGAGCTCGGCAACACTAATAATAACGTCGTTACAAATAACGCCCTTTGAGAACTGGGCATCATACTTGCTTAACTATTCCTCACATAGGTTTAGGTATGATTTACCCCATGACTATCTGGCTAATCAATGCAAAAAACCAAAAGTTTTTACATGATTGGCCGATAAGTAATCAAGGAAAGAAAAGGAGCGTATTATGACATCCATTGGAGCGGATACAGCTAAGATGAACACCAGCCAAACAACGGTGCCGACTGCGCCTAAAGATAAAGCTGCCATCGACGCTGCACCTTCGCAAACAAAGGCGCAACTGACTAAGGTAACGCTTTCCGCTGAAGGTAAGGCGCTGCTTGCGGCTCTCCAACAAATTGAACTCGATGCCAAGAAGTCCGAAGCTCAGGATAAAACCGTATCAGATAAAGTAGAATCCTTTACTCACGGCGCTTTGGGGATGGATCACCCAGACAACTTTAAAGAAGAAACCGATGCATCCTATTCTGCTGGGCAATACTTGTCCGCAGCGGCAACGGTTGGCGGTTTGTTCTTACTGCTTGCCTAATCGGGCACTGGCATACGAGCAACAGGTTCAAAGAGCACTAGCGTAATCGCGACGGCTTGTTTCTGCACGCACCTCATTGACGTGCCTTTTCTGCGCCTAGAGATCCAATATTACCTCGACATATAGCGCCTTTATCTCTGCCTACAAAATCCTTTTATCTTCATGATAGATAACTGCATTTGTTGTTCTCCCCTCTCTCTCTCCATAATTAGCACCCACACTTTTATGGATACCAACCGTGAACAAATCTTTTGCGCTTATTGATAAGCCGACTTTTTTCGGTGCCATCGCCCTTTTAATCGCTGTTACCTTTCCTTTGATCATGTTCCCAGAACAAGGAGCACACTGGATCGCGATCGCCAAAACGTTCATGACCGACAAACTTGGGTTTCTTTACCTTACCCTTGGGATCAGTGCTTTCTTCTTTATGATATACGTCGTTTTTAGCGACATGGGCCAAATTAAACTAGGTGATGCCGACGAGAAACCTGAATTCGCAACCGCATCATGGGCTGCAATGCTGTTTTGCGGTGGTATCGGCGCCAGTATTCTTTATTGGGGTTGTATCGAGTGGGCTTATTACTATCAATCACCGCCATTTCAACTAGAGCCCGGCAGTGAAGAAGCCGTTCGCTGGGCCGCAACTTATGGCCTATTTCACTGGGGCCCTATTGCGTGGTCTATCTATTTGATCCCCGCTTTGCCTATCGCGTATTTTTTCTATGTCCGTAAACAACCTGTATTAAAGGTATCCAGTGCATTGATGCCTGTGTTAGGTGAAGAACGCAGTAAAGGCCCATTAGGCAAGCTCGTTGATGTGCTGTTTATTTTTGGCTTGCTTGGTGGTGCTGCCACTACTTTGGGCCTAGCGGCTCCATTAATTGGTGAAGGTCTGCACCATTTATTCGGTATACCACAAACAACGGTCAGCCAAATTGGAGTGTTACTCGTTTGCACAGCGATCTTCGCTTACTCCTCATACGCTGGGCTTGAGAAAGGCATTAAGATCCTAAGCAATATCAACTTCTGGGGAGCCATGGGCTTACTTGGCTTCGTCCTAGCGGTTGGGCCAACTATTTTCATGTTAGAAACCGGTCTAGATTCACTCGGCCGTATGCTTTCTAATTTCTTCGTTATGGCAACATGGGCCGAACCTTTCGGTGGCTATGGCACCTTTGACAATACCCATTTCCCACAAGATTGGACCATTTTCTACTGGGCATGGTGGTTAGTTTTCGCCCCAAGCATGGGGCTTTTTGTCGCTCGTATTTCCCGCGGCCGCACAATTAAGCAAATGGTATCGGGTTCCATTTTCTTTGGTTCACTCGGTTGCTTCTTGTTCTTTATGATTTTAGGCAACTACGGTTTATCTTTGCAGCTTTCAGGGCAGTTAGACGTTGTCGAGATCTTGAACAACCAAGGGGCAACCAAAGCTATTTTCTCTATGTTAGACCAACTGCCAATGAGCACCCTTGTCATTGCAGTATTTACCCTGTTATGTGTGATTTTTACCGCGACCACATTCGATTCTATCTCTTACATTTTAGCTTCAGTGGTACAGAACGATGTGACAGAAGAACCAATGCGTTGGAACCGACTATTCTGGGCATTTACACTGTCTCTTTTACCGACTGTATTAATGTTCCTCGGTGGGTTGAGCACCTTGCAAACTGCCGCAATCGTAGGCGGGTTACCTCTACTTGGTCTCTCTGTGATGCTAATGATTTCGGCGGTAAGGGCTACCTCCCTCGATCTTCGCCATCAAGAAGATTATGTCGAGCCAACCATTAATATTGAAGAATTGCCAGATATGGACCCGTGGTCTGCCGAAGGCATGGCATTAGCTCGCTTTGAGAAAAGCCGTGATGCTGCGCAAGAAGCCGCAGAACACGAGCGAGAAGCCCTAACTGATGTGATGAACATGAGAAAACGTATTCGAGCTTATGCCTTAGAACATTGCGAGGTGGGTGAATTTGAAGATCATCATTTACCGGCAGAGATGAAGACTGAACTGCAATCTCTACTTGATAGAGTGCTTGAAGCTAAAACCAGCAAACAAGAATTGTCTGAAAAAGCGCAAGCAGCACGGATGGACTTCAACAAAATCGTTGCGGATACCGCTCTAATTCAAGCATAAAATCGGTCAGGCCAGATGCAAACTAAGCGTTTGGCCTTATTTTATGCACGCGCGATCTGCTCATCTTCGCCGCCCTCTTTGTTCACACTATATCGCGTGGCCTTATTCATTCAGTTAAATAATACCTTTTTTGATTGATATCATCATTATTGTTTAATCTAAGAATATACTGCTCCTGAAAGTTTACTTTCTACATCAAGGGATTGAGTGGCATCATTGCCATAGGAAGACTGACGACTCAGGACGAGTTTTATAGTCACTGCCCCCGCAACGGTACGCGCATCATGGAAGAATCGATAACACGCCACTGGCCCATTGGCTGGGAAGGCGGTTTGTCGCGCTAAGTCCGGAGACTGACTCAATCCCACATAACTCACTGACTGTTTTACGGGGATGTAAAACCAAGGAGCTTTACTGTGCACATTGAACCGGGGCTTGTTAGCCCAGAAAAAATCATATTAAGTTACGCCACCGCGACGGGCGCATTAGGCTACCTCGCCACAATCTACTGGCAAGAAAAGATTATTCGAGGGTCACTTTCGTTATTGTTGCGTTCATTAGTGGCCACACTGCTGGTGTTTGGTTTTTTCGAAGTATTGCCTCACCATGCGATTGGCGTGTCTGAAGTTCATTTGATTCTCGGTTCGACGTTGTTCCTCATTTTTGGGCCAGCTGCGGCTGGTGTCGGCCTTGTTTTCGGACTATTAACTCAAGGCATGCTGTTCGCTCCATTCGATTTACCTCAATTTGGTATGAACGTCACTACCTTGCTGGTTCCACTGTTTGCAATGTCTCTGCTGGCAAAAAAGGTCATCCCTATACAAACAGCATATGTTGACTTAACGTTTAGCCAAGCATTTAGACTTTCGGTTTCCTACCAAGGTGGCATTGTGGTGTGGGTAGCATTTTGGGCGCTATACGGCCAAGGAATGGGTGCAGAAAACCTACAATCTATCGCGAGCTTTGGGCTTGCCTACATGAGTGTGATTCTAATTGAGCCGTTCATCGATTTAGGCATCCTCGCATTGGCAAAATTCGCGCAGACCAATAAGCATGCGCTGCTGGTAACACGCCGTTTGCACAACAAAGTATAAATAAATTTAACCGCAGACATTCAAAAGGAGCATCGACATGCTCCTTTTTTTATGCCACATAAACCGTCTCTGCTACATCAAGGTATCGATAATTTTTTGCTGTTGCAGTTTGCCCGTAGGATCCGCTTGAGTTTTTAGTTCACAGAATTCGTTTGACCAATCTGAAGTACGGATACGAATCGGCGGTTCAGAGCTTTCAATACAGCCGATAACAACGTCCGCCACTTCATCCGAGGTTTGATACACACCCTCGGTACGATTTTGTGCGCCAGCGATGTAGTTCTCTAAGATAGGGCGATATTCATCATCCGCCATTCCGCCTGTGCCTTGGAATTGAGCAAGTGCATTACTGGCAAATTCTGACTGGATACCACCAGGCTCTACATTGGTAAAGTTCACATTAAAATTAGGCGTGATATAGGTTGATACCGATTCGACATAACCCTCTAGCGCAAACTTAGCAGCACAATATATTTCGTTAAAAGGCTGACCAACTAAGCCACCAACCGAGGATACATTGACCACATGGCCACTTCTTGCCAATCGCATGTGCGGTAATACCGCTTTTGTACAGCGAACCACCCCCATGAAATTAACGTCCATGACCCAGTTTATTTCGTCTTCCGTTGCTTGTTCTGTTGTTCTAATAAACCCGGCACCCGCATTGTTTACCAATACATCAATGTGCCCTTGTTCCGCGATAATTTCACTCACACAACGATCGATACTTTCGCCGTCTTGAACATCCAGTTGTTTGATGGATATATCGACACCCAGATTGGTCGCCGCCGCTTCTAACTGCGCTTTTTTTTCTAGGTTACGCATCGTTGCAAACACTTTGTAACCAAGATTGGCCAGCTTAACAACAATACTGATGCCCAACCCTGTCGACGTTCCGGTAACCAATACGACTTTTTGCATAATTTCTTCCTTTATTGTTAGTCTATTAGTGAGTCTGGTTTCGATACTGAGTCGGCGTCAGTCCAACCTTTTTCTTAAACAAACGGGCAAAGTATTGCGGGTATTCAAAACCTAGCGAGTAAGCGATCGTCGCGACTGAGTCACCTGAACTCAATAGTGCATTTTTTGCTTTGTCGACTAATAACAGTTGAATAGATTCTTTGGCTGATTTACCCGTTTCAACTTTAAGTGCATCGGATAAATACCGGCTCGTCATGTTAAGCCGTGCTGCGATATCAGTAATGGCCGGGATACTTTGGTGCCCCACGCAGTCAAAAGCACCGTCAAAGCACTCATCAAAAGCGTGCAAAAATTGTGTATAGATGGATGCATCCGACTCTTTTCGTAATAAAAACTGGCGGTGATAAAAGCGGTCTGCGTAAGTCAGCAACACTCCAATCTGAGAAAGAATGATTTCACGACTAAATTCATCGTAGTTAGCATGATATTCAGCTTCTATCCCATCAAACACTTTTTGCATACGTCGTTGTTCAGCAGATGATAAATGAAGCGCTTCATTAGCCGCATAATTAAAAAAAGAGCTGCTTTTTATCTGATCGTAAATACCATGCGTACGAACAAAGTCTTCGTGGAAAAGGATCACCTTTCCCTCAGATTCTATCTTCATTCCTTTGGTATGGAACTCTTGTCCAGGAGCAAAAAAAAGCATCGTGCCGCTGCTACAATCGTATTTTGTCTTGCCATAAAACAGTTCGCCAGAAATGACATTTTTCAAAGAGATGGCATAAAAAGAGGTGCTAATGATGGTATTCGTCGCTGCGCATTCCGCTCCAAACTGAGCTGCATTCGACTTTACCGTAGACACACTAAATTGTGGATGGGCCGGTACAGGCTTACTCAAATGCTTGTGGTAATCCGTAATATTATCAAAGTGAATCTTGTTCATCACACCTGCTCATTGTTATCTGATGAGTACAGTGTAAGTAAGATTTACGGATAATTCAGTACACAAAGCCACAGAAAATGGATACAAAATCTCATATCAACGACAACTAGTCAGACAAGACTCCCTGCCAATTCCGCTGCTTAGCAATCCGTTGCAATTGGTCAATTTCTTGCGCTGTTTGCTGAACAAGCCAAGTAATAAGATCGTCAATCTCAGGAGTATGTGTACGTTGATGAACCAAATACTGCCAAGCACTATTTTGAACCCTAACCCCTTGAGGGCAGCGAAGATACTCTCGTTCAAGCTCCGGCAAGATCAATAACAGGTCCGTTACCGTTGCACCCTGCCCTGACAAACAAGCACTTAAAGCCAAGTCCAACGTAAAGAACGTGGTATTTCTAACCGGATTCAGTATTTCTTTTTTTTCCTCGGCCAGCCACATTTTCCAATCATGGTGATCGAGTGTTGAATGGATACGAGGCATGGCTAATATCGATGCAACATCTCCCACATTCGATGCACAAACCGGCGCCATATATTCGTCCCTTAAAAAGAACATATTACTTCGCCCCTGATAACGCTCTCGAATGCGAGTATGGAATATCAATAAGTCGTAATCTGGTATTTCTAAACACTCATCTTCTTCGATCGAGGGGATGATCACTATCTCATGTTCTGGGTAACGCTCATTTAACTCCCTCACCTTTGAAATCAACACACGGGTTGCAAAGCTCAGTGTTGCCTTAATCACAATACGCTTTCGTTTTGGTTCTTGCCAAGATGCGATCAGTGACTCTAGCGACAAGTAGTTATCCCTTAAAGCTTGGAATAACTGCAACCCCTCAACAGTTAGTTCAATAGAACGGTGCTTTCGCTCTATCAGCTTAATCTTTAAGTCTTGCTCTAATTGCTTTACTTGCCTACTAACGGCACTTTGGGTCACATTCAGCTCATCCGCAGCCTGAGTAAAGCTCATGAACCGAGCAACAGATTCAAATGCTTTCAAGCCATTATGTGAATATGGCAAATTGGCGTATGGCGTCATATCAGTTTCGCATTCATTTAAGGAATACCAGAGTGGCATAAATATTAATTGAGTGCGAATAGTTAATCACCTAAAGTTCCGAATTCAACTTGGAGCTGTCATGAAAAAAATTCTCTCTCTCGCATTCCCTTTAGTTATTTCCCAGCTCATTGCTATGGCGTTAGTATTAACCGATGTTTGGATGATGTCTCGCATCAGTGTCAGCGCGATTGCCGCGGGAGGATTAGGTGCGTCCGTCTTCTTTCTAATTTTCATGATTGCCAGTAGCACAGTGGGTTGCGTTGCTAACCTTATTGCCATCGCATACGGGCAACGCATATCTAGACCTGAATTTGGCAACCAACAGATCCGCCTAGCAATCAAAGGGGCTGTATTACTCTCTGTCATTTTGTCGGTTGTTCTGCTCTCACTTTTTGCATTTGCCCCTAATATGCTTGAATGGGCGCAACAGCCTCAAGAGATCATCGACCTAGCAATGGAATATGTGAACGCTTTGAAGTGGTCAATGCTGCCATCACTGCTTCTTTTAGTACTTCGCGGATTAACCAGCGCACTTGGCAATGCGCGCTCCATCATGATGATGTCTGTCGCGACGGTGATTCTCAACGTCCCTGTTAGCTATGTTCTTGCCTTTCCACTCGGCTTTGGTTTGGCTGGTTTAGGGGCAGGCACAGCCTTGGCGGCGACAATCGTTATGCTAGGTTACGGCGCTTGGGTCTTCAGCCACGCTCAATACCAGCAGTTTGCACCTTGGCGCAACCTCGAAGAATATTCCATTAAACTGACTCTACCATTGCTAAAAATGGGCTTACCTATCGCCGCAGCCGCTTTACTAGAGCACGGGCTCATTTATGGCGGCACACTTATGGCTGGGACCATCAGCATCGCGGCACTCGCTCTACACCAAATCCTATTACAATGTTTAAGCTTCACTTGGAATGTAAACTTTGGCTTCTCTCAAGCGGCGGCTATTTTAGTAGGGAGAGACTTCGGAGCGGATAATTCAGAGGGCATCAAGCGCACCGTATTTAAGAGCTTTATTCTTGTCAGTATTATTAGCTTGGTCTTCTCTGCCATCTTCATTGCATGGCCTGGGTTAGTTGCTACGTTCTTTGGTCTTACG
Source organism: Vibrio tapetis subsp. quintayensis (assembly GCF_030409945.1). Lineage (GTDB taxonomy): Bacteria > Pseudomonadota > Gammaproteobacteria > Enterobacterales > Vibrionaceae > Vibrio > Vibrio quintayensis. The sequence goes on from NZ_JAUFQV010000024.1 coordinate 139,248, forward strand.
GATCAAGCGATGATCGACCTATTAACAGCAGTCATTTGGATTGTTGCGGTGAGTTTTATTGTTGACGCTTGGCAGTTATTAGCGATAAACCTACTTCGTGGAATGAAGATTGTTGCCACGCCAACACTGCTCACGGCAATCGGCTATTGGGTCGTCGGTTTACCGGCCGCTTGGTGGCTAGCCGATAAGTATGGGCTAGGTGGGATCTGGGCCGGTATTGGTATTGGTTTGGCCGCTACCGGTGTTTTACTATTAATGCTCTTGGTAAAAGCAATACGTGGAGAAGACACCGCCACTTTAGCTGTTTCTAAAGGATTTTAGGGCGAGAATCACAAACGTCGACTCATTCAATACCTCGGCCGCCTTAAACAGATTACAAGAATTTTTCGATGAGGACTTCATCCACATAGACGTCACCGATTTTGGCATGTTTCTTCGCAATGCCAACCACTTCAAAACCTTGTTTTTTATAGGCTGCTAGGGCACGTTCATTATCGCTACGAACATAAGCAAACAGTTTTTCGTAGCCTTTTTGTCTTGCGACTTCATATGTCGATTGAAATAGTTGCTTGGAAACGCCTTGTCCACGGCTATCACCACAAACAAATGTCCCTATGATGCCCACATGATCAAACGCTTTGGTGTATGAAGCGAATGGCTCTATATTTTGAAACCCGATAACCTTAGTGCTGCCTTGGTTTAGCGCAACGGTAAACACGCCTCGCTTTGGAAACTGGTCAATGAATTCTTTTTCTTCTTTAACGGTAAAGGTGTTATCCAATACCGTGAACAAACCTTCTGTAATAATGGGGTTAAGAACGTCAATGATCCCCTGAGCATCATCGGTCGTGACTTGTCTTACTACTACAGCCATGCAACTGCACTCCTATTTTTTAGCCATGGTTTTACAGCAGTTTGAGATTATCGGCAATAGCTATTGAGTTAGTACTGCAAGAAAAAACCTCGTGAAATGCATAAAAAAATAGGCCAGCGATCGCTGGCCTATTCTCTAAAATCAGTTTTGGTGGTTAGGAGCATTACAGGACACACACCAAATAGTATGACGAAACGACTGACTTAACCTCGATACAACCCCAATTCTATGCATCCAACTTTTCCTACTTAACACAATTGCTATCTTGGTAAAAAACTAATGGGTAACTTTCATGGCTACCGCAAGAAAACAACTTATCTCGGTCGATGCAACTCCTTACTATCACTGCGTTTCAAGGTGTGTGAGACAAAGCTATTTATGTGGTGAGGATACCACCACTAACATGAGCTACGAACACCGTAGAGAATGGATTGAACATAAAATTCAGTCACTCACCCATACCTATTGCATTGATGTATGTGCCTATGCAGTGATGAGCAACCACTATCATGCTGTCTTGCACATTAATAAAGACAAAGCTCTTAAATTATCGCTTGATGATGTGGTTGAACGCTGGGGTCATACCCATAAATTACCCGTATTAATTCAGCGCTGGCTGAGGAAAGAGTTGAAGAGCCAAGCTGAAGAAAGTAAATGCAAAGAAATCATAGAGGTATGGAGAGAGAGACTATGGTCATTAAGTTGGTTCATGAAAGAACTCAACTACGATATTGCATGTAAAGCAAATCAAGAAGACCAATGCACAGGGCACTTTTGGGAAAGCCGCTTCAAAAGCCAGGCACTGCTTGATGAAAAAGCCTTAGCTGCAGCTATGACGTATGTAGATTTAAACCCTGTTCGTGCTGGTATAGCGACAACCCCTGAGCAATCAGACTTTACCTCAATACAAGCAAGACTGAGGGCACTTAACAGCAACCTTGAAAGCGCACCATGTTTGCATCCATTCATTGGAAATCCAACCAAAAAGATGAGCGATGGGATTCCTTTTAGGTTAATGGATTACATAGAATTGGTAGATTGGACCGCAAGGCAGTTTCGAGATGGTAAAGTATCAATGGCTTCAGATTTTCCACCAATTTTAGAAAGGCTTAACTTCAACCCAAATAGTTGGTTGGAAGTCTGCACAACATTAGAACGAAGGCGTTCGACAGCAATCGGGGCTCCTTGCTGCCTCGAGCAGGCAAAATCCGCGCTAGACAAATCAAAAATTCATTATTATCAACTTAAATAGATGCCCCACCCCACTTCATTACGTCAGATACCACGCCAGCATTGAGCTGGTTAACGGCGTTTGTTTAAAGCTCAAAGTAAAGTCGACATTTACCTAAAACCAACCAATTTGTATGCCTTTCTTTGGAAAAGAACACCACATTCAATAGAAAATATCAGATGACATTACTCACTTAACATATTGCTTTCGAGTCGTTTTCCGTGTGTGTCTATTTAAGAAAGGTGTGCGTACAAAAAAATAGGCCAGCGAGCGCTGGCCTATTCTCTAAAATCAGTTTTGGCGGTTAGGATGGTTCAAGATGTGGTCTTCCCAATCGACCACATCTACTTCATATACCACTTTATTGCGAACGCTTTCGCCGGCTGCGTGCATGGCGGATTTCGAACCTGTGATCAATGGGTGCCATACAGGGATTTGCCCACCTTCAGACAGTACTCGGTATGCGCAGGTGTCTGGTAGCCAATGAAATTCATGGATTTTCTCTCGGCTGAGTTTAAGGCACTCTTCACCAGAGGAGAATCGATTTGGGTAATCTTTACATGAACAGGTTTTGTTGTTGAGCCAGCTGCAAGCAACATTGGTGTAATACACCTCGTCACTGTCTTCATCCATCAATTTATGCAGGCAACATTTACCACAACCATCACATAATGACTCCCACTCTGTCTCGGTCATTTGTTCTAGTTTTTTAGTTTGCCAAAATTGCTCTGTCATGGAATTTACTTCGTTTAGATAGTGGGGGGCGTTTTATACCCCTGTAGCGCCCAAAATTCAAGCAAGATTATTTTTCACCCGTATGTACTCCGGTTAATAATCTGCTATCATCGCGCCCCAATTCAAGATTCGGTTAAGTATAAAAGATGGAATGTAGACTGTATTGCGGTGCATGTTGTATTGCCCCAAGTATCTCATCATCAATTCCGGGTATGGAAAATGGAAAGCCTGCTGGGGTTCGTTGTATTCAGTTAAATGAAGACAACCTGTGTAAGCTGTTTGGAAAACCCGAGCGACCAAAGGTCTGCCATATGTTCAAAGCCTGTCCGACAATCTGTGGCAGTACCAATGAACATGCTATGAAGGTGATCACTGAACTGGAATTAATGACATAAAAAAACCCCCATGAATTGGTAATCCAATTATTGGAGGTCAGTTCATAAAGATCGCATCTTAGAGCTTTTGTCGACCCAGTAACGAATGGGACAAAGTTGTTCCATCTACTAAATCAAGCTCACCCCCCATTGGTACACCATGAGCAATACGCGTCGCATTAACTTCATGGGCGTGACACAACTCGGCAATATAATGCGCCGTTGCTTCACCCTCTACCGTAGGGTTGGTTGCTAAAATCACTTCCGTAATATCACCATGACGTAATCGGTAATCGAGTACATCCAATCCGATATCACTTGGGCCAATGCCATCCAATGGCGACAAATGCCCCATTAACACAAAATAACGACCAGAAAACTGACCTGTTGCTTCAACAGCCGCGATGTCTGACGGACTTTCCACCACACATAATTGGCCGTTAGTTTGTCTTTTAGGATTCAAACAAATATTGCAGGTTTCTTCTTCAGTAAACGTGCGGCATTCACTGCAATGGCCGATTTCAGTCATTGCTTGTGCTAAGGCTTCCGCTAGTTGAAGACCACCTTTTCTATCTCGCTGTAACAAATGAAAGGCCATACGCTGAGCCGACTTGGGGCCAACCCCAGGTAAGCAACGTAAGGCCTCCATCAATTGTTCCAGCATATGGCTGGTACGCATTTTTTATCTACTTAGTTGAGTTTTAATTTCATCCACTAAGGATTAGAAAGGCATCTTCATACCCGGTGGTAGTTGCATACCTCCAGTTACAGAGCCCATCTTTTCTTTTTGCGTTTCTTCAATGCGACGAGAAGCGTCGTTGAATGCAGCTGCAATCAAGTCTTCTAGCATTTCTTTGTCGTCTTCCATCAAGCTTTCATCAATGTCGACACGACGAACGCTGTGGCTGCCAGTAATCGTCACTTTTACAAGGCCAGCACCAGACTCACCAGTGACTTCCATTGTTGCGATTTCTTCTTGCATTTTCTGCATACGATCTTGCATTTGCTGGGCTTGCTTCATCAAGTTGCCCATACCGCCTTTACCAAACATTGCTATTCTCTCTGGTCTATATTGGGTTACGAGTTATTTATGGGGTTAAAAACATCAGCTTTCAACCTCTACTCTATTAAGTTGAATCACTATTGACTTGTTATCTAATAAAATCAATCACGATTCACTGCATTAACTGTTATTTTGCCGCGACTAAATTGGCCTTACGCTGTCTCTATCCAACTCGGCAGCAAAACGTCTTTGTATAAATTGTACATGATGATCGCCATTTAAGCTCTGGTGAGCTTGCTGAAGTTTACCTTGATACAGGGCTTCTCTTAACTCCAGCGGCGTTTGGCCATCTTCACCGATGCTCACAGTCAGCTCACATGCTTCGCCCAATACATCACTTAGGCTCTGTGCTAAATCTTGCTGAGCTTTCTCTGTATTCAAGTGTGCATGGCTTTGGCGCAACGTTAATTGAACCTGGCTGCCTTGCTGCTTAAACGATGAATTAAGCGCTAGCTGCTCAACCATTTTTGCGGTCTCTAACTTATTTGCAAGCGCTGCCCAATGATCTTGAGCGAGTGACTCTTCGGCTAATTTCAACGCCATCTCTGGGGTTTTAATATGCTCTAGCGCTCGCTTTAATTCACTTGGTGTCAGCTCTTTTTTTACTTCAACCGGTACTTCTTTGATCGCTTTCCATTGATAAGGTTCATTATCTTTTACAACCTCATCGACAGGGCCTGGTAATTGAGGACGCGACGCCTGCCCAGATGGCGCTCGTTGAGCGATACGCTCAATGGCCGTCTGCTTTTTATTTGCTGGAGTCGCACTAGCCTTTTTTGGAGCACCAGTTTTTGAAACACCTGAATTTAGAGAACCAGAGCCGCTTGGCGCAGGTGCACTGCTGCCTCTTTTACTTCTTAACTGGTGGCGTAAGCCCGATATTGGCGACTTTTTCTCAGGTGCCGCTGCACTCGGCTGCACGGTTTGCTCTACCGGTGGTGCATTTGTGTATTGTTGCTGCTCATAGCCCATCGGTGGCGCTGACTGCATGCCTTGCTCATCGTATTGAGCATACTCTGCCGGCATCATCTCATGAGGCGACGGGGGCGCTTCTGAAGATGGTTGTTGAAACTGCGGTTGATTACGGTTCGGGTTCGCCTTCGGATTAATCACGGGTATCGATGGAGCAGGCTGCATAGCTGGCGCCTGTGTCGTTGCCTGCTGCATAACAGGTTGTGTCACTGGCTGCGAAACCGGTTGTCCGTTTGATTGTGACGCAGGCGCGACGACGGGCGTGGCTGGTGCTTGCGTAACATTGACTTCTATCGGCAGAGCTTGCACTGGTGCTGGTTTAAACGCCATCATTCGTAACACAACCATCTCGACACCCATTCTCGCAGTCGGTGCGAGGGGGATGTCTTGACGACCTTTTACTGCAATTTGGTAATAGAGTTGAACGTCTTGAGCAGACAAAGCTTGCGAAAGCATTTCAATTTGTTCCGCATCGGGTTGCGCTTTATCAAGAGAAGCAGGTAACGCTTGGTACATAGCAATACGATGTAACTGCGCGGCTAACTGTTGCAGTAAGCCGTCCCATTCCACCCCATTTTTTGCCAACGCATCCAACTTATCCATAGCGACAGACGCACTTTTTTTGCTGATCGCATCCAACAGGTGAATCGCTTGGTCGGTATCCAGAGTACCCAGCATATTAGAAACGGTGTCAACATTGACGACTCCGTTACCAAGCGCAATGGCCTGATCCGTTAAGCTGAGTGCGTCTCGCATACTTCCGTCGGCGGCGTGAGAGATCATCCCTAATGCACGAGCTTCAGTCGTCACTTGCTCATTTGCTAATATGTGGTCAAGCTGCTCGTGGATTTGATCCACGCTAATTGGCTTTAGGTGAAACTGCAAACAGCGCGACAGAATCGTCACTGGTAGCTTTTGAGGATCCGTTGTCGCAAGTAGAAACTTGACGTACTCCGGTGGCTCTTCCAGTGTTTTGAGTAATGCATTAAAGCTGTGACGCGACAGCATGTGCACTTCATCAATCAGATAAACTTTAAATCTCCCACGAGCTGGTTTGTACTGCACGTTATCTAGCAGTTCTCGCGTATCTTCGACTTTTGTACGCGATGCGGCATCGATTTCGAGTAAATCTACGAAACGGCCCTCATCGATTTCTTTACAAGTAGCGCACTCACCACAAGGGGTTGCCGTGATCCCGGTTTCACAGTTAAGTCCTTTAGCAAAAAGGCGTCCAATCGAGGTCTTTCCCACACCACGGGTGCCACTAAATAAGTAGGCATGATGAAGACGATTCTGCTTAAGTGCATTTTCTAATGCCGTAAGAACGTGAGCCTGACCAACGACTTGGTCGAACTGGTTCGGGCGCCACTTACGCGCTAGGGCTAAATAGCTCATTTAAAATTTCCGATTGGGGGAGAGGGTGCTAAAAGCTAGTGCTACAAGCTAAGAGGTCTGTGCGAAGCTTTTGACTTCGCACATCTAGCTTAGGCAGTTAGTGACCGTCAAACTCACAAATGCTGTAAACCGTTAGACCCATTTCTTGCAAACGAGTTTCACCACCGATCTCCGGCAGGTTAATAACAAACGCTGCGTGCTCTACTTCACCACCTAACTGGCGGATCAGCTTAGTTGTTGCTTCAATTGTACCGCCTGTTGCTAGCAAGTCATCAACTACTAGCACTTTATCGCCAGCTTCAATCGCATCCGTATGAATTTCAAGCGTATCGGTACCGTATTCTAGGTCGTAAGTCTGGCCGATGGTCTTACGTGGCAATTTACCTGGCTTACGTACTGGCACAAAACCAACGCCTAACTCTAACGCTAAAGGAGCGCCAAAAAGGAAACCGCGAGCTTCTGTACCAACAATTTTTGTAAAACCCATGCCTTGGTATTTCTCTACCAAGAGCTTAATCGTAGCGCGATAAGCTGCAGGATCTTCCATTAAGCTGGTCACATCTCTAAATAGAATGCCTGCTTTTGGGTAATCCGGAATGCTCTTGATACTTGCTTTAATTTGGGCGATGGTTTGTTCAGTCATAATAGTCGTCTTTATATATCGGTTGATCGACGTCAGCTACTGATTAGATGTCGACAACACTTTGCTTTTGGTTTCTGTACATTATCTACAGACCATAAAAAATAACGCCCACTAAATAGAGCGGGCACAGTTCTCTTTAATGTTAGTGATTTTCTTGGTGCTCAGCAACCGGATCATGGATAGGTACACCACGAAACCAAGTGATCAAGACCACAAGCACGACAACTAAGAATAACTTCACCCAAAGCAAGGGGGCTAACGCAATTGAAAAAGAGAAACTGATTGCTATAAACCAATACGCACGATGTTTAACAGCTTTTGTAACGGCTCCATGCTGGTGCCAATTGGTAAGAATAGGGCCAAATGATGGGTGGCTATGCAGCCAATGGTGGAATTTAGGGCTTCCACGCATAAAGCACGCGCTGGCCAACAGTAGAAAAGGAGTCGTGGGCAATACTGGCAATGGGATACCAATAATACCAAGCAACAACGCTAGGCAACCAATCAGATTGAAAAATGCACGCTTAATTGCAATAACCGACTCCGTTTATTAATTAGTATCCGTTAAACACTTGAAACAAGGTCAGCGTTGCAGGAAGAGTAGGTATTAATAACACGGCAATAAAGCCGATAAAATAGAAAATGTTATATGGGTCTTGATGAGCGTTTGTTGCTTCCATTACTTTCTCACTGTTTTATTATTTTATCCCCTTAAGCATGCCTCATGCGAGCCTAAGGAAAGACTGATTGCGTGAGAATATAGCTCAATCTTGCACAGGCAAAAACCCAGCAACTTCATGGTTATTAACAGTAATTTAACCAAAAACAAACCCAGACAAACACTTAGAGAGTATTTACCTGGGCTATTTAGTGATCCGTACGAGTTTTAGTGGTGTCAATTCACATTATTTGGTGAGATATTTAAACTAAAACTGACGCTTCCAAGCCTATTGAGATTCAACTGCCCTCCTCCTAACATGTTCAATTGTTGAAATGTTGCGGTAGTCGCACAGCCTTCCCCCATTAACGTGCCTGGTAAAATGTGAGTATTGATACTGCCATTAGCCCATACGCATTCCAACCCAGTAGATGCGACTGCGATTGAGCCATCGGTCATATCTGCAACACCAAACAACCCTTTGATTGGTTCCGCATAATCTGAACAAGCAATGCCTTTTTCAATGGTGCTTAACATTTGCTTTAAATCGATAAGCTCATGAGCTTTGTTACGAAGGTAGTCATTAAACAAGGCGCGAATCAGCAAGGTAGTCGCAACAGACGACTCACCGCCAGACGAAGCGTCCACCATGTAAAAAACAAATTGGCCTTCCATAACCCACGCGTAATCGATAACAAATGGCAGCTGTTCTGAAGATTGCAGTAAGCGATAGTTGCACTTCCAACCGCCTTGCGTGGTGTCTCTATCTGGGAGCAAGGCTTCCAACAGTTGCCGAGCCATGTTGGGGTTCTCTTGCAACTCACCCAAATGCCAATGTAACTCTTGCTCTTCAGGTAACTGACCATTTGAGTCAACTCTAAACCACTGACTAGCGAAATCCCTTTGCTCGGCATCGATCTCCTCCGCATCCGACATGGTATTCTCAATCGCCCCTTTGAGGTGATTAAGATCGGTAATCGGTTTTGTTAGGAAATCCTTAATACCGAACCGCAGTGCTCGTGCCACATCAGACATTTCTTCAGTGGCCGAAACGACGATCATAGGCAGTGATGGGTACTCCCAGCACACCTCTTCCGCAAATTCGATTCCATTTAGTATCGGCATAGATAAGTCACAGATAACCAAGTCCGGCACTTGTATCCGCAGTTTTTGTAACCCATCTAACCCGTTAACGGCTTCCATTACTTCATAGCCTAGTTTGGCTAAAAACCCACTGATCATAGTACGAAAAACGGCATCGTCATCGACAATCATCACTACGGATTGTTGCATACTCACATTCGTAACCATTTGATGTTCTGTAAAATTTTGCTTTACCAAAGACTTCATAATAAACCAACCTCAAAGACCGTGACTCATTTTTTATTATTATTGTTCTACTTTAAAAAGTAGTTCGTATCTGTTGATTACTCAACCTAAGTTAGAGAAGCAAATTCAGACCTGCGCCTCAAATTGATGAATCTATCGCTAAGTTCTTGATACACACATGGACAAAAATGTTGACTTGAAACAACACCAATATGGAAACATAGGTTACACTTCTTAGTTCCGCATCCATTCTGTGTCTTTATAATGAAACTAGATGATCTAAATCTATTCCGCCTTGTGATTGAAAACGGCAGCTATACAGCAACCTCCCGGAAAACACTGATACCGGTAGCGACCATTACTCGTCGTATTCAAGCACTAGAAGATTCGCTTAACTTGCGACTTCTCAATCGTCATGCGAGAAAGTTGGCACTCACAGAAGCGGGAGAACGCTTTTATGAAGAGTGTTCACCATTATTACAACAACTTGCGAGTACCGCAGAATTCATCACCGATGATTGTAAAGGCGCCTCTGGCAAGCTAAGAATTTCTGCTCCATCTAACATCACTAAGCGTATGATCATGCCGATTCTGAATGATTTCATGATGGCATACCCAGACATCCGCCTTGAACTTGCTATGACAAACCGCGCCGATGAACTGGATCCAACTGAATGGGACGTCATCTTTCGGGTTGGCCCTCAACGCGACTCTAGCTTGATCGCCCGTAAAATCAATTCCGTCGAAGACGTACTTGTCGCTAGCCCTGAATACCTGAAACAAAGCCGTCCTCTTAATCATGCGGAAGATCTTCGTGAACACGCACTTTTAAAAGGTAGTCCATTAATGCGTTGGCAGCTTTCAAATAATGAAGGCGAAACTGTAACGGTTAATGAACGAGGACGCATAGAGGCAAGTGAATTGAACGTGGTACGTCGAGCATGTGCGGCGGGGTTAGGGATCACACTGATGCCAAATGTCATGGTAGACAACTACATAGAAAATGGTGAATTGGTACGAGTATTAAGCTCTTGGGTGTCTAATCAGCGCGAGGTTTATATGCTATACAACCACAAAGATCATCAACCGGAGAAAGTTCGCCTGCTGATTGATTTCTTTAGCCAACACTCCATAAAGTAATCACTACGTAAAGCCTAAAGACAAAAAAGCCAGAGCAGTATGAACTGTTCTGGCTTTTTTAATGAATCAACGTTAACTCACTAACGAGGTAGTCAGCTTATGCGCCTTCGTTGTGCATCTCTAGTGACGCTAAGTCTTGCTGAATATCGCGCTGAAATTTTGCATCATCATTACGCAATGACTCTAGGAACTCCAAGTATTCTTGGTTCACATCACCCGTTACGTATTCACCGTTAAATACAGATGTTTCGAATCGAGCGATATCAGGGTTTCCAGTACCAACCGCGACAACAAGATCTTCAAGTAATTGGTACATTAGCGCATCGGCGCCGATCATCTTACAGATTTCATCGTTATCACGACCGTGAGCGATCAACTCGTTCGCACTTGGCATATCGATACCGTATACGTTAGGGAAGCGAACTTCCGGAGCCGCTGAAACCATATAAACGTTCTTAGCACCTGAATCACGAGCCATTTCAATGATTTGCTCAGACGTAGTACCACGCACGATAGAGTCATCGACCAACAACACGTTTTTACCTTTGAATTCAGAACGAATAGCGTTGAGCTTGCGACGAACGGATTTCTTACGCTGCTGCTGACCTGGCATGATAAACGTACGGCCAACGTAACGATTCTTTACAAAACCTTGACGGTATGGCTTATCAATAATCTGCGAAATTTCAAGTGCGATATCACAAGACGTTTCAGGAATTGGAATAACAACATCGATATCCAAATCTTCCCATTCCGTCTTAATGCGCTCACCTAGCTTTTTACCCATTTCGCCACGAGCACTGTAAACAGAGACTTTATCGATAAACGAATCTGGACGAGCAAAGTAAACAAATTCAAAGATACAAGGGTTAACTTGTGGGTTTTCTGCACACTGCTGCGTGAAAAGCTCACCGTCAAACGTTGCGTAAACCGCTTCACCAGGTGCCACATCACGAACAAAATCAAAACCAACCGCATCAAGAGCAACAGATTCTGAAGCAACCATGTACTCAGTACGGCCACCTTCCACTTCGCGCTTGCCAAGGCAAAGAGGACGAATGCCGTTAGGGTCACGGAATGCAACCATACCGTGGCCGATGATCATCGCCGTTACAGCGTAAGCACCACGAATTTGCTTATGAACGTGTGAGATCGCCGTGAAAACGGTATCTTTCGTTACTTCTTTCGTTAGGTCGATTTCGTGCGCAAGGATATTCAGCAGAACTTCTGAATCAGACGTCGTGTTAACGTGGCGGCGTGCTGTCTCAAACAGAGTTTCACGAAGCTCATGAGCGTTAGTCAGGTTACCATTGTGCGCAAGCGTAATGCCGTATGGCGAGTTTACGTAAAATGGCTGTGCTTCAGAAGCGCTAGAGCTACCCGCTGTTGGGTAACGAACATGGCCAATACCAACCGTACCTTGAAGACGTTGCATATGCTTAGCTTCAAATACATCTTTTACTAAACCGTTCGCCTTTCTCAGACGAAAACGATTGCTTTCGATGGTAATTATACCAGCGGCATCCTGGCCACGATGCTGTAACACAGTCAAGGCGTCATAAATCGACTGATTTACAGGAGTTGTACCCACGATTCCAACAATACCACACATGTATTAAACCCTCGGTTTGCGGCTAAGCTGGCGCTATACCGCGCCAGACAAAAAACTAGATGTTTGCTGTAAGTGCTCGAAAAACGGCGCTATGATTCGGCTAAATTCCGGAATCAACTGCGAGCCTTCCCACCACTCTGAACTTGGTAATGCAGTAAATGCATCCATAAAAAACAGGATTGCAGAAACAATTAACACGCCTCTTAGACCGCCAAACACAACGCCTAAAATCCGGTCGGTTCCCGACAAACCTGTTTTTTGCACCAGCTGCCCTATCACATAGTTCACAATGGAACCGACCACTAAGGTTGCGATAAACAGTGCTGCAATTGCCGCGCCGTTTCGAAACATGTCGTCTTGAATATTAGTGAAATACACCGCTAATTTAGCGTAGTACTGGCTGGCAATAAAAAATGCACCAAACCAAATCACCAATGACAGTGCTTCTTTAACAAAGCCACGGACTAAACTGATCAAAGCCGAAAGGCCGATCACCCCTAAAATGACAAAATCTATCCAAATCATCTGATACACATCTTAAGTTGGCGCGCATTTTAACAGAAAAATGCGCGACGCAAACGTTTTCTTATGGGTTAAGTGGTCTAAATTTGAGCAATTGGCCTTTTGCACCCGTGATTTTTTGTAACTCTTTCACTTGTCGCTCAAGTTTTGGCTTAGATACATCAGGGCCAATGATGACTCGTGAATATCCGTTTTCTTGCTTGATGTGCGCTTGATAGCCACGCTTTTGTAAATCAGCGACGAGCTTCTTCGCGTTATCGACATTTTTAAGCGCCATCAACTGAATAATCCACGCACTGTCTTGGTAATCATTTTTCTCTGGGATAGGCTTTTCAACCACGACGACTTTATCGACAGTTGATGCTTGATCCGTCGACTCAGGCTGTATTGTGATCGCTACCGGAGACTCAGGTAAAGATACGTCGTCTTCGATTGGGTCAAGTACCTCAAAAGATTCCACCTCACTTTCTTGTACAGGCTTAATAGGAATGCTCGCAAGCTCTTCTTGATAGTGCTCTTTTTTACCGTCTAACACATCGGGCAATACGATAACACCAACAGCGGCAAGAATAATGGTTCCGACAAGTCGACTTTGAAATTTACTGGCCATCCGTCTCCCTTTTATTTTCCCAGTGCTCTAATACAGCACCAACAGTATGAAATGAACCGACGACAACAATAAGATCGTTTTCATCAGCTGCTTTAATCGCAGCCTGGAACGCCTCTACAGGGCTGGTAAACTTACCGGCACATTGTGACAAGTGTGGGGTTAGCTCCTCAACACTAGCCGCTCTTGGCCCCTCTAGTGAAGCTGGATACCAAGTTGGTGAAAGCTGAGACAAGGTTGCTAACGTTGCTTCAATGTCTTTGTCGTGCAACATAGCCACAACGAGGTGAAGTTTCTTATCGGCATAGCGCTGTTGAAGTTGCTCGACCAAGTATTGTGCGGAATGCGGGTTATGCGCGACATCCAATAACACTTTGGGTGCATCATTCAATTGCTGCATTCGACCAGGAAGCTGAGCTTGATTCAGCCCGTTGACAATATTCATGTCAGTAAGCTCTACTTCAGCACAGCCTAGCGCCATAATGGCAGTGGCCGCATTAGGAAGTGGCAACCCTGGAACAGGAAGATCATCCAACGTAAAATTACCCGATTTCCACGTCCACTTATCACCTTGCTGTAAATAACTGAACTGAATACCCACCTGATGTAACTGAGCGCCGATATCATCTGCGTGGCCTGCCACGGTCGCGGGTGCTTTTGGCTGACCGCATATGGCAGGCTTTTCTGAACGAAAGATACCCGCTTTTTCGTAGCCGATAACGTTGATGTCATCGCCTAACCAATCAACATGGTCAACCGCCAAACTGGTGATTACCGATACATCGTGATCAACCACATTAGTTGCATCTAGGCGGCCGCCTAACCCCACTTCCAGCAGCACAACTTGAACCTGTTCTGTTTGAAATAACCTCAAAGCAGCCAAGGTGCCGAATTCAAAGAAACTTAAGCTAAAGTCACCACGCTGTTGTTCGATGAAGTCAAAGGCTTCACTGTGCTTTTCTTCCGCCAGCTCTTCTCCGTTAATACGAACACGTTCGGTATAACGAATAAGATGAGGGGAGCTATAAACACCAACTGAATAGCCAGCATCAAGCAGTATTGCTTCCATTAATGCACAAGTTGACCCCTTGCCATTAGTTCCGGCAACGGTGATAACAATAGGAGCAGGTTTGATAAGAGATGCGCGCTGCGCAACAGCTTGAGAACGCTCCAATCCAAGATCGATCGCGCTAGTATGAATATTTTCTAAATAATGAAGCCACATCGATAGGGGTGATGTGGCTTTAGGTACTGTAATTTGACTCATTAAAACGTTAACCAATCCGAAAGGGTTGTTTTATGAGTACTTTACTCTTTTTCTTCGACAACTGGTACTTCGTATTCTTCCTTAGCTGGAGAATCGTTAACCGAAACCACCATAGGAGAATCAACACCCGTCATCTTAGCGAGCAAGCCACCAATACGTTGACGCATTTCACGACGATCAACAATCATATCGATAGCACCATGGTCAAGTAAGAACTCACTACGTTGGAAACCATCAGGTAGGTCTTCACGCACAGTTTGTTCAATAACACGACGGCCAGCAAAACCGATCAGCGCTTTAGGTTCACCAATATTGATATCACCTAGCATCGCCAAGCTTGCTGAAACACCACCCATGGTTGGGTCGGTCATTACAGAAAAGAATGGCAAGCCCTTTTGAGACAAACGTTCTAACGCTGCGCTGGTTTTCGCCATTTGCATTAGAGACATCAATGCCTCTTGCATACGCGCACCACCACTGGCAGAAAAACAAACCAAACCACAGTTATTTTCAATGGCTGCTTCTACCGCACGTACGAAACGTGCGCCTACGACAGAACCCATTGAACCACCCATGAAGGAGAATTCAAATGCACACGCTACAACCGGAATGCCAAGCAATTCGCCTTGCATTACAATCAGTGCGTCTTTCTCGCCACTTTTCTTTTGAGCAACAGAAATACGCTCTTTGTAACGCTTAGTATCCTTGAATTTCAACTTATCTTTAGGTTCTAGCTCATTTGCCAGTTCCACACGATTGTCTTGATCCAAGAAACCTTCTAAACGGCGACGTGCTCCTACTCGCATGTGATGATCACATTTCGGACACACTTCTAGGTTACGCTCTAATTCAGCGTAATAAAGTACCTGCTCGCAAGAGGTACATTTTGTCCACACACCCTCTGGGATAGATGCTTTACGTGAACTCGCAATACTGCTTTTATTAAAAATCTTTTCAAGCCAACTCATCGAAGACCTTTTCTCTCAACTCTTTCGCCTCATTGCAAAAGATATAAATTTAGAATCTGCGTCAGGATTAAACCACAATATTGACCTACTGTGGATCAAAAACTGGTTGTACCTATTTTATGACAGCAACAAAGAGGATAAATTGCAGCTTTTCAACTGCTTTGGTTCACAGTTTTGCGTCAAATTATCGCGCTAAAGATTCTCAGGAAGAAACAATGGGCCGATCGGCTCACGAGGCAACTCAAAATGCTCTGGGTAATCAACATCAACCAAGTACAAACCCTCTGCCTTAGCCGTTGCGCTCGCCAGTTTTCGATCTTTTGCTTCTAATAACCATTGGAACCATTCTGGCTCTTGTTCACCACGGCCAACCGTTATTAAACTTCCGGTTATATTTCTCACCATATGGTGGACAAAAGCATTGGCTTTGATATCGATGACCACATAATGACCATGACGCGTCACGTTTAGGTGGATCATATTTCGCCAAGGGCTTCTTGATTGACAATGGATCGCTCGAAACGACGTGAAGTCATTTTCGCCTAGTAGATACTGCCCCGCCAATTGCATTCTTTCAACATCCAACTCGCCATGATAATGACTAATACCTTTAGACAAGATACCAGGACGAAATGCATGGTTATAAATCACATAACGATAGCGCCTTGCTGTTGCTGTAAATCGCGCATGGAATTCATCTGGCACTTCTTTTGCCCATCGCACCGCGATGTCTTTAGGCATGTTCGTATTTGCGCCCATGGTCCATGACGTAAGCTTTCTTACGGCCGTTGTGTCAAAGTGAACCACCTGACCAGTACCGTGCACGCCAGCGTCTGTTCGCCCCGCACACTGCACTTCTACCGGATGATTTGCCACGATAGACAAAGCTTTTTCCAACTTTTCTTGCACACTTACTACGTCGCGCTGTTTCTGCCAGCCGTAATATTTTGCACCATCGTACTCTATGCCTAATGCTATGCGCATTTTTATCATCCTCTATACCAAAACGGGGTGAGTATAATACCAACCAACAAAAATGCCAGCTTGCTTTCGCTCACTGGCACCTGTTTATCTCGCTATACCCGCTTTATGATTTGTTCAATTTATCAATAAGCGCTTTAGCTTCTCTACGAACATCATCATCGCCGTATACAATCGACTCTTCCAGTAACTTGATCGCACCTTCTGTGTCGTTCATTTCTACATAGATTTTCGCTAAGTCGAGCTTTCCTGCAGCTTCGCTGTTGTCATCAACGTCAAAAGGTTCAACCTCTCCCAGAACATCAGGGAACTCATTTAAACCGACATCCAATTCAAGCTCTTGCGCATCCAGATCTGGCTTCTCAATTTCAGCTTCTTCTCGTTCAACCTGAGCCATTAGCTCATCCACACTCATGAACGATTGATCTTCTTCTTGCTGATTCGATACATCCGGTTGATTAGACCAATCTTCAGCGTCAAGTTGCGGCTCATCAAGAGCTTCAAGGTTACCCCATGCTTCTTGATCTTCTTCCGGTACCTCTTCTGAGATAGACGCTTGTTGCTCTGGAGTGAGGTTAAAGCCATTCCAATCTTCACCACCCACATCAAGCATGGCTTCGATGTCTAGCCCTGCACTGTCTATCATCTCACTGTCTAGAGGCTGATCGAACGCAGGAAAATCACTCGTAGAGGGCTCAGATAACAGCTCTGCTACCGTTGCCGATTCATCAAATTGTTCAATTTCTTCAGCACTTATGGTGCGTTCTGACGCTTCATTAGTCGCGACTGGTTGTTCTATTTCAGCCTCTTGCGCGTCAAGCGCTGAGGTTTCGTCAAACACGCCCAGCTCATCATCGCTGATTTCTGGTAATTCCAACTCTTGGAAATCCAAATCAGACAGTTCAGTCACCAGCGGATCAGAAACCTCTACTTCAGCTTCTGGTTGCTCAAACTCTTCAGGCTCAAGCTCTGCAGGCTCAAGATCAATAGCATCTAACGCGGACTCTTCATCGAATACGCCCAGTTCGTCATCACCTATTTCAGGAAGATCTAACTCAGGCACCTCAGCGGTAGGCTGCTCAATTTCAGCTTCTGGCGTATCTAAAACCGCTGGTTCTGAAACTTCTGGCTTAGACAGCTCTGGTTCAGACACCTCTGGTTCTGACATCAGCGCTTCTGGTTGAACTGTTTCTTCCGGTACTAATTCAGGAGCTAGCTCTTCAGGGGCCGATTCATCAGGCGAAAATTCCTCTGAAGTTAGCTCTGCTGGTTCTAAATCGATGGCATCTAATGCAGACTCTTCATCGAATACGCCCAGTTCGTCATCACCTATTTCGGGAAGATCTAACTCAGGTACTTCATCGGCAGATTGCTCAACTTCAGCTTCTGGCGTCTCTAAAGCCGCTGGTTCTGAAACTTCTGTCTCTGACATCTCTGGTTCAGATATCTCTGGTTCTGACATCAGTGCTTCTGGTTGAACAGTTTCTTCCGGTACTAATTCAGGAGCTAGCTCTTCAGGGGCTGATTCTTCAGACGCAAATCCCTCTGGCGTCAGCTCTGCTGGTTCTAAATCAATGGCATCTAATGCAGACTCTTCATCGAATACACCTAGTTCGTCATCACCTATTTCGGGAAGATCTAACTCAGGTACTTCATCGGAAGGTTGCTCAATTTCAGCTTCTGGTAGTTCAGCTTCAACTGACGGCTCTGCCACCTCTTCAGCGGCTGCAGCTTCGATCTCATCATCCAATGCGTCCAAGTTGACATCATCAAAGTCCCAGTCGTCGTCTTGAGGCGTACCAAATTCATTTGGAATGGCTTCAGGCATTGGGTCAGCAGGTGCTTTTGCTGGCTCTGGCTCTGGCTCTGGCTCTGGCTCTGGCTCTGGCTCTGGCTCTGGCTCTGGCTCTGGCTCTGGCTCTGGCTCTGGCTCTGGCTCTGGCTCTGGCTCTGGCTCTGGCTCTGCAGGATTGAGTTCAACGTCAGGAGCGTCAACTGTTTCAGCATCAGAATTTAGAGTTTCTAACTCAGGTTCATCATCCAGATCCGACGTTTCGCCTTGATCTTGCGGGAATGATTCCTGTGCTTCTGGTTCAGAAGTTTCGTCCTCTAACGGCTCGGCTTCCGGCACTTCAAGGGGCGCGGGTTCAGTTGTGTCTTGTGGTTGTTCTTCAAAACCTGGCAGCTCGAGTTCTTCGTCTTCAACTTCGCTGTCTTGCTCTGTAAACGCTTCCGCTTGCCAGTCTTCTACTGGTTCAGACTGCTCCGACTCGGGAGCCATAGAGCTTTGCAGCGCACTTTCATCTAAAGATTTAGCCGCAACATCACTCATCTCTGCGCTACCGTCGCCAACATCAGAGGCTACGGGGCTTTCTATCGCTTGTTCAGCCGATGGTTCCGCGGCTATTTCAGAAGCGGGTTCGGTGACAGGAGGTTCATCAGGCAGTGGTTGTTCCTGCTCTGTTGCTTGCTCAGCCTCATTTTCTGCTAAATCTTGATCTGACGTAGTTGATGAATCCCAGTCATGATTTTCACCCATGAGTGCATCTAACGGCTCATCTTCATGGCCTTTTAGAGAGAAAGCAGAACTCGGGTCATCGATTGGTGCAGGCTGATAATCGGTGGTTTCTTCTACTGCTTCAATCTCTTCAACAGTATCAATACCCTCTGTGGCCTTAGATTCCGCTGACATTTCAGCGTCATCTGTAGGTTCTGCATCAGGCTCAGCTTGTTCCATCGCCTGATCCAATTGCTGCTCAAATGATGCTGTAGGTTCAGTGGGGTTAGCTTCCGGCTCTAATTGCCCTTCAGATTCAAAGCTGATTTCATCCGTTTCAATGTCTGATTCAGCTGCTTGATCGGCCGGTTTATCTTCAAGCTCATCAAAGACCTCATCCAGTAAGTCTGCGCTATCTGAATCAATAGCCGACTTATTATCTTCACCTAGAACATCTTCAAGTAAATCGGTGCTGTCTTGATCCAGTTCAGGCATATCATCGCTTTCACCCAATACATCGTCTAATAAGTCGATGCTATTTTGGTCAAGCTCTGGCGTGTCGTCGCTTTCGCCAAGTACATCATCTAATAAATCAATGCTGTTTTGATCAAGCTCTGGTGTATCGTCGCTTTCGCCAAGTACGTCATCTAGTAAGTCGATACTGTTTTGATCAAGCTCTGGCGTGTCGTCGCTTTCGCCAAGTACGTCATCTAACAAATCAATGCTGTTTTGATCAAGCTCTGGTGTATCGTCACTTTCGTCAAGTACGTCATCTAATAAATCAATGCTGTTTTGATCAAGCTCTGGCGTGTCATCGTCGCTTTCGCCAAGTACGTCGTCTAATAAGTCGATGCTGTTTTGATCAAGCTCTGGTGTATCGTCGCTTTCGCCAAGTACGTCGTCTAATAAGTCGATGCTGTTTTGATCAAGCTCTGGCGTGTCATCGACGCTTTCACCAAGTACGTCGTCTAATAAGTCGATGCTGTTTTGATCGAGCTCTGGCGTGTCATCGGCGCTTTCACCAAGTACGTCATCTAATAAGTCGATGCTGTTTTGATCAAGCTCTGGCATGTCATCGACGTTTTCACCAAGTACGTCATCTAATAAGTCAATGCTGTTTTGATCAAGCTCTGGCTCCGAGCCTGCTTCAGCAATAAGGTCATCAATTGAGTCTTGGTCATCACTTAAATCGAAATCCGTGCCCATCAACTCATTGATTAAGTCATCATCGGATTGTTCAGAGGTTGAATTTGCCGCTAATAAGTCATCGATTTCTGATGCATCAGCTTCCGCACTCTCGGATTCTCCGTCAGACAGTAATGTACCAAAATCGAGATCGTCTTCTCCCTCAGTCGCATCTACTCCAGCGAATAGGTCATCAAGCATGGATTGATCAAGCGTTTCAGCTTCTAGCTCTTCTGTTGGGGCATCGCCTGCAAGTAATGCATCAATGTCGTCATTCGACATGCCCATGTCTTCATCGGCTAAATCAAACTCACTGTTTAGCAAGTCTTCTTGTTCGATTTCAGGTTCAATATCATCTAGGGCACGAGCCATTTCATCGAGGCCTAGTGCCTGCTCATCGCCATCAACGCTAATACCTGTTGCACTTTCTTCTAAATCGTCAATTTCCGCTCCCAGCTCGCCATCATCCCCAATGCCTGCAAATGGGTCATCACCATCTTCGTCATCTAGGTTGAAGTCTAGGTCGCCGTCATCTAGGTTACCGAAGATGTCATCATCCGCTGCGTTGTCATCACCTGTAGGTTCAGACTCGTCACCAAATAGCTCGTCATCTAGGCTCAGTTCAGAATCGTCAATCTCACCAATGAGCTCATCTTCTAAGTTAATCTCTTCAAGCTCATCGGTTGGTTCTGGAACCGGCTGAACTGGCGCTTCTTTTTGCTCTGCCGTTTCGTCTGTGTCGTCACGTTTACGATTCAATAGCAGAACGACGATCAAGCCAATCAATAAGCCAGGTATCAGTGCTAGTGCGCCCAATAGCAATGGATTCGACATAATGCGTTCCATCATAGAAGGGGCATTTTGCTCCATTTCTAGCTGCTTCATTCTTTCTGCGGCAAGCAGCTTTTCAACTTCTAATCGAATTCTATCTTCGTCACTAAGCTCTTCTTTTAGGTTCTCAACTTCATTTTGTACATCTGAGAGCATCAATCTTAACTGGTGATTTTTTTCTTCCAGCGACATCAGCTCAGCTTCTGACATATTGAGCTTGTCTTTTAAGTCTCCTGCGCCTGTATCGGTGACTTTGGCCGTGCTTGCTGGTTGTGGCTTCACAGGCTCCGTTTTAGCCACGTTATTTTTCGCTGTTTCGCTCTGCGCCGTGCTTGGTTTACTTGGTGTTACTGGCTTGGTTTCAGCATTTGACGTTGCTGGTTTCACGACACGAATTTGGGGTTTGTTCAAACGAGCTTGGTGAGAGGCCATCACTTTAACGGCGTCTGCGGTCGATTCCGATTGAACTTGTTCGAGTGAAGGGATTCTTAACGTGCTGCGAGGAACCAGTGTATGGATATTCTGGTTTTCGAAAGCTTGTGGGTTTAAGCGATATATAGCCAGCAAGGTTTGTTGTACAGAAAGGCTATTGGCTGGCCTTAGTTGTGTTGCAATACTCCACAGGGTTTCATTACTGCCTGTAGGGCCATAAAACAAAGACGGCTCATTGGCCGAAGCACTCGGATTAAATTGCTCAGAAAATCGTGGCGAAGTGGTAACTTCTCCATTGGAACCAACTATTCTGATAGCTTCAGCTTGGACTACTGAAATTTGAGTCGAGACTATCAGAAGCAAGGGCGTTAAAAAACGCTTAAGAAATTGATGCATATAAGGTCAGCTTTCTTGCTCTGTATGACTGAATAATAATGTGATCTACTAAATATATCGGATAAATACTGTAAAACTATAGGGTCAGACGTAAAAAATGTGTGTCTAGATTGATATTCGTACCATTCTGACTTAAAAAAACGCACTTCGTACATTTATGCAGCGTCAAAAAAGCCTTACATACAGAGAGCATGTAAGGCTGTAATTTGAACCTTTGGTTGCCAGCTTACTTATCTACGACAAGATGCGGCAAGCAATATGCTTAGAAATAGTCGCGTATCAACACTTCCGCAATTTGTACGGCGTTAGTTGCCGCACCCTTACGAACATTATCAGCCACAACCCACATATTAATACCGCTATGGTGACTAATATCGTTGCGAATACGGCCAACCATTACGTTGTCTTTACCACCCGCATCACGAACTTGAGTTGGGAAATCTTGGTCTTGGAATACTTCAATGCTTTCGCTATCAGACAACAACTGTACGACTTGTTCTGCACCAATCGGAGCTCGTGTCTCAATATGCAACGATTCTGCATGGCCATAAAATACCGGAACGCGAACACAGGTAGGGTTTACCATGATAGAAGCGTCGTTCAGAATTTTTTGTGTTTCCCACACCATTTTCATTTCTTCACGAGTGTAACCATTTTCTGCAAACTCATCGATTTGCGGAATGCAGTTGAACGCGATTTGCTGACTAAACGCCTTTTCTTCAGCAGGACGGCCATTCAATAGGCTCGCCGTTTGACCTGCTAATTCATCAATGCCCGCTTTACCAGCACCAGATACCGATTGGTAAGTTGAAACATTAATGCGTTCAATGCCCACTTCATCGTGAATCGGTTTAAGAGCAACCAACATTTGAATCGTTGAACAGTTTGGGTTTGCGATGATGTTGCGGTTACGAAACTCAGCAATCGCTTCTGGGTTTACTTCTGGAATAACCAGAGGTACATCATAGTCGTAACGGAACTTAGAGGTGTTATCGATAACCACAACGCCTTCATCAGCAGCAATGGGTGCCCACTTTTCAGAAAGATCGCCACCAGCAGAAAATAGCGCAATATGAACTTGAGACCAGTCGAAATCTTCAACGTTCTGCACTT
Organism: Vibrio tapetis subsp. quintayensis; assembly: GCF_030409945.1. Taxonomy (GTDB): domain Bacteria; phylum Pseudomonadota; class Gammaproteobacteria; order Enterobacterales; family Vibrionaceae; genus Vibrio; species Vibrio quintayensis. The sequence goes on from NZ_JAUFQV010000024.1 coordinate 162,073, forward strand.
GCACAGACTTACCGTTAAAACGAGCGGTTTTACCTTCGCTTCGCTCACTTGCTAGCAAGAAAATTTCGCCTACAGGGAAGTTTCTTTCTTGCAGAACTTCAAGAATAGTTTCACCGACTGCGCCTGTCGCACCTAATACTGCAACGTTAAATTCTTGGCTCATTTCTCACCTCAATTTGAAAACCTAATTTAGCCAGCGGTTCAAGATTACACTCTTGATTGCCAACTAATGTGATTGCACTGTACTCGCGTCTGTCCCAGTATTGCTTGCGCATTTCATCAAACGCACCAGGATTTTCTATCTGACGGCGAAAAAGTGCATCGTCTTGGCGCACATCATAAATCAACTGAGTTAAATTGTGCAGTGTTGTGTGATCCCACTCTCGTTCTAATTGCACTCTAGGTACGGGGGCTACCGGTAATAAGTCCGCGGCATCAGCCCTTTCCGTTCGATTCAAAAACTGACAATAAGTGTTATAAATCATGGTGGTACCACGTGCTTTACCCTCTAATCCGTAACCTGCCACATGGGGGGTCGCAAAAGAAAGTAGCGGTAATAAATTCATGTCGACTTCTGGTTCAAATTCAAACACATCCAGTGCCGCGCAGAAGCCATCTTGTATTTGTAGGCGATTCTTCAATGCTTGGTTGTCTACTACAGGCCCGCGAGCGGCATTAATCAGGATTTGATTCGATCTCAATTTGCTCAGGCGAGCTTCATCCATTAAATGGTGCGTTGGGTAGTTGCCATCTTTGGTGATCGGTGTATGCAAGGTGATGACGTCTGATTTCTCAAGTAATTCATCAAGGGGAGTGAATGCTCGATCATCACCCTCAGCCTGCTTAGGCGGATCGTTTAACAACACTGAAATGCCCATGCCTTGCAAACAGTTAGCCAAGTAGCTCCCGACTTGCCCCGCACCGACAATGCCAACGGTTTTATCAAAGATAGAAAAGCCTTGTTGCTGAGCCAATACCATCAGCACGCTGATCGCATATTCGGCCACACCCACTTTGTTGCAACCAGGGGCGGCGCTAAAGGCGATGTTTCTTTCAGCTAACAGTGCTTGGTCAACGTGATCCATACCTGCGGTCGCTGTACCAACAAATTTCAGTTTATTGGCTTTAGCAAGTAATTTGGTATTCACTTTGGTCACTGAGCGGATCATCAGTGCATCAACATCAATTAGATCATCAGCAGTCAGAGTGCGTCCTGACTTCATCTCTACATCGGCAAGCTGGCTAAACAATGCCTGTGCATACGGCATGTTTTCATCGATCACTATTTTCATGGGCTTAGATTGGGCAAGGTAACGAGTCGTAGGCCGATTGTGCATTATTTCCAGACAAAAAAATAGCTAAGCCGAAGCCTAGCTATTTGGCAGTGTATGGTTAGCTGTACAATGACAGAGCCCGCCGCAGATTCACCTACTATAGCCAGGCCATGACTGCCGACATCTCCTGTGATCTAGCGCGCGATATTACACCCATAAAAAAACCGACCCCATATAGAGGTCGGCAATATCCAGAACAAAAGGACTGTGCCCCGCTCTCCTGGGGCATGGTCTGCGTCTGGTGGATCAGCTGAGCTAATCCGCCCTGGAAAACGTTAGTCTTGGTATTTTTTAATCACAAGCGTTGCGTTTGTGCCACCAAAACCGAAGCTATTCGACATCACTGTAGTTAGCTCTTGCTCGCGCATTTCAGTCACGATATCTAGGCCTTCGCCCGCTTCATCTAGAGTGTTTACATTGATGCTTGGTGCAACAAAGTTGTTTTCTAGCATAAGAGTCGAGTAGATAGCTTCATGAACACCAGCTGCACCCAGTGCGTGACCTGTCATTGCTTTCGTTGCTGAAATCGCTGGGCTGTTACCACCAAAGACTTCTTGGATAGCACCAAGCTCTTTTACGTCACCAACAGGAGTAGATGTACCGTGAGTGTTCACGTAATCAACGCCGTCGACTTCTTGCATTGCCATCTTCATACAACGTACTGCGCCTTCACCTGAAGGGGCAACCATATCGTAGCCGTCTGATGTCGCGCCGTAACCCACGATTTCACCGTAGATTTTCGCACCACGCGCTAATGCGTGTTCTAATTCTTCAACTACCAGCATGCCGCCGCCACCAGAGATAACAAAACCATCGCGGTCTGCATCATAGGTACGAGAAGCCAATTCTGGCGTTTCGTTGTATTTCGTTGATAGTGCGCCCATTGCATCGAACATCATCGTTAATGTCCAATCAAGCTCTTCACCACCACCTGCAAACACAACATCTTGTTTGCCAAGTTGAATAAGTTCCATTGCATGACCAATACAGTGTGCAGATGTTGCACATGCAGAGCTCATTGAGTAGTTCACACCACGGATTTTAAATGGCGTTGCAAGACATGCTGAAACAGTAGAAGACATAGTACGAGGTACCATGTATGGACCGATACGCTTCACGCCTTTCTCACGTAAAGTATCAACAGCGATCGCTTGGTTCAATGAAGATGCGCCGCCTGAGCCTGCCACGATACCTGTGCGGTCGTTAGAAACTTGGTCTTCTGTTAGGCCTGAGTCTGCAATTGCTTGCTCCATTGATAGGTACGCGTATGCCGCAGCTTCACCCATAAAACGCATTTTCTTGCGATCGATGTGCTCTGCTGGGTTCATTTTCAGATCGCCCCAAACTTGAGAACGCAGTCCTTTTTCTTTGAACTGCTCAGAAGCGGTGATGCCTGATTTGCCAGTTTTAAGCGACGCCAGTACTTCTTCAACGTTATTACCAATACTGGAAACAATACCCATACCAGTGATGACGACTCGTTTCATGTGACATTCCTATAATTCAAAAATCCGTAAGATGATAACCAAGTTACCGAACAAAAGTGGTCAGCTTTCCCAGAAATCCGTACAATCTCGACTACTTTAAGCCAAATAACCCCAAGATCAAACCTATTATGACGACGATAAAGAACGCAATACTCGACTGGAATGAAGCCGGAACCCCAGTTTCCGATCAATTTGATGATGTGTACTTTTCTAACGTTAACGGCCTTGAAGAAACCCGTTATGTGTTCCTCAAGCAAAATCACCTGCCTGAACGTTGGACTGATTTCGATCAACGACGCTTTGTTATCGCCGAAACTGGGTTCGGAACCGGGCTGAATTTTTTGGCAGCATGGCATCAATTTGAACACTTTAGGCACCAAAATCCTGACGCCAAATTGAAAGAGTTGCATTTCATTAGTTTTGAGAAATTCCCAGTCAGCAAAGCAGATTTAGTCAAAGCGCACCAAGCATGGCCTGAGCTCGCAAAGTATGCCGAGCAGCTTCACGAGCATTATCCAATCGCCGTGCCAGATTGCCACCGTATCATCCTAGCCGATGGCTCTATCACGCTCGATTTATGGTTTGGCGATATTAAGGATTGCATGCCAAGCGTGCCTACCAATCAAGATGGCATTGTTGATGCGTGGTTCCTAGATGGTTTCGCGCCAAGCAAAAATCCAGAAATGTGGAATCAAAACCTATTCAACGGAATGGCTAAACTGGCTAAACAAGATTGCAGCTGCGCCACATTTACTGCCGCAGGTTTTGTACGCAGAGGGCTGATTGAAGCCGGTTTTGATATGAAAAAAGTCAAAGGCTTTGGTACAAAACGGGAAATGATTGCAGGCTCACTGAGTACGAAGAAATCACACACTAATATTAAACCGTGGTTTTACCGAAGCTCCCCCAATCACGTAGATGATGTCGCCATCATTGGCGGCGGTGTGGCCAGCGCCTCGCTTGCTGCATGCTTAGCCAAACGTGGCGTTAGAGTCAGCTTGTATTGTGAAGATGATCGAGCAGCACAAGGGGCTTCTGGTAACCGACAAGGTGCCGTCTACCCCCTTATCAACCGCTCTCATACTGGTGCGTCTCGCGTTTTTGCCCCGGCGTTTTTGTTTGCTCGCCAGTTTGTAAACCAAGCGGCTCTGTATCTCGATTTCGACTACGATTGGTGCGGCGTCACTCAGCTAGGCTGGGATGAAAAAGCGCAAACCAAGCTCGATAACATGATGGAGGCCGGCCTTGATGCTGAACTTCTTCACGCACTGACACCAGAACAGACGAATGAAAAACTGGGATTAGATGTCGACGTGGCCAGTGTTCACTATCCACTCGGCGGCTGGCTGAGTCCCGCGCAATTAACACAAGGTTTGGTTGCCGATCTCACCAACAAAAAGCAACTGACGGCGCACTTTAATCACTCAATTACTGAAATCAGCCAATTAAACGATGGGTGGCAGCTTTCTGGCACCAATCAACAGGGCGAAACGATCCATCATCAACACCAATGCGTTGTGGTCGCCAATGGCCATCAATTCACTCGATTTGAGCAAACCCAGCCGATCCCGGCGACGGCTGTAAAAGGGCAAGTGAGTCATATTCCGACCACCGAGACACTGAAACACTTAAAAACAGTATTGTGTTACGACGGTTATATGACGCCACAAAACCCAAACAATCAGCACCATTGCATCGGAGCAAGTTACGACAAAGACAATATCGACCAAGAATTTGATCTTGATGCTCACGCCGATAACAGCGCAAAGCTCACTAAATGTTTGCCTAACCAAGCATGGACAAAAGAGGTCGATGTAAGCGGCAACCTAGCACGCCAAGGGGTTCGCTGTGTTACGCGAGATCACCTGCCGTTTGTTGGCCAAGTGGCCAATTTTGACAAATTGCGTAACGCATATTGGGATTTAGCATCATTAGCGGAAGAAGAAGCCGTGCCGGTTCCAAGTTACGACAACTTGTATTGCTTTGTTGGGTTAGGCTCTCGCGGTTTAAGCTCTGCCCCGTTAATGGCCGAGACGTTGGCCTCCCAGATATGTGGCGATCCACTGCCTATGTCGACAGAAAGTTTAGAGAAAATACACCCGGCCAAAATGTGGGTCCGCAAGCTACGTAAGGGCAAAGCATTAGTCGAGCGAAAAGCGTAACCTAAATTCCAGCAACCGCACTAAACAAAAAAGCCAGCCAGTACGAGCATAAACACTCGTACTGGCTGGCTTTTCGTTTGAATAACCGTTATTCGGATGGAGCTTAGTTCACATCAATAACAATCTTGCCACGAGTACGGCCAGATTGGCTTTGCAGATGTGCTTCCGCAATTTGTTCTAGAGGAAAGCGGTGCTCAATAAGTGGCTTGAGTTGATCGAGTTCAACCAGCTTATTAAGTTCTTTGAGAATGCGGCTGCTCGGCTCAATAAACACAAATGCAGAACGAGCATTGTGCTCTTTTGCGACTGTCTCATCAGGCTGATCCACCACTGAAACTAAAATGCCACCTTCTTTCAGTAACGACCAAGATTGTTTCTGTACGTCGCCACCCATGGTATCGACCACAATATCAACGGCTTCTATCTGCTCACTCAGCGGAGCTTTTGAGTAATCAACCGCTTGGTCTGCACCAAATTCGACCAGAAGCGCCTGGTTTGCAGCAGATGCGGTAGCAATTACTGTTGCACCTTTTGCTTTTGCGATTTGGATAGCCAAGTGCCCTACACCACCCGCCCCAGCATGTACTAATACACGCTGGCCTTCTTGAACATCAGCAACATCAACTAAGCATTGCCATGCCGTAATGCCTGCTAATGGCAGGGCTGCAGCTTGAGCAAAATCGAGCTTGGTTGATTTAAGCACTGCTTCGTCTGCTTTTACAGCAATGTAATCTGCGTAGCTACCATTGCGATTGATAGCTGGACGACTGAATACTTCATCACCCACGTTAAACTCAGTAACATTGGCACCGACTTCTGCAACTACGCCTGACACATCCCAGCCCAGAGTGAATGGCATTTCGTAAGGAATAAACGCTTGTAGATACCCTTCGCGAATTTTCCAATCAACCGGGTTAATAGCCGCTGATTTTACCAGCACTAGAATATCATCAGCATTAATCGCTGGCTTTTCCACTTGTTGTAATTGTAGCTTTTCAACGCCACCGTATTGTTGAATTTGAACTGCGCGCATAGGTTTCTCCAAGAATTTATTATTTATGTAATCGTAGTATTAGGCTTGAATTTTACTCTTAAAGATCAACGCCATTTACGCTAAGTTTTACATCAATGTTTCCACGAACTGCGTTTGAATACGGGCAAACTTGGTGAGCGGTTTGAACTAGCTTCACCGCTTGCTCTTGCTCTAAATCCAACTCAACGGACAAGCTTACCGATAAAGCAAAACCGCCTGTTTCATTGGGACCAATACCAACGGTTGACGTTGTTGGCGCAGACTTAATAGCCACCTTAGTTTCACGAGCCACGTGCAGAATCGCATTAGAGAAGCACGCCGCATAGCCAGCGGCAAATAACTGCTCTGGATTGGTTGCTTCACCCGAACCACCCATTTCTTTTGGATAGCTCAGATCAACCGCCAGCTTATTGTCATCAGTTGAAACGTGACCGTTACGACCAGCGAGTGCTTTTGCAGATGTAGTGTAGAGTGCTTTCATGATTCGTTCCTTTTTGTATTCATTATTATTTAATTGTAAATTGCCATCAATTTAATTGTGCACAACTTTATTTTCAATAATAGTAATTGAATCTAATCAGGTGTGCAAGTATATTGTGCACAATTAGTTTAAATTGAGTGATACCAGCTATGACAGATTCTTCTAAAGACGCTCATCTACTGTTAGATAACCAAGTGTGCTTTTCTCTCTATAGCGTCTCGAACGCCATGAGCAGAGCCTATCAGCCAATGCTGAAAGCTCTGGATTTAACTTACCTTCAGTACATTGTGATGATGATATTGTGGGAGGAAAAATCAATGAACGTTAAAGAGCTGGGGCAAAAGACCCGGTTAGACTCAGGAACATTAACGCCATTACTTAAGCGTTTGGAAGTGAAAGGGTATGTCACCCGAACACGCAGCCAAGAAGACGAACGAATTCGGATTATTGGTCTGACGGAACAAGGCTTACTATTGCGAGAACAAGCAAAAGACATCCCGTCTAACATGATGTGTATGTCAAAAATGGACATTGAACAACTACAACAGCTGAAACAAGATTGTGATCGGTTACTAGATAACCTGACGAACTAGCGTATTCAAGCATTAAAAAAGAACGCATATCGCGTTCTTTTTTTGTTTTGAAAATACTCATTTAAGAGGATCATTATCCGGCAGCGCCTTATGTATCCACATCGCCAATCGTTTTTTAACGCTCGGCCCATCCAGTTTGTCTTCCGGCAGTGGTGCGATCTGATTCACTCCAACTAAAAATAAGTACACCGCTTCAGTCTTTAACGGTGGTGGAGACATAGGTAAATCAAACCCTTGCAGTTTCGCCATTTTACAACCGACTTCTAGAGCCTTTTTCACTAACTTGTCTTCGTTGCGCAGCTTAGTCGTTTTCGACATATCATCGCCTTCCTTTATATCGATTGAATAATCAGTATATCAAACAGCGAACCCTGCATGGGCATATTCATCTCAAAACTCTCGCATATTCTCACCTCGATATCCCAGACGTGTACTGACTCACACTGCGATATGTCCTGCTCGATTTTTCCTTGCTATTTTCAGGCTCTCGGCCAAAAAAAAAGAGCGCATCAGCGCCCTTCTAAATTCTCTTATCTGAAATCAACTAAGCTTGCGCAGAATGCATTAGCTGCTGCCAAATATCCATGACTATGATGCTGTCAGCAGGGGTCAGTTCAGATTTTGCCTGCTCGATGCTTTGTTCAACACGAGCTTGAAGCTGTGCTATTTCTGTTTCACCTTCGTTTTCACAAGCGGCTGCCGCCAATGAAATATGGCCACGTAAGTAACCACCAGCGAACAGTTCGTCATCCGATGCCGTTGTGACGGTTGCATCAATTAAAGTCAGTAATTTCTCTTCAAACTCAATAATCATCATGGTCTCTAATTTATTTACTTTTATTTCACTATAAACTGCGTCACGTCCAGTGGAGCGACATGGTAAAACGATCTTAGCGCTTCCGACAGTTGTTTCACACGAATCGGCATGCCTTGCTCTAAAATCAGGCCGACTTCCTTGTGAACTTTCTGCATAAAGGCAATTCTATCTGGTTCAAAATCGCCATGTAGATTGTCACAGCTTACGTTAAATGGAAAGCCCGCACTCACAGACAATATCCATTCATAAGCTTGAGGCCGAATTTCAACTTTCTCGAATTCTGATTGAACCTGTTCTGTACGTCCATCAGGTTCATACCAGTAACCAAAGTCTTCTAGTAAGCGGCGTTTCGGGCCAGCCACACACCAGTGGGCGATTTCATGAAGTGCTGACGCATAAAACCCACGAGCAAAAACAATACGATGATGTGGATTTTTATCGTCCGCAGGCAGATAGACAGGTTCATCCCCCCCTAGCTCCAGCTTGGTATTGTATTCATTTAAAAAAGTGCGATTAAACACATCAATCATATCTTGGTATTGGAAATTCATTTTGGGTAATTATCAATAAACTTAGGGTGTATTTTCCTTGCTTTGGCGCATTTGTAAAGCCATGGAATTTCTTTGTAAAATAGCATTAGATTTTCTAATGGAAAGTCACCGCGATTTTGCTCGCATTATTGTCTTAACCCCACTAGAATTGCGTTTTTCTTGCAGCTTGGTGTATTAAAAAATGTTGTTAAGTGTTCTCTACGTCATAGGCATCACAGCGGAAGCGATGACTGGAGCGCTCAGTGCTGGGCGTAAAAACATGGATTGGTTTGGTGTAATGTTTGTCGCAAGTGCAACGGCCATTGGCGGTGGCACCGTGCGTGATATTTTATTGGGTCACTACCCACTGACTTGGGTGAAACATCCCGAGTTTTTGGTTATCACCTGTGTGGCAGGGGTTCTCACCACTGGCGTTGCTAAGTGGGTGATCAAGTTGAAAGGCTTGTTCATTCGATTAGATGCATTAGGCCTAATTGTATTTAGTATTATCGGCACTCAGGTTGCGATTGATATGGGGCTTCATCCAGTAATATGTGTGGTTTCGGCCATTGTTACCGGGGTTTTTGGTGGCCTATTACGTGACCTTATTTGCCGACAGTCGCCGTTGGTGTTACACCACGAGCTTTATGCATCCGTTGCTATGATTGCATCTATCATGTACCTAACTTTACTGCATTTTGAAGTCGATGACGTAACCAGCACGCTTGCTACGCTTGTTGTTGGTTACTTACTGCGCATGGCCGCGGTAAGATTTAAGTGGCGATTGCCTTCATTTCAATTGGAAGGTGAAGGGTCTTTGCATTGAGAGTTGAAGTTCTAAAAACTAGATTTAAGAGCGACATGCAAAAGGTTAAATGAATAAAAAATCCCCAACGGCTTAGGCGGTTGGGGATTTTTATTTTAAAGCTATAAAACAGGCTGTGTACTAGATCTTAGGGGTTTCGGTTGTTACGCCGAAGTTTTGGCCACGATGACGCAGTAAGTGATCGAGCAGTACAATCGCGAGCATGGCTTCGGCGATAGGTACGGCACGAATGCCTACGCATGGGTCGTGACGGCCCTTGGTGATCAATTGAGTCGGTTCACCTGCACGGGTGATGGTATCTCCAGGCACTGTAATACTTGAGGTTGGCTTAAGCGCAATGCTGGCTACAATATCTTGCCCTGTTGAAATGCCACCTAAAATACCACCAGCATGGTTACTGCTGAAGCCTTCAGGCGTTAATGGATCACGGTGTTCGCTGCCTTTTTGATTCACAACGTCAAAGCCATCACCGACTTCCACGCCTTTTACAGCATTGATACTCATCAGAGCATGGGCAATATCCGCATCAAGGCGATCAAAGATTGGCTCTCCAAGACCGACAGGAACATTAGTAGCTACAACACAAAGTTTAGCTCCAATGGAGTCGCCTTCTTTTTTAAGGCCACGGATTAGTTCATCCAATGCGTCTACTTTATCGACGTCTGGGCAGAAAAATGCGTTATTTTCAATCTCGTCCCAGTCGACTTTATCAATAGTGACATCGCCCATTTGAGATAAGTAAGCGCGCACTTCCACACCAAATTCTTGTTTCAGATATTTCTTAGCAATCGCACCGGCAGCAACACGCATGGCCGTTTCACGCGCCGACGAACGGCCGCCGCCTCGGTAATCACGTACACCATACTTTTGGTGGTAGGTATAATCAGCATGTCCTGGACGGAACTTGTCTTTAATCTCAGAATAGTCTTTAGAACGCTGATCGGTGTTTTCAATCAGCAGACCAATTGACGTGCCTGTTGTTTGCCCTTCAAATACACCCGCAAGAATTTTCACTTCATCAGCTTCACGACGCTGTGTAGTGTATTTTGATGTTCCTGGCCGGCGACGGTCTAAATCGACCTGAAGATCGGCTTCAGTGAGCTCTAACCCTGGTGGGCAGCCGTCAACAACGCAACCCAATGCGATACCGTGGCTTTCACCGAATGTCGTTACACGAAAATGTTGTCCAATGCTGTTTCCTGCCATTACTTCCTCTGTGCGTATCAAGAATGATGATAGCCGTGCTCACTCACTCTTGATTACGTTTAATTCAATTTTTCGTGCTTTCATAGTGTCGTTATACGGTTTGCTTGTAAAGCCCCTAAAAACAAAAAACGCCAGCAAATTAGGCTGGCGTTCGGTATTTTTGATGTTGTTTTGCAGTCGACGTTACTTCATCGATGCCTGTTTCTTAGTCGATGTACAGTGCAAATTCTGCTGCATGCTCGACCAGTTGTGCACGAGTGAGCATAAACACACCGTGACCACCGTTAGAGAACTCAATCCAAGTAAACGGAATGTCTGGGTATTGATCCATCATGTGCACCATAGAGTTACCTACTTCACACACCAAGATGCCGTCGTCTGTTAGGTAGTTTGGTGCATTGGCGAGAATACGGCGAACTAATTTAAGACCGTCTGTACCCGCAGCAAGACCCAACTCAGGTTCATGAGTGAACTCTTCCGGCAAGCTGTTCATATCTTCTTCGTCTACATAAGGCGGGTTCGATACGATCAGGTTGTATTTATCTTTCGGTAAATCGCGGAACAGATCAGAGCGGATAGGGAAAACTTGCTGCTCCATGCCGTGGTCTTGAATGTTTTGCTCGGCAACTTCTAGCGCATCAGTAGAAATATCGATAGCATCGACTTCAGCTTCAGGGAATGCGTGAGCACAAGCAATCGCGATACACGCACTGCCCGTACATAGGTCCATAATGCGAACAGGCTCTTCCACCAACCAAGGTTGGAATTGCGCTTCGATTAACTCACCAATTGGCGAACGTGGCACAAGCACACGCTCATCTACGAAAAACTCTAAACCACAGAACCAAGCTTTATTGGTTAAGTAAGCCGTTGGTGTACGCTCATTAATACGGCGCACCACACGCTCTACAATGCGTAAACGTTCACTGCTTGTTAGGCGAGAATTTAAAACATGTGGCGGAACATCAATAGGAAGATACAAGGTCGGCAAGATTAGTTGAACCGCCTCATCCCACGCATTATCAGTACCGTGGCCATAAAAAAGTCCGGCCGCATTAAAGCGACTTACAGTCCAACGAATCATATCTTGAAGCGAATGTAGCTCAGAAACCGCTTCTTCTACAAAAATCTTATCCAAATTTGCCTCCGAATAGCGTTACAATGGTGCTATTCCTATTTGTTTTAGAACCCCATGAGCAAGAAAGACACCGACATAGACGATGACTTCGCCTTATTTAAAGGCGCCGTACAGGGCGTAAAAAAGTTGCAACAGGATACCATAATCCAGCAACCAAACCGAAACCCGATACAAAAAGAAGTCCAACGCACAAAAAAAGAAGCCTCCGACAACGAGTTTTTCTTCTCAGATGAGTTTGTCCCGCACCTTAGCGAAGACGGACCGACCCGTTACGCGCGTTCAGATGTGTCTAAATTTGAAGTAAAGCGATTGCGCCGCGGTGTTTACGTGCCTGATGTGTACCTGGATATGCATGGCATGACGCAGCAAGAAGCAAAACGAGAATTAGGCGCGATGATCGCCCATTGTATTAAGGAAAGCGTAGATTGTGCTTGCGTCATGCATGGCATTGGCAAACACATCTTAAAACAAAAAGTACCACTCTGGCTGGCACAACACCCTGATGTGATGGCCTACCACCAAGCTCCATTAGAGTTCGGCGGCAATGGCGCATTGTTGGTGTTGCTAAGCATTCCGGATAGATAGGGTAGTTAAGTTCTAAAAGCTAGGTGCGAAAAGCTAAGTAGAGCAAAGTGCAAAAGTGCAAAAGTGCAAATAAAGAACGCACAATCTCGCCTTTAGCACTTCGCCTTTAGTACTTCGCTTTTAGCACTTCCCCCCGCCTTACGGATGAATATGCCATGCAAATTCACCCTTACCACTTTGGGCGTCAAAGTTCGCGCAGACTAGCCCTGACGTTGGAAACATCGGCGGTGGCATGTCAGTGACAAATTCTGATGTTAGATAACCGACCAAAGGCAGGTGCGAAACCAGCAAGATAGACTCTAGTGATTGAGTTTCGGCTAATGCGCACACGTAGTCGTATACGTCTTCGGAATCTCCGTAGGGCGTAATGTCGTCACACGTTTCTACTCGACCATCTTTAGCAGAAAAAACTTGGGAGATTGTTTTCCAAGTTTGCTGCGCTCGAATGTATGGGCTAACAAGCACCAAATCAAACGTTTGATGTCCTTGCTTTGAACAAGCTTTAGCCACCAACAAAGACTGGTCAATACCACGCTGAGTTAACTCACGCTCTGAGTCTCGGCTTGCAAACATTTCTGCTTCACCATGACGCATAATAAATACTTTCATACTGTGTTCCCGTAATGATTCTAAGCCAGAGTGATCCAATTAAACCTGACTTAGTACTGGTTACTACTGCTGACGGGAGAGTGTTGTTACCTAACAAAGGCAACAAACCGTGCACTCACTTTCACTAAGTATATCCCATTCGGTGTACAAGACTCTGACTGCGTTAACAAACCATTTAAAAAAAACAGCTTTCAGTTTGCAGCACGTCATAACCTAGTCATAATTAAAGCAATTGCATTTTCGGAGACCTTCTCGTGCATCTCAGCCCTAATGACAATAATCAATACCGCTACATCACACTAGATAACGCATTACGCGTACTTCTGGTTCAAGATGATCAAGCACAAAAATCTGCGGCAGCACTGGCGGTGAATGTTGGACACTTCGACGATCCCTCTGACCGCGAAGGTCTGGCTCATTTCTTAGAGCACATGTTGTTTTTGGGTACAGAAAAATACCCGAAGACAGGAGAATTTCAAGCATTTATTAGCCAACACGGTGGTAATAACAACGCTTGGACAGGCACCGAGCATACCTGTTTCTTTTTTGATATCACCCCAACCGCTTTCGAACGTGGTTTAAAACGCTTTAGCCAATTTTTCATTAGCCCTCTTTTTAATGAAGAAGCGTTAGATAAAGAAAGAGAAGCGGTCGACTCTGAATATCGCCTAAAATTAAAAGACGATATGCGCCGCCTTTATCAGGTTCATAAAGAAGTCGCTAACCCTGAGCACCCTTTTTCAAAATTTTCTGTCGGTAACTTCGAGACCCTTGGCGACAGAAACGGCCAGTCGATCCGCGCAGAAATCATCGATTTTTATCAACAGCAATACTCTGCCGATTTAATGACGCTGACCTTAGTTAGCTCGCACTCTTTAGATGAAATGCAACAATGGGTCGAATCTCTATTCAGCCCTGTCATCAATCGTCATAAACACGGCAAAGCCACCTTAGTTCCGCTCACTCGCCCAGAGCAAAAAGGCTGCTATATTCAAATTGAACCTGAAAAGGACAGCAGAAAACTGTTACTCGCGTTCGCACTACCGAGCATGGATGCGCACTATGGCACCAAACCTATGTCTTATTTCGCCCACTTACTCGGTGATGAAGCAGAAGGCAGCTTGATGCTGTATTTAAAGGAACTCGGATGGATTAACAGCCTCGGTGCTGGCGGCGGCATGAGTGGCAACAACTACCGAGAATTTACGGTAAGTTGCACACTAACCCCTGAGGGTCTAAACCACATTGATGACATTGTTGAAACCGTATTTGCTTACCTTCAACTCATTAGAGAGTCAGGCTTTCAGCCATGGCGCTACCAAGAAAAACAAGCGGTACTCGAATCGGCATTTCGTTTTCAAGAATCAACTCGCCCGCTGGACTTAGCCAGCCATTTAGTGATGAACCTGCACCATTATCCAGAAGAAGACGTCATTTATGGCGACTACAAAATGGCGCATTATGATGAGAAGTTATTAAGCGAAGTTTTTGACTATTTCAACGTTGAGAATTTAAAGCTGTCTGTCATCGCCAAGGGCCTAGAATGTGACACTTTGGCCAAATGGTACGATGCCCCTTACTCTGTATTGCCTTTCAATGAAAATCAAACTGCACGCTGGAATAATGCATCGCTCAACGCCAAATTGAGTTTGCCAAAAGAAAACCCCTATATCTGCTACGACCTTGACCCAATGCCACTAGAGGGAGACGTTACGATCCCAACAATGCTAGAGGAATTATCTGGCTTTCGTCTATGGCATTTACAAGAGCCTGAGTTTCGTGTTCCGAAAGGCGTTGTCTATTTGGCAATAGACAGCCCTCACGCGGTATCGACACCAAGAAACATTGTGAAAACGCGTTTATGCGTAGAAATGTTTTTAGATTCTTTAGTCAAAGAAACCTACCAAGCTGAAATCGCTGGCATGGGTTACAACATGTACGCGCACCAAGGTGGTGTCACCCTAACGCTAAGTGGTTTTAGCCAGAAACAATCTCAATTACTTGATGTTATTTTAACGCGATTTGCCACACGAGAATTTAGCCCTCAGCGATTTGAAATCATCAAACAACAAATGCTACGCAACTGGAAGAACGCCGCTAAAGACCGTCCCGTTTCTCAGTTATTCAATAGCTTAACAGGGCTACTTCAACCCAATAACCCACCGTTTCCAGTTTTAATCGAAGCATTAGAGTCCATTGAAGTCGACGAACTGCCTTCTTTTGTCGAAAGCATTCTGGCTGAACTGCATGTGGAACTGTTCGTTTACGGTGACTGGCAAAAACAACAAGCCCAAACGTTAGCTAAAACGATTAAATCAGCACTTCGTGTGGAAGATCAACGCTACGAAGAATCCTTACGCCCGCTGATTATGCTCGGTGAGCATGGCACGTATCAGCGAGAAGTTTTTTGCGACCAAGCAGACTCTGCGATCGTCATTTACTATCAGTGCCCAGAGGTCAACCCTCGAAACATTGCGCTTTACTCTCTTGCGAATCATTTGATGTCTGCAACATTTTTCCATGAAATCCGTACTAAGCAACAACTGGGCTATATGGTCGGCACAGGCAATATGCCACTTAACCGCCACCCTGGTATTGTGCTTTATGTGCAATCTCCTAAGGCAGCCCCTATCGAGCTATTGTCTGCCATTGATGAGTTCCTCAATGCCTTTTACATGGTGTTATTAGAGCTGAATGAATACCAATGGCAAAGCAGTAAAAAAGGCCTATGGAATCAAGTAGCAACGCCAGACAACAACTTACGCGGGCGAGCGCAAAGATTGTGGGTAGCAATTGGCAATAAAGATGAAGAGTTTCGCCAGCGCGAACAAGTGCTAGAAGAACTCAAAGGGCTCACTCGTTCTGAGATGATTCGATTTATCGTGAGCATACTCAAACCTCGCACAGCCAACCGCTTGATCATGCATAGCCAGGGCAACGAGCATGAAGAAGTGGAAGTACTCAACGTAGGGCAAGAAATTGGCTCTGTTGAAGAGTTTCAGCTACGACCTAAAGATGTTGATTTAGGTTAAAGGCGGAAGGCGTAAATAATTAGGGCTACCAATGGTAGCCCTAATTTCATTTTAATCACTGTATTCTATGCGGGTTTAATCGTAGAAACGCGCATCACTACCCGCTCTCGTTAATAAACCGTCACAAGGTGCGAACCTGTCACCGTATTTCTCGGCAAAGTTGTTCATGATGCTCACTAACTCTTTGGTGCCAATTTGATCCATATAACGGAATGGGCCACCTAAGAATGGAGGGAAACCGATACCGAAAATAGCCCCAATGTCGCCATCTCTTGCGCTGCGAATGATACCCTCATCTAAACAGCGAACTGCTTCGTTCAACATTGGCAACACACAACGTAGTGCGATGTCTTTTTCTGGTAGTTTCGCTTCTGGTTGAAGTTTCAATAGCTTATAAACGCTTTTATCCACTTCTTTCTTTTTGCCGTTATAGCTGTAGAAGCCTTTACCGACTTTACGCCCTTTGCGGCCGTCATTAAGCAACACATCAAAGACTTCTGGAGCCTTAAATCGCGCCCCTAGCTCTTCGACCAAGATTGGCATGATCTTCGCGCCAATATCAACGCCAACTTCATCAAGCAGCGCTATTGGCCCGACAGGGAAACCGAAATTAAGCAAAGCATTATCAAGTTGCTCGATAGGCTCGCCGCCCAACAACACTTGTGCAGACTCATTCATGTACGGCGCTAATATTCGGTTTACATAGAAACCGGCTTTATCCGCCACAACGATGGGTGTTTTGCCTTGCTTACGTGCCAATTCTACCGTGGTTGAGATAACTTCATCAGAAGTTCCTTCATGTGGAATAACTTCCACCAACGGCATTTTTTCTACCGGGCTAAAGTAGTGCAGGCCGATGACATTTTCAGGGCGCTGCGCCTCTGCAGCAATTTGGTGGATAGGCAGTGAAGAAGTATTCGTGGCGAAGATAGTACGTTCATTGCCGTATTGCTCTATCTCTTTAACCATGCCTTGTTTCAAGGCAAGATCTTCAAATACCGCTTCAATCACCATATCGGTGTTTTTAAACGCGGTGTAATCCGTACCACCAGACAGCTGAGACATTCGATACTGCAGCTCGGCTTTGGTTAAAATTCGGCGTTTTTTCTGCTTATTAAGCAGCTTGTAATTGTAATTAATTGCTCCTAACACACCGTCGTTAGAAACATCTTTAATTCGCACTGGCACTTTAGCTTTAGATACGGATACGTGGCTAATACCCGCTCCCATAAGGCCACCGCCAAGCACACCAACACGAGAAACCAAACGTGGCTTTTCATCCGTGCCATTTTCTTTCTTCATTTCTGTTGTCGCAAAGAAAATAGAACGTAATGCTTTAGATTCATTGCTCATGCACAACACACCAAAACGTTTGGCTTCGTTTTCCAAACCTTTTTCGATACCGTGTTCTAAACCATAAGCAATAACATCTAAGATGGCGTCAGCAGCCGGATAATTGCCACGAGTTTTGGCAAGTGTCTTCTTGCTTGCTTGATCAAACACAAAATTTCTACCGAATTTCACACCAGAAAGCAGACGCTCTTTGGTCGCCAGTTTACGTTTTGCCTTTTTACCAGAGGCATACTTCTTGGCAACTTCCAATAAAATAGATTCAGGTACACAAGCATCAACCACACCCAACTTATTCGCTTTTTTCGCTCTTAGCTGTTTACCAGTCAAAATCAAATCTAAACTTGGCAGTAAACCGATTAAACGAGGTAGCCTTTGTGTACCACCCGAACCGGGCAGCAAACCAAGCTGAACTTCAGGTAAACCAAGGCGCGTTTTGTCTGAATCACTACATACTCGGTAATCACAAGCCAGTGCAAGCTCTAAGCCCCCGCCTAAACAAGGACCGTGGATTGCAGAAACCACAGGGAAAGGTAACGCTTCAAGCTGGTTAAACATTTGCTGACCTTGAGCGGCTAGGCCTTGAGCTTCTTCAGCTGTTGTACAAGCGTCTAGCATGCGTACATCAGCGCCTGCAACAAAGTTGTCTGGTTTCAAGGAATGAATAATTAAACCAGATACTTCATGTTTTTTAGCTTCAAGTTCCATCAAGATGGTTTGCATCTCTTCAGTAAACTGAGCTTGAAGGGTATTCATCTTTTCGCCGGGCACATCAATCGCAAGCCATGCAAGGCCTTGGTCATCAATGGTTAATTGAAATGCGTTTTGATTACTCATTATTCTACCTCCAATACCATTGCTGCACCTAAACCACCCGCAGCACAAGCTGTGTTCAGTGCCAGACCACCACCGCGTCTTTTTAGCTCACGCAATGTTTGTGTCATCATACGTGCGCCAGTCGCAGCAAACGGATGTCCGTAAGCCAAAGAACCGCCTAACACATTAAATTTTTCCATGTCGATTTCGCCAATCGCTTTATCACGGCCTAGCACTTCTTGAGCGAATTTATCGCTAGCAAACATTTTTACATTCGCCAATGTTTGCGCTGCAAAGGCTTCGTGCATATCGATGAGCGTGAGGTCATCTAATGTGATCCCTGCTCTGTCTAAGGCGATAGGCGTTGCGTGAGATGGGCCCATCAGCATGTCTTCATGCACATCAATGGCAGAAAAAGCATACGAACGAATGTAGCCTAATATTTCGAGGCCGAGCTCTTTCGCTTTACCTTCTCTCATCATCAGAACGGCTGCCGCACCATCGGTCAATGGCGTACTGTTTGCCGCCGTAACACTACCGTTCTTACGGTCAAAGGCTGGGCGCAACTTTGCGTAACCCTCTACCGTAGAATCGGTACGGATGTTGTTATCGGTATCAATCCACTTTTTGTAAGGTTCAGGGAATGCAGTCATCACTTCATCACGGATCTTACCATCAGCCCATGCTTGCGCCGCCAAGGAATGCGAACGGTGAGCCAAAGCGTCTTGCTCTTCTCGTGTTATTCCATGGGTTTTCGCCATCTGTTCAGCAGTCTGGCCCATAGAAATACCGGTGGAATACTCAGCAACGGCTGGAGGAACAGGCATCAGATCTTTGAACGACAATTTACTCAAAATAGACAGCTTTTGGCCAGACTTTCGAGCTTTACTCAACGCCAATAATGAAGAAGCCAGCTTTTTTGAAACGCCAATAGGCAAAACCGAGGAAGAATCAGCACCACCGGCAATACCAACATCAATAGTGCCTGCAATAATGCTCTCAGCCACATTTGCTGCTGCCTGGAAGCTCGTAGCACAAGCACGGGTTACGCTATATGCATCGGTTTTAACGTCCATACCCGTGCCAAGAACGATTTCACGAGCGATATTCGGCGCTTCAGGCATTTGTACAACCTGACCAAACACAACTTGATCGACAATAGCGGGGTCAACATCCGCTCGCGTTAGCATTTCGCTCACCACCATTTTGCCTAAATCAACCGCTGGTACATGACCAAACTCAGTGCTTTGACGTGCGAATGGTGTGCGTAAACCTGCGACTATCGCGATACGCTCACCCGATCGTGTGGTTAAATCCTGTATGCCCATTGTGTCTCCTTGCTTGAGAGGTCAGACCTGTATATGTAGCAAAAATGTTATCAGATTAAAACATATGTTTAAATCACTTTTTACGCCAGAGCGTGACCAACTGCAAGAATAGGAGGAATAAGCGGATCGTTTTTGGGCTGTATCGTTTAATTTGTCGCTTTTGTCAGACAACGAAAAATAAGAAAGGGTGCTAGAATGGAAAATAATGTGACTGATAAAAAAAAACCACACATATTTGTGTGGTTGGAATCGATATATAGCGTATCGCCAAAATTCAAAAATCAGTTTCCTGATTAGGAGAAAGTAAAGTCAGCCTTCAAAAGGAAGTGTCATCTTGCTCAACATGTCGATAATAAATACCAACGAGATGACACCCGTACTATAGCGCTTTCGCATTGCTAGAAATTGAACTAGATCAATTTATTGGTGGTTTTACCTCATACTGCCGCAAGGATAAGCTTTTCTCGTTATTCGCTCGAGAAAATGGAGCCGCATGTGTCAATATTAAATTTATTTGGAAAGAAAAAATCAAAGAGTCCGGTCAACTCTGATATGGACAAACAAAAACGATACGAAGCCCTTGTGCGGGCTTACCATCGCGACCTTTATCGCTACGCCTATTGGTTGTGCAAGGATGGACACATTGCGGAAGACTTAGTGCAAGAAACCTGCTTAAGAGCTTGGAAAGCCATAGACAGCTTACAAGATGAAAAAGCAGCCAAGTCTTGGTTAATCACTATATTGCGCCGCGAAAACGCACGAAGATTTGAGAGGAAACAGTTAGAATTGGTGGATATTGACGATCATGGTGCGGAAGCAAAAACCAGCGATGATCCCAAGCATCAGCAAGAATGGCTGCAAAACCAAATCATGAAGCTGGATATTGATTATCGTGAGCCTCTGTTTCTCCAAGTTATTGGTGGATTCAGCGGTGAAGAGATAGGAGATATTTTAAATCTTAATAAAAATACGGTGATGACTCGACTTTTCCGAGCGAGAAATCAACTCAAAGACATGTTAGATGAATCTGATCTAGATAAGGGGGTACATAATGGATGATTTAGAACTTCGCCGTCGAATTATGTCCGATCCCAAGAATAAAGAATCTGATAGCCCGCTGACACAAGAACAGTGTGAGTTCAATTCTAAGTTTATCGATGACATTCTAAAACTTGATAACCAAATAGAACAAGCAATGAAAGTCGATGTGCCTGACGGCCTTGCTGATCGAATTCTATTTAATCAAAGTGCTGAGATTGAAGAAACACCTTTCACTCGCTCGGTAATGAAACGAACTATGGCCATGGCGGCTTCCATTGCATTCGCTGCAGGGTTGCTGGTAGGACAAATCAATTGGGCACCGCTCATCGTTAGCCCGGCACATGCCTCGCTAGCAGACACAGCCATGCAGCATGTGGTTGATGAGTCGCCATTTACCAACCCATTGGATGAGAAAGTATCGTCTAAGCAAATCAATATGAAATTGAAACCTTTTGATTTCTCATTTAGCGATAATTTCCCGTACCACGTTTATTACCTAAATCACTGTGGTTTTGGTAGCTCAAATGCCATGCACATGGTATTCCAGGGTGAGAAAGGCCGAGTAACGATGTTCGTAACACGCGTTGATAGCGATGCCACTCAATCGTTCCAGAAAAATGGCATGAGTGGCACAATAACGCCTCTTAAAGGTGCCAGTATGGTGTTAGTCGGTGAAGCAGACGAAGATGTCGCTAAAATCGCCGAAGCACTGGCTCCAATCATTAAACCAATCGGCTAAAACTTAAAATGCTCCCTAACGGGAGCATTTCTCATTTAGCTCACTTTCACCTGAACCAAGATAGAGTATAAACTCTAAAAAACACCGTTTTCGCCGTAGTTACTGTTAATTACCGCCCATTTCATGGATTTTATCGCCATTTTTTCTTCTGGTCGGATTTCTCCTGTCTATTTCTACCTTTACTATCTGCATCACTGAGTATTTGCTCAACAGCCCGCGCCGACTTAATCACTTGGCACTATAAGCGGGTAACTAAAAAAATAAATAATTATAGGTAGTCACCAATGAATAGCACGCGTCTGTTTAAAAAAACGGTAATTGCAGCAACCATCGCTCTCGCTTCACAACAAGCGGTTGCCGCCGGATTCCAACTTAACGCTCAATCAGCAACGGGCCTAGGCCGTGCATTTGCTGGTGATGCGGTTATCGCTGATAACGCTTCAGTAATGGCACGTAACCCTGCAGCAATGGCGCTGTTTGATGAGACCTCTATGTCTTTGGGTTTCACATCTATAACTTCTCAAATTGAAGTTAAAGATGCGAAATACTCTACATTTAACGGATCTGGTTACGATACAGTTGACTCCAACTATTCTGATGCAGGTAGTACATCAGTAGCGCCAAATATCCACCTAATTGTTCCTATCAATGAGAAATTTGCTGTTGGTGTGAATGCTTACACAAACTTCGGAACTAAAACTGAATTCGACGAGTCCTTTGCTGCTTCTGAATACGGTGGACTGACTGACGTAAAAAGCGCAAACATCGGTGTGGCTGGCTCTTACCGCGTAAACGAACAACTTAGCTTTGGTGCTGGCTTAGACATCATCTATGGTTCTGGAAAAATGAAACGTACGTTATCTGATAGAGTAATTTCTGGCGGAGGAACGACTGTACTGAACGCAGATGCTGATGGCTGGGCTTTAGGTTTCAATTTAGGCTCTGTATATGAAATAGACGAAAACAATAGATTCGGCCTAGCTTATCATTATAGCCCTGAGTTAAAAGCCAAAGGTGATGTAACCATCATGGGCGTTGATTCAAAAGATACTCTAGTTATGCCACTTCCAGATATGTTAGAGTTTTCTGGTTTCCATAAAATTGTTGATACGAAGTTTGCAGTACACTACAGCGTTCAATGGATAGGTTGGTCTTCTTTCGATAAAATCACTATCGAAGATGCTGGCGTAGATAAGAAATACGAATGGAAAGACGGTATGCATTACGCGATTGGCGGAACATACTACTTAAACCAAGACTGGACGCTACGTGCTGGTTACATGCATGATACCAGCGCACAAGATCAGCTAACCTCTATTTCTGTTCCTGATTCTAATCGTAATTGGTTCTCTGGTGGTTTCACTTATCACCTAGATACTAAATCTAACATCGACTTTGGTTTTACCTACTTACTCGGACAGGATGTTGACGTTAAAGAAACAACTTATGTTCCGAATACAGGAAATACTATCGCATTATCTTCTATTGAAGGTGTTACTCGCGCAAACGCAATCTTAGTTGGTCTACAGTACAGCCGTTCTTTCTAATTCAATTTAGAAACAACAGAAAAACAAAAGGTTGGCTTCCGCCAACCTTTTTTTGTATGCCCGGCATTCCAATTTTCGTCATCTCTAAAACAATGTACCCACAAAAATATTGAGTTCGATTCCTTTGAACATTGGTGTCTGAAATCTACTCAGCGAGTGCTCGGTTCCAAACACAGCTCAACAAAATACGCTCTTGTTAATGCCGCGAGGTCTTGTGGCGCTAGCTCTATCTCTAAGCCTCGTTTACCTGCACTAACACATATAGTATCCAGATCTAATGCAGATTGGTGGATGAAGGTTGGCAGAGCCTTCTTCTGACCCAAAGGGCTGATCCCCCCTACTACGTACCCTGTGGTTTTCTGAGCGATATCAGGATTCGCCATTTCGGCTTTCTTCGCCTTGGCTGCTTTGGCCGCCAATTTCAAATTCAATTTTTGTTCTACCGGAATGATAGCAACCGCTAGCGACCGAGGGTTCCCATCCAACGCAAACAACAGCGTTTTGAATACCGTTTTAGGATCTTGTCCCAACGCTTGCGCCGCTTCTAACCCGTAACTCTCATGTTTTGGATCATGCTGATACTGATGCACTTGATGTGCTATTTTTTTCTTCTTTGCTAGATTAATCGCCGGTGTCATTGGATTACTCGTACTCATAAAAAAAGGCGAAGCAGTTATGCTTCGCCTTCATCAAATAATATTTAAACCGTTAGGTCAATTATTTGTATACCATTTCGCCTTTAGATGCGTAATCTTCTACTTTGATTGGGCTGTTGCTTTCTAAGTAATCTTTCAGTACTTCAGCATCAACAAAACCTGTGTTTACGTAACCAGGGTGGCTGTTTAGTTTAGGGTAACCATCACCACCAGCAGCGTTGTAGCTAGGAACGGTGAAACGGTAAGTTTTCGCTGGATCTAATGGCTTGCCACCAATCACAACATTACTTACTTGACCGTTTTCAACTGTCATTGAAATACCAGCAAACTGTGCGTACGCACCTGAATCTACAGGCTTAGTACCAACTACGTTTAGGTAGTCCATTACTTCAGCGCCCGTCATATCAGTGTAAGTCAGGATATTTGCAAATGGTTGAACCGTTAGTACGTCTTTGTAGGTTACGTCGCCACCTTCAATTGAATCACGAACGCCGCCTGAGTTCATCACAGCGAAATCAGCTTTAGCACGAACCATGTGTGCCGTTGCAATTAAGCGACCAAGGTTAGTCTGCTCAAAACGAACCACATTACGGTCGCCTTCTAGCTTACCGTTTGTTGTTGCAATCTTAACATTAAGCTCAGCTTGACCTTGGTTTTGGAAAGGTTCTAAGAACGCAAGAACTTCTGCATCTTGCTTAATTTCATCTTCGATAAGAACACGTTGTTTCTTGCCGTCGATTTTCACTTTCTTCTTCAAGTTTACTGGAATCAGGTCGTAGCTCACCATTTCTAGCTCGCCATTACGGAATTCGTAATCAGCGCGGCCTACGTATTTGCCCCACTCGTGCGCTTGAACAATCCAAGTACCGTTTTGTTGATCTGGCTTACACTCGTCTGCAGGCTGGAACTTCTTCGTGATAACGTTCGGTCCTTCCATACACACAGGCTCTTGAGAGTGACCACCTACGATCATATCCAGAGAACCTTCATTTAGGTAGCGAGCCAATGCTACGTCACCCGGTGCGTTGATACCACGCTTACCATCTTCGTAGTGACCCATGTGAGTTACTGCGAAAATTAAGTCAGGTTTTTCCGTTTTTTCGATTTCAGCGATCAATTTCTTCGCTTCAGCTTTCGGGTCACGGAAATCAAGGCTGTTGATGTACTCAGGGTTACCAATTTTTGCCGTATCTTCAGTAGTTAGGCCGATAACAGCAATCTTAATGCCTTGTTTTTCGAACATTTGATAAGCTTGGTATTTGCGCTCGCCAGTCTCTTTATCGTAGATGTTGGCAGAAAGCATAGGGAAACCGCCCCACTTAATTTGCTTTTCTAGAACATCTAACGGGTTATCAAACTCGTGGTTACCCAATGCCATTGCATCGTAACCCAGCATTTTCATGCCTTTAAAATCTGGTTCTGCATCTTGCAAATCAGACTCTGGAACACCTGTATTAATGTCACCACCAGACAATAGCAATACGCTACCACCGTCAGCACGAATCTCTGTACGCAATTCATCAATTAACGTCTTACGAGCAGCCATACCGTACTCGCCATATTTATTCTGCCAGAAACGACCGTGATGATCATTCGTATGCAAGACCGTTAGCTTATACGTTGTATCTGCATCCCATGCTGGAGCTTGTGATGCACAGCCAGTAAGAGTGGCAAGAATAGCTGCGCTAATAGCAACTTTTAGATTTAGGCGTTCCTTCATGCTTAATAACCTTTTTAATTAGTAGAGGAGAGGTTAAACCCACACTGTATTTGTAGTTTAAATTGGCTCATATCGTGGCTTAACCTTAAAAAACATGAACAAGTTTAAATTAACTTATAGAAACAACCATAGCGATTTCATATTTATGACGAATAGATCACTATTCTTAACCCCTAAACCTGTAACAACATGACCTACTTTCAATTCGAATAATACGAAGATCACAGGCAAACGATTACGCAAAATGGCCAAAACTGGCTACAATTTTGTCAATACAATCGATAACTCGTATGGATTTCAACCCCATTCTACCGTATGCTGTGCCAATACTTAATAATGTACGTAAAATATGAGTAATTTTATAAAGAACACCTCACTAAAAGTTAAAATAACCCTATCCGTTTTAACCTGCATTTCTATTTTGGCAACCATTTTAACCTGGCAAGCATCCAACACCTTGTTTGACCAAACCCGCTTTGGTGTATACAGCCGAGCCATCAGTACATCTAAAGCGGCTAGTGACTCGTTATCTTATTGGTTAAGTAGCCACAAAAGCATCGTAGAGGGAATGTCACAAGTTGATACTTTGCAGCAAGCCATCGACATCATGCCACTGGCGAAAAGAGCCGGTAAGTTTGATGAAATGTTTTATGCCGAGTTAAATGGCGATCTTTACCCTACTGGAAAATCTGAACCACACCCGGGTTTCGATGCGAACTCGCGTGATTGGTTTCAGATAGCGAAGCAGACACGTTCCACATATGTGTCAAAACCCTACGCGGGAGCTCAAGATGGCGATACTCTCATTACCATTTCGACACCGGTCATCTCTAACGGCAATGTTATTGGTATTATGGGCGCCGATTTAAAACTGAAGTCACTACAAAAAGCCATCAATGAATACGAAGTGGGTACCAACGCCTTTGCTATGATGCTTAATAAAGAGGGGGTCATTTTAGCTCACCCTCAAAGCAACATGTTAATGAAGCGATTGGCTGACTTCGCTCCGGGCATCAATATCGGTAACATGAACGCCGCAATTCAAGACAACCGCATTGAAAGCGTTATGCGCAATGGCAAAGAAAAGCTGGTCTACTTCATCAATGTTCCTGAATCTGATTGGGTTTTTGCCATCGAAATGGATCGTACAACTGAAGAGGCTAACCATGCAAGTTTATTAAAAGAGCTCATTGTCGTCGCGGTAGTCGTAGCTGCGATTATGATCGTGTTCATTTGGTGGTTAATTACTTTCCTTCTTGGTGGTCTGACTCAAGTAACCAAAGCATTGGAAGCCATTTCTGAAGGCGATGGTGACTTAACCCAGCGTATTGAAGTACGCAGCCAAGATGAAGTAGGCAAGCTAGCACAAAGCTTTAACCAGTTTGTTGAGAAAATGCATACCTTAGTTTCGAATATTCATCACCATTCGACGCATCTTTCCAAGCAAGCCGATATCACAGCCGCCCATGCTAATGACAACGCAGCTCGTATCGACCACCAAATGCAAGAAATTAATATGGTGGCAACTGCAGTAACCGAGATGTCGAGTGCCACGCAGGAAATCGCGAACAACGCCGAAAATACAGCTCGTGAAGGCGCTGAAACCGTCACTATTTCAAATGAAGGTGAACGAGAAGTATTAAACAGCCAAAATTCAATTCTTGCTTTAGCAACGGACATCAGTGATGCAACTAACGTTATCCAAGAGCTAGAGCAACGCACAAAAGAGATCAGCGGAATCTTGTCTACCATTCAAGATATTGCAGAGCAAACGAACCTATTAGCACTCAACGCAGCGATTGAAGCCGCTCGTGCTGGTGAGCAAGGACGTGGATTTGCGGTTGTTGCCGACGAGGTAAGGGTTCTTAGCCAACGTACTCATGATGCAACTGAAGAAATCAATAAGAACATTGTGACTCTTCAAACCACCACCAATCGTGCCGTAGGTTCTATGCAGACGAGTCAAGACAATGCAGAGAAAGCGGTAAATGACGCACGAGTGGCATCTGAAAGCTTACAACGCATTACTCAATCTGCAAACTTGATCAACGACATGGCCAGCCAAATCGCGGCAGCAGCGGAAGAACAATCTTTGGTTACCGCAGAAATAACGCGCAATACTAATGAAGTGAAAGACGTGTCTGATGACTTAGCAAGCCAAGCTCAAGTAGCCAGTTCGCAAGCTTCGGAATTGAACACGATTTCAAACGAATTGTTCCAAGAAGTCTCGCGCTTTAAGCTATAACCAAAGCGATATTGAAACGAAAAAACCGCACTACTTAATAGTGCGGTTTTTTATTGGAATAACATTTTTTTTAAAAAGCTTTACTTAATATCGATGTGCTCAAAACCTTTAATAAGGTCATCTAGCGATTTCATCTGAGCCAAGAAAGGTTCTAGCTTGTCTAGTGGTAACGCCGATGGGCCATCACACAGAGCTTTTTCTGGGTTAGGGTGCGCTTCGATAAACAAACCCGCAATCCCCGTAGCCAAGCCTGCTTTTGCAAGCTCTACAGTTTGCTCACGACGGCCGCCAGATGCCGCGCCCGAAGGGTCACGCATTTGCAGTGAGTGCGTCACATCAAAGATGATTGGGCTGCCGTTAGACACCTTCTTCATAACACCAAAACCAAGCATATCCACAACGAGATTATCGTAACCCATACAAGCGCCACGTTCACACAAGATGATGTTCTCGTTACCGCACTCGGCGAATTTATCAACGATGTTACCGACTTGGTTCGGGCTCATGAACTGAGGTTTTTTCACGTTGATCACCGCCCCCGTCTTCGCCATCGCTTCAACCAAATCGGTTTGGCGAGCAAGGAATGCAGGAAGCTGAATCACATCAACCACTTCAGCAACGGTTTTCGCTTGTTCTTCATTGTGAATGTCCGTAATGATCTTCACACCAAACGTGTCTTTCAGCTCTTGGAAGATTTTCAGACCGGCTTCCATACCAGGGCCACGGTAAGAGTTGATAGATGAACGGTTCGCTTTATCAAACGATGCTTTAAACACATAAGGAATGCCCAGCTTATCCGTTACCTTGACGTAATGCTCACAGATCTGCATAGCAAGATCGCGAGACTCAAGAACGTTCATTCCAGCAAATAAAGTAAATGGCTTATCATTAGCAACAGGAATATTGCCTATTTGAACCGTTTTCTGTTCCATCATCTTCTCTCTATTCTTATCTCAACCCAATTAATGGATTGTAATTGAAGTTTTGTTCATATTATTAACTTGCGCTTTCAACAGCTCAGCCGCAGGGTCATCCGGACATTGATCAATAAAGAACTGGTAATCCGTTGCTGCTATTTGATGGCAATCGAGTTGTTGATAAATAAAGCCACGGTCACGAATCTCATACGGATCGTCCGGAACAAAGGTAAGTGCTAAATCGGTACAAGCAAGGGCTAAAGTGTAGCGTTCTTCTCGCAATAACGCACCTTTGGCAAGAGCAAGCCAACGACCAATAACGGTTGGATTATCGGCGGTCGCTAAGTGCTCAGGTTGCAACTTTGCCAATGGGCCATCGTGGCCAATTAACCAAGCTAATAGCATCTGCTCACCGACGTATTCGCCAGTAAACGGATTGATATATAGAGGGCGCTCATTAAACCAAGTCACTTTAACTAAAAATTGAGTTGGGAAAGTCACACCTTCAACAGGGAAGCCAAGTTTACGACTAAAATAAAGTAACAAGGCCCCAAGGCTGACAGGAATGCCTTTTCTACGCTCTAGCACTTTGTCAATGAACGCATTTTCAGATGAAAAATACGCTTCACTGTCTCCAGAAAACTTCCATTCATGGTAGAACAGTCGTAAAAAGGACTCGAATTTTTGTTGCTCGTTCGACTCAATACTCAATGTTTGCTCTGCTTCTTCTAGCAAACGTCGTAACTCTGCTTTCGCCCATTGACTTTGTGTTTCAGGGTTTATCGCACAGTTCAAAGCCAATGCGCCTTCCACAAGTTCCATGTTGTCGAAGTCTTCGTCAAACAAATTCAACATAATTTACCCTAAGAAAGTGGGCACTTTGGTCATTGCTATTTTGCCTGCCATTGCAAGCCAACCAAGTGCACCAAAGAATGCAAAACCTCTCAGCAACTGATTTCTACCGTAATGCAAAGCAAAGAAACCCAAAGCGATATATGCCATAACGCAAGTAAGTTTTTCGGTTAACCAAACGGCTGAGGGTGTGAATGGGATGATTCCCGTAAACATAATGAGTGCGATACCAGAAAGTAATAAAACGGCATCATTAATATGCGGCACTCGTTTAAGAAACTCAGATTCTAACATTGGTGATTTAGCTACCATCAATGCATAACGAATTACAAAAAGTATGGCGCTGAGCGCAATAGTCAGTAAGTGGAAATGTTTTAGACCTTCGTACATGGATGTTCTGCTTCTAGTTATTAGGGTCTGATGACCTAGTTAGTATAACGACCTAATGTCACTCGATCGTTTCCAGCATAATCTTGAGCTGTTTCGACATCTGTGTATCCGAAACTCTGCATCATTTCACGTACAGCTTGTCCTTGCTCAAAACCATGTTCCATTAGTAACCAGCCAGCTTCGACAAGAAACTGACGGCCATGGTTTGCGATATACGTAAGGTCAGCCATGCCTTTTTCCTCAGCAACTAGCGCTGATAAGGGTTCGAAGCGGACATCACCTTGCACTAAATGAGGGTCGTCTTTTTCGATATAAGGTGGATTACTGACAATACATGCAAACTTTGTTCCGTCTTCTAAGGGTGAATACCAACTCCCTTGTAAAAAACAGCTATTATTTAGTGCTAATCTCTTAGCATTCTCACTCGCTAAGGCTTGAGCTTCAGGTCGAATATCAATACCAGTAAGTGAATGGTTCGGTAACTCTGATGCAAGCGCCAAAGCAATGGCGCCAGTGCCGGTACCAAGATCCAATATCTGGCAAGGTGATGTTGGTATTTTATCTAATGCCAACTCAACCAATCGCTCTGTATCGGGCCTTGGTATCAAGGTGGATGGTTCCACCTTTAATGGCAAAGACCAAAACTCACGTTCACCTAATATGTAAGCAACAGGTTCGCCTTTTTTTCGTCTTTCCATTACGGTTTCAAAGTCAGTTAACTGCTCTTTTGTAAGCTCACGTTCTGGCCAAGTCAGCAAATAGCTTCTTGGTTTGTCCAATACGTGGCAAAGAAGGACCGCGGCGTCTAGTGAAGGTGAATCACTGCCGCTCGCCAGCAATTCAATGCTCGCACTTTTCAGTTGTGCCTCTATAGACAAAAGAGGCACAGAGTCTGTTTCTGACTGAGAATTTTCGAACATATAATTAGTTATGCTCTGACAATGCTGCTAGTTGATCCGCTTGGTGCTCAGTCATTACTGGGTCAACCAAACATTGTAGATCCCCTTCCATCACTTCATTTAGACGGTAAAGCGTCAAGTTAATGCGATGATCGGATACACGGCCTTGTGGGTAGTTGTAAGTACGAATACGGTCACTACGGTCGCCCGAACCTAATAGGTTACGACGAGTATCAGACACTTCCGCGGCGCGTCGTGCTTCTTCGGCTTGCGTAATACGAGCGGCAAGTACTGCCATCGCTTTCGCTTTGTTTTTATGCTGCGAACGCTCATCCTGACATTCAACCACAGTACCGGTTGGCAAGTGAGTAATACGAATTGCAGAATCAGTGGTGTTTACGTGCTGACCACCCGCGCCAGATGCACGGAAAGTATCAATTTTTAAATCGCCCGCTTTGATTTCTGGGATCTCGGCTTCAGGGATTTCAGCCATAACGGCAACAGTACAAGCAGAAGTGTGTACACGGCCTTGAGACTCTGT
Source organism: Vibrio tapetis subsp. quintayensis (assembly GCF_030409945.1). Classification (GTDB taxonomy): domain Bacteria; phylum Pseudomonadota; class Gammaproteobacteria; order Enterobacterales; family Vibrionaceae; genus Vibrio; species Vibrio quintayensis. The sequence goes on from NZ_JAUFQV010000024.1 coordinate 192,947, forward strand.
CTCAGGTACACGCTGTACACGGTGACCGCCGGACTCAAACTTCAAAATACCATAAGCGCCGTCGCCACTGACTTTAGCGATCATTTCTTTAAAGCCACCTTGCTCTGAAACATTAGAGCTCATGACTTCAACACGCCAACCTTTTTTCTCTGCATATTTGCTGTACAAACGGAAAAGGTTACCTGCGAAAATACCCGCTTCATCACCACCAGCACCAGCACGGATTTCTAAGAAGCAGTTGCGATCATCGTTAGGATCTTTTGGAAGCAAGAGAATTTGCAGATCAGCAGTCAACTTTTCAATGTTGGCTTTTGATTCTTTAATTTCTTCTTGCGCCATTTCGCGCATTTCTGCGTCGTCTTCTTTGGCCATTTCCTCAGCCGCAACCAAGTCTTCTTGAGCTTGTTCGTAAGCTTGAAAGCACTGAGTTAGCTCTTCCAGTTGAGAATATTCTTTAGAAAGCGCGCGAAACTTGTTTTGATCGCCGATAACGCCTGGATCACCAAGTAAATGCTGCACTTCTTCATAACGCTCAACCAGCGTTTGAAGTTTGGTCAAAATAGAAGGATTCATAATTTTCTTTATTTAGTTACGAGTCTTCGAGGCCGAGACTCTGTCTGATGACGGTTAATTTTGCAGGTTCACCTTGCTCTGCGGCACTTTGCAGCGCACGAGTCGGAGCATGGATCAATTTGTTGGTCAGCTTATTACTAAGCTCAACCAGAATTTTGCTTGGATCAGCACCTGCCTCTAGAGATTGTAGACTTTTCGTCAACAGATCTTCACGAATTTGGTTGGCAGAGTACCGATAGTCTCGAATGCTGTCTACTGCTTGTAGTGAACGGAGCCAACTCATGAAGGCTGCACTCTCTTCAGAAACGATGGCTTCCGCTTGAATCGCTTCTACTTTTCGTTGCTCGATATTACGATCAACGATGGATTGCAAATCGTCCACGGTATACAGATAGGCATCATTTAATTCACTCACTTGTGATTCCACATCCCTAGGTACCGCGATATCAACCAATAAAATAGGTTGATGCTTTCTGGTCTTCAACGCTGTTTCTACCATTCCTTTACCAATTATAGGCAGTGGGCTTGCAGTAGAACTAATGACAATATCTGCGCGATGAAGGTGATCGGGTATTTCAGGTAAGCTGATGACGGTTGCCCCAAACTGTTCTGCCAAACCTAATGCTCTTTCTTTGGTTCTGTTGGCAACGATCATTTCTTTGCAACCATGACCATCTAAGTGCTTAGCGACCAACTCTATGGTTTCGCCCGCACCCACCAAAAGAATGGTGGTATCTTCAATTGATTCAAAAATTTGTTTAGCGAGCGTACACGCAGCATAGGCAACTGAAACGGCGTTACCACCAATTTCGGTTTCGGTTCTGACTCTCTTTGCTACAGAGAAAGCTTTTTGAAACAGCTTTTCCATCGCGGCATCCACCGCTTTATGCTCTCTTGCATCTGAAAAAGATTGTTTCACTTGCCCTAATATTTGCGGCTCACCTAACACCAGCGAATCCAAGCCACACGACACACGCATCAAATGCTTTATAGCCGCTTGCTCTTCATGGATGTAAAGGCTAGACATGAGATCTTCTGGTTTCACATTGTGAAACTGTGTCAGCCAGTCAATTAGCCGCCCTTTACCTTCTTGCTTTACATTGCAATACAGCTCAGTTCGATTACAAGTTGAAAGTATAACCACACCTTTTACATGGTTATTTGCTGCAAATTCTTTTAGAGCTTTTGTAAGCTTATCTGGTGAAAAGGCGACTTTTTCGCGCAAATCCACCGAAGCGGTATTGTGATTGATACCTATAGCAAGCAAAGACATGTAATGGGCGTTCTCTGTCCAGAGTGGTGTAAGACCGGGAATTTTACTGTATGGGAGAGCCTATTTAAAGAGGGGATTTTCTGAGTTCGTGATTTCAATGCTATAGTAAGCCACATTATTGGTATTTTGAGGTTTGAATTCGAGTGTTTCATATTCTTTCCAGCGCATTTAACTGGCGAAAAAAGACGCAATGGTTAACATTACTGGCTTGTGCTTCTTTTTTAATCGGCTGTAGCTCAGTACCTCAGGCGCCGTTGCACAGCGTAGAATGGCAAAGTCATCAACAGCAACTCACTGACCTTTCGTACTATACCTTATCTGGGAAAATGGCTTATATCGGTGCTGACGACCGCCAAAGCCTTAATTTTTACTGGAAACGCACTCCAGCGAATACCCAATTAACGCTAACAACCTTCTTAGGGCAAACAGCGTTGGATTTAACCTTTACCAACATGGGCGCTAAAGTCGTCACTTATGATGGCCGCACTTTTACCCACCCAAACGCTAATATGTTAGTAAAAAAACTCACCGGCTTAAGCATTCCAGTCAAAGAACTTTCCGATTGGGTTAAAGGTATGCCCACCAATGCCGATCACTACACCGTGAGTAACCTTAATACGCTAGCAACGCTTGAAAAAAATGTAACAGGTCAAGACTGGGCTATTCAGTTTGATCGTTATCGAGATCAAATCTCAGAAAACAACGTAAATTACGTGTTGCCCAGCAGTATTAACATGACCCACGACGACACCAGAATTAAACTGTCAATTTCAAAATGGCTGATAAACCAATGATCACAGACGCAACCTCTTGGCCATCCCCTGCCAAGCTGAATTTATTTTTATACATTACCGGCCAAAGACCCAATGGTTATCACGACCTACAAACCCTATTCCAATTCATTGATTACGGCGACGAGTTGACGATTCAAGCCAATACCAGCGGCAGCATCACCATTTCACCAGCCATTGAAGGTGTAGAACTCGAAGACAATCTCATTTGGAAAGCGGCAACGGCATTGCAACAAAAAAGTGACGTCGGCTTTGGAGCCCACATTGAGCTCAAAAAAATACTTCCTATGGGTGGTGGTATTGGCGGTGGTTCTTCAAACGCAGCCACAGCTCTAGTCGCACTTAACTTTCTATGGCAAACCAAACTAAGCGACGATGAGTTAGCAGAAATCGGTTTAGCATTAGGTGCAGACGTCCCGGTTTTTGTAAAAGGCTTCTCCGCATTCGCTGAAGGGGTCGGTGAAAAGTTAGTCCCAGTGTCACCAAAACAGAACTGGTATTTGGTGATTAGGCCCAATGTCGCAATATCTACCGCAGAAATTTTTTCTCATCCTGAATTGACCAGAAACACAGTAAAACGAGAGCTGGTAACGCTTTTAGACTCTCCTTACGAAAACGATTGCGAAAAAATAGTTAGAATCCTCTATTCCGAGGTTGATAAGCAACTTTCATGGCTGCTACAATACGCGCCGTCAAGATTGACGGGTACGGGTTCCTGCGTTTTTGCTGAATTTCACAGTAAACAGGCAGCAGAATCGGTACTCTCTCAGTTGCCAAACGATACCCACGCGTTTGTCGCTGAAGGCGTAAATCTTTCGCCTTTAAACCAAAGATTGACTGAACTTGATTCAGTCTACTCACTATCTAAATAAAACTGGACGCAAACCCGAGGTTTCCACCGTGCCTGATATGAAGCTATTTGCTGGTAACGCAACACCTGAACTAGCCCAACGCATTGCAGATCGTCTATACATCTCTCTAGGAGACGCTACTGTTTCTCGTTTTTCTGATGGCGAAGTCGCTGTTCAAATCAACGAAAACGTTCGTGGTAGTGATGTATTCATCATCCAATCAACTTGTGCACCAACCAATGACAACCTAATGGAATTGGTGGTAATGATTGACGCAATGCGCCGTGCTTCAGCGGGCCGTATTACTGCTGTTATTCCTTACTTTGGTTACGCTCGTCAAGATCGTCGTGTACGTTCTGCTCGTGTGCCAATCACTGCGAAAGTTGTCGCTGACTTCCTTTCTAACGTTGGCGTTGACCGCGTATTAACTATTGACCTACACGCAGAGCAAATCCAAGGCTTCTTCGATGTACCAGTAGACAACATCTTCGGTACTCCGGTACTGCTTGAAGATATGCGTGCTCGTGGTCTAGAAGATCCTGTTGTTGTATCTCCTGACCTAGGCGGTGTTGTTCGTGCTCGCGCTACTGCAAAAGCACTAGACGACACAGATATCGCTATCGTTGATAAGCGTCGCCCACGTGCTAACGTTTCTGAAGTGATGAACCTAATTGGTGATGTTGAAGGTCGCGACTGTGTGATCGTTGATGACATGATCGATACGGGTGGCACACTGTGTAAAGCAGCAGAAGCTTTGAAAGAGCGTGGCGCCAAACGTGTATTCGCTTACGCAACTCACGCAGTTTTCTCTGGTACTGCAGCAGAAAACATCAAGAACTCTGTACTTGACCAAGTGATCATCACTGACTCAATTCAGCTTTCTGATGAAATGGCAGCTACGGGTAAAGTTACTCAGTTAACTCTATCTAGCATGCTTGCAGAAGCTATTCGTCGCATCAGCAACGAAGAGTCTATCTCTGCAATGTTCAGCTAAGAGACATTTTCTGAGCGCAAATTACTGCGTCAGTAAATCGAAATATCGAATACCCTGCCTCGGCGGGGTATTTTTTTGACCGCAGCCGTATAGCCATCCAGACGTTGACACTCCCAAACAAAATACGTACCCTAGCGCCAATTTCCGCTATTGAGTAATCTGTCATGTCGACGCCATCCATCAAAGCCTTGATACCTTTTGCTACCTTTCTAACCCTGTTTATTGGCGTAGGAAGCTATTTAACATTGCAAGGTGTGGAGTTTGCGTTTTATCAACTGCCAGCGCCTATTGCCGCACTGCCAGCGGTAATCATCGCAATATTGATGAGCAAAGAGTCGATCAACAAAGCCATCGAACAATTCATTCGCGGTGTTGGCCACAGTGACATTATTGCCATGTGCATGATTTACTTGCTAGCAGGCGCTTTTGCATCCGTCGCCAAAGCCACTGGCGGTGTCGATGCGACGGTAAACCTGGGCTTATCTCTACTGCCACCAAGTTTGATATTACCGGGCATGTTTGTCATCGCGGCATTCATCGCGACCGCTATGGGTACATCTATGGGCACCATTGCTGCCCTAGCTCCTGTGGCTCTTGGCATAGCCGATGCAGCAGGTATCGACCATGCCATTGCTGCTGGTGCTGTTCTCGGTGGTGCCATGTTTGGTGACAACTTGTCGATCATATCAGATACCACCATTGCAGCGACTCGCTCGCAAGGTTGTGAAATGAAAGACAAATTTAAGGAAAACATCAGTATCGCGTTACCTGCGGCGGTAGTTTCCTTGATCCTATTTGGCGTTCTTGGCACGCCAAGCACCGCCCCGATCGTGTCTGACTTTAACTGGATCAACGTATTACCTTATATCAGCATTCTCATTCTCGCGGTATCAGGTATCAATGTGTTTGCCGTTTTGACCATCGGAACTTTGATGGCCGGTGTGATTGGTTTAAGCACTACCGTTGATTACAGCCTCACGCAATACGGGCAAGATATCTATACTGGCTTTGGCAATATGCAGGAGATATTTCTTCTTTCTATGCTGATTGGTGGCTTAAGCGAATTGATGAAGCAACAAGGCGGTTTGAACTACATTACTGAAAAACTCAGCAATGCCTTGAGAAATAGCAGCCAAAAAAGTGGTGAATTTGGTATCGCACTACTGGTGAGCTTAGTGAACTGTTGCACCGCAAATAATACCGTCTCCATTTTAGTTTCGGGCAGTATTGCGAAAGATCTAGCAAAAAAGCATGGCATTAGTGCCAAACGCTCTGCCAGTCTATTGGATATATTCTCATGCATTATGCAGGGTATTTTACCCTACGGGGCCCAAGTCTTACTGATCGGTTCAATACTCCAGCTGTCACCGTTAGAAGTCACCACTCACTCCTATTATTGCTACGCTTTAGCCATCAGTGCGATTGCAACTGTGCTCCTAAAAAAGACAAAACAGCCCCGTCATTAGGATGCTGTCGCCCGATAGCACAGAAGTGTGCTATCATACCGCGCTTTTTGAGATTCCAGAGAGATCCTTACCTTGAGTCAACAGATTAAACTGCTCGTTGGGCTAGCAAATCCAGGCCCTGAATACGCAAGAACTCGCCATAATGCTGGTGCATGGGCGGTAGAAGAACTTGCTCGTGTTCATAATATTACATTGAAAAATGAAGCGAAGTATTTTGGTCAAACGGGCCGTATCATGGTCAATGGTCAAGATCTCCGTTTACTGGTCCCATCTACGTTCATGAACTTATCCGGCAAATCGGTAGCCGCAATTGCGAAATTCTACCAAATAAAGCCAGAAGAAATCATGGTCGCACATGATGAATTGGACATGCCTCCAGGCGTGGCTAAATTTAAAAAAGGTGGCGGTCATGGTGGTCATAATGGACTGCGTGACATCATCAGTAAAATGGGTAACAACAAAGAATTTTACCGCTTGAGGATTGGCATCGGCCATCCCGGGCATAAAGATAGAGTCGCGGGTTACGTCCTTGGTAAAGCTCCAGCTAAAGAGCAGGAGTGCCTAGACGCGGCAGTCGATGAGTCTGTACGCTGTCTCGATATATTACTTAAAGATGGCTTAACCAAAGCGCAAAATCGCTTACACACGTTCAAAGCAGAATAAGGTCTAAATCATGGGTTTTAAATGTGGCATCGTTGGCCTACCAAACGTTGGTAAATCAACTCTGTTTAACGCACTAACAAAAGCTGGTATCGAAGCGGCTAACTTCCCTTTCTGTACTATCGAACCAAACACAGGCGTTGTTCCTGTACCTGATCTTCGTCTTGACGCACTTGCAGAGATTGTAAATCCGCAACGCATCTTGCCGACAACAATGGAATTTGTTGATATCGCAGGTTTGGTTGCTGGCGCATCAAAAGGTGAAGGCTTAGGTAACAAGTTCCTAGCTAACATCCGTGAAACTGACGCTATCGGTCACGTAGTACGCTGTTTTGAAAACGAAAACATCATCCACGTTGCAGGTAAGATCTCTCCTATCGAAGACATCGAAACCATCAACCTAGAGCTAGCTCTTGCGGATCTAGATTCGTGTGAGCGTGCTATTTTCCGTCAAGCTAAAAAAGCTAAAGGCGGCGACAAAGACGCTAAATTCGAAACAGCTGTACTTGAAAAGCTACTTCCAGTCCTAACTGAAGGCGGAATGGCTCGTACTGTTGAGCTATCAAAAGAAGAGTTGGCAGCCGTTGACTACCTAAACTTCTTAACACTTAAACCAACAATGTACATTGCTAACGTTAACGAAGACGGTTTCGAAGACAACCCGTTCCTTGATCTTGTTCGTGAATACGCTGCAAAAGAAAATAACGTTGTTGTGCCTGTATGTGCTGCTATTGAATCTGAGCTTTCAGAACTTGATGATGAAGATCGTGAAGAATTCCTAGCAGACATGGGCATTGAAGAACCAGGCCTAAACCGTGTGATCCGTTCTGGCTACGAATTGCTAACACTTCAAACCTACTTTACAGCGGGTGTTAAAGAAGTACGTGCATGGACTATCCCAATCGGTGCGACAGCTCCTCAATCTGCAGGTAAGATCCACACAGATTTCGAGAAAGGCTTCATCCGAGCAGAAGTTGTTGGTTACGATGACTTCATCCAGTTCCGTGGTGAAAGCGGTGCTAAAGAAGCCGGTAAATGGCGTCTAGAAGGCAAAGATTACATCGTAAAAGATGGTGATGTGGTTCATTTCCGTTTCAACGTATAAAAATCAATTGCTTTAACTGTTCAAAAAGCCAACAAATGCGTTGGCTTTTCTTTTATTTGAAACAAGCAGCATTTGTCTGTTTCCATTTTAATTAAAGGCTGCATGGCATTTTGACGTCCATTTTTGATCACAAATACGTCTCTTTGATTAAAAAAAACTCGAACGATTCTAAAATCGAAATTTATTCAAAAAAACTGTTGACGCATTTCGGTCAGATCCGCATAATGCGCTCCGTTCACAACGACAAGGCAACTTATCGAAGTGAGCAACAATTTGGAAAATGGCTACTTAGCTCAGTTGGTTAGAGCACATCACTCATAATGATGGGGTCGCAGGTTCGAATCCCGCAGTAGCCACCATTTCCTAAACGCTTTTTTAACGAAAGTTTTTAGGAAAGAAAAAGAATGCGGTCGTGGCGGAATTGGTAGACGCACCAGATTTAGGTTCTGGCGCCGTAAGGTGTGAGAGTTCAAGTCTCTCCGACCGCACCATTCTTTTTAGAATATCGTGTAGATATTCATTGTTGGGCTATCGCCAAGCGGTAAGGCACTGGCTTTTGATGCCAGCATTCCCTGGTTCGAATCCAGGTAGCCCAGCCAACATTCGTGATAATCGATGCTTAATTGAGCGATTATTACTAACAGTGAAAATTCTTGAAAAAGAGTATGGCACTGTCGGCGAGATTGTATTATATTGTTTCGCTCCAAAAAGATGGCTACTTAGCTCAGTTGGTTAGAGCACATCACTCATAATGATGGGGTCGCAGGTTCGAATCCCGCAGTAGCCACCATACAACGTCTGGTTGATTTACCAATCATCGGCCAAGACTATACTCTTGCTAAGAGACTCTCTTTTATTAGAGACAAAAAAAGCACCGCGGTCGTGGCGGAATTGGTAGACGCACCAGATTTAGGTTCTGGCGCCGCAAGGTGTGAGAGTTCAAGTCTCTCCGACCGCACCATATTTTAAAATAGTGTGTAAACATTATTTGGCTACTTAGCTCAGTTGGTTAGAGCACATCACTCATAATGATGGGGTCGCAGGTTCGAATCCCGCAGTAGCCACCATATTTAAACTCTTTGTTTAGAAGTACTAAAAGCGAGATGCTAAGTACGATGAATTAAGAGCACAACGTTAACAAGGCCTCACCAATCAGCCTGTTAGCTAAAAAGCTTGCTGCGGTCGTGGCGGAATTGGTAGACGCACCAGATTTAGGTTCTGGCGCCGCAAGGTGTGAGAGTTCAAGTCTCTCCGACCGCACCATCATTCTTGATGTTGAGTTTTCAACATGATCAAGACACAGTGTGATTACTGTAAGTGTCTAAACTTTAAATAAATCATTGTTGGGCTATCGCCAAGCGGTAAGGCACTGGCTTTTGATGCCAGCATTCCCTGGTT
>NZ_JAUFQV010000025.1 GCF_030409945.1 Vibrio tapetis subsp. quintayensis
CAGAACGATTGTTCTGGTTAAACTCTAAGATCGTGGCCAATATTAGTTGACCACTACAGTTGGACTAAAGACGGGGGCGTAAAGTTCGAAAGAGCTGATGAAGGAGGTTGGGTTGTAGATGAAGGCGATGTGAGTGAAAGGTATGCCGTTAATATATACAGCCAAAAGCAAATAAACGCACTTGCCTCAAACCCAACAAGCCTTTTAGAACTAGTCGATCGTTCTCCTATTGTAGATATAGAAAGCTGGAATTCTCGATTTGAACCTCACCAGCGACTCTATATGGAGCTAAGTTCAGAGGAAGTTCAGCTAAGTCGCAACATTTCGAAAGAAGGTTCTAAGAACTCAAGGCTCCAAGAATTGATGAGCGACATAAATGGCTTTGAGTCTGGTGGGCATAGTCAAGTATTGATTCGAAACCAACTGATGACGACATCAAGCCGTCTACTTTCGAATGCAGGTAACATCGATCATATTTCGAACAGCTTCGATGAATTGCTTCAAGAAACCGTTCCTAGCTTGAATACGACTCAAATAGAGTTGCTTGAGGATCCTCTTAAGGAAGAGCTTGTTGCTATACAAAGTGCATTTGAAACTGAAGTGAATGAAGTACTAGGCCAAATTGAAACACTTAAAACTCGGATAGTTAGAGCTAAGGAGTTACGTGACCAAGCTATTCAATCATCCAATTGGCATACGCAAAAAGTGTTGTCGGATGAGCGTTATCAAGACCTTGTTAGTGAATATCAAGAACGTGGCTCTGAATTTAATACACAGGAATATGAGTCGTGGACTTCAGAAAAAGTGAGGATAGAACAACAACTAGAATGCATCGAAGTAGACAAGGCGCGGTTGAGTGAAGTAAGTGCACAAAAGGAAGGTGTACTTAATACGATGTTAGAACTTAGACGTGAACTACAGACTAAGCGGCAAGAGTTTATAGGTAGTGTTCTTATCAATAACGATTATGTTCAGATGACAATCAAACCATTTTCAGACTTATCCAAAGCAGAGCGTCAATTCAGAACTATTGTCGGGCATGATAGATTCTCTTCTTCTGTATACGAAGAGGGAAATGATACTTCGTTACTGTATGGACTTTTCAATGCAAGTAGTACTTTCGAAGAAAAAACATCGGCACTTGGGGAACTCAAGAGTGCTATAAAATCATTGGTATTGGGTGAACAACCAAATGGATACAGAATTGATCGTCGATTCATGGATTTCCTTACAGAAAGGTATGAGCGAGAGCCTGAATTTATGGCAAGGTTAGACTGTTGGCAGCCCGATGATTTGCTAGAAGTTAAGTACTCACCACGTGGGGATGGGACTCATTTTGCAAGTATTAGCAGAGGATCTGCTGGTCAAAAGGCCGCTGCGATACTCGCTTTCTTGTTAAGTCACGGAGAGGAACCAATCATTATCGACCAGCCTGAAGATGATCTAGATAATGCTCTAGTCTATAGCTTGATTGTTAATCAGATTCAAAATAATAAGGCACGACGACAAATTATCATTGTTACGCATAACCCTAACATTGTGGTAAATGGAGACGCTGAACTAGTCAATGTAATGGAGTTTCGCGGAGGACAAGTACAAATCAAAGCCAGTGGTAGTTTAATAGAGCAACATATTAGAGACGAAGTCTGTGAAATAATGGAAGGTGGACGAGAGGCGTTCAGCAAAAGGTTTCACCGCATATCACGATTGTGATAGGGTTTTGATAACACATTTACTTTAGCTTCTTGATTTTTATGTTGCTTTCATTTGTTTGTAAGCCATGAACATCGAAATCATCATAAGGATATATGTTAACCAGTAGATACCAATAGCAGCAATTGACTCAGTTTGATTGCTCACATCAAAAGGCGAACCAAATGGTTCGCCTTTTGTTATTCAAGTTAGTTTCCAACTCGGTTATCGGTTTCCAACTCGGTTATCACAGTTTCCAACTTGGTTATCTGTGATCATCAGCAATACTAGTCTTCGTAGCTATCAATACTTGGGCAGCTACAAATCAAGTTACGATCGCCGTATACGTTGTCTACACGGTTTACCGTAGGCCAGTATTTTGAGGCTTTGGTTTGCACACTAGGGAAACAAGCCAGCTCACGTGTGTATGGGTGATCCCATGCTTCACTTGAAAGGTCTATTTGAGTGTGCGGAGCGTTCACTAGAGGGTTATTGTCTAGTGGCCAAACGCCATCCTTCACCTTAATGGTCTCTTCACGGATTGCGATCATCGCATCACAGAAACGGTCTAATTCAGCTAAATCTTCAGACTCAGTTGGTTCCACCATTAAAGTACCCGCAACCGGGAATGACATGGTTGGCGCATGGAAACCGTAGTCCATTAAACGCTTCGCGATGTCTTCTTCACTAATACCAGTTTCTTCTTTTAACGGACGAATGTCGATAATACATTCGTGTGCTACGCGACCGTTCGTACCACGGTACAGTACCGGGTAGTGTGGACGCAGGCGTTCCATAACGTAGTTAGCGTTCAAAATCGCAACTTTGGTTGCGTCGGTTAACCCTTCGCTGCCCGTCATAGCAATGTATGCCCAAGAGATTGGCAATATAGATGCACTGCCTAAATCGGCTGCTGATACTGCGTAGTCTTCGCTTACCACGCCGTTTTCAACGTGGCCTGGCAGGAAAGGAGCTAGGTGTGATTTAACACCGATAGGCCCCATACCTGGACCACCGCCGCCGTGCGGTATACAGAAGGTTTTGTGCAAGTTCAAGTGGGACACATCTGAGCCGATGAAGCCTGGGCTGGTAAGGCCAACCTGAGCGTTCATGTTGGCACCATCAAGATACACTTGGCCGCCTGCAGCGTGAACCATGTCACATACTTCTTGTACTTGCTCTTCGTACACACCGTGTGTTGAAGGGTAAGTGATCATGATGCTAGAAAGCTTGTCTTGGTGCTTTTCAATTTTTGCTGCTAGGTCGGTCATGTCGATGTTGCCATCTTCATCACACTTAACAACGACAACCTTCATGGAAACCATTGAAGCAGTAGCCGGGTTAGTACCGTGAGCAGAGCTTGGAATTAAGCAAACATTACGCTCGCCTTCTCCTCGGCTTTGATGGTAACGCTGGATAGCAATTAGACCTGCGTACTCACCAGATGCACCTGAGTTAGGTTGTAGAGAAAAATCATCGTAACCTGTGATTTCACACAATTTTTCTTTCAAATCTTGAGCGAGTGCGGTGTAACCAGCTGCTTGTTCAAGCGGAGCAAATGGATGCAGTGCGCCGAACTCAGGCCATGTTACCGGGATCATTTCGGCAGCCGCATTCAATTTCATTGTGCAGCTGCCAAGTGGGATCATACCGTGCGTTAGCGAGAAGTCTTTGTTTTCTAACTTTTTCAGGTAACGCATCATCTGCGTCTCACTGTGGTGTGTATTAAACACTGGGTGAGTTAGGTAGCGTGTTTCTCGGCGACATGTCTCTGGGATAGCAGCGAACTCATTTGACCCAATATCCGCTGAAAGCGCCTTAGCGTCTTCCGTTACACCAAAGACCGCAAATAGGGCGTCAATATCGGCAATGGTCGTGGTTTCATCAAAACTAACACCCAATTGAGTATTGAGATTACGCAGGTTGATGTCTGCACTTTGGGCTTTTTGGTACAGTTCTTGTGACTTATCGCCAGTGTTAATGGTTAACGTATCAAAGAAGCTGTTATGCGCCAGTTCGTAACCAGACTTAGTTAGGCCTGCTGCTAGAATTGCCGTCATGTGGTGTGTACGACGAGCGATAGTTCGCAAGCCTTCTTCACCGTGATAAACCGCGAAGAATGAAGCCATGTTGGCAAGCAACGCTTGAGCAGTACAGATATTCGACGTCGCTTTTTCGCGGCGGATGTGTTGCTCACGAGTTTGCATTGCCATGCGCAAAGCTTGATTACCTTTGGAATCGATAGAGACACCAATAACGCGACCAGGCATTGTGCGTTTGTGTTTTTCTTTTGTTGCCATGAAGGCTGCATGTGGGCCGCCGTACCCCATAGGGACACCAAAGCGCTGAGCACTGCCAATAACAACATCTGCGCCCATTTCACCCGCTGGTTTTAGTAATGCGCAGGCAAGTAGGTCGGTTGCAACAGTAACCAGCGTCTTTTTCGCTTGCGCCGCTGAAATAACGTCTGTTAAGTCGCGTACTTCACCTGTTGTACCAGGGTATTGCAGCAATGCACCAAAAACATCGTGGTCAGGTAAAGAATCGACAGAGCCTGTAACGACTTCAAAACCAATGAACTCGGCACGTGTTTTTACCACTTCTAACGTTTGTGGGTGAACGTCATCAGCAACGAAAAACACTTTGCTTTTGCTTTTACCAGCACGCTGACACAAAGTCATCGCTTCGCCGGCTGCCGTCGCTTCATCAAGAAGAGAAGCGTTAGCGATTTCCATTCCCGTAAGATCCATTACCATTTGTTGGTAATTAAGCAGCGCTTCTAAACGGCCTTGCGAAATCTCAGGTTGATACGGAGTATAAGCCGTATACCAGCCTGGGTTTTCAAGCACGTTGCGAAGAATGACGTTTGGCGTAAAGGTATTGTAGTAACCTTGGCCGATAAACGTTCGCTTGATCTGGTTTTGGTTAGCAAACTGCTTCATTACAGTAAGCATGTCTGCTTCGCTCATTGCGGGAGCAGTATTCATTGGTGTTTCAAGACGGATTTGCGCCGGGACGGTTTCTTCAATAAGGGCGTCCATACTTACTGCGTTGATAGCAGCAAGCATTTGCTTTTGCTCTGAATCGTTAGGTCCGTTATGGCGACCAATGAATTCGTTATCCGTGCTTAGGTGTTGAAGTAACTCTGTCATATTTTAATCTACCAGAATCGAATGTTCTTATTCGTCTTCTAAAGAGTTTTCATACTCTTCAGCGTCTTTTAGGTTTTCAAGCTCTGCAGCATCGCTCAGTTTAACTTTAACGATCCAACCACCTTCATAAGGTTCTTCGTTGATAAGTTCTGGGCTGTCTTCTAGCTCTTCGTTAATTTCCAGTACTTCACCTGAAATTGGAGAGTAAATATCAGATGCCGCCTTTACAGATTCAACTAAAGAAAAGTTTTCACCAGCTTCTAGCTCGTCGCCAGTGTCAGGTAAGTCAACAAACACGACATCGCCAAGCATTTGTTGTGCGTGCTCTGAAATGCCGATGGTCACAGTGCCGTCGCCATTGTCACGTACCCACTCATGGCTTTCTGTAAACTTCAGTGTTTTATCCATTGCAATATCTCCAAAAATATCCGTAACGATTATAAAAATTATTGGTAAAGAGGGAACTTAAGGCAAAGCTGTTGAACTTGGTTTTTCACTCGTTTTTCAACTTCTGCATTACCTTGTGGATGCTCAACTAAGCCGTCAAGCACGTCACCGATCCATTCACCGATGAGTCTAAATTCTTCATTGCCAAAACCACGACTGGTTCCAGCGGGCGTACCCAAACGTATGCCTGAGGTAATCATAGGTTTTTCAGAATCAAATGGGATGCCATTTTTATTACATGTGATCCCAGCACGTTCTAGCGCGTCTTCAACCTGATTGCCTTTCAGTCCTTTTGGTCTTAAATCAACTAACATCAAATGCGTGTCGGTGCCTCCAGTGACAATGTCACAACCACGCGTTTGCAATACTTCTGCAAGGATCTTGGCGTTAGAAACGACTTGATTGATGTAAGTCTTAAAATCTGGCCCCAAAGCTTCACCAAAGGCTACCGCTTTTGATGCAATTACGTGCATCAAAGGGCCACCTTGCAAGCCGGGGAAAACCGCTGAGTTAATTTTCTTAATTGTGCTTTCATCGTTGGTCAATATCAGACCACCACGAGGGCCACGAAGTGTTTTATGAGTCGTTGATGTAACGACATCAGCAAATGGGATTGGGCTAGGGTGAGCACCTGTGGCAACTAAGCCGGCGATGTGCGCCATATCAACCATGAGCAACGCGTCGACTTCATCGGCAATGGCTCTGAATTTCTCGAAGTTGATAGTACGAGGAATGGCACTTCCGCCTGCGATGATGAGCTTAGGTTTGTGTTCAATGGCGAGTTCACGAACCGCATCGTAGTCGATTTCTAAGGTTTCTTTGTCTACGCCGTACTGAATAGCATTAAACCATTTACCAGACTGCGCAGGCCTTGCTCCGTGAGTAAGGTGACCCCCAGCGTCAAGTGACATACCTAGAATCGTGTCGCCTGGTTGCAATAGTGCAAGCATCACCGCGCCGTTTGCTTGTGCGCCAGAATGTGGCTGTACGTTCGCGTATTCGCAACGAAATAGGTTCTTAACGCGCTCAATAGCGATTGTTTCTACAGAGTCAACATGCTCACACCCCCCGTAATAACGGCGTCCAGGGTAACCTTCTGCGTATTTATTCGTTAAACAAGTGCCTTGTGCTTGCATCACCGCTTTAGAAACGATGTTTTCAGAGGCTATTAATTCTATTTGTTCATTTTGGCGAGTTTGTTCAGCTTGAATACCAGCAAATACCGCGTCATCTGTAGCAGCGAGGTTCGTTGAGAAGAAGTTTTCTAAGTTATGTGTTTTGAAAGATTGAGTCATTGTAGGGACCTTTATAGCTAGTTCGTATTTACTTGATTCTTTGACCATTTGCGAAAATACGATCTTCCTTTTGTTATTCGGCATGCGGAGAGGTCAATCCCACCACATGGGCATAATTCGGTGCGATTTCATCCTTTGGCAGTGCGCAGTGAGAAAAATGGCGAAAATATTCAATTGTGAATACAAACGTTTGCTAATTTTCTTCCAGTGCGTTCCAAAGTGGCACTTATGATATGAATGAAATCATTGAACGGCTAACAAGGTTGTAACATAGCGCTTGTCGCACGCACATTCAACCATAAATTTCCTATAGGAAACACGTTTTCCGATTTTGCTACCCAGCGCACTGTTTATTTACACTCTGCTACTTTTATGTTCAGGCGACTCTGTGCACAATGAAATAAGAGAATTAGGAAACAAGAGATAGAGGGACTTATGTCTGAAGACATGTACGATGAATACCCATCATTAACGTTAGCTAAAGAACAGCAACAAGAAAGTATAGAGCCGTTAAAGTTAGGTAAGCGGATCAAAGAGATTCGTATGGAGTTGTCACTGACGTTAGAAGACGCCAGCAAACGTACTGGTCTTGCTCGTTCTACGCTCTCAAAAATTGAAAATGAACAGATTTCGCCAACTTTCCAGGCGATGCAGAAACTGGCTGCGGGTCTTAATATCGATATGCCGCAACTATTTGAACCGCCGAGAAAAAAAGTCGCAACGGGTAGGCGTGATGTTACCTTATCCGGCCAGGGAAAACCGCACCCGACACCGACTTACGAACATGAACTGTTGGCCACTCAGTTATCTAATAAAAAGATGATGCCATTCAAGAGCAGAATTCATGCCCGAAACTTCGATGACTATTCTGATTGGGTACGCCACGATGGCGAAGAGTTCTTGCTTATTCTAGAGGGCGACGTTCTTCTCTATACTGAATTTTATGAACCTGTGCCATTAAAGTCTGGTGACAGTGTTTATTACGATGCAAACATGGGGCACATGCTGGTTTCTACCAGTGAAGAAGACGCTCATATCCTTTGGGTTACAGCAAAGTAACCAGTTCTGTTGTGTTTCCTATAATAAAAGCAAACGTTTTCTATGTGTCTTTTTTGTTCGCGTGAAAACGTTGTTTTGATTCTAACCGCTGAAATGTTGTGTTAACACCTGTAATAAACTTGTTAAAGATCACATTGTGATGGTTGTAAAGCAATTGACGGTTTCCAAGCGAGTAAACATTATCTACTATCGGAAACACTAGCGGTTTATTGGAAAGACCAACTGAATCATCGCGCAGTAGAAACTGACGATATGGAGAATAGAATGACAGTACTCAACAAGACTTCACTTCACGCATTGCACCTAGAAGCGGGAGCCAAAATGGTGCCTTTTGCTGGTTTCGATATGCCGGTACAGTACCCACTGGGTGTAAAGAAAGAGCATTTACATACGCGTGATTCGGCTGGTTTGTTTGATGTGTCCCATATGGGCCAGTTACGCTTACATGGAGCGGATGCTGCCAAAGCATTAGAAGCATTGGTTCCTGTAGATATCATCGACTTACCACAAGGTAATCAACGTTACGCTTTCTTCACAAATGAAGAGGGTGGGATTATGGATGACCTAATGGTTGCCAATTTTGGTGACTATTTGTTTGTGGTCGTTAATGCTGCGTGTAAAGAACAAGATATTGCGCACCTTAAAGCTAACTTGCCTGATTCAGTTAAAATGGACGTTATTGAAGATCGCGCACTGCTTGCTCTGCAAGGACCAAAAGCGGCTGATGTTTTAGCGAAGTTGAATCCAGAAGTGGCTGACATGGTTTTTATGGATACTCGTGAAATTGAATTGGTTGGCGAAACGTGCTTGGTTAGCCGCTCGGGCTATACTGGCGAAGATGGCTACGAAATTTCAGTTTCTAACGATAAAGCGGAAGAGCTGGCTCGCACCTTAACTGAATTCTCAGAAGTAGAATGGATTGGCCTAGGCGCTCGAGATTCTTTGCGTCTTGAATGTGGTTTATGCTTGTATGGTCACGACTTAGACACAACAACGTCTCCAGTTGAAGGCAGTCTACTGTGGGGGATCAGCAAGATCCGTCGTACTGATGGCGAACGAGCGGGTGGATTTCCAGGCGCAGACATCATTCTTGATCAAATAGCGACTAAGAATGTAGTACGTAAACGCATTGGTTTGGTCGGTCAAACAAAAGCGCCTGTACGTGAAGGTGCCAAACTGTTTGATGCAGAGGATAACGAAATCGGCGTGGTAACCAGTGGTACTGCTGGCCCAACAGCGGGTAAGCCAGTGTCTATGGGCTATGTACAAACTGTTTTTGCCGTTATTGGAACTGAAGTGTTTGCAGAAGTTCGTGGTAAAAAATTACCAATGACGGTCGAAAAAATGCCGTTCGTACCACAGCGATACTATCGTGGATAATTGTACGCGCTAAACGTTGTTTAAAAACTCGCCACTTGGCGGGTTTTTTTATGGAATTAGTATGATAACGCAGAAGTATAGCTGGGATAGGTGCTAGTATGCGCTCTAAAAGGTTTGAAAGGATAAACTGATGTCGAAAAAAAGGAACTTCATACTTTCTTCTATACTGCTGACCATTTCTAGCTTAACTATTGCGAGTGAAGCACCCTATCACTCTAGTATTGCTCCATTAATAATCAATGGAGACCACGCAGATGTAAGCAATTTTCCATATTTTGCTAGTCTCTATTTCGATCGTATTTCCGAATCAAATTATTACGGCAACATCTGTGGTGCAACCATTTATAATCAAGAGTTTGTATTGACAGCCGCACATTGTGTTAGTAGTGCAAACGACTCGTTTAAGAATTTATTTTTGAAAGTAGCCACGGGTGTTCAATACGAAGAGGCGGGAGTCCAAGGTGGCTACCAAACAGCATTAGCCATTCCTATAAAGGAAATTTATCGACATCCGGATTATGTAAACAGTAACGATGACTTTTTTCCCAATGACATTGCATTAGTTAAACTTGCATCTCCTTTACCGACTAGCCAAGTTTCACCGGCAAGCTATGTTTCTAATAATGTGGCTAGTGACAAAAATGTCTATCGTAGTGATTCTGAAAAGTTACTTATTATTGGGCATGGTAAAAATCAAACCTTGGGAGGAGGCATTACAGCAGACACTGCTGAACAGTTAGAACAAGCGGTAATGATTTATACACCTTCGTGTAACTCTCACGGTTCTACTGGTAATAAAAAACTTTGTGTTCTATCTGAAATCAAGTCAGATGGTAAGTACAGTTCGGCGTGCAGTGGCGACTCTGGCGGCCCGTTGTTGTGGCTAGATAACGGAGAGTACAAGCAAATTGGTGTTGCTAGTTATGCTACGAAAGATTGCGGATTGGTTGAAGATCCCGAAAGTGGTAGGCCATATGGTTACGCTAGTGCATACACCGAGATATTTGCTTACCAGGATTGGATAGACGATGTGATTTCTGGAAAAGTTTCATCTTCATTTGTTGTAACTGATGAAGCGAAAGCAAAGTTTAAAAACTACCAGGTAGATAACGGTGCTTCACTTGGATTTTACGGACTATTAATGCTTTTTGTTGCTGGTTTAAGTCGAAAAAAGAAGTAGAAATAATATCTAGTAATACCATTAGAAAACCCGCGAAGAGCGGGTTTTTTTGATCCCCTTCACATAAATTCAATATCTCATCTAGACTAAAAAGAAAAACGCACGGCTTTTGACTCAGTTGGACCCATCGAACTAGCGTGTTTTCGTTGAGGGGAATATATGAACAAATGGCTTCTAAGTATTGTATTTCTTTGCATTTCAAAAGTTACGATTGCAACCGAACTTGAAGTTGTACCCATGATAGTGAATGGGAATACAGCATCGATTTCAAGTTACCCTTATATGGCGAGTTTGTATTACGACCGTCGAGAAGACTATGGTTATTACGGGAACTATTGTGGTGCGTCGATCTTGGACTCATGGCATGTAATGACAGCAGCACATTGCGTACAAGACGCTGATTATAATGATCATACGACCGTGGTACTTCAACTAGGCAATGAACGTGACTTTTGGTCAGCGCAAAAAATCCCTGCTGAAAGTTTCTATTTTCGAGACGACTATCGAGGCGGTGCAACGTACCTTTGGGCCAACGACATAGCAATCATCAAACTCGCATCAGAAATTCAAAATGTCCCATCAAATAATTACGTTAGGTTGCCTGCATCGGGGGACGACGCAAATTATCGAGTCAACGGGGCAGTATTTACCGCTTTAGGGCATGGGAATACGTCTAGCAATGTGGATTCCTCTCTTGACTTACTACAAACCCAAGTGAATTATTTATCCCCAAGCTCCTGCCGAACATTTGGCCCAATCAATAACAGTCATTTGTGTACCCAAGGCGACTACAGTAACCTGACTGGGCTTAGAAACGGCATATGCCAGGGAGATTCTGGCGGGCCCTTACTGTGGTTTGACGGTAACGTATTCAGGCAAGTTGGTATTGCTAGCTTTGGCCCTGGCACATGTGGTGATGCAGGAGCGCTATCGCAAGGAGTGTTTACGGAAGTACTGGACTATAGCTATTGGATACAAAGCGTCGTGACTGGTGCGGTTGCAGCGAAACATACCGTTAATGGTGTATCTAACTTAGAGTTTGGTGTGAGCCAACCTCGTAAAGAAAACGCAGGCAGTATTGGGCTGTTTTCGCTGTTCATGCTTACCGGAGCCGTGATAAGACGTAAACGACGGATTCGAGCTAATCAGAAGCGTGAAAACAATTGAGTCAGTATCAAAGAAAAACCCAAAAGTTATCCTATACTTAGTTTGCTGTTCAGGAAATAGGCTCTCAGCCGCGAATGTCACAGCGTTGCAAACAAAAACACTTAAATGGTTTTTCATACTGTACATCATGACAAACTCAGTTCATGTACGATTACAGTTTATTGATAATCTTTGAATTATGGATGATAAAAATGAAGAAAATACTCTTGGCAGTGGCCCTCCTAATGGCAGCAACGCCTTCTTATGCAAACCTTTGGAAAAGCTGTGGTATAGGACATTGGATAGCTGGCCCCACATGGAACGGCTACTTGGCGATCACAACTAACGTAACCTGGGATTTAGGTACAACCGCAACCACATCCAACTCTTTATCTCCAAGCACTTGTGGTGGGCCTTTTTGGGCAGCAGCAAACTTTATTAACGACACCTACCCACGTCTTGAAGAAGATACAGCTCAAGGCCAAGGTGAACATTTAATGGCAATGCTAGATATCTTTGATTGTGATGTGGCTGCGCGAAACGACGTTGTAAACGGCATTCGCAGTGATTTTGGTGGCATGGTAATTGAAGCCGATTACGCCTCCAAACCCCAAAATGAAAAAGCAGAAGCTTACTTCCTGTTAGTCGAAAAAAACATCAATCAATTTTCGGCGCAATGTAACGCTGTATAATTATTAAAAGTGGACAAAGCGCATGTTAACTCCGTGCGCTTTCTTTTTGTCTAACGTTATTTGCAGGTCATTATGCCAAGACGCTCTAGTCTGTTGTTGGTCGCTATTACAAGCGTAATAGGTGCGAGTTTTATACAAACGGTACAAGCTGCTGGCACCTGGTTTTCCCCCCATTCTACTATCTCTGATTTAGCGAAAAGTCACCAGTGGCTAAAATTGCTTCATTTTGAAGGCAACAACAGTGACATAAATAGCCGAGAGTTTTTCTTAAGCGAGAAAGGATCGGTTAATCCCGAATTAGAACTCTTGGCAACCATCAACAGTATGAATCAGGTGGTGAAAGGGGATGTAAATCAACATGCACAATGTCGATTCCCTGCCAGAAAACTATGGTTAGACAGCATTCTAGGGCCAAGGTGGGCGGATCAGTCGATTGCCTGCCCAAATTTTAATACTTGGAAAGGCGAGAATAAAACCGAATCGATTAGCTTAATCTTCGTCACCGGTTATTTGGGCAATCCAGCTTCCTTTTTTGGTCACTTGCTCATGAAATTGAACATGCAGAAAGGTGTTCAAAATTCTGATTCCCCCTTATTAGATCGGAGCATCAACTTTGGCGCAGACGCTTCTCGTGATGACAACCCAGTAAAGTACGTAACCTACGGGCTGTTTGGTGGCTACGACGCCAGTTACAGCGATGCTGAATACTATAAACTGGAATACGGCTATGCCGAGAATGAACAAAGAGAGCTTTGGGAATACGAACTCAATCTAAGCAACAATGAAGTTAGATTACTCGAAGCGCACCTCTGGGAGTTATCTGACGTTAAATTCAATTACCTTTTCTTAAGTGGCAATTGCTCTACAGAAATGGCCAAGTTTATCGAAATAGTGCTCGAGGATGATTCTGAGCTGTTAACACGCTTTCAACCTTGGGATATGCCACTCGATATTTTCAAAAGTTTGAAAAAAATTGAACACAAAGGGCAACCGCTTATTCGCAGTATCAATCGACGCGAATCAAAATACACCAGAATTCACGATAAATACCAAGCCCTTTCAAGTGCGCAACAACAGATAACGAAATCGATTGTCGATGATAATGCTGCACTTGATGGCGACGCATTTTTAAGCCTTGAACCCGAACGCAAACATCGCATTATTAGCTTACTGTTTGATTACTACGAATTGGCCATCACAGATAATGATAATCAAGAAGCGAAAGTTTCAAAACGCAAGTTGATGCTAGCAAGCTTGAAACTGCCCGTTGCAGAGCTGGAGTGGGAAGACAATCCCAATGACCCTCCGCATGAAGCCCAGAACCCAAATCGCATCAACGTGAGCTTGGGTCATAGTAGCGAATTTGGTGCAATAGGAACGTTAAGTTATCGCGCCGGTTATTACGACTTTTTGGCAAAAGAAGCCGCTCGCTATAAAGACTCAAATGCCGTATTTTTCGAAACAGAAGTCAAGTTTAATCAAGACGAGATCTGGCTCAGCAAGTTCGATTTATTCAATGTAACCACACTGAATCTTTTGCACGTAGACTTATTTAAAGAGCGTCGTTGGGCATGGAATGGTCGTTTGACCGTTGAACAGAAAGATCTGTCGACCAAGAATGAAGAAAGAGTGCGGTTATATGCTGGCATGGGGTGGGCACAGCGTGGGCTCGGCAGCGTTTCATTTTACGCGCTTCCTCAACTTAAAGCTGACTTTACCGAGTTACAAGATACCGGAGTTGGTGTTGAATTCGGAGCGCTCTATACGGCGAACGAAGTCTGGAAAACTCACTTGGTCGTGACGCCATCAACAACCTTTGGTACTGAGTCAATTAGAAAAGTGGCCGTAAAATGGGATAACCGCTTTGGCGATAGCCAAGACTGGGACGTTAGATTTGTTCTAAACCATGATATCGCGACTGAAATGAATTTAAGTTACTCGGCTTATTTCTAACAAACGAAACGCTAGTTTGCTTAACATAGCGAATATGCACGCTATTCGTTAGTTGGTGCGTTGTCTCTACGTTTAAATCGATTTGAGTTGTTTCGTGGCACATGGTCAGGCACGGGCCTTTTCTCATGAACAAGGTGGCGAACCGCCAAAAGGGGATGATGCAGTAACATTCTCGGGCCAGAGTAGCGCATTACTAAGCGCATTTGCTCCTTTGGATCCGGTTTATAACAGTGAATAGGGCAACGATTACACGTTGGCTTTTTATCACCATAAGGGCAACGGTCAAGTTTGGTTTCAGCATAGGCGATAAGAGCTGCGCATTCGCTACAAAGGCCTTGGGTGTTGTGATGCGCTTTACAGTATATCTCGACCATAGCAGAAACGGTTTTGAATTCTGTATTAAGAGACTTGATGAGTATTGATGAGCTTTGCATAATACAGGCTTATAAAGGTACATTTCAAATGTAAGTTTATATTAAGTTATGGGCGTTGAATATAGATCATTAGAACTTTTTTCTAGGACTCTGTATTGCGTAGAACCTAAACTACTGCTCTGTTACAATCGGGACTTCAACCGTAAATGAGAATAACAATGACGACCGAGCAAGACAGCGTAATGAGCGGAGATGATCTGCGCGAGATAGTGGAGAACCAATTAAATGATGGTGACCCTATTAAAGTCAAAGAAACGCTAATGCGCTTAATGATGACGGGTACAAAAAGAGAAGAAGCGATTGAAATGATGGCATGTGCACTCGCATTAGAAGTCTTCGATGTCATGAAAAATGAATCTGCTTTTAATCTGAAACGCTACAATTCTCACTTAGACGAACTGCCAGAAATGAGCTGGATGGACGAAGACTAGCCCTGTTGAGAATACAAATTGAAAAGGCCCGTTACTTCAGTCAGTAACGGGCCTTTTTGTTTGCTGGTTTGTAGTTAATGGACTTGTTATTAATGGACAGATATTTTTATATAGGTTTTGTTGCTTGTTCTGTGGTGGTAGCAATTCTAACTGTTGGGATCTGACGTTTTTTAATCTGAGCCAGGACCACTCCTGAAATCACCATGATACCGCCAATAATATGGAACTCTGAAATACTCTCACCCAGCAAGGTTGAAGCAAGCGCTACAGCAATGATTGGCAGCAGGTTCATGAACATCGCACTGGAATCTGCGCCGATTGCATCAATCGATTTTACCCAAAGCCACGGCGCTATAACGGAAGCCGCTAAACTGGCATAAGCAACCAAAGGAAATGATTCAACAGGCGGAAGCAATACTTCGCTGCTCATCCACAACGGGAACAGCATAAGGACCGCAAAGGCACCTTGCATGTAGATGAATTGCCAATTCGTTAACGGCATCTTCCACTTCTTTATCAAGACACAATACAAAGCATACACAATAGCGGCAACCAACATCATTGCATCTCCAGGTGTGACAGAGTTCTGGAAAATAAACATGATATCGCCTTGGCCGAGCATGAAAGCCAACCCAGATAGAGAGGTAACCGCGCCGACAACACCAAGGGGAGACATTTTTTTACCCAGCAATGGGACGCTGATAAAGATAGAAATGAGCGGAACAAGCGAAATGATCAACGCCATATTAGATACACTGGTCGTTAGTGCTGCGTAATAACCTAGTGATTGGTTCAAAACCATGCCAAGCAGTCCGAGAATGGCAAGCTTAAATGTAAAAGGTTTAATGACCTTCCATGAGCGTACGATCGATGGCAGTACAAAAGGCGTAAGAATAAGCATAGCAAAGAACCAACGAAAGAAGCTCATTGCACTGGGTTCAATACTTTCAACAGAAAGCTTGTTTACAATGGAGTTCCCGCCCCAGATGATAATTGTGAACAGCGGAAATAGATAAACCATGTGAACTCCATCAAACTAATTGAACAGATTGCTAGTATCTCACGTCAATCTGATAATATATATCTCTCACCGGACAGCATCACCACCAAGTCAGACAGAATGAAACAATCCAGTAGAACCAGCAATGCAAATATTCATCCATCGATTTCGATTGATGAACTTCCCGCACCAGTATATTTTAATTTCGATGCATTTTTATCAAATACAGTAACAAGAAACCATTCACACACGTGGGGGCAGGTTCAGATAATACGAGGTGGAATGTTAGAGCTAAATGCAGAAGGTACCCGTTTTTTGGCCCCACCGCATTTGGCCATCTGGGTTCCGTCCGGTGTGATGCACTACAGCTTCAACCGAAAACCAGTGGATTACTGTTCATTGAATATCGCTCATGACAAAACTCTGGCGCTGCCAAATACAACCTGCTTACTGGGGGTAACGCCTATACTGACGGCCATCATTGAGGATTTTCGTATCCGAGGTGTGCGCATGGCAGAAACGGCAGCAGATGAGCGTTTAATGCAGGTAATGTTGGATCAACTGTCGTTAGCCAAACCAGAACAACACTTCTTGCCGACGAGTGACCATAAAGTACTATCTCCAATTCTCAATGGTCTGGAAGACAATCCAACTGATGCAAAAACTTTGGGAGAATGGGCGAGCATAGTACACACCACAGAAAGAACGGTTGCTCGTTATTGCCAAAGTGAATTAGGGATGAGCTTTACTGAGTGGCGTTTAAGGATGCGTTATCTCCATGCGTTAACCTTGTTGCAAAAAGGCATATCAGTGAAAGAGGCTGCATTTCTATTAGGTTACAACCAAGCGAGTCCGTTCATCACTATGTTCAAGCGCTACGCTGGCGTTACACCAGAACAGTATAAAATGAACAAGGCCAATGCACATTCATGAATCAGTCAAATACATAGATAGTTCAATATTTGGCAGGGATAAAAACGCTCGCATTTGCGAACGTTTTTTTATTTATTGAGCTAGAGGAAACGTAAGCCACTTAGTTTGCTTACTGAGCAAGCGAGGATTACTTTACTTTCCACTCAATGGCTTCGCCGCCTTTGATTGGCACAACGATATCATTGCCAAACGGCATAGTTTCAGCAACATCCCAGCTTTCTTTTACAAGATCAATGGTATCGCTGTTGCGAGGCAGATTGTAGAAATCTGGTCCGTTATGGCTTGCGAATGCTTCTAAGTGTTCAATTTTTTCCTCTTGCTCAAATACTTCAGCGTACAGTTCAACAGCTGCGTGAGCCGTGTAAGATCCCGCACAACCACATGCGGCTTCTTTGTTGCCTTTTGAGTGAGGTGCAGAGTCTGTACCTAAGAAGAATTTTTTGCTGCCGCTGGTCGCCGCTTCTACCAATGCTTGTTGGTGTGTATTGCGCTTAAGGATCGGCAGGCAATAGAAATGCGGCTTGATGCCACCGACCAACATGTGGTTTCGGTTGTACATCAGGTGATGAGCGGTGATTGTTGCCGCTACGTTGTCACTTGCATTGTGCACAAAGTTAGCCGCGTCAGCGGTGGTGATGTGCTCAAGTACGATCTTTAGATTAGGAAAATCATTAACAACTGGCGCCAGTACCGTTTCAAGGAAAACTTTTTCGCGGTCAAAAATATCAACATCGTGCGCGGTCACTTCACCATGAATAAGCAATAACATACCCACTTCTTCCATCGCTTCTAGGACGTGGTAGATGTTTTTTGCGCTAGTGACACCTGAATCTGAATTGGTTGTTGCACCTGCAGGGTATAGCTTAGCAGCAAAAATTTTACCGCTTGCTTTGGCTTTACGAATTTCATCAGGTGTCGTGTTATCTGTAAGGTATAGCGCCATTAATGGCTCAAACTGTGCTTTAGGTTTCGCTGCCATAATGCGGTCGCGGTATGCCAAAGCAAGCTCTGTATCAGTAATTGGGGGAATGGTATTTGGCATGATCAGTGCGCGGCCATTGTAACGGCTGATATCGCGAACTGTATCTGTCAGTACTTCGCCATCGCGAAGGTGCACATGCCAGTCATCAGGACGAGTGATAGTAAGTGTAGTCATTTGATGCTCCCACCGGGTATTAGAAAACGAATAAGGAGCCTAAGCGGTAAAATACTAACAAAGCGCGATAACGCAACCGTTTAGGCGACAGGATAATAGTAGAAAACCACATAGGTTTCACGTTTTTTTTCATCTAATTACCGATTACAATGGTAAGCATCTGTGTTTCAACGCCGATATTTATAATAAGCAACCAATTTGAGAGCATGTTATGTCGAATTCCAATCAATCTAAGTTAACTGAAATTAATATCTATCCGATTAAATCCGTGTCCGGGATTACCTTGTCTAGTGCGTGGGTAGAGAAACAGGGGCTTTGTTTTGATCGCCGTTTTATGCTCGCATTTTCTGATGGTGCTATGGTGACCGCCCGTAAATTCCCCCACATGGTGAATGTGCAGTCGAGCTTACTTCCTGATGGTATTGTATTGAGTTATCCAGGAAAGACACCACTCAGATTACGTTATGATGAATTTCTAATGGAAGAAGTAAGCACGCAGGTTTGGAATGACCGTTTTATTGCGTACACCACTCAACTCACCGCCAATAAGTGGTTTTCACAAGTCGTAGGGCGCCCGGTTCAACTGCTGTTCAGTGGTGCTCAATCTAATCGTATTCGTGACAAAATCGGTCATAACGTCAGCTTTGCTGATGGCTATCCATTGCTTGTTATCAGCCAGGCGTCACTTGATGAATTGAACCGAAGAAGCAATGAAGAACATTTGATGGACCAATTTCGTACCAATCTGGTTGTGTCGGGTGATGATGCATTTATTGAAGACAGTTGGAAACGAATTCGCATTGGAGAGGTGGAATTTGAAGCGGTTAAACCTTGTGAGCGTTGTATATTGACAACGGTTGATACAAGAACCGGAGATTTTAGAGCAAGCAAAGAACCATTAAGTACACTTGGGAAGTTTCGGGCGAACGAAAAGGGTGGTGTCTTTTTTGGGCAAAACCTAGTCGCAAAAAATGAAGGGATGATACGAGCTGGCGATACAGTTGTCGTACTTGAAACGAAAGACAAAGAAGTTTACCTCGATGAAGAATCTACCTTGATTGAACTTAGATGTATCGATAAACGTGAAATCAGCCCTGATTTTGTGGCCTTTACATTTGAAGGGGCTGACGCTTTGTTGCCTAGTTATAAAGCAGGGCAGTATCTACCGATAGAGTTAAGCATAGACAATAAAAAATACAGCCGAAACTATACGTTGTCATCCAATCCGCTCGACCTCCATCAATATCAAATTTGCGTAAAACGGGTTGAAGATGGGCAGGTTTCCAATTGGCTTTTGGATCATTTCAACCTAGGAGATACGGTATTAGCCAAAGCGCCCGCAGGTGAGTTTCATATAGCAAATTCATCTGAGCCCTTACTTTTGATGGCGGCTGGAAGTGGTATCACACCAATGTTGTCGATTATTCGATATTTAGAGTCAACAGCTAAACTCGGTGATGTTGTTTTCTATTACCAGTGTAGAACGTTCCGCGATCTCCCGTTCAAAGACGAACTAAAGGCATTAGAAGCCAATCACGTGGGATTGAAATTGCATATTGCGTTAAGTCAACCTGATGCCGAGTGGAGCGGATTGAGAGGCCGAGTGTGCTTAAGCCATTTGAGGTCACTTCCTAAACTCAATGATCGACAAGTTTTTGTGTGTGGTCCTGAGGGGTTTATGCAGAAATCGAAAAACCTTCTAATGAAAATGGGAGTACCGGGCAGTCATTATCATCAAGAAGCATTCGGAGTGGCGTTATTGGATAATGCAATTGAAAAAAGTGTATCGATATCCATAAACGGTGCTCAGTTCATTGGTAACAACAAGGCATCGATTTTAGAACAAGCGGAAGATGCAGGCATATTCATTGCCAACAGCTGCCGTGCGGGGCTATGTGGAGCGTGTAAAGTAACGGTGACAGAGGGAGACTACTTGCAAGCGGAAGTTCCAGCCTTGCTTCCCGATGATAAAGCGAATCGTCACGTACTTGCCTGTTGTTGTGTCCCTCGAAGTGACCTCATTTTAGAAAGCTGAGCCTAGCTGGCAATCATATAAAAAACTAACCGAAAGAGCGGGTTCACCGTTCTTTTTGCTCTTATCATGCTAATTGTGTGATTTGAATTCTGTTGTGGATACGTTTACATTTTAATTGCTTCTTTCTTAAGCTTTAATGGGTTTTGACATATTGATAACATATAAGCGGTAATTAACTTATTGTAATTAATGGAATGAATCTCGTCTGAAAAGAGGTGGTTAAGTGGGAATGTTTACAGTTAAATGGAAAATAATGACTCTTTCAGGATTGTGCTTGTTAGTTACAGCCCTGTTGCTAGTTAGTTTTTCTGTTAATAATGCCAAAGAAAATCAGCAAACAATACGTCAACAAAGTTCTGAGTCTGTCATCGATAAATCGAGGAAATTGCTTTCGAGCGAAGCGACATTGGTTGCGCGAGAAATTACTAATTACCTTTCTGAAGCTCAATTCCGTGCAGAAATGCTCGTTAGCAGTGCGCTGGTACTAAAAGACTCGGCGGATTATAACGATACACCAAGCGAAGAGTTACGGATATCGCAAGACGATATGATACGAAAATCGGTAGAACAATTCTCCACCATTCAAGCTGCTTACTTGGTGTTTGAGCCAAATGCTCTGGATCAAAAAGACAGCGAGTTTGCTGGGGCGGATTATGCAGCCTCAAACGAACTCGGTAGATTTGCTTCAAACTGGGCAATATCCCTTGATGGGAACAAAGCACTTCAGAATATTTTATATGAGGGCATTATTAGTGAGCCAAGCAACTATGATCGATTCATTTGCCCAATTAAAACCGGTTTTACCTGCGTAACAGACCCTAGATACAGTGACTATGGTGATGTCAGTGATCTCATTACGTCAATCTCTATGCCTTTGGAGTTTGAGCAGGAGGTGATCGGTATTTTAGGCATCGATTTCAATTTATCTCCTCTGATTGCGATGGCTGTAAAAAGTGACTCTAATCTATTTGATGGCAAAGGAAGGGTTAGGGTTATCACAAGTGATGGGCTATTGCTTGCGAGCGACGACACTAAAGATCAAATTGGAGAAGTACTGGTCAATGATGTGTCAAGCCAACAAGAAATTGATGCACTACTTTCAAATAGTCTGCCTCAGTCAATATGGAGTACGAACCAAGAATGGCTAATTGCCTATGCTCCAATAACATTCGCAGACAAGCAATGGGCAGTCATTTTAGAAGCTCCAAGAGCAAGTATTGTCGCGGACGCGATGACATTAGATCAATCGATTGAAATTAAAATTAACGAGGGTATCTTTTCTGAACTTATCGCGAGTGCACTCCTTATTGTTTTAGGGTTGCTCATTATCGGTATCGCGTCCTCACGCTTAGTTAAGCCCATTAAAGACGTCGTTATTCGATTAGATGACATCGCATCTGGAGACGGTGACCTTACCCAGCGCTTATCGGTTAACACCAAAGATGAGATAGGTCAGTTGGCCAGAGGCTTTAATCTATTCCAAGATAAATTACAGTCGACGATGAAAACGATAATTGAAACTAGCAATCAAGTGGCGGAAAGCAGCAAAGATGGCGAAAAGTCCGTTTCAATCACGCGATACAGCAGCAACGAACAGTTTAAGGAAGTCGACTTAGTCGCAACGGCGTCAGAACAAATGACCCAGACAGCCTGCATGGTACTTGAAAATGCGAATATGGCCGTGATCTCTGCAGAGCGAGCAAATAGTGCAGCAAAAGACGGGCAGTCGGTGATTAAGAGTTCTTCTAGTGAAATGGAGCATTTAGTAGAAAAAATGAAG
Source organism: Vibrio tapetis subsp. quintayensis (assembly GCF_030409945.1). Taxonomy (GTDB): domain Bacteria; phylum Pseudomonadota; class Gammaproteobacteria; order Enterobacterales; family Vibrionaceae; genus Vibrio; species Vibrio quintayensis. The sequence goes on from NZ_JAUFQV010000025.1 coordinate 21,766, forward strand.
TCAGCGGTTCCGGTTGTCGAAGACCTATCAAAAAATAACCAGAGTATTAATGCGATCTTAACCGTTATAGAAGGGATATCAGAGCAAACAAATTTGTTGGCGCTTAATGCCGCTATTGAAGCCGCTAGAGCGGGTGAGCAAGGTAGAGGTTTTGCGGTTGTTGCGGATGAAGTAAGAAACCTAGCTAGCCGTACACAAGGTTCAGTTCGTGAAATTCAAACCGTTATCGAAAAACTGCAGGTGGGTACTAAGAACGTGGTCTCGGTCATTGAACAAGGAAACGAACTCGCTCAGGAGACCTCGGTTCAAGTTGAACACGCCGTAGAAAAATTAGACATTATTTTTGCCTCTATTAGTGAGATTAGCGACATGAATCAACTGATTGTAAAGGCTGCAGAAGAGCAACAGTCAGTATCTAAAGAGGTTAATCTCAATGTTACCAATATCCGAGATTTAAGCGCAACTATCCAGCAGCAAGCAGAAGAGTCAGAAAGGGTCGGGCATAAGATTTCAGTACTGTCTAGCGAGCAGCAAACGCAAATTAATCAATTTAAAGTGTAGGGATTGCGATTGGCTTTATTCATGTAATCGAAGCTATCCGCCTAGTATCAACCCCCATACAAAAGGAGCGATTATTCGCTTCTTTTGTATGGGGGTTGATATCAAACTCAAATATTGAAACCAAAACTTAAGTCGTCAAAAAACCTCAGTCGTAAATGGTTGGGATCGCTTCACGTTTATGCTGAGTCTTTTGGTAAATGGCAATCAAACGCGCTTTAGCGTCTTCTTCGATTTCTTTGCCTTCCAAGAAGTCATCAATTTGGTCGTACGTCACGCTGAGTGCATCTTCATCCGCCTTTTGTGGAGCCAGTTCTTCTAAGTCGGCTGTTGGCACTTTCTTAACTAACAGCTCTGGTGCGCCCAAGAACGCTGCAACTTGACGAACTTGGCGTTTATTTAGGCCAAATAGAGGAGCAAGGTCACATGCACCGTCGCCAAATTTAGTGTAGAAACCGGTAATGTTTTCCGCCGAGTGATCCGTACCTAACACTAAGCCGCCGATGTAGCCTGCGATTTCGTACTGAGCGACCATTCGAGCGCGAGCCTTTACATTGCCCTTTACAAAATCAATCTTCGCAGAGTCAGTTGGAAGTAAAGACGTTCCCTCAAGGGCGATATGGGATGAACTATGTAGGCCGTCGACACCAGGTTTGATGTTTACGGAAACTGAGTGAGTCGGTTTTATAAAGGAAAGCGCGAGTTGAGCTTCGTCTTCGTCTTTTTGTTCACCATATGGTAAACGTACAGCAACAAACTGGTAAGCGTCGGTATCGTGCTGCTGATTGAGCTCGTCAATGGCAATTTGTGCTAAACGGCCGCAGGTTGTCGAGTCTACGCCACCACTGATTCCTAATACCAAAGACTTGCAACCGGATGTGGTGAGTTTCGATTTAATGAAGCTTACACGGCGTTCTACTTCGTGTCGTGCGTCAATAGACGGTAAGACACACATCTCTTTGCGGATATGATGTTCCATTTGAGTTCCTTTTCATGCAGCAATTTGAAAACTGGTTTATCATACCTCAATCAATTGATTATTAAATACTGAAATCCTATCTTGTACCGTCATTAAAGGGCTAGACAGGAACAGTTGCAGGTTTATTGCTCGAATGAAAAAAATTGCGGTATTTGGAAGTGCATTTAATCCACCTTCATTGGGTCACAAAAGCGTCATTGATTCACTCTCACATTTTGACAAGGTGTTGCTGCTCCCAAGCGTTGCGCATGCATGGGGCAAACAAATGCTGGCCTATGACGTACGTTGTCAGATGGTCGACTTGTTTATTCAAGATCTGCAATTAGAAAATGTAGCGCGTTCTCGCGTTGAAGAGTTATTACTGAAGCCGGGAAAGAGCGTAACGACTTACGCGGTGTTGGATGAACTTCAGCGTCAATGCCCCCAAGATGAGCTAACGTTTGTTATAGGGCCTGATAATTTCTTCAAATTTGTAGACTTCTACCGCGCACAGGACATATTGTCTCGTTGGTCTGTGATGGCATGCCCAGAAAAAATAATGGTTCGGAGTACTATGATTCGTGATAAATTGGTGGGAGGTCAGTCAGTCGCAGCCATGACAACGCCTCTAGTGAATGATTTCTTATTAGAACATTCTTTTTTCGAATAATAATTACTTATTGTTTTACATAGTCTCTTTATAGGTACCGTCATTAAGCCTCGTATTCTAATTCCAGTGATTGTTTTCTGTGCTGGCACTTTTGCACTTCAGGCATGGGCATATTGTGATAACAACAGCTCCTTAATGCTGAGTAAGGAAGAGAATTCCTCGTGCCCATATCTTATTAAGAAAGTGGACGAAATGGTGGGAAGGTATTTTGCTATTAGCGAATTTGCACCAAAAGAGGAGAAAACGGACTACTGGTCTGAATGGATACTAAACAGCGAAAGTGAACCTCTGTTTACATCTAAGTTAGACAAAAACCATTTTGGGTTTGGTGTGTGGACTCCAAAAGAATATGCCGATAGGTTTGATGATCTCAGCTACTATGATCAACTCAAAGCGCAAGGATTTTTGCTCAGCTTAGGTTTGGGGGAGCCAAATGGTGATGAGCCAAGAATGCGTATTGACTACCGATGGCACAACAAAGTGGAAGGGGATGTATATCTTCAAGTTGAAGTGCCTTTTTAAAGGCACTCACCCATCACTAACCCTGAAAGCTGTTCAAACTCTTCTTCGCAACCACCAAAGTACTCTTTAATCACATCATCGCGTTTCACGCCAGACTGCATTCGCTTCTTCGCTTCGCGCAAACTCAGCATCAGAAGTAACTCTTTACTTAAATCAGAATCATGATCGGCAGACCATTGGCTAATTTTCTGGCTGAGTGGAGACATATCCAAAAGTGGACGTAATGTTCGGACTTCATCGCGTATAACGGCCATCAAATTATTTCTATGCTCATCGCTAACTTTGCTGGATAGAAGTTTAGAAAGAATGGCTTGAGATACAGGCGGTAAGTTTACGAAGCCAGCTTGGGTAGGGAACTTATCTTGCAATCGTATCGAAAAATCAATTTGTGACACTTCACAGCCGGGTAAATAGCTAATGGAAGTCAAACAGTCAAATGGCAACCAAATAGTTGCACCAGCTTCTAACGCATATTCGTTCTTACCTAACTTAACCAAAACCAATCCAGCTTCAACCTGAATAAGGCTAAATTTGGTTTTTTTTCGACGTGGCGTACTGACTAAAAACGAATAGACGGTGTGTTGGTGCTCAACGGCATAATTCATGGTGATTTCTCAATTTTTTTGGCGCCCTTAGAGTAGCTTTTTCGTCGACAAAAGCCAATTGCTGGAAACAGAAATGCCATGATTATTTGAGCGTTAATACTGCCTAGCGGTTATCATTATTGATATTTGTATGTAATTTGGACGGCACGGTTCGTGTTATAGTGCAACTTTCTCTTATAGTTCTGGTCTGACCTGAACATAAGCCGTAATTCTCTAGCTGATTAACTCGCTAACTATGAGTAGAATAAGCTCGATTTTGTATTGATATTATAATTAGATGACTGACATAAACGATCCGTATCACGACATCCGTCCTTACAACGACGAAGAAATTCCTGCAGCGATTGAACGCCTGATTAACGATGAAGAATTCATCAACGCGATTCTACAACATCGTTTTAGTAATCATGCCGCTTGGTTCAAGACATTAATGAGCCCCATCCTTAAAGTCTACCTAAAGTTTAAGTGGGCTAAGTTCACATCGGTTGAAGCTATTCAAATTGAAGTAGGTAAGTATCTACGTAAGTCTTTGAAAGAGACAACCAATGGCGTGACGTTCTCTGGCTTGGATAAGTTAGATAAAAACGCTTCCTATTTATTCATGTCTAATCACCGTGATATTGCGATGGACCCAGCTTTAGTCAACTTTGGTCTTCATAACGAAGGGCATCGTACAAGTCACATCGCGATTGGCGATAACTTGTTGAAGAAGCCGTGCACAACCGAGCTGATGCGCATTAACAAGAGCTTTATCGTAAAACGCAGTGCGAAAGCACCCCGTGAAATGATGAAAGCATTGAGCCAGTTGTCTTCATACATAAAGCACTCTCTTTCTACGGGAAATTCAATCTGGATTGCTCAAAAAGAAGGACGAGCTAAAGATGGCAATGATCAAACCGATCCTGCTATCTTGAAAATGCTTCATGTCGAGGGCCGCAAACAAAAAATGCCGTTCGCTGACTACATTAGAACACTCAAGATCGTTCCTGTGGCTATTTCATATGAAAATGACCCTTGTGATCTCGCTAAAGCCAATGAGCTATTCGAGAAATCTGAGTCGGGCAGCTATGAAAAAGGCGAGTTCGAGGATATCGAAAGCATCATTAAAGGTATGATTGGCTTTAAGGGGCGCGTACACATTAGCTTTGGCGATGTCATTGAAGACGACTTCGAAACGCCCGACGAGCTAGCGAAAGAAATCGACGACCAAATTCACAATATCTATAAGCTGTTTCCGATAAATTACTGTGCAGCCAATGTTGATTGTGAAGATTGTACCAAAGAAGCCAAAAGTACCCTAGACGACAAACTGGCCCAGCTGCCAGAAGGGGCTCGTGATTATCTGACTGGTATGTACGCCTACCCAGTACAGAATCGCAATATCGCTGATTAAGTCGTACATACGCAAAGCAACAACACATTAATAAATAAAAAAGGAACCTAAATGGTTCCTTTTTTATTTATTAATGTTTATTTGATTGCAATGTTATGAAGTATCTTTAGCTTAGCGCGCTACTGCACCGCCTAAGTTCAGGTCATCTGGCCATTTTACAATGCCGGTTCCACCAAGGTATAAGTTACCGTCAATCTGCAGCCGCTCGGGCAATTCGGTGATGTTAGTACCACCGATGTATAAATCACCTTTAACAGTGAGCGGAGAGGGCAGTTCTGAAATTTTCGTTCTTATTATACTTAAGTCACCCTCAACCACTAACCCGGCAGGAAGTGTTTCAATTGGAGTGTCTGTAAGGTTGAGGTAGCCGCCAACTTTTATCCCACGTGACCATGATTTTATTTTCGAGCCTAATAAATTTGCGTAACCTTTAATGGTAGTTCCTCTAGCGATGGAGGTGAGCTCACTGTTTGATGCATCTAAACTACCTTGGATGTCTAGCCCACTGGGAAGCTTTTTAATCGGTGTTTTAGCGATATTAAGATTACCTTTAACCGTAAAGTTATCCGGGAGTGACGTATAATGAGTATTACGTAGGTGCAGGTTACCGTATGAATCGATGTGATTAAGTACTTTGTATTGATCCAACGGTGTCGCAACAGACGAAAAAGCCATTAACAGGCCACACATCACGATAGCTCGTTGTGTGATGGTATTTAAGGTTATAATTGTTGAGCTCCGTCGTTTAATCATTCTGAATTCTCATATTTATCTGCTGAGATTATACAACAGAATGACCAACGCGGGAGCGTATTCATTACTAACAAAGGAGCCTCGCTTGAAATCTCACCTACTAGGCGCACTGCTGATATTCTTCCCACTGTCGAGTGCTTGGAGTGATACCAAGAGCTTAATTGTCACGAACGGCGGGGCTAAGAGCTATGCAGTATCTAAGAAGTTCTCCACGCCAAACAACAGCGTGGTTGTTACCGACGGAAAAGCGGGCGCTAGAATTTGTTATTACGAAGACCGAGCCTACTCTATTGGTGCGGTGATACAGGTAGGGGACGTGTATTTGATATGCCAGAGCCAGAACGACCACGAGCTAAATGGGCAATTAGGTTGGGTGCCATTTTATGCTGAAAACTTGTAACGGGATAGGTTAATCGCACGAACAGTTTTCTCTATCCCATAAAATTAGGCGTAAGATCAAAAAAGACAGCACATCGCTGTCTTTAGGACTTTAGCTCGAACAGATTAACGCGTTAAAGTGCGAGTTTTAAGTTCAAAAATCAGTTTTTCTGCGCTGCAAGTAAATTTGAAACGAGCTTGTAGCAGAGTTGCGTCATCTTCCATTGGCTGAACTTCATGTTCAACTTCACTGGTCACTTGCTTTGCAAGTTCAAGGTATTTAGCGAATTCGACTTCTAATGCTGCTTTGTTGGCTGCGTTAATTTCAAGTAGCGCCACTTCGTCGCCTTCTTGAATAATAAAACCGATCTCGCCAGCACATCCACAAGCTTCGCATACTTCTTGATTGTCTTTTACTTCTGTAGCCATTAGCAAACCCCTTTTTAAGTTACGGACATTTTACCGATAGATGATGCGCTTAGCTAGAATAAAGTGAACAAGTTCACACTTTTATTTCTGAGTCATCCTCGAGGCTAAATCCTCACCATTGAGTAACATTCTATTTCTAGCTCATCGCCTGAACTCGTTATTGATGTGATCATCATCACGTAATACCAAACAGGATGAGATAATGAACATTAAGACCATTCAACGTCTTGTGTGTGGAAGTATTTTATAAGAAGATTCGTCAATTCGAAAGTATTCACCATATTTATAGGCAATTAGCAGCACAACTAGATGCTGGCCATACATATGGGCTAAAGTGCTTTCGATACTTAAACCCGATTTAATTTTAGTTGCCATAGTTAAGAGCTTGCATATAAGACTTAATGCAGTTCACTATGCTAACTTTTCTCATTTTATTGAGATTTTATTATTTTCGAACATAATAGTAATAATTATGTTCAATGCCTGACTTATATTAGTGAATTATGTTGGGCGTTGAAGTATGAACAGAGAAGAGCCCCAATATGCCAAAGCGTAGTAAAGAAGATACGGAAATTACGGTACAGACAATAATGGATGCCGTGGTTGAACAGCTGATCACTCTTGGTTATGACAAGATGTCGTACACGACACTAAGCCAACAGACGGGGATTTCTCGTACTGGGATCAGTCATCATTTCCCAAAAAAGACCGACTTCACAGCGGCTCTTGATGGACGTATCTACAAAATGTTTGTTGAGCACCTAACGTTGAATTCCGATTTAGATAGCTTTAAAAACAGTTGGTTAGCGGCGTTGCACAACAGAGAGTTTTTGGCCATTCTACGCTTGCTATTTCACCATACGGTGATTTCTGAAAGTACGCACCCTTTTGCAAAAGCGGGCATTGAAAGATTATATAACTTAATTGAAGATCAATTTGGAGAGCACTCTAGAAGTGATCTTGATGGGCTATTAGGTCGAAGCTTAGTTCATATGACATTCTAAAATCTCACAGTAATAAAAATGGCTCAGTATCTAATACTGAGCCATTTTTGTTTTCGCATACGTATGAATCCACGTTAAGTAACTTTAATCCATGGTCTTACATTGCAGCGACAAAGATTTCCGAGATTTCTTCGTGAGTCGCTTGCTTTGGATTTGTAAAGCCACAGGCATCTTTCAAAGCGTTATCCGCAAGAATCGAGATATCTTCCAATTTAGCACCGAGATCTTTAAGCCCAGCAGGAATACCCACGTCTTTGGATAGAACACCAATCGCATCCAATGCCGCTTGTGCGCCTTGTTGCGGGCTCATCCCTTCGACGTTTACACCCATTGCTTTTGCTACATCAGTTAGTCTTTCTGGGCATACTTGTGCGTTGTAACGTTGTACGTGCGGAAGCAAGATAGCGTTGCATACGCCATGTGGTAGGTCATAAAAACCGCCAAGTTGGTGCGCCATTGCATGTACATAGCCTAAAGATGCATTGTTGAATGCCATGCCTGCCATAAATTGTGCGTAAGCCATTTGCTCACGGGCTTCTAAATCTGAACCATTTGATACAGCAGTGCGAAGGTGAGCTTGGATTAATTCGATGGCTTTAATCGCGACCGCATCAGTAACCGGAGTTGCTGCTACAGACACATACGCTTCAATGGCGTGAGTTAATGCATCCATACCCGTCGCAGCGGTCAGCGAAGCAGGCTTTGCAAGCATCAGTTCAGGGTCATTAACTGAAACAAGTGGGGTGGTATGCTTATCTACAATTGCCATTTTGATGTGACGTTCTTCATCGGTGATGATGCAGAATCGAGTCATTTCAGAAGCGGTGCCTGCAGTAGTGTTGATAGCAATCAGAGGTAACTGAGGCTTTGCAGATTGGTCGACACCCTCGTAATCGCCTATTTCCCCACCATTGGCGGCTAACAATGCGATACCTTTCGCGCAATCGTGTGGAGAACCGCCACCAAGTGAGATAACGAAATCGCATTTGTTTTCTTCAAGAAGCGCTAAACCAGCCTTAACATTACCAATCGTTGGGTTCGGCTGTGTCCCATCGAATACAACCGCGTCGACGTTGCGTTCATGCAATAAATCTTGAACTTGTTTAACCACGCCAATTTGGTTGAGTACCTTGTCGGTTACGATTAAGCCATTTTTGAAGCCTTGAGCTTTGATGTTATCCATTGCCGTAGTAAGGCAGCCAGCACCCATTAAGTTTACCGTCGGGATGTAAAATGCACTTGTCATTGTATTGCTCCAAATATTATAGATTTTATGAAATAAAACTTTCTGGTCTGGAGATAAAATTGCACATAACGAGGCTGTGCTAAGTTGATCTGGCGCAATTTGTTTCATTATCAGCGCACTGGCGACAACGAATTGAGTACGCAATCGAAAAACCAAACGAATTAGGTTCGATTAAACATGAGCTAAACGATAAGTTTTCGTTAACGGTTCGTAGTAATATTCGTTATATCAAAGATATAGCGATTGGTTAGTCATCGATATGGAGCGAAGATAGTACTTTTTTTGGTCTAATATAAACAAAAAATCAGCACGGATGTGCTGATTTTTTAAAGGCAGATTTAAATATTAGAGCGCTGCGCTGGTCTCTTCGAGTTTCTTTGCGCCCCTAAGCATAGCATTGACCAATTCTGTCGCATCAAATTTGGTGAGTGCTTCATGGGCACCAACTTGATGAGCTTGATCAACACAGATTTCACTCGACAGCGACGTGTGTAAAATTCGATAAGAGCGATTAAGAGCATTATCATTTTGGACTTCAAATGCTAATTCATAGCCATCGAGACCTGGCATTTCGATATCACTGACCAGTATGTCAACGGGCTTATGTTCGTTAGCATCGTTTTTCATCAGCGCCAATGCATCCATGCCGTTTTTACAGACTTGATAGGGAATATTGATACTATCCAAAGCGTCTGATAACTGTTTTCTCGCCAAACTGGAGTCATCTACCAACAAAATGCTAAGAGGCTTCAAACGTTCGCGTTCAACATCAGTTAAAATTGGAATACGTTCAGAGTCATGGTCTGGGTAGATCTTAGAAAGCAATAATTCCACATCTAGCATTTGAACGATACGATCTTGATGACGGGTAATACCGGTAACGAATACGTTGTCACCCGCTGTATCGGGAGTTGGCTCAATGTTGCGCCAATCACACTCGATTATTTTTTCTATTTCACGCACCATGAACGCTACGACTGTTCGTAGGCAGTCGGTCACAATTAAGTAGCAGTCTTTATATTCTTCAGGTGATATTGGTCTAAAGCCAATAGCCGCTGCCATATCGATGACAGGCACGGTGATCTCTCTGATTGGTACTGTACCAATGACATGAGGATGAGAGTAGGGAATTTGAGTCGTTTGCGCATACGGAACAATTTCACGTACTTTTAATGTACCAATAGCGAAGCTATGTTGAATGGTCAACTTGAACATCAACATACCTTGAGACTGATTAGCCTTACTTTTCATATCTGATTCCAAGAGTAGGTTCTATAACTAGTGTATAATCTAATACAGCATTTGGGGTTAATTTATATCAAATTTTTGCCGACGTATCCTTTATTAATAAGCCCATAAAGGATGATTTTGTTCATTGTTTTGGTTAAACTCCGCGGATAAAGATTGATTGAGAGACATATCATGGCAAGAACCGCAGCAGCAGTGCACATTTTAGTTAAGCATAAAGAGCAAGCTGAAGATATTATCAAACAGCTCAAAAAGGGCGCGAAATTTCAAGTGTTAGCAAAAAAGCACTCTACTTGCCCATCAGGTAAAAAAGGCGGTGACTTAGGCGAATTCAAAAAAGGCCAAATGGTGCCTCAATTTGATAAAGCCGTGTTTTCTGGCGAAATTTTAACGCCACAGCTAGTCAAAACAAAATTTGGTTGGCATGTACTTAAAGTACTTTACAGAACCTAGTCAGTGACTTTTAGTTTGTTTGATAGAAAATAATAAAAAAGGGGCTTAGAGCCCCTTTTTTGATCCGCACCCCCCGTCTTTTGTTATTTAACTTATCAAATACTTACTATGGTCAACTTCGTCCAATTGTTCTGGTTTCAAGTATTCTTGAGCGTATTTCATATAAGTTTTACTGCTTAAAAAGAGTAGGAATGTTTCCATGTCTATGTGCTCGTCTAATGCCATTTTATGCATGATATCAATGGCGACACTGACAGGTTTGGCCTTTTTGTATGGACGGTCAGACGCGGTTAAGGCTTCAAATATATCCGAAACAACCAGAATGCGTTCAGGAATGGATAACTTATCGCCAGTAAGTTGTCTTGGATAACCCGTGCCTTTCATTGTCTCATGATGGGTAGATGCGTAGCGTGGAACGCGGCTTAACTCCTTAGGGAAAGGTAAGCTCTCAAGCATTTTTATCGTGCCAATCATGTGTTCGTTAATTTTGAATCGATCTTCTGACGTCAGCGTTCCGCGTGCAATAGATAAATTATAGACTTCGCCTAAGTTGTACAGATGTACCGGTACAGTCATATTGATTCCATGGCTTGGATCGAACTCAATAGGTCTGTCGCGGGTAATGATGTGCTCGGGTTTATCAGACAACAGATTTTCCTGAGCAGGTAGTGGCGAACTGTTCGGGTTTCTATTCAGTTCTTCGATGGGTGACAAACCTAAGCGGTCATCAAAGTGGCGCATCCAGGGGGTTTTAGCAATTTCTTTGATCCTCTTAACTTTGTCATCACTCATAAACTCACCACCAACATTCGCATTTGCGATAAATTCAAAGTCCTGTTGCAGTATAATACGAGCTGACTCAATTTGAGCCAGTGCTTCAGCCTTGGTTATCTTGCCATCAACTACTTGATGTAATGCGGTTATCTCTGCGTCCCGCCACAACACTTCAAATCGAGTGCGCACCTCGTGAATACGGTTATAATTGACTTCGAGCTTAGTACCTTTGTCGACAATGTGTTCGGGAGTTGTAATTTTTCCGCAGTCATGAAGCCAAGCTGCGATTCTAAACTCCCGTTTTTCATCACTATTTTTAAAGCGGAATGCTTTAAAGGCTGGAAGGTCTGATTTTTCTGCCGCTTCTGCCAGCATCATGCCTAACTCAGGAACTCGATGACAATGGCCGCCCGTATATGGTGATTTATCATCGATGGCTTGGGCGATAAGCTTAATAAACGATTCGACAAACTCTTCTTGAATTTTTTCATGCCTTTTTAGATCGCATGCCATCTCTTTAATTGCCTGAGACAGTTCCCACACTTCTTTGATGCGTGTTTCGATTAATTCTACTTCATCATATTCTCGACGCTGTACTTTTTGCGTTTGAATTCTCAGCTTTCGTATTGGATTAACAATAGGTGCACCAAATATCCAAGCCAACGGCAGTATCAAACACATGAGTGCAAGTGTAATGAGTGTAGAGGTGATGACACGGCTGTGGACACTATCGTAGATTTCCGATTCTGGCATGATTACGGCAAAAAACTCTGAATAATTGCTGCCTGTATCGATTTGTTTTAAGTAGACATGTTTCATTTCGCCACCCAAGAATACGTGTCTTATATCCCGATTGAGTTCCGACGCTTGTACCATGTCGTAAATCTGGTTATAGGGGATCGTGTTATCACTTTTCTTATTTTGATTATTAAACCATTTACGATCAAGGTCGTCTCGTTGCTGCTGAGTAATATTGGCAATGGCAAGATTGATGATAGGGACGATTTGTGCAAATTCAGGCCTAAGTGCAATATGAAATTCACTTGAGTACTGTTCATCAAGTTCAGCCAGAGTTTCGTTTACGATCAAGTCCGAATGAAAAAGCCTATCCAGTACAAATGAAAGTACCGCTTTAGAGTCCAGTACAGCATAACTTTCACCCTTATTGACGGAGTCAAAAGCTGTTTGTAACGATGGAAACTCGACTAATTCAACATTTGGGAAATCTTTCTTCAACGATGGAATAATGGACCAGCCTCCCAGTATGGCCACCTTTTTTCCTGCTAATTGTTGGTATCGAGTTACGGGGGGAGCTGTTGAGCGAGTAACAACGGAAAATGGCAGTGAGTATATAGGGTCGGTATAAAGCCCCCCCATTCTGTCTATCAGGTTGCCCTTTGGGTTTTGTAATGAATGAAGTGCATGTAAGTCGCCTCGGTCAAATTGATCCACCAATTCATTCCAAGAAAAACCATTTACATAATCGAACTGAATGCCGGTTGTTTTAGAGATGATTGAAAGTAGGTCTATTACATAACCTTGGGGTTTTCCAGCGACAGAATAGTCCATTGGGCCCCAATCGTTTTGATTCGATATCAAGATAGGGTTGATACTTTCGATAAAGGTTTGTTGCTGATCAGTTATAGTTACACTCGCACTACTAAGAAAGGAGCCTTTAGATTCTCGAACTCTATTTGACGCAATAATCTGACCAGATTTTGAGAATATAAATGCCTCGACGTTGCTGTCACTAGCCAAGCCTAATGATGATGCAGATATCTGTTCAGATAAAGAAGAGAGGGTGATATCGAGGCCGATAACATGTTGGTGGACATGTTTTTTTTTCGATTGAAAAGCGAGCGAATAAGTTTGGCCAGTGATTTGTAAGTGCTGAAATAGATATGGGTTGGTCTTACCGACTGCATCAAACGAGGCATCGACGTACCAAGGGCGTGTAGTTGGATAATAATTACTACCAGTAACGGTTTCTGTTCTTAGATTAAAAGCCTCATCAAAATAACTGGTGATACGGTTTCGCTTATCGCCGTCTCCGCTAATTTTTGTCACTACCCATCGATCGGTAGCTTTCGCATCGAGGTTGGTTCGAATTTCCTGAGCAGAATCCAAGTTAATGATCTGAAAGAAATCGTTATTGGAAGAACCGATATAAATGCTGTAGAAGAGAGGATTATCTTTAATGGCTTCTGACAGAATCGCGCGCGTTTCCTGCTCGGAAAGTACGTGGTCTACCGATTCATTGATCGTGGATAATAGCTGGACCGTATTAACGGCGTCGGCATCAACTTTTCCGATGTACTTATTGAGTTGCTCAGATACCATCGTTAATTTTGAGAGTGTCTGCTCAGTGACCATTTTCTTGCTGAAGTGATACTGAAGTGAAACGGCAATGAGCGCGGTAAGTATCGTTGCGATTACAAACATACTACCGACGGTGATGTGGAGTGATATCTTGGTCTTGTTCATTAATGTCCTGTCCATAGAACTATAATATACCGTTTGGGGTAATGTAAATGATATATTAGCAGGAAGTGATTGATTAAAGCTATTGATTATAATAAAAATATTATAGTGATACTTATAGGGGCTAAATAATTATAGACTTCTAGTCAGGGTAGGTCGGGGCGTGAAAAAACGACTTTGAAGAATCAAAGCCGTGTCCAATGGTTTACTTAAAAATTACGACGACGTTATTTCTTTATTAACCCATACGGAGCATTCGTGATGATTTTAGGATTGTTCGTGACGTTAGGTACGGCGTGTGCGCCTTGCCAGTCAAGTAGCATTACGGCTAAGACGTTTCGATGCTCGCCATACACTAGGCCGAAATCACCGGTTTCTGATGGAATGAGCCCGTGTTCTTTATCTATCGAGGCTTGAATGTGCTTTCTTGTCTTTTCTACTACGGGGTCATCGTCTAACCCTGCTAGCAGGAATGCAATGCCCACTTCGGCAATCACGTCTTCTTTTGTTCTGCTGATGATAGTATCAATGTTTTCTCTTAGATAGTCGTATAACCACTGGTATTCTTTCTCGTTAATCGGGTGTTGATAATAGCCTGAATCCGCAAAAATAATATGGGTTAACCCATACACCTTATTACTGTATTGCTGCTTGGTCAGTGAAGTGTCTAAGTTATCTGGGTAGGTTTCTCGAAAAGCATTGATAAAAGGCTCTACAACATCTTGTTCCCCTAACTGTTGCAACCAAAACACCTGATTTGCTAATTGAGCAGCCCAGGCTTTAATCATCTTTTGATTTGTCACGTAAGGAGTAAAGTCATGTCGTTGCAAAATAGCTCTGAGCTTTTCATCTTCTCGGTGTTTAAGGCCATATTCGTTGGCGCGAGCCATCGAGCCCAATAGAGACACACCTAAGAAGACATATTCAGGCATTTTTACCGTTGCATTAAATCGACGCAAGCTTCGTTCATCGGTTTCATCAAGGTAACCGGAGAGGCGATTAATAGAATAAGCGTGAATTTGCTTATCGGTGTACGTCTGATCAGCAATTTTGTTCAGATTATCAGCAACACGCGCAATGTCTGACCAAATCGCCGATTTGTATTTGGGATCTTGTGTTTGCCTATACATTCTTAAACCATAGTGCCCCTCTTTAAAAGGAGGCAAGGTATAGAGCTGTGTTTCGTAGGTGTGTTTGATGATATTTGCGGAATCGGAGTAACTAATAGGTTGTGTGACAGTAAGCAGTGCAACTGGGTCTTGTGCATAGGCCGGTAAACATAACGAAAGGACTAATGCACTAACAGTACATCGAGACGAGATGGAGGACATAACTACCTACGATCAAGAAGAATTTTTCTAATAGTACGGCAGTCAAAACACGTTCCCGTCATCGTAATGTCAGGCTTTAGTACGTAATTTGTTAGCTATTAGGTTGAATAGCGTATTGTTTATTATTAGTTAGTTCAACCATGATTTCAACTTATCGAAAATATTGGGAGCCTTATCTGGAATAGGGCTGGCTTTTTGACCGACGTAAAATGCTTGCATTATACCGGTTCTTAGAATATCAGGATCGGCGCCGAGTACGTTATTAACAAGCTTGGCCGAGTTTAGAGCGTGGTCATTGGCTAGGCTAAAATCCATTTTTAAATAGCCTTGCACCAGTACCCAAAGCTTGGTCAGCATGAGTAACTCGACGGTGGCCGTATTTTTGAACTTGTCTGCATGTTCTTCGCCAACGCCCTCTGTAATGGCTTGCTGCATTTTTAGTAGTGACTGAAGGTGGTGTTCTAGTTGCGAAGACAGTTGGATATGAGCTTGAGTGAGCGTACCTAGTAACATGTGAAAGCTGGGCTTATCTTGGTTGTGTTCACAGGCGTTATTAAACGTGGTTTGATAGCGTTCGCACAATTCTTGATAGATGGTCTGATCTTGTGGATTCAGATTTAACTCGCCTAAGCCAGCTTGATCAAAATAATCACTCAAAGAGGTCAAAATAAATCCTTGTTTAACATGTTAGTCGTTCGGCGAGGGCTATCTCGCTATTTATGAAAAGATAGTTGATGGCAAGATATTTTACCATCAACTATCTTATATATCTGGCTCAATATCTCTATTCTTGTAGAGTTTCCCAAGTTACTTCGCAATCGCCGTTATCTGCTGTTACGTATGCAGAGTTACCTGTGATCATGACTGACATGTCCATGGTGCGGGTCAATAGTTGGGACATGGCGCTGATTCCTTCCCAATCAAAACGGGTTACTGCAGCTTTTAGCATACCAAATTTGCCTTTGTTTTGGTTCCACCAAACATCGGACTTAGTATTGAAGCTATAGACATGCACTTGCTTTGCTTGTCGAGTTGCTTTCTTTACGCGCTCAGTGTCGGGCTCACCAACGTCAATCCATAATTGAACTTGGTCGTCCAACGACTTCAACCAAACGGCTGGCTCTTCAATGTTAGATAGTCCCTTAGAGAACTGCAGATCTTCATGGGCGTTGATACAAAATGCCAATACGCGCGCCATCATTCGTTGTTCGTTTTCAGAAGGATGTTGAGCAATAGTAAGGCTAAGGGAGTCGTAATAGTCGCGATTCATATCCGTTAATGTGATACGAAATTTGTAAATGGTAGGTTTAAGAGCCACTGTATTTGTCTGCTTAGGTGATAGTGAGCCCATTGTACGACAGTTCTATGTGAATAGGGGAAATGTCGATGGAGTTATTTTTCGTATTATCAATATTTTACTGGTTATTTAATGTACATTCTATCGGTAGGCGTATAATCAATTGAGTAAATTGCGGATCTTCAACTTTCAACAGCAAAACGCCATTATGTTGTTCGACGATGTTCTTAGATATGGCAAGCCCAAGGCCCGTTCCCCCACCATTTTCTTTAGTAGTGAAAAATGGATCGAATACTTTGCTCTGTATTTCTTGTGTGATCCCAATACCGTCATCAATAACCGAAATTTCGACGTATCGGCCGTTACACTCGGTTTGTATCGAGCTTCGTATCCATATGTTTTGCCCGCTAAGGGGATCCGTTGAAATGGCTTGTTTGGCGTTGACCAACAAATTGACCAATACTTGTTGAATTTTACCAAAGTGAAAGGGCACTAGTGGTAGTGATGACTCAAGTTCTTGGTGTACGGTGATTGTATATTTTAGCTCATTTTTAACGGCAATTAGTGCACTGGCAATGCATTGGTTGATGTCTGACAATGGTCTACTATCATGATGAGTGGTTGATAAGGTTTTTATGCTGTCATTAATTTCGGCGACTTGCATTAATCCTTGCTCTGTATCTACCAGTAAATCCTTTAGTTCTTGAACCCCATCGTTCTCACACATCAGCTGATGTTGTATGAGGTACTCTTCTCTCACCGCACCATAACTTATGATCTGCCATGCGAGTGTATCCAATTGTAGCAACTCATTGACCTGATCTTTGATCAACTGGAAGTTCGCCGTAGAGACACTCAGCGGATTGGTCAGTTCGTGATGAACACCAGCCGCAACGTAGCCCATAGAGGCCAATTTTTCGCTGTGATACAGTTTTTCTTCTAGCAATCTTAGTTTTTCTTCAAGCAGTTTTGATATTTCCTGTTGCTCGTAGAAGGACTGTTTATAGTCAACGTCGGTGTTTGGCTTTTTGTCATCCATATCATGCTCCTAGATAAAATAGGCTAATGCGGTGCGATGATTGGATTCGTATTCTCTTAGTCGTTCAAGAGTAGACTGATTAATCTCACTGCCTTGGGTTAACATTGTTGTACCATTGGGTAATACCACGTCGCGCTTGATGATAACGCCAACGGCCAAGTCGTTAACACTCACACAATAAACGATATTATGGACGTCATCTTGTGGCCTGTCCCTGAGTACCTTTTTGAATTGCGTGAGTACACTGCGATCGTAGATGGTGCCACAGTGTGTTTCAAGGTAGTTCATTGCAGCGGCAGGGGATTTCGTTAGCGATTTGTTGCTATTGGTTACCATAAAATCATAGTCTTTAACTACGCGAATAATACGCGATGGTGTTGGGATATCGTCACCTTTGATATGATCGGGATAGCCTGTGCCATCGAGGTTTTCATCTTGATACTTGACTAAGTTAGCAAGCGCGCTGAATCGAGTCATGTTTGAAATTATTTCATGGGCAGTGAGTGGGTTATTGGTCGGTGCTATGTGAGATTGTGCGAAATTCTGACTGCTGGTAGCACTCGGGTCTTCGCCAATTAAGCCCAACTTGTGCATGATTGCACTCATATACGTCTGCTTGATGTCACCATCATCTAAGCCCATTAAGATAGCCACTTGCTTACATTGATAGGCAATGCGTTCTAAATCGTGCGCATCGATATCTGTTCGGTATTCGATTAGCGTTGTAATCAGAGACAAAATATCTCGGAACAAAGCCGAACGACTTTGGTGTGTCGATTTAAGCTTAGCAAAGGAAGCTCTTAGTGCTTCTGTTCTTGATGCGACCTTGTCTTCTAATGTCGCATTGGCTAATTCAAGTTCTTTGTTCTTTTGTTCAATTTCAGCCTTAAGTCTTTTCTTTTCTGATTGCAGCGTGAACAAAGATGCAGACTGCAACAGCGAAAAACGCAGGTTGTTATTGTCCCAAGGTTTAGTGAGGTAGCTATTAACGCCTCCATCGTTGATTGCCCTGGTGGTTGCTTCTACATCGGCGTAGCCTGTGAGTAAAACCCGAATAGCATGTGGTTGTGTCTTTCTAGACTGAGCAAAAAATTCTGCGCCATCCATTTTAGGCATTCGCATGTCGGATAGGATAATGTCGACATCATTATCGGCTAAATACGCCAGTGCTTCCAGCGGAAATACAAAAGCTGAAATCTCAAAGTCCTTTCGTAATACTCGTGTTAGTGCCTTTACGATATCCGGCTCATCATCCAAAATCAGTAACTTGGGTTTGTCTATAAAGTTATTTAGCGAAACGTCCATTGCTTCTCCCAAAGTCTCTGTTTCTATTCCAGCATCAAGGCGAGTTTGACCGCTCATTTCTATGCTCACTTAACGTTAGGCATTTAAGTTTCTGACCGAAACGCAATTTCTAAGTCTGTCTCTACTGGAAGAGAAAACGTTACCGTTGTGCCTATGTTTTCGACGCTTTCAATTTCAATTTTCCCGTTGTGATTCTCGATTATATTTTTCGCTGATGTCAGGCCCAATCCAGACCCATCACCAAAAGTACGGGTGGTATAAAATGGATCGAACACTTTTGATAGGTTAGCACTATTCATGCCACAGCCAGTATCACTGATCTCCATCGTGACGAAGTTGTCGTATTGACTCGTCGCGATCTCAATCTTTGAATTCGACTGGTCTTTCGTGGCAAGGTGTGCATTTTTTATAACATATACAATGGCTTGCTGAATTTCTGTTGGATTCCCAATAAGAGGGGAGACAGTACCGAAAGTGATGTTCAAGTTAAGGTCTGCATTTAGTGTCAATTCACTTTCTTTGACAGCCAGCGCAACCAATTCATTGATGTTCACGTCATGGGACATGGTTGAATTCTCAAAGTGAGAATAGTTTTTCAATCCTGCGACAATCGACTTAATCCTTTTTGCATTTTCTTGAGATTCTTCTAAGCATTCGACAAAGTCTTGCTGTAAGTACGTGAAATCGTCATTGTTAAGCAGGGGAGTAATATCGTGGATTTCAGTTGTTGGTTGCGCAAGTTTTAGTTTGATCTCAGACGTTAGGTTTTGGTAATCAGCCAGATATTGAGTGGCTGATTGTAAGTTACTGTTTATTGTCGCGAGCGGGTTGTTAATTTCATGCGCATAGCCAGAAGCTAACGTCCCTATTGCAGCGAGCTTTTCAGACTGTATCAACCTGGCTTGGGTGTCCTTTAACTGTACGTTCATTTGTTCTAGGTGTACGTTTTTAGCCCTTAATTCCTGAGTCCTTTCTTTGACCTTGCTTTCAAGCGACGCATTCATTAACTCGAGTTGTTTTTGGTAACTGACGGATGCGCGTTCAGACTTACTTAGTTTAGTAACCATGTTATTGAAAGCCTTAGCGACGTTAGCAACTTCATCGTGCCCATGATCTGCCAAGCTAATGTCTCGGCGGCCACTGGCAATTTGCTGAGTAGCTCTTTCAAGGTGAGTTAAACGACGTGTTAAATAGGCCCCTAAAACATAGGAGAATAGGGCAACTAACGCCATTTCACCCGCAACAATCAAACCACTCCATTTTTTTGCCTGATTAATTTGTTTATTCAGCGCCGACATATCAAAACCAATTTGAACTAACCCATATTGAATACCAGATTCCTGAATTGAATAAGATACATCGTAGATACCATCGGTCACCCACTCTGCGCTTTGTTCAGGCTTATGATAGTTATTAACAAATTCATCTGGCCCTCTTGTGGACAATGGTCGGCCTTCTTTGTCTATTACTCGAACGTAAACGATGTCTGCATTGGTCATCAGTTCGGATGTATAAGCTTCTAATGACGCAAAGTCCCAAGACAACACGGCATCTTTAACGGTAGATCCAAAGAGTTTTGCGGTGGATTCACCACGCTTGGTCAAACCATCAAAGTTGGTTGTTTCTAGATAACTAAGCGTAAGCGCCAACAACAAAGCCAATAAAACGGCCTCGATGACAGCGATGCCCAAAATGGTTTTGAGTCTAAGTGACAATGTAACACCTATTCCTTAGAAAGAAGCGGCTGTAAAAGTTTAATTTCAAGATCACGAACATCATCCCAATCGGAATCTTGAGCGGTCACTATGCCATTAAAATTAATGGATTTAAGTAACTTTTTCCCTTCTGGGTCAGTATTCATATTGAGCATCGCTTGTTGGATATCATTCACCACGGTTGGGTCCAAATTTGGATTTGATGCGAACGCATGAGGGGTGTATCCCGGCGTTTCCCACAAAACGCGAAGTTGTTCTGTTACTTCGGGGTCAGCGTTGCCAAAGGTACGATATACACCGCCACCAGCAATAAAGAAGCCCTTTGATACGCCTATGTAAACAGAGTCGTGAGATGAAACATAGCTCGGCGTCACATTAATGCCATCTTGCTCCAGTTTCGCTCTGGGTAGTACGCTGGCGGCGAACGCTGCAGGCGAGGGGAACGCAAGTACTTTGGTGTTTAGTTCAGATAACTCATTAATTGGGCTATCCTTTGGCACGACGATGATGCCTTTTATCTGTTTGTCTTTCTGTTTTGCGAACGCTTGATATCCAGGTTTTTGGTTAAAAACGGTAAAGTGATAAGGATTCATGTAGGCCATGTCGTATTGGCCCTCCAATAATCTAAGCTCGAAACTTGGAATATCTTTCGCCGTCGCAAACGTGATCTGATGGCCGGTTTTGTCGTTAAGGTATTTGAAAATAGGCCCCCACTTAGACGCCAATTTCTTTGCGCTTTGTTGTGGCACAATGCCAAAGCTGATGTCCTCCGCGGTTACGTTAGTTGCGAAGATACCCAGTATTATTGCGGCTGCTACTTTTAACATAACCCATCCTTAGTCGCGTAATTAATTCTCTATTATTCAAAGAGTAGACAATCGTTCGCAGAATGCGAGTAAGCACTGTGATAAATGCAATGAGGTGCATTGCATTTCAGGAATTAACGGTGCTGACACTTGGTGGATATCTTGTTAGACTCGCGGCTTAAGTATTTAGCAAAATTGACTGAATAACTGCTAGTTTTGTAAAAGGGAAAGAAAAACATGATTAAGTACATTGTTATCGCGCTTGTTGGGTTGGGTGTTTATGTTGGCGTTACGTACAGCGATGATATTAAAGATGTGATCAACAGTGATCAGGTAGAAAGTGCTCAGGAGCATATTGATACCCTAAAAGATGCGGCGGATAACATGACTGAAGCTGCTAGCGAGTTAGCAGACAAAGTATCTGAGACGCTAAATTAATAAATTACTAATCTATTATACAAAGAAAAAGAGCCATCTAAGTATAGAGGCTCTTTTTTATACCCGTTAGTCCAATACTAACTTGGGTTCAAAGGGTGCTCTTCGGCTAAAGTTAAGCCTTGAAGATGGTTGACGTTAACGGTTTGAGTTGGGTATGCGATGTCTGCGTCGTGTTTTTTGATGATGGCCATCACGTCTAATAGAATCGCTTGTTTTACTTCATGAAATTTCACCCAGTTAACCGTTTTAGTGAAGGTATAAATGAAGAAATCCAATGAAGACGGCCCAAAACTATTGAAGTTGACGATCAAAGTTTGTTTGGCATCTATGTCTGGATGGTTTTGCAGCATTTCTTTGACATCACTGATAATCAAAGCAACTTTCGCACTATCGTTGTAGCGCAGACCAATGGTTTCGAGAATGCGGCGGTTCTTCATTCGTGATGGGTTTTCAACCACGATATTACTAAAGACCGAGTTGGGTACATACAAAGGGCGTTTATCAAACGTGCGGATGACGGTCATTCGCCAGCCAATTCTCTCAACAGTCCCTTCTATTTGACGATCTGGCGAACGAATCCAATCACCAACTTTAAATGGACGGTCGAAATAGACCATCACGCCGCCGAAAAAGTTAGACAGCAGATCTTTAGCCGCCAAACCGGCAATCAAACCACCCACACCACCAAAGGTAAGTAGGCCAGATAAACTCAGACCAAAACTTTGCATAATACTGAGTAGCCCCAGTAACGCAAAAACAAGGCGGGCGATTTTGGCGATGGCTTGAACGGTTGTTTCATCGTGACGACTCTGTTCGAGCATTTCAGTTTCTATATTGTTAATCAATCGAAATACGATCCAGACAGCGATCGCGATTGAAAACAGCATCTGTATTGAGCCTAACCAATTAAGTTCACTGTCGACGTAGGTTTGTAAAATATGCCCAATGGATGAGATAGCAGGCCAACACCAAATAAGCGTACTGATGGGGGTTTTAAGTGCATGAACAACGGCATCATCCCACTTGTTAACCGTTTTCTCCGTTAGGGTATCAATACGAGAGTAGATAATTCGCCAAGCAATCCATATACAAAAACTTAGCCCAGTAATAAGCAATACATCACTGAACCAAGATTGCTGCACCAGAAAGATATCGTTACGCAGGTAACTGATTAGAGCATCCATAGGTTATTTATTTTCCTAAAAATTGACTCAAAATTGTAAGGCGAATCAAGCTATCGCTCAATAAAAATCGCCACTTTCCGGATACGCTTCCCATTTCAATTTGAAAAATGGCATAAATAAGCAACACTTGTAATAAGCGTCATAAAGGAAAATGAGCATAATCATGGTGTGTATTAATTCGGTGGGGTATCCGGTTGCAGCAAAACATATTACGACTCACGCATTTGATGATGTATCCGGAGTGTGCAGTAAGCGCTTTAAACAGTCGATAGAGCATGACCTATTTCACGTGCACACACTGCTTGACGATCACAAGCAACCCATCGGTTATTGTTCTTTTTGGACGGACGTTGTGCAAAGCCCAAGAAATGATGGGCAGGGTGTTTATTTCTTTCAAATACACTATATATACATTCGTCCAGACTACAGAGGACGACGGTTAGCCAACACATTGGCCAAGATGTTTGTTTGCCACGCGCTTAACGAGTTAAGAAACCGCCGAGAAGTAACGGCATTTTGCGACAAATCGCATTACACCAGTGACGGTGGTATCGCTTTTGGTCAAAAAGTGCAGCGATTACTTCAAGATACTAAGAACTTACGCTTTGTCTAAGTTTGCGTTTTTCTTAGTGAACTTATTCTTGTACATCGCCTAAGTCTCATTGGTTGTACCGCTATCACAAATTCGTTGCGCAAACACTTGGTTAGGCGTTGAAATATTGAGGCCACGTGTTATCACATGCTATGCTTTGTTAATATCAGACTGATTTTATATACCTAACGCTAGCGTTTTCCTAAAAGGACCCGGTTTAATGATTAATCCCTCGTCAAAAAAATTGGTGATTTGGTTTTGGGGATTAGCTATAGGTTACTTTGTTAGTGGCATTGTGTTGTCTGAGTTCTTAACTCAGTCGCAGGTTGTCTCGGTTTGGTTACCTGCTGGCGTCGGCCTATTTGGTTGTTATATCTGGTCTTGGCGATTCGTTCCTGCCATTTTCTTTGCGTCCATGGCGTTCAATCTATCTAATCACGACCTTGCTCACTTAGTTGCGGATAATTGGCGAGAAGTGTTTATCATTGCATCAGGAGCATCACTTCAAGGCATCGTTGGCGGCTCAATTTTGCGCCGTTGGCTCGGTAACCCACTAGACTCAAACTCCGACTTTAACTCATTATTCTTTGTCTCCATAATTGGTTTGCTGACGAACCTAATATCTTCTAACATTGGAGTAATGGCTCTTAGTGCGTACAACATTGAATATAGTGCAGAGCGCTATTGGTACAATGTAATGAATTGGTGGTTGGGTGATTCGTTAGGCGTATTACTTGGCACGTTATTGCTTTTTTGCTTGCTCAATTTCTCTTCCAAAGACATTCAAATAAAGAAAGCCCGTGCTGCCATCATGTTAACTACGGCCATCATGTTCTTCTCGGTGACCATGACCAGTCATTATCTTGCATCAAACAGCCGAGAAACGACAAAAAATATGGTTGAACACGAAATTAAGCTGATCGAGAACAGCCTATACCGTGAAATTAATAAAAGCTTGGCTCATATTCAAACCCTTTCTAGCTTTATTCAAAACAGCCCCTACGTTAGTAAGCGTGACTTTGAAGTCTTTGCCAAAGGTCTAATGCAAGAGCAATCAGCCATTAAAGGGATGTCTTGGAATGTTATTCTGTCACAGGCTGAAGTCGGCCAGTTTGAAAAACAGTTAGCGGATTTATACGGCAGAGAGATCAAAGTAAAAGGTGAACCTCTTAAGGCTGAAGACCATTTAGTCGCTGTAAAAATCATCACACCAGAGCAAGGGAATGAAGCTGCAATCGGTTTTAACGTGTATTCAAACCCATCGCGCAAATCGGTGCTCTCTAAACCGGATTCCTTATTCCGACCGCTTGCAACTCCTATCATTCAATTGGTTCAATCTGAGTCGAGTGAAGCTGGTTTCTTGTTATTTGCCCCTGTCTTTGCCGTGCCTGAACGGGCATCGAGTAATGATGTGTCCATCCCACAAAGAAAGTTAGTAGGTTACGCAACGGGAATTTTTCTCGTACAGCAGATGATCGATGTTGCAATGGAAAAAGTACCGCCGGGTTTATTTTTGTACGAAATGGTAGAGCAGGACAGTGACAAGGTTTTCCTTGGAAATACGCAAGAGCCAACGTTCAGTCTACAAGACGAACCCAACCTAAAAGTCATCATTTTAGAAATGGCTGGCCGTACATGGAGCATGAACTTAGTCGCAAGAGACAACTTTCTTCTTCACTATCAAGAAGAATCCACGCGTATCATGATTTTGTTGCAGTTTACAGTGGTCACATTCCTCGTTTTATTCATTCTTATCTCTAACAACCGAAGAATCGCGTTGGATACAATGGTTGAGGTTCGGACCAAAGAGCTTGAGCTCGCCCGTAAACTTTCAGAACAAGCCAGCGAAGCTAAAAGTAGATTTTTGGCCAACATGAGCCATGAAATTCGAACCCCTTTAAATGCTGTCATTGGTTTTTCTTCGTTGGTTAAGCATTCTGACGAGCCAGAGGAAGTGGGTCTCTATCTACAAAAAATCGAATTGTCATCGAGAACCTTGCTAAACATTGTTAATGACATCTTAGATATATCCAAGATTGAAGCGGAAAAACTGACGTTAGAGACCATTCCATTCGACTTGAATCAAATATTGCACCAGCTACAAGTGATCTTCGAATCAAGTGCCGTACAGAAAAAGCTCAATTGGACCGTATCGTCTGACATGAAGTGGGATGGTTGGTTTTGTGGCGACCCAACAAGAATCGAACAAATACTGATCAACCTATGTGGCAATGCGTTCAAGTTTACCGGCCAAGGTGAGGTTGCTCTTGAAGTAAACGAGAAGATCCAAAAAGATGGGCGCAGTCTAATTGAATTCACTGTGAGAGACACTGGTATCGGTATATCGAGCGAGGGGCTAGAGAAATTGTTTGAAGCATTTAATCAAGCTGATACATCGACCTCTCGTCGCTTTGGTGGCACAGGACTGGGGCTGACGATATCTCGTGAACTCGCACGCTTAATGGGTGGGAACATTTCGGCAAAAAGCATTGAGGGGCAGGGCTCAGAGTTTATTGTCAATTGTTGGTTCGATCAGGCTCCGGCGCAAGAGACTTATCATAGTGAAAACGACGCTCATGACCTTTCAGGCTTACGTGTGCTGGTTGCCGAAGATAACGCAGTGAATCAGATGATGATCCAAGCCATATTAAAGAGAGCCGGTATGGATCCAGTATTGGCCTCTAACGGTAAAGAGGCGTGTGACCTAGTTAAGAGTAATAAATTTGATGTCATTCTGATGGATATACAAATGCCAGTAATGGACGGCTACCAAGCGACCAGAAAAATAAGAGAAGATTACCCTCTCAACGTACTGCCAATTATTGCGCTCACAGCAGATGTGATGCCCGAAGACAAAATACGAGTCATTGAGTGTGGCTGTAATGATCACATGGCAAAGCCCATAGAAGTTGATAAATTACTGGGCTGCTTAAGTGAAATTGCAACGGCGAATAAGGCGGTTTCTTAGCCGACTTCATCAGAAAACCCTCAAATAGAAAGAGTAAAAACAGAGTAATGAAAATTGAACATCTGATCATCGTACTTGGAAAACGCCTTCAAAAAGACAAACTGACCGCAGAGGGAAGATCAAGGGTAAATGCACTCATTGATTACATCGCCACTAATAATATGGAGAAAACGGTTATTGGCTTTTGTGGTGGTGTTACATCAAGGCAAACACGCTCAGAAGCGCAGGTGATGTACGAGTATTATCTGAATCAAGCGAGCGCTTACAACTTACTTGCCGATCATATCCCAGTGTTACTAGAACAGCTTTCTACCAGCACCATTGAAAATATTCGTCATTTAGCTATAGAGCTCATCAAGTCAGATTTGATACTTGAGAATAGCGCAGTACAAGTCACGTTTGTCTCCAACGACTATCACCTAGAGCGGATCTTCGAGATTCAACATTATTTGGATGAACAAGGCCTGTTAAAGACACTCAAGGCTACATGCTTGAGTTCAGGACTGCGGCTTAATATCCCGTATCAATTGGAGCGGCATGTTTGTGTGCCTTATCCTACAAAAACAATGCAAGCTGAATTATTTTTGGCGATAGAGGCGTTAACCACATACAGAGTTTACCTAGAAGGTGTAGTAGCAAACAGTTTTACGAGGAAAATTGAGGAAGTTAGGCACCAACCCCTGCGTGTAGCATCAAATGCTTTTGAGTGTGTAGATTCCATTTTAACGAAGGTTGATAACATCGAGTTAGCCAATGATTTTGCGAATAAATGCACGGTGGTCCGTTCTATCATGCCTCTATTAAAGCAAAGCGTCGAATCAACCGCTCATGATAAGCCACGTAGTGATATCGTCAGTTGGCTTGCAACGTTGGATGTTAATTTGACCATGCTAAATCGGTTACTTGACCCTGAAACAGATCCCGACTCACGCTGGTGGAAGTAGCCCCATTGACCTATTTCTGTCACATCACTCAACACGTAGATGCCTTCGATGCCAAATCGTTAGCAGATGCATGCGTTGTGGATAGGGCTAAAAGACTCATTGAGGTTACAAGGATAGATTTTTCATTGTGGGCTCCAAAAAACTGAAATTTCAGTGATCTAATCAAGAATTCTTACGATGATTGCAGAAAAATAAAGCCAATCGGTCTATATTAAAGTATGGAGGCCGACTCGCTGTGCTTTCAAATTGAGAATGATTGTTTTCTTGGCAGTCACTATAGACAATATTGCATTTATGAATAGTGATATCATGTCAAATCTATATCATTTGTTAGATGAATGATTTTCGTATTGAGACAGGTTAAAGGAAGAATAATGTCTGAGAATAAGTTTCGTTTGGTTACCCGAAGTGACTTTGACGGTTTGGTGTGTGCTGTATTACTTAAAAAGCTAGACCTCATTAACGATATTAAGTTTGTGCATCCGAAAGACATGCAAGATGGAAAAGTCGAAATCACAAGTAATGATATTGTAACTAATTTGCCTTACGTCGAAAATGCTCACCTTATTTTCGATCACCATCTATCTGAAACCTTGCGTAATAAGGATGGATTGGAAAATCATATTATTGATGCGGATGCTCCTTCTGCGGCAAGAGTGGTTTGGGAATACTATGGAGGCTTTGATACGTTCCCATCAGAATGGCAAGGCATGATGGAAGCCGTCGATAAAGGAGATTCGGCTCAATTTTCGCGTGATGAAGTTCTAGATGCACAGGGTTGGAACCTACTTAACTTTTTGATGGACGCTAGGACTGGGTTAGGGCGTTTTAGAGAGTTTCGAATCTCAAACTACAACTTGATGATGGATCTTATCGACTACTGTAAGAATCACTCAATCGAACAGATCTTAGACTTGCCAGACGTTAAAGAACGAATTGAGCTTTATCAAGATCACAACACAAAATTCGCTGAGCAAATACAACAAAATGCAACGGTTCACGGAAACCTTGTGTTATTGGACTTAACCAATGAAGACGTCATTTACGCCGGTAATCGCTTCTTGATTTACGCACTATTTCCACAGTGCAACATTTCGATTCACAAAATGTGGGGCTTCCAAAAGCAGAATGTCGTGTTTGCAACAGGCAAGTCAATTTTTGACCGCGGTTCTAAAACCAACGTTGGCGAATTGATGCTTAAATATAATGGTGGCGGTCACCAAGCCGCAGGTACTTGCCAGATACTAGAATCCGACTCGGAGCGAGTGCAGCAAGAATTGATCGACGCCATCACTGCCGATGGTTAGTTGTTAGCGCTAGATTCCATTTATACGCAAATGCCTTTGAACAAATTTCGAAGGCATTTTTTATTCTCTCTTTCCATTATTCACCAGTCCTATTACACTGCGCTCAATTACCATGAATTGAAGCCGTATTATGAGACATCTACGTATTACCACCCATCCAGATATTGACCATCTTGATAACAAAACCATTATTCAACGTAAAGCAGCACGAGCTATCGTATTAGATGGCGACAACATACTTCTGCTTTACACTGAACGCTATCATGACTACTCGATCCCTGGTGGTGGCTTGGACCAAGATGAAGACGTTATCGCCGGCATGGTACGCGAACTACAAGAAGAAACAGGTGCACAAAACATTCACGCAATTGCGCCTTACGGCATTTATGAAGAGTTTCGTCCGTGGCATAAAGACAATGCAGATGTGATGCACATGGTGTCGTATTGTTATACCTGCAAAACGGATAAGCAGATGGGTGAAACCAACTACGAAGATTATGAAATAAAAAATGGCATGAAAGCTATTTGGATTAACATTCATGAAGCCATCGCTCACAATGAAAAAACCATCGCAGAGAGTGATAAAAAGGGCATGAGCATAGAACGCGAAACCTATTTACTGCATTTGATTGCCAAAGAGTTGCTTTAACGATATCGAAAGTCCACATCTGTTAGCCTATTATGAGCACCTTTCCGGTGCTTTTTTTATCCCACGATTCTGGTTTTAGAGTTAAAAATGTTGGCCGCGACAAACTTAAGAGATAAGTACTAAGATTACATAGAGCAAGTTTGTACAACACAATCATTGGATGATGTGCTAAAAAGGCAGTAGTGATAACTGAAAGAGTATAATCACTGCGACATAGAGGGATGAATGGTCACGAAAAAGGATAATGAGCGCGGCGAAGTGGCAGATTTCCAAATAGCAAAGGAATTGGGAGGGTTAGAGCTACTTGACGCAAGCTACAACAAGCAAAACTTTTCTAGACATAGTCACGAAGGGTTTACGGTGGGCGTGATAGAGCAGGGTGCCCAACGTTTCTTCCGGACCGGTGGTAATCATATTGCTCCTCAAGACAGCATCATCTTAGTCAATGCGGAAGAAGTCCATAATGGACATTCAGCAACGGATTATGGCTGGTCATATAAAGCGATGTACCCATTACCCTGTCACTTTGAATCCCTGTATTTAGACGAAGCCCAACATCGAGTGCCTTATTTTCCAGAACCCGTTGTTCATGACCCTCATTTAGCGGCACAACTTCGATTGCTGTTCAAAACGCTTAAAGAAGATCATAATCGCTTGCTTCGAGAAAGCTTAGTTTATGCAACATTGTCGATGCTTATTCAAAGGCACGGTAAGAAAAAAGCTGACTTGTCTACTAAGAGGCAAGGGAACACTTTAATCATTGTAAAAGAATTTCTTGATGATTTTCCCCAAGCGGATGTATCCCTTGAAGACCTAGCCAAATTAGCAAATCTAAGCCCCTATTATTTTGTTCGTTGTTTCCAAAAACAATTTGGCCTGCCTCCTCATTCTTATCAAATACAATCACGCCTCCGGTACGCTAAAGGGCTATTGAGAAAAGGATTCAAAATTTCCGATGCAGCACTGGAAGCAGGCTTCCACGATCAAAGCCATTTTCATCGCCATTTCAAAAAAGCGATTGGTGTCACGCCAGGTGATTACATCAAGAGTATGTGAGCAATTTTGTACAAGTTCGATTGCAATATTTATGTTCTGATTCTTTTCCATCCACTTTTAGGAACCATAATGAAACAAGAAGGTCGCCATCTGCAAAGTAGGCCCCAAAAAAGAAGCGATAAACAAGAATCCCGCTTTAAGCTTTGCTTAGAGGGTGCGTTAAGAATGTTACCGTTAAGCATTGCAGTTGTACCGTGGGGAATATTGGCTGGTTCATTTGCCATTGATTCTGGGTTAACTGCGCTCGAGGGGCAGGCATTTTCATTGGTTCTTTTCGCTGGCGCAGCCCAATTGGTAGCGATGGGGATGATAAAATCAGGAGCCACGTTAAGTGCGATGTTACTCACTACGTTTTTCATCACTTCTCGGCACTTCTTATACGGTGCAACAATGCGAGACAAGCTCAGTATACAGCCTTTGCGCTGGCGGCTCGTCTTAGGGTTTCTGTTAACCGATGAACTATTTGCATTTTGTGGTCATCAATCAGTCAAAGAATTTAAGCCATGGTATGCGTTTGGCGCTGGTTTTAGCTTTTATGTTATTTGGAATTTGGCAACGTTTTCAGGCATTGTTGCCGGGAACCTCATCCCTAACTTAACGGATTATGGTTTAGAGTTTGCCGTCGCCGCGACGTTTATTGGTATTGTTGTACCTCTTATCAAAAACATTGCGATTCTTGTGTCTGTTAGTGTTGCCGTTGTGCTATCGGTTTACTTTGCTTACCTTGAGTTGGAATCAGGCTTGGTGCTTTCTAGTGTGATTGCGATGATGGCGGGTTATGGCTGTGAAAAAGTGAGGGAAGGGTAAATGGTCTATTTCACGATATTTGCGTTGACACTGGTGGTATTCGCCAGCAGATATTTATTCATCGAGCCCCGAGTTCCTCTCAGGTTAAGCCACAACGCTCAGCGATTTTTAAGTTACGCCAGCCCTGCCGTTCTTACCGCCATTTGGGCACCGATCGTGTTTATACCTGATGGAGAACCAAATTTTGAAGTGACAAGCCCTTACGTGTTAGCGGCGATAGTTTGTGTTGCGCTTTCCGTCTGGAAGAAGAACGTATTGCTAACAACGTTGCTAGGCATGGCGTTTTTCTTGTGCTTAAAGCTAACGGGTTAACCGTAATTCACAGTAAATGTGAGGCTGTGCGTTAAACATACGGCATAGAAAGACATAAGAAACTTGACATCAATGGTCAAGTATTTGGATAATCAGCGCCAATATTTTGATTACCACATAATTACGCTAACGAAAGGCCGTATTCCGCCTTTAGAAAGCGTGCTTATTTTACGTTATTTAGGAAAACCATGGCTGTTTTAGAAGTACTTACTGCACCCGATCCGCGCTTGAAAATTAACGCTAAAGATGTCGCTGATGTTTCAACGGTTCAAACGCTGATCGATGACATGTTAGACACGCTTTATAGCACAGACAATGGTATTGGCCTGGCATCCACTCAGGTTGGCCGTGAAGAAGCGGTAATCGTGATTGATTTGTCTGACGAACGCAATGAACCACTGGTTCTGATTAACCCAAAAGTGGTGAGTGGCGAAAACAAGCAACTAGGTGAAGAGGGCTGCCTTTCGGTTCCAGATTATTACGCTGAGGTTGAGCGTTTTACTTCAGTGGTTGTTACCGGCCTTGATCGCGAAGGTAACGACGTAAAAATTGAAAATGACGAATTCCTAGCCATCGCGCTTCAGCATGAAATTGATCACCTAAGTGGGAACTTGTTTATCGATTACCTTTCTCCGCTTAAACGCAACATGGCAATGAAGAAAGTTAAGAAATACGTAAAAGCGATGGCTAAGCAAAAAGCTTAACGCATTGCTCTATGAAACGTAATAAAACGCAAAGTAGCCGCTACTTTGCGTTTTTTAGTTTATATTGGCAGAAATTTAAGAAACAACGACCGCTGTACCACTTGCAGAGACCATCAACATGCCATTTTTCTGCCCAAGTACTTCGTAATCAATATCGACTCCGACGACTGCATTTGCTCCAAGCTCTAGTGCTTTTTGTTCTAATTCTTGTAGTGCTATCTCTCTTGCTCGTTGTAACTCTGCCTCATAAGTGGCAGAGCGACCGCCGACGAGATCTCGGATACCTGCGAATAAATCTTTAAACAGGTTAGCCCCAAGAATCGCTTCTCCTGCGATAACACCTTTATATTGGCTGATGTTTTTCCCGTCGATGCTTTGTGTCGTTGTTATTATCATAAGTCCTCTCAATGACATGATCTCTATCGATTGATTGACTCTACTCTAAACGTATAATAACCCACAATTCGAAAGGCATGTTTGTTCAAGAGTTTGCAGGGTTGTTCTAATTTTGAGAAATGAGTTGTTAGATATAATCATTTTCATCTTTACCCACCAGTGAGCCTGCTTGTGTATAATATGAGGAATTGACGTTTCGAATTTAAAGGGCGAACAATGAAACTTCTGGTAGACACCCATACGCACACTTACGCAAGTGGCCATGCTTATAGCACATTGATTGAAAATGCAAAATCAGCGTCAGAAACAGGGATTAAGATGTTTTGTACCACAGACCATACTGATTCTATGCCCGGTGCTCCTCATTACTGGTTTTTCAGTAACCAACGAGTATTACCTCGTTTTCTTGAAGGCGTTGCGATAATTCGTGGTGCGGAAGTCAACATTCTTAACATAGATGGTGAAGTCGATTTGCATCCGAGTGTTGATCGAAACTTAGATTGGGTGATCGCCAGTTTCCATGAACCCGTATTCAAACCATCAAGTTCCGAAGCACATACTCTTGCACTGATTAACACGATTAAGTCAGGTCGTGTTGATGCTCTAGGTCATCTGGGAAACCCAAATTTCGATTTTGATTTCCATGAAGTCATCTCCGTGGCAAAGGAGCATAACGTTGCTATAGAGCTTAACAATACCTCGTTAACCGGTACGAGCCGGGTTGGTAGTGAAAACCGATGCGAACAAATAGCAGAAGTTGCAAAAGGAATAGGGGCCTATATTACCACCGGATCTGATGCTCATTTCTGCACTTATATTGGGAAGTTAGATCTGGTCGCATCGCTTTTAGATCGTATAGACATGCCTACCGATAAAGTGATTACTCATAGCCCTAGGCAGTTTTTGCAATTTTTGCAGCTTCGTGGTCGTGAGCCCATTACAGAATACGCAGACTTATAAAAAGCCTAGCTTGTAAAAAGTCTAGTTTGTAAAAAACTATGCTTGATAGAGTTCCAGCGGCAAGTCATCAGGGTCTTTGAAAAACGTAAATGCTTTTCCGGTGAATTCATCGACTCTGATTGCTTCTACCTCAATCCCTTTCGCTTCCAACTCACGTTTAGTGTGTTCTACGTCATCAACCACAAAAGCCAAATGTCTCAGGCCTTGAGCTTCAGGAGTTGATGGCCGTATAGGCGCATTTGGAAAAGAAAACAGTTCGATCTGGCTGCCATCGGGTAAAGCCAAATCCAGCTTATAAGATTTGCGAAGCGTTCTATAATTCTCGGCGATAACACGCAACCCTAGAATCTGGGTATAAAATGTCTTCGATCGTTGGTAGTCAGAGGCAATAATCGCGACGTGGTGAATTCGTTTAAACATAGTGCGTATTGTCCTTTTATGTGTTTATTCCAGTGATAATTATTCGCCAATTTCTTGCGTAATAAAATTTACAAAGCTTCGTACTGTCGCCGATACGTGTTTTCTACTGACATAAACAACGTAAATATAGATAGGTAATTTGGGTAACTCAGGAAAGAGCTCAATCAGCTCGCCGGTTTTTAGTTCGTCACTTAAGTTAAAAACGGGCATTCGAGTGATGCCTTGCCCTGATTTACACAATGCTAGTTCAAGCTGAGAGCTATTGGTAATAAACCTTTTTTTCACTTTTACTGTAACGCTATCGCCAGCTTGTGTTTCAAAAGCCCACTGGTCGTCATTTTTCGTCAGGCTATAACAAAGAGCATGATGGGATGATAAATCTTCTGGTCGCTGAGGTGTTCCGTACTTTTTAAGATAGGAGGGGGCGGCAATAGTGACGCTATGGGACTTCAACAGTTTCTTTGCAATTAAGCTTGAGTCATCGAGTTGCCGTCCTCCTCGAATAGACACATCATAGCCTTCTGCAACTAAATCCACTTTACGGTCGCTTAGGTCTACCTCTAAATTGACTTCTGGATACATCTCGCTGTATTTGGCTATGATTGCTTTTAGGTGGGTCAGCCCAACGCTAGTCGGACAGGAAATTCTCAGATTGCCTTTTGGTTTGGCATGTTGCCCACTTAGTATCGCTTCCAGATCTTGTGTATCCGAAACGATTTGCTGGCAGTAATCAAAGTAGACTTGTCCTTCTGAGGTTAGCCTTAATGTTCGTGTGGTTCGGTTGAGTAAACGAAGATTAAGACGAGCTTCGAGCTTACCCACTTCCTTGCTAATGTACGAAGTCGAAAACCCGGTGCTTTCTGCCGCTTTAGTAAAGCTTCCCTTCCTAACGACTTCAGTAAACACCGTCATTCCATCAAATAGCTGAGTATCCATACTCCACCTTACTCATAATTTCTGTTGAGTTAATTTATCCTATTACCCCTCAAATGGAAATAATAAATCCACGAATAGCGACTTAATAAACAATTGTTTCCAAACTATAGTAAGTACAACTATCAAGGAGAAATGAATGAAAATTATTGCGTTTTCTGCTTCAAGCAGCCGAGAGTCGATCAATAAAAAACTTGTTACTTATGCCGCGAGCCTAGTAGAAGGCGCAGATGTTGAGGTGATAGATATTAATGATTACGAGATGCCGTTATTTAGTGAAGACAGAGAAAAAGAACTCGGTCAGCCTGAATTGGCAAAAGCGTTTTTTGGCAAACTGGGTGAAGCCGATGGCATCATCATATCGTTCGCTGAACATAATGGTTCATACACGGCAGCATATAAGAATTTGTTTGATTGGACTTCACGGGTAAACATGAAAGTGTTTCAAGACAAGCCGGTTGTCATGCTATCTACATCCCCCGGTCCTGGTGGCGCAAAGTCTGTATTAGGAGCCGCTACGGCATCGTCTCCCTATTTTGGAGCGAACCTTAAAGGCCAGCTTTCTATTTCTAGTTTTTATAATGTCTATGACGCGGAAAATGGCGTGATCCACGATGACGCAATCGCATCCGAGTTGAAGACGGTTGTGAACGCTATCAACGTATAGGAAGTCGATGATGTCAATAAACATGCTTGAAGGCTCGGTTACGCGCTCACTGACAACTATGGCAATGCCCGCCGCTTTCGGCATGTTGATGACATTTTTATTCCAGTTAGTCGATAGTTATTTTGTTGGCCAGTTAGGCACCAAAGAACTGGCTGCAATGAGCTATGCCTATCCTGCCTATATCTTAATCATTAGTTTGTTTATGGGGTGTTCTGCCGGGGTTTCTGCCGTTGTCGGTGGTTTTCTGGGGAAAGGGGACTCGAAAAAAGCAAATCAAGCCACCATGATTGCGTTACTTACTTTTATGGTTTTGGCCATGCTTTTAGGGCTAGCGGGTGTGGCAACCGCAGATCAGGTATTTAGGTTACTCGGCACACCTGAAGACAGCTTGGAATTGGTTAAAAGCTACATGCTTCCTTTGTATGTGGGCATGTTCGCTTTAGTCGGCGGGTTAATTGCGAATTCGGTGTTAATGGCTAAAGGCATTATGCTAAAACCAACGTTAGTCATGGCGGCTGGTGGTGTAATCAATCTAGTTTTTGACTATCTATTGATATTTGGTGTCGGTCCTTTTCCTGCATTGGCACTTAACGGGGCTGCGTTGGCGACGGTGATTTCTTGGAGTTGTATTCTATTGTTAATGATTGCCTTGTTAATTAAGGAAAAGTTAATAACGCTTTCTGGGGGCGATCAATGGAGCCACTCGTTAAAGGTATTAAAAAAGATAATGACGATGGCATCGCCAGCAATCGCAGCACAGCTTTTGAATCCTATTGCCATTGCGTTTGTAACTCGGGCAATTTCTAGTCATGGCGACAATGCGGTGGCGGCTTTTGGTATTGTCACTCGGATGGAATCATTGGTGCTCACAGGGATTTTAGCCTTAAGTGTCATCTTGACCTCGTTTATGGCGCAAAACTTTGGTGCTAACCGGCAGCAACGGATTGATAATGCCATTGCTACTTCCGGTAGAATGACCGTTTACTGGGGAATGGCTTTTTACATCATAATGATAATGAGCGCATCATCTTTGATGCACTTCTTTACCGACAATGATCAAGTTATTCAATACGGTCAACAATACTTTATGATCGTTGGCTTTTCTTTTCCTGCTTTTGGGTTGGCTCTCATTACAACGTCACTTTTTAACGGTGTAGAGCAGCCAAAACAGTCACTCAAAATTATTCTATTTAGAGCCATTGGGTTAACGATTCCTTTGGTGCTGATTGCTAACCAGTTCGGAGTGGTGTTTATTTGGGTAGCGCTGGCGGTTTCAAATGTTATCGCAGCATGGTACGCAGGAAAACAGTTGAATAGATGGTTGGTTGAGAGAAATTCAAGTTTAACCAAGCAAAAGCCAATTGATGATTATCTTGCCGACTTTCGTTGGTTACGCTTCCAAGTGAGTAAAAAATTTAACGGCTGATGGTGTCGAGAGCTCTTATATTTTTAGGTTCTCTACGACAAAGTCAATAAACACTCTAAGCCTTGCAGGCATGTACTTCGTTTGTGCATATTGAAGAGCGATAGCGCCATGATAGTTACTTTTGATAGTCCAATCGGCTAGAACTTCAACGACACTGCCTTCGGACAATGCATCTTTGATCACAAAATCGTGAAAAATACCAATACCTAAACCGCTTTTTACTCCGCTTAGCCTCATTTGAGAATGGTTAACCGCATAACGCCCAGACACCGCGATGGTGTGAAAGTCGTCGTCCTTTAGAAAATCCCAAATGTTGTCGCGGTTTGTTTCTGCCAAATACAAACAATCATGGTTGATGAGTTCGTTTGGTGTATTAGGTTGACCTTTGGACGCAATATATTCAGGGCTAGCACACAGTACCAAGTTGGTTTTTGCTATTTCTTTTGATACTAAATTCTCATCGGGTTTGTCAGTTAACCTGAACGCGATGTCGATATTGTGCTTGAAGATATCTATCGCACCATCGGCGGCTCGAAGTTGTAGCTGGATCTCTGGGTATTTAGAAAGAAAAGGCAAAACAAACGGTTGCAGAACTGAATTCAAAAATGCCTCAGGCGCGGCGACCGTTAATGCGCCGGACGGCTCGGTGTGATCCGATGTTGAGATGTCGACGGCTTGCTGCGCCGCATTTACCATTACAACGCTCTGATCATACACTTTTTGCCCAGCTTGAGTGATGATGAGTTTGCGCGTTGTACGTTCCAACAGCTTAACGGACAGGGCTTTTTCTAACCGCGTAATGAGTTTACTTAGCGCTGAGGGCGTCACGTTCAATTTTCGCGCAGCAGCGGTGAAACTCCCTTCGTTTACGACTAAGATAAATGAAGCTAAGTCGGGTAGTAGCGCAATTAATTTTTGGTTTAGCATCTATTTGTGCCTGTCATTCACTAATGTTTTTCCATGATAAGGCATTATCCTTTTCATTGGGATACTTTATTATCAAATGAATGATTTCAAGCGGCTGATTTTCCCACCTAAAATGTGTGCGTAATTAGTCGTTTTCCCTACAAGGTCGGCTTTGAAACGACCCACTTAGAATAATTAGGAAGGATAGACCTATGTCTTCTGCATTTTATAATCAGATCCAAGACCAAATTACTGAAGTCAAATCGGAAGGTTTGTATAAGTCTGAGCGTATCATTACTTCGGCGCAAAAAGCGGCAGTAAAAATCTCTACAGGCGAAGAAGTACTTAACTTCTGTGCAAATAACTACTTAGGCCTTGCGAACCACCCAGCACTTATCGAAGCCGCTAAGCAGGGCATGGATGAGCACGGATTTGGTATGGCATCGGTACGTTTTATCTGTGGCACTCAAGATTCTCACAAAGAGCTAGAAGACAAGCTTTCAACATTCTTGGGTAAAGAAGACACGATCCTTTACACATCTTGCTTTGATGCAAATGCTGGCCTATTTGAAACGATTCTAGGCAAAGAAGACGCTATCATTTCTGATGCACTGAACCATGCTTCTATCATCGATGGCGTACGCCTTTGTAAAGCAATGCGTTTCCGTTATTCAAATAACAACATGGAAGAGCTAGAACAGCAACTTATCGCAGCGAAAGAAGCGGGTGCTCGCCATACTTTGATTGTTACCGATGGCGTATTCTCAATGGACGGAGTAGTCGCGAACCTTCCTGCTATCTGCGACCTTGCAGACCAATACGACGCTCTAGTCATGGTTGATGATTCACATGCAGTTGGCTTTATGGGGCCAAATGGCGCGGGTACTCATGAATTTCATGACGTTGTAGACCGTATTGACATCATCACTGGCACCTTGGGTAAAGCAATGGGTGGCGCGTCAGGTGGTTACACTTCTGGTAAAAAAGAAGTAATCGACTGGTTGCGTCAGCGTTCGCGTCCTTACTTGTTCTCTAACTCGGTGGCTCCTGCAATCGTATCTGCATCTATCCGCGTTCTAGATCTATTGGCGGAAAGTGGCGACCTACGAGATCACCTATGGGAAAACTCGGCGCATTTCCGTACTCGTATGGAAGCAGCTGGTTTTACTATGGGTGGTGCTGATCACGCTATCATTCCAATCATGTTGGGCGACGCAAAAGTTGCGGCAGAATTTGCAGAGCGTGCTCTAGAGAAAGGCATTTACGTTGTTGGCTTCTCTTTCCCTGTTGTACCTAAAGGCCAAGCGCGTATTCGTACTCAAATGTCTGCAGCGCATAGTCGTGAACAGTTAGATAAAGCAATCGATGCATTTATCCAAGTTGGTAAAGACATGGAGATCATCAAATAATGAAAATCAAAGCACTGTCTAAGCTTAAGCCTGAAGAAGGCATCTGGATGAACGAAGTCGATATGCCAGAAGTAGGGCATAACGACATTCTTATCAAGATTAAGAAAACCGCAATTTGTGGTACTGACGTCCATATTTACAACTGGGACGAATGGTCACAAAAAACCATTCCAGTACCTATGGTTGTTGGTCACGAATACGTAGGTGAAGTTGTTGGTATGGGCCAAGAGGTTCGTGGCTTTACCGTTGGCGACCGTGTTTCTGGTGAAGGCCACATTACTTGTGGTCACTGCCGCAACTGTCGTGGTGGACGTACTCATTTATGCCGCAACACAACGGGTGTTGGCGTAAACCGTACTGGCGCGTTTTCTGAATACTTAGTGATTCCTGCGTTTAACGCATTTAAAATCCCCACTGAGATCTCTGATGATCTAGCGTCGATCTTTGACCCGTTTGGCAACGCAGTTCATACCGCATTGTCTTTCGACTTGGTCGGTGAAGACATTTTAATCACAGGGGCAGGACCAATCGGCATTATGGCTGCAGCCGTTGCTAAGCACGTTGGTGCTCGTCATGTTGTTATCACAGACGTAAACGAATATCGCCTAGATCTTGCTCGTAAAATGGGTGTGACCAGAGCGGTAAACGTGATGGAAGAAAAACTTGAAGACGTGATGGCAGAGCTCGGCATGACTGAAGGTTTTGATGTGGGCATGGAAATGTCTGGTAACCCATCAGCGTTCAATAGCATGTTAACGAACATGAATAATGGCGGTAAAATCGCGTTGCTCGGAATTCCACCATCGGATATGGGTATTGATTGGAACCAAGTGATCTTTAAAGGTCTTGTGATTAAAGGCATTTACGGTCGTGAAATGTTTGAAACTTGGTACAAGATGGCAAGCTTGATTCAATCTGGTTTGGACTTAACGCCAATCATCACTCACCACTTTAAGGTTGATGACTTCCAAGCAGGTTTCGACGCAATGCGCAGCGGTTTGTCAGGTAAAGTTATTCTTGATTGGGAATAATCTAAATTAAATCCGAACAACGGATGACAAAGTGATTGAATAAAATAGCCCCGAGAGTTCTTGGGGCTATTTTTTTGTCTGCCATTAATACAATAAATGGATTCAACCGTGATAACTACTTGCACGATTGTGATGCTGTCTGAACGTCTTATTCCCCTTAGCATTTGAAGGGAACCTGGTACACGGTTCAAGTAATTGATGGGAAAGTTAACCATAATCGAATCAAATTATGATTTGAAAGTATTCTGTAAAGAAATCATACTGTGATTTGAATAAGTTGTTTTTCAAATCAAGGACTCGTTATGTGGATCTGGAAGCAGGCAGACTGGCCTAACTTTAGTTGGGATAAAAACACCATCGAACCGATGATAAGGCAAACTCGTCTGAATCAAGGGATCTTGCTGGGGAAAATGATGAGTCAGCCCCAAGATGAAAAGCAAAGCATGCTCGATACATTGCTTGCGAACATCGTTCATTCAAGTGCCATAGAAGGCGAAAAATTGAACGCTTTTTCTGTGCGTTCGTCCTTGGCTAACAAACTCGGCCTAATTGAAGAAAGACCTTTCCCTACTACGCAGCAAACCGATGGACTCGCCGAGATTATGCTTGATGCGGTGAGCAACCTTGATACCCCGCTAACCCTTGAAAGAGTGCTTCACTGGCATGACAGATTGTTTCCTTCTGATTACACCATGTTCAACCCTGTTATTGGCGGTAAACTACGCGGAGATGCTCCGATGCAGGTGGTATCAGGCCGTATAGACAAACCTGTTGTTCATTTTGAAGCGCCAGGAAGAGACACTCTTGAGCAAGAGATAGCGTTATTCATACACTGGTTTAATCGCTCTAAAGATGACGTGTCTCTGGATCCATTACTAAGAGCCGCGATTACCCACTTATGGTTTGTGACGCTGCACCCGTTAGATGATGGTAATGGCCGCATCACACGTTTGCTTACCGATCTGGCATTGGCACAAGCTGAGCAACAATCTGTTCGGTTCTACGCCATGTCTGTGGGCATACTTGCAAATCGTAAAAGTTATTATGAAACCTTGGAGCAAACGCAAAAGGGAGGGGTAGATATTACCATCTGGATTGAGTGGTTTCTGAAAACGTTAAACGAGACATTTGATGAAGTATTAAAAGAGATAGAACAGACCGTTTTCAAAACCAATTTTTGGCGTCACGTTGATCAAACCCAGTTAACTGCCGAGCAGGTTAAAGTGTTAAACCGAATGCTAGATGGAGATTTCTCAGGAGGGATCAACACTTCTCAGTACCACAAAGTAGCGAAAGTGAGCAAACCTACGGCGACTCGGCACTTGGCTGCGTTGGTAAAGCTAGGTTGTTTAGAGAAATCGGGCTCAGGAGGGAGGAGTACCCGTTACCTATTGGCTCGCTAATCAAGCTTTCGGTCATATCTTCGGACCCAATGTGACATAAGAACTACCTATAACGACAATCTCGCGACAAATTCTAGATATATTGCATCCACCTTATTTTGTACAGTGTTCATTAAGTTAACACGCCAATGACACAACTGTAATTCATTAAGGAAAATACAATGAACTTGAAAAAAACAACGCTTGTAATCTCTTGCCTAAGCGCGATAACTGTGGGGTCGGCATTCGCTGATGCTAATACAACATATATACGCAATGGCAACATCTATACAAATGAAGGCGCTTGGTTTGTAGAAGTGGGCGGGGCGAAGTCTAGTGAGTTTTACGACGGCCAAGACAAAACCGCAGGATTCTTGCTAAATGGTGGCTACCATGGTGAAGACTTCAATATTGATGCAGCAGGGATCAACTACCGCTTTTATAGCACTCAAAGCCAAATATTCCAACTAAGCACGTTTGTTGCACCAGGCGGATTAGGTTACAGCGCAGATGATGCATCAAGCTTGAAAGGAATGGATAAGCGTAAAATGAGCCTAGATTTGGGGCTTAACCTGGATGTTGTAATGGGAGATGGCACGATTTCGACCTCTATTCGTCGAGATGTAACCGGCGCTTCCAAAGGACTTCAGTCGAGCTTGGCTTACTACCACCCATTTGCAATGGGCAGTGTAGACTTCGTTCCGTTTGTAGGCTTAAGTTACGCAGACAGTAAGTATGTTGATTACTACTATGGCGTTAAAGCGTCAGAAAAAACAGCAAGTCGCGCAGCCTATAGCGGCAAAGGTGGAGCTGCGTACCATTTAGGTTACAAATTGGTATTCCCAATTAATGAGAACATCAATATTTCACAAACAACCAAGTACACACGTTTAGGATCCAACATTAGTGACTCACCAATCGTGAAGAGCTCGAATCAGTGGATCACGAGTTTGAGCGTGTCATACCATTTCTAATGGCTAATAAAAAAGGCACCGATAATCGGTGCCTTTTAAAGACTAATTACATTTACTTTTTACGGCAGAACTCAGCGATAACGTACATAGATTGGCCGCCATTTGCTTTACCAGAAACAAGTTTCGGGTCATCACCAATGCTGATACCACGAATAACCGTGCCTTGTTTGATAACTTGGTTCGTGCCTTTTACTGGCAAATCCTTTGTTACCGTTACGTCGTCACCTTTTTTAAGCTCAACGCCATTGATGTCTAATGGTTTGTCATCTGCGGACATACCGATTTGAGCCCAATTAGACGTCTCTTCTTCAAGATACATCATTTCTAAAAGATCTTGTGCCCACGTTTCAGCAGAAAGGCGAGTCAGTTGACGCCATGCCGTCACTTGAACAGGAGGCTCTTGGCTCCACATGCTGTCGTTCAGGCAACGCCAGTGGTTCATGTCTTGAGGATCATCGATTTCGCTCATGCATTTGTCGCAAACCATCATGCCGTGGTCAACCGTTAGGTGGCTGTGCGGTGGTACAACAAATGGAGTCAGAGATGTTTCAGCAGAACATAGTTCACATTTAGAACCACAGCGATTAAGAAGCGTCGTTTCAGTAGACATTAGGTCTCACCTTATACATGTATTATTTGCGTGTATTATCCACTTTATCCGTATTAATTAAAGGGGTAGCACGAAATTTGATGCCTTATTAATTGTTTTAGCAGTATTGATGGTCTTTGTTTTACCAAACGGTTAACAGTTTAACAAAACGGCGACAAATCATGACCAAACTAGGATGGTAAAAAAAATCGAGCTTGCTAACGTGTCCGCTTAAACTGAACTAATCTAAGGCTCAAAATGAAAAGATATCTTTCTATTTTCCTCTTATTTTCCTTCTCTTGTCTGGCTCAAGAATCTACTGAACCGACCCAAGTATCTTATTCGGTCGTTGCAGAAACACCTGAAGCGCAAGTTATGATCGAAAAAGAGATCAAGAAGCGCTTTGAACAAAATAC
Source organism: Vibrio tapetis subsp. quintayensis (assembly GCF_030409945.1). GTDB lineage: Bacteria > Pseudomonadota > Gammaproteobacteria > Enterobacterales > Vibrionaceae > Vibrio > Vibrio quintayensis. The sequence continues at coordinate 65,201 of NZ_JAUFQV010000025.1, forward strand.
CACGTTAGAAATCTCAAACGACGTGTATTGGTCGAAGCTGATCATTCTCGCGGCTCCAACCGTCGAGAGTCAAATTAATCCGAAAGGGTGGGTGTTTAGTATTGCTCACGCGAACAATTACCCGACGGTGATTGTCGCATCTAACGTATTGGGAAATGAAGACCCTAAATTCCAATCTCAAGTTAAAGATGTAAAACCCGTACTAGAGCACATGTTGAGAGAGGAAGGTCTATTCACATACATGAACGCGGCCCACATAGATGAGTTGTCTGAGCAGAAGCTGAATCTGTTACTTGATTCGGTGATGGAAAACTTCACGTCTAGGTTGTAGTAACGTTTGTTTGAAGCAAATAAAAAGGAGCCGAATGGCTCCTTTTTTGTTAGTACTTCATGAGTTCGTTAACAACGGTTACTCTAAAACTGAATTACTGTTATCTACAGAATCTAGTTTATTATCCTTAAAGAAATCGCGTAACTGACGTTGCATCTCCAAATGATGATTATAATCAGCAGGAGGAGTACTTACTTTATCCGTTGGAGCGATGACCGTGGTGTGTTTTGCTGTGCTATTAAATTTAGCAAATACACGGGCTACATTTGTCGAGCTTGCAGACACAGTCGTTAAACCAAGCTTAGTTGCTAGCGGTGTCGTTCCTGCGAACGGAGCTGACGATCCTGCATTATTAGGCACAGTGTCATCGTTTAGTGCTTGCTGGATAAGAATAGGCAAAGCAGCATAGTCTGTACTGTTATGTGCCATGGTATACGGGTCAATTGCATCTACAACGGTTTGCGCTGCGTAGATAAACGAATTAAAACCAGCCTGAAGTTTGGCTTTGTCTTCAGCTGAAGCAAGAGAGTCAAACAAATTGTAACAAGCAACCTCGTCTAGTGACGTACAGTTAGCTGTCACAAAGTTCGCGTAATCGGTGCTCGCAGATTTTGCTAAGTTGTGTTTAATAAGAGGTCCGTAGGACTCAGATGCCAGTAGAAGATTACCGATCTGACCTCCAGCGTTAGGGAAAGCTGCTGCTGAGAATTTAAACAACGCATCACCTGTCGCATTGCCAATAGTAGCATTAGCTATCCCTACAGCAGTTGTCCCTGTAATCCCGCCTAATGAGTGCCCTAAGAAACGAGGTGGATTGGTCGCAGTATTGTCTAAAAATGCCAACGGAGTGCCAGAAAAACCAGCGGATTGAGCTGAGGTTATCGCAGCACGTAAACCCAGCGTATCGAGAATACTTTGACGCATGTTATCTCGAGCGACTGGCAAATAAGTCAGGTTCAAATAGTAAAGAATGTTCTTATTCGCTGATATCGAATCACTAAGCGAACGTTGCCCGTGCAAAGGATGATCGATAACAATTACCGCATTACCATCATTAACCATGCTTGCAGCATAGGCATAGGCATTTTCTTTTGCGGAAGTTATACCGTGGCTATAGACAACTAACGGAAATGCACCGGTTGGTGTTGTAGGTGTAAATAACAAGAAAGGAACATCTGGCAAAGACTTAATCTTAGGGATAGGTGAGTACTGTGTGATTACTCTTTCAGAATCAAAAACAGAGCCATCACTCTTTTTCAAATCAATTCCTATCAGTTTCGCTCTTTCATTAGGATCTGTCTCAAGATTAGCATAGTTAATGTTAAGCGCTTTAAATTGACTTTTTAGTGATGGACCTTCAACGGAATCTTTCAAGCCGTTTGATATTAATGCCATGCTAGGCATTGCAGAAACAAATGGGGTGGTACTGAAAGTTGCTGGGGAGGACTCCAAAAAGTAAGGTAATTTGATCGTACCATTAGTGACCGACACACTACTCGCTGTATAACTAGCCAGTATTGCGGATTTTTTAGCCGTTACATCTGTATTTTCCGCAATGTACTTGTCGAAGTTTGTATCACTATTCAACGCAGCGGCAAAGTCTTGCGTTGTACCAAATGTAAGGCCATAGGCCCCTGAAAGATCAATATTGTTTGGATTAGCGGAACCTTTCCAAACTAAACTAAGATCTTTTGCGTCGAAGCCCTTCGCGATAGCCGCTTTAGTTGAATAAAGAGAATCACCGACAGACTGGGTAGTGAACCAGGCAGAGTAGACGATCTCAGTAGTCGTTACTCCAGCCCCTGCCATATATTGCTCGACGCCTTTGACAACCTTCTGCGCGCTTTGGAGGTCTCCTGCCGTATAATTGGTATTCGCAGATTTAAGAGTGGCATAACTAGATGATGTACCTAACTTATTGGCATCTTTATCTACAATGCTATCTGTTAGTGCGAAAATATAATTCGCCTTTTCATCAAGCGATGATGTGAATGCGATATTTATTGAATCACCGGATGTGATCACGTTGTAATCGGTACCGCTAACTAAAGCCTTCGTTACTGTCGGAGGAGTGTCATCTGTTAACTTACCAGAAAGCTGCAAAATGGTAATACCAGAAGTGATAAAGGTATTTGGTGTAAAACCAGCGCCTTTAAATCTAAGTGATATCGGCATTGTAAGCGGCCAACCATCAGCTGTATTCATTGCAGCTTTCGGATTAGACAGCGCGTCATCGCCACCTGTCGGTAGCTTAAGAGTAGCGTCTTGAGCATCCATTAGCAGGGCACTTGGTGGTGGAACCCAAGCATTGCCGCCTTGCAAGGTAAAGTCTATCGTGGTCGATCTTGCTTGCATATCAACTAGGTATTGTTCAACGGCTACTTTTGACTCACCCTCGGATGATATTTCGTCACCACAACCAGCAAGTATGACTGCCGATGCAACCAGTGTTAGGTATTGTTTTTTTAACATTTCGTATGCTCCGTGCTGGCTTAGTTAAATACGTAGTTAACTTGTAAAGCGGTTATGTAAGCGTTACCTTCACTTTCAAAGGTGTACTCTTGGCCTGCTGCGTCGGTTTCTTTGAACGAGCCAGACTTACTTGCAATTAGTGCGAATCCAGCATCAAAACTTAGGTTATCGCTATATTGATAAGTCGCACCGGCTGAATACCAACTACGGTCTGAATCGGGAATACTTAACGTTGCTTTTCCGCCTTTTTCATCTAATGCATAGCCCGCACGCAGAGTCCATTGGTCGTTTAGGTAATGCGTAGCACCGATAGAGTAGCGGTTACTGTCTTCGTAGTGCTCTTCTTTTAGAAAACAAATACCGTCTTTCTTATCGCAATTAGCGCTAGTTGCACGCAGCTCTTTAAATTTGCTCCACATGGTACGTTGCACACTATAGTGGACAGCCCAAGACTGATTCAGTTTGTGGAAACCCGAAATCTCGAAAATATCGGGCAAATCGACTTTTAAGTTAGCATCCGTAGAGCTACCGTTAGACATGATCGCGCCAGTATGATCGGTAAACGTGCCATCAAAATCTAATTCAACCGCAGAACGATAGGCTGCACCAAATCGGTTGTCTTCATTAATCTCGTACAAAGCACCAATATTCCAACCAAAGCTAAAAGTAGTACCCTCCATAGAAATTAACTTGTCTTCTGCTGTTCCGGTGAACGCTGGGTGTAATGCACCCTTATGACGATCTAACTCCGCAATAGCATAAACAAGGTTCACACCAGCACCAAAGCTCAAGTTATCATTTACTCTGTAGGCAATATTAGGGTTTAAATTTACAGAAGTGAGTGCCGTATTACCCGCCATGTCTCCAGCATCGATATCATCTGGATAATCGGTTGCTACGCCGTAGGTAGTAAAGAGTGCAAGCCCCCAAGCCCATTGGTCATTGATAGGACTGATGTAATAACTTGCTGGCACAAATGCCATCGGAGCTACATCTTTAGATTTTTGTGGTTTAGATGGGTCCGTTACGTCGGTAACGTTCACCTCTGGATCCACAATTGAAAGCGCACCAGAAAACTGCGCCGTATCGAACAACGTCATGGCGGCAGGGTTGCGAGCGAGAACACTGGCGTTATCCGCAACTGCGGCTTCCCCCGAGAAAGCGCGTCCAAGACCAGAAGCTGAGTGTTCGGCAACTTGGAAACCAGCAGCGTTAACATTACACGCTAACAGTATCGAAACTGTCAGCAGAGAGCAGTGCTTAATATTCATCCTTGACCCCCTAGGGTATGGTTATTATGTTTTTTAGATTTGCGTTTCACCATTAGGCTACATTCCATACTAGACGAATGTAAATGAATTGTTAAACACATGTTTTAATTAAATATAAATTTTGAGACATTTGATGGGTTTTTATATGGAACAAGTTCTGAGGTGAGGAATGATAAAACCGTTATATATTAATGGTCTAGATCTATTTTAGAAATGAATGCATGGTAAGACCAGTATTTTAACAAATGCTGGTCTAGCTTTTACTTATATAAGAGGCGTTATTGGCAGTTTGGAGCTTTTACTTGAGTATTTGGCAGGGTACCTATTCGAGCTTGTAGATCGTTAATTCTAGTCGAGTGAGAAGGGTGCGTAGACAAAAGTTCCGGTGGCTGATTTCCGCCAGATGCTTTTGCCATATTCTTCCATAATTCAACACTTTGGTTAGGGTTGAAGCCTGACTTAGCCATCAAATCTAACCCGACAATATCGGCTTCAGATTCTTGCGTACGACCATATGGCAAAATGACCCCGTATTGCACACCAAGCCCTAAAGCACTCATGGCCGTATCATGATATTGTTGATCTTTTAGTACGGCGCTACTTATTTGCAGCCCAGCATTGGCTAGTTGGCTACTGGAGAGTCTTTCATTGCTGTGATCTGCCAAAACATGTGCAATTTCGTGACCTATGACGGTTGCGAGCTGGTCTTGGTTCTTTGCAACAGCCAGTAACCCGGTATAAACGCCTATTTTTCCGCCAGGTAGGGCAAAAGCATTCACTTGATCGCTATCAAATACCACCACTTCCCATTCTGTAAAGCCGGGTTGAGCTGGAACATGCGCCGTTATAGAATCTGTCACACAACGAACGTAAGCGTTTGTTTTGCTGTTTGTCGATATCTTTTGTTCTTTTTTCATTTGTTCAAAAGACTGTGCGCCCAACTGTGCCATGTCTTGATCCGAAAACATGATTAATTGATTTCGTCCCGTAGGAGAAGTAGAACAAGCAGTAAGAGCGCTAAGCAAAATAGCAGTGGATACGACACGAAAATCAACCATTCGCTATCTCCATATTGTAGTAAGTAATTATCCTGCTTAGATTATATATTGATTTACGACTTGCTTCACCAAAAGGAACCAAAATGAGTATCTGGAAAAAAGAGATCAGCTTAGAGATCCTAAATAGCTCATCAAAAAATACACTAATGGAACACTTAGAGATTGTGTATAGCGAGATAACAGACACAACCATCTCTGCCACTATGCCAGTCTGCTCTAAAACGCATCAGCCACTTGGTATGTTGCACGGTGGGGCTTCTGTTGTGCTTGCCGAGTCTTTAGGATCAATTGCTGCTAACTTTTGCGTAGATGATAACGCCTATTGCGTGGGGTTAGACATCAATGCCAACCACGTAAGAGCCATGCGAAAGGGTTACGTAACGGGTACAGCGTCCCCAATCCATATCGGAGTTTCAACCCAAGTTTGGCAAATAACCATGGTAGACGAACAACAAAGGCTCGTTTGCACCAGCCGATTAACCATCGCAGTAAAACAAAAGCGTAAGGCAAAAAATTAGTGGTTATTGAATTTAGCGCAGGAAAAATCATCGTAACTCAATTTGAAATCGTGGTTCGCATTACAGGGGAGCACCATATTGCTATGCAAGCTCAAACTGACGCGGTTTCACTTATTGGCCGCGGCGCGAATGTTATTGCAGTGCAAGGTGCAGAGTCGACATGGTCAATAAAGCTAGATGATGAGAGCCAACTAAAAGCGGTAGCAGATGCGCTAGGCGTTGGCATAGGGTGAGCGTTTTTTGGTCTACGCTGTATGTAAGATCATAGAGTTAACTCTACTTAGATGCTAAAATAAGGAAATCGTACGTTTAACATTCCTAAATGGATTTCCTCATTATGAGTAGCCCGCGACTTCGTACCCAATTTGAAACTCTATTTGAACACTACCAAGGTGAAAATAGCGGTGTGCAATTAGAAGAAATAACGGAAGTTTTGTTTTGCACAAGGCGAAATGCACGCATTGTGCTAAACAAATTGCAAGAAGAAGGCTGGATAGAGTGGCACCCTGCGGCGGGTCGAGGAAAGCTGTCTTCACTGGTTTTTAAACAAAACAAGCAAGATGTCAGCGAAAACTTGGCAAAGCGCTATTTGGAAGAAGGAAAAATAGGCCAAGCGCTTAATGTGTTAGAAAGAGACGCAGGTCGGCTTACGCAAGTGATACAAGATTATCTCGGCCTACAGCATCAAGAAGGCCAACAAGTGGTGCGTTTACCGTACTATCGGCCACTCTCCATGCTCAACCCACAAAAACCAACTCGTCGATCGGAACAACACATTGTTCGTCAGGTATTTAGTGGCTTAACCCGCCTTGATGAAAATGAAAATCTACAAGGTGAGCTCGCTCACAATTGGGAAGAGATAAACGAGACACATTGGCGGTTCTACCTGCGCTCAGGGGTGAGGTGTCATAATGGTAACTTACTACAGTGTAGCGATATCATTGCCAGTTTAACCGAATCGGCTAAGCTACCTCTTTTTAGTCACTTAATTGGATTTGAACAGCCATCCCCTTGGGTCATCGACATACACCTTTCTCAACCTGATTGGCATTTGCCGGTATTACTTGCAGAGACCAAAGCCAAGATCGTTCCTTCAATACACAATCTCCCCGAGAATTTCGATTTGCTGCCTATCGGAACCGGGCCATTCAAAGTGGTAATAAACGATGAAAAGCAACTTATTTTAGAAGCGTTTGATGGTTATTATGGTTTCCGACCGTTACTTGATAAAGTCGAAGTCTGGGTGATAGATGAAGCGTTCTCTACCTTGGTATACCCGAGCTTACAGCACCCAGTGAAACCTGATAATCACGATCACGAAGAGGTTGAGTTAGACCCCGGCTGTACCTATCTGTTACTCAATAAAAAGAATGGTCTTGCTCAAGACGAAGAGTGGGCAACGTATTTTTGCGCGACCCTTAACAGTATCGCTATTTTCGAATTGCTCCCTAAAGACAAAATCGGAGAGCTCGGTTTATTGCCTGCGTATGGCTTAAAGCCAGGATGGTTTCATACTAAGCCAGCAATCAAAAAACTCGATCCTCCTGCACAACGTAAAGTGAACATCGCCTATCACTGTTATCACCCTGGCTTTAAGTTACAGTCTAAAGCCATAGAAACCCTGCTTAAAAGAGATGGACTCGACGTAAACTTCGTACGTTACGATGTCGATCTCCCCCATGATGCCGAAGTCGACATTTGGATGAAGCCAATGGGAATTTGCAATAACCGCGACGACGGGTTACTCGGTTGGTTATTGGGGTACGGCGATATTGAACGTATGAGCGAAGAGCAGGACTTTGAAAAATGGCGAACTTTGGTTAATGAATGGCGTCATTCGCCAAACACCTCTTTCCCTGCGCGCCAGCTAGGCAAAAGTCTTGTCGAAAACAAACAACTGATCCCACAATTTCATTGTTGGTTAGGACTCAGTAAGGATCACTGTGGTTCGTTGCAAAACGCAAAAGCAAACGCACTGGGTTGGTTTGATTTTCATCGGGTATGGGTAAAACCAGACATTAGCTAAAACCTAACGAACCACGAGCGAGCCATTCCAATCCATCAAGCTTTATCGAGTGACTAATATGGCAAAACCAAACAAAAAAGGGCCAACAAAGACGGTTGGTATTTATTGCTCTAAATGCAAACAACACCTCTATAAATACAGAAAAGGCGGAAAAGGGACGTTGGTTAAGTGTTTCATCGAACGTATTGTCGAAAACAACACTCTGGTGCCGTGTATTTGTCCATCTTGCGGAAGTGAATTTGCACGAGAAACGCTAATAAAAGGTGTACCAGCGTTTAAAATGATTGGCGGTAAAGTCTTCATGAAATAATTATCGAAATTAATCAGCAACTCACAACTCAGAAAAAGGAGCACAACAATGAACCACAATGCGTTCTGTACTGTTTTGACAACGTGCAACAACGAATCCATAGAAAAACAGATCATTAAGGTACTATTAGAGCTAAAGTTGGCAGCCTGTATTCAAGTCATGCCGATAGAAAGTCACTATTTATGGAAAGGTGAAGTGTGTTGCGACAATGAACGCCTGCTTATCATTAAATCAACGGCCGAGTTATTTGAAGACATTAACTATAAAATTCAGGAACTGCACAATTACGATGTACCGCAAATCGTGCAATTGCCAATAACCGCAGGCTTTAACGAATACCTGGACTGGATCAAGGCTTCAACTAAAACATAATATTATTCAGCTTTACTGATAAGCATTTGTCTTGAATTAAAGTGAAACAAAACCAAAGCAGACACCGCTCCTAACGTGTCACATAGCATATCTTTTTGGGCATCCCATATATCACCTTGAGAGCCTAAGAATGCGATGCCCTCGTCTCCACCGGCTAATTCGGCATACCACCATTCAATAATCTCATAGCTTGCAGCCACACTCATTAACGCGAACAGGCCAAACATGGATGCCAAAACAGCGTTACAGTGTCCCTTTCGATACAAATATTCGGCAATTGGGTAGGCATAAAATCCAATGGAGAAATGAGCTACTCTGTCATAGTGATTTCTCTCTGATCCAATTAGTTCATTAAACCAATCAAAAGGGACTTCAGCAAAGGTATAGCGCGCTCCTATCGTGTGCATAACTAACCAAACAAACATCAGGATATAAGCGGTGTTGCTAAATTGAAACTTAGAATGGGTAACGACGATCAGTGTGAAAACGGCGAGCACAGGAATGATCTCGGCAATCCAGACAGCCCAAGACAACGGGTTCATCATCGAAAAAATCAAAACAGCGACATACATGCCGCTAAGTGATAGTAGTGTAGGGTTCTGTTTTAAACTTAGCTTTTCCATTTTTCATCCTGACGAATCATGATTGACTAAATATAGTCTCCCACACTATCGAACACTGTACAATTAATGTTTTGTGCTCATCGACATTAGGTGAACTTGAGGATTAAGTTCGAATCCAGTAACGGGCAATATTTGATTCGAATTCTGTAGAATAAACAATGGTATCGAGCTTTCCGCCATTACGTTCAATCACCTTCCTTGAAGGAAAGTTATCTTCGTCTGCAGATATCAAAACGGAATCGATGGACAACTGGTTTGCCATTTTTAACCCCAATCCGAGCATGAAGGTCGCATAGCCTAAGTTGCGATAAGAAGGGGCAACATCATAGCCAATATGACCGCAAAATTTTTCTAGGATAGGGGTGCTAATGTTATGTCTGATCCGAATGACACCGACGATACGCGAATTTGAATCACACAACCATCGATGGCTACATGGGACATGTTGAGGCCGTAAGTTTTGCCCTTTCTCTTCGTCTTCTAGGCTTTTGATGTAACGGGAAAAACTCTCGTTGGCGAGCGAATAGTAGTCAGCGTTATCCGGGTCGTTATCTGCTAAGTCGTAATAGAAGTCCAAAAATTGAGATTTCTGTTCCATACTCGGTACAACTAATTCCATGCTACCACCTAAACATAACTCACTGATTTATTGTTATAAAAAATATTCTGTCATAGATTAAACCCCGTTACAAACTCAATTCTGTGACGCCAACAGATCAAACAAAAGTGACAAATGAGCTGGAATGGCTTTGAATAGTAGAGAGAATAAACTTATATAATAGAGCACTATGCCCGATACCAATCTTGTAAGCAGTCAAGACTCTCACATTGAAAATCCGTTAGTATGGCCAACATTGGAAGTACTGCGTAAGCAGACCAGCGGCTGGAAGGTTCACACTTTATGCTCCCACCTAGCGGAGTTGGGCTTTATCCCTTTTTTAGACGACAGCCCTGAAAAAGATCTGTTCAAACGAAACTTCTTAATGATGAACGCCTTGTATCAACTGCAGGATTTTATGTACCCAGATGCGTGGATACAAGTACAAGCGATGGACATTCAAATGATGAACGCCGCTGCTGCGACGGGACATAGCATCGATTTAGAAGACCCTCTGAGAGATTACTACACCTGTTGGAGTAACTACGAAGCACAAGACGGAGAGGTCAAGCGTTTATTAAACGAATTCTGGACGCGTTATCAACACCATGTGGGTAGCTCCAACAATAAAGACATGGGCAGAGAAAAGGCGTTACGTTTATTAGAACTCGACAGTAACGCAACAAGGCTGGAGATCCGTAAGCAATGGCGTCGAATGGCGCTTAAATGGCACCCGGATAGAGACGGAGGGAACTCTGACCGATTCCGCGTTTTGTGTGAGGCATGGAACGTACTGCGGGAAGAAAAGTTCTAGCAGTCAATAGGCTAACCATTTCTTATTAGAAGCCTTTACGGTATTCTTCAAGCATAACTTTACTTGTGAGATATCCCGTGGAAAAAGTTGCTATTTTAGTTGATGTGCAAAACGTCTATTACACCTGCAAAGAAACTCACCGAAAGAACTTCGACTACAACACTTTCTGGCGTCAAGCGACTAAGGGTAAAGAGGTAGTTCAAGCGTTTGCTTATGCAATTTCAAGTACTCAAGAAAAACAGCGTCAGTTTCATCATATTCTGCGTGGCATCGGATTCAAAGTGCAACTCAAACCCTGTATTCAACGCAGCGATGGCAGTACGAAAGCAGATTGGGATGTCGGTATTGCTATTGATGCAATAGAAATTGCACCTGAAGTTGACACTATCATCCTTGTATCAGGAGATGGCGATTTTGATGTGTTAGCCAGAAGAGTAACAGAAAAGTACGGTAAGCGTTTTGAAGTGTATGGTGTGCACGCATTAACGGCTCAATCTTTAATAGAAGCCGCTACGCAATACACACCAATAGAAGGCGAATTACTGCTCTGATGGCGCTTCGCTTTCAATGTTCTCAGTTTGTTCTGTCTCGACAGAAGTCGATGCAGCCTCTTCTAACTCCATTTTAGCTCGGTCAGCCTTAGATACATACTTCGGCTTGTTGCTAGTGTGCAGTTTAGAGTTCATCTTCTTTTGTTTTTTCTTAAGGATCTGGTTGATCTTCTTTTTACGGTTCATGTCAGTACTCGTCAAGACAGTCAGAATTTACAGAGCGCGCAGCTTACTGTTATTTTCACAAATTAACAAGTACGGCACATCAAGGGCACTAGGTTAAGTGCCCTTGTTTATCTTGTTACTCCCCAGCCATAACGGTAGGTTGATGGTTTAAGCTTGCGAGCAACATGTAAATGCTGGTGGCTAACAATGCAATAAACAAGTAACCCATCAATCCTTCAGCGCTATTCATAAACTGATTCGCAACAATAGGCCCTGACACAGACCCAACACTGTAGCTGAACAGCATGACTTGAGTCGCCGATACAATGTTACTTTCATGTAATTTGTCGCAACCCAAGTTGATAGCAATCGGGTATAGCGCAAATGTCGCCATACCAAGAAGCGCTAACGCAAACGCCAAAATCACTTCACTGTTTGATACGCTGGTTAAGCCCACGGCAAAGACTCCAACTAAGCAGAACAGCGCCATTAGTAGGGTGCGCGCAATATGCTTTAATAGCCACGTGACGATAGGTTGCACTATCATGCCACCCAAGATCACCAATGCCATTAAGCTACCAATATGCGTTGTTTCGATATTGCGTTGCTTTAATTCAATCGGCATTAACCCATAAATGGCTCCTAAGACTAAGCCAGACACTATGCAACCAATTAATGCTGCTTTGTTCATTTTAAGAATTTGACGAAGCGTTAGGCTCTCATGACCACTTGAAACCGGGTTCGCTGTTTTAGCCGTAAACAAAACAAGGATCGCGACGTCAATTAGACTCACAATGGTAATGAACGGAGCATAACCATGTACACCGATAACGTTGATACCAAGTTGTCCTATTGAAGAGCCACCGTATAGCGCCGCCATGTAAATACCAAGTCTCTTACCTCGGCTGGTTTCATCACCGGTCAATAACCAAGACTCGACAATAACGAAAACTCCTGCAACAGCGATACCAGCAACGAATCGAGCAAATAGCCAAATAGCTTCTACTGGAAATAGCGGCTTAACGATAACGGTTACGGCCAGCACAACCAGGCAAAAAATAAATGATTGGGTGTGCCCCAATTTACTGACCAAGCTTTCAATGCAAACAGCGCCTACAAGTAAACCAGCATAGAAACTGCTCGCCAACCAACTCGCGAGATGCGTGCCCATGCCATATTGTTGAAGCATCAATGGGATCAAACTCATTAAGTATCCCGTCGCCACTGCGAATAAAGCAAGAGCGAGAACAGGTACAGTGATCGTATTTTGAGTTTGATTGGTTAACGTATTTTCCAACGCTGGAGCCTCCGAAAGTGAATAAATTTCAACGTATTTCGGGGCGAATATGAGGCTTAGAGGATAAAGAGTACAACGAATAATATTATTGTTTACGACAAAAATAATTTATCGAGGGAGAAGGGGAATGAGCTTAAAAATTGGGGGTGGTTTTGCTGGCAAGATAGGAAGATTAATAGAGAAGGGAGCACAAGGATGCCCCCTTTATTACTGAACACATTTAAAGCGCGTAACTCGCTAGCGATTGCTTCAAAATTTGATTTGCGATGTATTTGTGCATTGCTGTGGTTGGGTGAGTTACACCCCAAAATACATACTTGTCAGATCCATGATAAGCGCAATCATTGGTCAAGCTGTGGCTATAAAGGTAATCCAGAGCATTACTACGATTGATGTTCATGCAGGCATCACTTGAATTTTCGAAACCAAATTGTTTGGGATTGTCTGTGATTTGGCCAAACATTTTGTTTGCATCAACTAATACGACGTTGATGTTTTTGCTTTGATAGTAGTTGGCTTGTTCATGGATAAATACATTGAATTTGTTTATCTTCGTTCTGACCTTTTCGATTTCTTGTGCGGTTGAATACTTAAATTGTGGTGCTCGAGTTGCATCCGGTAAGGTTAAAAGCAAAATGTTAGTCGCTCCTGAGTCCGTTAGCCGGATCATTGCGCTACTGAAATCCGCTTTTACATCAGCGACCTCTCGGTTGTAGTTCATGAAGTCATTAAGACCGAACTCCAAGGTAAATAGTGTATTTTTAGGCTGGTAGTTTTTGGCCATTTTCATATAAGTTAGATAGGACGTTACTTGATCGTAGATCCCTGTAAGCGCGACATACTGGTTGGTGCCAGCGGCTCCGCCAACAGCCCAATTATAAAGCGGTATGTTTTTAGCTTTTGCGACGTACTCAGTCCAAACTAAGCCATTTGAGAATCGTCCCAAAAACCAAGAATCTCGGTTTGGGAATAACCACTGAGAACCATTAAACATATTGCCCGTATCCGACAGGCTATCCCCAAACACGACCATTTTATTGATCATATCAGGCTGGAATGCATGGTCGTTTGTCCAAATAGAATGATTGTAAGACATTCTGTGATCTGCAGCGTAATAACTTATGTCTGCAGCTTGGTGGTCGACATTTAAAGTTTCGTTACAACGTTGTTGGATCTGTGTTTGTGGGGTATTGGTATAAAACATGTTTTTGAACGAGATTGACGAATACCAATAACCATCTATCGTAAAATCACTCCCATCAGTGTTTTTAGCCCATTCCCATGTAGTCGCGGGATCATCATTATTAAAATGGGTTCGGTACCAGCAACGAACATAAGTATATGTCTCTGAACCCTGAACACTAGTGACTTCAGCAGCAGTTATGGCTTCAGGGGTAACGATATTATCCCTATTTTCCAAAGCCACAGCACTGAAAGAAAGAGTAGGGATCAGAGCGGAAAGTAACAATAGCGATCTATTCATAGTATTTATCTTATAAAGTCGAGCCAACAGTGACAGGGTAGAGTATTTACTCCACCAATAAAAGGAGTCAATGCATTCGTATGCAGCTCAAGTTACAGATGGTACGAAGATCCAAAAATAAACAGAAAGAGGGAAAAGAAAATAGAAACAGAACAAGAGTTGCCTAACACTCTGAGTTATCAGGCAACGTAAAAGGGAAGTCGTATATTATTTAGAGATAGCTTGGGAAAGCCATTCGTTGAACTGAGACTTAGGAAGTGCTCCATTCAACATATCTACGCGTTGCCCGTTTTTAAATACCATGATGCAAGGAATACTACGAATCTGATATTGTGCAGCTAATGCTTGCTGAGCCTCTGTGTCCACTTTAATAAAACGAACATTGCCTGATTGCTCTTGAGCGACATCCGAGAAAACAGGCGCAAACCCGACACATGGGTTACACCAGGGCGCCCAAAAATCAATCACCACCGGCTGGTCGCTATTTAGTAATGCAGAAAGATTGCTTTCTGTCCCCTCAATAGGTGCACCGTCTAGCAAAGAAGACTGGCAACGGCCACAGGTAGCAGATTCTGAAACGCGCTCGTTAGGAATGCGGTTTAGCCCTTGGCAAGAAGGGCAGCGTGTGTTGAAACTGGTCATATACTTTCTCTTTTTATTATGTATTTTCGACAGCTGTGCTGTTCCACAGAATCATACCAAAGCTAACCCCGAGTTTTAAAATTATCTTTGTCTATGCCATGCTTTTTCATTCTAAGGTAAAGTTTCTTTCTCGGTACTTGTAAGTAAACCGCCACGTCATTAACTTTGCCAGAGAACAAAAACAAGGCATCTTCAATCAGTTGCTTTTCATAGCCATCAACAAGGCTGTCTAAGGGCAGTTCTGAGGACTCTTGATGCTTAATGCGGTCTTGGCCTGCAAGTTTAATGATGCCAATAGCAAACAATTCAGCAACGTTGCGCAGCTCTCTTACATTGCCTGGCCAAAGATGATTTCTTAAGCTTTGCAAGTATTGTGAACTGACATCGGGCACAGACTTTCCAAGTTTGTTGCAACTCCGTTTTAAGTAGTAATGGAATAAAGTTGCGATGTCATCAGGGCGAAGCCGTAACGGTGGTACATCAATGATACCTTGGCTAATGAGATAATAAAGTTCCGGTTGCAATTGCTGGTTCCGGATAAGGGATTCAGGATCTTGTCCAAAAATTCCGATTAGCCTAATTTTATCTTTTGATAAACGCTCTTGTCGCAATAGGTATTGAGTAAGGTGCTGCTGTATTGATTCGTCTAGTTTTTCTAGTTGGCTCAATATGATGGTTCCAGATTCAATGGCATTGAGTTTCGTATCCAGGTGCTCGACACTCGCTATCTGGCTTCCTTCTAGCTCAACCAGAGTTCGAGAGCGATTCTCGTTAAGTTGGTGCACCAAATACGCAATACTGTGCCTGCCCACACCAGACTCACCTGTAATAACCACATGATTTCGCAACATAGAATACTGAGCGACATGATCTCGAATGATTTCCATCTGCGCAGACTTACCTATTAGCTCTTTTTTTATCGACTTATTCAAATTTCGTTTCTGTTCAACAAACAATTGCCGACGCGCTAAATGCTTCTTAATGAGTTCCAATAACTGACCTGGGTTAATTGGTTTTTCCAAAAAGTCATTCGCGCCTAGCTTCACCGCTTCGACCGCCATGGGAATATCGCCGTGTCCCGTAATAACGATAATGGGTATGTCACTATCAATCGACTTAATGATCTTAAGTAACGTCATTCCATGCATCTGAGGCATGTACATGTCAACAACCACAACACCAGCCCAATCACTATCAAGGTTGCCACTTGCATGTGTGGGGTCGATGAGCGCCTTAGACTTTAAGTTAGCAAGAGACATTAAGTGAGAGTAAGAATCTAAAACATCTTGGTCATCATCTACAAGAAGCACAGAAAAATCAGACATGAGGGAACTCCAAAACAACCATCGCACCTTGGTCTAAGGTAGAGGCTAAATAAATAAAACCGTTATTTTTTTCGACTAGGGAACGGCTAATGTTCAGCCCGAGCCCTAAACCGACTTCTTTTGTCGTCGTAAAAGGGGTAAACAAATTGTCTAGTACGGCAGAGTCAAACCCGTCGCCTGTGTCGCTAATACAAATAAGGTGGTTACTCTCGGTCTTGATATGAGAAACAGACACAATGCGTTGTTGCACTTCAAATGTCGCATCAAGAGCGTTAACAAGAAGATTCACCAGCACTTGCTCAATGCTGATGGCGTCTGCATAGATAAGTAGGTCTTCATGAATGCTCGTCACTATTGTGGTTTGCTGACGCTTGGCCTTAGTTGCAATCAACAGTTCAGCTTGATCCAATACAGAGGTAAACGAAATAGGAGCCGGTGTAGGTTCATGCAGTGGCTTTTTCGCGAAATGACGCAAATTGTTGATGATTTTGCTCATTCTCGCGGCCATGGCTTCCACTTGCTCGATAGCATGAGTAGCAGAATCTGGCTCACTTTGCTCAAGGGCTAATTTAACACTGAACAAGTAGGTATTTATCGAAGAGAGTGGCTGATTTAACTCATGAGCCATGCTTGTCATTGTTTGTCCTACTACGGCCATCTTGGCTGCTTGAATTAACTCACTTTGGGTTTCCTTTAAGTGGGTTTCCGCTTGCCGTCTAACGTCGACTTCTTTTTGCAAGTCTTGGTTGGCCAATCTCAACGACTGGGTCTTTTCTTGTACTCTTTGTTCAAGTATGTAGTTGGCGTGAGCTTGTTCAGTAATGTCTGTTACGGTGATCATCACTTTACTCGTGTTTCCGTGGGCAAATACCCGCAAAAAGAATCGTAAATAGTGTGGTTGAGATTGAGTACCAAGCGAAAGGGTAACG
This sequence comes from Vibrio tapetis subsp. quintayensis, assembly GCF_030409945.1. Lineage (GTDB taxonomy): Bacteria > Pseudomonadota > Gammaproteobacteria > Enterobacterales > Vibrionaceae > Vibrio > Vibrio quintayensis. The sequence goes on from NZ_JAUFQV010000025.1 coordinate 81,986, forward strand.
CTGTCTGCACCATCAAAAGTTAACTTTGCGCTATTAACAAACGCACGCTCTAGTTGAGTACTTTGCTCCAAGGGCAACCATTCCCAAATTAGGCCGGTATAACTCAATTCGCCATTCCCAAATAGCTGTTTTGCACTGGAGTTAACGGATTCAACGTGACCGTCCAAATTACACGTAATTAAACAGGCTTGGGTATTGTTTATTAAGTTCAGTGCGTTTGTGCGCTCCATCTCTTGCATGGTGTCGTACAGTATGTGGAGTTTGTCGCTCAGACGTGCAATCTCATCTTTGCCATCGATAGAGATGGGCTTTTCTGACTGATCATGTGTAATGGCATCAATGTTATTACTCAGCGCTGCAAGCCGACGCACGATACGTCGGTTAATGAAGTAATAAGTCAGGAAGAGGCTAATCAAAATCGAAAGACTAAAACAAACCACAAGAATATGGTTGCCATAGTTGATCATTGCCGTTGTGTCTTGTTGAACCAAGCGAAATTCTGTGTCAGCGACTTTAACTAAGTTAGCGATGCGAACATGCAAGTTATTGAGTGCGTTATTAATGATGGTTTTTCTTTGCGTGATGCGCTTGTCGATCGTTACCTTTTGCTTCAATTTATCATGCAAGCTGCCATTGGTCGCAAGTAAAGAAGAAAGCTCAGTCAGTAACTGCTGATAGGCAATAGCAGAGGGCTGGTTAAAAATAGGTGCGCTTTTGGTCAGCAGTTCTTTCAATTTGTACTGTATAACTTTCACGCCATTATCAACTTGGCTTAAGTGCTTTGCCGTTAGAACGTCTTCAGTCAGTACTATTAACGTTTCTTCGTCATCTAACAGTGTTTGGATTGAATTCCAATGTTCTAACAAACCATCAAACGAATGACCATGAACCTCTCGTTGAAGTTGCCACTGTACTTCTTGTCTTAATGGTTTTAACTCAGAAACAATATCTTGGTGGATCCACTCAATCTGCTCATCAAGAAGATCAAGCTCTCTTGTTAAATCAATGCCCAGAGAGATATCTCCGTAGTAAGCTTCAATAACTGACGCAAGTGAGTTATAGCTACCCTGTAACGTCTTCGCATCATTCCGATTAGAGAGTGTCACCAAGGTTGAGTGTATAAAACTCAATTCAGTTTGCACCTTGTGCAAGTTGGCTTGCAATTCAGACTTGGTTTTGGTTTCTGCAATTTGGTTCGTTAACCCTCTAATTTGTGCACTACGACTTTCAAGAAGAAAACTTGCATTGTAAGAGGGAAGGCTATTGCTAAAAAGTGAACTGACTCTTCTATCTAAGTTGTTCCATGTTCCCCAAGCCACGACGCTCACAACCAATAATAGAAATGTACTCGTTGCAAAGGCCAGTACCAGTTTCGTGCCGATGGTATGGTATCGAGAAGAGCCAATCATGGATTAACGCTGCCATTCAATTGCTTCAATAGATCGTTAGCCAGCATTTGATTTTGGCTAAGCTTGATACCTAAATGATGAAGCCACTCTTCTTTATTTGCCAGAAATAGAGCCAGCCCTTCAGCAGACTGATCACGTTGTAATTTTGAAAATAGCGCCATCTGGGCATCAAATTCGCTAATTGAGATTGGCATAGAAAAAATCCGCTCTTTAGCTTTTTGAATGAGCAATAGCTTATCAGGGTCGAGTTGAGCACGTTGCTCAGAATGGGTAATCGCTAACCAAGTGTCACTGAGCACCGCCAACCTCTTAGTAATGGCGATATCAAATAATAGGTTGATACCAATTTCACGGCGCATAAGTGTTTCAACATTCAAAGAAACATGGGGATTTTCAAGCAATTGGTCATCGTTAATCGAATATTTTGAAAAACTGTTTTTGAGTATCTGAGACTGGATTTTGTCAGATAGCAACATTTCGATAAAGGCGAGGGCATGCTTATCACTGGCCGTTTGCTTAATCATCCCAACGTAAGTCGGCATTAATGTGAAGTCTTTATCGTAGCTAAATTGCACATAGTCTAGTTTCCGCTGCAAAATATGGGCGTAACTGTCTATTGTCGGGCCAACCCCAAGGCCACCGCGAGATATGGTGTCGCTTACACCAAAACTGCGGGAGGATATGGTCGCAAAGTTAGCCGCGACATTAAGGATAATCTGCCAACCGTCATCCCAACCGTATTGAGTCAGGATGCTTTCCAACATCATCTGGGTTGTCCCTGAGCGGGATGGAGTGCTCATTGTGACATGGCCAAAGTACGCAGGGTCAACCAAGGAGGAAAAACCTTGCGGTAAAGGGAGTTGGTGACCATCAAAGTAATCTTCGTTCCACACTATACCCGCCCCAGAATAACCGATCGTTACGACCTTGCTGGTGGACGGAAGCACATAGGGCATCAACCATTCTGGCGCTTTAAGTTTCAACGGCATATCAACCAATTTGTCTGCCTTTATTAAATGACTCATAAGATAAGGGGAAGAGGTCAGTATTAGATCGATGTCGTCGATATAGCTTTTGCTTAACAACTGAATGCTTGACGATGTTCTTCGGTGTAATAACTTTACCTCTACATCTTGATGGATTTTGTTGAACTCAGCGACCAATGGTAGAAGAGGCTCTTGTGAAAAGGTGGTCAGGATGACCAGTTGCTCTTTTTGCGCGTACGCAGGAGCACAGAATGAAGCCCCTATGAGGAACAATAGAGAGGGAAAATAACCATAAAGAACCCGTTTCATTGCAGTAAACCTTATAAAATGTGCGCCTCATCAAAACTCGAATAGAAACCACAAAAAAAGTATTTTTTAAGATGGGTCATTCGTGACGCATGCAAAATTTCAAGAATTAGAATTCTATCAACAAATCAAACAAATCCGAGCGTACGTTTCCCACTTTTGACCCACAAAGAAAGCTTAAATGAGTCATCTTTGTCTCAAAATGACACTTTTAACAATAGTAAGCGATATCGACATACTCAATCCGTCAACAGAACACGGCCACGTAATGGCCTATACATTTGAATGGAGAGCGATATGCTTAATTTCTTTAAAACCCGTACAGACCTTCCGCTTTCGGATGGATCAACGGACGCAATGCAATCCCGCTTTAAGCGGTACCAGTGGCAAGTATTCTTAGGACTCGTTTTTGGCTACGCGACTTTTTACGTTGTACGAATGAGTTTAGGTGTTGTTAAAAAACCCATGCTGGACGCTGGCATTGTCTCGATAGAAGAGCTTGGAATTATGGGTTCCGCTTTCTTCTTTACTTATGCAATTGGTAAGTTCTCCAACGGCTTCCTTTCTGATTATGCCAATATTGGCCGATTTATGTCGTTCTCACTGCTCCTGTCAGGCATCACTGCCATCGCCATGGGGCTTAATACGACGGCATTCTTCTTTGTTTTACTTTGGGGATTAAACGGTTGGTTCCAGTCGGTTGGTTCTGCACCGTCTTGTGTCTCTTTATTCCAGTGGTTCTCGCCTAAGCAACGCGGTAGTCGTTACTCAGTTTGGGGTGGGTCACGAAATATCGGAGAAGGCATTACATGGGTTCTTACCGCTACACTAGTAAGTTATTTTGGTTGGCGTGCAGGCTTTATCGGAGCAGGTATTGCAGCCATTGCCGCAGCACTTTGCATGTTCTTCGTCCTTAAAGACCGCCCACAAACTTATGGACTGCCAGATGCAGCAACCGCATTCGGTGAAGAGCCCGAAATTAAGAAAACAGACGATCCAAACGCAACTCGAAAGGCACAGCTATTTATCCTTAAACAGCCAACAGTATGGTTGATTGCCGCCGCGTGTGCATGTATGTACATCTCTCGCTACGCTATGTCTTCTTGGGCTGTACTTTACTTGCAAGAAACAAAAGGTTATTCACTGATTGATGCCGGTTTTGCGATGTCGACTTACCCGATTGCAGGTCTAGCTGGGGCAATTTTATCTGGTATCGTTTCTGACAAAATTTTTAATGCTAACCGCCATATTCCAACACTATTGTACGGATTCGCGAATATCGCAGGTATGTGCTTGATGTTCTTCGGGCCAGACAATCGAATGGTCGACGCAGTCGCTCTAGGGCTTATTGGTTTCGCAATCGGTGGTTTGGTTGTATTCCTAGCGGGCTTAACCGCTTGTGATTTAATGCCAAAGAATGCGGTTGGTGCGGTGAAAGGCTTTATCGGCTTGTTCTCTTACATGGCAGCATCAGGACAAGAGCTTGTTTCAGCTTCTCTTATCAAAATTACTGAAATTGATGGCGTGCAAACCTACGACTTCAGCCAAGCTCAATACTTTTGGCTAGCGTCTGGTGTGCTTTCGATGATTCTTGCCACTACGGTATGGAACGCTAAAAAAGTCACCAACGTCAATTGATTCTTACGTAGACGTAGAGCAGGGACCTTGGTTCCTGCCTACTACTTATTTATTCAATTCTCCTTTTTATAAGTTGTCGTTAATAGGATCATTATGATGTGTAAAACCAAAATCGTGGCGACTCTTGGCCCTGCTTCACAAAGCCCAGAGATGATCACAAAGTTAATCAATGCAGGTGTCAACGTCGTTAGGCTTAACTTCTCGCATGGTACTGCCGAAGAACACATCGAGCGCGCCAATATGGTAAGGACCATAGCCTCAGATTTAGACAAACACGTTGGTGTACTTGTTGATTTACAAGGGCCAAAAATTCGCATTTCTAGTTTTCAAAACAACTCGGTGTATTTAGATCAAGGCGACACGTTTTACTTGGATGCCAAACTCGACGCTAATGCCGGCGATAAAGTACGCGTAGGTTTGGATTACCCAGAGCTAATTCAAGATCTTATAGTTGGTAACACGCTATTGCTTGACGACGGTCGTATTCAACTGGAAGTCACACAAGTGAACAAACACGAACAGTGGGCAAAAACTCGGGTTATAAACAAAGGCAAGCTCTCAAACCGCAAAGGCATCAATTTGCAGGGCGGAGGGCTTTCTGCACCTGCATTAACGGAAAAAGATAAGCAAGACATTGTAACCGCATCAAAACTAAAAGCGGATTTTGTAGCAGTATCGTTTCCAAGAAATAGCGCGGATATCAACGATGCTCGCGATCTTTTACATAAAGCGGGTTCGGATGCTCAGATAGTTGCAAAAGTTGAGCGAGCGGAAGTTGTGGAAAACCAGGACAATATGGATGATATCATCAATGCATCCGACGTCATCATGGTTGCCCGTGGCGATCTGGGCGTTGAAATCGGAGATGCTCGGTTACCTTCAGTTCAAAAACAACTGATCAATCGTGCACGATTCTTAGGAAAGCCCGTCATTACCGCTACTCAAATGATGGAATCAATGATCGACAACCCATTGCCGACCAGAGCAGAAGTCCTTGATGTTGCAAATGCGATCATCGACGGAACCGATGCCATCATGCTATCAGCCGAATCGGCCGCAGGGGACTACCCAGTTGAAGCCGTTGAAGCAATGGTTCGAATTGCCAAAGGTGCAGAGGAAGAACAAACCTGCGCACAAGGATGTTGGGATCAACTGCAACATCTTTGTAGTGATGCCGGTAAAAGTTTTGCTCTTTCATCCATGATCTCCGCAACGAAAGTTCACCAAGACCTTGGTGTAGCCATACTCACACAACAAGGTGAAACGCCATTGCTTATGTCGCGATGCCGCAGTAATGCCGTTATATGGGCATTGTCAGATAACCCGTCGCTACTGAATCGTCTCACTATTTTACGCGGTGTGATGCCGAAATATTTCAGCGCTAGCCCTTATAAAGATGAGGCGTTAGCCAAACAGGTAACGCTCGTACTTAAACGTGAGGCAGAGCAGGCCAACATACAGTCAATCCTGATGACCCAATTGGAGTCGATGGAGGGAGTGGGTAGCATTAATGTTTGCTGGCTAATCGACGTTCCCTCAGAAAAGCGCGTCGCAGCTTAAAGCGTCAGGTTGTTTTAAACAATGCCAATTGAAACAACTTTTCAGCAGTTATGGCGCCCATTGGACTATGTATTTCAAGTCTAACTATCACTCCCCCTTAGGTGATGTGTCCTTGCTCCACAGGGAATTCGGTCTGCATTTCGATGTAGGCCATTTTTTTTGTGTGCTTGCTATCACGAAGCAAACGTTTACGTTTTATTTGGTACGCAGTTTCGGTAGTCTGTTTGTCACTATTGGTTATCTTTATCTGTTTTTCTTCAGTAATATCTAATGCTACGCAATTCAGATCAAAACAACACACTATAAAAACATAGATCAAGAGAGGAACTATGAGCCGAGTTTTTGCAGAAATTACAGGTTGGGGCAAATGCCTTCCACCCGCTGCACTTTCAAATCACGATTTGGGCACGTTCCTAGAAACGTCGGATGATTGGATTCGCACCCGTACTGGGATTGAAAGCCGTCGTATTAGCCATGTTAACACGTCGGATCTTGCCACCGTGGCCGCCAAGCAAGCCATCGCTTGTGCCGGTATCGACGCAAGTGAAATTGATTGCATCATCGTTGCAACGTGTTCTCCAGACACTTTAATCCCAAACATTGCATCTAAAGTACAAGCTAACTTGGGTATTCGCACTGCAGCATCTTTTGACTTAAACGCGGCGTGTACTGGCTTTGTTTATGGGCTTGAAACCGCGACTCGACTGATTCAAGCCGGTAATTATCGCAACGCATTGGTAATCGGTGCTGAGCGTTTGTCGTTCTACATTGATTGGACTCAACGCGACACGGCAGTATTGTTTGGTGACGGCTCAGGTGCGGTGGTTCTTAGCCGTACTGAAAATCCAGTTGGCCTTCAAGAGGCGCAACTAGGATGTGATGCTAAAGGGCGTGATATTTTGGCTGTTCCTGAATATGGAACCGCAATGGATCGTTTTGCAGCAGACAACGGCTACTGGGATTTCAACTTCGTTGGCAAAGAGATATTCAAACGTGCCGTGAAAGGCATGGGGGCTGCTGCTCATCAAGTTCTAGAGCGCTCCCAGCTGAGCACCGACAAAATTGATGTCGTTATCCCACACCAAGCGAATATTCGTATCATTCAAACTTTGTGTGACTTTGCTGGTATTGCACAAGAAAAAGCGTTTGTTAACATTCAAAAATACGGCAATACGTCCGCAGCAACAGTGCCTATCGCGCTTTGTGAAGCCGTAGAACAAGGGCATATTAAAGCGGGGGACAATATCCTTACTGCAGCGTTTGGCGCAGGCTTAACATGGGGTGCAGGGCACATTAAGTGGGGTGACAGGGTCACACCAATCGCAGAGTCTGATGCCCAACTTCCACCTTGTGAACAAAGTGCATTAGAATTATTAGATCAGGCTATCACGCACTGTAAAAATCGCCCTGAGTAATAAAAATTTACAGCTTGCCAACCTTCAGCTACTTTGGGTTAGGTAATACTAAAAAAGCCGCGATCGCGGCTTTTTCTATTTAGCAGGCGACAACTACTGTCTGATATCAAGTTTGCTGGGTATGTGAGCGGTGCGGGTAATGAATTAGCGCGTAGATCAGGCCCATATTGATGACCAAAAAGACAATTAACTGAACCATACCCCAGCCCTCAATCAGTATTGACGGACCAAACGCCGCACCCACAGTCTGAGCAGTAACGGCAAATCGAATCGCTGCTCCAGAATGATCCGCATCTGTAATCGCCCCCATCAGCAGGGGTAAGATCAAGTTCCATAAAAACATGAAGATAGAAACGGAAACTATGTATCCGGCGACTCCGTTAACGTTAAATAGCAATGCGATACACAAGACCTGAGCCGAAATAGCCGAAAATAAGACGACTCGCGCTACTCTATGGCTCATATTGGAAACATATACAGAGAAGGATGCACCCATAAGGCTAAATATTGTCCCTAGTGCCAAAATGTTACCTTGTTGTTGCCCTGTAACGTTTATTGCCGCGCTGATCTGGTTCAGCGCAGCCCAAGTTGCAGAATGCGTCATGAGAAAGACGAACAGAGCGAGTAAACACACAACTAACAATGGAGTACTTGGCTTTATTCCTAGGTCATCATTGCTTGCAAGCATTTTGGGCAGCTTAGGCAATACGTATAGGGCAGCGGATAGTATGGCCAACAATAGAAAAAACGCTTGAACACCAAATTGAGACGTTAAAGATGGCATGATGAAAAATGCAGTCGCACTGAATATCATTTGGATGGCAATTGCTTTCCCAAATGCAGCACTAGGGCTGTCTAATTTAGATAGCGCGTCATAGGTAAACATCGTAATTAACCCGGCGCAAATCCCAGCCCCCACTCTTAATGCGTAGAAATAGGCAATATCCTGACAATAAGCACTAGCAAGGTGAAATAGAGCAAGGGCAACGATGGTTGTTCGTTCGCTTATGACGAGAAGGGATGTCTTCTGAATAAGCAAATATAAGAATGGCGCGATGGCAAAACCGAGCAATTCAATGGTCGCCAAACGGCTCATTGCTTGTTGACTCGCATTAAACTGAGTCGCAATCGTTTCTAAGTAGCTCGGGAGCAACAAGAATACGCTAGTCGCGATCATCATCTTAATGCCAGCATTTAGCCAAGGGTATCGACTCAAATTAAACTCTCTTGTATATCATCCATGAATACTCGTTGAGTATAACGCTAAAATTACTTGTTTTAAAATAGTGACTTAACTAAAGCTTATCGATTTACTCTATCGGCAAGCGAGACAAACACTTCCTACACAAACAACGATCACTTTTTTCAATCCGCGAGGTATCGCGCTTTTCCAGTGAAAAGCACCAGCAAGTTTCATTTCCTGCGCTGATATCGCATTGGGCATTTTCACCACATTGCGGGCAGACATGGGAGCTTAATTCACCAGATAACGCTTTCATCGCGAGATCTCGCTCTTGCTCGGTCACATGCTGCCATTGAACGATTTCATCTATGGTTCTAAAGCACCCACTACAAATACCACCTGCATTTTTACATGCGGCCACACAAGGTGTTTTCACTGAATTGTCCCTAAACTGTCGAAATTGGGCGCACTATACCAAGTCTAAGCATTCATTACTCAAAATTCGACAAAGAAATCCTGATGCTAGGTTGTTACACTAAAAGGACATCCTCAATATCGAATCAAGGAAGACCGAATGTCTAAAACAGTAAAACTGTATTACGTGTATGACCCAATGTGTTCATGGTGTTGGGGCTACAAACCTGTTTGGAAACAAATTGAACAAGCGGTACAACAAGAGGTTGAAGTCCAATACCTATTGGGCGGCCTTGCTCCGGATTCAGACATTCCTATGCCTATAGAAATGCAAAAACAAATTGCATCATATTGGAAGAAAATCGAAAACTATCTCGGCACTCCATTTAATTACGACTTCTGGACCAATAACACACCGCGCCGGTCAACCTACCCATCATGCAGAGCGACGTTGGCGGCACGAACTCAAGGTAAAGAGATCGAAATGTTAGAGGCGATTCAAAAGGCCTATTACCTAGACGCTAAGAACCCGAGCGATGATCAGGTTCTCATTCAGTTAGCTGATGACATCGGGCTAGATAGCGACATTTTTAAGGGCGAGTTTTTATCTGATGACATCCATAAACGGTTACTTAGCGAAATATCCGTTACACGCTCAATCGGTGGGAACAGCTTTCCGTCTTTATTTATTGAAAAAAATGGCACGATCACTGAGCTTCCCGTTGATTACCAATCGGCAAGCACGACAATTTCTCAAATATTAGGCTTAACAACATAAATAAAAGTTATATCTAATATACCTAATAGTTATATTGGCTCGCTGTACAATTCTTTTGTCTAGATAATATAAGAATTTGTACTATGAAGTTTCGTTCGAAAATTGTTATCGCTACTAGCGCTTTGTTCTTAGCAACGCTGACAATTGGCGGTGTCATGCAGCAAAGTAAGGTTAGAGCGACGGCTGATTTACAGATCAACCAAAGTATTCATGAGCTGATCAATTCGGTAATGAACTCCATATCGTTCGAGTTAAGTTCAACTCGAGATCTGGTCAATTCAACGGTTGAATCGTTAAATCTCGATGCCACTAACACGTCATTTGTTACTAATATCATCGGCTCTAACACACTCCAAAAGAGTTTTCAGGCGATCGGTATTGGTTATGAATCAGACGGGACCTTAGTCACCAATACCAACTGGCAACCGGATGGTAGCTACGACGCTAGGCAAAGGCCTTGGTACATCGATGCAAAGAATAACAACGCCACAATATTGACCACACCGTATGTCGATTCATCAACCCAGGAAGTGATTATCTCGGTTGCATCCCCTTTGAGCAATATTGACGGAGGCTTCATAGGAAATGTTGTCTTTGACGTATCGTTAGAGCCATTGACTCAGTTGGTCAATCAAACAAACTTGTTTGATGCAGGGTACTTGTTCGTGATCACGAGTGATGGCAGCACCATTGCGCATCCAAATAAAGCAAATTACGGCGTGGCTATCGAAAACTATGCGCCCGGCGTTCAGATTGTTAGTGGCCGACAAGAAATTGAGATTGACGGTAAAGACTTCATTATTAATTTGGAAGAGGTTCCGAATGAAAACTGGTTTGTCGGCTCGTTAATCGATAAAGAAATCGTATTTTCTACAATCGACGATCTGCAAAATTTGCTGATCATATTTACTATCGTTTCTGTACTACTGGCTACGGTGATTTTGAGCGCATTGATACACCATTTGTTTAAGCCGATATACGCACTGAACGATGCAATTAAAGACATCGCGACCGGAGAGGGTGACCTCACTCGTAGGCTTAATACAGATACCGATGAAGAGTTTGCGGATCTTGCAAACAATTTCAACATTTTTGTGAGCAATTTACAGAAACAAATGCGGGAGTCTAAAAGCATCGCGACAACCGTAAGAGAGCAAGCGGAACTCACTAAAGATGCGGCCAATGAGTCAAATGACACCATGGGTAAGCAAACTCTAGAGGTAGAAAAGCTGGCTACGGCGATGAACCAAATGACAGCAGCCTCAACAGAAATGGCCCAGAGCGCTCAATCTGCAGCGAGTTCTGCCCAATCTGCTGACTCTATCAGTGGCCAAGGCATATTGGTCGTATCAAATACAAGCAATATCATTCAAAACCTAGCATTAACAATGGCGGAAGCGGCAACAGAAGTGGATTCACTTGTTACTTCAACTGAAGATATCGGGAAGATTCTAGATGTGATCAACAGCATCGCTGACCAAACCAATCTTTTGGCGTTGAACGCAGCGATTGAAGCGGCTAGGGCTGGAGATGCAGGGCGTGGATTTGCAGTGGTTGCCGAGGAAGTGCGCTCTCTTGCTAATAGGACTCAAGAATCGACCACAGAAATCCATACGATGATAGAAAAGCTAAGAGCAGGAACACACTCGGCATCAACGGCAATGAAAGTCAGTGAGAGCAATGTCGAAGGGGCAGTCACCAGTGCCCAAGAAGCGAACCTAGCGCTTGAAAACATCCGTAACCATATAGTGGAAATATCTGATCGAAATAGCCAGATTGCGGCGGCTTCAGAAGAACAAAGCCTTGTTGCGGAAGAAATTAATCAGAATACACTGATGATCAACGAACTCAGTAAGCAAATCGTAACCATTTCTGATGCGACCAATGCCAGAGTCTCAGATCAAGTCAACGAAGTGAAAAAACAAGAGTCGATTTTGGAAAAATTTAAGGTGTAGAAACTAAACCTTAAAATTTCGACTTTAATTCATAAAAAAACCAGCACGTTGAGTGCTGGTTTTTTTTAGGCTTGGCGTACCAGATACAAAATTGGCACCTGTTGATGCTATTACGCTTGAGCGAACTTGTAAGTGCGGTATCCGCCAATCATATTACGCGCTTTAAAGCCATTATTAACTAACTGACGATACGCAACATGACCGCGTAACCCAACTTGACAACAAATCACAATTTCTTTGTCTTTTGGTAGCTCATTCATGCGATGACGAAGTTGATCGACAGGGATATTAATCGCGCCTTCAATGAAACCGTTCGCGACTTCACCGGGTGTACGTACATCAATCATCATTTGGTCATCATTGAGTGTATCGACTTGATCATAATGAATACCTTTGGCGGTTTCATTCATCAAGTTAGTCGCAACAAATGCCGCCTGATTAATCACATCTTTTGCACTTCCGTACGGGGGAGCATAAGTGAGTTCTAGATGTTGAAGTTGCTCGACGGTCATTCCAGCACGCTGAGCCACAGCAAGAACATCAATACGCTTATCTACTCCATCTTTACCTGTCGCTTGAGCACCCAATATTTTTCCCGTGTCTGGTGCATAAAGCAGTTTCAAAGAAATAATTTCAGCTCCTGGGTAATAACTAGCATGGCTTGCAGTATGGACGTAGACTTTTTCGTAGTCGATGCTCTCTTTAATAAGTTGCTTCTCGTTCTTACCCACTGATGCCACAGCTAAATCAAAAATCTTACATATCGCTGTACCTTGAGTTCCCTGATAAGTCTCGCTTCTACCCAACATGTTATCTGCAGCCATTCGACCTTGACGGTTGGCAGGCCCTGCTAGCGGCACCAGTGTTTGGTTTCCGGTAACAAAGTCTTTTTCTTCGATCGCATCACCCACTGCATAAATAGCAGGATCACTGGTTTGCATTTGATCATTGGTATAAATACCACCTAATGCCCCAATCTGCAGCCCAGCTTCTTTGGCTAAAGTGGTTTCAGGGCGCACGCCGATGGCCATTATCAATACGTCGGTATCAAATGAGTCGCCATTATTGAGGCTCAGAGTCAATTTACCCGTTAAATGCTGGTGCTCAGTACTTTCACCAGAATCAAAACTGGCGACAGAAGTGTTTGGCTCAAAAACGATAGACTCTAATGCAACACCTAACCGCAAATCTACGCCTTTAGAACGGATTTCTGCATGCGCATAACCAGCCATTTCTTTATCGACGGGCGTCATCACTTGGTCAGCCATTTCGACTAATGTCGTTTTGATTCCTAGCTGATGAAATGCTTCCATCATCTCTAGCCCGATAAAGCCACCACCTACAACTGTTGCGTGTTCTGGCTTATTCATCTCCAAAGTACGCAATATTTTATCCATATCAGGAATATTACGCAGTGAGTGCGTGAGGGGATTATCGACACCAGGGATAGGTGGAACAATAGGAGCTGCGCCTGGACTTAGTAAAAGAAAATCGTAGCTTTCGGTATACTCGGAATTGTCGAGCAAGTTTTTAATCGTGACCGATTTGTTTTGTCTGTTGATGCTAACGACTTCGTTCATCACTCGAACATCAACATTGAAACGGGCCAAAAAGCTTTCTGGCGTTTGCAGAAGTAGCTTGCTGCGTTCTTGGATGTCTCCACCGATATGGTATGGCAAACCACAGTTTGCAAAGGAAACAAACGGGCCACGCTCAAACATGATAATTTCGGCATCTTCACTTAAACGACGAGCGCGTGCAGCAGCCGATGCGCCACCAGCAACACCACCAACAATTACAATCTTGGTCATTTCACTATTACTCCAATATCTAAAATTTCTTGGCCTATCATTGCAAACCCAACTTCTTGAGAACAAAAGCGGCGGGGCACAGGCCTGTAAAAGCGCTTTGAATGAGGTTCACACCGACAAAAACGGATAGCCACACAAAATGAGGGCTAACAAAAGCCGTTAATACTACCGACAGTATTACCATTGATCCTGCTAAAACTCGAATGCCATTTTCTATTTTCATGATTGCGTCCTCCATTCAACCAAGTTAACTATATTTGACTAATTTAGAAATGTCTAATAAAAATTCAAGTAGTTTAGTTATTACTAATTAACTATTGACACTCAACTCTAATTTAGTAATATCTAATTTAGAGTTAGCAATGAGGTGCCGATATGGAATTGGAAAAAATGAAAGCCAATGCGACAGAAGTCGCTGAAATATTAAAGATAATGTCACATCCAGATAGGCTAATGGTGCTTTGCCAGCTTGTTGACGGCGAAGTAGGAGCAGGACAGTTGCAAAGCCAGTCTCCATTGAGCCAATCCGCGTTTTCGCAGCACTTAACCGTTTTACGAAAGCATGAACTGGTCAAAGTTCGCAAAGAATCCCAACAGGTTTTTTATTCATTGGCTGATCCAAGAGTTGAGAAGCTGATTACTAATTTACATGATGTCTTTTGCAGTTAGCACAGCTAATTACTCTATCTATTTATAACTTGGTAATGAGGTAAACAATGTTCGACGTTATTCCTATGCATTCGTTAATTGGTGGCATGTTACTCGGCGTGTCAGCGACCTTGCTTTTACTGTTGAACGGTAAGATAGCGGGGATCAGTGGAATATTAAGTGGTCTGTTAAAAGCAGAGAAACGTGATTTCTCATGGCGGCTCATTTTCGTTATGGGAATGATCGCCGGAGGTCTATTTGGGGTCGTTGGATTTGGTGCCGATGTGCCAATGGAAACGGACCAACCTATGTGGTTAATCGCATTAGCTGGCCTATTAGTCGGAGTCGGAACAAAGTTGGGCAATGGCTGTACCAGTGGTCACGGGATCTGTGGCATTGGCCGTTTATCTAAGCGTTCTATCATCGCAACTTGCGTATTTATGCTGGTCGCGGCTTTAGTTGTGTTCGTGCGTTTACATCTCTTGTAATTTTAAGCAGTAGTTGAAGGTTTTATGATGTTTAGAGTGATTTCTTTGTTGTCCGGATTGTTGTTCGGTTTAGGGATGACCATTTCAGGTATGGCTGACCCTGCTAACGTGATTGGTTTTTTAGATATAGCCGGTAATTGGGATATGAGTTTGGCTTTTGTGATGGGTGGCGCATTGTCAGTTTTTTTGCCGATGTATTTTTTGGTTATTAAGAAAAATCAACAACCTCTGGTCAGTAATGAATTTTGCGTTTCAAGCAAAAAAAACGTAGACCGTAAACTCATAGGTGGTAGCGCACTATTTGGAATGGGATGGGGGCTTGCTGGTATTTGTCCTGGGCCGGTTGTTTCATCATTAGCGCTCGGCAACACGGCTTTTTGGTTATTTTTTGCCAGTATGTGTGTTGGGTTTATGCTGGTCATGGCGTTAGAGAAAAGCCAACAACGCAAGTTAGCGTTAGTGTGATCTAGTTGATTAGGGCTGACATTAAGTATGTATTACGAAAGATTGAACATCGCAAGGAGGCAAAATGAAACACGCAACTAATCAGGGATTTGTTCATAAAGTCATGAACAGCTATTTCCCACCCATACTCATTGTATTAGCCCTTGTTGTTGGTGGCATCTCTTTATGGTTAACACCGAAAGAAGAAGATCCTCAGATCATTGTGCCAATGGCCGATGTGCTGATTCAAGCGCCCGGTTTAAGTGCCAAACAAGTTGAAAAGCAAGTCACTGAGCCACTAGAAAAGCTGCTAAGCCAAATAGATGGCGTAGAAGATGTCTATTCTTCGTCAATGGAAAATGGTGCCCAAGTCATCGTGCGCTATTATGTTGGTGAAAGCCGCGAAGGTGCTTTGATCAAGCTATACAACAAGATCTATTCGAATCAAGATAAGATCCCGCCGTCGGTGACAAATTGGGCCATCAAACCAGTCGAAATAGACGACGTCCCGATTGTTGTAGCCTCACTGTATTCAACCAAGCCAGACGGCATTTCTACCTTTGAATTACGCCGTATCGCGCAACAAGCCACTCAACGCTTAAAGGCACTCGATAGTACCAATATAGTAAAAGTATTCGGCGGGCAACCACGTGTCATAGAAGTCGCACTCGACCCAAGTGCAATGGCAAGCCGGATGACCACTATTGATGACCTGCAGAATGCCTTTCAGCTCAGCCATCAAAAACAGAACGCAGGCATCACGCATCAAGCAGGCAACGTGTTCCATCTCGAATCCGGCCAATTTTTTAGTGATGCGTCAGAGCTTGGTTCGTTAGTCGTCAACGTAGTGAACGGCAAACCGGTTTACTTACGAGATGTCGCAACCATCACCGATGGGCCGAGCGAAGCAGAAAATGATACTTGGTATCAAAAAGGTTCTGCCAGTGGGCAAGTAAGCGACACTCACCCTGCAGTATTCCTATCTGTCGCCAAACAGAAGGGCTCGAATGCCGTCTCAGTGGCAAAAGATGTGTTAGCTGAACTCGATACACTAAAAGGTGAACAATTACCTGACGGCGTCGAAATCGATATTATCCGTAATTACGGACAAACCGCCGATGACAAAGTGTCTAACTTAGTATCTAGCTTGGGCATTTCAATTCTAACGGTGGTCGTTTTTGTTGGATTGTTTCTAAACTGGCGAAGTGCGTTGGTCGTGGGTATCGCGATACCTATTAGCTATGGTGCAGCGTTGGGTATGGACTTAGCGTTTGGCTACTCCATCAACCGCGTGACCCTGTTTGCTCTCATTTTAGCGCTTGGCCTGATTGTGGATGATCCGATTGCAAGTATTGACAACATTGAACGTTACTTAAAACGTAAAGACCTCAGCCGTACAAAGGCGATTGTCTTGGCAATGGCCGAGATACGCAGCGCGCTGTTAATGTCGACCGTTGCGATCGTTATCGTATTTACGCCAATGTTCTTCATTACAGGAATGATGGGACCATATATGGCGCCGTTAGCGTTCAATGTGCCGATCAGTGTGGTATTTAGTACGATCGTTGCGTTTATGATTACTCCTTGGCTTGCTAAGAAAATTCTGAGGTCAGCCCAAGATCAAGGCGAATACAATGTCCAAACGACTTTCTTATATAAAGTCTACAAAAAGGGCTTAACACCACTACTCGCAAGCCGTAAAAAAAGCTGGATGTTTTTGGGTGTGGTCGCACTTCTATTTGTCTCGGCCGCCATGTTACCCGCAATGAGGCAGGTGCCATTGAAGCTATTGCCTTACGACAACAAAAATGAATTCCAACTGGTACTTGATATGCCAGACAACAGTAGTTTTGTCAGTACATCGAATGCTTTGCGTGATTTCTCTTCTTTCTTAGTAGAGGTGCCAGAAGTGGAGTCTGTGTCTGCGTTCTCAGGCCTTGCATCTCCGATGGATTTCAACGGTATGGTTCGCCACTATTTTATGCGAAGCCAGCCTAGCCAAGGTGAATTGCGAATTGTATTAGCAGAGAAAGACCGAAGGGACATGCAGTCTCATGAAATTGTTACAAGATTGCGGACTGATCTTGAAACTATCGCACAACAATATGGAGCTCATATCCAATTAGTTGAAGTGCCTCCAGGCCCACCAGTAATTGCAACCCTGACCGCCGAAGTGTACGGCAAAGAAACCACAAGCTATGAACGCCTTCAGCAACAAGCACAAGTTGTCGTTGATAGGCTCAAACGAGAAGAGTTTGTATCGGAAGTCGACAGCTCAGTACAAGGGGACAGTCAAGTCTGGCAATTTGTGGTCGACCGCGAAAAAGCCGCACTGTCGGGTATTTCCGTTGCAGACATCAACCGAACCATTTCGGCTGCTAACCAAGGTTTCGTGCTTGCCAATCTAAAAGCTGAACGAGAACTAGAGCCACTGCCAGTCAGTGTTAGGTTGCCATCAAATGAGCGAGATAGATTGGATAGCCTATTGGCGCTTTACGTCCGTGGTCAAGCTGGTATCACTAAAGTTTCAGTGAATGGTGCACTAGAAGATACACCACAACCTTTGGTTCAAATATCTGAATTGGGGCGATTTGAAAAACGAGACTTAGATCAGCCGATTTACCATAAGAATTTAAAACCAGTGGTCTATGTATACGCAGAAAGTGTAGGCCGAGTTCCGGGCGAAATCATTGCTGATGTATTATCTGACCAAGATACACCGCCTAGCGATGAACGAATTCCAACATCAGATCGCACCTATTTTAACAATGGCGCTGGCGATGGCTGGAGCGTCGGCAAAGACATAGACGTCGTCTGGTCAGGTGAGGGCGAGTGGAAAATCACCGTAGATGTATTTAGGGATCTCGGAATTGCCTATGGCGCAGCGTTGCTTGGTGTGTTCATTGTCATGTTGATTCAAACTGGGCTACCAGCGGTTTCTGGCATCATCATGTTGGCCATTCCGTTAACAGTCATTGGTATCATGCCCGGGTTTTGGGTACTTAACATGATGGGCATTGATATTAACGGTTACCCAAACCCTGCTTTGTTCACCGCGACTGCAATGATTGGCATGATAGCACTTGCCGGAATAGTGGTTCGTAATTCTCTGGTATTGATTGAATTTATTCATCAGTCTCTAGCGGAAGGGCAAAAACTTCAAGATGCCCTTATTGAAGCTGGAGCGGTAAGAATGAGGCCTATTCTATTAACAGCAGGCACCACATTGCTAGGAAACATTGTGATAACACTAGACCCGATTTTTAATGGTCTTGCGTGGTCAATCATATTCGGTATTACCGCATCAACGGTATTCACACTAGCCGTTATACCCATAGTTTACCATTTAGCGTACCAAAACGTTGAAGGCCATGGTTTACCAGTACACAAGGAGGAAGAAGCATGAAATCATCAAAACTAACGTTAGGTATAGCGCTGTTCTCAATACTCGGTGTGTTGTTTCTTTATATGGCGGGCTTCTTTACGCCGAAGCTTGGTACACAGGAAGCACCATCTAAGCTGTCTGATCATGAGATTTCCGCATTAACAACCATTGAATTGCAGTCGTCAGTTTATGATCAACACAGACAATTTACCGGTACTGTAGTTGCTGACCAAAAAGCGTCATTATCCGCCCGATTAACAGCGAAAGTAGCAGAAGTACTTGCCCATTCAGGTGACAATGTCACTAAGGATGATGTACTCATGCGCTTAGAAAGTGATGATCTAGATGCGCGGGTGATGCAGTCGGAACAGGGGTTGTCCTCTGCACAAGCGCAACTTAATGCGGCTCGTAAAGAATATCAACGAGTGACCGAACTCGTGAGTAAGAAACTGCTGCCTCAATCGGAATATGATCGTGTGAAAAGCCAACTAGATACCACCACAGCCAAATACAAACAAACTCAGGCTGCCGTTCGTGAAGCAGAGGCGACCTTTGGTTTCAGTATCATTACCGCACCGTTTGATGGAGTGATTACAACAAGGCCGATCAACCAAGGAGACACCGCATCTCCGGGAATGCTACTTGTTACCTTGTATAACCCGAAAACGCTACAACTAGAGGTAAACATTTCTGAGTCTTTAATTAGTGATATTCAAATTGGCACGGAACTGTCTTTCGAGTTACCCACGTTTAAGCAATCAGGCATAGGTAAAGTTGTTGAAATTGCGCCGGCTGCTGACACCACTTCTAGGAGCTTTTTGGTAAAAATTGCACTTGAGGGAATCGACAACGTGTACCCCGGCGTTTTCGGCAAGGTTTCCGTGCAGAGTGGCGCTCTACAGGCATTACAACTACCTGAAGAGGCTGTCTATCAAGTCGGCCAACTTGATTACGTCAAAGTGATAAAGGAAGGGGTTATTCGCACCCAACTAGTACAACTAGCCGCCAACAATATGGTACGAAAGGGGGTACAAGCAGGGGATGTGATCATACTAAACCCACTTGATATCAATTAAGAGCAGCTAACGAAGTTTACAAATACCATAGCAACAAAAAGCGTTCAGTTATCTTAATAACTGAACGCTTTATTTTACCTAGCTGTCATTAAGGGGCAATCAGTCAGCTTATAAAAGTCAGAACCCGTTACTAGTATCCGAAGAACCTTGCCCACTTACACCACACCTTTTGCAAGCCCTCTCGATCCCCTTGTGTGAAAAAGACTTTCTGCCCTGGCTTAGCTTGTGCTAAGCGCGGTAAGTCGATGCGAGCAACACAACCCATCTTTGGGTACCCACCAATTGTTTGCCTGTCGTTTAACAAAATAATGGGATGCCCATCTGGAGGGATCTGAACCGCACCTAAAGCAATTCCTTCAGAAAGGCAGCTCTGTTTAGGCGTATCTAACGCAGGGCCCTCAAGCCGATATCCCATACGATTTGATGATTGACTCACCATGTATTCACTTTCATACAGCGTTGATTTTGCAGCATTACTGAATGTGTCGGCTTGATACGACTCTATAAGGCGAAGTACCAATGGTAAGTTATAGTCAGGTGTAAACCTAAATGTAACGTGCCTTTGTTTAGCTTTGGTTTCATGCTGGTGAAAGGGTATAAGGTCTCCCGCATTTAAGCTTTGTCCATCGCAGTTAAGCCCACCAAGTTGGTCTCTTTGAACGGTAGAGCAGCTTCCATAATGTTCTGGTGCTTCAAACCCACCTTTGACCGCCAAATAGGACCTAAGTCCGTTACGTGGTAACGAAAATGACAGCAATTGACCTTTCTTAGCAACAAAAGATGACCAATTTAACACTGGCTTACCATCTAACTTAGCCTGTAAATCTCCTCCGCATATCGAAAGCAAGCATTCATGATGGATAAAAAAAGCAGCTTGCCCTAACGTAATCTCAATAACGACGCTGTTTTTGTCATTTTTAAGCAGGAAATTAGCCCAACTGTAGGCGTAGTCGTCTATTGGTCCGCCTTGGGTTAATCCCAACTGACTATGTCCGAAACGACCAAAATCATGAATAAGACTTAATTGACCAGGTTTGATGACTTCTATAAGTCCCATAGTTTGCCTCCCAATTCGTCAAATTCTTCTCTTTCAATGGCACAAAAAGAAACGGTATCGCCAATGCTAAAGGGGCTGATAACTTCGCCTGTAGGGTTATAAAGCGGGATCGGACAGTTACCAATGATATTCCAACCTCCAGGCGAGCTTTCTGGATAAATGCCCGTTTGGTTTGCTGCAATGCCAACACTACCAGCAGGCACCGACAAGCGAGGCGTACTGTGCCTCGGTAGAACAAGCTCATTAGGTACTTCAGCCAAAAAAGCGAAGCCAGGCGCGAAACCCATCGCACACACGTGATAAAGGTGGCCACAATGCAACTCGACAACTTCTTCTTCTGTCAGACCCCGCTCTTGTTGATAACGCTTAAGATCAGGTCCAACGCTTTCATGGTAGTAAACAGGAATTTCTATATGATGGGCAGGTTGGGTTGGGGGGTATTCCAGCTCTCTTTTTACGATAGAAGAAAGCCTAGCGATCACCTCTTGTTCTGACATCAGAAACGGCAGGTAATCAACAAGTATGTTGGCATACGATGGCGTGACGTTCATGATCACATCCATCAATTCAATTCTAATGGTGTCGGCAATATGACCAATGTGTAAAGAAAACTTGGGATCAATACGGTCGCCAAGCTGAACCATGACACTGCATTCTGCTACAGGATCAATACGAAAAGATTTCACATCTAGCCTCCTAAGCTTTTTAGCCCTTGAGAGATTCTTTGTACCATCGCAATTGAGTCGGCGTTATCACCATGAACACAGATGGTGTCAGCTTCAAGTGTGATCTTAGCGCCGTTAATACTCGTGATACTGCCATACTGAGCGAGTTGAATGACTTGATGGTATATGTCATCTTGCAAATGATGTACCGCTTTCGGGTGAGTTCGAGGAAGAAGTAGGCCGTTATCTTGGTAGGCTCGGTCAGCAAAGGCTTCAAACAACAAAGGAACATTGAACTGATCGGCAAGGTCTAAGTAGCGGTTGTTATTCACGCCCGCCAAAATCATAACAGGGAGGCCAAAGTTTTCCGCTGCAGCCAAGATGGCAACGAATACCGACTCGCGACTCATCATGTCATTATAGAGGGCACCGTGGGGCTTAATGTATTCGATTTTGCAGTCGTACATTCTTGCCATCGCTACTAGCGCACCGACTTGATAAATAACACAATGCGTTATTTCATCATCAGAAAGGGGAATACTTCGCCGGCCAAACCCTTGTAAGTCTTGATAACTTGGGTGAGCGCCAATCATGACATTGTGCTGTTTCGCTAACAAGAGGGTTTTCGCCATAATATCTGGGTCAGAGGCATGAAATCCACAGGCTATGTTGGCCATATCAACCCATGGCATTACGTCTTCATCCATTCCCATAGACCACTGACCAAAGCTTTCGCCGATGTCGCAGTTAAGTTTTATTCTTGCTTTGTTGATCGTCACTTTATGTTTAACCCACTTGCTTCCATCGTCTTCATGACTATGAGCTTAATCATTTACCAAGATAAATATTAGTCGAAGATCTTAAAAGTATGATACTTGTTGCGAAAACAACGTTTTTGGACATAATTTCATGTTTAAACTAACATTCAGTGATTGAATGACTAATGACCAATTAATGCATTTCCTTAGTGATAATCGCTCAAAACGTTCACTTTACGCCAGCCACGCACGTCCAATGATATTACAAATACTTGTAAGCAATAAGTCTAAAAAGAAGCCGTCCTGACTCTTTTTTGATCTAAATCGACATTTTTACGATTAATTGGATTTGTTACTTCCTATAACAATTGGAACTGCTAGAATATATATGTTGCTTATTTTTAGAGGTTAAAAAACATTTTTTTAACTATTCTAACTAAAGTTGTTAATCAACCGATTGTGGAGAATGCTCATGGAGCTCGCGCTAATCATCGCTTTTATCGTTGCTGCAGTGGTAATGGTAAAGAAAGAGATGGCAGAGAGATAACTGTATACATTTAGTTCATTTCACTTTTATTTTACTTTTTATGAACTTAATAGAGAAAAGTCAGCTTATGCTGGCTTTTTTATCGCCTGTACAAAACCGCTCAATGTAAACTTAAACATTTTGGTCACAGATACTAAGCAAGTTCTTGTGTTAATGATTCAATAAACGCATTATCAACTTTATGTATTTCTTGCCCGAAGCTACAGGATTGTTTCATTGAATAGCCCAATCACATTAGAAGCACTGCACATCCTAGACGCCATAGACAGACGTGGCAGTTTTGCGTCTGCAGCGAATGAATTGGATAGAGCGCCGTCTTCTCTTACGTATCAAATTCAAAAGCTAGAACAAGAATTGGATCTGAACATCTTTGACCGTTCAGGCCACAAAGCCGTTTTTACAGAAGCCGGAAAACTTCTACTTGAAAGAGGTAGAGAATTACTGAATGCTGCTCAGGAAATGGTTTCTGACGCAAATATCCTTGCTCATGGGTGGGAGCTTGACCTAACAATAGCCCATGACGGTATCATTCCCATAAGCTGTTTCTTTCCGCTCGTTGAACATTTAGGTGCCATTTCAAAAACACGGGTAAAACTGCAGGAAGAAATACTGGCCGGTGGTTGGGAATCACTGATCTCCGACCGTTCTGACTTGCTTATCTGCCCGAAACCAGAAACTGTTCCTCAAGATATGAAAGTAGAAACCATTGGTAAGATGTCGATGACCTGGGTTGCCGCCAAAGATCACTACATACACAAGCGTAAGGGCGATTTCGACCTCGAAGCGAAGAAACGATACAGAGCCATCGTTATTGCAGATACCGCAAGAGACACGCCCACGTTGAGCCGAAATATCTTAGACGACCAACCTCGATTAACGGTAACAAGCTTCCATTCTAAAATAGAAGCACTCGTCGCTGGGCTTGGCATTGGTACCATTCCGACTCATGTTGCTGACAAACTAATAGAGCAGGGCGTACTGGCCAAAATCGTGGATTCAGAATACGCCGACATAGATATCGTATTAGCATGGCGACGCAATAAAATGGGTAAGAGTAAGTCCTGGTGCATCCAATACATGAAAGAACATTGGAAGCTAGACTATTCGTTCAAAGGAAGCCTCATATCCGCGACCCCATCTTCAAATTGAACATCCAGCTCAAAACCTAATTTCTGTGCCAACATCAGCATTCCACGATTTGTTGGCATTGTCATTCCAGACAGCTGCTTGGTGCCACGCTGACGGCAGTAATCAATGACTTTTTCCATCAAGACTCGGCCCAAACCAAGCCCCTTTAGGTCAGAGCGGATCAATACAGCAAACTCTGCATCAATATTTTCTGAATCAGCCAATGCGCGTGCTACGCCTATAATGATTTCCTGGCCATCCTTTTGTTGAGTTGCGACAAAAGCCATCTCACGGTCGTAATCAATTTGCGTTAAGTTGGCTAACGCTTCATGGTTAAATTCACCTACATCACTGAAAAATCGCTTATACAAATCTTCTTTGGATACACTCGAGATAAAGTCTGCATGCAATGGCTCGTCTTCTGGCAAAATAGGACGCAGTAATATGTCACTGCCGTCTTTCGCGACGACGTGTTGTTCAAATTCGACAGGGTAAGGCCTAATGGCCAATCTTTGGTGAGCATGCCCATCATAACGTTGCAATGTTAAGTCTGCGTCGATGATGGTAAATTCGTTTCCGTTCGCCAGTACTGGATGTATATCCAGTTCTGCTATTTCAGGGCAATCAATCACCAGCTGGGAGATCCTAACTAAAAAGTCACTGAGCCCCTCAATGTCCATCGGGTTGGGCAATTGCTGTGGTCGTAACTTGCCTCCCTTGATCGCTCGTATAATCAGGTAGCGAGCAAGCGTGGTATTCAACGGCGGGATAGCGACGGTAGCATCAAGTGCCTCGTTCCACTCAGAGCCACCTTGCCCAAGCATAATAACCGGGCCAAAGACAGCATCATTGTGCACTTTTACGCGGATCTCCTGCCCACCAGCTCGGCTCGCCATACCTTGCACTAACAAGCCATGGATGCGTGCAGATGGGTAGGTTAGAGAAACCTGATCGAGAATTCCTTGCGCCGCATTAGCAACTTCAACGCTGTTTCTCAAATTGAGCATGACGCCATGTACATCTGATTTGTGTGCAATGTCTGGAGATCTCACTTTGACAGCAACAGGGTAGCCAATGCCCTCTGCGATGTGGACCGCCTCGCTAACCTCACTGGCTATCCATGTCGGTAATACCGTAAAACCATAGTGCTTGAGCAATGGTGCGTTTTGGTGAGTGTCTAAAATGACGCGATCCTCAATCAACTGTTTATTTATCCAGTCTTTTGCTTCGCTGACTTCTTCAACCTGTATTTGCCCCACAGATACCGGCGTTTCCATCAGCTGTTTTTGGTTTCGTCTGTACTCAACTAAGTGCATGAAAGCCACAACGGCACTTTCAGGCGTTCGATAAGTAGGAATTCCCGCGTGAGTGAACAGGCTTCGGGCCTCCCGAGTCGTGTGTTCCCCAGACCAATTGGTCAAAATATTGAAATGACGATGACGCGGGTGATTTTTAATGCAATCAATAATGGCTTGCGCAGTTTGCGTAGAATGAGCAATGGCAGATGGGCTGTGCATGATAAGAAGTGCGTCACAATCATCGCTGTTCAATATGGTATTAATTGAATCGACATAACGCGCACTGCTGGCATCGCCAATCATATCGATTGGGTTACTGCCAGACCAACTTTCAGGTAACTGCTTATCTAACTGTGCGATGACGCCTTCTGACAGCTCTGCGAGCTTTCCACCACGTTCAAGCAAAGTATCGACAGCCATGATTGCAGGGCCGCCGCCATTGGTAATGATGGCTAGTCGCTCGCCCCTAAGTGGCACGGAATGTGTCAACGTTTCTACGGCGGCGAACAATTCGTGTGTATTGTTAACTCGCAACATGCCCGAACGGCGTATCGCCGCATCATATATCACATCAAGGCTTGGTGTGGCTCGAGTGTGCAGTAGGGCAGCTTGTTGGCCTGCCAGCGTACGTCCACTTTTCAAAACTAATATTCTTCGGTTACGGCTTGCTGCTCTAGCAGCTGAAATAAACCTCCTTGCATCTTTTATTGCATCGACATACAACAAAATGGCATCGGTTTTACTGTCTGTACATAGGTAATCAAGTAACTCTGCAAAATCGATATCGGAGGCGTTACCCAAAGAAATGAACGCTGAAAAGCCGATGTCTTTATCATTGGCCCAATCCAAAATGGTGGTACAAACCGCCGCAGACTGAGAGATAAACGCGATCTTCCCACGTGACGCTGTCACAGGCGAGAACGATGCGTTGATATTTTGCCAAGGCAGCATGATGCCTAGGCTATTTGGACCCAAGATCCGAATGCCATGCCGTTTTGCAATCGCCAAGCACTCATGCTCGATAGTATTGCCAGATTCAGCGAGCCTGTGCATGTCTGATGAAAGAATGATCACCGCACCGATGCCTTTCTCAGCAAGCTGGTTAAAGATCTCGATATTACGACTGGCATGAGTACACAAAACCGCAAGGTCAGGGGTAATAGGCATCTGTTCGATCGACGCGTAGGCATATACACCACAGACCGATTTGTATTTTGGCGTTACAGGTAAAATTGCGCCTTGAAAACCACCTTGGAGGAGGTTCTTCATAACAATTTCACCGGAGCGATATGGTTGAGTAGATGCTCCGACGACGGCGATGGAATTAGGCTTTAGGAGCTTATTCAAACTGTTCATGATCTACCCTTACACTGAGATGTTAGTTACTCAGTCTAAAGCAATAGTAACGAACACTAATTGCCCATATTTTCGCTATGTGATCAATAACTCGTAATAATCACAAAATATTGTGGGATAAGTCACGAGATAGTCTAGAATTTACTGACTATGTACTTGATTCTGGAACGATCAATGGGCATGATTTGACAGAAATTCATTTAAGCGTCGTGTGACTTATGAAAAAAATTACCATTATAGGGCTATCCGTTCTTTTAACAGCGTGTGCCTCTGATACGTATGAAAAAGGTGTGACTAGCGAGTCTTACAAAGAAGACTACAAGGTAGACACTATCGCGCAGCCGATCACGGCTAAAAGCGAGACTATGATTAAAGAAGAGTCGGTGATGGCCTCTGAGTCAGCAGCTACAGCGAAAGCTGCGCCTGTTGTACAGGAACAAAAGCCGGTTCAACTTGCTCCTCAAACTGCGAAGAAAAAAATTAAAATTGTACCGCCGACTCACAAGCAAATGAAAATGAGCCCGCGTTACGGCTATACAATCCAAGTTATCGCATTAGATCGCGAAAGCAAACTGAACGGTTTTGCAGATAAACTCCCTGACGGGCAGCCGATCTGGGGCAACTACAAGCAAGTTAAAGGCACTAATTGGTATACAATTCTTTATGGAGACTACGCATCAAGAGCCGAAGCTAAAGCCGCGATTGCTACGTTGCCAAAAGAATTCCAAAAACTAAAACCTTTTGCTAAAAGCATCGACGATATTAAGAACTCTGATTATCCATCAATGAATAAGTTGAAGTAACAGAGTTTAAGCGAAAAGAGAAAGGGGCGTTTGCCCCTTTTTTATGTCTGTTTGATGGGTATGTAATCAGTCGCGTTCAAATTAGAATTGTTTGACATGATTTTTACTGAATCTCAATGTTGAAACCTATAAACTGGTTTCAATCATGTTTTTTCATGGAAAGAACCTCGCAATGAATCAAAAAAACATCTTGCTGCTGTGTGGTGGTGGCTCTAGCGAACACGAAGTATCGCTGATTTCTGCAAATTATTTGCAGCAACAACTGTCTCTCACTTCTCACTTCAACGTTATTCGTGTTGAAATGAGCAAGACAGACTGGCGCTTAGAAAACGGTGAAAAAACGGAACTTGATATCGCCCATTCGGCCCTAAAAGGCGACAAGCACAATTTTCCGATCGATTATATCGTGCCGTGCATCCATGGTTACCCAGGAGAGACAGGGGACGTTCAATCTCTTTTCGAACTGGCAAAAATCCCATATCTAGGCTGCGGACCAGAAGCAAGCACCAATAGCTTCAACAAAATCACTTCCAAACTTTGGTATGACGCACTTAACATCCCAAATACTCCATACCTGTTCCTATCAGAAAACAACGAAGAGGCGCATAAGCAAGCGCATTCTGCATTCGATAAATGGGGCAAAGTATTCGTTAAGGCCGCTTGCCAAGGCTCATCTGTTGGTTGCTACAGTGTCACTTCAAAGCAAGAGTTGGATGATGCGGTTACCAATGCATTTAGCTATTCAGACCAAGTACTTATTGAACAGTCCGTTAAGCCTCGTGAATTAGAAGTTGCTGGGTTTGAGTACAACGGTGAGCTCAATATTAGTAAGCCCGGTGAAGTCATAGCCCCTGAGGGCATGTTCTATAGCTACGAAGAAAAATACAGTTCTGATAGCCACTCATTAACCGAGATTGAAGCCAAAGATCTGACTGATGAGCAACTCGGCCAAATCAAAGAGTTCGCTTATAAAGTTTTCAAACAAATGAACCTGAAAGATTTGTCACGAATCGATTTCTTTTTGACGGAAGACGGGCATATTTACCTGAACGAAGTGAATACGTTCCCAGGAATGACTCCAATCTCTATGTTCCCTAAAATGGTATCTAATCATGGTATTGTGTTTAGCGACTTTCTTAAAGAAGCCATAGATTCAGCGTTAAGTTAATCCCACGGTTTAATTAACGTAAACTTCATAATTTCTTGTTCTGCTTTACGTTTCCGCCCTAGATACTGGGCGGGCATAGCAGGGCTCAGCCACCTCCCAAAATCCTTAATATCTTGAATATTGTATCCTTGGGATGCTAACTCACGTGCCGCACCGACGCGAGTTGATTGACCCGAAAACTTAAGGTCGTTAGGTAAGCCAAGTAAATCACTTGCTCTTCGAAAGACTCGGTATATTGAAGAGTCATCCAGCGCCCCGTGATATAGATTTCCATGCTTATCCACACGACAAAACACATTTCCGGGAGCCACCGTGTTGAGCTCCAGCCATTTACATAAAACTCCATTGGCCCTATCACTCAGTACGTATTGCTGATCACCTATTAATAACTGTATACCGGATTGGGTGTGAACTATGTCATTGTTCGTCAGGTGTTTCAGCTCGGAGCGCTTCATTGCGCACTCAAACATGAGCGAGTAGATCGCCAAGTCTCGTATGTCTTTCGTGTCTAATGAGTTTCCTAGTATCGTAAACAAAGAATCTAGATGACCACAGGTAAATGCGTTTGCACTACGGCCATCACCAGATTTATCGACACGCAATTGTGAAAGCGTTAACTTAATTTTTCGATGATTGGTCGGCTCAGGAATAGAATGCAAACGATGAATTGCACCTATTGTGAGTGCATAGCGCCTAATCGACGAGTACTTTCGTTGCTTGGCTTCACTTTCCAGAAAAATCCGAACAGCTGACACAGATGCTGGTAGGCAATGTACTTGTTTTAACGCGCAAAATTCCACAAAGCGGTTCCAATCGTTCACCATCGACTTAAGTGAGTTACTAGAATATAACCCGTGGGTAAGGGTGTTCAAATCATTGAAACTAATCGGCCGAGAGAATATTTGACAACTTTTATAAAGTTTTTGTTTATCTGTGATCAGAGGGATGTTTTTCTTCATAGTTGGCGCACTATAACCAGATAAATTGAACAAATTCTACTTGATAAACACAAATTTACAATTATTATTAGTAGAAACAATAAACTAAGAGTTGCATGCTAATGGCTAATACAATGCATCGTGGTTATACAATACAGTCATCTAACGCTAATCCAGATATTTGGCAAGTTCGTATTAAGAACAGAGTGTTAGCTGGCAATCTTGCTGCCGTTAAAAAGAGCGTTGATTGGTGGTGTGATACTGCGTCCCTCATTGACCCTAAAGAGTTTTCGTCTCTTGCTGCTAATCGTCCAGCTTCTGGTGGTAGTTCAGAAGAAAACTACAACGGTTATAGCTTAAAAAATGATACCGGAGCTGCGAATGCTTGGTATTGCTTCTTTAATGGACGATTAATTAAGGGCGGCAAGGCGGCTATTCAAAAACATATTGATGCTCACTTGGCGGCGGCCGCTAGAAAAGGCTAAAATACCTGAGTGACTAACAAGTAGAAAAGAAGTTTATGAGCCTCGTATATTCGACTGATGTCGGCAGAATTAAGCAAGAAGAACCAAAACAAGAACGTCCAAAAGGCGATGGTGTTGTCCGTGTCCAACGACAAACTAAAGGCCGAAAAGGCAAGGGGGTTTGTATTATCTCCGGGTTAGACTTAGATGATGCACCTCTGAAACTACTGGCAGCTGAACTTAAAAAGGTTTGTGGTTGTGGTGGTTCAGTCAAAGATGGAACCATTGAAATTCAAGGTGACGCTCGAGACAAAATCAAAGCGCACTTGGAAAAGAAAGGCCACACAGTGAAACTAGCCGGAGGCTAAATTCCTCGTTTCAAAGCCAAGCGTTCTGCTTGGCTTTTTTGTATCATTCCAAAACAGGTTTTCGTTACTGATCGTGTTGATAGTGAGAGTTATTGAGCAACAATGACGCAGTCAGACAAAAACATTTCATTAATATTTGATTTACATCTCGCGCAATTTTAAACTTCGACTTCAACACCTACATCATAATAAGAAGTAAAGTCATGAAATTGGAAACTGTCGATTACCTTGCTGCTGACGCCGCCGAGCAATTCGTAAAATCACTAAGAGAGACCGGATTCGGTGTTCTCAAAAATCATCCTGTGCCAAAGGAGCTCGTAGAGTCCATTTATTCAAATTGGCATGCGTTCTTCTTGACTGAGCGCAAAAACGAATTCAGATTCAACGCAGAAACCCAGGATGGATACTTTCCACCAAGTGTTTCTGAGATTGCGAAAGGACATTCCGTAAAAGACATTAAAGAATATTTCCATGTTTATCCTTGGGGCCAAATTCCTGAAGAGTTAAAAGAGCAGATCTTAGACTATTACCAAAGAGCCGACGCATTTGCACAAGAGCTCCTCGGTTGGGTAGAAACTCACGCACCAAAGGAAATTCAGGAAAAATTCTCTGTTTCGTTATCTGAAATGATCAGAGAAAGTGATAAAACACTCTTGCGTGTACTTCATTATCCACCGATGACTGGTGAAGAAGAGCCTGGCGCCATTCGAGCAGCCGCTCATGAAGATATTAACTTACTGACTGTCTTACCAGCCGCAAATGAACCAGGCCTGCAAGTGAAGAGTAAAGACGGTGAGTGGTTAGATGTGCCTTGTGATTTTGGCAACTTGATCATCAACATAGGCGATATGCTCCAGGAAGCGTCTGCTGGATATTTCCCAAGTACAACGCATCGCGTGATAAATCCAACCGGTGGACGACAAGATCAATCGAGAATTTCTCTTCCATTGTTTTTGCATCCAAAACCAGAAGTTGTGTTATCAGAAAAATACACAGCAGATAGCTATCTAATGGAACGCTTACGCGAACTCGGCGTGATCTAAGAATAGCTACAGACATCAGCTAATAGTCAGGACTTAATCTTTGATTAAAGTAATGATTATTAGCTATTTTATGGTAAATACCGGTTATAGTTAAATAGCCTACGTAAGTAGCTTGTTGGGTTATAGGGGGATAGTGATTGGGGATCCAATCGATTACTACAATACCTTATTTAACATAATATACATAATGCGCACTGAGGTTGTAAGAGCAATTTAGTAATCTCCGGTTTGACCTATTTTAAAATGTACTATTAAGCTTAACCATTGCGTTCCACTTTAGGGTCTAATATTGATGCTGCGAAGGTTTAAGCTTAATCAACGAGCATTATGACAATCAACAGTTACCCCGTAACTAAATCTAACGGCATTACTCGCTTAGTGTCTCTGGCCGTGCATTTGTTCTTGGGATCTTAGTTTTAGTTTCCTATCATTGAATATGTTATATTATCTTACGCAACAATAACTTAGAGAACTTAGTAAAACTATGACTTATAGAAAAATTTCTGCCATATTGATGGCTGTGTTCTTTTTAAGAGGAGTTATCGTCATAGCTAGCCATAACCAAGCTAATAACGCCTGCCAACGTATTGCTAGCCAGGCGGTAGATATTGACCGTTCAATGAGGATTCCTAACGGCCAAGTTCCGATTTATAAGGATTGGTTTGTCGCCCTAAGAGTTTGTCAAAAAGACGTAAACAGCCTAAACGTACCCCTCCTCTTTGACATCAAAAACTGGCGTTATGAAGATTTATTCCCTCTAATTTACAGTAAGGAAGTTGCCTTATCTCTAGGAGATGAGTCTTTTTATGTCAGAGACAGCTCTAAATATAGAGATCTGCCTAGCGTTGAAGGCGCAAAAATTACGACTTATTAGTATTGGCCGTCGTTATTCATACGTTAGCCACCTAACGATGCATAAACGCGCTCGCTAACATTCTCAAAGTTGTCGAAACGAGCCGAAAATCCCAGCGCTACAATTCATTACATACCCTTACAAAGTTCCCACATCACTTTGCTGATAATTCTGTGATTATAGGCTCATCCAATTCATTTTCGTTCACTATTAACGGTGTGCGTTTTTACATTGGGTACATTAATTTGTATCTTCAATGAAAAGTTCATCCCCTTAATTGAATTTTCATTGATCCACTGATACCTAAGTCCAGCGCCACATAAGTAGCTGGACTTCTTCTTTTCTTGCCCACTCAAATACGTACACTTGTCACCTTATCGGCTCCAACGATACCAAAACACATCGTCTCGTTACTATTTCAATACACGAAAAGTTACATCGTAACTCGTATTTAACTATATCCAATATAAAAAACCTCGTCGAAGACTTTACGTAATAAAATTACAGCTCATGAATAACCTGTGTATAAGTTTGAGTTCTGGTGTGAGATAGTAAGCATCCCCCACAGGATTATGCTAACTCGTACCGTAGAATAATGCTTCACGCTAATCCAACCATCAAAACAAACACTACTAAGTCTTTGTTTTAAAAGTAGAGAGATACAAATGCAGTTTATCTCACTAGATAGTAAGTGCTCACTTTAGTAATTAGCTCACCTTGTCACACATTAGCACTGTCACTTCTTTATTCTCTGGTACACACTGACCAATAGTTGATTTTATGGACGTCGTAGCTTTGGTTATTGCATTCTGGGTAACAAAAGGATGGGGGTTTATGTAGAGAGGTAGAAAGAGTTCAATTACAGTCCGTGTATGCGGTGTTTAGTTATAGTGCACTAAATGTAAAAAAGCACCCTATTGGGTGCTTCTAAAAATCAGTCTTCTTTACTTTCACTTTGTTCTTTGCGGATATCTTCAGCAACGACTTTGATGGCTTGGGCGGTACTCATGCCCTCTTCCATAAGTTTTTGAATTCGCTCTACTGCGAGTTGCTGTTCTTGGTGAGATAAGCTTATATCTTGAAACATGTCGGCCTCCATAATTGGAGGCCGAGAATAGCGAATATTTTAATAATTGGAAAGGAAATTAATGTATACGCCCATTGAATCTTTGTTCGTGTAACTTGCACCGATATCGAGTGTGATGATATTAAGTGGAGATAAGCCAATACCTGCGGTGATCGTGCCATCATCATCTGCACGTGCTAAGTTAGTATAGTAACCTGCCCTTAGCTGCATTTGTCTCATGATGTCACCCTCAATTCCCACGCGAAGCATTTGTTCATTATCATTAACACCGACAAACTTTTCTCTTTCTACTAGGTCATAGTCCACACTCAATGCAAAATAGTCCCCAACCAAGCCAGCTCCGATGGTGTAATTTGGCGTTAATTGGTATTTGTAGCTTGAAGTACCAATCGTGTTTGTCTCGATTTCGCGTGACATGATATTCATTGCAGAAAAACCGACACGATAAGGTCCGTAGAACCAAACCGCACCCGCATCCATATTGAAGGATGTTTCGCCAGACAAGGAATCGAAGATTGAGCTAAAGTTAAAGTCATCAAAAGACTTTTGATCTAAAAGTGTGTAGACACGTTGGATCTTTGGAGAAACACCAAATGACATGTGCTGACCAAACACTGTATAGTATTTGGCAAAAGTCATGCCTAATTCCGTTATCCCTGCTGATAAAATTTGTGTATTAGAATTTGCGAGATCTAGATCAGGTGTTCCACCAGTAGCGATATTCGCTGTTACGTATGACTCAGTGTATGCCTTTCCAAATACGTTCATTGATACAAATGAATTGGGTATTGCGAATGCGGCAACCGCACCTATATCAAAGCTAAGCTCACCTTTATCCAGCTTATCTAACACTTCTTGCGCTTTTACAGGATCTGACCCGACATCTGCTGCTTCACCTATGGTCTTTACCATATCACCTTGATCGGTATAGGTAAGGCCAATACCCGGTAAAATCATGCCAGCATTGTCGTTCCTACGATAAAGTGCAGCAAGAGCGGGATTGTAAAATGGCGCAGTAAGAAAGTCTGCTGATACAACACCAGTACCGCCCATTGCGTCACCTCGGCCATCAACTGAATAGTTTGCAGCAGACACTGACGTTGCTGTTAGTGCAATTACGATAGACGCTGATAATCCGATTTTATTCATAACATAACCGCCAATAGTTCCTTTTCACTGTTATCGGCAGTAATTATCGAACCTTTAGCGCTATTAATCTATAGATATGTCGTAAGTTTTGCTAATAACTTGCTGATCTTCTACGGAAATCGCACCTTGCCAACGTTTATGCGTAATAGAAACGGCTAAAACATAGCGATCAGGTTCAAGATCTCTTAATGGAATTTCGGTGGGATAATCACTTTCATACTCTTGGCTCCAGATCTTTTGATACTGACCATCTAAGTAATCAAACACAGATATATTCATAACGGGTAACGGACAATGCCTGTTAAGCAGGCCGGTTTTTTCTACTTTCCAAACCCCTTTTGCTTGCCAACGGAGAATCTCTTTTGATTGTGGCTCCGCCATCACGACCCAGGACTTCCATTCATCGCCTTCAACCGGTTTTATCGTGACTTGAAACAGCCCGCTGCTCAAACGCGAATTGAGGCTGTAGCTTTTTTGATAAACAAAATTACTTTTATCGTTGCTTGATAACCTTTCGAATTCTGTATCGGAAGACACTTTGCTTTGAGGCCAGCGAGTGAATCCAATTGAGTCAATTTCCTTACGAGACAACAAATCGACGACAACACTCGAGGATTGTCGGCCGGGAGATTGGATTACTTGCCTGCGAACAACAAGTTCGTCTACCCAATCGGGTAAAGGTTTTTTTTGTAACGACTGACCGCAATCTTTTTCTAGTGACTTGACGAAAAATTTGTCTAGGTGTTTTGCAACGTGCTCATCTGGCGACTGTTGCCAGACTTGAACGATGCCTTTAAAGGCACCGTCTAGATCATCTTGCAATAGTTTTTTATGGGCATTAGTTAAGGCAGTTTGCTGTTCAAACCATTGGATGTTGTCATCAGCAATGGCCGCCGAACTAAGAATAACAACTAACGCAATCAGACCTTTCACAACTAGCCCTTCATTTTATAACCGACACCACGAAGGGTCTCGATTTCTATTCCGGCCAATTTTTGTCTTAGCTGTAAAACATGTGTATCAACGGTACGTGTTGTTGGGAAATGGTTGTAGCCCCATACATGATCGAGAAGTTCGTCACGAGTAAATACACGGCCGATATTGGTTGCCAAAAACAGCAACAAATCGAATTCTGTTCTAGTTAAGGTTACAGATTCTTCGTTAAATACAACATCACGTGTTTGCGTATCGATGAGCAAGTTGCCAATGCTTACGCGATGTTCTTCACTCTCGTCTGATTCTGGCGCACGTAACTGTGCACGAATTCGGGCGAAGAGTTCCGCTTCTGCAAACGGTTTAGTTAGATAATCGTTCGCTCCGGCATCCAGGCCTGAAACTTTGTCTTTAATAGAAACCAAAGCGGTCAGTAAGATCACAGGTACTTTTTTGATTTTTTTCCATTCAGGTAGATGAGTAACCGAATCACCATCAGGTAACTGGCGATCCAATACGACGAGATCTACTTTCTCCCATAATGGTGCGACTTCTGCGATTGTTTCTGCATGTAAGCACTCATAGCCAGCTTGTTCCAAGCTCACCAATAAGCCATCGGCCAAGTTTTTGTCGTCTTCAACTAGAAGCAGAGTCTGTTTCACAAGGTATCTCCAAAATAAATGTCGTCGGTGGGCCTTCTAATGACATTTTGCCCCCCATGCGCTCAACCATAGATTCAACTATCGTTAAGCCTAATCCTAAACCACTCTTACTTACGAATGGTTTTCTTACATGTTTCCAATCTTTTTTACTCAACGTTCCGTTGTCTATAATCTCGAAACGTACTTTGTTCTCTTTAACAATGACTTTCAGTTTGATCGGTGTCGCACCGTACTTTACTGCGTTATTCACTAAATTATCTAAACAGGTGCCTAACCAGTAAATATTGATTTTGATGGCACTATCATGTTCAATTTGGATTTCAACTGGCGTAGAAAGTTCCTCATATCGATACTCTAACCATTCATTTACTGATGGTAACCATTCTGTTGCCAGTTGATTGTTATCTGATTGTAAATAATCTTTACTCGCTTCCGCTAATTGCCTGAGTCTGCGAGAATCTTCGCATAATCGCCTGAATTCATCGTAAACAGACTCTGGTAGCCGTTCGAATTCTCTTCTGAAACCTTCAACGGTTAACGAAAGGCTTGCTATCGGTGTTCTTAGTTCGTGAGTCAATATTTGCAAAACCAACATTCGGCTCCGCATCTCTTCACGTTTATTGTTCCAACGAGACGTGGCCCAAGCCGTCAATATAACAACGTTGAATAGGACCAGGCCGATCATTATATTCATAAGAAGATCTGAATGATCTTCCACTTCCCAACATATGTTGCCACTCTTAACGTAACAAATGGACGCTTCTTTATCTAAGGTGGCTCTTAGGTTGGTTTTGTCTAAAAACTCACTCCATTTGGTTCTTTCGAACAACAGGTATTTGTCACCCTGCCTTAACCATAAATCATTGTTATGGATAAACATGTCAGACCCAGCGATCAACGCACTCAAAGCGCTGTAGTCCATTTCTTGTAAGCGACCAAGTAAGCTATCAGGCTCCGCAGATGGGCGCTCTTTAATATGCATGTAATCTTTTAGATCATCATAAAGAACTGGATATTTTTCTGCGTACCTAGCCGCATAAGTACCACCACCGGGGTGAATGAGCGCTGAACGAGCAAACCATTTTAGGGGAAGTTTGGTTCCCTTACACATAGCACGAGTGAACACTAAAGGCTCGGTGATTAGTGGGCTAAGTGGTAATTTCCCTTTGCAGGTTTGTGCCAAACTATAAAGGCGCTGTACGTCTCTTAGTGGGTAGTCCGCTGTTTGCGGAAGCATACTTTCAGGTGCTAGTAGCTTATTGGGGAAATCTGACTGGATAATTCTTGTATCATAAGACGCAATAGCTGGAGAGTTATCAAATAATGACCGAAACGCATCAATACGCTCTGGCAAGCTTTCAGCTTGGGCAACATTTGCGATTGACGTTAACGTCGCCAACAAGATCACTTTATATAACAAACTATTGCCGTTCTCTTTCACATAATCCTAATAGGCTAAATATAACATCAAACTCTTGTCGGTGCACCGACGCTTAAGTTAGCTTATCGTCATGGGCGTAAATATAAGGTAAAAAAAAGGAGGCCAATTGGCCTCCTTCATTATTACTCGTCACCATTTAAAGGTGAGAAGAAATGTTTACACAACTTTCCTTAGCATCACCAAACAACATTTGTGTGTTGTCTTTAAAGAACAGTGGATTCTGAACGCCTGCATAACCCGGGTTCATTGAACGCTTAAATACGATAACGTTTTCTGCATTCCAAACTTCAAGCACCGGCATTCCAGCGATAGGACTTGTTGGATCTTCAAGTGCCGCTGGGTTCACTGTATCATTCGCACCGATAACAAGCACGGTATCAGTCTCGGAGAAATCATCGTTAATTTCATCCATTTCTAACACGATATCATATGGTACTTTAGCTTCCGCCAATAATACGTTCATGTGACCAGGTAAGCGACCCGCTACAGGGTGAATACCAAAGCGAACTTCAACACCTTGAGCACGCAATTTCTCAGTGATTTCATGTACTGGGTACTGAGCCTGCGCAACTGCCATACCATACCCTGGGGTGATGATCACTCGCTTAGAGTTTTTGAGCATATCCGCTACGTCTTCAGCATTGATTTCACGGTGCTCACCATAGTCTTGCTCACCATCGCTTGCAGCAACTTCTTGACCAAAGCCGCCAGCAATAACGCTGATGAAAGAGCGGTTCATTGCTTTACACATGATGTAAGACAATATCGCACCAGACGAACCTACTAAGGCACCGGTCACAATCAGCAAATCATTTGCTAGCATGAAACCTGCTGCAGCTGCAGCCCAGCCAGAGTATGAGTTCAACATTGAAACTACTACCGGCATATCCGCGCCACCGATTGAAGCAACCAAGTGGTAACCGAATACAAAAGCAATGAGAGTCATGACGATAAGGGCAAACATGCTGCCATCAGCATTCACGTATTGAACCAACAAGAACGCAGAAATAACCAAAGCAGCAAGGTTCAATTTGTGTTTATGAGGCAGATTCAACGCAGATGAACTGATCACACCGCGAAGTTTACCAAAGGCAACAATCGAACCTGTGAAAGTCACAGCACCAATGAAGATGCCAAGAAAAACTTCCACTAAGTGGATCACATGCTCAGCATGCGTGGCCGCTTCTGGTGCGTCAATGTAACTGTTGTACCCGACCAAAACAGCAGCCATACCCACAAAACTGTGGAGAATAGCAACGAGCTCTGGCATTTCGGTCATTTCAACTTTCTTTGCGTAGTGGATACCAATACCACCACCGATCACCATAGCAATGATGATCCAAACCACACCAGACGAATCAGGCCCGAAGATGGTTGCGATCAAAGCGATCGCCATACCTGCGATGCCGTAGTAGTTACCAGCTCGTGCAGATTCTTGTTTAGACAGTCCCGCCAGACTCATAATAAAGAGAACGGCAGAGACAATGTATGCGGCTTGTACTAATCCTGCAGACATTTGTTACTCCTTAGTCTTTACGGAACATTTCAAGCATACGTTTCGTGACCGTAAAGCCACCGAAAATATTGATGCTTGCGATTAACACGGCAATGAATGATAAGAACGTGACAACGCCACTTCCTTGACCAATCTGAAGCAACGCACCTACAACGATGATGCCAGAAATGGCATTAGTTACCGACATAAGTGGTGTATGCAGTGAATGCGAAACATTCCAAACAACGTAGTAACCTACAACACACGCCAGTACAAATACCGTAAAGTGTGCTAGGAATGCTGCAGGAGCAACGGATGCAACCCAACCAAACGCAGCAATACCAGCCGCAATGCCAATAGCTTTTTTAACGGGTGATGTCGGCTCTTCAACTTTCACCTCAACTTTTATAGGTTGTGGCTTAACTTCTGGCTGAGCTGAAACTTGGATTGGAGGAGCAGGCCAAGTCACTTCACCTTCTTTAACAACCGTTACACCGCGTAATACTACGTCTTCAAAATCGATGTTGATGTTGCCGTCTTTCTCTTTACTAAGAAGCTTAACAAGGTTGACCAAGTTCGTTCCGTAAAGTTGAGAAGATTGAGTCGGTAGGCGACCAACCATGTCGGTGTAACCGATGATCTTGACACCATTTGGCGTAGTAATAACTTTGTTTGCTTCGGTGTAAGCACAGTTACCACCATTTGCTGCCGCGAGGTCAACGATAACGCTACCCGCTTTCATCGAATCAACCATTTCTTTGGTGATAAGCTTCGGAGCAGGTCGACCTGGAATCAGCGCCGTTGTAACAATGATATCAACATCTTTTGCTTGCTCTGCGTATAGCTCAGCTGCTTTTTTGTTGAAATCATCGGACATTTCTTTTGCGTAACCATCACCAGCGCCAGTATCTTCTTGGAAATCGACTTCCAAGAACTCTGCGCCCATTGATTGCACTTGCTCTTTTACTTCGGGACGTACGTCAAAAGCTCTAACGATTGCACCTAAGCTACCAGCCGCACCGATAGCCGCTAGGCCCGCAACACCGGCACCTGCAACCAGCACTTTCGCTGGTGGTACCTTACCTGCAGCGGTAATTTGACCGGTAAAGAAACGACCAAATTCATGGGCAGCTTCGACGACAGCACGGTAACCAGCAATATTAGCCATAGAACTCAACGCGTCGAGCGCTTGAGCACGAGAAATACGAGGAACCGCATCCATAGCCATTACGTTAATGTTTTTGCTAGAAAGCTTTTCCATTAACTCAGGGTTTTGCGCAGGCCAGATGAAACTGACTAGGCTTGCCCCCTCTTTAATCAAATCGATCTCATTAACGGTATCAGCTTCACCAGTAAGCGGAGCGTTTACCTTAAAGATTAAGTCTGATTTCCATACATCTTCTGTCGATACGATAGTCGCACCGGCAGCTTGAAATGCAGCATCGTCAAAACTAGCGAGAACGCCAGCTTGTGTTTCAATTGAGACGTCAAATCCCAATTTTAATAACTGTTCAACCGTTTTCGGCGTCGCAGCCACTCGAGTTTCACCTACGAGTATTTCTCTAGGCACACCAATTTGCATAGTTATTCCCTACTATTGGCACAAATGAATAATCTGTTTTTATCTAAGGTTGGAGGTAACTTCAAGCTTTTTGTAAGAAATATACAAACTTTCATTACATATAACCAAATTAACGATGGATTCTCGCTTCAAAAGCGTTAAATGACAACATTTATGGTACTAAGCAGAGGTCAAACCAGACGAATTTCCCGGGAAATTCTATTCGAAAAATTAACAACTTAACAAACAGCTCATTAAACCAACAACGATAGATGTAAAAATTTAATGGAAATAAAAAGAGCCATTAGCATATCGCTAAATGGCCCTAATTAAAGTGATGTTAATCAACTCGAAGTAACGAGCTTTCTAATCGACACCTAAAAAATATTGTCGCCCATCTGATCAATGAATAATTGCGATTTTTTCAGCATAAATTCATTCGCATCAGATTCAGAACTCAATACATCAGAGCGAATAAAGGTATGCGTTTTTAGTTCGCCATCAACTTCTTTAGTAATACGGCCTGCAATGCGATATTGGCCACTTTCAGAACGAGACTCCTGATAGATCAAATAACCCTTATACTCAACAGGCGCTACTTCTGTAGCTACACTCTCTTTGTTTCCACCGAAGAAATAGGAAAATAACCCCACAAACAATCCTTACTTGATTCGTTTTTTGTCTAGCAGTGGCATTTCATACCACTCCAATTCGTCATCATCATGGCGCGAAGGCTTACTAAACACAACAGGTAGATCGTCATCACGAGTGCGTCGGTCATTCTTAATCATCGACTCGGCCGCAATGAGGGCAACTTCAACTTGATCACTTAGGATAACCAGCTTTTCTTCGGGTAACGCAGACAAAAAGTCGATATCATGACGAATATAAACCGGCCTAAGCTGATTCAGCGCGATACAGGCCAAATCGGCAAGTTGCTCGGAGTCAAAACGCTCAGTGTACTCGAGCAGCGCCAGTTTGGTTCCAACAAGCGTTTCCATATAATTGTGTACATCTACGCTAATTTGCATGTTTCACTTCCTCATGTCACTTGTTACGGAACAATCTTACCTAATGCTAGGCGGTAAATACGGCGGAAAAAAGTTCATATGTCCCGACTTGTGGTTTAAATCATCATATTGGCAATAATTCGAATATTTTTTCAATTAAGTTTAGCAAAACACTTGGAAATTCCCACAATAGAAGTATCCTAACAAGCTCAACTTTCTATGATTTTATCCATAGTTAGCCATTTCTCTTGCTGTGAATTCGATGCTAAGTACGTTAAATAATACGAATCTTTTTAAATTTTTAATGCCTATCTTTCTGGCAAGCATCAGTATATTTGCAATAGATGCCCTAACTACGCTCGTCGTCGAAAACCTTGGTATGGTGAGTCACCTGCCTTATATCTTGTTCTCAATCACGCTCATCTTGTGTCATAGCTTTAGCCAAGGACGCATGGGAATGATTGCCATCGCAATGATGCTCGCCTATTTCTTCATCCAGGAGCGTCTGCAAGTCCCCCTTAGTGTCGGCACCACTAAATTAGAGTTCTCTATACTCGCTTTCCTACTGCCCGTTGCCTGCATGGTCGTTTACGCATTCCCAAATCGCCGCTTTTTTTCGATTTCAGGATTAGGGTATTCGCTCCTCATGTTATTTTTCTTGGGCTGGGCATATTTAACCGTCGACCACTTTGCAGAAAATGGCATGGACACACTCTGGGATGGCATTTTGTTCTCTATTCCTGAATTGAGCCGTTTG
Source organism: Vibrio tapetis subsp. quintayensis (assembly GCF_030409945.1). Classification (GTDB taxonomy): domain Bacteria; phylum Pseudomonadota; class Gammaproteobacteria; order Enterobacterales; family Vibrionaceae; genus Vibrio; species Vibrio quintayensis. The sequence goes on from NZ_JAUFQV010000025.1 coordinate 124,023, forward strand.
CCATTTCTTGCCATTCTTTACAGCATTGTTTGCGTCGGGATCGCTGCTATCATGGTGTTAAAGCGAAACGACGCTGTCGATAACGCCATCTATAGTTGTTTGCTATTTTCCGCGATCACATTTGGCGGCTTTCAAATTAGCTATATTTCGGCCATTCTGTTTTCACTGGCCGGTGTGATGCTTATATACAACGTGATTTCAACCAGCCATAAACTGGCTTTTATCGACCAGTTAACCGAAATTCCAAGCCGACGCGCTTTAGAAAATGAAATGGCTCACCTTGGGAGAAAATACACCATCGCGATGCTGGATGTAGATCACTTTAAAAAGTTCAACGATACCCACGGGCATGATACTGGTGATCACGTCCTAAGATTAGTCGCAAAGAAACTACGAAAAACAGGTGGGGGTGCCAAAGTTTATCGCTACGGTGGCGAAGAATTTACGGTGTTGTTTAAAGGTAAATCGGCAGCTCAAACTATCGAACACTTAGAAGATCTTAGAGAAAGCATCGCACAGTACGACATGATCATTCGTGACAAGGAGCAAAGACCTAAAGATGACAAACAAGGCACACAAAAACGAGGAAAAAGAAATACTGAAAAAACCGTCAACATTACCATTAGTATTGGTGTAGCCGACAGCTATGAGTTAAGAAACCCAACAAAAGTCATCAAGTCTGCCGATGACGCCCTGTATAAAGCAAAGAAAAAAGGCCGAAACTGCGTTATAAGCGCTTGATTATAAAAAACAACGCCAAGACAACGTTAACCGACACCTATACTATCGAGGTCACCCCTCACCCCCTATTACTTGCTTTTATTTGACACGAATTGGTTTCTGCCATTTTGTTTTGAGCCATAAAGTAAAACATCGGCTTGCTGGAAAATGTCCTGCAATGACTCTTGGCCTGTCGGGATAAAGCTATACACACCTTGTGACACCGTCACAAACCCTGATACGGTCGATTTTTTATGCTGAATCGCTAAGTCAAGAATTGAGCGACGAATGCGCTCCGCTTGTTTTTCTGCATAATCAACATCTGCATTGCTCAAGATAACGACGAATTCTTCCCCGCCATAACGGCCTACTACTTCACCCGCTCTCACAAAACTGCTATCAAGCCGAGAAGCTATCTTTTGTAAACACTGATCACCCTCAATGTGGCCGTAATTATCATTAAACAATTTGAAGAAATCGACATCTAATAGGATAACCGTCAAAGGCAAACTGTGCCGTCCATGCCACGTCACCATGGTCTTTAGCTCACTGTCTATAAATCTTCGATTGTAGATCCGAGTCAACCCATCTTCGTTCACTTGCTGCTGCAAATTTGAATTAACGCTTTCAAGTTTGGCTGTTACAGCCTTTAGCTCTCTTCGCATATCTGCGATCCGCTGCATCGCCTTGAGCTTGGCGCTGAGAACCATCTTGTTAACAGGCTTAACCAAATAGTCATCTCCCCCCATTTCGATGGCGTTTGCAATCATCTCCGGTTCTTCATGGCTACTCAGAAAAATGATAGGAACCCAATCTTTAAAGCGCGTCCGAATTTCCTGTGCTACGTCAAAACCATCCATGACAGGCATTGAAATGTCGAGCAAAACCAACTCAGGGTCAAAAGACGTATAGATTTTGAGCGCTTTCTCACCACTTTCAACGGCTTCTACCTTATGACCTAATTGCTTGAGGCGTATTCCCAGTTGCATTCTTTCTAATTGCAAGTCATCGACCAGCAAAATCCGAATCGAAGTATTTGATATTTCCATATATTGTCTTTTGATATCCTCTAGACCTTAACAGCAATATAGCATGCTATTTAGCGTTTAACCCACTAGAAACGAATGAATTGGTTGACTTTTATTGCCAGTTTCATAGCATGTGTTTTTTGAAAGAAGTAGGACAACACCATGTCAGAAGAAATCCAAGAAGTGGAACAAAAAGTAGACTTAGATACAGTCTCACCTGAACTTAAGAAAGTCATTGAGTTTGACCAAGTTCCTGAAGCAATGTACTACATGGTAACGTCCATTCATGAAGTTTCAGAAGAAGCCGTACGTGAAGCCTGGGACAGCATGCCTGCTAGCGCACAGAACGTACTAGATAACTTTGAGCAATTCCACGCGCTTGTTTCGGTGAGCCAAGCATTTGCCGGCGTAAATGTCATGGAAGAGTTTCCTAAGTTGAGCCTGCCGGAAGACATGAACGACGAAGAAAAAGAAGCTTACCGCACACAACTGCTAGACCAAACGCTGCATAACTGCGTTAAAGACATGGCTAAGCAGATGAAGAAAGCTCGCCGAGATGCTATTTTGAAACGAGATTTTAAAGAAGTATTTGCCAAGTAATCACTTCCAGTACCCAATCTGTAATCCGCTCATTTTATGAGCGGATTTTTTTTGCTTTCTTTTTATTGCAACATGTATGTATCATAATTGAGATTATGTGATTAATTGGATGTAATTCACATAATCAATAATTGAATTACAATGACTTAGTTCTCATAATTCACGAGTACTATAATTACAAAAAAGCAACAATAATCCAAAGTAAGGATACAATTATGAAAAAGCAGTTGATCGCACTGTCTGTTTTGGCAGCAATCCCCTTCACCGTTTCAGCGGAATACTATTTAGGCGCAAAAGTAGGTAGCTCTTCATTAAAGAATAGCTGTAGCATCTCCGAGCCTTGTGACGACAGCAGTATCGGTTTTGGCGGCTTTGGTGGATACAAATTCAGCGATATGTTCTCCTTGGAGGCCGGTATCGACAAAATTGGTGATTTCGAATCTAACTTTAGCTCTGGTAAACAAGCAAAAGGAGCAATGACTTCTTTGACTCTAGGACCTAAATTTGGGATTCCAATTAATGAATCACTCGGCTTCTTCACTAAATTTGGTGTCGGATTTACCAATTATGACGTCATAGACGATGACCTAAACGTTATGGCAGCGTTAGGCCTGGAGTATGGGTTCACTCGTGAATGGTCTACTCGCTTAGAATATCAACTGATCGGTGGCATAGGTTCAGGTGATACTGGCGGCTTGGCGGCACATTTAGTTAGCATAGGTCTAAGCTATCACTTTGGCAGCGATGAACCAGCTGTTGCGACACAAGCTGCACCCGTTGAACCTCGTCCAACTGTAGTTGAAGAGCCAGCACCAGTGGTTGTTGCCGCTGCACCTGTTGTCGTTGCGCCAAAAACCATTACTTTCCAATCTAAAAAGGGCGTGGGTCTTTATGAGTCAGGAAGTAACAAGCTAAGCAAAGCTGGCCTTGACCAATTCGATGAGCTGGTAACCCTACTTACCACATACCCTCAGGCTGATGTTACCGTAACAGGTCACACCGACAGCAGCGGCTCAGCTAAGTTTAACCAACAACTTTCTGAAAAGCGTGCTCAAGCCGTTGCCGATTACTTAATTTCTGAAGGTGTTGAGCCTTCACGAATTAAAGTTGAAGGTGAGGGTGAAGCTAGCCCAATAGCATCAAATAAAACAGCCGCGGGTAAAGAAATGAACCGCCGTGTTGAAGTGACGATCGATGAGTTTACTGTAGAAGAATAAACAACTCGATACGAAACGATATAACGACTCTTTCTAAGGGTCGTTTTTTTTGTCCTATAGTTAACTAACAGCACGCACTCAAACCGAATACAGGTGAACAATGAAATGGACTCACTCGCTCTCTATTAAACAAAAAGTACTCATTCCCACCATCGTCATCATCGCTTTATTTTCTGCGATGGTTTTTTCCGCCATCAACAACCTGAATGGATTGACTCCAAATCAACTGGCGAACCCAAACCAAGCTATTACAGAGGCCACTCAATCACTTTACGTCGGGTTGGGCGTTGTTATTGTCATCTCATGTATTTGTCTTTTTTTAATGTTGAGCTGGGTAACCCTGCCTATTCAACAACTACACGACACAGTCGCCACCTTAAATAATGACCAGCTAGATTTAACTAAAAGAGTTTCAGTCTCTTCAAGCGATGAATTGGGATCCGTTGGTAGCCAGATTAATCAGCTGCTTGATTCTATGCAAAGCTCCATGACACAAGTCATCATTACTTCCAATTCTGTTCGCGCTGAGATGGAGAATATTCGTAGTCTGACCCAAGGCATCGTTATGTATGTTTCGAGCCAACAAGGTAACACTGACCATATTTCCAGTTCAGCAATCCAAGTACAAAGTATCAGTGACAATGTGAGTCACAATGCCGTGAATGCTTCAGCCCATAGTAGCGAAGGAATCAAACAACTCGACGAAGCGACCTCTTTGCTCAATCAAACATCTTCATCACTGCAGACCTTGGAGTCACAAATTGACCAAGCCGGTGGCGTGATCAGCAACCTTGATTCCAACGTTACTAATATTGTCACTATTTTAGGGGTCATCGTGGAAATAGCCGAGCAAACCAACCTACTTGCTCTGAATGCTGCGATAGAAGCCGCACGAGCCGGGGAACAAGGGCGCGGTTTCGCCGTTGTTGCCGACGAAGTAAGGGCGCTTGCCAGTAAAACCCAAGAAAGTACCGATAAGATACAAAAAATGACAGACGAACTAAGGAAAGCGACTCATGAAGCGGTCTCTGCGGTCAATGTAAGTTGTAAAACCAGCGAAGAAACCGTTCAACTGTCTGGTTTAACCCTTGAAACTCTTCAATCAGTAACTCAATCCGTTACTGCCGTCGCTTCAAGTACCCTTGAAATTGAATCTTCATCAGAACAACAAATGCAATTGGCGAGTGATGTGAGTAATCATATGCAGACGGTTCTTGATGGAAGTTATCAGATGATTGAGATGGTCAGTAGCGCGGAAAATGCCTGTGAAATGCTGGCAAGTCAGTGTGAAGAACTCGACTCTTTAATGATTAAATTTGAAGTTTGATGGTTAACAGTTAGCCAATGTTATATCGACGTCGGTAACCGCACAAACAATGTAAGCAAGAATGACGTACATTGTTTGTGCCCAGAGAGCACCGTCGATCAGTTCACTCTGATCATGTCTTTTTGAGTGACACTGACGCCTTTAATCTGCGCATAAACCAACTGACCAACTTCGAGCTGTAAATCATCTACAGCCCATTGGGTCAGGTTTGCGCTGAGTACCCTGCTCTTGTCCAGTTGAAGTTTGACAGAAACGCTCTGTTTGTCGTCAGAGAGTCGATGGCTCTCAATGGCGCAAATAGTGACAGGTATGATGTTTCTTATCGACGTTCTTATCGGCAACTCACAGCTGATCGAAACATCATTGGCTCGTACCTGTACACGTACTTGATCCCCAATATCACCCTCCACTTTCTGTACCCAAAGTGCTTTATCATCCGTTAAGCTCAGTTGGGTTAAAGCATAAGTAGGATGCTGGGATTGAATGTATGCCTCAAAAACCGAACTTTGCTCGGAAAACGACTGCCAAGGTCGCATCGCATCCGATCCCCACACTTGCTCCAACGTACCACTAGAATCTATTTTGCCGTTCGACAGCAATAGCATATGATCCGCTAATCGTAAGATCTCGCTGATGCTGTGAGTCACGTACAAAATAGGTATCTCTACTTCTTTAGCTAAACGCTCAAGGTAAGGCATCACTTCTCGCTTGCGGGGCAAATCGAGGGAAGCCAATGGCTCATCCATCAATAGTAAGTCTGGGCTAGATAAAAGAGCCCTGCCTATCGCGACTCGTTGTTTTTCTCCGCCAGATAAATCACTAGGCTTACGCTTCAATAATCCGTCTATCGAAAGCAGAGATGTCACGTGAGCAAATAGTTCGGCATCGGCTTCTTTTACACCATAACGCAGATTTCTTTCGACGCTAAAATGCGGAAATAAGCGTGCGTCTTGAAATACGTAACCAATATTACGTTTTTCAACCGCTAGGTTTATGTTCTGCTGCGAATCAAATACACGGTGTCCATTAATATCAATAAAACCACTGTCAGGGCTTCTGATACCACAAATACTGTTGATCAACGACGTCTTGCCAGAACCTGAACGGCCAAATATCGCGGTAATGCCTTTAGATGGCAGCTGAGTGTGTATGTCTAACAACAGATCGCCTAACTCTTGCTTGATAGCTATAGTGATCATGGTTTACTTCCTATACCTATCCAGCGGTGCATACGTGACGAGAGCCATTCTGAACCAACTAATGAAAGCAGCGCGACCACAATCGAAATCACACACAATCGAGCGGCATCCATTTCGGAACCCGGAGTTTCAATGAAATTGTACATTGCCAGCGGCAAGGTTTGTGTCTCTCCTGGTATGTTCGAAACAAAACTTATAGTAGCGCCAAATTCCCCAAGACTGCGAGCAAACGCCAACATAACGCCAGAGACAATACCCGGTAAGGTTAACGGTAAGGTAATGGTGAGAAACACTTTTAGCGGCGAAGCCCCAAGAGTTCGGGCAGCTTGCTCTAATTTTTCGTCTACCGTTTCTAAACTCAAACGGATAGCTCGTACCATCAGAGGCAGTGCCACAATGGCCGAAGCAAGAGCCGCGCCTTTCCAGTTGAAAGCAAACACGACACCAAAGCTTTCATATAGCCATTCGCCAATAAACCCTCGCCTTCCCATCAAAACCAGTAATAAATAGCCAATCACCACCGGAGGCAGTACCAGAGGAAGGTGAATGATGCTGTCTAACAAGCTTTTGCCAAAAAACTGCTTTCTTGCCAATAGCCAAGCCAAAAATAAACCCACTGGCAACAACCACAATACAGAAGTCGTCGCGACTTTTAGGCTTAAAAACAAAGCTTGCTGTTCAAATTCCGTCAAATACACTTGTTTTTCAATCCCTACTCTTCCTTAACGACGAGCCCTTTAATTTAAGAAGTTGGCCAAAGCTTCTGGCGAATCGTTCTACATCTATCTATTGGCTTAGCGGTATAAATCCGTATTCTACAAGGGTGACTTCACTTTGAGAAGACAGCAAATAATCGACTAAAGATCGTGTTTCAGCCTTATCATTGAGCTTAACCAACGGGTACTCAATATGATCATATGATCCGACAGGAAACTCACCAAGAACCGTGACATCGTCACTTATTTTTGCATCCGTCGCATACACGATGCCTAAAGGCGTTTCTTGTCGTGCTACTAACGTCAGCGCAATACGAACATTACTCGTTGGCGCTAAATTATTTTTGACAACTGACCAAATGCCTTGGTTTTCTAATGCCTGCTTTGCATAGATCCCAGCAGGAACCGCATCTGGGTTCCCCATAGCAAGGCGGCCTCCCTTCAGTTGCTCCAACCACCACTTATGCTTAGTTATCACATTAGCGTCATTGGGCTTTACACCATCACGTTCACCTATCACCACTAATCGATTTCGAGCAAGTACCTGCACTGCCGTCTGATCAACAATCCCTTGTTCAACTAAGTAGTCAGCCCATTTGGTGTTGGCGGATATGTAGAGATCAGCAGGGGCACCCTGCTCTATTTGCCTTGCCAATGATGATGAGCCAGCAAACACAAGTTGTACCTTGATACCCTGGCTACGCTCGAACTCTGCCGCAATGTCTGACAATACATTCGTCATAGAGGATGCCGCAAGAACTCGGACTTGGCCGACGCTTGAAAATGAAGCCATTGCCATAATCAAACCAACGCATTTTAGAAACCAACTGATACTACGCATAAATTTCTGGCCATAACTTCTTCAGATCGAGAGACTCTTCCAGTGCGTCAGCAATTCTATCTATGCCTTCTTCTTTCATCTTCTCGAAATCCACTTTCTCAAGCTTGGAACTCCCAGCCCAAGTCATGATCAATTCGCATGCGTCCGCGAGTTCAAACACGCCGTGCAAATACGTGCCGAAGATCTGATTACAATCACTGATTGCACCATCTGCACTTTTTTCTTCACCCAGTTGTATCGGTTGTTGTTCATTGACAGTAGTAACCCCCGCATGAATTTCATAGCCTGTCACGGCAACAGTCTTCTGGTTAAGGGTTAACTCGCCTTTCGCTTGCTTCAATTGTTTTTCTGATTGCAAAACCGTATCAAGATCCAAGCAGGCCAGCCCTTGACTCGAACCCGCTGGGCCCTCGATTCCCTCAGGATCGTCAATTACCTTACCCAGCATTTGATATCCGCCACAGATACCCATCACTTTTCCACCAAAACGTAAGTGACGTTGGATATCTTTGTCCCAACCTTGCTCTCGTAAAAACGCCAAGTCTGCGCGCACCGATTTAGTCCCAGGCAGAATAATAAGATCCGCTCCTTGCAGTGATTCACCTTTTCTTACGTATTCAAAGTCAATAGAAGGGTTAAGCCTTAACGGATCGAAGTCGGTATGATTACTGATTCGAGTGACCACGGGGACTTTCACTTTGAATAAGGCGTCATCGCTTTTTATTTGATCGGCAGTTATTGCATCTTCTGCTTCTAGGTTAAGACCATGTAGGAATGGAATCACACCAATAACAGGCTTACCTGTTCTTTCTTCAAGCCAATCGAGGCCTGATTCTAGCAACTTGATATCACCTCTAAAGCGGTTGATAACAAAACCTTTTACACGAGCTTGCTCTGTTGGGGACAATAAATCCAATGTACCAACTAGATGGGCAAACACTCCGCCGCGGTCAATATCTGCAACGATAATAACCGGGACATCGGCTTTCTCGGCGAATCCCATATTGGCAATATCATGGGCTCGTAAGTTTATCTCTGCAGGGCTACCTGCCCCCTCAATCATCACAGATTCAAAGTCGGATTTAAGCCTGTCAAAGGAGTCGATCACGCTGTCCATAGCGACTTGCTTATAGTCATGATAGCTGGTGGCTTCCATGTTGCTTAAAGCGCGCCCTTGAATGATCACCTGAGCACCCGTATCCGAATTTGGCTTAAGCAGTATAGGATTCATATGAACCGTAGGCTCAACATTGCAAGCTTGTGCTTGAACGGCTTGAGCACGTCCAATTTCACCACCATCCGATGTAACAGCACTGTTTAATGCCATATTTTGCGGCTTAAAAGGGGCAACCTTTATCCCTTTTCTCGCTAACACTCGGCACAATCCTGCCACTAATACACTTTTACCAGCATCCGACGTGGTTCCTTGCACCATCAGCGCTTCAAATGGAGTATACATAGGTAATTCTTTTTCTGATTTTTTCTAGATTATCGCTAATAGTATCCTCATACCACGCTAAGCCCAACCGTTAATGAACCAAAAATGAATGCTCTACTCAGTAATCATTCAATTAACTCGGTGTTTAATAGACCTAACTTAAACAAACAACGAGAACAACACTATGAAAACACTTTGCTACTCTATCGCTGCTGCACTTATTATCGCTCCGACTTTCGCACTAGCAAAAGACGACCATCACCAAAAGAGCAACCTTCAATACACCGGACCTGTTGAAACAACATCAGTTACCGAGCTTTTAAAAGACACCAGTATGTTTGCTGAACAAGACGTAGTCATCGATGGGCATATCATTCGCCAAATCAACAAGGATACTTTTGTGTTTACAGATGGTGAAGCCGAAATACAGGTAGAGCTGGATGACGACATAAACTTGACCACTCCGCTGACTGCAGAGTCAAAAGTTCGACTATTTGGTGAATATGAAGGGGGTAACACTCCAGAAATTGAGGTTGATCACATATCTGTATTGTAAATTTCCGTTAAACTCCGTCCTTTAATAATAAATGGTCTGCTTTTTGCAGGCTATTTGTTATGTATGTATCTTTGGCGGTCTGCCAAGACATTGAATGGATGGAAATATTATGTTTGGACGAGCCCGAGCTGTGGCGTTACTAGGACTTGCAGCACTTAGCCCTTTTGCGGCTAACGCTAACAATTTTAACTATACTTCATTGGAAGTTAGGATTGGCGCAAACCCAAGCACATACGGTGCTGAAGGTAAAATGGCATTCACAGAAAACACCCATTTTATCGGTCGTTTTGATTCAAATTTCGAAAGTGATTACGACTTAGCAGGTGGTATCGGCTTCAATGGCCCTGCGACCCAGTTTGCAGACATTTATGGCCACATTTTGCTGCATAACATTAAAGATTCAAGCGACAAGTTTGTCGGCAGTGATTTTATACCAGAGCTAGCATTTGGCATGCGTGCATGGGTTATCGACCGTATTGAAGCCAATGTCATGATTGGGCAGCTAGTGTACTCTGATGGTTCTGAAACCATCTATAGCATTGGCGGTCGCTTCCATTCTACAGACCAACTCTCTATTGGCGCCAACCTTGCTGATCATGGGGTGTATGGCCCTCAACTTCTACTTGGTGCAAGGTTCATGTTCTAAGCGAGTCGAACAGATGTAAAAAAGACCACTGTCAATTCAGTGGTCTTTTTGTTTGTCTACCGCCTAAGTGAACTTGGTTATTTATTTCACTTTTGGTTGTACATACTCTTTAGAAACGTCGACCACGGCAACATCATTAAAGAAGCTTCGCCCCAACAGGACCGGAAAATCTAAATGTGACCGATCGGTCAGTGTAAACGGCGTTTTTTCTTTCAATTCACCGATTTGAACCCACCCCATAACAACAGGACGGCGATCAAATTCTTCACTGCTTGCCTGCTTAATACGAACCCAACGCTCTACTGGAACCTCTAGCACTTCACTTGTCACCTCGTCATGGCCGACTTTAAACTTGACCCAATCTTTGCCATCACGTTCAAACGCTTCCAAGTCTACAGCGCTTATTGAAGAGGTTGTTGCTCCTGTGTCAATACGAGATTTGAAACTCTTGTCTAAGCCAGGGAAATAAACCCACTCTCGCTCGCCTAAAATCAGTTTACCATCGGCGGTGGTCAACGGTTCCGGTTTAGGTTTAACGACCGGCTTTGGTTTTTCAACCTCTGGAGTTGGCTTAACCTCAGGTTCGCTTGGTTTGGCGACTTCTGGAGTGGTGACTTCTGGTTCAGTAACTTCCACTTCCACTTTCGTTTCCGAATTTTCTGTATCAGCATTGCTCTGGCTTGTATTGGTATTAGCACATGCTGCTAGGCTTCCTGCCATTAATGCCACTAACAATTTTTGTCTTGGTGTCATTTGCTGTCTCCGCTATTTGGCTACGGTTTGAATAGCATTTGCTACGTATGGAATGTCATTTTCAGACAAACCAGCGATATTAATACGACCATCACCGACGCCATAAATACCGTATTCTTCCCGTAATCTTGTCATTTGTTCACTGCTAAAGCCTAGCACAGTAAACATACCTTTATGAGATTTGATGAAGTCAAAATACTGATTATTGTGAGTATTATTAAACTCTTGGCACAGATTTGTTCGTAAAGTCACCAGACGCTGCTGCATTTGCGACAGCTCTTGTTTCCATATAGCGGTCAGTTCATCACTCTGCAGTACCGTTTTAACCAACGCTGCACCGTGATCTGGCGGCATTGTGTAGGTCGCTCTCGCTAATTGCAGTAATTTGCCTTTTGCGTTTGTTGCTTCTTGACTATTTTTACCTATGACGATGGCGGCACCAGTACGCTCACGATACAAGCCAAAGTTTTTAGAGCAAGATGTTGTGATAAGCATTTCTTCAACACTATCTGCCATGTGGCGCAAGCCCTGAGCATCCTGATCTAAACCATCGCCGAAACCTTGATAAGCGATATCAACAAATGGGATGAACCCCAGCTTCAATGAAAGCTCCGTAATAATTTTCCAAGTTGCAAAATCAATATCTGCACCCGTTGGGTTATGGCAGCAACCATGCAGTAACACCACATCTTTTGGCCCCGCTGTAGAGATATCTTCCAACATCCCTTCGAGATCCACTTGTTTTGTTTCAGGGCTAAAATAACGATAATGACGTACTTTAAGGCCTGCCGCTTCCATCACAGGACGGTGGTTTACATAACTTGGATTACTTAACCATACGGTGGTATCTGGCTGAGCGACATTCATTAGATCGCCGAGCATACGTAACGCTCCACTCGCGCCTGGCGTTTGTATTGCCGCAACTCGAGACATCGCTGACGTACCAGAAAGTAGTAAATCAACCATAGATTGATTGAACTCTTCACAACCGGCTAAGCCTACATACGCTTTGGTTTTTTGAGTTTGAATAACGCGTTGATTGGCCAGCGCGACCGCTTCCATTATCGGTGTTTCACCTTGGTTATTGCGGTATACGCCAATGCCGAGATCCACTTTTTCACTACGTGGATCACTACGATATGCCACAGACAAAGATAAGATGGGATCTTGCTGTGGTGCTGGAAGATGAGAAAGCATGAAAGTCACAACCCTTTGAAATTCAATAATGAACTTCAAATTAACACTGTCGTTACGAAATTCGAAGGGATTTTTACCTGTTCTACGACTTTTAAAGCTTAAAGGTATGAATTACTTGGTTTGAGCTTCCTCTCCAATCTAAGCTAGGGTCGGCGAGATCTCGCTCGAACTTGCCATCCACCAGCGTATCAACAAGCTCTACGATCTGTTTTTGTTGCTCATCTAACTCGGAAAGTAGATAACCAGTCCAAAGCCAAATGTCTTTTCCTACACATTCTCGACGAACACGCTCTACTAACTTCAAGATTCCTGACACGTTATCCGGGTGCAGTGGATCGCCACCAGATAACGACAAACCACGTTTTGGAATACGCGTATCATTGAGATCAGCGATGATCTGGTCTTCTAGATCGACTGTAAACTCATGGCCTGAACAAACAGACCATGACGCTTTATTATAACATCCGCGGCATTGGTGAACGCAGCCGGAAACAAACAGCGTACTGCGTGTTCCCGGCCCGTTAACAACATCAATAGGATGATATTGTAGGTAATTCATTAGAGGTGTTTCACTCGACGAATCACTTCTTCTTGCTTGCCGAAGTTAAATGGTCGCGCATCGGGGCTGCCTAAGTAACCACAAACACGGCGAGTTACGGATACTTTCGTTGAGTCGTGGTTACCACATTTAGGGCAAGTAAAGCCTTTGCTTGTACACTCAAACTCACCGTTGTAGCCACATTCGTAACACTCATCTATTGGCGTATTCGTTCCGTAATACGGCACATGAGCGTAGCTGTAATCCCATACATTTTCTAACGCTTCAATGTTGCGCTGCATGTTCGGAAATTCACCGTAACAAATGAAACCGCCGGTTGAAATTTCAGGGTACGGTTTTTCGAAATCAATCTTGTCGTATGGGTTTACTTTCTTTTGCACATCGAGGTGGAAGCTGTTGGTGTAATAACCTTTGTCAGTCACGCCTTCAATCACACCGAACTCTTTTGCATCAACACGACAGAAACGGCTGCACAAGTTTTCACTTGGCGTACCATATAGGCTAAAACCATAGCCCGTTTCTTCAGTCCAAGCGTCAATGTTCTTCTTAAGGTACGTAACAATGTCTAAGCCTTTTTGGCGTAGCGCTGCGTCATCATAAACATGATTTTCTTTACCATAAAGTGCCGTCACCATTTCATGGATACCGATGTAACCCAATGAAATTGATGCTCTGCCGTTCTTAAAGATTTCCGCAACTGAATCTTCAGCTTTCAAGCGAACACCACACGCTCCTTCCATGTATAAAATTGGCGCAACGCGGGCTTTAACATTCTCTAAACGAGAAATTCGGGTTTCCAAAGCACGACGAGCAATCACCAGCTTTTCGTCCAGTAAAGCATAGAATGCTTTTTCGTCGCCTTTAGCTTGAATTGCGATACGAGGTAAGTTCAAGCTCACCACACCAAGGTTATTACGACCTTCATGGATAAGCTCGCCATTTTCTTCATACGTACCAAGGAAACTGCGACAACCCATTGGAGTTTTAAATGAACCGGTGATTTCTACTACTTTGTCGTAGTTCAGAATATCAGGGTACATGCGCTTAGACGCACACTCTAGCGCCAGCTGCTTTATGTCGTAGCTAGGATCGCTCTTACGATGGTTTAAACCATCTTTAATGGCAAAAACTAACTTAGGGAATACCGCTGTTTTACGATTTTTACCTAAACCTGCAATGCGGTTTTTCAAAATCGACTTCTGAATAAGGCGCGATCCCCAGCTAGTACCTAACCCGAACCCAAAAGTAACAAATGGTGTTTGCCCATTTGCGGTATGAAGTGTGTTCACTTCGTATTCTAACGACTGGAAGGCGTCGTAACATTCTTTCTCTGTACGCGACATCGCGAAGGCTTCAGGATTATGGATATCCCACTCACGTGCCACTTCTAAATGCTTTTCGTAACTGGTTAACACGTAAGGCTCGAGAACTTCATCAATGCGGTTGATCGTGGTGCCACCGTATATGTGACTCGCCACTTGCGCGATAATTTGTGCAGTTACCGCAGTCGCCGTTGAAATTGATTTAGGGGTATCAATTTCAGCATTGCCCATCTTAAAGCCATGGGTCAGCATACCTTTCAAATCAATCAACATACAGTTGAACATTGGGAAAAACGGTGCGTAATCTAAATCATGGTAGTGAATATCACCGTTATCATGAGCTTGAACGATGTCACGCGGCAAAATGTGTGTTTTCGCATAATGTTTAGCCACGATACCCGCAAGCAGATCTCGTTGAGTTGGAATAACCTTACCATCTTTGTTTGCATTTTCGTTAAGCAGGTCGGCATTGCTTTGTTCAATCAAGCCTTGAATTTCTTGATTCAATGCGCTTTTCTTCTCACGCGCCATATCGCGGTCGTGACGGTACTCAATATACGAACGAGCCAATGCTTTACAGTCGCCCTGCATCAATTCGTTTTCTACCATGGTTTGGATTTCTTGAATGTCTACTTGCTTGCAATCACGAACCTTGTCTTGAACAGCGATAGCAACCTGTGCCGCGTACTCAGCAACCGTACTATCTACGTGTTCCGCAGCGCTTTCTACAGCTGCCACAATACGCGCTCTTTCGAACGGAGCTTGCGAACCATCCCTTTTGATTACAACAGTATTGACCATTTTTCCTCACCCTCAGTAGTAAAGGTTTTCACCCTATATTGTGTACATATAACGAACAAGCACTATATGTTGTGGCGTATTAAACCAAAAACACACTAGAATTGGTATTGATGTAGATCAATAAATACCGATGAGCGACTAAGATCAAGTCGATCTTAGCGGAGTTGATCCCACATTTGAATGACACTATGAAAACCCGATTTTTTTCCAAGATTTTGTCTCTCGATGTGGGTATGCTTGCGCATAATCTGGGGATAAATATGAGCCAAAAGAGAGAATTGATGCGCCTAATACTGATATTACTATTTGGAATAATGCCGGCGATCCTTGTCGCGTCTCCACTCACCTTTGCTACATGGAATATAGAATGGTTATCCACACAACCAAGCAATCAATTCAAAGCAAGTGTAAGAAGCGAGCAAGATTACCAACAATTAGCGCATTATTTTGACAAAATATCACCGCAAGTTTTGGCTTTTCAAGAAGTGAATGATGCACAAGCTCTCGAAAAAATAATTCACCCTGAGCGCTTCAATATCATTTTTTCGGAGCGCGCAATGAACCCCAACAGGCAATTTGATGGGATTAACCAATTTACCGGTTTTGCCATTGATAAGCGCATGACCTTTACCAATCAACCAGATTTGGATCTCTTACCCTCATCCACCAGCAAATTGCGCCTGGCTACCTACGTTGTCGTGCAAAGCCACAGCGATAAACCAATACATATGCTTTCTCTTCACTTAAAAGCAGGCTGCAGTGGTGCTAAGAAGAACTCTCACTCGTGCACCATCATTAATAAGCAGGCCAAAGTGTTAAATACATGGCTAAAAGAGAGAGTCGCGAACGAACAGCCCTTCATCGTTGCGGGAGACTTCAATCATAATTTATCGTATAACAATGATTGGTTATGGAGAGTATTGTCTCATGGGGTAAAAGGCGACATCACACTGGTCACCCAAGCGACCAAAGCCAAATGCCTAGTTAAGTCGAATAGAAACCGGAATCAAACCCATCAATTTCGCCATCTTGTTGACCACATTATTGTCAGCAAGGATCTAACGCCAAGCAACACCGTGCAAACCGTATTCACTAAACAAGACGTACTGAAAAGACAACTCAGTGACCATTGTCCTATCAGTACGCAAATTCACTAACGAATCAAAATGACGCTAAGATGCCGAATTAGTTTTGGGGATCTGAGCAAGTGCTACCGGGTACCCTCTCAATTGCGCGAGGTACTCGGCCTTTTTCTCGACTTGGTCTGATGTCAGACTCATGGTCGTCTTGTATTCTGTTGGCGACAAAGCATTCGCCTTGAGTAAGCCACTTTTCACCATGTGTTCAACAACTTTATTTGATGCGTCTAGCGCAGAAGAGCCTTTTACCACTTCCAATCTGGCATAGTTTTGCCCTGAAAATGACACATCCGCCGCCCTTAACGTGACATTGTCACCAGGTATTTGTTGTGCTCCAAATAAAGGTTTCCCCTCACCTAACGCTTGTTCGAAATCAGGAATAAACTGCGCCATATGGTCAATCGCATTCTTCGTTCTCAGCTCAAACTCGGTGGTTGTCCAACCTCGTTTGACCTTTCGCTGAAGAAGACTAGGGAGCTCTGGTTGAGAGCTGTCGTTTGATGAGGAAACCAAGCCGTCACGAAACAAAGTGATGTCTTCCGTCATACCGTGCAATTGGAAGTGTCCATTTGGGTATGGGGTCAATTGGGCCATTCCTTGCGGTGTCCCCCTTGGCCCATGAAAGATCACTTCTGGCCACTCTTGATTGCATTGTGTCCACTGCGTGACATAAGCCGCTTTGAACTCAACCAAACGTTGTCTTGGCGCATTAGCCCAGTCATCAACGATGCCCGTTTCAAAGCCGCAAGCATTAATTAGATAATCGAACCGACGTTGCGTTTGCACTCCATCCGCGTGAGTGAAGTTCACCACCCACTGACTACCCGATGCTTCAATACGGTTAACACCCGTATTAAGATAAAGTTGGCAATTCTTGAGTTGCTCTAGTGCTAAATTCGCACTTGCAGATAACCTAAACACACTCCAACCATATTCCTGCACGGCTACGACCGGATACTTCAAGGTTTCAAGGTTGGCATGTTGGGCAAAAGGTATCATCCATTCATCAAAAGATACGGGGGTAACAGGTTGAACCTTATTTCGTAAGCCGAGCAACTCTTCTTTTGAATACAGGCGATAATAGTCCTCTGGCAGTCCAAGCACTTCATTGCTGGCATCTTGATCAACTAAAGTTTGATAAGACGCTTTCACAACTTTAAGTCGAGGAATGATGGCATCGGCTTCACCTGGGTCACTATGGGGTACCGCAATGACCGTCGGTCGAATGTTCAACGTATGTTTAAACAGCTTGACCGTATCTATCGACTGACGTAGCAATGTAAGACACTGCTGCTCAGAAATTTCACGATACAGGTTTCCCCCTGCATGCAAGTGGCAAATTGGCGGGCCGCTCACTAAACTGGTGTTTCTTTCGAATACCGTGACGTTCAGGCCCATTTCGGCTAACGTTAACGCCGCTGTAGCGCCAGAAATACCACCGCCAACCACTGCGATTTCTATTGGTTTTATTGGATCAGTTACCGTAGTCATAATTGCTCTAATCAATTTTGATGCTCAAGCATTTTACTGTCTTATTTGTCTGATTAAAATCGCATTTTTATTGTGTCTTTAATATTTATTCTTTTCGTAAAATAATCTTAAAAAACACTTGACGCGATGCTAAAAAAACCAATTTTTTAATGCGTGTGAATAACCGAATTGCCATAACATCCGCCCCATCGGGCTTGGCGCCTGTCCAGCATTTTTTTGAAAAAAGTTATCCAAATATTTATCCACCGTTTTTGTGGATAACTCACAAAAGATATTCACAATATTGGTTACGCATCTTTGTTCACAGGGATTAATAGGCGTTTAATCAGTGTGTTAAGTACGATTGTCAATGTTAAAAACGAAAGCAATGGTAGGGATAACCATAACCCTGGGTGTAAGGTCGTTGATAGTTCAAACCCCCACCGCATAATACTTGCGACACTCGCCTCAGCCCCAATACTCGCCACGATACCCGCGATGAACGCAATAGCGCCATATTCAAACCAAATGGTACGCGTGATGCGCGCTTTAGAGGCACCCAATGTTCGGTATAGACGAAACTCTTGCTGTCTTTGACTCAGGCTCAGACGCAGCAAGGTAAAAATCAACATAACTCCAGCTGCAACCCCTAAGACTGCCAGTACAGTAACCGCCCAAACAATTTGCTCCAATAGGGTTTGGATCTTACTGCCAATGCTTCTGACATCCAACAAACTCACGGTTGGGTACTGCCTCGCAAGGTCATTAAGGAACTGGATCTCATCATCAACGCGAAAGCTAACCAGGTTAGTAGCAGGGATATCCGCTAGTGTGTCTGGAGTAAAGATGAAATAGAAATTGGGCTTCATTTCTCGCCATTCAACTAAACGGATGGTATTCACTGTCGCGGTGACGACCTGGCTGTTGATGGTAAACGTTAGCGCATCGCCTATTTCAATATTAAGTGCCTGAGCAACTTCAGATTCGACAGAGACGCCCTGCTTTGACGTCCACTGCCCTTCAAGTACTTCATTGTAATCAGGCAGCGATTCGCCCCACGTGAAATTTAACTCGCGTCTGAGCGCGTCGGTTTTTTCTTCTTGAGGGCTAACCTCAACATTGTCCTCTGCAGGCTTACCGTTGATTTCAGTTAAACGTCCTCTCACAATTGGGTAAGCTTCTGAACGATTTAGGCCTTGTTCGTCAATTGCAGCTAAGTATTGTTCTGACTCATACGGGGCGATATTCAGTGCAAACACGTTAGGAGCATCAGCTGGCAGTGCTTTTTGCCAATCTTGGAGCAAATCGGTACGAACTAACCAGATGATTGCAAGCAACATTAACGACAAAGATAACGCACCAAGCTGAACAGCGGTCGAGGTCTTATCGCGGCTAATGCGGCTCATCGCCAACTTCATAGACGTTGTTAATGGAAAGCGACGCACCAACTTCAACATCACGAGACTTGCGCCAGAAAGTACGACAAACGCAACAACAACACCAACAAAAACCAGCCATACGAACACATTATCGCCATAGCCCCACAACAGCGGAATGAGTGGCACAAGTAAAAGCCCCAACCACTTCTTCTCAAATGGCGTGGAGCTACTTTGCATAACGCTCATGGCCGGTGTTTGTAGCAAGTTGATAAGCGGGAGGCCTAATGCCGGCACAGCAACCACTAAGCAGCTACCTAATGCGACAAGATAAGGAGCAACACCATAGCTTGGCAATGGGTCAGGCAATAGATCGGTCAGAGGAAGCCTCAGTAACACTTCTAACGCCCCTCCTAATAGAAGGCCTGCGATAGAACCCAAGGCAAACAGCAGTGCTACCTGAATGAAAAGCCATTTTCTTATCCATAGACGACTGGCTCCCAAGCTTTTCAACATCGCCACCGTTTTTCTTCGGCTTGCCACGTAGTGCTGACTCGTAAGCACTAACGTCGTTGCGGCCATGAGAATAACGATCGCTACGGTTAAAGAGAGATATTGTTTCGTTCGATTGAATATGTCTGAGGTTCGGCTCTGGCTATCTTCTGACATCCACCGATCGCTTGCCGTTAGCGGTGTGTTTTCTTTCAACTCATCCAATGCCGCTTTCTCTCCTTGGAGGAATAAGCGATATTGGACGCGACTGCCAAGTTGAATGGCCCCAGTTTGCTCGATGTCAGTATGATGAATAAAAGCGGTGGGCATTTGCTGAAATGGATTAAAGGCCAAGCCCGGTTGCTGTTTGATCACACCGGATATGCGAAAGTCCGCGTCACCAATAGTGACAGCGTCACCCTCGTTAACCCCTAGCTGTTCTAGAATTCGTTGCTCAAGCCAAAGCTCACCAGGTGAAACTCGGTTAACTTGTTTCTTTGAATTTTCGAGCAGCATCTCGCCTTGCAGCGGGTATAAACCGTCCACGGCTTTAACGGTTATCAACTGCATACCGTCTTCACTGAACGCCATAGTGGTAAAACGCGTCATTTCGGTGGACGTAAAATCGTTGCTCTCAACGCGCTTTAATAAAGGCTCAGAAAGAGTATTAGCCGACACAAATACCATATCGGCGGTCAGTGCGTCTTTGCCTTGCTTCACGATAACCTGTTCAAGCCTGTCCGCCAGTGCTGACAGTGCGAAAATACTTCCGACGATCAAGGTCAATGCCGCAACGATAGGCCATAGTTGGCCCAATCGTATTTCTTTGATGCTCCACATAAACAGAGGCTTTATACCGGAGTTGGGCTTCATTTCACCTCCTCCAATACGCCGTTTTGCATATGAAGAACACGATCGCAACGCTGGGCTAACTCATTATCATGGGTGACTAAAATCAGTGTTGTGCCATGCTGCTTATTCAAATCAAATAAACGTTCAATCACGTTTGCAGCTGTGTGCTGATCTAAGTTTCCGGTCGGTTCATCGGCAAACAATATTTCCGGGTTTATCATGAATGCACGAGCAAGGGCGACGCGCTGTTGTTCTCCCCCAGAAAGTTGCGTTGGCAAGTGATCCATCCGTTCTTGTAGCCCAACCGATGTTAATAGCTGTTCTGCGCGCTCAGTATCTTCATCTTCCCCACTCAATAAGCAGGGTAACGTGACGTTTTCTCGCGCCGTCAGTGTAGGGATAAGCAGAAAACTCTGAAATACAAAACCGATTGATTTACTTCTAAGCGCTGCTCTTTGTTCGTCATCTAGCCCCATTAAAGACTGGCCCAAAAGGGATATTTCACCCTCACTGGGTAGGTCTAACCCTGCTAGCAGCGTCATTAAAGTCGACTTACCTGCACCAGAAACTCCGACGATGGCGACACTCTCGCCTTTTTTAACATCCAAATTTACGCCTTCAAGGATTGTTAAACGCTCCTGATTAGTCGTAACATGTTTAGCGATTGATTTAGCTTTAATAACGGACGTGCTCATGATTAGATTCCTTTCGGTACTGACTTTTTGTTTTTTTATATTCACTAATGTATCAACTGCGCAAGCAACGACCAATGAAAATACGATACTAATATTGGGTGATAGCCTCAGCGCGGGTTATCAAATGAAACCCCAACAGGCATGGCCTCACCTATTATCACAACAGTTAGATGAACAAAACCTTAACACTCGAATAATAAATGCTTCTGTTTCGGGAGATACTACGGGCAATGGCCTTGCTCGAATAAATACCTTATTGGAATTACATAAGCCCAACTGGGTAGTCATTGAGCTGGGCGCCAACGATGGTCTTCGAGGTTTTCCTCCAAGTCGTATCCAAAGTAACCTGTCAGCCCTCATCACTCAAAGCCAAGCAGGTGGCGCCGAAGTGATACTAATGCAAATACGTATTCCACCTAATTATGGCAAGAAATACAACCAGTTATTTAACAATTTGTACCCAAGGCTGGCTGATGAATTTGACATTCCGCTTATTCCTTTCTTTCTGGAACAAGTCATCGTAAAGCCTGAGTGGATGATGAACGATGGATTACACCCCAAAGCTGAAGCTCAACCATGGATAGCCAATTACATCGGTGAGCAAATTTTACCATTCATAAAAACAGCAAGTTAACTGTTCTAGCTCAATACATCTATCAAGGGCATCGTATATAGTTTACCAACGTTATTTACTATTTAGATAGGTACGGCCTGAGGACACTTTTGGATCACACGTCAATTTAAGTGAACCCAAAAGCCCAGGTCTTATTGGTGAAAGGACTGAGTTTTATGCTAATTGAGCCCGTAATTAAAGGAGTGGTTGCTCGCTCTTCACATCCATTCGGCTGTCATGCTGCCATTAAGGAACAAATCGAATTCGTAAAACAAGCAAAGCCCATCACCACCCGCCCTAAGCGCGTTCTTATTATTGGTGCTTCTTCTGGCTTTGGGCTTGCTTCTCGAATTGCACTGACGTTTGGCGGTGCCAATGCCGATACCATCGGTGTCTCGTTTGAAAAAGGCCCATCAGAGAAAGGCACCGGTTCTGCTGGGTGGTATAACAACATCTTTTTCAAACAAGAAGCAGAAAAAGCAGGCCGTACTGCCATTAATATTATTGGTGACGCATTTGCTCAAGATACCCGTAGACGTGTCATTGAAGCCATTGAAACCTATTTTGAAGGTGAAGTGGATCTCATCATCTACAGCTTGGCCGCCGGGTTTAGACCAAAGCCTGACAGTGAAGATTTTTGGCAATCCACCATCAAGCCAGTCGATACGGAAGTCTCTGGTGCTACAGTATTGTTAGATACTGACTCTTGGGTTGAATCCCATATTTCACCGGCATCGCAAGAAGAGTTAGACGCGACCATAAAAGTCATGGGCGGAGAAGACTGGGAAAGTTGGATAGATACACTTATCAATGAAGAATCCATCGCTCAAGGCTGCCAAACAGTCGCTTTCTCTTATATTGGTTCAGAGAAAACTCACGCGATTTACCTCGATGGCACACTTGGACAAGCTAAAATAGACTTGCACCAAACCAGCCACGCATTAAACCTCAAACTTGCTCAGTTTGGTGGTGGAGCTTACGCTAGTGTGTGTAAAGCCCTTGTCACTAAAGCAAGTGTATTTATTCCTGCTTTCACTCCCTACATTTTAGCTCTATTTAAAGTGATGAAACAAAAAGGCACTCACGAGGGTTGCATTGAACAAATGCAGCGACTATTCCGAGATAAGCTTTATGCCGATGGCAGAACGCCTGTAGATGCAGAGCGCCTCATCCGCATTGATGAGCTTGAACTGGATGCAGACACTCAAAGCCAAGTTAAATCTCTCATCGACCAAATGAACAGTACAAATTTTGCTGAAATTGGCGACTATCAAGGCTATAAAGGCGACTTCATGGCACTTAACGGCTTTGGGCTCGACGGGGTCAACTATGAAACTGAAGTTCCATTCGACGTACTAAAAGAGCTACAACCGTAACTTTCGCTCAGATACTGTGCAGTTTCCACTTGTATGTACATTGCACAGTATCAAAGTTGCAACTTTTCTCAATTCCTCGCAATATAATTGAACTTAGCGTTGTTGTTCTGACCAACCCAGTCTTATACTTAAGAAATCAAGACACAGGTAATGGGTTTCGATTTTTCCTACCGTTAATAGTACGTAATTCTAAATGGTCACTTTGCTAAACAACGGTAAATGCTCGAACCCATAGCGCTCTTCAAGGATGAAGATCAATACCGCTCAAAGGAACAATAATGCATGCCAAAAGTACCCACAAATACCATAGAAGTACCTCCATACATGCTCAATGGATGGCAGAATATCGTCGATCTGATTGCAACCTTGTCTACGGTTCCTTCAGCATTGATCATGCGAATTCATGAGGAAAGCATTGAAGTCCTTGTTGGCAACCAGTCTCCACACTCTCCGTACAAAACCGGCAGCAGTGAAACATTGGGGGGTGGGCTATATTGTGAGTCCGTCGTCGAAAGCAATGCGCCTCTGTGTGTTCCTAATGCATTGCAAGACCCAAACTGGAGCAACAACCCCGATATCAAATTAGGCATGATTGCTTATTACGGCATCCCTATTAATTGGCCTAATGGTGACAGCTTCGGCACCATATGCATGCTCGACAGGCAAGAGAATCATTTTGAATCGACATTTCGTGACTTAATTGAATCATTTCGCATATCAATTGAGTCTCAACTCGCCCTTTTGTATCAACACGCGATTTTGCATCGATCCAACAAAGATCTTAAGCTAAGGGTAAAAAGCCGCACCGAAGATCTTGCGAACCTGAATTTTTCTTTGTGCGCCGAAATCGAGAAACGAAAGGAAGCCGAGCAAAAAGTCGCCTACCAGAAAACCCACGACTTGGGGACAGGCTTCATTAACCGCAATGCACTCATCGAAGAAACAACGCCTATTTTCAAGAGGGTTCAAAACTCTCCATCAAGCATGGTGTATATCCATATTGGTTTTACAAACGGTCGACGACTTCAAAACCGGTTCGGTTACGATGTGTTTGATAACGTATTGCGCGAATATAGAAACCGCGTCGGCCCTATTAAAGCAAAACAATCGATTACCGCTCGCACATCAACCATTGATTTGGTGGTTGCACTGGAACTTGACCCTAGTGAAACGGATGTCGAACTGGTTTGTAAAAAGCTCGTGGATATCAGCCACTCTGACTTTTTTGTTGGTGACGAGCCGCTGCACTTGCATGCCTACGTTGGGGTCGCGACCTCCTTAGACAGTAAAACACCCGATGAAATGCTCAAACATGCAGGGGAAGCGATGATCGCTTGCCGCGATACCGGCAAAAAATACGCGTTTTACGCCAATACTAAAGTCACGTCTCCTTCAACAAACCAACTGGAGAGCTATTTGCTGGAGGCCGTCCGCAGCAACGACTTGATGCTCTATTTTCAACCTAAAGTTTCCCCTAAGAGCGGGAAATGGCTCGGCGCTGAGGCTCTTCTAAGGTGGAATCACCCGGTACTAGGGCAAGTATCTAATGATTCCTTGATCCAACTGGCTGAACAAAACGGTCTGATATTTGAAGTGGGCAATTATGTACTGCGCACTGCTATTGAACGTGCCAGCGAGTGGACCCAATACGTTGAAGACTTCAAGGTTGCCGTTAACGTTTCGGCCATGCAGTTACGCGATGTTCATTTCGTCGAACAAGTGGAACATCTATTGGAGACATACCACTTACCTGCCCGTTATTTAGAGATAGAAGTCACCGAGTCTAGCCTAATTGCTGATGAGTTTTTGGCAGGCAATACTCTGCATGCCCTACACCAACTGGGAATCACTCTGTCTCTAGATGACTTTGGCACGGGGTATTCGTCGTTCAGTTATTTGAAAAAATACCCATTTGATTGCATCAAGATCGACAAGAGCTTCATCATCCAAATCACTCGAAGCTCACAAGACAGAGAGATCGTTCGCTCGATCATTAATGTCGCCAAAAAACTGCACCTAAAAGTCGTTATGGAAGGTATTGAAACTTCCGAGCAAGAGCAATTTATCTTAGACGAGGGCTGTGATTATGGCCAAGGCTACTTATATGGCAAACCAATGAACTGCCAAGTTTTCGAACAAAGCTTAATTTCGAGAAACTATAACGGCACAACCTAGCTTAAAAAGCCCGTAATTGATGAATTAGAGTAACTATTTTTTGCTTAAAGGGCTTGGGTTTTCTATAATCCTCGCCCAACTTCCTATCTAAGTAAAAGTAGTGCCCTATGGATCTATTGATCGCAACTCTCAAAAAATTGGAAAAACAAAATTATCGCGCTTATCAGCAAATCAAAGGAAGTTATGATTTTGGTGATTTTGATCTTCACATAGACACTACTCAAGCCGACCCTTACGCACCAGCATCACGCCTTCGTGCGACTCGTGCTTGGTCTTTAACCGGCCTAGACTGGCTAAAAGAGACGTCTCCTGCTTACCAAATTGCTGCTAGAGACTTTATTGCTCGCGCTTTTTGTCATTTTGCAAACCAAGAAAACAGCGTATTCATGTCGTTAAGCGGCCAGACCGTTCTCGACCAAACATGCGTTCTGTTTACAGACCACGGCATTGAACTTCGCTTTCGTGTCGACTTACCAGCAGACGGCCGCACCATTTTGGGAAAGCGAGCCATCAATGTGTTGTCTTTCCACCTACCTAAGTTCATTCGTAAAGCAACGATTGAACGTGAACTTGATATTGCGGCATTGAAGAAGCATTGCGAGGCCATTGAAGATCAGGTTGCATTACGTGCTCAACTGGACGATCGCAACTTAGTTTCTTTCATTGGTGATGGCAGTATCTTACCTCGTTTTGCTGGTAACAGTGACCTACCGATGAAAGAAGCGGTTGCATTTCAGTCTCCTGACTCTCTCGCCGTTGAATTAACAACGCCGAACTCAGGCACAGTTCGGGGTATGGGTATTCCAAAAGGCATCACCCTCATTGTTGGGGGTGGTTTTCACGGTAAATCGACATTATTGAATGCGGTGGAACGCTCTATCTATAACCACATTCCTGGTGATGGCCGTGAACTTATTGTCAGCAACTTAAGTGCGATGAAGATCCGTGCTGAAGACGGTCGCTGCGTTCATAACCTAAACCTATCAAATTACATAAACCATTTACCACAAGGTCGTGATACCGAAGACTTCTCGACTCAAGACGCGTCTGGTTCAACATCACAGGCGGCTTGGTTACAAGAATCATTGGAAGCTGGGGCGAAAAGCCTTCTTATCGATGAAGATACGTCGGCGACTAACTTCATGATTCGCGATGAGCGTATGCAGGCGTTGGTATCTAAAGGTGACGAGCCGATCACACCATTGGTCGATCGCATCGGGCAATTACGCGACGAGCTAAGTATTTCTACGGTTATTGTTATGGGGGGCTCCGGCGACTACTTAGACGTTGCGGATACCGTCATTCAAATGCACGACTATCAAGCCGTTGACGTAACAGAAAAAGCAAAGCTAGTCATTGCTCAACACCCATCACAACGACTTCAAGAAGCGAGTGAAACACTTAATACGTTTGCGCCGCGTCAGTTCAACCCTGGTTGTTTGCAAGCGATATTGGCGGATGGAAAGTTCCGCGTGAATGCAAAAGGCAAAGATGGCTTGCGATTTGGTAAAGAGCAAGTTGATATTTCTGTATTGGAACAGCTTGAATCTGCCAATGAAATCAACGCAATTGGTTGGGTGTGGTTTCAAATGGCGCAAATGACGGGTTGGTTAAACGCGCCAGCCGAAGATATTGACGCACTGCTAAGTTCTGAGCAATGGTATGCAAATATGCCAAACCATGGTGACATTGCAAAGCCAAGAACATTAGACGTAATGGCAACCCTTAACCGTATGCGCAAAGCCCAGTTTAAATAACCGAACTGGCTTTCTTGATTGCCATGTTACAGGCAACAAAAAAGGAGCTTAATCGCTCCTTTTTTATTCTTATTGAGCTTCGCCTCATAAACCTGCCAGCGGTACAAAATACACAAGCGCTGACCAAGCAAAAACCCAAGCTACAACCATAACCGTATCGAGCAAATCAGTACTCCACATGGCATCCTCCAACAATTCGTGATTTCCAAAACAGGTCACGGCGGCAACCTATCGATTTCGAATCATCTCTCATTGTTAATAGAGCAATATCTATACCAATTAATTCATTTTAACGCTCGACGCCTTTTTTTATGATACAGATAGTGATTACTTAGAATGCTGCCAAGGTATCGGATCGCGGTCAAATAGGTCAGGTGTACTGCGTAAAAGATCAATGAAGCAATCCGCCATTGAATACGTGGTAGTTCCCTCGCCTTCCATATTCAAAATTGCAAAATAGCCTTCTTTACCTTTCATCGTATAAGCCGTTGAACAACCACGATATAAATCGTCACAGTTTACCGTATTCCACTCTCCCTGTTGCAGAATTTTTAGGCTGCTGATCCGCTGACCCATCGGTGCGTCTGGGAGATATTGAAAACGCAGATTATGGGTGTACGGGTAACTCCCAGAGCCGGTACCGTCAACGCCGTTTCCAGTTGCATTGTTGATGGCTCCCTCCAACATTAACTGCAAGTGCTGACCACGAATGTCGTAATACCCTACCGGAATCGCAAACGGCAATATTTTACCTGCTATGTCGTCAACCGTTATGTCACCGGCCGCCAGCGAGTTACGAATACCGCCCGCGTTATGTACAGAAAACTCAACGTTATAATCTGACTTATTCATCATTTTAAAAAACGATTCCGCAACGAGCGGACCTAGCTGACTTGGTCCTTGTTCGTCTGGAATACGAACGTGCCTCAAATTGATTGGCGAGCGTCCAATCACTTGCGACTTAATTTCATTGACTCTTGGGCGGTATTTATCATCTAGAATCGCTTTGACTTTGGCATCTTTAGTACAACGAACCACATTGGGATGTGCGTATATTTGCTTTTGGGTCTGTTCGTAAACGTGATCGTCCACCAGCTCTTCTAAACTGGCATCCATACCCAATCTACGTCCGACTAACAATTCATTACGCCCTTCAAAACGCGTAACCTTACCATTGGTGTCAAAATCGATTTCACAATGACCCATAAATTGTGCATAACAGCCAGCCTGAACAATGCGGGTATCATTTACTGTAATGCCATACGCATCTTGCATAGGAAACCCAAGGTCCGTGAAGTCGCCTTGTAACTGATGAGAATGGCCACCAACAATTAAACTGATACCATCAATCGCTTTTGCTAGTTGCTGATCTTCTTCATAGCCGAGGTGGCTTAAAAGAATGATTTTATTAATGCCCGACTTGTGAATAGCTTGAACGGTTTGTTCGGCAACCATAGTCGCATTAAGAAAAGGAGTATCACTGTCAGGGTTGGAGATAGCCGCCATTTTATCCAGAGATAAGCCAAACAGCGCCACTGGCTCACCTTCAACATCAATCGTTAACCAACTTCCCACTCCAACATCGGCTTGGTAGCTGTGTAAATTAGCCTTAGTCGACAGTGGGTTCTTTTTATTCGATTGCTCGGCTGAGAGATCCCAATTACTTGCAAGCATTGGGAACTCAATCCTATCTAAAAAATCCGCAACGGGTTCATTACCCATATCCAGCTCATGATTTCCGATCACCATTGCGTCTGGTTTAATCGCATTGAGCATTTCTGCGTTGGCTTCGCCCTTAAATAAGGAAAAGTACAATGTCCCTTGAAAACAGTCGCCAGCGTGTAAAAACACAAATTTTCTATTCGCTTGCTTAGTGTGGCTTCTAAGTTGCTCGATCCGATTTGCGATTCGAGCAAAGCCACCCACACTGACAAATGGAGCCACCTGTTTACCGTTGACACACAAATGCAATTGCATTGTGCTTGGTTCAAAGTAAGAGTGAGTATCGTTAATGTGCGCTAACGTTAGCGCGGCAGGTTTGTTGATATTAGTCATAGTATTTTTTTCTTTTTATATTGTTTATCATTTTGATTTCATTGTTAGTTTATCATAGGTCACATTTCGTGACAGTTAAATGACACTAACGCCGAATGGCGCACTGTACGTCCACCTAACCGTTAATGACCAAAACAAAGGCCTCAAGTTAGCTAACCTATGTTTCACGGCGCCAACATTCGTACAAAAATCAAGCTATCACGCGGCCAGAGCTTCCCCTAAGTAGTTGTTATTTAATAACTGTGATCAAGTAACCGCTCAAATCATCCATACTCATATATGCTTAGTAATATCACGGAGGTTCTTACATGCAGTTAGAGCGTATTGAAATTTCAGGCTTCAGGGGTATCCGGAGACTCTCTCTTGGCTTCGACGAACTCACGACATTGGTTGGCGAAAATACATGGGGGAAGTCGTC
The DNA here is from genome assembly GCF_030409945.1 of Vibrio tapetis subsp. quintayensis. Taxonomy (GTDB): domain Bacteria; phylum Pseudomonadota; class Gammaproteobacteria; order Enterobacterales; family Vibrionaceae; genus Vibrio; species Vibrio quintayensis. Next base: position 153,361 of record NZ_JAUFQV010000025.1, read on the forward strand.
ATTACTCGATGCGCTTAGTGTCGCACTTCCGAGCAATTGCACTCCTTATCAGTTTGTGCTGCAAGATTTCCATGTCGACTATTCCGCTTCGCATCCTCAATCGCAACACCTACAAATAGTATTGAGTTGGCGCACCAGCGCAGAAAACGAAGAGCTTGCGGGCCGCTATCGTAAAATAAAACCAGTGTGGACAGAGGATGAGGATGGCGTCAAACGAATAATCTATCGATTGAGTGCCACCAGAGTTGATCATAAAGTCACCACAAAATACGTATTCTTGGACCAAAATGGCACACCACTGCCCCTACACCATTGTCACAAATTCGCAGAAGAATTGATGGCACTTCACCCAGTAATTCGTTTAAGAGATGCTAGGCGTCAAAACCGAGATGACATTAAAGAAATCAGTAACTCCCGCGCCGAAAAACGAATAGAAAACACCACAAGGCGGTTACTTGCTAGCCCTGGGCACGTTAACAAAGGCGAAATGCGAAGCAGCCTCCTCTCTATGCAAAACCTAGTAGAGCATTACTTTACCGTTAATGGACAGTCACGAAGTAATCCTCGTAGGCAAAGAGACCGTATCTTTTTTGGCAGTTCGAACACCAACAAAAATGCGCTGAGCCAAATGGCTGAGAAAGGCAACAACAAACAGACTCGGCTTTTATTGATGGGGTTATTAAGCGCGTTTATACAAGCGAAAGGCCCCTACGATCTAAGACGTTGCGCTCGCCCTATTTTGATCATCGAAGATCCCGAGGGTCGATTACACCCGACTCATCTAATTCGCGCATGGAGCATTTTTCAATTGCTGCCCATGCAAAAAATATTGACCACAAATAGTGGCGACCTGCTAGGCGCCGTGCCTCTATCATCTATCAGGCGTCTAACTCGTCAGTCCGACAAAACCGTTGCATTTTCCATTCCTCCTAAGCGATTTGGGGCTGACGAATTACGACGCATCGGCTTTCACATACGATTCCATCGCTCTAGTGCTTTATTCGCCCGTTGTTGGTTATTGGTTGAGGGTGAAACCGAAGTGTGGTTGTTTAATGAACTGGCGCGTTTATGCGGTTATAACCTTGCCGCTGAGGGCGTCCAAATTATAGAGTTTGCACAGTCCGGGCTCAAATCTTTACTTAAAGTAGCGCAGGCTTTGTCTATCGACTGGCATGTCGTTACTGATGGCGACCCTGCTGGCAAGAAATACTCTCACGCCGTGCGCACGCTATTGGGCAACGATCAAGAAAGACACCGCTTAACAGAATTGCCCGCAAGGGACATAGAGCACTTTCTATATTCAAATGGGTTCGAGCCTTTTTTCCGCGAATTGGTTCATATCCCACAGGATCACCCGATCCCGCCTAAAAAGGTCATCGCTAAAGCGTTGAAGAAATACGCCAAACCAGACCTAGCACTCGCCATTGTCAGTCACTGCGAGGAACAAGGCCCAGAAACGGTGCCCATTCTGATTCGTTGGACTTTAAAGCGGGTCGTCAACATGGCGAACGGCAATACATAAATCTGAGGCAGATAGGCAGATAGGCAGATAGGCAGATAGGCAGATAGGCAGATAGGCAGATAGGCAGATAAAATAATGTTCGATTACAACACTATCAAAATAATTGATGGCCTAGCTGACCATCAATTATCGGAAAATTTTATTAAGTAACTTTCGGTTTTATTTCTTTGGCATCAGACAATACAGAAGCATCAGATTCAGTGACCCATTTGTGAACGTACAATCCGCTTGCTTTCATCAAGTAACCAAACAAACCGCCAACTAACAGCGATGGAATAACTAACTGCCAATTCGCATCCGCAGCAAAGGTAGCGCACGACCCAATAAAAGTACCTGGGATGTAACCAAGCCACGCCTGTTTAGCCTGAATGCACATGAAAAACGCAACCAATGCAGTAATGACGTAACCCATAATATCTAGAGACACTAACGAAGAACCTTCAATGATCACCAGAGCCCAAAACACACCAGACAAATTCGTTATCATGCTGACCGACAGCCCTTTTAGACCATCATTTGGCGAAGCAAAGTAACTTGTACAACCAAGGAACCCAGCCCAGCTTATCAATCCAAAAGAAACGGCGACCCATCCCCATATTCCAGAAAGGATGCCGGTGGTAATTGCGATGGCTAAAAGTACACTCATACGATGTTCTCGATAACGATTCAAAACGAGATAATAGCGTTCGGAGCAACTCATACCGAGACTTAAATCACACATAAGCGTAATTGATACTCATGGTTTGCATAGATTTGAGAACGCAAACGCTTAACCATACAGAGTCGTTACAAATAGGTAAGGGCTATAACTGACAAAGCCAGCGCGAAGGCTGGCTTTGTCACTACAAATAGGTGTTATCGACGCAAATTACTCATACGGCCTTTCATCATTCTTAGCCCCTCTCTCTTTATGCAGTCAGCTAATGGGTTTTCAACCATATCGGCACGCCAAATAAATGATAGAGTGCGATCCATTTTAAGTTCAGGTACGTTTAGTTCAACCAGCTCTCCGCTAGCAATGAGTTTTTCAACATCCAAATAAGGTAAGCAACTTAAGTAAGACCCGTTTGCAACCATACTGCGTAAAACCGGAACGTGTTCGTATTCACGCCAAACATCAAGGTCAGAAATCAGGTTGTTAATATTGCTATCAAAAACAGTGCGAGTACCAGAACCTTGCTCTCTTAATACCCATTTGGCCTGTTCGAGTTGCGCTAAGCTGACCCTTTCACGTTGAGCGAACGGGTGATGAGCTGCAGCAATAACCGTTAGGTGGTCTCGACACCACTCTTCTTGGTGAAGGCGGTTGTCATCACAGCGACCCTCGATGATACCGATGTCGTATTTATAGTCCACAACGTCTTCAATAACTTTAGAGGTGCTTTCTACATTTAGAGAGATACGCATTTCCGGAAAGTCATTATCAATAATACTGATGAGGTCTGGAACCAAGTGTTCAGCCGGTGTTTGGCTGGCACAAATTCTGATTTCCCCACTCAACAAATGCTGATCATAAAAGCCCATTTCAATTTGTTGCGCATCTTGTAGCAGCTTCTTAGCTTTAGGTCGTAGCCATACACCCCAATGGGTTAATGTCATACGCTTACCTTGCCTTTCGAACAAAGGGCGGCCTAGCATTTTTTCCAATTGAGCGAGAGACATGCTGGTAGCGGATTGCGTTAACGCCAATTTATCAGCAGCTTGACTAACGCTACCCGAATCTGCAACTGAATCAAACACGGCAAGTTGTTTCAGGGAATATCTCATCGTCTACCCACATAAGGACTGCAAATTTCAATATGAAACATATTTTACCTCGTTTTTTTTACTTATCAATAAAACTGATGCAGATCTTGAAAATAATCAATTTTTTTATTGGTGCGGTTATGCGTATTCTGAATTTGAGCCGCGACACTTGAGCAATACATTAGACAAGTGAAGCAAACAAATAATGTGGGTTCATTCTTTATAGGAGATTTTTTATGTACTTGAGTCAGAGGAGCAAACATGGCCGCGTCTAACTCACAATTCAAACCTTTCATCGCCCCGTACGAAATGATGGGAGAAGCTGAAAAGTTTGCACTGAGCAAAACGAGCAAATCGACAAGCATGACCATCAGCCTTGCCATTATGGCTGGCGCATTCATCGGCATTGCTTTCCTGTTCTATATAACAGTCACAACTGGAAGCTCTGCGGTTGGCTGGGGAATTAGCCGCCTTGTAGGAGGCATAGCTTTCAGCTTGGGCTTAATACTTATTGTTATCGGTGGCGGTGAACTTTTCACAAGTTCTGTTTTGTCGGCCATCGCATTAGCCAATAAGCAAATTAACGTTAGAAAAATGCTTTCTATATGGGGCAAGGTTTATGTGGGCAACTTCATTGGTGCCATTCTCCTCCTTGCATTAGTCACCGGAGCGGGCCTTTACCAATTAGATCACGGTCAATGGGGGCTAAACGCTTTAAACATTGCACAACACAAGCTACACCACACGCCACTACAAGCGTTTTCACTGGGTGTGCTATGTAATCTATTGGTGTGTTTGGCAATTTGGCTTTCATTTAGTGCAACAAATGCACTCACAAAATCCGCGATGCTTATTCTTCCGGTCGCGATGTTTGTAAGTAGCGGCTTTGAGCACTGTGTGGCAAATATGTTTATGGTCCCTCTCGGTATCAGTATCCAAACATTTGCTTCTCCAGAGTTTTGGACTCAAGTCGGAGCAACACCAGCTCAGTACGCAGATTTAAATTGGGGTCAGTTTGTTTCAGCAAACCTAATCCCGGTAACACTAGGTAACATCGTTGGCGGCGCCGTATTGGTTGGCCTCGCAAACTGGTCGATATACAGCCGTCCACAAATTAAAGCGGCCAACTTAAAAGCAATCACAACTACTCTAACAACGTCGTCAATTAAGGAAATTACTATGAATACTAACACTACAGTTAAAACGCTTATCAACGCTCCTGCTTTTTCACTACAAGCTGACATGCCAACTGAGCTAGCGATTGACTCGTTAGTAGGACAAAACCTTAACGGTGCAGCCGTAACAGACAAGAGTGGCCGTTTGGTTGGTTTCTTCTCTCTTCATGACGTACTGGTCGAGCTTTGGTGCCAAGACTACATTCCAGTAAAAGGTCAAAAAGTTGTCGACTTGATGTCCCGTGATGTTGTGGCTATCGACGCAAACGACTCTTTGGTGAACATTGCTGAGTACATTTGCTTAGACAAAGACCAGCTTTACCCAACAACCGATATGGGTATTGCTACAAGCTTCAACACGCTTTCTTTAGAAGAGCGCGCTAAGAGCCTTAAAAATACTAAACCTAAGTCTTACCCTGTACTAGATGGTGATACCTTCATTGGTACAGTAACTCGAATTGACGTAATGCGTGCACTACGCTCTGTATATGGTGAGAAAGCCGATGCTACCGCGAACCAACCAGCATTGGAAATTGCATAGAGGCTAAAGGCTAGACAGTATTTAAATACTGGCAGCATAAACAATAAGTCGCCCTGACTCCTTTCGGAATTAGGGCGACTTTCCACTATTCAGATATCAGGCAGTGAAGACATCTAAATAAACGTTTATAGCGCGGTTACTTACGAACACCTTCTACGTGCATTTCCATGTCAACGTAGCTAGATGAACCCATAACTGGGATATTGAAATCTGCAAGCTCTAAACGAGTAGTGCCAACAAACCCGGCACGGTAACCGCCCCAAGGGTCTTGGCCTTCACCGATGAATGAAGCATCAATTGTTATTGGCTTAGTCACACCATGTAAGTTCAAGTTACCTTTCACTTCCAGCATTCCCTGCCCCTTGTCGACAACTTCTGTGCTTTCAAATGTTGCCGTTGAAAATTTGCTTGCGTTAATGAAGTCACCACTGCGAATGTGCTTATCACGCTCTGAATGATTCGAGTCTAAGCTGCGCGTATCAACATTCACTTTAATAGAAGAAGCCGCTACGTTCTTTTCATCATATGAAAACATACCATCAAATGTATTAAATCGGCCTTTAATAAAACTATAACCCAGGTGACTTACCTTAAAGTTGATAGATGCATGAGCGCCACTGGTATCAATTTTATAATCCGCTGCTGATGCATGTAACGGAAGTAAAGCAGAAACTGCTAAGCCTAGTGTTAATAGTGTTTTTTTCATTTCCTTTCTCCTATCATTTTTCGTAGCGTGTCGTCTTTGTCAATAAAGTGATGTTTCAACGCTGCGATTCCATGTAATGCTGCCAAACCAATTAAAGCTAAGGCACTGTAATAATGAATATTTCCTGCAATATCCGGCTGATTAGCAAACAGTTCACCGATACTCGGAACCTCAAACCAGCCAAATACCTCTATCCCACGCCCGTCTGCGGTTGATATTAGATAACCAGAGAAGAACATCACAAACAAAAGTACATACATAGCGATATGTACCCATTTTGCCGCTAGAACTTCGAATGGCTTGCCCTCAATCTTTGGTGAAACAGACAAGTGCTTCCAAATAACGCGTGCTAACGTTAAAAACGCCAACAAGATCCCGATTGATTTATGCCAGTGAGGTGCAGTTTTGTACCACTCACTGTAGTACGTCAGATCGACCATCCATAAACCAACACCAAACAAACCAAACACCGTTAACGCCGAACTCCAATGGAAGAAGCGTGCAAGTGCCGAGTAACGTTTGATTTCAGATTTTGCTTTCATAGCGTTCCCTTTATACAAGATGTAGCAACTTTGTTACAAGTTAAGATGTTGATGAGAATTATTTACTATAATGGCCATGGTAAAAAGATGGGAATATTGACTAACTCATTCAATTTTTTCGAACGAGTTAAATTGAACTTTCAGGATAGTGAACAATTTACAGTGTAAAACTAGGTTAAGAATGCAATGTGAAATCATAACCAATTGTTTTTATGTGGCATTTCTATTCATCCTTTTCTATCTCGTAAATCCCATCGCTTACATCCATCATTTTAGATTCGAACACTTTCAGCGCATCATTCAGCGCTTGGTTGTAAATTACAGGGCCGATCTTCTTTGCCATGAAGTCCAAAAGAAAATCGGCATCAAACTGGCCTACCTCTAGATCTAACTCATCTTGTAAGTATGTTTGAAGTTCTAGGACCAATTCATTTTTACGCTTTGATTCAATTTTTATGTTCGACACACTACGCTTCCTTGATAAACAATGGATATTATGAATATTTTTACTAACTTAGCACATCTTAAGTCTAAGTCACTTAAGCTAACCGTAAGGCTTTGATACATTCGACATTGATATTGATCGCACTGATGGTCATTGTTTTGCCTTTCTGGGACAAAATCACTAGAAAGATAGGAAACCTTTATATAATTAGGTGTACCTCTCAGTCTTATCGAGCTCAATCTATTATCGTTGTTGTTCTAAATCTACGACCATAAATCGGTTTAATTAATTGAACCTAGTCCGCTAAGTCACTGTATAAAATCAACAACTAATGGATGGATAGAAAACATGTTATCACTGGAGCACATCAATTGTTAAAAGATCTGGTCATTCAAGGATTGAACGTATTTCAAAACGATTGTTTATTACTGTGCCAAAATCACTACCCCACTGTGCATAACAAAGGCATGAGTAATCACCATTTAGGCCTTGCTTTTGCGCGTCGTATGTCTAGCCAATTTACGCAATTTGATCATAAGAATTACTTCGAAGCCATTGATAACGGTAAAGGAGAAACCCAACCTAGCCATTTTCGTGTCACATCTGAGATTGGCACCGTATGGGTGCATAGCCATCATTTAATGAACGCCAGTAAGAGCTGTAGAAAAAACATTCTCGAGGATATCAATCTCTGGCAAGCAGAATATGGATATGCCATCCAGCCTAACGACTTGCTTGTCGTGATAAGTGATCATTGGTTTAGCCGCAACAAAGCAAGTCGCGAACTATTTTCTTGGTGGAATGAATCTGTACCTGACGATAATAGCCTTTATATACAGCAAGGTATCAATCATTATGAATGTGCTACAAGCATTCGTAAGGATTTGGAGCAGCACTTTGATTTGGCTCCATGTTACATAAAATATGGCCACCCGCTACTCAAACCACAAAGCAAAAGTGCTGTAAGAAAGTACATTCAGCTGTACTCCATCATTGAATGGCAGCGTTAATTTATTGTGTTATAGTTTTTATAAGTTATATATTCTCTATTTAGAGAGCTAACGACGAAATTAAAAATCAGCACATAATTGAAGTAACCATAATATACACGTCAAACTAACCCCCTTATAACTATATACATTCAGTTGAAGTTATCATTATTTTATATATTACAAATGAATTAACAATTCATTATTTAACAATCACTTAAAAGCACAAGCATCAAACACTTGACAAATAAATGATTCAGGTCAAAAATGCCGACAAAATTCGTTTTATAATTAATTCTTTAATTTCCGTAAATAACTATGATTCTATCAAGCATTGAGCAAATAAATAATTGTATCCAACAGGATAGCAATGGCGAGCATTATGCTCACTTTTCAGGCTTAGTGCTAAAAAGTGTTTTCCAGCCTATATTTACAGCAAATAAAGACATTATTGGCCTAGAGGCTTTATTGCGGATTCACGCAGATGACGGCAGTACGATCAGCCCAGACGCATTTTTCCATACCGATGACTACTCAAACGAACTCAAGATTTCAATTGAAGCACTAAGTCGTGCAATACATATTCTAAACTTCGCTCAATCTGAACATAACGACAAAAAACTCTTCCTCAATATCTTACCTGATCCAACATTTAATCAACTGGATATGCATAACAGCAGTAAGATTCGCGCGTACATCAAAGCTTTGAATTTAAAAAGCAACCAAATAGTCATGGAATTTATTGAACTTGAAGTTAAAGACCAAGTGTTGCTTTCTCGCGTTAAGGCTGTCATCGAACAAAGTGGCTGTACCATCGCTGTTGACGACTATGGTAGTAACGCATCCAACAAAGAGCGCGTGACACTGCTTAACCCAAAAATCCTCAAAATTGACCGCAGTATTTTAGATCAATTCATGAGTGGCCTTGTCGCTCCACTATATTCCGCCCTTAAAGTGGCGGCTGAAGTGGGCGCAAAGACCGTAATTGAAGGCATTGAAACCAAAGAGCAGTTTGATCGTATGGTTCAACTCAATATAGATATGTTTCAAGGTTATCATTTGGCTCAACCAGAACCGATTGGTATTCGGCCTAAACCGATACTATTAGCCTCTGTTTGTTAAGCCTAAACTACCGATCTATCGGGCGTTTGTGCTTTCAAAAATGGCAATAATAACAACCCAACTACAGCAGATGCTGAAGCTATAACGACAAAAAACCCATTCCATTGATAACTTTCCATAATTAAAGCCAGTGGATAACCCGCCAATGCGGCTCCCATATAAGCAAATAAGCCAACGAAGCCTGTCGCAGCGCCAACAGAATCTTTATGGGAACACTCAGCAGCCGCCATTCCGATTAACATTTGTGGCCCAAAAACAAAAAATCCAACCGAGAACAGTGCCGCTGCATGAAATACAAAACCCGAAATCGGCATGAGCCAAAGAGCAGAAACAGACAAAAATATCCCCATAGCAAAAATAAGGTTCATTGGCCCTCTATTGCCACCGAATAACTTATCCGACCCCCAACCTGCGACTAATGACCCAACGAACCCACCAATTTCGAATAGCGATAGTGCTCCATTCGCACTCATCAGGTCGTAATGATGCTGCTCCGTTAAATACAGGTTTCCCCAGTCGTTAATCGCGGTGCGCACTATGTAGACCAACACATAGCTGAAGGCTAATAACCATATGTATTTATTACGCAATACATACTTATTCAAAATCTCTTTAGAGCTCATACCAAGCCCTTCATTTTCTTGGGCGAGCTCTAGGTGATCGTGACGCCAACGACCAACCGTTGGTAAGCCCATACTGGTTGGCTTATCTCTTAAACGCCAGCACAAATACATACCAACCAAAACAGCCAAACTGCCCGTTACAATAAACCCATGCCGCCAACTGTAGTGCCATGTAAGGTATCCGATGAGCAAAGGAATGATAGCCCCTCCCACATTGTGGGCCGTATTCCATAGTGCCCACCAAAATCCTCTTTCAGAGCGCGAATACCAAGTGGTGAGTAACTTAGAGCAAGAGGGCCACCCCCACCCTTGAAACCAAGCGTTAAGTACCCACAGTCCCGTGAACATCGCAACAGAACTTGATAATCCAAAGACGATATTGACAACACCTGTCGCGATCAGACCAAGCCCCATAAAATATCGTGGATTAGAACGGTCAGAAATGATGCCGGATACAAACTTTGAACAACCGTAAGTCACGTAAAACAACGTTCCAATTAGGCCTATATCACCTTTATCCAGCCCTAAATCAGAAATCAATGCTGGCATAGCGTAATTAAAGCTTTTACGTGTGAAGTAAAATACAGCGTAACCTAGGTACATCGTCATCATGATATGGAAACGCCAATACGTATACTGCTGGGCGACTTCTTCGTTGGAATAATCATGTTGCACAGTGGGTGAAGACTTTAAGAAATCGAACATCATAGTCCCTACAAAATCGGTAGCGAAACAGACAAGTTAGTGCCACTTAACTCACGGTCTGATGTTGGGTGTTGTGCCTTATCACCGCACACACTGTGCAAATTAATTTGGCCACCCAATGCCTGAACTCGCTCTCGTATTCCCCGCAATCCAAAGCCTTTAAGATTGTCTTGGGGTTTGAATCCAACTCCGTTATCAATGATCGACAGTTTTACCCATTCTCCAACATCAATACTGATGCTAACTTCTGTCGCTTGTGAATACTTTACAACGTTATTAAGCGCTTCTTGACATATTCGATACACTGTCACGTTTGTCGCGTCGCTGAGGTCTATGATTCTACTGTCATCACGCTGAAGATTGGGTTTACTTGGCTGCCAAACGATAACCACTCTCATGCCGTGCTCTTCAAACTCTAGATCTCGTACTAATTGTTCCACCGCTTCTTGTAAGCCAAAGTCATCTAGTGTTTTGGGCCTAAGTTTGGTCAACAACCCTTTAGTTGTATCATAAACATTCAAAGACAAGCTTTCGATGAGATCGGCGCAGCGTTCACCCATATTTGTTCTTTCCACTCTTTTAATGATGCTCGCCTGGGTTCTGATAGCGGTAATATTTTGTCCAATTTCATCATGCAACTCGCGGGCTATGTCCTTTCTTACTGATTCTTCGGCTTTGATCAATTGACGCGACAAGTTTTGATTTCTGCTCAATTCATCGCGCAGCTGTGCGTTCAAATCACGTTGCCTTTGAATCCCAATACCTAGAAGAATCCCTGTTAAGCTCTGAGCCGATAACGACAATAAGAGGTCCGTAATTTCCATATTAGAAACGCCACTTCTCGCTGCGATCAACGCCACACTGTTCAATAATGTGCCTAATAATGCGCCCTGCCATCCGTATCTAAACGCTAATAAGATAATAGGTATCGCCAAGCAAAACGGCGCGAAACGACGTAACTCCTCGGGCAAGCCCACTTGCAGGGCAATACTCAACATAAATAGCAGTGCATAAAACATGACATGACGCGTTCGAAATTCAATATGCCTAGAGACCAAATCGGCAGTCAGTGGTACCCATGTACTTTTGAAAAGGTAACTCCAGACGAGGTAGCAACTAGGAACCAGCATTAAGCCACCTGTAATGCTAACTAAAAAAACCAAACCTATCGGGTGACCGTGAGTGGCGATAAAGGCTGTATTAATCAGCGCCGTCAACACAATCACGCCCCCCATCGTGCTTAAGCGGCGCCACTGAGTATCTACACTGTATTTTTGTACAAACCAGATAATTGGGATACTGGCGACACTCGCCGCTAAAACTGTTAGCCACTGAGGTTGCGCTAATAGAACGGCCAGAGAGATGGTTAAAAACCATTCCGCTCCATAAATGGCTGGCCAGTACTTCTTAGGAGAATGCAAGCTCACACCTAGTCGCAGTGCAAAAGGGAACAACAAGATTGCTAGCTCTGCGTCCATGACAAAATAGTAGCCGATGACCCACAAACAAAACCAGCTGGTTAACATCAGGAACCAGCCACAAAGCGACATAACCGTATAGTTTCGCATCAGATCCCATCACCTTGGAAGTGCTTACACAAACCAACGTTGTTTTTGACGTTCAGTTTGTCCATGGCATTCGCTCGGTGTACATGGACCGTTTTATGGCTCAGTCCTAACTCTAATGCGACCGATTTAACGTCTAAACCAGACGCCAACATTTCACCAATTTGACGCTCGCGTTTGGTCAACTTATTCAGGTAACTCGCGTCACGTCCACCCGAAGCGAGTTTTAAAGCAATATCAGGCGTTAAGTAGCAACCACCGGCAGATGCAGTCCGCACAGCCTGAATTAACTCTTCAGGGCTACAACGCTTACTAAGGTACCCCTTTGCCCCTGCCTCTAATGCTTTTTCTACCATACCCGCAGTATCGTGAACACTTAGCATGACACACGCAATTGACGACGGAATATCTTGAAGTAAATCCAATCCACTTTCGTCTGGCATGGAAATATCAACAATACACACCATAGGTAATGTCGTTGGCAGTCCTGCTCTTGCTTCTTTCGCACTGCCATATTCGCCCACTACGTCTATGTCGTCTTCCAACGACAGAAGTTGAGCAAACCCTGAACGCACGATCATGTGATCGTCAATAAGAGCAACTTTGATCATATTGGATCTACCTATGTTTAAAAACGGGCTAAATTACTCTCAAACCTTTCGCTAGGCAAGCAATTGAAGGCCCGTAAGCAAATGCAATCTTGTAATCTTGTAATCTATAAAACCAAAAATGCCACCGAGAACTTACGCTCTAGGTGGCTGTCGTTATTTCAAACGATGTTATGCCGCTTCAGAAGCTGCCAACAGTTTTTTCGCTTGGCGTATTTTTTTCTCTTCCGCAATGGCTACAAAAAGAAGTAACCCTATACATATGACCGCCGACGTGTCCAAAGCAGCGAAAGTACCCGCCCAACCTGTTAGGCCAAAAATAGGGGTTCCATCGGCAATCATACCTAACCCCAATTTTGCAAAGCTATCACCAATTAGATAAGCAAATGTGCCTTTAACGCCGTCGGCTACACTGATCGCCTTTTTAGGAACAAAGCCTACTGCCGCAACACCGATCAACAACTGTGGACCAAATACCAAGAAACCTAAAATAAACAGTGAGCCTAAGTACATGTACTCATTGGTCGCATGTTGGTAAAATTCAAGAGCAAATATAATCAATACCAAGGAAACACAGGCCACTAACGCACGGCGCCCGTTCGCTAAGTCAGATAGATATCCCCACATTAACGTTCCGACCAGCGCACCTACTTCAAATAGCGTAAAACCAGAAATTGCCGTTTCTTTAGATAAACCTAACTCTTGATATGCGTATACTGTTGACCATTGGTCAATACCGATGCGCACGATGTATAAGAAGATATTCGCAAAGCACAATAACCAAATTACTTTGTTTTTCAGCACGTATTCCATGAAGATTTCGCGCTTAGTCATCTGATTTTCTTCAGTGTCTATGTCTTCTTGGCTCAGCTCTTCGTCAAACAGTTCTTCTACTTTACCCAGTCCATAAGCTTCTGGTGAGTCATTACCAAAACGTAGCCCAAAGAAACCGACAACAATCGCAATGATCGATGGGAAAACAAACATGCCAATCACATGGCCGTCAAACAAGTAGTTCGCACCAAATAACGCAACGCCTGCAGCACCCGCACCACCGACATTGTGGGACATATTCCATAAGCCTAAATAACTGCCTCGCTTGTTGCGCGGCGTCCACTTAGTGATCGTAGAATAACTAGAAGGGCCGCCCGTACTTTGGAAGAAACCGCTCAAGCCGTAGAATGCGATCATGAGGAATAAGCTAATGCTCGACCCACCCAAGCTCATGCTGAAGCCAATCATCGCAATGCCTGAAAGAATCAACATAAATGGCAAAAACTGTTTGGTATTCTTTCCATCAGCATAATAAGAAACAACCGTTTTACCGATACCATAAGTAATCGAAAAGCCTAGGCCAATCAAACCTAAATCGGTCATGGACAGACCATAGGTCGAGATCATGTCGTTTTGCGCGACATTAAAGTTTTTTCGAATTAAATACATGGTTAAGTATCCAATAAATACAACCAAGTACGACTGTATAAACGGTTTGAACCACATTTTACGACGTTGTTCTACAGGCAAGTCTACGGTTGGTTTTCTAACCTGTTCTAGCAGTTTTAACATGTGAAATCCTCACGACACTCACTAAAGTCCATCCATTTCGTGCGCTTTCGACATGCAGTCATCGCACCAAACAGTCAAATTCATACCGCGGCCCAAATTAATCAAACTATCAATCGTTCCATTCATTGGCGCAGCTCTTATTGATGAGACTGATTGTAAAAATGAAGCAGGGATCTGGCTTGAGAAACGGGCTTAACATCGTTAGGAAAAATTCTTAGATCAGCCGCATTGACGAAGAAATCGTGAATAAGATCACAATTGATATGGATAATTCATTGGTTTGGTTAATTACGTATTTGCATTTACTCTTAATAAAACCCTTTACCCTCTCGTATAAGCTATTACAATTGGCACCAAGTTTAGTTATACAAGGTTTATCTCAATGTCTATCCAATGGTTTCCGGGCCACATGCACAAAGCCCGCAAAGAAATCGAAGAAGTTATCCCTCAAGTAGATGTCATCATTGAAGTTCTCGATGCTCGCATTCCTTTTAGCAGCGAAAATCCAATGATCTCTACTTTGCGCGGCGATAAGCCTTGTGTGAAAGTGCTGAATAAACGTGATCTTGCGGATCCTGAATTAACAGAGCTTTGGATTAAGCACCTTGAAAAAGAGCAAGGTGTAAAGGCAATGGCGGTCACTACCTCTATACCTGCAGAGATCCAACAAATCATGGATACGGTCCGTAAGCTTGCTCCTCACCGAGAGCAGCTTGGCAAGAACATACGTACAATGATCATGGGCATACCTAACGTTGGCAAATCCACCATTATCAATTCGCTCGCGGGCCGTACTATTGCAGTAACAGGTAACCAACCGGCTGTGACACGACGTCAGCAGCGAATCAACCTACAAAACGGTGTTGTGCTATCGGATACGCCAGGGATCCTGTGGCCAAAAGTTGAAAACCCTCATAGTGGCTTCCGCCTAGCAGCAACTGGCGCGGTAAAAGACACGGCAATGGAATACGATGAAGTCGCGTTTTATACCGTTGAATACTTGGCACAGCAGTACCCTGATCTGCTTAAAGAGCGCTACCAGATTGAAGAGTTGCCGGAATCTGACGTAGAGCTAATGGAAGCCATCGGCCGTAAACGTGGCGCATTGCGTTCTGGTGGACGTATCGATTTACACAAGGCATCTGAAATCCTTTTGCATGAACTTCGAAATGGCACCTTAGGTAAGGTCACGCTTGAGCTACCTGAAATGATCACAAAAGAACTGATCGAAGTTGAAGCGGCCGCCGAGAAGAAAGCAGAAGAACAAATTAAGAAAAAAGAAGAACGCCGTAAGCGTTATCTCAGAAACAAAAGATAACCGTAACACGACTGATAAATAGCTAGAATGGGGATGTCGCTCCCCATTTTTGTTATTTTTACTTTGGCTTTTACTCAGTAATGGTACTTTGGCATATTACGTGATCGTGCCGCTGCAAGAATAGTGCGAGCACAACCAACCCAGATTTTGGTCGAGGTAGTAGCCAAAAAATGATTTTATCATCTCGTTTGGATTTCAGTTCCCGCTGCAGAGTCGATGAAAAGACAAAGTTGCACTATGGTCAGTATAAAGACTGGCTGCTCAGTAGTGTTTTTCAGCCTATTTTCGATCAGTCTAATGACATTATCGGATACGAAGCGCTAGTCAGGTTTAATTGCGCGATCAATAGCTCCCCGATGGTGCCATCTGACATCTTCGCTTCCAGTACTCTACCTAATACTGACAAAATCAATATAGATCGGTTAAGCCAATCAATCCACCTCCGGAATTTTGCTCAATCCGAGCAATCGCATTTAAAGCTGTTCATCAATACTCTGCCTATTTCCAATGAGCATCGTGCTAACTCTCAAGAAACTAACTCTCTACTATTGGTTCGCCTTGATGAGATCGGCGTAAAGCCAGGTCAAATAGTTAAAGAAATTATTGAAAGTGAATCCACCGATGACGACGCATTAAGCTGCGCGGTAAATGAACTGAAAGACAATGGATTTCACGTTGCCATTGACGATTTTGGGAGCCTATCTTCTAACTTAGAGCGCGTAGCGTTAATCAAGCCAAATGTTTTGAAGATAGACAGAGGGTTATTGTTAGCCTATATGGCGGGTGATAAGCAGCCTCTGCACGAGACGCTAGAATTGGGTCAAAACTTACATGCTCCTACCGTGATAGAGGGAATTGAAACCCAAGAGCAACTCGTCGCAATGAAGCGCCTTAATATCGATTTTTACCAAGGCTTTTATCTCGCAAGGCCTGCCCCACTAGCAAAACGTAATAGCAAGCCTTAGCCTCAGGACCTAGTTTAAATAAAGTGAGGAAAAACCTCACTTTAGTAAAATAGCTAATTCACTCGCTTTTTGGTTCTGTTATACCACCAATATGCAGCAGCGCCGCTTCCAGTTGATCCCAATTCAATGGCTGGCTATCGATCACTTCCATTCTGGTTTCAAACCCATCTAGGCTCATTTGATTTACAGAAAGTACGCCGTTAGCTAAGTTAAACGAATAACAACCGTTTGTGGTATTCACCACAGCTTTGACTCGTTCAGCGGTTAGTGCACTTAGCATGCTAAACATCAGATCAAAATCGAAGATATGTTCCGCGCCAAATAGCCAACCGCAACTAAAGTGTCCCTGACCTTTGTTCTCTTTTCTTACGAACGACTGGCCGGGTTCCAGCATGAATTGTGGTTCTAGATCGGCATGCTCATGATGGTGAGCATGTATCTTGGTCGACTCTACACCTTGCAGTCTCTCCCTATCAAGCAGATGCAACGAAATTTCGCCGAGGCTGACAACTTCATGCACTTTCCCTTGATCATTCGATGTCTCGATCCATTGTTCAAATTGCTGTAGGTCACTTTTTGAACATTGATCCGCTTTATTGGCGATGATGACATCGGCACTGTCGAGTTGATCATTGAAATTGCTGTTTGAGGTGTACTTCTCATCACTCAGATTTCTCGGGTCCACCAAGGCCAACGTCGCTTTTAAATCAACACTTGTTTGATATTGATCTGATGTAAGAACCGCCACTACTTGCTTCGGATGGCCTAAGCCTGTTGGCTCGATGATCAAGCGATCTGGGTTTTGACGTAAAAGAGCGTTAATCCCAACTGACATGGGAACGCCTGCCGTACAACACATGCAGCCACCAGGAACTTGTTTGATCATCGCTCCATGCTCTGACATTAGTGCGCCGTCGATACCAATTTCACCAAACTCGTTAACCAAAACAGCCCAGTTTTCCGATTCTGGTTTATTTTTAAGCAAATTAAGAATGGCCGTGGTTTTGCCAACGCCTAAAAATCCGGTAATAATATTGGTAGGGACTGCAGTAATCATAAATAAACTCCTTTATTAGCAAGGAGTATACTCGGTTTTGATGTGTTACTAAAAGACAAAAGGCGTACTCTTTAAAGTACGCCTTTACCTCGAGACTCATATCGTGAGTTTGCGGATTAGGGCGAACGATGGCCCTAAACAATGTACGAGGAATTACAATTTTTTCCGATTCCGTCCAAATTGTGAATAAAGCGCCTTCTCCTCCATGTTGATTCGAGTTACTTCGCCTTACACGTTAACTATGGTACACATCCCCAAGTTTTCAAGTCATTGGCTCGCACAATCTTGATTGTGTGATGCTGCTTCAGATTTTAAACTCGCCATTTTTGAAATATGCACATACTATTTTTGCAATTGTAATTTCCATTCTTATACCTGTTGATGACGTTCAGATGACTTATAATTACTCCTATCCACTCTACTCCTCCTGCTAGGCATCAAAAAATGACAAGAAAAGAAAAGGTTAGGCAGTCTTTGCTTTCACACCTACCTCGTGGTGCGATTAATCAATTCCTTTCTCGAGACACCACGCCAGTATCTGTTCTAATTCAGTCTTGCATTGTCGGTATTTTGGCTGGGCTCCTAGGTACATTATTTGAGCTTGGTGTTCATTTTGTCTCAGAGACCCGAACAGATTGGCTGAAAAACGAAATCGGTAATGCGGTTCCGTTATGGCTTGCTGCTTTTATCATCAGCGCTGCATTGGCATTCATTGGCTATTTTCTCGTTCATAAATTTGCTCCTGAAGCCGCAGGCTCAGGAATACCTGAAATTGAGGGCGCGATGGACAACATGCGTCCTGTAAGATGGTGGCGCGTTCTCCCTGTTAAATTCATAGGAGGCCTAGGCGCATTGGGCTCCGGTATGGTGCTAGGGCGTGAGGGCCCAACAGTGCAGATGGGCGGGAACATTGGCCGCATGGTATGTGATATTTTTCGTGTAAAAAACGACGATACAAAACACTCCCTACTTGCCTCCGGAGCCGCTGGTGGACTTGCTGCGGCATTCAACGCGCCGTTAGCCGGTATTATGTTTGTGGTTGAAGAAATGCGCCCTCAGTTTCGTTATTCCCTCATATCGATCAAAGCCGTCATCATCTCTGCAATTTCCGCTAACATCGTGTTCCGCTCAATCAACGGTCAGCAAGCGGTCATTACGATGCCTCAGTACCAAGCCCCAGATCTACAGGCTTTATGGCTATTCTTGTTACTTGGCGTTTTATTTGGGCTGTTTGGGGTTGTGTTCAACAAATTGGTTACCCTGTCTCAAGATGCCTTTGTCGCCATTCACAAGAATGATCGCAAACGATATTTGATGACGGGCACTCTGCTTGGTGGCAGTTTTGGCTTGCTCTTACTGTATGTACCTGAACTGACCGGAGGCGGTATTGGGTTAATTCCCGCTGTCACGGAGGGAGAGTACGGAACAAATGTTCTACTATTGCTGTTTCTAGGCCGTATTCTAACAACCCTACTTTGTTTTGGGTCCGGGGCGCCGGGAGGCATATTTGCCCCAATGCTCGCGCTGGGCACTTTATTTGGTTATGCGTTCGGGTTAACGGCACAAACACTACTTCCAGGATTACCCATAGAAGCGGGAATGTTTGCGATCGCTGGCATGGGCGCGCTTTTTGCCGCAACGGTCAGAGCGCCGATAACTGGCATCTTACTGGTCATAGAAATGACCAACAATTATTACCTCATCCTGCCCCTTATCATTACGTGCCTAGGCGCAGTTATTATCGCGCAACTGTTTGGCGGCCAACCGATTTATAGCCAACTGCTTCATCGTACCTTAAAAAACGATAAGCTCAGACAACAAGATTTGCCCACTGAAAACAATGAAGTGAGTAAATAAAGCTGTTTTATCCGACAAAACTGGGCATTATTCGGCACAACTCGCAGGTGATTAACAGAGCAAGCGCATAGTCTTTTTGGTACACTATGCCCAAAATGCCCGAACAGGATTCTACGTTGAACTTTGCGTTACCAAATTTACGCCGACATGTCCCATTATCTCTTGCTTCTCTCGCGTTAGGGATTATAGGGCTCGGTCAAGCCTGGATGTTGTATGCTCCATCCATTGGCGTATGGTTTCGCCCTTTCTGTGCATTTCTCGGTGGTTCATTGCTGATCCCTGTCATCATTCAATACTTAACCAGTTATCGTCGATTCATTACCGAAATACGTAACCCTCTAAATGGCAGCCTTATGGCACCTATTAGTATGGGGTTGCTCATTTTATGTGATTACCTTGCGACTGTTGTGCCCAATATTGCCTACTTTCTTTGGTTTTTGGCTTTAGGTCTTCACATTGTAATGATGGTTTGCTTTTTCTACTTTCAGATTAGAGCATTCAAATTATCGAACATTGTTCCCAGTTGGTTTTTGTACCCTGTAGGTCTGATCAGTAGCTCACTTGCTGGATCACAATTGGGGCATACTTTATATTCGGAAACAATTGCAATCGTTTGCATTGCTATCTATTTTTTCATGTTACCTTTGGTTCTGTACCGTTTAGTCTTTGCTGGAATGCTACCGCGCCGTGCCAGACCAACACTTGCGATTATGGCAGCCCCGATCAACTTAACGTTAGCTGCGTATCTCGTTAACTTCAGTGAACCCGACCCAATTTTAACCGGCGCACTCGCAGGAATTGCCATCACGATGACGCTATTGATTTACCTATGTTATATCCCTTTACTGCGTCTAAAGTTCCAAGCCTCCATTGCTGCTGTTACTTTTCCGTCTGTTATCAGCTCAATTGCTATGCACCACCTAACAGATTGGTTCCATTCAGATCACCCTCAATGGGCTTGGTTGATGAGCTTTGGCCTTACAGAACTGCTAATCGCAACTTGTTTGGTGTGTTGGGTGCTGAAAAATTACGTTACCCACTTCTTAAGAAGAAATTAGCCAATTTTAATTATTCACATAAAGTAATTCGTAAACTAAGCGAGAAAAATAATGAACAAAATAACGTATAGAATGAAACTAAGCAGACCTCCAAAAGGGTAATTGTAGATATTCAAATACAAAATATAGAATAGTTAAGATTGTACATAACTTCAAATTAATCACTTTCTCATGGTGACAGTATTTATTTGTTGAGCAATAACTAGTTTTGTCAGCTGACATTACATTATTCCAACAATGAGTACTAAAAATGAATATTGAACGCAACGATTCAAAACCTTTACCCTCATTTATTAGTGACAGGCTAGATTCATATCTTGATAATCACATTCTTTGTCGAAAGAATTCCAAACATTTGGTTCTCGGGATTGAGCCAGACGATCTAGGTATTGTACTAAGAAGTAACGACTATCTTGCTGTTTCTAATCATCCCATGATTACACAGCGTCAAATCGATTCCATTCGAAACGCTGACAAAGAAGTGGTTATGTCTGCGGTGTTTGAACAAACGGAAAGAGGGGCCGATACGTTTGAGTTTCAATTGAGTCAATTCACTCAGTTTTCTCAATGTATTGTTGCTCAATCTGGTTGGGCAGCAAACGTTGGCTTACTGCATACGATCGCATCCAGTAACACGCCCGTCTACATAGACTTTTATGCTCATATGTCACTATGGCATGGTGCTCAGAATGCGAACAGCCCAATCTATTCGTTTATGCATAATAAAACCAAACATCTGCAAAAGCTGATTAAACAGCATGGGCCAGGCATTGTCATCGTCGATTCCGTTTACAGCACCGTTGGCACCGTTGCTCCGCTTAAAGACATCGTAAATATTGCGAATGAAAATGGCTGCGCTGTCATTGTTGACGAGTCCCACTCTTTAGGAACCCACGGGCCCCATGGCGCAGGGCTTCTTGTAGAGCTTGGTTTAACAAAGCAAGTAGATTTCATGACGCTTAGCTTGGCGAAAGCATTCGCCTATCGTGCGGGGGCCATATTATGCCATTCAGAAATGAATCGTTGGTTACCTTATACATCGTTACCGGCGATTTTTAGCTCTGCAATATTGCCCCATGAAATGGAAACACTGAAAGCAACCTTAGATCTCATTAAGAGTCGTGATGCCGAGCGAACGCGCTTATTTCAGCAATCGGAAAAACTCAGGAAAGGGTTACGGGAGTTAGGATACCGAGTCCAAAGTCAGTCTCAAATTATATCTATTGAAACGGGAACAGAAGAAAATACCGAAACAGTACGGGATTTTTTTGAAAAACATGGACTATTTGGTTCTGTTTTCTGCCACCCTGCTACGCCCAAAAACAGAAGCATTATTAGGCTATCTATGAATAGCGACATCACCAATAGAGATATTGACCACGTTCTTACCGTCTGCAGTGCCGCTAAGGAGAATAATGTAATGTAATGTAATAATAGAAGCGGGTCTTATAAAAGAATGGTACCTTCTTTAATTAAACCCAAGTCGCCACTTTGCTAATTAATATATCCTTTGACGCAGGTTTAAGAATATAATCATTCATTCCGCTTTCGGAAATGGCTTTTAGTGTGTGCTCACATTTTTCTCCGGTAAAACAAATAATAGGTATTTCTTTGCCGTTATATTCATAATTAATATCACGAATGGCTTTAGTTGTTTCTATACCGTCCATCTCTGGCATTTCAAGATCCATCAAAATAAGATTGACCGAGTTGGATTTCAGAACCTGTAATGCGGACTTGCCATTTTCAGCTTGCAATACCTTATACCCTTGCCTTTCCAATAACGTAGAAGAATATGTTCGCAAAGACGCGTTATCATCGACAATAAGCACCGTTGGTTGGCTTGCAACTTGTTTTGGTTTAGCGTTGGACTGAGGAGACTGTTGACAAATTTCGAAAAATGACTTGTCTAGCTTCTCTGCTAAATTTTGACCAAATGTCCCAATTTGCATCAACTCATATGGCAGTATTCTATTCAGCTTAAAGCATTCTAGGATATTTCCAGCATACAAATAGACGATCTTGCCTTCATAGTTGCATAGCTTTCGCTCCAATGCAGAAAACGCAGCTATATCATCCTTAAAGATGCTCAAATCTATTAGGACCACATCTTCGGTTAATTCAAAAGAGCTAAGTTGGAAGTCATTGCCGAATGCGTGCAATTGATACCCTGAAAAGAAAGCATGAGACTGCAGTGCATTGAGCGTCGCATTTTTATTACCAATGTAAATGAGTGATTTAGATCTTATCAATTCAGCTTTGGCACTCAATACGGCTTCAGAGTGATATTTAGGAAAATACAGTGAGAACTTAGTTCCCTTTCCTACTTCGCTATCACAAGTGATTTTTCCGTTGAGCGCTTTCATTACTTTTCTGCAAAACGGTAAGCCTAAGCCAAATCCGCCTTTTTTCCCCGATGTATAAAAGTCATCAAAAATGTGTTCACGAGCCTCTAGATCCATACCGGGTCCGGTATCTTCAACAGTAATAACATTCCACTCTTCATCATCGACCTTGAGTTGAATGTTTAGATTGAAGTCTGCTCTAAACTTATAATGGAACGCGTTTTTTAGTAGGTTAAATATTACGTACCGGACTAATACATCACTACCAAAATACTCATCACTGTTACCAAATTCTAGATGGATCAGACTACGATCGGATTTATCAGCATAATGAAAACTATTAATGGATGCTTCTAAGGTTTCACCCAAAGAGTATCTTTTAAAGCTCGATGTCGACAGTTTATGCTCATCGATCGAGGTCAACAGTAAGCTGATGGTTTCGTTACCTTTCTCTATAACAGACATAGAATCCTCCAAGATCAAATTGATCTCATCTAAATCTTTGGCATCTAGGTGATATTGATCTGAGAGGTGTTGTGCATTGCGCTCGGGTAGCAAGAATTTGATCACTTCAATTGAGCTATAAACGGCACTCAATGGGTTACGCATTTCATGGGCAATTCCAGCGCCGAATGATTTGGCTAACGAAACCCTTTGTTCATGCTCTGCATGGTTTCTATAGTGGAATAACGTGCCGAATACGTAGGTAAAAAATAAAATAGGAATGTAATTCCAATCTAGTGCGTATAGCTCATTGCTGCCGCCTGTAAGGTGCACCGCGACATATGCCGCAACAAAAGCAACAATACTTTGCAAAGCCACAATTTTAGAATCGTATATCAGCAGAATCTGCAAGAAAATGGCCGACATCAATGACATCACCCAAATAATAGACCAATCATTTTTAAGCAGCATGAAAAAGAAAAAGAAAGGTAAACATGCCCCTAAAGAGACAATGTAATAGACATGTAATTGGCGCTTGAAAGCATAAGGAATTTTATGGCGAAGTAGGATTGGGATCAGTAATGCACCACAGGCGAGACGAAGCCCGAGGTTCTCGTACCCGCTTGGGACTAAGAATTGCCATATGTAGTAATACGCAGGAAACCCAACGATCCCCATAAGTGCAACTATGGTCAGGTTCGGTTCAGCATATTCGTAGATTTTCTTCGCTCTATCAAACATTTATGAGTTTAGCCAATGTCGTTATTATTATATTTACTGCATATACACATATATAGCACAAATAACAGCCAAAGACATTTAGCCAGCTCACGGTCGCTGCATTCTATTCAACAAAATGAAAAACCGCCAGCAATACTGGCGGTTCAATCTAACCTAGGGCAGAATCAACTGATTAGAGAAGTTCTACTGACTGCTGAGCAATCACGAATTCTTCATTGGTTGGAACAACCATCGCCACTGCATTTAACACTTCAGATTTAGCAATGATGCCTTCTGCGCCAAAGCGAGCAGCTTCATTGCCTGCTTTATCTTCAACAAAACCAAGAAGCTTAAGGTTTTTCAGGATTTCACGACGAATTGGAAGTGCATTTTCACCAATACCACCAGTGAATATGATGCCGTCCAATGAATCTAGCGCTGCTAGGTAAGAAGCAATGTATTTAGCGACACGGTAAGTAAATACTTGGAATGCTAACGTCGCGCCTTCATGTCCTTCTTCCATCGCTTCAAGAATACCACGAGCGTCACTCGTAATACCGGACACACCAAGGAAGCCAGACTTCTTATTCAAAGAGTCAAATACTTGCTCTTGTGACCAGCCTTTCTTCAAAAGGTACTCGATGATACCTGGATCTAAGTCACCACAACGGGTGCCCATCATTAAGCCAGAAAGAGGGGTGAAGCCCATGCTTGTATCTACACTTTCGCCATCTTTGATAGCACATACCGATGCACCATTGCCAAGGTGAACAGAAATGAAGCTTGACTCTTCAACTGGCTTGTTCAGCATTTTTGCAGCTTCGCGGCTAACAAAGTAGTGGCTAGTACCGTGGAAGCCGTAGCGACGCACTCCAAAGTCGGTGTAAAGCTCTTTTGCAATAGCGCCAGTAAACGCACGCTCAGGCATAGTTTGGTGGAAAGCAGTATCAAATACAGCAAATTGAGGAAGCGCTGGGAACGCTTCAATTGCAGCGCGAATACCGACAGCGCCTGCAGGGTTATGCAAAGGAGCAAGATCTGCTAGGTTTTCGATTTCAGCCGTTACTTCTTCGTTAATTCGTACTGTTTTAGTGAATTTCTCGCCGCCATGTACAATGCGATGACCTACAGCAACGAGATCATTATTGAAGCCATACTCACTGACTAAGTCAACTAAGCGATTAATTGCGAGTTGATGATGGTTACCCTCACCCTCTACTGCAACTTCCGATTTTTGACCTTGGTATTTCCAGCTCATGCGCGCATCTTCAAGGCCGAAACATTCACCTAGACCACTTAAGATTGCGTCGCCGCTTACAGAGTCGATAACAGCAAACTTCATAGAAGAACTGCCAGAATTGATTACGAGTACATATGCATTTTGCATGGGATAGAATTCCTATTGGTACTAATAAATGAGCTGAAAACATAGACTCAACAAAAAGTGTAACTCCATTATTCAATATATTTTGAATCATTCAACTTTATTTTGGTTTTTTATTGAATTAATCGTGTTTTTTCTTGATCTGACGCATATTTTGATTTTATTTATGGCTCAAATTATCAAACCACCATTAGCTTCATCAATTTTTTCAACTATTTTTGAGTGTGCTTTGTATGAAATCAGTTTATTCGTAAGTCTAATACCGAAACCCTAAAATTTTGCTAACCTTAAAGATAGATTGCAACCAGAAGAAGAATTATATGCACGTTTACACTAGCTTTGGTCAAGTTTGTCTATGCTGATTTTTGCTGACTTTCTTATGATAATAGCCATTGGTTTGCTACTTTTTTCCATTAAACCAGCATTCACGATCTGCATTAAGACCAAAGAGTCTGGATGGAAGTTTTTACTGGGGCTTATTGTCGCATTCTCTATCGGATACGTGGCCTATCTGATCTATTTATTCGGCAAGAGAGACGCCAGTTACATCGACATTGGAATGGCCGCTATTTTGTTCGGAGGGAGCATCTTTGTTTCCATCGTTTTAAAGTTCTGCTTAAGCAGCATCCTCAAGATTGAACAGATAGCCAAAAGTGAACGGCATAATGCACTTCACGATTCATTAACCGGGTTGCCAAATAGAGCCTATTGCTCAAGCGCCATGACCAAACGCCTCGCTACGCAATCACCATTTTCTGTCCTGTTATTCGATATCAACAACTTTAAGAACGTAAACGACGCTATGGGCCACCAAACGGGAGACCTATTGCTGGTTAACATTGCAGAGAGAATCTCAGAAGTGGTTCCAGCCGATGCCTTTTATGCTCGAATCGGAGGCGATGAGTTCGTTATCATCCTAAATACCAACAACCAACACCACATCAGCTCCTACTGCACTGAAATTGCAGAGCAACTCAGCCCTCGCTTTCAACTTGAACAATATAATCTTCCCGTATCAGTCAGTATCGGCGTGAGTATTTATCCCGACTTTGGTTCCAATCAAGACGAACTGTTAAAGCAAGCGGATTCAGCAATGTATGAAGCGAAAAGAATCGGCTTAGGCGTGTCTTTCTATTCTGATGCTTTGGAAATCAAAGCCAAGCAGCAGTTAGATATCGCCAGCCGCATTACTACGGCTTTGCATAATCAGGAGTTCCACCTGTATTACCAACCGATAGTCAATACATTGAAACAAACCTTGTATGGCTATGAAGCATTGATTCGCTGGCCTCAGCCTGATGGTAGTTTCATCTCTCCCGAACTTTTTATTCCTATCGCAGAGCAAACTCACCTTATTAGAGACATCACTGACTGGGTGATTAATCAGGTCATGCTCGACTTACATATCTTTAATAGCGCAGGAATAGAGGCGAGCATCCACCTAAACCTCTCAGCTCACGATCTCAACAGCAGCGCGTTGCTCGATAATTTAAAACAACTCGCACAAAGCGAGCAGCTGAATTCGTCTCAAGTCGTGTTAGAAGTAACCGAGAGCGACATGCTCAAAGACATTGGCAACACAAAAATTGTGTTAGAAGAACTGCGTCACATGGGATTCAAAATCAGTCTTGATGATTTTGGTACGGGGTATTCTTCTTTAACCTTATTGCGGGAACTGCCCATTGATCAAATCAAGATTGACCGCTCGTTTGTTTCAAGTATGCATATTAGCAGCGCTGATCACGCAATCGTCACTAGCTCGATATCGTTAGCTCATGGTTTGAATTGTACGGTTATCGCAGAGGGGGTTGAAGAACAGGAACTAATCGGCTTACTCAATACGGCCAAATGTGATTACGTACAGGGGTTTATTAATGGGAAGGCGCTGTCTCTGGACGAAATCATATATTGGACAGAACAGCATCACTTGATAATGGCTTCAAACTCCGCGTGAAGCCATTAACTCTCAGTCATCAACTGTCTATCGCTACGTTTTTCTACTGGACAACTAAAAACGATATCCGGCCGTCGCATATAGACCGTAAAGGTCCGCTTTACCAGAACGTTTATCGTTATCGACACTCAGATGGCTTGCTCTGAACTCGCCACCAAATTCAAAATTATTGTCGAGCTCATACCGAGCGCCAAAGCCCCATAAGTAACCCCAACCACTAACAGCTTCTTTTTCAGACGCAACTGAACCCGGTGTTTTCTTGTAATCTTGCTCTTTCAGTGCACCGTACGAAACACCAGCGTAAGCAAATAGAGCGGTTTGCTGTGTAACCATGTAGCTGACTTTAGGTGCAAAGCTACCAATTAAGCTGCTTACTTCTTCTACTTGATATATTGCGTGATTGTCTTCTTTTTTCTTAGAATTGTAGTGCACATCTAGAGAGGCGAGATAGCCGAGATAGAGGTCTTTGTTGTCCGTCCATTTATTGGATTCAGACGTGTAATCAAACGCAAGTGATCGCCCATACAGTTCGAAATCTTTATCGCCCGTTACGTCCGTCTTTAGTTTAGAGCCACCAAATTTGATAGTGAATGCACGCTCTTTTTTGGCGGTCTGTGCCTGCGCATCGCTTTCTGCCTGACTAGAAAACGAAATCAATAGAGCGGAACTTATCAATATTGCTAATGTTTTTTTCACTGAAAATATCCATTTTAAACGACTGTGAATCATCTCTTACAAAATCTCATGGGGCAAAACCACAAATTAAAAGACATGAATTTTAGTTGACGTAAGTGTACCTCAAGGACCAATCTCCCAATGCTATTAATTTAGCTAAAACCAACAACACAATTTATAGAAGTTGAGGCAGCTCACATATTCCTGCTCAACGTCTTTGCTATAGAGACCACCATAACTTAGTGACCGTTTAGATCCCCCCCCCCGCCAAATTGTAAACAATATGTTACACAAGTACCATTACCCTATCCCATCGTTAGTTCGACAAACCAAAAGTATGCATCAATAGTTAACCAATATAATTAACCTGTGTGGCAGATTGGAGGCCATAATTATGACGGCTAAGACTCAGTACGTAGCTAAACAGGCGAACAGTCACGGAGAATTGCACTGGACAACCTCTGAAAATCAAGTCTGGGAGAGGCTCGTTACTAGGCAGTGTGGGAATGTCCGAAGTAAGGCGTGTGATGAATATTTGTCTGGTCTCGACATATTAAACCTGCCTACAAATCGTGTGCCTCAGCTTAACGATATAAATCGAGTTCTTGAGCCCTGCTCGGGTTGGCGCTGCAAAGGTGTCCCTGCTCTTATCAGCTATGACACGTTTTTTAAGCTATTGGCGAGTAAGCAATTTCCCGTTGCAACGTTCATCCGCAGTATCAATGAGATGGATTACCTGCAAGAACCCGATATTTTTCATGAAATATTTGGTCACTGCGCCATGCTAACTCACCCTGCGTTTGCCGACTTTACTCAAAAATACGGAGAACTTGGCCTTGGTGCTAGTCATGAAGATCGCGTTTATTTAGCGAGACTTTATTGGTTTACTGTCGAATTTGGACTTTTGGCATCCAATGGCAGCTATAAAGTGTACGGCGGCGGGATCTTATCAAGCCCCGGAGAAACCGATTACGCTTTTTCAAACAAACCGATAATCAAGCCTTTCGACATCGTTGACGTATTAAGAACCCCTTACCGTATCGATATCATGCAACCTATCTATTTCGCTATAGACTCAATAGATACGCTGTTTTCTCTGACTAAAATCGACTTGATGACCAAGATCAAGCAAGCGAAAGCCTTAGGCTTGCACTCACCTAGCTACCCTTTAAAAGCATCATAAGGAAATAAAATGAGCTTAAACAACCAGCCATTGGCACAACAAGACTGTGAAGCGTGCAAATTAGGCGCACCCCAAGTGACTACTCAAGAAATGAATACGTTAGTAAAGACACTTCCCAATTGGCAAATCATAGAGGTGAATGGAATCTTCCAGCTAACTCAAACTTTTACGTTCAAAAACTTTAGACTGGCATTGGCGTTTACTAATCGTGTAGGGGAAATGGCAGAAACACAGGGGCATCACCCTGCGCTTCTGACCGAATGGGGTAAAGTTAATGTGACATGGTGGAGCCATTCCATAAAAGGTTTGCATCACAATGACTTTGTTTGCGCAGCGAAAACTGACGCATTGATACAGAACTAACGTTGGCCTACGCCCTGTTTTAGGCTCAATGAACCTGAAGTGTTCCGTACAGTGTTTGATACAGGCCGCTTTCGTTCACCAGATCATGATGGGTTCCTGACTGAACAACTTTTCCGTCTTCGAGCACATAGATCAGGTCCGCCTGTTTCACTGCTGATAAGCGGTGTGCCACAATTAGGGTTGTCTTACCGTCTAAGAACTCATCCAATGCTTCGTGTAAAGCCGCCTCGGTAGCAGTATCAAGCGCTGATGTGGCTTCATCTAGAATCACGAAATCAGGGTCAGACAGCACCATACGGGCAATAGCAAGCCTTTGTCTTTGTCCACCCGACAAACGTACTCCTTGACGGCCCAATTGAGATTCAAGTCCCGCTGGCAATGTCGCTAACATGTCGTCTAATTGCGCGATGCTTAATGCTTGATGAAGAGCCTCATCTGAATAATCTTGGCCTAAGGTTAAATTCTGTCTCATCGTATCGTTAAAGATCATCGGCTGCTGGAGAACCGTCGCGAGCTTTGAGCGTAACTCATCATAGCCAACACTTTCTATCGGGTGACCGTTAATGAGGATATCGCCCCGTTCTTTATGGTAAACACCAAGCAGCAATTGGATCAGCGTAGATTTACCTCCCCCCGAGGCCCCTACCAGAGCAACACGTTTACCTTTAGGAATACGTAAGTTTAAATCTTTAAGTACATTACGTTCATCGTTATAAGAAAAACTGACGTTTCTAAGCTCCACGTCGAAAGATTCGTTGTCCACAAACGGATTCACCGTCGCTACCGGGCGATACTCTTCTTCCAAATCTAATATGGCATTGAGGCGCTTCATTGCGGCAGACGCACTAAACCAAGAATACTGAATGCTCAGGAGATCTTGAATTGGCGATAGCATGAACCAGAGGTAACCAAATATCGCAAAGATTTGACCAACAGTGAGATCCCCCATTAGAACTAACACAATCGCTGCCGCTCTAAAGATTTCAAACCCTATAAGAAACATCAAAAAAGATAGGCGATTGGCTGCGTCGGTTTGCCACGCATAATTGTCCGCATCCACACGAATGGAGTCGGAGTCTTGTTTAAGGCGCTTTAGGTATTCTTTTTCACGGTTTGCTGCGCGCAGCTGATATAAACCGTCAAGCGTTTCAACCAAACGTTGCTGAAAGCGTTCAAATGATTGATTTTCTCTCTTTTTTAGGTGCTTTACTTTTTGTCCCATCAAGCGAGACAAGTAAACAATCACCGGGTTAAGCAGCACGATGAACAGAGCCAACTTCCAATCGAGCCAGAACAATACAGCTGCGATACCGATAATGCTCAATATGGATACAACAAATCGGCTTAATGTATTGCCGATGAAACTGTCGATGGTTTCAATATCCGTCACCAAATGGGACGTTAATGCCCCACTGCCTTTCTCCTCATATTGACGCATGCTGATACGACCCAGCTTATCAAGCAATTGCTGACGCATATAACAAGTGAGAGATTTGGATATGAGCGTAAATTGACGAGTTTGATAGATATTTAACGCCTGGCTTCCCATTCGCATAACCACCACCAAAAACGTGACCATGGCAATGTAACCCATCGGGGTCTGCCACGAATCAAGCATGCCATGATTGAGCAATTCGATACCACCAGCAGGATTGTTTAGCAGAACTTCATCAACAAGTAATGGCATTAACAATGGAATAGGCACGCTCAAAGCGGCTGCAAATACCGCGATAACATTTGCCACCACGAGTTTCTTTTTATGTCGCGCAGCCTGCTGAAGCAACCACGTTTTATTGATATTTAAAGTCGTCAAGATTCACTCTGCCTTTGTACAAAAAAAGCCGCCTTTCCAATGAAAAGCGGCCCGATCATTTAATGGAAACGAGGGTTAAAAATCGTATTTCGCTGATAGCCCGAAGTTTCTACCCGCTTGTGTATAGAACTTGTCTTCTTTTTGCTGTCCACGCACGTCACTCCAATTGTAGTACTCTTCATCCGTTAAATTGAAGATACCAGCCCGTAAAGTCAGATCTTTCATCGGGACATAGTAAGCGGTTAAGTCCACTACTGTCGAACTGCTCGGAGCAAATGCAGGATACGGGTTCCCAAAGAAATCATTGTCTGGCGTTATATCGCTTTGTTTCTTTGCAGCAGTATAAACAACTTTTAGAGAGCTACCCCATACCTCTGACGGCGCATCGTAATTAAATCCTACCACTGCATTCCACGGGTTAACACTATTTAGCCCATTGCCATCACCGTCTTTACCTTCGGTATAAGCTGCAGAAAGGCGCGTGGTAATACCTTGCGGAGCTTCAATCAATTGATGCCAGTTAAGGGAATTAGAAATTTCCGCACCTTTAATGGTTGCTTGGTCGACATTTACGTACTGGTATTGTGATATTCCACCACTTGTGGTGCCTGTTTTCTTCCGGTCGATGAAGTCATCGTACGTGCTATAAAAAACGGCAATTTCCGTTGACGAAGCCGCTACATCGTGACGCCAGCCCATTTCATAGGACAAACTTTTCTCGGCTTTAAGATCCGGGTTTGGAATACTCTCGTAACGATGTGCTGGGTTACCAAATGAATAAAACAGTTCTTGGAAATCTGGAGCACGGAACCCTTGGCTAATCTGCGCAAAGACCTTGTTTGATGGGTTGACGGTGTACAACGCACCAAGTCGCCCTGTTACTGCAGAATCTGAGTAATCTTTATATAGCGCAGGATCATATCCGCCGCCTGCAGGGAAATTATTGCCGGGTTTAGTTTCGAATGAATCAAATCTTACACCAGGGGTTAAGATAAACTGACCAATAGTAATTTCATCTTGTAAGAACAACCCGTATCGGCTTTCGCTAGCTTCTGGCATGTAGAATACCTGAGTATCAGGCTTAGTCGAGTTATACTCATCGTTTGTATTGGAAATGTCTTTCGCACTAAATGACGCACCGTACACAATATAATGTTCCGCGCTGCCCATCATAAGGTATTTTTCTAACTGAATATCCCCTTGAACGCCTTTATCGCTGTACACATAATCTTTCTTTTGCACGTTGCCATCAGACAAATACGTACGATCAGTTATCCCGTTGGTTTTCTTAGTTAGGTAGTCAAGCTGCCATTCAAGACGGTCAATCGCGACGTTGTTTACATCCCAGATATGCTTGATTCCGACACGAGTTCGATCCGTTGTATCTTTGCCTGTGTAATCTTTATAATCCGAATCGTTAAAAACTGTATCGGTAACGCCTTTTACATATTCGCCCGTAAACTCAACGCGGTTGCTTTCATTTACTTGATACTGAAGTTTAACTAAAAGATTGTTTGCGTCTGTGTCTTGCTTTCTATCGTCACTGAAGTTGTTTATTTCCCCTCCTGCGCGATGAGTGTAAGCAACTAAACTCTCCAAATCACCCGTTCGATTTGCTAATGCGACAGACTGTGAAAAGCTATTGTCTGATGATGAATAATTAAGTTTGGCATGACCACCAAAGTCTTTGCCATCTTTCAAGAAATCTTTCGGTCCTTTTGTTTCAAACGCAACGATACCTCCAATAGCATCACTGCCCTGCAAGGAAGAAGCTGCGCCTTTAACGATTTCGACCGACTTAAGCATATCAACATCGACGTCTACCCGACCTGAGTTGATAAATGAATAGCTATTAATAAACTGGTTTGGCTGCGAAACGCCGTCGACCAAAATTTTTACTCGGTTCCCTTCCATTCCTCGAATATTAATGCTTTGAACGCCTTGACGCGAATCCGCTTGAACATTAACACCTGGCGTATAGTCGAACAGGTCAGCGACGCTATTCACCATATTCTCTTCAATATCTTGGTCCGATACAACCGTCACCGAAGCGGCGGTGTCTTGAATAGTTTGATTGCTTCGAGTAGCCGAAACGACTACTTCATCAAGTGAGTACACTTGATCGTCTGCAATAACATAACTAGAAGCAAGGGTTGCGGTAATCACCACCGCTAAAGGTTTTTTGATAAACATAATCTATTCCATTTAAAATATTTTGAGCGCAGCAATCCTTCAGCCAATACGTAAGATTGGCTGATTTTATTAGAATGAGATTGAGCTTAGGTTTGGCTTAGTTAAGCCGTAAGGTATTAGATCAATACCGTTATGCTAGGTTTGACTCTTTTTTATGTCCTTCATCTAGATGAACGAAACTCAGCAAATCGTCTCCAGATACATCAAAAGCTTGCCCAAATCCTTTTACATAACGCCCTTTTTCCGGTGTAAGTTGGTATAAGTTGAAGTCAGCTAACGAGCTTAAGCTATCCACAATATCGCCGAATCTTGCTTTTAGACACGCGATAGCGGCAACGCCGATTTCCGATTGCTTATCAAGGCACTGTGCTTGAGTGTCAAAGCCCAAACGGCGGCGAGCATAAATGGTTTTGGCTTTCGATTCGTCTTCTATCATCATAATAGAAACAGATTTAGCTGTTTTAAGGTTCTGCCCGTGTTGAGCAATATCGCTAACTAGAATGAAATAGCCATGCTCGTTATGAGCAAAAGGGGCATAACTAACATGTGGTATAGCGCCATTAAGCGTTGCCAATTGCAACGTTTGGCATCCGTCTCGGAATTCCTGGATTTCTGGACCAATACGATTTTGTAATCTTTCTAATTTAACGCTGCTCATTCCGCTAGTCTCCCTTTTAATTGTTGGAACGCTGTCACTTGCTCAGATAGCAGAACTCGTGCTTTATCTCGGCCAACATACACTTTAAAGACGCAATGACCTTTAGTATCGAAAAATCCAATATAGTGGCTTTCCATACCTCTAAACGGTTTACTAACAAATGCAACGTGTTCTATCGCATCGATCAGTAGGTGACCGTGCAACCCTTCTTTACCCATAATATTATAGTAACCATGGGACACCTTTCCTTTAGGGAACGGGTTTTTGAATTCAAAGATCGAACCAAATGAATGAACGATCGTTGTCACAGGTCCCCATTCCGGTAGTAACTGTAGAATGGATTCCGTATGAGACCCCTTTGCTATGGCGACTTGATCCGACGGTAAAGCAAAAGTTACCTCTCCTTCGGTCAAATTAAGTTGTTCTGCTAATGAAGAGACAGGGACTCCACTGTCTTTATCTAGCGCACCATGAACTAAACCTTTCACGTCTTCGTATGAAGTTTGCGAAAACATCTTTTCTCCTTTAAGCCAAAACGGCTTTAATTTTATTGTTATCTGTTGAGCTATTATTGTGCATTGAGCTTGGAATAGGGCTCCGCTTTCCTGCGCCCGTTTGAATCACTTGTATCAAATTTTGTGCGAGCGTTGTTGCCCAAAATTCACCGGCTAACGTGAGTTCAACATAATCTTCACTTAGTTTAATCAAGCCATTTTGGTGCCATGCTATAAAGAGTGGCTGCAATCTTTCAAAAAATGCTTTTTGAGCAACGGTATTTAACCCTTTTCTGGAGAGAACACCTTTATCCATCGCTGACTTAACAAAGCTCGTGATTGCCCGATCTGGCGCACTACGCATGACCATACCAACAGGGAAATTTTGTTGTTGGATGGCCTCTATGTATTTATCCATGTCGCGATGCTGCATCATGTTTAATCCACCCACATTGCCGCCCGCACCAGCTCCAATAGGCAAAACTTCGGCCGTTGTTTTGGCCAAGCTGTTATAAATACTGCGTTCTCGGTTAGTTGATGCCCAGTGATTCACACTTAAGCGTCTTTGATGATGCTTTGCCATGAATTCAACCCCCATTTGAAACATAGAGGCTTTTGTTGGGGTGTCTGCAGGGTAAGGTAATTTGCCTTGTGCAACCGCCCTTTCCATCGGCAACCCTTTCATTTCGATCAGTTGATATAGGTCAACACCATCAACACCAACTTCAAGGTAGGTTTCCAAATCTGTTTGCCAGTTTTCTAGGTTCTGATACGGCAAGCCATATAACAAGTCGATCACTATCGGTGCCGCGTTGTAAGACATCATGCTTTGCAATGTCTCTATTACGTAGTCTTTGTCATCTAGCCGTTTCGCACTTCGTCTTACCTGGTTATCAAAACTTTGAACACCAAACGAAAAACGGTTGAAGCCCCCCTCTAAAGCCGACTCAAACTTGTCTTTACCGAAACGATTTACGCGTCCCTCCAACGTTATTTCACAATCAGCCGTTAATGGGAAATTTGCTCGAATGGCTTTTCCAAGTTGCTCCAATTGCAACGCAGATAGATCCGTTGGTGTGCCACCGCCTACGTAAACAGCTTGAAATGGTTGGGCTTGCGTCCACGTCATGGCTGCCTTCCAACGTATTTCCGCCAGCAAGGCTTCAAAGTACGATGCCATCAATTGCTTTGAGGATGCGTATTGGAAAAAGTTGCAATAGGTGCATCTCACTCGACAAAACGGAATGTGAATATATAAACACCGTGGCGCGCCAATGTCCTTTTGCGCAGAGTTATCTCCTAGGGCTTCTGCCAAACAGTGCTGGACCTGTGGTGGTGGCACCATGTCCATATGACCACCTGCGTGTGCCGATCGCTTTCGGCTAAATGCAAAGCGCAGCGGGTCTGGGGTAGAAAGGCCTACGATATCCGTATTTTTAGTATCGATTTCAAACATAGCAGTCTATTAATTCACGAACAGAGTGTGGTAACTGAGCTGCATAGTACATATTCAACCTGATAATGTAAATAATAATTGATCTCATTCGCAATTAATGGATAATTATACAATACGCTATTGGTTATGGTTATTGAGGTCAAAATGGAGTTAAAAAGGTATTTAGTTTTTGCTGGGATTTCGCTCGCTATTCATGGAGTTGCATTCTCTGCTAATTATAAGCCAATAACGATTGCTCCCATTGCTGACAAGACTGGGGCATCAGTAAGCATCCAACTAATTCAGCGCTCAGCAAGTGAACCAACACCTCAGGCGGTTTCTGAAGTAACGCCAGAATCAATACCAAAAACCAAACCAATGGTTGAGCCTAAAGCTGAACCCAATACAACGCTATTAAGCAAGTTAAAGTCCAATCCAGTTGCTCAACCGAAAGCAACAATAAAGCCAATCCAAAAGAGTGAGCTAATAGAGAAAGAAAAAAACACTAAACAGATAACGAAACAACCAGCCCAACCGAAAGCGGCGGAAACTGCGTTGGTAAAAAATAAGTCAGCACAGGTTAAACCGAATAACAAGAAGCCGGTTCAGTCACGCCCAGTCGTAAAAGCCGATGTTGTATCCCCTGTTGTAGCGAAAAAAGTAGTTAATCCGCCCGTCACGTCAACACCCGAAGAAGCAATAAAGCCACCGCAACAAGCGCGTTCTTCCACCCCTAAAATGGTTAAAAAACCAAGCTTTAGTGCCAAGCCTACCCCCATTGAATACCCACGCAGTGCCAAGCGTAGAAACATCGAGGGGTTAGTCTTGGTTGAAATTTGGATCGATGAACAAGGCCATCAAACTAAACAAATGGTCATTGATTCATCTGGCCACCCAATGTTAGATCAAGCGGCGATTAACGCCATCACAAAGTGGCAATTCAAAAGCTACCGCGACCAAGGTCAGCTCATTGCACACCGCGTACAAGTTCCTATTACCTTTGAGTTAAATTAACCATGCAAATTCTCCAGTCTATCCAATCTCAACTTGGACTCATGACGTGGCCACTCGCTGCCATGTCTTTCATCACATTAATGATCTTATTAGAGCGTACGCTATTTCTGGCGTTGAATACCCGAACCAAGAGCAACGCTCTTTTAAACCAACTGCGTTCGTTAGATCTCTCGGATGCTAAAGAAACGGACGCACTTGCAGCGCAACTCAATAAGGCAAAAATTACGGTATTCCAAGGCGCAGGTATGCTGCTAGCACATCGACGTTTTGACAAGTCCCTCAGAGAAGAAACCGTGTCTATTTGGCTACAAAGAAAACGTCAAACCTATACTTCGGGCCTGCGTGTTCTTTCAATTATTGGCATGATCGCACCTTTGGTCGGCCTACTGGGAACCGTAATTGGCCTTATTGAAATGTTCAAAAGCCTCGCGACAACATCGGGGTCTATCGAACCATCACAACTTGCCGATGGGCTAGGCTTGGCTATGTCTACCACAGCCGCAGGCTTGCTCATCGCACTCCCTGCCCTCACGGGCGCTCAGTTATTTCATATGTGGGCCGACAATACACTCGCAAAAATTGAACACGGCCTAAATCACTGTAATTTGTTTATTGAGGGAATAAACGCTGATCTCGCTTCATCACCGACTACACAAAATATTGCTGAAGCGGATCACATTAATGTTAATCACGCCACGCTCGATGAAAATAAGCGTTGGAAACAACCTGCATGATTCGTTCAAATAGTCAGTCTACGTCTTCTGACTTTAAGCCGGATTTAACACCATTACTCGACATCATTTTTATTGTCATGGTGTTTTTATTGTTAACCGCGAACATCAATGTCAAAACGATGCAGTTGGACATCCCCACAACGGATCAAACTCAAGTTCTGACCGAACCAGACACTCAAGTCATTGCGGTCAACATACTGGAAAGTGCACCCAACTGGGCAATAGACCAAACCACTTACTCAACATGGGCGGGCTTTTCTGATGCCCTTGTTGAAACGAAAAAGAAATTTCCTAAGCGAGAAGTCGTGATCGGTTCTGATAAATCAGTGCCTGTCGAAAAAATGCTTCAATTACTCGCATTCATGCAACAAAACAAAATCGATGCAACGAGCATCATGATGGAAGAAAAATAGTATGAAAAACACATTCCCCCTCCTTTGCACACGTTCACTGGTCATCGGCGCATTTTCATTAGCGTGCGCGTCATTCTCTATCAATGCGCAGGAGCGTATTATTAGTGCTGGTGCTAACATCACAGAGTTGTTTTTTGCACTTGAAGCACAAGACCAACTTGTTGCGGTTGATGTCACCAGTAAAAGTTACGTCGTCGGAACCCAGATCCCTCAAGTCGGTTATCATCGCCAGTTATCTGCAGAAGGGCTGATGGCGCTTAATCCGACTCGCTTGATCGGTTCAGATGAAATGGGCCCGGACACCACGCTAGACTTATTAACAGCCAGTAATGTAGACGTCATGACTATGCCGTCTGGTAATTCAATTGATGCGTTGAACCAGCGTATAGACATCATTGCTGACATCGTGGAAAAACAAGATCGAGCCACAAAAATCAAACAAAAAGTAGCGCAAGATATAGCCAACCTAGAACGCAAGAAACTTAACGTGCAGCCAAAGGTTATGTTTCTAATGATCAACGAAGATCGCCCTGCGACTGCAGCAGGTTCTAATACGCCTATCGATAAGATCATCTCGTTGTCTGGCGCACTGAATCCTGCAGCAAAAGAAATGGAATCTTATAAGCCCCTTTCCTATGAAGCAATCATCAGCATGCAACCGGACTATATCCTCGTCAGTGACCGCGCTTGGCACACGTT
Organism: Vibrio tapetis subsp. quintayensis; assembly: GCF_030409945.1. GTDB lineage: Bacteria > Pseudomonadota > Gammaproteobacteria > Enterobacterales > Vibrionaceae > Vibrio > Vibrio quintayensis. Next base: position 191,992 of record NZ_JAUFQV010000025.1, read on the forward strand.
TGGTGGCAGAGAACAAATTTTGGCGAAACTGCCATTGCTAGCGGCAACACCCGCAGGGAAAAATGGTAGCATTATTTCAGTACCAAGCCGTGCGTTAGTCGGAGGCTTTGGCCTACAAAGCCTTGAGTTGGCAAAAACGCTCAATGCTCAATTTGCCTCTCACTAGTACTGATTGAACATGACCGTATTTCCTATCAACAATATTAAAACCAAAAGTCTGCTTATCATTGCGATAATTGCGTTATACGCAGCGATCATCGGATCCGTTGCACTAGGACCCATGGATATTACGTTAACCCAAAGCATGAATGCACTGCTTCCTGATTCACTTAGAAGCCATGATATTCCAAACCACATTGCGTTGGTTATTCAGCAAATTCGTTTACCAAGAACCTTGTTGGCCATTGCTGTAGGTGCAATTTTGGCGATTTGCGGCACAGTTATGCAAGGGTTGTTTAGAAACCCTCTGGCTGATCCTGGCATCATAGGGGTCAGCGCCGGCGCTTCATTGGGCGCTGCGATAGCCATCGTCCTATTCGGTTCTCTGGCCGAAAGTTACCCGAATATTTTGTTGTTTGGAACCGTTCCAATCTTCTCATTTTTGGGTGGCGCTTTAACCACCGTTATGGTTTATAAATTGGGCACCGGAGCCAATGGGACATCCGTCACCATGATGTTACTCGCCGGTGTTGCGATTGGCGCATTAGCTGGTGCAGGATTGGGGTTGATGAACTATTACGCCGATGATCAAGCCTTACGTGACTTATCACTATGGACGATGGGCTCATTAGCCGGTGCGAATTGGGGAGGGTTAGGATTAGCGTTTACAACGCTGATCATCTTGTCAGGTTTGTTTTACCGATACGCAGAGCCGTTAAATGCCCTGCTGCTTGGAGAATCAGAAGCCAAACATCTGGGTATAGAAGTGCAGAGTTTAAAACGAAAGTTGATCTTACTAACTGCAGCAGGAGTTGGTGTAACCGTTGCCCTCGCTGGGATGATTGGTTTTATTGGGCTTATTGTTCCTCATTTAGGCAGAATGCTAATTGGGCCAAATCACAAATCATTGTTACCTATTTCTATGCTTATCGGAGCGCTGTTACTTTTGATCGCCGATATGATTGCTCGTACAGCGGTCGCCCCACTTGATATGCCGGTTGGCATAGTCACCGCACTGCTTGGTGCTCCTTTCTTCATGTGGCTTCTAATCAAACAAAGAGGTCGTTTGTAATGAGTATCAACACAGACAGTGCCATTGAATCAAAAGCAACGGTAATCCATTTAAAAAATCTGAGCCTCACTTTGGGCAAACGCACCATACTTAAAAACATCAGTGCTGACTTTAAAGCCGGAGAGCTGACCATTTTGCTTGGCCCTAACGGTACCGGAAAAAGTTCCTTATTAAAGCTCATCACCCAAGAATACCCAAGCAATGGTGACATCCATTTTTTCGGCGACCACGTAGACCAATGGAAACCAAGTTTATTAGCCAAACACTTAGGCGTTCTTCCCCAGTCGAGTAGCCTTACATTCAATTTTTCAGTTAAGGAAGTTGTCGAACTTGGTGGCATCCCACTTGCTTGCTCTGCCGAGCGTGTCCAAGAAATTGCCAAACAAAATATGTTAGCTACTGACGTTTTCCATTTAGCCGAACGCGCCTACCCAAGCCTTTCTGGCGGTGAGAAACAGCGAGTTCATTTAGCGAGGGTATTAACGCAACTGGCACAAAGTGACAGTAAGAAAGTGCTTCTATTAGATGAACCAACCTCAGCGTTAGATCTGTCTCATCAACACAAAACTTTGTTGCTTGCGAAACGGTTAGTAAGCGAGGGTGCCGCCGTGATCATTGTCATGCATGACCTCAACCTCGCGGCGCAATACGCAGACAGGGTGATGATTTTGAATGAGGGAAGCATCGCAGCCGACGGTTCCCCTTGGGAAGTGCTCACGCAAGAAATTATCGCTGAAATATACCATTGGAAAGTTCAAGTGATCACTCACCCGACCGATCAATACCCATTAATCATCAATACTTAGTCAGCGTAGCCGCAATAGCATTAACGAGTATTGGCCTGTAACCCGTACAGGCCAATATATGGGCTAAATTTAGTTGAATGCTCTCGCTAACGTTCCGCTTCCTTGATATTGGTAAGCTTTTGCGTCGTTACATATAAATGCAGACTCGCCCGCCGTTAAACGCAGCGACTGCGCTCCGGACTCAAGCGTCACGTCACCTTGGATGCAAAACACAATTTCAGCACCACGGACATATTGAGTGATAGCCTCGTTTTCAGCGGCCATTACTTCAAAACCAAAATCATCCACTGGAATTGGGTAGCCAATTTTGTTGCCCATTTTGTACGCATCGAGCTTAATCTCTTTTTCTAAAATGCTGGCAAAAATGGTATTCGCCATTAATTCATCTACATCCATGAACTTTGGTGTTAAGCCTGCACGGAGTACGTTGTCTGAGTTAGCCATGATTTCAAGCCCCGTGCCTTTTACGTAAGCATGAGGTGTTTCTGCGTGCAAAAACATTGCCTCACCAGGTGCTAGTTCAACGACGTTTAACAGCAATGGCGAAAACAGACCAATATCTTCTGGGTAGTCTTGGGCGAAGTCAGCAACCAATTCGAATGCCTCTCTTGCCATCATTGTATTTGGTTTGGCTAGAATGGCTTGTTTTAGCTCTGACAACGCGGTTTGTTTTTTGTCTCCAGACAGCGTCATAACGTCTGAGAAAAACTGACGTAAACCCGTTGAATTCGGAGTACGTTTTAGTAGATCGAGTTCATCGCTTAAAGAGTTAATTTTAGCGGCTTCAAACAATGCCACAATGTGCTGGATTTCTCTGAATCCATTCATGGCTTTATAGAACGTTAACGCATAAACCAATTCCGGTTTATGGTTTGCGTCTTTGTAGTTTCTATTGGGTGCATCAAGAGCAATGCCTTGTTCGTTTTCTTTGGCAAAACCCAATTGCGCTTTTGAACGGCTTGGGTGAACTTGCACAGACAGCGGTTTGGCCGCTGACAGGACCTTAAACAAGTATGGTAGTTCACCGTAACGCTCTGCCGTATATTCGCCTAACACAGCGTTTGGGTTGTTTTTGATAAGCTCTGATAACGACAAACCGGTTTTAGCGACTTTCGAACAACCATTCGGGTGAGCCCCCATCCAGATTTCTGCTTGCGGCTCATCATTTGGATTTTCTATACCAAACAACTCACCAATGGCACTTTTACTGCCCCAAATATAGTTTTGAATCACGTTATCTAATTTGAAAATGGTATCGTTCATTAACGTATCTCTTTCATTAAGTCTTTGAATGCAAGCTTATTTAACGAATAAGTTTTGGCCTAGCTTCGATGTGGTGGCGATATTTCTAGCGGTTCGGGTTAGACATATCACAAACGACCTCAAATTTAACCTTTGTACATTGAGAGTGCAAATGAGTTAAATCAATATAATTCAAGCTAGAGAGTGCTAATCCACCTTTTTTACATTGCCGCCATTTACCTTGCGAAATGCCCTATCCGCCATCGACCAACGGGAGGTGGACGTATTGGGCATGAGGAAACACCGTTCGAATCCGTTTTCGATGCTCTGCGCTGCTTGCTTGGCTGTTAGTGACTCTTTAAATGAATCTGGATCTATATCTATTTTCATCGTAATTCATCCTTGTATGCTTAACTCTCTGACTAAGCAACGTATCTAGCAGCATAAACAATAAGGCTAAAACTCAGCAGGAACTTCAAATTCCAACACCTCATTGGTTATTGGGTGGCTAAACTTCAAATAACCTGCGTGTAAATACAGCCTGCTGTCTTTAAAACCGTATAGATCATCGCCAACAATTGGAGTATTGAGTCCCGCTTGGTGGGCGCAATGAACACGTAACTGATGCGTTCTGCCTGTTTTGGGGAACAGGTGCACTTTAGTGCGCTGATTATTCACTTCTAGTATTTGATAGCGTGTTTCTGCTTTTTTGCCCAGTTTATGGCAAACCATTTGTCTTGGCCTGTCTTCTAGGTCTCCACAAATGGGCAATGTTATTTCACCAGTAAGTGCTTCTCCTCCGTCATCGGAAATGGCCCCCTCTAAAAGTGCCGTGTAGCGTTTTTCTACTGTTCGCTCAATAAACTGCTTTTGTACATGCTTATTGGTTTCTGCAGTAAGCGTTAACACCAATAGGCCCGACGTCGACATATCCAAACGATGGACAATCAATGGCCCCGTTGCATTAGGATAACGCTGTTGAATGCGAGCATGGACGGAGTCGGAAATATATTTACCGGAAACAGACAGAAACTCAGCGGGTTTATTCACTACCACCAGCACATCATCTTCGTAAACTATCTCTAGCTCTTTATCGAAAGATGGGGTTTGCTCTAATGGGCTTTGGTCCAATGCAATGCCATTCAACATATGTTCTAGAATCTCGAAGCACTTGCTTTGACATACTGGATATAGGTTTTTATGCTGACGAATCGAGTCATAAGGTGGGCTGCCCCACCAAAACTCAGCCAGCGCTATCGGCTTAAGGTTATGAGTAAAAGCAGACTGCAATAGCTTTGGCAGGTTCTGTTCACTGGAATGAGGGGTTGCATCGCCACCATCAAACAATTGGTAAAGACTCTTAAGCTCACCCGACTGATTTAAAAACTGACAAGCTTTATTCGATGCAATGCTCATATCAGCGATAAACTGGCTACAAACTTCCCGCTGCTTTTCTATTCGAGAATGACAATGGGAGACTCTATCAGCAAGTTGCTTGAGTGACGCCTGCCATTGCTGTTTTAGCGCTTTAAATTGCCTTTTTTCTCGGCTACTTTCATTACCAAGATCTTTGATAACATCATCTAGACTCGCGAGCGAGTTTAATGAAGCAAGACGAGATTCAGCCTCGACCCTAAGCGCTTTCCGTCGTTTTTTCCCCTCAGACATTAACAGCTGATGATCGGCTATCTCTTGTTCAGATTGGCGTGTTTTATTACTCAATTCACCCGTCAATGCACTCACATCGAGCGAAATTTCTAATTCAGACAGTTGTGAATTCGCTTCGTCTAAATCTCGTTGAAGAGTTGCAAGTTGTTGGTGATGAGTGTCGATATCATAAACGGCACTCACAAACCTATCTGACTCGGTAACCCAACGCCCAGCGTCCGACTGTCGACCAGCATAAGACGACAGATACCCTAATTGCCCGTGTTGATTTTCAACCACCAATACGGCAAACATATTGCCTGTATTAAGATGTTCAGCTCCTGCCTCACCCTTTGCTTGGGCGCTTTGCAAAAATGCTAAGTGCGCTTGTAACTCTTCCATTGCGACAATGGCTATCGGATGTGGCGAGTAATAATAGGGAAACGTAAAGGAGTCAGGCAACGTGTGTTGTGTTACGTCTGCCAAAAAAGGCGTAAAAGAAAACGGGTTAAAATTAGCATTGTTATTTGGCGTCATTATGAACTCGGGCATAGATTAGCATTGGCACTGTTCTGTCTTAGAACAAAGGCATTAACCTTGCTTCAAGAGCGTGCTCAGATTTGGGATGAATTGCAGTTATCGCCGGCTGTAGAAGCTATAGCAGCAATAAAACCAGATAACACATAACTTCAGACATCTGTTGAACCGCGCCAAGCGCATCACCGGTGTAGCCCCCTACTTGCTTAACCATCCAGCGGCTAAACCACAGACGAGCAATAAACAAAACAGAGACAAGGATCAATGCGGTCTTAACCGGAAGCGCAATGAACACCACCAATGCAGCAATACTCCCTAAGATAATCGCATCCGCTTTGCTGTTAGCGCTTTTTGCAATTTGCAGTTTAGATTGTTCAGCTTGGCGAACATAACCGTGGGTATGAACAAAACTGACCGATAGCGTTCGGCTTAATACGTGTGCAACGATAAGTGCAGTGGGTATTTGGCTTAAAGAAACTAACGTCGTATATTTCAACAAAATGAGCATCACCATGCCCAATAACGCATAGGCACCAATTCGCGAGTCTTTCATGATCTCCAGTTTACGCTCGGCAGTAAAGCCACCACCGAACCCATCGCAGGTATCAGCAAAACCATCTTCATGAAAAGCACCCGTTGCATAAATGCTGAATGACATTGAAAGCACAACCGCAACTTCTATCGGCCAAAGCAACTGACAAATATAATAAACACCGGCAGTTAGCGAACCAATTAACAATCCAACAAGACCGCAGTACTTGTAAGATTCGTTTTTCCGTTCTTCACTATAGGGAACCGATGCCGAGATAGGAATTCGAGTAAAAATAGCGACAGACAATAGGACAACCTGCCACTCTCTTATTAGTTTATCAATCATTGCTTTTTTTGGTTTCTCTGTTGAGGCTTCTAGGTGTGATTACATAAGAGTTACGTAGGCCAGTGCACTTCAGGCCAAAGCTTACCGTCGCTATCATGATAAACGGTTATCTTTATTTTAGCCGCGTAAGGTATGGTAAGCCGCTGCAAATACACTTCATTTCTGGCCAGTTGTAGGACTTGCCTGATGATTTGTTTCATCACGCCACCATGAGTCACAAGCACAATTTTTTTACCTCTATGTTCTTCCAACATGGCACCCCACGCGCTTTCAATACGCAGGTCATAACTTTCGACCGTTTCGCCGTTAGGTGGTGTATTTTGCCAAGGAGATGCCCAAAACTGAGTTAACGCTTCTTGCTGATTATCCCAAACTTCTTGTTTTGGCTTACCATCCCAGTCACCAAAATGGATTTCTTTAAAATCTGCATTCATCTCCAATGGACAACAGTTTTGCTGACTGTACTCCAGAGCAAACTGTTTGCAGCGTATTAAAGGAGAGCTCACCACAATATCAGGAGCCTCGGCATCACTCATCGCATTTCGCATTTGCTCTAACCCTTTCGGCGTTAAAGGAAAATCAGTATGCCCACGAAAACACGCTTCCCCCTCAGGAAGGCCATGCCTTAGCAGCTCGATGTGCGTTGTTGTCACTTAGTTAACCCTTTCAGTCACAAATATTATGAGATAATGCGTTAATTTCCGCTTGATAGACAGTATTACATACTTTTAAGTCGGTGCGTGATTAGAAGCAGGTCAACGCTAGCGTCTGACCTGAAGGAATTAAGATTTCCGACAACCTGAGCTTGGTTTTACCTGAATGTATAGCACGACTTAACTTGTACGCCCTTCAGAGTACGTTGGCAGTCCCGCATATAATTCACACCAGTTAGCCTTATAGTCAGTCTAAATCTGTGCGTCAACTTTTGTTGGTATATCGACATCAAATATTGAAGCTGCTAACTCCATGTTTTCATGAGACTCACCTTTTACTCTGAATCATAAACTTGAGTCACAGGTAAAACAGAATGTCCGTATAGTTCCATTAGATGCTACGAACTCTTTAAGCCGTTCATGACCAGATAGCCAGTTTAAACCTTTAACTCCAACTAGCGTCCCAAAAGCGGCATCATGAAATTTACGGCACATAGAGCAATGACAACTTGCGACTCTTGCTCCTGAGTCTAGGAACGTTCGCTAGTGTCAGCCTAGCATAACTGTCACATCCCCCCTGAAACTCACTTTTGTCGGGTGGACGACACCTGTTACCAAGTCATTGGCTATTCAACATGATTATTTAAGTGTCATTTTTAATGAGTCAATGCCAACAAAACAACAAAGACTCCAATATTTACAACTACGACTCTTTTTTGTCTTCTAACTCAAAGTAATCACCTAGTATGACCTAATCCCACTTGAATGCATCACGAGATAAAAGCTCTGATACGATATCAGCCGACGACGATACCCCAGATAAACCAAAGGCTCCCACGTCACCAACGTGTACATCAATGGTTTGAGTTAAGCCGGTTTCTGGCGTCACAACGAGCTCAATCGTCTCATTGTCTGATCCGATAGACGCATTTACGTGAGTGAGGAGATTTGTTAGATCAGTTCCATCAATTGCGTCTGGGAGAATGTCTCTAAAATCAAGTTTATCACCGCCAGCCAACTCGAAATCAGAGACTTCATCATGGCCAGCAACCGAGTTCGTTTCACCTTGATGCCAAATGAAAATATCATTTCCAGAGCCGCCAGTGAGGATATCATCCCCTTCCCCCCCAGTGAGGAAGTCATCTCCCTTAAGCCCATACAAACTATCTGAGCCTCCTGTTCCTGTGACAGAGTTTGCTGAGTCATCTCCTATGTGTTCAGAGACTTTTAACGTCCCGTTTCCAAGCATACGTATGATTTGGTCAGCACTCGACAAAGCTGAAGCATTTGGGTAATCAAGCAACGTATTCAGATTCATCGATTCAAATTCAATGGCTTGAATCACGCCAGATCCATCATTTATCGACAACAAAACATCTGAACCTGATTCAACTAATGAAATGCTGCTGGTCAACGCGTTTAAGTTTGCTAACGAGTCTGCAGACACGATGCCACTAATATCAATGCTATCATTCGTTGCATCAAATTCACGGATAATGTCTCGCCCAGGAAGTCCGTTGACTAGCCCCAAAGAACCTGAAAGCCATACAAACGTGTCTTGAGGGCCAGCAGAAGAACCGAGTGGATCACCAAACATAACTTCATTGTTGGCCGTCCCAGTTAGGATGTCAGCGCCTATTGTCACCACCCCATCATAGAAAGCACCGTCGACATCTATCGTTACCGTTTCTTGAGTCACGGCTCCATGAGTATCTGTCACCTGAATGGTAAAGATCTCCTGACCCGATGATCCAGCGTTCAAGGATGTTGCGCCCGGCTTTGATTCATCAATGTTGTACGTCCAGGCTCCAGTTTGATCAATCGACAACGTACCGTACGTGCCTTCTTGATCGACAATGGACCAAACTAAGTCGGTATTATTGCTATCTGCATCAGAAGCCGTGAAGCTACCTAGGGCCTGTGTTGTATAACCAACAATCGCATTACCCGCCGCTATTACACTTGTTATTTGTGGTGCATCGTTTCGTCCTGTTACTTCGATAGAGACTGTTTGATTCTTAGTTGCACCGCTAGGATCGGAAACCTGAACAACAAATAACTCACTATCTGTTTCACCCTGCCCTAGAGCATCACTACCTGGAAGAGTGTTATCTATTTGATACTCCCAATTACCAGTCAATTGATTGAGAACAAAATGTCCATATTGGCCTTCAGCACTTCCGACGATTGTCCATGTGTGAGTATCGTTTGTATCCGTATCAACGGCGCTTAGCGAACCACCAACGTGAGCCACAGCATCTTGAGTCGTCGACGTTGACGTATCTCCAGAAATAGAAGGAAGATCATTCGAGCCAGAAACGTCTATCGTTACCTCTTTTGTCACTGTATCTGTCCCATCAAACAAGGTGATAGTAAACGTATCTTGCTCCGTTTGACCTTGCGCTAAGCCTTGTACTGCTGGAGATGAATTTGCCAACGTATAGGTCCACTGACCATTAGCATCAACAGTTAAGCTCCCATAAGTACCTGCGCCGCCCCCTTGAACATCCCAGGTGTGGCTGTCATTTACATCAATATCGGTAAAATCCAAATTACCTTGTTGTGTAGCGGTTCCATCTTCAACGACGCTTCCTGTTGTTGGGCCCGTTATAATAGGAAGATCGTTGGTACCATTAACGGTTATCGTCACATCTTGAGTATGGCTAACGTTGTGTTGATCGGTGACTTTCACTTGGTAGGTAATGTCAATCGATTCACCATTACCAAGCGCTTGGATATCGCTATGAGTATTTGTCAGGTTAAAGCTCCACTTACCATTTTGATCAAGCGACATATCGCCATATGGTGAGGTATTGCTTAGCAACGTCCATTTATGTGTGTCTGCCGTTTGAAGAACGTCTGGGTCGCCAGTTTCCAGTTGACCCGTTAGCATGGTATTTGTATCTTCATTGGCATCTGCAGTAAGATTACCCGATATTTCAGGAGCATCATTCTCGCCATTGATAGTAATATCAACCGAAATTGTGTCCGTTCCTCCAAAGGCATCCATCACTGTAATTATTGCGGTATCCGTAATGCTCGAACCTTTCGCTAGGCTATTTACCGTCACATTATCGCTGTCAATCGTGTAAATCCACACACCTGTTGTCGGATTAACAACCAAGGCGCCATAACTCGCCGAAGTAGTGACGCTATAGCTGTGACTGTCACTTTCATCGAGATCGCTAGTTACTAAGTTTCCAGTCGCCGTCAGGGTTTGGGTTTCTGAAACAACCCCCGTAGAGTCACCGGATACTTCTGGTCGATCATTTGTGCCCTTTATTTCAATGGTCACGGTTTCTCGAGTGGTAACACCAAAGCTGTCCACCGCTGTGACAATAAAGCTTTCCGTTACAATGTCACTCGGTGATAACTCCTGCACATGTGGCTGCGTGTTGTATAAACTGTATGTCCAATCACCGTCACTCGTTATTTCAAACTGGCCATATGTGCCTTGAAGTGCATTGCCACCACTGGCTGTTTTGGCGATGAAGCTTGCAGTGTCATCCGTATTAGATTCAACGGCGACTAAGTTGCCTGTTGTCACTACCGCGGTATCTTCAACTGAATCTCCGGTTAGATCGCCAGTAATAACCGGCTCAAGGTTCGACCCAGCTATCGTAATGGTTACAGGCTTAACAGACTCTAACCCCAGAGCATCGACCACTTTGACATTGAATATATCTGTGAGTGTCTCGGTTTCGCCTAGATTCTTAACCGCGTCGATGCTTTTATCTAGCTCGTAGCGATATTGCCCTGTTACAGGATCTAGAATCAGCTTACCGTACGTTCCATTTTGTTCGTTAGCCGTCGTTTCATCTGGTAGGCTCCAAGTATGGGTATCTGTTGCATCAACGTCACCATCATTCAAATTACCCACTATTTGACTATCATCATCTGTATTGCTGATGGTAGCGGCCAATTCGCCAGTAATGTTAGGCCCATCATTCGAGCCATTAACGACGACGTTGATCTGCATTTTAACGGGATCACCGTTACTATCGACGGTCGTTTTACCAAACTCATCCACAACAACAACTTCAAATATCTCGGTTAATGATTCACCCACATTTAGTTGATCAACGGCAGGAACCGAGCTATTTAAATTGTACGTCCAATCACCAGACTCATTTAACGTCAGTGTTCCATAATCACCAGCCCCCGACGCCAAATGCCAAGCAGGAGCCCCTAATTCTGCGGGTGCCACTAATGTGCCCGATTTTGAAATATCAGTGTCTTCAGTGACGTTCACGGTCTCTACGACTGGATCAGAGATTTCGACGTCGTCCGCTGTACCTTTAATATCAATAGTGATGGTTTGCGTACCGGTATCGTTAGCCTCTCCTGATGAATCCTTCACCTCAACAGAAAAAGTATCTTGCAATGTTTCGCCATGATCAAGAGCTTGAACTGTCGCGTTGTTATTATCCAGAATGTAATCCCAACGACCAGTGATAGGGTTTAATTCAAGGTGTCCGTACAATCCTTGAACGATGTTATCGCCATCTGTATCTGCTGATAATGACCAGGTATGACTATCACCATTATCGTTATCATCAACTAACAACTGACCCGATTCTGATGTTAGCGCATCCTCGGTAACCGACCCTGAGATTTGTCCGGTCACCGACGGTTGATCGTTTGGTGTCCCACCGCCTCCAGGGCCTGTGCCATCGTCTGCTCCCAACACTGTGATCACCACTGGATACGTAGCAGACACACCGCCAGCCGTATCTTTGGCTGTCACATAAAAGGTGTCTGTTGCTGAATCCCCTGCGACAAGGCCACTCGCTGCAGGTTTAGAATCGTCCAGTACAAATGTCCAAATGCCATTAGAATCTATGGTCAATTGGCCATAAGATCCATCGACTGGCGAGACATTCCACTCACTAACCGTATCAAGTACATCAACATCGGTCGCGTATACCATGCCTTGGGTCGTTTCCCATGTGCTGTCTTTCGCTACCCGACCGGTATCCTCACCTAAAACGATGGGTAAATCATTAGTCCCTTGAATTGTGATAGTCAGAGGTTGATTCACCACTCCACCAAATTCATCAAACGCATGAACGTTAAATACTTCTGTGTGGGTTTCTCCTTCGCGCAAACCTTGTACGTTTTCTGAATTGTTATCGACTACATACGACCACACGCCAGCATCACTAATAGTCAAAGTGCCTAAGTTACCCGTTATCGTCGCACCGATAAATTTAACGGTGTCTACGGCGTCTGTATCGGTTCCACTCGCTACATCCGTGTCGATGTCTGCTGATGTAATTGTGCCTGACAATGGACTAGCGGTAACATCCTCTTCGAATGTCGCTGTAGTATCACCGCCTAATGTTGGCTTATCATTCGTCCCTTGAATCGTCACGACAACGTTTTTCGACGCGGTTAAACCTGCTGAATCTGTCACCGTTACAGTAAAGGTTTCTGTAATGGAGGTGGTGGGCGATAAAGCTTGGATTGCAGGCGCATTCATATCGGTTACGGTATATGTCCAAACACCTGCAGAATTGATGATGAGATTACCGTAAACACCGGTGGCATCATCTATGCTCCAACTCGACGTATCATGTACATCTGGGTCGCCGGATTTTAGTTTTCCAGACACAGATGTCGCACCGTCTTCAGTGATTGTGCCTGTAACATTCGAGCCTACGAGAGTCGGCGCATCGTTTGTTCCGGTGATCGTCACTTCAACTTGTGCGGTGCTGACCTGGCCAAAGCTATCACTTACTTGAACTGTAAATGTATCAGTAACGATATCGCCGTTATCTAAGCCATTTACAGCAGAAGCTGTGTCATTTAACACAAATGTCCACTTGCCATTCACATCTATTGACATGGTTCCGTACGTGCCTGTTGGCTCAACGATCAACCAATCATGGCTGTCAGACCCATCAGGATCACCCGAATCTAACTGGCCAATCACCTTATTATCGACTCCAGAGACTCCTGTGCCGACAAGTTCGGTAATGGTGCCGGTTTCATCGCCAACAATCAGCGGGGAAGTATTGGTACCGACAACATTAATAGTGATGACTTGAGTGTCTGTTCCGCCATTTCCATCTGAGACTTCTATCGTGAACGGATCATTCACGACTTCACCAGCATCTAGCGCAACGGTTTCTGTTTTTGTAGAGTCAAGCGTATAAGTCCACATCCCAGTCGTTTCATCAATACTTAATGTGCCATACGTACCTAATAACGATCCCGAAAGGCCTGTTCCGGTTTGAACTTTCCAGCTATGGGAATCTGTTGTATCAACGTCCAATGCAACCAATTTACCGCTGGTTTCCTGTTGACCAGATACGGCTTCTATAACCGTTCCTGAGTTGGGGCCTGTGATAGTCGGATCATCATTATTACCGTTTATCGTCACCACGATATTCTTTTCAGTTTTCGCTCCGTGACTGTCTTCTACGGTCACCCGGAAAGTCTCGGTGAGTGTTTCACTATCAGCCAAAGCTTGAACTTGAGCTTTTGTATTGTCTAATGTGTATGTCCAATCACCCGCAGGCGTCAACACAAGCTCACCATATCGGCCTGAAGGATTGAGTGCTTCATATACATGAGTATCATCCGCATCGACATCACCATCAGTTAATACCCCAGTTACAATCAAGCCAATATCTTCAGTAGCATCCCCCGTCAAGTCGCCTTCTAATGTTGGTATGTCATTGGTACCAAAAATAGACACTTTGACCGTTTTCGTTTTTGATGCTCCTTCCTGGTCTTCAACCTTCACTTGATACGATTCAATCACTTTGTCACCAGCATCCAGATGTTGGGCTGCGCCATTGTTTAACGTAAACGTCCATTTTCCTGTCGCCGATAATACAAATGTTCCCAAGCTTGAGGCAGGCGAAGACACCACTGTCCAAGTATGAGTATCCCCTACATCTTTATCTCCGTGATAAAGCTGTTTTGTTACACTCAGTGTGCCATCTTCAGTCACATCCCCTCTTCGGGAACCCCTTAATCTAGGTGCATCGTTTGTCCCTGTAATGGTGATACTTATTAGCTGAGTATCAGTACCACCTTTCCCATCGTCTACAATAATAGTGAAAAAATCTTTTTTGGTATCGCCTTCACCAATCCGCTGGACACGATTACTGCCGTTGTTCAGGTTATATGTCCATTCACCATTCGCATCGATAGACAAGCTACCAAAATTACCAACACCTCCGCCACTCACCGACCACGAGTGATCATCAATAACATCGACATCCGCTACTGCTAAAGTGCCAGTAGCAGTATAGGTAGTATCTTCTTTGACGTTACCCGATGAGTCACCTGAAATAGTCGGTTGGTCATTATCACCCTTGATGGTAATCGTAACGCTTTGATTAGTAATACCACCGTAGGTGTCTGCTACTTTGATGTTAAATATTTCTGTAACCGTTTCATTTTCTGCTAGCTTTTGAGCTTCTGCGTTATCTAAGGTATATACCCACTTTCCTGTCGATGGGTTAAATGAAAACAAGCCGTAAGGCGTATCAGTAGCGCTTGTCAAAGTCATCGTGACGGAGTCAGGAACATCAGCATCCGATGCGACTATGGTTCCATCAACGGATAAAATCGTATCTTCCTCAACCACCCCAACGACGTCGCCTGTAACCGCTGGCAGATCATTGGTTCCTGTGACAGTTAAGTTGATGACCTGTTCAACAAACCCACCATGGTTATCACTTAAGCGAACGGTAAAAGATTCACTCACAACTTCACCTTGATGTAACGAGTCCACGCGGGTGCTCACTAGGGTATAAGTCCACAACCCATTTTGGTCGATAGACAAATCTCCATAGGTACCTGTTCCTCCACCATTCACAGCCCAAGACAAGGTGTCTAACAAATCAATATCATCAAACACTAACTGACCCGTTGCCACAGTCGTCACGTCTTCGACAGTCGCTCCCGATGTCACACCAGAGGTAATAACGGGGGTATCGTTGTCACCCTTAATAGTGACCGTAACAACTTGAGTATCGGTTAAATCTCCATCACTGACTTGAATCGTAAAGGTATCTGTTACAAATTGGCCTTCTGACAATGACTGTACAACGGTATCGTTATTATTCAGGACATAAGTCCACTTGCCATTCGCATCCAAAGAAAAACTACCGTAAGTCGGAGTTCCAGTTGTGAGATTCGTCCACGTCATATCAGATGACACATCGTGGTCAGGATCGCTCACAACTAAGGTTCCTGTCGTTTGATAACTCGGGGTGTCCTCTTCAAGCGAGCCCGTTACACCGACTGCCGAATTGATAACCGGAGCATCGTTGGTACCCTGAATAATGATTTCAACCGAGCTTGGCGTGCCATCTATAGAGGTGATATTGAAAGTGTGTCGAACTTCATCTCCAACTTGCATTGAATCAAACGCGCTATTAGCAAGAAAAGACCAATTACCATTCGATAACAAAGTTAGAGTGCCAATAGGCCCTGAAACCGTTGCAGGCGTAAAGGTGTTATCTGGGTTATCAACATCGTCGCTGGTTAATGTGCCTGTAGAGGTGAGCGCTGCATCGGTTTCAGCGAGTACTTTATTCACGGAAGAAACTGTCGCGGAATCGTTCGTACCCGTAACAGTAATAGTTAATGTTGTTGTATCTGTGCCACCGGCCTCATCGGTCACTGTCACAGGGACAACGACTTCAAGTATTTCGTTTTCAGAAAGAAAGTCGTAACTACTTGCATCAAATATGTAGCTGCCATCCGTATTAAGTGTCAGCCCAGCAGCGGTACTAGTTGTTGTAAAGCTAAGTGAATTACCTACTGGAAGATCTACATCACTCGCCGTGACATGACCCGCGATCATACTATCTTCAACAACGGCATCAACTTTAGCGACCGCGACCGGGTCATCGTTCGTACCTGTTATTGTGATGGTTAACAATGTCGTATCAGTACCACCAGATTCATCAGTGACGGTAACAGGTACAATAATATCCAGCTTCTCGTTTTTAGATAAACTGTCGTAGCTAGACGCATCAAATGTATATGAACCATCAGAGTTAAACGTTAATCCTGTGGCTGTCGACGTTGTCGTAAACGTTAGATTACTACCCGATGGCAAATCGACATCCGACGCGGTTACAACACTATTTAAAATCGCGTCTTCAAGTACATCGGCAGTGGCAATGTTTGCCACAGGATCGTCATTCGTACCTGTAATGGTAATGGTCAGCGTTGTGATGCCTGTCCCGCCAGCTTCATCGGTGACAGTGACAGGCACAACAATATCTAGCGTTTCGTCTTTGGATAAACTGTCATAACTAGACGCATCAAAACTATAGCTTCCATCAGAGTTAAACGTTAACCCTG
>NZ_JAUFQV010000026.1 GCF_030409945.1 Vibrio tapetis subsp. quintayensis
TCTGGAAATATGGGAGCATAAACTTCTACGTTTCAATTGACAGTGGGGGTCATATCAAGGCCGCGTTAAGTAGTGAGCAACGCTACCACGAAACCTAACCATACCACCGTAAACACAAAACCCAACGATGGAATGAAAAATGCCATGCGTTGGGAATCTGTATTAAACGCTTTGTTATGCAGTTACTTACGACTTGATTCGTCTTTTGCACTGTTCCAAACTTGTTTAAGATTCTCAGGCTTCAATACTTGCTTCGCATTCATAGCGATCTCGTAGCGCTTGAGACGTTTACGTCCGTACTTTGTCATAATGTACGACTCTTCTATTATTGAGTTGTTTCCATTGTTGCCATTCTTGATTGCTCCTTTTTGCTTTAATTTCGCAATCGCTTTGAGGCACTCGGATGTATCTGATTCATCGGGAGAGTACGTGCCAGCCACAACTTTGTTGTACGTTGTGACAGAGATTTCTGTTGGTGGAATAATCGTACGTACTCCATTCAACAATTTGTATTCAGTTAGTGTTAAAGGCATTAATCGATTAATGAATTTATAAAGTGCTTTGCCCACCATGAGAAATAGCGCGATCAAAACTGTTGTAATTATCCCTGCACCAATGCTATCGAATTGAGCTACCAGCCACTGCCATCCACTTACTAAGAAATCCATGCTTAAAACCTTTAATAAAAACCACTTAACTGATATGTGTATGACTCTTGATATTTCAAGCCCCACAGAGGTTAGTATCTTGATTACACTCTCTGCTGCATAACGCCTACAATAAGGTGTGCCAACTCTGAACTAACCAAGCACACCGAACTTCAAACCAAAAATGCCGAGTAAAATGCATCACCTTGATTGTCTTGTTAAGCGATTTAGTCTAAGTAGTCCACAATTCTATTAGCTAACCAATCAACTGCGATTTCCAATATTGCAATATCTTCTGAAGATATCGAATTTGCATGAGCATCAGCTCTATGAGAGTTAATAAACTCCATATATTGTTTGAATCGCCCTTTGTCTCCTTTAAATATAGAACCGAAGTCCTGCCAATTTTTCTCGATTACTTTGCTAATATCCTGAAAATATAGATGAGACGTGAAAATATCATTGTAAGACATAGCTTCTAACTGCTTCTGCCTACTAGGTGGTGATATAATGGCTACAAACATTTTTTTAGCTTCGTCAACACCATATTTATACTTCAAGTTTCTCTTAACTAAAGTTCGCAAATTCGATTCTAGTTCATTCCTTAGAGAGCAAACTCTAGTCCATTTTTCTTGATTATTTTTAGGTGCTTTCTTTACATTAGAAACATCATTTATATAGCCTTCAATTGACTTGATTGTAAAGTGGAAGTGATCATCAGAATTCACAACCAAACCATAACCAACTAAATGCTCAACTAACTTTTCTGATAATCGGTAGAAATCATTAAATGTAGCATAATCTCCCGCAGCTAAATATTCTATTAATTCATACTCTTCCGGGTAACGCTCTCTTAAAACCGAAACTATGAGATCAAGGTAGTCAGTAACACTTTTGTTTAAAACATCTCGCTTGCCTTCATAATTGAATTTAGTAATAATTAGTTGTTTAGAACCACCTTTATCCTTAAATAACTTACTACAAACTTGTCTTATTAAGAATGGGTGTCCTCCAAAGTCATCTGTTAGGTACGTAAAGACCTCGTTATCGAAACTCATGCCCATATATGAGCCAATAGTTTCAACCATCTCTTTTACTTCGTCTTGATTGAAGAAAGGCAAATATATTGGAGTTATAAAGCGATATATGGGGTTGTCATATGACATTACAGTTGGAGTTTCAATAGCTTTAGGATTAACTCCAGATATAACAAAAGATAACAATTCTGGCCTTTTCTGGAAAATTGAACGAAGAACTTGCCAAAAGAAAATGAAATCCAAACTATCTTTCCAATGCTGTGATGGTGAAATGTTGAAAGTTATGTTTTCAATTTCATCAAGCATAATTAGAATTCTTTGCTCACCGCTTGCTTCATATATTTTCTGAAGATCTTCCTCAAATTTTATTGAAGCATCACGCTCAGTGTAATCAGATTCATTGTTAAGGGGTAAACTGTCTTCTCCAAATAAACTTTTATTCAACTCACCAATAATAAAGTGTAATGTTTCATTCCAGCGTCTAATATGGAGTGATGGCTCTGAACAATCAATATAAACTCCCGGTTCATCTCTCATGCGCATCATTCTTAGTACAGCGTACAATACAGATGTCTTACCTATTCGACGCAAACCAAATAAAGAAGCACATTGACCCGTTTGGTATTTACCATAGATACTTTGAATTACACTTTGTCTGCCAAAGAAATATGTGTCTGTTTTGAGTGGCGTTTCATAGGCAAATAAATCGCGTTCATAAAAAGAGCTCTTCAACCTTTCAATTTGAAGTTGACATGTATTTTCCCCGCCCAGTTCATCATAAGTGAAGGGAACTATGATTCTTGACTCTTTATCTTGTAGGAGCACGTTGGCGACTTTTTGTTCTAGCTGATTATCTCGGCTTATAATGACTACACATAACTTATCCAATCTATTTTGATAATCAGACATCAATTTATCGACAAAATCTAAGCTTCTAGTCAAGAAATGTTGTGATGGTGTGAGTAAAAACAGAACCTCACGTGAAAAATGGAATTGTTCTGCAATTCCATCAGTAGCTCTCCCAAAAACAAAGGAGTAATCACTACCTTTAAATTTTGTTGTCTTACAAAAAGTAACAAACCATGATTTTGATATATTGTTAACTATCCTTTTTTCAAAAAAGGATAAGCTATCCAACGACAAGGTTTTCAATACCCCTGAACACTGTACTTTTTTCTTCATTATCTTTCCTATTATTGCCAACTTTCGTAATACTCTTAAATCGCTTAACAGTCTTTAAACCGCTAAGAGCCTGTTTAAGCTCCAATCGATCGCCATCTATCCGGTTTAAATTTTATATGCACATTAGCACATTTGATGATGTAAAACAGGGTATTATCAGCAAATTACCAAGTGAGTTAATCGTGAAAGAAAGCGCTTTGCACTCTAACATCGAATGACTGTGTATTCTTACATGTCTGTTTGTTTGCACATGTGAAGTGGAGGGGATGGTCACAGCAGGATCAAAACAGAAAAGGCGTGATGATCGCTATAATCATCACGCCTTTAATTGGATAACGCGCTTCAAAAGATAAGTGGGTTAGTTTACCGCGCGAACTTTGCCTCGCTTCAAATCGTTAAGCACTTCTTCTTTTGGCCCATCTGCAATAATCACACCTTTTTCCATTACAATGACCCTATCGACGATATCTAGCATTGATGTTTTATGGGTGATCAAGATAAGTGTTTCGCTTTTCTTCATGGCATGCAGTTGGTGTTTAATGTGCATCTCTGAGCGGTTATCCATCGAACTGGTTGGCTCATCGAGCAGCATAATAGGGGGTCTGCCAACAAATGCTCTAGCGATAGCAACGGCTTGTCTCTGGCCTCCTGAGAGCATCAGGCCGCCTTCACCGACTTGTCTTTCTAGGCCAGCTGGATCTTGTTGAGTAAAGACGGTAACGCCAGCTCGGTTGGCGGCATCCAGTACTTCGCGGTCATCCACCAGAGTCTGACCTAACGTAATGTTGTCTCGGATTGAACCAAAGAACAGCGTAACGTCTTGAGGGACGCAACCTATGTTGCGGCGCACATCCACATGATGGAGTTGAGCGATGTCGGTATCGTCTATTCGCACGTTGCCCTGCGTGGGTTGGTATAGGCCCATGATCAAGCGCTCAATGGTGGTTTTACCTGAACCGATACGGCCAATAATCGCGACTTTTTCCCCGGGGTTAATGGTTAAACTCACATCACGTACTGAGGGGATTTCTGCCTCAGGGTAGTTAAAGGTCACGCGATCTAATTCGATTTTCCCTTGTACAATAGGGCGGTGAATATAACGCTTACCTTCTTCTTGTTCGTCTGGCATTTCCATCACTTGTTCAATGATAGTCATTGCGGATTTCGCTTGATTGTAGCGAGTTGAAAGCAATGAAAGCTGAACCAGTGGGCCAACTGCGCGGCCGCTCAACATGGTCGATGCGATAAGTCCACCCATGCTGAGTTCGCCTTCCGCTATCAAATACACGCCCACAATGATCATACCGATATTCGATGCCTGCTGAACAAAGCCCGCGGAATTTTGAATAGAGTCTGTAATGCGTCGAGTTTTGATGTTCCAGTTAGACATGTGTGCAACGGCTTCTTCCCACTTGAACTGGAATTGGCTTTGTGCACCAAATGCTTTCACTGTTTCAAGGCCCGCTAAGCTTTCGATCAAATTAGCGTATTTTTGCGAAGAAAGACGAGAGCCTTCTTCAATGCTTTTACGCAATGGCCCTTGAATAACAAAGGCGTGAATAATCAACAAGAGGATCCCAATGATAGGGACTAACACAATAGGCCCTCCGACTAGCCAAATAACCACTAGGAATAACAGGGCAAACGGCAAGTCAATCAATGAAGACACGGTTGCTGAGGTAAAGAACTCTCGGATAGATTCGAATTCTTGTAGATGGCGAGCAAATGCGCCGACTGATGGTGGTTTCGACTCCATACGAATGCCCATGACTTTGGCAAACAGTTTGGATGAAATCAGAATGTCAGACTTTTTCCCCGCCACATCGATAAAGTAACTTCGAAGTAGTTTGAGAATAAAATCAAACACAAAGACCACTAATATCCCTGACGACAGAACCCATAAAGACTCAAATGCGAGGTTAGGGACGACTTTGTCATACACCAAACGAGTAAACATTGGGGCGGCAATGGCAAAAATATTGATCAATATTGATGCAAAAAACACATCGCGATAAATGCTTTTGGATTCAAAGAGGGTACTCCAAAACCAGTGGCCATCGCGTGTTTTTAGGACTTCCGGAGAACGTTCATCATAGCGGAATTGTTTTTTAACTAAGAAATATCGGCCAATGTATTGTTCGGCTAGTTCACTCAGTGGCAGAGAGATAGGCATCATGTGCGAATCGCTGGTGATGACTTCCGCTTCCTTGGTTTCTTTGTTTATGCTTACGAGAACGCAGGCATCGCCTCCTCTCAGCATCAGAATGGCAGGAAGTACAACCTCTGGGATTGTTTCAAAGCTGGATCGGTTTTCACGGGCAACTAACCCGGCTCGTTCTGCGGCTCTCGGGAATAAAAATGGCGTGAGTTTGCCATCCGCTAACGGTAAACCGCTGATAAGCGCTTCAGGGGAATTCGAGAGCCCGTAGTAACGGCTAACGTATACCAGCGCATTTAATAGTGGATCTTGCATCCAGTCAGACCTTTCTAGTTGTTATCAACAATGAAGCCTTGGAAAGCTTCAATGAAGTGCTCAGACAAGAAGTCGAGCTGGGCTTGAGTTTCCACACGAGAGGCAATAGTCATGATGCCTAAGTTATGCGCCGTACGAGAAATAGACGTCAGAGTATATTGCTGTTTCTCGTCATCTAGGCTGTGCGTGTAAAGGTAATCTAACTTCACGTAAGCCGGTCTAAATTCATTAATGTATTCTAGTGAGTGGAAATGGCGGCCGTAGTTATCAACGCCAAATTCCGCGCCAGCACTTCTAATGGCATGACACACTAAAGCCGTATGGTGCTGGTGGTTGATGAAGCAAGACTCTGGGATTTCGAAATGCAGTTTACCCACAACCTGACGATGCTTCGTTAAGGTGTGATTTAACCAACGAATAAAGCTTGGTTCAGTAATACTGCTAATGGTTAAGTTAATCGCTAGGTTGTGAGTGACTTCTCCCGACTCAAGTTTTTCAATCATGGTGCTAATGACGTACTGATCAAAAATATGACCGGCATTGAGTTGCTCTAATGCAAACAGGTATTGGTTAGCCGTGTAACGTTCACCTTCTTTTTCAATCGATGAAAACACTTCTTTGTGGTATGGCTTGCCATCCAAATACATGGCTTTTTGGAATTTGAATTCAACCCAATTATTAAGAATGGCCTCTTCAACCAACCCACGCCATTGCTGTTTACCCAGTAATACGTGGTTCTGTTGATCGGTTACCATGCTGTAGGCTTTATCTGGGTGGGCATGTGCCGTCGATAGGGCGTTATCTACTAGCGATAAAATCTCGGTGGTGTTCTTTCTATTTTCGTTGTAAACCACGCCAAGGTAAGCATGAGCTGGCGCGGTCCCTGTTGGGTCTGGACGAACATCTTGCGTGTAATTCATGATGCTTTCTGCCAGCATGTGCAGCTCACTTTCATCTAAATTCGGCAGAATAAAACCAAACTCCGCTGTATTGATACGAGCGATCGTCACATCCGGTGAAGAAGTGGTTACTCTGAGGTGGTCGGCTAATTCTTTAACTAAAGCGTCGCCCACTTCATAGCCTTCTTCGTCATAAGTTTCTTTGATAAAGGTGGCTTGTAAGATGGCAACACCACCAATAGCCGATTCGTTTAACCAAGTGTTGAGCTGGCCTATGAAGAACGAACGGTTTCCGAGTTGTGACACCGGATCCATGTACGCACGTTTGCGTAATTGTTCCGCTTCTTTAGCCTGAGCTTTAAAGCTCTGTTCGACTTGTGCCGACATGCTGTTAATGCCGTTGACCACCGCGATGAGATCTCGCGTTTTTGGCTTGGCTAGTGGTGATCCAAATTGATTGTTCGCCACTTCGTCCATCTTTTTAATGATCAAAGTCAGTGGTTTAAGCGCACTTTTAACCACAAGAGCAATGATTGAGGCACCAATAAGGAAGATACCGATGAAGGCGGTTAATAGCCCTGTGAGCGCTTTCCACAGTTGGAAATAGGCATCACCTGGGTGGCTAATAATTTCGACTTCGGCCAGTTGTAACCAACCGCTAGTCACAACGCGTCGGTCATGAATGGTTCGAAATAGCCCAAGGTTAGAGAACCACTCGGGAACGTCTTGACGTTTGATGGGGTAAGTCCGAACAATTTCGTTGTCGTCACTTAGAAATGTCAACCTAACCGCCGAGTAAGAACTGCCGTCAAACAAGGCATTAATCACCGACTCGACCGCCACTTGATCCTGCGATTCGAGATAGGGCGCCAATGCGAGCCCCACGGTGTTAATGGTGTTGTTGACTTCGGAGCGCTGCTGCTGCTCTAAGAAGTTTCGGGTGGTGTTAAATTCAATCACAAAGACAGAACTAATTAGCAGTAAAAAGACTGCCAACATCCACGCGACGAGCTGTTTATATAGTGTCATGTTACTTACTCATCATAATTGATAATCGGTGTATTCAGTTTTAGGTTTTGTTCACGAGAGCGTAAGTCGTTCCATAAGCTCAAGCGTGATGACTTCCCTGCGAGTTTGCCGCTGCCTTTTTCTTTCATGAGCCACAGATTTTTACCGTTAAAACTGTAGATCGGTAGTAAATCTGGGCGCCGAGACGCGGGCTTAATGTCGAATATTAAATTGTCTAAAATCAGTGGTTGTGAGCTGGGTTTGGCGTAATAAGCCAACACCATGTGAAATTGGTTTAATTCAATGGCCTTAACATAAATCAGGCGAAGCTTTTTATCAGACACGCCAAGCTCGAGTAACGAAAAGTACTTAGCAATCGTAAAGTCTTCGCAATCCCCTGCGGCGGCGCCGAGAAACTCTAGTGGTGTCGCCCAGTAATCTTTCTTACCCCAAAGGTCAATGTCGTTGGTAAAGTACATTTGGTTAAAAAACTGGTTAACGGCCTCTAGCTGGTCGGTTTCGGGTAACCCATTGTATTGTTCTAAAACCCCTCGCCATGCTGTTACCCTTTTAGCAGCACGTTCTCCATAGGTGTTTAGTACCGCTGACACCCACTTTTCTTCCTGCTTATTGAGTGCAAACGAAGCACTGCTCACTAAGAACAGGAAGATCAGCGCAAGCCACGACTTCATGAAGAAGGGCTCATTAGAGGTAAGGTCATGCTTAGGCTAAAACTCACGAGTTATTCTCGCAGCGCCGTTTGTCGAGCTTTTGTGATCGGTTTGAGCATATAATCTAAAATCGTGCGTTTGCCGGTAATAATATCAACGGACGCGGTCATACCCGGAATGATTGGCAGTTTATCGGAATGACCAAAGCGCTCCTCTGTGGTGCGTATACGAACAAGGTAAAAACTGTTTCCCTCTTCGTCTTGAATCGTATCGGCACTGATGTGTTCTAGCTTACCGTCAAGGCCGCCATATCGAGTAAAGTCATAAGCACTGAATTTAACGAGCGCTGGGAGCCCAGGGTATAAGAATGCGATGTCTTGTGGCGCAATTTTGGCTTCTACCAACAAGGAGTCTTCGGTCGGAACAATTTCCACCAAGTCCATTCCTGGTTGGATAACACCACCAACGGTATTGATATAGAGCTTCTTGATGGTGCCTGTTACCGGTGACAAAACAATGGTTCGGTTTACACGGTCTTCAAGGCCTACCGTCGATTGGGTGAGGGCAGAAAGCTTGTCTTGCGCTGCGTTTAACTTTTCTTGTTGCTCCGAGCGAAATTTTAATGCGATATCAATACGGCCAAGCTTTGCTTCATCGATAGATGATTGAAGTGTAGGCAGTTTAAGCTGAGAAGAGGTTAGCTCACGGCGAGTGTCGTTCACTTGTCGTTGCAGTTTCAACAGTTCAATTTTAGGTACAACGCCTTCATCAGCAAGCGGACGCGTGATTTCCAATTCTTTGTTGGCGAAATCATAGCTGCGTTTTAAGTTTTGTACGCGGGCGGTGATTTCAATGAGGTCTTGTTGTTTTTGTTTTACTTGTTGATCGAGAACGGACAATTGGTTGCGAAGATTATTAATGTCGCTACGGTATTCGGCCATTTGTCGACTTACTAAGGTAGGTGCACTTTCTTCTAACTGAGTAGGGAAGACCAATTTGTTGCGATCAAGGGTGACGCTGTCACGCCAGTTGGCATCTTTTAGCGATTCATCGACTCGAACACTAGAAATCGAAGCGGTCAGTTGTAAGACATTAGCAGTCAAGTTGATCACTTGCTGTTCGCGCTCACGGAAGTCAGAACGAAATCGTGTGTCATCGATGAGCAGTAGTTGTTGATCTTTTTCAACATGTTGCCCTTCAGAGACAAGGATCTTCTTAACTAATCCGCCTTCCAGGTTTTGTACGATCTGTAACTGAGATGAGGGAATGACTTTGCCCTGTCCTACCGTGACTTTATCGATCTGAGCCCAACTGGCCCAAGCGATGGCCAAAGCAAAAAACAGCAACATGGTCCACAACAAGATACGCGCGCTACTAGGTGTGTTGAGTAGTAATGCCGCTGTCTTATCATCAACGTATTCGAGCTCGTGTTTATCCAGCTTATTCAAGCTCTTTTTGTCCATGCGTAATCCCTTATATTTGATGCGTGTCTTACACCATCAAAATGTGTTCATTGCTTTCAGTTTATTATTTGTTTAACAAGATGTTAAGTTAATCCTGTAATTATAGGCTATAGATATGAGATTTAGTCGAAATTGAAGACAATTAAATGCAATTGGCTTTCTAAATCATAGTGGGATTTATCGCTTGAGTTCGTATTAGCTTAGGCGCAAAATTGGCGTAGATAAAAAGGAGCATAAATGGAACTTACAGATATTCGTCGCGAGTACCTTAAAAGTGGTCTTCGCCGAGATGATTTAAAAGCCGATCCCATCGACCAGTTTAATTTGTGGCTAGAGCAGGCCGTAGAGGCAAAATTAACGGATCCAACCGCGATGACCGTAGCAACGGTTGATCAAAATGGCATGCCATTCCAGCGTATTGTTTTGCTTAAAAATGTCGATAAAGACGGGTTTGTTTTTTACACCAATCTTGGCAGTCGTAAGGCACAACAGCTGGAACATAATGCGAATATCAGTTTGCACTTCCCATGGCACCCGCTAGAGCGCCAAGTTCATATTACGGGTGTTGCCCAAAAGCTGACCGCGCTTGAGAACATGAAGTACTTTAGTTCTAGGCCAAAAGAGAGCCAAATTGCAGCCATTGCGAGTAAGCAAAGCAGCCGAATTTCTGCCCGTAGCATGCTAATAAGCAAGTACATGGAGCTGAAAGAGCAGTTTGAACAAGGTGAAATCCCAGTACCTAAGTTCTGGGGTGGCTTTAGAATTAAGCCGACCAGCATTGAGTTTTGGCAAGGTGGTGAGCACCGCTTGCATGATCGCTTTTTATACAGTGGCAAAGACGGAAGCTGGGACATCGATCGTCTTGCTCCATAAAAAAGGCGCATGTTGATATAGAAGCGCTCAGATGATGTAAAAATGCACTCTATTATGAGTGCATTTTTGTGCTCGGAACCTCGCAAGTGCAGATGAGCGCTGTTGTTCGCCTATTGCTATTCATTAATCTATGGCCGTCAGTACCACGGATATCTGAGTTTTAAGCAGACTTTCAGGGATCCTTGAACCATACCCTGCATCAAGTGCCAGTTCGATCAGTTCGTTTTTGCTATTGGCATTAAATTTAGTCCTCAGCCTTGCGACATGACCCTCGACGGTTTTGACTGAAATACCCATCGCATTCGCGATAAATTGCGGTTTCTTTCCATAAAGTAGCAAAAACAATACTTGGGATTCTCGTTGGTTCAGTTTGGCGGGGGCGTGAGTCAAATTAGAGCCAAAGACGTGGTGAGATTGGCTGAGCCCTGTTGCCCTGCATATCCAGTGGCCAACTTCTAGTATTGCGGTGTTTTCTAATTCTTGACCGTAAAAAATGGTGCCTTGTACTTCTCCTTCCGAATTCAGCCACGGTTTTTTAGTAAAAATGTGTGCTCGCCAGCGGCCATCAGGGTAGGGGTGAATGTCTAATACTCGTAGAGTTTTTAGTTCTGACATCACACGCTTGTCTTGACGCTGAAAGTCGGCTGCGCATTCTGTCGTCGGGCTTGGCATATCATAATCACTGCGGCCCACGCATTGGGAGTGGTGCTCAACGCCAATTAGCTTGCCATAGGCTTGGTTTGCATAAACAAAGGTGGAGTTTTTATCCTTGCAGCCCCAGCAACCGGGGAGTTGTTCGAACAATGATTGAAAGGTGCTATCCAACGCCATGAAAGGGCTCTACGGCTTCTAAGTGATATGCAATGATACCAGTCTCATAAAATAAACCACAATACTATTATGGGAAATATCACTAAGTTCGAAAATATCATTAAGTTTATAGAGGGATAAAAAAAGCCAGCCTGAGGGGGCTGGCAAACACAAGATACATCTTGTCGACGTGTAGAAGAGGTATGTTGCACTTCAGGGTCTGAGTGCGCACACCATGAGAGTTAGGTATTTAGTTGAATATCTAAACTCCACTGATACTAAAATAGTGGATCTTATCAAGGGGTAAAAGGGGGGATTTCCCTCTCTAATGATTGTTGAACCAATAACTTACTCAAAACTCCTTCACTTAATGGATAACGGGCGAGTTACGTTGTGCCCTTGTAGGGTATTTGCATTTGGTGAATACCGCTGAGTAGCGCGTCAATTAATAAGGTGAGTGCTTTTGGTTGGTAGGTTCGTTCTTTGTACACTAGATAGGCCTGGCGCTCGCTACGGTGATATTCTGGCAATACTTGTTCTAGGTGGGCACTCGGCGACACATGCCTAAACGGTAAAGAGGCGATACCTAAGCCTGCTTCTGTCGCGCGAATGACCGCTAGAATGTCATTGACGATAAGCTTGGGGCTAATCGATATTTGCTCGATCAGTTCATTGCCCTCAAAAACCGGGATAGTTGTGATGTGATCGACACTCACCCAGCTATGCTGTTTTAAATCTTGAGCGCTCAATATCTTTTCATGTTGGGCTAGGTAGGTAGGGCTTGCAAAAAAACCGTGACGTGCATTAAACAACGGTCTGGCTATCATGCCTTGCATCGGCGATACATCAAACGTTATCAGTAGATCTCGGTCGGTTTCTGGCGTGACTTGCTGTTGGCTCAGTATTAACTCCAGCTTTACTTTTGGATAGCTTTGCAAAAACTCTTCAATGACCTTTCCCGCGAACCCTTGATACAAATTATGAGGCAGTGCTAATTTTAGGCTTCCTTGCACTTCGTTTGCTTCGCTTTGAAGATTAGAAAATGCATGCTCCAGTTGTTCCATACCACTAGTTAAAGACGCAAATGCACTTTGACCCAACTGTGTTGCGACCAGTTCTCGGCCTTGTTTTTCTAGTAATCGAATGTTGAGGCGCGACTCTAATCCAGACAGTCGACGGGACATGGTTGAAACGGGCAAGTTTAAATATTCAGCTGCGGCGAGCAAAGACCCATGCTCGACCACCGCACAAAATAAATACAGATCGTCGATATTTCCATATATGGAATTCATACTTCTATTTCTGCCTATTTTTTTCAATATTGAATGGTTATAAGCTTATTTACATCAAAAAACAATCATTGAAATGAGTGAAAATAATGAACAAAAAACAATTTTGGTTAACGAGTTTACTGTCGTCATTAACGATGGCGTCGATCATGTCAGGCATTATATCCGGCAGCAAGATGGGGTTTAGTGCTGATTGGCCTCCCATTTGGTTCCAAGGATTTTGTGTGGCATGGCCCTGCGCGCTGGTGTTGAATTTAACGGTGCTTCCACAAATTAGAAAATTCGCGGCATGGGCATGTGAACCAAAATCGGTAGACGAAAAACACTCAGTACGAAAAGATGATCAAGGCGATCTAAAAGTGAACGCAAACTGAATAGATTACTCACGCTAGGTTAAATTGCTTGGCTCTATGATGGCACCAGAATTCACGCAGTCAGCGTATCGCAATGGCGAGTAACGAAAAAAGACTGCGACTTAATAATAAAATGGAGCCGAATATGAACCCGATTAGTATTGTTGTCATCACTCTTAACGAGCAAGAACGCATTGGTCGCTTACTCAGCGATTTAGTTAACCAAAGCCATCAAAATTTTGAAGTGTTGCTGGTGGATTCAAATAGCACCGATAACACTTGTGAAGTGGCCGAAGGCTATCGTGAATCCTTGCCGGAATTAACCATTCACAAAATGGATCAACAAGGCGTTAGTTTAGGGCGTAATACTGGTGCTTCATTGGCAAAGCACGAAAGAATTTTGTTTCTTGATGCTGATGTTAGGCTTTCTCCTGATTTTCTCGTTCGCGCCTTAACCAAGCTTGATGACAGTAAGCTTGAAGTGGCTGGCGTGTACATGGGAGCGAAGCAGCTGCCCGTTGCACAAAAGCTGGGTTACGGTGCGTTTAATGCGGGCTTATTTGTCACTCAGTTCTTTTTCCCAACGGCTGTGGGCGCGTGTATTTTCTCCACTAAGAGATTACACCAAGAAATCGGTGGATTCGATGAAGAAATCAAGTTGTGTGAAGACTGTGACTATGTAAAGCGTGCCAGTCAGACATGGCGCTACCGCATGCTGACGTTGTCATTCGAATTTGATCCAAGAAGACTCGACCAAGATGGTTTTTTCAAAATGGGTTTCACTTATCTAAAAGCTAATGTGCGTCGTTTCTTTCTTGGAGAAATGCGTAATAACGAAATGAATTATCGTTTTGGCCATTATGCAGAACAGAAATAACCGTTAGGAAGACAGGATGTTGACGCAACTTGGCCTATTTTTCGGCGCATTCTTAGATGCGCTGATTGGCCCTAACCTATTTGTACCCGGCGAACCTTTTCTTATTGCTGCGGGTTACCAACTTCATCAGGGAGTGGTATATGGCGTGATTGCTGTCTTGCTGGGGGGATGGCTAGGTGATCAAGCCAGCTATGCTATTGGTCGTCGTCATGGTCGTTGGCTACAAACAAAGCTGGTGCGTTGGCAACCAAAAACACGTAGAAGTGTAGCGAAGTGCAAACTGCTGATGAAAAACAGAGGCCGTATGGTTTTGGTGTTTGCACGTTTACTTGGCCCTGTTGCTTGGGTGGTGCCTTTTATTGCGGGGGTAGAACAGATCCCGTGGCGCCGATTTAGCCTGTACTCGTTTTTAGGTTTGGTTTTAGGTGTTGGGCAGTTCGTTGTCTGGGGGTATCTGCTTTCTTATGGCATCGATAACGTGCCTTGGTTGACAGCAGCGCAACAGTTTTTTATCGAGCATCAATATCTGCTGCTGGCTCTGTTGGTGTCGCTCGGGTTTACTTATATTGGCATTAAGCGCAAGTGGTCACGATTGTGGGTCAAGTCGGCGCTTGTCCTGTTGATTAGCATCCTTGCAATAAACTACAGCCACTTTTTTTGGTTTAGCGATGATATTGCTAATGTTTCCCCGGAACAAAATTCGGTGACCAAAACCACCTTGATCGACTTTGAGGCTCGTCCTGGTCGTTCTGGTTACTTTAAAAGCCAAGCGGTGAACGTGGTGTATATTGGAAACAACCCAAATGCTCTCATGCAACAATTAGGGTGGATTGAAAATCGCACCTTTTCTCGTCACGATATTGAAATGCTCGATTACCTCGCGTTGTTGCGAAAAAATACACCGCCAGTGTCGGATTTGTATTGGCAAGGGCAACCGCAAAATATGGCGTATCAACTGCCGGGTACGCTTGATAAGCGTAGTCATATTCGCTGGTGGTATTCAGGCGTAGATCCGGCAACCAAGCAACCCAAATGGGTGGGGGCAATCAGCTATGATGATGGCTTTAAACTGACGGCCTACGCTGGGATCGTCACCATACTTCACCGTATTGACCCTAATGTAGATGAGATGAGAGATGCGCTGGCGAATCAAATTAAGAGCCTAGACAGTGAGTGGCAGCCGTCGATGTTAGCACTAACAGAGCCGAGTACGTTGAGCAGTGAGCGGGACTACTATACTGATGGCAGAGTTTTAGTTGTGCGCCATACGTCGTGATGGTTTCAATAGTGTAAGAATGGAAAAACCTCGCATTTTTTGAATGCGAGGTTTTTTATTGTGACGCTTTTTATTGCTGGGTTTCTAATAGAGATCGCACAGAGATTAGTTGCTAAGATCTCGGATTACGCGAAAGCCGATATAGTTCGCTGTGGTGTTTGAAGAAACCGCTAAGCTTTCGTGAGCTGCTGCTTTAGCTGGAGCAAAACTCCACGCGCCGCCTTTAACCGTACCCTGCTTAGATGCCGTCCATTCCCATACGTTTCCGACCATATCATACAGGCCATATTGGTTCGGAGAAAATGAGTCAACAGGGGAGGTGCTGTTGTTCGACCAAGTTGTTCCACTCCAACCTGTGTTTGCTTGCCCTGTTCCCATGCTGTTACCCCACCAATAAGCGGATTTACTGCCAGCTCGTGCAGCGACTTCCCACTCAGCTTCGGTCGGTAAGCGGTATTGATGCCCTGTTTGGCCTGAAAGCCATTTTACATAGGCTTTTGCATCGTTTTGGCTTAAGCAAACCGCCGGAGAATTGCTTTGCTGCTTGAACCCCGGGTTTCGCCAGTAACTGCCTTTCACTGGCATTACTTTGGCATTATCAATGGTGGTGCAGATCTTTTTCAGTTCAGCATCTGATTGATAGTTGGTTTGGTTCACGAAAGTAGAGAACTGATCAACGGTAATCGGTGTTGCCGCGATTGCGAAAGCATGATCAAGGTTAAATTGCTGTGATCCGTTTTCGCCAATCAAATATTGGCCATCCGTCACGACGATCATTTTTGGGGCTTTAGTGCCTGTTTTTAGTTGATCGGCAAACGCCTTACCTGCGGTGGGTAGGTTTTGTTTCTCGCGCAGGTTTGCCCTTAAGGTATGATCAGAGCGAACGGTTAATTCTTGGTGGAATGAGCGGTATCCCTCTTTCTCAACCGTCACCATATGAACACCTGCAGGTAGCATTATTTCTACCGGAGTGGTGCCATAATTGACGCCATCAATTTTCACTTTATCTTGGTGTTGATTGGAGCGAATCGTGAGGTTAACCCAACGCACTTCTTTCTGCGGTGTTTGTTGCTCTTTAACATCGCTTTGCTCAAAACAATAGCCTGAGTCGATATCAAGTAGCTTACACGCAAGGTTTTTGGCCGGTCGTGCTTCTAGCGCTACCTGTAACACGGATTTGTATCTTTTTCCGTCGTAGAAACCAGAGTCTTTTGTTTTGTGATTCAATACATGGATATTAAATGAGGCATTGGCCATGTTTTGTTTGATGATTGCCGTCTCAGTGGTATTACTCACTAACTCAGCTTGAAATTGATTAACGGCTTTTTGCAGCGCTAAGTTAGACGTTTGATCGTTACACTGAGCCAACGTCATGCTTTGGTCACACACATTAGTAAATTGAACCGTACGCTCATTTTGTACGCTTAATTCGCTCTGTAGGCGCTCGGCACGTGAACGTAAGTGGTCTTGATTTAACTGATTGAGTTCAGCATGTAGTTTGCTGGACTGTGCTTTTTCGGCCGCTAGTTCAGCTAATACTTCTTGCAGTTGTTGTTCTTTTTCTAGGCGAGAATGTTGATTTTGTTTGACCAGCGCCCAGGCATCTTGGTATGCCTGCTGGGTTGCCGTGATATCAAGATCAGGCTTATCAAGCATCAAAGCGTATTCGCGATCGAGCGCTTTCTTACTTGATAGCCGTTTACCGTCCAGTGTTTTAGACAGTGACTCCAATTTAGAAAGGTCTTGTTCGAATTGGCGAATATTTAATTGAGTATCTCGAGCCTGATCATTGGCCATCGAAATTTCAGATTGTTTGTTTGAAATTGCTTGTTCAATACCGCCAATGTTTCCAGCATCTGCAAATGCCGAAGTGCTCATTAAAGCAGGAAAAAGCGTCAACAAAAGTGCAGGTAAACCATGTCGCATTGAAGTACTACTATCTTGATAATGAAGTTAATTTGTCCAGTTTATACTAAAACGCCATTTTGTGTGCAGTCTTAGTATCTCGACTGAGCAACAAAATGGCGTTTAAAGGTGATCTTTGTGAATTCCGACCAGAAATTGACCGGAATTCTAGGTGGTTTATTGAGTTAACCGTCTTTTTGAGGACGAAGTTTTACCCAAACCGTGTCACTACCGTTGACGGTAATCGCTCGGTTGTAAGTTTCGTAGCCATCTTTAGCGACGGTCACTTGGTGGCGACCTGTCGGTAGGACAATCTCGACGGGTGTGCTGCCGTATTTAACGCCGTTGATGGTGACATCATCGTTATATTGGTCAGAACGTACAGTGACGTTAGCCCACTGTTTGTCGTCTTTTTTTACCGTTTTGCCTTTAGCACTGCTGTTGGTCAAACAGTAGCGAGCTTCAACATTAAGCAGTTTACATGAGGCAACAGCTTCAGGCTTAGCTTGAAGTTGCGCCTGCATTTCAGTGTAGTAACCATTGTTACCTGAAAAGCCACTTTTGATAAATTGGCTTTCTTGCACATGAATGTTGAGCTGAACACCTTGCAGGTTTTGTTTAACTAAATTCGATTCAGTTAAATTGGCAAGTAACTTGTTTTTGAATGTTTTAACGGCTTTTTGCTTCGTTAAGTATTTACCTTGATTAGCACACTCACCTAAAGTCATGGTTGTTGAACAGGTGGTTTGATAGTGAGTTTCTAATACAGAACCTTCGCGTAACTCAGTAGATAGGCGCTTAACTCTTGCTTCTATCTTAGATTCTTGTAGGTTCTGTTGTTCGCTGGTCAAGCGTGCTTTCTTTTGTTTAAGCAAAGAAAGCTGCATTTCGTTTTCACTGATCAGCTGTTCATTTTCAAGTTGTGCTTTTTGATTCTCTTTGACTGACTGCCAAGATTCTTGGTATTGCTTTTGAAAGCTAGTTAGGTCGATATCTGGCTCTTCGGTCAGCCTATTATACTGCTTGTCCAGTGCCGTTTTAGCGCGATTTCTTTTGGTCGCAAACTCGCTGCTTTCTTGTTTCAGGTTTTGTCGCTTCTGAAGTAAGCGGTTTAATTGAGTCGTTTGAGTCTCGGCATCTTGCTCAACGGTTTTGATGTCATCGTTTTTTAATGAAATTTTTTCATTAATGGCAGCTACAGGGTCAATTTGTTGGATATCTTCGGCCTGTGAATGTGCAGACATAAGAATAGGTGTTAGCGCAAGCAATAGCGCTGGGATTCGACGTTTGATCATAATTCCCTGCATTTAATAGGTGTTAAACAAAGGCTTCCGGCCATTGTATGGTGAGAAAGCATAACTAGATATGAAATGTATAACTTATTTTTTATCTATAATACCTGCTTTGTAACAGCTTTTTACTTAAATTTCAGCTTTAGAGGCTCAGTTTTGTTGAGCCGATTAGAAAATGAGTAAAAGATTGGATTGAATGAGTCTATAAAATGGATGTTGTTACAGTAAATATTCGATGACGATGTTTTCATTGATTTTAAATTGAACCCGCAGAAGCCGTAATTTATGTGCTCTTGATCATTGTTCCGAAGAATAAAATCATTGAGGACTTGATTTTGACTCCAACAAAAGGGCAAAGGTAACATAGGCTCAAAATTATTCTTGGTGTCACTATGACTTCGTCTTCATCTTTGCCAACCAATACTTGCCCCGATTTAAATTTTGCGAGTGAGTATTCCAACCCTAAGCCAGCTCAAGTGATGACTTTGTCTAGCGAAATGAATATCCATTCTCATGATTACACTCAAATTGTGATAGGCCTTAATGGGCAAGCGGAATTTGATGTTTCTGGCGTGGGAAATTTTATTGGACAGGGCCAAGGTTGCGTTGTGACAGCGTCCACGGAGCATGCGTTTGGTGGCGTAGGTAAGTCCGATATTCTTGTTTTGAATATGTTGGCGGAAAGATCCGAGGACCGATTGGTTCATGAAAGGCTCAATGAGCTCGGTAGAAAAGATATTTACTTCCAGCTTGATTCTTCCATCCAGCAATTAATTAAGACGTTGTCGCTCGAGATGCTTGAAGCGCCAGAAGATCGCCTGCTTAGTCGTTCCTGTAATGAGATGGTATTAGCCTTATTGCAGAAACACATGAAGTCATACCATGCGCTGCAAAGAGAAAGTAGAATGGATCTAGATGGGGTTGATCGGTACATCGATTTACACTTAAGCAGAAAGATCTCAGTCAGTGAACTCGCAAGCAGTGTATTTCTTGGTGAAAGCCAGTTTCATATGCTTTTCAAAGAACAAACAGGGGTAACTCCTCACCAATATGTCCTCACCAAACGCATTGATGCAGCTAAAGTACTCATTGAAGCGGGCAATTTGAGCTTAGGTCATATCGCTGAATTGACGGGTTTTTCTGGTCAAAGTGCTTTTACTCATGCTTTCTCTCGCATCCAAGGGTTGTCTCCCTCTCAATATAAAAAGCGATTTAGTGTTAAATAGGTTGCACTTAATTTAAGTGTGGTTAATAAATATAATGTGATCATGTTTTGCTTTTGTTAATTATCCGACTTTTTATCAAAAAACTCGGAGTTTTTGACAAGTATCTCTCTCAAGCTCAAAATACACTGCTAGCCATTGAGGAAGAACCCGACATTTTGTTCGGGTCTTGAGATTGAGGAAAACGCATGTTTACAGCAACAGATGTGTTGAAGCCGGAGTTTGTCGAGCAGCCGCTTGATGAGCTTTGGTCGTTGATCTCACCATTATATATGGTGGATGAAACCCAATGGCTA
The DNA here is from genome assembly GCF_030409945.1 of Vibrio tapetis subsp. quintayensis. GTDB lineage: Bacteria > Pseudomonadota > Gammaproteobacteria > Enterobacterales > Vibrionaceae > Vibrio > Vibrio quintayensis. The sequence continues at coordinate 19,575 of NZ_JAUFQV010000026.1, forward strand.
GAGCAACTCCTGCCTTTAGCCAAGCCTACCGATGCCGAGAAACTGGCGACGCAGCAAAAGACAACCGCTTTGATTGAAGCGATTCGCGCTGACAAGACGTCGATTCAAATGATTGATGCGTTGCTGCTTGAATACAGCTTAGATACTCACGAAGGTATTTTGCTTATGTGTCTTGCGGAAGCCTTGATGCGTATTCCTGATGCAGCCACCGCCGATGCTCTGATCCGAGACAAACTGACGGTAGCCGATTGGAAGTCTCACTTAAAGAATTCTGATTCTGTTTTTGTTAATGCCTCAACGTGGGGATTAATGCTAACAGGTAAAGTAGTGGGCCTTAAAGATTCAAAAACCAACAGCTCTACTCAAGCCATTAATGGTTTAGTGAACAAGCTGTCGGAGCCTGTTATACGTAACGCGATGCATCAGGCAATGAAGATCATGGGGCATCAATTTGTTCTTGGTCGCAGCATTGCAGAAGCTCAGAAAAATGGCGCTAAGATGCGCGATAAAGGCTTTACCTATTCCTATGACATGCTGGGTGAAGCAGCTTTAACCGAAGCAGACGCGAATAAGTACTTTAAAGATTACATCATGGCGATTGAAGCGGTAGGCCGTGAACCTAATGGTTCTGGTCCATCACCGTCTGTGTCTATCAAATTATCCGCTTTGCACCCGCGCTATGAGGTGGCTAATCAAGAACGTGTGATGGGCGAGATGTTTGAAAGCCTAAGCAGTTTGTTGGTACGTGCACGTGAATTGGATGTGCCAATTACGATTGATGCGGAAGAAGCCGATCGTTTAGAGCTGTCTTTAAAACTGTTTGAAAAACTGTATAACAGCGAAACAGTAAAAGGCTGGGGAAAGTTTGGCCTTGTGATTCAAGCGTACTCAAAACGGGCTTTACCGGTACTCACATGGCTTACTGCTGTGGCTAAGCAGCAGGGTGACCCTATTCCATTGCGCTTGGTTAAAGGGGCGTATTGGGACAGCGAAGTAAAATGGTCTCAGCAAGCTGGGTACGACGACTATCCTGTTTATACACGTAAAGAATCGACCGATGTGGCTTACCTTGCCTGCGCACGTTTCTTACTAAGCCCACAAGTGCGTGGCAATATCTACCCTCAGTTTGCGAGTCACAACGCCCATACTGTTACCGCCGTTGCGGTGATGGCTTCGCACAGTGATTACGAATTCCAACGCTTACATGGTATGGGTGACTCGTTATATAACCATGCAATGGAAGCGTATCAGCAGCCAGTGCGAATTTATGCGCCAGTGGGTAGTCATAAAGATTTACTGCCTTATTTGGTTCGTCGTTTATTGGAAAATGGCGCAAACAGCTCGTTTGTTCACCGTTTGGTGGATGCACGTTGCCCAGTTGAAAGCCTGACTCACCATCCGGTGGATTCGCTATTGGCGTTTGAAACCATCAACAACACCAAGATACCTTTACCCCCTGCTATTTTTCCTGAGCGTAAAAATGCTATCGGGGTGAACGTTGACGTCGCGAGCGAAGCTTTGCCTTTTGAAGCCAAAGTAGATGCTTGGATGAAGCATGAGTGGCAAGCGGCGCCAATTTTAAATGGTGTAAACCAGTTCGAAAGCATGATCAAGGCGGATCATACTTCGGTTAAGGTGACTGCTCCTTATGATCGCCGGATTTCAGTGGGTCAGGTTGCAATGGCTAACCTTGATCATGTTTCCGAGGCGATCGATCTTGCTCAAAACAGTGTCGCTGGTTGGCAAGCGCTATCTGCTGGCGAACGCGGTCAGTATCTCCTTGATTTTGCAGATGTCCTTGAGAAACACTTAGCTGAGCTGGTGGCTCTGTGCCATTTAGAAGCGGGCAAAACCATCCATGACAGTATTGATGAAGTGCGAGAAGCGGTCGATTTTTGTCGTTATTACGCGCATCAAGCGTTAGAACTTACTCCTCAGCCAGTAAAAGGATTCGATGATGTGACTCGTGAGATCACCCGTCAAGGCCGTGGCGTGTTTGTTTGTATTAGCCCTTGGAACTTCCCACTGGCGATCTTCTTAGGCCAAATTACAGCCGCATTAGTGACCGGTAATACCGTTGTGGCAAAACCGGCTGAGCAAACTAGCCTAATGGCCGCACGCGCCGTTGAAATGATGCTAGAAGCGGGCTTCCCTGCTGGTGTTATCCAATTACTTCCGGGTATTGGTGCAGAAATAGGTGGCGCGCTCAGTGTTCATCCAGCCATTGCTGGCGTGGTGTTTACAGGCTCAACCGCAACCGCACAGAGAATCAACTCGACGTTGGCAAGCCGCGGCAGTATGCCGGTTCCGTTTATCGCTGAAACTGGCGGTCAAAATGCCATGATTGTCGACAGCACGGCTTTGCCTGAGCAGGTCGTACGTGATGTCATTCGTTCTGCTTTTGCGTCTGCCGGGCAGCGCTGTTCGGCATTGCGTGTCTTGTATGTTCAAGAAGACATCGCTGAGCGAATTATCAACCTAATTCAAGGCGCGATGGCTCAACTTGACGTGGGGCTGCCTCATTTACATAAAACGGATGTGGGCCCTGTGATTGATACAGCGGCTAAACAAGGCTTGCTTGATCATATTGAACACATGACTTCTACCCAAAAGCTCATTACTCAAACGGCATTGCCTGATGGTTGTGAGCACGGTGACTTTGTTCCACCAACGGCGTTTGAAATTGACAGTATCGCGGCGTTAAGCAAAGAGCATTTTGGCCCAATTTTGCATGTTGTTCGCTTTAAGGCGAATGAAATTGCCAAAGTGGTCGATGAGATTAACCAAACAGGTTTTGGTTTGACTATGGGTGTCCACAGCCGTAACGAAACGACCTACCGCTGGATTGAAAAACATGTCCGTGTTGGTAACTGCTACATCAACCGAGACCAAGTCGGTGCGGTTGTTGGCGTACAGCCATTTGGTGGTCAAGGCCTTTCGGGCACAGGCCCTAAAGCGGGTGGTCCGCACTATTTATTCCGATTTACTCAACCGGTTTATGCATAAGGAGAAGCATTATGGTTCATCAAGTTACGTGTTTTTCTGATGCCTACTCAGCGTGGGAAAATTGGAACATAACCGGTTATCAACAACGCAGTGATGCTGTGATGGCACTTAAAAATGAAGTCGCGCTTCATGATGTGTCACTCGCTAAGGTGATGACCTTTCATTTGGAACAAGGGGATGCCATTTTATCTCCTTGCCATTTAATGCCAGGTCCAACTGGCGAAACGAATGAACTTTACATCGCAGGACGCGGAGTGAGTTTATTAATTCAAGATGAAATAGGCCAGCAGGCGCAACAAGCGTTAATTGCACAATTGACGTGTAGCTTATTGGCCGGCAATAGCGTCGTGGTCGCAAGCGACGATGAAGAGCTTATTGCTTTACTTAGCAGTGCATCTGTAGGGGCAACGTTGCCAACCAATTCGGTTCAAGTTGTGCCAGTAGATGCAGCGCAAAGCTTATTGGAGTGCGATGTGCGCTGCGTAGGTTTTGTGGGGGGCGAGGGTGAGGCAATTAACTTAAATCGCAGTTTGTCACAACGGAGTGGCGCGATTGTTTCGTTTATCAGTGAGACCGATTTGGTGGGGCTACCTACCGCTTTAGATACGGTTCTCGCTTTGCGCTTTGTTACAGAACGAACGCGCACCATCAATATTACGGCAGTAGGCGGTAATGCAACCTTGCTAGAGCTTGGGAGCGACGGCCACTGACCATCTTTCTAAAAGCCTCCGCTTACGGGCGGAGGTTCACGGAAGAGCCATTATTATAAAATGAGGAGAAAACCATGATCGAGAATAGCTTTGCTATTACCGGTACTTTTATTGCGTACTTAATCGGTATGCTAGCGATCGGCGTGATTGCTTATAAGCGTACATCAAGTTCAAGTGACTACTTTTTGGGTGGTCGTTCATTAGGTCCATGGCCTGCGGCTTTGTCTGCTGGCGCATCAGATATGAGTGGCTGGTTGCTACTTGGGCTACCAGGTTATGCTTATGCGGCAGGCTTTGAGGCATTTTGGTTAGCGGGTGGCCTATTAATTGGTACTTGGGCAAACTGGTTTATTAATGCCAAAAGACTGCGTACCTACAGTATCACGACGGATGCTTTGACTCTGCCAGAGTTCTTGTCGCGTCGATTCCAAGATAATTCGAAATTGATTCAAACGATTTCTGCGTTCTTTATCCTTTTATTTTTCCTCTTTTATACCAGCTCAGGTTTGGTAGCAGGCGGAAAATTGTTTGAAACGGTATTTGGTCTTGATTATAGCGTCGCCGTAGTGATAGGCACGGTCTGTGTCGTATCTTATACGCTATTTGGTGGTTTCCTTGCGGTATCTTGGACCGATTTAGTACAAGGTCTACTGATGTCAGCGGCGCTGCTGATTGTCCCATTGGCGGCGATGGACGGTGGTTTTGGCCAGTTAACATCGGATCTCAGCGCGATTAACCCAGAGCTACTCACGTTGTGGAATGACACGAAAGGTGAGCCACTTACCGCTATTGCGATTATTTCACTTGCGGCGTGGGGCCTAGGTTATTTCGGTCAGCCACATATCTTGGCGCGTTTTAAAGCGACTCGTAGCAACAAAGATTTGACGACGGCTCGCCGTATCGCGGTGATCTGGACCGGTCTTTCTATGTTTGGTGCCATGCTAGTCGGCCTAGTTGGTTTAATTTACACAACCAAAACCGGTGGCGAGATTGCTGATGGAGAGAAAATCTTCATGCTGCTTGTTAACGCGATGTTCCACCCAGTAATTGCAGGTATTTTGCTTGCTGCTATCTTAGCGGCCATTATGAGTACGGCAGATAGCCAATTATTGGTTTCTTCATCGGCATTAGCAGAAGACTTCTACAAACAAGTATTCAATAAAGATGCGAGCCAACAGCAAGTTGTTATGGTTGGCCGTGTTGCGGTTATTGGCTTGTCACTGGTTGCGTTGTTTCTTGCTATGAACCCTGATAGTTCAGTTCTTGGTTTGGTTTCTTACGCTTGGGCTGGCTTCGGTGCTGCGTTTGGTCCTGCTATTGTTCTAAGCCTATACTGGTCTGGTATGAACCGTAATGGTGCACTTGCTGGTATTGTTATTGGTGGTATTACCATCGTGGTTTGGAAGCAACTGACAGGCGGTTGGTTTGATGTGTACGAAATCGTACCGGGCATCATCTTCTCGACAATTGCAATCATTGTTGTAAGTAAGATCAGCGGTGAACCAAGCGACGAGGTGAAATCTCAACACGAAGCATTTGAAAAGAACTTGGTTGAACTGGACTAATCAGTGTTAACTGCGATTTTTGAATGATTGAAAGCGGCTTATTAAGCCGCTTTTTTTATACAGAGTGAATTGTTATACAGAGTGAATTGTTATATAGAGTGAATTGTTATATAGAGTGATTATAGTTCCGATATGCTGACTTGCTGGTAAGCGTGCAAAATGGGCTCGATGTCTTGCTTTTTCCCTGCCATCATTCGTTGGTAATGTGCGAGAGTAGTGGCAAGGTAGCGTGTTGCTACACGGCGTTGCTCTAACGATTCGGTTTGCCAGATTTGCTCACCAACAGCGCTTATTTTCGGTAGGTGTGGGTCTTGTTTCAGAGCCTTTGTAACGAATAAAATTTCGTAGATCCGACGATTCTCTTCTACCAGTACTTCCTTTTTCAATCGTAAATCTAATTTGTTTAATGCGTGCCTTAATGTGTGATTGTGGTGAACAGGGCAAAGTAGGAAATCGAGTTCAATATCGGGATTGTTCAGTGTGATTTCTTGAACCAAATGCGTCATGAGATCACCGCCAACGCCTGCAATGATAATAAGCTGCTTTCCTTGCTTGCTCGCAACAGGAATTTTGGTGACGTCCAGGCAGTAAGTCTGCCAATGAGGGGCTTCCTGTTTTACCATCAATTGGTTGAGTTTATTGGTTAACTCTTCGATCAGGTTAGGGACGATGTCAACAAAATGGACCATTTTAGCTGCTTTTCGAGTCAGTAAAGCGCCTCCCAGTTGACCGTGATCGCAACAGCAATCCCAGATGTGCTGGTAACCAGACTCTACCATGGCTTCAATTTTTTTTAGTCGTTTGCCCAGTTTACGTTCTTTCATTGGCTCATGATCACTTGCTCTGTAAGGCGCGCATTGTAGTCTTTTTCCGATCTCAAAGACAGACAGCAATAAGTTGATGGTGGGCGTTACGTTAACTCTGGGTAAGGCCAAATAACGGCCACAATAATTATCACTAGACGACTGGTCTAATTTTGGTTACAGTTGGCTTATGAATACAAAAATCAACGATACACGCCAGCATATATTGGATGTCGGCTACCAGCTTGTGGTAGCAAAAGGCTTTACCAGTGTTGGTTTGTCTGAACTATTAAAAACCGCTGATGTACCCAAAGGGTCTTTCTATCACTACTTTAAATCGAAAGAGCAATTTGGTGAGGCGTTAATTGAAGACTACTTTCATCAATACTTAGAACGCATTAATGGTGTTTTAGTATTGGGAGACGGTAATGGTCGTGAGCGTCTACTTGCGTATTTTGGCCGTTGGTTGAATATTGAGAATGGCAGCTGCAATGCTCATAAGTGCTTAGTGGTAAAACTCAGCGCCGAAGTGTCAGACTTGTCGCCAACGATGCGAGAGTCTTTACTATTGGGTGCCAATAAAGTGATATCGACCATTAGTCAGTGCTTAGAAAGTGGCATTGAGGATGGTTCAATTAAAGCCTTAGACAGTGAGTCAATGGCCGCCACCATTTATCACTTATGGTTAGGGGCAAGCTTAATGAGTAAGTTGAACCAAAATCAAACCGGCTTAGAGCAAGCCTTGGTGACAACCAAGCACTTTTTGTCCGATAAGTAGCTCAACTAGATAACAAACATAATCCCCGCTGTTTAATACGGCGGGATTTTTTGAAATGAACACTAGACGACTGGTCTAATTTTATGAAGATTGGTCAATAACGACATAAAGGAATAATCCAATGACTCAAGCTACTAACCGTCGCGTTGTACTGGCTTCTCGCCCTGTTGGCGCGCCCACTCAAGCTGATTTTCGCATTGAACAAGCTGAAATTCCAAGTATTGCTGACGGCGAAATGTTACTTAAAAGCATCTATTTGTCGTTAGACCCATATATGCGTGGTCGCATGAGCGCTGCCAAATCTTATGCCGATCCAGTGGAGCTTGATGACGTTATGGTTGGCGCTACAGTGTGTCAGGTGGAAGCGTCGAATAATGCTGACTTTCCAGTAGGCGAATGGGTGTTAGCTTACACAGGTTGGCAGGACTATGGGGTATCAAATGGAGAAGGTTTAATTAAGCTCGGTCAGAATCCTGCTCATCCATCGTTCGCACTGGGCATCATGGGCATGCCTGGGTTTACCGCTTACATGGGGCTGCTTGATATTGGTGCTCCTAAAGCAGGTGAAACATTGGTAGTTGCTGCGGCGACTGGCGCAGTAGGCGCAACAGTAGGTCAAATTGGTAAGTTAAAAGGCTGCCGTGTAGTCGGCGTTGCTGGTGGCGAAGAAAAATGCCGTTACGCAAAAGAGGTACTGGGCTTTGATGAGTGTATTGACCATAAAGCAGAAGACTTTGCCGAGCAATTGGCGGCCGCTTGTGACAACGGCATCGATGTTTATTTTGAGAACGTAGGCGGTAAAGTGTTTGATGCGGTTCTACCGCTATTGAATACGGCGGCTCGCGTGCCACTGTGTGGTTTGATTTCTCAATACAATGCAACAGCATTACCTGAAGGCCCTGATCGTATGTCTGCTCTGATGGGCGCTTTGTTGGTAAAACGCATCAAGATGCAAGGCTTCATCATTTTTGATGATTACGCGCATCGTTACAACGAGTTCGCAGAAGAGATGGGTGCATGGCTTGCACAAGGTAAGATGCAATACCGAGAGCACCTAGTCGATGGTTTAGAGCAAGCACCAGAAGCCTTTATGGGTCTACTAGAAGGCAAAAACTTCGGCAAGCTCGTTATTCAAGTGAACCAACCAAAATAAGGACAACGGCAATGATTACTTTACACCATTTAAATAAATCTCGTTCTAAACGCATTATTTGGTTGTTGGAAGAGCTTGAGCTAGATTACCAAATTACGCCATACCAAAGAGACAATGTTACTTTTCTTGCGCCACCTGAGTTAAAGAGCGTGCATCCTTTGGGTAAGTCACCCGTGCTTGAAGATGGTGACCTAGTGGTGACGGAGTCGGGGGCAATTACCGAATACCTGATCGACAAATACGGCAAGGGAGCGTTATCACCAGAGCGTGGAACGCGAGCGTATACTGAATATTCACAATGGCTGCACTTTGCGGAAAGTTCGGCGATGTTACCGCTGCTATTAAAATTGTTTGTTACTAAAGATGGTTGTGAAACTAACTTTTTAGCGGACTACGCGGATGCTGAGACCATGAAAGTATTGAGTTACTTTGACCAAAGCTTAGTGGGTAAAACCTACTTGGTAGAAGACACGCTCTCAGGGGCGGATATCATGATGTCATTCATTGTCGAGAACCTGGTCAACAATGGCTCTATTGAGCATTTCGCTAATTTAAAACGTTACGCTGAGCAACTCGCTACCCACGATGCTTTTCATAAAGCAGACGCTGTAGAGCTCAAGTACGCTTAATCTCTGTATTTGGGATGACAAAAGCCAGTGAGTATCTATACTCGCTGGCTTTTTTAACTGTCCCCACGAAACTGTTGCGGAGTCATACCGGTCCAACGCTTAAACCATCGACGAAAGTTGGCGGTATCACTGTACCCCAGCCGAAACGCCATCTCTTCTATCGTCAACTTAGTCTGGATTAAAAACTCTTTGGCGATATCAGCACGCACTTCACTAACTAGATTCTGATAGCTCGTTTGATTCTGCTCAAGCTTTCTTCTCAATGTGCGCGGCGAGCAACCGAACTGAACGGCGATCGCCTCTATCGAAGGGAAATCACCAGTACTCGTGTATAAGATCGCCTTAATTTGATTCGTCAGTAGATAAGGAGATTGCAACGCGGCCATAACCGACTCACATGACTGAAGGTAGTTATTCAGCATATCCGCGTTATGAGTTTTAAGGGGCATCGACAGCTGTGAAGAATCTAAACTAAGCTTAAGGCTTGTTGCTTCAAATTGGGTGCGACAACCAAACCGTTCATTGTACTTCTGGCTGTAATCCGTTTTAGGGTAAGGAACAGTCAATGAGCGAACGGCAAGAACTTCACCCGTTAGCTCTTCGAATAAAGAGGCAATGGCACTATAAAAATACTCGCTACAGAACGGCAGCAAATCACCGATATCTAGCACATTTTCCAGCACAATCGCCGCAGTTTGAGCGTCCTTTATAACTTTAACTGAAAAAACCGGCCCATTGAGATTAAGGTATTTAAACCCCGTGGTTATGGCCTGTTCTACAGTTCGGCTACTCAATATCGCATAGCCTAAAATGCCGAAGTGACTTAGCTTTGCTCTCTCTCCCACTAGCAAGCCAACGCCCAAACCCTGAAAGTGACGATTTATATTGCGAAATAGCATCAATTTATCGGCATAAGTCATTTGAGCGCTTTCAGCCTGCCAATCTAGCTTCCCGAACCCAATTTCCTGCAACATAGCGGTAGGTTTAAATCCAAGGCCCTCAACCGCCTCTAACAACAAGGCGATATCCATTACTCCCAATTGATGGCGATAGTCTGTAGACCGGTATTCAGCGACAACTTCCATCGTAAAGGCACCCTATTTTTTTGCTTTCCATACAGGCCCATTCAGCCATGTTCGTGATCGCCAATCACTTTATGTCCGATAATGACCTGATATTTATGCCTAGATTAGATCAAACTGACGTAAGTGTTAACTATTTGTAAAGAAAATTATGACTTCTACACGTCCTGCTCCTGAGAGTTTAATTTCGATAGACGGTAAGCCTGTCTATGGTCACTTCGATGGCATTCCAGAAAACATTAACGCCCAGAGGTTTGACTACAGAGATTGTATGGATAAGAGTGCAGGCAAGCTGGCTAAATATTTCCACTATAAACAGTTTCAGTTTGTGAGCTTAAGAACCGAGCGATACCTCATCGGTGTTGCCATTGCCGACATCCGTTATCTGGGCTCTTCATTTTGTTACGTCTACGATATAGAAAATGATGGCCTCATCGAGAAGACTTGGCTAAGGCCGCTGTCCTTTGGTAAGAAAATGGCAAGTTCTTCCTATTCTGGGGATAGCCATATTGTTCAAAACAAACTGCATTTTGAAATCAAACAAGGCCTTTGGCGCGTACAAGCAAACTGCAAGCACCTAGAGCTAGACGTTCACTTACAACCAAGCGATGGAAGCATGCCATTGTCAGTCTGTACGCCTACCGCATACTCAGGCTGGACGTACACCCAAAAACATAACGCGCTTTCAGTAAAGGGCTCGCTAAAGGTGGATGATGTCGTTATTGAACTGGAAGATGCCTTGGCAGGCTACGACTTCTCAGCAGGCTATATGCGCCGTGAGACAAGTTGGAGATGGGCAAGTATTAGCACTCAAATTGACGGCAGCCTATTGGGCCTAAACTTGGCCGCAGGCGTTAACGAAACCGGGAGCTGCGAAAATGCGTTGTGGGTAGATGGCCGTAGGCACTTACTTAATTCTGTCCACTTTACCTTCGATCGTGACCATATCGAGCAAGATTGGCACATCCACTCAGAGGATGGTCGACTCGATCTTCATTTTACTCCAGTCAACAAACGCAGCGAAAAACTCAACTTACTGCTACTTAAGAGCAACTTTCGCCAATTTATCGGTCACTTTAGTGGTTTTATTATCGACACTGATGGGGCAAAGCACGAGCTGAGCAACGTACTAGGGCTAACAGAAGATCACTTCGCCAAGTGGTAACTCTTTTTCGGAGATAAGAATGGAATTTCAAACAATTATTGATCATCCAGAGTGGCTGCTTATGCTGCTTGCCCCACTGTTTGTCGGTTTGATGTTAGCAGAGTACTTTATTGGCCAAAGACGGGGCAAACTGCCAGAAAATTCAGCCTATAAATTGCCCGAAGTGTTATGCAACTTCTCGCTAGCGGGAATGCATCAACTTGCGGATCTACTGACTGGGCTACTCATCGTAAAACTCTATATGTGGCTATTTGGTTGGAAGCTATTAGAGATCGAAATGAACGTGACTTCGTTTATCACTCTACTCATTTTACAAGACTTCTGCTATTACTGGTTTCATCGGGCAAGTCATAGAATACGCTGGATGTGGGCCGCTCATGTCGCCCATCACAGTTCAGAGCGAATGAACTTTAGCACCGCATTCCGTCAAAGCTTAATGTATCCAATTGCGGGAATGTGGCTATTTTGGGTACCTCTGGTCATCTTGGGATTTGAGCCGAAATGGGTGATTTTTGCGGTACTACTCAACCTAGGTTTGCAGTTCTTTGTCCACACGCAGTGGGTTCGCTCATTAGGTTTAATTGAGCTAGTTTTTAATACGCCATCTCACCATAGAGTGCATCATGGGAAAAACCCGCAATATATCGACAAAAACTACGCTGGTGTCCTGATCATTTGGGACAAAATCTTCGGTACCTTCGCACCAGAAGTTGAGGCAGTACGCTACGGAATTACTAAGCCAGTACACAGTTATAACCCGATTACCGTAACCTTCTCTGAGTGGCGAGATATGTTCCAAGCTGCGCAAGACAAGCGCTTATCGCTAAAGCAACAAATCGGCATATTTCTCTCGCCACCGAACGATAAAGAGTGACCAAATTCATATATGGTGAAGGCGAGATAGGGAAGATATTATCCACCAATGAGTACCGTAGGCATTCCCATAATGATCGTGCCACCATGAGCGGTAAGATCGCCCATACGAGCTGCTGGTTTATTATTGATAAGTACCGTCGCACTGCCTTTTACAACACTATCTGGAGGTCCGACACACACGCACATTTGGCCTAAGGTTGCGGCCGGAAGGTTGCCAATAAGCACAGTACTTGGCATTGGTAATAATGGGCCGCCTACGTGTGGAATGGGAACGATTGCCGGAGTTTGCATCGGGCACATATGCATGTCGGTGGCTCGAGCTGCTGGTAACATAGTATTATCCTAAATTTCCCCGTTTCCGCCTTGGGCGATGTTAAAACCAATGTCGAAATAGCTTTTGTAACGTTGCTTTGCCTCTTCACCATCAGGCAAAACAGCGGTGAGGTTAATGCTTCCTGCGACGGCTTGTGCATACAAATAGGCAGGAGGCGGAACAATCGGATCTTTCGGGCTGGTCATACTGCCGCCACTCCAAAACGCCGCTTGTGCTACCCAGCCAGCGCCAGTATCCAGTGTGGCACTTTCTGCCATCGACTCTGCAAATCGGCGACTGGTTTCATCCGGAGTATGAACCCAGGCTTTGGCCGCACGAATGGCATCTAACTCTTGTTCGTTCCAATCTTGACGTTGGCTGGCACAGCAACTGGCCCACCAAATCGCTTCTCTGACGGGCATTCCGTGTGCAAGGTAAGTAATGGCATCCGCGTAAAGTTCTTCACCGATTGCCAATTGAATCAATTCGTAAGGTGACATGCCGTCGGTTGCGAGTTGGCAGATTTCGTTGTTAGCGTCATAGAATGAGAAGATCTGCTTTGCATTTTCATAAGGGATTTTTATTAACTTCATTAGTTTACCTTTGCAATTGCCCCTTGAATTTGAACCATCGCACCCGCTTTAACCTGAGTCATGGCACTTCCATTAATACTCACCATCGCGGCTTTAACGTCCGCTTTTCCTTGCCCTTCAACGGTCACCATTGCGGCTTTCATTTCTGCTTTGGCTTTTCCGCTTATCGAAACCTGAGGCGCATCTATTTTTATACCACTGGCGCTGATTTCAATTTTACTTGCGCCAACTTTGAGTTCTATTTTGCTCTTGCCCGTAATTGAGATGCTGCTTCCGTCGACTTTTACGGCAGATTTTGCAGTAATCGAGGCGTTGGACCCGGCATCTAGGTTAATGTTTTTGTCGCTTGCTGCCGAGAGATCATCTTTTGCATTGGTGGTCAGAGTTTTTTCACTCTTAACGGTGAACGCTTCTTTGCTGGATACATCGAGTGTTTTTTCAACTTGTGTGAGCGCCTTGCCCTTAATTGTTGATGTTGAATCGTTATTTACATCGAGCAACCAGTCTTTTTCTGCGTGCAAAAAGACCTGCTCTTTGTCTTTTTGATCTTCAAAGCGTAATTCGTTGCCTTGCTTACTGCTGCCTTTCGGCGTCGAGCGAGTTTTTATTCCTGCTTGAGTCGCTGAGGAGTAGGGCGTGCTATTGGCTTTATTGTAAATTGAACCGACGACAATTGGCCTATCTGGATTGGCGTCTATGTATTGAACCAGTACTTCATCACCAATTCGTGGAATGAATTGCATACCAAACCCTTTACTGGCCGCGCCTTGCGATACGGGCAACCAACATGAACAGTTTTCGTCTGGCTTTCCGTCTCGGTCCCAGTGAAAGTGAACTTTAATACGGCCAACTTTGTCTCGGTAGATCTCTTCCCCTTTGGGGCCGGTGACGGTCGCAGTATGGATACCATTAGCATGGGGTTTATCAATGACATCTGGGCGAAACGGTGTTGCGTAACTAACGGCTTGAAAGTGGTTGTTATAGTGGGTTTGTTGGCTCGATTCATCACACGTTACCGAATGAACAATCTTGATGATGAAGTAATCTTGATTGAATGATGCAACCGGGTGATCGCTTAATTTGAAGCGCTTGCCACAGGCTAAAGCACTGATAGAGGACTTAGACGTTACGGTGCTTTGCAGGGCATCGTGGGCTTCCATTTGGATCTTCGCAGCTTTGCGAATGACACTTTTGTCACCAAACCCTTGGCCGTAGCGATAGTCTTCCAACGATTTGATTGTGTCGTCTGCTGCGCTTTTTCGTTCACCACTATCAAAGACGTCAGCCAATTCTTGGCTATGATCCGCTAGACATAATTTTGAGGTCGTGATTTGAGCTTTATGCTGCCAATGATTCAGGACTCTTTCTGGATCTAGAAGGCCACTTTGAAAGGCGATAGTACTGCGCTCAATCGCCTTAAATGATTGGTTGGAATCAGCAATAGTGACGATAGGTTTGCTATCACTGTGTTCGACATGATAGTGCCAGCCTTCAGCAGAAAGTAAACGTTGCATAAACGCAAGATCACTCTCGTCAAGTTGCACGCAATATTCGTGTTTTTGACCATTACCAGAAATAGCAAGTTTGAAATAGCTTTTGAAGTCAGAATCACCGATAACTTTTTCGATAATTTGCTTAGTTGTCAGATTTTGGAATATCTGGCGATTACGGCGATATGCTAATAGTGATAGCGGGTCAACTGCTTGCACTTGGTAGAAATAGAGAGATTTCTCTTCACTATGACTCATCAACTCAATACTGGAAACAAGGCCTAAAAACTGGCGAGTTTCGCTGGCTTGTTTATAGCGTATGCAAAGAGGTTTACCTAGAGGTTTGCTCGAAATTTGGTTGTTAGATGCAATAGTAAAAGACATGGTTACACCGTGAGAGAGGCGTTCTTCGCACTCTAGGTGTGTCACGATATAAGTTTTACCGTCTGACAGTTTGGCTGTGAGCGGGCGAGTCTCATTCTTTATTTCACTATTTGGCATAACCACCGCGTTCTTTAATAAATAACAATACCTCTAAAGTGGGTTTTAAAGGTATATACTAGATGTAAGTAATAACATAGTAGAGCATTCAAGGAAGAAAAATTAAACAATGAACAAATGTCATGTAATGACTTCCATATTTATTGTGTTTATCTCTGTGTGTATTATTAACCTCGCCTTTTTATAATTACTTTAGTGGAAAGTAAAGTAATTATTTGTCCTATGTTTGTCATAGTAAAATAGAGTAAAAACACTAAATTAGAAAATTTGGAACATATATATATTTAACAAATGGGCATAATTAATTTCAGTGCAATTAAGTTCATTTGTTCTTGGTTCGCTAAGATACCTATCTGGTAAGATGAGAAATATTTGGTTACATTTGCAATCGTTTGCTGTTCTTATTAATCAATGATTTGCGGTTTTTTAGCGAATCATGATATATATTTAGGTACGATGTGGCATTTATATAAATACAGAATCGGGTCTTTTTTTTTAGTAGTTCAAAAGATATAATTTATAACATTCGATTAATGTTAAGTTATTTTTAGTCCTCATATTTAGCTAGATTAACTCTAATTTAGCACCATCTAAATTTGTAGGTCCTTATTTAAATTATTCCTATTTGTTTGGATTCAGTATCACAGAATTTACAGTTGTATTGGCGTTTATTTAGGCAGGGTTTAATATCTTCTTGGGTTCGACGGGCTCCCTAGAGCTTTTGTTGATCTCTGTACCTTTAATTTTCTTATTGCTCAAGTAAGTATTCACTACAAGATTATCGCGTATGTTGTTCAGTAAAAAATATATATCGGAGCTAATGTCTCCAATTCAAGATGATGCCGTGTGTGGCGTTTACTTAAAGTCTGACAAAGGCGCGTTTCGTCCTCTTCGCAATGAATTTAATGTTGCGCAAACTTCTATGCGTAAATTAAGCCAAAATCCAAGTGCAGAAGAACGTGAAATACTACAAGAGCAGAATCACGAAAATTGGCAACAATTATCGCAATCTCTGTTGAAGCAGTTTCAAACGGTGACTCGCGATATTGAACTGGTGAGTTGGTTCATGGCGTCACAAGTGGTGCTTGATGAACAACTCGACGCTCTGTCAAATACCTTAGTTTGGTTGGGCGATCTCGTCGAGCAACAGTGGGATGCGCTTAACCCAGTATTACCGGAAAGTAAGCTTAAGAGTGACGGTGAAGCAGGTCGCGCTGCGGAGCAATATGAAGCCAAAGTGAAGGCGTTTTTTCAGCTCTTGGGTGACAGTGAAGAGAGCAGCTTGCTTTATGCGCCGATGCTCTTTCAGCCGTTGGTAGGCGATATTTCTTTTTACGACTACCAGAGTGCAGAACGTAAAGGGGAGTTGAATCAACTTAAGCAACAAGCCAGCGCGCACGTCGGACACGAGCGAGCGCAAATTAATCAAAAGCTGAATAACTTAACACTGTGTCTGGAGCAAATAGGGCGGTTAGCTGGGTTAACGCGTGAGAAAGCGAATTCTCTTGGAGTGGCCAGTCCGAATTTCAATTTTGTTAAAGGGCTGATGACTAAGTATAGCGCGGCACTTCAGCAGTTAACCGGCGTTAAGGTTGAATTGAAAGCCGTTGCCTCTGCTTCTGCT
Source organism: Vibrio tapetis subsp. quintayensis (assembly GCF_030409945.1). Taxonomy (GTDB): domain Bacteria; phylum Pseudomonadota; class Gammaproteobacteria; order Enterobacterales; family Vibrionaceae; genus Vibrio; species Vibrio quintayensis. Next base: position 35,863 of record NZ_JAUFQV010000026.1, read on the forward strand.
CCTGAAACTCAAGATCAAGCCTTGGAATCGAGCCACGTTGAACAGCCTGAATCAAGTGGAATTAACCAAACCGTTGCTTCTTCGGTTGAAGCCGCAGCGCCCATGACATTAGGGACAGGTAACCTGTCCCAGACAGCCAAAACTAACAGCATGAATCGTGATGTGGCGTTTCATCTGTTACGCGAAATATCCGATTATTTCCGCCAAAGTGAGCCGCATAGTCCGGTGTCATTTTTGCTCGAAAAAGCCATTCGCTGGGGCTACCTGCCGTTGCCTGAATTATTGCAAGACATGATGGCAGAGCAACAAGGTGATCAGCTTAACCAAATTTTTAATGCCGCAGGGCTCAATCACCTCGATCAGGTTTTGCTGCCGGATGTAGAGATTGTCGCGACCGACATTAAAAACAATTCAACACCAGTGGCTCCGGTTATTGAACCGGAACCCGTCAGTGTTGAACGACAAGTATCAGAGTCTTCCACTGCTGATACTCCATTAAAACAACAAAGTGAAAAACCATCACCATCAGGCTCAACAGCCCTTCGTTGGTGATCCTCTTTTTTGCAAATAAGGAAGAATAAATATGGCAAGTATTTACATGCGTATTGAAGGCGTCGACGTTAAAGGTGGCGCAACAGTTGAAGGCCTAGAAGGCAACAGTTGGTTTGCTATCTCTTCTTACTCTTGGGGCGGTGTGCGCAACGTTGCAATGGATATCGGTAATGGTAACAACGCCGATGCAGGCATGGTGGCTTTAAGCGAAGTTAATATCGCAAAACAAGTGGATGGTGCGTCTGAAGATCTGCTTTCTTACCTATTTAACCCTGGTAAAGAAGGCAAGACTGTAGAAATCGCGTTCACTAAACCAGAATCTGACGGTTCTGGCGCGAAATTGTACTTCCAAGTGAAGCTATCTAAAGCACGTCTTGTTTCTTACAACGTAAGCGGCAGCGACGGCTCTCAACCATTCGAAAGCATTTCTTTGTCTTACGTAGAGATTTCTCAGAAACATAACTACGAACTAGAAGGCGGCGAAATCAAAGACGGCGGAATCGTCACTTACAACCTACCTCAAGGTAAGTTGCTGTCTGGCTCTAAATAATCCGCACAGTGAGGTACTTCGTTTTGGCGAAGTGCCTTTTTTACAACGATGCAATTTCTTAATTAGGACACATCTATGGCATTGAATTCACAACATAAGCGCGTCAGCAAAAACCGCGTGAGCATCACTTACGATGTAGAAACCAACGGCGCAGTTGAAACCAAAGAGTTGCCATTCGTCGTAGGCGTTATTGGTGATTTTTCTGGTCACAAACCAGAATCTGACAAAGTGGACTTGGAAGAGCGTGAATTTACAGGCATCGATAAAGATAACTTCGACACTGTAATGAGCCAAGTTAACCCAACCCTTTCTTACAAAGTTGATAACAAGCTGGCGAATGATGACAGCCAATTTGAAGTCAACATGAACTTTAGCTCAATGAAAGACTTTCACCCTGAAAACGTGGTTGAGCAAATCGATCCGCTGAAGCAATTGGTAGAGACACGCAACCAGTTGAAAGTTCTGCTGAGTAAAGCAGACCGCTCACGCGATTTGGAACGTTTGCTAAAAGAAGTCTTACAAAGTGCTGATGCTATTCAAGGTTTAGCCGATGAGCTTGGCTTGAAAAAAGAGGGAGCTGAATAATGTCTACTGAGCAACTAACTGCTACCGAAGGTGCTGTAGAAGCGCAAGCATCGTTGAGCGTTTTAGATCGCGCGATCACTGCAACGGCACAAACGCCGGTGGATACAACTAAAGAATTATTGAGCATTCTGACGTCGCAAGCGTTGGAAGGCACAGTCACATGGGATAAAAACTTAACCCTAACAATCGAGAAAGCCATTAGTGCACTGGACAGTAAAATTTCAGAGCAACTGTCTTCTGTCATGAAAAACAGTGACTTCCAAAAGCTGGAAGGCACATGGTTAGGTCTACAGAAGCTTGTTAAAAATAGTGAGCTTGGCCCGGATTTGAAGATTAAGTTGGCCGATTACACCAAAGACGAATTGCTAGAGCAGTTTGAAGATGCGCCAGCAATCGATCGTAGCCGTTTCTTCACTATGGTTTACCAAGAAGAGTTTGGTACTGCTGGTGGTCAACCGTACGGTGCGCTTATCGGTGATTACGAATTTGGTTACGGCGACGAAGACGTGGCTCTGCTACGTTACATGGGTGAAGTGGCTTCGGCTTCTCATGCTCCATTTGTTGCGGCTGCTAATGCAAGCATGTTTGATTTCAATTCCTTTGCAACTTTTGCTGATGGCAAACCTGTAGCAGCTGGTTTTGATTCGCCTGCGTATGCGAGTTGGAATGCGTTCCGAGAAAGTGATGACTCACGTTACGTGGCGTTAACGCTGCCAAAAACCATTGCTCGCTTGCCTTATGGTTCTGAGACCGTGCAAGTGAAGTCGTTTGATTTTGAGGAGCTGAAAACACGTGAAAACGGTCAGCAAATCGTTGAATCTGATCAAGACTTTGTTTGGAGCAACGCGGCATACGAGTTCGGTTTACTGCTGACTCAAGCGTATACCCAATTTGGCTGGTGTACGGCGATTCGTGGTACTGAAAATGGCGGTAAGGTTGAGAATTTATCTAACTTTACTTACTACTCGAATGCTGGCGATTTGCTGCAGCAATGCCCGACAGAAGTGAATCTAACTGATGAGCGTGAAAAAGAGCTCAGCGACCTTGGTTTCCTACCATTGGTTCACTACAAGAATACCAACTACGCCGTATTTATGGGCGCTCAAACGACCCATAAACCAAAGACCTATACAGACCCTGACGCGACTGCGAACGCAGCGATTTCAGCGCGCTTGCCTTACACCATGGCAAGCAGCCGTATTGCTCAGTTCTTGAAAGTGATGGGACGTGACCGTATCGGTTCAAACCTAGATCCAAACGACGTAGAAAAAGACCTAAATACTTGGATTCATCAATACGTTAACCCGAACGCAATTGGCAACGAAGCGAAAGCTCGTCACCCACTTGTTGAAGCGAAGGTAACCGTAGAAGAGCAAGCCGGACGACCGGGTGCCTATTCTGCAGTCGCGTATTTACGCCCTTGGTTGCAAATGGAAGAGCTCAGCACTTCCTTGCGCATGGTAGCGAACATCCCAGGTTAATTTAATTCGGGGGCGACAGTCCCCGAATTTTTTCCGACGATGTGTACCGTTAAACGGCTTTGATTTGGACACTGCATGATAACTCAATCTCGAATAGCAATGATTTCCCCTGCACTTGCCAAGCTCGCTTGGCATGAGTTATTGCCGCTTGCAAAAGAGAATGAGAGTGTCCAATTCAAAGCACTTTTAACCCAACTGATCGTTCAGCTAGATCAAACGATCAGTGAACAATTATCTGAAGTCATGCAACACAACGACTTTAAGCAACTTGAAGCGAGTTGGTCAGGGCTGCAAATGTTGACTGAGCTGCCCGTGTCACAGCGACGAGTCAAAGTGAAAGCACTTGACCTAAGCTGGGACATGGTTTCAAACGATCTCAACTATTCGTTCGACATAAAGCAAACTGCTTTGTTTAAAAAGCTTTATTCCAACGAGTTTGACACGGCGGGTGGCACACCATTTGGCTTGGTGCTGGTTGATCACAAAGTCAGCTCAGATTACAGCGATGAGCAAGATCATGATGATCTTTATACCTTGCAGTTGTTATCAGAGCTAGGTGAGCGTGCGTTATGCCCAATGGTACTTGGCCTCGATGAGTTTTTCTTCGGTGATGACCCAAATCGCCAACTGCACGACAGCGCGAGAATTAAACGGATTCTAGACAGCCGAGACTTCCGATCTTGGCAACTATTACGTGAAAAAACCTCTGCTCGTTTTCTTCACTTGGTGATGCCTGAGTTTCTTATGCGCCAGCCATACCGTCAGTACACTGCGGGGTTTATCTATAACCAAGCAAATGATCGTGACCATGCCTTGTGGGGTAACAGTGGCTACTTACTGGCCGCGAATGTGATTCGAGAGTTTGACCGGATCAGCTGGTTTGGGTTTTTGCGTTCGTATAACGAAACCGGTTCTTACGGCGCAATTGTTGATGGTTCTACATCGCTTACTGCAAAAGTCGACCTGTACAGCGAAGAAGATGGTTTTTGGGCCGAGCAAGGTTTTGTTCCTTTGAGCAGCTTATACCTTACAGAGCAGAAAGGTTTCTTTAGTAATCAGTCTGTGTGGCAGGCCCCTAATGAAGCGGCTCGTATGTTGGGGATGTTACAAACCAACTTAATGGCGTGCCGATTTGGTCACTACATCAAAGCGCAAATTCGCGACCAAATTGGTCGTTACGACAGTGCTTCTGATTGTAAGCGCTCGCTTGAAAACTGGCTCCAACATTATATCAGCGAAGTGGATTATGGTGAGGACTCCGTTATGGCTCGCTATCCATTAAAGGCGTGCCAAGTGAGCATAGAACAAGACACTCATGATCCGACTCGTTATCTCTGTCAGATCATGCTTCAACCTCAATATCAGTACGAAATGATGGATGCGCAAGTGGTGCTGACTACCTCTGTCTCGAATCAAGAAGTGGGGGAAAGCGCATGAGCCTTATGGCCAAACTCACGCAGACCTGGCGTGAAGATATGGACGCTCAACGTGACGCCATTATTGAAAATGTATGTGGTTTGATTTCCAGCCGTGCCCCTATTTGGGCAACAGAAGCCAATGACCAAGCATTGAAGAATACCATTGTGAATATTGGTCTGCGTAACGTGACACGTTCACAAAGTAAATCGAACAGCGATGTGATCGTGGCTGATATTGCTGATCTGATCGCACGTTTTGAGCCTCGCTTGATTCAAGTGGAAATTGACGTCGATGAAGATTCTTATCAACACAATCAATTGAAGTTTCGCCTCGCCGCTGTCATGCACTCCAATTTAGGGGATGAAGCGATTGTACTGGATTCCTTTTTGGACTTTGGCCGTAACAAACTAGATGTAAGGAAATCGAACCTTGTCTGATACTTTGCTTTCCTATTTCGAACAAGAGCTGCGTTTCATTCGTGATGAAGCGTCGCAGTTCGCTGCCCGTCATCCTGGTGCGGCCAATTCTCTTGGGATCAACCAAGATGGGATTGATGACCCCCAAGTTACGCGATTGATAGAAAGCGTGGCGCTGCTTAATGGCAAGCTTCAACAGCGTCTAGATGAGTCGTTTCCTGAGCTCACAGAAAGCCTGATTCGTTTACTGTTTCCTCATTATTTACGCCCCATTCCGTCGTACAGCTTGCTTGATTTTGTTGTCAATGAAGATGCGAACGCGACGCACCAGATCCCAGTCGGTACTGAGTTCGAATTACGTGATGAACAAGGTGAAAGTGCGATTTTTCGTACCACTGAAAACGTTGCTTTGTACCCACTAAAAATTGAAAAAGTGAACGTTGCGTTTGCCCCATTCGAATTTGCGAAACCTCGTGGTGCCGAACATGCCAAAGCTTTGATAGAAATTACTATTTCAGCCATCGACCCGGGTGTTGAGTTATCTGAACTTGATATTGATGGCCTTAAAGTACACCTAAAGGGTGACAGTAGTTTTGCTTTGCGATTGTACGACCTGTTGTCACAAGGCACCGTTCAAGTGTGCGTGGCGAGTGAAGGCTCTCGATCTGAATTAGGTCGAGACGCGATGCAACCCGTCGGCTTCGACGTTGACGACACCATATTACCGTATCAAGCAGCCAGCTTTGGTGGCTTCAAGTTATTGACTGAATTCTTCATGTTTTCAGAACGTTTTAACGGATTCCGATTTGATTTCTCTGATGCTTTGAAAGGAGTTCGCGGCCATCAATTTAAGCTGCAACTGTTCATTGATGAATTGAGTGTCGACTTGGCGAGAACCTTGAGCGAAGAACACTTTTGCCTGTTTACCACCCCGATTGTTAACTTGCATCAAGCGGTGTCTGATCCTGTCGAAATTGACTTCTTTAAGAAGCACTATCCTATCGTGCTTGATGCGAGCCAAGATCATGACTTAGAGCTGTTTTCAGTTGATGACGTTTTGGATGTAACCCAAGCTACCCCTGTCAGTATTGCCCAAGTTTATGGTGAGAAATTCTCGCCAAACCACTCGGGTTTGCGTTGGCAGCTGGTGCAAACATTGCACGAAAGTGGTGGGTTGGAGAGCAGCCTAAAAGTGGCAGACCTTGATCATATCAGTGCTCAAAGTGAGCCTCGTACTTGGTTGGTTAATGGCACGGTAAGTGACGGCATTAAAGCGGGCTATCTGCCGGTCACCAGTAAAGTGGAGTGCCGAGAGTCTTTGACCATTCCAGCAAAAATGGAATTGTTGCGTCGTCCATCTTTACCGATGCGCAGTAAAGACGCCAACAGAAATGTCTGGTCGTTGCTTTGCCATTTGCATTTTAACTACCACGCAATCTTGGGAACCGATGATCCTAAAGCCACATTAAAAAACGTGTTCGAGCTTTATAACCATAATCAGAGTTCGCAAAATCATGTGTACATCGAGTCGATAGTTGGTATCGATCAAGAGCAAGTCGTTGCTCCTATCCGCGTATCGGGCAAAACGTGTTTTGCTTATGGGACCAAAATTACCGTGACGCTTGATGGCAGCAACATTAACGGTGGCGTCACTTTGTTCAGCCATCTGCTTGACCGATTTTTCTCCTATTTTGCCGGCTTTAATAGCTTTACTCAGGTTGAAATTAAACTTGAAGGACAAGATGGCCAGTTCATGACCTTCCCAAGGAGAGCTGGATGCAAAAGTCTGCTTTAGAGCGCCTAGCGACGGGTCAATTTCATGTGGAACTCGATAAAGCGTGGCAGATGTTCAAGCATCGCGCGGAGCATCGTGGCATTCGTCCTAAATTACGCTTTAGTGCGGAATCTCTTCCTGCGCATTATCAAACACAAGTGACCAGTGTCTCGAGCGATAGCCAAGGCCACTACGTAATGAAAACACCATTGATGGCGTTAGCGGGCAGTCGCGGCGTTATGCCTCGTACTATGTACCGTCAGGCTTTGAGCGCCCAGTTTGATCTTGGTGACGAGGCGGCACTGGACTTTTTCGATAGCTTTAATAATCGCTATTTTCGTTTGTATTGTCAGACAGAGCTTAAGCACGACCTATGCAGCCAGTTAGAAGAAGAAACCTTCAGTTGGAATCAGCATAAACAGTCTGTGACCACCATGTTGTCGAGCTTTGGTGGTCAACATGAAGCCAACGACGTAGTACCAAAATCACACTTGATTCAGTACAGCGGCTTGTTGGGATTAAAGCTAACTTGCCCTCATGCGTTAAAGCACCTGCTAGAGGATTATTTTGGCGCGCAGTTCGTGATTGAACCGAGCGGCCTTGAATATCAGCCATTAACTCCATGTTCTCTGACCCAATTAGGGGGGCGTGGCCAAAACCGCCAGCTCGGAATGGGCGCATTGTTGGGCAAACATGCGCCAATGGTTGGCCAAAAACTCAATATCAAATTGTGCCCAAAGAACTACCGTCATTATCTGAGTATTCGAAGTGACCAAAAGATGATTCGAGCGATAGAGCACCTAGTAAGAAGTTACATGGGAATCAACATTAAATACAAATTGTACATGAAAGTAGATAGTCGTTATTTACCGCGCGTTAAGCTCGCGAGTAGTGCTGAAAGCGGCCTGAAAGTCGGTCAATCTGCTTGGATGAATAGTCGTACCAATCAACAGCAATTCGTAGAAATGCCACTAACCGCGAGTGAATAAAATGATCAATATTGAATTACAAAGCCTAGTAACTCGGCTAACCCCAAACCTAAAGTCGTCGTTGGAATCTGCAGCTGGCGAGTGCGTGAATCGTGGTCATTTTGCCATAGAGTTAGAGCACTGGTTCATTCAATTGCTGCAAAACTCATCCATGGGTTGGCATCAAGCATTACAGCAAGCTGGTGTGGCACCGCAAGGGCTAATCGAGCAACTGAATAATCACTTGGCGGGGCTTGCACAGGGTAATAATACATCGCCATCGTTATCCCCTTCTTTAGTTGAACTGTTAAAAGACGCATGGATGATCGCCTCGCTTAACCATAAGCAACTGTCGGTCAACGAATATCATCTTCTCATGGTGCTTAAGCAGAGAATCGAACAAGGCGCATACAACGGCGCACTCTCTCATTGGCTTAACGCTTTGTCATCTGAATGGTTACGCTCTCAATCGTTGGCAAATACTGCTCCCAGTGCACAGAAACCGACTTCCCCGAGCATGGTCAATAGCGAGTTCGTCGATGGCAATACGCCAGCACTGGACAAATACTCGCAAAACCTGACGCAGAGCGCTCGTAACGGTGAGCTTGACCCTATTTCTGGACGTGGTGACGAAGTCCGTAAAGCGGTGGACATTCTGTGTCGCCGTCGTCAAAACAGCCCTATTTTAGTGGGCGACCCGGGTGTGGGTAAAACGGCGATTGTAGAAGGTCTTGCACAGCAAATTGTTGATGGCAATGTGCCTCCTGCGCTTGCCAACGTCGAGCTACGTAGTTTGGACTTATCCGCTTTGCAAGCGGGCGCAAGTATTAAGGGCGAGTTCGAAAACCGTCTTAAAGACGTCATCAACGAGATCAAACAGTCGTCGACGCCAATCATCATGTTTATCGATGAAGCTCACACCCTGATCGGTGCTGGCGGCGCCGCTGGACAAAACGATGCCGCCAATATCTTAAAACCGGCATTGGCGCGTGGCGAGTTCCGTTCTATCGCGGCAACAACGTGGGCAGAATATAAGCAGTATTTTGAGTCAGACGCAGCGTTGACCCGACGTTTTCAAGTCGTTTCTATTGGTGAGCCAAGTGAAGAAGACGCGGTTCACATGTTACGCGGCGTGAAAAAAAGCCTAGAAAAACATCACAGCGTTAAAGTGATGCAAGAAGCGATTGATGCTGCTGTCGCGCTTTCTGTACGTTACCTGCCTGAGCGTAAGCTACCTGATAAGGCCATCAGCTTACTTGATACGGCGTGTTCTCGCATTGGCCTGAGTCAAAGCGCGGCGCCGCGCCAGTTGGAAGCCATTGCTGAGCAAATCCGTTACGTTGAAAACGAAATCGAGACGCTCAATCACGAAGCGGCACTTTGGTCGATTGATGACGTACGTCGTGACACTGTTGAGCAAAAACTGTCGGCATTGCAAAGCGAGCATCAAGCGATTGAGCTGCGTTGGGAGCAAGAGAAGTCGTTAGTGAACGAGATCATCGAGCTTCAAACTCAGTTGGATGCTTTGTTTGTCGCAGGGGAAGATCTAAAGCAAAACCCGGAAAAAGCGCTGCTTAAAAGCAAGATGAATGCGCTGCGCGAAATGCAAGGTGAACAACCTTTGGTGTTACCACAAGTCAATCAGCAAACCGTGGCTGAAGTGATCTCGCTTTGGACTGGGATACCGGTTGGTAACATGCTCAAACAGGAAGTTGAGCGTCTAATGCACCTTGAAAATCACATCGGTGAACGAGTCATTGGGCAAATCACGCCGATTGCCGAAATCTCGCAAGCTATTCGCATGGCACGAGCTGGGTTAATGGATCCACGTAAACCGGTGGGCGTATTCCTGATGTGTGGCCCAAGTGGTGTTGGTAAAACGGAAACCGCCTTGGCTTTGACTGATCTGCTTTATGGTGGCGAGCGTAACATTACCACCATCAACATGACTGAGTTTAAAGAGCAGCACAAAGTCTCGATGCTATTGGGGTCGCCTGCAGGTTACGTGGGTTATGGCAAGGGCGGCGTGCTGACAGAAGCCGTGCGTCGGAACCCTTATTCGGTGCTATTACTGGATGAGATGGAAAAAGCACACCCAGGTGTCCACGATATCTTCTACCAAATCTTTGATAAAGGCTCGATTTCCGATAGCGAAGGGCGTGAGATAGATTTTCGCAACACCATCATCATTATGACATCCAATGCGGCAGACAGCGCGGTGGTGAACGCCTGTGCGACGGGCCGTCCGGCGATTCCTGATCTGACTCAAGCCATTTTTCCAGAGCTACAACAGTTCTTCAAACCTGCGTTTTTGGGGCGCGCGACCATAGTGCCATATTTCCCATTGAATGATGAAGAGATGGGAAAAATTGCGCAATTGTCGCTACGCCGAATCGAAAAACGTGTGAAATCGCATTATGGCGCGACTTTCCAGTATGACCCACAAGTGGTGGATCTTTTGGTCAGCCTTAACCTGTCGCCAGAAACGGGTGCGCGTGCGATTGAGCAATTGATCAACCGACAATTGATGCCTGAATTGGCGAACAAATGCATCGTTCGTATGAGTATGTCTCAGCCCATTCATTCAGTTTCTGTTTCTGTGCAACAGGGCCGGTTTGTTATTGATATCAGCTAATTAAATACCTTATCGGTAGGTCGAATGGGAGCCTGCCGATAGACATGACACGCTCCCAAACACTATTAGAACAAAATCGTAAAAACTTGTTACTCCACTTTTTGAGAGTAACCCATTGATAGGTAACACAAGATGACCAACTTTATTTTTTCGCCTGCACAACTTAATTGGATTCGCAACAAATTGAAAATTGCCGTGATCCACGGTGGAGACAAAGCCCAACCTCGAGGTTTTATTTTTGAAAACCTGAGTCCACGTTCAACCAAAACTTATGAAGCCGTGGCACACGATATTGCTAACGCGCTGCGTGAATCCGGTTTCCAATTGGTCACGGTATTGGCTGAAGATATTTATTTGGCTGAAACTCTGCGTCAGGAGCAAGTGGATTTGGTGATCACCAACAGCGGTGGTCTGCAAGGTTTTGATTCTATGTGTCACTTACCTTCAATGCTAGAAATGTTGGGCGTGCCGTATGTGGGGCATTCACCAATGACAGCAGGCCTGTTAGACAATAAGCACCTTTTTAAACATGAAATAAAAGCGGCAGGCCTGCCCACTGCGCCTTTCATTACTATCGGTATCGACGAAGATTTTGCGAGTGAAAGCAACCAGCGCGCACTGGACGACATTGCACGTCGTTTCCCACAAGGGTTCATTGTTAAGCCGGTTTCTGGGCGAGCTTCTATTCATGTGTACCCAGTGTTTGATCGAAGTGAACTGGCAAGTACGGTTGAGAAAGTGCGTCAAGCGAGTAATAACATCGTGATGATCGAACCGTTTCTTGGCGGGCGTGAATTTGTCGTGGCAGTGGCAGGAGAGTACACCTTTAAACAAGGCGAATTGACTCAGTCAGACAAACCGATGGCTTTTTCGATCACCGAACGTGTATTGGGCGTCGATGAACCTATTTTCACCTCGATGGATATTAAACCCATTACGCAAGACCGACTGATTGCCGTTACCGAACAGCCGTTGCGAGATCAATTGGCGGAAATTGGCCAGAAAATCTACCGCCAATTGGGTTTACAAACCTTAGTTCGAGTCGATATGCGTATGGATAACGCCGGTAATTTGTATGTGTTAGAGACCAATCCTAAGCCCGATCTAAAGCGTCCTGAAGGCGATAAGGTCAGCTTGGTTTGTCATGATTTACAACGTGAAGGGATGAGCTATACCGACCTCATTCAATCATTGGTTTTTAATCGTTTGTCGTTTTTGAAAGCCAAACGTCCAATGGCATTGGCGCATTGTTTGAATGAACAATTCGACCTGATTGGCGACGTTTAGGAGTCAAGGTTGAATACGATTAAGCAACACAGTCGACTTCTGCTGGGCGCCTTACTTGTGGTGCTGTCTTTATCCCTGATTTTTGTGGTGGGGTATGCGCAGGCACTAAAGAGTTATCAGCAGCAAAGCCGCGATGCGGTAATCGCGCAAACTGACGCCGCAAGAATGGGGATCGAGCAGATCTTAAGTTCTGGTGTGCCATTACATGACATTGCTGGCCTAGAAAAGGTTCTAGCGCCGATCGCATTGTCTGATAAGGCGGTGGTCGACATTCGAATGATCTCGGGGCAGCAAGAGCTTTACCGTTACACCGACAGTGAATTTGATGGCAGCGTGATTAGCATCGCGCTTCACAATAAGTTTACCCAAGTGGGGCAGCTAGAGATTGTTGTCAGTGACGAAAAAGTTCAGCGCGAGATCAGTGCCCGCTTTGTGCCGATGATTTGGCTGGTGGGGATCTTAGTCGGCTTGTTCGTATTCATGGTATTGCGAGCGCATAATCGAGCCATCTACTTTACCGCGTTTGGCATTGTCTTTTTGACTATGTCATTAAGCGTGATGTTGATGGTTGGTGCGCTCTATAAATCGGGTCTTGAGAGTAAAGCAAACTCGATGGCTAGCATCGTGACACAACGTTTAGCTCCTGTTTTGGTGTGGGGTATTTCTCCGCAACGTATCAGTGGTGTAGATGAAATGCTAGATGGCTTTCGTCAAACCAATAAAGAAGTATCAAGCATTGTTGTTGAACAGCAAGCGCGCACAATTGCCAGCAGTCAGGCACAGCAAGCGTTGATGTCTGTTGAAGGGATGGCGGAATTCCCAATTTCAGATGAGCGTGGCAACAAGGTGACGATTGCTTTCCACCCTAAGGTGCTGCTTTCTCAATTACTCAAAATACTGAAAAACTTTGCCATTCTTTTTGCGGGATGTGCCTTCATCTGTTTTGCTTTTATTCGTTTGCTGAGTCGCTCAGAAAACCAGAGCCATTCAGAAGTGGTCTTGGCACAAGTGAAACCGCTCTTGCTCGTTACCGTCCTGATGGAGTCCCTGATGGCGCCTGTTTTGCCTCAATATCTGACGCAAATTGCGTTGGATAACGGTGGCAGTGCAGCGTGGTCTTCATACTTTTTTACCCTGTATTTTGTTGGCTTTGCTGCGACATTGTTGCCTGCTTCTCGCTTGATAGAAATGTTTGATATTCGACGAGTGTTGAGTGCAGGGGTGATTCTTTCCAGCTTAGGCTGCGCCTTTTTAGCTTATGACAGCCATTTGACCAGCGTTTTAGTGGCGCGTTTTATCTCAGGGGTAGGGCAAGCCATCATCTTCATTGCTGTGCAAGGCTACATTCTGCGCTTTAGCGATCAGTCGAACAAAACACAAGCGGCTGGAATCATCGTCTTTTGTTTTAACGCTGGCTTTATTTCAGGTGCCGCAATCGGCGCTTTGTTGGCAGACACATTAGGTATTCAGGGCATTTTCGCGTTATCAGCGTTGATTGGAGGCTTGATGTTGATGTTCAGCATGTTACTGCCATCAATGAAAGCGGTGTGTACCGGGCAAAACAGCTTGCTTGATAACATTAAAGGGGTGATGCACGAGTCTGCAACCTTGATTCGAGTGCCTGCGTTTATGCGCACCATGTTGTTAGTTGGTATGCCAACCAAAATGATGCTAACGGGTGTGGTGTCTTTCGCCGTGCCTTTGTTATTGAGTGATAAAGGCGTGGCGAAAGAAAGCATAGGCCAAGTGCTCATGGCTTATGCGTTTGCTGTGCTGTTTATCAGTGGCCGTGTTTCGCCTCTTATCGACCGATTTGGTTCAAGCAAGTGGGCCTTGTGTTTAGGTAATGCCGTTGCGGCATTGTCTCTTGGGGTGTTAGGCGCTGCCTTTTCATTGGTCGAAGCGGGATTTGTGGTGTCACTGGCGACAATTTCAATGCTGGTAATGGGCGTGGCGCACGGTTTGATTAATGCGCCGGTTGTGACGCACGTGGTGAAAGCAACCGAAGGGCACAATGCCAATTCTGTTGCAGCAACGTATCGCTTTTTGGAACGATTCGGCCATGTTGCAGGTGCGATTGTGGTGGGTCAACTACTGGCGTCATTGGGTCACTTGTATGCATTTTGGGCCATTGGCGTGTTCTTCATTTTTGCCAGTGTCTTGATGTTGCTATTGGATCGTCAAAAAGCCAGTGAGGTAGCAGCATGATAAAACGCACTATTTACGGTCTGTGCTTTGTGATCGCTTTACTGTCTTGTCAGCTACGAGCGGAATGGCCGAGTTGGTTAGGTCAGGACTTAAACCAAACGTCTTCCTGGCAGATAAGTAGCAGTGAGCGCTCAGTAGCATTTCTTCCTGTGCGTGAAACACCGAGTGTTTGGGTGTTGGTATCACGTAAAGCTCGCTCTTATGACACAGCAATTGCAACCATGCTCAAAGTGTATAAGCAGGAGCTGAGTGCAACGTCATTTCGAGTATTTTTGCTTCCTGAGACGCCTAGCGCGTTGCGCCTTTGGCTAAAAAAAGCGGAGCGTAATGCGAGTCTGATCTATGCCGTTGGCTCTAAGGCGACCGTTGCAGTGCATGATGTTTATGCGGGTGGAACCTTACCTGTGGTATCGGTGAATGCCAAAGATCCCGTGTTACTTGGTTTAACCGATAACTACCGTACCAGTGGTAATAACTTTGCCTATACGTCGCTTAATTTGCCAGCGGATATCACGTTGAGCTTCCTCAGACGCTTTAATCCAGAGTTGCGTCAAATTGGCATTTTATACGCTAAAAGCAATACCAGCGCTTACGTAACTCAGTATTTGCCCCTCAAAGCGCAAGCAGAGAAGTCGGGCATTACGGTGTTTGGCTTCGAAGTCGACGAAAACGACCCTAATGGGGGGTTAGGCGAGGTTATGCAGCAGCAAATGTTAGCGATCAAGCAAGCCGATCCTCAACTAGAACATTCGATTCTTTGGTTAACGGGCAGTTCCAGTTTGCTAGAGCGAATGGAAGAGATCTACGCCCATACGGAGCAAGCCCCTTTGCTAACCGTGGTACCTGATGCCGTTAATGGTAGCGCAAACAGTGCATTGATGTCGGTGGGGGTCGGATTTGAAAACAATGCTCACCAAGCAGCGCTGTATGGCATTCAAATATTGCGTGATGGTAAGTCACCGAGTGCGCTGCCTGTTGGCGTGTTATCGCCACCGGATATCTCTATCAGCTTTAAACAAGCCGACCGCCTTAACGCCAAATTGCCTTTTGTTTTGATCGAAATGGCCAGCGATATCTATGCCCAAGATGGCGAGATGATCCGAGCCGCCGGTATGAGTATGGAGAAAACCAAGCCATGAAGCCGTCAATAGTGATGTGTTTATTACTGGTTATGAGCAGCTTGAACGTTGCTCACGCATTCAATCGTCCAGAGCGTTTGTTGTTAGCGACCCAAGAATGGTTTCCCTATCAGTATCAAGAGAATGGACAGATGAAAGGGGTTGGCATTGAAAAAATCAAATGCGTGATGCGCGTGATGCGCCAGCCATATCAATTCACTATGACTAAGTGGGATCGTGCCCAGCTGTTGACGGAAGTCGGCAGCCAGCACGGATTTTTCTTAGCCTCTCACAACAACAAGCGTGACGAATACGCGATCGCGTCTGATGCCGTGGCAGAGCAAAATTGGAGCTGGTTTTCGCTTTCTGATGCCACTGATGTCAACAGCGCAATGTTCAAAAATCAAGTGGAAGTCGCCGCGTTATTTGGTTCAAACAAGTGGTTTTGGCTGCAAAAGAATGGCTATCGAGTGTCGATGAAGCCGCGCAGCGCTAAAGCCATGCTGAAACTGATGTTGAACGGAGGGGTTGGAGCCATCTTAGGCAACGATGCCGTGATTGAAGAGACGATCAAACAAATGGGCATAAGCTATCGAGCTATCTCCAAAACACGGATGAAATCTCAGCCTTTAGGCGTCTATTTTTCGAAGTCATTTACCGAAAAGTACCCGCAATTTTTAACTGAATTTAACCGCGCTAACGCACAATGTAAGGGTAAATAATATGCCTCTATCAATCAGAATTATTAGCTCTCCTGATGGCGAAAGCATTTCAGAATGGAATAAATCGTTTCCAGATGAAGGGGGCGAAATTGGTCGCGCTTTTGGGGCGACGATGCAGTTGAGTGACGCTCGTAGAGAAGTGTCATGTTCTCACGCGTTGATCAAAAAAACTTCCCGTGGTTATCAAGTGCTGGATAACAGTACGAATGGTTTGTATATCAACGGTTCAGATACGCCGTTAGGCAAAGGCAACCAATCGACATTAAGTGATGGCGACGTCTTGGATGTTGGCCGCTACCGTTTGTTGGTCTCGTGTTTTATTCCCGAACAGGCACGGGTTAAAAGTGAAGAGCCCAACCTGCGTCAAGGCCTGTTTGGTGACGATCCTTTTAGCAGCGATAACGAGCCATTAGCGACGCCTTTTATTGAAACCGAGCTTGAACCGGATTTTACGGCATCGGCTTTTGACGTTGTAGATGATGACCCGTTTCTAGGTGATGTTGCGCCACGTCGAGTTGAAACTAACGAGTTCAATCTGAGCTTTTCTGCGATCGATGATGACCCTTTAGCCGACACAGGTTTGCAAGCAAATTTGCCAACGCCAATGGAAGCACTCGTTCATAACACGACTCCATCTCGCCACGAGTTAGCGGCTTATCAACATGCGGAAGAGCGCTTGCAGCAGCAAACGGACAAAGCGCTAGAAATGGCCCTAAACCGCCTATTGTCAGACATCGCTCCGCAAGCCGTTGAAACCATGTTTGATGACCTTTCTGCGCCGACGTTTTGGGGCGGAAAACCCAAGTACTGGGACATGTACAAACGCTACTTCACTCGCCAAGTAGACAATCGTGACTGGCAAATAAAGTTTCATGCCTATTTTCATGATGCGATGCGCTTACAGCGTAATTTAGATGGAGGGCAAAACTCATGAGAAAGGTCGGTTTACTTTTGTTGACCGCGTTGCTTTCAGGATGCAGTTTCTGGGGTAACGACTTAGCACCTCAATTGGTGATCAATATTCAAGCTTCAGCCAACATAAATCCAAACGTGGAAGGTAAACCGTCTCCGGTTGAAGTACGAATTTACCAGCTTAGTGACAGTCAGGCGTTCAATCAAGCTGACTTTATTCAGCTATACAGCGATGCCCAAGGTGTGTTGAAAGCCGAGTTGTTGATTGCGCGCCAATTGGCCAGCGTCTTACCGAGCGAGAACCGCAAAGAAGTGATTCCTATGGGCGCTGAGACTAAGTACATCGGCGTGATCGCAGGATTCGCCGATTACCGTGAAGCAAAAAATAAAGTTATTTACCAGCCTGTGGTGTTGGGTTCATCGGCCATCAATATCCAATTAGATGGCGTTAATTTATCGGTCACAGGCGAAGAGGATTAGTCATGGACAATAAAAAAGTGGTTTGGAGCGAAGGCATGTTTCTTTCGCCACAGCATTTTCAGCAGCAAGAGCGTTACGTTGAATCATTCACGCGTGAATTTGCTGGTCAAATGGTGCCACAGTGCTTTGGCTTAACTCTATTGGATTTAGATCGCTCCATGCTCAACATTGGCAAAGTGGCCGTGCGTCGAGCAAAAGGCATTTTTCCTGATGGTACGCCGTTTGAGATCAATCAGAGCCTGATACTAGAGATCGATAAAAACACCCATAGTAAAAAAGTCTATTTGGCGCTTCCTGTCACCAGGCCTGGAGCCGTCGATGTCGGAGAGGATCAACGGCTGAGGCATGCATCGATTGAACACTCTGTTTTTGATACCAGCCGTGAGCACAGTGATCCTGTACCGCTTGAATTGGCCGAGTTGAATATTGAACTCAAGTTAGAAGGCGAAGAGCTGCAAGATTACACCCTGATTGCCATCGCCGATGTGAGTGAGCACAAATCAGAAGGGGCGGTTATTTTAAATCAAGCCTTTGTTCCACAGAGCCTGCATTTTGGTGTTTCTAATTATCTGAAAGATTGCGTTGCGGATGTGTATGCGCAAGTGCAATACCGCGCGCGTGCTATCTCGACCCGTTTACAAGCCGAAGATGGAAGTAAGAGCTACCAAGCGTTAATGCGCGATTACTTGTGGTTACAAGCCTTGGGTGCTTGGATGCCAAAATTGCAGCAATGGAATGAAGATTCAACGTTACTGACTAAGCAGCTCTACTTGGAATGTTTATCAATGGCGGGGCAAATGCAGGGGCTGGAAGGGAAGATGCCTAAGTCGTTTGCAACGTGGAACCAACACGATCTGTACGGCGTGTTTTCTGCCGTATTTTCAGAGTTGTTGGTTCTACTTCGTGAAGTTCAAATTGATAACGTGACAAGCCTTGTGTGGGATACCCAGTTGTTTGTGAGCCGCAGATTGTTAAGAACGCTGGTGCAAGATCGTAGCGTTTATAACCAAGGGCGTTTCATTTTGGTGGCCACATCGCCAATAGGGGCATCACGATTGAGCGAAGAATTTCCTAAAGCGACGAAACTGGCGGGCAACAGTGACATTGCTGCGTTGGTGCGTAACGCATTATCAGGTGTTGCGCTGCGCAATCTTCCTTACGCTCCTTCCGAGCTTAAATCGAAACATGATGCTGCTTATTTTGAAGTGGACACCAAATCGGACATATGGCAACGCTTGGTGAAAAAAGATGAACCGATCGCTTTGCACATTGATGAGCGAATCGAAGACGTCCACGTTGAATTCCACGTGATCAGGTAGGTGAACAGTGACTGGACTATTTAATGAAGAGCCGACGGTGGAAATTCACCGCCGGCAGGAACAGCCTAAAGCCAAACCTCAAGGGTTGAAAAACAGTGGTGTCGACCTTTCAGGAACCGAGCGTCTGATTGATAACTTGGCGGTGTACAGTTGCCCGTTGCTCAATGGTGCAACGGAGCTGTTTGGTATTTTGGTGACCTTGCCTCGCCAAGGAGAACCAAGGGATATTGAGCGATTTCGCCAACGTTTATTGGATGCGATTTCTGCGTTCCGTCAGCGTGGTCTCTATTTGGACTACCATCCAAGCATCATTGATAAAAGCTGTTTTGTGCTTTGTGCCGCCTTTGATGAGGCGATTCTCTATACCAGTTGGGGCGAACGCGCACGCTGGGAAAATCATTCGCTATTAAGTTCGGTCTTTTCACAAAGAAATGGCGGCGAAGCGTTTTTCTCTTTATTAGACAAAGCCAGCCAGCAACCCGCCAAATTGGTGGATTTCTTAGAGCTGCAATACGTGTTGTTGATGCTGGGTTTTAAAGGGCGTTACCGTCACGAAGATGAGAGTGAGTTGCATGAGATCCAATCTCGGGTTTACACCGTCATTCGTCATTATCGCGGTGAAAGTGTCTTACCCGTTCCGAAAACACCTGAACTGATTGAAGGCAAACGGCCTTGGCGGATGTTGAGTTTACCCAAAACGTTGACGTTAGCCACGTTGTGCCTTGGCAGTGCTTATGCGGCGTCTGAGTATTGGTATTTCAACCGCAGCCAACCGATTTTGCAGCAGTTTAGCAGCATCGATATGTCTGGCGTGAATTTGAAAAAAGCCAACAACGAATTGGTGTATGTCAGTACGGAATCGGACATAGGAATAGCCACTGCTGAGGCGGATACGTCACAGAGCACTCAAGTTGTGCCGGTGGCGCAGCAATGGGAGGTCGTGTTAGCCGTTTTAACTCGTTCGTCCGACGCTGTACGTCTTGTCTCGGAGTTGCAAAAAGCGGGTTACGAGTCATTCACGCGTGAGACAGAGCACGGCATTGAGCTTTACTTGCGTGCCGGAGACAACCTCACCCTGATCCGAAAACTGAAAAATGAATTGAACGTTCGTTTTGGTCTCAATGCGACGATTAGAAGAGCACAGAAATAACATGATGAAGAAAACAGTCGCGATGCTATTCGCAGCTCTAATGATAATAGCCGCTGCGTTTTGCTGGTGGTATTACCCAGAACCAGAAATGAACCCTGTTAAATACGGTGTTACCGCACTGGCTGCATTGGTATTGCTGGTGGTCGTGGTGTGGTGGTTCAAGCAACGCAAAAAAAGCCATCAACCAAAAGAGCAACACGATCAACAGTTATTGCTCAAACAAGACACCAAGGTCATTCAGCAGTTATTTAAGCTGGCGAGTAAGAAAATTCGTGGCCGTGGGCGCAGTAAGTTAGACAGCCTGTATAGCTTGCCGTGGTATTTGGTGATCGGCGGAGAGAAAGACGCCAAGAGCTACTTTTTGCAACAAAACGGGTTAGAGCCAGTTTTGGACAAGCATTTGGGAGACAGCGATACCGAGCAATATCTGAAGTTTTGGAGCAACGACCATGTGGTGACCGTGGAAGTCGGACATCGTCTTTTTGATAGTGAAGGGGTGGATGAACGCCTATGGGATGTGCTCGCACACCAATTGCTTAAGTACCGCCCTCGCCAAGGGTTGAATGGTGTTGTCTCGGTGATCGGTTGCGACCGATTGCTGCAAGGGGATCGTAAAGCTCGCCAGAAGCTCAGCAGTATCTATCAAGAAGCGGTGCTATCTATGGGCAGCACTTTGCAGTTAACTTTGCCTGTTTACAGTGTGTTTTCGAAAGCCGATACCATTGCTGATTTTGTCGAGTTTTTTGAAAGCTATTCGGGTTGCGATGTTGAAAACCCATTTGGCATCACTTTCCCATGTGATGCACAGCGTCGTTTTGACAAACACAAATTTGAAGCACAAAGCAAAGCCTTGGTGAAATCCATGGCAGAGCAGCAATTTGAACTGCTGCGGAACATCAGCAAAGAAAAGTCGGGCTCTGTGATCGCATTGCCATATCAACTGCGTATTTTCTTTGAAAGAGTGAACGAACTGCTGACGGATATTGGCCGAGAAAACCGAGTTCGTGAAGCGGTATGGTTAAGGGGTGCTTACCTTCTGTCTTGTGGTCAGAAAGGCAATGAACATGACTTGCTGACCCAAGTGGTTGCCGACCGTGCAGAATTTAACAGCCAAAGTACTCGTGAGCAGTTTCCGAGCCGCCGTAGCTACTTTTCTACTCGCTTGTTTAGCCATGTGATCCTGCCTGAAAGTGGCATCACAGGCGTAAATCAGATACGCCACATAGGCTATCTGGCGGCACGTAGTATGATGATTCTATTGGTGATCGCATCACTTGCTTCCGTTGGTTTACTGCTAAAAGACAACTGGAACCAAGATGAGCAGTGGCGAGCGGATGCCATGACGCAACTGCGACTTTACGGCGCTGATATTCACCGTTTGGAAAACAACTATTCGCTGTCTGACATGATTGCGGTGCTTAATGAACTGCGCGGTGTTGCGGCGGCCGGGATTGAAACTAAAGCTTGGTATCAATTGGTGAGCACCAAGCAAAGTGATACAGCAGAGCGCATTTATTCTACTTACCAAGAGCAGTTAAATGTCATTTTACTGCCCAAACTTGAAGAGCTGATAAGCTCCGAGCTCTACGTTTACGTCAATTTAGGTAACCCAAGTAAAGTCTTTGAGATTTTGCGTTATTACCAAATGTTGTTTGATAAACAGCAACTAAACATTGATGAAATGCAACGTTACTTGTTGGATAACCTCAAAGATCAGGGTGACGTTTCCTCTGATGACATCAACGTTTTGGCGTTGCTCATTGAAGACTTATTTAACAGCGATTATGCGAACCGTCTAGAGCCAAACGCGGCCTTGATTTCGGTCGCAGCAAACAACTTAGAAGGCTTGTCGCCAGAGCGCCTTATTTATGCTCGTATTAAAGGGCTGCCGCAATATAGAAGCCAAGTTGATATTCGCCGCCAGCTTGGAGATAAATTCGACACTAGCTTTGAGTTTTCAGAAGGATTTCATGGCTATTTGATCCCGGAAATATTTACCAAGCAAGGTTATAGCCAATTAGATCTGAGTGCCAAATCTGAATTGCTTCGCCGCCAGTTAAGTGAATTTAAATCGATTCAAGGTGATATGTCTGGCGCTTCCATAACGGAGTTAACCGACCTCAGTAAGCAGATCCAGCGTTTGTACTTTGCAGACTACATCTATTACTGGAAAGACTTGGTGAATAACATTCACATCAAACAATTCAATTCACCTGTTGAGTTTGCGTACGCGCTAAAAGCGGCCCGTGAGCCAGTCACCAGCCCAGTGTTGGATGTGCTTGGCGCTGTGGTGGTCAATACCACTCTTGCAGTCGAAGAGCAGCCAGATACTCGAGGCAACAAACGAGTAGCAAGTCAATTAGGGCTGAAAAAAGTGGCTAAAGGCTTGTCTAAAGCAGACAAAATTAACCGCGCTGTAGGTGGGAAATTGATTCGTTTACAGCCTTCTTTTGTCGTAAACGAGGCCTTTATTGGTTACGCCAACTACATCAATGGAACAGGAAAGGCGGGAGATGCCGTGCCATTGGATGGGCTCATTCAACAATTTGATTCTCTTAATGGTTACTTTGATGACGCCCTTTCCAGTGCAGATCCTGGTAAAGCCATGCACGCGTATGCGTTAGCACATGCTGCGGGTAGCCAAGATGCCATTGTTTTGTTTCAAAGACAGGGCAGTAAAGCGCCAAATCAAGTGGCGAAATGGACCAAGAACTTGGCGCAGCAGGCTTGGCGTCAAGTCGTCTCTGGCAGCGTTGGTTACCTCAATCAGCAATGGGATGAGCGAGTGTATCAGTTTTATGTCGCAGCGATTGAAGGGCGCTTCCCATTTGCTAAGCATGGCCGTGGAGAAGTGGACTTAACTGATTTCGCGTCGTTCTTTAAACCGCAAGGCCGGGTAGATCAGTTCATTGACGAGATGTTGAAACCTTTTGTCTATTGGGACAACGGGACATTAAAACTCAACGAAGTCGACGGCTTAACCTTGCCTTTAAGTGGTCAAGCAAGAAACCAGCTTCGCCAAGCTCGTAAGTTGAGTCAGACTTTCTTTGGGCCAACAGGTCAGGAGTTGGCACTCAAATTTGCACTTAGAGCGAGCTCGATGAATACCTCAGTCACTCAGTTTCAAATTCGCGAAGCAGAGAGTGTGTTCGACTATCGTCATGGCCCACGAGTTTGGACGGAAGTGAGTTGGCCTACTACGGGTGTTGAGGGATACCTGACGACTAACTTCTATCAAGGTGAAAATCGCGTCGCGACCCGATCTTATACAGGGCAGTGGGCTCTGTTCAGAGCGCTATTTGATGGCGATTCAACCAAAACAGCGACTCGTTTAGTCAGGAAACTCAATTATAAGCTTAACGACAATCGCATCGTAATTGATTACACCCTACGGGATTCAAACCAAACACTGGATAAATCATTGTTTACCAGTTTTGCGCTGCCCAAGCATTTGTAAGTTTATGATTTAACACTGGCTATTTTTTCTGCCAGCGAATGAGAGTGTGAAGGTCATGAGGAGTTGCATCATGGCCGACACAGCTCGAGACTTCATTTAGGAGAAGTAACATGCTCGACAACATTAGTAACGCCACCTCTTTTGGCAAAACGCTACACGACGAAATCGGCAATGCAAATGACGGAAATTCAAAAACTAGCTTGAATGGTTTGGCAATTGGAGAGAGTGCGTTTGATTTAGGCACTGGCCTACTGGATAGCACGCCGCTAGGAAAGGCCATTGATATTCCGGTTGAATTAGTAGAAGGCGGATTCGGCAAAATTGAAAAGACCAAGGTTGTCGAAACAGTAAAGCAAAAATTCCATGCTTATGTCAGCCAAAAAACCGCCAATTCCGTTTCTGCGTTTACCACGCCAACGGTGTTATCTAAAGACAGACGCGGCGCACTTCAAGGGAAAAAAGGCCAAGACTGGCTAAGTGGTGCAGAAGGCATTTACAAAAAGCATCAGGGTGAACGTTTTTATAAAATGCAGCGCAAATTGCAAGACAAAGCGCGTGGCTTGAAAAAGAACCCTATCAAGGTCGCAAAAGTCCCATTGAGCATTGTGCCATTAGGTGAAGTCGCTAAGTTTGCCATTAAAGGTGGCGAATATGTGGTTGGCAAGTTTGCAGGGGCGAGGCGAGATCGTAAGAAAAATGAATATACCTCAGATGGCAATCGCCAGATGCTTGAAGCCAAGTTGGGTAAGCAAGAATATAACCGAAAGAAAGCCAAATGGCAGTCGAAAGACATTGCGGATTTGGGACCGAAGATCCAGCGTAACCTTTATAAATTAAAGCAGTCAGTAGAGATCTTAAATTCACGCAAGCAGCAGTTGAACTTATGCAGCGCAAAACACGCACAAGATCCTAATAATCCGGCGAATGTGCGCGCTTTGGTGAAAAGTCGTGAAGACGCGGCAATGAGCTTGTATGAGGTGAAGCATTACGTAGAAAAAGTCTCAGACATGTGTAAAGCGATGGAAGCGACGGCGTTTACCATCAACACCTATATGGAAGGTTTGAAACAGGTTACCGACTCTTCTGAAAGCGACATCATGAAGAGTTTTTAAGGCCAATTGATGACACTTAAACACCAGTCTGTTACGTGCGATTCGGAAGAGACTTCGATGCAAAGGACTTTTTTTCACTCCGTGGAAGAGGACTGGTGTCTACAACGACTGACAAAGCGTTATTCGAATCAACAAGCGATGAGTCGAGAGTGGCAAGCGTTGACGGCATGTGCGGGGGGGTACGTGCAAAAGGCGCTTGAATTCGATACGGATAAAAAGGTGATGCATCTGGTTTACGAGCAGCAGGCCAAGCCATTGTCGAGGTTCGAGTTCCAAGACGCTGAAACTTTTGTCGGTATGTTACCTATCATCATTCGCGCTATTCACCATTGTCATCAATGTGGCTGGGTGCACGGGGATATTAAGCCAAGCAATATTTTGTTTCTTCCTCATTTGGACTCGATTTTGTTGATTGATTTCGGAGCGAGTTACCCGCTAGGGACACGAAGAGAAGACTTAACGTGTTGGCAAGCAAGTCAAACCTTCGCCTCTTCTGAGCAGTGGCGAGGAGAAGGTGTCGTTACTCAGGCGGACGATTGGCACGCCTTAAAAAAAATGATCAATCAGTTCGTTCGCTCTCCCATAGGGCATAAGCAAAGAAAGACGGCGGTTTCAATTAGAGAGTCGCTCGATGGTTGGTTGCGCCGCTCTGAGGTGGCTAAACCAACCCATAACAATAACTAGGAGGGCACCATGCCTGTTTCAATTGCTGACGTTGAAAACGTGGTAGATACCACTGGATGGAATATCCAAGAGATAGAAACCTTATATGCGCGTGTGAATGTGGTGAATTATTTATCGTCATTAGAAGTGCAAAAAAAAGCGGTGTTCGCATCGGATGCGATGGCAAATTTTCTGGTCGATACAACACCTCTAGATGACGCCACGGCGTTATTGAAGAAAGGCTGCTGTATGGTGCTTGATCACACAAAAGCTGGCCACAAAGTCTCTCAGGTGGCTCAAGGTGTAAGAACTGCGATTACTAACAGTCGACCAGCTGTAGCTTTAAAAAATATGGCCGATAAAGCTGCCAAAGCGGTTGATAAAATCAAAAGAAAAATCGAAGAATTATTGGAAAAATTCGTGAGTAAAATGATGAGCTTTTTCAAGAAAGCTTATTCCGATATCGCTTGGGTGACCTCTTTTATTACGGAGGTTGCAGGGTGGTTAGTGGCGTCTTTAAAAGCCGACATTACGAACGCTATTCCAGTCTGGGCTTATGTGCAAAGTGCTTCTGATTTGTATAAAGGGTTAAAAACAACCGTTGAAGGCGTGACCACTTACGTGTCTTTGAAATTATCTGGACGTGGGGTTTCTCTAAAGAGTGGTCACCCAGAAATCATTGCAAGAGATCTGCGCTCGCATATGACGGCCAAAGCGCTATTGGGTGCAAAAGATGCGGGCGTGTCCGTTGGTAAAATTGCCCTTACCGCGACTGGCGACACCATCGGAATTGGATCGATTCTAAGTTACGTGGCCACCGCATTGCAGAAGATTTTTAAGCTGATTGATTTCATTATTCAACGCGTGAATTTACACCGAGTGTTGAAGAAAGCGAAGAAAGAGCAAGGTAATTTGCTCAACTGTTCTTCGATAGCTTTGGATGCGAAGCGATTCAATGATTGGTTTACTAACTCCTTGGCACTGAGCCCTGTATTAGGTGCACTACTGATGCACTCAGGAGCTATCGCTCACCCATATAGTTTCTTATCTTTATTGGATAGGTTAGGGCGTGTGCGTACCGATGCGCAGCTTCAGTACACTAAGGGGTCTAAGCATATTGAAAACATGAAGCAGGCCTCTGGCGGTTACATTCGTGAATACACGGCGGAATACAACGTCATCTTTGCCAGCGACGTTTCTTGGCAAAATGAATTGTTGAAGCAGCAGCAAGGTTTGGAAGGAGCGCATGTCATTACTTCTGATGTGAAGCGCCCTGAGTTCCAACCACTACAACGTCAAAATGCGATTCGCCGTCATCCGCCTAAGTTAAAGCGTGCTAATGCATTCCGTGGTAGACCCGCAATTTAGTGATCTGAATACCCGGTAGATAAAAGCCAGCAAACCTATTCATTTGCTGGCTTTTTTTCATGGAGGATAGTTGTATTAACTATACGTCATGACGTCATGGTATTAGCCACCATGCCTAGATTGTTTTTTTGCCGACATAAAGGTTTTACACATCTTGCCAAACTTTTTGTCTGCACTTCGTTTTTCTGCAATGGATGCGCCATTTCTGGCTTGTTCACGGAGCAGTTTGTTGTAATTGTCTAATCGACGATTATCAATATCACCATTTTCTAACGCTTTGCGTACCGCGCATCCGGGTTCTTCGTGATGCTGGCAATCGGAAAATCGACATTGTGAGACCAAGGTTTCAATATCAGCAAAGGTTTCTGATACACCTTCTTCACAGCTAGACAACTGCAGTTCGCGCATTCCCGGAGTATCCATCAATAACCCACCCTCTGGAAGAGGAAGTAAGGTTCTTGATGTTGTGGTATGTCGTCCTTTGCTGTCGTCCTCTCGGATGCCTCCTGTTGATTGGCTTTCGCCACCAATTAAGGAGTTTACGAGGGTGGATTTCCCCACGCCTGATGAACCAATAAATGCCACGGTTTGACCGGAGTTACACCAACTGCGCAGCCCTTGTAAGGTGCTTGCATCCAGAGCATTAACCACTTCGGTAAGTAAAAAAGCATCTAGATTTTGGATTTCGGCACGTTTGTCATCTGCATCGTCACATAAATCTGCTTTGGTCAGCACCACAACGGGTTCAACTTTTGCTTCTTTTGCCAGAGCTAAATAGCGCTCGACTCGGCTGAGGTTAAAATCTTGATTGAGTGACATCACGATAAAAACAGTATCAACGTTTGCCGCGATAAACTGCTCTTTGAGCTTTGGCCCAGGCGCTTTACGTTTAAACAGAGATTTACGCTCTAGCATGCGATCGAATTGAAAGGTCTCGCTATTTAATAATATCCAGTCACCTACGGTCATTGCGGGTAGGTTGATATGGGCATCTAAGTGAAACGTTTTGGCTTCGGTTGCGACAACATAACCACTTTTGTGGTGTTCTGTCACCCGGCCTACAACGCAATTATCGTAATCTTCAAGTGCGAGTTGTTGGGTAAAAAATGGTTGCCATCCAAGTTGAGTTAATGTGATTGGATGAGTAAAAATAGTATTCATGATAGTACCTACTGAAAAACAGCATAAATTTTGTATGAGGTCGGGTACTGACTGAAAAACGTGCAGTGCTAATGCAAAATAGTACTTGGCGAAAGATCGCAAAGTAATAGAGCATTAACGAGACCCCGGTCTGATAACACCGGGCAATAGAAGGGAATTTGTAGGCAATGTCGCAATGCGACTAATAGTAATTAAGCCTTAGCGCTTTCTTGTGCCGGGTGGATATTTAAAACAATCATTTTTGTCCTCTCTTTTTTTGCGTATGAATTAGCCTGCATTATTGCACCATTTTCTAACTTGTCAATTGAACTCAATGTAGCGTGTGTAGCTCGTTGGAGCAGATTACTCGTTAGAGCAAAAGTTCATTGCCAACCGCATCCTCAACAGCGGCTTTGGCATGAATGCTTGTGGTGTCGTAAAGCGGAATGTTGGTATCGGTTTGGCTTACCAAAAGTGCAATTTCAGTGCAACCTAGAATAATCGCCTGCGCGCCATCCGCGGCTAATTCATTCATAATGCCTAAATAAGCTTCTTTCGATACGGAAGAGATTTTACCTAAGCAGAGTTCTTGATAAATGATGTCATGTACGACTTGTCTAGATGTAGAGTTTGGGATAACGACATCAATGCCGAAGTCTTGAATTAACCTTTGTTTATAGAAGTCTTGCTCCATGGTGAACATGGTACCCAACAACCCTACTTTAGTGATGCCGTCTATTTTAAGCTGTTTAGCCGTAGCGTCGGCAATGTGCAGTAGTGGAATCGAGACGTTGGCTTGAATTTGAGGGGCGACTTTGTGCATGGTGTTGGTGCAGATGAGGAGAAAATCCGCGCCGCCAGCTTGTACATGCTTGGCCGCATCAATGAGAATATCGGCCATTTTATCCCAGTCACCTTGATGTTGAAGCTGTTCAATAGGCGCAAAATCAACGCTGTATAGGCAGATTTTGGCGGAATGCAGCCCGCCAAGAGCGTGTTTTACTCCTTGATTAAGCTGTTGGTAGTAACTGAGCGTTGACTCCCAACTCATGCCGCCGATCATTCCTATCGTTTTCATACAAACCCCAAAGAAAAATGTTCAATAGATGACCATATTTACACTGTAAACTGAAAAAGGTAAACCTTAGTCGAGGGCTATTGATAGTGAAATTGTTTGTGTTTGAATTCACCTTGCTTAATGAAGTGATCGATTTGCTTTGGAACAAGCGAGCTGTAGATCATGCTCGTGTGGCTGCTGTTTACTTCTATATGGTCGGTCATACCATCAATTTTTGTCTCATCGACCGTCACTGTGCCATCGGACTCGGTTTTGTCGTCCCAAACCAATAGTGAACGCATACCAATTGCTGTTGTTCCCGCAATAGATCCCAGTTTTTGTGCATATTCCCATTGGTCATGATGCTTGTTCAGGCCAAATTCGGGTGAGTTGCCCAGAATTTTTTTGAGTCCTAGACGGGTGACTTTATCCGTTATGGAAGCCCCTTTAAGTGGAGAACCAAGAGTAACAACATGAGAGACGAGAGTGGGAGAGGGTTGCCGACTGGCGAGATAACGTTTAATCACGATACCACCAAGGCTATGGCCAAGAAGAATGTTAGTTTTGGTTCTATCTAGCGCTGCATCTATGGCGGCAAAAACACGTCTTTCATTGATCGCTACGCTGTTGTAAGAAATGATCTTTGTGCGGTATCCAAGTGTACGAAGTTCATCGGCTAACGGTTTCATGACTAAACCATGCATATATAAGCCGTGCAGTATAATTATCTTCATTTCCAAGAACTCCAAACAAGCATGATGTCATTCACTATACGATATTGAATAAACAGAGCAAAGAAGTGTTGGCTTCCAGTTTTGTAAAGATTGATTTCATCAAAGTGACTAAAGAATCAGTTAATTACATCAAAGACTTCCAAGTTTATCAGATTGTTATTCCGAGTGTACAAAGCCTTTCAAAACTACTTATGTTGATGGTTGATGGTTGATGGTTGGTGTAGCTGGTGAGGTATAAACTAAACCATAGGCAGCACTGAAATTATTTACCTTATCCGATGTGTAGAATGATTGAGAGGCGCATCCCTTCGCCTCTCCTATTTTGCCAGGAAATTGCTGTTAATCTTCTGGACGCCAGCTTAGTGCGCTGGCAATTGCGCCAACTGCGATGGTGTCTTTTTGTTCTTGGGTTAAGCTTTCAAGCATTTGCACGGTAAGTACACCGTTAGTTTGAACTGCCGCAACTTCCTGAGTGCCTTGTTTAAAGCTGTAACCAAGTGGTACTGCTACATTCATCATCATGCTTTCACTGCTGTGAATCGTTTCGATGTTAAAGTGGGTTGAACCGATACGAATAAGCCCTTTTTCTTTCTTTTCTAAACTCATGTCAATCATGCCTGCTTCGGGCTCAATTTTATACTCGCCCAGTTCTTTACCGTCTTTGGTGATCGCACACTGATATGGGTCATTGCCACCGAAGTCGACGCCCATATATGTAACGGCTAGACCGCCACCGGTACACAGAATCTTCCATGTATCTTTGGTTTCGTTATTGATGATTGTGGCTGCCATGCCACCATCTTTGTACGAAAAAGTGTTAAACATAGTTGAGTTAGAGTAGTCGCGAGTAAATTCACCTGAGTACAGGCCTGCAATCGAGTAGTTACCTGCTGAATTCCAGAATGCTGCATCTGTGGTAATGATCATTTCAGGCTGTGCTTTAACCGCCTCAGATTTATCCATGATGGCTATGCTGCCACAAGCTGAAATCGCGAGAGAAGCAAGGATGACGCTAAGTGTCTTTTTCATGTTTGGCTCTTATATCAGGACGAATGAATAATGCAGCTATTGTCGGAGTGAGAAGGCCATATCTCTGGTTCAAACTCATGACAATAATTTGGCGCCAATAATACGACCGAAAAATATAATGTCTATATGGTCAATTAGTCCCGTATGGGGGCGAGAAAAAAACGTAAGAGAAAGTAAGGATGTCTTTTTGATTTTAAATTCTAGTTTATGTGAGTTAACTAGAGTTTTTATCTAATAATCTGGCTTTTTGACCGCTTTAATTGTTGTGTTTTGCGTTAAAAGCGAAGGTATCAGCTTAATTGGTGTTTTGTAAGGGTGTGTAAGGGTGGGTTTACAAAAACCGTTATTGTGATTGTTGTTTTATATGCTGAAAGCCTATTTATAGTATTTGTGAATGAGTTTGGCTTGTATATAATCCGGGTGGGATTTCTTGTGAGTAGAAGCTATTGGATCATTGTAAAGTTCTATTGATTGAAGACGACAGAGAGATTGCTCGTTTAACCAAAATGTACCTTGAAGCAGAAGGCTATGAGGTTCTAGCAATAGAAGATGGGGCCATCGCCGTTGAAACAGTAAAAGACTATAACCCTGATGTCGTGCTGCTTGATCTTATGTTACCAGGCAAAGATGGAGCGACCATTTGCCGTGAAGTGCGAGAGTTCTATCAAGGTATGATTATGGCCGTGACCGCATCGGAAGATGAAATGAGTGAAGTCAGCTTGTTTAAATTCGGCGTAGACGATTACGTCACTAAACCCGTGCGTGGTCATATACTGGTCGCTCGAATTGAGGCTTTATTGAGACGATATCAACGCTCTGCTAAGGCCCCTAATCCAAATGTTATTGAGCATTATGGGGTGGAGTTATGCACTCAGAGGCAACAAGTGTTTTTTAATCAAAAGCCCATCGTGTTGACCGATTCTGAGTACGATATATTGCATATCTTGATGAAATCTGTGGATACGCCAGTTTCAAGGGCAACGTGTTGTGAGTCGAGTCGAGGCATCGAATATAACGCGAAAGACCGTTCAATTGATATGCGAGTCTCTGGTTTACGCAAGAAACTCACTCAAGCCAATGTTACTACGGCCGTGATTAAGACGATAAGAAATCAAGGTTATATGCTAACGGGGACATAAATGATGCCATCTTTGTTCAAACGTCTCTATCTCGGCATTATTAGTGGGGTTTCCTTGGCGATTCTTCTTATTTTTAGTCTGGGTGGCGATTACTTTCGTGGAACTGAGATCAAAATGTTCGTTCAGGACGGTCGTTATTTTGTTGAGCAATATTTGCAACAAAAAGATCAGCCTGATTCATTATATCGCCCTCTTATTGAAAATAAGCATCAGCGTTTCTTCATTTTTGATTTGTACCTCATTGATGATTGGGAAAGTGACGCGTTATGTGAAGATTGTCGATTACTTATCTCAGAAGACGACGTGTCGGTTTTTGTTGAAGGTGGCGACTTATATCGAGCCGTTTTTTCAATCCCAAACACTAATCAGAGCTTTCTATTTAAAGAGCATCACGAATTTTTTGATCCTGTAATCGAGTGGCAGCAAGACCCAGAACTCCACTTTGCTCTGGGCCTTATTGGCATTATTATTTTTTGCTTAGGCTTAACCATCTATTTCCCCGTTCGCCAACTACAAAATCAGATACTGAAACTCCGCCAAGCCCAGCAGCGTTTTGGTGCGGGCAGTTTAGATGAGAGAGTCACTGATGATCTGACTTCACCGGTAAAAGAACTGGCCAACAGCTTTAACATGATGGCGGATGAAATCGAGAGCCGAGTAAAGCAAAATCAAGTGTTTACTCAAGCGATTCCCCATGAAGTCAGAACCCCTTTAAGCCGAATTCAATTGGCGTCGGACTTAGCTAGAAGTAAAGTGAGCAAAGACGATCAGGCTATGTTTGATAACATAGATGCTTACGTCGAAGATATCTCTACGCTAACCTCAAGTATCGTGATGCTTTCAAAACTAAATATGGTTGGTGGTATTCAGGATATCTCGACGACTTTGGTTAACTTCCCTGAGTTTTGTAAAGACCGTTTAAGTGCTAACTGTGTGTGCGATATTACGTTTTGTTATGAGCGGAACGAAGAAGATAAACCGCTTGAGTTTGAAGTAACCCTTGCAAGGTTAGTACTGGATAACTTATTGAAGAATGCGTGCCGATACGGTAACGGGCAAGTAGAGTTGAGGCTAACGTCAGTAGACGGGTTTTGGATTGTCGACGTTGATGATAATGGCGCTGGTATCCCCATTGAGCATAGAAATGATATTTTTATCGCCTTTTCGCGATTGGATAAAAGCCGCAATGCAAATCAAGGAGGGTTTGGGCTTGGGCTCGCAATAGCCACTAGTGCGGCAAAACAGCTCGGTTGGACCTTTTCAGTTGATGACAGTCATCTTGGTGGAGCAAGGTTTTCGGTTTTAGTGCCTAAGATTTAGCAAGAGCGCGCTGGTATTACTAAGGGGCTACTGTAAAATTAGCATTGTGCATATAATTTATAAAATATATTGTATGTTCGAAAGCTAATACCAAAGGGAGGAAGAATATGAACAATAAAATGAATGTTTCACTGTTATTACTACTATCAAATACCGCAATTGCTTCCTCTAATAGTGATACCGTGTTACTTGAATTTGATCCGTGTACATTGCCGATTGAAGATGCGCGGAGCCATCAGTGCTCTTTTAAGAACAAGCCATTTGTCTACAAAAAGTCTGTTTGGGAAAGGGACAAGAAAAGCCCTGAAGTACTGCTAGATTTTTGGGACGGTACACGCTTAGTATCCGACCAAGAATGGCAACAAATGGACATCAATAGCAAAGTCTTGAATCAAAAGCGCAATGAATGTGCTCGTAGAGACGAGTTCGACTGTGTTGTGTTTGATAAAGATTAGCAGGTCAACAATCATTAACCTGTTAATGAAGAGTGTTGCGGAATAGAAGGATTAAAGGACAAGTTAAATGATTAGCTTGTCCTTTTTATTGGGCTTAGTTTAGGTTTTCAATCGCATTTTGGATTGAAGGGCCGATCTGGCGCTTACGAGAAGTCACGCCTGGTAATGTTAACCAAGAATCTATCTCTGAGTGTTGAAACGCTTGTTGTGCGACTTTAGCGTCCGCTGCGTCAATCCAAATAAGGTTTGCCTGCTTATTTTTGGTATCAGTGACGGAGAAAAACAAGTGATCGAGTCCTTTGGCTTTTTTATGGGCTTGCATCGCTTGAATAAACTCATCTTTACGAGCAATCAGTTGATCCGCCGTTAGCGTTTCAGCCACACCAATGCCGACTTTCTTGCCTGAAAATTCAAAATTCTTATAGTCCATTGTCAGGATCTCTAATGCGCTCAGGTGGCTAAGATCCGACTTAGCGATCAGCATTTTTTGGCCGAAGTCATGCAGATTTTTGATGCCTGCTTGTTTCGCCAGAGATTTCGCGTATTTGTGATCGTATTCAGTAGTGGTCGGTGATTCTAAAACGACAGTGTCAGATAAAATCCCGGCTAACGTAGTACACGCCACTTGCTTCGAAAGCACTTTCCCCATTTTCTCTGCTCGGTCTGCCAATATCGTGGCGGCTGAACCCCAAGGACGTATATCAAGCGTTGCTACCTGAGACATGTTCACTGGCTGTCCACCGATTGCGTGGTGATCAACGATGGCGACAATGCTGCTTTCATCAATGGTTTTCTGCAATTGAGTTTTTTGGTTAAAGTCGACTAGGCCGACTTTTTTGCCTGAAAAGTCATTCAGTACGGGCGGCGTTTGTGTTTTGCAGTATTCCAACACAAAGGTACTTTCGGGGTTAATTTGTTCCGGGACCACCGCTTGACCGCCATAGATATGAGCGGCTGCAATAGCTGAAGTCACCGTGTCGGTATCTGGGCTTATGTGGCCAGTCCAAACTAGATTAGACGTGTCGTTATTTGTTGGGTTGCCTAGGTCAAACGCGGCTGCGGATGCGCAAGTAAGAGATAGAGCGATGACGAGTGCTGTTTTTTTCATGGAATAAGCCTAACTGTATGAAGTGCGATAAGAATAATATCTGATTATTAACTATTTATGACGAATGTAAGTAACTTTTCTGTCAATAGGAAGAGAAATTAATTCATTAAAATCAAAGGTTAATATTGAAACATGCAAATGCTTAGTGATAATTGTTTGGTATTGGACGCACTTAACATCTTAGGGAGAGTAGAGCGAAGTAGACATTGAATATTGTTCATTTAGTGATGGATCTGCTTGCTTTATGTCCCACCTGTTAGTTACACTTAGCGCATCATATCCCCAGAGGTCTACGCCATAATGAAGCACTAATACCTGTCATCCATTTTCATATCATCTATTGGATTCACAGGGTTAGTAGGCGTAGCTTTAGTTCTGCTTGCACTTTGCACAAAATATTTGGCCTTACTTAACGTATTAGGCTAAACGCACCTGCACATTTAGCTTCGTCTAATGTCCCTGATCACAGGAGGCATTATGCCAATATTATTTACTCATCAACTTGGTTATCAGTTCGCTGATGGTCATCAAATCTTACACAACATTAACTGCTCTATGACGGCTAGCCGAGTGGCTTTGGTTGGAAAAAATGGCTGTGGTAAATCACTGCTTGTTTCTCTACTTACAGAACAAAAAACACCGACACAAGGTTATATAAGGCTTAATGGAAAAGTGGTTACTTACTCTCAGTTACCATCAGATCTATTGCTAACAGACATAACGGTTGCGGAGTACCTCGAGGTTAGCGAGGTGCTTAATGCGCTTAAACGAATAGAAAACGGTGAATGCAGTACGCAGTTATTTGATCTAATTGGCGAGCAGTGGCAACTCAAAAGTGAGTTGTTAACGAAGCTGTCTGAAATGGGCTTACCCCAAGATTTAGACTTAGTATGTAATAAGCTAAGTGGCGGTCAGTTGGCAAAACTGCAATTGTGGAAGCTATTTCAATCGGCCGCGGATCTACTGGTACTTGATGAGCCTTCTAATCACTTAGATTCTGATGCCAAAACTTGGCTGATTGAGCAAATGCAGCGATTCTCAGGGCATATTCTTTTGGTCAGCCACGATCGCGTGTTACTGCGTGAGATGGAACAGATTTGGGAGTTATCCAGTTTGGGGCTCACTCAATATGGGGGCAATTATGACTTCTATGCAGAGCAAAAAGCACAGGCGGTGAGTGCGCTAGAAAGGCAAATGGCAAGCGTACAAAAACAGCAAAAAAAATTAGAAGTACAGGCGCAAAAAAACCGAGAAAAAGCAGAGCAACGTGCCTCGCAAGGAAATCGAATGCGTAAGGACGGCAGTCAGCCCAAAATTTTATTAGATGGCATGAAAAACAGCGCCGAGCAAAGTGTTTCTAATCGGCTGAAGAATGAAAGTGGCCGTAGTGAAATGCTGGCTAAAACGTCGCAATCTTTAAGCAATCGTTACGAGCAAGTCAAAGCGCAAAGGTTGTATATTGATTCATGCAAGCAAAGAAGCGCAGATGCCTTTTACTTGGATCAAGCCGTATTGCCGTATGTCGCTAACGAGGCATTAACGTTTGCTATTTCCAGCCAATGCCGAGTTCATGTGATGGGCTCGAATGGCAGCGGAAAATCGACACTGATGCAGATTTTGCAGGGAAAAGTTACGCTGCTAAGTGGTGGGCTGCGTGTTAATACAGAAATGCACTATCTTGATCAGAACTTTAGTCTACTCGACAACAAACTTAGCCTACTTGATACAATGCGGCATTTTTGTGAGGGCATTCTTGAAAGTGATGCTCGTACTTTATTGGCCGGTGTTGGCTTTCGTAAAGACTCTGTGTTTAGGCAAGTGTCGAACTTAAGTGGCGGTGAAAAGATGAAGTTGTCTATGCTGGTGGTTACACATCAACCAGAGCAACCATTTTTGCTGTTGGACGAACCTGATAACCATTTAGATCTAGACTCAAAACATTTATTGGCTGAGGCACTAAACGGCTATCGAGGGGGATTTGCGTTGATAAGCCATGATGCAGATTTTGTACAAGAATGCGGTATGACATCGCAGTTGGTACTGCAAGCTGCAGATTAAAGGACGTAAATTGGCCGGGGGAGGGCTATTCCTCCATTTCATTTTGTCTATATAGACAAAGTGAGGAGCATCATCGACTTGCTTATATAGTAGGAAAGGCGGGATGACACTGGTGCAAATAAACTAGGCCACCAAATGGCGGCCTAGTTTAAAGGGGGCTTGTTTGATGAAAGGTTTAGTAAAGTGCGTCTTCAACTATCGCATCTTCAATAATTGCGTCCTCAACTAGCTCTCTTTCATATTCATCTTCAATGGCATCGGCAACTAAGTGATCACCAATAGCTTCTTCGCATTCTACATCTGCGTAAGCGCCATCAATAACACCCGCTGTTGCACCAATAGCTGCACCAGCTCCTGCGTCTCCGACGACTGCGCCGACGACACCACCTACTACCGCACCTTCAACCGCATCTGTTATGGAATTACCAGATTCACATAAAGCAAAGGTATTAGCAGAAAAAATGGCTAACAAAGCGATAAGACTTTTTTTCATCATACGTTACTCACTAGAAAGGAAATACAACGCCGACTTTTCCATAAGTATTACGTTTAGAGTTCTCAAAGCTAGCTTCATTGCCTGCTTCAAAGTACGGGGTAACCCCGTGGATGTTGGTGAACGTTAAACGCGCTTCGTAGTTGTAGATAGTGTCTTTACCATCAGTGCCAACACGAGAAGCGGTGTTTTGTTTTTGACCAATAACTTTGGTGTTTAGGTAGACATTTTCAAACTGACGGCCTACTGCGAAGTCAAAACGGTTCACGTCGCCTTTTTCTACATTGTTTTTGTTTTCAGTGTCTAAGTCTTTGCGCAAACGAAGCGACGTATCGAAGTAACCGCTAACGTTGGTACCAGCCGTAATACCAAATTTTTGCTGGTTGTTTGCTTCTTTTTTATCAACAATTTCGAACTCACCCTTTAGGTAGAAACCATCGAAGTCGTGCTTGTAGTTGAAGTTATACTCGCTGTCTGAGTTACGTTTGCTTTTTGCTGAAGCACCGAAGCCTTCGTAGCCTACGAATAGTTTTGCACCTGAATCTGCATTACCAGCGGCAGCACCAACACGTGTTTTAACGTCTAGTTCTAACCCTGCATTAACACCTTCGGCAGCGGCAAAACCACTTGTCATTGCTGAAGCTAATGCGATTACCATAATTTTCTTGTTCATTACTAATACCCTTGAATTTGTGTACCTAGGACTTGTTAGGTGCGGCAAATTTAGCAATGGAATCGCATAACCCATAAATAGAAACCATTCGATATTCGAATAGAAAGCTATGCTAAGTCAGGGCAATGTTAATATTAGGTTGTTAATTGAGTTTTGTGTCAATTATGTTCAATAATTGAACACTAGAGGCTTGTGAAAACTATTTTAGAGAGGGAACTTTTTAATCAATGGAGGATGTATTGACGACTTTCTTGCTAAGTAATTGATTCGTATTTTTCATGTCAGAACTCTGAAAGAAAATTCACACTTAACTGACAAGGCAAATGTGGGAGTTGCCAAAATCCTTGCCATATAAAGAATAGAGAGAGAACGGCAGTGGAATTTAATCAAAACGACAGAGATGCACTTTACAATATTTGGATGTCTCAAAAGGCCAAAATGCGACTTACGCAAATGGACGTCGCAAGGCGCTTAGGTATGACACAATTGGATTTTTCTAACTTATTACGTGGGAACTCTGAGTTGAGCATGACATTTGTGAGTCAGTTTTGTCGGTTATTGCATGTCGACCCTAAGCTCTATATTCCATCGCTAATGACTAATGGCTCGGACGGGCAGAGTGTTGTTTACCTTGAAAGTCGAATGAGTGTTGATGGTGCAATTCAACGTGTGTATGTCGAGAATAATCAAGTTGTGGTGGAATACGCTCACACCATCAGTTACTAAATAATCACCGGTTATGCAGTGGCGTACTTAGGGCGACATAGCTTGTCACTCTTCGGCTGACCATACGTTACGCAGATCTGGCCAGCCCCAGTTCGTCAGGGCTACGTTTTTTAATACCCCATGAAATCGTAAGGTTTGTTGGTGATGAAATAAAGGCGTTAGCCAGTACTCAGTGACGAGAGTCGATGCGATGGGTTCTAGTTGCACAAGATACTGATTAAGCGGAGTGTCGTTCCTTAATTTGCTCAACTCAGTTTTAAGCCACTGACTGGCAGTTGTACTTAAGTAACCATGAAGTATTGGATTTGCCCATAAATGACCGAAGGCTGATGCATGGCGATTATCATCCAAGTTTATATTGGTGATGATCAGATCTTCTTCAAGCTTGTCTGACTGCATGAGTTGCCTGTAAGTGTACCGGTTTATGGTCACCTCAACACCTAGCTTCTCCAAAATAGATGCAGCAGCGGTCGCACAAATATCTAGTGCTGAGTACCGATATATCGAAATGGAAATCTTCTTAGGCAGTGGCACATGTGGTGCGCTGGGGCGTACTATCTTTTTCCACACTGGCAACATATTCCCAGCAGGTACGCCACCAAATGCCGTGTTATCTGTGTACTGCTTTAGTGCTAGCGGTGCGAGTAGTGTGGTGAGGTAACGGCGCTGTTGCTCGTTAAGCTTATTGACTGATTCCGAGTTTGGTCGTTGGTTAAATAGCAAAAAGATGCAGCCATATTCAACTTGGCTGTGTTTGGTGCCTTTTTGTGAGTTGTTGGAGCAAACTTGTGATACATGGTATTCGCATTGCCCATCGTTCGACTCGGCGACAGGCCAGACGGTTACTTGATCAGGTAATGCACGATTGCCAAAATAGCGCTCAAAGGCTTCTAATTTTAGTTGCTCCTCATTGTGCTCTAAGAGCATAAATGGGCCACTCCCTACAATTCGATTCGCATTGGAGCCATTGATCTGACTCGGAGGCTGAATTGAATATCTGACGTCGGAGAGTAAGCCACCAAATCCGTTGTCGCGCTGAGAGAGAGTAAACAGAACTTGGTGTGACGTTGGGGCGATGACGCTTTCAACGTGAGAAAGGTCGTGCTTATATGCATCTAGAGTTTGTAACTTGCTAAATAAAGCGGCAATGGATTCGGCAGTTATCGGCTGGCCATTGTGGAAGGTGAGTCCCGGACGAAGATAGAATCGCCATTGAAGGCCGTTGTGAACCCAATGGTGAGCCAGTTGTCCTTCCAATTCACCATCATTATTACTACTCACAAGGCATGAATATAACTGACGGATAAAAAACCGTTCACTTGATCTGTGTAGGTGATGAGGAACGAGTTGCTCAAAAGAGCGCTTATAGGTCAATTGAATATGCAATAACCCCTCTCTGATGGTTGCTCCTGAGGTGTTTTGCAGTAGCTGACCAAATAGAGCTTGGTCACCGTCTAGAAATTGAAGGGCTTTTTCGTATTGCCCGAGAGCTATTTGCTCAGTCGCCAGTTGAGACTTTAGTTCACCTGGTTCCAACTGAAGAAATAGGGATGAACGCTGGCTTCTACCTGCTTTAGGTTGCCATATTAACCACCCTTGTAGGTGCATTTTATTGAGCAGGGTACGAGCATGTCGGGTACTGGTAAAGAGTCTCTCTGACACTTCAAAAAGCGATGTTTTAATTTCCTCCCCAACCCCTAATGGCAATAAGCGTGAGTAATAGCGCATTAGACTTTGTTCAGACATCGTAGAGACCATAAGGATGAAGGGTAGAACCATCATAACCAAAAATCATTCAAAATACCCAGAACCGGTTCTTTAATTTTTGTTCTTGTTTTATGTGTAATTCTGCGATTTAGACCTAAAGTTCGAACTAATGATTAAATTAAGGAACAAATTTAGTTAAACCTGTCTGTTTTTGTTATCCCCTTTTGGCTGCATCATATTTAGACAAGCTCAAATAGCCTAAACATCGCTTCATAAAGGAGGACCTATGTTACCTACTTATAGTAAAGAAAAGCACATGGTTGAATTTTATCATTTCAGATTAGAGCACAGTCAAAGTTGGTTAGAACGTTTGGCTATTCTCTCCCTTATTCAGTTATGTCATTGGTAGTTATTTTTAGTAAGGCATCGCTTACGTCTTAAACAAATAACGAGAATGCAAAAATATGATCTGGCGGGCTGAGGTAAACACCCCCCAATGCTCATCTCAGCAAGCCAGTGTTGTACAAAAAATAGGATTCATGATGAAAATTGAACACTTAGCGATATGGGTACAAGATTTAGAAAAAATGCGTGGGTTTTATCAGCATTACTTTGGTATGGAGTCTAACGAGCTATACCACAATCCTAGCAAGGGATTTAGCTCTTATTTTCTCAAGCTAAAAGAAGGTGCTCGCATTGAATTGATGCATCAACCAGAAATCACGGAATCGGCTAGCAAAATCATGTTTGGCTTAGCGCACTTTGCATTCCAGCTCAGTTCCGAGCAACAGGTGGACGAACTTACCAAGAGATTTGTGAACGATGGGTTCACAGTACTTGATGGCCCACGAACAACGGGCGATGGCTACTATGAAAGCGTTGTTCTGGACCCTGAAGGCAATCGCTTGGAACTTACTGCATAATAGAGCTCACGTCATAAGAGTACTCACCGCATAATACCAACCCATACTATCTAGGTTGGTATTGAGCTGGTTATTGAGTTGCCAGTTCAAGTTCTTTTGTAAGCTTGCTCCCTAATCGCAACATCCATACGCTGGCGATGAGCATAATCATAGCAACAACTAAGAACCCGTACTCCTCAATGCTGTAACTGGCGAGAAAGGCGATGAATACGTAACTTAGGCTTTGTATGGTGGTGGCGAACATGCCTAAGCCACCATCAATTCGTCCCCGTTGTTGCATTGGTACGGTATGGTGCATCCAATTAGTGCGTGCAATTCGGTTTAGGGCATTAAAGAACCCGAAGCTAAGAGTTAGTACAACAATGTGGATAGGTTGCATAAACTGGCTCATCGCTAGCAAAACAAAAGCAAGAATTAGCATTGAGTATTGCATGATCCGCACATGGTGAACGGAAGCCAGAATGTAAGATACGACGAGTCCAGTCACTAATGACCCCAATCCAAATGCAATGTTGTACCAAGCGACCCATTCTCCCGAGACGCCTTGTTTTGCAAACCAGATGGGGATCAGCTTGCCCAGGAAGGTCAATATTGGGTAGGAAAGGCATGAGATAAGCAGGAAGCCATAAAAAGTTGGCTGAGCCATGAATAACTGTTTAATTTCTGATGTTTGCTTGAGAAACGGTGTCTTGGCTGACGGTTGTATTTTTCTTGTGTACGGGGTAATAAGATAAGAAATCGCCGCTATTCCTGATGCCATGGTCGCGAATAATGCGAATTGCTGCATACCCCAATGTTCAAGTAGAACGATGCCAAGTGCGCCAGCTCCAAGAGTCGTTCCCTGCATAACAATTTCTTGATACCCCGAAATTTTAGCGTACTCGTGCTTTTCATAATTTTCTTGTGTGAATGCACTATTAGCGTGCCATGCAATGTTACTTGAAACCCAAAAAATGAGCTGAGATGCAGCAAGTACCCAGTTCGAACCTAATCCAGATAGGTAAGCCATCAATACGATTGCTGCTGTAGCGCTCTGCACGACTTGCACCAGAATTAGAACATGCTTACGAGAATGTTGATCGGTCAAATTGGCAAAAAATGGCGTGACCAAAAATGAAATGGCGGTACAGGTCAGTGCCGTGAGTGCCACAAAGGTGCCCATGTTGGGTGTTTGAAGCATCAACCAAGGCAGAGCCATCATAAATAGCCCAGAACTGATGCCATCAAAAAATCGGCCAGACAAGTAGGGAAGAGTTCGGTTTTTCATCGCGATTCCTTTGCGAATTGGTGGGGTAATGGCGCCACTCTAATACCTCAACTTTACTTGAGGTAAAGTGTTTTTTGAAAGTTACTGTCTTTTGAAAGTTATTGAATCTACTCAGTTCAATTTGTGGATGAGAGAAAATGTGTGTAGTGGGTGAGAAAACCGGAGACTATTCAAACCAAGCGCAGCAATCCGATTCAATTTGTCATAAGCTAGTGATCTGTGGCCTAACCTAATGTAAGGTCTACGCGTTTTTACGTCATAAAGAAGAGTCCTCATGCAGCGTCCGACCCCTATAGAGGTGTTAAAATCCGTTTTTGG
Organism: Vibrio tapetis subsp. quintayensis; assembly: GCF_030409945.1. Taxonomy (GTDB): domain Bacteria; phylum Pseudomonadota; class Gammaproteobacteria; order Enterobacterales; family Vibrionaceae; genus Vibrio; species Vibrio quintayensis. The sequence continues at coordinate 78,186 of NZ_JAUFQV010000026.1, forward strand.
CTACGATAGTTTCCGTCATCAACAACAAGCCATTATTGATACCTTAGTAGATGGAGGTGACGTGTTGACCTTGATGCCAACAGGTGGAGGAAAATCGCTTTGTTATCAGATCCCTGCGATTGTTCGCCCTGGTGTTGGTGTGGTGGTTTCTCCGCTGATTGCTTTGATGAAAGATCAAGTAGATGCGCTGCGCCAAGTCGGTGTGGCTGCGGCGTACTTAAACTCCACGTTGAGCAGTTATGAGCAACGTGAAGTTGAAGAAGCCATCCGAAATGAAGAAATACAGCTTTTGTACATCGCACCTGAACGCCTGATGATGGAGTCCACATTGTCTTTATTAGCGCAGTGCAGAATTTCATTGTTTGCTATCGATGAAGCGCACTGTGTTAGCCAATGGGGACACGATTTTAGGCCTGAATATCAACAACTTTCAGTCTTACATCAACGCTTTCCTGGTGTACCTCGAATTGCGCTGACCGCCACGGCCGATCAGCGAACGAAACAAGAAATCATCAGCCAGTTAGGTTTGGAGGTTGCACAAGTTTTTGTGCACAGCTTCGATCGCGCTAACATTCGCTATTACGTGAATGAACCGACTAACGCCAAAAATGATTTGTGGTCGTTTATTAGCACCCATCATGCCAGCGATGCCGGGGTGGTGTATTGCTTGTCACGTAAGAAAGTGGAAGAGACGGCACAGTGGCTAACAAGTAAAGGTCGAGTGGCTTTGGCGTATCATGCTGGTATGCCGGTTGAAATACGTAATGAGCACCAACAACGTTTTTTACGTGAACAAGGCATTATTATTGTCGCGACGGTGGCTTTTGGTATGGGTATAGACAAACCTGACGTACGATTTGTTGCGCATCTTAGCTTGCCTAAGAGTATGGAATCCTATTACCAAGAAACCGGGCGTGCAGGCCGAGATGGTGAGCCCGCCAATGCGTGGATGGCTTACGGCATGCAAGATATGGTGATGCAGCGCCAAATGGTAGAAAACTCAGACGGGAACGATGCCTATAAACAGGTTCAGAACCAAAAACTCAACGCATTATTGGGTTACTGCGAATTAGTAGGATGCCGACGTCAGACCATTTTGGCGTATTTTGATGAGGTGCTTCCTGAGCCTTGTGGTAATTGTGATAATTGTTTAACCCCACCTAAAACTTGGGATGGCACACAAGCCGCGCAAAAAGCTCTTTCGACGGTGTATCGTTGCGATCAACGGTTTGGGGTAACGTATCTCATTAATGTATTGATGGGAAAAAGTGATGAACGCATGATTCGATTTGGTCACGATAAAGTATCGACATTTGGTATTGGTTCTGAGTTGAATGCCAACCAATGGAAGGGCGTTTTTCGCCAATTGATTGCAAGCAATTACTTACGGGTCGAAGGTGACTACAATAGCTTAAAACTCACACCGAAGTGCCGACCTATTCTCAAAGGAGAGCAGACAGTACAACTGCGTGAATTGCGGAATAACAAACCGAAAAAAGCGTCGAAATCGAGCCTGCTTGATGACCTATCGCCAGCAGATACCACACAGTTCGAAGCACTTAAAGAAGTTCGAGCTAGCTTAGCAAGGGCGCAAAATGTCCCTGCGTATATTATTTGTCACGACGCCAGTTTAAAAGCAGTCGCAACACATCGCCCACAAACATTAGAGCAGTTGAGCCAAATTTCCGGTTTTGGAGAAAGCAAAGTCAGTAAATTTGGTGAGCAGTTGTTGGCAGTTGTAGAAGCGCACTTGAGGTAATAAAGCGCAGAACTAAATGTCGTCCTCTCTTTCTTCCTAAAAGGACACACACCTCAAGAGTGAAAAAAGCATGAAGATTAGCGTAGTCGCTAGCATCTCTGTTACTTGTTGGTTTTAGCGACTAACGAAATGCTTCACTCTTGCTCTTATCGAATGAAGAGAAAAAGGGCAGCATGATGACCACTACACGAAGCCGATTAGTCGACCTAAACACCACCGCTTACTATCATTGTGTTTCTCGCTGTGTACGCCGCTCCTTCTTGTGTGGGCAAGATGAGCTGACAGGAAAAAGTTATCATCATCGTCGAGACTGGATTGAGCAGAAAATGTACGCATTGGCCTCAATATATTGCATTGATATTTGCAGCTACGCGATCATGAGTAACCATTATCATCTGGTGGTATATATTGATAAAGAGGAAGCCGAACAGCTTAGCCTCGACGAGGTGGTAAAACGCTGGGGAATGGCGCACAAGTTGCCTGTCATTATCACTCATTGGCTAAAGGGGGCGTTAACTAGCAAAGCGGAGCGAGACGCATGTGAGGTTATCATTGAGCAATGGCGATCTCGGCTGTTTAACCTTAGTTGGTTTATGAAAGAACTCAATTATGATATTGCCTGCCAAGCGAATAAAGAGGATAACTGTACAGGACACTTTTGGGAAAGCCGCTTTAAAAGCCAAGCACTATTAGATGAGTCAGCCCTAGTCGCCGCAATGGCGTATGTAGACTTAAACGCCATTCGTTCAGGGATCGCCAAAACACCGGAATCATCTGACTTTACATCTGTCAAACAGCGTTTAAAATCGTTATCGAAAAACCAACAAACAGCCCCAGGGTTAGCTGTGTTTATAGGCGGTTCAAGTCATGAATCGGTAAAAGGCATTCCATTTCGCTTAATCGACTATCTCGAATTGCTAGACTGGAGCGGCAGGCAGTATCGCCACGACAAAGCTGCGATTAGTCATGATATCCCACCTATTTTGGATCGTCTTTCCCTTAACCAAATGCAGTGGCTAAAAGCATGCTCTACGCTTGAACGTAAACGAGCCTGTTATGTCGGCCGAAGCGCTAATATGCAGCGACTTCAAAGTAATCACTCGCGGGTCAATGGGCTTCGTTTAGATCGATGATAAGCGATACCCAAATACCGCCTATCCAGTGAGTTATCGTGTAATTCAGACCTCACCCCATCCCAGATAGCCCTTTCTTTGCCTTAAGTCTATTTTTATTCTCTTTCGGACTCTCATCAATCTTTTAAATCGTAAGTAATACAGAAGAATGCTTTTGAAGTTGTGCTTCGTGGTGTGTCTTTTAATTTTCCGAAGCGGTTTGTCAGCCTTAGTATTGAAGCGTGTGTCCTCTTAGCAAAGTGCTCTTAGTAAAGTGGGCAGTGTTGTGTTGAAGCGTCTGTCCTTTTAGAAAATTATTTCAATGTGCTAAAACACCCATGATAAGCAAGAATGGGAAGAGATAGTGAGCCAATGACATGATGCTCTGGAACAGAAAATTCTGTTATGTTGAAGCGTCTGTCCTTTTAGAAAAATTTTTTCAATGAGCTAAATCACTCATAATAAGCAAGAATGGGAAGATATGGCGAGCCAGTGGCATGATGCTCTGAAACTGAAAATTCAGATGCTGACTTCTTTGAAAGACGACTTGGGAGGATGCATCGGTTGCAGTTGTTTATTGCTTGAAAAAGGTAATTTAAGAAATCCAGAAGATGTCGTCGGAGAGCAGGGCGGTGGAGCCAATTTACTGTAAAACTGGCTCGAGTTAGCTGTTTAAGACGTATGATGAGGTGTGCTGTGGCGACGCTTGGTTAACCTAAAATGGATACCTGTATTGATATTACGATCCCGCCGGTTGATGTCCATTCAATGTCTTTAACTTGCTCAAGACACTGACCATCAGGATCAATCTCTAAGCCGTACTTTTCGGCGTAGTAATACAAGCCATCCAGAGCTGCGACGTAGCCTATGTCGGACGTGACGTAGACCTCTGCACAAATAAAGTGCCCTGCTTTGATATGAATATCATGCTCTGAATCAGCTTGGCTCGGTGCAACCCACGCTCCCGCTTGGTGATTGTCGTCGATCCAAGAACTATCGAGATCTTTAATTGTAGTGACGAACACCAGATCGAGCATTTTTGAACCGAGTTTTTCACATAATGTCTCGAAATCGACGTCTGGTAATACGCGAGCTTTGATCGCTCTCTGTGGGAAATGCGTCACTTGGCAAGGCATATTTTCTGCCAACTGATTCTCTATTGACTCGTCATTACTGTCTTTGTGTGCGAGTTTATCAAATAGGTCCGCGACATCATCAGCACTCCCCTCGCTTCCAAGCTTACGAATGGCTTTAGCCGTCATGCCTAAATCGCGCTTAAGGGCTTTTGCCAAGGCTTGAGAGGAAGAAAAACCACAATACTGAGCAATGTCCGTCACACTGAGCTCTGGATTTTCAAACAACATCGATACCGCGTGTTGCAGCCGAACGCGGCCTAAATAATGTCCCGGAGTTTCATGAAAAAGCTGGGTAAATTGGCGATGGAAATGGAAGGGGGAAATCGCACTGCGTGTGGCTATTTCCTCCCAACTGATCGCTTCTCCAATATCTTCATGCATCAGATCCAACGCCTTCACAAACCTCTTTCGTTGGTGCTCGGGAAGGGTCTCAATGAGGCTTGCTTCTGGTACTAGGCTGTATGGCTTTGATGTGAATTCGGACATCATGGGTGTTCCTATTTGGTTTATTCTACGGTGCATCGGATTATTGTATTTCAGACTTTTGTGCGCCGTACCGTGTACAGCGCTCCATTATTAAGCCAGTGATATTTCTGCGCTTTGGTCTTGATGCTACTTTTTAGATGTACTGCCAAGTAACACTGGTATTAATATTAGCGTAATCGTTGTGGCGAACAACTCACCAAATACCAAAGACACCACCGCGGGTTTGAGATATTGCGCTTGTTCTGCAGATTCACTTAACAAGGGTAATAGGCCACAGACAGTGGTTACTGTTGTCAGGAAAATGGCTCTAAATCGGCTAGTGGCCGAACGAATCAAGGCTTCTTCAAGAGGCATGCCCGAACGATAAAAATCATTAAATCGGGTGATCAAGACCAAGGAGTCATTAATCACAATACCGGTCATGGCCATCATGCCAAACAATGAAAGTAAGCTAACAGGCAGCCCCATGAGCCCATGACCAAAGATAGCCCCAGCAAAACCAAAAGGGATTACCGCCATAATGATAAGCGGCTGCCAATAGGATTTCAGTGGTACGGCTAGCAGGATGTAAATCAACAATATAGTAAATAACATGGCCTGTTTGAAACCATTCTGGACTTCGCCTATCTCTTCAAACTCTCCTGCTGGCTTAATGGTGACATTCGGGTATTGCACTTTTAATTGAGCAAGAACCGGTTCAAGTTGCTGTAACGTTGCTTCAGGTGATTGCTCCGTTCGGTTTTGACTCCAAGAGAGGTTGATCACTTGCTCTCTGTCTCGTCGGTATATCACGTCTGGTTGACGGGTAAATTGAATGTCTGCAACATCGCCAAGTAATACGGTTTTTCCTTCAGCAACAAATACAGGGGTATTCATCAATTGTTCTGGTGTACGCTTTTGTTTTTCGGGTAAACGGACAATCAGCTTGGTCTCCTGGCCTTGCTCAAGAATTCGGTGTATTTCTCGTTGCCCAAAGGTATCCCCGGCGAGGTTGGCTAATTGGCCTTTGGTTATGCCTAACTGGCGACCGAATTGATTGAGGGTGAGTCGAATCTGCGGTTGACCATCTTTACCATCATGATACAAATCTTCTACCCCAGGAAACGAAGCCAATTCATCCGAAAGGCTTTCTGTGACAAGAATTGCGAGTTCTCGATCGGATGACGAAATGGTCAACGCACTTCCTCCCGCTGGAGATTCTGCTGAAGAGAAGCGAACAGAATAAGCGCCTTCTACTTCTGCAGTGAGCTCTCGCCATTGGGCAACCAACGCATTGGCTGGTAATCGGCTTAGTGCTTCAGTGGTGAGCTCTGCCGATATTTCAATTTGGCCATAACCATCCGACCAGCTAAGAAGATTGGTTAGGGGTGGTTGATTGAGTTGGTATTCTTTTTGAATGGCGGTATTTACGCTTAAAGCCGCTTGTTCGGACTGAAGCAGTGCTTTTGCTTGTAGAGGCAATGGCGCGCCATCTTCTAGATCAATTTTCGCTGTTACGTAACGCCCTGGGATCTCGGGAAATATAGCGCTGCCAATAATGCCTTTAGCCCACAAGCCATACGCCAAAACAATAAAGGCAACAAAACTCAACAAGGTCGCTCTTTTATTGCGAATAGCGTGACGTACCACTGGGGTATATAGGGTTTCAATGAACCAGGTTAATCCGGATTGAAACCATGATTGTATAGAGGCAAACCAGCCCCATGTTTTGCCTGTGGAACTGGCTAAATGTGAAGGCAATATGAACTTGCTCTCGATTAAGGAAAAGCTTAAAGCCATGATAACAACGGCAGAAAACCCAGCTAAAACCTTAGCAAATTCATTATTGATCCACAGCATAGGCGAGAAGGCTGCGATGGTGGTTAAAACACCAAACACCGTGGCAACGGATACGGATTTAACCCCTAACCACGCGGCTTTTTTAGGTGTGTGTCCTTTGGTTCGTTCACCGTGAATACTCTCACCAACAACAACCGCATCGTCGACTAAGATGCCCAGTACCAAGATAAAACCAAATAGAGTGATATCGTTGATACTGAAGTTAAACACATTCATGGCAGCCAACGTACCAAACAGTGAAATGGGGATCCCCAACGCTACCCAGAAAGCCAACCTGACTTCTAAGAAGATCCCTAATAAGATCAAGACGATGATCAAGCCTTGCCATGCATTTTCGCCTAACCGATTGAGTTGATCGCTGATGTAAGGCGCCATGTCTGCCATCACGGATAGTTGAATGTCGGCAGGTAATCTAGATTGCTGCTCTGCGAGTGTTTCGGTAATCGCTTCACTGACTTGCAATAAATTGTCTTGCTGGCCAGTGCTGACCAACAAGGCAATGGCTGTCTCCCCGTTGTTTCGCACAATGGATTCATTACTTTCATAACTGCGAGAAATGGTGGCGATGTCTCCTAAATGTATAGAGCCGCCTTTGGTAGATACGATTTCTAGTGCTTTAAGTTTTAGAATGTTATCCGCAAAGCCATCACCACGAATAGTGATACGGCCTTGGCTACCTTTGAGCAGACCACTTGTGCCCTCTAACGAGCGTTGCTCAATTTTTTGTGCCAGTTGCTCAAGATTAAACCCTAGGCTCTCAAGCTTAGTGATGTCTGGTTCAATGATAAGTAGTGGTTGCCTTGCCCCCCAATTGCTGACTTTGGCTATTTTGGGGTGTTTTTTTAATGCCAATGACACTTGACGTGCGATCGGTTGCAGCTCTTCATCGGAACGTTGGCCAGAGATGATGACAAAAGCCGCCAAGTTGGTGAACTCTTCACGAACGACCTGAGGACGTTCCGCCTTGACTGGAAAGTTGGCAATAGCGCTAACTTGATTGCGAATATCTTCGATTAGCCGATCAAGATTGGTGGCGGAGGTTTTTTTGACACGAATGGATGCCAATCCATCGCTTGAACTGCTCACGACTTGTTTAATTCCAGCAACGCCACTTATCGACTCTTCAACACGTTGGGTAATGCTTTGATCGATCTGTTTTGCTGTTGCTCCCGGATAGGCGACTTGAATAACCAAACTGGAAGGCGCCACTTGTGGGAAGGACTCAACCCTTAGACTTCCTACCGACAAAACACCAGTCGCGAGAATAGCGACCATGAGTAGGTTCGCACCAACAGGGTTTTCAATGAACCATTTGGTTAACCAGCTCATTCATCATCTCCTTCATAGACAGGGGTGACTTCAATGCCCTGTAACATGGAAAGTAGTGGGTACATCACCACTTGATAGGTATCTTGGATGACGTCTTTTTGGTCTGGCATGCCGGCTATGTTGGATTTAGTCACTAACTGCACCCAAACACGGTCGTCATCCAGCCTTTGCAGTAAATTCACGTTGCGTTTGACTAAGGTGTCGTGCTCATCAACCAGCCATATTTGACTATCGCGAGTGATACTGCTTGATGAAATTAATAGGCTATTTTCCTGATCTTCTAGTGTCACATCGACACGCACTTGTTGGTTTGGCAATAGGCGAGGGTTACTTAAAAACGGTTGCTTGATGGCCAGAACGACTTGTCTTTGCCTTGTCGCTTGATCCACTTCTGGAGCCAAATGACGCACGCTAGCATTCCATTGTTTATCTTGGCGATCTTTCACAGTGATCGACGGAGTGTGTAACGCTGCACTGATGGCTTGCCATTGTTGTTCTGCAACGGGCACCACCACGTCCAAACTTTTACTGGAAGCCAACTTGAATAACGCTTGGCCTTGATCGACATATTGCGCAGGGCTGATATTCCTAGCCAGTATGATGGCGTCAAATGGCGCCCGTATATGTGCTTCTGATAGGCGTTTTTTCGCATCTAGTAAAGCGGTTTTTGCTTGGTCTAGTGTAGCGTTTGCCGCCTCAATTTGTGGTTCTTTTCGAGCATAGCTAGAGCTGTTTTTTCCTTGTAGCATTTTGAGGGCGACGGTTTGCTCGTGCTTTTCTTTGCGCAATTGTAATTCGGCCTGTTTGACTAAGCCATGTGCTTGCGCCACTTGCGACTCAAGGTGGGTCGTTTCTAGTTTGGCTAGAGTTTGCCCTTTTTTTATCAGGCTTCCAGGTTCTAGTTCATCATTAAGCCACACGATTTTGGCACTGCTTTGGGCTTTTAACTCACTGATCCAACGTGCGGATGTGGTGCCAAGCATAGAAAGTGTCGGGCTAAAATTACTTAGTTGAACCGTTTGTACCGTAACAGGAGGCAAAGTGTCTTGCGGCTCTTTGGTTAGTTTAGGCTCTGGTTCGATCACTATGACAGTGACAACAGCAAGGGCGAAAATAAAGAATCCAATGAAAATAGGCAGCTTTCGTTTCATGTTTGAGTTGCTCTTATTTAGGTTTAGTTAGGTTTAGTTAGGTTACGTTTAAACGCTGATTGATTTCACTCAATCGAGATAAGGTTTGCAGGGTAATGGGCAGCATGATGGCCGCTTCAACAAACTCTAATGAATAAGTGACGATTGAAAATAGCTCTCCAGAACTTGGCGTCAGAAGTTGGGTAGTTAACAACAGGTTAATTACGACAAAGCCGAACAACAGTAAGAAAATCAGCCCATACACGATGGCCTCGGTATCAGACAGGTGAATTTCTCGACATTTGAGCTTGTTTAAATGAACGCGTAACCCGCTCAGTGGCAAGCAAGATAATACGTTTACTTGACGTTCCATTTGGGTGTTCAGTTTTGCATTTAGGCGAATAAATGACTGATGAAAACCGCTGTATGTGAGTAGCATCATTAAGCCGGTTAAAATGGCACCAAGCCCTAACCAGAAATTAAAACTCCACAAAATAACGATGGCAACAAACAGTTGAATGATGGCGGTGAGCAGAGGCGGTAAATCATCTTCAAGAAAGTCGACGATTTCTCGAGACATGGTTAATCGTGCGTTACGAGTGGTAATAGATTGGCGGCGAAGTAGACTGTCCGCTTGCATACCAATTTCAACTCGAATCTCGCCATAGGCTCTTGTGTCGTATATTCGGCGCAAAACAGATAGGACGATCAGCGAGGTCAGGATGACTGACAGTGTGATCAGATCATGATGCTGGCCAACTAATAAGCTGTCTATCGAATAGCCAATAAACAAGGGTAACAATGCCAATAGCACATTTTCTAATATGACCATCAACCAAGTCACACCGACTTTATAACGGTGCTTGCTCAAGATAGCTGAAAGGGTGATGGCAGATGTCTGCTGGTGCACGGGGTTTGCTCCTGTTATGAACGGCAGGAGTATTATCACTTGAGTGAATGTGAAAAAAGTGTCTCAGATTGCTCAGTGATCTTTCAAAGGCTCACCTCTAATGTCCATGAACAATCAGAGTTGTGTAAATTGGTGTGTCCGTTTTGTAGGGTTATACTAGGCCAATAGGGTGAATTAGGTTTACGGAGCGCACGGGATGAAAAAAACAATCTTAATTACGGGGTCAACGGACGGTATTGGTTTAGAGACGGCTAAATTACTTGTGGCTGAGGGGCATAATGTCCTTATACATGGTCGAAATCCGAATAAGCTGGAAAGCGTGAAAGCAGCACTTGAGCAGATTTCGAATGATGCCCAAATAGAGTCCTATGTTGCCGACCTCTCAAGCCTTAAAGAAGTTGAAGTCTTTGCTCATGCTGTTGCCGAGAAACACACTAGACTGGACGTGTTGATTAACAACGCAGGTGTCTTTAACGTACCGACGATCACGACAAAAGAGAATCTAGACATTCGTTTTGTTGTAAATACCATTGCGCCCTATCTCCTAACTCAGCGATTACTGCCTTTGTTTGATGCTACCGGTCGAGTGGTGAACCTTTCTTCTGCAGCCCAAACGACAGTAAATTTGAATGATCTTGTTAGCGCAAACGCAGGTAACGCCGATGGCCAGGTTTATGCGCAAAGTAAACTCGCACTTACGATGTGGTCGGTTCATCTTGCGGCTCAATTAAATGGTAACGGGCCGCTGGTGGTCGCGGTTAACCCTGCTTCATTCCTTGGGAGCAAATTGGTTAAAGAAGCCTACGGTGTGGCTGGTAATGACTTATCGATTGGCGCCGATATTTTGCACCGAGCTGCTTTATCTGAAGAATTTGCCAACTCATCGGGTAAATACTTTGATAACGATTCTGGTTGTTTTACGTCACCTCATTCAGATGCATTAAATGCAGAGAAGAATGCCAAAGTCGTCGCAGCGATAGAATCCATATTCGCATAATACAGCTACGCATCGTTCCATATCACCCTAAAGTTAACTTGAGGTCATGTCTCTTTTGGTTAATAGTGATGGTCATGAAGGAATAAAACGGCAGGGAATGTAAAGATGGAACTCAGTGTAGGGAATGTAGCAAAGAGGGCTGGTGTGGCGGTTTCAGCGCTGCATTTTTATGAGACAAAAGGGCTTATTACCAGTTGGCGCAATGTGGGCAACCAGCGACGTTATCACAGCAGTGTGCTAAGGCGAGTGGCTGTGATTAAATCGGCGCAGCAAGTTGGATTGAGCCTAGATGAGATCATTCAGGCGATGTCGCATTTACCTATTGACCACGCGCCAAATAAAAAACAGTGGGAAGACATGGCTAGCCGTTGGCACGACATGTTAGAAGAAAAAATTCTTAGATTAAAATCCTTACAACAAGATTTAGGTGGCTGCATTGGTTGCGGTTGTTTGTCGTTGGAACATTGTAATTTACGCAACCCGCAAGATGTCATAGGTCAAACTGGCGAAGGAGCCAATTTACTCAGTGGAGATGAAAAATAATCTCTGTCTTCGGTGCATTGAGCTAGCAGCCACAGCTAGTTCTGCGCAGCCCTATCAATGAATAGTCCCATCCAAATCATTCTAACTGCACTGATAAAGCGCGAAACTGTCGTTTTTATTCAATCTTCACTTTGCCGCATTGATTAATATTTATGACATCCGAACGCGATACCCGCTTGGGGAATGACTGTTGGCGTTCATATTTATGATAAGAAATTGAGTAATCCGCGATGTTAAAAATTAAGCCTATCGAAAATTTAGAAGAAATCAGCCAACTAAAGCAAGCTTACTTTGCCCAGTCTACGGCACCGCTAGACGGTATGTGGCATTTCGGATTTGTTCCTATGTCGGCACATTTCGGTTTCTATGAACAAGAGCTAGCACAAGAGCGTTTGGTAGGATATTGCTGCATTAATGCCGATGGTTACATGCTGCAATTTTATCTAGACGATGGAGCAAAGATCGACGCCAAAGAACTATTTACCCTGATTGCCGAGCAGAATAGTATCGTGATCGGAGACGTAAAGGGCGCATTTGTGAGCACTGCAGAGCCTCAATATTTATCACTTTGCCTTGATAATTCGTCCGTATTCAAAGTGAATTCACTGATGTATAAGCAAACCAAGCACGATGCTCAAAATAAGCCGAATGAGTTTGAACTTAAGCGAGCAGAGCCTGAACAATTGAACACATTCGTTGCGTTCGCGGTAACCAATATTGGTGCGCCTGAGCAATGGCTATCTGGTTACTATGGAAATTTGATCAACCGTAAAGAGCTGTTTGGTTACTGGAGTGAGGGCGAATTATTGGCAACAGGCGAATGTCGTTTATTTGATGAATATCAGACTGAATACGCCGATCTTGGCATGATCGTCGCCCAATCTCAACGCGGTAAAGGCATTGCAACTCAAGTGCTTAATTGGCTAGTTAGTGCCGCGAACGATCGAGGATTAACTCCAATCTGTTCTACTGAAAGTGATAACCTTGGAGCCCAAAAAGCCATTAAACGCGCGGGTTTAGAACCACTAAATCGTATCGTTCAAATTGAATTTGGCCACAGCGAAACGGATCAGATCTCATCTTAGTTGCAACTAAGCGATGACCCCTTGCTGACCTTTCACATGGGGTCTTTGCGTTTACGGCTATTGGTCTTATATTGATAGTTAACCTCTTATAGATAAGTGGACCTTGTTATGATTCATTGGCTACAGTCGCCACAATCCGCTCTGGTTGCCAAATACGTAGATTGTTATTGGGTGATAGAAAAGACATTGGACTCGACCGCTCATCAGTACCCTAAACTTAACCCTGATCCTTGTGCTCATTTGATCATTTCACCGCAGAGTCAGGCCTATCACTACGACTTTAATCCGGGAGTTGCAGCAGGACAGGGCAGCCATTGGTTGTTTCCACATAAACAAACCGTTGAACTCGACCATTCAAAGCCCTTTATACATATCGGGATTAAGTTCAAAACAGGCGCACTGTATAACTTACCTGACTTCTCTGATGATCCTCTATCGCTAGATAGGGTCGAGCAGCTAGAAGGCTCTGCGCTTCACTCACAATTACGTTTAGACGAGAGTGCACTGATCGATGCTGCGCGATGTAACCCCGAGCAATGTTGTGAACTGCTCGATACTTTACTGGCACCGTGGCTCGTAAATTGTGCTGAAGATCAGCACAGTAAACTGACCAGTAAAATTATGAAATTACTAGATAAAGTGTCAATTTCAGAACTTGGAGATCAACTGTATTGTTCACAACGCACACTTGAAAGAAGCTTTCAGCGTGTCACAGGGTTAACGCTTAAACAGTGTCAGTCGATGAACCGTTTGGAAGAAATGCTGGAATATGTGTACCAACGAGACGCAGCAGAACTAGATTGGGTGGATGTTGCTTTTAAGTTCGGCTTTAGTGATCAACCTCATTTGATCCGCTACCTAAAGAAACAGTTAGGCTTTACTCCTAAAACCTACGAAAAAGAGCGCGGGTTGACGATTGATGCTTACGGTGGAGTCCGTTCTAACTTCCCCACTTCTTAGTGGGCTTTGGCGCGTATATTTACGATCGAATTCTAACAAGGTTGAGAGCTTCTATTTTTACAATGGTCTATAAATTTTAAAATGTGCGTTGTTCACAAGTGTTGTTTTAGGCATTCCATTAGAGCAAACCATTATTGGTGCGGGCTTAGTTGTATTGTTTATGTCTCTTGTTGGCGGAAGCTGGGCTGCCAGAACAAGCGCTGATGGGGGATGGTTATAGCCACTACCAACCTCGATATCGCTCTAAAAAATGCACAACGACCGTATGACATACCAAGGCGGAGCTAGGCGTAGTGCGGCGATGAGTTGTGGGAAAGTTAGGAGTAGTTTGTAGGCTTGGAGGCTGAGTTCTATATTATGTGCTATATATTTATTGTGCTTATAAAATAAATAACATAAACCTCTAATTATGGAGGATTTTTTTTGCATTACCTACGGTGTCGATAACGAGTGCTTGGGCTGATTACATCGCCTGCTGAGTGGTTAATAATAGAAGTATAAATTAAACAACATAAAGGGATCTTTATGAAAAAATTGATCGGGCTGATTCTGTGTTGCGCGACTGCAATAGCACAGGCAGCGCCACTGGTTATTCCTGGCAAGCCGGGAGAGGTTAAATTGATGCAAGCAGTTCTGGCCGAAATTGCCGAACGAAGCGATCGGTTTGAAGGGGTGTCCCATTATTACGGCCAAAATGGTGACCCCAATACCGCCAAAATGACCGCCGACCTGATGAATGGAAATCTAGACATCATGTATGTGGCGGCATCCAAAGAAAATGAATCTAATATGAGTACGGTTTATTTTCCTATTTACCGTGGTTTATTAGGCATGAGACTCGGCATTGTTACACAGCCGAATGTGGGCTTGTTTCAGGGAGTCACTAACTTTTCACAAGTACGGAATTTCGTCGCTTGTCAGGGGAAAGCGTGGCCAGATACCGCCATTTTGGAAGCGAATGGTATCAAAATAGCCAAGAGTCTAAAGTACCCCAATTTGTTCCCAATGCTGGACGGTGGACGCTGCGATTACTTTCCTCGCGGCGTGTTTGAACCGTTTACCGAAGTGGTCGCACAAAGCCAATTTAACTTAGCCGTTGATGAATATGTGATGCTGAGGTACCGCATGCCGTTTTATTTCTACACTGCGAAAAATGACCCGGAGTTAGCGATGCATTTTCAAGACATTCTTTATGACATGTTTGAAGACGGAACGTATGAGCGATTGTTCTTTGCCGATAAAGAGGTGTCTGACGCGCTCAATCTCGCAGGTCTAGAAAAACGGACAATATTTGATCTTAATAACCCCGAGTTGAGTCAAAAGTCCCAACAAATTCCAAATAAATTCTGGTTCGATCCCCTTAAGGAAGTGAAATAATGAAAAGCATAACAGCCAAAATCCTATCGGTTCTGACGTTATTGTTGTTGGTGGTCGGTGGCATTGTCTCGATGGGTATGTATTGGACAAACAGCAGTGCCCTTGAATCCGAGTTCGTTCTCGACAAGCAGAATCTTGCCAAACAGCTAGAAGTTATCTTGCAAGAACCTGTTTATGTTTACGATAAAGCCATCATCCAATCTACGGTCGATTCATTTTCTTCAAATTCCATGATCGCGCAGATTGTTGTTAAAGACCACAGAGGTCAGTTACTGGCGCAAACAGAGTCTACAGTGAGTACTGACGACAGTATGGAAGTGCCTCTGACGTGGGAGGGGAAAAGTATTGGTTCAGTGATGGTCAGCATTTCACATCAGGCAAAGAGTCAGACGCTACAAAACTCTTTAGAGCAATCCATTATTTCCGTCTTGATTACTATCGTACTGATGATCGTGGTATTGGTAAGTGTTCTACAACGCATCGTATTGCAGCCATTACAAAGAGTGAACAGCGTCTTGGGTGATATCGCTTCTGGTGGCGGTGATTTAACCGCGCGAATTCCCGTAGATAGAGCCGATGAGATCGGTCAACTATCGGAACGTTTTAATGCATTCATTGAAACCATTCAAAATATCATTAAAGACATGAGTGTTGCATCTGCATCGCTTGATGATGCGTCTAAGCGTGTAGGGGCAATTCTTGAATCTACCCGAGCTTCAAATGCTCGT
Organism: Vibrio tapetis subsp. quintayensis; assembly: GCF_030409945.1. GTDB lineage: Bacteria > Pseudomonadota > Gammaproteobacteria > Enterobacterales > Vibrionaceae > Vibrio > Vibrio quintayensis. Next base: position 93,577 of record NZ_JAUFQV010000026.1, read on the forward strand.
CAGTTACAGCTCACTGGCAGCTCTGCAACCAATATTTCTCATCTTGACGTGGCCACCCAAGAGATTGCACAGAGTACTGAGTCTACAGTGCAAAAAGCCAACCAAGCGTGTGATGTGGCTGACAGTAGTAAAGAAGCGATTGATGCGAATATCACCAATATTAATGCGTTGGTCGAAAATCTTGAGGTAACGTCCGAAGAAGTATCGAGTTTAAAGCAAACCAGTGACAACATCGGTAGCGTTTTAGACGTGATCAAAGGCATTGCAGAACAAACCAACTTGTTGGCTCTAAATGCTGCGATTGAAGCGGCGCGAGCAGGAGAAAGCGGGCGCGGTTTTGCCGTGGTGGCTGATGAAGTGAGAGCGCTTGCAAGCAAGACACATGACTCCACAACAGAGATAGAAAGCATCATTGAAGAGCTTCAGCAAAGAGCAGATGCTTCTTATAAAGCAACAGTGACCAGTAAGAACATGGTCAGCGACACGAGAAACAAAGCAGAACACACAGGCGTTGCTTTGGAAAAGATCAGTGCTGAAATGACGGGTATTAATGATATGGTCATTATGATATCAAGCGCGTGTGAAGAGCAGTCGAACGTGACTAATTTGGTCAGTCAAGACATGGCACAATTGCAGCAAGGAGCTGAGAAATTAGAACAAGAGAACCAATCTACAGAACAAGTGGTGACCCAATTAATTGATGTCGGTAGTCAATTGTCGGAACAGATCCAACGATTTAAGTATTAATTCATCTAAACATTCAATGGATTAAATATGCCCTGCTTTCAAGCAGGGCTTTTTTATACACCTAGGTGAGCATGCAACAAAAGATTAGCGCCTAATGCTTATCTGAGTGGATTTGAAAGGCGATAAATTATAGAGGCGACATTTTCTATCTTCAAAGGGGGATAAGTGCGAGTGCGGGTGATAAACTGTTACGCTTTCTGTGGTTAATTACTCTTCTCGGTGATATGAAACGTTTTACTCAAACTCTTTTATTGGCTTTATCTTTCCTGATAGCACCGACGACCCATGCACTTACTCTTGAAGTTTGGTCAGCGTTCGATGGGGATCTTTTGTATAAGGTCGCACAGCGATTTAAGCAAGAAACAGGGCATGAATTGGTGATCCGAAATGTAGACACCAACTCGATGCGAGCTGAAACCTTATTAGCCGAACGTTTTGAAGCCTATTTGCCCGATGTTGTATGGGTGCCCTCCGATTTTCTTGGTATGCATGACTACCTAGGTTTACAAGCCATCCCAGATGACTGGATTACCTCATCGGAGTTAGAAGCGTCCGCCTTCCACCATATTACAACCGATAACCAATACTACGCTTTGCCCATTTCGTTGGGTAATCACCTCATGCTTTATTACAACAAGTCGCTAGTACAAACGCCTGCCACCTCGTGGGAAGCACTGATAACGACGACTCGAGAAACCCAAAAGCCAGTCATCTTGATGGACTACAAACAGAACTACTATTTAGCGGCTTTTTTTAGTTTGTTTACCGATGACAATCCATTTGCCATTCTCGAGTTTGAAGCGTCAACCATTGCTCGGTCTTTCGAGTTTTACAAAGAGTTGATCGATCAAGGCGTGTTTTTCTCTCACTGTGATTCGCTTTGTCCGAGAACCCGTTTTATTGCTGAGAAGTCGGCCTATTTGATCGACGGTGACTGGGCGATAAATAGTATGAATGACGAATTTAAAGCTAAAGTGGGAATTGCACCGCTGCCGACGTTAAACGGAAAGAAAATGACGTCCTTATCCGGTGGGAAAATCTTGGCTTTTACCCAACGTCACTTTGCTGACCCAGAAAAACGACAAGCCATGAAGCAATTGTCTGAATTGGTACAACGACCAGCATTCTTGAAAGAGTTAATGAACAGCAATATTTTTATTTCGGCTAATCAATCTGTCAATGCCCAGTTTTTTTCAGAACCTAACAGTATCGATGCCACAATGTACCGATTGTATTTGCAGTCTCAACCCATGAATACTTCGCTAAAAATGGCGATTTATTGGGAGGCAATGTTTAGAGGCTACATGAGGTATCAAAAAGGCAGCCCAGCAGATGAAAGTGCTGAGTATGTGATTCATTTCCTTAATAAGTATTTTGCTAAGGTGGATCGCCGTGCCGAAAAGTAATCGGAAACCCATCAGTCTACAAAAAACGCTCAGCTATCTGTTGCTGGTGACCGCACTCGTTCCTGCGATGATTATTAGCCAGTATTTCATCGAGCGACAAACCGAGTTTATGCAAAAAAGCGAAGAAGATAAGCTTAACAATACTATCTCGAACATTGTGTCTACTATCGACGTTGAAGTGGATAAATTGGTTAACATTTTGGTGTGGTTTTCCCGCGATCGCTCGGTGCTACGAGGGGCCGATAACATCTTGTATTCTGCGGTCATCTGGGAGCGTCTTGAAGCCATGAGCCAGTTTAGTGAGGTGATCAGTGCTATCTATGTGATAGATAAGGACGGAGAAGTTATCTATTCTCATGGTGGCAGTGCCTACCACTTTGAAAAGAGTGAATTGTATAAGAAATTAGATCAGGGACAATCCGCATTCAAAGCAGGAAAAATCTACCATACGATATTTAATGAAGTCGATTTAGTTGATCATGGTGGTTCACGAGGTGTTGCGTTGTTCTCACCTTTGTTGGCATACACGCTTTTAGAACATTCGCAATACGAACCACAGGGGACGATTGTTGCGTTAGTTGACTATCAGGCTTCCGCTAAAAGTCTAGACACTGTGTTATATGATGATGAACGAGTCGATATGGTGCACGATGTTGAAGTTGCCTATGGTCATGAGTCTCGTGATGGACTCCCTGTCACGGACATGGTCATCGAGCACGATAACTTAGCATCGCCGATTAAACTGCACCTGTACTATCACTTCTCAGACAAAGCCCGCAAAGCTGAAATACAAGAAACTCGCTCAGATACGATTCGAATTCTCATCGGTATTTTGCTTTTGGTTGTGTTGACCGTTTTGTTTCTTAATCGTTGGGTTTCACGCCAATTCATGGGTGTTGCAGACATCGTAAAGTCGTATTCACAAGAGCGACAACCGCTACCACACACTCATAAGTTTCGCAGCCAAGAATTCCTAAATGTGTCTCATCTACTTGATAGCATGTGGAAGAAGATCAACAACCATGTTGTGGAGCTTAAAAATAAGAATGACCAGTTAACGACGGCCAATGCCTTAGTTGAGGCGACCAATGAAAGGCTGGCTTCTTTTAATCAGCAATTAGAGCAACAAGTCGCGAGCAAGACTTCACAATTAACGGATTCATTGCACCGAGAAGAGATCCACCAAGGTAAGTTAGTGGAAGTGATTCATTGCAGTTCTCAGCTCAAGGATGCAGGTTACCGGGGGTTAATCGCGGTGGTTGACCAGCATCTTGACTCACTGCTGCCTAACCTAAATTGCCGATTCAGTTATGCAAATCCGGGGCACGACACCGATCCAGAGTCGATGATGATTATCGCTTCTAGTGGCGGTGCAACGCTTGCGTACATTGAGTTTGATGTCTCGCAACATGATAAAGAAAGTGCCGTTTTAATTGAGTTATACGGCAAGCAATTAGGGTATTGGCTAGAGCTTTTGAGCTTCACTCGGAGCGACAGTTTAGCCTGTGCAGGTAATCGACAAGCCTTCGAAGAAGACTTTCATTACATGCAGGCTAGCCTTGATAGCAATAGATTCGCTTGTTTTTCATTGCTGGTATTAGATATCAATGGATTGAAAGCGATCAATGATACCCATGGTCATGAGTTAGGCGATAAACTGATCACGGAATGCGCTGATCTCATCAACAATGAATTGGTAGGTAATCAATACCTGTATCGGATTGGCGGAGATGAGTTCGTGATTTTATGCGAAGACATGAACTCAATCGCCGGCCTTGAAATGTTAGATCAGCTTGATATCGCGCAGAATAACGTTCAAATTGTGGATGATAAAGGGCAACAACATGTATTGCATTACTCTATTGGTGTGGCGTCATCGGATCAATGCTCTGCGTTTGAGATGTTTAAGGTGGCCGACCGTCATATGTACCAAAGCAAGAAAGCCTATTATCGGCAATAATCTATTTAATATCAGGTAAGTAGGGGGAAGCTGGTTACGCTAAAATCGAGACCAGTCATGCCAGCACAATTCCCTGGATGATGTACGGAGTTAACTAACCAAGCTAGTCAACCAATCTTGAATCTAGTATTCCGCGTTCTACTAACTGTTGCAGAATAGCTTTCGATTTAGCCCGAAAGCTGTCACGTAAAATTCGCACCGCAGGCGTAATAGATTGCTTACTTGGGCACACTAACCATAACTCTGTCGGTTTGGCTTGATAGTCAGGCATGACATGAACTAAATTTCCCGTGAGCAAATCGTTTGCCATGTCTAACCCGGATTTGATGGCTAGCCCCTTACCCGCAACGCACCATCGTCTAACAAGATCTGCATCGTTAGAGGAGCGATTCGCTCTCATTTTAATTTTATAGCTTTCACTAGACTCTAGATAGCTATCAATATGTTTGAAGTCCCACACGTCGTGAATGACATCGCGCACTTGATATAACAATCCGTTGTGTGCGTTCAGATCATTAGGGTGGGTTGGTGTTCCGTGTTCAGCTAAATATGTAGGTGTCGCGCACAGTATCTTGGGTATGGTACAGATTTTAAAACCGTATAAGTTCGAGTCTGATGGTGAGCCGTATCGTAGAGCCATGTCGATCGAATCGCGGTAGAAATCGACATTACTGTCACTTAAATAAGCGCGCAAGCTGACTTTTGGGTATTGATCCATAAACTCATCTATCCAGCCCATCGCAAGGTTACGGCCGAGATCGCTGGAAACAGCAATACGTAATTCACCATCAATAATGTCGAGATCACCTTTCATATTGAGCTTGGCTTTTTCTAACATTTGCAGGGCTTCTTCGCACTGAGGTAAGTAACGCTCGCCAGCACTCGATAAACGTAAACTTCGAGTGGTACGCACGAAAAGCTCGACGCCTAAAGAAGCCTCTACACGTTTAACGGCGGCACTGGCGGTGGCCACTCGCATGTCGAGATTGGCTGCGGCTTGGGTGATACTGCGAAATTCCGCCACTTTTAATATGACTTGTAGATCTTCTAATAACATAATCGATAATGATTCATTGACTTATATTGACTATAACATGCTTTATTACCATCCGTTTCCTACCGAGATAGACGGCATTGGCGAATGTTAGGTTGTACTCCATAGGCGACTTGTTTAATTGATCTGCTACAGGTTAAAAGCGTATTTCTTGGAAGGCTGGAAGCACTAAAAAAAGCTCATATCTAATAAGAGTATGAGCTTTTGTAGCAAGTTAGAATGTCACTATTTTTGCCAAGCAAATTTTTCAAACACTTTATCTACTGGTGTTTCGGCCAAGTGGTTGGTGTAATTACTCATTACTTTCTGAGCCAACCCTAAGACGATCTCCAGCACTTGACGTTGCTCGTAACCTGCCGAGTAAAAGTTATCTAGCTCTGCTTGGGTCAAATTGCCACGATTACGTGTCATCGCGAGTGTCGTGTCGTGCAGCGCCTGCAGTTTCGCTGTTGGCATTGCTTCACTATTACGAAGAGCTTCGGTTAATGCTGGGTCAACTTTCATCATGTGCGCGATGCCAGTGTGAGCCGGTACGCAGTAACCACATTCGTGTTCTACATTAATGGTTTGCCAAACCACGGTCAGTTCTTCTGCATCAAATGATGATTCAGTAAAAAGCTTGTGCAGCACTTGATAACCCTCTAGTAGCCCTGGCGCTTCAGACATGACAGCGTGCAGTCCAGGCAAGCGGCCATTGGCATTGATAGAGGCTTGTACCGCAGATTTACTCGCTTCTGGTGCGGATTCTAACGTGTGAATTTTAAAGCTGCTCATTGTGATCCCTTCTTATCTTCAATAGTCAAAGTTATAAACATCTTGTTTATAGCCAGAGTGCTAACTCGTTTGTTGGTGTGTTGAGAATATAACTGGATTTGAACGATCGTTCAAGATAAAATTGAACAATCGTTCAAGTTATGTTGCAGTGAGTTAATATTGTGAGAAAAAATACCAAATTTGATCGCGAGCAAGTTGTTGATAAAGCAAAAGATCTGTATTGGGAAAAAGGCTTTCATGCAACGTCTATGCGTAATCTACAAGATGTGATTGATATGCGTCCCGGCAGCATTTACGCCACGTTTGGTAGTAAAGAGGGATTGTTTAAGGAAACGTTGGCTCGATACACTGAGTTAGGTATCGCGCAATTGGCGCAATGCCAACAAGAAAGAGATACGCCCGTTGAAGCGTTAAAGGCATTCGTGAAACATCTCGTGCTTAAGTCTCAACATGATGCGCCAAATGGCATGTGTATGCTGGCAAAAACTGTTGCTGAGTTGACGGAAGAACACGCCGAATTACTGGCTGAAGCGAAGAAATCACTTAAAATAATGGAAGCCGAATTTGCTCGTTTGATTATTGAAGCGCAAGAAATAGGCGAAGTGAGCAAAGACAAAGACCCACAACATCTTGCTCGGCACGTACAGGTGCAAATATCAGGGCTACGTATTTACGCTAAAGCCAATGATAGCAACGCGCCATTAGAACAAATGGTAGAAGACGTATTCAGTCATTATCCATTTTAGCCTTTAATGTGTAAGCTCGTGTTAGGGCGAGATAATATCAATCAAAAGGCGAACAGTGTGGTTCGCCTTTTTCAATCATGCGAGAGTCCATAAGTCATTGAAAGAAAATGTGATAAAGCCGTTTAACTCAATACAATATCACTGACTTCTCGGCGTGGAGATGGTGGAGTTAATGATGCTTTGCCTAAGCGAAACAGCATCTGCACGGTCTGGTCAGGCTTAATACCATAGTGTTTCTTAAATTCTGCCTGCAACGGCAACATGTCTGGGTATTCTTGCAATATTTGGCTCATAGGATGCTGTGCTAACCCCATGGAAGTGGTGACCAGATTCATTCTCTGATAGATTCGGCCACATTCAACTTGAGCTAAACGGCCGTTGTTATTACTGATAAGTAAACCAAAGTGTGGTGCGTTGTCGGCCACTGTTTTGGTCAGTTTTACGCCTTCTTTACCAAAATTTTGTGGGTCTGCTTCCGCTTGTTCTCGGCTAATAAAAAATTTTTCAGCAAACCAGCGTTTAGCGCCACTTACTCCGTTTTGTTCTAGCCCGAACCCGTCTCTGTGGGTAACAAACTCTTCATCATTAAAGCGGAACATGCCGATGGTTTCTAAGCTTCGTGAGGCATTGTGTTCTTCGATGCGCATTGAATCCGTCAAGAAGTCGCTCATCTTACCGTTATCACCTGCGGCATCAATAAACCGAATAGGAAAAGTCGCGCTGTTACTGACGGCTTTCAACTGAGTGAGTTGCGCTTTAGGCACGGTTTCTGCGTCGTAAGGTGTCTTTGTTGATTGGCGAGTAACCAAGTATTGAAACAGAGGATCGGCAACAATAGTGGGTTCTGATACCAGAGTAATTGAGGCGACAGGCTTGGCTTCTAAAGTCTGATTGTCGTACTCACCTTGTGGGAAGTAGTCGACTTCTGCGCGAACGCCGAATTGACTGGCGGCGATGACCAAGCTTTCAATAAAGGCGCCTTGACCAATATGGATCTGGCGGTAAATAGGGTCGGTGTGAGGCAATAATCGCTCAGGATCAACATAAAGTAGGATAGTGTTGTTACTTGGTAGAGCCACTTTCCATGCTTGCGTATTATGCGGATTCGCACTCAGCATGGCATAGCTCAGTAGTGTCTTTCTTATATCATCATAAGTGTGCGTTGGCCTAACGGTTAGGCTTTCTTTACTTGATAACTGGTGAGTCACTATCGGAGTAGCAGCCAGCACAACCCCGCTAGCCCCTAAGATTTTGATAAAGTTTCTTCTGTTCATAATATGCCCCTTTCTGCTAGAATCATTCCATGGAATAAATATTACATTCCTAGGAATGTAATTCAAGGGGTTTTTAAATAATGTTGGAAGAAAAGCAGCAGATCTCACTTAAGTTAATGACATCATTAGGGATAATAAATCAACTTACTGATGCATGGTTGAGCAAGGCTCTAATACCTCACGGCATAAATCAATCGCAGTTTAATTTACTCGTTCATTTTTCTCATCACCCAGAGCGAGAGCAAACCATCAGTCAGTTAGCGGAAGTGATGCAGATGAACCAGCCGGGCATCACTAAAGTCGTGAACAAGTTAGTAGACATGGGGTTGGTCGGCATTCGTAAAGACAGCCACGATGGCCGAAAAAAATGGATTAGTATTAATCAAAACGGTTTGGATAAAAGCCAAAGTGCGTTCATGAGTTTTTTACCGATGGTCGATCGCTGCTTTGAGGGGTGGGATGCTAAGCAGCTCAATGAAATGCTCGCGTATTCGCAACGGTTACAAACTTGGTTAGATGATAATCGCGATAGTTAGCGGCGGATGATGTGCAGCTCAAGCAATAGTGAACCTGTTATAAATTTAATTGCTCGCAATTTGATTTTGCACGATATTAATGTTATTAAACAACAAAAAACAGTGAGTGTTCATTTGTCGGCTATAAAGGAAAATAGGTTATGTTGAGCTTAATTGCAGGTTTATTATTGTTTCTCGGGATTCATTCCATATCCATCGTGGCGGAAGATACCAGAAATAGAATGGTCGCCAAAAGTGAAATGGGTTGGAAGGCCATTTATTCACTGATATCCATTGCAGGTGTCGTGCTGATCGCGAATGGATATGCCACGCTTAGGCTTGAGCCTGTGGTGCTATACGTTCCTCCATATTGGATGAGGCACGTGACTTACTTACTGATGCTGCCTGTGATGGTGTTACTGGTTGCGCCTTATCTACCCGGTAAGATAAAACAGGTAACCAAACATCCCCAACTCATAGCGGTTAAGCTTTGGGCACTCAGCCATTTACTCGTCAATGGCATGTTGGCAGACGTGATCCTTTTCGGGGCGTTTTTAGCGTGGGCGGTGGTGGATAGAATCTCCATGAAGAAGCGGCAACCACGTGAAGTTCCTGCGCTTAAACCTAGCGTAGTCAACGATGTTTTGGCCATTGTTATTGGCGTCGGATTAGCGGTCGTATTTATCCTCTACTTACATAAACTGTTCATTGGAATGCCATTGATTGGCTAACCAGTCATCTTCTCAGTCTTAATCTTTATGGCACTGAGGGCGCTACATCTGTTTTCGCCCTCAGTCCACTCCTCCACAGCCTAAGTTCATGGCTGTTTTAACACCAGTTCGCTTGTCACCTATTTTGATTGCTGATGTTAATCTGCGCTTTTATTTGCTCGGTGCATGCCTTAAAGTGTGCTGATAACCATGATTTATAAAATATAACTCTCAGGTATTGCTTAGTTCGCGTCACAAACCGTCACAGTCCACTCAGTCAGAATGAAATAAAATCGCCTGTAATGCTTAAGGATGGGAAATGTATCTAATGAACCCTGCAAGTCAATATCACTTGATGCTCGTTGAAGATGACATGGAATTGGCTGAATTGATTTGTGATTATTTGATAAATTACGAGTTTAATGTCTCCCACGTGAGTAACGGCTTAGAAGCCGTACAAAGAATCATGGCTGAACAACCCGATTTGGTCATATTGGACGTTATGTTACCGGGTCTTTCTGGTATGGATGTTTGCCGAGAAGTAAGAACCGATTATTTGGGGATGATTTTGATGCAAACAGCGCTCGATGATGACATCGATCAAATGATGGGCTTGGAGTTGGGTGCCGATGATTACATTGTGAAGCAAGTGCAACCAAGGCTCCTTCTTTCGCGGGTGCGTGCACTCCTTCGACGGAATCAACGTATCAATACCCCTTCAGATTCTCCGTCGATATTTGTATTTGGAGCACTGAAAATCGACTTACAGAAACGACGGGTTTCGCTAAATAACAATGAAATACGGTTAACTACCGCCGAGTTTGAGCTGTTGCATTTGCTTGCAAAGAATTCAGGACAAGTCGTATCGAGAGACGAGATTGTTCAGCAGGTCAGAGGCTATGAGTACGATGGCTTGGATCGCTCAATAGACCGACGGATTTCTCGTTTAAGACGAACCCTTCAAGATGATCCTAACAAACCACAAATTATCAAAACGATTCGTGGTAAAGGTTACCAGCTTTGCGCAGATAACCGCTAACGGAGCTCCCATGATTAAAGCATTTTCGCTTCTTTGGTTGGTGATATTGTTACTCATCGCGTTTTTCTTTAACCCCATTACGGTTAACCCTATCACCAAAATCAACGAGATAATTTCCAAAGATGTCTATCAAGAGCTTTACGGGCCGACGTTACGAACAATACATGAGGACTTAACTTCCCAGCCTCCACAAGATTGGCAACAAACCATACAAAATCTACAACCTCATTTTGGTATGCAGCTCAAACTTGTCGATATAGCAGAGCTCCCGTTAAGTCCTGCGAACTTAACAAGCATCAAAGCAGGCGAAATGGCCTACCATATTGCCGATCCTTCAGCTTTGGTTATGGGCATAAAGCAAAGTGAGCAAGCGATCTATCTCGCGATGGATCTAGCGAGTGATGACTATGGAAAATTGCAGGCCAGCGGGCCGATATTCTTACTCGTGCGTGAAATGAAAAAATTACCCAGAGATCAGCGCAGCGTTCAATTGAATAAAATCACCATATCAATGCCTGTCGCTGCCACGATTGAACACTTTGATTCGATAGAACTGCCCGAAGAGCAGAAATCTCTACTTCTAGCGGGAGAAATTGCGTCTGTAATTAACGAAAACGAAGATCAGATACTCTTTGCTCTCATTGAAGATAAGGATATTTTACAGGTAATAGATAATCAATCGACGTCTGTCCAAATACTGTTCATGAGTGCGATTGTTATGGGGATCATGCTGTGCATTGCGGCAGTCATGATGTTATGGGCTATTCCTTTATGGCGCGATTTAAAACGCCTCGTAACGACAACAAACCAATATGGTAACGGTGATCTTCAAGCTCGGGCAAAAACGTCTAAATGGTCGGTCGTTGCTCAGCTGGGCACATCATTTAATAAAATGGCTGATAGCGTCGAAAAACTGGTACTCGGGCATCGTGACCTCACCAATGCCATAGCACACGATTTAAGAACGCCACTTTATCGGCTGAGATTTGCTTTAGAGATGCTCAATGACAATACCCTTTCCAAGGAGCAGATAGAAAAATACAATAATGCTGCGGGGAAAAGTATTGATGACTTAGACCACTTGATTAATCAGGCGCTGATCCTCTCACGCTATTCTCGCAGAGTGCCTGATTCCAACCACATCGCCCCATGCGCTCTAGAGCCTATGTTGCAAGATGAACTGCATCACTTCCAATTAGAACATCCGCAACTGTCCGTTGAGTTTAAGTGTTCCCGCTTGCTTGATGAAGAGGTCATGGTCGATCACAGAGCAATGATCCGAGCGGTAAACAATTTATTGTCCAATGCCGCGAGGTACGCAAAGAGCACCATTGTTGTGACTTTTGAGCGTCACCCTAAAAGCTGGGTGTTGATGATTGAAGATGATGGGATAGGAATACCTCAAGAGCTCTGGGAGTCTATTTTTGATCCGTTTGCACAGGTTGATAATGAAGAAAGGAACACCACAACTGGTCACGGATTGGGTTTGGCCATCGTGAAACAGATTGCCATCTGGCATGACGGCGATTCGTTTGTTTCTCAATCTTCACTTGGTGGCGCTAAATTTACCTTACGCTGGAACGCGATGCCTACAGATAAGCAAGCTATAAACCGTACGTCTGCCGTCACAAATGGTCACAGTTAGTCTTTATTCTGGCATGGAACTATAGCTTGAAATCAAACATATTAAGCCGACTCTCTTAATGAACAAAAGGTACAGGGATGAAATATCTGAACAGAACAGTTGGATTAACCTGCTTAATACTGAGTGCTCCACTGGCAGCAAACGAAGAAACAGCAGAGCAAGAATCCGCTTTTGAACCTGGTTGGCAATTTGTGTTATCGGCCAACGTTGGCGTGGGTAGTGAACAATCTCAGCTCAATACTGATGATGATAATAAAACCACCGATTCACTACAGAGCAGTGGTAAATCAATCTCTGGTTTTGGCCTATTCCCTTTTGTCCGAGTTGAGTACACCTTAGATAGTGGAAATACCCAATTTTATCTCGGTCAAAGTGAAGATCAGGTCACCAGTGAGCAGTTCCAAGCAGAAATTGGCGTGAATCACTATATGGAAGGCTTAGGTTTATTGAACGCCGCGTACTTTCCAAAAGTTCCTGGGGTAAATGAAGTATGGGAAGACGCTTATTTGGTCGGCTCTGCTCGTAAAAAAACCGGGTCAAATGCACATGGTGGCCGGATTGCTTATTCGCCTGAATTGATTTTGCCGCTAACCATTCGATACGCTTTCGTACAATATGACGTTGAAAACGATAAGTCAGGTAAAGGGCAAAATTTATCGGCAGAAAGCATGAAGAAGCTAGAAAGAAACAGCATCTATCAAAGGGTAGGGCTTGAAACCGTTGTGCCGATCACCGACAACATCGCATTGTTACCAGCAGTGAGATACACCATGCGAGACGCAGATGGTAAAGCCCATAGCTTTAAAGAGCTTGGTGGAGAGCTTGGGGTGCATATGTCTTTTGGAAAACACAGTTTTGTTACTCATGCAGGCTTCGCTAAACGCGGTTTTGACGCCAACAACCCAGTATTTGATAAGAAACAAGATACCACGGTTACCAATTTATTTGGGGTTTATGCTTACGAACAGCCGTTTGGTTGGGAAAGTGTCAGTGTTAGCGTGATTGGTGGTGTCAGTAATGAAGACTCCGATATCAACTTCCATGATGTGAAATCGACCTACATTTCAACCGGTGTGAATTACTACTTTTAAATCGAATACCCAAGTGATGAGAGTCGCTTGGGTATTATTCATTTTCTCACGTCGTTTTTACCTTGCTCTAATGTTCAACTTAACTAGAAAGGTTTCGTAGCTTTGGGTCATCACTTAGATACTCAACGAACTCTACTTCAAAGCCTGATGGGTCAACAAAATAGACGTTCTTACGGTAGGGTTCTGTTGCCCCCGTTTTCGCCACCGAGAACCCTACATGGGTGAGCCTGTCTATTACGCTTTGAATATCGTTGGTCACATAGGCAAAGTGAGCGAGCCCAACTTGATGTCCGGATAGTTCTCGGTTTTCTCCCTCACCATGATCACTTAAGGCGATATACTGATATTCATCACCAAAATGCAGCCAGTTACGAGGCTTGCCATACCATTCTCCTTGTCCTTCATCACGTACATACCAGTGGGGAAATACAGCTTGATAGAATTTCAGCATTTCAGGGATATCTTTCACGACGATATTTACATGTTCAAGTTTTATCATACGATGTTCCTTTTCGTGTTTTCGTAATCAACAAGGACATCATAAAACCTCACCTTAACTTGAGGTAAAGGACTAATTTGGATGAATTGATTTTAAGGAGAGGTCTTATTTTTTTTCAGGTATTTAATTACCGTCCAGATGAGATAGCCCATAACGCCGACGATGAGTGCAGAGCGAATGAGAATAGGCGCATCATGCTCTAGTTGAGTTACATGCGGTGCGATACTGGCATACAAGCGACTGGTAAAAAGCAGCCCCATTACTAACATAACGATTTTATTCATGTGGCCTGCCATTCAAATAGTTGCGTTGCACAGAACAAATGATGGATTACTCACTCAACGAAAGCAGGATTTGTTCTGTCTGAAGATAAAATAATGCGCTCCTTAAACGTGCCCGTCAACGCTACATCGAGCAAGCTAACGTTTCAGTTTTGAACGAGATTTAATCTGTTGGCTGAGAGTAGAAAGGTAAAGAATATGCAACTAAGTTTTAATGTGAGCGGTTGTGCGTTGCTCTGTTTTTGGCTTGAATACAACGCATGTTGAAGAAAAAATCGCCTCAAAGAAAACGGTGAATTTGAGGCGATGTTGGTGTCTAAAACTATTCTGTTCCCTCAACGAAATGAACGACCCCTAAGGGGGAATCGGATTTGTTTGACTGTCAGTCATCCCCGCTATTTCTTACTTGTTTGAGTCGGCGTTGTATTCAAAGCCTTCGATTCAAGAAGTGGGATTGATAAGTACCTCGGTGGCCTTGATCGTTTGGTTCTCGATATCGGACATTATAAAAACTCGAACTCAATCGGTTTCTGTGAAAGCTTAATCAAGGGTTTGGAAGGTGGGAAAGATGAGTCGGTGTGCTTGCGCTGACTCGGAGCTGGACAGAAACGATTTACGGCCACTGAGCTAAACCGTTTCTATCAGATTAGAAAAAGTATCTTGAAACCTTAAGCGCTTGTCATATGGTATTTACGACGTAGCCCATTCAACCATTTGATTTACAAATGGATGGTCTTCTAATACATCTTCAACATTGTTCTCTTTTAGATCTAACTTAAAGGCTATCCAATCTCCTGTTGTTTTTGCTTCCAAAGATAGGTGCTTCTCGATTGCTCCTTTTGTCCACAACCAATAGTTTTGCTCCTTCAAGCTTTCATGTAGAGCGGAAATAACCTCGGATGTACCTTGCTCATCTGCAAATAATTCGTACGCTTCATAAGCCTTTCTGCCCCCAGTTTTCTTAGGTAGCACACCACCTTCAAGCTCAAAACCATTTTGAACAGCAGATGCCGATAACATCGGTATAGCTGTAGTTAAATTCTCATCATCTTCTTGAAGTAAATTCGCACTTCTAGCTGTAGTGAAAACATAGTCGAGGTCAACCAGAGCTTTGAAAGGAATACCGATTCGACGGAGAATTCTCCCCATTTTATGTATGCCAGCACATCCGTCACCTATGACTAGTGCTGTCTTATGAGCATTAAATGAACGCCCACAAGCTTTGAATAAATCTGGTAGCACTGAGAGTTCTGTAGCGCCTTCTGCGATCAACACTCTGTCGGCAAACAAAATTTGGCTCATGTTATACACTTCAAACAAGATTCGAGCTTGGTTCGCATTCCCTTCAATTACCGCTTTGATAGCTTCAGCAATTCTCTCCGAAACGATTGTTTGTTGGTGTTCATTTTTGCGAACGATACTTGTGTTAGGAACATCTTCTTGTTCAACCATTAAAGCCGAGTGAGTTGTAAATACAATTTGATACCCACTGTCACTCAAAACTTTCAGGGCATCTCTCACTAACTCTGTCGCTTGTGGGTGTAAATATAGCTCTGGCTCATCAATAAGAAGTAATGTTGTTTGCCCAGACTCTGCTTCTGTTTGTGCTTCTGCGAGCAATCGAATTAATGCCATTTGAATAGAACGTTGAGCACCGTGACCTAGTGAGTCTACATCGGCACTATCACGCCCGATCTCTTGAACCTTAATTGTTCCATCAGTAAATAATTTCGACAGCGATGGTGTTGGTATATGTACTTTGATTGATACCCCCGGGAAAAAATCTTGAACTCGCTGAGTTGCTCGTTGATCGAAGTCATCGAGTGCGGCTAATCTTTCTCCGCCATCGAAATTCAATTTTTTCCCTATAACATTCAATGCATCTATCAGTTCATGCTGCTCTTCTTCTATTCTGGAGCTTAGTAATTGCAATAATTTACCGATAGTAGAGCTTGTCTTAAATTTTGAGACGTCATCGGTTGCATTGTCCATTGATTGGACAAAAATTGGCTCAGGGAAGAGATCATGTAATGCTTCTTGTAAACCTCCCGGGTTTACTTTCCATTCCCATGTATCGTCCTCACCTTCACCACCCTTTGAAACGTAAAGCTTACGAAGGGTTTTAGCACCACCCGGTGACTTTTGGACAAGGCGAACAAACATAGACTCTTCTTCAATGTAAGGAGAAATACTTGCCTTATGTTTTTCATCAATGGCATTTAATAGCTCATCACTTATGCCTGAAATCTTCGCTGTGACAATAACCTCATTCGCTACATCATTGAAATCTTTGTCCGCTAAACCTGTAGGGCGCAAGAACCACTTGATCGCCTTTAGAAGATTTGATTTACCAGCATTGTTATAGCCTACTAGTGGAGAGTATTTTTCTAGATTTAAGGAAACATCAACGCATGAGCGGAAATTCCTAATCCTAATCCAATCAATTTTATGCATTTTATCCTACCAACTTACCTATACCAAATAACGCTGCGTTAGATTTTCTATGTAAACGAAGCTAAAACAGTTTGGTAACGAGTGTCTTTACCTAGGTTAGGCAATTGCTGTGAAGTCGCAGCTGAAATAAACCCAATTGCTTGTAATGAAACTTGATTCGTAGTGCGACTAGTAAAGTAAGTCGCTAAGTTTTTATAGCCTTGATGACATGAAGGTAGACACAATCTTGATGTTACTTCTCTATCAGTCAAAAGACTTACAAACTCTTTGATTTCATCATCACCAAACTTTACGAGCATACTGTCGTAATAGGATTCAGCCATTGTAGATATACCATGACCATTCCCCATTTTTGCCATTACGATCGTTTTAACGTATTGCTTACGCACTGAATCAGGCACAACACCTGTGGATGATACATATGAGTCCAAAATACGAGCATGAGCTGGTTCATTATGAAAATTATTGTGACCAATATGAGCTGTATATAGGTTGGCAATTTTCACCGATAACTCTACAGCCAACGTATCTTTAGGAAGGTAAGGTAATCCACCAACAATAGTTAAAAACTCATTTGCAGCATCCTTTCGGATGATTTCACCATTTGAAGCATAAGTGGCATATTTTAGACCACACTCAAACCGAACTGCCTCTGGAGCCATCAGCCAAGACTTAGAACAAATTAGACGTATGTTATTTTTAATTTGTACTGTGGCATTTGGCGCGGTGTACATGCCAAACAATGTTCTAAGTAATGACGTTCCAAGATCTTGAGGTAAATGCTCTAACCCAGCATTAATATGGTCAGCATCTGTTGTACTCAGAACATTATTACGAACATTACCTAAAAAGCGTTTAATCTCGATTGCGACGCCTTCAGGTTCTTTACCTATTACTTCTCTTATACACGTCTCCAACCAAGCAATTAACTGGAAACCAGTTAGATCATTTTGGTTAGGGTGAGCTGCACTAGCCCAATTTCTCATATCTCGAATGTAGTCCAAATGTTTATAACCGATATCTGACAGAATCCCTGTCAGGTGGCACCCTCGGACTAACTCCCATTCATCAATTTTGACTAAATCATGTTCATCTTTCAGTTTTTTCCTGCGGTTTTCATCAGTAACCACGCTGTCATAAAAGTATTCAATATCAAAACGAGCAACTTTTTCTCGTAAGTTAACAACCGTTTCGTCCCAAATAAAGTTTAATGCGGCATCAAATAAGCCAGCACCACATGCCGCTATAAATTTAGAAAGGTAGATTGAAGTGGTACGCTGACTTGCATCAATCAACGTAATAACTTCAGGTAAATTATTTATTACTCGTGACCTTTCAGACACAGGAACTAAAACTTGCTCGGTTGGTAAACCAAGTTCACCTAAGTATGTAGTTAATCCATTTGAAAATTGATCAACACCCGTTGCTACCTGACTCTGAGATGTAACCACTATAGGATTACTCATATTTTCCTCCAAGATTCAAATGAAAATCTAACGCTTTATAGACGGTATTTTCCCGTATCCGCAATCTCTCTATACTGCGCTCGATCTGTATGAAACTCAATGCGCTTCAGGGTGTTGTGTGATTTTGGTATACCAATAGAGAATCGATTACGGAAATAATCCGCATAGAACACCAAGCTCATCAGGATTAGCACTACTAGGGTAAAAAATATGAGATACACTCAAAGAGGCCATTCACTCTAAAAAGCTTTGGGGCAAAAGTGAGCTAGAAACGTGCTTTGCTCAGGGAACAAGCAAGGCGGTTGTTGGATTCAGTGTCACTACAACCGACACCAACCTAACTACATGTGACGCCTACGATTCTCTCCCTGCTTGCATCCCCCTCTCATTGTTAATTGAATGTCAGTTTTTGAGTTCTCTGACATTCACCTGAAATTCAAACTAAGGCTATGAGGCAACATCCCAACCCTAAAGAATAATGTATGGTTAGGGATTAACTAATGGATCACCAAAATTTATTAGCAGTAGGGCTAATTGCACTTACCATTTCAGGATGTGGTGGCGAAAGTTCATCAGGGGAGGGCAGTAAGAATGCGAAACCGAGTCATTCGAGTAACCCTGGGGGATCATCAACAGTCACTGTTCAGCAGCCAGATATTAAGATACTCAAGAGCAATATGATCTTTGCTATTGAAGGTCTTGTTGAAAAGGGAGGAATGGTAAATCCTTATTCATCGATTCCTGTTAACGCCAATCTTCCGGCATTTAAGGGGGGAGATACCCCAAAGGTTGATATAACCATTCCTGTACCGACGATCATCATCGATAACGGGAGTAATCTAGTTAACGATTGGCACTGTTACGAAGCCGTTGGATTAACCGCACAAAGAAAAAACCATCAGTTATTTGTTGATGGTGTCATTTCAGAATATCGATACGACATGAAAACCAACGCCTGCTCTAGCGAGAGTTTAGGAACGTATGTATTCAACAATGCCGTCTTTGATAACGCCTTAACGTTTGCAACGGTTGGAAGTGTGGTAACAAAAAACAAGAGCGGTATTGAGGTGAATTTACCCACTTACCAATTTATAGCATTGGCTTATGGTCATCAGTCAAAACAGCGATTTGGCGATGCATGGGAGCTGATGCAGCGAAAGAAAATTGATGCAGCTGCAAAAGATGTAGGAGCTCGGATGTTTGCATTAGATACGTCCTCTGGGAATATTCATTTGAATCTAGGTTCGCTCAATAATGATGCGGTTATCGACTTCGCCTCTCTGGATAAACACCAAATACTGAAGGGTTCGATTTGGGGCATGCCAGGGCAAGGTGTCGCAGACGAAAAATGGTGCAAAATTGTGAATATTCCCGATGATTTAAGTCAGGAGAGTATCAAGTATCAATCAATCATTTCGACTAATTGCGCAAGGTCGACATTGCGCTACTGTGATTCGTTTGGCTCGTCATTTTCAAGTGGAAACTACCCATCGGTTCCACCGATCGCATGGGATAACGGCACGGCCAGCAATGCTCAATTGAATTCAGACGAGCAGTACCGAAGAAATGCACAAGGTCATTTTGTCGTCAATAGTGCCGGCCAAAATGCGTTTGTTTTATCTTCTAATACCTCCATAAGCCCTATCTTTGGTTACACAAGCCCAAGAAGCGATGGCAAGGTTAACGATGCGGGCCTCAATAGCTGGGCAGGACATGCAGGGCACTGTCAAAATGTTATGAATAGTAAGCATACGAAAATGGGGATTGGGTATAAGAACAGTAAAAGCGATTTAGCAAAGATGTCTTACTGGACTCAAGACTTTAATTAACCTTACCGAGACAATATCGCCTCTAATTCGAGGCGATATTGATGTCTAATAAAGCTGCATTTCCTTAACGAAATGAACGGCCTCTAAGGGGTAGTCGGATTTGTTTGAGTGTGTTTGCGACTCTGGGTTTACTTACCTTACTGTGTTTGATGGATTCAAATAACTGGCAGTTGAATGCGCCCGGCTGTGAAAGGTCGTGGCATAAACTGTCGATTAGGGATTTGTCGACGTCCCACATAGTGAAAAGATGAACATAATGCCGCTGCTCTCTTTGGCAAGCGAATAACGGAAAATAATCTCCTCAATGGGTTGGCAAAATATTCCCAAAGTACGATTGGAGAAAGGCCGTTGCGCGAACCTGAAAAAGTGGTGTCGGGTGAGCCAATGTATTCTGGGTTATCGGGAGGAGAAACCATGAATTTCTGCTTGGTCATGTAAACACCCGTCAGCTATGGTGCTTCTTATGCTTAAGCGCCTGTCCTTTTAAAAATAAGCGAATTTTTAGCACTTCTACAACTGTATTTTCTAAACAAGATTCAACCGCTTTTTGTTGGTTCGTCGCTTAGCGCCTCTACAAGCCAATTAAAAGCTGAGCTCTCGGGTCGTTTAATGGAATACAGCATATCAAGGGTAACTTGTGAAATGGGGCGTCGTTCAAATTTGGGGTAAAACTGCATCAAGCTCCCAATCGCTTGGCGTTCTTCAAAAACAGATTTCGGCAACATGCACCAGCCAGCATCCATTTCAACCCAATATAGTTGATCTTCCCTTGTTGCCGCTAACAATATTTCCGTTGAAAGCTGTTGAGCTTCATTCTCAGCGCTATCTCGTAAATCGAGTATGACTTGTGGAATATTCATTAATTGGGTTGAACTTGAAATATCAGTATTTGTCAGTTCACCGTCAGGCGCACAGGCAAAAACGAACGGCATAGATTTAATGGTGGCGCTTTCACAATCGATTGGGGGTTTCGCTTTTAGCAATAGGCGAATGTATATATCTAACTTTCCTGTTTGTAACCCCTCAAGTGACTCCTCTTCGGTCAGTCTGAGTACTTGAATGCTAGTATGTGGGAAGCGTTGTTGAAATTGTTCGAAAATAGACTGAAACTCAAGAATAGGTATTACTTCATGCAGCCCTATTTTTAGAACGGGCTCATATGTATCGTCGCGAACTTCAGTATACGACTGAATTTTTGCGATTTGACGATTAAGTATGTGAGCATCCCCTAGCACTTTCTGGCCAAATTCCGTTAGCTCTAACTTCCAACCTGAACGATCAAAGAGTGTATACCCCAATTCATCCTCAAGTGCAGATATTGCCAAGCTCACCGCGCCTTTCGATTTACCTAACGTTCTTGCAGCTTGCGAAACAGAACCGGTGTCGTTCACAAGGATTAAAGTCTGCAATTGCTCGAGTGTAAACATATGGATGTTCCAGGAATCTAGTTTAGATTTTTTAAACGACTTGTTTTTTTTAGTTTAGATGCTTCGCTGTAAAATACAACCAACTTAAAAAAACTGATTTAGGAATACTTATGAAACTTTCAACTATTTGCACTTCTATTGCTGCTTCACTCGTTTTAGCGTCTTCTTTGGCTATTGCAACACCTTCTGACATCAACCCAAGTGAAGGTTATACGCAGCAGCAATCGGCACAATTTAAAAAAGACTTTGATATTAATACTTATCAGCTAGCGGTTGATGAAGATTTAACAAGGTTTACCTACTTGAATATGTCTGAATTCTTCAATCATGAAATGATCGCTAGAAAAGGCCAAGTAACAGAGCTAGTCACTAAAATTGATAACAATATTGGTGATGTAAAAGTAAATACCAGCCACGGCGAACTCACATTAGACCAATGGACTAAAGACCACCTAGATGGTGTTATTGTGGTTCACAAAGGTAAAATTGTTTATGAAAAGTACCCTCGCATGCAAGCGCAAGACAAACATTTATGGTGGTCAATCAGCAAAAGCGTTACCGGTACTTTGCTAGGTATGCTCGAAGTTGAAGGCAAGGTTAACATTCAAGACAATATTGAAAAGTATATTCCAGAGCTAAATGGTTCTGACTGGGCTGGTACATCGGTAAGAGATATCGCTGAAATGGCGTCAGGTATGTCGGGCCTCGAAGCAGATGATCCAGAAGCATATACTAATCAGGAATCACCTTACGGATTATTTGAATCGAGCCTTGGTTTAGTTGGGCAAACGCCGAAAACAATGAAATCTACTTATGACTATATGACGAAGTTAGAGCGTCTGAAAAACTCAGGTGAGAAGCATGAATATACCTCTGTTAATACTTTCGTTC
Organism: Vibrio tapetis subsp. quintayensis; assembly: GCF_030409945.1. Classification (GTDB taxonomy): domain Bacteria; phylum Pseudomonadota; class Gammaproteobacteria; order Enterobacterales; family Vibrionaceae; genus Vibrio; species Vibrio quintayensis. The sequence continues at coordinate 115,385 of NZ_JAUFQV010000026.1, forward strand.
TCGCTTGGTTAATTGAGAAGGTTACAGGGCAAACTTACGCTGAAGTCATTGAAGAAAGAATCTGGCAGCACATCGGGGCGGAAAATGACGCAATGTTACAAGTGTCACCTTCAGGAGCACCAGGTGCTCACGGTGCAATCAGTTCAACACTGAGAGATTTAGCTCGTTATGGCATGTTGTTTACCCCTAGCTCAAATAAAAAAGGGGTAATTTCAGACAAGCTTATTAAAAATGTTCAAACCATGGGACGTCCTGAAGTGCTTAAAGCAGGTATAGGGTTTGATTACTTCAACGGTTACTTCTTAGGTGATTTGCAATCAACTGCTTACCAGTGGGATGGCATCATGACAGATGGTGACTTTGCTAAAGCGGGTTATCACGGGCAAACGTTATACGTATCGCCTGACAAAGATTTAGTGGTTGCTTCATTTGCAACGAACCAAGCTTACTATACTTTTAGTTACGCTCGCCAAATTGCCAAGAACTTGGCCAAGTAATTAGCAAGCTCATTTATAGGTAGCTTACTTAATAAATAGTTTACTTGAAGTTTTCCAGTTAACAGGCTGAGTTAACCGTTACAGAGCGTACCGTGATCATTTGCTCGTTACCTGATATTGAACAGTAAAAGCGATTTAGCAAAGATGTCTTACTGGACTCAAGACTTTAATTAACCTTACCGAGACAATATCGCCTCTAATTCGAGGCGATGTTGGTGTCTAATAAAGCTGCATTTCCTTAACGAAATGAACGGCCCCTAAGGGGTAATCGGATTTGTTTGAGTGTGTTTGCGACTCTGGGTTTACTTACCTTACTGTGTTTGATGGATTCAAATAACTGGCAGTTGAATGCGCCCGGCTGTGAAAGGTCGTGGCATAAACTGTCGATCAGTGATTTGTCGACGTCCCACATAGTGAAAAGATGAACATAATGCCGCTGCTCGGTATCTTGCTCACCAATACTGGTGCTCTCTTTGGCAAGCGAATAACGGAAAATAATCTCCTCATTTGGTTGGCAGAATATCAACGAGAGGGACAACGGAGTCCTTTGCAGCCACAATCCGTCAGGTAAGCCAGTGCCTTTATCGCGCCAATAGTCTGCAACCTGTGATAATTGCTCGTAAGCATACTGCGCCATTTTTTGTCCTTGCATGGCAAGTTCTATCTGTTTCTGATAGTTGTTACGGGCAAAATATTCCCAAAGTACGATCGGGGAAAGGCCGTTGCGCGAACCTGCAAAAGTGGTGTCGGGTGAGCCAATGTATTCCGGGTTATCGGGAGGAGAAACCATGAATTTTTGCTTGGTCATGTAAACCCCCGTCGGCCATGGTGCGCCTGGCCACTTATGCCCACTGGTGACAATGGAGTGAATCATCGTATTTTTGAAGTCAAAATTTGGCCCTGAGTTATCACCATGATTGGCAAAATCGCTTTGGTACTCCGGGCAATCTCTTGCCATTTTTATGAACGGTAGATAACTGGCACCAAGAGCACCATCAACATGCACCCAGTAGCCCGTTCGCACTTCAAAATCACTATTGGGGTCTTGTGGGTCGATAGGCACTTCTCTTTGCCATAAGCCATTTTCTTTTAAAATGGGCTCTAACAGAGACGTTATTTGGTCTACATCATCATAAGCACCTTTGAAGGTTGTCCCACAATTTAACACCAATAAAACGGGATAGCCTTTTTGAGCAAAAAACGTGACGTATTTGATGAGTTTTTCAACGTCAATCGCGCCAGAACCTGCGGGAAGGTCAGGCGTCGGCATTTCTGACTCAACTTCTCTTGGCCAAGGTTTACCCGGTTCGACGGGGTTTTGATCAGGGTAAAGTCGATTACCAAGATCGCCGAAGGTGTCGATTTTCTCAACCGCCATGGCCTTTACTATCGAGTAATGGGTATCTTCAGAAAAAAACGCCACAGGGGTGTAGGCATTGGTTTGCTTTGGTGGTGGGCAAGGGTAGTGGGCATATACTTCATTGTTAACCAAGGTTGCACCAGTGACCGTTTCTGATCTTATTTCCTCTTCTAACAACATGACACCACTCAAATAATCACGCGCATTGAGCATGGCATACAAGTTTCCTTCTGTACTGCCCATAGTGAGAACATAGCCCCAATAGCTTTCCGGATCTCCGGGCTGAAATTGGTCGTTCTGATCAATGTACGGGCCTTGTGAAGGCCATCTGGCATTCCATAAACAGGCAAAGTAATCGAGAACTGAACGTTCAACACATTTTGAGTTGATCGTATAGTTTCCGTTAACAAAAGGGTCGCCGACGTTATTTAGACTAACGTCAAGAAACGGAGCGAGCCGTTTTTCATAACGGATGCTTTCTTCTGTTTGATAGCCAAGAAAATGCTGTTTCTGAACATCCACGTACGCAAGTAACTGTTGATAAACCTGATCTTGCTCTCCGTTTGTCTGCCCGATTGGTGGGAGCTCTACATCAAAGTTGTCAACCGCCTGCTCGGTGTAGTGAAAGTCATAGTTTCTTTCTGCATAAACCTTTGTTGGGTCCGCTGTGGGTGGGGATATTTTTCCTAACGCGAAGTCTGGTACTTGCTCTATCCATGGCTTTCGCCTTGGGCCGTATTTAATTTTTGCCTTGTCACTCATAGTGTTGCTCCATTTTTTTAAGATTGTTTATCAGGAACAGTAGCGAGAGTTTTTTGCTACTTAGCCAACCACGAATTATTCGTGTATCGCTAACTATAGGCACTTTATTGGTTATGGGACTAAATGAATATTTAAATATTAAAGAAGGCGCATATTTTTATAAAATTAAGCGCATAAACATTGATAGTTTACTTGTCGGCAACTAGAGTCTATTGACGGCTTAGTTGCATATAAGCAAACGGGTTGTCATGGCTAGGTGATAGATTGGTTTCAGTCTTCATGTGCTGAGTGCTCAGTGACGTGAAATAAAAATAAACGACCAGCATCATCAAAATATCGCTCTAACACTTACGTAAACAGTGAGGTATAGGATGAATTTAGGTTTTAAATCGAGAATTTTCTTTGGTGTCGGGGTACTCGTTGCCGCTTCACTCATCGTGCTAGGGACGCTTAATATACTAGCGATGAAAGATAACATGGTTGGCTCTCTGGTGGAGAAAACGTCGGACAAGCTCAGCTTCCATGTTACGGAGCTGGAACAGATGATGGCGTTTAAGAGTCTGGCAATTAAGAATGGAGCGAAAAGTTTTAATCGCCAACTGACAGGTGAGGACAACCAACGTTTAGTCGAACTTTTGGCGCAAAGCTCGTCGTTCTCCAATGTCATCATGACGTATCAAGATGGTCGTGCGTTCATGTCGTTAGGCGGAGATAAACCTGATTTTCGTCAGCGTGATTGGTATAAAAATGCGAAAAGTGCCCGTGATGTTATGATTACTGGCGTGTATCAAGACCAAGTGACTCAAGAGAAAGTCGTTAGCGTGACGATGCCTGTAACTCAAGATGGGCAGGCTATTGGTGTTCTGCTTGGTGATATACCGCTGGGTGAGGTGATAAGCGCAGTCAGCAATATGCGCTTTGCCGGTGGCGCGGCGACATTGACGGATAACAAGGCGGTATTTTTTGCCAGTGATGATCCGAATGATATCGGAAAAACACCCTCTCAAATTAGTGCAAACTTCGCGGAGATGGAGCGTCAGTTTTTTTCTCAGCAATCAGGTAATTTGAGTTTCCCTTATCTTGGAATTCAGTTTGATGGCTATTTTGAGCGTGTAAATCTGACTCCCGATATGTATTGGACGTTGATGGTATTTGTTGATCAAGAGAGTGCACTCACCGTAGTCTACGCCGCAATGTACGACTCACTGGTGACAGGTGGTTTGCTCCTGCTTGTAAGCTTCGGTGCGATTTTTGTTATTTTACAATATGCTTATCGACCGCTACTGAAATTGAAAAGTGCGGTACTTGATCTTTCTCATGGGACGGGTGATCTCACTCAACGATTAAAAATAGAAGGCAATGACGACTTAGCTCACATCAGTCAGGGCTTTAATCGATTTGTAGAGAACCTTCAAGAGATGATGCTCCATATCTCTCAAGCAAGTCAAAATATCTCGGTCAGTGCCAATCAGTTGGGCACTACGGCGCGTGAAAACGAAGCAAGGCTGGTGACTCACTCTAGTGAAACTGAACAAGTGGTTACCGCCATTACACAGATGAGTGAAAGTGCACGGACCGTTGCTGAAAATGTGAATCAATCGAATCGCATTACTGATGAGGCAAGTAAAGAAGCGGAATCATCGTTGTCTATTGTCAACAATGCGGTCAGCACAGTCACAGCATTAGTCATCGAAGTCGAGGATATGTCTAATAGCATTCTTCGGATGAATCAAGACGCGAATAAAATCAGCAGTGTGCTCAATGTGATCGGCGATATCTCTGAACAAACGAATTTGCTGGCGCTAAATGCCGCCATAGAAGCGGCTCGTGCGGGAGAGCAGGGCCGTGGCTTTGCAGTTGTAGCTGATGAAGTACGTGCGCTTGCAGGCCGAACGCAAAACAGCACAATGGAAATTTCAGACATGCTTAATCAATTGCTGGGTGGAACTGAGAATGTTGTTAAAGCAATGGATTCAACCAAAATGCAGTGCCAAGAGACAGCCGACAAAACGGCGGAAGTGTCTGAGAGCTTGACGGTCATGAGTGCATCGGTAAATGAAATCGACGATGTGAGTACTCAGATTGCTGCCGCGACAGAAGAACAGAGTACGGTTGCTGAAGAGTTAAGTCGTAATATGCTGTCGATTCGAGATATTGTTGAATCATTAGTAAGCAGTGGTCAGCATACCGTGCAAGCGACCCAGCTACTTAATGATACGAATGACGATCTTAAGCGCCAAGTGGCGAATTTTAAATTGAGTTAGTGCCGAGTATTGGTATTTATGAGCGATAGTAAAGGCGGCTTACCTTCTGGTTAAGTCGCTTTTTTACATTTGTAGAGATGAAAATCTTCAGGCTATTCGATGGATTCTGCTGCTCTATGTAGGTTTGGAGACAGTTACATTTGCGTTTATTTTCTAAGTGAACCATTAGTACACGATATAAATAACGTTATTGAAATTATTTGGCAGTGGTTCTGTCACATAGCTTTAAGAATTGGGGAGTCTACAAACTATTTTGACCTCTAATGTTACAGAGCATTACGCGTGAAAATTGACTATTGCTGAAGGCGAAATTTGGTGATTTACTTGGCTCTCCTAAGTAATAGAGGTATAAAAATTAATGGACGACCCCTTTAGTCGACTGAACACTTCACTAAGCTTCCACTCCTTGGAGGCATTATTATGATAGAGCTATTTCTACAACCAGAAACCTGGGCAATATTCGCAACGTTATTCGCACTCGAAGTCATACTTGGGGTAGATAATGTTATTTTTATTTTGATACTTTGCGAACGATTGCCACAACAGCAGCGTAAATTAGCCCGAAACTTAGGCATTGCCTTAGCGGTAATGGCTCGAATTGTCTTGGTCTTTTCTATTTCTTGGTTGATGTCTCTTACTCAGCCATTAATGAATCTTGCAAATCACGCGTTCACAGGCCGAGATCTCATCATGATCTTTGGTGGTGCGTTCTTGCTCGGTAAAAGCTTGAAAGAGCTGTGGGGCTGGTTAATGCATACGGAAATGGGGCATTCAACCTGTGCAAGGACTGGGCTTGCTGTGGTATTACTTCAAATAGTCGCGGTCGATGCTGTATTTTCGATGGATTCGGTGATCACGGCTGTGGGGTTAACTAATAATATCCCTATCATGATAGCTGCGATTGTCTCATCGGCCGTTGTTATGGTGTTAACGGCAGAGAAGATTAATCACGTGGTGACAAAATACCCAGGTTTTAAAACCTTGGCGTTATTGTTCTTAATTCTACTCGGTGGCTTGTTAATGGCAGAAGGCTTCGCGATTCATGTGAATAAAGGCTATATCTATTTTGCGATGGTATTTGGTTTGGCTCTAGAGCTTTGCCATATTCAATTGAAGAAAAAACAGCGGATAAACATCGTTAAAATTCGTCCATTAGTCGATGTGTCTTAGTTCACGTTAAACGCATAGAAAGGGGAGGTTGATCTTCCTCTTTTTCATCACGCACTTTTGTTCGTTTGACGAAACGCAATGTTATGCACTATCTCCATCCCCCAGATGTATTCAATCGCTTACCAATGAACTACTTGGCTCGTCCACAATTTTCATTTGTCTTATAAGATTAAAAGAAATCATCACTTAGGTGAGAGGTTTAAAGTTGAAAAATATGTAATTTTTAACTCTATCTCAAAATGAAAAAACTGATGACCGAGATTTATGCCGTATAAATGCATTAAACCAAGAGTTTCCATGCTAGTCCGTCCGAAATTATCGCGTAGGTGGTCATTTCGTTACGGCACTTTGAAAGAATCGATGCTGATGTTTCTGTTACTTTCAATCGTCATTTAGTGAGGGTTGTATTTTTTGTGTTTATAATCAACTAATTATTGGCATTGTGTTATGTTCTTCTTGTTTTAATGAAGTATTTAATCACTGCTTTTTCGTTTTTTTTCTAATCTCAGAGTCGGAATTGCTTCCCAATGATCCTTCTTAGTTCATTGAGTTTTATAATGATGGAACGGCTAATGAAGTCGCTCTGTATCAATAGATTGCATATAACGGCTTGTGTGGTGAGTGGTTAACTATCGATAAGGAGATAGGGCTCACAATAGAACCCATAAGATTTAAAATTTATCAAATAGCGGTCACAATACGCTCGTTGTAGTCTTGTAATACAATAATGCAGAGGCTAGTTTTTGTTCGTCCCTACTGAAATGTCCAGTTACAAAATGGATCTAATTATAATGTTTTATGGAGTAAAACTATGAACAAAGTAGCCCTAACCATCCTTACCTCTTCAATCCTTTTTGCTTGCAACGTTACGGCGAAAACTCTCACTCTTGGGCATGCAATGTCATTAGAAAGCGCCGCTCACCAAGGCATGGTGATCATGGCCGATAAAGTTAAAGAAAAATCAAATGGCGACCTGACAATTAAGATTTTTCCAAACGGTCAACTAGGTTCTGAACGTGATCAGGCAGAGCAAGTTGTTACCGGTGCAATTGACATGGCAAAAATCAATGGTGGGTTAGCAGAGTCTTTCGAACCAACGTTCAAAGTTAACGCCCTGCCTTTCCTATTCCGTGATGTTCCACACATGAGAAAATTCATGAGAAGTGAAGCCGCACAAGAGATGCTAGTGACCAGTGAAGGCAAAGGTTTCATTGGCCTTACTTTTTATGATTCAGGTACACGTAGCTTCTACGCAAAAAAAGCAATCAACTCGCCAGCTGACCTTGCTGGCATGAAAGTTCGTGTTCCAGGTTCTCCAACGATGATGGAAATGGTGAACTTATTGGGCGGTAAGGCGACTCCGGTACCATTCAATGAGGTTTACACTGCACTGCAACAGGGCGTCATTGACGGTGCAGAAAACAATATTTCTAGTTTAGTTGAAATGAAACATAGTGAAGTGGCGAAATTCTACTCTATGGATCAGCATATGATGACACCTGATGTGATCATCATTTCAGAAAACAAATGGAATTCACTAACAGCAGAAGAGCAAAAAATCTTAAAACAAGCAGCCGCAGAGTCTCTTGAAGAGCAGATCAAAATCTGGGATGCAACCGATGATATGAACAAAGCGAAAGGAATTAAAGAAGGCGTAACGTTCGTTGAAGTTGATAAAGCCCCTTTCCGTGCCGCTGTTAAGCCTATGATTGATGAAGCGAAAAAAGATCCTAAACTTGCTGCCTTCATTGAAAAAATCGAAGCGCTTTAGTTTGTATTAGTAAAAATATGATTTTGCCTTGGCGTTGCTAAGGCAAAATTTTTTGAGGTATAACTCCATGTTAGCAACTTTCAGAAACCTACTCGATAGGTTGATTCTTTTTGTCTCTTCTTTTTCATTAATGTTACTTGTCGTTACGGTCACTTGGCAGGTTTTTAGTCGTTATGTGTTGAATGATCCAAGTAACTGGACTGATGAACTCGCTCGTTATGCGATGATATGGCTTGGCTTATTAGGAGCAAGCTACTTATTTGGTATAAAAGGACACTTAGCAATAACGTTATTGGACGGTTATCTTAAGGGAAAAGCACACATAGCGTTGCATGTACTTATTAATGCTATCTCTGGCTCGTTTGTCGCTCTCGCTATGCTTCAAGGTGGCATCGCTCTAATGGGAAGAACCACACAACAGCTATCACCAGCATTGCAATTGCCGATGTCTACGGTTTATTCAATATTACCTATTTCAGCCGTTATTATTCTCATTTATTTGGCAATGAATACTATTGATCTTTTTTGTGAACCTAACAAAAAGTAAGTTTTAAAAGGACTTTATATTATGGATTTGTCCATTGGTGTTTGGCTGTTAGGCCTATTTTTATTCATGATTGCGATAAGCATGCCCATTGCAATTGCTATTGCGATGTCATCTTTGACTATCATGTACTTCATTTTACCGTTTGAAGTCGCAAGTATTACTGCCGGTCAAAAAATAATAACCGGTATTGATAGTTTCAGTTTATTAGCTATCCCGTTCTTTATTCTCGCGGGGAATATAATGAATGTGGGTGGTATCGCTAGTCGACTTATCAATCTCGCAAAGCTCTTAGTTGGCTGGATTCCGGGCTCACTTTTTCACGTTAATATCTTTGCCAATATGATGTTTGGAGCCGTGTCTGGTTCAGCTGTTGCTGCTGCTGCGGCGGTTGGTAAAACGTTAGGGCCTGAATTGGAAAAAGATGGGTACGATAAAAACTTAGCAACAGCAGTAAACGTTGCATCCTGCCCAGCTGGCTTATTGATACCACCGAGTAATTCATTGATCGTATTTTCAGTTGTATCGGGTGGAACATCCGTTGCTGCACTGTTTATCGCCGGTTATGTACCGGGTATTTTAATGGGTTTAAGCTGTATGGTTGTCGCCTATTTTATCGCCAAAAAGAAGGGCTATAAAACAAGTGCGAATGACGGCTTCACAGTTAAAGATGTACTGAACATTGTTTGGCAAGCAACGCCGAGCTTAGGGCTTATTTTTGTTGTTATTGGTGGCATTATTGGTGGTGTATTCACGGCAACGGAGGGGGCTTGTATAGCGGTTCTTTATTCTTTTTTGCTGTCACTTTGTTACCGAACACTTAAGTGGTCCCACTTTCCACTCATTTGTAAAGAGACGGTTCAGGTCACCGGTATCATGCTGTTCTTGATTGGTGCTTCAACCATCATGTCATGGGCAATGGCGTTTACTGGTCTACCAACGATGATCAGTGACTGGATGCTGTCTATTTCCGATAATCCTATTATCATCTTTATTTTGATGAACCTGATTTTGCTGATTATTGGTATGTTTATGGACCTTACGCCTGCCGTATTGATCTTTACACCTATTTTTATGCCGATTGCTGAGCATTTAGGTATGCACCCAGTTCACTTTGCAATGATGATTATATTCAACTTATGTATTGGTATTGCAACGCCACCAGTGGGTACCGCATTATTCGTCGGTTGTAGTGTCAGCGGCTCCAAAATTGAAAATGTGATAAGAAGTATTATGCCGTTTTGCGCCGTACTTATCGTCACATTATTGGCAATCACCTTTATCCCTGAAATTAGCTTATTTTTACCACGAATGTTTGGATTGATTCAGTAAGTAATTCATCCAAAAATGCATATTATTAAGAGGCTTTACTTTCATTCGAGTAAAGCCTCTTTTGTATACCCAAGCTTATCAAGATGCTATTGGCAAGTTATTTGAACTGAAATTGGCGGACCAATAAAGCAATGGCACTCAACATACCCGGGACTTGTACAAAGTTTTCGGATTGAGAGCTAGGCCGTGACGAGATTGATTCCATTGATAAATAGCATTAAACACAGACGCGAATTCGTAAGAGCAAGGTGTTCCGAGCGAGAAGAGGTAAAAATAAAGAGAGTGGTAGGTAATTACGCCATAACGCGAAGCACGTAGTGGGAAGCAAATTGTAGTGACAAAAAACTAGTCCTTAGTGGTTTTGACGGGCACGGTAGAAATACATAATCGTATTATGAGTAATGCGATACAGCCAATTCTGAAGTTTGTCTTTTGATTCAAGTTGTGCAATCTTTTGGTCGGCTTTGATATTGACGTCCTGCAAAATATCATCCGCTAAGCGAATGCTCGGGCGGTGTTTGTTGGCTAATTCTACGGCGTTATCGGCTTCTCATGTAGACTCCTACACATCAAAGCCTCTGTCTTATATGCAATTTAAAAAATCTAGTCAGTAGCTGATCAAAAAAGGCCAGCATCATGAATGCTAGCCTGAGTTTAGATTTAGAAATCTAGCTGTACTGACAAACCTACAGTACGATCTCTTTGCAGAAGCGGTGACTCACTGTAAACAGTGCCGCGCGCTTCATAGAGTATGACCTTATTGGAGTCGAGCAGGTTGTTGGCAAATAGCGTGGCGCGTCCGTAGTCGAATACATAACCAATCGATGCATTTACCGTGGTATAAGCAGGTATCTTACCTTCTTCGATATTGTCAGTGGTTGAGTAGTAGTCGCCAACATACTGAACATTACCATTGAACTCAAAGTTACCTAGCCAGTAGTTTAAGCCAGTTGCACCAGTAAAGGCTGGTGCACGAGCAAACTCTTTACCGTCATAGATGTGCTGGGTCGTATCGTTAATTTTCGTTTTCAATAACCCCATATTGGCGAATATACTGAGGTCTTCTGTTGCGAACCAATCCATAGTTGCCTCTGCGCCATACGATTTAGCACTCTCTATGTTTGAAATGGTGGAGCCAGTAAGCTGCTGCAGATCTTTATAGTCGTTATAGAATACGTTTGTTGTAAGCTGCATTCTTTGATTCATCAAGCGGTGGCGGGTAAAGAACTCATAGTTCCAAACTGACTCTTCATCAAAGGTATAAACCGTTGGAGGCCTGGTGGTAAAGCTAACCCCGGCACCGCCAGAGCTAAATCCTTTCGCTGCACTTACGCCAAAGGTGTTATTTTCGTCTGAGCTCCACGCTAAGGCTAGCTTAGGTAAAAAATTGTTGTAGGTTTTATCTAGCTCTAGTGCAAATGGCCCTGTGCCACCCTGTCTAAAGCGTTTTTCACTTTCATAGCGTCCGACCGCTGTCAGCACCAACTTTGAGCTTAGGTTATAAATAGCTTGCAGGTAAACAGACTGAGTCTTAGTTTGATCTTCGTAGCTACCCATACCATTAATAGAGTCATCTTGGCTATTACTGAAATATCGTGCTCCAACGAGAAGGTCCAGTTGCTCAGAATCAGTCCGATACCTAAGCGACGGCTCGATATGGTATTCCTTCCCTTGGATATCGGCAGCAAATCTCTCACCTTTTGGAACAATACGCTCAATTTCAAAGTCGGTGTAGTTGGTGTTAAATGTTAGCTCGATATTGGATGTCGCATCGTAATTTAGATCCCATACATAGCTATTGGATTTTCCTTCAAATACTGGCCGCGTTGAAGGAAATGCAGCATTTGGTGAATCATCAGGTTCATATTCCCCTTGTGGGGAACGGATGTTATTTCGTGAAATGGTGAGAGTTGAAGAAAGTTCTGGGATCTTGCTTGGCTCTACCAGTAGTTTCGCTCGAATGACATTCGACTCAATTTCTTTTGAGTTTCCTGCCGGGTCGTAACTAACCAGTGCTACGGCACTTTCTTTATACTGTCGATCGGCACTGATACGTAGCGCTACTTGGTCATCCACAAGAACATCATTATATACAAGAGCGGTTTGTTGGTAGCCATGATTTCCCAAGCCACCTTTAGCTGAAAACTGACGCTCAAAAACAGGGTCGTTGGATACCAATACCACAGTTCCTGCAATGGAGTTTCGACCTTGGATATAGCTTTGCGGGCCAAGATAAACCTCTGCTTGCTGCATATCCCACATTGAGCTTGTACCATAGGCGAGTTCATTATAGGAGAGTGTGCGCCCATCTAAAGAGACATTTAGTCTTGGTTTAGCTCCAGAAATAAAGGCCGCTGCGCCAACTCCCGGACCAGAACCATCTACCCCTCGTATTGTAGCAACCTGATTACCATAGCCAGTATCGACAATGTTTGGGCTCATTCTCAGCAGATCTTGAGTTGAGTTAATGCCCTTTTCCTGCATTGAGTCTTGGTCATAAACCACAACACTTGCGCTGGTTTCTTGGAGCGAACGTTCGGATTTGTCACCGTATACCACTAGAGTAGGTACTGTTCCATCTTTGGTCTCTTCAGCGGCAACAGCAAGGTTAGTCTGTATGCCAAAACAGGCAACGGCAATTGATGCTGCGAGGGCGCTGAGATGGTGTCTGTTTGGCTGGCTTTTCGTTAAGCGCTCCATGCGCAATAATTTCATTTGGTCATTCTCCTAGGTTGTTACCAGTCGCCGTATTGCAAGCAGCTATGTCTTGCATTCCCTCTATCTTGAGTTTTGGGTGATACGGCAGTAGCACTGCTTTATTAATTTTCTAACACGTCTAACACGTCTAACACGTCTAACACGTGACAATAGTCATGATCTATATAGGTGTTCCCCCTGATACGGGCTTTTTTCTGGTAGGGCATATCCTTGAATCTTATGGCCTAGTTATCGTGTTATATAGATTATATATTTAATAATAGTTATCATTTACATTGTGTATGTTACTAAGAGTTGTAGGCTTATACTTCTGAATTTGTGCTGTTCGAGCAGGCAAGCTAACTGAATTATGGAAAGTCGCTAAGATAGTAAGTTAAGCGGAAGATAGACTGAATATAGTGCTGAGCTGTTACTATATTATTTAGTTAAAGATCATGGTTTTAATCTTTATTTTTGTTTTGCCATCTGTAGTTTTAATAGCCAAGTATCGAGCAAAGATAAATGCTTTGGTAGCCGTTGATCTAGCTAATTCATTCTTAAAAGATAGCTATGCTCTGAGGAGTTTATGAGATGCTCCATCAGGGCATTGTGTTCCCGGGTATCTAAGCTCGGTTAACATTGATAGCGTCATATTGCTTAATGAAGTGTCCAGTCCTGCTAGTGCAGAACAATTCGAATACTATTTGGTTTAATTCTGCTTATACTACATCGGGTATCATGGGCGCTTTGGGTACAATCATTGGAGTGTTTGTAACGGGGTCTTGAATAATTAGGCTGTCTAGGCCGAACACTTGCTTAATTAGCGACTCTGTCATGAGTTCTTCAGGGGAGCCCTGTGCGACAACTTTTCCACCGCTTAATACAATCAAATTATCGGCATAGCGACAGGCTTGATTTAAGTCATGTAATACAGCAACGACAGTATTTCCCCGCTGTTGGTTCAGCTTTTTAAACAGCTCTAATAATTCCAGTTGATGGGATATATCTAGATAGGTAGTTGGTTCATCAAGCATTAAGATGGGTGCTTGCTGTGCTAGCAACATAGCAATCCATACTCGCTGTCTTTGGCCGCCTGATAGTGCATCCACTGCAAGTTCGGCAAATTCTTCGACTCGGGTAATGCGCATGGCTTGCTTTACTGCTTGCTCGTCTTTGATACTCCATTGGCTAAACAATCCTTGATGAGCATGGCGGCCTCGTGCAACTAACTCAGCGACGGTAACCCGTTCCGGCTTAGGAGAACTTTGTGGCAAAAAGCCTAATCGCTTAGCGATATCCTTGCCTGGCATTCGCTGTATCTGTTCACCATTAAGGACTACATGCCCCTGTTTTGGCTTAAGTAATCGGCAGAGACTTTTTAATAAGGTCGACTTTCCACAGCCGTTTGGGCCAACAATCACGGTGAGCTTCCTATTAGGGATAATAACATCTAGTGCTTCACATATAATCTTAGAGCCATAGCCAAGTGTTAGGTTTTCCGCACCTAGCGATAGATTTTCAGCAGTTACTGAGTTAAAAATAGTCATAATATATTACTTAGTTAACGAGCTCTGATTAGGAGCCAAAGCAGATAAAATCCACCAATAATCCCGCACACTCTTCCTATTGGTAAGTTGATATCCGATGGTATCAATTGAGTGATCAGATCAGCGATAAGCAGTATCAATGCTCCCATCAGGGCGGAAGAAACAAATGGCAGGTTAGCGGTGTTTCTCAATCGAAGCGCCAATTGTGGTGCAGCCAAGGCGATAAAGGCGATAGGCCCAGTTGATGCTGTTGCTAGTGCAGCAAGTGATACACCCAGTAAAGTCATGATCAAGCGTAACTTTAGTACCCGTATGCCAATTGAACGAGCGCGTAACTCGCCTAACTCTAAGCCTACTATTTCCGCTGAAAATAGCTTTGTTATCGGCAACAATAGTACGACTCCGGCTAACACGGGTAGCGCATGATCCCAAGTTCTGGCATGGAGCGAACCGGCTAGCCATAGGTTGGCGGAGATAGCACTATCTATCTCCCCTTTGACCAGCAGAAGGCCATTAAATGCACTTAGCATTGCCCCAACGCCTATTCCGGTTAGTACCATTTTTTGACGCTTGATGGTGCCACCTTGGTAGGATAATGTCAGAACTACCGCAGCCGTTGCGAGTCCGCCGACAATTGCCCCAAGAGCTACCTGAATAGAGTCACCGGCAAAGTAGATGATCTGAATCAGTGCGCCAGTTGCGGCCCCAGAGGTAAAACCAATAATATCGGGAGAACCTAAGGGATTACGAGAAATCGACTGAAAGATTGAACCTGCGATCCCAAGAGCAGCACCGGCAAATACAGCGGTAATAACTCTCGGTAAACGGATGTCCCATAGGATTTTAGCTGGAAAAGCAGATTCGGCATTTTCCGGAGTAATCAATATCTCGATAACTTGGGCAATAGTAAGGGGTAATTTACCAACGCTTAATGCAAATAAAATCAAAGCGCACAGAGCGAGTAACATTGCTCCTGCAATCGACACATTCTTAATATTTACTACAATAGAGGCTGACTTGTAGCGCAGGGCGTACATTTGTCGAGAAGTAAGCACTTTTGTAACAGTAAACACACTAACGCCTAATTAAAAATAGAAAAAAAGGTCCGCCAATTAATGCCACCATAATACCGGCACTAATTTCATCGGGATGGCCAACAATACGACCTAATATATCCGCGCAAAGCAATAATAATGCTGAAATCAGCATAGATGCCGGCAGCAGCTTTTTATGGTCAGTCCCTACAATTAGCTTGGTAATATGAGGTGCGGTCAAGCCAAGAAAGCTAATTGGGCCAGCAGCAGCAGTTGCACTACCAGCTAATATAGTCACCACTATGCACGAACCTGCCCAAACCAGTTTAGGGTTAACTCCCAGTGTTAGCCCTTTTTCATAGCCTAATACAATCGAATCTAGTGGTTTTGCTAGAGCTAATGACAACAACAGTCCAATTGCGATTAATATAGTCACCGGATAGAGCACGTCATAACCGCGCCCCTGCAGTGAGCCGACTGACCAGTGGCGATACTGGTGAAATACTTCTTGGTGACTATTAATGGTGATTAGGCTAGTGATCGCCAGCAACATAATAGTTAATGCGGTGCCAGATAATACGACTCGGACCGTATCAACCTTCCTTCCCCTTCCAGCAAAGAGGTAAACCATAAAGCCCGCCAATGCAGCGCCTAATAGCCCTAACCACATATAACTTGCAAGGCTTGTCATGCCAAATATGGCAATACCTAAAACTATCATGACCATTGCACCTGCATTGATCCCTAGGATCCCCGGGTCAGATAGAGGATTGCGAGTAAGGGCTTGCATTATGATGCCTGAGACGCCAAGTGCAGCGCCAACAACCACAGCAAGTAGAGTTCTAGGAATTCGCAAGTGGTGTACAATTAGGTGCTGAGAGTTATGGGCATCAAAGTGAAACAGGGCATCTAGAGTGATTGTTACGGCAATATCCCTAGATCCAACAAAGATACTGATCAGCATCAAAATTGGTAAACAAACGAGCACGATCACTATAGGGGCGTTTACTTGCCGTTTTTTCTTTTGATCGATTTGATGATCTAGCTCGGTCATTGGGTTAACTTTTCCAACACAATCAATCACTCGCTTCCAAATCGCCTAAGCATGTTGTTGATGATCTCTTTCGAACTATAGAGATCAACTCGGAAGGTATTCTCGCCAAGTCCGTATACTTGGTGGTTCTTTACTGATGGTAGATTTTTTAAAACCTTGTTAGACATTAATCTCTGCGCATGCTGATCAGAAGCTTCAAGTAAGAAGCTGGTCTCAGCCTTAAGTAGGGTCAACTTTTCATAGTTCACTCGTAAGAAATCACTATGAGAGAGCGGACCGGTGTGCCAGTTATAATCTGGTGATTCTAGCTGAAACCCCAGAGCACTAAGTAGCAGCGCATGTGCTCCTTCTGGTTTCGCCACCGCATTGGTCACTCCTGCTCCGTGGTAGCTAATGATATTGACTTTCCCATCTGGCAGATTTAATTGAGCCTTGGTATTAGCAACTAATAAGTCAAACTCAGCTACCGTCTTTTCTACATGTTTTTCACTGCCCAATGCGTCACCCAGTTGTTTGGCTAGATCCTGCCATGACTGAGTGCTGTAATCGACAATAATGGTCGGAGCAATGGCGCGAAACTCTTTGATTTGATTAAGCGCTGAGTCGGCGCCAGATTTAGATACCACAATCAGATCTGGTCGATTTAGATATGCAGACTCGAGGTCGACACTGCCTGCCGGCCAGAGTTTCGCTACCGAGCGTTCATTAGCAACCACCTGCCATTGACCAAAAAACCTGCCAGCAGTATCGGTTGCACTTGCAATTAACGGTGCTTCAATAGCAAGCAAAGTACCTGTTACTGTTACCGAGGTAGATAGAACCCTAACGGGATTAGTTGGTATGGTTGTCGTACTGCCATCGGCATTAACAAAACTCCTTGGCCATGCCAAAGCAGTTGTTGAAGTGGCGGCGGTTAATACAACCACCAGAGCTAGAATAATCTTTTTCATCAGTGATTAAGACTCATGTGAAATATATAACTGTGGGTACAATGACAAACTAAGTACACGAATTGAAAATGCACGCTAGGTGCTGGTAATCGTAATTATATTGGTGAAGTTGGTATTCTCCCACTGATGCGCAGCGTAAGGCATCGGGTACAGCTCTTTATTTAAAAACATCTGCAATTGACGTGTACGTGCCAAAGAATCTACCCCATCACGCTGGCCATGTGCCAATAACACCAGCGGGCAAATCGAACCACCCTGCCACTGGACTAGCTGTATATATGCGGTTCCAAACAGGATGTATGCAAACCCATTTCGGGTTAATTCAGCGGGCATTTCTCCATTAAGGATGCCTTGCTCATAAGAGCCACCATGCATGGCGATGGGAAGTTGTTCTGCGGTCTGATAGAGAACGCTACCCCATGCTGTATCCAACGCAAATCCAAGTTGCTCAAGCTCATCGATGGATTGCGCTAATGCTTCTAATATCGCTTTTCTGCTTTGTGGTGTAGTCGAGAGTTCTGATTCAACTTCAGGATTGCCAAACCCCATCACCCATACCAACTTAGCGCGAATAACCTTGCCCCATAGATGATGAAATAACAGCGCACCACGGCTATCTGGGTTGTTCTTACGATCCCAACTTGCCAAGACCTGAAATGCTTGCTTCACTGGCGTTGTGCAATCACTTGGCTCTAGATTCAAAATCCAATCAAGAAAGGTTTCAGCAGCATAGTTACGGTTATCAAATATTACATCTAATGCCTGCCGAGCACTGATCTTGCCGATCGAGCTGATTTCCTGCATTCGCTTATATGACATTATCAGTCGAGGGTCATAATCGAGCCTAGCCGCTGCTAAGGAGTGTTGCTGTTTATGCTGACCAAAAACTGATGGATAGTCAGGCTGCTGCTTGCCAAATTCGCTGTATTTATAGCTGTTGTTGGTATTGTGAATAATGCCGCGAGAGATGATGTTGGGATAAAATGACTTAGCCGCTTGCAGCGGTCTTTGGTTTTGATCTCGGAACGAATTTTTTGATTTGCTTCCATTCAAGACGTTAAATGCAACGCCTTCAATACCCACATGGGCACTTGCCATTGCTTCATCGGTGATCGGTGGTACATTTCCCGCTACCACGTAACCCACATCACCATGCTTATCTGCGACAACAAGCTGACAAAGCACGCCGCGATACTGTTCTATCTGTTCGATAAACTCTCTAGTTGAGCGAGCCTTAGCTGCCAACAGAAATTGGTCTAAGCCCTTAGCATTTCTCTCTCCCGGGTTGGTGATTGCGTACCAACCTGCCGGCTTATTCGGTGATTGGGGCAACTGGAAAAGTGTCCCTAGATGTGATTCAGCAAACTGGTAGGTTTGAATGGTGACGTCACCTGATTCTTGCCGTGTTTCAATATCGATGTAGCGTATAGTTGCGCACTGATAGCCACCATCCATCAAGTATTCGATGGAGTTTTGCTTCTGGTTAACTTCCATAAGCTGCATAACATACGGGGTGACTGTCGCTGCATCCAAAATGCTCCAAGATACGTTAGCATTGTACCCTGTCAACGGGAGAGGAAATCCCAGAAATGTGGTGCCTGCAATGTCAAGTTCACCCGGAATAGTGAGATGGCATTGGTGCATGTAAATACGTAATTGATCAGGGTTTCTTTGCCAAGCAGAATGAGGATTGCCAACCAGCATGGCACTACTACCTTCAACGACATCACCACCGTAGGCCCAAGCATTGCTGCCAAATCCCCCTTCGACCTCAACAGGGGCAGCATGGGGAGAAACCATATTACTTGGCTTACTATCATTGATGTAATTAGCCGATGCAACTAGGTGTGGGCCAATTTCGATCAATTCTTTCATCACCCCAAAGCGCATGGCAAAGCGTACTGCGTCTTCGACTTCAAATCGTACCATCGGTTCTTGGCCAATAATTTGCTGGTATTCTGTCTCAGATAGGTTATCTACAAAGTAATTAAGGCCATTCACATAGCCAAAGATATACTCTCGCGTCTCTGCCCTTAGCCGTTCAAGCTCTTCTTTTACCCACTCATCAGGAACCCTGAGTTTGAACATTAGGTCCGAATTTAGGTTGGTAGTTTTGAGAAAACCTAAGGTAGAGAAAGCTTCTGGTCCGTAATGCTTGGATCGCTGACCACGCATAGCAATAGCCTGCCCAGCCACCTCAATCAACCTATCTCGGGCATGGGCATACCCATAGCCAAACCCTAAACCTTCATAGTTATCTGCTTGGATACGAGGTACATCTTTGTCAGTCCATGCAATCTCTACTTGGTTAAATTTTCCTTGGTTTTTATAGGTTAACGTTTTGGTCTCTGAAACAGGTTGAGAAAACTGCGTCATATTGTTTTTTAACCCTAATACTTACGATTGACCGACACCTGCCAACAACTGATTTAGACAACAAACGAATCCATTTGATAATCTCAAAGCTGCTTTCTCAATGCCCTTCCTTTTGATAGGATAATGATAATCATTATCGACAATGCATGGTACTAAGTTTTATATCTCTTTACTTCTGAATTTGTGCTTTTTTTCAAAATTTAAATAGTATTGGGAATACATAGGCTTATGTATTTAATCCGCACAGTAATCAGTTATTTATATGCAAATGGACTTATAAATGGAAATAACAAATAAAATTATTAACAATGCCATTGAATACATTTTCGATAACCTGACCAGCGAGTTAGGTGTGGATTCGGTCGCAAGCTATTGTAATATATCAAAATTCCACTTTAGTCGATTGTTTAAAAAATCGACTGGCGAAAGTATATACTCGTTAATCAAACGATTGAAAATGGAAGATAGTGCGATTGTCCTAGGCACCAATACCGGCAATAGTATTACCGACATTGGCTTAGGTTATGGATACAGTTCATCCAACTACAGTTCAGCGTTTACTAAGCACCACGGGATCTCTCCTGCAAAATTTAGAAAACTTAAGAAAGATAAGAAATTTGACTTAGTAAACTATTTCGACGGTAAAGATATCGTATATCAAGATTTTGAATACTATAATAAAAATGTTGTAATTCGGGAGTTAGAAGATATTCGAGTAATCTACCGTCGTTACATTGGCGACTATGGCGACCTTATCCATCACTGGCCGAAGTTTATCGATGAGCATCGTAGTCTCGTTCAAGATGATTCACAATTAATTGATGTGTGTTATAGCGATCCAAATATTACAGACAAAAAGCGTTGTATATATGATATTTGTATTATATTAGATTCTGATACACGCTTGCCTCCACATATAACCACCGACACGCGTATTATTAAAGGAGGTAAGTTTGCATCCTATTCATCTAAAGGTAACCCAAGCGTAATTGCACATGAGTATAAAGGTGTTTTTAATGTCTGGTTGCCCAATAGTGGTTATAGTTTGGATAATAGGATTAGGTTCGATTCATATAAAGTGGTTAAACCTGATGAGCCGTATTTCGAAGTTGACATTAATCTTCCAATTCAGTAAATATAATTAAATCTCCTCCCTTGCTTGAATACCAGGCTCGAAAAATAAAGAGCTGCCTCTTCTTGGTTGATGGACGATACGTACTTGCCACCGTAACTATTGTGCAGGTCAGCATGTAGTTTCTCAAATGGCTTACCGTCCACTTTTTCTACAATAAGCGCTAGGGTATCAGAATGTTGGCCAGTGTAACCCCAGTTAGATCCACGCGCGCTTAATCGTCTTGGTTGTCCTGAAGATGACTATCTTGCGGGAGTGGATCTTGCAGTTGATTGGCATGTATAGCCTGAGCGCGTCCTCTTTCTTTGGCTTTGTTGAGCGCAGTATCAGCAAGCTTTACCAACTCTTCTTCAGGTATGCAAATGTCTAAGTAAGTAGAAATCCCTGCAGAGATCCCTAACTGGCCTAGTGAAAGTCATTTGATGCTAAGGTGCAGTTCTCTGACTTTCTCGATAATGGTTTCGGCCACGGCAATGGCTTCCTGTTCTGTAGTATTGGGGCAAATAACAGAAAATTCTTCGCCGCCAAGCCGGCATACAACACTTCGAACATCGATCGAATGCATCAGTAAGTTTGCTAGCTCTTTGAGTACATCGTCGTCAGCATCGTGGCCAAAGTTGTCGTTGAATCGTTTGAAATGGTCAAGATCTAGCATGATGATGGATAAGGGCTGCGGGGCGTCACTTTGGTAAACAAGCGACCATTTTTTTAGAGTTTATCTTCAAAATATCGTCTGTTGTATAGCCCTGTTAGCGAGTCACGCAATGCCTGCGAGCGGAGCTTATCCTGAAGACGAAGATTAGCCAGTGCAAGACCAAGGTGTTCCTCCAGGGTAAAGGCTAACAGTAGGATATCATCTGGTACTAGAGAGCCGGCGTTGGGGAAATTAAGATGGATGATCCCGACTGTGTTTCCTTGAGCGGTAAGGGGAATAGACAGTGTGGTGTCCTTACAGGCCCAAGCCAAACAGAATGTCGGTAATGGCATCTCTGATTCTGCTTAGCTTTCTTGGTTTTTTTTTGGCTCTAGCGCACCGAGGACAAGTGCCTAGATTGTGGAGGTGGGTTAGCTTATTAAGGGGGAATGAGTTTCTACGATAAAAAACAAAAAGCAGAGTGATATCACTCTGCTTTTAGGTTGGTAAGTTCTGATTTGTTAATTAACGAAAGTGATTACTTAGCGCGTAGCTCATTAATGACATCAACGGCATTGATTAACTGTTTCTGTAGGCTAGGGACATCTGTATTGGTATACCAATCTGATAGATAGATCACAGAATAGCCAGACTTCGTGTCAGAAAAACCGGTTTGACCGAATGAGCCATGCGAGTAGATGATCTTCTCATCGAGCATTGTGTAAGACTGCATGTCATACGTCGTAGGGCTTGCTGCGCCAAAGACATCCTTCACTCCAGGGGTCACATTTAGTACGTCGTTAGATGGGTCTTTCAACTCTTTATAGAAAGAACTCCCTGCTTTTCCTTGCGCAATGTATCCTGTGAATAGTGCGTAATCGTATGCGCTTATGTTGATGCCATACGCAGGAGATGTTGTGCCATCGGACGTTTTAGCAATTTGAATTTCGTTGTTGCCACCGTAACTATTGTGCAGGTCAGCAAGCAGTTGCTCAAATGGTTTACCTTCCACTTTTGCTACAATAAGCGCTAGGGTGTCAGAGTTTTGGTCGGTGTAATCCCAGTTAGTGCCACGCTCGTTTGGTGTCGCTTTAGCAGCCTTAATTGCATTCAAGTGACCGATCGGTTCACCCGCATTTTGCAGTCCGATTTCTTTCTCCCACTCGTAGCCATTAGAGCCAGGGGTGTGGTAGTCGCTAAGTGGTTCAATACCGGAGTTCATTGTCGCTATTTCGCTGATGGTCGCTTCTCCGATTATAGAACCTTCCAATTCAGGTAAATAAGTTTTGGCTTTCTCATCAAGTGCAATTTTTCCAGAGTCGACGGCATGGCTTAACAGTACACCCACGTAAGTCTTAGCTGCTGACTGTAAGTTATTTAGCATTCCAACTTTAAAGCCATTATCGAAATGCTCCGCTAGAACTTTACCGTCTTTCATTACTACGAAAGCTTTCACTTGTGTATCGATCAGGTCTTTACGTAGTTCAGGGGAGATATTAAAGCCACCAACGCGCTCTACTTGTACTGGGTTAGCAGATGCAGGTAGTTTGTGAACGCCATAGCGTAAGAAGTCTTCAATATGCGCCGAAGCATAAGTGTAGTAGGGCCATTGTTGGAATGCATCCGCTGGGATCTCTTCAACGGCATAACCTTCGTAAAACTTAGACAAAGGGACTGCGTCTGCGGCCGAGGCGGTAGTGGTAGCGCCAAAAGTCGTTGCTGCCAGAATTGTTGCTAGGACTGTATTTTTCATCTTCATGTCGTTTGCCTTTTATTAGTGACCCATTGATGCAACTGCTATTAAGTTCGTCGTGAATCAGAGCTGCTTCGTTTGCTGTGTAGCTATAATGTATTTATTATTCGATTGATGCGAAATGGTATCTATTCGAAATACGTATAGATTGGTATGGCTGTGGTTAACAATAGATTTAGAGACAAATCTAAATTCGCTTAAATGTTTTAGTTGTCTTGGAAATGACTATCTTGCGGGGGATTATCTTGCAGTTGGTTGGCATGCACAGCCTGAGCGCGTCCTCTTTCTTTTGCTTTGTAGAGCGCAGTATCTGCAAGTTTTACTAACTCTTCTTCAGACATGAAGGTGTCTAAGTAAGTAGAGATGCCCGCAGAGATCCCTAACTGGCCAAGTGGCAGTCCTTTGATGCTAAGGTGCAGTTCTCTGACTTTCTCGATAGTGGTTTCGGCCACGGCAATGGCTTCCTGTTCTGTAGTATTGGGGCAAATAACAGAAAATTCTTCGCCGCCAAGCCGACATACGACACTTCTACCGTCTATCGAATGCATCAGTAGGTTTGCTAGCTCTTTGAGTACATAGTCGCCAGCATCGTGGCCAAAGTTGTCGTTGAATCGTTTGAAATGGTCAAGATCTAACATGATGATGGATAAGGGCTGCGGGGCGTCACTTTGGTAAACAAGCGACCATTCTTTTTCGAGTTTATCTTCAAAATACCGTCTGTTATATAGCCCTGTTAGCGAGTCACGCAATGCCTGCGAGCGGAGCTTATCCTGAAGGCGAAGATTAGCCAGTGCAAGGCCAAGGTGCTCCGCCAGGGTAAAGGCTAACTGTTGGATATCATTTGGTACTAGAGAGCCGGCGCTGGGGAAATTAAGATGGATGATCCCGACTGTGTTTCCGTGAGCGGTAAGGGGAATACACAGTGTGGTGTCCTTAGTGTTTTTCCTGCTCATATGGTTACAATTTAAACTCTGATGTTTATCATGCGACAGGTGAGCTTTGCCTTTTCTCATGGCCCAGCAATCTTGTGGAGAAAATGCGGTGGCGGCTGGCCACTTTTCTCCCCAGTCAATTTCTACTTCCAGTAAGTTTCGAGATTCGCGCATGATGGAAATGCAACCATTTACGTTGCCAAGTAATCTCGGAATAATGTCTTTCACAACAAGTTGTGCTTCGTGTATGTCCTTACAGGCCGCAAGCATATTGGCGAGTTGACGCAGTAATTCAATTTCCCGGGTGCTTTTGTCTATTCTCGTTTGCTGTTGCTGCCTTTCTTCATTAATCGCCTGTGTTATCTTTCGCTGACTGAACCATGAAGAAGCAATAAGCACTCCCATAGAACAGCCCATAAGTATGAAGAGAATAAATCTGAGGTCTTCGGACATGCTTCGAAGCGAAGTCATCGGCATTGCTAGCCTAAGAATGTAAACAGAGCTGTGTATTGCATGGTCATTCTGCTCTGCAATACTTGGCTTTTCGTGTTCTTTAGGATCTATTACCGAATTTTTGGCCATCAAGTGATCGTGTTCATGATCGTCAATTTCTAGCCGAGCAGCGACATAAAGAACTTCTTGATGGTTGGTTTCACTATATCGCTTTGCAATCCCATGTCCAGTGGCTAAGGCAGACACCACCTCGGGGCGTTGGCTAAAACTCCCTAAATGGTAAGTTTCTTTCTTGGTCAGTATTGAATCACCGAGTACTTTCCCACTTTCATGGATTATAGTGAATCGACGCTGTGAAGAGGATTGGGATAAGTTATCCAAAAATTGATCAATTTCGTGGGGGGTAAAATCATAAAGGTGAAGTTTGCCTCTCTTTACTTCATGATTAACATCGTCTAATAAATCAAGCATATAGCTACTAACGATGTTCGTTAGCCATTCGTCGAGAGTCCTGCTGTATACGTAGCCACCCAAAACAAAAGAAAGTGCCAAAGCAATAACGGGAATGTATTGAAATCTATTCAATGGGTGACGAGTCATATTTGTACCTTATCAACCACACTGTTTATAAGTCTAGTTGATAAATAACAAACTAAGCTAATCGACTTGTTCCTTAGTAGTAACTATGTCGAGAGGTGTTTCTTACGTGCAGTGCTAAGCGATCGTTCATCTTCACCATAAGGTGAAGTCACTAGTTGAATGACGTAATCCGAAAGGGCTATTCGTTAGTAATCAATATTGGCTTTATGCCCTACGTTGTTTAAACGTATGCCAACCCGCACTTAGGATGGTTTTTATTACCACGCCAAGCGGGCTCAAGTTTGGCTTGGCATTTTTACCTGCGGCAATACGCCACATTTGGTGTTCGTACCATACCAGCCCAACCATAGCCATTTTATCGAGCGCTGGTTTACCTGTGGTCGGTTCGCTCAGTGGCATGCCATAATCTGGGTTTTCAATTAATTTATTGGGGAAGTCGGGGTCGACAGCCATGGTTCGAGCAATGCCAACAAAATCAGTGGCTGATGAATTTAAGGCGTCATTCATCGCTGGGGCCGTTCGAAAACCACCGGTTACGACCAGTGGTGTGTTCACCAGTTTTCTTACCTTTACCATGTAATCTAGAAAATAGGCTTCACGTTTTATGGTGCTTGCCTTAACCGATTTATTTTTAGCCCCCATCATCGACGGGCTTTCGTAGGTTCCACCTGATATTTCGATTAAGTCTATACCATCGTCACTCAATACCTGCACAACCTGCATCGACTCTTCCTCAGTAAAGCCGCCTTTCATGAAGTCGGCGCTGTTGAGCTTAATTCCAACAGGGAAGTTATCGCCTACTTCATTGCGAATGGCCCGATATACTTCTCGTACAAATCGAAGTCGATTCTCCAGTGAACCGCCCCATTTATCGTCTCGTTGGTTGTGCCTTGTGGATAAAAACTGGCTGATAAGATAGCCGTGAGCACCATGAATTTGTACGCCGGTAAAGCCGGCTTGTTTCGCTAGTTTAGCGCTGGTGGCAAACTTACCAATCACTTGATGGATTTCGCTTTCAGTCAGAGCTCGTGGGGTATTGAAGCCCTTTTCTAGCCCGCGACCCAAGGAAATGGCGGATGGTGCGACGGGTTCATCGCACAAAAACTTAGGGATTTGTTTTCCTGGGTGGTTAAGCTGTACCCAAATTTGCGCACCATTTTTCTTACCTGCGTCAGCCCACTGGCTAAATAACGCTAAGTCACTTTCTTCATCCAATACCACATTGTTTGGTTCGCCAAGAGCACTTCTTTCCACCATTACGTTACCGGTAATCGATAGCCCAATGCCTCCTTTGGCCCAGCGTTGGTATAGGGTGGCTAAGCCAGGAGTAGGATTATGTTGTTTATCCGCAAGTTGCTCGCTCATTGCCGACTTAAACAGACGATTTTTAATCACTTGGCCATTAGTTAGGGAGAACGGTTCACTGAGGTTGATTGAATTCATATGTGCTCTGGCAGTTGTAATTATTTTGTAAGGTGGATTCAATATGCCTGATTTTATCGATGATTCCGAGTTTTTAGAGCCAAAGTCTGCAGTAAGTAGCGGATTTTCACTAACTTTCAAATATCTGATTTCTTTCTTAGCATTGGGATTTTCAAGCCCGCTTCAGATGATTCAACCAATATACCCAGCCTTTTGAGTTGGGTTTCTTTTTTCTTCGCGCTCATAACCCACCAGATTGAGTCGCGTTTGTAGGAGGGGGCTAACTGAATAAAGAATTGCCATGCTTTATCGTTTGCTTTGATCTGGTTTTCATACTCCTTGGCAAGCACTATATTCCGTTGTTCTGAACTATAGCCGAGATCATCGGATCTGCTGTTAAAGAGAACCACGCCTTCTGGCCTCATTGCGCCAAGTTGTATCAGTGCTTTTGCTTTATTAACGTTCACCGCACTCCATACGCTGTTTGTTTTACGTGGAGTAAAGCGAATCTTATAGCTTTCGGAATCAATCGTTTTTCGTATGCCGTCAATCCAGCCAAAACACAGCGCAACATCAACAGAGTCAGACCAGGTAATACTTTCTCGGTTGGTTCTTTTTTTGTAAAAACCGACCCATAATTCAGTGGTGACGTTATGATGATTTTCTAGCCACAGGCCAAATTCTTCTTGGGTTCTGAAAAAAATCAGTTCAGTCATTTTCAGTTATTCCTTTCTAATCGTTTGGTATTTATGCTTCGAATATTGACACTCAGTGTCCCCCTATTTGGCGAGAGGGAGGATGAATCGCTTTGTAGTTAGTGTGCGGTTTTTGATGTTAGCCATTCTACAATGGCTTGGTTAGTTACTTCTGGCTTTTCTTGCTGGATCCAATGACCACAATCTAGGCTGACTACGTCCACATTAGGCACGAATATCGGTAGCCTTTCTGATGGGGGGATCACATCTCGCTCACCATAGATCATAAGTGTAGGGCATTGAATTACTGGATTAGTATCAGCCAATAAGTGCCAATTTCGGTCAAGGTTTCGATACCAATTTATGCTGCCAGTGAAGCCTGATCGATCGAATGCAGAAACAAAAATAGCCAACTCGTCATCGCTCATTATAGGTTCCCCTGTCGGTTCTCCTGCTTGCGCGAGGTTGATCATCACCATACCTTGCTCTGGTTCTTGTTGAGCTTGGTTTTTCCGGTAGAGGTTACGGAGAAATTGGAACGTATTGTGTTCGAATACGGCGTCTGCGACACCGGGTTGTCGATTAAAGTGGACAAAATAGTTGTCGGCGCCAAGAAATTGCTCCATTAATTCAAGCCAAGGCTCTTCTCCTCTTTCTTGATACGGCAAACTCAGGTTTATCACTTTGTTGATTCGGCTTGGATGAAATAATGCCACCCCCCAAACTACCATTGCCCCCCAATCGTGACCGATAAACGTGGCATCTTGGTAACCATAATGGTCGAGTAGGCCGACGAGATCGCCAGTCAAATGGACTAAATCATAATCTGTAATATCGGATGGACATGAGGAGTTTCCATACCCGCGCTGGTTTGGCACGATGACATGGTAACCGGCTTCAACAAGGGCTGGTATTTGATAGCGCCACGAAAAAGCGATCTCTGGCCAGCCGTGACAAAGCACGATAGGGTTGCCGGCATTGTGCTGACCTGCTTCGAAAACTTCGAGTGTGACTCCATTAACTGAAATCTGAGTAGGTAGTGGAAATTTGGTTGGATCAAACATTTTGCGTCTCCTTACTGACGTTGACGACTAATTTATATATCGTAATGGTGACAAATACTGGCACCTTTGAAAGGTAATCTGACAAAATGAATATTCGCCTACGCCAAGACGCCATCGTACGCAGCCTCCGCAGGAACGGGACTTCAACCGTTGCCGAGTTAGCCCAAGAGATTGGTGCATCCAGACGAACGGTACTACGCGATCTCAGTGCATTGCGTGATGAGGGCTTTGTTATTCACTCTGAATCTGGTCGAGGAGGCGGGGTGCAACTTGACCCTCGTTCTGTTCAAACTACGGTTAAGTTGTCGGTAGCGGAAGTCTTTGCTCTGCTGATCAGTGTTGCTTCAATGGCTGCCATTGGTGGTATTCCGTTTGCGGGGCTTGCTGATGTTGCGCTGGCTAAAATAGAAAAAGCGCTACCGGCCGACAAACTGCATGACTTGCGTCGCCTATTGGGCTGCTTATTTGTCAGTAAACTGGCTTCGCAGGTGGATATCTCAGGGATGGGAGAAATGGATGAAGCACTATTGCCAGCTTTTGAAACTGCGTTTTTGCAACAGCTACATCTTCGTTTTCAATATTGCGATGCCAAAGGAGCGATG
Source organism: Vibrio tapetis subsp. quintayensis (assembly GCF_030409945.1). Lineage (GTDB taxonomy): Bacteria > Pseudomonadota > Gammaproteobacteria > Enterobacterales > Vibrionaceae > Vibrio > Vibrio quintayensis. The sequence continues at coordinate 144,030 of NZ_JAUFQV010000026.1, forward strand.
ACTCAACGATATGTCGAACCTCAAGCGATGTTGATCTTGCCACCCTTATGGTATTTGGTGGCGTGGGATCCGGAGCGCAACGATTTTCGTCATTTTAGAATGGATCGGATAAGTGACCCTGAATGCGTGCAAGGGGCGGTTTTTTTACGCCGCCATGTGCCGTTTGAAGATCATGTCTCTCCAGTGCGCAACCTTGCACGATGATCTATTTCAACTACGTGATGATGCAATCTCGGTTAACGAAATTGAGGCATGTAGTCTAGGTTTGCTTCAATGGTTTCTTCTAGTGCTCTCTCTAGAACGGTACCTGTTGTAACCAGTGGATTTAAAATCAATGCCCGATGGGCAGCATTGCGATCGCCCATGACGGCCGCCTCCACTGTAAGTGATTCAAACTCTTTCATTAATTGAATCAGGCGCAGAGTGTCGGATGGGAAAGGCGCTACGTTTAATGGAACAGGGCCGGCTTTGGTGATCATACAGCTTACTTCTACGGCGCAGTCGTCAGGTAAGCCATTAATGGCACCATTATTATGGGTGTTTACGTGCATGATGGTACGTTTGTCATTGAATATAGAACTCATCAATTCGCAGGCGGCTTCTGAGTAATATTGGCCACCACGCTTTTCTAACTCTTTTGGTTTTTCATTTAATTCTGGATTGCTGTAGATATCAAATAGACGCTTCTCCATCGCTTTAACGACTTCACCGCGAGTGCCTTCGCTGCTGGCTTCTTCTTGTTCTTGAGCCAGAATGTCTTCGGCGCTGTAGTAGTAACGAAGATAAGCGCACGGGATCATGCCCATGTTGCGAAGCAACTCCGCTGGCCATTCGAACGGTGGGATGTTTTGTGGCACTAATGGGTCATTACCCGATAAAATTTCCTCCATCACTTCTTGCAGCTTATCTCGGCCGTCGTGCAAGATCTGGCGAGCCCAAATAAAGTGATTTAACCCCGCCACTTGTAATACAAAGTCTTGTTCGTTGGTATTCAGCATTTTCGCAATGCCTTTTTGCATGATGACAGGAACATTACACAACCCGACGGTTTTCACTTTGCTATGCTTCAATATGGCTTCAGTCACCATGCCTGATGGGTTGGTGAAGTTCAACAGCCATGCCTCTGGGCACAACTCTTCCATCTCTTTCGCTATCTCTAGCGCGATGGGGATCGTGCGACAAGCGTTAGCAAACCCACCAAGCCCATTGGTTTCTTGGCCTATCATCCCGTATTTAAGCGAGATGCGCTCATCGCGTATTCGGCCTTCCAAGCAACCGGCTCGGAATTGAGAACAAACAAAGTCTGCCCCCTTAAGTGCAGGAGCACGGTCTAAAGTGACGTGTACGTCAATGTGCGACAGGTTGTTTTTAGCCAGCATGCGTCGCGTTAAGTCGGCAATGATGTTTACTTTTTCAGCGCCATCTTGGATATCAACCAACCAAAGTTCACCAATAGGCAACTCGTAACTTCGTTTGATTAAGCCTTCAATGAGTTCTGGCGTGTAGCTGGATCCTGCCCCAATAATGGTAATTTTGAGATTATTATTCATTGTGATGTTTCTCGTTATGGATAAGTAACATTGATTAAAAATGATTGGTGTTGGCTATACAAACCAATTAAACCTTGCTATGAATTAGCACTGCTAATGTATGGGGTGAGTTATGGATCGAAAGCAACAGATGTTGTCTAACATGTACACTTTTGCGATTGCCGGTAAGTTTCTGAGTTTTACTAAAGCGGCAGAAGAGTTGTTTATTACTCAGGGGGCGGTCAGCCAGCGAATAAAATCATTAGAGGAGCAATTAGGTTTTAGCTTATTTGTCCGTATGACGCGGCGGCTAGATCTAACGAAAGAGGGAGAACGGTTGCTACATGCGTTGAACCACTCTTTTGACGTTATATTCTCGGAACTGGAAGAGATAAAATTCAATGAACTGCGTGGAGAGCTTTATATTGGCGCAGCCCCAACGTTTGCTCAAAGCTGGTTATTACCCAAACTGGCAGACTTTCAACGCTTGTATCCTCACCTCAATGTTAAGCTTAGAGTCAAAGCCAGCCGTTTGGATTTTCAACACGAACCCGTCGACATTGCCATCTATTATAGCGACAGCGATCACCCAGGCTTTTATCACCGAAGATTGTTTGATGAGCAGCTTGTGCCCGTGTGCAGCCCCGAGTATTTTGACACGCACTTTGCTGGTGGCAGAAGTTTTGCCGCGCAATTGACGTCTGCAACGTTTATTCACTGTACTGAATCGCTAGAAGCAAGTGACCCTAATCTTGAATGGAAAATATGGTTAGAAAATCAGACAGAAGAGGCCTTTAAGCCTTTAAACGTTATGGACAGAACCTATTTATTTAATCACTCAGACATGGCGATGACTGCGGCTAAAAACGGCATGGGAATCGGTATCGCACGGGAGTCTTTAGTACGCAGCAGTATCGCTAACGGTGAGTTAGTCGCCCCATTTGAGCGAGTCGATTCTGGCCGAGGTTATGATTTGATTTGTTTAAACGATCAGCAGCACAGGCCCAAAATAGCGGCGTTTATAGAGTGGCTTGAAACACAGCTGTGAAGGTCAGGCTCCTGAACATAGGCGTCAACATCATTCCATGTGATCCGCTTTATTTTTTCGGAATTCACTGGGAGTCATATTGGTCATTCTCAAAAACTCGCGGTTAAAATTGGATTTGGTCTGAAAACCTGAATTCATGAAGATCTGGGTAATGGTGTCTTGAGAGGTGAGCAAAGAATGTTTGGCGTGATTAATACGATATTCATTGATGAGCTTGGAAATATTTTGCTCATGGACTTGATTGACGGCAATCGAAATTTGCTTGGCAGGCACGCCTAATTTACGCGTTAACTTAGAAAGAGTGAGCTCAGGATCAAGATATAGGGAGTCTTGGCGAATTCTCTGATCTAGTATGGCGGCAATTTCATGAGCTCGTTCATTAGTCATTGTGGTGGGGTGGACTGGCTCCTCATTTTTGATGTCGTTTTTGTGTGATTGTGGTTCCTCTGCCACAGGCGTATTGATACCAGCGACCACTACAGCCAATGATAAAACCGGCAAAAGAACTAAGTGCGCTGTCGTGAGAATATAGAGGGAAAACGCTCCTTGGTTGAATGTGAAATCCCACGACATGAACGTATCGACAAACGCTGAGAAAATCAGCATCCACCCAGCAACACTTTCTGCTTTCTTTACACCCTCCCAGTTTCCAAGCGAAACATTAATTAACACCGTTTCTTTGGATGAAAAGCGAATAAGCGCTACTCCGTAACCAACGTAAATCAGGGTTAATATTTCATCTAACGGAAGAGTTAACCAAGGTTGAGTTGTCGCGCTAATAACGACGAATAGAGGTGCAATAAAGTGCTTAAATGGTAAGAAGCCTTGCCCCTGGCTTGCATGAGCAAACGTATACCAAGCAGCAATTGGAATGGTGGAAGCCAGAATAGGCTGCGCAATTGCGAAGGCGTCTATATTTAATGTCCATCTTAGGCCGACCATGGCCGTTGTTGATGCACACAACCCTAAAAACAAACATACCGTTTTCGCTCGATCTTCGTAACGAAAATACAAAGTAATGGCTAACAGAGCCAGTAGCATTGAGACAACAAAAGGAACCGGTATAGCCAACATAGAGAAATCTGCTTGTTGTGAAACCAAGGGGAAATTGAAGTATCAGCTTAACGTTTTGCAGCGATACAAAAAAGCACCAATCGAACAAATACGGGTATCAGGACGTCCTAAAACAGGTATTAGGACGTTATTGGCTCTGGCTTACACCAATATTAGGTTCACCAACTTAAATGGAGACTCCTAATGAAGATACATGATTTTTGGATTGGTTACCTAAGCGGATGGCGACACTGTTTCGATTTTTCAGGGCGAGCCTATAGGCACGAGTTTTGGATGTTTATGGCCGTGCACTTCGCCATAAGCTTACTACTCATCATCTTGGATGTGGTGGTACTGCCAGGTGGTTTTTTGGATCTGTCTTATAGCATCATCAGCTTATTCCCTATGCTGGCGTTTATTGTTCGTCGCTTGCATGATGCCGGTCATTCAGGCTGGTGGGGTTGGGTATTCTTGCTGCCGATTATCGGGCCGTTCTGGTTAATTTATTTGTTATGTAAACATAGCGAAGGTGCCATGATTGAGGGGAATTACTCATGTTGAAATCGCTTGTTTTAAAAACATTAGCTGTAACGCTCACAATGGCGAGTTACTTGTCATTGGCACAGAACATTCAAGCCGATCTTCAGTCTCAGAAAATCGTCGGTATTTTGGTTGTAAAACACATGACAGAAGGGCGTCTCATGTGGTTAAAAGGCCGGGTAGGCGAAGGTAAATATACCCGTATCGACGAGAAGGGTCGACATTGTACCCTCGAAGTGCCTGTCGCGATTGGTGCCTTTTCAGAGGCTCAAATAGGTGTGCGTTCTTCTAATGGAGTCGCGATCGTGATTACCAATTCCGAGTTAAGCGAAAAGCTGGTCAGCGGCGGCCGAATTAATAGCGCCGACTGGGTCTTTAGCCAAAATGAAGGAGGAAGGAATTCGGATGGTTACGTTTTAAGTGGGCTAGAGCCGAGTGAAGGGTTTGTGCTTAATTCAAGAAGGCGTTGGGTCTCTTGGTTGTTAGACGATAAGCAGAGTGAAGTGTGCTTATAACATAACCCTGTGAACAGTCGTATTCGATATGATGCCTGAATTAAGAAATAGAAAAGCCAACGATTGGAGTTCAGTTCACTGAGTTGGCTTTTCTTCCTTTTATTATGTTCTGCTTTGCGGGGTTATTTGCTTGCCCATTGAACGGTGCCACCGTTACCAAGCTTGGCGTAAATTGATTGCTTATCAATGGTGATGCCGTTGTGCTGGTATGGTTTAGCTAAGAAATTGGCAATAATTTTGCTGCCATCTTCAAATGTGGTTTGTTGAACGAATCCTTTAGAATCAAGCCATGTGAAACTCATTAGCTTTTTGTCCCAGAGTTGCTCATGGATTGGCTTAAAGCCTGTTTGATAATGCTTAAGCGCCTGCACTCTCTTACTTTGTGAAGACAGCGCTTCATCGCGAGTGAGGTGCACCATTGCGGGTGTGTTGTACAGCATAGCGGTGAGATCTCTGCTGGCCTTTACATCGCTAAATTTTAAGCTGTCGGTATGCCAATGATGACTGTTGATCACTTCATCATGAAATACCGTTTGGTATAAAGGTACTCGATATTGTGGCGCAAAAAATAGCGAGCGGTACGGCTCTTTGACTTGCGCGGATTTAAAGAAATATTCTGGCTTGTTATCAGGGTACCAACGGCCTAAATAATACTTCGATTTTCTATTTTTGGTCATGTCTGTGTCTGTCCAACCAAAGCCGACGGTTTCTAGTCCATGAGCAAACGCCATTCCCCTAGTCGTTAGGGCATTACCATCTTCGGATCCCAAAATAATGCCTGTTTGCTCGCCAAGCCAAGCTAAACGTTGATTGAACGCGTTGAGCATGTCATTTTCACTGCTGTTATCGCGATAGTCTTCACGTGCCATAGCGGTTGCATCAACATCTAAAAATAGGCTGTTAAAACGCCCATACTTGACGATATCCAATACTCGTTGTTTTACATAATCCAAATGACAGTTAGGGTTTAGGTAGTAGCCGTTATTACGAAAACCAGACTTTTTCTTGCCGCTCGCCATCTCGATAGCGCAACCAAAGCGCATTTCTTTTGGCAAATTGGCCGTTAACCAGCTGTCGTTACTGCCGGGTGAAATTGCGGTGTTATAGGAATCATACACGCCAACCAAATAGCCTTGTTGTTTGGCTTTTTCTATTACTTCCGGATTGTAAAAGCTTGGCATCCAGTTATCAAAACCCAGCCATAGGCGACTGAGCCCAGCCTGTTTAAAGCTTTTGAGCATATCGATTGAAAGTGCTTGGCCCCAACGATTAGGTTCAATTAAGTAATCGCCTGCGTGCTTGGCTAACCAAGAGACCTTAGACTGAGCTGCGCGGTATTGAGCGGCAATCGTATTATCACTTAAGGTCGGATAACCTACTGTGAATGGGTAAGATAGAGACGCATTGATCGACTCTAGCAGCAGTTGTTTATGATACGCGCTAAACCACCCTTGCTGTTTGTGTAAACCAGTCAGCTCCTTTGCTGCAGATTTATCTATGGTTAGGCCGGATAATTCAAGATACCAGTGTTTTAGTCCCCACCAATCTTTGACATCACTACGACTTAGCGGGTCTTTACCAAACAAGTACACATGACTTGCCCCAATTAGCTTCGTAACCTGTCTGTTGCGAGACGCTTTAGCGCTTAAAGGGTCAGTAAGGTTGTTGAGTTCTCGCCACTGTCGATATTGCTTAGCACCACTGAGTAGGTTATCTCCTAAAGCGATCTCTACCTTGTACGATTCGGTGCGGTTTAGCGGCGTAAATTGATGTGCCGCTACCATATCCACGCGGCCTTGTTGGTCTGTAAAAGTTAACTGGTTGTTGGTTGCTTCCAGTAATTGATAATTGATAAACGTGCCATTTTGTTCAACGGTCCAAAATGGCATTTTTAGATCTTGAGTCGTATTAGAACCCGTGTAGTTATTGGCAAGAAACTGGGCCCAAATAGGGTGGGCAACGGGCACTCGCATGCCTTCGCTAAAAGGCAGTAGTAGTGTTTGGCTCTTGGTTTCGTTCAGATTGAACCAATTTACCGTAGCAGGCTGCTGGCGAGAGATGACCTGTTCATGGCTTGGTTTTAAAGACAGTGCGAGTTTCCTATCAGTTAATGACGCTGTGATATGTAGACCACTAGGTAACACTTCCCAGCTGATTTGATCTTCGGATTGCGCAAGTATGCGATAGTCTTTTTGTGCTTGTGAGTTTATGGTCAGTGCCGCGTCGTTCACAGATAGCCCATTCCAGCGGATAGCCAGAGTGCTAGGAGAGATAGAGATTTGGTCTTGAACGCTCTTTAGTTGAATGGTGTCTGCCGCGCTGACTGCGGAAAAGAACAGAAACGGGCACATCATCAGTACCCGTAGGATCGCGGTGTTTCGTCGATCAGTTTTACTTTGTAACATGAGATAACTCCAAATTAATCTTAGCGGTATTTAAGCTGGATGTTGGAGCCGTCATGTCACCTATATGTCTCCATTTAATTGATAAGGTATGGCGAGCCGTTGAACGTATTCAATGCGAATACCTTGTTGAAACTCGATAAGCTCAACACTGGCGCTCAGGTAACTTGCTTTAGAGGCGATAGGTAGAGCGGTTGGGCGATTCTCTTGAGCGTATTGAAACGGGACTTTGGAACCCAACATGTTGTAGTTTTTATCGAACCATTGCCAACTTGCCGCAGCAACTGGGCACCCGGCGATATGAGCTGGTAAGTCGAGTGATACTTGTGCTCGATTGGTCTGTTGGCTTTGGGTTAGCCATGACGTGTGACTGTCCATTGAAAGTAAGTTCATTGAAAGTAGCAGGGTAACTTGTTTATCTCCTACTGATAGCATAAACAACCCTGATGCAGGTTTATGCAAAAGTTCAGCGCTCTCAAGCTCTTGATATTGGCGGCTTGCTGCAAGACTCCCTTCCAATAACACGACGCCATCAGGTGAGGTTAATAAAATCTCTTCTTTAACTGGGCTCGCTTCAGTTGAAAGCCGAACTTGGTAGCCCTGAGACGTAAGCCCTGAGCGTTTTATGACACTCAACCGTAGTTTTGTATCAAGCTTGACCTCTAACGGTAGGGCTGTTCCACATGCCGTTTGACTGAGGATCTCGCGCTTAATGGGTTGCCAATGTTGGCTGCTTATCGTGTGCTGATTAAGGGCCAAGTTCAGCTCCTGCCAAGCGAGCTGAGGCTGGTTGGTCGCCAGCGCCTGATATGCATGCTGTAGCGGCGTGTCCGCAAATAGGTTGGCATGCACCAAATTAGGTAGGGTGAAGGTAACAAGTGCCAGTGTGAGTTGTGGTTTGATGGTTTTCATTACTTGGCCTCTAACAATCGATACCCAACACCTCGGTGAGTTTTAATGGCCAAACTGGGTAGTTTTTGCCTTAGGTGTAAAATGTGATTATCGACGGTTCGCGTGCTCGGGAATACCTCGTAGCCCCAGATTTTATTGAGTAATTCATCACGGTGAAATACGCGGCCTTGATGTTGTACAAACAGCAGCAAAAGCTGAAATTCTTTAGGTTTCAGAGCAACGTTTACTTCGTTCACTTTAGCGATCCTCTGCCCTAAATCGACTTCAATATCTGCATACGTCAGTAAACTCGAGCCTAATGGGCGCAATTGGGTATTGACTCTGGCAAGCAGTTCGTCACTTGAAAATGGCTTAGTGACATAGTCTTTGGTCCCGGCCTTTAGCCCTTCAATTCTTTGCTCAACATCGATTTTGGCCGTCAAAACGATAACAGGCACCGCTTTGAGTAGTAACCACTGAGCTATGTGTTGCAGGCTATCCCCATCGCTCAACTGTCGGTCGAGAATGACTAAATCAGCTTTATACCAGAGCTTAGTGGCTTGTTTGGCGCTGGTTGCCCATACACAGTCAAATTTATTGTTCTTGAAAAAAGTGACTAAGCCTTCACCTAATAGTTCATCGTCTTCAATCAGTAGAATCGTGCTCATACGGCAGCTCCAAAATACAGCGTGTGGGGTTGCGATGGATGGTCAGTTTGCCATTTACCATCTGTATTAAGTGTTCGACAATGTCTAAGCCAATGCCCATATTATCGTTGCTTTTAATGGCTTCTCGTTGTTGAAATATTTTTTGCCATAAGGTGGGGAATTCACCTTCATCTTTCACTTCAATCACTAAGGTTGTAGTCAAATGCGCGGTAACGGTGACCACGCCTTTACCATGTTGCTTTGCATTTCTGATTAAGTTTTCTAAGCAGATCGCGAGCCAATAGTAAGGCAGGCTTATCTCGTCATCTTTATTCAGGCTGTATTGCACTTCATGTTTATCACAATAGTGACTCAGCCAATCACCAAGCGGGCCTGTTTGATACAGCAAAGTAGTAGACTTTTCAGCACTTAAATAGGCTTTACTGTTTTGAGTGAGTTGCGACAACCTTTGGTAATCTGAGAGCAACCGCCAAAAGACATCTTGTACGTCGTCATCGAGCGAATCAAAATGGTGACGAAACATATCAATGGTTAACCCCAAGCTGGTAATGGGAGTTCGCAGCTCGTGAGTTAGCAACTGTAAAATGAAACGCTTCTCTTTGCGTTGTTTGTGTTTTAAATAGCTAAGACGCAATAAAAAAGCCAACAGCACTGAACCGAGAAATAGCAGTAAGACCTGTATCGAGACACCCAAGGGTTGTTTCTTGCTAATACATAAATTGCTGTAGGAAAAAGTGCAGCTGTCACCTTGGAGTGTTATGTTTGCCTCCTTTACTAGTGGGTGCCAAATGTTAGTGGGGACCGCCTTCCAGCCGCTTTCACCTGATAGCCACAATGTGTCACCTTCCATCCAGGCTCGATAGCCATTAATTAGTGCTTCTTTACCCGGTTCAGAAAGGGGTGAAAGCTTGTGATGAAGAGGATTGAGCGGGTTAGAGATACTGGTGAATCTTAATATCTTATTTGAGGAACTTTGCGCAAGCTTGCCACGGTTAGCAAGATAGCGATCGGCATAGCTCCCGCCTGCAGGGTGTAAAACATCGTTGGTCGCAAACCAATCTTCGCTTAAAGGCGTTCCTTGACATAAGGCGAGTTCAAAGCCAATCGCTGGCTGCAGCGCGTTGTTAGCTTGCTCTACTGGACGACACTGAGATGCGACATTATTGAGAGTTCGCAAGTCATGCCAGTTAATGTTCTCGAAATTGGGGTAACGCGATGCGTCCATCCATAGTGCATTGGGATATTCGCTGATCTCATTTTGTGAGAGTGTCAGCGGCGTCTTTTGCCATAAATTCTGGTAAAGCGTTTGCCACTGGCTTTGCAAATTTTGGCCAAATGTGACGCTAGAAAACAAACTTGCCAGACACAATATGTATAGACGCCCAATCATTGGTGACACTCTGTTTTTCATGATGTGAGAATTTTAGAACGATTCTCCAGAGATTTGTAATCTATATGTCAACATTCTGGTGCGAGTTACGAAAGACGCCGGACAATGCCTGTCTTGGTATAAATTTAAATTATCAAAATAATAAATTATGATAATTTCTAGTAATTATTGATTTTGCATATACTCTCCTCATCGAAACAAGATACGACAAATTAACTGAGTTTGGAGAGCAAAATGAAAATGAATCACGTAGGCATCATGGTTGGCGATATGGACAAAGCTGTCGAGTTTTATACTAAGGCTCTCGGCTTAAAAATCGTGATGAATAACACCAAAGTTATCGAAGAACGTGAATCAGCGATTGGCCGTATGTGCATTGCGGTATTCGGTGAAGGCTTTAAAGGTTTCAATATTGCTCACTTGGTAACGACTGATGGTATCGGTGTTGAATTGTTTGAAATGAAAGAGCGCCAAGAACGTCACGAAGTGGATTTCTCTCGCTTAGGTATTTTCCATTTTTGTCTTCAAACGGACGACTTTGCAGCGGCAATTGAACGCACTGAAAAATTTGGCGGTAAGGTTCGCATGGATATCATGCGTTATCACCCAGAAGATGAAAACAAGCAAGCTAAAATGGTTTACCTAGAAGACCCGTTTGGCAACTTGTTTGAGCTTTACTCTCATACCTATGAAGAGACTTACGCTTCAGATTACGAGTAACAGTGAGCCCTTACTGCCTTTAAGGCAGAAGGGTAATCCACCTAAAGAGGATTGGTAGAGATACTAATCCTCTTTTTGTATAGGGGAGGAAGTGTAGGGATAAATCCGTATCAATAATGTTACTAAAGAAGCCTCTATTGGATACCAAAAAGTAACAAATCGGTAGCCTCCATGGCATGCTTCTCAATTTGTTGGTCGTTCAGTACAGGGGTCCCCAATAGTGCTCTAGAGCGTGGCGCAAGCAACATGCCGAGCCAGAGTTCAATTTTGGTATTTGGTTGCTGTAAATTAAATCGTTCGGCAAAGAACACGTTTAAAGCAGCATTGGTATCGTCAGGAGCAATACCCATAAAAATCGTTAGAATTTCAGGATCTTGATTCGCTTCTATAATCAATAGGCGCTGTGTTGCAATATGTTCTTGCGATAAATGAAACCTCATAAACTCAGTTGCAAATGCAATTAGTGCATCTCGAGTACTTTCTAGCGCGAGATGTTGTGAATATCGGTCGGTATAACTTTCACCAATCTGCTTCAAAGTCGCTTGGAAAAGTTCGCTCTTGGAAGGGAAGTAGCGATATAGCGTTTGCTTTGTCAGCTTCGCTTGCGCGGCGACAGCATCCATACCGGTAGAAGTGTATCCCTCAGATAAAAAAACAGACTTTGCAGCAGCCAAGATAGCTTGTTTTTTTTTCTCTCTATTTTCTTCAATTTTGCTCATCACTGTCCTTTGGAAATAAATATCATACTCATGGGTGTGATTTTTATTGACACAATAGCATCTAAAAATCATACTATCGAGTATGATTTTTGATGGAGGTTAATTATGACTACTTCTTCACTTCCGACTTTGGCTGTAAAGAACAGCCGCACAACTGGTTTTTTAATAGCGCTTCTAGGCGCGCTATTGATGAGTATCGATCCAATATTTATCCGCTTTGCTGGTGTAAGTGGCTTCGATACCGCTTTTCTTTTCGGTTTTTTTAGCGCGATATCCATGTCTGTCTTTCTTAAGATTAACGATAAGCGCGGCATTAGAAAGGTCGTAATTCAGAGTGGTTGGCCGCTACTATTCGCTGGATTATTGATGGTAGGCAGTGCAACGGGGTTAGTATTTAGTATCAAAAATACATCGATTGCTAATACCTTCGTTATTCTGAGTGCTGCTCCTGCTGTATCAGCGATCTTTAGTTGGTTATTTTTGCGTGAGAAAACCAGTCGCACGACAGTTATTGCGATTATCACAGTCATGATCGGTATTGGTATTGTTGTGTCTGGGTCGTTTAGCTCGGGCAACTGGTTTGGTGATGCTTTAGCGGTGTTCTCGGTGATTTGCCTGTCGTTAATGTTCACCTTGCTGCGCAAATATCACGATGTAAGTAGACTGGCGAGCGTTGCGTTAGGTGGTTTTCTTTTAGCTGTCGTGATGTCGTTCTTCGCAGAACCTGGCAGCTACAGCGCAAATACTTGGCTGATTATGGCTGCAATGGGGCTGTTGACCGCGCCACTAGGACGAGTGATGTCGATGGTTGCGACCCGTTATATCACGGCCGCAGAGGTGTCGATGACGTTGATGTTGGAAACGGTACTGGCACCAGTATGGGGTTTTCTATTCTTCGCTGAGATACCGGCGGTAGCAAGTATTATGGGAGGCTCAATTATTTTAGTCACCATTTTCATTTACACATTCGTCACCATGAAAAATAACCAGTGATTAAGGAGAACCCTATGACAGCAGCACTTAAGTTTATTGGGAAAATTACGACACCTTATACTTCAGTAGAGGTGTGTCCGAACAATATTCAACCTCAAGGACCCATTTGTAAAATTGTGGTTTTTGACGAATTCAAACAAGGCTTAACTGGTTTAACAGTAGGAGATAATATTCTCGTACTGTACTGGTTAGCAAATGCACAGCGTGACGTTTTGGAGCACGCTGTCAGTGGTGGGGATAGCAAAGGGACATTTGCACTTCGTTCTCCCCATCGCCATAATCCAATTGGAGCGGCAGTATTACCAATAGAAGCAATTGATGAAGGTGTACTTACCGTTAAGGGACTTGACTGTTTGGACAATACTCATTTAGTTGATATTAAACCCGCGCTCTATAGCGAAAAACTGTCTAGTTCGTAATTATTCGTAACAGGTTATTGGCAAGGCAGTCTCTGGAGTTCGAGAATATTGCGTTGTCTGCCTACAAAGGTGAATTGAGCAACATTACCGTTTACCACGACAGTTCAATTCCCTCACAACTGCTGTTGAGTATCGAGTCAGAGATTAAATCGCTTCAACCAAGCATGATCATTAACTGGTTGCAAAGGGATAGAAACCACTGTTTACAGCAAGTAAAAGACGGCGATGCACTGTTTGCTATCATGCCGGGCATGGGTAACCTCCACCCTAGCGCAGGCATTGGCAATATCAACCTTGGCTCTTTTCATTTGAGCATCTTTACTGCTACCAATTCAACAATTCCTAACATACCGGTATCTATCGCTGAGTTAGCCACTTTTCGCCAGCTTATAACAGAAAATGATCTCGTCAATGAGTTAAGACACACTAAGCTCAGCAGCGAATTTGAGATTGTCAGCTCGCAACACTTACTCATAGATAAACTAAAATTAGGTGGATGGACAGTGTGCTCACCCGATAAGATGAGCCACCACGCCTCAAGCTGCGATATTCGAGAAGTAGAACTAAAAGAAGCCCCCAAGAATGGTGCGCCAAGACTGTATTTTGTTTTACAACATGTCATCTATTTCTTCCCAGCAAGAGTCTGAAATCCTCGCCGTGGCGACTCAAGTTGCGAAGAAAATCAACCTATAGTTAATCAAATATAACGTTGTTCAGAACAAGGTGTAGTGATGGCCGTTGTTGCTTAGCGCCATCAACACACCTCTGGACAGAAACGCGTTACGAACCACAACACAATCTAACTTTTCGGCTTACTTCAAGTATTGCAGCCATGCACTTAGTATGACATGTAAGGGGCCAAATTCATTTATCCAATACAGATAACTTTGGGGTAACAGCCTGTTGCGTTATGCTTATCTCACCTTTACCCAACTCCCGAATCACCATGCCTAACGACCCATTCAACACTCAACTTTCAGAAACAATTTCTGCTCTTAACTCACCAAGCTTTACGCCTAAACTCATGAGCGTTATTGCTTCATTATTGAGTTTTGATTGCGCGGTGATCCTCGGCTACCGCCAAGGTAAACATCCTATCTATCTGTATGATTCGATTGAAAATGAACGCGAGCTACTGTTCCAACGTTATCTCACCACCTCTTTTCAAAACGATCCGTTTTATCAGAAGCTGAACGCGAACAAAGAACAAGGTATCTTTACACTCAAAGATGTGGTGGGCAAAGACGTCGCGCGCAACGATCTCGATTACCAAGCCTACTGTGAGCAGTTTTACCATCAAACGGGCTGGAAGGATGAACTCAGTATGCTGATCGAAATTGAGCCGACACGCTGGGTAATGCTCTACTTTGGATTTATGCAGGACGATAAGCGCTTCACCAAGCCTCAAGTAACCAAGCTCAAATCTTACTTCGCCATTATCCAGTCTTTGTGCCAACAACACTGGAAACAAACCGAGTTTATACTCGCCGAGCCAGTGTTCAGCCCTAACGCCTACTCGGGGCAAATACGTGTAGCGATTGAATCCGCACTGGCATCTTTTGGTGAAACAGTGCTCACCAAACGAGAACAGGAAATCGCGGCATTGATCGCGCAAGGTTATGACAGCAAAGAGGTTGCAACGCAGCTAGATGTCGCCGAAGGCACAGTTAAGAACCACCGCAAACGCATCTACGCGCAGTTAAATGTCGCATCGTTAAGCGAGTTCTTTCAATTGTTTCTTAACCACCTGATCACTCAATCAAGATAGCAAACTGTCCCTTTAGGGATATATCTAGATTCCGCATCGCCTTTTAATCTGAATACAACCAAACCAGACAAAGATAAGACGATGACACTGATTGAAGATTTACAAGCACGCGGTTTGATTGCCCAAGCGAGCGATTTAGACCAAGTTCAACAACTGCTATCTGAACCACAAACCTTGTACTGCGGCTTCGATCCAACTGCAGGTAGCTTGCATATCGGCCACCTAGTGCCACTGATTATGCTCAAACGCTTTCAAGATGCAGGACATCAAGCCATCGCTCTGATTGGTGGTGCGACCGGTATGATTGGTGACCCGAGCTTTAAAGCCACAGAGAGAAGCTTAAACTCACAAGAAACCGTAACGGGCTGGGTACAAGATCTGTCGAACCAAATTCAACAGTTGATGAATAACCAAGTCAGCAAGCCAATGATCATGGTAAACAATGCGGATTGGGTGAAGCAGATTAACGTGATCGACTTCTTCCGCGACGTAGGTAAGCATTTCTCCGTGAATACCATGATCAGCCGAGAGTCCGTTAAACAACGTTTACAACGTCCAGATCAAGGCATCTCATTTACCGAGTTCAGTTACGCACTGCTGCAATCTTACGACTTCGCAGAACTAAACCGTCAGTACGACTGCCGCCTACAAATCGGTGGCAACGACCAATGGGGCAACATTGTTAGCGGTATTGACCTTACTCGCCGTCAAAATGGTGAGCAGGTCTTCGGTCTAACCCTACCTTTGATCACCAAATCAGACGGCACTAAATTTGGTAAAACCGAAGGTAGTGCAGTGTGGTTAGATCCAAGTAAGACCTCACCTTACGCTTTCTATCAATTCTGGTTATCTGCTGAAGATGCCGATGTTTACCACTTCCTGCGCTACTACACCTTCTTGAGCTGCGATGAGATTACTGCGATTGAAGTACAAGACAAAGAGAGCAAAGGCAAACCGCAAGCACAGCGTATCCTAGCAGAGCAAATGACGCGCTTTGTCCACGGTGAAGAAGGCTTAGCAAGTGCAGAGCGAATCACTCAAGCGCTATTTAGTGGTAACGTCCAGCAATTGAGCTTGAACGAGTTGAAACAGTTGGAACTCGATGGCTTGCCTAATATGCAAAGTGCTGAGCGAGACTTGTTAGAGCTTCTGGTTGAGTCAGGCTTAGCCAAATCAAAACGCATTGCCCGTGAACTGATTGGCAGCAACGCCATCAGTGTGAATGGCGAGAAAGTTGATACAGAAAACTCAAACTTGAACTTCCCGTTATTCGACCAATACTGGTTACTTCAACGCGGTAAAAAGCACTTTTACTTGGTGAGACGTATAGTGGGTTAACACACTTCAGTTAGGGGTACACCCCACCTCATTATTTGCCATTGAACATTACAATGGCAAAATAATGACGCCGATAATTTCGTGATATTTTCAGGTCTAATCTTACACAGCCGTTTGTAGTGGATTGGCAAATTTAGTTAGAGATCTAAGTATAAGGAAGAATAGGTCAAATTACGCTTTAGAGAACCGAATAGATAAATGCTCGCAACTCAGAAAGGGGCAGAAACGTGTTTGCGTTTATTGGGACTCGGTCCCTTCTCCTCGACATACTATTTGGTGCGTGTCCGCTTAAAGTCATACGTTTAAAGTCAAAAGGCGACCCTGAGGCCGCCTTCGGTTTGACTAGATATGAAGCTTTGTTTATCACTGTCACGTCTTGGAACGGTGGGACGCTATTTTTTCGTTAGGACTATTGGGTTATTAAGGCAATATAGGCCTTATCGATCTGCGGGATGATTTACGCCATCGTTAGTGACAACGTCACTCAAATCGAACGGATTAACACCTTCAAGGCAGCCAATATTGAATCCGTACTCATGCGGGTTAGAACGGCGCTGGTGGTGAGTGTAAATGCCACAGTTTGAGCAAAAGTAGTGCTTTGCTGTATTAGTATTGAATTGATACAGCTTAAGAACATCAGCACCTTTCACAATGCGAATTCCGCTTAAATCAACCGAACCAACCATCGCCCCTTTTCTTCGACATATTGAACAATCACAGCGGCGTGGGTTTTCAATGCCATTCGGTAGGGAGAGTTCCAATTCTACCGCGCCACAGTGGCAACTTGCTTTGTGCTTTTGGTTAATTTTGGTCTCGCCAACTTGCTTTATCATCTTATCATCCTTAATTCGATGTTATGGTTTTTGCCATATTATAGCCCGTTATGGCAAAGCCTACTTCTTGGTATAGTTTGAGAGCCCGTGAGTTATGATAAGCCACTCGCAGTTTTATTTGCTTGATTTCCAAAGGAAGAAGCTGGCGTTCTAGAGCCTCGATGGCTGACTTTCCGATGCCTTTTCCGCGATGTTCTTCGGATATAAAGAAGTCGTAAATAAAGGTCGAATGATCTTGTTGGTTGATGCTATGCCATAAATAGCCTACTGGTACTGTTAAGCCGTTTGAATTAATTTCGATACAAAGTAAATCGTGCTCTGCGGTTTCTAAGCCATTAGGAAAACAGCGCTGTAAATCGGCTTGCGCTAGCTCAATCGCCATTTCCATCGAATGACCATAATTGGTGGCAATTTCTTGGCTGTAATCGTCGATGAAATACTGACAATAAGCAGGGTATTCCTCTTGTCGCATGTCTCTTAAATATACCAACATGATGACCTCGTTTTTAGGCATTAAATACTAATGAAGTGGCGATGGACAACATCACAGCCCCGACAACAAATTCGAGTATTTTCCATGTCTTTGGTTTTTGAAATAAAGGGGTGAGTAGCCTTGCACCGTAACCGAGAGAAAAGAAAAATACGAAAGAAGAAGCAATTGCGCCAATGGCAAATTGAGACTCAAAGGGATGATACTGAGTCGAAATAGATCCCAGTAATACCATGGTATCAAGGTACACGTGTGGGTTAAGCCAAGTAAAGGCTAAGCAAATACCAATGGTTTTAGCCAGCGATGTTTGAGTGTGTTGGTCTGCTTTTAAAGCATGATCGGTAGTCAAAGCAGAACGAAAACTGATGAGAGCATAAATGGTGAGAAACGCAGCACCACCATACCGAGCAGACACTTCAATCCATGGAAACTGTTGCACCATTGCACCAAAACCAGCGATGCCTACGGATATTAAGATGGCATCGGATAGCGCACACACGGCGCATACAGCGAAGATATGTTGATTTTTCAGGCCTTGCTTTAAGACGAACGCATTTTGCGATCCAATAGCAAGGATCAAAGAGAGACTTAAAGAAAAACCAGCGAGATAGGTAGACATAGAACTTATTGCTCCCTGCAATGAAAATGATTGCTCCGTTTCAAGCCATAAACGGTGGCTTGCTCATCGTATTGATCAGCAAGCCAGATAGAATAACGCAGCTGCTATTGCCACGCCAGTTCCTGTTCATGTCACTAAAGTAGAGAGTTTTTCTTGGATCGCCTGAGTACAGACTCTAACCGACAACGGTGTTTTCTTCCCAAAAGGATTTAAGGCATAAATGCTGGTGGTCTTAAGAGAGTATTTTGGAAATACAGGTTCTAATTTGGTATTTATTAAGGGTAAATAAAAGTCTGGGACTATTCCTACTCCCGCTCCCGACGTAATCAATGCCAAGGTACTGTGAAATGAATTAGTGATACAGCGAGCTTCTGCTTCATAGATTAATGGCGCGGTGTTTTGGCGGTCAAACTCATGTCGAATGCGCCTGCCCTGCCAAGAGTTAGCGATGTAACTGACCTCTAGTGGGTTCTTTTTTTGCTCATCGGTTAAGATGCCGCAGAGCACGTCTTTAAACTCACCTAAACGTTTTTGAATGATGGCACTGTCTTCAGATTGCCCAACACGAATAGCCAAATCAATATCATGTTCCAGAAAATCTAACCTTTCGTCACTGCCTATGAGTTCCGGCATCAGTTGTGGGTACTGTTGCATCAGCTCTCCGATGACAGGGGTGATAAGGGTTTCCATTAACGCGTTGGGTGCGGTGATCCGAATTCGGCCTTTAGGCACTTCTATCGACTCCAACGCATCGCTCCAAGCAGAGTCTGCAAGGAGGTTGATTTTGTTGCAGCTTTGGTAGAAACGTTCGCCTTCAACCGTCAGCACCTGTCTCCGAGTCGTGCGTTTTAGCAGAGTAATCCCGAGTTCCGTTTCCAGAGCTTTCAAATGTTGGCTGATGACTGACTTTGAAAGGTCTAGAGCATCGGCCGCTGCTGACATCGATCCTGATTCGACAATATGCGCAAATACCGACATCTGACGTAGGCGATTCATTTATTGTTCCATTTTTCTAAACAGTTATTTCTAATCTAACTGTTTTTCTACTCTATTGGTAGCGTTAATCTAGCTTTACTTTACGGCGCTTAACGAAACATCCCCGTTTCTCAGCGGCCCTTTTAGAAAAATAACTAGGCTCACAATAGGAATAATAATTATGTCAAACAACGTATTAGAAGTATGTAAACAAGGTCTTGCAGCATGGCAGCAGGCGTTCAATAGTCAAAATGCGAAAGGGTGTGCCGATCAATATAGTGAAAGCTGCGTGATGACCGCCGCCCCGTTTGGTGAGTTTGAAGGAAAAGAGGCCATTCAAGCATTTTGGCAAGATATCATGGACAAAGGTTTTGCTGATGTGGCTTACACAGAGGTGAAATGGGAAGCTCATGGTGACAATGGTTATATCTTGTCTTCTAATTGGACGATGAACAAAGCGTTTGGGGTAGTCCACCGCGAATTGTGGGTTGTGGAGGCGGATGGTAAAGCACGACTAGCCAGCGATCATTTTGAGATACAAGGCGAAAGATAATCGTCGTTTGGCTGGCGCGTATTTTAGTGTTGACTGGTTGATGGAGCGGTTGATATGGATGTCAATGGTTTAAATAATATTCATCGTGTTTGGCTTTGGCTGTGTCATTTTGGCTTCCTTGATGGAGCTGTACGACATTGAGGTCATTAGAAGAAAGATGAATCCACCCTTCCTTTAATTGTATCCAGTTACTTGGAAGGGCCTGATAAACGAAAGGGAAAGTTCCCCAGCCAGACTCCGAGATGAAAAGCTCTTCAAGTGTGTCGACATTTGTTACTTGGGCATCAAAATGTGGTTCATCATAAAGCGCGATCTGAGGGGTATCGAATGAGGATAAATCGCTTGATTGAACTTGATAGCAACTAATGGTTGTGAGCGTTCGGTTTAGCCATAGATACGGAAGAGCGCCTTGTTGGTCGTAAACGGTACAGTCGTTAAATTTAACAGCCCAAGAGTGCTGATTGGCAAAGCCGAGATAACCGATAGGCGTGTTATTGGGTGCTGAAGTTGTTTGGCAGCCAACCAATAATACGAAAAATAAAAAAGAAACGTACCGCATGATCCTGCCTCCGGAATGTGTTTATAAAGACGTTGGTCTGCTTTGCACGAAGCGACTATGAGCACTTACTTTACCATTGATGTACTCAACGCCACTGTGAATGTTATCTTGATTATGGCCCACGACTTGATATTCAACGATGAACTCGCCACTGACAATTTTCAGAAAGAGTAAACCATCAACCACTTGCCATAGTCCGTTAAGCTTCTTGTCACTGAACAGGTCTTTTTCCACCAACGTGCCATTGGGTTTAATGATCAATTCAGAAGAAAAACCATCTGAATTTACTTTGACCCATACTTGCTGGTGCACTTCAAAGCTGAGTAGCTTTCTTCTGCTTTTTATCCATTGTTGCAGTTCTGCTTGCTGGCTATTAGTGAGCTCAGGTAGATCTTCTAACTCGAGTAGCACGTGATGCTTTTCAAACCAAAAGAGTTGTAGGTGAAGCAGCTTCATAAGTCGACTTAAATGGATAAACAATGAGGTGCACAACTCTGCTGCAACGCGCTTAGGTTGTCAACAAAATAAGCATGGGTTGCTGTGCGGGCTGGCATAAAAAAAGCGCAGCAAACATCCCCGGGGGAGAGAAGATTTGGCTGCGCTATCCACGTTGGGATTGTGACGCCTTAAGTTTTATTATTAGGCGTCAGGAGCATGGATTTGTTTAAAAAAGTACTGGCAGTTCGGCTTGTAAGCAGGATTGATTCAACCTTTTCTGCGCCAGTTTAATGTTGTGTTCCCACTGTTCATCTTGAGCCCACATTTCAATCACTAGGGGCACAACACAGTTGGTTTCTTTGAGCGTGACAAAGATGGCATCGAAGTCGACTTCGCCTTCACCAATGACGAGATCTCGGAACTGGCCGCCATATCCATCTTTTACTTTATAAGTGTCTTTAAGATGGATCTGAGTAATATGCGGCATGCTCAGTGCAAGTTCAGTGCATACGTCATAATTCCACCCCGAAATATTGCCAATATCCGGATATGCAGTGAAGTAAGGCGATGGTATTTCTCTTTTTAAGATCTCAAATTTACTTAACGAGTTGAGGTAATCAGTATCCATTATTTCGACGGCAAGCATGATACCGGCCCGCTCAGCTAATTTGGCACAATGGCGCATTCCATCGATGAATCGTTGGTGAGTCTCCTTGTTTGCAGGCTCGTAATACACGTCGTAGCCCGCAAGTTGGATGTTACGGATTCCTAACTTGAAAGCCAGAGTGATCGCTTTTTCCATGTGGATGACGGCTTGTTCTCGTATTGCAGCATCTGCAGAACCGAATGGGTACTTTCTGTGCGCACTTAAACACATGGACTGCAAAGGGATACCATGTTTGATACACAAATCCCGAAGTTCATAAATTGTGGCGTCGTCCCAATCTAGGCGGCTGCGTCTTTCATCAGATTCATCCACCGAAATTTCTAGAAAATCGAATCCGAGTTGTTTGGTTTTTTCTAGTTTTTGATCCCAACTTAGTTCATTGGGTAGGGCTTTCTCGTAAAGCCCGACTCGGTGTCGTTGTAAGTGTTGATACATAAGATCACCTATACCCAGTAGCGGTCAATTTGGGCGCGAAGTGCTTCGGCTGTTTGTTTGCCTTGTTCTCCGGCAAGTGCGCGGCCAGCAATAAAGGTCTTGGCTTTGATGCCTTCAAATAGATACAGATCTTCAGGCACGATACCACCAGTAATAGAAAGCTCTAAACCGAGTTCGGACAACTTACGCATTTTGATTAAATCTTCTTCTGTCCAACCAACCCCGGCCAGTTCCGCATCGCGGGAGCGGTGATAGATTGCTTGAGTAATGCCTAGGTCAACCCATGCTTCTGCGTCATCCATGGTCCAATTGCCGTAGATTTCAATTTGAATTTCGCCGTTAAATTGGTCGGCTACCTTTTTGCATGCAGCAATCGTGGCAATGTGGGCCGCAGCGGAGACGGTGATCCAATCGGAACCTGCTTCAAAGGCCATTTTTGCTAGAATGGCACCACCGTCGGTTGTTTTCATATCACACACGAGGATGTGGTCTGGGTGGTTTTTACGCAGTGTTTGAACGGCATTCATGCCTTCGGCAAACGCCAGAATCGTGCCAATTTCAATCACATCGACAAAGCTTTCTACGTTGTTGGCCACTTGAATTGCCGACGCAAGATCCGTTTGATCAAGTGCGATTTGAATCATAGGTTTATTGGTGGCGGTTGATGTTACAGTCATGATGTTATCCTTTAATTTTATTTCGAATCAGACGAGCTAAGCCGTCTTCATTGTTATTTGTTTCACACACTAATCTGGCGGCACTTTTTACCGTGTCATCTGCGTTTTCCATGGCAACACCTAAGCCGGCATACTCGAGCATGGAAATGTCATTATGGTTATCGCCCACAGCAAGCACGTGATTGGCGTGATAGCCAAGATTGGTGACATACTCTGCAAGCAGTGCGCCTTTGTTGTTGCCTAAAGCGGCAAAATCAATTCGGTTAGACCAAGATCGTTCTCCATTGAACTTACGTTTAACGTAATCGTGCTCAAGCAATCGTTCGACTGAACTTGGTTGTCCTTCTACAACAAACTTCCACACGTATTGAGTCTCGTTGACTAAATCACTAAAGGAGTCGATTCGCTCGATTTTTGGCTTTGAATTCCCTTCAAATTGATCGGCCCAACTTTCAAGTGCTTGCATGTACGTTATTGGGTTATGTGATGAATAGGTCATTGAGTCGGTAACGTACATGACCATTTTCATCTGGTACTCATGAGCAAGAGAGATAAAAGACAAAGCGTCTTGCTTGCTAATTGCGTTATGTTGTACAACGCAATCATTCTGGTAATCGTATATGTACGTGCCGTTGCAGCAGATAATGGGCGTAGTTAGCCCCAATTCCTCGTAGTAAGGTTTCGCTGCGGTATGATGACGGCCGGTGACAATCACAACATGGCAGTGCTGCCTTGCTTCTTGAATTGCGCGTTTTACTTCAGGGTTAATCGTATGTTCATCAGTGAGAACGGTGCCATCGAGATCAAGAGCCAACACTTTGTACATAAGATCACCTTTGGCCGTAATAGGCATTTTCACCGTGCTTACGCAGGTAGTGCTTGTCGGACAGTTCAGGTTGGATTTTTATGCCACTATTGAGTGAGCGTGTTGCCAGCGCCATGGCGGATATTTCTTCCAATACCACGGCATTGTGCACCGCGTCTATTGCATCTTTGCCCCAAGAAAATGGTGCATGACCAGACACAATCACACTCGGTACGGCTTTTGGATCAACCTTGCGTTGTGCGAATTCTTCGATGATGACTAAGCCTGTGTTTTTCTCATATTCTTCACGAATTTCAGCCTGTGAGAGTTTACGAGTACACGGAATATCCCCGTAGAAATAGTCGGCATGTGTGGTGCCGAGTGCGGGAATATCTATGCCTGCTTGAGCCCAGATGGTCGCACTACGTGAGTGCGTGTGAACAACGCCACCAATGTTAGGAAAGGCTTTGTACAGTTCGAGGTGTGTGGCGGTATCGCTTGAAGGGTTAAGTGTGCCTTCCAGTTGATTACCGGCAAGATCAACCACAACGATATGGTCAACCGTCATCACATCATATTCTACGCCCGAAGGTTTAATCGCGATGACGCCTAACTCTCTATCTATCTCGGATACGTTTCCCCATGTGAAAGTGACAAGACCATATTTTGGCAATTTGAGATTAGCGTCTAGTACACGTTGTTTAAGAGCTTGATACATAGGTCCTCCTGATTAATTTGGGCCGAATTGGCTACGCGATGGCAGCGGCGAGCGCTTCGTCAATGACATTAAAAATGTCTTCTTTACTGCGGCAGCGGCGTAACTTGTCTAAATCAACCCCGGTTTCGCTGTCTTCGTCATCTAATACGGTGGTGACTTCCATTAAGCCTTCCATGTGTTCATCTGAAGAGCTGCCTGCTAGAGTGACCATCACATCAACGGGCTCGTCTTCACCTTCAAAATAAATAGGTGTCGCGAGTGTGACTAAAGCAAAAGCGGTGCGGTTTACCCCATCTTCAGGGCGTGCATGTGGCATGGCGAAGTTAGGGGCGATGACGATATAAGGGCCCAGCTTTGTAATGCTATTGATGATCGCTTCGTGATAGCTAGCTTCAATTGCACCCGAGGCAATGAGCATATCCGTTCCCACTTTTATCGCTGTTTGCCATGAACCTGCTTGCGCTTGTAAACAGATGGAATTGTTGTCGATAAGTGATTGTTTAAAACCCATTGTTCTATCTCCAGTTGGTCGTTCGATGGTTGTGCCAGCGCTAACTGGCACGGTATTTCTAGTTATATGTAGGGTGTTCAGGTTTACTGAATCGTTTTAGGTCTACTTAGTTGGAACGAAGTTCTTGTCGATGATGTCGAGCAACTCGTCACCAAAGCTATTTGGGTTCAGCATGTTCTGTACACCGAGTACAAATTTGCCTTCTCCTGGGGTCATTTCGGCCGATAAATGCTTAGATGAAACGATGATATCGGTAGAGGCAAGTTTCGATTTGTAGTCCGAGACCGCACATGAATCCATGACATGAGGGATGCCTTTTTTCTCTAGGTATTTACCAATTTTCATTTTCATCATCATTGATGAACCTTGACCATTGCCACATACCGCAAGGATGCTAACAGGACGAACACCGTCGCTTTGTGAGATGGCACGTTCAACCGCTTCGACGATTTCTGGCTCTTCGCTGATTTGTACTAGGCCTTCTGCATCTTCTTCTGCACGAAGCTGTTTTGAAGCGAAGTACATGTACACACCAGCTAAAGCAAGCAATACAAAGAAGAACAGGTTAGACATGGACAAGCCCTGCATGATTGGTGGGAATACTAATGCCCAGTCAGCCATACCCATCCAGCCATTGAACTCGGCACCTTGCTGGGTGATCAAGTGGATAGCCCAAGCAGAACCGACCACTTCGATGATACCCATCACGAAACAGATTTTCATTACCGCACGCCAGCCGCCAAAGTGGTTAGCAAACACACCAATGGTGGCGTTCGAGAAGAACATAGGAATGAAGCCAGGGATGATCATGATCGGTGCATCAAATGCCAACATAGCGAGAACCGCAGTGAATTGGCCAATTGCGCCCCACATGAAACCAAATACCATCGCGTTTGGAGAAAATGCGTAGATAGCCGCACAGTCAATCGCTAATACTGCGTTTGGAATGACACGCTCAGAAATACCTTTAAAGGCTTCTGACAGCTCAGCAACGAACATACGCACACCCGCAACGATGACTTGAATAGCTACGGCGAACTTAAGGCCTGTTTCTAAAATGTAGATAGACCAATGCGTTTTCCCTGCCATTTCTTGCAGGTTATCAAGACCAAATGAAAGCAAGATGATGCCGAAGAATACGGTCATGACGATGGCAGTTGCCGCAATACTATCGTGGAAGATATGCAGCCATTTAGGCAGTTCTAGATGATCAACACTGTCTTTTTTGTCACCTAATTTTGGGGCAACTTTAGTAGCAATCCACGAAGCGACTTGTTGTTGGTGACCAATAGAAAAACCCGCTCCGCCTGTAACTTCCTGTGTTGGTTTGAACATGATGTTGGCTGATATACCCCAATACAATGCCATTAATACGGCAGAGTAAAGGATGGTTTCCCACATGCTGGTACCAAGAATGAAATAGAAAACAGCGATTAAACCAGCTTGTTGGAACATGATATGTCCCGTAAGCATGATGGTTCGAATACCGGTAATTCGGCGAAAAAGCACCAAAAGGATATTAAGACCAAGGGCTAACAGTACGGTGTAACCAACCCAAGAGTAGTTGTCGCCCATTGTTTCCATGGTCGACATCATTGTGGTGTAAGGGTCAATCACCGAACCTGTTAGGCCGTGATATTCAGAAAGTTTTGTTATTACCGGTTTGAAACCTGCTACCAGTGTGCCAGCACCGACTTGAACCAACATAAAACCGACGATGGTTTTGATGGTTCCCTTGATGATGGTGGTGATATCGCGTCGCAGCAGCCAGTAACCAATCAGCGTTACTAAACCGAGCAGTAACGGCGCTTTTGTCATTACTTGGCTGTAAAAAATATAGAAAGCATCGTAAAGAAACTCCATATCTTACCCCTTATCTATGTGTTTTTAGTTATGTGTAGGACAGAGTGATTCAGTTATTTTTGTTCTGATATCGACTCAAGATTTGCTCACAAAACAAACCATACCAATCATTTATAATCATTCAATGCTCATTTGTGATTACATTGATCGAAATCAATTTTGAGCAGCTGGTAGGGGCAAAACTGATAGGTTGATCACTGATAAAAATAACAATAGCAATTAAATCAATATGTTATAAAAAAATATGCGTAATGCCTCATTTTTATCCTGTGGAAAATTGACATATTTTTTAATCATCAATACAATCATAACAAATCAATATTAATCACCAAGTAATCACTTGATGAAAAGATAAGGTGATAATTTATGAACGAAGTGCAAAGGCACCATGAAATTTTGTCTCTATTAGATGAGCGTAGAACGATCAATGTATCGAACATCATCGATAAATTTCAGATTTCACCAGCAACAGCTCGAAGAGACATTTCAAAGTTAGATGAGCTAGGTAAGTTAAAGAAAGTCCGTAACGGTGCACAAAGAATTGAAAGTAAAAAGCGTGCATGGACTCCCTTAAACATAGACAGCACGGATCACTACCACGAGAAATCCAGAATCGCGGTAAAAGCAGCATCACTTTGTGGTGATGGAGAAAGTGTCGTGATTAACTGCGGGTCTACGGCGTTTCTTTTAGGCCAAGAGTTATGCGGGCAGGACATTCACATCGTCACGAACTACTTTCCGTTGGCGAGTTACCTGATCAATGAAGAGCATGACAATGTCATCATCATCGGTGGTCAGTACAATAAAACACAGAACATATTTTTGAATCCAACGCCTAATTCGTTGGGAGGCTATGCCGGTCATTGGATGTTTACCAGTGGTAAAGGATTGACGGAAAACGGCTTGTATAAGAGTGATATGCTAACAGCCATTGCAGAGCAACAGATGCTAGAGCAAATAGGCAAGTTGGTGGTGGTCGTGGATAGCTCGAAGGTAGGCCAGTCTACCGGTATGCTATTTTGCCCAACCGAGAAAATTGACATGGTGATCACAGGTAAAGATGCCGACCCTAAGGTTATAGAATCCATGAGAGCTCAAGGTGTCGAAGTTTTACTGGTTTAATTAAATAAAGGAATAGTGATAGCTAATAAATACTCTTAGCAACAGATATATTTAGTTAATCACTATTCTTAGTCAAATAGAGCAATTAAGCGCCTTAATAGAATAGTGCGCTAGGATCATCACATCCTAAATAACCCAAATTAATATAAAGCGACTTGTGAAAATAAGACGTTAGGATCCCTACATCCTAAATAATCCAATAACTTATTAAGTAAGAGGTAATAATATGAGTAATGTAAATGAAATCACACGTGAATCTTGGATCTTAAATACATTTCCTGAGTGGGGGACGTGGCTTAATGAAGAAATTGAGAACACTCAAGTTGAAAAAGATACATTTTCTATGTGGTGGTTAGGCTGTACTGGAATTTGGCTTAAGTCAGAAGGCAATACCAATATATCGATTGATTTCTGGTGTGGCACAGGTAAAAAAACCCAGAAAAATGCGTTCATGAAAAATCAGCATCAGATGATGCGCATGGGTGGTGTTGAAAACCTACAGCCAAATTTACGTACTGCTATTTTCCCTCTTGATCCGTTTGGCATTAAAGAAATTGACGCAGTGTTAGCCTCTCACGATCACGCTGATCATATTGATGTGAATGTTGCTGCTGCGGTACTGCAAAACTGCGGTGACCATGTGAAATTTATCGGCCCACAAGCGTGTGTCAATTTGTGGCTGGGCTGGGGTGTACCTGAAGATCGCTGTGTGGTTGCCAAAGTAGGCGATGTCCTCGAAGTGGGAGACATGAAGATTCGCGTACTGGACTCCTTTGATCGTACCGCTCTCGTTACTTTACCTGAAGGCACGTCTTCTTATGATAAAGGCATTTTGGATGGCATGGATGACCGTGCAGTCAACTACCTAATCGAAACGACGGGCGGGTCTGTTTACCACTCTGGTGATTCTCATTACTCAAATTACTACGCGAAGCATGGTAACGACTACGATATTGATGTGGCATTACTTTCATTTGGTGAGAACCCAAGAGGCGTAACCGATAAAATGACGGCTTCTGATATTTTACGTGCTGGTGAATCACTAGACTGTAACGTAGTCATGCCATTCCATCATGATATCTGGGCAAACTTCCAAAATGATCCTCGTGAAATTGAAGTGTTATGGAACATGAAGAAAGATCGTCTGCAATATGGATTTGCTCCGTTCTTCTGGCAGGTTGGTGGTAAATATACGTACCCAACAGACAAAGGGCGTATGCACTACCAGCACTTCCGTGGCTTTACTGATGTATTCACAAATGAACCGGAATTGCCTTATAAAGCGTTTTTATAATTAGAGATATCATATAAAATTAAAGGGAGCGTATTCGCTCCTTTTTTATATCTGACGTTTACATAATAAGGATATTTTGTCGTGTTGCTTAGAGAATTTAAAACTCATTATAAACAAGGGAACCTTGATGATGTTATTGCCGTTCCATCTCCCAAAGGTGACGGGTATTACTTAATGGTTAAAAGTAAAAAGTGGGGCGTAAATAGCTTTCTAGAAAATAGTCGAGACTTAAAGCCAAGATTATTTAAAACAGAGCATGCCATGATGAATGCTGCTAAAGATATTGGTTTTAATCGTGCAGCCATAGAGATGACACTGGCTTGATTCGAGATTTTGGTTTAATGGCAAGATGTGCTTAAGCCATTAAACCAAAACAATCCACTTAGACTTAGACTCAGACCAAATTGTTATAGTTTCATCTTAAAACGTTCATTTGGCTGTCTGTTTACGAACCATGCCCAAACGTGATCGTATACAGCGTGCTGATTAGGAAATGGCGCGAGTTGTTTCGCTTCTTCCAATGTACACCATCGGAATTCGGTGTGCTCCTCATTCAATATCACTTCTTGATTGGCTGGGCACATTACAACAAAAACTGGGATCAACTCGATGACTTCGACGCTGGCTTCGTAAAACTGCTCCATAAATTGCGCGTTATAAAGAGCATGTGGTGGGATTTTAGTTTCCTCATCAAACTCACGGATGATGGCTTGCCAACCTTTTTCTCCAGCCTCGATAGAGCCCGCAACGTGGCACCAAAATTTGCCTTTGACGCGTTTCATTAATAGCATTTTAGGTTCGCCATCAATTTCTGAGATAGCGACACCTGAGACAACGGAAGTATTTACTGGGATCATAGGGTTATACCAATTTAATTAAGTGGAAAAACTTTTTCGAATCGCTCAAGGACTAATTCTGAATCCGGCTGAAAATCGGCGCCGATTTCTGCTGCGTATTGGGTAAAGAAATCGAGGTGGGCTTTGTGCCACCACTGATAGCTTCGGTCTCCTTCCCCTTCTGCGTACGCGAATGCCTCGCTGACCTGATCAAATGGGCAAACAGAGACCTCAGTTACTTTGATAATGCAAACAGGTTCTTGCTGCCAGTTGAGCACCAAGGTTAATCTTCCTACTTCTGGTAGGGGTTCGTTGTCTATGTCGTAACCTTGTTTTAGGCTGCAGGTCGCGGTTTTAATGCGTTGGCTGATAAGACGTGCGCACTCATTGGCATTGAACTCATCAGCGCAAAAGTGCTCGGCAGTCACCTGAGGAACGGCATTACGCTCTTGTTCTGAAAGTTGAGATAAATATTGCTCGATGTAAGCCTGATATTCTGGTTTCATTTTATATCTGCCGTTGTAGGGACGTTATAAATGTAGGGTGTCGTTTGGTCGATAAACAAGAAGCCGTGCTTTTCGACAATCGGGCGGCTCATATCAGAAGCGTCAATCATCAAATATTCTCGGCCATATTGTTTGGCAAGGTTTATTCGAATATGTAGAAGTTCTGTGTAATAGCCGTTGCCTCGGTATGCTTCAGCCGTGCTGCCACCCCAAATACCGGCAAATGGGCTGTCTGAATTGAAAACGATCCATGCAGAGGAAACGGGTTCGCCATTTTGATAGATCACGTAGATTCTAAGTGCTTCGGGATCCGCTTTTTTAGACGCGACAAGTTGATGGTAGTGACCACTAAGATCACCGCCCCAGACTTTCTCTTGAACATCAATAGCATCACGAATGCCAGCTTCATCTGTGACCTCTACCGCCAGGTTTCTTGTTTCGAGTCGCTGGGTAACATTAGCGAGATCAAAGACCATGAAAGATTCGGCTTCTTCGGCACAAAAGCCGCGTGCGATTAACTGTTCAGTGAGATTAGTCGGGGTGTCTGATAAGTAGGTTTTCCACTCGAAACTGCGTTTTTCTTGTGTGAAAAATTCAATCTCACGCTCAATGATGGCGGCTGTGCTTTGCTCATTGAATTGATGATAGGAAATGAAACTGCCATAGTCTTGCTGGGAGACAAAGCGCGTTAGTTCGGGAGTGGTGAGCTTTTCACAACCGGGGATTGCTAGGCTCTGTCTTTCATATAAATTGTATGCGTTTATAACGTCCCGTCTATTCACGTGTGCTCCTTGCAACTGGCGTTTCAAATCTTAAATATCTGAAGCGCGAATTGTAACCCATCTTGATATCAGTTTCATACCAAGATGAGTTTTCCACAGCAAATTCAATTTGTTACAGTATGCTATTTTGATGCGCGCTGTTGTTGTTTCTTCGCTTGTTTCTCTTTTTTTCGCTGTTCAATGAGCTTACCAGCATCACCGCCAACATGGGTTTCACCGCGTTGATTTGCAAGGGACACTTGCTTTTCACGCTCACGGAAACGGGCTTTTTGATCATCAGAATGTTGGTCAATACATTTCGGGCAGCTTACGCCTTTTTCATACTGATCTGATTGTTTTTCATCTTCAGTAATAGGTAAACGGCATGCATTACAAACGTCATAGCCGCTTTTTTCTAGCTGATGGTTAACTGCAACTCGGCCATCGAAAACGTAGCAGTCACCTTCCCACATACTTTGCTCTTCTGGCACTTCTTCTAAGTATTTTAGAATGCCGCCTTCAAGGTGGTAAACCTCGTCAAAGCCTTGCTCTTTAAGGTACGCAGTTGATTTTTCACAGCGAATGCCGCCGGTGCAGAACATGGCGACCTTTTTATGTTTAGCCGGGTCTAGGTTCTTTTCAACGTACTTTGGAAATTCACGGAAAGTGTCTGTATGTGGGTTAACGGCGTTTTTGAAGGTACCGATGTCTACTTCGTAATCATTACGGGTGTCTACCAACAGTACCTCGGGGTCGGAAATCAGGGCATTCCATTGGTCGGGTTTTACGTAAGTACCAACGACATGACGTGGGTCTATGCCTTCTACACCCATAGTGACAATTTCTTTTTTAAGTTTCACTTTGGTGCGGTTAAAGGGCTGTTGTTCATTGAATGATTCTTTATATATCACATCGGCTAGACGGGCATCTTGTTTGAACCAAGCTAGCAACTTGTCGATAGCATCACGAGAGCCAGCAACGGTGCCGTTAATGCCTTCACTGGCCAAAAGCAAAGTACCTTTGATTGCTAAGTCTTCTAGTAGGTCGGTTAGCGGTAAGCGAATATCTTGATAGTCTTCAAGTTTTACAAATTTGTACAGAGCACAAACGACGTATTGAGTCATGGTGAGTTTTCCTTTTGCGAACTGGAACGTAAATCCAGAGCAGTTGAGCGATGGCTGCTTGAGCCTTTTTAGTGTGGCAGGAGTATAACTGAGCAATAACTCGACAAATACAGACAGTTTGTGGGGAAATTAATCGGGAGGAAGTGTAGTCGTTTGTGAGGAGGTAACAAAAATAGTGCTTTCTAAAGGAGGGACAGATTATTATCAACATTGCGTTTTTTATGACGAAATCTTACTACGCAGCGGCTATCAGGACTTACTTTGTCATTGATATATTCAACACCATTAGTAACAAGATCCCAAAACAGTCTTTGATACTCATTTTGAAAACACCATCAGTCACAACTCTGTCAAGAACTTATGTGCATGTGAATTTGATTGCGTTATAACCAAATAACCCTAAATTCA
This sequence comes from Vibrio tapetis subsp. quintayensis, assembly GCF_030409945.1. Lineage (GTDB taxonomy): Bacteria > Pseudomonadota > Gammaproteobacteria > Enterobacterales > Vibrionaceae > Vibrio > Vibrio quintayensis. Next base: position 176,217 of record NZ_JAUFQV010000026.1, read on the forward strand.
CGTGAGGTGTAGGATCATGGAAAATACGTTTGAGCACAAGATGCCGAATGAAGATGGTTATTTCGGTGAGTATGGCGGCAGTTTTATTCCGCCAGAACTTAAAAAAATCATGGATGAAATCGGGGCCGCTTACGATGAATGTCGTCAAGATCCCGCATTTAAAACAGAACTTGCCCGTTTATATAAGCACTTTGTTGGTCGGCCTAGCCCCATATTTCATGCTCAAAATTTGTCTAACAAGTATGGTGCTCAAATCTATCTAAAGCGAGAAGATTTAAATCATACTGGCGCTCACAAAATCAACCATTGCTTAGGTGAAGCACTTATTGCGAAGAAGTTGGGTAAAAAGAAACTCATCGCAGAAACTGGTGCAGGCCAACATGGTGTGGCGCTTGCAACCGCAGCGGCATTGGTGGGGCTAGAGTGTGATATTTATATGGGTGAAGTGGATATAGTAAAAGAGCACCCAAATGTAGTGCGCATGCGAATTTTGGGTGCCAATGTTATCCCTGCAACGCACGGTCGTAAAACATTAAAAGAGGCGGTAGATGCCGCCTTTGAAGCTTACATGAAAGACCCTCATACTCAACTCTATGCTATCGGGTCTGTTGTGGGGCCTCACCCATTTCCTGCGATGGTACGCGATTTTCAGTCGATTATTGGCAATGAAGCTCGTATTCAATTTCAAGAAATGACAGAGACGTTGCCAGATAATTTGGTCGCTTGTGTCGGGGGTGGCTCGAATGCGATGGGCTTGTTTAGTGCTTTCTTAGAGGATGAGAAGGTCAATATTTATGGTGTTGAACCGTCTGGCCGTGATTTGCATACCATTGGTGAGCATGCCGCGACGCTAACTTTAGGTCAACCTGGTGTAATGCACGGTTTTAAGTCATACATGCTCACCGACCCCAATGGTGAACCACAAGAAGTGTATTCGGTGGCCAGTGGTCTAGATTACCCATCGGTTGGGCCGCAACATGCTTACCTTAAAGACAGCGGCCGTGTTCGTTATGGTCATATAAACGACCAAGAGGCTATTGATGCTTTCTTCGAGCTTTCGCGTCTAGAGGGTATTATTCCTGCGATTGAATCTGCACATGCCGTCGCTTACGCAATTAAGTTAGCACAGCAAGGTGAGAGTGGATCGATTTTGTTAAATCTTTCAGGACGTGGTGACAAAGATATCGACTTTGTTGTTGAGAACTATGGCTGTGATTATGGTATCGAAAACCTAATTTAACTTTGCCGACACGTTAATACCGCTAGTTGCTCAGTCGTCAGCTAGCGGTATATTTTTTTAAGGGTAAAAAAGGCAAATTAGCTACTTTTGGTTACAAAGCTATTTGCCGTTTCTGTTTTTGATGTTGCTATCTTTGATGTTGCGATCTAAACACGTACCCTTTCAGGTTTAAACGATTTCCCTTAAAAGAGAAAAGGATTGGGGCACCATTCGTTGCGTCGTTACAAAACCAATGGATTTATTCTCGCTATTAATTGCTTTGGCAACTATCCCGTCGGATGTGACTTCCAGTTGCCAACGTTCAACCTCTTGCCCGGAGGTAATTCCGCCAAACTGGATTGGGTAGCTTGGTGTTTTTACTTTAACCATCATCTTTGGCAATACAACATCAGCTTTATCACCTAAGAGTGTTTTGGCTAACGTATTTGCACTGATTAACGCCGGTTGTAGATACGCCCGCACTTCGCCTTTAAATTCTGCACAATCTCCTATAGCAAAGACATGCCGCGTGGACGTTTGCATAGTACCGTCTACGATAATGCCTTTGTTTATTTTAAGCCCCGCTTCTCGTGCAAGAAAGGTATTGGCCCGTAATCCAGCGCAAGCAATGACTTGGTCAACGTGAAGTTCTTTACCATTAGAGAGCAAAACTGTGGATTTCGTTTCGTGTGCATTTATGCGTTCTATGCGTGATTCGGTGTAGATTGATATGTCTTTGTTTTGCATGTGCAAAGATAATTTCAGAGCGATGAGTTCAGGTAATTGATTTTCCATTAGCGTTGAAGCAGGCTCAACCAGCGAGACTCGTTTGCCAGCATTGGCAAGATCTAACGCAATTTCAACCCCAATTAAACCACCGCCAAGCACCACAACATGGTCTGCATTGGTGATTGATTCAGCATGAGTCGCAAACTCTTCTAGGCTATTTAGCGTAACAATTGAATGGGCATTGTTCCCTTGAATGGGTGGAACGAACGTGTTTGCGCCTGTTGCTAACACCAATTTTGCATAGTTCATTTGGCCACCATCAAAGCTGATGTATCGTTCATCTGTATTAATGGCGCTTACTTTCTTGTGGCTAAATAGCTGAATATCATGTTGTTTAGCAAACTCTTCTCCTGATGCAACAATGAGATCTTGTATTGCCTGTTTCTTCGAGAATACATGGCTTAAGTCTGGCTTATTGTAATCGTGCCCATCGTTGGCCGTGATGACTGAAATGTTGATGTTTTTGTCTTGGCGGCGAATCGCTTTCACCAATTGATAAGCCGCAAAACCGCTGCCAATAATAACAATCGGGTCTTGCGTGCTATTTGCTTTGAAGTTGCAGTCCGACATTATGCCACTTCCTCTTTGCTATGGGGAACAAACACATCTTTGCCAAGGTTGCATTCAGGGCATAAGAAATAATCAGGTACTTCAGCCCATGGTGTTCCTACCTCTACGCCTTGGTTCGGTTCGCCAACTTTTGGGTCATAGATCCAATTACATACGGTACAGATCATGCATTGGCAGTCAGGGCCGTGGCTTTGCTTTGTCTCTAGAGAAGTGCTTGTATCACTAACTTCTGAAGGTACATGCATTGCTTCTTGATTATTAAGCAAGTCCGCATTCGATTCAGTGTTGATCGGCTCTACATTGATAGCGTTGAGCGCCCATAACTTGGCAACACGCTGACCGTGTTCTCGGCATACACGCAGTGCTTTACCATCGGGTTTCCATTTGGCTTTTAAGCCTTCCGTCATCTGAAAACCAGCATCGGTTAAACGAGAGTGAATGCGATCGACTGCTCCACCATTCCAACCATAGCTACCAAATGCGCCCGCTTTTTTCTCTTTAAAACGTAAGCCCGTCATTTCCTCTAGCATGCCTGCAATTTTTGGCATCATCACATTATTCATGGTTGATGAACCCACTAGTACGCCTTTGGATCGGAAGACATTGGCAAGGATTTCGTTTTTGTCATGGCGCGAAGTGTTGAATACCTTCACCGCAACACCAGGATCAACATCGTGAATACCTTGGGCTATGGCATCGGCCATCATACGGGTATTGTTAGACATGGAGTCGTAAAAAATGGTGATACGATCTTCTTGATATGCATCTGCCCACTCTAAGTATTTTTCAATAATTTGAGTCGGATTGTCGCGCCATACAATGCCGTGAGATGTGGCGATCATATCAACGGGTAAGTTGAAGCTCAGTACTTCGTGGATCTTAGCCGTTACTAGGCTACTGAACGGCGTTAAGATGTTTGAGTAATAGCGCAAGCATTGATCCATTAATTCAGTTTGGTCGACTTCATCGTTGAATAGGCGCTCGTCGCAATAGTGTTGCCCAAAAGCGTCATTGCTGAACAACACCGCATCTCCGGTTAAGTAGGTCATCATGCTATCAGGCCAATGCAGCATCGGCGCTTCAACAAACACCAACTGTTTTCCGTTACCAATATCAAGCGAGTCGCCAGTTTTAACGGTTTGGAAATTCCATTCTGGATGGTGGTGGTGACCAACGATAGAGTCAATCGCCGCTTCAGTGCAGTAAATCGGCGTGTTTGGAATGCGTGCCATTAAATCAGAAAGAGCGCCGGAGTGGTCTTCTTCAGCATGGTTCATGACAATATAGTCGATAGAATCTAGGTCAATTTCCATCTCTAGGTTTTGGATGAACTGGTGGCTGAAACGATGGTCAACGGTATCAATCAGTACTGTTTTTTCTTCACGTATAAGGTAGCTGTTATAGCTTGTGCCTTTTGTTATTTTGTATTCCGTGCCATGAAAATCTTGAACTTCCCAGTCGCGTTGGCCAACCCAATGGATGTTGTTTTTAACGTGAATCGTCATAGTACTACCTTTTAATCTATATGATTTAGTGAGATTGCTCCTTATAGTGCATAGCTTGTGCCAATAATTACGATGACTGTAACTTGTTGTTTATTTGGTGTTTATTTTATTGTTAACGTGATATTTTATCATAATGATATTGATTCAACTTTATCTATAAGATAATCAATTATCTCTATGATATAAGTTACCATTTTGAGTAACGTTAAGGGGCAGGTAGTTAAGTGGTCTATGGCAGTATGGCAGTATGGCAGTATGGCAGTATGGCAGTAAGGTAGTGACGGTTGAAGAGTTAAGAGGAGTAGCATGAAACAGTTTAAGAATGAATGGTTGCAAGTGGCGCTGGATATTACATCTGGTATTTCAGAAAAAGATCGCTTTGATCGATTGCTATCTACGGTTCGTCATATGCTGTTGTGTGATGCGTCTGCGCTTCTTCTTTACAAAGATCAAAACTTCATTCCTTTAGCAACTAACGGGTTAAGTGAAGACGTTTTAGGTCGGCGATTCGCGATTGAGCAACATCCAAGGTTTGAAGCCATTGCAAGGGCTGGAGACATCGTTCGGTTCCCAAGCGACAGTGACTTACCTGACCCTTACGATGCCTTGATCCCTAATCACGACGGTAACCTTGAAGTCCATGCGTGTGTGGGCTTGCCCTTATTGCATGATGAACGTCTTATTGGTGCGGTTACCATTGATGCGTTTGACCCCGCTCAATTTGATCAATTTGATGATGATAATCTTCGACTTATTAGTGCATTGGCATCGAATAGTTTGCATACCGCGCTGTTGATGGAGAAGCTAGAAAAAGCAGCAGATTTGAATTCAGCGCCTGCGCGTTCAAAACGTTTTAACTCCAATAAGCAAGACATGATAGGCCAATCTACGGGAATGCTTGAGTTAAAGAATCACATTGAAGCGGTGGCTTCTACCGATCTATCTGTTCTAATTTTGGGGGAGACGGGAGTGGGTAAAGAGTTGGTCGCTCAAGCGATTTTCTCTGAGTCACAACGTAGCAAAGAGGCCTTTGTGTATTTGAATTGCGCAGCGCTGCCTGAATCGGTGGCTGAAAGTGAGCTATTCGGGCACATTAAAGGTGCGTTTACAGGGGCGATCAGTCATCGAAAAGGGAAATTCGAACTGGCAAACAAGGGCACACTATTTCTTGATGAAATCGGAGAGCTGTCTCTTGGTCTGCAAGCGAAATTGCTGCGGGCACTGCAATATGGTGACATTCAGCGAGTTGGCGACGATCGCAATATAAAAGTAGATGTACGTATTGTGGCTGCGACCAATAAGGTGCTACATGAAGAAGTTAAGGCGGGGCAGTTTAGAGCGGATCTATATCATCGCCTGAGTGTGTTCCCGATATTTGTTCCTCCCCTTAGAGAAAGAGGAAAAGACGTCATTCTGTTGGCTGGCTTTTTTGCGGAGCGCTGTCAGCATAAGTTGAATGTTTCTAGTATCCAATTGCACCGTTCCGTTCATGGGCTGCTTCTTAATTACCGATGGGAGGGGAATGTGCGCGAGCTGGAGCATGCAATGAATCGAGCTGCTGTGGTTGCCAAGGCAGAAAGTCAGCAACTTCATCTGGTTCTGCATCCTCATCATTTTCATTTGGGGGATAACCTGACCTCCGTCTCTAATCCCGTATCAGAACCTATTCAAACATCAGAACTCGATATGTCGGCTATGTCAACGAGCCATAAAATGACTCTCAAAGACGCCACGGAGGCGTTCAAACATCATTTTGTTGAAAAGGCGTATATGGATAATGATAAAAAGCTATCGGAAACAGCTAATCAGTTGGGGGTGTATCCTGCAAATTTGCATAGGTTGCTAAAACGACTCAACCTAAAATAATGTGATCTAGATCTTGGGTTAACTTGTTATTTCTTGCACAGTTTTTGGTTTAAAAATGGCTTCCCAGAACTCTTTTAAGGAAGTGATATAAGACAATGTTAGTTGTATGGCTATATAAAACAAGGGCTTATGGACTACTGTATTGAATAAAAATCGCTTGCAATTGGCCTCATCAATCGTGCTATAAAGATCTAAGAATTTATGTGATGAGGAAAAATTATGCTCAACATTGCTTTTTTTAGTACTAAATCATACGACGAAGCGGCCTTTGAACAGGCAAAACAAGGGTGTAGAAGTGACAGCTACCGCCATTAAATTCTCGTCTAATTCTGGTATGGCAGACACAACATTGTATGTAGATAACTATAAAGTTTATACCGATACAGATGGTACGAATGAATTGTTTTCTGACGATTTTGAGGGCTATGCAGTTGATACGAATTTAGATTCTGATCTCAATGAAGCGAGCTCATATAATGGAAATTCATTCTCTGTGGTTGTGGCAAATGACCCACTAGCACAGCAGTAAGTTACTGCAGAGTAAAACGCCGATGACTAATCAATAGAAAGTGTTAGTTTGATAGGAGAGGGCTGAACGAAACATCGTTTAGCCCTTTTTCTATGTGTACATATAAATCAATTTGTTACGGTATTTAATGGCGTTTAAATACTTTTATTGTTAGCGGCATTCGCATAAGCCAAAGCCCACTAATTAAAGCGTTCGAGCGACTTCAAACCCATCCCAAATAGCAGTCATGATAGTACGCGCTTCCTGACTATCACCAATATTAAATACATGATCTACATCCAGTTCATTGATTAGCGCCTCGTGCAGGTGGTCTTCAGATTTGTAGCCGAGTGCCAATACAACATGATTCGATAAAATTTCTATGTCGCTTTGATCAGATTTAACTACAACACCAGTGTCTGTGATAGTTTTCAATGAAGTTGACGTAAGTACGTTGACTTGTTCATTCACTAACAACTCTTTAAGCATCTGATAATTGGCAAAACAGGTCCCATGAGGGCCACCGATAATATCGTCACTTGCTTCAATCAACGTAACAGCTTTACCCTGTTGAGCCATCCACAACGCAGCCTCAGCGCCTACTAAGCCACCACCAACTACGGTGACTTTGTCTCCAGAGATCTTATCTGGATTCATCAACATATCTTCTGCAACGATCACATGCGGCTTATCTTGACCAAACAACCAATTTGGCTGTAATGGACGGGATCCCGTAGCAAAAATAACGCTGTCTGGATTAAACGATTCGATTGTCTCTTTATCTGCTGTAACGTCAAAACGCACATCCACACTCTTACGGTGCATCTCTCCAGCAAACCATTCGATAAGTAACTTGTCATCGTGTTTGAATGGAGGTTGGCTCCCTGGGATAACGTTGCCCCCAAGTTGCTTCGATTTCTCAAGTAGAGTGACTTTATGCCCACGTACTGACGCAATACGTGCCGCTTCCATTCCCGCGACACCGCCACCCACAACCACAACGTTCTGACTACGATGCGTGTGCGTTAAGCGGAACTCCTCTTCACGGCCACAACTAGGGTTCACCGCGCAAGACAAATTGCCCACTTCAGCCATACGACCTAAACAGCCTAAGTGACAAGAAAGACAAGGTCGCACTTCGTCAAAGCGACCACGGCGAATCTTGTTTATCGTATCAGGGTCAGCCAGAAGTGGGCGACCAAGAGAAATACCATCAGAGATGCCATTTTCGACCGCGTGAGCTGCTAGATCTGGGTTTTCCATGCGACCCGCCATTAATACTGGCACATCGACTACTTCTGATACTGCCTTACAGTAAGGTTTGTACATACCTGGTTCGAAGTAGTTAGGCGGGTGGTTCCAGTACCATGAATCGTAGGTACCCGCATCCACGTTCAGTGCATCGAAACCCGCGTCTTGCAGGTATTTAGCCGCTTTCAAGCCTTCTTCCATGTCGCGACCCACTTCTTCAGCTTCTTCACCCGGAAGAATACCTTGACCAAAGCCTTTCATGTTTCCTTTCACTGAGTAGCGAAGAGAGACCGGAAAGTTTTGACCACAAACCGATTTGATACCTTGCACAATTTCTACCGCAAAACGGTAACGGTTTTCAAAACTACCACCGTACTGATCAGTACGTTGGTTGAAGAACTCCATGGTGAACTGGTCAAGTAGGTAGCCTTCGTGCACCGCGTGAATTTCAACACCGTCAAAGCCTGCTTTTTGTGCAATTGCTGCAGACTCAACAAATTTACCAATGAAGTACTTTACTTCATCCGTCGTCAGCTCTCGGTGCTGGATGGAAGGATCAAAACGGTTTGGTGCATCTGAAGGTGCAATCGATTTGTTTTCTGGAGTAAAACCAGGAATACAAGAACGCCCCCAACCAGCGGTGAGCTGAGCAAAGATTTTTGTACCATAAGTATGTACTCGCTCTGTCATCTCTTTAGCACTGCGAATATAGGCTGTAGGGTGATTGGTAGGACACGGTAGTGAAGGCATTGGAAATTGTTCCAACTCGTTTTCGACCATTTGTACACCGGTGATAATCAAGCCAACACCGCCACGAGCGCGCGCTATGTAGTACTCGACACCACGCTGGTTGTACGCGCCGTCGCCGTCGACACAGCCCAATGTGCCCATCGGTGCCATTGAGTAACGGTTTTTCAGTTTTAACGAGCCAATTTGCATCGGCTCAAAAAGAATTTTGTGCTGTTGTTTTAACATAGAACACTCCACATTATTGGTATGTCACCAAAATAACCAGTGACAGAATCTGCGAGTATTAAAACAACTCTCAACGCTTATTGCTTGGCATTATAGGACAGGCAATTAGCGATTCAAGACAACCTGACATTCTTTGATACGCATCATATTCAGTCTTACCTCTCCGTAATCTCTTGCCTTATTGATATTGGTGATACACCTGTCCACCTTTTAAAAGCGCGCGAGAAAGTACTTAAGTCCGAAAAGCCAAGTTGGTAGGCAATTTCGGTCATATTAACTTTTCCGGCATCAAGTAGGTGCAGCGCCTTCTCTAGCTTGTATTTTTCAACCACCCCTCGATAGCTGGTGTTTTGCTGCGCAAGATGTCGGTTTAACGTGCGTAAGTTCATATTCAGCGCATTTGCGATGACAGGACCATTGATGTCCACTAAATTACTCTGGTTGTTGAGAAAATGATAAATCAGAAGAATCAAATCATCTTTTTTTAAACGTTCCGCTTCTTGTCGCAATAGGTTTATGCAACAAAAATGGAGGTTTTTGTCACTATGGTCGAGAGGAATATAGAGAAAATGTTTGGGAATAATCAGCTTACGAATAGGTGAGCCTTCCACTATCACGCAACGCATTTCCTTTTCAAGTAGCGCATTATCTGCCTCGTGGTAGCGATGTTCGATCAAACAAACATCCAGCGTCACTTTAATACTGCTGAGTACTTTGTGAATAATTTTTATCACAACCGCGATAAACAACGTAATCCCGAGGTAACTGACTTTTGAATCGTTACCAAGCGACTCCGCATCCATAACCCAAAGCTCGGCATTACCTTGGCGATCGCGCTTATAGTTCAGCCGTACAGGCGCACTCAAAACGATCACGAATTCTTGCAATACACTCAGCAAACTATCGAGATCTTGTGCCGTCCATAGCGCGGTCGAAAAGCTTCCAAACGTCAGCGACTCTACTGTATCAGCGATATTGGCCAACATTATTGGTGTCTCATTCTGCTTATAAGCTTGATAAAGAATGGTGCGTAAATCTTGTACATTTACTCTACCCTCTTCATTGTAGTTAATGGCTTCGACCACTGATGCTTCAGCTATCGGCTGAAATAGCTTCATCCAGCCAGCATGCACAGAAAGCGCATTGTCAAACATGGATTTTTTATTATTCATATCATTGAATGTCCTAAATTTGTGGCTCAATACACAAAGGTCAATAGTGACTCAACTTGCATACTATCTGTCTTAAAAAGCAAAGCATTGACCTTCATCAACAGAGTAAGCTGTACGCAGTGAAACGGACTTTCTTCCCTACATAAATCAAATTGGACATGATGCATCGGAAATTTTCACGGTAGAGAAGTCGATGTCGAATAGTTCAATATGCGAAAACAGAGAGCATCACTATGACTGATTGGAAAAATCAATTCGCCGAAAAAATCATCTCATTAGAGTCGGCAGTAGGCAAAATTGAATCGGGTGATAAAATTTGGGCTGGCGGTTTGTTGTCAATGCCTGTCGCCTTCCTTCAAGAACTCGACAAACATCTAGAGCAATTCCACGGCTGTGAGCTATACACTGGCCTGATGACCTACCCATATGAGTTCCTAAAACCTCAATACAAAGAGAATTTTAAACACGTTAGTCTGTTTATGGGGCCGTTGGAGCGTAAGTGCCAGCATGGTGGGAATATTGAAGTAATGAACTTCCACTTTTCTAACTTCAAACAGACATTTGCAGCATTAAAACCGAATGCAGTTATCATTGAGGTCACACCGCCGAATGCAGACGGTTACGTAAGCCTAGGGGCATGCGGTGGTGTCGGCAGCAAAGAAGCGCTGAAGTACGCGAAGAAAGTTATTTTTGCGGTTAACGATCAGCAGCCATTCATCGGCAACAAAGACAACCTCGTCCATGTTGACTACGCCGACTTTATCGTTGAAGGCCACCACAGCATTGCAATGCCAAAAGCGGGGGAGCCAAGCGAACTTGAACAACAAATCGCTCAGCACGTTAGCCCATTCGTAAGAAATGGCATGACGGTACAAATTGGTATTGGCACCATTTCCAACGCCTTGGGCATGGCGCTGTGTGATCACCAAGACCTAGGTATTCACACTGAAATGTTTACCGAATCTCTTATGGAAATGTGTACAGCTGGCGCAGTTAGCGGCAAGCTAAAAAACTACAAGCCGAATAAAATCGTGACTGCGTTTGCTGCAGGACCGCAAGAAGTAATGGACTACCTACACAACAACGAAGCCATTGAAATGGGCGGGATGGCTGATGTCGTCGATGCTTATGAAGTGGCAAAGAACGACAACTTTGTATCGATCAATACGTGTGTGATGGTTGACGTCGTTGGCCAAGTCGCATCTGAAGGTGTGGGTTTCTCACAAATTTCTGGATCTGGAGGTCAACTCGACTTTGTTCGTGCTGCGGGCATGTCTAAAGGAGGAGTGAGCATTCTAGCCCTGTCTTCGACTCGCGATGGCAAAGACGGTTTTGAGTCAAATATTCGTATCGCACTTCCAGCAGGGACACCAATCACAACACCTCGCAATGACACTCAAGTTGTTGTCACTGAATACGGCGCAGCGGACCTACGTGGTTTAACGACCCCACAACGTGTGAAAGCACTCATCAACATTGCTCATCCAGAGTTTAGAGATGAACTTCATGAGAAAGCAACAAAACTAGGTCTAGCCAAATAAGGAGCCCAATTATGTACAAAGGTCAATTTTTCACCCTAAGCACTTTGGGCGACAAGCAAGCCGTAGAGCTGGTTTTTAACGCTGAAAAAGATCCAGTGAATACATTACGCAATGCCGCACTCACTGAACTTGAAGTGTGTATTACGCTACTTGAACAAGACAAACCGAAAGGCTTAATCATTCATTCTGGAAAAGCGCTGTTTAGTGCGGGGGCCGACGTAAAAGCCTTCCGTGAATTATTCAAAGAGGGCGACGCAGCGATTACGCCGTTCCTAGATTGGGTTCACTCAATCTACAATCGCGTAGAAGATCTCGATTGCCCTAAAGTGGCAATTATCAATGGTGTGGCGGCAGGCGGTGGTGTAGAGCTTTCTCTATTGGCTGATTACCGTTTGGCAACAACAGATGCAAAAATCAGTTTGCCAGAAGTTAAGTTAGGCATTATGCCTGGTTGGGGCGGCGTAACACGTCTTCCACGTATTGTTGGTGTTGATACTGCTCTGGGCTGGTTGACCACGGGTAGAAACTTCTCGGCTGAAAAAGCATTAAGCGATCACGTTGTAGACGGCATCATCGACCCAAGCCAAGAAAATCCGGTTGAGCAAGCGCTGCGCGTAATCGAGCGTGCACAACGTGGTGAACTGGATTGGCAAGCGCGTCAAGAAGAAAAGCGTCAAGCACTTCCAATGAACGAGCTAGAGTTGACGATGTCCATCAATGTCGCTCGTGGCATGGTGGCAAAAGCGGCGGGTCCTCACTATCCAGCCCCTGGTATTATTCTCGATACCGTATTCAACGCCGCACGTTGTACACGTGATGACGCGCTGAAAATTGAAGCCAAGGGCATTGTGGCTTGTGCAGAGAGCGGAGTGGCAGACGCGCTAGTGAATGTTTTTCTAAGCGACATGGCAGCAAAAGCCGCAGCTAAGAAACACGCAGAGCAGCCTGAAGTGAGTAAAACAGCGCAAGTCGGCGTTATCGGAGCTGGCATCATGGGGGGCGGTATTGCCTACGTGAGCGCAGATCGTGGCATTGATGTGGTGATGAAAGACATTAATAAGCAAGGTCTTGATCTTGGTCTTTCGGAAGCGAACAACCTTCTAACGAAGCAAGTTGAACGTAAGAAGAAGACCCCACGCGAGATGGGTAATGTCCTAAATCGCATCGTGCCAACGCTGCATGATGCGACACTGGTAGGCACCGATATGATCATCGAAGCGGTGGTTGAAAACCCAATGGTGAAAGAAAAAGTATTGGCTCAACTTGAAGAGATAGCACCGAACGCCATCATCGCATCAAACACATCGACGCTGAAGATCAGTGGGCTCGCTCAGGCACTGAAAAAACCTGAAAACTTCTGTGGCATCCACTTCTTCAACCCTGTACACCGTATGCCGCTAGTCGAAGTGATTCGTGGCGAAAAGACGTCAACAGAGACTATCGCTAAAGCTGTTAATTATGTTCTCCAATTAGGCAAAGTGCCTGTTGTGGTTAACGACTGTGCAGGCTTCTTGGTTAACCGTTGTTTAACCCCTTACTTCCTAGCGTTCAACCAACTGCTAGTTGACGGTGGCAGCATTGCGCAAGCAGACAAAGTCATGAGTAAAGGCTTTGGATGGCCGATGGGTCCTGCGCACCTTGCTGATGTGATTGGCCTTGATACGGCCAAACATTGTATGGATGTAATGGACGAAGCTTTCCCTGAACGTCTAGGTAAACCTTTAGTAAACCTAATCGAAATGCTATGTGAGCACAAAAAACTGGGTCAGAAATCTGAACACGGCTTCTACAGCTACAGTAAAGACCGTAAAGGTCGTTTACAGCCGTCACTGAGCGTTGATACTCAAGCGCTACTTGACAATGAATGCGGCGTACCAGCGGTATTTAGCGATGAGCAAGTGACTATGCGCATGATGTTACCAATGATGTTTGAAGCGATTCGCTGCCTCGATGAAGGTATCATCAACTCGCCTCAAGAGGGCGATATAGCCTTTGTGTATGGTACGGGATTCCCTCCTTTCCGTGGCGGTATTTTCTACTACATGGACAGCCTTGGTCTCGAGAACTTAATGGAAATAGCACAAAAATACGAATCACTGGGTTCACTTTACGCAATACCTCAAGGTCTGATTGAACGTGCCAATAACAACCAAAGCTTTTACGCCTAATTAGGAGAATAAAAATGAAAAATGTAGTGATTGTTGATGCTATCCGTACTCCTATGGATAAATCAAAGAATGGTGTTTTTCGCCACGTACGTGCGGACGATCTGTCTGCGCATCTAATGAAAAGCATGATTGAGCGTCAACCTAATCTTGATGCAGCACTCATTGACGACGTCATTTGGGGCTGTGTGCAACAGACTGAGGAACAAGGTGCTAACCTAGCTCGCGTTGCTGCCCTGCAAGCTGGCCTTCCGGAAACCGTGCCAGCGACCACCGTCAACAGACTATGTGGTTCATCGATGGATGCATTGCACATGGCAACGCGTGCCATCAAAGCGGGCGACTCAGATGTGGTGCTTGTCGGTGGTGTTGAACACATGGGCCACGTGCCGATGACAAAAGGCATCAGTATGAACCCATATAACCGCAACATGGCGCAAGCCTCTGCGATGATGGGACTTACTGCAGAAGCCCTTGGCAAGATGCATAAAGTGCCTCGTGAGGAACAAGATGAGCTAGGCGCTCGTTCTCATCGTCTTGCTCATCAAGCCACCCTTGAAGGTCGCTTTGATAATGAGATTGTCCCAACACTAGGCCACGATGCTGCGGGTCTACCAATTTTAGTACAACACGATGAAGTGATTCGACCAGAGACTACAGCAGAATCGTTGTCAACGCTTCGCCCTGTGTTTGACCCGCGCGGCACTGTAACGGCAGGTACATCGTCAGCACTGTCTGATGGCGCGTCATGTCTACTGGTGATGAGCGAAGAAAAAGCCATCGAGCTCGGTTTGAAAGCAAGAGCGCGAGTTATTGCTGCGACAAGTGCTGGTGTACCAGCAGCGATCATGGGTTATGGCCCTGTTCCAGCAACACAAAAAGCGCTGAAGAAAGCAGAATTAGACATTGACCAAATTGATTTTGCTGAAGTCAACGAAGCTTTTGCCGCTCAAGCGATTCCTTGTCTGAAAGATCTTGGTTTGTGGGAGCAGCGTGATGACAAAGTAAACTTGCATGGTGGCGCAATTTCACTGGGTCACCCTCTAGGTTGTTCAGGCGCACGTATTGTCGGTTCTCTTATCAATATCATGGAACAGCATGGCGGTCGCTATGGCCTTGCAACCATGTGTATTGGTATGGGCCAAGGCATCGCGACCATCATTGAACGTATTGAATAACGAAAACTAAAGTCAGACTAAGCCAAAGAGCTCTGTCCTACCCAGAGCTTTTCTTTGCTTAACGAAACTTGTATGGGATAACCATACATAATTGAATTTTTTGTTTGATCGTTCACGCTATCATAGTCATCGAAACAAACATCTTGTTCCTATAAATAACGTCCTTTGGAAAAATCATGAAGAAATTTGCCTTAACCACTTTAACATTTGCACTTACGTCAGCCACTGTGCAAGCGAATGTTCCAGCCGATCATCCTTTAGCTAAATATCTAAGTGCACCGGGTGCCTCGGTAAACTTGCCAGTTACCGCTGCAAAACAGTCTTTTGAACTTGATTTTGTGCAAGGCGCGTACGACAGCTTCGAAAGTTTCCATGCTCAAATGGGTGGTGACCATGCGCTTTATTACATGACCAACTTCAGCACTGTGATGCGCACCGACAATGTTAATCCTGCGGCCGAGCAAAAAATATTGGCGCGCAATATCAATAACAAAATCGGTAACATCACTGTTAAGACTGACAGCGAAGGTGAGCTGAAGATGGATGACTACTTCGTTCATCCAACATTCCGTCACCAAGGGGTGATGATGATCCACAAAGGCGAAGTGGTGTACGAAGCATACCCGGGTATGAAACCAACGGATTCACACGTTTGGATGTCATCATCAAAGACACTGACTGGCCTTATCACGGCAATGCTTGCGGAAGAAGGTCAGTTAGACATGAGTGCTTCAACCACGAAATACGTACCTGAACTTAAAGGCACAGCATGGGACAACGTCACTATCCTTGACTTAGTTAACCATACTGCTGGTCTTGAGCACGAAGAGAGCAACGAATCTATCCTTGACCCTGAAGGCGTATTCGTTCGCTTCATTAGTTCTGCGCTCGGCACTACCAATGGCTGCACTAAGGGTGAAACATGGCGTGACGTGCTAAAAGAAGTGCAACCACTAGAAAACGAAAAACCTGGCGACCGTTTCCGCTACTCATCACTTAACACGCACGTACTGGGCCAAGTGATTCAAAACGCAACCAATAAACGTTGGACTGACGTTGCTGAAGAGCGTATTTGGGGTAAATTGGGTGCACGCATGCCGCTACAGGTTCACTTAACACCTGACGGTACACCACTAAACCTAGCCATCATGTCTTCGACACTAGAAGATTTCGCTAAGTACGCAACTATGTACACACCAAGCTGGGATAAGGTAGCCCACGAGCAGGTAGTCACAGCGACTCTACTTGAGCGCATTCGCTCAGCAGGTAACGCAGACGCATTTGTCGGAGGTAACAAAGAAAACCAAGCGATTGGTCTATTTGGTGAAAAGCCAATGAAAGGTGCCTACCAGTTCGACTTCATTTTTGAAGATGGTGCCATGTACAAACACGGTAACTCTGGTCAAGGTATCTACGTTGATCCAGCACGTGACTTTGCAGCTGTTTACTTCGGAGCAACACCTTATGTGCCACCTTACGGTGAAATTAAAGCGCCTGCTTACTTCCGCAAAGTTGCAGAGCAACTAGCTAACGCAAAGTAAGCACACCAATTTATCGGGATAAGACCAAAGCCTAAGCGGAAACGTTTAGGCTTTTTATCCTATTAGTATTCTCGAAGCTAGGTGATTTATAATATAACTCCTGCTCATGACAATCGCAGCACAAACCAGTATCTTATATATCTTCGGCTATAAGGTTGCTCCATGATATCAATTGAACAGATTCACGCGTTTACTCTGGTTTATCAATACGGCTCGTACAGTGCCGCTGCCCGTGCAGCACATAAAGAGCGCAGCACAATTCGGGAGCAAGTGGTGAACTTAGAAGATATGGTTGGTGTTGAACTGTTCCAAATCAAGGGAAGAAAAGCCAAACCCACCAATGCGGCCCACCAGCTCATTTCACGGGCGACTAACTTAAGCAAACAAGCCAAAGATTTTGAACTCACGGCTTTCTCCTTGCTCGATGAGCCACTAGAAAAACTGATCGTAATGCATGATGACCAGATCCCAAGTGGCTGGATGAGCTCTGCCATTATGGAGATTAAACAGCAATACCCTCAACTGGCTATCGATGTAACGTGTGCCTCAAGAGGGCACGCTTACGAATTCCTCGAGCAAGGCCAATGTCACATTGCGATTATGTCCACCGAAGATTCCCCAAGAACCCAAGCTCGAATTGATTCGCACTATATTGGTAATCTAGCCCTTGGTGCCTATGTGAGCCCTGACTCTCCTCTAGCACAACAAAATAATGTTTCGATTGAGCGACTAAGACTCGAAACCCAGTTTGAACTGCCCCAAACTAAAGAAGGTGACTTGGGATGCTTTCGCGTATCGAACACCATTGAAAAAATCAGCTCTCTCAATCTCGTCAGTGCGCTACTCGCTCAAGGCGGTTGGATAGCACTGTCCTGTTCGTTGGCCGAACCATTTGTTCAACAAGGACTTCTGCAACCTCTCACACTTAATGAAGCAACGCGCAGTTATATGAGAGGCGTTTGCCTATTTTTTGGCTTAACCAGCAATAATCGAGACGAAATTCGTTTTGCACTAGATTGCTTTGATCAACATGCTCATCCGTACTTAGCTTGAATCAAATGCCGGCCTACTCAGCCGGCATTTTTAGATACCACAACAACCTTCTACCTCTCTTTTATTGGCATTCGCTGTCCTCGTTTCTCAACTGTGCTCATTATCTTCGCGTACATCACAAACTGAGTCCCCTAAGAAAGGATGACCAGAATCAACAAATTCCCCATTGTCCTAGCTGGCTAATCGACTGACCTAAAATGCAAAGCGCAAGGCAAGCTCTCTTGCTTTAATAACCCTACAAATTGGGTGACACAACGCGTATGAAAGTAAGAGCTTTTTTCCTCATTTTTCATATACGCTCGTCGTTATTTCATAATTCACTTAAGACCTTGCAAGGATGCATTTCTACCATGTTGGAACAAAAATCTGGTAATAACACAAGGTAAAACCATGAATAGAACTGCCGTTACCGCTTCACTCATTTTCGCATTTTCCAGTACTGCGATTGCCGAAGAACAAGAAAACGAAGTGATCAACCCATCTGATCTTACACGCGTTTATACCCAAGCTGCCGTCTTTCTAGACTCCAATGCTGACGTTCGAGTATCAGGAATGATGACAGGTGCATGGTCAGAAAACATTCAGTTTGCTGGCTTTGCAGAAGGTACATTTGGCAACGATGACGCTAAAGTTAATGGAAAACACAAACTTGGAACCGACTACCAGAAAGGGCGCGCGCAGTACTTTCAAGTCCATGCGCTAGATAACTCAGTGGTACCTCGTGTTGGTTTCTCAACCGATTTAATTCACCAAAACGGCGAAGCGGGTGCCGCACAAGACTCTGGCCTTAAAGACACGACACTATTTTCCGCAGGTGTCATTGGTCTGATCAACCCCGCCTACACCTTTGGTGCAAAAGTGTTCCCGAACATCGCTTACACCACTGGTAGCGTATTTGGTGAAAGTGCAGATGGCTACATGCTAAACATGTTCCTGACCAAAGAAATTGGCGACTCTGGCAGCTTCATTCAGTTCTCGCCAGAGTACTTCAAAGTAGAAGGCGATGTGGTATTGATGGAGTCAAGCAAGCTGAATTTCTTTGTCAGCGCACCGACTCGATCAGACCGTACTCAATGGTTAATGACTCGTTTTGAATACGGCTCAGCCGATGTTGTGTTGCCTGACGGTACTGAAATTAACAATGATCCTGAGCTGCGTGTCGAAATCGGCATGAAGTGGTTCTTTTAATTAGAGTCGTCCAAAGAGAGTAGTTCTACATAGGAGCAGTGCGCAACACTTTATAGCCAGACTCTTTATCCACAATATGGCACATTCTGCAATGCTCCATGCCCATGTAGCCATTTTATCGGATATCAATTTTACGCTATCGACACCAGTGACATTCGCTCGGCTGATTCTCCACTCCGTTTACCCAATCAATATTGAGCGAGAGTCGAGCCAGACCGAGCGAAACCATGTTTACACTTTACTGTCCGAACGTTGAACATCGTCGTTCTCGCTCAACTCACGTAAACAACATTAACCCAACAGACAATACAGAAACCATGATCATAAAACGCCCTGAACTGACAGATTTTGTCACGCTATTTCAGGAAATTATTGCTCATGTTAGGGACGACACAGTAAAAATTTTCCCAATAGAGAAATACCGTATTATCGAACTCGTCGAACAGTTGGTCTCAGATACGCTAGAACAGCAGCGAGTCGAAGTCAGACACATTCACCAAGCACTTGAATTGGTAGAACGCTTGTCGGTTGTGATTAACCTTAAGCGTTACGACCAGTTTAATCTGCTACTCGAGCGAGCTCGGAGCATGGCGACTTATTTGCTGAACAATGATGAGCCTCTCTCTTGCCAAGATGACGAGAAAATGCACCTGCTGTTCTCTTACCTTATGAATAGACAAATGATCTCACGGCCAACCCAACTCACGGAGGGCAATGGTCTTCATATTGCCACCGCATACCGCAAAGGCCTGCTCAACCTTAGTGAAGCGATTGACGCTTATCGCGCACAACTTGCATGCCAGCAACGCTTGCAATTTGTCCAGTTGCAACCTCGATAGGTCAGAAACAGCTTAAAGCACGTTAAAAAAATTCTTTAATCATAGAGAACTTTATGAAACGCTCACCGATCGCATTCGCGTTAACAGCGATGTTTTCCGGCTATAGCGCAGCCGCTATTGCTAATTCGACCTTTGACAATACACTGAGTCAAGATCAACACTCAATTGGTCGCTAATCATGGTCGGTAAGTTTAATGTGATTGAGATGATGCGCCCAGCCAGTTTCTATGGTGGAGGAACGCGTCATGGCTTTACGAACTTAGCCTTTTCCGCACCGCCAAGTCCTGCTGTCGCTAAACTACGCTTACAGCACGGAAAAAAGGAGCAGACTTTAGCTCACTTACGCCGTATAAACTGCGCAATGAACAAGGGCTCGAGGCTTACTACGCGTATGAACTTGTGCCTTGGTAACCGTGACCGCTGACGTGTAATACGTCACTTCAGCCTTGAGCACACAAGATAAAACGTGGCTCGCAGGAATTCGTACAACGTCCGCTTTTAACCGCTCAAAAAAACACACTCATAACGATAACTGTTAGGCCAATAAATGCCACAATTATGGCTTCGTTAAACTGCATTGAGTTTGGCTTCAAATGCATTACGCTTCTCAAATTTCATTGCCGCGAGATAGGTGTTCGAGATTCAACGCTCATTCCATCAAATAACTCACACAAAAAAGCGGAGCTCAATTGAGCTCCGCTTTACAACTTAAGGACTGTGTTTATTACGCTTTTACTTTTTCACGCAGTTTTTGAAACACGGCATAGAAACCTGGGGTCATAATCGAGCCCACCGCAAGTACCATCAGCATGCCACCCAGCAGGGCAAGACCGGTGGTGTTTTGCGCTGTCGCACCCGCACCTTGTGCAAAGGCGAGAGGTGAAATACCTAAAATAAATGACCACGACGTCATGTTAACCGCTCTAAAGCGCATTTTACCGCCTTGGATGGCAGCCTCTTCAATCGACAGGCCTTGGCCTTCACGCTTAACTTTCGAGAACTCGATCATCAAGATAGCGTTTTTGGCTGCCAACGATACCAACAGAATCAACCCGATTTGGCCGTAAATCGACAGAGCCTGACCACCCATAAGTAGTGCCGCATAAGTACCGACTGCAGCTGTTGGGGCTACGATGATGATTGCCACAGGCAGCGCCCAAGATTCATACTGTGCCACCAAGAACAGGTAGATGAACACCAATGCTAGCATCATCGCAATCTGTGCTGTACCGCCCGCTTGTTTCTCTTGGTACGCCATGTTGGTCCATTCAAATGTATAGCCCGCCTCGAGCACTTCACCGGCAATGCGCTCCATCGTTTCAATCGCTTGACCCGATGAATATCCTGGTGCGGCATTTAGCTGAATACGCGCCGCTGGTAGCATGTTGTAACTAGTCACTAAATCTGGCTCAAGTGTCGGTGAAATCGTTGCCACCGTCGACAATGGAACCTGCTTACCGCTATTTGATGGCACATGGATACGTAGAACGTCATCAAGATCGTTGCGCTGCTCGCCTTTTGCCTGAACGAACACACGGTAGCTACGACCATTAAGTGCAAAATCATTCACGTAAGAAGATGCAAGGTGCGTGGCCATCGCATCATTGATTGCGCCTAGCGTTACGCCCATTTGACGCGCTTTTTCACGGTCAATGTCTACATGGTAGTGAGGTACGTTAGCACGATACGTTGTCATCGCGCGGGTGATCTCGGGAGTTTGGTTCGCCGCCGCGACCATAGCGTAAGTCATCTTGGCCAGTTCTTGTGCGTTACGACCACCAGTGTCTTGCAGCATGAACTCAAGTGAGTCACCGGCACCTACACCCGGAATCGCGGGCATACCCATGGTAAACGTCATCGCCTTATCGATGCCATGTAACTGACGATTCAAACGCTGTGCAACCGCAGCCTGAGTATGGTCCCCCTCGAGTGCAAGGCGCTCATCCCAGTGCTTTAAGTTGATGAACATGGTCGCCGAGTTCGACGCCACGCTACCAGTTACCGCGTTGAAACCAATCGCACCTGCATAATCTTCGATCGCTGGATCTTCGTTCAAAAGTGCTTCGGCTTTACGGATCAGATCATGCGTACGCTCTTTAGACGCGTTGTCAGGCAAGAACATCGCGAGCGCAAGTACTCCTTTGTCTTCAGCAGGAACAAACGCTGTAGGTAATTTACTGTTCATGACGACCATAGCGCCAATCGCGACAATGAATGTTACGCCCAGCACTAAACTCTTGCGGACCATCAGTGCTACGGCTTTACCGTAAACGTTGGTGGCGCGATCAAACATGCGGTTAAAAGCGATAAACCAATTCGCAGGCTTGCTATTTCGCTTCATTACCATGGCACAAAGTGCTGGAGATAGAGTTAGCGCGTTAATTGCAGATAACACCAACGCGATACAAATCGTGATCGAGAACTGAGCGAACATCAAGCCTGTAATACCTGGCAGTATTGCAACTGGAATAAAGACCGCAAGCATAACCAATGTAGAAGCAACAATCGGTCCGGTTACCTCTTTCATGGCTTGAATGGTCGCCTCTTTGCTCGACCACTGTGGCTGTTCTTCAAGAATGCGCTCAACGTTTTCCACCACGAGGATTGCGTTATCTACCACGATACCAATCGCTAGAATCAATCCAAATAGGGTAACGGTATTAATGCTAAAGCCTCCCACCTGCATAAAGGCAAATGTACCGATTAATGAGACAGGAATCGCCACTACTGGTGCTAACGTCGCACGGACATTGCCCAAGAACAGGTAAGTCACCGCAATAACCAGCAGAACCGCGACAATCAATGTTTCAACGATACTC
The DNA here is from genome assembly GCF_030409945.1 of Vibrio tapetis subsp. quintayensis. GTDB lineage: Bacteria > Pseudomonadota > Gammaproteobacteria > Enterobacterales > Vibrionaceae > Vibrio > Vibrio quintayensis. Next base: position 198,396 of record NZ_JAUFQV010000026.1, read on the forward strand.
TTAATTGATGCCTCTACCGCAAGTGTTGTGTCGTAAGGTATGGCATACGACATTCCGGCAGGCAGAATGGATTCAATATCTTTTAGAATGGCTTTAACCGCATCACCCGTTTCTAATGCGTTTGCATCTGGGTTCGCTTGCATCATGACTAGTGCGGCTTCTTGACCATTGTAGTTGGCGTACGCATCGTAGAACTGACTGCCAATTTCGATATCGGCCACATCCGCAAGGTGAATATGGTTACCATTGGCGAATGTTTTGACAATCACTTGCTCAAAATCTTGTGCACTAGTTAAACGTCCTTGTGTGATCAGATTAAACTGAAGTGCAGCATTTTCACGGCTCGGACCTTGACCAATGCGGCCAGCAGGGACAACGGCATTTTGCTCACGAATAGCATTCTTCACTTCCACTGTGCTGACATCTAGTGCCGCCATGCGATCCATATCAAGCCACACACGCATGCCATACGTTGCTCCGATAAGATCGCTGGTCGCTAGCCCTGGAATACGAGCAATACGCTCCATGAAATTGGATTCCACCCACGAGTTGAGCTCAAGCTCTGACATTGACTGGGTTTTTGAGTAAAATGCAACGGCAAGCAAGTCATCAGGGGTCGCTTTGCGAATACGTATACCACGTGCGCGTACTTCGAATGGCAACATGTTTTCCGCAACCGCCACACGGTTTGAAACGTTCACCATCGCCATATCAGGGTCGACGCTGTTATCAAACGTGATATTCAGGAAGTAACGGCCATCGTTAGTGGAACGCGACTGCATGTAAACCATACCATCTACGCCGTTGACTTCTTCTTCGATCGCGTTACCAATCACCTCTTTGACCGTCTCAGCACTCGCCCCCGGTAGAACGGCAATAACACGCACCTGCGGCGGTGTCACACTTGGATATTCGGCAACTGACATGGTTTTGATCGCAATCAGACCGAGCAACGTCAGAAAGATCGAAATGACAAACGCAAATTTTGGTCGATTGATGAAAAATTGACTTAGCATGAACCTACTCCGCTACCACTACTTGAGCACCTTCTCTAATGCGCTGTAGACCACCGATAATGATTGGCTCTTCCATGGCCAAACCTTGTGTAATAAATACATTTTGACCAATGCGATCTGCCACTTCCACATCTCGACGAACCGCAATCCCATCTTCAATAGTCATGACATATTGCGCTTTGTAATCTTGGTGTACCGCAGCATGTGGAATTTTAACCCCAGTTAATGATTGAGTAGGTGCAAGCCCAACACGAACATATTGATTTGCCGTCAACTGCCCCTGTTTATTATTGAAGGTAGCTGCCAGATCAATCGTGCCACTTTGCGGATCAATCTTATTATCAACAAAAGAGAGTACTCCTTCGCTGTCGACAACTTCACCTGCTATTTCAAGTGACACGAGTGTCGAACCTTGATGCGAGAAATCATGCGCGGTGACATCGGTCTGCTTAAGTGAGAAGCTTGCTTCAATCGGGTGAATTTGGATCAAATCTATCAATGGCCCAAAGTTAGGCCCAACCATATCCCCAATAGAGAAAAGGCTCTTACCTAGTTTGCCACTGTAAGGCGATCTTACTTGGGTTTGTTCTAAGTTGTCTTGCTGCATAACTAGGTTGGCTTGCGCCGATTCGACACGGTGTTTCGCTTGAGACAATTCTGCGGCACTGAAATCAAACTGCGATTGAGAAACACCACCTGTTTTCAACATATTTTCATTACGTTGATGGTTCAACTCCGTGAGTGCTAGCGCCGATTTCGCTTCGCTCATAGACGCTCTAGCAGCATCAAGCGCAGCTTGGTATGACGTGGGGTCGATTGTAAATAGAACGTCACCTTGCTCAACCAATGCGCCATCTTCAAAGCACTTCTTAAGTAAGTAACCGGTGGTTTTCGGCGTCAGCTTTGCAGACTCTATTGCTTGTATTCGGCCAACATAGTAATTGGTGGGGCTATGTAAATGCGCTTTTGCGTTTACGACACTAACGTGTGTTACTTGAGCAACATTTTGCTGATTGCGTTCATTTGAACCACCACAACCGGATAGCAAAAAGGCAATCGCTGTGTACAAGGGCACTTTTCTCATAATTTTCTCTTTATTAAACAATTTGATTGAATGGATGTGGTTTAGTCGCTAAATAGCTAATAAGCGGTTTGTTGCTTTTAGCGCTTCATCATCTAGGACGCCAGCGAGGAAATGCAGTTGAAGATTTGCAACCAAAAAATCGATCTGAGCGACCGTTAACTGCTCTCTCGCCGAGTAGAGTTGACGAGTAGAGTCAAGTACATCAACGATGGTTCGTGTACCAATGTCTAACCCTTGTTCAGTCGCTTTCAATGCCGACTCCGCAGAAAGCACCGCCTGTTGATAAGCAGATTGCGCACTTTCAAGCGCCACTAAATCTTTTTCTGCACTGCGTACTTTTCGGGCTACCTGTCGCCAAGTATGTCTTTGAAGTTCAAGAGCCTGTTGGTACTGAATGTTTGCTTGTTCAACTTGGTTGTCTGTCGAGCCACCACGGTATGCAGGGAGGGACATCGCCACACCGGCGAACACCGTGGCATTGTTGTCTAAATCTTGAAACGAACCTTTTGTTTGCTGTGGATCATTGCTACGTGATTGAGTAGCAAACGCATAGCGGTATTCTGCGACTAAGCCAATCGTCGGCATATGTCCTGCTTGCGCTAAGGAAATTTGTTCTCGCGATAACTCGACTAGCTGACGTTGAATCACCATTTTCTGACTCTCTGCCTGCGCGAGCTCTTGCCAGCTGACGTAACCATTGGCTTGTGGGATTGAAACCTTAGGGTGATTGGAGTCTAGCGATGCAACATAGGCATATTCACGACCTGTCAATTCATACAAGTAATCGAGAGCCTTTTCCAATTCGTTGTGAGCAAAGATGACAGCCGTTTCCGCAAGGTCATATTGCGCTCGCGTTTCTTTAACATCATTCTCTGGTACCAGACCATTGCGATAACGGTGCTTCACTTGAATTAGGTGTTCGCCAATAGCTTGCTTGGTTGCGTTGACCTGTTTTTGTTTCTCTTGTGCTTTGAGCGCATTGAAGTAGCCATTTACGACACTCATCTGCATTGTCACTAGAGCATAATCGTAGCTAGCCTTGCTGAGAACATGCTGCTGCTCGGAGAGCGCACTCGCTCTATTGAGTTGATCATTAAAAATATTTTGCCCAACGGTGAGCGATACTTCTCCACCTTGCCCATCCGTTTCGTTCATTGTTGTCCAATCGTTTCGCAACATGCCATATTGAACACCAACATTGACTTGAGGCCGATATTGGCCATCAATGATGCGACTTCCTTTGCGCGCACTATCCACCTCCAATGCCGCGCTTGCTAGCATGGGGTTATTCTCTAGTGAGTCGAGATAGAGTTGCTGCAAATCGACAGTTTGTGCCACCGCGAACGTCCCGCTTAGTGTCAAACTGATGCCAACAGCGCTTAACATTAGTCTATTCATAGTTTTACTCTTAGGTTTACAACGTAATAACAATGATTACCTGTGTTTTAGTAGGCGTGTTTTACAGTCAACAACGGCGTATACGTAGCGGCGCAGGTATAGGAAATGTTCTAGATCAAATTTAGAAGAGTTAGGAACATGAAAGCGTGGTTAAGGTCTGCTTTTTTTGCTATTTAATTTAATACTTATTAATTCAAAGGGGCATAAAATGGTTGGCTTAAAAGCAAAGATAACTTGGTTTAATAAAGACAAAAAATTTGGCTTCGCTGTTCCTGATGCTTTACCGGTTGATGTGCTCATTGAACTATCGGATATGAGCATTCCCCACCTAGATTTGACTATAGGTCAGCGTGTTTATATCGAAGTTGAATCTCAATGTGATGGCGCGTTTCAGGCAACTTCTCTGATCCCATTATGACGTTGATAAAATCTCCAAACTCCGATCTTCGCCCCCTAAGAGGAAGGCCAGCACGTAGCCAGGTTGAGTACTATCAACGTCACGTTGCGAAGCGTTATCAAGAACTGCAGGAACTACGTAAACAGTTCGCTATAGAACTAAAGCAGCGTTATCCAAAACTGAACTCAGCTTCCCTCGCAGATATTGAACAGTTGATCCTTGCTACTGCTGAAGAGTATCGTTTGTGGTCAGCCTTGGATAATCGTCTTCTGTCTATTCAAAGGCACAAAGACCCAATAAAACAGTTCTCTACACAACTACATAAAATAGACGCGCATCTGGTTCAACTACGCCAGACTTATCAGTTAATATTAAGTCAGCGTCATCAGGCAATTTTGCCCAGCGAGGCATACTGGTGTAATGCAAATTCAGAGATCATTAATAAAGAATTGTCACGTATAGGAATGCAATCTACGAACGACCAAACAGTTACTCTCTGTGGTATTACCTTGTGGTTCGAAACACAATGTCTAAAACCCATAAGTCTGAACACCTTGCAACGATACCGATCATTTTTAAGAAAAGCCCTCAACTATATGGTCGATAAACGTATAGGTGTGCTTTTCCCACTAACCAGCGCCAGAAACCCGGGAAGGCCCAAACTTCCTCTACCTATTAAACTTACCCGAGCAGAACAGGCTTTAATCGATGACTATCAAGCGTTATCAAATGAATGTCGTGAGGTGCAGTTGACCCCAATAACACCTCAGCAACTTTGGAGTAAATATCACGATCCAATGAAAACTAAAGTCGGTCGTAAACCACTAAATAAAAATCAGAAAATTCAAAGGGAGCTACATAGATACGAGAGACAACTCTGTGAGTTAGAACAAAACAAGGAAACATTAATCGGAATCGCTAGAGAACGAAAAACGAAACGTGGACGCAGACCATTAACATATGAGCAGTTGAGGCTAAGGCTGCTAGAGAAAATACAAATGCTTACTTCTGTGAGAGAGTAATTCGCCGCAAAATCAATAAACTATGGTGCTAATGTCTACATTCATTTATTTCCCATGAGTATCAGTTTCCAAGTCAATGCAAGAAAATTCACATCTACGACAAAGAACAAAGAACAAAGGAGTAGACAGATGTAAGTTTTACTCTATGTGAAAAAGCTATCGGAAACAGCTAAGCAGTTGGAAGGGGGTACCTTGCAAATTCTCATAGGCTGCTAAAACGACGGAACCTAAAATAATGTGATCTAGATCTTAGGCTAACTAGTTATTTCTAGGACAGTTTTTGGTTTAAAAATGGCTTACCAGAACTATTTTAAGGAAGTGATAAAAGACAGTGTTTTTTGTATGGCTATATAAAACAATGAGTTATCGTCTTAAGTGTTGAAAAAAATCGCTTGTAGTTGGCCTCATCAATCGTGTTATAAAGATCTAAGAATTTATGCGATGAGGGAAAATTATGATCAACATTGCTTTTTTTAGTACTAAATCATACGACGAAGCGGCATTCGAACAAGCCAAAGCCCATCATGAATTTCACTACCACTTTTACGACTTCTTGCTGACAGAGAAAACCGCAAAAATGGCGAAAGGTTGTGACGTCGTGTGTGCGTTCGTCAACGATGACCTTTCTAAACCGGTACTGGAGCAGCTTTCGTATCGAGGTGTCAAAATGATTGCGATGCGTTGTGCAGGGTTTAATAATGTAGATTTGGAAGCGGCTAAGGCGCTCGGTATCTTGGTTGCTCGTGTGCCTTCGTATTCACCTGAAGCCATTGCGGAGCACGCTGTTGGACTAATGATGACGCTTAATCGCCGTTATCATAAGGCGTATCAACGCACTCGAGATGCGAACTTCTCATTAGAGGGGTTGGTTGGGTTCAATTTTCACGGTCGCACGGCTGGCATTATAGGGACGGGTAAAATTGGCGTAGCAACGATACGTATCCTCAAGGGATTGGGAATGGAAGTGTTGTGCTTTGATCCTTACCCAAGCGATGCTGCCAAGAAGCTGGGCGTCACTTATTGTGACTTAGACACGCTTATTCGTCAGTCCGATATTATTTCGCTGCATTGCCCGATGACGCCTGAAAATCATCACCTGTTGGATGAATCCGCGTTTGGTAAAATGAAAGATGGGGTGATGATCATTAATACCAGTAGGGGTGAACTGTTAGATTCAGCTGCCGCGATTGAAGCGCTAAAGCAGGGCCGAATTGGGGCGCTAGGATTGGATGTTTACGAGAGTGAAAAAGAGTTGTTTTTCCAAGACAAATCTAATGATGTGATTGTGGATGATGTATTCCGTCGCCTTTCTGCTTGTCATAATGTGGTGTTTACTGGGCACCAAGCATTTTTGACCGTGGATGCACTGGAAAATATTGCTCAGAGTACATTGTCGAATATCGAGAGCTTTGAGAAACAGAGTCTGAATGGGAATTTCTTGGGTTAGTATTTTAATTTAAACTGTTGAATCACTATATCCAGTGAAATGACGCAGAGTTAGTACGCTAAGCCTGCGTCATTTTTTGCGACGTCCTGTCACATTCATCATCAATCTCCTTTTTGTGAATTTTTCACTGTGCTTTTTAAGTGTTTCATAAAGGTTTTAAAGTGAGGCATGAAGTCAATGAACAGCGGGTGCTTTCTGTTCTTAATCATCAAAGGGCCGAGCAAACGTAAAGCCACCGCCGTTTTTGTTGCTTCTTTGGCTTCCAAACCACTGCCCTCTTTTAAGCGAGAGATTGTCTTAAATAGATCTTCCCTGTCTTCAAAGTCGAACTGAAGAGAGTGATTTTTCTCTGAACCCAATTCGATTTTTTCTATGGTGACACGGTATGTGTTTTCTTTGTTTAGATGGTCAAGCATAAGGTTTTCCTGCGTTCAATCGATGTGTTAATGGATGATTTACGGGGAGCGCATTTGAATGATTAGCTCTTCAGAATGCGTTCAATTTTAGGTTTGATGGTCATAGAGATCGTGATGACCAAAGTTAATCCCAGTGGCAACGCCGCAATAAATCCATTTAGCCAGCCTGAAAAAAATTCAGAGGGTTGTGCAAACCCAATGTTGTTGAATGCGGTTGCAAACGCCATGATGGATTCCATCACTATGGCCATAATCACCCCAGTGATGAGGTTGCGTCGGCGCTCACTAGTATTGGGCATTTGCTTTTCGATAAGAGCCGTGATGATTACCATGAAAATGAAGCCGAATGGCATAACGACGGCCGCTGATAAGAACGAACTTAACCAATCAGTCATGAATGAGTCGGTCATTCCAACGTTCATGTATGTCATAACGCCAGTCAGTGATCCGGCCATTAAACTCATCATACCTGCGACAATAAGAACCTTTTGAATCAAAGGTGCTTTCTTTTCGCTTGGCATTAAGTTTCGATCGACGGTTTGTGTGGTCATTGTGTTTCCTTAACTGCTCATTGATATTTAGTTGATAATATCAATCATATTGTCAATTGATTGATGTTGTCAACTATATTGTCAAGAAATCTATTACCTCAATTCATAGGTACCGATAAATATGGGAGATTTAGGCGAATGAATTAGTGGGGGTAAGGCGAATATAAGCAGGTGGAGTGCCGCGATAGCGATGTTTTTGTAAAATCAGGTTAGCATAACTAATGCAATGAACGATCGTTAGATGTTCGATAAGGAGCCAGTGAATAATCCGGCTCCTTGAAAAGGAGGAAGTAATTAAGGGCGAGAGTTTAGTACGCTATCAATATCTTCTGCAGAGTGACGCTCTGGCACTTGCTCCCATTCTTCACCCCAACCGCGATTCACTATGCGGCCACGCTGAACAGCTTCACGAGATTCAATCAACTTAGCCCAACGAACTACGTTGGTGTAAGACTCGACCTGCAAAAACTCGCCAGCCTCATACAAGTTGCCTAGCACTAAATTGCCGTACCATGGCCAGATAGCCATATCTGCGATTGAATACTCTTCACCCGCGATGAACGTATTGTCAGCAAGTTGCTTGTCTAGAACATCCAGTTGACGTTTTGCTTCCATAGCAAAACGGTTAATTGGGTATTCATATTTTTCGTCCGCATACGCGTAGAAATGACCAAAGCCTCCTCCTAAGAAAGGTGCTGAACCTTGTGCCCAGAACAGCCAATTGAATGTTTGGCTTCGCTCTGCGCCTTCTTTTGGTAAGAAGTGACCGAATTTTTCTGCTAAATGCACCAATATTGATGCAGATTCAAAGACGTTAACCGCTTCGTCGCCGGTTTTATCAACCAAAGCGGGGATTTTCGAGTTAGGGTTCACACCAACAAATCCGGATGAAAACTGATCGGACTCGCCAATATTGACCAAGTAGGCGTCGTACTCCGCTTCTTTAATGCCAAGAGCTAACAGCTCCTCAAGCAATATCGTCACTTTTTGGCCGTTTGGGGTTGCAAGAGAATAAAGCTGCAGCGCGTGCTGGCCTTGCGGTAGGTCTCTTTCATATCTTGCGCCAGATTCAGGGCTGTTGATGTTCGCCCATTTGTTACCACCACTAGCTTCGTTAACCCAAACTTTCGGTGGAGTGTATTCGTTAGCCATTGTTATTCCTTTTTATTAGTGGAAGTGCCTATACCAACCTTAGTTGGTAATACTTATATCGGGGCATTTTCTGAGTTTAAAACCGATGGGAGCGAAAAGAGTAATAACTATTAGTTATGGGTAGGAGTAAGGCGGTATAACGAAGCCAGGAATCACGACTGCGCAGCTGTGTTTAGCTTTAAAGAAAAAACGAATAAACAGTACGTATTAATAAAGGGCATCCTACGAGATGCCCTTACAACACGAAAACCTAAAATTACAGGTTAGCTTTGCAAAATCTTCAATGGCAAGCCAAGCATGTCGTCGCCAGTACCCGCCAAATACCAGATGATTCCGATTAAACAAGCGACCGTCGCGATATACCAACATGCCGAAAAGATCTGTCCTGAACGATCCAAGGGCAGTAGATGGCTATGGTGGCGTGTACGCCATTCCACCACGATTTCGATACTACCAATGAGCAACATAAAACCAAGTAGCGTCAGGTTCAATGAATAGCTTAAAAACACACCAAATGCCGCGCCAGCAATACACAGTGATAAACCAACAACAGAGTTCATCGAAAAGCTGATGCTTTTAAGTATGTGGCCGCCATCAAGTGGCAAGATGGGCAACAAATTAAACAAGTTCAATAACGCATTAAATGCAGCAAGGCCTGCAAAGAAATCTGATCCCGTGACCCAATATGCGAGCAAAGATGCAACAGACATCAGTAGGCCAAAAGTAGGGCCCATGATTGAAATTACGACATCTTGCCAGCGTGTATTAATCCGCTCGTCACTTAGTGCTAAGCCACCCATAAATGGGATCAAATAAATGCCTTTGGTCTTCATGCCAAAATATTGCATCGCACGAATGTGGCCGTATTCGTGAAACACTAAACAGGCGATTAACGCGAGCGCAAATTGAAACGAAAAAAGCCAAGAATAGGCGGCGACACTGGCCCCCATTAACACCACTTTAATGACTTTGGCGCTTTTTAGTAGTTTGAACCCGAGTGAAGCCAAGCCAATAATGCTGAGTTTGTTTTGCTTTTCAATCGGCGTGACAGGCGTTTGTTGTTCGATGTCTTTGGTATTTCGACTGCCGTCGACAATGGCTTCATCATTAACAAAAAGCTGGTAGCTTATCGCAAAGGGCTGCCAAGTTAGGTCTGTAACCAAGCGCACGTTAATGGTTTGAGTTTGCTGAGCTATGTCGGCGTCACTTAACGTATTGGCATCTAGATTCCCGGAGGTATGTGTCGGTTGTGTGCTCAGAGAAAATTGATGTTCTTTGATGCCTTCATAATCGCTTGAAGCATGAATGACGGAAACCACTTGGTTGTCCCAAAAGAGTTGTTGCCAACCCGCCATAGATCCTTCAAGGCGCAGTGGCTTGCCTAAGCAGTCGATATTTAGTAATTCCAATGTATTTTCACTCTATTTGATAACAAAGCAGCCGATGACCTCATGCCGCGAGTCGTGTGCGCTATTCTAGCGTGCAGATTACCTGTGTACTAGTCAGTTAGAGGTATTGATACTATAGATATGAAAGCGTTTATCCGAACATGATGAAAATGTAGAGTGCTTTGGCGGTTAATAGGGATAAACTGTACGTTAGCATTTAGCATTTAGCATTTAGCATTATATTGAAATTGGAGCAATTTTAAGGATAGCAATGAACAACTATTTCGAGAGCCCGTTTAAAGGGGTATCCATCGCCGAGCAAATCACCAATTCGAACATCGTCGTGGGTAAACACAGCTATTACTCCGGGTATTATCATAACCACAGTTTTGATGATTGTGCGCGATACCTTATCTCTGACAGAGACGATGTGGATAAGCTGATCATTGGCAGTTATTGCTCTGTTGGTTCAGGCGCGGTATTTATGATGGCAGGCAATCAAGGCCACCAAAATAAATGGGTGAGCACTTTTCCATTTTTCTACCAAGATAACGAAAACTTTATCGGTGCTAAAGATGGTTTCCAGCGTGCTGGCGATACTGTGATAGGGAATGATGTTTGGATTGGCAGCGAAGCCATGATCATGAGTGGGGTGACAGTAGGGGATGGGGCAATCATCGCAAGCCGAGCTGTCGTTACTAAAGATGTGGCGCCTTATTCTGTTGTCGGTTCAAACCCAGCAAAACACATTCGTTTTCGATTTTCTGAGCAAGAAATTGCACAGCTTCTGGAAATGCAGTGGTGGCAATGGAGCGACGAGCAATTGAAAGGGGCGATGGCGTTAATGTGCTCGTCGGATATTGCTGGTTTGTATGCGTATTGGCGTGCTGATAAAGCGCTTTAGCTTAGAATTCTTGATTCATCGTAGCTAAGCAGTTTAAAAGTATGTCACTTTGCTCTAGGGGAATGCTTGCAGTGAGCTCTTTAACTAGGTTCAGGTGTAACTGGTTATGATGACGGTGAATTTTCTCGCCCTCAGAGGTGAGAGTCACCACAATAGCTCGACGGTCTTCAGGGTGAGGAAGACGTTCAATAAGCTCTGCCTTAACCAGTTTTTCTATTTGAACGGTGAGCGTTCCGGTGGTAATACTGAGTTTTTGTGCCAGTTCTTTCATTCTTAGGGCACCGTGATTACCAAGTACTTCAATGGTATGTACTTGCGCTAGCGAATACCCCGTTTCTTTTACAACGGACTGTTCCCAAGACGACATTTTGTCGTAGAACTCAGTTAAAGCTTGATTCAGTTTCTCTATGTGTTGCATGCATCGACCACGGCAAGATTTAGATAATAGAATCGATACTACCAAACTTCTTTTATGTTAGTTAGTTTCTGTTGTGCATTCTACTGAATCTCAGTTATGTGAACGTTTCATTTTGTTTTGATACTTGGTTTAGCTCCAAAGTGAGGTGATGAATGGAATCGAAGCGAGCCAAGATGTCTTTGAAATCTTGAACGGTTTTATCACTATCAGATTCAAGAATGATGGCGGCTGAATAGTGGTGGCTGCTCACTTTCCAAATATGTAAGTCTTTGATTTTTGCCCATGGGGAGAGTGCATCGATGATCTTCTGCTTATGTGTATGAGTACTGCTCTCATCCAACAGGATAGGACTGGTTTGTTTCATCAAGCCTATTGTCCATTTAGCAATCACAATCGCACCCACAATACCCATAACGGCATCTAACCAGTTCCATCCCAAGTACTTACCAAACAGTAATGCAACGATGGCGAGTAAAGACGTTAGCGTATCAGCGAATACGTGTAAATATGCAGCGCGTAAGTTGTGGTCGTGGTGTCCGTGGCTATGTTCATCGTTCGTGTGCTCAAGGCTTGTATGTTCATGGCACTGGTGATCATGATGGTGAGAGTGGTCATGATGATCATGCAGAAGGTACATGCTCACTACGTTTACAATTAACCCTATAATAGCGACCATAATGGCTTCATTAAACTGTATATCTTGAGGGTGAAAGAGTCGATTGACAGACTCTATGACCATCATTAGTGCGACGATCCCCAATGCAATAGCACTGGTGTATCCCCCTAAAACGCTGACTTTTCCTGCGCCAAATGAGAATTTACCACTATTTTCGTGTTTTTTAGCGTAACGATAAGCAAATAATGTAATGCAAAATGCGGCGGCATGAGTGCCCATATGCCAGCCGTCTGCGAGCAGAGCCATTGAACCATATACCGTGCCCGCTACGATTTCTGCCACCATTGCTGTGACGGTCAATATGAGTACATAGACGGTACGTTGCTCACCTTTTTGATTATGAGCGCTAAAGTTGTGACTGTGTTCAGAGGAGAATTGCAAAAGGCGACCCATTTAGTTTGATTGTCAAAGTGTTTGATTGTTAATTTAGTTTGATAATCAAAGTTTGTCAATGAACAGGTGCCATCAGTGACAAGAACAGCGACTAGATAGGGGCAGTAACGTTAAAGGTTACTGAGAACCATGATGTTCAGGTGGGATATAAATGGACATATAGTGGGTGAGAGATTTCGTTTCACTGATGTCAAAGCTCTCATCGAGCACTTCTAATTTCTCGATCCGATCTAGGCGAAAATTACGGTAACTCTCTCGCAGTTCACACCACGCGATGAGGGTCCAGACTTTGCCCCAAAATACCTGACCTAACGGATGCAGCACTCTTTGGCTTGAATCACCGTGTTCTGCGACATAAGCGATGCGCACTTTGAGCTGGCTATCCGTAGCGTGGCGTAACATCTGACCGCGCTTGGCCGCCTGAGTTTGAATATGAAAATTAGGCACCAGGATGGGAAAGCTTTCTACCTGACTCTTACGTTTATCTGGCAATACAGAGAGTATTTTGGTGGAAGCAGAGCGGCTGGCATCGGCCAATTCAGCATCAGACCAAGCTCGAACCATTCGCATGCCAAGTTCAAGTGCGACCATTTCTTTTTCGGTAAACATAAGCGGTGGCAGGTGAGAGCCGGCTTGTAAGATATAACCAATTCCAGCCTCCCCTTGAATGGGAACACCGGAGTTGATAAGCGACTGAATGTCTCGATAAATGGTTCGCTCGCTAACCTGCATTCGGTTAGCCAGTTCGACAGCCGTTACAGCGTAGCGCTTTGAGCGCAGCAAAGTGAGCAATTCAAATAAACGTTCCGATTTACTCATGTTTCCCTCTTTGCTGGCTTAGAAGCTGTATTACGAAGTTAAGCTTGGCATTCACCGCTCATTTTAATGAACTGGTGCTGCATCGATAGGCTATCTTGGCTGATCAGCGCAACCAATGGTTGGCAGTCAGCAGATTGCATAAATTGTTCACCTGCGGATTTTGCGTCGTCTAGGTTGCGCCAATAAACAACATCGGTCCAAGATTGAGTTTCAGGATTATGACTGACTGAACGATATAAGAAACCTGGAAGACTCGCAATGAACTTATGGCTTTGCTCTGATGCTGCGATCATATCTTGTTCTGACACATTTTCATTGGCTTTATACGATACGATTTCGATAACTTGTTGCATGGTATGTCCTTATTAGTGTTGTTGAGGTCGAGTTAAGGATACCTAAGTGGATTGTCAGAACCTGTCAGGAGTGATGCACTCCAAATATTGGTTGGAAGATTGGTGTAGAAAATGTGTGGATGAGAGAGCTTTGATGGATGTATTTATCACGAGTCTCGCGTTTCGGTTATTTGGTTCTCGTTGAATGCGAGGTTATTATCTATAGTAGTTTAAATATTATTTAATGAATTTCCTATGGTTACCTCATAGGTTGTGGGTAAAACAGAGATGAATGGAATGAACAATGGTTAAGCCTGAGTTGTTAAAGTGCTTTATTGCGGCGGCTGATACGGGGTCTTTCAGTGCGGCCGGACGTAAGATTGGCAAACACCTAGCGACAGTGAGTGGCAATATTGCACGTTTAGAAGATGAACTTGGTGTCTTGCTTTTCGATCGTGACGGAAAATACCCGCAATTAACTGATGCTGGTTTGAACCTTTATGATAGTGCGAAAGTCATTGTTGATAGCGTAGAACGTTTTACTTTGAGTGCCACACAGTTATCTGCGGGCATTCCTGCGACATTTACCATCGCCATCGATGAAGATTTAAATCTGTTAAGATTTGCGAGCATACTAAAAACTTGTCAACAAAAATGGCCGCATTTGCGTATTTCCGTGATGATAGATAAGGCCACACAAATTTTTGAAGGAGTGCGTCAGCAAGAGATTGATTTCGCTGTCGTACCGAGTTTAGAGGGCAATAGTCAATTTTATGAATTTAAAGCGGTCGGACATAGTGCGGTATATATTATCTGTGCAAAACAACATGCTTTAGCTAAAAAGCGAGTGGTGAGTAATGATGATTTGATGTCTCATACACAAATTATCAGTAGTGGGGTGGAAGAAAACAAAACCTTGTATCAAGTCACTCAAATGTCTCCGTCGGTATGGTTTGCTAATGGCCATCAGGCGATTCTTCAGCTTGTTGCCGCAGGGATTGGTTGGGCATTTATTAACGCTGAAAAAGCCCAATTACCTAGTGACACTTATGTATTGGCCCCAGAATTTGCCGAAACACATATGCAGATCCAATATGATGTAATTTGGCCTAAGAACCAGCCAATGACAGACGTTCATGTCTTTTTTCTTGAGCAGATAAAGACATTATTTTTATCTCATAAGTAGAGAGACAGAGTCTAGTATTCCAAGTTACCTCGGTATGAGACGGCTCTCGCCAAGAGGCAACTTGGTTTACGAAATGACTACATTTCTTTCATCGCAGAAATGACCGATGGGTCGTTAAGAAGGTTGAACAACAAGCTTTTGGCGGATGAGCGCTGGGCATCAGATAAAACCTTTTTCGGGTTTTCTCTAGATTGAGTCAGGATATTTTTGATAAAGCGGCTGTTGGTACCAGAAATCTCATAGACATACCTTAGTGTGTCTAGCAGTTCATTTTGTTGCAGGCTATAAACGCCCATCTCACAACTCAGATTATCCATAGAGAGGAAGTTGTTTACGACGACTTTACGCTCAGCTTTGAACTTCTCTTGAGCTTCGTAGGAATCAATCAAAGCCTGTACTCTTTCGGCGATTGCGACAGGTACTTCCATTGTTTTCGTTTCATGAGTCATTACTGGTTGTCCTTTTTACTAGGTATCATCACTAAGCCCAGTGTACGCTTTATCTCGCGTTAACATCAACGTTTGGATTGAAGTAAAGCTACGCAACAGCAAAAAAATTAACGTTACAGTGATCCTGTTACTTATTTGGTGAGATACCCAGCTTTAAGAATGCTTTGGTAATGAGGGGCTATCTAGCCAATATGCGTCATTTCGTTAAGGGTAAATTGCGCTACACAACCTTCAGTAGCGGCTACGTAGTCGGCAATATGCTGGCTTGCTAAATGAGCTTGAAGTAGCTCTTTTGACGTCCAGTTCTCGTAAAACACGAAATGCGTTGGGTTGTCGTTATCTTGATGCAAATCGTAGTTGATACAACCTTCTTCAGCTCGAGTAAGTTCGATTAACTTGAGTAGTTCTGTGCGAACGAGTTCGATTTTGTCTTCGTTTGCTACGATGTTGGCGACGATGGTTAGCTTTGTCATGTTTTACCTTATCATTAAATTTGACGGGAAAAATGTCCGAATATCTTGATTGCTCTCGTGTTGTTGATCGCTATGATAGAATAAATCTTAAAAACAAAAACAGCGCAATGATTGAAATATTATCAAAATAAATTTGATAATTAATAAGGCAGGACCCGCCTTTACTTGAATCTGAGTTAAGTAGGTAGCGTATGTTAAATAACATTAATCTAAATTTATTGCGCTCATTACACGTGTTGTTGGAAGAGTGTCATGTGAGCCGAACAGCGAATAGGTTGAATATAAGTCAATCTGCTGTGAGCCGCCAACTTTCTCAATTACGTGAGCTGTGTGCTGACCCGTTGCTAGTGCGTCAGGGTAATTTACTCATACCGACGCCAAGAGCTCTCGTTTTACGAAGCAAATTAGATGCTTTGTTTGCTGAATTTGATCACCTGCTGGATGAAAAGCCGTTTGCTCCTAGTGACTGGCAAGGGGAGGTCGTACTGGCTTCCAGTGATTACGTGGCGCAGTATGTGCTGCCTGATATCGCCGCACATTTAAGTGATCTTGCCCCTCAGTTAGATATGACCTACCGGCTTTGGCAGCCGGATCAGTTGGACAAACTTCATGAGGCAGGGATTCATATTGCTTCGTCTATGTACCCTGAGAAACCTGAAGGGGTGTCGAGCATAAACATTGGGTCTGACTATTCAGTTTGTCTGATGAGTGCGACTCATCCTTTGGCTGATAACCCAGATCTTGAAGTGTACGATTTGATACGTTATTCACATATTAAGGTGACAGGAGGGGGCGATAAAGATTCGCACACCGATCTCGCGCTTAGGAATCTGGGGTTGGAACGTCATATTACGTTAAAAGTCCCTTTCTTTTCTGCTGCCATCAATCGATTGGTATCCAGTGAGCACTTGATGGTCGTACCTGAGCACATCGCAAGAAATTTAAGCAAACACTGGAATTTGAAGTATAAATCCTTGCCGTTTGATATGGCCAAACACCAATATTGGCTTATGTGGCATCCGAAATACGACAGTGACTCTGCTCATAAATGGCTGCGAGAAGAAATTCGGGCTGTGATGGCCTTGGCTGAGTATTCGATTCGATAGCAATCCACTCGATAGCTATCCCGTTGAGATTACCTTTTCCTATGATTCAAAATCATGACCTTTATGCGTAAATATGATTTCCTTTCATGCCATGTCTGTTGGTAGATTAAGCTCAAACAGGAGAGTTTTTTATGACGTTAACAGTTTGGTTATCACTTTTTATTGTCTGTCTTTTAGGGGCGATGTCCCCGGGGCCTAGTTTGGCGGTAGTTGCAAAGCATTCCTTAGCGGGAGGCCGCACCAACGGCATCGCGGCAGCTTGGGCTCATGCGTTTGGAATTGGCATTTATGCCGTAATCAGTTTGGTTGGCTTGGCTGTTGTCTTGCAGCAGAGTGAGCTGTTGTTTAAGTCGATCAGCCTCGCAGGTGCTGCGTATTTGGCTTATTTAGGGGTAAATGCGTTACGTTCAAAAGGTGGTGTTGCGGCTAAGTTGGAGGGGGGAGATGAGACCAGTGTGATGCAATCGGCACGCGAAGGCTTTTTGATTTCAATATTGAACCCAAAAATCGCACTGTTTTTTATTGCTCTCTTTAGCCAATTTGTGGCACTCGGAAACGAATTGAGCAGCCAGCTCATTATCGTGGCCACCCCGTTATTGCTCGATGGCTTGTGGTATACGTTGATCACTTTTGTACTGTCTAGTTCTCGTGTCGTTGAGCGTATTCGAGCACGAGCCGTGTTGATCGATCGCTTGTCGGGGATTTTCTTAATACTGCTTGCGGTTAGAGTTGTGGTGACGATTTAGCGCATTTGTACTTTTTATTGGATAAACACTAGGGGCAATCATCAGTGATTGCCCCTAGTGTTTATAGCGGGTTGATTTACAGTGCTTGTTCGGCAGGTACTAGCGAAACACGATGCGAAATCGCATGTAAAGCGATGTTGTGGATCATTTCATCAACCGTCGTGCAGCAATCAACCAGAACAGAAACTGAATACTTACTCGCCGCTGGTGAGATAGCCGTGTGAGTGACACAGTTTTGGGTCATCATGCCGCAAATGAGTAACTCGTCTATGTTCTGCTGTTGTAAAACCTCTTCCAAATTGGTTTGTTCAAACCCATCGGCAAATTGTTTAGTGACCACGTCAGCATTAGGAGCCAATGCTAAAATTTCTGCGTGAATATCCGCACCTAGGCTACCTTGATTAAAGAAAGGCGCGATACCGTTAGCCGGATCAGCAATATGCTGAACATGAATGACAGGTATGTTCTTAAGGTTGGCTTGTTTGATTGCGGCTTTAACATTAATGAGCGTTTGTTCGGTATTCCACAATGGGAATTTGCCCTCTGGGAAGTAGTCATTTTGTAAGTCGACGACGATGAGTGCTTTGTTATTCATGGTTTTCTCCTGGATAAATAGATCATGAGTTGCTTCAGTAGGAGAATTATCGCCGAAGATGAGAGTATACTTAATAGTCTAAAATGATATATTATGAGTCAAAAGCGACAAGGTGTGTTATCAGATGAAACAAATTTCTATCGGTATCTATCATTACTCCAATGCGTTGAAATCGGCCATTTACGGACTAGAAGAAATGTTCATGTTGGCTAACAATATCTGCAAAGAGCAGCAGTTGAATATTCGGTTTTCTCCAACTATTTTTGTAGAACCGCCTTCGATAGAGCAGAAATTTGCCGTCATTTTGTTGCCGCCGAGCTTACATAGCCAAGCGTACCTCCAAGTTAATCCAAAAGATTTAAATTGGCTCATATCTCAACATGAACAAGGAGCGACGATAGCAACAGCGTGTGCTGGCGCCTTTATCCTTGCAGCCACCTCGTTAGTGGATAGGCGAGCGGTGACAACACACTGGGGTTTGTCTGAATTATTCCATCAGACTTTTCCTCATATAGAGTTAAAAAGTAATGAGATCCTCATTGATCATGGAGACGTGATCACTGCTGGTGGCATGATGTCTTGGGTTGATCTTGGTTTTGAGTTGATTAACAAGCACACCAACGCAAGTGTAATGCGCAACCTAGGAAAACAACTTGTCGTAGATACAGCACCAAGAGAGCAACGCTTCTATCAACAATTCAAGCCCACTCTTTTGCATGGTGACCAAGCTATTGTTCGTATTCAACAGAGCATGAACTTAGAATATATGCGTGACATAACGGTTCAATCGCTTGCGAGTCATGCCAATTTGACGGTCCGAACAATGCAGCGCCGCTTTGTAAAAGCGACCGGTGATAATCCGAATCGCTACTTACAGCGGTTAAGAATTCAAAAAGCGTGCGATCTGATAGAGAGCTCACAAGCTTCGTTTGAAACCATCGCTCACCAAGTTGGATATGAAGATGCCAGTGCCTGTCGTAAGGTTTTCATCAAAACAATGGGGCTGACGCCAAAAGAATTTCGTATGCGCTTCACAAGGGGTTGAGTACTGAAGCGTCTATCATAGTAAATCTGTTCTTATTTGTTACTGTGGAAAAACAATCTCGCCAGCGTTTTGATGTTCTCATCAATGCTCTCAAGTGCGATATTTCCAAACCCCAGTACGACGCTTTGCCACTTTCTAGGGGGCGCACAATCTAATTCGTAATAGCTTAAAGGACGCATGATGATGCCTTTTTCGTAAGCGCGCTGTACCCATCTTTTCTCGTCGATGCCATTGGCCCACCTCAATGTTACATGCAACCCCGCAGCTTGGCTTATGATCTCTACTGAAGACCCTAAGTGGGTGTCTATCGACGTGACCATTTGTTGGTGTTTTGATTTGTACAAACGGCGCATTTTGCGAATGTGGCGTATTAAATCCCCCTCTAAAATGAAGTCGGTTAATGCCGCTTGAGTGTGTGGTGGGGAGTCACCTGTGATGGCGTCTTTTATCATTAAACAGCGAGAAACAAGTGATTCAGGGACGACCATGTAGCCCACCCGCATACCGTTAAACATGGTTTTGCTAAACGAGCCAATATAAATGACGTGTTCATCTCGGCCCATTTGCCCCGCCAATCCTTGTAAACTGGTATAAGGGCGGTGCGCAAATTGAAACTCGCTGTCGTAATCGTCTTCAATAACCCATCGATTATTTGAGTGAGCCCATTCAATAAGTTGAAGCCGTTGCTCAATGTTTAATGACGTGCCCATTGGGTATTGGTTGCTGGGGGTAATATAGAGTGCGCGCGCGTCACTTTTTAATATGGTGTCGAGTTGTTCGTGAAACGGCTGAGTAACGTCGACGGGGCGCAGTTGGTGCCCCAATAAATCGATGATTTTTCGCATTTGGGTATAACCGGGTTGCTCCATCAAAACCGCGTCGTTTTTTTGCATAACGGCCATTAAAGCGATGCTTAACGCCTGTTGTGCGCCAGAAGTAATAATGATTCTGTTTGGATTGCAAATGACAGAACGGCTGGTGGCGAGGTAATCAGAAAGAGCGGTTCTAAGTTCAGGGCTCCCTTGTACATCTTGATTACCCAGTAGGATGGTTCTCGAGGCATGTCTTTGTAACAGCTTTTGCCATTTTGAGACCGGAAACTGGGCTAAGTCTGGCACGCCTGGTGCGAAGGGACGGTTGATGTCTTGAGTAGAGACGAGGTTAACCGTCTTTTTGTCCGTAGAATGAGCGGGTAAGTAGTGTTCGGGCAATTCTACTGCAACGTAAAAACCAGAGCCTTGGCGACTTTCTAGATATCCTTCGGCAACCAGTTGTTCATAAGCAGAAGTGACCGTATTTCTTCCAAGCGATAGCTCAGTCGCGAGTTTACGTGTTGATGGAAGTTTTCCTCCTTTAGGCCAAAGGTTGTGAACAATTTTATCTCTAATGGCGTTGAACAGCTTGCCTTGTCTTGAGCCTTTTCCGTCACTTAGCTTTAAATCACCGATATCGATTAATTGCACAACTGGCCCTAACTATTAAAATAAACTGGTTCTAAAAAACATACCAGTATGTCGCTATATTGCAATCAACAGGTAATGAGAATTAGGGACAAGCCATGAGTTCATCGACGAATAACACCAAAAATTCAGACACCAATAATCCAGCTTCTAATATTCAACTTTCTAGCACGAGCAGAAGTACGATTAAGAAAAACGTAAAAAAAACCAGTTTTGACCCACAAGCTTTGAATCAAATCATTGATGAAAGTCTGATTGCTCATATGGCAATTATTGAGGAGTCGGGCCCAATTGTGATCCCAATGTTGGCTTGGCGTGTTGAAGATAAAGTTTATATCCATGGAGCCAATAACAGCCGTCTGTTGAGGAACTTAAAAAAAGGTGTGCAAACTTGTTTAACGTTCACTTTGTTTGACGGCTGGGTATTGGCACGCTCGGCTTTTCATCACAGTGCTCATTACCGTTCAGCGGTTGTGTTTGGGGCGTTTGAAGTTGTTGATGACAACCAAGAAAAGGATCGCTTACTGAATCACTTCGTTGAACAGATTGCTCCAGGGAGAACAGGCGAAGCACGATTGAGTAATCAGAAAGAGCTTAATGCGACAATGTTACTGGAAATGCCGCTGACAGAGGCATCGGTAAAGATCAGTAATTTTGGTGTGAGCGATGATTTAGCAGACATGGAATTGCCGATATGGGCTGGATATTTACCTTACAAAACCGTTGTTGGTCCGCTGAAATCAGCAGAAGACTTGGCCCCGGAAATTGAAATGCCTGATTACAGCCAAGCATATGGTGAAAGGTGGTGTCGAGAAGCGTGAATAGTGAGATACTGGCGGCCTTGCAATAGCAGATTAACAATGCAATAGGTTACCAATGGCGAAAAAATTTTATGTAGTTTGGAAAGGCAGACAACCCGGTATATTTACTTCTTGGGCAGATTGTAAAGCACAAGTCGATCAATTTACCGGGGCTCGATACAAATCGTTTCCGACTCAAGCCGAAGCAGAGCAAGCGTTTGGCAAAGCATCAACAACGCCATTTAGTGGTTCTGCGCGCAAACCGAGTGGGTCGGGTGCTAAAGCCGGCTCTTTCGCGAAAAAGAAGCCGAAATCGTCGCCTTTGACTGATGAAAAAATTGCCCAAATGCCTTACGAGTACAAAATCTATACCGATGGTGCGTGTGAGCCTAACCCTGGTGAAGCGGGCGCAGGGATGGCGGTGTATCGTGATAATAAAGTCGATGCCCTTTGGTATGGCATGTATGAAGCGATGGGAACCAACAATACCGCGGAACTGAATGCGCTGCACCAATCATTTATTTTGGCAAAAGCGCTCATCGAACATGGTAAAACCGTCGCCATTTACAGTGACTCAAGTTACTCGATTCAATGCATGACGACGTGGGCCAAAGGTTGGAAAGCCAAAGGTTGGAAGAAGTCGTCTGGGGAGATCAAGAACTTAGAACTAATAAAGATCATGTATGCATTGTATTTGCAGATCGAACCTAAGATCGCGATCCATCACGTGAATGGGCACGTTGGTGTCGAAGGCAATGAATTGGCTGACCGAATGTCTATACTTGCCATTGAAGCCAAGGAAACCGATTTTACTCGCTTCACCAAAGAGATTGATGTAGCAGGGTTACTTGCCTTACGACGAGGTTGATAGCAAAGAGATTGATTGCGAAGTTAGGAATCAAATGGGTAAGCATCAAGCCGTCACTGACTGTGGCGGCTTGTTCTATCTGAGTGCGTATTACATTAACGCAGGGTGTTATATTTGTTTGCTTCCATGGTGCCCATTCTCATCGAAATTAACCACAACAGCGTGGCCTGAGTCTTTCTTTTCATTTTGATAGAACCAGTTGTATTGGCCTACGAGACGCTCGGTCAACTCCAATCCTAAACCAAATCCGAGGTGACTGTCTTCTCCGCTATCAGAGACGTTGTGATTGACGATAGAGACGCGACGGCCTTCTTGTTTGATTTCTACGTGACCTTCTTGGGTATGTTGAAAAGCATTGCGAATAAGGTTAACGATGACAATGCGGCATAACCCTTCCGGTAAGCTCGCTTTTGAGTTATCGGTTTGCAACCGAACATCCACTTTCTTTCCGGCTAACATGTATTCTAAATCCTGGTTAATTTGAGTCACCACTGCACTAAGTTGTATGACATTTTCTGGTAATTGTTTACTTTCTTGTCGCGTTAACCAGAGCAAGGTTTCCGTAAGATTCGTCATGGTGAATCCAGCGCGCTTAATGCGCTCTAACACTTCCAACTGTCTGCTAGGGCTCATGCCTTTAATAATTAGTTTTTCCAGTAATTCGCAATTGGTTCGTGTGACCGCTATCGGGGTTCTCAATTCATGGCTCGCATAACCAAGGAATTTTTGCTCTCGTTCCAAACTTTCTTGAACCGAGCCTAAACTGCTTTGTATGATCGTGGCTAAGGTGTTGAGTTCACTGTAGTGAAAATCGGGAACGACTTGGTTCAATTTGTCTTGATTCAGATCTTTTGCCCAAGTTTTGAGTTGCTTTACCGGCCGAGTTATTCGTCTCATCACAAGCAGCAATATGGCAGAAAATAGGGCGATACAACCCAGCGCGGTGATGAATATAATGAGGAAGTGCGGTATCTCATTCATCCTAAATAGTGTTTTGTCTGGTGTATTAAACGTTGTTGTCACATAGCGAAAGTTGTCGTCATCGCCGACCTTCATCACGAAATGTCCTGATTTTGGTGGTGAGAAAAGCGTTGCCCCCACAACATGCTTACTGAGCACGTCAAATTCTATGTCCTCTTCATGAAAGCTGTCCTGAACTTTTTGAGGCAGATCTTGCCATTGTTTGGCGATAACGAAGCCTTCAATTGGGAGATCGTTATCCGATAGGGGCAAGTCTTCACTCGCTTGGATGTACATGGAGACACGCATTGATACGTCCATTCCCGATACAAAATAATGGACACTAAGGGCAGATAAAACCAATATTGTGCTGATGCCTGTGACCGACATCGCGAGTAACACATAGAGTCTAATACTTGGTCTTATTCTCATTATTTTGCTAGGTCCTTTATCGCAAATCCTTTGCCTGGAATAGTATGCACCAGTTTATGGTCGTTATTGGCATCCACCTGTTTACGAAGATTAAATATGTGTACTTTTAGACTATTGCTATCGGGTTGTTCGTCGCCCCAAATGGTTTGCATGAGTGTTTCTCGTGAAATGGTTTTGGGGCTTTCACGCATTAATATGTCTAGAATCTTCAGAGCAGTTGGAGATAGCTTGAGTGGGTAACCGGCCCGTTCCGCATGTTGTTGCGCCGTATCGAGCACCAAATCCGAGACCGACAGTTTGGTGATTTGGCCACTTCGCCTCTTCGCCAGTACTTGGGTGCGTACGATCAACTCTTCCATCGCAAACGGCTTGATCAAATAGTCGTCGGCGCCCTTTGAAAAACCCGCTAACTTATCATCCAATGTGTCTCTCGCGGTGAGCATGAGCACCGGGACATCAATACCGTGTGCCCGCAGTTTTTCGCAAACTTGCAAGCCGTCCATCTTGGGTAGGTTGAGATCTAAAATAACGGTGTCGTAGTGATTTTGTTGAATGAGGTTAAGACCTGCAACGCCATTGGCTGCGTGGTCGCATTGAATGTCTTCTAACTCTAGGTAGTCGATGACGGCAGTCGCGAGGTCGAGGTCGTCTTCAACAAGCAGTAATTGAAGTTTGTCTGTGATCATAAAGCCCTCATTTTTATTGTTATTACGATTGTGATTGGTGTTGATAGAACTCGTTGTTACCTATTACCTGTTACCTGTTACCTGTTACCTATTACCTGTTACCTATTACCTATAACAGACAGCACCCAAACTGAGTGCTGTCTTATCATTTGCAGGTCAGACTATTTATAGGTTAGATAACGTTAGAACTCTGGTTAGATAGCTCTCCAACACTTATCGCCGCATCGTTGTTGTTAGAGTTCATTTTATTTTTTAAACGCACCAGAATTGCTTTAATTTCCATTTGAATCATTAACAGTGATGGGGTAAGAATCAAAGTAATAAATGTCGCGAACAAAATACCATACCCTAATGCCGCAGCCGCTGGAATCAGGAACTGAGCTTGTAACGATGTTTCACCCAATAATGGTGATAGCCCTGCAAATGTCGTTACAGATGTGAGCAGTACAGCACGTAATCTACCTGTACAGGCCTGAACGATAGCATCATGAACCGACATGCTTTTTTCTTTAATCAGTTCGTTAAAACGAGATACCAACAGCAGGCTGTCATTGACCACCACACCACTGAGTGCCAGTATGCCGTTCAAAGACAGGATGCTGATGGTTAAGTCGTTCCACCAGTGACCCAAGATCGCCCCGACAATGCCAAAAGGAATCGCGGTCATAATGATTAACGGCTGAACGTAAGACTTTAGCGGAATTGCCAACAGCGCGTAGATAGCAATCATAGCAAGCATGAACATGCTAGTCATAGAGCTGGTGGTCTCTTCTTGCTGCTCAGCCTCGCCAGCGAAATCGACCGTTAAGCTTGGGTACTGTGTTTGCAGATCCGCGACGACAGTTGCTTTTAACTGGCTAACTAACTCGTTTGGCGCGATGACGTCTTTGTCTAACACGGCGCTGATGTATACCGCTCGTTGGCTGTCAATTCGTGTGATCTCAGAAACTTGATAGTCAGAGATGATGTTTGCAACGGTATTAAGGGGTACAACGGTGCCGTCTGGCGTCCTTACATTGGCTTGATTAATATCGGCAATGGTTTGACGATCCGCTTCTGGGTACCGAACTCGGACTTTTACTTCGTCTTTACCACGTTGGAATCTTTGCACGATATCGCCACCAAACGATTGCAGTACCTGCTTTGCAAGACTGGCCGTATCAAAGCCAAGTGCGCGTCCTTGGTCGGTTAATTCGAAGCGATATTGTGGCTCGCCTAAATCTAAATTGTGGTCGATACCGCTTACACCATCAAGGGTTTGGAGCTGAGCCATCAGTTGGTTGCCAGCATCAGTAACCGACTCATCATTCCATGATTTTATTTCTACTTTGAAGTTATCGAGCATCTCCATTTTAGATAAGACTTTGAGTTTTTTCACGCCCTCTAAGTTGCCCACCAATTCAGACCAATGCGTGGAAAACTCGTTAGATGGGTAAACGCTGTCTGAATCCAGTTCAACGCGAACTTGACCCGAATCGTCACTGCTTGCGATGATTTGCAAACTGGTTAATTCAGAGGCTTCTTTTTCAGTACCATACTTTGTGCGCAGATCAAGATCCGCTTGCTTGGCTGCTGCTTCAATCACTAACAGGTTAGACTGAGTTTGGCCAAAGCTAGCATCATTTAACATCGACATATCAGCGGTGACGGTGTCTCCTGGGATGTCAGGGAAGAATGCAACGCGAACGCCTCCCGTCATTGGCAGGCCAGCCACCAAAATTAGCAAAGAAATGAAGACCATTAATACGGCATAACGGAACTTGAGTGCCCACTCAATCACACGGCTGTAAACTTCTTGGTTGAACCATTGTAAGCCGGAATCTGCTCCATGTTGTATGCGGCTCCAAATGCCTTTTGTTTTACCGCGATGCGTGTTGATGTGCGCTAAGTGTGACGGAAGAATAAACTTAGATTCAACTAATGAAAGCAGTAAACAGATGGTAACTACGGTGCCGAATTGAGCGTAGATCTCACCCATTCGACCTTCGACGTTCGCTAGCGCTAAAAAGGCAACAACCGTGGTCAGGACTCCGAAAATGGTTGGTGCGGCAACTTTCATCGTGCCTCTTATGGTGCTGTCGATGGAGTCACCGTCGGATTTTCGAGTCGAGTAAATGCTTTCTCCTACCACTACGGCATCATCGACCACTATCCCTAGGGCCATAATGAAACCAAATGTGGTCATCTCATTAATCGTGAGGCCAACAAAGGAGTCGGTCATAAAAAACAGTGTGCCAAAGAAAACGAACGGCAGACCGGCAGCCACCCAAAACGCCACACGCACGTTTAAGAACAGAGCCAAGACGATGAACACGAGCGCAATACCCGTTAATGCGTTTTTCACTAACAGAGATAAGCGATCTTCGATCATGGTGCTTTTGTCGTACCAGGATTCGATTTCGACGTCAGCGGGTAAAATATTGCTGTTTTGCCAGCGCTCAATTACGTTCTCTGCTTGTTCCACAATGTTGATTACGTCGCCGTATTCATCCATAACGATTTGAATTGCGATGGAATTTTCTTGGTTATAACGTGACAGAATGAACGTATCATCCTCGAATGTGTCTTTAACTGTGGCGATATCACCTAACGTTATTTGCGTACCCGTGCTGCTGGTGACAACAGGAATCGCATTGAAATCTTGCAGTTCATAAGCTTGTTCAGACACTTTCAAGCGCACGGTTTTGTCGCCATTTCGTAAGCTTGTCGACATCGCGGTTGAAGACTCTGCGTTAATGGCTTCAGATACATCTGTTAATGTTAGGCCGTAAGCCTGTAGCTTGTTCTCGTCCACTTCGACCGAAATCATTGGGTCGGCTTTGGCTTTAATTTCAAGATCTCGAATACTCGACTGGCTCAGTAAGTCTGATTTTAACTGTTCGGCTAGTGACTGTAATGTGGCACGATCTGCATCGCCATAAAGTTGAATCCATAACGCGTGATCTTGCATTCTGGCTTTATCGATTACAGGGTTGTCCGCTTCAGACGGCAGGTTGTTTACGGCATCAATTTTGGTTTTTACATCACTGAGCAGTGTATCGAGGTCGTATGAACTCTCTTTTTCAATCGTAACGTGGCTGCCTGATGCATCGGAAGTGGAGGTGATGCGCTTGATTCCAGGAACGGTTTCTAACGCGTCTTCAATTTTTATGGCTAAGCCTTCTTCAGCTTGAACTGGGTCACCACTGTCGTAGTTAACAGAAACGGTTACTCGATCGGGTTCTAGGCTAGGAAACGCCTCTTTACGTAATGAGTTAACTGAAAACAAACCAATAACGATCATGCCGACGAGCAATAGGTTTGCTGCGACAGAGTTATTGGCGAACCAGGCAATGGCGCCGGTGTGTTGTTTTTGCCCAGACATAATTAGCCCTCAACCTTGGCGGTAACAAGAGTACCTACTTGGAAATTGCTTAATGGGCGCTTGACTATTTGCACTTGAGATACGCTGCTTTCGTTGTTCAACGATGATGGGGAAATATAAACAAAGCCATCTTTTTCAAACTGAGTGTCTGCAGCGGATTTATTTAGCTGGCCATGCTCGTCAACAAACCATAACTCTCCCTGTTGGGAAACCGCTGACGACGGCAATTGCCAAAGTTGTTCAAGCGAGCGACCATTAATGGCGGCTTTTACAAACGTCCCTGGGTACAGGTCAGCGTTTTGTTCTAATGGCTTTTCAACGACGACAATCAATGAACGTTGTCGAGTTTGTGAAGATAAGTGCTGTTCAATACGGCCAACATAACCTTGCCATTGATGGGCTCCGTCTGAGCTTTCTACCAATACCGGCCATTGACTGTGCGCAAGCTCTGCATTGTCGAAAGAGGGCAAGTTGCGCCATTGTGCTTCAGAAAGGGGAATGTCAATTTCGATTTCATCAACGCTATACAGTGTTGCCACTTGAGTACCCGTTTGAACGTAGCTACCCGGTTGAATGTCTCGGCTCACTACCAAGGCATCAAAAGGGGCTTTGACTTGGGTTCTATCTAAGTTTTGTTGTGCCGTTTTCAGGGCTAGTTGGGCGTTGTCTAATGCGGCTGTTACTTGTGCTAATTGTGGTATTCTCAATACAAGGGGGGAATCCGGCTCGCCCGTTAAGCCGGAGCGTTCCCATTCTGATTTGGCTTGTTCACCTTGGCGTTGTTCTTCGAGTAGGTTGAGTTTGGCTTGTTCAACGTCAGCTTGAGCTTGAGTCAGCGCTTGGCGATAACTGGTGTCGTCAATACTCGCAATGACGGTGCCTTTTTTGATCACTTGTCCTGATTCAAATAGTGAACTTACTTGTTCAATTCGGCCTGATACTTCCGCAGAAAAGTTCAATTCGTAACGTGATTTTGCTTCCCCGTGGCCGACCACTTCCGCTTGATAGTTATTCGCTTGTACATTGATCACCGCGACTTGTTGCGCTTGGCTTGCAGCGTTTTTGCTAAGCGCTTTGGCTAAGGTAGACTCGAGTTGTTGCTCTGCACTGGCTGGCGCTTTAACCTGAACGTTTTGTTCTGGGCCTTTTGGGGCCATTTGAGAACCGTTATAGGCGAGGGCCGCAAAAATGCTACAGCCTGCGATAAGAGTAATGGCTAATGTGATGGTATTGAATTTCATGCGGACACTCCTAGGCCAAGTGCTAGGCCTAAATCAATTCGGTTAACAAGACGGTTATAAATGGCTTGCGTCAGTTGAGCTTCTAAGTCGTAGGTTTGCTGCTGAACAGTAAGGAGATCAAAAATGTCGACCAAACCTTGACGGTATTTCTCTTCGTAACTCACAAAGCTTCGTTGCGCGCTTTCTAGCGCATCGGTTAAATGTGATTGCTGCTGGGACAAAGATCCTTCTTGGCCAATGGCATTTTCAACTTCGTTAACTGCGTTGAGTAAAGCTTCTTGGTATGCCCAGTAGCTTTTTTCTGTTGTGAGTTCTGCCACTTCTGCTTGCGACTTAAGCAAGCCACCTTGGAAAAGCGGCGCAGAAACCTGCCCTAATGCACTCCATAAAGGACCAGTTAGTAGTGCCTCACTTGGGGACTCTGCCATGTCTGATAGGCTTGCTTTTAAGCTGATCGAAGGCAGCATCGCTTTATAGGCTGCATCGGTACGCAGTGACTCGGCTTCTATGTTTAGGAACGCTGACTGGAGATCTGGTCTGCGTGATAAATCTTGCTTTGGCATATTATCGAGCGGGCTCAATATTGATGGAAAAGTTGGTGATATTTCAGCAGTAAGATCGTCACCTTGCCATTGCCCAGAGAGCAACATTAAGCTACGTTGGCTTAATGCTAGTTGCTCTTGATAGTTGGCAAGGGTCGAGCGAGTCGTGGCACTGCTGGTTTTGGCATTATCCAGTTCTTGTAGGCTGCCAAGTCCGGCACGGTATCGATCGAGAACAAGGTTTTCATTGTTTTCTAAAACGTCCAATCTCTGATTTTCAATCGCAATCAACTGTTGTTTCAGGCTTATCTCTAACCAAGTACGCATGATGTTTGCGGCAACAAGATCCCGCGCGGCTTGCAAATTGGCTTGTGAGCTTGCGATGTCTTTGTAGGCGGCGTTATTGCTGTCAGCCAGTTTTTGCCACAAGTCCAGCTCCCAGCTCACGGCAACTTCGGTTGTGTATGACGAATCGCTGTCTTGTGCTGCGTTACCGGTGAAACTTGCATTTACCGTTGGTAAGCGGCTAGAGCCAGTAATACCTTGTTGTGCGTAGGCTATATTCAATGCAACAACATTCTGCTGGAGGCTAGGATTATTCTTGAGAGCGTTTTCTATAAACGTGTTCATTTCTGGAAGTTCTACTAGCTCGGTGAGTTGGGTATTTTGTCTCTGGTCGTTATTTTCTCCACCGGCTTGTTGCTCAGAGCTTTTGTCTTCAATAAAGTGCGTTAACATCTGCTGGTTCGTGATGTTGTCATTTGCGAGTGTTGCATAGTCAGTTTGGCTCGTGGTACTACAACCAACTAAGCTTGTGAATACGAGTGATAAAATTGTGTGTTTAAAAGGAAGATTGGGCATCATCTTTCATCTCCTGTCATGATGAAAGCTAGGATACGGATTTCTGGGTTAAGGCTGGGTTAACGTAGGCCAGCATAAGCAATAAAAATGGCTCACGAGTGAGTATTGAAATTGAATCATTACGGATTAACGACAATAAGAAAGGAATGAGATGAGCACATTATTTAAAGATTTGTTCAGTGAAGATTTTTACCATGGGTTAATCAAAGTCCTCAATGACGTGTTACCCAACTTTGATGAGCGAGTTTTCTTGGAAAAGGTGCGCGCAGATGACTTCGAACAGCTTGAAATGAAGCAAAGGATCACTCGTACCTGTGAAGTATTGCATGAATTTATGCCTGCCGAATTTGAAGAGGCGGCGCCATACTTGGTTGAGGTGGTGCGTAAGCTTCAAGCTCAAGAGATTGTGGAAGACAGTTTGGTGTATTTGTTCATTCCTGAATACGTTGAACGCTATGGTATTGGTGAGTATCAATTGGCGGTTGATGCATTTGAAGTGATCACGCCCTTTATCACGTGCGAATTCGCCGTGCGACCTTTCATTGTCAAATACCCACAAATGATTGATCAAATGCAGAAATGGACAGTGCATTCCGACCGCCGAGTCCGCCGTTTAGCCAGTGAGGGGAGTCGGCCGAGGCTGCCGTGGGGAATGGCGCTGGCAGAGCTGAAGAAAGATCCCGCTCCGATCATGCCGATTCTACTCGCACTCAAAGATGACGAGTGCGAAGTGGTTAGACGTAGTGTGGCTAATAACTTGAATGACATAGCGAAAGACAATTCTGCAGTCGTGATCGAGTTTTCTCAGCGCTACTTTGGTGATAACACAAATCGAGATAAGCTGATCAAGCACGCCTGCCGCACGTTGCTAAAGCAAGCGGAACCCAACACCTTAGCGTTGTTTGGGTTTGATAGCCAAGGTATAGAATTGTCTGAATTTGTAGTCCATACGGCGCAAGTGATGATTGGCTCGGCACTAGAGTTCTCTTTCGAGGTATATAACCGCAGTGAGCAGAATAAAAAGCTTCGTCTGGAATATGGCATTTACTACCAAAAGCATAATGGCACTTTGGCTCGTAAGGTGTTCAAGATCAGCGAGCGAGAAATTGCAACAGGCGAGCGATACCCAGTAAAACGTAAGCAGAGTTTTAAAGTCATCACGACTCGTAAGTTTCACCCGGGGTTACATCAAGTATCTATTATTCTTAATGGCCGAGAGCTGAGCATTTGTGATTTTAGTTTGGTTGGTTCGAGTGACCGCTAAGCAGTGAGTCTTTAATTTGGTCCTATTCTGAAAATAACCATATAAAGTGTGATGGATTTATCATTTTGATTGTTCTGGTCCGCGTTATGCGTTCGGAAAAGAGAGGGCTTGCTACACTTTTTAAGTAAGCAAACAATAACGATTAAGCTGGAATCTTGTGGATATACACACCTTAGCAATTATAAGCGTGCTGTTGTCTCTGTCTTTAGGCGGAGGGCTCTTTCTTTGTTATCGTTTTATGTTTCATGGTGAAGTCAAAGGGGTCAATTATTTTTCGTTTTCATTTACATTGATGGGGGCGAGTATCATCCCAATTTGTTTTGGGTTTCATTCTAGCTACTGGGCGTATGTCCTGTATTCTAATGTTATTTATCTATTATCTATCTGTGCGCTAGTGCTTGGAGTCATTCAACTCAGAGATTATTCTGGCGTATCAGGGAAGCGCTTTGCATTAGCAGTGACGCTTAGCTCGTGTCTCTTGATCGGGTATTTTATTTTGATCGAACCATCGCTTACTGGGCGAGTCGCTGTTCGGAGTGGTTTTACGGCGTTGATGTGTTTTATCGCCGTCTATATTAACGTCACGTCAGTAAAAAAAGACAGCAGAACACCCGTAATGATTTTGGCTGCAGTATTATCTGTGCACGGCATGTACATGATGGTAAGGGTTGGGTTCACATTGAGTGAAGAGAGTTCATTGGCGTATTTCGATTTGTCATTTCTTCATAAAATGGTCTATTTAATGATCATTATGGTAGTGATTTCAATCAGCTTTGCCGTGTTCTGGATATTGACGGAAAGGCTGATAGCAAAGTTGCATCAATCGTCAGTATTTGACCAATTGACGAACTTGTATAATCGCAACGGATTGGAAGAACTGCGTGAAAAATGGCGCAAATCTGCCAGAATAAAAACAAGTACGATGTCTGTAATTATCGCTGATTTAGACCACTTCAAAAGGGTTAATGATACGTTTGGTCACGATTATGGTGATCTTGTTTTGTCTTCGTTTTCTAAAGTACTAAAGAGCCAGTGTCGAGACAGAGATTACTGTATTCGTTACGGGGGAGAAGAGTTTCTCGTCGTGCTACCGGATACCGAACTCGATCGAGCAATCGTAG
Organism: Vibrio tapetis subsp. quintayensis; assembly: GCF_030409945.1. Classification (GTDB taxonomy): domain Bacteria; phylum Pseudomonadota; class Gammaproteobacteria; order Enterobacterales; family Vibrionaceae; genus Vibrio; species Vibrio quintayensis. The sequence goes on from NZ_JAUFQV010000026.1 coordinate 231,008, forward strand.
TGGCTGAGCGAATTAGAAGTGCAATTGAGCATCATTTTTCTGGTGAGCAAGACCTCAAGAAACACATCACAGCCAGTTTTGGTGTTGCAGAAAGTAATGAAAATGAAAGCTGGGAATCCCTATTAAAAAAAGCCGATCTCGCCCTTTATGATGCCAAAAATTCAGGTAGAAACAGAGTCTGTTGCGTTTCCTTAGGTTATCAAAATTATGCTGAAATTAGATAGCCTTGATCTTTATTTGAAAAAACTTCGAGTGTATTAGTGAGTCATCAAGTGAATGAACATTCTCTTATGGCGAACAATAATGCCGCGACGTTACCTCTCCCTTCCAATCTTTGTTCTCTTTTACTCTGCTGAATAAAATAGATATTCATATAACAACTTGATGTTATGTGGCTTTACCTAACACCGCTGAGCTAATCACTAAATGAAATTGGTAAAGCAGTTGTATAAAACAACTACGGGTGCAATTATTAGATTGCCTGAATGATTACCGTTTATGGCAATCACCGTGTGGATAATTGGAACAATAAAAAATCTATTAAAGATTATAAATGGAGTTACGCAGTGGATATTAAAAAAACGTTATTGGCAACCGCCATCTTCGCATCAGCAGGGGTTCAAGTAGCCGTCGCTGCCCCTTATGTGGCAGACGCAAGAAGCAACGGTATGGGCAATACAGGGGTAGTCTCAGCGGATTTCCTGACTTCTTCATTTCATAACCCGGCTCTTGGTGCTTTGTACCGTGAAAATGACGACGTGGGAATTCTCATTCCTGCGGTTGGAGTGAATGCAAGAGATTCGGACGATTCGTTGCAAACGATAGATGACATGCAAAAACTGTATGAAAAATCGAGTGCTGTCGATCCATCAGACGCGACAGCATTAAATAATTTGCTCAATCAGCTTGATGGTAATGCGCCTATAAATGTGACGGCTGGGGCCGGTTTTGCTGTTGCAATTCCAACTGAGCATGTTTCTCTGAATTTTTATGGTGCTGGCTTTACTGAAGTGATCGCAATTACAGATGTGGCTGCAGATAATGGTGATGCACCTATTGATGTACAGAAACGTTATGAGGACTCTAAGGTGGGTATGGTGGCCTTTGGTACCTACGAATATGGCTTGTCTCTTTCTAAAGTCGTGCCGATCTCTGGCCATAATATCTCGTTTGGTATTACTCCTAAATTTCAGCAGCTGTTTACTTACTCGGCCATCGATAAAGTGAACGATTTTAAATTTGATAACTATAAAGACAGTGAAGTCACACAAAGCGCGTTCAATTTTGACCTCGGTGCAGCTTGGGTGCAAGGCGCCTATCGTGTGGGCTTGGTGATTAAAGACGTTTTGTCTCAAGAGATAAAAACGCAGAAAGGTGGCTACACGTATAAATTGAATCCACAAGCAAAAGTGGGCTTGGGTTACGTAACAGAGTTAATTACGGCAAGCATTGATTTGGACTTAACTAAACAAGAGCGATTCAATACTTCGTCAGATGATACTCAGTTTGCGCGTATCGGTGTTGAGGGCAATGCATGGAACTGGGCTCAGTTACGTGCTGGCTATGAAATCGATATGAAAAACAACGTAGATAATGCCTTTACGTTTGGTGTCGGTATCAGCCCTGGCGATCTTGTTAGCCTAGATCTTGCAGGTACATACGCAGGAAACAACCAATTTGGTGGCTCACTCAACTTGGCGTTTACGTTCTAGACCTGTTCACCGGCGGCTCTAATTACGTGGTAAACATCACTTAGATATAGAAATGCCTCTGCACTGGTGTGCAGAGGCATTTATCATTTGATTTCTAGCAACTTGCTTTAGAGGTCGGTCACTATTTATTTGTTAATCCGTTAATCGAAACATACTTGTGAGTAACCAGCAAAGTTAGGGTTATCACCCGCAACATAAGCACAGCCTTCTACTGTATCAAATATCATCGCTTCTACCGTAACAAAGTCTTTACCGTTGTATTTTGTCATGTTGATTGGACGTTGGCTAAATAACCACTGCATTGATTCAACCGTAAGCTCCGGTGAATAATCTAAGAAGTTGGCAGCGGCCTCTTCACGTGCAAAGGTGCTAAAGAAGGCTGTATTCGCTTCAAGAGCGGTATTGGTTTTAAGAAACGACTCTTTGAAATCTGCTGAGTGATTAGCATGTACCGAACCACGCTCAGAGTACTGTGTTACGTTTAGCCCATTTTCTACCGTAATTTCAATCGCAGCATGGCCGCCGTTGTTATCGGCAACGGTAAAGTTGAAAGGAATGATGGTCTTGACATCTTTAATGGTATCAATGAAGGCTTCCACGCTTTTAGCCGCTGTCGCCGCCGCAAATACGGCATCTACCGTCACTAGTTCATCATTGTCTATTCCTTCAACGCCAGCAGGCTGGCCCATAAAGTTAATGACAATACCGACGTTTTTACCCATGCCTTGGAAATGAGCGCCGTCGGCAATAACAAATATTGAATCTTCTGTTTTTACCACAGTGGTATGGTCGGTTAGGCTGCTTGCTAAGCTCAAGTCGTTAGTTTGGCCTACAATGCCATTATTGAATGCGACAGAGGTACAGCCTTTCATGGTATCAACGTCTTCACTGGCAGACATGCTTGCTTTAATGGCTTGGTTAACGCTGTAGTCAACTTGAGAAACTGATGCAAATACTTCAGCAACGGGTATGCCACGAAGTTGAGCGGCTTCTTCCATCATTGCGACGTATTTAGGGGCAATCTTTCGGTTGTTTTCTACTGCTCTTTCTGCCGCTTTTAGTACTTCAGGGCTGAATTCACCCAGAGGCTGTTTTGCCATGATGCTGGCTAGTTCGTGTTGACCTTGATCTGATACATCAATCACGATAGCCCCTTTTTGTACGGCTTCGCGTTGACCGTCAAAGAACGCCAGATCATCACCTGCAACATTTAGTGATGCGCTTGCTGCCGCAGAAAAAGAAAGAGCCATTGTGATTGCTAGGATTGATTTATTCATAATTTGTTGCCTCTGATTAGTTTGAAATAAAGTGCTTCGTTGTGAAAGTCATTTGCCTCATCCCCTGAGGTCTGATTGAATTATCCACTAATATTTCCTAATCAATAAATAGGTTTCCTATGGTTTTTCCATAGGGTTTGAAGGAGGGTGGAATTTTAGCTTTAGAAACGAAAAGCGCCACAACAATGCTAATTATTAATCATGCATTGATTGCGGCGCGTTGTGATCTTGATAGTACGTTTAGAGCGTTAAACCGTTTAAGTCGTGACGGTTACGTATTGGTTTGCAGTTTCGTTGGCTGCGTTTCTTTGACGAACTGCTCTTTACTTAGGGGGTGTTCGCCGTTTTGATTGCTGATGTTTTTTAGATCTCGCCAAAGGATTGGAACGATGATTAAGGTCAGCACGATATTAGAAATAGGCACACTCATCCAAATACCATTCAACCCCATTACTTTAGGCAGCACATATAGGAATGGCAGCTGTATGACCATATTACCAATGGAAATAGCCAGAGCCTTACCACCTTGGTTAACCGACATAAAGTAAACCGATGCTAAAAAGATAAACCCATCTAAGAACAATGCAAATAAATGCAGTCTGAGGCCATTTTTGGTTGCCTCCAGTAGTGCTTGGTCACCGTTACTGAACATACTAATCAATACTTCAGGGTAGAGGTTAACAATCACTACAGTGGCGATCCCTGAAATTAAGATCACCTTGAGCGCTAACCATACCGTTGCGCGAATGCGTTCTACTTGCTTAGCGCCAAAATAGTAACTGACAGGGGGCTGCATACCATTGGCGATGCCCTCTGATGCTAAGTAGTACATGGTGGCCAAATAGCCTACGATAGCAAACGCACCTACTTGTACGGCATCGCCGTAGGTCATAAATAACTTGTTATGTACCGCTGAGATGAAGCTGAAATACAGGAACATAAACAAACTAGAAGAGCCGAGTGCAATGCTACGTCCAGCTATGGTTGGGTTAAATGCGAATTGGCGTATATCGAGCTTAATTTCAGCATGCTTTGAAAAGAAGTAACCAAAACCAAGTAGGGCAACGATGAACTGTGATATTAATGTCGCAATGGCCGCGCCTTCTAAACGGAGACCAAATTGCCCGATAAGTAAGTAATCTAAGCCGATATTAACGATTGCGCCTATTGCCATTAGGCTTGTAGCAACGTTTGGGCTGTTATCATTGCGGATCAGCATAGGAATGGCTGCGCCACCAATGGTAACCAGGGTGCCCCAAGCAAATACGTGTATGTACTCTAGGCTATAGATTTGGCTATTACCTGAAGCGCCTTGCATTGCGACGATACTGTCGCCAAGCGTAATGATAAAGATCATCGCCAGTAGCCCGACCAAAGCGATAAGCCATAGGCTCGTTGATAGTGCCAGTTTTGCTTTTTGAGGCTTGTCTTCGCCACGGAAAATGGAAACTAAACTTCCACCGCCCATACCAATCATAATACCTAAGCCCGCAATCAATCCGATGACTGGCCAAGCTAATGTGATACCCGCCAAGCCTTCAAACCCGACGTAATGGCCGACAAACATGCCATCAACCACTTGATATAGCCCGTTCACCATCATTGCCGCAATCGAGGGAATGGCGTAGCGCCAAAATGTGCGAGAGATAGATTCGTTACCTGCTATGTGTGTGGTGTCGTTTTGCATTTTGTGTGCTTCAGTCAAAAATGGTGTCTCGTATTATCCTTGTTTGTGAGATTGATGGAAGTTAGTATCCATCTGTATTTCGGATGGATTAAATGGGGGAGAATAAGATTGTGAATTGGACATTGGATCAGTTAGAAGCCTTTGTTATGTCGGTGAAACTTGGCTCATTTTCGGCAGCGGCCCGTAAGCTAGGTAAGGCTCAATCTCGAGTCAGTACTGCGATTGCTAATTTAGAAGCGGATCTTGGCTTTGATTTGTTTGATCGTTCAGCACGGTTGCCTGTGCTGACGCCACAAGGTTCAGACATTTATATCGAGGCACAGGCGGTACTTTCCCAGTGCCAGCGTTTAGAGTCGCGTGCGATGACGGTAAGCAGTGGACAAGAACTGGCATTAACCATCGCGCTTGACGAAGCCGTGCCTATTTTCTTCTTAGAAAAAGTGTTTGCGGAAATTGCGGTGAACTATCCGTCACTGAGGGTGAGCATTATCAATGGCTCTCAAGACGACATTGCTAAGTGGGTCGATGAGAAAAAAGCCGACATTGGTTTTTTATTCCATCTAAGTGAACTGGCAGACAGCTTAGAGTTTGTGTCGATAGGTCACTTTCGCCAATCGTTAATTGTGAGTAAGGATCACCCTCTCGCTCAAATTCCAGTGCCAACCTTTACTGACCTCAATCAATATCGGCAGTTAGTCATCCGAGATCGCATGGGCGAGTCTCAATCTAACCCTATCTCTTCCTTGCATTGGCATGCTGACAGTTACTATTCGATTACGTCGCTAGTGAACGTGGGTATTGGCTGGGCGCTAGTACCGGAGCATGTCGCAAACGATGACTGGTACGCAGATAGATTGGTTCAATTGTCGACTAAACACATTCCTAACTCATTGGTGGTTGAAATGGGGCTGGTGAAACGGTGTGACAGCCGAGAGGGCCCTGTCTCAGAGTGGCTGTATCAAACCATGATTAGAATGTTTTCAGAGCACTAACCCAATGTGTTCGTATTCAGTGTTGCTTTACAATAGTCTCATTTGTGTGGGTAGGTTGTACTTGCTTAATGAACAAAGCGAGCATCATTAATGCCATGGCTGTGATTTCTAGCCTATTTAAGTGCTCTCCGAGTAATATGGCGCCAGTGAGCATGGCGACCATCAATTCAAGCGAGCCTGTGACGGCGTTTTTATTCGCACATGACCTTGGCGCACCTATCATAAACAAAAACTGTGGGATTGCTGCGGCCAATAATGCAACGCCTAACATAGCCATAAACCCCATAGGAGACTGTGGCAGCAGATGAACCGGATTACTCAATAAGGCTATGGGTAGCAAGACGACTACATGCCCCATGGTGATCCACCCCATTCGATTAAGCGTTGGGATCACTATTTTGGGTTTGGATAAATATTGAACTTGAGTCGCCACTGTCAACGGGGCTAAAAAACAGCATGCGACCGCTAAAAATGTGCCATCAGGTATCGATTCAGGCCTTACTGTTAGTGAGGCTGCAATCGCGACGAGTGCAGCCGATACCAATGCGTTTTGAGATGGGGTTCGACGAAAGATGCCCCAACCGATTAATACGCTAAAAAATGGATAGCTGTAGTAAATAAGAATCGCGGTGGCAGCAGGGATAGTTTCTAACGCATGAAAGTAACTAAAGATAGCAATACCGCTCACTAGCCCAAGTAAAAAGCAACGCGCCGCTTCTGGCCAATGCTTTTTTGGGGTGCGTAAAAAGAAGATAAAAAAGACGGCGGGCAAGATAAATCGATACAAACTGACCATTTCCGCACCGAAGCCCTCTTCAAATAATAACTGGGCAAAGAAAGGGTTAAGCCCGTAAAAGAATGCTGATGCTAGAACCAAATACTGTCCATTTATTGTTGAGTTGCTATCCACGCGAGTTTACTCCCTTAACGCCGTTGTTTAAAAGAGGTGGAACAATAGCTTGCTATTGATTATTAAAATAATGAAAAATTCACCTTATTGATTAATAATGTTCATGTATTGATTCGAGTGTATCGGCACACTCGGTGGTTTATCTCAATTAAGGATGATGGGTAACCTCATGAGATTAGATTTAAAGCATTGGCAAATGCTCAAAGCGATTAACGATGCGGGTACCCTTAGGCAGGCAGCCTACACCTTGGGCATTACTCAATCTGCTTTGAGCCACCGATTGGCTGAAGCGGAAAGGCGTTTAGGTGGGCGGTTGTTTGAACGTGAGGGGCGCAGGCTTAGGCAAACCAATGCGGGACGAGCCATGATACAAACGGCGATGCAAGTGATCCCTGTTTTACAGCGAGCTGAGTTTGATTTTCAGAAAATGGCGCTCAATGAAAAGACGGTGGTACGCTTCGGTGTCGCGGCATACAGCTGCTATCATTGGTTGCCGTCATTTTTGAACGTCATGGCAAAGAAAGAGCCCAATATCCAGCTAGAGTTAGTGGCCTCTGCCACTCAGACTCCACTTAAAAATCTTCAAGATGGTTCCGTCGATGTCGTGCTGGCACCTGGGCATTTGGCTATCCCCGGCGTTGATTCTATTCCTATTTTTCAAGATGAATTGGTTCTTATCGCTCATCCGAAGCACAGCTTGGCGGCTCAATCATTTATTGAAGCGAGCGACTTAGCAAATGAAGACTACCTAACTTACAGTCAATCGGCTCAACCCGGTTTTGAGTATGAGCGATTTATTCGCCCATCTGGTGTGGTGCCGTATTTAGTGACAGTGGTTGAAGTGACCGATGCCATTGTTGAGTTAATAGCTGCGGGGTTTGGAGTGAGTATTCTTTCAAAGTGGGCGGTTCAGTCTGCAATTGACAGTGGGAAAGTGGTGTCGGTTCCATTAGGAGAAAAGACGCTCACTCTTGAATGGTCAGCCTTGGTTCGTGAGTCCGAGATTGAGAATTCCGCCGCTAGGGTGGTTTCTTTTCGGTTAACCGAATGGTTTAAAGCACTGAGTAGCATAGACTCATTTTAGTCGAAAGCGTGAATAGAGTGATCCATTCGGTATCGTTTGTGAGTGTTGCTGTGCAATGATAGACATAGTTATTCTAAGGAATTGATGTATGGAAGTGATAAGCCTAAATTCTAAAAATGATCGACTATTGAAAGTGCGAGTTTGGCGGCCAATCGGTGAAGTGATTCAAACGGTCGTTCTAAGCCACGGTATGGCCGAGCACATTGACCGTTACGATGAACTTGCTACCTCACTCACTCGTTCAGGTATGTTGGTGTTAGGTATTAACCATCGAGGCCATGGTGAAGAGGCCGAACAGTTGGGGCATTTTTCCGATGACAATGGCTGGCACTGCGTGTTGGATGATCTGGATTGCGTCATTGATTATGGGGCGAAAATCTTACCTAACGAGCGAAAAGCGTTAGTAACGAATGAAGCCCGCCCAGTTCTTATCGGGCACAGTATGGGGTCATTTATCGCACGTCATTACGCTGTCTTGAATGGAAATAAGCTTTCTGGCTTAGTGCTATGTGGATCAAATCATCAATCTCCGTTCCTATTTCAGGTGGGGCGTATCGCGGCCAAATTGGAAGCAAAGCGAATTGGGTATAACGTGCCGAGCCCGTTACTTGAAAAGCTAAGTTTTGGGAATGCAAATAAGGGAATTCGCCCAACTAGAACAGAACAAGACTGGCTTAGCCGAGAAGAGGCTTTGGTCGATGCGTATATTCAAGATCCTTATTGCGGTTTCACGTGTACGGCTCAATTTTGGATTGACTTTTTAGGTGGTTTGGCTGCGATCAGTAAAGATGACGCCTTTGATGCGATTCCAAATGACCTGCCTATATTGGTGATTGGGGGCGAGGCGGACCCTATTACGCGTTATGGGGTTGGAACCAGTGCGTTAGTCGACAAGCTTAATCAACATGGTTGCAGTAAAACGACGTATTACCTGTATCAAGGTGCTAGGCACGAATTGTTTAATGAAACAAATCGTGAAAGTATCGTAAAAGATGTTCAATGCTGGTTAACGTCGATTCACTCTTAGTGGATTAGCTGAAATGATCTTAAATGTTTGATGGCTTATTATTGGGTTCGGTGTTAGTTTTTAATGATAATAATACGCAGTCATAACACTGCGATGACTTTCAGCCAACTTAGCTCAATTAGAAAGAGAGACACTATGCCGATATGTAATCGAGAGTGGGTTAATCAAGCCATCAGCAAGATTGAAGCCGATTTTCAACGAAGTGCTGATACGCATTTAATCAAGATAACCCTGCCGAGCGTGCCAGATGTCGATGTGTATTTAAAAGATGAAAGCACGCACCCAACCGGTTCTTTGAAACATCGTCTCGCACGTTCACTTTTTTTGTTTGCCCTTTGTAATGGCTGCGTTGGGCCAAAAACGACAATTATAGAATCCTCTTCAGGCAGCACTGCGGTTTCTGAGGCGTATTTTGCTCGCCTGTTGGGCTTGCCATTTATTGCGGTGGTACCAAAAACGACCGCGGCGAAGAAAATTGAACAGATTGAATTTTATGGCGGTCAAGCCCATCTAGTTGAACGTACCGATCAGATTTACAGTGAATCTCGCCGCTTGGCAAAAGAGTTGAATGGTCATTACATGGATCAATTCACCTACGCAGAACGGGCGACGGACTGGAGAGGCAATAACAACATAGCCAACAGTATTTTTGACCAGATGAAATTTGAGCGTTACCCGTTGCCAAGTTGGGTTGTGATGAGTGCAGGGACAGGTGGTACTTCTGCGACCATTGGTCGATTTATTCGTTACCAGAAGTTTGCAACGAAACTTCACGTGGTCGACCCAGAGCATTCAGTATTTCATGAATACTTTCGAAACGGCGACGCAAGCCTAACTGGGGAGCGCGGCAGCCGCATTGAGGGCATTGGTCGCCCTAGAGTGGAGCCAAGCTTTATTGCCGGAGTAGTGGATACGATGTCTACGGTGCCAGACACTGCAAGCCTTGCAACCATGAAGTGGTTAGAGGGTATTCTTGGGCGTAAAGTTGGGCCATCAACAGGAACCAATATGTACGGTGTATTGCAACTCGCCAGTGAACTGCAACAACAAGGTGGTGGTTCCATTGTTACCTTGCTGTGTGATAGCGGAGAACGCTACTTAGATACCTATCAGAACCCAATATGGGTGAAACAAAATATCGGTGACACCTGTGAGTTTGAGCAGCAATTACGTTGTTTTGACCAAACGGGTACGTTGAGTTAATCAGAACGATTTGGTGCGAATAGAAAACAAAAAGAGCGAAACAACATCATGTTGTTTCGCTCTTTTTTGTACGCTGCTAAGAATTCGTAATTAAACGAAATCTTTACGCATTGGCGTGAAGTTATCAAGCAGGATACCCGCTTCGATGCACGTTGCACCGTGCATGATGTTTGGCTCTTTGTACATAGTGTCGCCTGCTTTCACTACTTTTGTTTCGTCACCGATGGTGAATTCAAAAGCACCAGAAAGAACATAAGTTAGTTGTTCATGTGGGTGAGAGTGCATTGCAGCAACGGCACCTTTTTCAAAGTGTACTTCTACTGTCATGATGTTGTCGCTGTACGCTAGTACTTTACGTGAGATGCCACCGTCAAGGACTTCAAGTTCTACAGAATCATTGTATACAAACATGTCTTTACCTTTAAATATAAGATGCACGAGATGGTGACGTTTTAATCAACATGACCATATAGAGTGATGTCTTAGTAAGGACTACCGAGTAATCCAAAATACGCCGACACGCACTCAAAAATTGAGTTAACTACAATATTTGTAGTTTTGTATTACTAATATAAATTATCGAGTGAGAGTCGTCAACCGCGTTGGTGTGACCCATGAAACGATTTTCAACAAGGAGGTTGGAATTTTGCGAAATAAGCGTCTCAATCGAAGGTTATTGATTCATGCTAGAGAGGCGAATCAGAGTTGCTTTTGATTGCAGATCTCAAAAATAATAATGTATTACTTTAATATATAATTACATATCACACTAATGAAGTTCGCTTACCTGCCTCAAGTCAATGTTCTATTGCTTTAATGTATACTTTCCCACACGTTTATCAGGTGCTGAAATCATAGAGTACCTATTATTTTGTGGTATTTGTATGAATTTATCAGTTGTAAAACGCACGCTTTTGAGTTTATTTGTTCTCTTATCGTTTGTCATTATTTCGTCGGTCATTGGCTTGGCCAACATCAATAAGTTGAATTTTCAACTGGACACGACGGTCACGAATTTGGCTCCGATGGCAAAAAAGACCAATCAGTTATCAGGAGTGTTATTGAACGTCGCGCGTTTGGTGAGCTTACATGGGATCACCAAAGAGCAAGAGCTGCGGGCTCAATTGGTCGATCAAACAACTGTGCTCATGGACACATATAGCAGTACGGCACAATCTCTAGTTAAAGACTCCGTTAGCCAACCTAAATTCCAGGCATTGCTTTCGGGCGTTGTAATTCACTCCGAGTCCCTGTTTGATGTAAGTCGAGCACAATTCTTGGTGCGTGAGCAGTGGGTTTCCTCAAATGTTCAACAAAACAAACTTGCCGATGATTTCATGAACGAGTGGGAGTTCTTTCCCGACGACGCACAATATCTAATTGATAGTGTTAACAGTAGTGACCAATGGCTAGCCGAAGGGCTAAAGAAAGACGGAATTTTGCTGGGAAGGGCGCTTGAGCAAGCGTTCTTTGCAACAACCGAAGAAGACCAGGCTCAGTATTTACAAGCCATGGCATCACATCATGAATCCATGCTAACCAAGAGAAAGCAGTTCCCTCAAAATGCTCAAGATGCGATTTCGTCTCTTGATGGCTATTTCCAAATGATAGAAGACGCGTTCTCAGAAGAAGGCTTGTTCGCAACGCTATCGAATACGGCAATGTTAGCAACCAAACAAAATCAACAGTTAGTACAAATTGGCGATCTAATCGACGTTATGTTGCCCGAGCTTGAATTATCTAGCCAGCACGTTGATGCTGAACTGCTTAGCGCTCACCAATTAGCAGACGAAAACAGCCACAATGCCACCATTCAAATGATGCTTGTGATTTTGGTTTCTGTTGTGATCTCATCGGGCATTATATGGAGCTTGATCAGCAGTATTAAAGGGTCGCTGAAAAGAACACTCGCGCAAATGGACCGTTTAGTGTCTGGAGATTTCACGCATAAGGCGGTGATTGCCTCGAAAGATGAATTTGGCCAAATTGGAACTCAACTGAACACATTAACAGATCAATTAAATGGCATTCTGGTGGAAGTGGTCGGGAATGCTCAGAAGTTAGCCGGTGGGGCTGACAAAGGTTTGTTAAGTAGTGAAGAAACTCGATCTCTCATTCGTGACCAGAAATCACAGATAGAAGAGGCGGCAAACGCCATAGAAGAAATGAATGAAGGCATTCGTGAAGTGTCTGAACTTGCGGATAACGCAAAAAATGAAATTGCCAACGCGTCAGAGCTTGCGAGTCAGAGCCAAGAGGATGTAAGAAGCACTCATAAGCTTACGTTATCCCTACGAGATTCAATGGATACAGCGGTTAATAAAACACGCCAATTGAAAGAGCAATCTAATGACATTAGCCAGATCCTGGATGTGATACAAAGCATCGCGGAGCAAACAAACTTGTTGGCTTTAAATGCTGCTATTGAAGCCGCTCGTGCAGGTGAACAAGGACGAGGGTTTGCCGTTGTAGCTGATGAGGTCCGAGTATTAGCCAGTAGAACTCAAGCTTCGACCGTAGAAATCCTCAATGTGATCCAGTCGTTACAAAGTGCGTCTGAGGAAGCGGTGTCCATTATGGCCGAAGGTGAGGGCATGGTTAGTCAGTGCTTTAGCCAAACTGAAAAAAATGAGCAGCAATTAAAGAAAATAGCGTTAGTGATGGGCCAAATCCAAGATGGTAGTCAGCGGATCGCAACAACGGCCCAAGACAAGCTATTGGTAGCAAGCCAAGTGAATGACAACATGCATAGAATTGTTGAACTAGGTGAAGCGACCGAGCAAGAAGCGATGAATAATGCGGAAGTCAGTAAAGCGTTAAAAGTGCAGTCTGAAGATCAAACCACCCAAGTGGCATTGTTTAAACTAAGCCGCTAGCGCCTTAGCTCTTACTGACGTTAGGGCTTTCTAAGGCCATTAAATAACGGATAAATTGGGGTTTATCCGTTATTTCCGCTTTAGGCCCATTACTTTTTAAGCAGGCACTACAGTTTTCTACAAGAGCTTCGCTCGACCAAGGTACATGGAATGGTGATTTTTTTAACCTCTTTGGTCTCTTCATTAATGTTTTCTAGCAGTAACTTCGCCGACTCGATACCCACTTTGTAGGGATCTTGCTTGATCACACTGATCGGCACTTTAAAATGCTCAACCATCGGAATCTCGTCAAAACCAAGCAGAGACACATCTTGTGGCATCTGAATACCCAGCTGTTCAAATTCTTTAATGACTTCAATGGTGATCGCCAAGTGTTGAGAGAACAAGGCGGTAGGAGCATTGTCGCCTCTGACGATGTCGTTAAGCGGAGTATGAAAGCCATGCTCTCGATCCCAAAGGTGCACAAGCTCTGGATCTTTCTCGAGGCCATATCGGCTTAGCGCAGAGCAATAGCCTTGGTATCGTTCGTCACGGGAGCGAATTCCCTCAAATTTTTGAGTAAGAAAACCGATTCGCTGATGACCCAGTTTAATGAGGTATTCCGTCGCTTTAAATGCAGCTTTACGATAATCCGATAGCACAATGTTTGAATCGCACTCGTCATATTCTAATTGAAATTGCACCAGTGGAAAATGGCTATCAATGTACTCAGATACGATATTAAGGTTCTTGCCTGATGAAGCAATGATAATGCCGTCTACCCGCATCTGCTTTAATGACCTTAAGGCGCGAGCTTCGGTTTCTGCATCAAAATCTGTGTTGTAAATCAGTACGTTATATTTACTGGTTTTACAAAAGTCGTCAATACCACGCAGAACACGGCTGGTATAAAATCCCGTAATGTCACGAACAATCACGCCTATGGTGTTGGTTTTGTCGGTTTTTAAACTGCGCGCTATGGCATTAGGAACGTAGTTTAATTCGCTGATGGCGGACTCGATTCGCGCTCTCGTCCCCTCCGACATGTAATCAAATCGTCCGTTTAAAAACTGAGATACGGTACTTTTTGATACCCCTGCGTGCTCGGCAACATCGATTATTTTTATTTTTTTCATACCTGATTATATTTTTGTTAACTAAGTCCGTTTTTCATTATTGACATTCTACCCAGTGAGGGTAAATTAATCAACTAAACCGGTTTAGTAAACCGATTTAGTTGCATTGGATGAGATGATTTATCAGTAACTTATAACAATGCTAGGTCGGTTAATTCGCTAGATATAATTGTTGGAATGGAATTAAGATTATGAAAATTAAAGATATTAAAGTATTTGTTACTTGTCCGGGCCGTAATTTCGTCACGGTAAAAGTCATCACAGAAAGCGGAGAGTACGGTTTAGGCGATGCAACGGTTAATGGCCGTGAAATGGCGGTAGCAAGCTACTTATCTGAACATGTTGTTCCATGTTTGATTGGCCGAGATGCTCATAATATCGAAGACATTTGGCAATACCTGTATCGTGGCGTGTACTGGCGCCGCGGCCCAATTACCATGGCAGCGATCGCTGCGATTGATATGGCGTTATGGGACATCAAAGGCAAGGTTGCAGGTTTGCCTGTTTATCAATTGCTTGGTGGAAAAAGCCGAACGGGTGTTACGGTTTATGCTCACGCAAATGGTGAAACCATCGAAGACACGCTAGACAAAGTGGGCGAGTGTATCGAGCAAGGCTATAAAGTCGTGCGTTTGCAATGCGCGGTACCGGGCTTAAAAGAAACGTACGGTGTGCTAGGTGACAAAAAAGATTATTTTGAGCTGCAAGGCAACCGCCCATTACCGCCAGAACAAGAATGGTCGACCAGTAAATACTTTAAAATGGTTGTAGAGTTGTTCGAGCAAGCTCGTGAGCGTTTTGGATACGACATTCACTTCACGCACGACGTGCACAGCCGCTTGACGCCAATCGAATCAGCAAAACTAGGTAAGTTGCTAGAGAAGTATAACTTGTTCTTCCTTGAAGATGCGTCGATTGCAGAGAATCAAGATAACTACAAAATCATACGTCATCACACAACAACACCATTGGCTTTGGGTGAAACCTACAACACCATTTGGGACTGTAAAGAACTGTTAGAAAATCAACTGATTGATTACATCCGAGTTGCAGCAACTCACGCTGGTGGTATTACTGCTATGCGCAGAATTGCTGACTTTGCCAGTGTGTATAACGTGAAAACAGCGCCACACGGTGCTCCGGATCTATCGCCAATTTGTTTCGCGGCTCACATGCATCTGAACATCTCAACGCCGAACTTTGGCATTCAAGAGTACGTAGGGTTAGGCAACGAAGCGACATTGCGCTTGTTCAGCCATGATATGTATTTAGACAACGGTATGGTTTACGTGTCAGACAAGCCAGGGCTAGGCGTCGAATTTGACGAAGAAGCGGCGCAAGAGTACCCGTATAAGCGTTCGTATCTGCCAGTTAGTCGTCTTGAAGATGGGACACTTTGGCACTGGTAAACCGATTTAGAACCCAAACAATTTATCATAAAGAATTAAGGGATATGAATGAATAATAAGAAAACAGTGCTTGTGTATGGAACGGGGTTTGCCGGACAAGGTCACTCTCAGGCGTTTAGAGATGCTGGCGCAGAAGTCGTTGGTATTGTTGGGCGAACGGAAAGTGTGGTTAAGCAAGTGGCCAGTGATTTAGATATTGGTTACGCAGGTACCGACTGGGTACAAGCATTAGAAGTGTGCAAGCCAGATATTGTCGCGATTGCAACGCCGGGGGGCGCGCACGTAGAGGCGATTAAACAGGCTATCGAATTTGGCTGCCATATATTTTGCGATAAACCACTAACGGAAAGTGGTGAAACGGCGCAAGAAATCTACGACATGGCGAAAGCGCATAACGTAAAAACAGCGTTCGCCGCGAGTTTTCGTTATATGCCAGAAATTATGCACGCCAAGCGATTGGTGGAGCAAGGGCTGATAGGTTTACCGACAGAGGTGGAGTGTATCTCGCACTTCAATTTAGACAAATACATCCCATTTGGCTGGTCGCACAGCGCACAAGCCGGTGGTGGTCGCCTAAACAACAACTTTACCCATTTATTATCCATCGTGACATCGGTGGTCGGTGAAAATATTCTATCTATAAAAGGTGAAGTAAGAAATGACATGCCAACAGCGCCCGTTGTTGATGGTGTTCATAACTTTATGGAAAGAAGAAATTACATTCCAGAAGACATTAACGATCCTAACTTAGAGTGGAAAGAAACCGATGTGGAATGGTCTTATACCGTTCTAGCCCAAATTGAAAGTAAGTTGCGTGCACCTAACCCAGTGTCGGTATTGTTTAAGCATGGTGGGCTGACACCAAGGTTTAACGATGATCACATTGTGTTCCATGGCAGTGCGGGTTCAATTTACATCAAGGGCCACTATGGCACGGGCCCACTTTACCTTTGGGGAGCAAATAAACAGTGGCAAGAAATCCCACTACCACAGGATATTTCTGCTTCGCTGCCATCCATAGCGGATGATACGCAAAGAAGCTGGACTCATCTTGCTGTTCAATTGGTGAAAGACGTTCAAGGAGAAAGTGTAGAACCGTATCAGACCTTTAAACAAGGGTGCCAGTATCAGAAGATCATCGATGTCATCAGACAAAATGACAATTGGACAGACGTGAGTAAATTCTAATTCGAAAAAACAAACAGTGATCTAGACGACCAACTAGACGCTGCCTTTAAAGCCCTGACCTAATCAGGGCTTTTTATCATGTGAATTCCATTTGTTTCCTTATTGATAACACTGTTACACTATTGTGAACTTTATATATCATTGGAAAGAGTAGTTATGGCGTTCATCCGTTGGTTTTTGGGGAAAGTGATTTTGACGCTGAATTTCGTTTTTAGTCCTCAGGGTAAAAAACGTACAGTAGAGTTGCAGCAAGATGTTGACGAAAGGTCGAAATCAATGGCGCTGTATCAATTTGAAGCTTGTCCTTTTTGTGTAAAAGTACGACGTGCAATGAAGCGTCAATCGGTGACTTTTGATCTTCGAGATGCAAAAAATAATCCAGTACATCGAGATGACTTATTGACGAACGGCGGTGCGATCAAAGTGCCATGTCTACGTATTGAGAAAGAGAATGGCGAAGCTGTATGGATGTACGAGTCGTCTGATATTGTTGCTTACCTAGAAAAAGAATTCGCTTAAGGGCGACATGCCGACAAGTGAGTCACATTGCGTGTGGAATATGACTATCGCGATCTTATGAAGGGTTGCGGTTTTTTTTGTTCGTAATACACGGGATAAGCTGTCTTGATAGTGAGATTATGACGGCTGTTTTACAAAATATGTGTGCTGCCATTGTGTGTGAGCTAAGGTTAAACAAGGATCAAGTCGTGGAGTGTGTTAATGCTTAGAACAATCATAGTGGGTTCTCTTTTCCTGTTTACCTTTTCAAGTTTTGGCTACGAAAAATCTATTACCCTGACCGCTGGTAACTACCCTCCTTATCAATCGCCTAATTTGAAACACTATGGCGTTGTGTCTCGAATTGTCACAGAGGCGTTTGCGTTAGAAGGGGTAGAAGTCACCTATAAATTTTTGCCATGGAAAAGGGCGTATAAATATATTCTGTCAGGTAAGTTGGATGGAGTGGGTTATGCAACAAAAAAATCCTCTCGCCTTGAGCATTTTTATTTTTCCGATCCGGTTTTCGAGAAAAAGCGAGTATTTTTTCATTTGAAAAGCACGCAATTTGATTGGAATAGCATGGAAGACCTGCAAGGGTTGAAAATCGGTGCTTTGCTTGGGTACTCGTACAGCGACGAATTCGATGAGGCAGATGCCAGTGGATTAATCGCTACTCAGCGAGTTAACACTCATCAACAGAACATGACCAAACTAGCTCATGGAAATCGCATTGATATTGCACTCTCGACCATCGACCAAGGTTACTATGCGTTGCAACAAGTTCACCCGGAAGATATCGAGTTGGTGACTTACCACCCTAAAATGCTACAAAACGCGGATATGCACTTGATGTTGTCTAAGAAAGTGGAAAAAAATAAAGAGTTAGTTGAAGTATTTAACCGTGGTCTTAAAAAGCTCAAACAAAGTGGTAAATACGACCAGTATTTTATGGAGTCTCAACGAGGGGACTATATTAAGCCTTAAAGCCGCGCTGATGGCTTGAGCTGGTGACGGTTGATTTGAAGAAAGTGCCAACATAGCGGTCGTGTTGGTTACATAAGTCGTAATAATAGGTATGCTAGATTGGTTGCCATAATTATTACAAGGACTTGAAATGAATCTAGATAAAGCGAAGAAACGTATAGCCAAGCAAGTTAAGAAAGGATTTAAGGGCTACCCTCAAATTTCGCTGTCTTACTTCGGCGAAAATGTGGATGTCGCGACGGAAGTCGTTGTTCAGTTTACGTTAGAAGAGGGCGCGGAACCTCAAGAAGAGCGATTCGCAACGAAAACGGATGCGCGTGAAGACGAAGTGATTCAATCTGCGCTGGTGAAAATTATCGAACGCGCAAATGCTAGCACTGTCATTGAGATTGAAGGTGTGTCGATAAAATCTTAATGTGATTCGGTTCTGCTTCGCTGCTTGTTGAATAATCACGTGTGGCGGACTTCGTATCCCCATTTCTATGAGTATGACATCCGCGATGACGCAATCTCTATCGGCCTTTGAGGCAAGAAAACTGGTGTTGCACGCGCAAAGGCTGCCTCCTAAGCAACAAAAAGGCAGCGCGATAATGGCGACGTTATCGGCGATTGAGCATCTAGGTTATATACAAATCGACACTATTTCGGTGGTTCAACGAGCCCATCATCATACGTTGTGGAACCGAAACCCTCGTTATCAAGCCAAGCACTTAGATACTCTATTAGAAGACAAAGCCATTTTCGAATATTGGTCTCATGCAGCGGCTTACTTACCGATGCGAGATTATCGCTTTAGCCTGCTAAGAAAACACGCTGTTACCCAAGGGCATCAAAATCATTGGTATGAGCGTAATCATGGGATGATGGACGCGATTCTAAAAAGAATAGAAACCGAAGGTCCGTTGATGGCCAAGGACTTTGAGGGTGAGAGCCAACAGAGTGCAGGTTGGGGCAGTAAACCTGCCAAACGGGCGTTGGAGAACTTGTATATGCAAGGGGATCTGATGATCCCAAAACGCGTTAATTTCCATAAAGTGTACGACCTAACAGAGCGAGTGATTCCAGATGGAATCGACACAAGCATGCCAACCGATGACGAATACGCTCGGCATTTAATCACCCGGTATCTTACGGCGAATGGGTTGGGCTTAGTCGCTGAAATGGTGTACTTGTTAAAAAATACCAAACCTATGGTGTTGTTGACGATCCAGCAAATGATCGCTGATGGTGATGTCATCGAAATCAAGGTAGCGGGTGTTTCGTATTATGCGTTACCAGGCGTGCTAGCCTTGCTGTCCAAACCGTTAGCAAAAAGTAGACTTAAAATACTCTCCCCTTTTGATAACCTGTTGATTCAGCGTAAGCGCATGCAAGCCTTGTTTAACTTCGACTACCTTATTGAATGCTATGTGCCTGAAGCGAAAAGGCGATTCGGTTATTTCTGTTTGCCCATCATGTGGGATGGAACGTTAGTGGCACGTATGGATTGTAAAGCAGAGAAAAAGACCGGTACTTTACAGATATTTAATCTTGTCGTAGAAGATCACATAACCCAATTGGATGAGTTTGTTGCCGCCTTAAAACTCGAATTGACCCAGTTTATGACGTTTAATGGTTGTACCCAATGGCATGTTCATAAAACAACGCCAAGTCATATTGATTTATCCGACGATAGTTAACACATAAAGATAGTATGTACTTACTATCTATATAGAAACAGTAAGGAAAGAGTATGCAAGCAGAAGTAAAGTGGGTTGATGGTTTTCAATTTATTGGTGAATCACAATCAGGCCATGCCGTAGTGATGGATGGCAGCGGTGGAAAAACGGGTCCAAGCCCAATGGAAATGGTACTGATGGCCGCTGGTGGGTGTAGCTCAGTGGATGTGGTTGATGGCCTAAAAAGTGCGGAACAAACTGTTACTGGCTGTGTGGCGAAAATGACAACAGAAAGACGAGATACCGCGCCTCGGATTTTTACAGCGATTAACGTTCACTTTGACGTATCTGGTGAGGACTTAGACCCGAGCATTGTTGCGAAAGTAACTGAAGACTCATTGAAGAAATACTGCTCTGTGTGTTTGATGTTGGCCGAAGGGGTAACGATGACGCATTCTTGGAGCATCGTTTAGCCATTGCTAAGGATGTTTAAGTAACTCCACCTCTGCGGCTTAATATGCCCTATTGAAGTTTGCCAAGAACCACGTAGCATCAGTCGAAGATGTGGGTTTCTTGGCAATACTGTTTCGCAAATTCGATAAACGCTTTCAATTTAGCCGATGGGTAAACACGTTGTGGGTAAACCATATACAGTGAGTTAAAGCTGTTACTGGTTTCGTTCGGCAATATGGGGTGTAGGGCGCCAGCTTGAATGTCACTTTCTACATAGTATCGAGCAATTCTGATGATTCCCTCTCCAGTCAGAGCCAGTTGCCTCAACGCTCGGTTATCGTTGGTCGTTAGCCATCCTTCCACATAGCGCTCTCCACTTCTTAATTCCCATAATCGTTGATGCAAGGTCGTTAAACACTCATGGTGTATCAGCTCGTCGATACTGGTGGGAGTTCCTTTGGCCTCTAGGTAGTTTGGCGCCGCGACCAAACAGTGTTGGTAATCCGCTAAATGAATCGCAACCATGTTTTGTGGGGGATTGCGAGATGCACGAAAGGCCACATCAATATCAGACTCCGCGAGATTAAACGCCTGATAGCTCGAATTAATTTCAAAGCTGATCTCAGGGTGCAAGCAGCGAAACTGTTTACACATATCAAGCAAGACGGTTTCAGCGAACATTTTCGGAGCCGTGAGTTTCAACACACCGCTCACGATTGTATTTTGAGAGTGTAAGTTACGCTCTAGGTGATGCACTTGATTGCGGATTTCTAGTGCTTGCTGACGGACGTTTTCTCCCTCGGTTGTCAGACGAACGCTGCGTGTTGTTCTGATCAGTAACGGAGTGCGTAAATCGTTTTCAAGCCGCTTGATTTGTTCTGATAAGTGGCTACGTGAAATACCTAACTCAGAGGCGGCTTTTGAGAAACTAAGTTGTTGTGCTACTTCTAAAAATAACATCAGTTGCTCGACTCGCTTAGTTTTCATGTTGATTCCTATTGTTCGCTATATCGAATAATGATTTCATAATTAACGTCTTATCATTTTTTAAGTGAACAATAAACTATGACTAACAAATAAGAAAGCTTACGCACGAATTAGGAGTCAGCCCATGTCTTTGCACGTTAAAGAGAGTTCATCAAATCAGAGTCCGCAGGAAGCCTTGCCGTTGAGCCAATATTTGCCGAAAGTTAGCCAGTTGGCTTACGGCTGCATGGGCCTAGGTGGTGGGTGGAATGATGCGCCAGTTACTATGGAAGACATAAAACAAACACAAAGCGTGATTGATACTGTGTTAGAGGCGGGCATTAGCTTATTCGATCATGCAGATATTTACACATTTGGTAAAGCGGAGGCCGCGTTTGGTCGCGTGCTAAAAGACAAACCAAGCTTAAGAGGTGAGTTTTACTTGCAATCCAAATGCGGTATTCGCTTACCCGATGAATCGGGCGGGAAACGTTACGATTTTTCAGCGCAGTGGATTGAACAGTCGTTGAATAACATCTTGGATCGCTTGTCTTGTGACTATCTTGATGTGTTTATGCTGCATCGTCCTGACCCGTTAATGGAGCTTGATGAAGTAGCCGAAACGCTTGCTCGCATTCATCAAAGCGGCAAGGCGAAGTTCTTCGGTGTGTCGAATATGAGCCATCATCAAATTCAGTATCTTCAATCGGCACTGGATATGCCTATTGTTGTGAACCAGTTGGAAATGAGCTTACTGAAAAATGAGTTTGTTACTCAGTCTATTTCGGTTTCTGGAACGTCAAACAGTGCCAGTCATTTCCCTCAGGGTACGCTGGAGTATTGTGGTGAGAATGGCATACAGCTTCAATCATGGGGCTCACTAGCCCAGGGTCAATTTAGTCGCCATACCTCATTAAATTCTGAAAATTCAATCATCAGGGAAACGACGCGTTTTGTTTTTCAGCTTGCAGAACGATACCGCACAAGCCCTGAAAGCATCGTGCTAGCGTTTTTGACTCGCCACCCATCAAAAATCCAGCCGGTTATTGGCACTACGAATTTAGATCGTATCCGTGCTTGCGGTGACGTGTCGAATGTTCAATTGAGTCGAGAGGATTGGTATGGGTTATTACAGCGCAGTTTGGGTAATGAAGTGCCTTAATGAGGGTAAATTCGAGCCGAATGAAACTCATCGGATAGATAACTAGAAAGGAAAAATGCATGAAGCAGGCAATGACTCAGCAACTGATAGAGCAAGCAATAAACATGGCGGAATCGAAACAACAGAATATTGCGGTGTCGGTATGCGACACTCATGGTGAGTTGTTAGGGTACTTACGGATGGATGGTGTGAGTGTGCAAGCCGGTATGTTGGCACAAAACAAAGCTTACACATCGGCGCGAGACAGGCAACCAAGTGGAAATCTGGGAGCTTGGGCGAAGTCATCTGGCACACCATTAGCAAGTTGGGCCGACAATCGAATTACAGGATTTATGGGAGGTGTACCCATAGAGCATGATGGTGAGGTGATCGGCGCGATCGGCATCAGTGGATTAGCCCAAGAAGACGATGAAGCGATAGCGCTTTTAGCTATTTCAAACGTCCTAGGGTAATTCTGAGGTTGTAGGTAGGGGGGAGTGGCGTATCCCCCTATTTATGTATGGGCAAAGTGAGCTGATCAGCTAAGTGGTGTTTGATCAAATCATGGTTTTTTAACAGAAAATTACGGACAATATTGATTGCATATCATGTGTTGGTCTGTACGCACAATGTGGTATTTCTTCGGTTTACTGCACAATGTGGCGCTTATATGTATAATTAACAGAAAATATAATAACTAAAGTATCGGCTTTAAAAATGAATCAAAGCACCTATTGGGTTTAGTTTATGGGAAGTCTATGCTGTCTATTCTAAATAAGAAAGTTAACGTGTTGTTTTTAATGTTATCTTTTTTCTACTTGGTTTTTGCCACTTTTGTTACGGGTGTCGTAACCACTTACTTTGTGCAAAGTGAAACAGCCAAAGCGGAAAATGTGCTGCGTAACCAACTGGCCTTGATTCGTTCAAATTTTGAAGCCTCTATCTACATGGATACCTATCTTGCCGACAGTTTGGCAACGGTGGTTACCATTGATCCAGATCTCACCACCAATAACTGGCCTACAGTTGCAGGTAAGCTTCATAGAAAATCTAATTACGTCAGAAATGTTGCGCTCGCACCAAACGATATCATCAGTCATGTATTTCCAATTAAAGGCAATGAAAAAGCCATCGGGTTAGATTATCGCACGGTCCCAGAGCAGCATAAGTCTATTCTGGCGGCAAAAAAAATGCAGAAAGTGTACATCTCCGGGCCGGTTGAATTGGTGCAAGGTGGTCAGGGGCTCATCGCTCGTTTTCCCATTTTTTCTGACTACCCGACTAACAAAGTATATTGGGGGGCGGTGAGTGTTGTGATGGACTACGACAAGTTGCTCGAAAGTACCGGCCTAACAGGCTTTGAAGGTGCTGATGTCGCAATAAGAAAGCAAGTGACTAGCAGTGGGCCTAGCCGTGTGTTTTATGGAAATAGTGCGGTATTTGATAAGCAGGATATTGATGTTTTGCATCAAATTCATCTGCCGAGTGTTACTTGGGAATTGGCCGCTAGCTTTAACACGGAAGATGTCGCGTATCTTCAATACGTGAAAAAGATGGTCGCCGTGATTGGTGTGTTGACTTCGTTTCTCGTGTATTCCCTTTTGTTTTTACTGTATCGAAATTTCGTTATCGCTCATCGAGCGTCATTACATGATGAGCTAACCAACTTGCCTAATCGCCGTTATATAATCACCATGCTTAAGCGACAGATGGCGAGAGACCCGAGTAAGTCGTCGTTTTCTCTCTTGAGCATTGATTTAAATGCGTTCAAACAAGTGAATGACACCCATGGCCATGAGGCCGGTGATGTATTGTTAAAGCACATTGCGACTTCGCTGCAGCACAGTGTGAGATCCAGTGATGTCGTCGCTAGGTTCGGTGGAGACGAATTTACCCTGTTACTTTACGGAGTGTCAGACCCGCAGAAGCTGGATAAGATCATCGCGAAAATCCGCGGTTTAATCGAAGCAAGTCCCATTACTTTTGATGGCCATGAGATAAGACCATCTTTAAGTATCGGCTATACAATTTATGATGGCCAAGAAGAGACGACCATCAAACAACTGTTGTCTAAAGCGGATAAAAGCATGTACAAGAATAAAAATGAGCTGAAATTAAAGCTAGCTGGGAAAACGATTTAATAACAGGTGTTTGCCAACAGATTGCGGCTTTTTTAAATGTTTAGCTACTGCTTATTTCTAACGTAGTGGCTTTGAACGATCGCACCCAAAAAACTCTGACTTTTAACTAGCTTGAAGTTCAACGGCTCTGCTAAATCTCCGAATATTGTAATCACGGGGGCACTTTACCAACAGAAGCCCTTGTTGGCCCGATAGACTTGGTGTGTTTGGCGTTAGAGCGTAGCGATTAGTCATTAACAATTTAATCAAAACGTTGCCCTTTTAGTATAAGTTGTTATTATCGCCGCATACATAGTCGGGGGGCCTAAGGGCTGAGATCGCATCCGCGAGACCCGTTGAACCTGATTCAGTTAACACTGACGTAGGGAACTATAAGTCTTGCTTGATGATGCTGCGCACCCGTTTGTCTGATCGTTAGTAAGCACAGTTCCTACACGCCAGTATAGGAGCTTTAATGTCCCATTCTACTGTTGCGCCGTCTGAAACTAGCGCATCTTCGCCTATATCGGCTGTACACTCTACTACCCCAATTGTGCTTACAATCGCTGGATCTGATTCTGGTGGCGGCGCTGGTATTCAAGCCGACATCAAAGCCATGTCTGCAACGGGCAGTTACGCTTGTTCGGTGATCACCGCCATTACCGCACAAAACACCCTTGGCGTTTCAGCTATTTTTCCTATTCCCCTTGAACACGTTGAGAAGCAGCTTGATGCCGTTTTCACTGATCTCAATATTGTGGCCGTTAAAGTTGGCATGCTAGCCGACTGCGACATCATCAGAGTCGTGGCGGCCAAATTGAACCAATACAAGCCTCAATTTCTGGTGGTTGATCCTGTCATGGTAGCAACCAGCGGCGATTTATTACTGCAAGAGTCGGCGATTACGACGTTAAAAACAGAGCTGCTACCCATGGCCGATGTCATCACGCCTAATTTGCCCGAAGGTGCGGCATTAATTGGTTGTGATATTCCGAAAACCGAGCAACAAATGACAGAAATGGTCGCTCAATTACGAGGTTTAGGCGCTCATTCCGTTCTACTCAAAGGTGGTCATTTAGAGCAAGATGACAACAGCAATGACTTGTTAATCTTGTCTGATGATGTTGCACATTTAAGTGCCAAGCGTGTGAACACGAAGAATACTCACGGAACGGGTTGCACGCTTTCTTCCGCTATTGCGTCTTACCTAGCTCAAGGCCATGGCCTACTAGAATCAGTGAAATTGGGTAAAAGTTACATTTCGAATGCCATCGCACACGCAGACCAGTTAGATGTAGGTAAAGGCCATGGCCCGGTTCATCATTTTTATGCTGGATTAGGTGACAAGTAATGAGCGCAGCACCATCGACGTTGCCTGCTGAGGAGCGTTCGGCTGTCTATTCACAGGGCCAAATAGACATTCGTGCTGGTTATTTACGTTACCTCGATAGTGACAGAGCCACTCTCGACGGCTTAAACATGCAGATCCCTATTGGGCAGTGGACGTGCATTTTAGGCCGAAGTGGTTGTGGTAAAACGTCGCTGTTGCGTTACTTGGCGGGTCTATTAGACCATTTGGTTGAGTGGGACGGTCAGTTAACGATAAAGCGAGCCTTGAACACAGGTGTTAATGGGGCCGATTCGATGAGCCATCACATAGCATATATGGCCCAACAAGATTTGCTGATGCCTTGGCTCTCAGCGTTAGATAATGTGTTATTAAGTACACGTTTTGGCGTGTCTGCTAAGCAAAATAAAAACCAGACGGCAGAGCAAAAAGATAAAGCGTTAACCCTGTTGGAAAAAGTCGGCTTGGTGGACAAGGCTCATTACTCGCCCATGCAGTTATCTGGAGGAATGCGCCAGCGAGTGGCGTTAGCTCGAACATTAATGCAAGACCAGCCCATCGTCTTAATGGATGAGCCATTTTCGGCGCTAGATGCGGTGACAAGGCATCGTTTACAGCGTCTCGCATTTGAGCTGTTGGCGGATAAAACCGTGGTGTTGATCACCCATGATCCACAAGAAGCAATTCGATTAGGCCATAAACTTTACGTTATGCAGGGCTCTCCGGCCCACGCTCAAGCAATAAAACTGCCCGCTGCCTTAAGTTCTTCTGATGTGGGCATGCCGAGGAAGTACGATGCGCAAAGCGCTCTGTTACAGCAAGTCATTATAGAAAGGTTGGAGCAAGATTATGTCTAGCCAAGTGAATACACAGGAAAATCGATGAGCGAAATGACTCAAATTACGTCGATTTCTCGTGACTTAAAAAACAGTGAAAAACTCTCGCGCCCATTGATTAGAATGGTCATTAGCGCTGCCGTTATCATAGGGATTTGGCAAGCTATCGTCGATATTTTTGCTATGCCCTCGTTTATATTACCCGCTCCTTTGGATGTGTTTACCAAATTAATACAGCGTCAGGATGTACTACTGAAACACACCTGGGTTACCGCTCAGGAAATCCTATTAGGCTTATTATTAGGCCTTTCTATGGGGTTGTTTTTTGCGCTGCAAATGTTGCTGTTTAAACCCGTTAAACGTTGGCTGTTGCCTTTACTTATTGCTAGCCAAGCGATCCCCGTTTTTGCACTCGCGCCCGTGTTGATGTTGTGGCTTGGCTATGGGATAGCATCAAAGGTAGTCATGGCCGCCATTATTATTTTCTTCCCAGTTACCACATGCTGTTATGACGGTTTAAGAAATACGCCGTCGGGCTATCTTGATCTTGCGAAAACCATGGGCGCAAGCCGTTGGCAATTGTTACGGCATGTTCAACTGCCAGCCTCATTGCCAACATTGGCCTCTGGGATTCGAGTCGCCGTTGTTATCGCTCCGATTGGCGCGGTGGCCGGGGAGTGGGTTGGTTCAAGTGAAGGGTTGGGTTACTTAATGCTTCATTCCAATGCACGAATGATGATTGATGAGATGTTCGCGGCCTTGTTCATCTTATCGGCTTTATCGGTCGCACTTTACTTTATTACCGACAAAATACTGAAAGTGCTCGTGCCTTGGGAAAAGTGATCCAACGAAACGATACACCAACTATAAAATATTCGTGCGTTACCCAATATAACTAGAAAAAACAGCCAT
This sequence comes from Vibrio tapetis subsp. quintayensis, assembly GCF_030409945.1. Taxonomy (GTDB): domain Bacteria; phylum Pseudomonadota; class Gammaproteobacteria; order Enterobacterales; family Vibrionaceae; genus Vibrio; species Vibrio quintayensis. Next base: position 258,407 of record NZ_JAUFQV010000026.1, read on the forward strand.
CAATTTATTAAATTTTGAAAGGAAATCAGAACAAATGAAAAACAAAACCGTACTCGGTGCTTTTGCCTTATCTACCATCATGCTTTCAATGAACGCTCAAGCAGAAACCAAAAACTTAACCCTAATGTTAGATTGGTTTGTAAACCCGAATCATGGCCCAATCGTGATTGCTAAAGAACGTGGTTACTTCAAACAGCAAGGGTTGACCGTTGAGGTTCAAGAGCCAGCAGACCCAAGCATGCCGCCTAAGCTCGTTGCCGCAAACAAAGTGGATTTGGCGATTTCTTACCAGCCGAGCTTAACTATAGATGTCGCCGCTGGCTTACCGTTGATACGCTCAGCAACCTTGATCGCCACGCCTCTTAATACTCTTATGGTGCTAGACAACAAAAAAATTGGCGAGATAGCGGACTTAAAAGACAAAACTATTGGTATTGCGATTGCGGGTAATGAAGAAGCGACCATTGGAACTATGTTGAAAACCGGTGGTGTGAATTACGAAGATGTAAATATCGTTAACGTCGGCTGGGCGCTGTCATCGTCACTAGCTTCTGGCAAAGTCGATGCTATTTGGGGTGGTTTACGTAACTTTGAAACCAATCAATTGGCTTTGGAGGGCTATGAAGCAAAAGCATTCTTCCCTGAAGAGCATGGTGTGCCAGCCTACGATGAATTGGTGTTTGTTGCTAACGCTAATAACTATGATAAAGCTGCGATCATGGCGTTCAATAAAGCGCTAGAACAAGCCACCACTTACATCGTTAATCACCCTCAGCAGTCGTGGAAAGAGTTTGTCGCATATGCACCAGATACGTTAAACAATGAGCTAAATAAACGTGCGTGGAACGATACATTAACTCGATTTGCCCTACGTCCGTCGGCGGTAGATTTGAAGCGTTATGATGATTATGCCGAGTTTATGTATTCACAGAACATCATTGAAACATTACCTAAAGCTAAAGACTACGTGCCTAACTTCCAATAAATTATTTTTAGATTGGTCGGGTAAATCCCTCTAAGTGAGAAAAACGAAATGAACCATCAAGATTTAATTCATGCCTGTCGTGAAGATTGGGATGCCTATACACAGCATCAATTTGTACAAACGTTAGCTGATGGAACATTGGCGCAGCCTTGCTATTTACATTACTTAAAGCAAGATTTCTTGTTTCTTAAGCAATATGCTCGCGCTCATGCCCTTGCGATTTATAAGGCAAGGACGCTGGCGGATATGCGACGAGCGCTGCCAAGTGTGCATGCGCTGTTAGATTCTGAAATTGCCCACCACGTTACGTACTGCGAGCAATGGCACTTAACGGAATCAGACATGGAAGCGGAACCAGAAGACTTTGGTACTGTGGCGTATACGCGGTATGTGCTTGATGCAGGGATGACGGGGGATATCGTTGATTTGTATGCAGCTTTAGCACCTTGTTCAATCGGGTACGCTGAAATCGGCAAAAATTTGATGGCAGCCACAAGCACCCAGCTGAATGGAAACCCATTCGCGAGTTGGATTGAACTGTATAGTGGAGAGGAGTTTCAAACGGGTGTCGCTGAAAGTACAGCTCACCTAGATGAGATTTTAGCCGAAATAGACAAAAACAGTGAAAGAGGACGAAACCTCATTGCGGTGTTTAAGACGGCGACTCGCATGGAGGTGGCATTTTGGCAACAGGGATTAGATGCAAACCGATGAGCTTAAACAGGCCTAACGTTTCTAGTCTCGTGTTGGCTGGCTAATCACCGAGCGTCAGTATTATTAAAGCGACATTAGTTTAGTTCTGGTGTCGTTTTTTTATTTGCGCCGAACGTTAGAATACTTCACAGTACGTGATTGCCACTTTAGTTTATGGATGAACCACATGGCCAGTTTTCTGAGACTTATAACGCTTGCAGCAATTTGGGGTGGGTCATTTCTTTTTATGCGCATTGCCTCAAACCCATTGGGACCAGCGGTTTTAATTGAAGCTCGGGTCGTGTTCGCTGCGATAACACTCCTTTTAGTTTCCATTTATCTTAAGAAAACGCTCAGTTTCTCTTCTAATGCGAAGCACTATTTTACCCTGGGTTGTTTTAATACCGCATTGCCGTTCCTGTGCTTTGCTTATGCTGCACAAACCCTTAATGCTTCGTCACTCTCCATTCTGAATTCTACAGCCCCAATATGGGGGGCGATCATTGGCGCCATTTGGACTAAGACGCCCTTAACGAAAAAAGTGATCTTAGGGCTGTGTATCGGTATCGTCGGTGTGAGCATTTTGGTTGGTTGGGACGCTGCAAATATCGGAAGTGAGGCAATTTTGCCCATTTTTTCTGCGATCATGGCGGCATTTAGCTATGGTATTGCATCCAATTACGCAAAAAACGCACCTAAGGTTGACTCTTTCAGCAACGCGCATGGAAGCATGTGGGCATCTGTGTTGTTGGTTTTACCCTTTGTGCCATTCATCCCTATGCGAGAAGACCCGACCTTAGATATCGCAATGGCTGTTATTCTGCTTGGCGTTGTATGTACTGGGTTTGCCTACCTGTTGTATTTCCGATTGATCGCAGATTTAGGGGCGCCTTCTGCGCTTTCAGTTACGTTTCTCGTCCCGGTGTTTGGCATTGTTTGGGGGCACGTATTCTTAGGCGAAGAAATTGGGGTCAATACCATTGTTGGTTCAGTAATGGTGGTAGCGGGAACCATGTTTGTGACCGGTTTTTCTCCGAAAGCGTTACTCAACCGGCGCAGGGTCTAAACGCTTTATTGTTTAATCGGAGTGCTGCATAGAAAGCTAAACTCGAGTTAAAGGGTTAAACCAGCTCTTCGTCATTGATGGGAAATACCGCTCGGTTTCTACCTGAACGTTTGGCTTCGTAGAGGTTTTTATCGGCATTTCGAAAGAACTCATCGTTGGCTCTTAACAATAACGGAGAGGCAGGTTGACTCACACCAATCGACGTAGTGACGTTTAGCCCGCCAGCAAGTGTTGGGAAATCATCTTGGCTAATCGCTTCTCGTATGACTTCGATTCTTGTGGGTAAATGGGCATCATCTTTTAAAAGCATGAGAAACTCTTCTCCTCCCCAGCGAATTAGGAGTTCAGATTGAGCTGTGAACTGTCTGAGTCGCTCAGCAGTTTCGACGAGTACTTCGTCTCCGATATCGTGCCCATGCTGATCGTTAACAGACTTGAAATGGTCCAAATCAAATAACACGATGCGGTATTGAGTGCGTCGGTTGATCTGAGAGCATAGTTTTAGTTGTTGTAGGTAATAACGGCGGTTGTGCAGACCTGTGAGTTGGTCAATATTAGACAGGTTTTCTAACTCAACATTTTTGGAGTGCACCGAAAAAGTTTGTCTGAGTGCAAAAGCTAACGCAAGAATAGCAATGATCACCGCAATACAGGCGACCTGGAAGCGCAAGGTTTCTTTACTGAGTTGCACATTAGCCAATCGATTTTGAATGTTGAGTAGATCTCGCTCTTGCTCTATTTGACGAGTGGCAAATGCATGTTCTAGATCGTAAACCTTACCTAGCAATTGTTGCTTTTCTTGGGTGTAGAACGTTTTATAAGTCGTCAAAGCGACGAGCGGTTCACCAAGGTTTTCATGCGCTTGCGCCTTTTGCTTATAAGCGCGTATAAGCCAGCGGCTATGCTCAATGTTCTTAAAGATATCAATGCTTTGTTCTACACTTTCAAGAGATTCAGCGTGTAATTGAAGTTCCGATAGGGTCTTGGATTTTAGTAACCAACATTGCCCATATTCAACTGGGAAGCTTTGCGCGTTTAGAGTGTTGATACATTGTTCACTGGACGTCAGCGCATTACTTAAGTCGTCCAGCAATAGTGCCAATTCAGCCTTACCTTTTAGGTTCATCAAGTTTTGTCGGGTGCCTGCATCGCTTGGTTCATAATACTGTTGTGATGACTCATAGGCTTGCTTTGATGCTTTTGTATTACCAAGTCGGTTATAAACGTAAGCTTCATTTAATAGTAAAACGTTCATGAGGTAGTTATCAAATAGACCACTTTCATAATAAAGCTGCTTAGATTGCTGAATGTATTCTAGGGCTTTTTGCCATTTCTCAATGTGCAAGTAGAGCAACCCTAAATTATTGTAAGTTTTGCTCGTGTAGAGGTTCGGGGGAAGTTGCTCCGCAACCGATATACCTTGCATGAAGTAGCGTTGGGCATCAATAAGTTGGTTTGATAGGTTACTGAGCACTCCGGCTGTATTGTAAGCCTTGGGTAATAAATACAGTGCGTTACTGTTTTGGGCCAAAGTTATTGCTTCTAAGGCGGCCTTTATTCCAGCTTCTACTTGGCCCTTTTTTGCGTAGCTAATAGCATCATCGATTGTTAGAGATGCCTCAAGCCATCCGAATTCGTGTTCCTTAGCGAGATGGCGCAGATCGTTGGTGTATTGCGCTAGGTGCACTCGGTCTTTTTCTTGTTTTGCTAAATATTGCAAAATCAACGTGCGGTAGGCTGACTCTAAAGGTGAGATGGAGTCAGGGTGTTGGGCGTCAACCTGGGCCAGTTCTTTGCGTACCTGTTTAGGTTCAGTGGCCGTCATCAATGAATGCAACGATAGAAGCGCCTTCCCATAAGGAGACGTAGCGAGGTCGACTTCAGGGTTGTAACTGACGAGCTGGGTCGTAGGGGATGAATCAAGCTCAGAAGTAAATATGTCGAAAACAACGGCGGTCAACAGGCTTACACTGAATACCAGTATGGAGATTAAAACACTTTTTTTCATTGTCGACTTACACCTTAAACCCATTAGCGCGGCGATGTTACTATGTGTTCACTATTTCAACAATATCTACCTTTATGAATATCAAGAGTCGATAGTAGGTAGATTTTTGCACAATTCAAACGGCAAGTTGCACAATCTATGGTCAAAATAAACCATGAACTGTGCAATGTATTTGATTACCGAATACTTAATATTTCGCTTCTCATTGGTGACGAGCGTATTCTTGTTTGTGTCAACGGAACGATATCTAGATAGATGGAATACAGCATACTTGGGAGGTGCATTACAACGAACAAATATCTTCTTTTTTTACCACTATTAGTGTTAATGCTAGTGTTAGCGGTGCCAATCGTTTTATCTGAGTGTGAAACAAATAGCCGCATAGAAGTGTTGTAATGAGTATCCTAAAGGTTATTTTTAACAGTGACCTTTAGGATGCAAGTAGAGAGGCATCTATAGTTTTTTTCATATTATAAGTACCCTTTGCCCCAAACAGATTGGTCTGTTTGGGGCTTTTTTTGTCTTTTCCTTTCGTGTCATTCGGTTAGCTTGTTTATTTTGTCGACAGAAACAGAAAAAACTCGCTTTATTTGCATTAATTTCACGATAAGCCTTTACAAAGAACCTCAATGGGGTATGATTCGTCTCGCTCTATTGCAGAGTTATTTGAAACATAAAGATTAAGTAAAAGAAAATCCTTAGTATTGCTTCGTTATTGTCGTTATCCTCAGTGGTTCCCTTAGCTTCATCGTCACATTCAATAATTCAAGCTATCAGCGCAGTCGCAATTTCGCGATAACTTTATGAATTTAATTATATAAGGGACATATCATGTCTAAGACTACTGGCATCGTAAAATGGTTTAACGAAGAGAAAGGTTTCGGTTTCATTACTCAAGACAACGGCGGTGCTGACGTATTCGTTCACTTCCGTGCTATCGCTTCTGAAGGCTTCAAAACACTTGCGGAAGGCCAAAAGGTTTCTTTCGAAGTTGAACAAGGTCAAAAAGGCCCACAAGCTTCTAACGTTGTAGCGTTATAATCTTGTAAGCCGACGCAAATGGTTTTTAACCATTTGCGTCACTTTTTTATCTGCGCTATGTAAATTCCAAAACTCTCTACTTCCAAAACTCTCCTACTTACAACACACTCCAAACTACATTCAATTTCTTACATCACCTGTATTACTTCAATCTTCTCTGTGCTATTTCTAAAATCTTCGTGTTAACTCCCAATCGATCTATTCAACTTAATGTAATCGATTACTTTGGTGCTATGCTTGAGCCATTATTCGTTTTTTAGCTCAATAAGGTAGTTTGAGGTAATGAGACTTAGGTGTGCGGTTGCTAACTTATTGCTATTTATTGTTGTTCTTTTTTCAGTGCCCCCCGCAGTTGCGAGTGTTGCAAAGTTCTCTACCAGCAATGTAAAACCGTGGGGTTTTTTGGGCAGCGACGGTAAGCCAACGGGTCTACTCATTCGCGTCGCTGACGCATTACAAGGTGAGTTGAGCAACGGCGGCGATATCGTTATTGAAAACCAGCTTCGTCCATACCCACGGGTAATCCACGAAATTAAAACGGCCACTGTTGATTTTGCCGTTATGTTTAATAGTTCCAGCGCAAACAGCATAGCGGTTTCATTGGGCAAGGTTGTAGACGCTCGCGTGATCATTATTGGCGTCGCGGATAGAGAACCGATAGCCTCGCTGGATGATCTGACAGGTAAGATGGTCGGCCATATTCGTGGTTCTAAATATGGGCCTGATTTCGATGATCATCGGACAATGAAAAAACGCTCGCTTGGATCGATGAAGCAAGGTATTGATATGTTACTTAATGGGCGTATCTATGCGCTAGCAAGTGCAGATCAGACAATTTACTATGCGATGGAGCAAATGGATATCCCCCTAGATGCCATTACGACAATGTACACTGTTAGTTCAATTCAAGCCGATCTGTATTTCTCAAAAGAATCCTCCAATTCTTATTTAGTAACTCCGGTCAAACAAGCGCTGGATAGGCTTAGAGCTAAAGGCACCTTAGACAAATTTTCATTGAAGATAAGCAAAGCCGTTGAAGCGTTAAAGTAAACTCAGTCCGGCAGTAAAGAGGTTCTGTATCCGTTAATGTCCGTCTTTCCCCACCTTTAGTGTCTTGTTATTTTTTATCCATTGACCTATCTACTACTTTATCGTTTAAAGTACTTACCCATCAACGGCAGTAAGGTCTATTTACGTGTATAAAATATCCGAATTACCTGAGCAAGTTGGCTTATCCAGAACGACGGTGCTGCGGTCGGGTCGGTGGACAATAAACTTTGCTCAGTTTCAATAAAGTCTGATCATTTACAATAAAGATTGATCTGTTCTGAGTAATGTCAGGTCTGGAGGAGCGAATTAGCTAACACGCTTCTGCCCCTTTATGCGTAAGAGTAATAATTAATCCATATTACTTTGATATGGATTTCCCTTATAAAATGTTATCCGTTTTTAACTTCTTTTTGTGAACTTGAGTGTGGTACGGGGCGATATACACGGAGATTTCAATCTTCTCCGGTTCTTATAAATGTGATGCGGCAATGTTTGAGCGCAGCCGGACCATTGCACTCAAGGTGCAATTGACATTAGATTGATGTTAACCGCAATACGAATACTGGGGGAATTAATATGTTAAGTATCAGTTATATGTTTGTGGTTTTTTAATGAAAAACAATAAATCGGGTGCTATTCTGTTTCTATAAAAGCCAATAAAAAGGATTTATGGTATGAAGTTGAAAATCTGCTTATCTTTTCTATTATTTACCCTTAGCTCTCTGGCACAGGCAGATACATACACGGTAACTACGTCTTCAGATCAGGGACTGGGCTCTCTTCGTTACCTCATTGAAAAGGCAAATCTAAACCCAGGAGCGGATACGATAGAAATCCCCGCTCAATATAGTCCGTTATCAACGAACTTAGGAGTAGTAACAGGGGCCTATTCAGATCATAGAATGGCGATTACAGACGATCTTATCATCGAAGGTTTGGGGAGTACTCAGGTGATAATTGATGATCATCAACGCTGGATATCATCAGCTGGTTTAATTAATACAGGTTACCCTTCAGACTATCGAAACACAGTGATTAAATTGTCAGGCCTACTGTTCCAGGTTAATCGCAATAACCAAGCAGGTCGAACGTTAAATCTCACCTTAAAAAATATTAGGGTGCAGCACATGTCCAGCTTTTTGGATTCTGATAACGCTAACGTTACTCTTGATAATGTTATTGTGCATAGCATTGTGCCTAAAGATGGAAGTGTGTCAGCGATAGCGGCAAGCGGTGGGAAATTTACAATAAAAGATTCTATATTGTATGAAAACAAAGGACCAAAGGCTTCGTCTACTTTTCTATTTATCAATGGCGACCTTGATATTATTAACTCTCGATTCGCTAGTAATGGTCCCTCTAAGCCGAATATTTACACGCATATGCTTCAAACGTTAGGGAATGGCGTTGGGCAGAGCTCTGTTTCAATTAAAGACAGTATTTTCCAAGATTTGACAAATTCAAGCTTTTTCTTCCAACGAGCTGATATAGAAATTAGCAACACTTTGATTAATGGTTCATCAGCAAAGAAAGGCGAGCCTATCTATGTTGACCAAGCTAATTTAACACTAACCAACAGCACACTTTACTACCCTCCATTTAGCAGCAACACCGATGCTTCTTTGAAGGCAACGCATATTGAGCTGCGCAGAGGAGCTCAGCTTATAGCGAATAATAGCTTATTGCTCGTTTTTAATTCTCCTTCAAATACTGGCCCTACTATTTACCCTAACGACTGGGATGACACGACTAAATACCCGACGGCTGGGAACAATAATAGTTACATTTCAGCGCCGGGTGTGGATGATGTTCCTCAAACGGGAATGAGTGATAGGTCATGTTATATTTCTGTAACTGATTGTTTTAAAACGAATGCGTTATCCATAGGTCTAATCGACAAAGGGGATAGCTCAAAAAGTGTATATGCTGATGGCAGTTTAATCACTCAGGATTTAGGCAAGGAGCAGCGTTCTCAAGGGGCAAATGTAGATATCGGAGCCTACGAAAAGCATATAACATTGTATGCTCATTCAGATAATTATGTTACAGATGAAGGCGTATTGCTTGCCGTACTTTCAGTTGATGGAGTGTTAGCCAATGATACTTATTCAGGACAGGGCGCCGCACTAGAACAAGATGCAACACACGGCAATGTTACTTTAAATAGCGATGGCAGTTTTCAATACCAACCAGATACAGATTACTATGGAAATGATGAATTCTATTATTCCATAGGTGGTTCAAAAGCCAAAGTTTCACTGACTGTTCGTTCAACTGGCTGGGTAAAAATCCTTCCACAATCGCCAACGCAACAACCGCCTGTAACTTTAGGTGATAGCTATAAAGTTTATGCTGACAGTATAGATACAATGGTTGCACCTGGAGTATTGATCAACGATAAAGATGATCAGAACTCTCAATCTCCACTTTATGCAGGGTTAACGGCAAAGGTTTATAAGCAGCCTCAACATGGGTCAGTCGTGATGAAAGATGACGGTGAATTCACTTATACTCCTAACCAAAATTTTACTGGAGATGATGTTTTTGAGTACGAAGCTTTTGATAGTGATGGAATGCATAGTTCCCCTACCAAAGTTTTAATTCACGTAAGCGCTGGGGTTCCGCATGGCGGTAAAGTTATCGCCGGCACCAGTAGTGGTGGCTCTATAGGGTTCTTAAGCATACTGCTATTAATGATGTTCGCACTGGTTAGGAATCAAAAGTCACTTGCCGTTAAAATAACTGTACCTTTACTGATAAGCCTTTCTCCTCTCGCTCACGCTGCAGAAGAGAATAACGGTATATACGTAACAATTAACCCTGGTGTTTCATGGTTAGAGCCAGATACTGATCACGACGCGTGGAGCCAGGAAAGCAACAGTCAGTTTTCTTCCGGCAGTAGCTTAGGGTACCAGTTTGATAATAACGCGAGTATCCAGTTTACTTATCGCTGGCTAAATAGTGTCGATTTGAAAGCGGAACATCCGCAATATAATAATATGACGGTCGATTACCAACATTACAGCTTTAACTTTGTTTATCGAGTTACACAGCTTTGGGGTGATCAATTCGCCCCATATTTCAGCTTGGGCTTAGGTTATCTTGATGCAAGTTCGAACAACTCAGAAGATTTTGAAGTTGAGAATAATGTCCACCCCAATATAGGCGTCGGCGTGAATGTACTAAACTTTGGTCAATTTAAGTCCGATCTACAATGGCATCGTTTATCGGGTGATGTTGATACACTAGAGCTTGTTTTTTCTTATCACTTTAAGTAATTGAACCAAGAACAGTGCTTTTAACTGTTCTTAGTTATAGCAATCAGCTAACAGCTCATCAAACATAATCTTAAAGGTTTTTACGGTTGCTTCCTACGATGGTTTTGTATGGTCCATCAATTGGAAGCACCCCGTATCGGAATTGATACTTTAGGTTTTTCATTGCTATTTTCATTCGAATTGACTGCATTTCCCACTTTATTCTCAAGATTATTTATCTCATAAATTTCGTGATTCTACACGGGCAATTTAGGTACTGCACTAAAGGCGTTTCTAGCTCATTAATTAAATGTTTTTTAAGCGAAAACATTTAATTGAAGAGAGACACTACCGATTCAATTAAATGTAACTATTCTCATATTAACTCTAAAGTAAATAGGCCTTAACAGTAGATGAATAAAGCACCTAGAACACTCCCTATCCACATTGCCATTGTCATTAGTGTGCTTGTTGTTATGGTCTCTGGTGTTCAAATTTGGCTTGCCAATAAAGTGATCTGCTCCAGTCAGACTGGAACTTCACTAAGCGACTTTCCTATACCTGGCGGGCTTTCCGTCTAAGAAGGCCTATCGATACATTCCCAGCTTCAACTCGTGCATTCGTCAGCCTATATTATTGCATTATTGCATAATTGCAGTTGGGAAGTTTGACTTTGAAAGAGTGTAAGTTGTGCCTTGATGCAAAGATAGAGATCTGTTGACTGCGCTAGTGGTGGAGGGAACGCTGATAACCTGTAGTCATCAGCGCTGATGGACTTTATGGATCAAAAGTTTGGTAGAGAAGATCTTGAATTAGGATAAGCCACTTATCGAGAATGGCTTACCCAACGAGCGCACTAAGCTAGATACTTTAAAGACTCACCAAGCTCTGTAAACAAATGCACCTTGTCAACTTTGGCTTGCAGCGCAACGCTTTCTCCTTTTCGCATGTCTAAAATTCCAGGTAGTTTTGCTACAACGGCTTTGTCTAAGCCTTCCACATCAATATGCAGTAACGTGACTTCGCCTAATGATTCAACAAACGATATTCTACCCTCAATGAGGGCTGGGTGGTTTTCGGCCAATACAAAGTCTTCCGGTCTGATCCCCAGTTGTAATTGTGCGCCTTGCAAGATGCTGGCTGACGCAATAGGGACGTCCAATGAAGCACCTTGTTGAGTCAGAACTTGTGATGATTCGCCCGTCGATTCCATTTTCGCGGTAATGATGTTCATGGAAGGGGAGCCAATGAACTGAGCCACGAAGACGTTCGAGGGGTTGGTATAGAGCTCCAATGGTGTGCCTACTTGCTCAATTTTTCCTGCAGACAGAACCACAATTCGGTCGGCTAGAGTCATGGCTTCAACCTGATCGTGGGTGACGTAAATCATGGTGGTTTCGGGTAGTGCTTCTTTTAAGTTGGCGATTTCAATTCGAGTTTGTACACGTAGGGCCGCATCCAAATTGGATAGCGGTTCATCAAATAAGAAAACCTTTGGCTGACGTACAATGGCTCGACCAATGGCCACTCGTTGACGCTGGCCACCAGAGAGCGCTTTCGGCAGGCGGTCTAAGTAGGGTTCGAGTTGCAGCATCCGCGCCGCTTCCATCACTCGTTCATGGATAGCATCTGTGGTTTCTTTAGCGATGCGCATTGCGAAAGCCATGTTGTCATAGACGGTCATATGTGGGTAAAGCGCGTAGGTTTGAAATACCATAGCAATGCCACGCATGGCCGCGGGTAGGTCGTTTACCTTCGCATTTTCAATGTAGAGTTCGCCGGAAGAAATGTCTTCTAGTCCGGCTATCATTCTAAGTAAAGTTGACTTTCCGCAACCTGATGGGCCAACGAAAACAATGAATTCACCTTGTTGTACGTCGAGGTCGATACCGTGAAGTACTTGAGTGTCACCGTATGATTTTTTTACCTTTTTCAGTGTCAATCCTGTCATTTTAATCATTCTCTCAATGTGTTCACGATGGTTATTTTACGGAGCCAGAAAGTAGCCCGCGTACAAGGTAACGCTGTAGGGTAAAGAACACCCCTAAAGGCACAGCGATAGAAACAAAAGCGGAAGCGGTCAAAATTTCCCAGTTGCCACCTCGAGATCCTAATAGTTCTCGTAACCTGGCGGTTAACACCATGTGTTCTTCGCCAGTGCCTAAGAATACGGTCGCCACAAGTAAATCGTTCCATACCCATAAGAATTGGAATATCGCAAATGATGCAAGCGCTGGGAAAGACAGCGGTAGCACGATTTTCATGAAGATTTCAAAATCGGTTGCGCCATCTACTTTGGCAGATTCGATGATTTCTTTCGGTAAGCTAGAGATATAGTTTCGAAGCAAGTAGATCGCTAACGGTAAACCAAACCCAGTGTGGGCCAGCCATATTCCCAGATAGGTCTTTGCACCCACTCCAAAGAACGCACCGATGTCGTTATACAACCTAAGTAAAGGAATGAGTGACATTTGTAGAGGCACAACAAGTAGGCCAACCACGACGGCAATGAGGAGATTTCTACCGGGCATTCTCATCCAAGACAGCGCGTATGCAGCGTAAGCGGCAATTAAAATGGGAATCACGGTGGCTGGGATCGTCACAGTCAGTGAGTTAATAAATGATTGGCCAATCCCTTCGGCGGATAAGACTTCGCGGTAGTTATCTAAGCCAAATTTGGGAGGAACAACACTGGTATAGAATATTCGTTTACCACGCTTACCCTTAAATGGTATCGGAGACACCATGCGGTACTCGCCATTTTCAGATACGGTTAACGAGCCATCGTTCTTCATTGGCGCAGACTGGCCGGGCTGGTATGCGGTCGGTGCTCGTGAAGAAAAGCCAAAGGCACTGACTGAAGCCGGGTTTCCATCCAGTTCTAGTACGCCTTGCAGTACATAGAGACCCCCCTCTTGAATCTGATCTTTAGGCGCGTCGGTACGCGCAATAAGATTTTGCTGAGATTCGGTCAGTGACGTCCACCAACCAGTGAGAGCAAGTTGGTCTTTATCTCGAAAAGACGAAATAAGAAGACCAGCTGTTGGTAGCGTCCAAAGGATGACGATCAACAAAACAGAAAGGTGAACCAGTATGGTTAACGGAGAACGTCGTAACTTGCTGATACCAAACTGAGGTGCCTCAGTGTTTTCTGGTGTGATGTTTTGGTCTTTATCAGTCATTAGCGATCTTCCATTTGATCTGCGGCTTGGCGCATGTTCCATACCATAACGGGGATCACGGCAATCATGATGATCACGGCAATCGCAGCACCGCGACCAAAGTCACCCCCGCCTCGGAACATCCAGTCAAACATCATGTTCGCGAGTACTTGTGTACTCCATTGGCCATTGGTCATGGCGAGTACGATATCGAAAACCTTGAGTACCAAAATGGTAATGGTGGTCCATACAACAGCGATGGTACCCCAGATCTGTGGGATGAGGATCTTAAAGAAAATTTGTACACCACTGGCACCATCAAGTACTGCGGCTTCTACGGTTTCTTCTGGAATACCGCGTAATGCGGCGGACAAAATTACCATCGCAAACCCGGTTTGAATCCAAATTAAGATGACCATTAAGAAGATATTGTTCCAAAAAGGAATGGTCACCCAAGCTTGCGCAGTACCGCCAAAATACTCGACCAATGCGTTCAGAATACCGATTTGGTCAGAGCCCGTAGCACGATAGTCGTACACAAATTTCCAAATGATAGACGCACCAATAAACGAGATAGCCATAGGCATAAACACCAAGCTCTTGGCGATGTTTCCCCAGCTTACCTTGTCGGTTAATGCGGCGATAACCAAACCAAAGAACGTTGATGCCGCAGGCACGATCAGTAACCAAAGTAAATTGTTGAATAATGATTCTTGAAATTCGGGGTCTTTAAACAGCCAAATGTAATTCGATGCGCCAACAAATTCGTCGGCATTTCTGTCATGAAAAGAGAGATAGACAGACTCAAATACAGGATAGATTAAATACAGGGTTAAGAAGAACAGAGCAGGCCCTAAGAAAAGCCATGGTCTTATTGAGGCGGCACGTCGTAGGTTTTGAGCCATAACGGCGTTGCTGACTTTTCTGGTCGGGAATATTACGGTGAGTAACCAATTGCTGCCTAGAAAGTAGACCACGCAGCAAGCGACCCCAAGTACCATGATAAAAAGCGAGGAATACAGTTGTTCCATAATTGTCTCTCTCGTATGCGGTGCAAAAGTTTCGATTTTGGCGCTAGCCTCGTCCATTCGATGAACACGTCATCAAAGCATAGCTGAAACCATAAGCGCCAAAACCTAACAGTAACTATTTAAGAAAAATAGTTACTTAAGTGCATCCCAAGTTTTCTGGATGTCATCACCAACTTGTTGGGCAGATTTACCGCCACTGTAGTCGACCATACCTGTCCAGAAAGCACCTGCTCCAATTTTACCCGGCATCAAATCTGAGCCATCGAATCGGAACGTAGTCGCTTCTAGTAAGATTTCGCCTTGTTTCTTAAGTGTATCGTTACCGTATGCCTCAATGTTGGCGCCTTTGTGAGGTGTTAAGAATCCAGATTGAGCCATCCAAATTTCGTGAGCAATTGGAGATTCTAAGAACTCCATAAATGCTCGTGCTGCTTTGGAGTCTTTGGTAATACTCCACATTGTGCCAGCGCCGAGTACCGGCTTACCGAGATCTTTCCCCTCATATGCTGGGAAGTAGAAGAAGTCTGCGTCTTCGCCCAGTTCCGTACCCTCTGGGAAGAAGCTAGGAATGAACGATGCTTGACGGTGCATGTAACATTTAGCCGGCGAAGTGAACATGCCTTTTGGCGAATCACGGAAGTCCGTTGTGGCTACTGCGCGAGCGCCACCATCGACGTATTTGTCGTTACCAGCAAACCAACCAAATTCTTCAATCGCAGCGACCACTTTCGGGTCGTTGAATTTAAGTTCGTTAGAAACCCACTTGTCGTAGTCAGCAGGAGACTGAGTTCGTAACATCATGTCTTCTACCCAGTCTGTCGCCGGCCACCCCGTAGCGCCACCTGAACCTAATCCAATACACCATGGGGTCTCGCCTTCTGCGGCAATCTGTTTTGTTAGTGATTTTAGCTCTTCTAGTGACTCAGGTACTTCATAACCTGCATCTTCAAAGTTTTCGGGTACATACCAAACCAAAGACTTGAGATCGACCTTATAGAAGAAACCATAAAGTGCGTCTTTGCCATCTTTTCCGGCAAACGTGCCCAGATCTACCCAAGAGGATCCCGCAGCGTAGTTATCGTTGATCCACGTTGCCGTTGATGATGGAAGAGGGGTCAAAAAACCTTTAGCAGCGAGATCGGCCGCTAAACCTGGCTGAGGGAAAATTGCAATGTTAGGCGCACTGCCTGCCTGTACATCAATGGCAATCTGTTGTTCAAAGGAATCAGAGCCTGAGTATTTTACTTCAGCACCTGTTGCTTCTTCAAAGTAAGCAATAACGCTCTCTACTAACTCTTTATCAGATGTCAGCCAAGGGCCAAAAATAGTGACGGTTTCTCCCTTTAAATCCATTTTTTTTAAAGCTTCATAGCTTTGCCAATTGAATTGCGGGTCTTTACCGGGAGCGAATTTTAGATCAGCAGCAAGCGCAGAGGTTGTAGGGATTGCGAGGGCTACGAGTGCAGCGAGTAAGGACGTTCTCATTATGTCAACTCCATGTCATAGGGTTTGGTATATCGTCTTATACTGATATGACCCATTACTGCACGATTACTTAATCGTTTAAGGTCTATGCTTAAAATAGCACTGACTCGCATATTGACCAATTATTGCGCTGTAATTGTGTTAATGATCGCGTTTTATAATAATTATTGGTCGATAAATTGACGTGTGGTCAAGTTTTGAAAATCTAGAATTCATATTAATGGTAATTTATCTTAATCGTTTTAGTATTAAGGCGAGCAGAATGTAACTGCTGTATTAAAAGTGAGCCAATAGGTCAAATAATGACAAACATTCAACGCAAAAAGCCGACCTTAAAAGTGGTTGCTGCGCATTTAGGGGTGTCGACCGCGACGGTGTCGAATGCATTTAATCGCCCTGACCAATTATCCAAGCCCTTGCGAGAGCGCATCCTTTCCGAGTGTGAAGCTTTGGGCTATACCGGACCAAGCTTTAACGCTCGCAGCTTAAGAACCGGCAAAACAGGCGTAATAGGCGTTTTGTTGGCAGAGACTCTGGCCTATAGCTTTACCGACCCGGTAGCAACGGAATTCTTGGCTGGGCTTTCCAGTGTTTTAGATGAGCAGCACGTGAATATGCTACTGCTGCCAACCAATGTAGAAAACTACAAAAATACCCAAGCGGAAACGATTCCAGAGAGCTTCATCGTTTATGGTAAGCCCCTCGAAAAAGATGTAATTAACCTCATTCAGCGCCAGCATAAAAAGATCATAACAGTGGATTTTTCGCTGCCAGATATTGCAGCGATAGATGTTGATGATCAGAATGCAAGTTACAATATTGCGCGTCATGCTATTCGCAGTAGTCTAGATAATGTCATGGTACTCGGGTTGCGATTAGAAGCCTCGACCTCTTTCTCTATTGCAAATCTCGACAACCTATATTCGGCGCAGGAATCGATCTCTCGCCGTCGTTTTGAGGGTTACTTACAAGCACTGAAAGACGAGGGAGTGACTTTGAAACGTAACAATGTTTGGCAAATTCACGATTTGGAAGCGGATACCCTTAAAACCATGTTGCGTGGGGTGCTTACCTCTCCGGAAAAGGTGGATGTGTTGCTGTGCATGAGTGACAGAATTGCCATTGCAGCGATGGAAGTGGCGAATGAACTAAAGCTCACTCTACCAGAGCAGTTAAGAATTACTGGTTTTGATGGCATTCCACAGGCTAAGTCATCTCAACTCACTACCGTGCAGCAACCTATGTTTGAAAAAGGCAGAGCCGCTGCAAAAATGGCGTTGGGTTTAATTCCCTATCAGTCCATGACATTACAAACTGAGCTGGTTTTACGCAGTAGTACCGGCGATGCCTGATGTAGGGGTGTAGCGTACAAAAAAGTAAAACTTCACAATCTAAGATCAAGAAGTCGGTTACGTGTTTTTCCTTTAGGAGTGCATAAAATGAGTGTTGAGTTGATTGAAAAACGTTGGTGGCATAACGCCGTTGTTTATCAAATTTACCCTAGGAGCTTTAACGACTCCAATGGCGATGGCATCGGTGATATTCCCGGTATTATTGAAAAGCTCGACCACATTAAGGGGTTAGGCGCTAACGTAATATGGCTAAGCCCTGTGTATCAATCGCCAATGGACGACAATGGCTACGATATTTCTGATTACCGAAAAATAGCCCCTGAGTTTGGCTCAATGGAGGACATGGACAGCCTGATTGAGCAAGCCAAACAACGTGGTATCAAAATCGTGATGGACTTGGTGGTTAACCACACCTCTGATGAACACCCTTGGTTTCAAGAATCTAAAAGCAGTCTCGATAACCCTAAACGGGACTGGTATATCTGGAAAGACGCAAAAGCTGATGGCAGCGAGCCGAATAATTGGGAATCATTTTTCAAGCCTAAAGCCTGGACGTTCGATGAAACGACAGGTCAGTATTACATGCATATTTTCAGCAATCGCCAGCCCGATCTAAATTGGGCAAATCCAGAAGTACGTGATGCTGTGTATGACATGATGCATTTCTGGCTGAAAAAGGGGCTCGGCGGATTTCGCATGGATGTCATCAATATGATTGGCAAGCCTTCGGATTTTCCGGACGCCACTATTTTTGATGCTGGCGTTGCGGGGTGGGAGCATTGGTCAAATACCGACCTCTGTCATCAATATTTACGTGAAATGCATGACAAGGTATTGCGCCATTATGACGTACTTACTGTGGGCGAAACACCCTTTACAGATACGACAGATGGGCGGTTCTACTCTCACCCAGAACGTAACGAACTGAGTATGATCTTTCAGTTTGAACACGTAAGTATCGACAGAGAAGAGCACAACGCGGTAAAAAAACCGTTCGATTTAGTGCAATACAAAGAAGTGATGTCTCGCTGGCAAAATGATCTCCATGGCAAAGGGTGGAACAGTGTGTACTGGAGTAATCATGATCAGCCTAGGGCGGTATCTCGTTACGGAGACGATAGTGAAGCCTATCGAGTGATCAGTGCCAAAATGTTGGGTACTGTGTTGCACTGCATGAGCGGTACGCCTTATATCTATCAAGGTGAAGAATTAGGGATGACGAATAAGCACTTCAATAACATTGAAGAGTTTAACGACCTGATGGCCAAGTTTCATTATCAAAAAATGATGGAAAGAGGCGTTTCACCTCAAGTGGCGATCGACTTTCTTAATGACTTTTCTCGTGATCATGCTCGTGTGCCGATGCACTGGGATGACACGGAAAATGGAGGTTTCACATCAGGTAGCCCATGGTTACCGCTCAATGATAATTACGATCTGATTAATGCCAAACAAGCGGTGCAAGATGATCAATCCATTTATCACCATTACCGACAGTTAGTGGCGTTGAGGCAAGGGGAAGAGTTTGGCGATGTGATTGTTTACGGTACTTATCAATTACTCGATTCTGATGACAGTGAAGTTTACAGTTATATCCGAGAGTATCAGGCAAAGCAGCTAATGGTTATTGCAAACTTTACCGGTGAAACTCAATATCGCTGTTATTTGGGCGAAATCGAAAAGATTCTCTTGGGTAATTATCCGCAGAATTCTTCGGGTTCATTAAGCTTACAAACTCTGACTCTACGCCCTTACGAATCGATGATCGTGACGTTGTTGCAGTAACTTGTGCAACTATTACTGTAGTGAGGTGCTTAAATCACAGTGAATACGCTAACGGAAAAACAGCGGCAGCAAGCAGTAGTTAAACTTTTGTCTACTGCTAAGCTACCCCCGATCGCTCAAAAAGATAAGCGGTTGTTTGAGGAGAGGCTACACGCTCATTTACCTGATCTCATTGGTAAGCTGCATCAATTGTACGGACACCAATTTGATTTTTATTGTCACTTGGAGCAGTTGATCGAGTCGCTTGCTAACGGTTTTAAAGAGCGTAAAAGAAAGCACAAAGATCGAGACCAGAAAAGAGAAAAAGAACCGTTGTGGTATCGCAGTGAGCAGATGCTTGGTATGGCGGTTTATGTGGATTTGTTTGCGGGTGACTTCAAGGGGCTCGTGAATAAAATTCCATACCTTCAGTCGCTCGGCGTTAACTATTTACATTTAATGCCAATGTATAAGTCGCCTGAAAACGACAGCGACGGCGGATACGCAGTGTCAGATTATCGGCAAACTGATCCTAAGCTCGGCAGCCCTAAAAATTTGCAACAGCTCGCGGATGCGCTCAATGAGGCGGGTATTAGCATGGTGTTGGATTTTGTATTCAACCATACCTCTGATGAGCATCGCTGGGCGATAGGAGCGAAACATGGCGACCCCGAATTAACCGAATTCTATTACTTTTTTGACGATAAAAGTGAAGTGGACGAGTACAACAAAACGTGCCGCGAGATATTCCCCTCCGTTCGGCGCGGGAGCTTTACCCATCTGCCACAACAAAATCAGTGGGTATGGACAACGTTTAACAGCTTTCAATGGGATCTGAACTATTCAAACCCCGCGGTATTCAATGCTGTGGTAGAGGAAATGCTATTTTTAGCTAACTTAGGCTGTGAGGGCTTGAGGTTAGACGCTCTTGCTTTTATTTGGAAAGAGAAAGGTACGCTCTGTGAAAGCTTGCCTCATGCTCATACATTGGTGCAGTGTTTTAACGCCTGTTTGCAGATTGTTGCGCCGTCGGTATTGTTCAAGTCTGAGGCGATTGTTCACCCCGATGAAGTGGTGAAATACATCGACAAATCCGAGTGTCAACTTTCTTACAACCCGCTGCTAATGGCTTTAATGTGGGAGAGCTTGGCAACACGAGAAACGAAATTATTGACGGCATCTCTTAAACACAGTTTTTCAATTTCCGAGCAATGCAGTTGGGTTAACTACATCCGCTGTCATGATGACATTGGCTGGACGTTTGATGATGATATCGCCATGAGATTAGGTATTAATGGTTATGATCATCGTCGCTTTTTAAATCAGTTTTATACTGGGCAGTTTCAAGGCAGCTTTGCTGTTGGCGTGCCGTTTCAGCAAAATCCGGTAACTGGCGATTGTCGCGTCTGTGGTTCTTTGGCTTCCCTGACCGGGGCTGAGCAAGCATTATTCCAAACAGGAAAAGAGTCGGCTGTGCAGGTTAAGTCATTGGAATTGGCAGCGAAAAGAATTCGATTGTTTAACGGGATCAACCTCAGTATTGGTGGTATCCCACTTATTTATCAAGGAGACGAGCTTGGTATTCTTAACGATTACCGTTATTTGCAAGACGACAGCAAAAAAGACGACGCACGTTGGGTTAATCGACCAAAAATAACGTCAACTGCAATTGATGATGCTGAGAACGCAGGCAGTTTCTCATACAGAGTAAATCAAGGACTGAGGACGTTAATTGCCCAAAGAAAAAGCTTGAAGGTGTTAGGGCAAGCGAAGACACAAGTATTGGAAACGTATCGAAGTAGCCTATTCTCTTATTGTCGAATTCATGATGATGGTGAACGATTGCTGGTTATCTGTAATTTTAGTGAGCGCCCACAAACCGTCCCTAGCTCTATTTGTGATATTTTGGCTACACGAGATGTTGTTGATTTACTGAGTGGCAAAGTACTGAAAGAAAGTGAAATCGTGTTGAATGGTTATGACATCATGTGGTTGGTGCCTGCTCGTTAGTTGGTTAGGGTAACCAGCTACAACTACGCTAATTTCACTTCGAATTAATGACCTTGCAATTATTAATGCCTTATTTACACACATGATGTGGATCTTTGACGCATAACGCCCATAATTTACTTATAAATCTATCAATTATATTTATAAGTAAAGAGCAAAGAAGGTCGTGTGTAATGAGGAATTTAGGGTTCAAAAAACTGTTGCTTATCTCAATCATTGCTTTGGTTGTTTTTTCGGTATCGATATCTAGTTATGTTGCTTATGTGAAACAAAAACAAACCTTAGTTGAACTGATTACTAGCAGTAACCAAGAGTATGTAAAAAGCCAAGCAGAGCAGATAGAGAATAAACTGAATGAGAAAGTCGCTGGCTTAGACAAGCTGGGTGATCAACTTAAAAACAAACCGATTCAAGGCCAGCCCGATGATTTTATTGCGCTAACTCATCTTATTGCTGGTGGAATGAACCTAAATAGCTCCGTGGTGGCATTCACTAATGGTGACGGCTACTGGAATCAAACCGCACCAACCTGGCCAAATCACAAGTACGAGGGAGATGTCACCACTAGAAGTTGGTACCAGCTTGGACGCAAAAGTGCATCTGCAGCAATGACGGAACCGTACCTCAGTAGTGATGGCGATGTGTACTGGGTTTCTATTGTCAGGAAAACATTCAGCGGTATGATTTCCGTGGATATGAAATTGGCTTTTTTGAACGATATTGTTAAAAACGCCAATGAAATCCCAGGTGCCATAGCGATGATCATCAATCATGACAGAACGGTTTTAGCCTCATCGGTTCAGAGCGTAAAAGCGGGCGAGAAATCGGATAATTATCCGTGGCTGAATGATGTGGTTCAAGCATCGCTTGATAATACAGACGTGATATTTGACGGTTTCATGGGGGACAAGGAAAAGTTGTTTTTTTCACATCAAATCAATATTGCGGGCAAAAATTGGTACTTTGTTGCTGGGTTAGAAAAGGACGTAGTATTTGCAGATCTGGCTTCAGCGAAGCAGACAGCAATCACGACGGCTATAATTGCTACCTCAATTAGCATTGTCTTAGCACTTATCATCATGAAAGTACTGTATCGACCAATTCTGGTGTTAAAAGAAACCATTACTGGTTTAAGCCGAGGTGATGGTGATCTAACGCAGCGAATTGAAGTGACAACTAAGGATGATCTTGGCCAAATTTCGGAAGGGGTGAATGCGTTTATCGCTAACCTTCAATCTATGATGCTAGAAATAAGCCAAGTGACGGACAATTTGAACGAGAATGTCGATCGGATGAAAGATCAAAGTCAACGAACCAGTGTCATTCTCCAAAATCATGTTCAAGAAACCGAGCAGGTCGTGACTGCAATTGAAGAAATGAATTCTACGGCTGACTCGATGGCAACGGATGCAGCAAATACTGCTCAACTTACCCACAAAGCGAGTGAGGCGAGCTCAACATCGAAAAAAACCGTGACTCAAGCGCAAAATAACGTGCAAGAGTTGGTGGAAGATGTGAGCGCTGCATCTGAAAACGTCAACAGCATGGCTTCCGAGACTGACGGAATTAATACCATTTTGGGTGTCATTGGTGATATTGCAGAGCAAACGAATTTATTGGCATTGAACGCAGCTATTGAAGCGGCGAGGGCTGGCGAGCAAGGGAGAGGATTTGCGGTTGTCGCGGATGAAGTTCGTAACCTAGCCAGTCGCACGAAAATGAGCACGGAAGAAATTGAAGCAGCGCTAGCGAGTTTACTTCGTGGTAGTCAATCTGTGGTTGATTCAATGGACTCAACAAAGCAGAAGTGTGCTCAAACCGCTGAAGGTGCTGGTGAGGTAGCAGAAAGCCTCGATGTGATGACTGAATTTGTCACTGATATTAACGACCTAAGCACGCAGATTGCAACCGCAGCTGAAGAACAAAGCAGTGTAACTCAAGAGCTTAGCCGCAATATGACCGCCATTAGCGATATTGTCGGTGAACTTGATAGTAACGGCCAACAAGCTTTAGAAGAAGCGCAAAACATTTCCGACATGAACCAGAAACTAACAGGAATCGTTGGACGGTTTAAATTGTCCTAATAATTTGAAATAAAAAAGCCTTCGCAAAATGACGAAGGCTTTTAAGTGATAGATATCTGTTTTTGTAGCTTATAAAACTTGCAGTACTTGCTCAGCAGTAAGGCGAGATTTTGGTAAGCCTACGTTGTAATCTTCTGATGCGTCATGATAGCCCATAGCCAGTGCCACGTCGCATACATAGCC
The DNA here is from genome assembly GCF_030409945.1 of Vibrio tapetis subsp. quintayensis. GTDB lineage: Bacteria > Pseudomonadota > Gammaproteobacteria > Enterobacterales > Vibrionaceae > Vibrio > Vibrio quintayensis. The sequence continues at coordinate 281,577 of NZ_JAUFQV010000026.1, forward strand.
ACCTAATTCTTGTTGGAAAATCTCACTGATCATTTCCGCGTCGACACCTTCCATCGGTGTTGAATCGATACCTAAGCGAGCCAATACGTGCATCGTGTTACCAAGTGCTAAATACGTCTGAGACTTTGTCCAAGAAGCATTGTTACCTGCTTCATCAGTATTGAGATCAACAAATGCAAACGCACCAAATGCCTGATCGCGTTGCTCTGGCGTAGTTCGGCCATCATCAATGCCTTTATCGACTACCTTGGCATAATCGTCACGGGTGTAGTTTGGGTTGTGGGCAAACAGCACAATGTGAGATGCAGACTTAACGTGAGGTTGATTGAATTGAAACTTGTTCGCAAACGTATCGTGCATGCGTTGTTTTGCTTCATCAGATTCTATAACGATGAACTTCCACGGCTGCGAGTTAATCGATGAAGCAGAAAGTCGGATAGCCTCGTAGATAACGTCTAGATCTGCTTGAGGGATACGCTTAGTAGCGTCGTATTTTTTTGCAGTATAGCGACTTTCTAAATCAGCAATAATTGGGTGAATCATTTTATTCTCCAGCATTTTCGTGCGTATTACGAAACACCGGAACATTCAACGGTGTTTATCTTGGAGGCAATAATAGCCGTGTTTAATTTACTGAAAAAGCAGCTCACAATAGAATCATTATCAAAAATTATTTGATAATGATTCGAGCGACCTTGTTAGCGCAATGTGTCTTCAAAAATGCCCAACTCGCGTCCAAGCCAGATAGCACGCTCGGTATGATCAAGTAGTTCGTCGCCCGACACGGGATGAATGAGAACAGGCATGTCGCCTCTCTCTGATTCAAGCCAGCCAATGAGGTTTTTGTCGTCATTGCTAAAATGGAGCTCAAACATTGGCATCTTGTGAGGGCCCACTAAATGATTGACCAGAGGGAAAATAGCGGTCACGTCTTTTCGTTCGCTTTTTATTTTCTTATGCAGTGCTTTGGCTCGATCTATATGTCTTAAAGCAAAATATACGTGTGCGTGAAACATGAAAGCATCCTTTTTTGAAAGTGCTGTTAGTCTACTCGTTTGATGGAAGATTAATAGTTCAGTGATTTGAACAACTACTTCTGTTTTGCTGACATTGTCACTTTACTTGATGGCGTTATCTGAGTTGATATCTGCTCATTATACTATTGATATAAGTGCCAATAAGGTTCTGCTTATCAATGAGCTGACTCATAATTGAGACTGAGGTTTTTTTTTGTGAATGGTACGGTTATTTTGTTATCTATAAATCAAGAAAATGCTAATTTTCTGCCACACTGTGTTGCATAACAATAAAATTAATACAACGACAATTGGGTAGGATGACTATGAAACTTAGAAATCTGTCAGTAAAAAATAAACTATTGGTTATGGTTGCAACTGCTGTGTTTATGATTATCGCAACCTGCACATACAACCTAAACGAACAAAGGAAAGCCTCTTACAGTGAAAGAGAGGGCAAACTTTCAGCACAAGTGGAAACCACCACTAACCTGGTGAAATATTTCTATTCAAAACGATCTGTTCTCGGAAAAGAGCAAGCCCAAACATTAGCCCTAGAGGCGATCAACAATCTCAGATATGACGGCGATAACTACTTTTGGGTTGTGAGTCCAGAGCTTGAGGTGTTGCTGCATCCAGTTAAGCCTGAATTGAATGGAACAAACGTTCGTAACAACGTCGATGGGGCAGGGAAGCATCACTGGCGAGAGATGGCAACAATAGCGCGCACGACGTCGAAAGGCTTTTTGGATTACCAATGGAAGTTACCGTCGGGTGAATTGAAAGACAAAATATCCTTTGTTGAGTATTTTCCTGAGTGGGGTTGGATTATCGGCTCTGGTATTTTAGTTGCCGATATCCAGGAAGTCTTTTATGCCAATGCGATAAAAGAAGCAATAGTCGCGATATGCATGACGGGCATGTTGTTGTTGCTCGGTTTTATTATCTCGACCAATATTGTAACGCCTCTTGAAAGGCTTATCGGTAATACACATAAAATAGCGGATGGTGACCTGACCGTGAGGTTGGATTTTAAACGCAAAGATGAACTGGGGGAAATGGGCAGCGAGATTGACCGTATGTTAGATAAGTTGCAATCGACATTACTTGCTGCAAATGAGTCGGCAACCCAATCTTCAGACATGGCAACCAATATTGCATCAGCCAGCGAAGAAGCCGCAACCAGCGTTAACTCTCAGTATAGCCAGTTAGAACAGCTCTCAACCGCAATGACAGAAATGAGTGCCACTATTTCTGATGTTGCCCACAATGCAGAAAGTACTGCCCATTCGACGGATACAGTCGTGTCTCATGCCCAAACCAGTCGTGAGAATATGGAAGTTACCAGCACAACGATTGCAGAAGTGTCCGACAATATTGCTATAGCCGATAAATTGGTCACAGAGCTTAAATCAGGTGTCGATGAAATAAGTGCGGTCGTACACGTTATTAATGATGTTTCCGAGCAGACCAACTTATTGGCATTGAATGCGGCGATTGAAGCGGCTCGCGCTGGTGAACAAGGGCGAGGGTTTGCGGTTGTGGCTGATGAAGTTCGTAGCTTAGCAAGCAGAACGCAAAAATCGACGGCTGAAGTACAAAGCACCATTGATGCTCTCATCGAGCAAACGGGTAATACCGCAAAGTCGATGCAGGCCAGCCATCAAAAAGTGGAACAGAGTGTGATTAAAGCACAAGAAACGCAAAATCAATTGTCTTTGATGGTTGAAGAATTGATGACCTCTAGCGATCGTGTTTCTCAAATTGCAGCAGCGTCGGAGCAGCAAGGAACGGTGGCGCAAGAAGTGAACCACAATGTGAGTAGTATTCATTTATCGGCCAATGAAGTGAAGCAGGCCTCGCAGATGCTGGCAGAAGAAAGCCAATCGATGGCGGAAGCCTCTGAGGTGCTCAAAGATCAGTTACGTTACTTTAAAGTGTAATTGATATCGCTTAGATCCTATCAAACGAGTTCTAGAATTGGTGGGACTAGAATTCGCTAATCGAAGTATAAGCGTATCGTTGAATTAAATGAATTGGCCTATGTTGTATTAACACAGGCCAATTTTTTAACAGTGATGTTATGGAAAAGTTAGAACGCAAATTTTCCGTTATTGTTTTTCCACTGATCTTTTTCTTGAATGACTTCAATGGTATCCCAATGTTCAACAATCATGCTGTTGTCCAAACGGAATAAGTCGTAAAAAGCCACATGCTGATTCAAAAACTGACCTTCGCTTATCGCTAGCACGAAATTACCTTGACCTAAAATGATATGATTTTTTTCATAGATCATCGGCATACCTTGTTCAGCAAGCGCGCCTAATGCCTCGCCTAGTCCCTTTAACCCGTCTGAGACAGATGGATTGTGCTGTAAATAATCATCCTCGTTTGGACCGATAAATTGTTCTATTTTTTTCATTTCGCCATTAATTAGAATGCTTTGTACAAAATCTTCTACGATGGCTTTGTTTTGGTCGGTTTTAGCTAGATCGGTCATCTTCGTCGTACCATCTAGCTGTGAGCGACCGCTTGCGTTGATAGGGGCGATTTCTTGTAGATTGTCCCAATGTTCAACGATTTTTCCCTCTTCGAACCGAAATACATCAAAGCCAACTTTTGGTCCGAAGAAATCATATTCGGTGTGGGTAACGGCGAAATTTCCATCTTCAAATGCTCGTATGACTTTGGCCTTCGCACTGCCCTTTGGCAATGCTTTTAGTACAGCACCAAAGCCTGCTAGCCCATCGGCCACCGCTAAGTTGTGTTGAATGTACTTATCGGCATTGATATAAGCGATAGGCGCATGATCGCCAGTCTCAATACTTTCGATTAAAGCGGTTGCCTTGTCGGTGTTAGTTAATGTCATAGAAGTGCCCTCGGAAAAGGTAGTACATCCTGCGGCGGTAATAATGCCAGCAGTAATGAGTGAACGGCGAAAAAGAGTTGTTAGAGTGTTGTTAGCCATGTTCGTATCCTCGTATTGGTGTGAGGAAATAATACGAGTTGGCTGCCGTTAGCACACGGTACGACTCAGCCTAAAAATGGTAAATATCGAACCTTAGAATGAAATGAACAGTGATCGATAAGGAGAGGTTGGGTTGATTCGTCAAGATACTGAGGTTGTCGTTCTCGACTTAAAGATTAGGAGTGCGGTACATTTTTTGGAAGCGGGAAGGGGTGATTAGAGTGTTCTTTTTAAAGTACTTAATGAAATTGCTAACATCATCAAACCCAAGCTCGTATGCCAACTGTTGAGTAGAAATCTGGCTGATAACAAGTCGACGTTTCGCTTCCAAAATGGTGTAAGCATCGATGAGTTGTTTCACAGTAAGGTTAGTTGCAACTTTACAAACTAGGTTCAATGTCTTGTAGGTGGTAAATATTTGCTCCGCATACCAATTGGCGTCACGCACTTGGTTGAAATGAGTCTGCAAAAGTTCAATGAACTTAGAAAATTTGACCATTTGCTCGGGAGAGAGCTTTTGGTGATGAGTTTCAGGCCTGATCCGGTGAAACATTAAGGCCAGAGAAGAAAATAGGTACATAACAATAAGAGGATCCGAGTTGGGCCTTAAGATTTCTGTCTCCATTTCACTGAGCAGTACTTTAATGCTCTTTTGTAGCTCTTTCTCTACTGAGACGACTGGGCGATGGTTGTAGTCTAGATGGGTGGGAGTAAACTCGGGTACCCTCATGTTTTGATGTAATTGATCGAGAAATCGTTGTGTGAAGAGTATGGCCTTTCCTTTTGGCTGTTGGGAAAAATCAAACGCGTGAACTTGGTTTACTTGCACAAAAATAAATGAACCAGATTCAAATGGGTAGTCGACGAAGTCGATCAGATGGCTGCCACTTCCTTCTTCTATATAAATGAGATTAAAGAAGTTAATACGGTGAGGTAACGAAGGGTTCCCTACATTAAAGCTATGATCGGTTTGTATCTTTGAAAGGTCGACGACTTCAAATTCGGCGTTGTTTGTTTTGTTATGATTAAAGCCAACTTCTGGTATGTCATGCATTATGCTCTCTCCTTTCATTGCGAGTGTAGATGAGAGGCGAGCAGCGTGGCAAGCTATATTAGTGAACTCGAATTACAATGTATTAGCGGTGCAAGTTGGTAGCTAAGGGTTCGAAAACAATAGTGAGAAATGAAATGAGTACCATATTTTACATTAATCCTATTCGGAGTACTCTACGCCTCGAAATCTACGCCAATAAAAAAGACATTATGGAGGATGTGACTTTTTCTGTCATTCGACAGAATTAAGGCGTTCAAACAATAGAGGTTCTAAGATGATTACTAATAAGTACTATGTTTTTCTTCCGCAAGAAATGGATATTGAATTGCATACGGAAAATGAAATTCACTCTGATACGGAAACTCAACGTCAGGCATTACTTAAGCAAGCCCAAGAAGGCGCGCTATAAAACTGAACTGTTTACCTATGAGTAAGTAGTCGTGAAAAGCCAGTGACCATGTCACTGGCTTTTTTAATGGGCCTTAACTTGGCAAGTTGCGTCAATTAAATAAGAGATGGGCGTAGCGTTTTTAGTGTAGATGTTCAGTGTGATTGGCAGTTGTTCTTCTCCGAAGCGAAAGTTTTGATGAGAATTCGGTGAACTGGTCATCGTGAGAGAATTCCCATCACTGGTTTTCAATACCACTTGGCCTGAAAACGTGGCGCTAGTGAGAGAGATAAGTACCTTGTTATTCGCAAGTGAACATTGGAGGCTTGGGTCACTCATTATATTTTTCGCGGATTGGTTGCCACTAGCTAGCGCACTCGGTTGGACAATACTCCAGGAAAATAAAGCGGCGCAAACGGCCGCTTTGATTAATGGAAAGTTCATGATTAGTTTTGAACCAATACTAACGTATTGTTACTTGAGGCAGCACCGTAAGTAACGTTTGCAATATCAGTATTATTTTGAGTAATCGTGACATTATTCATAAATGAAGCACCAGAGACATTAACGTGAATTTCTGCATCACTACCCGTTTGCGTTGTCATGATGGTGTTGTCATTACTTAAGCCTATAATATCGACATCTAGAACATTATCTTGTGAGTTAGATGTTCTTACAATAGAGGTGACCGAGTTACCGTCACCTGTGATATCGACATCAAAGACGTTATCATTAGTCTGATGACCACGAGCGGTTAGGCTAACGGTGTTACCATTTCCGGTCGCATCAACGGCAAAGTTATTTCTGTTCGTATTGTTGCTACCTTCGACTGAGGTCGTAATGGTATTGCTATCACCCGTTACGTTTAATACGGCGACGTTATGATCAGAATAGTAACCGTCAAAAGTGGAAGTGGTGGTGTTTAAGTTACCGGACACAGTCGCTGTTGCTTCATTTAAGTAAGAGTCATTAAAGTCTACGTTTGAAGTGTTACCATCTCCTGTTTGAGTAACTGTGAATTCATTCATCCATGCACCCGCATCAGAAACGATGTAGGTTTTATTCATTTCTCCAGTTTGCATGATTGTACCGTCATTATCATCACCATTCGTCATTTGGATACTGACGTAATTACCATCTGCTGTTGCTGTGCCCGGTGAGTTTTGAGTGACGGTAATATCCGAATCGACTTCACCTTGTAGGTTATAGTCAATTAAATTGCCTGCAAATGCACCACCTGAGATCATTGCAATTGATACCGCTAAAGCTACCTTTTTCATGTTAACGTCCTTTTTGAACTATAAGTTCTTCATGTCTTAAGATAAACGCCGACTACATTGGTTATTGTTTGATGTAGATACCACGGCTCATGTTGTTGATAACGAGAATTTCGTCACCACCGGTTTGTGTAATGTCATAGCTGGCCTGACCAGAGTCATATACCTCAGCAATATTGTCATTACCTGTTTGATTTATGCTCCACTCACTAGAGTGATTAGATTCACCAATACAGTTACCATTTAGATGTTCGCATTGTTTCAAAATCGCCAGATTATTATGACCAACCTGGCTAATGTATCCTTTGTGATCGACACCCCACTGCTCAATGATGGCGATATTATCGCTACTGATGGAATCAACATTCCCTTGCTCTATCATTGCCGTGTTGTTAATGCCTTTCTGTTTTACCGTTGCCTTACTATTTATTGAGTTGGTTTGAGTCACGCCTGCTGCATTACTGTTCCCTCGTTGGCGAACAATGATGCGGCCATTTTCGGATGCAATGACTTCAACATCCGCATAGTTAGTGGTTGTTGCGAGATCTGATATTGCATCGAGATCATTAAAGCTGTCAGACGGGTTAAATTCTTCTAGCCCTAAGTCGGATATATAGCCTCTTGCTTCACCACCTGCAAATGTTGTAGTAACAAATAGCAATGCAAATGAACCAAAACTTCCCACGATTGTTCTGTTTAGTTTATTTAGCCTGATGGTCATTTACTTACCCTTATATTAAATAAGCGATGTCTGTGTTTGAGTTAATTATGTTTTGTGATGAACAGAACGACAATAAACTTTGTTAGTAAATAAATAGTTTATTTCTGAACTTTGTAAGGATTAGCAGTGGTTAAATTAGCACTCAATGATTATTTTACCTTTTTTGCAATAAACTTAAGTATTAGGTGTGTTAGCTAAGATGTTGATTGTAATGGAATGATTTTCTTGTATTGCATTTTCTTAAAAGTGATACAACTAATAATTGAGCTATTGAGAATACAAACTATAAGAGAAATAGCGTGTAGAATTATCGAGAGTTTCAGTGTGAGTGAATACACATGGGATATATTATAGAAAATAAAAAGACTAATGCTAATACCTTAGCTTTTGTTCTTTTATTAATTTCATTCTCATGTTCAGGGGATGGAAATAAACCGATTGAAGACAGTAAACCCATTGAAAATGGGCCAAGTCTAGAGAGTAAAGCACAGCAATTTTCCGATTTTTCAGAAGTGGGTGGTTTGATTATTGATCGCACGATGACGCGGTTTGGTGAGGATTTCTACTCAAACTTTTCGCAGCTTCTCAATGACCGGTATGACAATTTAGACGAAAACCTGACGGTGAGTGAAAGACCAACAGCACTTTCTGGCAGCATTATTAGTATCCATCATCGAAATAAGCTCATCTATAGGACGGCGTTATCTCCTGGTAGAAGGCAAGCGGAAGAAAAAGCACAACAAGCACTCAGAGCGGTTAACGCTCATATCATAAGGTGGGAAGCAGAGCGTTTGTTTCAAGACACCTTCGACCTAGAATATGACGAAATATAGCGAGGCAGGGATGAAGTTCTCAAAGATTTTAGTCGTGAGTTTGGTATCCATTTTTTGTGTTTCATATGGTCATGCTACCGAACTGACATATACACCGGTTAATCCAAGTTTTGGTGGTAACCCGCTTAACACCTCTCATTTATTTGGTGTAGCGAATGCCATTAATGATTACAAAGGGCCGACCAGTGATTCCAGATTGACCGAACAAAGTGCGTTAGATCGCTTGGCATCTAGCCTGGAGTCGCGGTTGATCAGCCAATTATTGGCTGATGTCGGTAATGGCAATACAGGCCAATTAGAAACCGATGACTTCTTTCTCAATATCGTGGATGAAGATGGGACCTTACTGGTGCAGATCGTAGATAAAGCCACCGGTGAATCGACTGAAATTCAGGTTTCGGGCCTAACCCCAGACTTATAAGGATAGGAACAATGAAAGGGATTATTTTAAGTATCTGTCTGGTGTTTTTATCCGGTTGTACTGCGAGCTTAGCCATTCCAGAGGCCGATAAGGCACCAACGTTAATGCCTAGGGGAGCCACCTACCTCGACTTAGTTTCTCTGCCTGTTCCTAAAGGTAAGATTCTGGTGTCGGTGTACGACTTTCGCGATCAAACGGGCCAATATAAACCTCAGCCAAACAGTAACTTTTCTACTGCGGTACCTCAGGGAGGAACAGCCTTGCTGACTAATTCCCTGCTTGATTCAAATTGGTTTGTGCCGTTGGAACGTGAGGGGTTGCAGAACCTGTTAACTGAGAGAAAGATCATTCGAGCCGCGCAGAAAAAAGACACCAGTGTAAATAACCATGGTAATAGTTTGAGTTCGCTCAGCTCTGCTAACATTGTTGTCGAGGGAGGGATTGTTGCCTACGATTCCAACATCCGAACAGGCGGTGTCGGTGCAAGGTATTTGGGGATAGGTACATCAGGCCAATACCGTACAGATCAAGTTACCGTTAATTTAAGAGCTGTGGATGTTCGAAGTGGCCGTATATTATTGAGCATCACAACCAGTAAAACGATCTTCTCACATGAAGTGAGTGCTGGAGCCTTTAGGTTCATTGATTACAAAGAACTGCTTGAAGCGGAACTCGGCTACGCCCATAACGAACCCGTTAATATAGCGATGATGTCAGCCATTGACGCCGCGGTGATCCATTTAGTTGTCAAAGGCATTCAAGCAGGCTTGTGGAAGCCCCAAGCTGAGAATTATGAGAGTGACCCTATCATCCAGCGTTACGTTAATCAAAAACGCCAAATATTATAAACACTGGTGATGAAACAGTAGCCGCTCGTTTTGGCCTGACAGAGAACCTAAAAAACCCGAAATACATCATTTCGGGTTTTTTAGGTTCTCTGCATTATGGTATTACACAAACTCTTCGCTGCCGATGTTGTCTTTGACCCATAGAAGAGCCTGTAAGCGGTTTTTAACGTTAATTTTCTTAAAAGCGTTATGAAGGTGTGTTTTAACGGTATTTTCGCTTACAAAGAGCTTATCGGCGATTTGAACGTTCGATGCGCCACTGCCAAGTAGCTTGATGATTTGTTGCTCTCGCTTCGTCAGTTCCAAATAACCGGAGCTGGTACTGCTTTGTTCTCGCTTCCGGTAAAAATGAATATATTGATGGGTGAGCTTTCTGCTTAACCAAAGTTCACCTCTTCGTATTTTTTCCATACCATTGAGTAGGTTTTCTAACGTATCTTCTACGTTGAATACCCCGACTAAGTACTTCCAACGAATGGCGTCTTTGCATTCAACTTCACAAGGACAATTAATCAGCACCACATTAACGGAATGTAGAGTGGGGTGGGCGCGAAGTATCTTATCAAGTCGGTGATTCTTACAGCTAGAAATATCAACAATGATCAGTTGAGGAGAGTGTGTAGAGGAAAGGAAAGATGCTTCTGCCACTTTCTCTGGGCACAGTAATTTGACGCTTAATTGAACTTCTTTTTCTATCGATTCTTTTAGCAGTGTTGATTGTAAATTATTCTCTGCTATAAAAATCGCTTGGATCTCATTATCAACACTAACGTTCATGCCAATATCCTATAAGCCAACCAAAGTGAGAGGTTAATTTATTCCTTCTAATCATAAGGTCAAGTCCTTATGCATATAGATATCTATGTTGATTTACAAATTATTCATCGTAATCATCTGCTTACATTGACAATCTCAATATTAAGAATAGTGATGAATTTATGGGGTCAAACTTTATCAAAAAAAAACCCTCCGAAGAGGGTTTAGATATACGAATTAGATGGTGTGCCTATACACCGACTTCTTTGTGAAGCCTGCGACATGCTGCGCCATCACTGTGGAATAGGTGGCAACGATGAGCCGGGATACCAATCATGTACTTTTCACCAGGCTCTACCGTTAGCGTATCTTGTGCTCGGTAGATTACGTCTGCATCTGCGCCTTCAAGGTTTAGGTAAACTTGGGTTTCGTTACCCAGCTTTTCTACCACCATGATTTCACCTTCAATGGCTGCATCACCAACTTCTGTTGAAACAATATGTTCAGGACGAATGCCCATAGACATACGGTCGCCTTTGTTGACGGTCGTGCCATCAACAGGGATCCAGAATGTGCTGCCGTTAGAAAGCTGAACCATGACACGCTCACTTTCAACTGCTTCAATGAACACGCTGATGAAGTTCATTTTTGGAGAACCAATAAAGCCTGCAACAAAACGGTTTTCTGGGTAGTGGTACAGTTCCAGTGGCGCGCCAACTTGAGCGACATAACCATCATCTAGTACTACAATTTTGTCGGCCATGGTCATGGCTTCAACCTGATCATGAGTTACATAAATCATGGTACAACCAAGCTGACGCTGCAGTTTGGTGATTTGGCTACGCATTTGTACTCGAAGCGCCGCATCTAGGTTAGATAGCGGTTCATCTAGCAGAAATAAGTTAGGTTGCGAAACAAGAGTACGTCCAATAGCAACACGCTGACGTTGACCGCCTGATAGTGCTTTTGGCTGGCGTTCAAGCAAGTGACCTAGTTGTAAGATTTCAGCCGCGTGAGAAACACGTTTGTCTATTTCAGCTTTATCTGCTTTCGCTAATTTCAGGCCAAATGACATGTTGTCGTATAGGTTCAAGTGTGGGTACAGGGCGTAAGATTGGAACACCATACCAACGCCACGTTTAGACGGTTCAACGTCATTCATGCGTTCTTCACCAATGTAAAGATCGCCAGACGTAATATCTTCTAAACCTGCGATGCAGCGTAAAAGTGTTGATTTACCACAGCCAGATGGGCCGACAAAAACAACAAATTCGCCTTCTTTAACTTCTAAGTCAATGTTCTTGGAAATCAGTACGTCGCCGTATGCTTTACTAACATTTTTTAACGTGACACTCGCCATTTAGCTTGTCCTCGATCTATTTTTTTTAAGCCGTTACTGTCGACATTATATGATTGATTTTTGTGACAATAACAGTAGGAAACAGTCAAATAAGAAAAAAAGTGGGTGATGCTAAGAAAAATAGGTTAGTCATCACCCACTTTAGCCAATAGTCATTTACATTTTCCCTCGCCACTATTTAAACGTACTCCCCCGTACAGATATACCACACGTTTAAATAATACCTAATGTAAATGCTCGGCCTTTAAAGTTCAGCTGCTAGGCGCTGATATAAGGGTTCACTCTACCAAGCAGATAAGGAACATCGCATGCTTGGGTTTACATCCATCATTGGATGACTGAATTCTGTAATATTGCCCGTTGAAGTTCATCCTCCTAGGCAAAAATAACTGAGGGGGAGTAATGGGGGAGGAGGGGGTTAGAGGGTATTTCGAGGCACTTCAAAAAAAATCGCCGCCTTTATGTGCTCTTCATCACATATTGAGTTGGTTTTGTGATCTGCTTCGATAGATGGCTCGATTTAGATCACGAAACTGTCTCATAATCCATAGGGCGTAGAGTTTAGGAGGATGAGCTTGAAGCCAACATTTTAGATGATTACAGTCGAAATTCGGCTTCGACTTGGTTTCATCAGGTTCTTAACCCAACTGCAGTACTTATGGGTTATGAATGCTAATAACGAGAACTCGCTAAAACTGAATGCCCTACATCAATATAAAAAGGATATAACAATGAGAAAAGCTCTAAGCACTATTGCGGTATGTACGTTAACGGCCTTAGGTTCTTTCGGTGCAAACGCAGCGATCGAAGAAGGTCAACTAACTATCTGGATTAATGGTGATAAAGGCTATAACGGACTTGCTGAAGTAGGTAAAAAGTTCGAAGAAGATACAGGTATTAAAGTAACCGTAGCGCACCCTGATGGCCTACAAGATAAATTCCCGCAAACAGCGGCGACGGGTGATGGTCCAGATATCGTATTTTGGGCACACGACCGCTTCGGTGGCTACGCAGAATCGGGTCTACTAGCAGAAGTGAACCCTTCTAAAGAAATTAAGCAAGGCGTGGTTGATTTCGCATGGGATGCAGTAACTTACAAAGGTAAGTTAGTGGGTTACCCAGTAGCGGTTGAGTCTCTGTCTCTTATCTACAACAAAGATCTTGTGCCAAACCCACCTAAGAACTGGGAAGAAGTAGAAGCACTTAACGCGAAACTTCAGAAAGACGGCAAGACAGCAATCATGTGGAACCTAAAAGAACCATACTTCACATGGCCTCTAATGGCAGCTGACGGTGGCTATGCGTTTAAATATACATCTGAAGGTTACGATGTGAAAGACGCTGGTATCGCTAAACCTGGTGTTAAAGCCTCAATGAACTTTGTAAAAGGTCTTGTTGATAAAGGCGTTATCTCTGCCGATATGGACTACTCAGTATCTGAATCAGAGTTCAACAAAGGCAACACGGCAATGACTATCAACGGTCCTTGGGCGTGGGGCAACATTGAAAAATCTGGCATCAACTACGGCGTAGCAACACTGCCTAAGTTCAACGGTCAACCTTCTAAGCCATTCGTTGGTGTACTAACGGCTGGTATCAGCACGGCGTCACCTAACCAAGACCTTGCAGTAGAGTTCATTGAAAACTACCTATTGACTAACGATGGTCTACGTAAAGTAAATGATGATAAGCCACTAGGTGCAGTTGCTCTTAACTCTTTCCAAGAAGAGCTAGGTAACGACAAGCGTATCGCAGCAACGATGGATAATGCACTGAACGGTGAAGTTATGCCAAACATCCCACAAATGAACGCATTCTGGAGCTCAGCTAAGAACGCAGTAGTAAACGTGGTAGATGGTCGTCAAACAGTAGATGCAGCATTAGCTGACGCTGAAAAACAAATGACTAAGTAATCTCCTGATTACTTGTTAATAAGCTTTACCCTTTTTAGGAGGGGGTAACCCCTCCTACTTTTTTATTTATTATTTCGCTAGTAGGTTCTTCTATGCAGTCAGTTCAAGGCTCAGACGCTATTAATGCAGCCCCACCTAAGGCCAGTAAGCAGGTATTTATTAAATGGTCTCTTCTGTCGACGATTGGCCTCGTCAACGGATACGCAAGTGTATTGATGTACGCTCGTGGAGAGCTCTCTTTTGCATTGTTAACCGTTGTTCTTACCGCACTTGCTCTCTATATTTTTGGCAGTAAAAAGACTTACGCACACCGTTACATTTACCCTGGTGTTGCTGGAATGATTTTGTTCATTCTGTTTCCTTTGGTATACACCATAGGTCTTGCATTCACGAATTATAGTGCTAAAAATCAACTATCCTTTGACCGGGCTCAATCGGTCTTGTTGGATCAAACATTCCAAAGTGGTGACAGTTATCCGTTCACCCTTTATAAAACTGATGGCGGACACAAAATTGCTATCAAAGATGGCGACAACCTGCTCGTCACCAAAGATATTAACTTGGCTAACGTCACTGACTTGACGCTCGAGTTAACACCTGTTTCAGAGGTGACTGGCGAAAAAGAAAAAATCAAAGCCATCGTGCAGAACCGTTTAACCATCAGTGGCATAGATTTACATAAACCCGATGGTAAAAACGTTCGTATGAGTAGCTTGCGTAAATTTGCTGCCATAGCGCCGCTTTATACGCTGCAATCCGATGGTGAAACACTGATCAACAACAGCACGGGCGATACGCTTAAACCAAATATGGACGTTGGTTTCTATCAAACCGTTGACGCTAACGGCGAGTTTGTTGGCGAAACTACCTCTCCTGGGTTTGTGGTAACGATTGGAACGGCCAACTTCGAGCGAGTTTACAAAGATGATGGTATCAAACAGCCATTCATCAGCATCTTTATTTGGACGGTTTTATTTTCGGCTATTTCAGTTGGTTTAACACTGGTTATCGGTCTCGTGCTAGGCAGTATCGTACAGTGGGAAGAGCTAAAAGGCCGTGCAATTTACCGTGTGCTTTTGATCCTTCCTTATGCGGTTCCATCATTTATCTCTATCCTAATCTTCAAAGGTTTGTTTAACCAAAGCTTTGGTGAAATCAATATGTTGCTTCAAGCCATCTTCGGTATTAGCCCGAGTTGGTTCTCAGACCCAATGTTAGCCAAGCTAATGGTTATCATTGTAAACACATGGTTGGGTTTCCCTTACATGATGATCCTTTGTATGGGTCTATTGAAGGCGATTCCTGATGACTTGTATGAAGCGTCTTCTATTGATGGCGCGGGTCCGTTCAAAAACTTTATGAACATCACCGTTCCTTTGATGATCAAGCCGTTAACGCCACTACTGATTGCGAGCTTTGCGTTTAACTTTAACAACTTCGTGATGATCATGCTGCTTACCCAAGGTGGGCCAAACATGATTGGTACATCAGAGCCGGCAGGTTACACCGATCTATTGGTGAGCTATACCTACCGTATTGCATTTGAAGGCAGTGGTGGTCAAGACTTTGGTCTGGCAAGTGCTATTGCAACACTTATATTCCTATTGGTTGGTGGTCTTGCATTGCTTAACCTACGATTCACCAAACTGTCTCAAGATTAAGGAGCACTACGATGCCAATGGTACAAGGGAAATCGCTCAAATACAGAGTTTGGGCAACACATATCGCACTATGGTGTTTCTTATCACTGATCATCTTTCCATTGTTGATGGTCGTGGCAATTTCATTACGTGAGGGTAACTTTGCAACAGGTGAATTGATTCCATCGAACCCATCTTGGGATCACTGGAAACTGGCTCTTGGATTTTCAGTGACTAACGCTGATGGCAGCATCACACCACCGCCGTTCCCAGTATTATTGTGGCTATGGAACTCGGTAAAAGTAGCAGGCGTTACGGCCATTATTATTGTTGCGCTATCCACGACATCAGCTTACGCGTTTGCTCGTATGCGCTTTAGCGGAAAAAGTGCCATTCTAAAGGCAATGATGATTTTCCAGATGTTCCCAGCCGTACTTGCTCTGGTTGCTCTGTATGCGTTGTTTGATAAGTTAGGTCAGTACATACCGTTCTTAGGCTTAAACACGCACGGTGGCTTAATCTTCGCTTATTTAGGTGGTATTGCACTGCACGTATGGACGATTAAAGGCTATTTTGAAACGATTGATAATTCACTAGAAGAAGCCGCCGCACTTGATGGCGCAACACCTTGGCAGGCATTCCGTTTGGTATTGCTACCATTGTCGGTGCCTATTCTAGCGGTTGTGTTTATCTTGGCGTTTATCGGAGCGGTTACAGAAGTTCCAGTTGCTTCCTTGCTTCTTTCTGATGTTAACAACTATACTCTAGCTGTGGGTATGCAACAGTATCTATATCCTCAGAACTATTTATGGGGTGACTTTGCCGCAGCCGCTGTACTTTCAGCACTACCAATCACATGTGTGTTCTTATTGGCACAACGTTGGTTAGTTGGAGGATTGACAGCAGGTGGCGTTAAGGGATAATAGAGATTGCGGTTTCGGCCGCATCTAACAATAACAATAGTATTCGCTTAGCACTTTTTGGTTTGGCCGCTGACTTCGCTAAGTGGAATGCACACATATTTTTGGTTATGCATAGCTGGCTGTTAGCCTTGTTCTTTATGAATTGTCTAATAGTTCTTGTAACGGAACCCAAGCGAAAGCTTGGGTTTTTTATGCCATAAGCAAAGTGGTATAGAAGAGAACAGATATTAGCTATCTAATTTTTATTAAGCATCGATTATCGAACTTGTGTGCGGCGCAGATCAAATAAATAACCATAGCTAGACTATGGTTACATCAAGAAATGCTGCTTGAGTAGCAGTTAGCGGTAGGCTAAATTTGTTCTAAGTTGGATGGTGCACAGCCCAAGTGACGCATTAAAACGTACAAGCTTTCATGTTCAAGTGCGACTTTGCGAAAGAGATCAGCAAACACCTCGTCTCCACCAAAACAGGCTTGAATGTAGTGATTGATTTCAAGGTCTGCATAACCCTCGACATACATACTTCTCACCCACTGGTATTCCACAGACTTAAGGTTTTTGATGGTGCTATGGCTAAGGGTGGTCGACGTAGTCATGCTTTCGAGCTTCGATATCTATTTCAATCCAAGGATTAAAACAAAGATTGATGAAAGAAAAATGACACTGGAGAAAAATAGCGATTAGCTATTTGTTTTTAGGCAGAATAATATCGAGCGCTTTGGTTCTTTTTGTTAACGCTTCTAAGTCGGTTAAGTAAATCTTTCCTCGTGCTAATGTGATTTCTTGGCTGCTCTCGAGTAGTTTTAATACTTCATTTAAGCGTGGGCGAGAAATGCCTGTAATGATACTTAGCTGCTTCTGCGAGACTTTTATTTCAGGTACGCTGCCTTTAATGGTTTTAGACCGATTTAGTAGGTCGAGTAGAGCGGAAACAATGCGAACTTCTTTGTCGTGCAATGACGCGACTTGGGCGGAAATCCAGATCTTTTGCGTATCCAGCGACCCATAATATAACCACTTATAAATAAAAGGGTTCGATTCAGCCAACTGTTCAATCTTGTCTTTTTGGAAAAAAAATAGCTCTAGTGGTTCAATTTCTTCAAAAGCCGCACGCATAAACTGCTGGCCCATCATGACACCACCCCCGATCCATAAACCGTGGCTCAATATTCCCGAATTCATGCTGTTAGGACCTTCAGGAGAGAAAGCAATTGCCACGATGCCTTTGCGGACGTAATACACACCACGTCGTTGATTTGTCAACTCGGATCGATTAACGAAATGTGCGATGCCTGTAATTGGCTTTACAATACTCATTAATTGAATTTTGGTTTGCTCATCTAGCTCGCAGGGCCAGAGAATATCAACATGATTATGGGACAAGTTTGCACCTAGGTGGGGTGATTAGATGATCATTTTAGAACAAATGATTTCCTAGGTACAAGCTCCTAATGTGGACCACGTGAATAATCTTATTTAACGATCGTTACCTGAACAAGGGCTGTTACATTAAATGGACACGGGTTGTGCGAGTCCGCGGGCACTTGGGGTTAATCTATTTTCACACAGTTGAGCAAAGTCATGATTGGATAAAGGCTTAGCCAAAGCATAGCCTTGTAAGATGTCGCAACCCATGCTGGTTAACTGTTTAGCTTGAGCGAGGGTTTCTACGCCCTCTGCCACCACGGTTAACCCTAGGTTTTTGCTGAGGTCAATCACACACTTCACCGCAGCCATGTGTTTTGTGCTTTCCAGCATGTCGGCGACAAAGGTTTGGTCGATCTTTAATTCAGTAAATGGGCTACTGATGAGCTGCGTTAGGGATGAATGCCCGGTACCAAAGTCGTCTATTGAAATGGATATGCCATGCATTCTTAAACGGCTTGATGACTCCAACGAAGAAACCACATCTGGGCTAAGCTCTATCTCAGTAACTTCCAAGGTAAGCTTGTTCGCTGGGAAGCGAGCTTGCTCTAAAATCGCTAGAACACGTTGACTGAAATCTGATTGAGCGAGATCGGACGGTGTGACATTAACCGAAATATTAAGATACCACCCTGCTTGGTGCCATAGATTCGCTGTCTCAACGGCGTTACGTATCATCTGGCAGCAAATAGGGTAGCTTAGCCCTAGTTCAAATAGGCGGTCTAAAAACAGTGCAGGAGCTAAGTAACCATGCTTAGGGTGACGCCAGCGGATAAGCGCCTCTGCCCCAACTAGCTCGTTGCTTTCACCATGAAAATGCGCCTGATAAAAGGGTTCGAACTCATTTGCAGCAACCGCATTACGAATTTCTTCATCTGAAATGAAAACGCTTTGTGCATGGGTATTATGAGTGTTACGGCATTGCGCTTGGGCCCAGTGTAATACGTCGCCAATTTGGCTACGAGAGATGGGTTTCTCTAGGTTATTCACATGCATCAAGCCTGCTGATTTGGCCATCTCAACAACCGCTCTTTGTACATCTTGCGCTGCACTGCTAATGAACACCACAATGGCCGTTGGATCGAATGCGGCCAATTGGCGAGTAAATTCGACGCCATCCATCTTGGGCATGATTAGGTCACAAAAAACGATATCAGGTTTTACTTGATGAATGAGCGATAGTGCATCTTCACCGTTTTGAGCGCAGTGGATATCAGCATCGGTTAAAGACGCGATTATGCTGCTCAATATTTTGCTCTGGAATAGGTCGTCTTCCACAATCAAAATGGAAGAAAACAACGAATCAGATGGGCTAAGAGGCATGTTGAATACTGAGCTCCGTTAGTTCGAGTTTCTTAGATAAAACAAGGGCAATACGACGATATTCCATATTATGCTCATACGAGCTGCCCACTAATTTTGCATGACATCGCATCACTAACTCGGAGACTTGGCGACGGTTCCAGCCTAAAGGCCATGACTTGGTTAACGCACCCATCAACAAAAACGGTATTTCTAAATCGTTGAGCGATGTGGGCAATGCTTCAACCAGAATATGAATCGCTTTTTCATAGTGAGACTGCTTGAGTAGGGAGTGGCTCTGCTGTTTCACTTCAATCAATTTTTGGGTTTGGATTTGCAAACGGCTGCGCCATTGAGATAGGGCATGTTGTTGCAATTGAATCAACACGGCCTGACCTTCTTCATTATGGCCGTGAATGCCCTTGTCGAGGGTTGCTTGCCATTGATCCTGAAGCTGAACATGAACTTGCTGATACTTGTCATTTTGCTTAAGTAATTGATACACCTTAAGTTGCTCAACCAGTTCAAGGGGCGACGGAATGTGGTTTTCGTGCTCTACGCAGTATTGCTCATAATCACCTATGAATTGTTTTGCATTGGCCAAATTATTACGAATGATGTAGCCACGAGAGAAAACCAGTAACTCGAATGGCTTGTAATCCAGTTGGTTGAATCGCTTGCGCCAAACTTCACACCAGTTTGCGACCTGCGCCAGGTTCTTAGTTGGGTCGACCTGAGCGGTATCGAGGAGTAACGATGCGCCGAGCAAGTACATGTCCGTTGACTCTCGAAAGGAGAACTTAGCGCTGCCTATCATAGTTTTTGTTGATTGTAAGGCAGCGCCAAATTCTAGGCCAATAAGCTCCAAGTAGACTTTCTGCCAATGCCGTTGAATGACTTTTGGTGAACAGGCTACCGCGATGGTGCTGTGTTCCAGCGCAGTTTGGAAATCTTTGAGTTGTATGGCGATATCGCTATTGAGTTGGCTGACTTTCGCTTTATAGGTGGCGTCTTTTTCTAGGGTGCTGAGCAGGTACGAAGCTTCTTTGAACTGTCTTTTCTTGAGCGAAATTTTGGCCAATTCGTAGTGAGCAAATGATTTATCGCTATTGATCATGCTGATGAGGCAATTGCCTGCTAAATCAACATCGCCCATCTGAATGTGGGCCTGCGTTTTTATCTGCTGAGCGAGCAGCGTGCTTTCTGAGTCTCGAAAATAGGCTTGTTCTACCAATTCCAAAACTTGCGGATAATCTTTTTTACGAAGCGCAAGCAACATGTCAGACAAAGACTTCTTTTTGTGCATAAAAATTGGCAAGCGTTCTTTTAATGTCACGTAGTTAAGTGGTTTCAGCAGGTACCCATCGGGCTCTAGTTCTGCGAATCCACGCACCACATCTGGCGTGCCGTCCCCAGTGACGATCACAAGTGAGCAGTTTGCAGGGAGTAATTGTTGAGATTGAAGTTGGTCAATCAGTTGGTAACCGTTTGCTTTTTCACCCAAATTGTAATCACAAAGCACTAACTGAAATGCATGCGTTCGCGCTTTTTGTAATGCTTCGTGAGCATCATTGGCAAAGTGCAAGTTCTGAACTTGGAAGCCGAGCTTTTGCAACATGCCCTTAGCAGCGGTGCGATACATTGAGCTGTCATCAATGATTAAAACAAGATCAGATTGGAAATTCATAGCTCTGGGTTACCGTATTTTAGGTGGCGGCATTGTGGCTTAAGAATGTGATCGTGTCTGTTCCCTAAAGAACAGTGTTTTCAGATTTTACTCTATACAATTCGGCCACTTTATCGCCACTTCGAGAATGGTTTTTCTGCGTATGATTTACCGATTGATGCTTTCTTCTTTTCTGCTACTTGCTCATATTGGGTTTTCTCAGGCGATAGATCTGCCAAGTGTGGCTGAGGATTCTGGTGAAGTGGTGGTTGTCGGGATCCCTACCCCCTATTACTTAAACCCGACGTCTAGGCAAGCGAAAGCGTTAGACCAAGACTCTTCGGATCGGTTGCGCCAAGCCAATAACCTGCAAAGTTATTTGGCGCAGTATTGGACGCGTTGGGCGAAAGCCAATGGTTTCCAGATAGAGTTTGAAGTGGCAGCAACAAACATACTGCACAAAAAGCTCGTCAGAGGGGAAATCAACATGATAGCACTGACGTCAAAAGAGCTGTCGGGCAATGAGGGAGCCATTTACAGCGTCCCGTATATTGGCATAAAGACGGCTTTATATCGTCGAAGTGGAGAGCTATCGTCTTCTCAAACTATTGGTCTACATCTGCCAAAGCAAGTTTTAGTTCCGCTTCTCAATCCTAAAAATGCAGTGGTGACACACAGCATATCGTTGGATGCCGTTTTTGCGAAAGCGACGGAGCAAGATCATATCGTTACATGGGACGTACAAAGTTTTGAAGCCAAGCTCCAGTCAAGCGCATTGAACAATACTTTTATCCGAGTGGATCAGCCGACCCCATCCATATCATTACAGGCAATGACACTTAAAAGTGAACAAGATTTGCTGCTGAACATGAACACCTGGATAAGAACCACTGACAATGAGTCGACCCAACAGTTGTGGGACGAGTTGTTCGTAAAGGACAACCCGGTATATGAGCGCTATACGGGTTTTTTGACTAACTTAACAGAGAAGCAAGAGCGATTGATTTCAGCACAAGCTAGCCTGTCTTTTGTCAACATTGTACAAGGTGAAGAACCATATTTTATCAATGATGAAGTATTTCTTGATGGTTACATCGTCGATGTACTGTTTAGAGTCTCGCGTGGGTTAGGGGTCGATATCACCGCGACGGATTACTTGTCATTTCAAGCGGCATTGGATGCGGTGAAGCAAAATGAAGTGGATATATTTGCCGGGATTTACAAAACGAAGGGTCGCAGTCAAAGCCTAGATTTTTCGGTTGATATTGATCATACATTACTGGCTATTATTTCAGAACGAGACTATTACAAAACCAGCGAATTAGTCGACCAACGGCTAGCTATGGTGCGCGGCTTTTATGAGAACGAGCTGGTTGCCGAGAAACTGCCAGAAAATCCGATCATATTCGTTGATACTGCAGAAGAAGCGATCAGAGCAGTCGCCGATGGTAAAGCCGATGCCTTTGTTGGAAAAATGCTAAGCAGTGCCTATTTGATCAACAAACTGAATTTGCATAATTTGGCGATTCACAGAGCCCAAGACTTGAATGCCGATCTCAAACCAAGAATAGCATTAGCAAAAGACCAACCTGAATGGGTTCAATTATTGAATCAAAGCTTAAACAGCCTTGGGGGGGACTACCAACAGCAGTTGCAACAAAAATGGCGCAAGTACTTGGTGTTTAGCCGAGAGGCCGAACGGGTTAGCGAAGTATACCAACGTTCAATGTGGTTTTTGCTGCTCGCTTCTTTGGTTTTTACGCTCTGGTTTATCATTAGCCGCCAGCAAAACGCCAAGCAAAAACGCATTCAAGCGACGTTAAAAAATGCGTTAGAAGAGGCTGAAAAGGCCAAACAAAAAGCCGAAGCTATGACGCAGGCAAAATCCGATTTTTTAGCGAGAATGAGTCATGAAATTCGAACCCCGATGAATGGGGTATTAGGTATGGCTGAGGCGCTATCTTTTACTCAACTCGATACGGAGCAAGAAGACTTACTGAACACACTAAATGGCTCTGCATGTAACTTGATGGCGCTACTCAATGATGTGCTGGATTTTTCGAAAATGGATGCGGGCAAGCTCACATTGGAATCCACCAGTTGTAATTTGAGTTCGGTTGCAACGAATGTCATTAACAACTTTAGGCACAAAGCGGCTTCTCGCAATTTACAGTTGAGCAGCTATGTCGATCCTAAGTTAGCGCATTCTTATCTGTGCGATGGAACACGGTTGATGCAAGTGATTAATAACTTGATATCGAATTCAATTAAGTTTTCAGAAACAGGTTTTATTGAACTCAATATTCACTATATCGAGAACCATAGCCCTGATGAGGTAGGAAACAAGACTGATCTGGTTCGCGTTCATATACGGGATAGCGGCATCGGTATTCACCCCGATAAACTAAACACCTTGTTTGATCCGTTTGTCCAAGCCGACGGCGATATTACCCGTCGGTTCGGTGGAACGGGGTTGGGGTTAAGTATCTGCCACGAAATCGTAACGGAGATGAACGGTGAGATCCACGTATCGTCGGTACAAGGGCATGGTAGCTTGTTCAGCATTACCTTGCCTTTGGAGCAAGACAGCGAGCGCACCTTCAGCGACACCCACTTGTTGATCGCCGAGCAGGGCCAGGTCTCCAATTTCAGCGGTTTGACGGTGTTGTTAGCTGAAGACAATGAGGTTAATCAGAAAGTAATTGGCGGACAGTTATCGCGCTTAAATGTCGACTTTGTTACCGCCAATAACGGGCAAGAAGCGTTTGACTTAATGTCGGCTCACCATGTTGATGTGGTGTTATCTGATTGCCACATGCCGATAATGGATGGCTTTACACTTGCCAAGAACATCGCAGAAACCTATGGCGATGATAAACCGTACTTGATCGCCATCACCGCAGATGCACTAAGTGGCGCGGCTGAAAAATGCCTAAACGCAGGGTTTGATGATTATCTTTCCAAGCCTTGTCCGATCGAGCTACTCAATTCAAAACTCACGTATGCCTATACGTTAAAAGGGCTATCAAACGCCACTAAGCCGGCGAATCATACCTTTGATTTGGATTCGGTGTTATTTGGTGCAAACAATTCATGGGAGTTTGCTTCAGAGCAAGAAGTTCAACGTGATGAGGAAGCGTTATCCGCCTCACTGCTAGCTTTGATGGAGGAGTTCTGTTCTTTAGACGACAGCGATGTGAAGGTAGGCGAGGACTTTAATCACGTCAGCGATTTTGATGTCGCTAGACA
This sequence comes from Vibrio tapetis subsp. quintayensis, assembly GCF_030409945.1. Taxonomy (GTDB): domain Bacteria; phylum Pseudomonadota; class Gammaproteobacteria; order Enterobacterales; family Vibrionaceae; genus Vibrio; species Vibrio quintayensis. Next base: position 305,338 of record NZ_JAUFQV010000026.1, read on the forward strand.
CGTTGATGATGCAGACAGTGATCTTAATGAAGACAGCAAAGCCTTACTGGCGGCCCATCATATGCGCAGTTCAGGTCATGATCTTTTAGATGAAATGGACGCTTCTGACTTTGAAAATCAAATAAGCACTGCTGGCAAAAAAAATGCGACAAATGATGAAAGCGAAGTGCTCATTCTTATTGATGAGGATATCGAGTTTCATCCTGAGCACATTCTCTTGATGTGTGGAGACGACATGTACATCGCGTTAGATATTCTCACTTCCTTTGTTGATAACTATCCACAAGATATAGAAGAACTGGCCGAGGTTGTCGCGCAAGGAGACATGGACAGGCTCAAATCTACCGCTCACCGAGTGAAAGGCAGTTTGCTGTATTTGGGGGCGCAAAACGCCGCTGATCAAGCTAAGTTCATTGAAGTTCACGCTATGGAGTTAGGCTTTGATGAGGTAGAGCAACGAGTACAAAGCCTATCGAATGGCATTAAACAGCTTGGTGAACAAGTTCGTGAATATTGTACAGAGGCGTTAGTTGCATCATGATCGAACGATCGATTCAGCGTTACTTCAAACAGGCTTCGGCCTTGCTTTGTCTCGGCATGTGTTTCCTGACATTTATCCTAATGGGATCTATTTGGTGGTTAGAACATAACAATGCGCGCCATGGAAAAATTGAACGTTACAAAACCCGCGTAACTAACGCCATTGAAGAGCAGTTTTGGCAGCATGTTTCACTGGCTGCAGTGTTTTCAAGCCAGTGGGAGCAACATACAGATACGATAGATGGTCGCTTAGAACAATACGATATTGCGGCGATTATTGAACAAAATAAGAATGGTGAAGTAAGCCACTCGGAAACCACGATGAGTGCAACTTTTAGCCAACGCCTGTGGGGCTTATTTTTGCCAATAGCAGGGAAAGCAAACACACTATCAAAAGACATGGGGATCGCGTTTGTTGATGGGCGCGTGTTCATGTATGCCACTCAGCCTGTGTTCCTTAATGAGCAAAGGACGAAGATCCCAAGTGATAAACATAAACAGTCGACCATCACCGTTTTTAAAGAAGTAACACCGAGTTACTTGAGCCGAATTGGTAAGCAAATTGGAAGCGAGTTTAATCTTCATTTTAATACGGCAGAGTCAAGATTAAATAGGTCAAGCTACCATAACGGTTATGAGGCCGTTTTGGTGAGTGAAACCGAACACAGTAACGGAACCGAAGTGCTATTTGATGTGCTGCTGTACGGGGGAGCGAAACAGCCAGCCAGTTTTGCGATTCAAATTGTTGCTGATGAATATCGCTTATTTGACCCTAGGTGGCTTGTACTTGCGATCCTGCTGATCCCCGTAATGTGCTTTAGCTTCTGGTACTTATTACGTAGGGAAATCTTGAAACCTATCGATTGCATTTCTTCACGCTTTGATGGCCCAATCTTAGACCTTGAAGGTAAATGTCAGCAGTGTGGCGACTTACCCACGGAATTAGCAAGCATCTATCACCGCTTAATCACCGTTAGTCAGGATTTAAACGAGCAACACTTATTTGGCCAACGATTGTTAGATGCTATTGGCGATATCATTATTACACTCGACGACAGTCGCAACATTCAGTATTGCAATCCGGCAGCGGTGAGATGGTTAGGGTTGGATGAAAGCCTTGTGATTGGTCAGCCGTTCGAGCTATTTGTCGGGGGGTATCAAGAAGCCGCCGAATCTTCGCTACTGTTTCCCCAACCCAATTTATTGGGAGAGATCAACAATACGAATCAACGCACTGAGTTTACGCAAAGCTTAGTGGTGTTAACAAAGCGAGACCAGGTGTTTCGTTGTGATGTCATTTGCCAGCCCAATGATGTCCACTCTCGTGCTATTTCAAAGACCATTGTGGTGATCCGAGTATTGTCTTGTTATCAAATTAGCACAGCTGAAAGCATACGTTCAGACGGTTTGGCTACATTGGCTGTGGACAAAGAGGTAAGCCGTGAGTCCTGAATTAAAACAAGACGCCTCTATTGGTGGAAGACTAAGCCGTATTTTTGTGTTGGCGATAGTGTGTAGTTTCGTTTTGATGGCCATGGGCGCGTATTACGCGGCGATGACCCAAAAGAAGGACTCAGAATTAGCTCGATTTCAACTGACCAAATCGATTGCAGGAAATCTTCTACGACAAGAATTTGAACAATTGCAGTTATTGGCGAAACATAAAACTCAATTGTCGAAGAGTGCATTGCAACAGCGCGGAGAAATTTCGATGGATTCATTGCACTTTGAAAAAGATTCTCGCAATGCAAACCGAGTGTTAGCTATTGCGGTTTTTGGTGGTATGAATGAACGTTTACAATTGCGTGCTCACCGGGTGTTCGAACTCAGTCAAAACGAATGGGTTTCCATTTTGGAAAATAAGCAGTCTGGCGGCGTTATTATCGACAACGAAAATGCCTATATTTATGCTCGCTACAAGAGTGATACAGATGTCTATTCACCGAGACTCGATGTGCAGACCGTCTTGATCACTAAACTGTCGGATGGGGCTTTGTCCGATATGTCGTATCTGCTAGAAAGCGATGTGGCGCTGTTATTTAGTAAACAAAATGGTTCAAAGAAAGTGTATCCGTATGATCCGTCTTGGCGCTGGGAAACGTTCGTCACTAATAACGGATTGTCGGCGACTTCTGGAGTGGTATCAATTCAAACGGATGTCGGCGATACGCTGCCAATTCAAATTGTATTTGCTTTGGATGGCGATAGTTCCATCTTATGGGGCGTCCTTGGGTGGTTAATACCAATAGCCGTCGTGCAGTTAGTGCTGACAATGGCGATATTAGAAGTATTGACACGTAATATCACAACGCCTATTTCCGAATTACTGTCTTGGTTAAAAACCGCAGACATAGAAGACAGCTCAAAGCAGCTAGCGCCATTTGATCATACTAAAAACAGTGAACTTAAACTGTTGGGAGAGCAGTTTTACCGAGTTTATGATGGTCTCTACGAGTAACACCTATTCAGCCAGATCTTGCTGTATTCCATCAGTGATATCATAGTGACCGTTGATGCCAATGGTCGAATTGATTACTGCAACCCGGCGGGGATCGAATGGTTAGGGTTCTCAGAACAACAAATTCAAGGGCAGTTCTTAGAGCTCATAATGTCTTCGTATCCGTCCAAAGAACATTTGTCTAACTGGGTTCACCGTGCATTGGAGTTTGGTAAAGAGCATCATGGTGTCGCGACAATCAGTCGATTATCTAGCCCAAACACCGCCAGTAACGTCAATATTCAAGTTAATCCTCTAATTCATAACAATATTGGAGATAAAGGGGCTATGGTCATTTTGCGAACGCTATAGGCAGGCTTAGATCACCCTTTAATGCAATTAGTTACTTTGAGACTACGCTCACATCATATTTCATAAAAACGATCAAGAATGATAATCATTATCAATAATGAGGTTCGGTATATGATGAAAGCAGCTGTAGTAAACGAATTCAAGGGTAAATTAGAGATACAAAACATCCCACTTCCAAGCGTTAAAGCGCGAGATGTTTTGGTCAAAATTCACGCTTGTGGTGTTTGCCATACAGATTTACACGCCTGCCATGGCGATTGGCCTGTGAAACCTAAAATGCCGTTGGTTCCAGGGCATGAAGGGGTAGGTGAAGTCGTTGAGGTCGGCAGTGAAATTCGCCATCTGAAAGCAGGTGATCGAGTAGGTGTACCATGGCTTTATAGCGCTTGTGGATATTGTGATTATTGTTTAGAAGGGCAAGAAACCCTGTGTTTAGAACAACATAATGCAGGTTACTCAGTCGACGGTGGCTTTGCAGAATACTGCTTAGCAAATGGCGAGTATGTCATTAAGATTCCAGAAGGGATTAGTTATGTAGATGCCGCACCTCTTTTTTGTGCGGGTGTCACAACTTATAAGGCATTGAAAGTCACCAGTGTTAAACCGGGTCAATGGGTTGCGATTGTAGGGGTTGGTGGGCTTGGGCACTTAGCCATTCAATACGCGGTAGCAATGGGGATGAACGTCGTTGCAGTTGATACTGGCGATGCAAAGTTAGATCTTGCCAAAGAACTTGGTGCTCAACATTGTATCGACTTTATGAAGGACAAACCCTCTGAGAAAATCAAAGAATTTACCAACGGCGGTGTCCATGGCGTAGTGTGTACTGCCGTCTCTAAGCCTGCGTTCCAAGAAGCCTATTATTCTGTTCGTCGAGGTGGTTCTTGTGTATTAGTCGGTCTGCCACCAGAAGAGATGCCCATTCCTATTTTTGATACTGTGCTGAATGGAATCAAAGTGATTGGTTCTATTGTGGGAACCCGTAAAGATCTCATGGAGTGCTTACAATTTGCCGCTGAGGGCAAAGTAAAAGCAATTACCGAAGTGAAACAGCTAGAAGACATTAACGACATTTTTGATGATATGGAAAAAGGTGAAATAACCGGTCGAATCGTTATGGAGATCGCTTAAGCACTGTTAAATCATTAGATGTGCTCTAATTGAGTGTTCTAACTAGAGTGAATAATTAAACGCGAGCAAAAGGCTCGCGTTTTTGTTTTTGATAAATTAGCACGCGATAAAAGTTATTTGAGATCTTTAACGTGAGCCTGCATTTCGTCGCCAATTTGCTTTCTCATTTCAATCAAACGCAGCGCCGACGTTTCTAGTGCTTTATCTTCGTCTGTTTCTGGCACCCATTTTGGTACGGGCGTTGGTTTGCCGTCGCTGTCTACCGCAACCATGATCACAATACAGTGTGTGGTGAGCTTTTTATCCAAGACTTTCGGGTCACACGCTTGTACGTCGATGGCAATATGCATAGAAGAGCTACCGGTGTAAATAACCTTAGCGGTAACTTCAACCATGTTGCCGACCAAAATAGGCGACACAAAACGAATGCCCCCGGCGTACGCCGTAATGCAATATTTACCACTCCAAGCGGCTGAACAAGCGTAAGCGGCCAAATCGATCCATTTCATTGCTGTACCACCGTGAACTTTGCCCCCAAAGTTTACGTCTGTTGGTTCAGCCAAAAAACGCAATGTGCTTTTGCGTTGTCGGTCTGTCATAACAATATCCTTATTTGTTTTTATTAGAATGTATTCCAGTGTCTGTTGCATGAGTTGTTGAGCGAATACAAACAGGCAGCTTTCTAATACTAGCAGCATGAATCCTAAAGCAAAGCGCTATCGTGACACAAAACCGACTAATGCATGGCGACATGGTTTTTCATAAGGTTATCAATGGACAGCAAGGGCAAAAAAGCGGTAACGTTGGACACAACACTATTGAAACAGCGAATCCATTTCTCTCATGCGAATTCTTCACACCTCCGATTGGCATTTAGGTCAGAATTTCTTTACCAAAAGCCGGAAAAAAGAACATCAAGCGTTCATGTTATGGCTGCTAGAACAAGTTGATGCTCAGTCGATTGACGCGGTAATTGTGGCCGGAGATGTGTTTGATACCGGAGCGCCGCCAAGCTATGCCCGTGAGCTGTATAATCAGTTCGTGGTCGACTTGCAAAAAAAAGGCTGCACTCTGGTGGTATTAGGAGGAAATCATGATTCGGTTTCGACCTTAAATGAATCCAAGCAATTATTGGCCTGTTTGAATACTTACGTTGTCGCCAGCAGCAATGATGACTTATCTCAGCAGCTGTTTACGCTCAATAATAGCAAAGGGGAGCCGGGCGCTATTTTATGCGCGATCCCTTATTTGCGCCCAAGGGATCTGGTTCGCAGTGAGGCAGGTCTATCTAGTCAACAAAAGCAGCAAGGTATCTCAGAAGCCATCAAGCAACATTATGGTGCTTTGTATCAACTGGCACTGGAAAAACGCGCGCAACTCGGTATCAATTTACCCATCATCACAACGGGTCATTTAACTGCGTTGGGCGTATCTCAATCTGAATCAGTGCGAGATATCTACATTGGCACATTGGATGGCTTTGCTGCCGATGGTTTCCCGCCTGCCGACTACATTGCCCTTGGCCATATTCATCGCCCACAAATTGTGGCTAAACGAGATAACATCCGCTATTGCGGCTCTCCAATTCCGTTAAGTTTTGATGAACTGCCATCTAATAAATGGTCATCTAATAAACTATCACCTAATAAACAAGTGGTACTGGTGGAATTTGAATCAGGCGGAAAACTAAGCTCAGAAACTCAGCCAGCGACGAAAATTGAATTGCTACCAGTACCCATGTTCCAACCAATGGCAACCATTAAAGGCGATCTTGTTCATATTGAGTCTGAGCTGACCAAACTGTGCAGTGAGTTGATTGAGGGTGATGAAGCGAATAGAGATAAATTGATTTGGCTTGCTATTGAAGTTGAAAGCCAAGATTACCTGACCGATTTACAGCACCGAATACAAACCCTTATTGACGGCTCTCCAGTGGAAGTTTTGCAACTAAGACGGGCCAGACAAGCTAAAAGTCAGGCATTGCAGCAGCAACAAAAAGAAACTTTAGCGGAACTCACGCCTTTTGATGTGTTTGAAAAACGACTGGCTCAAGAAGTCTTTGAATCCGATGTTGAGCAAAAACGATGTGAACGAATTACCGAGCAGTTTCGCAACATTGTTGAAGAAGTTCGAGACGAGAATGCCGATGATAAGCACATCAAGACGGAGGATAAGGCATGAGAATTTTATCGCTCCGATTCAACAATCTAAACTCACTAAAAGGTGAGTGGAAAGTCGATTTTACCCAAGCGCCATTTGTCGATAACGGCCTGTTTGCTATTACCGGTCCAACGGGTGCTGGCAAAACAACTCTGTTAGATGCGATTTGTGTTGCGTTATACCACCGCACTCCACGCCTAGATACCTTGTCGACATCCAGCAATGAGATCATGACTCGCGGCGAGGCGGAGTGCAGCGCCGAAGTTGAATTTGAAGTAAAAGGCACCGCTTACAGAGCTTTTTGGAGCATGCGTCGCTCTCGCGGTAAAGCCGACGGCAATTTGCAACCTGCGGTAGTAGAGCTTGCTGAAGTTGAAACGGGCAAAGTACTGGCGACCCAAATTAAGAAAAAATCAGACCTGATTGAGCAAGTGACTGGGCTGGATTTTGCCCGCTTTACGAAATCAATGATGTTGTCTCAAGGCCAGTTTGCGGCCTTTTTGAATGCCAAAGAGGGTGAACGAGCCGAGTTGCTGGAAGAACTCACCGGTACGGAAATATACGGCCGAATTTCAGAACGTGTTCATCAACACTTTGCTGCGGCTAAAACTAAATTACAAACCATGCAAGCAAAAGCTGATGGCGTTATTTTGTTGTCAGAAGAGCAATTAGCCGAAATTGAAACCGAACTTGCTGCGCTTACCACCTCGCAAGCGGTGCACAAAGGCCAGCAAGCCCAACTGCAAGAACAGCTTAAATGGTGGTGCGATCACGCCATATTAGTTGCTGAAAATTCACAATCGAAACAGGCCATAGGCATTGCAGAAGGCGAACTTGAACAAGCGAAACCGCAGCTCGAACAGTTGCGACTCAGCCAACCTGCAGAAGCACTCCGAGCCCCTTTTCAGTTGTGGCAAGAAACGCTTCAACAACTAGATAAAGCGACAGATCAGCTTGCCCCAACAGAGCTAGAGTTAAAGCAATCTGAGCGTCAATGCGCCGAAGTTAAACAGCAATTGGAATTGGCCGAACAAAACGTCGCCAAGCAAAAGAACGCACACCAGCATTTAACAGAACAGATTGAAAAAGTGTTACCGCTTGATAGTGAAATCCGCTCCGTACAAGATCAATCGAATAAGCAAAAAAGTGAACTCTCAACTCAAATAAACAAGCAGCAAGAACAAAAGCAATTACTTGCCAACAGTGCGGTGCAAATTGAACAAAATAAGCAACAGCAGCAAACGCATCAACGCTTTCTTAGTGAGCATGAGCAAGATAAGCAACTGAGCGGGAATTTAGGTCAATGGCGTTCGGAATTCACGCACATTGAAGCTGAACGTAAACAGGCAAAACAGGGCAAGCAAGAACTGACGAACTTGCATACACAAGCTCAAACCCTAGCTCAATCGTCAGTTAACCTGCAGACAGAGAGCGACAAACAAAGCCTAATTAGCGAGCAGTTGAACAACGATCTAACAACAGCGCAGGCAACGTTAGCAGGCAAACTGAATGGCCAAACCCTTGAAGAATTAGAGCAGCAACAGCATGCTGCGAATGCATTGCTGGGGCAGTCTCATCAGTGGAGTAATTGGCAGCAGCAATGGGCTGGTCATGTCGAAGAAATAAAAACCATTACAGTTCACATTACCGAATTAGAACAACAAACGGACACTTTGCTCAAAGAACAACAGAGCTTGCGCGAGTTGTATTCGGCTCAGAATCAATTGTATAAAAGTATGTCTTTGTTATTGGGTCAAGAAGAACACTTAGCTCATTTCAGAAAGACCCTTGAGCAAGGGGATGACTGCCCGTTGTGTGGCAGCACAGAGCACCCCAAACTGGAACAATACAAAGCTCTGGATGTACCACAAACTTTACGCGATAAAGCCGAGCAAGAGGCCTTGTTAGAGCAAACCAAACAGCGCGGTGAGCAAGTCAGTGCGGACTTAGCTGTAAAGCAACGGCATTTGGAAGAGCAAAAGACAAAGCTGGTTTCTATTGAACAAGCCAAACAGTCTCTGGAACAACAATGGCAGGCGGAATCAAACTTACCTGCGGATCTAGATATTACTCAGCCCCAGAGTGTCGCGACATGGCAGCAAGCGCTAAACGAGCAAGCTCAGAATGACCAACGTGTGGTTCGAAATATCAAAGATCAACAGAATCTGTGCCGTGGTTTGGAACAAAAAGCGCAACAAGCACTCGTCGTACTGAGCAACCAGCAAACAGAATTGAAATTGGCGCAACAGCAACACGTGAATGTGATTGAACAAGCGGAAGCAAAGAGCTTGGTGCTAGAAACGCAAGAACAAGCACTAGAAGCGAAATTAGCCGAGTTGAAATCGTCGCTGAGCCAGCAAGGTGTGGATTGGCCAGAGCAAGAATTCACCCATTGGCTAGCAGATAAACAGCAGGCCATGCAAGCCTACCAAAACGCCACTGAACTGCTGCAAACCAGCATTCAAAACCTTAGCCTGTTAGAGCAGAGTTCCGCTCAGCAACAGACCCAGTGTCAGGAGTTAGAGCTCAGAGTCGCGGCTCTACAACAAGGGCTTGAAGCCTTAAATGAGCAGCTAGCACTGAAGCAAGAAATGCGTCATCAGCTGTTTGAAGATAAAGACCCAGCCATAGAGCGTAGCCAAAGCCAAACGACACTGAACGAAGCTGAAATTGCGTTCAGTGAGATAGTCAGCACTTATCAAAATATGCAATCTACACAAGCAAAAGACGTGGCGAACCTTGCGTCTCTTAAAGCACAAATCCTTGAGCTGACAGAAAAAGAGCGCCAGAGAAACCATGAATGGGCACAGCTTCTAACAGGCAGCCCATTTGATAACTTAGATGTGTTTAAAGCGGCGCTACTCACTCCTGACTTGAAAGAACAGTTAGCGCAACTGAAACAAACACTCAATTCTGCGCTAGAACGTCAGCAAACATTATTAGCCAGTGGCGAGCAGAAATTGGCGCAATTGTGCCTCCACCCCAAAGCACAAGATTGGCAGGATGTGGCCGAAGAAAGCGTGGTGGCTCAGCTAACCGACGTAACTTCAAATTATGAGCATGGCGCGCATAAGCAAGGTGAGCTGAATAATCAGATCCAATCAGATAAACAGCACAGACAAAGCCAGCAAGCGCTATTCGATGAAATTGCAGTTTATCAAAAAGAGTACGATGACATTGCTTATTTACATGGTTTGATTGGTTCTCAAAAAGGTGACAAATTCCGCAAATTTGCCCAAGGTTTAACCTTGGATAACCTGATTTATCTGGCTAACAACCAGCTTGATCGCCTACACGGCCGATACCAACTCAAGCGCAAGCAAAGTGAAGGGCTAGAGTTAATGGTGCTAGACACATGGCAAGGAGACAGCGAACGAGACACCAAAACCTTATCCGGAGGTGAAAGCTTCTTAGTCAGCTTGGCTTTGGCGTTAGCCCTCTCTGACCTGGTGAGCCATAAGACCAGCATCGACTCTTTATTTCTTGATGAAGGCTTTGGCACGCTTGATGCCGAGACACTAGACATGGCGCTCGATGCCTTGGATAACCTGAATGCCTCGGGCAAAACAATTGGTGTGATCAGCCATATAGAGGCTATGAAAGAGCGAATTCCAGTGCAGTTGAAAGTGCACAAGAAAAGCGGCTTAGGTTTAAGTGAGCTTGATAGCAAATTTAGAGTTTGAGCCAAAGAATCGCATTATTCCTATTGTCCGTGACAGAAGTTGTCATGAAAAGCTGTTATATTTCACGACCTTGATTCAATACTGTTTGAAATTACGTCAGCTTTCATGGAGGAATAATGCGTACTGTTTTGTTAGAAGGACAACCGATAACCCCATCTAAGATTGTGTGTGTAGGGCGTAATTACGTTGAACACATCCATGAGCTGGGTAACGCCATTCCTGAACAAATGGTGGTGTTCAATAAACCGAACTCCTCTATTTCACCTCAGCTCTATGCGTACCATCAACACGAACAATTGCATTACGAAGGTGAGTTAAGCTTCATCGTTAAGAACCGCCAGCTTGCGGCGATTGGAGTGGGGCTTGATTTGACGAAGCGCTCGTTGCAAAGCGCGCTTAAATCTAAACAATTGCCGTGGGAACGAGCTAAAGCCTTTGATGGTTCAGCGGTCTTTAGTCGTTTTGTCTCTCTAGACGGTTTAGACATCAACCAGTTTTCGGTTGAAGTGTACATTAATTGTGTTCGCGTTCAGTGCGGTCACATCGAACAAATGTTGTATTCTCCGCAAGTCATCCTCGAAGAAGTATTGGCTTATACCACACTAGAAGATGGCGATATTTTGATGACAGGCACTCCAAAAGGTGTCGGTACGGTTGAAGTTGGAGACGTCTTTATGATGCGCTTAAAGCATGCTGACCAAATCTTGCTAGAAACAGAATGGTTAGCAGAATAGGTTTAAAAAAGCGATTTTCATTGATGTAAATTATGGTTGGCTTGAGTGGTATTTTTGAGCTGATTACTGTCATATTTACTAATACTTAGAATGAGATATCACTCTCAAACCGTGGGCTGTGCATTTGAGACACTTAACTCTGTTATTTCATAAAATCAGAGCTTATTAAATGATGAAGAAAAGGATTTTCCTTATCATGTCGACTTTAGCGTTATCCTCAGGATGCGTTCAAGTACCTCAAAACGACGTAAAACTATATACCCACAGTTCCGCTGCGCTAATTGAGCAAGTTGACAAACTCATCGCTGAGTATCACCTCGCCACGTTCGAGCGCAAATTAACCATGCTGTCTGTAGAAGTCGGCAGCAAAGGCGAGGGGTTACTATCCAGTTCTAAATTGGCGTCTATCGAGACAACCTCTGCGCCACAAAACTTGCCTATCGTTCAAGCGTCACAAGCCTTAAAAGCGTATAGCGAAGCCTTAATGACCCTCATGCAAGCCGAGCACTCAACAGAGACTGAATTGGCGAGTGTTGACCTATATCGGTCTATTTCTCAGGTGAATACCAGCGCCGCAGAGCTCAACGCGATAGACGCACCACTTAACGAAGATAATCTTCGACTATTTAGCAGTTTGGTTGCTCAGCTAGGCAATGCTTATTCTGAGAAAGAAAAACAGCAGGCGATCAAACGCATCGTATTGGAAGCGGATCCTGTCGTCAGCTTACTGTGCGAGGGCATGCTAGAAACCCTTGAACAAAGCAACATTGCGGTGGCACTTTCAACGTCTCGTTCTTACGTATTAGCCGAGGAAATTCGCGACTTTAACAACCGCGTTCAAATACGAACCATGGCGTTGAACAAAAGCCGCAAAGAAGTGGAATACCTTTATCGCCGTTGGCAAGAAGTTGCAACAACACAAATGGCCGTTGATCAATCCATCTCTGCCATAAAAGCCGTTCAGAAAAGCCATCATGTGTTAGCGGATGAGCTTACGCGAGATGTATTCGCGAGCGCTGCCATTAAACAAGCCATTGCAGAAATGCAGGAATTAAAGCAAGGCTTTGATAGTGTCGATGAGCTGCTCGCGACCTGCGATGGCACGGTCGAAAAGAAAAACAATCAACTGATCTGTAATTCATAAGGACATAAAATGCAGGACGTCGTACTCAAAGAGCTTCAAGAAGCGATTGATAAGCACAATTTGGTGTTAGAAATAACGTTAGAGCCTGATCAAACCGCGGTGCTGCGTTCTCAATTATTGCAATTGTTTTATCAAATGGACAGGTTGGTCAGCGAGCGTTTAGCGAGGCAAGATGATCAATGGTTACAAGCCATCGATAGCCTAAAAAAATACAAAACTACGGCCGAGCAAGCGAGCCTTAAAGTGTCTCAGCAAGCAGAAGTGATCACTCATGCGGCCCAGGCCATTAACGTTTTGGATAAAGTGATCAACAAAGTGCTGTAGATCGGGTTAAACCTAACTTGTCTCACCGTCATGGCTTCATGTATTGTTAATGTAAATCAAACGCATAATGGATGTAATCATGCAGGTTCGAATTGGATTGGTAATACAGGCACTATTGGCGGCGTCGATCTTCTATTTGGGTTACACCATCTACACGTTCACTCATACGATCGTAAAAGTAGTCGACACCTATCCTCAAGTGATGGAAGACATCAACGCCACTGCCGACAAACTTGAAATTGAACAGTGGTTGCTAGTAGCAAAAACCTTTGAAAATATAGCGCCTCAAGCCATAGCACTTGCTGCTGAAATAAAAAGCACCGTGGGTGATGTTAACCAAACCATTTCTTCCGTGGATCAGAAAATCCCATTGATACTCGATGAAGTGAAGGTCATCCGCACCGCAACGCTACCAAGCGTGCTTAAAACGGTCGATGTGATCAACAATCGAACTGTGCCAGATACCTTGTCTGAACTGGCGTTATATCGAAAAGAAGTCATTCCACCCGTGATCAAAGAAAGCCAAGCACATCGCCAAACAACAATACCAACCGTGGTTGCTGAATCTGAGCATCTGCGCCGAGATGTGCCTGTTATCCTTGCTAAGGTCGATGAAATCGTAGAAAAAAGCGAACAATTGACTCAAGAAGCTACGCAAGGTGCTGTTAAGGGCGTAATTCTTTCGCCAATCAATATATTGCGTGACGCTGGCGAAGGGCTTCGATTCAATTTAGAGCCAGAAGACAGTGAGGTTAAGAATTAAGGAAGCGAAGGTAGCACCTAGTTACTGTTCCACAAGGCTACGCAATTAATGGTAAATCTGGCGATGTAGGCTTCATCGGCATGCGTCACGCTGAAACTGAGTGGATTTCTTCACAGGCCTTAACGAGCACGGAGTTAACGTTGAGTCTCTGGCGCTAGGTGATTCTAAGTACGTCTCTGAAGGCGAGATTAACTACCTTGAAGTTACTCACAGCCTGATTTTAGCATGCACTTCGCAATCCACGACGTAATACTCAATTCAAGTTGAACTGGCGAATGCAGCAATCAAAGAAGTTAACGCACGTGACGGTGACGCTCTCGCTTCCTTCGACAAGCGTGATTCAAGTCTTGAGGGTCGTTTCACTCGCGTTGCTACTGTTCTAGGAATGGGTATCGCCAGCCCCAGCCCCACAAATGGTTGGTTACGGTAACGTTGTAGACATCATCAACAAAGATTACTACTTCCGTACTACTGACAACCAGCAAATCCGTAAAGTTGACTTAAACAAGATTGACTTCTCTATGGTTGAGTACACATCAATGACTATCTACGATATTGCACTACAGTTCCATGACGTAACAGTCACTCAATAAGCTAAAATTTAGTTAAACGGAAGCCGACCTCAGGGTTAATGCCATTCGCTTAAGTGCGAATGGCGTTTCTATTTCAACTTCTCGCTGGGTATTTAGCTGCTTTCTTCAGCAACTGAGTGGTTTTTATCACATGGGAATTCTATGTGTATAAGCAAACTAAGCAAATTTAAAAGGACTAGAAATAGTACCTCACACCAACCCATGCCTCGGTTTGCCAATCATTCGGCATTGACGCACCTTTTACATCAACATCCGTTTTGGTAATGTCATAACGCGTATTCAGCCACCAAGTTCTTGCGGTGTTCATCGGCACATTTAACGACGTTTTAAATGAGAAGTTTTGCATGTCGATATCATCGCCAGAAAGATCCTGCCACTCAGGTACAAAAGAGATATAAGCGCCAGAGTCTCCGAGATGCTTCGCAGTAATCAAACCAAGCGAGTATCCAGTTAAATCATCTTTAGATGAGGTAATACCAGGGATCTCCATACTACCCGTCATCAGTCCTGCTCTTGGAAATACTAGGAAACCAGCGGTGTAAGCAGGATTTATCGCAACAACCCCACCAACCGATAACAAATCGTTTTTAATGCTAGTACGCGTATTAATATAGTCTAATGAAAGACCCACTTTAGGTGTCGCTTCAGTGCCCGTTTCAAAGACGTGAAAGTACTGGATTCTAGAGTTACTATATTCAGTACCGAATTTGTCTGGATCTCGAAGTGCTGTGTTACTCTCATCGACAAAGGTCCCTTCAGCCAGTAAGGCAAACTGTTGGCCGTTTTTTAAACCACCAGACACTTGCCCCTGAAATTGGATATCTGAACTACCATTAAACATCAATGCGGCTTGAGTATAAACTTTGGTGACATCAGCAGGGTCGATAACTCGTTCTGAATCTGCATGTGCAGGAAGGGCTAGAGCTAAACTCAATGGGATTAATAGAGCAAAATTTTTCATTATATCTCTCGAAAGTCGTTTGCTTCCTCCTTGAAGCCTGGAACATCCTGTTGGGTAATAAATTGATTATTTGTCAGCAAGTAGTTTTGCAGCAGAGCGCATTAGTGCCGGACCTTTATTCTCACCAAAACCAGAGTGGTATGGGTTGGTTGAGAACATCACACCCACAAAGTCACGCGCAGGATCGATGTAAATAAATTGTCCTAGGTTGCCGCTTTTTGACATCGCACCATCATTGAAAATGAAATCAAACTGGTATGCGTTGTAGTCCGCTTTTTCGTTGTAAGCGTGCAGTGAGCTGATCTCTTTGCTAGTGCCTACGAATGCTTTTGGGTCACCGCTGTCACGAATACGATCAATCACAGCTTGTGAAACCACTGGCTCATCAGCCACCGCTTTCCAGCTAGGTGTGAATAGCGTGCCCCAACGAGCCATGTCTTCTAGAGTTGATGAAACCAAGCCAACCGCGATAGCCATGCCATCTGGCGTTAAGTTGAATTGCATTGGTTGACGTGCGTACACTTTTGACCAAACACGATCTTCGAATACTTGAGTCCATGTTTTGTTTTCAATGTTTTCAACTAACTTAGTCAGTACCATGGTATTGATAGATGCGTAACGGAAATGGTCACCTGCTTTCTCGCCATCTAGCTTCTGAGCGCCTTTAGCGACATTCATCCAAGCTTCCATCTCACCCGTCTTAGCTCTTGGTGAGTTAAACGATGCTGCGAAGAAACGCACCACGTCAGAGTCTGGGTTCAAGATAGACTCTAATGTCTCTTCATTGTCTAGAGCGGTCGACATGTTCAGAACTTGGTGTACTGTGATGCCATCCCAGTTCGTTCCTTTCAGTTCAGAAACATACTCTGTGATGTCCTTTTCAGGATCGACTTTGCCTTCTTCCACTAACATCGCGATTACAGTACCAACTGTCGTTTTTGCAGTAGATGCCCAGACATGCGTGTCTGTCGGCTTCATGCCTGGGTAAGCTTGGTAAACGATCTCTCCTTTGTGAATCAACATAAAGCCCTGAGTACGGAACTGCTCATCCGCCAAGTACTCGTCCATTGTCAACGGACCTTTGCTTTCAGTGTCAACTTTGAGTGCTGCTAGTCGTGGGTCGATATTTTTGACTAACGGTTTGTATTCTTCGTTTGGAGCCGCCAGTGCCGTAGGTAGAAACTCACTCATATGCATGTTGTAATAAACACTGTGGTCGCCGCCCATCTGCCAGTGGAAGTTGTTGAATAACTCACGAGCTGAATCAGTAAAACTTGGGGTGAATGCTGTACTCGCCTCTTGCACTGTTAAGGTAACCTGAGCGCCTTTAACTTTTAGTGCTTCTTCAACTGGGTTTACTGCAATAGCAAATGACGATGCGGTCGCTAATGAGACTAGAACGGCAATGTGTTTAAGTTTCATAATTGTTCTCCTGTTTGGGTTGGGAGAAGTATAGAGAGAGGCGTTATACTTAATTAGGTCACTTGGTGACATTTAATGGTAGGCACAAAAATAATGAAAGCATCATCGAATACCACCAACATACTGCTCACTTCGACCAGTAACATTGCCCCGTATATTCAGTATTGTGACAAACATAGTCTCGATTGGCGCACCGTCGCCGTTGCGTGCGGTCTACCCATTGAGCTAACACAATCCAATCAATGGCTTCCTACACAAGATGTGATTCGCTTCATTCATGGCCTTGAGCGTAAGTTTGGCTATTCGATAGGGATTGAGGTTGGACGTAGAGCCTCTCTAGATCAATTGTCACCTGAGCTAGACCGAAAAATTGACCAGTGCACTTCACTAGAGCAAGCTGTACGCTGCTTGATTACTGAAATATCGACCTTAAGTAATCACGTCAGCATATGGACGGAAAAAAGCGATGGATTGTGGTGGCTGTGTCATCGAAGTTGCTATCACCCATCGACCTCAGGTTTTGAACAAGCCGAATGGTTTCGTGCCCTGACCGTGATTAGCCTCTGTCGTAAGTTCATTGACAGTCGCTGGCAACCATCACACGCCAAGTTTGTCTCTAAGCACAACAGCACACGTAAATTACCTAAGCATTTCTTTGATTCTGATATTCAGTTTGAAGAGCAATATGGTGCGTTCTCGATTCCACTGCCTGATGATTATCGTGCCATTTCAGAACAAAATAGCACCCAAGATTGGCACCAGGCCGTCGAGACATTGATAGAGACCTATGCGACTTTACCTTGGTTTAATATTGAATGGTTTGCCACCATGCTCGGTATGACAAAGCGAACACTGCAACGAAACCTGAAGAGTAAAGGTATTCTCTTTAAAGAGGCCAAAGAAAAGGTTCGGGAGAGTAAAGCCAAGCAGTTGCTCGATGAAACGGATCTTTCAGTGCAAGAGATCAGCTGGCAAGTGGGTTACAGTGATTTGAGTAACTTTAATCGTGCATTTAAAAGCTGGGTAGGCACAACAGCGCCAAGTTATCGAAGCTGGGAGAAAGAAGAGTAGATCGTTACATACTAAGTATGTAGGCGCGCTGTACCATGTAACCTCTCGGGGTAATGTTCACCAACCCCTTATTTTTTGTGTAAACGTTCGGACTTTAAGCGGACACACACCAAATAGTATGACCAAACGACTGACTTTACTTCGATACCGCTCCAAATTCATAAGTCCCACCTTTTCCTACCTTGCACCATTGCTATCCTGTCAAAAAACACGGAGAAAGCTCATAGCCACCGCAAGAAAACAACTCATATCCATCGAGGCGACCCCTTACTATCATTGCGTTTCTAAGTGCGAAAGACTGTAGTGGCATAGTTAATTTGGCCACCTAGTTAGAGGTGATATCATCACCTCATAAGTTAACAGGTGACATTATGACGAAACGTACAAGGCGACTTTTTAGCGCTGAATTTAAACTAGAGGCAGCCCAACTAGTCCTCGATCAAAACCACTCAGTAGCTGAAGCTGCTCAAGCCATGAATGTGGGCAAGTCCACCATGGATAAATGGGTTCGCCAACTAAAAGAAGAACGCCAAGGTAAAGCACCTAAAGCCTCACCAATGACGCCTGAACAAATTGAAATATGAGAGCTTAAAAAGAAGCTAGCTCGTCTTGAGGAGCATAATGTGACTTTAAGGACTACTTTAAGGACTTTAAGCGGACACACACCAAATAGTATGACCAAACGACTGACTTTACGTCGATACCGCTCCAAATCCATCTCCCCCACCTTTTCCTACCTTGCACCATTGCTATCCTGTCAAAAAAACACGGAGAAAGCTCATGGCCACCGCAAGAAAACAACTCATATCCGTCGAGGCGACACCCTATTATCATTGCGTTTCTAGATGCGTAAGACGAAGCTTTTTATGTGGTGAAGACGCCACTACTCACAAGAGTTATGAGCATAGGAAGGAATGGATTGAGAATAAAATTCAATCCCTCACCCACTGCTATTGCATCGACGTATGCGCGTATGCTGTGATGAGCAACCACTACCACCTAGTCTTGCATATCAATCGCGACAAGGCTCTTGGCTTATCGCTTGATGAGGTGGTTGAGCGCTGGAGCTATGCACACAAATTGCCAGTACTGATTCAACGTTGGCTAAAACAACAAGCAAAAACCCAAGCTGAGCAAGATAAGGCGATAGACATCATAGAAACATGGCGAGAGAGGTTATGGTCATTGAGCTGGTTTATGAAAGAGCTCAACTACGATATCGCCTGTAAGGCCAACCAAGAAGACCAATGCACTGGGCACTTTTGGGAAAGTCGCTTTAAAAGCCAAGCATTGCTGGATGAAAAAGCCTTAGCGGCTGCCATGGCCTATGTAGACTTAAATCCTGTTCGTGCGGGGATAGCGAAAACCCCTGAGCAATCAGACTTTACCTCAATACAAGCAAGATTAAGAGCTCTTAACGACCAGTTTGAAACCGCGCCGTGTTTGCACCCGTTTATTGGCAGCCCAACCAACAAATTGATAGACGGGATACCCTTTAGGTTAATAGATTACATCGAATTGGTAGACTGGACGGCAAGGCAATTGCGAAACGGTAAGGCATCAATTGCTTCAAATTTACCTCCAATTTTAGAAAGGCTAAGCTTTAATCAAAAGAGTTGGTTAGAAGTCTGTACTGCATTGGAGCGAAAACGTTCAACTGCCATCGGCTCACCTTGCAACCTTATGCACGCGAAAGCCGTGCTAAATAAATCAAAAATTCATTACTACCCACTCGAATAGCACCAGCAACACACCTTTATCACTCCAAATACCACGCCAGCATTAAGTTGGCTAATGGCGTTTGTTTAAAATCCAGAGTAACGTCGACACTACCCCTAAAATAAACCACCTCATATGCCTTTTCGTTACAACAACGCCGCATTCAATGAATACGCAGCGAATTTCGTACGTCTTCCTTTAATTGCTTTGTTTTGTGTGTGTCTCTTTAATCTCTCTTTAATCTTAAAAGACGTTAATGGTTAGTATTATCGCCTTAGTTGTCTACCCAGTAGCTTTTTATTCATCGATGAGGTTGGCTGGAGTGGCAATAGGCACGGTTATATCTATCTCTACCGCTCCTTTCTTTTCTGTTTTTTTAGAGTGTCTATTTAGCAAAAAGACTAACATCACTAAACAGTGGTTGCTTAGCTTCGTAGTAGGAGTGGCAGGGATTATGTTGTTGGTCACTTCTGAGTCTTCCTCGATCAACAATATTGATCAAGACACGAGGTTTGTTGGTATCTTACTCGGCTTTGTTTCAGGTATGACTTATGCGACTTACTCATGGGGAGTAAAAGCTATGATTGACCGAGGTGTACAGTCACAAGCTGCTATGGGCTGCACTTTTGGGTTTGGTGCTATTTTGCTTCTACCAACACTTTTTATTACGGGAGATAACCTGTTTGCGTCATCGACGAACGTAATGATTATTGGCTACATGGCATTGATCCCGATGGGAGTAGGTTATATAGCTTATGGGTTTGGATTAAGATTTGTGACTGCAAGTAGTGCAAACTTACTCACTTTGTTTGAACCAGTTATCGCTGCTGTACTGGCCGTTGTTATTGTGGGAGAGTCTATTTCTTCGAGTGGGTGGATTGGTATTGTGTTGATACTCGTTTGTTTGTTACTTCAGTCTAAAAACTGAATGGAGTTAAGTGATTTTGCTATACCTGAAGCCATTCATAAGTTGCCCAATGAGCGATTGCAGGACTTGAAGGGACAGGCACCTAAGGCCCTTAAAAACAGGTTCCATGTTTGCTTTATTTCGCCAAGACTAGCACATTTAATAACTAGAAATATCCAGATACTAATGATTATTGGTGTAATTCAGTGGTGAAGTGAAGGTGGGCACTTACTTAGACGTTTTCAATACAGAACCTTATCTAGATAGGTACAAACTGAACTGGCTTTCTAAATCGTGTATGTCCCAAAATGTGTTAGCAATGCTGTGTATGGGTATATGCCTGAATTCGATTGTTCCGTGTTCGGTACGACGATAGTGGAGCCTGGACTTTGAAGGGACAAGCACCTAACGCCACAACAAAGTACCCGCGTTACCTTATACCACCCGCTGTTTATTTCCTCGGAACAATTAATTCAAAAACTTTCCTGACATTTTCGATGTGTTTGAATCTAGGAATGCCATCTCCAGCCGCTATGAAGAAGAAAATTATGGGCATTGGAGTAAAGTGAGCAGATCGGATTTTCTCTCTGGAAGCAAAGGTGATACTTCCGGATTTGTCACTATATTCTTTAATGGTAGCAACGTTCTCCAACTCGGAAAGAGACAAGCTGTAAACCGTTTTGCTAAATCTCCTGCTCACAATTATCACACGTTTATTTGTCACGCCGTAATAAGAGTGGGAACGATAGATCTTGTCGCTGTGAAAACGCCAGAATAGAAAGAAGGCGGTAAGCAACATAAAACAAGTTAAAGCGGCTATCGCTGGAAAGACAGATACTTCAGGTCGCTCAAATAAAGAACTGTATAATGTTGCCATCACAGATATAGCTATTGCTAGAAAAAGAACACCTATCGCTATGGATATATAGTCTAAGCCTTGGACCACAACGCCTTGTTTTGGCCTACCTGACCAGATAAGTTTCTCTTCAGAACCGAGCTCTTTTTGAATGTATTCAAGTGTCATTGATTCTATTGTTGATATGAATAACGAAAGCTGAGTCTAACATGCTTGTTGTTCGAATAGTCACCTTACTTATGATGATGTTGTCATGAGACAAATCGCCCAAATTTTGGGACCTGATCTACCTGTTTCGTCTTGAACCAAGTATCCAAGACGTGCGCCAAGCCATCTTTGCATAATCCTTGCTATCGTATTACATCAATATCATTCTCGACATGACTGTTGAGATAGCGAACCAACGCCTCCTAAATAACAAATCAGATGACTAATTCGTTGTGGATTAGAGCGATAAATTTCTCGAAAAACAGAACTGTGTTGTTAACTGGGAGCGTGTTTTCTGACTTCTACTGTATAAATTTATTAACACTTCTTGAAGAGGTAACCTCTTATTGATTGTCGACATTCCGTTTGTTTAACGTCATCTTATATGGCTTCAACGCCTTCAATTGAATCGCCTCACCTATTGTTTTGAGTCATTTTACTGTTGGGCGTGCTCACGGCGCATGAAGTGCTGTTGAATGTCATTACGATAAGGATATTGGAATCATGGATAAAGATCATAGTCTTCGAGAAAACCTGCTGGCTTTAATTCTTGGTAGTGCGCTTGTGTCATTGGGCGTGATATTTTTTAACCAAGTTGGGCTCTTAACTGGGGGAACCGCAGGGCTGTCTATCTTCATCACAAAAGTGTCTGATTTCTCATTCGGTCAGGTATTCTTTGTGTTAAACCTTCCTTTCTATATCTTGTCGGTCACTCGTATGGGGTGGCGCTTTTCTATTAACACGTTTATCGCGGTAAGTATTGTCTCATTCGCGGTTGATCACCTTTACCATGTCATTCAGATCGCTCATATCGAGCCGTTGTACGCGGCGCTGGTTGGTGGTGGGTTGATTGGTATGGGAATGCTGGTGATCTTTAGGCACAAAATGAGCCTCGGTGGCTTTAATATCTTAGCTCTGTTTTTACAAGAGCGTTTTGGTATTCGTGCTGGCAAAGTGCAAATGGGATTGGATTGCTCAATAGTGGTTATGTCGCTGTTTATCGTCAATATTGAGTTGATTGCGCTCTCTGTACTTGGCGCGATAGTCACGAATCTCATATTAGCAATGAACCACAAACCAGGGCGTTACCAGGCCGTTATTGCAAACAACTAAATGAGACAACAGCTAAACGAGTCTGAATATTGACGACTTAAAGGGACAGGAACCAAAAGTCACAATTGGTAGTTTTGGTATGGCGTTCAGTGCTGGCACACCTTAATGCAGGTGTTGGCTTGCTTACTCAAATTATGGAGGATTAAATTAAGTGTTATATCCAAAAGCTCTAAATACCGGTGACAAAATCGGCTTTTTCTCACCGTCATCACCAGCCACAGTATTTGCAGAAATTCGATTTGATCGAGCTAAAAATTACCTTAAATCAAAGGGGTTCGAGCTAGTTGCAGGCACTCTAACCGGAAAAACAGACTCCTATCGTTCTGGTTCAATTCAAGAACGTGCTCATGAGTTAAACGAACTTATTCGTGATCCAAGTATTCGCTGTATTATGTCTACGATTGGAGGCAACAACAGCAATGCTTTATTGCCGTATATTGATTATGAAGCCCTGCGTAATGACCCTAAAATCATTATAGGTTACTCAGACGTTACCGCCTTACTCATGGGTATCTACGCCCAGACTGGGCTAATTACATTTTATGGCCCTGCCTTGGTTGCTTCTTTTGGTGAATTTCCACCGTTAGTCGACAAAACATTCGACTCTTTCATTGATATATTATCTTCAACTTCTGGTATGTATTCTTATTCTATACCGGAAGAGTGGACAGATGTTCGGCATAACTGGGATACACAAAACTCAGGTAAGCCTACCTATCCTAATGAATGGAAATTTGTCGGTGATGGGATAGTTGAAGGTCGCATTGTGGGTGGTAACTTAAATACAATGGCTGGTATATGGGGGAGTCCATATATGCCAACCATTCAACAAGGCGATATCTTGTTAGTCGAAGACTCATTATGCGGCATCGAAACCGTAGAGCGATCTTTTGCTCACTTATTTGTTTGTGGTGTTTTCGACAAAGTAGGGGCAATCATATTGGGTAAGCATGAGTTGTTCGATGATAAGGGGACAGGGCGAACTCCACTTGATGTCTTACTTGAAGTATTGAATGGTAAACCTGTACCAATTTTTTATGGCTTTGACAGTTGTCATACCCATCCTATGCTTGTTACACCCCTAGGTATCCAAGGGAAAATCGACTTCGATGACCACAGTTTTAGCCTTGAACAGAAATGGGTATCAACAAACTAACAAGATAGTCGGTCTCCCGCTCCAATATGTTGCTCGCCCTTAAGGGGGACCTAGGGCTGGCACCTAACGCCAAAACATCAAACAATCAGGGTAACTCGAGGGCTGTACAACTATTTAAGGGTTAAAGTTGCATATAGTATTAACTTACCATTAATCTTAGGTAGTTTTTTAAGCTAAGATCTCAGCACTTGAGGCAGGAGCACAAATAGTTGTTTACCATACTCATGATAGTGGTAATTGTCGGGGCGCTTATTACATGGAGAGCGGTCAGTCGAATATCAAAGCTAGAAGGCAAAGTTTATAAGCTCAATCAAGAGCTTTCAGAGTTACGTTCACTGTTTTTAGAACGGACGAGCTTCTCTGAACGTGAACAAACCAGTGAACCTCCTACTGTCGTTGAGGCAGAGCTCGCTCAATCTTGTGCACCGATTCACTCAGATGACCCTGAAGTCACTTCAGAGCTAGTTGATACGTTTGCAACTAAAGCGCAAACACAGCAGGCAGATGCACCAGAGCCCATTAAGTCTGATGATGTTCAAATAGCGTTTACCCAACCCCGTGAGCCTGCATTTGAAAAACAGAGCAGTAAGCTAATGGCCAATCTCCAAGAAAACTGGTTAATTTGGGTCGGTGCATTAGCAATGCTGATTGGTGGGGGTTACTTAGTTCAAGTGATCGGTAGTCATATCGAGTTTTCTCCGTTCATGCGTGTGACGATCGCGCTTTGTCTTTCGTTAGCGACGGTTTTTGCTGGCGAGTGGCTTCATCAAAAAGAACAGAAAATCCCACTGCGATCCAAGCTAGCGCAAGGGTTTACCTATGTTCCCGCCGCCATCACGGGAACGGGGTTAACGGGTATTTACGGCACTGCGATATTCGCCTTTGTTGTCTATCAGCTGCTAACCCCAAGTGTGTCATTGGCGATTTTAGCGGCCGTTGCGTTCTCAAGTCTTTTCTTATCTTTGCGCCAAGGTCCTTCGATGGCCGTACTTGGGCTGATTGGTGGTTACACTGCGCCATTATGGATTGCTGGAGCCGAGCCTAATTACTACTTGCTCGCGGGGTACATCTGCGCGATCTCTATTGCAGCCACGATGTTGATGCAAACCGTGCGCCGCAACTGGATCGCCCCAAGTATTGCGGTTCCGCATTTCATGTGGATGCTGGTGATGACAGAGGCAATGCCAGCAGAGCAGCTATTCCCATGGTTGGCTATTTTCTTGTCATTTACGCTGTACTTATTGTTTAGTGTACCAAGGCTAGGGTGGGCGCTGAACCCACGCTATCGCCATGGCCAGAGTCAATGGACTCATTCACCTGTAGCGGTTTCGCTTGCTATCGTATTGCTGGTTTTGTTTTCGGCTGCTTGTATTTCTGAGCCGAGCGCGATTCAAATTACCTTCTTTTTTGCCATTCTAATCTTATTAGTTTGGCTACCTGCGATTCGTAAAGGTTGGTCTTTGCGGGCTTTTCTGCCGTCTATATTCGTGTCTTCAACGGCAATGTTGTTGCTCTTCGTTGGGATCGATTCTGTTTACGTCATCAATTCGCAAACTTGGTTGCTGGTTATGTTGGCGTCGAGTATCGCGCTTATTGCCGCAAGAATGTTCTTCCAAGTCTGTGCGGGTGATCGATCGCATATAGCCAAAGTCCTGTTGTTAGTACTCACGTCGCTGATGACTTTGACTACTTTGCTATATATCTATCAATTTATGGGCGGCTACTTATTCGCTTGGACTGTATTCACCGCTTTAGTGGCTATCCATTACTTGGTGCTTGGCCAGCGCTTGAAATTCTTGGCGCAAGAATGTTCTGCGATTGTGCACGCCATTATTGCGACCATTTTTGTTGTCTGGCTTAATGATATTTGGGTTACAACCGCGCTTTCTATTCAAGTAGCGGTCATGGCCCTGCAAGCTCAACACGGTTTGTTCCGCCCTGCTAATTGGGCGATCAAGATCGCGATGGGTATTTTGGTGGTCAGGCTAACCTTGTTGCCATTTATTCCAGAGTGGCAACCTGTCAATGTGGCTCATTGGGGATGGGGGCTGACCAGTTACCTGCCTTCTTTATTGATTCTGGCTTACGCACGCACAATACTTCAGCGTACAGATTTCGAGCTGGTGAATTGGTTTGAAGGGGCGTTTTTACACGTCTTTGTAATGGCGATTTTCACTCAAACTAAC
Source organism: Vibrio tapetis subsp. quintayensis (assembly GCF_030409945.1). Classification (GTDB taxonomy): domain Bacteria; phylum Pseudomonadota; class Gammaproteobacteria; order Enterobacterales; family Vibrionaceae; genus Vibrio; species Vibrio quintayensis. Next base: position 330,817 of record NZ_JAUFQV010000026.1, read on the forward strand.
TATTGGCTAACTGGCCATTATGGCTACCTAGGCGATGTTGATTTTACCTCAGCTGTTGTGTTCGCCAATCAGGCTCTGGTTATGGGCTTGGTTTACAGCTATCGCAGCCAATTTGCTCAACAATTGCAGCGTGTCTATCAAGGGTATAGCTACCTCCTTTGGGCGACATTTGGTTTATTAATCTTGCTACTTAATACCCTAGAATCACCACTTGTGGTGAATAACGTCTCGGTAGAGGCGATGCCAATTTTCAATATGTTGTTACTAGGCTGGTTCTTACCCGCATCAATCCTTATCGTTACCGCGTTTATACGTTGGAACACACTACAGATCCCAAGGCCAATAGTGGCAGGCCTCGGCTTTACACTTGGCGCAATTTGGTTAGGTTTGTCGATACGCCAGTTTTGGCAATCGGTTTCTATGTTGTTATCGCAACCGACGAGCATGGCAGAGCTGTTTAGTTACTCCGTCGCTGGCTTGATTGTGGGCAGCCTACTTACTTGGGGTGGTGTCATGCGTAAAGCGCACTCAGTGCAACGCCTCGGTTTGATTGTGCTAGCTTGTGTCGCGTTAAAAGTGTTCTTGTGGGATGTACGTTCCCTAGACGGTTTTTGGCGAGCGATCAGTTTCTTAGGGTTAGGCGGCTCATTGATTGCCCTAGGGTGGCTGTTCCAGAAGTTAAATCGTTCTGTAGTTGGGTTGCCAAAATAGGGAAACGGCTGTTAATGGGTCTTTAGGTTGACCCATTTAGCATAAAGGTGATGAGTAGATTTCAGCTATTTAATTCGTCACTCCTGAAACAATGTACCCACGACAGCCAATTTTAGCGCTGTAGGTTAGCATTGTTATCAGGAATCTAATTGATGCGCGCGCTGACCAAAACAGAAAAATAACGCTTAAACATCATGAACCATCCGAATTATAGATAACCGGCAGATGCCCCCGCCAACGCTGCCATAATTGCGGATCAGTCAAAAGCGATGCCATAAAGTGAGCGACATTCGCTCGGCTGGTCTGCCCGGCATTAAAAATAGGATCACGGGTGGGGGAGTGATGTACATCATAAGCACTCGGTGCGACTTGATCGACTAAGCTATCGGGCCTTACGCCGACCCACTGAATGTAGGCTGAGTCTTTTGTTATTTGGTTTTGCAAAAACGCAGCCGCCTGTTCGTTATCGACATGGGGAGGAAGTAGTATTCTTAATAAGCTGACGACAGCAAAGTGAGAAGCCGATACTAATTCTCCGGCACTCTTATTTTGATTTCCGGTCGTGTTCATCAATACAAACTTAACGGGCTGTTCCGGTTGCAAAGCCTCTATTGCACGGCAAACTCGCTTGGTTACATTCGTCACCAACCTTCTTGGCTGGCCGAACATGCCTTTAAGGGTTAGGTTATGGCCTAAACAAGAAACAACGGAGTCACACCCTCGGAGGTGCTCCATCAGTTGCTCGTCACTCATATCTAACACATTGTCGACAGTAATCGTGACGAGTTCATGCACCTTTATATGCGTTGGCAGCTGCTCTGTACTCCTCACAATCAATTTTGTTTTTTTACCTCGTTGGATGAGCTGTTCAACAACCAATCGACCTGTTGCTCCTGTTGCCCCTAAAACCAGCGTTGCCATAACGTGTCCTTGTAAGTGTTGGAATTATCGCTACTATACCTATACGTCTTTGGTGTGTGTATTGGCGAAAATTGCATAGGGATATACGTATTTGTATGAGTTGGTCATCTGTTTGTTTTGATTGGAATCGCACTCGCGCTTTTTTAGTAACCGCAGAAGAAGGCAGTTTGTCTTCGGCTGCAAAAGCGTTAGGAATGACACAGCCAACCTTGAGTCGCCAAGTGGCTGCACTTGAACATGAAATTGGCGTTACGCTGTTTGAACGAGTGGGCCAGAAGTTAGTACTAACCCCTAGCGGCATAGAGCTGCTTGCTATGGCAAAAAAAATGGGCGAGGCCGCACAAGAGTTCTCGTTGGTTGCGGGTGGGCAGTCTCAGGTGCTTGAAGGTAATGTGGTGATATCGGTGTGTGAAGTTGATGCCATCTACCGGTTGCCGAATATCATTGCCCAATTAAGGCAGCAAGAGCCCGGAATCAGCATAGAAGTTGTGGTAACCAATGAAGTGAGCGATCTAAAGCGACGTGATGCTGATATTGCGATTCGCAGTTTTCGCCCAACCCAACCAGATTTAATCGCAAGAAAACTGGGGGAAGAAGTCATATGGTTATATGGCACCCCAGATTATCTGCATCCATACAAACACGTCACCAAATTAAGTGATGTTCAAGATATTCAGTTGATTGGCTTTAGCGATGTCAGTCGAGTTATCGAGGTGATGAACCAGAGAGGCTGGCGGTTAAGCAAAGATAACTTTCAGGTGACGACGTCTTTTCAGCCGCTGCAACTGAATTTATGTAACCGGAGTCTCGGGCTTGTTTATTTGCCTCAAGACATGGCCGAAAAAGAGCCTCAACTTATGCAAGCTTTCTCTGAATTCGGGCCGATTATGAGATTGCCCGTCTGGCTGGTTTGCCACCAAGAGCTTCATACCAACCCAAGAATTCGCCGAGTATTCGATTTTGTCGCCAAGCAATTTCAGGCTCAGTTAGTTGAGTGAAGGTTTATTAAGGAAAATAAACAGCCCAAGCCTGACTTTCGGCACTGGTTTGAAAGGCCAACAGGCCCTATAATGCGCGTCTAGAAAATAAATAGGTATTTACATGAAAATTTGTGGTGTTGAGCTTAAAGGTAACGACGCGGTTGTTTGTCTTCTTTCCCTATCTGACGGTGTATTTAACATTCCTGATTGCCGAGTACCTAAACTTGCAATCGGTGACGCTAACGACACTGAAAAAGTAAGAGAATTTCAGTTTTCTTTCGCTAAATTGATGGAAGATTACCAAGTAGATAGAGTTGTGATCCGTCAGCGCCAGACTAAAGGTAAATTTGCTGGTGGCGCGGTAGGTTTCAAACTTGAAGCTGCAATCCAGCTTATTGAAGGTCTTAATGTGCGAGTGGTTGATCCAATGGAGATCAAAGCTAGCTTAAAAAGAAACCCACTGGCTGTTAACTTCAAAGAAATGGGCTTAAAGCAGTATCAAGAAGAAGCATTTAACGTTGGTTACGCTTGCTTAATGAACCGCAGCGAATAGGCTAGCAATAACACAGTGTTATAAGCCGGTGCCTTGCGGGCATCCTGATGAAAACCACCTGTTTAGGTGGTTTTTTTGTAGGTACGCTAATTCTCTACTTCGTAACTCTTCATAGTAATCGGCTTGAAGCGATACTCGCCAGAAGCGCTGAAGAATTGGCAATCGACATGTCATCAACATCGAACTTAGATGCGTGTCAATTGATTGTGTGCCGAGTGCCTTGTAGGGCTGTCTTAACGCAGCAAAAGCGAGCGGAGCTTACTTTTATTGATAGCCCAAACTAACGGAATTGTTAGCGTGATGGTGCCGATAACCACGAGTAAATCTTTTTCCATATTGGCTAATTCCATCATACCCGCCACATTGTTCATCAAGATAACAACAGGTAGGTGCGCGACGTAAACTCCGAGTATTAGAGCTGACGCTGAAAACAAATTTGGAATGCGTCGGCCGAAATCAGGAACGGCAAGCAATGCCATGAATAGCCCGAATGCCCACAGCGGCGTACCGAACAAAAAGTCGTGTGTATTGAACGCAATGTCGAACCCCATTAGCCAATATGCCTCAAAGAAATGCACCGCTAGCCCGAAAGCAGATAACACCAGTGCTTTGTTTAAAGAAAGTGAGAACTGATTTTTGCGCACCCAATAGCCAAGAGTGACCATGAGTAAGCTAAAAAATGGCCCATTTCGGGTGAAGAATGGTGTCCATAATTGTGTCAGTTCTTGGTAACTGCCTGCGAGCACACCGTATACGTACAGAAGTAGCGCCATTGGCAGGATCAACGTCACTTTGTGTTTATGAATGCATAACGTCATTAGTGCAAGGGCGCACAGTAAACCAGGGATGTACCATAAATGGACTAACCCTCCCTCCATTAACGTATTGAGAGGAGCCTGCATGAGCCAACTCCAATACCCCATTCGTTCAGCCAAATACCCATCAGTGGCAACGACGTGAAGGTTAAAGGGCATCACTAAGCAGATAACACTCCAAACCAACCAAATTTTGACCAGAGGTTGACTGTAGCGGATGAAAGTGAAAGCAGGTGTGCTGTCTAATTTTGGCTGAATGAGATAGCCAGATATGAGAAAGAACAAAGGAACGGCAAATCGGCACAGTTGGTTGACAATATAGCCAACCCACGGGACTTCATCGACCAATGCATAAGTTAAAATAACCTGGCTATGTAGCACGATAATAGCCAGCATAGCGAGGATTCGGCCTAGCTCGAAGCTAGCGATTTTATGAGCGGATTCTTGAGGCATACTCTTAACCAGATATTCAACAGAACTCACAAATTACCAGCTAAGTGTTTGAAAGTAATGTCTAGTATCAATTTTGATTTCTATTTTACAAGTTAACGTTTAATTGCCTCAATGTTTGCGAGAAGGTTCACATTAGGTTGAGATTTGAAAGTAACACAATGCCAACGGTGTATGTGGCCAATGATGCCACGGTGGTTAGGGCTATGATGTTTGCAGCCAGAGTAGGGTTTCCGCCCATCGCACGCGCCATAACATAACTGGCTGCTGCGGTTGGTGCTGCGGTCATGAAAAACAAGATCCCGAGTTCGATGCCTCTAAAGCCAAATAAGTAGCCGCCAGTGGTGATCAGTAACGGGCACAGAACCAGCTTACAAATACTTGCAAACCAGGTACTCATTTGCTCATCTTTCAATGATTTAAGGTTTAGTGAACCGCCCGTGCATAGGAGAGCTAACGGCAGCGTCATATCGGCGAAGTATTGCCCTGCGCTTGTTAGCATATCGGGAATAGGGATCGAGAGTGAAAAGCAAGCAAACGCGGCCATGATGGCAATGATTAGGGGGTTCTTAGTGACGGTCTTTACGATCATTGCGTACGCTTTAACACTGGACGATTCGTTCTTAGGGCTAAGGGCGATGACGGCTAAAATGTTGTATAGCACAGTGGTTGACGCGACATACAGCGCAGCAATCGCAACCCCTGAATCCCCGTAAGCATTAGCGATATATGCAAGGCCAATGATCGCGGTGTTAGCTCGAAACCCGCCTTGAATGATCACGCCGTTGTCGATGCCATTTTTGAATAAAACTTTCGTTGATAACGACGTGAATATGAAGAACAGAATGTTTGCTGCCAAGCCATAAAATACAAACGGCAGACTTTTTTCAAAATCATGATCAGCATTCACGATACTCAAAAATAACAGAGCAGGTAATGTGACTTGAAACACCAGCTTTGAAGCGGTTTCTATAAACGGTTCGTTGATCAAGTTGATCCGCTTTAACACAACCCCAAGCAACAGCATAAGAAATATTGGGCCAGTGATCGTGGCGGAGAAAATAAACTGTTCAAGCATGATGTTGTCTTCGAGGGTGTATATATTAAATCATACTAATAGTTTGTCGGTTAATTATCCAGCTTATTCTAGATGATTAACGCAATGAATATTATCTCTATGAATTCAAACTAAATTGGTTGTTATCCACTGATGGTGTGAGTGAGATTGAACAGTAATCCATAGGGTTACCTTTATATTTGTAATACAAGATGTTCCTCTATCTGTGTTGATCTACCAGAATCGGGTTGCCGTCTGGATCTTCAATAATGAAGCTTGCGGGCCCTGTAGACTGAGTGTTTGCTTGGCTAACGAACTCCACACCGTCTTGTTTGAGTGTTTCCTGCAATTGCCTGACGTCAGTAAATGGATTGGTTTCTTCGGCATCGTTATTCCAACCGGGGTTAAAAGTGAGAATGTTTTTTTCGAACATGCCTTGGAACAACCCAATAATGCACTGTCCATTTTTTAAGATGAGCCAGCTGCTAGGCTCGTCTCCGCCTGTAACAACAAAGCCGAGCTTTTCATAAAAGGCTTTTGATGCCTGTAAGTCTTTTACGTTCAAGCTGATTGAGTGAGCGCCTAATTCCATATTCTTACCTCGATATAAACAGTCTTTATGTCATTTTAGCAGTCTATGAGTAATAGAGGCTCGAAATACGGATGCGCGCCTAGCCTAAGTGTCATTTTTGTTGCTAATGAGCGTTTTAATTTTAGATATCAAGGTGTCATATCTAACAGGAAGTTGACGATTGCGCTTTCTAACAAGGTATAAATTTTCAGTTACGGTTTTGGCTGGGGTGTGAATGTGCAGTTTGTCTTTGTGTGGGAATAGATCTACAGCACTTTTCGGTAACACAGTAAAACCAACGCCCATAGAAATCGGCAGCAATATCTGACTAAGCTGGTTTATTTTACTAGTAATAGGTAGCTTTTCGACGTCGAGTTCTTGTAATGCTTTGTCGCCACACGAATCCAAATACAGAGTGAGGCAATGCTCAGCGTCTGGGTGGTGAATCAGCCCACATTCGGCCAAAGTTTCTTGTGTGATGGCCCTGCCTCTATATTGCTCAGGAAGAACCAAACAGAGTGTTTCCTGCCCAATTTCCTCAAAGCTAAATAAACTTGGTGTTGGGATGTGGGTGACAATACCAAGATCGATGCTTGAGTCTTGCAACGCCGTCAAAATGTTGTGGTTTGGCGCAACTTCTAGCTGAGTCATTAGCCCGGAATGCTGTTTTTGCAGCTTGATGAATTCGGGATAAAGCCGCAACGATAGTGCCCCTGAACATGAGAACTTACAGGCACCTTTATGTGGGTCGTCGAACGCGAGCGTTTCGGTTAGCTTATTGGCGTGTACCTGTTGTTGTTTCGCGTAATCGTAAACTAACCTGCCACGTTCTGTGAGCTCAACACTTTTCCCGTCGCGCTTTAGTAACTCATAACCACAGGCATGTTCCAGCTTTTTAATATGCTGACTAACGCCTGGTTGAGTCATATAAAGGGAATCAGCCGTTTTGGTGAAATGGCCGATGTCAGCCAAGGTACAAAACGTCTTGAGCCAAAGTGGATTGAGCATATCTTATCGCGCCTGTTATCTATTTGTTTCTATAGGAATAATATAGGTTACCCACAAAATATGTGAGTAACCTGAGTGTAACTGCTTTTATCAAACTTGGGCTAGAAATCTCGATCTGAGTGGGACAAAATGGTTGATCACCTATTTAGATGTAGCGTAAAGCTTCGGTGTCATTAGGTTCTATGTTGTGAAACATACAATGTTAGCTGCTGCATTATTTCTTGTAGCAAAGGGGATGATGCCAGAGCGTCAGGGTAGTAAAAAGATATTCCAACATCGAGCGAAGATGCCAGCTCTTTGATTGGTAATTGTTTCAGTTGTCCAGTTTCTACGTAATGTTCTGCCAAGCTGGTACTGAGCAGTGCCCAGCCATCTTTTTTCAATAACTCTACAAGGATATCGTTGTTACTCACCAACCTAAAATCGGGCGAAACTTGGAAGAAATGAGGCATGGCATTAAAGTGGTTTTCACTGATGTACTGCTTTTCTAATTGCAACTCTCCTAGCGACACGGTCGTGAGTTGGCAAAGAGGATGCGTAGGGTTAGCGTACAGAGCAAAAGCGCCACTACCTAAGTTAAGTGAGCTAATTAGGTAATCAGTTCGCTTGTCGTAGGTGTGTTGCATGATAGCCAAATGATGATTACTGCGTGCCAAAGTACTGAGTGCTTCGTCTCGATTTCTATGTAACCAATTGAGGCGAGTTTTAGGGTGTTTGTCTGCAACGTATTGCTCGATATGCACGATAAGAGAGCTCGGAACCAAGATATCGTGAAAAATATCGAGCTGGGTAACTTCTTGGCGGTATAAATTCAACATATGCACGTCGAGTTTTTCACTGTTGCGAACCAATAGGCTTGCTTGTTGATAGATGTTTTCAGCGTCACTAGAAGCGACAGCGGACTTGCCTTTGATAGAGAACAGTTGGATGGCGTAGCAGTCTTCAAGTAACTTGATTTGCTCTCGAATGGTTGTCCGGTCTTTATTCAGTTTTCTTGCTGCGCCGCTGTAGCTTCCTTCTTCGTAGGTCGCACAAAACGCAGCCAAGTGTTCATATGAAAACATACGCTCTCCAATGTTAATGAATCCCCCTCATTATGCATTATTTTGATTCGTTATGGTCGGTTAAAATAAAACTGAAGTTAATGAGATGGAGGTGAATTATGTTACGACTTATTGCCGGATGGGTACTGATTATCTTAGCGTTTTCGACCATTATCGCTCTAGTGGTTGATCGCACACCTTACCTTCGTTGCCAAAGTGGCGTTGCTTCTCATGCCAGTATTGCGGACAGCAATGTATGCGCGGAGCCAAGTGATTCATGGCATATTAATATCCAAAATCGTTAGTTTCGATCACAAAAAGGCACGCGACTATTCGCTGCCTTTATCGCATTCGAAGTTATTGTTCATTCCCCCAATTCAATACCTGCCACTGGTTTTGATGGTTACACTGGGACAATTGTTTGCAAGGATTGACCAAATAAGCATGGTCGGCATAATTGCAAAGCGGCAAATCGTTGATGGAATCGGTATAGAAATGAACCTCAGTGAAACTTTGGTCTTGCGTGGCTAGCCATTGCTCTAACCTCGTGACTTTACCTTCACGGTAGCTAGGTGTGCCGATCATTTTTGATGAGTAACAGCCTTGATACTCGGCCAGATCAATGCCTATAGCATGTGAAATGCCCAGTTTTTTTGCCACCGCTTCAACGATAAAAGTCACAGAGGCTGATACCACCACCATTTCAACATTATTGCGCTTGAGTTGGCCGATGAGTGATGCGGCCTGCACAAAGACCTTGGGCAGAATGTATTGCTCGACACATTCTTCGACCAATATCGCCACATCTGAAGTGGGCAGAGCGGCGAGCGGCGCAATAGAAAACGCGAGATAGTCTTGCATATCCATCTCGCCTTTGGCATAGAGAGCCATTAGATGTTGATCTTGTTCTAAAAAATTCGGTTGAGTCGCAATGCCTTTTTCAACCAAAAATTCATTCCAAATCATGGCACAATCGCCATTAACCAAAGTTTCATCCATATCAAAGACATATAAAGGAATAGACATCGTGCGCTCTTGAGTTTGCTCATGTTAAAGCTGAAATATAGAGCAAGTTGATGTCAGTTTCATTTCAGAGTGGGCCGGCAATGGGTCTAAAACTTATTGATTAAAACAATCACAGTCAGTGTTATTTACCTAAGCATACAAGCACCACGGTGCCCGTGTTTATCTGATGCATGATTTCTCTAGTGATGCTTGGTGCTTTAGTCTTGTCTACTCCGAAAAGATTCCATGTGTGCATTTTTCGAAATAACCTTGAAAGAAGGCTTGAGCTCTGCCCTAACATGACTGAAAGGGCGACAGAACGAGTTTCACAAGGAGGGCAGTTACTAACAGGTAACAGCCTCCTTTTTTCTATGAATAGATAACTATTTCCGAAGCGATCTTTGATAATCGTTCGGTCTAAGTATGATAATTCAATCAGCTGACAAAGAGAGCTCATACGACTAGCTGCGAACCTTACTGTTATCGACCTGTTTAAGCAGTGCATTGGCTTTTTTCATTGCGGCACGAGCCTGAGAAGCCTTGCGTTTCTTAAGCAGTATGTCGGAAAACTCCAAGTATTTGTTCGCAGTGTCAAATCTTAAGGTCGTTAAATCTTGGAAGTCATTAGGAACCTTACTTGAAAACTGATCAATTTTGCTAACGAGCTCATTTAGTTGTCTAACGGTTTTGGCTTTCTCTAACGAGGAAGTCAGGAGGCTCACTTCTTCACCATACAAAATTTTAGCTGCCTGATGTGGGTAGGCTATTGGTTTGCCCTTTTTAATTGAAATGTGATAGTGACTGAGTGAGCGGATGGCTTCTTCCAAGCTGTTGCTCTTATCTAACAGTGCTTTGTGTTTTTCTATATCTGAAAATAATACGTTTCCAACGGTGATTAATTCCGCTAGTGCGACGGTGTCTTGCTTTTGTAGTGCCTGTTCTAGGTTTGTGCCAAATAAATCACTTGAAAGTGATGATGGCGTAAAGTCATAGTCCGACTGAATAATATGCAAATCCTTATACAGCCTAAACACATTGTCTGTGTCGTTGTTTTGGGCATAGCGACCTTTTTCGAGGTGGGTATTAATCCTCTGTGCAATCGACGAGAGGGTGGAAAATTTACTTGATTGGATATCTGCAGCAATCAACTCTAACGAGTGAGAGTCGGGATAATACCGTTTTGCCTCGGAAATCACACTTTCAATTGCGGAGTAGTTTGGGTACGTACTTGAACGGTCATTAAGAATTTCATCAATTTGTGTTTCGAATTGGCCAATGATCGATGATTTATGATGTCGAAGAAGGCCGTCTTCAATAACAGACGTTTCATGAACACTCATATCAATTAAATGAGTTACCTGTTCACTATCAGTATTGAGTTTGTTGTTTGTAAGCTCTATTTCTTGTTGTAGTGCGGTTACTTGATCTTGGTAATGGGTAACCTCCGCCTCTTTTTGTTGATAGCCTAACGTTAGAAGCCCTCCTAAACTTAAGATTGCAGCAATAGAGGCGATAGCAGGAGCATGGTTTTTGTTAAGCTGAGTTTTAATCCTTGTTGCGGTGTCTTGTGGGATAGAAGAAGACAAATCTAAATGCTGATTAAGGGCTTTCCACTTTGTCGTGGGAATATTGGCGGGCTTGTTCGGTTTGATCCCTTCTTTTAGCGCAATATCGGCTTGTTTTCTGCTATAAGGATGCTTACAGGTGAGGAGCTCGTAAGTAATACAACAAAATGCGAATAGATCATCGGTTTGGGTTGGTTCGGAACCATTGATAACATTAAGGGAAGCGTAGTTAGGCGTATAGCCTCCAACGACATCTGACGTATCGATACGTGCTGCCGCGTATTGATCTTGCTTAATCTTAAAGACTTTCGATACGCCAAAATCAAAGATCTTAATCTGGCCATTCGAGGTAAGCATAATATTAGCTGGCTTCAGATCCGCATGAATAATATCTTGATTATGCGCGTATTCCAGCGCATCAAGCACTTGATTTAATAGAGATAGTGCTTTCGTAAATTGCAATCCGTTTGGGCGAGATCGTTGTATTACCTGCTCTAAAGTCTCGCCATCAAGATATTCCATTACCAAATAATAAATTTGCTGATCGACGCCAAAATCGAAAACTCGAATGATATTGGGATGGCTAAGTTTTTGGGTGTTTTGCGCTTCACGGATAAGCATTCGCGCTGTTTCAGGTTGGTTTACGTATTCTTTTTGCAAAATCTTTAGTGCGACAAAAGGAAACTCGGCGCCGGATGATTCTAATACTCTATCCGTGGCTCGATAGACATCGCAAAGGCCACCATGACCGATAAGAGCATCAAGCTTGTAACGTCCTTTAACCATTGTTCCGATTAAGCCTTCAGCATCAGATTGTGGTTGTGTTGATGTCGGCTCTTCAGCCGACTCGATGAGTTGTGTGCGATCACCGTCTTTACTTTGTTTTGGCTCGGAAGGTGAGGTTTTATCTTTAGACATATACTGAACTCCAGTTTGAATAGCAGCATGTTCAGACACTCTCGAAAACTAAACAATTAGCACGGATGAAATTTTCGGTATATATAACATCAGATTGATAAAGCTTGAATATGGTGAGAGAAAACTTTGAAGTCCGCTGTATAAATTTGATTGATGAAATAAATATAATACTAATTTACTCGTAAATTATTCATAGTGCAGCCTGATTTAGACGGATTATTATTGTTAGTATTATTACTGATATGATTAACAATAATAATTGAGCTAAGTGTTATTATAGTTCTGAGGTTTTAATGAGTCTTTCACTTAAAGTAAATAGTTTTCATAAGTTCACGTCGGAAATGGAAAGTGAATTTGTAATTAGTGATGAAAACAACAAAAACACGGTCAGTTTTGGTCGTTCTGAGGCTTGTGATTGGCAATTCCCCGATCCTGAAAGAGTTATTTCCAATGTTCATGGTGAAATCATCCCTTTTGGTGGGGATTATTTAATAAGAGATCTATCAACCAATGGGATATTTTTAAATAACTCAGTAACAGCATTAGGTTTAGGTAATGAAATTAAAATAAATGACAATGATGTTATTAATTTTGGTGACTATGAAGTCGTGGTGGAGATTAATAGTGGAAATACAACATTATTAACGGATAACGATGATAATAAAATCGTTTCAAATGAATCTCAAAATGGATTTGGGGTTGATATTAATGTCCTTCTTTCTCAGGAACCCAATCATGAATCGATATTTGAGTCGAACCTAGGCCTTTCTGATGACTTTTTCGATTTAGAGTCAACGTCACCTGTCCGTCAATTTTCTGCTGAGCCATCGACAACAATGAGTCCTCCTGCACCTATCCATGAGGATAATCAATCTCAACGTCCAGAACAAACCGCTCAATTAGCGCAAACCTCTCAATTAGCGGAAGGTAATGAGATGGCTGCATTCTTGAAGGGAATGGGGATATCCCCTCAAATGGTACCCGTCCACGGCAAAGATGCGTGGTTTGAGATGTTAGGTTCGTCATTTACGCTGCTTTTGAGCGGTTTAATGGAAACGCTGCACCATAGGGCAGCGTTTAAGCAATCTAATCGGCTAAACCATACCGCGTTCCAGCGACATGAAAATAACCCTCTTAAGTTTTCTGCCAATGTCGAAGATGCTATACACAATTTATATAACCGAAATTCAGCAAGTTTTCTGGGGCCGCTGCAATCAATAGAGGAAGCATTTGATGATATTGAAAAGCATGAAAAAGCACTCATGCACGGAGTCGAAGGTGCAGTTAGTGGTGTAATGAACCTTCTAGAACCAAGCTATATCACCAACCAAAATTTCAAAGTGGGCGTACTTGATAAGCTAATTCCAAATAACTCTGCAGTTAATTACTGGAAACGCTATGAGAAAATATTTATTGAATTGAATAATGAAATCCAAGCAGGAAATAGTCCATTCTACTTGGAAGACTTTGCCAAATCTTACGAAGTGGCATTAAAGAAAGTTGAAAGGAGTACAAAATGAACAAACAAAGTGTATTGTTAGCGCTTCTATTATTAACGTCTATTAGTGGTTGTACCGTCGCAAATTATGTCGTGCCTGCTTATTCAACGTTAACCTTTGATGTGAGTAATAAAGCCAATCCTGATTTAAATGGTAGGCCGTCACCAGTGGTTATTTATGTCTATGAATTGACATCAAATACGTTATTTGAAAATCAAGATTTCTTCTCATTATATGAGAATGCTGAAACTGTTCTAGGGCCAGATTTAGTGGCTAAAAAAGAATTTACTTTTTCTCCGGGGGCGGTTGAAAAGTATGAGGTAAGTATGAGTCCAGAAGTGGAATATGTTGGTGTCGTCGCCGCATTCCGAGATATAGAAAATGCGAATTGGCGAAAAATAATGCCGATTGATAAAACAGGTTATAAAGAACACAAAGTTATTATTGGCCAACTGTCTGTAGCCCTTAAGTAATTCATTTTCTGACGTAGGTTATATTTTTCATGAGCGAGTATTCTCCCATCGTATGGTGTGAGGGCATGTTTTTGCGCCCGCAGCACTTTCAGCAGCAAGAGCGTTCGATCAATTTTGAGTCCAAAGGGATTCAGCGTTTGTTGTCACCTTACCCTTGGGGAGTCGGTGCATTAAGTATTAATCAGGCCTTGCTAAAAGAAGGGCAAATTCAACTGGAACAATGTCAGGCGATCTTTCCTGACATGACCTTAATCGATATTCCAAATAAAGAGTTTGTCCCGGAATCAGTACTCGTTGGTAGTGAGATTACCGATACCTATGTAGCACTGGTTATCCCGTTTGATCGTGTTACGGGACAGAATGTATCGACTTATGATGACGATCTCGTCACAAGGTATACCTATCAAGATCAGTCAGTGACTGACAACGTAACAGGGTTGGACGAAGAAGTTCTACAATTGGCTGCCTTACGTGTGCAAATCAAAATTACCAACGACAACTTGCCCGGTTACCTGTCAATTCGAATTGCACGAATTCGAGAGGTGACGGTTGAAGGCGAGATAATACTGGATGCGAGTTACATACCGCCGACACTTAATGCAAATGAAAACAAGACGTTAAATAAGTATTTAGTTAACGTCGTTGCAATGATTAAAATTCGTGCTGATGCCGTTGCGCAGCGTTTAGGGCACGGGAAATCAGCGTCGGCTTCGACGGTTGATTTCGTGATGTTACAAATGCTAAATCGCTATGAAACGACCTTACGTCAGTTAAGCAAAAGTGCCAACCTGCATCCTTTTGACCTTTCGACGTCTCTACTTGGCCTCATCGGAGAACTTGCTACTTTTTCAGCTAAAGATAAACGTCCGCCGAAGTTGTTGGAGTATCAACATACACAAATTAATGACGTGTTTCATTCCTACCATCAAATATTGAGCCAATACCTTAGTGTGGTCCTTGAACAAACCGCGACGAAATTACCGTTAGATATTCGCCAGTACGGTATTCGTGTTACGCCAATACCGGACAAAAAAATCCTATCTACCTGTCAATTTGTTATTGCTGTTAAAGCGGATATGGCAGGAGAGGAGTTGCGAACTCGGTTGCCAAGTCAAATTAAATTGGGTCCCGTTGAGAATATACGTGACTTAATTAATAACCAGTTGCACGGCATTTCAATCTCGGCGCTGGCGGTTGTTCCACGTCAGTTGCCTTATCAAACCGGTTATCACTATTTTGAAGTTAATAAGCAAGGCATGTATTGGCAGAGGCTTCTTGAAAGTGGCGGGCTGGCTATTCATTTATCGGGGAGTTACCCAGGGCTAGGCATTGAACTGTGGACAATTAATCAGTAACTGAATACACAAAGGAATACCGAATAATGAAACCTACACCTGGACGTCGTAGTGTCAATAAGCCGCAAGAACCGACACCTGTTCCACAAAGTCCCGAGCAGGATAATACCGTCTTGCTGACTAAAGTCGTCCGTGAAGATAAAACGTCGAGCATTATTGCCTTTGGTCAAAATCCATTGTTAGCAGAAGCTAACGTGATTCTGTCATTGATAGGCCAGATAAGAGCCACAAGTCAATACGGAGATATTCAACAACTGCGCGATGCCTTTATACAGAAGATCCGAGATTACGAAACCCGTTTAAGGCTGCAAGATATCACCGATAAAGAAGTGGATATCGCGCGTTTTTGTCTATGTTGCTTGGTTGACGAGTCGATACTCAATACCGTTTGGGGTGGGCAGTCTATTTGGGGTGATAATTCCCTTCTTTCCACGTTTTACACCAACACACAAGGCGGCGAGCAATTCTATCAATATTTAGATGACGCTTTGCTCATGCCTAACGAGGCGGCAAATTTATTGGAACTTCAATACATTTGTATGTCTTTAGGGTTTGTTGGGCGTTATCGACTCGAAAAAAACGGCCTAGACACGCACCGAAGCGTCAGAAAAAGAGTGTTTGATACATTACATTCGATGACGTCTAAAGCGCCTAAATACCTAGTTAACGATTGGGAACACAAAGTGCTAGTGGCTGAAAACTCAGCGAAAGAAAGTGCACCAATTTGGGTCGTTCTCTCCATTACAGGCGCTATGTTAGCCGCTATGTACATGTCATTTAGTTATCAGTTAAATACGGCTTCTAACCATACATTTTCGCGCTTGCTTAATTTGGTTCCAACCATTGAACAAACACCGTCTCAAGCGGTAGCAATTGTGCCCGCGATAGCCAGTCGTATTAACCAGTCGCTGTCGACGGAAGCGGAGCGTGGCTTAGTTCATATTCAGTCGTTACCCGATCGCGTACGAATTTCTTTTCTGGCTAATCAACTCTTTGAGTCGGGCAGTGCAGAGCTGATGATTCATACCCGTCCGATACTGTCTAAAGTTGCCCGTGCTTTAGAAGGAACAACCGGAAAGTTATTAGTTATAGGCCATACCGATGACCAACCCATTTTTACTAGTAAATTTCCTTCAAATTGGCATCTATCCTTGGCTCGAGCAACGTCGGTGACTGATCAATTAGCCAGCAGTGGCGATTTACGGGGAAGGTTACTCCCGGAGGGAATGGGCGACGCTCGTCCTATCGTCAAAAATAATTCTGAAGAAAACAGGTCGAAAAATCGCCGTGTAGAAATAGATCTGATCGTGACCCAAAGAACCGAACAAGGAGACGAGCAATGAGTATTCGCAAAGCGGGAAAATTCTTGCGTCAGAAGTGGCTAATAAGCCTTTTAGGACTACTAGCACTGTCATTGTTGATTTGGTTGGTTGGGCCGCTCATCGCCATTGCGGAATACGAGCCGTTAAAGAGTGAAAGCGCACGTTTGGTGGTATTGCTGTGTTTGATGTTTGGTTGGGGAGCAACCAATCTTCTCCGTCAAAATAGAGAGAAGAAAGCTGAGGATGAAAGCATTCAATCTCTGCTTCAAGTCGATGCAAAAAATGACGAAGAATCAGCGGCGGAGATCGGCGTACTAAAAGAGAGAATCGATCAAGCGATTGCCGTTCTCGCCAAGACGGGAAAAAAAGGAAAAATGAGTGTTTATCAGCTCCCTTGGTACCTATTAATTGGCCCTCCTGGGACGGGTAAAACAACCGTACTGGCTAACAGCGGTTTAGAGTTTCCATTAAGTGAAAGCATGGGCAGTACTCCACTTTCAGGTATTGGTGGAACGTTGCATTGCGATTGGTGGTTTACCAATAAAGCCGTGCTCATTGATACGGCCGGACGTTACACAACACAAGATAGCGGTGCCGATAAGGACTCAAGAGCTTGGCTGGGCTTCTTAGGGCTGCTTAAAAAGTATCGGACAAAAAGACCCGTTAACGGTGCGATTGTTGCGGTGAGTTTAGCGAGCCTAATGAGCCAAACACGGACAGAGCGAAGCATGCACGCTCGTTCAATCAAAATGCGTATTCAAGAACTAAAGAATCAGCTTGGTATGCAATTTCCAATCTATGTTGTGTTAACCAAAGCTGATCTTATCGCGGGTTTCAACGAATTTTTTCTTGATTTAGAAGACGACGAACGTGACCAACTGTTTGGTTTCTTACTGCCTGAGTTTTGTGAGGATGAGAAAGGGGTCATCTCATTATTTAATAAAGAATTTCACACGTTATTGGAAAGCTTGGATAAACGCATGGTTAAGCGTTTAGAGCAGGAAACCGATCTAGATAGGCGAGCGTTGATTTTTGAATTTCCAAAGCAACTACGAATGTTACAAGCCAATCTTGATGAATTGCTGTCCGACATCTTTGCCAATAATGCGTTTGAAGAATCCGCAATGATCCGTGGGGTATTTATCGTCAGCGCGGTACAGGAAGGCGTTCCTATTGATCGCGTTATGGGAGAAACCTCGGTTGGTTTAGGGCTTTCACAACTTACTCTCAAGACGAATGCCAATCAATCCTCACGATTCTTCATTCGCTCATTATTTGAAGATGTTGTTTTCCAAGAGCGCTATTTGGGCAGTGTTAATCGCCATCATCAAAAACAAAACCGTTGGGTCAGCCACGGCGTGTTTGGAATGAGCTGTATCAGCCTAGCAATATGCGGGGTGATTTGGCTGCAAAGCTATCAATGGAACAAGACCCTCATTGATACGTCAGATCAAAGAATTTTGAATCTCGAACAAGACATCGAACAAGTGCAGTTCGACTTTGAATACAACTTGCCGGAGTCGTTAATTTTGCTTGATAAGTTGGCTCAATTACCGATGGGATTTGAGGGCAACTATCAGGATGTAGAAGGCATTAATTCATTTGGTCTTTACCAAGGCGAGAAAATAGCTCAGCCAGCCAACTCGGCCTATCAACAAGCCCTTACCCAGTACTTTTCAACGTGGTTATCTGGCGCGCTGGTTGACGAAATGGAGAGCAATCAAGAGCACCGAGAATATCTATACGAAACGTTAAAAGCGTACCTGATGCTCTTTATGCCAAAACGAATGGAGCGTGTTCATGTTCAAAGTTGGTTCGTCTTGTATTTTGAAAATCGATTTCCGGGAGAGTTCAATGAGCAGCAAAGAGAAATCCTGATTAAGCACACAAATAACTGGCTGAATGGCGATGAGTTTGGGGTCTACATGGATTATGAGTCGGTTCAAAGTGCAAGAGATATATTGACTCAACTTCCTCTGGCCGAGCGTGCTTATCAACGCATGAAGCTTCAGTTTATGAAGAGTCATGTGCCATCGTTTCGTTTGACGGACGTGTGGGGGCCGCAGAGTCTTAGCCAGTTCGAACGCGGGAGCGGCAAGCCTTTATCTATGGGAATTCCGGGTTTTTATACCTACAACGGATTCCATGGCGTTTTTCAAATGCAAGTCAATAGAACCGTTAAAAACCTAATGGAAGACAACTGGGTGTATGGCGACAAAATTGATGTAAAAACGGTGGATTTTGACGTTGCTTTAGCGGGGGTACGTGCGCGATACAACCGTGACTTTGTTTATGAGTGGGAGCAGTTGTTAGACGATATCCGCTTAAAATCTGCGCCGAGTCTAGAACTGAGTTTAATACAAAGCCGAATATTGGCGAGCTCCGAGCGCCCAATTGAAGCCTTGCTCAAAGCGATACAAAAAGAAGTCGCGTTAACTAAGATGACATTGAGTCAAAATAGTAAAGTGGCGGCAGAAGTCGCGACAAAAGCGGCTGATGTTGCGCTACGAGACAAAAAGAACAGCATTAACCGCTTTCTTCCAACGGAAAATACCCAGCTTTCAGTTGCATTACCAGGTAAAGAAATTGAGCAGGCATTTGATCCCTTGTTACAAATCGACCAGCAGCAGTTTGAGGAAATCAATCAATCGCTTGTGACGCTGAAAGCGTACCTTTCTGATCTGTCGAGCTCGGGTAATAACCAGAAGTTGGCATACCGCAGCATGTTAGATGGCACCGTAACAACCGATATCGCCCGTTCAATTCAACGAACAAACGAAATATTACCAGCCCCGTTTAATTCATGGTTAACCAGCTTGTCGGCTGAATCATCCAAATTGGCTGAAAAGGGATCCCAGATCCACTTAAACAAAATTTGGCAAACGCAAGTGGTTAAAGCCTATGAGCGAAGCATTAAGGGGCGCTATCCGTTTAAGTCGAACACCAGTAAAGAAGTGAGCTTAAAAGACTTTAAACGTTTCTTTGGCTATGGAGGAACGTTAGATAAGTTTTTCAATGATTACCTTTCTCCATTCGTCGATACCACATCTCGGGTCTGGCGGTTTGAAAAAGAGATAGGTGTTAGCCAAGAGGTGTTGACGGTTTTCCAGCGAGCAAAAAAAATTCGTCATACCTTTTTTGAGTCGGACAACAGCTTGAAAGTTGAATTTGGACTGAAGCCTGTTTACCTAGATCAACACATCGCTCGTTTTAAGATGGAGTTAGGAAGCCAAGGTCTAACCTATCAACACGGGCCAGCAAGAAGCCAACAACTTGTGTGGTCACCGAAGAACTCCGAGACTCGAATCGTCTTCACGCCGCCGGGTTCTGGCCGAGAAGTTTCCCATAGCTATCAGGGGCAATGGGGATTATTTAAGCTCTTGGACCAATCTTTGAAAGCTCGCCCTGAGTCGAGAAAAGATAACATCGTCATGATCAACTTAAAAGGGAACAAAGTGCAATTAGAGTTAATTCCAGAAAGCACGATTAACCCTTTTTGGTCTACCGATCTGGAGCGTTTCTCATGTCCGAAAGTTCTGTAGTTTTGCCGTGGGGGTATTTTGGCAAAATCCCCACTAAAGGCGATTTTATCAAAGATGGCTTGCCCTTGGACTTTGTTAATAGTTGGCAAGACTGGCAGCAAGCGGTGCTAGCGGTAAGCCGAGAACAACTGGAAGAGGATTGGACAACGCTCTATATGAATGCGCCGATATGGCACTTTTCGTTTGCGCCAAAGGTCTGCGGAGAGCGAGCAATGATTGGCACTATGATCCCGAGCGTTGATTCTGTAGGGCGATACTTCTTTTTTACTGTGGCGCGTAGCGTTGAAGGCGATGCCTTGTCTTATTGGCTAAATCGGTCATGGAGCGAACTGACACAAGGTCTTGCATTAAAAGTGCTTGATGACAACTACCAACACGAGAAATGGATAAATGATTTAAAGGCGAATCTTCAAGAGGATACGTTTTGTTATCCCGCGATAGGGCCGATCACACCGATCCTCCAAGCGACGCAGAATTTGGTGTATGAAGAACATGTGCAGATAGAAGGCAGTGCGCTATTAAATAAGTTGTTACAAGCGCAACAACCGAGAGCCTGCTTTTGGTGGACGGAAGGCACCGAAAGTATCAGCCCGGTTAGTGCTGTTACAGACGGGTTGCCTGCAGTAGGGCAATTTTCAGCGATGTTGGATGGCTGTTGGGATAAATGGAATTGGTAGGGATTGAGCATATGAACTGGAACTTCTTTACGTTTTCTAGAACACACCCAGGTAAGGTTCGGCCTTATAACGAAGACGCAGTCTTAGATCTTCCTTCAAAAGGAGTTTGGGTGGTCGCAGACGGTATGGGCGGCCATGAGGCGGGTGACATTGCCAGTCAGATGCTTGTCGATATTGTCGAGCAATACGTAGTGGATCACAACGACTTTAGCATTGACGATTTACGTGCCGTGATTCAAAAAGCCAACGTTGAAATCTATCAGTATGGGGAAGCGCATCTTAACGGGAAAACCATGGGCACCACCGCCGTGCTCTTATATTTGCAAGATGGTTATTACCATTGCTTATGGGTCGGAGACAGCCGTATTTATTTAATGCGTCATCAGCAACTGATACAAAAAACGCGAGATCACAGTCAAGTCATGGATCTCGTTGAACAAGGTTTAATCGAATTGCATGAAGCAGAAAGCCACCCTTTAGCTAACGTAATAACTCGCGCCGTGGGGGTTGAGTCGGATGTCGTCATAGATCAAGTGTCTGGTCAGCTATTAGTCGACGATCTGTTTTTACTTTGTAGTGACGGCCTCACGAAGGAATTAACAGAACAAGATATGAGCATGGGGCTTAAGGCCGATTCTGTTAATCAATCGGGTCTTGCTTTAATGCACTCCGCATTGGTGAAAGGCGCACAAGACAACGTGACGTGCGCGTTGATCAAAGTCGCCTCAAATGAAAGCTCTGGTATCGCTCCACGCTCGTGTGATGCAACGGTTCCTATTTTTCCTAGGGGAAGAAGATGATGGAGTCTCAAGAGCCAATTTTTGATTGGGTGCCTAACGTGCTTGAGGCCATCTCAGAGCAGAGCCCAACAGGGACAGATCTTCGTTCAGATATTAGTCCTGAATCAGCGTATTTCTACCTGAAAGATCAGCGCATGGTGGCTCGTAACGAGGAACGCAATGCAATCGTAGATGATGAACCCATTTCTCACTATGCCAATTTATGGCGGGTGTTCTTAGATGTGGTACCTGAACAGTTAACCTCGGTCACAAAGGATTTAGAACTGGTTGCGTGGCTCATCGAAGCCTTAACTCGGCTTCATGGCTTTAAGGGACTTGCACAGGGTTACGAAATCGCGGTGCAGCTTATTGACCAATATTGGGATGGGCTCTATCCCATGCCGGATGAAGACGGAGTAGAAACACGGGTAGCAGGCATCATTGGGTTAAACGGCATTGAGCAAGAAGGAACCTTACTGTTTCCAATTGCCTCCATACCGTTAACTCAGGCAACAGGTGGGAAAAGTTATGCCTATTGGGAGTACCAACAGGCGGTAGACATAGAAAAACTGGATGACGATAAAAAGCGACAACGAATCGATTCTGGCAGTGCAGATTTACAAAGCATTAAGCTTGAAGTTGAAGGTTCCTCAAATGAATTTTACCAACAGCTGTACTTAGACTTAAACCAGGCCATTGACACATTTAAGCGCTACAGCCAAGCAATGGACAAGGCATGTGCTGAACCCATGCCAAGCTCTTATATCGATAGAAAACTGGAAGCAATAAAAACCGCATTAGAGCATCTAGTGGGTGAGCGCCTTCGACCAACGAAACCCATTATTGATGATACCGAAGTGCAAAGTACCGAGCCTGAAGGGGGGAGTACAGAAGGAGCACAAGTGTCAACGGGCTTGCTCGCGGCAAATTTAACCTCTCGTGAGCAGGCAATATCTCAACTTAGCAACATCGCTGAATTTTTTAAACTTACGGAGCCGCACTCGCCGGTTTCCTATTCCATTGAACAAGTCGTTCGGTGGTGTGACATGCCTTTGCCTGAATTATTGGCAGAGTTGATTTCTGATGGAGAAGCAAAAAATGGCTACTTCCGTCTGGTTGGTATAGCAAATAAAAATGATGAATAACATCAAGGGAGAAACATATGACGAGTAGTATTCACTCGAAGCTTTCACGCGTTAGGAAGCCTCGTGTCCATATCACTTATGACATCGAGACAGAGAATGCGTCGCTGAAAAAGGAACTGCCATTCGTATTGGGTGTAATGGGGGATTTTGCTGGGCAAAATACCACTGACCTTAAGCCATTAAAAGATCGTCGATTCATTCAAATAGATCGAGATAACTTTGATGATGTTCTCAAAAAAATGAGCCCGTCATTATCTTTTAACGTCGATAACAAGCTAGAGAACAATGACTCCAACTTTCAGGTTGATCTCCAGTTTCAGTCATTAAAAGACTTTGAACCCGCCGCTATCGTAAATCAGGTTGAGCCGTTACGTAAATTAATGGAAACCCGCAATAAACTTCGCGACTTAATGACAAAAGTCGATCGCTCTGAGGAGCTTGAAGATGTCTTAGAAGCGGTACTGAACAACACTGACAATTTAGCCAAATTAGCGGGTGAGTTAAACCTTGGCAAAGGCGTTGATGCGAATGAAGGAGTAGAGTCATGAGCATGCAAACGGAACAACATTTAGACCCTACTCTCGAGCATGAAGCGGTTTCATTTTTGGATCAAGCTATTGGAGCGACGAAACAGACTGAAGCGTCTCGCGCCGAAGAGTTAATCAAGACACTCACCGAAGAAGCAATGAAAGGCACCGTTAGCTGGAACAAAAATCTGACGGTAACATTTCGCGAGGCGATTACGGCGTTAGATAACCAAATATCAGAGCAACTTGCCGCGGTAATGCATCACCCCGACTTGCAAAAGCTAGAAGGCTCTTGGCGTGGTTTGCATTACTTAACATCGAACTCTGACACCAGCGCGACATTGAAAATACGCATGATGAGCGTACGTAAAAAAGAGCTTCATAAAGATTTAAGTAAAGCGGTGGAGTTTGACCAAAGCCAGATCTTCAAGAAAGTTTATGAATCAGAATTTGGCAGCGCAGGTGGCGAACCTTACGGCGCGTTGATTGGTGACTATGAATTTACAAATCACCCTGAAGATATTGAGACTCTAGGATTGATGTCGAATGTCGCAGCGGCTGGTTTTGCGCCATTTTTGTCGGCGGCATCTCCGGCATTATTTGGTTTTGATGAGTGGTCAGAATTGTCTAAGCCCCGTGATTTAGAAAAAGTATTCGAGTCACTGGAATATGCTCAATGGCGTTCATTCCGCGACAGTTCTGATTCTCGATTTGTTTCATTAACCATGCCGAAAGTCTTGGCACGGTTGCCTTACGGTGAAGCGACTACGCCGGTCGAAGAGTTCGGTTATGAAGAGTTCAATGTTGATCCAATATCAGGCGTCGCTGTAGATGCCAAGCATGACGATTATTGTTGGATGAACTCCTCTTACGTGATGGGAGCGAAATTGACCGACGCGTTTTCTAAGTACGGGTTCTGTACCGCAATTCGTGGCGCTGAAGGCGGAGGCCGAGTAGACAACTTACCCACTCACTTCTTTATGAGCGATGATGGCGATCCAGATATGAAGTGCCCAACTGAAATTGGTATTACAGACCGACGCGAATCGGAACTGGGAAAACTGGGATTCTTACCACTTTGTCATTATAAAAATACGAACTATGCGGTATTTTTTGGCGCTCAAACGTGTCAAAAACCCGCTAAATATAGCTCATTAGATGCAACTGCGAATGCGGCAATTTCCGCGAGATTGCCATATATGATGGCTACCTCCCGTTTTGCTCATTACTTGAAGGTAATGGCTCGCGACAAAATTGGCAGCTTCATGGAGGCTGAAGATGTCGAGTCGTGGCTTAACCGTTGGATCTTATCGTATGTGAATGCATCAGAAGGTGGAGGTCAGGATATCCGCGCCAAATACCCACTAGCGGATGCCAAAGTCCAGGTTAAGGAAATTCCTGGAAGCCCTGGTTCTTATAATGCGGTTGCTTGGCTTAAGCCTTGGCTACAAATGGAAGAACTGACCACGTCATTGCGCTTAGTCGCAAAAATTCCAGATTCAGGCAGTTAACAAATAAGCTGGTCGAAAGGCCAGCTAAATCCCATGACAGATATTCAATTTATAGACCCTAATCAGCTTAGCCATGACATTCCAGAACCGGAAAATCCGGAGTTGAATGCGAATTGGCTTGAGCGTTTTTTAGATATTAGAACCGATGGTTTAGCACTTAAATATTGGTGCGATGCCAACGGTATTAAGGATGTGATTTCTGTTCGACCTAGTATTGTCGGGGCAATTGAGCGAATAGATGCGCTACTCAACCAGCAAGTAAATGAGATTCTTCATAACGATCAATTGCAAGATCTAGAGGCCAGTTGGCGAGGGTTACACTACTTAGTCGTTCAACAATCGAGCTATGAATCAGAACAAGAATCGAAAATAAAACTGTTGAGTTGCAGTTGGAATGAGTTGGTTCGAGACAGTCAGAATGCCATTGAATTTGACCAAACCAACTTGTTCAAGTGGATCTATCAGAATGAATTTTCTATGCCTGGAGGTGAGCCATTTGGGTTGCTTGTCGGGGATTACCATATTCAACATAAACCGGGTAGTCATCAGCTAGATAGAGATTTAGCGGTGTTAACGAAAATTAGCCAGACTGCTGCGGCGGCCTTTTGTCCGTTTTTGTTGTCTGCTACGCCAAGTCTTTTTGGCGTAGATAGCTTTGCTCAGTTGGCGACAACGGCCGCGATAGAAACTCAATTTGAATTACCCGAATACGTTAAGTGGCATCAATTACGAAACAGTGAGGACGCTCGGTTTTTGGCGATCACCTTACCTTTTGTCTTGATGAGAAAACCATATCAAACCGACGGATCTCGCCTAGAAGCGTTCGCCTTTAAAGAAAAGATCGTTGATTCCGAAGTGGATCTCTTGTGGGGGAACGCCTCATATTGTTTAGCGTCAGTGATATTAAGGGCATACAGCGAGTCTGGCTGGTTTGCTCAAATCAGGGGGGTGACGGCCGGAAATTACCAGCAAGGTGTTGTTTTTCCGCCGGTTAACATGCAAGTGAGGTTCCCCGGAAAAAAGTCTCGTTACCGCAGCCCTGTCAATTTTCAGGTATCGGAGCGTAAAGAACAAAGGCTGTCTGATAATGGCTTTATTCCTATGTCTCCTGTTGCGGAAACGCCTTTTGTGTCTTTTGCAACCAATGCATCGTTGCACCACCCCCAAAACTACCAGCAACAAGGGGCGGCGATGAATGCTCAGCTGTCATCAATGCTCCAATATACATTGTGTGTCTCTCGTATTGCTCATTACATCAAAGTGATGGGGCGAGACAAAGTAGGGCGTTATCAGAGCGCGGTGACGATTGAATCTGACTTTCAACGTTGGCTTCATCAGTACACAACCGGATCCGATGAGGCGTCAGATGAACTGCGTGCCAAGTACCCATTAAATGAAGCTCGTATTCAAGTAAAAGAAAAGCAAGGCAGCCCAGGCCACTATTATTCGATCATCCATTTAAGGCCACATTTTCAGTTGGACCAAATGGTGACTTCGATTCGGCTTATTACAGAACTTTCACCAGAAAAAATAATTTAGGAAGTCATATGTCAGATTGGCAACAGCTATTAAGAAATGCAAAATTAAATCAAGCGATGGAAAGCGTCGTTAACGCCATTAAATCTAACCCTAAAGACCCTGGTTTACGCAGTCAATTTATCGAACTTCTTTGTATTGATGGTCAGCTAGAGCGCGCCGATCAGCAATTGATGCAGGCAATTAAATTGTTCCCCGAGTTTATAGCGGGAGCAAGCCAAATACGGCATATGCTTAAAGCCGCCCAAGCACGTGATGATTTCTCTAAAGGGGGAGCCACTGCTAATTTTCTGGGGGGACGTGATGAACAATACCAAAAGTTGTTAAAACTAAATTTAGCTATTTACCATGATAAGCAAAATGATATTCCACGATTAAGTGATGAGTTAGAAACGCTACGGCCAAAAACAGCTCTGACTATCAATGGGACTGATTACCAAGATGTACGTGATATCGACGACTCGCTAGGTGGATTCATCGAGCTATTCAGCAGTACAGGCAATTATTATTTAGCTCCACTCGATCAAATCACTTATCTCAGTATTAAGCCTGCCAATAACGTACTTGAAACTCTATGGCGTCCGGTTGAGTTTGAAATTGAAGGCGTAATTGAAGGTGAAGCTCACTTACCTCTGACTTATTTGCATGCATCAACACAAGCACACAAATTAGGAAAAGAGACGGACTGGAAGCCAGTTTCCGAAGACCGTGTCTTCCAAGGTTTAGGGCAAAAAGTTTGGTTAGCCGATGAATGTGCTGTTCCTATCACTTCAATTAGCGAGATTAGTACAAAGATTGATTGCGCTTCATGATCAAGCACCGAAACTCTATGAACTCTGGCATGTCTTTACTCGATAAGTTGATTGACCATAACCCAGAGACGGCCATAGATGTCGCATACCCATTAACGGATAAAGCCATTGCCCAAGGTTTGATCCGCGATGTTGAAGCTTTGCTCAACTCACGAACCAGCTGGCTTAAGCTCGATTCAAGCTTATCTGAATTAGCGGGTTCTATTGTGGGGTATGGGCTGCCAGATTTTTCTTCGATGCCTTTTAGTAGCAAAGATGGCCAGCAGTACTTGCGTGAAATTGTTCGAACAACCTTGTTAGATTTCGAGCCAAGGTTTAAGCACGTTTCTGTTGAAATCGTCTCCAACAATGACAATTTGGATCGAATACTTCGTTTACGTATCACAGCTCGGTATTACGTCGACAATGAGGTACAAGAACTGATTTTGGACTCAGAAGTGGAGCCAGTCAGTTTAGGGATTAAGTTAAGTGAGCCCGTATGAATGATGAATTCTTAAAATACTATAATCGAGAACTCGCTTATTTGAGACACAAAGGGCAAGACTTTGGCAGCATGTATCCAAAAATTGCTGCTCGGCTGAAGTTAAGTGAAGAGCAAGTCGAAGATCCTCATGTTGCGAGGATCCTTGAAGGGTGCGCTTTTCTTACCGCTCAAATAAGACAAAGTCTAGACAATAGCTTTCCGCAATTAACTGAAGCACTGATTGGCCAGTTGTTTCCTGACTTTCATGCGCCTATTCCGTCGTTGAGTATCTTAAAGATTGCGTGTGACGAAACGGCGACAACCGGCCTTAATATTGCAAAAGGCGAAAAGGTATCGTTAGGTGCTCAGGGCTTTAAGTCGTGCACCTTCCGTACTTGCTATGACACGCAGGTACTGCCAATTGAAATGACATCGGCGACGTTTGAAAATGCGCCATTTAAAGGGGTAGGGTTGGGTATTGAGAAAGAAGCCAGCTCAGTACTCAAACTTGCTATTCAGGGTTACAGCCCAGAAATAGAACTCAATCAGCTTTGCTTTGATAACTTGAGATTGTTCTTTAATGGGCAACCTCAAGTTTGCCATCAACTTTACCAGCTGATGCATCAGTCTGCTTTAGGGATCGCGATAGTGGTTCACGAGGTCGGGACTAAGCAAGAATCCTTAGCGCCGTCGGCAAATGTGACGAAAACCTTAACGCCTAGGCATATTATCCCTGTCGGATACGACCAGAAGTCGGCAGTCGTGCCCTACGGAAAGCAGAGCTTTATGGGCTCTCGGTTATTGGTCGAATACTTCCATTTTCCAGAGAAATTCCTGTTTGCGGAGTTAACCCAATTAGACCCAAGTTGGTTTGGTCATACAGATAAGGCTGAAATTTGGATCTATTTTGATAGCAGCAACGAATGGTTAGAAAAACAAGTCACCAAAGACAATATTATGATCGGTTGTACGCCGATCATTAATTTGTTTTCTTACCCTATGGAGCCGTCACGAGTGGTTCCTACGGAATATGAGTACCCACTTCATCCTGAGCATCTAGAGCCTGATACCACCGAAGTCGTTAAAATTGAAGAAGTTGGCATTCGAAGTTGGAAAATGAATTATCAAAAACTGCCTCCGTTTTATGCTGGAGAGCATACCAACTACTTGTCAGAAAGTGACATTTATTGGTCCATGAGAAGAGAAGATAAAAGCTGGGCTGGTGGCTTCGATGAACCTGGCCGTGACGTATACATCTCTCTTATCGATAAAGAACATCAGCTTGCCGAATTGGCAGAAGATGAAAATTGGATAATGTCGGTGAAAGCGCAGTGCTGTAATCGTAACTTAGCCAAAAAATTGCCCTTTGGTGGCGGGCTACCCAACATTGATTTACCCAATATTAGCAATAACTTCGGTTCGCTGCGTTGCTTAGTCGCGCCTTCTGAAACCATTCGACCTGCGATGGATGGAGCAACGCGTTGGCAGTTTGCTAAATTAATGACTCTGTCCCATTTTTCTGGAAACGATGGGCTCAAGAACCTGCGCGAAACATTAAACTTGTATGCCTTTAAATCGTCACCTGAGTCCAAAGCTTTGATTGACTCAATTACTGGGCTAGCAGTCACGGCAAGAACGGGACGTGTCAATCAAAGAGGGCGCGTTGGCTTTTGCCATGGCTCTGATGTGAGGCTGGAAGTATCGGAGAGCCTATTAGCGAGCGAGCAAATGTTTTTGTTGGGCAATGTGCTTTCCACCTATTTTTCCCAATTTGCCGAAATCAACACCTTCACACGGCTATCCATTATCTATAAAGAATCTGGTGAGTGCTTCCATCAATGGCCCGCTTTGTGTGGGGAGAAAGCCCTGCTATGAATAAACAAACGTTTCTTGATGATTTGGATCGTGAGCAGTTGTTCCAATCGCTTCATCTTATTGAGCGATTTTTACAAAAAGGCCAATCAACACTCGGAACCGACGTGTTGCCGAGCAACGAGAGCATTCAGCTAAAAGTGTCTCAGCAACTTGGCTATGAAGCGGGTGAGTTTGCCGATATTCAATTGGGCAACAATCAAGAGGTCGAAATTGTAACTAACTTAATCGGGTTGACTGGCGAGCATGGTGTATTACCTAGTCATTACACTGAGCTTGTTCTTCAACGACTGAAAAATAACGACCCAACGTTTAAAGATTTCTTGGACATTTTTAACCACCGTCTTTTGTCACTGTTTTATCGCACATGGCAGAGCTACCAACCCCATGTTCAATATCAAAAAGTGGCCGCTAAGCAACCATCGGCATGGCATCAAATATTGGTGTCTCTGACCGGTGATAAAGGGCCAAGAAGCCTCTATTTAGGTGGCTATTTCAGTCAGGCTGTGCGCAGTCGAGGTGCTGTACAGGCTTGTCTTGAATCGCTTGCGGGTTGTACCGTCATTATTCGTGACTTTAAAGGCCAGTGGATGAAGCTACAGCCCCAAGAGCAGACTCGCCTATGTTCGACACGTCTGCAAGAAGGGCAGTTCGCTCAATTAGGGAATGGGGCAAGCTTAGGGAAGCGAGCGTGGAACATGAATGCAGGGTTCCAAGTAGAGTTTGTTGCGGATTGTCTTACGCAAGTTCAAGGCTTGTTGCCACAAGGCAAAAAAATCGACGCTATCAAAACAACCTGCCGAGCGTTGTTAGGAGAAACATTAGCAATTGAATGGCTGTTGACGACGCAATATCAATATTTGCCACGAGTTCAATTAAATAAAACACAAAGTCAGCTGGCGATGGGGTGTGTTATCGCACCCCACGAAAGCTCGAAAAAACGGACTATTACGATTCGAGTTTAGTCGTATTACGCCATATTTATCAGTAATTTACAAACGCAGAAATCGGTTAAAAAGGGAATTGAATGACATCACTATCATTAACGGCGTTAGTTGAAAGGCTTACACCAGAGGCCAGAAGCTCACTGGAGCAGGCCGCAGCATTGGCGAGCAGTCGCAGCCATCACAGTATTGAAATGAGCCACTGGTTGCTCAGTATTATTAAGCAGCAGAGCGACACCCTGAAATTGTTGGCTGGGCACTTCGATCTCAACCTGGCTCAGTTGGAGGTCGATGTACAACACAGCTTAGAAAAAATGAAAACGGGGTGTCAGTCCGTTCCCGGCCTTTCTGGACACACCGTCAGTTTGCTGAAGGGCGCGTGGATAGCGTCTAGCATCGAGTTTTCAGATAACAACATTGACACGGTTCATCTCATTTACGCGGTTATTAATGACGATACGCTATTTGCAGTATCGAACGTATTTGGTGACGAACTAGCAAAGTTGTCGGCAGATGGACTAAAGCTCTTTTGGCAATCGGAGAATCGAGCTCACTCAAGCGAGCAAATAAGCCCCCCACTTTCGACTCAAGCTCTTGACCAATTCACCGTAGATCTGACCGAACAAGCACGGCAAGGGCGTATTGACCCAGTGGTTGGTCGAGATAGTGAGATCCGCTTGATGATCGATATTTTAATGCGCCGTAGGCAAAACAACCCTATTTTGACTGGAGAGGCGGGTGTCGGAAAAACGGCGGTAGTGGAAGGCTTAGCACTAAAAGTTGTGGCTGACGATGTACCTCCAGCGTTAAACGGTGTTGCTATTCGGTCTCTTGATTTGGCGCTGTTGCAAGCAGGGGCGGGCATGAAAGGGGAATTTGAAAACCGCTTAAAGTCGGTCATCAAAGAAGTCAATGAATCACCAACGCCGATCATTATGTTTATTGATGAAGCTCATGGCCTGATTGGCAGTGGAGGTCAAGCAGGTCAAGGTGATACCGCGAATATTTTAAAGCCAGCTCTCGCTCGCGGTGAACTGAGAACCATTGCCGCCACGACTTGGGCTGAGTACAAAAAATATGTTGAAAAAGATGCCGCATTAACCCGACGCTTCCAAGTTGTTCAAATCGAAGAGCCTACACCGGATCTCGCGATAGAAATGCTACGCGGGCTGGTGCCGGTATTAGAAAAGCATCATGGTGTTCATATTACAAATGAAGCGTTGAAAGCGGCGGTGTCGCTTTCTGGCCGTTACATTCAAGGGCGGCAGTTGCCGGATAAAGCCGTATCCGTGCTGGATACAGCATGTTCAAGGGTTGCTTTGAGTCAAGCGAGTACGCCGGGTCAACTCGACATACAGCAAAGGGTTCAACAACAAAGAAAGGCTCAAATATCTCAATTAGAAAAGGAGCAAGCTTTAGGGGGGAACCATGAAAGTACGATAAAACAATTGACCGAAGAAACCCAAATTCTAGAGAAAGAGATCGCTTCGCTAAATGAAACTTGGCAAAAAGAAAAACAGTTAGTTGAAGAATCAAATCAACTTAAAGACAGTGTATTGAATGGCAAGCAGCCAGATGCTCGTCTTCGCCTTGTCGAATTGGAAGCGACCCTAGCGGAAAATGTCACGCCAATGGTTTTTTCTTATGTGAATGAGGCTCTAGTTTCCGAAATCGTATCGGACTGGACGGGCATTCCATTGGGTAAATTGCAAAATAATGAAATAAAAAGTTTATTGTCGCTTAAAGAAAAACTTTGCGAGAGAGTCATCGGCCAAGATCATGCGTTGGATACTATGTCTCAAGTGATCATTACCGCACGAGCTCAGTTAAATGAAGAACGTAAGCCGAACGGGATCTTCTTTTTAACGGGCCCAAGTGGTGTGGGGAAAACCGAGTCGGCGTTAGCGATTGCCGAACAGGTTTATGGCAGTGAAGATAACGTTACCGTTATTAATATGTCGGAGTTTAAAGAAGAACATAAAGTGTCTTTGTTACTTGGGTCCCCTCCTGGCTATGTTGGGTATGGTGAGGGTGGCGTCTTAACCGAGGCGGTCAGACGAAAGCCGTATAGTGTGATATTGCTAGATGAAATGGAGAAAGCTCACCCAGGCGTACAGGATATTTTTTACCAAGTGTTCGATAAAGGGAGCATCAAAGATGGTGAAGGAAGAGATATCGACTTTCGCAATACCATCATTATCATGACATCCAACGTAGGCACAGACACTACGATGGCGCTTTACCAAGACCCACAGCTAGCTCCGGACGTTGATGGCCTGAAAGAAGCGTTGAGAGACGATTTGCTTGATGCATTTAAACCTGCCTTTTTAGGCCGGGTTAACGTTATCCCATACCTTCCATTAGATCGAGAGCTATTAAAAACGATTGCGGAGATACAGTTAAATAAAATATCGAACCGTTTAATCGAACATTATCAAGCTGAATTTTTATATTCTGAAAATCTGATTGAGAACCTAGTAAATCAATGTAATGAAGATGGAAGTGGAGCACGAGCGATTCAAACTATTATTCAGAATTCATTGTTACCAAAAATATCATCGTCAGTATTAGAATCTGTATTTAATGATACGCTTGTTAATTGCATTACTGTTGATAATAATGAAAATGTTATATCTATCAATGTAGAGTAACGTTACATTTTTTATTATTAAACTAATGCGGTGCAATTCAAAATTTCAATTTATTAACCAATAATACAATGAAATTGACAATTAGATAGCGTATAAAAAAGCAAGTTGAATTATTTCAATTTATAACTTTGTTATTAATGGTCTCTGTTTTCAATAGAGTCCAATACTTACTCATATCCATGAGTTGTAATTATTAATGCTACAGGAGATTAGCATGCAGGCAAATACATACCTAAAATATGCAGATATTAAAGGTGAAGCAACAGCAGAGCAGTATAAAGACCTAATTACTCTTTTATCAGTCGATTGGAGTGTTGGCCGTGAAATTAGTTCATATACTGGTACCGCTCAAGATCGTGAAGCGAGTTCAACGCGCCTTTATGACTTAACAATCACTAAGCTTCAAGACAGAGCCTCTCCGGATTTGTTCAAAGAAGCAACGATTGGTAAAGGGAAACCTGCGGTATTCCATATCACCAAACAAGGTGAAAAAGTAGAAGAAATTATGAAAATCGAACTGACCGATGCCATGATTTCAAACTATGCCGTGTCTATCCAAGACGACCGCCCTGTAGAAACGATCACTATCTCTTATACAGAAATGATGATGACAGTGACTCCTACCGACGATAAGAACAACACTGTTGCTCCTCTTGTTTACGGTTACAGTGGCGTTAAAGGCCAGCAGATGTAATCAATTCTTGCGGGGTATCTTGCCCCGCATTATCTAATACTTTTAAGTAGTAAGTCATGAAAAAAGCCACGCAAAACAATAGTTTTATTAAAATCACCACTGCTTTTGGTTACGACTCAATTATTCTGAATAACTTTCAGTATTATGAAGCGTTATCAGAGCTTTTTTCATTGCAAGCTCATGCGTATTTTAACGGCACCCAAGGTGAACTTAACCAAGTGATTGGCAAGCCCGCAGTGATTTCTATGGATAGCCATTCTTTGGTTGCGAGTGAACCAAGATATTTTCATGGTATTGTCACGAGTGCTCGTATACTCGGTAGTCGAGTAACGGTTAGCGGTGGCGGAGAAAACTATAAAAATATCGAACTGACCATTCAACCTAAGTTGTCATTTTGTGCCTTCCGAAAAAATAATCGTGTGTATCAAAAAAAAGACGTTAAAGAAATTGTTTCTTTATTGTTTTCTGAACATGAAATTGATTTTGGAATTAACTTAACGAAAGGCTACCAAAAATATGATTTTAAAGTTCAATATAATGAAACGAATTTAGAATTTGTATTGAGGTTATTGTCAGAGGAAGGCGTTAGTTATTGTTTCAAGCATTCAAAGTCTAGTCATAAATTAGTACTTTTTGATGACGTTAGCTTTTATAAACCAAATATAGAAAACCGAGTTAGCTACTCTAGCGGAAGTAATGATAAAGCTCATATATCTTCGTGGCACGAAAGCCAAAATATGATTCCTAAATCTAGCTGCCTTTCAGGTTTTGATATGAGAAAGCCGGAAAGCTACCCCAATCATGTTCTCACGGGTAATGCTGCGTCTTACAGTCCTCCTCTCAGTGAGCATTATGAATTCTTAGGTGAAGAAGCAACCAGTGATCAATATGCTTGCAAAAATAGACATACCTTGGAATCATTGCAACGAGACGACCATTTCTTTAGTGGTGATGCCAGTTGTCGTAGCTTCTCAATTGGCAGAACATTCAAATTTGAACAACATGAAGATAAATCGTTTGTTAGCAAAAAATACGTTTTGACGCATGTATCCATTCAAGCTTCGGTTTTTAATCAAACCGGTGTTGATGGTTCCGCTGAGCAAGGAGTGGATATTCAGTTCAGTTGTGTGGATGCCAATAAACCATTTAGACCGTCATTAACGGTCAATAAACCCCAAATTGCTGGAATACAAACGGCACTAGTAACGGGCTCGAGTCAAGGTGAAGTGTACGTTGATAAATTTGGACGTATTAAGGTTCAATTTCACTGGGATCGCGAAGGTAAAAAAGACGCAGAAAGTTCGTGTTGGATTCGTGTTGCTCAACAAAGTGCCGGAAATGGTTGGGGCAGTGTTTTTCATCCACGAGTCGGGCAAGAAGTCATTGTTGAATTTGTTAACGGTGACCCTGACCAACCTATCGTCATGGGCTGCCTGTACAACGGTGCGAATAGCACCCCCTATTCGCTGCCAGACAACAAATCACAAAGTGGCATTAAGACCCGTACCGTTCAGGGGCAAGCCGCCAACTTTAATGAACTGCGCTTTGACGATAAGCCGGGTAAAGAGTTGGTGTATCTTCATGCCGAAAAAACCTTTCAATCTGTGGTTGAAGAGTCCTCTATCTCTCTGGTCGAAAAAGATAAAGTCGAGACAACCAATAACAATCAAATTGCCAAAATAGGTAAGAACTTGAGTATGGATATTGGTGAAGTGTTAAGCCTTTCGGCTGGCAAAAGTATTGAAATAAAAGTTGGAGGCGCATCCATCACTATGTCGAGTTCAGGCAGTATCGATATCAAAGGCAATGAAATTGCTATCAATGGTTCCGCCATCAATCTTAAAGCTGGCAAGATCGCACTTAATTAAGGGTTAGGTATAGACATGGCAAAACCCGCAGCAGTTATTGGCAGCGCTCATTCTTGTCCTCAGTGGAATGGAAAAACCCCACATGTAGGTGGTCCCGTTGCAGCAGGCTCGGGCAATGTATTCATTGGTGGAATGCCAGCAGCAAGAGAGGGCGACATGATGGTCTGCAGTGGACCACCAGACAAGATCGCCTCTGGATCGTCGAGCGTAAGCATTAACGGAAAAGCGGCGGCTCGAATGGGCGACAGTTCACAGCATGGTGGCGTGATTACATCGGGTGTTGGAACCGTGGTGATAGGTGGATAAATGCCGTTACTTTTTCAGCCCAAAATATTGCGCAGTGGCAACCATTGCCTCGAATCTTACTTGGTACAACAAGACGAACTTCAGATGACTTGGGAAAACACAGACTATGTGCAGGCCCCCACTTCACGAATGATTGAAGCTCAGTCTTGTTCATTAAGTGATCGTTTAATATCCATCATAGAAGATCAAACGCAAGCATTACAAGCCATTACCGAGCAGGCTGCGTGCGTTGTGTTATTGCCAGAAATGGACGGTCAGAAAAACACTGCGTCCGTGGTTAATGCATTAAAGCAAGCATTTTTACCAATGCAAGGCGGCTCACTGGCGCTGATTTACCCGTACGGACATGCTTCATTTCTTATGGCATTAAGAAAAATTGAATCGTTGGCAAATCAACACCTTGAACAAGGCGTTTGGGTTATTGGCTTGGATACAGCCTTGGCTTTTTGTCAGCAGGACACCTGCATAACGCAGATGGTTGCCTGTGTTGATTCATTATTTGTCCTTAAAGCGACCAGTCACAGCAGAGGCCTTAACCCTGTATGGACTCAAATGGATGCGGCTGTGGGTGGAAAGAGCACGCAAGAGTGCGTTCGATTTCTATTTCGAGCCAGTATTCAATCTGTTCCTCATGTTTATGAATCGCTTTGGTTACCGATGGCTCGAACTGACGACGTAGAAAATGATTGGATTCACGAATTCCATTTTTTGCACAACAACATTAATACCCAGACTCATCACCACTTTACTGAATACCAAGTAGGTGATTTGGGTGTGAATCTCGCTTTGTTTAAAACACTTAAAATAATGAATGCACTAAGCAAATCACAAAATAACGAGCATTACTGCTTACAAATGGATATTGCTGATAATGCACATTTGAGTGCTGCAGTTTTTAATTGGTGCGATTAAAGAGATATGAAAAATGATTAAGCAAAGCGCAGTTAAAATTAAGCGTTGTGGCGATGATGTCTATTCATTCAGTGCTGAAAAAATGGGACAAGGTAAACGACGTAATTTCAGCAGCGAATTTGAGGCCTTGGCATTTACTAAATTCCTATTTGACTCGTTTACCACTGAAAACAGTTCATTGTTGTACGAGCTATCTCGTTTTTTAGGCGATGGTCAAGTTCCAACAAGTCAGTTGCCACTATCGGTTCACCGCCACCAGGTTAAAAACCTCGCAAAAGCCCTTCATCAAGAACAGGTGTTTTGTTATATCTCGTCGGGTTCGATTTCCTTAAGTTCTAAAGAGTACGAAACCGTAGAAGTCACGAGTGTACAAAGTGATAGCACGCCAACTGCGCACTCGAATGGTCAAAAAACGCCATCGCCTTCACAAGATACAGTGCAGGAAGATCCAGTCAAAGACAGTGCCAAACATCACCAAACTGCAGGCGACCCAGTCTCGATGGTGACAGGAGAAGAGTTACTTTCAATTGAAGATTGGAGCGATGGCTCCGGCACGGCTTGGCTGCGAAACTACCGCTCTTCTTTATGCTTGCAAGATATAGGTATGGGATTCGGTTGGCGACACAGTTTCTGCTTTGAGCTTCATGATCAATACGATGAAAACCATAACGTTATCGCTTGGTGCTTTGTTGATGACATGGGAGATGAAATCCACTTTCAGCCAGTAGGTATTGGGGCGGTGAGCCATCAAAGTTATGTTGGTGCCAGTTGCCTATATCATGAAAATGGCTACAGAGTGATCACCCTGAGTTCTGGGGTTCAGTACAAATTTCAAGTATTAAATGACGTTTGGCGATTATGTCAGATACGCGAACCGAGCTTCCAACAATATGATTTAAGGTACTCACCTAATGGGCGCTTGATTGAAATTGACGCCAATGGAGCCTTGGTTGTTCGTTGCCAATACGATAGAGATGGCCGCTTGCTCGGGTTACGCTGCGCATTTACGGACGTAATGCTGACTAACTACCAACAGAATAGCCATCGCCAGCTAGTAGAAGTATCCGATCGTTTTGGTTTAAGTGAGTCTTATCAATACAGCTTGAATAACTTGTTATTGAAGCGGAAGAAAGCCAGTGGATTTAGCCATTATTTCGAATGGAAAGGTGACGCGCAAGAAGCCCAATGCATTCGAAATTACGGTGATAACGCGACTTACGATTATCACTTCCAATTTGATGACAATGTCTCCAGCTATACCAATACCTTAGGTAATCAATGGCACTTTGAACATGACTCACAGGGCAAGTTACGCAAGAAAACGTCACCAGAAGGGCGCGTTTGGCATTGGGTATACGATGAAACTGGCCGACTATCTCAAGCGAACTTACCGCAAGGTGCGTCCATTGAATATTTTTATAATGAGTTTGGTCAGCTGATTTCGACGCAACATTCCAGTGGTGCAATAGAGCAATATCAGTACAACCATCTTGGACAAAGAACGTTAATCATCAACGCCGATGGCGAAGCCGTATCGCAGAATTTCAATAGCCTAGGGCAGTTAGTGTTTCAATCAGAAACCGTGGATGCCTGTTTTGAATATCAGCCCGCCATTTCGTATCAATATGACAAATGCGGACGTATGATCCGTGCGCAAGGCAGCCATGGTGAAACTGAGCAGTGGTGGTGGAATAGTCACAACCGTTTGCAGGCTAGCAAGCATAACCAAGCCTTGATTCGGTATAGCTACAACCGTCAACAACACCTTAATGGGGTGGCTTATTCAAATGGCATGATCACGGCTTTCGAGCGTAATCAATATGGGCAGCTTAGCCGAGTAGCCCATTATCATCCGAAAGAACCAAGCATTGGCCGCGAGCATCGTTACAGCTACGATGAAAGCGGGCGATTAGCCATGCTCATTACGCCCTCAGGTATCACTAATTTTGAGTGGGCGGGTTTATCTCAGCCCGCAGTATTAGAACGAAATGATGGAAGCCAACTGACCTTTAGTTATGACGGCGAGCGTAATGTCACGTCAATCGAAAGAAGTGATGGCTTAACGCATCTATTCACGCAGACTAGTGACGGCTTACTTGAAAGTACACAGAGTTTTAATCGGGTAAGCCAACATTATCATTATGACGGCAATGGCCAGTTAATGGAGTTAAGCTCGGCTTCACGAACGCTAAAAGTGGACTATAACGTCCACAGCGACATCTCGGTTTTACGCGCTTACAGCCAAGAGCATTATCAAGAAAGTCATTATCATCATAGCCTTGCCGGTAAGCTGCTTACTGCTGCTAATGAATCACGAACATTACAATACGAATACCAAGACAACGGACGCCTAGCAAGAGAGTGGCAAGGTGACTTCGGCCTGCAATACCAATACGTTAATCACGGTGTTAGCCAAACTTTGTGGTTACCTAATGGTGATGGATTTGAATTCTCCTATACCCAATATGGGCAGTTAGCCAGTGTACAATTCATCTGCGATCCTCGTGCTGCTGTTTCCCTGCCGGATGTTCAATTGTCATATGATGACATGGGACGGGTAGATCATCTTCTCTATGGTAATAATCAAACAGAGCAACGTCATTTTGACGGTATTGGACGGTTAAAGTGCCAGCAGTGGCAAACGCGTACGCGAGACTGTCGTTTTGATGCCAAGCATAACCTAGTCAGTATTGTTGATAGCGAACTTGGGCATCATCAATATCACTATGATGAGCTTAACCAACTAACCAGAGTAAAGACGCTGGATGATACAGAGCGGTTTAGCTTGGGGAGCTTCGGTAACCCTCAAGGAGAAGGTGTAGAGCTAAATGGCGATATGTTGCTTAACCTCGGCCAGCATCATTACCAGTATGATGAGCAAGGCAATCAGATCGTATTTCAGTCTGATGACGCGCGGCAAAACCGAGAATTCAACGCATTAAATCAACTCGTACACGTTAACCACAACGGCAAGCTTAGCCACTATCATTACGATGCACTAGGACGTCGCTGCAAAAAAGTCACCGAGTTTGGCATAACCGAATTTATTTGGCAGGGCAGTAAGCTGATAGGAGAAATAACCAAGGGTAAGTGTCGCTGGTATGTATATCACCCCGATTCATTTTCTCCTCTTATGCTGGTGGACAGTGGGCAATGTTATTTTTATCAAAACGATCATATCGGCACGCCCGTTCGTTTGGTAGACAGGTGTGGTCTTACTGTATGGCAAGCGAGTTACACTGCAATGGGGCTTGCTCATGTTGAAATTGAAACCATCGACAACCCACTGCGTTTTCAAGGCCAATATTTCGACGCAGAGTCGAAGCTACATTATAACTTAGCGCGTTATTACGACCCTCTCGCAGGGCGATTCATTCAACCCGATCCGATTGGGATCTTAGGGGGGATTAACCCTTATCAATACGCGCCCAACCCTATTAATTGGGTTGATCCTACGGGCTTGTGTTGCGAGACCCCAACCGTTGTTGCGGGCAAGAATGACACCGAGCCAGAAAAGGCTTTAATTAATGCCTTGGTCGGAGAAAAGCTAGCACCCGTCAATAAGGTACATAATCCAACCGCTCGTCTTGGTGGCAATGGCGCGAAACAGCAAGATGACGTAGTGCAAGTGCCAGCCATTAAGAAAGCCCCAGTTCGCGCGATGCCGCCTATCAAAAAGCAAGCTCGTAAACCTGTGGAGCTACCTCCCGAATACAAGGTTGTCGTAGAGCTTGCAGGCCAATGGCCGAGTACTCCTGCAAGCCTAATGCTGGTTCCTTCCAATAAAGAAAGTAGCAGCGAAAGTAAGCTAACCAGAAAGCCTAAGAAAGACGATGAATTCACCCATCGTTGCCTCGTTGAATTCGAAGAACTAGAACCGACTCCAAAAAACCTCATCCTAACCATACCTATGCGTGGTCAATCTGAGCCTCTTGAACTTACACTGGCTGAGAATATTCAACCAGTTGAATTTGCAATTAAGAAGCCGGAGTGGGATACGGTGTTGGTTCCTGTAAGGCCGCTTGCGTACTTGGATGAAAAACAAGACAAAAACTACGCCGCAGAGCTAAAAAGTGGCTACTTATACGTTTATTGGAAAAATAAGTTGTGGCGTGAGTTAGAAGTCACGGCTTCAGGCGAATACCGAGACATCGATGTAGAAGGCCATAGACAAAAAGCCCAAAAACAAAAAAGCCAACAAGCAAATCATCAAGATGAAGGAAGCGATGAAAAATCACCAGCCCATACGGTAGAACCACGTAAGGCAGAAGGCACACGGTTATCGCAGTTGTGGATACCGTACAAAATTAACGGCCAAATTCAGCAAGGAGAGCACAGTATTAAGCTCGACTTTGCTCCGAAGCAAAAGACATGGCAGCAAATAGAAACGCTAGAGTCTGATGTGAGTAAGTTGGATAAAGAGTGCGTCACATTAAATGAATTAACGAGTTACAGCGAAAGCCAAATATTTAAAGCGCAGCAACATACCAGTGATGTAGAAGCTGCCGTTGTTCATTCCCTTAACGAAAATGACATGCCATGGCTATCAGACGAAAGCGCGCCAGTGCGAAGCTTTGATGCAAGCAATACCGTGGTGGCTTATGTTGACGGGCATAACTCGGGCCTCGTAGTACGGCTAGAAGTGAGTTACGAGGAGGGCACATTAGGTGAACAACCTGATGATGAAATAAGCAGTCGTTATCAAGGCGCCGTCGCGATTATGGAAGACTCAGAAAGCGATTGGAGCGCTTGTGAACCTTTTGAACACAACGTACAGCAGGGCTTTATTAGCGCACTGTTCCTAAATTTACCGCCCCAAGGTGTGTTCACTTTGATACTGGCCAATGTCGAGGGTAACGACAGTGCGATGGTGTTGTTTGAAGGGATGACCTATCAAGATGTGACAGCCAAACCTGCAGAACTACCGACTGGAGAGCCTCACCAGCTTCAGGAAGTGGATAAAGAAACGAAACGTATCAGGCAACAGCAACATGACGTGCTGGATATGATGACTCAATTAATTTTTAGTGACCAATAAAATGAAAAAGATACGGATAATTCTCGGCATGGCCTCGGGTTTAGTGATAGCAGGGCTTACCGGTTGCGGAGAGCCTGAACCAGAAGTCGACCTTGTCTATCAAAAGCGGCTTGATTATATCGTCTATAATCATGAGTTTAGAGACTATGGAACCAAAGCAAACCGAGACGATTTTTTGAGTAAACCGCCTAGTTGGACATTATTATTAAAAATCCCAGAAACCCCAATTATAGAAGTATGGGATGCCAAGCATGATCAACCGCAGGTAATGTTTACTTATGGCCGTGACGCCACCGTATATACAATGAACTTAAATGGCACCGATGTACGGCAGCTGTTACATCGGGATGAACTGGGAGAGTTGCCATATCGAGGGTTTACCCAGCGCTCGCCGAATGGGCGTTATCTGGCTCTAAATTATTACGCCAGCGTGGCGCAATCTTGCGCTGTATACGATCTTAAAATGCGGGAAGTTGTCGCTAAGGTAGATTCGTGTTTTTCGGCAACCTTTACGCAAGACAGTGAGCAATTTTATTTCACAGAGTCTAGACAGGTTCAAAAAATAGACTTGGAAACAAGGAAAAAATCCTATGTTTTTGATGGCCCAATACATGTTGGAAACGAAGTGTTTTATCCTAAACGACACCAGAGAGGTTTTGCGTTAGATGAAAAAAATGATCGTTTTATTTGGACTGTCTCACCTAAAGATAATCGTGGAGAAGTAATTCAGATTGCGCAATTGGTTTTTAAATTGTCAGACATGTCACTAATTGGAAAGCAAAGTTATTTATCTGAAGACTGTCAGACTGGATTCGGTAGAAATCCTGTATCTAACTATTTTGTCTGTAGTAATAAAGGGAAAAATCGAGTTAAAGGTGTCTCACATAAATACAATGATATTTACTCTTTTATCGATCCGTCTAAGGTAGTTGAAGAAGCACCTTATGAGATGAGAGTAATACTTCAAAAACAAAAATGGTATGCCGAGCGATTTGGTCATGCACTACTACGCTTTCGCCAACAAGATGAGCCCGGCATGTTTGATAGGTTGAAATATCATTATGTCTTTATAACGGCAGATAGGTCATCAGGATATTATCAGCTAAATAAATTGAACTACTTCATCCCACCTAAAATAGCCAAAGACTTTGCCAACTATGACTTAAGGCCCTTTTTCCCTACGATCCCAACTCAAGAGCAATACGATGAATCGTTACAGAGGCAACTTAAAGAGCGGGAAAAAAAATTGACAGGGAAGAGGAATAAATCGTGAGTTCGAACACAGATATAAGAAAACTCTACCTAATGGGACGTTTACATAATAAAGACGGTGTCCCTGTTAGCCCTAGCTTTCCATTGCCACATGAAACCTTTATTGCTCCAGGTTTAGGCGATGAAGATAAGCAAATCAAGACAGAGAATAAGGGTCTATACCCCATAGCGATAAGCGATCAAAATGGTGCGCTAACCATTTTAAGCGAAGATGAAGGTGGGAGTGGCAAGTTAGTCAGAGCAGCCGCTGGATTTTGCCCTATAGAACATACAAATACCGATTATTTTGGCGTCTTGAAAAAAGTACTGTTCTTTCCAAGTTACTTGGTGCCACTGAGTCAGATTGGGCATATCGCGAAAAAAGGACTCGAGGAAAAAGGCTGGTTAGACATGCTCTATACTTCTTTAGACTATAAGGCGTTAAGTGTTCTTAAAAATAAAGATGATGAGTTTGATTGTGTTTTTGACATGCCAATGCAAAAGAGATCAGTAAAAAATGAGTGTTTGGCACCTCGTAACGAAACTAGCTTGGCAGAAGATACATACTTCAAAAACTATACGGATTGGTTTAACCAAAATCAGCACAATACTATTTATACAGTAGAGGTTCCGCAGTTTTACACCATTCAA
Organism: Vibrio tapetis subsp. quintayensis; assembly: GCF_030409945.1. Lineage (GTDB taxonomy): Bacteria > Pseudomonadota > Gammaproteobacteria > Enterobacterales > Vibrionaceae > Vibrio > Vibrio quintayensis. Next base: position 374,242 of record NZ_JAUFQV010000026.1, read on the forward strand.
GTTATATTCTCATCGAAAGTGTATTTGGGTGCGGAGGTGACATTAAGTGACGTTCCCGAGCATATTATGATTACTGGTACAGAGGACTCGTCAGAGTTGCAGCATCCTGTATCTAAAGTTCAGGAGGTGGAATATAAGTACTTTAGCGACAAAAACAAGGGCTCGAACACTTATGATGAATATGCATATATTGCAACTTTTTGGATTGAGTCGGTCGAGGTCTTAAGCCAAGTTACTGTAGCGAAAAGTTCCCGCATTGATATTAATTTGTATAAAATTGAAAATGACCATCAACATGATGAAATAGAAAATAAAGGTATCCCCAAAGCATACAGCTTAAAAGAAAACATACTAAATCTTCCTATTAATACTCCCTCGGGCCGTTGCTGCTTGATTAACGGCGATCCAATCAGTGTAGAAGAAGCATTGATTAACCATGTGCCACAGTTTTATCCGCACTTAATTGCTGATATGGCAAAGCAACCCTTTGAACTGCCTGCCAAACTGGCGTTAAATAAACAGCTTAGCACCTCTCTCCCAGAGCAGACTTGGAGTGTGATTCAACATCAAAAAGGCTTATTAGAAGCCGGTTCTGGCGCACTCGAGAAAGGAATATCTTGGATAACGTTAGGCAAAGTGATGGCTGCAGCAACTTCATATGTTACGAGTGAGCACGATGAATCAATAAGCGACATAGGCCTCAACGCCCAAAAAGCCGCAGGTGTTACCAGGGCCTCGGCCAAGTTTATGAGTACTTTGGGAGATTTGCATGAGGACTATGACACTTGGCTAACAAGAGGGGCGCACCGCGTATCAAACCGGTTAGGTCAAGTTCTTGCTTTTGGTGAAAGTCTGCCAACTCATACCACTGCAATAATGGCTCTGGTTAATCTGTTCCCAGAAAGCACCTTACTGCAAAACACATCCAGCTCTTTCGATCCATTGTTACGTGGTGTCGGAAAGCTCGGCACTTTTTTGCTCGATAAGCCATTGTCTTTCGCAGAAGTTGCTTATAATTCTGGAGCCCTTCATAGCAGTGTAGACAAGCAGAAAAAAGCCGATGGCGATTTAATTCAGCAAGTCTTTCACTATGGAATGCAATCGGCATCCGTTCGACGCGAACAGTTGATACAAATGCAGCAAGAGGGTAACGAGACCTATAAAGCGGCTGTTTTATCTCTTAAGCAAAAGCTGAATAATTTGCTTGTCGTACAACCTAATAAGTCGACGCTTACAACGCAGCAAGATGTCTTGGATACACGCCTTCGCTTGAGTGCCACCTTGTTCGATTTCGATTCATCAAATATCCAGGATGGCGTTGTTTACAAAGTGCTGGCGGATGAATTGAGTAAGCTAAGCTCTTCTCCATTTGAAATCGTCATTACAGGGCACACTTGTTCTACCGGTTCAGAGCGGTATAACCTAAAGCTTTCTAAGCGACGAGCCGAAGCCGTTAAAGAGGCGATACTCGCTAACTTAGAACAGGTAAGCGAGAATGAACGAGATATTTGGACACCGATGCTACGAGTTGTAGCTAAAGGGTTTTCTGATCCTTTGCCTGAGAATGGTAACGAGACTAAAGAACAGCGCGAACATAACCGCCGAGTTGAAATTCTACTCAGTTTCAGTAAAGCGATTGAGTACCCGCCTTGCCGTTCTGGTTTGTACTTGGTCGAGAAGGCCGCGAAAGAAAAAATCTTGAAAGACATCGGGGTCAATGACAACACGGTAAAAATGTTGGACTCTGTTGTGAATGCCGCGTTAATTGGTGTTGGTGCCTTTTTCCCACCAGTAAAAGCCATTGCTGCCGCTAAGGAAGGGTTGGAACTCGCCAACCAGATGGTCGACTTATTGCAGTCAACCTCCAACAGTTATAAAGCGATGAAGCAACTCGAAGCCCTCCGTTATAAAGACATCATGATCATTAGTAGCTATCTGGCACAGTCAGATACGCGAGAAGCCGTGCAAGTTCATTTAAAAGCCTACATGAAGCGAATGATGGCTCTGAATGGTTTGATTAGGCTTATTAAAAGTTATCAGTTTATTAAGCAACGAGGAGTAGCAGCAGGTTCAGAGCATACCTTGATGGATCGCCAAAGTTCCTTTGATTCTTTTAGTTTTGAGAGTCTTGATGTCCTTGGATATATTGACGAATTTATTTTAAAAGATGAATGGTCAGTGGACATGTCCCTGCTAGGGGCAGAGCATTTAGACGAAGTTTGGATGCAGAGAAATAGTCCTTTAAGATCTGAATACGAATCCATTGGAACTGGGTCTGTTGAAATGGCGTTTGCTTACGGGCAAACCGTGTTTAGAAAAGTCATCACAGATGAAAAAACGGCCTTAATTCAAGGTAAAGCAGCAAGGAATAGCAAGTATTTCCCAATACATTACCGAGCAAGCCAAACCGATGAACACTTTAGAGCATTAGTGGCGGATGACATTCCACAAAACTTAGATGATAGCGTATTTGAACGTTGTGTCGTCTTTGTGCGGCGTCCGTATAAGCATAACGGCAGAGTACCAAAGCGAGATGATTGGATCCCTTTCGAACAATATTATAAAGAAAATAAAAGGCAGTTAACGCCGTATGATCAGGTAAGGGTTGTGGTGGTGCTTAAAGAAGGGCTTGGAGCTGAAGATCAGAGTAACGTCGTCGGTCAGTTACCCGTTCGATTAAAAGTCATGTTAAACAGCTTTAATGAAGGTAGCTGGACGTTTTTTGATTCAGAAGCGTCAAGTAATCTTGAGTACGTGATGCCGCTTCAGCCATCGGATTTCGCTAGTAAAGAAGAGCAACAGGCCATCTTTGGCAACGACATGTCAGCTTCTCGATTCGGCGTGATCATAGAGCCCAGCTACTTCTTTGGTACGACTCGAATTTTCGGAATTCGCCCGATTGCAGATTACGAGGATTCCGTCATGAAAAGCTTGTTCGACACATCGGAGAAATCCCATGTGTCAGGTGGGTCAAAACATTTGCGCTATTACCTGCAACTAGACGTCCCTGGGCAGAGCAAGACTGAGAAAGACATCAACCTGTTGAGTAATTATCGTGGGGCACCAAATACTGAGAAACGGTTCAACGTCACCCTTACTCCTTCGCGGATGTATGAATTTACCAAAGACTTTAAAAATACAGCTCCAGGGCAGTTAGCGGATGGCCTGTTTTATGAAAAGAGTTTTCTTAAGCCACCAAGTAATCATACAGCGGCGACTTTCCCTCAGGTGTTTGATGGTGCAAAGGCGAGCTTTTACATCGGTCAGAAAGGATTGATGTTCGATGAGACTGCAAAAAGGTTAGATAGAAGTAACCCATTAGTGTCTAAATCCAAACGTCTTCTTGGGGCGATTGATGGATTTAGCTGGAATGAAGATGTTAGCGCAACCTTGATCATACGCTCAAAACCGTGTGATCCAGAAAAACTCGCGAATTTTGAATATGATAAAAATATCATTCCGCTGAATACGGCTGTTCAAGAACCTGGGAATTGGTTTTTTTCTGAAGATCGAGGATTAAGTGATATTCAATCAGTCTACCGTTTGGGGAGCGTAAAAGAAGATGGCAATACATTCAGCTTTACGGCACTAGAATATGACGTCCAGCAGTTGCCAGGATCGGTGCGAAGGCTACAGCGAGACATTGAAAAGCTCAGTTCACTCGATTTACGTAAACTCGCACTGGAGCGTGCTTTTAGTTATGAACAAGAGACCGTATTATTTGCCAATGTCGTTGAATTATCATACATCAACTTTTTTGGTCATAAGGTCAATGGGCTAAGGCCAATGATTCGTCCAAAATATACTGACTTGGTTTCCATGACAGGGGTTCGGTTTAACGTTGTTCTTAATGGCCCCCAAGGTTCTGGCTTAAGGGATTTGAAGACCAATGAAATTCACTTGATGAATTGTGCCGTTACCGCCCCCCCAAAACGATGGTATCAGTTGCTAGACAAAGAAATCGAAGTTGAGGCAGCAAAAGAATTACTCAAGCTAAAAGAGCTGGATAGAGAGAGCAAGTTTAGGCCCCACGAAAACCTGATGACGTGGATGAGCATCAACGGTCACTTTGAAAGTATGGTGGCCAAGAGACGAGAAATGCTTGCAGATTGGGTGGACTAAAAAGAGGGATACACTGATTGTATCATATTACCCGTACGCTAAATTGTGGGGAAGGTGCAGAGATTACAAAGACATCAATTTGATATACGTAGATATAGTACATTTTAGAATTATTAAGCACAAAATTGAGGGACGCACTGAAGAAATGTCATTTCGGGCAATATTCACGGAAAGGCCAGTACCATGGTTGGGCAAACTTTTGATGGGCATACTCTGCAACAGGAGGGTTATTTTCAAGAGTACGGCCACGTGATCAGCCCAGATGTCGATGTGCCTGTAATAACCGTGGGCGGCTTAAGTGACATCGGAGCGATTGATCAAATTGCACAAACCACGGGTATTGAATATTTTGCCCTGTCGCGCCCTTTATTAGGAGAGCCTCAGTTAGTTAAGCGTTGGAAAGACGGGAGCATAACTCCCGTGGATTGCGAGCGATGTTCAAAGTGCCGAACAAAGCGTGGCAACTTCTGCGTCGTTTACAAAAAGAGACGAAAAATCAGCGCGTGATCTGATAAAGATTGCCGTTATCGGTTATGAAGTAGATCTCTCCGCTCGGGGAGGTCTCGATGTCTCTGATTCGCTCATTTAAATCTTCAAATAAGCGCTCTTCAAACACGGCTTTATCACCGTTTAGGCTTGCTTCAAGCGTGACAACATTAATGTGAGTGAGCTTTAACGCTCCAGCGAGTAGTTTACCGTTGAACTCTGGGAACTGAGTACCTCGGTATAAAATCAAACTGCTGGGGGCAATGGATGGTACATAGACCTTAATCGGTGACTCTATGCCGTGTTTTTCTTCTGATTCACCTACGCGAATCGGACCCCAATACTCTTTTCCGTGCGAGGTCACAGGCCAACCATAGTTCGCGCCCTTTATGATTAGGTTGATCTCGTCGCCACCACGAGGTCCATGCTCAATAGACCATAGTTGCTGGCTTTTGGAATCAAAAAATAGCCCTTGTGGGTTGCGATGACCATAACTCCAAATCTCATCGAGAACTTTATTGTTTTCAACGTGTGGATTATCACTAGGCACACTGCCATCTGGGTTCAGGCGTAAAATCGAACCGGCATGCGTTAATGTATCTTGGCCGTTTTCTCGCTCGCCGCGATCTCCAATCGAAAAGTAGAGGCTGTCCTTGTCAAAGGTTATACGGCTACCAAAATGTCGGCTGGTGTCGGTACGTGATTGCGAGATCAACACATCTTGCCAGTTTGTGATGGTATTGTTTTGGTAGTGAGCGGTGGCGAGTGTTGTTACCCCGTCGCCATTTACATTTTTACTGTAGGTGAAGTACAGCGTATTTTCGGCAAATGGAGAGATGGCAATATCAAGTAGTCCGCCTTGACCATTGGCCCAAACATCAGGAATGCTGAATAAGGATTGCTGTTCGCCTGTGGTGAGGTTAACTTGTTTAATCGTGCCCCTTTTCTGTGTGACAAGCATTGTGTTGTTAGTGGAGTAAGCCAAGCCCCACGGCGCATCTAAATCACTGGCTATTTTTTTAGCTTGCAGTGCTTGTGCAGAACTAACAGTAAGACAAGAGATAAATAATAAGCTGATTTGCGGTAGTGTTAGCATCACTTTCCCTGTGTTTGCCGAGCCTTGTTGCAAGCATAGTCTGTTAGTGCTGGTTATGCTGAGTAACCTGAGGCTTACTTAATCAAACTCGTATCGAAATCTTCTACGTTAACTTGGATCCCTAATGAATCAATTTGCTGCTGTAGAGCTTGGATATTTTTCTCAAGTTCTGGAAGCGTCAGTGTGTTGTTATCGAGAGAGTAAACTTGTTTTAGGCTGTGATAGTAGAAATAGAGTACAACGATCGCATCACGGTCGTTTTCATTCGCTCGCTGTTTGATGGTTTTCACTTTTCGGTATATGCGGTTTTGCAGCGCTTTTAGCCGCCAAACATAATACACCTCGATAAAGTAGGCGGTGTGTTTCAGGCGAGAAAGAGCCGCAGCACATACAAGAGCAGCACCAATAACACCAATCAGATTTAAGTGGAAGTTTCCAGTAGACTCACCAGACACTGACGGTGCGCCAAATAAGGCAATGAGCAAACTACCAAAGCCAATAGCAAGTACAGCTAGTGCTCCTACAAGGACAACGGAAATTAAATTAAGGCGTTTTTTGTACGTGGTTTTGTCTACGTTAATGAGCTGCACGGGTTTATTGATCCTCGTAAGTGGTTAAATGAATTTTTTGACCGAACCGCGTTTAATCAACGTCGGGTTAAGCTTAGTCGTAATTCCAACTGTTCCTTGCCCTTTTATGATGCTTAAAACGCCCTTCGCGGCTTCGGTAGCCATTTCAGACTTAGGGTAATTGACGGTTGTTAAGCTTGGGCTCATATAGGCACTGTGGCTGTCATTATCGAAACCGACAATTGAGATGTCGTCGCCAACCTTAAGTCCACGTTCATGACAGACACCGTATGCAGCCATTGCTATATTGTCATTCATACAAAATAGAGCCGTTAAGTTAGGGGCTCGATCTAGCAATCGACTGATTGTTTCATGATTGCCATTGTGATCAAACCGTCCCTCAATGACATAATTTGGATCGTACTCCACATCGTGCCTACTTAGGGCACTGCGGTATCCTTGTAAGCGATCACGACTATCATTTTTGCTTAGCTGCCCGGTTACACAACCAATGTGTTGATGGCCACATTCGATCAAATACTCGATGGCGATCATAGCGCCAAGTTCATTGTCGACACAGATACAGCGATCGGCAATCTCTGGAATGTAGCGGTTCATTAGGATCGTTGCAGGAGTTTGCTGGGTGATCGCTAGAATATCGCTATCGCTTAGCATATCTGCGGTCAGTATTAAGCCATCAACTTTTTTGGAACTGAGAAAGCGCAAAGATTCTTGCTCTTCGTCATAGCGCTCTTGGCCGCTAGTAATGATGAGGTGATAGTTATCTTTACGAACGATTTTCTCGACCGTGTGCATAAGTGGGCCATAAAAAGGGCCATCTAATGTGCCTACTAACATACCGATGCTGTATGAGCGATTTGAAGCAAGTGCTTGAGCAAAGGCATTGGGTTGATAGCCAAGTTCTTCTATCGCATCAAATACCTTTTGGCGGTTCGCTTCTTTAACCGATGCATGTCCGTTTAATGCCCGAGAGACAGTAGATTGTGAAACTTTAGCAAATTCAGCAACTTCTTTAATCGTAATCAAACCTTGTTTCCTACTGAGCAATGTAAAAGCTGTCTCTATGTTAACGTTATAAAGCGCGTTGGGGGAGCGCTTTACTCTAGTTATAAAGCTATTTGATAAAAAAACGGTTAGCGGTCACATTTACAAGGTGGTTAATTGAACTATCCAGAGTAAATGTGAAGTCATGCAAAGAAAGCGCTTTCTTTGGTGATGGTGTTCACGGTTTATTAGAAAGGGCGATTATATACTCAGCATCAACGGCTAAGGGATGAATAAAGCCGACAGATAAAGGGAATTAATCAGTTTAATCCGCTGCCTTCCTGTTTTGTCACCTCGTCTTATAGTCGAATATTTTTAAATATAAAAGAAAGCGCTTTCTTTCTGGCGCAAATAACATGGAGTTAATATGAAGATTTCCAAAGTATCTTTGGCGTGCTTGCTAGCCCTTTCTACCCAGGCAACACAGGTAATGGCAGAAACTGAAGACGGGTTTGAATTTCACGGCTATTTCCGAGCAGGAGTGCTGGTGAGTGCTGACAATGACTTTAAACGAGCAAAGTTTCCAGCATCAAAAGAACGTTTAGGCCGATTAGGTATTGAGTCGGATAACCACTTTGAGTTGGCATTACAGAAAAATTTCAGCATGGACAACGGCCAAAAAATCCGCATTAAAACTCGTGCGGGTGCTGATAACAGCCAATCTGCAATGAACCAATTGGGCGCCAATGCTGATGCCGCTAATTCTCAAATTGGTTTAATGGAAACATTTGTAGAGTTTGAAGGTGTTCTGAGTGATACAGGCGTACTTTGGGCTGGTAAACGCTTTTACGGCAAAGATAACTACATTTTCATGACCGATTTCTTCTATACCGATATGTCTGGTACGGGTGTTGGTATTGAAGGTGTCGAGTTAGGAGGAAACAAGTGGGATTTCGCTTATATCGGAAGTGATAATTCTCAAGATACAACTAACTTTTGGAGCGATGAAAACAACCTGATGCATGCTTTTCACACTAGTGTGAATTTTGGTACTTTCGAAGTACACGGCATGGCAAAACATCTTCCTGATAATATTGTTGGTGGTGAAACTTACGCGAGCAGTGGTGCTGAAGTTACGGGTATTTACCACTCAGAGTCAGTATTTGGTTTGTCTGATAAAGGATTTACAAAATACATCGCACAAGCGGGTAAAGGTTTAGGTTCTGGCCAATTATTAGGTGGTACGCTCACTACTTATAATGCATATAAGCCAGGTAACGGTGCGCTTGAAGGGCCATCGAAAATGAAGAAAGTTCAATCAGGTGACACGTCTGCTCGTGCCTTGGTATGGGGCGGTTACTTCTTTGAAAATGGTGTAAATGTGTTCCACTCTATTCAAGGTCAGTATAACGACATGGAAGACGGAGCGACGGATTACTGGACATCGGCAATGGTACGTCCATCATTCCCAGTGGTAGAAAACTTCTTCATCGCAACGGAATTTGGTTATCAGTACAACAACTGGAAAGATGCAAGTGGTTCAGGCGACAACGCAACACAATACAAAGCAACGATAGCACCAACTATTATTGTACCAACGGGAATGGGGCCTGCACCAGAGATTAGATTCTTGGCAACGTACTTAGATGGCGATAAGCGTGACAAAGATTTCATTGTCGGCATTCAAGCTGATATGTGGTGGTAATGAGTTAGTTTTCTTTTGCGGGGGAGCAGAGGGACTTTGGCAGCCAGTAATGGCTGCCTTTTTTCGTTTGACCGGGTATGGATGAAACATCGCTCACAAACTGGCGATTAAGCGTATCAACAATGCGTATTTTGCCAAAACTATGCCCTATTATGAATCAACATTTATTGAGTAAGAGTCAGTTATGGAAACGTGCCCATATTTCGCCGATTGGCCAAAAATACAAACCCAAAAAGATCCGAAAATTGAGCAGTTAATTGCGACAATTCTGGCGCAGATGACCCTAGAAGAAAAAGTGGGTCAAATGATCCAACCAAACTTGCGAGACGTGACTCCCGAAGAAGCCAGAGAATATAAACTCGGCTCCATTTTAAATGGGGGAGGAGCGTGGCCGAATGAAAATAAACACGCCAGCGCGAAATGTTGGGCTAACAAAGCCGATGAATTCTGGCTTGCGGTTGAAGAAGCTTATATCGATCGCCCATTTCGAATTCCATTTATGTGGGCAACCGATGCGGTGCACGGGCATAACAACGTTTTTGGTGCAACGGTGTTTCCTCATAACATCGGTTTAGGGGCGGCGCGAGACAACGAACTGATTCGAAAAATTGGAGAGATCACCGCCAAAGAAATTGTGGCAACTGGGCTTGATTGGACATTCGCACCTACCGTAGCGACACCACGTAACTTACGCTGGGGTCGTGTATATGAGGGTTACTCGGAAGACCCTACGATTACCTATCACTACGCGCAGCAAATGGTACTTGGCTTACAGGGCAACTCTCAAGAGCTTAAAACTGACTTAAAAGTTTTGTCTAATGTGAAGCATTGGCTTGGGGATGGTGGCACGGTTAATGGTGTTGACCGTGGAGTAAATGGTTACTCAGAAGAGCTGCTTCGCAATATTCACGGGCCTGGGTATTTTAGTGGCTTACAAGCCGGTGCTCAGGTGGTGATGTCATCCTTTAATAGCTGGCGCGACGAAGCCAATTACGACCACACCACAAATGGAGTCGAGTACAATCAAAAGATCCATGGTAGTAAGTACTTGCTTAATGATGTGCTCAAGCAACATATGGGCTATGACGGTGTAGTCGTAACGGATTGGCATGGTCATGCCGAAGTAAGTAAATGTTCTGATGGCGACGCAAGTTACGCAATCAACGCGGGTAACGATGTGCTGATGGTGCCGGTAAGAGAACATTGGAAAAGCGTTTGGAAACAAACTCTAGAAGACGTTAATCGTGGGATCATCTCGGCAGAACGCATTGATGATGCGGTCACAAGAATACTGAGAATTAAAGCTCGTGCAGGTCTTTGGGACAAACCGCAACCGAGTCAGCGCCGATTAGCCGGGAATTCAAATATCTTAGGGGCAGACGAACATCGCATGGTGGCCCGTGAAGCGGTTAGAAAATCTTTGGTATTACTCAAGAATGACAACAATATCTTACCATTAGCGGCAAATCAAAAGGTTTGGCTAACTGGTAGCGCGGCGGACGATTTGCAAAAACAAGCGGGTGGATGGAACTTGACTTGGCAAGGTGATGAGAATTCAGTTTCCGATTTTCCGGGGGCTACTACGTTAAAAATGGCATTAGAGCAGGAAATGCCCAACCTTGACTTTGACCCGGAGCAAAGAGGGGAGTATGCCGCTGGAGATATCGCGATCGTTGCGTTTGGCGAAGACCCCTATGCAGAAATGATGGGAGACATAAAAACGTGGCAAAGTTTGGAATATTCAAGCCTAAAGCGCAGTTACTCTAACGATTGTGCCATTATCGATAAACTTCACTCTCAAGGTGTAAAGGTAATTTCTGTATTCTTTAGTGGCAGGCCTTTGTATCTCAATAAAGAAATCGGTTTGTCTGAAGCCTTTGTGGCTGCGTGGTTGCCCGGCAGTGAGGGCTTAGGGATCACCGATGTATTGGTCGGCGAGGCCGTGACTGAAAAAGGGCTGAGTTCATGCGACAGTGATAGCGATTTACAAGTGAAGCCAAGGGTTGATTTTCAAGGTAAGTTATCTTTCAGTTGGCCAAATAAAATGCGCAGTGATGCTGTGAATGCTCGTCCTTCTCACGTCCCGAATTACGTGTTGCCCGAGCAAGAACAAGATCCAGAAGGAGAACACAAGCCGCTATTTGAGTTGGGTTATGGTTTGACTTATAAAGATGATGTGTTCGTTAACGTGGAATTAGATCAAGACGAGTTTTGCGATCATCAGCAAAATAAGCCACTCGAATTATATGGAATCAGAGCCAACGTTGGTGATTATCAACTGAGAGTGAGAGACGCGGAACATATCATGGGGGTAGACGTTTCTCGAAATAACCCAGTTATATTATCTAGTGTTGACACTTTTCCTTATAATTACCAGCAACAACAGGATGCGATCAGATGGATATGCCGTGACGGTGGTGGAGAGTTGTACCTTAATTCCACGGATGGCAGTACCGATAACTTGTCTGGTTTTTCTAAAGGACTAAAATTTGATATTAGAATAATCAGTTTGAGTGATTCAGCTATATGTGTAGGAATATCCGAGTTAAGTGATCTAAGTATCGATATTAGCCCGTACCTTGATGCTGACTTAATCGGTAGCGATGAATTTCAGACAATAGACATCCCGATAAGTGAGTTTTCTGAACAGGATCTCCGTTATATTGATACTCCCTTGATTCTTGGTTGTGTTGGTGATCTAGAGTGTGTGATTGGTAATGTGTCGTGGTACTAGCAACGCTGTGAGTAGGAAAAAAATTGACAATTAAACGTATAAACTGGCAGCAAGCGCTGCCAATCAGGCATCAAGTATTGTGGCCGACTGAATCTCCAGAATTTTGCAAAGTCGAAGCAGACGAGTCGGCGATGCATTATGGCTATTTTGTTAAAGAAAAATTGGTTGCGGTTGCATCGATTTATATTGATGGAAAAAAAGCGAGGCTAAGAAAGTTCGCCACATTAGGCGAGTATCAATCACAAGGAATTGGTACTCAGCTAGTGGCTTATATATTGACGGATCTGACTGACACACAAGCCAGCGTATTTTGGTGTGATGCAAGAGCAACAGCTGTTGGATTTTATCAACGACAAGGTCTAATCGTGAACGGGACGATTTTTTATAAATCGGGCGTTGCTTATTATAAAATGTCTCGTGATGTTTAGTGTGTTAAACGCTATTTTTAATATGTTTAATTTATGATAAATGGAATATAAAATTTGCGTGTGGGTTCATTGTAAGGGCCCCATAGCGGCTATATCCATTTCAGAGAACTCAAGATTTACTAACGTAGACCTGCTGTAAGCGTATCAGCATAATAAAGTCATGATTGTGAAATATAGTTATGGGAGTATGAATCTAAATAGAAAAGAATAAATCATAATAAACAGCTAAATAGGTTGGTTACGCTTATGTTTGAACGTTTAATGAAGTCGTGGTTCAAATCTGATAAGAAAGACCCAATATTGGTTATCTTTGCTAGTCAATATATGCAATTAACTAATATGTCGAATCAACAATTTATAATGAATCAAAAAGTATTGGCCCCAAGTTATGATTGGTATCTAAACAAACAACAAATTGATCCTCTGTTGTTTGAAAAGGCCGGCCATTTTGCATTGGCTCATGAGAACAGATTCGGAAATCAATTGTGGCTGCAGAACTTGATTTCGTGGCTGGAAAGTGAGCGCCTGCCTGTCATTATGTCAAATTGCCACGATACGATGAACACGAATATTGAGCCGATTGCTACCAAAGGCAGCGTGGGTGTTATCAGCATAGGGCGGGACTTTCATATGTCGGTTGACGCGACATTGCAAACGGGATCGGCATATCATCGTATTTTAGAAAAGTATGACCAGTTGCAATTTTTAGGGCTAGGAATTGACGAAGAAAAACTCAGCGCTTCAGAGCTTGAATACGCAGAAGACATGAATTGCTACTGGTTAACAAAAGCAGAATGTAACTTGCGACACCGCCACCAAATCAAAGATCAGTTATATAGTTTTGGGGCAAAAGTTGAACAGTTGGTGATCGATATTGATTTGGCCTCTATTATCGCGCATTACCGAAACCAAACCACCGTTGGCATTGACTTACCTTGGCTGACACAAGTGCTTCGTTATTGCATTTCATCAGGAAAACTAAAGTTAGTGCAACTGGTTGGTGACAGAGAATATCTTGTGTACTCAAGGCAAGTTCTAACGTTACTTGAAACAATATTAACCAGCGATGCACCAACGCCTCAGTCTGAATGGCCGCTAATAGAACCACCGATTGCGAGATAACAAATCAACTCATCCCGCTAAAAATAACGGGCATCCAATTAGGGATACCCGTTATTTGCGCTTTATTGGCTACGTTAAGATCCTATACTACTTTCCAAGGGCCCCATGCACCACTTTGTTCTGGATCATCTCCTTGGGTATACCACTTAGCTTCGTAAGTGATCCCATTAATGACGACTTGGTCTCCTCCGTTATAGACCTTTGTTGCACTCCAGCCGTTTGGTGTTGGATCGGGGCCTGGTCCCGGATCCGGAGTGATGGTATCGACAACGCGAACTTGCGGCCAGTTGGAGTGAGACTCGTAAAAGTTAGTCACACATTTTTCGTAGTCGCCAGGTACAAGTGCAGAATAGGCGGTTTGAAAACCAACCAGTTCACATTCAAAAGAGGCCCCCTCAGGCCTATCAGCGTAGTACTTCCAGTTACCATCCCAGTTGGTATAAAGCACGTCAGTCGCGCCATTTAAGTTCAAACTGCCGTATGGGGTTTGTTGCCAGCATGTATTGGCTTCGTCTGCTTCGACGGGGATTTGATAATGGTTAGATAGCCCCTCCCAGTAACGAATACGGTTAACAGGTTGGCCTTTGTTTTTGTTTTGCTCGCCACATTCGATACCACCATTAATGACATTGATGGTGGTACCAAATCCGTAACCAATATTCGCCTCAGTTTCACGCAAAGAAGGCGACCATGTTCTGTCAATAACGTGCAACATGGCAGGCTTAGGCGCTTGTGGTGTAAGGAAAAACCAAATTGCCGAAGCAAGGTTGAGCCATGAGTCCGCGACCAGGCCAGGGTTGTTTAGCAATACCGTCGCATCGCCATCAAACATGACTTCAGAGAATGCACCGTAGTTAAAGTGATAAGACAGTTGCTTCGCGCCACGCCCAAAATAACCTTGGTTGGCGGCACACGGCCAACGTTTGTTTTGCCAGTCATTTTGGCCACAACCAGTGGTGTAACCGGGTTGCCCCTCAGACCAGCCCATCTCACGAACATGAACAAGAGCCTGTTGCCACTCTTCAAGCCCTAACGGGTTATCCCACGTATTGTCGATGGCGATATGACCACCGGTTTCTTGAGAAAAGTGAGCGAATGCGGTGACGATCGATTTTTTACAGATGGCATCTGCGTTTCTTCCGTCGGTGTAATCGCCACAAAAGGCTGGAAACTTACCAATAGCTCGTAAGAAGCGGGTATAGGTGTATTCAGGGGCGGCCATATGGGTTAGAAAATCCCATTGTTCTTGTGGAAATACTCGCTCTACTCGCTTTACGTTTGCAGGGTTACTCGCAACACCGGCATCAATAGCTTCAACCACGGTGTTGGTTTGTGTTTCTAGTGCTTGCGCCCAGATTGCGTACATAGGGTCACTGGTTTTAGCTGCTTCGAGAGCGTGAATTTCAGCTCGAGAAACGATGTAACCGGTCGGATTGAGAGGGTCTGGCTGTGGATTCATTGTGGCAGCATCGGCTGCAAAGCTGCAACCAATGAGTGCAGGGATAAGGCCAAGTTTGAACATGAATTGACTCCTAATCTATCTAAATAAGTGTTCCGTAAATTACGGTGGATAAATGAAATAGTCTTGTGTCAAAAATTATCTTAGTCGCGCGGCGAATAAACGGGAAATGCAGTCGGGAGAGCTTTTGTCAGCATGCGGCGGGATTCAAAACTTGCTAGGTAACAGGCTACAGAATCATGGAATAGGTGCGATATCGCTACCAATTGCTGTGAGTGACGTGTTCCGGAGTTATTTTACAATTGGTTGAATTGAAGTCGATTCCACTGCCTGTTGCTACTTAAATGTAAACGTATCAAATGCTTGCGGGTATTTTTGTGAAAATTTAAGTCGTTATATAGTTATCTTGTCATTAATAAACGATTTAAATTAGTGTAAACGTTTCCACAAATTGTGATGTGAACGTAAGTTTGTAACCGGATGACCTGCTAGTATTTAGCCAATGAAGCAGATTTAGCCGATTAATGTGAGTGAATGGTTAATAGTTTGCATTTAAATACGGCTGACTTAACGAAAAGAGATTATTGAATGTCAGAGAGTAAATTTGATCCCGTTGAACACCCCCATAGAAGATACAACCCATTAACGGGACAGTGGATCTTAGTGTCACCGCATCGTGCCAAGCGCCCGTGGAGTGGGCAAGATGAAACACCCGCAACAGAAACCCTAGCGTCGTACGAATCGGAGTGTTTTCTTTGTCCTGGTAACGCCCGTATTTCCGGCGATGAAAACCCAGATTATGAGGGAACGTACGTATTTGGTAATGATTTTGCTGCATTGATGCCAGACTCACCGGCCGCTCCGGAATCAAGTAATCCTCTGTTTAAAGCTCAAGGTGTACGTGGTCTTAGCCGTGTGATCTGTTTCTCTCCTGACCACAGCAAAACTCTACCAGAGTTGCCGCTCAGAAAAATCCGTGGCGTCATTGATACATGGGATGAGCAAATTGAAGAGTTAGGTGAAGATTACCTTTGGGTTCAGGCATTTGAGAATAAAGGTGAAACCATGGGCTGCTCTCAACCGCATCCTCATGGTCAAATTTGGGCAAACAGTTTTCTACCCAATGAAATTGAACGTAAAGATCTTAATTTAAAATCGCATTACCAGAAGCATGGAAGTAATTTGCTGGTGGACTACGCGAATCAGGAATCTGCGGACGGTACTCGTACTGTTGTTGAAACTGAACATTGGATAGCGGTGGTCCCGTATTGGGCTGCTTGGCCGTTTGAAACCATGTTGTTACCAAAAGCTCACATTCGCAGAATGGCTGAGCTGTCTGATGAACAACGGGATGACTTAGCACTGGCAATCAAGAAGCTGACCAGTCGTTACGACAACCTATTTGAGTGCTCATTTCCGTATTCGATGGGGTGGCATTACGCACCATTTTTCGAACAGGGCACAGACATTGAATATTGGCAGTTGCACGCTCTATTTTATCCGCCATTACTGCGCTCAGCGTCTGTTCGCAAATTCATGGTTGGGTATGAAATGCTAGCGGAATCTCAACGAGATCTAACGGCAGAACAAGCCGCCCAGCGCTTGAGAGACGTGAGTGACGTTCACTATAAAGAACAAAAATAAGCGGTTTCTAAAGCGGCTTGTAAGACAAAGATTTAGCGAAAAGAATCAGAGAATTTGAGGAAACACGCATGATAGATTTGATAAAAAATGTAAAAGCGTCATTCGAGCGCGCTTTTGACTATAAAGCAAGCCACATCATCCAAGCCCCAGGTAGGGTCAATTTGATAGGTGAACATACCGATTACAACGATGGGTTTGTACTGCCATGTGCAATTAACTATCAGACTGTTGTTGCAGCCTCAAAGCGCACGGATTCAATAGTTCGTTTGGTTGCAGTAGATTTTGACGATGAAACCGATCAGTTCGATTTAAATCAAGAGATTACATTTTCACAAGACAAGATGTGGGCGAATTACATTCGTGGGGTTATCAAGTGCTTGAAGGAGCGAGGCTTTGAGTTCTCAGGTGCTGATATTTCAGTGAGCGGTAACGTACCTCAAGGAGCGGGTTTAAGCTCCTCTGCTGCGTTGGAAGTCGTGATTGGTCAAACATTTAAAGTACTGTTCGAACTGGATATTAGCCAAACGGACATCGCACTGAATGGTCAACAGGCTGAAAATGAATTTGTTGGTTGTAATTGCGGCATCATGGATCAACTTATCTCAGCGCAAGGCGAAGCCAACCATGCGTTATTGATTGATTGTCGAAGCCTTGAAACCCAAGCGGTCTCTATGCCGGAAGAAATGGCGGTGGTGATCATTAATTCAAATAAAAAACGCGGTTTAGTGGATAGCGAATACAACACCCGCCGAGAGCAATGCGAAGAAGCCGCTCGTATTTTTGAAGTGAAAGCCCTAAGAGATGTCACCATCGATGAGTTTGTGCGTCGCGAAAGTGAGCTAAGTAGCCAAGTAGCAATGCGCGCTCGTCATGTGATTACCGAAAATACGCGAACGCTTGAAGCGGCAGAGGCATTGATAGCGCAAAATATGAAGCGATTGGGAGAGTTAATGGCTCAGTCTCATGCCTCTATGCGTGACGATTTTGAAATCACGGTACCTGAAGTGGATGCATTAGTGGACATGGTTAAAGAAGTCATCGGAGATAAAGGTGGTGTCCGCATGACTGGCGGAGGGTTTGGTGGTTGTATCGTTGCGGTTATGCCACCAAATTTGGTTAATGAAGTAACAGCAACGGTAGAAGATAAATACCAAGCGATCACTGGATTAAAAGAATCCATCTACATTTGTCATGCAACACCTGGTGCCGGAGAAGTGAAAGGCTGATGACGTTCGATTGTCATCGCTAAACCGTCATCACCAAGAGCCCTGATGTTAGTCAAAGGGCCGTGCTGTTTATCTGGGGTCCGCCGTGACAGGGAATGTCGCGTAACAGATGCAGCATGGTTCTTTCTTTACTGAGTAATTCCCCCCAATTACTCAGTTTTTTCATTTATGTAAGAGGGCACAGTAAGGCCCTATAAGCTGTCCAGAATTGTCATTTATCTATTCACCAATTTGGGTTTTATGCCGCATTTCTTCGTGAAGAAATTTTTTATACTGAAGATCATTCGATTGAAGAGGAATGCCGATGTTAAATGAAAACCATGCTTTTATTTTAGATTTCCCAGAGCTTAAATTAGACATTGTCCAACTCAACCACGACGATCCCAAGTTCAAAGCTGATTTGCAGGAGTACCATTTACTTGATTACGATATTCGCGAATTAGAGGTTTCTGGAAGCCCAATCGACGATGAAAGTATGCATGAGATGAAAGTTAAGAGGATGGAGCTAAAAGACATTCTTTATAAGCAGTTAACAAAGCACCATGAAGAAGCGGAAAGCGAGTAGCCTGTCCATTGATTTGTGATGAATCGCTAACTGAATAAAGGTGTTAGCGATTCACTTGCGCTTCGTTTATTGACTAAATGACGCTTGAAAACGCTGGGGCCGTTGACTGAAGCAATAGCAACCCAAATGCCGCAACTAATATACCCCCAATGAGCTTGAATAGGTCTGGCGCATGGCTTTTTACTGCTGACGTATTTGAATATTTCATGTAACCCAGCACCACTTTTTTTCCACCTAATGTCATCAAAGCGATACACGATGTCGTGATGCACGTGCCCAATGCCATAATCAGCGCACTGACGATTCCCACCCAATACAAACCCACCATGTTCGCAAATAGAAGAATCATAATGGCTCCTGTGCAAGGCCTTAAACCGATGGCTAGAATAATGGCTGCTTTTTCTTTTTGGCTGGAATTGGTGGGCGTATTTTTACAAGTGCCTGACGATTTTCTTTTCGTGAATATGAGCTTACGAAGTGCCTTGTAACACAGTGTTAATCCCAGTAATGCGACACAAAAGTAGCTCAATTTCATCACCACTTCTGCCTGAGAATGGATTTCACGCATTGAGGATTGAAATATCGAGAGTAAGGCCGTGACTAAAACCACCGCAACGATAGCTTGCAATACTGACGATAGCACGGTGATAACTAGGCTACTTCGTGCATCGCTGGGTTGGGTCATCAAGTAGGTGGCAACAATGACTTTACCATGCCCCGGCCCCATAGAGTGAAGGACACCATAGGCGAAGCTCACGACCACAAAAGTTAACCATGCTTGCTCCTTGTTCTCTTGGATATCGTATAACAAGTCGCTAAGTTGGCTGTTAAGGTCTCGTTGCCAATGGATTGCTTGCAAAAGTAAATCAGGCCAATAGCGCCATAATAAGGCTGCGACTAACACCGCAACAGCGGTTGTTATCCAAAGTAAACGATGGCTGAATTCATTTCTTTCTTCACAACTCATGTTTACTCTCCACAATTGAGGTAAGCGTGTTGTGTGAATAACTGACCGAGAGCGTTGTCTGGGTCGGCATCGGCAGGCAGGGCAAGTGCATAAGCCATTTGTTCTGAAGATGGGGTAGGCTCAATAAGTTTGATGTGACAGTGAGCTTGAAGTGCAGGGCTTAAAGAAAGTGATTCTACACCTTTCCAACTCATGTCGACGTAATAGCTCGGTTCAAAAATCATCAGCTTTAACTTGCTCCCAAACACTGTTTTGGGCTCAGCTAATGGCAGGTTAAAGGATAAAGTGAATTTTCCTCTGTGTTGCGTTAACTCGGCGTCGAGAACCTCTTTGTAACGGATCGGCGAATCACCGTCGAAAAAATAGGTAAAATAATGATCTTGCAGCATGTTTTTTACAATGGATCGAGCCAAGTTTTTGAGCGTTCCTTCTTTGCTTTTCGGTGACATGTCTTCGCCATCGAGCATATAGGCGGAGGTCATTGCATCGAACGTCCATTCCATTGAGAAGCCCGTAACAACGTCATCAATACCGTTGATAAGAGTTTTCATTTCTACCCAAGAATGTGGGTGAGCGACCGTTAAACTCGAGAAAACAGTGCAGGTACTGGCTAGCAGGCCAAGCAACAGTACCTTGAAAGTGCGATAAGCGCGAGAACGCATGATAGGTTCCAGAGGATGTCTTATATAGAACCTTGAAGAGTAAAATATCAATTATAAAATAACAAGATGAATTGTTATAACATCACATAAATAGGACGCGCTTACGGTGTCATTATGTCACTTTCGCAATAGCGTGTAGGCAACGGGGTTATCCGCTTTCCTTGGTTGAGGTAAGTGGTACAAGCGACTCTCAAAATCGAGGTGAAGTTTTTTACTTCACCACTTCTAGCGATAACTTCATTGTAAATGCGCGTTAAAAACAAGCCTATGGTCAGGTTATCTTCTTGAGCTATGGCTTCGAGAACCTGCCAGAATACCCCCTCTAAACGGATGCTTGTGACAACGCCATCAAGCCGAATCGACCGTGTTTTCAGTTCAAATAGTTCGTCTTCCACGCCAGAATAGATCTCGCACATTGTTTAGGCCCTTTTCCATTAGTTTGAAGACATCATAAGGAAATATCGGTGACTGTCGAAAGTGGGGGACTGTAAGGTGAAAATAATTATATTTAAAAACAATAGATTAACTGCAATTTGGGTTTTTGTAACAAAAGGTTTTGTTTATTTTATGAAATAGCTCGCATCTTTAATTGCCTTGTTACTTATCTTGCATAGAAAGACTTACTATTTAGGCTTGGTGCGTAAGCATGGCAATAAGATGGTGTAAGTACAAAATGATATCTCGAGTTTTGGAGGTCGTTGCTTTAGTTGAACAAAAGTTGCCATACAGTTGGGTTCTTGATGACCTAGCAGCAAAAATTGCCGTTTCAAAATGGCATCTACAGCGAGAGTTCAAGGCGAATACGGGCATGTCTATTGGCCAGTATGCGAGAACGCGAAGGCTTGGTATGGCCGCTCACGAAATTGCGAACACCGACAAACGCATTATAGATGTTGCGATGGATTTTGATTTTGAATCTCAAGAAGCGTTTGCTCGTGCGTTTAAACGTCAATATGGCATTTCGCCTAAACATCTCAAACTTCAACCGACTTGGGCTAACAATTTATTTACTCGGCCAATTGGCAAGGAATACATCGACTGCTTTCACTACTGTTCGGCTAACCCACCGAGTGTTGTCAACTTTCCAGACACTCACTTCTACGGTATGTATGACTATTTCGAGGCCATTCGTTTTAACAGTGAAAGCTTTCTTAGTCAATTAAGAGGCCTGTGGGATGAGTTTTTAACTTCAATTCCAGATGATGACATGGGGCGATGGCAAGATTATTATTCCGTCGAAACTTTTGACCGAGGTTCCCATCAGATGCAGAAGTTTACTATGATGGCAGCCAGAACCCGATCATTTGACCCAGATGTTGAATCCGTTAGCTTTATGCCTGCCCATCAACGACTGCGATTTTCAGTACCTAAGCCAGAATTGACTGAATATTTCTTAGAATATCTATATTACGTTTATATGCCGCACTCTAAGCGCTGCGTAATGAAGTTGCCTGTTCTGTGGCAAATGGACCCAGAACAAAACCTATGTGGTTTGTATGCACTTGAATATGCTGATGAGCAAACCTTGCCTAAGGCCATTGCATCTATTTCATCTGGCCTTGTGCGTATGCCGAGTAAAGAGGTTGTCGCTGCAAAATACGACGTAAGCGTCGATCTTCGGGAAACCGGGTTAAGAATAAAAAGCTTGCTTGATAATTGGGAAACAAAGTTTCGTTCTGATGCCGACATTATTGTAGGTGACTACTCCAAAACAGAGTTTGCAATTGATCATCAGTTCACGAGCCATTTTATCTCCAATGAGAAGTATGAAAGCGACGCAACTGCCGTGATTACAGTGGCCGAAAATGATTACTTGCGGGTTGAATTGGTTGGTACCGTTACCGAATTGGCACAGGCGGTCGATTACGTTCTATTTGCTTACTTGGATGATTCTGCTTATTACTCCTGCGTTGGGTGTGAATGGTTCTCCGAGATTAAAAAAGTGCACGACACCTATCGAGTGACGGCACTCTTTCCGGTTAAAAAGCGTTAGTGGCTTTCGTTTACAGGGGCCTCGTTTACAGGATCTTCGTTTACAGATAGAGCCGCATTGGTTTGGGGCTTTCTCCTTAACAGCCATATTTGGTGCAGTTTGGCCGGAACCCAAAGCGTGGCAGCAAAGCCGATAAGCAATAAGTCATACTTGATTTCACCTCTTGCGTAGTATAGCGTTGGGGATGCAAAAAAGATGAGCAAGGATTGCCATGCAAACACTTGTAATGAGTGCTTACCAATAAAGGAGAAAAACGGTAGCTTAAATGTATTTGGATAATGGCTTATTATCGCACCGAGTAAATAAACCCATACTCCCAAATGCAGCAGTCGCAACCAACCCATTTCAGGTTTATCTGCTAATGGATAAGTAACACCCTGATGAACCCCGTACTGACCGAATACGCCAAAGTGAATCAATGCAAGGCCAATTGCTATCAAGGCTACCGTGCTTGTCAGTACTTTAGATGGGTACCAATTAATGGGTTGGTGTCGCTGGTAATAACCTAAAGTAACCCCGATAACAAACACGAACTGCCAAGCAAAGAAATCAAAATAACCTAAGCTCGCCGTCAAATTGGTCGAAATTGACTGGTATATAGGTTCAACCAGCGAAATGCTAATGTGACCACTTGCCGCCCAAAATAGCCCACTGATCGGCAGTACCAGCCACCACAGGTGACGACGTAACCCTGCTAAAATTAACGGTAAAGAAAGCATGAGTAACACATAAAGTGGCAGAATATCGAGATAGGCAGGGCGATTGAGCAGTAGCAGTGACAGCCACGTACTGTGAATAGGCTCGTGAACAAAATTGGCGTTGATGAACAAGGCACTATCAAGGTATACGGGATCCACTTGTATCATTAGCCAGCCATAGGTCACCAATACCGCGAGAACTAAGATATGGTATTTGTAGATAGTGAACGCTCTTAGTAGTGCCTTGCTGCGAGCGCTTAATTCGGTGAGTTTGTTTGAGCTATAGACCATTCCTGCAAGCAGGCCAGAGAGGAATATAAACCCCTCTGCAGCCCCAACCTGACCAAATGGTTGTAAGGTAAAATATTGCAGGCTAGATTGCCCCCCACTCATCCAAACAAGGTGGTTGATGGTCATCAAGAATAATAATATACCTCGAATTCCGTCCAGCGATTCCAGTCGTTTCATGGTAACTCCTTATATTTTTATTAAGGATAATTCACATGGGAAATAAAGATCTGACAGAAAGTGCGCAGGTATGAATTAGCTTGGATTAATCCATAACTTATAGAAATCGCTGTATCCCGTTTTACCTATTTGGATTCCACTGACTTCTTTAGCGCTTGTGATGTTTTCTAAGCCCCAGAATAGCGGTAAAACTGTACATTCCTCACGTAGGCTTTTTAGCAGATCATAAAGGCTGCTTTTCATGTCACCTGTACTGAGAGTCTGTTGAACATTATTAATATGATGAGTAAGGGTTTCTTCATCAAAGGCAAACCGAATCGCCGAGCCTGTTAAAAGCCAGTCATAAAAGCCAAATTCAGTTGGTTGCTCAATAATATCTTCCACAATGAACAGATCAGACTGATCGCGGACAATTTGAGGCCTGCTCGCATCCGAAAGCTCCAGAATGGTCACTTTTAACCCGGTATCTTCAATTGTTGTGATTAACCAGCGAGTTAATTTATCTAAGTAATCTATGGTCCACTTTGGATGCGATAAAACGATGTTGCCGTGAAGTTGTGGAATAGGGCCTTCTGGATCATGAGTGTTCGCATCACTCACTAGGCATGCGAGCTCCAGGTCACCCCCGTCACTAAATTCATGACGCTTGTATTCAATGTAATCGAAAAGAATCTGCCATGTACCGGAACTGACATTACTTTCTGGCCTTCGGTTCAATGCGAGATATGAAAATGCTTGAATCAGTTGGCTTTCAGTTTCACTGCCTTTTTTATTGTAGCTAATAAGGTGCTTACTCAGTTCTTCACCTTGGTGGCTTAGCTTGATTTCTTGTAACAAGGCTCGCTTAGAAAAGTAGCTTTGATGTTGTTTTAGCGTGAGTTGGTCTTTGTCCCAAGCCTTTAAGCTGAATGGACCAGAACCGACAGGGGCTGATTTGTTATTGCCGTAATCAACAAGTCGATCAGAATAAATAGAGGCATTGGCGATCGCAAGGCAATAGACGAACAAAGGGTTGGCTCGCTCTAACCGAATGTAGATTGCTCCTTTTTCTTCATCAAGCCCAATTTCCTGTATTTGACGAAATAGCCCACTCATGGGACCGTCTTCATCTCTCAGGTTTTGCAAACTTAGAATAACGTCATCATTACTGAGTATCACCCCATCATGGCACGGGATGTCAGATCTTAGCCAAAAATACAACGTGTTATCTATAACTTTGAAGTCACATGCTAAGTGGGTACAAATCTCACCACTGGAGTTTATGCTGAGCAACGTATCGTATAAGCTACGAATGATTTGCAGTTCAGAAAATCGGTATGTTTTGGCTGGGTGAAGTTGATCAACCCAAGGGTATTGGCTAATGATCAGGGAAT
The DNA here is from genome assembly GCF_030409945.1 of Vibrio tapetis subsp. quintayensis. Taxonomy (GTDB): domain Bacteria; phylum Pseudomonadota; class Gammaproteobacteria; order Enterobacterales; family Vibrionaceae; genus Vibrio; species Vibrio quintayensis. The sequence goes on from NZ_JAUFQV010000026.1 coordinate 398,564, forward strand.
TACTTTTCTCTTGGCTGCGAGTCGCGTCTTCCATTGCTTGGTTTAGTGCACTTGCCGCTACAGCTTGGTAAGTCTCAAGTAGCTTACCGATCTGGTCAAAATTCCCTGACTTTAGTTCGTTTTCAATAGTTTGGTATATAGCCTGATGCAACGAGGTGGTTATCTTTAACGTGCTTGTTTTTCCTCTGCCGATTCCGGGTTTCCAGTCTATCCAACCTAAATTATTAAGCATTTTTAGTATGTTGGACGTATTGCGGCGAGACGTAGAGAATGCGCACTCCAAATCGTCAAGGCTAGTTGAGTATATATGCGCCTGATTGAACTTTTTTAGTAGTTGATTCAATCGACGAAGACATGTTTCGGTCATAATTGAGCTCTGCCATTTTTAGGCTTATTAAGCTTTTCGTTGTTCTGTGAGCAACAAAAGCAATTTATATATTAGATTTGGTTTATGTAAAGCAAGCTTGAAATTTTAGGTTCGAGGGACCTATCTACTTTTAGTATAACTAAAATATTTCAATTAGTTGGAGTTAATATGAGCTTACGCCTAACTGGCAATAATATTAGTAAGGTAATAGGAGGCAATAGAACATTCATAAAATATGTATATTTATAATACCTATGATTTTGTTTGTTTTTATTCCTCCCATTTATTGTGTTAACGAACCTTTAATAACTCGAGTTATTCAAAAGTAAGATGTGAATGAGTTGCATCCACATCTTTTTACCTTGAATTAGTCTTGTTTTGGAATGGTCGTAAAGATGGTCCATTCATCCTTTACGTTGCCTTTATGGCCAACGACTGCTGCTGTGACACGTCGATTTCCGGCATGTGTGGCTTCATCTGTTCCAGTGCGATTTAATACGGTATCCCCGTAGCCAATAATTTTCACGCGTTGTGCGTCTATTCCAAATCGAATGAGAGTGTCGCGAACACTATTGGCTCGGCGAATCGATAGCTCTAGATTGTGAGCAGCGCGGCCGACTTTGCTTGCGTAACCCTGTATTTCTACGGAAGTGGATGCATAAATTTCCAAAAAACTCGCGAGTCCTTCAATTTGTTGTTCGAATCCGCGTTCAATCTTATCCGAGTCATTATTGAAGAGAATTTTTAGTTGATAGATCTCTTCCGACTCTACATAGGCTTCACATCCATCATTGTCGACTTCAGCACCTGTTGGTGTTTGTAAACACAAATCTCGAGCATTTATAACGCCATCGTTGTCATCATCATTCAAGTCTGCGATTTGAATGACATTTGGTGTTGGGATGTAGTCAATCTCTTCAGCGATACTGCTCGTAGTGGAGAACATGCAAACTAGTAATGTTGCGAATAATACACATTTGTTATTCATGGTTAGTATTCCACCTTTTGGTTCCATTGCTTAGGGATGTCGACTCTAAGTGCGTCTAACAACGTTCCAGTAGACGTTAAGATTCGGTACTTAGCGTATTGCTGCGCATAGTGTGCTTCTACATAGCCTTTTCGAGATTCGAACAATTCGTTTTCTGTGTTGAGTAAATCTAGAAGTGTTCGTTTACCTATTCGATATTGTTTCTCGTAGGCAATAACTGTGTCTGATGCAGCATCGACATGTTGGGATAAGAATATTTTTTGCTGAGAGGTTAAATCTAATGCACTCCAAGCCAGCTTTAGTCCTTCATCAACATTGCGAAAAGCTCTTTCTCTAAGATCTTTCGCCTTATTGATTTGATATGCATTCTTATCGATAGTGGCTGAATCACTTCCGCCGTTATAGAGGTTGTATCGAAGGCGTAACATTGCAGACAATTCATTACTGCTGCCCTCAATGCCTCCCGCATCATCTCGCCAGTTTTGCGCTGCTTCGAATGAAATGGCTGGGAAATTATTGCCTTTAGATTGCTGATATTGAAAATTTGCCGACTCTACGTCAGCTTGAGCTATCTTAATTACAGGGTGACTCTCATGCGCGAGTATGAGCGCTTGTTTTAAGTCCGTTGGAACAAAGTTCTGATCAACTTTAGGGAATACTAATGATATAGGGTGTTGCCCAACTAAACGTATGTACATTGTTTCAGCATCACGTAAATTATTCTGTGCCGCCAAGACATTACTATTTGCTTTCGCTAAACGTGCTTTTACTTGTGTTAAGTCCGCGGTTGAGCCAATCCCTGACTCTGTTCGTTTCTTTATATCTTTGTAGATCTTCTTATGAGTACTTAGGTTGCTTTCTGACAATGCTAAGACTTCCGTTGACTTTAATATCTCCAAGTATATTTGAGTGACTTCTAATGAAGTGTTTTGTGCAGTAGTTAATAGTTGATAACGTACAGATTCTGCATCGGCAGAGGTGCGATTAATATCATTTAATGTTTTTGAACCATCCCAAATTAACTGAGATAAGGTAAGTGACGCATCTTTTCTTGTTAAATTGGTGGACTCTCGTGACGTCGAATCAGCAGGATTAATGTGCTCATAACCAACGCCAGCATCTAAATTGATGTCGGGCTTATATGCACCAGAAGATATGTCTATCGTATGTTTAGAGCTCATGTACTCGTTGAAGGCACTCTTGATTTCCGGGTTGGTTGCCAACGTAATGGATACGGCTTGCTCTAAAGTTTGTGCATTTGTTGTTAGGGAAATCAATGCTCCACAAAACAATACACTAAGAGAAGTAAACTTCACTGGGTGTCTCCACATATAAAATATTTAATTTATTATTAAGCTCCCAGGGCTCTGGGAAATAAATGGCCTCTAGTTAATTCTTTTTGGGAATTAAGTGGCTGTTTCTTACTAGAACTTAAAATGGTTAATTTCTAATACAGGTCTAATTAGATTTATCGATTCCTTGTTAAAATAGATTTTTATAAGGAAAATTTAAATGAATTTAAAACATGAAATTTACTTGGCGTAAATGTGCATGTTTTAAGTGGTGGACTTAATGATAAATTACGCGCCTTGCGAATAATGATTATTAAATAGACTTTTAAGTATTTTTATTTAGTACATTTTAGTTTTATTTTGATTCTATCGGGGTACAGGTTTTGATCGAAAAAACAGAATTAGCTTCAAAAACAGTTGTTGTTATCGGATTGGATGGAAACATTAAAGTTTTGGAGCAAGGAGAGATTCTGTATCCTGGAGAAGTGATCGTTGAGACACTCGTGGATCAAACCTTTGTTGGTGCAAAAATTGTTCAGGATGAGGGTAACGCTGATGACATATCATCTGATATTGCAGCGATTATTGACGCATTACAGACTGGAGAAGATCCGACTCAGTTAGGTGATGAATTTGCTTCGGCGGCAGGATCTAATAATGGTGGCTCTAGCTTAACGGCTTCTGGCACCATTGAGCGTACTGGTGCTGAAGTGTTGGCAAGTACATTTTTTGAAACGTCAGGTTTTCCAACGACACAGCAGGCTACCTTATTTAATTTATTTCGTGGGGTAGCATCTGACACTGAAATCGGTGCAACTCCGGCTGTGCTCAAACCAAGTATCAACGGTGGAGATCAAGGTAAGGTCATAGAAGACGAAATCTTGTTAGCTGGTGGTAAGTTGGACGTAACCGATCGCAATCCAGGTGAAGCTGAATTTACCGAGCAAACTGATGTGGCCGATGGTAATTATGGGTTATTCAGCATCGACAAAGACGGTAACTGGAGTTACAAGCTCAATAACAACCATAAAGATGTGCAAGAATTAGACTCTGACAGTGCGCCCATCGTTCGTACTATCACCGTCTCCTCTGCTGATGGCACGACTCACGATGTGACTGTCACGATTATAGGTACTGACGACAAAGCAGTGATCACACCCAATTCGCCAAATGACGATGCCGGCGCAGTGCAAGAAGACGTAACGCTAACGACTTCAGGCAACTTAAACGTGATTGACCCAGACGCAGGCGAAGCGGTGTTCATCACTCAGACTGATGTGGCGGATGGCAACTACGGCTCGTTCAGCATTGATGAAACAGGCGAGTGGAAATACACGCTTAACAACGACCATGCGGATGTTCAAGCGTTAGACGCCGACAGCAAGCCAATCGTTCGTACCATTACTGTATCCTCTGCCGATGGCACGACCCATGAAGTGACCGTAACCATCACAGGTACCGACGATAAAGCGGTGATCACACTAAACAGTCCGGCGGATGATGCAGGTGCAGTGCAAGAAGACGTGACGCTAACGACCTCAGGCAACTTAAACGTGGTTGACCCAGACGCCGGCGAAGCAGTGTTCATCACTCAGACTGATGTGGCCGATGGCAACTACGGCTCGTTCACTATCGACGAAACAGGCGAGTGGAAATACACACTTAACAACGACCATGCGGATGTTCAAGCGCTAGACGCCGACAGCAAGCCAATCGTTCGTACCATCACTGTATCCTCTGCCGATGGCACTACCACGGAAGTGACGGTCACCATCACAGGCAGTGACGATCAAGCAGTGATCACACCCAACACCCCGGCGGATGATGCAGGTGCAGTGCAAGAAGACGTGACGCTAACGACATCAGGTAACCTGAACGTGGTTGACCCAGACGCAGGCGAAGCCGTGTTTGTTGAGCAAACTAACGTCGCCGATGGCAATTACGGCTCGTTCAGCATCGATGAAACAGGCGAGTGGAAATACACACTCAACAACGACCATGCGGATGTTCAAGCGCTAGACGCCGATAGCAAGCCAATCGTTCGTACCATCACTGTAGCTTCGGCTGATGGCACCACTCACGACGTGACGGTCACCATCACAGGCAGTGACGATAAAGCCATCATCACCCCGAACTCGCCAAATGATGATGCAGGCTCAGTGCAAGAAGATGTGACGCTAACGACATCAGGTAACCTGAACGTGGTTGACCCAGACGCAGGCGAAGCCGTGTTTGTTGAGCAAACTAACGTCGCCGATGGCAATTACGGCTCGTTCAGCATCGATGAAACAGGCGAGTGGAAATACACACTCAACAACGACCATGCCGATGTTCAAGCGCTCGACGCCGACAGCAAGCCGATTGTTCGAACTATCACAGTATTCTCTGCCGATGGCACCACTCACGACGTGACGGTCACCATCACAGGCAGTGACGATAACGCCATCATCACCCCGAACTCGCCAAATGATGATGCAGGCTCAGTGCAAGAAGATGTGACGCTAACGACATCAGGTAACCTGAACGTGGTTGACCCAGACGCAGGCGAAGCCGTGTTTGTTGAGCAAACTAACGTCGCCGATGGCAATTACGGCTCGTTTAGCATCGATGAAACAGGCGAGTGGAAATACACACTCAACAACGACCATGCGGATGTTCAAGCGCTAGACGCCGACAGCAAGCCAATCATTCGTACCATTACCGTTGCTTCGGCTGATGGCACGACTCATGACGTGACGGTTACCATTACAGGCAGTGACGATAAAGCGGTCATCACACCAAACAGCCCGGCGGATGATGCAGGTGCGGTGCAAGAAGATGTCACGTTAACGACTTCTGGTAACCTGAACGTGGTTGATCCAGACGCCGGCGAAGCGGTGTTTGTTGAGCAAACTAACGTTGTCGATGGTAACTACGGCTCGCTCAGCATTGATGAAACAGGCGAGTGGACATACACGCTTAACAACGATCATGCAGATGTTCAAGCGCTCGACGCCGACAGTAAGCCAATCGTCCGTACCATTACTGTAGCTTCGGCTGATGGCACCACTCACGACGTGACGGTCACCATCACAGGCACCGACGATAAAGCGGTCATCACACCAAACAGCCCAGAAGATGATGCAGGCGCAGTGCAAGAAGACGTGACGCTGACCACTTCTGGGAATCTGAACGTGGTCGACCCAGATGCAGGCGAAGCCGTGTTTGTTGAGCAAACTAACGTCGCCGATGGCAATTACGGCTGGTTTAGCATCGATGAAACAGGCGAGTGGAAATACACGCTTAACAACGACCATGCGGATGTACAAGCACTTGATGCCGACAGTAAGCCAATCGTTCGTACCATCACTGTAGCTTCGGCTGATGGCACGACGCATGAAGTGACCGTAACCATCACAGGTAGTGACGATAAAGCGGTGATCACACCAAACACTCCGTCGGATGATGCAGGCGCAGTGCAAGAAGACGTGACGCTAACGGCATCAGGTAACCTGAACGTGGTTGACCCAGACGCAGGCGAAGCCGTGTTTGTTGAGCAAACTAACGTCGCCGATGGCAATTTCGGCTCGTTCAGCATCGATGAAACAGGTGAGTGGACATACACGCTCAACAACGATCATGCCGATGTTCAGGCTCTCGACGCCGACAGCAAGCCGATTGTTCGAACTATTACCGTAGCTTCGGCTGATGACACCACTCACGACGTGACGGTCACCATCACAGGCAGTGACGATAAAGCGGTCATCACACCAAACAGTCCGGCGGATGATGCTGGCGCAGTGCAAGAAGACGTGACGCTGACCACTTCTGGCACCCTGAATGTGGTTGACCCAGACGCAGGCGAAGCGGTGTTCATCACTCAGACTGATGTGGCGGATGGTAACTACGGCTCGTTCAGCATTGATGAAACAGGCGAGTGGAAATACACACTCAACAACGACCATGCGGATGTTCAAGCGTTAGACGCTGACAGTAAGCCAATCGTTCGAACTATCACAGTATCTTCTGCCGATGGCACTACCCATGAAGTGACGGTCACCATCACAGGTACCGACGACAAAGCGGTCATCACACCACACAGCCCGGCGGATGATGCCGGCACAGTACAAGAAGACGTGACGTTAACGACTTCTGGCAACCTGAACGTAATTGACCCTGATGCCGGCGAAGCCGTGTTCGTTGAGCAAACCAATGTGGCCGATGGCAACTACGGCTCGTTCAGCATTGATGAAACAGGCGAGTGGAAATATACGCTCAATAACGCTCATGCGGATGTTCAAGCACTAGACGCTGACAGCAAGCCAATCGTTCGAACTATCAGCGTATCCTCTGCCGATGGCACGACGCACGAAGTGACGGTCACCATCACAGGCAGCGACGACAAAGCGGTGATCACACCAAACAGCCCGACGGATGATGCAGGGGCGGTGCAAGAAGACGTGACGCTCACGACTTCAGGCAACCTGAATGTGGTTGACCCAGACGCAGGCGAAGCGGTATTCATCACTCAAACCAACGTCGCCGATGGTAACTACGGCTCGTTCAGCATCGACGAAACAGGCGAGTGGAAATATACGCTCAATAACGCTCATGCGGATGTTCAAGCACTAGACGCCGACAGCAAGCCAATCGTTCGAACTATCACCGTATCCTCTGCTGATGGTACGACGCACGAAGTGACGGTCACCATCACAGGCACTGACGACAAAGCGGTGATCACACCAAACAGCCCGACGGATGATGCAGGGGCGGTGCAAGAAGACGTGACGCTCACGACTTCAGGCAACTTGAACGTAGTCGACCCAGACGCAGGCGAAGCCGTGTTCGTTGAGCAAACCAATGTGGCCGATGGTAACTACGGCTCGTTCAGCATCGATGAAACAGGCGAGTGGAAATACACGCTTAACAATGACCATGCGGATGTTCAAGCGCTAGACGCCGACAGCAAGCCGCTCGTTCGTACTATCACCGTCTCCTCTGCCGATGGCACGACGCACGAAGTGACGGTCACCATCACAGGCACCGACGACAAAGCGGTGATCACACCAAACAGCCCTACGGATGATGCCGGTGCGGTGCAAGAAGACGTGACGCTAACGACATCAGGTAACCTGAACGTGGTTGACCCAGACGCAGGCGAAGCGGTGTTCATCACTCAAACCAACGTCGCTGATGGCAACTACGGCTCGTTTACTATCGACGAGACAGGCGAGTGGACCTACAAGCTCAACAACGACCATGCCGATGTTCAAGCACTAGACGCCGACAGTAAGCCAATCGTCCGTACCATCACTGTATCTTCGGCTGATGGCATTACCCATGACGTGACGGTCACCATCACAGGCAGTGACGATAAAGCGGTGATCACACCAAGCACCCCGGCGGATGATGCTGGCGCAGTACAAGAAGACGTGACGCTAACGACTTCTGGCAACCTGAACGTGGTTGATCCAGACGCAGGCGAAGCCGTGTTCGTTGAGCAAACCAACGTCGCCGATGGCAACTACGGCTCGTTCAGCATTGACGAAACAGGCGAGTGGAAATATACGCTCAATAACGCTCATGCGGATGTTCAGGCGCTAGACGCCGACAGCAAGCCAATCGTTCGTACTATCATCGTCTCCTCTGCCGATGGCACGACCCATGAAGTGACGGTCACCATCACAGGCAGCGACGACAAAGCGGTGATCACACCAAACAGCCCGACGGATGATGCCGGCGCAGTGCAAGAAGACGTGACGCTCACGACTTCAGGCAACCTGAATGTGGTTGACCCAGACGCAGGCGAAGCCGTGTTCGTTGAGCAAACCAATGTGGCCGATGGCAACTACGGCTCGTTCAGCATTGACGAAACAGGTGCGTGGAAATATACGCTCAATAACGCTCATGCGGATGTTCAGGCGCTAGACACCGACAGCAAGCCAATCGTTCGAACTATCACCGTATCCTCTGCCGATGGCACGACGCACGAAGTGAAAGTAACCATTAAGGGGACGGACGATAAGCCAGAATTCATCAGTGGTGCGAACGACGAAAAAGGACTGAACGCACAGGGTCAAACGGATGCTGATACGTACCGATTCGAAGTGAATGAGAACAGTGCTGGTGCAGAAGTTGGCGCAGTAAACGCGTTTGATCATGATAACGGTGACACTCTGTCTTATGTGTTAACCAACCATACCGACCTGTTTGAAATTGATAGCGTCAGTGGCGTAGTTAGCCTGAAGTCTGGTGTATCGCTCGATCATGAAAGCACGCCTAGCTATCAACTTGATGTAGAAGTCGCCGATTCAGATGGCCTGAAAGACACAGCGAAAATAGACGTAGTCGTGAAAGACATCAACGAAGCCCCTATTGCCGTTGATGATCAGGGCTTGACTACTGAAACCAAAACTCTAGATGCGAGTAACTGGGATAGCCATAAGGATATTCAAGTCAGCTATTACGTCATTGATACCAAAACAGGTGCTAAAACCGCAGACGCAACGAAGGCTGACTACGATGGCGATGGTGGTAACAGCAAGTTCGGCGTTAATTCCGCTCTTGATACCGGGACCGATAAAGTCAAAAACCAACAAATAGGTTATGACGATGCGACAGAGCAAAGTGAAGCTGTACGATTTAGCTTTGCTGAAGGTCAACTTGCCAATCACGCAGAAGTTGAATTGAAAAATCTGTGGACGGATACCAAGCACGGCAGTTGGGAGCCGGGCATAGAACGCGGTATGTGGAAAGCCTACTATCAGGGTGAAGTGATCGCTAGCGGTGTATTTGAAGGTACTGGCAGTGGTTCACCGACGGTTGTCGTTGATGCGAATGGACGATACTTCGATAGCATTGAAATGTCGGCGCTCAGCTATAAAGATGGCGTGGTCGATCCGAAAGGTTCTGAATATTTCATTACTGAAGTAAAAGCGAACCTGACGTCGTTTGATGACGCCTACCACACCCACGGTACGGGCTCGTTATCACTCGACGTACTGGCGAACGACAGTGATCCAGATAATGATGCATTGACCATTATTGATTATCCGAAGGACGGTTATTTAACCTTACAAGATGGCAAGCTAGTCTTTGATTCTGAAAAATATCTGAACACTTTGCCTGTCGATCAGCGAGATATCCAAGCTGGCGCGGTTCGTCATGTGAAGTTTGACTACACGATACAAGACGAACATGGTCTGCAGGACACCGCATCCGTAACCGTAACCATTATTGGTGAAGCTATTTCTCTGGATGATTCGCAAGTAACATTGTCGGAATCTGACTTGAATGCAGGGCAGCCGGTTGAAGCGGAAGGTGACCTTTCAGCGGATATTGGTTCGGCCAGCGACGCAACTTATCAGTTTGGTGAGAATCAAACGCTGTCTGGAATTACTTCAGAAGGTAAGGCTGTTCAATTCGAAGTTAGCAGTGATAAGGCGACGTTAACTGGGTTTGTTGGACAAGGCGCAGACCGTGTCGAAGTCTTGAAGGCAACGTTAAATTCCGAGACTGGGCACTACAAAGTTGAACAGTCGGCTCCGATCGATCATCCAGATCAAGGGGCTGATACACTGACGTTACCAATAAACATTGCAGTTAATGTAGGAACACAAACAGACACCGCGACATTGAATCTTAATGTCATCGACTCCGTTCCGACGGCGAATAATCAACATCATGTCATCAATGATGTTGAACCGCAAAATAACAGCTTGATCATTGCTTTAGATGCCTCTGGTTCCATGATGAATGTAGTCAAAGATGCTGATGGAGATGATGTAACGCGATGGGACTTGGCGAGAAACTCCATTAAAGACATGTTCGAAAAATACGATGACCTCGGTGATGTTAAGCTCAAAATAGCCACTCACAGTGGTTACCCTTCTGGAAAGGTATCAGGTTGGATTGAATCTGTTGATGATATTGATGCTTTCTTTGATTCTGTTAGGCCATCGGGTTTTACGCCATACTCTCAGGCGATAAATCAAATCAGTGACGTGCTTAACGAGCAAGAAAGCCAAGATGAAATCGCTGGGACAAACAGCCAGTTGTATTTTATCTCTGATGGTAGTCCGTCAGATTTTGATAATTGGACCAATCAAACCGATCGATATTATGTCAAAGCTCGAACGGATTTGATGGAGTATATGCAAGCAAGTGATTTTGAGAGTGACCAACGCTATCAAGACTTGCTCAATGGTCGTGTAACGCCAACTAAAGCGGAAGAGCAACTCATTCTTGAGCAGGCGATGGAAAGTGGCATTACGGTAAACGGCCATGCGTTCAATAATATTTGGTCTATAGGTATTGGTGCTGGGGCATCTTTGGAGTACTTAACGCCAATTGCGACTGACAAAGGTTCTGCGATTGTGGTCGAAGATGATGCAAACATCGGTGACGTATTGGCTAAGACGATTTCAGGCCAGTTGCAAGGCTCGATTAGTCTGTCTCATCAGGGCGAAATTGAGCAAGTGCGCAGTATTTCGATTGGCGATGATGTTTACCACTTCGATAAAGAAGCGGGTCACGTGATCAAGACTGATAAATTTAATGTTCATCACCAGTTTGAGGAAGGATCGCTTGTTAAGCTAGCAACCGAACATGGGTTTTTAACCATAAATTTTGAAAATGGATGGTATGACTATAAGGCATCTAATGTTTCGGGACATCAGCAAGAGACATTCAAGGTGGTTATTGGAGATTTTGATGGAGATACGGCAAGCAGTGAAATCGTTATCGATATTCGAGATCGTGCTACTGAAGACCTCGTCAACTCGACAACCCGACATTCAATCCTAGGGGATGACGGAAACAATACCCTAACAGGAACGGATGCGAGAGATGTGCTGGCAGGACTCGGAGGTGACGATTCTTTACACGGAGGCATCGGGAATGACATCCTGATGGGGGGGGATGAAAATGACACTTTGGTCGGGGGATTGGGTAACGATATTTTAACAGGTGGTAGTGGTCATGATGTATTCGTGTTTGATCTGCTATCAATAAGCGATACTCATTATACCGATACCATTACTGACTTTAAGCTTGGTCAAGATAAATTGGACATTAGTGATATTTTATCGAGTAACACTAGCGTGTCTCCGATGGACAATTTACTTGGTCATATCGAGGCTAAGTTTGATGGCAATCATCAAATAGCCATGACGGTTAAAACCGATGCGGGTATGACTCAAACAGTTCAAATGGACAACTTAGATCTCTCTGGGCTTGACATCTCAGCGACGTCATCTTCACATGACATTGTTGACCAGCTGTTCCAACAACAAGCCTTTAAAGTTGATTAATGAACCCATTTTGAATGTGCAAAATGTTAAATTAAGGCCAAAATCAAATAGGGATTTTGGCCTTAATCATTGGAGATCTATCTTTAACACGTGGCCAATTCGTGATTGAAACGGGCTAGTTATGTTTCAAAAAAGCGACAATCTCCTCTGCTGCCTGTTCTGGTGACTTAGTGCTGGTATCAACCACTAAATCGTAATTCATATTCTGATGGACAAGAGGGTATTCATAGGCGGCTAAACCGATGGCTCTGTCACCTCGATCTTTTTCTCGTTGATTCGCCACGTTAAGCTCACAATACACGCCAATCTTAATGACATTATATGGCGCTAATAGCGCAAGTAAGGCGTCTATCTCTTGCTTATCAATCCAAGCGTTATCAATGATTAGGCGGCAGTTTGCTTGGATTAAACCCGGAAGGCATAAGTGATAGCCTTTGACTAAGTTTGCGTAGTCGTAGCCATCTCTTGTGATTGGCGAACCTTTGATCATGGCTTGTAAATCAGTAGGTGGTAAAGCATATAAAACGCTATCAATGCTGAAGTTCAAGTACTGAGTTTTTAGCGTTTCCTGCAAAATCTTTGCGACACTGGTTTTTCCACTACTGCCGGTTCCGTTAAGTAAAATGACGTCGGGATACATGTGTTGCTCCATCAAATTAAGAACCGTTATCTTAGATGGGCAATCATATTCAAAATAAGAGGAAAGATTTATTTTCGGCGCGCTTCACAGAACAAATTGTAATGTAAACCATCTATCATTCTGAATAATATGAGATTTTAAAATCAGAAACAATGAAACCTTGTGCTGTTGCGGTTGTGATGATGCGTTGTCTAACAATTCCTTGCTTGATAATCAAACCTAACTCATCTACATTGCCTGCCGCCCCAAGGGCACACCCTAAAATGCATCCACGCTATCCTGCCTCCTTTGGTGCATTTATATTGGTGTACTAAGTACTATGCCTAACACAAATACAAATAAATCTGGATTCTTGACGGAATCTGGCTCCCTTTTGCAGCTTTCTATTCCAATTATTTTTACCCAACTGGCGACACAAGCGATGGGCTTTGTTGATACCACAATGGCCGGCCAAGTTAGCCCAGCAGATCTTGCGGCTATCGCGCTTGGTACCAGCCTATGGATTCCGGTGTCACTGCTATTACGCGGTATCATCATGGCGTTAACACCGATCGTCGCGTTTCACCGCGGTGCTAGAGACTTTAAAAACATATCCGTTGAATTGTTCCAAATGATTTGGATAGCGACGGCGGTCAGCATTGTCTTGATCGTGTATTTATTGCAAGCCGAAAACATTCTTAATGCTATTGGAGTGGCACCAGAAATTGTCCCTATCGCAAGTGATTACGCGATAGCCTTGACCTTTGGCGTTCCTGGTATTGCGCTGTTCTATGTGCTAAATGGTTTTTGTGAGGGCATGAATAACACTCGTGCACCGATGATCATTTCGGTAATTGGTTTGCTGATAAACATACCCACGAATTACATACTGATTTACGGTGAATTTGGCTTACCAGCGATGGGTGCAGTAGGTTGTGGTGTCGCGACCAGTTTGGTGTTTTGGTTGATGTCTCTCATGCTTATTAGCTACATAAAGTCACACCATCACTACAAAAAAGTGATTGATGCGAGTGATATAAAGCCAAGAAAAGACGAGATTGTACATATGCTCAAACTGGGATTCCCTATTGGTTTGAACATAGCGATCTGTGGCAGCATTTTTGCTGTGATTGCGTTGCTTATTGGCCGAATAGGTGCCGAAAACGTCGCTGCAGCCCAAATTGCTTTGAACATCTCAAGTATGACTTACATGATTCCGATGAGTCTATCATTTGGTATTACCATACGGGTTGGTCATGCTCTAGGTGCAAAAGATAACCTAGGAGCGGTTCATCGAAGTCACGTCGGAATCATTGTTGCCGTATTGCTGTCGTTGATTTCGGTGAGCGGGCTTTTACTCTTCCCTGAGTGGCTAATCGGTCTATATACGCCTGATCCTGTCATCGCTTCAACGGCGAGTTTATTGCTTGTATACACTGCGGTATATCAAATCAGCGATGCAATTCAAACCTCAGCCAATGGTGCACTTCGTGGTTACAAGGATACTAAAATACCGATGATTTTCGCAGTATTTGCGTATTGGGGAGTCGCATTGCCTTTGGGTATTATCTTAGGGATGACCGATCTCGCAGGTCCTGCAATGGGAGAGGTCGGTTTTTGGATTGGTATTATTTCGGGCCTTACGCTGGCGGCATTGTTCATGCTGATTCGTTTGAAATTTGTGATTCAATCTCATGCGTCTGCGTTAGGCAGCGAAAACCAAGTATCGGCTACTTAGGCGTCGTTATTATTTGACGTTCTTTGAATTAGAGGAAGCCCGAGAGTGCTTCCTTTTTTTTGATCTAGCGAAGCGGTAAAGTGGCCATATGCTCAACTGAGTATTAAGAAATCATTAATATGACAAATTGCTCTAATAAGGCGGTTGCACGAAAAGGTGATCTAGATCTACTATAGTTGTCACAGGTGATGGGGTTCCACCTACTTAACCGCCAATTTGGCTGATGACTCCTACAGAAACGAAAACAGGTGTATCTGTTGGTGTAGCAATGTAGATTGCTTATCGTTCTGTGGGAATACCGCCACAACCACACTTGTTTTCCTTACCATAGGAAAGCAGCATGCAATACTCTTCTGATATTCAATCCATGTGCCCAATTCAACGGGGCGATTTACATCTCTCTGCGCCAATTCCAGTCGAAGGTCGAATGGTCCGTCCAACAGACGTGATCGCTATTTCGGGTTTAAGTCATGGAGTCGGTACTTGTGCTCCTCAGCAAGGTGCAGCCAAAATCACGCTTAACGTCAAGCAAGGCGTTATTGAAGAAGCACTTATTGAAACGATTGGGTGTTCAGGCATGACACATTCTGCAGCGATGGCTTCTGAAATATTGCCTGGAAAAACGATTATGGAAGCACTCAACACAGATTTGGTGTGTGATGCAATCAATGTCGCGATGAGAGAAATCTTCCTTCAGTTTGTATACGGTCGTACACAATCCGCTTTTTCTGAAGATGGATTAGAAATTGGTGCAGGGCTAGAGGATTTGGGTAAAACCGTAAGAAGCCAAGTTGGTACAAGCTATTCTACACGCCTTAAAGGAGCGCGTTATATGGAATTAGCAGAAGGTTATGTCACTGCATTAGCGTTAGATGAAGACGATGAAATTATCGGGTATGAATATTTGAACCTAGGAAAAATGATGGCTCTGATTGGGCAGGGCGAATCGGCCGAGAGTGCAATGGTCGAAGCGAAAGGAACATATGGCCGTTTCGATGAAGCCGTTAAAACCATCAACCCACGTCAAGCATGATCAGAGGCTCTACTATGAACAATCAAGCGATCCAAATCCTAAAAGACATGAACTTTTGTAATATCGAACAAGCATACCAATACTGCTTATCTAATGGCATTGATGCTAAAGAAATGGTGCTCGATACACAGCCCATCGCGTTTGATAATGCGTGTGACGCATATACCTTGGGTACTGCTCTCGCGCTATTTCGACACAATCAAAACGCCGAATCTGCGGCACTGAGTATTGGAGAGGGCCTGCAAGCATTTTGTAAACCAGGCAGTGTTGCGGCTCAACGGCGCGTAGGCCTAGGTCATGGAGCCCTTGCAGCTCGTTTATTAAATGAAGAAACAAAGTGTTTTGCTTTTTTAGCGGGTCATGAGTCATTTGCTGCTGCTGAAGGCGCAATAAAAATAGCGTTAAACGCCAATAAGTCGCGTAAAACCCCAATAAAAGTGATCCTCAATGGATTGGGTAAAGATGCCGCTTATCTTATCTCTCGCATAAATGGTTTTACTTATGTAAGAACTGAATACGATTATGAAACTGGGGAGCTAAACGAAGTCAGTCGTAAACGTTTTTCGAAAAGTTTACGTGGTGACATTCTCTGTTACGGTGCTGATGATGTCAGAGAAGGCGTGGCAATCATGCACAGAGAAGACGTTGATGTGAGTATAACGGGTAACTCGACTAACCCAACCCGATTTCAACACCCTGTCGCAGGGACGTATAAATTAGAAAGACTAAACCAAGGAAAACTGTACTTTTCGGTGGCTTCAGGTGGCGGCACTGGCCGTACCCTTCATCCAGATAATGTAGCTGCAGGCCCTGCTTCGTATGGTTTGACGGATACGATGGGCAGAATGCATGCGGATGCCCAGTTTGCTGGTAGCTCCTCTGTACCTGCTCATGTTGCCATGATGGGTTTCATTGGAATGGGCAACAACCCTATGGTAGGTGCAACGGTCGCACTTGCGGTTGCGGTGGAACAACAAGGGCAGCATTAAGTGGCTTAATGGTACGGCTAAGATAGACACAAAGCTCAATAGAAGATTTACATTGTAAATTTTAGCAAAAATGCAAGGCATCCAAACAAGTTGGGATTTAAAAGGGGAAATGTAAAGGTTTGATTATTACTCTTTTATTGTTTTCCAATGTTATGCATACTAAAACCAACCAAAAATGCTAAAAAATATTCATATCCGAGATTTTTAGCCCCCTATAATTGGTTACCTAATCCCACGTCTAGTCAACGTGGGATTTTTTATTATCTCACTTAACTTGATTCCTAAAAGAGCGCTCAGCCTTAGTGCGGCTTTGTCTAAGAAATTATTTAGGTAATCTATAATTGATGCAAAGCACTTTCTTTTAGAAACGAGTAAAGTACAAAGAGAGGTTTCTGATGAATCCACTATTGAATCATCCCCGAATCGTTTGACGCGATGTGTTCTGAGCGTGAACATATCGCCACTGTTACTGTCAGTTCATTAATTGGCATAACGTTCCGTGGCAAAAGTTTAAATCTATACAGAGAATCTTGTCATGAAAGAAAAACATTGGTCTAAATTCCAGTTACTGCATGAAGTGGTAACGAACGAAAACATCACCGTTAAAGGTAAACACAGTTACTACAGTGATTGCTGGGACAACGGGTTCGAAGAGTCGGTGGTTCGCTATCTTCATGGAGATAAAATAAGCCGCGAGTGGGAACCAAGATGGGAGATCGACAAACTCCATATTGGTGATTACGTCTGTATTGGTGCAGAGGTCGTCATCCTCATGGGAGGTAACCATACTCACCGAGCGGATTGGTTTTGTTTATACCCATTTATGGATGTGATCGACCAAGCGTACGTTTCTAAAGGCGATACGCACATACATGATGGCGCTTGGCTAGGAATGCGAGCGATGATCATGCCGGGCGTTACTATTGGTGAGGGAGCGATCATAGCGGCAAACAGCGTGGTTACAAAAGACGTTGCGCCTTATAGTATCGTTGGTGGAAGCCCTGCAAAGCTGGTCAAGCACCGTTTTGATGAAGAGACAGTACAACAGCTGCTTTCGATGAATATCTATGATTGGCCCGAGGCCAAATTTGAAGCGTTAAAACCTTACTTGTGTGATTCGAATTTGAGTCAATTAGCCAGTGCAGTAGAAGCCTACGATCAGGTTGCTAAGTAACCATTTTAAAACCATGGTGGCTAGTGTCACCATGGTTTTTTACATCATTATTGTTTCGCTTAACCTTTGGGTGCTAGCTCATTTAACAAGAAGCGCATCACTGGACCTTGCTGTGCGTTCGCTTTCCAAATGAGGTCGATAACGCTGTGCATATTGGTTTTTTTAAACTCAGGGTTGAACTCAATCAAAGTACCGAGCGCGAGTTTTTCCAAAGACATCTGTTTAGGTAAAAATGCCCAGCCAATTCCTTGCTCTACTAGGCGAACCATGTCGTCTTGATCGGATGCAGTCCAAATATCTTGAGAAATTTTCCCTGTCGCACTTAATAGCGGGTTAATCATCATGCTGTCACAAGCTATTTGTCTTTTTGATATCAAGGTTTCGTTGTCAACTTCGTCCAAATCGGCGAGTTCTGAGTCTGGGCTACAAACACAAATCCACTCTACTTGCTCTATGGCGATGAACTCCAGATTATCGGGTATGCCTTTATGAGTAATATGTAGCCCGAGATTTACCTCTTCACTGAGTAACAAGCTGGTTATTTGTTCGTTGTTATATTTCGCTATGTGTATTTGAGTATAAGGAAACTGCTGAGCCAGCTTTTCCAAAGTCGAATCAATCACATCAAATGGCACCAACGGGTCGATCGCTATTTTAAGTTCGCCCTCCACCTCATTCACAACTTCTTGAGCGTAGCTTTGAATTCGTTCCGCTTGACGTATTAATACCTTGGCTTGGGCATACAAACGCTCCCCCTGCGGTGTTAAGTTCGGGTATTTGGTACTTCTATCAAACAACGTAACACCGAGATCCAGTTCCAGATTGTTAACTCCGATACTGACCGAGCTTTGGCTTTTGCCAAGGTGCCGTGCGGCAGCAGAAAAAGAGCCTTTTTCGGCAGCTGCAACAAATGCAGCCAATTGATCCATGTTGAGCATTGGTCCACCTATTCGATAACCCGTTAGATACTAATTCGATCTATTAAAGCTCATTTGTGATGATTAAGCCATACAAGATATCCATGAAAGAGAGCATTATTATGAAAAAGACACTTCTAGCAGTACTTATCTGTGCGACAAGCGCAACAACAATGGCACAGGAAGCGCCTAAAGAAGACATCAATTATGGAGATCCAACAGCAAGCTTTAGCACCGTTGGTGTGAGTGGTACCGACCGTGCAGGGCAAGTGAACATGATGTACGGAGCTGGCTCTAACATTTTTTCGTTTGACCTTGGTTATGATGCGAAAGTTAAAAATGTCGAAGACCGACTTAACTACCGTGGCCGCTATTTTCACGTAACTGATGGCCTAGGTTACTCGGTTGACGTGCTGGGCGGTGTGAATAACACGACGGTACTTGGTGGCTTGATATACAAAATGCCAGTTTCTGATAATGTAACCGTATTCCCTATTTTATCAGCGGGTTACTCTGCTACTAAAGATGGAAAAGACAAGCTTGGCATGGCGAAAGACAGCGGCTTAGCACAAGCGGGTGTGTATGCGATGTATGCGTTTGATGATGGACACTGGTTATATGCCAACCCTAAAACAACCTATCATGTAGAGGGTAAGCAATTTGTAAATCAGATTGAAGTAGGTGGTGGTTTGATGACGTCAGCGGTGACTTCTGTTGGTTTCAAATTGGAACACACAACAGAAATTAAGAAAACGTCTAACAACAGCTTAGATAAAGATCAAAAAGCCGACACGGTAGCTTGGTTGCAGGCTAACTACTACTTCTAAGTAAGCACGATACCTTTGAAAGTAAAAAATCCCAGCAAATAACGTGCTGGGATTTTTACTTCTTGCTTATTATTCTGGCCTTTAGCTCTTAATGATCTAAGTACAAGTAGTTCTGCCAACTTTTCATTCTAATTAATACTTTACGCATGATAGAAACATGAGTGAAGCTATCAGAATAAATAGCGATTTCGGCATTGCTACCCATTGGTAAATGGTACTCAGACAAATCATCGGTGATGCGAAGTTTTACCATAGCGCGCCCATTACTGCGCAACGCGCTTGTGGTAAGCAAACTACCTGACGCTTGTATTTGCCCCTCACCAATCGCAGGAATCACTTCTACGATTTCACCAGTAAACACTCGGCCAGGTAGTGCTCTGAACAAAAACTCGGCTTGGAAACCAGGTTGTAATCGTTGCAGAGAGTTTTGACGAAAAGCGCCCACGTAGAACTTGTCTTCAGTGTGAACAAATGTCATTACTGGACGAAGTGGGATGGGTACCGCCATCATTCCTGGACGGAGTGCAAGTTGAGTGACGTATCCGTCTGTTGGTGCTTTAACAACGGTTTCGTCAAAGTTAAATTGAGCTTGTTCCAGCTCAGCTTTTCTTTGGGCAACCGTGGTGTTTTCACCATCAATTTCAGAAGTAAATGCCAGTTCCGCTTGTTTGGTATTAGCGATGGCCGCTTCCAAACTGGCTTGAGCTGCTTTATAAGCTTGACGACGAGTATCCACTTGTTGCTCGGTAAACGCGCCTTTGGCGAAGCCTTTTTCGTATCTTGCAAACTCTCGTTTGACTTTATCTCTGTCCGCTTCCGCTTTAATGGAACCCGCTTGAGCTTCTTTGTACTCAGATTCGAGTGTTAAAGCATCTTGTTGCGCAGCAGCCAACGCGGCTTTTTTACGGATCAACTCAGCCTTGAATGGCGTTGGGTCGATCTTGAATAAAACATCGCCTTTATTCATTGGCGTATTCGCCTGAGCATTTACCTCGATAACCTTGCCCTTAACGCTTGGGACAATTGGTGTCGTTGTATAGTATTGACCGCCAAGTTGCGTAAATGGGTGATTATAGTTCATCAGCAGAATAAGCGTACCAATAAGAACGACACCGCCAAGAACTGCAGTTGGGACTGTCCACTTGTTTAGTGGGATCTTGAAAATCTTAAAAATAGCGATGCACATCGCGGCATAGGTGAGAATCAGCAGTAAATCCATTATTTCTCTCCTTCTGATGTGCTCGGAGCATCAACGGCCGGGGAGTTGATTGGCTGAGCCTTGGTTGACTGTAAATTTTGCACTTGTTCTTCCAAGCTTTTAACTTGGTCAATTAATACGTCCACTCGGTGATGAATATCGTGTTGCTCTTCTTCCAATTTGTGAAAGCCCCAGCCACGCTCTTTGCGCCAAAGGGTTGCCCAAATCCAAAGGAATGGCCAAATAGTATGTAATGTGAATAAGCTTACCCAACCGGAAACGTGGATGGCATCTTGATGAGGGTGGTTGCGTTCTTTTGCTATCTCGTAAGGGATGTCGTGAATGACAATGATGCCGTAGAAAATAACGAGGGCAACAAAGATCAGAAGCACAAGGGCAAAGTAATCTAAAAACATAATCGATCCTTGATTTATTATGGTTAATGATAGATTAGCAATACTTTATCTATTTGAAAAATAATAATTTACATGCATGTTGATTAATTGGTTTTTGTCGGTTTCTATATCCGATTTAACAACGGACTCTCTTGATTAACTTTGTCACGCTTTATACAGTGAGGAAAAAGTGAGGTTACGATGTATATAGGTGAGTTAGCTGCGGTATCGGCGGCAATAGTGTGGGCAGTAGCAACCTGGATTTATAGCCAGTTTAGTCATCAGTTTTCTGCGCTGCAGCTTAATATTGTTAAAGGCACGGTCGCGTCGGCAATGATGCTGTTGGTGATGCCATTTATGCCAATGCCTACGATGGCGATTGGCTCTGACCACTTAATGATCTTGGCTATCTCTGGTGTCATCGGCATTGCGATTGGCGATAGTGCCTACTTTGCAGCCCTTAAACGTATAGGTGCGAATAAAACACTGTTACTAGAATCTCTCGCACCTCCTTTGTCTGGTGTTTTGGCTCTAATTGCCCTTGGGTCTAGCTTGAGCATACAAAGCTGGCTTGGTGTCTTGATCACAACACTGGCCGTGACGTTTGTTATGTTTAAACCCGACACGACGGGGGAGAAAACCTCGGCATCGGGTATTGGCTTTGGCTTGTTAGCCAGCGTATGCCAAGCTACGGGTGTTGTTATTTCTCATTACGCTTTGGTGGCAGGTGATGTGCCACCACTTTTGGGGGCGCTGATTCGTTTAGCCGTTGGCGTTTTCGCAGTGATGATTTGCATTAATTTTCTTGAGAAAAAGCCATATCCCACGTTGATCCGTAACGCCAGAAGCTTAACCAAAAGAGCTCGGTATGTTTTGCTGGCTGCTATTTTCGTTGGCACCTTTTTGGCGTTATGGTTACAACAAATCGCACTTAAGCATGCCAATCCAGCCGTTGCTCAGACTCTCATTGCAACAAGTCCGCTCTTTATTTTGTTTATCTATTATTGGAAAGGTGAACCGATAGGGAAAAGTGCAGTATTAGGCACGCTAGCAGCGATCGGTGGTATCTCGTTGTTCTTCCTTTAATCATCAGAGTAAGTTTAATCCTTGTTAAAGAATTTGACTGAACTTACAGTATTTGGAGTAACAATTTGTTAACATTATTTCGAAAGTTCCACATGAGTTACGGATGACAAAAATAATAAAAAGGAGTGCAAAATGACAAAAGAAGAGTTTGAAACAATGTTTCCCTGTATCACCGATATCAAAGTCGCGTGGGGAGAAATGGATGCGTTAAATCATGTCAATAACGCGGTCTATTTTCGATATTTTGAAATCGCGAGGTTAGAGTATTTTAACCGAGTTCAGTTAATGGAATCGATGTACGCGACCAATATTGGGCCAGTGCTTGGTTCAACTAACGCGAAATACTTCCTGCCAGTCACTTATCCAGATACTTTGCATATTGGCACAAAAGTCGTCAATATTGCCGATGATCGCTTCGATATGGAATATCAAGTGTTTAGCTCGAAGCAAGGGAAAGTGGTCACTAAAGGTGAAGCGCAAGTTGTGATGTTTGACTTTACGACTCACCAAAAAGCGCAACTATCCACCACGTTAAAACAAGAAATGTCAGAGATGGAACTAATGTCGCTTTCTTGATGCCACTAGATAATTTCAGTAATACCCCAGCCAAGTCGCCGCGGTCTTTTTTGTAAAAAAACACGTTAATTAATTTGGCAGTGCGAATGCTGCCATTTTGATTTTATTATCAGCTTAATTTCCATTCTGTCGTTAACCCTAACCTTCAAATGGTCTTACTCAGACCCCTTGCTCTCTATAGAGTCTCTGCTTTCCGCCACTCGTCATATTTGGCTCACAGTCTTGTCATTATTAACATTACTTAGTGTGTGGTGCTGCTTAATTAGGTGATTTATTAGCGAAATATCTGCATGCATATCGAAGATTGTTTCTTGAACATATCGGAATAAGAACCTAGCTTTATTAACATTGATGCAACAATCGTGTATTGAGCAGGGAGCGATCATGGGAGGGAACACCTTTTGAGAAGATCAGGATCTTTATGGCTATTGGCTGCATGTTTTTCTCCAGCGGGTTGGAGCGAAAGCCAGTTCAATATGACCAAAGGTGTCACTCAAATAAGTGCTCAAGTTTACGAACTGCACATGTTGATATTTTATATTTGCGTGGCAATAGCGGTTATTGTGTTTGGCGTAATGTTTTATTCAATTCTTAAGCACCGAAAATCTCAAGGTGCTGTCGCTGCAAACTTTCATGAAAGCACCAAGGTCGAGATCATCTGGACCGTCATTCCTATCATTATTCTTATTGCTATGGCAATTCCTGCGACAACCACACTTATTGCGATGGAAGATACCAGCAAATCCGATATTACCGTTAAGGTGACAGGGTCACAGTGGAAGTGGCACTACAGCTATTTTGGTGAGGATGTGGAGTTCTACAGTTTCATGAGCACCAGTTCAAAGCAGATTGAAGGGGAGGAAGTAAAAGGTGCTCACTACTTGCTGGAAGTGGATAACCCGTTAGTCGTGCCCATTAATCGAAAGATCCGTTTCCTATTTACTTCTGACGATGTGATCCACTCATGGTGGGTGCCGGACTTCGCGGTTAAAAAAGACACCGTTCCCGGTTTTATTAACGAGTCGTGGACCAAAATAGACAAGCCAGGAGTGTATCGCGGCCAGTGCGCTGAGTTGTGCGGTCGCAATCACGGTTTCATGCCAATCGTGGTGCATGCGATGGAAGAAAAAGAGTTTGATGTATGGCTGGCCGAACAAAAAGTACTTGCACAAGCAACAAAATTGGCAGAACAACAGGCACTAGCGAGCACTCGTAGCATGGAAGAGTTAATGACCTTGGGCGAGAAAGTCTACCTTGATCGTTGTAGCGTGTGTCATCAACCAACAGGTGCTGGTCTCGCTGGTGTATTCCCCGCATTAAAAGACAGCCCTGTGGCCCTAGGGGACGTCACGACACACATTGATGTTGTCGCAAATGGCGTAGCGGGCACGGCGATGCAAGCCTTTGCAGATCAATTGAGTGAGGAAGAAATCGCCGCCGTTGTCACCTACGAGCGTAATGCCTGGGGTAACAATACCAACGACGTGGTGCAAGCATCGGACGTTAATCAACTAGGTGTTAAGGAAGCGCAATGAGTGAGACTAATGAGAATTTAACTAACCAAAGCGCAGATCCTAGTTACGGAGGCGAACAAAATGCCGAGCATGATCATGAGGTTCACCATGGCGCGCCAAAGGGATTAGGGCGCTGGCTCTATTCAACGAATCATAAAGACATTGGCACGCTTTATCTCTGGTTTAGCTTCTGCATGTTTTTGACGGGTGGTTTCTTCGCGATGCTCATTCGTGTGGAGCTGTTTCAGCCGGGCTTACAATTTCTCGAACCCAACTTGTTTAATCAGATGACCACCATGCATGGCTTGATCATGGTGTTTGGTGCGGTAATGCCTGCCTTTGTTGGTTTAGCGAATTGGATGATCCCGCTGATGATCGGCGCGCCTGATATGGCACTGCCACGAATGAACAATCTGAGCTTTTGGATTCTGCCATTCGCATTTTTAATTCTTCTCAGTTCATTATTCATGGAAGGTGGTGGCCCGAATTTTGGGTGGACGTTCTACGCACCGCTATCAACCACTTACGCTCCAGACAGTACGGCTTTGTTTGTGTTTAGCGTCCATATCATGGGGATCAGCTCGATCATGGGCGCAATTAACGTGATTGTAACCATATTCAATATGCGTGCTCCCGGTATGACCTTAATGAAAATGCCAATGTTCGTTTGGACGTGGCTCATTACCGCATTTTTGCTTATCGCCGTGATGCCTGTTTTGGCCGGGGCAGTGACCATGATTTTGACGGATAAGTACTTTGGCACCAGCTTCTTTGATGCCGCAGGTGGGGGGGATCCTGTGATGTTCCAGCACATTTTCTGGTTCTTTGGCCACCCAGAAGTGTACATCATGATATTACCGTCGTTTGGCATCATCTCAGCCATTGTGCCTGCGTTCAGCGGTAAGAAGTTGTTTGGTTATCATTCCATGGTGTACGCAACGTGCAGTATCGCTCTGCTGTCATTTTTGGTTTGGGCACATCACATGTTTACCACAGGTATGCCGGTGTTTGCCGAGCTATTCTTTATGTATTGCACCATGTTGATCTCTGTTCCAACCGGGGTGAAAGTCTTTAATTGGGTCGCGACTATGTGGCGAGGTTCATTAACGTTTGAAACGCCCATGTTGTTCGCCATCGCCTTTATTGTTCTGTTCACGATAGGTGGTTTTTCCGGGTTAATGTTGGCGATCGTCCCGGCTGATTTTCAGTACCACGATACATATTTCGTGGTGGCCCATTTTCACTATGTTCTGGTGTCTGGCGCTGTATTTTCCATTATGGCTGCTGCCTACTATTGGCTGCCGAAGTGGACGGGGCATATGTATGACCAACGTTTGAGTTTGTGGCATTTCTGGTGTTCGGTCATATCTGTCAATATTCTGTTTTTCCCGATGCACTTCTTAGGCTTGGCTGGTATGCCAAGACGAATTCCCGATTACGCGATTCAGTTTGCTGATGTAAACCAAATTGTTTCTATTGGCGGGTTTGCTTTTGGTTTATCACAGCTAATCTTCCTTTGGTTAGTGATTAAGTGCGTGCGCGGTGGTGAGAAAGCACCGGCGAAAGTTTGGCAAGGTGCTGAGGGATTAGAGTGGACGGTAGCAAGTCCTGCGCCACATCATACGTTTGAAACGCCTCCGAAAATTGAGAGTTAGGAGCACTTATGAGTGATGTTAATGAAGCGAACAAAGCATTGACTAAATGGCTGTTATTGGCCGTTGTGGGTATGTTTGGCTTTGGTTATGCGCTTGTGCCTTTGTACGACATCATGTGTGAGCAATTGGGGATTAACGGCAAAACGAACAGTAATGCGGTGGAATCTCCAACGGGAATGCAGGTAGATAAAAGCCGTTTAATCAAAGTGCAGTTCATCGCTCAAGTTGATTCGCAAATTCCGTGGGATTTTGGCCCTATCGAGTCTGAAATGTTCGTGCATCCGGGGGAAGTGATTCAAACCGCCTATCATGCGTTCAATACGGCTTCTAACGATCTAACAGGGCAAGCAGTACCTTCGGTTTCACCGGGTTTAGCTGCGAGTTACTTTAATAAAATCGAGTGCTTTTGCTTTAACAAACAGCCTTTAGCTGGCAAAAGTGCGGCAGAGCTTCCTGTTATCTTTTATATCGAGCCTGATATTCCAGAGAGCATCCATACCCTGACGCTTTCTTACACTCTTTTTCAATTCAAAGAAAACACCAACGCAGAACCGACAGAGTCTGTATCAAATCATATCGCAAGAGATAAATTGGCTTATCAAGCTCTAACGCCAGAGCATGCGCAAGAGCAAGGAGCGTCACAATGAGTACTCAACCCTCTACCTATTATGTTCCTCCTCATAGTGTTTGGCCTTTGGTCGGCGCTATTGCGTTGTTTTTTATCGCAGTAGGGGCGGGCGTGACGGTGCAAAGCCTTGATACAGGAAGTGTATTTGGCAAGATGATGTTGTTTGCGGGAGTGGCTATTTTCCTATTCATGTTCATCGGTTGGATGAGAAATGTCATTCAAGAGTCTTTGTCTGGGCTTTATTCTCGGCAGTTAGACGTTTCTTTCAGACAAGGAATGAGTTGGTTTATTTTCTCGGAAGTGATGTTTTTTGCAGCCTTTTTTGGCGCATTATTTTATGCCCGTATGGTTGCCGTTCATTGGCTTGCGGGCGGTGACAACAATGCAATGACCAATGCAGTATTGTGGCCTGGATTCGAAGAAATGTGGCCATTAACCACTACGCCGAGTGGGCAAACGACACAAGCAATGGGGTGGCAAGGCTTACCACTTTTTAACACCATTATCTTGATTACCTCGTCGATTACTCTACATATGGCTCACACCAGTTTGGAGAAAAATCATCGAACGGCATTAGTTGTGTGGTTAGAGCTGACCATTATTCTTGCCGTGACTTTTTTGTATTACCAAGGTCAAGAATACATTCATGCCTACCAGGACTTGGGTTTAACGCTTCAATCAGGAGTGTATGGGAATACCTTTTTCTTGCTCACCGGCTTTCATGGCATGCATGTATTTTTAGGAACGGTGTTTTTGATAGTACTGCTGGCACGTATAGCGTGTGACCATTTTAATCCGAAAAATCACTTTGCTTTTCAAGCTGGCAGTTGGTACTGGCACTTTGTTGACGTGGTTTGGCTGACTCTGTTTATCTTTGTTTATGTGCTTTGATGGGGGAAGGGGAAGTACTAAAGGCTAAGTGCTAAAAGCGAAGTATTAAAAGCTAAAAGCGGAGCGCTAAAAAGCTAAGTAGTAAGTGTTGAGTGGAGTTTATAAAGTCGACGTACCTGAAGCTAAAACGAACAGGCTCTTCCACTTAGAGTTTAGAACTTAGCTTTTAGTACCTCGCCTTTAGTACCTCTAATAAGGCCTTGGATTTGGGGTTATCCAGCCAAAATTGAGTGCGACCAATAGTAGGACGATAACAAGCGCAGAGTACATCAGGCGACGGCCGAGAAAGTGGCTGGTCGGTTTATCACTGTTGCCTTTCATCATGGCAAATAAGGCACGACCTAAGTTAAGGATAACAAATAGAAGCATGCAGACGAGAATCAATTTAAACCAAGACATTTCGATAATTGCTCCATGGCGAGTGATGTTGATGCGTGTGTGGTTTTGGATGGCGTTTGTATTAACTGTGGTGGTGTTTTCTATTTTGATCAAGTTAGGGCTGTGGCAACTTGACCGTGCTGCGCAAAAATCAGTTTTGGAACAACAATTGGCAGAACGACAAAATCAAGCGGCAGTCTCCCTTACTCAAATATCAAAACTACCAACTGACTCCAATTTAACGGGTGTGATTGGTATTGCCGATGTTGACCCTGTGCCGGGTCAAATCGTACTGCTGGATAATCAAACCTTTAATGGCAAGGTGGGCTATCTGGCTTATCAAGTTGCTGTGGTTACGGCTCCTTCCGAAACGCCATTTTTCGTGTTACTTGAGTTAGGGTTTGTAAAGGCGCCATTAAGTCGTAATGAACTGCCCCTGATTGCTATGTTACGAAACAAAAAAATAGTATCTGGCCGCCTGTATCGACGCGAAACCAACCCAATCAGTCATCAGCTACACGCAGAATCTGGCTGGCCCAAACGCATTCAAAATCTAAATCTAGCTGAACTAGCTGAACTATTAATCATGGAGAATGGCTCGCCTATTAAACTCTTACCATGGGCGATGCAAGTTCAGAACATTGAAAACTGGCCATATCCTCAGCCTTGGAAACCCGTCAGCATGAATGCCGACAAACATATGGGTTATGCGGTGCAGTGGTTCTCGATGGCAGGCGTATTTATTCTCATTATGCTAACGATATGCTGGCGCAGTATTCGCCAAATTAGGGTTTCGGCTCGATCTGTTCGAACCACAGGAGAAGATCATGAATAACTCAGTGTTAAAAGGCGATGTATTGAGAGGGCGTTTAATGCTCATTGCTTTGGTGGTGGTGTTCGCCTTGCCAGCATTGGCTGCCAAATTGATTTTAACCATGAACTGGTATCAACCGGGAGTGACGAACCAAGGTGAGTTAGTGCAACCGAGCCTATCGACAATGGATTTTTCTTTGCCACAACCGGAAGAACCACAATGGCGATTGGCTTATGTATTACCAAAAAAGTGTACCGAATTTTGTCAAAAGCAGCTGTATTTACTCCAGCAAAGTCACATTTCACTGGGTAAGTATAAAACGCGAGTGATGCCGACGGTGTTTGTTTCTATTGATAGTGATACCAGCCAATTGGGCGATTATGTTTTTGCGCAAGTGAGCGTGGACGATAAGTTGACGAATCATTTCCCAGAGCAAGAGTTTGTGATTATCGATCCGCTCGGGCAATTTGTTATGCATTATCCAAAACTGGAAAAACAGGGCCTGCTCATTTCACAAAGTAAAGGCATGTTAGCGGATTTTCGTAAGTTGTTAAAACTGTCACGTGTTGGCTAGGGCGGGGCAGTGAGCGCCGCGCATTTAAAAGGAAGTGAGATGAAAATACGATTGTCGTTGAATTTACTTATTAAAGTGTGTGTATTGCTGACGATGATCGTGATTGTGCTCGGCGCGTACACTAGGTTATCAGATGCCGGATTAGGCTGCCCAGATTGGCCGGGATGTTATGGGCAACTGCTGGTTCCAGAAAAAGCCAGTGAGTTGACAGCAGCCAAAGCTCTGTATCCTGAATTGACGGTAGAACCACATAAAGCATGGTTAGAAATGATCCACAGATACTGCGCGGCGAGTTTGGGTTTGGTTATTTGTGTGATAGCAATTTGGAGTGCCAAAGTTAAAGGTCAACTGCAAGTCTTGCCGTCTGTTTTGGTGTTTCTGGTCATTGCTCAGGGCGCACTTGGAATGTGGACGGTGACGCTTAAGTTGTTACCTGTTGTTGTGATGCTGCACCTCATTGGCGGCTTTACCTTGCTGAGTCTACTTTATCTGCTTCATTGCCAACAAAATGCGGAATTATCACGAGGCATTGCATCAAAAACATCGATGTCGGGTGATAACCAAGTTCCTTGGCCCAATAAGCTTGCGGTTTTAAGCATTGTTGTCTTACTTGGTCAAATCTTATTGGGGGGCTGGACATCATCGAATTATGCCGCACTCATGTGTACCACTTTACCTATTTGCCAAGGGGAGTGGGCTTCTCAGCTCAACTTTTCACAAGCATTTGATTTATTGCAAAGCGGTCATGACAATTATGAATATGGTGTACTTGATTACTCTGCGAGAATGACCATTCATGTGTCCCATCGGTTCGGCGCAATTCTGACGACCATCGTATTGTTTTGCCTCATTGTTAAGTTATGGAATCACACCCAAGCATCGTTAAAGGTTTCTGGAAGAGCCTTACTCTTATTACTCATTGGGCAAATTACGTTAGGTATTAGTAACGTTTTATACCAGCTTCCACTGCCTGTAGCCGTTGCTCATAATTTAGGCGCGGCCTTGTTGCTACTCTGCTTGGTTCGTATTAATTACATTCTATTTACTCGTACGGTACCCATTAAACACTCTCAGCCAATGATGAGCACTGGAGGCGAATCATGATCGATAAATCTTCTTCTCAAACTGCGTCGTTATCAAATTCAGAGGCGTCATTTCAATGGCAGGATTACTATCGGTTAACCAAGCCCAAAGTAGTCGCCTTGATGTTGCTTACCGCGTTAGTGGGGATGGCACTGTCTTCAACTGGGGCGCTGCCGTGGTTAAATGTGACCGCAGGCCTCGTTGGGATTGGCTTAATGGCCGCCAGTGCAGCTGCGTTTAATCACCTGATCGATCGACGAATTGATGCGGTGATGGCGAGGACGTATAAGCGCCCTTTGCCATCAGGGAATGTAAAAGCCGTCAACGCGTTCTTTTTTGCGGTCGGTATTGGCGCGTTAGGCTTCGTCATCTTATATTTGTGGACTAACCCACTGACCGCGTGGTTAACATTCGCTAGTTTGCTGGGGTATGCGGTGGTGTATACCTTGTATTTAAAACGAGCAACGCCGCAAAATATCGTCATTGCGGGAATTGCTGGCGCGATGCCACCGTTGTTAGGTTGGACTGCGATAACGGGAGAGCTTCATTCGCATGCGTGGTTACTTGTTATGATCATTTTCATTTGGACACCACCACATTTTTGGGCGTTAGCCATACATCGTAAGGATGACTACGCAAAAGCCGACATTCCAATGTTGCCCGTAACCCATGGGGTTGAATATACTAAAACCAGTATCTTACTTTATACCATTTTGGTGGCCATCTCGTGTTTATTCCCTGTTTTAGTCGGCATGAGCGGGCAGTTCTACATGGCGGTTTCTACCGTCTTGAGCGCTGGGTTTATTTACAAAGCGTGGCAGTTAAAATTTACTGACAAACCTGGTTATGCAATGGGGGTGTTTAAATACTCTATCTATCAATTGATGTGGTTATTTGCAGCATTGTTGGTGGATCATTATTGGTTGTGAAAGGCGGGTTTTGAAGAAAAATAAGCGAGCAATCACTCAGTTATGCTCGCTTTTTCGTGCTCGTTATCGCTCTATTTTAGGAGGGTAAATGGAGTAGGCCGTCACTTGCCCGGCTACAATAGCTGAAAACATAAACAAAGCAGACAAACCAATACTTGGAATAGGTAAAATAGATTGCTCAAACACAGACTGGCTGGCACTGATCAACACTCGGCTACCCGGAACCAAAATGATAATGCCTTGAAGAATGTATATCGCTCCGGTTAAGTTGAGTTTTTTAGCCACCCAAGTGCCATATAAGGTGATCAGTACGGTGGTCACCCAAGTACCTACCACCCATCCACTGTCTAATCCCAAGTAATGTGGTCCCCACATTCCTAATACAGCAACGGGAAGCCCAAGTAGAATATCCATTGGTCGCGCATTAAAAATGATACCAATAGAAGCGGACAGCAAAAATAGCCCAATGATGTGCAAAAATATCGGTACTTCATTGAGGTAACTGGTATCTGGCGCATGCCCCCAAACGGATTCACCGATATTCAGCCCAATCACAATGCCAACAAATAGTTTTATCAAGGTGAGCGCGCTTTGCCCTAACAGACTAGTGCCGGATACAAGATCATTAAACGCGAGGCACTCTAAAGCATTGGCGATAGAGAGCCCTGGCACAAACAAAATCACTGCTGCAATGCATATGGTCCAAACCGGAATGGGCAAACCAGTGCTGGCAACAAAAGCGACTAAGATCCCGGTAACTAATGATGAAATAAATTCAACCGCAATGCTTCGACGCCCTTTACAAATAAGCTGACAAACCCAAACCATAAAGCCTAAAAATATCGAAAACAAAACCGCTTCCATGGTACTGCCCACCAGCATGAGATAAGCCGGTGGAATGCCCATGTTTGCTAGTGCGACCACCCATTTAGGGTAGCCAACAGGTTCATCTACCGCTTCGTGACTTGGCTGATTAATGCGAATGATAGTATTAGCAAGCAGCGCGAGGTTGATTGAAGCCGGTTTTAAACGCTTCATGACCACGGCGTTGTTATCGTTAGGGAATTGATAGTTGATAGTGGTTGGCGTTGCTTGAATCATCACTTCAACATTGTGCTTAGACGCATAATGCTGCGTGTATTTTTCTACTTTGTAAGGCGCACAACCGCTACGATGAAGCTTATCGCCAATCTCAACAATTTTCTTAATTCGATATTCTGAAGGCATAGGAAAAACACACTAAGTCTATAGTGGCGCAAAGGTAACAAACAAAGCCAATTTGAACAATAAACTAATGCGATAAGTCGTTCGGTTTAGTCGGTAGGCTCACGAACTAAGAATGACAATAAGGTGGCAATAGGTAAATTAACAAACTGAAAATTAGGAATGGCATGTGGTTTGAGAATAATCTGCTGATTTTTATCATTGTCGAAGATGCTGGTCTATTATTAACATAATAATAACAAAGGCTATTAATTGAATCTCGCATAGGTATTAGCATGAAAAAGTGTTTAAAATGGATTCGAAATAGCTTTATCGCTTCTATAATTTTCATCAGTTTTTCGGTGTTGTCGTTCGACGATCTAACCATCTACACGGAAGAATTTCCTCCCTATAATTTCACCGAAAATGGCAAGTTAAGGGGCATTACCGTCGAGTTGTTACTTGAAGCTACTAAGCGTATTGGTAAGCCGATTCAAGCTGACGACATTAAAGTACACCCGTGGGCGCGGTCCTATCGACGAGTACAGGTTGAGCCTAACACCATGCTATTTTCTATGGCGCACATTCCCAGCAGAGAAAAACTGTTCAAGTGGGTCGGCCCCATTGGTCAAACCCGAGTGGTACTGCTGGCCAAAAAAAGTCGCAAGATCGACATTAGCGTACCAAGCCAACTATTGGATTATAAAATTGGCACAATTAGAGACGATGTGGCACAGAAGTTAGTTGAGCAAAATGGGGTAGATGCCGAGACGATTGAACATACTTCGACCACAAAATCACTGGCAAAAATGCTCGATCTTGGCCGCATAGATTTATGGGCTTATGAAGAGAATGCTGCTTTGTGGGTGATGGAGCAATCCGGGCTTGATAGCCGAGATTTTGAATCTGTTTATGTGCTAATGGAATTGGATATGTACTTTGCACTTAACCGAGGTACGGAGCAAAGTACCGTGGACGAGTTGCAAAAAGCGGTTGAAGAGGTAATGAAAGTCAAAACTGATACTGGGCGAAGCGACTTTCAAGATATTTTTTCCCATTACTTGCCCGAAGGGAGCTAAAAAGGGACCTCTATACGAAGGTGAGGCAGAACCAAGTGCTATTGGTCTGCCATATATAAAGGTTTCCCTGCTCAAAGCATCGCTTATACGTCAACAATAACAACGTTGACCCCTGCGTCTCTAAGAGAGTCAAGAACCGTTTCATCAGAGAGGTTATCGGTGATGAGAGTATCTAGCTGATTTGCGGCTGCGAGTACTTTTCCGCCATGTTTTCCTATTTTACTGCTGTCTACTAGCGCGACTAATCTGTCTCCATATTCCAACAGCTTTTTTTCTGCCATGTAGACCAATAGATCTGAAGTATGAACTCCAGATTTAGAAACACCTGCGCCAGTAAAGAAAATAAAACGGCTCTTGGTATCGTCGCTGGCCTCAGGGTCTGGCGATATGGTTATTTGTCGCTCTGGTAAATACTGCCCACCTAATATGATGATATTTTGGTGATCTTGCTGGATCAGTTGGCATGCGAGCGGCATAAAGTTTGTAACCACTTGCACATCACGTCCTGCTAGGTGATCAGCCATTAAGAATGTTGTGTTACTGCCACTGATCACGACGCTGTCATGCTCATCACACATCATTGCTGCTGCTTCTGCTATGGCTTCTTTACGATCGTATCCCTCTATATCTTTTTCACTAGGAATAAAGCTGACTGGTGTTTGCCTTATTTGCTCTGAGTCTGCATCAATGGCTTCAGCCCCATTTCTAATCTTTATCAGCCTTCCTTCTCTTCCAAGTTTCGTAATATCTCGTCTTGCAGTAGATAGTGATATATCCAGCATGCTGACGTAATCATTGGTTGAGATAAACCGGTGACTGGTTAAATGATCCAATAACCGTCTATGACGTTGAGATTCATTCATTTCTATTCTCTCCTGAACTTTTCTTGACTTATTTTGACCTCTTTTGACCATAAAAGCAATTTAAGATTCTTAATGACTCGAATTGACCTGTTTTGACGCATAAATTGTGATTTATGACACATTTGTGACCTTAAAAAGAGTAAAATGACTTTACGTGACCGAATGTGGTCGGTTATGGTTGTTTTGCAGCAGGGGAGTTCACTAGGAGTCAATATGAAGTATCAAGCCGTTGTGTTGGATTTAGATGGGACATTGCTTAATGACCAGAATCAAATAAATGAAGTGAATCAAGCCGCAGTGAAATTGGCCATTAATGAAGGCTATAAAGTAACGCTCGCTAGTGGAAGACCACATCAGATGATGTTGCCTTACGCAAAGAGTTTAAACATTCAAGAACCTCTGGTTTGTTGCAACGGTGCTTACTTGTTTGATGTGACAACTAATTCGAAAATTGATGCCTTGCCGATTAACAAAATGGAACTCGTTAAGTTACTTCATCTACTTAACGATGGGCAATTTGATTTCACTCTTTACGCTGAAAACGGCATTTTCGCTCAACATGAATCGAAACATATTGCTGGTATATCGACACAAGGCAACGAATTAGGTGTCGATTTGAACGTTCAGCTTATCTCTGACCTGGATTCATTGGTTATTGCGGCCGGAGCGGTGTTCAAAATATTAGTGCCAAATCAAGACAACCTATTACTAGCCGAACTTAGAAATACCTTGTCGACACAATTTCAAGCTGACTTATCAACACCGAACAAATTGGATATCACCGCGAAAGCTGCCAGTAAAGGCCGAGCGCTTGAAACCTGGTTACAGCGTTGTGATATCTCTTCTCATTTCACGGTGGCTTTTGGCGACGGGGACAACGATTCATCCATGCTTAATAGTGTTGGAGAACCCGTTGCTATGGCGAATGCCAGCCCAGGTCTCAAAAGTATCGCCAATGTCATCATTACTGATAATAACGGTTGTGGTATCGGCCAGTACCTTCGCTTGATTATTCAAGAAGGTCAGCGTTTTCACAATCACTCGTATAGCTAATAAGGAAAAATCATGAAAAAAGTAAAAATCGCCGCAGGTCTTGCACACGTTGATTACGGTCACATTGCAGATGTCGTTAAAGAAGTTTCCGATGCGGGTGCTGACTACATTCACTGTGATGCTGCCGATATGCATGACCTGAAAAATCTACAGTTAATGGGTGGTCACCAGATCGTTGAAGGCATTCGTCCGTACACTGAAAAACCAATTGAAGTACACGCTTACTTTAAAGATTGCGACCGTCTTTTCATTGAAAAAATCGCAGCGGCTGGTGCAGACATGCTTATCTTGCCTGCGGAGCATTTCATTGGCGCACCACTTTGTTACATCATCAAATACTGTAAAGACATGAACATGAAGTTTGGTCTAACAGTGGGCGCTCTAACGCCAGTGTCGTTTGTAAAAGAATCTATTTACTACTTGGATCGCCTACATATTGTTATTCACGGTATCAACGATGACGACGATGAGTGGCTATGGCGCGAGTCTGCTATCGCGATGATCCGTGAAGCGCGTGAGTTGATTAACGAGCGTAACCCTAACTGTGAACTATGTGTAGACGGCGGCATTCGCAATCACAATATCGAACTGCTTCTAAACGAAGACATCGATGTAATGGTTGCGTCAACAAATATCTTCGGCCACGAAGATGGCATTACAGCCGGTGTGCGTGACTTCAGAGCGGCTATCGACCAATTAGAAAACAAAGCGGAAATAGAGACAGAAGCGAAAGTTGAAGCTGAAACGGCATAACTTCAATCATCATTTTTGGCGCTGAGCTGCTCCCCCCCTAATGCTCGCAGTAAGGCGCCAATACTTAAGGACATAGGTATGAC
Organism: Vibrio tapetis subsp. quintayensis; assembly: GCF_030409945.1. Lineage (GTDB taxonomy): Bacteria > Pseudomonadota > Gammaproteobacteria > Enterobacterales > Vibrionaceae > Vibrio > Vibrio quintayensis. The sequence goes on from NZ_JAUFQV010000026.1 coordinate 434,553, forward strand.
ATCATTTAATCATTATCAACCGACTCAGCTGACATTTGGTGCTGGGAAAATTGAACAAATCGGCCAACTTGTTGCTCGATATGGTCAACGCTGTTTGGTTGTGTCTGAGCCTGTATTTGCGGCTGTAGAACCTGCTTATCAACGTATTTTTGCTTTGCTCGAACAAAGTGGAGTCGACGTCGTACATTTTGATGGTGTAGTACCTAACCCACCAACAGAAGTGGTTGAACTGGGGAGGCAAGCAGCGATAGACTGTCAATGTGATGTGGTTTTAGCGATTGGTGGAGGTTCATCCATTGATACTGCAAAAATTATTTCTGCGACAACAAAAACGGAACGTATTGATTGGCCGCATTGGTTTAACAGTTACGACAAACCGTTTGGTGAAATAGAAGCGCTTCCTGCTGAAGTTTTGCCTCTAATCGCCGTGCCAACAACATCTGGAACCGGTTCTCAAGTTACGCATGCTGCCGTCATTACAGACCAAGTACAACACGCAAAACTAACCCTATTTCATCCAGAGTTTTACCCGCTTGAAGCCGTGATAGATCCCGAGCTGATGCTCACCTTGCCTGCACGAATGACAGCCATGACAGGGTTTGATGCATTTTCGCATGCATTTGAATCATTTACGGGCGCTATGCCATCTCCTTTTGTCGACAACCTTGCGTTGCAAGCGATGAAATTGGTAGTGGATAACCTACCTAATGTAGTGAAAAACGGACTGGATTTGGATGGAAGGTGCCAACTAGCCGTGGCCGACACTTTAGGTGGTATTTCATTGGCCAATGGTGGCGCGGGGGCACCGCATCCATTGGGTGAAATCCTTGGTGGTAAAAATACATCGTTACCACACGGCCTGACTTTGGCCATCGTTTATCCAGCTTATGTACAGATTCAATGGCGTAAACAACCAGAGCGATTTGCACAAGTTGCCGAACTGTTTGGTGCCGTGGGAAGCACTGAAGAGAAAGCACAAGCATTAGCCGGACACCTTGTTCAGTTCTTATCGGAAATCGGCTTAGAAAGTAATTTGACGCAAGTCGGCATTACCGAGCAAGACGTACTCGATTTAGAACCTGCATTTTGTTTCGATTTACCATTAACCAGCGCTGAAGATATGAAGAAAGTACTTCACGCGAGCTTAGTCTAAATCGAATAAAACAGGAGGCACGACCATGGAAAAATCAATGAATCAATTGAGTAACGGCTGTAATGAAATGGAAAGAGAGGATTCATTACAAGCAAACACTAAAGCGGTCATTTTTGATTTCGATGGTCTCCTTGTCGACACTGAAACTTGTATGTACGAAGCCTGGGAAGCTTTGTTGTCATCGTATCAAGTCTCGGTATCGCAACTCCAGGTTGCTGGCCTAGTAGGGTGCTCAGCGCCAGCAACCGACCTCTATAACCTCTATCGTCACGCTTCAGGGTTATCAATCAGTAATGAAGAAATTGTTGAGCAAGTACTTCGTATTGCTTATCAGCGGATCGAAACCATTACCGAGCGCGAAGGAGTATTGGATTACCTGCAACAGGCTCGTAAATTGGGCTTTAACATTGCGTTAGCCACCAGTTCAGAACAATCACATTACTTACCAATATTAGAACGTCTTCAATTGACCCATTTTTTTGACCACTTTGTTGGCGCAGAAGACATCGTTAAAGAAAGACGTAAACCCCAGCCAGATGTTTATTTACAAGCTCTACGCCTACTCGGTGTTTCTGCCAGTCAAGCTATCGCCTTCGAGGACTCACCTCCTGGAGTGACGGCAGCTCGAGCGGCAGGGATACGGACAGTCGCCGTTGCTAACACATTAACGCGGCATTTAGATTTATCCGAAGCCAATGTCGTCCTTAGCTCAATGACCGACATGCCCCTTATCCCTTTAATTCATCACTTATCAGAGAAGTCATCATGAACAAATTAGAACAACTGAAGCAGTTTACGACCGTTGTAGCTGATACAGGCGATATTGAGGCGATTGCTGCATTCCAACCTCAGGATGCAACCACAAACCCATCTTTGGTACTTAAAGCGGCCGAGATGCCGCAATATGATCACCTAATTCAAGATGCTATTGGATGGGCTAAGAAGCAAAGTACGCAACGTGATCAACAGATCATTGATGCGGCTGATAAGCTCGCGGTCAACATCGGTCTGGAAATACTAAAAACCGTGCCGGGAAAAATTTCGACCGAAGTCGATGCTCGTTTGTCTTTTGATAAAGAATCAAGCTTGAGCAAAGCACGTAAATTAATCGCAATGTATAACCACGCTGGTATCGAAAACGATCGAATCCTGATTAAGCTGGCCTCTACCTGGGAAGGCATTCAAGCGGCAAAAGTATTAGAGCAAGAAGGCATTAACTGTAACTTGACGTTGTTGTTTAATTTCGCACAAGCAAAAGCGTGCGCTGAAGCGGGCGTATTCCTAATTTCCCCGTTCGTTGGTCGTATATTGGATTGGTTCCGCAGCAATACAGACAAGCAAGAGTACGCACCATTTGAAGATCCGGGCGTGGTTTCAGTGAGTGAAATTTACAATTACTACAAAGATCATGGTTACAAAACTGTGGTGATGGGCGCAAGTTTCCGTAATACCGATGAAGTATTGGCTCTTGCTGGTTGTGATCGTTTAACCATTGGCATTGCTTTGTTAGATGAGTTAGCAAGCTCAGAAGGTGATGTGACCGCAGCGCTTGAAGCACATAGAGACACAGTAAAGCCTGCACCTGAAGCCATGCTTGAAGCCGCGTTCCGTTGGGAAATGAATCAAGACCCAATGGCAACAGAAAAACTGTCTGAAGGCATTCGCAATTTTGCGGTTGACCAAGGCAAGCTTGAATCCATGTTAGCGGCACGTTTGTAGGAGCATGACTATGATTTTACGTTCAAAACTGGCTGATGCCGTTCGTGTTTTAAGTATGGATGCGGTGCAAAAAGCAGGCTCTGGTCACCCAGGTGCTCCTATGGGGATGGCTGACATTGCAGAAGTGCTTTGGCGCGATTTTTTAAAGCATAACCCAACCAATCCAAATTGGCCTGACCGAGACCGTTTCATTCTATCCAATGGTCACGGGTCAATGCTGATTTACAGCTTGCTTCATTTGACGGGGTACGAACTGTCAATGGACGATATTAAGTCGTTCCGTCAACTGCATAGTAAAACGGCGGGCCATCCAGAATACGGTTATGCGCCGGGTATCGAAACGACGACAGGTCCACTAGGGCAAGGCATTACTAACGGTGTTGGCATGGCACTGGCCGAGAAAGTACTTGCTGAACAATTTAACCGTCCAAGCCACGATATTGTCGACCATCATACTTATGTTTTCATGGGTGATGGTTGCATGATGGAAGGCATTTCTCATGAAGCATGTTCGCTAGCTGGAACGTTAGGTTTAGGTAAGCTGGTTGCTTTTTGGGATGACAATGGCATTTCTATTGATGGAGACGTTGAAGGTTGGTTCTCTGATGATACGCCTAAACGCTTTGAAGCTTACGGCTGGCATGTTATCTCGGATGTGGATGGTCACGATGCCGACGATATTCACGCCGCTATCACGGCTGCAAAGAATGAAACCAACAAACCGACACTTATTTGCTGCAAAACCGTCATTGGTTTTGGTTCACCAAATAAAGCCGCCAGTCATGATTGTCATGGTTCACCATTAGGAAAAGAAGAAGTGGCGCTGGTTAGAAAGTCACTTGGTTGGAGTGCTCCTGCATTTGAAATCCCAGCAGATATCGCTAAAGAGTGGGACAGAAAAGAGCAAGGTAAGCAGCATGAAGCACAGTGGCAAGCCCGTTTCGATGCTTATCAAAAAGCCTACCCTGAACTGGCTGCTGAATTTGAACGTCGCGAAACAGGAACTTTGCCTGAGAATTGGCAGGCGGTGAGTGAAGCGTTTATCAATAAACTGCAGGCCAACCCGCAAACCATTGCGACGCGTAAAGCATCGCAAAATACCTTAGAAGAATTCGGTTCAATTTTACCTGAATTCTTAGGAGGTTCAGCGGACTTAACGCCATCAAACCTAACAAACTGGTCTGGCTCCAAAACCATCAGTGCAGAGGATGCTTCAGGAAATTACTTAAGCTACGGCGTACGTGAATTTGCTATGTCGGCCATGATGAATGGTATTGCGCTTCATGGTGGCTTTATCCCTTACGGCGGCACATTCCTTATGTTCATGGAATACGCTCGCAATGCACTTCGCATGGCAGCATTGATGAAGCAGCGCAGTATTTTCGTCTATACCCATGATTCGATTGGGCTAGGTGAGGATGGGCCTACACACCAGCCTGTTGAACAAATTGCGTCATTACGCTTAACGCCGAACATGAGTACGTGGCGTCCGTGTGATCAAGTAGAAACAGCAGTAGCTTGGAAGTCGGCGATAGAGCGAACTGATGGCCCAACCTCACTTATTTTCTCTCGTCAGAACCTAGATCAGTTTGATCGTAGCCCCGAGACGTTGGCAAATATAGCTAAGGGTGGTTATGTCCTTTCTGATTGTGATGGTGAACCAGAGCTTATCTTCATCGCAACTGGTTCTGAAGTAGCACTTGCGATGAGCGCTAGCGCAAAGCTATCAGCTTTAGGCAAGCGAGTTCGAGTGGTGTCAATGCCATCAACTGACTTATTTGATGCACAAGATAAAGCGTATCGAGATTCGGTATTGCCATCAAATGTGACGGCTAGGGTTGCGGTTGAAGCGGGCATCAGTGATTTCTGGTTTAAATATGTTGGTTTAAACGGCGATATCGTTGGTATGACAAGCTTTGGTGAGTCGGCGCCGGCGGAGCAGTTATTCGAAATGTTTGGTTTTACCGTGGATAATATCGTTGACCGTGCAAACACATTGCTTGAGGTGAGTGCATGACTATGACAACGCATTATTTTTCAAATGAAGACTTTCGCAATGGTTATTTAGGTACGGACGATTGCTTGAGAACCAAAGCGGCCAAAATCGCATTAACCCATGTGTTAGCGAACCTAAAAACAGATTCAATTATCGGTATTGGTACAGGGGCGACCGTTGAAGTTTTTGTTGAGCTGCTTGCGAGTAGCAGAGCAACATTTGCTGCTTGCGTGTCTAGCTCTGACCGTTCGACCAAGGCGATAACAAAACACCAATTACCTCTGATCGAAATGAAGGAATGCAGCCAAGTTGACTTCTATATCGATGGTATTGATGAAGGGCTTGAAAACGGAACAACCATCAAAGGCGGTGGCGCTGCACTTGCTCGTGAAAAAGTGCTAGCGACGCTAGCCAAAACGTTTATCACCATTGCTGATAGTGGCCGTAAGGTACAAGAATTAGGGCAATTCCCATTACCTATCGAGATTTTGCCTAGTGCACAACTTGCGGCCACTCTCGCTTTCCGCCAGTTAGGTGGAGAAGTGACGTTGAGAGCAGGTTGTGTGACGGACAACGGCAATATTATTTTGGATGTAACCGGTCTTGATATGACAGAACCGGAGCGTTTGGAAATAGAGCTGAATGCTGTTCCTGGGGTGGTTGAAAATGGCATCTTTGCTAGCAGAAAAGCAGACTTAATGCTGTTTTCTGAGCAGAGCGGTGTAACCCTGTTTTCTCGAAATGAGAGCCTGGTTACAGAACTATCAATAACCCTGTCAGGTCAAGGTCAATAAGGCGATAAATATGAAGGATTGCAACGTAACAAAACAGCTAACAGGGTACCTTGAGCACAATCAAACGGCGCTGTTATCCGATCTTGCTAAATTGGTTGCAATACCTTCGGTTCGTGACGAATCGACTCGAACGGAAAATGCACCATTCGGTTTGGCGATAAGACAGGCGTTTGATGTGCTTATCGCTATGGCAAAGCGCGAAGGCTTTGCAGTTCGAGACCACGAAGGATACGCACTGGATATTGCCTATGGAGAGGGTGAAGAAGAAATTGCTCTATTGCATCATGTTGATGTGGTTTCCGAAGGTGATGTATCCAAGTGGCGAACGCCGGCTTATCAATTGACGCAAGAAGATGACTTGTTATTTGGTCGCGGTGTTACTGATAATAAAGGGCCGCTTGTTGCCAGTTTTTACATCTTGAAGATGATCAAAAAACTTAAGTTACCTGTAAACAGGCGTGTTCGCTTGATTGTTGGTGGCGCAGAAGAAACAACGTGGGAGTGTGTTGAACATTATTTCAAACACAACCCGCAACCGAAATACGGTTTTTCTCCCGATGGCGACTTCCCAATCGTCAACGGTGAAAAAGGGATCATTTATGGTTCATTTATTAAGGACTTCCCATCCGAGAGTAATGACCAAGATCCTGGCCTTATGATTGGCATTTCCAGCGAGCGTGACCGCAGTTCTACCTGTCACAATTTGGAAGTGGAATTAACGGGCAAAAAAGGAGCGCAACTGGCCAGTGAAATGGCTCATGTTGCAAGTATTTATCAGTCAAAGGAGTGCAGTCGCGTCTTGTTTGAGACGCCGTGGGAGAAATCCCGCAACCCGCACCGAGTGGACAACTGCATTGATCAGTTTGTTCAAGTGTTGCGAGATGTGGATCACCTAGATCGCCGTACCTGTGAGGTTGTAAGTTTGTTAGATACCTTATTTTCGAACTCATGGGATGCAAAGAAACTGGGTCTATATCATGTTGATGAAGAAATGGGCAGCACGACATGCTGTGTGTCTTCGCTCAATATGGATCAACATCAGTACAATTTGGATTTTGATTTTCGGTTTCCTAAAGGATTGACGGTCGAGCAGGCTCGTACCCAGCTTCAATTATTGGCACGCCAATTTGGAGCGAGCTTTGTTGAACATCAATACTTACCTCTATCTTACCTCTCACCCGAAGACCCCTTAATCCGCGCGATGGGAAGTGCCTATCAATCGGTCACCGGAACTGAAGCAAAGTGCTTTAGTAAAGGCGCAGCATCTTATGCTCGTGCTCTTGAACACGGTGTCGCTTTTGGCCCTACCTTCCCAGGAGATGTGACTTATGTGCATGAGCCGAACGAACAACTCAGCCTAGAGTCACTTATAAAATCTATAACAATTTACGTGAAAGTTCTCATATCGCTTTAGGAGTAAATTATGAGAGATAAGGTACAAGCATTCGCCGGGGCAATGATGATCCCAATTATCCTACTGGTTATGGTAGGTCTATTTGTGGGTATCGGCGCCGCCTTTGTAAACTACATTTTACCTGAGGGCACATTCCTGTGGGCTATATTCAAGATCATCGTGGATATGGGCTTTATGGTAATGAATTACTTACCATTCTTCTTTGCTATGGGCTTAGCATTTGGCTTAGCGAAAGCTGAAAAAGGCTGGGCAGCCTTTACAGGTTTCACTATGTTGATGGCCTTTAACGTTGTTATCCGCACCGTTGCGGGGATCAATGGTTGGACGCAAGAAACTATAGAAGTTGAGAATCTTATTACCCAAATGGGTATGGAGAAACAAACTGCACTAAACTTCAATGCTCTTTGGGGCGATGTTGGTGGCATTTTCACTTACAATATGGGTATATTTAGTGGTCTATTAGTCGGTGCGATTGTTGCTGCAGTGCACAACCGTTACTACAAAACCGAACTACCGAATTTGATCAGCTTCTTTGGCGGTCCGCGCTTTGTTGTGATTATTCTGTTCTTCGTTATGATCCCGGTTGGTGGTATTTCTTACTACGTATGGCCTTATATTGCTGGTGGCTTGCAGTCGATTACTTATGCGATTACAGAGTCAGGTGTGTTTGGTTCATTTCTGTTCGGTGTTGTGGATAAATCACTATTGCCGTTAGGGCTTCACCACTTAGTAGCGTTCCCGATTGAATACACTCGAGTGGGTGGTGTTCTGGAAGTCGACGGTCAAATGATTGAAGGCGTCCGTAATATTATGTTAGCTCAGGCGAAATCAGCCGATGCGACAGAATACATCGTTCATAACTTCACTACGGGTCGTATTCTTATTCAATTTGGTGGCTTACCAGGAGCGGCACTTGCTATCTACATGACAGCAAAAGCTGAGAATAAGAAGAAAGTGGCTTCGTTGTTAGTTCCTGCCGTGTTCACTTGTGCGTTCGTTGGTATTACTGAGCCACTCGAGTACACCTTCCTATTTGTTCAACCTTTGCTTTACTTTGCTATCCATGTGCCACTAAACGGGCTTGCGTACATCCTGGCTGAGATGACAAATGTGTCTATCTTAGGTAACCAATTGTTGTTCATGGTACCTAACTTGTTCCAGCCTCATAAAGTACATGCATGGTCGCTGTTATATCTTGTACCGCTTTACTTTGTGGTTTACTTCTTTGCCTTTAAATACGCGATTCTTAAGTGGAATGCGAAAACACCAGGGCGCGAAGATGAAACTGAAGGTGAAACAAAACTATTTACTAAGAAAGACTTCTTAGCAAAAGACGGCAAACAAGAAGGAGCTGCTGCAGAAGGTATCGCCGCGACAGGGTTAACTCAGGGCATCATTGAAGCATTGGGTGGTGCAGACAACATTGAAAACGTCGCTAACTGTGCAACCCGCTTACGCATATCACTTCATGATGAATCACTGGCTTCCAACGACCAAATATGGAAGCAGGACTTGAATGCAATCGGGGTTGTGCGTATGAACAAAGGCATCCAGGTGATTTACGGTGCTAATGTGATCACCATCGCTTCCAATGTTAAAGAAGCCCTAGGCTTCGACTCCTAGCTCTACCCTCCAATAATAATAAAATGCCCACTCCATGACACACAGTCATGGGGATGGGTTCCCTGTACCCAAAATATGGAAAATACGATGATCTCTAAGAAAAGTTGTACTCTGTCAGTGCTTGCACTGAGTGTATCTGGTGCGTTGTATGCTAACGAAACTCCTTCTAATCCTGAATGGTCAGAACGAAGCCCTATTGTGTTCTGGGGGGACCGAGCAAATGAAGACTGGAGTTATGTCGATGGTTTGACTGAATCGGAAAAGAGTTTTTCGGAAAAACTGAAACGCATTGATTTTGGTGAATCTGGTGATTGGAAAGTGTCGTTTGGCGGCAACTTTAAAGCGTCGTTGGATAACCGCTGGAATCACATGTATGACAGCAGTGATCGTAAAAAAAATGAAGTCCGCACGCGTTTATATCTAAGCTCTGATGTTACCTATCAAGACTGGATGCGTGTGTTTGGTGAAATTCGAACCAATTATACCAATTTGGAAAGCCCTGGTCCCGTTGATGATGGCGGTACTGATGTACATCAACTATTTGCTGAATTTAAGCTTCTTGATGATGGTGAGCAGTTCTTAAGTACACGCCTTGGTCGACAAGAAATTTATTTAAATGACTGGCAAATGATGAACCGTGAGCCTACGCCTGTTCAGTCTAGTTGGAATGCGGCCAGTTTTAAATATCAAGTAAACGGCATTAACTTTGACGCATACTACGGGGAAGAGATATTCCCAACCAGAACTGATGCCGGTTGGGGCGGTAATTGGGATGACAAAGTAAACGGCAATAAATCGGTTGGTTTGTTTGCAAATTGGAAAACAGATTTTGGTTCTATGCAAAGCTATTTAATGAGCAATAAACTGACGAACTCGAGCTTCGTTAATGCGCCAAATGGTGATGTTGACATTCAAGTGCTTGGTTTGCACGCTCATAACTTTGTTAGCGAAGGCTTTGGCTACATGGCTGACGGTATTTACCAGTTTGGTGATCATGCAGGAAAAGACATTTCTGCCTACATGGGTTACTTAGACCTTAATTACAACTGGAAAGCTGATTGGAATTACCGCTTAGGCATGAATATGCACTATGCTTCTGGTTCTAGTAAAGACAGTGATAAAGTAAATACCTTTAACCCATTATGGACAGGGGACCCTCTGGGCTTTGCACATGATGGAGCATACGGAAACGCAATACAGTTAGGTTCTTATACTGTGATTGAATACATGCCAAAACAGAGTGTGATTGCCGGTTTTATGTCGACGTGGAGAGCCAACACTGAAGACGCGATTTATACGTTAAATCAAGATGTGTTGTTTGGGGCAAACTCAGACGAAAAATACGCATACACACAGTTTTACTTACAGTTCCATAATTACCTCACGACGAATGTAAAAGTAGAAAGCAACTTCTACTATGCATTGGATAGCCAATACACCCGAGATGTTGTTGGCGAGAATAGCAGTAACATTGCCCGTGTTGAACTGGCCCTTATTTACAATTTCTAATAATTAAGTAGTCCTGTCCTAATTTTGCGCCTAGTCTTATAGCTAGGCGCTTTTTTTTGTGCTTAACGTTTTAAGTATCAATGTGCTAGTATCGCCGCGAATTTATCTTGTGAGGTCCTATGGTTAAGAGCTTTCAACTGTTGGGTGTAAAAGAGAAATGCAGCGTACAACGAGCGCAGCAGCAACATCAGCAATTGCATCAGCTGATCCAACAATCTGATCATGTGCCAGAGCCTTTACTTAATTTGATCGATAAAGCGTTAGAGCGTATCGAGCAAGGTAAAGGTTCCGACAGCTTATTTGGTGTAGACGAAAAACTGATGCTTAAGATCGTAGCGATGCACCAAAAAGTGAATTCGCTTGAACAGCAGAATTACGTTTTGAGGAACCAGCTTCGTCATCAAGAGAGTCGTGAGTTAATCGAAGATCACGATCTACATAGACCTACCCAATTTAAATGGGGGCTTCTAGCTGCTTTTGTATTGTTTGGTTTGGTTTTTGTGCTTACAAATTCTGGGGTGTTACGGAACCCTTATTTACCAGATAATGAGCCTTTAATTGCTAAACAGTTAGATTCAAGCTACACCAGTAATCTAGGTAATATTTCGACCATTAGATGGAGTCACATGACCTTTAAAGGAAGTGGCTACTTAGCGATTCGAAATGAAACGGGCTCATTACTAGTAAGAGAATGTGTTGGTACTTGGTATCACCTAATCCCGACTGAACGAGCTTCATCTGGAGTATGGCTGGAGGCTAAGTTGGTTGGACAATATCAGAAATTTCTTATTTACAATATCGATCGTCCTGCAACCCGAGGGAAAAAGCTACTTAGCAATGATGAAGAGTTTTCATCGCAAGGTCTAAGTGAGATAAGTCATATGGGCTGCCCTTAATCATTTTCCTTCTTACCGCTTTTTGAACACCCCTAAACGAAAAAAGCCAGCAAGGAGCGTGCTGGCTTGGGTGCGCTTGGGGGAGGTGCGCTAAAGGCCGTTGAATTACGGTTTTTCAACTAGCCTATAATGGTCTCCATCTTTGATCACGGAGACATTAAAACCGTTTTGTTTAAGGGCGTCGTAGTTGTGTCCTGCCACGGCTGGCCAAACTGCCATAGCAGACAGGCGGGTTTTACCAGTATTAACGAGGCGGTGTGCCAAATAACTACCAATATGGTGAACACTGCCAGCAAAAACGTTCTCAACACGAACTTCACCTTGTTCGTCTTGTAAAACCAGCAAGCCTTCTCCTTGGCAACCTAAATAGAATTCAGCTTGTTCAATGCGTTGGTGGAAGTGCCCACGGGTCATATAAAATTCATCACCGACGGTGCCTGCTTCAAGGTGTGTGACACCAAAATTGAGTTCACCTTCCGCACTTTGGGCGGGTAACATTTCCACTTGGTAAACCGTTTGTTCACTATCCTTAGCTTGATAAGCGTCAGTATCACGAAAAACACCTTGTAGATCGGATAGCTTGGTCACTTTAGATTGTTTGTTGATGGTATTGATTTGACCGGTATTGAAATCAATACTTGGTGATATTGAGAGAGCTATTGGCATGAGATCCCCTTATTGGCAATGCGGTTGAGTTCACTAAATGCGAGAAACAGGTGGTAGAAAGTGCTGGCCGGTGAGTTGTGGTGAAGTGCTTGACCATATTGATCCAACTGATCTATCCATAAACCGGACTTAGCGGGTGTTAGATAGAAATCGAAAATTCGCTCTACGGCGTCAATGATGTTATCTCGGTAACAAGGGAGACGGCTGTCTTCCCATAAAGCAATCTGAGCTTTTAGATATTCTGTCTGGCACCATAATCGCGAAGTAGAACGGAATGGTGTTCCATCGAAAAGCACTTCATCTCTAACCAGTCCATTAGGATTATGACCGTATTGGTTGGCAAATTGCTCTAGTGTCGTAATGTGAGCTGAAATATCGGTTCCAGAAAGTTTACGGTAATGGTGTAAAAGCCATATCCACTCGTAGTGATGGCCAGGGTCAACTTGATGACTAAGAGGGTGCTGGCTACGCCACGTAGCGGTGAAAAACTCGGCTAAATAGCCTTCATTTGAGTGGTTTTTGCGTAGAAAAATGGTTTCAAATAAGCGGTATATGGATTGAGCTCGTGTTAGCCAAATAGTGTCACCGGTTAACTCATAGCAAACCATGAGCGCTTCAAATAAATGCATGTGCGGATTTTGACAGCGAAGTTGATTTTCGTTTGTCGACGAGCGGAATCCTGGCGTGAATGGGGCTTGCAGTGAAGATTCAAACCATTGGTAAATTCGTTCGAGTTCCTGCTCACTGTCAGGGTCTAACGTTAAGTGGTAATGCCACGCATACCCCAGCAGAGCAAAAGCGTGTTCATAGGCATTGGCGCTGTTATCGTTTGGCTTTAGCTGTTCGTCTAGTGAAAAGACAAATTCACCGCTCTGGTTATAAAAGCGGGGAAGCCCTTTTTGGATGCACTGGTCAACTTGGTTACGTGAGCTAATTAGCCCCTGTAGATGGGCGTGGCTGAATACATAGATTTGTCGTGGTTGAACCCGAAAGCGACGTGCGTTTTCTTGATAGGGGTTACCGTCGGCATAAAGCCCTTCATGAAATAGTGCGGATTCAGGTGAAAAGCCTGATTTTAGCCACGTTGGTAGTGCCTGTTGGATCAACCACTTTTGGCACCGTTGCGCTTGAGAATGAATGGTATTCATTGTGTCTTCCGTTAAATATAAGAGGGCCGAAGCCCCCTAAATTAAGAGATGATTAGAACAAGCCGACCGCAACACCGAGTGCGGATAGCGCCACCAACGACAACATGGCTTTGACTGGGCTTAAATTTTTCTTCGCCATGGCATACCACGTCCCAAGTACGACGAGTAGCGGTAGCAGTTTAGGGAAGATGCCGTCAATCATGGCTTGAACATGGATATTCACCCCGTCGCTAGTCACGTATTCTAGTCCTGTACTTAGGTTGACGTAACTTGCTGCTACTCCGCCCATAACAAACACCCCAAGTAATGACAGTGCTTCTCGAATTTTGGTGGATTTATGACTCACCAGCACCTCTACCGAACCTGCCCCCATTTTGTAGCCCTTCATAAATAGCGCATACGAGCCAAAAATGACGATGACATTAAATGAAATAATGTAGAACAGCGGCCCAAGAATGTTGCCGCCAGCGGCGAGCGCCATACCAATACTAAGTAAGATTGGGATAAGCATGCCCGGGATCATCGAATCGCCAATGCCGGCAACCGGCCCCATTAGGCCGACTTTTAAGGTGTTAATGGTTTCACCATCAACCGGTTCGCCATTGGCCTTTTTCTCTTCCAGCCCGACAGCCATACCAGATATGATGGCGCCCAGTTGTGGCTCAGTGTTATAAAACGACGCGTGACGTTTCATCGCTTCTTGGCGTTTATCCTTATTTGGGTAGAGTTTTTTTAGTGCGGGCATCATGCCAAGGCAAAAGCCAAAGGATTCCAAACGCTCAAAGCTCATTGAGGAAAGGTTATACATCATCCATGCGCGCCAACATTTAGTCAGGTCTTTCTTATCCAACGCAATTTGGCTGTTTTCGATGCTGTTTTGAGTTGTATTAGTCATTAGAATTCGTCCTCATCGTCGTCCATTACTTGAGCCGATGCGGCAGGCGCTGGCTGCGGATCTGGTTTGTAGTTGTAGTGGAGCAGTGCCAGTAGAGCCCCTACCATAACTAGGCCAACCATATTGAGCTTAAGGAACACGATGCCAACAAACCCAACGAGGAAGTAGATCAGCATAGTGGACTCTTTGATGATTTGTTTAAGCAAGATAGCGATACCAACGGCAGGCAAAATACCTCCGAGTACCGTCATTGTATTGATCACCAAGTCGGGCAAACTGGCCATAAAGCCTTCGATGTATTGATTACCAAAGTAGACCGCGATAAAAGTTGGAATAAAGCGCATTAAGAAGTTGGTGATTTGCGGATAAATGGCGGTGTTCATGTAAACGCCTTTATCATCGCCATCTTCGATGGATAAGTCCGCTCGGTGGTTCCAATAGGAGTTGAGTACCATCATAAAGTTGAAAATGATGGTGCCCGCGATACCGATGGTGGCAGCAATGGCGACGGCCACTTCGACCCCTTGCCCTGACATTACGCCAAGGGCGACGGCGGGATAAGCGACAAAGTTTAGGTCTGCGGGCATTGCACCGCCAGGGGTTACCATCGCGATATATACGGCCTGAACGGCAACCCCGACCATGATCCCCGTTTGCAGGTCGCCCAATATCAATCCGACTAACATACCGGATACCAGTGGGCGGGTGAGGGTGTACCATCCTCCTGTTAGGCCAAGTAGCCAAGGGGTGGATAGTGCGCCGAGATAACAGAGTATCCCGATTAAGACAGCTTCAAAAAACATAATATAGTCCTTTAGTTCACGTCATTTTTTATTTGTTTAATTTGGCTTGTGCATCTTGCCAGGTGTAGGAACTGGCGTCGGGCACGAGTCGGAAGTCGATCTGATGACCAAGTGTTGTTAAGTAATCGAATGCGGCGATCTCTTCTGGATTTACACATTGATTACTGCCAATGGTGACGGTGTTGGCGCGGGCACTCATTGGCCCAACGTTAATGTTGTTATTTAAGTTTTGGAGGTCGATCCCTGCTTTGCAGATGTTCTCCAATGTCACTGGCGACTTGGCAATTACGAAGTATTTCTTCTCGCTGGCAATCACTTTTGGCAGCTTGGCAATGGCGGTTTGGGTGTCAAATAGCCATACTTTTACATCAGTGACGGCGCCTTTCATTACTTGAGATAGCAAGGGGTCAGCGGCAACCGCGTCGTCAATCGCGACGATACCGTCACAAGGACGTTCTTTAGCCCAACGGGTCATTAATTGACCGTGGATCACTCGGTCGTCAATTCGTACAAATGAAATAGCCATGTTTGCTCCTTAAAAATCGTCGTCTTGTTCCACTGTCGTCGGTCTTTTTGCCACTACGATGGTGCCAAGCGCTTCTTGTTGTAGGGTATGGGCAACCGAGGTTGGGTTGTTCTCTTCGGTTAAGTCGGCTGCCATTAATAGGGTGGGGAAGTTAATCCCAGTTAATACAGTTACTGGGACAGACAATCTGTCATCGAAAGCATAGGTGCAGGCTACGTTATAGGGAGTGCCGCATTCGAGATCGCACAGAACCACGATGCCGTTCAAATTTTGCTGCTGAAGCGCAAGCATGTGGGTAGCAAAATCTTGTTTAAACCGTTCAATACCACCAACTTCGGTGAGAGAGAGGCTGGAAGTATTGGGTAGCTCACCAAACACCATTTTCGCGCTGGTAATCAGGGCGTTGGCTAGTGGGCCGTGAGTCGCTATAACAAAGTGAATCATGATTAACCTCTCACGTAAGCTTTGATTGTGGCGAGCGTTTTTTGGTCGCTCTGTTCGCAAGGTTGAATTTGGTATTCATCGACGTTGGCTGGAATGATAAACGTTTCTGCATAATGGACGACAAATGGGGCAAACTGGTGAGTTGGGCTGCTTACTACGGCTTCGCGCCCTTCCACTAAGTTAAGTACATTTACTTTGCCTCCGGTTCTATGCAAAACAGGTTTGCTAAACCAATGACGGCGAGTTTCGATGAACTCTCGCTCATGTAGACCCGTGCGCTCTTCTTTCCAGCCATCGCCTTCACCTAGTGGCGTTACAGCATTGACTAGGTTGTCAGTAACCCATTGTGTATCGCGATCCCACTGAATCACTTCCTTACCGTGATCCAAATGAACGGGGCGTGGCTGCCCGTCTAATCCGATTCGGTCCCAATCCCATAACTTAAAGGTGAATATGTAAGGAGTGGCGCTGATCTCTAGCACCATTGAGTTTGCGCCAGAGCAGTGAATGGTGCCCGCAGGGATCAAAAAGTGATCGTGTTTCTTAGCCGGGAATTGATTAATAAACCGCTCATCGTCAAAAGACTTCTCGCCCCGTTGGGCTGCGTGTAAGTCGGCCATCATATCGTCTGGGTCAATGCCTGTTTTTGTACCCAGATAAACGCTTGCATCGTCACCGACATCCAGCATGTAGTAACTTTCATCTTGGGTATAGTGCATGCCGAATTCCTGTTGGATGTATTCGGTCAGTGGGTGAACTTGTAAGCTTAAGTGTTGACCTTGCATGGTATCGAGAAAGTCGAAACGAATAGGGAATTCAGCGCCAAATCTCGCATGAACTTCTTCTCCTAGAAGCGCTTTTGGTTCGAGCATGACGAGGTTTTGTGATGGGATCTCGATGATGATGTCGTTGTATTTAAGCAGTAAACTGTTCTCTTCTGGTACGCAATCAAAACACCAAGCATAGTTTTGTTTACTTGGGTCAAGATCGCACACCTCTTTCATCCATTGGCCGCCCCAAACTCCCGGGTCGAAAAAAGGAACAAGACGAAATGGTTGTTCGGTGGTTTGTTTTAACCCCGAGATCAGTGCCTGTCCTGTCAATAGCTTGGGTGTATTGATGTTGTTGGTGTCGAGTAGGAAATCAGCCTGAGGCAACAATTTGCTTTTGTAGCGGTCGAATACGCGCCATTCGATAAAGAAAGAACGTTTGTAACGGCGCAGCAGATCTTCATCGAAGTTATTAACGCCCCAGTTGCCTAGCTCGCCGCGACGAAAGCGCTGCTGAATCTCCCAGCGCGCTAGATCGGCGTAAATCAACGTATCAGCATTAGCAAAAAGAGACGCTCCGTGGCCGTAAACCACAACCAAGCCAGACTCAATTCGTTCTATTTGTTGCTGTAGGTCGCAAAGTTTGTCCCTATCAAAGAACTCATCTAATTTATGGGGAGCGATAACACCGAATACTCGGTCGTCGGTGATGTGGCGTTCTAGCATGTCGAAGATGCGTTCTTCGCTGTATTTAGCTTGATCGGTAAAGAAAAGGTGTTTGCCACCTAAAGGGGTGATTAGGTGTGTCAGTAGATCATCGTGATTAACCCCATGGTAGGTATCAATCACTAAAACATGCTTGCTGCCCGATTCAATGCGAGTTTGAATTTCACGGGTAATCTCTGGCCAATTTTGCCAAGCGTGGTGATCAAATCCCGTGACAGTGACGTGGGGAAACTTGTCGTAATTCGGGCTTTCAGATAGATACGTCATAAATCATCCTTCGTTTGTTTTCTGTTGATATATTAATCAGCAAACGTGAAACACGGCAAATTGGTTAACGTGGTTAACCCGTCAATTAAGCCCGACTGAAGTACGTTCGGCTGATAAACGTCGGTCAGATCACAGCATCAAACGGTTAAAAAAGCTCCAATTAAGGTTAATCGATTAACCTAGGTGTTAACCACAGGAGATGTCATGGGTAAGGCGACGATTGCGGATGTTGCGAAGTATTGCCAAGTGTCGACGGCAACGGTGTCGATGGTGTTGACCAATAAGGGGCGTATTTCGGAGGCAACCCGCGCTAAAGTACTTAAAGCGGTAGATGATCTTGGTTATATCTACAATCAAGCAGCCGCGAACTTGCGCCACAAACGCAGCAATCTCGTGGGGTTACTTATTCCTGATATTACTAACCCATTCTATGCTGAGCTTATTGCTGGACTAAGCCATTGGCTGGAAGAAAATGACTCATTGTTATTTCTTGCAAATGCGGAAGAAAATGTTGCTAGGCAAGATAAATTTATTGAATCCTTGATAAGCCAGAATGCAGGAGGGCTAGTGCTATGCCCAGCAAAAGACACCGATGTGAGCTTTCTTAATACGGTAAGAGGTCGAGGTTTTCCTATCGTACTTGCAGTGCGTCCGGTGGGAGAAGATCAGTTTGATTATGTCGGTACCAACAATTTCATGGGGTTGCAGGCCGCGACAGAGCATTTAATTAACCTTGGTCATCGAAATATTGCATTTATTGGTGGCTTAGAGGGCTCTCAAACTCGCTCACATCGTCTTGGTGGTTACATGTCTAAGCTGCTTGAACATGGTATTTCTCCTCAAGAAAAATACATTTTAAGTTGCGGTGCAAGCCGACCGGAAGGTGCGACGGCGACCAAAAATATGCTTAAACAAAATCCGGAGATTACCGCCGTTATTGGGTATCAAGACATTGTAGCTTTTGGTGTAATGCGGGCGATTAAAGACATGGGGATGAAGGTAGGTGAAGACATTGCCGTGGTTGGGTTTGATGATGTACCTGAAGCGACAGACACGATTCCTAGTTTAACGACTATTTCTGTTTCAGCTCGTCAAATTGGTAGAGCAGCAGGCGAGATCCTTTTAACTAGGATGAAAGGAGGAGATAAGCCTATTAAGAGTCTTATTTTCCCGCCAAAGTTAATTGTACGCAGCTCCTGTGGTTCAAATGAGTGATGGGCTACCTCACATAACCCGCAATTGCGCTTACGTACCAGTGGTGAAGTTTACCATTGGGTAATTCTATCCAGAGATCATTCTTGTATTGGGTGATTTTGCCATTGACCGTAATTGTTAGGGTATGGTCTTCATTGTCAGTCAAGCGGACAAACGGGTCGCTGGTAATCAGGAAAGGTTCAATATCACTGACATTAGTATCATCTGTTATTACATAATAATGGTACATAGGGTCAATTTCCGGATCGGTT
Source organism: Vibrio tapetis subsp. quintayensis (assembly GCF_030409945.1). Taxonomy (GTDB): domain Bacteria; phylum Pseudomonadota; class Gammaproteobacteria; order Enterobacterales; family Vibrionaceae; genus Vibrio; species Vibrio quintayensis. The sequence continues at coordinate 453,368 of NZ_JAUFQV010000026.1, forward strand.
GAGATACTGCGAAATCCGACCATTTTGAACGGAGCATCTGAAAATGGTGCGTCGAGAACTTGTTTTTCAAGTGTTGATTGGGCTGGCATCAACAACCAAGCTGCAAATGCGACAGTACAAAATAGGGCGATGAATAAAATGGATTTTAGAACTTTCATGATCGGTTGGTCTGATATTTAAGGTGAGCGCTGATAATACCATGCAAAACATAGCTCACCATCATATTCATGTTGCTAGTCGTTTGCCTAGTGTCTCATCTACTGTCTATGAGTCAGTCATTAGAAAACTCTGGTAGGCGATGTTCGTTTGTCTGAGTGCTGAAGAAATCATCATAATTGTCATTTTTTGATGAATTTTAAATCTATTGAGTGGTTACGTATTGCAAATTTGTCCATTCAGGTGCAGCCTTTCCAAAAAACATTCTATGACTGAATAGGAACCAACGAATGAAATGGACAAAAGCAATTGTCGGCTTAGCGGCGTTAACCTGCGCAAACATTGCGATGGCTGAAGTGAAGCTGGTATTTCCTGATACGGTAGATATCATCGTTGCTAATGAGTACGGCGTAAATATGAAGTCAGGTGGCTTGTTCTCATCGACTAAGAGCGTCACATTACCTGATGGAGTGAACCAAATTGTGTTCCGTTTCACTCCGTATTTTGAGCAGGGTAACGATCGCGTTAAAGTACCAAGTGAGCCTATTGTCGCGAAATTTGATGCTTATGATACGGAATTAGAATTCCAACTCCCTAAGTATCGTGATGCTCGTCAGGCGGAAGCAAACATCGACACGATGGAGTGGGCTTTGGTAGACGAAAGTGGCGCATCGATTCAAATTGTTGAAGATAAGCTGATCAAGCATGGCTTCCAGATGAGCCGTGATCTACAACGTGAAATTCAAGACTATAATCGCCAAGGTAAAGGCGTTGCTGTGATAGCAACAGCCACATCAACAACTGCGTCGACCGATGCAGGGGCGATGAAAAGCGGTGCAAGTGGTGACTCTACGGCTGAAGAAATGCTGCATTTTTGGTACGATAAAGCCGATGCAGAAACTCAAGCTCGATTCAAAGATTATGTGAATCAAAAATAGCAACACGACAAAACTCTGCGTTTTGATAATGATAAACCAAAATTGGACGATGTTCAGTTTTGGTTTTTTGCCATCTTCCTTCCAAAAAAACAATTTCATTTTTAAATTAATATAAAATAACGCGCATAGCCAAGGGTCGTTCAGCTATAAAGAGCAGTTAAACCCACGAAAAATAAGAATAAATATAAAGATCAATGATGGGATTGGTTGGTTTTTTTGAAATATAGATTCTCTAACATCATGTTATTAATAGTTAAATATAAAAAATCCGTGAATATCGACCATTTGAAACTAACCTCGATGGTTATACTGTAAAATTTCTTTACAAGTGGTAACTTATAGTTAGAATGTCGATGATATTCATACCGTAAATTAGAGACATATAAATGAAATCGACACGTTATGGTGACGTGATGGCGGCCATCTCCTTTTTAATTTGGGGACTTTTGCCGCTCTATTATCATTTCCTCCCAAATGCAGCCACGGATGAGTTGCTGGCATTGAGGCTTATTGCTTCAGTTCCTGTTGGGCTATTGATAATAGTGGTAATTCAAGGACGTCTACCTAACTGGTCTGCCATTTTTTCTGACAAACGATCTCTGCTGTTTTCGTTTCTTGCCAGTGCCATGATGAGTATATCGTGGTATAGCTTCACTTGGGCTTTGACCAATGAGCAAGTGATGGAAGCGAGTCTTGGCTTTTTTATAAGCCCTTTGGTGTTCGTCGCTTTGGGTGTCGTGGCGCTAAAAGAAAAGCTCAGTACGGGTAAGAAACTAGGGGTGTTCTTTGCTGCGTTGGGCATTAGTTATCAAGTGTATCAGTATGGACATGCTCCCTATATAGCAATATCGATGGCCGTTTTTTTCGCGCTGTATGGGTTATGCAAAAAGTACATTCGTTATAGTTGGAGTACCGCGTTGTTCATGGAAGCTTTGTTGCTTACTCCGGTCGCACTGGGCTACATGATTTATAAGTCATATACCGTGGGTAGCGTAGCTCTTACGTCTAACTATGATGTGTTCTTACTTTACCTAGGAGCCGCTCCGATCACTTTATTACCTTTGGTATTTTATTCATTGGCAATCAAGTACACCAGCCTCACCAATGTTGGGTTAATGCAATATATAGAACCTAGTTTGCAGTTTGTCTTGGCGGTATTGTTATTTGGTGAAATGTTTGATGAAGTAAAAGTGGTGAGCTTTGGTCTTATATGGTTTGGTTTAGCCATGACGCTAATTGAAACGCTTTGTGTTCGTTATAAACAGCGATCATTGCGAAAGGCGAATCAAGAATAATGTGAGTTAATAATAGGAGCACTTGTCGTGCTCCTATTTGGTTCTTGGCATGCTTACAAATGATCTTCAATGGGCATGATGCCACTAAACCATGCTCCTATTTTCCTAAACATGCTGGCATCAGGTTCACTGGTGTATGTCACACCATTTTGGTGATCAACCCAAATGATGTCTCCATCTTTGGTTTGAATGTCAAAGGCGGCACGGCGCAGTAAGTGGGGCATTTCTTGCCATACTTTGCTTGAGTATTCAGCGTGGTGGATGATAACGCCCATTTCGGTGTTTAAAACCGCGGATCTTGGGTCCCAATTCATTGAACCGACAAACAAGTCTTTTTTATCGATGACAAAGGCTTTTGCGTGCAAGCTGGTGCGCGAACTGCCAGTGATACTCCACTTTTTGGCAATGTGAGCATTGGCTTTCATTTCCCACAACTCGACACCGCCTTCGACCAATTGTTGGCGATATTTTGCATACCAGCCATGGACCGCGAAAACGTCATTGGAAGCCAAAGAATTGGTTACAACGATGATGCGTTTGCCATTTTTTACGGCATCGATCATTTGCTCTGTGCCTTCCTGTGTGGGAACAAAGTACGGCGATATTATAAGAAGCGACTGCTCGGCTTGCTCCAGTAAGGCTGAAAGACTGTCGGTTAGGTCACTTTGTTGAGTTTCGATTTTACTGGGCAAATCATATAAGACTTCCGCCTCCCCCCAGTAGAAATGCAACCCACCATTGATGAGGCGATGGTAGATGGGCAGCTTCTTAAAGTCGTATCGCCCGTGAGAAAATTTTTCAGCTAGGTCAACTTCCACGGCCCAAGTTTCGATTTGCTGTTTTGTTATGGTGGTGGTCTCATCGGAGAGCCATTCAATAGGGATGGCATAATCATCGTTCCAATAGAGATCGAATTGTTCGCCAATTTGTTTGACGGTATTACCTACGAGCAAGAGGTCAAGGTCGCCAAACTCGACACCTGCAGACACGGAGAAGTACTCGTTACCAATGTTGCGACCGCCAATGATGCTAGCTGCGCCATCAACAGACAAAGACTTGTTGTGCATGCGTCGATTCAGTCGATCAAAATCGCTTAAAAGTGCCAACCCACGAGCGGTGCGATATTGATGGGGGTTAAACAGCCGGACTTCGATATTGGGATGATGACTGAATTGGGCCAGTTCGGAATCGTTGCGATTTTGCATGTCATCTAACAATACTCGCACGCGAACTCCGCGCTCAGCCGCTTCAAACAATCGCCAAGATAGAAGTTGGCTCGTTTCGTCATCCCGATAAATATAATACTGAAGATCGATGGTTTCCTGAGCGGCTTCGATGAGTGCGATTCTTGCTAGTAACGCATCATGACCAAGATTCAAAGGTACAAAACCTGTGAGCGTTTCACGTTGCTCTTCCGGTATCGCTAGATATGTGTCTAAGGGGCTACCCAAAGCGTAACCCTGATGATGAGAGGGGGTTTTATCATAGCGTTGAGGATCGATAGTCGTTGAGCATCCTGCCAATGAAGCACAGGACAGCAAAATAATCAGCAGTAAACGGTAAGAGTGAAAATACATTATAAAGACGGACCTTAATTAACGCATACGTTCGCATGGCCGCATATTATGCACAAAGCCAAGTTATCTAGCTATTTGAAACTTATGAATTTAGATAAACAAGATAACAGACGTTGCTCTTACTCTTATAACCTAGTGCATTTGCTTATAGTTTAGTTCAGATTCTCTATACATGAAAACGATTATCAGAATAGACGTTAGAACTGCTATGGGCAATAAAACATCATCAATGCGATGAAATGGACGCTTTGAATAGTTACGTTCTCAGTTGTTTGTTTTTCATGGTTATCTATATGGTATGTTGTGCTATGAACTGGTAGTAATGTGTTGTTTGTCTGAATAATAGCCTTTTTAAACAATAATATAGTATCTATTTATGTTGTTTAGTGTGATTTGAGAGAATTGTATTCTAAATGTATCTAAATATCATTTCAGTTTGTATAATTCGGTCGTTGAAGTTATTGTAGATATTAAATGTGTTGCATTTTTAACCACGCATTGGAACCTTAGCAAGGAGCATTAATGACAGACGATGGTAGTTTATTTCAATGGCAAAGAGTCGGGCACTTTAACCTCCCTATTTGGACGGTTTTATCGGGAACCTTGTTAGCTCGAACTAGTTATTTTATGGCGTGGCCGTTTCTCATCGTATTTCTTTATCAGGATTATGGCGCAAGTGAAATAGAAGTAGGGGCGATGCTCGCGGCCTCGGCGCTTGTTGGCGCATTTACTGGGCTGTATTCCGGTTATCTCTCGGATAAGTTTGGTCGTAAATGGGTCATGGTGACTGGCAGTACCATTGCGGCGTTTGCGTATGCAGGGATTGGACTAGCAGACCAAATTTGGCAATTCTTTGTGTTGATATTATTGACGGGTTTTATGCGGCCGATGATAGAAGCACCCTCAAAAGCTGTGATCAGTGACAATTTGTCCAATTTAAAAGACAGAGAGTTGGCGATGAATATTCGTTACTTTTTGATTAACTTAGGCGGTGCGATTGGGCCATTAATTGGTATTACCTTGGCGCTGGCGCAACCTCAGTCTCTATTTGTCGCCACTGGAATCGTCTATGTTGTTTATGGTGTGTGGTTACTCATTGGTATTGAGCCTAAACTATCCCAGCAAGAAAACGGTGAAACTGAGATTGATAAAAGTTCGGTTCCCAATTTTTCTGCGATTGTGCGAGTGATCAGCAAAGACACCATTTTTGTGAAGTTGATGGTGGCAAACTTCTTGATGATGTTTGTTTATGCTCAGGTCGAATCGTCCATTCCTCAAGTCATTGTACGCTCATCTATACAAGATGCCGGTCAACTCATTGCCAGTTTGGTGTTGGTGAATACGTTAACGATCATCATATTCCAGTTCCCAATGCTGAAGCTAATGGAGCATCTACCACTCTTTGTTCGTACCCGAATTGGCATGGCTTTGATGGGGCTTTCTCAAGTGGGCTTTTTACTGACTCCGGTCGATTCAGTGATTGGCTGGGGGCTAGCATGTTTTGTTTTAAGTATGGGCGAGGTGATAGCGTTTCCAACCTTGAATGTGCAAATAGACCGCTTAGCGCCACCTCATTTAAGAGGCTCCTATTTTGGAGCTGCAGCGTTATACAGCTTAGGTTTTGCTGTTGCCCCGCTTGTTGGTGGCATGGTACTGGGGACGTTAAGCTCTAACTGGCTGTTTGGTCTGTGTATTGTTCTGTGTGGTGTCATGATGGTGCTTTATCGCCGAGTTGAACAAAGTGACGAGCTCGCGAATAGGCCAATGGAAGCCGGGGCGTAGGAATAAGATTTAGAACTTCGAGCTTTATTGATAAAAAGGCATCCATTCATTCGCATGATTGGATGCTTTTTTATTAATAGGAGGTCAATGTAAGTAGTTCGCTAAAAATAGTACTCTAGCGCGGCTTCTACAAAATCATCTTGTCTGCCAAAATAAAGCAAATCTGTCGGGGTATCATTTTGAAGTAACCAGGCATCAATTCGCCATTTCCAATTGTTATTGAATCGGCTTGATGCTTCTACGCGGGCGTTGTACACGTCACTGTTGTCGAGATCCTGAGTTAGCCCGACTAAGATTTCCGTGCCCTGTATGTCATTGGCAACCCATCGAGTACCGATGAATATATCATTTTGGCCTATCGTCTGAGCGTTGTTACCACGGGAGTCGTAGAGGTATTCACTGATTAGGCCAATATCCCAACTACTATCCCATACGCCAATCATGGTGTATTCAAACCCAGTAACAAGACCTGTATGTGTATCTCGGCTGTCTCTATATATGCTCTCCAGTTTCCATAGCCAATCGCCTACGATGCCTTGGAGATCTAACCCCACTTGCGACATTTGTGCGTAATAAGGCGTAATGCCGTTGCTACCCAGTAAGTAATAAGGGTCTCGGTTTGTGCCGTTAAAGTAGCTAAGGCCGATATCCCAATCTCCCAGCATTTGTGTGTAGCGTAGTGCATAGTCAACGTGCTGTGCCTCATGAGAAGATTCGTATTGAGCGTTTTTGCTGATGGGTGCTGGTGGTCTTAATCTACCATTGGAACCTGCGAAAGTACGCTCTCGAAAGTAGGGTAGAACCAGCGCATCCAGCGTTCCCCATTGGCTTGGATAGGTCAAGTGAACCATGGGTTGTCCCAGCTTTTGTTCGCCATCAAGGGACTCAACCGAATCAGACTGGTTGATCACATCAACCAAGTGTGCAGACTCAGTGACGCCCCAGAAAACCTTACTGATGCCGATACGAACTTCCGCAGTGTCGAACAAATGCAAATATTGCGCTTCACGAATATCGGCATGTGTTCGCTCGCCGTCCATGCTATCTAGCCGAGCAAAGGGAGTAAAACTCCAGGCACCATTGTCGGTCTGCCAATACCACTCTGGCTGGGCAGTGATGGATGACTGAGATTTACCCTGGTCATCCAATCCAGATTGAAAGAACTGCCTATGCTCGACGCTGATTTTCCCCGAGACTTCAGCATACAAAGTGGGTGATGCAGTTACCGCTAAGGCGAACCACAGAATCGATGTTTGTTTCATGGCCAATCCTTAGCGAATGCGTTTAAGGGCATTTTTATTGAAATCACTTTCTTTAAGCCCTGTTTTGAATTCCATATCTTGAGTGGTTAGTGTCGTTTTCTTACCGGACTGATGGTTAACCATTTCCATCTTGTGGGCGCGCCAGTATTGGTCTTGATATTGTTCATACTGTGCAAAGGTTAGCGTTTTTAGTAGTGACCCCTTTCGGTCATAGAATTCGACCTTGAGTGGACGGTACTCACCTTGTTCTAACCAAACTAATTGCTTGGTATAACCTGAGTTCTTATCGGTAGGGATTTGCTCCATAACAAAGGTGCTGTAGCCGTTATACTCTTCGTCTTTTAAGTAGTTAAAGGTGTATTTTTCTAACTCAAAGGAGCTTAAGTCTTCATAGGCAAACTCACTGCCCATAAATGGGCCTGATTTGTTGCGAGAAGAGATGCGCTTGACTCGTTTCAGCGCTGGGAGATATAGCCACTGATCGTCTGCTTGTTGTATGTGCGAGTGGTTAAGAAAAGCGGTGCCTTTTACATCCCTTGGTTGGTCAAATATGGTTAAGCCTTTATCACCGTCTTGTTCTACCTCCAATGACTTCATTCGCATTAGTCTTGTGCTGCTTTCTCCGTGAGCGTTGCTCAGTTCCATATTCATTGTTGCTGTTGAATCTTGCCAGCCGGTATCTCTTGCTTTTCGTTCCATAGCGATTTCAAGCCCACGAGACGCGTCGGCAAAAACACTGACACTAAATAATGTCGCGGTCATCAACAGAGTAAAGCGGGCAATGGTGTTAAATGATGTATTCATGGTTAGTCCTTTAAATTGAGTCGTTGTTTGACAGGGCTAAGTCCGTCCTTAGCCCTGTCGTTTTTTTATGCTTGCTGCGGGCTTGGGTTGTTTGCTTGATTGATGGCATCGTTTGTTTGGGATTCTGGCTGGGTATCTTTGTCAAACATCATCAACAAAGTAGGCAGGAAGATGAAGTCCACCACTAGAGCCAAGAAGATGACTAGAGCACTAAGTTGGCCCATATCTGCGTTAAGCCTAAACGACGACAAACCTAAGATTGCGAAGCCTGCGACAAGCACTATGGTCGTAATGACCAATGCTCTTCCCACCGTGTGGAACGCATACCTAACGGCTTGTTCTGCGTTGTTTCCCTCTTTTCGAGCTCGTTGGTATTTGCTAAGGAAGTGAACGGCGTCGTCGACCACAATGCCTAACGTTAAGGTAACCACCACAGAAAGACCTAAGTTGATCTCCCCTGAATACAGCGCCCAAATACCAAAGCCAATAACGGCCGGAGCCATGTTGGGCACGATGCTGATTAGCCCCAATTTGAACGAACGCAGAGCAAATATCATGAGGCCGGAAATGAGAATTAAGGTGATGGGTAACGTAGCTAGCATGCTAGCCATATTGGCTTCACCGATGTGAGCAAACATGAGTGAGGGGCTAGACGCTTGAATTTGATACTGGGGTGCATTGTCGGCAAACCATTGATGGATACGTTGTTCAATATCGACCAGTTGCTTGCTGCCTAAGTTCTGAGTCGTTAGCATCATGCGGACCGAAGACTTATCAATGTTGATCTGATTATTGAGATCGAGCCCGTAGGGCAATGACATCTCATACATTAATAAGTATTGCGCGGCGAGCTCTCGGTTGAGTGGCAACTGGTAATAGGTTGGATCATCACCGTGCATGTTTTGGTTTAGGCGCTTGTATACATCGGAAAGGGACGCAACGTGATCCGTTTCGGGTTGTGCACGCAGCCAATCGGTGAATTCACCAAGCACCGTCAAGAATTTCGGGTCAGCGATGCCTTGAGATTCTCCAGTTTTAACCGCAATTGCGATGTTGGTCATGCCACTGATGCGCTCTTCCATAAAGTCAGCGGCTTGTCTAAAGCTGTTACTGGTATCAAAGTACTTTACTGAGTCGTCGTTAATCTGGTTGAGAGGCAACAATGAGGCGGAAACGGCAATCACTAGTGCTGAAATAGGCAAAAGTGCTTTTCGCTTGGCGACAACAAAATCCCCCAGTCGATCCATATAATTGGGTTTTTGCTCAGCTTGAAGTGTTACTCGAATTGGAAACACTTTGAGCAATGCAGGAAGTAAAGTAAAAGATAAAATGCAGGCGATCATAACGCCAAGAGCGGCCAAGTTACCGAAGTCCCGCAATACCGGAGAGTCAGACATATTCATCATCAAAAAACCGATGGCAGTCGTCACGGAAGTAATCAAAATTGGCATGAAGTTGACCCAAACACTATGAGCTATGGCTTCTTGCTTGCCTTTTCCTTGCAGCATTTCGTGGCGCATCGTCGCAATGACGTGCACACAGTCTGCAACGGCGAGCGTTAATACCAAGGTTGGGATGTTTACGGTTGCAGTGCTTAGGAACATACCCGCCCAACCAGAAAGTCCCATTGTTGCCGCGACAGAACCTATGATGACCAGAAGAGTGGCGATAACGCTAAAGATCGAGCGCAACATTATGGTCAGAAAGAATAATATGACAAGCAACATAGCGGGAACTAACGTTGAACTGTCTTGTTGAGCTGATTCCATAAAAGCGTTGTTTAGTGCAACAATACCTGCCGTGTGAAATTCAATACTAGGGTAGGCTAGCTGGTATTTTGCCAATAAGTCATTGGAAAAATGAACCACTTCAAGCAGTTCTGCGGTCTCGTCGATTTTAGGTATCTGCAACGTTACATTGATTACGGTGACGTCACCGCGTTCTGAAACAACAGACTGTTTAAGGACAGGTTCATTGACAGCAATATCGCGGACTTTGTCTATTCTCTTTGCCGTGTGTTGATATTCTGAATAGAGTAAATCTTCGACAAGTAAGTCATCTTCAAATGCTTCAGTGTGCTGATAATTAGCTAATGAATCGACACGACTAGAGTACGGGATCTGCCACGCATCTGTTGTAAACGCTTGAATCATAGTTAATGTTTCAGGGCTGAATACATTATTGTCTTTTGGCGCAACGATAAAGGCCAGGTTATCTGTTTTATTAAATGTCGCTTGGATTTCTTCAAACGCTTGCAGCTGGGGGTTCGTCCCATCAAAGAAGATGTTGTAATCCCCTCTGAAATATAGGTTTTTTCCTCCAATGATAGCGGTTACGAGTAGTAACGTTGTAAGGAGTAATACCCAGCGCGTATGGCTGATGGGGCTCTTAAGTAAACGGGTAAAGAAGTTCGGTTGTTTGTTCATCACACTCTCCGTTTGTGACGTTTCGTCATAAATGTGTCATTAAAAACCAGCAATGCTGGCTAATGTCACCTAAATTATCGGAATAACTCTAATTTGGAGTCAGAACCGATGATATTTTTGACGAATCGTCACGTATGGACATTTAAAAACCCGAAATTCGGGCTTAAAAATGGTGCTTAACGTAAACCTTTAGAGGCTAAAAAGGCGACTTCTTCCGGAAATAATTCCTGTTCGACTCTTTGCCAAGTTTTGCGGTAATCCCATTCGCTTGAAAGTGGTTTCCAGTTGAGGCCATCTAATAAGATGCTTGCGTTATGTAACACTGAATAAGGGTCTTGAAGCCTATCGATACAGTAGCTTTCCGATGCATTTTTTGCCAAAGCATTGGAGCCAAAAGCGACAGACCAGTTTGCGAACACGATGGCATCGGCACTCAGCCCTGAAGAATATTGTAAGTCGCCCGTTTCTACGGCATGTTGCACGAGTAGATCGGCGCTTTTTATGACTTCTTCTTCAAGTTTATTGAGTTCCTGTACTCGTTTAGGCGATGCTTTATCCAGTACCCAAGGTGTTTTGGCTGTCATCGCACAGTCAGAAAGTACCGGTTCCATTTGCACATATAAGCGATAAGCTACATGCATGGCCATGACTTTCTCTCGTGAAGTTCCTTCAAATGCGCTACTGCGTATAAACATGGCTGCTTCTTTCTTTAACGAAAGAATGCATAACGCTAATACCACATCTTCTTTGCTACAAAAATGGTTATAGATAGTCCCCTTAGAATAAGGGCTTATCGCGGTTAACTTATCCATTGTGAAGTTTGCAAAGCCTTGCTCTTCAACCAGCGTTTTTGCTAGGTTAATGAGTTCGATTTCACGATTCACAATTGATTGCTGTTTCTTGCTAAGAGTTTCGTTGCAAGAAAACAAACCACCTTTTTCACCTTTGCTGCAACCTAAACCAAACATGGGTCTTTCACCGTATCCTTATCACTGTCCCTTTCTCAATTGTAACACGTTCCTCATTAGTGTATAGAAAACCATTTGTGACGATTCGTCAAAAATGACATATCGTCATAATAGTGTATTTATCGAACGAATCAAGTGCTTTTTTCATATTGATGCTGGTTATTGTTTATCCGAAACGATGAATGATGGCGATATAGAGCGGAAAATCGAAGTGAGGCAAGTGATAAAACTGTGATGATTACCCGTTAGTAGGCATATAACTTACTTTTTAAACAGGCACTTACCCCCTGATTTGTCCTACACTTGTAAGCAGTGTGCATTAAAGGTATTTGAGATGGTGAAGTCTAGTAACAGGAAATTGTCTGGTTCCATTCGGCATCAGATGCAACTCTCCAGCGTGCTGGTAGTGATTTTATTGGTTGTCTTTGTATTAATTGACAGCAATTACTCTCAGCGAGAAACGGATTTAGGTCAGTTGCTTTCCAGTATCACTAAATCAGAAACATACATGCTTAACATTCGTCGTTCTGAAAAAGACTTTGTAAGCCGTGTTGATGATAAGTACATCGATCTGGTCATTGATGATGTCGCTAATCTAAATCAAAGTGTTATCAATATTGATCAATACCTCAAACAGTATGATTTTGTTTGGTCTCACTCGATGATTGATCTGATGAGTGGTATAGCGAGTTATCAAACTCTGTTTAAACGCTTATCCACGCTCACTTATGCGATTCATGGCAACCCAAATGATGACAGTAGCAGTACGAATAGTGGCGGACTTATTGGTCAGGGACAAAAGGCTTGGTTTGAGTTACAAAACGAGGCGATTAAAACTCAAGATGCGAAATTACTAAACTTGTTGACACAAACTCAACAGTCGAATTATGTATTTTTTCGCTGCTTTAGGGCTCAAGACCTTGAAGTCATGAATCGTAACTTAGAAAGTCTTGTTCAATACGTGGCCTCGAGTCAGTCTGCTGTCATGACGAAAGCATTTCAATTTAGAGATAAGTTAGGGCGCTTGCAAAGAGCACATGAGGAGTTTGGCTACGATCAAAATCAAGGTGTGCATGGCGAGCTTCGTAGGCTTATTCACAGTGTTGAGAATCAATTAGAAGCACTGTATACCGAAATTCCTCAGCAGATATCAGCAGAAATGAAATCACTTGCCATTAAAGCAAATGTGCTGCTTGGGGCGCTTATTTTATTACTTGCTGGTGTGTTGAGCTATGTCACCATTTCGGTCTCTCGGCTGGAAAGTGGGTTATATACTTCGAGGGAGCAAGCAAAGTCAGCAAACCGCGCAAAAAGTACCTTTCTAGCGAATATGTCCCATGAAATTCGAACACCTCTTAATGGCATTATCGGTATGTCAGAAATACTCACCGATACCCAGTTGTCGATAACGCAAAGGGACTATTTACATACAATCGAAACCTCGTCGCAGCACCTTCATGCGCTGATCAACGATATTCTTGATCTCTCTAAAATAGAGTCGGGCAACTTGGAAATTTCACCCGTTCCAACAGATGTACGTGAACTCGTCTATGATTCAACGTCGATGTTGTTGGCAAGAGCAAAACTTAAGTCATTGGATATCCACATTCAGGTTGATAAGAACATCCCTTATAGACTGGCAATTGATGAGCATCGTTTACGCCAGATTCTCGTTAACTTGCTTTCCAATGCCGTTAAGTTTACTTCTACCGGTAGCGTCACAGTCTCGGTCAAGGTCGTGCCGACACGGGGTCAGAAGTGCTCATTGCTTTTTTCTGTTAAAGATTCAGGTATCGGGATAGATAAGGCCAAATTAGAGCGAATCTTTGATCCCTTTAGCCAGGAAGATGACTCAATCACGAGAAAGTTCGGTGGAACAGGTTTAGGGCTTAGTATTAGTTATCAACTGGTTGAGATGATGGGCGGGGAGCTCAACGTTAAGTCAGCCAAGGGTGTCGGTAGTGATTTTTATTTTAAACTGGATGTACCTATTCAATCGTTCCACCCTGAGCCATTACCTGATTCGACTATCGCATTACTTGGTACGGATACTTTGATTGAAAGCGATCTGACGGCATGTTTGGAATATTATCAATGCGATAATGTTCATGCGTATCACAATGCCACCATGATTTCACTGCCGTGCGATACGGTCATTTATACTCCAACAGATCCAGAAGAGTTGAGTGTCCAATTGGAAATACTCAACGGGATGAACCCTAAACCACGGCTATTGTTAGTTCAAAAGTTGGACTCGTTTGAGTTGAGTGACGTGATAGGGGACAACCCCATTGATGGTGTCGTCCAGTATCCGTTGCTAGGCCGTCGGCTGTATAGCGCATTGACACAATGTTCAGTGGGTAGAGCAACGAACGGAACTCAGTCACACGGTTATGACTCACGACAAGTTCATCCCACAATAGATGTAGACGACGCGGCAACGATAATCGATGCGATAGACAGCAAACCTGACGGTGTAAATCAACCGGCCTCAAAAGGTCGGATTCTAGTGGTTGAAGATAACAGCGTAAACCAAAAAGTGGTTTCTTTGTTATTAACGAAAGCAGGATATGAATTTGAAATTGCTAACGATGGGTTAGAAGCGGTGGAGTTAGTGCAACAAAATCGGGTATACGACGTTATTCTAATGGATTGTATGATGCCCGAAATGGACGGATTTACGTCAACGATTAATATCCGAAAATTTGAAGCAGAAAATGGCAAGGCATCGATGCCTATTTTAGCGCTAACAGCCAGTGTGTTGGAAGAAGATCTCAATAAGTGCCTAGAAGTGGGAATGAATGATTATTTGCCTAAGCCTATTAACAAAAAGCAGTTGATGGCAGCAATAGAAAAGTACGTTTGAGTCGGCACTTTTGACCGAAATTTTGAATACGCTTAACAGTCAATAAAGCAAACAAGAACCACAGTGCTCAGAAGCGCTATGTTAGATAAATAAGCTTAGATCGCTGTGGTTCGGTATCATAAGTTTGACTATTTCATGTCCCAGCTGTCGCTTACCCAGCCGCCGACGCCTTCGTCGAAGTGACAACCACTGAAGCGTTGGTTGCGCTCTGCGTGTTCTTCTTGTTCAGGCTTATGATCAATCAGGTGTTGAATGTAGCTTGCCATGGGGTCATTGGAATGCAGCCGCTGGTTACGGATCGCGACTTCTTTTATCAATTGTAATCGGTACGTAGAGCTTGCTCTTTTCATTTTCAATGATCTCCCTTATTTGACACACCTAATAGCAAAATTTAGGAGTGATTTGGAGTGGCGTCAAATGAGTTTTTATAGCATTTTAATGTATCGTTATTCGTAAAAGTAATTATGGAAATTCTGTGAGCTTTTGGGGAAATAACTATGACAATAGTTCCGGGCTGTTTCGTTGTTTCATACGTAGCGCTAAGGTAGTATCCGCCTCATATCGAACAAATACTGACGGATTCATGCTAATAAGGAGCTGGACTTAAGATGCAATCGACCCAACTATTACCTAACCAAGGTATTTTCGATGTTTTATTTAAACATCGTCTGTTTCTGTCTTTGATGATTGTGGTTATTGCTGCGATCGCACTAACTAACGTTGCCGACGATTATGCCGAGCAGCAGCTTAATCACTCAATGGTGGCCGCTGGAGTTAGCTTTGCGACGGCAAGAACGCTAGACGCTGGCATTTCACTGGTAAAAAGCACCGAAGTATCCGCAGGCGTTGCCTCTGTTAAAGTGGGGGCCTTACTTAGCCCAATTAGCGATTTGATCGACAAGTTTTGCTGGGTCATGACTCTCGCATTTGGCTCTTTGGCACTGCAAAAAATATTAGTCACCATTCTGGCGTCTCCGTTAGCAAACAGTGTGTTAATACTTAGCTCGCTAGCCATGTTAATTGCACTTTGGTACAAGCGTGCTCAACCCAATATCAATCATGTACTTACCGTGTTTAAAGTGGTTGTTTTGGTGCGTTTTCTTTTGGTCGTGACGGTGTCTCTTAACTTGGCCGTTGATGCCTTTTTTCTGGAAGAGCATACGCAAGAAAGTTCGAATCAGATTCAAGTCGTTGCCACAACAGTGGATTTTCTTGGGGACGCAAATAGTGATTATCAACAAAATGGCGATGAGGCAGAACAAGGTTATTTTGAGGCGATGAAACAAAAATGGGACAGTGTGTCGAATGGTGTGATGAATCAAAAAGACAAGATTTTAAACATCAAAGAGGACGTTGAAACATCCATTGCTGGTTTCATTAACTTGATGGTTCTGTTCATACTGAAAACCGTGTTGTTACCTTTGCTATTTCTTTATGCGCTTAAAAATTTATTTTTGAATTTATTTCGTACTGACTTTGTTTCGAATTGATTTCGCTTTGATCTGATTTTTTTTGATCGGATTTAGTTTTGGTCTGACTTTGCCTGGAACTGAACGGTTAGCCGACTAATAGAAAAGCAGGAAGTAATGTATCGATGTCAGAAATTAGTGGTCGTGTTCGATGTATCTCACTGATGCGAAAAGGATTTAATTACCACTGATCGTTGTTCGATTTTTTTGTGGAAGTAAGGACGATTGTTTGGCTGTTCTCTATCTCCAAAAACAAGACCTGTGTCACTTTTTTGTCTGACAACTTAGTCTAACTTAAGACTATACCTTTAGAGAGAAAAGGAGCGTGGCCCGAGTGATAAGTCACGGGAAATGTACAAATAGCATAGTCTTGATTCAAAAAGAAACCCCATGAAATACAGTATGGAGGAATATGCAACATCTACAGGTAAACGAACATTGTTAAACAGTAAACGATACAGAAAAAGTACACGTTACAGTAATAGAACAATTTACAGTAATAGAATAATTAATTAAAAGCGCTCACGAAACTGTTGAGCGCTTTTTGTTTTTCTAAAGTAAGATACCTATTCTATTATTGAAACAACCTCACGAGTGTTATGCTCAACAACGATCTTTTTTATCAAATACTTACCTCTTATTAGCGCATTATGGATTTAATTAAACTTTCTCGAATCAGCATGAAGCATCTGGTTACTTTGCATGTCATGCTCGATACGTTGAGTGTCACTAGCAGCGCCGAACGCTTATGTGTTAGCCCCTCATCTGTCAGTAAAACACTGGCGCAACTACGAACCAGCCTTGGTGATGAATTGTTTTATCGGCATGGTAACAGTTTGATTGCAACGCCGCTGGCACGCAGATTAGGGCCAACCGTGCATCAAATGCTCAGTGATATGAATCAGCTGCTGACTCAAGAAAGCTTTGACCCTGCGAAGTACAAAGGACGGTTTTCATTGGCGATGCGTGAAAGTACCTTTGAGCTTTTGGCAGCGAAGTTAACGGCAAAAGTGTTGCAAGCGGCACCAAACGTTAGGTTGGAGATTCGGTCTAAGGAAAGCTTGGGTTTTGATGGTTTGGCAAACGGAAAGCTCGATTTTATCTTGTTACCTCATGACTTAAGTCAGCCACCTAAGCTCACCAATAATTTGGTTTGGCAGAGCATATTACATGACGAGATGGTGTGTTTGATGAACCCAGACCACCCATTAGCAACGAAAGATCTTACCGTGGATGATTACCTCTCTTTTGGTCATATCGGCATATTTGATACAGACCTGAGTGTGCCATTTTTTGAGCTACAGCTGGCTCAAAAACACCAAAACCGGCGAGTCGCGGTATCGGTTGCAGATTTTGGCAGTGCTGCTCTGATGTGCCATCAAACAGATTTGCTATTTACGAGCTCTAAAAAGTGGGCACAGCAGGCGATGCAAGCGAAAGGGCTGATTGCAAAGCCGTTACCGTTTGACTATGGCGAGGTAGCGTATAGCTTGGTTTGGCATCAACCTAGTCTGAATGACCCTGCACTCCGTTGGTTACATGAGCAGATCATGGAACTGAATGTTAGTTAAGTTGCTAAATATAAACCGATGGAATGATGAGGTTTTCTATTCTTTGTTGTTTGAATTTGGTCACTAGGTTTTGCATGTCACCTTGTGAACAGCTCGGCCAGCTTTTAGCTTGCCCAGCGACAGCATGATTGCTGTATGCATTGATTTTAATTCTTGGCAACGGGCTTAAGGTTTTCAAGTATTCGCTTAGTTCGCTGACATGTAATTCGAAGTCAGATTTTCCTGGAACATGAAGAAAACGTATTTCATAGAGCTTATTGTGTTCGTTTAACAGGGTAATAGATTGGAATACTCGATGGTTATTTCGCTTGGTTAGCCATAAGTGAGCCTCTTGTTGCCATGACTTTATGTCGATCATCGCGCCATCCATGACTGGAATTAACGCCTGCCATCCGTTTACGCCTAGGCTGCCATTGCTGTCTACAAAACAGGTTAGGTGTTTTAGTTGTTCGTCGTCTTTAATGGCTTGAAAGAACTGGATGATGAACTTGAGTTGCAAGGTGGACTCGCCGCCTGTCATGGTGATGCCAGATAAAAATAGATGGTTTTGTCGAACAACATCGAGTAACTCGTCGACGCTGTACCGCTTGGTTTTAGGGCTAGACTGAAAGCGACAGGTTACAACGCATTGGTCACATTGAATGCAACTCGCTTCGTTCCAGGTAATGGTTGGTTTCTTTGATGGCCCCTCTAATGAATTGGTCTCGTGTTTTATCCAAGTAATCGCATTGGTTGGGCAGGTGTCTACGCATTCGCCGCAATGATTGCAGTGATTAATGGTGCTAGGGTTGTGACAAGTTTTACAATCGTAGTTACACCCTTGTAAGAACACGACTAGCCGGTTTCCCGGTCCGTCGACACAAGAGAACGGCAGTATTTTACTCACTACCGCTTCTGTTGTGCGCCTAGCATTATTTGCTACGGACATACTTGGTTAGCTCACGCTATTTTCAGTAAGCGAGTGGTGTTCTTTGAGTGCTTGATAAGGTGCATGTTCAGTGCTTATCACTCGTGGTGCTCGGTCCAGTATTCCTGTGTTTTGCGCCGCTTCTGCCGCTAAGCCGGTCGTGTTAACTCTTGAACCTTTCTCTCTAAATGCCTTGATATCCGACAGTTTGACCATGTAGCCAGTGACGCGAACCAAGTCGTTAGAGTGGACGTTGGCCGTGAACTCTCGCATTCCAAGCGCTAAGCTGCCTTTGCAAATCTGATACATGGCTTCAGGATTATCTTTGACGGTTTCATCTATTGTCAGGATGTCACTGATCCCAGATGGATAATACTGGTGATGAGGCGCTACGGCTTTTAGGTGAGTAATCGGGTCTGGTTCTTGGCCGTATCGGATACGTACCCCGGGAGTCACTTCAAGGTCTAAGCTGATACCACCTTGTGCGTGTAACAGAGCTTTGCCGTTATAGCCGTGAGTGACTGGGGTGTTCACTACAATATCACTCAATGCAGCAGAAATGCGATAACTGAGCTGGTTGGCTACTTCGTTGCTGCCATAAGTAACGTTAATGCCTTCTTTTTCAAGCAACAGCTCAACCGCTTCTGCCATCCCGTAGATACCAAACATCGGAGCAAATCGATTTTCTTCGACGAGCGATTCCTGAACTAAGAAACTGTTGAAAAAATTGGATTGCTCATGCAGGAATTGAGTTCGGGCTTCGATTAGCTGAAACGTTAAGTGACTAAAATGCGGCAAAGATTTTTCAAAAAACTGGCTGATACTTTCAGAGGATTGTGCGACTTTTTTTAGGTTCATTCGCACCAACGTATTGGCACCACCCGCTAAAGGCAGAGAGTTGTAGCAGCTCACGATGCCAAAGCCTTTATCGTCAAATGCGTTAGCATGGATAGGGAAGTTGGCAATATGAGGCTTGCCTGTTTGGCAAATATTATTATTGGCGACACGTAAAAGATCGTCTGGTGTCCGCGCTGGATCGTACATAAATGTCAGATTAGGAGCTATCTGTTTTAGCTCTGCATCAATTGCTAAAATGGTTCGACAGATAATGTTATCGGTTGGGCCTATGTTCACATGCATAAATGCATCTGGAAGAGTGCGGTCGAGCATGATCCAAAACAGCTTAAGTTTCTTGTAGACTTGGTCTGCATCCATGTCATTGACATATGGCAGCAGCACGTCATCGAGTTGGCCTAGATAAACAGGAATATTGGTTACTGACGGGACGTGGTGGTAGATGATGGTGAGAGCGTTCAATGCTTCATCTAAATCACGAGCAGGTTCCAATTCTAAATATTCTGAGCCTTGTTGAAGGAATTTTGCGTAGTCTGGCAACACATAGCGAGGTTTGAACGGGGCGTTGCCCTCGAACATATCGCAGATGATGCCCGCATCCATTGCAGCTCTTACGTATTTAGATACAGTAACGTATGGGATAGTCGCATCGGCTTCAAGTGCCAGATGATTGCTTTTTTGTTTAGCAGAAAGCGTAGGGTTTGTTGCAATATCGAGTAGCGATTTTGGTAGCGTCATGGCTATTATCCATATGATTCTTATGGATAACAGAATATCGCGATCTTTTGCTTTCCAAAAGTGAAATAACGCTAACTAGGCTTTTCTATTTGGGAAATCCGGAGTGAGTAGGTTAACGATATTTTTTGGTTAAACTATTAACGAGAAAAGCCTCGTAACATAGGTTACGAGGCTCTCAATTTCTGGCTTAGCTATTTCTTAGAACTCACCACTATTCTTGCTTCACCTACTAGGTAAAACGAGTGGTGAATCTTATTAGCCAATCAGTTCTTTTGCTGTTTTAACTACGTTTTCAGTAGTAAAGCCAAACATCTTGAATAGCTCGCCAGCCGGTGCTGATTCGCCAAACGTTGTCATGCCGATGATCTTGCCACCGAAACCAACGTACTTGTACCAGAAGTCAGCAATGCCGGCTTCAATCGCGATACGCGCTGTTACGTCTGCTGGTAGTACAGATTCGCGGTACTCAGCATCTTGCTTGTCAAAAGCGTCAGTAGCAGGCATAGAAACGACGCGCACTTTTTTGCCTTCCGCAGTAAGTTGAGCGTAAGCTTCGGTTGCCAGTTCTACTTCAGAACCTGTTGCGATAAGAATAAGCTCTGGCTTGCCAGCGCAATCTTTAAGGATATAACCACCTTTCGCAATGTTTGCTACTTGTTCTGCATCACGTTCTTGTTGTGCAAGATTTTGACGAGAGAAAATAAGCGCTGTTGGGCCATCTTTGCGCTCAATAGCCAGTTTCCATGCTACAGCAGACTCAACTTGGTCACATGGACGCCATGTGCTCATGTTTGGCGTTAGGCGTAGTGATGCGATTTGTTCAACAGGTTGGTGAGTAGGACCATCTTCGCCCAGACCGATAGAATCGTGCGTGTACACTTGGATGTTCTGAATTTTCATCAGAGCAGCCATGCGCATTGCGTTACGCGCGTATTCCATGAACATTAGGAAAGTTGCGCCGTATGGTACGAAACCACCGTGCAATGCAATACCGTTCATGATAGCGGTCATGCCGAATTCACGTACGCCGTAATGGATGTAGTTACCAGAGAAGTCTTCACCCGTTAGCGACTTAGAACCAGACCACATAGTTAGGTTAGAAGGTGCAAGGTCAGCAGAGCCGCCCATGAATTCTGGCAGCATTTCACCAAACGCCTCTAGCGCATTTTGAGACGCCTTACGTGATGCGATGTTCGCAGGGTTAGCTTGAAGATCTGCAATGATCGCTGATGCTTTTGCTTCCCACTGTGCAGGTAAGTCGCCGTTTACACGTCGTTTGTATTCTGCTGCAAGTTCTGGATATGCTGCTTCATAAGCTGCAAATTTCTCGTCCCACGCTGCTTCCTTAGCTGCGCCTGCTTCTTTCGCAGACCACTGCGCATAGACATCTTGCGGAATTTCAAACGCACCGTGCTCCCAACCTAACTGTTTACGTGTTGCTGCAATTTCGTCGGCGCCAAGTGGGGCACCGTGACAATCGTGTGTACCAGATTTGTTTGGAGAACCAAAACCAATGACTGTTTTAGTACAAATTAGAGTAGGGCGAGGGTCCGCTTTTGCTGCAATAATTGCTGCATTGATTGCGTCCGCATCGTGGCCGTCAACCGCAGGAA
Organism: Vibrio tapetis subsp. quintayensis; assembly: GCF_030409945.1. Taxonomy (GTDB): domain Bacteria; phylum Pseudomonadota; class Gammaproteobacteria; order Enterobacterales; family Vibrionaceae; genus Vibrio; species Vibrio quintayensis. The sequence goes on from NZ_JAUFQV010000026.1 coordinate 474,595, forward strand.
TTACATGCCAGCCGTAAGCTTCGAAACGCTTAGGAGTGTCGTCTGAGAACCAACCTTCTACTTCACCATCGATAGAAATACCGTTGTCATCCCAGAAAGCAACCAGCTTACCAAGACTTAAAGTACCCGCAAGCGAACACGCTTCGTGTGAGATACCTTCCATCAAACAACCATCACCCATGAATGCATAAGTGAAGTGATCGACAACGTCGTGGCCTTCTTTGTTGAACTGAGCAGCAAGTGCTTTCTCAGCCATTGCCATACCAACAGCGTTAGTGATGCCTTGACCTAGAGGACCCGTTGTTGTTTCGATGCCTGGTGCGTAGCCATACTCAGGGTGACCTGGAGTTTTAGAATGCAACTGACGGAAATTTTTCAGATCATCAATCGATAGCTCATAACCCGCAAGGTGCAGCAATGAGTAAATCAGCATAGAGCCGTGGCCGTTAGAAAGAATGAAACGGTCGCGATCAGCCCACTCTGGGTTAGAAGGGTTATGGTTTAGGTGAGAGCGCCAAAGTACTTCAGCGATATCAGCCATTCCCATAGGTGCGCCCGGGTGGCCAGAGTTTGCTTGTTGTACGCCGTCCATGCTTAGCGCACGAATTGCATTAGCTAAATGTTTACGATCCATAATGGTTTCCAGATTAGTTTTAAATTTGGTGAAGAGGCTACAGAGCTGTAACCTCTTGAATGTATTCGTTGGCGTTAGGCCGCTACGCTTTAGGGCTACAGCTTTTCAGCAATCATCACTTCAAGCTTGCCTTGGTCGACAGCGAAGTTACGGATACCTTCAGCCAGTTTTTCAACGGCCATTGGATCTTGGTTGTGATCCCATAGGAACTCAGCGTGAGTCATTGGTGCTGGGCGAGCTTGAGCACCGTTTGAATCGATAAGCTTCTCAACAACATCACCTTCTGCGGCTTCTAGCTCTGCAAGAAGTTGTGGAGCGATGGTTAGGCGGTCACAACCAGCCAGTTCCAAAATCTCTCCGATGTTACGGAAGCTAGCACCCATTACGACGGTCTTGTAGCCGTGGGCTTTGTAGTAATCGTAGATACCGGCTACTGAAACAACACCTGGATCTTCTTGTGCTTCAAAGTCACGGCCTTCTTTTGCTTTGTACCAATCCATAATGCGACCAACAAAAGGAGAAATCAGGAATACGCCAGCTTCAGCACAAGCACGAGCTTGAGCGAATGAGAAAAGCAGCGTTAGGTTACAGTTGATGCCTTCTTTTTCTAGGATCTCTGCTGCGCGAATGCCTTCCCATGTAGAAGCCAGCTTGATAAGGATGCGGTCGTTAGTGATGCCAGCATCGTTGTACATTTTGATAAGCTGACGCGCTTTCGTAACACTGCCTTCCATATCGTAAGAAAGACGAGCGTCAACTTCAGTTGAGATACGACCAGGAATGGTTTTAAGAATTTCTTTACCAATGTTTACCGCAAGCATGTCGCAAGTATCTTGAACTTGTTGTGCTTTGTCTTGGCTTTGTGATTTTGCGTACTCGATAGATTGATCAATCAATGGCGCGTAATCCGCAATTTGTGCCGCTTTTAGGATTAGAGAAGGGTTGGTTGTTGCATCTTCTGGTTGGTATTTACGAATGGCTTCGATATCGCCAGTATCCGCGACTACAGTGGTCAGTTTACGAAGTTGCTCTAACTTATTGCTCATGATGGTTATCCTATTTATTGGCTTTCTTTTATAAGAAGAAAGCTTTGGCATTTGCAAGCGGGTTAATTTTTCGTTCGGTTGGCATAAGGTTTAAAGATGGCAACAGAACAAATTTATTTCACTGGAGCATTTGTTTCGAACATATGCTCACTTGGTGAGTAAATGATGTATTCATATTTAACCTATTTACGTATTAAGTCAATCCATAGAACTATCATATAGTGACCAAAATCATGCTTTTTGTAGGCCTTTTTTTTTAGTGTGTGTAACTAAACGTTTGCCTAATGTTTGCAAGGGCTAGAGAAGTAGGATGAACGTCAAAAAACGGTGTGAGAATTTGTAATGGCACTGAGCGAAAGTTGCAATGAGTTGGTCGTGTGACATATGATTAGCACCTGAGCAATTGTGCGAACCAATTTAAGTGTTTAGTTGTATATTGGGGTGAAGATATGGCAGTAAATAGCAGTAACCAAGATGTCTCTGTTGAAAATACAGACCTATTAACCGAGATTTCCGTTGCGTATTACCAAGACGGGGCAACTCAAGAAGAGATCTCGCGTAAGTTCTCTATCTCAAGAGCCAAAGTTGGCCGGATGTTAAAGCAAGCCAGAGATGAAGGCATTGTTGAAATTACGGTGAAATATCACCCAGTATTCAGCGCGAAAATTGAGCAACGTTTAATTGAACGCTTTGGTGTGAAAAGAGCTTTGGTTGCACTCGATCAGCCAAACGAAGAATCTCAGCGTTTGCAGGTGGCGGGGCTTGTTTCTAATTATCTCGCGAGCACGTTAAAAAATGGCATGGTGGTTACCGTCGGTCAAGGCAGAAATGTATCCGCTGTCGCTCATCATACAGGGGTCATTACGCCACGGGAGTGTAAGTTTGTTTGTGGTATTGGCGGTATACACCCTAGAGGCGGTATGTTCAATGCCGATCATATATGCCGTCAGCTAGCAAAAAAATACGGGGGCAGTTCAGAAACCTTATATGCCCCGGCGTATGCTGAAAACAAAGATCAAAAAATGGCATTTATGCAAAACTCTACGGTTAAGCAAACGCTAGATCTAGCCCGAAAAGCTGACGTCGCCTTAGTGGGTATCGGCGATATGAGTGAAAACAGCTACATGGTTGATCTTGGTTGGTTCAGTGCTGATGAAGTCGTGCAGTCTCGGTTGAATCAAGGTGTTGTTGGCGACTTTGCAGGCTATGACTTTTTTGACATTGCCGGTGAAACGGCCAACACCGTGATGAGTGACCGAGTAATTGGCTTAGCGATAGAAGAATTTAGGCCAATCAATGAAGTTATAGCGATCGCGGCAGAAAATAGTAAGCCTTTGGCGCTGTTGGGTGCATTGCGAACAGGGGTCGTAGATGTGATAGCGACCAGTGTAAGTAATGCTCTTACGGTACTTAACCTTGATGAGCAGATGACGAAGTTGTAGGAAAACACCGTGAATCTAGATGTTAGCTTTGCGAGTCACTACAAAGTGAATATGTAATTAATGCAATAACTTAAATGAAAACAACAGATTTCATCGTCTATTCACTAATTTATTAATTCAGAACGTGAACAAATTTCTCTGCGGTTATTTTATAAACACATAACCAAGGAGAATCATCATGAAAAAAGCGTTAATCACAGCTGCCGTTGTTGGGGGGATGTGCGCGCCAGCGACGGCCGCAGAGAAAGTGGTAGCAGGTTATTTTGCAGACTGGCAGTACGAAAACCAAAGTAACCCATATACTGTTAATGATATTCCAGCTGACAACTTAACTCATATTATTTATGCTTTTTTAAGCATGTGTGGCCCACATAAAGGTGCCAGTGAACAAGTTCAAAAGCAGGTAAATGAACAATGTAAGGGCAAAGCTCCGTTTACGGCGATTGTTGTTGATACTAAATCGGCGCTGCAGCATGACTTTGGCACAGTAAAAGTCGATGTTCCCTACAAAGGTCATTTCGCCCAACTTGCTCAACTGAAGCAAGATCACCCGAAAATAAAAGTACTGCCATCGTTTGGCGGATGGACGATGTCAGAATCGTTCCATGCCATGGCTAAAGATGATGCCGCGATACGCCACTTTTCTAAGACAGCAGTAGAGCTGATCGCCAAATACGATTTCTTTGATGGAATCGACCTGGATTGGGAGTATCCAGGTGGCGGTGGTTTAACGACGTCTCCTTGGAATCCTGACACTAAATTGAACGACGAGCAAAAAGCATCAGAGCGCGATGCATTCACTTTACTGGTAAAAACATTACGTCATGATTTAGATTCACTTTCCCAACAAACGCAGCGAGCGTACGAACTTTCTACAGCCGTGGGCGTTGGGCCTAAAGCGGCTCAAATTGACTGGAAGAATGCTGCCCCTTATTTAACCAACATGTTCGCAATGACTTATGATTTTCTTGGAGGTTGGGGAAGTCAAACGGGTCACTTAACAAACTTGCATGCGACAGAGCGCTGTTGGTGGGGGATGGGAGCAGATGTGTTCATCAACCAGATGATAGAGCAGGGTATCCCTAATGAGAAGCTGGTGCTGGGGGCCGCATTTTATGGGCGCGGATGGCAAGGTACCGAGAACTTTAATGGTCAGCTACCAACATCGGATCTTGTTTCTAAGCAGGGCGCACAATTTGGAACCGGAGAGAATGGCTACTTTATGTTCTGGGATCTAATGAGGAACTATGGGGAAAGCCAAGGCTACCAATATAAATACGACAAAGAGGCACACGCGCCGTTTCTTTGGAATGAGGATAAAAAGGTATTCATTTCATTTGAGGATGCTCAGTCAATTAAAGCCAAAGTTAAATGGGCTAAAGATGCCAACCTAGGGGGGATATTCTCTTGGGAATTGTCCGGTGATCCAAGTGGTGAGTTAACAAAAACCATGTACCAAGAGATGACTCAAGACTAGTTTTACGAGTGATAATCGGTTATCTCTTTTCAAAACAGCGCACTATGCGCTGTTTTTTATTCCACGGTCGCTAATTTTTGCGGGGACTTAACGGTGAGAAATTGTTTTAAATCTTTAAACCTCATCGGGCGAGCGTAGTAGTAGCCTTGGAAAAGATCACAACCGCACTCTCGCAGTATTGTTTCTTGCTCTTTACTTTCAACACCCTCAGCAAGTACTTCTCTATCGAAATTCTTAGCGATGGAGATGATGTTCTGAGCCATTTTATAGGACTTTTCATCAATATCGATATTGTCGACAAAGCTCTTATCGATTTTGATTTCATCAAAGGGTAACTCGCCCAAGATACTCAATGACGAGTACCCGGTGCCAAAGTCGTCCAATGAAATACGCATGCCTAACTTCTTCAAGTTAGCAAACAGAGGGCGCATGATTTCTTTGTCTTCAATAAACAGGTTCTCAGTAATTTCTAGCGTAATGTACCGCTGGTTATAACGACTTTTTTGAACTGTTAATAACAAGTTATCTAGAAAATCACCTTGTGTAATTTGTTTGACCGAAATATTGATGGCGGTTTGAAAGCTATAGCCTAACTCTCGCTGTAGGGCTTCCATGTCGGTCAGTGTCATTTCCATGATCAATTGCCCTAGTTTAGGCATTAATCCAAAGTTCTCAGCGATCGGAATAAACTGGTCTGGCGGGATAAAGCCAAACTCACAATCACTCCAGCGCACGAGTGCTTCTACGCCGTGTAACTGGCCATTACTGTCAATTTGCGGCTGATAAGCCATAGACAATTTTTTGTCGTTGATGGCACTGCGTAGTCTTTGTTCCAATTGTATTTCTTGCAAGTAGCAAGCTTGCATTTCTTCATCAAAAAAGCTGATGTTTTTCCCTTGGCTTTTTGCTTGATACATGGCTATGTCTGCACTTCGTTGTAACTCATCAAGGTGCAACCCTTGTTTGGGATACTGAGAGATGCCAATGCTGCAACTTAAGATAAAACTGTAGTCGTCAACCGAAAAAGGTTGAGATAGTTTGCTAAGAATACTGCGAGATAATCGCTCTAATTCATATTTGTCTATTGTTGACGTGACGATCAGAAATTCATCACCACTCTCTCTGACCAGCAGTGCATCGTCTGTAAGTAGATTCTTAAGTCGTTCTACGATCAAGATGAGGATCTTGTCGCCAATCTTATGACCCGCACTGTCATTGATGCGCTTGAATTGATTGATGTCCAAATACAGCAAAGATGCTGGCTTCATGGAGTGCTTAAACCACTTACGGGCATGAGTGCGCAAATAGTGCTGATTCGGCAATGAGGTCAGAGGATCATGGTGGGCTTGATACAGCAGTTCTTTGCGGCGTTCTTTTTCATGTTGGTCAATCGAGCGAATAAAGACGTAAAATACGAGTAGCAGCATCAGGTAAATGACGATGTAAATGACAATGCTAAGTAGGTACTCTAACGCGATATGATCGAGTGCAACCGTTGAGACGGCCCATACATCGTAGCGTGGCAAATATTTGACTGTATATGAAGATGGTGTTGTGTGGTTAAACACATTAGCTGATACGGGCTTGGTAGAGCCTTTCAGTTGAGTAAGAGTTAAGCTATTTGCTGCACTGATATCACGCAATGTGCTAAGAAAGCTATCGGCGTCTAGTGGCTCGTCGTAATTGACAGGGTTGACGTCAGAAGCAATCATATATTGGATGAAGAAATCGTTTCTTATTAGTCCTATCTGGTGATCTTCTCCATTGTGCAACTCAATATCAAATAGAGTTGTACCGTCGAGTTTTAGCCCTGCTGTCATGACTGCGATAACGTGGCCATTGTCGTCTCGGATGGCTTTTCGTATAGGCAGAATTAACTGATTGATGTCGGACTTGTAGTAAGAACGACCGATGACCATTTTATAGCTGGTAAGAGCCTTGCTAAAAGAGTGTCGCGTTTTGGCTTGCTTGAGTAAGTTGGGCTGTTGATCGAGTTTAAGGTTTGAGCTAGCTAATTCGATAACACCGTTAGGTCGGGCTAGGCCAAATGCCGCAATATTTGAATTGATAGACAAGAGGCTATTGAGCCAATTTTGGGTTGCAGTATGACTCTCAAAGGTATTCCCAAATACAAGGCGTTCGGCCAGCATATCGAGAATCATTTCTTGATTATCTAACAGAGTTTGAGAGCCATTAGAAAAAAGCTGTACAGAGTTATATTGCTCTTCTAAATGGCTCTTTTCTACTTGGTCAAATTGTAAATAGAGAATAAATGCAAACAAAAGAGAGCTGGTGAGGACGAGAAACTTATATAACGTCCAAATATTCCGTTTTAGATTAGCCATTACTGCCTTGTATTATGGATTCTTTTTACAGCCAAAAAACCCGAAGATCATATCAACATTGGGCGTAAAGTCACGATAAAGATTTTACTTCGTATTTATTGTGAGAGGTTAAGTCAATTGTACTGGTAGATCGTGCCTCATCCCCCACTCAGACCAAGAGCCATCATAGACGCGCAAGTCAAGATTGGTGGATTCATAGGCAGCAAGTGCAAGGATTGATGCGGTTACGCCAGAGCCACAACTGAACGTGATTTTTTCATAATTTGACGTGATAAATCGACTCATTATTTCATCAAGTTCATGGGCGGGTTTTAACTCGTCACCGTTGAGTAATGTAGCAAAAGGTAGGCTTTTAGATGTCGGAATGTGGCCCGAGCGTAAACCAGCGCGTGGCTCTGGAACCAAGCCAAAAAATCGAGCTTGAGAACGGGCGTCTAGGATAAGATCCGTCGGGTCTTTAATTGCATTAAGTACATCATTTGAATGGGCGTACCAACGGGTTTGATACTCCGCTTGAAAGTTTCCTTTTGATGCGGCGAAACTGAGGTTGGCAAGAGTTCTATTTCCCTGGTTAACCCAAGATTTGATACCACCGTTTAATACGAACACGTTCTCAAATCCCATGACACGAAACATCCACCACGCTCTCGGGGATCCGTATGTGCCAGCATCATCGTAGACGACAACGGTTGAATCGGTGTTGATGCCCATTCTTTGAACGTGTGCTTGGAAGTCTTCAGGGCTGGGTAGCATGTGAGGAAGTGAACTAGACTGATCGCAAATCACCGCATCATAGTCAAATCGAATCGCACCAGGAATAAAACCAACGGTAGCGGGCTGCGGCGCTCCGGGGATCATTTTCGCAAAGCTTGCGTCTAATACAACGATATCTGAGCGATGAATGTTGTCTGAAAGCCATTGAGCTGAAACGAGTGCGCTTGTCATCATTAAGTCCCTTTAAATATCAACAGGCGTTAATGTAAGACGAAAAAGGGTTAAATATCAAGTCATAAACACGTAATCAGTTGATAACTTAACTCCTTTGACAGCAAGGTTGTAATCGGTTGCACTGTTGCTTTGTCTCCAGTTCGACAGAGGTTACTTTTACCGACTGCAATTCGAATGACAGTATTGACTTCCTCATCAAGAGAGAGGAGCAGATAGTGGCGTTGGCCATCTAAAGATTGGGTTAAAATCCGATCCTGCACGGTTGCAGATATTGGGCCACCTATATGGGTTTGTGCTGGAAAATGTGAGAGCAGCATAAGAAAACTAATTCCTAGAGCCATAAGTAAGGCGGCAATGTAGAGTTTAGCCATCGATTGGTTCTCGTATGTGAGGGATGATGTAAGCGTTTGTCACTACCATGTATTCCATAAGCTGAGCTTGTGTTTTTGACCACTGCTGCTATGTAATCGTTAACTAATTTATTATTTCCTAACAATAAGTTGCTGTCAATTCGCAGGCTAGGCTCATTGTTTATTGATGCTTTTGATTGTATGGTTATTAGTGTACCCATTACCATAAGGAATGCCTTGCCATGTCTGCTACCAAGCTTGTTATCGTTGAAGATGATGACAAATTACGAGAAATGCTTGCTGATTACTTTCAAACTCAAGGTTTTGACGTTGCAACCACTGGCGATGGGATGGCTGCGCCCGCTCTGATTGAAGAGGTTCGCCCAGATCTTGTGCTACTCGACTTGATGTTACCAGGCTTAGATGGCCTGACAATTTGCCGACAGATCAGGACATGGTTTACTGGTAAAGTGCTTATGTTGACGGCGAGTGATGATGATTTTGATCACGTTGCAGCGTTAGAGACCGGCACTGACGATTTTGTCACTAAGCCGATTAAACCGCGGGTACTCTTGGCTCGAATTCGAATGTTATTAAGGCGAACAACCGCCGCTGAGGTGGCATCATCGAATGGTCAATTGCAGTTTGGCGGTTTGGTGTTAAGCCAGGCGAGTCGTAGCTGCGTGCTGTTAGGTGATTCCGTGACACTGACCGACAGTGAATTTGATTTACTGTGGTTACTGGCGCAATCGGCAGGGGATATATTGTCTCGTGATGCCCTTACTAAAGCCCTTAGAGGCATCGATTACGATGGTATTGACCGAAGTGTTGATAATCGAATCGTAGCCTTAAGGAAGAAACTGGAGGGGGGTGCGACGGATCCAAAGGGCATCATCACCGTTCGCGGTAAGGGTTACTTGTTCGTTGCAGATGCTTGGTAATCACTCAATACGATGTCAGGGCTTACTGCTTGACTTATTAAATTAATACCGACGTATAGCGAAGAAAACCATGTGGCGTATTTACATAGAATCTCTTATCGGCTTGATCGTGCTCTTTGCGGCCACATTGGTGACATACGAAGTTGTGGTGTTCCAGCTTAATACCGATCATATAGTGGTATTAGAGCACTATCGCGCACAAGCCATGCGCGACCTAGTAAACGAAACTTCTATGGTCTCTGGGCTGGATAATGCATTAGATATCATTAAGCACTTCGCTAGGTCAACCCATGAAGTATTTGATGAGCAAAATATACAAGACACACCGAAGCACGTTCAATATTACTTGGCTAACAATCCCGAAGCCAACACGTTTGCCGATCAAGACAACATGTGGTGGTTTACCTTAGATAACAGTGAACTGATTTACAGCCTTTACATCAATGAGAACTCGCCTCTTGTGCAAGCCGTTTGGTTTGCAGACAATTTAGTCTGGGCTTTTTTCTTTGTTGGTTTTGGTCTCTATTGTATGGGGCTAATTTGGTTCTTGAGTCGTCGTTTTCGTCGCTTAGAGGAGGTGACACTCAGATTTGCAAATGGTGACTTCTCGGCGAGAGTATCAGAAAAAAGCGGCCATCGTGTTGGTAAGCTGAATCGTAATTTTAACCATATGGCGGATAAAATATCTGCTCTTATAACCAGTAATAAAGCACTTACGAATGCAGTGGCTCATGAATTACGGACGCCAGTTTTTCGGATTCAATGGCAAGCTGAGCTATTGTTAGAGCAACTAAATGGTGTCAAGCGGGGCTACGAGAAAACAGAGAGAATAAACATTGAATATGAAAAAAAATCGACGAAAGTTGATTTAATTGCTTCAAACCAAAAAAGCGTTGATTCCGTCGAAAGTATTATCGAAGACACGGAAGAAATGGAGACATTAGTTAATGAACTTCTCTACTATGCTAAAGCGGAACGTGCAGATAATCCGTTAGATTGCCAAGAGATTGATGTTAATAGCTGGTTCTCGCAGGAAATACTAAAATGGCAACGAGGCTATTCATTACAAATTGAGTACTTGCCTATTGAGTTAAATCACCTGGTGAGTGCGGATACAAGTTTAATTTCACGAGCGGTTTCCAATCTAACGCGTAATGCGCTTAGATATGCTAACAAACGGGTGCTGATTAAGCCAAGTCTATCCGATCACCAATTGCGAATAGAAGTACATGATGATGGCTGCGGCGTGCCGAAAGAGCACTGGAGCATGCTGTTCGAACCTTTCTATCGCGCTGATAAATCAAGAGACAAGAAATTGGGTGGGCACGGCTTAGGTTTGGCCATCGTTAAACAAATTGCATTGCGTTATCGAGGCAGTGCTGCGGTTACGGACAGTGAGTTAGGTGGCGCGTGTTTTACGTTAATACTTGAGCTAGATGTTTGTGATTGCGCCAACGAAAAGTAAGCAAAATTAAGCCGATCATCCGATCGGCTCATTTGTTTTACTATTTTCAAAAGCTCAAAAGCTCAAAAGCTCAAAAGCTCAAAAGCTCAAAAGCTCAGTAAATCGAAACGTTAGGTTGAACCACATACAGAGCAGCCAGTATTTTTTGCTAATTTCATTTCCCGCCAAGACATGCTCATGACATCGAGCATTAGCAATTTACCGGATACTGGTGTCCCCATTTTGGCGATGACTTTAATGGCTTCCATCGCTTGTGTCGCACCAACGATACCAACTAATGGGGCCATCACACCGGCTTCCACGCAGGTCAATGCCTGTTGGCCGAACAACGCACTCAAACATTGATAGCATGGCTCGTCATTTTGATAGGTATAGACGCTAATCTGGCCTTCCATCCGTATTGCCGCGCCTGAAATTAACGGTGTTTTAGTCGCGAAGCATAATCGATTTAGCTGATTACGAGTCTCTACATTGTCGCTGCAATCTAACACCACGGAATGAGATTTGACTAAAGGCAGCAGTTCGTCATCGCCGAGCCGTTTTGCTATTGTGTTGACGGACGCATAAGGATTGAGCTTTGATAACGCTTGTGCCGCAGACTCGACTTTCTTAAGCCCAACGGTGTCATCATTATGCAAAACCTGGCGTTGTAGGTTGGACACTTCAACCACATCATCGTCGATGAGAGTTACGGTTCCCACACCAGCACTGACCAAGTATGGGCTTGCAGCACAACCCAGCCCCCCGGCACCTAAGATAAGAACTGAGCTTTGCTTTAACGCTTCTTGCCCTTCAAAATCAAATTGCTTCAAAATGATCTGACGGTTGTAGCGTAACATTTCTTTATCGGATAACAGTTCCAAAATAGAGCCCTAGTACAACGTGTTATTGAACAGTTGAAGCTGAACGGTTTCACCCACTTCAATATTTCCACGCTCATTTTCAAGCACTGCGAAACAATTGGCGAGGCTCATCGAGCGGAATGCGCCAGAGCTTTGATTGCCCGTGCTCTCAATAACAAACTGACCATCTTCAATGGTATAGATTGCACGTTGGTAATCGGTGCGTCCGGGTGATTTTTTGAATCGAGAGCGAGTGATTGCAGGAATTAGCGCTGGTTCTTTCCATTCGCTGTGTCCACTGAGCTTGGCAACCAAAGGCTGAACCAAAACGTACATGGTTAGCATCGCAGACACCGGATTACCGGGTAATCCACAAAACAATGCGTTTTCTAGTAAACCGTATGCGAATGGTTTTCCAGGTTTGATGGCCAGCTTCCAGAATCCAATTTCGCCCATTTCTTCCAAAATGTCTTTGGTATAATCAGCTTCGCCAACGCTAACACCGCCAGAAGTTACAACGATATCGGCTTGGTTTTGAGCGCTTTCAAACGCTTTTCTGAGTAGGTCAGGGCAGTCTGGAATGATACCGAGATCAATGGCCTCACAGCCAAATTTCTCAATCAGTTCTTTGATGCCATAGCGGTTACTATCGTAGATTTGCCCCTCAAGAAGAGGCTCACCTAATGGTTTTAGTTCGTCACCTGTTGAAAAAAAAGCAATCTTTACTTGGCGGTAGACTTCAACCTTGGCTATGCCCAGTGAAGCGATCATCGGAATATCACGAGGCGTTAAGCGGTGGCCTTGCTCTAGAACGAGGTCGCCTTCACCAATATCATCCCCACAGGGGCGAATGTTAGAGTTGGGTTTTACTTCGCACTGATGGATTTCAATACCAGCGTCGGTCACCGCGGTATTTTCTTGCATGATGACCGCATCACAACCCGTTGGAATTTTGGCTCCGGTCATGATTCGAATGCAGGTACCTTGTGGCCAATCACCTTCGAAAGGTTGGCCTGCAAATGACTTACCAATGAGAGGCAGTGCTTTACCTGAGCTTAAGTCTTGGATACGAACCGCGTATCCGTCCATCGCTGAATTATCAAAAGGAGGGACAAAAATAGGGGAGCGAATAGACTTGGAAAGCACACTGCCACATGCGTCCATTAACGGTACATCTGAAGTGTCTGAAAGCGGTTTAACCGTAGAGAGCATTTTGTCCATCGCTTCTTCAATCGGCATCAAACCTGGAGCGTCGCAACAACCCATAAATTTTTCCTATACTTTGTCGTTTTTGTTAGCGCAACCTTAGCATAGTTAAGGGCTGCGAAGCATTAACCCGTTTCAAAATATGGGTGTAATTGATCAAAATTCCGAGTATATTTGTCAGCTATTCTATATCGGTCCAACTATTACGCATGGGAGAAGTATGCATGTCGGGTATAAGTGAATCAGCCAAGTTAGTGAAAACCGCACTGGCTAAAAATGGAATTGAAACTCCGCTGCGCCCAAATGATATTGGACGAGATGAGAAAAAAGAAAAAATTGAACATCACATGCGAGAAATTTTGAACTTGCTAGAACTTGATCTCAGTGATGACAGCCTAGAAGAGACGCCCCGCCGTATCGCTAAGATGTACGTCGATGAAGTATTCTCAGGTTTAGACTACGCGAACTTCCCCAAAATCACGGTGATTGAAAACAAAATGTCGTGCAGTGAAATGGTGAGAGTAAAAGACATCACGGTTACCAGCACCTGTGAGCACCATTTAGTGACCATCGATGGTCGTGCGGCAGTTGCGTATATCCCTCGCTCTAAGATTATTGGCCTTTCCAAAATTAACCGTATCGTACGCTTCTTTGCACAGCGTCCTCAAGTACAAGAGCGCATGACGCAGCAGGTATTAGTGGCGTTGCAAGCGCTGTTAGAAACCGATGACGTCGCTATTACCATGGATGCAGTACACTATTGTGTGAAATCTCGCGGAGTGATGGACGCAACCAGCGTCACAACGACAACGGCATTAGGCGGGATTTTCAAATCGAACCCAGCCACTCGACACGAGTTTTTGCACGGGTTACGTTAATACTTAGTCGTGAAAAAATAAAAGGGCTCCTACTGAAGGAGCCCTTTTTGTACGTGTCGATTTAGCTTTGTTTTACTGAACCCAGTGACTAACTAAGCGTTAGTTTTGAATTGAGCAACCGCTTGGTCCATGTCCTGTGCTTGAACTTGAACACTGTCTACTTCTTCAAAACACTGCTTAGCAGAAACCATGTTGTCATCCGAAATCATCTGAAGTTCAGTGATAGATTCCGCTACTTGGTTCATTACAATGCCTTGCTCTTCAATCGCTGAGGCAATACGTTCAGAATTACTTTGGATGTTGTCCATATCAGTAATGATTTGCGAGAAGTTTTGGTCAAGCGTTTGAGAGAATTCTTTGGTTTCCTCCCCTTGACGGTTACAAGTTTCAATATCATCAACAACGGTCGACATTTGGTTTTGAATTGCGTTGACTACCGTTGTAATTTCTTGTGTTGATTCATGAGTACGGCTAGCAAGTGCTCGAACCTCGTCCGCTACTACTGCAAAACCACGGCCTTGCTCACCGGCGCGTGCCGCTTCAATAGCTGCGTTAAGTGCAAGTAAGTTAGTTTGCTCGGCTATTCCTTGAATCATTTCTACCGCGCCACCAATTTGAGACACGTGTTGATTCAAAGACCCGATCGAAGCTTGGCTGTTAGCGAGAGTATTTGATAGGCCATTAATGTTGTCTACGGTGCTGCTTACGACTTCACGGCCGCTGTTTGCATGGTTCGCTGCTTGTTGAACCCCTTCGGCGGCAATGGCAGTACTTTCAGATATTTCAGCTATGGTTGATACCATCTCTTGTACCGCAGTCGCCATAGTCGTGGTGTGTTCACTCTGTACGCCAAACTTTTCGATAACACCTTGAAGTTGCCCGTGCATGCTCTCAGTGCTGCTAAACAGTGCTTTAGACTTAACTTGAGAACCCGACACCAAATCTTCAATGCTAGACAATAGATCATTGAAGTAACGTCCTAATGTCGCAAGCTCACTTTTACCTGAAACATCGGTACGCATAGCAATGTTATTGGTTTCTGAGATCGTTTGGATTGTGGTGAGCAGCTTGTTCATCATAGAGTTGATAGACGTTACGATTTGGAAAAGCACTAGGGCAATCACTAAGATAATCGCACCAGTAACCGACCATTGTATAGTAGAGAGGCGGCTTTCATAGCTTGCAACGCCAGATTGCAGCGCTTCAGATGCAGCGGTAAATTGCTCTTCAATTTGATGAGACGCAGAGCGTACATCACCCATTAAGCCTTCATCGTGTTTCATTCCAACGTGGTGCATTTGTTTGATGACTTTCTCACCCGCATCGGTGAACTCCTTAAACACGAAACCCTCAAGCGTTTCAGGTTTGAAGTCACCTTTCAGTAAGTTGTGGTGAAAATGATCCAGGGCTAGCTCTTTTTCTGGAGTCGAAGAAGTGATTAGGCGCTGATATATCGACATGTAATTGCCCATCAAGCCTTGGTCTTCTTTTAGACCTAATACTTGATTACCTGAAACTAATGTAGCAAATTTGCCTTTATACACATCGAGATCAGATCGAAGTCGAGTTGGGTAAGGGATATTGTGTTTAGCGAGTACGCTTGAAATGCTTTGGTTGATATCAACAAAGAGAGCGGCATTTTCGTTGAATTTCGAAAGATATTTCGTATCTTTTCTTAGTAAAAAGTCTTTTTCATTACGGCGTAAATTGAGAAGTCTCACCTCTAATTCAACGAGTTGAGTCCTAGCTGATGCTAACTCACCAACCGTATTAGAGAAACTGATAGAGACACCTAAAATGGTGGCAATACCCAGGATTGAAATCAATCCAAGAAGGATAAGACGAGATTTGATATTCATAATTCGCACTTCTTTGAGCTAAATGACAGAAGGTTGAAGCCATACATTAATGTTACAAATAAAACTCAACTTAAATGTTACACTTTTGTTAAGGTTGACGGGTTTTCCTGCCCGAAACCAAACCTTCAAAGTGGTACATATGCGTTAATTTTGTGCATTTGTACCCCAATCAATTCCAACTAACAGAGTAGTGATCTAATGTCACCTCTATTTATCTTAGCTGTTTTTGATTCAGGTTAAAGTAAAAGTTGTAAAAATGTAAATAAATATGACTTCTATTCCGTTACATACGCCAGAGCTTTGTAACAGTTTGTCATGCCTGATAAAAAAGGAATCATTCTGAGAGGCGGTCTTTACACCATGGAGTAATCTGAGTAATGAAATAGTCAACTATTGATTAGTCTATTATTTCAGTGTGGGGAGATTGTACTACGCACTAAGTTGAAAATGGTTCTGTTTCAAATCTATTTTGGTTTGGTTTTATATGCTTGTTGTGCCACTTAGTCGTGATTCATAAATATCAATAATCACCCGTATGCATATAAAAATAAAGCTGCCAGAGGGCAGCTATATTAAATATTGCTTCGGGCGTCACTAACGATTAGTCGATAGCGAGTAATTCAATATCAAAAATTAGGACGGTAGCTGGTGGGATAGGGCCTGAACCGTTTTTGCCGTAACCAAGCGTGCTTGGAACAAACAGACGAATTTTTTGCCCTACGACCATCAATTGAACGCCTTCTTGCCAACCCTTAATCACTTGCTTAAGACCGAATGCAATTGGCTCACCGCGGTCAACTGAACTATCGAACACTTCACCGTTAATTAGAGTACCGTGGTAGTGAACCGTCACTTTACTGTCTAGCGTTGGGTGTTCGGTACCTGTGCCTTCTTGAATTACTTGGTATTGAAGGCCGGATTCAGTCACAACAATACCTTCGTTCTTGGCATTCTGAGCTAAAAACTCTTGCCCTTGAGCAAAGTTAACGTCTGCTGCTTTGTGGTTAGTCCACGTGCGGTAGATAAAAAATCCAGCAAGAATAAAAATAATGGCTGGAAATAGATACTTAGACACAAGCTATCCTTATAGTCTTTATGGTTGAGAGAGTAGGTAGTTTATCGTGTTTACTATGTCATTAACATCTTTATGCCCAGAGGTAATGAGCTGGTATTTACCATTGATAATGAAAGTTGGCACCGAATTAAACTGACCTTGTGTAGTAATGCTTTCAGCAACAGAAAGTTCTTCAAATAGCGCTTTTTGCTGAATTTCGTCAAACTGGTATGGGCTTACAAGACCTCGAGAGTTGAAGATCTCTTCAATGGCTTTTTGTTTTGCTGCTGTGTCTACGTGATCGCGAGATTGAACGGCTTCGAACAGTTCATCCATCATGGCGTGATCTGGCGTATTATCGAGTTGCATTTGCGCCGCATAGTAAATCAGCGCTCCGATTTGCGCGCTTTCATTGAACGTGACGTGTACCTTGCTAATGGGCTGTTTGATACCGTCTTCTATTTGCGGAACCATGCTCTCCATCGTGCGGCAGTGACCACAAGTAAGAGAGAAGACTTCAGTGACGGGTGTAATACTCGATTGAGTCAGAGTCGTTGGCAACTGAGAGTATTGCTGGCCTTTTTGTGGCTGCTGGTCATTTTCGCTGCAAGCTATAAGAAAAAAAGAGCTAACTAAAGCGACCAAGATAGAAAATTTATTTTTAGACATATTTATCAAATAACCTACATGATTGAAAACTGAATCTACATCAATTAGAAGTAAAAGAAAGCGATTGGTTCCCTAACTGTGTACGAAAGTATTTCAAATGACTAATATATGAGCACAACTAGGGAGTCTTGCAGCTAAATTTGCACTTTTCTCCTAAAGTTTTAGTAGTTAGGTCGATATAGTTATTAATAGTACTAACAGCATGTTTTGGGAGCCAGCATTAATATGTGGGTAATTAAAAAGACTTTTGCCATAGCGTTGATGGGTATTCTATTGCAAGGGTGTAGTGCGCTAACGCCTCCTTCAATGCTGGAAACGGCACCGAAGACCAGTGGCGACCTTATTTATCCAGACTGGGGAGGGGAAGAGGTATCGGCGAATGTGGGGCAGCCCGCGGTTACTTCCAATTTGAATCAGCCACAAGTTATGCCGATGGCAAAGCCTGTAATGGCTTCTCAGCCCATGCATAACACGAATGAAATGCGTTCTTTGATGGCGTTTATGGAAAGCAATCGTATCAAGTACGAAGTGATTCCCGGTCAGCACACCGTCGTCAAATTAGAACAGCGCATTCACTTTGAAACAGGCTCTGCCACCATCACTAAGAAATCTCGCGTTTGGTTGGGGCAGCTTGGTGGCTTTTTATCGCAAAAACCAAGTATCAAAACCGTGATTGATGGTCATACGGACAGCACCGGTGGTAATCAGATTAATGACAATTTGTCAGATAAACGTGCGATGCAAGTAAAGCTACTATTAACGAACAATAATGTCGCGACTCGGAATGTTTATACTCGAGGCTATGGTAAGCATTTACCAAGTTGTTCGAATATTTCTAAAAGCGGAAAAGCGTGTAATAGAAGAGTGGAATTGATGTTCATTGAGGCCATCAACTAGTGTCGGCCTAGTCGTTAGCAAGTTTCACACAAAACTATGAATATAGAATTAAAAAAGACGACTTAGAGTCGTCTTTTTATTTACTTGGATACGTTGAACTACAAGGCTAACTTAAGCCTATAATATTGCCTTCTGCGTCAATGTCTAGGCCCATAAAGGCAGGCTTTTCTGGCAAGCCAGGCATAGTCATTACGTTGCCACACAAAGCGTAAACAAAGTTCGCACCAGCACAAAGCTTGAGCTCACGAACCTCCACAGTAAAGTCCTTTGGTGCCCCTTTTACTGAGCCGTCTGTCGAAATCGACATTGGCGTTTTGGCCATACAGAGAGCCAACTTGCTAAAGCCGTGTGCGTTGTAGGTAGCCAGCTGCTTTTTAGCTAATTCAGACAACTCAACAGCCCTTGCCCCGTAACCCACTTCAGCGACGGTCATTAGCTTTTCTTCTAAGCTTTGGTCTAGCGTATAAAGCGGTTTAAATGCGCTTGGTTTCTCACAGGCTATTTCGACGGCTTTAGCGAGTTCAATCGCGCCTTCGCCACCTTTAGAAAACGCTTCGCTGATTGCCACTTCTGCACCAAGCTCCTTCACCCAAGACTTGAGCAATTCAAGTTCTTGAACGCTGTCTTGCGGGAATCGGTTAATTGCAACAACAGCAGGCACACCGTATTTAGACACATTATTGATGTGCCATTCGAGGTTAGCAAAGCCCGCTTTTAATGCTGTGACATCTTCGCTGAATAGGCTGTCTGGTAGCGCTTGACCAGGCTTGAAATTGTATAAACCTGAGTTTGCCTTAAGGCCACGCAACGTAGCGACAACGACGGCACAGTCTGGGCCAAAACCCGCCATATTAGCTTTAATATTACAGGCTTTCTCGAAACCCATATCCGAGCCAAAACCACCCTCAGTGATGGTGTAATCCGCAAGTTTAGTGGCAATACGGTCTGCAATGATTGAAGAGTTTCCGTGTGCAATGTTGGCAAATGGCCCTGCATGGATAAGCGTAGGCACGCCCTCCAAGGTTTGCATCATGGTAGGTTCAATGGCTTCACGCATCGTTACTGTCATGGCACCAGCAACTTGTAAATCTTCCGCCGTGACCGGTTGGCCATCTAGGTTGTAGGCCAAAACAATGCGGCCAATACGTTTACGAAGATCTTGTAGATCGCTCGCTAAAGCTAAAATTGCCATTAATTCAGAAGCCGCTGAGATATCAAAGCCATCTTGGCGTTCAAAGCCATTGATGGTCTTATTTTCTTGATTCAAACCAACGGTAACCATGCGTAATGCGCGATCGTTGTGATCAACAACTCGGCGCCAAACGACATTCTTATCGTCGATTTTAAGCGCTTTCAGGCCCGTTTTGTCAGCATAGGCTTCGTAACCAAGGCGTTGCTCATGATAGATTCGGGCATCAATGGCAGCGGATGCTAGGTTATGTGCGGCAGTGACGGCATGAATGTCGCCAGTTAGATGCAGGTTAAGCTCTTCCATCGGTGCGACTTGGCTATAACCGCCACCAGCGGCACCGCCTTTAACGCCGAATACTGGGCCCATTGATGGCTGACGGATACAGGCCATAACAGACTTGTTTAGCTTAGCAAGTCCCTGAGATAGGCCAATAGTCGTTACCGTTTTGCCTTCACCTAGTGGCGTTGGAGTGATGGCAGTAACCAGGATAAGCTTGCCGGATTTTTCCTTTTCCAGCCTAGTGAGCGTATCTAAAGAAATTTTTGCTTTGTGGCGTCCGTGCGGAATAAATTCGCCACTGTTAAGCCCAGCATTGTGTGCCACAGTGTCGATTGAAGAAAGTGGAATGGAACGACAGATATCGATATCGCTCAGCATATAAAACCCCCTAAAAGCCCAAAGTCAGTTGCGTAAACGTTTGCGTCCGCAATATACCGTGCAAAATATCTTTGTAAAGTGTTTTTGATAGTAATAAATCGCAACTGACTAAATGGTAACTAATTAGTAACTAGATAGAAACAACAAAGCCAGCAATTGCCGGCTTTGTTAATAATTATCGGTCCCAGTAAGCTTCTTCTAAGCTGTCTTCACGTTCGGGTAATGCGCGGGACAATCTCGGTGCGTGCTGAGTTAATACTTCGTAACTCACTCGGTTAGCGTATTTACACACTTGAGATAAAGATGAATAACTTAAGTATCGATGATCGTGTTTCGTCGAATCTGGCACGTTAGATTTGTGGTATTTGTTTGCTGCCATGTCGTGTAATAAAGACGACAACGCGGCATCACCAGCACCATTTGTATTCTTTATTTCAAGTGGCCCGCCAAGATAAGGGGCAATGTGCGAATAAACTTTAACGGCTTCGTCGCATTCCGCTTTTTTCATGGCACGACTGAACTCAAATTGATTAAAGTTCGCTATGCTGCCATCGATCATCGGGAAGTTGGTTTCACGAAGTGCGGCTTTGTCAGTGTGGCCTGCCATGTAAAGACCATCTGGGCCAGCAGTACACAAAACTAAATCAACCCACTCAAGTGCTTTATCTGCGGCGGATAAAGGATCTTTTTCACCGGTGAGAGCTTCGCCTTCTTCTTCGTTCATCGCAACGACGGAGATGTTCTTTTTCAAGTACTCCTGCCACCATTCTGCTTTTCCTTCGATTACGTATTTGGTACCTAAGGTCAAAACCACAGGTACTCCGTTCTCTTTCGCGTAATCAATAGCACGTTGAACCGCTGCAGGCATAGGGTCCGTTGGCTTACCACGCATCAAATAGGAAGAGACAACCAGAGCAGCTGCTTTTTTGAAGATATGAGCAGGAACGCTTTCTGGAGAAAGCTGGTTCATATGGCCTTCGTTAATAGCAAAAGTGCGCTCGCCATCATCGGTAATCAACGTATAGCAGCGACCGATAGGGCCTTCAACCGTTTGCAAGTAGTTCAAGTCCATCCGAGCAGAGGTGTTACACAGGTAACGATAGGCGTAAGAGCCAACCTCGATGTTTTTGCTCATTACACCCAGCAATACGGACTTGCTATCTGCGAGTACAGAGTAGTTGTGCAGTGTATTGCCAATCGTGTCACCCGGATGTTCATGGGTGATTAAACCCTGAACTTTCAATTCTTGATACAAAGCATCCGCTTGGCTTTCTTCAAGCACTAAGGAGTGGCCTTTGCTCAAGTTATATTTAGCAAGAAATTCGTCACCCACGCGAGCTTCAATATCGACGATGGTTTGACCCACACCAACAATAGTTGGTCTGTGTAGCTTCGGCGCTTGGCGAACTTGGTTCACCAACGGATCGCGTGAATGAGTAGGGAAATAGTGTTTTGACTTACGTTGACCGGGAAATTTCATGCTAAAAAGAAACGGTTTCAGAAAAACAGGCGCGGATTCTACCACACAATTAGTGCAAATTTCATTTTTGTTACAACAAAAACTGAGAGGTTTGTGCGAGTGCCTTCAAGGCGAGCGGAGAGGAGGCGAGCAGAGAAATAGCCCGAACAGCATTAACACTTCTGTTCGAGCTCATTGAGTTGAGAGTCGTGCTATTTAGTGGCTACTTGAGGCTCAATATAGGCTTTAGTTCCCCACAACGGTACGGTAGAGAGACTGTGTTTAAAGCTACCGTCGGTTTCTTTCGTTGTGTAAGACAAATAAAGCAGAGTTTGATTCTCTGCGTCGTAGATGCGTCTTACTTTCATTGTTTTAAAGAAAATACTTTTAGATTTTTTAAACACCACTTCGCCAGACTTACTTTTGTCGATGCTTGCAATCATCTCAGGGGTAATGTCACCCGTTTGTCGGCATGAGATAGAACTGTCACTTGGGTCGGCAAGGCTGAAATCTGCTTCAATTGAGGCAATGTGGCATGTTACGCCCGAGATCTTATCATCATCTAAGTTTGAGATTTTGATGTCTTTCATTGTGAACCAGCCAAGCCCTACATCACCAACCTCGTTATCAGAACAGCCTGCGAGAAGGGCTGTGACACCTAAAGCCAAAAGTAACTTTTTCATTGTTATTCCTTTATGTGAAAGTTTGCTAGATAACGTTGCTGAATAAGAGTGTATCAAGAGGGACCTAGCCCTGCCATTAATATGGCGGTTGAATTGCTAATTACAAGTAGCAAAGCTCGTATATTCCTAATGGGGTCAGAAAAACCCGATATACTTTCTATACAACACTAAAAGAATGAAAAGAAATTATGAAATTCAAGATATTGTTGATAGCCTTGTTGGTGTGCTTACTGAGTGCATGCAGTACCCCACCTAAACCCATTTGTAATCAAAGGGGTTGTCACATTTGGGGGTAATATACGTTGAAAAGTCTTTTCATCGGTCACGCTCCAACACTAAAAGAATGAATAATGATGAGCGACACGATCAACACTTTAGTAAAGAAGAAAAACGATTGGCTATCATCTCACGTAGCCGTGAAGTACCCGACAGCTGAAAGCATTAAAGGCCGTGACTTATATTTAGCAGAACAACAAGACAAGCACTACATACAAATGCCGCTGTCTGAGTTTCGTGCTAGTGATGTAAGCAAAGTCGGTAAAGAGGTAGATGAGGTTCATCTGGTCGATTTCCACCGTCTGACAATCATGTATGCGCTAACGATGGCGTCTTCACGGCAAGATGAGCAAGAGCGTGCTTTCTTATTGGAGTTCTTCACACAAATTATTTTGTCTGATGATTTTCCTCTTTACGTTGGTTTCAAAAATGGCGAAGCGGTTGCTTGCGCTGTCACGCATCAAGTAGATGATGTTTTGTTGGTGTCAGATGTGACCTTTAGTGGTTCAACGAATGGCGATGAACACAGTTATATCTCTGCTGTATTAAACTGCGAAAGTTTGGATGTTACTTCAATAAATCAATTGGTTATTGAAGAGTAGTTCGCTGAAATTTCAATGAAAATGTAACATTTCACGTGTTATCTTATGCTGGTTTTTCAAGTACTGAACGGATCAGCATGCTACTTCCCCAAAAATTATTGCGATCTGATTCTTCGTTCTGCTCATCCTGCAACTTACTCTCAATCAAATAAGTCCATTCAAGGGCTCATAAGTGACAAATATATTAGTAGCTTATAAATTGAACGATGAGTTTTGTAATCAATAACCGAAGCTTACTTAAGTCACAAAATTAACCTCTAAACTGGCGTTAAGTATCACTTTTCGTCGCTTATCCTTTGCAATACTTGATAGCTAGACAACACTGAAACTCAATCACTTGGAAATGGTGGCGGAGCAAATGGCAGAAAAAACTCAGTGTGTGATCTTTGATTGCGAAGGAACTTTGGTAGACAGCGAAAGCTTGTGTTGCCAGGCGTTAGTGGACGTTTTTGCTCAATATGATTGTACCGTATCCCTTGTTGACGCTTTGAAACACTTTCAAGGTGGAAAGCCAGTAGACGTGTTGCAAGAAGCATGTGACCGATACCATCTGACGGTGTCCTTGGATGAACTAGAGCCATTATACCGCGAGCGAAAGCATGATCTTTACGAAGCGAAGCTAAAAGCAATGCCTGGCGTGAGATCGCTACTGGACGATCTTAACAAAGCGGATGTTGCGGTATGCATCGCTGGAAATAGCGAAAAAGACAAAATTGAACACGCTCTTGAGCTAACAGGGCTCGCTTCTTATTTCAACAACTCTATCTTTAGTGCATTTGAAACCAACACCTGGAAACCTGATCCTGATCTATTACACTATGCTGCTCTCAATATGGGCTTGTCGGCGCAAGAGTGCATCTATGTTGATGACACGCTAAAAGGTGTTCATGCAGGAGTGGGGGCGGGAATGCGCACTTATTACTTTCGACCGAATGAATCGGAAGTCGTGATAGACCACCCTTTAGTATCTACGATAAGCAGCATATCTCAGCTGATCCCAGAAATACTATTACCGCACAGCGAAACAACCGCGTAGTTACGGAGTGAGTTAAAGGCTGCGAAAGTTAAACTCTGGTGCTGTATTTCAACTAGGCATGAGAGAGCAAGCCTCTCAGCATAGTAAAATATTAAGCCACTAGAGTTTCCTCTAGTGGCTTAATAATGATGGGCTCTAATGAATCATGTCGTTATCACCCGCTAAGTCTTGATTAAGTTGAGGCTCTTGGTCTATCTTGTGATTCCGTGACAAATAGCCACATTTTTCGCAGATAAACATTTTGCCACTTTCTGAAATTAAGTAATCTTGGCTACCACATTTAGGGCAAGAAGAGATTGGCTGCAATACAAAAAAATGTTTGGTTTCGGGAGTGACTTTTAAAGGCATGAATACCCCTTATCTATTATTGGTTAGTCACGTGTTGTTTTGGGTCATTTGATGCGTAATTACTATAGCAATCGCTAATTTATATTACCAACCAATCACAACTTGATTACATGACAAATCTCCGTTCTACAGCCGACTTCAAAGTTTTACGTACCTAAAATCCTTTCACTAAATATTCTGAGCTACATAGATAATACGGTGTGATATCTACGTAGCTCAATACTCGTTAGCCGCTAATATGTCTTACTTTTGAATACACCGATTTACCCTAATGCCGGGATCAAACCGACTGAAATAGCGATCTGGGTAGCAATAATAACCACGCCAAACGTGCCCGCTAAAACGAGGGGGATCGTGCCACCTTTCACCTGATAGCAGTTTTCGTAAGCAAGCTGTTTACGTGCCTTTCCTACCATAACGACGGGTAGAAACACGGCTAAGATAACCAAAGCAATGGCGGCATACCCAAGAGCAGTGATGAAGCCTTGAGGGTAAAATAGTGCGAAAGCCAACGGTGGGGTGAAAGTAATTATCGCGATATTGAATCGATTTGAGCCGACTTTATGCTTGCCTAAACTATCACCAAGAAATTCAAATAGCCCAAGGCTCACGCCCAAGAACGAGGTCAATAGTGCTAAGTCAGCAAAAATTGAGACGGCATTTGAAAACGCACCTTGTTGGACGGTTTGAGAAAGGCTATTGATGAATAATGATAAGTCAGAACTACCAGCTAGCTCAGATTGACTCAATACACCTAAAGTTGAAACCTGCCAAAGAGTATAGACAAGCAAAGGAATGGATGACCCAACAACGAGCGCACGTTTCACCGCTTTAACGTCTAGTTCTAGGTATTTAACGACCGCTGGAATGCTGCCATGGAACCCAAAAGAAGTAAAAATGACCGGCAAAGCAGAAATAATCAGGCCTTGTTGCACTGGCATTGCGGCCAAGTTATCTAAGTGAATGCTTGGAGATAAGAAGAACAATACAGTCGCCATAGCAATGATTTTTGCTGCAAATAATACGCGGTTAACCTTATCTACTGACTGAGTACCAAACGTGACAACCAGTGCAATAATGAAGGTAAAAATCAGGGTCGCGAATTCTTGAGAAGTGTCTAAGTTAAACCAATGGTGAAGCTTTTGGTTGAACTGGCTTCCGCCTCCTGCAATGTAGGCCGCGCATAGTGCGTAAAACAAAAACAGCATTGCACCTGTTGCCAGCCACTTTCCTTTTTTGCCTAAAAATTGTTGCGCTAGTGTATGCAGTGTTGCGTCGTGCTCTGCATGCTGGTGAAGCTCCAACATCAATAACGCGGTGAAAGCCATTAATGTCCAAATGCACAACATCATGATCATTGAGGTGCTAAAACCAAGCCCGGCTGAAGCCAAAGGTAGTGCAAGCATGCCTGCACCAATTGTGGTACCGGCAATAATAAGTGTGCTTCCGATCAGTCTTGAGTTATTCATGTATAAAATTCTTTACGGTTATGATGTTTCAACATGGCTTGTGGTTGATAATTAAACAGTAATCACTGTAAAACTAGCAATCAACAAGGCAGATCCTCGTTATGGCGTTACTTTGTCAGAATATTTCATTAGAAACAACTCATTTTGTACATATAAATGAACTGTGCGTGTAATTAATTATGTACATAGTGGCATTGTTGGAAACTCGATCTAGATCAAATAATGAATGACAACTGCAGTAGATTTGCTAGGAAGTATGAGTGCTATGTCGTATAAATGAAGCCAATAACAAGCGTACTGGAGAAGTACAATGAGTGACGAACATTGCCAATATGATGGTTTGGAGCTGCTTGATGCGATGGAAATCGGCCTTAACCTATCTGATTATGCCGAGGAAGAAAGTGGCGAAGAGCAGTAACAACAAGCATAATAAACATTAAACAGCCTCAATGATGAGGCTGTTTCTTTTTGTATTAACGAAAGTCTCAGGAGGCAATATGAATTATTTGGCGCATTTACATATTGCTGAACAGTGCCAGAGCAGCATGTTGGGCAATTTGCTTGGTGACTTTGTTAAAGGTGATCCGACCCACCAATTTCCAGACAATATCGTCGCAGGTATTCGTCTGCACCGATTTGTCGACAGTTACACAGATTCTCACGACACTGTTAAACAGGCGAAGCAGTTTTTTCCTGAACAACAAAAGCGATTTGCGGGAATAGCATTAGATATGTATTGGGATCATTGCTTGGCGAGCCGTTGGAATGAATACCACTCACAATCACTCGCTGAATTTTGCCAAAAAGCTGAGCAGGTTACGCGTTTAGAAAGTGAACCTAATACGGTAGAATTACCGCCCAAATACCTCGAAATGACCAATCATATGTGGAAAGGTCGTTGGATTGAATCCTACGTATATATAGACAATATTGCCTACGCATTGGAGCGAATGGCGATGAGGCGTCCAAGGTTTACTCCATTGGCTGAATGTCACCATGTATTACGCGAAAAGCAACCGGAATTACAGCGGTTGTTCTCATCTTTCTATGAGGATTTACTCAACGTAGCAGCTTCTTCGGCTGACTTTCAAAAATAACATCTCCTAACAACGTTAATCGCATGCTCGTGCCGAATTTCTTTGCTACAATCCGCGCTCGAATTTTAGCAAGAGTAATCACCATGTCTTTCCAATCTTTGGGTGTAAACCCGCAGCTTTGTTCTACCATCGCCAAATTAGGCTTTGTCGATCCAACTCCGGTTCAAGAGCAGGCCATTCCAGCGGTGCTTGAAGGTAAAGATGTGTTAGCGGGAGCGCAAACGGGGACAGGTAAAACCGCCGCGTTTGGTTTGCCGTTGATCCAACGCTTTTTGGAGAAACCTTTTCCTCGCGAATCTCACGGCAAAGATGTTGGTGCGTTAATTCTTGTGCCGACCAGAGAGTTGGCGCAACAAGTATTCGACAGCCTTACGGCTTATGCAAAAGGCACTGATATCAAAGTTGTGGCCGCGTATGGCGGCACCAGCATCAAAGTGCAGACCGATAACCTAAAAGGTGGTACTGACTTTCTTATCGCGACTCCAGGTCGTTTGCTCGATCATTTGTTCACTAAAAACATTTCATTGAATAAAACGAAAGCCTTAGTGTTGGATGAAGCGGATAGAATGCTTGATATGGGGTTCATGCCTGATATTCAGCGTATCTTGCATCGATTAAACTCAGCGCGCCAAACATTATTTTTCTCAGCGACATTTGCTGGAAGCGTGAAAAAGATCGCCCATAGCCTGCTAAACGATCCTATCGAGATTCAAGTATCACCAGAAAACAAAACCGCAGAGTTGGTTGAGCAGATGGTGTACCCAGTAGATAAAAAGCGTAAAGCAGAATTGCTGGCTTACCTTATTGGGTCTAAGAACTGGCAACAGGTACTTGTGTTCGTAAAAACAAAGCAAGGGACAGACGCCTTAGTAAAAGAGCTCAAGCTCGATGGCATTAAAGCGGCGTCGATCAATGGCGACAAGAGCCAAGGGGCACGCCAAAAAGCATTGGACGACTTTAAGTCGGGTAAGGTCAGAGCACTCATCGCGACAGATGTGGCTGCTCGTGGCATTGATATACAGCAACTTGAGCAAGTGGTGAACTATGAATTGCCATTTAAAGCAGAAGATTACGTTCATCGCATTGGTCGTACAGGGCGTGCGGGATCACATGGCTTGGCGGTCTCTTTGATGAGCCGTGATGAAGAGTACCTTCTAAAAGCGATTGAGACCTTATTGGATACTCGCCTTCCTCAAGAGTGGATTAAAGGGTTTGAGCCAAGCGCTAATGAGCCAGTAGATGACAATAAGCCAGTTCGTCGCCAAGGCCGCACGGCAGAGAAAAGGAAAATGAAAGCCAAAATGAAGATCCACGCTTCACGCGGCAAGCCAAAGTGGTAATGCCTTTTGTAAACGAAGCTTAATACTTATTTAGGTAGAGAAGAGTAATACGCAGCGATGTCTTTTAAGTCATCGCTGTTTAGTTTCTGGAGTTGTGCTTGCATCATTTCGGCTAGCCCACCGGTGCGTTGGCCATTTTGGTAGGCGAGCATAGCATTTAGCAGGTAGGTTTCATTCTGCCCATTAAGTGTTGGATAGCTCGGGTCGCTACTGCCTGATAGGTTACTATTTACCGCAGTGCTGTCGGCTGGGATATGACAGAACTGACAACTTGGTGATTTTAATTTTCCGAGTTCAATTGAGGTATTGCTGGCATTTACAAGATTAGAAAATGGCGCGGCAAATAGGATCACTGAGGCTGTGATAAGTATGTTCGTGTTTATTTTTTTTGAACGTAATTTTCTCATGCTAATCTGCGGGTTGAGGGCTTTATAACAACATAAAGCCTCCCCTTAGGGGAAGCTCAAGTGTAGTAAACAAATTTAAGGCATGTTTGCCTTAATGGAGGGCTGTTCTAGATAAAACCACACAGCTTGGCTTTGCTTATACAGGCAATGGTTTTCGAATCGGTAATTTTCCCTTCAATCACCAATTGTTCTATCGCTTTCAGAGTCATTGGCATTACCTCAATGATCTCATCTTCATCACAATCAAGGCGTTCTGTCTTGCTCAACTGTTTAGCAACAAATAGGTGCTGAATTTCGTCACAAAAACCGGCGAGCGGGGTCACTTGTCCCAATGAGATAAATTCCTTTCCGCTGTACCCCGTTTCCTCTTCTAACTCTCTTCTTGCACAATACTCTGCACTTTCGTTTACTTCTTTTGTTCCTGCGGGTAACTCCAACAGCCACTTCCCCAGTGATGGGCGAAATTGATTTATCAACAATATCTGACCACTATCTAATATAGGCAGGATAACAGCCGCCCCAGGGTGGACGATCGTCGTATGGGTTATCTGCGTGCCTGTTGGTAGAGTAAGATCTTCTTCGCACAAAGAGATGTTTTTCCACGTGTGTATCTGACGGCTCATTGTTTGCCTTTCTAATTCATACTGCTTACTAAGACGGATGCTTAAAGAAGCCAATAGTATTGATATTGCGTTGCGGCGTTGGCTTTGTAAAGCAACAGTTGCGTAAACTTACATAAAATTGTCACAGTTCAATTGCTTACCTGTTTTACGCAATGAGTGAGTAACCTCTCATTTATGTAATCATAGGTTGCTCAGTCACCTAGCGTTTTGTGATCTGTTATAAGTTCTGAATAATTAAAAATGCCACTTGTAACAAAGTGATAACAAATGTATAAAATTGTATTAGATGAAAATTTTGTGCCGCTTGGACTGAGGGAATAGGGATGTTAGGAGTTAAAACAAGAAATCACGCTGAAAAAGCGCTGCTTTCTGAGCGGATCAACAAGCTGGTAACAGCGTTGTCTGATGGCGTCTATGAACGTGAACACACCATTAAATTGTGTTTACTGGCTGCTTTGTCCGGTGAAAGCGTATTTTTGCTTGGCCCTCCAGGAATTGCAAAAAGCCTAATAGCCAAGCGCTTGATCCAAGCGTTTGATAACAGCAGTTACTTCGACTATTTAATGACACGCTTTTCAACGCCCGAAGAAGTTTTCGGCCCGTTAAGCATCCAAGAGCTAAAAGACAACGGTAAATACGTTCGACTAACTCAAGGCTACCTCCCTACAGCTCAAGTCGTCTTTCTTGATGAAATTTGGAAAGCTGGCCCTGCGATTCTTAATACCTTGCTCACTGTAGTGAATGAAAAGACCTTCAAAAATGGTAATGAGATACAGAAAGTGCCGATGCGCCTGCTTATCTCTGCGTCTAACGAACTGCCAGATGAAGATAGCGGCCTTGAAGCCTTGTATGATCGAATGGTCGTGCGGATTTTTGTTAATCGAATTCAACATAAGCAGAATTTTCGCTCCATGCTTACCGTAGGTACTCCGCAAGAAGCACAAATACCACCTGGCCTTGCTATTACTGACGAAGAATACGGTTTATGGCAGCAAGAACTTGAAACTCTTGAATTAAATGAAACCTGTTTTGAAAAGCTATACACCTTAAAAACACTGATCGAACAACGTGTAGAAGACAACGGTGGTGAATCACTTAATTCTGATTTGTATATCTCGGATCGTCGTTGGAAAAAAGCAGTCAAGCTGCTTAAAGCCAGTGCCTATTTCAATGGCCGAGATTCGATTAACCCGCTTGATTTATTGCTTCTACGCGATTGTTTGTGGCACAGCCCGGAGTCGCGCTTGATCGTCAATGACGTCATGAATGACTTTGCAATCCATCATGCATTCGATCAAAGCCAGATTTCCAATCAGACAGAGTTTTGCCGCGAGGAACTGGCTCAGATTCAAAATGAAATTGAAGCCGAATTTTCTATGACGTTAAGCTTAGAAACAAGCAGTAAGCTGTTGCGTAAGGAAGTGTATGGTTGCGATGTATCTCAAGCTAAACGTTACAAGGTAGGTAATGCATCCGGTTTGGCTAAGTTAGTGTTACTGCAAAGCAATATGTCGGTCTCTGAATCAGAGAAAGGCGATAGTCGCTGGGTGTATATGGCGATGGATGAACTTGAACGTGCGATTAAAGACGGTGGCGGTGATGTGTATGGCTATGTTAACCAAAATACTAGCATGTGCCGAATACGCCTAGATGTCGATGCCGATAATTGCTTAATCGTTAAAGACATCGCAAATCGCTCCGTATTGGTTGGTTTGGTTACCCATAAAGGATTGGACAGCGCAAAATATCAAAACTGGTGTCGACGTGGTGATGAAGCGATTGAAGAGTTGACGAAAGCCGAACATCACTTACGCCAAGTAAAATCCAACTTTCACGGCGCTCTGCCACACAGTTTTGTTGAACCTGACCTGCCAACACAAATGGAGTCGACCATTCAAAACCTCGGATTAGAGTTGGAAAAAACAAGTTTAGAAAGCGAAAAATCCCATCGCCGTGTAAAAAGCTTGGCGCAGTATTTTGAATAATGTTTTTGTCAGAGTGAAGGAGCGCCTATGTTAGGAGCCGACGGATTAAACCTAGCCTTGATGATTGCAGATTCAGGCATGATCGACACCGCTGTCAACGATTTGTTGGGGCGGTCTCAGGTGATGCTAGTAGCCGACAATAATAAAGGGGTAAAAACGTCCCTTAAAAACCATTTACTTAAATGGCGTGGCCGAGTTAAACATAAAATGACTCGAGTATGCGAAACTGAAAGATTTCAAAAGGAACTCAGCCTATATCAAGAGGTTGTCCATTGGAGCGAAGACGAGTTTTTCGTCAAAATAGACGACGTAGTAAAACAGTTAGAATGGCACTCGTCGTTTTATTTGCCGGCACGCCGACTGCTTGAAAAAAACAAAGGGGTTAATAACCCAATGTTTGCCCATTACTTTTGTGATGAGTGGTACAAAAGTTTGAGTGAAGCGCTAAAGCAAGCGCAAGTATCAGAACTGGAAGCCGATAAAGAAAAGCTACTGGCCGATCTTTATCAGCGTATCGAGACCATGAAAAGCATGGATGCAGTCACCGAATCGGGAGACGTTGGTAGTATTGGTCGCTTATGGGATATGGCCTCAGCCAAGTTGTCGAAAACGGATCTCGCAGTGATGAAACGTCATGCTGAGTTTTTAAAGAAAAACAAAGAGCTACAGAAAATCGCGGCAACATTGGGGCGAATGGCAAGCGATGTTGATGACCCTAGCTTGAATAAATCGCCGGCTGAAGAGCTAAAAATGGTCGAAGAACAAAGTGATGAGGCCACCGATGATATTGTGGGTATTCATGAAGGTGATGATCTCAGTAAGTTGTTACCAAACGAAACCATGTTTTTGGCATACCCTGAGCTTGAAGTGATTTTTTATAAGCACTTAATCGACAAACGCTTGATGAATTACCGAACCAAAGGCAAACGTCGTACTTTGCGTAAAGTAAAAGCACAATCACCAGAAAATAAACAGGTAGATAAAGAAAAAGGGCCGTTTATTTTGTGTGTAGACGCCTCAGGCTCTATGGAAGGTTTTCCAGAGCAGTGTGCAAAGGCAATGGCTTACGCATTGATGCAAATAGCGTTGGCGGAAGAGCGAGACTGCTTTGTTATCATCTTCTCAACAGAGCAGATCACCTATGAATTGACCAAGCAAGATGGTTTACGTGAAGCCAGTGACTTTTTATCCTACAGTTTTCACGGCGGAACCGAGATAGAACCGGTGATTGAAAACTCAATTGATTTGATGTCTACCGACAAATATCGCAACGGCGATTTAGTCGTTATTTCAGACTTTATTGCACCTAAGCAGCCAGAGCATATTTTAGAAAAGGTGAATACCTTAAAATCGAAAACCAATCGCTTTCACGCCATCTGCTTGTCTAAATATGGTAACCCGGAGCTGATGTCTATGTTTGACCACTGTTGGACTTACACGCCTAACGTTGTCAATCGATTGATGAAGCGTTGGTAAAGCCTGTTTTGTAGAATATAGAATGCGAAAAAGCCTACGTCACTTAGTATTCATAAAGTGAGCGTAGGCTTTTTTGTATATGCAGATTAAGCGATGACTTCCTGACGCAATTGAAGGTAACGGTCACTATCACGATCGGACGATTCGCATACCTGCAATAAGTCGTCGATGAAGTGCTGCAAAGCTCGGTATTCAATGGCTTTAACTTGAGCTTGCTGTGCTTCTGAAAGCATGTGATACATAGTTGCAGCGCCAAAGTCACCAAAAATGATGTTCGCTTCAGCATCAAATAAGGTGTTGTGGGCGTATAAATCGCCATGGCACACTTGGTTGCTGTGCAGGTGCTCAAATACTTCTTTCATTTGGTTAACCATCTTGTCTATTTGCGCGATGGTTAAGCTAAAATCGCTAGGGAAAGTATCTCGAGTGCAGCTTTGTAGGCTTGGTGGTAATCCAAGGTTTGCAAAGTGTGCGGGGATCAAACTCATGATAAGCGCCAAATAGCCCTCTTCTTTTACTTGAGCTAATGATTGCACGAGGCTTGGGTGATTGCCGACTTTTAAGCACGCTTGCAGCTCATCTTCTGGATAACCATCACTGGTCACTTCGCCTTTAAATACTTTTACTGCGATATCACACGGAAGTTGAGCTTGTTCTTCAAGCCATGTTGCTTTTGAAATAACGCCAGATGCACCTTGCCCTAGTACTTGTTCTAGTTGG
Organism: Vibrio tapetis subsp. quintayensis; assembly: GCF_030409945.1. GTDB lineage: Bacteria > Pseudomonadota > Gammaproteobacteria > Enterobacterales > Vibrionaceae > Vibrio > Vibrio quintayensis. The sequence goes on from NZ_JAUFQV010000026.1 coordinate 508,018, forward strand.
TAGCTAGCAGAGGTGACTTGTGGAACGGAATCATTAAGAATATCCGAACGGCTAAATGGGTTGCCTGAAAAAGCCAGCCATGCCAATTTCGGTAAACCGAATAATTGATCTGGACATTCTGTTAGTTGGTTAGCAGAAATTCTGACCAACTCTAAGTTATGCAGCTTCGATAAATTGCCAGGCAAAGAAGTGAGCTTATTACCTGCAAGTGCCAGCTTTTGCATTCTTGGACGTTCACCCAACGAGTTCGGCAGTGTTTCTAATTCGTTGTCAGTCAAGATCAGCCAGCGTAATTGTTCCGGTAGCGATGACTCTGGAACGTGCTTAATTTGGTTAGACTTAAAGCCAACCATTTCCAAGTTAGGGCACAGACCTAATACTTCAGGAAGTGTTTCAAACAAGTTATTTGACGCGAAAATGATCTTAAGTTTGTGGAGCTGTGCTAACTCACTTGGCAAGCTAGATAATTGATTGTTAGAAAGATCGAGCACTTCAAGGCTGTCAGCTAAAGACAGTATTTCCATAGGAAAAGTGGTGAGGTTTTCAGATATGCTGAGGCGTTGAATACCGACTAATTCACCGGATTTTAGCTGTGAGACTGTGTGCAAAACGAGTTGTCCATGGTTGAGTTGAGTTAGAGCGGTCGCCAGTCTACAGGAATTTGCATCCTAAAGTCGATGCAATCCAGGCGCTAATAAGGTTGTGTGGGTACAATTTTGCTAACCGAATAGGGCAAAGTAAGTTAAAATAGTCGGTCATTATTTTAGCTTTGAGCCTTTATTATTCATGAGCACTGTTACAACGCCTACCACCTTTACTGAACTTGGCCTTATTTCCCCTTTGTTAGCTCGACTAACGGAACTGGAATACCAACAACCAACGCCTATTCAAGCGCAAGTTATCCCAAGTGTATTGGCCGGTAGAGATTTAATCGCAGGGGCAAATACTGGCTCAGGTAAAACGGCAACGTTTGCTCTGCCTATGTTGCAGCAGTTGCACGAACAAAAGTTATCAAATGCTCGCACTGACAAAGGCAACTACGTCAGTGGTCTAATTTTAGTGCCTACACGTGAACTCGCGAAACAAGTGGCAGACAGCATTAAATCTTACGCGGTGCATTTTAATGGCGCGATCAAAACCGTTTCGGTATTTGGTGGTGTTTCGGCAAACACACAAATGCTTGCTCTTCGTGGCGGCACCGACATTCTAGTCGCTACTCCAGGCCGACTACTTGATTTGATTTCAAGTAATGCTGTTAAGCTGGACAGAGTAAAAACGTTAGTGCTAGATGAAGCAGACCGTATGTTAAGCCTAGGCTTTACTGAAGAATTATCTGAGTTACTAGCCAAGTTGCCGAAGACGAAACAGACTCTGTTGTTTTCAGCGACGTTTCCTGAGCAAGTACAAGCGCTGACTCAAGAGTTGCTTAACGACCCTGTTGAAGTGCAGTTACAAAGCACAGACACCAGCACGTTAGTTCAACGAGTGTTTACGGTTAATAAGGGTGAAAAAACAGCGGTTCTATCGCATTTGATCAACCAACATCAATGGCGTCAGGCGCTTATTTTCGTTAACGCGAAAAATAGTTGTGAACACTTAGCCGACAAACTGCACAAACGTGGAATCATTGCAGAAGTATTCCATGGTGATAAAGGCCAAGGTGCTCGTAGCCGAGTACTTGAAGCATTTAAAGCGGGTGAAATTGATGTTTTAATCGCAACGGACATCGCTGCACGTGGTTTAGACATCGAAAAACTGCCCGTTGTGATTAACTTTGACTTACCGAGAAGCCCTTCAGACTACATGCACCGAATTGGCCGAAGTGGCCGCGCCGGTGAAGTGGGACTGGCGTTATCTTTGATTGATTACGAAGATTACCACCACTTTAAAGTCATCGAAAAGAAAAACAAAGTGCGATTGGAGCGTGAGCAAGTTGCCGGTTTTGAAGTAGATGAAGCGGCGATTGCTGCACTGTTAGAGGCAACAAAACCAATGGCGGCACCAGAAGGTACTGGCAAGAAAAAACGTAAAAAGAAAGCGGCTAATAATGGCGATGTTTGGTTAAGAAATAACGACTAGTCTCAGAGGCTCTTGGTGTGAAAATCAAGAGCCTTTTTTATCGGGTATTTGCTTGTTTTCGAACGACCTCGATAGATAATAGTGGGTTAATGTCGGCAGAAAGTGTGGTTTGTAGTGCGCCTAGATAAGTTTATTTGTAAAAGTACCCAGCTAACCAAAGCTGAAGCCCTAGAGCAGATCGTGATAGGGCATGTTGAAGTGAATGGGGATGTCGTGACGATAGAGCGATCGCAAGTGCATGAAAGTAATTCGGTTACTTTGAACGGTGAACTTCTCACGCTTCGCCCATTTCGTTACTTAGTCATGAACAAGCCTGCCAATACCATTTGCTCTAATATAGATGAAGCTTACCCATCGCTATTTAATCATATAGAAATAGATAACAAATCAGAGCTTCACATTGCGGGTAGGTTGGACGCAGACACGACTGGGTTGGTCTTGATTACCGATGATGGCAGTTGGTCATTCGATATCATTACACCATCAAAACACTGTGAAAAAACGTACCGCGTCGGTCTTTCGAAACCGATTCAGGAAGATGCTGCGGCCAAATTCCTACACGGCATTCAATTGCAAGGCGAAGAAAAGCTAACCATGCCAGCTAAGCTATCAAGTGTAACCTCAAACGAGGTACTACTCACGATAACAGAAGGAAAATTCCACCAAGTGAAACGTATGTTTCAGGCCATAGGCAACCGTGTTATTTCCCTTCACCGAGAGCAAATTGGTGACATTCATTTAGATCTTGAGTTAGGTCAATGGCGTTATCTTACCGCTGATGAAGTGCGGTCATTTCGTAAGTAAATGCGCCATTTGGCACATAGGCCTTTTGGTCCATCACATTTCTTTGAGCCAGCATGCAGTTACATTGAAAAGTTGATTGGTAACGTTAGGGTTAATTCATTATCTGGAATTATTTTGGGAGGTACAGGTAAAGGTTGGGCTCGGTAAGCTAAGTCTAGAGCTTCGTTGTCGAGTGATGCCGTTCCTGAACTTTCTATCAAACTTACTCCCAAAACCTTGCCTTTTCTATCGAGTGTAAAACGAATGATCGGCATGCCTTGTTTTCGCATTCTTTTGGCTTTACGTGGGTAGCGTTTTTCACGCTCTAGATGGGCGTGCAGTACCTGTTTCCAGTTTAGTCTTGCTATTTTCCCTTGTTCACTTAACTGTCCGGTTTGCAATGCGCTGACTTGTTGACTTTGTTTACTCACCTCTATTGTTGGTATAGACGTCGCTTGTTTCGCGACGGATTGCACCGTGTCAGGTGTTTGATCCTCAGGTTTTTTGGGTAGGGGTTTGGTTTTCTCCGCTTTTGTTTTTGGTTGCTTAGCTATTGGCTCAGGTTCTTGCTTCGGCTCTGTGGTTGCTTTCTTTGGTTCTAGCTTGTCGATGGATTTAAACTGAGAGGGTTTGTCTGATTCAGCGGCGATCAGTTTTGGTTTTTCATCCGCAATTTCTTGTTTCTCAGCTGGTGGCTCCATGGGCGTTGGAATGCGAGCAATCGTCGCTTGCTGATCTGGCTCTGGGGGAAGGTCATTGACCTTTTTATTCGGGGCCGATAAAGGGGCAACAAGGCTGACCGCGATCGGTGCGGCGGCTGGTGGCGGCTGGTAATTATGATTCGGCGTCCAAAAGTAAGCAACGGCAAAACCCACGTGTAACGCGAGACTGCTGGTCATGCCGACAAAAAACCAACGGCGGCTTCCATCGGTATTTACATGACTCTTTCGTTGATCAAAATGATTTTCTCGTTGATGGAAGTCATTCATGAATTGGAATCCGCAGGCTTCTCTTCGCCAACAAGGGCTATGTGTGAGTATCCGGCAGCAACCACCGTATTCATGACGGTCATTAAATCTTGGTACGTTAAGTTTTTATCTGCTCGTAGAAAAATACGCTTAGATTTGTCCATCAGCTGTGTATCTAACGCTAACGGTAGTTGCGCTAAGCTGACTTCTTTCTCTTCACCTAGGGTTAAAATCAGGCCTTGTTGCACCGTCAGATAAAAAGGCTCATCCGGTTGGGGTTGAGGCTTAGCTGAAGATGTAGGTAAATCGACGGGAACATTAACGGTTGCGAGCGGAGCTGCAACCATCACAATGATAAGAAGTACGAGCATGACATCGACTAAAGGTGTGATGTTGATGTCATGATTCTCCACCATTTCATCACTATTGGAGTTGGGTCTGAATGCCATGAGTTATCCCGCTTTGCCTAGAGTATTAGGTTTTCGATCTAAGTCTCTGCTTACTAAAACCAATAATGCCGCATTAATGTCGGCCAAATAGGCCCGATAGCGTCCAATGGCTCGCGTAAAATGGTTATACATAATCACCGCAGGAATCGCCGCAACTAACCCGATAGCGGTTGCTAGTAAGGCTTCTGCTATCCCAGGGGCGACAACGTCTAACGTGGTCGATTGAGTTTTAGCAATGCCAATAAAAGCATTCATGATCCCCCAAACGGTACCGAACAGGCCAACAAATGGGCCAACGGAACCTATGGTTGCCAAAATGCCCGTCCCGGAAGTCATTTTGCTGTTGAGAGACGCTTGTGTTCTTTCTAAGCTGATCTGAACTCGTTCTTTGATGCCATCATTGCTAGCAGCCCCCATCGCTGAAAGTTCTAACTCGTGTAACGCCGAGTCGATTAAAGCCAAACCGCCGCCCTTTTTATCGAAACTACGCTGTTTTCCTTCTTTTAGATTCTCAGAAGCAATCAGTTCTCTTAATAATCTGGCCGCGTGCTTGCAGGCAAGAGAGACTTGAATTTGCTTAGAAACAAACAGTGCCCAAGAGAGAACGGAAGCAAGCAGCAATAAAATCATCACAGACTTTACGACCCAATCCGCCGCGCGATACATCCCCATTGGTGTCATGTCGTGTTGGACTTTGCTAGCCGTTTTAATTGGGCGCTGTTGCTGTTGCTGTTGCTGTTGCTCTTGCTCTTGCTCTTGTCCTAGAGCATTAAGCGCAGCGGTTGGCTTGACCGTGTTATCGGCGGTATGGATTTCTTCTGAAACGACAGAGTGAACAGCAGAACTGCGAGCAGTCAGGGTATTATCTAGGTTAACGTTTTGATCGAGTGCATAGGCACTGCCGACGAGAGCGAGCCAAACAAGCAGTGTTTTTGGGAATAAAGTCATCATTGAAATTTCGATTTATGGGAAAACACAATAAAGGCACAACCCATAAAAGAGGCTTGTGCCTTTGTCCTACCTTCTATACCGAATCAGAGAACAAAACCCGTAAAGAAAAATGAATAAATTTAGAATCTTTTTTCTAACTTGAGCGAAACTTCGTTTTGTTGGTAAGTATAGAGCCAGTCCACATTGCTCGTTACCCGCTTATGAGTCCAGGTGAGCAGCGGCGTAACACCGTAAAATGAGAGGGCTTTTGATGACAACATCAGTGTGTAACTCTGTTCATTATCTGTTCTTCTTTCGTTTAACAGAGAACTAAAATCACCATATTTTCGTTGCCTAAATGACGTAAATAGGTTGACGTCTACAGCGTCACCCCATGCTCGGTTAACGCCTAACCTTCCGCCAAGTAGTTGATAAGCATGTACCTTTTGGTCATTGTCCTTTTGAGTCCAATCTAATCCGCCAAACAGCAACCACTTGTTGGGTAATTGGTGCCAGTAGCTGAAGTAGGATGACCATTGCCAATCGGACTGATAGTCAAGATGTGCTGGGCGGTAGTCCTGATATTCAGCCTCGAGCTCGAGCTTCATAGCACTCGATGATGTTAAGCTTTTGAACCAATCAAACTTCAAACCACTCGCAAGGTAGAGGGCTTTATTGCCCGAAGCGCTGTATTCTAGCTGCGGAGACAAAGTGAACTTGTCGCGGGCGTTTTGATAGCTGTATCCGAGGCTGGTGAGTAATGTTTGCTCATTGAACTTATCGTCATTCAGATAGCTCGACCCGTAGGCGAGGCCAGTAAAAGCAATGCCATGATGACCGACCAGAGAAGTGCGTTTGTTGAGGCTGGCATTAAAATCGAAGCCTGATCCTTTTACCGCATCTGGAGTACTGCGTTCGACTCGGCATTGCCCTGATGGAAGCCTTGCTAAGCACGTGTACGATTCTGATGATTGGTTTAGGTTATCGTTGTAAGAAGGGCCAAAGCTAAATGATCCTTTCCAAGCGTCTCTATTTTTAGCCGCGGTCATAAAACTGTTTACGGTATTTCTGATCCCTTGTGAACGCGGGTTATCGGAGGGTAAATTTTGGTCGATGACAGAAAACAGCTCATAGGCGTCGGCGTTTTTTTGATTTTCAAACTGGACTCTTGCCAGTTCTAGTTGTGCGGGCAAAAAATCGGGTTGCAAGGTTAACAGTTGTGAGTATTCATGTTCTGCTCGTGATAGCTCACCCTTGATACGATACAGCGCAGCTTTGGCGTAGTGAACCAATAAAGGGTCGAAACCTTCAAGAGACTCATATCGAGTGAGAAACTGAGATACGAGTGCCCATTGGCGAGATTGGACTGATAAGTACAACGCTTGCCCAAGCTCTGGAACGGTGTCGTTTACTTGATATGTTTCCCCGTCAATGATGATGGATGACGCTTGCTCATTTTTTTGCTGTTCCTTTTTCGTCTCTTCTGCGAGTAGCGCTTGTTCTGTTTCACGAGCGGTTAACTCATCGCGTTGTTGAATTTGAATTTTAGTGTCTTGATCAGCGAGCGAATAAAATGAAAAGCCGAATAACAAGCACACCAAAACGGATGACTTTGAAGGGGGGATTAGGTTCATGTTTAGCTCTGCCGCGATAAAAAACAGAAGTAGCCGAAGCTACTTCTGAGAGGTGCTGTTTAATCTAACGTAATTAGATTATTGCTTTTCACCACCGAACGCGGTGTCTAGCTGGCTGTTTGTATCGAACTTAGCAAAGCCTGCAAGGGAAGCTGCATCGGCACCAAAGAAGTGACCTTGAGAAGTACCCGCTGTAGTGACGGCGTTTTGAGTTGCGGTTGCGTTACCCGTAAAGGCGGCAGTCGCGGCATTGATTTGCGCAGAAACATTGACGTTGAGTGAACCGTTTGAAATATCGCCAGACAAGGTTTGTGCACCGAAGTCCGCATCAAACGTACCCGTTAACTTGTTGTTGCCAGAAAACTTGTTGATACCTGTGATCTTGTATGTGGCCGAGCCACTGGTTGGGACGGTTGTACCCGCATCGTTACCAATGTAGTACACGGTACGGTTGTTGAAGTCTTGATCTTGAGAACCTTCGTACCACTCGCCGAACCAAATGTCGCTATTGGCTACTTGGGCAAAGTTGTAATGAGAATTGCCAAAGTGCTTGCTGCCCGATGTATGAATGCCTTTTTCAGTCTTGTTGTTGTGATCACGATAGTCACTTGAGAACACATTACCCGCTAGGCCATCGAAATCGACACGTTTACCGGTAGCGCTACCAATACCCGCTTTACCTTTTGAGTGGAAAAACGGTACCCATACTTCAGATTCTCCAACTTGGCGTAAAGAGTTGTCGCTGATCGCGCCATCAAAGCCTGCATGAGCCAATGAGCTTAGGCCAAGCATCGCTGCGGTAATCCATGAAAGTTGAACTGGTTTCATTATATCTTCCTTCTATTGAACTGCATCATTACTGCAGATCAGGTTCAAGCTGTAGTGGTCGTAAAAGACCGTTCGTAAGACTCATCGGCGGCCATTACGCGCGATAGGCAGCGTTGATAAGTCTCATTTAATACTCCGAGCCAAGTCGCAAAATCCGTAATAGTTTTTGGTTTTTTTGTAAGAAAAAAAGAAAAAGCTCGGCAGTAAGCCGAGCTAAAAATCCACTTAACGGCTCTTGAACTGATACCCAGCCCAGAATTGTTCTTGAGCGCTAAAATCGCCGTAGCCGTTTAGGCTCCATGAAAAACCAAATCCTAATCGTACTGATTTGCCGTTAGTGGGAGGTGTTGCTAATTGGAAGGTAACGCGTTCCCCCTTTTTAACCGTAACGATTTCGCCTTCTGCTAGGCCAATAAAGTAGGGAGTCACTTCAGACTCACTGTAGTTTTTGGCGCTGATCCCACTGATCGTGACATCTTTACCCACGGCTTCAATGGTGTAGCTTCTCAATATGTACTCGGTGGGAATATCTCCAGTTTCTATGCTTTTATCGACCACAAATTCTTGTTTATAAGGGAGAATCTGCATTTCCGTGTCGTCACCTACAAGTAGCTTTGTATGCATTTGTAGCCCAAATACTTTCACATAAAATGGCTTGTATGGCTCATCAGTAAACTCGCCATCACTAACGGTTAAACCAACAGCATAGATGCCTGGTGCATCGGCATAGAATTCACTGATTTTTGCGCTCGGATCAACAATGACGGTATTTGAATTGGCTGGTTTAGAAACAAAATGCCATTGGTAAGTGATGGGGTCGCCATTTGGGTCTTTGCTCATGCTCGCATCAAGAGGAATAGTCATCCCTTCGGTTGCGTAGATTGCAGATCCCGTTTCAGCTGACGGCGGGACGTTGGCGTAGTAATAACTCAAAGTGAAAGTATCGGTGCTGATGGCTTGCCCGTCCGATACTTTCACTTGGATAATGTAGTCTCCAGCGGTATCGGTCTTGAATCGAACAGAGTTTTTTTTGCCACCATGGTTCCTGTAAAGTAATTCAGGTTGGCTATTATTTGGTCGCTCAATGATTTCCCATTGGTAAAATAACTCATCTTTGTCTGCATCACTTGCGCTGGCAAACAAGTGTGCAGTGGTGACCAAGTTGAGTTTTCTATCGTTCATTTTTCTGATTGTCGGAGGCGAATTGGTGGTCGTGGAAGCCACAATGATCCGTACTGAATTTGGCCTACTGTTGGTTTTGCCGTCATTGACGATCAAATTGACGATGTAAGTACCTTCTATGTCTGCTGTAAATTCAGAAAGGGCGCTGGCACTGTCTTGGATTGTGGCTTGGCTATTTTGAGGTTTTGATTCAAATTGCCATTGATACGTGATGAGGTCGTGGTCTTTATCAACGCTGCCAGTGCCATCTAGTTTGACTCTAGTGGCTACTTTTACATTTTGATTCACACCGGCAATCGCGATGGGGGCTTGATTGTTTAGTTTGCTCGGGTCGATATCGGGACTGTCGCCGCTACCGCCTCCGTTGCAGCCCAGTAAGAGAGATAATGTCGCCACGCTGGCAAACCACTTAAATCTGTTTTTCATTGCGTCTTCCTGAAGAGGTTACATTGAGTCCTATCGTGTATACCGAACCAAATCGAAGAATCCGTAATCAAGAGCTGATTTATTTTATTGCTAAGTAATGAAACAGCGAAAATACGGTACGCCGCACTTTCGCTGAAGAGGCAGGATCAGAAGATGCTGATATTGCGGTTAGTTAGTTGTGAAAAGGTAAGTAGCGGCAACCATATAGTTACTAATGTCTTCTTCAATGATAACGCTAAATGAAAGCATCGCTTGCTGGCCGCCGGTTAGCGGGGACAGAAGCTCAATTTCAACCGTTTCTCCTGCTTTAATTACTTGTCCTTCTACCACTCCTTTTATGATTGGTTGTACAACACCCATTACTCCCCACGGCGTGACTTCTTTTAACGTGTAGTCTTGGCCAACTGCCTCTAGGCTGAAACTGGCAATTTTGTAAGTAGCAGGTTTTGGATCCGCGAATGTTTTGTTGATGGTGATGGGTTCAAAGACATAAGGCAAGACATTCAGAGCTGGATCTCGATCATGAAAAACAATTTTCAGCTCATTTTTAACCGCTTCCGTGACCGTCACTTTGACGTTCGATGCGGCGCTCTTAAAGTGCCCATCGCTGACAGTTAGCGACACAACATATTCACCTACTAAGTCGGCCGTAAAGCTTGGCGTGCCCGTATTCGCACCGGTTAGGTCGGCAACACTATTGGCTGGTTTAGAGACAAACGTCCATTCGTAAAGAATCGAGTCACTAAGGTTGGCATCGGAGCTGCCTGTGCCATCTAATTTGACGACGGCTGCTTTAGCTACCGTTTGATCTGCTCCCGCCTTTGCAACGGGTGCAACGTTTGCTGATTCTAAGGTTACGGTTACCGAGTCTTTTACTGTGTCTTTACCATCTGATACTGACAATTGAAGAATATAGTCGCCTTCGGTATTCGCATTTAAAGTGACGGTTTTTGTGTCGCCATTGGTCAGGGTTGGCGTGCTGTTAGCGGCTTGGGTTTGAATTGACCAAGCGTAAGTTAAGGCGTCGTTATCTGCATCGGTTGCCGTTGCGGTAATAGACACAGGGCTACCGATAGCGTGCGTCATATCGGCGCCAGCGTTAACCACAGGGACCGAGTTGATCGCTTTAGGTGCGACAACAATGGTCACATCAACGGCTTTGCTGTCTACTTTTCCGTCGTTGACCATTAGGCTTACGACATACGTCCCCGCTTTGTCTGGGGTAAACTGTGGAGCCACCACATCTGTAGCACTTAAGGTGGCCGCACTGCCTGCGGGTTTAGCTTTTAATGACCATTTATAGGTTAATAGTTGTTTGTCTTTGTCGGTACTGTTTTTGCCATCAAGTTTGACGAGTGAACCAAAAGCGACGTTTTGATCTTGCCCAGCAACTGCGACTGGCACTTGGTTCTTAGTGGCATCAACGTCTTTGCTTGCATCTGAACCTCCACCATTACATGCCGCTAATGCGGGGATGGCGAATGATATCAATATCCATTTCAAACTTGTTTTCATTTCATTTGTCCTAAATTTGTGGGAGCTATTCCGTTAATTGATCAGTGGTGCTTGATCTAACATGTCACCTATAACACCGAACAGGATGAGCAAATCCGTAACGTTTTTTTGCAGTATTTTTATCGGAAAGATAAATGAAAAACCGCCCTTGAAGAGTGACTTCAAAAAGCGGTTTGTATTTTGTTAGGATTCGGTAATGCTAATTAAAATCGGCCATGGAGCTTTAGGCTAACCGTTCGACCAGGGGCTGGCATGCCAGAGACAGAGCCGGTTTCCAAGTAATAAAGGTCGGTTAAATTGGTGCCTATTAACTCGGCTTCAAATTGTTTATTGAAAATGTATTTGATGTACGCATCGTAAGTCGTGACATTGGTGCGCTTGATGACTTCATCTTTGTGGCTGCCCGACACATAGTTTCCTCGTAAACCGGTTTCCAAGTCTTGATTAAAGAAGCGAGCGCCGAGCATTATGCTCGCCGAATATTCAGGCGCGGCATGGGCTGCGAGGTAGCTGGTTTGGGTATAACCACCTCGAACGCAGGTCTCATCCGATGAATCTGTGCCGTTGCTGATATCTAATATTTGCCCACGAGCTGCCGAGTTTTCATCGCACACTTCGTTTCTGAAATTGTATGCGACTGAAGCATCACCGAAGTAGGCGTCATTGTCGAACATGCCTTGCAGTTCGATACCGCTGGTGCGTTGGCTATCGAGGTTTGCAAACGAGAAGCTGTCTCTGTCTCGATCCATGACATCTTCAATAACTTGATCGAAGTAAGTGAGTTTTGCACTCGCCGTATCAAAGTAACGAATGTAGGCAACTTCAAATAGTTTTGCTCGTTCAGGTTCTAGTGGCGCTGAAAAACTAGGGTTACCAGAGAACCCGCTGGTGCTTTCAAATAGGCTAGGGAAGCGAAGAGTTTCAGCATAGCGCGCGTAGGTACGGCTCGAATCATCGATTAACCAAGTGGTTGATAAAGAAGGGACCCAACCACTGCCACTGTTTTTATAGCGAGTATTGGTTTCTCTTGATTGGCTTTTGCTCGAGGCTTTGCAACTACCACTGACGTAATTGGCTTGTTTCATTGCGTTGGCGCAAGCGTTCCCGGCTAGTTTTAGCTCATTCTTGGCGTTAAACATCCAATCGGCTTGATGATCCACCGTATAGGTAGTTTCGTTTTGAGCCGCGGTGACTTTCGTTTCTACCTTAGAGGCGAGTAAGTTATCAAAGTTGGCCAACTCGCTTTGATGCTGTTGTATCTGTTGTTGAAATTCGTCTTTTCTATCGGGGAACATCACCATCAAGTTTTGGTAGCGGTTGATGTTCTTAGCGATATTATCTTTGGTAAATGTGGCGCGAACGCCTTGCTCGGCGTTGGCAACATTTTGAGCGATTTCTTCAGCTGCAAACGTTTCGATGGTTTGATAGCGGAGTGTGTAGCCGTCTCGTTGCAACGTTTCTAAGCTTTTTGTATCACCTGCATCTAATCGATTTTTGATGTAATGATCTTCAGATTGGTATTGCGAATAGCGGACGCCAGCATTGAAAATAACGGACTCTAATGGTCGCCATTCCATCGTAATTGCACCGTTATACTCCTCGCGCTCTCCTGCTCTTACCGGGCCTTCGTATAGGTCAATCATGTACTGAAGCCCTTCTTTTGGGGCTAACTTATGCTGCTGGTAATTACCTGATAACGACAGGTCTAACTCTTCGGTTAACGTCATGGCATTTTTAAAGTTAAACCCGACTCGGCTCTCTTCCCGATTTACGGTTGCGGTGTTGATGATTTTATTCGGGGTATCGCTTTTCTGGTGAGTGAAGTTTGGAAATCCATACCCTGTGTTGGTTCGAGAGTCGGTTAGCGTTGTCCATAAATTGGTGCTGAGATCTAAGTACGGGTTTGCCGGATTGGCTCTGAACTTTAGGCTGTAAGCTTGCATTTTTACGTTGGCAAGTGGCCATTGAGGTAGGCCGTCTTGGTTGCGATAATCCGAACGACTCGCCAAGATTTCGCCGTGGGTGCTCTCGGTGAAGCGAGCACTGAACTGCAGTTTATGAAAGTCGGTCATGTTGAACGTGGTTTTGAGTAGGAACGACTCCATTTCAGATGAAGTATTGGGTACTTCATGGCCGGGAAGATGATTGAGAGCCACGTGTTCTGGTTGTAAGTAGGGAATACGACCCGCAACTCCATTACGATCGCCGGTTTTATACGGCTGCGCATAAAAACCGGAATCTTTTGTACCAGAATAATAGTTTCCTCGATTGCGATAAGCGTAAGCGCCTAGCCATTCAAATTTTGGGCTGATGCCAGAAATGGCTAATCGATAGGCCACATCTTCACCGTTAACGGGGTTGTCATTTTTATCACTTCGAGTCTGGAATCGGAGCTCTGGATCATCATAGAGTGGCACGCCACCCAGTTCAGCGTAAGCGGGAACATCTTGCCAGTTTTTTCCCGTGTGTAAGCGGGCGACATTGGGTTCAATGGAATTGCTGCTGCTTTCAGCGACAAACTCGAGTCCAAACGTTTCGCCTTCTGGAACAATGTCTTGAGGTGTCAGGGTCGTAACCTCTACCGCGCCACCGACTGATGTGTTGATGTCTGAATTTATTTGCGCACCTTTGTGGACCTTCATTCCGCCGATTAAGTTTGGATCGATATAGTTTCGGTTGGATGCGCCGCGATAGCCGTTATAAACAGAAATACCTTGTTCTGTACCGTCTATCACGACAGGTACGCGACCAGGCCCTTGCACTCCTCGAATGTTTGGGTCAATACTGCCGCCTCCATTTCTCGCTTCACCACTGTGGGTGTTGGCCATACCTGTAAATAAGTCGGCTGCGCTGGTGCCTTTAAAGCGTTCGATTTCTTCTTTGCTTAAGTATGTGCTGGATACGTCGTTGTCGTAAATTTCATATTCGCCTTCTTCATCTCGATGAGTACCGTCATCTAATGACGTGCGTACTTGAATGGGCGCGAGTGTCATGCCTGCTTGCTCTGAAGCCACGCGATAAGCACCGTCAGGTTGAAGCAGGGCTCGTAACCCAGTGTTGGATAGCAGTAAACTAAGGGCATCATCAACATTATATTGCCCGTTAATACCTGGGCTATATAAGTCATTGGAAAGTGCCGAATTAAGGTGGAACTCAATCCCTGCTTTTATTGCGAATTCGTTAAGTACGGTATCGAGTGTACCTGCCGGGATATTGAATTCGGAGGCTTCGTTGGCCTGTACGGACGTAGAAATGAATGCAGATGCAACGCCCAGTTGAGCGCTGAGTAGCACGAGCAATAATTTATGATGAGAACAAGAGTACAACTTGAATTCCTTTTCGATTTACTGATTTCTAGTCAGTACACCGAGTGAAGCCTGAAAAACCGTAATAGGAATTTATTTTTTTGCTGAGACTCTCACCCACAAAGGCGTTCGGTATTGGATTTCAACGGGCAGAATTTGACTAATATTGAAAAGAGTTTCGTCGGTATCAAGGGTAGAAAAAACGCCAGTCAGCTTAAGTTCACTAAGGTTTTTATCTACGTTTAATACGCCTTTTCTATATCGAGAAAGTTCTTCCATGAATTGTGGTAACGGCGTATTTTGAGCCATGATTTTTTGTTCTAGCCACAACGGATCAGCGGAAGGGTTTTTATCTTTGGCGAGCAAGTCTATGCGCGTAAAAGTGGCATTTTCTCCAGCGAGTAGGTGTTGAGCCATTTGTTTGCGTTCAGGTTGGAGGGCAACTTCACCTTCATATACCGCTACTAAGGTGTCTTCTGCTCGCTGTTGGACAGAGAATCGAGTTCCAATAGGCGTGACTTTACCTTGTTTTGTTGTGACGAAAAAGGGCGTGAGATGATGAGAGCTGGTGATCAATATTTCCCCTTCCAGCAAATGGAGCCGTCTTTCGTATTGATTGAAATCTACAAAGACTCGTGTGGCGGTATTCATGGCCATTTGAGTGCCATCAGACAAAGTAATCTCCCTCACTTCGCCTACCGCCGTGACATATTCAGCCCCATGTGGTCGTTCAGCTCGGCTGTTTAGCACGAGACCAAGAGTCCCTAAAGAAACCCCGCCGATTAACAAAACTTGGCGACGAGATATACCGCGTAAAGGCGCACTATTTGAAGGCATGTTTCTAGACTTAGACAGGACTTTCCGGCTAAGAGCAGGTTGAGGGATGGCGTTGAACTTACTTTGAATTTGTTCGAGTTGTTGCCATGCAAATTCGTTATCAGGGTTGGCGGTACGCCATGTTTGAAAAGCTTGCTTATCATGCTCGGCAACATCATCCGCCCATAGGCGAGCCATCCAAACAGAAGCTTGTTCAATGGAATCTCTTGATATTTGTTTCATGTTAATTTTGCTCTTCAAGCGCAATGAGTAAGCAACCTTGAAGTGCCTTTGCGACGTATTTTTCAACCGATGAAACAGAGACGTCCAATTCTAAGGCGATTTGCTTATAACTCATGCCTTCTAATTGGCGCATTAATAGTGCTTGGCGAGCCTTATTAGGGAGGCGGTGAAGGAGGGCATCTACCTCAACCAAAGCTTCGACGACAATGAGTTGCGATTCGGGAGACCCCGAAGTTTTATCGGGTTCTTGCTCTAAGAGTTCCAAATACGCGGCTTCAATATTCCGACGTCGATACAAGTCGATAACCAAACCTTTGGCGATATGAGTTAAGTATCTACGGGAGTCTTTCTGTTCAGGCAGTTTACCTCTCACTAACAAGCGTAAGTAGGTGTCTTGGACTAGATCCGCTGTGGTTTCCGGGCAACTTAATCGACGCTGAATAAACAACGAAAGCCAGCTACGGTGCTCTTGATACATGTGATCAATGCTCGCCATATTTACCGTACAGATAGCTGTCATTGGTTGTTACTCCCTTGTTTAAATCTGTTGTATTTTTCAAATGATAATAATTATCATTATAATTGACAATAATCAATTAAAGATGATAAAAATCCTTTTGAAATGCACAAAGAGAGGAGATTGGTGCTTATCTTACCGAGGGGGAAGGGGTGTTAGCAGCAATATAGATACCTGATTTTGGCTGCGGCACTAAAATCGCTGTTGTTCTTCGCTATAACATTGATACAAATGTTCGATAAACAGCCTAACTTTCGTTGGCTGATGTTTGGTATAAGGGTAGATAGCGTAAATGCCGAGACTCTTGGCGACTTGATCTTCTAATACTTGTACAAGTTGCCCTCCGGTTAAGTCGTCTGCAACCAACACTTTAGGTACGTAGATAAGCCCCTGACCGTATAACGCGGCTTTACGTAGTGCAGATGCGTTATTGCTAGTGAGGTTTCCCGAGACTTTTATGGTGAATGACTCATCGCCTCGTTGAAATAACCATTCATTTGCCCCTGTTTCTTGGTAGGAATAGGTGAGGCAGTTGTGGCTACGTAACTCGGTATAGCTCTGTGGAGCAGGATGCTGGCTAAAATAATCTGGGGAGCCGCAAATTACCCATCTCGCTTCAACTAATTTTCGAGCAATAAAGCTGGAATCCGGCAGCATGCCAGTACGTATCGCTAGGTCGTAACCGTGCTCGACAATATCTATAAATCGGTTATCTAGATCCATTTGGATATTAATGTCTGGATACTTTTTGCTAAATCTAGCGATAACTTTGGGTAAGAATAGCTCGCCAGAAATCGTCGGAACCGTAATTCGAATGTTGCCAGTTAAGCGTTCGCCTAATCCACTCATCGCATCTTGAGCGTTCTGGATTGATTGAAATACCTCACGAGCATGTTTAAAAAAGACTTCTCCGGCTTCTGTTAAGGTGAGTTTTCGCGTTGTTCTATATAAAAGTTGTACACCTAATTCTTCTTCTAATCGAGTCACACGCTTGCTGACGACAGACTTAGTTAAGCCAATGCATTCTGCCGCTTTACTAAACGAACCATGCTCGACAAGATGGTAAAAAATAACAAAGTCGTCGCTGTTTCGCATTATAGGCCTTCTTTACTAAGCTGAGTTGTTAACACAGGAGCCAATGCATCAAGCCATATTTGATAAGCGCTGGCATTGAGGTGTAAATCGTCACAGCTGAAAGTATTGGATAAGATCTGAGTTGGTGCGAGTGTTTTGTTGAGATCTAAGTAGTAAAAACCGTTATTAGTGCAATGCATTTGAAGCTGTTGGTTGAGTTCGAATACCTTGGCGTTGAGTTCATCTAGCGCGATACCTACATGAAGCGTCGATTGTACAATCACTTTTGTATTGTCGGTTTTCCATATTTCAAGCATGCGGGTGTAGTTCTCAAACACTTCAGAGACAGTGTGACCCTGAGCCAAATCGTTGATACCAGCCATGACACAAATCAGTTTAGGTTCAACGTTTGTCGTGGTATCAATTCTGCCGAGCATGCCTCTTGTGGTATCCCCGGCAAGACCGCGATTAGCGACTTTTATTTGAGGGAGTGCGTCTGCCCAGGGGCCCCATTCCGTGATTGAATCACCAAACATGACTAACTCTACTTGGGGAGTAAAGTGCCGATGGTTGTCGGACAGTTGGATGTAACGGCTCATGCTATGTGCTCTTTGTTGAAGGTCAAGCTCTTGGCCGATTATCTTCAAGTTCTCTTCGGCGCTCTTGCTGGCGTCGGCGTTAGCAAAAGCTCTCTCAGCTTGTGTGACTTGGTGGCTCAACTTGGTTGAGAGTTGGTTCTTTTGCTTGAGCTTTTGTAACTCAGAAAGTAGCTGGTGGACAGGCATGGGATGAAAGGTGAGGTAGAGTTGATATAAATCTAATGTACCACCGGCCTGAAGCTGTTTAAGTAGTGCTGAGTTGTTCATTTCAATCCTTTTTCTTTGAGCGGTTATTATGCCTAAAACGTGGCACATGAATAGGTAATTGCAGATAAAGTTTGGTATCAAGCATAAACTGTTTCGAATGGCTGATCTTTTTGTGATCGCTAAATGATGGATTTTCAATTAATAGGATGTAAATTTAACCGGTTGAATCAAAATGCAAAATTTATTGTTGACGGATTTTCTCAATCCGTTAAAGTACATCTCGTTCTCAGGGCAAAGCCCATATGGAAGTTAACGCTTCTTTAAGAACAAGGCGATACTAGCTCAGTTGGTAGAGCGCAACCTTGCCAAGGTTGAGGTCATCGGTTCGAACCCGATGTATCGCTCCAAATTATAAGATATGGCGAAAGCGGTATCGAAGATGGTGTCTGACCGTCCTCATTGAGGACTCATGGTTAGGAGCATCGCAACAAGTTTGCGTGCCCTGGTGGTGGAATTGGTAGACACAAGGGATTTAAAATCCCTCGGCGTTCGCGCTGTGCCGGTTCAAGTCCGGCCCGGGGCACCATCTATTTTCTACTCAAGCAGTGGAAGTAAAACTAAGCTCATTAATAGCAATAAAAGATGAGCACAAAAAGAATAATGGCGCCTTGGCAGAGTGGCTATGCAGCGGATTGCAAATCCGTGGACCTCGGTTCGACTCCGGGAGGCGCCTCCATTATTTGATTAAGCCCTAGCAGAAATGCTGGGGCTTTTTTGTATCTTGTCGCTTTAACTCCCATATTTTCAAACCGTCCTTTCTTGCACTAAACAGCCGCCTTCAGGTTGAATTGATGCTTAATAACAGAGATTTCTTTACAAAAAGATGCTGCTTTTATAAACACCAATGGCAGATTTCCAACGATCCGTGACTTAGATAGCAAAGATCCAATGTTTTGGCGATAGCGGTATGAATAGATTCCATAACTTACTGATTTTATGCCAGTAGAAGAGTAGTATTACGAAAGATTTTCAGAACTATTTTGTTGTATTTTTGGTCAAATAGGCGACGGAGATCTGTATATAAAGCGTTATGCCTAATGGAGTTATCTGCGTGGATGTGAGACCAACTAAGTCTGCAGAACTCTTTTTGAGCCTTGCTTATAATCGGTTCTATGATCTTGCTGACGAAATCATAGAAGATGAATTTTGGCAAAAAGAGGAATGGTATCGTTTCAGTAAAGTTTCTCATTTGTTTGCTGTTTACGCGGAAGCATTAAGTTATGAACCATTTAAAATGGTGTTAGAAGCTCTGAAAAAACAAAGACCTCCAATGGAGTCAGAAATTGGTGGGGCGCTATTTAAATTTGTGCGTAACATTCTCGCCCACTTTCCAGTTTTTGAAACTTGGAATGATGTTTGGGTAAACAAAGAACTTGTTAATTGGCAGAGAGAAGGACTTACGATAGATCGTTTTTTAACTAAGTATTCTGGTCACGATGAAATTAAATATAGATTCTGGGAGCCTCAAAAAGAACTTATGACCTATATGAGCATTAAATTTCCTCAGAAATATGGCTCAGATAAAATTTATTTAAGAGATATCGTTTCAGAAAAAGATGGTGTTAAATTCTCAATAATTATGATGAGAAAAATCTTGAATACGCAAGTCGAATCCATCGTAGATAAGGCATAACAAATAAGGATTAAGCGCTGCGCAGCCAGCGTTAAATCCCGAGTGTTGAACAAACCCGTTGCCACTTCTTATAGTAAATTGTGCGATCTGGTGTGGTGGGCGCATCGCCCTGAGACTTTTCTCAAGGCGAGCGAGGCTGAGATAAGGTTGCGAAAGCAATATTATCAATTAGTTAGCCGTTTTATCTTCTTCTTTTTGTTCGTCTCTCCTCTGATTTCATTTCGCTCATTATCCTTATTATGTTTGCCTTTCGGCTATCTCGGTCACGTTATTCCGACCCACGCCATCTCATGCTGGCAGCACGGGCAGGTTCGTATGGCTTTGGCTCTGATGGTCGTGGTCATTGGCGGAGTTTGATAAAACAGGTTTAGCAACAAGAGCAGCAAGAAATCAATCGTGGGTAAAGTGCGCGTTCTTATCGCGTTGGTTTACTTTCTTTGTAGCGGAAGGTAACGCTATGGTCATGGCAGTCAACGACCCACTGTTTCGGTATCGATTTGGTTAACCACAGTTGTGGGTGTTGATTGATGGCTTCAAGCTCATTCGACGTACCGAGCGAGAATAGGCATCAATGGTAGCAGGGCGTTTACCTTGCAGAGTTAACTTGGTAAGGTGTTGTTCATAAAGACGATTATTCGTTTTTGTTCGGTAGGGTTCATACTGTGTACTCCTGTCATCCTTCATCACAATGATGAAGGTACAAAGAGTATGGGCGGTGCACGTTTTACTCTGCCGCGGAGCGGCTTCGTTCAACAAGCAATTTTAGCCCACTTAATGTGAGCGTTATTAAAATCGAATAAAATAAGGAATGCGATGTTTGAACCATCAGAAATAGATATGGATGAATTGCAATTAGCTATTTCACTTCCGAAGTTAGATTCGGTGTCAAATGGAAGCTTTATTCCTCATGAAAATATCGAATTTTCTCCTTTATTGAATTCTAAATTTGATGCGCTCTTTGTATCAGGTCTATTTCCTGAACAAACTACAGCGCTGTCTCATCTCTGTGAGAATTACAGTCTTGAAATGATTGTTTTTGAAAGCCCATCAAATGATTTAGCAGTTATCCATGATGTTGTCTTAAATATTGCCGATAAGCTGTTTTCTGATGAAATGCCAAATAATATCGATATAGCTGACATTAGGAATCTTAATCAATCCTCAGAGTATCTATTTGCTTTCAATAGTAAGAATTTGGCACTCGACTTTATGGAAGCTCAGGAGTTAGGTGTTGTTACTGGAGGTATTTACCTAGCTCATGGTAATGCCGATTTAAATGAGTATGAAACCACAAATAAAAGGTTAATGGCTCACATTTCGGAAAATGGTTTTCTGTGCTCAAGTTTTCATTTTTCTGGTCGTTCAGAATGTACAATATTACTGGGTGTTAAGAGGTAATGTGGGCGTAGTGAGTATTTTCATCATAAATATGAATTATGCTCTGCGCAGCCAGCGTTAAATCCCGAGAGTTGAACAAGCCCGTTGCCACTTCTTATAGTAAATTGTGCGATCTAGTGTGGTGGGCGCATCGCCTTGAGGCTTTTCTCAAGTCGAGCGAGGCTGAGATAAGGTTACGACAGTAATCTTGTCAATCAGTTAGCCGTTTTATCTTCTTCTTTTTGTTCGTCTCTCCTCTGATTTCATTTCGGTCATCATCCTTATTATGTTCGCCTTTCGGCTATCTCGGTCGCGTTATTCCCACGCACGCCGTGTCATGCTGACAGCACTGGCATGTTCGTATGGCTTTGGTTCTGATGGACGTGTCATTGGCGGAGTTTGATAAAACAGGTTTAGCAACAAGAGCAACAAGAAATCAATCGTGGGTAAAGTGCGCGTTCTTATTGCGTTGGTTTTACTTTCTTTGTAGCGGAAGGTGACGCTATGGTCATGGCAGTCAACGACCCACTGTTTCGGTATCGATTTGGGTAACCACTGTTGTGGGTGTTGATTGATGGCTTCAAGCTAATTCGACGCACCGCGCGAGAATAAGTATCAATGGTAGCAGGGCGTTTATCTTGCATAGTTAAGCTGGTAAGATGTTGTTCATAACAACGATTATATGGTTCTTGTTCGGTAGGATTAATGGTGTGTTCTCCTATCATCCACCATCACAACGATGGAGGTACAGAGAATATGGGCGGTGTACGCTTTACTCTGTTGCGGAGTGACTTCGTTCAATAAGGTAATTAAACGCAACTAAAACAGTGGGTTACGTTTCGCTTCGCTTCACATTATAATCCACTATTTTAGTCCGCTTATTACGGCGTTAACTGCTCTCGCATTTCCAAAAGTTCACTTCTATGTTAACCTTTCTCCATGAGAGAAATTAAATTTTACCAAACTGAAGATGGAAAGGTTCCAGTAGCCGATTTTCTGGACTCACTTTCAGCTAAACAGGCTCAAAAAGTTACTTGGGTTATGAAGTTAGTCGAAGAACTAAAGACAGTTCCTTCTACCTACCTTAAGAAGTTGAAAGGTACCGATGATATTTGGGAAATTAGAGCGCAGGTTGGGAATAACATATTCAGAGTGTTAGGTTTCTTTGACGGTGATAATTTGGTGGTACTAAATCATGGTTTTCAAAAGAAAACTCAGAAAACACCACCTAGTGACATTAAGCTCGCTGAATCTCGCCGCAAAGATCACTTGAGGAGAAAGTAACATGAGTGATTTACAAAAATATATTGCCGCTCGCAAGGGACATGATCCTGAGTTTTTGGAAGGGTTTGATGAGGGTTATCAGGCGCTTAAGTTTGGTGCGTTACTTAAAGAAGCCCGCAACGAAGTTGGCTTAACGCAAGTTGACGTTGCCACTTTGCTGCACACGCAAAAAAGTGCTATCTCACGTATCGAAAATCACGCAGAAGATGTGAAGCTTTCCACGTTGGAGCGTTTTGCATCAGCGCTTGGTAAAAAAGTCGAAATTCGCTTAGTTTAGGTATCGCAGTTAATCGGGTAGCCGGAGGTCTTTACCCTCCAGCCCCACACCACCCTGCATGCGGATCCGCACAGGGCGGTTCCTTCAGAACGCCTAATCTACATTTTCTGATTTGGGTATTGAACAGCAATCCATCCATCTCTTAGTGAAAACAATCCTGCTTTCTTAAGGTAATCATTACTCAGCGCTAGCTGTATCCCGGGTGTTTTCGAACTTCACCACGGCCTTTTGCTTGTAAGACCACAATCAAGGGCTGTTTGGAACCAGACTCCGCGTTTAAGTAAGTTTTGCACCTTTGTCCGTGGTTTACGCCACTGACGCCAGTAACACATACGTACTCGCCGACGGATCCATTGGTCCAAATCGATACACGCTTGATAAGCGTTAGCGATGCCAAATTAGTTAATCCCACCTCGCATGTATTGCCGCACTTTAAACAATTGATAAATTAACGGGACACACACGAAATCTAAGTGGAAGTAGATTTCCGATTTTTGGTGTGTGTCCACGTTGAGTTCTATCCAGAGCAACGGATGCTTTTGACATCATATAACGAAGTTGCTCACAAACATCAGACCAATCAACAAGGACTACTGGACAGGGATTAGCCCCCGTTATTATCAATGAAAAAGGTCTTTTTCACGGTGGAGTTGGCGATTTCCAAGTAGCCTACCAACACGCTTAATTGCATGTTTTACCGTGGTATTGTTTCTAGCCGACGACCTAGCTTAGTCAGGGTCAAATCAGAGCCGTCAAGCATGCTATTTATGGCAAGTATCAGAGAATTAAGCCGTTTTTTGTGAATCGAGGGGCATTGGTTTTGTAAGGTTTGCTGTAGAATCTGAATATCGCGCATCGTGAGCCCATTTGATCAAAATGTGTGTTTGGCGATATTCATTAGATCAAAGGCGGCGGTGCGCGTCTACCTCATTGTTTTTATGGTTAATTATGAGGGGGTTCGCAAGAAGCGGGCGTTAGCCGTAATCGGAATAATGGAGAGATAATGAAATATTACTATGCTTATCACGGTCCCAAGAATGCAGGGGGTTTTGACTCAATCTTGGGATATGGACTAACAAATGAAACTAAGCGAAACAAGGTCTCCGTAGGTTCAGAGTTCTTTGTTATTCAAAAGCCAATTGGGCATGATAATTTCCGTTTATGCGGCATTTTTAAAGTAATCTCGCATTATGATGACTTAGAAAACGAGTTTCCATATCGCTTTGAGTTGGAAAATATTTCTAAGTTAATCGATTTTCCAATTCTTGACGAAGATATCTTGAGCGAAATCCTTCCCCAAAAAGCAGGTGGGAATAAAGGCTGGAGCAATTTTAAAAAACACTTTTGTTCTCAGGGAATAACTTTTCGTGAACCATTGCAATCAGAGGTCTCTGAAATACTCTTATCTGAGCTTGGTTCGGGTAGGGATCTATATGAAGAGGTAGTATCGTCTTTTGTAAAAAACGTAGAAAAATCTCTGAAATCTAGTTCTGAAGAGCGCAAAAAACGCCTTAATACAGCAAAGTCAAAGCCGCAAAAGAGATATGTAACAACAGCTGTTTATGATAGAAATCCCGACGTAGTTGCTGAAGTTTTGTATAGAGCTGGTAAGCACTGTGAGGAGTGTGGAAATATCGCACCGTTCCGAAGAAAAAAGGACGACACGTATTATTTAGAAGTGCATCACAAAGTGCCCTTGGCTAAGGGGGGAGATGATACTGTTGATAATGCTATCGCTCTCTGTCCAAATTGTCACAGAGAAGTACATTACGGCTAACAAATAAGGATTATGCTCTGCGCAGCCAGCGTTAAATCCCGAGTGTTGAACAAGCCCGTTGCCACTTCTCATAGTAAATTGTGCGATCTGGTGTGGTGGGCGCACCGCCTTGAACCTTTTCTCACTTCTTCTGTTGTCTTTCTCCTCTGATTTCATGTTCGATGTGACGTTATTTTTATGTCCCTTATATTGCTGCGCGATATTTTGCATTGATGTGACCAAGGCAGCAAATAAAACGCCAAGCGAGATAGCTTGACGTGATGGAAAGGTTGGTGGTTACTGGAATACGGTGATCAGCGCTCGAGACTGTAACCCCGCATTGAGGCTAACTTGGTATATTTGTACAGGCTCAGGCGTGAGTTTTTCTCCTGTCCAGTAGTCGTACCAAAATACCGGCTGATTGGCCGTTAAGGTGTGTTCTTGATTGTCTTGGTTGAAGTTGAACAAACAATGCAGATCGTTGTGCTCAGTCAGTGGTAAGAAGGCATGATTCAATGTCAGTGACGTAAATTTCGCGGCATGTTGATTGTGTTTTTGTCTGGTGATGAGCTTACAAAAGCTGCTTTGGGCAAACGCGGTTATGTCTGGTAGTGGATCGCCAGACAGCAGTAACCCACCACAGGCAAGCATAGCGGTTCGATGGAACTCATAGCTGGCTCTGTCGGTGGCTTGGTTTGCCAGCGACGTCAGAGTGACGCAATCTGGGTCGATTTGCCATAATTGGCGGTGCTGCCAAGAGCGATAAAAGGTTTCTTTAGCGATCTGCTCAAATCGGTGCGGTTGACGCTCGACATCATCGGAGACTCGCATCGCATCCACTAATCCGAGTGATGGCCACATCGGCGCGTTGCAGCCGAGTAACCACGCATCACCTGCGCCCTCTGCTATCGCTTCCATCCCCATTCGGTAAGATTGCACACCCGTAACGCCCAGTTGATGGCGAACACCCTTTAAGGTGCCCCAATAGTTGGCGTCCAATTTAAATAACTCGACGCCCCAATCTTCTCTCATGGTTTTTACCACGTGAGTAAGGTGCGCTTGTACTTCAGGGTGAGACGTATCCAAAATATACCAAGGTGTGCAGCGCCAACCTCCGTAGGTGATATCTTCGGCTTTGAGAAGTGAGCCGTCAGCGTGTTTTACAAACCAGTCGGGGTGCTGCTTAAAGACTTCTGACTCTGGTTGAGCAATAAACGGTGCCATCCAAATGGCGGGCTTCTTCCCTTTATCTTTGATGGTTTGGATAAGCTCTTTGACGCCACCAGAAAATTTGTCAGAAGGGGAGAGCCAATCGCCCATGTGGGCTTGATAGCCATCATCAAGCAAGACCAGTTCTAGATCGTCAAGCGTCTCTTGCATTTGATTTACGTTGAGCTTGATATTGTCTTCGGTGACATCAGCGTAGTAGGCGTACCAAGAGCACCAACCGATCGGCGCATTCTGCTTCACGCCGGAACGCAGCCCATGACGCTGTTTGATAAGTGTTGAATATTCAGCATAGAGTCCAGACAGTGACTCACCGTGAAGCGCACAAAAGCTTTCGAGTTGGTTAGTGTCCCAGCTTTCTGGTTGGCTGTTTTCACCATCAAGGTAAACGTCAATATCAAACCCGGTTGAGGTTGGGGATAGTTCGAAGTATCCCGCGAAACGATGGCATGAAGTAAAACCAAATAGATGATAGCCATCTGCCTGCTCGAATACCAAGTAATTGTAGAAACGCTTCGCGGCGTCATTCGGGTAGATACGATAGCTTTCGTTGTTATCTGGGCAGCGTCCGATATCAATGAGCTGGTCAAAGGTACCGCCGGTTTGGGCTAGCATTTGGAAGCCATCGCCAAGTAATTTGGCGTGATGCTCACAGGCTAAAAAAGTGCGGGCGACTAAATAGGACTCTGGAATCGCTTCATTGTGAATGCCTTGAAACTCGAGTTCGACTTCGTTACGTACAAGGGTATGGGATACATCAGGCTGAAGTAAATCTAGGTTACAGCCATTCTCTAACATCACAGATTGAATCATGGTTTACTCTACAATCGAAAACACATAGCGTGTTATTCGAATTACAGCATGGAGATTGGGAGCTGTCTATTTTATCAATAGCATCAAGATCACGATGTGAGATTTTTTTGTGACGAGATCGGTGTGTGTTGATTAAACCTAACGGCAAGTCGTGAATGAATCAAAGTCACAATTAAGCACAATGCTCAATTTGTTTCATGGTTTTTAGGAGTAACCCTAATTAAATCATGTGTATGGGTGATAGGATTTCTTTTTATAATTCTTAAAGCATTCTATAAGAGGTTCTTAATATGCAATTTAGTCTAAAGAGGAAAATGGTTTTCTCTGTAGTTTTGGCGATTGCTGTTACATCTGCCATTCTCCTTTTCATGGGTTATAAGACCTTTCAAAATAACAGTTGGCAGGCGATTGAGAGTGAAAGCCGTAATACACTTCAAGCACATGCTAAAGGAATTGGTGACTGGTTCTATGACAAGAAACAGGCAGTACACGGACTTAAACAGCAAGTTCAACTTAACCCTTCGATAGATATTGTTCCTCATTTACGTCAAACCCTTGTATCTGGTGGTTTTGGACTGAGTTATTACGGTAATAAAGAAGGTGAGATGTTTCGCCATGACCCTTCACTTAATAAACCGGGCTATGACCCAAGAGTGCGAGGTTGGTATAAACAAACACTGGCTGAGAATAGTGCTATTACTACCAAGCCCTATGTGAGTGTAACAATGCAAACCTTGGTGGTTACACTGACTGACCCAGTCATAAAAAATGGTTCGATCATTGGTGTGGCGGCATCAAATCTTGCGCTGGACAAACTTATTCAAGATGTATTGGCAATTGAGGTTCCAGGTAATGGGCGTGCGATTCTGATTGATAAGCAAGGCACGGTCGTTGCTCATAAGAATAAAGACTTCATTCTTAAGCAAGTTAATGAGATTGCACCTGAGCTGAGCGTTTCTGGTTTAAATAGTGCTGCACAAAACCTCAAGACAATCTTCACTCAAGTCGATGGTGCTGAGCGAGTCATCATGGCAGAGCCCATTAAGGGGACTGACTGGCTCCTTGTGATTGAAATGGACAAAGAGGTATTAGAACAACCTTTGTTCGACATGTTGGTCAGTCAGATAACGACAGGCTTGATTGTATTGATCGTTATGGCGGCGGCTACGTCGTGGTTTGTGGCTCGTCAATTAGTTGAACTTGGCCGAGTGAGTGAAGCGCTGGCTGATATTGCGGAAGGGGATGGTGATTTAACACAACGTCTTCAAGTGTCGAGTAAAGATGAAGTAGGGCAGCTTGCCGATAAGTTTAATGTGTTCGTAGACCGACTTCATGGAATGATGAAAAACGTCACTCAAGTTTCAACGGCAATGAACAACGGTGCTGATCAAGCCAACAGTAGCGCATTAAAACGCAGTGAAAGTGTCAGTAAACAGCAAGATGAAATAACGATGGTAGCGACTGCTGTGACTGAAATGGCAACAGCAACATCGGAAATTGCGTCTAATGCAGACAGCACAGCGAGAAGTGCGACCCACTCTGTCGAATTAAGTGAGCAAGGCTTTCAACAGATGGCTAAGAGTCAATCATCAATTAACGAGTTAGCAACTGAACTTACGAGTGCAGTTTCTATCATCAGTGAATTGGAAGAGCATGGTCAGCAAATTGCTTCTATTTTGGCGACGATCCGTGAAATAGCCGAGCAAACTAATTTGCTTGCGCTTAATGCGGCAATCGAAGCTGCAAGGGCCGGTGAACAAGGTCGCGGCTTTGCGGTGGTTGCTGATGAAGTTCGAGTGCTTTCTCAACGTACTCATGCTTCAACAGAAGAGATCGAAGACAAGATAAAACGCTTGCAACAAGCAACCAACGGCGCTGTCAAAGTGATGACACAAAGCCATGATATGGCGAAAACAAGCGTGCACGATGTGGATATGGCAGGAGAGAGTTTGGCTCAAATTCGCGAAGCGATTCAGATGATCAGTGATATGGCGACCCAAATAGCCTCAGCGGCAGAAGAGCAGTCATTGGTGACAGCAGAAATAAATGCGAACACTGAGTCTGTTCGTGAAGTGAGTGATGTGATGGCGCTAGATGCGACAGATGCAGTTTCGCAGGCTGATCAACTGAGTCATTTGGCAAGTGATTTGAAACAAGAACTTTCACGATTCAAGCTTTAGTTTCGTGACCGATATTTGTTAGAACATAAAAGAGCAGAAGCGATAACAAGCTTGTGTTCTTTGATTTATTATTAATTGTGCATTCTTATATTGTTAATGTCGTATTTTTAATATGACTTAATTAGCAACATCTTATTAAAAATACTAGTCGACATTAATTAGTACAAGCTAATTAATGTCGGTCGTTTCGTTTTTATATGGCTCATTATGCGAGTAAAAAGAAAGCGGGATAAAATAATATTTTTTCCAGCTCTGACGTTCTGTGACTTAAATTCTATTTATATTAATGGTTTATGGTTGAGTTATTGCTCTATATGGATGCTTCCCTAGTATTTTGTTCTTGGCTCTCTTGTTGGTAAGTGGTAGTGTGCTGTTTTTCTTGCAGATACAGTCACATACACTTTGTTTACTCAAGTGTATGTATAAGCTTTTCTGCCTTCGTAAGACAAACTAATAAAGGTAAACCAAGATGGTATTTCTAACCGTTGTGTTAGCGATGTTTCTATGTGTGTTTATTATTGCCTATTTAAAACTTTCAATAGGCTCGCTTAAACACAGTGAGAATAGAAGTACTGACTTTAGATATGGGCAAGTGTTAAATAGTGAAGAGTATTTTCAATCGTTAAAAAAAGACATTTTTGGCTTTGAGTATTTTTCTTCGCTAATGAAGCGAATCGAAGCTAGGAAAATGACAGTGTATTACCACATTTCTTTAGTTAAGGTTGGGCGCTCTGAGCAGTCATTATACCGTTTGACACGAAAAGACAAGCTTCGCCAGAAACTGTATAAAGAGATAAACCAAAGTGTCTGTCCGACTTTTTTGAAAGTATATAGTGATGAGTATTTGGTTGTTGCATTCGCTGTTTATAACCCACTCAATAACAAAGACGTAGCAGAAAAACAAAAGAAACTCATTGAACGATTACCTAAGGAATTAGTGTTTGATGGAGGCTTGGTCGCAATGGATTACGCGATTTCATCTCTTTATATGTCGAGTAAATCGGTATTGGCCGATCTCGATAAAATGGAACGCCGACTCTCCTTTGGGATGAAAAAAGCGCTGAGCACTGTTGAAGGGTTGTACATTCACCAAGAAGAAAGCTATTGCTCTGCAATGAAGGAAAAATACTTAACTCGAGAGCTCTATCGATCAATTTGCTATGAAGAGCAGAGTTTTCATGTGGTTTATCAACCAATTTATGATGCTTTAAGTGACGAAAAGCCTTCTGCCTACGAAGCACTGGTACGATGGAATAATGAACTCAACGTTGGGCCAGGTGATTTTGTTCCGATACTAGAACAACATGAGCACCTGCATTATCAATTCACCTTCATTGTATTGAAAAATGTTATTGGCGATCTTAAAGCTCGCTTATCGCTAAACCAGCTGATACCCCCAGTATCTGTAAACATTTCGACTAATGATCTATGCGCGCCTAATTTTGTCTCAGATGTTCTGGCTTTAACGCTAACCTGCGAACCGCTACGTAAACGGTTGGTATTTGAGATTACTGAAAACAATCAACTGATCTACAGTGATGAGTTAAAAGCCGTAGTTGAGTCGTTGACCAGTTTGGGTTTTAGGTTTTCTTTAGATGATTTTGGCAGCGGATATGCAAATTTAGATGCGTTGAACTTACCTTTTATTTCCACCGTTAAAATTGATAAGCGTTATGTCGATGATATCGAAATAGACTCGCATAAGAAGCAAACGTTATTTCAAGTGCTTGAATTGTGCGCGCACTTTAGTCGACTTGTCGTGATTGAGGGCGTTGAAAACATTGGACAAGTAGAAATTATTAAAGCGCTTAAAAAGAGTAATATTTATATTCAGGGTTATTATTATTCTAAACCATGCGAAAAAAACAAGGCGTTTTCTTTGCTAGGTGCGTAGTGCCAACGGCCTGGATAGATAGGTAATCGATGGGATGACCGCTGCAATCCTATGACTTAGCGAGCAGCGTGACAAAGCGTAGCGCAATCGTCATCAATATTGACCACCGCGATACTATTTTTTCCATTTTTCTTTACTTGATACATGGCTGAATCGGCACGCTGGCAGACGTCTTCAAAGCGATGTTGATTACCCGTAAACAAGCATATACCAATACTAAATCCTAAGGTCAATGTAGCTTGCGAATGTTGGAGTGATACGGCTGAAAATGAGAGGAGTCGGTGACACAACTTCATTAGCTCAGTACGGTGCGAGTAGCTACAGAGTATGACGAATTCGTCTCCACCTAGTCGGCCAATTCTGCAGTTTTCCATCGCATTATTTTTGAGCCAAGTTGCAATCTCGAGTAGTAGGTCGTCTCCGGCTTTGTGTCCGAGCTCGTCATTGACGGCTTTGAAGTTATCTACATCAATGAATATCAACGCAGAGCCACTATCGCTGTGTGTTGCTAAGTGGTTTTGATAGCTCTCTAACATGGCTTTTCTGTTTAATAAGCCAGTAAGAGGATCACTGTTTGCTAAGGTTGCGAGTTGGATTTCGTAGCGCTTTTCTTGCGTAATATCGATATGCGTACCCATCATGCGAAGTGGCAGCCCATTGTCGTCATACTCCACAACGCGGCCACGGTCTGATACCCAGCTGTCTGTTCCGTCTTTGTGGATCATTCGGTGCACGACTTGATAGAAATCGGTTTTGCCATTGATATGGTCTTCAAATGCACGAACGGTAAAGTCATAGTCTTCAGGGTGTAATTTGCTTTTCCACATGTCGACCGTTGCACTTAATTCGTTCGCTTGATAGCCAAGCATCTTGCCCCATTCAACGTTGAATATGGTCAATGAACCACTAGGGACATGCTGCTCCCATAGGCAAAGGCCAGTGCCATCTAGTGTCACGCTGAGTTTTTCTTTTAAGCGGGCGTTTTCTTGTTTTAATCGTTTATTTTCCGCTTCAAACTGTTTGATTTTCTTTAAGTATTCATCCATGAAGTACGCCTTAAGCCCGCAGATTCCATGCAGGATCTTTTTAATCTACGGCTAACAATAACCTAAGATTCATGCTTTATAAAATATTGAGTGTTTAGGTGTCACAATATCAATGATAGTGATAATTGATACCGATGATCAGTGTTCCCTTCTCGACATAAATTTAGCCCTGTATCAGAGAAAGATGAGACGATCTTGTGAGCAAGTAGAGGTAAATGGTTAGAAATAGGTTGCCAAAAATTATAACTTATATACAAATGTAATAATTCGCAGAACAGGATGTAGGAGTTCAGCAGGATGCGAGCGGCAAATTCAGAATATCTATTAGCAGCACTCAGAAGTGTGATTAAAACAAAAGGGCGGACTTATCGCGATCTCGCAGATGAAGTTGGTGTGCCTCTTTCAACGTTTAAGCGTCATCTATATAGCCCCAATATTACGTTGGAGCGGTTACTCGATTATTGTCGTGAGATAGATACCACATTAGAAGAACTGCAAAAATTGGCCGTCAAGCTTCAGCATGACAACGAGAGTTTTTTTAATAACACTCAAGATGAGATCTTTTTTCAGTTTCCTCACTTGTATGACTTCTATCGAGAGCTTAGGCATATTAGGCATCGCGACAGTCATGATCACATGAAAAAGAAATACGGTTTGGACGAGGCATCGACGTACGCGTACTTTAGAGCGCTTGAGTTGCTTGGATTAGTCAAGCTAACGGATGACAATAAAACGCAGCTAAATGGCCCGTTGTATTACCGCTTTTCTGAAGACTCGAAATTAAGCTTGAAGTACAAAGATATCCTTAAAGCGCAAGCACTGGAAAACCCTAACTGTGTTCGTGTGGGGTTTTCGCGTATGAACTTAAAAGAATCTCAACTTGATGCCTTGAATAAGATGCTTACTCAAGAAGTGCTGAAGTATCATACTGAAAATATGAAGAAAGACGCCGATGGTGAGGGCGATTTGTGTAACGTTTTATTGTTTGTCACACCACACGAAACGTTACGATTCTCAGAGGGAATACGTACGCTTCCCAACGATTTCTTGTCTCAAGTTCGGGCGCAAATCGCTAGGGTTGAAGCCTAAAAAGAACAATAAAAAACCAGACTTGATGTCTGGTTTTTTATTGTTTTAGTTTCAGGCTATTAAGTCGTTTCAATTCTGTGGCAGGCGACATAATGATGGTTGTCGACGTGCTTTAACTGAGGGTAGTCGGTTTTGCACTGCTCTGTCGCAAAATGGCATCTTGATTCAAAATGACATCCTTTGGGAGGAGAGATAGGAGAGGGCACATCGCCTTTAAGCGGCTCTCGTTTTTTTCTCGATCGCGGGTCGGGCAATGGGATGGCGGAGATTAACGCTTGGGTGTAAGGATGCTGCGGGCGGGCAAAAAGAGAACTGGTATCACTCATTTCAACAATGCGGCCAAGGTACATGACCGCTATATTGTCAGAGATGTGCCTCACAACGGATAAATCATGGGCAATGAATACTAACGCGAGGTTCATCGTCGCCTGCAGATCAAGAAGAAGATTGATGATTTGCGATTGGACGGAAACATCGAGCGCTGATACGGCTTCGTCGCAGACGATGAGTTTCGGGTTCAACGCAATAGCACGAGCGATCCCAATGCGTTGACGTTGCCCTCCAGAGAATTCATGAGGGTATCGCTCTGCAGCCGATTCTGGTAACCCAACTTTAATGAGTAATTCTTTGACCTTTTGAGTTCGCTCTGCTTGGGTTCCTATTTTATGAATGTCGAAGGGTTCTTGCAAAATCCGCCCGATGGTATGGCGGCTATTGAGGCTTTCCATTGGGTCTTGGAAAATGATTTGAATTTCTTTACGCAACGAAACCATTTGCCTAGCGGTAAAATGGGTGATGTCTTGCCCGTCGTAAATGATCTGCCCTGAGGTCGGCTCATTGAGCTTAAGCAGTGAGCGACCAAGTGAACTTTTTCCGCAGCCTGATTCGCCAACCAGCCCGAGTGTTTCGCCTGCTTTGACGGTGAATGAAACACCGTCAACCGCGTAAGTATAAACATTGTTGCTAAATAGCCCTTTGCGAATCAAATAATGTTGTTTGAGATTGCGTACTTCTAAGAGAGTGTTAGCCATTTACGTTCCCTTCCTCTGACATAAGAAAGCAGCTGACGGAGTGATGATGACCAATAGACATCAGTTTCGGTATTCGGGTGGCACATTGTGGCATTTGGTATTGGCATCGGCTTCGAAATCGGCAGCCAGATGGCATCTCTTGCAAGCTGGGTACTGAACCCGGAATAGTGCCAAGTTGTGATTTTGGCTCGCCATCCATTCTTGGAATTGACTGAAGTAGACCTTGGGTATATGGGTGGCGTGGAGAATCAAATAGGGTATAGACGTCGGCTTTTTCAACGACATTACCTGCGTACATAACCACCACTTCGTCACAACTTTGAGCGACGACCCCCATATCATGAGTGATCAACACAATGGCCATGTTGCTCTTGTCCTGCATCTCGCTCATCAAATCGAGTATTTGAGCCTGCACCGTAACGTCTAATGCGGTAGTGGGTTCATCGGCAATCAAGACATCAGGGTTGCAAGCTAGTGCGATCGCGATCATCACACGTTGACGCATGCCTCCTGATAGCTCGTGAGGGTAGTTATCGATTCTTTGCTCGGCGGCAGGAATGCCGACTTGTTTTAACATCTCTATCGCTGCCTGTTTTTGCTGTTTGCGCGATAGGTCAGGTTTGTGCAGTTCATACACCTCGCAAAGTTGTTTCCCTATAGTATGAACAGGGTTTAACGCCGTCATAGGATCTTGGAAAATCATCGAGATTTCATTACCACGAGTTTGGTACAGTGCTTCTGCTGGCATTTGTACAAGATCTTTGCCTTTATAAAGAATTGAGCCCGCCGTTATTTTTCCGTATGGATGAGGGAGTAGCCCCATGATGGATGCGGCGGTCACACTTTTACCACACCCGGACTCACCAACAATACCAATGGTTTTTCCCTTAGAGACATCAAAAGAAACCTCATTGAGGACGGTGATATCACCATCATCCGTTGTAAAGGTTGTTTCAAGGCCTTCCACTGACAAAATACAATCATTTTTCATGCTTACAGGGTCCATTACTTCTGAGCGAAACGCTTTTCTATTCGGGTTACTGAAGGATACGACTGGCCAGATTTAAGAGCTTTCATGGTGGTTTTCTTCTCTTCCAAATCTATCCAGAACAAGCCGTACTCCATGCTTTTTGCATCTAGAATATCGCGAGACAAGGCGGTACCGATGTTTTTTGGAAGCTTGACGTAACGCCAATGCGCTGCTCTTGAAAATGGCACTGAATAGGTAGGAATAACACAATCGCACTGGGCTATTTTTTCTTGAATTAGACGAGACAACGTCGCTTTCTTGTCGACGTTAAATTCAGAGTCGTATTGTTCGATTAGGCTATCCATCGCGGGATCGGCAAAGTTGGTAAAGTTGTTAGTTTGTGGCTTGGCGTTCGAAGAGTGAAAATACTGCCAATACACGGGCATTTGTGGGGCGCCCATGCCCAAAAATGCGGCTTGGTGTTTTTTCTCAAGTAATGATTTGAAGCCTGTTGCCCCGTCTACCAACTTGAGCTCAATTTCTAGCCCCGCTTTTTTCGCTTCCTCTTTCAATACAATCACGCGAGGTGAGTGCATTTTGGATAAATAGGTTAGCGTGATGCTCAAGCGCTCACCTGCTTGGTTTATGCGAATGCCGTCTTTGTCTAAAGCGCTGTACCCGGCCATGTCAAAGTACTTGTCTGCCAGTGCCAAGTCGAACGCTTTGGCTTGGATTTGCTTGTTGTCGTAGTCGCCAAAACCTGAACCAAAACTTTGCTGATGGGTATAGTCACCACGCAGCGCAATGTCGATCATTTTCGGTACATTCATAGAGTGGGCGATACCACGTCGTAGATCCGAATTTCCCATTTTGTCTGCATTTAGGTTAAGCCAAATGCCTGCCGCTCCTTGAGGGGATTGGTTAAAAAACCATTCTTTGACGAGAAAGCCGCGGTCGTATAAATCGCCTTTCGCTTTTTCGTGCCAGATGGAAGGAAAGACCATGTAATAGGCATCAAGCTCGCCTTTTTCAAAGTACTTAATAGAAATGTCCGAGTCACGGATGACTTTTAGCATGATGTGGTTAACGTTGTAGCGATGCTGATAGTATTTATTGCCGTAGCCCCACCAGTTATCGACTTTCGACAGCTTAACGTACTTGCCTTTCTTGATTTTGGCGACCTCGTACGGCCCCGTTACGGGTTCTGCTTTCCAGTTGTAACGTTTGACAAAATTATTTGGGATGCCTTTCGGGTAAAAATGAGCGGGTTTTGGCAAAATATTCAGACGCATGAGCAATTCATCGTTAGCCAGCTCGTTGGCTGAATGCAGGGCAAAGGTATGCTTATCAAAGATGGTGATCCCTGCGATTTTATTGGTATAGAAGTCTTGATACCAAGGTGCTTTAGTGTGTTTACTTCGCATGTAATCAAACACAAACCCAAAATCCTTGCTGGTGACGGGCTTACCATCCGTCCAGCGTGCATTTTCATCCAGTTTAAAATAGACGGTTTTGTGGTCGTCGCCTATGGCCCACTGTTTTGCAAGCGCTGGTAGGTATTGACGGGTGTTTGGATGTTGCTGAATGAGAGAAGGATTACCATCCATAATAAACGCACGAAAGCTACCATTTGAATCTGGCCCAACGGTACGCATGGTCAGTGGAAAGCTGTTGATGTGAATACGATAAGTGCCACCTTGCTTGGCGTTGCTATCTGCGAAGGTTGGTTGTTCGTTGTTAGAAACCCAATTTAACCCTTGCGGCACAGAGTCAGCGCTCGCAATGGATGGAAAAAACGTGCCGAGTATTAACAGCAATAACGATGTAAACAGTGTTTTCATAGTGTCTCCAAACTCTTTGTAATAGGGTGCTACCTTGCACTCTTGTTTTATTGTGTATTTGAGATAATCAGACGTATCGGGTGTATTTTTTCGGGTCAAAGGCTTCTCGTACTCCTTCGCCAATAAACGTCACCATGGTTAAAACCAGAACGATGGCACACACGACGGAGCTTATGATCCAATAGGCGTCCAAGTTAGACTTACCTTGTTGCAGCAAGTCGCCCCAACTTGGTGTCGGTGGCATCAGCCCAAGTCCGAGGTAATCTAATGCGGTTAAGGTGGTGATATTGGCGACAATGCCAAATGGCGCGAGCGTGACAATCATGACCATGGTGTTAGGCAGAATGTGTTTGATGATCACCCTGAACATACCAGCGCCTTGAGCGCGCGCTGCCGTGACATATTCACGTGCTTTTTCTTTATAGGTCATAGTCCGCATATACCAGGTGATGCTGATCCAACCGAATAGAACATTGATAAAGACAAAAAGGAGAAAACTTGGCTGAATGATCGACACCATGATCATGATGACGTACAAAAACGGTACCATTGACCACACTTCGATAAACCTCTGCATGATCAGGTCAAATCGACCGCCGAGATATCCCATAAGTGAGCCGACAAGCACCCCAATGGTGTATGAGATAGCAAGCGTTAACATGGCAAACCAAATGGCAATCCTAAAGCCATATACCAAACGCGCCAGAACATCTCGGCCAGATTGGTCGGTACCCAAGTAATGTTTTTCTGTCACGGATGGCCCAGTAGGAGGGTAATTCGTGCCATCGAAGTCTTGTTCGTACGGGTCCCAAGGTACGAGAGGCATTAAGACCCAATCCCCTTGATTTTGGTTTTTAAAAAGGTGTTCAAGTTCGCGATAGTCCGCCTCATATTCATAATCTTGCCCGAATGTTCGGCCACTTATTACGTGAGTGTAAGTTGGGAAATGCCATTCTCCCTGATACGAAACCATCAGTGCTTTATTGTTGACTAATAATTCAGCGACAGAAGACAGCAAAACCAAAGTGGTTAGGATCAGAAAAGAGAAATAACTGCGCTTTATCGAACGAAACCGTTTCAGTTTTTTCTTGGTTAGTGGGTCAATTTGCATACATTAATGTCCAAATTTCACTCGAGGATCGACGGCTGCAACGCAGAGATCAGATAAGATATTGCCAAACATCAGCAGTAGAGATGAAATGGTTAAAATACCCATCACAACGGGGTAATCTCGCTCGACGATGGATTCATAGCCGAGAAGCCCAATGCCATCGATGTTAAATACCACTTCGATAAGAAAAGAGCCCGCCACGAATACAGAAACGACATTCCCTAGATGGCTCGCTATCGGGATCAGGCTGTTTCTTAATGCGTGCTTTCTTACCGTTTTGTTAAATGGCAAGCCCTTGGCGATGGCGGTTTTGACGTAATCCGCAGCAAGGTTCTCTAGCAAGTTATTCTTCATCGTCATGGTCAAGATGGCGAAATCCCCAATGATGTAACAAATCAAAGGCAATAAAGCGTGGGAGAAGAGGTCATAAAGCTGCTGAGAAAACTGAAGGTCTTCGAAATCGTCGCTGACGAACTCGCCCATTGGGAACCAACCTAAGTGGAAGGCAAAAAAAGAAATCAGAAAAACGCCGACAACATAGTTAGGGAGCGCATAGCCAATAAACACCATGACGGAGCTAACGTTATCAAATTTGGAACCGTGCTTAATGGCTTTGAGGATGCCCAGAGGGATTGAGACCAAGTAACTGATCACGAATGTCCAAAAGCCGAAGAACATTGAGACAGGCAGCCTTTCTTGAATCATGTCCCACACGGGTTCGTAATAACGGGTGGACTCACCAAGATCAAATTGAATCAATTTCATCAACCATTCTGAATAGGCTTCAAAAATCGGTTTATCTAACCCGTAAAAGGCATTTAACTCTGCGATCTGATCTTCGGATAAAGACTGGGAGCCTTGCTGTTGACCGGCACTGCCACCATCTATCGATTGGCTTTGCATTTGCGAGATCATTCTTTCTACTGGGCCACCAGGCACAAACCGTGTAAGAGCAAATACCAATAAGGTAACGCCAATAAAGGTAGGAATAATCAACAACAACCGCCGACTAAAATAGGCTAACAATTCAAACTCCTTAATTGAATTTTATGGAAATAGAGGCAAAGAAAGACTGACTCGATATGAGCCAGTCTTGAGGGTTGCAACTACGTTAGGTATTTATAGAACAGGCAGTTGTTCTAATGCATAGCGATATTGGATGTATTCTCTCGAACTCCAAAGCCAAATTGATTCTGGGTTGATATCGTAAATCTCAGTGTTTTGAGGGTTACGTTTTAACTCTTCAGCAATCAGATCTTTGTATTGGTCAGCCCAATTAAGTAATGCAGTCAGATAGGTTTCGTCATCTTCATTGGCTTGCAGTGATTTCCACGCAGCATGCAAGTTGTCTTTGCTGTTACAGCGTGTTGGCTCTGCGGTAACGGTATAGCATTTTTTGTCTTTATCTAGGGTGAATTTTGCTGGTGAAAACAGTGTCGCTCTAAACATACCGTCGAAGTACGACGTCTTCTTCAGCAATCCAACGGCAGCCGTATCACGTAACATCACCAACTTAAAGTCATTCAGTGTTTTAACACCATTAGCTTTCAGGTTCTGTTTTGTTATGTAATTAGTGTCATCCAGTTTGAGCAAGTCATCCTGACGGCCGTTAATTAACAAAGCCTTTTCAGCCATGTTTTTTGCCAAGCCATTTCGACGCGTTACTACGTAATTTCTGGCTTTTAAGCTGAAGGTAACACTGCCCTTATCATCAACACTGTCGTTTGGACGCGTAAGCGTTATGTCGTCCAACAAGTCTTGCGAGCTGTCAGCTAGGCCGTACTCTTCGGCATACCCGAATGCCACTAAGTTATTAAGGAGCGCGGTAAACATTGGCGTAACTGTATTTTGTGATAATTGAAAAAACGATTTCAAATTGAACAAATACGGCGGTACGTCTATCGCTCGCTTAATATCTGGCTGGTAAGGCGTTACCGTTGTTGCACGTTCACCATCCTTATCGACAAAGATTGGGTCAGCAAACGAATCCATTCCGTAACCTAAGTAACCAAGATAAGTTTTGATTTTTTGCGGTGTACCTTGAACACTACCGTGGATGCTCGATACATCTAGCAGGGCGATGTTTGATTTGTCTCTTGCGCTGGAGTAATCAGTACGCTTAACAAGCATTTGCGCGGCGACTAATTTGTCTGGCCAAATACCGAATTGGTCAACGGCAGTCGAAGACGTATTGTAAGGGTTGTTAGCTCGCATGTTGGCATAAGGGCGGCCATCACGAGTTTCAGACAATACGGTGATGTTATCACGGCTTGACGCCATTTCTGCGACCAGATCTTTATCGAAACATGATTCAGGCAAGGTGGTTTTGTCTTGTATGCCTGGCCCATAAGAGCTCCATAAGTCAGACAGCGGCACGAAACGCGTGATCTGTCCTGAATTGGTAGACACTCTTATCTCACAGACACGATCAGGCTTGCTCATTACTTCGACAAAAAAGTTTGCAGCGAGTAATGAAGCATCAAAGGTGTCGCACACCATTTTTGCACCTTCAGGTAAGCCTCTGCGGACATCGGCACGTTGACAGTTATCGGTATAGTAATTGGCGACGCTCTTACCATAGCTGTCCTCCGAGCCTCTCAGCTTAGATAGTTGGTAATCGATATCACCAAGATCATCCACGACTGAACGAATTTCATTGAACTCATACCAGCGAGAGTAGGCGTAGCTCTGTACTTGATACTCGTAAAATTGTTCACGGTCGTCACGTCGGTTCCTTAGGTCGTAGCTATCCCAGTATTTTTGAATACGGAATTTAGTTTGCTCAAGGATGTTTGAACCTTCATCAAAGCGGTTACACGTGCTGTTACTTCTAACGTGTTCGTCAGTACAGTAATCAAAGTTGGTAAACTTAGCTTCAGAATCATTTTTGAAGACGGTCTCTTTTAGCTGTTTGACTGAACCTAGTAGGTATGCCTGTTCATTTAGGTTTAACTCGGCGTCAATGTCTTCGAAGTTGGCATATTTGGTCACGTCGACTTTTTCGATAAGCCCTGTCTCTGGGTTCACCTTGTCGACTTTTGTTGTGTATTGCAATTTGCGTCCGTAGCCGAAACGTAACGCAGCGACGTCGTATTTCCCGTAGATCGGCAGCTCATCAAAAATTGAGGCGCCGTAGTCCATTGCCGAACTGTGGGCCGGTATTTTGGTGTAATTAAGAGCACTAATTTCTTCTTGCGTATAGAAATTGTCTTTATCTGCCGATCCCATGAAGTTATGGCGTAAGCCTAGGTTGTGCCCAAGTTCATGAACCAAGGTTGAACGATACATGTGCTTTGAAATCTGATTACTGACGATTTTTTGTTGTTCCGCAGACAGTTTCGACCATTTTTTAAGTTTGGTGTTGACCTTGTCTTGGTAGTCGGACGCAGAAGGGTCAAGATCAGAGTTATCAAAGTAATCACCTTGTAGGTAATCAATGCCCGTGACTAACCCCTTAGAGCGAGTGCTGACCCACATGAATTCCTCTGAATACATGTTGTTCTCAGCCATTCTATCTAATTCCAATTGGCGCTGTGCGACCTGCTTACTAAAGCTTTTTGTCGGTTGCTGCCCTGCCGTTAGCCATTGTGTGTAGCCGTTAGCAAAATTAGGTTCATTTGGAACGGTGAAAGGAGTCGAGTCTGACAGTGCCGTTGTTTTATTGGCGACTAAGCTGTCTTCTACGCCAGCAAAACCAGTATTGGTTGCAACATTACCTATTGTGTCTGCTGGTGGTTGAGGCGCAGGTACTGGAGCGATAGGTTTATCGATTTCGCCACGGTTATAGTGCATGGTGAGTTGATTCCACATGCGACGCGAAGACGCTCGGATCACCCCTGCGTACTGGTTCACGTGTGCATGTACTATTTCACCAGTTAGCGGGTTAGTTGCTGACGGGCCGTAACCCAGTAGACCGCTGTCTACAGGATCTGTGATCAAGTTAAGTACGTTGTAACGAAGATCACCGGTGTGGATGCCTTTAGGAGTGTCCTCATTCACAATTTTGATTGATGGGACACCCGTTTTACCCGCTTCCAATACCTCGTTAATTTCTTTAATAGTTTCAAGGGTGGTTTCAAGAAATAGCTCACTGCCTTTTTCGAAATAGCTGTCGCTTAAGTAGTACTTTATTTCTTTTTTCGGATTAAAGCGGTTCAGCAAACGGAATTTTTGACCTTGCAGCCCAATTTCGCCTGTTGCGGAACGTTCGACTTTCTCATCATTAAAGAAACCGTAACGGGAGGAGTCTCTACCAGGGTAAAGTACTTTCTCGTAGTCTTTACTTGCGATGGAATCGAGTTTTACTAAGGAATAGAAGAAGCGCGTTTTGAACGATAAGTTGTCTAAGTCGTAACCAAACTTGTAGGCGTCGTCAGAGTCGGCGGTAAATGTACGCTCAACTTCAACATTGATGGTGCCAGATTTTGGATCGTACTCCCAGTGCGTAAGTCTTGGCTTTGCCGTTTCTTTAACATCGGTAGAGGTGTACCACGCGTCGACGGAATCAACCGCTAGCGATTTGATTTCTGCGAAATCTGGGGTGAAATGGGAAGCGGTATTCCAAGTTGCGTCCGCATCTTTGTTTAATTCTTCTTTGTTGGTACATTCATCGAAATCGTTTTCAGCACATCGGTATTGCTGGAATGTCCCAGGGATTTTCAGAACAGGGGCTTGGTTAATGACGTCTGCATAACGCGAACTCTTACCCGCTCGTATTGTATCGCGGTCGACTTCTTCAGCCAAAATACCATTGGCATCGTCAAAGCGAAGTTTAACCAGTTTTGGTGTTCCTTGGAAAAAGCCACGTTGGCTTGTAGCGTAACGCGGTGTTGCCCCCGTAGAAGGCATATATAACCAAAGAGATTCGGTATCTAGAGATTGTGTTGTGATTTGCTCTTGAGCGCGAGCTACAGTTTCATAGGTGCGCTCTTCTGCGCCACACCCATAGAGAGCGATGCTCACCACAGATGCAATGGCCAGTTGCTTAAACATATTATTCACCTTGCAATATGGTTAGTAGTTATAATTTAGTGTGATGTAATAGGTTGGTTTTTTTAGATCAAACAATGTACTTAGCGGGCTAGGGCCTCTATCAGGATCGTAATAAGTTGCGCTATTGGTCATGCCAATAGCCGAACTGAACTGATCGGTGAATTGATACCCTATTTCTTCTGCGTGAGTGAGTTTTGGCGAATAACTTGTGCCCCTATAACTCCAAGAAGTGGAACTATCAAACATGATATTAAAGAACCACTTGTTTGGTTTATAGTTAATGGACAGTGCATTGCTAAGCCTATACTCCTCTAAAGGTAAGGTGCCGACTGTAGTATATTTATGGAAGTTCTTACGTAATCGAACGGCATCGATTATATTAAGTCCTTCTAAAATACCACCCAAATCGAAGGCGAAAATAACGTCACCTCGAATGGCGGATTGCAGATCTGTTTTTTTGGAAAGTTCTGAGACCGGAATAAGAGCACGTGCTCCAACAGACATCGCTATATAATCTGTTGGGTTCCATAGATCTTTCTTATTCGCTGTTAGCCAAACATCTTCCCAATAATCCCCAAGAAAAGCATCGTAACTGTGGTATCCAGAAAAGTTAGCTGTAAAGTTAATATCGGAACTGTAGTTATATATAATCGATGCCTTGGCAGACAAATTTCGTTCAGCAAGGTGGTGGCTATCTTTATAACCATTTCTGCTGTAATCCAGACCTA
This sequence comes from Vibrio tapetis subsp. quintayensis, assembly GCF_030409945.1. GTDB lineage: Bacteria > Pseudomonadota > Gammaproteobacteria > Enterobacterales > Vibrionaceae > Vibrio > Vibrio quintayensis. The sequence continues at coordinate 550,882 of NZ_JAUFQV010000026.1, forward strand.
GCGAGAGTCCCCAAGTTTTTACTTGTTCGCTCGACGTGTTCGGTGCTGGTGTTTCTTCTGCGTGAAGGGGGGCTGACATTAATGCAGATGCAATAATGCAACTAATTGTACTGAGTTTCATGATATGCCCATTCCCTGTGTGGATCTTACTGTTCGTTTCCGCTCCATGCGTCACGAAGTGTTGGTATTACTATTCTAATTAGACTTATCAATAATAATCGACATGCGCTTTACAAGGTATTCCTATTTATAAAGTACCGTTTGGTTGAGCTTATGGTCTTATTAGATGAAACCAGTTAAAAGGACCTGATATTTTTAAAACTTTGATATTCTTCTTTATGTTGGGTTTAAGTTCTTATTTATATGTAATTTAAGGTCATATGTGTTGGGTTTTGTTTATGATTTGGCGTATGTGCCTAGTTTTGAGATGTGAGACTATGACAACAACGCAAACGTTTTCGTCTGTGTAAATAGTACGAATAGCATCAGTGAATTTATTTCAAAACATATTAGCCTGCCGTTACATTAGCCCATTCTAAATATGTAACCTGTTTAAAGTTTAATATCGGAGTTAGAACATATGAGCGTATGAATATGACTAAATAATAAATTGCATCTTTCTAGTATATTTCAGTGATTTTCATCACTGGTATTTAAATTGATGACTGTAAAGCGGTCATGATCTAAACCATTGTTTTAGTGGATCCAGTACCACGGGAGCAAAGAGTTCTGGTGAGTGTCAGAATAGATTGAGAATATCCAAGCAGGGCAATCAATTGATAGTAATTATCGTTTGCAAATGATAATCAATTGCAATAGTGTTGATGTCGACATAAAAAGGAGAAAGTCATGTCTCATCAATTTCCAGAATTACCCTATGGATATAGTGCCTTAGAACCATACATCGATGCTAAAACGATGGAAGTTCATTACAGTAAACACCACCGCACTTATTTCGATAAGTTTACTGCGGCTATCGCTGGCAGCGAGTTAGAAAGCCAATCTTTAACCGAGATTTTTGCCAACATCAGTAAGCATTCTCCCGCGGTCAGAAATAATGGAGGCGGCTATTACAATCACATTCTATATTGGAACTGTATGTCTGCTTCGCCTCAATCTGAACCATCAGGCAAGTTGGCTTCTGAGATTGAGCGTACCTTTGGTGAGCTTGAAGCATTTAAAAGACAGTTTAGCGATGCTGCAATCAATACCTTTGGCTCTGGGTTTGCTTGGTTGGTTGTTGTTGACGGCGAGTTACAAATCACTTCAACAAGCAACCAAGATAACCCTTTGATGGACGTGGCGGCAGTTAAGGGTACGCCTATTCTAGCGTTAGATGTGTGGGAGCATGCTTACTACATTAGCTACCAAAACCGTCGCCCGGACTATATAAACGCGTGGTGGCAAGTGGTGGACTGGAAAGCGGTCGAAGCGCACTATCAAGCAGCGCTTTAATTGAAAAAATGGCTGAATGCATAAGCAATCAGCCATTTTTATATCGAAGCGGAGACGTTGGAACCACTCGTTCAGGTTAAGCCACAACCTCTGTTGGCTCGCTTAGTGCTTCTAAATCGAAAGAAGCATTAATGAGTTTTTTGGTGTAGTCATGCTTAGGAAAGCGGAAGATGTTTTCAGCAGTACCTTCTTCCATTACTTGTCCTTTTTGCATCACCATAACTCGGTCAGATAGCGCCTTTACGACACTGAGATCATGACTGATAAACAAAAAGCCAATTTGACGGCGTTTTTGAATGTCCTTTAGAAGATCGATAACCGTCAATTGCACAGAACGATCTAACGCTGAGGTTGGCTCATCTAATAGCATAAAAGAGGGCTCAAGGATTAACGCGCGCGCAATAGCAATACGTTGACGTTGGCCGCCTGAAAACTCGTGTGGGTAGCGGTTGATTGAACTCGCTTCTAACCGAACTTCCTCTAATGCGATACGAGCTCTTTGAAGCCTATTTTTTTTACTTAAGTGCGGTTGGTGGACGGTTAACCCTTCGGTGATGATGTCGCCAACTGTCATGCGAGGCGACAAAGAACCATAGGGGTCTTGAAACACCATTTGTATGTCTTTTTTAAGGGCAAAGCGTTCCTTGTTCGACAAGGTAGTCAGGTCTTGCCCTTTAAACTGGATACTACCACTCGATGGTAACAACCCGATGAGCGCACGACCCAGTGTGGATTTACCAGAACCGGACTCGCCAACAATACCGAGAGTTTCGCCTTGCTTTAGAACGAGAGAAATGCCTTTCACCGCTTCAAAGTGAACGGCTTTCTTGTGCAAAAATGCAGGCTTGATTAAGAACTTAACGCGAATGTCTTGTGCGGATAATAACGGTTTGTCAGTGGTGACGGCAGGGTCTTTACCGCCTTTCGGAATTGAGTTAATCAGCATTTCAGTATATTCATGCTGAGGGGCTGAGAATAGAGCTTGAGTCTCCCCGGTTTCTACGACATCGCCTTTACACATAACGATGACGCGGTCGGCAAAGTGTTTTACCACACTTAAGTCATGAGTGATAAATAGAATCGCCATGCCCATTTTTTGTTGTATTTCTTTGATGAGATTAAGCACTTCACCTTGCACCGTTACGTCTAACGCCGTAGTCGGTTCGTCAGCGACCAGAATATCGGGCTCATTCATTAACGCCATGGCAATCATTATACGTTGCAACTGGCCGCCAGAAAATTCATGTGGGTATTTCGTATAGGCTTGTTCAGGTTCCGGTAAATGCACTAAATCAAACAATTCAAGCACGCGTTTTTTTGCTTGTGAATTAGACACTTTCTTATGACAAGTTAATGCTTCAGCAACTTGAACACCAACGCGCATATAGGGGTTCAATGACGTCATCGGTTCTTGGAATATCATACCAATGCGATTGCCACGAAAATCTCGCATTTTGTTCTCAGGAAGATCAAGCAAAGAGGTGTCGTTAAAGTGAACTGATGAGCTATCGGATACGATGGCATTGTGCGGCAATAGACGCATTACTGCACTGGTCGAGACAGATTTACCGGATCCGGACTCTCCTACGATCGCCAGCGTTTCGCCCTTATTCAGAGTGAAATTGACGTTTTTTACAGCATCAACTTGTCCATCGTTGGTAGAAAACGAAATCGACAAATCCTTTACAGTCAATATTGGAGACATGAATAACCTTATGAATTAATTGAGTCTATGAGATGGCTCAATGGTGCTGGTGTGTTGTAATTGATAAAAATGGTGGTGTGCTTTTTGAATGTTTTCCATTTCAAGCATCCAATTTGCTGATCTCTGTGCGGCGCAAAAAGCGGCAAGGTGGCGGAAGAGATCTTCGCAGTGTTTATGCAGTACATTTTCAAGTGCCTTAAGCAAATCTATTGACTCTAGAGTAAGAAATTGGAAATACGCATAGGTTTGGTTGAGGAGTTCGAACGCTTCCTCGCGTTTGCCGAGGTTGTTCAGTATTTCGGATTGGTTTACCGTCGCTGTTCGAAAACCATCTAATAAACAGGCCAGCTGGCAGGGTTTAGTGCGATCACACATAACCGCCAATTGAATATTATCAGGTAGGCTGGATAACACATCATCATATAGATGATAAGCTTCAGGCCAATGGCCTTGTTGGTTAAGCTCTTCCGCTTTTAAGTAATGAGACCAGCACTGTTCGATATCCATTTAAACTACCTGTTCGTTCGAAGAATACGTAATTTAAATGAAACTGACTATCAATTGCAAATAATTATCATTTATATTTGTGTTTTTTGAGAAAATTGCTGTGAGTTGAATAGGGTTGAGGGACAATTGGGCTCGCTAACCTGAAAGGGTTAAAGAAATAGACTGAATGAGCTGGTGAGTATGGCAGCTCACTGAGAGCTGCCTTTTTTGATTCTATTTTTTGAAATGTGTAGGTGTCAATGGAAGGGTGATTTTCATTTCTTTAGACGGTTCTTCGGCCATTGCTTGTTGTTCACCATGGACCCAATACGTAACCTCTACTGAGTTCGTTACATCAAAAGGTTCATAGGGTATGACGGTTACATTCTTTAAGCGATCACCTAGGAAGAATGTATCGAGTTGCTGGATACGTTGTTCATCTTGGTAGACCTCAAACAATCCAAGGTAGTGGAAGATTCCTGAACCTTGGTTACTCACCGTATAAGGCGCAACATAAATCATGTTATCTGTTGGTTCATGAAAATTGAGCATGGCCGTTTGGAAGTAGTCGTAAGCTAATTCACCACGCTCTGCGTCATGATTAAACTCCCCAACAGCCCGGCGATTCGTACCAGTGCCGACAAAGTGTGTTAACGCCACCGTTAGATTGCTGTCTGGGAGAATGAGCTTGAGAGGTTTGCCGTTTTTATATGAGAAAAGGTTGAGCATTACTTCATCAGGTTTGCTGGTAATCCAGCCCTGTTTTTGGCCGATTTCTTCGTCCGTCATGCTAAAGCGGTAGGCTCCTGCAATAATCACAATGGCGAGTAATACAATCGGAATCAGTAAGATCAACGGAATCGGTAGGCGGCGCTTAGACATGAATTTCTCGGTAGCATTTAGGTTTGGCTAAAGTGTATCGAAGGCGCAATCATTTTAATAGCCGAATTGTGACTAATTTCGGTTAATGGTAATGTCGGAAACATAACCATGTTCCGTGCTTGTTAGGGCGCTTTTTAGCATGCTTGCTGCTTCGTCTGCAGTCATAAACTCAGAGCTATCCAGATCTTTCCCGCTCGTCGACCAAAAGTCCGTTGCCATTCCGCCTGGGTAAACGGCGATTAACTTCATTGGGTAACCTTTAAGTTCTAGCCGCGTAGATTCGAGTAAGCCTTTCACTCCCCATTTGACCGCGCAATAGGTGGTTTCACCTGCCTTAGCCGACAGCGCAGCGGTAGACATCACAATGGCAACCGTGGTGTTACAGTGCTTGTATCTTGCGACGAGCTGTTTTAATAGGTACATGGTTGATAGTAGGTTATTTTCCACTAGGCGAGCCATTGCGCCAGGATCTTGATCTTCAAGCGGACCAAAGTAACCACTTCCCGCACAATGGATGACCAAAGACGGTGGTGAAGTAAACTGTTCGAATAGCTGCTCAACGTGCTGGTGGTTAGAAAGCGAAGCGGTAATGGTGTTGACATGCTCACCGCAATCAAGGGCAACATCATTTAGCCTTTGTTTATTACGTCCCGTCAGAGTCATTGCGCGTTTTTCTTTGCCGTAAAGTCGCCCAAGTGCTGCGCCTAAGCCACTGCTTGCGCCAGTAATTAATATCATTGTTGTGCCTTCACTGTATTAAGATCTTCGGAATCATAACGATGAAACACCCGAATGGATGTGACTTGTAAAACAAAAATAGCACTCCAAGTGAATTTCAAATCGGTGAGTACAAATTCTGTTTAAACCGATAAACTAACGGCAAATCCAATTAACGATTAAGAAATAAGATGCTAGAACCAGAAAATATGATCAAATTGGCCAATATGAAAATGCCCTTTGGAAAATATGCGGGACGTTGCTTGATAGATCTACCGGAAGAGTACCTATTGTGGTTCGATAAGAAAGGCTTTCCTGAAGGTGAGTTAGGCAAGTTATTACAACTTTGCTTAGCGTTGAAAGTGGAAGGTTTAGAAGAAGTCATCAGGCCGCTGAAGAGAATGTAAATTATATTTGCCATAACCTGTAAAGATCTAAGTAAACTTAATTTCATGAAATAGTGATAACAGCTTGAAAATATTAATGGTTATTATTACCGTATTGGCCATTAATTGTTAGTAGTAAGGGATATCAATGAGTACGGAAATCAATGAAGGACATTCAGTAAAAGCTTGGAAGGCACCGATGCCTAAAGCTCAGTTTGAATTCATGTCAGCAGTATTGGCGTCACCGTCACCAATTGGGTTTGAAGCGGCAATGAGCTACGGTGTGATCAAGCCAGAATTTGAATCCTTCATGCCTGAAGGTTGGGGCGTTCATCAGTTTAAAGCCAATGCGAGCTTGGTGTTTGACTCTCATCCTGGTCGTGATGACCTTACTAGTGTCATGATTGTTGGCCATGCAGATAAAATTCGCATGCAAGTTCGTAAGATAGATGAAGACGGAAAAGTATGGATTAACACGGATTCGTTCCTGCCAACAACGCTGATTGGTCACGAAGTTCAAGTATTCTGCCAAGATCCAGAAAAAGTCGGCGCTTACAAAGTGATTCAAGGTTGTACTGTGGAAGCATTGGGTGCCATTCACTTCTCGACTCCGGGCCAGCGTTCCGGTGAGCAGGGCATTAAACCTGAGTCTATTTATCTAGAACTTCACATGCATGGTGATGAGCGAAAAGCTCAGGTAGAGGCGTTAGGCTTGCGTGCAGGTGATCCAATCTTACTTGATCGCCCCATTAAACGAGGCGTTGCACCAGATACCTTTTATGGCGCGTATTTAGACAACGGGTTAGGTTGTTTCTCGGTGACTGAAATTGCTCGCACGCTTGCAAATGAAGGTCTTGAAAATGTACGCGTGCTTTATACGATTGCCACTCACGAAGAGATTGGCCGTTTTGGCTCAACTCAAGTTGTGGGTGAGCTAAAACCTGACGTGCTTATTGCAACGGATGTCAATCACGATTACGAAGCGGCTCCGGGTATCGGTAGCAGAAATATGAATCCGCTTAAAATGGGCGACGGTTTTACCATTGGTCGCGGCTCTGTTGCGTCTGAATACCTGGTTCAAACGCTGGTTAATCTATGCGCTGAAAAAGAAATACCACATCAGTTGGACTTCTCTGGCCGTGATATGGGCACCGACGGAATGGCAGCAGCCCTTGCTGGTGTTGATAGCGCCGCAATTACTATTGGTTACCCAATTCGTAATATGCATACGTCATCGGAATCGGCTCATACTGGAGACCTCTTAGCTTCTATCGAAGCGATCACGGAGCTACTGCGTCATCTCAACAGCTTCAATGATGGTGCAGGCATTAAGCGAGATGATCTTAAAAACAGTCATATTCGTTTAGACAACTTGTAATCAGACGCTTTCGGTTTTATTGAGACGCAAGAGCACTCAGTTTGAATGAGTGCTCTTTTTTTATGCGCTTCTCTATGAGCCCCACCAGTCAGGACATCATTGAGCTTGTCCGCAGTAGATTATTGCTATAGGTAAATTGGCAGTGATTTTTTCGTAACTACTTGTCTTACCGATAGGTGGGTACGAATGTCTTTGAGGCTTGTGATTTTGTGGAGTTTTCTAGTAAAGGCTTCATATTCCGCTAAGTTTGGGCTGACAACTTCTAATAAGTAATCATAACCACCTGAAACGATGTGGCCGTTGATGACTTCTTTCATTTCCGACAACGCTTGTTCAAAATTCGCAATCGATTCTTCTTGGTGGTTATTAAGGCTCACTTCAACAAAAAATGTCATCGCGATGCCGGCTCGTTCTTTACTCAAATTCGCTTGATAATCTTCAATGTAGTTTTCGTCCTCAAGACGTTTTAAGCGTCTTGCGCAAGGCGACGGCGATAATCCTACTCGTTCAGACAAGTCAGCCGTGGAAATGCGTCCCTCTTTTTGAAGAACCTCTAGAATACGACGATCTATGTTATCCATAACTTCTCTTGGCGATTTCCGTTAAATAATAATGAAAAATTAATCTTTTCCATCAGCAATTACAAGTAATGACGTTAATTTTGCCAGCTAAATGCGCCTGTATTGATGAATAATACTAGGTAGGATATAGGCATAGGAAGTCATTTAGATGGAAAAGACAAGTAAAGCGCTCACAACTAACGTGCTCACAACTAAAGTGAATCGAAGTGCGATAACCCCTTTGATGAATGGGTATATGGTAATGGCGGCCGTTTTGCTCGTTTGGTCTGGCTTTGCTCTTTCTGTACGCGCCATCGGTTCTTCGCCGCTTGCAATCGCAGACGTTGCGTTAATTCGTTTTTCTGTGCCTATGATTCTCTTAACTCCTTTTATTTTCGCCAACATCCATGAATTAAAGAAAGTTCGTTCATCTGATGTGTTATTGCTTTTAGTGGGCGGTGTCCCATTTTTATTTTTAGCTTCGCTAGGGGCAAAAAGTGCGCCTACCGCCTATGTAGGCACAATATTAGCGGGCACACCGCCGCTGTTTGTCGCAATGATCGGCCATTTCTTTTTGAGTCAGAAAGTTTCTAAAAAACGGGCCTTCACTTTGTCGCTGATATTACTTGGTGTTGTAACTATGGTGATAGGTAACTCGAGCGATGGATCTGCGGATATGCTCACCGGTGTTGGCTTATTGCTCAGTGCGAGCGTTCTATGGGCTATTTATACGGTAGGGATCAAACGAGCGGCAATAAGTGCATTTTCGGTTGCTATTATACTGTCGTACTCATCTTTTTTTATCACATTAGCATTAATTTTGACTGATACCGTGACGACTCATTGGGGAAGCTTCTCCGTACAAGAAGCGATGCCATTTGTTTTAGTTCAGGGTGTGGGGGTTGGTGTGCTGGCAACGATTGGATATTCCTATGCGGTGGGTCTACTCGGATCAGTACGCGCTTCAATTATGGGGTCTATTTCTCCGTGTCTTACGGCGATGTTAGCGATTCCGGTTTTTGATGAACCTCTATCGATTGCCATTGTGTGCGGAGTGAGCCTAACCATTACAGGGGTTATTTGGTCAAATAAAACATGACGTGTCATTCATCAGGCGCTTGTATTTTGATATCAATGTCATGTCTGTGAGTAAAATGACTTAAAATTAGAATTTCACCTCTTTTGGTGTGGTTACAAAACGATATACTCGGTTTTACGATTAAGTTTTGTATGACTCTAACCTCAAGAAGTGAATCATGAACGAAAAACAAAAAATGCTGGCTGGCCTAAATTACGACCCTTCGGATCGCACTCTTAGTGCCGATAGAGCAAGTGCGGAAAGTGCGTGCTATGAGCTAAACCAAAGCCACCCAATAAACAGTAATCGCGGAGCGATAATAAGCCGGTTACTGGGGTACGAGACCAATGCCAGCCTAAACGTGCCTTTTTATTGCGATTATGGCTACAACATTCATTTAGGTCAGAATTTTTACGCCAATCATGGCTGTACGTTTTTAGACTGCAATACCATCACCATTGGCGATAACTGTCTACTAGGCCCTGGAGTCGTGATAGCAACCGCCACTCACCCGTTAGATCCGACGGAGCGCTCTAGTGGCCTTGAGTCCGCATTACCGATTCGCTTAGGTCATGATGTTTGGCTTGGCGCGAATGTTACTGTGTGTCCGGGTGTCACCATTGGTGATAATGTTGTAGTAGGCGCAGGAAGCGTTGTAGTTAAAGATTTACCATCCAATACCATTTGCGTAGGAAATCCGGCTAAGGTCTTACGCGAGAACCCGCCTAAAACCTCGAAATAGTGAGCTTGGCCATTCACTATGTTTGAATACTGACTAGGTTTGATTGATGAAACGCAGAAAACTGCTGAATAAACCATTCTAGCTTTGGTGATTTTGACAAGGTTCTGTGCCAGTAAAGCATCAATTGGTAGTTAGGTACTGGTAAAGGCAGTGCGTCAGTAATCAGTGGCAGTGTTTGGCAAACGTGATCAGCGTATCGGCTCGGTATCGATAATAAATTAGGTGTATCAATGACGAAATGAGGAGCGGCTAATACGCTGGCTGTTTTTAGTCCGATACGCCGTTTCTTTTTGATCTGAGCCAATGAAAAGTCAATGATGCCACGGGGCTCATTCCACGGTGTAATCAGCACATGCGGGAAAGTTAAAAATTGTTCTAATGTGAGTGAGTTTTGAACTGGGTGTTGCTTACAGCGAACATTTACGTATTTATCCTCAAACCAAATGAGATGCTCTAGCGCTTCGTTCGATTCTTCTTGATGAGAGAAACCACACACCAAATCAATATCACCTTGCTTTAATTCCTCTACGGGCAAGCGTTGCTCTAGCTGAAGAAACTCAATATCTATGTTCGGATACTGTTGGCTTATTGACGACAGAAAGGGTTGCATACACCACGATGTGTAATCCGTTGCGGCAATTCGAAACACGTGTCTGTCTTGAGCACAAAACGGCCGTGAAGATTCGAGCCCTTTGTTTAATAGAGCCAAAGCGGGCAAGATATTTGGAGCTAGGTGACGGGCATACTCGGTCGGAAGCATCTTGTTATCGACTCGAATGAACAGCTCATCACTCAACCGCTCTCTTAAGCGGGTGAGTGCATGGCTGCAAGCTGACTGACTCAGGTTTAGCTGGTCGGCACTTTGTGTAACAGAGCCTGTTTGATACATAGCCGCAAAGACTTTAAGTAAGTTAAGGTCGAGATTATTAAAACTGCCCATGCATCTTCTTCATTTAGCACTTCAATACAATGCATTTCATTCATTGGTTTATTCAGCTTACACTGGACGCTCAATCAGTCAAGAACAGAGGGAAATATGACGATTAAGATTCGCGGCGCTGTAAAGGCGGATGCAAGCGCTATTCTACAGTTTATTAATGATTTGGCCGTGTATGAAAAAGAACCTGATGCCGTACTTAATAGTGTTAAAGAAATAGAAGATAAGCTATTTGGTGAAGAAACTCACGCCGAGGCGCTGATTTGTGAGCATGATGGTGAAGCCATCGGATTTGCAGTCTACTTTTTTAACTATTCTACATGGTTGGGTAAGTATGGTCTGTACCTAGAAGATCTGTATGTGGCTGAAAATAAACGTGGGGTAGGGGCAGGAAAAGCAATCATGAAGCACTTAGCCAAAATAGCGGTAGCACGTGATTGTGGAAGATTTGAATGGACGGTGCTTGATTGGAATCAGAAGTCGATTGAGTTTTATGAATCGATCGGTGCCAAAGCACAAAGTGAATGGATTATCTATCGAATGACCGGAGATGAACTTCAGCAGTTTGCACAAAGTTGATGTTCGGCCAACAGAGGGGCGGGTTGCCTCTCTGTGCTGATTTTGCCCTCTCAATGTCAATAAGGAAGAGACATGACATTTAGTGTAATGATTGCCCTAGGCAGCGCGATGGCCATATCCGCATTCATCCCCGGGCCCAGTGTGTTTGCCGTGACCTCGCGTTCAATACTTCTAGGCGCTAAACATGGTTTGCTGACCACCTTTGGTGTGTTATTCGCGGATTATGTATTTATCCTGTTTGCGATTTCCGGTCTGGCAATGGTGTCTTCAATGATCGGCCAAGGGTCGGTTGCTCTTAGGTATGCAGGTGTCGGCTATTTGTTTTGGATGGCATATAAAGCGTGGCAGCAACCCATCACTAAAGATGAAAAAGCCAATTCTACACAAGGGGCGTGGTCATCCAGTTTGTTAATGGGGTTCGCTATTGCTATTGCCAATCCGAAAGCCATTTTGTTCTACATGGTGTTCTTTCCAATTTTTATTGATGTGCCTTCACTCAGTCAGTCGGATGTCATGTTGGTTATTCTGACTTCAACGGTGTCTGTCGGCGGGGTGCTGGCGACGTACGCTATTTTAGGCGCAAAAATAGGCCGAGTCGTGACCAGTAAAAATGCGAGCCGAAGATTCAACCAATTATCCAGCGTGTTACTTGCCTGTTTTGGTCTTTTACTCGCTTTTGGTGGGAATGTTGGTTGATAGAAAAGTAAGCTCACAGTGTGCGAGCTTACTTTGTGTGAGCTTACCATATTAGGCGGATACTAATTTCTGGTGTGAGGAATATCCAACTTATCAAGCAGCGAGGGGAAGCCCCATCCATTTTCTCCTGTGATGACGGTTTCTCCCGTTAGGTATTCAAACAGTGTCGGTGCTAGTGAACCGTTTTCTTCGATGGTTAGCGGTGTTGAATTAACGCCAATCGGTGCACCCCAAAAGCCTATGAACGCATCTTTCTCTAAGTAGTCTTCACCTGCGTGACGCCCTGGTACTTTGGTATTAAAGCCTATGCCCGCTTTGGGAAATAGGTTGACCGTGCCTGCACGATCTTCCAAATAAATATTAGCCAGTTGATTGACGGAGTCAGGTCTTAGCGTTAACCGAGTGACTTGTTTCCATTCTTGCGTACTACACCAAGAGTGGGTATCGGACTTGGTCGCGCGGTTAATGCACTTATCGATCAGTGCTGAGTATTGTGCAAAATCTGCATCGCTTGGTTTTGGTAAGTAAGGGTTAAGCTGTTGTAGGCCGAGTAGTTGAGTGTGTTGGTTATTTAGAGCCGATTCATAGAACAGCTTATCACCGTTTCGGGTGATCAGTTCATCGATACGTTGGGTATCGCGGTTACCAATAATTCGTACTTCACAATTGTCGGCGTCACAGCGACTTTCCCTTACGACCATGTAATCCAGTGAATCGGGTAAACGAGCGCTGATTTGGTCAATAATATCGATACTTTGACCTGCAGGTGCGGCGATAGGAGACCAATTTGTTAACTCGTGATACACAGGTTGAACTTTCCAGCCGCTTTCAGAATTAAAGAAGTCCATCATAAAGTTACCACCTGCCGTTGAAGCGACAACCACGTCTACGTGTTTTAAACTTGGGTAGTGTAACGCGTTGGTGATTTTAGGGCCTTCTCCTTCATCAGATGAGATCTTTTGTACCACGATTGGATAATCTAACTCTGCTTGAAGTTGGGTGAGCACTTCTTTTTCTGGATTAAGGGCATAGAACACGGGAGTTAACCCATGATCTCCGGCCATTCCCCACAGAGTTGTATTGTATACACCCGCATCGCGATAGGTTTGTTCTATTTGCGTTAACCAGTAATCGAGCCGATTAAGTTCACCGGTTGGCATTAATATCTCATCGCTAAATGGCCCTGTAAAATGCGCAAAATGGTCAGGCCAAGGATTGTAGATTAAAGTGAAGTCTGGCATACCATGGCCATCTCGCTCGGCATAGCGCTTAATAGATTGTTCAACTTCTGCTTTTTTAGCGAATTTAGTGAACAGATCGAACCCAGAAATAGACTGATAGGTTTGAATATCATTGATTAATGCAGAGCGCATTTGCTTCAATGCTTGTTCAACTTTAGCCCGTTGCTGTAGTTCTTTTACACAGCGCTTCTCACCATAGTCTCGAAGCGACTCTCCAAGCCCTAGATTAACCAAGCCATCATAAGTGGTGTGCGCATTCCAGTCGTATTGTCCGTTACAGTTCAGCGTTTTTAGATAATCCAATCGATCAAACATAGTTTGGACTTGGTTATCAGCCATCAATACGTCGAGCTGCAGGGCATCGTTGCCGAAGAAATAGTAAGCGCGGTCAATTTCACGGTCGACAAAGTGGAAGTTAGGAATGCCAGTGCCCCCTTTGCCAGACACTTTTGCTCCTGTCTTAATTATGGGTAGGTTGCGAACGCTAATGGTTGGCGTTGATGAGATGCCAACGCGAGAAATGTTGGTTTTGTGGTCACGGTAAAGGCGTTTTAAATAGGGTAAATAGTGTGGGTCGTTATAAGTTTGATCAGCTAAAATTTCCATGAAACGAACTTGTTGTTCATGCTGAGGTTCGATGACGTTCTCATGTTTTGGTTTGGTGTTATGCCTTTGCTGATGATTCTGATTTGCCAGCGATATAAAAGGTGAGCTTGGATCGACCAGACCTTCGATGAGACCCTGTTGTAAACCATCGACGGTTACTTGTACCGCAAAGCGTCTGTTTTGTTGAGAGTGTAAAAAACCAACAAGGGTGTCTGGTGCATCGTCAAAAGCATCTTGCATCCATTGGTTAAGCGCAGCTTCTCGCTCATCTTGGAATACGAATTGGCGATAGGCCTTTAGCAAGTTTAATCGAACGAAGTCAATTAAGGTGACCGTTAGCGCTTGCGCTTTGTTATTCGGTTTGTTGGCATTTTCCTTTTGGCCGTCTTCGGCAATGGCAAGAAGGGCATGCTTCATGTCCCCCTCATCCATACTGTTAGCTTGTTTGTTGATGAGCCCAACAATGATAGGTTGAATCTTGTTAATGATGTCAAGATCGTGAGGGCTCGTGGTCAAGTAAGTATAGGACTCGGGTAAGGTATCCATATCTTGCCAAACACCAATCTCAAACAACGCATCGTAGATCACCACCATATTAGCGATAAACTGCTGATCAACCTGGATGCCCTCATGGTGGCCTTTGGCTTCATTTGGATGCTCAGTCTTTGATGCTTTTTCACCAAATTGATACAGGCTATGTTCAAAGTCTTTTAATGATTGCTCGTCATAGACCGTTGATAGGTATTGTTTGAAGACGTCTTCACTGCCTAAGCCGCTATAGCGATCGTAATAGTGATATAGAAAGTAGCCTAAAGGAATGGAATACGTGGGGTTAGATAATTGGGCGATCACGCGCGCCTTGGTTTTGACGTCAAGAGGCAAAGACAGAATGTAAGTGTCTAACGTCACGCCTGCGAGAGTAAATAGACTGGCATCGCGGCTCAAGGTTGTTGAGTAACTGAGTGACGACAACACTTGGTTTTTGAGTACATTACTCGAGCTGAATATACCGCCAATAACTGGAGTGGACGAGATGTCGGCAGAAACGGAGGTACTGGTGAAACAAGACGCCAAAATGCTACCGATTAGCCAATGATTAGGCTTGGTAGATATTCTCTTAAAATGCATAGCTATACTTACGCTCAATGTATCGATTTTGTTTATTGTTTCAGTTTATGCATTTTAGTCAATATTAGTCGTAAGCGTTCAATAGAAAAACAGAGAGAGGGCGTTGGAAAAGTGTGAAAATACCCATGAAGAGCGCAAAACAGAGTCGATGGATGTAAATGCGTCGAACGTTTCTTTAACAGCTTAATTTAGTTACACGAAACAGTGTGGTTATCGCTATTTTGGCGATTACTCTCAATTTTTCTTGTATCGAGAGTATAAACTGCGGCGCCGTTCTTATCGTAACTTGTCAGTGTTAGATTACTGTTTTTGGCGTGATGAGTCTCAGATTTTATCCAACATGTGCGCTCGACGGTTTCACCAAACGTGACCTCTACAGCAAATACTGAGCTGCTAGCTAGTGCGAGTAATGCAATGAAAGCCTTTGTATTCATGGTCTATCTCCTTTTGGTGTAATTTATAAATAACACCAATGAGCTAGTTGGACAAACTAATTTATGGAAAAAGTTTGAAATGACTCTCAAACAAGGCGGGTTCGTCAATTGATTGTCTTAGCCGAATTTTTGACCCTAAGTACTATGGGAGATTAAGTGTTTATTTTTATCAGTGTTTTTTCGTAAATATTGCCTAATTAGCTCACATTTTGGGAGCGGTTAGTCTCGTGTTCATGGATGCCACAGGTGACTACTCAAAGGAGGATGTTCGAAACAAGCTATATGGCAGTTTTATCGCTGTAAGCGGAATGGGGATGATGATAACAAATAGGTTTGCTAGGCAAATAAATAGGCACAGGGGCTTGCTGACAATGGGCAATATTAAGAATTATCAGAGATTGACTGCACCTCAGGCAACATATCGAAGTTAGAGTTGCGCTTATTCTGCTAACAAAGCGTTAACAACCTAGGCTGTTAACGCTTTCTAACAGGTTGATGAGGTGGTTTTATGGTTTGGCTTTTTTCACAAGAAAGTGATCGATCACGATTTTGGTTCCGTTTGCCACCAAGGGTTTGAACTCAATGACTAATTGATCACTTTGGTTTGTGAATGCATTAACCGTGAGCTTCAGTGACTGCTTGTCTGCCTTAATGTTGTGAGCAACGATTCGGCTGTTGACGTACAGATCAAATGCGGGCATTTCAGGGTTTTTGGGAATGACGGTTTCAAATGTGTAACGATCGCCAGCTTGAACATAAGCGGTATTAACAATGCCCCCATCCTTGCGCCAATAAGTTTGATTAAAGTCCATGTTATGCGCAGTCCACGTACTGTAGTACGCATGAGCATTTGATATATTTTTGTGGCTGTTTTCATCCCACATAACTGTTGTTAGTGCAACGGGTTCAGCGTAGGAGAAACCACGCTCTTTCATCAGCTTTTGGATCCAATCAACACGTTGAATGACATCATCAAAAGTATCTTGCCAACCAAGTTCGCCATAGTATTGAAGACCTATTTCACCCAATATATAAAACTCATTCTCGTGTTCGATTGTGATGCCTGAACCAGAGTCACCATGTATCGCGACCCAGTGAAGATCCGTTTCTTTCATGATGGATGGCGCAAGGTTCGATTCTGCTAGCCATTTTCTGTCGGTGTGGTTGTATTTCACTTCCTTTGTTCCGCCATTGCGACCGTTATAGTTCCCGAAACCGATTTGGTTAACTTGGTAGGTTTCATTGTAATTAAACATACTTTTAGCTGGGAGCTTGGCAGGTTTGATATTTCGAATCGGAGTATCGAGTCGAATTAAAGCAAAATCATAGACGCCATCAGTAAACTCATATTCACCGTAATGGTTGTTTGAGTCTGATTTGGCGACTTGGCGATCTATTTGTTGATAAACACCATTTTGATCTTTTTCATAAGAATAGCAGGTCAAAACGTTGTCGCCTTCGGATTTTGAATTGGAAACATGGTTAGCCGTAATCGCCCAATATGGGTCAATAATGGTTGCGGAACCTGCGTTTAGGTGACATGCGAAATCAAATTTTGTTTGTAACGCGAACGCTTTATGTTGAGTAACGGAGCGGTCCATTTTTCCAAGACCAGCTTGAACAGAAAATGCGGCTAGGCATACAGGTATAAGGATGAGTTTTCTCATTACTTCACTTCCGTTAGTTTTACGGCTTCAATCGCGTGATATCCGTTAGATTGGTCAAAATCATATTGCCTTGGTGCCATGACGTAGTTAATGGTGATGACATCCTGGGGAGTTTGCGTTGTGAATGTGGCGCTGTTTTTTATGCTAGTCATGTGCAGGGTGATGTCGTTCATGATCTTGATGCATTCTGTTGGAGTGCAGACCTCAAAATCCGATGACGCTAGCCAGTTATGGCTGTATAGGTCGAGCTGAAATGCGCCGATTTTGTTTGGAGAAACTTGGAAAGAAAACCCGCCGTGGCGGATAGCCGCAGAAAACACAGACTCGTCTTGGTAGTCAGATGATTGCCCATTCTCCCAGTAGAACTGGTTACCATGGACAGCTTGGTTTTCGATAAAGGTAACTTTTCCAAAGGTGGTCACCGGTCCAATGAAATCAGCGTTTGGCTTGGCAATTTTCTGGTCATTTCCGAACCAAAAGGCCCAATCTAGCCCGCTTAGGTCGACACTCCTTGCGAATCGGTGTTTGTCATTAGGCTTGGTGGTGTAGCCAATAAACTCACTTTCAGCGCACAGCGTTGCCGAGCATTGCTTGGCTTTATTGGTCAAGTTTTCAAGATCAACATGGATCTCTGATGAAATGGCGGACGAGCAAATGGTTAATAATAAAAAGGCGAATACTTTCATTTTATTTCCAATATAGAAGGTTCAATTCGACAAGACAAAACCATCAAATAAGTTGACGGCTATTATCGCCCTGATCAAATGGGAAGACGGGAGCCTAGTTGGTCGCTAGTCCGTATTTTTGAATTTCAGATTTTGTCATCTGATGCATTTGATTAGCGGGTGCCACTTCCAGAGTGAACCAATAAAAATCGGTTGGAATGCCCATCTCTTGGTAGTAATCAAGGTACATCTGATGTTCAGGTGAGTTCTTTGGTAATTGATGGCCTTGAATATCGCCAGCTGCCCACGAATGAACACCTATCTTGGCTCCGTCTTCAATGGTTCTTGTGACCCCCGCCAGGAATAAGTCGGTACCACCAGAGGCAACACTGCTATTGGCAGAAAGGTGAGTCGCAATGTTCATTTCTCGTATTGTATGTGCCAATTCCAGGTTCGCGTAGTCATCAGCTGATCCGTCAATAACCCCCATCTTTATCATGCTGATTGCTGGATGATCGTTAACCAGTGCGTTAAACGCATCCGGTGAACCCTCACAAATGATACCACTTGCGTAGGCTATGCCGTCTATTACGCCAAAAGTGAGGGGCTTTTCCCATTCTTCGATTTGATAACCACATGACGAAGTGTAGATGTTCTCAAATTTTTTAATGGCACAGCCGTTTAAAGTGGCAACGAGAGTGAATGCTAATAGTATGTTTTTCATCTTGAATCCCTTTAGTGGTATTAGGCTGAATGTTTGCACCAGCCAATCGAATGTACGGACAGAGAATCTTGTTGAAGGCTGTCTGTTTATTACTGCTTAACGGTAAATGAATCGATTACGATCTCTACTCGACGGTTCTGTTCTCGGCCTCGCTGCGTATCATTGTTTGCGATGGGCTGTTCTTCGCCAGCCCCAATGACGGTAATACGGCTTTTATCAACGCCTTGATTTGACAAGTAGTGAGCTAAGGACTGTGCGCGCTCCTTGGAAAGGCGTAGGTTAAAAGCCGATGATCCTGTGTTGTCGGTATGCCCGATAACCGTGACATTAGATTCATCGTGTGTATTGAGCGTTTTGATTAACCCCTTTAACTGATAGAGGTTTGTGTAATCTAGATCTTTACTGCCGGTTTTAAACAGACTCATGCCGTGCTGCGAGCCAAATTGCACGATTTGTTGCGGTGCAACTGCAGGTACATTAATGGGTTTAGGCGCTGGAGTTTCGTAGTCGGCCCAAACGTCACCCATGGCAGATTCAAGCTTGAGTTTTGCCACTTCGGCTTTCAAACGGTCGATTTCTAACTGTTCAAAACGTTTACAATTAAGCCTTTCTCGGCTTTCGCCAATAGGGATAATCACTTGAACGTAAGCTCCTATTTCATCTCGCCCGCGCAAATTATTGTTTGTTGAGCTGTTGTAACCATCTGTTCTTTGCGTTCCCATTAGGCCAGTAGTTACGTATGTGTCACTTGCAATGGTGGATTCGCACGTCAGGCCGTCGCTGGTGGTGATTCTGTCGTAGCCACTTGGAATATGAGCAGAAGGAATACCGAGACTGGCCGCATTTAGTTGTCCTGCTGTGAATAATGTTGTTGCAATCGCGATTGTGGAAATAAGAGTTTTACTGGCGTACATATTCGAGTTCTCGGTATTTTAACGTTTTTGTTTATGATAATTGAGCAAATTTCAAAATGATTAATTACGTTCGGTATAATGGATAATTTAACGGGAACGGTAATGAATTTTCTTGGCTGTATTTTCACTCTTTGCTTGGTTATATGCCCATTTACCTCAATTTCAAATTCTTTATTGATGTCATTTAGATTCCCGACTTCAACTTTTACCACGGCGTTTTTGCTATAAACGGTTTGCTTTATTAATTCAGTTTTTTGAGAATGAGCGTGGGCATTGAGTGTCAAAATTGATAACCCAACGACCAATATATATTTAATCATTTTTTCCTCTGCAGGTTACGATAACAGTTGCTCGGTAGTTGCCAGCGCGCAGTTCATGTCTGTTCTTTTTAACTTTAAGATAAATCTTGGTATCAAGAGGTTTTTCATCTTTTAGTCTATAGAATCCACCTGACTCGTCTTCGATCTCTTGGTTTTGATAACCATGCTTTGAATAAGCTTCAGGATCGACGACCACTGTGCTTGGTAGATCAATGTATTTGCCATCGTGTACTATTCGGGTGCTGAACGTTAAGCGATGATCGCCGTCATCGTCGCGACGATAATTATCGCCATTAGACGCGACGGCAGTAATACGGGCAGGGTCTACACCAACATCGCCGATGGACTCATCCATTAACTGGATTTTTCCTGAATAATCATCGGCGAGTAAGGCACAATATTGACCGCTATTAAGACGCGTGAACGTTACGGTATCAATGGAATAGATATTACTGTCTTTTTCTAAGTATAGAGATACGCGTTTTTCATTTTTATCCGAGTCGTTATTAACTACGGGTAAATAAAGATAGCTAATATCAATTCGGCCACTAACATCGAAACTAACAGGAATATTGACGAACAAACCGTCGAAGCCATCGATTCTTCGTGGGGTTTGATTTCTTACTGTTTGGTACATTTCTAATCGAACGTTAGATTTAAGAACCAAATTAAAAGTTGATAACGGTGGCCCGCTCAATCTCAACGTCACAAATGCAGCATGAGGGTACTTCTGGTTAGAATCACCGTTTATATTCTGTAATTCATCATAAGATAATAAATGAGATTTCTCTGTATAGATAATTCGCCCATTCATTCCGAGATTATTAATATGTTTTGTTACCGAATTCGAACCGTTTTCTATCCATACTGCGTTAGTATGCGCAGAGAATACCAACAGTAAAATGGACAAAAATTTGTTAAATTTCATTATATTTTCTAACTCGTAAATCGAAGTGGTACTAAATAAATTTTATTATTTTTATAATAAGAAGCGTAACCAAAAGTTTCTTACTGATATTTGATGGTTGTGGACACCAAATATCAGTAAGCATCATTATTGAAAGCCTAGCTTTCAATTTTTGGTGTTTGATTAAGCGCTACAAGAAATAGTTAAAATACCGGCAACTGTTTGTTCAACTGCTTTCATTTCAGATGTATCCGCCTTTACAGTAGCAATCACTTTAATCGGCGTGTTAGTTGGAAAGGTTTGTATTTCATTACCATTAGCGCGATCAAAACTAGCAAGCTTAGAGTCTTTGCCTACCCAAAGTTTAACGTCGGAAGCGTTAACGCTACTGTTGTCAAACTTAGTCAAAGAAGTGCTATTGGGATTGATTGAAGAGGTCACCTTGATGCCCTTATTTCCGTTAGTGATTAACGTAAACTGAGCATAGTCTTCTGAAGCATCTGCTTTTTCATCATGAAATAGAATAGAGCCTTCGTAGTCATTTATTGTATTCACTGTTTTAACACCGCAGGTTTCGACAACGGTTTCTTTAAAAGTGAGATTGGCAGTAGATACGCCATTTGCCACTTCTAGGTTAGGGTTTACTGAAGCTGGTGTGTTTGCCGATGCTATCGAAGAAGCGGTAATAAGAGAAAGGGCAAATAAAGTCTTTTTCATGATATGTCTCTAAGTTGTGCCATTTATTTGGCTTGTCAAAATCCAGGCGTATTGAAACATAAATGTGACGCATATCAAATGAATTGCGTGTAAGCCATTGTAAGCACACTACTTACATGGATTTACATACGTAAAACTTCAGTTGTGGTAACCAGTTAGCGTGATTAGATATCAATCAAAATTAAATGATATTGATTATCATTAAGTTTAAGTGTATGGTCTGCATCTATAATTTGTTACATTTAAGGGTGCTTGGTTATGTTTTCAAAGGGATTGAAATTCAATCTGGTTGCTGCGGCGTATATAAGCCTATGCGTGGTGTTTGCTTCAGCGGCATTCGCAGGAACGCGCATAGTTAATGATGAATTAGGGACATTAACCATTGAAGGAACACCGAAACGAGTGGTTGCACTGGAGTATTCATTTGTCGATGCTTTAGCTTCGGTAGGTGTATCACCGGTTGGTATTGCAGACGACAAAAAATCCGAGCGAGTGATACCAGAAGTTCGAGCGATCATCAAAGAATGGCAGTCAGTAGGGATGCGATCACAGCCGAGTTTAGAAGCCATCGCCCAACTAAAGCCAGATCTCATCATTGCAGATGCAGAGCGTCATAGCGCGGTATATGAAGATTTAAAAGCCATTGCACCGACATTGATTCTAAAAAGCCGTGGTGAAACGTACCAAGAAAACTTAGAAGCGGCGCAAATCATTGGTGTTGCACTGAACAAAGAAGCGCAAATGAAAGTTCGAATTGCGCAACATAAATCCAAAATGGCGACGTATAAAGCGCTGTTTTCCAGTAAAGATTCAATCCAATTTGCGGTTGTGACTGACAAAGGGATGTGGATGCATGGCCCAGCTTCTTATGCTGGTGGGGTAATTTCGACACTGGGGCTTGCGAGTCCAATTCCGGGTCAAACAGATAAAGCCTACATTCCAACAAGCTTCGAACAGCTACTTAAAGTTAATCCAGATTGGTTATTACTCGGGCCTTACAAAGATCACACCGTGGTCGATGATTGGAAAACTAACCCACTGTACGACATGTTAAAAGCGGCGAAAACCGAACAAACTGTTTACGTGTCTCCTGAGTTATGGTCATTGAACCGCGGCATGATGGCCGCAGAAGGCATCGCTCAAAATCTTGAACAGCTGCTTATCAAGTAACATATCAATGAGCTATAAATTCAAAACAAAACTGGTTGTGATGCTCACAGCCAGTTTATTTTTCATCGGCTTTGTTTGTTCAATGATCACTTGGTCGAGCTTCGAGTTGACCGTAAAACACCTCTATCAATTCTACTTCTCTTTTGATTTATCCAGTATGGAACAGCAAATCATTGGCACTTTAAGAGCACCAAGGGTTTACAGCGCGATGTTAATTGGAGCGAACTTAGCCGTGGCGGGTTTACTGATGCAGAAGTTGACTTCAAACGCGTTGGCTTCGCCATCCATACTCGGATTAAACGCGGGTGCTGCGTGTTTTATGGCATTAAGCAGTGTTGGCTTTCCTGTTCTTTCTTCGTTACCAACCATCGCAGTAGCGGCTTTCGGGGCGGTGTCTAGTGGATTTCTCGTGTTGTTATTGGGCGGCTTTTTTTCTAAAAAACCATTACCCCTTAAGTTGGTTTTAGCTGGCATTGCAATTAATGCTTTGTTGGTTGGCCTAACACGAGCGTCGGTGATCCTTGCGGATGACATGGCGTACAGCGTTATACAATGGCTCGCAGGTTCAGTTTCATCGATCAATGCTCAGCAGTGGCATAAGTTGTGGCCGATCAGTGTTGTTGGGCTCGCGTTAGCTTTGTTTAACGCAAGATCCCTCAATTTGTTTTCGCTTGGGTCTGATGTTGCAATAAGTTTAGGGATCAATGTAAAGCGCACACAGTTACTGACGTGCGTTGCCATCATATTACTCACCGCTTCCAGTGTATCTATCGCGGGGCCGATTGCGTTTGTTGGACTCATTGTTCCGCATATCGCCGCGCCTCTTATCGGTCAGAATTTACATGTATCCATTCCTTTCAATGCCTTACTTGGTGCAACACTGTTGAGTTGGTCAGATACGATTTCTAGAGGGGTTGCATTTCCTGCTGAAACTCCGGTTGGGGTGATAACAGCACTGATTGGTACGCCGATTTTTATTTTCTTGGCTGCGCGGAATAAAAAAATATGAGGCGATATCCGTTTTTGATATTACTTGGCTCTTTGCTCATCGTTGCGGTTGCGAGTCTATTTATAGGCGCAGCGAACCTGACGTATTCTGAGGTTGTAACGACGCTTTTTGATGGCGGTGAGCATGACTTTATCGTCAATCAATACCGATTGCCTAGGCTGATACTGGCGGTTTTAGTTGGTGCAGGCCTTGGTTTGTCGGGAGCGATTGTACAAGGGGTGATACGTAATCCGCTTGCGTCACCAGATTTGATGGGGATAAGTGCAGGTGCCGGGCTGTTTGCTACGGGTCTATTGGTTGTTATGCCTGATGCTCCTGATAGCTACTTGCCATTAGCGGCGGTGAGTGGAGGAGTGTTTGCTGCTCTTGTTATCTGGTTTATTACTCGTTTGTCTAAACCTACGCCTGCTCGTCTTGCGTTAATCGGTATTTCGATCAGTGCTTTTTTAGGCAGTATGATTGATTTTCTGCTGGTTGTGCACCCTATAGAAATCAATACGGCCATGATCTGGCTAACGGGCAGTTTATGGGGACGTAATTGGGATCAAGTTCCTTACATCATCGTAGCGCTCACGGTTCTTGTGCCCGCCGCATGGTGGCTAGCATGGAAGCTCAACGTGATGTCTCTAGGTGAAGACAACGCAACGTCATTAGGTGTTTCACCCAAACGAGTTCAAGTCACAGCGTTAAGTGTTGCGGTGGTTTTGTCCAGCGTCAGTGTTTCTATTTGCGGAACCATCAGTTTTGTTGGCCTATTGGCACCTCATCTTTCTAGGCTCATTGTTGGCCATGATCACAAGCGCTTGCTGCCTTGTGCTGCGATGGTCGGCGGTTTATTGGTGTTACTCTCAGATGTATTAGCTCGCGGCATTCAACCACCTGTTGAATTGCCAGCAGGGGTACTGACTTCTCTTATCGGTGCACCTTATTTCATTTTCTTATTGCGTAGATATAAGGGTTGGTAATGCTGAACGTAAATAAAGTCTCCATCAAGTACGATCAAACAACCATTATTGACGGTTTGTCTTTGGCTATTCCAGAAAACAAAATTACCGCATTGATTGGCCCAAATGGTTGCGGGAAATCGACATTACTCAAAGCACTATGCCGAATTAATCCGTTAAGTCAGGGCTCTATTGAGTTAGATGGGAGTGCACTGGCACATTACCCTGATGCTCAATTAGCTACCAAGATTGCGTTATTGCCGCAAATCTTAGAATGCCCGGAAGGGATAACGGTTAAGCAATTGGTGGAATTTGGACGCTCTCCACACATATCGCGATGGGTAGGGCTTAAAGATGAAGACCATCAACATGTGGCCAAAGCAATGGAGCAAACTGGAGTGCTGGAATTTGCGCATCGTCCAGTGGATTCGCTTTCAGGAGGGCAGAGGCAGCGAGCTTGGATAGCAATGGTTGTCGCTCAAAATACGGATATTGTCATGCTAGATGAGCCCACTACGTATTTGGATTTGTCTCATCAGGTGGAATTGATGAATTTAATGAAAGAACTGAATCGATTGGGGAAAACGATCATCGTGGTGCTACATGATCTCAATCAGGCGTGTCGGTACAGCGATCATTTGGTGGTACTGAAAAGCGGTGAATTGATCACTCAAGGGAAACCGGATGAAGTGTTTAATGAGAAACTGTTGTTAGAGGTTTTTGATTTGGAAGCTAAAATCATGAAAGATCCCGTATCTAATTCACCTATGTGTATTCCGATCTAAGTTCCTTGTTCCATAGTGAGTTATTCCGGTAGCGAGTTGCGAATGTAGGGTTGACTGTTGGATAGGAAAACAACAAAACCTCAATGGGTGAGTGAGGTTTTGTTGTGCAGTTTCTTGCATCCAATTAAGAACAAGAGCCGCAACATACACCTGGTTCGCCATGTTTTTTCGCTTCTTTTACTTTCTCTTCAGAAGATGTTTCTTCATTTGATACTGGGCTTTGTACCAGTTTTTCTTCCGCTTTTTTGTCGTCTGTTTTTTTGAAAATATTGGTGAAAGAAAGTGCCATGAGTAAGTCCTCTTATGGTTATTTAATGATACATATTTAAAGTGGTATTTTAAATGCATCTTAAGGTTAAACTGATCAAGAGTCAACAAATAGCCTTAAAGGAAACAGCTGACATGGTCAAGTTACCGCTGTTAACCGCAAAGACTTTCCTTCAATGAGATGAGGCTCACTTGTTGCCATTAGACATAAGTGTCAATATTTAGCTGGCTTAGATTGTTTTTGTGAATGTTTTAATTTGCAATTTCAGTCTTTTCGTTAAGTTATCTTCAGGAGCAGAGTATGGAATACCAAGTGGAAGGATCATGCCAGTGTGGACAATTGACGTATACACTACGAGAGAAGCCAAAAATGGTGATCGCGTGCCATTGCCAAGAGTGCCAAAAGCTTGCGACCGCGCCATTTAGCGTGACGGCCTTGGTATCTGCTGATGCCATTGAGTTTCGTGGTGAGCTTAAAGAGTGGTCTCGCAGTTCTGATAGCGGAAACACAAATGGCGCGAAATTCTGCCCAGATTGCGGCAATCGTGTTTACCATTTCAATCCTGATGATTTATCAGTACTGAAGCTCAAATTAAAGCCTGTTGGCCTAGAAGATCAAACTCTGTTTGAACCAAGCGCGCACGTTTGGGTCAGTGAAAAACAAGATTGGTACACGATTCCTGATGGAGTAAAGGTGTTTGATAAGCAGCCTTAATGGCGTGACCCATTGGCCCACAAACTTGTAGGTGAATCAGTTTTCGGAGATAAAATGCCCACTCAATTAGAGTTTAGAACAGTGGCTCCAGATGAATGGATTAAGTTATTCACGGTTGTTAAAGCTGGGTTATATCATCATGTTGACGCCGTATTCGGATGGGACGATGATTTTCAAAAACAACGACTTATTGATGACTATCAGCCAGAGTGGTTTTATTGGGTGTATCAAGACGGGGTGAAAGTAGGGCTGGTCTGTTATAAACCCTATGAAGATGCTTTCCATGTTCACTTGCTGATCATCTTGAATGACCATCAGGGCAAAGCGATAGGGGGTCGCGTCATGGCGAAAATTGAAACGCAAGCCCACGACGAAAACAAAAAGCGAATCACCCTATCAAGCTTTAGGCGTAACCACGGTGCTATAAAGTTCTACCAAAATCTGGGTTATAAACGCGTTAGTGATGAGGCTGATTTTGTATCTCTTAGGTTGTCTTTTATATAACTTAGCTTGTCCGTTATATAACAACGGCCGTATAGGGCTTGCGGCAAAGCATTATTAGGGAGTAGTAGTTTAGATGGTTATTATTGAAAAGCTGACCGATGTTCGGCGAGCAGAAGCGTGTGCGTTAAGTGTGAAAGAACAACAAGGGCAATTTACCGTAGACAATATCGGTGAGTTCTTACCAACACTGCCTGACACTAAAATGCCACACCTGATCTTAGATAATGATGTTGTGGTGGGCTTTTTTGTGTTTGATGCCGCTTATTCCGATGAGTACGAGTTTTGTCCAGAAAACGTTTTAGGCGTGCGGGCACTGCTTATTGATCACCACTACCAAGGACGAGGCATTGCGGGTAAGGCGATAAGCCAAATGGGCAATTTTGCTAAAATGCATTACCCCGAATTTGTTGCGCTCTATCTAACCGTAAATTGTAGGAACATGCCTGCATTTGAGTGCTACAGAAAATACGGGTTTGAAGATACAAACGAGTTATATGAAGGCGGCCCAGTGGGCCCACAACATATAATGAGACAGTTTTTATAGACTCGGACTCTATCAAGCCTATTGATAACCATTCCGACGGATAAGGAAAATAATATGATCACTGGTGAGTGTTTTTGTGGAGAAATCCAATACGAAGTTGACGGTAAACTGAAAGACGCACGTTCGTGTCATTGTTCAAGGTGTCGTAAAGCATTCAGTGCCCAAGCTTCAGCTTATGCGCTCGTTGAAGCCAGTGAGTTCAAGTGGGTATCAGGAGAGTCATTACTAACGGCTTACATTGGCAAACATGGTTTTGGTTTAAAGTTTTGCAGTCAATGCGGCTCGACGTTGGTTGGCGTCTATCAGGGTGAAGTACATGGCGTGACGTTAGGTTGCGTTAATGGCAGCCCTAAAATAGAACTCGCGAGGCATATTTACGTCGGGTCTAAAGCCTCATGGGAAGTCATTGCTAAAGGCGTACCGCAGTACGATACGGTTCCGTAGCACAGCGTATAGATAGAAACAGTAAAAAAAAGAGCGAGAACCTGATGGGTGCTCGCCCTTATTTTGGGCTTAAGGTCTATGTTAACTGACTAAATTGATTGGACCTAAGTAATCGTTCTGGTTTGCTTATAGCTTCTTAGAAGCGAAGCCACCAAGAGCGATGATACCAATACCCACTAGCATGATTTCGCCTTTGCCACTGTCGAAGCCTGCCTTAATACCAGCAATTGCAACGATTGCGATAGCAAATGGAATCACGTATTTAACCAAGTTGTACCAAAGGCCAAACAGTGGGAATGACACTTCGCCATCGTTTGTGATTTCTTTTTCTAGTTCTTCGCGGTTTAGACGCCAGCCAGCGAAGATACAAAGTAGTAAACCACCCACAGCTAGGAAGATCTTATCTGTCAGCAAGTCGAAGATATCAAACGCACCCGTACCGAATAGCGTTGGACCGACACCACCAAGAGAAAGAGACGCGAACACACAAAGTGTCGCCATCACCGCACTCGCTGAGAATACAGCGGTAGGGCGCTTCATGCCTTTTTCATCAATTAAGTAAGAAACAACCACTTCTAGTAAAGAGATAGAAGAAGTTAATGCTGCAACGCTTAATCCAACAAAGAATAGCAGTGCGAACATTAGGCCAATCATACCACCCATTTCAGCAAATAGCTGAGGGACGACAACGAATACCAAACCAGGGCCTGCAGCAGGTTCCATACCAAATGCAAACATTGCAGGGAACATTGCAACACCCGCAAGAATCGCGACACACGTATCCATTGCGGTAACCATAGCGGTCGTTTGAACTAGGTTTTCTTTCTTCTTAAGGTAGCTGCCGTATGTGATCATACAACCCATACCCAGACTTAGAGAGAAGAATGCTTGACCTAGCGCTGCTAAAACAACGCTGCTGTCTACTTTAGAGAAGTCGGGACTGAATAGGAACTCAAGACCAGCACTTGCTCCTGGTAGGCTCATACCTTTTATTGCAACAACGACAAGGATGATGAATAACAAAGGCATCAAAATCTTGCCCGCTTTCTCGATACCACCAGAAATACCACGGATAACCACCACGATATTAAGAAGTAGGTAAAGTCCCATCCACATGAGTGGTTCAATTGGGTTTGAGATAAAGCTACCAAAGCTATCGCCAATGGCATCCGGCGTACTGAGTAAGCCCGTTGCTATTTTGTAGATGTAAGCGATCGACCAACCGCCAACCACAGGGTAGAAACCCATGATAAGCAAGCCGCTGACTACGCCAATAACGCCAATGAAACTCCAGCGGCGATCTTTAGATTTAAAGGCACCTACAGCAGATAAACCTGTTTTTCGGCCAACTGCAAACTCAGTTAGCATGACACTAAAACCAATAGTGATAACGAAAAGCAGATAAATGGCAACAAATGCGCCACCGCCACTTTCACCTGCGGTGTAAGGGAATTTCCAAATATTACCAAGACCAACAGCAGAACCTGCTGCAGCCATAACGAATCCTATTTTTGAGCCCCATTTATCACGGGGCTTAGTGTTTGTAGTACTAGTAGCCACGGTATCTCCATCTTTTTGTTGTGTGCATCTGTACTCAGTGTCTTAAAAAAGGGTGTACATTCATCGATACGAAGAAGTGTTCATAAATGTGTACAAGTATTAGAATTATCAATGACGACTGAGTGGTGACAAGTAAAACAGTTCATGGTTACAGATGAAAGCCCCCAAAGTGTAATAATCTGACATTTGTCGTGTTTATGCTGCTAAGTGCTGATTATTTGTTCACTGCATCATCAAATTGTCGAAAAATTGCTTATATGCAATTGTTTGTAATCGGGCGGAGAGCTTACATTTTATGAAGTAATTGAAGTGAGGTAGACAAATAAATAGGAGGTAAAATAGCTAGAAATAGTTTGATGGCTTAGCTGAAATCGGCTTAAACCATCAAACGTGGACGTCTAAAAATAATTTTTTGCTAGAGTGTAATGATACGGTGACATGTTTTTGATAGTACTTGAGGCTCATGGCTGATTAAGACCAGAGCACATCCTATTTCTTGAGTGAGTTCGACAATCAATTGCAAAGTATTCGCAGCTGTTATCGGATCTAGCCTTGAAGTTGGCTCATCGGCAATGAGTAGTGCAGGCTTCATCAATAATGCACGTAAAATGGCAAATCGTTGCAATTCTCCACCTGAAACTTGAGTGGCGGGGCGTCCTAGCAACTTTTTCGAGAGCTTTAAACGCGTAAGTAGTGGGTCGATATCATCAACAGAAATTTGATGACGTGAACATAGGTCATCGAGTAACACTTGCAATGATACGCTTTTTGCCATTGCGCTTGGAGGATCTTGATACAACTTCAGCGCTTGGCCAGAGCGCAGTTTGCGATGCCGCTTGATGACACCTTGGGACGGCGGTATCAATCCAAGCAACGTGTCTGCAAGGCTTGATTTACCGCTGCCACTATCGCCACTAATACCAAGGATTTCTCCTTCCGACAAAGTGAACGCTAGATCAGAGAACAGCTCGTTGTTCCCCCTCGTAACGCTAAGGCCTTTTACGCTGATAAGTGGCTCATTCAAATGTGGCTTTTTTAATGTATTCCAATGCTGAGGATCGGCCTGTATGAGCGCCTTGGTGTAATCAGATTTTGGAGAGTTCAGTACCGTGTCACTTGAACCGCGTTCTTGTATCTGCCCTTGTTTCATTACAATGATTTCGCCACCAAGACGGCGAGCGACTTCGACATCATGCGTGATAGTGATCACTGAAGCGGTTTTTTTTTGACGAAGTAACTGCTCGATGATGTCGTCTCTTCGTGAGATATCTAACCCTTTTGTTGGCTCGTCCGCTATTAAGATCCGGGTGCTATTTTGAGTGGCACATAAATAGGACACCCGTTGGGCCATTCCACCTGAAAGCTGATGTGGGTACTTATCAATATCAGCAGAAAGCCCCACGCCTGCAAATGCTTGTTCGGTCAAGCTGTTCGCGTTTTGGTTATCGTTGCGAACGAGTTGATGAACTTCGCTCACTTGTTCTTTTGAACTCATCACGGGGTTCAGTGCATACCAGGGCTCTTGCGGCAATACGGCTAAGTCTCTTCCCCAAAGGGCTTCGATGTCAGATTTCGAGCGTTGGCTGTGATCTTTGTCAAACAGTACGATATTCCCTTGGGACTGAAGTGCTTCTGGTAACGTGCCGATGATGGCATGGGCCAGTAAGCTTTTGCCTGAGCCTGTTTCACCTAAAATAGTGACTGCTTGATGCTGGCTCAATTGAAACGACAGATTGCTGACTAATGCCGTATCTTGATCGAATATGGAGAGCGATTGCACATCTAATAATATGCTCATGCCTCTTTTCCTTTTGCTAGAAGATGAAAACTGACCACCAATAAAAACACAACGATGACTGGTTGAATCAGTACCCATGGTGCCTGGTGGTAGTAACGAAAGAGTTCAACCATCATGAGGCCCAATTCTGCCTGTGGTGGCCTAAGCCCAACATAAAGAAACCCGATGGAAGCCAGTGCTAAAATGGCGTTACCTGCTCCAAAGCAGCCTAGAGTGAATAGGTCATGTTTGAGAGACGGCCATAAATGTCGTTTAAATAGGTAAACCATGCTAAAGCCATAGAGTTTAGATGCCTCTACTTCTGGTGATTCGAGCAAGCTTAACGTGCGGCTTCTCACGACTCTGAAATACTCTACCCATAGCATGAGAGAGATGGCGAAATAGAGCACCATAAACGACCCGGGGATCATGGCGCCGAATAGCAACACGAGTATTAAGCCTGGCAATGCAAGTAGCATGTTAACTAACCATGATAAAGACTTATCCCACCATCCGCCTTTCCAAGCTGCAATTACTCCGGTGATTAAGCCAAGTACAGCGGAGGTGGTGACACTGATCAACGCCATGATGATCGATGTGCTGATGGCGCTTGTTAGTCGGGTAAAGTTACTTCTTCCATACTGATCTCTACCAAAGGGTTCAGCCCACGTTGGGCTTTCAAATGCTAGGGTTAAGTGCTGTTTGGCAATGTCTCCTTGGAAAAACAACTTTTCAGCGACGACGAGGAGAAACAACATGGCTAGGATGGTCAGCCCTGTTAACTGAGCACGAGAGAATGTGTTCTTAATCACGCCGCCACCTCTTCAGATTTGCTGTTACTGTCAGGTTCATTTGACTGCTTTAACCTTGGATCCAACCAATATTGGAGTAGATCGATCAGGGTATTAATAAAGACAAACATTAACCCCATAATCAAGGCTGAACCTTGGATCATTGGAATATCTCTTCGGAATATGGCATGAGAAAGTGCATGGCCAATACCGGGCCATGAAAATAATGACTCAATCATGATAATGCCCTCGATAAGGCTGACTGCTTGAATCGCGATAAAAGCAATCACAGGTAACGCAATATTTAATGGTGCGTGACGCTGGAATGCTTGTTCTTGAGTGAGGCCTTTCAGGCGAGCGAATTGAAAATAAGGAGATCGCAATACATTCAGAGTCGAGTTTCTGATCATTCGGTTAGACATGGCAGCCAAACTTAGCGCTAACGCAAATGCTGGCAGAATAATAAACTTAGCTTCACCAAACCCAGCAACTGGCAACCATCTTAGGTGTAATGAAAATACAATCACTAGCACTAAACCAATCAAGAACACAGGCTGAGCTTTCAAGGCGATAGAGGCAAATAGACCAAATTGGTCACCAAATTTATTGGCACGCTGACCACAATAAATGCCAATAGGAATGGCAATCAGTAAGGAGATGAAAGTTGCAACGGCGGCAAGTAATAACGAGTGACCTAGTTGATGAGCAATGTCATTGATGACGGGCTCGCCACTGACCAGCGAATTACCTAAATTGAAATGAACAAGATCCCATAACCATTGGAAGTACATTTCAAAGCCAGACCTATCCAAACCCAATTCGTCACGTACGGACGTCGCGGCGTCTGCGGTAACGTAATCGTAGCCATAACGACCTGCCGCAATGCGGTAGGCCATGTCTCCGGGGATAAGTCGCATCAGAATAAAAGTGACAGTGCCGACAGACCAAGCGACAAACATCGCTTGGTACAGGCGCTGCAGTAAGATTTTAGTCATCTAACTGCATCTCCGAAATGCGGTAATTAATCTCGAAAGGGTCGAAAGTGAAGTCGCTTACCCGATTATTTACTGCAACCAATTGGCGATAGTAAGTAATTGGGATAAGCGGCATTTCATTGGCTAGCAGTTGCGCAGCTTTGGTTGAAAGCTCTCGATAATGTTGTTGATCCATTTCAGATGAAAGTTGGTTAAGGATCTGAGTAAACTCTGCGGACTCCCAGTTTGTCGGGCCCCAACCTGACCCTTTTTTGGTCGCGAAGTCGCGCATTAGCAGTGGCAGAGGATCGGCCAGTGTTCCGAAGTTACGGGCGATCAGTGCCATTTCTAACGTCCCATCATGATGTTTTGCTGGCACGGCACTCGAATTGTCGATTGAAATCTGCATATCCACACCCAATTCACGAAGTTGCGCTTGCAGCGCTGTTGCGATCAGCGGTAGCTCAGGACGGTCAGAATAAGTGACTAGCTGAATTTTGAAAATCTCTCCGTTCTTTTCAAGTAACTGCTCAGAGTTAAGCTCCCAACCTTGAGATGACATAAGCGCCTGTGCTTCAGATAGGCCTCGGTGTGATGCGGGTAAGTTGTCTGCATGCCATGCACCAAGTGCAGGAGAAAACAATTGGTAAGCTTGTGAACCTGGCAGTCTTAATACCGAATTAGCAATACCATCACGGTCGATGGCTAAGCTCAACGCTTTACGAATATCGGCATGATTGAGGAATTTGTGTTCGTTGTTCAGTTTAATCAACACGGTACGAGGCATGGATTCAACATGCAGTTTTAGGTTATCTGCCTGTTGTAAATTCGCCATACTCACAGGGTCAACCGTATAAACGATATCGGCTTGGCCGCTTTGAGCAAGTAAGGTCCGGCTTTCTGTACGGTGGCCCGCAAGGTAGCTGACCTGATCTATTTTGGCTTTCTCTTTCCAGTAATCTTCATAGCGAGAGACGGTAGCTTTGTGGGGAGGGGTTAACTCTTTAACCTGGTAAGGGCCAGTACCGGCTATCTTAATACCAGCTTCATTTTGATCGATATTGGTAACGATTGCGGTTGTGTAATGGGCGAGTACAGACGTCAGAGGTCGATAAGGTTTCGTTAAGGTAATCACTACGTCATTGTTTTCGGCGAAGATGGTGGCAACGGGTACGTGTCGCATTACTCCGGGTTTGCTTTTTGCGGCTCTCAAAGACTCAACAACCGAGAGGGCGGTCAGAGGGGTGTCATCATGAAACTTGATGTTATCGCGAATGGCAAAACGCCATGTCAGCCCATCTTGCGACTGGGTCCAGCTTTTTGCTAATAGCGGGAAAGGTTCGGCGTTTTCATTAATTCCAACTAGCGCTTCGACAACTTGTAGCCGAGAAAATAAGAAACCGTCTTTCGACATATCTTGGCTGTTAAATTCAAATGGCCCTGATATCGCAAGTGTTGTGGGTTTTGAATTGGGTTGAATGAACCAAGCGGTACTCGCCACGATGGTGAGCAGTAATAAAAGTATCCATTTTTTATTCATCGTAATCTCATATTAATTGTTATGTTATATCATAACAGCAAATTCTGATTGATAACGGTTATCATGTCCAGCTCAAATTACTTATTTATAAAATTAAAATCTTGGCGTATTGAGTACGGTTAATTAAATGTAATTCAACGGAATGGAAAGGTTACGGAAGGTGGCAAGGCGTAGGATAGAAAGGGTAAAAAAGCGAGCGTCAATAAAAAAGCTCATGGGTAATCACCATGAGCTCTTTGTTTTGATCGGTAGGTAGAACGGTTAGTGTGGGCGTTTTGGGCCGTTACGGACTAACTCTTTACCGTTATCGTATACTTCTTGTGTAACCCAGCGACCCAGTAGCAACTTATGCTTGCTGTCAAAAACCGCGATGAATGGGCGGCCGTCAGAGTTGTTTTTTGCCAAGCCAATGCCTTCAACACCTTGTAAACCAAAGCCACCATTTTCAACCATCAGCATGAAAGCTTCTAGTTCGCCAAGGCTGTCTATAATACCGAGTTCGTCATTCATATTTTTTGCTCTTCGTTCTTTGCCAAAAGAAGTGATTTAACACCCTTTCTCATTAATTAATTGCGCGTACTTTACCTGTGATGGCACTAAATTGATACATTTCGACCGTCTAATTTGCCTGCGTTGGCATGTGCTTAAACTGTAGCTCGACCAGTCGTTGGTACAAGTCACAGTTTTGCATTAAGGATTGGTGATCGCCAATTTCGACAATCGTACCATTCTCCATGACGGCAATTTGATCCGCGTGTTGAATGGTAGACAAGCGGTGAGCGATGATGATGGTCGTTCTATCGCGCATCAGTTCTTCCAGCGCCTGTTGAACATGATGTTCGCTTTCACTGTCCAACGCGCTCGTCGCTTCGTCGAGCAGTAGAATGCTTGGATCTTTCAAAATAGCTCGAGCGATGGCAATGCGTTGACGTTGTCCACCAGACAAGCGAACCCCTCGAGATCCCAAGTAGCTATGGTAACCATCTGGAAGCTGCATAATGAATTCGTCGGCATGGGCTTTCTTCGCGGCTTCAATGACTTGCTGGTCGGTGGCATTTGGCGTTCCGTAGCGGATGTTGTAAAACACGTCGTTGCTGAACAGAGCAGGCTGCTGAGGAACCAAAGCCATTTGCTGGCGCAGCTCGTTTGGATCGAGTTGCTTAATATCAACGCCGCCTAGGGTGACGCAGCCATCTTGCGGGTCGTAAAAACGTTGCATCAATTCGAAAATGGTTGTTTTGCCAGCCCCTGACGGGCCAACTAATGCCAGAACTTTTCCTTGGGCCGCGTTGAGTGACAACTTTTGAGCGGCGGCTTGGCTTGGTCGTGATGGGTAGTGAAACGTAACATTTTCAAACTGAATTTCAGATGTTAATGACGCCGCTGGAGTCGTGTCACTTGTGTTTGATGGGGGCTGTATGTGGCTTTCAATATGAAGTACTTCTATTAATCTTTCGGTGGCGCCGGCAGCTCGTTGTAATTCTCCCATCACTTCAGAAATGGTCGCCAATGAAGACGCAACGATGATGGCATAAAAAACAAAAGCGCCCAGTTCTCCTCCGCTCATGGCGCCTGAAATAACATCACTGCCGCCGACCCACAACATGCCGTTAATGGCGCCAAAAACAATAATGATGACACCAGCAATTAAGGTGGCACGTTGTTGGATTCGCTTTTTTCCAATCTCAAAGGCGTTGTCGACCTCAAGGGCAAAGGAACGGCTTTCTTGAGGTTCATTGGTAAAGCTCTGCACCGTTTTAATATGCTCAATGGCTTCGCCTGCGTAACTGCCAACATCGGCCATAGAGTCTTGGCTTTTACGTGACAGTTTTCGAACTCGTCGGCCATAAAACAAAATAGGTAACAAAATAAACGGGACGGAGACAAGGACGATCAAGGTCAGTTTGATGTTGGTTGCAAACAGCATGACCAGTGCGCCCAAGAACATCAAACAGCTTCGAAGCGCCATTGAAAATGATGAACCAATGATACTTTGAAGTAGCGTAGTATCGGTAGTGATGCGTGACATAATATCGCCGCTACCACTGGTTTCGAAATAGCTTGGGTGCAATGTAATGGCGTGGTTAAACACCGCTAGCCTGATGTCTGCACTGATGCGCTCACCCAGCCAAGAAACGAGATAGAATCGAGCGTAGGTGCCTATGGCAATCAAAACTGTGATGATAAAAATGAAACCGACAGCACTTTTGAGTTGCTCAATTGATTGTTGAGCAAAGCCTTGGTCGATAAGCATGCGAACACCTTGGCCAACAGACAGCATGACGGATGCGGTAAATATCAGAGCGACGACACTGGCCAACACGCGCCATTTGTATGGGCGTATAAATTGAAGCAGTTCTTTTAAAATCGCGAGGCTTTTTTTATCCGCACTGGAAGCGGCAATAGTTTCGGAAGTGGACGTGCTTTGATTGGACGGATTGTCGCTTTGCATAAAGGCTCGTTCTATAAACTATCGAATATAAAATTAGCATACGTGATGATAGTGATGGATACAAATTTGTACTGATATCAATCTGCTATTGCAGAAAAAGAAAACCCACCGAGTAGCGGTGGGTTTTATTGTTGGATGTCGATTCTTGCTTGTCTGTTATAGAAAGTCGCTTATAACAAGCACTGACTTACAAATTAACGACCATAATGTTCAACAATATAGTTTTCGAAATCATCACACATTTGGGCATCAGACAATGTATTCAACGCCAGTAGTTTATCACCATCAACGATTTTTATTTTAGCATTGAGCGATGAAACATCGGATTGAGTTCGGGTTTTCAAGCCGGCAATTTTAGCCAGTTCAGACTGCCAAGCTTGCTCTGAGGACAAGTTACATTCGTCTGCTAAGTATTTCGCATTAAAACCTTCACCCGTTAGGCTTTCGATGCTGCCATTGTGATTGACACTATTGCCAGCATTCCAATAATGTTTCGCCAGCAATGGGCCGATCTCTGGGTTATCCGTTAAGTAGCCAAACTTTTCGGTGAAATGGGCTCGAGTTTGATACACCGCCATGTGAGCAAGAAGATAGCCGTGATAAGCACAAGAAGCTTCGTCTGAGATCAGGTGTGGAATCGCCATTAATGGGCGAGCTGAACAGGCTAAACCTAAAATACGTGTTTCCATCTCACGTGCTAATTGAGTTATGCGTTCGGCCGTCAGTTCGTCATCGCTTAATTGATACAGTGCTCGTTCAAAATACGGTACAACTAAGATGCTGCGTTCTTCATAGGCTTTGAACGGTTGTTTCGCATCGATCATGGCTTTGATGATGTCATCCGGTACGGGTTGGCCGTCATCATTTAACGCGTACTGCTTAAGCCAATCTGCATCATTAAGTAAGCTGTCGCAAAACATCGACTGTGTTTCAGCATAAGCCATGGATGTTGGAGCAAACTCTTGAGAGAAGCATGGAGCATTCATTTTAACATTAGCGAAGTGGGCGGCATGACCCCCTTCATGGAATAAGGTGTTGATACCATCGTAGCCGCTGCCCATTTGATCGGGTTTAGCGTTACTAGTGAAGTTAACTTTGGCTGCTACCCATTCATTTTGATCATAAAAAGAGGGGATAGGTCCGTGACAAAAACCGTTGGGATATTTGCCTTTACGGTCTAGTAAATCTAACGTCAATTCGGCTTGCGAAAACTCAATGTTGAGTCGACCAAAGGACTCAATCCAGCGTCTCAGTGATTTAGAGAACGGCACGTAAGCATCAAGCTCTCGCATCACATCACCAGAATAGGAGTACACAAAATTGTGGCCTAATAGTGCATCGGCGCCTTTTGCGTCAGATAATGACGCTAAACTTGCTAAATGGCTGTCGCGGGTTCTTTGTTCAAAATCATCCAAGATGCTAAATAGCTGCTCGGTTGTCATCTGTTCTTTTTTGTTGACTGAATAGTCGAAGAAGTTATCGAAACCAAGCGTTTTCGCAAATTGATTACGACGCTTAATGAGTTCAATAAAGCCGTTTTTCAGTAGCCATTGTTCTAGGTCTAAAAATGCTTGATGCGAGGATTTTCGTACTGTTTCGTCGTCGCTAGCTCTAACATTGGAAGCAAGGGTTGGTAATGACCCTTCTACTTTATTGCCGCTGTCATCAGTGAAATACAACGAATGATTTTGCTTCTTATCGAATAACTCCGTTTCAAATGCGATTAAGTCGGCTTTAAGAGCTTTGCCCTCTGCTGATTCGATTGAATGTGCTTTAAACGTCGCTAACCAACCTTTTAACCCGGTGACGGTTTTGGCTTGTTCGTCAGAGTCTTGGATATCGTTGGTGAGCAGCAGGTGCTGCTCAACATCATTGATTTGACTCGAATCACTCAAAAACTGGTTTAATTCTGTTTCAGATTGGGAAAGACCATCGTAATCGACCTTAATTCCCATGTAAGTATCCCAGAAGCGATCTTCTTTAGTTCTGTGGATGGAAAGATAGCGTTGATTGAGTTGGTTAAGAAAAGCCGTCGCTGCCATTTTAGTTCCTTTAAATGTTTGACCCGAACCTAGGTGTGAGAAGAATGTTGCGTTTAGGTTAGGTTTATATGGCGAATACCATACCACATTTTTATGAAAAGACAGTGAACCATATATCAAATCACTGCTTAAACAGTAAGTTAAACTGGTTGCATTGTGATGTTAAGGGAGAATAGCAAGCCATCGAGAAGTGACAATGGCTTGGTAAAAAAGGATGTCGGTTGGCTTATTCGAAGAAAGGCGTTGCGTCCACTTCGAAGCTACTAGGGGAGATAGCTTTCACTATTTTTACAGAAGAATGCTTTAATTCGACAAATTTTACATCGGTGAAGCGTTTGTATTTTCGTGAATAAAAGACTTTAATTTCGGGCTTCAGTGGGTGTTCATCGTTGGAAGTCCAAACGATGCCAACTTGGCTGTCACTCAGTTCGACCAATGAGCCTACCGGGTACATGCCAATGCAGTTAATGAACTTGTAAACCAGATCTTGATCAAGGTGGAATGGCGTTAAAGTCAGCATGATCTTGAATGCAGCAGCAGAGCTCATACCGTCTTTATAGCAACGATCTGCGGTAAGGGCATCATAGATGTCTACAATACTGCTCATGCGGCCATGTGTGGGCAGTTCATCGCCTTTTAGGCCATTCGGATAGCCATTGCCATCAAGCTTCTCGTGATGCATTAAGCAGACATCTCGGCTAATGTCACTTAAGCCTTCAATATGAGGCACGATATCTTTTGCGTAGACTTGGTGTAATTTGATGTGCTCAAACTCTTCAGGTGTCAACCGACCTGGTTTGTTTAAAACTTCATCTCTAATTTTGATTTTACCAACGTCATGTAAGATCCCCCCAATGGCCAGTTGGCGCAGGGTATGTTTATCAAAATCTAAGTGACGGCCAAAAGTGATCAACAAGCAGGCCACATTAACTGAATGTTCTAACAGGTAAGTGTCTTTTTGTCGTAGTGCTGAAACTATTTTGATGGCATCAGAATCGACAAGAATGGCGTCGATCATGTTGTCAGCCCAGTCTTCGACTACGTTAAGCTCGACAGATTTACCATCAAAAGTTTCGGTGAGTATTTTGTGTGCTAAATCTTTGGCTTCACCAATTAATTTTTTCGCTCGTTTTTGACGAACAGCCCGGCTGCCTTTGGGTTTCAGCAGGGCGGATACATCCTCGCTTTCATCTTTCGTTTCAGGCTCATCAAGCTCTGTTTTAAAAGTGCATCCTGACGCTGAAAGTTTTGAGTCTACCCACACAAATTTTACTCCGCTATCAATCAGCTGAGCGATGGCTTTTTCTGATGATATCCGCCCAGCATTGGCGAGGTTAACTTTTTTACTGTGCTCTATCGCGGTGACAAACATACCAACAGAGACATTGGCGATTGGCAGTTTAATGGAATCGTTTGG
Organism: Vibrio tapetis subsp. quintayensis; assembly: GCF_030409945.1. Classification (GTDB taxonomy): domain Bacteria; phylum Pseudomonadota; class Gammaproteobacteria; order Enterobacterales; family Vibrionaceae; genus Vibrio; species Vibrio quintayensis. The sequence goes on from NZ_JAUFQV010000026.1 coordinate 590,741, forward strand.
GTTGGGTTGCACTAGCTTTACCACTTTTATGTATATGCAATATTATTGTAGCTACTTTTGTCGCATTAATGAATGTAACAAATATTTAATTTCGTTCATATATTAAAAAAGACACCTAACAAACCTCAAGGAAAAGCGTGTTAGGTGCCAAACTGTGTATTAGTTTTTAATTAATTACTTGATTTCCCAGCGTAATAAACGAAAACCTTGTCATTGTTATGGATTCTTGAGAAGCCGTAACCTTGGTCTTGTTTTATCATGTTGTGTGATCCAGCCCCGATTGAAGGGTGACTTTGTCTGAATTTTCCTATTGTTTTCCAGTGCGTTAGCAGCTCACCTCGTTTTACATCTAACTTCCAGTTCATGTCTGAACGGGTACTTTGATGGAAGTCATCCGCATATGGTCCAGGTTTACGTGCGACTTCGTCACCGTAGTAAATCTGTATCGCTCCAGGGCTAAGTAGTAGTGCATTGGCGGCCCCTTTTTGCATCTCGATAGATTTAAAACGACCGAAAAACAGCTCTGTATCGTGAGAGGACATGTAGCTTACTGGATTAAAGTCGGGTTTATCGGCCAGCGTTGAAGAGTAGTCGCTGTATGTATTTTCCATTTGTGAGAAACATACGGCGCCTTTATCCATCTTTTTCTGCATATCGAAGTTAATTAACGCATCAAAACCATCATCAAAATATGGGCTGCGATAGGCATTGTGCCCCCAAACTTCGCCCATCATCCAAAATGGTGAATTGGGTTTATCGTGCTCTTTTTGCCATGTCTCTAGTTCGTTGCTTGCTTGCTGCTTTAAACGTTTCCATACATCACTTTCAACGTGTTTAACCGTATCAACACGGAAGCCGTCAATACCAAACCTCTTCACCCAATCAGTTTGCCATTCGATTAGATAATCAGTGACAGTGTAATCGTCTCTTTTAGCGACTCGCGTTCCTGGGTTTTCCAGTAACCACTGAGGTGGTGTTACAAATTGGTCTGACTCTGTTTTTAAGTCGGGTAAGCCAGCTAATGACATGGTTATGTCACTGCTACCGGGTTGGTCGTAACCAGGTAAACCTGTTCTCACCCAATCTTTGCCCCACCAATTTTCCCACTCCGGGCTTTGGTAATTAATGGCTTCATGAAAACTGTGCCAGTTTTGGTTGCCTTTAGGGTTCCAATTACGCCATTTTTGGGGCCAGTCGGATGGGGGATTAACCGCATTGATGTGATCAAACTGGAGGTCAGCCAGTGTTGCGTAACCAGTATGGTTAAGAACGGCATCAAGGAGAATACGGATTCCGCGCTTATGTGCTTCTTTAACCAATAAGGCTAGGTCTTCTTCGTTACCGAAATTTTCGTCAATTTTAGTGAAGTCTCGAGTCCAATAGCCATGATAAGCATAAAATGGGAATGAACCTTTATCGCCGCCGCCTACAAAGCCATGCACTTGTTCTACTATTGGAGAAAGCCAAATTGCATCCATACCCAGTGATTGGATGTAATCGAGCTTATCAATCACACCTTTTAAGTCGCCGCCATGAAATGTGCCAACTTCGTCTTTACCGTCTTTTTTGCGCCCATAACTGAAGTCGTTGGTGGTGTCTCCGTTGTTGAATCGGTCGACCATGACGAAGTAGATACTGGCATTGCGCCAATCAAAGGTACTGTCTGATTTCTTTGCTTCGACTTCTTCTAACAGAACGAGTCCATTCGATTTGTCGCTGGGTGTTAATGTTACAGAATGCTGGTTAACCGTGACGATTTCATCGGTAAAGGCATTTCGCAATTGCGTGCCATCTTTAAAGGTGTCGCCAAGCTGAATAGTGACTGCACCACCCGCATATACGTCACATTCTACCTGTGGAAGAGGGCGTTTAAATTCTGATTTTGTGCTTTTCTTTGGCTGACGTTTTAGTGACAGTGTGTGGTTGGTTGCATCGAACTGAAATGCGTAATCACCCGCAAAGCGGATCTTGAATGAAAATTCAGTGGCTTGATTACAATTTAGAGACAACGGTGTATTGAATTTCACCCGCTGATTTTCAGTGGCACTACACGCGCCGTCTAAGCCATTTACTGTAAATGTGTATTGTGACTTGTTTAATGGCACCACTAAGGCAGAATCGGCCGGAAGAGGAAAATCCCGGCTGTTCGTTGACGTAGCAATGGTGATGTTAGGGGATGCATAGCTTTGAAATGCGGCGGCCAGTATAGCACTGGTAAGCAAAGTCCGTTTCATCAGTCAGGTCCTATTTAATTGTTATAAATAGGGTAAGGCAGTTGTGAATAGAGAACATCATTCCTGAGATCTACGCCCTAAAAAGTTAGCTTGATCAAAGTTCAACAGCCAAAAGGCGTAGCTGGAAAAAGCTAAAAGCGACACCTGTCACATTCGGTGTCGCTATCATTTTTTAAGGAATGAGAGTTTTTATACGGGTTACTTTTTCATTGCACCCATGGCCCACATCATGAATTCTTTTTGCTCTTCAGCGGTCATGTTTTCGAAATCAGATTTGATGATGTCTATTTGCGTGGATACCTGATCTACTTGTAATTCTGCGCTAGATGTTTTTGCCTTCGTAGCAGCAGCAGCAGCAGCAGCAGCAGCAGTAGCAGTAGCAGCACTACCATTATGTTTGATAACGGCTGCTTGATAATCAGGAAAAGACTGGAAACCACCAATGTGTAACAGCTGCGCGTTGTGCTTGATCGCATTACCTTGATCGTCGACTAATATAAACTGAGGTTGTTTCTCAAAAGAGCGAGCATCTTCTATGGTGCGAAATGGCTTGTAGCTTAATGTAATGGCAGACGTTCCTGCTTTAAAATCGATGATCATTGGAGTCGAGCTGTATTTAGATCTTCGGCCATCTTCTGCGACTAGCTGATTTAAGGTGATCAGTAATTGATTATGCCCTTCTTTAAGATCGACCTGTTGCGTTGATTCAAAGAAACTAGAATCGATGGCTTGCTCGTTAATCACTCTAGGTACGATTTCTTTGCTAAATTCGATTGATTGCGCTGCAAGAACGTGACTTGATAAAAAACCGAATGCTAAGCCAATAGCTGTAATAACTCGTTTTTGCATGTTTTCTCCTTACGACAAAGGGCGAGAAATCTCGCCCATGTCTATCTAATTGTTTTAACTGATTTTAGTGCGATTAGAAGTAGTATTCAACACCAACAGATACTTCACTAAATGAATCTGATTTCCAGCGGTCATAGCTCATGCCTGCGTTACCAGATTCAACTGTGTTGCCGCCCATTCGAACATCACGAGCACGTACGTAAAGCACCGCTGACGGGTCAACAAAGTACATGGCCTGTGCAGAGTAGGTATCATCGGAAGAATTTTCTACGGTATTACCATTCACTTCTAAATCGAAGTTCTTGGTGTAGCCGACTTTAAACTGCCAGTCGTTTACGGTGTACATTAAACCGGAGGTCATTGCATTTTGTTTCTCTTCACGGCCTACATCAGTACCTTCTTTAACATTTGCATCTTGCATACGGTACTGAGCAAAGAAAGAAATTCCATTTTCAAACCAACCTTGAACACCCACTAAGTAAGTGTTGTTGTCCCAGATACGGCTAAACGATTTTTCTGTTTTTGGGTCATGCGCAGTCGTATCTAGTGTGCCATCTGTAAATGACTCAGCGGTATCACGGTTGATTTCGTAAGCCGCATCAAATTGCAATGGACCAACTTTATAGTGCGCTGCACCGCCTTGCCAGTAACCTTGGTCACTACCTGTTGCGGCTGCTTTTGTGCGGCCAGCTGCAACGTCCAAAGAAAGATTGCCCCATGCAGGTGAATCCCAACGAACCGAATTTGATGAACGGTCTTGGAACTTAGCACCACCAATTAGCCCGCCCCAGTCATATACATCACCTAGACCTGGGTTTGATCCCGGCCAATCGACTACTTCGTATAATGGCGTTAAGACGCGACCGATTCTAACTTGACCAAAAGAATCAAAGTCTTCAAATCCAACGAACGTATCACGTTCGCCAAAACCACCTTTGGCTTCATGGTCGGAATAGGAAGGGTCAACGTATCCGCTTTCGACTTGCCAGATGAATTTAGGGCCAAAGTTCTTAAACTGTTTCGAACCACGGAAGCCGATTCGGCTTTCATTGTTGGTTTGAAAACCCGTTAAGTTACTGTTGTCTGTTTCATAGTCACGATAGTGAGCCTGTACTGCAATGATGCCGTACACTTCGTATTTTGCATCGGTTTCTTCTGCAATTGCAGGGGTTGCAACCATTGTTACTGAGGCAACTGCGGTTGCAAGTAGAGAGCGTGTAAATAGCTTGTTCATGTGAACTCCTAAAATATAGCTGTAATTTTTAATGTGAGCTTCATCGGGTTGGCCGCTGATGAAGCTCAGTTAACTTGTTGATTTATTGAGAACGTGAATTAGGTTACTCGCAAATTGGATTGTGAGAACAGGTAGGGGGAAGTTACATGATATCCTTCAAAATTTAGAAGTTGATAGGAATATAAATTCAATTAAATCAGTGGTATGGGATGGTTTTGTGATATTTGCTCAATGAGTTGTCAATAACCTAAATGCGAGTGACTTCAAATTATCGCAGTGATGTGAGATGAGCCGCATATGAGTTTTAGAATAAAATTGGATAAGCTTAGGTTGATTTAGAAGTCTTTGATAATGAACTGAGAGGTGACTCTCATTTAAATTGTGCAGAAACCTACAAAAAACGATTATTAGTGATGGATTAGGGAACTTTCCTTGTGAAGTAAGATCCTTGCTCAAAGCTTTATTTGTCCATAGGATAGGGGCAGACAACAATAAAAGGGAGCACACCAAATGGTGGCAAAAATAACAACGGCGCATCAAGGCCCAGAATTATCTGAGTTAGTTCAAGGTTATTGGCGATTGGCTGAGTGGAACATGTCTCCACAACAGCGATTGGACTTTCTAAAGCAGCATGTTGATTTAGGGATTACAACCGTTGACCATGCGGATATTTACGGCGGTTATGAGTGCGAACAGTTATTCGGAGAAGCGTTAGCGTTAGACCCTTCGGTCCGCGAGCAAATCGAGATCGTGACTAAATGCGATATTAATTTATGCGCAAAGCACCCACAGCGAAAAATCAATCATTACGATACCAGTGCGCAACATATCTTTAAGTCGGTAGATAATTCGTTACAACGAATGAATATCAACGAAATTGATGTTCTGCTTATTCACCGCCCAGACGCGCTAATGGATGCAGATGAAGTCGCAGACGCATTCGCGGAATTACATAAAGTCGGTAAAGTGAAGCACTTTGGGGTGTCTAACTTTTCACCTCGTCAATTCGAACTGTTGCAATCACGGATCAATAAGCCTCTTGTGACCAATCAAGTCGAAATTAATCCGCTTAACTTCGACGTTGTGCACGACGGCACTTTGGATCAACTGCAGATGAATCGTATTAAGCCAATGGCTTGGTCGTGCTTAGCGGGCGGGGATATCTTTGGCGGTACTGATGAGCAACATGTTCGAGTACGAGATGAGCTAAATGCCATTGGTAAAGAAATTGGCGCGAAGAGCTTAGATCAAGTTATTTATACTTGGATTCGTCAATTGCCATCTAACCCTCTGCCAATTCTAGGTTCAGGTAAAATCGCTCGAGTAAAAAGTGCCGTTGAAGCTTTGTCTTTAGAAATGACACGCGAGCAATGGTACCGAGTATGGGTTGCGTCTAAAGGTCACGGTGTGCCTTAGCCGACAAGCTGACTAAAAGTAGACATTAAAAAACCAGCGAGTATATCGCTGGTTTTTTTTATCTGAATTTAGCGGCTAGAAACCTGCAAATTGATAACTGATGCCAAATTCAACAGCCCAACCAAATGGCCTTTGAACCAGTGGACTGTCGTAGTTATGGCTTTCCATTTTAATTTTGCTCAGCATAATCAGTTTTCGAGAAAGATCGTATCGACCAATAATCCCCGCTTCATATACCCAAGAAGCACCAGCATTGAATTGATCAAGGCCACTTGCCGCTGATTCTGAAGCAGATACGCCATACAAATGCTGTGATAGTTTCTCGTCGCGCCAGCTGAATTCTAAATATGGCACCATTTCAAATCGGCGCATGGTGCTGATTGGTTGAGAAACATGAACTTGAACTTCTTGTCCTTTATGAACAGCCATGACGTCGTGTAGGTAAGTTAGTCGTACGTTAGGCGTCCCGAGTGTGAAACCAAATTCCGCATTGCCATTACGGTCTGATATACCTGTTGGCAGTTCTGCAAATCGGCCACCTACTTCCATCCAGCGCCAACTTCCTGACACGCCCACGTAAGGCAATATATACAAGGTGCCCAAATTGTCGTCAACAAAGCCTTGTCGGCTTTCGTAATAGAGGTCGGGGACAAAGTTCCAAGCGGCGCTGTTTGAAGTCGTAAAGGCACTTTGATTGTAGGAAATACTCGCACCCGCGTAGCCAAATGCGTCATCTTTATCAATGCCAATAACCGCCATGGCTGAGGTAGAGAATAAGGCTAAAAGTAACAAGCTCAGTTTTTTCATAATAACATCCGTGAAAGGCACGACGCATGGTGCCTAGATCTAATCACCTAAGCATCATTCTTAGGTTCGCTTTTTAAGTGCAGCAATAATTATACCAAAATTACATACAGTGCGAGCTTTGGTTTTATGGGAAAGTTCAAATAGATAACGCTGTCACGTTTTGATGTTGCTTGGTTCTTTAGCGTGATTGTGAGTTATGTTCGAATCTAAGGGGTTGATTGGTTGGGGCTTCGCTTGTCTATCGATGATCTTTATCACTAACGGCAATTCACTGCCGTACTTTTCTCCGTTTAAGCAACTCAAATACCATTCACTCCTTTAAATCCCCGTTTATCGCATTGGTCTGTTTGTCTTCGTCGATAGCAGTAAGCTAATCAACATCGAAAACAAATCGGGAACTTGTTATGAAAACGCTTACTCACTCTTTTAAGAAAACATCGGCACTTTTGGCTTCAGGCTTATTGTCGCTTGGGTTATTAACTACTGCATCAACCGTTATTGCCGCTCCGTCTGAAGCGCTTATCAGCCAATACAACCAAGCCGCAGCCGGTGATGAAGCCTTGGTTGAAACGGTTGTGACAGAATTGACCACGTTAATTGATAACGAAGGCGCGAACCCCCTCACTTTAGTGTACTTAGGCAGTGGACAAACACTGCAAGGGCGAGATGCATTTTGGCCTTGGAATAAAATGAAGTTGGTGGAGAAAGGGTTAGCAACCATAGATAAAGGTTTGAACCTGATGGGAACTCAAAAAATAGCCAGCGAACAACAGACCGTCATTATGGGTTTACCTGAAAGTTACATGGCACGAGCGATAGCTGCGACGACTTATAGTCAGCTACCAGATATGTTCAACCACTTTGAACGTGGTTACGACTTGTACCTTGATTTGCTAGATGAACCGTATATCCAACAAGCACCATTTGAAGCGACATCATGGATATATGCGTATGCAATTGAAGCTGCGATTCGTGCTGAAGATGTCAATCAAGCAAAGTTGTGGTTGGCGGTCATGGAACAACGTGGACCGGAAAGCAACGACACTATTGCGGCTCAGTCTCTAATTAATCAAGCGTAGTTGGGAGGCAGTATCATGCTTAGGTTTAGTGAAATTGAAAAACAATATCAATTGGGCCAGTTAAGTGTTCACGCACTCAATAACGTTGATGGTTGCATTCAAAAAGGTGAAATGGTGGCCTTATGTGGACCATCAGGCTCCGGTAAAAGTACATTACTGAATATTTTGGGCTTACTGGACATGCAATATCAAGGTGAGGTTTTACTAAACGGAGTACCGCTGCCAAAAGACAAAAATCAAGCTGCGAATATACGTCGTCAGCAACTCGGTTTCATTTTTCAACGTTTTAATTTAATGCCGGTGATGACGGCGTTGGAAAATGTATCGTACCCACTGCATTTAAACGGTGTGTCTCTTAAGGACCAACAAAAGCGTTCCAGCGACATGCTGGAAAGAGTAGGGCTTAAAGACTTCTTGCATCACAGGCCAGACAACTTGTCCGGCGGTCAGCAGCAGCGAGTGGCTATTGCAAGGGCGCTTGTGAACAATCCATCATTGGTCATTGCTGATGAACCGACAGCTAGCCTAGATAGCCAAACCGCAAATCAAGTGATCGAAATAATGAAATCACTCGGTCACGAATTTAACACTACGTTTGTTGTTGCTACGCATGACCCTCGTATGGCCAAACATTGTGACCGTGCTATTCAATTGCTAGATGGTGAGATCAATAAGGAGTCATTGAAATGGGTAAGTTAACTGAAAAACTGATGCCTTACAGTTACAAATTGGCGTTACTCAACTTAATGCGAAATGGCAGACGAAGTCTGTTGTCTATCACCATAATTTCGATAGCGGTATTCGCGATGGTCAGTGCGGGTGGGTTTGGTTTATACACGTATGAGTCTTTGAAAGAATCGACGGCGAGAGAAACTGGCCACCTAACCATCAGCCAGCCAGGTTACTTTGAACAAGATGAAGAAATGCCGTTGAGCAATGGTCTCACTGCTAGCGAACACCTCATCCCGCAAATTATGAAAGACGAACGCGTCCGCAGCGTGCAGCCAAGAGTATACCTTTCTGGTTTAGTTTCTAACGGCAATAAATCGACAATCTTCATGGGCATTGGCGTTAATGACAGAGAATTCGATATGAAAGGCCCGTTCCTAAATGTGATAGAGGGGAAGACCTTGTCTAACGTTGAGTCGACGCGTTTTGACCCAGCAGAGCCTGAGATAATGCTAGGCAGTGACCTCGCGCGAAACCTCAATGTGAGTGTTGGCGATTGGCTGACGTTACTAGCAACCACATCTGACGGAGCATTGAATGCATTTGACTTTAAAGTCAGAGGTATTTATTCCACCGGTATTCCTGAGTTGGATAAGAGACAACTCTATATTCATATTCAATCGGCGCAAGAGCTTCTCGTGAGCGAAAAAGTCAGTACGTTATCGGTCTTCCTATTTGAAACGAAATTTACAGCGCCGGTACAAGAAGCGTTAACTACGCAGCTTGGCGATGTGAGCCAGCAGGGCTTGGAAATTACGCCATGGGAGGATCGGGCTTTTTTTTACAAAAAGGTAAAAGATCTTTATGACCGGATCTTTGGCATCATGGGAATAGTGATGGGGTTGGTCGTTTTCGTTTCCCTGTTTAACACCATGACCATGTCGGTAACCGAGAGAACGCGTGAAATAGGCACGTTGTCTGCGTTAGGGTGTTACCCTCGTGAAATCGTTGCTGGATTTTTACGCGAATCAGTCATATTGGCCACGGCTGGGGCTCTTATAGGTACGATTTTAAGTGGACTCGCGACATTGTTGTTACTTGTCGTTGATATTGAAATGCCACCGCCACCGGGGCACACGGAAGGTTACCCTCTCAACATCTATTTCTCACTTGAGTTAGCCGCATACGCGGGGGCCGCCGTGATTATCATTTGCTTTATTGCCGCATTCATTTCCGCTCGCAAGGGTGTCAATCGCCCTATTACAGAGGCACTGATTTATGTATAAGTTTCAGGTTTATTTTCAAAACGTCACAAGCTTCATTAAGAGCGGGTTTGTCCTAGTGGTCTTGACTGTGTGTTCGGCGCTGTTAGCGATTTCCGCTCAGGCGAGTGAGGATGTTTCCGCGATGTTGAAACAAGCGGATCAGTACCGACTGGATCAAGAGTCGGCTAAAATTGTCTCTGTTGTACGTTTGTACCAAGGTGGCGAGTTAGACAAAACGCAGAAGTACCACGTTTATTCAAGGCCTGAACGCGAGTCGCTGGTGGTATTTAAATCAAAAGTAGAAGCAGGGCAAAAAATGTTGATGCTCGAAGACAACTATTGGTTAGTTATGCCTAAAAGCCGTCGTCCTATACGCATTACACCCATGCAAAAATTGTTAGGTGAAGCGTCAGTCGGAGACATTTCAACCTTAACGTGGAGTGAAGATTACCAAGGCACACTCATCGCATCCGAAAGCATAGAAACTGAAACAGGAAAGCCGGCTCAAGCGATAAAACTGCATTTAGTCTCGACCACAAAAGGCGCAAGTTATCACAAAATTGACCTGTGGATCACCGAAGATAACTACTTCCCGATAAAAGCCGATTTATATCTTCGATCGGGAAAAATGGCAAAACAAGCGAGGTTTGAGCAAGGCAAGCGTAATGGACAACTCGCCGTTACCGCGATGACATTGCAAGACAGCATTCAACCAAGCAAAAAAACCGTCATTGAATATCAATCCATTACGCAAGTAGAGCTAGAAGACAAGTACTACAACCCGTCATATCTCGTTCGTAATACGGTATCGGAGTTATAGATGAAACGTTGGCCTTTGCTACTCGCTTTCGTGTCTTCTCCATTCGCTCTGACAACAGCATGGGCGGGCGATGTTTCCTTTAACTGGGATTGGATGATCAGCGCACAACATAATAGCGTTAACGAACAAGCGCAGTATTTCCCTGACAACCGATCAAGCAATGGCTCAATAAGCGGCCTACTGGACTTAGAAGTGATGGGGCAACAGTGGGTAGGTTTGGCCGCAATCAAAGCCAACGATCTTTATCACTCAGACAACGCCAGCTCTGTTTCGAGTGAAGTGATCCTACGAGAACTGTTTTGGCAAGGCAGCGTAGAGGTGGCGGATACGTCCATTGATATTACAGCGGGAAAGATGAGATTGGATTGGGGCGTCGGTTACGGATATCGCCCGCTGGATTTATTTAAACCATACCGACGTAACCCAATTGGTATTCAAGTTGAAGAGGGAGCCGGCGTTTTGAGCTTTTCTCATTTTGATGCGACGGGTGAATGGACATTACTCGGAACTGATTCATCGTGGACAAGCCAAGAGATGACCGACCTTGAAGACGCAAAAAAGCAAAAAGGTATCGGAGTTCGTCGGTATGGCTTAACGGGAGACAGCGAGTATCAGTTGATCGCTTACTACGATGATGTAAGAAAAGGATTGGTTGGCGGAAGCTTAGTGTCGGTCGTGGATGCATCGTGGGAGTTTCATGGTTCCGTGGTCTATCAAAATGAATACGTTGGATATCACTTTCCAACGTCGGCGTCACGGTATAGTGTGCCAGAAATACGAAGTGAAATAGGAGCAGTGCAGGCTCTTGTCGGTCTAACTTGGGCAAGTGAAACGGGTCATAATATTGTGCTTGAGTATTGGTACGATAGCCGTGCATGGAGCAATAACCAGTGGCAGAAAAATCATCATAATAGCCAGTTGCTGAGGCAAAACAGGAATGTGTCCGATGTTCGGTACGGCTATGCCAATGGTTATCAGCAGGAAAACATCGTGCAGCACAATGTGATGTTGCATTGGAGCTTTGATAGCTCTGGTTGGAGTCACTATAACTTGAGTGATTATGGGCTGAGTGCTGATGCATTGTCTTCACTGACTCCTTTAGTCGACCTGCTCTATTCACCCGAGGATTCAGGGGTGATTCTTACTCCGAAATTAACGTATGAATGGCTGAACACAGGGGCGACGCAATTTGAAACCGAACTTGCTGCACGTTTTCTACTCGGAGATGAGCGATCGGCCTATCAAAATTTACCAGATAAGAATATGATTTTATTGAATCTTAAAGGACGGTTCTAAATGGTGATGAAGTTTTCAATAAAAAATAAGTGGCTAAAAAGCGTTCTACTTACATCGCTATTTTGTGCCATCATTGCGTTTGCTACCATGCTCGTATGGCCATCTAGCTATTATGATCACGCACTTATTAGTTTCGGCTACGGTTACAGTGCAATCATTAGTGCCCGTATCATTACTTGGCGATTCCCAAGCCTCACTGCGCGACAGAGCGATGCGTTTAGTGTTATTGGTGCTTTGATCTTTGGATCAATGAACGCAGGGTGGTGGCTAGGCTATTTTCACGGCGATGAGAGTGCCGCAGGTATAGAGTCTGTCATTATGCTTGGCGCGGTGTTTACTGTGACTTGTTTTTATTACTTTTACGCACATGAGCAAAAAATCATGGCCGACAAAGAGCTTGAACGGTTAAAAAGAGTTCAGTCGGAGCAAGAAAAAGCCATTGTCTTAGGGGAGCTAAAACAGTTACAAAGTCAGATAGAGCCACATTTCTTGTTCAATACACTGGCGAACATTAATGTTCTGATCGAGCATGATCCAAGTAAAGCTCAGCGGATGTTAACCCAGTTGACAGAGTTGCTAAGAGCAACGTTGAAAAAAAACAGGACGCAACTTTCAACGATTAAAGAAGAGTTGGATCTGGTTGCTGCCTACTTAGAAATACAGCAAATTCGGTTAGGTGACGATTTTACTTTTGATATTGAATGCGAAGACAAGCTCGCAGGATTAGCACTGCCTCCACTATTGCTTCAACCTTTGGTCGAGAACGCGGTACTGCACGGTGTTGAACCGTTAGCAGAGCGAGGACATATTGAAGTATCGATTAAGCGAGAAACAGACACATTGTGTGTACGTGTTTCTGATAATGGTCAAGGGCTCAACCCGGCGTCTCCCGCACATAAATCTGGTGGGAATGGCATTGGATTACAGAACGTAAGAGAGAGATTGACGGCGTTGTTTGAAGCTGACGCTAACTTGCAGATTAAAGAAAACCCGCTCAAGGGCGTGACGTCTCAAATTTGTATTGGGATTCCATCTATGCAAACACTTTCCAAAAATAAGCATGACAAAAAAACACTTTAAGGGACAAGGATGCCATCAAATATGATCACTGCCGTTATTGCCGACGACGAGCCTTTATTGCTCCATCATCTGAATAAACTGTTAGGGGAGGCGTGGCCACAACTCAATGTGCTAACCAAAGCGAGTGACGGAAAAATTGCCTTTGATGCGATCTTGGAACAAGAGCCAGATGTGGTTTTTCTGGATATCCGAATGCCCAACCTAGATGGTATTACGCTTGCCAAAAAAATCAGCAAGCTTAATAAGGTTCCCTACATTGTATTTACGACCGCCTATGATGAGTATGCGGTTCAGGCGTTTGAACACAGCGCAGTCGACTACCTCTTGAAGCCATTATCTGAAGACAGACTTTACCAAGCTTGCCTCAAGCTCCAGCAACGGATTGAGGCTGGGTTACCTCGTCATATCCCAGATGTTTCTGCGCTTGTAGAGCAGTTGCAGCAGGCGAATAAAGAGGCTCCCAAAGAAGTACTCAATTGGATAAGAGCGACAAAAGGCGAAGAAATACATTTAGTTCCGTGTGATGAGGTTTGTTATTTCAAAGCAGAAGATAAGTACATTTCTTTGTTTACACGTCAAGGTACACAATTTAACGAATATTTAATTCGCACGTCATTAAAAGATTTATTGAGCCAGTTAGATGACGAACTATTTTGGCAAATTCATCGTTCTACTATCGTGAATGTGCGGAAAGTCGAAAAAGTAAAAAAAGATTTTACAGGTAAAATGCACGTGAAAATTGCAGACAGACAGTTACCAGTAAGCCGCGCCTGCCAAGCGTTATTCAAAGGTATGTGATTTCATATGTTCGAGCTCAATTCTTTTTTTGTTGTTTTGCGTTAAACATATTCGTGGTTTGAGGTTTTTTTACTTGTTTTAGGTACGGCTTTCACATCACAGAAACAATCTGACACATTTATTTACTAAGCCAATTGCAGTAACTTTAGCAATATAGCAGTCGTATAGACACCTCTTGCTGCGAGTTGCAGCCTTAATAATAGTGGTTTAGTGAATGAAAAAAACAATGCTTAGTCTCGCGGTTGCGAGCTCTCTAATTCTCGTTGGTTGTGGTGAATCTGCTACCGGATCAAAAGGACAAGGAGCTGCGCCTCTTGTAGAAGCAGTTGCTACGCAAGTCGTTGAGCACCAACAAAGTAAAAGCTACGTTGGTCGAGCAACAGCAGTCGAAGATACTGACATTATTTCGCAAGTTTCCGGTTATCTCGAAGCGAGGCTGTTCACCGAAGGTCAAATGGTAGAAGAGGGCGATTTGTTGTATCAAATTGAACCCGCACCTTTTCAAGCGCAAGTAGCTACAGCAAAAGCAGCGGTTGCTCAAGCCAATGCTAATTTGAAAAAGTCTCAAATGGACTTTAAACGTGGTAAGAACCTACTGCCTAAAGGCAACATTTCTCAGTCAGAATTCGATTCATTGACCGCCAAGTTACTTAGCGCAGAAGCCGAAGTTGAAGCGAGCAAAGCTCAACTAACCATCGCAGAAGTCAACCTATCTCACACAACCATCGTTGCTCCATTTACTGGTCGTATTAGCGACAGTGAAGTGAGTACGGGTGATTTACTCTCTCCATCGTCAGGTGTGTTAACCACTCTAGTCAGCTTAGACCCAATACACGCATCGTTTAACGTAAGTGAGCGTGAGCGTATTCAGTTCGGTATGGATCGAATGACGGGCAGCGGAGAGGGCACCGCGAATGCGTTAGAAGTGGTTGTCATGTTAGAAAACGGCAATGCATACGAACATACAGGAAAATTGGATTTCGTTTCAAACCGCATCGACGTTAAGACAGGTACTATTGCGCTTAGAGCGGTTGTGCCTAACCCTGATCAAGTTTTATTGCCAGGGCAGCACATCAAAATTGCCATTCAAGAAAAAGCTCCGACAGATGTAGTCGTCATTCCACGACGTGCGGTTCAAAGTGATCTTGAAGGTGACTTTGTCATGGTTATCGCTGATGGCAATATCGCAGAGCGCCGAAATGTAGAGATGGGACGTCAATTAGAAGAGGGCATCATTATTTCAGAAGGGCTGAGCCCAGACGAAGTTGTGATCATAAAAGGTTTACAGCGAGTGCGTAATGGCTCTCCTGTAACTCTCAACGAATCAGCAGACGCTAAGTAAAGGGCTCTCTATGTTAAGTCGCTTTTTTATCCAGCGTCCGAAATTTGCGCTGGTTATCTCTATCATCTTATCGCTTGCGGGGGCCATCTCTTTGATGGTGCTACCAATAGCGGAATATCCACAAATAAGCCCTCCGTCGGTTAATGTAACTGCTTACTTTACAGGAGCAAGTGCAGAAGTTGTCGAAGAGGCCATTGCAGACCCCATAGAAACATCGGTTAATGGCGTTGAAAACATGATCTATATGTCTTCAAAAAGCGCAAACGATGGTTCTTACTCGTTAAACGTGACGTTTGATGTGGGTACCGATCCAGATATGGCTCAGGTCAACGTACAAAACCGAGTCTCTCAAATTGAGTCGAAGTTACCTGAAGACGTAAGAAAAGTCGGCGTAACGGTTTCTAAGAACTCCCCAGACATGTTGATGGTGTTGAACTTCTATTCACCTGACGGCAAGTACGACGACAAGTTCTTGATGAACTACGTAAACTTAAACATTAAAGACCAACTGGCGCGTGTTAAAGGCATCAGTGGCGTTAATGTGTTGGGTGGCGGTGAGTTTGCCATGAGAGTGTGGTTAGACCCTGAGAAAATGTCGAATCTAGGCTTAACCACGACGGATGTTTATGCAGCGCTTGCAGAGCAAAACGTGCAGGTTGCCGCGGGTAAAATTGGTGCAGCACCTTATGCTGACCCACAAGAAGTTCAATTTAACCTTGTGACCAAAGGTCGACTTGAGTCAGTTGAAGAATTCCAGAACGTTATGCTTCGCGCTAACAACGATGGCTCGGCTGTGTATCTTCAAGATGTGGCTCGTGTAGAACTGGGTAAAAAATCCTACGACGGTGCAGGTCAATTCCGTGGCCAAGATGCCGCAGTTGTTATCCTTTCACTACAAAGTGGTGCTAACGCACTGGAAAGTGGTGAATTGGTGATGGCTCGCTTAGGCGAAATGGAAAAAACATTTCCTGATGACATGTCATACGAAACAAGTTACGACACAACCTTGTTTGTTGCTGAGTCAATTAAAGGTGTAGTAGTAACGCTGATTCAAGCCATCTTGCTTGTTATCGCCGTGACTTACATGTTCTTGGGCAGCGCTCGTGCAACGCTTATTCCTGTATTTGCTATTCCGGTTTCTTTGATTGGTACATTCTCAATCATGCTGGTGACCGGGTTTACGATTAATACCGTGACCTTGTTTGGTTTGATATTGGCCATCGGTATCGTGGTGGATGACGCCATATTGGTTATCGAAAACGTCGATACCATTATGCGTAAAGACCCTAGTATCACGCCACGTAAAGCAACACTCATGGCAATGAAAGAAGTAACAGGGCCAATTGTTACCTCTACTCTAGTATTGCTTGCGGTATTCATACCTGTTGCCATGCTGCCGGGTATTACCGGTATCATGTATCGACAGTTTGCTTTGACTATCTGTATCGCGGTAGTTATTTCATCCATCAACGCATTAACGCTGTCACCTGCTGTGTGTTCTCTAGTACTGAAACAAGGTGGTGGAAATACGGCTCGTTGGTTTGAAATGTTTAACCGTGGGCTAGACAAAGTCACCAACCGTTATGGTCAAGTTGCTGGTTTCTTAGTTCGAAAAACTCTGATTGTGGTTGCTTTGTTTGGTTTAGCGATGGGTGCGTTGGCTTGGATGGCAAACACCACTTCAACGGCGTTCGTGCCTCAAGAAGACAAAGGCATCATGTTGGTTAATATTCAGCTACCAGACTCCGCTTCTCTGTCTCGTACTGAAATCGTCGCCGAGCAAATGAAAAACATCGTTGAACAAGAACCCGGTGTTGAAGCTGTAACGGTAGCAACGGGTTATGCGTTTATGACAGGTGCTTCGGCATCAAACGGCGCATCAATGTTTGTTAAGCTCAAAGATTGGGAAACACGCGGCAATATGGAGGGTGATAACTCCTCGTTTGCTATCACGCGTCGTGTTAATGCAAGAGCGGCAGCACAAGTGCCTGAAGCCGTCGTGTTCGCTTTAGGGGCGCCAGCTGTTCCTGGTATGGGCGCTGCTTCAGGCTTCGAATTTGTGTTGGAAGACACATTAGGACGTAGCCGTAGCGATCTTGCTCAAGTGATGGGTGAGGTGATTCAAAAAGCTTCAGCGCAACCTGAAATTGCCTACGCATTCAGTACATTCCGTGCCAACGTGCCGCACTACTATGTCGACATTGATCGTGAAAAAGCCAAACAGCTTGGTATTGCATTAGGCGATATATTCCAAACGCTGCAAGGCAATTTAGGTTCAATGTACGTCAATGACTTCACCATGTTTGGTAAGAGCTTCCGAGTGACCATGCAAGCCGATGCGGAATACCGCACAGGTATGGATGATCTTGGGCATTTCAATGTTCGTTCTTCATCAGGTGAAATGATTCCATTAAGCACGCTAGTTACCTTCGACCAAGTGTTCGAACCTGATGTAGCGTGGCGTTATAACATGTATCGTTCTGCAGTGATTCAGGGTGAACCTGCTCCTGGTTACTCTAGTGGTGATGCTATCGCTGCAATGGAACGTGTGGCTAAAGAAGTGCTGCCAAACGGTTATCAACACGAATGGACAGGTATGGCTTACCAAGAAATTCAAGCAGGTAGTCAAGCGATTTACGCCTTTGCGTTAGCCTTGATCTTTATCTACTTGTTTATGGTTGCTCAGTACGAAAGTTGGACCATTCCACTTGCGATCATCTTGGTTGTTCCGGTGGCGACACTCGGGTCCTTCCTTGCGCTTAACTTAACGGGCATACCACTTAACTTGTATGCGCAGATAGGTTTGGTTCTACTGATTGCAATGGCCGCGAAGAACGCCATTTTGATTGTCGAATTCGCGAAACAAGAGCGGGAAGATAAAGAAATCCCAATAGATGAAGCGGCAGTGAAAGGTGGGGAACTGCGTTTCCGCGCTGTAAACATGACGTCTTGGTCGTTCATCTTAGGCATCATGCCATTGGTGTTTGCATCCGGTGCTGGCTACATCAGCCAGAACTCGTTGGGTATTTCCTTAACCGGTGGTCTGCTATGTGTGTTGCTTGCTGGTACGTTCTTGATTCCTAGCTTCTATGCGATGGTTCAACGTAAACGTGAGGTCTACCATGGCGGCAGTACTAAACTGCGAGATATCGACGACGAATAGTTACCGGCGTCCGCTATAAGCTAATACTAAAGGCTCTGCGCATTGCAGGGCCTTTATAACATTTAAACATCATGAACAGAGGTGTAAATGAATAACCAAACAGCACTCTTGCAGCTTTTTATGCGAGAAAGTGATTCATGCCAAAACAGGTTATTGTCCGAAATTGAACTGGATTATTCGTTAGAAAACGGCTTGCCGTTTAAGCGATGGCTCGCTGAGAAAAGGCAAATTGTCGAAGAAGACGTTGCAAATACGCACTGGATTAAAACTTGCACTGGAGGTTACATTACCGAAGTGCAGTTTCATAAAGACGGGACGCTGGATGAATACCGTTTGTTCGATCGCTTTCCAACCTCTGGTACATGGTTGCTTGAAGATGGTATTCTTCATGTCTCTATCAATAAAGGTGATAACACTTATACCTTTGCGGTTGTTGGTAATAGCGCGTTGAATATCCACTCAGCAGTGGAACATAAGAATCGCGAAATTCATTCATACTTAAAACTGGCTCAAATTAAATAGCGTGCAGCCAATATGCCCCTATCTTGATCAGTAACCGAGCCAGTCGATACAAGGAACCCCAACGTGCAACAGTCCATTATTCATATTGCTTTGGTCGTTAAAGACTACGATGAAGCGATCGATTTTTATGTCAATAAGCTAAAGTTTGACTTGATTGAAGACAGCTACCAACCGGAGCAAGATAAACGTTGGGTTGTCGTTTCTCCACCAGGTTCAAATGGCGTGACGCTATTGTTAGCCAAAGCGTCAAAACCGGAGCAGCACGACTTTATCGGTAATCAAGCTGGTGGACGCGTATTTTTGTTTTTAAATACTGATGATTTTTGGCGTGATTACAACCGAATGGTAGCCGATGGCATCAACTTCGTGAGACCACCAGCTGAACAAGATTATGGTACGGTCGCGGTGTTCGAAGATCTGTATGGTAACTTGTGGGATCTATTGCAAATGAGCCCAAATCATCCAATGGCTTCAAGGCGCTGAGGTTGATATAGACATTCGCAGTTTAGAGGAAAAACCGTGAAAAAAAGCGATAAGAAATTAGATAATCAAATACGTACCGAGTTAACGGATTTGTGTGACTTTGCAACAGAAAACTGCGAGGGCTTCACGTGGCTGACGCATTTGGTTGACTACAGCCGTTTTCCAAACAGTTTAAAAGTGGTATTTGTCTTTGATACCAACGCCAATTTGGCTAATTTTTCCGACAGTACTGCCGAGCAAAACTTAATGCGTCAACTGGCGAAGCAACTGTCGTTTATCAACATAACACCTAAAAGCCTGCCTTCACACGTGCGTTACGATACCGAAGAAGCCTGCAATGCTGAACATCAGGGTAAGTGGAACAAACGCCTACCATAATTCTCTGCAATATAGGGTTGTGCAGGCTTATTTAATTACTGCCAGCAATAGACACCAGTCGTTTTATGATGGTGTCGTCACTCATGTCATGATCTCGGAAAAATCGAAACAGTTCAGTATTAAACGCATGCTGCTCTATGGGGTTAACCGCCATTGAATCGGTCATGCTTGGTACCGCTTTTCCGGTTTTTGTTGCTTGCAAGAAGTCTCGTTTCGACTTTTGCTGACACACGCTAAATGAGTCAAGTGCAATATCATTGCGTACAGGGATTGATCCTTTTACGCGATTAAAGCGGCTTTGAAATTCCTTACTCGACAAAGCACGAGCGAGATCATTTGCTTGGGCCTGATTAAATCCTGGCTTGGCCATGAAAATAAAGCTGTCCATATTGTACAAAAATGCGCCATCTGACTCTGGGGTAGGTAGGCAATCAATGTGATTGGGCACACCAGCTCCAAGAGCCAATAACTCGCCTAATATCCAGTCCCCGCCAATTTGGAATAATGCTTGGTCATCGTAAAGTGCTTGAGTGGCGTTGTCCCATTTGGCATTGGCTAACGGGTTGTCGACCAGCAGGCTCAATTGACGAAAATCGTTTAATGCTAATTTCATGGTGTCTGATGATAGCGCATCTTTTTCTAGAGCAACCAAAGCCTGTTGGTAGAAATTAACGCCGCCACGGGCGATGACGATACTTTCAAATAACTGTGCCACTTGCCAAGGTTCAAGCCCGACCGCTAACGGAGAAACCCCTTGTTTTTTTGCGACGGCCATAGCAGCGAACATCTGCTGCCAAGTTTCAGGTACAGGTTCATCTAATTGTTTTAGCAACCGGTGGTTAACCCAAAGCCAGTTCATGCGATGGAGAGTTAACGGGAGCGCCACGTATCCATTTTGAGTTTTGTTCACCTGTTGTGCGACAGGGTAAAGCGTTTGATCCCATTCGTGCGTAGAGGCGAGTTCATTTAGTGGGTGTAAAATGCCTATAGCATCCCAAGATTTGATGCTGGGCCCCTCTATTTGGGCAAAGTGAGGAGTATTACCCGCTAAAGCGCGAGCTTGTAGTACGGTCATGGCGCTGTCACCACCCCCGCCAGTTACAGGGGAGTACGTAAGATCAAAGTGATTGTCAGCGAGCTCTTGTTGCAAAACAGCCAGCGCGTTTTGCTCGCCTTTTGATGTCCACCAGTGAAGCAGCTCTACTTGAGCAGCAGCATTAAAAGTGGGCGTTAGGAAAGCAATAATCGTTAGCCAACACATAAACCGATGCATAATTGTTCTCTTGGAAAATTGAAATTAGTAAAGCCAAACATCTGAACTAAACCGTCACTCGTCTCTTGGGAAGATCAATGTCGCACTGAGTCCACCTTGCTCGGTAAGTGAAAGCTCCAGCAGACCACCATGGGATTTTGCGATACTTTGAGAAATAGTGAGTCCTAAGCCAGTGCCTTCTTTATCACCCTCTGGATTCTGGCGATAATAAGGTTCAAATAAGCGCTCTAACGTGTGAGCCTCTAGTCCGGTGCCGTCGTCAGTAACCTGAATACAAAGTGCTTGCGGTGAATCATGCATGTTAACAGTGACGCTGTCACCATACTTGATGCCATTATCGATGAGATTCTGAATACAGCGTTTTAATGCGAGAGGCTTACCCGCGTAAGGCGCACATTCATTTGCTTGGTATCGAACTTGATCGTCGCGGGAACTGACGCTTTGTATGGCGTGATCGACCAGCGCTGACATATCTATGGATTCTATTTCTTCGTGAATATCCGTTTCTTTAATGCACTGAAGTGCCCCTTTCACCATGAGATCAAGATCGTTTGCAATGCGCACGAATCGCACTCTATCAACGTCATCATCCAGCATTTCTGCTCGAAGTTTAAGACAAGCGATGGGGGTTTTTAAATCGTGAGATATCGCGCCAAATAGCATCTCTCTGTCTTTAATGTGGCTCTCTACTCGGCGATTCATTTTATTGAAAGCATGGATCGCCGCCCGTAACTCAGCACTGCCTTCTTCCGTGACCTGAGGGACTTTAAGCCGGCCAGACATCAGCGTCGCGGCTTTGGCCAGGTTGCGAATCGGGCGTATCTCTTTTCTTACCACAAACCAAGTACAGACAAGCAGTAACAAGGCGGAAAACAAGATGGTAATCACTTCGCGTATCGTAAATAACTCGGTTTCTAAGTTAACGTAAGGGGCCGGCAATACGGCCGCGAGGTAGAACCATTGATCGTCGGCGACTTCTATCTGCATCACCAATATTGGTGGATTAATGTCGCCATAAGACAGTGAATAATGCGCCCAAAGTAGCGGCAATTCGTCAATTGGCAGCTCTTTATTGAACACCTTTAAATCTTGTCTTAGAGTAAACTCAAGCTGAATGTTTTGAGGCCCGGTTAACTCATCTTCTAATACTTGCCGAACGTGGTTAATGACCAAGGCTTTACGTTCACTGTCCGGTAATGGCTTGATGGGTAGTGAATGCGTATTGAGCGAGACGAAAAAGCGCGTTCCGCCCATACTACGAAGCTGATTTAACACTAAGTGGCGATATTCCGCAGGTAAAGACTGGAAAAAGGAGATAGTAGAAGACGCGCTTAAGGCAAGGCTGTGAACGGTGTTGATGAGGCCTTCTTGGTCTTTCTTGTTGGATTGCTGATACCAGATAGCGCCAGAGAACACTTGAGCGACCACAATGACGATGAGCAAAAATAAACTGGTTCTTGCGGCCAAAGAGGTCGGGACAAACTTAAAGCTCATAGTGAACGCTCGTCGTTAGCATGTAGCCCTTATTACGCACAGTAAGTAGCAAAGAACGATCTTTGTCTTCTAGGTGATGACGCAAACGGCTGATTTGCACGTCGATACCGCGCTCTAGTGGTTCTGCATCTCGGCCCCAAATTTCACGCGCAATGTCGTCTCTGGATAACACCTGCTCTGCATGGGAGATAAAAAGCCCTAGCAAAGAAAGGTCCGAACCGGAAAGCTGTTTCACGGTTTGGCTGGATAGATGAGTGAGCTGCCTTGTTACCGTATCTAATTGCCAATCTGCGAACGTTACCTTACGAGCCAGTTTGGTTTCAAAGCTGGTTTGGCTGCGCCGTAAAATGGTTTTGATGCGAGCTAACAGTTCTCTTGGGCTAAAGGATTTAGTGATGTAGTCATCGGCCCCCATTTCAAGCCCGGCAACACGGTCTGCTTCTTCGGTTACTGCGGTTAACATAATGATAGGGGTATCACTTATCCGGCGCAGCTTTTGGCATAACGTAAAGCCATCATCGCCTGGCATCATGATGTCTAATATGATCAAATCTGGCGTATGCTTGTCCAAACATTGCCACATTTTTTGGCCATTCTCTGCGCTGATCACATCGAATCCGGCTCTGCCTAAGTAATCGGTCAGTGCATCGCGTAGTTCAAAATTGTCGTCAACAACCAATATTTGCTTATTGTCCATGTCAGCCTGCCGAATCAAAAAATCCAATGCGAATATGATGCATTGAGCCAATCGATAAAACAATCAATGCAATCGTAATTCGTTACTTACAAAGCGCTATTTTTGTAAGTGCCCCCTTACAAACTGCTTGCCATTTGTAACCTTGGGAAGTTTTAGTCGCGGTAACCTAACGGTGAATTCAATAACAAACAAAACGCCTTGCCTTTGGCACCTACAGCTTAGCAAGGCATCACAAAACGAATCTCCATAGGAGGGGATATGTTAGGGAACGCATTTGGACAATTACAAAAAATAGGGCGCTCGTTAATGCTGCCTGTTGCCGTTCTGCCGGTGGCGGGTTTAATGCTAGGGATAGGTAATGCTGGATTTGCTTTTATTCCTGATGCGCTAAGTAAAATTATGTTGGCAGCCGGTGATGGTGTGTTTAGCAACATGCAATTGATGTTTGCTGTTGGTGTCGCGTTGGGGCTTTCCAAGGGGAACGATGGCGCGGCTGCATTGGCAGGTGTTGTTGGCCTTATTATCATGAACGCGGCGCTTGGCGTAGTAACTGGTTTAAGAGGCATGGAAACCGACGCTACCATCATGGGGGTTAATACACTTCAAACCGGTGTGTTTGGCGGGATTATCATGGGCGCAGTGGCTGCTGCCATGTATAACCGCTTCTACAATATACGCTTACCAGAATATTTAGGTTTCTTTGCTGGCAAACGTTTTGTGCCGATTATTACCGGTATTACCGCCATTGCAGTCGGTACGCTAATGGCATTTGCATGGCCCCCAGTAGGACAACTTTTAGATACCTTCTCTCATTGGGCAGCTTACCAAAACCCGGTATTAGCTTGGTCAATTTATGGTGCGGGTGAGCGCTCGTTACTGCCTGTTGGTTTGCATCACATTTGGAATGCGCCATTCTTCTTCGAAGTGGGGAGCTACATTGACCCTGAGACAGGCAAAGAAATTACGGGTGAACTTTCACGCTTCTTCGCTGGCGATAAAACCGCGGGTTACTTGTCTGGCGGTTTCATGTACTCAATGTGGGCACTGCCAGCTGCAGCCTTAGCCATTTACCACTGTGCGGCACCAGAGCGTAAAAAAGTGGTTGGTGGTTTGATGATGACGGCAGCGCTAACCTCTTGGTTAACAGGCATCACAGAACCAATCGAATTTACTTTCTTGTTTGTGGCGCCAATTTTGTACGTGATTCATGTGTTCTTAACCGGCATCGCTTTCGCCATTACCGCGTTCTTGGATATTAAACACAGTACCGACTTTGCGCACGGTGCGATTCAGTTCTTCTTGTACTACCCAATGTCGAGCAATGCGTGGATGTTCTTCATCATTGGTCCAATGTGGGCGGCTCTTTACTACGGTCTATTCCGTTTACTGATTACTAAATTGGACTTGAAAACACCGGGCCGTGAAACAGACCCAGTAAAAGTAGAACTGAGCGCAAAACTGGATGAAGTCGCGGTCGATATTGTGGCGGCACTGGGCACCAAAGCAAACATTAAGTCGGTAGATGCTTGCATCACTCGCTTACGTGTCACTGTGAAAGACATCAACAATGTCGATGTAGCGAAATTGAAAGCGCTAGGCGCCCATGACGTGCTCGTGATCGGAGACAGCCTACAAGCCATTTTTGGCACGCAATCTGACAACATTAAAACGGAAATCAATGGCGTTTTAGCGATGGGCTAAGCATCAAAAATCTTACCACCCCCCTTATGGGTAAGAGCTCCTAGCCAGATCATCTTGATCTGGCTTTTTTTGTGCTAAGAGTGAGAGGCTCACAGCGATAATTGATTATTTTGACGATAGAAATCACACCTCGATATTCGTGCTTTGAATCTTATTGATAGTTTTGCGAGGATGGCAGCCCCAAAGTAGGACATTATTATGATTTCAGTTTCTCTGGTCGACGACCATATTATGGTTCGTTCTGGTTTTGCTCAGCTCTTATCCGTTGAGTCCGATATTAACGTCCATAGTGAATTTGATAATGCACGAGATGCATTCAGAGTGCTTTCGGTATCGAATGTAGACGTTGCCGTTATCGACATTTCTATGCCCGATGAAAGTGGCTTGGTACTGCTTGAGAAACTTCGTCGCAAAAATCCGAATTTTAGAGCCATTATATTAAGTATTTATGATTCGGCTTCATTCGTGAGTAAAGCGATAGAAGCGGGGGCATTTGGCTATTTATCAAAGCGCTGTGGCCCTGGCGAGCTTGTAACGGCGATAAGAAAGGTCGCATCCGGTAATCATTACTTGTGTGCGGACGCCTTGGTAAACTTAAGTAACGCATCAACCAAAACATCGGTGGTCGATGATCTCACCAAGCGTGAAAAACAAGTGTTTGATCACCTTATTCAAGGGCTCGATGTTAAAGAAATAGGCGCTGCTTTATGCATTAGCCATAAAACGATTCATGTTCATCGTTCAAATATTCTCAATAAACTCAACCTTTCCAATAACGTTGACCTGATACGTTTTGCACTTCAACACCAGTTGCTCAGCGACGAACCGGTATGAATGAGGCCCGCCTTTCCACATCGCCAATTCAGAGCGCAATAGCGAGAGCATTTTCCGATGTGTTCGCCATGGTGTTGTTTGCGATCAGCTACTTTTGTTTATGGAATGTCAGTAACTACCTAGTTAATGATGTGGCATTGGCTTGGTTATTTCTGCCAAGTGGCTTGAAGTTAGCCGTATACGCGCTCAGTCATCGTCGTCTTTGGTGGCGGTTTACTCTTGTTGAACTGGCTGGGGTTACTGCAGTTGGTTATGGTTTAGGTGATTTTGCTCAAGGTGCGTTGCTTGCCATGTTTGCGCTATTTGTGCATGCCGCCGCAATACCTTTTCGCGCTGTCTGGCTAACGCTCGATGTGTATTGGAAAAAGCTGCTTGCTCTATGTTGCTTTGCCTTTGCTTACGCAGTGATCTGCGGCCTAACGCTTATCATGATGGTTAAGCCAATGGGCTTATCCGTCGAGTATGCGATCGAAGGGGCCGTTACGGTGTTTACCGGTGGCATTTTACTTACGCCATTCTTCTATTTGTTGTACGACTACTTACATCGCCAGATCTGGCAACCGTTAAGCCCAACCTTGGTTCACCAAGAAGTGGCTTTGCGTTCGTCAGGGCTAATATGGTGTTTGGTTTTTTTCTCTGTTGGATTAACCGCAGAACTAACCTTGCTGGATGAAATGAAGCCGTTGGCTTTGATCCTCTTCTTATTGCCCAATATTTTCATGGCATACCAATACGGCTGGCAAGGCGGGGTATTGGCCAGTGTGATGAACAGTATTTTACTCGCAACGGCCAAGCAGGTAGCGGGCTCTTTTGATACTGATTTAGAGTTGCAGACCTTTGTCGCCACGCAAGCGATTATTGGCTTAGGCTTGGGGATTGCGATTAGTCGGCAACATTTACTGTCTCATCGTTTGCAGCAGGTAAACTCAGATCTCGCTAAAGAACTTGATAATAAGCGCTTGTTAGCCAGGCAATTAGTGCAAGTTGAAGAAGATATTCGTAAGTCTGTCGCTCGCGAGTTGCATGACGAAATCGGCCAGAACATCACGGCTATCCAAATTCAAGCCATGCTAGCCAAGCGGATTGCACCTAATGAGCAGTGCGAGACGATCGCCACGACAACCAACGATCTTGCTATGAGGATCCATACCTCAACACGTCAATTATTAACGCAATTGCGACCACAAGCGCTCGATGAGATGGGGCTCGAGAACGCGATTAGGCAGTTAGTAGGGGAGATGAAGTTCAAAGAAAGGCATGTTGATTTTCAACTCAATTTTGGCGTCAATCCAGACCGCCTAGACGACATAACCGCAGTAACCTTATACCGTGTCGTTCAAGAGCTACTGAATAACGTTTGTAAGCACTCTCAGGCCACCCTGGTACATTTAACCTTAATTCCAGGTGAGCGCTTTAATTTAGAAATCCGAGACAATGGGATCGGCATTCCTTCTAACTGGCGTTCACTAGGACAAGGCTTAACCGGTATTGAAGAACGAATCAGTGCGCTTGGCGGTCAACTGGCAATCGGTTCTCATGACGGCACTGGCAGTAAGATAAATGTTAACTTGCCCACAAAACACATCACCTCTTCATAAAACTAGGAAATTTTCCTAGTGATATATAAAACTGTCCCATTCATTGTATGAATTCATTCGATAACATCAATCTCGCAATAAGGAGAAAGGATGACTTTTGTATCTGCACCTGACCCGCGTCAGATAGATGAAAGTTACCGATATTGGCGAATCCACTTAATGGCAGCGATGTATCTTGGCTACGGGGTTTTCTACTTCACCCGCAAGAGCCTCAATTTCGCAATGCCAGAAATGTTAAGCGAACTCAATATGACCACCTCGGATTTCGGTGTGTTAGGAACGCTTTTTTACGTGATATACGGTGCTTCAAAATTTCTGTCTGGCATGGTCAGCGACCAAACGAAACCCAGTTATTTTATGGGCTTGGGCTTAATTGCCACGGGCATGATTAATATCGCCTTCGGGTTGAGTTCGTCCTTGGTAATGTTTGCGGGTTTATGGGCACTGAACGCCTTTTTCCAAGGTTGGGGCTGGCCGCCGTGTGCAAAGCTTCTGACCAGTTGGTATTCACGTACCGAGCGTGGTTTCTGGTGGTCAATATGGAATACCTGCCACAACTTAAGTGGCGCGTTGATACCCATATCTATCGGCTTTGCAGCGATAACTTGGGGCTGGCGATTTGGTTTTATTCTGCCAGGCACCTTGGCAATTATTGTCGGCGTTATCCTTTGTTTTCGCCTGAAAGACAAACCGGTATCCATGGGCTTACCCACGGTTGGTGAGTGGCGTAATGATGAATTGGAAAAACAGCACGAAGCAGAAGGGCGAGGATTACCGTTTCGCCAGATATTGAGAACGTATGTATTGGGAAATAAGTACATTTGGTTGCTCTGTAGCTCTTATTTGCTCGTGTATGTGGTGCGCATTGCCATTAATGACTGGGGCAACTTATACCTGATTCAAAAACATGGCTATCAGTTGCTTAGTGCGAATACCGCAGTGTCGATGTTTGAAGTGGGTGGCTTCTTAGGTTCTTTGTTTGGTGGCTGGGGTTCAGACCGATTCTTCCATGGTAACCGTGCGCCAATGAATTTGATTTTTGCATTAGGGATTTTTGTTTCTGTAGCCGGATTGTGGCTAACCCCATTAGACAACGTTGTTGTGCTATCTGGCTGTTTTTTTGCCATCGGGTTTTTCATCTTCGGGCCACAAATGATGATAGGAATGGCCGCTGCTGAGTGTTCACACAAAGACGCAGCGGGCACCGCGACAGGGTTTGTCGGGCTGTTTGCCTACTTAGGCGCGGCACTTGCCGGTTACCCAATCGCACTGATTATAGAAAACTACAGCTGGGAAGGATTCTTCGCCGTGATTACGCTCTGTGCAGCGATGATCGGACTGTTGATATTACCTTTCGTTAAAGCTCAGCAGCGAACGAGGGTCGCAGTGTCGTAACTTCGGTTACTTTCCTCGCGTTGCCGCTTTGAAACAGCAACGCCCTTGTAACAAGGAAATAATAAGAGGAAATAACATGAAAGTTAGAACAAAACGTACCCTACTCGCCGCTTGTCTTTTTGGTTCAATGGCGATTGCGCCACAAGCAATGGCTGATGGCCGCTTAGTGGTTTATTGCAGCGCAACGAATGCAATGTGTGAAGCCGAAACCAAAGCGTTTTCTGACAAATACGATGTGAAGACGTCGTTTGTCCGTAACGGTTCTGGTAGTACGCTAGCTAAAATTGAAGCGGAGAAAAAGAACCCAAGAGCCGATGTTTGGTATGGTGGTACGCTTGATCCTCAGTCTCAAGCGGGTGAAATGAACCTGCTGCACCCTTATGTATCTCCAGAGCTAGACAATATCATGGAAGGGTTTAAAGACCCGGCAAAACGCAAAGGCAATTATTCTTCTGCGGTTTACATGGGCATTCTTGGTTTTGGCGTGAACAAGGAACGCCTTGCTGAAAAAGGGTTAGCGATCCCTCGCTGCTGGAATGATTTAACCAAGCCTGAATACAAAGACGAAATCCAAATCGCCGATCCTCAAAGTTCAGGTACGGCATACACTGCGCTAGCGACGTTCATTCAGTTATGGGATGAAGATAAAGCATTCAAATACTTCAAGCATCTAGACAAAAACATTTCTCAGTACACCAAATCCGGTGTGACTCCGTCTCGAAATGCGGCGCGTGGTGAAATCGCAATTGGTATTGGTTTCTTACACGATTACTCGTTAGAACAATCTAAAGGTGCTCCGCTAGAGCTTATATCTCCGTGTGAAGGTACGGGTTATGAGATTGGTGGTGTGAGTGTAATTAAAGGCGCTCGTAACTTAGATAACGCGAAGAAGTTCCTTGATTTTGTACTCTCCAAACAGGGCCAAGAAACGGCATGGAAAAAAGGTCAGTCATTCCAGATCTTAACCAATGTTAATGCTGAACAATCCCCTAACGCACTTGACCCTAAACAAATCAACTTGATCAGCTACGACATGGACAAATACGGTTCATCTGCTGAGCGTAAACGCTTGATCAACAAGTGGGTTAACGTTGTGAAAATGGGCGAGTAGCATTCAATTGGGCGCACTTGATTACGGAACACTCTATTTCAAGTTACGCCCATTTCTTACTTGACCTTTCTACCTAGGTTGGCGGTAAGCGCCGCTGACCTATCTCATCTTTTAGGTGTTAAAAAATGAACGAAATAGCCGCACACGTCACGTCCAGTGCAGCCAAAAGAGACCCTGTTTTTTATTGGGTGCTCGGTTTGCTCGCTGCTTTTGTTTTACTGCCTTCTTTTGCCTTGGATTGGGGCGTGTTCGAATCTACCCCTGAAGAGTTCCGAGCCGCAATGGGTTGGAGCAGTACCAACATTTCATGGGCTTGGTTTCTATTACCGCTTGCCTTACTTATTCGCCCGTTAACCGCACAAGACAAATACGCGAAAAAACGCCACTATTTTGATATTGGTTATGCTTCGTTCTGCATGGTTTTTGTGGTGTTGTCGTCTTGGATAACCCAGCAAGGCATGGGGTATTCGACCATCGCGCTATTTGTCGGATTAAGTGCCGTAATGACATTGGCCTTTTCTAGGCTTGAGTACCTTGGTGGCGACAAATTTGTAATTGGCTCCTTAATCGCCATTATTCTATTGATTTCAACCTTCATCATATTCCCGAGTATCGCGATATTTGTGCCTATGTTTGAAGATGATATGGGCAATTTTGCCGCTTGGCAGTTTTTGGATATTCTGGGCCGAGCGCAGATCATTCAAATCATCCTAAATTCAGTGATGCTCGGCACTTCTGTGGGGCTTGGTGCCACTTTCTTTGGTTTGATTTTCGCTATCTATACCACTCGAATTGCTAAGCGCAGTGCCTTTATTGCGCGTATATTTTCAATTCTACCCATCGTAACGCCTCCCTTTGTTGTTGGCTTGGGTGTGACTTTAATGTTGGGTCGTTCAGGTTACATTACTGAGTTCATGGCCGAATGGTTTGGGCTGGAGCAAACCAACTGGTTATACGGATTTACCGGTATTTGGATGGCGCAAGTGTTGGCGTTTGCTCCTATGTCATTCATGATCCTAGATGGCGCGATGAAGTCGCTGCACCCTTCTTTAGAAGAGGCGTCTTATACGCTCCGTGCTAACCGCTACCAAACCTTCTTTAAGATCGTTATGCCATTGCTTAAACCTGCGCTGGCCAACAGTTTCCTTATTATCTTTGTTCAATCGTTAGCGGACTTTAGTAACCCGTTGGTATTGGGCGGTAGCTTTGACGTACTAGCAACGCAAATATACTTCTACATTGCGGGTGCTCAGTTAGATTACGCTTCTGCCAGTACATTAGGCGCGGTACTTCTGTTGTTCTCTTTGACGATCTTTGTTGTGCAGTACCTCTGGATTGGTAAGCGCTCATACGTAACGATTTCGGGTAAATCCTACCGTGGCGACGTGCAACCATTGCCGACGGCGATAAAACATGGGGTTTCGGGGCTTCTGTATTTCTGGATGGCATTCAACGTATTGCTTTACGGCAGTATTTTCTACGGCAGTTTCACTGTTAACTGGGGCGTGGATTACAGCCTGACGTTTGCAAACTACATTAACTTATTTGGCATGGGAATGGGCGAGGGTGCTTGGCCTTCATTGATTACCACCATGACTTATGCCGGTATCGCGGCACCGATCACCGCTTTCTTCGGATTACTGATTGCCTACATTGTGGTTCGTCAGCAATTCCACGGCAAGAAAGTCATCGAATTTGCGACCATGCTTTGTTTTGCGGTGCCGGGAACGGTGGCGGGTGTGTCTTACATCTTGGCCTTTAATGATGCGCCAGTTTACCTGACGGGCACAGCGGCCATTGTGGTTATCTCAATGGTGATGAGAAATGTCCCTGTAGGTATTCGCTCGGGTATTGCAGGGTTAGGCCAGTTAGATAAGTCTTTAGATGAGGCTTCACTGAGCTTACGTGCCAACTCGTTCAAAACCATCACTCATGTTCTGTTGCCATTACTTCGTCCTGCGATTCTATCAACGTTGATTTACAGCTTTGTAAGAGCCATGACAACGGTAAGCGCCATCATATTCTTGGTAACACCAGAAACCCGCGTAGCAACGTCTTACATTCTAAACCGAGTAGAAGACGGTGAGTACGGCATTGCTATAGCCTACGGCTCGATCCTTATCGTGGTGATGCTCGCCATTATTTTAATATTTGATTCCCTTGTCGGTGAAGCGCGAGTTTCTCGTTCCAAAGCCAATAACCAAGAGTCGTAACCGGAGAATTAACTCATGGAAAATGAAAACTTTGTAGTCTTAAAGAACGTCTGTAAGCGCTTTGGTGACAATACCGTTATTGGTGACTTGGATCTGGAAATCAAGAAAGGCAGTTTGGTTACGCTATTGGGCCCGTCTGGTTGTGGAAAAACAACGGTATTACGCTTGGTCGCTGGGTTAGAAAAGCCAACCAGTGGGCAGATATTTATTGATGGGGAAGACGTAACCAATACGTCGATTCAGCATCGAGATATTTGTATGGTGTTTCAGTCGTACGCTTTGTTTCCACATATGTCGCTGCATGAGAATGTAGGCTATGGCCTTAAAATGCTTGGTTTATCTAAATCTGAGTTGAATAAGCGTGTAGATGAAGCATTGACGCTGGTGGACTTAGAGGGGTTTGGTGAACGTTTTGTGGACCAAATTTCCGGTGGTCAGCAACAGCGAGTGGCGCTCGCAAGGGCACTAGTGTTAAAGCCCAAAGTACTGTTGTTTGATGAACCCTTAAGTAACCTCGATGCCAACTTACGCCGAAACATGCGCGAAACCATTCGTGATCTTCAGCAAAGGTTTAACATTACCTCGCTGTATGTAACGCACGATCAGTCTGAAGCGTTTGCGGTTTCCGATACAGTTATCGTAATGAAAGATGGCGAAATTATGCAAGAGGGCAGCCCAACGGAGCTTTATAAGCATCCATCATCGATGTTCATGGCCAATTTTATGGGTGAGGCTAACATGTTTGAAGGAGACTTCACGGGCAGTGAAATTGATATTCAAGGTTATAAATTAGCCGCCGTTGAAGATAATGTAAAAGGCATCGCCCCTGGGCATTATCAGATAGGGGTACGCCCGGAAGCGATTTTGCTGACTGAAGAAGGAGAAGCTTGTCAGCAGTGCCAAGTTTTGAGTATTGCCTACATGGGCGCGATGTACGAAGTGATGGTGAAATGGCAAGATCAAGAAATGCTATTGCAACTTAACTCGTCGCAGTTTGATGCAAGCAATTCGGATCACGCCTATCTAACGATTAACCCTAATGGGGTTTTTCTATTGCCTCCAGAGCACGCATAACACCAAAAATCGAGTTTTAGCACTCTTTGAACGCCACTAATCATAAGCCAACTTGTAATGAGTTGGCTTTTTTTATGGTTCAATTGCAATCAATTCGTTTAAATTATGGCCGAGCGAACGTTTGCGTAAAGAAATGTGATGAAAGTCTCGTTTTGATCGCTATACTTCTCGCTCGGTTACAGCCGATGCTTAGCCAATACAAGCCGTCACATGGAGATTATCTCTTGGCAATGGGCTCTGCGTTACTTGTAACCAGTGTTTCACCCAAGTCGATGTAGTGAATGACCCCACGGACCGGACCAGCTGTTTTTAACTGCTTGTATAAGGTGAAATACAATGACTTTGTCGTTCCAATCTGTTTTTGGTAGGCTTTTTGCTCCTGCCTCTATCTTTACTTCTTCTTACGCGAACGCGATGCGATCTGCGTCTTTGCTTTCCGAGCAACTTGATTCGGAGAAGAACTAAGATGATGAATGTACTCTTTAGCCTAATTGGCATGTTTGCACTGATGTTTTGTGCGTTCCTCCTTTCTGAAAACCGCAAAGCCATTAATTGGAAAACCGTTTCAAGAGCCTTGATGCTGCAAGTCGGTTTTGCTGCATTGGTGTTATATTTCCCATGGGGACAGGCAGCACTCGGTAGCCTAAGTAGTGGCGTATCGAGCTTGTTAGGTTTTGCTGATGAAGGGATCGCTTTCCTGTTTGGTGACCTTGCCAGTACTGGTTTTATTTTTGCCATTCGCGTTCTTCCAATCATCATCTTCTTTAGTGCTCTTATCTCCGCGCTTTATTACCTGGGCATTATGCAGAAAGTCATTGAAGTCTTGGGTGGTGCCATTCAAAAATTCCTAGGCACCAGTAAAGCGGAATCTTTGGTAGCAACGGGTAATATTTTCCTCTCTCAAGGTGAGTCTCCACTTCTTATTCGCCCATTTCTTGCCAAAATGACTCGCTCTGAACTGTTTGCCGTAATGGCGGGTGGTATGGCTTCGGTTGCTGGCAGTGTGCTTGGCGGTTATGCTGGTTTAGGGGTAGAGCTTAAATACCTGATTGCCGCGAGCTTCATGGCCGCTCCGGGTAGCCTATTAATGGCGAAAATCTTAGTCCCAGAACAAGGTACGCCAGAGCAACATCTCGACATCTCTATGGACAGTGGCGACCAAAGCAATGTGATTGACGCGCTTGCAAGTGGCGCAATGAATGGCATGAAAGTCGCGGTTGCCGTGGGCACCATGTTGATTGCGTTCGTGAGTGTGATTGCGATGGTCAATACTGGCTTAGAATCACTGGGTGGGTTAGTTGGCTTTGAAGGCGTTACTCTGCAAGCGATATTTGGTTACCTATTTTCGCCATTAGCGTGGTTGATCGGTGTACCGAGTCATGAAGTATTAATGGCGGGTTCATACATTGGCCAAAAAGTGGTGATGAATGAATTTGTTGCGTTTATTGATTTCATTGAAAACAAAGCGCTACTTTCAGAACACACCCAAGTGATCGTTACGTTCGCCTTGTGTGGCTTTGCAAATATTGGCTCGATTGCGGTTCAACTGGGTTCTATTGGTGTTATGGCACCAGAGCGTCGTGCTGAAGTGGCAAACCTCGGCTTCAAAGCCGTTATTGCAGGCACGTTAGCTAACTTAATGAGTGCTTGTTTAGCTGGCATGTTCATTCTTTTGTAGCCGTGTAGCGCTTGTTGTTATTGCTCCGTGACAAAGGCCCAGCAAATTTGCTGGGCCTTTTAGTATAGTTATATCAATAAATTGCAAAACGCACTGGTGTTAATGAGAATTATTATCTAGAATTCGCAACCCGCATCTGGCTTGTTTTATAAAACGGATATCACTCATGAAACGAATTAACATTGTAGGAACCAGTGGAAGTGGCAAATCCACGCTAGGGCGAGCACTGGCAAGCAAGGTCAACGCGCCATTTTACGAAATGGATGCGCTATATTGGCGAGCCAATTGGCAGGGCGTCTCTGATGAAGTGTTATTTGCTGATCTAAGAATGGTCACAGGGCAATCTTCTTGGGTGCTCGACGGAAACTATAATAGGACAGTGCCCATTAAATGGGCTAATGTCGATACGGTCATTTGGGTTGATTACAGCTTTATTCGTACCTTTTATCAAGCGACAAAAAGAGCGATAATTCGAGTGGTGACGAAAGCAGAACTGTGGCCTGGAACCGGCAATAAGGAAAGCTTTCGCAGAACATTTATGAGTAAAGAGTCGGTTTTACTATGGATGATTAATCATCATGCTAGTAACCGAGATCGTTATGAAAAAATGATGGCGTCGGAAGAATATCAACATATACGCTTCATTCGGGTCAGAACACCAAAACAAGCGAGGCAGCTTCTCGACGGCATCAACAAGTAGTGTGTTCTCGTGTTTAGGCTGTTCATTTTAGTGTTAAGGATAACAACATGATCTCTGGTCAGTGTCATTGTGGTAACGTTCAAATTTCCATCCCTACAGCAACTCAAACGGCGACAAGTTGTAACTGTTCGATATGTTTTCGAGTGGGGGCTATTTGGGGGCATCTGACGGAACAAGAGGTTGAGGTGACCGTCAAATCTGCTCCGTTAAGTAGCTACTCACATGGTGACCATTTAATTCGCTTTCACCATTGCAGCGTATGCGGGTGTCATACGCATTACACATCGGTCGATTCATCACCCACATCTCGGCTTTCTGTTAACTACAGAATGTTTGCCCCGACGCTACTTGATGACATTATAGTGAGGAAATTTGACGGAGCAGGTACATGGCAATTTATCGAGTAATTAAGCAGGTACCTTCTCAAGAAGTGCCAATGGCATTACTGCTAGAGGCCGATCCGTCTGAAGCATGCATTCAAAAATACCTTAATGATTCTTGGTGTTTTGGCTTATTTGTTGAATCAACCCTTGTTGCAGTATGTGTCATCAAACAGGTTGGCCAGCATAAGGCAGAGTTGTTTAATATTGCCGTAAAACCGGATGTTCAAGGGCAGGGATATGGAGCCGAGCTCCTTAGCTATGTTATAGATGCGGTCGAAAAAAAAGGAATGCTGGAAGTAGAGTTGGGAACGGGAAGTTTTGGGTATCAGCTGAGTTTTTACCAAAAACATGGCTTTCGAGTTGACGCTATTTGGACTGACTTTTTTATTAACCATTACCCTGACCCCATTTACGAACATGGTATTCAGCACAAGGACATGTTGCGTTTAGTTTATCGAATAACCCTCTCTAACGCATAGCCAATTCACACACGTGTTGAATTGGCTCTTAGCTCAAAAATACCATAATTTACTCGTTCCGCTTATTAGGTCGCACCCTTTAAACTCCATTGGATTCCACCTCCCAATTTTACATATTATTCTTTGAAATTCCGTTTAAATTCGCTTATCAAAGTAATTAAACTTATAAAAGTTACCGCAAACTATGATCCGTTGCTGCGTGTGAAACGTATGGAGATAGGTGTTTGATGAATCGAAATAAAATACTCTGGCAAGACTACTACAAACAAACAAAGAATAAGCCGCACCATGTTAGAACCCAACTAGCGGCAGAGCTTAATACATCGGGCGTGCTTACTGCGATTGACTGTGGGTGTGGCACGGGCAGCGATGCTCATTACCTCAGTCAACTGGGTTATCAAGTGAACGGTTTTGACATCAATGAAGACTCAGTAGCATTGTGTAAAAAGAGGTTTAGCAAGGATGATTCTGTTGTTATCGCGCATAGCAGTTTTGAACAATTTCAATACGGCCAATGTGGTGTCGTGATTGCCCACTCTAGCTTGTATTTTTCGGACCCATTTCACTTCCCTAGAACTTGGCGAGCAATAAACCAAAGTTTGCAATCGGGAGGGGTGTTCTCTGGCGACTTCTTAGGCATTGATGACAGTTGGGTATTAGAGGGAAAACACCAAACCAACCCGATATCTAGGCTTCAAATAGAAGACCTTTTTAGCGATTTTGACATTATTCAATTTGACGAAAGAAACGAGTTAGGCAAAACAGCATTAGGCCGAGAAAAACATTGGCACACTTACTCGGTGGTTGCCGTCAAAAATTGATTGGTAGCCGAAAATAACTGAGTATGCTCGCTAAGGGCAATAATGAATAGGGAATAAAAGCAATGGATGCAAAGCAAGTGGTGTTGGCGTTTTGGCAAGAAATGCAAAGTAACGATTTTGAAAAAGCGAGCCTTTGGTTAAGTGAAGACTTCGAAGGCATTTGGCCACAGTCGAATGAACGAGTATTGGGCCGCGATAATTTCACCGCAATTAATACCCAATATCCAGCTAATGGTAGGTGGCACTTTCAAATCAATAGTGTGGTCTGTGAAATGGCCCAAGTAGTCACCGACGTATCGATAACTGACGGGGTGCAAAAGGCGAGAGCGATAACCTTTCACACGGTCAGTGGCGGCCGTATTTGCAAGCAAATTGAATTCTGGCCCGACGATTATGACGCTCCGGAATGGCGTGCTAAATGGGTAATGAAATCACAAAAGGGAGAGTCATCATGAAAAAATTATTGGTATTGATGAGCCTGTTTGGCCTAGCGGGTTGTTTAGGCATGCCCAAAAATGTTGAGCCGGTTCAAAACTTTGAATTAGATCGTTACTTGGGTAAATGGTATGAAATCGCCCGTCTCGATCATTCTTTTGAACGTGGGCTCAGCCAAGTTTCTGCGGAATATACCCTCAAAGAAGATGGTGGAGTGAAAGTAATCAACCGTGGTTTTTCCGTTGAAAAGAACGAATGGAGTGAGGCAGAAGGCAAAGCCTATTTCGTTGATAATTCTGATGAAGGGTATTTGAAAGTATCGTTCTTTGGGCCTTTCTACGGTTCATATGTGGTATTTGAGCTTGAAAAAGCCGGCTACGACTATGCGTTTGTATCTGGCCCAGATACGGATTACTTATGGCTGCTAGCGCGTACTCCACAAGTGGATCAGACTATTATTGATAAATTTATGTTGATGGCTAAGCAAAGAGGGTTTGATACCGAGCAAGTCATCTTAGTTGAACAATAAAAAAGGGGCTTTAATGGAAGTATTGCAAGGCGGGAGAGGTGGCATATATCGAAATGACGATCATGTTGTTCGCCCCGCTTTAGGATGCACCGGCAGTGTTCATGATCTACTCAATTTTTTACACTCACATGCCTTTACGTGTTGTCCTCAACCTATTGATTATAATGAAAAGAGAGAGCGTCTTTCCTTTGTGGAAGGGGATACCTATAACTACCCCCTTACAGGGCCGATAGCCAGTGAAATGGCCTTGGTTTCTGGGGCCAGAATATTGGCTCACTTTCATGAAGTGTCTGCGCAATTTGTTCAGTGTACAGAGTTAAGCTCTCACACGTGGATGCAGCCAAGTCGTCAGCCGGTTGAAGTGATCTGCCACGGTGATTTCACCCCTTATAACGTGGCGTTGAATGGAGAAGAAGTCGTCGGCGTGTTTGATTTTGATACGGCACACCCTGCACCAAAAGTATGGGATCTGGCATTCTCTATTTATTGCTGGGCTCCATTCAAGACAGACAGCTATGACAGAATGGGTAACCTAGAGCAGCAAATAGCCAGAGCTAAATTGTTCTGTGACGCTTATCAGGCAACACCAGATCAACGCAGCAACTTGGTTGTCGTGATGATGGATCGTCTTGCCGCTGTCGTGGAGTATATGAAGTCAGAAGCAAATAAAGGTAATCAAGCGTTTAAGCAAAATTTGATGGATGGCCATCATTTAGCGTACTTAGCTGATATAAACTATCTAGAAGAGAATAAACAACAGATCACCAAAGCAATAATGATAAATATTGAGGAATGATATTCCCACGAGCTTAAATAACGTATCATTCGTGTTCTTATCTATAAATTCGTAACTTGCTATGTTATTTCCTTCGTTAAGCAGCTTCCCTGTGGGCGTAAGATTCATGCTTATGTCTGCTTTCGCCTTTGCTTTGATGACCAGCTGCGTAAAGCTTGTTAGTGCTCACGGCATTCCCGTATTTGAAATTGTGGCTGCGCGTGCTTTAGTCTCGCTGGTGATCAGTTATATCGACGTGAAGCGTAAACGCATTTCAGTATGGGGAAATAACAAAAAACTGCTTATCGCCCGAGGAACCGCGGGTTCATTGGCCCTGATATGCGTTTACTACGCGGTGGCGACATTACCGTTAGCAGAAGCGACCATTTTGCAGTATTTGCACCCTGTATTTACCGCATTATTGGCGTTAGTCTTTTTAAAAGAACGCATTCAAATATCAACCATGATTTGTATCGTGTTCTGTCTTCTAGGTCTTGGCCTAATCGTAAGCCCTGCATACATGGCGGGTACGGCATCTGATCTGCCATTACTGAGCGTTGGAATAGCGCTGATGGGGGCGTTTGGTAGTGCTATTGCCTATGTGATTGTGAAGCGATTAAGTACCACAGAAGACAGCTCGGTCATTATTTTCTATTTCCCTCTTATTGCTTTGCCTTTATCCATCTTTTTGCTCGGTGATGACTTTGTTATGCCGAACATGGAAGGAATCGTTCTATTGGTTCTGATTGGTATTTTTACCCAAATAGGGCAGGTTGGCTTAACTAAGGCGATGAAAACTGAAGTGGCCAGCAAAGCGACCGCGTACTCTTATGTACAGGTTGTATTTTCTATCTTCTTCGGCTGGTTGTTCTTTAGTGAGCTGCCATCGGCTTGGACTTGGGCTGGTGGCATTATGATTGTATTGGGCGCTCTCGTGAACGTGTTTGGTAGCCGTAAAGGCAAACCTACCGCCAAAAATTGACCTAGCATTTAGTCGGTAATTGCTACTAATCAAAAAAAGTTAACAAGCACTGCAATCGCGGTGCTTGTTCTTTTTTACAAAGAGGCATTTACGAGTTGCGACAAGGTTTCAGGAAGAAACTCAGCCCTTTCTAATACTTAGGCTTCACATACCTACTTGATTGACATAAGCTCAATGTTTCTTATGGACAGAGGAATCATGATGAGCCAACGCATTGCCGACTTTGAAATACAACTGCCTATCGATCAATCACTTTTTGACTTTCAAACTCAAGTGAAAGAAAAACTCTATGATTTTAACCACTCTCGCCCGTCCGAATTAGAGTATCGAAACCAATTGCTGGGCGAAATCCTGGGCTCTGCGAACCAAGTACACATCGTCCCGCCATTTTATTGTGATATGGGCAAAAACATCCACTTCAAACAAGGTGGTTTTCTGAATACAGGGGTGAAAATACTCGATCTTGCCACTGTTACCATCGGCGAATACGTTCAAATTGGCCCAGATACCGTCATCTCCACCGCTGGACATCCACTTGATTTAGCAGAGCGAGTAAGACCAGTGGCGACAGCGAACCCCATCGTGATTGGTGATAACGTTTGGATAGGCGCAAAAACCATTATTCTCGATGGTGTGACCATTGGTGATCGCAGCGTCATTGGGGCTGGAAGTGTGGTGACCAAAGACATTCCTGCCGATGTTGTTGCCGTGGGAAACCCATGCCGAGTTATTAAGACAATTGAGCAAAGCAAAATGCCGACGGATGAAGAAATAGAAGCCATGTGGGAAGGTTTGTAAGCTATTCAGCTATTCAGCTATTCAGCCATAGAGCCATAGAGCCATAGAGCCATAGAGCCATAGAGCCATAGAGCCATAGAGCCATAGAGCCATAGAGCTTATGTGAATGGTAAAGCAGCGATTCAGAAAACAGAAAACGAAAACGGCAACATGGAAAACGATAGACAAGGAAACGTCATGAATATTATTGAATTACCCTCACTCGATGGCTACCAACCGTCGTTAGAAACCCTGTTGATTGATTGCGTTTCAAGTGGCGCGTCTGTGGGCTTTATTATGCCGATAGACCATCAAGAAGTAACAGCATACTGGCAAGGTGTCGCAAGTGATTTGGCCAATAATACTAGAAAAATATGGCTAGCGGTTGAAGATAACCAACTGCTTGGTGTGGTGCAGCTTTCTTTGTGTACGAAACGTAATGGCCGTCATCGCGGTGAAATTGAAAAACTGATGGTTAAAACCAGCGCCCGTGGCCGAGGCATCAGCACATTATTAATGCAGACGCTGGAAGAACGAAGTACAGAGCTAGGTCTTTCCCTGTTGGTATTGGATACGCGCAAAGGAGACGTTGCCTCAGATCTTTATCGCAAATTAGGTTACATCGAATCCGGTCAAATTCCTCAATTCGCGTTGAGTTCAAATGGTGAATTGGACGCGACCGTTATTTTCTATAAGTTGTTAGGAGAAAACCAATGAGATACCCATTGGAAACAGAGCGACTCATACTTCGCCAGTGGAAAGACGACGATAAGCCCGGTTACGCGAAATTGAATGCTGACCCAAAAGTCATGACGTATTTCCCGGCATTACTGAACCAAGCGGAAAGTGATGCTCAGGCTGATCTTATTCACTCATTGATTGAAGCCAACGGTTTTGGGTTTTGGGCGGTTGAGCTTAAATCCAGTGGTGAGTTTATCGGTTTTGTTGGGCTGCATAAGCAAGCCGCACCGGAGATCCCAAATACGCCAATGATTGAAATCGGCTGGCGGTTGTCTTCTGAATATTGGGGCAAAGGTTACGCGCCAGAAGCGGCAGAAAAAGCGTTAGAGTTTGCATTTGAACAACTCAATCTTGCACAGGTTTATGCCTTTACCGCGTTGCCAAACATACCGTCACAACGGGT
Organism: Vibrio tapetis subsp. quintayensis; assembly: GCF_030409945.1. Taxonomy (GTDB): domain Bacteria; phylum Pseudomonadota; class Gammaproteobacteria; order Enterobacterales; family Vibrionaceae; genus Vibrio; species Vibrio quintayensis. The sequence goes on from NZ_JAUFQV010000026.1 coordinate 632,269, forward strand.
GATGAGTAAAATTGGAATGATCAATATCGACCAAGATTTCGATAGCCCTAAGCTACCCAAAGGACATGCCTTAGAGCGTCATTGCCTGTTTGAAATCAAGTCTGATACGTGGCGCAGTCGTAGAAAGTAGAAAGTAGAAAGTAGAAAGTAGAAAGTAGAAAGCGCCCACCAGTGAGTGGGCGACTTGAGGCTAGAGTACGAGCCGGCTATTTTTTAATAATTTGCTTGGCAGCCGTATCCAACGCTTCTTTACTGGTTTGCTTACCAAGCATGGCGTTTTCAATAGCCGCGCCTTCAGCGAACCAATAAGCCGTCATCTGAGGGATGTTTGGCATGATCTCACCGTTTTCCGCATTGATCATGGTAGAACGAATTCGCTCGTCGCTTTCGATGATCTTCTGGAACGATTTAAGAGTAACCGCGCCAAGTGGCTTATCGTCATTCATGATCTTCAGGTTATCATCAAGGAACAGATAGTTCTCGATGAACTCAACAGCGAGATCGCCATTTGGGCTCGCGGCGTTTATGCCAGCACTCAAAATGCCAACAAACGGATTACCTGTACCGCCGTTTAATGTAGGTAGAACCGCAACACCATAATTTACGCCTAACTTATCTAAATTACCCCATGCCCACGGCCCATTGATGGTTAAGGCGACGTTCCCTTTGCTAAATTCAGCTTCCGATACCGAATAATCCATATCTGGGTTTACAATGTCGCGGTTAACCAAATCAACGAGGAACTCTAGCCCTTTCACTCCCGCATCATTGTTAACGCCTGTTACGCCAGCGTTATAACCGCCAGCGACTTTTTCAAACGCAAACGCACCGCCAGATGAAATCATAGGCCACGTAAAGTACGCATTTTTCACGTCCCACATGATGGCTTGTTTGCCTTGTTTTTGCATCTTGGTGTGCAGTGCGGCGAGCTCTTCCCATGTTTTTGGTGGTGTATCGATGAGGTCTTTGTTGTAAATAAGTGATGGGGTTTCAATGGCAACCGGGTAGCCCACTAATTTCCCGTTTACGGTGACGGCATCCCAGCTAAAATCCGCCAGTTTGTTTTTGAATTCTTTACTTGGGTTCACTTCCTGCAATAAACCAGACTCTGCGTAGCCACCAAACCGGTCATGTGCCCAAAAAACGATATCAGGGCCACTCCCCGTAGCCGCAGCTTGTTGAAAACGCGACTCAAGAGACTCAGGGTGCTGAACCGTCACTTTAACGCCGGTATCTTCTTCAAATTGTTGTCCGATTTTGGCTAGGCCTTCATAGCTTTTATCGCCATTAATCCAAATAACAATTTCGCCTTCATCCATAGCAAAAACAGGCGATGCCATCAACGTTGCCAATGTGCAGACTGACAATTTCTTTAGTATATTTTTCATATCGTTGTCCCATCAAAAATCAGATTCATGCCTTAACTCGTCGAACCGAAAAGCTAGGGTAAGTTATTGTTGTTATAGGCAGTATATTAACGAGGGAATCGTGACTAAGAAAATAGCCGGAACAAGTCGTGATATAGATAAAAACTATTCCACGCTAGGTGACTAAGCACCATTTCAAATAATTGAGAACTCTTGGTGGTTATAGCGATTACGAATTTGTGAGGGCACGCTGAATAAACATGAAAGGGGGTAAATGACAAAGGTCACTTGCCGGTGATTCTATTCATTGAAAGTTAAAACAGAGTTCAATGAGATAAAGCCGAAAGTGACCTGAGTGAGTATGGCTGGCTTACAGCGTGAACGCGTACGAGGCCAATGGTGGTAAGTGCAGTGACACAACCCCAACGCCGTTATTCACTTTTACGGTAATAGCGTCGCCGTTATCAATGTGCTCATTTAGCGGATACTCACCGTCAGCCAATTGCCATGCATCTATTGTGGCTGCAGAAAGATTGATGGTGGCTTCTAACGCTTCACTTGCATCGAAGTTAGCCGCAATCAATACAAACTGATTGGAATCATGACGGCCAAATACATAACCATGCCTGCCCAGTGCATTTTCGTTGTTGGCGTAAACATCGTCGAATTCGGCCGTAATAGCAGAGTGGTTTAGAGAGAACTGCAACAGATTTTGGTAAAAGCAACGGAGCGACTTTTCTTCATTTGTCAGTTGCTCGCCATCGAATTTACCGTCGTTCATCCATCGCTGATGGTGTGGTACTCCGACGTAATCAAAGATAGAAGTGCGAGACTGTTGACCAAATCCTGCGTTTTCAGCGCCGGGTTCTCCTACCTCTTGGCCGAAATAAATCATGGTTGGAGAGCTGCGTAATAGTGCGCTTATCAGCATCGCAGGTTTTGCTTTTTCTGGGCAACCCGCAAACTGTGGGGACGCGACACGCTGTTCATCATGATTATCTAAGAACTGCAACAAGTGGTGCTCAATATCGTCATACTGGTTGCGGACATCGCTGATTAAGGCCGTTGACGCGTGGCCTTGTATAATGGCCTTTAACCCATCGTATAAATCGACTTTGTCGTACAGATAATCCATTTTTCCTAACTGAATATAGTCTCGATAAAGGTGGGGCTGGTACACTTCCGCCATTAAAAATGCATCTGGATTGATCGCTTTAATACTGGAATTCATGAAACTCCAAAACTCGACGGGCACCATCTCGGCCATGTCGTATCGGAAGCCATCTACGCCTTTATCTAGCCAGAACAGCGCAATGTCTCGGAATTTATACCAAGAATTGGGCAGCGCATGTTGTTGCCAAAATTCAAGGTGCTGCGCGTGAGTTTTGTTTTGGTAACCATCTGGCAAAATTGGGAAGTCTTTGCTGCCATCGGGCCTTACACCATAGTTGATTTTGGCGGTTTCATACCAGTCGTCAAAGTTCGGTTTAGCTGCGCGTGCGCCGTTGCCTGTCCACTTTGCCGGAAATTCCAAATATCGGTCGATGAGCGACGTAAGCTGTTTATTGCCCAAAGGTTGAAACTGTTCGGGAATGTCGGGTGCTTCAAACCCTTGGCCTGGAATGTAATAGAAATTGTTGTGCTTGTGGTATTCAACAGAGGTGGCATCTTGAGACCCAAAATCCATGACACCTGCGGGGTTGTTTAATCCCTTATACTGCCTTGCAACATGGTTGGGTACGATGTCTATAATGACTTTAAGCCCATTTTGGTGGCTACGTTGGATAAGCGCTTCAAACTCTTCCATACGTTGGGTTGGGTCATCGGCTAAGTCGGGGTTTACCGAGTAATAGTCTTTTACAGCGTAAGGAGATCCCGCACGACCTTTCACCACTACTGGGTGATCGCCAGTCACGCCTATTTCGGCATGGTCCCCAATCAAGGCATGATGAGGCACTCCGGTATACCAGATGTGAGTGATGCCTAAATCTTTGATTTCTTTTAAGGCCAAATCGGTGAAGTGGCTGAATTTCCCGAGTCCATTTTGCTCTTTGGTTCCCCACGGAATATTAGCCTGATGCGTATTGCCGAACAAACGAGTAAATACTTGATAGATTGCGAATTTGTTTTTATTCATGACTTCAATCTTATGTTGTTTCATCTTCAATTTTAGGCTATCACTAGGGATTAAAAAGGAAATCATCCCTAAAACAGAGAGTGTGGGGCGTAGAGCAAGGAGAGCAGATGAAAATACGTGAATTCAAAATTGAAGATACCGAAACCATCGTCGCATTATGGACAAAGTGCGATTTGGTGAAGCCATGGAACAACCCTTATAAAGACATCACCACCAAGTTAGCTCAAGGGGCCGACTTATTTTTAGTGGCTGAAGTAGGGCAAAGCATTGTTGCCAGCGTGATGGGTGGCTACGAAGGGCACCGAGGCTGGGCCAATTACTTAGTGGTTGAACCAAGCATGCAGGGAAACGGATACGGCCAGCAGCTCATGGCTGAACTGGAGCTGCGCCTTAAAGAGAAAGGCTGCCCGAAAATAAATCTTCAAGTAAGAAGTTCGAACAAAAAAGTGATCGAATTTTATCTCAGCCAAGGTTTCCAAGTGGACGATTCAGTCAGCTTAGGTAAGCGCTTAGATGGCGTGAACTATCAAGCTTAGTGGTACATTAGCGTAACCCTAAACGCAAAAAACCAGCGACAATGCGCTGGTTTTTATTATTCTTTTGTTTGCTTATGCTTTAGCAGCAGATGCCGTATCAGCAACTTTTTTATCGTTGTACATCTTGATTAAGAAGTAAACATTCACACAAGCGATAAAACCGTTTGTTGCAACTACCGGCATTGCATCAATTGCTACACCGTAAGCGGTGAACAATGCACAGCCAATGAAGTTAAGCACACGCAGTAACACGATGTCTTTCATCATTAATGAAACCGCAACCATGACTGATGATGCGTAACCTAAAATTTCAACCATATTAAAATCCATAATTTTGACCCTCTAATTTGTATCGGACTGATCCGAAGCCAATTCTTCTCTTCATGAGATAAAGGGGGATGCTCCATGCCCCGAATGGTCATTTGTTTTTTGTATGGCTGAACTATAGCAACTGGTTATAAGAACGAAAATAGTCATTAATGGAGAAAGTGAAGGTTAGCGATTACGCAAACGGTTTACATCAAAATAAGAGATTATTGATTTCGGAATCTGTTGGGAAAGAAGAGGTGAATAAAGCGTCGCAGTAAAGTGAGGAGAAAAAACCCGCTACAGAGAGACTCGGAAAGCGGGCTTTAAAAGATTATTTCTTGCCGTGAGTTTGCTTGTCTGCTTCCGTTAGGTCACGGATTTTACGGCTGATGTCGCGGCGGGCTTTAGAAATTTCAGCACTCTTGATGATGTGATCATCCACGCGATCTTCGTAGTCAGCTTTCATGTTTTTGATGATTGCGACGATTTCGTCGTGAGTCATGTCTGACTTGATGTAGTCTTGTAGATTGTCTAGTAGGTCAACACGTTTGGTGTTATCCCTAATCTTCTTTTCGTTATCTTGAAGTTCACGCTTCAGCTTATTTTTGCGGCGAGCTTGGTTTACGATTTCAAATACGTTATTCATATATTCCTTTTCCTACTACTAGGTCATGAAGATGAGGTCTACGTTGATTAAAACACAACAAAGTGACGCTTAACAGACTTAAGATCAATCCCTTGCGATTACTGCCGAATTTTTCACCACCCAATAAGCTTGATGGCCGCTGGATGTAGTATTGTTCGGCCCTTCGCTATATGATGCTAACCAATAATGACAAGGATATGACGAGCGCCACAAGCGCTTCGATTTATCATAAAGAAGACAAACGATCTCATGAAAGACACCGAAAACCAGTCACAACTTCAAGATAAACTGAGAAGCGCTTATCGTGAAGGGCGAGACTTTCAAGAGTTAGTAGAAATTGAGCTAAGTCACGCTAAAATTATGCTGATACAAGAAGATGGCAAGAGGCTACGCGTCCCTGTTTTGACTTGTCATTAGGAGTCTTGATTTAGGTGAGTGAACCATGACTCTTGATAGCCTGCTAATGATGATGGAAATAAGCGAATAAACAATTAAGGAAAGCGTTATGAGTATTGAATTGAGTGCAATTGAAGCACGTATTATTGGTTGTTTAATTGAAAAAGAAGTGACGACTCCAGATCACTATCCCTTAACTCTAAATAGCTTAACCACCGCTTGTAACCAAAAAAGCAACCGAGACCCGGTTCTAGACTTATCTGATTCTGATGTGATGGACGGTGTGCAATCTCTTATTGACCGTCGATTGGTCACAGATGAAAGTGGCTTTAACAGCCGCGTGTCCAAATTCCGTCACCGTTTTTGTAATACTGAATTTGGTAATTTGCAGCTGAACGAACAAGAACGCGGCATAGTCTGTAGTATGTTGGTTCGTGGCGCACAAAGCCCAGGTGAAATCAGAACGCGTACCAACCGCCTAACCTCGTTCACAGACGTTAAAGAAGTAGAGCAAGTGCTAGATGCCATGGCCGCACGTGAATCTGGCCCTATTGTGGTGAAACTACCACGTGAAGCGGGCAAACGTGACTGCCGCTACCAACACCTGTTTTGTGGCGAAGTGGATATAGAAGCACTGGCCGCAGCGGCACCAGCAGCTTCACCTTCAGGCAATAACAGCCGTATTGATGCGTTGGAAACAGAAGTCAGCGAACTTAAACAACAAGTGGCTGAGCTAAAAACCTTAGTCGATGAGCTGATAGGTGGCTAACCCAGCCCCAAAATCAGAGCAACCTTGGTTCGTTTACCTTATTCGAACCAAGTCCAACGCTTTGTATTGCGGCATTACCAATGATGTCGCAAAACGCTTTGCTACCCACCAACAGGGTAAAGGTGCCAAAGCGCTACGCGGCAAAGGCCCATTACAACTCGTTTGGCAGCAACCCGCCGCCGATAAAAGCCAAGCCGCCAAAATCGAATATCATATCAAGCAGTTTGCTAAGGCTAAGAAAGAGTGTTTAGTTGCTGACCAAAGCGTAGTGACCTTAAAAGATTGATAGGTATCTAACGGTTCTTTCCTCCCTTACATTTACACATCTTGTTAGTTCCATCACATTGACGTGATCTCGAATGTCTTGCCCCTTAAAAATCACCACGTTTAACATAGGACTAATATTGACATTTTTCTCAGATAAGCAGAGGATAGTGAAAGTAATTGCGTATCAAGCTATTGAGTTAATACACAATAATAGATTTTAGTCAGTGGTTGTTAGCCGGCGAGTTACCGTATTTGACATTGGCTTGAAAGCAGGCGAATTACAGCTTTGTGCCTGTGGAGAGGGGTGAAAGGCGGATCGTTGACGACTAAACAATGTTAGTTTGCTAAGTGCAGAAATGAGTTTTAAGGTTAAAGCTTGGTTCTGCGCTCTAGCTAAACTCCTGTTCATTCTCCGAAATTTGTCATCGTAATTATCATCTCGCATGGGCTGCTTTCCGGCTCAGTGATTATGCGTTTCCTGTGTTTTTATCGTTTACTCGGTTCTCTTTTGTAATGATCTTTTGCGCTTCTTCTTTGGTGTTGAAATTGTGGGGTAAAGTGGGGCAATCGCGCACTCGGTTTTCAAGTTTTTCGTATGAATCCTTTCTTATTTTAAGCGGGTTGAACCGTAGGTTTTTAGCCCATGTCGCTTCTTAGCCAAGCGCGTTTTGTTGGTGTGGTTTGAGTTTTGAACGGTTCGGTTTACTTATGCGCTCGAATTCATTAGTTTGGTAACCAATTCAGCACCTTGGCACCCAGCCTTTGGCTTGGCCATAGTAGGCAAACTAACAAATTGCTCAAATGGACTTCTAACACTTGGCAGTTTTGGTTCCAATTGGATTTGTGATTAAGGTGCGTTGCTTTAGGTTAGGTGTGCGTTATCAGCCACTTAGCAAGGCGTTATATGCAAAGGAGAGTTTAGTGGTAACCGATAAATGGAGTCATGTAGACAAAGCTTTTACGTTTTTCTCCGAAAAACATAAAACAAACTCTAGTTTCAAGCTCTCTGAAGTAGCAGATTTCACTGGGTGGAGTTTACCTACAGTAAGAACTTATTTAAGAAAGAAGTGGTCCAATCTTCTTATAGAAGATAAGGATAATTACTCTGTAAGTGATACATTTTCTAAGTTAGACATGATTAGCTTTCGTCAACATCAAAGTCAAAAGAGTGAAGTTGATGATCGTGATAAACGAAACTCTATCGAGAAACACACCCCGATAGGAAGTGTTCGAACTTTTTTAGCCGAGCTTGAGAAACTGAACTCAAATGGCGAACTGTATTATCGAGGTCAGGGTTACTTTGGGTTTAAAGCTCAACCGTCCATTTATAGAAATAATGGATTAATTGAAAATGAGCATAGAATGTATCGAGAAATCATAACTAAATGCCCTAATGATTTCCAAGACGCTAGAAGTACATTTGAACACCTCGTGAAAATGCAACACTACTTCCTACCAAGTAGGCTACTTGATATAACCAAAAACCCACTAATTGCACTTTTCTTTGCTTGTAGTAGTGAAGAGCATGATGATGGAGAAGTCATAATCTATGACTTTAATTTAGATGATATTAAGTTCTATGATAGTGATACCGTTTCTGTTATCGCAAATTTAGCTCGTAGACCGCCTACGTTTTCAATTCAGAATATTAAGTTGTTAGAAAAAAAAGAATTTAATAAACAGGAAGATATTGAATTGCTTTTACACGAAATAAAGGAAGAAAAACCATATTTTAAGTCGGTAATTAAAGCTGAGCATTTAGAATCGGTTGTTTGCGTTAAACCGAAGCTTGATAACCCAAGGATTATTAAGCAAGAAGGGGCGTTTTTACTTTTTGGAATAAATGGTACGAAGAAAAATTGTGCTGACTTTACTGAAAGTAAACAGCTACTTATCGACTCAAAAAGACTAATTGTTATGAAGGAAAATAAGCAAAAGATTCTAGATCAGTTGGCATCATTGGGGATCATGAAGTCTACGATTTACCCAGAGATTGAACATGTCGCAATACAAATGAAAAATAGATACGAAGCATAGTTGCATATAACAAATTGCTTAAGTCGGATTCGTGAACGTGTGCCGGACTCGCTTCGCTCAGACATGGCACACGCCCACTCACCGCTTAGCAAGGCGTTGATATGACCCCCACTGTCAATTGAAACGTAGAAGTTTATGCTCC
>NZ_JAUFQV010000027.1 GCF_030409945.1 Vibrio tapetis subsp. quintayensis
TACAGAGAGTATGGGCGGTGCACGCTGTACTCTGCCGCGGAGCGGCTTCGTTCAACAAATGCATCAACACGATTTACTACACTCGGCATCTCAGGTTGTCGGGTGTTTCTCGTTTTAAGGTGTCAATTTTAAGTATGATTGCATAGTAGTAAACGTGTTATGCAGGCGTTAGTTGTCACAGCAATTCGGAGGTATGGTGGTAGATTGGAAAAACGGGCAGTTGCTGACGTTGGTTAAAGATCAGATGTCTCAAGAAAAATTTGAGAACTTTGAAGAACAAGTCGCTTCAATTCAATGGAAGCTTAAACTATCTAAGTTCCATGGATATCATGCAACTTTGGTTTCAATGCAAGAAGTAAGTCATGTCGAAAAGTCAGTGTTGGGAGTTGGAAAAGATCCAAGATTGGCGTCATTAGCTCATTTAATAGCTCATGTTCAAACTCTTCACTCTATTGCGGATATTTTTGCTCAAATTATTTGCGCATGCTTTCCTACAGTCGCACCAACAAGAGAGCGAGACATAACATTTTACAATGTGTCAAGAAGTCTAAAACTCTCTGAACACGCAAGTTTGCTTAGTGTCAGTAAGGCTGTTGAGCTAATTAGAGAAAATTCAAAGTTCAAATATGTGGCGGCTCTGGTGAATATAAATAAGCATAGGGTTATTCCAATCAAAGAGTTTAATATGGATTACGAAAATAACATCGCTCAATATATTGTTTCCGAGTTCGAATATGATGGCATTGTGTATCCATCACGCCCGGCTACTGAAGTTTTAGATATGTATTTTGAACTTGAAGCTCAATACCTAAATATTGGTGTCGAGATAAATGCAGTGTTGAGCAAAGACAACTAACAAATAAGGATTATGCGCTGCGCAGCCAGCGTTAAATCCCGAGTGTTGAACAAGCCCGTTGCCACTTCTTATAGTAAATTGTGCGATCTGGTGTGGTGGGCGCATCGCCCTGAGACTTTTCTCAAGGCGAGCGAGGCTGAGATAAGGTTGCAACCGCAATCTTATCAATCAGTTAGCCGTTTTATTTTCTTCTTTTTGTTCGTCTCTCCTCTGATTTTACTTCGGTCATTATCCTTATTATGTTTGCCTTTCGGCTATCTCGGTCGCGTTATTCCCACGCACGCCATGTCATGCTGGCAGCAGGGGCAAGTTCGTATGGCTTTGGCTCTGATGGTCGTGGTCATTGGCGGTGTTTGATAAAACAGGTTTAACAACAAGAGTTGAATACGCACCCGTTGCGCTTTTGCTTGACCGCGTAAAAAACCGTAGTCCCTCACTCTCTGTAACCCTTTAGGCAGCACGTGTTGCAAGATGAGCAGCAAGAACTCCATCGTGGGTAAAGTGCGTGTCTTCATTGCGTTGGTTTTACTTTCTTTGTAGCGGAAGGTGACGCTATGGTCATCGCCGTGAATGATGTCTTTATCTGGCAGCACGCCTCGGTATAAGTAGCGTGATAGATATTCCAACGCGGGCTCCCCATAACCCACGCTCTGGCAGTCACGACCCACTTTTTCGGTATCGATTTGGGTAACCACAGTTGCGGGTGTTGATTGATGGCCTCAAGCAAGCGCGCTGGCAACAACCGAGAACATTACCTGATACAGCGCTTTAGGCTGTTTCTTGGCGAGGTTTCTCAGTTGATATGGCAAGGTAAAGGTGGTCATAAAGTTGTGTGTGGGAAGAAGCTTTTGTTTTTGGCGTAGCAGCCAATCACACGTGGTGCGGTGCTGGCATGACCGAGCAAGGTTTGCAAAGAGCGTAAGTCTAGCCCTTGCTCTAGAAGCGAAGCCCCATTGTGTATAAGGTGAGAAAGAAGACTTGATAGCGGCGTTGCAGAGTCATGCTTATGAGCAGGGCCACTTGTTGTGGTGTCATGATATCGGGCAGCTTTTGGGTTTGCGGCGGTTTGACGATATCGAGCCATTCCCATTGTTTGCCTAAGGTATAGCGATAGAAAAACTGTAAACCATTGCGGTCGAGTTTAACGGTACTCCATGAGTGAGAGCTTATTAAACTCACGAAGTATTCTTTTAAGTTTGAGGTGCCGAGCGTGTCGGGACAACGGTCAAAGAACTCGCTAATTCGACGCACCGCGCGAGAATAGGCAT
>NZ_JAUFQV010000028.1 GCF_030409945.1 Vibrio tapetis subsp. quintayensis
CAGATTTAGGTTCTGGCGCCGCAAGGTGTGAGAGTTCAAGTCTCTCCGACCGCACCATTATTTCTCTTGAGATATAGAGACGAAAGAAACCCAGTATTTTTATACTGGGTTTTCTTTTACCTGAATTTTATCAAATGATTGCTAATGCATACATTCTGCTTAAATTTGCAGCCCATATCACTAATATTATCCAATCTCCCCCTCTTCAAGTTCATTCGTTTATTACACAATAACAGTCACTTATTTTTTTGACTGTGGATCTCATGAATAGACTACCTGTTTTAGTTGGTTGCTATACCGACAACAATACAAGCCAAGGGTTATACCGATTTCAACTGAATGTGATCACAGGTGAAATGACTGATCTGACACTTTATGTTGAAGCGACCAACCCATCATTCACTTGTTCTACGAGCCATGGTTGCTACCTAAGTAGTGAGGTTCAAGCATCTGATTCACCATCATTGCGATTCGTTCCTCACTCAGAGTCTGATATTCCGGTACCTAAGAATCAGCGACCTAACGCAGTTATCTCTGGAAATCACCCTTGCCATATCACCATTAGCCCCGATCAGCGACTCGCGATCACCTCTCAATATTCATCGGGTAGCTTTAATATTTTTACACTCCACCAATCCGGACACGTAGAAGCATCAGTGGTGACATTGCAGCATCATGGTTCTGGACCAAACAAAGAACGGCAAACTCAAGCTCATGCGCATCAAGCTGTATTTTTGAAACATTCTCACCAGTTCGCGACCGTTGACCTTGGTTCTGATGAAATTTGTTTATACCAGTACTCCGAATCTCAGCCATTCGATAAAACATCAGTAATATGCACACATAAAATCAACGCACCAGCAGGAAGTGGCCCAAGGCATCTCGTATTTAGTCACAATGAAGATTATTGCTATGTAGTGTGTGAATTGAGTGAAACAGTATTGGTACTGGAGCGAGAAATCAACGTGGCGCAAGAAGTGAGTTGGAAGGTAATTCAACAGGTAGATATTTTGCCTGAAGAAGAAAAAGGCGAAGCAGCGGCGGCAATTAAGCTATCTCCTGATGGACAGTTCATTTATGTCTCTGGTCGGCATCAATCAAAAATAAGCTGGTTCTCTATTGATGCGCAAACCAGGACACTCACTTATGTCGATAGCATACCCACTCATGGTCATTTCCCACGTGACTTCAGTATTACACCAGATGGTCAGTGGTTAATTGCGGCTAATCAGCACTCAAATAACATCATCAGTTACGCTCGCGATCTAGAGTCTGGCAAGTTAAACGCCACTGGCTTCGAACTTAAGATAGACGCCCCAGTTTGCGTCGCGCTGTAATTAATCCGTGGGTATAAAAAAGGAGAGCTATCATTGCTCTCCTTTTCCAAGTCGTCTGCTTATCTTGAGTGTTGTTACAAACCTAATGCGTACTTCAAAACCTTTTGTTTCACAGGGCCCGTTTGATCAGCCAACTTTAAAATAGCGTTTCGTGCGAATTTAAGAGGTGCCAAGTCGTTACTAAACCCTTTATAAAAAACGTCCATCCCTGATTGCATGATCAAATTGTCGCAACGACGCGTACGTTGGTATTGGCTCATCGCTTGAGCCGTTAGCCCTTTATCTTCTACTGCCATCAATAGCGCAGCCACGTCTTTAAAACCAAGGTTCACACCCTGCCCAGCTAGCGGGTTAATCGTGTGCGCCGCATCACCAACTAAAACACACCGTTGTGCCACATAGGTCTGTGCATGACGACGAGTGAGAGGAAACGCGCCAGCTTGAAGCACCTCTATATCACCCAATTCTTGAGGAAAGTGTTTGAGGATCTCGTCACGAAGTTTTTCGGGTGCTAAATTGACCAACTGGCGAATTCGATTTGGACTGTCATACCATACCAGCGATCCTTGATGACCACACAAAGGTAGAAACGAACGAGGCCCGGTTGGAGTGAATTGCTGCCAAGTAATGTCTTGTTGTGCCAATTCGGTTTTAACATTCACCAACATACAATGTTGACGATAATCCCAAGCGGTCACACCAATACCGGCTAGTTCACGAACTTTCGAATTCGCACCATCAGCTCCCAGCACCCATTGGGCATCAATACTCTGCCCAGAACTTAAATGCAGTGTGTTACTTTCAACGGTGAAATCCATTGATGTCATCGAATCCGGGCAAAAAGTCACCAAATTTGAGTAGTTAGAAAACTCTTGCCATAAACCCAACTGAATCAAGCGGTTTTCTACTATGAAGCCCAATTGGTCAAGTTGCAGTGAATCAGCACTAAAGCGGGTGCGGCATTCAGGATGCTCCCACGTTTCTAACCGGCGATATGGACACACCCGCATTCCTTTTGTATGAGACCAGCTATTCAGTTGATTCAGTAAATCAACCGAAGTTTGAGAAATAGCAGACACTCGGATATCCATCGCTTGTTCGGCCGAGAAATCACTTGGAGCAAAGCCTTCAATGAGTGCGACCTGCTTGCCTTGCTTAGCAAAGCCAACAGCCAACGCTGCACCGACCATACCGCCACCAACAATGGCGACCTCAAACTGCTGATTATCCATACTTCCACAACCTTGATTACTCGACTGTTTTTCATTGTACTCACTCCACCTCTATTTGCGAATAAAAATACCTTAACGCCTTTTGGGGTCAGTCAACGCGGCTGCGCCATAATCTTTGAAGCACCGCAACATGAGAAGATTCATCGGATCGCTAGTCAGGCGGTTTCTAAACCAGTACAATACGCCGCTTGCCGCCACTTGGCGGAGATACACTGGGCGATTTGCTCCCTTAAATTAAACTAACGACCGAGCGAACATAAAATGAGTAAGAAACTGCTAATTAAAACTTGGGGCTGCCAGATGAACGAATACGATTCGTCAAAAATGGCTGACCTGCTAAATGCTGCAAATGGCTACGAGCTAACTGAAGTACCTGAGGAAGCAGACGTACTACTCTTGAATACGTGTTCAATCCGCGAAAAAGCACAAGAAAAAGTATTCCACCAGCTTGGTCGTTGGAAAAGACTGAAAGACAAAAAACCTGGCGTTGTGATTGGCGTCGGCGGCTGTGTTGCAACTCAAGAAGGCGACCATATCCGTAAACGCGCACCATTTGTTGACGTGATCTTTGGCCCACAAACACTGCACCGTTTGCCACAGATGATCAAATCATCAAGCGACAACGAAGCGCCGGTTATGGATATCTCTTTCCCTGAAATCGAGAAATTCGATAACTTACCAGAACCTCGTGCAGAGGGAGCAACCGCATTTGTTTCAATCATGGAAGGTTGCTCTAAGTACTGCACATACTGTGTAGTACCTTATACTCGTGGTGAAGAAGTAAGCCGTCCAATGGATGACGTATTATTCGAAGTGGCTCAACTTGCAGAGCAAGGCGTGCGTGAAGTGAACCTACTCGGTCAAAACGTAAATGCCTTCCGCGGCCCAACTCACGATGGCGACATTTGTAGTTTTGCTGAGTTATTGCGCATGGTAGCTTCTATCGATGGTATTGACCGTATTCGCTTTACCACCAGTCACCCACTAGAGTTCACTGACGACATCATTGAAGTGTACGAAGACACGCCTGAACTAGTAAGCTTCTTACACTTACCAGTACAGTCTGGTTCTGACCGCATTCTAACGATGATGAAACGTCCACACACTGCGATCGAATACAAATCTATCATTCGTAAGCTTCGTAAAGCGCGACCAGACATTCAGATCAGTTCAGATTTCATTGTTGCCTTCCCAGGTGAAAGCGACAAAGATTTCCAAGACACAATGAAGCTGATTAAAGAAGTGGATTTTGATATGAGCTTTAGCTTCGTATTCTCTCCTCGCCCAGGTACGCCTGCAGCCGATTACCCATGTGATTTAAGCGAGCAAACCAAGAAAGAGCGTTTATACGAACTTCAACAGCAAGTGAACAGCCAAGCAATGCGCTTCTCTCGCTTAATGCTAGGTACAGAACAGCGCGTATTGGTTGAAGGCCCTTCGAAAAAGAACCTAATGGAATTGCGTGCCCGTACCGAAAATAACCGCGTTGTTAACTTTGAAGGCTCTGCGGATCTTATTGGCCAATTCGTTGATGTGAAAATCGTCGACGTATTTACTAACTCATTGCGTGGCGAGCTTATCCGCACAGAGAAAGACATGGATCTACGTAGTGTCATGTCACCAACACAAATGATGGCAAAAACTCGCAGAGAAGATGAGCTAGGTGTTGCAACTTTCACGCCTTAGTGTCTAAATAAAGACTAATATTAAAGAGCCCGGTTTTTAATCGGGCTCTTTTGAATCCGAACACTAACAGCAACCGGAATGCATTCATGTTACCTCGACGTTGTAACGCATCGATTCCGTGCTGGTTTGCCAATAAGTGAGGCTACATTGAGCAATAAAATCATTACTTTAGAAATCGATTTAGAACCTTCCGATAACCAGCGTCTTGCAAGTTTATGCGGCCCATTTGATGACAACATTAAACAAATTGAACGCCGTCTAGGTGTCGAAATAAATCATCGCAGCAATGCATTCTCTATCGTGGGTCAGCCACATACATCAGCAGCGGCTCTCGAAATATTAAAGACGCTCTATGTCAACACAGCGCCTGTACGTGGCAACATTCCAGACATTGAGCCGGAAGATATTCATTTAGCTATTAAAGAAACCGGCGCACTTGAACAAATCACAAGTCACGATTTCCAGCCAGGTAAAGAAGTCTTCGTTCGTACCAAAAAAGGCATTATTAAGCCTCGTACACCGAACCAAAGCCAATACCTGGTTAATATGGTTACGCACGACATTAGCTTCGGTATTGGGCCGGCTGGTACAGGTAAAACCTACCTAGCGGTTGCAGCAGCGGTAGACGCACTAGAGCGCCAAGAGATTCGCCGTATTTTGCTTACGCGACCAGCGGTTGAAGCCGGTGAGAAATTAGGTTTTCTGCCGGGTGATTTGAGCCAAAAAGTAGACCCATACTTACGCCCTCTTTACGATGCATTGTTTGAAATGCTTGGCTTTGAGCGTGTAGAAAAACTCATTGAGCGCAACGTCATCGAAGTCGCACCGCTTGCGTACATGCGTGGACGCACACTCAACGATGCTTTTATCATTTTAGATGAAAGCCAAAATACTACCGTTGAGCAAATGAAAATGTTCCTGACGCGTATCGGCTTTAACTCGCGTGCGGTGATCACAGGTGATGTCACCCAAATCGACTTACCTCGTGGTGCTAAATCAGGCCTAAGACACGCGATTGAAGTGTTAAGCGATGTAGATGAAATCAGCTTTAACTTCTTCCAAGCCGACGACGTTGTGCGCCACCCCGTCGTAGCTCGCATTGTTACTGCGTATGAAAAATGGGAAGCAAAAGACTCCAAAGAACGTAAAGAGCGCGAACGTCAACGTCGTGAAGAATACGCCCCAAAACAAGTTGAAACTACACAACCAAGCACAACTACACCAGGTAACGAATAAATGACTATCGAACTTGATCTGCAACTTGCTGTCGAAAGTGAAAGTGGCTTGCCAAGTGAGCAAGACTTTCAACAATGGTTAACAAAAGCGGTCAGCTTGTTTCAGGCGCAAGCCGAAGTCACCATTCGCATTGTTGATGTAAAAGAAAGCCACCAGCTAAACCATGAGTACCGTGGAAAAGACAAACCAACCAATGTGTTGTCTTTTCCTTTTGAGGCACCTCCCGGGATGGAAATCGATCTATTAGGCGATCTCATCATTTGCCGTCAAGTTGTCGAAAGTGAAGCAAAAGAGCAGAATAAAACCCTGCAATCACATTGGGCGCATATGGTTGTACATGGCAGCTTGCATCTGTTAGGTTATGATCATATTGATGACGAAGAAGCCGACGAAATGGAAGCTCTCGAAACAGAAATTATGCAATCTATGGGCTTCGAAGACCCATACATCGCAGAAAAACAATAGTAGCCAGCTTTAGCCTTTAGCCTACTATAAAGTGTGCTATCACACATTTGATAGCGATAACGACAGAGAACTAATGAACGCCGATAATCAACCTCCTCCTTCGGAAGGAAAAACTGAAGGTCCGAGTAGAAAGTCCTTCTTTGAACGCCTAGGTCAAATTTTTCAAGGTGATCCAAAAGATCGCCAAGAGCTTGTAGATGTCATCCGTGACTCTGAAGTAAATGACCTGATAGACCACGACACTCGAGACATGCTCGAAGGAGTCATGGAAATATCAGAGATGCGTGTACGTGACATCATGTTGCCACGCTCTCAAATGGTCACCGTTGAACGAACCGATGATTTAGATGCACTGGTTGCACTTCTCACCGACGCTCAACACTCTCGCTACCCAGTAATTAGCGAAGATAAAGACCATGTAGAAGGCATTCTATTAGCGAAGGACCTACTTAAATACTTAGGATCAGACAGCGCCGATTTTGATATCGAGCAAGTTATCCGCCAAGCCGTCGTCGTACCTGAAAGTAAGCGAGTCGATCGCCTACTGAAAGAGTTTCGCGAAGAACGTTACCACATGGCCATCGTCGTCGATGAGTTTGGTGGCGTTTCAGGCCTTGTGACCATTGAAGATATCCTTGAAGAAATTGTTGGGGAAATTGAAGATGAGTTTGATGACGAAGAAGAAGTCGACATTCGCAAACTGAGTAAGCACACATTTGCCGTCAAAGCCCTGACGACGATTGAAGAGTTTAACGACACCTTCGGTACCAACTTCAGCGACAACGAAGTGGATACAGTGGGGGGGATGGTAATGACCAGCTTTGGCCACTTGCCATCTCGCGGTGAAATAGTCGAAATTGACGGCTATAACTTCAAAGTAACCGCAGCTGATAACCGTCGAGTCGTACAACTTCAAGTGACGATTCCAGATAGCCAGCCTCTTCCTGCAACTGAAGAAGAATAAAGTATTCACTCCTAGCGCCACAAACTGCGCTAGGAGCTGAATTAACGAAAAGAATAGACAGATGATACAGAAATGGATTCATCGCCTGTGGCGGCCTTTAGTGGCCGTTTTTATTGGCGCCTCAACTACCCTTGCATTCGCTCCCTATCAGATGTGGCTTTTCGCCATAATTAGCCCAACAGTACTTTTACTGCTATTAAACCAAGTGAAAACCAAACAAGCTTTAGCTATTGGCTATGCATGGGGCTTTGGTCAATTCGCAACTGGGATCAGCTGGGTACACGTCAGTATTGATAACTTTGGTGGCATGCCAAAACCGGTCAGCGTGCTGCTGATGACAGGCTTGGTTGGTTATCTTGCAATTTATCCCGCTCTGTTCGCTGGCGCATTGAATCGCTGGTTCTACAAACCTAATTGGCTAAAGCTACTCATTGGTGCTCCCGTCTTGTGGCTAATATCAGAATGGCTACGTGGCTGGGTAATGACAGGTTTCCCTTGGTTAACATTGGGTTACAGTCAAATAGACAGCCCATTGGCCAGCTTTGCGCCTATTGGCGGGGTTGACCTCATCTCTTACGTGCTGCTGCTCGTAAGTGGCGCCATCAGTATGGCTCTGCTTGAAAGAAAAGTCGCTTACCTCGCGATGCCTGCGGCCTTGTTTGCTCTTTCCGGCGGGCTTCAATCGGTACAATGGGTAAAAGAAGATCCACAAAGTGAAACTTTGGTCGCCTTAATTCAAGGCAATATCGCTCAAGACTTAAAATGGCTACCAAGCCAGCGCTGGCCAACATTGATGCGCTACACCGATCTCAGCCGTGAAAATTGGGATGCCGATATCATCATTTGGCCAGAGGCCGCCATTCCTGCATTCGAACGAGAGCTTCCTTCGTTTTTGCACAACCTCGACTCTGCAGCCAAGATGAATCACACGGCGCTGATCACCGGAGTTGTCACTCAGCCTAAACGAAACCAGTATTACAACAGCATTATATCTTTAGGTAGTAACGAACACGGTGAGTACAACTACGAGACTCAACCTCGCTACAACAAACATCACTTATTGCCTTTTGGTGAGTTCGTGCCATTTGAAGCTATTTTAAGGCCACTGGCTCCTTTCTTTAATTTGCCGATGTCTTCTTTTAGCCGCGGGGACTTTGTTCAAACGAATATTGAAGCAAACGGTCGCCACCTTGCCCCGGCTCTTTGTTATGAAATCATCTTTAACGAACAAGTTAGGCAGAACATTACCGAACAAACAGATTTTATCTTAACGCTGTCTAATGATGCTTGGTTTGGCCGCTCAATAGGCCCACTACAACACATGGAAATTGCTCGCATGCGTGCGTTAGAGTTAGGTAAACCGGTAATCCGTACCACCAACAATGGCGTAACCGCGATCGCCGATTATCAAGGCAAAATCATCAGTGAAGTACCGCAGTTTGAAACCCAAGTATTAAAGACAACCGTAACGTCTACGACTGGCATGACGCCATATAGGCATGTAGGTACATGGCCCTTGTATATTTTGGTTGGGCTAAGTTTGGCTTTAGGCTTTATGATGGCGAGGTTAAAGGCTAAAGACGATGATTAGAATTGTGCTGCCGCTCTAGCATTGATGCCGCTTTTTTAACGACGAAGCGGCCTAGCCCTCTTGCTATAGAGGTCTCGACCGCTTCGTGCCCTCAAGGCGAAGCCCGCCTGATGAGCTATCTATTTATGGTTTCAATGCATGGCGTGTAAACGCGCCGCTACCGCATTTACTGCAAGACTCAATGCTTGTCGGGTGAGTATATCGCGTTTTATGGTTGCACTTATCGCACACTAAATATCCTAAGCCAATGACATCCCCTACTTGATATAGACCTCGGTGTTCTAAATCAAGGAAAAGCTCTTGCCACTCAACTTGGGTCTTGTCTGTGATATCGAGCAAACCTTGCCAAATGGAATCTGACAACATCAAATAAAACGGGCTGTTTTCTTTATCTTGTTGATAGTTATCTGCGAACTCTTTGAGATCAGATTTCACATAGGCAGATATTAGTGCCATTTCGTCTTTGGTCATATCACTGGCCGCAGACACCACTTCCGCCGACGTATCCACTGCCCTTTCTAACTCTTCTGGGCTGTGTTTTAGTGTATCGACGACACCTTCTAGCATCTCTTCGTAACTGGCTTTACGCTTAGGCATTAAACACCTCCGTGCATTGGCTATTGTTGACTGTCTCTCCTTTATGTATTCTATGCTGATCAAAACGAATCTGATCTAACCGATCTCACAAATTCCAAGATAACCGGATATCATCGATGCAAGAGCAATATAACCCGCAAGAAATTGAACAAAAAGTTCAAGAGCACTGGGATAACAACGAAACTTTCGTTGTTACTGAAGACTCAACGAAAGATAAATTTTACTGCCTGTCTATGTTCCCGTACCCAAGTGGTCGACTGCACATGGGTCACGTACGTAACTACACCATCGGTGATGTGGTATCTCGTTTCCAACGTCTGCAAGGCAAAAACGTTATGCAGCCTATCGGTTGGGATGCATTCGGCCTACCCGCTGAAAACGCAGCTGTTAAAAACAACACGGCACCTGCACCGTGGACATATGAAAACATCGAATACATGAAAAACCAGCTTAAGCTATTGGGCTTTGGTTACGATTGGAAACGTGAGTTCGCAACTTGTACACCAGAGTACTACCGTTGGGAGCAAGAATTCTTTACTAAGCTTTACGAAAAAGGCCTAGTGTACAAAAAGACTTCTTCTGTTAACTGGTGCCCGAATGACCAAACTGTACTTGCTAACGAACAAGTAGAAGACGGTTGCTGCTGGCGTTGTGACACTCCTGTTGAACAAAAGAAGATTCCACAGTGGTTTATTAAGATCACAGAATACGCACAAGAGCTGCTAGATGATCTAGACAACCTTGAAGGTTGGCCTGAAATGGTGAAAACCATGCAGCGTAATTGGATTGGTCGCTCAGAAGGTGTTGAGCTGTCTTTTACCGTTAATGGTGAAGAAGCGCCTCTAGAAGTCTACACAACCCGTCCAGACACGCTAATGGGTGTGACATACGTTGGCATCGCAGCTGGTCACCCACTTGCAGAAAAAGCGTCAAAGACAAATCCAGAACTTGCTGCGTTCGTAGACGAATGCCGTAACACCAAAGTTGCTGAGGCAGAACTCGCAACAATGGAAAAGAAAGGCATGGATACTGGCTTAACCGCTATCCACCCGCTTAACGGTCGTGAAGTGCCAATCTTCGTTGCTAACTTCGTATTGATGGATTACGGCACAGGCGCTGTTATGGCCGTTCCTGCACATGACCAACGTGACTACGAGTTCGCAACTAAGTACAAACTAGACATCGTTCCTGTCATCAAACCTGAAGATGGCAGCGAGCTTGACGTTTCTGAAGTGGCTTACACTGAAAAAGGCGTATTGTTTGATTCTGGTGAGTTTGACGGCCTAGCGTTCCAAGACGCATTCGATGCTATCTCAGCTAAATTAGAAGCAGAAGGCAAAGGCAAGAAAACGGTTAACTTCCGTCTACGTGACTGGGGTGTTTCTCGTCAACGTTACTGGGGTGCGCCAATCCCTATGGTAACAACAGCTGATGGTGAAGTTCACCCAGTGCCTGCAGATCAACTACCGGTTATTCTGCCAGAAGACGTCGTAATGGACGGCGTGACTAGCCCTATCAAAGCCGATAAGTCTTGGGCTGAGACCACTTTCAATGGTGAACCAGCACTGCGTGAAACCGATACCTTCGATACCTTTATGGAATCATCTTGGTACTACGCACGTTACTGTTCGCCACAAGCAGACGACATTCTAGACCCTGCTAAAGCAAACTACTGGCTACCTGTTGACCAGTACGTGGGTGGCATCGAGCATGCTTGTATGCACCTATTGTACTCTCGCTTCTTCCACAAATTGCTACGTGATGCAGGCTATGTAACGTCTGACGAACCGTTCAAGCAACTTCTTTGTCAAGGTATGGTACTAGCCGACGCTTTCTACCACACGAACGAGAAAGGCACTAAAGAGTGGGTTGCCCCAACGGACGTAACGATTGAACGCGATGCAAAAGGCCGCATTGAAACCGCCGTTGATGACCAAGGTCGTAACGTTGAGCACTCAGGCATGATCAAAATGTCTAAGTCTAAGAACAACGGTATCGACCCACAAGAAATGGTCGACAAATACGGTGCTGATACCGTGCGTCTATTCATGATGTTTGCTTCTCCTGCCGACATGACACTTGAATGGCAAGAGTCTGGCGTTGAAGGGGCTAACCGCTTCCTAAAACGTGTTTGGAAACTGGTTCACGCACATTCATCAAAAGGCGCTTCTGAAGCCGTTGATGTTGCTGCTCTGTCAGGCAACCAAAAAGCACTTCGCCGTGACGTGCACAAAACCATCGCAAAAGTAACGGATGATATTGGTCGTCGCCAAACATTCAACACCGCTATCGCTGCAATCATGGAATTGATGAACAAACTGGCGAAGGCTCCACAAGAATCAGTGCAAGATCGCGCTATCCTTGATGAGGCACTAAAAGCCGTTGTTCGCATGCTTTACCCAATGACTCCACACATCTCGTACGAAATGTGGATGGCATTAGGCGAATCAGATGTTGATACAGCAACATGGCCAACTTTCGATGAGAAAGCATTGGTTGAAGATGAAAAAACCATCGTTGTTATGATCAATGGTAAATTGCGAGCAAAACTCACCGTTGCCGCTGATGCCACTGAAGAGCAAGTTCGTGAACTTGGCCTTAACGACGAGAACGCGATTAAGTTCTTAGACGGACTAACTATCCGTAAAGTGATCTACGTACCAGGAAAACTTCTGAACATCGTAGCGAACTAGTCACAATAAGCTGAGCCAACTGAAACTAATTCAAGGTTCAGTAATCGAATAAAACAGGGTGAGTAATCACCCTGTTTATTTGGTTTTTATCAGTGCTTTTTTACAGAGCATTTATAAAAGCCTATTTTGCTAATTCCAAGGGAGTTCTTTAGTGAACCGTCTTTTTTCCTCTCCATCTATCCGTTTATTTATCGTCGCATCGATTGCCGTGCTGACGACCGCCTGTGGTTTCAGCTTCCGTGGTACGTACTTACTACCAGACGAAGTGTCTCGCTTGTCTTTCACAAGTTACGATTCGTACAGCGCGTTAACCCGTTACGTGCGTACTGAGCTGCACATGAATGGCGTAGACATGGTTGCCCCGTCTGAAAGCACCCCTAATCTGCACCTAGTTAGCGGCTCTTCGGAAGAGCGTACCCTATCGCTGTATCAAAATAGCCGGGCAGCAGAATATGAATTAACGTACACCGCAGAATTCCGAGTGACGATTCCAAACGTGGGTAGCCAAACGTATTCCACCACCGTTAACCGCAGTTACCTTGATAACCCATTAACCGCCCTAGCAAAATCAGAAGAAAAAGAAATGATTCTGGATGAAATGGAAAAGCTAGCGGCTCGTCAGATCTTGCGTCAAATGGCACGATTAAAAGCAGAGCTCGAAAAAGAAGAGCAACTCATTGACGAAGGTGTCACTCAAAGCACTGAAACAAAATTGGAAGAGTTATAATCGTCATGCGCATTTTTGCTGACAAATTACCAGAACATCTGGAACGACAACTCTTCCCGATTTATATGATCATTGGTAGCGAACCACTGCTTATCCACGAAAGCAGGCAGGCCATTCATCAAAAAGCTCAACAATCAGGCTTTGATGAAAAACACCGCTTCGCATTGGATGCACAACTGGATTGGAACCAAGTCTACGACTGCTGCCAAGCATTAAGCTTGTTCTCCACTCGCCAAATTATCGAGCTTGAAGTGCCAGATTCAGGGCTTCCTGCTGGCGCGGCAAAAGAGTTAACCCAATTAGTGAGTGTTCTGAACCCAGACATACTGTTGATCTTTATTGGCCAGAAAATCACACGTCAGCAAGAGAGCAGTAAGTGGTTTAAGTCCCTTTCGGCTAACGCTGCGATCGTTAACTGCCTAACACCAGACATCAATCGCCTGCCTCAATTTGTTGCGCAGCGTTGCCGAGCTCTTAATTTAGTGGCTGACACGCAAGCAACTCAAATGCTCGCGCAATGGCATGAGGGCAACTTATTAGCGCTCTCGCAAAGCTTAGAAAAACTGGCGCTCATTTATCCCGATGGCCAACTAACATTAGTGCGTGTTGAAGAAGCATTAAGCCGCCATAACCATTTCACCCCATTTCAGTGGGTCGATGCACTACTGGCCGGGCAAAGTAAGCGTGCACAACGAATTCTACGTCAGTTAGAGTCTGAAAGTGTTGAAGCCATCATCATGCTTCGCACCATACAAAAAGAGCTATTACTCTTACTCGAAATACACAGCGAGATGACTCAACAGCCCATCAGCCGTATATTTGAAACTCGACGTATTTGGCAAATCAAACGCCCCTTGTATAACGCGGCGATTGGGCGGCTTCAGCCCGCTAAATTGGCACAACTATTGTCGCTAGTGACCAAAGCTGAAATCGAAAGTAAAACAAGTTACGGCTCCGTTTGGCCATTACTTGCGCAGTTATCGCTTGAGTGTTGCGCACCTGACGCACTCATCCCTAGCTGATCGAAAAAGCGTGCTATACTCCTGCCCGCTTTAAATTGACTAATTTTGAGGAAACTACCTTGCAACTTGAACAACTGAAAGACTTTTTAGCTGACAAAGCTGACGACATGAAAGCAGAAAACATCGTAATGATTGACGTACAAGGCAAATCATCAGTAACGGATTACATGATTGTTTGTACTGGTACTTCAAAGCGCCATGTTGTTTCTATTGCTGATCACGTATCACGCGAAGCGAAAAAAGCAGGTCTAGAGCCTTTAGGCGTTGACGGTGAACAAGAAGGCGAATGGGTTGTTGTTGATCTTGGCTCTACTATGGTTCACGTTATGCAAGATACGCATCGCGAGCTATACCAACTAGAAAAACTGTGGAGCTAATTCGTTGAAGATTCAACTGATCGCTGTTGGCACAAAAATGCCGAAATGGGTGGAAGAAGGCTTTACTGAATATCGCCGTCGCTTCCCTCATGACATGCCTTTAGAACTGATTGAAATCACCGCAGGTAAACGCGGTAAAAACGCAGACATTGCTCGTATCTTGCAAAAAGAAGGCGAAGCTATGTTAGCAGCAGTTCCAAAGGGTAACCGCATTGTCACGCTTGATATTCCTGGAAAGCCTTGGAATACAGAGCAACTTGCCCAGCAATTAGAGAATTGGAAACTCGACGCACGCGATGTGTCGATTCTCATCGGTGGCCCAGAGGGCTTAGCACCAGCATGTAAAGCGGCGGCTGAGCAAAGCTGGTCACTTTCGCCATTAACACTTCCGCATCCGTTGGTGCGTGTTGTTATGGCAGAAAGCTTATACCGTGCGTGGAGCATAACCGCGAACCACCCTTACCACCGAGAATAGAATTCCATGAGACGCATGCGCACCCAAATCCGAGATTACCATGCTGAGTCCGCGCTTTTCTCTCGTCGAGCCATTGTCGCGTTTGTCGGCATTGTAACCTTGATGGGGGTGTTGCTGCTAAATCTCTATAATATTCAGGTTAACCAGTACCAAGACTACAAAACTCGTTCCAATGACAACCGAATTAAAGTGGTGCCTATTGCGCCCAATCGCGGTCTAATTTACGATCGAAATGGCATATTACTGGCCGAAAATCGCCCCATTTTTAGCCTAGAGCTGACACCGGAAAAAATAGACGACATCGACGATACCATCGCTCGACTACAAACATTTCTCGATATATCACCAGCCAGAGTCGACGCTTTTAACAAAGAGCGACGCCGCACCAGGCGATTTAAATCCGTCCCGTTATTGACCCAACTAACAGAGAAGCAAGTTGCTTTATTTGCCGTCAATCAACATGAATTTAAAGGGGTTGAAGTTTCCGCTATTTTGAAGCGAAACTACCCGTTTGGCGCGTCTTTAACCCATGTTATTGGCTACGTTTCTCGCATTAATGATCGAGATTTAAACCGCTTAACACTGGAAGACAAAGCGGCAAATTATCAGGCAACTCGCGATATTGGTAAAATTGGTATTGAACGATTTTATGAAGATGTGCTTCATGGCACGGCTGGCTATCAAGAAGTTGAAGTCAACAGCCGTGGCCGCGTCATCAGAACACTTAAATACGTACCGCCAATACCAGGGCAAGATATCGTTCTGAATTTAGACATCAACTTGCAAGATTTTATCTACGGATTACTTGATGGCCGTCGTGGCTCAGCCATTGTCTTGGACCCATCAGATAATGGCGTACTTGCGATGGTATCTAGTCCAAGCTACAACCCGAACTCATTTGTACATGGTATTTCTGGTAAAGACTACCGAGCACTGCTTGAAAACAAAGACCGCCCGTTGGTTAACCGTTCAACGTTAGGTATTTACCCGCCAGCATCAACCATTAAACCCTTTATGGCGGTGGCGGCATTACAAGAAAAAGTGATCACGACGAACACCACACGTAACGACCCAGGTTATTGGAAAATACCAAATTCAAAAACCAAGCCGTTTCGAGATTGGCTACGTTGGGGGCACGGTAAGGTCGACATCACCAAATCAATTGAAGAATCCGTCGACACTTTCTTCTATCAAATTGCCTATGACATGGGCATTGATCGTATTTCCGAATGGATGATGCTATTTGGCTTCGGCGATTACACCGGCATTGATATTCGAGAAGAAAGTAAAGCCAACATGCCAACTCGCGAATGGAAAATGGGCCGCCATCGCCAACCTTGGTATCAAGGTGACACCATTCCGGTTGGTATCGGCCAAGGCTATTGGACCTCAACACCGATGCAACTTGCGAAAGCCACTTCTGTATTAGTTAACAGAGGTACAGTCATGGCTCCGCACTTATTACGCGCAACGATCGACAAATCTGTTGAACCCTACAATCGAATAATGGCCCCAATTGAAACTTATCCGCCCATTGAAGGGGTTCCAGATAAATACTGGGATATCGCTCTAAACGGCATGAAGCTGGTTAACCATGGCAAGCGCGGTACAGCAAGAAGGGCGTTCTATAAAACCGAATATCTAACCGGAGGAAAATCCGGGACCGCGCAGGTATTCGGCTTAAAAGAAGACCAAGAATATAACGCAGACGAACTCGCAGAGCATTTACGCGACCACGCCCTTTATACCGGCTTTGCTCCATGGGAAGCACCAGAGCTTGTGGTTACTATCGTATTAGAAAATGCTGGCGGAGGTTCATCGCAAGGTGGCCCTGTCGTGCGTAAGATATTTGATCATGTATTGCTCAACAAAAAAGACGGTGATAAAGCACAATGAAATTAAACCCAACGGGTCAGAACCGTAGCTTTTTTGATCGCCTGCACATCGACTTACCTATGTTATTGGGGATTTTACTGTTAATGGCCTTTGGTTTGGTCATTATGTACAGTGCCAGTGGGCAAAGCCTAGCGATGATGGATCGCCAAGCCATGCGTATGGCGCTTTCTTTGGTTGTCATGTTTGTTCTTGCTCAGATCCCGCCTCGAACCTATGAAGCGCTTGCGCCTCTGCTGTTTGTTTCCGGGGCTCTGTTACTGCTTGGCGTACTGTTTTTTGGCGAATCCTCAAAGGGAGCCCAGCGGTGGCTCAACCTTGGATTCATCCGTTTTCAGCCTTCAGAGTTACTCAAGTTGGCCGTACCACTAATGGTGGCTCGTTACATAGGTAAGCAAGCACTACCACCAACGATTCGAACTCTATTTGTTTCTTTGCTTATGGTCTTTATTCCAACCATATTAATTGCAAAACAACCGGATCTTGGCACGTCCATTTTGATTGCTGCTTCTGGTATTTTTGTTATCTTTTTGGCTGGGATCAGTTGGAAAATCATCGGGGCAGCCGCCATTGCGGTTGGCGCTTTTATCCCTGTGCTTTGGTTCTTCTTAATGCGGGAATACCAAAAAGTACGAGTGAAAACCTTGTTTAATCCGGAATCCGACCCTCTTGGTGCTGGCTACCACATTATTCAGAGTAAAATTGCTATCGGTTCTGGTGGCATGTCTGGTAAAGGTTGGCTTCATGGCACTCAATCACAATTAGAGTTTTTGCCCGAACGTCACACTGATTTCATCTTCGCTGTTATCGCTGAAGAATGGGGAATGATCGGCGTTATTGCACTCCTGAGTATTTACTTATTTATTATTGGTCGAGGCCTGATCCTCGCTAGTAAAGCTCAGACAGCCTTCGGCCGCATGATGGCAGGCAGTGTAGTACTGAGTTTCTTTGTCTACATTTTTGTAAATATTGGCATGGTGAGTGGCATCTTACCTGTAGTTGGGGTTCCCCTACCCCTTATTAGTTATGGTGGAACATCAATGGTGACGCTCATGGCAGGTTTTGGCATTTTAATGTCGATTCATACACACAGAAAAATGCTCTCTAAGGCGACCTAATATCATGCTGAAAAAGATTCTACTGCTCGCTTTTGCAACACCTTTAATACTGGCTGGTTGCTCGAGTTCTGATAAAGGCCGCTATAGTATTGATGATGACCTAGCCCCAGCCAAACCGATTGCCGTTGAGCATCTTGAAGATGCGCACCCAAAATACGAACCTATCAGCTTAGGCGGCAACAAAGACTACACCTTACGTGGTGGGTCTTATCAAATAGTAAAACAGCCTAAAGACTTCAAACAACAAGGCATTGCATCTTGGTACGGGAAAAAATTCCATGGCCACTTAACATCTAACGGTGAAGTTTATGACATGTACTCCATGTCGGCAGCACACAAAACATTGCCAATACCAAGCTATGTTAAGGTCACGAACAAAGACAACGACAAAACGACGATAGTAAGAGTCAATGACCGCGGCCCCTTTCATGATGGACGAATCATCGATCTAAGTTACGCTGCAGCGTATAAACTGGACGTCCTAAAAACAGGTACAGCCAACGTAGAAATCGAATACATCACGGTCGAAAAGCCAAGCAATACGCCACTGAATAATACCCATCAGTTTATTATTCAGTTCGCCGCATCAAAAGATGGTGAAAAAGCGCGAACTTTAGCCCAGAAAATGGGTCAAAAACTATCAGTCAAAAGTTTTACCCAGGCAGATAAGTCGGTACACCGAATATTCCTTGGGCCCTTTACTGACGCAGATTTAACAAAAGCGACGTTGATCCAAGTACAATCGGAAGGTTATCCCTCCGCTTTTATTAAACGCTTTAGAGCACAACCTTGACATGGACTGTGACAATAACAATTTCAATTTCGCTCTAACACTCTGACTTAGCCGATTGATTCTGCTAAGATACGGGCAGTTTAGCTTCAAAAATTACATAACGATTATTAAAAAATGAAAAAATCATACTTAAAAACTTTGCTCATTGCCTCAGCAGCTGTAACGGCTAGCTTGGCACCTTACGCACATTCAGCACCAATTGTTGTCCCTGATGCTCCAGAGATTGCAGCAAAGGGTTACGTGTTGATGGATTTCAATTCAGGTAAAATACTTGCCGAAAAAGAAATGAACACGCGTCTTTCTCCTGCAAGTCTGACCAAGATGATGACAAGTTATGTTATCGGCCAAGAACTCGATCGCGGCAACATTGCCCTTAGCGATAAGGTAGTGGTCAGCAAAAATGCATGGGCGAAAAACTTCCCAGATTCATCAAAAATGTTCATCGAAGTGGGTACAACCGTCACTGTTGAAGAACTGAACCGCGGTATCATCATTCAATCGGGCAACGATGCTTGTGTTGCAATGGCCGAGCACGTAGCAGGTTCTGAAGACGCATTCGTTGATCTGATGAACGCTTGGGCTAAGTCTATCGGTATGGATGACAGCCACTTCGCCAACGTACACGGTTTAGATAACAACGAACTTTACTCAACGCCTTACGACATGGCTTTGCTTGGACAAGCACTTATCCGTGACGTACCTGAAGAGTACCGTATCTACGCTGAAAAACAGTTTACCTACAACGGCATCACTCAATACAACCGTAACGGCTTGCTTTGGGATAAAAGCATGAACGTAGATGGCATTAAAACTGGCCACACAAATAACGCAGGTTACAGCCTGGTTAGTTCTGCTACTCAAGGCAAAATGCGCTTAGTTGCAGCGGTTATGGGTACAAAAAATGCGAATGCTCGTAAAGCCGAAAGTAAAAAACTACTGAATTACGGATTCCGCTTTTTTGAAACAGTCTCTCCTCATAAAGCAGGCGAAACGTTCGTAAGCGAGAAAATCTGGATGGGCGCAAGCGACACAGTCGCGCTAGGCGTTGCTGAAGATACATTCGTTACGCTTCCTCGTGGCCAAGCTAAAAACATGAGCGCAAACTTTGTACTGGATACTGAACTGCAAGCTCCGATTAGCCAAGGTGACGTAGTAGGCCGTTTGTTCTACCAAGTTGACGGTGAAGACATCGCTGAATACCCACTTCTAGCACTAGAAAGTGTTGATGAAGGTAGCTTGTTCAGCCGATTGCTAGATTACATCGTTCTACTATTCAAGAGCTGGTTTAACTAAAAATCCGCTGACATAATACTTTAAAAGCCGCCTAGTGCGGCTTTTGTTGTTCTTGAGATCCTGTGCGAATGGCAGTACTATTCCGCACCGAAAATAACCAAATTGGAGCATTCCATCACTATGAACATCAACTCTGATGCAAAACTGAAAGATCTACTTGAGTTCCCTTGTCAGTTTACTTACAAGGTATTGGGCTACGCTAAGCCAGAACTACCAGAGTTGGTTCTTGCGGTTATTCAACGTCACGCTCCGGGTGATTACAGCCCAAGTGTTAAGCCAAGTGGCAAAGGCACTTACAATTCGGTCTCTGTAAGCATTACCGCGACGTCTATTGAACAAGTAGAAACCCTATACAAAGAATTGGGTGAAATCGACATTGTTCGCATGGTGCTTTAATCACTCACACTGATGAGTTAAAAATTAAGTTCCGAAGCAACAATGTTAAAACAGCGACCACGAGTCGCTGTTTTTGTATCTGCACACCACTCAACCACCTTACTTATCCACTCAGTTCCGTTTTCTTTAAAATCTTTCAAACAGTTAGATTGAATTTATTCAAGATGTAACAACTTTGTCCGTTTATTGGTAGTTAGTTGTGCCAAACACGTTTATAATCCTTTTACTTTATATACTCTGAAGCACCTGAGGGTCTATCTTTGTCTAGCGTCCAAGATCAGTTAGTTGTAAAAAAACTCGGTCGACAAGACTATCAGCCAGTATGGCAAGCCATGCACGCGTTTACAGATACTCGAGACGACGAAACCGTTGATCAAGTTTGGTTGGTTGAACACAACCCTGTATTTACTCAAGGACAAGCAGGTAAAGCCGAACACCTTCTCAACACTGGTGATATCCCCGTAGTGCAAAGCGACCGAGGTGGTCAAGTTACTTACCATGGCCCTGGGCAGTTAGTCGCGTATTTCTTAATTAATCTACGCCGTAAGAAAATGGGTGTCCGCGAATTGGTCACTCATATCGAAAATACTGTCATTGGTGCGTTAAACCATTATGATATTGACTCCGCAGCACGACCTGATGCTCCGGGTGTTTACGTTGACGGAAAGAAGATTTGTTCATTGGGATTGCGCATCCGCAAAGGTTGTTCATTTCACGGTCTTGCACTCAACGTAAATATGGATTTATCCCCGTTTCTACGCATTAACCCATGTGGTTATCAAGGAATGGAAATGATTCAAGTCAGCGATTTAGTGAACTCGATAGAGTTAGCTGACATTGAAAAATCATTAGTTCAAGAGCTTGTTTCTATACTTGATTACAAGCAGGTAGACATTCTTACAGAAAGCGAACAATCATGAGCAAACCTATCCAGATGGAAAAAGGCGTCAAATATCGTGACGCTGACAAAATGGCATTAATTCCCGTCAAGAACATGCCAACAGAGCAGAAAGAAGTGTTGCGTAAACCTGACTGGATGAAAATCAAGTTACCGTCAGATAGCCACCGCATTCAAGAAATCAAATCTGCGATGCGTAAGAACAACCTTCACTCTGTATGTGAAGAAGCGTCTTGCCCTAACCTTGCTGAGTGCTTTAACCACGGCACCGCCACGTTCATGATTTTGGGTGCTATCTGCACACGCCGCTGTCCATTCTGTGATGTTGCCCATGGTCGCCCTATGGCTGCAAACGCAGAAGAGCCTAAGCAACTGGCAAAAACCATCGCTGACATGAAATTAAAATACGTGGTGATCACCTCTGTAGACCGTGATGACTTAAGAGATGGCGGTGCAAAACACTTCGCTGACTGTAACCGTGAAATTCGTGAACAGAACCCGAACATCCGCATTGAAACACTCGTCCCCGATTTCCGCGGCCGTATGGACGTTGCATTAGAGTTATTGAAAGATAACCCGCCAGATGTGTTTAACCATAACTTAGAAACCGCACCACGCCTTTACCGTAAAGCGCGCCCGGGCGCGAACTATAAGTGGTCGTTGAACCTACTGAAGAAGTTCAAAGAACAACACCCAGACGTGCCGACTAAGTCAGGCGTTATGATGGGCCTTGGTGAAACCAAAGAAGAAATCGTTCAAGTACTAAAAGACTTACGCGAACATGGCGTGTCTATGTTAACCCTAGGCCAGTACTTAGCGCCGAGCCGCCATCACCTACCTGTAGAACGTTATGTACCGCCATCGGAGTTTGATGAGCTAAAAGAGATTGCCCTAGAGTTAGGCTTTACTCATGCGGCTTGTGGCCCGTTTGTACGTTCGTCTTATCACGCAGATCTTCAAGCGAAAGGCGAAGAAGTTAAGTAACCAATTGATTATAAACGCCCCAACCTATTCGTTGGGGCGTTTTTTTATGTCTAAATTTTACTCAACACGTTTAGTACGTTAAACTAAAAAGTGATTAATTTACACTAAGTTGATAGACAAGCGGGCTCAACAGTTTAACACCGCATCTATTGCCAATTTGGTCTTCAACTTAACATCTATAAAAATTGAATTGGATATTACCCATGAAATTATTTGCAGCAGCGGCACTTTTTGCATTCACTTTAACCGGTTGTGCTTCAGCACCAAGTCAACAAGACAACTACATGGATGCATCGTTTGAGCTTTGTAACACTGAAGTAAAAGTTTACTCCACCAGCGATGACGGCCGTGTTCGTATCGTTTGTGCTGACGATTCTAAATTCGCTCTTCGTAGCGCTGAAACTCTAGAAGTCATGCGTGACATCAACGCAGACTACTGCAGCGGTGAAGGCCTGTCTAAGTTCAACGAAAGCACTCGTTACTACCAGTTCCGTTGTAAGTCTGGCGAAATTATCAGTATTAATAAGTAATTAAGGCTGGTCGCGGGCTCCCTGCTCGGCTTTAGGCTGTAGGACGCTTCGCTTTAAGGTTTAAAAAAGAGCAACAGAACCGCAAGGTCTGTTGCTCTTTTTATATTTGGGGCTGGAGAAACAGGCTTAAGCGAGCGCAGGTGCCCTTTACTTATTTCGGGGCATAAATTTGCCATGACATTCGTCCATTTAGCCGTCGACGAATGGTCTCTACATGGGGTAAATAACACTAAGCGACACACGACATCGTTCAGGGATTAAAATAGGATTGTTACCACTAGAGCGCTCACAAATAGACCGACTCCGTAAGCGCTATGTGCCAATAAACTAAACCACCGTGCTTTCCACGGATTAGGTGTTTTACTTGCTGCTACCCCAAAGCCAAGACAAGGTTGAATAACGCAGAATGGAAATACTAACGTCACAATGCCAGTAAACAAAGCAGGAATAAAACTCGGCTCTGTTAGCCACGCCTCCCCCCAAAGTGAAACTAAAACCATCGCAAAAACGATACCTATCAAATAGTGTAATATCCAACCCAAAAGCTTTTCTCCTTTAACTTTTGGTGTCGCCATGATTGGGCGATGTATCAGCTGCCCTTTTGAAATTAAAACGAACC
Source organism: Vibrio tapetis subsp. quintayensis (assembly GCF_030409945.1). GTDB lineage: Bacteria > Pseudomonadota > Gammaproteobacteria > Enterobacterales > Vibrionaceae > Vibrio > Vibrio quintayensis. Next base: position 22,927 of record NZ_JAUFQV010000028.1, read on the forward strand.
AGCGGGCCACGAGTGCATAGTCAAGTGATGGCACTCCAAACAATTTTTTTTGCAGCCAAACCCATGCATCCATCACTAAAGTCCCACCAATACCAATCAATATCGCTTGTAACCAGACGAAACTTTCCATTTAACATCACTCCCGTAATTTGTGCTTTATCTAAAAATTGTTATATTTGAAAATACCTTACCACTTGAAGCTGACTTTAAGTCAACAGTGAATTTTATGGACATTGCAGAAGTTTCGAAGGAGTCTGGACTCGTTCCTTCAACACTAAGATATTACGAGAGAATCGGTCTTATTCGTTCAAATGGAAGAAAAGGGTTGAGGCGACAATACTCACCAAAGGTGTTGAATAAATTGAATATTATTTCACTTGGACGTATTGCAGGATTATCACTAAATGAAATCTCAACGATGTTTGATACATCCGATGAATTGGCGATTGACCGAACTTTGCTCACGCAGAAGACCGAAGAGATTGATATTCAAATTAAGCGCTTGAAAGTAGTACGAGACAGTCTTCAACATGTAGCAACTTGCCCACAACCTTCTCACTTGGACTGCTTATCATTTCAAAAACTAATGAGGTCCGTTAAACGCCCTTTGTCTTGAAGTTTGTAAGCATAACCTCGCTCCAACACATGAATAGACCATGACTAGGTGGGCACATTGGCATTTGATAAAAAAAGAGCAAGAACCCAAACGGATCTCTTGCTCTTATCTTTTTCGCCTTTAGCACCACTAAACGTAAACAGGTGGACCATTTAAATTATCAGTTTACGAAGACTTACGACTGGCGTTTATGTACTCATCGCTTCGACATTACTCCTTGGCATGATGCTCATAATCTGAGAAGCGTCCTCAAGGGGCATATTTCAGGACAAACCGCTGAGCAAATCAGACTAGATGCTATCAAGGATTTTGGTTCACTTAGAAACCACTTCAATGACCTCTGCGAAAGATGCCATGAATCACTCTGTGTCATCTTCAATGCTTTAGAAGAGCAGCAGCAAGACAAAACCTGTACGCAAAATATTTAAAGGTAGAGTTATTCACATGAGCCTAGCAAATCTAATCCCGAATTTGAGTGGCTGAAACTTGAAATGGGGAGTTTTTGTGTCACAAGGTGCCAACTGTCATAATTATGAGTGATACCATAAGCCGCTGAAGCAGTAGCATTCTTTGGCTTGGAAGTTAGCAATTTGACCCATCATACTTCTGGTCAAATATCATAAATATTCTATTGTTAACTCTTTCAATCCAGTCAAGGATATTGGTCATATTCTCGTCTTCACAATCAATCCGTCTCAACCAAAGCCTGTATGACTCATTGCAAAATTTGAGTGTGGGACAGATATATCTTATGTCGGCTGGATGACAAAAAGGGTATACAGAGAATGTTGCATCCTCATTCTTTTGAAGGCACCAGTCCATAGACTCGTTCCAAGAACCGTGAATAGACTCAGACATCATCCCGTAAGTGTACTTGTATAGATCCTCGTATGTAATTTCTTTAAATATGTCAAAAAAAGTCTTCCCTTGAAGCTTCCATCGATTTTTCTTCTGTACCTTGAAGTCTTCTTCTGTGAAGCCTTCTAAGTCCATTTTCTCTTGAACTGACTTAAGAAGCCGTTTTCCTGCTTTGGTCTCAAAAAATCTAGAGCCTTCCTTTAACTCACGAAGTATTCTCAATCTATCTTTGTATGAGCACTTTCTGTAATCTTCAATTACATCAGATTCACTTAATAACAAATATTCGGCAGTTACTGCTGCTTCGATTAGCGGCCTTTCTAAAATACTTATAATTTCTGCATTATCCTGTTCGTAGTAGATTACAACTTCTTTGAGTAGCTTCCAGATCCTCGTCAATAATCCCAAAATAGGAGCATCTTCTAAGTTGAAACCAGTAGGATTGCGCTCGATGTTTCTAATCCTTGTAATGCAATCATAAATTTCGGCCACATCCTTTACGAAAGTACCCGTAAATCTATTTATGTCCTCTAGCGTTCTTAAACTGTCGCCAACATAAGCTTCGTCGTATCGACTTATGATATTTTCTATTTCGTCCAAGCGAATTCGCTCCTGTTTGGTGATGTTCTCTCGACGCAGTAGTCACATTACATGTATTAGTAAAAGTTGGTCAAATGGCAGGTTAGTGAAATGAGAGTCAACAATAGGGTAAGAAGGAATGGGGCAAAAACGTGTTTCAAGTTGACCTAGTGAATGTCCAAAAATGGCACAGAATTACCGTCTTTAGTAACCAAATCTCTGCTACGTTCTGCCCCTGATAGTGATAGAATCTCCGCATTAGAATTATCGAGAAACTCTATGTTTATCCATCATGTTAACGGCATCGACTGGCTGGTGATTACCGCTTTTGAAGAACTGAAAACTCTATTTATCGAAGAGGCTGGTGCGATCCCCTCTTGCTTCTCTACCACTAGCGAATTGGACCTGATTGGTCAAGCCAAGCGCACTTATGGGTACTTGCCTACACTCCGCGGCGTAATCACCGATACCGGAACTTTTCAAAGCAAGGATAATGAAGAAGATCTGAACCCACAGCTTGCCTGCCTAGTTGAGGGGCGTGGCCGGGTGTTTATCTATCACGGCGGCTTTGTGGCTTTTATGGATGACGACCAAACCTTTATTACCCGAATAGACTGAAAATTATTCAGAACGTTGAAATCGGCGGATTGGCATCCCTAGATGTTCATCCGCAAGCGTTTCAATTTTCAACAGAGTGCATATCGAAATCACTCAACAGGGACAGTCGATTAATTGGCATTACCGAATGTTACAAACCTCAATAGCCATTCGCTTAGTCATTGGGTTGGTGGCCCGTCTTCTTCGCAAGCTTTTGCATTGCCTCGGCAAACGTTGTTGTTCCGCCTTTAGCTTGAACCTGTATTACCTTATACCCCATCTTTTCCAGCGCTTGGCGCTCTGCTAACACAGCTTCATCATCTTGCTGACTACCCTGTCCTGGCTGATGAATGTAACACCCTTCTAGTTGACCATCTTCGACCAGTTGGTGGTGCTTCAGTGCATTGATATCAAAATTCATAATAATTCTTTTCGTTTAAATAAGGAGTATCTGTGGCAAAGACCGCAGTATTTTAAGCATAAAAAGCTCATGTAAATACGGTAATCCAATGGAATGTAATCGGGTAAACATTACCACACAGGCGTGAAAACGAGTAACCGAGTTTGGTCGGTGGTTATCAAGACTCTACTTGAGAGTGCACTAAAAAACATCATGAAAATGCCGGATGTATTGTTTAGGGGTTAAGCCACGATGTTTTTTGAACATTCGATTAAAACTGGCTACGTTGGTATAACCTAACCTCACGGCAATCTGATCGACTTCGATCCCTTTGCTGAGTAAATCAACCGCAACATTACTCATCACATAGCCGCATACGGTCGAAAAGTTAAGCCCTAGGCTATGTAATCGGCGTTGAAACTGCTGCTCCGACAAGCCCAGTAAGCTTGATACCGAAGACAGGGTTGGTAAACCAAAGTAGCGGCTATAGTTAACCATTTCATAGATCACTTTTAGCTCATCTTCTGGTTCTGGCATGTTCAATATCTCATCCAGCTCTGCAAAATTCATCGCCAAACGTTTATTCGAAATTTGACGAGATTGCTTGGTTGCTAGCCTTAAGTCAGAATGAATCCATACCTCGGTTTTTGAATGACTCCAACCAATGTCACAGCCAAAAAATTCTTTGTACGCTTGCTCATTTTTACATACGCCAGAAATCATGATCCGTTGAGGCGCGAAGTCTGCACCTAGGTATTCACGCAGTACTTTCGTCATGAATACTGCTGCACGCACGCTATCGTGCACTTTGACTTGTGGTGAAAAACTGGAGTTGTTATAAGTCCATTTAATAATGGAACCAACTTGAGCGCCGGCCATGAACGCGCCAGATTGTAAGCTCCCCACACCATAATTAATCCGCCGAATGGTGGAAGCCAAGTCGTAGCCCGAGAACAACCAGCGCCCGATGGATCCCATACTTTCTATGTCTAAGACCTGTGCCAGTTCAAGGATGATGTCTGGGTTCGCTGTCTGTTGTACTAAAAGGCTAAACCAGTTGTTCACTTCACCAATTGGGATCAAGTTCATCGGGTTGAGAAATACCGATTCTGGTATGCCTAATTGATTGATGTCTATCCCATACCGTTTTACCGCTAGCTCTCCGATATTAACAATTGCTATCGCACGCATGAAATGAACACTGCCCATAACCACCACCTTACCAATTACATCAATATAACCTCATTAATTAAGTAATCTGTCATATTAAAACCCATTATTCAATTCTAAATCACAATACGCTCATATTAATCATTAGGAGTATTTAATGAGTTTACTTAGTGTCCCGTTTGTAGGAACAGGTGCCGATACGGCACTACACATTGTCGCAGCAGTAATCCTAATCGCTACTATTGGCGCTGCGGTATTTGGTTTCTGGAAATTACATGAACTACCAATCAACAAAGCACACAGTAAAGATCATCATCAAATCGGATTGATTACTGCCCTCACATGGATTGGCTTCGTTTGGCACTGGGTATGGGTATTGGCCGTTATTCTCGCGTTTGTTGATATGGAAAAAGCCATCATCAACCTTAGAGACACATGGCGTCATACACCCGTAGCAATCAAACAAGAGGATCCAAAATGTTAGAAGGCTTAGCAGTATGGTCACTATTTATTTACCTATTACGAATGGTCGGTATGCCTTGGAATAAAGCAACTAAGTCGTTCGCTTATCTGGGCGGAACTTCATGGCTGCTGTTCGTTTGGGTTGGGCTTATTAACTTTACCCCGATGGACTTGTCTGGAGGCTCAGTGGTTCAGTCGCCTCATATTCAGCTGCGTCCCGATTCCAGCAATGTGACTGGAAAGGTAGAGCGTATTTACGTTAAGCCTAATCAAGACGTGACAAAAGGCCAGTTGATTTATGAGCTTGACGACACCCGCTACCAAATCGCCCTCAATCAAATAACGGTGAAAAAGGAAGCAGCAGAAGTGGCACTGGATGTTGCAAAGGAAGACATCGCTATTTCTAAAGCAAGCTACCAATCATTCTTACAAGATCTAGAAACCTCAAAGGGCCAATTAGCCGCAGCTAAAATCGACTATGAACTACAAAACAAAATGCTCAAACGCTACAACGAACAAAATAGAGTTGTAAAGAACACGATTACCGCCAGCGACATTGATAAGCAAACCAGCAGCGTTGAAATGGCGAAGCAAAACATTAGCGTTATTAACTCACAGATAGAGAAAAAGCGCGTCGATGCCGATAAAGCAAAACTAGCCATCACTAAGGCAGAGTTGGCGGTAAAAAGCAGGCGCGCCGACTTACGTACCATTGATGAACAGATAGCACAAACGCAATGGGATTTAGACAGTACCAAGGTATACGCACCCGCTGACGGCTTTGTTACCAATTTCATTTTGCGCGAAGGACAAAGGGTATCAATGATGCCTCGTTTACAAATGTACACTAATGAAAAGTACGTTTTGATGCGCGTAAATCATCAAGCAATCCGAAATGTAAAACCCGGCCAAGCGGCAGAATTTGCCTCATCGGTATACCCCGGAAAGGTATTTGCAGCAGAAGTGGAAGGCATTGTTGAAGCAACGGGAGAAGCACAAGGTAACTTACTTGGGTTTGATGATTCGGTACGTGCGACAACTGGGAAAAACTTACAAAACAAGCACCACTTTGTGCGACTTAAAGTAGCAGAAAGTGACGGCTACGACTTACCCGTCGGCTCGGTTGGGTTAGCGTGGGTTAGCGGAGAAAAACCAGTTGGATTCATGGCATTTCTTGACGTTATTCGAGGCATCATCTTACGAATGAAGTCCCAACTCTACTTCTTCTATTCGATTTAGATACAAAAAAAAGAGCAAGGGAACCAAACGGTCTCTTGCTCTTATCGTTTCTAGCTTCTAGCTTTCAGCCTTCAAGCTTAAGCGTATACAGGCAAACGCTTACAGATTTCTAGAACTTTCACTTTTGTTGCTTCGATAACAGACTCATCGCCTAGATTATCAAGGATGTCACACATCCAACCAGCAAGTGCTTTTGAATCTTCTTCTGAGAAACCACGGCGAGTGATTGAAGGAGAACCAACACGGATACCAGAAGTAACAAACGGGCTACGAGGATCGTTTGGTACTGAGTTTTTGTTAACCGTGATGTTGGCAGAACCTAGTGCAGCATCGGCTTCTTTACCTGTGATGTCTTTGTCGATTAAGTCAACTAGGAACAGGTGGTTCTCTGTAGAACCTGAAACGATGTTGTAACCGCGAGCTAGGAATTCAGCAACCATTGCTTTTGCGTTAGCAACAACGCGAGTTTGGTATTCTTTAAACTCAGGCTCCAACGCTTCTTTGAACGCTACTGCTTTACCCGCGATAACGTGCATTAGAGGGCCACCTTGGCCGCCAGGGAATACAGCTGAGTTTAGCTTCTTGTAAAGATCTTCGCCTTCGTTAGAAAGGATAAGACCGCCACGTGGGCCAGCTAGTGTTTTGTGCGTCGTAGTCGTTACTACGTGAGCATGAGGAACTGGGTTCGGGTAAACGCCTGCCGCGATAAGACCAGCAACGTGTGCCATGTCTACGAAGAAGTAAGCGCCTACTTTGTCTGCGATTTCACGCATGCGCGCCCAATCACAAACTTGAGAGTATGCAGAGAAACCACCGATGATCATCTTAGGCTTATGTTCTACTGCTAGTGCTTCCATTTCTTCGTAATCAATTTGGCCAGCTTCATCAATACCGTAAGGAATGATGTTGTAAAGCTTACCAGAGAAGTTTACTGGAGAACCGTGAGTTAGGTGACCACCGTGAGCAAGGCTCATGCCTAGTACTGTATCGCCTGCATTTAGCAACGCCATGTAAACAGCATTGTTAGCTTGAGAACCAGAATGAGGCTGTACGTTTGCATACTGTGCGCCAAATAGCTCACATGCACGCTCGATTGCTAGCGTTTCTACTTTATCAACAAACTCACAACCGCCGTAGTAACGCTTACCTGGGTAGCCTTCTGCGTATTTGTTCGTTAGCTGAGAGCCTTGTGCTTCCATTACACGTGGGCTGGTGTAGTTTTCTGAAGCAATTAGCTCAATATGCTCTTCTTGACGAAGAGTTTCTTCCTGGATTGCGGTAAATAGATCCGCATCATAATCAGCGATGTTCATGTCACGCTTTAGCATCTGTATCTCCTGACTCAGATAATCTCAAAGTTTCAAAAAACCACACAACGACCAAAAGCAAACGTTTTCGTCACCGTATTAATTGCCGATATTCTACATAATTTGATCTAGGTCATAAAGTGTAAATTACACTTTCTTTATGTAAATATCTCATGATGTGCATTAGTCCTTAGCATCATCAAGGTCAATATGATTAACTTATCACCGATAAGTGTCAACCACCAGCTTTACACGGTGTAAAGCTTCAGTTACATGCCTTAGCGTCATTTTTACCTTTGTAGCTACCGAAAATACAAACTTTTCTCTACTATTCACGCCTCTAATGGCTAGATAACTATAAAAATGATGGAAAAACACTCAAGTAAAGAAGATTGGATTGCTATTTTAACCGGCACATTTGTTGTCGCCCAGGGCGTGTTCTTTCTACAATCGGCTAATTTGCTCACTGGTGGCACCACGGGCCTTGCCCTTTTATTGACTCAATTTGTGCCATTAAGCTTCGGTATGATCTATTTCATCGCTAACTGCCCGTTTTATCTATTGGCTTGGCGTCGTTTTGGGCCTCGTTTCGCTTTCAATAGTGCGATCTCTGGTGCGCTCGTCTCAATTTTCACCGACAACCTACATCACGTTATTAGTGTTGATGCGATTAACGATGTGTACTGCGCTATCGTAGGCGGCTTGTTGATGGGCTTAGGCATGCTAATTCTATTTAGGCATCGTTCAAGCTTAGGTGGGTTCAATGTACTGTGTCTGGTTATTCAAGATAAGACTGGCTTCTCGGTAGGTAAGAGCCAAATGATGATTGATGCGGCGATCCTTGTTACCTCTTTCTTTTTTGTATCGTTAGAAGTCATCGCAGTGTCTGTGTTAGGGGCCGTAATGCTCAACCTCGTATTGGCAATGAACCACAAGCCAACTCGCTACACTGTTAAATACAGTTAACACTCCCTCCGACTCACTTTGGGTATAAAAAAGGCTTTGGAGACGACTCCAAAGCCACATTCTGTAACGACTAAATCTTACTTTATCTGGGAACCACTTAGGGGTTTGCCTGCCAATTTCAATTGACTCCTTAGCAAGTGGCCCACAAGAAAGTTAGTGCTCAATAAGAAAAATACGCGTTTCATACGGTTTAAGAACTTGTTTAGCTGCCACTGGTGTATCTTCAATGGCTGAATAGTTACCCAATAAATAACGGCCTTTCGCAACATCAATCTGTACTGGTAACGTCACTTCGACTTCATTGCCATAGTAATTATTCACACACACCAAAGTTTGCGTTTCTGATTGGCGCTGGTAAGCAAAGACACTCGAATGATTAGGCAGTAAATCCAGATAATCACCTGTCGTTATCACCTCAACCTCTTTACGCATCTGAATTAACTTCTGATAAAAATAGTAAACCGAATTGGTATCAGCGACTGCTTGTTGCGCGTTGATTTGAGGATAGTTACCCGCGACTTGGAGCCAAGGTGTGCCTTGTGTGAAGCCTGCATGTGTTGAGTCGTCCCATTGCATCGGTGCACGAGAGTTATCACGAGATTTTTGTGCCAAGATGGCTAGCATGTCCGCTTCTTCAACGCCTTGCTGTTTCACCATGATGTCGTACATGTTGGTACTTTCAACATCTTGGTACTGATCAATGCTGGTATAGCCTGGGTTGGTCATGCCGATTTCTTCACCTTGGTAGATGTACGGCGTGCCTTGCATCATGTGTACCGATGCAGCCAGCATTTTGGCCGACTCAATGCGGTACTGTTTATCGTCTCCCAAGCGGCTAACAATGCGTGGTTGGTCGTGGTTACACCAAAACAGCGCTCCCCAACCTTTACCGTTTAAACCGGTTTGCCAATGGTTAAAAATCTCTTTTAACTGTAAGAAATCAAATGGCGCGTTGGTCCACTTGTCTCCGTTGGTATAGTCGACTTTTAAATGATGGAAGTTAAACACCATCGACAACTCTTTACTATTGTTAGCGGAGTATTGCTGACAATGTTCGAGCGTTGTAGAAGACATCTCCCCCACCGTGACACTGCCGTACTTTTGGAATACCGCTTCACTGATTTCTTGCAAATATTCATGTACACGCGGGCCATCGGTATAAAAACGACGACCATCACCAATATCATCGTTAGGAAAGTCTTGCTGCTTAGAAATCAAATTGATGACATCTAAACGGAAACCATCGATGCCTTTTTCTGCCCAAAAGCTGATCACTTCTTTGACTTCAGCGCGCACTTTTGGGTTCTCCCAATTTAAGTCGGCTTGCTCTTTGGCAAATAAATGCAAAAAGTACTGGTTGGTTTCACCATCTAGCTCCCACGCACTGCCACCAAACTTGGACTGCCAGTTGTTCGGTACTTCATCATCGATTGGGTCTTGCCAAATGTAGTAGTCTCGGTAATGGCTATTTTTGTCACCCAATGCAGACTGAAACCACTGATGATGCGTTGAAGTATGATTAACCACGATATCCATAATAATACGAATATCACGTTGGTGAGCTTGTGCCAGCAACAGCTCGAGATCATCCATTGTGCCAAACTCTGGATTAACCGAGTAATAGTCTGAAATGTCGTAACCATTATCAATCATCGGTGATTGATAAACCGGTGTTAGCCAAATGGCATCCACACCCAGATCTTTTAGATAATCGAGCTTAGAAATGATCCCTTTTATATCGCCCGTTCCACGACTTCCACTGTCACAAAAACTTTTAGGGTAAATTTGATAGATAGACGCCGTGCGCCACCAGTCTTTTTGTTCTGCCATCATTTCAAAGCTCACTTACTTAACGATGTAAAATAGAAAATATTGAAAATAGAGCGGCCGCCGATATCATCACGTCGACATAACCGCTCATATTCATTTAAAAATGATTACTGATAGAACTCAGATGCGTTAGGCACTGACTGCTGTTAGCTCGCCTTTACCTTGAGCTCGTTTGTACATGAACAAAGTAAGAGCAGCAGGAACCACTATCGCGACAGCCATTGCAATTAGATACACAGACCAGTACTGAGGTTGAATTGAGAGAATCCCTGGTAGTCCACCCACACCGATACCATTCGCCATCACACCGGCACTACCACAAATCGCCGCTGCAATCGCAGAACCAATCATGGCGCTCAACATTGGGAATTTATACTTCAAGTTAATGCCGTACATCGCAGGTTCTGTCACACCAAGGTAAGCAGAGATAGCCGCAGGAACTGAGATATCACGCTCGCCATTTTTGCGGCTAATAATAATGATGCCGACAACAGCAGATGCTTGTGCAATATTTGATAGTGCAATCAAAGGCCAGATTGGCGTACCACCCATTTCTTGCATCAGTTGCAAGTCAACGGCATTGGTTGTGTGGTGCACACCGGTAATAACCAGCGGAGCATAAAGAAAGCCAAACACCATTGCGCCGATAACAGCAAAGTCACCGGTCATGGCAGCTTTTGCAGCAAACGCAACGCCATCACCAATAATACGACCGAATGGGCCAATTAACGCGTGCGCCAAAATCACAGAAAGGATGATAGAAACAAATGGCACTACCACTAAATACAAGTAAGCAGGCACAATACGTTTCAGGTTAGTCTCAATAAACGCCAGAGCAACACCGGCTAACATGGCAGGAATGACCTGAGCTTGATACCCAACCTTTTCAATAACAAACCAACCAAAGTCCCAAACTTGCGGAATTTCCTTACCGATGGCGTAAGCATTCATCAGTTGCGGGGAAACTAAGGTCACACCTAAGGTGATACCCAGAATTGGCGTTCCTCCAAGTTTTTTAACGGTCGCCCAGCAAACACCAACAGGTAAGAAGAAAAAGATTGCTTCGCCGATTAACCATAAGAAAGAGTGGACCGTTGCCCAAAATTGACTGATTTGCGTAAGAGTTTGACCATCGAACATTTTAATGTCGCCGATGACGTTACGAAAGCCAAGGATCAGACCACCAGTAATAATTGCAGGCAGCAGAGGAACGAAGATTTCCGCCAGATGCGAAATACCGCGCTCTAGAATATTCATGTTCTGACGAGCCGCCAGTTTCGCGTCGTCTTTGCTGGTCTCACTTTTACCAGCTTGTTTGATCAGTTCTTTGTAAACATCGTCTACTTCTGTCCCGATCACAACTTGGAACTGGCCCGCATTAGTGAAACAGCCCTTGACCAAAGGCAAAGCTTCCAACGCTTTTGGATCAGCCGCATCGGTATCATTTAACACAAAGCGTAATCGAGTAAGGCAATGACTCACACTTGCAATGTTGTCGTTGCCCCCGACTAGCTCAATAAGACGAGAAACGTCTTGGCTCGAAATCCTACTCATATTCATGTCCACCCTATTGGAATTCGGTTTGTCTTTTTTATAAATGGGACTGTTCCCATAAGTTGGTATGATAATGCCAAATCAATCAGAACAATGAAATGGGAACATTCCCATTAATTGAACATGATCACATAAAGAGTGTAGAAAACTTAGTCAACACTGCTGGTATATTTCGTTATTAAGTAAGAGGGGCTTGAGTAATATGTTGCACACCAATATTACCTGATAGCTGCTGTATCAATAGGTTAGCGGCTTTCTCGCCGGCTTGGTGATAGCCTGGATCAATACTGAATGTATTAGGGAAAAGGAATGATAGTAAAGGATTGCCTCCAATCCCAGTGACACGAATATCAGTACGGCCAAGCTCTTGGAGCCTTTTTATCACGCCAAGAGCAAGCGAGTCACTGGCACAAACAATGGCTTGAGTGGTTTCGGTTAGTACCCTGTCGACCAAAGCATAAGCACTTTCATGACTTAACTCACCCGTTATCGCTTGAGGTGATACGTTCTGATTTGTACACCACTCTTGATACGCCTGCAAACGCAAACGCCCTGTTGTGGTATCACTTTGATCGACGCCAACATAGGCAATATCGTCTAACCCTAACGCAGCTAAGTAAGTAAGCGCATTCCGGATCAAGGCTTTATTATCATAGTTAATCGATGAAACGTTCTCGGTATCCATTGCCACCACAACTATGCGTTGTTGCCAGCTTTCTAGCTTTGCAACATCGCAATCAGTAAAGCCGAACACAATAACGCCATCAACGTTGCGTCGCTTTAATACGTCCAAGTGTTCATTGGTTTTAATGCTATCAAACAAGCTTTCCATAATCACAACGTCATATCCCGCTCCATACAAAGTCGACAGCATTGCGCTGACAACCCTGTTTTCTGAAGCGGAATCCAAACGAGAAATAATAACGCCCACCACCTTTTGACTACCGCCACGCATCGACTGAGCCGACTTCGAAGGCACATAACCGTGAGTTGCTATCACTTGTTCAACCTTTAGTCGTGTTTCAGGTTTTACCTTTGGATCATTGGTTAGCACCCTAGATACAGTAGATTTCCCGACACCTGAAAGCTTAGCGATATCAACAATGGTGAGTTTTTTGCTCATAGATAAGATTGTCTTTATTAGTTGTGTATATGGTTGGTTTACATGAAGTCACAGCAGTATTACGCGGTGCTCATTAAAACATAGTGTCATTAGATGGAGCGTCGATGTTATTCATCGGAACAACCAAATTACACATCTGGATCGGGTAGCCACTGTTTTTTATGCTGGCTTGTTCACCTTTAAACCACATCTTCACTTGCTCATCGTGGGTCCTAAATTTCTCACCAGAAGCACTCGCGATGCGATTCAACACGTAATATTTTCCTAGCATTTCGACGTGTATTTTCGTTTCACTGCGATCACTCACGACTACATCGTAATGATCACTGCAACGATAGACTTGATCGACAACCTTTGGTTGTGACATACAAGCGCTGAGCGACACCAGAGTCACTGAGGCTAAAACACCACGTGATGATAGCTTTTTAATTAACGTTATTTTGGAAGACATCATTCACCAATAGGTTATCGTGAAGCCAGAAATTCAGGTGCGTTAGCAATGCTATCGACTACCACGGTTGCTAAAGACTCACCTTTCTCGGTAACAGGTTTACCAGTGCGTACCAATATTTTGGTCCCTACACCCGCCGCTTCTGCGGCCATCATATCTTCGGCCTTGTCACCAATCATGACGGATTTAGCCATATCGATATCAAGAAATTCTTTTGCAGATAGGAACATGCCTGGTTTTGGCTTACGACAATCACAATCTTGTTTGTATTTGCCAACGCCATGTTCAGGGTGATGTGGGCAATAATAGATGCCATCCAGCTCAACGCCATTATCGGCAAAGTTCCAGTCCATCCATTGAGTCAACGATAGAAAGCGATCTTCGCTGAACATGCCTCGAGCAATCCCAGACTGGTTTGTTACCAGTACTAACATGAATCCCATGTCTTGGAATTTTTTTGCCGCTTCAAAAACGCCCTCTACATACTCAAAATCATGCTCATCATGCACATAGCCATGATCGACATTAATGACGCCATCACGATCTAAAAACACTGCAGGTTTAGCCAAAATGCTACCCTCATTAACTAGTTATAACGCAAATTATTACATGCTTTATAGCGGTTAGCACTATTCAATTACCTTTTAGACGTCTAGACGTAAAAATATCTATTGACTTAAAAATGTGAAACCCATAGCATCGACTAATAATTGAGAGCAAGGTCAACATTTTCTGCTGAATTGCTAGCCAACCAGCTCAAACATACACTATTCGGTAACCGATTTATCGAATAAACAACAGTAAATTGGCCATATACGGCGTCATGTTGATTACAGCCAACTCTGCACAGGTTTCGAAGAATGATTGAAATTAATCAAGTAAATAAGGTTTTCTATCAAGGCACTAAAGAAATTGTTGCCCTGAAAGATATCAACCTAACCATACCTCAAGGGACGATTTTTGGTGTCATTGGTTCGTCTGGTGCGGGTAAAAGTACTCTTATTCGTTGCGTAAACATGTTAGAAGCACCAACATCGGGTGAAGTCATCGTTGATGGTGTTGACCTTACTAAGCTCTCTAAATCAGATTTAAGCAAAACTCGCCGTAACATCGGCATGATTTTCCAGCATTTCAATCTGCTTTCTTCACGCACGGTATTTGACAACATCGCATTGCCACTTGAATTAGCGGATGCAAGCAAAGACAAGATTGAAACCAAAGTATCTGAGTTATTGTCTTTAGTTGGGCTATCTGACAAACGTGATACCTACCCTGCTAATTTAAGCGGCGGTCAAAAACAGCGTGTCGCGATTGCTCGCGCATTAGCATCAGACCCAAAAGTACTGCTTTGTGATGAAGCAACAAGTGCCCTTGATCCGGCAACCACTCAATCGATTCTTGAACTGCTTAAGCAAATCAACCGTAAGCTAAACATCACCATGTTACTTATCACCCATGAAATGGATGTCGTTAAGAGCATCTGTCATCAAGTAGCGATTATTGGCGACGGCGAATTAGTTGAAAAGGGCACGGTTGGCGACATTTTTGCACACCCTAAAACAGAGCTGGCTCATCAATTTATTCGCTCTACCTTAGACTTGTCTATTCCAGAAGATTACCAAATCCGCCTCAAGAAAAAGCGGGTTGAAGGCAGTTATCCATTGGTTCGCTTAGAGTTCACAGGCGCAACAGTAGACGCACCACTGGTGACGCAAATAGCGAGAAAATTCAATATTGATGTCAGCATTTTAAGCTCGGATCTTGATTACGCTGGTGGCGTAAAATTCGGCATGATGGTCGCAGAACTGTTCGGTACAGAACAAGACGACATTGCCGCTATCGAATTCCTACGTGAAAACAACGTAAAAGTAGAGGTACTTGGTTATGTCCTTTAATACTGTAACGCAGTGGCTTAGCCTAAATGGCAACTTATTACTTGGCGCAACATGGGAAACCTTATACATGGTTGCGGTCGCTGGTATTGTTGGGTTTGCGGTTGGCATCCCTCTTGGTGTGATCCTCCATACCACCAAAAAAGGTGGGCTGCTTGAAAACACTAAACTCAATGCCATATTGGGCGCCATCGTTAACATTGGTCGTTCTGTGCCTTTCTTAGTGCTCATGGTGGCGATTATTCCGGTCACTAAGCTGTTAATCGGCACATTCATCGGCACAACAGCTGCGATTGTTCCGTTAACCATCGGTGCTATTCCGTTTGTTGCTCGTTTAATAGAAAGCGCATTACTCGAAGTACCGTCAGGTCTGGTGGAAGCGGCGCAATCTATGGGCGCGACTCCGACTCAAATTATTACGAAAGTACTGCTTCCGGAAGCTCTGCCAACCATCATCAACACAGTGACCATCACTTTGGTTACCTTGGTGAGCTACTCAGCAATGGCGGGAACCGTCGGCGGTGGTGGTCTTGGTGATGTAGCCATTCGATATGGCTTCCACCGATACGACGTAACCATTATGGCTGTAACAGTAGTGATGCTCATTGTACTGGTACAAATTATTCAATCTATTGGTGACACACTGGTTCGTAAAGTTGACCACCGATAGAAGATAGAGGCCATTGCCTTGAGCAATTTGCCTCGAACAACAAGATTAGTCAGACACCTAATAAAAAATATAAATTGGATTCATTAAAAGGAGATTACCATGAAATTTAGCCTTAAAAGTTTACTCGCCCTTGCCGCAACAGCAGCCGTATTAACCGGTTGTGGTGAAAAAGCCGTTGATAACAACAAAATCAAAGTTGGCGTAATGGCGGGTGCCGAAGCTCAAGTAGCCGAAGTGGCTGCTAAAGTAGCGAAAGACAAGTACGGTTTGGAAGTAGAACTTGTTACTTTTACTGATTACGTAACACCAAATGCCGCTTTGGATGACACATCAATCGACGTAAACGCATTCCAACACAAACCATACCTTGATCAGCAAGTGACTGACCGTGGTTACAAACTGACTATCGCGGGTAACACATTTGTATACCCTATCGCAGGTTACTCTAAGCAAGTTAAATCGGTTGATGAGATTGCTGATGGTTCTCGTATTGCTGTACCTAACGATCCAACTAACCTAGGTCGCTCTTTACTGCTTCTTGAGCAACAAGGTCTGTTAAAACTGCGTGAAAACGTTGGTCTACTAGCAACAGTTCGTGACATCGTAGAAAACCCAAAGAACATCTCTATCGTAGAACTAGACGCAGCACAACTGCCTCGCTCTCTTGATGATGTCGCGCTTTCTGTTATCAACACAACTTACGCAAGCAGCATTAACCTAACACCTGAAAAAGACGGCATCTTCGTTGAAGACAAAGACTCTCCATACGTAAACTTAATCGTTTCACGTGAAGAAAATCTAAACGCTGAAAATGTACAAAATTTCGTTAAAGCATACCAAACTGACGAAGTATACAACGCAGCAATGGAAATCTTCCAAGGTGGCGTAGTTAAGGGCTGGTAAGGTCTTCTGCTACAATATAAACATTGAGAGAGCTAACTTCGGTTAGCTCTTTTTTTATCCCAATAACAATAAAACAAACGATTGCATCAGTATTTATAAAGCCTATAATCGCCAGCACCTCCCTCCTGTTCCAAGGATTAAATATGAAAATGAAACACACTCTTTTGGCCTCTGTACTTGGCCTACTTTCTTTTTCTGCTGCCGCTGCAAAGCCTGCGGATCTCATCATTACTGATGCCATGGTTCTTACCATGAACCAAGAAAAAACCGTGTATGAAAACGGCACTGTTGTGGTTAAAGACAACAAGATTATCGCCGTAGGTGACCAAGCGTTAGCTAAGCAATACAAAGCGAACAAAACGCTGAGCGTCGATGGCGATATCGTTATGCCTGGCCTAATCAATACCCATACTCACGTTTCCATGACGGTATTTCGTTCATTAGCAGATGATGTGCCGGATCGTTTACACCGTTACATTTTCCCACTTGAGTCTAAATTGGTTTCTCGTGACATGGTTCGTATTGGCGCAAACCTTGGTAACGTTGAAATGATCAAAGGCGGCGTAACCACTTATGCAGATATGTACTATTTTGAAGACGAAGTGGCTAAAACGGTAGACACTATAGGTATGCGTGCCATTTTGGGCGAGTCGGTTATCAAATTCCCGGTGGCTGATGCGGCTAACGCTGAAGAAGGCATTCAGTACGCGTTGAACTTCATTGAAGAATACAAAGATCACCCACGTATTACGCCAGCATTTGCTCCGCATGCGCCTTACACCAATACCACTGAAATCCTTAAGAAGGTTGCCAAACTCTCTTTAGAAAAAGATGTACCTGTAATGATTCACCTTGCTGAATCTCACCGTGAAGAAGAGAAGATCGCAGAGCGCTCAAACGGTTTATCTCCTATCGCTTACATGGATAGCATTGGTGCGCTAAACAAGAACTTAATTGCGGCTCACGTTATCCTCGCTGATGACAATGATATTGCATTACTCAAAAAAGCGGACGTTGGTATTGCTCATAATATGAGTGCGAACATCAAGTCGGCGAAGGGCGTATCTCCTGCATTAAAAATGTATGATCGGGGTTTACGTATTGGTTTGGGTACCGATGGCCCAATGTCGGGTAACGGCTTGAGCACCATTGATGAGTTCAACCAAGTCGCTAAGGTTCACAAGCTTGTCAATAAAGATCGTGCTGCTATGCCTCCGATTAAAGTTATCGACATGGCGACGATGGGCGCAGCTCGTGCACTGCATATGGAAGACACCATTGGTTCATTAGAAGTCGGCAAGCAAGCGGATATCATCGTAATTGATACTAAAGCGCCTAATATGATCCCAGTTTACAACCCGTACTCTGCATTGGTTTACTCTGCGAACGCAGGCAATGTAAAACACTCAATTGTTGCGGGTAAAATCTTAATGCAAGATCGTGAAATGCTGACAGTTGATGAAGCTAAAATTCGCAAAGAAGCGTTAGAGTTTACTGACGTAGTGCGTAAGACCATCATCGAATCAGGTGAAGTCGTTCGCTAGTTCGATTAAACGCTATCTCTATTCAAGGGCAGCTCTACTCTACGCTGCCCTTTCTCTTATCTGGAAACTAGCGCTCGTCTTTAGGCGTCTCCATAACCACTAAAGTACCGATCGCTTTCACTTGTGGGATCTCCCCTAAAATATTGGAGTGAAAGTGCTTATAGGCAGCAAGATCTTTTGTTTCTACTCTCAGTAAGTACTCGTTGGTTCCCGTGATGTTGTGGCACTCAGTCACCGCGTCTGCCTGACTCACTTCTTCTTCAAAACCCAATTGCGATTTTTTGCTGTGATTGTTTAGTCCTATGGTCACGTAGGCCACAAATCCAATGCCCATTTTATTGGCATCTAATACGGCTCTGTATCCCTTAATCACACCTGAACGCTCTAAATCTTGCACTCGTCGTAATGAAGCAGACGGTGACAAGCCAATGCGCTCTGCCAGTTCTACATTACTCAAACGGCCATTACTTTTTAGCTCGCGCAATATTCTTTCGTCAAACTTATCCATAAGCTCACTTCATTGTGGATTAAATCAATTTAGTGCAAATATAAGCACAAAATTTACCCGACTCATCACTAACATACAAGGAACAGATTTCAACGACATCGGAGTCGACATGGATATTCAACAACTCTTTGCTTTCATCACTTTTGCTTTTGCTTCTACCGTATCACCTGGGCCAAACAACATTATGCTCATGACCTCTGGTGCTCACGTTGGCTTTAAACGCACCATTCCACATATGCTTGGCATCACTTTTGGTTTTAGTTTTATGGTGGTTTTAGTTGGGCTCGGGTTAATGGGTATTTTCCACCAATACCCTATCAGCCAAGACATCTTGCAAGTGTTATGTTTGGGCTATTTAGCGTATTTAGCGTTCAAGATTGCGATGAGCCCACCAGTGAGTACTGAGCACTCTAGCTATAAACCAATGAGCTTTTTTGCTGCCGCTAACTTTCAGTGGATCAATCCAAAGGCTTGGTCCATGGCAATTACAGCGATTGGGGTCTATAACGTGTCGGGGTCTTGGCAAGGTATGGCGATCATTTCATTAGGGTTTGCCATAGTAAACCTACCCTCAGTGAGTATTTGGACGGTGGCAGGTCAAAAGCTACAGCGCGTGCTAGCTCAACCCAATATTGCTCGTATATTCAATTACACCATGGCGGCCTTATTGCTGTGTTCTGCTGCATTAATGCTGTAACCGCCTACTGATTAGACGAAAAAACCGAAGCACTCAAGTGCTTCGGTTTTATTGTCATGAACAGGGTTAATGTTCAGAACTAGATTGATGAGCCGAGAAAACCAGCTTAAGGCGTATAGTAGGTTGCTGCGCCCGGGCCAACTGGCAAGCCGAAGACAAACACCCACACGTAGAACAAAATACTCCAACCCACTAAGAAGCAAATCGAGTATGGAAGCATGGTCGCGATTAACGTACCAATGCCTAAGTTCTTCATATAGCGAGTGGCTACCGCCAAGATCAAGCCAAAGTAGCTCATCATTGGTGTGATGATGTTGGTGGTTGAATCACCGATACGGTAAGCCGCCTGAATCGTTTCTGGCGCGTAACCAACCAACATTAGCATTGGAACAAAGATAGGCGCAGTTACCGCCCACTGAGCCGACGCCGAACCAATCATCAAGTTAATAAAGCCACACATCACGATGAACGCAAAGAACAGCGTAGGGCCAGTTAGGCCAACCGTCTGTAGGAAGTCTGCACCACCAACGGCGATCACTTGACCAAAGTTGGTCCACTTAAAGAAAGCAACAAACTGAGCAGCAAAGAAAACAAGAACGATGTACATGCCCATTGAAGACATTGATTTCGCCATTGCATCAATGACGTCACGATCGTTTTTCATTGTGCCAACGACTTTACCGTAAACAAAACCCGGAATAGCGAAGAACACAAAGATGAAGGCAACGATACTTTTCAAGAACGGAGAGCCCGCAATCAAACCGGTATCAGGGTTACGTAGCACGCCATCAGCAGGAACAACGGTCCACGCCAATAAAGCACTCACAACCAAAACCGCGATACCCGCAATTTTAAGGCCTTTCTTCTCAATAGCCGTCAGTTTACCCATGCTATCGTTGGTCAAATCTTCCGACGCTTCTTCACTGTTGTATTTACCCAGCTTAGGCTCAACAATTTTCTCGGTAACAAACGCACCAGTGATTGAGATAAAGAAGGTAGAGATGAACATGAAGTACCAGTTCGCCTCAGGGCCTACTGTGTAGGTTGGGTCAATCATTTGTGCTGCGGTTTCTGTAATGCCAGAAAGCAGAGGATCAACGGTACCAATCAAGAGGTTGGCAGAGTAACCACCAGACACACCGGCAAATGCAGCAGCGAGACCCGCTAATGGATGACGACCTAAAGAATGGAATAACATAGCAGCCAGTGGAATCAATACCACGTAGCCAAGTTCAGAGGCAGTATTAGAAATAATACCAGCAAACACGACAGTGAACGTCACCATGCGTTTTGACGCACCCATGACCATGCCACGCATTGCAGCAGATAGCATGCCTGAGTGCTCAGCAATGGCCACACCTAACATAGCCACCAATACCGTTCCAAGAGGGGCAAAGCCAACGAAGTTTTTCACTAAATTGGTCACGATAAGGCGCAAACCATCAGCATTCAATAAGCTAATGACTTCAATAGTTCCATCCGCAGCACGACCGGCAGCGCCTTCTGGGCGAGGGTCTATTACCGACACATCAAAATATCCAGCAACACCAGATAACACTAAAATGGCAACACAGAAAATAGCGAAAAGTGTGATTGGGTGAGGCAGCAAATTACCTAGATATTCCACGCTATCAAGGAAACGGGTAAAAAGGGGTTTTTTAGGGGCTTGTTGCGTATTCGAAGCAGATGAACTCATCCGTTTCCTCCTTGTAATTGATTCCTAGCGTAATTGACATACCTATCAAAAAGCATCGGCAGATTACGTCACAAGAAAGAGTTTTCAAAACCGCAAATGTTACAAAATGTAATGAAAATCAATACATTCATCTGGTAAATGTAATTAAATTGGATTTTTCGACCACCTTGTGAGCAGGTGTTCTCGTACACCTGCTGCACAGTATTATCCCCAAACTATTTTTTCTTGGATTTTCCTTGCACAGCCTTAAAGCGAGGGTTCGATTTGCATATGACAAATATGCGGCCTTTTCTTTTTACTATTTGGCAATCAGGGTGACGATTCTTGGCGCTTTTCAATGAGCTCAGTACTTTCATGGCTATTTACCCTCTTTGCTAAATTGAGCAAATCTACGATTATAGTGAGCAATTCTGCCCTCTTTATTCACCACTCTTTGCTTACCGGTATAAAACGGATGAGACTCCGACGACACATCTAATGTCATATAGGGATACTCTTTGCCATCCTCCCAGGTAATGGTGCGATCCGTTTTTAGCGTTGAGCCAATTACAAAGTATTTATCTACGCTCGTATCGTGAAATACCACTTTTCTATAGTCAGGGTGAATACCGTCTTTCATTCTTTCCTCCTTAAAAATATCTTCAACACAGGTTCGTTTCTCAAACCCTTATGATGCAAGAATAAATGATATGTTATAACATTGCAATTAATAATCATTATCAATAAGAAAGTGCGGTGTTTTTGTGATAGTTTTAGGGTATTGCTCCTCAATACACAGAACAGACATGCACCAGATAGAGCCCATAGGGTTAATAGAAAGTCCATACAAAGAAAAGTTTGCCGTACCACGCCAACCTCGGCTTGCTCCGAGTTCAACCGCCAGAGTTAAACTGCTTGGTGAAGCCAATTGCCCTGAATCCGTTCGTGGTATAGAGCAGTTCAGCCATGTTTGGTTATTATTTTTGTTTGATCAAAACCTGAATGCTGGCTGGAAACCAACGGTAAGACCACCTAGATTAGGCGGAAACGAACGTGTTGGAGTATTAGCATCTCGGGCAACCTTTCGGCCGAATGGCATTGGCATGTCTGCGGTTGAATTGCTTGGTGTGACCCAAGATGGTAATCAAACTTGGTTAGAGCTGGGCAGTGTGGATTTAGTACACGGCACGCCTGTCGTAGACATCAAGCCTTATATCCCATACTCAGACGCCATTCCTAACGCCGCAGGCGGTTATGCCCAGCAAGAACCTGAAACGCTAGAGGTCACCTTTACTCCCATTGCACTGGCCAAAGTTCGGCAGCACGACAATGCCAGCCAAGTTGAAGCCGTGATCAAACAAGTGTTGAGCCAAGACCCTAGGCCCGCGTATAAAAAAAATAAGACGGATAACAAAGAATATGCGGTGAATTTGTTCGATCTGAACGTAAAGTTCACGGTTTCACCGGATTGCTTGTTAGTTACTGCAATTGAGCGCTTTTGAGATTACTCATAGGCTGATATTATGGTCGGCTATATCGAATTTATTGTTGTAACCAATGGCAGTAAATTTTCTTTTATCAATGATGAAACGGATACCATAGAATGCGTACCAGTAACTATCTTCTTGCCACTCTTAAAGAGACTCCAAACGACGCAGAAGTTATCAGCCACCAGCTGATGCTACGTGCGGGTATGATCCGTAAGCTAGCTTCAGGTCTATATACTTGGCTGCCTACTGGTCTGCGTGTACTGCGTAAAGTTGAGAACATCGTTCGTCAAGAAATCGACAATGCCGGTGCAGTTGAAACTTTGATGCCCGTGGTTCAGCCGTTTGAACTTTGGGAAGAAACAGGCCGCTCTGAGAAGATGGGTGCTGAGCTATTGCGCTTCAATGATCGTCATTCACGCCCGTTTGTTCTTAGCCCAACAGCGGAAGAAGTGATTACGAGCCTCGTTCGTAACGACGTTAATTCTTACAAGCAACTTCCTCTGAATCTTTACCAAATTCAAACTAAATTCCGTGATGAACGCCGCCCTCGCTTTGGTGTGATGCGTGCACGTGAATTCTCAATGATGGATGCGTACAGCTTTGATATTGATAAAGCGGGCCTAGAGAAATCTTACCAAATCATGCACGATGCTTACTGTAAAGCATTCGACCGCATGGGCCTTGAATACCGTCCTGTACTGGCTGACTCTGGCGCAATCGGTGGCAGTGGTTCTCAAGAGTTCCACGTTCTAGCGGAAAGCGGCGAAGATCTCATTGCATTCTCATCTGAGTCTGACTATGCAGCGAACATCGAGAAAGCAGAAGCACTAGCTCCGGCTGAAGAAGTTGCAGTGCCAACTCAAGAAATGGAACTGGTTGATACGCCAAACGCAAAAACAATTGCTGAGCTTGTAGAACAACACGGTCTAGCAATCGAGAAGACCGTTAAGACGCTATTCGTTAAAGCTTCTGATGAAGTGGATGCAGATATCATTGCTCTAATCATCCGTGGTGATCACGAGCTTAACGAAGTGAAAGCAGAAAACCTTCCACAGGTTGCTTCTCCACTAGAAATGGCTGATGAAGCTGCAATCCGTGCGCTTGTTGGTGCTGGTCCTGGTTCACTTGGACCTGTTGGCCTAGAGCTACCATTCATCGTTGACCGCTCTGTTGCTGTAATGAGCGACTTCGGCGCTGGCGCAAACGTAGACGGTAAGCACTACTTTGGCATCAACTGGGGTCGTGACGTAGAGCTTGCTCAAGTTGAAGACCTACGTAACGTTGTTGAAGGCGACCTAAGCCCATGTGGTCAAGGTACTATCCAACTGAAGCGTGGTATCGAAGTCGGTCACATCTTCCAGTTAGGTAATACTTACTCAAAAGCGATGAACTGTAACGTGCTTGGTCCTGATGGTAAGAGCGCAACTCTAGAAATGGGTTGTTACGGTATCGGTGTGTCTCGTGTTGTTGCATCGGCTATCGAGCAAAACCACGATAAGTTCGGCATCATCTGGCCTGAAGCACTTGCTCCTTTCCAAGTGGCTATCGTCCCTATGAACATGCACAAATCTGAGCGTGTTAAAGAAGCGGCTGAAAAACTGTACGCAGAATTAACCGCAATGGGCATTGAAGTATTATTCGATGACCGTAAAGAACGCCCTGGTGTTATGTTCAAAGATATCGAGCTTGTGGGTATTCCTCACACAGTTGTTATCGGTGATCGCAGCATTGATGAAGGCAACTTCGAATACAAAAACCGTCGTAACGGTGACAAAACGGCTGTCGCAATGGCCGACATCGTAGAGCACGTTAAAGCGCAAATGGCGTAGATAGAACGAATTCTAAATTCATCTCTCGCAAAAAAGCATCCTTATGGGTGCTTTTTTTATGCCATTAATCTTCAATTCATGTTCAACCTGTTAACGTCACTTAATCAACTTAATGGAGGCGAATATGGATCTTAAAAGTTTACTCAATCAAGCACTCAACTCAGACCTAGTGAAACAAGGTGGTCAAACCCTTTCTCAGGGCGCTCAAAGCCTGGGACAAGGAGCACAAAAGCTTGGTCAGGATAAGAGTCAGCTTGCTACATTAGGTGCTGGAGCCGTTGGTGGTGGCTTGATTGGCTTATTAATGGGTTCTAAGAAAACACGAAAAATGGGTAAGAAAGTAGCCGGGATTGGTGGCGCTGCGGCTCTAGGAGCTCTCGCCTTTAAAGTCTACGGAGATTGGCAGAAAAAGCAGCCTGATCATTCCGTCGCAAGTACTCCTACCGATACAACACCACAGCTAACCGAAGATCAACACAGTACCCTGATACTAAAAGCCATGATTGCCGCAGCCAAAGCCGATGGTCATGTTGATGAGCAAGAGCAACAAAAAATCCAACAAGCGGTAGAAAGCATGGGCGCTGGTGAATTAGTTAATCAGTTAGTGACCAGTGAACTCAACAAACCACTCGACCCTAGCGAACTGGCACGAAATGCCGCAACGCCTGAGCAGGCCGCAGAAATCTATCTTGCATCACTGCTGGTAGCCGACGAACAAAACTTCATGGAAAAAGCCTACCTAAAAGAGTTAGCGAGCCAGTTAGGGTTAGCTGACGATTTAGTTGCCCAGCTTGAACAGCAAGTGAAAGAGTAAGAGAGACAAAGCGTAAACAGCGAATACGGAAAAGAAGCTATAGCGCTGCGCTTCTAGCCTCTAGTAAGCGTAGCGAATTCTGTATTCTGCTCCCCCCCGTTCTCTCTCTAACTATTAATTTTTTGCCTACTTTCCCACCACTCTCTTCATCGACTTGTTCTAAAACAAACTCTACTTTTGAGTTTGCTCTTAACTCACGTTATATTGAGATCAGTTATCATTTAAATGGATAGATATTATGAAAATTTACGACTGTTGCCCGTTAGTCCGTGAGCTGTATGCGCAGATTGGCAGTGGCGATCAAGGTTATATCCCACAAGCGATCACCTGTGCTCTCAAAACGTTTAATGACATCGCGGCCGATGAATCATTGCCCAAAGAAACCCGTGAACGTGCTGCCTTTGCCGCCGCTAACCTTCTTATTTCAGACTTTGAGGATTAAGCATGGATTTGGCTAATTTTGGATCCATGGATACTGTGATGCTGATGAGTATTGTCAACATGAAGCTTAGAGATGAATTTGGTGGCGATTTAGACAAACTAGTCCGTTTCTTTGACATTGGTAAGGCTGAACTAGAAGCCAAATTAGCCCAAGCTGGATTCGAATTCCTCCCAGAGGTTGGACAATTTCGTTAATTTGTAAAATATCGGCCACATTTCTCGCTAACTAGCGGATTAAATAGAAAAACCCGTCTAAACTTACTAAGTAATCTATTAGTAAGAATGTAGGCGGGTATGGCAACAAAGCAATTCAAAAAGCGTACGCTTCCCACTATCCAGCACATGATTAAGCGGTCTTTTCTAAAGACGGCTATCCTTCCCCTTATCTGTATAGAAATCACGTTCTTATTGATCTACTGGCTTACGATTTCTTTAAGTAACGAACAATCGGTAAAAGTAGCCAAAGATTTTGCCTATCAGGACCTACTGCTGCACACCAAAAAAGCCGCTTTGACGGTTAGCCATAGCCTAAATAGCGTATCAATGCTCACTAATATCTATGCAGATCAAGTCAGCCGAATCATCAATGATCACGAAACCCCTTTACCACCAGAGGCCGATAATCTGCATTTTACGCCGTCAGGAATGTATGTCTCACACAAAGACGTTGGCGGAGCCGCGGTTTATTACAGCGGAATACACCCAATAGGCCAAACAGAAAAAGATAAAGTTACGAGAACCTCAGCTTTAGATCCGCTAATGAAATCCATTCACCAATCTAATTCGCTCATCTCGCAAATCTATTTTAATACTTACGATTCTTACAATCGCATTTATCCCTACTTCGATCCGGAATCAACCTACAAAACAAAAATGGATCTTCCACGCTACAACTTTTACTACGAAGCCAATCAACTGAATAATCCGACTCGCTCTACTGTCTGGACTGACGCTTACCTTGATCCTGCGGGCTCTGGCTGGATGATATCTTCCATCGCACCGGTATATTCCACCCAAAGCATAGATCACTTGGAAGCCGTCGTCGGTTTAGACATTACTCTTAGCAAACTGATCAACGAGGTTCTCAACCTCAATATTGGTTGGGGCGGATACGCTATGGTACTTAGTCCTCAAGGCCGAATCATTGCCATGTCCACCCAAGCAGAACAAGACTTGGAGCTAAAGGAACTTCTGAAGCACGACTACCGAAAAGCAATTCTGAAAGACAACTTTAAGCCAGAAACATTTGATTTGTCTCAGAGAGCAGAAACGAAAAACCTCACTTCCCAAATACAAGCGTCCGACAACGGTGTGACAGAAGTGATGTTACAAGCAAGCAAAATTGTTAGCTGGGCAACACTTCCGGAAACGAATTGGAATCTGGTTTACTGGATACCAGCAGAGCAAATTGAGCGCGGTTACTCCCAAATCAAAAGCGAACTAACGCAAATAGGCTGGTTGATGGTTGCCGGGTTGTTTTTCTTCTACCTGTTGTTTTACTTTTATATTAAATACCAATCAAACCTTGTTGCTCGCGGGGCAATCCACCAGTTAAACGCCTTAAGTGGGTTAATAGAAAGCATTGGCCGTGGCCATTACTGGCAAGCCAAACCTAAGGTTCACTACCAAGAGTTAGATTCGTTAGCGACGCTCACTATTCGTATGGGGCAGCGCTTAGGTGATGCTTATAATGCGGTCGCAAAAGCGGAATACCATGCCGGCCACGACAAGCTCACCACCCTGCCCAATCGATATTTGATGGAAGAGCATCTTCAGCACTCGATTGATCTGGCAGAACGAGAAGATCAACAGCTTGCGGTGCTGTTTTTCGATCTCAATAAATTCAAACAGATTAACGATACATTAGGTCATACCGTGGGGGATGTGGTACTCAAAACCGTTGCCACGCGGATTACCAGTAAACTCCGACACTCAGATGTTGTTGCTCGTTACGGTGGCGATGAGTTTGTTGCTGTGATTAATAATGTTAAAAATACTGAAACGGTCGAAGCACTGATTGAAAGCCTCAAGCATGTGATCAGCATTCCAATAGAATACAGCGAGGGCACCTGCCAAATATCATCCGCGATTGGTTATGCTATTTATCCTCAAGATGGTCAAAATAGCCAACAACTGATCATTCATGCAGATACTCAAATGTATAAACAAAAACCCACTAACCATGGTTAGCGGGTTTAAAGGTAATTCAGAGGCACAAAGCGGAACTAGAAAGAAGCCCAGATCACCGTTGCGACTAATATCGGGCAGACGAACTTAACATACAAAGGCCATACTTTACCAAACAGGCCCATTTGGAAATCAGGATAACCTTGCTCAAGTTCTTTAATCTTGCTGTTTCGGTTCCAAACCCAGCCACCAAAGAGACAGAACATAAGCGCAGCGGTTGGTTGTAGATACTGGGTTGCAATCATAGCAACGAGGCCAAACAGGTCACCGAAGTTGAATACAATCACAACACTAAATAGTGCGATTAAGCTGCCCAACACCCAACTGGTTGGCGTACGCTTGGTTTCAAATCGTTCACTGACCAAAGCAACCGGGCATTCCAACATAGAGATAGAGGATGTCAGTGCGGCAATCGTTAACAATAAGAAGAACACGACAGAAAATATCAGCCCTAACACGCCAAGGCTATCAAACATCAAAGGAAGCACCGTAAACACGAGCGTGTCTGAACTTAACAGCGAGCCATCTTGAGCGTAAATCTCAACGCCTTTTTGCATCGCAACAAACATTGCTGGCATAACCACAAGACCGGCTACAAACGCGACAGCACTATCAACTAAGGTGACGCTCATTGCCATCTTAGGCAGGTTTTCTTTTTTACTCAGGTACGAGCCGTAAATCAGCATCGAACAACCACCTATGGTCAGAGAAAAGAACCCCTGGCCCATAGCGGCTAATATCAGCTTACGATTCCAGATTTTATCGAAGTCTGGAATGAGGTAATGTTTAAGCCCTTCAACAGCGCCGTCTTGCATCATGATGTAAACAAATAACACAGCAAACAGTACAAACAAGGCTGGCATTAAGCGAGTTGACCATTTCTCGATACCTTGTTTCACGCCGCCTTGCACGATCAAAATCGTCAGCACGTAGAAAGTTAAGGTACCAAATAGGTTTCGCTCTACACTAAATCCTTTAAACCAAGCGGTTGCGTCCACCATGCCGAGTAATTCAGTTACTGCACCAAGCAAGAAGCAGATTAACCAACCGCCTACAATGCTGTAGAAAGCGAGTACCGCACTTGGCACACTTAGGCCAACCCAACCAATAAGGCTACCAACACGCTTGCCAGTGGAGTTTGAAGTCAAGGAGCGCATGCTATCAACTGGGTTTGCTTGACCGTGTCGGCCAATCGCCATCTCGACCACCAGCATTGGGTAAGCAACCACCAAGATCATCACCAGGTAGACCATCAAAAAGGCGCCGCCACCATTACTCGCAGCTTGAGTAGGGAAGCCCCAAATATTACCCAGACCAACCGCAGCCCCTGCCGCCGCCAGAATAAAACCTAATCTTGAACCAAAACTTTCGCGTGTGTTTGCCATTGTAAATATGCTTTCATGAACTAGTTGACTGGTACACTAACAAAAAATACTGTTAAGGCAAGTAAAGGACGTGAGATCCACTATGATTTTGCTTTAATATTTATAGGAACGAGTGTAAATATGTCTATACACAGCCATACGTTCCAATTTAAAAGCCTGGATTTGGCAAAAAAAGAGGCCACTTTACGTGGCCTCATCGTTACAGCACCGTTATTGCAGTTTAAATCGTAAATACTCGATAGTTTTTAAGCTCAGGTATTTTTTCATGCAGTGCTTTTTCTTCTTCCGCTACTGCTTCAAGCTCGTCGCAATACTGCTCAGCATCTTGTTTTATGTCTTCAGAGCGTCCTTTGACTTTTGCTTCAAGTTGATTTTTCAACTCGGTCATTTTGTCTTTCAGCTCCGTTAGGTTAATGCCACCTTCCGTTTTCATTTTTTCAGATAGAGCAGTAAAAGCACTGGAGAAAAATTCAGAATCAAAGGTTTCACGCATCTGATCAAATTCACTGCGCCAATTATTCCAAGCATCGCTAAATGCCTCTTCTTTTAATACAAAGCTACCGTCTTGGGTATAGCGAGCTTCTATGTCGGCATAGAATTTATCAATGGCCACTTTCACGTTGTCGAACGCTTCGCTGTTGTCAAAACTGCTGCTGACATCATCAACAATCTCTTTCGCTAACTCAACACCACTGTTGGCAATGGTTTTTGCCTTGGGCACGTACTTATTCATCTTTTCACGGTAAGCTTGCGCGGCTTGTTGCTGCATCTGATCAAGATCCAACGCTTCACCATTGATGAATACATTGTTGTCTTTATCAATGAGCACTTTAGGTTGGCCCTGCTGGTAAACTTCAACCTGCGCACCGTCTAAGTGAACCTCATTGCCGACATCTATTTTGCACTGACCGGCAAGCACACCTTGGCTTGATAGCAGTAGCCCCAAGGCTAACCATGATCTTTTCATCTTAATACTCTCTTATTTGTTCTTTCTCGATGTCAAAAATTACAACACCTGAGTCACTTCATAGTAGTGGATTTTATTACCTATTTTAACGTCCACTTCATCGTGCAAAAATTTACCCATCAACGCTTTTCCTAGTGGTGCTTGTGGTGTCACTACAGCAACTGAAACTTGTTCATTGAGCAACTTTACACTCAAACCTCCGCCGCATGGGCCAACAAAAAACCAGCTCAACTTATCATCTTCATCGACAACTTCCACCAGCGCGCTGACAGTAATAGGCGTATCTATCGTAAATTCTCTTAATACCAGCTCCCGGTATTGACGAATATTCTCTTCACACTCTTGTACCCGTTGTGCTTGGCCATGAGCAAGATACGCAGCTTCTAGCGCCAGCGTGTCATATTTATTGTCAGGAATGGTTTCTTCGTTGGTTGCTGATTCAATAGCAGATTGGGTGGCAGCCAAAGAAACCTGATGCACCTTATGCAACTCAGTCAGTATTAGTTGGCATAGCTCGGATTTATCCACTAAATGCTCTCTCTTAATTTCACTTACGGGTAGAATACACTGAATCAGCGAAATATGGGAAAGAAGCAATGACAGCACCGACTATCGAACACTCACTTCAACAGATTTTTGGCTTTGATGCGTTAAGACAAGGTCAACAAGAGGTGATTGATACCGTCATGTCCGGCCACTCTTGCGCTGCTATTTTTCCTACAGGTTCAGGTAAGTCCCTTTGTTATCAACTGCCTGCCCTACATTTACCACACCTGACCTTGGTCATTTCTCCTCTGTTAGCATTAATCAAAGACCAAGTGGATTTCTTACAAGGTAAAGGCATCGCTGCGGCGTCTATCGATTCTTCTATGGACAGAGACGCGGTACAGCAAGTCATGCAAGGAGTGCGCGACGGATCAATAAAAATCTTGATGATCTCGGTAGAAAGGCTCAAAAACGAACGTTTCAGACACTTCATTAGCCAAATTCCACTGTCGATGATGGTGGTGGATGAAGCACACTGTATTTCCGAGTGGGGGCATAACTTTCGCCCCGATTATTTAAAGCTACCTCAATACATGCAGCAGTTGAACATACCTCAAGTATTACTGCTCACAGCCACGGCAACACCCAGTGTTATTGAGGATATGAAGAGTAAATTTGCCATTGCTCCTGAACATATCGTGATCACGGGGTTCTATCGCCCTAACCTTAATCTGATGATCAAACCGTGTGACAATGACGACAAACTCGATGCGTTATATAACCACCTGCAAGAATCAGAAAGTAAACCCAGCATCATTTACGTCACCTTGCAGCAAACCGCTGAGCAAGTGGCTATACAGCTTCAAAAGCTCGACGTTAATGCTCACGCCTATCATGCAGGGCTAGCCTCTGAGGTGCGTGAAGCAATCCAACGCCAGTTTATGCTCGGGGAAATTAACTGCATTGTCGCCACCATCGCATTTGGCATGGGCGTAGATAAAGCCGACATCCGCCAAGTCATCCACTTTGATTTACCCAAATCGATTGAAAACTACAGCCAAGAGATTGGCAGAGCTGGCCGAGACCGCAACGAATCTGACTGTATTTTATTAGGCAATAAAATGGGGTTAACCGTGCTGGAAAACTTTGTTTATGGCGATACGCCAGACGAAGCCGCGATTGCTGGTGTGTTGCAGCTCATTTACCAACAAGACGGTGACTGGGAATTTACGCTTAATCACCTTTCCCGTGAGTATAATATTCGTCAGTTATCGTTGAAAACACTGCTGGTTTATCTTGAACTAAAAAACGTCATTTCCCCTAAGTTCAGTTATTTCGCCGATTATCGATTCAAATTAATCAAAACCAAACACGAGATCTTGGCTCACTTCCAAGGAGAGAGACAAGCCTTCGTTGAAGCCATCTTCCAATGTGCTCCAAAGGCGCGAGTTTGGCACCAGCTTGATTTCGATGCGCTATACCAATACCACAACGCCCCTCGTCAGCGTGTTGTTGCCGCCATCGATTACTTTAATGAGCAAGGCTGGATAGAACTAGAAAGCAAGCAAATTACTGAGGTGTATCAAGTCATAGACACCAGCCAACCCGTTTCCCAACTGGCTCTTGAGTTATATAACTTGTTTGAACAAAAAGAAGCCAGTGAGATCGGTCGTATCCGAAATATGGTTGAGTTATTTGAATCTGACCAGTGTTTGAGTCATCAGCTTGCGCGCTACTTTGCAGATGAAAAAGCACCGGATAAATGTGGTCACTGCTCGGTGTGTATGGGGCAAGTCGCTAAATTACCGGGTTCTCATCACGAACATCACCTAGCGGCCATTGAACAAATACAGCAATGGATAGCCCCTTTTCTTCAAGCTTGCCCGTCTTCGGTAACAGACCAAAGCGTGGCAAGGTTTCTTTGTGGCATCACCACACCTTTGATAACCAAAACCAAAGCGAAGAAAATGGAGGGGTTCGCTACACTTGAACACCTACCGTTTGCCGATGTAGTCCAAGCTATCGTACACGCTCGCGCTTAGAAAAAACTGAGTTGCTTCGCTTGCTCTTGAGGTTTAAGCATCACGCTCAAACCGAGCAAGCGAATCTCGCGTCCTTGCTGACGCTTTAAGACTTCACGAAGTAGGTGCCTAAAATCGTCGAGCTCTAATTCGGGATGAATATGTTCAATGGTGGTTTGTTGAAAATCCGCAAATTTTACTTTGATGCCCTGCTTAATGATGGCTTTTTCTGGGCTGGCTTTTTCAAGTCGCTTATCTAACTCTGGGTATAACCTGTCGGTGATCACCTGCCAACATTGCTCGTAACTAGAGATATTTTCGCTGAATGTCCGCTCAACGCCAACGGACTTTCGCTCCCGCTCGGTGGTCACTTCTCGATCATCAATGCCTCGGCTTCGCTTCCATAACGACGCCCCCATTCGGCCAAATTTAAGTAACAGCTCTCGGTAATCGCTGTTTCTAATGTCTAGGCAGACGTAAAATCCAGCTTGATGCAATTTTTCTAAGCTGACTTTGCCAACACCAGGGATTTTTTCCAGTGGCAACTTATCGATCTCTTCTTGTACCCTTTCCGGCGGGATCACGTATTGACCATTGGGTTTATTGAGATCCGAAGCCACTTTGGCAAGAAACTTCAACGGCGCGATACCCGCCGACGCCGTTAGGTTCAACTCATTCCATATGTCTTTTCGAATAGATTCCGCTATCAAGGTTGCGCTACCATGCAGCATGGTACATTCGGTTACATCCAGATAGGCTTCGTCTAACGATAGCGGTTCAATGATTAAGGTATAGCGTTCAAAAATAGCGCGTATTTGCTTTGATACTGAGTTATAAACTTGCATTCGGCCTGGCACTACTAACAGTGACGGACAAAGCTTTAGCGCTTGCCCTGTAGGCATCGCAGAGCGAATCCCAAACTTACGAGCTTCATAGTTACAGGTACTCAAAACACCACGCTGTTTTTCATGCCCACCGACCGCAAGAGGCCGCCCTCTGTAACTTGGGTTGTCTCGCATTTCGACAGCTGCATAGAAACAATCCATATCAACATGGATAATTTTTCGCTCGAATTGCATCTTGCCACCCAATAGCTGTATAAAAGAACAGTATAATAAATCTAACTCATTAAGCCAATAGTGATAATTAACCCAATATTGTTATCAAAGCTGCATTTATCGTGGCGTAATCCAATCAAAGCATTACAATTAATTCAAGGGATTGATTTGTCATCAGAGGGTCTAGTGCTAAACCGAATTTTGGTTGTAGAAGATAGCCGCGCTTTTCGTAATTATTTAGAGTCTCAATTAACATCCATCGGGTTTGATGTGGTGTTAGCTGCGTCTTGCTCGGACGCAAAGATTATTTTAGACAACGACACCAACTTTATGTGTGCGGTTCTCGATTACTGTCTGCCCGACGGAGAGGACGGCGAGATCATTGATTTAGTACTATCGTACAAACTTCGAGTCATCATTCTTACCGCTATGTTCAGTGATGCCGTAAGAGAAAGAGTGATCGCAAAAGGCGTATTGGATTATATAACCAAAGACAGTACCGCTTCAGTTTCTTACTTACGACCACTACTAAAACGCTTGCTTGCCAATCACTCACATAAAGCTTTAGTGGTAGATGATTCCGCCATGGTGCGTAACCACGTGACCTACCTGCTAGAACATCAGTTTATCGAAACCATTCAAGCAAAGGATGGTGAACTTGGCCTCCAAGCATTAAAAGATAACCCAGACATTACTCTGGTGATCACCGATCATGACATGCCGAATAAAGATGGTATTACCCTAACTAGGGAGATTCGCCACGACTTTGATAGAAACCATGTCGCGATACTTGGGCTGTCCGCAAACAGTGACCGAACCTTAACGGCTCGTTTTCTAAAAGCCGGAGCCAACGATTTTCTGTACAAGCCATTTAACCAAGAAGAGTTTTATTGCCGAGTACAACACATCCTCGACATGAAAGACGTGACTGATGAGCTATATCGAATGGCGAATCAAGACTCGTTAACCGGGTTGTGGAACCGTCGCTATTTATTCGAGGAATGCAGCCGAATCAGAGATGGCAATAGAAATGTTGCTATGATCGATATCGATTTCTTTAAAAAAGTAAACGACAACTACGGTCATGAATGCGGTGACTTGGTTCTCGCAAAAGTCGCGAAATTGCTGCAAAAGAACTTCAAAGACGATATGGCGATTCGATTTGGCGGTGAAGAGTTTTGTGTGGTCAGTAGATCTAGCTATATCGATTTCATCACTCGTTTGGAAAATACTCGCAAAGACATCGAACAGTATGAAATGTCGTTTGATGGGCAAGATATTCGAGTTACGGTTAGTATTGGGGTAACGTCCGGCGCCTCTGAGGTTGACCTTAACGAGCATCTGCGAGAAGCCGATGAACTGCTTTATAAAGCCAAAGACGATGGTAGAAACCGACTCATCGCCAAAACCAGTTAACCCCTGACATTAAAAAGGAGAGCTTAAGCTCTCCTTTTTGTTTTTCTATCTCAATTTATTCTGCTTACTGCTGTACTTGTACCTATCTAACAGCAAACAGTACACACCAGCTACAGAATTTGGTTTTTCTTCCACTCAGCTGCTCGTGCTTCTCTTGCTTCTCTCTTTTTACGAGCATCACAAGGTTCTGGGCAATTACACACTTTGTCTATGCCCATTGCGCCAAGGCCACCACAACTTCCTTTCACGACTTTTTTCTGGAAGATATAACCCACAGCCATCGCTGCAATCACAGCAAGGAAAACACCGAAAGTGACTAAAAAGGTGGTCATCGCTCTCTCCTATTTCTTAATAAATGGTAAAAAGGCATCTGAATAAAATTCTTTGAAGCCATCTTGTGATTTAGTAATGATCATCGCTGCAATATCATTTTGATTGGCAACCGCTAACCCTTTTTCTTCGCCCAATACCATTAAGCCTGTTGCTAGGCCATCTGCCGTCATGCTTGACGGATGCAGTACTGTCACAGAAACCACTTTATGGTTTATTGGCTTGCCAGTTTGAGGATTAATAATGTGAGAATAGCGCACACCGTTACTTTCAAAATAGTTACGATAGTCACCAGAAGTCGCGATAGCCATATTACCCGGCTCGATTATGTCTTGAATTGCTCGCTCCTCAACAGACGGCTTTTCTATCGCGATGCGCCACGGTACTTGCTCACCATTAACGCCCTTGACTCGCATTTCACCACCAACTTCAACCATATAGTTGGCTATGCCTTGTGACGCTACATATTCCGCTACAACATCTACGCCCCAACCTTTTGCGATAGTAGAAAGATCGACATATAAGTTAGGCAATGTTTTAGTCAGAGTGTTCCCTTCAACGCTTAAGTATTTTATACCTGTCATCGCCTTGCGTTGTGCAAGTTCTTCATCAGAAGGGACGACGTCAGGACGTGCTTCCGGGCCAAACCCCCATAAATTAACAAGCGGGCCAACCGTGACATCCAGAGCACCTTCAGTAAGCTTATTCAGGCGAATGGCTTCTTTCACTACAAGAGCGGTCTCACTTGAAACCTCGAAACGAGTATCTCCTTTGAATTGGTTAAAGCGGCTCAGCTCTGAGTCTTTACGGTAAGTCGACATTTGGTCGTTAACCAACTCAAGTAACTTGTCAATTTCAACCTGAAGCTCTTCACCCGTTGGTGAGTTTTCAGTAGGAAGGTATTTTACGTTGTAAGTCGTTCCCATTGTCGGGCCCGTTAAATGCACCTGTTTAGGCGCATCAGTACAACCAGAAAGCAGTAAAAAAGAAGTTAATGCTACAAGCCAAATTCTCACTTGCGTACTCCAATATATAGGGTGAAGGCAGAAGGCGAAAAACAAAAGGAGGTTCCCTTTAAGCCTTTTGCCTTATGCCTTGCTAAAAAACAAATGGCTGACTCAAAAGAGCCAGCCATAGATTCAAACACTTAGATGGGTTTAGCCACCGAAGTCATCAAGCAAGATGTTTTCGTCTTCTACACCTAGGTCTTTCAGCATACCGATTACGGCTGCGTTCATCATAGGTGGACCACACATGTAGTATTCACAATCTTCTGGTGCGTCATGATCTTTCAAGTAGTTTTCATAAATCACGTTGTGAATGAAGCCGGTGTAACCATCCCAGTTATCTTCTGGTGACGGATCAGACAAAGCGACATGCCATGAGAAGTTTTCGTTATCTTTTTGCAAAGTATCGAAATCTTCAATGTAGAACATCTCACGCTTAGAACGAGCACCGTACCAGTAAGTCATCTTACGAGAAGACTTAAGGCGAAGTAACTGATCAAAGATGTGTGAACGCATCGGAGCCATACCAGCACCACCACCGATGAATACCATTTCGTTGTCAGTATCTTTAGCGAAGAACTCACCAAATGGACCTGAAATAGTACAGCTATCGCCTTCTTTCAGTGACCAGATGTATGAAGACATCACACCTGGAGCCACGTCTGGATTATTAGGCGGCGGAGTTGCGATACGAACGTTAAGCTTAATCAGGCCTTCTTCTTCTGGGTATGACGCCATAGAGTAAGCACGGATTGACGGTTCGTTAACCACAGACTCGTAACGGAACAAGTTAAACTTATCCCAGTCACCACGATACTCTTCAGGAATATCGAAATCAGCGTATTTAATGTGATGAGGTTCTGCTTCGATTTGGATGTAACCACCCGCTCGGAACGGCACTTCTTCGCCATCAGGGATCTTAAGCACAAGCTCTTTGATGAAGGTCGCTTCGTTGTCATTAGAAAGAACAGTACATTCCCACTTTTTAACACCGAAGATTTCTTCAGGAAGCTCGATATCCATGTCTGTTTTCACAGCAACCTGGCAAGCTAGACGCTCACCTTCACGTGCTTCACCTTTAGAGATGTGATCACGTTCAGTTGGAAGAATATCACCACCACCCGCTTTTACTTTTACGCGACACTGACCACAAGAGCCACCGCCACCACAAGCAGATGAAACGAAGATACCTTTACCCGCCATAGCGCCGAGTAATTTGTCACCCGGAGAAGTTACAAAGCTCTTCTCTGGGTCACCATTAACTGTGATTGTAACGTCACCTGTTGGTACCAGCTTAGATTTAGCGAATAAGATCACTAGAACCAATGCCAGTACAATCAGAGTAAACATCACGACACCAAGAATAATGTCCATTGACTATTCCTTATAAATTGTGCGGTTTACCCGACTTACAGTTGAACACCAGAGAAAGACATAAAGCCCAACGCCATCAAACCTACAGAGATAAAGGTAATACCTAAACCACGTAGACCCGGAGGTACGTCTGAGTACTTCATTTTCTCACGGATACCTGCAAGTGCTACGATAGCTAGCATCCAACCCACACCAGAACCAAAGCCGTAAACGACCGATTCTACGAAGTTGTAATCGCGCTGTACCATGAATGATACGCCACCAAAGATTGCACAGTTCACTGTGATAAGCGGGAGGAAAATACCTAACGCGTTATACAAAGGTGGGAAGAAGCGGTCTAAGACCATTTCTAGGATCTGTACCAATGCGGCGATTACACCGATGAAGGTGATGAAGTTTAGGAAACTCAGATCAACACCAGCAACCAATGCGCTGTCTTTTAGTACTAGGTTGTACAGTAGGTTGTTAACAGGGACCGCGATGGTCAAC
The DNA here is from genome assembly GCF_030409945.1 of Vibrio tapetis subsp. quintayensis. GTDB lineage: Bacteria > Pseudomonadota > Gammaproteobacteria > Enterobacterales > Vibrionaceae > Vibrio > Vibrio quintayensis. The sequence goes on from NZ_JAUFQV010000028.1 coordinate 61,262, forward strand.
ACCACGATTACCGCAACACCCAAGCCAAACGATGTTTTCACTTTCTTAGACACGGCCAAGAAAGTACACATACCTAGGAAGAACGACAGTGCCAAGTTTTCGATGAAGATCGATTTAACAAGCAGACTAATATAATGTTCCATAACGTCCCTACTCCTTCGGTTCTATTTGTTCTGGCTTAATGATACGGATAGCCCAAATCATGAAACCAATTAAGAAGAACGCAGAAGGTGCTAGCAGCATCAAACCGTTTGGTTGATACCAACCACCATTGCTAACCAATGGAAGTACTTCCAAACCAAATAGCTTACCGCTACCAAACAGTTCACGGAAGAAAGCAACGGTAATCAATACAAAACCGTAACCTAAGCCATTACCGATACCATCAATTAATGATGGCAGTGGCTTCGACTTCATTGCGTATGCTTCCGCACGACCCATTACGATACAGTTTGTAATGATAAGACCAACGAATACAGATAACTGTTTAGAGATATCGTATAGGAATGCCTTTAATACTTGGTCTACCACGATTACCAAAGATGCGATAATGGCCATCTGTACGATGATACGAACGCTGTTTGGAATGTGATTACGAATAACTGAAACGAAGAAGTTAGACAATGCCGTTACAAAGATAACAGCTAGGGTCATAACAAACGCAGTTTCAAGTTTTGTCGTTACCGCCAGAGCAGAACAAACACCCAGTACCTGTAAGGCAATCGGGTTGTTGTCTAGTACTGGCGAAAGAAGGTTCTTCTTCATGTCTTTTGCATTTGACATTAGTTCAGGCCTCCGTCACGTACTTTTGCTAGGAAAGGACCAAAGCCCATGTCACCTAACCAAAAATCGAAAGTGTGTTGAACGCCAGTCGCTGTTAATGTTGCACCAGAAAGGCCATCAACACCGTGCTCAGAACCTTCCGGAGCGCCACCTTTAACGACTTCAATCGCAGGTTTGTGGTTCTCATCGAACAGTTTTTTGCCAACGAACTGTGCACGCCAAGCTGGGTTTTCGATCTCGCCACCAAGCCCAGGAGTTTCACCTTGCTCGTAGTAAGTAAGACCAGAAACCGTGTTGCCATCAGTTTCTACCGCAACAAATGCGTACATCATCGACCAAAGACCATTACCGTGAACAGGAATGATCACTTTAGTCGTCTCCGCACCGTCTTTTACAAGGTAAACAATACCTGTATTGGCACGACGAATGATCTTAGCTTTATCTTGTTCGCCCGTCAGTTTGATTGACTGAGCAGGATCTTTAGCTGCTTGACGTTGGTCGAATACAGTTGCGTCTGCATCAACGAAGTCGCCGGTTGCAAAATCAACCAAACGAGGTTCAATCTTCTCTGCATAAAGAGATTTAACCTTGTCATTGGACTCAGCTACAAATCCAGCTACTTGAACAATTTTTGATTGCTTATCAAGTAGAGCATTCTCTTGCTGTAGACCACGTAAGAGTACTGCTGAAGCCGACACCACAATTGAGCACACTAAGCTCAATGCGATAACAACAAACAGCGTCTTTTTAATGCTATCGTTATTATTTGCCATAGCGTGCGTTTCTCCGCTTGATGTTCTTCTCAACCACAACGTGGTCGAATAGAGGTGCAAACAAGTTCGCGAATAAGATAGCTAGCATCATACCCTCAGGGTATGCAGGGTTAGCCACACGAATCATTACACACATTGCACCAATCAATGCACCGTATACCCACTTACCGTTGTCGGTAAATGAAGCCGATACAGGGTCTGTCGCCATGAAGAACATGCCGAATGCAAAACCACCAAGCACTAAGTGCCAGTGCCAAGGCATCGCAAACATTGCGTTGGTGTCAGAACCGATCACATTGAACAAGAACGAAGTCGCAACCATGCCAAGCATTACACCAATGATAATGCGCCATGAAGCAATGCCCATGTACACAATCATTGCCGCACCGATCATCAGTGCCAATGTAGATACTTCACCAATTGAACCCGGAATATTACCAATAAAGGCATCCATCCAAGTAATTGCTTCGCCCGTTACACCATTGATAAGTGCACCGTTACCACCTTGCGCCCACTGGCTAAGTGCCGTAGCACCAGAGAAGCCATCAGCTGCAGTCCAAACAACATCACCTGAAATCTGTGCAGGGTATGCAAAGAACAGGAATGCACGACCGGCAAGCGCTGGGTTAAGGAAGTTACGGCCAGTACCACCAAAGATTTCTTTAGCGACAACAACACCAAAGGTAATACCTAGTGCTGCTTGCCAAAGAGGCAATGTTGGCGGAACGATTAAGGCAAATAAAATCGAAGTAACAAAGAAACCTTCGTTAACTTCGTGCTTGCGCACCATACAGAACAGCACTTCCCAGAAACCACCGACGATGAACACTGTCGCGTAGATAGGTAGGAAATACGTGGCCCCGAGAAGCATTTTGGTGCCCCATCCGGCCTCTGCTCCTAATGTGCCTCCGATTAACTCGGTTGCCCAATAGTGCCAGTTACCTGCGATAACTGAAGCAAGCTCTGCACCTGAATATAAGTGGTTAAGTGCAACGATAGCCTGATGGCCAGTGTTGTACATACCCCAAAACATGGCAGGGAATACCGCAAACCACACCATGATCATGATGCGTTTTAGATCGACACTATCACGTACGTGAGTGCCTTTTTTTGTTACTAAACCAGGCGTATAAAACAACGTTGCTGCTGCTTCATAAAGGGCAAACCATTTTTCGTGTTTACCACCCGGCTCAAAATGATGTTCTATGTCTTCAATGAACTTCTTCAAAGCCATGACTTACCCTTCCTTCTCGATGGCGTCTAGACAATCACGCAGCATTTCAGCGTAATCATATTTGCCCGGACAAACAAAAGAGCATAAAGCCACATCTTCTTCGTCCAGCTCTAACGCACCTAGTGCTTGAGCACTATCAATGTCACCCGCGCAAAGATCGCGAAGAAGCAAAGTAGGTTCCATATCAAGTGGCATTACTTTTTCGTAGTTACCAATTGGAACCATTGCACGATCACTGCCGTTCGTCGTTGTGGTCATGTTGAACACTTGACTTGGGAAGAAGTGACTTAAGAAAGCTTTCGTTACCGAGAACTTGTTTTTGCCAGGCATAGCCCAACCAAACAGCTCTTTCTCGTAACCTTCACGTAATGCCGACACTTGCAGATGATAACGGCCAAGATATGCATGAGGGCCAGTTGCATGTGTGCCAGTTAATACTGAGCCGGAAACAATACGTACATCACCAGGCATTAACTCGCTATCCGCTAAGTCACCTAAATGAGCACCTATTTGTGTACGAACTAAGCGAGGTTTGTTAACAACAGGACCAGCGAGAGAAACCACGCGATCTGTGTAAAGCTCACCTGTTAGGAATAACTGACCAAATGCAATCACATCTTGGTAGTTAATGCCCCACGCTACATGTTCAGCATTGACCGGATACAGATGATGCATGTGAGTGCCCACCAACCCTGCAGGGTGTGGACCATCAAATACATGTTCTTCGACATTGCTTTGAGTTGAGCGAGGTAAGCTGTGGCCTTTTTTACATACGTAAACTTTGCCGTCAGTTAACTTAGACAGCAAATCTAGACCAGCAGAAAACGCTTCTGCTTGCTCACCGATTATCACTTCAGGGTCAGCTGCTAACGGATTAGTATCCATTGCAGTCACAAAAATCGCCTGGGTAGACGACGAAATTGAAGGAACCTTGCTAAAAGGACGGGTACGCAAAGCAGTCCACGAACCAGAATCAACCAGTTGAGTTTTGATCACATCGCGATCAAGACTTGCTAGTTGGTCTGCTTTGTAGCTTTCAAAAGTCACTTGTTCGTTACCAGATACTTCAATCACAACGGACTGAAGAACGCGTTTAGCGCCTCGGTTAACTTCAATGACTTTACCACTTGCTGGAGCTGTGAATTTAACGCCTTCGTTCTTTTTATCTACAAAAAGAACTTGGCCTTTTATCACATCATCACCCACGCGAACATGCATCGTTGGACGCATACCCACGTATTCTTCGCCAAGCAAGGCGACTTTGTTAATGGCTTTGCCATCACTTATCACCTGGGATGGTCCACCTGCAATAGGAAGATCCAAACCCTTTTTTATTGTAATCATACGCACTTGCACTATTTTATCGGGAAAAAGATTCTGTTATTTGCGTAACATTTAGACACGACATTTTTGTGTCGAGTTTCGGCCTACACCTTGGCCAAAATCGCAACAATCCATTAATCAACCTTTCACAATGTAAGGAGAAAGGCCGCTTTCAGGGCGTAAGTCTAGCATCATTTCAACCATTGATGCCATGACCTCTCGCTCGAATAATCAGTTAATTAATGCTTATTGGTTAAAGATTAGCTCATCAAATCAAATAAGTTTGAGCTGTCGCACAAATGTTAAATTTCTTGAGTTGCAATTGCACTGTTTATTCATAAAACAACACAACATTACTTATTCTTTTATGGCATTAACATCCATTCACGGGCTAAATGAGTGAAACAGAATGTTTCTGCAACAATTCATTACTAGTTAGAGGGGGTATTGCTGCCACCCATGCACATCGGGCTTTCTGGCGCGCCATCTCTAAGTTCTTTCCATTCTTTAGATGTATAGGTATGAATCGACAATGCATGAATGTTGTTTTCTAGCTCTTCGGCTAAAGCGACATTGACTTGTCGATGGCGAGCAATCAAGCGTTGAGATTCAAACGCATCACTCACAATGATAACTTTAAAATGGCTTTCCGAACCAGCGGGAACATTGTGCATGTAGCTTTCGTTGTTCACATCGAGATGTTCGGGTTCAAACGCAAAATGCAGTTTAGTTTCAATGATTTCTTGAATCATAGTCCTTCCTTAACGTAACTGACGGGCAATATTATAATCGTATTAACTATAAGCTATCTATTATCTTTTAGGGGTAATTGTATCAGGTTATTTACTGTTTTGAGGTTCTTGTTCTGTTTCAAAATCGTTTGAATTTTTTTGTTTCCTGTTGGAAACCCTTTTGAGACAATAGAACAACTGAAACTGGCATAGTTATTAAAAATGAATACTGAACTGAACCTTTTCGAGCGCAGCTTGACTCTGAATCGCTACCCAAAACGCAATAATGACACCTTACAGGCATGGAACGCTGGAGATGAGTACCTCATTAACCATGTTGAACAGGAGCTGAATTTAGAACCGCAACAGCGAATCTTAATTCTAAATGACCATTTTGGCGCGTTATCTTGCTGGTTTTCAGAAAATCATCACGTATTTATGATGAGTGACTCATTTATTAGCCACCGTGGCACGCTTAAGAACTTGCAGCAAAACCAGTGTAACAGTATTGAACTGCTTTCTTGCTTAGAGAACATCCCTGCCGATATTGATCTTGTGCTCATGCAGTTGCCAAAAAGCAATCGCCTACTCACTTGGCAACTATCACAATTGCGAAAACACTTACCCGACCATTGTAAGGTAATCGGCGTTAACAAAGTGAAAGACATTCATACGTCTACTTTGAATCTGTTCGAAAAGCACTTAGGGGAAACCACCACGTCTTTAGCGTGGAAAAAACATCGCTTGGTTTTCTCTACACCAACCTGTCAGGATGCTCCTGATGTTAATAACACAACTGACTGGCCTGTAGACGGTCATGACATCACATTGAAAAACTATGCGAACGTCTATTCAGGAGAAAGCTTAGATCTTGGCGCTCGCCTGATGCTAGAGCATATTCCACAAGACCCTGAACTGTGTCATATCATTGACTTAGGCTGCGGTAACGGAGTATTAGCTATCAAAGCTGCTCAACTAAACCCTCAAGCTCGCATCACCTGTGTTGACGAGAGTTTTATGGCGGTTGAATCAGCCAAGCGGAATTTAATCGACAACTTGGGCGAAGATCGCGATATTCAGTGCATTGCTAATAACTGTTTAGATGGGTTTACACCAGACAGTACCTATTTAGTCTTGTGTAACCCTCCATTTCATCAACAACAAGCCATTACTGATCATATTGCTTGGCAAATGTTCTGTGATGCAAAGCATGTTCTTAATACTGGCGGTCAATTAATTGTTATTGGCAACCGCCACCTAGGCTACGATGTTAAGCTTAAACGCTTATTTGGTCAGTCAAATGTAGACGTGGTTGCATCAAACAATAAATTTGTTATTTTACAAGCCACTAAGTAATTCACTATTATCTTCATACTGACTACTAATGCCGTCCCTATCGACAGCACACTAATAAAGGAATACAGCATGAGAAAACTGATTGTTGCTGCCTCAATCGTACTACTTGCGGCCTGCGCTTCTCCACAAAAAGAAGAGCAAATCAGCATTAACCCGCAACCAACGTTAAGCAATCAAAAAATGGTTGATAACGTGACGTTCACTTTATCGAGCAAAGATTTACGTACAGCCCAATATGTTGCTCTCGTGAAAAGTGGCCGTAAGAGCACTCAACCAATTCATGCGCGTCAAAACCTTCGTGTTGCTATTGAAACCGCTCTTTACGAGCAGTTAATCTCTCAAGGCTTCCAAATGGTTGTAAACAGTAACAACACACTCACGCTAGAAGTTCAGCAAGTGCTTGTTAATGTTGCTAATACCCTAATGGAGAACGAAATGGATGCAGTTGTCACTCTGCAACTGACCGCTGAAACACCACAAGGTAAATTCGTTAAGACCTACAACGGAACGGGTAAAAAGACAGGCACAATGGCCGCTTCTGATGAAGAAATCGCGACAGTGCTTAATGATGTGATCAATTTAACGTTGGCTGAAATTGCCAATGACCAAGAGCTTTCTGATTACATGAAGGAGCGCTTCTAAATGCGTAAATTATTTGTCGCGATGCTTTGCTGCATCGCATGGCCAACACTGGCAGCCAATGTGGTGTTTGAAACCACACAAGGTAACTTCACTGTTGAACTTAATGAAGAAAAAGCCCCAATCACCGTCGCAAACTTTTTGCGCTACGTTGAAGATGGTAGCTACGAAGGCAGTCAGTTTCACCGCGTAATTGCTGGTTTCATGGCTCAGGGTGGCGGCTTTGACGCCGATCTAAATCGCCTTGCGACTTACGCTCCTATTCGCAATGAAGCAAGTAATGGATTAAACAATGACGTTGCGACTATCGCAATGGCTAGAACGTCGGATCCTCACTCTGCTAGCCGACAGTTTTTTGTTAACTTACAAGATAACGATTTCTTAAATTACTCTGCTCGTAATGACGGCTATGCCGTGTTTGGCAAAGTAACGCAAGGGTTTGAAGTCATTCAAAGCATGGCAATGCAACCAACGGGTACTCGTAATGGCATGAGAGATGTTCCGGTAGCCCCAATCGTCGTCAACAAAGTAACACTACAAAAATAAAATCCCATTCAAGGCTGACCACTGAGTCAGCCTTTTTTCTTCGCTATTTTTCTTTGCAACAAGGAGTGTTCAATGACAAGTAAAATGTCTTGGATGGAAACGTTCCGCAGCTATCTTGATAGACGCTTACTTTGGGTATTCATGCTGGGTTGCTCCAGTGGTTTCCCTTGGGTACTCATCGGTTCCAATATGTCTGGCTGGCTTAAAGATGCTGGTCTTACTCGCGCTGCAATCGGCTATTTTGGTTCTGTATTTGCTGTTTATGCCATTAACTTTCTTTGGGCTCCGTTAGTCGACCGCGTCAAACTCCCTTTGCTTCACCGCCTACTTGGACAACGTCGTAGTTGGATATTCTTTTGCCAATGCTTTGTGTTGATCTGCACCTTATTTATTGCCGGAGTTAATCCCGCTAATGACTTAATGTTCACCTCCATGCTCGCACTGGGTATTGCGATCGCTTCAGCAACGCAAGACATTGCCATTGATGCCTACCGTATTGATACGTTTCCTAAGTCAGAATCCAGCAAACTACCACAAGCCTCTGCAATGGCTGTAGCCGGTTGGTGGACGGGTTACTCATTGCCAGGCTATCTAGCATTTGTTAATGCTGATGCGATAGGTTGGAATGGCGTTTATTACGGAATGGCCGTTATCGTCGGCGTTCTCATGTTATTTACCCTGTTAGTCGGTGAACCAAAAACACTGCGAGAACGCTTGCAAATGCAAGCCGAAGCTCGTCACTCTGAAGTGGTGGGGTCCAAACTGGTTGCTTGGTTAACCGTAACCGCAATTGAGCCTTTCTGGGATTTCTTTAAGCGAAATGGCGTTCGCGTCGCGGTTACGCTTCTGTTGTTTGTCTTTTTGTTCAAGATTGGCGAAGCATTCCTTGGCCGTATGTCGATTGCCTTTTACAAAGAAGTCGGCTTCAGTAACGAACAAATTGGTCACTACTCCAAATTGATTGGATGGTGGGTCACGATTGTCTTTACCATCGTGGGCAGTATGTTCAATGTGAAATTTGGTATCGTGCGTGGCCTAATGATCGGCGGCATAGCAATGGCAGCCAGTAACTTAATGTTTGCATGGATTGCAAGCGTAGGGCCGAATGAGAACCTATTCTTAGCAACGATCATCGTTGACAACTTTACGACAGCCTTCTCTACTGTTGCTTTTGTGTCTTTCCTAACCGTGTTAACCGGGCAAGCATTCTCAGCCACACAGTATGCGCTGCTCGCGTCATTAGGTAACTTTGGCCGCACAACCCTTGCCTCGTTTAGTGGAGAGTTAGCTGATTACCTTAATGACTGGTCGTTATTCTTCATTATTACGGCACTAATGGTGATTCCAAGCTTAGTCATGCTCTATTCATTAAGACACTATTTTACCGATTTACTCGAAAAAGCACGAAAACGAGATCAAGATATTGAGCAAGATGTTGAACTCAAAAGAGAATAAAAAAATAACCACTACAACTATATAAAAACGCATACATAACCGACCTGAATGGGTCGGTTTTTTTGTCTCAAGCCCCGTGTCACAAGCATTTACATATAGCTCGACTATTTTGCTCAAAAGTTAGAACGAAACCGATTACCTGTTAACAATCGACTTGAGAATCGCCAATTAGCGACTATTATTGCTGCGAACCAACAAAGTTCCCCTAACATTTATTTTATGTGATCCAAGTCACGCAAACGGTTTCTTTTTCTCATTCGTTACACTTTTAATTGAGAGAAATATCTATATGATAGCCGTCAAAGGACTGAAGCGACCATGGATCATTGGTTAACACATTCATAAATTGAAAGAGTAGACACCTATGCGTAAATCACTTTTGGCTCTTAGCCTTGTTGCAGCAGCTGCAACAGCACCCGTTCAAGCAGAATACCTATACGGTTTTGGTAGCATGTACCTAGATTACCAAAAATGGGATCACGGAACAGAAAACAAAGCAGAAGATCGTAACCAAGCGGTTATCGGTATTGAAGGTGGCGCTGCTTTTGATTGGGGCCAAATCTACGGTTTCTACGACTACGAAGGTGTTGATCGTGCACACGATAAGCGTGGCGCATCTCTAAAAGGTTCTATCCATTACAACCTTGGCGAAACAGGTGCTAGCCTTTACGCTCAAGTGTACAACACTGACGGCGATGCTTTTGCATTCCACGAGCAAAACCGTGTAGTAGGTCTTGGTTACACTGGCCTTTCTGGTGACGGTTGGGCATTCACCCCATTCATTGGTGCTCACCAAGTAAACACATCAGGCGTTGTAGGTAAAGACTCGAGCGGAAAAGATGTAAGCGGCGCTATCAGCGGTGCAAACGGTGGTATGGCTGGTTGGGTTGGTTTCTACAACACTGACATCGCAGGTCAAAGCTTTACTTTCTCTAGCTGGGGTGAGTATGAATTCGGTCGTAACGAGCACTACGCAGATAACCAAGGCGGAAAAACTGGCCTAAACGGCAGCTTGAACGCAATGTGGAACGTAACTGAAGACTGGTCTACTGGTGTTCTTTACCGCTTCACACACAATAAACTAGGTATCCAAGGCTACAACGACCTAGTAATCTACCGCATCAACTACAAATTCTAATTTGAGTTGTTAGCAACAAGATTTGAAATGGCGCTTTTAAGCGCCATTTTTTATGGCTAAATAACTCCACCTTGCTCCTTCCCCTTGGAAATCTAACACGCTAGCGTTATGCTTTTAGCATAGATTTCTGCTAGGTAAACATCTTGAATATCACCATTGTTGGCCCTGGTGCCATTGGCTCTCTTTGGGCATACAAACTGCAACAAGCTGAGCATAATATCGCTCTGTGGCAGCGAAAAAAGGTAATTTCCACTTATTCCCTTCAATTCGATAACGAAGAAACCATCACTTTACCTAGCAACGATGCTGAGTTTTTGGCTAATAGCGATCTGGTACTAGTCACCGTAAAAGCTTGGCAGGTAGAAAGCGCGGTTACCCCATTACTCGCTCACATCCACCCCGATACTATCTTGTTATTCATGCACAACGGTATGGGTGCGCTAGATGAGTTAGAAGAAACGCTTTCAAACTGGCCAGTCTTAATTGCCACTACCACACAAGCCGCCTTCAAACCAAGTAAGCATCAAGTAAACCATACTGGCATGGGAGCCACTCAGATCGGAGCATGGAACAAGAAGGGTCAACAATGTGCTTTTGTTGCCGATGTTTTTAATCACGCGCTATCACAAACAAGTTGGAACTCTCATATTATCGATGCACTCTGGCAAAAGCTCGCCATAAATTGTGCTATCAACCCGCTCACCGCACTCAATCAGTGTAAAAACGGTGCTCTGGCTAACGACCGTTATAGCGAACAAATCAACACTATCATTAATGAGCTGACTCAAGTCATGCAACAGCAACAGGTTGAATTGGATACAGAGACGTTGAAACAAACTGTTTATAATGTCATTGGAGCAACGGCTGAAAATTACTCCTCCATGCAGCAAGATATACAGCACCAGCGTGTGTCAGAGATAGACTTCATTACTGGCTATGTGGTCAAATGCGCGCAACAACATCAACTTTCTGTTCCTGCTAATAAGCAACTGCTTGAGAGTATTAAACAAATCGAACAATCTTGGAGCCAACGATGAGTCATAAAATATTAGTCCCTATTGCCGAAGGCAGCGAAGAGATGGAAGCGGTCACCATCATTGATATTATGGTTCGTGCAGGCTACGAAGTTACCGTCGCAAGTGCCGATCCTGAGGGTAAGCTGACGATGAAAGCTTCTCGTGGGGTAACGCTCACTGCAGATTGCCGTTTAATCGATATCGCCGATCAAGAATTTGATGCCATCTTATTGCCTGGTGGCGTTGGTGGCTCTGAAGCTTTTCGCGACAGCACTGTGCTCATAGAGATGATTAAACAGCATATGTATGAAAGCCGCTTGATGGGCGCAATATGCGCTGCTCCTGCTTTGGTTCTGCAACATAATCAGCTATACACCAAAGCCTTAATGACTTGCCATCCAGCCTTTCAAGAGCAAATCCCAGAAGAACTAAGGCGTGTTAAGCGCGTGGTTTATGACATTACTCATAACCTAATGACAAGCCAAGGGCCGGGAACCGCTTTGGAGTTCGCCATGGAGATCGTCATCCAATTATCTGGTAAACCACATGCGTGGAGCATTGCCGAACCTATGGTCACTCAACCCACACTTCACTACCATGAGATGGGTAAATAGATGCACATCGACGATATCCGCAAACAATTCCCGGCCTTACAACAAAACATCGCAGGGGAGTCTCTGGTTTACCTTGATAGCGCCGCTACCACTCAAAAACCCCAAGTGGTGATTGATGCGATCAGCCATTATTACAGTCAACAAAATGCCAATGTGCATCGCGGTAGCCATAGCTTAACTGCCAATGCGACCTTTCAATTTGAAGCGGCGCGTGAGTGTGTAAAAGACTTTATTGGCGCTGCTAGCAGTAAAGAGATCATTTGGACGCGAGGCGCAACCGAAGCATTAAACCTCATCGCCCAAACTTATGCCCGAGATACGCTACAGGCTGGTGATGAGATATTAGTCGGTGAAATGGAACACCACGCCAACATTGTGCCCTGGCAAATCGTTGCGCAGCAAACTGGCGCTAAAGTCATCAAGATCCCCATGACCGATAACGGTGAACTAGACCTAGATGCCTTCTCCGTATTACTTAATCACAAAACAAAACTGGTTGCTGTCGCCCACATTACGAATGTCACAGGTTACCGCCAACCGATTGAAACCATCATAGAGCGCAGTCACAACGCTGGCGCTGTCGTGGTCGTCGATGGAGCGCAAGGCATTGTGCATGAGCACGTTGATGTTAAAACGCTAGATGCCGATTTCTATGTATTTTCCGGGCACAAGCTATATGCTCCTACCGGAATCGGCGTGCTATACGGAAAACTCGCACTGCTAGAAGCGATGCCACCATGGCACGGTGGTGGAAAGATGGTAGAAAAAGTCAGCTTTGACGGGACGACCTTTTCTGATTTACCTGGAAAATTTGAAGCTGGTACGCCAAATGTGGCTGGTGCGATTGCCCTTGCAACCGCTATCAATTGGTATCAAGGCTTAGATTCGAAAGTTATTGAATCGCACATTCACGCTTTGGTTGAAGCGACTGCAAGCGCCCTAAGTAAAATGGATGACCTTACCTTGGTTCACCCGCAAGCTTCAGGTAGTGTGCTTACTTTTGTTGTTGATGGGGTTCATCATCAAGACATCGCCACCTTGTTAGACAAACAGGGCATCGCTGTACGCTCTGGTCACCATTGTGCCCACCCATTAATGGATGCTTTAGGGGTTTCAGGTACCGTTCGCGTTTCGTTTGGGGTTTATAACACGATGGAAGATGTTGAGCGCTTAATTAGCGCGATGGAAAAGGCATTGGATATGTTGTGATGAAGTGCTAAAGGCTAAGTACTAAAAGCTAAGTGTGTCCGGTAGGCCTTAGGGCTGCTAGGAAAAGATGAAATAGAAGCAAGAATAAGGAAGAAGGTGATTGTTGATGTTCTTCTTCCTGTTTGCTAACTAGCGGGCAGCTTGCACTTTGATTTGTTCTACGATGGCTTTTAAGCCGTTGCCTCTAGACGGGCTCAAGTGTTCAATTAGGCCTGTTTTTTGAAAATAACTGTCGATATCAAATTGAGCAATTTCAATACTCGTTTTGCCATGATATGCAGCTAAAACCAGCGTTATCAAGCCTCGCACTATTCGTGCATCTGAGTCTGCGCAAAAGTACCAACGACCTTCTACTTGCTTGCTTACAAGCCACACTTGGCTTTCACAACCCGCTACCGTTACTTGTTCTGATTTAAATTCATCAGGCATGGTTGGCAGCTTCTTCCCCCATTGAATCACTTGGCGATATCGGTCTTCCCAGCTAGTAAAATTTTGCATGGTACTTTCGATATCTTGAGCAGTAACATCACTACCAAAAGGCGATTGAGGAAATTCAGACATGAGACTTTACTTTTAACCATTGAAATTGACACAATTATATCACTAAAGCCAGTAAGACAAAGGCACAAACCAACCTAAGTTAAACTCCTACCTTCCCCCCAAGCTCATCCCTCTTCGCCTTTAGCCTTTGGCCTTAAAAACTTAGCTTTTAGCACTTCGCTTTTAGAACTTAGCTTTTCGTACCTAGCTCTTAACCTTCATCCCACGCTCGATCAGCTTTTCGACCACACGTGAAACAGCGACAAAACCAAACGTGGCCGTCACTACCGTAGCCGCGCCAAACCCACTGGCACAATCCATACGTTTTGGGCCTTCAGCCGTCGACTTCATGCCGCAAACCGAGCCATCGGCTTGAGGGTACTTCAGTTGTTCCGTTGAGAACACACAATCAATACCGAATTTACGCTGTGGATTTTTGCTAAAATTATGAAAACGGCGCAAAGTATCTTTGATTTTTTTTGCCAGTGGATCTTGGATAGTTTTAGATAAATCGGCCACTTTGATCTGAGTAGGGTCGACTTGTCCACCAGCCCCACCGGTCGTCACGACTTTGATTTTATTACTCTTACAGAAAGCCAAGAGCGCCGCTTTTGCTTTTACGCTATCAATCGCATCCAGTACATAATCAAACTCTTTGCTGATGTACTCTTGTAGGTTATCTGGCCCGATAAAATCGTCAATGAGATTGATTTTACATTCAGGATTAATCAACTTCACACGTTCTGCCATCACTTCGATTTTACTCTGACCCACTGTGCCGCTCATCGCGTGAATTTGACGGTTAATGTTCGTCACACAAACATCATCCATGTCGATCAGAGTCAACTCACCTACGCCCGTTCTAGCGAGGGCTTCTACTGCCCACGAACCTACACCACCTATACCAACAACACATACATGGCTAGCACGTAAGATATCGACCTCACTGTAGCCATAAAGGCGACGAGTACCGCCAAAGCGTTGGTCATATTGTTCAGAAGCAGGTGTGTTTAATTCACGCATAAAAAACTCTTACGTTGAGGTAGGTAAAAAGACAAAGAGTGCGTTTTATACGCACTCTTTAAAGGTAATACAAGTTGAGATTAAACCTAATTGGACTTTTCTGGCGGCATCGCCCATGGCGCTTGAGTTGGAGAGCTTTGCAGCCCTAACTTCCATACCCGACCAAAATGTTTATAGTGACCCGCTTGCGTTCCCGCGAGGCTGCCAATGCCGTGATATAAGTCTAAGTGGTTTTGCTTAACAGCGCCGCCAGTATCTAACACAATCAAGATGCGTAATTCATGAGCGCCGCTCCACGTTCCATCCGCATTCAGCAATGGCACTTCTGCAAGAATTGGGGTTCCCATTGGAAATAAACTGCGATCGCCCGCAACAGAAGCCATTGGCATTAGCGGAATTCCCGCACTGCCCGTTACTGGCGCAGCATCTCTTGGTTCAAAGAAAACATAAGATGTGTTTTGCTCTAGCACTTCTCTTACGGTTGCTTCATCTTGCTGCAACACCCAATCTTTAATGGCTTTCAGCGACATTTTTTCACGAGGAACTAAGTCTCGCTCAATCAAAACTTTACCGATGCTAACGTAAGCATGACCATTTTTACCACCGTAGGCAAAATACTCTAACGTGTCATCATCACCAAAGTGTACAAAGCCACTGCCCTGCACTTCCATAATAAATGGGTCGATCATATTCGCAGCGTAGCCGAGTTCTAAATCTTGACCTTGCAGCGCACCTTGGTTGATTTCGGCACGTGTTGGGCACTGCTCGCCACAATCGGGTTTGCGGTAAACCGGGTATCGATATTCGTTATCCGCTTCATGACGCAACTCAATCACCGGAGAAAAGTAGCCAGTAAACAGAACGTTGCCTTTTTTATCTCCCCCCCCTAACTGGGCCATTTGAATGCCATAGTTAGCCAGCTCGCTCGGTTCACCACTTTGCAAACTCCACGCTTCTAGTTGTTCATAAAGAGGTTGATAGAGTTTGGCCATGGATGGAGAAAGAGTGACGACTTGCTCAGCTTGGTTTGAAAAAGCCGTGTAATTACGTGGCACATTCGACTCAATCGATTCGACTTGATTTAGGTTAGACGTAAACTCGCCACTTTGATATTGCTGACCACGTTCAGTTGGCCCAGCACAACCAGCAAGGGCAAGCACCGCCCCGATACAATACAGTTTTTTGAACACAGAAGAAGCATCCCTTTATAATGATAAAAGTAGGATGACAAAGTATTCAACTCGAAGCAACACAAGGATTGTAAAGATTTTAGTTCGTTCAGAATCCAAACAACTTTGGACTCATTTCAGTCATTTAGACCCGCATTATTTATCGGAATAGCTCATTTGTTCCTGGTAGCGGGGGAGGAGGGGTGGTATTGAGGAATACGGACTCATAATGCGCTGGAGACACACGTTTAAGTTGGGTCATCGCTGAGTTTCTCACTTCAAATCGATGATGCTCTGCGCCCAAATCAAACTCCAAACGCACACCATCAAACGTGAATTGAGTGGTGACCTGTCGTCCATCAATGAATATCCCATTTTTTTTAACGACAAAGCTATCTGCAGCATAGTCCGCGACGTTTTGCTCTACCCAGGTGCCAAATATTTGTTGTCGATAGAGTTTGGTCACTTTCTGATGATCAACGAAACTTTTTACTCCGCCATAACCCAAACCAATCACAATCACACTGAGCAACACCCAAACCCTTGCGTAATGATGCAACGGTTTTTTGCCACGGTTATTCGATTCTGTCTTTTTATAGTTAGCCATGATTATGGATGGTTTCATTGTGATTCCATTAAGGTTAATTCAACATTGCTGATAATGGTATTAATTTAGAAAATAAGCGTCTAACGAACCGTTAAAACCTTGCATTAAAGTGAATTAATAGTCATTATTAAAACATAAATAATCAAGGATGTGCACTGTAGTGAAATTGAGAAGCACCGCATTAGTTAAAGGGTTTAGACAATCCACTCCCTATGTTACCGCTCACCGTGGGAAAACCATGGTGATCATGCTGGGGGGCGAAGCTTATCAAGACAACAACTTTAGCAACATAATCAATGATATTGCCCTACTTCACAGCTTGGGTGTAAAAATTGTTCTGGTTCATGGAGCAAGGCCACAAATTAACCAAAGACTTGAGCAGCAAGGGCTAACAACCCCTTACCACAAAGGTATTCGTGTCACCGATGCCAACGCACTCAACCTAGTTATGCAGTCAGCAGGGCAGCTGCAACTCGACATAACCGCCAAGTTGTCCATGAGCTTAAACAATACCCCAATGGCAGGCACTCAGCTTACTGTAGTCAGCGGTAATTTCGTCGTAGCGCAGCCAATTGGGGTCGATGATGGTATCGATTATTGTCACAGTGGCCGCATTCGACGCATTGATACTCAAGCAATTGATCGTATTTTAGAACAAGGATCAATTGTACTGATCGGCCCTATCGGGAGCTCTGTCACCGGTGAAAGTTTCAATTTGCTCTCAGAAGAAGTGGCAACACAAGTCGCGATCAGATTGAATGCAGACAAACTCATCGGCTTCAGCTCTGAGCAAGGGGTGCTGGATAAAAACGGTCAAGTGATTGCCGAACTCTTTCCTACTGAAGCAAAATCGATTCTGGATCAACTTGAAACCAACGAACAAAAGCAAGGATCAGGCTCTATTCGCTTCTTGCGCGGGTCAATTAATGCCTGCCGCGCAGGCGTACCGCGAAGCCACCTGATCAGTTAC
This sequence comes from Vibrio tapetis subsp. quintayensis, assembly GCF_030409945.1. GTDB lineage: Bacteria > Pseudomonadota > Gammaproteobacteria > Enterobacterales > Vibrionaceae > Vibrio > Vibrio quintayensis. Next base: position 78,388 of record NZ_JAUFQV010000028.1, read on the forward strand.
AAAATAGATGGGGCTTTAATCCAAGAGTTGTTCTCTATCGACGGTATCGGTACCCAAGTTGTTATGGCCAGTGCCGAGCAGGTAAGAGAGGCAGACATTGATGACATCGGTGGTATCGTCGACTTAATTGAGCCACTGGAAACGCAAGGAATACTCGTTCGTCGCTCTCGTGAACAACTAGAGCAAGAGATCCATCAATTCACCATCATTGAAAAAGACGGCATGATCATTGGCTGCGCAGCGCTTTACCCTTATGAAAGTGAAAAGAAAGCGGAAATGGCCTGCGTTGCGATTCACCCTGATTATCGCGATGGTAATCGTGGCGTGCATTTGCTTAAACACATCCATTTAAGAGCAAAGAAACTGCAACTCGAACATCTATTTGTTTTGACAACTCGAAGTTTGCATTGGTTTAGGGAGCAAGGCTTCGTTGAAGTCGATGTGTCTGCGCTGCCGACTGAAAAACAAGGACTCTATAATTATCAGCGTCGTTCCAAGATTCTGCAGCTAACTGTTTAGCTATCAGTCATAGATAGATGGATATAAATCAAGTTCCATAACACCTTGATATATCAGCACTTGCTTAAAAATTAACATTACTGACTCTAAATTGACTGTTATTTAAGCATGTTGCTGGTACAATCACGCCCTTCTCCAATTAGCGCCATCATAAATAATAGAGAAAAATTACCACATGGAGGTAATACACTCTTTAACATTAGAGTGAACGGCTAGGATGCGAGCATTCATCACTTGCGAGCATGATTCATGAAAACTGTCATTTGCAACTCCGCCCAAAGCTTTTGGGACATGGCCGATAATCATTTCTTAGACGGCCAAGAAGTACACTGCGTATTCCCAGTGAACACCAGTATGAAACGTTTTATTTTGTCTTACCAAACACGCTGCAATATTAAGAACATCTCGTTCTCGAGCATCTTTGAAGAAGACGGACCATCGCAAGGCCCCTTAAAGAAGCCAAGCATATTAGGTCGATTTAAATCACAAGAAATTCAATTAGCTGACTAGATTCCATTAACCAACTAGTATCGTACCACGGACGGTCGTTCTTCCTCTCACATCCCTAATACTCATTAAAAATCAGGCGCTCTTTATCAATTAGAGCGAGCTCAATCGCTGCGCTAATCCACTGCTTCTTATCGTTTTAATACTGACTCCCTTTGACAGCACCGCAGGCTGACAAAACAAATCCAATTGCGATTTTGCACGAGTAATACCGGTGTAAATAAGCTCTCGGGTGAGAATAGGACTGAAATCATTCGGCAGTACCATCACCGTATGGTCAAATTCACTGCCCTGAGATTTATGTATCGTCATGGCATAGGCTGTTTCATGCTGTGGTACTCGGCTTGGTAACACCCCTTTTACGCTTCCATCAGGCAATTCAAAATACACTCGTAAGCGAGCTTCATCTTCAGATTCGTCTAACATACAGATGCCAATATCACCGTTATACAAACCTAAGCCATGATCATTACGCGTCACCATTACTGGACGACCGACGTACCATTGCTCTTCAAAACTAGGGATTAAACGTTTTTTCCGCAAAGCTGCTTCAATCCGTAAGTTCAGCCCTGTTAGGCCAAAATCGCCTTCACGAATAGCGCACAATAATCTGCTTTTACTGAACTCTTTCAATACCTGCTTGGGTAGCGAAGTGGTGGTTTTATCTTTTGTATGAACGAATGACAGATAGCCTGAATAGTTTGCCACCATCATGTCTATCATCGCGGCATACGACTCTTTACTTAAATCATGACGTTTAATATCAGTAAACCCAGCCAGCCACACTTGTTCGACTTGGTATGGTTTACCTGCATTGATTGCTTTTGCCAATTGGCCTATGCCTGAGCGAGCATCAAATCGATAACTTTTTTGCAGCATGCATAAACTGTCTGCTAGGCCCGTATTTGCATTAGTCGACTCGTTCTTTAGCCAATCGAACCCGGTCAACGTGGCAAGTTGTTGGCCTTGTTGAGCACTGAAGCCTTGATCAATGAAGGAACAAATATCGCCCAACACTGCGCCTGCTTCTACCGATGCTAATTGATCTTTGTCTCCCAGCAGAATAAGCCGCGCTTGGTTAGGAAGCGCATCAATTAACTTATGCATCATGGGTAAGTCGACCATGGACGCTTCATCGACCACTAAAATATCTAAGTGCAGTGGGTTGACTTTGTTATGACGAAATTCAGCGCGGTTCGGTATGGCCCCGAGTAATCGGTGGATGGTGCTGGCTTCTGTCGGTATAGCGGCAATGATTTCTGGATCAACAGGGAGTTGGCTTATCGCCGCACCAATCGACTCAGTTAGACGCGCCGCCGCTTTTCCTGTAGGCGCTATCAGCTTAATGATCGGTAGATGATTAGCTTGATTGCCTTGCTCCACTAATGCTGCCAACAATTTCGCCACGGTGGTTGTTTTACCTGTACCCGGGCCGCCAGAGATCACCGCAAAACGCCGAGTAAGGGCAACGGCTGCCGCTACCTTTTGCCAGTTTAAACACGCCGATGTTGGCACAAGCAGGCGAAGATCTTCTAGATCAGCGGCTTTACTTGCCTTAACCAGTACTTGATCAATCCCACTCCAATCCAATTGTTCAGGCAATACCACATCCAGATGATCACACACCAATTGCTGACGTAATACTTGATTGCTTTCCGTAAGGTTTGTTAACGCTTTAAACAGAAAACTGAAACTTGGAGTAAAAAGGTGATCCAACGTTTGAGTCATTGCCCCTAAGCCACTACTGGCAAGGGAGCTAGACTGAGCCAGGCTTTTTAATACGTCACTTAATTGGCTTTCGTAGTGCCAATATCGATGCAAATACAGGCGTGAGCCGTCTAACACCAAAGGTTTAGCTTGGCTACCGCTTCCAATCACACTTGCGCGTTGCATCAATGAAAGCCAATTTACGTCAGAGACAATAAGGTTGAGTTCAGCGGCTTGTTCTCCATAGAGGCCTAACATTTGGCTAATGTCTAGCTTGGTGAGATCAATACAGATATGGCCCTTACCTAGCTCATGGCTAAGTAATGCGGCTAAAAAGCCGACTCGCTCAGATTGTGTTGGCTCTTGATTCGCGATAAAACGACCAAACTGATAATCAAGCTGACGTAATACGCCCTTTTGACTCAAGCGCTGTAAAGTACTAAACATGTTCTAATTCACCATCAATCAGTAGATCAAACTGCTGTAAGAAATCTTGGCTCGGGCGGGCAGAAAACACTCCGTGCCCAGATTGACCGTCCATCCCTCTTAAGAACAGATAATACACGCCACCAAAATGCGTTTCGTAATCATAATTCGCCACTCGGCTACGCAAGAATCGATGTAAGGCAAGTGCATAGATTTGATACTGTAAGTCGTAGCGGTGATCGGCCATAGCTTGCTTGAGCTTCTCCCCATGATATTCACTCACATCATCACCCAGATGATTAGACTTCCAGTCCAGAACATAATACTTACCTTCATGTTCAAACACTAAATCAATGAAGCCTTTCAACATACCTTGAACGGTATGAAAACCTAACTCTCCAGCTTGCTGGGATAATTCATCATGTTGGTGAGCCAATTGATTAAACGCAACGGAAGACAACAGTTTAATTGGCAACAAAAATTCCATTTCAACTAAACGCTGGCTTGGCCCTTTTTGTGCCAGTTGAAGACCATTGCCATCCAATGGTGTATGCATCACTTTGTCTACCATATTTTGCAATACAGGTAGCCATTCCAACTCTAGATTTTCGCTTTCTATTAATCGTTCAATGGTTGCTTGGTTATCAACGCTGTTTGCGGGCTCAGTAAACTCGACTTCTTCAAATAATGTGTGCAAGAACGTACCAGGAGCGGCGCCACGAGGGAAAGTGAATATCGAGCGTTCAGGTTCGGCTAGTTCTTGCTCTTCTTTATCATCAACAGAGTCAATATCAAACCCCGCTTGCTCAAAACTGGCATCATGATTGGAATGTGACCCTTGCTTTACCAACCCAGAATAACTGGTAATACGCCAGTATCGATCGATTCGAGTATTAAACTCATTGGCAATAAGCTCTGCCTCTTCCGTCGCTGGTGATTGATAAGGTCCTTCATGTTCCTCTGGCACACTCGCTAATTGCATTGATTGCGCCGTTGAACACACGCTTTGGATAGAGCTGGCAAATTCCGCGGCTGATAACTGTTTTCCATTTTGCAATAGGTTGCCCATGGCACTTAAATGCACACCACTTGGATCTTTACTTGAACGACCTTTTCTCAATGGGGTTAATCCAATAACACAACCATATACAGCACGGGTGAGCGCCACATAAATCAAACGTAAATCTTCAGCTAAACGTTCTTTATCCGCTTGAGCCAGTGACGCTTTGTTATTGGTAATATCCAACACTGTTTGCGCCAATTGCTCATCGTAATACTTACCCTCACTGGCTTCGCGATATGCACAAACAAAAGGTAAAAACACCAAATCATATTCCAAGCCTTTGGATTTATGAATCGTCACAATTTGCACTAAATTGCGTTCAGACTCCAATCGTTGAATCTGCTCATCACTGGCACCAGAAATTCCTGATTGAATATTGGAAATTGTTTCACCAAGCCAACGCAATAAACCATGGTCACTGTCGATTTCTAAGCTCTCTTGTTGCAGCAATTCGCCAACGTGCAGTAAGTCGGTTAAGTCTCTTTCTCCTTGTTCTTCTTCCAGTAATCGCTCGGCAATTTGATGCTTGCTCATCACCGAACGTATCATTGGCATCACACCACGTTGTTGCCATAAAACGCGGTAGTCTCGAAACTCGTTCACGGTGTTTTCCCACATAACTTCGTGGTTATTTAAGTTATCGAGCTGCTTGGCATCCAAAGCGAATAAACTTGAAGCCAAACAAGACCTTAATGCACGGTCATCATCCGGGGTTAATACCGCTTGAATAAGGCGCATCACATCAGTAGCGATGGTGCTGTTAAAGACACTGTCTCGATTAGAAAGATAAACACTGGCGATGCCTTGTTGCGCGAGCGCATCTTTAATTAACCGCCCTTCCATCCCCGTACGCACCAACACCGCAATATTACCAGCTTGCAGTGTTTGCTTTTGCTTGCCCGTATCTAGCCACGCTTGATCTTGATCCGCGGCGGTCAAAATAGATTGAATATGCACTGCGGTCGATTGCGCCATGACCTGCTGGTATTCTCCTTTGGTCACTGGCTTGGCTTCTTCATCTTCGTGCAACCAAAGTGTCATGGCATCTTGTTTATGACCATTCAGTTGCCAATGCTTACTTTCTGCATTCGGGCTGGATTTCACAGGGCGAAAAGGGATGTCTCGGTCATAAATAAATGGGCTATCGGAGGCACCAAACACCTGATTGACCGCATTCACCATGTCGGCACTGGATCGCCAATTGGTGTCTAGCGTGTAGTGATCCGCCACCTCATTTCTAGCACGAATATAGGTAAAAATATCAGCACCACGGAATGCATAAATGGCTTGTTTAGGGTCGCCGATCATAAACAAACCGCACTCAGGTTGCCCAACGTATATTCGGCTAAAAATGCTGTATTGCATTGGGTCGGTATCTTGGAATTCATCGATCATGGCAACCGGATACAGATGACGAATTCGCTCCACCAGCAATTGTTGTTCATCGTTATCGATGGCGGCGCTCAATTGAGTGAGCAGGTCATCAAAAGAAAGCCAGTTTTTACGCTGTTTGGCTTTCGCCAGCATCACTCGGCACTGCTCAATGGCGTGAGCGAGTAAAGGTTCTCTCAAGCTCATGGGTTGGGCCAAAAATGATTCTATTGCCACAAAGACAGAATGAGAAGGAGCCTCTCCTTTCGGCGTTTTTTCCGTTAACACTTGCTGAGAAAATCGCTCTAATTTGTCTGGAAGTTGATAATCAATTGTGGGAGTTGCAGCCCAAGCAGATACCTCATTTAACCAGTTTGGTAGCGATTTTTTGGTGTAGCTGCGCTTGTTAATATCTGAATTGGCGATGAGGTCATGTAGGTCGCTCTGAGCTTCGACCCATAATGCTTTCAGTACGTCTATGCCCTTCATGTTTTCTTGATGAAGGTCCGCTAATGTGCCTTGCATGGCTGGCACTGAAATATTAATCGGCACACCGGTTAGATAACCGCCTACTTGTTGTAGTAACGCTCGTGGCGAAGACCAAATATTGCGAACTTCTGCTGACAGCTCCAGCGACAATGGATAAAAATTACGACGCCAGTAATCGGCCACGACTTGCGCCTTCAGTTGGCTCTCATCAGTGACAAATTCATTATTAAAACGGCTACCGGATTCGAATGCATTTTGAGTCAGCATTCGTTGGCAAAACCCATGAATGGTATAAATGGCCGCTTCATCCATTTGTCGCTCAGCTTGCAATAAAATATCCGCTGCGCTTTTATGATCGGTAATGACGTCCAATAAGGGCTTAATAACAGGGTCACCGCTCACACCACGAGCAAACGCCAACCGTGCATCATGAATACGAGCGCGAATACGATCGCGCAGCTCGGCAGTAGCGGCCTCAGTAAACGTCACCACCAATATTTGATCCACGGTAAGCGGCGCTTGATGTCGAGTTTGCTCATCCCCATGACCAAGCAGCAGGCGCAAATAAAGCCCTGCGATAGTAAAGGTTTTTCCTGTTCCGGCAGAAGCTTCAATGAGCCGTGCGCCATGCAAAGGAAAAGTCATGGGAGTTAGTACGGTTGCAGCGTCGTTCTGCTCATCCATATTGGTTGTCATTTTTTGCCTTTAAGTTCTACTGATTTGTGATCAAACACTTAAATCACCACAAAATTAAAAATTTTTAGAATCAAAATATTACAGCTTGCGAGCAGGCTCACGGTTTCAGTAAGCTCGCCTCGTTAGTATCGCTTCCACAGAATTTATGGTCACCTCTGACCTTGTGGTCGCACAGTAGACGCCCTACATATAAAAATGATTTGCTGGCGACCACCCTACACTTTCACCCTATAAACCTTTGTCTAATTAGTGACTTGCCATCTCTTCCGCTGTGGTGGTGGATAAGACTGCCGCTTGCAATACTAAACTAGCATTCAATCTAACTTGCTGGGCAAGTTCATCATTCCATTGTGGCCAAATTCGACTGATGTAGCTGTCTATTCCTTCTCCAGGAAAGAAACCGCTGTTGAATGCATCAGCCATTTTATTCAAACATTTTTCTTCATCGTCGACCCACTCGCCCGCTTTGCTAATGCAAGCTTCGATGCCTGCCAGTGCGGTTTTAGGAAAGTAAGCCAGTGGTTGATTCATGCCTTGGTAATACAAGCGGACGAGCTGCGTTAATGCCTGCTTGGCATCCTGAACAGAATCGATTGGGGCTATCACCCAATGTTGTACGCCGTCTTTTTTATCGTAGCCAATGAGGTGAGTACGAGTCGAATGGCCATTAGCCGCCAGACATAGGTGATCGATCCACCCCGACAACCAATCTTGCGGGCGTAATTTACCACAGCGATAACGCACTAAGCCCGAACGATACAAGCGTGTGAGCCAGCCATTTAAGTGGTAGTTTTCACCATCTATATCTATTGTTAGCGCCACTTCCGCATCGTCGAGCTGTGCTTGACATAAAGGCGCGATCGCATCGACCAATGCTTGGGTTTGCGCCGAGTTAGTCACAAACTCTAACTCGCCAAAAGCACCGATTGGCAGTAAACCTTTCGCTCGTTGCTCGGCAACAAAAGAGGCGATTGCTGCGGTTTCATCACCGCCTTTCATGCGATTTTCGAGTAATATTTCGAGTAGCTGATCACGCATTATATACCCTTCAAGTCCGCCCACAACGAAGGGTTCATCGTCTTCCATCACACCTTGCAATGAATCAAAATTCACTTTTAAACGGCGATTAAAGAAATACTGCACGGGCAAACGCCAAAAGCGTTGTAATTCAACCAAATCGATCTGATACGGCGCACTAAATTCCAACAAATAGTCGTCAAGCGGTTGGCTAAACTCGCCACACGCCTGCCCCTTGCGGTTGACGGTTGGCAACCACTCTTTCGCGTAGCTAGGGCTTTCAAGACTAAATGCCGCCGGGCTAAATGGCATCATGGCGTGGTGGGAGGTTAAAACAGCGAGCAAAGCATCACCGGACGCATCAACCGCGAGTGCTTCATCACCCGCTAAACAATAATTCTGGTGACAGTACTCAAGTAACTCAGACACCAAAATTGAAGGTACTTTTTCTGTATTGTCTTGAATAGAACGGCCAATGTAGCTGATGTACAAGCCTTGCTGGGCAGAGAGCAAGGCTTCAAGGAACAAGTAGCGGTCATCATCTCTGCGGGAGCGATCTCCGGGCCTTGTTCTACCGGTCATTAAATCAAACCCTTCCGCTGGCATTGACCGTGGGTAAGCCCCGTCATTCATGCCTAATAAGCACACCACTTTAAATGGAATGGAACGCATGGGCATCAAGGTACAAAAGTTTACCTGACCGGCTAAGAATCGCTGGCTAACGCGAGTGCCGGAAAGCCTGTTTTGCAAGTAGATATTCATGACCGATGGGCTGATTTCTTGCTCAAATCCAGCGTCTATCAGTTGTTCTTGCAGTTGAGTTAAGCCATCTCGAATCGACTTCAGTACCATTTCATCTTCAAGCTCTACGCTGAAGAAGTCATCCAACAGTCCTAGAATATTTTGATGCCATTGACTGGCGGTTTGCGGCAGTGATAGGGCTTGCCTGTAGCAACTGAGCATTTCAACAAAATGCGCTAATTTGCCAGCTAACTCTGCGTCCATACCTTGCACTTCATTAAAAGCCGAGATATTACCGCTTGCACCTGAAAACAGCCCGTAAGAGTCTGGCATCGCATAACCCAATAGCATTCGCTCTATGCCAAATAACCAGGAGTTTTGTGTTTGCTCGGGCAAATCAAAGTGAACGGACGTGTCGCCATCGAGCCCCCATCGTACGCCAATTTCTTCGATCCAGGCCTTAGCTCTTTCAAATTGTTGTTCATCTAGCCCAAACCTCGCCATCATTGCTGGTACTTCTAACAGCTCTAGCATCTCTGAGGCGTGGCATCGGCTTTCTGGTAGCGCCATCAAACTCATGAACGCCGCTAAGATTGGGCTTTCTTGAGAGGCGCTGCGGTCGGAAATAGAGTAAGGGATGTAACGCTCGCCGGGTGCATTACCGAATACAGATGAAATCGCGGGGCTATAGGCGTTGATGTCTGCCACCATCACGATAATATCTCGTGGTTTCAGTTCTGGATCGGCTTCAAACATCGCCAGCAATTGATCGTGCAATACTTCAACTTCTCGCATGGCGCTGTGACAGGCATGCAATTGCAATGATTTATCGCCTAATACAATTGATTTCTTATGGTCACTAGAATCAAGAATGCTGTCGTCTTGATGTTCTTCCAAATTAAGAATATCAGTTTGGATTTGATGCAGCATTGAGTCGCTTTCTAAATCAACAAAGGCTTCTATTTCGTTGGCTTCTAATTGAGACAATAAGTACATGTTATCTCGCCCAAGCTTGCCCATGGACGCAAGTAAGCCGTTGCCAACCACATCAGTGTGCAATTCATCAATGACGTTCTCATCAACACTGCCTTTAAGCTGTGTGCTTTCACCGGCCAACTCAGAGTGATCCCCTTTCCACTCAATGTGCTTCCTTGCCAGTGAAGCCAAGCGAGCGAGGTATTTTCTGTCTCTGACCTCTCCCCAGTAATAACGGCAAGGGTTGGTAAACATCAGATGCACATCGATGTGTTCACCTAGCGCTTTTAACGCGTCCATATAACGTGGAGGCAATGAAGAAATACCAAACACAAATAGGCGTTTAGGTAAGTTTTCTACCTTGCCGTTGAAGTTCTCTAGAGAATCAATGAAATGCTGATACAGATTGGCACGATGATAAGGCGACTGACCCAGTGCAATGGTTTGATCGTAGAGCGCTTGCCACAAAATAGGCTGCCAAGAAGACTCTCCTTCGAGTTCCGCAACATCCTGCCCCGCTTCCCATGCCGCGATCCATTCAGGTCTATACACCAAGTAACCATCAAAGATATCTGCTATTTTTTCGGACAATTGGTAGATCTTAGATTGGTCGGTATCGTCTTCCAAATACTGCTTTAACGGCGCAAAATCATCTTCGTCTAATAAGGCTGGTAGACAAAGCATGAGCTTCCACGTCATGGCTTCTTTGTTAAAGGCACTGCGCTTAGGAACATCAGGTAACACTTTGGTGAACATTTCCCAAATAAATGTCGCAGGCAGTGGGAAATCAAGGTTCGCGGCAACACCAAATTCATTCGCCAATGCCATTTTGAGCCATTGAGACATACCCGGGCTTTGCACCAAGATCTGCTCAGCTTCAAATGGATTTTCAAGAGGATTAATTCTGACTAATTCGACCAATAAGGACTTTAATAATTCAACTTGATTAGAATGATAAACAGTAAACACGTTAGGCTCATGCGGGCAAGATTAACAATGCCCTCAGATTAGCACATCAGAACCCATTTCGAGAGAAAACAAGCTTACGAACGCTCGCATTTGCTGGTAAAAACATCACGTTATCATCAATGCTAGTGCGTGTTTTCAGGGATAAGATAATGATGGATATAACGTACGGATACATAACCGACGACAAGCGTAGCAACAAGCAATTCAAACAAGGCTAAATGACTCACCTGGGCGCAATAACGTTGTGCAACGCCAACGCTTTCCAACCATACTGCCATTTTAAATAAGGCCGTTGCACTTATCACGGTTGGAAATGTGAATGCAGCAAAACTGGCGCTAAAAGGTAAGCGCATGAGGTGCAAGAAAGACAAATAGGTAACAAAAGTCATCAATACCGCGATACCAAATAACAGAGCAATCAAGATCGGAGATGGATGGTCGGTAATGGTTAAGTAACCTGCCATTGATAGGCTCGCAGGTGCGGCCATAATCGCAATCGTTGGCTTAGCCGTATCCGGTATTTGTTCGCAAAACACCAAACGATACACCATCACAGGTAACATAACCCCATAGCTCACTAAGCCAAATAACAGTGCCGCCTCAGCAACTGGCGCTAATACCGCGCTACCAGAGAAAGAAACATCGGCCACAATAAGCCCAACCGGCGGAACAAACCAACTCGGCACCATATGATGTAATCGAAATTCTTTGGCGCGGTGATAAATAAAACTGACGAGAAAAACTACGTGTAACGCCACCGCTGCTAACCAAATAGCATCACCAAGGTAGATAGAAAACTGCCCAACGGAATGAGACACCACCATCAAAGCCATGGCAAACGTCGGTGCGACGCTACCAACGACTGGATGTGCAAGCTCATCACGTAGCAAATGGTTATGGAACACAAACTTCACCAATAGCATGACCAATAGCACACTCGCCAGGATGGCTCCGACCCACTGAGCTTTGCCATTCAGTGTCACCGCGTTTTCCCAACACCAACCCAAACTGGCAATGCCTAATGCTAATCCGGCCATGGGTGTAGGAGCTGCTGCTGTTTTATTCACTGCCGTTTTTAGCATGATGTATCCTCGTGTGATGCTTTTCTTGAGTGCCATCACTTTAAACTTGAACTATGTTTAATTATATCTGAATATATTTAAAATAGAGTTCAATTAAACTAAACATATGAATATTTCACTCAAACAGCTACGTGTATTCGTGGCCATCACTCAAGACAAGACCATCACCGCTGCCGCGAAAAACCTGTTTTTATCTAAAGCAGCGGTAAGTATGGCACTGGCTGAAATGGAAAAGCAGATCGGCCACGATCTTTTTGATCGCGTGAATAATCGTTTGGTTTTAAATCAGCAAGGCCACCAGCTTTTACCATTAGCTGATGAACTGCTTCACCGAGCCCAAGATATTGACCAGCTATTTGTTGACGATCAGCCCTTGCATGGCCAACTTCATTTGGGCGCTAGTGACACGATTGGTAATCAAGTTGCCCCCTTTCTTCTTCGTGATTTCCGTTCTGAGCACGGTCATCACGCCCAAAGTTTGCTGATCTCAAATACTTCTCAGATCTGTCAGAAACTCGTGGATTATGAGCTAGATATTGCGTTGGTTGAGGGAAAAACACAACACCCCCAACTGACCACAGAGCAATGGCGTTTAGACGAAATGTGCATCATCGCCGCTCCTACTCATGCGCTTGTTGCCCATGCACTGACGACTCAAAAACCATTAGAAGTGTCGAATTTAGAAGGAAGTGATTGGATTTTACGAGAGGCAGGGTCTGGTAGCCGAGAGTTTTTCTTACAACGCATCGCACCACGTATTGATACATGGGCTGATGCATTTCAGCTCAACACGACGGAAGCCATTATTAATGCCGCCAGCGCCAACCTAGGGCTTGCGTGTTTATCTCATCGTTCGGCAAAGTGGGCCATTGCCGATGGACGGGTAGTTCCCCTTAACCTACCGCTAGACATGCAGCGCCGCTTTTGGCTGTTAATGCACAAAGAACGCTACCAAAGCCCATTACTTAAAGCGTTTCGCCAGTTTTGTTTGGAGTGGGATGGGGAATAAAAAAGGGGATAAAATGGAAATGTGCCGTTAGCCACCAAGCAATGGGCGTTATTCAATAGGTGGTGTTATTTATGAAACCATATTTCCCATCCTTATTTATAGCATATGACAATAACTAGCGCTAAATTGGTTCTTTACGTCATCAAGTGGGGATCTATGCTTCCAAATAACCATCAAAATTGCGCAGTTTGTTGCCAACCTTTCTTCTCAGATCAACAAATTATCGATTTCACTCATTTGGCTGATGGCAGTGTTCAAACCACAATAACGGCAACAGAGAAAATGCAAGGCTATCAAGGTGTGATGCAAGGAGGGTTGATCAGCACACTGCATGATACCGCCATGACACATTGTCTTTTTGCTCATAACATTCAAGCACTCACAGCCTCACTAAGCGTGCGCTTCATTCAAACTGTGCCATTGCACACCACCCTGTGCGTAACGGCTAAAATGGTCAAACGAACCAAGCGGATCTTTGCCTTAGAAAGCCGTATTGAGGCCGAGGGTGTGATTTGCTCAACCGCCGAAGCGAAGTTCATGTTGGATAGAAGATAAAAAGCAAACCTAGGCCAAGTTATTAGCCGCATTTTTTGCTCTCTTCCCAACCAAATTGGTTAAACAACTCCCACTCTCGCCAGCTCAACTAGACAAGGCGATCTGTTGGCTGTATAAACAGACAGTAATTGAATTTTAATTTGGTAAGTTTAAGAGGATAACCATGGCTGTAATCGTCAAGTACGTGGTGGAGCGCAACGGAGAAGAAAAGATGACTTTTACCTCTAAGGCAGAAGCCGACGCTTATGACAAAATGCTCGATATGGCAGATGAGCTGTTTTCATTACTCGCAGGCAGCGAGCTAATCGAAGATGAAGCCAAGCAAGAAGAGCTTTCAATGTATCTTGCTAAGAATAAAGAAGAGGTGCTTTACGCACTGGGCGCTAAAAAGCGCAAAGCTGAACCTAAAAAACCAAAAGCAGTGAAAACTGAAGCGGATGAAGCTGAAAAGCAAGACGACGCAGCGTAAGTTTTAGAATCAGGTAAACTTTAAATGGCCAGCAAGATCTCAGATCTGGCTGGCTATTTTTCTTCCTAGCGATATTATATCTCTCACCAGACAGCTCATATCTATTGGCAGACTTTCAAGCCAATTGCCCTTTTATATCGATAACAGGGTTATTATGATGCAAACAGATTCATTTTTGTTGCGATGTTCTTGTATGGATACAAGCAAACAGCAACCCCAATTCCCCAAGGAGATCATTTACCATGGCATACTTTTCACTGGCGTTTGGCACAGCAACTAAAAACAGCCAAGACAAAATCATTGAAGCTTTCTTCCCTAATCCAGTATTGAACCCAAGTGATGTTCTTGTAGATGCTCTTGCTAAAGTTAGCGGCTACCAAGGTGAAAACCAAGCAATCGAAATCACAGCTGATCAATGCGAAGCTCTCGCGCAAGCATTTGCAGCCAATGACGATCAAGCCAATGCAAGCTTTGCTACTAAAGCGGCAGCATCAGCTCAACCTTTAGTGTTAGTGATTCTAGCAACCGACGAGAAACCACAGTCCGTTGCTGAAGGCTTCCTTAAGCTACAACTTATCTCAAACCGTTTGGTTCAACCACACGGTACAGTACTTGATGGCATCTTTGGTCTACTACACAACATCGCTTGGACTAACGAAGGTCCAATTGATCTACCTGAGCTTGCAGAACGTCAAATTGAAGCTCGCCTAGCTGACCGTGCGCTATCTGTCGATTGCGTTGATAAATTCCCTAAAATGGTGGATTACGTGGTACCAACAGGTATTCGTATTGCTGACACATCTCGTGTACGCCTGGGCGCACATGTTGGTGAAGGTACAACCGTTATGCACGAAGGTTTCATCAACTTCAACGCGGGTACGACTGGCGTAAGCATGGTTGAAGGCCGTATTTCTGCAGGTGTTGTGGTTGGTAACGGTTCCGACATCGGTGGTGGTGCTTCAATCATGGGTACGCTTTCTGGTGGCGGTTCAGTGGTCGTTTCTATCGGTGAAAAATCACTGCTTGGCGCAAACGCAGGCCTTGGTTTCCCACTAGGCGATCGTTGTACGGTTGAATCTGGTCTTTACGTAACGGCTGGTTCTAAAGTGCGCATGTTAGATTCAAGCGGCCAAGAAGTTGAAGTGGTTAAAGCCCGTGATTTAGCCGGTAAATCAGATCTTCTATTCCGTCGTAACTCTGTTACAGGCCAAATCGAGTGCCTGACGAACAAGAGTGCAGTGGAACTAAACAGCGAGCTGCATAGTAATAACTAAAAGCGAAGTGCTAAAAGCGAAATAAGAGCAAAAGATTGAGCTTGGGGCTAGAACTTTACACTTAGCACTTAGCACTTAGCACTTAGCACTTAGCACTTAGCACTTAGCACTTAGAGCAAATCCGAAGTATTTCGTACTTCGGATTTTTTATACCTAGAATTTAGGGCTTAGCTTTTAGCACTTCCCATACTTCACTTTTAACCTCTCTTCCTCTTGACTCTATATCCATAACAGTGACAATCTTGTGCCTGCTTATTTGCCACTGATGAGAACTAATATGAGAATTGTCGCTGTTACTGCTTGCCCAACTGGGATCGCTCATACCTATATGGCGGCAGATGTACTTACCAAAGCTGCAGCGAAAGAAAACACGATCATAAAAGTCGAAACCCAAGGAGCGATGGGGATTGAAAACCAACTCAACTCTCAAGATATTGCTCGTGCAGATGTCGTATTGATCGCTTCCGATATTGAAATCGAAAATCGAGCTCGCTTTACAGGCTGCAAAATTCACTGTGTGACCATTGAAGAAGTACTGACTGATGTAACCTCAGTATTAGAGCGTTGCCGCTCGTTATGATTGAACGAAGGATCACCTTCATATTACCCAAAGATGGTTTTGTTAGTTGGAAGGTCAACCGGCTAAAAACCTTAGGCAGTATGTTTCGCTCGGTGATTCTATTGGTTAATCACACTCGTGAAGTTCGATCCAATGCGGAGCAAACATTGCAAGTCATGGCCTTAGGCGGAAAAGAACACGATTTGTGCCAGCTGCATATTGAAGGCACTGATGCAGAACTTGCCTGCATGGTTTTAACTGACTTCATCGCCGAACAATTTACTTTAGTAAACACCGCCCATAAAAGTAATGCAAAAACCAACATTGAACTGATCAAACAGTTGCCAACTTTTGAACTTCCTTTCAAGTTGGATTTTTCCTTTAAGCGCTTAGGTCAACCAACAACCAAACATGATGTATTAGCTCAAGCGAGCCGAATGCTCTCACCCGACTCTGTTGTTAACATGTTTGATTCATTATATCAGCGTGAAGCTACGTCTTCTACAGCCATTGGCAATGGTATTGCCCTACCACACGTAATGAACGATTCCGTCGCTACACCATCATTGGCCGTACTCCAATTAGCCGAGGATATAGATTGGCAATCTAATATGGGAAATGTTCGATTCATTGTGACGTTGGCGCTACCTAAGCCGCCAGAACGAAATATGATTTTAGCGTTCACCCATTTAACGAAATCTTTGCTCAATGAAGAATATTGCAAAACACTCACCTCAAGCCGTGAGCCTGAAGCGATTAAAGCCATACTTATACATCAACTATCGAAAGCTTTTCTTCCCCTTACCTAACCTTGATTCCCCGACCTCCGTAACCTGAAGCCTGGCACCCACTACACAACACGTCGATATTCACTTGGCGTTCGCCCTGTCTTTGTTTTGAAGACTCTAAAAAAATAGTTAACGTCTTGAAATCCACATCGTGTCGCGACTTCTTGTAAGCGAAAATCATATTTGCGTAACATGAATTTGGCGCGATCAATTCTGACCCAAGTAATATAGTCGGCCAGTGTCATGTGCCCTTGTTGTCGAAACAAGCGAGAAAGATGATTAGGAGAGATACTGAAACGCTGAGCGATACTGCCTCGGCTGATTGCTCGATGAAAGTTCTCTTGAATATAGATACAAATCCCCTGATATACATCATCGCTGCGCTTTTTCGTAGAAGCATTAGGATCAGCAAGCATCGAAAGCGCATAAGTGAGTAAAGCAAGCAGCAAGTGTTCATCCATTGGCGCCTTTTTGGGCTCTGTAGCCAATGCATTCAATGCGTCTAACATGGAGTCTATGGCATGACCCGTTCTCGTCTGGATACTGTGCTTTTGCACATCAAAAAAACCGTTTTCACCTTTTCGTTTACTCACAAAGCTAAGCCCTAGCTGTCGTCGCCCAAATAGCAGACTCACTACAGAGCAGTCATTATCCCAATTCGGTTTATTCCAACAGTTGGGTGGAATGTACAGCGCATCTCCCGCCAACACTTTTATGTCTGCGATGCCTTGTTCAGGGTCTTCAAGCTGGTTTTGATACTCACCACTCACCACTAACTCTAAGCGAGGGAAGTTCACTTGATAGCTAAATGGAGGAGGCTGAAGCTGGTCGGACGCAAACCAAATCCGATTAAAATGATCACGTTCAGTAATCAAGGTCTCTAACAAGTTATGAAAAACTTTGGCCATTACACGGCTCTCTTATGCTACGTCACTGGGTAAAAACGACGATTTTATGTGACCAAAATCAAATAAAACCGACAGATTTACTGGTTACTTTGCTCTAGTTTATCATTATTATCCAGCGATTATTTTTCTATCTAAAAACACAACTGACAGAACGATACAATATAAAGAACTGAATTTAAACAACTAAAGTTATATAAAATCGATGAATTGAAGTGCCATAATAATTTGAGAGTGATCACACTAAATTTGATGCGTTACAATAATCCAGTAATTGCATTTATGGTGCTCTAAAATTTATTGCCAAGATGTCCGACAATAATCCCATAGCAAAATAACTTTTAACGACGGAACATCAGGGGAAGAACATGATCACGGACTTAATCAACGACAAGTTGATCTGCTTAGATCTAAAAGCCACCAGCAAAGACCAAGTGTTTGCTGAGCTTATTGAGCTTTTACATCAACAAGGCAGGATCAGCGACAAGCAACAATTCCTGAACGATATTCATGCACGTGAAGAAATAGGTAATACCGGGTTTGAAGACGGTGTTGCTCTCCCTCACGCGAAAAGTGCTGCTGTTACTGAACCCGCTGTTGCTATTGGTATTAGCAAGAGCGGCATAGAGTACGGTGCTGAAGATGGCCAGCCATCAAAATTGTTCTTTATGATCGCCTCCCCTGATGGCGGTTCCGATCACCACATCGAAGTATTAGCCGAGCTTTCTTCCAAATTGATCGAAGAAGGCTTTATTCAAAATTTGATGGCAGCAACGAGCTCGAAACAAGCACTTGAGTTATTGCTCGCTAAAACAGAAGCCAACCCCGATACACCAGAAGCCGATCAAGGTTTTATCATAGGTGTGACAGGTTGCCCTACTGGTGTTGCGCATACTTACCTTGCCGCCGAAGCCCTTGAAAAAGGCGCAGCCGCTATGGGGTACGAAATCAAAGTAGAAACCAATGGTTCTATCGGTGTGAAAAACAGCCCAACAGCTGAAGAAATTGAACGTGCTGATGCCATTGTGGTAGCGAGTGACAAGCAAGTCGACATGGCTCGTTTTGCTGGTAAAAAGCTGATTGAAACGCCAGTAAAAGCGCCAATTAAAAATGCTCAAGACGTCATTAACCAAGCATTGAAAGCACCACGCTACGTCAGTGAAGATAATGCAAATGGGTCATCGGTATCTAAAACCTCTTCAGCTCGCACAGACCTTTATCGTTACTTGATGAACGGCGTTTCACACATGATCCCATTCGTCGTAACCGGGGGTCTTTTGATTGCACTTGCACTGGCCATTGGTGGCGAACCAACGGAAGCCGGCATGGCAATTCCAGCTGATAGCATGTGGCAAAAAGTGCTTGATGTAGGTGTCGTTGCCTTTACATTAATGATCCCTATTTTGGCCGGTTACATTGCTTATGCCATTGCTGACCGCCCAGGTTTGGCTCCGGGTTTAATTGGTGGTTGGATTGCGAATAACGGATCTTTCTATGGCGCAGAAGCTGGCACTGGCTTTATCGGTGCGATAGTCGCAGGCCTACTGGTTGGTTACTTTGTTAAGTTCATTACGAGCATTAACTATCACAAGTTTATTCAGCCTTTAGTTCCAATCATGATTGCGCCGATTGCTGGTTCTCTATTTATTTCTAGCTTGTTCATCTTTGTGATTGGTGCGCCGATTGCAAGCTTAATGGACGGCCTTAACGCAATGCTAACCTCTATGAGCACGGGTAACGTGGTTCTATTAGGTATAGTTCTTGGCGGCATGGCTGGTTTTGATATGGGTGGCCCGTTTAATAAAGTGGCTTTCTTATTCTCTGTTGGCATGATTGCAAGTGGTCAAACACAATTTATGGGCGCAATGGCCTGTGCAATCCCAGTGGCACCGCTAGGTATGGGTCTTGCCACTTACCTGGGTCGTAAATTTGATTTGTTTGAAACCTCTGAAATTGAAGCAGGTAAAGCAGCTAGTGCGATGGGCTTAGTGGGTATTTCTGAGGGTGCGATTCCATTTGCAGCGCAAGACCCAATGTCGGTCATCCCTGCTAACGTATTGGGCTCTATGGTTGCAGCTGTGATGGCGTTCTCGTTTGGCGTAACCAATAGCGTCGCTCATGGTGGCCCTGTTGTTGCTCTACTGGGTGCAATGAACTACCCACTGCTTGCGATTCTTTGCATGGCGGCAGGTACAGTTGTTACCGCACTGACCTGTATTACTCTGAAGAAAATGCGTAAATCTAAAGCTGAGCTAGCCGTTGCATAATGAGCACTAATTGGCAACCAAGCGAGGTTGCCAAAATAGATTGCTTTATTTAGTCGATAAGTAACGTCCCCCAATAGTGAAGCACCCAGACACCCTAGCTCCTAGGGTGTCTTTTTAATTACCTCACACACTTAATCCCTTATAGGTCGCAAGGTAAAAAGCGGTTATAATACGAGCTGTTATTTTCATGTTTTGAGTACACCATGTCTCCCGCCTCCACCATCAACAAACGCATGAGTATCGTGGCCTTAACTTGGCCAATTTTTATTGAAATTTTGCTACGTACCGCCTTGAGTACCAGCGATGTATTCATGCTCAGTAGCTATTCCGATCTGGCCGTTTCTGCTGTCGGGGTAATTTCTCAGATCAGTTTCTTTCTCATTATTATTTCGATGATGGTCAGCAGTGGCACCGGAATTCTAATCGCCCAATACAATGGTGCGAACAAACCAATCAAATCTGCTGAAGTTGGTGTCGCTAGTGTTCTTTTATCTATTGCCGTTGGCTCTGCTTTAAGCCTGATTGCTTTTTTCGGGGCAAGCAATTTCATCGATCTTTATAACCTTGACCAACAAGTGGCTGCATTTGGCTATCAGTATTTGATCATCACCGGTTCCCTTACCTTGTTCGTTACTGTTGGGATTGTGTTAGCCACGATACTGCGAAGCCATGGCTATTCTCGCTCTCCGATGGTGATTAACCTTGTCGCAGGCATTATTAATTTATTGGGTAATTACATTGCTCTTTATCAACCTTTTGGCCTACCGGTGTACGGCGTTCAAGGCGTTGCTATTGCTACTGTTACAGGACAGATCATAGGAACCCTATTACTCTGTTGGGAGATTAAACGAAAAGGCATTGAACTGCCGTTTCACCGCCGGAAAGACATCCCTTCTTCAATGTTTAAGAAGATAATCAATATCGGTTCAATGAACGCAGGTGAGATGCTGTCTTATAACATGGCTCAAATGACGATTGTCTATTTTGTCGTTCAAATGGGCACCTCTTCTTTGGCCGCCTATACTTATGCTCAAAATATTGCGCGGTTGTCCTTTGCTTTTTCTCTTGCCATAGGACAAGCCAGCCAAATTCAAACCAGCTATTTTATTGGCAAAGGCTGGATAGACAGTATCTTGATTCGCGTGCAAAAGTACTTTGCCGTTGCTTTTCTTGTATCCACAGTGATTGCCAGTTCGGTTTATTTGATGCGCTTTGACATTATCTCCCTATTTACTGACCACCCCGAAATCACCTTACTCACCGCTGGGCTCATTGGCGGATCTATCATTCTTGAAGCGGGGAGAGTATTCAATTTGGTGTTTATTTCTTCATTAAAGGGCGCAGGTGACATCAAGTTCCCGGTACAAATGGGCATACTCAGCATGTGGGGGCTCGGTGTAGGATTTAGCTACGTATTCGGTATCCACTTAGGCTATGGCGTATTAGGAGCATGGATGGCCATTGCGCTGGACGAGTGGTTTAGAGGGCTAATTATGGCTCGTCGATGGCGAGCAAAGACTTGGACTAAGTTTGAATTGACCTCCGATTAACGCCGTATAAAAAATGCGCTAGCTTTCACTGCGCATTTTTTATTAGGCTGCATAATTTTAGGCCATCAAGCTAACCGCCCATGCTGACTTTTAATTGATATCGATAGTGCGTCTTTTCTAATCGATATTCCTGATGCACACTTGGTGTCCATGAGTCATCGCCACCAACCCCCATATGGAAGCCATCAACGCGCACGTATACCAAGCCGCTATCAACCAATTCATTAGTATGTTTTGCATTGGCCAAATTACGTTGTGTAAAACGACTGACCGAGAAATGAAAATCACCACTTAGTTGCATCGCACCTATTTTTGCATTTCTCACATCGCAACGTAAGCCGTTATCACTTGGGAAAATATAGTTCGTATGCATCTGTTCAATGCTCGATTCGTAACGCCCATAGTGCGCTGATGTTTTTCTATCCGGATAGTTTTCATGCGGGCCACGGCCATACCAAGCCACGGCCATTGATTCTTCTTTCACACTTTGCTGTGAGGTAGCAGGTAACGCCCATTCCATGCCGATTCTTGGTAAAGACGGTAAGTGTTGAGCCACCACAGTATCAACCTCAATTGATACTTCTCCGGTTAAATCAATACTGTATCGCCAGGTGGTGTTAAATAGCACTCTTTGCTCGAATCGATATACAAACTGACTGGTTATAAGCACGCGATTACTTAACTGCTGCGCGTCAAACTGTATGCATTCTACGTCTAATTTATCCAGCCCTATTTCCGCCCATCGAGCCACCCAAGAATTTGGATCAACCCGATCTATTTCACTGGTACCAATATCATTATCTAGCGGTGCTCGATAGAAGTTATCCATCGGCCCTTGAGCGATTTGGTTTATGCCGCCAACCAGCCACTGAGAGAGGTAGCCCGTATTAGGATCAAACTGCAACTGAAACGCGTCCCCCTTCACGGTTATTTCGTCTTTTTGTACATTAAGAATTGGAGCTTGAATTTGAGGGGGAGACGGAAGCTGCAAAGAGGCTACCATAGGCAACGCAAGCTGTTCCGTTGCGGTAATATGCCCGGCATCAGCCCATTGTGTTGCGTTATCCAACACCACATTAACGTTTAGAAAATACTCGTGGTCTGCGGCCATGTTTGGTAGCTCATTGGTCAGCAATATCGCTTGCTTGTTTTGCGGTAAAACATCAAGTGCGATGTCTCCCTCGACCAATAGATGACCATCTTTAATGATTGACCATTGAAGATGCTCGTTATCATTTGTTCCAAATAGGTTTTCATTCACAACCTCAATCGTCAGTGGCTCTAGTGATGCCAGCGAAAATTGATAAAACTGTTGAGCCTTTTTCACTTCATGCAAGGTAGGGTGCACGCTTCTATCCGGATAAATTAAGCCGTTAATACAAAATTGTCGGTCATTAATTACATCGCCAAAATCGCCCCCATAAGCCCAGTATTTTTGGCCATTTTCATCGATTTTGGTCAACCCTTGATCCACCCAGTCCCAAATAAAGCCACCTTGCAATCTTGGGTACTGTCTAAACGCTTGCCAGTATTTATGGAAGTTACCAATACTGTTACCCATAGCATGAGCGTATTCACAAAGAATTAAAGGCCGAGTTTCATTCGGCAAGCCAATCCATTTTTTAATGGCAATCTTGGGCGTTACGCTAGGGTCTGGGCCATACACTTGATCATCTTCGATACGAGCGTACATAGGACAAATGATGTCCGTTGCTTTGGTGTCCGATCCCCCGCCCTCATATTGAACCGGACGAGTCGGATCGTTTTGCTTGGTCCATTGATACATCGCATCGTGGTTATTACCAATGCCAGACTCATTGCCCAAAGACCAAATAATGATCGATGGGTGATTCTTATCTCTTTCAACTAAACGAGTCATACGTCGCATATAAGCATTAAGCCAGCTCGTATCGTTTGATAGGCGACACATTGGAAACTGACCGTGAGTTTCCACATTTGCTTCATCCACTACGTAAAGCCCATACTGATCGCACAATTCATACCAACGAGGGTGATTAGGATAATGTGCCGTACGTACCGCGTTAAAATTATTCTGTTTCAGTAGCTTGATGTCTTGCAACATGCTTTGCTCGGTCATGGTATGCCCAAGCTCTGGGTGATGCTCGTGCCGGTTAACACCACGGATCAAAATAGCTTGGCCATTGACCATCAGTTGACCATTTTTTATTTCAACCTGACGAAAACCAACCTCATACGCTTCACAGTCCACACAGTTGCCATTGGCATCAAGTAGGCTGATCACACAGCGATATAAATATGGGGATTCCGCACTCCACTTTTTTGGGTCAGTCAGCGGTAAGCTAATCTGAGAAATGTCATGCCATGCTCCTTTCTCATCAACAAACTTGTCTCCAAAACCAGATTTACCCGCTAGCAAAGCGCTATCACCTCCACGCTCAAAAAGCTCAACGTCAACATGGTAGCCTTCTGACTCTAAACTAGAGATTCTCGTTTTAACGTTCAAAGTAGCATCGCGGTAACAGGCATCTAAATTGGTCACTATGGTCACATCTTCAATGGCCACTTTCGGTTTGGCTAACAAGGTAACGTCACGAAATATACCGCTTAACCACCACATGTCCTGATCTTCTAAATAAGAACCATCAGACCAACGTAAAACCATCACCGTTAGCTGATTTTGACCGGAACATAGAAAGGCAGATAAGTCGAATTCAGCAGGTAAACGGCTGTCTTGAGAATAACCAACCCATTCCCCGTTGCACCACAAGTGAAATGCAGAATTCACACCATCAAAAATAATGCGCTGAGTTAAACCGGAAAAGTGACTCGGTGCTTCAAAGCTTAGCCGATAGACACCCGTCGGGTTTTGTTCCGGTACTTTCGGCGCATTATCAACGAAAGGGTATTTTACGTTGGTATAAATGGGATGATCAAACCCCTGACACTGCCAGTTGCTCGGCACGCAAATCGAAGACCACATACTGTCATCGAATTGGCTCGATACCATGGCTTCTTCGACCAATTCAGGCTGTTCGAATAACTGAAATTTCCACTCTCCATTCAGCGATAACTGATTAGGAGAGCAATAGCCTAAGCGAGCATGTTCAATATCAGGATAAGAGTTAAGAGGAGAATGCGCAGCGAGCGTATGATGGTGCACAATGTGCTGATTTTCCCATTCTCGGGCTAACATTACCTGATTAAACGATCTCATAGAGCCTTCCCTTTGCTACATTATTGGCCATATTTCTGGCATTTTTATTGTCTTGAATTCGTTACTTAACGAATAAATCAACCTAGTGGAAACGTTTACAATAGTAGCACTCGGCAACACAATAAAAATAGAAGTTGTGCACAATTGCAGTGATTGGAGTTTGGAACTGCGAAGTGACAGAAAAGTTGATAGTATTAACAGTAACTAAATTGAAAGGAATTCTACTATGCGTTTACTTCTTGCTTTATTGCTACCGTGGCTACAGTTTTTCACTATCGGTCGCCCCATTAGCGGCATTGTATGTCTATTGTTGCAAATTTCATTGATTGGTTGGATTCCTGCGGCGATTTGGTCTGTTTACGCGTTAAGCCAATACAAAACGGATCAAAAAATCAAAGACGCTTTTGAAGATCGCTGATCAAAGATTGTTAAGATTGAGAATTGAGTAGCCGATTAGACTGAGTGTGAGAAGAAAGCTCTGGTTAGCATACCATCCGAATGAATTTAAAATATTGAGGCGTTGGGAATCAATCCAATGCCTCATCAGCTCTTATCACACAGAAAATTAAGCGAATTACGGTGCTGGGTTAAATGCAATGTCGCTGAATGCTTCAGCTAGCACTTCTACCGGTTGAGCACCATTGATTAAATGCTGCTGATTAATCACTAAGGCAGGCACCGCATGAACCCCAAGTGACAGCCACTGGACTTCATTGTCGTGCACGGTCTTATTCCACTCTTCACTTTCAATTACCTGTTTCGCACTTGCTTCATCAAGGCCAACTTCACGTACACATTCGAGCAAAATTTCAGTTTGATCAACCGCTTTTCCTTGGCAGAAATAAGCATTAAACAGTGCCATTTTCAGCTTCGTTTGTTTGCCTGTTTCAGCCGCCCAACATAAGAGTTTGTGTGCATTGCGGGTATTATAAATCTTAGTGTTGTCATCAAAATGAAATTCGACACCGACTTCTTGTCCAAGGTTGCGCATATTGTCTATCTGTGCCTGATATTGCGCAGGTGTGGCGCCATATCGCTTAGCGAAGTATTCTCTTAATTCTACACCACCATGATGCAAATCTAAATTAAGCTCAAATGGATGCCAGCTCACTTCAAAGTCAATCTGATCAGCCACTTGTAACATCGCTTGCTCTAAGCGTTTGTAGCCTAAAAAGCACCATGGGCAAGACACGTCAGAAACCAATTCGATCTGTAATACAGGCTTTTTCACAAGCGCTCCTTTGACTCGTTAATGCGATAGAACAACGGCCAATTTACCACAATACATGACTAAGTGACTGTTTATTAATACACCTACCTTACCTTGCCCCGATGAGATCGTCTAGCACCCCACAATGACTATTCATTGCTTGTTAAAATCTGGCTTATCACTTCCCTTAACCAACGACTTTTCTCTTGGCCATTTTTTCTGGTTGGCCACGCCATGACGATATCGAAGTTGCCCACATTCAACGGGGGTTCCCCCACTTTTAGAGCATCTGAAAATCCAGTTATTTGAGCCATTTTTTCCGGTACGATAGCAAGCAATTCTCGTTGGGAAAGCAGTTGGCGCACGGTAAGGAAATTACTCGACGCGACAGCGACATGACGACTCAACCCATGTTGTGCTAGCGTTTTATCGACACCAGAATCAAGGACTCCGTCAGGGCTAACCAGAGCGTGAGGTACGTTGGCATATTCTGATAATTGAATGGGGTCAGACAGAGTTACTCGGCTGGGATCAAACAAACAGACGTGCCGTTCCGTATACAGTTGTTGGCTGGAAAAACGGCTATCGAGATCGTTAAAGCTTCCGATGATCAAATCAATATTTTGCTCTTCAACTACTTTGATGTAGTTACTGCGGTTCACGTTAATGAAGCTGATTTGGCATTGAGCTGATTGTCCATGAATCGCATCAAACAGCACCGACGAAAAAATGTATTCAGCATAATCCGTTAAGCCGATACGACATACCCCACTGAACTCTGCTGCAATAAACACTTGAGGTGCTAACACCTCACTTGTAATTTGATTGAGTAACCTCGCAACGATAGGAGCGATATGAACCGCGCGCTCGCTGGGTTTCATTTTATGCCCTTGCCGCTCGAACAACGGGTCACCTAGCAATACCCGAAGCCTTGCTAAACTGTGACTCATCGCCGACTGGCTGACATGCAGTTTTTTAGCCGCCTCACTCACGCTTTGAGTATCATATAACGCCGAGAACGTGACCAGCAAATTGAGATCGACACTCTTCCAATTAATATCCTGACTCATATCACTCCCCACCTTTAACCTCTATGCTTTCCGCCTTCCGCCTTCCGCCTTCCGCCTTCCGCCTTCCGCCTTCCGCCTTCCGCCTTCCGCCTTCCGCCTTTCAATCCTATCTCATTCATAGTCTATATCAAAACTATCAATTTGAATCATTCACCACCTCACCTTAACCTAACCACTATTCATAATTTTTGTAGGCTCGTTATGTTTTCCATTTTTAAGACTTTCTTTCTACTCGGTTGGGTTAGCTTTGGAGGCCCAGCCGCACACATTGGTTACTTTCGTCATACGTTTGTAGAAAAACTAAACTGGCTAACAGAAGCCGAATACGCTCAAATTGTCGCATTGAGCCAATTTCTTCCTGGCCCGGGGTCTAGCCAAGTCGGTTTCGCTATTGGTCACAAAAAGGCAGGCACTCTAGGCGCCATTGCCGCTTTTCTCGGCTTCACCTTACCCTCTGTTTTAATCATGTTGGCATTGGCGTTATTGAGTAGCCAAATTACTGACTCGAGTTGGTTTGTTCATAGCATTCACGGGTTAAAGTTGCTTGCTGTTGTGGTGGTTGCTGACGCAACACTCTCGATGTATCGTAATTTTTGTACTCAGAAAACCGGGGGGTTTTTGTGTTTAAGCACCGCCGTTGCGTTGCTGATACTTCCAAGCTTATTTACGCAAATAGCAATGCTTATTATTGCCGCCCTTATTGGCCAAAAATACCTGGCCGGTGAGCTACAAACAACAGTAGCTATCGGGAAGTTTAACCCTGCCCCATTATTGATATTTGCATTACTAGTGTTTGGCTTGCCACTCATTGCTGACCTGTCACCTGTCGTGTCATTGTTTAGTGAGTTCTTTCAAGCCGGTAGTTTGGTTTTTGGTGGGGGTCACGTGGTGCTTCCCCTCCTGCAAAACATCGTCGGCGATCAACTCAGCCAAGATGCTTTTTTAACTGGGTATGCAGCTGCTCAAGCGGTTCCTGGACCAATGTTTACCTTTGCCACGTATATTGGCTACCACCTTATGCCGTCGGCTCCATTGTTAGGTGCAGGCATAGCCACTATCGCCGTCTTTATTCCGGGATTTCTCTTGCTCATGGGGGTACTTCAGAATTGGCAAAATCTAGCTAAACACCATAGATTGTCAGGAGCAATAAGCGGTGTTAACGCTGCAGTTGTAGGGCTTTTGGTTTCGGCACTTTACCAACCAGTTTTTGTCAGCGCTGTACTATCAGGGGTGGATATGGCAGCGGTTCTATTCGGGTTCTATCTGCTGAAAAATAAAAAGATGCCTATTGTTGGATTGGTGGCAGTATTCATCACAATTGGGTTAACGACAGGGTACACCATGAGCCATATATAACAGTTTATCTTCGGCCATAATTCCTTACATATTTGTGCATACTTTTTAAGCAGAAATGCATTTTATTGCCTACACTTACTAAGTATAAATTCGCTCTGAATATCGTTCCTTGTACAGGGAGCGAGGCAAAACAAATTAGTAGGTTATGGCCGAGGATCCGATCATGTTCACTCAATCGCAGCAAGTATCACCCGATCTCAATACAAAACTCCACTCACTGAACCACCAAATAAGAGATCTTCATACTCAGATTCGAGAGGCCATTCCCCAGATCGATCGTATTTCATTCATCTTGTACGATACACATTTAGACATGTTGAGAACCTATGCCGCCAGTGAGATTACTGAAGTCAGTACCGATGATCACCAGCAATACTATTTTTCTGAATGCGCACAATTAAAAGAGGCTGCAGAGCTAAATACAAGCCATGTCATCGAAAGCATGGCTGAATTAACATTAGCCCCACAGCCTCAGCATACTAAATGGTTGCTGGATCAAGGCTACCAGTCAACCTACTTTGTTCCAAGTTATCATCACCAACAATTCATTGGCTTTATTAGCTTCAACTCTTTTAAACCTCATGTCTTTAACGCAGAAACCCAGCAGCTACTGCTGCCTTTTTGCGAAGACATTAGCCGTACAATCAACACCGAATACTCGATCATTAATGCCATTTTAAGCTCAGCAGAACTCGCCAGAGAAGTATATCCGGGTTCCAAACAGGATTCCGACAAGCACATATCTCGAGTCAGCTTATTTACTCACCTGATCGCCAAAAATTTAGCGTACACACAATGCTTTGGTGACGAAATGGTTGAATACATTCATTTGTTTTCTCGCTTACACGACATCGGCAAACTCACAATACCTGACGCTATTTTACTTAAGCCGACCAGTCTCACTCCAGATGAGCGTAAAATTATGCAAAGCCATATTGATAAAGGCTTAATCATAATAGAAAAGATCTTGGCTGATCTTGGCTCCCCCCAACATGCCTGTGTTGAAACACTAATCGATATCATCACCCATCATCATGAATTTTTGGATGGCTCTGGCTACCCTAATGGGTTATCTGGTGATGACATTCCCATCAGTGCTCGTATCGTTGCCGTCGCGAATGTATTTGATGCTTTAACCAGTCACAGGCCTTACCAACAAGCATGGTGTGTCACGTCCGCATTACTAGAGTTAGAGAAAATGGTGGCAATGGGCAAACTCGATGGACACTGCGTTAACGTGTTAAGAGATCATCAAGAGTACATTAACCAAATACTTTCTCAGTACCCAGAGCAGGATCCACGTGAAAGTTTATTTAGGCATTAAGTCCCAGCTATCGAATCGATGCCTCCTAGAACCCAAAAGTAGACAGGTAAATAGACAAATAGGCCATGAATTATTCATGGCCTATTTGTCTATTTACCTGAAGCACCCTTAATTGATATTCAAACGAACTAGTTTTCAGAGGCTGGCTCAGTAAGTAGGTCCACTCGTCGATTTTTCTGGCGCCCCTGTGCATTGCTATTACTGGCGATCGGGGTGGTTTCCCCTTTGGAAATGGTCACTAAGCTTTCTTTTTCGACCCCTCTTTCCACTAAGTATTGAGTAACCGTTTCTGAGCGTTTCAATCCTAGAGTAAAGTTATAACTATGATCACCAACGCTATCAGCATGACCTTCAACGATCAAATCAGACGGAGCCGATTTCAATTGAGCAGCGACCGTTCGCAGTACGTAACGAGATTGGCTGGTCAATTGGTGCTTATTAAAGTCAAAATAAACACGGGCGTACACATCCGATTCTTCTTTCATCGACTTCACGCTGCCTTGAGAGACTAAAAACTCAGCACATTGACTAGTTAATCCGACTCGCTTCATTTCGCCAACTAAATTCTCGACAGAGGCATTGTACTCGCTGTCGACCTCGATTTGATGGAAACTCCCTGCATTCACCAATACGGTTTTCGCTTTACCCACTTTAACGCTCTGTTCAAACTCAGTATTCGCTGCATTGCAGTAAAAATTTAATTCTTGGTTCACATCTTGTGCTAAAACAGAGTGAGAACCAAATAGGGCAATCATTGTAAACAGCCACGCTTTCCTATTCACATTACATTCCTTCTACTGTTATTTTAAATGCCCAATCTCTTCACTAATGAGCTCGAGTATTCGGTTTAATATTTCATTCTTATCTTCGGCTTTATAAACGTTATCACTGCCTGCACAATTTTTTAATGCGACATTATTTTCTAAGTCGTAATCAAAACCAATGACCGCAATTTTGGAGCTGACCGGTTCTTCGCCAATAACTTGGCTATCAAAATGAGCTCGGATGGTGTTGCACATGCCCGCGTTCACCAAGTTATTAGAAATCGTATTATTACTAGTGCTGTATTCTTGGCCATCAGACAAAACAATCATCAGGCGACGAGGGTTGGTTCCTTTATCTAACAGCTGAGCCCCACGGATAATCCCTTGATATGAAGCCGTCCAACCTCCTGGATAAAAGCTGGAAATTGCGGTATTAAAACTAGTAAAATTGGTGGTTGGAACAAGATCATAAAAACTACCACCCGAATGAGAGTTATACGCACATCCCGACTTTTCTGTAAAAATTGCGTTTATGGTCTGTGTAGTACTTACTGAAGAACCACTGTATTTAAGTTGCTGGACATAACAATTTGTACCGCTGCCATCTCCATCATTGAGCCGAACCATATGATTAAATGCCACGAACGACACCGAGTTATCATCAATATTTTCTAAGTCATTAAACTTCTGTAACTCGGTGGTAACCAGCTCAATTACATCAATAAGATCTTCGTATTTGTCGTTACTTCCACCATCCCAACCGTTCCCCATTGAACCTGAAAAATCAGAAACAAAAACCACATCTACGGCATGATTTTGATACTTACGAGAACTTGATGTTCCACTTACATCAAACGTTTCAACATTGTCAGTAAATGCGTTGGGAAACCAAAAATCATGATTTGTGGTGGCTGTAACGGAATATTCAAAAAAACGAGAATCGCCATCCTCTAAGCCTGATACGCAATCTGGAATGTCTTCACAACTTTTCTTTTCAATCTTAACGTTGGATACCGAGTTCATTGAATCCATATATTGGCTAATATAGGCATTCGCTATCGTTTGATTGATCTCACTCCCAGCGCCAGAACCATCATCGTCATTATCATCATTAAATGCTGCGACCGCTAAACTTGCGGCTTCTAAGCCGTCGTCAAGGCGTGCACTGGCTTGTAATGCTCTTGCACCATCACTGCCCAAAGCAAATAAGCCGAACAAGGCAGGAATAATCAAAACAAATAATATGGCTGCATGACCTTTATTACGCTTAACAATGCCCATACTCACCTCCCTACCATGACAGAGGTAGAAGACACGGTAGTAAAGTCGACATCCATCAAGTCTCCGATCCAATTATCCGTTTCATAGCAGATAGTGACTCGGTACAGGCTCGACATTCGTCCCCAAGTTGTTATCACTGCCAAATTACTTTCGATGTCGCTGAGCGTTTCAGTAACAGAGCATTGTTGCGCTCCTCTGTTATAAACCGCCAAAGCATTGGCTAAATCAGCATTATCGTATGTCTGCTCTTCAATGCGAACGCCCAGTTGAGATGCTTCAAAACTGCCTATGGTTCTGGTCAGAGAGTTCTGGATGATGGTAAACAGCGAGTCGGCTTCAGCTTCCGTCAGCGTAAAATCAGCATCAAACAGCTGCGTTCTTTCTTTTAAGACACTGACTGCAGAAAATGACAAGCGGTCGAGCTTTCCTTGAGTAGAAAGCTTAATCACAATGTCGCCGCAAAATACCAAGAATAGGCTAAAGAACAATCCGACAATCGCAAATTCAATCATAAATGTACCGCGCTGTTTATATCTGGAATTGATCGCGTTCATATTCTTGTACCACAATAACTTCACGAGAAAAGACAGACTCAGTATCTAAGAAAAAAGCAAACACAGTGTGATAGTTATAGCTAATCGAATAAATGGCAATGGCTGAATTTGACTCAGTACCACAAGTATTTGTCTGATTTCCTTCAGCAACAGCGCAAGTGTTTGCAACGGCGACCAAGTCTTCGAGAGTATTAACGTAACGAACTGAGGCTGAAAAATTTTCTTCGTCAACCAAATTCTTCCAAATACTGTTACTTTCGTTTAATACTTGGTAAAACGCACTAATATACGAACTGGTTTCCTTTTTGGCTTGCCTAGAAGCTTCTGAGATTGCCAAATCACTGATAGCAGAAACATAGGACATCATGCTAATTTCAACCCAAGCGACGACCATCAGCCAAAAAAAACCAAAGCCTAATGCAAATTCAATGGTTACAACGCCATTATTTCGTTTCATCCGGGCTCCTCATTAAACGAAATAACATTGTTAACAGGAGTCATCGTACGTAAACCGTGATATATCATCGTAATCTGCTCTGTACTGTAATGACTTTCCAGTAGCATTTTTACATGTTCAAATTGCCCTAGATTAGCATGTGCCATTGCCAAATTAGCAACGACCTGCTGGTCTGCTTGTTCATTGATATATAATGGCGTTAGCCTTTCAACGGCAGCCTCATAGTCCCCCTCAAGAATATCGATCATGGCAAGATTGTTCTTAATGACAATATCATCGTGATAATACAGTCGCGCTAAATTAAACTGCTTACGAGCTTCATCGGTCTTACTCGTCTGCGCATACACAAGACCGAGCAAGTTATGAACACTAGATTGTTCTGGCTCTACCAGAATTGAAGCAAGACAATTCATTTCTGCTTGTCGATATTTCCGTTCATAAAAATCAACTTTTGCCTGATAGAATAAAGCTTCACTCCCCTCAGACTCGTACTCGCTAAGATTCGCCAGTTGAAATGAAGCGGATTCATAGTCCATCGCCAGTAAATACTGATTAATGAGCTTCATTCTGATCTCTGTTTTACCAGATTTCGCCAATTCCTCTTTGTAAAGTGCTATTAACTTGCTGTGATTATCTGTTTGAAGCAACATATGCTCAGTTGATGAAAAGTTAGCTTCCTCCACAGCACTTTGGTTAGCCGGTGCCGAAGTGCAACCTACTAACAACATGATACTTAAAAATTTAATTAATCTAGCCACCAGACATCAACCTCATTACTCCAGGTACCGCAATTAGAATCACGATAGGAAACATGATAAATATAATCAGAGGCAACGACATTTTTGCCGCTAGCTTGCCTATCTTTTCTTCTAAACCAAGCATTTGCACTTCTCTAATATCAACCGCTAAGGTAACCAATACGTCATATATTGAAGAACCATATTGCAGGCTCTGATTCAAGGTCATCACAAAGCTTCTTACTTCTGACGTTGGTACTCGTTGATAAAGCTCCTGCAAAGCAACTTCTAAACTTACCAACCTAGCCCTGTCATTTGTGCGTTTCAAAACATGAGCTAGATCCTTATCAAAACCTTGCATTTCCTTACCTAAGTAGGCCATAGCCGCTTCGATTGTCATCCCTGTTTGAACGCATACTCCCATTAAGTCTAGTAGATAAGGCAGTTGACTGGAGATCTTGTTTTGTAACGCTTTTTTCTTTGCAGCTAAATAAATATCAGGTAAAACAATCAGTAATACCAACCAAACCAATTCGGCTATGACATAATTTTTAAATTCCCATCCTGAAATATAGCCAAAATACCCAATCGATAGACCACCTATAACAACAAAAATATACTTAAATGGCGTCACCAACGCGGCATAACGCGTATCATAAAATCCAGCGGCCACAAATTTTTCAGACATATCAGCAGAGGATGATGTGAACATTTCATTAAATTGTTCTGTCGTTTGATCAATAAGTTGAATGTGCTTTTGAGTTTCCTTGGTCACTAAACCAAATCGCCTTAATTTACGTTTTCTCCTCAAATACTCTACGACAAAATAAACAGTTGTAGCGATCAAGATAACGAATAACCACAGTAGTAACGTAACTTGAACATCAGGTCGGGCTAGCATATCGATTATTGAGTTCATCTATTTAACCCCTTTCATCAACATCCAGATGATACTTATGCCAATAAACTCACTTATCAACATGTAATAGAGAATAGGTCGGCCTTCTTCGTGAAACATGACAAATTCATAGTTTTCTGGACTTAAGTACTGAAGCATAAATAAAAAGGTAAATGGGATCGCGGCGACAATTTTTGCGGACGTTCTGGCCTCAGCGGTCAAGGCATACTTTTTCTTTTCAATAGCTCTAGCATCAAACATCAATCTGTTTAATCGAGTCATAACATCTTTTAATTGACCACCTCGGTGCATGTTCGCTCTTAACGTGATCACAAAAAACTGAAAGGATGGATATGGGAATCTTTCACAAGCTTTACGAAATACATCATCGGGGGTTTCTCCCATCTGCAGTCGCTCGCCCATTTTTTTAAATTCGGCCCCCACATCACTATCAAGAGACTTTCCAACATACATAATGGCATGCATAATACTTTCACCAGCGGAAACTGCACTGGCGAGCATATTTAATGCATCAGGAAATGCTTCTTCAAACTGTTTTTGAGCTCGATTACTCAACCATGACAGTCCATAAACAACACCCACGATCTCTACAATGCCTATAATCAACAAATCATTACCACGAATGAATCTTGAATTGAGCTCAGAACCAATAAAAAACAACAACAATACAAAACCAATCACTTTTAACAGCGCCATGCTACCGAGTTGATTTAACAAATTATGCCAATGTTCAAGGAGCCTTTGCATTAGTGATTTTTCCAGCAACGATTGAAAATCGATGGCTTGGTCATTGGTCATCGAATCCACTCGTACTGTCTTGTTAAACTCCTGCAAATAAGTGTGTTTAGGCTTTCTGAATAGCGCCACTATCAGAAATACAAGTGCACCGAATAACAGCATCATCCAAATAATCATTGTGCTGATCCAACTTGAAAAGCTGATTCTAGCTGCGCTTCTAAGCCAAAGAAGCGCGCTTTTTCAACCAAAATAGAGCGCTTCATTAGCCCTGCGGTAACAAAGTTACCATCAACTTTATCCGCGTTGGGGTTACTGTATTCTGGTTTAAAACGATATAACTCTTCGAGTACAACATTTTGCCCCTCCAAGCCGACAACCTCAGTAATACTCATTACTTTACGGCTGCCATCATGCAGGCGGCTAATTTGAATGACAATGTCAACAGCGCTAACAATCGTTCTTCTAATAGCCTCTAGTGGTAAATTACTGGTGGCCATCATCACCATAGCCTCAACCCTTGCAAGTGCATCCCTTGGTGTATTTGCATGCAAGGTAGACATAGAGCCATCGTGGCCAGTGTTCATTGCCTGAAGCATTTC
Source organism: Vibrio tapetis subsp. quintayensis (assembly GCF_030409945.1). Lineage (GTDB taxonomy): Bacteria > Pseudomonadota > Gammaproteobacteria > Enterobacterales > Vibrionaceae > Vibrio > Vibrio quintayensis. The sequence continues at coordinate 113,531 of NZ_JAUFQV010000028.1, forward strand.
AAAGGCTTCACTACCACGACACTCCCCAACAATAATTCGATCGGGACGCATACGTAAGGCGTTAATAACAAGATCCCGCTGATGAACAGCTCCGGTATTTTCAATGCCAGATGTTCTGGTTTCTAACCGGACAACATGAGGCTGCTGAAGCTTGAGTTCCGCCGCATCTTCTATGGTAATAATCCGTTCTTTTTCAGATATAAACTGAGACAAGGCATTGAGCATGGTTGTTTTACCAGAACCCGTACCGCCTGAAATTAGAATATTAAGCCGGCAACGTGCGGCAATCATTAATAGCTGTGCCATTTCAGGGCTCATTGCGCCAAAGTCCACCAACTTTGAGAAATCGATAGCGTGTTTTTTGAACTTACGAATAGAAACGGTCGTGCCGTCTAGAGCAATAGGAGGGATAACAATATTGACACGGCTGCCATCAGCCAAACGAGCATCACACATAGGTTGTGATTCGTCGACACGTCGCCCTACTCGAGAGGCAATACGTTTGGCGATTTCAATCAATTGATGCTCGTCGATAAAGTTAATTTCAGCTTTTTCAACTAAGCCGTTTCGCTCAATGAACACCTGTTCATGGCCATTAATCATAATATCTGTGATGGAGTCATCGTCCATCAGGATTTGCAGTGGCCCTAATCCATTCAATTCATCAACTAAGTTTCGGACAAAATCACTTCTTAAAACCGCAGGAACGGGGAGGTTCTCCCTATCAACCAGCATATTGACAGCTTTACTAATCTGAGCTGCTAGCTGTTCGTCAGATAAGTTATCTAAAGCTTCAGGCTCTAATGCATCAAAGATTTGCCGCCGTAAGCTTTTGTATATTTCCTTTACACCATACATAAGGACTACCCCTTACCAAAAGAAAAACTAAGGCCTTTCTTTTTAACATTGCCATCTTCGCCCAAAATCAACGACGCTAGCTTTCTTATTTCTCGACCTGGCGCCCCCCTGAGAGTGACGACGCGTTTATTTTCTAATAGGCGAGAGTCGAGTTTTTTAATGTAAGGTAATTTGATGTCAATAGGCGATTCTAAGTACTGCTCTGCTTCCGCGACGGTGACCGTCGCCATTGCTTCTGGTTGAACGTGATTAAGCAACAAGATCATTCTTAGTGAGTCTTTTTCGTTAATTTCGGTAAAGCGCTTTTTCATCCGCGCTGCTTCTCTTAATGAAGCAACCGTCGGAGTAAAGGCAATAACCAAACAATCAGATACATCCACTATTTCACTGTAACTGAAGTTCAGCGCTGCGTTGGCCGAAAAATCTTCGATGACAAAGTTGGCATCTTCAGACACATTGTCCATCACTGATTTTGTGTACTCTTTTAGATCTTGAGCAGACAAATCATTCGACGTTAACGCGAGCACCGACAACATGCTATTGCGCTTTTTCAATAAACTTTGTGCAGACGTGTTATCTAAGCTACTCGCTAAAGAACCGGGGCGTACTTCCATTTTTTCAAATTTCTCGATACCTAGCATAATATCGAGATTTCCACCTTGGTAATGATTGTCCACAACAATACATGAAGCGTGCTTTTCCGCAGTAAGCAGCAAACTAACTTCAGCTGTAATCATAGTTGTACCAATTCCCCCCTTACTGCCAATAATGCTGATTCTTTTCGCCTTACGTCTTTTGCCTATCCCGTTGGCCCTGCGTCGGTTATCCCAAACGCTTTTTACAAAATCAATCATCTCTTCTTTGTTTACAGGCCAAAACAAATAGTAAAAACCGAGCTTTTTAAGGTTTCGGATGGTAGAGATAGCATCTTCGCTACCAACAATAACCACAGACGCGTCATTAGGCAGTAGGTGGCTGATTCGCTCAGCATCTTGGGTGACATTTTGACTTTGGTTTAGCTCAACAATGATAATTTCAACATTTGCACCACGCACATGATCAGATATCAAATCATCGGTATTCTCGCTCAATGTAGGTGGGACATAACCTTCAAATTTATACGCTTCTTTTACCATTGAGCGACACTGGTCTGTTTGATAAAACAGTACCGATGAAATGTCTGACTTTTCTTCAGGGGCCTTTTTTTCGCCTTTTTTTAGTACATCAACTAAATCAAACATAGCCCACCTACTCTTCTAACGGCTTTTCAGGGTTAGTCATCGATATCCAACGATTCGTCTCCGCAAAACATCCTTCGTTGCGTTGTTGGCTAGATTGATCTAGTCGATAGTAATCACACAAGGGCACGACGGCACTGTGGGTTAATACGTCGATCTTAATGTCAAACTCACGCTCATCATCTGCACTAAATTCCTGCTTACTCAGTGAGAGTTTCTCCCGATCTAATCCTAAAGAAATAAGATATTGCAGATAGTCTTTCGATAGCTTTTCGGCTTTTTTTGAATTCCACGTTAGCGACACCGATTGATTGGAAACCATATTCCAATGCTGTTCCACAAAATCATCCAACTTTTGTTTCACCGCTTTCACATCATTATTTTTGATATTTAGCTGGAGGCTATAAGTAATCGGCACGACTTCGATAGCGGTACCTTGACGTTCTTCAACCAAGTCAGCGCAGCCACTGATTGCAAATAATAAAATACTCACTATAAATTGCTTCATTGCTTGAACCCTCCGCTAGCCAATACCTGTTGTAACCATTTCTCTTCTGACTTGGGGTAACTTGTATCTATCGCAAAGAAGCGGCTCAAGTTAGTGGTTCTTTCCATCATAGGCAATTGAATCTGAGAGGCCTTAACAGGTTCAACAAGGTTAACCGTCGCGACAATCACCAATTCGGTTTTCTTACGCTCGGTGCCTGTTTTTCGAAACAAAGCGCCTAAAATAGGGATGTCTCCGATATAGGGTATTTTTCGCAATGATTCTCTGTCTTCGGTATTAAGCAAACCACCTAAAACAAAGCTTTGCCCATCACCTAATTCGATGGTGGTCCGTGCTCGCCTTGTCTTTAGCGCTGGTAGGTTGTAAGTGGCATTTTCGTACTGGTTATCAAGGGAGCTGACTTCTGGCATCAATGACAGTTTTATTTTGTCGTCACGCAGTACTTTAGCCATTAACTCTAAGCGAATGCCATATTCTTTGTAGAGAACGTTTGTCCCACCGTCTACGATTGTGACTACTGGCAGTTCACCACCAACAAGGAAGCTGGCTGTTTCACCAGAAATAACAGAAAGGTTTGGTTCAGCCAACACTTGGCCTACGTTGTCATCGCCTAATGCGGTAATAACAGAAATGATGTCACTTGCGCTTATATTGGTAAGTTGATCGACAAAGACACCAGGCTCAGTGGTTCCTATTTCAACTCCAAAGTTTTCTAAAAAGGAGTGGGATACTTCTGCTACAGATATTTTAACATTCACTTGTTTGGTAGAAACAACATCGATATTGTTAACTATTCCCTTAAACTTGGTTTTTTGCATAAAATCCATGTTGTAGCTTTCACTACCGAGTTTCCATGCCACATTAGTTACTTCAGCATCTTTACCTAGTAGCTCTCCAACCAAATTGTAAATGCCATCTTTCTGCTCTTGAGTCGCAACTGTGCCACTTAATACAGCTTGTTCTGCCAGATTGTAGATACTGACATCTGCCTTTGGATAACGAAGCTGTATTTGCTGCTGAATATGAACCAGGCTTTTGTTTACTATCAACTTCCTAGCGACTTGAGTATTACCTTCATCATCAAATACCATCATGGTGGCACTGCCGATCTGCTTACCAAACACCACCACTTTGTTTTGATCGATCACCTGATAGTCAGCAATATCTGGGTTGGAAATAAATACAGAACTAATACCTGATGGGACATCAATCGTTGTCGCATCACCCTCTGCTAAATTCACGATTCTCGCGGCGTACGCACAACTACTAATAAGCGTAATGACTAGAGCAATCGTCTTGATCATTTTTGTAATCATCGAAATTCCCTTTGATAAACATTTTATCGAATACTCACTTTACCCGCGCGATACTCTTTGATTGCTCGGTAGTCAGGTAGCACATCGCCCGCATCCGCGTGCAGCTGCTCAGCTTGTTCTCTACCCAATGATTTATGAACTTCGATTTGCGCGATGTTTTTTGCAATAGCAAGTTTGGCTACTTGCTTTCGAGTCAGCTCGAGAATCAAACTCGTTTCTTTCCTTTCTGAGGTGTTTTTTGTCGCTGGGGTGATCTCTTGCTCAACTTTTAGAACTTTTACGGCCATTAAAACGGGTGATATTGAGACACTTTGAAATGTACCAACTTGGTCATCATTCGCTAAATTTTGATTAACAGAAGACAAGGCAACGATGTCTACTAAAGTTCCGTTGCGTATCAGCCCACCAACTATGGCATTTTCCGATACCGATATTGGATATGGGACATAACCTTTTTCAATAATAAAATCGATGTATTCATCATCACCAGGAGACACAAACAACTCCTGAGTAATAAACTGCCCCTCGGCAACAACAGATTTAACAAGTAAACCATCCTGCCATTCAAATTGCTTAACTGGCACATAGCCCATTTCAAACGCATTTTTTTCGAGTACAGATATTGATTTTATGTCACTTCTCAATGCCAAATGTTTGAATGTCATCGTTTTATTGGCTACAAATATCTCGACCATAACTGGTGGTTTTTCTTCTACAAGATCCACCGTTGGTTTCACCTGATTTAAATACGACTTTGACAAACTGAACAATGCAGCTCCAGTTAATATCAAAGTAACAGGAAGTAAAATTTTTAATCTCATAGTTGACCTTTATACTAAAGGGAAGCAAGCAACAAAAAATAGCCACTAATAGAGATGGGAATGCCATAGGGTATTCCTTCGGTATTACTTTTTCCTATACAAATATTTAATGCTACATAGACTATAGCTAAGGCTCCCCCAAAAAAAAGAGATAGCAAAAAAAACAAATGATAATAATTTGTGTTTATAACAAATAAGAAAATAGATATTAGCTTTATATCACCAGACCCTATTACCCGATGAAGAAAGAACATACCAAATATTGAGAAAGCTAACCCATACAACACTTGGTAAACAGAGACTTGGACACCTAATTTAAATATTGATGAGATACATATCACAGCTAAAAAAAATGTAAGTACCCAGTTCTCAATTTTTCTAAATTTAATATCTGTATAGCAAATTCTTGCACAAATAATTAATATAACTATAGCGAATAACAAGTAATACCTTATAACTAAATCGCGTTTCGAGAGCTATAATTTACTGGTAATAGTAGTCATTGCTTTGTCTAACGCCGTTTTAAGTCCACCCGTGTCAGCAAATACAGCAGCAACTGTTGTCGCAATTGCAACACCAATAATAGCGTATTCGATAGCGGTTACGCCTCGTTCATCTTTAACAAAACGTGAAATGGCGGCTCTAACATATAGGCATGTAAAATTTTCCATAACTAACTCCATTTAATATTTTACTGATATAACTACCAATTAGATATCAGCGTTAATTAATATTAGCAGTGAATATTAGTACCTTCAAATATTTAACTTGATTTTATTTAACTCAAAACGAGATCTAACCCCCATAAATTAAAACCTTTAATATCAGCAACTTAGTTCACCAAAGAACTTTAGTTTGAGATATTGGTCACTACAAGTTTTCATATTCAGCTCATGTTAAGGTTGAGGAATTTATATTGCCTCATATTAAATGAGACATTAACATTTAATAACAAATACTTAGATCATAAGTTTTACTTGTTTTTTTAAAAAAATTTAGTTGATAGAATCTATAAAATAACAACCCATTACTACGGTTTTCAGACATATTATTGCAGTCAACCGCTCACAAATTACAATTACACTGGATTGCTCATTCGTTGTATCAACAGTTAATTTCTAAGCAAAACTCACCAACTTAGACTAAATTTCTATTGACGACCAATGGTCGGATCACTTAAATTTAACAAATAAGCAACATAAAAACAAAATCATAACGACATGGAGTCACACGATGATTCAGCCAGTAAGCACATTGAACCCAACCTGCTCTCTTCCTCCTCCTAATGAGATGATCTTAAAGTGGGCGCAAGAACGCCCAAATGAGGTTTACCTCCGACAGATCAAAGATCGTCAGTTCATCGACTTCACTTTCCAAGAAGTTGCAGATCAAGCGCTTAAATTAGTAACCGCTCTGCAAGATCTTGGCGCTCAACCTGGCGACAAAATTGCGCTGATTTCTAAAAACTGCGCCGAGTGGTTTATCGTGGACTTAGCACTCATGCTTGGTGACTTTGTCAGCGTGCCTATTTTCCCAACCGCAGGAAGTGACACCATTGCTTACTGCTTAACGCACAGTGAAAGTAAGATTCTCATCGCTGGAAAACTAGATGACTCTAAAGCAAGTGTTGATGCTATTTGCACCTTACCTGACTTAGTCACTATCGCTCTGCCCTACGACAGTGCTCCTCCATGTAAATACCAATTCACTGAACTCATTAGCGACGTTCAGCCTAGTGAGTTTAGACCTGAGCACCATGACGACAAACTCATGTCCTTGGTATACACATCCGGTACGTCTGGCTTACCTAAAGGTGCCATGCTGACTTATGGCGGCTTCAGTTGGTCAGTTCAACGCTTGATAGACCATATAGGTATTCAGGGCGGCGATCGTCTCTTTTCTTATTTACCTCTTGCTCACATTACTGAGCGAGTCTATGTTTTTGGGTCATCTATTATGGGAGGTGTTCAAACGGCCTTTCCTGAGTCTTTGGATACCTTTATAGAAGACGTTAAAATGCACCGCCCTACACTGTTTATTTCGGTGCCGCGCCTATGGACTCTGTTCCAACAAAGAATTCAAGACAAGTTACCGCAACGAAAATTAAATATCCTATTGAAGATCCCTTTCATCAACGGGATCATTAAGAAGAAACTGATTGATGGGCTTGGCTTAGATAAAGCGCGAGTCTTGGGCTGTGGTTCTGCGCCTGTTTCGCCATCACTGCTCGAATGGTATCACTCGGTCGGAATCAACATCACCGAAGCTTGGGGCATGACAGAGTCTTTCGCTTACAGCACACTAAATTATCCATTTAAGGCGAACAAAATTGGTACTGTAGGTAACGCTGGACCAGGTATCGAACTTAAGATCGCCGAAGATGAAGAAATTCTTGTGCGCGGGCAAGGTCTATTTTCTGGCTATTACAAAAATGATGAAGCAACCGTTGAATCTTTTAATAGCGACGGCTGGTTATACACTGGGGATATAGGCCATATTGATAGCGATGGCTACCTCACTATCCTCGGCCGTAAGAAAGATACATTTAAGACGGCAAAAGGTAAGTTTGTCGCCCCTGTACCAATTGAGAATAAACTTTTCGAATACAGCCGTGTTGAAATGATGTGTTTAATAGGTTCTGGTTTGCCTGCGCCTGTTTTGCTTGTTGTTCCGCACGAATTCACAAACTTTGATCACGCTCGTTATGAACGTACGACTAAGAAAGTGATCAAGAGAATGAACGAAACTCTTGAATCCCATGAACAAATCAAAGGCGTCTTGATGATTAAAGACCCTTGGAGTATCGAGAATGGCATCCTCACGCCCACACTAAAAATTAAACGCCACGTGTTAGAGAAGAAGTATCACGATCAATGTGCACAATGGCCGAAAGGGCAACTTGTGGTGTGGGAAGAATAAATCCAATATAAAAAAGAGCACTGAATTCTTCTTGAATTCAGCGCTCTATCTGGCATTTTTCATCGTCTTATTTCCAAAATGGTTTGTTACTTTCTTTCTGAACACTCACTCTATCGATACCCACATCATCAAGAAGATGGCTTGGCAATTGCGCTAAGTGACGCCTGGTCTTGGCATTTCTCCTCCACGTCAGAGCAATTGATAAGATATTCTTAATCATCGCTGATAATGTTCTCGTATTGATTCTGACTTGGTTAGACTTAGAAATAACGTTTTCCATATGTACTCCTTGCTTTAGTTCGAACTCATGGTTAATAATTAACCAATAGAGCGTATCTCTCAAACGATACAAATTGGCATTGAGTTAAGGAAAACTAATGTGATGGAGCGTACTCCACCTTTTCAGGGGATTTACTATTTTTGTCGAGCAGCTGAACTAGGAAGCTTTAAACTGGCCGCTGAGAAGCTGTTTGTCACTTCTGCGGCTATCAGCCAACAAATTCGACAACTAGAAGACTGGTTAGGCGCAGAGCTATTTATACGGCAACACAGAAAGGTAGTGCTGACTCACGAGGGAGAAATCCTTTTTCAGCAAGCTAAAAAGGGCTTTGATCATTTGCAAGATGGAATTCGGCAGATCAATCAAGATAGGAACCCGAATCAACTGTCAATCTCGACCCTCCCCTCTTTCGCACAACATTGGCTTGTGCCAAGAATCGTCGATTTTCGATCTCAACACCCCAACATTGCCATGCTAATTGAACCGACTAATCGCTTGGTGAATTTTCATGATTCCAGTGTCGATATATGCATTCGATACGGCAAAGGTGGCTATAACAATGTTGAGTCACACTGGCTTGCTGATGAAGTTTTATATCCTGTCTGTCATCCTATTTACCAAAAAGCTCATAATATCTATCAATTGTCGGATTTGGCAAATGCCGATCTCATAGAAGACACCTGGCCCGACATCGATTGGGGGATATGGCTGCGCAATATTGGCTTAGAAGCGGGAAAACCCACCTTACAGTACAATGGCTCACATTTCGTATTAGAGGCTGCTCTGTCCCTTCAAGGCGTAGCTTTAGTGAAACACTCTCTGGCCTATCGGTACTTACAAGAGGGCAAGTTAGTACGGATTGGCAACGTCGCGATTCAACCAGCTTATAGCTACTATTTGTGTGCCCCTGCGGGCTACTTCAAGCGAGAAAAGGTCAAAATATTCTGTCACTGGATCAAGCAACAAATAGAACAATCGACCATGCTGGGCCGAGAAGAATTGGATATCATCGAAGCTGAGTACACGTCAGATTAAGTCCTGCTATTTAGTAATGGTGTTATACTGACAGCCATAATCTGAAACAAAGTAGATGCACCTATCATGGAACAAGAAAATAACCCATTGCATGGGATCACGCTAAAGAAATTACTGACCGAGTTGGTCGATCATTATGGCTGGGAAGAACTCAGTTATATGGTCAACATCAACTGTTTCAAAAGTGATCCGAGCATAAACTCAAGCCTAAAATTTCTACGTAAAACCGATTGGGCTCGAGAAAAAGTAGAAAAGATTTATATTGATTTGAAGAGATAAGTACCAAAAGTTAAGTACTAAAAGCTAAGTTCGAAAAACGAAGTAAGAGCTTAAAAGCGACTTTGGCCTTCGAGTGTAGCGGCCTTAGGCCTTTTCTTAACCTGCTTTAAAACAAAAGCCCCGCAAGTTTTCACTTGCGGGGCTTTTTAGTTAATTAGAGAAAGCGATTATTTGTTCGCTTTTTCTTCTTTAACTTTAGCGATAACTTCTTCAGCTACGTTCATTGGACATGGTGCGTAGTGAGAGAACTCCATAGAGAACTGACCACGACCAGAAGTCATTGTACGTAGAGAACCGATGTAACCGAACATCTCAGAAAGAGGGATGTCAGCTTTAACACGAACACCAGTTACGCCAGCCATTTGGTCTTTGATCATGCCACGACGACGGTTAAGGTCACCGATTACATCACCAACGTGATCGTCTGGAGTGAACACGTCTACAGCCATGATTGGCTCAAGAAGTTGTGCACCAGCTTTTGGCATAGATTGACGGAATGCGCCTTTTGCTGCGATTTCAAATGCTACTGCAGATGAATCGACTGCGTGGAAGCCACCATCGAAAAGTTCGATTTCAACATCAAGAACAGGGAAACCAGCTAGAACACCAGTATCCATCATGCCTTTGAAGCCTTTCTCGATTGCAGGCCAGAATTCTTTAGGAACGTTACCGCCCACAACAGAAGACTTGAACGAGAAACCTGAACCAACTTCACCTGGTTTCATTGTGTAGTCGATCTTACCGAACTGACCAGAACCACCAGATTGTTTCTTATGCGTGTAGCTATCTTCAACTGCTTGAGTAATAGTTTCACGGTAAGCAACTTGAGGAGCACCAACAGTCAAGTCAACACCGTAAGTACGCTTAAGGATGTCTACTTTGATGTCTAGGTGAAGCTCACCCATACCTTTTAGGATAGTTTCGCCAGTTTCTTCGTCAGTTTCAACTTGGAAAGACGGATCTTCTGCAACCATTTTACCAATTGCAACACCCATTTTTTCAGAGCCGCCTTTATCTTTAGGCGTAACAGCAATTGAGATTACAGGAACAGGGAAAACCATTGGCTCTAGTGTTACTGAATCTTTAGGGCTACACAGAGTGTGACCAGTTTGAACGTTCTTCATACCAACGATAGCGATGATATCACCCGCTTGAGCGCGAGTAAGTTCGTTACGGTCGTCTGCTTGCATCTCAACCATACGGCCAACACGCTCAGTTTTACCCGTGAATGAGTTAAGGATAGTGTCACCCTTGTTCAATACACCTGAGTAGATACGTACGAACGTTAGAGCACCGAAACGGTCATCCATGATTTTGAATGCTAGCGCTTTGAAAGTTTCTTCAGTAGAAACGATCGCGTGCTCGCCAGTTTCTTCGCCTGCTTCGTCCATTAGAGGTTGTGGATCAACTTCAGTTGGAGAAGGCAGGTAATCAACTACAGCATCAAGGATAAGTTGCATGCCTTTGTTTTTGAACGCAGAACCACAGTAAGCTGGGAAGAATGCCATTGTGCGAGTACCTTTACGGATACAAGCTTTAAGTTGCTCGATAGTCGGCTCTTCGCCTTCCATGTAAGCTTCCATTAGGTCATCGTCTTGCTCAACAGCAGTTTCAACTAGCATCTCACGGTATTCTTCAACCTGATCAACCATGTCAGCTGGAACGTCTTGAAGCTCGTAGTTTTCTGGAAGACCAGTGTCATCCCATACGAAAGCTTTACGAGTAAGAAGGTCTACAACACCAACGAAACCGTCTTCGATACCGATAGGTAGAACCATTACTAGTGGGTTAGCACCTAGTACGTCTTTAGTTTGCTTAACAACACGGTAGAAGTCAGCGCCCATACGGTCTAGTTTGTTAACGAAGATGATACGTGCAACTTCAGATTCGTTCGCGTAACGCCAGTTAGTTTCTGATTGTGGTTCAACACCACCAGAACCACAGAATACGCCGATGCCGCCATCAAGAACTTTAAGAGAACGGTAAACTTCTACTGTGAAGTCAACGTGTCCCGGAGTATCGATAACGTTAAAACGGTGATCATTCCAGAAACAACTTACCGCTGCAGATTGGATAGTAATTCCGCGCTCAGCTTCCTGTTCCATGAAGTCAGTAGTTGACTCACCATCGTGAACTTCACCAGTTTTGTGGATCTGGCCAGTAAGCTTTAGGATACGCTCAGTTGTCGTGGTTTTACCCGCATCAACGTGCGCGAAAATACCAATGTTTCTGTATTTTGATAAATCAGTCATCGTTTTACTCTATTAATAGGATATAAAATGCGCGCAAAGTATACCACAATCTGTCAAGACTAATAGTATTGCGTGCATTCGATAGAAAAAAACTCGCCGCGCATAGCGTGGAAAGTTATGTGTTTAAACTTTAGTAGCGATCAGTTCGGTTTTCTATTCTATATAGCTAAAATAGTTCCTCTACGTGACAATCTCTGCGCATTTTTCAGCTCGGATACTACGTCTCGCGTACTAGGGTTAAAAGTTTGCGCCGATTATAGCCATTTTTGTTATGGGTTTGAATAGAAAAAACACACTAAAGTTCATCAAAAGCTTCTATCGCGTCAGAAAGCTTTTTAACACCATGAATTTGCATACCTTCAATCCCACCTTTTGGCATGTTCGCTGCAGGCACTATCGCTTTTTTGAAACCATGCTTGAATGCTTCCATCAAACGCTCTTGCCCACTAGGTACTGGGCGGATCTCTCCAGCCAGCCCAACTTCACCAAATACAACCACATCTTTTGGTAACGGGCGATCTCGAAAACTGGATAGAAGTGCGACCAATAATGCTAGGTCTGCACTGGTTTCCGTCACTTTTACGCCGCCAACCACGTTAACAAAGACATCTTGGTCTGCCATTTGTAAGCCCCCGTGCTTATGCAATACCGCAAGCAACATCGATAACCTGTTTTGATCTAGACCAACAGCCACTCGGCGCGGGTTAGACAGTTGCGAATAGTCCACCAGCGCTTGTATCTCGACTAACAATGGCCGTGTACCTTCCCACACCACCATGACTGAACTACCAGAGGTTTCTTCTTCGCCACGGGATAAAAAGATAGCGGATGGGTTACTGACTTCTTTAAGTCCCTGCCCTGTCATGGCGAAAACACCCAACTCATTCACCGCACCAAATCGGTTTTTGTGGCTACGAAGCGTTCTAAATCGGCTGTCATTACTGCCATCCAATAACACAGAACAGTCAATAATATGCTCAAGAACTTTAGGGCCAGCCAGGCTACCATCTTTGGTAACATGGCCAACAAGAAATATGGAGACATTGTTTTGTTTAGCGTAGCGAGTTAACGCAGTAGCGGACTCCCTCACTTGCGCCACACTTCCTGGGGAGGACTGTACATCTGCAACGTGCATGACTTGAATTGAATCGATCACCATAATACGAGGCTGTTCTTTCTCTGCGATCTGGCAAATCTTATCGACATTCGTTTCAGACAACATCTTTAAGTTATCTTTAGGTAGCCCTAATCGAGATGCACGCATTGCAACTTGCTGTAACGACTCTTCTCCAGTCACATACAGGGTCGGCATTTCACCGGCTAAACGGCACATGGTCTGTAATAATAGGGTCGACTTACCCGCACCAGGACTTCCCCCGATCAATATCGCAGCACCCGGCACAATTCCGCCTCCAAGAACTCGATCTAGCTCTTTGAAACTGCTACTAAAACGCGGTACTTCTTGTAAATCGATTTCAGACAACACTTGAACTTGAGAATCAGTCGCTGCCCCCGCATACCCAGAGATTCGCTCATTGCGTGCCACTTGTGGCGACGCCGCCAGACGAACTTCTGAAATTGTATTCCATGCACCACAAGCATTGCACTGACCTTGCCAGCGGGGAAAATCCGCGCCACAATCATTACAAACATACGCGCGTTTTGCTTTCGCCATACCATTCCACTTCTTAAAAACTATACTTAAAGATATCTAAAACTAGACTAAGCGTATAATCTACTAAAGGTACAACGTACCTCGCCGATAACTCACTAAGGATAAACACTTTAACAGAAACCATGGAACAGGCAGAAATACTCTCTTTCGTAGAACGACTAATTCCCGCATATCATTCCGGTGATTTTGACCTTGTGTTGTCTCAGATGACAGAGGGGGAGCACCCTTCCGCCAAAATCATCATTAAGATGGAGCTGAAACGCGTCATGGCGCCATGCAGTAAATCCATTGATTTGCGAGGCCGTGTTCAAGGGGACTGTCGTGAATACAACCTAAATGGTATCCGCCACTGGTTCGATGATGTGGCCATCAATGCTTACCATAAAAAGGTGAAGCGTTATGGCGGTTATACGGAAGGTGTTTGGGAAGCTCTGGTGAATACCCGCAATAACTTTAGAGTGATGAGTAAAGTTCGCTCTAATATGCCCTACAGCATTACTGACCCAGAAAGCCCATACGAGGCAGAATTCATTCGGTTGGGGTACGATCTTCGCCGTCAAGAAAATCGCTTACGCATGGCTAGCCAAGTCAATATCAAGCTGAGCTCTGGTCAAGAGATCCACGGGGTAAGTGTTGATCTTTCCTGTTCAGGTGCACGTTTTAAAGTGCCGAGTGCGTTTGACTACCGTTTAGGTGAAGTCATACAAGCCACGTTTGTACAAATTGCTAAGGAAGTAAACGACCCTCAATTGGAAGAAGCGCTGGAATACCGAATTTTAGGTGTCGATGATTGCTACGAAAATAATAGCGTCCGCTGGCTGAGATTAAAAAGGCTAACAGACACTGACGTCATTGCCCACGCCATCGAAGAACTGCTACAAAAAAGCAGTAAACGTGCGAAACACGATAACCAAGACCATATCTTGCGCGCTCGATCTCGCGGATATGAACACTGCTATTTACGCCACACTACCAATTTACCGCTGTTTTTTAGTGGGGCTAACTTACGCTACGCTTTACTCACCGATGCCAACCAGCCTATTTGGAATTACTGGCACGATGAACGAAACCAACAAGCCTTTGGTACTTTGTTTACTAACGACCGTATGGCGCCACTTATCCAGCCAGGAATGAAAGAAAGCAGTAACTTTGTGTATTCTTTTACCCACGACCACCAAGATAAAACGCTGTTCTATAGCATGATGCTTCCTGAAGCCACCATTGCTCAACGTCAATTATTTTGGCATGTCGGTGCTAGACGTGATAGCTGGCGCGTTCACAAGCTACATATGTTTGAGTTAACTAAAGACGATATCGAGCACCTGCTTGAAGTCGCTCCAGAGATGAAAGAATCGCTCAATACGCTCACTCATATTGGTATCTTGCAAGAAATCAGTGACGCAACGAACAGCTCGGATTATTTGCTAACCGAAAAACCAACGCTGCCAAGCTCAGAACTTAATCAGTATCGTCATTCTCGATCCGTCGTGGGAACACCTCAAGGGGTCTACTTTGATGCCAGCGCTCAACGTAAAGAGCCTCGCTTCATGTTTGACTCCCCAGTAGAAGTGACAGCGAACGGTGCCGAGGCCATTAAGGGACAAAGTGTTAACTTTTCGACCCGAGGTATTCACTTAACCCTAGAGTCGCCACTGTCGGCAAAAGCGGGTGACGAAGTTCGTATCAACTACCTTGAATTACAACGTTATGACACGAATGTTCCACTGTCTGACGTGAGCTATCAGGTGATCAGGTTAAGCCCCGATAGCAAAGAAATTCAGTTGACCATCATCGACAGTCAACAAGCGAATCGCAGCATTAATTTCTTAAAAAGGCTAATAAGCCACAACCAATCAAAACTGGTTGAAGATACAGAAGAGCTACCATCCAAAGAGCTACTCAATGCAATGCACCTTTTGCTATTGAATCGAATGGTGAGTATTCCATTTTATATTGAAAAGAAAGACAGAATTCTTCAGCCAAAGGCGGTAGGTGTTAACTTCCCTCTGCATTCTTTAGCGAAAATCCTACAATCACTGGGCCATGCGGGCAAAGTATCGTTGGAGCCTCTGTTTAAAAATCGGACCAATACGTTATTGGCATCCCCAATGCGCCCGGTAGAGGGTGCGCAACCTCAATTCCATGATCTGTATATTGGGATTGTGCAAAACGGTAAACAGATTGAACAATTTGCAACCAAACTGCATAGTGATTTTGAGAGTATTGAAGAACGAATTTTATTCGTGAAGAAAGCAAAACTGAAAGGCAGGTTCTATGCCTTGAGACTATCTGGGATGCCTATTTTTGAGTCCACGTCCAACTTACTAAACCTCGAATTGGGCGATCTTGCAAAAGCAACTATGCATCATGCGCGCGCACTCGAAAAAGAGTTTAACAACTTGGTGGGTTATGGAGAGTTAGTTGATATCACCGATGAAGTACTCATCCGATTAGAGCTTACTTAGTGATGAAGAGCCGGCTTCCGTTCACTAGAACGAAAGCCGAACCATCTTTAACTCACTAATAGCAAGACATTACCAATTCACTTTACGCTGCTTAGCAAGCCCGGCACTAAGAATACACAAAATACCCCCGAGGCCTGCATATCTCACTGCCGTTTGTGCCACTTGCTCAACCTTAGGTTTAGCGTGATACGCCACCCCTAACCCGGCACTCGCCATCATCACTAAATCGTTAGCTCCATCGCCAACAGCAATCGTGTTATAAGGGTCAATATCGTATTGCTCTGCCAACTGCTGCAAAATTT
The DNA here is from genome assembly GCF_030409945.1 of Vibrio tapetis subsp. quintayensis. Lineage (GTDB taxonomy): Bacteria > Pseudomonadota > Gammaproteobacteria > Enterobacterales > Vibrionaceae > Vibrio > Vibrio quintayensis. Next base: position 129,479 of record NZ_JAUFQV010000028.1, read on the forward strand.
CTGCTTTCGTTTGTGCACTCACCACATCACCGAGCACTTTACCTGTCAGTACTCCATCGACAATCTCTAACGTATTTGATTGTGCATGATCAAGGTCTAGCGTGTCTTGTAAATAATCCGAGAAATACGTGAAGCCACCTGAGGCGATGGCCGTTTTCCAGCCATACGTTTTTAACGTTTCAACCAACACTTCCAGCTCTGGCATGAACGGCAAAGTTGAACGTACTTCTTCTAAAATAGATTCGTTCGCTCCTTTTAGCGCTCCAACACGTTGGCGTAAACTCTGTTCAAAGTCCAATTCACCTTGCATGGCACGCTCGGTCACTTCTTCGACCATTTCCCCCACACCCGCTAACTTAGCGATTTCATCGATACATTCGATTTGAATTGCGGTCGAATCCATATCCATGACGATAAGACCGGGCCGAGATAAGTCAGGCATGTCGTTTAGGCTAGCGTAATCGAGCTTAAGCCCCTGTAATATTTCTTCATGGGCAGACGTCAGTTCGCCAGCCATCAGCGCGACTTCATAAGGACCGACTTGCCAAACAGAAAGCATTGCATTGTATTGGCCAGTATAGAAGTCGATGTCTTCAAGTTGTTTAGGAGAGAGATAAGGTGCGAAGATAATCCAATTCGCTTTGCTTTTATCCAGTTGTGTCGCGTTGAGCACTTCAGGAAAGCGATTAAGTAGCGATATTCGTTTAGTAAATGAGAATGTCATCATTTCGTCCGTGAGTATTGATCCATTAATACGATACAAGAACGTTAACCTATTGCAATTTAGAAAGGCAAGCTACAATATGCTTAAAGTTCAAAATAGGTTTATTTGAACGCTAATAAGGATTTATATGAGTACCTCTTTGTTTTCATTTCGCTCTTTTTTGCGCATCCTTGCCATGGCGGCACTTGCTGCACTGTTTGTGATCATGATTCAAAACAGTGTCGTCATAAGCAAAGGCAACGAGCAGATTCAAACGCGACAGCTAGAAACGCTAACCAATATCCTTATCTCCCAAGCCGCGCTTTCTGCCAGCAGTATGATCAATAATGAAGAGCAAGACCGGTTATTGCAGCTAACGGACCAATTATCTAAAGATGCCTTAGTGTTAGACGCCACTATTTATGATGCCGAAGGTGTAAAACTGGCTTCAAGCCAAAATGCACAAGCCGTTAGGGCAACATTAGGGCTCGACACGCCACTTGGAACCGCAAATATCGGTCGTCAACAGTTAGTAGAGCCGATTTACCATGAAGACAACCAAATTGGCTTTGTTCGAATAACCTTTGAAAAAGGGCGAGTCACCGCGATTTCAGATCACCACTATCGTAATAGCGATCGCATGATGTACATTATGCTACTCATGAGCTTTTTCAGTGGGTTACTTATCAGCTTTTTGCTGCGTCGACAGGTAAGAAAAAGCCGTTCTGGTGAAAACTTGCTGCTCAAAAATGCCAATTAACTCCGCTAATCAAAACTTAGCGAGTATTCTCCACCAAAAGAAAGTGCAAACACAGTCGTTATTTCAAGCACAGTGGATGAGCTATGTTCAGCCACTGTATCGACTTGATCACCGCAATTGAATTTTACAATTCACTGACTTTTCTTTGATTGCATCCTTGCTCAGAGTTCTTTACTCTGAGCAACATTGCCGCTCGTACCGTTACAGGGATTGCTTTGCACACACGCATTCAACATCGCCGAGTTTTATGGTCATTAATGCTGGTAGGGTTGACGATATTAGGTTGCCTGTCTCATACCATTAATGCCTTGAGCAACAGTGCGCCTCAAGCATCCATATCGACTGTTTTCACTATCCCACTATTGTCGACTGTTCAAAATACCAACCAACACGATGAAATGAGTCACATCGCGGTTAGCCCTATAACCGTGAGCAACACCGGAGTGGACAAGGCGGAATCAACACCGACGCTATGTGAGAAAAGCCAGCAGCTGCTCAACTTAGCCAGCCCGCACTCAGATGGTAGCGTAGACTTTTTACTTTTTGCTTTCCTTATTATTGTGGCTGCCGTCAAAAGCCTCCAACCCACAACTCTAAAACTAACGTCCGATATCCCTCAAAAAAATAGAATTCATATCACTCATTGCGTTTTTCGGGAATAAAAAGGCGGTTTTACCGTTCTATCTTTTTATTACTGGAGAAAATTCGTGTTACGACAAAAAAATGCATTCTATACCATGACTCAATCATGGTGCCTGCTTCTGCTGGTTCTACTGACCAGCTTTGCAGTTAGCGCTTCGCAAACAGAACAAACCACAGGCTGGATCAAGGATCCAACTCATCCACCAGTGCAACTTCGGTTGATGTTAACTGGCGAGCAAAATACAGCCCAAAACAAAGTTGAATCTGTACTAGAAGTTCAGTTAGATTCAGACTGGAAAACGTACTGGCGCAGCCCGGGTGAAGGCGGTGTCGCACCCACGTTAGATTGGTCTGATTCACTCAACATTGCCGATGTACAATGGCACTGGCCTGTGCCTAACTATTATGAATTGCTTGGGGTTACCACCCTAGGTTATCAGTCCTCGGTTGCGTTTCCGCTCACTATCACTCTGAAAGACAAGTCAAAACCCGCTTTATTGAAGGCAAACCTTCGCATGGCGACTTGTACCACAATATGCGTGATCACCGACTACCCGATCAATCTAGAAATCAATGCAGCAAACCTACAACTAGATGAAGACGCACTGTTTCTTTTTAGTCAAGGGATGAGCCATACCCCGAAGCCATCAGAAAAAGTAGCCTTACTGGGTTCTTATTGGGACCAAGAAAATCAAAGCCTTAGTTTAAAAATTAGCAATAAAGGCCAATGGCAATCACCAAACTTGTTTATTGATGGAGTAGAAGTGGTTGATGACTATTTCGAAACACCAACATTACAAACTGAAGATGATGTTCTTTTTGCCGCATTCAAGGTAAGTAATTGGCTTGGTGAAGCGGATATTGCGGGTAAAACCATTACCATAACGGTGACCGACGACACCATAGCTACTGAGCTCAATACCGTCGTTAGCACCACACCATTTGAAGCCTCGATGTCACAGCAAAGCGATGTCTACCGCATGCTATCAATGATAGGTTTTGCGCTAATTGGTGGGCTTATCCTTAACATTATGCCTTGTGTATTACCCGTTCTCGGCATGAAGCTCAATAGCATGCTAGGTACTCAAGATTTGCCTTTAAATCGAGTTCGCCGTTCGTTTGTTGCGTCCGCTCTTGGCATCATGACATCGTTTATGATTTTGGCGGCAGGCATCAGTTTGTTAAAACTGGGCGGTCATGCTATCGGTTGGGGGATCCAATTTCAAAGCCCTTGGTTCATCGCCTTTATTTTCATTGTAACTCTGTTGTTCACTATTAATCTTTTTGGTTTGTTTGAATTTCAGCTTCCTTCCTCTTTCAACACATGGATGGCACTTAAAGGGGGAGAATCCTATGCGGGTCATTTTCTACAAGGCATGTTTGCAACCTTACTCGCAACACCGTGCAGCGCTCCGTTTTTGGGGACCGCCGTCGCCTATGCGTTAGGCTCATCCTATTTAGAGCTGTGGTTAATCTTCTTTGCTCTTAGTTTGGGGATGAGTGCTCCTTGGTTGATTTTTGCCATCAAGCCACAATTAGTGAGATACCTACCCAAGCCCGGTATTTGGATGTACAAAGTAAAAGCCCTATTCGGCTTCTTTATGCTCATGACTACCTTGTGGTTAGCAAGCCTACTTAAACCATTTATTGGTTCTTTTTCGACCATTGCACTCATCACTTTCATCGTTATCTCTGTGTTGACTTGGATTGCCAAAAAACACGGTGCGAAAGTCGTCATTGTTTTACTTTCAGTCATTACATTGGCATTAGGCAGTGGGCTCCTAATTGGCAGCATGACAGCAAAACACTGGGCCTCCCCTATTGTTGATGATCTCAACTGGAAAGCTCTGGATGCTGAGCAAATCCCACGCTTAGTTGAAGAGGGCAAAACCGTGTTTGTCGACGTCACCGCAGATTGGTGCATTACCTGTAAAGCCAATAAGGTTGGCGTTATTTTGCAAGATCCTGTTTATCAAAAACTCAAACAACAAGATATCGTATTGATGAAAGGAGATTGGACAACGCCAAGTAAAAAGGTAACGGCGTTCTTACAAAGCCACCAGCGCTACGGCGTTCCTTTTAATATTGTTTATGGCCCATCTAATCCAACTGGAATTCCACTACCAGTGGTTCTAAACAGTGACGAAGTAATCGCGGCGATTAATCAAGCGAGCAGCGCGTTAACACCAAATCAAGAGAGCAACATCAATGAATAGTAAACCCAAGAAAGGCGTTAAAGGGTGGCTAAAAGAATTAGGGACCATGTTTGTCTTAATGTCTGTTATCTCGGTTGCCGTTAATGCGTACTTAACGCGAGACATGCCATCAGGGCAAGCGCCTCACATTCAAGGTCATACTCTGAATGGAAAGAATTTAGACGTGCAGCAACTCAGCTATGACAAGCCGGTCATCGTCTATTTTTGGGCAACCTGGTGCGGTGTATGTCGCTTCGTTAGCCCAATGATTGATCACTTAGCACAAAGCAATTCGCAGCAGAAACGGTACGTATTAAGTGTCGCGCTTTCGTCCGGTTCTGACGCTCGAGTACAACAATACATAGACGCCAAAACTTATCAATTCCCGGTTATTAATGACCAAAGTGGCCAACTAAGCCGAGCTTGGAACATCAGCGTGACACCAACCGCCGTTATTATTGAAGATGGGGAAATCCGCAGCATATCAACAGGTATCACGGCTGCAATTTCGGTGTGGTTCCGATCGTTATTCATGTAGCACCATGAAAACATGACTTTGAATACAAAGACTCAACCAACAGATATTCTCTTATTTAGGAATACAAAATGAAGAACATAATTCGTACTACAGCACTGTTTATTCTACTTAGCCAATCAGGTGCCACGCTGGCTGGCACCTTAACTAGCACACAAAAGGCCCAACTCAATGAGATCGAAGTCATCTTACATAATGAGCCTCAATTGATTGAACAGCTACACCAAAGCTTGACTGGCTACGTTCAAACTCAGCAGAAATTTGATAGCAATCTATCACAACACCATGACTGGCTGTTCAATAATCCAATACAACCATTTTACGGCAATGCTGATGCAGAAAATGTCATCATTAACTTTACCGATCACGATTGCCCTTACTGTAAGAAGCTTGAAAGCGCATTAGAACAGTTGGTTAAGGATAGAAGCGATCTCAAGGTCATCAACATCTATGTACCAATAAAGCACATGATGAGCCAGCAGAGTTCGTTAAGCTCCGCACAATACGCCCTGAATGTATGGCAACAGTCGCCGGATGATTACGCTAAAGTCGATAAGCTTCTTTTTGCTAACCGAAATATGCACACGGAAGATTCAGTAAAGAAAGTAGCCAAGGTGACGGATACCGAGTCGTTATTGGTGGACGATAATAAGCTAAAACAGGCCGTTGAAAGGAATTATCAAGTATTCCAAGATCTTGGATTAAGAGGCACTCCCGCCATGTTAATCAACAATCAAGTGTTGGCTGGGTATCTCCCATACGAGAGCTTGAAGCTGGTTGTTGAAAAGGAACTTCCTAAAAAATAGCGCACGCGATTTACATTAGGGTAGTTAGCATAACGGCAGCTAATATCAGGTTAATTAGCAAAAAAATGCCGCGGTTCACATTGAATGCGAACCGCGGCATATTTATTCAAGAGCGATCTTTTTAAACTAGTCGCCAAGCAATACTGAGTCTAATGCGATTTCCATCATTTCATTGAATGTGGTTGCACGTTCTTCAGATGTTGTCTGTTCACCGGTTTTAATGTGATCAGATACAGTACAAATAGCCAAAGCTTTTGCGCCGTACTCTGCAGCAACGCCATAGATGCCTGCCGCTTCCATCTCAACGCCAACAATACCGTATTTATCCATCACATCAAACATGTCAGGATCCGGGGTATAGAACAGTTCTGCGGAGAACAAGTTACCCACTTTTACGTTAATACCACGAGCTTTAGCGGCATCTTCAGCATTACGCACCATTTCGTAGTCCGCAATAGCAGCGAAGTCATGGTCTTTAAAACGAATACGGTTAACTTTAGAGTCTGTACACGCCCCCATTCCAATAACCACATCACGAACTTTAATGTCTTCGTTAACGGCGCCACAACTACCAACACGAATGATTTTTTTTACACCAAAGTCTTTGATAAGTTCTGTTACGTAAATGGAACAAGAAGGAATGCCCATACCATGACCCATGACTGAGATCTTGCGACCTTTGTATGTGCCTGTGTAACCGTACATGCTGCGAACATCACATACCTGAACCGCATCATCAAGAAACGTCTCAGCAATGTATTTAGCACGTAGTGGATCACCCGGCATCAGTACGACGTCAGCAAATGCACCCATTTCAGCGTTAATGTGTGGAGTAGCCATTGAAATTGTCCTTGTTGAAAATGAAATTCTAAATTCGGGGGGAGCTAAGTACTAAGCCACTTAGCGCTTAGTACTTAGAATTTCGTACCTAATTTATAGGAAGCTTTTTCCGTAATCCATTTCTGAAGTACCGAAGTAACTTGCTAAGCTCTGGCCAATATCAGCGAATGTATCACGCAGGCCAAGTGAACCAGCAGGAACTTGCTTACCGTACACAAGGACAGGGATGTGCTCACGTGTATGGTCGCTGCCAGGCCATGTCGGATCACAACCGTGATCAGCCGTCATGATTAATACGTCTTCTTCTTCCATCAGTTCTAATACTTCAGGTAGACGCTTATCGAAATACTCTAGTGCTGCGGCATAACCAGCCACATCACGGCGATGGCCGTAGGCTGAATCGAAATCTACAAAGTTTGTAAATACGATGGTGTTATCACCGGCTACTTTAATTTGCTCTAAAGTTGATTCAAATAACGCTGGAATACCCGTTGCTTTAAATTTCTGAGTAATACCACAGCCAGCATAGATATCAGAGATCTTACCGATAGAAACTACTTCACCGTTTTTCTCTTCAACCAGTTTAGACAACACAGTTTTAGCTGGTGGCTCAACCGAAAGATCACGACGGTTACCGGTTCGTGCAAATTCACCGACTTTATTACCAAGGAATGGACGAGCAATAACACGACCAATATTGTAGTCCGCTAGCTCTTCACGAACGATCTGACAAAGATCCAATAGATTTTGCAAACCGTAAGTTTCTTCATGGCACGCAATTTGGAACACAGAATCAGCCGATGTGTAGAAGATTGGCTTACCAGAAGCCATGTGCTCTTCTGCAAGGTCATCCAGAACTTGTGTTCCTGATGCGTGGCAGTTACCTAGGTAGCCCGGTAAATTTGCACGCTTCACGATGCGATCAAGTAACTCTTGCGGGAAGCTGTTGGTTTTTTCAGTAAAGTAACCCCAATCAAACAGAACCGGTACACCAGCGATTTCCCAGTGACCAGACGGCGTATCTTTGCCTGAAGAGATTTCAGCAGCATGCCCGTAAGCACCGATGATCTCAGCGTTTTCATCCAAGCCTGCAGGAAAGTTGCCCGTTGACTCTTTAGAAGCCAAACCCAAACCCATTTTTGACAAATTAGGCAAGGTTAGTGGACCACTACGATCAGCGTTATCCGCTAAGCCTTTCGCACAGTGCTCTGCAATGTGGCCAAGTGTATCTGAACCTACATCACCAAATTTAACCGCATCAGCTGTCGCGCCAATACCAAATGAATCTAATACTAATATAAATGTTCTTTTCATCGTTCTCTCCACCAAACTTTATACGTCTTCCGCACGGATCTGACGGTAAACATCTGGAGTTGGGTTATAAGGGGTGTCGCCCACAGTTATTGCTTCTTGCAGTGCGTTTGCTGCTTCTTGCCACTGCTCTTCTGTGCGAGCATGAATCATTGCTAACGGCTTATTCGCATCTGCGATTTCACCTAAACGAATAAAGCCATCAAAACCTACTGCGTAATCGATACTGTCTGAGGCAACACGGCGACCACCGCCCATACCTACAACTGCCATGCCTATTGCACGCGTATCCATTGCTGAAACAATACCACTTTGTTTAGCAAATACTGGTTTAATGATTTCCGCTTTATCCAAATAATTGTCGTAATTTTCTACAAAATCAGCCGGGCCGCCAAGGCCTGCTACCATTTTGCCAAAGCACTCAGCCGCTTTACCGTTATCTAACACAGTCATAAGCTTGTCACGAGCATCTTCTGAATCTGTTGCTAGCTTTCCAAGTACCAGCATTTCGGCACAAGAAGCCAACGTAATCTCGAGTAAACGAGGGTTGCGATATTCGCCAGTTAAGAACTGAACCGCTTCTCTTACTTCTACCGCATTACCCGCTGACGAGGCCAAAACTTGGTTCATATCAGTCAAAATTGCGGTTGTTTTCGTCCCTGCGCCATTGGCAACAGCTACGATAGATCTTGCTAGCTCTTCAGAAGCTTCGTAGGTTGGCATAAACGCGCCAGAGCCCACTTTTACGTCCATCACAAGTGAATCTAGGCCTGCGGCTAGCTTTTTAGATAAAATTGATGCAGTGATCAACGAAATGTTGTCTACGGTTGCCGTAATGTCACGAGTCGCGTAGACGCGCTTATCGGCAGGGGCTAAATCACCCGTTTGACCAATAATAGCCACACCCGCATCTTTTGTTACTTCACCAAATACATCGTTATTTGGCGTGATGTTATAACCAGGAATTGACTCTAGTTTATCTAAAGTTCCACCTGTGTGGCCAAGACCACGACCAGAGATCATAGGAACGAAACCACCACATGCTGCTACCATAGGGCCAAGCATTAAAGAAGTGACGTCACCAACACCACCAGTAGAGTGTTTATCAACAATTGGGCCATCAAAATTCATGTGGCTCCAATCGATAACCATACCAGAATCTCGCATTGCACAAGTCAGCGCAATTCGCTCAGGCATGGTCATTTCATTAAAAAAGATGGTCATTGCGAAAGCCGCGATTTGGCCTTCTGACACCGTGTCTTTAGCGACACCTTGAATAAAGAAGTCAATCTCTTCTTTTGTTAGCACTTCGCCATCACGTTTCTTGCGGATAATTTCTTGTGGTAAGTATGTTTTTGATAAAGACATTAGCTACTCCTCAGCTCGATCGGCTGAATAATAAATTTGTAGGGTATGAGAGACAAAATGGGGCTTGTTAACCCCATTTTGTAAGCATCAAATTAGTAAGCGGCTGGATCCGCTACTTGGTCTGAGACTTCTAATGTATTTAGTAGGCTTGTTAGTAGGCTTGAAGCACCGAAACGGTAGTGCATACTATCAGCCCAATCCGCGCCTAACAGCTCATCAGCCATCGCTAGGTATAGCGCAGCATCTTCAGCAGTGCGAACACCACCAGCAGGCTTAAAGCCAACTGTTTTTGCTACGTCCATATCACGGATAACTTCAAGCATCATGCGTGCGTATTCTGGGGTTGCGTTTTCTGGCACTTTACCAGTCGAAGTTTTGATGAAGTTAGCACCGGCCTCAATACAGATTTGAGATGCTTTCTTGATCAACGCTTCTTCTTTCAACTCGCCTGTTTCGATAATTACTTTCAATAAAATATCGCCACACGCCGCTTTACATTGTTTAACCAGTTCAAAGCCAACTTCTTCATTACCCGCCATCAAAGCACGGTAAGGGAATACAACGTCAACTTCGTCGGCGCCGTAAGCAACAGCCGCTTTGGTTTCAGCAACTGCGATAGCAATATCGTCGTTACCGTGTGGAAAGTTTGTTACTGTCGCAATGCGCACGTCTGGTGTGCCTTGCTCGCGTAGAGTTTTCTTCGCAATAGGAATAAAGCGAGGGTAAATGCAGATTGCAGCTGTGTTGCCTACCGCTGTTTTCGCATCATGACAAAGTGCGATCACTTTTTCGTCAGTGTCGTTGTCATTTAGCGTTGTTAAATCCATCAATTTTAGCGCACGTAGAGCAGCTGCTTTTAAATCGCTCATTTCTATCTCCGATCAGTATATTCAATTAGTAAACAATTTAGCCCAAACAATTCGGGATCAACTTTGTCACAACATGAACGGACTTGGTTCCTTGAAGACTCAGACCTATCAAGTAGGTCTAATTGCTATCCCTGTCACCGCACAGTACCAGTTTGGCCTATGGCACAACAATTTCATTCGTTGTGTCTAACGTATATAACTAGCTAAGCGCCAAAATAAAGTTACCTTTAGTTTTGGTCGCCATTTTTACTTCCTGTAAAAATGTCTTAGCTAAAAAACCTTTCAATGATCCATTGATAGGCGATGCCACCAAAGTAAACACCGACAATACCCATGACACCAGACAATACCGGTGGCGCAGGAATCGGTAACTTAATGGCTGAAAACAGGACTCCAACAACAAACCCAGCGAGGGTTGCAAGGATAACTTCGTTCATCAGTTTGTACCCTAGTCTCCATAGATATATACATTATAGTTATTCCTTCAAAAACTGTAGTGCTATATGAGGCGCAAACGGTTTGTATCTCAAAAATATGTGAAGTACGAAGTTTTAAGTTCGAAACTCTAAGCCTAAAGCCCTAAAAACAGCGTTCACCGCCTGACTCTTAGCGCTTAGCTTTTCATACTTAGCTTTTCATACTTAGCTTTTCATACTTAGCTTTTAGTACTTAGCTTTTAGTACTTAGCTTTTAGCACTTCACATCCCTTAAACAAAAAAACCCCGCAGCAATTTCTTGCTACGAGGTTTTTTATAAAGTGGCGTCTATATAATTCTAACTATTCAATTAGAAAGATAGGAAGAAGCCAGCAATTGTCGCTGCCATCAGGTTAGATAGAGTACCAGCTGCTACCGCTTTCACACCCATCTTAGCGATGTCGTGACGACGGTTAGGAGCAATACCACCTAGACCACCTAGTAGAATCGCGATAGAAGAAAGGTTTGCGAAACCACATAGTGCGAACGAGATAATTGCTTGCGTCTTCTCAGACATTACTTTACCTGTTTCCGCTACGATTTGAGCGTTGTCGCCCACGTAAGGAACGAAGTTCAAGTAAGCTACGAATTCGTTAACAACGGTTTTTTGACCAATGAAAGTACCAGCAATAGTTGCTTCTTCCCATGGAACACCGATAACAAACGCAAGAGGTGCGAAGATCCAACCTAGAAGCATTTCTAGAGTTAGCTCAGGCATACCAACCCAACCGCCAACGCCACCAAGGATACCGTTAACTAGAGCGATAAGACCGATGAATGCTAGTAGCATTGCACCAACGTTTAGAGCAAGTTGAAGACCAACTGCTGCGCCGCCTGCTGCTGCGTCAATAACGTTAGCAGGTTTGTCGTCACCGCCGTCGATGTCAGTACCTAGATTTTCATCTGGAGTATCTGTCTCTGGCTTGATGATTTTAGCGAACAATAGACCACCTGGTGCTGCCATGAATGACGCTGCAACCAAGTACTCTAGTGGAACACCCATAGATGCATAACCCGCTAGTACACCACCAGCAACCGATGCAAGACCACCACACATTACTGCGAATAGCTCAGACTGTGTCATCTTAGGAACAAACGGACGTACCACTAGTGGTGCTTCAGTTTGACCTACGAAAATGTTAGCTGCTGCAGACATTGATTCGGCGCGAGAAGTGCCAAGTGCTTTTTGAAGACCACCACCAAGAACTTTGATTACGATCTGCATTGCACCAATGTAGTAAAGTACAGAGATAAGTGCAGAGAAGAAAATCAATGTTGGTAGTACTTGGAAAGCAAAAATGAAGCCGATGCCGTCTACAGAGAAGTTAACTAAGCTTCCGAAAAGGAAACCAGTACCGTCTTTACCGTAGTCGATAACGTTAGCAACACCAGCAGAGAATCCTGCTAGAAGGTCGCGGCCCCACGGTACGTAAAGAACGAATGCACCGAGTAAAAATTGGATGGCAAAAGCACCAGCCACTGTTCTGATATTAATAGCTTTGCGGTTGTCTGACAGTAGTACTGCAATTAAAATCAGTACGACCATGCCGACGAGGCTCATAAACAGGCTCATAGTTTATGACTTCCTTATTAGTTATTGATTGGCGTGTTACAAAATGGGGTTTATTAAATCCGTGGTAATTATAAGCGCCAATGACATAATAAAGTAATGCTAGAGTCACACTTCAGCGTAACTTTTTACCTCCAATTACCCATATATGTGACCAAAATCACAATACGCAAACGTATGCTCGGTCCATTTCACATTGAACATCGAACTTATTCACACTTTGAGAAGAGATTATTGCTTTTAGACCAGATCTGCGCTGCAATCGTTTGCTTTGATTCGGCTCTCAAATTGTTAAATTCCTTTAACACTAAGCGCAACATTTTGGGATGATTAACTTGACCTTGATGGCCAAATATAGGCATGTCTGGCGCGTCGGTTTCTAGTAGCACACTATCCAGTGGTAATCGGCTAACGGTTTCTCTTGTCTTTTTAGCCCTTGGATAAGTAATTGTGCCGCCAACACCAATGGAAAAACCTAAATCTATCCAGTCATGAGCTTGCTGCAAGCTACCACTAAATCCGTGAATCACACCACCGCATGAAAATTGACTCGCCTTTAAACGTTTGATTAATTCTTGATGAGATTTTCTCTGATGCACAACCATGGGTAAGCTATGTGTCGCAGCAAGTGCAATTTGGCTTTCAAATAAATGCAGTTGTTTTGTTTTATCAAGATCAGCAATCGCGAAATCTAAACCACACTCACCGACCGCAACGCAACTGGCTTGTTTTTCTGATAATCGCCGTTCTAGCTCTAATAGATGTTCGTCTTTATGATCATGACTAAAATAAGGGTGCAGGCCTAAGGCATAACTAACGTTATCAAACTGACAGGATAAATCAGATACGGCTTGCCAGTTAAATAAACCAACACTTGGCACCATGACTTTTTCAACACCAGCAAGCTTGGCTTCCAATAAGACTTGTGCTGGATCTCCTAGCCTCTCAAAGTCCAGGTGACAATGTGTATCGAACAACGAAAGTTCGCTACTCATTAGATACTTTGTCTTTGGAGTTATCCTCAGCATTAGCAGGATCGGCTTTATACGGAACACAAGAGCGCTTATTTTCTGGTGTCAGCCCCATAGACTCACACCAGTCATCATACCGCTTCAACCACTTCTTAAACCAACCACTCATCAACAGCCCCCTCGACTTTTGCTTTTACCTTAGCTTTAGAGCTTAGCTCTTAGCCTTATGCCTTATGCCTTATGCCTTATGCCTTTCACCAAAAAAAACGCCCATTGACGAATCAATAGGCGTTAATCATAGCTCAGCTGCGTTTTTCTGTCTTAATTAGTGCTCACGAGTAGCTCGGAACTCGACATCTGGGAAACGCTCTTTGGCTAAGTTTAGATTCACCATGGTCGGTGCCACGTAAGAAAGGTTATCACCGCCATCCAATGCTAAGTTGGTTTGGTTCTTACGTTTAAATTCTTCTAACATTTTCACATCATCACATTCAACCCAACGTGCTGTTGCTACGTTAATGCCCTCGTAAATCGCTTCAACGTTGTATTCAGATTTCAAACGAGCCACAACCACATCAAACTGAAGCACACCAACCGCACCCACAATTAGGTCGTTGTTTTGCAACGGACGGAACACCTGTACCGCACCTTCTTCAGAAAGCTGCACCAAACCTTTCAGCAATTGCTTTTGCTTCAGTGGATCTTTTAGGCGGATGCGACGGAACAATTCTGGCGCAAAGTTAGGGATACCAGCAAACTTCAAGTTTTCACCTTGAGTAAAGGTATCACCAATTTGAATGGTGCCGTGGTTATGCAAACCTATAATGTCGCCGGCAAAGGCTTGTTCTGCACGAGAACGGTCACCAGCCATAAAGGTTACTGCGTCCGAAATGCTGACATTCTTGCCAGTACGAACGTGGTTCATCTTCATGCCTTGATTGTATGTGCCCGATACAATACGCATAAAGGCAATACGGTCACGGTGTTTAGGATCCATGTTTGCTTGGATCTTAAAGACAAAACCAGAGAACTTCTCTTCTGTTGCAGCTACATCACGCTCATTCGCTTTACGCGTTTGTGGACCAGGAGCCCATTTCGTTAGGCCATCGAGCATATGGTCTACACCGAAGTTACCCAGTGCTGTACCAAAGTAAACAGGCGTAAGTTCACCAGCTAAGAACAATTCCAAATCAAACTCGGGGCATGCACCAACAACAAGTTCAATCTCATCACGCACGCTTGACGCTAAATCTTCGCCAACCGCTGCATCCAGCTCTGGGTTATCTAGCCCTTTAATCGTGCGCACTTCTTGAATTTCGTGACCGTGGCCAGATTCATACAAAATCGTTTCATCACGGTGAATGTGGTAAACACCTTTAAACTCTTTACCACAGCCAATAGGCCAAGAGATCGGTGCACACGCCATGCCCAACTCACTTTCGACTTCGTCTAGCACTTCCATTGGGTCGCGCACGTCACGGTCTAGTTTGTTCATAAAGGTAACGATAGGTGTATCACGCAAGCGCGTTACTTCCATCAATTTACGAGTACGATCTTCGACACCTTTAGCCGCGTCGATCACCATCAAACATGAATCTACTGCAGTCAAAGTACGGTAAGTATCTTCCGAGAAGTCTTCGTGTCCTGGAGTATCAAGTAAGTTAACTAAGCATTCATTGTATGGGAACTGCATGACTGACGTCGTCACCGAGATACCACGCTCTTTTTCCATTTCCATCCAGTCAGACTTAGCGTGCTGTTTCGAGCCACGGCCTTTTACTGTGCCCGCTTTTTGGATTGCGTTTCCGAATAACAACACTTTTTCTGTGATGGTGGTCTTACCCGCATCCGGGTGAGAAATGATTGCGAAGGTTCTACGTTTAGACACTTCTTGAACAAATGGAGAATTAGACATCAATGTAATCTTCTTTTTAAGTCATGGTGCTCTAGGCAATTACCATACGTAATCACAGCACCTAACATTTGAAATTAATTTGGCTTTGACACCAACGAACCACCTCACCTATGTTTTCTAGGTGTGGGTATATCAAGGTAAGACGAGCTTAATAACGTCTTTTACATCGGTTCGTATCTTCTGGTGTGAGCGAGTGGCGCAATTGTATGAGATTACAGCGCTGCTTTCCAGCATAGTGTGAACAATTCGCAAAACCAAATTCCGGTCATGAGCCCAGTAGAAAAGAGAGACACATCACATTCCACTAAAATGAGATTGCATATAAAACCGTCGATCGCGCATCCTACCAACATGCGCCGCAAAATTATTGATTAACATGATAAAAAGGGCACTGAATTAACGCATTTTATTTACCATTTTATCAATTTCACTTCACACGGATGAGAGGTGCCGAATATGTTCTATAAAATTGTTCTTCTATTGACAGTTCTCAGCTTACCTGCACTTTCATCTGCGCAGACGGATCCAATCACACTCGCGGCCACTCATTACCCTCCTTATACAATTATTCAGCAATTCGGCGCTGTGGGCGGCGTTGACGCTGAAATCGTTAAGGAAGCGTTCTCTCTACAGAACATCAAAATCAGTGTCAGTACACCACCTTGGGTCAGGGCACTAAAAAGCGTAGAACACGGTAAAACTAATGGCCTTTTGAGCTGCACAAAAAACCAACAACGTAGCCAGTACCTATATTTTTCATCGCCTATTAATGCAATCAACCGTGGGCTTATTCTAAAAGCCAATCATCCTCAAGAAAACATTCGCACGTTACAACAAGCTTCGCACCTTAAAATCATTGCTATTAGAAAGTGGAGCACACAGACAGAATTGGAATCTAACGGCATCAAGCACACGCAAGTCGATACCATTCCTCAAGCATTAGACATGTTATTGATGAGGGATTTTGACGCCATATACAGCGGCATAGAAAGCATTGAATATTATGCAAAGCAAGCCGATATTGGTAATAAAATAAGAACACATAAGCTAGCTTCTAAGCCGCCACAAAACCTTTATCTGTGCATAGGAAAAAAAACACCGGATGCACTCACGATACTTAATAAGTTCAATGCGGGCTTAACGACACTTAAAAAGACGGGTCAGCTCGATTCGATTTTAGAACAATACAATCTATAAGGCTCCGTTGTGGAAAACAAAAAACACCGTTCTCTTGCAACACATCAATCTGGCACTGTTTTTGTTGTCGCGCTTCTGCTCGGATTACTATTTAGCTTCTATCAAATTGTACTCGACCTACACCAAGAACAAACTCGACTGTTTGATAAGTACAACTACAAACTGCTGCAGAATTACAGTAACGGTAGCCAAGCCGCTTACCACATCAGTCCAATGATGGCCAAACAGGTCGTTTCTAGCTTGATGTCTGATCCGGCGATCCAAAAAGTAGTATTGAAAGATGACTTCAATGATGTGTTAGCGGTTGAATCACGAGTGATCCCAAACAAAGGAGGAGCAACAGCCTTTCTTTCTCATTTCCTACTTCCTGAAAATAGAATATTCACGACGGAACTTCATCAACCAGATACAAGAAAGAAAGTTGGCGAACTTACTTTTAGTGTTAATGGCATCGCGGCAGCTCAAGAGTTTGCAGCCAGAGCCAGCAATATCCTATTGTTCGATCTTTTTCGTAATATATTACTTGCGAGCATCCTGCTAATTTTCTTTTATCACAAACTATCTAAACCCGTCATCGACCTCACCTATTGGGTACGGTCACTACAACACAAAAGTGCTAATAAGCCGCTGCCTGGGCAACTAAGGAACGACGAACTTGGCCAACTCGCGCAATCGTTCCAGTCGCTGTGGAATGAACGCGAAAATGCAACTAAACAACTCAATAAACACATTGAAGCACTCGCAAAAAGTGAGCACTTTGCCAGTACAATTATGAATAACTCAGGCGACGCACTACTGCTCATCAATAGGAGTGGGATTATTGCCCATGCCAACAAACACGCATGTGCTACTTTAGGATATACCAGCCTCGAAATGTTGGGGAAGAAATCCGTCGAGATCAGCGTCAGTTATTCCATTGATTATTTAGAGTTCAAGCTCAAGCAACGCCATTCTGGTGACGTCACGCTCTTCGAAGCTACCCATCGGACTCATGCTCACGGCAATTACCCGGTTGAAGTCACAGCTATTGAGTTGGAACTTGATGGTGATTCACTCATATTGCTACAAGCCAGAGACATATCGAGCCGAAAACAAGCGGAACGCCAAATCCATGATCTGGCTTATTTCGATAGTTTAACAGGGCTGCCAAACAGAAAGCAGTTGCTTGATGCTCTGGAAGAGACGATACAGAAATCCTTCCGTACCAGTGAGCCAGGAATACTGATTTATCTAGATCTTGATCGCTTTAAAACCATTAACGATTCCCTTGGCCACAACATTGGCGATTTACTGCTTAAATCGGTGGCTAGCCGATTGACAGAAGCCTTAGACCCTATGCAGTGCTGCGCACGTATAGGAGGAGATGAATTCGTCATCATTGCTCCAAATATGAATTTAGAGCAAGCAGAGCCGTTCATTCTCAACCTTTTGGATATTACCAGCACCCCATACACGATTGAATCACACCACTTATATTGCAGTGTTAGCGCCGGCTTAGCTATATTTCCTACTGCCAATAGCAGCCCCTTAGATCTGCTGCGTCAGGCAGATACCGCCTTGTATCGGGCAAAAGCTCAGGGCAGTAATACTCATGTTTGGTATGAACCTGAAATGCAAAACCAAGTCAGCTCTTATCTCTCAATAGAAAAAGGGCTGCATGATGCGTTGAATTTAAATCAGTTCGAACTGTTCTATCAACCTCAAGTGAATGATCTTGCGCAGACGATAGGTGCTGAAGCCCTCATTCGCTGGCGCCATCCAGAAAAAGGACTACTCTCTCCCTTTGTCTTTATCCAAATAGCAGAAGAAACAGGCCAGATCATCCCTATCGGCAACTGGATCATCGAGCAAGCATGTATGCAGTTGGCTTTTTGGCAAAACAATCAACAATTACCCAAGCACTTTAATCGACTTGCGATCAACATTAGCCCGATGCAATTCGAACAAAAAGACTTTGTTGAACAAATCGTATCAATACTCAGCCGTCACGGCGTTAGTCCCCATGATATTGAATTAGAACTCACCGAAAACATGTTGCTAGATAACATCGATCATTGTGCCCAAAAAATGGCGCAACTGAAACAAACCGGCTTTGCCATCGCCATCGACGACTTCGGCACAGGCTACTCATCGCTAAAGTATTTAAAACGGTTAGATTTGGATGTGTTAAAAATCGATCGATCGTTCATCACGGATTTACACAAAGAAAAAAGTGATGAAGCCATTGTTGATACCATGATTATCATGGCGAAACGATTAGGGCTCGATGTTATCGCCGAAGGAGTCGAGCAAGCAGAGGAACTGGCTCGCTTAAAAGCATTAGGGTGTAAGAATTTCCAAGGTTACTTCTTTGATAAGCCATTGACTGCACAAGAAATAACCCAACGATTTTCACAGCAACGTATCGCCTCAAATTTGCGAGATTAAATCGCCACTTACGCTTGCAAGTCGTTAAAACCAATAGGCCGTTAGAAAAAGAAGTAACTCATCACAATGGCGTCTTCTTTGCCATTGGTTGTTGGGTAGTAATTACGGCGCCTATCCACTTCATTAAACCCTCCTGTCTCATACAGGTTAAATGCGGTTTGATTGCTTTCTCTTACTTCAAGCCAAGCTGACTCAGCTTTATTACTCTGGCAAACCTCTAGAAACCCGTCCAACAATTGACGACCATACCCCTGACCTTGAACTTCAGGATCAATAGCAAAGTTCAATAGTGTCATTTCACCGACGATGTTCTGGGCATAAAAATACCCCACGACTTGATTCTCTTTGAGCAACATGTAATGACATGCACCTCGGGAGGCCAAATCACGAATCATGGACTCTTTCCAAGGGTGAGTATGGGCCTGGTTTTCAATTTGCCAAATACGGTCTAAAAAAGAGGCGTCAATCGGTACTAAGTGATTACTCATAGGATTTAATCTGCTGCCATAAAGCTCGACGCTCTATATTGTTGCCATTGATTTGATTTAACGGCAATGATGATAAAATTTTCTTGTTTGGCCAACGCTGCTTTACCGCCTCTGTCGCTGTTTCTGACATATCCGTTAACCAAATCCATTCTGTCTCTTCATTCATTTCAACATTGCCTAATGTACATTCCTCAATAAACAGAGTTTGAGTAAGCGTGACACCAAAGCTTTGCACCACTTTAGCGAAAAACGCCGCATCACTACCAACAGGAAGTTTCGTTGCAACCAGCAACAAGCGGCAATCGTTAGATAAAGAGATAGCATCTTGCTGTTTTCCATAGACCAAATTATCTGGCCGATGCACGAGCCACTGATCTATTTGCATTTCTTCAAGGTATGAGTGCTGCTGCGACATGGAAAGCTCTTAAAGAGTAGATAAAAAGCGAGGAGGTGAGAATAATGGTAAATCTAGCGCAGTGCAAATACATCACTTCCACTGCACTTCATATGAGTATCAAGTTTGGTCATCTGCATGCAATAAACCAAAACCAAAACCAAAACCAGAACCAGAACCACTCACATTAGGTAAGAGCTAGAAACTCTTCGCTGTATTTCACCAAGCCAGTGTGTCCGTTTAATTCACCGTCTAATAATGACATTACTTGGAACGCACCCTCGGGTACTTCCCACTGACAATTCAATTGATGGTCAGTTGCGGACCCAAAGCCAAAACGGCCATAGAAATTAGGATCGCCTAACACAACACACACTGGATACCCCAACTCAGCTAATGATTCTAGCCCCTCACGGATGAGTTGAGAGCCAATTCCACTATTACGATAGTCTTTTCGAACAGACACAGGAGCAAGCCCTTGCCAATTCAAATCAGCATCACCAACCATTACCGGGCTAAACATAGCATGCCCTACCAATTCCCCCTCATCGTTACATGCAACAAGAGACAAGGTTCTTTGGCCATTCTCTCGCAATTGCATCACTAGGGCTGCTTCCCCACTATCGGGAAACACCTCATCGAGAAGACGTTGAATCGGTAATATGTCGGCAGGAGCCTCAGTTCGAATAAGCATTAGTAACCTCTTGAGTTTCAGTCTGAGTTTGCAGGCCTTTTTGAACAAAATCCGCAAGTTGATCTAGCATGGTTTTCATCGCACTTGGTAGAGCATCTAAATCGACACTGTCCATCAAGTTTTTAACTTCTAAGCCAAGTTCTGTATCACCTTCAATACTCAAGCGACGTTGAAAAAACAACGTATCCGGATCTTCTTTGCGACCAGCAATTAAAACTAAATCGTTCAGCTGACCGCTAAAACTAACATCGGATTCCTTTGGAGAGTCGGCAACAATAAGCGCTTCGTCTTGATAACTTATGTACCAAGCCAAGTCCATGTCACTAATTTTTACTTTCAACCATTTACCTTCTAAGAACTCAAAGTCTCCATCTTCCAACGCTTCTTTGAATACCTGTTTTAGCGCTTCAAGCAGCGCTCGTTTTTGCAGCGCATGAGGAAGTAAATGGACTGGAGATCTCAAAATTGATGCTGCATTGTGTACCAGCTGGGCACGAATCTTGTTTAACACGCTAAAATCTCTTCAGTTAATGGTTGGTTTTCTAGTGCCCATAGTAGAGGATTCTCGGACTCAAATCATGTTATGCGTCAAAAAAATCATCGCTAGACTTTCGAGACCTTTTACATCTGAGTTTTCAAGGTTATAGTTATTGAGATCACGCATTCTAAGTACATGCAGAGCGATTGCAGACATTTCGGTAAAATATTGATGCCAACAGAACAACTACAACTCTGGTTTTCAAAGCTAACGGATAATAGCCCGTTTTTCTTTGCAATATTGGACAACGCGCACAACTATCGCATGGTGAATGATCGCTATTGTGAAATTTCGGGGCTAGATAAAACCGAAATGATAGGCATGTGTGACAAACAGATCCTTGGTGAGCTGTTTTATAAAAACCTGCAACCTTACTACCAACGCGCTTTTAATGGCGAAACCGTTGAAGCTGAAATTACGCTTAACGATCACAGTTTAGAAACGAGCTTACACTTCAGTATATCGCCCATCATCAGCAAGGGCGCGGTGGAGTTCATTACTTTCCATGCGATTGATACCTCCGAAAAACAGATTCTCGTTCGCTCACTAGAAGAGTCTGAAAACAAGTTTGCTCGGCTAACGGAATTATTGCCAAATGGCTTGTTATTGGTGGAAGATGGTTGCATCATCTCAGCCAATCAAGCGTCATCGCAACTTTTGGGCTTTAATAGCCCCGCCGAGTTGTTAGGCGAAGAGTTCTCTCGACTATTTGTCGACGAAAAAAGCAAACGCACTTTTGGCTCTCAGTTGATCCACCTACTCTCTGAAACCAGCATCCACTGTTTAACCGGTGCTCGTTGCGGTATAGAAAGACGCGTTAAGCTTAAGTCAGAAGCCACCAGCATTCTTGGTAGCCAATCTCATATCATCTTAATTGAGGATTTAACCGAAACTGATCTGAGTAGCTCTCAAATCCGCGGCGAAGATGCTCATATCGATTCATTCACTAACCTGTACAATCGGTTTGGCTTTACAAAACGACTAGAGCAATTCATTCAAAATGAAACGCCTTTAGTCATGTTGTACCTCGACATAGATAACTTCAAAAACATTAATGACTCTTTGGGCCACCATATTGGCGACAAAGTCATTAAAGAAGTCTCGGAAAGACTGCAGCGACTATTGCCCTCTCAGGCAGTATTGAGCCACCTGGGTGGTGATGAGTTTGGTATAATTCTGCCCGACCCTGATCACAACAGAACGGTGGATCTTTTAGGAGAGCGGATCATTTCTTTGATCAACCAGCCATTCGATCTCCACCATTTCAGCAAGCGCTTGGCGTGTTCTATCGGTAGCGTCGGCTTTCCGGGTGACGGCCAAGATGCGCGTATCTTGCTGCAAAATGCCGATACCGCGATGTACGAAGCCAAAGACCGCGGACGTAACCGCTTAATCAAGTTCAATGATCAAATGAACAAAGAAGCGCGCATGCGACTTTGGCTTGAAATTGAACTTCAAAAAGCACTGCAACAAAATGGTTTAGAAGTTTGGTATCAACCAAAAGTAAACGCCAAAGACTTCAGTATTAATGGCGCTGAAGCTTTAGTTCGCTGGAAACATCCTGTTGAAGGCTACATTAGCCCAGGCGCATTTATTCCTGTTGCTGAAAAGGCAGGGCTCATTGAACAACTTGGCCGAGTGGTGATGCGAGAGGTATTTTCAACAGTTAAACGCTGGAAGGTACAAGGTATTTTACCCGGTCGTGTCGCCATCAACTTATCTCCGGAACAATTTGGTAATCCAAAGCTCATTAATTACATGGAGAAGTTACTTCATACCACAGAACTCGACCCGAGCTGCATCACCTTCGAACTCACTGAAAGTGCGGTAATGAGTAACAGTGACCACACGCTACAAATGCTAAATGCCATCAAGAAACTTGGCTTTGCTTTGTCGATAGATGACTTCGGCACTGGCTATTCGTCGTTATCTTACCTTGCTCGTTTTCCTCTTGATGAGTTAAAAATCGACCGAGCATTCATCACCGATATCGACACACTCCCCAAACAAATCACGGTCATTGAAAACATCATCAATCTTGGTAAATCGCTGAATTTAACCGTCGTTGCTGAAGGGGTAGAAACACGCCACCAAGCCACGTTATTATCCAATCTAGATTGCCATTCAATTCAAGGTTTTCACTTTTACCGACCACAGCCAAAACAAGAAGTGGAAGAATTATTAGTGCAAAATAGAAGACACAAAAACTAAAATTAGAGCTCCCCGTGAGCTCTTTTTTGTTCTGCCGATTCTGTCGTCCATAAATCTTTAACTCTAAGCTTCCCTAAGTAAAATTTAGTACTTCGCTTTTAGTACTTCGCTTTTAGTACTTCGCTTTTAGTACTTAGCCTTTAGTACCTCGCCTCTAGTACTTCGCTTTTAGCACCTCGCCTTTAGCACTTCCCTCAACCTAATCAACAAAAACCTGCCTTGTATCAAACTCAGCATTCATAATTGTTCATAAAATGCTGCCTACAAATAATAACAACTAGGTAACAAGCGCATGGAACTCCTTTGCCCAGCTGGTAACTTACCTGCTCTAAAAACTGCAATCGATTGTGGCGCTGATGCGGTATACATCGGATTCAAAGATGATACTAATGCTCGCCATTTTGCAGGCCTCAATTTTACGGGGAAGAAGCTCGATAAAGCGGTGCAGTATGTTCATGACCACAATAAAAAAATTCATGTTGCATTGAATACGTTTGCACACCCTAATGGGTTTGAACGCTGGACCAATGCTGTGGATAACGCGGCGGCTATCGGCGTTGACGCATTGATTGTGGCTGACATTGCTGTATTAGACTACGCCGCAACTAAGTACCCAGAGATGGAGTTACACCTCTCTGTACAGGCATCGGCAACCAATGTCGCTGCCATCCAGTTTTATACCAATAATTTCAATGTTAAGCGGGTGGTATTGCCTCGCGTACTGTCAATTCATCAAGTAAAACAACTGTCTCGCAACATTCCACAAGGTGTGGAGCTTGAGGTATTTGCTTTTGGCAGTTTATGCATCATGGCTGAAGGCCGCTGTTACTTATCATCTTATATGACTGGTGAATCGCCAAACACGGTAGGTGCTTGCTCTCCCGCGAAATATGTTCGCTGGCAAGAAACTGAAAATGGCCTGGAATCAAGATTGAACGAGATTTTGATAGATAGATACGCGGAAGGTGAAAACGCTGGCTACCCTACATTATGTAAAGGCCGCTTTGATGTGAACATTGATGGCGAACAAAAGCGTTATCACGCACTTGAAGAGCCAACCAGCCTGAATACCCTCTCAATGCTGCCCGATTTATTTGCCGCTAATGTGGCTTCAGTAAAAATCGAGGGCCGTCAGCGTAGCCCCGCCTATGTTGAGCAGGTCACTCGAACATGGCGTGAAGCGATCGACCACTACTTAGCTAACCCCGAGCAATATCAAGTTGCCAAGCAATGGGATGCCGCGTTGGCAAACGTTTCTGAGGGTACACAAACCACTTTGGGTGCTTATCACCGTAAATGGCAATAAAGAGAGATTGATATGAAATACGCACTAGGCCCTCTTCTTTACTTTTGGCCAAAACATGATGTTGAGAGTTTTTATCAACAAGCGGCAAACAGCCAAGCAGATATCATTTACCTTGGTGAAAGTGTTTGTTCAAAAAGGCGTGAGATGAAGCCTGCACATTGGTTTGAAGTTGCTAAACAACTCGCAGCCGATGGTAAGCAGGTGGTGCTTTCAACCATGGCTTTGTTAGAGGCGGCAAGTGAAGTCAATGTCATGAAGAAGTACATTGATAATGGTGATTTCACCATCGAAGCCAATGATGTTTCGGCCATTCAACTTGCCAGTGACAGCAAAGTTCCGTTTGTTGTTGGCCCTGCAGTCAATGCTTATAACGCCCAAACACTGCAATTGTTTTTAAAACAAGGGATGATTCGTTGGTGTATGCCTGTTGAATTATCGCGAGAGTGGCTATTACAAGTGATGACTCAGTGCGAGCAACTTGGCATCCGCAACCAATTTGAAGTCGAAGTGTTTAGCCACGGCTATTTGCCATTGGCATATTCAGCACGTTGCTTTACCGCTCGTGCAGAAAATAAACCAAAAGACGAATGTGAAACGTGCTGCATTCGCTACCCAACAGGGTTAAAAGTGGAAAGCCAAGAGGGTCAAGAAGTCTTTAACCTCAATGGAATTCAAACACAATCAGGGTATTGCTATAACCTAGTCAATGACTTGACCAGCATGGAAGGATTGGTTGACGTTGTGCGACTGAGCCCTCTAGGGTTAGAGACGTTCTCGCATATAGATCAATTTAAAGCCAACGAACAAGGGTTGAACCCAATCAAACTAGAAAGCCGCCAATGTAATGGCTTCTGGCACCAATTAGCCGGTTTAGAAGTAAAGTAAATTCAAATAGGTCGGTTTCCTTAATAACAAAAAGTCACCCATAACATGAGTGACTTTATTGTTTTATCTAGCGCTAACCGCTTGAATTCAGCGTTTAAGCTTACTTCTGATCTTGCCCTAGCTCGTTCTGCCTTGCTTCTCGAAGAATTGTGTACATATTGCCAAGCTCGAGATAAGAATATCGGTGCTCTACGTACTCAAAAACATTGAATGCTAAAGACAACTTATAAAGTGAGATCGCATTTGCATAGTCTCCCTTCAGTTGGTGACGTTTACCTAAGTAGAAATAAATCTCTGTTAAACGTTGAGCTAGGATTTCATTACCTGTGGATCCATCAACAATGGCTTTGTAAGCCTGTTCTTCACTGATTTCTTCCAACATAATGGCAACCATTAACCAACCCCAGCGATCCCCTCTTTCGTCGTAACGCTGTTTAAGTTTATTCGCAGCGGCTACAGGATCAATTTCAAGTTCTATCACATAGAGCCACAGCGCTCTAAATGGGTCTTGGCTATCATCTGAATAGTGCTTACTCATTTCTTCAAAGGCGAGCTCGTAGCGGCCACCGTAATAAAGAGCAATAGCGCGGTTACGCTCCGCGTATTCGTTTCCTGGGTCAAGCTCTAAAGTAGAGTCGAAGGATTCATAAGCGGCATCAAATTCACGTTTCTCTGTGAAATAAACCCCTAGCAGATTGTAGACATCCGGTTGACGAGGATTCAGCTTAAGTGAACGTTCAAAGTCCAATCGAGCTAAATCGCGCAAACCAACACTATCGTAATAATTGCCGCGTTCGTAATACATTTTTGCACGGACATCGTTGTTCAAATCTTGACGAGTGAGTAACTGAGAAAGGCGAGCAATTTGAACTTCTTGTTGCAAGCTAGGTTGAAGCGGAACGGCCATAGGTGGATAAACCCATTGGCTATTGTTAGATGCACATCCTGTCAGCAGTAGAAGCGCACTAACTCCTGCTATTTTTAACCATTTAACCAAACTGATTCTCCTGTTTTCTCCTCGCCTCATTGATTTGACGTATTTTTTGTATAAAAAAAGGGAGGAGCTTATTCGCTCCTCCCTTTATAACATGCTTTTGCTTAATTGCGTAAGCGAGTTACTTATTCAGTATTCGTTATTCAGCGCTTGCTTCGTCACTAGATGCCGCTTCTTCAGCTGGCTTTTCTACTGCTTCTTTCATGCTCAAACGTACACGGCCTTGACGGTCAATTTCAAGTACTTTAACAGGTACTTCTTGGCCTTCTGTTAGGTAGTCAGATACTTTCTCTACACGCTTATCAGCGATTTGAGAGATGTGTACTAGACCATCTTTACCAGGAAGAATCGTTACGAATGCACCGAAATCAGCAAGACGCGCAACTTTACCCATGTAGATAGTACCTACTTCAACTTCAGCAGTTAGTGCTTTAATGCGGTTGATCGCATCTTCAGCTTGCTCACCAGAAGTTGCAGCAATCTTAACTGTACCGTCGTCTTCGATTTCGATCGTAGTACCAGTCTCTTCACAAAGAGAACGGATCACAGCGCCGCCTTTACCGATTACGTCACGGATCTTATCAGTGTTGATCTTCATCGTGTGGATACGTGGAGCGAACTCAGAGATATCTTCACGAGCACCAGAAATTGCTTCATCCATCACTGTAAGGATGTGCTTACGCGCACCTTGAGCTTGGTTAAGAGCGATTTGCATGATCTCTTTAGTGATACCTTCGATTTTGATGTCCATTTGAAGAGCAGTAATACCTTCGTTAGTACCTGCTACTTTAAAGTCCATGTCGCCAAGGTGATCTTCGTCGCCTAGGATGTCAGAAAGAACAACGAAGTCGTCACCTTCTTTAACTAGACCCATCGCGATACCAGCAACAGATGCTTTAATTGGAACACCAGCATCCATAAGAGCTAGAGACGTACCACATACAGAAGCCATTGAAGAAGAACCGTTAGATTCTGTGATTTCCGATACAACACGAACTGTGTATGGGAATTCTTCAATAGAAGGCATTACTGCAGCAATACCACGTTTAGCAAGCTTACCGTGACCAATTTCACGACGCTTAGGAGAACCAACAAAACCAGTTTCACCTACACAGTATGGAGGGAAGTTGTAGTGTAGAAGGAAGTGATCTTTCTTCTCACCCATTAGGCTGTCGATGATTTGAGCATCACGTTGCGTACCAAGCGTTGCTGTAACAAGGGCTTGAGTTTCACCACGAGTGAACAAAGAAGAACCGTGAGTACGCGGAAGAACGCCAGTACGAACATCAAGTGCACGAACCATGTCTTTTTCACGACCATCGATACGTGGGTTACCAGCAATGATGCGGCCACGTACAACGTTTTTCTCAAGAGAACCTAGCATACCGCGAACTTCGCGCTCATCCAGAGTTTCGTCAGACGCTAGAAGCTCAGCAACCACTTCATTTTTGATTGCGCCAACTTGCTCGTAACGAGCCATTTTTTCAGTGATTTGGTAAGCTTCAGAAAGACGAGTTTCTGCTTTTTCAGCAACAAGAGCTTTAAGCTCAGTGTTTACTGCAGGTGCTTCCCAGTTCCAAGACGGAGTAGCAACTTCAGCTGCAAACTCATTGATTGCTTGGATAACTACTTGTTGTTGATCGTGACCGTAAACAACCGCTGCTAGCATCTCTTCTTCAGACAGGTTGTCTGCTTCAGATTCAACCATAAGTACCGCGCCTTCAGTACCAGACACAACTAGGTCTAGTTTAGAGCTTTCAAGCTCAGTGTTTGAAGGGTTAAGTACTAGTTCGCCATCGATGTGACCAACACGTGCTGCACCGATAGGACCATTGAATGGAACACCAGCGATAGACAGCGCCGCAGACGTAGCGATCATAGTGATCATGTCTGGATTAACTTCAGGGTTGATAGAAACAACCGTTGCAATTACCTGTACTTCGTTTTTGAAAGCACTTGGGAAAAGTGGACGGATTGGACGGTCGATAAGACGAGCCGTTAGTGTTTCAGCTTCAGAAGGACGACCTTCACGCTTGAAGAAACCACCAGGGATTTTACCAGCAGCGTAAGTACGCTCTTGGTAGTTAACTGTTAGCGGGAAGAAGTCTTGACCTTCTACAGCCGCTTTTTTAGCAACAACAGAAACGAATACTGATGTATCGTCCATGCTAGCCATAACTGCTGCAGTCGCTTGGCGAGCCATAACGCCTGTTTCTAGAGTAACGGTGTGGTTGCCGTATTTAAACGACTTAACAACTGGTTTTTCGAACATTGTATTTCCTTTCGTCTAGGGAGGCCCTAGATTGGAGTTAAAATAACCAAAACATTACGAATCGCGACTAGTAAAAAAGGGCTTAGGAGGTACGAAAAGCTAAGTGCTAAGCTCTAAGTGTTAAGAGCTAAAAGCATCACTTTCTACGCTAAGCACTTATCTTCTCTTACTTCGCTTTTAGCTTTTAGCTTTTAGCTTTTAGTACTTAGCTCTTAGTACTTCGCTCTTAGCGCAAGCCCGCTTTTAATAGCCGCGACCTTTTGGTCGACATCGGTGACTGTAATGCAAAGGTAGTATGCGATTAAAATAACCGAAGTTACTTTAATGGGACGTAGTATAAACTACTTAATCGAGGGATTGCTATTGCTAGCAAAATTTAGATAGCAAAAAAGGGGCATATAGCCCCTTTTTTGTACAAACAGATCTTAGCGACGTAGGCCTAGACGTTTGATTAGGTCTTGGTAACGAGAAAGGTTTTTGCCTTTCAAGTAATCAAGAAGCTTACGACGGCGAGAAACCATACGTAACAGACCACGACGGCTGTGGTGATCGTGGATGTGCGATTTGAAGTGACCTTGTAGGTGGTTGATAGAAGCAGTAAGTAGTGCTACTTGTACTTCAGGTGAACCAGTGTCGCCTTCTACTTGCGCGTATTCTGCAACGATTGCTGCTTTAGTTTCTGCATTCAGAGACATATATCTCTCCTAATAAGAGTTAGGTTTTTAAAAGTGTGTCAGCCAATCTCTGATTCAGCCGACACGTGAAGCGCGAATTATACGGGAGTATTTAGTAAACACAAGCGGTTTAAAAGAAGGAATATATAAAGCGTTCGCCCGAGTCATGAGAATGAAGGTTACGGGTTACGGGTTACGGGTTACGGGTTACGGGTTACGGGTTACGGGTTACGGGTTACGGGAGTATCTGGGCTTCTTCTCGAAAGGCCAAACTAAATCGCCTCAGTGCTATAAATAAAAAAGAGCAAAAGCGACACCCGCTTTTGCTCCTAAATCTCTAACTTCGCTTTTAGTACTTCGCACTTAGCCTTTCACGCTTTCCAGTTCGGCTTCTTCGTCTCTAAAGACAACCAAACGCTTTGGCGCTACGCGTCCTGAATCATCCATATCAGCAACACCAATGAAGAGTTTTTCTTCTCCACTGGTCATGCGAACGGTGCCTTCAGTTGGCGCACCGGAAACTTGCACCGGCTGACCATGCTGTACCAAATCGGTGAGCTCAGCATCAAGATTTACTTCTGGTAAATCCTCAACCGCGGTATCCATTGGTAGTAGCAATGCATCTAACAAGTCTTTCGGCGCGAGGCCTTGATCATTGGCATGCTCAACAAGCTCGTTCAATTGCTCAAGAGTTACCATGCGCTCATACGGGTACTTAGCAACACCAGTACGGCGTAAATACGTTACGTGCGCACCGCAACCTAACATTTCACCCAAATCATCAGTGATGGTTCGGATGTAAGTGCCTTTAGAGCAGTGCACTTCCATCTCGACTTCGTCACCTTCAAAGCGAAGAAGTTTGATAGAGTAAACGGTGATCTTTCTTGATTCACGAGGCACTTCAATGCCCTCTCGAGCATATTCGTACAAAGGGCGACCTTGGTACTTGAGTGCAGAGAACATTGAAGGGATTTGGTCCGTCGTACCACGAAATTTGGCAATGCATTCTTCAAGCTGTTCTTGAGTCACATTGACATCACGTGTTTCAACCACTTCGCCATCGGAATCTGACGTGTTAGTGCGCTCGCCAAGTTTGGCAATTACAACATAACGTTTATCAGAGTCGAGCAAGAACTGAGAGAACTTCGTTGCTTCACCAAGACAAATGGGCAGCATCCCTGTCGCTAAAGGATCAAGTGCACCTGTATGACCTGCTTTTTGAGCAAAGTAAATGCGCTTTACTTTTTGCAAAGCATCGTTTGACGAAATGCCCGTTGGTTTATCAAGTAGCAAAACACCATTAATTGGACGACCTTTACGACGGCGAGCCATTACTCTTCGTCCTCGCGACCTGCTTCTTGTTTTTTCTGCTTGTCGTTACTAAGCACTTCACTCACTAAGTTAGACATGCGCATACCTTCAACCAGTGTATCATCGTAAGTAAAGCGAACTTCAGGAGTTAGGCGGTGACGAATACGCTTACCTAACGCCATACGAACCGGTACTTCATGCTCTTTAAGAGCAGCTAAGCACGATTCAGGTGTTTGCTCACCAATACAAAGGAAAGTAACGAATACTTTTGCGTATGCAAGATCACGAGACACTTCAACATCAGAGATGGTTACCATACCGATACGAGAATCACGAACCTCACGTTGTAGGATCAACGCCAGCTCTTTTTGCAGCTGTTGCGACACACGTTGTGTGCGGCTAAATTCTTTTGCCATTTTCTTTTCTCACTATAGAAAGAATGGGGGGCAAAAGCCCCCCATGGTGTATTCAACAACCCATTACCGTCTATTAAGACTCAGTAATGTTAGTCAATTAGTCGAGAGTACGTTTGATTTCAACGATTTCGAATACTTCGATTTGGTCACCAACGCGAACATCATTGTAGTTCTTAACGCCGATACCACACTCGTAGCCGTTCTTAACTTCTTGTACGTCATCTTTAAAGCGACGAAGTGATTCTAGCTCACCTTCGTAAATAACCACGTTTTCACGAAGAACGCGAATTGGGTTATTACGCTTAATAGTACCTTCAGTAACCATACAACCTGCGATAGCACCAAGTTTAGGCGACTTAAATACGTCACGTACTTGAGCAAGACCAATGATCTCTTGCTTGAACTCAGGAGCAAGCATACCGCCCATCGCTTGTTTCACTTCGTCAATCAATTGGTAAATGATTGAGTAGTAACGAAGGTCTAGGTTTTCGTTTTCGATAGTACGACGAGCCGTCGCATCAGCACGAACGTTGAAACCAAGGATGATAGCGTTAGAAGCGGCTGCAAGAACTGCGTCAGTTTCAGTAATACCACCAACACCAGAACCGATGATGTTCACTTTAACTTCTTCAGTAGAAAGCTTACGTAGAGAATCAGCGATAGCTTCAACAGAACCTTGAACGTCTGCTTTAAGTACTACGTTACACTCAGCAACTTCACCAGCGGTCATGTTCGCGAACATGTTCTCTAGTTTCGATTTTTGTTGGCGAGCCAGTTTAACATCACGGAATTTACCCTGACGGTAGTTAGCTACTTCACGTGCTTTACGCTCATCACGTACAACCGTTGCTTCATCACCAGAAGCAGGAACACCTGATAGACCAAGAATCTCTACTGGGATAGATGGGCCAGCAGTAACAATGTCTTGACCATTTTCATCACGCATTGCACGAACACGTCCGTACTCTTGACCACAAAGAACAATATCGCCCTTGTTAAGTGTACCAGACTGTACAAGTACTGTTGCAACAGGACCGCGACCTTTATCAAGACGAGATTCAACAACAACACCAGAGGCCATGCCCTCTTTAACAGCCGTTAGTTCAAGAACTTCAGACTGAAGCAAGATAGCTTCAAGTAGACCATCGATGTTAGTACCTTGTTTCGCAGAGATGTGAACGAAGATGTTCTCACCGCCCCACTCCTCTGGAATAACGTCGTATTGAGCTAGCTCATTCTTAACGTTATCTGGGTTCGCATCTTCTTTATCAATCTTGTTCACAGCAACAATCAGAGGAACACCGGCCGCTTTCGCGTGCTGGATTGCTTCGATTGTTTGTGGCATTACGCCATCGTCTGCCGCAACAACAAGAACAACGATATCCGTCGCTTGAGCACCACGAGCACGCATTGCGGTAAACGCGGCGTGTCCTGGAGTATCAAGGAAAGTGATCATGCCGTTGTCAGTGTCAACGTGGTAAGCACCGATGTGCTGTGTAATACCGCCCGCTTCACCCGATGCAACGTGTGCTTTACGGATGTAATCAAGAGTAGACGTTTTACCGTGGTCAACGTGACCCATGATAGTAACAACTGGAGCACGAGGCTCTACAGCTGAATCGTTATCACGGTCAGACAGTACCGCTTCTTCTAATTCGTTTTCTTTGCGAAGAATAACCTTGTGGCCCATTTCTTCTGCTACTAGTGAAGCAGTTTCTTGGTCGATCACTTGGTTAATGGTTGCCATAGCACCCATCTTCATCATTACTTTGATAACTTCAGTCGCTTTAACTGACATTTTGTTAGCAAGCTCAGAAACTACGATTGTTTCGCCGATTGCTACGTCAGATTTTGCAACCGATGCGCTCTTGTCAAAGCCATGTTGCATTGAAGTTGGTTTAGCAAGTTTGCCTTTACCACCACGACCACGTTGGTTACGACCACCACGGCTATTGTTAGCAGTTTGACCCGCTGGCGCAGCTTTCTTCTTACGGCGACGAGGAGCTTTCTCATCTTTCTTATCCGCAGCATCTTCAGCTTCACGAGCATAAGTAGAAGTAGTCACATGGTAATCTGAGTTCTCCATGGCTTTCTTCTTCTTCTCTTCTTCAGTCCAGCGCTCTTGGTTTTCTTCCGCTAGCTTACGTGCTTCTTCAACAAGCTTTGCAGCTTCTTGTTCAGCTTTACGTTGCGCTTCTTCTTCCTGACGGCGTTTAAGTTCGTCAGCATCTTTTTTCGCTTGTGCGTTTACATCTGAATTCTTCGTGTTCATGTCTTTTTTAGCCTTTTCAGCTTGTACGCGTTTCGCTTTCTCATCGGCTTCACGTTTTGCTGTATCCTCAGCGTCACGTTTTGCTTTATCGTCGGCTTCGCGTTGTGCTTTCTCTGCAGCGTCACGTTTTGCTAGCTCTTCAGCTTCGCGCTTTGCTAGCTCTTCGGCGTCACGTTTCGCTGCTTCCTCAGCTTCGCGTTTGGCTTCATCGTCAATTGCACTGCGTTTTACGTAGGTACGTTTCTTACGCACCTCTACTTGAACATTTTTACTCTTACCACCACCTGCATTTACGCTAAGCGTGCTGCGGGTTTTACGCTGTAGAGTTAGGCGAGTAGGCTCTGTTTCACCAGAGGTATCACCGTGCTCTTTTTTAAGATGAGTAAGAAGCTGTTGCTTCTCGTCATCGTTAACTTGGTCTTGACCCGATTTCTTCATGCCTGCGTCAGCAAGTTGTTCAATCAAGCGGTCCACTGGCGTACCAATTTCTTCACTCAGTGCTTTAACTGTCAATTCTGTCATGCCGCTACTCCTTGCTGAATCAATTATTCTTCGTCGCCGAACCAACAGATGTTACGTGCAGCCATGATAAGCTCACCAGCACGTTCTTCGGTCAATCCTTCAATACCTTCTAATTCGTCAACACCTTGGTCAGCAAGGTCTTCTAACGTTGCAACACCTTTTGCTGCAAGTTTGAACGCCATTTCACGCTCTAAACCTTCCAGACCTAGTAGGTCTTCAGCTGGCTCAACGCCGTCGAATGTTTCTTCTTGAGCAAGAGCAAGAGTAGTAAGCGCATCTTTCGCACGTTGGCGAAGCTCTTCTACCATTTCTTCGTTCAAGCCATCAACTTCCATCAACTCGTTCACTGGCACGTAAGCCACTTCTTCAAGCGTAGAGAAACCTTCTTCAACCAACAACTCAGCAAAGTCTTGCTCGATGTCTAGGTACTTCATGAAGTTTTCAATAGCAGCAACAGATTCTTCTTGGTGCTTCTTCTCAAGGTCAGCAACAGTCATTACGTTCAATTCCCAGCCAGTAAGCTGAGACGCTAGACGAACGTTTTGACCAGCACGGCCGATCGCTTGAGCAAGATTATCTGCTTCTACTGCGATGTCCATTGAGTGCGCGTCTTCATCGACAATGATAGATGCTACATCAGCAGGAGCCATTGCATTGATAACGAATTGTGCTGGGTTATCATCCCAAAGCACGATATCAATACGCTCACCGCCAAGTTCGCTTGAAACTGCTTGTACACGTGCACCACGCATACCAACACAAGCACCAACAGGGTCAATACGTTTGTCGTTAGTCTTAACTGCAATTTTAGCACGTGAGCCTGGATCGCGAGCTGCCGCTTTTAATTCGATAAGCTCTTCTGCAATTTCTGGCACTTCAACACGGAAAAGCTCAGAAAGCATTTCAGGCTTAGAACGTGTGATGAACAGTTGGAAACCACGCGCTTCAGGAGCAACTTTGTAAAGAAGACCACGAACACGGTCACCCGGACGGAAGTTTTCACGCGGAAGTTGGTCATCACGTAGGATAACGGACTCTGCATTATTACCTAAATCAAGGATAACGGTATCGCGGTTCACTTTTTTAACAACGCCAGTAACTAGGTCACCTTCGTTGTCAATAAACTGCTCAACGATTTGTGCACGCTCAGCTTCACGTACTTTCTGTACGATAACTTGCTTAGCTGTTTGAGTCGTAATTCGGTCAAACGTTACTGAATCGATGTCATCTTCAACGTAGTCGCCCAGTTGCAATTCAGGGTCTTCGTATTGCGCCGCTTCAATTGAGATTTCGTTTGTTGGGCTTTCTACTTCCTCAACAATCAACCAACGACGGAATGTATCGAAGTTACCTGTTTTGCGATCGATCTCGACGCGTACTTCGATTTCTAATTCGTGTTTTTTCTTTGTAGCTGTCGCTAATGCGATTTCAAGCGCTTCAAAAATACGCTCACGAGGTACTGCTTTTTCGTTTGAAACAGCCTCTACAACCGCTAAAATTTCTCTGTTCATTAATCTAGCCTCTTAAGCTCTTTTCTCTATGAGAACTAAAATTTAGGGATCAGGTTAGCTTTCGAAATATTGCTAAGAGCAAATTCTTCTTTCTCACCATCTACTGTTAGTGTAATTGTCTCACCTTCTACGGTTTCAATCACACCTTTCCACTTGCGACGGTTGCTCATAGCCATTTTCAAAACAAGATTGACCTCGTGACCAATAAATTGTTCGTAATGCTCTACTTTGAAAAGTGGTCGCTCTAAACCAGGTGATGAGACCTCTAGGTTATAAGCAACGGTAATTGGGTCTTCAACGTCCATCACTGCGCTAACCTGACGGCTTACTTCCGCACAATCATCAACAAAGATGCCATTTTCGTGATCAATAAAGACACGAAGCGTTGAGTGTTCACCCGCACGGATAAACTCTAATCCAACCAATTCATAACCTGAAGCAGCCACTGGCGCCTCAAGTAATTCTGTTAGTTGTCTCTCTAAACCAGTCATGATACCACCCTTAGATAACCACTCTAGAAACAAAAAAAGGGCATATAGCCCTATCGATTTTACCAAGCGCACCCTGTACTTTAAAAAAACTAAAATACAGATAACAAAAAACCCCGAATTAGTCGGGGTTTTTGCTGCTGGACCCTGATATTGCTAAGCGACGATTTCACTTAGCTCGCAATCCGTTATCAACATATAGTATTAACGTATCGCGCAAACTTGCATCCATTACTCAAACTCAGATAAACCAAGTTGAGAATTGGTTGCGGGAGCCGGATTTGAACCGACGACCTTCGGGTTATGAGCCCGACGAGCTACCAAACTGCTCCATCCCGCGTCCGACTGTCGAGCATTATACGCTCGAACAAGTTTTTTACAAGTTTGTAAATCATGGTGCCGAGAGGGGGACTTGAACCCCCACACCCTAAGGCACTAGCACCTCATGCTAGCGTGTCTACCAATTTCACCATCTCGGCATCTATTCTATTACTGAGGAATCTCGTCGCTTTTCTCAGCGGGTAACTCACTCAATACATCAGTAGCTTGTTCAACAGTTTGACCTAAAGTTGGGTCAATCCATTGAGACTCAGTCGTGTGCGTAGACATACGACCTAACGCTAAGCTAGCGATGAAAAATACTGTTGCAAGAATTGCAGTTGTTCGGGTTAGGAAATTTCCTGAGCCACCGGCGCCAAATACTGTATTTGATGCACCCGCTCCGAACGAAGCTCCCATGTCTGCGCCTTTACCTTGTTGAATCAACACTAGGCCAATTACACCAACCGCTGCCAACAGGTAAATCACAAGTAGAACTGTATACATGCCTTCCACCTATGTTCAAAATTGTTGAGCCAGCGCCGTCGTATTGAACTAATCTACATAAAATTAGATTCGAGAGACAAGGCTAGCGCACCTTCATTCCTGAAGGCCGAGCAATACTAGCGAAAGCCTTATGCGCTGACAAGTAAAAATTCAAGAAAATGTAACCTTTTAAGCGCGTTTGGCTAAAAATAGCACAAAGAAGGTTATTTTAAATACGAATAGAAAGAACTCACAGCAGAAGAGTTAGCCCTCCCCTGCTGCCGACTCCTTTAACAGCTGGCTTTTACCGCCTCGGCAATATCAGTCGCCGATTGCTGTACTAACTCGCCATCTTCACCTTCAACCATCACTCGAAGTAACGGCTCGGTGCCTGACTTACGTAATAATACTCGGCCTTTATCGCCCAAATTCGCTTCCACCGCTTGAACCGCCGCTTTTACTGCTTCAGAGTCCAAAGGATTTGAGTCACCACTAAATCTCACATTAATTAATACTTGTGGGTAAAGCGTCATACCTTGTGATAACTCATTCAGGGTCATTTCACTACCAATGACAGAAGCAAGTACCTGTAGAGCAGCGACGATAGCATCACCAGTGGTGACTTTATCAAGTAAGATAACGTGACCTGAGTTTTCTGCACCGATCTTCCAACCTTTTGCTATCAACTGTTCCATTACGTAGCGGTCACCAACAGATGCACGTACGAATGGGATACCTAATTGCTTAAGGCCATTTTCCATACCTAAGTTAGTCATCAATGTACCAACAACGCCGCCTTTTAGCTCTCCACGACGAAGCGCGTCACGAGCAATGATGTAAGCAATTTGGTCACCATCAACTTTGTTGCCAAGTTCATCAACCATGATGATACGGTCACCGTCACCATCAAAGGCTAAGCCGAGTGCAGCTTTCTCTTCTACAACACGCTTCTGCAGTGCGCGCACATCGGTGGCACCCACTTCATGGTTGATATTAGTACCGTTTGGCTCACAGCCCATCGCAACAACATCCGCCCCTAGCTCACTGAATACGCTCGGTGCAATATGGTAAGTTGCACCATGCGCACAATCGATAACGATTTTCATGCCAGCTAAGCTAAGTTCACTTGGGAATGTGCCTTTACAAAATTCAATGTAACGACCAGCAGCATCATCAAGGCGAACTGCTTTACCGAGATCTGCGGATTCAACACACTCAATATCTTTATCAAGTTCAGCTTCAATGGCTAATTCAATTTCATCTGAAAGCTTAGTGCCCTCTGAAGAGAAGAATTTAATGCCGTTATCGTAATAAGGATTGTGAGAGGCAGAAATCACGATACCGGCTTCGGCACGGAAAGTTTGTGTCAAATACGCAACAGCTGGTGTTGGCATTGGGCCAGTAAAGGTCGCTTTAAGACCTGCAGCGGCCAAACCGGCTTCCAGTGCAGATTCCAGCATGTAACCAGAGATGCGCGTATCTTTACCGATAATAACTTTTTTGGTGCCCTGCTTAGCTAAAACACGACCAGCAGCCCAGCCTAATTTTAATACGAAGTCTGGGGTAATTGGGTATTGGCCAACTTTACCGCGCACACCGTCGGTACCAAAATAACGTCTTGTAGACATAGAATTTCCTTTCTAATTATTAGATTTAATTAATTTGATTGGCGCTGATCATCTTGATTATTTTTATCGCATCGACGGTTTCTTCTACGTCGTGGACTCGAATAATCTGAGCGCCTTTTAGTGCAGCAATACTGGCACAGGTAACGCTGCCAATAACAGAATCAGCAGGGGCTTTATCAAGTAACTTAAATATCATCGACTTTCGTGACATTCCGGCAAGAATAGGCAATCCAAATTGATGGAAATATTCCAAGTTAGCCAGCAGCTGATAATTGTGTTCCAACGTTTTACCAAAGCCAAACCCAGGGTCTAAGATAAGTTTACTTTTATCGATGCCTGCCGCTTCACACGCTTGAGTTCGGTCAGCTAAAAAATTTGAGACATCTTGCAGCAGGTTCTCGTAACTTGGTGCCGACTGCATCGTTCTGGGCTGGCCTTGCATGTGCATAAGACAAACAGGAACGTTCGCACTCGCAGCAACCTCTAGGGCATGAGGCTCTTGCAGGGCTCTGACAT
The DNA here is from genome assembly GCF_030409945.1 of Vibrio tapetis subsp. quintayensis. Classification (GTDB taxonomy): domain Bacteria; phylum Pseudomonadota; class Gammaproteobacteria; order Enterobacterales; family Vibrionaceae; genus Vibrio; species Vibrio quintayensis. Next base: position 167,988 of record NZ_JAUFQV010000028.1, read on the forward strand.
CATTGATGATATCTGCGCCGGCTTGTACCGCTTGGCGCATCACTTCAGCTTTACTGGTATCAATAGATATCCAAACATCCGATATACTTCGCAATGCTTCAATTACAGGAACGACTCTTGCGAGTTCTTCTTCTAATTGAACATCAGGTGCTCCCGGCCTGGTTGATTCACCACCAATATCAATGATTGTTGCACCCGCCTTGATCATGGCTTGTGCTTGCTTTATTGCATCTTCAACCGCACAAAAACGACCACCGTCAGAAAAGGAATCCGGAGTGACATTGAGTATGCCCATGACTTGTGGAGTCTCTAGACTTAACTTTTTACCATTGGCTTCGAGCATAATTAAACACTTACGTTTATTCGACTAAAATTATTTACTTTCTGAAACAGAAAAACCCCGAGTTTCCTCGGGGCTTGAAACAACGACGATAATTACTCTGCGTCTTTGTTTTTCTTTTCTTCTGCTACATCATCAGATTTTTGATCATCCGATTTTGACGCTTCATCCTGAACTTCTTGCGAAGTAGCTTTAGATTCATCGTCTTTTTGAGCATCCGCTTTAGCAGATTCTTCAGCTTTCGCATTCGAAGCTTCTTGCGCAGCTGAGTGGTCACCCCAGCCTGCAGGATCACGGATGTCTTCTTTTCGTTCCATCAAATCATCAATTTGACCTGCATCGATAGTTTCAAACTTAACCAATGCATCTTTCATGGTGTGCATGATGTCGATATTTTCTTCCAAGATTTTACGTGCACGGTCATAGTTACGGTCGATGATGATACGTACTTCTTCATCAATCAGCTTCGCCGTATCGTTAGACACATGCTTAGTCTGCGTTACGCTACGACCAAGGAAAACCTCTCCTTCGTCTTCTGCGTATAACAATGGACCTAGCTTTTCAGAGAAACCCCATTGCGTAACCATTTTACGCGCGATATCCGTTGCTCGTTCAATATCGTTTGATGCACCCGTCGACACTTTATCTACGCCATAGATGATTTCTTCGGCCAAACGGCCACCGTATAGGCTAGAAATCATAGACTCTAAGTGTTGTCTGTTCATGCTAACGCGATCTTGTTCTGGCAAGTACATAGTCACACCAAGTGCACGTCCACGCGGGATGATAGACACTTTGTAAACTGGATCATGCTCAGGAACAAGGCGACCAACAATGGCATGACCCGCTTCATGGTATGCCGTTGACTCTTTAGTATCTTCAGATAGCACCATTGAACGACGCTCTGCGCCCATCATGATTTTATCTTTAGCAAGTTCAAACTCAACCATGGAGACGTTGCGCTTATTGCCACGAGCGGCGAACAATGCAGCTTCGTTAACTAGGTTGGCAAGATCTGCACCAGAGAAGCCAGGTGTACCACGTGCAATCAGAGATGGTTCAACATCACCCGACAGCGGAACTTTACGCATATGAACTTTCAAGATCTGCTCACGACCACGAACATCCGGTAGACCTACAACAACTTGGCGGTCAAAACGTCCAGGACGAAGTAGCGCCGGGTCAAGTACGTCTGGACGGTTAGTCGCAGCAATAACAATGATACCTTCGTTACCTTCAAAACCATCCATTTCAACCAGCATTTGGTTCAATGTTTGCTCACGTTCATCGTGACCACCACCAACACCAGCGCCACGTTGGCGACCTACGGCATCGATTTCATCAATAAAGATGATACATGGTGAGGCTTTTTTCGCTTGTTCAAACATGTCACGCACACGAGATGCACCAACACCAACGAACATTTCAACGAAATCAGAACCTGAAATAGTAAAGAATGGTACTTTTGCTTCACCAGCAATGGCTTTCGCTAGCAAGGTTTTACCCGTACCCGGAGGACCGACTAACAAGACACCCGTTGGAATTTTACCACCCAATTTTTGGAAACGGCTTGGGTCACGTAAGTAATCAACGAGCTCTTTTACATCTTCTTTTGCTTCATCACAGCCTGCGACGTCGCCAAAAGTAGTTTTTATCTGCTCTTCACTCATCATGCGGGCTTTGCTTTTGCCAAATGACATTGCGCCTTTACCGCCACCGCCGCCTTGCATCTGACGCATGAAGAATATCCATACACCGATCAACAAGATCATTGGGAACCATGAGATAAAGATAGTACCGAGTAGACTTTGCTCTTCCGGTGGCGTACCCATTACTTTTACGTTTTGATTGATCAAATCGTCCAGTAATTTGCTGTCATAGACAGGCATGTACGTCACGTAACGTGAGTTATCACGACGATAGAATGTAATTTCTCTATCGTTAAACTGCGCTTCTCGAATCTGGCCTTGGCCAACTTCCTGTACGAATGTGGTGTAATCCACAGCTTTTCCGTTGCTTTCTCCAGGGCCAAAGCTCTGGAAAACCGACATCAAGACTACTGCGATTACTAGCCACAATATTAGATTTTTTGCCATATCACTCAAGGTGGCAGCCTCTCGATAACTGATTGTAATTAAAGGTAGGGTACTACAGTTTAAAACCTGTAGCTACAGTGTTAACTTGCTCATTGTTGCTGTACTTCACTCTTTAGTGACTAACTGCTAGCCTTTGTAACCAGTTGCTACAATATAGACTTCTCGTGAGCGGGCTCGTGAGGAATCTGGCTTGCGAATTTTCACTACTTTGAACATAGCACGAACTTCTTTTACGTATTGCTCAAAACTTTCGCCCTGAAACACTTTCACAGTAAAACTACCGCCAGGTATCAAGACTTGTCGACACATATCCAGCGCTAACTCAATCAAGTACATCGCGCGAGGTTGATCCACAGATTGGTTACCCGCCATGTTTGGCGCCATATCAGACATCACCACATCAACCATATTCGGTTGAATGCGCTCAAGCAATGCATCTAATACCGCTTCTTCACGGAAATCACCCTGCAAGAACGAAACCCCTGAAATTGGGTCCATCGGTAAGATATCACAAGCAATCACTTGCCCCTCATCACCGACGATTTTTGTCGCGTATTGAGACCAGCCACCAGGCGCGGCCCCTAAATCGACAACCGTCATGCCAGGTTTAAGTAGCTTATCTTTTTCTTGAATCTCTTTTATTTTAAAAATGGCACGAGAACGATAGCCGCGTTTTTGGGCTTCTTTCACGTATTTATCATCAAAATGTTCTTTCAACCAACGACCTGAACTGGCCGAGTGCTTTTGCTTGCTCATTCGATTCCTAACTAAACGGTAATTATCGTTACCCAATAAACTATAGTCTTCGGGATTAGATGGCGGTAGAATGTCTTCTTTTCAACCCTATGATAAATAAAATTGGCCGCGTAATGAACCTAAGCACAAAACAAAAACAGCATCTCAAAGGCCTAGCTCACAGTTTAAAACCTGTCGTGCTAATGGGCGCAAACGGATTAACTGAGGCTGTGCTAGCGGAAATAGAGTTAGCACTCGACCATCACGAACTGATCAAAATTAAAGTTGCATCAGAAGACCGTGATACTAAACAATTGATTATCGATGCAATTGTTCGCGAAACCAAAGCAGAAAAAGTACAAACCATTGGTAAAACACTGGTACTTTTCCGCCAATCAGAAGCGCGTAAAATCGAAATCCCTCGCAAGTAGGATACTCGCTAGTAAGCATAGACAACTGTCTGCTTACAATGCAAAAAAAGGTCGCAATTTAAATTGCGACCTTTTTTGTTTTTTAAGCCAGAGTACAGAACGCTCAGAAGCACCTTTCTAAAAACTAGAGCGCTTTGCTACTAGAGACTATAAAAGAAAAGAGCAACAGCGATGGTGCTCTTGCTCTTCTACTTAGCTTTTAGTACTTAGCTTTTAGTACTCTAAACATACGCTACTTTATCAATCTCGTAGTCTTTATCACCACCAGGGGTGCTGATAGAAACTTCGTCGCCTTCTAGTTTACCAATCAAACCACGAGCAATTGGCGAGCTTACTGAGATTTTGCCAGCGCGAATCTCGGCTTCATCTTCACCAACAATTTGGTAAGTCACTTCTTTATCAGTATCGATATCAATCAAGGTTACGGTTGTGCCGAAAATCACTTTACCCGTATTTTCCATTTTAGTGACATCAATAACCTGAGCAACAGACAACTTGTATTCGATATCTCGGATCTGCGCTTCACATACACCCTGCTCTTCACGTGCTGCATGGTACTCTGCGTTTTCTTTTAGGTCACCCAACTCACGAGCTTCACCGATAGCTTGTGAAATAATAGGACGACGCTTAATCAACACATCAAGTTCTTCACGTAGCTTTTCTTCGCCACGCGCAGTCATAGGGACTTTTTCCATTTTAAACCTCTAACGTAAAAGCAGGCAGAGTTAACCGGTTAGGTGGGCTTTGTGCTTTTAACTACATTCAGACAATACAACCCCACTCCGATGCGATTCATCGAAGTAAGGGGGATTTCAACATTTGTTCTAGTGTAATCAAACTAACCAAATAGGTCATCTAAAAACCTAGATCGTGATCACATTTCCCATCTAGTCAATGATTTATCTCGTCAACACCCAACACATAAAAAAAATATAAATTCGCACAAAACAACGAATCACTCTCAAAATCAACATAAAAAGATATAAAACATTTTTGTCATCAATAGTTCACAAAAATAAGCAAAGCACTGTTTTAATTAAAAATTAAACATAAAACAACACAATAAAACAGTGTGCAGTTGATATTTTTATATCATTTTACTACCTGAAGAGTGAACTTTAGAGGTACAACATAACCACCTTGAAATGCGAGAGACATCACGCAGTCCACTGCCACTGATATCATTCGCATCTATAAGTAGTGAGGAACCACCCTCTACTGCTTGTTATGGACTATAAATTAGGACTTAGAAACCAATGAACAAGAAATTTATCGCTCTAGCAATCGCTGCTGCTGCAACCGCTACTGGCGCATCAGCTGCTGAAATCGCAAAAAACGACACTTCTTCTCTAGAAATGGGCGGCCGTGTTGAAGCGCGTCTAGCTATCCAAGACGGCAAAACTGAAGATCAGTCTCGCGTTCGTCTAAACTTTCTAGGCAAAACTCAAATCACTGACGGTCTATACGGTCTTGGTTTCTACGAAGGTGAGTTCAAAGCAACTGCTAAAAAATCTGATGCTAACGGCTTCAACAACGACACTGTTGAACACCGTTACATGTACACTGGTATCGGTGGTGCATTTGGTGAAGTAACAGTGGGTACTGTTAAAGGTTCTCTACAAGCTGTAACTGATTTCACTGATATCATGGCATACCACGGTAACAGTGCAGCGCCTAAACTAGGAACGGCTGATCGTCCAGACCAATCTATCGCATACGCTGGTGAGTTCTCTGGTGTTGAGCTACGTGCTAACTACACATTCGCAAGCTCTGAAGATAAAGTAGACAGCGATAAGAACAGCGGCTACGCAGCTTCTGCTATCTACAACATCGGCGACACTGGCGCTCGTGTAACAGGTGCTTACGCTTCTCAAGAAGATGGCGCAACTAAAGATGCTAACGAGTTTATGCTTGGTGCATCTTACGCAATCAGCGACTTCTACTTTGCTGGTCTTTACACTAACGTAACGTCAAATGATGCTAACGTTGAAACAAAAGGTAACGGTTACGAACTAGCTGCAGCTTACACTCTAGGCCAAGCTAAATTCACAACTACCTACAACCGTTTTGACTCTACTGAAGCAAACAATGCGAAAGAAATTGATAAAGACAGCGTAGCTATCGACGCTTCTTACTTCTTCAACGCTAACTTCCGTACTTACGTATCTTACAACTTCAACTTGCTTGATGACAGCAAAGCGAACATTACTAAGATCGAAGCACAAGACCAAGCTGTACTTGGCCTACGTTACGACTTCTAATTTGGCTTTTAGCTAATAAAGAATCTCTAAACGCTCGCATCTGCGAGCGTTTTTTTATGCCTAAACAAAATGCTACGCAATTGCTATACTGAACCCTAACCCCAATCAACTTCCTATTTAGCAATGCGATTATTCCTATCACTTGTCACTCTTGTTAGCTTATCAACTGTACATTTCGCAAGCTTTGCCAATTCATCTAGCGATTTATTGCCCTATGGCGCCCGGGCCAGTTTAATCGTCGCAAATGAGAGCCAAATTTTCGTAGAGCAAGACAGCAAACAATTTTTTGCACCAGCAAGCACTCTAAAAGTCGTCACTGCACTAGCGGCTAAACTTGAACTTGGTGATGATTATCGCTTTGAAACTCAAATAGAGCGCATTGGCTCAGAGTTAGTGGTTCGTTTTTCCGGCGACCCAACCTTAACCAACGCCCATTTGAATGCCTTGCTAAAAACCATCAAGCAAAAAGGGATTAATAAAGTATCGAATATTTATTTAGATAACAGTGTCTTTAGCGGCTATGAGCGTGCCGTTGGTTGGCCATGGGATATTTTAGGGGTTTGCTACAGTGCGCCAGCCAGTGCCATTACGCTCGATCGCAATTGCGTTCAGGCGTCTATTTCTTCCACTTTGTCTAATAAAACCCAGACCTTTGTGCCTGCGCACCAACCGATTACCGTCACCAGTGATGCTAAGAGTTTGTCCACTATAGATAAAAAATCGCAACAATGTGATTTAGAATTGACCACAAAAAGTGGCAATCAATATCACTTGTCTGGCTGTATGAGCCACCGGAATAAGCCTTTGCCACTCAAATTTGCAGTGCAAGACACTGTTGATTACACCCAGCACGTGTTAACCCGCTTACTAAAAGAGAATCGAATCGAATTTACAGGCAAGATACTCACTAAGTCGGTACCCAATCAGGGTGTGGTTATAGCTAGTCATCAGTCGGAACCACTTAATCAGCTGCTCGATACCATGCTTAAACGTTCAGATAACTTGATTGCCGACAACCTGACAAAAACCCTCGGCCGGGAGTTTTTCTTTCAAGCCGGCAGCTTTGCTAATGGTACTGAAGCGATCAAGCAAATCATTTTCGCCAATACTGGCATTAATTTAGAACACGCAAAGCTTGCGGATGGTTCAGGTCTATCTCGCAATAACAGAATGACCGCCGATGATATGCAGCAAGTTCTCAGTTATATTTGGCAGCATGATAAAGAGCTGAATTTAATCGCTTCACTGCCTGTTTCTGGTGAAAGTGGCACTCTGAAATATCGAAAAAGTATGCGCAACGCACCGATTAAAGGACAAATTCAAGCAAAAAGCGGCTCGGTATACGGCAGCTATAACATGGCCGGATACATTCTGGATAAGCAAAAGCAACCCACAGCCCTGTTTGTTCAATTTGTGGGTGACTATCACCCTGTAAAAAAAGACAGCGATAAAAAAGGCGAGTCACCAAATGTGCTCGCCCCTATCTATCAATTTGAACAACAGTTTTATGCCGACGCGATTAAGCTAGGCCAAGAAAATGGTTCACCACACTAAAGTAGATCCAAATTCCTGAGATATCGACAACCGACGCAAGTACTGGGCTCACCAACACGGCAGGGTCCAACTTGCAGGCTCTGGCTAAAATAGGTAGCAAACCGCCGAGCGTCGTCGATATGGTCACTTGGATAAACAGTGCGACCGCAATCGCTATTGCGATAACTTCCAAGTCAAAACCACCTGTTGACGTGTTCCCGCTAAACAACATAATTCGCCCAGTCATAACAATCGCGATGACCAACGCCAAGCATACGGCGATACGGCTTTCTTTCCAAAGCACATCCAACCATTGCCGTTTTTTTAGCTCTCCAGTCGCAAGTGCTCGTATCACTAATGTTGCCGCCTGAGAGCCAGTATTACCACCTGCAGCTGCAATCACTGGCATGTAAATAGCTAACAGCATTAGTTGACTTAACGTGTCTTCATATTGAGCAATAATAAGACCTGATACTATGCCCAATAATGCTAAGGCGACAATCCAGCCAACACGCTGCCGAAAGTGCTCAAAAACACTAGTCGATAAGTAACCACGGCTGGTTTCGGCTTCTGAGTGAATAAAACCCAGTTGCATTGCGTAATGCCTTGCGCGTTTCGTGAAGCCACTTTGGTCTAACTTAGTTAAAAACCATTGAACTTCGGCGATCGTGCACGAATGAAGAATGGCAACAGCCTCTTCAATGGGCATCACGGTTAATAGATGAAGTTGAGTTTCTTGTTCGTATTGTGCAAACGCGCCGTGCGCTGCTCCTATTTCCTCTGCAGTGTATGCAGTGGTATTCATTACCGTCATGGCGAATCTCCCGATTAGCAATGGTGACGACCAATATAGGATCTGAAGTGCTAAGTGCTAAGTGCTAAGCACAGCAAAGTACACAGATCTATAAGTAAGTAGAAGTATGGAGAAAAATACGAAGGGGATAATAAAATAGCATCCCTACCACTAAGGCAGGGGCAAAAGCGCCAATACCGAAGCGGTTATTTCTCTCCCCTCCTACTTGGGGGATGGTCGGTATTGTTCATTTAACGCTCCAAATGAGATGTACTGCTAAAATGCAGCGGGCGAATTATAGCCGAATTTTGATTTAAAACCAATGACCATAAGCCAAGAAAATGGGCAAAAAAATAGCTCCGCCATGCGGAGCTATTTATTCATTCATAAGAAAAATAGACTTGTCTTATTTAATCGTAATACGTGCAAACTTGCGCTTACCAACTTGGTAAACAGCGGTGCCTGCTTCCGGTACAAGTTTAGTATCTTCGATCTTCGCGCCATCGATTTTCGCAGCGCCTTGACGGATCATGCGCATCGCATCTGAAGTTGAGCTGACCAAAGCCGCCTCTTTCAGTACGTTACCAATTGGCAAACCGGCTTCGAATTCGAATTCTGGCATTTCGTCTGGCATTGCGCCTTTTTGGAAGCGGTTAATAAACTCTTGTTCTGCAGCATCAGCATCGGCTTCAGTATGGAAGCGCGCAATGATTTCTTTTGCGAGCAAAATCTTCACATCACGTGGGTTTTTACCTGCTTCAATGTCGGCTTTAAACTGCGCAACTTCTGCCAATGGGCGGAAAGACAACAGTTCGTAGTAGCTCCACATTAGGTCATCAGAAATCGACATGATTTTACCAAACATTTCGCTTGGCGCATCACTGATACCAATATAGTTATGAGCAGATTTAGACATTTTCTTAACGCCGTCTAAACCAACCAGTAGTGGCATCATCAATACAGATTGTGGCTTTTGGCCTGCTGATTTTTGTAGCTCACGGCCCATCAGTAAGTTGAATTTCTGATCCGTACCACCGAGTTCTACATCACTCTTTAACGCAACAGAGTCATGACCTTGAAGTAACGGGTACATAAATTCGTGGATGGCAATAGGTTGTCCACCAGCATAACGCTTTTTGAAGTCATCACGCTCAAGCATACGAGCAACCGTTTGATTGGATGCTAGGCGAATCATACCTTCAGCGCCTAATTCAGATAACCATTCAGAGTTAAAACGAATCTCTGTTTTTGCTGGGTCTAAAATTTTAAACACCTGCTCTTTATAGGTTTCTGCATTTCTAAGTACGTCTTCACGGCTTAGAGGTGGACGCGTGGTGTTCTTACCAGACGGATCACCAACCATAGCGGTAAAATCACCGATCAAGAACGTCACTTCGTGGCCCAAATCTTGGAACTGACGAAGTTTATTAAAAATCACCGTGTGACCAAGGTGAATATCAGGCGCAGTTGGATCAGCACCCAATTTAATACGTAACGGACGACCTTCTTTTAATTTCGCGATCAGCTCGTCTTCAGGGATAAGCTCTTCTACACCGCGCTTAATTTCAGCCAGTGCTGCTTCAATACTCGCCATTCTTGTTCACTCCCACAGATTTGGCAAAAATATGACTTCGAGACAGTGTACTTGAATAGCACTCAGTTTTGAAACCAGTTAGACTCAGTAACTGTTATTTTTATCGTATTAATTGAGCGAATAGATCCAAATGTCGAAATTTGCCCGTCTTTCTCTGTTACACCGCATTCTGATTGGCTTCTTTACTGCTGTAATTGTCATCGCTGTCTTTTTCCTTCCTGATGCGAAAGACTTAAGACCAGAGCAGTCTGGCTTAGAAGTAGGTAAGCTTTACCCCTTGACGATTAATGCAGAAGCACTGAACCCTGCAGGTAATATCGCTCCCGTCTCTCTCATTCGCTGGGAATCCCACAAAGTACAATCAGGTGAGAGTGCCGCGCTATTATTTAACCGAATTGGTTTATCCGCTCGTCTATTGCACAATTTGATAACCAGTGAAAAAGAAATCAACAAGCAATTGTCACGTTTACGACCTGGCAATATTCTTAAATTTGGCTTTAACGAACAAAATGAGCTGGTTCAGCTAAACCGCGTCATCAGCGAGTTCGAGACCTTTCAAATCACCAAAACAGACTCTGGCTTTTCTTCCCAAGTAGCTAAAAAAGAAGTCAATATTCAACTCAATTACGCTGAAGCTGAAATCACATCAAACTTCTGGAACGCCAGTGTCGTCGCGGGATTAACGCCAAACCAAATTATGGAATTAGCAGGCATCTTTGGCTGGGATATTGATTTTGCCTTGGACATTCGAGCTGGTGATGCCTTCCAGGTTCTCTATGAAGAAAAGGTAGTAGAGGGTGAGAAAGTCGGTCGTGGCAACATCATTGCGGCCATATTCACCAACCAAGGTGATACATTTAAAGCCATCCGAGATAAGAAAACGGGTAACTATTTTGACCAAGACGGCAGAGCAATGAAAAAAGCGTTTTTACGCTCGCCGATCAACTTCCGTTACGTCAGCTCTAATTTTAACCCTCGCAGGCTTCACCCTGTCACCGGGCAAGTGAAAGCGCACCGAGGAACCGACTATGTCGCACCAGTAGGAACGCCGATTTGGGCCGCAGGTGATGGTACGGTTGAAAAGTCTGGCTATAATCGTTTTAACGGCAACTACGTATTTATTCGCCATAGCAACACCTACATTACTAAGTATCTGCACATGACCAAGCGCTACGTCAAAACAGGCCAGCGAGTAAAACAAGGTCAAACGGTGGGTACATTAGGTGGCACAGGCCGAGTAACGGGGCCGCACCTTCACTACGAATTCTTAGTTAACGGTGTGCACAAGAACCCACGCACCGTTAAACTGCCACAATCTAAATCGCTGAAGGGCAAAACGAAACAAACCTTTATAGCGAATTCAATAATCAGGTTAGAGCAGCTAGAAAGATACAAGCAACTCCTAGAGCCGATGGATTCAAGTTCTAAAAGCTAAGTTCTAAAAGCTAAGTTCTAAAAGCTAAGACTAAAGACAAAAAAGCCAGAGCGAGGTTACCTTCGATCTGGCTTTTTTAATTGTTTCATAGAGCTAACTAGGATCTTGTAGGGCTTTGAGTACTTTCTCTGCGTCTAGATTATCTAATCCATCCACATCAACACAGTGTTCTCCCAGCAAACCGTAACGCTCTATATTGGTGTGGGTGTACAAACCAACGCATTTAGCCCCAGCGGCATCGGCTAAGTGCAACGGCCCTGTATCGCAACAGATAAAGCCATCCAGCTCTTTAAGTACTGCGGCAAGGTGTCGCATGTCTTTTGACTGAAATGTTTTAATGTTTGGCTGCAATGGCTGCGTGACATCTGGACTTAAAATTTCAACCCACTGAATCGACTGGCTCGAAGCGTCATCAAACTTATCAACAATGCCCTGCCAAGTGGTTTCATCTAACTGTTTATCACCCCTAGCACCTCGAAAGTACGCCATGGTGATGCCTTGGTGATCACCTCGCAGCTGAGAGGTAACCTTCATGCCTTGGGAGTGCTCATCCTCGTTAAATTCCATGGTATGATCCGCAGGTAACTGAACATCCAATCCCATTCCCGTTAATACATCCAAACTCTCCAAGGCCGCGTGGGCATGGCGATTGACTGGTTGATTAGAATGAGGTGATGCTACATTACGGCGTGGATTAAATTCAGCGACTTTGTTTTTAGCATTCATCAATGCTGACATCATACTGTCGCCAACCGACGCATAAGGCAGTAAGACCAAGTCATATTGGTTGCTGCGCAGCTTTTTCATACATGAAATCCAGCGAGACAACCCTTTAAAAGAGAAAAACGAATAATCCATCGCCTCAAAGCCCATATTAGAAAATACGCTGCCTTGCCAAGGTTCATTGAGTAGCAGATCTATTCGTGCTTCGGGATATTGTTTTCGCACTTCGCGCAAAAATGGCAGCATAAAATACATGTTGCCGATACGCTTATTATTACGGATCACCAATATATGTTTAATCTCATCTTTAGGTAGCGCGGATGAAGTTAAACTGCGCTTATTGTTTAAGAGCTTATAGAGTAAGGTTTCCAAGCCGCCCATTTGGTCTCGGCGGTAACTGTCAAACTGGCGCAGGGCATTCCGTAAAGTCATAGTTCCGTATCATTCTTAGTTATAAAAAAACGCTTACTAAGAATCCATCTATTGATTCTTTAGCAAGCGTTCGATTCTAGCATACCTTACCGTTCAAGTTCGATTAGGAGCGGGGCTTATCTACCTCTAAAGCGATTTGAGGCTCTGGTGACTCATGCGTATCCGTATTTGATGTACTGGTTTTATCCTTTGGATCTCGGCCAAGCATCAACAAACATGGCGTAAGAACCAATGTCAGCACCGTGGCAAATGCCAAGCCACCTGCGATTGCCGTTGCTAATTGAGACCACCATTGTGTACTTGGCGCACCAAACTCAATTTTTTGATTGATCAAATCAATGTTCATTTCCAACACCATTGGCATCAATCCAAGAATGGTCGTGATGGTCGTTAGCATAACGGGCCTTAAACGCTGAACCCCGGTACGGAGTATTGCGTCTTGCTTAGCTAACCCTCGTTTACGCAGTTGGTTATACGTGTCAATCAAGACGATATTATTATTCACCACTATTCCGGCTAAAGCGATGACACCAATACCTGACATCACGATACCGAAAGGCCTTTGGAAAATCAGTAACCCAGCAAACACACCCACAGTCGAAAACAAAACCGCACTCAAGATCAAAAAGGCTTGATAGAAGCTATTAAACTGAGTCACCAATATCAATGCCATGACCGCAAGCGCGACCACAAAGGCATTCTGCAGGAAAGCCGATGAATTGGCCTGCTCTTCATTTTGACCTCTGATCTTAAATTCTACCGAAGATGGGAAATCCATATCAGCCAAAGCTTGTTCAATATTTGGTAGCTCTAGTGCTAAGTTATAGCCCTCTCTCATGTCAGCAGTAATATTCAATACTCGATGGCCATCAATACGTTCAATAGCATCTTGCTTCGGTGTAGGTTTAATTTCGGCAAAGTTAGTGATCGGAACTAAACCCATTGGCGTTTTGATTCTAAGCTGTTCAAACCTGCCAATATCACGTTTTTCTTCAGGGTACCGAACTAAGATATCCACTTCTTCATTCGCATCATCAGGCAGGTAATCGCCTATCTTCAAACCGTTAGTTACAAACTGAACAGTATTACCCACTAGAGTCGCATCCGCTGCAAAGCGAGAGGCATCATCACGGCGTATATCAATTTGCCAATCTATACCCTCTTTACTCGAAGTGTCACTGACATTAATAAGCGCCGGGTTATTATCCGCCCAATGTCGGACAATTTTGGTGGCTTCATCTAGTTCTATCGGCACTCGTGAAGACATCTCGATAACCAAATCATTTTCAACCGGTGGGCCTGCATCTGGGAATTTATATTCAATCTCAACGCCTGCAAACTTGTCCGTCTGTTCACGCAGTTCTTCTATGATGTCTTTTACTTTACGGCGATACTGCCAATCCACAGGCGTGATCTGAATTTGCCCTATAACATCTTCGCCGCCTGTTCGGGTGTAGACACTATCGAACTCATCATGCCCTAACACCACTTGTTCGATATCTCGCATGATGGCGTCTTTTTCTTGGATAGAGTGATCACCGTAAGATCGTACTTTAACCGTAAAAAATGGCGGATCCACTTCGGGGAAAAATTCTGCGCCCAACCCGGCTTTGCCATACCCCACACCAACCGCAACCGCAAGTGCAATGGCACTGAACAGGATCTTTATCGGGTGGTGAATTGCGATGGCTAACGTTTGGTAATACAGGCGAGTTAAACCCGTCGCTTGCTCAAACACACCGTTATGTAAGTCGACCATTTTAGCTTGGTTTTCTTTGGACACATTTTGCGGCTTACCAATTAAACCACCGAGTACCGGCACAAAAAGCAGTGCCATCACTAATGATGCCGTTAAGGTTGCAATCAATGTGAGTGGCAAGAATTTCATGAACTCACCGGTCACATCAGGCCAAAATAACAACGGTGCAAATGCAGCTAACGTTGTGGCAGTAGACGCGGTAATAGGCCACGCCATACGTTTCGCGGCATCGCGATAGGCTTGTTTCTTGTCGATTCCCTCTTGCATGCGGCGATCTGCAAACTCGGTCACCACTATCGCGCCATCTACTAACATGCCGACCGCCATGATTAATGAAAATAACACAACAATATTGACCGTCATCCCAAAGATGGACAACACAAGTAAACCCGTCAAAAAAGAACCGGGGATAGAAATACCTACCAAGAAAGCGGTACGAGTGCCAAGAATGGCGATGATTACGATGACCACCAGAATGATGGCGGACAAGATATTGTTTTGCAGATCGTTAAGCATGATCTTAACGTCTTTTGACTCATCTTTGGTGTACTTGACCCGCAGGTTAGCAGGCCAATCATCACGCAGTTGAGCTTGTGCCATCACCTCTTTCACCAGATCAACGGTTTCAATGATGTTTTCACCAGCACGCTTTTTGATGTCCAAGATGACAGCAGACTCACCATCCAAACGGGCAAAGCTTTCTGGATCTCTAAAAGCACGCCTCACGGTTGCAATATCAGCAAAGGTAATAACTTGTTTGCCTTCAACTTTAACGGGTAGCTCTAACACATCTTTAAGGGAATCAAAAACGGATGGCACTTTGACAGAAAAGCGCCCATAGCCAGTATCCACATACCCAGCGGCGACCACCTTATTATTTAACGCGATCAGGTTATAGATATCCCCCTGATCTAAGCCGTAGCTTTCCATTAGCAAAGGATCAACGATGATTTCGACCACATCATCTCGATCGCCAGCAATGTCGACCTCAAGAACTTGGCGATAACTCTCTAGTTTATCTCTAATGATACGGCCAATTTGTACGATCGTGCGCTCTGGCACTGTGCCGTATAGCACAACCGAAAGTACGGGCTGCTCGGAAGCTAACGTGACTTCATTGACTGTCGGCTCGTCGCTATCCGCTGGCAGTTTTGGTTTAGCGAGATCAACCGCATCTCGAACATCAGACATGGCTTTATTAAGATCGACGCCCACATTAAATTCAAGTACCACCGAAGCATGGCCCTCAGACGCCGTGGCACTCATTTCTTTAACGCCTTCAATAGAACGCAACTCTTGTTCTATTGGTCTAACTAACAAACGCTCCGCATCATCAGGGGAGATACCCTGATGACCGACTGAAACATAAATAATAGGAATGGTAATGTCTGGACTGGACTCTTTCGGTATCGCCACATAGGTCATCGCTCCTGCGACCAATATGAGAATAAGTAAAGACATCATGGTACGAGAGCGGGTCAATGCCGCATCAATTATGCTGTACATAGCGTCAACTCCCTATGGCTGATAAACGGCGTTGACCATATCACCACCACGGACAAAACCTTGCCCTATTGTGATAATGTCGACCTTATCGCCCAAACCCGTTAACCAAACCCCGTCTTGTTCCGCTTTAACCAATTGGATTGCCACAAACGTCACTTTGCTATCAACCACGGTTTTCACCCCCAGGTTGCCCTCTTCATCAAGAGCAAGCATGGCTGGAGTAACTTTAACCGCCAATTGGGTATCTAGCTTCAATGTGACTTCGGCGCTAATACCCGCCGAAATTCTTTGGCCTTGATTGGGTATTTCAATTTCAACTTTAAAAGTATTGGTCGATGGAGAAGAAACACGAGAAACATAGCGCAGCGTGCCATTAATAAGCTGCCCCGTCACAAGGCGTATATTCGCCACTTGATTCAATTCAAGCTGACTAACATGCCTCTCACTCACATCCGCTTCGATGACGAGAGTTTCCAGGTCAATTAGCGTTGCAACTGGGTCCCCGACACCGACAAAATCGCCGACTTCAACCACTAAGTCATCAATAAAGCCAGAAAATGGCGCTTTGATAAGGGTATGAGACAACATCAATTTTGCGTTTTCTACATTTGCTTTCGCATCGGTCAGAGCTGCTTGGGCAGAACTAAAGGCCACCTCACCTTGCAAGCCTCTTTTTTTCAAGGATTTAGCCGCCGTGTATTCTTTCTCTTTAACATTAAGTAATGCTTTGGCTTTTTCAAGACGAATGAGTAAATCGCCTTTGTCGATCTGGGCTATTGGCTGGCCTTTATTGACTTTATTGCCCTTTTGAACCAATAAACTGTCAATTCGTCCCGCGATTTCGGCACCTAACGTTGCGTCACGGTTTGGTGCTGTTCGGCCGTATAAATCGAGATTTTTAGCTGTTGCTTGAGAACTGAACGTTTGAATCACCACTTTAGCCAGTGGCACATCTTGAGTTTGTTGCGATTTAGAAGGAGAGGTTGTGCTTTCTTCAGCTTGTAACATGCCTTGCCCAAGCCAGAGGCTTAAGAGTAAAACAAGTATTAAAGAAACAAGCCAAGGTCGTTGCGAAAAAAAGCCACTTACGCGGAATAACGGCATAGTAAGTCCTTGTGGTTATGGGATTCCCCAAAATTTAACGTCCTCGGAAACATCCTAATACCGGGACAATTCTAGCCTTATTGTAATTATATCTTTTGCTGAATATCTGTTCGAAAGTGCTTATTTTTGTAAGCCGACACTTACAAATAAGCATTATGGTAAGGCAAGTTGAAAGCTCTAGGTTAGCAGAGCTTTCAACATCTATAGATAGATCTAATATTTGAGACTAGACGCTAAATGACGCGCCACAGCCACAAGTTGTTGTCGCATTTGGGTTATTGACAAAAAAGCGTGAACCTTCAAGGCCTTCAGTATAATCAACAATGCCGCCAACTAAATACTGCAAGCTCATTGGATCAACGACTAAAGTCACTTCATCTTTCACTATGGTCATGTCGCCTTCATTGACACTCTCGTCGAAGGTAAAACCGTACTGAAAACCGCTGCAACCGCCACCCGTGATGTACACACGTAATTTAAGGTTTGGATTCTCTTCTTCTTCAATCAAAATCTTAACACGCGCCGCTGCCGTATCTGAAAATGACAATGGGATATTTACTTCGCTCACAACGACCTCTCTATTTATACTCATTCCCAAACATTTAGGATCAATCTTTGGTGATTTTATTTGTCTAATTACTCGAGATTATCTAGTACCTGAGTGAAACGTTCAAGTATTCACTGAAATAAAGTGGGAAGTATTAAGTTCGAAGTACTAAGTGCTAAAAGCGAAGTAAGAGCTTAGAGCCTCTCACTTAGCTTTTAGCACTTCGCTTTTAGTACTTCACTTCTAATACTTCACATTTAGCACAATATTTCTTTTCAATGGGTGCAAAATAGTTTCGGAGCGCTACAATGCGAGCGGACTAAAAAATCATAAAGGATACATCCATGACCAAATCTGCCGAGCTGTATCAAAAAGCCCAGCAAACTATTCCGGGCGGTGTTAACTCACCAGTACGTGCATTTAATGGTGTTGGCGGTTCTCCGCTATTCGTAGAGCGAGCTGATGGCCCGCTGATTTTTGATGCTGATGGTAAAGCATACATCGACTATGTTGGTTCATGGGGCCCTATGATTTTGGGCCACAACCACGCGGTTATCCGTGAAGCGGTAATCGACGCTGCTCAACGTGGTTTAAGTTTTGGCGCACCAACAGAGATGGAAATCGAAATGGCTCAGCTGGTGTCTGAGCTAGTACCATCAATGGAACAACTTCGCATGGTGAGCTCTGGTACAGAAGCGACCATGAGTGCAATACGTCTTGCACGCGGCTTTACTGGCCGTGACAAAATTCTTAAGTTCGAAGGTTGCTATCATGGCCATGCTGACAGCTTACTGGTAAAAGCAGGCTCTGGCGCATTGACACTTGGGCAACCAAGCTCTCCTGGTGTTCCTGCAGATTTTGCTAAGCATACATTAACGGCCACGTTCAATAATCTTGAATCCGTCCGTGAACTGTTTGCAGCTAACAAGGGCGAAATTGCTTGTATCATCGTTGAACCTGTTGCGGGCAACATGAACTGCATTCCTCCAGTGGAAGGTTTCCATGAAGGCCTACGTGAGATCTGTGACCAAGAAGGCGCACTGCTGATTTTTGATGAAGTAATGACAGGCTTCCGCGTTGCACTAGGAGGCGCTCAAGCGCATTACAACATCAAGCCGGATCTAACAACATTAGGTAAGGTTATCGGCGGCGGCATGCCTGTCGGTGCTTTTGGTGGTCGTAAAGACGTAATGCAATACATTGCACCTACAGGGCCGGTTTACCAAGCAGGTACGCTTTCAGGTAACCCTGTTGCAATGGCTGCAGGTTATGCTTGTTTGCAACTGCTGAAAGAAGAAGGCAATGAAAAACGCTTGAACTCTAAAACCAAACAGCTTGCTAACGGTTTCAAAGAACTTGCAGATAAGCACGGTATTCCACTACTTGTGCACCAAGTTGGCGGTATGTTTGGCTTCTTCTTTACGGACCAAGAAACCGTAACTTGCTATGAAGACGTAGCAAAATGCGACGTAGAGAAATTCAAAAAATTCTTCCACTACATGCTTAAGCACGGTGTTTACCTAGCACCATCAGCGTTTGAAGCTAGCTTTACTTCATTAGCACACGGTTCAAAAGAAATTGATGCGACTCTAGAAGCCGCTGACCGTTGCTTTGCAATGTTGGCACAAGACAGCGAATAGCAATAAGTGCCCCATAGCGTCTAAACACAAGGAGCCAGTTTTTACTGGCTCTTTTCATATCTAATCCTCAGAAAAACAGTTCACCTGAAATCCTGCTATCGCTATTGCCTATTGCCAATAAAAAACGACCAAAACGAATAAACTGACCATAATCAAGCTAAACCAAGGTAACTTGATGCGTTTTTTGGTTTTTGAACACGACTTCTCACCACAACATGCCATCATCAACTCCAAACTATTGCGCCAAAACCTTACGTATCATCCCTATTTTTATAGCCAATACGTACGGTAAATAAGATTCACTCTCAAGTATAACGGTTAATTATTTGATAAGCGTCTGTTTTATGTCCATTATATCCAGTAACTTATTATGCAGAGAACACTACCGTGCCAGAAAAATTAAAGTTAGCCTCCAGCCATTGGGTACTTGTGATTGCGTTACTTGCAGCAGCCTATGCGTGTTTTTTGCTGGTTGAACCTTATGTAAACTCAATCATTTTGGCTTTCATCATTTCACTATTGATGTTTCCGGTTCACGAATGGGTTGAAAACAAACTGCCAAACTACCGAAATACCGCGTCGGTAGTGTCTTGTTTATTCCTTGTGGTTATCATTGTGCTGCCATTACTCGCAGTATTTGCAGCAATCGTGCAGCAAGCGTCTTTGTTTTCCCAAAATGTCTACCAATGGGGCACAACAGGAGGAATGCAAGAAGCACTCAATCACCCATTAATATTGCAAGTATTTGACTTAATAAACAAATACCTTCCTTTTGACGCGATACAGCCACAAGAAATAGCACAAAAAGTGGCAGGACTTATTTCTGGCTTTGGCACCCAGCTGGTCGCTATCAGCGCCAAAATCCTAGGAGATGCCACCGGGTTTATCGTCGATTTCTTCTTAATGCTGTTCGTGTTGTTTTTCTTACTTCGAGATCACGACAAAATCATTCTAGCAATCCGTCATATATTGCCATTATCACGTAGCCAAGAAGATCGCCTACTTGCCGAAGTAGAGCAAGTTTCTAAATCCGCGGTTCTAGGGTCCTTCCTTACCGCTATAGCGCAAGGGCTTGCAGGTGGTTTTGGAATGTGGCTCGCGGGTTTCCCTGGGTTATTCTGGGGCACAATGATGGGCTTCGCATCATTCATTCCCGTGGTCGGCACTGCACTCATTTGGATTCCTGCGACGGCTTTCTTGTTTATTAGCGGAGAAACCTCGTGGGGCATATTCTTGCTGATTTGGAGTGTTGCGATCGTTGGTTCAATTGACAACGTATTAAGACCGCTTCTGATGCAAGGCAGTGCTGGCATGAATACCTTGATGATATTCTTCTCATTGTTGGGTGGTATTCAACTGTTCGGCTTGATTGGCCTAATTTACGGCCCGCTGATCTTTGCGATTACTATGGTGTTGTTTAATATCTACGAGGAAGAATTTAACAGCTTCTTGAGCAAGCAAGATAACAACTGATCTTCGTTATAACGAGATAAAAACTTCAAGCAATGAGCGGATTATGCGAAAATCCGCCCATTGTTATTTTTACGAGCTCACTATGTCTTCTTATACCGCGCCAAGCCAAATTGCCCAACGACAACTCGCCTACTTTGCCGATAAACATGTTCTTGTCGCTGGAGAGGCTGAAGACCTATTCCCAATTGAACTGGCTAAGCACTGTCTATCCGTCGACGTATTTACGACTCATTACGGCTATTACCGACAGCTTAAAGATAATGACACAGTGACGACTCATTTTGGTGCTGAGTTCACTTCAGAAACCCAAGCAGACATGGTGCTACTTTATTGGCCAAAAGCGAAAGCCGAAGCTGAGTACTTGCTGACCATGCTGATGAGCAAACTTGGGCCAGATACCGAAATTTGTGTGATTGGTGAGAACCGCTCAGGCGTTAAAAGTGTTGAGAAGATGTTCAAGCCATTTGGCCTGATCAAGAAATACGACTCTGCACGACGTTGCTCTTTTTATTGGGGCCAATGCACAGAACAAGTGGCTCCTTTTGTTTTGCAAGATTGGTTCAAAACCTATTCTTTAGACGTCGAGAAAACAACCGTAACCATTAAGAGCTTACCCGGTGTATTCAGCCACGGTGAATTTGATGCAGGTAGCCAATTACTTATCGACAACTTACCAAAGCTCAAAGGCAAAGTGCTCGATTTTGGCTGCGGTGCGGGTGTCCTTGGTACCATCATGCTGCTGAAAAATCCTGAAATTAGCATAGATATGTGTGATATCAGTGCGTTAGCGGTTGCTTCGAGTCAAGAAACGTTGAAAGCAAATGCCCTAACTGGCCAGGTTTTTGCTAGTGATGTGTATTCAGATACACAAAGTGACTATCAATTTATTATCAGTAATCCCCCGTTTCACTCAGGGTTAGACACCAGCTACAATGCCACTGAAACGCTGTTAGCCAAAGCCCCGGGTAAACTCAATCGTAAAGGTGAATTAGTCATTGTTGCTAATAGTTTTTTACGCTACCCACCGATCATTGAACAAGCATTCGGCCACTGTAATATTAGCGCTAAAACGACTAAATTTGCGATTTACCACGCTTCAAAATAAGATCGTGAAAACCATCAGAGCCCAGTACTAATGGGCTCTAAAATCAGCTCAAACGTACTATTTTTGCGTTACTACCCGCGAAATCCCCTCCACTTACTTGATAAAGAAAAAAAACATCGTATAAACGTTAAAAACGTCAATATAATCATTTTCCTTAGCCATCGAAATTAACGAGACAGGCTAGAACTACGGCCAATTTAACGCAGTTATCTATGATACGATTTCATCGAAAGCAAAAATTCAAACGCCTACAACACACCTTAATGGTCGCATTCTTGGCGCTCAGCATTATTCCATTAACCGTTATCGCACTCTTTTTTCTCCAGTCTCATAGCCAAGACTTACAAGAACAAAGTACCTCGCATTTGATTTCGGTGAGGGATTCAAAAAAACAACAGCTTCTGGATTACTTTCAAGCAAAAGAATCGGAAGCCATGGGATTTGTACGCTCTGAGCTTGCCTACGCAAGTGGTGGTCGATTTTACGGGTTAGTCAGTGCATTTAGAGACCTAGGTGAAGATGTTGAAAAAGCACGTCAACATGCCCAACAACGCTATATCAAAGGTTCTGGTAGCAAAATAAAGACCTCAGTTTTACGCGAATCCAGTGATTTTGCAGGAAGTGAACGCTACCGTCTTTTACATAAGCGATATCATTGGGGCTATTTAGAACTGCTCAAACGTTCCGATTTTGATGACATTCTTCTGGTTGATCTTAAAGGGAACGTGACCTACTCCGTTAATAAATACGACAACTTTGGTACTAACCTACTCACTGGGCGCTATAAGCACACTAACCTAGGAAAAACATTCGCCAGTATCCAAAACCTAATGGAACAATTGGATCCAGAGACCGATGAAATTCCTACCGCATACTCTGACTTCACTTTAGAAGGGAACGAACACGTTGCCTGGATCGCCGCGCCAATCTTGCAGCAAGGCTACTTACATAGCTACGCCATCTTAAGGCTGCCAAGCACCAAGCTATTGAAACTATTTAAAGACAACACTGAATCTAACTCCATCAAAAGTCTATTAGTTGGAGATGATAATCAGCCTCGACTATTAAATCTGTCTCAAGACGATGTCATTGCCAGCCAAAAAATCATTGATATTGCTTTAAAAGGCCAAACTTCCGTTAAAAGTTTTGATAATGCCAATGGTGAACGGGTGATCGCAGCCTATACCTCCGTGCAAATTCGAGATCTTCGTTGGGCGTTGATTACAGAGCTACCAGAAAAACTGGCTTACGCTCGAATCCATCAGCTAGAAAAACTGTTTGTCGTGGCCATGCTTATTGCCATTATATTGGTTTTTATTTGCTCACATTATCTTTCCAACTTCATCACCTCACCGCTACTTAAGCTTACTTGGTCTGCTGAACGAGTATCAGCAGGAGATCTTGATGAAGATATGTTCACCACTAGCAGGAAAGATGAAATCGGCCGTTTGGCTGTGAGCTTTGAGCGTATGCAGCGCTCTATCCGTGAAAAAATTCAAACCATTGGTAAACAAAACCAAGAGTTAGAACAAAACCTCACCATTATCTCTCAACAAAATGACGAGTTGCACTTAGCCAACAAACTCAAAGATGAATTTCTTGCCACGACTTCGCATGAACTGCGAACCCCGCTACATGGCATGATTGGCATCGCTGAAGCTCTCATATCGGGCGCAAATGGGTCGATTCCAGCAAACCAACGCCACCAATTAGAGATCATCATAAACAGCGGCCAGCGCTTAGCCACCTTGGTGGATGACTTGCTCGACTATCACAAGATGCGCTACGGCAGCCTGGATATTCAAACCAATGCCGTCAACCTTTCGGGTGCTACGCGATTAGTTTTAGAGCTGTCGCAACATCTACTCGGCAACAAGCCTTTACGCATCATTAATCAGGTGCCCGTTGATTTACCGTTAGTGAGTGCTGACCCTCAACGTTTGGAGCAGGTTCTCTATAACCTCATTGGCAATGCTATAAAGTACACAAGTGAAGGCAAAATCGTTATTTCCGCTACCATTTTAGATGATGCAGTTCGAATTCAAGTAGTTGATACTGGGCAAGGTATACCAGCCGAGCAACTGGATCATATTTTCGAACCTCTAATCCAAGCTGGTCAGGACTCTAATCGCTATCGTCAGGGCTCTGGTTTAGGGTTATCCATCAGCCGCCAATTGGTTGAGTTGATGGGCGGCACTTTGTATGTAAGTAGCCAACCACTGGTCGGCACAACATTCAGTTTCTCTTTACCACTAGCAAACGATGAAGAGATTGCAACTTCACAGGTACTAAACACCGCGAGCCACTTTCAAGCCCCGGAGCAAAATGACTCTAACCTTGGCGACAATAACGCGCTGCCAGACAATCCGGATGGTCCACTATTAATCGTTGCCGATGACGAACCCGTAAATCTTCAAATTCTGGATAGCTTCTTACGAATGGAAGGCTATCGAGTTAAAACAGCCCAAGACGGCCCTGAAGCACTTGAGTTGGTAATGTCAGAGAAACCTGAGCTGCTCTTACTCGATGTTATGATGCCAGGAATGAGTGGCTATCAGGTCTGTGAACAAATAAGACAAAGCTACGATCATGCTGAGCTACCCGTTATTATGCTGACAGCACTAAGCCAAACAAACGATCGAGTCAAAGGCTTTGATTCAGGGGCTAACGACTATCTAACGAAACCATTTAATAAGCTGGAGCTGGCATCTCGAATAAAAGCTCACCTCGCGGCCAGCAAGGCCGAGCAGAGGCGACTAGAAAATCAACTTCTGCAACAAGAGCTTAAGCAAAGAGAAGTCATCGAAGCGAACTTGCTAGAAACACAAGGCCGCCTCTTAGAACAACTAGAATCTGCACCTGAAGCGATAATTTGCATTAATGATGACGGTCGTATTCGTTTTGCGAACGATTCTGCTGCCAAGCTCTTTAAGCGCTCTGCTGAGCAACTAAAACGCAGTCAGGCTGAAGAAATCATTGCGCCAAAATACCTAAACTTGAATGACGTTCACTATTGTGGCGACATTGATATTTACGTTGGCGACAAACGAGAGCACATCTCCAGCGACATATTGCTACTTCCTGAGGGTTCCGGCCTGCGTTCAATGTACATATTCAATGTAGGCGGTGGCGCTAATACAGTCCGCGTCAACAACTTGGAAACGGCAGTCGAAGCACTTTCGAGTTATGCCTTCGAAGGTGACAAAGCAAAACTGCAGCAACTTAAGGAGTTGGGGGGAGAGTTTACCCGCATCGCTGATAAGGTCTCAGGTCAAGGTGGCGATAAACAAGAATTGATGCGCGAGATACTGGTTGATGCCATGACAACCGCTATCGACTATTGGGAAACAGACAGTGGTCAAAGTAAGTTTGCCTTTGCTGAACAAAGTGGCTTGTGGCGCGTGTACCTAGACCGCAGTACACTGCAAACTCGCACATTAGATAAGTATTTACGTAAAGAAACACTACCTAAGACGCCTCGTTGGCGTACCGTGCTTAATTCTATGGATTACATCCTTGAGCATTGCAGCAGTGCGACTCAACAGCGGGCTCATTTAGAGATACTAAGAAACAAAATACAGAAGTTACTGACCAGTTAGATGTGCTGATTACTCATCGTCCCCTATCAGCACTACGCCGCATTGAACTGAAAACAATGGCCCATCAGACCTCTGATGGGCCATTTTTCCGCCATTGAAATAGTTACCCTGAATGAAAGCTTCACATCGTAAGCAACTCCCGTTCGTCACTGCGTATCCGCTTATTATCATACTGACGAAGGAAAGATTCCAACCGATATAACCTGCGTTCGTATGAGTAAGAAAGCAGCGGTTAAACGTTATTTATTTGGATTAATTAAGCTATCAATCTGGCAGTAAGTTCAAATAAAAACAGTCAAGGTTGATGCAATATTTCACCAAAAGTGGATTAAGTTCATCGGATTGAGAACCGAGTCACAACAATTTGTCAGTATTAATTTGCCATGTGAAATTGACGAAAAATAACGACTTTGAACTGGATCACCTATATAAAAACAACGACAATCACCCCTTACAGGGAAGCGTTCAAGGGTTAGTACTCACTAACAAAAATGCCATTACATGAAATAAAACTTGACCTGAATCACTTTAAATATTTGTATAACAAACAACCAGAACAACTGTAAATTGACGTTTGTTACGGAGTGAAAGGGTATTTTAACGTTTTTAACGGACACTCCAATTGACCGTAATACCAACAAGGTGTTTTCTTATAGGTGACCGAGGGCTATAGGCCACCCAACTTTCATCAATATTCAGTCGAAGTTGGAGGATTTTGGGATAGTCATCGGCGAGTGTTTCCAATTGAAAACATTCCCAACTTAGTGAAACAAAAAGCAATGAGTAAGGAACAGCTATGCTTGCCAATATTAAAAAGACAGCACTTGCAGCAGCAGTAATCGCAGCAGCTACTACCGTAGCACCTGTGGCATCTGCAGCAGAACGTAGTGAACTAACAATTGTACCTGACTTCTACCCTACAATGGTTCGCAACTTCAACCCATACCTAGCGACAAACCTACGTACAACAACGGATTTCGTTTACGAGCCACTTGTCATCTTTAATGAAATGCACGGTAATACGCCAGTTATGCGTCTAGCCGAAGATTTCCGCATGTCAGATGATCTGATGAGCGTGACCTTCGACATTCGCAAAGGCGTAAAGTGGTCTGATGGTGAAAAATTCACAGCGGACGATGTTGTTTTCTCATACCAACTGCTTAAAGATAAAACAGAGCTTGACCAACGTGGCATCAATAAGTGGGTTTCAAGTGTTGAACGTCTAAGTGAGTACCAAGTACGCTTCCGTCTTACTGAAGCAAACTCAAACGTACCATACGAAATTTCTTTGGTTCCAATCGTTGCTGAGCACGTATGGAAAGACGTTGAAAACCCGACATCATTTACCAATGAAAACCCGGTAGGTACTGGTCCATTTACTGAGATTGATACCTTCACACCTCAGCTATACATCCAATGTCGTAACCCTAACTACTGGGACAACGACAACCTAGATGTAGACTGTCTTCGTGTACCACAAATTGCAAACAACGACCAATTACTGGGTAAAGTGGTTAACTCTGAATTGGATTGGACTTCATCGTTCATTCCAGACATTGACCGCACATACGCTGCAGCAAGTCCTAACCATCAGTACTGGTACCCGCCATCAGGCACTAACGCATTTGTAATGAACTTCAAAAATACAGATGCAGCGAAAAGTGAAGCACTAACAAACGTTGATTTCCGTCGTGCTTTCTCTATGGCTCTTGACCGTCAAACTATCATCGACATCGCTTTCTACGGTGGCGGTACAGTGAATGACTTCGCATCTGGCCTAGGCTACGCATTTGAAGCATGGTCTGATGAGAAGACTCACAAGAAATACCAGAAATTCAACACGTATAACCTAGACGGCGCAAAAGCATTGCTTAAGAAAGCTGGCTTTGTTGATGTAAACGGTGACGGCTATGTTGACACTCCATCTGGCAAATCGTTTGAACTATCAATTCAATCTGTAAATGGTTGGACTGACTGGAACAACACAGTACAACTTGCGATTGAGCAACTTGACGAAGCGGGTATCAAAGCAAAAGCTCGTACACCTGAGTTCGCGGTATACAACCAAGCGATGCTAGAAGGTAACTACGACGTTGCTTATACAAACTACTTCCACGGTGCGGATCCACACCTTTACTGGAACAGTGCGTATAACTCAGCACTACAAGGCGGCGCGGGCATGCCTCGTTTCGCAATGCACTTCTTTACTGATGAAAAACTAGATAGCCTACTAGATAGCTTCTACAAAACAGCAGATAAGAACGAGCAGCTAGAAATCGCTCATGGCATTCAACAAATCATCGCTTCTAACCAAGTAACGGTTCCTGTTCTATCTGGTGCTTACATGTACCAATACAACGAAGCGCGTTTCTCTGGTTGGTGGAATGAGAAGAATCCTAAGGGCCGTCCAAACATCTGGGCTGGTATCCCTGAGCGTCTACTTCACGTACTGGACCTAAAACCAGTTAAATAAGTAGCACAACCCTTTGCAGCGCGCGGTTCTGCGCGCTGCCTTTCAAAACCTCCTATCGCTTGTCACGATATGGCGCTCGTCGTCAGGGGGTTACTCGTTCTAAAAGAACGTCCTGACTCCAGGATCAGGGAAAAAATCTGGGAGAGTAAGGTAAAAGTTATGGGATATTTTTTAAGACGTTTGTCGTTCTACTTGATTGCGTTGCTGGTTGCAGCAACGATTAACTTCATTATTCCGCGAGCAATGCCAGGTGACCCAGTTACCATGATGTTCGCCAATGCGACCGCACAGGTTACTCCTGAACGAATCGCAGCAATGAAACAACTACTTGGTTTCGTTGACGGTCCACTTTGGATGCAATACCTGACTTACCTCAAAAGCATCGCTAGCTGGGAATTAGGTACGTCTATTAAATTTTACCCTCTGAGTGTAAATGACCTTTTAGGTGGCGCATTCGGTTGGTCTCTTTTCTTAGCGGGCACAGCCGTTATTCTTTCGTTCTCTATTGGTTCTATTCTTGGCATTTTTGCTGCGTGGAAACGAGGTAGTAAGTTCGATACGTTTATCACTCCGGGCATGCTGATTGTTCAAGCGGTTCCGCAAGTGGTTATCGCCATGCTGGCCATGTTCATTTTTGCTATTGGTTTACAGTGGTTCCCAACCGGTTATGCCTACACCGCAGGTGTGACACCAGACTGGACTAGCTTAGCTTTCTATCAGAATGTCGCTTATCACGCCATACTACCGCTGTTTTGTGCATCGGTCGTTCAAATCGGTGGCTTCCTAGTAAACATGCGTAACAACATGATCAACTTGTTAGCAGAAGATTACATCACCATGGCGAAAGGCAAAGGCCTTAACGAAAACCGCATTGTTTTTAACTACGCAGCTCGAAATGCCCTGCTACCTAGTGTAACCGCATTGTCGATGTCTCTTGGTATGGCAATCGGTGGTCAACTTATCGTTGAAATCATCTTTAACTACCCTGGCCTAGGTTCTGTACTGCTTAACGCTATTCATGCTCGTGATTACCAAGTATTGCAAGGTCAGCTACTTATCATGACGCTATTCATGCTGTTCTTTAACTTAATGGCAGACATGTTGTATGTCGTGCTTGACCCTCGCCTACGTAAGGGAGGCAAATAATCATGAAAGATATCTTTAAACTCATTCAAGGTAACCGAGTTGCACTTATCGGACTCGTCATACTCTCTACTTTCTTATTTGTCGCCATTGCAGCACCACTAATCACAAAACATGCTCCAGATAAACGTACAGGTAAGCCACATGAATACCCATCGTTTGTTGTAACGGCTGCTCAAAACACGCCAGATGGCTGGATTGCAGAAAACCTAGCAACAGATCGCCGCACATTACTTATGTCGAAAAAAGCCGACCACGTAATGGGTACTACTCGTATGGGCCGTGATGTTTGGTCTCAACTGGCATACGGTGCACGAGTATCTCTAGCCGTTGGTTTTGGTGCCGGTATTACCGTGTGTTTCTTAGCTACAGTCATTGGTATTTCAGCTGGTTACTTTGGTGGACGTGTCGATGATGTATTAACCGCAATGATGAACATCATGCTGGTTATTCCACAGTATCCATTACTGTTTGTACTCGCCGCATTTATCGGAGAGGCAGGCCCGTTAACCATTGCCATCATCATAGGGTGTACGTCCTGGGCTTGGGGAGCCAGGGTAATACGTTCACAAACCTTATCTTTACGTGAAAAAGAGTTTGTTAAAGCGGCTGAAGTTCTTGGTGAGTCCGCATGGCGCATCATCTTTGTAGAGATTCTTCCTAACCTAATCCCTATTGTCGGCGCGAGCTTCATTGGCTCTGTAATGTACGCCATCATGATGGAAGCAACGATCTCGTTCTTAGGCCTTGGTGACCCAAGCACCATCAGTTGGGGCATCATGCTCTACAACGTTCAAACGTCATCTTCAATGCTGATTGGCGCTTGGTGGGAGCTCATTGGTCCTTGTTTAGCTTTGACTTTCCTTGTAACAGGTTTGGCATTATTGAACTTTGCTGTCGATGAGATTGCTAACCCACAATTACGTTCTCACAAAGGCATGAAACGCTGGAAAAAATTGGCTGCTCAAGAAAAATCAGAGCGTACACCAGAGTTACCACCACAAAATGCACTTTGGAGCGGAGATAAATAATTATGACTGAACCACTAATTTCTGTCCGCAACCTTTGCGTTGACTACATAACAGACGCTGGCGATGTTCGCGCTTGTAATAACGTGAGCTTTGACATCGCTCCAGGAGAAGTACTTGGCCTAGCTGGTGAATCTGGCTGCGGTAAATCAACCGTCGCATTCTCTCTTATGCGTCTGCACAAGCCGCCTGCTTTTATCACAGGTGGAGAGGTTATTTTCAACGGTGAAAATATCTTGGATTACAGCGACGAACGTATGCAATCGTTCCGTTGGAGCCAAATGTCCATGGTATTCCAAAGTGCGATGAATGCGCTTAACCCTGTTCTCACTATGGAAGACCAATTTTGTGATGTGATTATGCATCACACAAATATGACTCGTGAACAAGCGGTTCGCCGTGCTGAGGGGCTTCTGGAGATTGTAGATATCCACCCAGGACGTTTGCAAGATTATCCTCACCAGTTTTCTGGTGGTATGCGTCAACGTTTAGTTATCGCTATTGCGCTCGCGCTTAATCCAAAAATGATCATTATGGATGAGCCGACAACAGCGCTAGACGTAGTAGTACAGCGAGAGATTTTACAAAAAATTTACGCCCTCAAAGAAGAGTTTGGTTTCGCAATATTGTTCATCACCCATGACTTGTCTTTGATGGTCGAGTTTTCTGACCGAATCGGCATCATGTACTCAGGTGAATTAATCGAAGTTGCTCCGTCTAAAGAAATTTTAACGAGCCCATACCACCCGTACACCAAAGGGCTGGGAAGTTCTTTCCCGCCACTGATTGGTCCGAAAACCAAGCTAACGGGCATACCTGGCAACCCACTAAATTTGCTAGATATCCCACAAGGGTGTCGTTTCCAAGCTCGTTGTGAACGTGCTCATGAAGCGTGTACGAAAGTTCCTACGGTGTTGCGTCAAATTGAGCATAACCGTTTCTCCAACTGCCATCTATATGGTGAGCAACTCGCTCAGACGGAATCTTAATCGTCCATTGGTGTAAGAAGTAAAGAGTTTCTGGAGTCAACTATGAGCAATGAATACGGTAAGTTACTAGTAGAAGGCAAAAATCTGGTTAAAGATTTCCCTATCAGCAGTAATGCGCTACAGCAACCAATGATGCGTGCTATCAACGACGTGTCATTCAAAATGTATAAAAGTCGCGGCCTAGCCGTGGTTGGTGAGTCTGGTTCAGGCAAATCTACTACCGCTAAGATGATCGCAAAGATGTACGCACCAACCGATGGCATCATCGAATACAAAGGCCGTGATATCCAAGATATCTCAAGCCGTAAAGATGTGATGCACTACCGTGAAGGCGTGCAAATGGTATGGCAGGACCCGTTTGGTTCACTAAACCCAACCCATAATATTTTCCACCATATTGCTCGTCCGTTACTGATCCACAAGAAAGTAACGCCGGGTAATAAAAAAGAACTAGAAGATCGTGTTCATCACTTATTGGAACAAGTTGGTCTAATTCCAGCAAAGGAAACGGCGGATAAATTCCCGCATCAACTTTCAGGTGGTCAACGTCAACGAGTCAATTTGGCACGTAATATCGCTGTAGGTGCTGAAGTCGTATTGGCAGATGAACCAACGTCCATGTTGGATGTGTCTATACGTGCTGGCGTACTTAACCTAATGGAAGAAATGAAGTTTGAGAAAGAAATGTCTCTGCTTTATATCACCCATGACATCGCCACTGCTCGTTACATTGCTGAAGATATCTCAGTGATGTATGTAGGTCATATGGTTGAGTGGGGCGATACCGATGAAGTTATTGCTAATCCTCAGCACCCATATACACGCTTATTGGTTTCAGCCGTTCCAGATCCTAGTAAATCTATTCATACCAAGCTTGAGGGTAATAAAGGTGAAATTCCACTATGGACACCAGTGTCCGTAGGCTGTCCATTTAGCGGTCGATGCACACACGCAACCGCTAAGTGTTCAGAACAACTACCTGGTGTCACTAAGCTTTCAGATAACCACTTTGTTCGTTGTTATCTGTACGAGAGCTAATCACCTTAACGTGAATGCTCACAAAAGCTAATTACCCACGTTCAACACATTATCAGAGGGCGTAACTTCCCTCTTTACTTGTAATACCTGGAGACCTTGATGCAACTGTTTACGAACCAAATTGGTTATGAAGTAATAGGCTCAAAACAAGCCGTATTATTACTCGACAGCGATATAGCTTCAGCCTTAACGGCCGAACTAGTGTGTTCAGATACTTTGAAAGCGGTGCAAGAACTTCATGTTCAACAGCCAAGTAAAGTATCTAACTGGCATCAGGGTCTGTTTAGCGTTATCGACTTTTCTCAAGTAGAGCAAGCCGGACGCTACTTCATTCGCGTGGGAGAGACTTGCTCTCATTCATTCGAAATTGGTGACGGAATACTAATGCAACGAACCTTTTCTGATTTGTTGCACTACTTTAAATCACAACGATGCGGCGGCATTTTCGACCAACAGGACGGGGCTATTCCACTGCTCGGCACCGACCAAACCGCGGATGTTGGGGGGGGTTGGTATGACGCCTCTGGTGATGTCAGTAAATATTTGAGTCACCTCTCTTATAGCAACTTTTTAAACCCTCAACAGACCCCTATGGTCGTATGGAACATGTTAAAAGGCTTAGCGGTTTTGGAGGATTGCTCTGACTTTTCAGCATTTTCACGAGTAAGATTGAGTGAAGAAGCCCTATTTGGTGCTGACTTCCTCGTCCGTATGCAACACTCGGAGGGTTACTTTTATTTAACGGTCTTTGACAAATGGAGCAAGGACGTAAAACAACGGGAGATATGTGCCTACGAAACTCAAGATGGTCACAAAACAGCCGATTATCAGGCTGGATTCCGCCAAGGTGGAGGAGTAAGTATCGCAGCATTAGCTGCCGCTGCTCGCCTTGATACCCATGGCGAATATGACCAACAGCAATACCTTGAGGCCGCGACACGTGGTTATTGGCACCTAAAAGAAAACAACACTCAATATCTCGATGATGGTATCGAAAACATCATTGATGACTATTGTGCACTGCTGGCGGCTGTAGAGCTTTACCGCACAACCAAAGACAGCCGTTACTTAACTGAAAGCCGCTTTTGGGCAGACAAACTTGCCTCTCGTCAACATTGTGACGACGCTTTCAATCACTACTGGTCGGCAAACCAAGATGGCAGCAGACCCTATTTCCACGCAGCTGAAGCTGGGCTTCCAGTAATCGCCTTGTGTGAATACCTATCAATCGAGTCCAATGCTCAGAACTTTACACGTATTCAAACCGTTGTATCCAATGCCATTGAGTTTGAATTAAACATTAGCTCAACCGTACCGAACCCCTTTGGCTACCCACGCCAATACGTGAAATCCGTGACAGGTCAAAAACGTGATGCCTTTTTTGTCGCACACGAAAATGAATCCGGCTACTGGTGGCAAGGTGAAAACGCACGCCTAGGCTCTCTTGCGAGCATGGCGTTTAGCGCTCTCCCATACCTTGATAACTCTAAGCATTCCGCAGTAAATGAATACGCTCAACAGTGTTTAAACTGGATTGTTGGGCTAAACCCTTACGACATGTGCATGCTCGATGGTCATGGGCATAACAACCCAGATTACTTGCCTCAGCTTGGCTTCTTCAATGCCAAAGGTGGCGTCTGTAATGGCATAACTGGCGGATTTGACGACGAAAATGACATTGCTTTTAACCCACCAAAACAAAAAGACGACATGTTGCAAAACTGGCGTTGGGGGGAGCAATGGATCCCACACGGTGCTTGGTTATTGCTCGCTGTGATGACTCAATTTCATTCTAACGAGACCACAAAGGAAAATTGTAATGGTTAAGTATTTCGTTGGTATTGATGGCGGAGGCACATCGTGTCGCGCACGAATTAAAGATACTCAAGGCAACATCATCGGTGAAGCTAAAAGTGGCAGCGCAAACATTCTATTGGGTGTATCCGTAGCAATGCAATCCATCGTTTCTGCCATCACTCAAGCTGCCAAACAAGGCGGATTAGGCGAAAATGACTTTCAATACATGCACCTTGGACTCGCACTGGCTGGCGCAGAACAAAAATCGGCTTGGCATGCATTCATGGCACTAGAGCACCCATTTGCCAGCATGACACTCAACACTGACGCTTACGGCGCTTGTCTAGGCGCACATGATGGTGAAGATGGTGCAATAATGATTGCTGGCACTGGATCTTGTGGCATTTTATTGCTCAATGGCGAGCAACATGTTGTTGGCGGTCGAGAGTTCCCAATCTCTGATCAAGGTGGCGGTGCCATCATGGGACTTCATTTAATCCAACAAGTTTTGCTCGCTCAAGATGGCATTAAACCTAACACTAAATTAGCGCAATTCGTCATGGCACATTTTTCAAATGATGTGGATGAAATTGTTGCTTGGTCTAAAACAGCCAAGCCACGTGATTACGGGCATTTTTGTCCACAGGTGTTTGAATACGCTCTTGAGGGTGACACCTTAGCCGTTGAATTAATGACACAAACGGCCGCTGATATCGAGATGTATCTCGTTGCACTAAACCAGCGTGGTGCGAACAGAATCGCACTTATGGGAAGCATAGGCGAACGCATTTCCAAATGGCTTTCACCTTTAGCACAGCAATGGTTAGTTCAACCAAGTTCTGATGCGATAGAAGGTGGCATCATGATGGCAGGTAGCTCGGAACATAATTTATTCCCACTTGACGTGCCGGAGGTAACCCTATGAACTATCGCGTCGATTTAGCGGTTCTCTCTGATGAAAACAAAGTGTCTCGCTTCGGTATGACCTTGCACAACTTAAGTGACCAAGCTTTAACAGACTGGACTCTGCACTTTGCCGTAGACAGATACATACTGCCGGAAACACTCACTCAAGGCAGCATCAAACAGATAGGCGGCTACTGCCAGCTAAACCCTGATAATCAACAGGCACTAGAGGCGAACAACCACTATTACGTTGAATTTGACATTAATACCGTTCCATTTAGGTTTCTAACAGATGGCATTAACGATGCGTTCATTGAAGTCAACACGTCTTCAAACTCTAAAAGAATCAATGTTGATATCACACCAATTACATTAGCAAGCCCATACAAAGAAAGGACACACGTTCCAACAGTGTCTTCAGCTGAGTTATCACTGATCCCTCAACCTTTATTTTTGGAAAGATCAGAAGGCCGTTTTATTCTCACTCCTGACGTAGGGATTAATCGCCAGTCTGAATTAGCTAATGTGGGCGTAAACTGGCTGATCGGCGAAATTGAAAAGAACGCTGATATAAGCTTATGTGAATCTGAAACGGGGAAAATCACTTATCGTTCGAATCCTACTCTCGATGAAGGCTGCTATAACCTAACCATATTAACCAACCAAATCTTGGTTGAATCGGGCTCTTCAAACGGGTTTGTTCATGCCAGCGCAACCTTGCTACAAATCATCTCAGGTCAACAAATTAACCTAGTTTTGCCCTGCTTGAGCATCAAGGATAAGCCGCGCTATCGATACCGCGGCATGATGCTAGACTGCGCGCGACACTTCCATAGTGTTGAACAAGTAAAGTCGCTCATCAATCATTTGGCCAGTTACAAGTTCAACCATTTTCATTGGCACTTAACCGATGATGAAGGCTGGCGAATCGAAATAAAAGCTTTCCCTGAATTAACCAAAATTGGAGCGTGGCGTGGCATTGATACCCCTATCGAGCCGCAATACAGCCATATTAATTCAACTTACGGTGGGTTTTATACCCAGGAAGATATTTCCGATGTTGTTCAATACGCCTTAGAGCGTGGGGTTACCGTGATCCCAGAGATCGACATACCAGGTCATTGCCGTGCAGCCATCAAGTCACTGCCCGATTTACTTGTTGATCCAGAAGATAAATCACAATATCGCAGTATTCAGTATTACAACGACAACGTATTGTCCCCTGCATTGTCAGGCACATATCAATTCGTTGACGCAGTATTAGAAGAAATCGCAGCACTGTTCCCCGCTCCTTATGTCCATATTGGTGCCGATGAAGTACCGAAAGGCGTATGGACTCAAAGCCCTAGTTGCCAAGCCTTAATGGAGCAGCAAGGCTATGAAGACCCTAGTGAACTGCAAGGTCACTTGTTGCGTTATGCAGAACAAAAATTGAAATCTTTAGGTAAGCGAATGCTAGGTTGGGAGGAAGCTCAACACGGCGATAAAGTCAGTAAAGACACAGTTATCTTTTCGTGGCTGAGTGAAGAAGCCGCGCTGACATGCGCCCAAAAAGGCTTCGATGTCGTCCTGCAACCCGGACAAACCACTTACCTAGACATGACTCAAGACTTTGCACCCGAAGAGCACGGCGTTGACTGGGCCAACCCAATCCCATTGGAAAAAGCCTATCGATATGAACCTCTTAATTCACTAGCAGAAAACGATCCAATTCGAAACCGCGTATGGGGAGTTCAATGTGCGCTTTGGTGTGAAATCATCGAAAACCGTTCTCAGCTTGAATACATGGTATTCCCTAGAGTCACAGCAATGGCAGAAGTGAACTGGAGTGATCAATCTCGGCGCGACTGGCTGGATTATCTAGCCAGACTACAAGGCCATTTAAGCCATTTAGATCGTCAAGGTGTTAACTACAGAAACCCTTGGCAACAGTAATTACACACTTACAGAATTAGTATTTTAGGGCGTAGCGGCCAATGCATTACCGCCCAACTTAAAAGGAAATGAAGCAATGAAATACGGCTATTTCGACAACGACAACCGCGAATATGTCATTACACGTCCAGATGTACCTGCACCTTGGACTAACTACCTAGGTACGGAAAAATTCTGTACCGTAATTTCGCACAACGCAGGTGGGTATTCATTCTATAACTCACCCGAGCATAATCGTGTTACTAAGTTTCGTCCAAACGCTTCATTTGATCGCCCAGGGCACTACGTTTATTTGCGTGATGACGAAACCGGTGATTACTGGTCTATTTCATGGCAACCAGTGGCAAAAAGCCTAGACGAAGCAAGTTATGAAGTTCGTCACGGCTTGTCTTATTCCAAATTCAAATGCGAATACAAAGATATTACCGCTACTAAAACTCTATTTGTTCCAAAGGGCGAAGACGCCGAAGTTTGGGATGTTGTATTAAAAAATACCGGTGATAAACCACGTACTATCAGTGCATTTTCTTTTGTAGAGTTTTCATTTAGCCACATCGCATCGGATAATCAGAACCACCAAATGTCGTTGTACTCAGCGGGAACAGAATACAAAGATGGCGTTATTGAATACGACTTGTACTACAACACCGATGACTTTGAAGGCTTTTATTACCTAGCCTCAACCTTTGACCCAGACAGCTACGACGGCCAACGTGATAACTTCCTTGGCATGTACCGTGATGAGTCCAATCCAATTGCGGTGGAACAAGGTCGTTGCAGCAATAGTGCACAAACGTGTTACAACCACTGTGGTTCACTGCATAAGCAATTTGTTATCCAACCTGGTGAAGAAATTCGTTTTGCTTACGTGCTCGGTATTGGTAAAGGTAATGGCGCTAAACTACGCGCTAAATACCAAGACTTAACCAAACTTGACGAAGATTTCGCAGGCATCAAACAACACTGGGACGAGCGCTGCAATAAATTCCAAGTCACGTCGCCAAACGAAGGCTTGGATACCATGATCAACACGTGGACGCTTTACCAAGCCGAAACTTGTGTGGTTTGGTCTCGTTTTGCTTCTTTCATTGAAGTTGGCGGTCGTACTGGCCTTGGCTATCGTGATACGGCTCAAGACGCCATTTCTGTACCGCATTCAAATCCAGAAATGACACGTAAACGCTTAGTAGACCTACTCCGTGGGCAAGTAAAAGCGGGCTACGGCTTACACCTGTTTGATCCAGACTGGTTCGATCCTGAAAAAGCAGACGTTGTGCCATCCAAATCACCGACCGTTGTTCCAACACCAAGTGATGAAGATAAGATCCACGGTATCGAAGACACTTGTTCTGATGATCACCTGTGGATCGTCCCGACCATCTGTAAATACGTAATGGAAACCGGTGAAGAGAGCTTCTTCAACGAAGAAATTCCATACGCTGATGGCGGTATCGCTACGGTTTATGACCACATGAAAGCGGCGCTAAACTTCTCTGCTGAATACGTTGGCAACACCGGTATTTGTAAAGGTTTACGTGCTGACTGGAATGACTGTTTGAACCTAGGTGGTGGCGAATCATCAATGGTGTCTTTCCTGCACTACTGGGCATTGCAAGAGTTTGTCGATCTAGCAAAACATTTAGGTCGCCATGATGATGTCGATACTTACACCACAATGGCAGAAGGCGTTCGCCAAGCCTGTGAAACTCACTTATGGGATGAAGAGGGCGGCTGGTACATCCGTGGCCTAACGAAAGATGGCGATAAAATTGGTACCGCTCAACAAACTGAAGGTCGTATTCACCTTGAGTCAAATACACTAGCCGTGCTCTCTGGTGCGGTATCTCAAGAGCGTGGCGAGATTGCCATGGACTCGGTCGATGAGCACCTATATTCCGATTACGGCTTACACCTAAACTCACCATCGTTCTCGACACCTAATGATGACATCGGCTTCGTTACTCGCGTTTACCAAGGCGTGAAAGAGAATGGTGCTATCTTCTCGCACCCTAATCCATGGGCTTGGGTCGCAGAAGCAAAACTGGGCCGTGGCGATCAAGCGATGAAATTCTACGATGCGCTTAACCCATACAACCAAAACGACATGATTGAAACTCGCTATGCAGAACCTTACTCATACGTGCAGTTCATCATGGGACGAGATCATCAAGATCATGGCCGTGCCAATCACCCATGGCTAACAGGTACGTCAGGTTGGGCTTACTTCGCCGTAACCAACTTCATTTTAGGCGTACGTCTAGGATTTGACGGTCTGATTGTAGACCCATGTATCCCAACAGACTGGCCTGGCTTTGAAGTTCGTCGTGAATGGCGTGATGCGGTCTATAACATCAAGGTTGAAAACCCTGACTCGGTAAGTAAGGGCGTAAAAACGTTACTACTAAATGGCCAAGCCATTGAAGGCGCGATTCCAGTACAACCTGCTGGTAGCGTGAATGACGTAACGGTTATTTTAGGTTAATTACTTTGAGGGGAGCACTTCTCCCCTCCTCTAGTGCCGATAAAAAATTGGCACAAATAGCAACGCGAGAGAAATAGGATTTTATTATGATCAAGTTCGGTACCGGTGGCTGGCGCGCCTTTATCGGTGAAGAGTTTACCAAGGACAATGTCTGCCTTGTGGCTCAAGCCGTCGCCAACATTATGATCGATGAAGCAGTATCAGATGAAGGTTTTGTTGTCGGATTCGACCGACGTTTCTTGTCTGATAAAGCTGGGCGGTGGTTCGCGCAAGTTCTAGCTGCAAATGGCATTCAAACCAGTTTCATAGACAAATTTGTTCCAACTCCAATCGTCATGTTCAAAGCGAAGGAAATGGGGTGTGCCTACTCGGCTTGTATCACCGCATCTCATAACCCTGCCGACTATAATGGCATTAAGGTGTTTATTCGTGGCGGCCGTGATGCTGACGAAATCATCACTGAAAAAATTGAAAGCCAAGTTGCACATCTCACACAGAAAGATGTGAAATCGATAGACTTTGAAGCCGCCGTTGGCAACGGTTCGATACTGGTTATCAACCCAATGAACGAATTTGTCGATTCAATCATCGACTTCATTGATATTGAAGCCATCAAAAAAGCCAATTTGCGCGTGCTGATTGACCCTATGTTCGGCGTAGCAAAGAATGCTCTGCAAACGGTATTAATCAACGGTCGTTGTGATGTCGACGTGATCAACGATGGCAAAAACCCTGACTTTGGTGGCCTAATGCCCTCACCGAATGCCGCTACTTTGTATTTACTAAAGCACCTTGTTGCGGCAGAAAAATACGACATTGGCATCGGTACCGATGGCGACGCTGACCGCTTAGGTATTATCGATGAAAAAGGTAACTTCATTCACCCTAACGAAGTGCTAATTTTGTTGTATTACTACTTGCTTGAGTACAAAGGCTGGAAAGGCTCGGTTGTGCGCAATATCGCCACCACTCACCTATTAGACAAAATCGCCCATGCCCATGGTGAAAAGAGCTTTGAGGTTCCAGTAGGCTTTAAGCATATTAGCTCCCAAATGGAAGCCGATGATTCGCTAATTGGCGGTGAAAGTTCTGGTGGTTTAACCATTCGAGGCCATATCAAAGGTAAAGATGGCGTTTTTGCTTCTAGTCTTTTAGTCGAAATGATCAGTGTTACTGGCAAGAAATTGTCGGAAATGCTTGATGAGATTTACGCAAAATATGGTTATGCCTACACAGCAGAAGGCGATTGCACTTTCAAAGCTTCAGAAAAAGACGCGCTGTATGCTCGTATTTATGTTGAAAAACAACTACCTGAATTTGAATATGAAATTGAGCGTGTTAGCTATGAAGACGGGGCGAAAGTCTACTTCAAAAATGGCGGCTGGGTTATTGCCCGCTTCTCAGGTACAGAGCCATTACTACGAATATTCGCCGAAATGGCCGATCAAACCACCGCTGAGAAGGTGGTAAATCAAGTGAAAGCGTTCCTTTCATTATAGTGGTGACGGTAACATCGCGCTGTATCGATGTCGCCCTCTCACCCTTTGGACATCGTTTTTAGCTGGTCACTAAAAGCACTCCCTATAGGTCCATTGAGCCCAGCAATTTTGTTGGGCTTTTTCTTAGGAAAAAATCAGCGCGCCTTGAGTCTCTATTTTCACGTTAACACTCTGTCCAACGCATAACGCTTCGCATG
The DNA here is from genome assembly GCF_030409945.1 of Vibrio tapetis subsp. quintayensis. GTDB lineage: Bacteria > Pseudomonadota > Gammaproteobacteria > Enterobacterales > Vibrionaceae > Vibrio > Vibrio quintayensis. Next base: position 208,581 of record NZ_JAUFQV010000028.1, read on the forward strand.
AGCTGGCGAGTAACCGAATACCATGAGCCTCAATCACGTAACGACAATGGTCGCCCATAAACTGTTGCTCTAATATTTCGATGCCACTATCGGAAGACGCACTGATATTCACATGTTGTGGTCGTAATAATAGCTCGCAGTTTTGCTCTTCGACTAACGTATTTCCTGCATCGCTCTCCAACTCCCCAAAAACCGTTAAGAAACGCTTATTGCCCAACGCTTTAGCAGGTAAATAGCTACCACCACCTAAGAAATCTGCCACAAATTTACTTGATGGTTGAAAGTACAACTCAGCAGCAGTACCAAATTGTTCGATGACACCGTTATTCATTACCGCCATTTTATCTGAAAATGCGAACGCTTCTTCTCGGCTATGAGTAACAAATATAGCCGTCACACCTTGCTGCTTAAATATTTTACGGATCTCACCGATCAACGTATGACGTACCTGGGTATCAATATTAGAAAACGGTTCATCTAGCAATAGTAAATCCGGCTTATATGCCAATGAGCGTGCGATAGCGACTCGTTGTTGCTGACCACCAGACAGTTGATGAGGGTAACGCTCGCCAAGCCCTGTTAGCTTCACCAAATCGAGCATGTCATTTACTTTCTGATTACGCTCAGTACTAGAGAGTTGGCGTAAACCAAAGCCAACATTGTCAGCGACAGTGAGATGTGGAAATAGCGCATAATCCTGAAAAATCATACCGATGTTGCGTTTTTCCGGTGCAAGCCAACGCTTTCCATCATCAAGAGTTAGGCCCCCCAAGGTCAGTTTTCCTGAACTAAGAGGAAGCAAGCCAGCGATGGCTTTCAGCAAAGTCGTTTTACCACAACCACTGGCGCCTAATAAGCACACTATCTCGCCTTGCTCAACCTTCAAAGATAAGGATTCAAGCACCGTTAATTCTTGGTATTGGCAGGTAAGATTTTGAACAGCCAAAGCAGTACTCATTAGTGGTCTCTCTCTAAAGAACGGTTGACGACGATCAGTGGTATCAGCCCTACAAGCACGAGTAAAACTGCAGGAAGCGCTGCTAATTCAAGGTGCTCATCGGAAGCAAAATTAAAAACATAGGTCGCAAGGGTTTCAAAGTTAAACGGTCGAAGCAGTAACGCTGCATTAAGCTCTTTCATTGATTCAATAAATACCAATAGCCCCGCGATTAAAGCACCTCGTCTGACTAGTGGCAAATGGACACGCTTTAACATTTGATTGGCATTGCAGCCCATCGTACGTGTCGCCATATCTAAAGATGGGGAGACTTTATTTAGATTACTTTCAATACTACCAATGGCCACCGCAGAGAAGCGGACAACCATAGCAAAAATTAATGCGAACATAGAGCCTGAGAATATCAACCCAGGCCTGCCCCACTCCATATACTTAGCAATATCGTTAACCATATGGTCCATTGAAATGACAGGTGCCATTACTCCGATAGCCAACACCGTGCCAGGAACCGCATACCCCATAGAAGATAAACGCATGGCAAGCACGCTGCCTTTTGACTGGTTTATGCGTTGATTAAAGTTCACTACCAAAGCAATAAACACAGCAATCACCGCTGCCGTTATCGACACATAAAGACTATTTAGCGCATATTGACGAAATTCAGCAGTCCAGCTTTGGTCAAAGTACTTAAAAGCATAAATGCACAGTTGCATTAACGGAAAAGTAAAGGCAACGGAAACAAGCCCCCAGCACCACAGTAATGCGAGCCATTTTTTCGTCCCCGTTAATGTGGTTCGTATATCTTCATGGCTACTGTATTGGCTTTGGAATAGCTTTTGCTTTCTTCGGCTATAGCGCTCACTAGAAAGGAAAACAATGACAACCACCAGCATCAATGCCGATATTTTAGCGGCTGCAGTGAGGTTAGAATAACCAAGCCAAGTATCATATACCGCGGTTGTTAACGTATTGACCGCAAAATAACTCACGGTTCCAAAGTCACCGATGGTTTCCATGGCAACTAGAGACAAACCCACAGCAATTGATGGCCTAGCTAATGGTAAAGAAATGCGCTTAAAGGTCTCCCACGGAGAACACTTTAATAATCGAGCGGATTGCAGCAAAGAAACGTTTTGTTCCATGAATGCCGCTCGAGCTAACAGATATACATAGGGGTAGAGCACAAGAGACAGAACAAAAATGGCGCCAGGAAGCGTCCTTAAATCAGGGAACCAGTATTCACCAGGCCCCCATCCCGTAAGATTTCGGAGCATCACCTGAACAGGGCCAGCAAAATCAAACCAATCGGTAAAGATATACCCCACAATATAACCGGGCATCGCCAACGGCAAAACCAAAGCCCATTGCAGTATTTTTTCACTCGGCAATTTACACATTGCCATGAGCCATGCACTAGGCACCCCCATCAGCAATGAGAGCAACATAACACCCACAACTAACACTACCGTATTGTAGGCATAGGTTGGCATGACCGTGTTGAGTAAATGGTGGAACAGATCGTCTGCGTCCCCCATGGATTTATAGAAGATCGCTAAGATCGGCAAAACCAGCAGTAGAGCAAAGCTCCCACTGCTGGTTTTCCAAAGATTATGTTTTTCTTTCATTGCCTACAAACTACAAAAAACATGAAATCAACTTTCATGTTTTTAGAAAACTAAGGGATATAACAAGTATATCCCTTAATGGTGCATTAAAGGTCAAATTTCACTTCATCAAGAAGTTTAATTGCCGCGCTGTGATACTCAGCAATTTTATCTAGAGATAAATCATCTGCACGGAACTCGCCCCATGAAGCAACAAGCTCAGATGGTGCTACGCCGGCTTTAACTGGGCTCTCAAAGTTCACTTCAGCATACATGCTCTGTGCTGTTGATTCCGTTAGAAATTCCATCAGTTTTTGAGCATTATCTTTGTTTGGCGAGTATTTAGCCATTGCCATGCCACTGATGTTTACGTGAGTACCTTCCGCGTTTTGGTTCGGGAAGTTAATGTATACCGCATCAGCCCAAGCTTTTTGCTCTTTATCGTTAACCATTTTACCAAGGTAGTAGCTGTTACCTAAAGAAACGTCACATAGACCTTCTTTGATAGCTTTAACTTGACCGCGGTCGTTGCCTTGAGGTTTACGAGCTAGATTAGCTTTTACGCCTTCCAACCAAGCTTTTGTTTCTGCTTCACCTTTGTGAGCAATCATCGCAGAAACTAGAGATACATTGTATGGGTGCTTACCACTACGAGTACAAATTTTACCTTTGAACTCTGGAGTTGCTAAATCAGCGTAAGTGAAATCATCACCCAACTTACCAACACGATCACGAGATGAGTAAACGGCACGAGCACGAGTAGTAATGCCAAACCACTGATTGTCTACATCTTGGTACTGAGCAGGAATATTCGCTTCAATGATTTTACTGTTTACAGGTTGAACTAGATCTTTATTTGAAAGTTCTGCAAGACGGCTGATATCAACCGTTAAGATAACGTCAGCTGGGCTGTATTCGCCTTCTTGAGCTAACTTTTCTGCTAAACCTTTTTTGGCGAACTTCACGTTTACTTTAATGCCCGTTTCTTTTGTAAACTCGTTGAACATAGGCTCAACAAGGAAAGGTTGACGGTAAGAGTAAACATTGACTTCGTCTGCAGCCATAGCTTGAGGAGCTAGAACACCACATGCAACAGCGGCTAAGGTTAGCATTTTTTTCATTAGTTCAATCCTTTATAAAAATGGTAATGATAAGGCTTATCATTTGTTTTAATTATATTGAATTTTAGTAGCCATGCAATAATTCATTGGCTTAAAAAGCAAAAAAACCTGCTCTATTGAACAGGTTTATCACATTTAAACGTAACTAAATATTACTTTACACTGACGAACTCAGGGTAAGCACCAACACCACAGTCGTGCACATCCATACCTTCTAGCTCTTCTTCTTCTGTTACTCGAATACCCATTGTTGCTTTCAAAACAGTCCATACTGCTAGGCTTGCACCAAACACCCAAGCAAAGATAACTGCCGCACCAAGTAGTTGAGCACCAAATGTCGCATCAGCATTGCTGAATGGCACAACCATCAGGCCGAAGAAACCACACACGCCGTGTACAGAGATAGCACCCACTGGATCATCAATTTTAATTTTATCCAGAGCAACAATAGAGAAGACAACCAAGGCACCTGCCGCTACACCAATGCTAACCGCAACCAGTGGAGATGGAGACAGTGGGTCCGCAGTAATCGCAACAAGGCCAGCCAACGCACCGTTCAGTACCATTGTTAAGTCAGCTTTACCCCACGTTGTTTTACACACAAGTAGCGCTGCGATTGCACCTGCTGCTGCTGCTGCGTTCGTGTTAAGGAAAATTTGACCAACAGCGGTTGCGTTTTCAAAATCCGATAGCATCAATTGTGAGCCACCGTTAAAACCAAACCAACCGAACCAAAGGATGAATGTACCTAAAGTAGCAAGTGGCATATTAGAACCCTGAATTGGGTAAATCTCACCATTTTTGCCGTATTTTCCTTTACGTGCACCTAACAGTAATACACCGGCTAATGCTGCAGCAGCGCCCGCCATATGTACGATACCAGAGCCTGCAAAGTCGCTAAATCCTGCTTCAGATAAGAAACCACCACCCCAAGTCCAGTAACCTTCCATTGGATAGATAAACGCGGTTAAAATCACAGAGAAAATAAGGAATGACCAGAGTTTCATACGCTCCGCAACCGCACCAGATACCACTGACATTGCCGTTGCAACAAAGACTACTTGGAAAAAGAAATCCGACTCTAACGAGTGATCCGCGCCTTCAGCTTGAGTACCAATCAAGGCACCAATCGACGGTAACCAACCGCCTTCTCCATTATCAACATACATGATGTTATAACCCACAACTAAATACGTAGTACAAGCAATGGCGTATAAACAAAGGTTTTTGGTGAGTATTTCTGTTGTATTTTTTGAACGAACCAAACCAGCTTCAAGCATGGCAAAGCCCGCCGCCATCCACATAACCAACGCACCGGAAATCAGAAAGAAAAAAGTGTCTAGTGCGTAACGAAGTTCAGTAACAGTAAGCGAAAGTTCCATATTCTTGTCCTCTAATCCTTATAATGCTTCACAATCCATTTCACCCGTACGAATACGAATGGCGTGGCTTAGGTCATAAACGAAAATCTTTCCGTCGCCAATCTTGCCGGTATGTGCCGCTTTCGAAATGGCTTCCACTATGCGATCAACATTATCTGCTTGCGTTGCAATTTCTAATTTTACTTTTGGCAGAAAATCCACTTGGTATTCCGCTCCACGGTATAATTCAGTGTGGCCTTTCTGACGTCCAAAGCCTTTAACTTCACTTACCGTCATACCCTCTATACCTACATCTGCAAGAGCTTCTCTTACGTCATCCAGTCTGAACGGCTTTATAATTGCGTTTATCAGTTTCATAGCATCCTCACTTAATTTGAATTTCCTTTTCCTTTACTTTAGTAATCCAAATTGCATGCCAACTATTTAACCCATTGTTTTAAATAAGTTTAGTTAAAAATGAGGCGCTAAAACCAAAAAGGGCCGCACCAATATGGTGCGGCCCCCTCACTAATTTGTGGCAAGAATGTTAAATAAGTTAATAACGCTCTATAAAGGTGCGCCATGCAGTAATCGCTTGAATCAGGTCCTCAAACCCGCAAACAGAGATGCTCTCTTCATCATAGAAGCTCATAGCATCTTCTAGCTCACTGTCGTCTGTCGCAAATAAAAAATTGGCCTGAACAAGTGCTTCATTCTCTTGTAATACCAAGGTCAGCTCCTCGCCAACTAAGCGCCACTCTTGAGCGTTATCTTTGTGGCTAACGAGCTTTGCCAAAATCAGTTCCATTTTCGACTTGTCTTTACCCAACTCTTCAATAAACCAGCGGCCTAAAACTTCGTGCCCCATAGAGAAACGAACATGATAGCTACCATCTAACGTGTTTTTCTTAAAATCGTAATCCATAGCGACCTCTATAACGTTTGTTTCTCGGTGGCAGAACAGCCTGTCACCTATTAAGTGGGCACACATTGTCGCGATCCACCTAAAAAATGCAACCATCAAAACCAAAAAAGCGCTTCAATTACGAAGCGCTTTTGTTTTTTGCTTTAGCCTTTAGCCTTTAGCCTTTAGCCTTTAGCCTTTAGCCTTTAGCGATATTATGCTGGCTCTTGAAAAATAACCGTATCAGCTTTTTCTGTGTATTCGCCCATTTGATGGAAATTTAGGTAGCGATACGTATCCGCAGCGGTTGCATCAATCTGCCTTGCGTACTCAAGGTACTCTTCTTTTGTCGGAATTCGACCTAGAATCGCACCAACGGCCGCTAATTCAGCGGAAGACAAGTAAACATTCGCCCCTGTACCTAAACGGTTCGGGAAGTTACGAGTCGACGTTGACATCACTGTCGCCGCATCAGCTACACGAGCTTGGTTACCCATACATAATGAACAGCCAGGAGTTTCAATACGAACACCAGCACGGCCGAAGATACCGTAGTAGCCTTCTTCCGTTAGTTGATCTTTATCCATCTTAGTTGGTGGAGCGATCCACAAACGTGTATTCAACTGACCATTAAACTTCTCAAGCAGTTTACCTGCAGCACGGAAGTGGCCAATGTTGGTCATACAAGAACCGATGAATACTTCGTTAATTTCTGTGCCTTGAACATCAGAAAGCAAACGAGCATCGTCTGGATCATTTGGTGCACAAAGAATTGGTTGGTCAATGTCAGCCAAATCGATTTCAATAACGTGCGCGTATTCTGCATCACCATCAGCTTGCATGAGATCAGGTTTAGCTAACCACTCTTCCATACCAGTAACACGACGCTCTAGAGTACGACGATCCCCATAACCTTCTGAAATCATCCACTTCAACATGGTGATGTTAGAATTTAGGTACTCTTCAATAGACTCTTGAGACAGTTTAACGGTACAACCCGCTGCACTACGCTCGGCTGAAGCATCAGACAACTCAAAAGCTTGCTCAACACTTAAGTGCTCAACGCCTTCAATTTCTAGTACTCGACCAGAGAATTCGTTGATTTTACCCGCTTTCTCTACTGTCAGTAAGCCTTGCTTAATGCCGTAATATGGAATCGCATGAACCAAATCACGCAATGTAATGCCTTCTTTCATTTCGCCTTTAAAGCGAACAAGAATAGATTCAGGCATATCTAGAGGCATAACCCCTGTCGCCGCAGCAAACGCGACTAAACCAGAACCCGCAGGGAAAGAAATACCCAGAGGGAAACGAGTATGTGAATCACCACCTGTACCCACGGTATCAGGAAGCAACATACGGTTTAGCCATGAGTGGATAACGCCATCACCAGGACGAAGTGAAACACCCGCACGATTCATAATGAAGTCAGGCAATGTGTGGTGTGTGTTTACATCAACAGGTTTAGGGTATGCCGAGGTATGACAGAAAGACTGCATAACCAAATCAGCAGAGAAACCTAAACACGCAAGATCTTTAAGTTCATCACGCGTCATTGGCCCAGTCGTATCTTGAGAGCCAACTGTCGTCATTTTTGGTTCACAGTAAGTGCCAGGACGAATACCTTCAACACCACATGCTTTACCTACCATCTTCTGAGCAAGCGTGTAACCTTTACCCGTATCTTCAACCTCAACAGGACGACGGAAAACTTCAGACGGCTCTAGACTTAGAGATTGACGAGCACGGTCAGTAAGGCCACGACCAATGATCAGTGGAATACGACCACCAGCACGTACTTCATCGATTAATACATCGGTTTTCAAACCGAACTCAGCTAAGGTTGCGCCTGTTTCGTGGTCACACACTTTGCCTTCAAATGGATAAACGTCAATCACGTCACCCATGTTCAGTTTCGTTACGTCAACTTCAATTGGCAATGCGCCAGCATCTTCCATTGTGTTGAAGAAGATTGGTGCAATTTTGCCGCCAAGAACATAACCACCAGCACGTTTATTTGGTACGAATGGAATATCATCCCCCATAAACCACAACACTGAGTTAGTTGCCGATTTACGAGATGAGCCAGTACCAACAACATCACCAACATAGACTAATTGATGACCTTTTTCTTTCAGGCTATCGATTTGTTTTAATGGGCCAATAGCGCCATGTTGTTCAGGTTCGATACCTTCACGCTCATTTTTAAGCATAGCAAGTGCGTGAACTGGAATGTCTGGACGAGACCAAGCATCAGGTGCAGGTGACAGATCATCAGTATTTGTTTCGCCTGTCACTTTAAAGACCGTAAGAGTGATCTTTTCTTGTAGCTCTGGCTTTGATAGGAACCATTCTGCGTCAGCCCAAGATTGAAGTACTTGTTTAGCTGAGTCGTTACCTGCTTTCGCTTTTTCTTCTACATCGTAGAAAGAATCGAACATCAGCAAAGTATGAGAAAGGGCTTTGACTGCGATTGGAGCAAGCTGAGCATCATCAAGTAGGCTAATTAAAGACTCAATGTTATAGCCGCCTTGCATCGTACCAAGCAATTCGGCCGCTTTTTCACGACTAACTAGTGGTGAAGTAACGTCACCAGTAGTAATTGCTGTAAGGAAACCTGCTTTTACATACGCAGCTTCATCAACACCAGGGGGAATGCGGTTCTCAAGTAGGTCGAGTAGTACCTCGCCCTCACCTTGAGGTGGATTTTTCAGTAATTCAACAAGTCCTGCGACTTGTTCTGCATCTAGGGGTTTAGGGACAACTCCTTCTGCGGCACGCTCTGCGACGTGTTTACGGTAGGCTTCAAGCACAACTCATTCCTCTCATTGCGGTTTACCCCAGTGTAATGGGCATAAACATCCTTGGAAAACTTGGCTACCTTGCCGGTCTAAAGATGATTTGAATCGAGTTGAACCAACATCATCGACAGCGGCAGAGGGCCAAACTGTGGGGTGGAGGATAGCAAATTTAACTTAAAATTAAAATCTCTCCATTTTGACCAACATAGCAATTTACGACTAAAGTTGAATAAAATTTCATCATTGGTACCACTCTTACCAATTTAATCAGCGAGATAGCACCAACCGAAATTCATTTTATTGGCCATTATTCTTTAATGATTTATAAACTTACCGCTATGAACAACCACTTGGGTTGCCATTACGACTAAAATGAACTTCCAACAATCAAATAGACGGAATCATAACCATGCTCGGCGTGGCCCCAAGCTAAAACAATCGGGCCGACAGGTGATGCTACCCCGGCAAAGACAGAGCCGGCAAGGTACAAAGGCGCGTCTTCTAGGTGAACATCTTTACCCGACCAAACACCACCATATTCAATGGAAGCTCCCAGATAGAGTGGCGATTTAAACAACCCAAAATCGTTATCAAACCAGCGATAACGGTAAACCATACTACTAAAGAGTTTGTTTTGACCGATTAAGCTATTACGTGGGATACCCGATAGATTCAAAAATCCGCCCAAGTTTCTCGGTTCTATGGGTAACGATGAGGACTTGCTATGGACAATCTCGTATTCGATTTGACCCACTAAAGAGTGGCGCTCATAGCTACCAGCAGAGACAAGTTTAGACACTACCTCGTGCACAATGTCCTCACTATTAACCACCACCTCTCCTTCATCAATCGTGTCTTTGCTATTAAAGTACTCCAGATTGATATAACTCCCCTGAGTTGGGAAGTTGAGATCGTCTAACGAATCGTAACGATACCTTGCGAATGCACCTAATCGTTTAAAATCGCCAGAGCCTGCAGCTGGTACGGATGTGATCTCAAGACTGCCGTCAATGTAACGCGCGCCAACACGAAACTCTTGCTCAATAGATAAGTTCACACCCACGCTGCTTTCTAGCTTGGCCTGACGGTAAGACATAGGTACGTAGTTCTGGCTGTCATCAATGGAACCTGACCAACCATTTTCAGTACTGGACGCACCCCAAGGGAAGTTACGTACCGAATTACTGTAAGATGCAATAGTTGAAGAGAATAGCTCGCGATCGATCAACAAAGGAGTATAAAACTCGCCCTCAATTAACTTATCAGAACCCATCTCTAAGTTAAGTAAAAACTCACCACCTCGGCTATTTAACGCCGTAAAATTGGTGCTCACACCAAACCCATATTGGCTTCTGGTTTGAAAATCGTCTTCTAAAAAGAAGCGGAAATCAATGAAGTTCGGGCCCCACTCCTTTTCATTTACATCAATGATCAGCGTTGTTTGATCTTGTTGTTGCTCATAACGATACGAAATGGTTTCAAAGCGGTCCAACGCATACAAAGCGTCAATACGGTTCTCGATCTCTTCCATGCTCAAGCGCTCTCCGGTTTCGAGCGCCAGATAACTCTTGATCAAAGAATCCTCGTAGCGAGATCGATTGTTAATCTGAATATCATCGACGACTAGCTCATCGCCGTATTCTAATTTAACCCGAGCTTGTTGTTTACGATCGATATAACGCTGGAACTGGGAACTGGTAACAACAAACTCTTCCAGTTGTTTTTTTGACTGCATAACGGAGAGGTAACCCACTTCGTAAGCTTCAATCATACGATCAAATTCAGTGGTTTCCATGTCACCCACAAGAGGGGTCAATAGCACATCGTTATCCGTTAACAGATCGGCTTGTTTTTCCGTACTGCGACGCACCATATAATTAGAGAGTTGATCTCCCACAGTTAAAAACGACTTGAGCTCTTCTTCTTTTTTATAATCAGTACTGATGTCTACGGCGATAATGAGGTCTGCGCCCATGTCTCGCGCTAACTCGACAGGCATATTATTGGTGACGCCACCATCAACCAATAATCGGTCTCCGACTTTGTAGGGAGGCAATGCGCCAGGAACCGACATACTGGCCATCATGGCATCAATCAAATAGCCTTTTTCCAGCACCACTGGCTCGAGTTTAACGATATCAGTGGCAACCGCTCGATAACGAACCGCGAGCTCATCAAAGCTGCTCATAGGAGGTAAATTACCCGCAGATTCGCGCAGCAACCCCAACATATTCTGGCCTTGTACCACCCCTTTAGGCGCAGTAAATTCAAGCCCACGAATGCCAAGATCGGTATTAATTTGGTAGCGATCGTTCAAGTCTTTATCTCGAACGTTCTTATCACTTCTTTCTACTCGGTCTCGGTAGCCACTGCTCCAATCAACCGTATCGATCAAGCTTTCAATTTCGTCCGCCGACATACCTGTAGCATACAACCCACCAACAAAAGCCCCCATACTCGTACCCGTGACAATGTCGACAGGGATATGGAGCTCTTCTAAAGCTTTTAACACACCAATATGTGCTGCCCCTTTAGCGCCACCACCGGCCAAAACTAATGCAATAGTCGGCCTGTCTTGTGAAGTACGCTTTGGTGAGAGGCTGTTTTTTAACGTTGTGCTGGCGTTGTTCACCGCTTGCTTTTCAGTCTGGGTCGACTCAGAAAAAGCACTCAATGAAAATAGAGCTCCCATCATGACAACGCCAACTTTTGCTATCCATTTCACGACATGAGACTCCATTTATTATCACTATTATAAAGACAAAATAAGATGAAACGGCTTACCATTCCAGCAATTTATTTAGCCATTGCAAGGGTTTATTATCACAAGCTTGTTTAATGTTCCCTTCGATGTCCCACACAGGCAAGCGTAAATCGTTTCCGCAATCTACTTTAAGGCCACCCGATGGCTGAGCTTTAAAGCCCAATGTGGTGACTTGCTGTGGCCATGGCAATATCAATTTCTCTGGCGCTCGGTTGGTTAAATATTGGTGATAAACACGCAAAGCACCGCTCGCTCCAGTCAGTTGAGTGGGTTTGTTATCATCTCGCCCCACCCAAACCGTCACCACTTCACGACCATCGACACCGACAAACCAGCTATCACGAGTATCATTACTGGTTCCTGTTTTACCCGCCAACGCAGCCCAGGAGAATTTCTGCTGTAAATATCGCCCAGTTCCTTGAGCAACTGCAGTTTTCATCGCATACGTCGTGAGCCAAGCCGCTTGTTGTGAAACCGTTTGAGATACGCGAGGAATAGAGCGGTAGATCACCTCTCCATCGCTGTCTTTAACACTACGCAATGCGCTCAGAGGCGCTTTCTTACCAGAGTTAGTGAGCGTTTGATACATTTGAGCCACTTGATAGGGCGTTAACGAGAACGCACCCAAAAACATAGATGGTACAGGGCGGATCTCTTGCCTATCAACGCCTAGCTGTTCAAAGGTATCCATGACTGGTTTTATGCCAAGCTCTAAGCCTAACCTGACGGTTGGCACATTAAGTGAACGAGCAAACGCTAAATACAAAGGTACATCACCTCTGAATTTCCTATCGTAGTTTTTCGGCGCCCAAACACTGCCCTTACTGCCTTTCATGGTGAGCGGCTTATCTTCTAGCGTACTGGCCAAGGTGTACTTTTTAGGCTGACTGAGCGCTGTTAGGTACACCGCAGGCTTTGCCAATGAACCGATTGGTCGACTTGCATTCAGCGCTCGGTTAAAGCCATCGTATCCGGTTCTTTTTCCGCCAACCATCGCTCTAATCTCACCACTGCGGCGATCAACAGCAATGGCAGCGGCCTCTAGTCCTTTGCTGGTTTTCAACTCTAACTGAGGGATTTTGCGTTTGACCGCTTTTTCCAATTCAAACTGAGACACCGGGTCAAGTGACGTATACACTTTTAAGCCCGCTTGAGTGCGGAATGCATCACCCACTTTTTGCTGTAATTCACGATTCAACTGCTGGAAATAGGCAGGCTGCCTGCTCGCAATTTGAGGCGTATCTTGAATATCCAGCGGGCGCGTGACCGCCAATTCATACTCATTTGAAGTCAAAATATCTTGCTGCATCATTAAACGCAAAACCAGGTCACGTCGCACTTTCGCACGTTCAGGATGACGAACTGGATTGTAATACGATGGTCCTTTGACCATCCCCACTAATAAGGCAATTTGATCGATACGCAACTCTTGAATCGGCTGGCCAAAATACAAGCGAGACGCCAAGCCAAACCCGTGAATCGCTTCTCCTCGACTTTGCCCTAAATACACCTCATTTAGGTAAGCTTCTAAAATTCGGTCTTTGCTGTAGCGGTGATCCAAAATCAGTGCGATATAGGCCTCTCGAACCTTTCGCCACAAAGTACGCTCACGAGACAAGAATAGATTTTTTGCCAACTGCTGCGTTAAGGTGCTGCCGCCTTGTACGGTGCGTCCCGCTTTCACATTGGCAGCCAATGCGCGCAAAATAGCAACAGGCGACACCCCTTCATGTTGATAAAAATCACGGTCTTCAGTAACCAGTAAGGCATCTACCAGTACTTCAGGGAATTGTTCACGCTTGATGAATAAACGCTGCTCATCATTGTTCTTTTCAAGCATACCGAGCATTTTAGGGTCAATTCGCAAATACCCCATATCGCGCTCAGTTTCTAATGATTCAATACGCTCAATGCCGAGTTTACTAAAATGCAGCATGACGTGACGATAGGCTTCCGGCCCATCTTCAAATTCAAACTCTCGGCGAATCATTTCTACTTTGGTTGACGACGATGAGTACTCTCCAGGGTGTCTGGGCGAACGCACTTTTCGATAATTAAGCACATCCAATTCATCGGTTAGTTGGTTTAAAGTAACCGGGCTCCCAGGTTCAAGCGTCAATACCCGCCCATAAACAACGGTAGGCAACTCAAACAACTGACCTTCAAAGCGCTGCTTTACGTAACTGTCTAGATAGATCCCGACAAAGATCAATACGGCCAGTAAGGCTAGGCTGCTTTTCCACGCTAGCCCCCAAATTGTCTTCAACCAAGAACGATTGGCCTTTTTCTTTGGAGCTCGCTTACGGGGCTTTTTTGCAGCCGTTTTGGTGGGACTCTTCTTTGCCACTGGTTTTTTAGTTGTTGTTTTTTTTGCCGCAGGCTTTTTTGGCACCAACTTTTTCACTACCGATTTTTGGAGTACCAAATCATTCATAGAGGGCATTACATGGCTCGATTGTTGGCGACTGTTTTGATTAATGTTCATGAATTCAACTGTCGTTTAGTTTTAGTTGTTGCTAGGTGATTAGCAGGATCATCTGGCCATACGTGCTTAGGGTAACGGCCTTTCATCTCTTTTTTTACTTCGTTGTACGCACCTTGCCAAAAACCGGCTAAATCTTGAGTAATTTGCAACGGCCTCTGCGCAGGCGAAAGTAATTCTAGTACCACTTTTTTTCGACCCAATGCGATAAGTGGTGAGTCTTGCTCACCAAACACTTCTTGCATTCTCACCGATAAAACAGGCTCATGCTCAGCTTGGTAGCGAATTCTTTTTCGGCTTCCTGTTGGCATGGTGTAATGGGTAGGCAGCCATTTATCAATGTCTTGATTGAGCGGCCAGCCCAAGTAAGCGTTCAACGCTTGCACCAGATCAATTTTTTTCAGCCCCGCCGCGTTTTTGATGCCCGTCATATAAGGTGTTAGCCAGCAATCCGTTTGCTCCAGTAGGCCTTGTTTAGAGACATCAGGCCAATCTTGTTCAGGTAACCACCTGACCGCACATCGCAGCCGTTCCAATAATGCAGTACTGGCCTCATTCCAGGGCAATACCGATAAACCTTTTCGTTTTACGTATTGAGTCAGGGCCTGGGTCGTTTGTGTGCTGTCTGGCTTGGCAAGCTCTATTCGGCTCAAAATTAAACCACCAAGCATTGTGCGTTGCTCGGAAATTAAACGGCCCTTTTTATCATCCCAGTCAACGTAGTCGATACTACTTTGCAGTTCTTCTGGTAAGTCTGACAGCGTTAACTCGCACGCCAGAAATATTTGACTCGCATCATGATGATGGCGCATCAGATCAATCACCACGAGATAATCACTGGCGGCCAGTCTTTGACTGTCATCAATTTGAGCCCCGTGGCCATTTGCCAGTAAATATTGGCCACTTTGATTACCTTGGCTGCCAACATCACGCGACTGAGCAATACGGTCAGGGTAAGCCCAACTCAAACAAGGCCCAAGTAATGATTCATCCAGCTTGTTAAGCGCAACCGACACCGAGCACTTTTGAGCTAAGGTTCGTATTCGCTGCTCGATGCGTTTTTGGTGATGATGTCGCCCATCAATCAAACGTTGCATACTGGCTTTTAAATCGATTTGTGAACGCTCCGGCTCCTCAATTAATGCAATCGCCACGAGCGAACAATTGAGCATGTCGACGTTTGTTTTTTTTGCTTTCAACAGCATTGCCGAATGTCTCGGTTCGATACCCAGATGTTGAGCTTGATTACCTAAAGAAGTTAATGCCCTTTTAGAAGTGGTTAAGCCAATGCTATTCAGTAACGCAAACGCGCTCGACATCGCATTCGCGGGTGGTGTGTCAAGCCAATTCAACTCTGATACGTCATTGGCCCCCCACTGCAATAGCTCTAACGCAAGCGGCGCCAAATCACTGTGTAGAATTTCAGGTTCAGGTACCGCTGGCTGCTGGTTTAAATGCTCTTCACTGTAAAGGCGTACGCAGATGCCTGCTTCTAAACGCCCTGCTCGCCCCGAACGCTGCTCCGCTGACGATTGCGCAATGCTGACTTGTTCTAATTTAGTCACGCCAGTTTTCAAATTAAACTTGGCCACGCGTTCAAGACCAGAATCCACCACTAAGGTAATGCCCTCAATGGTTAAACTGGTTTCGGCAATATTAGTTGCCAATACAACTTTTCTGCGGCCACGGCTAGCTGGTTGAATTGCCTGCTGTTGTTGCACGGGACTAAGCTGTCCGTACAAAGGGCAAACATCAACATCTGGCCACTGCCCTAATAAATCTTGTTCTACCTGTTTAATGCTCGCGACACCGGGCAAGAATGCCAGTAGAGAGCCTTGTTCCGATGACATCAAACTAGAGATTTGCTTGGCCATGCTTGGCACCAAGCGATCATTTATTTTCATCGGTGCATAACGCGTTTCAACAGGAAAAGCTCGACCGCGAGACTCCACATACGCCGCTTCAGGTAGCAAGCCTGACAATGCTTGCTCATCTAACGTCGCCGACATGACCAACAAAGTCAGATCATCTCTGAGTGCCGTTTGTATTTCCAAGCTGAACGCAAGCGCAGTATCAGCATGAATGCTACGCTCATGAAACTCATCAAAAATGAGTAATGAAACGCCTGTCAACTCTGGGTCTTGCTGGATCATACGCGTCATGATCCCTTCCGTCACAATTTCTAACTGGGTATTGGCGCTGACTTTGGATTCACCTCGAACTCGAAAGCCAACACGATCCCCTACTTGCTCTCCAAGCTGCTTAGCAAGATAATTGGCAATATTTCTTGCGGCCAATCGCCTGGGTTCCAACATGATGATCTTGCCATCAACCAGGCCTTGCTTAATAAGCATTAATGGCAAGAAAGTTGACTTGCCCGCACCAGGGGCGGCTTTCAAGATAATTTGTTGATATGAATCCAGCTTCGAAAACAGTTCTGGCAACACAGCTTCAATCGGCAATTGTGACAACGACTAACCCTTGTGATTAAATGAGTAACATCAGCCCACATTGTACATAAAAACAGTAATAATATGCACTTTGAACCGACTTTAAAATCTGCCACGCTCATAAAGCGCTACAAACGATTCTTAGCCGATGTTGAACTTGAAGACGGCAGCATCAGAACGATTCACTGCGCGAACACAGGGGCAATGACAGGCTGTGCTGAGCCAGGTAACACCATTTGGTACTCAACATCAGACAATTTGAAGCGCAAGTATCCCAACAGTTGGGAGTTAACCCAAACCAACCAAGGTGATTTTATATGCGTCAACACCGCAAAAGCCAACGCGCTGGTTGCGGAAGCCATTGAGCAACATGGTATCAAAGAGCTCGTTGGCTATGATTCACTCAGAGCTGAAGTGAAATATGGCAGCGAAAATAGCCGAATTGATTTTTTACTCGAGTCTGAAAACAAACCAAAGTGCTATGTAGAAGTAAAAAGCGTCACTTTATTGAAAAATGACGCACATGGTTACTTTCCGGACAGCGTGACGACTCGCGGACAAAAACATCTGCGTGAGCTCACGGAAATGGCCAGAAATGGTCAAAGAGCGGTACTTTTTTTTGCAGTATTGCACTCAGGGATTGAAAAAGTCTCCAGTGCACACTATATAGATGCCAACTATTCACGATTATTAACTGAAGCAAGAGAAAATGGTGTTGAGGTATTGTGCTACAAAGCACATATATCCAATAGTGAAATGTATCTGAAGCATGATGTTAAATTCATCGATGCGCTATGAAAAATGATGCATTCTTCACAATGGCGACCTCATTGAGAGATGAGAATTTGCCACCGGCTTTTCTTTCTGCTATAGATACCCGCCTTATTTAACTGCCAAGCAGTTTGAAGGTGTAAGTAGGAGATGCTGTATGCCAGAGAGCAACAAAAGAAAAACGCTAGGCATCCTAGCCATTGCAGGTGTTGAACCGTACCAAGAAAAAGCTGGTGAAGAGTACATGTCACCAGAGCAAACGGCTCACTTTACTAAAATCTTAGAAGCTTGGCGTAACCAGCTTAGGGAAGAAGTTGATCGCACAGTTCATCACATGCAAGATGAAGCAGCGAATTTCCCTGATCCAGTTGACCGTGCTTCTCAAGAAGAAGAATTCAGCCTAGAGCTGCGCAACCGTGACCGCGAACGTCGTTTGATCAAAAAGATCGAAAAAACATTAAACAAGATTGAAGAAGATGACTTCGGTTTCTGTGATTCTTGTGGTGTTGAAATCGGTATTCGTCGATTAGAGGCTCGCCCAACAGCTGATCTATGTATCGACTGTAAAACACTTGCTGAAATGAAAGAAAAACAAATGCAAGGCTAACCCGCCCTGCGTTAATTAATAAAGTAAAGGGAGCGAAAGCTCCCTTTTTTTTGGTAATTTATGATAAGCACTTCTTATGTTGGGCGTTTCGCCCCATCGCCATCCGGCCCTCTTCATTTTGGTTCTCTCATAGCGGCGTTAGGCAGCTATTTTGATGCCCGAGCACATGATGGCCATTGGTTAGTCCGCATGGAAGATCTCGACCCACCAAGAGAAATGGCCGGTGCCGCAGATCTGATCTTGCGCACTCTTGAAGCTTATCAGTTACATTGGGACGGCCAAGTTGTTTATCAAAGCACTCGCCACCAGCGCTATCAAGAACAAATCGAGCTCTGGATAGCAACCGGCCAAGCGTATTTTTGCCAATGCACTCGCAAGCAAATAAAAGCCTCGGGTGGGTTTTATGATGGTATGTGCCGTGGCAAAAAACTGAATAACAGTGAACCACACTCCGTTCGGCTTCGTATGGATCACCCAGTGACTCAATTTTTTGATGAAAAGCATGGTGAGACCACGATTCCTCACGCTCTCGCAGAAGAAGACTTCATCATAAAACGACGCGATGGTTTGTATGCATACAATTTGGCAGTGGTCATTGATGATATTGACCAGGGTATCACTCAAATAGTTCGCGGTGCCGACTTGATCGAGCCGACCGGCCGCCAGGTTAGTTTGTACAAAACGCTTAAATTACCACCAGTAAAGTACTTACATTTACCGCTTGCAATGGATGCTAACGGGAATAAACTATCGAAGCAAAATCACGCTCAAGGGATAAATATCACATCTCCTAAAGCCGAATTAATCTCAGCGATGCAGTTTTTACGCTTTGATTTACCTATAGATTTTGCTGATTTAACCGTAGAACAAATGGTTTCATGGGGCGTAGCTCATTGGCACTTAACTCAATTGCCCGATGAGATCAATATCACGTCACCATTCTCAAAACCGACGAGCTAGGCTATTATAAGCCGCTATTTTTGAGCACAAACGTAATCGAGGTGGGCTATTTTAGGTCAAGTTACTCGCTTTTGTCGTCAGTTATTAACGAAGAAAAGCCAACAAGATGGTCGCTCAAACGGAGAAATTACTCTGAAAATTTTTACCCGAGAAGAACATGATATTTCTCGCAGACAAATTAGCGACAACGCACTAAAAGTGCTCTATAGACTGCATAATGCTGGGTTCGATGCGTTCCTAGTAGGTGGTGGTGTACGCGATCTATTACTTGGTGAACAGCCAAAAGATTTCGATATTGCCACCAATGCCACACCGGAAGAAGTAAAACAACTTTTCCGTAATTGCCGTCTGATTGGTCGTCGTTTCCGTTTGGCTCATATCATGTTTGGTCGTGATATTATTGAAGTTGCGACGTTCCGTGGCCACCATCAAGAGCCGGCAAAACACGTTTCTGCTCAGTCTAAAGAAGGCATGTTGTTGCGAGACAACGTCTACGGCAGCGTCGATGAAGACGCCGAACGCCGTGATTTCACCATCAATGCCATGTATTACAACATCGCGGATTACAGTATCCACGATTACGCCGGTGGTGTTAAAGACCTCAACGATCGCGTTATTCGCTTGATCGGAGATCCAGAAACCCGCTATCGCGAAGATCCTGTACGAATGCTACGAGCTGCGAGATTCGCCGCCAAGCTTGATATGGAAATTTGTGAAAAAACAGCTGCACCGATTGTAGAGCTATCACCTCTTTTACGTGATATCCCTTCTGCTCGATTATTTGAAGAGTCGTTAAAACTACTTCAATCAGGCCATGGGCTTAATACTTATTACTTGATGCGTGAATTGAACTTGTTTCAACAGCTTTTCCCGCAACTTGAACAAGATTTCACCCAAGCACAAGACTCTCATGCAGAACGCATGATTGAGCTTGCACTGGCCTCGACAGATAAACGCATTAAAGAAGGCAAGCGTATTAATCCTGCTTTCATGTTTGCTGCATTCTTGTGGTATCCGCTTAACCGTGTCGCGCAACAATTAATGGAAGAGCGTAACTTCAACCATTACGACGCCATTATGGAAGCGAGTAATATCGTTCTCGATACACAAGTGAAGTCTATCGCTATCCCTCGCCGCCATACTGCAACCGTTCGAGAAATTTGGCAGCTGCAGCTCCGTCTACCTCGCCGTAGCGGAAAACGAGCATCTCGATTACTAGAGCTTAACAAGTTTAGAGCTGGTTTTGATTTCTTAGAAATGCGTGGTGAGATTGAGCAAGGTGATACCCTAGAGCTTGCTAATTGGTGGGCAACTTACCAAGAAGCGGGCCGTAATATGCGTCAAGCTATGGTGACCGATCTGGGTGAACCCAACACAGGGCACCGTCGTAAACGCAATTACCGTAACAAAAAGAGAAAACCACAGTCATGATCAAAGCATACATTGCTATTGGTAGTAATCTTGCCGATCCTGTAGAACAAGCTAAACATGCGATTGAAGCACTCAAAACGGTGCCTAAATCTGTCTTTGTTAAGGCTTCTTCACTCTACAGCAGCACGCCAATGGGCCCGCAAGATCAGCCGGATTACATCAATGCTGTTGCTGAAATCACGACAGAATTAACACCGATGGAACTGCTTGATTGCACGCAAGCGATCGAACTGGAACATGGGCGTGTCCGTAAAGACGAGCGCTGGGGCCCAAGAACCCTAGATCTTGATATTTTACTTTACGGCGATGAGGTGATCGATACCGAAAGATTAAACATTCCTCATTACGGGATGAAGGTACGAGAATTTGTTCTTTACCCTCTTTCGGAAATCGAGCCAAATTTACAACTCCCTGACGGGGCTAAGCTAGCGAACCTGCTTGAACAAGTCGATCGCAATGGGCTTAGTATTTGGCATCATGAGCCAAATCCTAGTAAGGAATAAAAATGAAAAACGTATCAATAAACACGCTAATGGCTTGGAAACAAGAAGGTCGTAAGTTCGCAACATCCACCGCATACGATGCAAGTTTTGCGCAGTTATTTGAAGAAGCAGAAATGCCAGCCCTTCTTGTTGGTGATTCTCTTGGTATGGTACTGCAAGGTGAGAGCTCTACCTTGCCAGTGTCTATCGATGATGTTGCTTATCACACTCGCTGTGTTCGTGCTGGCAGCCCTAATTGCCTATTATTGGCAGACATGCCTTTCATGACCTACGCAACACCTGAACAAGCGTGTGAAAACGCGGGTAAATTGATGCAAGCCGGTGCCAATATGGTCAAGCTTGAAGGTGGTCAATGGCTTTGCGATACCGTTCGTATGCTAACTGAACGTGCTGTGCCTGTATGTGCCCACTTAGGTTTAACACCTCAATCAGTGAACATCTTCGGCGGCTTTAAAGTGCAAGGCCGTGACGAAGAACGAGCTGACCAAATGGTTCAAGATGCGATTGCGCTACAAAATTCAGGTGCTCAACTATTGGTACTGGAATGCGTTCCTGCTTCTTTGGCAAAACGCATTACTGAAGCGCTCGCGATACCCGTCATTGGCATTGGCGCAGGTAATGATACTGACGGCCAGATCTTGGTGATGCATGATATGTTTGGCATTGCAGCCAATTACATGCCTAAGTTCTCTAAGAACTTCTTAGCAGAAACTGGGGACATTCGTACCGCGATCACGAAATACAAGGAAGATGTTCAGAGCCAAACTTTCCCAGGCCCTGAGCACACTTTTAACTAAGGAACCCCGATGCAAACATTTACTGATATTGCTTCTCTTCGAGAGCAGATCAAACAGTGCAAACGCGACGGTCGCCGTATTGCCTTTGTGCCAACCATGGGCAATCTGCATGAAGGCCACTTAACCTTAGTGCGTAAAGCCCGTGAACAAGCCGATTTTGTCGTGGTGAGTATTTTTGTTAATCCGATGCAGTTTGAACGTGCGGATGACCTTAATAACTACCCGAGAACACTTGAGGACGACCTCAGCAAACTCAATGGCGAGGCGGTGGATTTTGTGTTCACTCCAACACCGGAAATTATGTACCCAGAGGGCTTAGATAAACAATGCTACGTTGAAGTTCCTGGCTTATCTCACATGCTCGAAGGCGCTTCTCGTCCGGGTCATTTTCGTGGTGTAGCGACAATTGTCACTAAGCTATTTAACATCGTTCAACCTGATGTAGCCTGCTTTGGCGATAAAGATTTCCAGCAACTTGCTGTGATCCGTCAAATGGTGATCGACTTAGCGATGGATATCGAAATTGTTGGCGTGCCAACAGTTCGTGAAATGGATGGTTTAGCCATGAGCTCTCGTAATGGTCTTTTGACCATGGATGAGCGCCAACGAGCACCTGTCGTGGCTCGTACAATGCGTTGGATTAGCAGCCAAATTCGCGGGGGTCGTGATGATTACAACTCCATCATCGAAGATGCTACAGACCAACTTCGAGCTGCAGATCTGCAACCGGATGAGATTTTCATTCGTGACGCAAAAAGCTTACTGCCAATTTCCGCTGAGTCTGCGCAAGCTGTGATTCTAGTGTCAGTATTCTTAGGCCAAGTTCGCTTGATTGATAATCAGGTATTTGATCTGGTCATCGAGAACAAAGAAAGCACGGAAGAAGAAAAGAGCGAATAGCTCTTTCTCACGACCAACGAATAGCAAAAGGGCTACAGATATTCTCTGTAGCCCTTTTTAATGCGTGTCGCATATAGCCATGCGCATGCCTTACGCCTTACGCCTTACGCCTTACGCCTTACAGACTAGCTTCTCAAGCCAATGCCTTTCTCTACTAAGTAGTGAGCAATGGCGTATAGAATAAGAATAAACGCGCCTAGTACACCAAACGAGGTTACGATACCAACATCGGAAACGCCCAGGAAACCATAGCGAAATGCATTGACCATGTAGACAATTGGGTTGATCTTCGAGATGCCTTGCCAAAACTCCGGTAACAAACTAATCGAATAAAACACACCACCAAGGTAAGTCAAAGGAGTCAAAATAAACGTCGGAATGATAGAAATATCATCGAAAGTTTTAGCAAACACCGCATTGATTAATCCACCAAGCGAGAACACCACCGACGTTAGAAAAACCGTAGCAATAATGATTCCCCAGTGCTCAACCTGCAGGTCAACAAAAAACAATGACACTGTGGTAACAATGGCTCCAACAGCAAGGCCACGAGCGACACCACCCATCACAAAGCCCCAAATGATGATGTAATTCGGCACTGGCGCCACTAGAAGTTCTTCTATATTGCGCTGAAATTTCGAACTAAAGAAAGAGGACGCAACGTTAGAATATGAGTTAGTGATAACCGACATCATGATAAGACCTGGCACGATGTATTCCATGTAACTAAAGCCACTCATTTCGCCAATTCTTGATCCAATAAGATTGCCAAAAATGATGAAATACAAGGTCATTGTAATGGCCGGTGGGACCAAAGTCTGAACCCAAATGCGGGTGAATCGATTGATTTCTTTTTGTATCAAACTACAAAAGGCAACCCAGTAAACTTGATACATATCTATCCCTCTTTCTGATCTTTAACAATGCTTACGAACAGCTCTTCAAGACGGTTGGCTTTATTTCTCATCGATAGCACTTTAATGCCTTTACCCGACAGTTGTTCAAACACTTCATTGAGGCCTTGGTTTTTGTTAATTTCGACTTCCAAAGAACCGTTTTTAAACCCGACGATATTTGCATTAATCAGCTCAGGGGCTTGCGTGACATTCTCTAAATCAAAAATAAACGTTTCAACATGCAGTTTGTTCAACAATGCTTTCATCGATGTATTTTCGATCAACTCACCCTTACTAATAATGCCGATGTTACGACACAGCATTTCAGCTTCTTCTAGGTAGTGAGTGGTCAAAATAATGGTAATGCCTTGCTGATTGATGGTTTGTAGGAACTCCCACATCGAGCGGCGAAGTTCAATATCCACCCCAGCGGTTGGTTCATCCAAAATAAGAATTTTAGGTTCATGCATCAGAGCACGAGCGATCATCAAACGTCGCTTCATACCTCCAGATAAGTTACGGGCAGGTTCTTTACGTTTTTCCCACAAATCGAGTTGCGTTAAGTACTTTTCAGCCCGTTGCTTCGCAAGTTCACGGTTAACGCCGTAATAACCAGCTTGCTGTATGACAATTTGCTCAACGGTTTCAAATTGATTGAAGTTGAATTCTTGGGGGACCAAACCTAAATTTTGCTTCGCCAACTCCAAGTCTGAGTCAATATCGAAGCCGAATACCTTAACGTTACCGGACGTCTTATTAACTAACGATGAGATAATACCAATCGTGGTCGACTTACCTGCGCCATTAGGACCTAAAAGCGCGTAAAAATCGCCTTTTTCTACCTGTAAGCTCACGCCTTTTAAGGCTTCAAAGCCACCATGATACGTTTTTCGCAGCTGCTCAATTTCTAGTGCGTACATAATATAACCGTTATTTTTATTATTTAACGCTTGAACAATGTAGGCGACGAGCTTGTTTTTCAAGCTATTCGGCTATTTTATTTATTCCTAATACACCTATTCATGAAAAGAACAGGTGCAGAAAGTTAAGTCTCTGTTCTATTTACCCAATGCACAGACGCCGTCAAGGCTTCATAACGACTATTAAACCACTGCTGCTCAGGAACTAGCGCCGACACGTTGAGCTTTTCGAGTTGAGCCGTTGTTTGCTCATTTGGACACAACAAAAGGACTTGGCAGTCAGCTTCTAGTGCATCTTTAATTGCGTTTTCTAATGCTAAGCCCACGGTAACGTCTATCATCGGCACGTCGCTCAAATCAAGAATCATCACTTGATAATCGCCAATACTGGAATGCTGACGAGATATCGCTTTTGATACACTGAAAATCATTGGGCCTGACAAATAAAAGAATAATACCTGTCCGTTAGCTCGCTCTAGCAAAGCACGCTCGGTATCAGTAAGCGGCACGTCATCTTCATCAGCATCACTGATGGCTTTAACCTGTCTTGCTTGCTCACGACTCAAACGCTCAATAACCAGAATGTTGGAAATAAAGACACCCAAGCCAACTGCAACAATCAGATCTACAAATACGGTCAAAAACATGACGCCGTACATGATAAACGTACCCTGCCAGCTGACTTTGTGCGCCCGCGAAATAAAACTCCAATCAAGAATGTTAAAGCCAACATAAACAGCAATACCGGCTAACACAGCCATAGGAATTGGTGCCGTTAAATCACTGGCGACCAAAACAACCAGCGCTAAAACCAACGCTCGGATCACGCCAGATAATGGTGAACGAGCCCCTACTTGTATGTTCGTCACCGTGCCCATGGTTGCACCCGCACCAGGAAGCGCGCCAAACAGTCCACACAGCATGTTTGCAATACCTTGCCCTCTTAACTCTTTATCTGAGTCATGCTCTTTACGCGTCAATGAGTCCGCAATAACTGCGGTTAACAAAGTATCAATGCACCCCAAAGTGCCTAATACAAGAGCATCTATAAGCATTGTGGTTACCAAGTCGGCACTAAACGTAGGCCAGACTAAGCTTGGTAACCCTGCAGGGATCTCTCCGATTCGGCGAATGCTGTCAGTATCAAAGAGAAGAATCGACAATAGTGTTACGGCCACTAGCGCAACTAACTGTGCTGGAACGTATTTTCGGTAGCGTTGAGGAAGAAAAAACAAGATCGCGAGTGTCGTAGCACCCAGCAAAAGCTCCGAAAAACTGATGGCAGAAAATAATTCGGGAAGATGATTAATCGTCCCGATCACACCACCAGACGGGGAAGCTTGACCGAGCAGTGGCGCTAGTTGAAGGATAATCAGGATAACGCCAATACCCGACATAAAGCCAGAAATCACACTATAGGGCATTAAGGTAATGTATTTGCCTAGCTTGAGCGTCCCCAGTATAAATTGAAAAGCACCAGCCATCATGACGACGGTAAATGTCATCGCTAAGCCTGACTCGGGGTATTTAGCGGTCATGGTAGTCAGTACGGCCGTTAAAATAACCGTCATCGGGCCGGTAGGCTCTGAGATAAGACTGGTAGACCCACCAAACAATGCGGCAAACAGGCCAACCATTATAGCGCCCCACAAGCCAGCCTCGGCTCCCGCACCAGACGCAACACCAAATGCTAACGCCAATGGTAATGAAATGATCGCAGTCGTTACACCACCAAACAGATCGCCCTTGAGAGTTAAGTCCTTATAACGCCCTTTCATTTCCAGCTCCACAATACTATGACTAATCCCGCATGATTCTATCACCTAAAAAACAGTGATCCACATATCAATTTTTAATATAAGCATCCATTCACCTCACAAATACCAGCTAAGGCCTTGTGATATAAGCAGAGCTTGATTGATAAAAAAAAGTAATAAAAAGTTTCAATTGGATCGTAAATACTACTCAGACCAGTGACAAACGAATGATAAAACGGCATTTATTTAAAGAGTTCACTCAGTAGCTTGTGTATAGTGATTGAGATAAAGAGGATACCTTGATGCCAGATATAAAACAGTTATTTGCCAATAACACCGCTTGGGCGCAAACAATCAAAGCAGAAAAACCAGAATTTTTCACAAAGTTAGCTGAGGGACAACAACCAGAATACTTATGGATCGGTTGTTCTGATAGCCGAGTCCCCGCAGAGCGACTTACTGGCTTAGTATCCGGTGAACTGTTTGTTCACAGAAACGTAGCAAACCAAGTAATTCATACGGATTTAAACTGCCTTTCGGTTGTTCAATACGCCGTTGAAGTACTCAAAGTAAAACATATCATTGTCTGTGGTCATTATGGCTGTGGTGGCGTAAATGCTGCGATAGATAACCCGCAATTGGGCCTAATTAACAACTGGTTACTGCACATTCGCGATTTATACCTTAAGCACCGCAGTTTGTTTGGCTCTTTGCCTCGCGAACAATGGGGTGATAAGTTGTGTGAAATTAACGTCGCTGAACAGGTATATAACCTAGGGAACTCCACCGTGATGCAAAACGCTTGGGAGAAAAACCAAGACGTGCAAATCCACGGTTGGGTCTACGGTATGGAAGATGGCGTACTCAATGAGCTAGGTGTTCGCTGCCATAGCAGGGAGTCCCTTGAAGTGTCTTATCAAGCCGCAATGGCTAAGATACTCACCGTAGCAGATACCAACGATTAAATATAAAAACGCCCACATACTATTGTGGGCGTTTTTGTATACGTGGTAATCATTCTAGAACCAGAACGACATCAATTACTCTTGCGGGACAACTTTACCAACGTAAGGTAAGTGGCGGTAGTTTTGTGCATAGTCGATTCCGACACCAACAACAAACTCGTCAGGAATTTCAAAACCGATGAATTTAGCATCCACTTCGACTTCACGACGAGACGGTTTATCCAGCAACGTACAAATCTGAATTGAGTTAGGCTCACGAATTTCCAGAATTTCACAGACCTTGCTCAGAGTGTTGCCTGTATCAATGATATCTTCAACTAACAACACATCTTTGCCCTTGATATCATCATCAAGGTCTTTAAGGATGCGTACATCACGGGAGCTTTCCATCGCATTCCCGTAACTAGAAGCAGTCATAAAATCGATTTGATGATTGATTTTAATCGCGCGAGTTAAGTCCGCCATAAAGACAAACGAACCACGTAATAACCCGACTAAAACTAAGTTTTCAGAATTATGGTAATGCTCTGTAATTTGCTTTCCTAACTCTTCAACACGATTCTGAACTTCTTTTTCAGAAATCATCACTTCTACTGTATGTTTCATACCGCTCTCATTATTTGTTAGTAGCTGATTTTGCTACAAAATTAATACTACCCTAATAAAAAGGTAATTAGTGTCGCTCTGATTTATCTATTTTAGCACTGCAAACGCCTCAGGTTAAATTTTTAACCACGTCATATTTTTTGCCACTTAGTACTTTTCTAAGATTGACATGACCATATGCACCATTACACTCATATGTGATACACTTACTTATAAAATAATCATTAAATAAAAAACAACGTCGGCAAAGCAAGGAATACAAAATGGATATGGTAACCAAAAGACCAAGGACACGGCTTTCTCCTCAAAAACGAAAAGAACAACTTCATGATATTGCTATTGAAGTGTTCGCTCGAAGAGGTATTGGTCGAGGTGGGCACGCAGATATTGCAGAAATAGCGCAAGTCTCTGTGGCTACCGTTTTCAATTATTTTCAGACTCGCGAAGATCTCGTCGATGAAGTCTTAAACCAAGTTGAGAAGCACTACTCTGAGTTCATCAATAAAAGCATCGATACAGATGCGAGCGCAGAGCACAATCTCAATACACTGACCAACAACATCATTAACTCGGCTATTATTGGTGAAAATTGGATGAAAGTATGGTTTGAGTGGAGCACATCGACACGAGATGAAGTTTGGCCACTATTTTTGACTTGCAACGAAACCAATCAAAAGAAAATGGAGCTGATGTTTGATAACGCAATGGAACGCGGTGAGATTTGTGACCGCCACAATAGTGCCGATTTAGCGAACTTGTTCCACGGCATCTGCTATTCACTGTATGTGCAGGCAAATCGCAATCCAGACGCTCAATATTTGGCCACGGTAAAAGAAAGTTTCCTTTCGATGCTGTGTATTTATAAGCAATAATAGTATTTTCATACTAGTAAATTTATAAGCCACTAAAAAATAGTCACTTTTAAAAGTCGTGCCTCGAGCGCGACTTTTTGTATTTATCACTTATCAAAAATGTAGCCTATATTGAAAGGGATAACGAAAATAACAGGAGTGCATATGAGTCAGACGGCCCTTATTTCAAGACTAAACGAATTACCCCGCTTACAAAAAATCCTGCAAGAATTGTTAGATATGGTCAATCAAGACGATGTCGACTTCGGCGAGCTGGCCAACAAAATAGGAATGGAACAAATATTAAGTGCACGTCTGCTTCGTATGGCAAACTCCGCTCATTTTGGTGGTAATAAGACCATATCATCAGTCAATGATGCATTAATAAGAGTAGGCAGTGGCCCAGTAAAAACTCTCGTTGTTGCCTCAGTACTTTCCAGTGCTTTTCCTAAAGTACCTAGCTTAGACATGACTGAGTATTGGACCAACACATTTGAAGTCGCCACTCTTGCTAGCAGAATAGCCATCGCTAGTGGTGTAGAAAATGGCATAGATGCTAATGAAGCGTTCACTGCAGCCATTTTGCACAACATTGGCGAGTTAATGATTCACACGCTAGCACCAGAAGACGCCCTCAGTGTCGCTAAACTGGTTGAAGATGGGCAAGACGAACTATCGGCCCAACAGCAGGTTCTGGGTACTACAGCGCCGGAGTTAGGAGCATTGCTTGCAAAAACATGGAAATTTCCTGATCACATGGTCGGTGCGATTAAGCATTACCCAGACGC
Organism: Vibrio tapetis subsp. quintayensis; assembly: GCF_030409945.1. Classification (GTDB taxonomy): domain Bacteria; phylum Pseudomonadota; class Gammaproteobacteria; order Enterobacterales; family Vibrionaceae; genus Vibrio; species Vibrio quintayensis. The sequence goes on from NZ_JAUFQV010000028.1 coordinate 237,778, forward strand.
TCCGCAAACAACCGAGAAGCCTCAACTGGCAGTAGTACTTCACTTTGCGCGGGACATCCACGCGAATTGGGACGAGCAAGAAGACGATAAAGCAAAAGCCACCTTTATTGCCACCCATCAAGACTCTAGAGCGTTGATCATCTCTTCCGCCGTTCGAGAGTCTATTGATAAGGTTCGTGGCAACGGAGCAGACATGGCAACACAAATGATGGCCGCATAACGCCACATAGGCTTGTCGTGCTACTAACAAGTTCAGAGCATCGTATTCAAAAGTACTAAGATCAAAAAAGGCATCCAAAGATGCCTTTTTTATTATCTAGCGTAAGCGACTAACTTACTTTCTTTTTACCGCTTTTTTATTGGGAAGGTCAGTGATAGAGCCTTCAAATACTTCAGCAGCAAGGCCTACTGACTCATGCAACGTTGGGTGAGCATGGATAGTCAGAGCGATGTCTTCAGCATCACAACCCATTTCGATAGCTAGGCCGATTTCGCCCAGTAGTTCACCACCGTTAGTACCAACAATAGCACCACCGATAACGCGATGAGTTTCTTTATCGAAGATAAGCTTAGTCATACCGTCTGCACAGTCTGATGCGATAGCACGGCCAGATGCAGCCCATGGGAATGTTGCTACTTCGTACTTAATGCCTTCGTCTTTCGCTTCTTTTTCTGTTTTACCAACCCACGCAACTTCAGGTTCCGTGTACGCGATTGATGGAATTACTTTAGGATCGAAGTAGTGCTTCTTACCAGAAATAACTTCCGCAGCAACGTGACCTTCATGCACACCTTTGTGAGCAAGCATAGGTTGACCGACAACATCACCGATTGCGTGAATGTGAGGAACGTTCGTACGCATTTGCTTATCTACATTGATGAAACCACGCTCATCAACTTCGATACCCGCTTTTTCAGCGTCGATAAGTGCACCGTTTGGTACACGGCCGATAGCAACAAGAACGGCGTCATAACGCTCAGCTTCTGCTGGTGCTTTTTTGCCTTCCATTGAAACGTAGATACCATCTTCTTTCGCTTCAACTGCTGTTACTTTAGTTTGCAACATTAGCTTAAACTTGTCTTTGATGCGCTTAGTGTAAACTTTAACGATGTCTTTATCCGCTGCAGGGATAACTTGATCGAACATCTCAACAACTTCAACTTTAGAACCTAGAGAGTGGTACACAGTACCCATTTCTAGGCCGATAATACCGCCGCCCATGATAAGCAGTTTTTCTGGTACTTCTTTTAGTTCAAGCGCGTCTGTTGAATCCCAAATACGAGGATCTTCATGTGGGATAAATGGCAGTTTGATTGGGCGTGAACCCGCCGCAATAATCGCGTTATCGAAATTAACGGTTGTTGCTTCGCCTTCACCTTCAACAAGTAACGTGTTAGGGCCAGTAAACTTACCGAAGCCATTAACTACAGTCACGTTACGCATCTTAGCCATACCGCCAAGACCGCCAGTCAGTTGATTAACAACTTTATCTTTCCAAATACGAACTTTGTTGATGTCAGTTTGAGGTTCACCAAATACAACGCCGTGCTCAGCCATTGCTTTTGCTTCTTCAATCACTTTAGCTACGTGCAGCAAAGCTTTTGATGGGATACAACCAACATTCAAACATACACCACCTAGGGTGCTGTAGCGTTCAACTAATACAGTTTCTAAACCTAGGTCTGCACAACGGAATGCAGCTGAGTATCCAGCAGGACCTGAACCAAGTACAACAACTTGGGCTTTGATTTCTTTGCTCATTGTGACCTCTTGTAGTCATTATCCCTAACAGGCTAAGTGGGTAGCACTTAATTTATCTCACTTTCAAACAGCTCATATTTTACAGAGATGTTAACAGTGTGAAAGCAAGATTCGGTTAGCCTGTGAGCTAGACAGCAATTCATCGCTAGCAGCCTTAAATTTGTTAGGGCTTTATAGGCGAACTGCCGTCTAATAATTTGAGTTTTAATAAAAATTAAGGTGACTCGAAAGCCACCTTAATTATCACTTTCTAAAGTACTAAGCGACGAATGTCAGACAAACAGCCGTTCAAGTAAGTAATAAAGCGTGCGCCTTCTGCACCATCGATCACTCGGTGATCGTAAGACAGAGACATTGGCAATTGAAGACGAGGTTCGAATTCTTTGCCATTCCATACCGGCTTCATTTCAGACTTAGACACACCTAAGATACCAACTTCTGGCGCATTTACGATAGGAGTAAATGCTGTACCGCCAATACCGCCAAGACTAGAGATAGTAAAACAACCACCTTGCATGTCTGCCGCTGTTAGCTTACCAGTACGTGCTTTCTTAGAAACAGCCATTAGCTCTTCAGATAGCTCGTAAATGCCTTTTTTATTCACGTCTTTGAATACTGGAACAACAAGGCCATTTGGTGTATCAACTGCGATACCCACATTTACGTACTTCTTAAGAATGATGCTTTCGCCATCATCAGAAAGAGAAGAGTTAAACGCCGGGAATGCTTCTAGAGCTTTCGCAACAGCTTTCATGATGAACACAAGTGGTGTGATCTTCATGCCCGTGTCTTTCTTCGCTTCGATAGCATTCTGTTCTTTACGGAATGCTTCGAGTGCAGTGATGTCTGCGTTATCCCACTGAGTAACGTGCGGGATCATAACCCAGTTACGGTGCAGGTTTGCGCCAGAAATTTTCTTAATCTTAGAAAGCTTCTGAATTTCAGTTTCACCGAACTTGCTGAAGTCAACTTTTGGCCATGGTAGTAGACCAAGAGCGCTACCGTCGCCGCCTTTACCTGCCGCTGCTGCGCCAGATTCTAGGCGTTTCAGTGCATCTTTAACGAATGACTGAACATCTTCTTTCAAGATGCGGCTCTTACGGCCAGTACCTTTTACTTTAGCAAGGTTAACACCAAACTCACGAGCAAGACGACGAACAACAGGAGACGCATGTGCGTAATCGTTGTTTGCTTCAAATTCGCCTGCAGCTGCTGGAGCCGCTTGTGCTTGAGCCGATGCAGCTGGAGCTGGAGCTGCGTGTGCTACCGGTGCCGCTGCTGGTTGAGCTGCAACAGGTGCGGCGCCTTCAACAACAAACGTCATAATAAGAGAACCAGTCGACACTTTGTCGCCTGCGTCGATCTTAATTTCTTTTACAACACCTGCAAATGGAGCCGGAACTTCCATAGAAGCTTTGTCGCCTTCAACAGTAATTAGAGATTGCTCTTCTTCAACTGTATCGCCAACTGCTACCATGATTTCAGTCACTTCGACTTCATCACCACCGATGTCTGGTACATTGATTTCTTTTTCAGCAGAAACCGCTGGAGCCGCGGCTACTGGTGCCGGAGCTGCTGCTGGAGCAACTGCCGCGCCAGAACCTGCCACTTCAAATACCATCACTAAAGAACCAGTCGAGACTGAATCACCAGAAGCGATTTTGATTTCTTTAACGATGCCAGCAAATGGTGCTGGAACTTCCATAGAAGCTTTATCACCTTCAACAGTAAGAAGAGACTGCTCTTCATCGACTGCATCGCCAACCGCAACCATGATTTCAGTCACTTCGACTTCATCGCCACCGATGTCTGGTACGTGAACTTCTTTTAGCTCGCTCGCCGCAGGAGCTGCTGCAACAGGTGCCGCCGCTTCAACTGCTGGCGCAGCCGGCGCTGCTGCAGCACCTTCCGCTTCGAAGATCATAATCAAAGTACCAGTAGACACTGAATCACCTTCAGCTATCTTGATTTCTTTAACCACACCCGCCTGAGACGCAGGAACTTCCATAGAAGCTTTATCGCCTTCAACAGTGATCAGTGACTGCTCTTCTTCAACCTTGTCGCCAACGTTTACCAGAATCTCAGTTACTTCAACCTCATCTGCACCAATATCAGGTACATTAATTTCGATTGTCATTGTATCTCTACCTTATGCGTATTGCGGGTTAGTTTTTTCAGTGTCGATATCGAATTTCTTAATTGCTTCTGCAACTACAGATTTCTCAATATCACCACGTTTTACAAGTTCAGTTAGCGCTGCAACCACTACGTAACCTGCGTTCACTTCAAAGTGACGACGTAGGTTTTCGCGGCTATCTGAACGACCGAAGCCATCAGTACCCAGAACTTTGTAAGATTCAGCTGGAACGAATGCACGTACTTGCTCAGCGTAGTTCTTCATGTAATCCGTTACTGCGATTGCAGGTTCAGAACCAAGAACTTGAGTGATGTAAGGTACTTTCGCTTCTGCTTCAGGGTGAAGCATGTTGTCACGCTCAACCGCTTGACCATCACGAGTCAATTCATTAAATGAAGTCACAGCAAATATATCAGATGCTACGCCGTAGTCGTCACTCAAAATTTGAGCCGCTTTACGCGCTTCATTCATGATAGTACCAGAGCTCATTAATTGAACTTTACCTTTAGTACCAGCATGAGATTCAAGCTTGTAGATACCTTTACGAATACCTTCTTCAGCGCCTTCTGGCATTGCTGGCATTGCGTAGTTTTCGTTCATTACTGTTAGGTAGTAGTAAACGTTTTCTTGCTCAGGACCGTACATGCGACGAATACCGTCTTGCATGATTACCGCTAGCTCGTAAGCAAACGTTGGGTCGTAAGAGATACAGTTAGGTACCGTGTTCGCCATGATGTGTGAGTGACCATCTTCGTGTTGAAGACCTTCACCGTTTAGCGTTGTACGACCAGCAGTAGCACCTAGTAGGAAGCCACGAGCTTGTTGGTCACCTGCTAACCACGCCATGTCACCAATACGTTGGAAACCGAACATAGAGTAGTAGATGTAGAACGGAATCATCGGTAAATCATTGGTGCTGTATGAAGTCGCTGCTGCAACCCAAGACGCCATTGAACCTAGTTCGTTGATACCTTCTTGAAGAACTTGACCAGAGGTCGCTTCTTTGTAGTAAGAAACAATGCCTTTATCTTCCGGAGTGTAGTCTTGGCCGTGTGGGTTGTAGATACCAACCTGACGGAACAGACCTTCCATACCAAAGGTACGCGCTTCATCACAGATGATAGGAACGATGTTTTTACCGATGTTCTTATCTTTAAGCAGGATATTTAGCGTACGTACGTAAGCCATTGTGGTAGAGATGTCACGCTTTTGCTCACCAAGAAGAGGAGCAAACGCTTCTAACTCTGGCACTTTAAATTCTTGAGTGAATTTAGGCAGACGCTTAGGAGTGTAGCCGTGTAGTGCATTACGACGAGCATGCATGTATTCGTATTCTGGAGAACCTTCTTCCAATTTCAGGTAAGGCAGTTCTGACAGTTTCTCGTCCGAAAGGATATCTTCCAAACCAAGACGATCACGTAGGTGTTGGATATGCGTCATATCCATTTTCTTCACACCGTGCGCAATGTTTTTGCCTTCAGCGGCGTCGCCCATGCCGTAACCTTTAACAGTTTTAGCTAGGATAACCGTTGGCTTACCGTTTGTTTCTTTAGCATTGTTGAATGCTGCAAACAGCTTAGATGAATCATGACCACCACGCTTAAGAGCGAAGATTTCGTCATCAGTCATATCAGCAACTAGCGCTGCTGTTTCTGGGTATTTACCAAAGAAGTGCTCACGTACGTATGCACCATCTTTAGATTTGAATGTTTGGTAGTCGCCATCGATAGTTTCGTTCATTAGTTGAAGAAGCTTACCAGTGGTGTCTTTAGCTAGTAGAGAATCCCAGTTGCTACCCCAGATAACTTTAACAACGTTCCAACCCGCGCCTTTAAATAGGCCTTCAAGTTCTTGAATGATGCTGCCATTACCCATTACAGGGCCATCTAGACGCTGTAGGTTACAGTTGATTAGGAAACATAGGTTGTCTAGCTTCTCACGCGCAGCGAAAGAGATAGCGCCACGTGATTCTGGCTCATCCATCTCACCGTCACCTAGGAACGCGTATACGCGCTGCGCTGATGTTTCTTTCATGCCACGACCGTCAAGGTACTTCAAGAAGCGCGCTTGATAGATAGCAGAAATAGGACCAAGGCCCATAGATACCGTTGGGAATTGCCAGAATTCAGGCATCAGTTTCGGGTGTGGGTAAGATGGAATGCCTTTACCATCAACTTCTTGACGGAAGTTATCTAGTTGCTCTTCAGTCAAACGACCTTCAACGAAAGCACGAGAGTAGATACCCGGAGAGATATGACCTTGGTAATAAACCAAATCGCCGCCATCAGTTTCGTTTGGAGCACGGAAGAAGTGGTTGAAACACACTTCATAGAACGCAGCTGCGGACTGGTAAGAAGCCATGTGGCCGCCTAAGTCCAAGTCTTTTTTTGATGCACGCAATACGATCATGATTGCGTTCCAGCGGATAATAGAACGAATGCGACGCTCTAATGTTGTGTCACCTGGGTAAGCAGGTTCTTGTGCTGCTGGGATGGTATTGATGTAGTTGGTGTTGATACCGGTAGCCATATCTACGCCATCTAAACGAGCTTTATCTAGAACTTGTTCTAGTAAATATTGAGCGCGTTCTACACCTTCTTCACGTACGACTGATTCAAGGGCAGCTAACCACTCTTGAGTTTCCAGTGCATCAACGTCATTTGTCATGACTTCAGACATGCGATCTATCCTTTTATTTTGTTGGATCTAGATTACAGGTATAAGAACTAGTTCTTTTTACCTTGTTGGATGCGACGCAAGGAGCGCTCTCGGCGACTCTCTTCACGCGTCAAATCAAGCAATACTTCTTCTATATAAGCCAAATGAGAATGAGACATCTCTCGGGCCTTTTCTGGCTGGCCAGCAACAATCGCATCAACAATATTGCCACGATGTACACTGACCCGCTCTACCACATCAGTTCGTCGATGCAGTAATTCTAAATTCTCAAATACGTTTTGTTCCAGTAACGGCGACAAGCTACGAACAATATGCAGTAACACCACATTATGAGCCGCTTCCGTTAAGGCGATTAAAAAAGCCATTACTGCCGATGCTTCTACTGAAACATCCTTACTTTCTTGCGCTTTCGCGATATCCTCTAAACAGTGCTGGATTCTCGCAAAGTCGTCATCTGTCCCGCGTAGTGCTGCAAAATAAGCGCAGAGCCCTTCCATCGCGTGGCGCGCTTCCAATAAATCCAATTGCGTTTCTGGATGCGCTGACAATAAATCTAGCAGAGGATCAGAAAAACTCTTCCATAAAGTTTCACTAACAAACGTTCCACCACCCTGTTTACGAGTTAACAGTTTTTTTGCTTCCAGACGTTGGATGGCTTCACGCACCGAAGGTCTCGATACATCAAACTGTTTCGCCAACTCTCGCTCTGGTGGCAGCTGTTGCCCCGGAGCAAGTGTTCCTTCAACAATTAGCCTTTCAAGCTCCTGCTCAATTACATCGGAAAGCTTAGGCTGACGGATCCTTTGATAAGCCATAATTACTGTCTTTTGCCTGTTATTTTTATTTTGTAGTCAATTGGTATTACCAATTTCAGGATGGACGAAAAAGTAACACAATTAAAACATACCTGTCTAGGTGAAATTTGATTTAAATCATAGAAACCATCGACCTGTAAACAGTTGTTAACATCTGAGCATTAAAACAGCAATAAGATTGGTCTTACCATTGAATTACGATTGAAGAAGTTATTTATTTTTATGATGGAAATAAATAACTTTGTTAAGAAATGTAAAATTAAAGCACGAGGGGAATGTGCCTTAATTACAGCTATTTAAGTGATTCACGGTACCTTTTCCAATCAAAACACAAGCCAGGGTCACTTTTACGCAATGGGGAGATATATTGATGACCCGTAATTCGACGAGGAGAGATAGCCGGATAGCGCTGCATAACCAGCTTGCTTAGTAAGGCTAATGACTGGTATTGCTCTCGAGTGTAAATATCAAACTCGCTGCCCTCAAGCTCCAGCCCTATCGAGTAATCATTGCATCGTTCTTTACCTGCAAAACATGACTTTCCTGCGTGCCAAGCTCGGCCATTAAAGGGAACGAACTGTACAATCTCTCCATCTCGCTTTATCAAGCAATGTGCCGAGACTTTCATTTTTTCAATGACTTTAAAAAACGGATGTTGAGTAGCGTCAAGCTTTCCTTGGAAGAACTGTTCTATGTAAGGACCACCGTACTGTTGCGGAGGTAAACTGATATGGTGAAGTACAAGTAATGAGATAACCGCATCATCAGGGCGAGAATCAAAATGCGGTGAAGGAACGTGTTTCGCCCCACTCAACCAGTGACTTTCATCTATCTTCATATTAATTTCAGCTCATCAAATAGCAAACAACTGAGTTTGTTATCTACTTTTTGGCAACAAATTTCAATTGAAACTCTTCATCCGCTGAAAAATTGCGATAATTGGTGCTGAATTTCTATCCTAGCAAGAGTATTATGCCCGCATTACTCAACACCAACGTAGATAGCCATGAAAAATACTCACAATAGCCAAGCGCGCCTTGATTATCTTAAGCAACAACTTCCTCGTGAAATACGTCGCGCTGTCGCCGACACATTAAAAGAAGATTTAGGCGGTACACTCGACGTTTCCGCTGATATCACCGCTCAGCTGATCCCAGCAGATGCGCAAAATGTTGCAACGATCATTACTCGTGAACACGGCGTATTTTGCGGCCAAGCTTGGGCTGACGAAGTCTTTGCTCAAATCGGTGGTGAAGTATCAATTGAATGGCACGTTCAAGATGGTGACCAAGTTGAACCCAATCAGACATTGTGTACATTGACTGGCCCTGCTCGTGCACTACTAACTGGTGAGCGTAACGCAATGAACTTCATTCAAACGCTATCAGGTTGTGCCACAGAGACCTCACGTTATGCCAAAGAGTTAGAAGGCACTGACTGTCGCCTACTCGATACCCGTAAAACCATTCCTGGCCTGCGTAGCGCTCTTAAATATGCGGTAGCGTGCGGTGGCGGCTTTAATCACCGCATTGGTGTGTTTGATGCTTATCTTATCAAAGAGAATCACATTATTGCCTGTGGTGGTATTACCAAAGCAGTAAGCATAGCTAAAGAGCTAAACCCAGGAAAGCCGGTTGAAATCGAAACTGAAAGCCTTGCAGAATTACAATTGGCGATCGACGCGGGTGCTGACATTATCATGCTAGATAATTTCACTACAGATATGATGCGTGAAGCGGTGAAAATCAATGCTGGCCGCGCTGCACTAGAAAACTCTGGCAACGTTACACTGGAGACTATCCGTGAGTTTGCCCAAACCGGTGTTGATTATATTTCCGTTGGTGCATTAACTAAGCATTTGCAAGCGTTAGACCTTTCAATGCGCTTTAAGTAATACTCGCTCAGCGCATACCCAATATACTAAGGAGGCTTCGCCTCCTTTTTTTACACCTGGATTTCCACATTAACCAAGTAGCAAAAAAGGCTGAGATTTCTCAACCCTATTCGCAGCCCACTGCAACAACAATGCTCAGTATCCATAATTTTCATTAACCACATCGAGCAACCATATCTCTTTGATTTAAAAGATCATCATCAGTTTCTATTCTAGTGTGGTATTTAAATTTATGGAGAAAAAAATGAAGAATCAACAACAAGGTTTTACGCTGATTGAGTTGATGATTGTGGTGGCAGTTATTGGAGTGCTGTCTGCAATTGCAGTTCCTCAATACCAAAATTATGTGAAAAAGTCAGAATTAGGAGCGGCACTAGCTACCGTAGCAGCTTTAAAAGTTAACGTAGAAGATTACATTGCAACTAACTCAGTGTTTCCTACCAAAAATGCAGCAGCAACAATAAGCGAATTAGGTGCACCATCTAGCGCCATTGGTACAATTATATCCACAGGCAATACCTCAGCATCAGCAGCGGGTAACATTATATTGCAATTGTCTTCAACGGCTTTACCTGCAAGTACCCTCATAGCAATGCATCGTTCAGACACAGGAAACTGGGAATGTAAGTCTACAGCGTCTTCAGCTGCAATTTTACCTAGAGGATGCACAAACGAGACCGCAGCAAACATAAATTCTGGTGAATAATGCTAACGAATCTAACATCTATCTTGCGCCACGCTGGTTTATTAAGCCTAGAGCAAGAACAACAAGTTAGGTCTCATATGCAAGCATCAAACACTTCGGTGCTTGATGCTGTGACCACCCTTGGCTACCATTCTAACGATCATATTACCCTAAAGCTTAGCGAGTTATTCGGATTAGACATCATTGTACCTATTGAATATGACTACTCTTCATTATGCCAGCAATTGGGGATTAGGGAGTTAGTATCTCGCCTTCAAGCACTTCCTTTATACCAGACCAATCACACATTACATGTAGCAGTTAGTGACCCGAGCCAAATAAGGGTTGAAGAAGAGTTTGGTTTTGCAACCAACCTATCGATAGAGCTAGTTCTGTGTGAAGAAAAACAATTACAAGCCTGCATTAAACGATTATACGGCAGCTCAATTGACAATGACGACGATGCTAGCCGAGACATTAACGAGCAAGATTTGGCAAATCTCGTAAAGGTCACGGATAACGAACACCAGCAAAGTGAAGATTTAAGCAAAGATGACTCTCCCGTAAGCCGTTTCATCCATCAAGTCCTATTAGATGCGATACGAAAGAGCGCATCAGACATCCACTTTGAACCATACGAAGACAATTATCGCATTCGGATGCGCTGTGATGGCATGTTACTTCAAACAAATTCACCGCCATCACAATTAAATAGGCGCTTAGCGGCTCGCTTGAAAATCCTTGCCAACCTAGATATAGCAGAAAGGCGATTACCTCAAGACGGCCGAATTAAGCTTCATTTGAACTCCAACACAGCAATTGATCTACGCGTCTCGACCTTACCAACCCTATGGGGAGAAAAGGTTGTCTTGCGGCTCCTCGACAGTAACAAAGCCAAATTAGACATTAACGCTCTTGGTTACAGTGAACAACAAAAACAGATCTATCTCGAAGCTCTGTCTAAGCCGCAAGGCATGATCTTGATGACAGGCCCGACAGGCAGTGGCAAGACTATTTCACTCTATACCGGACTCCGTAAACTCAATAAAATAGAGCGTAATATCTCGACCGCAGAAGATCCTGTTGAAATCAATTTTCCCGGGATCAACCAAGTTCAGATACAGCCCAAAGTCGGTTTTACTTTTGCTAAAGCCCTACGTGCATTTTTGCGTCAAGACCCTGACGTGGTGATGTTAGGTGAAATTCGAGATCTAGAGACCGCACAAATAGCGATAAAAGCGGCTCAAACCGGGCATCTAGTCCTTTCGACGCTGCATACTAACTCAGCATCTGAAACTGTCATTCGCTTACAAAACATGGGGATCGAAGCATATAACTTAGCTTCATCACTAAGCTTGGTCGTAGCACAGCGACTCGCAAGACGCCTATGCCCTAAATGTAAAACCGAGCATCCAATGCCGCAAATGATTCGGCAAGCTTTGAGTGTCGACCAAGATAGCCGTATTTATCAAGCAAACAAAGAAGGCTGTAACGATTGCAACGCTGGCTATAGCGGACGTATTGGTATCTACGAAATGCTGCAAATCAATGATGATCTAGTCGAGGCGATCACTAAGCAGTTAAGCATACCAGAACTAGAAGCCATCGCAGTTCATCACGGCATGGTGACGCTAAAGCAAGCGGGCATAGAAAAACTCAAACTGGGGATCACCAGCTACCAAGAACTTCAACGCGTACTATTTTTATAAGGGCCCCGATGGACTCCACTTCGTTTTATCGCCTAAAATTGCAAAATTTCCGCTGGCGAGGTCACAACAGCTCAGGTAAAAAAGTATCAGGGCAGATCCTAGCTTACACAGAGTGTGAAGTGAGAGAGCGGCTTTCGACTCAAAAAATACACATCCAGAAAATCAAACGTCGCAGTGTTTCTTTTTTTGAAAGGATATCTAATAAAGTTACCCCAAAAGACATTTTAGTTTTCAGCCGTCAGATGGCAACCATGCTAGATGCTGGCGTTCCCATGATACAAGCGCTAAAAATGTTGATGGATAACCAACATAAAGCAGAAATGAAGTCGATTTTACGCCAGTTATCCAGCGCGGTTGAAGCAGGCACGCCACTTTCTCGAGCCTTGTCGACCACCTCTGTCCATTTTGATAATTTCTATGTAGATCTTATCGCAACCGGTGAACAAACAGGCCATCTATCTCAAATATTTACGCGTCTTGCAACTTATCAAGAAAAGAGTGAATTACTGAAATCAAAAGTCAAAAAAGCCATGATTTACCCAGCAATGGTAAGTTTTACAGCTCTATTGGTTTCCTATTTAATGCTGACGTTTGTAATACCCGAATTTGAAACCATGTTTTCTGGCTTAGGCGCCAACTTACCTTGGTTTACCCAGCAAGTTTTAACTCTTTCTCATGGGGTTCAAGCCCAAGGGGGGAAGCTTTTTTGTTCGCTGGTTGCACTGGCTATTATTGTGCGGGCTGCAAAAAAACGTTCCTATGCATTTAGATTACTAATCGCCCGCTATGCTCTGGCGCTACCGATTATCGGAGGTGTTCTGACTAAAGCCTCTCTGGCAAAATTCAGCCGAACCTTAGCCATCAGCTTTAGCTCGGGCATTCCGGTGTTGTCTGGACTTGAAACCAGTGCCAAAACCGCCAATAATTTATATTTCCAAAAAGCGATCAGTCAGGTTCTTAAAGATACCGCTGCGGGAATGCCTATTTATCTCGCCATGAGAAGCAGCAACGCCTTTCCTGAGATGATGTTACAAATGGTCATGATTGGAGAGGAATCAGGTCGCTTAGACAGCATGCTCAACAAAGTTGCTGATATATACGAAAATAAGGTAGACGATACCGTCGATAACTTAGGTAAACTGTTAGAACCCATCATAATTTTGGTATTAGGTGGACTAATTGGCGGATTGGTCATCGCAATGTACCTTCCGATCTTTAACTTAATGAGCGTGATAGGATAAGATACAAAGACAACGCCGCATTACTCCGAGTTATTTGGCTTTGACAGATTCATTATTTTTACTAGTGACGACGAGAGTGTTATGGACGCGTTTTACTACTACCCTTGGTTATATCCCGTATTTGCCACAATATTCGGCCTAATGATCGGCAGTTTCCTTAATGTTGTGATCTATCGAACGCCTCTTATGATGGAACGTGAATGGAAACAAGAGTTCACCGAGTCTTTTCCTGAACTTTGCCCTGATGCAAAACTCGATAAAACACCTTTAAGCCTAAGTACGCCAAGATCCACCTGTCCTAAATGCCAACATCAATTAAGTATCGCAGACAACATACCGGTCATTAGCTGGCTTTTTTTGAAAGGAAAATGCCGTTACTGCGAGACTAACATCAGTGCACGCTACCCAGCAGTAGAAATACTGACGGCCGCATTATCATTAGTTATCGCCCTGAGCTTCCCACTCAGCTTATACAGTGTCGCTCTTTTATTTTTCACCTTTACACTCATCGCCGCAACTTTCATCGATCTGGATACCCTCCTGTTACCAGACCAACTCACCTTGCCATTAATGTGGTCAGGTATCGCCCTCGCCCTCGTTGGTGAGAGCCCGCTCAGTTTACAAGATTCTGTTATCGGAGCGATGGCTGGGTATTTGTGTTTGTGGTCTGTTTATAAAGTATTCAAGCTATTAACGGGCAAAGATGGCATGGGTTATGGAGACTTTAAGTTACTCGCGGCACTAGGAGCTTGGCTTGGATGGCAAAGCCTACCTATGATCGTGCTGATGTCATCATTGGTGGGGTTAGTCTTTGGGTTGATTCAACTGCGTTTACAACGAAAAGGCATTGAGCAAGTTTTTCCTTTTGGCCCTTACCTTGCCATTGCCGGTTGGTTAACACTGCTATTTGGTAGCGAAATCGCAAATTGGTACTTCACCAATATTCTAGGTATATAAACGAGGCAGTTATGGCACTGATTATTGGCTTAACCGGCGGCATTGCCAGTGGTAAAACAACCGTCGCGGATCTATTTCAACAGCATTTTGACATAGACCTTGTGGATGCTGATATCATAGCCAGACAGGTCGTTGAACCTCAAAGTGCAGGGCTTGCAGCCATAGAACAACATTTTGGTTCTAGCGTTATTGCAAACGACGGTACACTCAACAGAGCAAAACTCAGAGAGTCCATTTTTTCTTCTGAACGAGAGAAACAATGGCTTAATAGTTTGCTTCACCCGTTGATCCGTCAGCAGATGCAGCAAGAGATCAAACAAGTACGATCGCCATATGCATTATTGGTGGTACCCTTATTGATTGAAAAGCAACTACAATCGATGGTCGACCGTATTTTGGTTATCGATGTTAAAACCCAAACACAGATTCAACGTACCATGCAGCGAGATCATGTCAGTGAGCAACAAGTTAGATCGATCTTAGCTTCACAGATCAGTCGAGAAGAAAGACTTAGCCATGCTGATGATGTTATTGATAATAGTTACTCAAATGACGAACTTTTCCCTCAGATCACTAAATTGCACAAGAAATATCTGGCAATGTGCGATTAAATTCGGTGAAATAGCAGGTAGAGGACGAGAAAGGCAACTTCATGACCACGCATAAATTTGAACACCCGCTTAACGAGAAAACACGTATCTACTTGCGAGTGGAGTCACTATTGCGCCAAATGAATCATGCTGCTCAACATGTAGATGGCTTTCATTACCAATTATTCTTTCGTCCAATGTTTGATATGCTGGATATATTCGAACAAATTCAGCTGAAAACTGAGCTCGCTAAAGATCTTGAAAAACAAAGACTCAACTATAAAAGCTGGCTAAACGTTGAAGGCGTCGACCAAAACACACTGCTGACCATTTTAGAGCAGATCGATGTCATCCACCGGGATCTGATGTCTGCTCAACGATTCGGTCAATCTTTAAAAGAAGACCGTTTTCTAAGTGCCATTCGCCAACGATTTAATCTACCCGGCGGTTCTTGTTGCTTTGATCTGCCAGCACTACACTTTTGGCTACATCAGCCGGAAAGCAACAGGCTGCGTGATATTGCTCGCTGGCAGAGCAGCTTGAAACCATTGACTGAAGCCCTACATTTATGGCTAAAGTTATCGCGAGAAACCGGCTACGAAAAACCACAAATTGCACGAGCTGGCTTTTTCCAAAGTGATGCTGAAGAAGCCAATATATTACGCTTATCCATCCCATTACAATATGGCACTTATCCAATGATATCGGGCCATAAAAACCGTTTTGCTATCAAGTTTATCTCATTTGAAACTGGCCAAGCCTACCCAAATGACGTTGAATTTGATCTTGCCATTTGCAGCTAGTATCACCCTTATAAATAGAGCCAACATGACTAAAGTAACCATCGTTAAATGCCCAACCTGTCAAACCGACGTTGAATGGAATGAGCAAGCAACCTATCGCCCTTTTTGCAGCAAGCAGTGCCAGTTAATCGATTTTGGCGAGTGGGCCGATGAAGAAAAGGCCATTCCAGGCGCACCCGATATGTCAGATTCAGATGGCTGGTCAGAAGATGGGTATTTGGATAAAGAACTATAGGCTACGGGCTACGGGCTACGGGCTACGGGCTACGGGCTACGGGCTACGGGCTACGGGCTACGGGCTACGCAAGGTGTTTATTTCTAATAATATGCCCAACACAAGCCCTTCTTTTCCTTATGCCTAGCGCCTTATGCCTTCCCACCATACTCTTCAAGCACTTTATTAAGCACGGGAATATTAGCTTCCGGAAATTCAAAATCCGTAAGCTGATGAATATCAACCCATTGGCCTAATTGGCCTTCTTTTCCATATGGCTGATGTTTAAACTCAGTCACTACGAAAAAATCAAACTCTAAGCTTTTGTCCGAATAGTCGTGCTGTAAGTGCTGAAACAACGCGAGTTGAGTCACTTCAATACCAATTTCTTCAAATAGTTCTCGTACAGCCGCATCTGAGGCATTCTCCCCATCTTCCACCTTTCCCCCGGGAAACTCCCATAAGCCACCTTTGTGAGCCTTCTCAGGGCGTTTTGTGATGTATACTTGGGTTTTCTCTAAGTTAAATATGACGCCAGCTGCAATATGGATTCGTTTCATGTTAATTCTCTTGTAGTCAAAAGGATCGGGATCAATGAACTTACAGTCAAAAAAAGAGCCGCCTAAGGCGACTCTGATTTCAATGCACAGGCTTTAATCGATTAGATTTTGCCGTGACACTGCTTATATTTCTTACCTGAACCACATGGGCAAGGCTCATTTCGACCTACTTTGCGATCTTCACGCTGCATAGGTTGTTGCCCTGCCGGCTCTTCTTCACCATCGGCCAGTTGGTTTTCAGCAGACTGGTGCTGGAATTGTTGACGACGAGCCGCTTCTTCAGCCTGCGCTCGACGATTTTCTTCCATACGTTCCACTTCTTCTTGTTGTTGTACGCGAACTTTACTCAGAACCGTCACCACATCTAATTTCAATGCATCAAGCAGCTCTTCAAACAGTTCAAACGATTCACGCTTGTACTCTTGTTTCGGGTTCTTCTGCGCATAACCACGCAAGTGAATGCCTTGACGAAGATGATCCATCGCTGCCAAGTGTTCTTTCCACAGCGTATCCAATGTTTGCAACATCACTGATTTTTCAAAGTTACGTAAAACGTTCTCGCCAACCACTTCTTCTTTTTGCTTGTAAACTTCAACCGCGGTAGCAAGAATGCGCTCACGCAGTGCTTCTTCATACAACTTGTCGTCTTCGTCCAACCAAGTTTGAATGGTCAAGTCTAAGTCAAACTCAGCTTTCAGACGCTCTTCAAGTCCTTTAATGTCCCACATGTCTTCAAGAGACTGCGGTGGGATAAACTCGTTCAGTAATGTTTCAAATACGTCTTCACGGTTGTGAGCAATCATGTCGCTGATATCATCAGCACTCATTAGCTCATCGCGTAGTTCGTATACCACTTTACGTTGGTCATTTGCTACGTCATCAAATTCAAGTAGCTGCTTACGTATATCAAAGTTACGGCCTTCAACTTTACGTTGTGCCTTTTCAATTGAACGAGATAGCATGCGACTTTCAATCGCTTCGCCCTCATCCATGCCGCTTTGAATAAGCCCTGCCATACGCTCTGAAGTAAAGATACGCAGCAGTGAATCTTCCATCGACAAGTAGAAACGTGAAGAACCAGCATCACCTTGACGACCAGAACGACCACGTAGCTGGTTATCAATACGACGAGATTCATGGCGCTCTGTACCAATGATGTGCAAGCCGCCCGCAGCCAATACTGCATCGTGGACTTCTTTCCAATCTTCTTTGATTTTAGCAATTTGAGCGTCAGTCGGATTGTCTAGCTTAGCAACTTGGCTCTGCCAGCTACCACCTAGTACGATATCCGTACCACGACCAGCCATGTTAGTTGCAATAGTAACTGCACTTGGCGTACCCGCTTGTGCAACGATGTCGGCTTCCATTTCGTGGAACTTGGCATTCAAAACGTTATGCTTAATTTTTGCCGTTTTGAGTGCATTTGAAAGTAGCTCTGATTTTTCAATCGAAACGGTACCGACCAATGTCGGCTGACCTTTCTCAACGCGTAATTTAATGTCTTCAATAATGGCATTAAATTTTTCAGTCTCTGAACGATAAACCACATCAGGCATATCATCACGAACCATAGGTTGGTTAGTTGGAATAACCACGGTTTCAAGACCGTAAATGGACTGGAATTCAAATGCTTCAGTATCAGCCGTACCTGTCATGCCAGAAAGCTTATCGTAAAGACGGAAGTAGTTCTGGAATGTGATAGAGGCCAACGTTTGGTTTTCGTTTTGAATCTTAACGCCTTCTTTTGCTTCCACCGCTTGGTGCAAGCCTTCAGACCAACGACGTCCTGGCATAGTACGGCCAGTATGCTCATCAACGATAACCACTTCACCTTCAGGTGAAACAATGTAATCCACGTCTCTTTCAAATAACACATGAGCACGTAATGCCGCATTCACGTGATGGAGTAAGCTAATGTTAGTTGGAGAGTAAAGTGTATCTCCCTCTTCCATCAGTCCATTTTTAACCATTAGCTCTTCAACAAATTCTTGACCTGTTTCTGTCAGGTGAACTTGCTTAGATTTTTCATCTAATGTGTAGTGGCCGTCACCGCGGTAATCTTCAGTGTCTTCTTCTGCTTGACGTTCAAGGCTTGGGATCAGCGTATTAATTTGAGTGTATAGCTCAGAGCTGTCTTCCGCAGGGCCCGATATAATCAATGGAGTACGAGCTTCATCAATTAAGATGGAATCCACTTCATCGACAACAGCAAAGAAACGCTCGCGTTGAACACGGTCTTCACTGCGGAATGCCATGTTGTCACGTAGGTAATCAAAACCAAATTCGTTGTTTGTTCCGTAAAGAATATCCGCTAAGTACGCTTGTTTTTTCTCTTGTGGTGGCATGTTTGGCACGTTAATGCCCACGGTCATACCTAAGAATTCAAATAGCGGGCGGTTCGTTTCGGCATCACGCGTTGCTAGGTAGTCATTCACGGTGACAATGTGAACGCCTTTACCCGTCAGTGCGTTTAGATACGCTGGCAGTGTTGCAGTTAGTGTTTTACCTTCACCTGTACGCATTTCTGCGATTTGGCTACTATTGAGTACCATGCCACCGATAAGCTGCACATCAAAGTGGCGCATACCGTAAACACGCTTAGAAGCTTCGCGAACGGTCGCAAAAGCTTCTGGAAGTAGGCTATCAAGCTCTGCACCGTTTTCTAGGCGCTCACGAAATTCAAGCGTCTTAGCTTTTAGCTCATCATCAGATAACGCTTCAAACGTTGGCTCGTAATTATTAATTTCTTTTACTATTTTTCGTAAACGGCGCAACGTTCTGTCGTTACGGCTGCCAATCACTTTTGTCAGTAGCTTAGTTATCATTGTTTATGAATCTCTCTGTTCAGATCGCGCTCGATCCATCCTAATTGTGTTCAGTCTCTACCAGTTCAATACAAAGAATACTGAGTTAAATCATATCTAGTCGATATTGTGGCGTAGTGAGCGAATTTCAAGCGTCAATCACATATTTCAATTTTGCAAAGTATATTAAGTGATTATCTCGCTAACGACCATGGCTATTACCATTTGTTTGAGTTAAGTACATAAAATTAACGTTTAATCGCTTAGTTCTTCATCATAGCTAAAAATAACTCGTCGCCATTGCCACTATTGTTCGCCAGAATGCGCCACATAGCAACGCGACCAACGAATTCAAGGCATAAAAAAACCAGACCGAAGTCTGGTTTTCAAGGGAATCTATTTCATCTTGTTTACGCTAAAACCATATTTGGTTCAGCAAACGCAACCGGAGAGCCAGCCTCTTCTTCAAAAGTAGCCCATTCCCATGCTTCTTGATCAGCAAGTACCGCACGCAACAATTGATTATTCAATGCATGACCAGATTTGTAAGCACGTAATTCGCCAACAATACTATGGCCACACATATAAAGGTCACCAATTGCATCTAAGACTTTATGAGTCACAAACTCGTTATCAAATCGCAGGCCTTCTTCGTTCAAAATACGGTATTCATCCAATACGATAGCGCAATCAAAACTGCCGCCTAGGCATAAGTTTTGAGACTGGAGGTATTCGATGTCACGCATAAAGCCAAATGTACGGGCGCGAGAAATATCTTTAACGAATGCTTGAGTTGAAAAGTCAAAAAGAAGGTGTTGTTCTTCCGATTCAATAGCCGGATGATCAAACTCAATAGCAAAGTCCATGCGAAAACCGTCGTGTGGGACTAATTCAGCCCACTTATCACCATCTTCGATGCGTACTTTTTTCTTGATTCGTACAAATCGTTTTGGTGCATTTAACGTTTCGATACCAGCCGATTGTAATAGGTAAACAAACGGGCTTGCACTGCCATCCATAATCGGAATTTCAGGTGCATCGACCTCAATAATGACGTTATCAATACCCATACCAGCCAGAGCAGCACTTAAGTGCTCAACAGTTGAAATACGGATACCTTGGTCATTAACCAATGCTGTACATAACATCGTATCACGGACAGAAGCCGGGTCTGACGGAAAGTCGACAGGGGGTTCAATGTCTGTGCGTCGATATATAACACCGGTATTTGCAGGTGCAGGGCGCATCGTAAGCGTGACTTTACGACCAGAGTGTAATCCCACTCCAGTTGTTTTCACCATCTCTTTAAGAGTACGTTGCCTGATCATCATTACCTCGCCTACTACTAGTATTAAATGTACGGCCTATCTATTACGGCCGAACATCCTAACACGTTTTTGACAAATATCAATCGAACTAAGGTCAATTATCAGTCAGCTTGGCGACGTAAAAACGCCGGAATATCCAAATATCCGCTCTCTTTTTCTTGCTTAGGTGCTGCGCTAGCGCCACCTACAGCAGGAGATGCTGGTGTACTTGGAGCCGTCTGAGGCTTCACTTCGTTCTCTTTATGCAAATTATTTGTTTGCAAAGTTTGTGCCGGTTTTTCTTCTTTTTTCGCTACTGTTGCTGGTTGCACTGTTGGTGTTACAGGCTGAGGCGACTGAGCTTTTTGAGTATTACCTGTCACTAACGTGATTTCAGGCTTTTTCTCAGTACCGATACCCGTAGCGACTACAGTCACTCGGATTTCGTCCGTCATGTCTGGGTCTAGGGATGTACCGATAACAACCGTTGCGTTATCTGATGCAAAGGCTTTTACAGTATTACCTACAGTTTCGAATTCGTCTAGGCGCATATCCAAACCTGCTGTGATGTTCACAAGAACGCCACGAGCACCTGCTAGATCGATATCTTCCAACAGTGGGCTAGAAATTGCCGTTTCTGCCGCTTCTTCTGCACGGTCTTCACCGCGAGAGATGCCGCTGCCCATCATTGCATGTCCCATTTCAGACATAACAGTGCGAACATCCGCGAAATCGACGTTGATCATGCCAGGGCGAGTGATCAACTCAGCAATACCTTGAACCGCATTTTTAAGTACGTCATTCGCACTTGCGAAGGCTTCCAGTAGTGTTACACCACGGCCAAGTACTTTCAGCAGCTTTTCATTTGGAATAGTAATCAAAGAATCGACGTGCTTAGAAAGCTCTTCGATACCTTGCTCTGCAAATGCCAAACGTTTTTTGCCTTCAAAGCCAAATGGCTTAGTTACGACAGCAACAGTAAGAATACCGAGCTCTTTCGCAACTTCAGCAATGACTGGTGCAGCACCGGTACCTGTACCACCACCCATTCCAGCAGCTATAAATACCATATCGGCACCAGTTAAAATTTCTTTAAGCTGATCTCGATCTTCTAGTGCCGCTTCACGACCAACTTGTGGGTTTGCACCCGCACCCAAGCCTTTCGTGATATCGCCACCAATTTGAATCACACTGTTTACGGTCGTTTTGCGTAGCGCTTGTGCATCCGTGTTAACGCTGATGAATTCCACGCCTTCAATAGACTCACGCACCATGTGCTCAACGGCGTTACCACCGCCACCACCAACTCCAACGACTTTGATTACCGCATCGTCAGACATTTCCATCATCGGTTCAAACATTTGTTATCTCCGTTTTCCCTGCTGTCAGGTTAAAACTCTTTCTGAATCCAATTACGCATTTTTGCCAACAAACCAGTGACGTTACCGCCACGCTTTGGTTCATTGTAGTCGCCGTCCTCATTGAACTGGCTGTCTTTTGCGTAATGGAGTAATCCAACCGCCGTAGAATGATACGGCGCCTTAACATAATCAGTTAACCCACTTACTTCTAGTGGCTTACCAACGCGTACTTGATTGCGGAATACACGCTCCGCACACTCAACTATCCCTTCTATTTGCGCAGCGCCGCCAGTTAAGACCACACCTGCTGCCAAGTGATGCTTAATGCCATCATTGCGCAATTTTTCTTGAACAGTATCAATAGTTTGATTTACCAAGCCCATGAGCTCAGTGTATCTTGGTTCTATTACTTCAGATAACGTCTGTCTCTGTAAGCTACGCGAAGGGCGTCCGCCTACACTCGGGACATTAACGGTATCATCTTTGCTGACCAATTCGCTCAATGCACAGCCATACTTTACTTTTATTTCTTCGGCGTCGCTCACTGGCGTTCCAAAAGCAAAAGCAATGTCACTTGTTACTGCATTTCCCGCATAAGAAAAGACTTCTGTGTGTCTGAGTGCACCACCTGTCCAGATGGAAACATCCATGGTGCCAGCACCAATATCGACGACACATACACCTAGTTCGCGCTCGTCTTCAGTAAGCACAGCATTACTTGATGCTAGCCCAGAGAAAACTAATTGTTCAACTTTAAGGCCACATCGTTCAACGGCCTTTATAATATTGCGTGCCATATCGTTATGGCAAGAGATTAAATGAACGCTAACCTCCATTCGAACCCCTGAAAGTCCAAGAGGGTTCTTTATCCCTTCTTGGTAATCAATGGTGAACTCTTGAGGAATTACATGCAGGATTCTCTGTTCATCGCCAATTTTTATCGATTTGGCCGTATGAATCGCGCGATCCATATCATCTTGTGAAACTTCTTCGTCAGAGATGGTACCCATGCCCTTTTCGATGCGGCTACCGATGTGGCTTCCCGACAAAGAAATAAACACACTGCTGATTCGGCACTCAGCCATCAATTCAGCTTGATCAACAGCGCGTTGCACTGACTTGACCACTGACTCTAGATCGTTTACACCACCCTTATCCATACCTCTGGAAGGGCTTGAACCTGCACCAATAATGTTAATCTGACCATCTGGTAAACATTCGCCAACCAATGCTGAAACGGTCGCGGTACCAATATCAAGACCAACGATTATGTTGTCATCTGCGGTCTTAGTCATTTACTCTCTCTTGTATCAAATCTTGTTCCGGAAACCACCCAACGGCAGCCCCCGTATCATACCTGAGATCTATATGGCTGATTTTCTCAGCTTTATTTCCCAACTTCTTATAAAGCAAAGTAAATCGTCTAACTCTTTCTTCAAGCGCTTCTTTACCTAGCTCTAGGCGAATTCCACTTGATAGAATCACTTGCCATGCGCGCCTATCGTTTAACACAAGCGATGACACATGTAAGCCAAGTGGTTCAAGTAGGCCATCTATTTTAGCCCAAGCTTCCACCACTTGATGGTTACTGCCTTCAGGGCCATATAGTTTTACTTTTTCTGCATCTAAAGAGGCAATATCAGCAAAGAAAATATCCCCTTGCTGATTCAGTAAATCCATACCATTCCATATGGCTAGTGCTTGGTGCTCAACAAGATAGACCTTTACAGTTTCAGGCCACTGTTTACGAATTGAA
Organism: Vibrio tapetis subsp. quintayensis; assembly: GCF_030409945.1. Lineage (GTDB taxonomy): Bacteria > Pseudomonadota > Gammaproteobacteria > Enterobacterales > Vibrionaceae > Vibrio > Vibrio quintayensis. The sequence continues at coordinate 261,052 of NZ_JAUFQV010000028.1, forward strand.
GCATAAGCCACCCAAGGTAGCTCATTTAATGCTTGCTGCAACTCATCAACATCTTGCGACATAAATGTGCCAATGTGTTCAATTGAACTTAGCGCCGTCTGCACATCTTCAATATGCACATAATGTAATTGGCCTTCGACCACGAGTTCCGATAATGGTAGTCGTTGGTCATCTAACATCCAATTAAAGGTGGATATCAGCATGCTTGCGATACCAAACGTCACTACTAACAAAAAAACCAGACCAACGATCTGTTTTCTTGCCAACGTCCCTAAGGACATTCGTTCTGCCGCTGTCGTGTTAGTCATCCAGTATCATACCAAGTGTCGTGAGCTAAATTTCATAGAGATTAACGACTAAGCTCTCGTTTTTTGGTATCCAAGCTTCCAAATACATTTATAATTCCACTTAACCTACCGATTATACTGGCCAATAGCCTAGTGTCTATCCGCGATGGCAATAAATATGACCAATTCTGACTTATGGGTTAAAAACCTAGCACATTTCACATCTCTACGCTTGTTTTAACTTTTCGATGTCTAATTCTAATACTTCTAACTGTTTGGCTACCTTGCCCACGTCACCCGCACCTTGCGTAAGCACTAAGTCACCATCTTGCAAGACGTTAGCCAGTACATTAGGCAGTTGACCTGATTCAGGAACAAAAATCGGGTCAATTTTTCCTCGGCTACGAATGGTACGACAAAGTGCGCGGCCATCGGCACCCGCAATCGGCGCTTCGCCCGCAGAATACACATCCAACATGATAAGCACATCAACCTTTTCTAATACGTTCGCAAAGTCATCGTACAAATCGCGGGTACGACTGTAGCGGTGTGGTTGGAATATCATGACCAAACGCTTATCTTCCCAACCGGCGCGAGCGGCTTGAATTGTCACGTCAACTTCACTTGGGTGATGACCATAATCATCCACCAACATTGCGGCGCCATTACCCGTTTCGAATTCACCTAAATGATCAAATCGACGGCCAGTTCCCTGTGTGCCCGCCATCGCTTTGAGGATCGCTTCGTCACTTACGTCATCTTCAGTCGCGACGGCAATCGCAGCCGATGCGTTTAAGGCATTATGTTTGCCCGGAATATTTAGAGTAATATCTAAATTCGCTTTGCCTTGACGAACAACGGTAAATTTACCTTGCTGCCCTTGTTGGCGGTAGTTCTCAAGCCTTACGTCTGCATCTTCAGAGAAACCATAAGTGATCACCTGGCGACTAACACGTGGAATTAATTCACGTACTACCGGATCGTCTATACACATGATCGCTTGACCATAAAACGGTAAGTTGTGTAGGAAGTCGATAAAGGTTTGCTTAAGTACTTCGAAATCGCCGCCATAGGTGTCCATATGATCGGCTTCGATATTGGTAACAATACTCACCATTGGCTGTAAATGTAAGAAAGACGCATCGCTCTCATCTGCCTCTGCGATAAGAATACGACTCGAGCCTAACCTTGCGTTTGTACCAACACTTTTGACTAATCCACCGTTTACGAATGTTGGATCAAGGCCAGCCTCAGAATAAATTTGGGTGACCAAAGCGGTGGTCGTTGTTTTACCATGAGTACCTGCGACAGCGATACCATGCCTAAAGCGCATCAGTTCAGCGAGCATTTCTGCACGACGTACGACGGGAATTCTTCGTTCTTTAGCCGCGACAAGCTCCGGATTTTTTTCATTAATCGCGGTTGAAACAACGACAACGCTCGCCTTTTCGACGTGCTCAGCACTGTGACCAAAAAATACATGAGCACCTTTACTCGTCAAGCGTTCCGTTACTGGATTTGCCGCGAGATCTGAACCTGTGATGTGATAGCCTTCATTAAGCAGGACTTCGGCGATACCGCTCATACCTGCTCCACCAATCCCCACAAAATGAATCGTTTTTACACGTCGCATTTCAGGGATCAACGCACGGATTTTAGAAATATCTTGGTTATGTTCAATCGTCATCACTTGGTACTCATTATCTTGTTAGTTGACTAATGGCATCCGCCACTACTTTGTCAGCGTCTAATTTTGCTTCAGAGCGAGCTTGCTTTGACATTTCAAGCAAAGCCACTCTGTCTAATTCTTTAATTTGTTGAGCAAGACCCATCGCGGTTAAATCCGGTTGCTCTATCATCTTAGCTGCACCAGCGTTCACCAAATGGTCAGCGTTTAATGCCTGCTGGCGATCTTTATGCATAAATGGGACAAATATCGCCGCTACTCCAGCAGCTGATAATTCAGAAACGGTCAGTGCTCCGGAGCGGCATACCACAATATCTGCCCACTCATACGCGCAGGTGACATCATCGATAAATTCGGTGACTTTAGCACCAATCACGCCATGACTTTGATAGTCTTGTTCAACGCTTACTTGATTGTTTTTTCCCGCTTGATGCCAAACGGTATAATCAGAACCAAGTTCTGCTAGGGCCGTTGGTAACGTTGTATTCAAAATGCGAGCGCCTTGACTACCACCCATAACCAATATTCTTATCGCGCCCTCGCGGCTTGCAAGTCGTTGTTCTGGTGCAGCGATAGCCACAACGTCTTCTCGTACTGGGTTACCGACAACAGGGGCATCAGGAAAAGCGCCCGAGAATGCTTGAAATACGCGTTTAGCAATTTTTGACAACCATTGGTTAGTTAAACCTGCCACTGCATTTTGTTCGTGCAGCACAACAGGGATACCACTTAACCAAGCAGCGATACCGCCGGGGCCACTCACGTAGCCACCCATACCAAGTACCGCATCAGGCTGCCAACGTTGAATGTGTTTACGGGCCTGTATGATGGCTTGGAAAATCTGCCACGGCGCCTTAATTAGCTTCAATAAACCTTGGCCTCGTAAGCCCTTCACTTTAATGAAATCAATCTCGATGCCATGCTTTGGAACCAAATCGGCTTCCATTCTATCTTCAGTACCTAGCCAACGAATCTCCCATCCTTGTTGCTGCAATTTCTTAGCAACCGCAAGCCCAGGAAAAACGTGACCACCGGTGCCACCAGCCATGACCAATAAACGCTTATTTTTGTTCATTATCTGTCTTTTTAATCTCTGCTTGATCTGACGGGCCAGCAATGCGGCTTTCATGATCAATTCTTAATAAAATGGCCACCGCCACACTCATTATAATGAGGCTCGAACCACCATAACTTATCAATGGTAAGGTCAACCCTTTCGTTGGTACCATTCCAGCCGCCGCACCGACATTAACCAGAGTTTGAAAAGCAAACCAAATACCAATACCAAACCCAAGATAGCCGCCGAAGACTTTGTTTGCCTCAAACGCTCTCTTTCCGATAAAAATAGCTTTAATTACTAGCGCAAAGATCAGTATCAACACCAAACTCACGCCAATGAAGCCTAGCTCTTCTGCCATCACAGCAAAAACGAAGTCGGTATGCGCTTCTGGTAGGTACTCTAATTTCTGGATTGAATTACCTAACCCTTGGCCAAACCAATTTCCTCGGCCAAATGCCATTAGTGATTGGGTCAGCTGATAACCACTGCCAAATGGGTCACTCCATGGGTCCCAAAAGGACGTCACTCGCCGAACGCGATAAGGCTCGACCAAAATCAGGACGACAACCCCAGCTACGCCAACGATCACCAGAGCCAAAAATTGCCACAACTTAGCCCCAGCAATAAATAACATACCAAACATGGTCACCAGCATTACAACGACCGTACCCAGATCAGGTTGGCCCAGCAATAAAAAAGCCAACAGACCAAACACCATGATCGGCTTAAAAAAACCGCCAAAGAAGGTACTTCGAACTTCTTCTTGTTTACGGACTAAATAACCAGACATGAACATGAACAAAGATAACTTAGCAATTTCTGCTGGTTGTAAGTTAAATAGCCCAAGGGGAATCCAGCGAGATGCACCATTAACCGATTTACCCGCAACCAGTACGACAATGAGCAATACAAAAGAGAGAGTCAGTAAATAATGACTGTAACGAAACCATTTCTCTAGCGGTATTTGCACGACCACTGTCGCCGTACAAAGAGACAAAAATAGAAAGGCACAGTGACGATACATAAAGTGAAACGGGCCGTCGGTCAACCGAGTACTAATCGGAAACGATGCCGACGTTACCATTACAAGCCCGATCAACATGAGTCCGATCGCGATCCAAACCAATTGCCGATCATAGAACGCCTCTGGAGACGGCCTGAATAACCAAGCGTACAAGTCAGATATGTTTTCTTTAAGCTTACCCACTTAAGCGTCCATTCAACCGTTAAACTTCTAGATTCGCGTATTGCTGCGCCAATGCTGTAAACGCATCACCACGAGCCATAAAATTCGGGTATTGATCAAAACTGGCACACGCAGGAGACAACATAACAATGTCTTCGTCTGCGACTTCAGAGGCAATATATTCCATTGCTTGATCCATCGTATCCCAGCGCTTCGCCGATGAATGTAGTGGCATAAACTGTATACCGTCATGTCCAAAACAGTGCAATTGAACAGGAAGCTTATTCAGCACTGGAGCCAAGATAGAAAAGTCTGCTCCTTTACCATCACCACCGACAAGTAAATGCAGTTGTCCTCGGCATTCCAATCCAGATAATGCCGCTAACGTACTGGCGACATTGGTCGCTTTTGAATCGTTAACCCACTTGACCCCATTAGCATACGCAACGACTTGGCACCGATGCGTCAGGCCTTGGTAAGATTTAAGTGAATCCAGTGTTTTTTTGTAATCAATCCCAGCCGCTTTTAGTAATGCCATCGCCACCAGCGCATTGGTACTGTTGTGCTTGCCGACTAAGCTCATTTGATTGGCTGGCATAATAGGTTGGTGATGCTCAGATAAATAAGTAACGCCATCGATAATTGAAAGACCGAAAGCATTTGCATCATCGTCGTCACCAAAGGTCACGACATCGCCAGTAAAGTTAGGGTTAGGCCACGTTGCTTTATCTGCTCGATTTACTACGGCTACTTGGCTATGAGCAAAAATACGTTGCTTTGCTTGTCCATAACCTTTCATGCCGTCATAGCGATCCATATGGTCTTCAGACAAGTTCAAATACGCCGCAGCAGCAAGATGTAAGTTTGATGTGGTTTCTAGCTGGAAGCTCGAAAGTTCTAGGACGTACAAATCGGCATCTTGCTCTAATAAATCCAAAGCAGGTACACCAATGTTGCCACCAACACCAACGTTTAGCCCGATGGATTTAGCCATAACACCTGTTAAGTCAGTCACGGTGCTTTTACCGTTTGATCCGGTAATCGCCACTACGGGCTTGTTCACGGCCCACGCAAACAATTCAATATCACCCACAACAGGAATGTTCGCCTTCAAGGCTTGTTGAATTTCAGGTGTACGCAGCGCAATACCCGGGTTTGCCACAACCAGATCAGCATCAAGTAACCACGCCATATTCCAGCTACCAGAGTGGAGTTTAATGTCGGCAGGCAGTTTATCTTTAGCCGGTGGCTCAGCACGTGTGTCTATGACTTTTACATCGACATTAGGTTGTGCTTTCACGATATGATTAACGACAGAGAGCCCGGTAATACCGAGCCCTACAACCACAACCTTATTGATCTCTTGCCAAGAGTTCATTCATTCTTCCTTGCGCCAATAGGCTGCTTACATAAGATTAACGCACTTTCAGTGTCGCTAAGCCTATTAATACCAAAACAATTGAGACGATCCAAAAACGAACAATAACGCGAGGCTCAGGCCAACCTTTTAGCTCGTAATGGTGATGTATAGGGGCCATACGGAAAATACGTTGCCCGCGCAATTTGTATGAACCTACCTGCAAAATAACAGATACCGTTTCCATTACAAATACGCCGCCCATGATCACCAACAACAATTCCTGACGGACCAAAACAGCAATCGTACCTAATGCGCCACCTAATGCTAATGAACCAACATCGCCCATGAACACTTGTGCTGGGTAGGTGTTAAACCAAAGGAAGCCAAGACCAGCACCAACAATTGCCGTACAGATTACCACTAACTCACCAGCGTGAGGAAGATATGGAATGTGCAAGTAGCTCGCATAGTTAACGTTACCCGTTGCCCATGCAATCACGGCAAAGCCTGCAGCAACCAAAACAGTCGGCATAATTGCTAAACCGTCTAAGCCATCAGTTAAGTTAACGGCATTACTGGTTCCTACAATGACAAAGTACGTCAGTAATATGTAGAGAATACCCAACTGCGGCATGATGTCTTTGAAAAATGGCACAACGAGTTGCGTTGCTGCGGTGTCTTTACCGTAAGCATATAACGCAAACGCAACCACAAAGGCGATGGCTGACTGCCAGAAATACTTCCAACGAGCAATAAGACCATCGGTGTTCTTACGTACGACTTTACGATAATCATCCACAAACCCGACCACACCATAACCAAGCGTGACAAACATTACCGCCCAAATGTACGGATTAGATAGGTCAGCCCACAAAAATACTGTGATCGCAATTGCAGCTAAAATCATCAAGCCACCCATAGTAGGCGTACCGCGCTTACTAAAGTGAGACTCAGGGCCGTCATTACGCACAACTTGGCCGATTTGCAGCATTTGCAAACGCTCAATTAAGCGTGGTCCCATCCACAAAGACAGGCCTAATGCTGTTAATACACTTAAAATCGCTCGAAACGACAAGTAGTCAATCAAACGGAAAAAAGAAAAATATGGCTGAAGTAAGTCTGCAAGCCAGATAAACATTATAAAATCTCCTTCAAAGCAGCAACGATCTTGCTCATCCCTGCGCTATTCGCACCTTTCACTAATAAAGTGTGGGTTGAGTTGCTGTTATTATTCAAATGCTGCTCAATATAAGTAATCATCGCTTCGTGACTCTCAAAGTGCGTGCCATGACAAATGTCGCTGATTACTTTTGTGTCCTCGCCAAAGGTAAGAACATGTTCAAAATCAAATGGGGCAGCATGTTGTCCGACTTGTCGATGAAGTTCAAGACTTTCCTGCCCTAATTCAGCCATAAAGCCCAAAATAAGCCAGCGTTGCCCCTGATAATTTGCCAGTAAATCCACGGCCGCTTTCATCGCTGGCACGCTGGCGTTGTAGCTATCATCAATTAAGCGAACATCTTTCTTCAGTTCCATGACTTCGACTCGACCTGATACATTAGTCATGTTAGCCAAGCCATGTTTGATTTCTGTCAAGCTAGCGCCAGCATTCTGTGCGATCGCCGCCGTTGCTACCGCATTTGATACATTGTGAGCACCTACTAACGTTAGCGTTACCGAGATATCACCCAATGGAGTATGTAAGCAAAACGTCGCAAGACCCTGCTCATCCAATTCAATGTCAGAAGCGTAAAAATCGGCTTGGCGATTTTGCTGAGAAAAAGTAACCACTTTTTTATCCGCTAACACGTCATGCCAAAATTTTAGACCGTTACTGTCCATATTCACGACGGCGATATCGCCTGAATTCAGCCCTTGATATATTTCGCCTTTAGCTCGCTTTACACCATCGATGGTACCGAAACCTTCAAGGTGAGCCGCAGCAACGTTATTCACCAGAGCGATGCTTGGTTTTGCCAATTGCGTGGTATAGGCGATTTCATTGAGGTGATTGGCACCTAATTCTATCACCGCATAATCTTGTTTAGCATCACGACGGAGCAGAGTTAACGGAACACCAATATCATTATTAAAGTTACCCGCCGTCGCAAGCACGCTGCCGCGTTGCTGTAATATCGCCGCCAGCATTTCTTTTACGGTGGTTTTGCCACAACTTCCAGTTAAGGCCATCGTCTTACATGGCGATTGTTGGTGAACCCAAGCCGCAATATCACCCAAGGCTTGTTTGGTATTATTCACAACAAGTTGGGGGATATCTAATGGCAACGGCCTTTCAACAACAATTCCGCTTGCTCCATTTAACATGGCTTGTTCACAAAACTGGTGGCCATCAAAACGCTCACCCACCAAAGCAATGAACAACGAACCTTTATCTATGGTTCTGGTGTCCGTCGAAACAGCAGAAATATCAGCATCAATGCCAATTAATTTAGCTTGTAATTCAGACGCCATTTGCTGCAATGAAAAGTTGATCATTTGGTCAGCTCCAGTAATTCCATCGCAGTTTCACGATCTGAGTAATGGATGGTCGATTCAGCCATAACTTGGTAATCTTCATGGCCTTTGCCCGCCAGTAAAATAATGTCGTTTTCATCCGCATGGCTAAGTGCATGTAAGCACGCTTGATAACGGTCATGCTCAACAATTGCTTTGTCAGGTTCAGCCATTCCAGCCAACATATCTTTGACGATAATGGCAGGATCTTCTCCGCGAGGATTATCATCGGTCAAAATACAATGATCACCAAGACGTTCAGCAATGTCGGCCATCATAGGTCTTTTACCTGTATCTCGATCACCACCGCAACCGATAACAGCCCAAAGCTTTCCTTGGCAATGAACACGCAATGCTGACAGTGCTTTTTCTAATGCGTCGGGTGTATGCGCGTAATCAACGACAACTTTTGCTTTACCCGCTGTTTGAAACAATTCCATACGACCAATGACTGGCAGTAATTTTGGCGCCGTATTTAGCAATTGTTGTTTATCGACGCCTAGAGTTAACAAACTGGCCAAGGCCAACATCAAGTTACTGGCATTAAAAGCACCAATCAAAGGCGCCTGCAATGTACCTTTGCCCCAAGAGCCATCAAATTTGATATCAATACCTGTTTCCGAATAATCAACATGCGTCGCAAACAGGCTTTGATTAGGCGCTTGAGCTAAATCGGCAGACTTGTGATTAAGCGAAACTGCCACATTGTTTGGCAGTATTTGTAACCAACTGGCTCCTACTTCATCATCTATGTTAAGCACAGCGTGTTGGCATTGATGGTCTCGAAACAGAGACAATTTTGCATTGGCGTACTCTTCCATCGTGCCATGATAATCAAGATGATCACGGCTCAGGTTAGTAAAAATGCCCACTTTGAAAGACAAATCTCTGACTCGGCCTTGAACCAATCCGTGAGAGGACACTTCTAATGCTGTGTACTTAGCTCCTTGCTGAGCCAAACTCGCTAGCGTATCAGCAATTTCAATGGCATTGCCCGTGGTGTTTGCTGCCGCTTGAAGATCAGAAAGGAACCCGTTTCCGGTTGTGCCCATTACTGCTGACTTTTCACCGACCAAGTCTAACCACTGCGCGATGAGCTGGGTAATGGTCGTTTTGCCATTAGTACCAGTAACACCAATTAGCCCCATTTCAGACTGACCATAAAAACGTACGGCTAATGCAGACAAAACCGCATCTAAATCCTGAATATAAATCACAGGGACTGAACCTACAGACTCAACAAGGCCATGTATTTTTTCATCACAAGCTTGTGCCAATACCGCGTTAGCTCCTAACGTTAAAGCTTTTTCAATGTACTTTCGACCATCAACAGCATGGCCTTTTATAGCAACAAACGTATCCCCACTTTCCACTTTACGGCTATCAAGACGCAGTTGATTCACCATTACATCTTGTGAATCGGTTAAGGATAAAGAAACCCATGGTTTTAGTAATAACGTAAGCTGATGCACGTAATTAACCTCTGTTGCTAGAATTAAACTGATTTTCGTCTGGCGCGACATTCAAAATTTGTAGCGCTCCTTTCATCACTTCCGCAAAGACTGGAGCCGCAACTGCACCACCATAATACTGGTCACCTTGAGGTTCATTGATGACCACCACCAATGCCACTCTTGGGTTACTTACTGGCGCAATGCCTGCCGTGTAAGCAAAATATTCGTCGCTGTAGCCACCGGCCGTCGCTTTTCGTGATGTTCCCGTTTTCGCCGCAATGCGATAACCCGGAACAGCTGCTCGGGTTGCAGAGCCGCCTTTTTGGGTAACCTGCTCCATCATTTCGAGCACCATTTTAGCGTTATTTCTGTCGACCACTGGAGTTGATATATCTTGCCCATTGTCTTTTACGATATGAAGCGGACGATAGACCCCATAATTGCCGAGAGTTGCATAGGCATGCGCTAACTGAATAGGAGAAACAGCAAGGCCATAACCAAATGATAATGTGGCGATTTCAAACTTAGACCAACGGCGACGGCTCGGGAAAATTCCGGAAGTTTCTCCCACCAAATTAAGGCCACTGGTTTCACCAAATCCAACCGAACTGTACATACCCAACAAAGCCTCAAGCGGCATATCTAGAGCTAGCTTTGCCACGCCAATATTGCTGGATTTTTTTAGGATAGTGGTTAGGTCAGCCTTACCGACTTTAGAAACATCCCTGACTCGGCTGCCCCCCAATTGCATGATGCCATTGCCCGTGTCTATCACTGTGTCTTTATCCGCTGTGCCGTTTTCTAACGCGGCTAACACGACAAATGGTTTCACTGTGGAGCCAGGTTCAAAAGCGTCGGTAATCGCACGGTTACGCATTCGATAGTTCTGTAGTTGGGAGCGATTGTTTGGGTTATATGATGGGGCATTCACCATACTCAACACTTCGCCTGTCTTTACATCGAGCATGACGATCGAAGCTGAGGTTGCATTATAATCCGCAACCGCCTGTTTGACCGCACGGTAGGCAATAGCTTGAATTCGTTGATCGACGGTCAACTGTAGAGGTTCGCCCTGTTCACGCTCTTCTAATGAAATATTTTCAACCACGCGACCAAATCGATCTTTACGTATCGTTTTCTTACCCGCTTCGCCAGTTAACCATTGATCGTAAGTACGCTCTACGCCTTCAAGTCCGTGGCCATCAATTCCGGTCACACCTATTAAGTGTGCGCTGACCTCACCCGACGGGTAATAACGGCGAGACTCTTGCTTTAGGCCTACCCCTGCGAGTTTTAATTCCCGAATGTAGTTAGCCATCGCTGGGCTCACTTGTCGCTGTAAATAAATAAAGCGACGAGTACTGTTTTTCTTAATTCGATTAAGCAATTTTTCCCGGTCGACACCCAATACATCGGCTAATGCATGCCAAGGTTCAATGGGGTTAAGTCCACCTTCTTTAAAAATGGTTTTCGGATCGGCCCATACTGCATCAACAGGCACACTGACCGCTAAAGCTTCGTTATTTCTTTCAGAGATGATACCGCGAGCGGAGGGAAGCGCTTTGACACGAACCGAACGCATGTCACCTTGGCGAATCAGGTTGTCTGGCTCGATAATTTGAATGTAGGCAAGTCTGGAAATCAATGCGGCGAGTGCTACAAAAACAAAAAACAGTAATGTACGAAAACGCCAAGGGCTCAAGCCGACCACTGGCGATTCCTTTGCGCTTTGGTTGTTACTTTTCTTCGGGCGAGGTTTGGTCGTCATTTTAAGGACACTATCACTTCTTTGTCTGCATCTGGTCGCCTCATATCAAGTTCAGTGGCGGCCAATTGCTGAACTCTGGTGTGCTCAGACAAAGCATTCTCTTCTAGGATGAGGTTACGCCACTCATTATCTAATCGATCACGCTCTGTTAGTGCGTTGTCTCGCTGATGAATGGCTTGTCGTGCGTCATGAGTGGTATGAACGATCCACATAGCGGAACCAAACGCACACATCATCATAAGCAAAGGCCAACGCCCTACGGTTAGTAAGTCTTGACCAATGTGCTTTGCGAGATTGATACTTGGTGTTTTATCACTCATGACATTTAGCTACTATAGTTTTTCGCCAATACGAAGTACTGAGCTGCGTGAGCGTGTATTTTCATCCACCTCAGCATCACTTGGCTTGATGGCTTTGCCGACGGTTTTCATTGCCGCGCTGCCTAACTCAGCAATTTGCGCTTCTGTTAATGGCAGGCCATGAGGCACTTGCGGACCACGACTTTCTTTACGCATGAAGTGCTTAACCATACGATCTTCAAGAGAGTGGAAGCTGATCACCGATAAACGGCCTTCTGGAGCCAAAATAGATAATGCACCCTTTAGCGCGGTATCGATCTCATCTAGCTCACTGTTAATGTAAATACGAAATGCTTGGAAGCTACGTGTCGCTGGGTGTTTTTTCTCTTTGAAACTTTTTGGTGCTGCTTCAGAGATGAGCTTAGCTAACTGGCCAGTACGTGTCAGAGGTTCGTTTTCCTCGTTTTCACGATACGCGACAATCGCCTTTGCTATTCGTCTTGCGTGCTTATCTTCGCCAAACTCGCGAATAACCCAAGTGATATCATCTAAATCTGCTTCTTGCAGCCACTGAGAAACCGGCATACCTGACGTTGGATCCATACGCATATCCAGCGGCCCATCTTTCATGAAACTAAATCCACGTTCAGCGTCATCAAGCTGTGGAGAAGAAACACCTAAATCCAGTAATACACCGTCCACTTGACCGACTAAATCATAACGTTCTGCGTATTCAGCCATGCCTGAAAAAGGACCATGAACAATGGTAAAACGAGGGTCGTCAATTTTTTGAGCTTCAGCGATCGCCGTTGGATCTCGGTCAATACTGAATAAGCGACCATTTTCACCCAACTTAGAGAGAATCGTGCGGCTATGACCGCCACGGCCAAACGTACCGTCAATGTAAGTGCCGTCAGGTTTAATTGCTAAGCCATCAATAGATTCGTTAAGCAAAACTGAAATGTGTTTAAAAGATTCGGTCATGGTGTTCTCGTTAGATGTACTTAGCTTTAAAAGACGAAACTCTAGTGTACTGATTTAAGATCGTCTCGCCACTCCCTAAACAAGGAATCGGGTGATTTAGTGCCAAGTTTACGGGATTAATAATTAACTGCGTCAATATAACGCAAAAAACCCATCACCGCGGTTAAGCGGTGATGGGTCTCGTATAGGTGGAGTTGACACATACGCCGGGTTCTGTCTCCGCTTGCGCGGCGGTAACCATTCGTCTAGGCCTGCAATCGCTCACAGGCTCAAGCAATCTACCCGCCCCCATACGCGAGCAACGCAATGTGAGGGCCTATTTGATCTTGCTCCGGGTGGAGTTTACCTTGCTACGCACTGTTGCCAGACGCACGGTGCGCTCTTACCGCACCCTTTCACCCTTACCTGTGCTTACTTCCCTACTCCGAAGAATAAAAGAAGATTAAGCCATCGGCGGTTTTCTCTCTGCTGCACTTGTCGTGAGCTCGCGCTCCCCAGGCGTTACCTGGCACCCTGCTCTATGGAGCCCGGACGTTCCTCCCCTCCATCAGTCTCCCGAAGGACATCAATGAAGCAGCGATTACCCAGTCAACTCCGATGGCGGATTGTATAGAGAAAGAAGTAACGTGTCTAGCAAAGAGAAAGCTTTCAGCCAATATCACAACCGACTGGCGAGATTATAAGCAAATGCAGCCCACCTTTAACCTACCCCACCAACCCCTTGACTCCTAACACTCCGCTTTTAGCACTTAGCACTTAGCCTTTCGTACTTCGCTTTTAGTACTTAGCTTTTAGTACTTAACCTTTAGCACTCAAATGCTCCAATCCCCACTTATACAGCGCATTTTTCTTAAGATTGTAGATTTCAGCCGTCAATGCGGCCGCTTTCTTAAGGGGCAACTCTTTTGTCAAAATAGCCAGAGTTCGTGTTGCTTCGTCAGGTAGCTCTTCTGAGACTTCTTCACGGTGACCATGAATCAGCAGTACCATCTCGCCGCGCTTACGGTTATCGTCTTCTTCGATCCATGGAATCAAGTCCCCCAGAGGCATGCCTTGAATCGTTTCAAAAGTCTTAGTTAACTCACGAGCCATCACAACTTCGCGATCTGGTCCTAAGATTTCAAGCATATCCGCTAATGAATCCATTATACGGTGTGGCGATTCATAGAAAATACACGTACGCTCTGCTTTGGCGATTTCTAAGAACTTATCTTTGCGGCCTTTACTTTTGGCAGGTAAGAAGCCTTCAAAGCTGAAACGGTCAGAAGGCAAACCCGATGCACTAAGTGCTGTGATAACCGCACACGCACCAGGTAATGGCACAACCCTGACACCGGCTTGACGACATTGAGTCACCAAATGATAACCTGGGTCACTGATAAGCGGCGTTCCCGCATCAGAAACCAGTGCAATTGAAAGTCCTTGCTGTAATTTTTCGACTAACACTTGCGCTTTTTGCTGCTCATTGTGATCATGTAAGGCAAAGGTTTTGGTTTTGATGCTGAAATGAGACAATAAACGGCCTGTATGGCGCGTGTCTTCAGCTGCAATCAAATCAACGCTATGAAGCACATCCAGCGATCGTTGGGTGATGTCGCCTAAATTCCCAATAGGGGTTGGCACAATGTAGAGAGTTGGGATCTCTGACGGGGAAGTTTTTATGTCTGTCATTTGTTTACCATCACTTCAACGATTAATATAGAGATAACTTTTGTATTTTGTTAAACAAGAACTCACAGCTATGAAGAACAAAAAAAGAATCAGTGTACCACGCCTTCTTACACCCATTGCATTGGCAATTACTTTAGCTGCGTGTTCTTCCAGCCCGCAAGCGCCAACCGCAGTTGATATAACCGCAGCACCGACACAAAGTGCACAATCTTACGTCATGCAAGCGGATAGCCTACAAGGCAACATTCAAAACGACTTGCTGATCATGGCGCTTAAGGCCGCGACCCAAAACCAAGAATGGAATCAAGCCAATCTTCTGTCTAAACGTTTAGCAAAACAATCCCTCAGCCCTGTTCAAATGGCAGAGTGGCAGTTAGCGCGGGCGCTGATCCTAACGCATGAACACTCTCCACAACAAGCGCTAAAACAACTTAACTTTCAGCCTTGGTGGCCATTAAGTAATTCTCAGTGGATCAGTTACCATCAGCGCAGAGCTGAGCTGTTTGAGCAGCTGCAAGATCATTTCAACGTAAGCCGTGAATACATCTTATTGAGCAACTACCTAACGGACGATGAACAAGAAGCCATTGCTAATAAAGTATGGGCAAGCTTACACCTTTACTCTGAATACGAATTGACCGCTCAGGTCGCAGAGCAAGACGAAGACGTATTAGATGGCTGGTTGCAACTAGCGATTTACATGAAAACTCTGGCTAACAACCCAGCCCAACTTAAAAATACGCTCGAAAAATGGTTAGCCGAAAATAACTCGCACCCTGCTAGCTTATATACACCGGTTGATATTCAAGCAATTCTAGATCTTGAAATCATCAAACCTCAAAATACGGCACTATTGCTACCTCTGAGTGGAAAATACGCGTCACAGGGGCAATTAGTTCGTGATGGCTTTATCCATGCCATGTTAGATGACTTCAATCGCGATGCTGACGCAACGCTAACGGTATTGGACTCCGAAGCTCTGTCTATGGAGCAACTACAAAAAGAATTGGCAGAACGTAATGTCGACTTTATCGTTGGGCCACTGCAGAAAAACGAAGTTGAGCAACTGCAAAATACAACGCAACTGCCTATGCTTGCACTCAACATTCCCGACCAACCGCTTGCCGATAATCGCTTTTGCTACCTAACGCTTTCGCCTGAACAAGAAGTTGCGCAAGCCGCGAAGCACTTGTTTAGCAATGGCTACCAATACCCGCTAATTCTGGCTCCAAAAGGTCGCCTTGGTGAACGTGTTGCAGCAGCATTCGAGAAAGAATGGCAGAAATACAGCAAGAATGAGGCGGCTGTCAGTTACTTCGGCAACAAAGCACAATTGCAAAACAACATAAATTCCGTCTTTGGCCTTAATAGCAGCCAAGCTCGTATTGCCCAATTAAACAAACTGATTAACATGGAAACTGAGTCTCAAGCTCGTAGCCGTCGTGACATCGACTCTGTTTATATTGTGGCTAAAAATGACGAACTGACCTTGATTAAACCGTTTATCGAAGTTGCTATTAACCCTGACAGCACACCACCAAAATTGTTCTCCAATTCGCGAAGCAATAACGGCAGCAAGCGTCAATATGAAGACTTAACCGGCGTTGCTTACAGCGATATACCGCTACTATTGGATCAAAACTCTTCGCTCAATAACAAAATTGATACCCTATGGCCGAAAAGCAGCAACTCAGAAAAACGTTTACACGCGCTTGGTATGGATGCTTATCGTTTGATTGTTGAATTACCACAAATGAAAGTGGTTCCTGGCTATCAGGTAACCGGTCAAACAGGCATTCTGTCGATAGACGAGCAATGCGTTGTTCAGCGAGAAATCGGCTGGTCTGAGCATGGTAAACTATGATAAATAGAACCTATAGTGCAGCATGAGTTTAAACAACCAACGCGCAGATAAACGAAAACTCGGCCAGCAATATGAGACCATGGCGAAACAATACCTAATTCGCCATGGGCTTAGTTTCATTGAAGCCAATTTCAACTGCAAATGCGGTGAACTTGACCTTATAATGAGGGAACGCAACGCCATTGTGTTTGTCGAAGTTAAATATAGAAATCAAAAAAACTTCGGTAACGCCGCCGAAATGGTCACTTATAGGAAACAACAAAAGCTGATCAAAACCGCGCAATGGTGGCTCAGAAACCAAAAACTTTCCCCTTACGATACTGAATTTCGCTTTGATGTCATTGCCATTCACCAAAAAGGTGAGGACATCAATTGGATAAAAAACGCAATAACTCAAGGATAACCGATGCTCGATAGCATTAGAGAAAGCTTCACAGAAAGCATTCAGATTCAAATCGCAGCGGCCGAAGCCCTGCCAGACCACATCACCCTAGCAGCCCATGCTATGGTAAACAGCCTGCTTAATGGCAACAAAATCTTGTGTTGTGGTAATGGCGGTTCAGCATCGAATGCACAGCAGTTTGTATCTTGCTTACTGAATCACTTTGAAACAGAGCGCCCAAGCCTACCTGCTATGGCGCTAACGGCAGACAACACAACGCTAACAGCCGTCGCAAATGACTACCACTATCAAGAGATCTTCTCAAAGCAAGTGCGCGCATTCGGCCAACCCGGTGACATACTGCTGGCGGTATCCACCAGTGGTAACAGCAAAAATGTAATCAAAGCGATGGAAGCGGCAGTAACTCGCGACATGACCATCATAGCCTTAACAGGTAAAGATGGTGGCGAAATGGCTGGGTTACTTGGCGAGTCAGACGTTGAAGTGCGTATTCCTTCGCAACGTACTGCTCGTATTCATGAAGTTCATATGCTTACACTTCACTGCTTATGTGATTTGATTGATCAGGTTCTTTTCCCTTCTCACGAAGAATAAACCTGCCTGCAGAATCTGTAACGAAAGTAAGCAAAGGAGAGACATTCGATGTTAAAAAGATGGCTACTAGTATCCGCTTGCGTGATGAGTTTATCTGGATGTGCTGGTTTATTTGTCGCGGGCGCCGCAACCACTGCGGCTATCGTAACTGACACTCGTTCAGCAGAACAAATTTGGAAAGACAGTCAATTAGAGTTTGAAGTGGCCGGTATCAGCAATAAGAGCCCTTACCCTGGTAACTTGAAAGCCACTGCGACCGTCTTTAACGGCAAGGTAATTTTGATCGGCCAAGCGGTTACGGAAGATATCCGCCAACAATTTTCAAACAAAGTTGAAGAGATCGAAGGTGTGTCATCGGTATCAAACCAACTTCGCGTTAAACCCTTACTCGAGCTATCGACCATTAGTCAAGACAGTTGGGTGACCACCAAGGTGAAGTCGTCACTATTGACCGAGTCATCCCTTAACGGTGTGAAAATAAAAGTCATCACCGAAGATGGCGAAGTGTTTCTATTAGGTTACGTAACGCCAGATCAGGCAGACACGGCGGTTGAAATCACAAGGAACATCTCTGGTGTTAAACAAGTCATCAAAGCATTCGAGATTAACCACAGTGCTCAAGTTGAAACCGTAGAGCCCTAGATACCTAAGTGACTGAATCAACATTATCACTGAAGAAAAATCGTTTAGACATAAATTAACAAGCACAAAAAAAGCAGCGAATTCGCTGCTTTTTATTTATCTGATGCTTGATAACACAACGGTAGATAACAGCAAGGTTATCGGCCTATGGCATCAATGGCTGCTATTTCACCACACGTAAACTTGGACGGCCTTTAGGACGTACAGGCGCTTCATCGTCAGAAGTTTCTTCAGTCGTTGTCGCTAGAGATTCTTCAACCTCAACAACGCCTAGACTGCTCTCTTCTTCAAATGATACATCTACATCTTCGATCGTCATGTCGTCTGCGTATGCTTCTTCAGGTTCAAACATTGTTCCTGCACCATTTTCACGCGCATAAATGGCGTGAACAGCGTAAATAGGAACAATCACTGAATGAGGGCGACCGCTGAATCGAGCATTGAACGTAATGGCTTCATTACCCAACTCTAAGTTACCAACAGCACGAGGAGCAATATTCAAAATAATTTGACCATCTTGAATAAACTCTTCAGGAACACGAACACCCGGTAAAGTTGCATCAACAACTAAATGTGGTGTTAGGTCATTATCCGCTAACCATTCATAAAACGCGCGGACCAGGTAAGGTCGGCGCGCTGTCATGTTTTCAATATCCATTAACGAGCCAGACGCATCTCACGTTCAGCTTCCGTTAAAGAAGCTAGGAAAGAATCACGTTCGAATACGCGGTTCATGTAGATTTTTAGCTCTTTAGAACCAGGACCAACTAACTCAATACCTAGCTCTGGCAAACGCCAAAGTAGTGGAGAAAGGTAGCAATCGATCAAGCTAAATTCTTCGCTCATGAAGTACTCGTATTCAGCAAAGATAGGGCCAAGAGTCAGTAGATCAGTACGCAGTTTAATACGTGCTGCTTCCGCTTCTTCTACATTGCCTTTAACGATTTTTTCCGCTAGAGAGTACCAATTATTCTCAATGCGGAACATCATTAAGCGGCTGTTACCACGCGCTACAGGATATACCGGCATTAGAGGTGGATGAGGAAAACGCTCATCAAGATATTCCATGATGATCTTTGAGTTGTACAAAGCAAGCTCACGATCAATCAAAGTAGGTACGGTCTTATAAGGGTTTAGTTCGATAAGTTCATTTGGAAGATTGTTCTCTTCAACCAACTCAACTTCAACACTCACACCTTTTTCGGCTAGAACAATACGCACCTGATGGCTGTACATATCAGAGGCACTTGAGAATAGAGTCATCACAGAACGTTTATTGGCAGCTACAGCCATTGAGCCCTCCAGCACACTTAAAATTAAAAAAACAATGGAGGCGACTGCCCCCATTGTATACAAATTAGCGAAGCATTATAGCACGATTAGTGAACATCACGCCAATACTCTTTCTTGAGCAACACCACGATGATCGTGAAGATAACCAAGAACGCCATTGCCCACCAACCTATCGCATGACGCTCTAGCTTAACTGGGTCACCGGAATAATCGAGGAAGTTAACTAAGTCACGCATGGCATTATCGTATTCAGTCGCGCTCATTTCGCCACGACCGTTCGATTGAGTACCTACCACGACTGTCACTTCTTTGCCATCAACCATGTGTGTTTCAAATATAGGCTCTGGAATACCTTGCAGTTCTTCTAATACATGCGGCATACCAACACTTGGGAAAACAAGGTTGTTCACTCCAAATGGGCGTGACGGGTCAGCATAGAAAGAACGCAAATAAGTGTATAACCAGTCTGCACCACGAACACGAGATACCAGTGTCAAATCTGGTGGCGGAGCACCAAACCATTGACCTGCTTGTTTCTCAGGGATGGCATTCTGCATCAATGAACCAATTTTCACATTAGGATCAAAGATCAAGTTCTCTTTCATCAAATCCAGTGGAATACCGATGTCCGTTGCTACTCGCTCATATCGTTGATATTGCGTTGAGTGACAACCCATACAGTAATTCATGAATAATTTGGCGCCATTTTGTAAGGAAGCCTTATCCGTTAGATCATTGTTTGCCTTATCTAAAGGTACAGTGGCTCCTGCCGCCATTGCCAAAGATGGCAACAACGCAAAAAGTATAACAATCCACTTTTTCATTATAATGTTAACCTCTCTGGTAATGGTTTCGTTGCTTCGTTTTTACTGTAGAAGAACAGCAATACGAAGAACATGAAGTAACCCAAGCTAAAGATACGCGCAAACATGGTGTACAGCTCTGTAGCAGGTAACGCACCCAGAATACCAAGAGCAATGAAGCTAATCGTAAACTGAATGATGTTCACCAAATGTAGTTTGCTACGGTAACGGTACGAACGTACTTTGCATCGGTCAAACCATGGCAGTAAGAACAACACGACAATTGAAGCACCCATTGCGATAACACCCAATAGCTTGTCTGGAACAGCACGTAAAATCGCGTAAAACGGCGTGAAGTACCAAACCGGAGCAATGTGCTCTGGAGTTTTCAGTGGGTTAGCGGCTTCAAAGTTAGGCGGCTCAAGGAAGAACCCACCCATTTCTGGGTTAAAGAACAGCACATAACAGAAGAAGAATAAGAAACCTGCGATACCAACAAAGTCTTTTACCGTTCCATATGGGTGGAATGGAATAGAATCAATGATGTCGTATTTCTTAGTGTAATCTTTGTGGAATTTAAATTGTGACTGGTAGTCATCGCCCATTGTGCCTTTTGGTAATTTGGTTTCAATACCATCAGGGTTGTTCGAGCCCACTTCATGCAAAGCGATAATATGAAGAACAACGAGTAACAATAGAACGATGGGCAGCGCTATAACATGTAAAGCAAAGAAACGGTTTAGCGTCGCGCCAGAGATAACGTAGTCACCACGTATCCATAGTGTTAGGTCATCACCAATTACGGGTATGGCCCCAAACAAGGATATGATTACCTGCGCGCCCCAGAAAGACATTTGTCCCCAAGGTAGCAAGTAGCCCATAAAGGCTTCAGCCATCAAGACTAAGAAAATCAGCATGCCAAATAACCACAGAAGCTCACGTGGTTTTTGGTAAGAACCGTAGATAAGGCCACGGAACATATGCAGATAAATCACGACGAAGAATGCGGAGGCTCCAGTGGAGTGCATATATCGTAATAGCCAGCCATACTCAACATCACGCATGATGTACTCAACGGAGGCAAAAGCGCCCTCTCCAGTCGGTACGTAATTCATGGTTAGCCAAATGCCCGTCAAGATCTGGTTTACTAGCACTAACATGGCTAGTGAACCAAAAAAATACCAAAAGTTAAATGTTTTCGGCATTGGGTATTCAGACAGATGTTTTTTGTACGCATTCATTGCGGGTATGCGTTTTTCTACCCAGTCCAATAATGCTTGCATTAGGCATCCCCTCCGTCATCAACACCAATAATCACTTTGGTGTCACTTAAATAAGTGTGTGGTGGGATCACTAAGTTTAGTGGTGCTGGGACCCCTTGGAAAACTCGGCCTGCCAGATCAAACTTCGAACCATGACACGGACAGAAGAATCCAGATTTAACCCCTTTCACCTGCTCACCAAACGTATCAGGCAAGTGTGTCGGTGAGCAGCCTAAGTGAGTACATATACCAACGGCAATGAAGTATTCAGGCTTTATGGAGCGATATTCGTTTTGAGCGTACTCAGGTTGTTGCTCTTCCTGAGAGCTAGGATCTCGAAGTTGGTCTTCAACCTTTTTTAAGTCGTCTAGCGCAGATTGACCACGACGAACGATCCAAACAGGTTTACCACGCCACTCAACACGGAGTAGCCCCCCTTCATCGATTTTTCCGATATCCACTTCAACCGGGGCGCCAGCCGCTTTCGCTTTGGCGCTCGGGTTCCATGATTTAATAAAAGGCACGGCCACAGCGACTGTTCCTAACCCACCAACCACTGCCGTAGTCGCGGTAAGGAAACGCCGACGTCCGTTATTTAAAGGCGCATTGCTCATCCAACATTCTCCCATTTGCTCCCTTTGGCTTGTTTTAATTTCCTATTAAGAGCACGGCTAACAAATCTACAGATTATTTGTATTTATTTTGATGGGAAATGATAAAGAAAACCCTACTTTTTGACAAGATAAAGCTACTTTTTTGTAACATTTGTGAGGCGAATCGCCCGTTCCGTCACAAAAGGAGAGAAAGGAAAACTAAAGGAAGTAGGTCTAGGAGTTAATTACAGTTTTAGAACATCAAAAAACAAAAAAGCCCGGCATAAGCCGAGCTTTTGATTCCACATTTCCAGCCATAAGCTGAAGCGTGTATCTTTTCGAAAAAAGATTAACGCTTAGAGAATTGTGGTTTACGACGTGCTTTACGTAGACCAACTTTCTTACGCTCAACGCAACGAGCGTCACGAGTAACGTAGCCAGCTGCACGTAGAGCAGGACGGAAAGACTCATCGTATTCCATAAGAGCACGAGTGATGCCGTGGCGGATTGCGCCAGCTTGACCAGAAATACCACCACCAGAAACAGTGATGTATAGGTCAAGTTTGTCAGTTAGTTCAACTAGCTCAAGTGGTTGACGAACAACCATACGAGAAGTTTCGCGACCGAAGTAAACATCAAGGCTACGCTTGTTGATTACGATGTCACCGCTACCTGGTTTGATGAAAACACGAGCTGCTGAGCTCTTGCGACGACCAGTGCCGTAGTATTGATTCTCTGCCATTTTCATAATCCCCGATTAGATGTCTAGTACTTGTGGTTGTTGAGCAACATGGTTGTGCTCAGCGCCAGCGTAAACTTTTAGCTTACGGTACATAGCACGGCCTAGAGGACCACGTGGTAACATACCTTTAACAGCTAGTTCAAGAACCATCTCTGGCTTCTTAACAATCAATTTTTCAAAAGTGATTGTCTTAAGGCCACCAGGGAATTCAGAGTGACGGTAGTAAACCTTACCCTTCGCCTTGTTACCTGTTACAGCAACTTTCTCAGCGTTTACAACGATGATGTAATCACCAGTGTCTACGTGAGGAGTGTATTCTGCTTTATGCTTGCCACGAAGGCGAGAAGCGATTTCACTTGCTAGACGGCCAAGAGTTTTGCCTTCAGCATCTACTACATACCAGTCGCGTTTTACAGTTTCTGGTTTAGCAACGAAAGTTTTCATGCTAATAATTACCTATTTAAAAAATTTACACTTAAGGAACAAGTATTTGTTCCCACTGTCTAAGAGCACCATTATCACCCCTTCGAGTGTTGGAAACTCTTGGCATAACCGCAATAATTTCGCAATTAGAGGCCGGCAGTAACGGTAGGTCGCAGGATTATAGAGAAGAGTGAGGAAAAAATCACCTCTTTTCGAGTAAAAAAGTCAATTTTTTCATCCGTATTTTGGTGAGCAATCAAGGAAAGGTAACATTTGCGCTAAGCTAGGTGCTCTCTGGCTAAGTATTCATGGCTCTGCATTTCAATAAGCCGCGACTGACAACGTTTAAATTCAAACTCTAAGTGGCCACCGGAATACAGTAGTTCCAAGGCAACTTCGGCAGAAATGATCAGTTTGACATTGCGTTCATAAAACTCATCAACCAAGGCGATAAAACGCCTAGCTGCATCATCGCTTTCTCTTTGCATTATTTTCACGTCAGCAAGCAAAACCGTGTGGTAAACACGAGACAGCTCAATATAGTCATTTTGACTGCGCATGGTTTCGCAAAGCTGCTCAAAGCTAGCAAATAGAACATCGTCATGGCTATTAATGACGTCCAGCTGGCGATGATTCACCTCTATATTGGTAACCGAACTGTGTCCGTTACCAACCAGTTGTTGGTAATAGAGGTTCAAATTTCGGTTGGCCGCTTCATCTAACGGGTAATGGTAGATTTCAGCCTGCTCTAGGGTTCGCAGTCGGTAATCAACGCCGCTATCAACATTGAGTATTTTGCAGTTTTTTTGGATAAGTTCGATGGCAGGCATAAAACGAGCTCTTTGCAGGCCATTTTTATACAGATCTTCAGGTGGAATATTAGACGTCGCTACCAATACCATATTTCGTGCAAACAAAGCTTGCAGCAGAGTGGCTAAAATCATCGCGTCAGTTATGTCTGATACGTAAAATTCATCAAAACAAATAATATCCGCTTCGGCTTTAAAGCTATCCGCTACTTTCTCTAAAGGATCACTTACATCTTGCAATTCCTTTAGCTCATCGTGCACACGATACATAAAGCGATGAAAGTGAACTCTCATTTTTCTTGAACTTGGTACGGCATCATAAAAGGTATCCATCAGGTAGGTTTTACCCCGCCCAACGCCGCCCCAAAAATACAGACCTTGTGGTTGTTCTTTTGCTTGAGGCTTCTTACCCAACCAGCGGGCTAAACGGCCTTGCTGAGGCTCGGGTGCCTGTTGGTACCCTAAAAAATCATGATATAGCTGTTCTAAACAATCAACCGCTTGCGTCTGCGCAGCATCGACACTAAATCCATTAAGTTCAATATCTTGCATATATTTTTGTTTCGGGGTCATGGCGGAGAGCTATACCTTAAGGCCGTCTATCTTGACTCACTGGTTGCTAGGTAAAGATAGCCACCGCGAAGTCAAATACAGAGAAATTAGTTTCAGTCAGTCAAAATTTATTGGCACATCTTATTACTATTCTAATGTGCTTTTTTCTTTATCAGAGTATCGACTCATAGTACCATGATCGGGCTAACATGTAACAGTGTAGTAACATTCCATGGTCGGTATCTGGCAAAAATAATAACCAATAGTGTCACCGCTTAACGCACCAAATATTGACTCATGCTTCCCACCCTAAAAGTGACAACAACGACAAAGGAGCAATTATGCCTTGGATGTACGCCTTAATCGGACTGGTTATCGGTCTTATCATTGGTTTTGCAATTTCTCGCTTTATGACACCGGAATACAATAAACAAAAACTGGTCCAAAAAGAACTTGATGGCGCTAAATTTGAGTTGGAACAACAACGTCAAGAACTCACCGACCATTTCTCTCAAACCGCTGAAATGTTGGATATCCTTGGTAAAGATTACACTAAGCTATATCAGCACATGGCAAAGACATCGAGCGAATTACTGCCGAATGTTCCTGAGCAAGATAATCCGTTTGTGAAAAAAATAACTCAACAGAACCCAGAGCCACAAATTGAGACGGAAGCACACGAAGACTCAAACTCTCAACCAAAGGATTACGCTAATGGCGCAACAGGGCTGTTAAAAGATGATGAGAAAGAAATCATCGAAACACCGCCAACCGTTGAAGAGAAAAAGTCTGCATAAACAACATTGATTGAACTTTATTTAACCAGCTAGGTCATAATTCTCACCTATTAGAGAGGAGTCTTATGATGAAAAAACCTATGCTTGTTTTATCGGCTTTAACTTTAAGCTTAAGTTCAATCATCACGCCACTGCCTGCTAGTGCAGCGTTACCCGTTGTGGTCAGTGGCGAACAACTGCCAAGCCTAGCACCTATGCTAGAGCTTGTTACCCCGGCGGTTGTAAGCATTGCCGTTGAAGGCAAACAAGTATCTAACCAGCACATCCCAGAAGCATTCCAATTTTTCTTTGGCCCCGAATTTCCAACAGAACAACTTCAAGAGCGGCCTTTCCGCGGGTTAGGCTCTGGTGTCATCGTTGATGCGAAGCAAGGCCAAATCGTCACGAATTATCACGTGATTAAAGGCGCCGATGAAATACGCGTTAAACTTAATGACGGCAGAGAATATGACGCCGAGCTTATCGGTGGCGATGAAATGTCAGATATCGCGCTATTAAAGCTCAGTGAAAAAGCCAGCAACCTGACTCAAATTAAATTGGCCGACTCAGATAAGCTTCGTGTCGGTGACTTCACCGTTGCAATTGGCAACCCATTTGGGCTCGGGCAAACCGTGACTTCTGGTATTGTATCCGCCCTTGGCCGCAGTGGCCTTAACTTAGAAAACTTTGAAAACTTCATTCAAACCGATGCCGCTATTAACAGCGGTAACTCCGGCGGTGCCCTGGTCAACCTGAACGGTGAACTGATCGGCATCAACACAGCCATTCTCGGGCCTAATGGGGGCAATGTGGGCATTGGGTTCGCCATTCCTACCAATATGATGAAAAACATCACTGATCAAGTATTGGAGTTTGGCCAAGTTAAACGTGGCATGCTAGGCGTTCAAGGCGGAGAGATCACCTCAGAGCTCGCCGAGGCGTTAGGTTACGACTCCAGCAAAGGCGCTTTTGTCAGCCAAGTATTGCAAGACAGTGCGGCAGATAAAGCGGGCATTGAGGCTGGAGACATCATCGTATCCATCAACGACAAAAAAATTGCCACCTTTGGGGAATTAAGAGCCAAAATAGCTTCCCTAGGCGCTGGTAAAACGGTGACATTGGGCGTCATTCGAGATGGTAAACCCAAGTCATTCGATGTGACGTTACAAGAAGCCAGCGACGCGAAAACCAAGGCCGATAAACTTCACGAGGGGCTAACTGGAGCGGAGCTTATTAACACGGATGCCAGCGATTCCGAAAAAGGGGTTAAAGTTACCCAGGTAGCTAAAGGGTCTCCAGCGGAAGCCTACCAATTACAAGCTGGTGACATAATTCTTGCTGTAAACCGCACGCGAGTGAAAAACCTAGCGGAACTGCGGAGCTTACTAGAAAGCAAACCAAGCGTATTGGCCCTCAATATCCAACGTGGAGAGCGCACCCTCTACTTAGTTGTCAAATAAGCAACGAACATAAACAATAATACGTCTTGATAAAGGGAGCTTGGTTGCAAGTTCCCTTTTCTTTCATCTAAAAGCAGTGCTATCCTCTCAGTCTACATGTTTGTAATCGCTTCAATTTTTAATAATGATTCGAGTCGAACTGATGTTCTTATGCAGTATCGATGAGAGGGTACTATGGGAAAAGCAATTCTACGCTCAGTATTAATGGGCTTGGCCACAGCCATCATACTACTGATTGCTGTACCGTCACTTCGTAGTTCCGTTATCAATCTACCTAAACCTTTGATCGAAGAGACCATTGGTGACCTGCAACTGTCCTTTAGCCATGCTGTAAGACGAGCTGGGCCTGCGGTAGTTAACATCTATAGCCGACAATACGTTGAAGAAGATAAGCTGCAACTTAAAACTCAAGGCTTAGGCTCAGGAGTCATTGTCAGCGATAAAGGTTACATTATTACTAATTACCACGTTATTGCTCAATCGGATCAAATTATCGTGGCCCTACAAGATGGTCGCTATTCTGCCGCGACACTGATCGGCAAAGATCGTAGAACGGACATCGCAATATTAAAAGTGGCCATTGATAACCTCCCGGTCATCCCGTTAAATTCAGACTATAAAGCAAAAGTCGGCGACATCGTTCTCGCTATTGGTAACCCTTATAATTTAGGCCAAACCACCACTTTTGGTATCATTTCCGCGACAGGCCGATCTTCTATTAGTGCCGATGGTCGTCAAGCGTTCATTCAAACCGATGCGGCCATAAACCAAGGTAATTCCGGTGGCGCGTTAGTCAATACCAGTGGCGAACTAGTTGGCATCAATACCGCTTCTTTTCAGCAAGCCACCGATCTTGAAACCTACGGTATTTCCTTTGCCATTCCCTACTCACTGGCAAATACCATTATGGAAAAAATCATAGCGGACGGTCGAGTCATTCGAGGCTACATAGGTATCGATGGACAGGACATTAACGCCGTATCTTCTCGCTTATTGGGCGGTGACTACGTAGGCGGAATTATCGTAATGGGTATTGACCCAACCGGGCCTGCTGCATTGGCTGGTTTTCAAAAGCAAGACGTAATTTTGATGATCGATGACCAGAAAGTAAAAGGTCGAGACAGTGTATTAGAGATTGTAGCAGGACTAAGACCAGGTACTGAAGTGGCCATGACAGTACTAAGAAAAGGCGAAGAAATTAAACTAAATGTAACGGTTGGCGATGACCCTCAAGGGTAACATACATAAGGCCACGTTAAGCAAACGACCGGATTCGGCCTATTCCTTTAGCCTTTAGCCTTTAGCCTTTAGCCTTTAGCCTTTAGCCAAATATAAAAATCCCCAGCTGACAAGCCGGGGATTTTTCGTTTAGCGCGTTATAAACACTTATTCTTGAACATCTTCGATATTAGCTTCGTCAGAATCAATTTCAATGCGCGTAACTCGTTGCAGCCCTCTTGGCAGTAAACCGCCACGACGACCACGCTCACCACGGAAGTTCTCTAGGTCTGCGGGTTTCAAACCAAGCTTACGTTTACCGGCATAAAGAGTGATCGTTGCGCCTTGCGGGATGGAAATCAAATGCGACACCATCTCTTCACGAGCTTTTGACTTAGCCGATGGAATATTAATGATTTTGTTGCCCTTACCTTTACCCAATTGTGGTAAATCTTTCATCGGGAACATCAACATTCGACCTTGATTCGTGATTGCTAAAATCTCATCATTGTCTAAGTTATTAATCGCACTTGGCGCCATTAACTCAGAGCTTGCTGGTAAGTTAACCAGAGCTTTACCACTGCGGTTTTTCGACAACAAGTCACTGCCTTTACAAACAAAGCCATAGCCCGCATCGGAGCCCACTAACCACAACTGCTCATCTTCGCCCATGATCACCTGAGTCACCGAAGTACCCTGACTGATGTTCAAGCGACCTGTAATTGGCTCACCTTGGCTTCGTGCAGACGGCAGGGAATGTGACTCCAACGAGTAACTGCGGCCATCGCTGCCTAAGAACACCGCTTGCTGGTTACTCTTACCTCTTGCATGCGCAAGGTAGTTATCACCGGATTTGAAATTCAAAGTAGACGCATCAACATCATGACCTTTCGCGTGACGTATCCAACCCTTCTCAGATAAAACAACGGTGATTGTTTCACTTGGGATTAAATCGCGTTCAGTCATTGCTTTTGCTTCTGCACGCTCAACAATAGGAGAGCGACGGTCATCGCCGTATTTTTCAGCATCCGCTTCAATTTCTTTCTTAAGCAACGTATTCATACGGCGCTCAGAGCCAAGAAGCAATTGCAGTTTATCGCGCTCTTTCTCTAGTTCTTCTTGCTCACCGCGGATCTTAAACTCTTCTAACTTAGCTAAGTTACGCAGTTTAATATCTAAAATGGCATCTGCTTGGATATCACTGATACCAAAGCGCTGCATCAAGACACCTTTTGGTTCATCCTCAGTGCGGATTATCTCAATGACTTCGTCAATATTGAGATAAGCAACCAACAAACCTTCTAAAATGTGTAAACGAGCAAGAATTTTATCTAATCGATACTGCAAGCGACGGCGTACTGTCGTTCGGCGGAACTCAATCCACTCAGAAATGATTTTTACTAAGCCTTTAACTTGAGGGCGATTGTCTAGGCCAATCATATTCAAGTTAACGCGGAAGTTCTTTTCTAAGTCGGTTGAGGCAAATAAGTGGTTCATCAACTGATCGCAATCAATACGATTAGAACGCGGCACAATAACGATACGAGTCGGGTTTTCATGATCGCCTTCATCACGAAGATCGTCGACCATCGGTAATTTTTTCGCTCGCATTTGAGCGGCGATTTGCTCTAATAACTTAGAGCCCGATACTTGGTGTGGCAAAGCAGTCAGGACAATATCGCTGCCTTCTTTGTGCCATACCGCACGCATTTTAATACTGCCTTTACCTGTGCGGTAGATTTTTTCGATATCAGAAGAAGGAGAAATAATTTCCGCTTCTGTTGGATAATCCGGCCCTTGAATAAAGCTCATAATGTCGCTTAGTTCAGCTTTAGGGTTATCGATCAGGTGAACGGTTGCCTTGGCAATTTCACGCACATTATGCGGAGGAATATCTGTCGCCATACCAACCGCAATACCTGTAATGCCATTCAACAGGATATGAGGTAAGCGAGCAGGCAACATTTGTGGCTCTTTCATTGTGCCATCAAAGTTTGGTTGCCACTCAACTGTGCCTTGGCCTAATTCACCCAGTAGAACTTCAGCAAATTTAGACAGCTTCGCTTCGGTATAACGCATTGCTGCGAAAGACTTAGGGTCATCTGGCGCCCCCCAGTTACCTTGCCCATCAACTAATGGGTAACGGTAAGAGAACGGCTGAGCCATTAACACCATGGCTTCGTAACACGCAGAGTCACCATGTGGATGGTACTTACCCAGTACATCACCTACGGTACGAGCGGATTTTTTATATTTTGACGCGGCTGATAAGCCTAACTCTGACATCGCGTAAATGATACGGCGCTGTACTGGTTTTAAGCCGTCACCAATATAAGGCAACGCGCGATCCATGATTACATACATGGAGTAATTGAGATAAGCGTCTTCGGTGAACTTGCGCATTGGCTGCTGTTCAACGCCATCAAATGTAATTTCTGTAGACATCTATTAAACCTCTGCCAAGTCGCCTTTGCTTTGTAACCAAGTGCGTCGATCATCGGCGCGCTTTTTACCTAGCAGCATATCCATCATTTCATCGGTTTCCGCATTATCATCAATCGTAAGTTGCACTAAACGACGAGTATTTGGATCCATGGTGGTTTCACGCAATTGAAGTGGGTTCATCTCACCCAGTCCTTTAAATCGCTGAACGTTTATCTTGGCTTTTTTCTTACTTAATCTTTCTAAAACGCCATCTTTTTCATCTTCGTCCAAGGCGTAGAACACTTCTTTGCCGCAATCGATTCTAAATAGAGGAGGCATCGCCACATAAATATGACCCGCTTCAACCAAAGAACGGAAATGACGCGTAAATAAAGCGCAAAGTAAGGTCGCAATGTGAAGACCATCGGAATCCGCATCCGCAAGGATACAGATCTTACCGTAACGTAAGCTTTCTAGATTATCGCTGTCAGGGTCAATACCCAAAGCGACTGAGATATCATGTACCTCTTGAGAGGCCAAGACTTGATCAGCAGACACTTCCCAAGTATTCAGAATTTTACCGCGTAGAGGCATTACTGCTTGGAATTCTCGGTCACGAGCTTGTTTCGCAGAACCGCCTGCCGAGTCACCTTCCACAAAGAAAATTTCGGTACGGTTTAAATCTTGTACTGAACAATCGGTCAGCTTACCCGGTAATGCCGGGCCAGAAGCGATTTTTTTACGGACCACTTTTTTGCTTGCTCGCATACGGCGATGCGCATTGGCAATACACAATTCAGCTAACAATTCAGCTAGCTGTGGCTTTTCATTCAACCACAAGCTAAAGGCATCTTT
The DNA here is from genome assembly GCF_030409945.1 of Vibrio tapetis subsp. quintayensis. Taxonomy (GTDB): domain Bacteria; phylum Pseudomonadota; class Gammaproteobacteria; order Enterobacterales; family Vibrionaceae; genus Vibrio; species Vibrio quintayensis. Next base: position 292,035 of record NZ_JAUFQV010000028.1, read on the forward strand.
AACCACACCAGAAACAAAAGCTGCACACTGACGAGAAGACAAACGTTCTTTGGTTTGCCCTGCAAACTGTGGCTCTTGCATTTTGACCGACAATACATAAGAACAACGATCAAATACATCGTCCCCCGTGAGCTTAACTCCGCGAGGTAACAAGTTACGGAACTCGCAGAATTCGCGCATGGCATCAAGCAAACCTTGGCGCAAACCGTTCACATGCGTACCACCTTGTTTGGTTGGTACTAAGTTTACGTAGCTCTCGGTGATCAATTCACCGCCTTCAGGCTGCCAAATGATCGCCCACGTTGCCATTTCTGTTTCTGCGACAAATTCACCAATATAAGGTGATTCAGGTAGAACGGTATAACCTTTCACACCTTCTGCTAGGTAGTCGTTCAAGCCGTCTTCGTAAAGCCACTTATACTCGTCGCCATTCACTTTATCGCTGAAGGTGATTTCCAAGCCAGAACAAAGCACCGCTTTTGCACGCAGGTTATTGACTAAGCGCAATACGGAAAATTTAGAACTATCAAAGTATTTAGGGTCAGGCCAAAAATGAACAGATGTACCGGTGTTTCTCACACCACACGTACCGGTTGTCGTTAATGGAGACGCCGTGTTACCGCTTTCAAAGGCAATCTCATGGACTTCGCCATTACGCTTCACTGTTACCTGAACACGCGTTGATAGGGCATTCACAACAGAGATGCCTACGCCGTGCAAGCCACCGGAAAACTTATAGTTATCGTTAGAGAACTTACCACCAGCATGCAGCTTGGTCATAATAAGTTCCACACCTGAGATCCCCTTTTCTGGGTGGATATCAACAGGCATACCACGCCCATCATCGATCACTTCCAGTGATTGATCAGCGTGAAGAATGACTTTTATCTTCTTTGCATGCCCTGCTAACGCTTCATCTACCGAGTTATCAATCACTTCTTGAGCGAGATGGTTCGGGCGATCGGTTTCAGTGTACATGCCAGGGCGATGTCTTACTGGGTCAAGACCTTCAAGAACCGAAAGGTCTTTCGCATTATATTGTTCAGCCATAATACGGATTTATACTCAAATGATTTGGGCCACAAATTGTCGTTCGCAGCTAGATTGTTAAGTTTTATACTGGACACTGTTGGAAAATAAGCCTGATAGAAGAAAAAGGCAGCAAATACGCAGTGTTCGAAACTATGATGAGACATAGTCTGGAACAGACCAAGTGATGTCAAGTGAGAGACGAAACTAAAGGATAAATTTATGACCCCATACCCATTGCGTTGATGGAGTCAATATTTCTATAGTTCTAAAAATTGGATGATTTGTTCTGGGTATCGTTCGAATCCAACGAAGCTATGATCACCACCAGCCTCGACTGTTTTTCGGCTCAACTGATATTTATCGACCGCTTGACGATAATCTAATACCTCATCGCCTTCTTGTTGCAGCAACCAAAAATCAGCTGGTTGAGCTAGCTGTGCAACTTCTAACGCTTTGAGTTCACTCATGTGCGCGGTTTCGAGCACGTACATTTCATTGGTGTAAGGGTTAACTTGCTCACCTAAGTAATCGGCCAATAATTCATATGGTCGCACAGCAGGATTCACCAACACAGCTTTTAGCCCATAACGACTATTTAACCACGTGGATAGGTAACCGCCTAAAGAGCTACCAACGAGCCCTATTTTGTAATCGTGTATATGAGACTCTATGAGCTGGATAAGCTGCTGGCTTGCCGCTTCTGGATAACAAGAGATCTGAGGGATAACCACTTTGATGTCTGGTCGATATTGTTGACAATACTCGCTCATCAACTGTGCCTTAAGAGAGTTAGGCGAGCTGTTAAAGCCATGAATATAGAGCAACAGCGACGGCTTTTCTGATGTGTTCACTAGCTCTTTTCCTCGAGGTGTCACGATAAATTAGTAACCTGCTGAAGTGAAATCAGGCAAAAAACTGTCAGATTCTAGCCTGCCGACTTCAAGCTTTAGTTCGCCATCTGCAAACAACTCTAACATACGCCAACCCGGCGACTGGTTATCAAGAGCAAAATCAGCAGAGTTTGGCTTAAATTGAACACAGGTTGACGGGGTGGCAATCACTCGTACGCCTTGATGCTTAACATCAAAATCCTGATGTACATGGCCGCATAGTATGCCTTTTACATTACTATGCTTACCGATTACCGACCATAACTGTTCAGATTCTTGTAACGTATGCTGATCAAGCCACGCACTGCCAACTAAAATAGGATGATGGTGCAGCAACACTAGGCTATGTCTGTCACTGTGCGTTGTAAGCTTTTCGTCCAGCAATGCCAGTTGCTCATCACTTAGCCGGCCATGAGGGACGCCAGCTACTTGACTATCAAGTAAAATGATCTGCCAAGTCTCACCTAGCAATACATGTGTGGTCGCTACGATTTGAGCAGATGGCATCACACTTTGCATACTTGGCTTGTAATCGTGATTGCCTGGCAACCAAAAGCACGGCTTTTTCAACGGGGCAATACCGTCGGCAAAGCGATGATAGGAAGTATCGGTATGATCTTGAGAAATGTCACCGGTCGCTAGAATAGCGGAATAGTCAAATTCAGTCGCTTGAACAGCATCGACAACCGCGTGAAAGCTATCGAGCGTAGTTACACTCAATAAGGAGCCATCCACTGGTTCAAACAGATGAGTATCTGTTATTTGTATAAGCTTAATGCTTTCCGTTGATTCTAATGCCAATCTCAAAATATAAAACCTGACTAATTCTCTTTAGTGCTCTATCTGACTATTTAATAAACCGGCGCACGGCTAATGCCCTTACGCAAGCAAAAGGTTAACCATTCACCTAGGAAACGATTAAGCTGAAACTTTTCATCTTTTTGTGCCATTTTTGAATTTGGGTAATCGTATTTAGCTTTCACTCTAACCATCAATTCACTTGCAAAGACTTCCGCAACCCTAGCATCGTGATACAAACGCACGGCCATTTTAGGCAATGGGAATATAGGTAACTCTTCACATTGGCAGATATCAACCACCGTCGTATATTTGGTGATTTCAGACACTTCGATCTGATACACCATTTGTTCAACTTGGTAAGAGCGTACATCTCCTACGCTCGGCTGACTCGGCAATAAAGCGTTGAGTTTGGCATAGTTTGTTTCATACACACGCATCAACTCAGCGAGATCAACATGGTATGGTTTTGTTTTCACTACTTTACCCACCTAGACTTTAATTCTTCATGGTTCAATTCTAACCATTGTAATGCCATTATTGAGGCACCATTCTCAATTTTTCCATCTTTGACCAACTGATAAGCGTCGGATCTAGAGAAAACATGTACTTTGATGTCTTCATCTTCATAGTCTAAGCCATGAACTCCAGATGCGCTTGTTGCATCCACTAAGCCTACAAATACATCCAGTTTCTCAGAACACCCACCCGAAGATGGATAGTAACTGGTGATGGCTTCGACGGTTCTCACTTCAATGCCAGCTTCCTCGAACGCTTCACGTTTTACGACGTCTTCTGGGGACTCATTCACATCAATGATACCTGCCACTATTTCAAGTTGCCAAGGGTTATCATGTTCCAATACACCCACTCGAATTTGTTCGATCATAACGACTTGGTCGGTCACTGGATCATATGGAATAAGGGCTGCCGCGTGACCGCGCTCAAACATTTCACGTTGAACCTTGCTACTCCAGCCACCTTCAAATAGTTTATGTTGAAAAGTATATTTAACTACCTTAAAAAAACCTGAAAAAAGCGTGGTTTTTGAGATGATTTTTACATCACTATGAGTAAACTGCTTGAACTTGTTGTCTGACTGGCGCATAGATCCCTCCGAGAAGTAGAAATAATACTCGTAGTTATGCCCAATGACCAATGACAGCGCTCAACTTTTTTGACAATCATTGCAAAAAAAATTTAGAGATTCGATTATTTTGCTATACGAGTGGACTATATAGTGACAAATAACACTATTGCTTGCACAATAAGCAACAATATAAGTTACACTCGTGTGGCGTCATTTACTAATTTAAGGCAAAGGAAAAGCAAGATGAAAAAGCTGCTTCCAATTTTTATCAGTGCTGCACTTGGCAGTTTATCTGCAACAGCAACTGCTGACAGCATCACTGAGATCTACAACTTAGCAAAACAGAATGATCCTCAATTACTTAGTGCTGCAGCATCTCGCGAAGCGGCATTTGAAGCAGTAAACAGCTCTCGTAGTACCCTACTGCCACAAATTAACCTGACCGCGGGTTACGACATTGCTCGTACTAGTGCTGATCGCCCAGAGCGTGAAAGCAACGTACTTTCAGCCGGTGTTGGTTTTACTCAAGAGTTGTACCAACGCAGCAGTTGGGTAAACCTAGAATTAGCTGAAATGAGTGCTCGTCAAGTGGACTCCACTTATGCCGCACAACAACAAGGTTTGATCCTTCGTGTTTCTCAAGCTTATTTTGAAGTACTGCGTGCGCAAGACAGCCTAGAATTCGTTCGCGCTGAAAAAGCAGCCGTTGCTCGTCAATTAGAGCAAACGAAACAACGCTTTGAAGTGGGTCTCTCTGCCATTACCGATGTGCACGATGCACAAGCTCAATACGACAGCGTATTGGCCTCAGAGGTTCTTGCAGACAACACCTTGATCAACAGCTACGAATCCCTTCGTGAGATCACAGGCCAAGAGCACGCAAACCTAGACGTATTGGATACAGAGCGTTTTTCTGCAAGCAAATCGGACACACCATCTGCGGAGCTAGTAAAGGAAGCGCAAGAGAAAAACTTGAGCTTGTTGGCACAGCGTATTGCGCAAGACATCGCGAAAGACACAATCAAGCTAGCAAGCTCTGGGCATCTACCGTCGTTAAGTCTAAGCGGTGGTTACCAGTATTCAGATAAAGACAAAGCGTACCCACAATCATCGAACCAATCTAACAACGACTTTAACATCGGTGTTCAATTGGCCGTTCCGCTATACACTGGTGGTAACACCACATCTCAAGTAAAACAAGCTGAATCAAAATACGTTGCAGCGAGTCAAGATCTTGAGAAAGTATACCGTAGCGTAGTAAAAGACGTTCGCGCACAAAACAACAACATCTCAGCGACTATCGGTGCTATCCGTGCTTATGACCAATCTGTAATTTCTGCAGAGTCAGCACTTGAAGCAACCGAAGCCGGCTTTGATGTGGGCACACGTACTATCGTTGATGTTCTCGATTCAACTCGTCGTCTATACGATGCGAACCGTAACCTGTCTAACGCACGTTACGATTACATCTTAAGTGTACTGAAACTGCGTCAAGCGGTTGGTACGCTGAGCGAGCAAGATATCCTTGATATTAATGCGGGTCTTAAGGCTGCAGGTTAATAAGTACTGAAGGTTAAGTACTAAAAGCTAAGTACTAAAAGCTGAAGAATAAAAAAACGACGCGTGATGCGTCGTTTTTTTTGAGTAGAATACAGAGACGGGCTTCGCGCAGCGAATCCTATCCTTTTCCGCCTTTAATCGCTTCGATGATTTCAGTCGTAGAGCAGCCATCTTCAAAGTTTAGTACTCGAACTTCGCCGCCTGCGGCAATCACTTCTTCGCCACCAGCAATTTCATGCGGTTTGTAATCGCCACCTTTCACTAGCAAGGTTGGCAACACTTCTGAAATTAAGCGTTGTGGTGTTTCTTCATTAAACGGTACAACCCAATCAACAGCGCCTAAGCCTGCTAATACCGCCATACGGCGATCGGTTGGGTTTACAGGACGACCAGGGCCTTTTAACGCACGAACAGACTCATCGGTGTTAACCGCCACAATTAAGCGGTCACCCAGCTCAGCAGCATGATTCAAATACGACACATGACCTGCGTGTAAAATATCAAAGCAACCATTGGTCATCACCACTTTTTGGCCTTTAGCTCGTGCTTTCTTCACCGCTTCGATGAGTGCATTCTCGCTAATAATACCAAAGTCCGTATCTTGGCTGCCATGAACCGCTTCTGCTAATTCGATGGTAGACAGCGTAGAAGTACCTAACTTACCTACCACGACACCCGCCGCAGCGTTAGCCAAAGCACAAGCTTCTTCAAACGGCTTACCCGCCGCAACCGATGCCGCAAGAACTGAGATAACCGTATCGCCTGCACCGGTTACGTCATACACTTCTTGTGCTTGCGTTGGTAAGTGGAACGGCTTTTGATCACGGCGAAGTAGTGTCATGCCGTGCTCACTGCGAGTCACTAGCAATGCTTCAAATTCAAATTCTTCAATCAGAGCTAGGCCTTTGGCCACCAAGTCAGCATCATCTTCAACCTTACCGGCAACTAATTCGAATTCAGCCATGTTTGGCGTCAATAAGGTTGCACCACGGTAGCGCTCAAAGTCCGCGCCTTTAGGGTCAATGAATACTGGTACTTTAGCCGCGCGAGCTTTCTGAATAAACGCTTGAACGTGTTCCAATGCACCTTTGGCGTAATCCGACAAAATCACCGATTTCACGTTTGGCAGGGCTTGTTCCATGCGAGTAAGCACGTGGCTAGAGTCAACACTCTTAAAGCTGTCTTCAAAGTCTAGACGGATCAACTGTTGACCACGGCTCATAACACGAAGTTTGGTAATGGTTGGAAAGTCTGCCAGCTCAACAAAGTCACACTTTACTTTCAGTGATGACAGTTTATCGGTGAGTACTCGTGCAGGTTCATCCTGACCGGTCAATCCAACCAAGTGTGCTTTGCCTCCTAACGCCGCAATGTTCATTGCTACGTTAGCCGCGCCGCCCGGACGCTCTTCGTTTTCTTCTACTTTAACGACTGGCACTGGCGCTTCAGGGGAAATGCGTCCTGTTGGGCCATACCAATAGCGATCAAGCATCACGTCGCCGACGATCAATACACCAGATTGAGCGTAATCAGGCAAAATGGGTTTCATAACTGTCTCCAATACATCAGATCTGGGGGCATGGTAACACAACCCCAAACCATCAAAAAATAACTATTGTTGTTTACCAAGCCAAGCATTCCAAGCTTCTGTCACCACTTGCCTCTCTTCGAGGAATCGACCTTCATCGACGTCTGCATCTTGGTTTAATAAATTTCTATGATGAATCTCATCACGAAGCGTTGTATAGGCCGAAATCAATTGCCTTGTTTGCGACTCAGGTAATAGTTCCAATTGCGCCGCAACTTCTAAAATACGAACATTATCAGAGAATCGAATCAGCTCTGGATATGTCTTGCTTAAGTGTAAGACCAAGTATTGCACCAAAAATTCAACATCGGTAATACCACCTTCATCTTGCTTAAGCATAAAGCGGCCCGCTTTCTTGCTTCCCAAGTGCTCTCGCATCTTATGACGCATTTCAACGACGCTTTTCTGCAGCGTTTTTTCCTCTCTCTCTAGCGCCAGTATTTTGGTTCTCGTGCTATTAAATGCATCCATTAAAGGTTCGTCACCATAAATGGCCCTTGCTCTAACCAGAGCCTGATGCTCCCATGTCCACGCATCTGACAACTGATATTCATCAAATGCTTCTGCTGGGCTGACTAGTAACCCAGAAACGCCTGATGGCCTCAAACGAGTATCGACCTCGTACAAGATCCCTGATGCCGTTCGAGTTGAAAAAATATGAATGACTCGTTGAGCCAAGCGCAGGTAGAACTGCCTACCATCAATTTCTTTATTGCCATCGGTATTTGCCGACACTGGGCAGTCGTGCATAAACACGATATCCAAGTCCGAGTTATAGCCCAGCTCCCACCCACCTACTTTTCCGTAGCCAATCACCGCAAAGCCTTTGCTGCCTCGGTCTTTCAAATGAGTCGGCTCACCAAATTTTTCCGTCACTTGTAACCATGCTTGGCTAATCACCGCATCAACGATGGCTTCTGCCAAATACGTCAGGTGATCACTCACTTTCATCACAGGCAGTACCCCTGCGATGTCGGCGGCGGCAATTTTCAGAATACAAATCTGCTTGAACTGACGCAGGGCTTCCATCTGCTGTTCCATATCATCTTGCGGGATACGTGCTAAATAGTCGCGCAACTCCGATTTATAAGCCGACAGAGGAATGGGGTTATAAAGTTGCTGCGGATCTATTAGCTCATCAAGTAATATCGGGTAACGAGCCAATTGCTCCGAAATCATTGGGCTTGCGGTACACAAGCGTACAAGCTGCACGAGTGCTGCAGGGTGCTCATCGAGTAACTCTAAATAAGTAGTTCGAGTTGAAATATTGGTCAGTAGAAAACACACCCGCGATAAACCAAACTGCGCATCTTTATGCTGGTAAAGCGCACTAAAGACTTTAGGCATCAACCGGTTTAATACCTCACGCCCCCGTGGCCCTAAGGTTTTCTTCGCTAAATCAGCCTTAAACTGAACAATGGTATTCACCATCTCTTCTGGCTGTTCCATATGTAAATCTTGTTCAAGGATTTGTTCGATCACTTCTGTCGAATGCGCCATATCCCACAGTTCACTGAAATGCTTTGGAATAGCATCGCCGTCTTCTTCTTCCTCACCGATAAGATCTTCAAAAACTTGATGGATGTTATTCATGTGGGCTTGAGTTTGAGTGAGTAAGTCATCCCAAGACTCAAACTTCATCGCATAAGCCAAACGTTGTTGGTCGATTTCTGAATCGGGTAATGTTTGGGTTTGTTTATCTGCCAGCGCTTGGATTAGGTTTTCCATTTTACGCAAATACAGGTAGCCGGATCTTAGCTGTTCGACTTCAGCCCTTTCTAGCTGACCGAGATCTTCTATCGCGGTTAGGGTTTCCAGCAATCCTCGCCCTCTTAAGCTTGGCTCACGTCCGCCACGAATGAGCTGAAAAACTTGAGCAATAAACTCGACTTCACGAATACCACCAGCGCCTAATTTTATATTGTTGCTCAAGCCTCGGCGGCGAACTTCACTGGTGATCATCGATTTCATTCGGCGCAAAGAATGCAGCGCACTGAAATCCATATAGCGACGGAAAACAAACGGCCTTAGCATCTGACGTAATTCTTGATATTGAGGGTACATTTCGCTGCCCATGACCCTGGCTTTAACCATGGCATAGCGCTCCCAATCTCGGCCTTGTTCTTGATAATAATCTTCAAGCGCAGCAAAGCTCATGACGAGAGGACCACTTTCACCAAACGGACGTAAGCGCATATCTACCCGATAGCAAAAGCCATCGAATGTCGGCTGATCTAGCGATTTAATCAATCGCTGACCTAAGCGAGTAAAGAACTGAGCGTTAGCAATCGTACGGCGAACACCTTGAGTTTCGCCATTTTCAGGGTAAGTGAAAATCAGATCGATATCAGAAGAGAAATTGAGTTCACCTCCGCCAAGTTTACCCATTCCGATCACTAGTAATGGCTGTGCTTCGCCTTCAGCATTACACGGTGTGCCCCACTCTTGGCAGCAGGTTTTGTAAAGCCAATGATAGCTTTCAAAAATCATGGCCTCTGCCAGTTCAGACAGGTGCATTAAACTCGCTTCTAGCGACCATGAACCAACAAAATCTCGCCAAGCGATATAACACATCTCTCTACGCCTGAATTGCCGCAGTTTGCGATTCAAGCTCGCTTCGTCTTCGCATTTGGCTAACTGACGCTTTAATTTTTCACGATAGTCAGTAGATCGATTTTGCACCGCTAGCATTTCAGGCAGGCGTTGACACAGCTTCTCGTCTCGTTGCAATGAATCGGCAATGAAGTCACTCAAACCTAACACGAGATCCAGCTCGGTTAACTTGGCTTGAGGCCATGTGTCGAACACATTGGGATACTGCTGTTCAATTTGCTCTCTAGCTTGTTGTGATTGAGCGTTTAGCGGGGCGGGTAAGGTCATCGTCTATCCTTGTCTTTGCGGCGAGACAAAACAGTAACATAAAAAAACGCCCACATAGGCTATGTGGGCGTCAATTGTTTGATCTATTTAAGCGTTTTTAGACTTTAAAAGATTGGATCTTGGTATCTAATTCCGCGGCGTTAGACTCCATCATTTCTGAAGTTTCAAGCAACTCAGTAACGACCACCACAGACGCCTCAACCAATTCACGTACGTTAGTCAGGTTTTGGTTCATCTCTTCGGCCACGGTACTTTGCTGCCCTGCGGCGGTTGCAATCTGGAAGTTCATTTCGTTAATTTGAGTCACTTGTTCAACGATACCTCCAAGCTCTGAACCAGCATTGGTCACTAACTCAACGCCGTCGGCTGCTTCAACCACGCTTTTCTCCATCAGCTCTACCGCACTGTTAGCACTGCTTTGCAGTTGAGAGATCATGTCTTGAATTTCAACCGTTGCTTGTTGAGTCCGCTGGGCTAGATTTCGTACTTCATCTGCAACCACGGCAAATCCACGGCCAGCTTCACCAGCACGAGCCGCTTCGATGGCAGCGTTTAACGCCAGTAAATTAGTTTGCTCAGAGATCCCTTGGATTGTGCCAACGACACTGCCGATAGCATCAACACGCTCTTCTACTTCATTTACCGCTTGAGCAGATTGAGAGATATCACTGGATAACTCATTCATTTTACCTACAGAGTCCATCACAAAGCGTTGGCCTTTCTCGGCTTGCTCTGAAGCACTTTCCGTTACGCTTGAAGCGCTTTGCGCATGATCGGCAACCGTTTGAACTGTGGTGGTCATTTCACTCATGGCTGTTGCAAGCTGGTCAATTTCATTGAACTCTTCTTGCGCTGAATCTTTGGTTTCAGACATGCTAATGGTCATAATCTCGGTCAACGAGAATAGCTCTTGTGAAGAGGCCACTTGCGTCGCGATAACATCATGAAGCTGCTTACGAGTTTTTTCTAACTCTCTTGCTAAGTCGCCATATTCGTCTTTACAGTCCATATCAATGGCTTCAGACAAATCTTTATTGGCTAGGTTTTGGATGCTTTCTGCAATATATAAGGTTTGACGCAACATCACTTTGGCTGCGCCCAATAAGATAACGACAAAGATGGCAATCATTACGACTGTCTGCCAAACCATTTGAATTAAGTAGTCGTTGTAAATATTCAGTGCGGTGTCAGTACCTTGCGAAGCAACAATAATCCAGTTTACACCGTCAATTTGCTTGGCGAACTCAAAACGCTCGCCCCCAACCAACTCATAACCGACACCCTGCGGTGATACCTTGCCCAACAACTCTGAAAGACGCGCACCAGAGTCTGTTTGATTCGATAAATCAGAGATACGTTGTGCTTTAGGGTGACCGATAACTTTGCCCGTATCACGCTCTACTAAGTACATGTATTGGCTACTGTTAGAATGGCTTTGAGAAGACATGGAGCGCTCAACGAGCAATTTACCTTGCTCGTTGTTATCCTCAATGATGTCATTGAAGAAATTAGCTTGTGCGTTAGACACTTCCATCACTTGGTCTTTTTGGACAAGAATCAACGAATCGTAAAATGTATTCGCATCCCAAAGTTGTTTGCCAATGATCAACAGTGAACTGAACACCATTAACATCACCATTTTGGGTACCAATTTAATATCGGTAATGATTCTTTCCCAAGGCCTAAACGTCAAGCTTGCCATAGACGGCACTCCAATTATTTTGTTTTTATCCGATCTGCGTTACGACACAGCATCCCATTTTTGAAGCTAATTCTCGGTACTTAGTATTTATTTCACGCTTCGTATGAATACGGCATGATAGCAAAATCAATTAGACAGCTTTGTCTTACTGATCGTTTTTACCCATTTGTTTTTGCTAATTGTGATCCAATTCTTATTGTTCGTGTTTTCGCTACCATTTGTTATCACTAAAGTCAGCGGCAGGAAGCAACAGAACTTAACTCATGATGATAGCAAGTGTGACACGGTTAACTTTTAATCAATCAATTGAGCTGCAAAGTAAAATATATAAGGAGAGCGGGCATAAAAAAAGCTAACACTAGGTTAGCTTTTAATTGGGATCGGTATTTATCGTTTATTGCCAGTACGGTTCGGCTTCAATGCCCATTGAGCGAGTTTGCTCCATGGCATGCAATATGGAGTATTCTTGGCGTTTTAACCATTTTTCGAGCTGTTTTTGTTCATCACCGTCAAACGAACTTAATAATTTCTGAAGTGGCTCCAGCATCAATAAGTCATCAATGCCCTGTTGTAAATCAGCCCACGGCAAGCGAAAGCTGTTTCGATCCGCTACATCAAACAACGAAGCAAAGCAGATCCCAGTGTATAAATTTCGGATCAGACGATACTTTTGATCTATGTATTCTTGGCGGCCAAGTTCTCGCTCTGGAGGGAAAGCCTCCATTAATTCAGCCCATGTTCGATCAAGCTGTTGAACGGCAAAAGGTCGAATGCTTTGCGCCATTTTATTGCGAGCTTTCTCATCCAGAAATGGCTGCCAACCGCGAGTTAAAATCCAACGGCTTAAATCGAGCAACAGCTTAGTGTATCTGGCTGATTGGAACAGCTTAAGCAGCTCTTCTCTTTCAGGTAGCGCTTTACGCTGGACTTTCAATTGTTCCACTAACTCTTTTTGTGCATCCAGCTTGCGTAATACGTGCCCTTTATCATCCATCAACTCTTCGAGATAGTCGGCGGATTTAAGCCAAGTAAGTTCTTCCTCAAGCCACTTTAATTCTTGACGAATGATGGCACTCGCACGCCTTGGGACAATGCCACCAAAAACGGTTAAGGTTTGACGAATAAAGCAAATCGCATGGGCAATTTCATGCAAGGCTTCAAATGAATCCCGCTCAAAATAAATTTGTTCGTGATAGTGCCAGTGCTCCAACGCATGTTCGAGTGACTGAATAAAACAATATTCCACGTTATCAGTGGCACTGGTATCCACTAAGCTCAATGGCTTTTCTTTATCACCTTGATAATCGTACGCCAACCGGTAGCCTCTGGCCGCTTTACTTAAATTACCAAGACGAATGCCACCTTCCGCGCATAATACTCGTGCCAAGTTAAACAGTGCATCGGTTTGACCTGACTTAAGCTCAAGCTCGACTTCGCATATATCCGTCTGCTTTCCGTCAGCGGTCACAAGCCCTTGATCGAAAGCCACTTCAACTTGGCTGCCATCTGTCATGTTCACTAACCACTGCTCTCGAGTGAAATCAGTAGAAAAAATGCCAACTAGCTCACTTTGAAGCACCTGATTGTCTTTGCCTGATGGCCAAATGTCGCTAGGATGGAGAGAAAGGTCGGGCGTATTGTTCGTATGTTCAGCATTGTATTCTGGTCGTTGGTGCAATCCAGCGACGACACGACCCGCGGTTTTGACTGTTTGTACAAAAACATCATCGAATCGACGAATTCGTAGTCCCGTATCATGCTGACGTAACCAGTTATCTGGGGTATCAAAATAGGTGTTGCCTAAGTCTCGGCAACTGTGCTGAAGGACTTTTTCATTTGCTAGTTTTTCTACCAAACTTGTTGAAAAATCTGGTGAAACAAAAAACTTCAGTTCTATCTCGGTTTCCATAGCTCTACCTTTAACGGATGACCATGACAGCATATGGCTTAAACCCCACCCGAGCAAGTGGGATTTATCACCCTAATAATGATCTAAAACAGTTTTAATGACAGGGTGATTGGGTTAACATGCGCGACTTTATAGCCACCGCTTAAGAATTCGCCGTCATATGGTGCATGTTTCTTTATCAGGTTATATTTTAAATAGGTTGAATGACCATGCCAGTGAATACAATTATGGGGTTATTTGCAAAGTCCCCAATTAAGCCTTTGCAGCGTCACGTTGTGTGCGTAAACGAATGTTGTTCCCACCTTGTTAACTTCTTTGAAGTTTGTGCTCAGGGTGATTGGGATAAAGCAGCCGAAATTCGCGCGCAAATTTCTCATTTAGAGAAAGAAGCTGATGTATTGAAACGTGAGATCCGCTTAAAGCTCCCACGTGGATTATTTATGCCTGTAGACCGCACTGACATGCTTGAATTGCTAACACAGCAAGACAAGCTGGCAAACCTTGCAAAAGACATTTCAGGTCGTGTTGTAGGTCGTCAACTTCAAATCCCAGCTCCTCTTCAAGAGAATTTCATCGCTTACGTGAAACGTTGTCTCGATGCTGCTGATCAAGCACAAAACGTTATCAACGAACTCGATGAGCTTTTAGAAACGGGCTTCAAAGGTCGCGAAGTTACATTAGTAGCTGAAATGATCAATCAACTTGATGTCATCGAGGATGATACGGATGCACTTCAGATCGAACTTCGTCAACAATTAATGGCGATAGAATCTAAGTACAACCCAATCGATGTCATGTTCTTGTACAAGATTTTAGAATGGATGGGCGGCATTGCCGATCAAGCGCAGCGTGTAGGCTCGCGTCTTGAACTCATGCTCTCTCGTTCTTAATCTAACTTTAACTTAATAACAACGAGTATGATTACTGAGTAGTGTTTACCAAAACAAGACACTACTCTTATGCGTGCGTGCACGAAAATATACTCAACAGTTTTCAACAAACTAGGTATTACAATGGATATCCTTCAGAACTACGGCACTGTGATCATTATTATTGCAGCTCTATTTGGTTTCATGATGGCGATCGGTATCGGTGCCAATGATGTAGCCAATGCCATGGGTACCTCTGTTGGCTCTAAAGCGCTAACAGTAAAGCAAGCCATCATCATTGCGATGATATTCGAATTCGCAGGTGCATACCTTGCGGGTGGTGAAGTGACAGATACTATCCGTAAAGGGGTAATTGAGATGTCGTACTTCACCCATCAACCAGATGTATTGGTGTTTGGTATGATGTCTGCTCTGCTTGCAGCAGGTACATGGTTATTACTTGCATCGTACATGGGTTGGCCTGTTTCTACGACGCACTCCATCATTGGTGCAATCGTCGGGTTTGCTTGTGTATCAGTAGGTACTGAAGCGGTAGACTGGGCGTCGGTTCAAGGGATTGTTGGTAGCTGGATTGTTACCCCGTTAATTTCAGGCTTCTTTGCCTATGCGATTTTCGTCAGTGCTCAGCGACTGATTTTTGATACTGAAAATCCATTGGTTAATGCTAAACGTTTTGTTCCTATTTACATGTTTATTACCACAATGGTGATTTCGCTTGTAACCATTAAAAAAGGTCTTAAGCACGTTGGTTTGCACCTAGAAGGTGCTGAAGCATGGCTTTGGGCTGCAGGCTTCTCTTCATTTATTATGGTTGGCGGCTACTTCTACATTCAGAAGAAATTTGCCAATCAAGAGAATGACCATAGCTTCGCTGGTGTAGAAAGCGTATTTACTGTGTTAATGGTTATCACAGCTTGTGCGATGGCGTTCGCTCATGGTTCGAACGATGTAGCAAATGCGATCGGTCCACTTTCAGCGGTTGTTTCAACGGTTGATAACTTAGGTGAAATCACAGCGAAAAGTTCTATTGCTTGGTGGATTCTTCCTCTTGGTGGTATTGGTATCGTTGTTGGTCTCGCGACCATGGGTCACAAAGTAATGGCGACCGTGGGTACTGGTATTACTGAATTAACCCCGAGCCGCGGCTTTGCAGCGCAACTTGCGACAGCATCTACCGTTGTATTGGCGTCAGGTACTGGTCTTCCAATTTCAACAACACAAACTCTGGTTGGTGCTGTATTAGGGGTAGGTTTTGCTCGCGGTATTGCGGCATTGAACCTTGGCGTTGTTCGTAACATCGTTGCATCTTGGGTTGTTACTCTTCCTGCAGGTGCGCTATTGGCTGTGATTTTCTTCTACGGTCTACAAGCTGCATTCTCTTAACCCATGTAAGGGTTGTGTCATTAATTGACTCAAACGCACATAAAGGGAGGCTTTGCCTCCCTCTTTTGTTGCACCAAGCCTCGAAACTTCTTACTATTCCCTCATTGTATTTTGATTAGAACGGCATCTTCCTACGCCGTCGTCTCGCACAAGTATCAATTAAGGGACATATTGTGAAAAAACTATTTAGCTTGATTGTCATGACACTTTTCCTAGTGCCTACCAGTTTCGCTCAAAACCGCTACATTGCAGATAACCTATTTACTTACATGCATGCTGGCCCAAGTAATCAGTTTCGCATTATTGGCAGTGTGAATGCAGGTGATAAAGTCGACCTAGTCAACTCTGATCGCAAAGCAGGCTACAGTCAAATTGTCGACTCTAAAGGTCGTAAAGGTTGGGTTGAAAGTAAGTTTGTATCTAAAGTGCCTAGCATGGCTGAACGTTTACCGCTGTTAGAAAAAGAACTAGCCGAAGTAAAAGAGAAACTGGCTACGGCTCGTCAAACTTCTGATGAAGCTAAAGCTGGCTTAGTGGAATCTCTTTCTGCTCGTAATACTCAAATTAAAGATCTAGAGTCGAGCCAAAGTGAAATGAACAAGCAACTTCTTACGTCGCAAGACGAAGTTCGTGAATTGCGCGCTAAGCTAGACACTCAAAAAGAAGATTTGCTACTTAAATACTTTATGTATGGTGGTGGTGTTGCTGGCCTAGGTTTGTTGTTTGGTTTATTACTGCCCCACATGATCCCAAGCCGAAAAAAATCACCTAATGGTTGGAGCTAAACCATTAGCGTAGTGACAGACAATAAAAAGGCGACCATTGGTCGCCTTTTTATTGTCCGTTTCCTACATATCTAGCAAGTCGACTCTACCCACGCCACTCATACAATGCAGGCATTTCTATTTGTTCACCTTCATAGCGAATCACGACGTTACGTGGGTTAATGGTTACCAACTGCACCTGAGGGGTAATCCATTCTCCTTCATACACTTCTTTACCGTTTACTTTAATCCAGCGGCTTTGTTGATTAGAAGCGAACATGTGGGTCTGCAAGTTCATGGCAGGCAACTTACCCGTAAACCTCGCACTTTCATCAGGCAAAGAAATCTTTGGAGTTTCTTCTCGCTCACTATAGGTATCATTGGAGTTTAATGCGTCGGTTGAAGCAAAGGCATCTTGTATTTGTTTCGCCAATTCAGGTGAAAGGGAAGACAAATCCAATTCTTCAAATTCAACCCCATCGTCAGCCTGGCTGGTCGATTTGGCTGGAACAGGCTTAGACGACTCTCTTGAAACCAAAGACTCATCCATCGCTTTACTATCGACCAATTCACCGTTAACAAAGCTTACTGGTGTGGCTACTGCTACCGCATTGGCTCCGATGTAATTTGGTTTCCTTGCAATCAGGGTTAAATTATCAAACTCTGGATAAGGCATCACTTTTATCAAGCTGATGGGCGCCAATTCAGATGATTCAATCAGCACCGGAGGTTGAGGCTGTACGGGCTGATACTGTGTGTACCCAATAGCGACAGCAATGACGCTAGGCAGTAATACGATAGCGGCTTGTTTTATTGATAGACTCATAACGCCCCTCCTTGTTCAACGCTAAGTCGAGGCGCATCTTTGTTGATGATGCTATCCATTTTAATCAAGGTGTGCCGTCCGGCTATGCCATCGACATCCAACCCCTGCCAACGTTGAAACGCTTCCACCTTACTTTTTAAGCCTGCATCAAATCGATCGGTCCCAGACTCAGGTTCACCAATGGCCAGAGAAATCTGCTGATCCAGCACTCTCACCAACTCGCCATGTTGGCCGGGTTTCAACGTCTGATTAATAGGGCTAAACCACACATACTGATACTCGCCCTGCCAGTTGTCTTCTAGCCATTGCCTTGGTACTTGAATGCGCTTGTTTGCAATTAATAATTCAGCGCTTTCACCCTCAACTCGGTAGAGTACCGAATAGATACTTTGCTCTGATACACGCATTTTTAATACAACAGGGCGATCGGCTTTCACGATTTGTGCGAGGTCTGTTCTTGCTTGTTCACAGTAGTAAGGCCCAGCACTTTTTTCGCTGCAACTGGCATCAACAATGGAGGCTTTCAGTCCCCATAACTTATACAGTTCTTGCACTGCTGCAACTTGATCCAAAGCCCGGGATAAGTAAGGTTGTAAACTCGTTTCAACACTGATTACTTTTGGTTGTTCGACGTGAGAGGCGACCACGACTTGAGAAGAATTCTGCCCCTGATACCACGCCAACACTTGAGGGGTTGCCACATACGTACCAGCCGCTAAGCCAGCACTAACCAACCCAGTAAAGGAAAACCGGACCAAAGTAGATAAAGACCCAAACCTTGGCTTATTTCCGGCGTTAGACACGGCGCTTTTAGCCAACGATGGTGAAATAGGAGCCTGAAACGCCATGACGTCTTGGCAAGCTAATACCGCTAACTTTGTGTTGATCTTACTTTCACCAGATTGATATGCGTATTGCAGCGACTTATCACAAATAAGGTTAATCAAACGTGGGACGCCTTGAGTGGATTTCGCAATCGCTTTCATCGCACCGACGGAAAATGGCTGAGCCTTTCCCCCCGCTTTCATACAACGAAACTCGATATACTGCAGCACTTCTTCTTGGCTCAAAGGCAACAGGTGATAACGTCCAGTAATTCGTTGTGCAAGCTGGCGCAGCTCGGTAGTTTGCAAGTTTGCCTGTAATTCCGGCTGGCCAATGAGCAAGACTTTGAGTAGTTTTTCAGTATCGGTTTCTAAATTAGTCAGTAACCTTAATTGTTCGAGTACATCAACCGCTAAGTGTTGCGCCTCATCAATCACCAACAAAGTTTGTGCGCCTTGCTCATGGTTACCCAACAAATATTGATGAATGGCTTTAGTGAGTACTTTTAGCGATGCGTTTTCTGGATAAGCCAGATTGTACTCATCACAGATTGATTCCAATAAATCAGAACACGAATAGGTGGGGTTTAATAATAACCCAGCACGGACGTCATCAGGGAGCCCTGCCAATATGGCTTTGGATACGGTTGTTTTACCCGTACCTACCTCGCCTGTTAGCATGGCAAAACCACCACCGTTTCCAAGCCCTGCCTGTAAATGGTTAATGGCTTCCCGGTGACGCTCACTCAAAAAGATATAACGGGCGTTAGGCACGATTGAAAACGGCGCTTCCGCAAAGCCAAAAAAATCCTTATACATACTCATGTCTCTTCGCTAAGATTCAAGCAAACTACCATTGCAGGATGGAAAGTAAAGCATCTGTCTCATTTAGGAGCTCAAAGTTGGAAGTATATTTAGTTGGTGGAGCCGTTCGTGATCAATTACTCGGTTTAAAAGTGCATGACCGCGATTGGGTGGTAGTGGGAACAACCCCACAACAAATGCTTAACCAAGGCTTTCAAACCGTCGGTAAAGACTTCCCTGTCTTCCTACACCCAAAAACTAATGAAGAATATGCATTGGCCCGTACAGAACGAAAATCAGGCCATGGCTACACAGGCTTTGAGTGTTACGCCGCTCCCGATGTAACATTGGAAGAAGATCTAATCCGACGCGATTTAACCATCAATGCCATAGCAAAAAGCGCAACCGGTGAACTCATCGACCCTTACGGAGGGCAAAACGACATTGACGCTCGCCTGTTACGTCATGTTTCTCCTGCATTCAGTGAAGACCCGTTACGAGTATTGCGAGTGGCACGTTTCGCCGCCAAATTATCCCCCCTTAGCTTTCAGGTGCATGCTTCAACCAACCAGTTAATGACCGACATCGTGATCAGTGGAGAGTTGGCGCACCTTACCGCTGAACGTGTATGGCAAGAATGGCAAAAATCTCTTGTTAGTGATAAGCCCAGTGTATTCTTAAGCGCGTTACGTGATTGCCAGGCACTGGCCGTAGTATTGCCAGAGTTTGACTGCCTATTTGGTGTGCCGCAGCCTGAAAAATGGCACCCAGAAATAGACACAGGCATTCATACTTTGATGGTGGCAGACCAAGCTGCAAAACTTAGCTCGTCACCTATAGTTCGGTTTGCTGCTCAAGTACACGACTTAGGAAAAGGCATTACGCCTGAAAGTGAATGGCCTAGTCACAAAATGCATTGCCATACTGGGCTGAAAATTATTAAAGCCTTGTGCACTCGAATCAAAGTACCCAACGATTATCGAGATTTAGCTTTACTGGTTTGTGAACACCACACCAATGTGCATCGAGCGCCAGAACTTAAGCCAAGTACCATGCTAAAAATTCTCAACAAAATGGATGCATGGCGTAAGCCCGACCGTTTTAAACAAATACTACTCTGTTGTGAGGCTGATCACCTAGGTCGCCTAGGCTGTGAAAACATGCCCTACGAACAAAGCGGGATGTTCCTCTTAGCATATGAAGCCGCAATGGCAGTAGACGTGCAACAGGTGGTCGCAGATGGTTTTCAAGGCAAAGCAATTCGGGACGAGTTGGATAAGCGAAGAATCGAAGCGATTGCAGATATAAAGCGATAGAGCAGAAAAGAGCGAATCCAGAGACGGGCTTTGCCCTGAGAATACAGAAAAAAAGAGCCTAAAAGTGTAAAACCTTTAGGCTCTTGTTGTTTCTAGAACTCTGTACTTTCGTGAGCAAAGCGAATTCTGTATTCGGCTTTTATCCCATCATCAAGAAAGCAAACAGACCGAAGCCTAAAATCAGACGATAGATAACAAATGGCAACATGCCCATACGTGAGATCAGCTTCAAGAAGTAATGAATACAGATATACGCACTCACGAACGACGTAACAATGCCGGTTAGCAAGAAGCCTAAATGTATAGGATCACCGCTCATGGCTAGCTTCAAGCCCAAGTAACCACCTGCGAGAGTGATGATCGGGATAGACATTAAAAATGAAAAACGTGCGGCAGCTTCACGAGTAAAGCCAAGATACAACGCGGCCGTAATGGTTGCGCCAGAACGAGACGTACCCGGGATAATCGCCAAGGCTTGAGACAGACCAATAAACAGCGACTTTTTCCAATCTGCCACGTATTCGTCATCCGTTAACTTGGCATTGTTATCCACCCACCAAAGGAGTAAAGCGAACACGATAGTAGTGGTGGCGATCACCCACGCACTGCGTAAGTACAGCTCGATAATGTCTTTCATGAACAAGCCGAACACACAGGCAGGGATCGTCGCTAGCACAATCATCCATGCTAATTTGGCTTCTTTACTGCGGTCACCTTTAAATATGGAACCGAATAGCGCCCCAAATAACGTAATCACTTCTTTGCGGAAATAGATCACAACGGCCAGTAAGGTACCAACATGAACCGCCACATCAAAAGCTAGACCTTGATCTTCCCAACCTAAAATTGCAGACGGTAGGATCAAGTGAGCAGAGCTCGAAATAGGTAAAAATTCCGTTAGGCCTTGAATAAGCGCTAACATAAAGGCTTCAAAATAACTCATTGCATCTTCACTATTTAAAAAGATCCACTGCGATCAGTGAATCTAAATCAGAATGGGTTTGCCAAATTTGCGCCACCGTTCGGCCATCTTGTGGAATGACTCGATTGGGGCACAATTCGTATAATGGTTGAATAACAAAAGCGAACTTAAAGATATCGTCTCGTGGTAATTGTGGGCAAGCTGCTGATACTTGCTCACCGAACAAAATGATATCCAAATCTAACGTGCGATCTTGCAGTTTTTGAGCATCGGGCTCTCTGCCCCACTTCAATTCAATCTCACGTAATTTTTGCATTAAATTACGTAAGGAATATGACGTTTTCAGTTCCACGACCAAATTGTAGAAAGAATGACTCGAAAAGCCGACCGCCGCGCAGTCGTATATCGTTGAACAGCGCAGACCTTCACCAAGCTGTTCTAACTCTTCTAACGCAACACGAACGTGCTTTTCACGCTCTATGTTTGATCCTACTCCAATGTAGGTCGTTATCATAAAGTGCCTCGTTCGATGATCACACCAACGCCACTTGCTTGCGGTACTGCGCCGGGTTTAGTCAAACGAATCTTGATCCACGGCACTGAGAACTGAGTCATGATCAATTCTGCAATTTCTTCAGCCACTCGCTCTACCAATAAAAAGCGACCTGTTTCAATATGATTCAGCACGGCTTCACTCACTTTTGAGTAATCCAGCGCATCAACAACATCATCACTTTTTCCTGCAGGGCGGTTGTCATGAGCCATTTCGAGATCCAAAACCAGCTTCTGTTTGATCTCTTGTTCCCAGTCGTAAACACCGATCGTAGTAATAACTTCCAATTGCTCAATAAAAACTTTGTCCAGTGCCATTTTTGATCCTTAATCAACTCTTCTACAGGTCGGATACCCATTTGAAAGAAAAACCCGTAAAATATACTAAAAATCATCCAGCTATTCAGCATTAACTTTGCTGCATAAGGAAAGCAATGACCGCTACTGCACTAATTATGATCATATTGGCCTATTTATTAGGTTCGATTTCGAGTGCGGTTTTGATTTGTCGACTGCTGAAAATTGAAGACCCACGAAAAACGGGTTCAAAAAACCCTGGCGCAACCAACGTACTTCGTAGTGGCTCAAAGCCAGCAGCAGCGGCGGTATTGTTATGTGATATGTTGAAAGGCACCATACCCGTTTGGCTGAGTTGGTACCTCAATGTTGATGACATTATATTAGGCTTGGTCGGTATCGCAGCCTGTTTGGGCCACATGTACCCGCTGTTTTTTCACTTTCAAGGTGGAAAAGGGGTCGCAACCGCATTAGGTGCCATGGCTCCCATGGGGCTAGATTTAACGGCCATGCTGATGAGTACGTGGCTCGTGGTTATATTTGTGACCCGTTATTCATCATTTGCGGCCATCGTCACCGCGTTAATTGCCCCTTTATTTACTTGGTGGGTCGCGCCTGATTATACCTTGCCCGTCTCAATGCTGTGCTGTTTGATCATCTTGCGTCATCATCAAAATATTCGACGCTTGTATGATGGTACGGAGCCCAAAGTCGGTCACCGTACCTCACCTCAAAAGCCTGATTTACTTTAGCAAGCGACGAGTTTTTATACCGCGTGAGTGCCTAAAAAATTAACCAATTTATCTGTCACAAACTCAGGTTGCTCTAAGTTACTGATGTGTCCCGCATTTGGGATCACCACTAACTCACTACCTGTAATGGCATCTTGCATTAAGTAAGATTCAAAAACCGGCCTTGGTTTATCTTGGTCACCGGCCATGATCAGCACAGGCAGCGCCAACTTTTCGATATCTTCAAACTGATCACGACGTCCGAATACAATTCGGCCTACTCGCGCCACATCAACCGCCGCTTGTCCCTTAAGACTTGCTAAATAACCTTCAAACCCAGCCACTAATTCCGGATTGTCTTGTTTTGCATCATTGGCAAAAAACAGTGGCGCCACCGCTTCTACAATGGGAGCAGGAACGCTTTGCGCTGCCGTTATTCCATCTAACATGGCGAAGTACCGCTGATGCGTAATTTCCGGCTCTAAACCAACAAAGGTATCCATGATAACTAAAGACTTAACACGCTGAGGAGCCAATAACGCCAATTCCGTGCCCCACATGCCACCAACAGATAAGCCAACAACATTGAAGTGTTCCACTTCTAAGTGATCCATTAACGCCAACAAATCTGCTGCATAGTCTTGCAAGTTGGTGGTTTGCTTTGGTAGTGCTTCTGACTCACCGTGCGCCCATAGATCCGGCACAATACAACGATAATTCTGGCTTAAGGCTTCTACTTGAGGAGCCCACATCTTGCTATCCCAAAGGTAGCTGTGGCCGAAAAGCAATACCGGTCCCTTGCCTACATCTAAATAATGCATGTTGTGATTGTGACGAGAGAATATAGCCATGATATTTCCTTATGCTTGATTAGCGTTTTCTGTTGTTCAATCCAAATGAAAACGGCAGCTTATATCGATAAGCTGCCGTGTTTTTAAACTCTATTTTATTTAGCGATTAATCGACTCAAGTTGATCAATCGGCCATCTTGGTTTGGCTTCGACGCCAAGGTCAGACACTTCACCGTTTTTTAGACGTTGCATTCCCGCATAAGCGATCATTGCACCATTATCGGTACAAAATTCAGTTCTTGGGTAAAAAACTTCACCGCCAATTTTTTTCGCCAATTGCTCTAATGAAGCCCGCAATTGTTTGTTTGCACTGACACCGCCGGCTATCACAATTCGCTTCATACCTGTTTGTTCTAGTGCACGGCGACATTTAATAACCAAAGTAGCACACACCGCCTCTTGGAATGCATGGGCAATGTCCGCGCGGGTTTGGTCGTCTTCTTCATTGGCAGCAATGGTATTTGCAGCAAAGGTTTTCAAACCAGAGAAGCTCATATCTAAACCGGGGACGTTAGTCATAGGACGAGGGAACTTAAAGCGGCCAGGAGTGCCTTTTTCCGCTAAACGCGATAGTAGTGGGCCTCCTGGATAATCTAGCCCCATGAGTTTAGCGGTTTTATCAAACGCTTCCCCAGCCGCATCATCGACTGACTCGCCCAATATTTTGTATTCACCGATGCCTTTCACTTCCACAATCATGGTGTGACCACCAGAAACCAGCAGAGCAATGAACGGGAATGACGGTGGCGTATCTTCAAGCATAGGGGCAAGTAAGTGGCCTTCCATATGGTGCACGGGCACCGCTGGTACATCCCAAGCGTAAGCGATACTACGACCAATCGTGGCACCTACAAGCAAAGCACCTACAAGGCCTGGGCCTGCAGTATAAGCAATGCCATCGATGTCAGCAGGCGTTAAATTCACTTCGGCCATCGCGGCCTTAATAAGAGGAATCGTCTTTTTAACGTGATCACGTGAAGCCAACTCAGGCACTACACCACCATAGTCGGCATGCAGTTTTACTTGGCTGTATAATTGGTGTGAAAGGAGGCCTTTCTCATCATCATAGATGGCAATGCCTGTTTCATCACAGGAAGTTTCGATACCTAAAATGCGCATTACGTTCTCAGTATTAGCTAGAATTGGCGCAAGTTTACCGCTTAGGAAAAAAATTAACCAGTTCTGACTGCGATAATACTTTACAAAAGGGTTGGGATCGGATTAAAATTCCGCACCATTTTGATCAAGCTGGTTAAAGACCTTTCATATTTGTGATTGGTTAGTAAAGTACCAGCGTTAACGAATAACCCCTGAGGTGAAAGGCATATGCCAGTAGTTAAAGTACGTGAAAACGAACCGTTCGACGTAGCTCTACGTCGTTTCAAGCGCTCTTGCGAAAAAGCAGGTATCCTTTCTGAAGTGCGTCGTCGTGAGCACTATGAAAAACCTACTACAGTACGTAAACGCGCTAAAGCAGCAGCTCAAAAGCGTCACGCTAAGAAGCTTGCTCGCGAAAACGCACGTCGCGTTCGTCTGTACTAATAACTTAATCCATAAGGACTGAGTTATGGCTCTGATTGACCAACTCAAAGAAGAGCAGAAACTAGCGATGAAAGCCAAGGACAAACCGCGCCTTGGCACAATTCGTTTAGCCCTTTCAGCAATCAAGCAACGTGAAGTTGATGAGCGTATTACACTCTCTGATGACGACATTCTTGCTGTGCTGGTAAAAATGGTTAAACAACGTCGCGATTCTGTCGCTCAATACGAATCAGCGAATCGTCAAGATCTTGCTGACGTGGAGAAAGCAGAAATTACTGTACTTGAAGGCTTTATGCCTCAACCGCTAAGTGATGAAGAAGTAAGTGCACTAGTTGATAGCGCAATTACTGAAGCTAACCCAGCGGGCATGCAAGACATGGGTAAAGTGATGGCTATCTTGAAACCACAAATTCAAGGGCGTGCAGACATGGGTAAAGTTAGTGGTTTAGTTCGCTCTAAACTCGCTTAAACCCAGAAAAAAATTCAGCAAGCCGTGCTATCCTGATGGAGCGCACGGCTTGTTTGTATCCGCAAGCTAATAAATCCACTCTTACTTTTATCAGGTTATATGGCCGGACAAATTCCACGTTCCTTCATTGATGACTTACTCGCACGAGTCGATATCGTCGATATTGTCGATCCGAGAGTAAAACTGAAGAAAAAAGGCAAAAACTACAGCGCGTGTTGCCCATTTCACAATGAGAAAACACCCTCTTTTAGTGTCAGCCAAGAAAAACAGTTTTACCACTGTTTTGGCTGTGGAGCCCATGGTAACGCCATCGACTTCTTAATGGAGTACGAGCGCTTAGAGTTTGTTGAAAGTATCGAAGAGTTGGCCTCATTTGTAGGCGTAGAAGTACCACGTGAACAACGCAGTGGTGGATACTCAACAGCACCAAAAGCCAATACCGAACAAAAGCGTAGCCTATACGACATGATGGGCAGCATATCTGCGTTTTACCGCTCTCAACTGAAACAGTCGAGCAGTAAAGTCGCCATTGATTACCTGAAAGACAGAGGGTTATCAGGCGAAGTGGTACAAAAGTTCGGTATTGGTTTTGTTGCTGACGAATGGGACTTAGTACGAAAAAACTTTGGTCAAACTCCTGCCGCGCAAGAGATGCTTGTCTCTGGTGGTATGTTAATTGAAAACGACAAAGGCAACCGCTACGACCGTTTTCGAGGCCGAGTGATGTTTCCAATTCGCGATCGTCGTGGCCGTGTTATTGGTTTTGGTGGTCGTGTAATTGGCGATGGCACACCTAAGTACTTAAACTCCCCAGAAACCCCAATTTTCCATAAAGGTAAGGAACTGTACGGCCTTTATGAAGTGACACAAGCTTACCGTGAACCGCCACAGATATTAGTGGTTGAAGGTTACATGGATGTGGTAGCCCTTGCGCAATATGGCGTAGACTACTCGGTCGCCTCACTTGGCACCTCTACCACTGGTGACCACCTGCAATTACTGTTTCGTCAAACAGGCACCGTAGTGTGTTGCTATGATGGTGACAGAGCGGGTAGAGAAGCGGCATGGCGAGCGCTCGAAAACGCACTCAGCTTTCTAAAGAGTGGTCATGTTTTAAAATTTCTATTTTTGCCGGATGGAGAAGACCCTGATAGCTATATCCGTAAATTTGGCAAAGAAGAGTTTGAAACCCAAGTACGTGATGCTGAGCCTTTATCAAAGTATCTTTTTAACAATCTACTGTCACAAGTTGACGTCGGTAACGATGAAGGAAAAGCAGCGTTAGAAGCCTTGGCATTGCCATTAATTAGTAAGATTCCTGATAACGCGCTGCAATCCCAGTTACTAAAGCTACTCGGACAAAAAACTGGCATCTATAAAAAGCCGACGCTACCAAGCGAAGAAACGGCACGATCTCAGCCACATAAAGATATTAAACGCACGCCAATGCGCGTCGTAATAGCACTCTTATTACAAAATCCGAGCTATAGTGAATTGGTACCAGATTTATCAAGCATTGGGCATATTGCCCTACCCGGATTAAGTTTATTTGTTCAGGTACTTGATAAGTGCCGTGCGCATCCCAATATAAACACAGGTCAACTCCTAGAGCACTGGCGTAACGAACAAAGCAGTCCGTTGTTATCTCGATTAGCTGGTTGGGAAATCCCATTAGGCGAAGATAATGACCTGCAAGACATATTTTTAGACTCATTGGACAACATTATTGCCCAATGCGTTGAAAAACAAATTGAATCGCTTCAAGCGAAAGATAGAAGCGTTGGCCTAAGTGCCGACGAAAAAAGGGAATTAGTAGCCCTCATGCTAGACCTAAAAGCATAGATACGGTCACAAATTGTCGACTTACTATGCAAAGTTAACATAGGCAGCGTGCAAAATATTTGTTAAAATTGGCGGTTTGCATTTCGCAAAACTAAATTCATCACCTGACTATAAGTTGGATATCGTCTATGGATCAAAATCCGCAGTCACAGCTAAAGTTACTTGTCGCTAAAGGCAAAGAGCAAGGCTATCTGACATACGCCGAAGTAAATGACCACCTACCGCAAGAAATCGTAGATTCTGAGCAGGTAGAAGACATCATTCAGATGATCAATGACATGGGTATCCAAGTTGTTGAAACAGCACCCGATGCTGATGACCTCATGATGAATGAAGCGGTCGCAGACGAAGATGCAGCTGAAGCTGCAGCGGCTGCCCTCTCAAGCGTAGAAAGTGAAATCGGCCGAACTACCGACCCAGTGCGCATGTACATGCGTGAAATGGGTACCGTTGAGCTGTTGACTCGTGAAGGCGAGATCGATATTGCGAAACGCATTGAAGATGGCATTAACCAGGTACAAGCCTCTGTTGCTGAGTACCCTGGTACCATCTCATACATCTTAGAACAATTTGATAAAGTTCAAGCTGAAGAACTTCGTCTTACCGACCTTATCGCAGGATTTGTTGATCCTGATGATGATGGTACAACGGCTCCAACTGCGACTCACATCGGTTCTGAACTTGCTGAAAAAGATTTAGAAGACGAAGATAAAGAAGCAGAAACGGAAGACGACGAAGACGAGGAAGAAGAAGACACAGGTATTGATCCAGAGTTTGCTGCTGAGAAGTTCTCAGATTTGCGTAACGCTTATCAAAACCTGCAACTTGCTATTAATGAGCAAGGCCGCGATGTGGCAATGGCTTCGGAATTAAAAACAGAGCTATTGGATACCTTCCGTCAGTTCCGTTTGATCCCAAAACAGTTTGACTACCTAGTTAGAGAACTGCGCACCTCTATGGATCGCGTTCGCACACAAGAACGTCTAATTATTCGTACTTGTGTTGAATATGGCAAAATGCCTAAGAAGTCTTTCGTAGCCCTATTTACAGGTAACGAGTCTTCTGAAGCTTGGTTAGATCAAATCCTAGCCTCAGATAAGCCGTATGCAGAAAAAATTCGCCGTAGTGAAGATGACATCCGTCGTTGCATTCTAAAGCTGAAAGCAATCGAAGGTGAAACTTCTCTTCCGGTACAAAGCATCAAAGATATCAGCCGTCGTATGTCTATCGGTGAAGCGAAAGCTCGTCGTGCGAAGAAAGAAATGGTTGAAGCAAACTTACGTCTGGTTATTTCTATCGCTAAGAAATACACCAACCGTGGCCTACAATTCCTGGATCTAATCCAAGAAGGTAACATCGGCCTAATGAAGGCGGTTGATAAGTTTGAATATCGTCGTGGTTACAAGTTCTCGACTTACGCAACTTGGTGGATCCGTCAGGCGATTACTCGTTCGATTGCTGACCAAGCACGTACGATTCGTATCCCTGTACACATGATCGAAACCATCAACAAGCTGAACCGTATTTCGCGTCAAATGCTTCAAGAGATGGGCCGTGAGCCACTGCCGGAAGAATTGGCTGAACGCATGCAAATGCCGGAAGACAAAATCCGTAAAGTACTGAAAATTGCTAAAGAGCCAATCTCTATGGAGACACCAATCGGTGACGACGAAGATTCGCATCTAGGTGATTTCATCGAAGATACAACGTTAGAACTGCCTCTAGATTCTGCAACGGCTACTAGCCTACGCGGAGCAACTAAAGACGTTCTAGCTGGCCTAACGCCACGTGAAGCGAAAGTACTTCGCATGCGTTTCGGTATCGACATGAACACCGACCACACTCTAGAAGAAGTGGGTAAGCAATTTGACGTTACACGTGAACGTATCCGTCAAATCGAAGCGAAAGCACTACGTAAACTGCGTCACCCTAGCCGCTCAGAAACTCTGCGCAGCTTCTTAGACGAATAAGCTACTGCTTTACAATTCGAAAGTTGATTAAAAGGTGAGCAAATGCTCACCTTTTTTATTTTCCGTGAACTGAACGGCTAAAAACTAGGCGCAAATCAACCCTCTAGCATCTAGACACGTTCACTTCCATACCCTATAATCACTCCCCTATCGGCCCCTTAGCTCAGTGGTTAGAGCACTCGACTCATAATCGATTGGTCCGCAGTTCAAGTCTGCGAGGGGCCACCAAATTTAGAAAAGCCCCGAGAAACAATCGTTTCTCGGGGCTTTTTCCTTTCTGCTTTATTTCTACGTAACACTTACCGATTACTCGTTGAGCTAACGAACCCGAGTAAGAGCCAAGATCTTCAATTCTAGTTCTTAGGGTCGTTTATTGTCTCGATATAAACAAAGATCTCTTCGACTTGTTGTGGCGATAGCATCGCCCCCCAAGCGGGCATTTCTTCGTTTCCTTTTAGAACGGTATCGATAAGCTCATCTCTAGATTCAAACCATGAATTAAGACCTTGATATATGTTTGAGGGCTTTTCAGCTAATGCAGCTCCTGCAGGACCGTCTCCGTGACCTAACTCACCATGGCATGCAACACAAAGCGTTTTAAAATTTGATGCCGCTTGTACTGATGCTGATGCGTTAGATAAAAAAGGAAGTACAGATAGTGCAACTAAACATGTAATTTTGAACACTGGATTCATAAGTAATGGGCTCACTGCAGTTGATAATGGAAAATTCAGATGATTCGTTATAATCACACTATTATACATACCAGGTATGAATAGTGACTATTATTTCGCTTCATATTCGATTCATGCTGAAAAACTAACTAGCAGTCTCCACTTATCGGATGCAAAACTTTACGCGGCATTAAAACTAATACAAATATTAAGCTGCATTTGACATGCAACTTCATGGCTATTAAAATCCTTACTTCATTAAATGGTTGTCTAAAAACTATTTAAAGCATGTATTTTAAGGAATTCCCATGGACTCAAAGAAAGATAAGCTTGCATTCGCCTTTTACTTTTCTATGGCTGCGGGCCTTGGCTTAGTGACACCGATGATCATCTTGCTCCTAAGATACTAATCAAAAATTATGTAATCACACAAAGGCTCAACTAAGCACAATTTGAGCCTTTTTTACCATACCACTTTCACAGTAAACACTTCCTCCCAGCACCCAGTAAACCGTTTCATTTTGGTCTCTCCAATACGCTTAGCATTTTAATTAATATAAAATCAGAAAGGGAAAACGACATTAGATCTCGTAAGTCGAGTGTTTTGAATAAATAAGATGAGACTAGAATTATTTCATTTTTAACCTGAAAATAACATAATAGTGATCACCATCACTTGTGGTGGTGAATTTAAGTTTATATAAATGACGCGTAGCCAAATCCAATTTCATTAACAATAACTAAAACTGGAATCGCTTAGCTATATCTCAAGTAAATCAAAAGAAACAGAACAACAAGAATAGGGTTCTTCATGATATCAGCAGATACCAAGCTCAAAGTACAAAATTTCGGTCGATTCTTATCAAACATGGTTATGCCGAATATCGGTGCGTTCATCGCTTGGGGCTTTATAACGGCACTTTTCATCCCAACAGGGTGGGTTCCAAATGAAACTCTGGCCTCTCTGGTTGACCCAATGATTACCTATCTATTACCACTACTCATCGGGTTTACCGGTGGTAAATTAGTCGGTGGTGAAAGGGGCGCCGTAGTGGGGGCAATCACGACAATGGGGGTTATTGCAGGTACCGATATTCCAATGTTCATGGGAGCAATGATTGTTGGACCGATGGGTGGCCTCGCCATTAAGAATTTCGATAAAGCTGTCGACGGTAAAGTAAAAAGCGGCTTCGAAATGTTGGTGAACAATTTCTCATCCGGCATCATTGGTATGTTGTGCGCTATTTTAGCTTACTTATTCATTGGCCCATTTGTTAAAATACTCTCTGGTGGTCTTGCTGCCGGTGTAAACTTTCTCATCGAAGTTGGCTTACTCCCTCTGACTTCAATTTTCGTTGAGCCAGCTAAAATCCTGTTCCTCAACAATGCGATTAACCACGGCATTTTCTCTCCACTTGGTATTCAACAAGCTTCCGAAACCGGTCAATCAATTTTCTTTTTAATTGAAGCAAACCCAGGTCCAGGTTTAGGTGTTCTTCTGGCTTATATGCTATTTGGTAAAGGTATCGCGAAACAGACGGCAGGTGGCGCGACGATCATCCACTTCTTTGGTGGCATTCACGAAATTTATTTCCCTTACATTTTGATGAACCCACGCCTTATTCTGGCGGTAATTGCTGGCGGTATGACCGGTGTCTTTGTCCTTACGCTGTTCAACGCTGGCCTAGTTTCAGCAGCCTCTCCTGGTTCTATTTTTGCCGTCTTATTAATGACGCAAAAAACCTCTTTGATTGGTGTTCTGGCTTCGATTATCTCATCGGCCTGTGTGTCGTTCTCTGTCGCTG
This sequence comes from Vibrio tapetis subsp. quintayensis, assembly GCF_030409945.1. Taxonomy (GTDB): domain Bacteria; phylum Pseudomonadota; class Gammaproteobacteria; order Enterobacterales; family Vibrionaceae; genus Vibrio; species Vibrio quintayensis. The sequence goes on from NZ_JAUFQV010000028.1 coordinate 323,946, forward strand.
CATTATTGCTGAAGACTCAAACATCAGCAGATGATGAAGGTGGTTCAGCACTCAGAATCGCAACATCAAGAATGAACAACATGAAATCAGCATCAAAAGGACAACCCGCGACAGAGAGTGCTAATGATATGAACCTGTCTAAGGTGCAGAGCATCATCGTTGCTTGCGATGCGGGCATGGGGTCAAGTGCGATGGGGGCCAGTCTATTACTCAAAAAAGTTCAGGATTCAGGTTTAGATATTGACGTAATTAATCTTGCCATAAACAATCTGCCAGCAGATGTTGACATCGTTGTGACCCATGAAGACCTGACTGACTTGGCTCGCCAACATGCCCCAAACGCACTCCATATTTCTCTGACAAACTTTCTCGATGGCTCAGTGTATGATCAGCTAGTAATAAGATTACTTGCAGCTCAAAAACAGAATGGAATTGAATAAGAGCTTACCTGTAACAAACCTATGTGCAGATATAACGCTAAACAAAGTCAACATCGCCCCAGTTTATGTTGACCTCCTCATATTCGACTTTGGCTTGCATGCTTTACTCTACTACTGACAAATCGCACTATACTTATGTTAATTAGTATCATGGTACGCGACGGAGACTTTGCTATAATACGAGGCCCAAGCGCAATCCTGAAACTGCCTGTTTCTCCTTAAACCGGATGGTATAGAATCTAATGTCGTCAAAATATCTCGAAAAAGCATGGTGTTATCAAACCGTATCCATGGATGAAAAACTCTTGATAGTAGCCTTGGCAGAGCTATCTGACAGAGACGGCGCGTTTATCACCAGCATGACGGAATTAAAGGCAATGATGTGCGCTTCTGAACGCTCTCTGGATAACTTGATCAGCAAGCTTTCAGTGGAACAAACACTTGTGGGCACCAACAAAAGCACGCCAGCTTACCGCTCTGAAGGGAAAATTAAAGGTCGCTTGAATTTCGACACCTACGTGACACCTAGCGAGCACACGGCTTCTTATGGGCAACAAAATACCGGCTACTCCAACCAGCATCAGCAACAAGTTCAGCAGCCGTCTGCACCACAACCACAAGATACGTATCGTAATGCCAATCGCTTATCGAGCTTTCATCGCTCTCAGGTTGCACCGATTAATAAGTCCATAACCGGTAAGTCTATCAACATTATGGAACTCTCTCCGAGTGTCGTCGAAGATTGGGCTGAGATGATCATGTTCAAAAGCGGGTTTGTGGGGCAAACTAACGTCTGGGCCTCCTTCGTCGAACGTATAAAAGAAACGCCCAACAGGCAGTTGTACACATTAGATGAGCTAACCAGTCGATTGCATTCTCACCTTCATTCAGAGAAAACATATAGGCAGCCTAGCTCCAGAAAACAAGCAGCCAAACAACAAGTTAAGCACTCGGCGCTTGATGTATTAGAAGAGAAAATATCTAACTTCAACTTCAATGATGATAATTAAGGAAGCGCGATACTATGAGTAGCCCTAAAAACATGTCGGAGTCCTTTGAAGGCTACCTCACTCGAGTGAAGGCCAAAACTGGTTCATCTCCAACGGCTCAAAAACATCAAGCTCCTACGGTTTCTAACCGTTCTCAACCACTAGCGGCTCAAACTGGTGGGCAAGCGTTATCCTCTGACTTTAGCCTTTCAGATAATGATCTGAAGATTTTCAGCCCGAAAACTCAAGCTTTAATGGCTAATTTTAAAGGCGTCGAACAGAAAAAAATTCTCAAATTTTGGTACGAAATGACCTTAAGCTTTGGTCAAGGAAAAATCCGCCAAGAGTTTGGTGATGAGCCAGATCGTCATATTATGATGTTTGCAGCCTCATTAACTGAGAACAGCTATCTTCGCTTGAAAGACAACTTAGAAGAGCGACTCAAGAAAGGTCAAGAGTGGCCACCCTCGTTTGCGGTATTCAAAACCTTAAAAGATACACCGACCGACAGAGAAGTATTGGAAGCCAGAACTAATATCCTGACGCTTAAACAGCCCGTTAGCCGAGTAGAAATCTACATTAAGCAGCGTAAGTCAGCAAAACTTAGGACTTTATCGGAAAAATACATCGTTGAAGAGTTCCGCACGCTTTACCTTGAAGCGTTTGAGGAAGTCATCCTGTACGACCAAGATAAGACTTTGAATGCACAAGAGTCCGAAGTACAAAGCGCAATGGGTGATGGGGTAAAAAACAAGACCGACAAACGCATAGATGACATGGTAGCTAACGATTACAAGCTCACCGGGTCGTTAGGCGGCATCATGGAAAATATCGAGAAATTGAGAAAACAAAGCGCCCAATCAATCGAAGAGATTGAATAAGCGATATCGCAGTACACAACGTAGTTAAGCCCTGCCTTTCATATATTTAACACCTGATGTCGTCAGGTGTTTGGAGTCTCCATGCTCGAGTTCGATGTATTAGAACGCAAAGAATCCTACTTTATCTGCCAGAAACAGAGCGGTTACTGCCGCATTGTAATTGATGAAAACAGCCAGAATTTACCGCTGGGGAAATCCATGCTGCATGTGGAAGAAATATCAGACAGATACCAGCACTATGGCAAGGACAGCATATTTAGACTGACATTGCCATTTGAGCGACAAGGCGAAGTAGGCATTTGTACCCTAGCAACGGGGCGCAAAAACACGTTCATCTACACCAAATGTTTACGCTTAGGCGGGAAGTGGGAACCAATCCTCGGTGAGTGGGTGTTCTCTATTGCCGTACAAAATGAAGTAGACGAACTGGCACAAGTGATTCAATCAGAGTCAATCTATGTAGAGGCAACATTCACAGAAACCATTACCGTCTACAATAAGCCTTTAACGCTGTTTGGCTACCCATTAATCAAATCAGTGGCGAGTAACAACAAAGTCACACTGCACAAGGGCATGCGCTTAATGGCTGGTGATCTCGCCCGCTTAGTCACCGATGAAGACAAAACCATCATATTGGCCGGGTCGCGAATACGCCTATATGTGCCCGCTCAATTTTTAGAAACGGAAAGTTTTCATGAAGACTACCTGTGTAGCGTTGATGTCGCCAAAAAGCGTAAACCTCGCCAGAAACCGAATTTTCCTTGGCAATAACCGTTACCTGACAAGATTAACGACCAATACAGTGACCTTGTTATCAGTTTTAAATTGATAACAAACCTCCGAATCTATTGATAATATTAGTGGTTAATCCTGACTATACTTTTAATGCTGCCATATCCACCTTCTATTGTTCAAAATATCATCACAGCCTACTTTGAAATCCTAATTCGCCAGTTTTTATCCACTGTATAGAACCGATACTCTAAAGCTCGAAACAGTCTGATAGGAATAACAATAATGAAACCTCTACCGACCCTCGCTCAGCTTTTTACCCGCAAAGTACCAAAACTACTCATGTTACTGACACTGCCTTTTATCGCATTGTCTACGCATGCGGCAGATAAAGTTTATCGCTTAAAACTTGCTGAAACATGGGGACCAAATACTCCAATACTGGGTGATGCGACAAAAAATATGGCAAAGCTAGCCGATCAAATGTCGAATGGCCGCCTTAAAATCCGAATTGATTCTGCCAACAAGCACAAAGCTCCATTAGGTGTGTTTGATATGGTCAAATCCGGCCAGTATGACCTAGGGCACTCCAGCTCGTATTACTGGAAAGGCAAAGTACCGAATACCTTGTACTTCTCATCAATGCCATTTGGCATGATGAGCACCGAGCAATACGCTTGGTTTTATCAAGGTGGCGGTATGGAGTTGATGCAGCAGGTCTATGCCCCTCATAACATGCTTTCTTTCCCTGGCGGAAATTCAGACATTCAAATGGGTGGCTGGTTTAAAAAAGAGATCAACAGTGTTGAAGATCTACAGGGCTTGAAAATGCGCATCCCTGGCTTTGCCGGAGAAATACTTGCTCGTGTCGGCGCAAAACCTACCAACATTGCACCTGGTGAGCTCTATACGTCTTTAGAACGTGGAACCATCGATGCATTAGAATGGGTAGGCCCTGCTTTTGACTTACGCATGGGTTTTCAAAAAATTGCCCCTTACTACTACACCGCATGGCATGAGCCAGGATCTGAGACTCAATTTTTGGTAAACAAAAAAGTATGGGACAAACTACCACAAGACTTGCAAGTCATACTCGAAACAGCCTTTCGCGTAGCGGCGTTCGACATGTATGCCCAGGCGCTACATGAAAATGCCAATAGCTGGGCAACCATGCAAAGTGAGTACCCTAATATTAAAGTACGAGACTTCCCGGTTGAAGTGATGGATGCACTGCGCCAGGCCAATGCCGAACTGCTAAAAGAGCAATCAGAAAGCGACCCGTTAGCAAAAACCATTTTGCAGTCTCAAGCAGCTTATCTGGCAAAAATGCGCGAGTGGACAAACATCTCCTCTCAAGCCTATCTAAATGCCAATTAGGTGTGCCTAGATACACAATGTACTTGGCTTCAAGCGATGCGGGAGTCGAGGAGAGTGGTATCAAAGTTCACAACGTCATCTAAATAGTATGCACCTCAATGAAAAAGCCACTTACATTTAATGTGGCTTTTTTATTAAATCCAGTTATTTAATGTGACTAAAAAGCTCACTAATTATCTTCGACAAGCCACAAGAATGGCTATATTTTGATCTGAAACAGGATTGGAATATGGTTTGTGCCGCAAAAATACTAGCTAATCCCTTAATCTTATTTTACAATGCAAATTAAGAAATAAGCCTAATCATATCTTCTATAGGAAAAGACAAATGAGACTGATTCCTCTAAATAACGCTGCACAAGTTGGTAAATGGGCAGCTCGTCACATTGCAAGTAAGATCAACGCATTTAACCCAACAGCAGATCGTCCATTTGTTCTTGGCCTGCCAACTGGCGGTACACCTCTAACAACATACAAAGAGCTAATCGCACTTTGCAATGCGGGTGAAGTTAGTTTCAAACATGTTGTGACTTTCAACATGGACGAATATGTAGGCATTGAACCAAATCACCCTGAGTCTTACCGCACTTTCATGTACAGCAACTTCTTCAACCACGTTGATATTCAAGAAGAGAACATCAACCTACTTGATGGCCTTGCTGATGACATCGAAGCACACTGTGCTGCATATGAAGAAAAAATTCGCTCTTACGGCAAAATCAACCTATTTATGGGTGGTGTTGGCATCGACGGTCACATTGCATTTAATGAGCCAGGCTCTTCTCTGTCTTCTCGTACTCGTATCAAGACGCTAACACCAGATACACGTATCGCTAACTCTCGTTTCTTCGATAACGATATGAATCAAGTGCCAAGATTCGCACTAACCATCGGTGTAGCGACTCTATTGGACGCAGAAGAAGTGATGATCCTTTCTCTAGGTCACAACAAAGCTCAAGCACTTCAAATGGCTATCGAAGGTTCTGTAAACCACATGTGGACCGTCACAGCACTTCAAATGCATCAAAAAGCCGTTATCGTTGCGGATGAACCTGCACAACAAGAGCTTAAAGTGAAGACACTAAAATACTTCCAAGATCTTGAAGCTGAAAACATCCAAGACCTATAAGCCTATTTTGCTTAATGACTGCCTAAAAACCACTTCATAATGAAGTGGTTTTTTTATTCAATATCACCAGGATATCGGTATGATTACTCCGACAGCCAACCAAAATTATTTGACCAATTTCTCAATCAGATATTTAGTATTTATTGGTAAATGAGTAACATGCAGCAAGGTAACCACAAATTTAACAGGGAAAGAAATGTTGTTGAACGATATTGTCGAAATTATTGAAATGACTGACACCGATCATCTGTCACAAGCTATGGATACTTTTAACGCTCAAGGACGCGTTCACTCTAACAGCTTACCTTTCCTCAATGTCGTATACGATAAAGCAGGAAGCCTTATATTGGAAAAATTGAGCAGTATCGGGTTCAAAGGCGTAGCTCAATACACCAAAACCCTTGAGGGTGATTACATAATTTTTGATGCCAACAAGTTTACTGCAGAAGAAGCGTTAATTAGCAGCAAGTAGATTCGACCCTCACCTTTCTAGTGAATTAATTTAAGGTTTAAGACATGACACCACAGACCGACAATTTAAAAAATTTGGATAATGAATTACTGCCTCTACTTGGCTCTGCTCTCGTTTCAATTCAAGAAGTTGAATACCATCTTTACAAGGTGATTCACGGTCTTTGCAAAGATCATCATTCAACTGACATCCAAGTAATTAAAGCGATGACTTCAGATCAGTTTTTAAAAGGAACATCTGTTGAGGTTAAGCCAACATTACTTCTATTACAGAAAGAGCTTGCCGATAAACTGCCACTTTCAATTAATGAAATATCAAATTTCATCTACCAAAGAAACCTCGTTACTAACAAGTTTTGGCATGCCATCAGCTCAGATGCGAGAGAGTCAGAAAAACTGGCTGATCCAATATTATTTTTAAAAAAACTACTGGTTCAGTGTGAAGAGTGGGTATCGCAGGTTAAGCGTTAAAAGATACAAATAAACCGGATGCAACACTAAGAAGTAAGCAAATTATCTCGAGAAAGCTGTTGATGTATATCATTTACTGCGAGAACAATGGTAGAGCGGACCTTTTGAAAGTGACGCTCTAAAAACATCATTTTCATCTCTTCCGACATGCCGTCAACCAGCTCAGGAGAGTAATCGATTGGCATCATTTTTTGAATTGCATTAATGCGGTTAAGCTCAAAGACGATGTCTTGATCCCAGAAGTCAATTTTTCCCTCCTGCACTTTCACCCACTCTTTAAGAGTAACGAACACTTCAATATCGTCGTAAACACCTTTACTAATAACACCTAAGCCAAGCAACAATTTTGTCCGTACGAGAATTTCACCGAGCGGACCATCATTGGTTAAAAGTGGATCAACGACAAATTTCACCGCGTAATCGTCTTTATGGAAAATACTTTTCAGCAAGGCATCAAGCATGTCTTCCAAAACATCGTAGGCACACAACAAACACTCCGCAGCATTTACGGACTCTGCAAGTTCTTCTAATAATTCCGATTCGTGTCTTGTGTGTATTGGCATGGCTATTCTAAAAAGAGACAGTGCCACTTTCGTGACACTGTTTAGGGTTAAGACTTTAATGCTTGATAAGCTTCTAGCGCTAGTTTAACAACTTCTGCGTCTTTATCCAGCCCAGAATAGTGGGCCAATGTCTCAGCAAAGCCTTTTTCTGCAAACATATCCTGAAGTTCAACCGCTTGCGGATCGTCTTCATTCTTGTAATGGAATGCAGCGGCGATACCATTAAGTAAATGCTGGTTTGGGAGGCCATATTCAAGTGTGCCATTTAGTGGTTTTACTAAACGATCTTGTGGGCTGAGCTTACGAATTGGCTGACGGCCAACGCGGTCAACTTCATCGCGCAAATATGGGTTCGCAAAACGACCGAGGATTTTTTGGATATAAGCCGCGTGAGCATCAGGATCAAAACCGTATCGCTTGATCAACACCGCGCCACTCTCTTCCATTGCCGCGGTAACTTCTGCACGAATGGCATCATCTTCAATCGAATCTTTAATCGTTTCGTGCCCAGCTAAAACACCTTGATATGCCGTGATTAAATGGCCGGTATTGAGTGTAAACAGTTTTCGCTCAACAAACGCCATCAAGTTATCGGTACATTCCATGCCGGGAATATTAGGAATGTCACCTTTAAATTGTGTCTGATCGACGATCCACTCACAGAACGTCTCGACCGTTACTGCTAATGGATCCATTTCACCCTCTTCCGCTGGCGGCACAATGCGGTCGACAGCTGAGTCTACAAAGCCAATATTTTGCTCTGTGAATACTTGCAGATCTTCAGATAAATGTTCAAACACCGCAGCCTTGAGTTGGCTAGTACCACGAACCATATTTTCAGCTGCAATAATGTTCAATGGCGCTGTGTTATTGGCAGCAGCACGCTTTTCAATACCTAAAGCCACAGACTTAGAAATAATTTTAAGAACGGTTGGACCCACTGCTGTTGTGATAATATCTGATTCAGCAACGCGTTCAATCACCGCATCTGTCGCTGAATTTACTGCTGTTACGTTTTTTACTACTTCAACAAGACACTCTTCGCCAACAATCTTTACTGGGTATTCTTTGCGTTCGATTAGAGCGTTAACAACCGTCTCATTTACGTCAGCAAAAGTTACTTCAATACCTGCATCCGATAATAATTTACCAATAAAGCCACGACCGATATTACCTGCACCAAAATGTAACGCTTTCATAATTTAAACCTTTCAAATGTTGAATCTATATAGCAGACGGTTCAACTACTTACCTCAAAACCGTAGGCTATCTAGACTTAAGGTGAGGCCAGGGGGGACTGGCCTCGTTCACTCAGGAGTTAGACTTAAAGCCGCTTCTTATCCATTAAGAATGTTCAGAACATCGGCAGGGTTAGATGTGTTCTGCAAGCGTTCCAATGCTTCTTCGTCATCAAGTGAATTCGTTATCGCCATCAACACCATATTGTGTTCATCACCTTGAGCGGCAATGCCGATGACCATTTTCGCAATATCGTCCTCTTCTTCACCCCATTGAATACCGTCAGGGTACTGACAGAACACGATACCGGTTTTTTGTACATACTGTTTTGCTTCGATAGTGCCGTGTGGTACCGCAATCGACTCACCAAGATACGTAGTAACAAGTTCTTCACGAGCAAACATGCCGTCCACATACTCAGGTGCTACATTGCCTAACTTCACAAGCTGTTCGCCTGCAAATTTGATGGCTTCGTTTTTGTCTGTTGCTTTTAAACCTAGGAAGATTGCATCATTCGTTAGCGCTAAGCCTTCTTCTTTCTTTTCCACAACAGCTACCGAAGCTTCAGACTTTTTTACACCACCTGTCTGGGCTTCTACTAAGTCAGCGACTAGCTTGTCGTAAACCGCGCCGTCTAGAAAATTATTCAATGACATGTGCATTGCGCTTGGCATGGTGTTTCGAGCTCGGTCTGTGAGATCTTTGTGCGTAATAACCACTTGAGAATCAGCAGGCAAATTATTGATTGCGTAGTTAGTAACGGTAATATTAAGACCAGCGGCGTCTACTTTCTTTCGCAATAGACCAGCACCCATGGCACTCGATCCCATACCAGCATCACATGCTACGTATACTGCTTTTACATCCGCTAGATTTACGTCAGCGCCAGACACTTCACCTTTAGAAGATGATTTCATATCTTTCATTTGCTCTGATGCTTTCTCTAGTGAATCTTCACTGTCATCTTGCGAGCTTGTTTTAAGTAAGATTGAAGCCACGATGAACGATACTGCAGTCGCTGCAAGTACTGACAGTACAACACCGATGTAAGAGCCTTTTGGTGTCATCAGTAAAATTGCAAAGATTGAACCTGGAGATGCCGGAGAGATAAGACCAGAGCTGAACATTACGTTAACGAATACACCGGTCATACCACCCGCGATAACCGCTAGGATTAGACGAGGGTTCATCAGTACGTATGGGAAGTAAATTTCGTGAATACCACCTAGGAAATGGATGATAGAAGCACCAGCAGCTGACTGCTTCGCACTGCCTTTACCAAATACCATGTAAGCAAGTAGCAAACCAAAACCAGGACCTGGGTTTGCTTCAATCAAGAAGAAAATTGAACGACCTAACTCTTCAGATTGTTGAATACCAAGAGGAGAGAAAATACCGTGGTTAATTGCATTGTTCAGGAATAGTATTTTTGCAGGCTCTACGAAAATAGATGCCAAAGGAAGCAGACCTGCCTCAACCATCGCGTTAACGCCGGCCGCTAAACCACCAGACAACATTTTGACTGCAGGACCAATTAGGTAGAACGCAATCACAGCGCAAACCATACCAATGATACCAGCAGAGAAGTTGTTCACGAGCATTTCGAAACCACTCTTCACTTTTCCGTGAACAGCTTCATCGAATTTCTTAATTGCGATACCACCAAGTGGACCTACAATCATAGCACCCATGAACATTGGGATATCGGTACCAACAATAACGCCCATTGTGGTAATGGCACCTACGACCGCACCACGGTCACCACCGACCATTTTACCACCGGTATAACCAATAAGTAGTGGTAGTAGGTATGTGATCATTGGGCCAACAAGAGCGGCTAACGTTTCGTTTGGCAACCAACCTGTTGGAATAAATAGAGCAGTAATGAAACCCCACGCAATAAATGCGCCGATGTTAGGCATTACCATATTGGATAGGAAACGACCAAAATTTTGAACTTTGATCTTAGCTTCTGGAGATAACATAAGGGTAACCTCGTAATGTCTCATATTGTATTGGATGACCAAATGGCCGAAAGTGTGTGTGTCAAAAGTTAATCAAAATGTAACACAGCTTTTCCAAAACGCAGTGTCACGGCCTATTTTGAGATCTAAATCACACCACAAATAACAACAAACAAGACTAAAGGTGATCTAGGTCACAATTAGCGCCTGTCCTTAAATTACACAGCCCCTCAACTGATAATAACTATCAATAACTAGTGATACAGATCACAATATACCCATTACAACCAATTAAATAATTAGTGATTAACATCACACTTATAATTATTTAACCCTAGCAAGTTGAATTTTGAGGTCACTTATCAGGCTAATGGCGAGTAAAAAGTAAGCTAAATTACCATCAATTCAAATTATGTAATTTAATTACACTCCATAATTGCGCTCGTTTTTTGTTTTTTTGTTTAAATAATGGAAACGAGCTTGAGTCAAAAGAGATAAATGAGGGCTGTCGTTCTTGGGATTACCACGAAGACATAGTTTTCATTTGAAGCAAATGGTGGGCATTACCTTTGCTACTTAAAGTAGATAGAAAACTAATGCAGCTATTTCTTAGGCTAATTAGGAATACGGAGACCGTTTCACACATCGCGGAATCAAACAGTAGCTATGCACAAAGATCGACCTGACCGAGCATTAAGGCCATCAAGTAATGTGTGTTGAAATGAGTATCATGGAAATACGGAGAGTCTAAAACGTCGGCAAAGAGCAATAATAAGAAAAGATTGGCTGCGGGATTGAACCCTAATAAAAAAAACCGGCAGGCTAAAAATTAGCCTAACCGGGTTTAATCAATGTGAAACTGTCATATCTAGAATTTCACATTGATATGTATCAGAGTCGTTTTCGTCTAGAAAAATACGAATAGCTGCTAGAAACGATTTACTCTACTGTTACTGCTTTAGCAAGATTTCGGGGTTGATCTACATCAGTGCCTTTAATAAGCGCGACGTGATATGACAACAGTTGCATTGGTACTGTGTAGTAGATAGGCGCGATAATGTCATCTACATGAGGCATTTTGATGATCTTCATGTTCTCATCACCTTCAAATCCTGCTTTTTCATCAGCAAATACATACAGCAGGCCGCCACGAGCACGTACTTCTTCGATATTAGATTTTAGTTTTTCTAATAGTTCATTTGTAGGTGCAACCACGACAACAGGCATATCAGCATCGATTAGCGCCAAAGGACCGTGTTTCAGTTCACCCGCTGCGTACGCTTCTGCGTGAATGTAAGAAATCTCTTTCAACTTGAGAGACGCTTCCATCGCAATTGGGTAGAACTCGCCACGACCTAAAAATAAAGTATGGTGCTTATCTGCAAAGTCTGGGGCAAGAGCTTCAATTTCTTTATCAAACGCAAGCGCCTTTTCGATATGACCTGGCAACTCATGCAACGATTTCACTATTTCGGCTTCACGTTCTGCGGTCATACGACCTTGGAGGCGGCCAATCGATACTACCATCATCAGCATTGCTGCAAGTTGGGTTGTGAAGGCTTTCGTTGATGCCACACCGATTTCCGTTCCAGCACGGGTCATAAAGGCAAAATCAGATTCACGCACCAGAGACGAACCTGCTACGTTACAAATCGTCATCGCTCCCATGTAACCTTTTTCTTTAGCAAGGCGCAAAGCCGCCAAAGTATCTGCAGTTTCACCCGATTGAGACAAAGTCACCAGTAGGCTGTTAGGACGAACCACAAAATCACGATAGCGGAACTCAGATGCGATCTCTACGTCACAGCTTACGCCAGCAATGGATTCAAACCAGTAGCGGGCAGCCATACCCGAATTGTAAGAAGTACCACAAGCAATAATTTGCACATGCTCTACTTTTTTAAGGATATCTACCGCATTCACACCGATGCTTTCAGTCACTACCGCTTTATCAGTAATGCGACCTTCCATAGTATTAATCAGTGCACTTGGCTGCTCAAAAATCTCTTTTTGCATAAAGTGACGATATTTGCCTTTATCACCCGCGTCATGCTCAGCATTAGATTCGGTGATTTCACGCTCTACCGGATGACCATTCACATCAATCACGGTCACTTCACGACGCGTAATTTCTGCGACATCGCCCTCTTCTAGGTACATAAAGCGACGAGTTACGCTAAGTAGTGCTAGTTGATCTGATGCTAGAAAGTTCTCACCAACACCAAAACCAATCACAATCGGGCTACCTGAACGGGCAGCAACAATGCGGCTTGGATCTTTACGATCAACGACGACAGTACCGTACGCACCATCAAGTTGAGCGGCCGTTTTTTGAAGTGCTTCGACAAGTGTTTCTGATGTACGACGTTCCCACTCAACTAAATGAGCGATAACTTCAGTATCCGTTTGTGAAAGGAATACGTAACCGCGCTCTTGAAGTAAAATACGTAACTCTTCGTGGTTTTCAATGATGCCATTGTGTACAACAGCAATATCACCAGAAACATGTGGGTGTGCATTCGCTTCAGAAGGCTCACCATGGGTGGCCCAACGGGTGTGAGCAATACCAGTACCGCCAGATACTTCCTGAGCGTTAACCGCATCAGCTAACTCTTGAACTTTACCTAAGCGACGTACGCGCGTTAGTTCGGTTTTTTCGTTAACGACAGCGACACCGGCTGAGTCATAACCGCGATATTCAAGTCGACGTAAACCTTCAACTAAAATTTCAGCCACATCACGTTGTGCTACCGCACCCACAATTCCACACATATTAACTCCATTATATTTCTGTTTGTTTCGTTTCCAGCAAGCAAAAAGGGAAACAAAGAATTTATCTCGCTTGTATGACTCTTACGCCACAAGCTTCTATTGTTTTTACTGCCTCAGCTTCGATATCACTGTCTGTAACTAGGATATCAATGTGTTGCCAAGACAATTCTAAATTAGGTATTTTCCGGCCAATTTTGTCTGATTCGATCATAACAACCACTTCACGGGACACTTCTGCCATCACCTGGCTCAATCCGAGCAGTTCATTAAAACTGGTTGTGCCTCGTAATAAATCAACACCATCAGCACCAACAAACAGTTGATCAAAATCATACGACCTAAGCACCGACTCTGCCACTTTGCCTTGAAAAGATTCGGAATGCGTATCCCAAGTCCCACCAGTCATAAGCAAGGTCAATTCAGACTCCAGATCATTTAACGCGTTTGCTACATGCAATGAGTTGGTCATCACAACTAAGCCACGTTTATCACTGAGTTGCTGGATAAGCGCTCCTGTTGTACTGCCACTATCAATGACTATCCGATGATGGTCTCGAATAAGTGTCGCAGCTGCTTGAGCAAGCTTTACCTTCCGAATCGAAACCTTATTATGTAAATCGTCTTGAACGACTTCTTTCGGCAAAGAAACGGCACCGCCATAACGGCGCAATAGGAGGCCACTAGTTTCTAATGTAGCCAAATCCTTTCTTATTGTGACTTCTGAGGTTTCAAATTGTAGGGACAACTGCTCTACACTGACCTCTCCACACTCTTCTACCAGTTTAGAAATAGCATGCCTTCTAAGCTGCGTGTTTCGTTTTGACATCAGTTTACGATCCAATAAGTTTCGATTCGTAAGTATTTTAATCAATTCGAAACTAATTTGTCTATTTTTTTCACTCTAAAAAATAATTAAATTGCGACAAAACTTTGTCCTAAGACAAGTCATAACCGTGATATTTTTAAAATTCGGTGGTAGAATCCTCCACCGAAAAGAAAATAAATTACATAATTTTTCGTTATTTTTTTGCAACTGCGACCAGTTGGATTGTTAGAAAACGTGAAATTTCGGTCTTAAATGCACGAGAATCACAGTGCCAGACTGAACTATTTAGAAGAATTCGCTTAGTTAAGCGTAACTCGATAACAAAATAGTAAAGAAATACAACATTTATGATTTGTTGTAATTTTCTTTCTTTTGTCGGTTACCGGCCAAGCACACAAATTGAATTAAAACTATACTTATCGGAGAGTATCTTCCATGAAAAAGACCAAAATCGTATGTACGATTGGCCCTAAAACTGAATCTGTAGAAAAGCTGACTGAACTAGTAAATGCAGGCATGAACGTAATGCGCCTGAACTTTTCTCACGGTGACTTCGCAGAACACGGTACTCGTATCTCTAACTTCCGCTCTGTAATGGAAGCAACAGGTAAGCAACTCGCTATCCTGCTTGATACTAAAGGTCCTGAAATCCGTACTATCAAACTAGAAGGCGGCGATGACGTTGATCTAGTAGCTGGTCAAGAGTTCACTTTCACTACTGATGCAACGGTAGTTGGTAACACTGATAAAGTAGCGGTAACTTACCTTGGTTTTGCAAAAGACCTAACGGCTGGTAACACTATCCTTGTTGATGACGGCCTAATTGAAATGGAAGTTATCTCAACTTCTGAAACTGAAGTTAAGTGTAAAGTTCTTAACAACGGTGCTCTAGGCGAAAACAAAGGTGTTAACCTTCCTGGCGTTTCTGTTCAACTTCCAGCTCTTTCTGAGAAAGACAAAGCTGACCTTAAATTCGGTTGTGAGCAAGGCGTTGACTTCGTTGCTGCTTCTTTCATCCGTAAAGAAGAAGACGTTAAAGAAATCCGTGAGCTTCTAAATGCTAACGGTGGCGAGAACATCCACATCATCTCTAAAATTGAGAACCAAGAAGGTGTAGATAACTTCGATTCAATTCTTGAAGCTTCTGACGGTATCATGGTTGCTCGTGGCGATCTTGGTGTTGAAATCCCAGCTGAAGAAGTAATCTTCGCTCAAAAAATGATGATCGAGAAGTGTAACCGTGCACGTAAGATGGTTATCACAGCAACTCAAATGCTTGATTCTATGATCAGCAACCCACGTCCTACTCGTGCTGAAGCAGGCGACGTTGCTAACGCAGTAATGGACGGTACTGATGCAGTAATGCTTTCTGGCGAAACAGCTAAAGGCAAATACCCAGTAGAAGCTGTAACTATCATGGCTCAAATCTGTGCTCGTACTGACGGTGCTCTTAAAGCAGAACTTGGTTCTCGCCTAGACAGCCCTCGCCTACGTATCACTGAAGCAGTATGTAAAGGTGCAGTAGACACAGCTGAGAAATTGGCTGCTCCGCTTATCGTTGTTGCTACTGAAGCAGGTAAATCTGCACGTTCTGTTCGTAAGTACTTCCCAACAGCAAACATCATCGCTGTAACAACGAACCAAAAAACGGCAGCTCAGCTTGTTCTTACTAAAGGCGTAACTCCAGTACTTGTCGATTCAATCGAAAGCACTGATGCGTTCTACGTTAACGGTAAAGAAATTGCTCTAACTTCTGGCCTAGGCAAGAAGGGTGACATCGTAATTATGGTTTCTGGTGCACTTGTTGCTTCAGGTACAACTAATACTGCGTCTGTTCACGTTCTATAAGAATAAGAACACGTAAGCCGAAACAGCAAAGCCGAGTGTGTCATTCACTCGGTTTTTTTTACGCCTGCATTGTGTCAAACTGCTTTTCCTTCCACTTCATCGACCGCACCAGTAATACATCCCAGCATAAGCGTTCAACCACAACTGATAGCCTGTAAATCGTCGTCTCGAGAAAAATAACACTTGGCTTATCTAAGTAGTAAATACATAAGGTCATTTGTTCTCACTGCATATCTCAATGTAAATTTTGTAAATGATATCAATTATCATTTACAAAATGTTTCAGCATTCATACAATTATTGATAGTTTACTCAAGGATTCACAATAATTATGAAAGTTCAATATCTTGCAGTGGCCATTTCCTTGGCTCTTACTTCGCTTAACGCTATATCTGCTCAAGAGGAAGCAGATGAAACTATGGTCGTTAAAGGCTCAGCTTTGGAGCAACTGGTTCAAACTCAGATTAACTCTGAAACTCTTGAACAAAAGCAAGCATCTGACACAAAAGACATTCTAAATACCATGCCTAGTGTTACCGTCGATGGTAACGCCCGATACTCACGCAAGGTTTTTGTCCGTGGTTTGGAAGACAAGTTCTCCGTTGTCACCATTGATGGCGCAAGACAAGAGGGACAATTGTTCCACCATAATGGCGATCAAAGCATTGACCCAGAAATGCTCAAAGTCGCTGAAATAGAACTGGGAGGTAACTCTGCCTTATCTGGTTCTGGAGCAATTAACGGCACATTTAGCTACGAAACTAAGGACCCCAGCGACTTACTTAAAAATGGGGAAAAAATTGGAGCGCGAGTGAAGACCGGCTACCAAACAGGGTACGAACGTTTCACAACTAACGTCGCTCTCTATGCTCAATTAAACGACAAACTTGAATTTCTCGGTATCGCAAACTATTCAAAAGATGGCGAACTGCATATTCCTGACCAAGATGCGGTAACGTCAAAGCAAGGCACACTCAAATCAGGCATGGCCAAAGTGGTATTTATGCCCAATGATGTCAACGAATTCAAACTGACATTAAATCGATACAGTGATGGTGGGGAACGACAGCTATCTGGTGAGAAGAGCGGTGCATTGTACGCAGACGATCAACACAAATTTAACTCTGTCAATCGAGACACCATTACCTTACAACACCATTACGACGCGAGCAGCGATCTAGTAAACCTGAAAACCAATGTTTACTACAATCGCCAGTATATGAATCGTGACGCTCAAGTGGCCGTCAATTGGACTCGTCCAGGAGGTAAATGGACAAAAGATGGCACCATCTCTATTCCAGATCGTGAATATAACGTCACGACAATAGGTGGCGACATCCGAAATATTTCCTGGCTTGGCGAGCACGAATTAACGTATGGATTAGATGGTTATAAAGCAAAGCAATGGATCAACTCCGGTGAAGGCCAGATCCTTTCAGGCTCAATGCAAGGCCAGACAAAACAATACGGTATGGATGGCGGAACAGTGACGGCATATGGCCTTTACATCCAAGACCGTTTCGAAATCAGTGATTTTATTCTGACTACCGGTTTGCGTTATGATACCCACGTCCTTGGTGGTGTATTTGAAGGCAATTTCAATCAATTGTCACCTAAGTTCAAAGGTCAATATCAAGCAACTGATGACCTAACTCTACGCGTTGGTTATGGCCGTTTGTTTAAAGGGGCTGCGTTGCCTGAAACATTGACGATGAAAGCAGCCAGTGATGTAAAACAATCTGATACTGAGGCAATGACAGGCCATAACTATGAAGGTGGTTTTGATTACGACCTAACGAGTTTGTTAGTATCAGACAGTGCCGTACTCGGTTTTACTGCCTTCAATTACAACCTCGATAATCAAATGCACCCAACGAAAAACAATACCACACTTGCCAATCAGTATGATGTCGAAGTCTGGGGTGTAGAAACCGTTTTTAACTACATTTGGAATGACATCAATTTATACGCCAACCATTCTTATTCCAAAGGTAACAAGACATCTCTTAGCAACAATAAAACAAGCCATATGAATAAAACTGGGATTCACAACGTTAAGGCAGGAGCTAAGTATCGAGCCACTGAAGAAGTCGTATTTGGTTGGGATTCAAGGTTTGTCCCTGGCAATGAGTATGATGACACGGATGGTGAAACCATTTCACGCGCAGGTTTCGGTGTTCATAACATCTGGGCTTCCTATAATCCAACCTTTGCAAAGAGCTTAAGCGTTAACGTTGGTATTGATAATCTGTTTGATAAGTTATATGCAGAACATACAGGTTTTGGTATTTCTTGGGGGTCAAAAAAATACACAAGCTATGAAGTTGGTCGTAACTTCAAAGCCACGGTGGCCTACAACTTCTAATCTCATTGTTCAATAGATAAAAAGAGGCTGATACGTTGCTGCCAGCCTCTTATTTATTCGTCGCATTTCCCTCTCCCTTCGACGTCCACATAGCACTGACTTCCTCATGAAATCAACATTAGATCATAAGGATGTGAGCCTCTTTTTCTTTCTAATATCTTGCTCTACGTGACCTGCGCCTAAATGATCGTTAATTGTGTTCACTTTTATACATAAAGACAAAAAATATAAAGGGCCTACCCACTTTTTTTATTAAACGGCTTGTCCACATATTCCGCATGGCGTATTATCAAGTTACTGAGCGTAGGATGATAAGACATCATATTTATTAATCTATTGTCCCGTAATATGTTCAGTGTGAATGGAATCCATACAAAAGAAAGAATAACGAGGAAATCGTGTCGAGCCCTACTCTTACTGACAAAGTGTCGAAAATGATCCGCGAGGATATTTTGAATGGCAAACTAGCACCAGGCCAAAAGCTTGTTGTTGCTGAGCTAAAAGATAAGTACCGTGTTGGTGCTTCACCAATTCGCGAAGCGTTAGTACAACTATCGTGGAGCAAGTACGTGCGCTTAGAACCACAAAAAGGCTGTTGGGTTGCTCCTATTTCAAAAACCGAATTGTTTGACCTATTCGAAAGCCTTAAGGTCGTATCTTCAGTGTTACTTCGCAAAGCTATAGAAGTTGGAGACGAAAGCTGGGAATTAGATGTTCTGTCTTCCTTCCATAAACTCTCTAGAATTCAACACGCACAAAGCGACTATAACAATCATGAATGGGAAGAACGTCACCACAACTTCCATACCGCACTTCTTGAAGGCTCAAATGCCCACACAATGTTTAGCTTTTTCACAGAAATCAATCAACAACTTAAACGTTACCGACATCTCGTCCTTAACTCTAACCAGTTTGAAGGCCAAGATTTCATTAATATTGATGAGAACGAAAAGCTGATGAAATCGGTTTTGGCAAAAGACGAGCAACAAGCTCTAACGACTTTGGAATTGCACCTTGCAGAGACAATGGCCAAAATCGAGCAAGTCATTGAAGTAGAATTGGCTGAAGCTGAATAAAAAAACCGAGGCATTCGCCTCGGTTTTTACCATCCAAAGAACTCTTTGTGATGCGTATTAAGCAATACGATCATCGCTAAGAAGTAGATAGCACTAAGCTTTATGCCTAACACCATCAAAAGACCGATCGTCAATCTCACCAAAAAATGCGCGTACATAATAAAACCTCTTATGCCACATCCTTTTTATGTCGTTCGCTATTTCCGTTGCAAAAATGGGCTGTCACTAAAATGGGTGAGTAAGTGTACTCATTCATTATTTTAGTTCAAATTTTGAACAGCATTAGACTTTAGTCTAACTGTACACATTTTGTGACATTTTTGCTCATTTATTAAACGCTAAAATCCTAAGCGACATCACTACTACTCAAGCAAGTTGATACGCAATTACGTCCAGCAGCCTTAGACTCATATAAGGCAATGTCCGCAAACTTATAACTGCGTTTGGTGTCTCCAATAATATCTGTCACGCCAATGCTGACGGTTACATGAATCGTCTTTTCAATTTCCACGGCGATTCTTAAGCGATTAAGCATCACATCAAGCGACTTGAGTTCAGTATTGGGCAGAATAATAGCAAATTCCTCACCGCCAATTCGGGCGAGGAAGTCCGTATCACGCAGCTGTTTGCCCAGAACATCGCCCACTTTGTGGATCACTCTGTCTCCTTCATCGTGACCAAACTGATCGTTTACTCGTTTAAAGTGATCGATATCCACCAGCACCAAACAGCTGTGGTACTTATTACCATAACGCTCAACCAAGTTGGATTGCTTTTGCAACTCACTATCAAATTTACGTCGATTCCAGCAACCTGTTAGTTCGTCTCTTTCACTTAAATGACGTAACCGTTCTTCCAATGCTTTTCGCTCACTAATATCAACAATCGAAGTCACGAAGTATCGGCTACGCAATTTAAAGTTAACCATTTTTTGAATGCGAGTAATGGCAGTAAACGATTCGCCTGATGCTTTAATGCTCGACAATTCACCTTGCCAGAACCCCCCATTCTTTAAACCGGTTGCAAGATCGATCAACTGTGACTGCTTGTGTTTTTCCATCAATAGTTTTAACGCATTGCACCCAACAATGGCGTCGTTTTCAAAGCCCGTCATGCTTTCAAACTCTTTGTTTACTTTAATGATTCTATGACGACTATCAGAAATCATTACAGCAGACATACCATGAAGCGCCGCTCTGGCTAGCTTACTTTCAAGGCTTCGCTTTCGATATACGTGGATAATGTAGGTCATGGGAAAAGCGAACAACAGCATTCCCAACAACGTCAACAGAGCTTTATGCATAAGGTTATCGATTTCACGCTGCATCCCTTTTTTCAGCGTTCGTTCATCAAAGCTGATGAGTAAATAAACTTTGTGCCCTGCCATAAACTCTACATTGCTAAACACATACAGGGATCCTTGTTCAAAATAGTGGCCACTCGGTTCGTGCAGCATTTCATCCCAAACTTTTGGTCTCTGAAGAGCAAAGTTATGCTCACTCCTATCTGGTAGCAAATAACCAAATAATTTATTTCGCTGGCGGCTAATCAAGTAGTCACCCTTGGTGGTGAGTACTTCAGGAATGAACTCACTTTTAGGGGAGAAATCTAAAATAGTACTGACGTACCACACATCCAAGTTAACCAGGATGTAGCCTAAGCGCTGACCATTGTAGTGAACCGGTGTGAATACCGTTAAAACAGGTTGATATGGACGGAGTAATTCGCCATTGACTCTTTTTAAGTCAACGCCCCAACTTCCAACCTGTCCTTTTTTTGTTGGCATTGCAAAACTAAAAAAAGCCTCCGGTACGATCTCTAAGTCGGATTCATTTCGCGGAGTGAGCTTAAGATCATTGGCATAGCTTACCCCCAATTCAGACTTACCATCTAATGTAACAAGGCGTATATCGGTGAACCACTCTTGTGCACCGGCCACCGAAATCCACATATCTTCGACTAAAGTCTTATTATGCTCATTGGGTGCTTTTAGGTAATCAAACAAATAGTGGCTATTGCCCAGCAATTCCATCGTCGAAGAAAGCTGAGCTTGAATATCATGAAATTCACGTTTGCTATACGTAAGTTGATTGAGGCTATCGTTAATTAGTTGGGCTTGATGTTGTTCAATGATGTTTTGATAGCGGTAGTAACTATAAGTAGCCACTGACAACCCAGATAGCAGGCAGGCGAGCACTAAGTATATTAATACATTCTTCAGTTTCACTTACCACTCCAAAATAACAAAGATGACATTATACCCTTGAATCACGCTCAATAAAAAAGCCACTTCGGTTAGGAAATGGCATTTGACTAAATTTATGATAGAAATTGTGGTTCTACATGATACCTAACTAGGCTTTTAAGGCGTGCTTACCTCTAGCAATGCCAACGACACCACTACGAGCAACCTCAATAACATCGGTCACCTCATTTAACGCCGTCACACAGGCATCGAGCTTTTCGCTTGTACCCGCTAACTGCACAGTATATTGAGATGCAGTGACATCCACGATTTGTCCTCTAAAGATATCGGCAGTACGTTTAACTTCAGCACGAGCAAAGCCGTCAGCTTTCACTTTCACTAGCATCAATTCGCGCTCTACGTGCTCGACATCCGTAACCTCTTGAACTTTTAGCACATCAATCAACTTATGCAGTTGTTTTTGAATTTGCTCAAGCTCCATGGCATCACTGGCCGTCGTAATATTCAAACGGGACAGTGTTTCATCTTCGGTTGGTGAAACCGTCAAAGACTCAATGTTATAACCGCGCTGAGAAAACAGCCCAACTACTCGTGACAAAGAACCCGGTTGGTTTTCAAGTAATAATGAAATGATATGTCTCATATTAGGTTCTCTCCGTTTTACTTAGCCACATGTTGTTCATCGCTTCGCCTTTGATTTGCATAGGATAAACATGTTCGGTTTCATCTACATTGATATCAACAAACACCAAACGATCTTTCATATCGAGTGCTTTTTTCAGCCCCGACTCCAGTTCACTTGGATCTGAAATTCGGATACCAACGTGGCCGTAGGCTTCTGCGATTGCAGCAAAATCTGGTACGGAGTCCATGTAAGAGTTTGAATGGCGACCCTGATAAATAATATCTTGCCACTGCTTTACCATTCCTAGGAAGCGGTTGTTTAGGTTGATGATTTTCACCGGGATGTCGTATTGCAGCGCTGTTGATAATTCTTGAATATTCATTTGAATACTGCCGTCACCAGTAACACAAATAACCACTTCATCAGGGTGGGTAAACTTCACACCCATTGCGGCAGGTAAACCAAAGCCCATGGTGCCAAGCCCACCGGAGTTAATCCAACGGCGAGGTTTATCGAACGGGTAGTACAGGGCAGCAAACATTTGGTGCTGACCCACATCAGAGGCAACAAACGCATCGCCTTTTGTTAGCTTGTATACGGTTTCAATAACTTGTTGCGGCTTAATGCGCTCACTGTTTGTTTCATAGCTCAAGCACTTACGGTCACGCCATGTATTGATGTCTTGCCACCAAGCTCCAATGGCGGCTTCATCGTTATTGCCACCTTGCTCCAGCAATATTTTAAGCATGGTATCGAGTACCGTATCAGCCGAACCGACAATCGGTAGATCAACCGGTACGGTTTTCGATATAGACGATGGATCGATATCTATATGCATTATTTTCGCATTCGGGCAGTATTTGTCGAGATTATTGGTTGTGCGATCATCGAATCGAACACCGATGCCAAAAATAAGATCCGCATTGTGCATGGTCATATTGGCTTCATAGGTGCCATGCATGCCCAACATGCCTACTGCATTTTTGTGAGTACCAGGAAATGCACCCAAGCCCATTAGAGTACTCACCACTGGCAAATTTAAGCTTTCTGCCAGTTGTTTAATTTGTTTATCCGCACCGGAGATAATGGCACCACCACCGATATAAAGCACAGGCTTTTTGGCATCAAGCAGCGCTTTCAACGCTTTCTTAATTTGGCCTTTATGACCTGTGGTCGTTGGGTTATACGAACGCATCTTAATGCTTTCAGGATATTGGTACGGCAATTTGTTTAGTGGGCTCATGACGTCTTTAGGAACATCAATAACCACAGGGCCAGGGCGACCTGATGAGGCAATATAGAATGCTTTTTTAATGGTCTCAGGGATGTCTTCCGCTTTTTTAACTAGGAAGCTGTGCTTTACCACAGGACGAGAAACCCCAACCATGTCACACTCTTGGAATGCATCGTTGCCGATCATGTTATTCGGTACGTTACCTGAGAAAACCACCATCGGAATTGAATCCATATAGGCTGTTGCGATACCAGTAATCGTATTGGTTGCGCCAGGTCCTGAACAAACCAGCACCACACCCGGCTTGCCTGTTGCTCGAGCATAACCATCGGCCATGTGAGTCGCGGCTTGCTCATGCCTTACTAGAACGTGTTGGATGTGGTCAGTTTTTGCATGAAGGGCATCGTAGATATCCAGAACGGAACCGCCCGGATAGCCAAATATTTGGTTTACGCCTTCGTCGATCAGAGACTGCACTATCATCTCTGCGCCAGATAACATTTCCATATTCTTCTCCTTTTTCCGATCGCGTAGGCACTTTGATAAGAACCATAACGTCGGTTATACATAGTTAGGGCTTATTCGTAGCCTAAATCGAAATTAATCCACGTTTCTTGCTATGTACTCTTTGTTAATCATAACTAACAAAGAGGTAACAATTGGCACTGTAACGCCTCACTCGCAATATGTCTAATGCGGTACAGTGCACAGTTTTTGTAATGTTTGGCTAATTGTGAGAAATAGGGTCGGTTGTACATACCAAGACCAGAAAGATCGATACATAAACTTACTTATGGAATAAATTTTAGATTTATATATTGGGTGAGAGTGCGGTAACACAGCACTTGAGGTTGGGTGTTTTGACGCCACCAAATATAAAAGAGCCCGCTTTATATAAGCGGGCTCACTATTTATTGGTCAAACGCTCAAAATTACTTCTTTTTGTTCTTGTCTTCGTACATTTCATCAATCTCGTCTTGGTAACGCTCACTGATCACTTTACGACGTAATTTTTGAGTTGGCGTTAATTCACCTTTGTCAATTGAGAATTCTTTTGGCAAGAGCTTGAATTTCTTAACTTTTTCAAACTTTGCCAACTCGTGTTGAAGTTCATGTAAGCGTTTCTCAAACATCTCAACAACTTCGTTGTTCTTAATCAACTCCATACGATCATGGTATTTGATATTCAGCTCTTTCGCATATTCTTCTAACGTATCAAAACACGGTACAATCAGAGCCGACACAAACTTCCTCGTATCAGCAATCACGGCAATTTGCTCGATGTAATGGTCTTTACCGATAGCACCTTCAATCATTTGTGGAGCAATATATTTACCGCCGGATGTTTTCATCAACTCTTTGATGCGGTCTGTAATGAAGAGGTTACCTTGCTCATCAAAATGACCGGCATCACCGGTTTTTAAGAAGCCGTGCTCATCAAAGGTTTTTTCTGTCTCTTGAGGTAATTTGTAATAACCACGCATCACCATTGGCCCTTTAACGAGAATCTCATTGTTCTCGCCAATTTTTACTTGTGCCCCTGGCATCGATGTACCAATAGAATCTGGATTAAATGTTTTGTCCCCCCAGCACGATACCGTTGCTGTGGTTTCCGTCATGCCATAGCCCAGCTTCACATTAATACCGATAGCATGGAAGAAACGACCAATGGTCTCATCCAGCTTTGCGCCACCGCATGGCATAAAGCTAATACGACCGCCCAGTAAATCACGCAACTTCGCGAGTACCAGTTTGTCGGCCAATTTGTGGCTACGCGTTAGCAACCAAGAAGGTTTACGTTGTTCTTGATTACAGGCTGCCATTTTAGCGCCCATATTAACAGCCCAGGTGAAGACTAATTTACGAGCAAACGGAGCACGTGATACTTTTTCATGAATCGCTGAGAAAATTTTCTCATAAAATCGTGGGACAGCACTCATCACTGTAGGCTTTATTTCACCAAGAGCATCACGCACTTGCATTGTATCTTGTAGGTAACAGTTAGTAGCACCTTTATAAAGCACGTAGAACGTCCATGCTCGCTCAAATACGTGAGATAAAGGTAAGAAACACAAAGACACATCTTGGTTGCTCAGACCCAACCTTTCATCATGCCCTTCCAACTGAGAGCCGATGTTGTTGTAGTCCAGCATCACTCCTTTAGGTTGGCCTGTGGTACCCGATGTGTAGATCAGGGTAAGAATGTCTTCGCAGTTGGCTTCGTCAAGTCGTTGTTGAAACTCTTCACGGGATGCTGGTTGACCCGTGGCAACAAATTCATCCCAATGTAAGCTTGCACAATGTCCATGCAAATCAATCTCTGCCGACATCGCTACAATTAACTCAAGTTGTGGGCAGTCATCGAAAAAGGAAACGGCAGCATCGTGTTGCTCTTGTTCGCCAACAAACAGCACTTTCACATCAGCATTATCAAGAATATAAGCAGCCTGTGCGGGCGTATTTGTCGCATAAATTGGCACAGTCACGGCGCGAAGCTGAAGTGATGCAAAGTCTGCAATTGTCCATCGAGGCATGTTATTGGAAAAAATGCCGACTTTATCCTGCGCGTTAATTCCTTGAGCAAGTAACGCGAGCGACAGTGAATCCATTTGCTCGCCAAATTGTTGCCAGCTGATATCTTGCCAAACGTCAGCAACTTTATGACGAAGCGCTGTACGAGCTCCACCGCTGATAACTTGCTCACGAAGACACTTTACGATGTGAAAATCTAAATTTGACATACTCTATACCCTAGGCTTACACATGTAAGCTAACTGAGCGCACAAGTGTACATTTGACACCAAAAAAGGCAACTAAACAGAGGCTATTTTCGTGCACTTCAATTGTAAATACTCGTTAACTGCACAAAAAAAAGCACCGACGAAACACGTCGGTGCTTTTCTATTGTTGTTTTTATGATTAACGAGCTGCTGCGATGGTTTCGCCACAGATCATCATCAGTTGATCGCGCATCCAGATATGCGCTTTGTCTTTCTCACTTGATTCGTGCCAGCTTAGGTAACCAGAGATGAACTTGTTCTCTACTGGAAGATCCAAGATTTTCACGTTATCAAGGTTTGAAATGCTCTCTACCAACCAGCGTGGTGCGATGGTCACTAATTCTGACTGGCTCACTACATAAAGGATATTGCTTAGGCTTGAGCCTTGGTAAGCAGAGTGACACTCTAAATCACGGTATGCTTGCTCAGAAAAGCTACGCATGCCATTGATGCGAGACAACGTCGCATGGCTTTCTGCTTTCAACTCTTCAAGAGAAATATTTTCGCCAAGGCGTGGGTGGCTTGACGATGCAACCACCACCAATTCATCACTGAAAATTTCAGTGCTTGAATAACCTTGCTCTTCAAAGCGAGCGTAGTTGATGACAAAATCAACTTCTTGGTAACGCATTTTTTCGCTCAATAAGCTATCAACATCTGAGTCCATATGAAGCTTGATGCCAGGCGCTTGTTTCGAAATTGAATTCATGATGCTTGGTGCGAAACGCATATCACAAGGGCTGCAAACAACCAGTTTAAATAGACGTGATGAAGATTCAGGGCTAAAGATAGAACAAGGCAACTCGTTACGGATAAGCTGTAGAGCTTGACGCACAGGACCAAACAATTGACGAGCACGTTGCGTTGGTTGAATACCACGGCCGTGACGCATAAACAATTCATCATTAAACATACTTTTTAGACGCGCTACTGCATTACTTACTGCAGGTTGAGACATACCCAAATTGTGGGCAGCACGAGTGATGTTTTGCTCTTGCATTACTGCATCAAATACAGTCAATAGATTTAGATCCACACCGCGTAATGTCGATTCCATTCGATAGCCCGCAACGGCTTGGTTTGTTGCATTTTTGTTCGACATTGTGTTTGCCTCTATGTATTAATTCTTTGCTATTGAGATATGGCATTTGCCATGCTACCGAAAACTCTGCGCTCCGCTTGGAGCTATTTGTCACGCCTATGCTTTCGCTTTGCATATTAATATCCAGTAATACGTCCACCACCACAAGAGGTTTAATATTAAATTACTATTTTTTACTCTAGCTGCATAATTAACACTCAAAAACAATTAGTTACCCATACTATAAAAAAACATAAAACCAAAAACTTGACGTTCTTTGATATTGAATGAGGTCAAATTGATAGTTCTAGTAAATGTAACACTCTCCCCTCGATTGATTTGCTAGGCAAATTAGAGCGCACACTCACATTCCCTTGTCGTATATTCGCATTGAATTAAGCAATCGTTAACTTCACCGTGGGGTCAATGCCTTGTCTACAATTGATAAAATGGCAGCCGAGGCTGCCATAAAATATTAGTGATAAGCGGATAGCATCCTCAAGTTAATGGACCTCTTCATGCTTATGCACCACACCGAAATCAGCCAATATGGCGTAAGCTGCGGGTATCATAAATAGCACTAATAAGGTTGAAGCAAAGATGCCAAATACAATAGAAATAACCAAAGGCTGAATCACCTGGGCTTGTAAGCTCGTTTCGGTTAGTAATGGCAGTAAACCCGCAGCGGTAGTTAAGGAAGTCAGAAACACTGCTCTGAACCTTTCGCGGCTAGCCAGTACGACCGCATCATAGACGCTGTCACCTTCGTCAACATGATGTCGGATATATTGCACTAACAAAATGGAATCATTCACCACGATACCTGCAAGCGATACAAAACCCATGATGCTTGGCATACTCAGTGAGTGTCCGAGTAAGAAGTGCCCCCAAATTACGCCTATCAACGCAAGAGGGATAGCAAGCATAACGACAAAGGGTTCCAAGTAGCTTCTAAACTGGTAGCTCAGAATCACAAACACACCAAATAGACCTAATAAGAAACCACTTGCTATCGAGCTGCCCGTTTTCGCCGCGTCTTTGGCTTCCCCCTCAAAATCAAAACGCAACCCAGGGTACTTAGCCAACAACACGGGCACCTCATCTTTGACAAATTGATTCAAGATCTCTGTAGAGCTTGCTTTGCTGTTGTCTACATCGCCATACACGCTTATCGTTCTTAGGCCATCGATACGCTGGATTCGCACGTAGTTGCGTTGGAAATCGAGCGTAGCAATCGATCCTAGTGGTATCTGTGCGCCATCTGACTTAATAATAGGGAAGTTAGCTAACTGCTGTAAGTCACCCGCTTGCAACTTATCCAGTCGTACTTCAATTTTGATATTTTCAACGCCAACTTGAATTTCATCTGCGGTTTGACCAAAGAATGCCGAACGTAGCTGGCTTGCGATCATTTGACCATTTACGCCATAAGTCTCAGCTCCCGGCCTTAACTTCACCAACACTTCCTCTTTCCCCAAACGCATGTCATCAAGCACACCGGTAACACCATCAAACTGATTCAAGTACTGCTGAATATCCAATGACACGGCTTTGAGTTCTTCAAGATCATCATGTTTCGCTCGAATCTCTATTGCTCGACCGCCCGGCCCCATAACAGGTTGTTTGAACACCAGAGAGACAGGTTGTGCTAACTCGCCCACCTCTTCTCGCCATGCATCAACGAAATCGTCCATCACGGTATGTCTTGTTTCTGCGCCCAATAAATCTAAACGAACGGTCGCTAAGTGAGGGCCCGATTCATCGGCATCCGCATTGGCATTAAACTGGCTAGTAACGTGCTCAACCAGAGGTCTTCCCCCTTCAACACGCTCACTCCAATCCTTATTTACGCGCTCTGCAGCCTTAATAATATGATCAACCACCAGTTCGGTTTGACTCAACGACGCGCCGGGAGGCAAGATAATTCGAGCTTCTGCAATATCGCCGTCTAAATCTGGGAAAGGGACAAACTTCACAACACCACCAGCTACTAAGCCAACCGATGCCAGCAATGTCGCGATAACCCCCCCAAGAAAGGCATAGCGCCACTCGACCACAAAACCGACCATTTTTACTAATTTAGTATTGCGAAAGTGTTCGAATTTTTCTAATAAAACGCGCTTAAACTTCAGCGGTTTTCGCTCACCTTTTTCTTTGTGTAGCGAGTGAGATAAATGGGCAGGCAATATTAGGAATGCTTCGACCAAACTTAAACTCAGCACCAAAATCAATACTTGTGGCACCGCTTTTAATACCGCCCCCATTTCTCCTTCAAGAAACAGCAAACTGCCAAAGATACATACCGTGGTTAAAAATGATGACAGAACACCTGGGAAGACTTTCGAAACGCCTTTATAAACGGCGTCTTCTATCGACTCTCCCCTATCAAGGTGTGACGCTATCGACTCTGCAATCACGATGGCATCATCCATCATGATGCCTATTGCCATTAATAAGCCGACAAGGGACATGATATTGATAGACAGCCCAAGTTGCGCCATCAAAAACAAGCCTCCTAAAAATGCTACAGGCAAGCCTGCGGCAACCCAAAAGGAGTAGCGAAAGCTGAAGAATAGCCACATGGTCGCAAATACGAGTAAGATCCCCTGCCAGCCATTTTCAAGCATCATGGTTAAGCGGTCCCATAATACGGAGGAAAGATCATTCGTCATTTGTAGAGTCACACCGTCGGGCGCAATCAACCTCTGAGCTTCAACAAACTTGCTAACTTGATCTTTGATTCGCAACGCATCATCGGCTTTGTTTTTGCTGATTTTCAGCATCGCTGATGGCTGACCATCAAACAAAACTTTTTGCTCATCCAATTCAAAGCGATCGCTTATCGTTGCTATATCACCCAAACGGATCACACTGCCATTTGGCGCAGACCCGACAACAATATCCTTTAGTTCTTCAGGTTTTATACGACGCTCATCAAACCGAATTAAAAAGTTTTTGTCTGGCGTTTCGATATTGCCGCTTGGTAGCTTGATATTTTGCTTACCCACTTGAGTAGCAATATCGGCGACTGTTAACCCCAACTGTCTAATAGCGCTGCTATTGAGTTCAATTCTGTATTGATGATCGGAGAACCCACTCACCGTAACCAATGACACATCGTAATCTAACTTAAGCGTGCGCTTCAGATCTTCCGCATAAGCTTTTAATTCAGGCCATGTGGTATTGGCCGTGATAGCAACATCCACAACCGGTTCATTCCAGTCCAACTCTTTTACTACTGGTGATTCAATTTCATCTGGAAAATCATTAATGGAGTTAATTTGAGTTTGTACGTCCACCAGCATACGGCCAATGTCGGCTTTTTCACTCAACTTAAGTACTAATCGCGCAGAGCCTTCAATAGCTTCACAGCGGGTCTCTTCAATGTTAGCTAACCCATCAACGGCGTCTTCCATTCGCACACACAGGCTCTCTTCCACTTCCTGTGGTGATGCTCCTGGGTAAACAACCGCCGCCATAATATAAAGAGGACTAAATTCAGGGAACGTCTCTCGCTTTAGGTTTGGTAAAGAAGTCAGGCCCACAATCAATAACGCCAGCATCAACAAATTTGCGGCCGTTGGATGGCGAGAAAAGAAACGAATCATGATGGATTCTCCTCTTTGCTGTCATTTACTTCTCGCAATAGCATTCCGTTAATCGCTGGTAAGAGATCATTGAGGATCAATTTACTGCCCTGTTCCAGATCGCCATCAATGACAACTTGATTATCTCGACGGTACAGAACTCCAACCGCTTTAATCGTCAGCCTATTTTCACTATTCATCAGATAGATTTTGTCGCCGTGCAGCGCTCGTTCAGGCACGACCCAACTCGGGTTCTGCTGCCCTTGCATTGATGCTGTCACAAACATGCCATTAATCAAAGGTGGCGCTGTGTCTGGTTCAATTTTTTTGTAGTCCTGTTGGATCTCTAAAATCACCCCAACCGTGGCTTGATTAAAATCGACGGTTTCACTGATCCGGGCAACAGTTGCAGGCCACCTAACATTAAGGTTTCCACTGTTTAGCTCTATACTCGCGTTAATCGCTTCTACCTTAAGTGTTGGCAATCCATGTTCTTCGCCTTTAAACGTATCTAGGCTACCGATCAGTGTGCGCATATCATGCAACGACATTTGTGCTTCAACTTCCATCACATCTAATCCATGCCCGACCACCATCGTTTGCTGCATGTTCACCACTTGGTTTTGCTCAATATCAACTTCTGAAATTCGTAGATCTTCAGGCAGTGTGACTGACGTTTTTTCTAAAGATCTTTGGGCTTCTTGCACGCGAGCTTGATTCATTTTTACTTGAGCCGCCGCTACCTTTCTTTCATCAGGAAATAAGGTAAGTTGGTTTTTCATATCCAGAACCAGTTTTTGTTGAGATAGATAAGATTGATTCTGCTGATCAAGGTCTGACTGAGAGGCTAAGCCTTTTTTGCGTAAGTTTTGTTGTCTTTCAAGTTCATTTTTGCTGATCGCTAAACGGTTAGTCTCGATCTTTATCGTGCTTTCTAAATTGTTTTTTTCGAGATCAAGCTTAGAAAGTTGCACTAAGCTAGACGTTAAATCCGCTTGTGTTTGGGCGAGTTTCAGCTCGTAATCTAACGGGTCAATTCGCAAGATTTCTGTGCCTGCAGGTAACATGCGGCCTTTTTCTAAATGAGGATGACGATAAACGACCTTACCCGTCACTTCCGAGATCGCCTTCCATTCCAATTTAGGCTCAACTTTGCCAAACCCTATAGCAATGGGTGCCACCGCTTTTAGTTCTAGTGGCATCACTTCCACCAAGCGAGCTCGAGCTCCTGCAGGTTTTGTTGGAGGAGTAGGACGTAAATTCACCGCTAATACCAACAATAAAACGCCAACGGCAAAAACGGGAAAGAACAACAGTTTACGCTTAGAGGTCATGGGAGTGTCCTTGTAATTTAGAATATGGATCAAGCAGAAATCCGTGAGCGATGAATGAAAGGTTATGATCAAGTAATCGTTTTAGGTACGCTTCATCCAAAACAACGCCATGTAAATTGAGCATTTGCGGTGGTGCTATAAATGGGAACACCATTAAACTGACGTAGGTCATTCGACATAAGTCAGGATCGAGCTCA
This sequence comes from Vibrio tapetis subsp. quintayensis, assembly GCF_030409945.1. Classification (GTDB taxonomy): domain Bacteria; phylum Pseudomonadota; class Gammaproteobacteria; order Enterobacterales; family Vibrionaceae; genus Vibrio; species Vibrio quintayensis. Next base: position 356,132 of record NZ_JAUFQV010000028.1, read on the forward strand.
GGCCTTATCACGCCGTCTTGTTGCATTTTTTGGAACAGAATCTTTTGCGCAGGCAAGGTGACATCTTTAAAAACCTTCTCAACCAGTTTGCGTTGAATGCTACTCTCTTCCATCAACATCACCCGGCACAATAATCGTGGAAAGTCAGGGCTCTTTATCATCATGGCGTAATACGTTTTCATGATGCCAAGAAAGCCATCTTTATCGCTGCTATTTCTCGCATTGTTGGTCACCAACTGACTAACATGTTGCTTCATCGGTTCCATCGTTTCTCGAAGCATAGTCTCAAACAACCCATCTTTGCTGCCAAAGTAATAGCGAATCATGGCCATATTTACGCCGGCTTTTTCAGCAAGCATTCGAGTTGACACTTTTTCGTATGGCATAGAGCTGAACAACTCTCGTGCATGAAAAACTAGGCTGGCTCGAGCGTCTGTTTTTTCAAGCGGCCGCCCTGCTTTACGGACCATAATAATTCCTTTGAATTAATCAATTGAATAATTATAGTCGCTCTTTGTACAATCGATAGCTAAATAATTAATCACTATTTCATCAATTGAATAATTAATAATGGATGGTTTTTTGGATTAACTGATCCGATATGAAGAAAATACGCAACAAACTCTTGACGCGCTGCATGGAGTACGGTACTAATTTGTTAACTTAATTTGTGGAATGTTTAACAATGACATCTCGTTTTTCTATCCTGCTCAGCCTCCTCCTTATCGTGGACCAATCACGCGGGTAGGCAGTGGACGAAAAACACCACACAGTTTCAAGAAGCCCGCACTACGATGCGGGCTTTTTTATAACTTAAAAAGATAAAAAGTCGGTATCTGCGGAAAGTAACCGATTAACTTACAAGAAAAGGACAGCAACATGAGCGATCAAGTCATAATTTTCGATACAACATTGCGTGATGGTGAACAGGCACTATCTGCAAGTCTTACAGTAAAAGAAAAACTACAGATCGCTTACGCACTCGAACGTCTAGGTGTTGATGTGATTGAAGCTGGATTTCCAGTGTCATCCCCTGGCGACTTTGAATCCGTTCAGACCATCGCAAAAAACATCAAAAATAGCCGTGTTTGTGCTTTGTCGCGTGCTGTTGCGAAAGACATTGATGTGGCTGCTGAATCTTTGAAAGTGGCTGAAGCTTTCCGAATTCACACCTTCATTTCAACCTCGACTGTACACGTGCAAGACAAACTACGCCGTAGCTATGATGATGTGGTTGAAATGGGTGTCCAAGCGGTTAAACGTGCTCGTAATTATACTGACGATGTAGAGTTTTCTTGTGAAGATGCAGGCCGTACGCCGATTGATAATCTTTGCCGCATGGTTGAAGCCGCTATCAACGCAGGCGCAAGTACCGTAAACATACCAGATACCGTTGGCTACACCATCCCTGGTGAATTTGGCAGCATCATCGAAATGCTATTCAACCGTGTTCCAAACATAGACAAAGCCATTATTTCTGTACATTGTCATGATGACTTAGGTATGTCTGTTGCCAACTCTATTGCTGCGGTTCAAGCTGGCGCAAGACAAGTTGAAGGCACCATCAATGGTATTGGTGAGCGTGCAGGTAACTGTTCTCTAGAAGAAGTGGCCATGATCATCAAGACTCGTGAAGAATACCTTGGTGTTAATACAGGCCTAAAGCACGATGAAATTCACCGTACTAGTAAGCTTGTCAGCCAACTTTGCAACATGCCAATTCAAGACAACAAAGCCATTGTCGGTGCTAATGCATTCAGCCACTCTTCTGGCATTCACCAAGATGGCATGCTTAAGAACAAAAACACCTATGAAATCATGACTCCTGAGTCAATAGGCCTTAAAAACAAAGCGCTGAATTTGACCAGCCGCAGTGGCCGCGCCGCAGTGAAGAGCCACATGGATTCTATGGGCTATAAAGATGAAGAATATAACCTAGATACCTTATATGCAGATTTCTTGAAGTTGGCCGATCGTAATGGTCAGGTATTTGATTACGACCTAGAAGCCTTAATGCACTTCTCTAATTTACGTGCCGAAGACGATTTCTTTAAGCTGAATTACTTAAGCGTGCAATCTGGTAGTGTTATGTCTACCACCAGTGTCAAACTGCTGTGTGGCGACGAAGAAAAATGTGAAGCCGCAGTCGGTAACGGCCCTGTTGATGCGCTATACCAGTGTATTTACCGTGTAACTGGCTATGATATCGAGCTAGATAAATTTGACCTTACCGCTAAAGGCGAAGGCGAAGATGGCTTAGGCCAAGCCGATATCATTGCTAACTACAAAGGCCGTAAGTACCACGGTACGGGTGTTTCAACCGATATTGTAGAAGCATCAGGCGAAGCTCTATTGCACGTAATTAATAGCATTCATCGCTCGGATCAAATCGAAGAGATGAAACAAAATAAAGAAAAAATTAAAACGGTATAAGAGCGGGCTCTTGGCTGAAGACTGAAGGCTCTAGGCTCTAGGCTCTAGGCTCTAGGCTCTAGGGGTTAATCTCTAGCCTGATGCCTTAAGCGAAGCGCTCCAAACAAACACAATTTAACTTAAAAAAGGATTAACCGACCATGGCAGGCAAAACATATAAAATCGCCGTTCTACCGGGAGATGGTATTGGCCCAGAAGTAATGCAACAAGCACACAAGGTTCTTGCTGCAATTGAAGCAAAACACGCCATTACTTTTGACTGTAGCGAACACGATGTTGGCGGTATTGCTATTGATAACCACGGTTGTCCACTGCCTGACAGCACAGTAAAGGGTTGTGAAGAGTCAGATGCGGTTCTATTTGGCTCTGTCGGCGGCCCAAAATGGGAACACCTAGCGCCTAACGATCAACCAGAGCGTGGTGCTCTGCTGCCACTGCGTAAGCACTTTGAGTTATTCTGTAATCTGCGACCTGCTCAAATCCATAAAGGTCTAGAGTCATTCTCACCGTTACGTGCTGATATTTCAGAGCGTGGCTTTGATATTGTGGTTGTACGTGAGTTAACTGGTGGCATTTACTTTGGTCAACCTAAAGGTCGCGAAGGTGAAGGTCCGAACGAAAAAGCATTTGATACTGAAGTTTATCACCGCTATGAAATTGAACGTATTGCAAAAATTGCATTTGAATCAGCAAGATTACGCGATAAAAAAGTCTGTTCAGTAGATAAAGCAAACGTACTTCAAAGCTCGATCCTTTGGCGCGAAGTCGTAGAAGAGATCGCAAAAGACTACCCAGATGTCGCGCTTTCTCACATCTATATCGATAACGCGACCATGCAATTGATTAAAGACCCATCTCAGTTTGATGTGATGCTGTGCTCTAACATCTTTGGTGACATCATTTCTGATGAATGCGCCATGATCACAGGCTCGATGGGGATGCTTCCATCTGCTAGTTTGAACAAGAGTAACTTTGGTCTTTACGAGCCAGCAGGCGGCAGTGCACCAGATATTGCAGGTAAAAACATTGCCAACCCAGTTGCGCAAATTCTATCTGCGGCACTGATGCTACGTTACAGCTTAGGTGAAGAACAAGCAGCGCAAGATATCGAAACAGCCGTATCAAAAGCACTTTCAGCCGGAGAACTAACGGGTGATCTTGCCGGAGACAACCCCGCTCTGAGCACATCAGAAATGGGCGATAAGATCGCAGCATACATCTCGAATTCATAATAAAACGGATGGCCGCAAGCTCCTAGGCGGCCTTTAATCCTAGAATTACTCTGCGTTGCGCTGATAGCTAAAATCGGTCAGCGCTCAAGGAAGAAGCAATGTCGAAAACACTATACGAAAAAATTTATGACGCTCACGTTGCGGTTGCTGCGGAAGGTGAGAACCCAATTTTATACATCGACCGCCACTTAGTGCATGAAGTCACGTCACCACAAGCCTTTGACGGCCTAAGAGAAAAAGGCCGTAAAGTTCGCCAAGTGAACAAAACGTTCGCCACAATGGATCACAACGTATCAACCACAACCAAAGACATTAACGCCTCTGGTGAAATGGCTCGTATCCAAATGGAAACGCTGTCTAAGAACTGTGAAGAATTTGGCGTCACACTTTACGATTTAAACCATAAATACCAAGGCATTGTTCACGTAATGGGCCCAGAACTGGGTATTACCTTACCGGGTATGACCATTGTTTGTGGTGATTCGCACACCGCGACTCACGGGGCGTTTGGTTCGCTTGCATTTGGTATCGGCACCTCTGAAGTAGAGCATGTTTTAGCAACACAAACCCTAAAACAAGCCCGCGCTAAAACGATGAAGATCGAAGTCAAAGGTAAGGTTGCGAAAGGCATTACTGCAAAAGACATAGTATTGGCTATTATAGGCAAAACGACGGCTGCAGGCGGCACAGGCTATGTGGTTGAGTTTTGTGGTGAAGCAATCACTGACCTTTCTATGGAAGGTCGAATGACGGTATGTAATATGGCCATTGAGCTGGGTGCAAAAGCGGGCCTGATCGCGCCAGATCAAACCACCTTCGATTACATTTCTGGTCGTAAGTTCTCACCAGAAGGCGAAGACTTAGAAGCCGCAGTTAAATACTGGAGCAGCTTAGCAACCGATGCCGATGCCACATTTGACGCCGTAGTAACGCTTAACGCTGCAGACATCAAACCACAAGTAACCTGGGGCACCAACCCAGGCCAAGTAATGGCTGTAGACAGTGTCATTCCAGCACCTGCAAGCTTCTCTGATCCAGTAGAAAAAGCGTCTGCTGAAAAAGCATTGGCGTATATGGGACTTGAAGCGGGCAAAAAGCTGTCGGATTACAGCGTTGATAAAGTCTTTGTCGGTTCTTGCACCAACTCTCGCATCGAAGACATGCGCGCAGCCGCAGAAGTCGCGAAAGGCCGTTCGGTGGCGAAACACGTTCAAGCCCTCATTGTTCCGGGCTCAGAGCAAGTAAAAGCACAAGCAGAGCAAGAAGGGTTAGATAAAATATTCCTTGCCGCTGGTTTTGAATGGCGCCTACCGGGTTGTTCTATGTGTCTTGCGATGAATAACGACCGTTTAGGTCCACAGGAGCGCTGCGCCTCAACCAGTAACCGTAACTTCGAAGGCCGCCAAGGTCGTGATGGTCGTACTCACTTAGTAAGCCCTGCGATGGCCGCTGCCGCCGCAATTGCTGGTCACTTTGTTGATATTCGCGAATTAGATTAAAAGGAATTTGAATATGTCTGGCTTTAAACAACACACGGGTCTAGTTGTTCCTTTGGATGCCGCTAATGTCGATACGGATGCGATCATCCCTAAGCAATTTTTGCAAAAAGTAACCCGTACGGGTTTCGGGGTGCACCTTTTCCATGATTGGCGTTTTCTAGATGATGCTGGGGAACAAGAAAACCCTGAATTCGTCATGAATGCACCTCGTTACCGTGGTGCTAGTATTCTACTGGCTCGTGAAAACTTTGGCTGTGGATCATCTCGTGAACATGCACCTTGGGCACTGGCTGATTACGGCATCCAAGTGATGATTGCGCCAAGCTTTGCTGATATTTTTTACGGCAACTCCATCAATAACCAGATGGTTCCTGTTCGCTTAACCGAACAAGAAGTCGATGAAATATTCCAGTATGTAGAAGCAAATGAAGGCGCACAAATCACCGTCGACCTAGAGTCAATGACAGTAACGGCTAACGATAAGACATACTCATTTGAAATAGATGAATTTCGTCGTCACTGCTTGCTCAATGGCTTAGATCACATCGGCTTAACGCTTCAACATGAAACAAAGATCTCTACATACGAAGAGAACATTCCTGCATTTTTGAAGTAATCGGAACGTAAGAGTGGAGAGTAAAGACCAACCGTGTCTTTACTCTTTTGTCTTAACCCAGTTATAACTTTGAAAGATTTTTTTGCTCCCTTCGGTCTACTCTTCAAACACCCATGAAGGATCGCTTGAATGAAACAGACACTTACACTGCTTTTCGTACTCTTCATTAGCATGCTATCACCCGTTAGCTCTGCCGCACCAAAATCAGAACTTTGGCCTTATTGGAACGTGAGCAACGAGTCAAATCAACAGTCCATTTCACATCAAAATTGGCAACAGTTCCTTGATGACTCCCTTGTGCTTGAAGGCCAACACCATCTAGTCACGTATGCCAATGTAAGCAATGCTGATAAAAAACAGCTACAAAACTACATTGACCAATTAGCCTTAGTCGACCCTCGCCAATATTCAAAAAAAGAGCAATACGCTTATTGGGTTAACTTATACAACGCTTTGACCATTGATCTTATTTTAGATAACTACCCTATCGAGTCCATTACCAAATTAGGTGGTTTTTTCAGTTTTGGGCCTTGGGGAGATGAGTTAGTTACGGTGGCAGGAAAACGCCTGACCTTAAATGACATTGAACATCGAATTTTACGGCCAATATGGCAAGACCCTCGCACCCATTACGCGGTCAATTGTGCAAGCTTAGGCTGCCCTAACTTACAACAAACGGCATTCACGGCACAAAATACCGATGCATTATTGGAGCAAGCAGCACATGAATTCATTAACAGTGATAAAGGTGTAAAACTGTCTGCTTCAAGCACTCAACTGTCTTCAATTTATGATTGGTTTCAAATCGATTTTGGCGCAGACGAAGCCGCATTACTGAAGCATATTCAACAATACAGACCCAGTATTAAAGAACTGGTAGGAAAAGTCAGCTATGACTACGACTGGAATCTGAATCAGCCATAGATTGGCTAAAAAGGTAGACCGCTAACGAGACGCAAGCCACGTTAGCGGTTAAGACTAGAAGCTTGAACCCGGTTGAAGTAAAAACGTTTGCTCTTCCGGCGTTGATTTTCGTCCTAGAACATCATTTCGATGAGGGTAGCGACCAAACTGCTCAATGATCACTTTATGTTTGTACTCAAACTCCAGATTGCCCTCAATGCCATTTTCTTTAAATAACTCAACGGCCCGCTGGTGAATGACCAAAGACTCACTGTGCATAAACGGCATATATAAAAAGGTTCGTTGCTGCTGGCTGAGTTGTTTATCTAAACCTAATGATATCGCTTCTTGAGCTAAAGCAAGTGCTAAAGGATCGGAGGAAAAAGCTTGCGCAGATTCTCGGTATAGATTACGAGAGAATTGGTCAAGAACGATGATTTCGGCCAATCGTCCCTGAGCGGACAGTCGCCAATCAACCAACTCACATTGACTCGCTTGTTTATGCAGATCCAAAAAACGCTGGGTGATCAAAGTATCTAACTCATCGCCTCCCATAAACCATTGCTTGGGTGACAACTCTTCAAACCAAAAATCAATCACTTCCTGATACATATCCACTCTCCCTAACGTAATCCACCTAGCCATCCGTTCTATATGCCTTAACGCTTATGGCCTATTTAAACCCTTTTTCTTTCTTAAGCAGATCGTATGCTGCCTGAATCTCTTGCGCTTTTTCTTTCGCGACTTGCATCATCTCTGGCGGTAATCCTTTAGCGACCAACTTATCCGGATGATGCTCATTCATTAGTTTACGATAGGCTCTCTTCACTTCTTTTGATTCAGCAGATTCGGCAACACCTAACACCTTAAATGCGTCAGAAATCTGATTGGCACTTGAAGCTTGCTTAAACGCTCCGCCATGCTGGCCTCCATCCGAACCAAAACCACCACCTTGCTGGAATCGAAATGCCGCTTCCTGCATTTGTAACCGTTGTTCTAATTGCGCAGCAGAGAAGCCAAGGCCTTGAGCGACGATGTGTAATACATCACGCTCACTAGGGTGAAGCGAACCATCCGCAAAAGCGGCAGAAATTTGAAGTTCAAGGAAAAACTGCAATAGGTCGTGGCGCCCACCAGAGGATACTCGTACTTTTTGCAGTGTTTCTTCTAGTGGGAATCCCGCTTCTTTACCATCACGAAAAGCGTCTTGCGCCGCGGCGCGTTGCTCACCATGCAAATTCATTCGTGACATCATGGTGCTAGCAAGTTGAATTTCTTCTTGTGTTACTTGTCCTTTAGCTTTTGCAACATGCCCCATAACGGCAAATGCACTTCTAAAGAATTCGGCTTGATTCGCAGCGTTGTTCGCACGAGAAAACCCGCCACCAGCCGAAAATCCACCTTGTTGCAGACGGCGGGCCTTATCAAATTGATGACCTAAAAATAAGCCAAACATCGCTCCTAATGGGCCCCCAAACAGTAAACCAAAAAAAGCGCCAAGAATTTTGCCAAAAATGTGCATTATAATGTTCTCAATCTATGAATTTTTATCTCGTTATGCGGTCTTATAGTGTCGGTCGATGTAATAATCCTTTATGATAAAGGGCGTTTTTATAGGAATTCGGTCTCCGACTAATACCGAATGGATCAAGTCTTACAGGATAGTTCAACTCGATGTCTCTTTCTTCCCGCACTGTATTAGCCGCTTCAATAAGTGCTGCTTTGTATGTGCCAACCGCATCATCCGAAAGTAATAACGAAACCAGTGTGCAGCAAATGCCCACTGCTGATCAATGTTTGGTTGCTGAATCTGAACAAAAAGATATCAATTCGCACCCAATTCATATCAAAGCGGACAAAGTCATCGCCGAAGCAGACAAACAAGCGACCTATAAAGGCGATGTGATCATCACGCAAGGTGCCCGAAAAATCACCGCAGACAGCATCACACACAAACCGCTAGAGCAAACAATGATAGCGGAAGGCGATGTGAACTTTCGGGATACCCAAGTTACTGCAAAAGCCGACAAAATCACCACCCAACTGGATACCGACGAAACCGTAATGGAAAACACACAATATCAATTTTTGTGTGAATCGGGCCGTGGTGAAGCTGCAATGGTGCTAAAAAGTGGCCAGAAAGTCTATGAGATGGAAGATGGCTCGCTTACTTCTTGCCCTGAAGGTGACAACACCTGGCGCATGAAAGCAGGCTCCATTGAAGTCGATAAAAATGAAGAGACAGCTTACTTTTATCACACTCGCTTTGAAGTACTCGATGTTCCAATTATGTATGTTCCGTACATGACCATGCCGGTTGGTAATACGCGTAAATCGGGCCTATTGTTCCCAAGTTTTGGGCTTGATACCAAAGATGGTTTCAAAGCGTCAATTCCGATTTATTGGAATTTGGCCCCTAATTATGATTTAACGACGACGATCAATTACATGGAACGTCGAGGCACCCAGTTAGATGCCAACTTTAATTATTTGACCAACTACGGTGAAGGCAAGTTACGTGGCGAGTACATGTCATCAGATAAACGAAGTAGCAATGACGATCATCGTTGGGGATATACTTTTCAGCATGACGGAGTCATTAACGAATTTTGGAAAGTTAACATTGATTATTCCCGTGTCAGTGATGTCGATTACTTCAAAGACATCAGCTCGAACGTAGGTAACAGGGAAGATGGTCAATTATTACAATCGGGTAGTGCTGCTTATCGTACAACTAACTGGGATATGGAACTCAAAGTAAAAGATTTCCAGATCCTTGACAGTGAAGGGACACAACCCTACCAGCTATTACCTCAGCTAAAGTTCAATTACTATTTACCCAATTTTTATCAAGGGGTAAATTTTGATCTACTGAGTCACATCAGTCGCTTTGAAATTCAAGATGCAGATAAACCAAGTGCTACTCGTGTGCATGTTGAGCCAGGAATAACCATTCCATTCTCCAGACCTTGGGGAAGTGTTACGGCTGAAGGCCGTATGATGGCGACCCACTACGAACAAACGTTCGATTCATCGGTAACAGGCAACGCATTACTAGAAGATAAAGTAACGCGAGTGATCCCTGAAATTCGTTTGCATGGTGAACTCAACCTTGAGCGCCAGACTGGTAATTACCTTCAAACATTAGAACCTCAAGTTCAATACTTGTACATTCCAGAAAACAATCAAAGCAACATCGCTTGGTATGACACGACCTTGCTGCAAACGGATTATTACGGCCTGTTTCGTAGCAGAAAGCACAGCGGTGTAGATTATATACAATCAGCGAATCAGTTTAGCTATGGTGCCACCAGTCGTTTCTACGATAATGACTTCAAAGAAAGAATGAACGTCTCTTTTGGTCAAATTTATTACATTACCCCACCATCAACGACAGCTAACGAAGATGGCTCTAGTTACTCTGCATGGGCAGTAGAAACTGACTTTAACTTCAATGACTATTTGTATTACCACGGCGGCATACAATACGACATTGCCACTAGCTCATTCCAGTTAGGTAATAGCACCTTAGAGTACAGAGATGGAAATAATTACCTACAAGGTACTTATCGTTACGTTTCTAAAGACTACATTAAGCAGAATGTGGACTTCGTCGATGATAGTAAAAACACTTACACAAGGAATGGCATATCCCAAGCAGGGATATTAACCGGCTACCAAATAAACCGTAACTGGCATACAGAGATGCAGTATTTTCACGATCTCAGTGAAAACATCATGCTAGAAGGCTTGGCCAAGCTAAGCTACACCAGTGATTGTTGGTTTGTCGGTTTCTCTTATTCTCAACAACTACGAGGTTGGACAGATGTGGGGAATTTTGACACGACGCCACCGGAATACGAAAGCAACTTCAAATTTAATATAGGTATCCGTGGGTTCGGCCAAGAGATCGGCTCTGGTGGCTCTACGGATAACGCACTTGGTTACGGCAGGCCTTTCTACCTTAATAACTAAGCTATGAACATCAAATGATTTTGGAATAAATTGAATGAAAATGTGGAAAAAGACCCTTTTGGGCGCAGCGCTGGTTGTTGGTTCTTTGTCAGCACTGGCAGCTCCGGTATCACTCGATAAAGTGATCGTTATTGTTAACGATGGCGTAATTTTACAAAGTGATTTAACGGGCGCTCTAAAAACGATTCGTGCCAATGCCAAAGCCAGTGGTCAAAGCTTGCCAGACGAAGAAGTGCTTCATGAGCAAGTATTAGACAAACTCATCATGGACACCATTCAAACTCAACAAGCGGATCAAATGGGTGTGCGTATTGATGACAACCGTCTGAATAGCGCGCTAAAGGAAATCGCAAAAAATAAAGAACTCACATTAGAGCAGCTTCGCCAATCTGTTGAAGCAGAAGGTCTGAGTTATTCAGATTTTCGCGAGCAAGTAAGAAAAGAAATAGCGGCCTCTGAAGCGCGTAATGCCCAAGTTCGTCGCCGAATTAATATTTTGCCCGCTGAAGTGGAAAACTTAGCCAATATCCTTGCGCAAGAGACCAATGCAACGGTTCAATACAAGTTGAACCATATCCAACTGCGTTTCAATGACGAGCAAAGCAAACAAGAAGTGGAACAACAAGCCAAAGACCTTGTTACCAAACTAAAACAAGGCGAAGACTTTTCGACCATGGCTTATAGCTACTCAAAAGGTCCTAAAGCTCTGCAAGGTGGTGACTGGGGTTGGATGCGAAAAGAAGAAATGCCAACGATTTTTGCCGACCAAATAACCATGCAAGGCAAAGACAGTATAATTGGTCCTTTCCGCAGTGGTGTGGGTTTTCACATTCTTAAAATTGAAGACGTTAAAGGCTTAGAAACCGTCGCAGTTACCGAAGTTAACGCTAGACACATCTTGATTAAAACATCTGTTATTTTGAGTGATGACGGCGCTAAACGACAATTAAACGAGTTGATCCGTCAGATACAAGCCGGCGAACGCACATTTGCAGAGCTTGCTGAACAATACAGTGCTGACCCAGGTTCTGCCGCCAATAACGGCGAGTTAGGCTATCAAACTCCTGATCTTTATGTGCCAGAATTCAAACACCAGGTTGAAACATTGCCAACGCATCAAATCAGTGAACCATTCCAAACCGTTCACGGTTGGCACATCGTTGAAGTACTGGATCGCCGCCAAGTTGATCGCACTGACTCAGCGATGAAAAATAAGGCTTACCAGATTCTATTTAATCGCAAGTTCAACGAAGAAGTCGGCGCTTGGATGCTGGAAATCAAAGCCGGAGCTTACATAGAGCAACTTGGAGCTAATGATGGCAATTAAACGAATCATCGTTACCGCCGGTGAACCGGCCGGTATCGGCCCAGATCTCGTTCTGGCGCTTTCCCAAGAAGATTGGGGGCATCAAATCGTCGTCTGCGCGGATAAAAATGTCCTTGCAGAACGCGCACTAGAGTTAGGTATCAATGTAGAACTGATTGACTATCAATCAGGTATATCAGCAACCGCTCAGGCTAAAGGCTCCCTGGTTGTCGACCATATTGAAACAGACGCCACTGTCGTTGCCGGTGTTCTCAATGAAGCAAATGGTCACTACGTATTAAAAACGCTAGAAAGAGCGGCGTTAGGCTGTATGAATGGTGAATTTGATGCTATTGTCACCGGCCCCGTGCATAAGGGGGTGATCAACAGAGCCGGAGTTGCCTTTAGTGGCCACACGGAATTCTTTGCTGAGAAGTCAAATACACCTCTGGTTGTCATGATGCTAGCCACAGAAGGTCTTCGAGTCGCACTTGTGACTACGCACATTCCTCTTGCTTACGTATCAAAAGCGGTTACTGCTGACCGGCTAGAGAGCATCATTCGAATCTTACATTCGGATCTCGTAACAAAATTTGCGATTAGTAGTCCAAAAATTTATGTGTGTGGCTTAAACCCACACGCAGGTGAAGATGGCTGTCTTGGTACAGAAGAGATAGAAACCATTTCACCAACACTGGAAAAAATTCGCCAAGAAGGCATAAACTTAGTGGGTCCGCTACCAGCTGACACCATTTTTAATGACAAATATTTGCAAGATGCGGATGCTGTACTGGGCATGTACCACGACCAAGTATTACCTGTACTAAAGTACAAAGGGTTTGGTCGTTCAGTTAACATCACCTTAGGTTTGCCGTTTATACGTACATCGGTAGACCACGGCACGGCGCTGGATCTGGCAGGGAAAGGCCAAGCGGATACAGGAAGCTTCCGAACAGCACTAACGCATGCGATTGAATTAGTAGAGAAAAGCAATGAAAAATGATGTCCATTTAGGACACAAAGCGCGTAAACGTTTTGGTCAAAACTTCTTAAACGACCCATACATTATTGATGGGATCGTATCTTCAATTAACCCTCTTCCAGGTCAAAACCTAGTTGAGATCGGCCCTGGCCTAGGTGCTATCACCGAGCCAGTAGGTAAGTTAGTTGATAAATTCACCGTCATTGAATTGGATAGAGATCTCGCGGAGCGTCTGCGTAACCACCCAGAGCTTGCGGATAAACTGACCATTCATGAAGGCGATGCCATGCGTTTTGACTTTACTCAATTAGTAAAGCCAAACAACAAACTGCGTATTTTTGGTAACTTACCCTATAACATCTCTACCCCTTTGATGTTCCACCTATTTGAGTTCCATAAAGACATCCAAGATATGCACTTTATGCTACAAAAAGAAGTGGTTAATCGCCTAGCTGCAGCACCAGGAAGTAAAGCTTATGGTCGCTTAACGGTGATGGCTCAATATTTCTGTAAAGTTGTACCGGTACTTGAAGTACCACCAACGGCGTTCATCCCGCCACCAAAGGTGGATTCTGCCGTTGTTCGACTAATGCCTTACGAAGTATTGCCGCATCCAGCAAATAATTTTAAATGGCTTGATCGCGTTTGTCGTGAAGGATTTAATCAACGTCGTAAAACGGTTCGTAACTGCTACAGAAGCTTGCTATCAGCTGAGCAATTAGAAATGTTAGGGGTAAACCCAAGCATGCGTCCAGAAAACCTGACGTTAGAACAATTTGTTACCATGGCTAACTGGTTAGATGCCAACCATAAACCGACGCCAAGCGAATAATAAGATGTTCGAAGCTTAAGCTGGATTTTTTGCCTAGCAGCAGCCAAAATTAGAAATAGATAGGCCACTTCATTGTGGCCTTTTTTTTAAAGATGAAATTGCAGGAGGTTCACATGGAAATACCTCGATCTTGCGTGAAATGCCAAGTACACACAAAATATGTACTTGAGCAATCCGAACCAGATAATCAAAGGTATGTCTTCGCCTATATCATCACAATAAAGAATCTGAGTAATCAGCAAGTGCAGCTTATTTCAAGGCATTGGCTCATTACTGACGGAAACGGAAAACAGCTTTCAATTGAAGGAGAAGGCGTGGTGGGCGTACAACCAGTTATTGATGCCGGAGACGAATACACTTACACCAGTGCCACCGCGATTGAAACCCCCATAGGTGTGATGCAGGGCCATTACCAAATGGTCGATTCGGATCAGCAAACTTTTAAAGCTGAGGTAGAGCCATTTCGTTTAGCCATCCCTAATATCATTAATTAACTCTCTGAGGTCCTCTTGGCAACTTATCTCGTAGGCGATATTCAAGGCTGTTTTGATGAACTACAGCAACTCCTAACCACTGTTGATTTCGATGCGACTAATGATACGCTCTGGCTCGCCGGAGACTTAGTGGCACGCGGCCCTAAATCTTTAGAAACACTTCGCTTTGTTAAGTCATTGGGTAGCAGTGCTAAAGTCATCTTAGGTAACCACGATCTGCACCTATTAGCGATTTACCATGGCATCAATCCCATAAAGAAAAAAGACAAAACCGCGCCAATCTATGAAGCAATAGATTGCGATGAGCTGATTCACTGGTTACGACAACAGCCACTTTTTTTGGAGCATGATGAATTCGTCATGTGCCATGCAGGGATATCACCACAGTGGGATCTACAAACCGCAAGACAATGCTCTCAAGAGATATCACAACTTCTTAGTGGCGATGATTGGGTTTGGCTTTTGAGCAACATGTATGACAGTCTGCCTGATTTTTGGCATGCCGACCTCAAAGGAATGGAGCGTAATCGCTACATTATTAATGCCTTTACGCGCATGCGCTTCGTACACCCAGATATGCGACTAGACATGAAATGCAAACTACCACCATCAGAAGCAAAGCAAGGTGACTTATTGCCTTGGTTCGAACACCCGGAGCGCATTCAACTTGAAAAAACAGTGATTTTTGGACACTGGGCTGCATTGATGGGCCATCAAGATAACAAGGCCATCGGCTTAGATACAGGTTGTGTATGGGGCGGAGAGTTGACCATGCTAAGGTGGGAAGATAAGAAAATGTTTACCCAAAAAGCATTGGTGTAAGGAAGAATATAGAAGAGCGATTACAGGTTACAGGTTACAGAGCGGTCGTAGGCTCCCTTATAGAGACTAGACCGCTTCGCTACGAGAAACGATAACAGAAAAGCGGCTTAGCTTTTAGCACTTCGCTCTAAAATCACAAACTTCATGTCATAGGCATTTTTTTCGTCAGCTTTAAATTGTTGGCTATGGCTTTGAGACCAACCTTCTCCCCAATCTGGAAATTGAGTATCACCGTCGATATCCGCCTTAATGTACGTTAAATACAATGAATCCGCTTTTGGTAGACACTCACGGTAAATAGAACCACCTCCGATGATCATCACTTCTTCGACGCCAGCGACCAACTTTAGCGCTTGTTCAATACTGGTTACTGTCTCCAATCCTTCAATCACCAAGTTAGGATCTCGACTAATGACAATATTTTTTCGACCAGGTAGAGGGCGGCCAATAGACTGATATGTTTTACGTCCCATTACGACAGGTTTTCCCATCGTACAGCGCTTAAACCAAGCAAAGTCCGCAGGCAAATGCCAAGGCATATCGTTATCTTTACCAATCACACGATCATTTGCCATCGCAGCAATCATACTAATTTTCATCACACCACCTATCTACATATACCAAGCCTTAAGCCCTTAGCTTTTGACTTTCAACACTTCGTTTTTAGTACTTCTCATCAAACTATCGATTTTCGGCGGTAGAATAGCAGACCCGGCATTGCCAAGCCAACCGCAAGCCCCGCGATAATAAACATCGCCTTTAGGAAGTTAGTCATTAACACGCCCATCAATTCAGGGGTAAAACCAACATGGTTAATTTCAACCAGGGCGATCATCGCCTTAAATGCAAAAACGCCAGGAACCATAGGAATCAAAGCTGCGACGGTAAATACTTTAGGGTGCGCCAAAAACTTATGAGACCAATGCACCCCAATCATTCCAACAATTGTGGCGGCAAAAAACGTAGCCCACTCTATTGGCACGCCATAATGGAGCATTAAAAAACGAGAACCGTGGCCTATTGCTCCACCTAATGCACAATACTTCAACGCTTTCACTGGTACATTAAATACTAAAGCAAAACCAACGGCGGGGATCGCAGCGAAGAACATGTCTTCCAATAACGCAAACAGTAACATCATTATTCAACCCAACCCCAAACACCCACCAAACTCATTGCTGCCATAATGCCAAGGCAAGTTGCAAGAGTCAGTAAACTTGCCATAACAAAACGAGCAATGCCCATATTCACATAACCTTTAACCACATCGGCAACAGAGTTAATTAACGGAAAGCCTGGAACAAGCATGAGAACAGATGACGCCATCGCGATGAAAGGCTGATTACCCAATCCAAATACCATCGCTTGAGCCGAAATAGAAGTGGTAACAAAGGCCGTGACGGAGAAATTGAGCAAAGGGTTAAAGTGTCGATGGCCAATTTCTTGGCGAACAATCATCCCCAAAGCAGAGGCGACAAAAGTAACTGAAAAGATCATCCAATCACCACCAGCAAGGTGGCTAAATGCAGCACACGACAACCCAATCATCACAACAATCAACCATCGGTTGTATCGTTCAGGGTTCACATTATCGAGTCTTTTTTGTGCTAATTCTGGGTCAAGTATGCCCTTTTCCAACAAGATGCAAATGCGTTGAATTTGAGTAATTACCCGCATGTTAATGCCCCTGTCTGGGCACCGCCTTGCGGTAGTAATACAGTGATCATTCATCATGGTCGTCACAACCAATGAACTTGCAGAGAGTGAGACTTCAACCTCGTCAACTCCGGAAGCTAAACCGAAGCGACGCATGATCTCACCCACTAGCGTGCTTTCAGCACCATGAGCTAAAAGCATTTGCCCAGCCTGAGCGACCAAGCGAGAAATAGAGCGCTGATTAGTATCCATTAAAACTTCGTTCTTATCCTTAAGAGGCGCTTATGATACAAAAATGCCGCATAGAAATGCGGCATTTAAATCAAAAAATGGTTAATTAGTCACGAACGTAGATAACGTGACCGTCATCTTCATCATCGTCATCTAAATCGTCCCAATCGTCGTCTGTCACTACGTTTTTACCCGACATAGCGTCTTTATGGTAATCGTCCCACATGAAGTCGACTTTATCTTCTTCCGTTATAACGATTTCTTCTCTTGGAAGTTCATCCATAAAGTTAGACAGCTTGTAACAAAGATCTTTGGTACCGATTTTGTTCACGGCTGCGATCTTAAAGTACTCACCTTCCCATGCTAGTGCTTCTAAGACTCGCTGAATAATGACTTCGGCTTCGTCTTCTGGCATAAGATCAATCTTATTGAAGATCAACCAACGTGGCTTCTTCGCAACTTTTTCACTGTACTGCTCTAGCTCATCAATGATGGTCAGTGCATTTTGCACAGGATCAGATTCATCAACAGGCATGATGTCGATCACGTGCAACAGCACACGACAACGCTCAAGGTGCTTCAAGAAACGAATACCTAAGCCAGCACCATCTGCAGCGCCCTCAATAAGACCAGGAATATCGGCAACAACAAAACTCTTTTCAGCACCAACACTGACTACACCCAAGCTTGGGATTAAAGTCGTAAACGGGTAGTCCGCTACTTTTGGCTTGGCAGCAGAAACTGAGCGAATAAAGGTAGACTTACCTGCATTCGGTAGTCCTAGCATACCAACATCAGCCAGTAGCAAAAGTTCTAAACGCAATTCGCGAACTTCACCTTTAGTACCTAACGTTTTTTGACGTGGAGCTCGGTTAACAGACGATTTAAAACGTGTGTTACCAAGGCCGTGCCAGCCGCCTTTTGCTACCATGATTTTCTTGCCGTGTTCCGCAACTTCACCCACAACTTCATTCGTGTGGATATCAACAGCGCGTGTACCGACAGGTACTTTCATCACGATGTCTTGACCGCGTTTACCTGTACAGTTACCGCCGCGACCATTTTCACCACGTTGTGCTGCATAAAAACGCTGAAAACGATAATCGATCAGGGTGTTGAGGTTTTCATCTGCTTGGAGATAAACATCACCGCCGTCGCCGCCGTCGCCGCCATCAGGGCCGCCTTTAGCAACAAATTTTTCACGCCAAAAGCTTACGGTACCGCTTCCGCCGTCGCCTGCTTCTACTTTTACTACCGCTTCATCAACGAACTTCATTTTTTACTCCGCATTTTGTGCGTGCAATATCACTCATCATAGAATGATATCAATTCTAGCAGATCCGAATGTAAGATCGATCACCTGAGATCTTTGGACCGAACTGCAATCAGGAACATAAAGGAAGAAGTACGTAATCCTGGCACTTAGCACTTAGCACTTAGCACTTAGCACTTAGCACTTAAGATACTTCTTTCTTTTTGCCCTGTCATAAATAAAAAACCCTGCCGAATCGGCAGGGCTTTTAAATTCAGCTTGAAACCGAGTAATAATTACTCAGAGTCGATGCTTACAAATTTACGGTTTTTAGAACCTTTTACTTCAAATTTCACTTTACCTTCAGTAAGAGCGAAAAGAGTATGGTCTTTACCGATACCAACGTTAGTGCCTGCGTGGAATTTAGTACCACGTTGACGAACGATGATGTTACCTGCAAGAACAGATTCACCACCGAAGCGCTTAACACCAAGACGTTTACTTTCTGAATCGCGGCCGTTATTAGTAGAACCGCCAGCTTTCTTATGTGCCATTGTATAACTCTCCTAATACTTAAGCGTTGATGCCAGTGATTTTCACTTCAGTGAACCACTGACGGTGGCCTTGTTGCTTACGAGAGTGCTTACGACGACGGAACTTAACGATTTTTACTTTATCGCCACGACCGTGCTTAACCACTTCAGCAGTAATCTTGCCACCCTCTACAAGAGGAGCACCTACAGCGATTTCTTCGCCGTTAGCTACAAGAAGAACTTTATCAAATTCAACAGTTGCGCCTGTTTCAACGTCTAATTTCTCTAAACGAAGGGTTTGACCTTCACTTACACGGTGTTGTTTGCCACCAGATTGGAAAACAGCGTACATATTTTACTCCGCTTTTTCCGCACAGCCTATGGTTGTTATTTGTACAACTCGGGTGTGCGCTAAACTAATCAATAGGGCGCAGATTCTACAGAAAGGGCGACACTATGACAAGCCATATTTTGAAATAATTGGCGAAAAGCTAATCGCCAATGAAAAGTGCGGTAATGATGCCTTTAGATAATGGTTTTCGCAACGATTTTTAGTGTAATATTGTGTAATAAACCAAAAACATAAGCCTTGTAGGGTCTAACCTCAACGGAAGAACAATGGATTTTAAAGCTATCCAAGCACTTACTGCTATTGATATGGCAAAAGTGGACGAAACCATCCTTGCTCAGCTCAACTCTGATGTAAGTTTAATTAATCAACTAGGGTTTTATATTGTAAGTGGTGGTGGCAAACGCCTGCGCCCTTTACTCGCGGTATTATCTGCCAAAGCACTAGGGTATGAAGGGAAAGACCACACAACCGCCGCTGCGTTTATCGAATTTATCCATACCGCCACACTGCTGCATGATGACGTTGTTGATGAATCGGACATGCGCAGAGGCAAGGAAACTGCAAATGCGGCCTTTGGTAATGCCGCAAGCGTTCTTGTCGGCGACTTTATTTACACCCGTTCATTCCAAATGATGACCAGTTTAGGATCACTGAAGATCCTGGCGCTAATGAGTGATGCTGTAAATGTGATTGCTGAGGGTGAAGTGCTGCAGTTGATGAACTGCAATGATCCTGACACAACAGAAGAAAGCTACATGCAGGTTATCTACTCAAAAACGGCTCGGTTGTTTGAAGCAGCAACTCAAATTGGCGCGATCTTGACCGACGCCCCTAAAGAAGTAGAAGTCGCACTGCAAAATTATGGCAAATACCTGGGAACCGCATTCCAGCTAATTGATGATGTCATGGATTACACCGCTGACGGCAAAGAGATGGGCAAAAATGTCGGAGATGACCTTGCAGAAGGAAAACCAACGCTTCCTCTTCTATATGCGATGCAAAACGGCAATCCAGAGCAAGCCGCAATGATTCGTGACGCAATAGAGCACTCTAATGGCATGGAAAGACTCGACGACATCATGCAGGCGATGGCAGACACAGGATCGTTAGAGTACACCACTCAAATGGCCCATAAAGAAGCTGATAAGGCCATTGCAGAGCTTACAGCGTTACCTGAGTCGGAGTACAAGCAAGCGTTAGTTGCTTTGGCTCACCTTGCTGTAGAGCGCAGCAAGTAACCTGTAACCTGTAACCTGTAACACCATATAAAAAAAGGCGACCAAACGGTCGCCTTTTTTGTTATTGCTATTACTAGCGAAAGTTTAGCCTATTTAGCAAACTCTTCGCCTTTAGTGATATCACCACTTAGTGTCTCTAACATGCCATCAAGTGCTGCTTTTTCGTAATCACTCAGTTCGCCATAGCTTAAGATAGCTTCAGCGCCCTCTTTACCTAACTTAACAGGCTGAGCGAAGAAACGAGTATGCTCACCGTCACCTTCAACGTACGCGCATTCAACAACGTTTTCTTCACCTTGAAGCGCACGAACAAGTGCTAAGCCGAAACGACACGCCGCTTGACCCATTGAAAGCGTTGCAGAACCACCGCCCGCTTTTGCTTCAACGACTTCAGTACCTGCGTTTTGGATACGCTTAGTTAGGGCTGCAATTTCTTCGTCTGTAAATTCAACACCTTCAACTTGAGAAAGAAGAGGAAGAATGGTTACGCCTGAGTGGCCACCAATAACAGGAACACGAATATCGCCAGGATCTTTGTCTTTTAGATCAGCAACAAATGTTTCGCTTCGAATAACATCCAGTGTTGTCACACCGAATAAACGACGCTTATCGTAAACACCTGCTTTTTTAAGTACATCCGCCGCAATCGCGACCGTTGTATTTACTGGATTAGTGATGATACCCACACACGCTGTTGGACATACCACTGCAATTTTTTCAGCTAATGATTTAACAATGCCTGCATTAACATTGAATAAATCAGCACGATCCATACCAGGCTTACGAGCAACACCGGCAGAGATAAGAACAACATCAGCACCTTCTAGTGCTGGTGTTGGGTCTTCGCCAGCATAGCCTTTAATTGAAACAGGAGTTGGGATGTGGCTAAGATCAGCAGCAACACCTGGAGTAACAGGAGCAATATCATATAATGCAAGATCGGAACCCGCTGGTAGGCGGTTTTTAAGTAGTAGAGCTAGCGCTTGTCCGATGCCACCAGCGGCACCAATTACAGCTACTTTCATGGTTGTTCTCCTTGGCTTATATTTAGATTTTTGAATCACGTTTAGGTTGGTATTAATCTAATATTTATGGTTAAGAAACTATAATATATACGTAATTATTACAATTAATTAACGTCAGCTTTGCGACCTTGCGCAAACCACCAAATAGAGTGCAGGATTTAAGAGGCTAATGATGCCCACAAAAGCTTGATACAACAATAAATTCTCGTGTTATCGCGAAAGAGTAAAACCAAGATAACAGCAGTGATACTCCCGACATTAATCAACTAACAATTGGTTAATTTTGCCTTTCTATGCAAAAATAGCGCAATTATTTTTACTGTCATATCAGAGAAGCTATGCGAAATACTGAAAAACAAGACACGCTAGTTAGAGCCTTTAAATCTTTACTTAAAGAAGAGCGCTTTGGTTCACAAGGTGAAATTGTTGATGCTTTGAAAGTAGAAGGTTTTGATAACATAAATCAATCCAAAGTCTCTCGCATGCTCACCAAGTTTGGAGCGGTGAGAACTCGCAATGCAAAAATGGAAATGGTGTATTGCCTACCGGCTGAATTAGGTGTACCTACGGTATCTAGCTCACTACGCGAACTGGTATTAGATGTTGACTATAACCAAGCCATTGTTGTCATCCATACTGGTCCTGGCGCAGCGCAGCTGATCGCCCGATTACTTGACTCATTAGGTAAATCCGAAGGCATTCTTGGCGTGGTTGCCGGTGATGACACCATATTCATAACACCAACCATGCAAATAGACACAGAGATTTTGTTTAAGTCTGTATGCGAACTGTTTGAATACGCTGGATAAATACTAAACACCACTCCAATAAATCACGGGAATTCATGAGATTTCCGTGAGATAAATCACGTTTAAACAAATTAACTTAACCAGGGGTATTTTTGTTTAAATCATTGAATAAACAGATTATTAAAATCAGTCATACCAACTAAATACCGCTCTACCCTTAGTTTATCTCTCTATTTTTTTTAACAAGAATGTAATTTCCCGTCATATATTTGCTATTATTCAGTCACTTTTTCAACGTTTGAATTGAAAGAGATGCCGTTTCCACGTAGGAAACCCGGTAGCTCATATTATTGGTCTACTGGCGTACATTAAAATAAGGAAGGGAAATTCATGGCATTTAAAAACCTTGTGAAAATCACTGCTATTGCCGCAACCGTAATGGGTGCAGGTGCAGTAAACGCTCAAGAGTTCATTACAATTGGTACTGGTTCTGTAACTGGTGTTTACTACCCAACAGGTGGTGCCATCTGTAAGTTAGTGAACAAAGGCCGTAAAGAACACAATATCCGTTGTTCTGTAGAGTCTACTGGTGGTTCTATCTACAACGTAAACACAATTCGCGCAGGTGAGTTGGATTTTGGTGTTGTACAGTCTGATTGGCAGTACCATGGATACAATGGTACAAGCAAATTCTCTGAGCAAGGTCCTTATAAAAAACTACGTGCGATGTTCTCTTTGCACACAGAACCATTCAACATCATTGCTCGCGCAGACTCTGGCATTAACAATGTTAAAGATCTAGAAGGCAAACGTGTGAACATTGGTAACCCAGGCTCTGGTGACCGCGCAACAATGGGCGTAGTAATGGACGCTCTTGGTTGGACAAATGATAGCTTCAAGTTGGCTTCTGAACTAAAAGGTTCAGAGCGCTCACAAGCACTTTGTGATAACAAAATTGATGCATTCATCTACATGGTTGGACACCCGAACGGTTCAATCAAAGAAGCAACAACATCATGTGATGCTAAGCTAGTTTCTGCTACGGGCCCTGAGATCGATAAAATCGTAACAGAAAACCCGTACTACGCATTCAGCTCAGTACCAGCAGGCATGTACCGTGGTACAGACTCTGATGTAAACAGCTTTGGTGTGGCAGCAACAATGGTAACGACAACTGACGTTTCAGATGAAGTGGCTTACAATGTTGCAAAAGCAGTATTTGAAAACTTCAACACATTCAAACGTCTGCACCCTGCATTTGCTAACCTGAAAAAAGAAGACATGGTGAAAGCTGGCCTTTCAATCCCTCTTCACCCAGGCGCTGCAAAATACTACAAAGAAGTGGGCCTTTTGAAATAGTCACTATTTCACCCATAAATAAAGGAGGCTGATTCTGCCTCCTTTAGTCCGTTTACAACTCCAAGATAAATTGATGCCCATCGTTGCATCCTCTTTTGTGTCTCTCATTTAAGACACGGCATTTACACAACACGACTCTCGAATTTAGAAGCTACACTCAGGAGATAGCTTAAAAACACAGCAAGAAGAAATTTGCTGTTTGTCATCAATAATAAGGATAACGTCCATGACGCAGGCAACAACTCCGTCTCAAGATGTGCAAGAAATGGTGGCTCAGTCCGACACTGGTGCACGTAACCCGCAGGGTTTTCCAGGCCGAATCTTATGGTTCGTTCCTCTTTGCTGGTCCCTTTTTCAACTTTGGTACGCTTCACCACTGCCTTTTATTTTCAACTTTCTGATTTTAAATGATACCGAAGCGCGCGCGATCCACCTTACTTTCGCCATTTTCCTTGCGTTTACCGCTTACCCAGCGAGAAAGAGTTCGCCACGAGATCATGTGCCGATCGTTGATTGGATAATGGCACTGCTTGGTAGTTTCTCCGCCGCTTATATTTACATCTTTTATTCACAGCTGGCCGATCGTTCTGGCGCACCGACAACGTTTGATATTGTTGCAGCTGTGACTGGTATGGTCTTCTTGTTAGAAGCCACCCGAAGAGCACTCGGTCCACCACTCATGGTGGTTGCTGCCGTATTCTTACTGTATACCTTTGGCGGCCCGCACATGCCGGACGTCATTGCACATAAAGGGGCAAGCCTTAATAAGGCCATGTCACACTTATGGCTAACGACTGAGGGCGTATTTGGCGTTGCACTGGGGGTTTCGACCTCGTTTGTATTCTTATTCGTATTATTCGGTGCCATGTTAGAGCGAGCCGGTGCTGGTGCGTACTTTATCAAAGTCGCTTTCTCACTACTTGGTCACATGCGTGGCGGACCGGCAAAAGCTGCGGTTGTGGCATCAGGCTTATCGGGCTTGGTTTCAGGTTCATCAATTGCAAACGTAGTAACCACTGGTACATTTACTATTCCGCTAATGAAGCGTGTGGGCTTCCCTGGCACCAAAGCTGGTGCCGTCGAAGTAGCTGCATCGACTAACGGCCAATTAACTCCGCCAATTATGGGTGCTGCAGCATTTTTGATGGTGGAATATGTCGGTATTTCTTATGTGGAAGTCATTAAAGCGGCACTATTACCCGCTCTGATCTCATACATTGCATTACTATACATCGTGCATCTAGAAGCCTGTAAAGCAGGTATGACAGGCTTACCTCGCCGCCATACGCCAACCTTAGTTCAAAGCTTACTTTCCTTCACAGGCACCATTTTGGGCTTATGTGTGGTAAGTGCCGTTGTCTACTACGGCATTGGCTGGACCAAAGACGTATTCGGAGACGCTGCTACTCCAATCGTTACGGTCGCTTTACTGGTGTCTTATCTTGCTCTTATTCGCATATCGTCTCGTTACCAGGATGCAGCGAGTCTGAACATCGATGAAGAACTCACGGAAGTACCTGAACCCGGCCCAACCATTAAGTCTGGCCTACACTTCCTTTTACCTATTGTTGTATTAGTTTGGTGTTTGACGGTTGAACGATTCTCTCCAGGGTTATCGGCCTTCTGGGCGACAGTATTTATGATTTTCATCTTGCTAACACAGCGCCCATTGTTTGTGTTGTTTGGTCAAGAAGGAGACATCAAGGCCCAGTTTAAAGTCGGTTTCAATGACTTTTTAGAAGCCTTAGTTTCCGGGGCTCGCAATATGATCGGTATCGGCGTTGCAACCGCTGCAGCAGGTACGGTTGTTGGTGTAGTCACCTTAACGGGTATCGGCTTGGTAATGACCGACTTTGTCGAATTCATCTCCGGCGGTAACATCATCCTAATGCTGCTCTTCACCGCGGTCATCAGCTTAATCTTAGGCATGGGCTTACCAACAACGGCAAACTACATTGTGGTATCTACCTTGATGGCGCCGGTAATTGTTACGTTAGGCGCGGCTCATGGCCTTATCATTCCACTTATCGCAGTGCACTTGTTTGTGTTCTATTTCGGTATTCTGGCCGATGACACACCACCGGTCGGTTTAGCGGCCTTCGCAGCAGCGGCCATCGCTAAGTCAGACCCAATAAGGACAGGTATTCAAGGCTTCACCTACGATATCCGAACCGCGATATTACCATTCATGTTCATCTTTAATACCCAGCTGTTATTGATGGGGATTGATTCCTGGTGGCACTTGGCTTTAACCATATTCTCGTCAATTACTGCAATGCTACTTTTCTCTGCCGCAACACAGGGATGGTGGCTTACCCGCAATAAATGGTGGGAGACGGTGCTACTGTTAGTGCTGACATTCAGCTTCTTTAGGCCTGGTTATTGGTGGGATATGATTTACCCTGCCAAAGACATTTACTCAGGGCCGGAAATAGTCGACATCGCTCGAGACATGCCAATTGGCGATGCGTTAGAGCTGCGAGTTGGCGGTGAAAACCTCGAAGGTGACTACGTTGAAAAAACCGTCCGTCTACCATTTGATGATTCAGCGGTAACAGGAGAAGAACGTGTTAGCTCTATGGGCTTAATGCTCAATATGGTTGAAGGCGAGATGGTAGTGGACATGGTTGAATTTGGTAGCCCGGCAGAAGCCGCGGGGATTGATTTCGATTGGACTATCCGCTCTGTGGTTCTTGAAGCAGATAGACCAATGAAAGAGTGGGTGTTCGTACCGGCAATATTCTTGGTATTACTGCTTGCTGCAAACCAGAGACGACGAATTAAAGCAGAAGCACTTCCAGCTTAAATCAAATGGGTGCCAGTACGCTGGCACTCAATCATTAAGCCGTATGGATTTTAACAATAATAAAGAGTCACATTATGTACCAAAATATTCTCGTTCCAGTGGATCTCAACGACAAAGGCTTCTCAGACAAAGCGGTAGAACTGGCGGTATGGCATGCAAAGCAATCCAATGCCACCGTACACTTGCTTAATGTACTACCAGGCATCCATATGTCGATGGTGGCGACTTACTTCCCAAAAGACGCCGCTAAAAAAATGAAAGACGACGTGCGAGCACAACTCGATGCATTTGCACAACAGCATGTAGATTCAAGCTTACGCCATCAGACTTATGTCGCGGAGGGAAAGCCCTGTGCAACTATTTTAGAGTATTCACAAAAGCTCAACGCTGACTTAATCATAATGCCAAGTCATAAACGCTCTAAAATTGATAAGGTGATGCTGGGCTCTGTCGCGAGTAAAGTCGTCAACAAGTCGAAAGTAAATGTGTTGGTAGTTAAGCCGCAAGGCTAACGAAGTGCGAAGTGCGAAGTGCGAAGTGCGAAGTGCGAAGTGCGAAGTGCGAAGTGCGAAGTGATTATCGAAAAAAAGAGCCAAAGTGCAATCACTTTGGCTCTTTTTTCATACTTAGCTTTTAGTACTTCGCTTTTAGCACTTAGCTTTTAGCTTTTAGCACTTAAACCTTAAGCTCTTTCAGCATAGATTCCGGAAGGGCTAGTTCATCATTTTTGTTTACAGCAATGCCAGCCGCAATGATGGCTTGTGCGATTTCTTTCGCTTCGTCTAGCGAGTGCATGCCTGCTGTACCGCATTGGTATTCGTTTAGTTCCGGGATTTTGTTTTGGTTTTCAACTTTAAGCACATCTTCCATTGCCGCTAGCCAAGAATCAGCAACTTGTTGCTCTGACGGTGTTCCGATTAAGCTCATGTAAAAACCGGTACGACACCCCATCGGTGAAATATCGATGATTTCAACGTTACTGCCATTTAGGTGCGCTCGCATGAAACCAGCATAAAGGTGCTCTAGCGTGTGAATGCCATTTTCAGACAAAATCTCTTTATTTGGCACACAAAAACGTAAGTCGAATACGGTAATCGTATCACCTTTTGGGGTTTGCATTGTTTTGGCTACGCGTACTGCAGGAGCGTGCATTCGAGTGTGATCTACGGTAAAGCTGTCTAATAGTGGCATGGTCTTCCTTCTCCTAACTCTATTGTTATTCTGCTTGGATTCATCCGCTGCCGTTAGTTTTATTCGTTTATGTTAAAAAAACCAACTGCGATTGTCATCCAACTCTTCGCGGCATTGTTTCAATTGCCAGCCGTATGTTTTTGCTTGCTGCTCGACTTTTCGTGCAACCTTAATCAATGACGGTTTCTTAGTGTAACTTTTACGTTTATAACCACCACGACCTTCGTGATACGCCAAATACTGATTGTAGGCGTCCCATTTCGATATTTTCAATTGTCGCTGTGTTTCACTGGTGTACCAGCCTATAAACATCATCGAATCATCAAAATTAGTGCGAGAGCCACCATGACTGGTGGCTTTTTGAAAATCACTCCAAGCCGGGTCTTGGGCTTGCGCATAACCATAGGCACTGCTCACTCGCCCCCAAGGAATAAAGCCGAGCACATAATCTTTCGGTGGACGAGCATCATGGATAAAGCTGCTTTCTTGCTTCACAAACGCCATCGCAACATGAACAGGGGTTCCCCACTCTTCTTCCATTGCGAGTGCATCATCATACCAGCTCGGCTTTTCACGAAATATATCGCAAAGATTACTTTGTTTCTTGGGAGGTGCGGTTGCACACCCAGCGACTAACACCGCTAATGCAGCGATAATAAGAATTCGTCCTGCAGTCCTTGTCATGAACACCCTACATTACTCATTTAGATAAGAAAAATACTCTGTTAAGAATGCTTCAAACTCAACCGTTTCATCACCTTCAATTTGCTTCTGTTCTGCAGTTGAGCGTTGTGCTTCGTCTTGCATTAACAGTTCTGAGTACTCGCTGTATTTGTGGTTCAGATGTAAATCTTTATACAGTGAACCCAGCTTATCACCCGTCGCTTTCATTCCTTTGTTTTTCTTTATGTAATCAAGAAGCTGACCGGAAATTGTTTTCTCTGGATTATCAATCCATGAACGAAGCTGACGACATACGTCGATATATTCTGTACTGCCGTGTGCAGCATCCATGACTTTAGCGATTTCTTCTAAGTCATCAAACACTCGGTGTGCCCAATCTTGCAGTGACAATCTTTCACCACAACACCCGATTTGTAGCTCTAAACCAGGCTTACGCCCTTCCAGAATCACTTTTTCCCAGTTGTCATGCCAGCATTTCTGCTCACAGCTATCCATAGGATCAGAGTCTGACAAAATGCTCCACGTCAGGAATAAATCTAAGAATCGAACTTGCTCTTTAGTTACACCAACCGAACTAAATGGGTTTACATCTAATGAACGCACTTCAATGTATTCAACTCCGCCGCGTTGTAAAGCTTGTGATGGCTTTTCGTTTGAACGAGCAACGCGCTTTGGTCTGATCGGTGCATATAGCTCGTTTTCGATTTGCAACACATTACTGTTAAGCTGACGGTATTCACCGTTTTCCTTTACACCTAACTTAGCAAAGTCATCCGATGGCGTTCGAATGGCTGCATTCAAACCAGTAAGATATTCATCGATGCTGTTAAAACCAATTTTCAACTCACTTTGAGCACTATTGGTATAGCCTAAATCGCTCAAACGCAATGCTGTTGCATTCGGTAGGAACAGCGAGCCATTAATGTTTTCAAACGGCAACGTGCTTTCACGATCTTTCACAAACGAAGAACACAACGCAGGTGATGCACCGAAGAAGAATGGGATCATCCAACCAAAACGATAATAATTTCTGATCAGATCAAAGTAAGCTTCAGACTTACTGTCTTGACGTTCTGCTGCCGTCTGCTCACCCAGTAAAGAGTCCCAAAACGAATCTGGAAACGAGAAATTAAAGTGAACCCCAGATATCACCTGCATCAAGCTGCCATAGCGCTGCTTTAAGCCCTGGCGGTACAAAGTCTTCATCCGACCGTTGTTAGAACTGCCGTATTGGGCAAGAGGTATATCATCTTGGTCTGCCACAAAACATGGCATAGACAACGGCCACAATTTTTCGTTACCCATCTGTTTTTGGGTAAAATGATGGATGTCGGCAAGTTGCCCCATAAGCTCAGTTACTGAATGAGATACAGGGGTAATGAACTCCAGTAATGACTCTGAATAATCCGTCGTCACCCATTTATTGGTCAAGGCTGAACCTAAACCAGATGGATGCGGCGTCAACGCTAACTGGCCATCACCGTAATAACGTAATGTTTCACGCTCTACGCCTCGTCCATATTGAAGGAAAATTGATGGGTTAGTAGCCACTTTATTTAGTCGCTTAGCAAAATCAGTCAAAACTGCGTCACTTCTCAAGTTAGGATCTGGTTAGAATAATCATTGTCACTAATGAATAGCAACTAAAATGAATAGCTAAATCAATATCAGGTGAGCCCTGCCGTTAACCTGTGACTGCATGTTTCATCAATCACAGTACAACGGCAAACTAGAATACTACTACGTTATGCGGCCTTTATGGCGCAATTTCAAGCATTCTAATCGGTAATCCCAAATTCTTTAACTCAGACTTTAAGCGCGCTGCGTCACCAACGACGATGATCTGATACTGGCTCGGGTCAAACCACTTACTCGCAGCCTTATCAATCGTTGCTTTATCAACTTGCTGCAAGATGTTATCTCGCTGCTCTAAGTAATCGTCATCCAATGAATAAGTTAAAATACCACTCAGCAATTGCGCTTTTTTCGATGGTGTTTCGTAGATCAGAGCATCACGCTGGCCAATAGACAGTTTCATGAAATCCAGCTCTTTTTCTGTCACGCCATCAATGGAAAACTCGTTCATTTCATTAATGAACTCTTGAATCGCAGGGGCGGTAGAATCAGCTCGAACTTGGGCACTGAACACAACAGCTCCCGTTTCTCGCTGACCATACAGGTACCCATTGGCACCGTAGGTATAGCCCTTGTCTTCACGCAAGTTCTGATTAATTCTGCTATTAAAGTTACCCGCTAAGTTAAAATTCGCTAACTGAGTCAGATACAACTCTCCGGTGGCGTCAAAGGGCATGCCTTGTCTAACCAAACGCACCACACTCTGAGGTGAATTGGGTTTATCAACTAAGTAAATCGCTTGGTCTTCAACCGCAGGGATAACTTGCGGAGTAAACAATGGCGCAGTGGGCCCCTGCCATTGATTTAAAAACGACAGTTCTTGCTCTATATGTCGTTTATCAATATCTCCTACTACGACAACCTGAGCGCCCTGCGGAGTATAATGTTGCTGGTAAAACGCTTTTACGTCATCGAGAGTAAGGCCTTCTAGCGATGCTTGAGTCCCATCACTTGCACGACTAAAGATGCTGTCACCGAACAGAACCATTCGTGTCGCTTGAGCTGCTAGCCATCCTGGTTTCTGATGTTCATAGACTAAGCCCTGTAAGCTTTGCTGCTTAACTCGGTCAAAATCTGCTTGATCAAATGCAGGCTCGAACAACATTTCTTGTAATATAGTCAACGTGGCGGTTAAGTTTTTTTCCAAACTCGACACGTAAATCGTACTGGTGTAGCCCCCATCGTTAAAGCTTATGCTACTACCAAGCTTATCAAGCTCAGTTTCAATTCTCGCATAATCTCTTTTCGTTGTTCCTTCATGCATCATAGCTGCCGTTAAACCTGCAACGCCTTCTTTGCCAACGGGTACGTATCGTTTACCTGCTGGAAGTTCAATTTGTAACTGAACCGTCGGTGTTTCATCGGTCACCGTACCCAGCACTTCAATGCCATTGTCTAAGTACAGTTTGTACAGCTCTGGCATCGTGCCTTTCACGCTGCCAGCCACATCCGGCATGATATTACGATCAAAGGTATTCGGGGTTGGCCGGAACGCTAAATCGCTTTGTTTCACTTTTTCATATTTAGGCAACGTTCTCGCTGGGGTAACGAAAGTCTCAGGCTTTGCGACTAAATCAAGCTTGCCTTTAGGCACCACACTTAACGCCACAAACGGTTTCGAATGGATGTATTGCTGATAAGCCTCATTGATCGAGTTAGGCGTTACCGCCCTAAGTTGAGCAAGCTCAGTTTCCATTCTGTTTGGCTGGCCATAGAAGGTTTCATTTTCAGCTAATTGCGACACTTTTCCGCGCACACTTTCCAAACCAAAGACGGTACTGGCTTCGGCTCGGCCAAGTAACGCATCTAATTGATCTTGCGAAATATCATCAAGACCGAAAGTATCCAACGTCTTAGACAACTGACCATAAAGCGGCGCCAACGATGTATTAGCGTTGCCCATCAAGTAAACATTAAACGTACAGGCTAACTCAGCACAATCTTGGAATGCACCTGCGCTGACCGCTTTGCCTGATTCAACAAACTCTTTATATAGCAGGCTGTTTTTTCCATCCCCCAATACCGTGGACAGTACGTCCAATGACGCTTGGTCATCTCCCCCCATATAGGTGGTAGGCCAGCTCATCACCAACATAGGTTGTTGAACTCTGTCTTGCAACGTTATGAATTTCTGCTTTTCTAACTTAGCTGGTACTTTTGGAGCAAAATCGACTTCAGGCCCTTTTGGGATCTCGCCAAAGTATTGTGCAATCCACTCTAGAGTTTGTTGCTTATCGATATCACCACCAATGGTGATCGTGGCGTTATTAGGGCCATACCAGCGTAAAAAGAATGCTTTAAGATCGTTCACATCCACACGATCGAGATCTTCTACATAGCCAATGGTTTGCCAAGAATATGGGTGACCTTCAGGGTACATAGCTTCACCTATACGTTCCCACATCAATCCATACGGTCGGTTATCATAGTTTTGTGCTCGCTCGTTTTTAACCGTATCACGCTGAATTTCAAATTTCTTTTGCGACACCGCATCCAATAAAAAGCCCATACGATCAGACTCTAACCACAACATTTTTTCTAGCTGGTTTGCAGGTACCGTTTCAAAATAGTTGGTTCTGTCTCTATTTGTGGTGCCGTTTAACGTACCACCCGCTTCGGTGATTATACGAAAGTGCTCTTGATCGCCGACATGCTCTGAACCCTGAAACATCATGTGTTCAAAGAAATGAGCGAAGCCCGACTTACCAATGTCCTCTCTGGCAGAGCCAACGTGGTAAGTCACATCAACGTGGACTAAAGGGTCTGATTCATCAGGCGCTAAAATCACCGTGAGTCCGTTGTCTAATTGATACTTAGAATAAGGGATGATCGCCTTACCCGGCTCTGACGAAACCTGTTCTATTAAGGTGAAACCATCAGGTACAGACGAAAAAAAAGAGACGGGGGAAACACTGGAACAGCCAGCAAGGAATAGGGCTAACGAACTGCCTAACCAAATTTGTCTCATAACAACTCCTTAAAAAACGCCATAGAATGCTGCGGTCAACACCGCATAGCGAAGGGCTTTACCCATCGCAATTAATATGACGCAGGGGATAAATTTCATTCTTAGCCAACCAGCGGCTAAACATAAAGGGTCGCCAATCACCGGCAACCAACTGAGTAATAGAGTCCAATAGCCATAGCGCTCTAACCACTTCAAAGCTTTATGACCATGTTTTTCGGATTGGGTTCGATTTGGAAGAAGAATTCCTATCCAATAATTAGTCAGGCCACCCAGTGTGTTACCGAGTGTCGCGACCAAAATGATCTCGGCCACATCATAGTGGCCAAGTTTAAGTATTGCGATGAGTGCGGCTTCTGAGCCTCCGGGAAGCAACGTTGCACTGAGAAACCCCGTCGAGAACAATACCCATAACGCCGACTCGCTTAACCATTCAACGAAAGTCGCTAGCACTGCATATCAAGTAATACCTTGCCTCGAGTACGACCAGTTTCGACTTGACGATGAGCATCAGAAACCGAAGAGAAAGGATATATTTTCTGGATCTCAGTTTTTAATATTCCAACGCTAACCATGTATAGCATAGTATCAAGTTGCTCAGGATCGGCCTCCACTAACATACCGGTCGCTTTAAACCCAAGCATTTGAGCTTTTTCGCAAATAAGTTCGGCTGTTAACGTAGGTACGGTGACGACTCTAGCATTATCTTTTAAGCACTTGAGCGCATCTAACGCGGCGTCTCCGCCGACTAAATCAATCAATACATCAACATCCTCAACGCGCTCTGAAACAGGCGCAAACTGGTAGTTGATAGCATGAGCGCCAAGTGTGGCAAGATAATCTAAGTTGGATTCACTGCAGGTTGTGTACACTTCAGCTTGTGCTGCGACAGCAATTTGCACCGCCAAATGCCCAACGCCACCAGCACCAGCCAAGATCAATACGCGATCGTTGGCACCGACTTCTGCTTTTGTCAGTGCTTGTGCCGCCGTTTGACCCGCTAAAGGAAGTACCGCGGCAGCCTCTAGAGTAACGGCATCAGGTACACGACTTAAGGCTTTTTCATCCAGGCTTAAATATTGGCTATAACCACCACCTTGTAATGGGAAACCAATAAAACCAGCCACTAAGTCACCCACTTCAAATTGCTCAGCACCATCACCTAAAACGACAATTTTTCCGGAAATGTCATAACCCGGCGTCCATGGCAATTTGTCTTTGTTTTCAGCAGCAGCCCAACCAAGACCTGCTCGCGTTTTTACGTCTATCGGATTCACGCCAGCAAAGCAGACTTGAACTACCACTTCACCCGGTTTGGGCGTTGGTATCGCAGCAGTTTGAATAGCTAACGTATCAGCATCGCCGAATTCCGTTATTACGACTCTTTTGTTGTCCGTCATACACTGGGGCCCTTTGCGCTAAAAATAATAAAGGGATGCAAAAGCATCCCTTTGAATATATACCATTTTATTAAACTACGTTAACCATCAGGTCGCAATTTAGCAGATTATTTAACCCGCTAAAGCAAGCAAGATACCCGCAGCAACGGCTGAACCTAATACACCTGCAACGTTTGGCCCCATCGCATGCATCAACAAGAAGTTTTGTGGGTTAGCTTCAAGGCCAACTTTATTCACGACTCGTGCTGCCATTGGTACAGCAGAAACACCTGCAGCGCCAATCAATGGGTTTATGTCTTCTTTCGAGTATTTGTTCAGCAACTTAGCCATCAAAACACCTGCACCAGTACCTATACTAAAGGCCACCGCACCAAGCGCTAAAATACCAAGAGTTTCAACATTCAGGAATTGGTCTGCCTGAAGTTTAGAACCCACACCTAAGCCTAAGAAGATCGTTACAATATTAATTAGCTCGTTTTGCGCCGTATTAGACAGACGATCAACCACACCCGCTTCACGCATCAAGTTACCTAAACAGAACATGCCTACCAATGGCGTTGCTGATGGTAAGAACAAAATAGTCATTAGCAACACCGCTAGCGGGAAAAGAATTTTTTCCCCTTTGTTAACGTGACGCAGTTGAGCCATTTTGATTTGGCGTTCTTCCGGTGTTGTCAGTGCCTTCATGATTGGTGGCTGAATAATCGGCACCAATGCCATATAGCTATACGCGGCAACCGCAATTGCTCCGAGTAAATCAGGAGACAAACGGCTTGCTAAGAAAATGGCGGTTGGGCCATCTGCTCCGCCGATGATCGCGATCGATGACGCGTCGGCCATGCTAAATTCCATTCCAGGAACATAGTTAAGCAAAATAGCACCGAATAGCGTAGCAAAAATACCAAACTGAGCCGCCGCTCCTAACCATAAGGTTTTAGGGTTAGCAATTAGGGCACCAAAATCAGTCATTGCCCCTACGCCCATAAATATCAGCAACGGGAAGACCCCAGTTTCTATACCAATATAATAAACGTAATAGAGCAAA
Source organism: Vibrio tapetis subsp. quintayensis (assembly GCF_030409945.1). Lineage (GTDB taxonomy): Bacteria > Pseudomonadota > Gammaproteobacteria > Enterobacterales > Vibrionaceae > Vibrio > Vibrio quintayensis. The sequence continues at coordinate 391,347 of NZ_JAUFQV010000028.1, forward strand.
CCACCGGGATCAGTGAAGCCCGCATTTGGAATATTCGCTAGGATTGCGCCAAAGCCAATAGGTAACAAAAGCAAAGGTTCGAAGCCTTTGCGAATGGCCAAAAACAACAACATCGATCCAACAAAGATCATGCATAGCTGACCAAACTGAAAGTTAGCGATCCCTGTTTCCGACCATAAGATCAATAAACCGTCCATGTTTCTCCCTTACGCGATACTAACTAAAGGTGCGCCAACAGTGACTGAATCACCTTCTTTCACGTGAATACCTTGCACAACACCTGAACTTGGTGCTGTCACTGGCGTTTCCATTTTCATCGCTTCTAGGATCAGCAGTACATCGCCCTCTTCAACGAGGTGCCCGGCTTCAACATTCACTTTAAAAATATTACCAGCAAGCTGAGCGTTAATAGCCTCAGCCTCAGGAGCAGGCGCTGACTGGACAACAGGTGCAGCCGCTGCATTAGCAACAGGAGTCACCGATGTCAGTTGACCTTGTGGGCCGACTTCTACATCGTAAACTTGGCCATCAACTTTAACGCTGTATGCTTCGATACCACCTTGTGAAGGCGCAACAACGGGTGCTGCTGCAGGAGCGGCACTTTCAAGTGTTGGTGCCGGTTCAAATGCTTCTGGGTTATTACGATTTTTCAGGAATTTCAAACCCACTTGTGGGAAGAGCGCATACGTTAATACGTCATCTACTCGCTCTTCAGCCAATTTAATACCATCGGCTTGTGCTTTTTCAAACAACTCAGCAGATAGCACTTCCAGTTCATTTTCGAGTAAGTCTGCAGGACGGCATGTGATCGGATCTTTGCCTTCCAGTACTTTTGCTTGAAGCTCTTTATTTAACTCAGCAGGAGCTGAACCGTATTCGCCTTTCAGTAGGCCGGCTGTCTCTTTGGTAATGCTTTTATAACGCTCACCGGTAAGCACATTGATTACGGCCTGAGTACCGACAATTTGAGACGTTGGCGTTACCAGTGGAATGTAACCCAAGTCTTTACGTACACGAGGGATCTCTTCAAGCACTTCATCAATGCGATCTGCAGCGCCTTGCTCTTTTAGCTGGCCTTCCATGTTAGTTAACATGCCGCCAGGAACCTGAGCAATGAGAATACGTGAGTCGATGCCTTTCATTGCACCTTCCCACTTAGCGTACTTCTTACGTACTTCACGGAAATATGCGGCAATAGGCTCTATTTGCTCTAACTTAAGGTTGGTATCACGTTCAGTGCCTTCCAGCATAGCCACAACAGTTTCTGTTGGCGTATGACCGTATGTTTGGCTCATTGATGAAATAGAGGTATCTAAGATATCGATGCCGGCTTCTACGGCCTTTATCGCTGTTGCCGTCGACAAACCCGTCGTCGCATGGCAATGCAGCGCCAGAGGAACATCACAAGAAGCTTTAATGCGAGTAATGAGCTCTTCCGCTTCATAAGGTCGAAGCAAGCCTGCCATGTCTTTAATGCACAAAGAGTTGCAGCCTAAATCTTCCAAACGCTTGGCAAGGTCAACCCATGCTTCTAGATTATGTACCGGGCTGGTTGTGTATGAGAGTGTGCCTTGAGCGTGAGCGCCAACATCAACCGCAGCTTTTACCGCTGTTTGGAAGTTACGCACGTCATTCATGGCATCAAAGATACGGAATACATCCATACCATTGGTATGTGCTCGTTCTACAAACTTAGTAACCACATCATCAGCATAATGGCGGTAACCCAGTAAGTTCTGGCCACGCAGCAGCATTTGCATTGGTGTGTTTGGCATTGCTTTTTTCAGCTCGCGCAAACGAACCCACGGATCTTCACCTAAAAAGCGAATGCACGAATCAAACGTAGCACCACCCCAGGTTTCAAGAGACCAGTAGCCGACCTTGTCCAGTTCAGCCGCAATTGGCAACATATCTTCAATACGCATACGAGTAGCAAATAGCGATTGATGGGCGTCACGTAATACGACGTCCGTAATAGCAAGTGGTTTAGACATGCTCATTAACTCCTTTTAATTTTGAACCAAATCTACTTAGCTGCTGCTGTACGATACTGATGTACCGCTGCAGAAATCGCAGCCACAACTTGAGGCTTAACAGCAGTAGGGTCTGATGAAATTTTTTGTTTGCGAACTGGGGCTGTATTCGACTCAGGCGCATCTTCGGGAACCAAAGAAGACATCAATCGAACAAGGTAAACGAGAATAGTTAAGAAGATAAATACGACACTCATACCTGTAACCATGAGTACCGCCGCATCTCCTAGCAGACTTCCAATATTTGTCATGTAGCTTCCTTTCTATGTCATCCTGACAACGTTGATAGTTGCAAATTCTTCAATTTACGACTACCACACTATGTAAGGATTATCTCGATTGGTAAAAGTTTGTCAATTTTGTTTAAGGAACCTTCTAGCATACGCCACAAAATCGGGCAGATACTGGCCAAAAAATCTATAATCTACTCTTCGCTTAAGCTTTCTTAGTGTAAGTCACTAGAACTATTTTCAAGATATAAGAAATAAGATGCTAATACTGGGATACAGTTAAAAAAAGAGATTTTTGGCTTTTAAAAACAATGAGATAAAATTCGAAGTGTGATTTTTTTGTTTAATTATTGTTGCGGAAATGAAAACAAAAAAGGCTCCGTAGATACGGAGCCTTTTTAAAAGGTGGTGCGCCCTGGAGGATTCGAACCTCCGACCGCCTGGTTCGTAGCCAGGTACTCTATCCAGCTGAGCTAAGGGCGCACAGGTTTAGATATTGATGTTCTAGTTAAAAGAAAATCATATCAAGGTCTAAGACCTAAATAGTGGTGCGCCCTGGAGGATTCGAACCTCCGACCGCCTGGTTCGTAGCCAGGTACTCTATCCAGCTGAGCTAAGGGCGCACAGGTTTAGATATTGATGTTCTAGTTAAAGATAATCATATCAAGGTCTAAGACCTAAATAGTGGTGCGCCCTGGAGGATTCGAACCTCCGACCGCCTGGTTCGTAGCCAGGTACTCTATCCAGCTGAGCTAAGGGCGCACAGGTTTAGATATTGATGTTCTAGTTAAAGACAATCATATCAAGGTCAATGACCTAAATAGTGGTGCGCCCTGGAGGATTCGAACCTCCGACCGCCTGGTTCGTAGCCAGGTACTCTATCCAGCTGAGCTAAGGGCGCACAGGATGTGAACTATATCACACTTTCATTCCATTGGAACAAAAAAATTGACCTAAGGTCAATAATGGCGGTGAGGGAGGGATTCGAACCCTCGATGCGGCTATAAACCACATACTCCCTTAGCAGGGGAGCGCCTTCAGCCTCTCGGCCACCTCACCGTCTTGTATTGCTAGTCTTCCGTTGCTAAAGGAAGTGGTGCGCCCTGGAGGATTCGAACCTCCGACCGCCTGGTTCGTAGCCAGGTACTCTATCCAGCTGAGCTAAGGGCGCAACATTTGCTTCAATCATCGAGCTGCTAACTCAAAATAAGCAGTGCAAGAATGGCGGTGAGGGAGGGATTCGAACCCTCGATGCGGCTATAAACCACATACTCCCTTAGCAGGGGAGCGCCTTCAGCCTCTCGGCCACCTCACCGTCTTGCGGAGGCACATATTACGATTTACCCAAAATATGTCAAACATTTTTTTGGTAAAAATTGCAAAAAATCACTTAACCGTTGGGTATTTAACCAAAGAGCTGTAATTTTAAACTTATCTGCGCCTTAGAACTATTTTTTGCTTAATCTGAATAAAAAAAAGACCAGCATTAGCTGGCCTCATTTCGGAAATTAGTAAGTACCCGGAGTTGGGGCACTGTTTCCTTTTTCCGCTTGAATTCGCATGTAGATCTCTTCACGGTGAACAGATACTTCTTTAGGTGCATTAACACCGATGCGAACTTGGTTGCCTTTAACACCCAATACAGTCACGGTCACTTCATCACCGATCATAAGAGTTTCACCTACGCGGCGAGTCAAAATTAGCATTCTTGTGCTCCTTGAGTAATCTCTAAAATATTTTTCTACTATACACCACTATGGGCGAAATAATTCCATGTACACTATCATGAAACCATAAGCACTTGGTGTCCATCAAGCTCTATATTTGTAACAACAAAGGAATTGTGAACAAGATTCGCTGCAACCTCAAGTTGCTCAGGGCAAATCAGCAACATCACAGAGTTTTTTGTTTTCATTGACCAAAATACATCCACATTATGTTTTTTCAATAATGATTGGATAGCATGTAAACGCTCTGGAGCCGCATTACCAACGCAGGTTAACGCACTGACATTCTTACTTGCGCAAATTTTTTCGGACAAAACTAGAGCGAGTTTAGCAAACTGATTCTGTTTGATAATCACGCCTTGATAGTTTTCCGTCTTCAACACATCCCATACATCAATACCAAGAAGCTGGCATTGATTAATCAAACTATGCAATTCGGCAGACAACACTTGAACCAAGATGAGGTCCTGCTGCATTGCTAAACCACAAATCTGATCTTCACCCTTTTCCCCACAGACCAATGTACCGGAATCATGTGAAAACGATGATAAAACTCGTAGTGGCACGCATTGTTTCCAAGCGTGCTGCACTGACGGAAGATGGAGAACTTTAGCACCTTTACGCGCCATTTCTTCCATGCATGGGAAGTCGATGGTCGCCAACTTTGTCGCAGACGGCACCACTCTTGGATCGCAAGTGTAAACCCCATCTACATCTGTAAATATCTGACATTCTGAAGCTTTTAGTGCTCCAGCAAGAGCAACTGCAGTGGTATCCGAACCTCCACGCCCTAGCGTGCTGATATTACCGTCATCGGTAATACCTTGAAAACCAGCAACGATAACTACCTGACCCAGATCCAAATACGCCTCAATCAGTTGGGTATCAATATGCTTAATAGACGCATTATTGTGTTGGTCGTTGGTTTGAATTCCAGCTTGATAGCCAGTCATCGACACCGCAGACGTGCCCATTTTATTGAGTGTCATGGCCAGAAGCGCCATTGTTACCTGCTCTCCAGCAGACAACAACACATCAAGCTCTCGCGCTGTAGGTACAGCATCAACTTGCAGAGCTAAGTCCATAAGACGATTTGTCTCACCAGACATAGCAGATACAACAACAACCAACTGGTTGCCTTCAGATTTGGCTTTGATGACTCGTTGTGCAACCGCTTCAATGCGTTCAATTGAACCCACTGAAGTGCCGCCAAATTTTTGAACAATTAACGAGTCACGCGTAGTACGTGTCACTTGACTTCACCTTCCTGGGGCTTTTATCCCCGAGATTGATTCGAGTAAAGCGCCCTTACAGGCGCTCTTCTATCCACGCTTCTACCGATGCAAGTGCTGCTGGTAGTGCTTCTGGGTTCGTACCGCCAGCTTGTGCCATGTCTGGACGACCGCCACCCTTGCCGCCAACTTGCTGAGCAACCATGTTAACCAGTTCGCCAGCTTTCACTTTGCCAACTAGGTCTTTCGTTACACCCGCAATCAGGCCAACTTTACCATCGTTAATATTCGCAATTAAGATGATGCCGCTACCCACTTGGTTTTTAGCATTATCGACCATGGTACGTAAGTTTTTGTTATCAGCACCTTCAAGCGCAGCTACGAGCACTTTCGTTCCGCCGATATCCTTAACTTGGCCCATAATGTTTGCACTTTCAGCAACCGCCATTTTTTCTTTAAGCAGCTGAATCTCTTTTTCTAGAGATTTTGCTTTCTTAGCCGATTCAACCAACTTAGCTTCATAAGCCGTTTGTTGAGCTTCGATAGCATCTAACGCGGCTTCGCCGGTTACTGCTTCAATACGGCGAATACCTGCTGCAATACCACCTTCAGAGGTAATCTTAAATAAACCAATGTCACCCGTGCTGTTCGCGTGAATACCACCACACAGCTCGGTAGAGAAGTCACCCATTGATAGAACACGAACTTCTTCGTCGTACTTTTCACCAAATAGAGCCATCGCACCTTTTGCTTTCGCAGATTCGATATCCATTAGGTTAGTTTCAATGCTGTGATTGCGGCGCACATGGTTATTTACCAAACGCTCAACTTCACGTATCTCTGCTGGTGTTACCGCTTCCAGGTTTGAAAAGTCAAAACGAAGACCTTCCGCTTTAACCAGAGAACCTTTTTGCGTCACGTGCTCACCAAGAACCAAACGTAGAGCCGAATGCAATAAGTGAGTCGCTGAGTGATTCAAGATAATCGCCGCACGGCGAGTCGCGTCGACTTCAGCCATCACGGTATCTTGAGTTGCTAACACGCCTTCAACAAGCTCACCATGATGGGCAAACGCATTACCAAGCTTTTGAGTATCTTCTACTTTGAATACACCCGTGTCAGTTTTAAGTAAGCCTGCATCACCACATTGACCGCCTGATTCGGCATAGAATGGGGTTTGGTTTAAGACGATGATCGCTTTATCGCCAGCAGACAAAGATTGCACTTCGTTGCCTTCAACAAACATTGAGACGATCGTACCTTGACCGTCTGTTGCCGAATAACCACAGAACTCAGTGTCGGTATCAACTTTAATCACGTCATTATAGTCAGTACCAAATTGGCCTGCTTCACGAGCACGTTTACGTTGAGCTTCCATCGCTTTTTCAAAGCCAGCTTCATCAATTGTAAAGTCACGCTCACGCGCTACATCATTAGTCAAATCAGCAGGGAAGCCGTAAGTATCGTAAAGCTTGAATACGGTCTCGCCATCTAGCTCTTTGCCATCTAGCTCATCCAGCGCTTCATTTAGAATCGCCATGCCACGCTCTAGTGTACGGCCAAAGTTCTCTTCTTCGATGCGAAGTACTTTTTCAACAATTGCTTGTTGCTTTTTGAGCTCTTCTCCCGCGGTACCCATCACGTCAATTAACGTGCTGACCAGCTTATGGAAGAATACGCCTTGTGCTCCAATCTTATTACCATGACGAACCGCACGGCGAATAATACGACGCAATACATAACCACGACCTTCATTTGATGGCATCACACCATCAACGATCAAGAATGCACATGAACGAATGTGATCGGCAACTACACGCAATGATTGGTTCGATAAATCTTCGTGACCGATGATTTCAGACGCCGCTTTAATCAAAGTTTGGAATACATCGATTTCGTAGTTTGAATGCACACCTTGCATAATTGCGGAGATACGTTCAATACCCATACCGGTATCAACAGAAGGCTTAGGTAGCGGTTCCATTGTTCCGTCGGCTTGACGGTTAAACTGCATGAATACGTTATTCCAGATCTCGATGAAGCGATCGCCATCTTCTTCAGGCGTGCCAGGACGGCCACCCCAGATATGTTCGCCGTGATCGTAGAAAATTTCAGAACAAGGACCACAAGGACCAGTATCACCCATCTGCCAGAAGTTATCAGATTCGTATGCCTTACCGCCTTTCTTATCGCCAATGCGGACGATACGATCAGCAGGAACACCAATTTCTTTATTCCAGATTTCAAACGCTTCATCGTCTGTTTCATAAACAGTAACAAGCAAGCGATCAGCCGGTAATTGCAGAGTTTCTGTTAGAAACTGCCATGCAAATTGGATCGCATCTCGCTTGAAATAATCGCCGAAGCTGAAGTTACCTAACATTTCAAAGAATGTATGGTGACGGGCTGTAAAGCCTACGTTTTCTAGGTCATTGTGTTTGCCACCAGCACGCACACAGCGCTGAGCTGTCGTCGCACGAGTATAATTACGTTTTTCTAAACCTAAGAAGCAGTCTTTAAACTGGTTCATACCTGCGTTGGTGAATAGCAGGGTAGGATCATTAGCGGGTACTAATGATGAACTATCTACAATTTGGTGTCCTTTGCTTTCAAAGAACTTAAGGAACGCAAGGCGTACCTCATCGGTGCTCATGTACATGCAGCTCTTCCTGAAATATTCAAGTTAGAATTTTGCAACATTGTAGATCATGGATAGAAATTCGACTAGGGGATTCTGTGACCATTTGAGCTCTAAGTAGTTGTTGGCCTATTTTGTATGCCATAAACAGACAAAATAGAGCCAATATACTCAGATGAAAAAACTGACAAGGTATTTATAAAATAATATGAGGCATGTAACGTGCGTAATCTTGGGTGATTAAGCTGTCATCTTCACGGATCGACATACCTGCCGCTCGGTCGTTGACTAACCAACTACCAATCAATGTATTACTCCCATTAAATACAGGGAGCGGATGATAAGCCTGTACTATCATCCCTTCTTGACCATACGGCCCATCCGCTTTTGCAATCTGCTTCCCTCCTTTAAAAATAGAGATATTTGCGCCTTCACGTGAAAAAATCGGTTTCACGACGTAGTCTTTTAATTGTGAGGCTTTAGCATCATCCATAAAGTAAGCAGGTAACAAGTTGGGATGGTTAGGAAACATTTTCCACAGAAGAGGCAGCAAAGCTTTATTGGATAAAATTGACTTCCACATCGGCTCGAGCCAATTGATATTACTGGTCGGTAGGTGTCGACTATATTCTTCGTCGAACATAAACTCCCATGGATACAATTTAAACATCCACCGAATGGGCTTTGATTTCATATCGACAAATTCATCAAGACAATTGATGCCAATATCCTCGATGTGCACGAATGCCGTTTCTAAACCGGCCTCTTTTGCGCAATCTTCTAAATATTGCACCGTTCCTCGGTCTTCTTCCGTCTCTTTACAGCAAGAGAAATGCAAAGTTTGCCCAGGTTGTTGCTTAGATAACTGATGAAACCGCTCTATTAAGTAGTCCTGCAGAATATTAAATTGGTCTGCATTGCGACTTAACTGGCCCGCATTAACCTTATCTTCCAACCAAACCCACTGCCAAAAACCCGTTTCGTATAAACTTGTTGGCGTATCTGCGTTATTTTCTAGAAGTTTTGCATCTCCTTTTCCTGAATATGCAAAATCCACTCGTGAATAAAGCGATGGCTCATTGCGCTTCCAAGACGCAGCAACGCTATCCCACATTGATTGGGGTATTTGAAAGCGACGCAGCAAATTCTCATCAGCGACGACCTTGTCCACCACTTGCAAACACATTTGATGGATTTCTTCGGTCGGAGCTTCAATATCTCTTTCAACTTGCTCTAAGCTAAATTGATAATAAGCTCGCTCATCCCAATAAGGTTCGTCGTACATGCTGTGGTAGCCAAAACCAAACTTCTTAGCCAAGTCACGCCAATTTGGCCGCTCTTTCGTGTCTAAACGAAGCATGAGGCTTTACCCACCCCAGCTTGATTTACTGGACTTACTCGAGCTACTTTTACTCCAACTGGATTTCGCAGAAACGGTTGAACCAAAACCACCGCGAGACATGGTTCGTGTTGCGGCTGGCTTTTTTTTCATCTCAGAGGTCTTAATCTTTACTTTATTATAGCCACTATTATAAGAGCCATACGAACGACCATTCGTCGAGTACCAAGAACCACCATAACGATAGACAGGCTCACTATAATAACCACGAGAATTATTGATCATTTTACTAAAGAGATAGCCCCCCATCGCAGGGATAAACCAAGACGTATTTCTTGGCTGAAAGCACTCTTCCCCAGGAAACTCCACCCTACAATCATTTTCTGACGCATAGCGTGGTGCTGTACGCATCGCTTCATTCACTGCATTTTCATAGGCTGCTTGGCACTGTTCGGTATAGCCAGGATTATCAAGAGAGCAATCTTCGATATCGGCATAAATCCGAGCATCATTGTCGGGATCAGAGTCCGAACAACCCGCAATCACAACAGCACTCACCGCTACAGCAAAAGGAGTAATGTTAATTTTACTCCAATCTTTACGCATAGACGGCAGTATGACTCGTTGACTTCGTTTCATCATTGAGCCCCTTTTAATAGGTCATACACGCAGCATTCAACATACCGACCGAAACCGATACAGACGCTAATACGATACCAGCAGACACTTCGTTGTTTTCAATTCGTTGTACAATCTTTGGTAAGAATAGAAACCGAACCAAAGCAAAGGCGATCAGTTGAGCAATAAATGCGATAAGACCCCAAAGTACAAAATCGATAATATTAACGGAGTTCGCGGCCGCACCAGAAATAGAGATGCTATAGCCAACAAAAGACCCAGATAATGCAACCGCAGCAGCCATGTTATTTTCTTTAACTAGGCTCCATTCATCGTACGGAGTGAAACGGGTGTAAACAAACTTAAACAACAATAAAAAGCCAATCGATGTAGCAAAATAAATGGCAAAATCAACAAGCCCACCAAGCGACTGTGTAATAAAATCCATATTAAAATCCTGTAGTTATCCGATAACAGTGAAATCTGTTGCTGAAACATTAATACCTGTAATGTAGGTAACACAACGCTCCAGTTGATGAGGGGTTTTAGCCGTCTCTTCACACGCGATGAGCAGTGATTCGGCATAGTGTTGATTGACTTCACGCTCGTAGAGCATGACAAATTGATCAGTTTCAGTGATCCGGCCTTCTCGATCAAACGTCTTTTCTGTCATTGCGATAGGACGATCGTTTTCCCATACTTTGTAAAACGTTTTTTCTTCGAGAGAGGCACTAGGTTTAACCAAGTCAGTATCAAGCCATGAATCCCATACAGACTGCACATCAATGGGTTTAGTGTCGTAAAAATAAAACAGCTTAACTTCCGCTACACCGCTATCATCTAAGCCGTGCTGCAATACTTGTAAGTAGCCATCATCATCCGTATAGAAGCGCAGCAAACGCGTATTATCATCTAGTGTTACTTCTCCGACGGCTTGAATAATCTGAGTTCGTGAAGCCCCCTCAATAACCAGATCGGGCTCAAGCATTCTAAACTTCAAATCGTCTAGTTCAAATGCCCCCCCTAGCCTTAATCCTAAAACTTCAGGTGCTTGAGGTTGCACTTCTTCGGGCTTACTTGCTTTTTTCTTTAACCAATTGAACATTACTCGTTCCAATCAAAATGCTCGACACGTTCGTCTGCAATATAAAATAGTTTGGTATCAGGGAGGACGTTAACGTCTAACTCAGGGTTTAGCTTAATGCCATCACCATTATCTAAGCCAATAAGCGTCGCATGATATTGCTTTTTAAATTGTTCAAATAGCACCGACACTGTGGTTGCTTGCCCAGAGTAAATAACTGAATACTGAGTCATGCCCTCAGTTGAGCTCAATAATTCTTGATGCAAAGCACTGGAGCCAGGGTCTACGGCCGCTTTTGCTAATAGTTCAATAGCAACAGAAGGGATACATTCCACATTTGGACAATGAGTTTTAAGCAGATGACTCAAGGCTTCATCTTTAAAATACGCAAGAATGTGGGCTGAAGGGTTTAAGTTAGCGCAATACAATGCGGCAGATAAAGTCACATCGTCTTCAGGGTTGTCGACAATAATACAGCTGGCTTTCTCTATATTGGTTTTGTTCATGCTCATGCTGTCGGTAAAGCTGCCAACATGAACGAATTCTATTTCAGATGGCATTGGATTTTCTATCTCTGCCCGAGCGCACAGAACAATAGGTCTGCGCCCTGACTCCTCATGTTGGAGCATTCGAACTAAATGAAGCGTCCTTTGCTCGTTCCAACCCAACAAAAGAATATGATTCTCCACTTTTACTCTCCGTTTTCCTTGTAAGCCTGCTCGCCACGAACTGATTAACACGGTTGCAATACGGCTCAATGAAACCGCAAATAGCCCCAGGCCACCTGGAATCACAAACAGGCCCACAATCCATTTTCCCATCACCGTTGTTGGCGACATGTCGCCATAGCCAACGGTAGATGACGTTACTATTAAGTAGTAAACAAAATCGGTAAAATTCGCCGTCAGAGCGCTTTCACCGACTCCGGTTAATAATAGCCACGATATAACAACGTAAGCGGCAAATATGACCAGCAAATTTCGACTACTTAGATCACTAAGGTGGGTATAAGCCCACCTTTTCACAATCATCCAGATTGGCATGCTAAATTCTCTGTCTTATTTCCCTAGAATTCGTGCAAGCTCATCTTCTGCAGAAGATTGTCCACCAGAAGTAATGCCCGCCTGCGCTAATTTTTTATCTAGGCTGCTACCAGTTTGTTCTTGATGCATTTCTTCTGCGGCTTCTAATTGCGCTTGTTTCTCTGCTTGGCGATTTTTAATTCGCTCTAGCGATTCGACAGCGGTTGTCATTTTACTATTCGCACCAACATTGGTTGACGAGACTGCTGTTTGGGCTTTTTGAACCGCTTCGTTGGCTTTCACTACGTCTACTTGTTGTTCAAGTTGGCGTAACTTATCTTTCGCCTGAGCAATATTTTCTTTCAATTTTTGCTCTGACGCGCCAAATTGTTCTGCATACTTTTGCTCAACACTTTGTTGGCTAGTAAATTCAGCAACCTTGCCTGCACACTCTAATGCTAATGCCTGCTCTCCTTTCTCCATTGCAGAGCGAGCATGCGCTTCGTATTCTGAAATACTGGCAGAAAACCCTGACGCTTTGTTTTCAGCTAATTTTCTTTTGGCCACAATAGACACAAGAGCTTGATCTGACTTTCTTAATTCTTCTTTAGCTTCTCTGATCTCTTGATCCAAGATTCGTAACGCTTGATTATCGGCAGCACCTTCAGCGGCTTCATTTACGCCACCTTTAATCGCGGTAAATAGTTTTTTCCAAACACTCATGCTGACACTCCTAAATATTCATCATACAAATCGATAAATGCTTCCACATTGCGATACAAAGTAGCGACTTCAATAACCACACTTTCTTCTTTTGATTGAGAAGACAATGAACCGAATGCAACGTAGTAGTCCTCGCCTGCAATGGTATTAATACCAATGGTCGAGAGTGGGAACATCTTATGCGTTCTCAAAATTACATTATTCAATGCATGCACATCAGATACTGATAGCGTAGGAAATAGAATTACCTCGGCAATAATTTGCTCCCCAGCAACGGCGACATAAGCGTCAATACCGTCTTCATTTTTTAACACCAGTGATTCTTTACACGTAGATGAATCGACACTCCAACCTTCATGTTTGCCAAGAATTGAAGTGAGTTCTGATAAAGTCCAAGCCATAATAAGTATTCCAAATTAGAAAATGACACCATTACAATCTCACCTTGGAGATGCGTTTTCAACTATTAACTTAAACAACAAATAATATTAGACATAATTCATATTAGAAATTGAATTCAATTTAATACCCTCTCGCCACCGAATATCTAATTCACATTTATTTAGTTAGATATGATATCTATATTAAAGTTCACTATTTGCCATTTCCGTTCGCTAACATATTGTTACTCTTTAAATAGCAAAAAGCCTCGCAATGCGAGGCTTTTATATTTATTAACCAAAACAATAATAAAACAGGTTTTAGTTATAATTCTTCTTGTGGTGCTTCTTTCTCATCTTCTGACTCATCCAGCTCAACTGGCGTCAAAAGCATTTCACGTAACTTGCTATCAATCTCTAGGGCAATATTGGTGTGCTCTGCAAGATATTTACCTGCGTTCGCTTTACCTTGACCAATCTTGTCACCATTGTAGCTATACCAAGCACCGGCCTTATCAACCAACTTGTGCTTAACACCTAGGTCAATGAGCTCACCATTACGGTTAAAGCCTTGGCCATAAAGAATTTGAGTTTCAGCTTGCTTAAATGGTGCGGCAATTTTGTTTTTAACCACTTTAATGCGAGTTTCGTTACCCACGATTTCGTCGCCATCTTTAATCGAACCCGTACGACGGATATCAAGACGAACAGAAGCGTAAAACTTAAGCGCATTACCACCTGTTGTGGTTTCTGGGTTACCAAACATCACACCAATCTTCATACGAATTTGGTTGATGAAGATACACATACAGTTAGACTGCTTTAGGTTACCCGTAAGCTTACGCATGGCTTGAGAAAGCATACGAGCTTGAAGACCCATGTGGCTGTCGCCCATTTCACCTTCAATTTCAGCTTTTGGCGTTAATGCTGCCACGGAGTCAATAACCATTACGTCGATTGCGCCAGAGCGTGCTAATGCATCACAAATTTCTAATGCTTGCTCACCAGTATCCGGTTGAGAGACCAAAAGAGCATCGATATCAACGCCAAGCTTTTTAGCATAAATAGGGTCAAGGGCATGCTCTGCATCGATAAATGCACATGTTTTACCTACACGTTGCGCGGCTGCAATAAGCTCTAGAGTCAGGGTTGTTTTACCAGAACTTTCAGGCCCGTATACTTCAACGATACGACCCATTGGTAAACCACCAGCACCCAAAGCGATGTCTAATGAAAGTGAACCAGTAGAGATGGTTTCAACATCCATTGTACGGTTATCACCAAGACGCATAATAGAGCCTTTGCCGAATTGTTTTTCAATTTGGCCAAGCGCCGCGGCTAGTGCCTTTTTCTTGTTGTCATCCATCACTTTCTCCACACAACGTGTTTTTTGATATGCTGCTTATTATACTGTTGATTCATACAGTGTCTATACCTGTATGAAAATAAATTTGTTTGTTCGACTCGCTAAACTATCGCTTGCAATAAAGCGCGCAACCTACAGAGTTGAAAACTTAGAGCCTGACTGCAAATACTCAATCAAAACACGCAACGAATACACGACTGCTTTTTCTCTCACTTCTGACCGGTTGCCACTAAATAACTGCGTAGAAATTTTGCACCAGCCTGATTGATCTGAAAAACCAAAACACACAGTACCGACAGGCTTTTCTTTACTGCCTCCACCAGGGCCTGCGATCCCGCTGATTGATACAGCAATGGTTGCATTAGAATGAGTCAGCGCACCTGCAGCCATTTCTTCGACGACTGCCTCACTGACTGCACCGTGAGTCATTAGCGTACTTTCATTTACACCAAGCATCTCCATTTTTGCTTCGTTACTATAGGTAACAAATGCTCGGTCAAACCAAGCCGAACTGCCCGCGATGTCCGTTATCGCCATAGAAAGCCCACCACCTGTACAGGATTCAGCAGTGGTCATAACTTGTTTGCTTTCTTGCAAGTATTGTCCCAATTCAAGGCTCAATTCATTTCTTATTTCAATCATGGAAAATCCTCTTTTCAACTTTGCGCGAGCAGGTGATTCACGTATCCTAAGCGCCATAGACAATAAACGAAAGCAGTTACTAAGGTCATCAAAGTGAAAGCAGATCAAAAACACACACCCATGATGCAGCAATACCATAGACTCAAAGCAGAAAATCCCGATATTCTGCTTTTTTATCGTATGGGTGACTTTTACGAGCTGTTTTATGATGATGCTAAACGTGCTTCTCAGTTGCTTGAGATTTCGTTAACTAAACGCGGCTCTTCAGCAGGTGAACCGATACCAATGGCAGGCGTACCTTTTCATGCCGTTGAAGGCTACCTGGCTAAGCTTGTTCAGCTTGGAGAGTCCATTGCTATTTGTGAGCAAATTGGTGACCCTGCGACCAGTAAAGGCCCTGTAGAACGTCAAGTGGTACGCATCGTTACTCCGGGTACGGTCACCGATGAAGCCTTACTATCTGAGCGTGTTGATAACCTGATTGCTGCCATTTATCACCACAACGATAAGTTTGGCTACGCAACGTTAGATATTACCTCGGGCCGTTTTCAGCTGACCGAACCAGAAACAGAAGAAGCAATGGCCGCGGAGCTTCAACGTACAGCGCCAAGAGAACTACTTTTCTCTGAAGATTTTGAGCCTGTTTATTTGATGGCGAACCGAAATGGTAATCGTCGTCGCCCCGTTTGGGAATTCGAACTAGATACCGCTAAACAACAACTAAACCAACAATTCGGAACCAAAGATTTGGTTGGTTTTGGCGTTGAAAATGCCAAACTTGGTTTATGTGCTGCTGGTTGCTTGATTCAATACGTTAAAGATACTCAGCGCACCGCTCTGCCCCATATTCGCTCATTAACGATTGATCGCCAAGATCACTCAGTGATCTTAGATGCCGCAACAAGACGTAACTTAGAGTTAACCCAAAATTTAGCGGGCGGATACAATAACACTTTGGCAGAGGTACTCGATCACACAGCAACCGCAATGGGTAGCCGCATGCTTAAACGCTGGTTGCATCAACCAATGCGCACATTAGATACCTTAAATCAGCGTTTGGATGTGATCACCGAATTAAAAGAATCCGCCTTATTCGATACGCTGCAACCCACTCTAAAACAGATTGGTGACATTGAACGGATCTTAGCTCGCCTTGCGCTCCGATCTGCACGCCCAAGAGATCTGGCTCGATTACGTCACGCTATGCAGCAATTACCAGAGTTACATCAAGATCTCGAATCAGCCAGACAACCATACTTGAAAAAGCTGCGCCAATTTATCGCACCGTTAGACGAGGTTTGCCATTTATTAGAAAGGGCGATTAAAGAGAATCCACCTGTCGTGATACGTGATGGTGGTGTGCTAGCAGAAGGTTACAACGCAGAACTTGATGAATGGCGAGCACTGGCCGATGGCGCTACAGAGTTTTTAACAAAACTTGAACAAGAAGAACGCGAACGCCATGGCATAGATACCCTAAAAGTAGGTTACAACAACGTACATGGCTTCTTTATCCAAGTCAGTCGCGGCCAAAGCCACCTTGTACCGCCTCATTATGTACGCAGACAAACCCTCAAAAATGCTGAACGCTACATCATTCCAGAGCTCAAAGAACACGAAGACAAAGTGCTCAGTTCAAAATCCAAAGCGTTGGCAATTGAAAAACAGCTGTGGGAAGAACTGTTCGATCTGTTGCTACCACACCTAGAGCAGCTGCAAAACCTCGCCTCTGCGGTTTCACAAATTGATGTATTACAAAACTTGGCAGAAAGAGCAGAAAGTCTAGACTACTGCCGTCCAACGCTAACAGAAGAGCCTGGCATACATATTCAAGCCGGTCGCCACCCAGTGGTCGAAAAGGTAATGGATGAACCATTTATCGCAAACCCGATTGAATTGCATCCAAAACGTAAAATGTTGATTGTTACGGGCCCTAACATGGGTGGTAAATCGACTTACATGCGTCAAACTGCTCTTATTGCACTGATGGCTCACATTGGTTGTTATGTGCCAGCAGAGTCAGCCACCATTGGCTCGATAGATCGTATATTTACGCGTATTGGCGCTTCTGATGATCTCGCCTCTGGCCGTTCAACTTTCATGGTTGAAATGACGGAAACAGCCAATATTCTCCATAACGCCACAGCGAAAAGCTTAGTACTAATGGATGAGATTGGCCGAGGCACCAGCACTTATGATGGCCTTTCTTTGGCTTGGGCAAGTGCAGAATGGTTAGCAAACCAAATTAGTGCCATGACGTTATTCGCTACCCACTACTTCGAGCTAACGGAACTGCCGAACCAAATAGCAGGCTTAGCCAATGTTCATCTCGATGCGGTAGAGCACGGTGATACCATTGCATTCATGCATGCGGTTCAAGAAGGCGCGGCAAGTAAATCTTATGGCCTGGCCGTCGCAAGCCTTGCTGGTGTACCAAAAACCGTCATAAAAAATGCGCGTGGAAAATTAACTCAGTTAGAACAATTGAGCGCCAGTGATAGCTCGATTCCTAGTGAGGTTGACATCGCCAATCAGTTGAGTTTGATCCCCGAACCTAGCGAAGTGGAGTTGGCATTGGGCAATATAGATCCCGACGATCTTAGCCCACGCCAAGCACTCGAAGCGTTATACAGACTAAAAAAACTCCTGTAACCCGTAATCTATAACCTATAACCTATAACCTGTTACCTGTTACCTGTTACCTGTTACGAAGCATAAAAAGGCGCTGTAATTTCTTACAGCGCCTTTTTGATCTTTTAAATTAAGTGCGATCTAACTAGTCATTTTCTACATTAAATAGTGATTCCATATTAAGCCCTTGCTTAATCAGGATCTCTCTTAGGCGACGTAGACCTTCAACTTGAATTTGACGAACGCGTTCACGTGTCAGGTTAATTTCTCGCCCGACTTCTTCTAGTGTTGAAGGCTCGTAGCCTAACAAACCAAAGCGACGTGCAAGGACTTCTTTTTGTTTTGGATTAAGCTCGTCCAACCAATCAATGAGTGAAGACTTAATGTCGTCATCTTGCGTGCACACTTCAGGATCAGAATTATGTATATCAGGGATAATATCCAGTAGTGCTTTTTCGCTTTCACCACCAATTGGGGTATCTACAGAGCTGACACGCTCGTTAAGACGAAGCATTTTGCTGACATCTTCAACAGGCTTATCCAGCTTGTGTGCGATTTCTTCCGCTGTTGGTTCGTGATCCAGTTTTTGAGAAAGTTCACGAGCTGTACGCAGATAAATATTCAGCTCTTTTACCACATGAATAGGCAAACGGATGGTTCGTGTTTGGTTCATCAAGGCACGTTCAATCGTTTGGCGAATCCACCACGTTGCGTAAGTAGAGAAACGGAAACCACGTTCAGGGTCAAACTTTTCAACCGCACGGATCAAACCAAGGTTACCTTCTTCAATCAGGTCCAATAGAGCAAGACCACGATTGCCGTAACGGCGTGAGATTTTTACAACCAAACGCAAGTTACTTTCGATCATACGCTTGCGAGCAGCTTCGTCACCACGCAGGGCACGACGAGCATATAAGACTTCTTCTTCGGCGGTCAGGAGCGGTGAAAAACCGATTTCTCCAAGATATAGTTGAGTGGCATCTAAGCTTTTTGCTGTTGCTTCAAATTCTTCTTTTGGCTTAGATGTGCTTTTTGACTTAGGTGTGCTTTTTGGCTTCGAAACTGCTTTTACAGGTGATTGTTCCTTCTCAACTGTATTAATATCAAACGATTCTTCGGCTTTTACTGCATTGCTGATACTCATAGTGCCTCCCCCTGGCGAGTTAGCAAGACATTACTACTTAAAATGTCGCTATCAATGTCGCTTTTTTTGATTATTAAGGTAAGTAGCGATTTGGATTCACCGACTTTCCTTGGTATCGGATTTCGAAATGTAACCGGACTCCATTTGCACCAGAACTTCCCATGGTTGCAATTTTTTGTCCTGCTTTAACACTTTGTCCTTCTTTTACTAGCAACCGTTCATTATGTGCATAAGCGCTTAAGTAATTATCATTATGTTTTACTATGACGAGGTTCCCATAACCTCTAAGTGCGTTGCCCGAATAAACGACTGTTCCGTTAGCAGTAGATACGATTGATTGGCCGCGCTGACCTGCAATATCGATCCCTTTATTGCCCTGATCTCCTGCTGAGAACCCTTTAATGATTCGACCCTTTGTCGGCCATAACCATTTAGAAACTTTAGTATTTTTTGTTATAGTTTTCGGTACAGGTTTTGTAACATTCTGTTTACCTTTAACTTCAACATACTCCTTTGATTTCGATTGATCAACCGCTTTTGTCGATTCTTTTTTCGCCGTTTTTTGCGTTGAATTAGCAACCCCTGATGTTTGCTGGGCTGACGATGGTTTAGAATTTTTACTCGAATCTAAACTTTTTGTTGAAGTGGCGGATGCCGTTGTCGTTGCCGCGGCTGCAGTTGTGACTGCGGGAGCGGTCGGTTTCGCTTTAGTCGCTGCGATAGTAGAGACTGGAGCTGGGGAGCTTCCAGAATCACCATAGCTTGGTGCCACATAGGATGGCGTCCACAAACGAAGCTTCTGACCAGGGTGAATTGTGTAAGGGGCTTTTAAACGGTTATAGGCAATTATTTTTTTAACATCTTTACCTGTCATGTAAGCAATAAAGTAAAGTGTGTCACCCTTTTCAACTTCATAAAAACTGCCGTGATAACTGCCTTTATCAACAGTGTCGTACCCTTTTTTATTCAAGCTTGTCACAGGCGCAGGAGTATGCGCCGCACACCCTGACAGCACTGAAATGGCAACGCATTGAATAAATACAGTCTTTAGCTTGAGTGACACAACCAATCCTTTATGCAAGATCACCAGCAACTAATGGAACAAAACGAACCATCTCGATAACGCTCGATTCAAAATGGTCTCCGACCCTTTGAATCTTCATTAATGTCTGCTGCTCTTCACCAACAGGAATAATGAGTCGTCCACCGTCACTCAACTGGCTAAGTAGAGCATCCGGTATCGATGCAGCAGCAGCCGTCACTATGATGGCATCAAACGGAGCTTTTGCCTCCCACCCCTGCCAACCATCACCGTGTTTGGTGGATACGTTATAAATATCAAGTTGCTTTAAGCGACGTTTAGCATCCCATTGCAACGATTTTATTCGCTCAATAGAGTATACATGTTCGACCAACTGAGCCAGCACAGCGGTTTGATAGCCCGAGCCAGTTCCAACTTCTAACACTTTACTTTGAGGTGTCAGTTCAAGCAGTTCTGTCATCTTACCGACAATATAAGGCTGTGAAATCGTCTGCCCCGCCCCAATTGGCAGTGCGTTATTGTCGTAGGCTTGATGCATCATGGCCTCGGAAAGGAATCGCTCACGAGGTAACTGACGAATCGCCTCAAGTACATTCTGATCACGAATGCCACTTTCAACTAGAAAGTTAATCAACTTTTCAGCTTGTGGGTTATGTATCACAGCTCACCTTCAATCCATTTTTCCATAACAGGCAAAGATTCATGGGCAGTTAAGTCGACTAAAATTGGGGTAATCGAAACATAACCCGCTTCGATCGCATGAAAATCAGTCCCTTGCCCTGCATCTTGACGAGGCCCTGGAGGGCCCAACCAATATATATCATGACCACGTGGGTCTTGATGTTTGATCATATCGGTTGCGTGATGACGAGCGCCTAATCGAGTAATCGATGTACCTTTTAATGCTTCATACGGCACATCTGGAACATTTACGTTAATCAGGCGATTGGTTGGAATTGGAGATTGACGATGCTTTTCGATCAAATTACGAACGACAATCGCAGCGGTATCAAAATTCGTTTGCCCAACTAATGACACGGCAATGGATGGGACACCTAGAAAGTGCCCTTCCATCGCGGCAGCTACTGTACCGGAATACAAAACATCGTCACCTAAGTTGGCACCATGGTTTATTCCAGAAACAACAAGGTCAGGAGCTTGGCCTTTAAGTAATTCATTAAGCGCGTAGTGAACGCAATCTGTCGGGGTTCCTTGAACTGAAAAAATGTTATTTTCAAGTTCAATAATACGTAACGGATTATCCAGCGATAATGAATTTGATGCACCTGAACGGTTTCGATCAGGCGCGACGATGATGATCTCAGCGATATCCGATAGATGTTTGGCCAACGTCTTAATACCAAGCGCATGCACCCCATCATCATTACTCAATAAAATCTTCATGCTCATGATTCCTTAATTATCGTAGTGACGCTCAACTTCAATTTCTTCAACCAACTCTCGAACAATCGCGGTTGCAAAGCAGCCTGACGACAGTGAAAACGTTAATGTGATTTCATCACCATTCGTGCTCCAGTTAAAATCTTGAGGTTTTAAGCTGATTTCGCGACGCTCATGACGCATGCGATTTCCACGAATCAAAGCCATGAGATCCGGCTCGCTATCCACGACGGTTTGCTCTATCTCTAATGCCACCAGTTGCGTTGGTAAGGCGTTATCGCCAGCCAGTGCAGCCGTTAGCTGAGCTTCACCTGTAGTGATTAGAGATTGGATTGCACCAAGGTTAGATTCATCAATTGCCGTCAGTTGACCGTTTTCTTTTACCAAGTCACCTACAAGTAACTGATTGAATGCTTTTGCTTCAATACGGGCAGACAAAATATGGTTAAAAATCCAAGAACGAGCGGCCGACAGATATAAGCTACGTTTGTTTTGGTTACGAGTGCGGACATTATCACGCCCCCAACGACGTGCTTCCGACACGTTATTGCCCTCGTTACCAAATCGTTGTGCACCGAAGTAATTTGGCACGCCTTGCAGTTTGATCTGCTCAAGTCGTGCAAGCACACTTTCAATATCAGTCACTTCAGATAACGTCACTTCAAACTCGTTACCGATAAGATCCCCTGGGCGAAGTTTCTTATTGTGGCGGTCTGTAGCCAGAATTTTAATTGACGGGTATTGCTGTAAGAACGCTGTGAAATCTGGCGTGTCACCTTTCGGTAAGTGCACGCTTAACCATTGCTCAGTCACAGCATGGCGGTCTTTTAAGCCAGCCCAACTTACGTCTTTTGATTTCACATCACAGGCTTTTGCCAACTCATTTGCTACAAAACTGGTATTTTCACCGGTCTTTTGGATGCGCACCATTAAATGCTCACCACTGCCTGTAAATTCAAAACCTAAGTCTTCTTTAACCACAAAATGTTCTGGTTTTGCTTTCAGTTTCGCACGTGAGGTTGGCTTACCCAATTGATAAGCAAATGGAGCTAAAATATCAGTCATGGTGTTACTTCTTAGTTATGAGGACAACCGCTTCACAAGCGATGCCTTCTTTACGACCAGTGAAGCCAAGTTTTTCAGTTGTGGTCGCTTTAACGTTAACGTTGGCAAGATCAGTTTCCAGATCTTGTGCGATACACTGACACATCGCTTCGATATGTGGTGCCATCTTTGGTGCTTGTGCCATGATAGTGACGTCAGCATTACCAATGATATAACCTTTTTCTTTTACAAAGCGATAGACCTCTCTTAAAAGAGCGCGGCTGTCTGCGCCTTTCCACTTATCGTCGGTGTCCGGGAAGTGACGGCCAATATCACCTTGTGCAATAGCACCTAACAAAGCGTCGGATAACGCGTGCAGTGCGACATCACCATCAGAGTGAGCAATTAAACCGTGCTCATAAGGAATAGCCACACCACCAATAATAACCGGTCCTTCGCCACCAAATTTGTGTACATCAAAGCCGTGTCCAATACGAATCATGGTCATTCCTTATTAAAAGATTTTTGTAAATAGAACTCAGCTAAGGCTAAATCTTCAGGCTGAGTTACTTTAATATTGTCGGCTCTTCCGCTAACCAACAATGGGGATAATCCAGCCCACTCCATTGCTGATGCTTCGTCCGTAATAGTAACACCTTGCTCCAGCGCGGAACTTAGCGCCTGTTTCAGAGCGGCTCGGCGGAACATTTGAGGGGTAAGAGCATGCCATAAGTCAGCGCGTTCTACCGTTTCTCCGATTTGATGTTCTCCATTTCCACGTTTCATGGTGTCTCGCACCGGAGACGCCAAAATCCCACCAACGTCATGGACTAGGCAGCTTGAAATCAGCTTGTCGATGTCCTCGATGGTGAGGCATGGCCGCGCAGCATCATGCACCATAACCCATTGATACTCAGACAGGTGAACATCAAGATAGTTTAAGCCAGAAAGAACAGAATCAGCTCGCTCACTACCACCCGCAACTCTTATAACTCTCGCGTCATTGGCCATCGACAGTTTTGTATAATATGGATCGTCTTTACCTATTGCGATAACAATTTTATCTACACGCGGGTGCTGCAATAAACAAGCAATGGTATGCTCCAAAATCGTAATGCCGTGAATGGTCAAATATTGCTTTGGCAGCGATGCTTGCATACGACTGCCCACTCCTGCTGCGGGAACAATCACAGCGATTTTTTCTTGGTTCATGGTGTTATCTGACATGAGTATTGGGTACTGTTAGGAGGTTATTTGGACGGCGCATCATCGCCTATTATACGATAAAAGGTTTCATCCTCTTTTACCATTCCAAGCTGGTGCCGGGCTCTTTCTTCAATGGCATCGAGTCCTTGGCGTAAGTCGTCGATCTCGGCGTACATTTCATCGTTACGCTGCTTAAGTTTCGCATTCACGCCCTCTTGAATCACGATATCCCCTTGAACTTTTGCTAAATCAGCCTCGCCATTTTTACCAAACCACACATTGTATTGCAGTATTGCCACCAGCGTTAAAAGTCCAAAAGCAAAAACTCGCATGAATGCTCACCAAGAAAAAAATAATAACCGCATATATACCATATTCAGACGGTTAGAGCGAAAAGAAAGCATTCGCAGGGCTCACTAAAGTACAGGTAAAAAAATGCCCCGCACTAGGCGGGGCATTCAAAGCTTTATGCTAAGTCTAATTCAATTAAGAATTAAGCTTGGCCTTTAACTTCTTTAAGACCGTTGAAAGGTGCGCGCTCACCTAGAGCTTCTTCGATGCGAAGAAGTTGGTTGTACTTAGCAACACGGTCAGAACGGCTCATAGAACCAGTTTTGATTTGACCTGCAGCAGTACCAACCGCTAGATCAGCGATAGTTGCATCTTCAGTTTCGCCAGAACGGTGAGAGATAACTGCAGTGAAGCCAGCGTCTTTAGCCATCTTGATTGCAGCTAGAGTCTCTGTAAGTGAACCGATTTGGTTGAACTTGATAAGGATCGAGTTAGTAATACCTTCAGAGATACCACGAGCAAGAATCTTAGTGTTTGTAACGAATAGATCGTCACCAACTAGTTGAAGCTTGTCACCTAGCAGTTCAGTTTGGTGCTTAAAGCCAGCCCAATCTGATTCGTCAAGACCGTCTTCGATAGATACGATTGGGTATTGGTTAGCAAGGTCTTGTAGGTAGAAGTTAAATTCTTCAGAAGTGAAGATTTTGCCTTCGCCTTTCATGTTGTACTTGCCAGTTTCTTTGTCGTAAAACTCAGAAGCAGCACAGTCCATAGCAAGAGTGATGTCTTTGCCTAGCTCGTAACCAGCAGCTTCTACAGCTTCTTTGATTGCAGCTAGTGCAGCAGCGTTAGACTCAAGGTTAGGAGCGAAGCCACCTTCATCACCAACTGCAGTGCTTAGGCCTTTCGCCTTAAGAACTTTAGCTAGGTTGTGGAATACTTCAGCGCCGATACGTAGAGCTTCTTTAAGAGTTTTCGCGCCAACTGGCTGAATCATGAACTCTTGGATGTCAACGTTGTTATCAGCGTGCTCGCCACCGTTGATGATGTTCATCATTGGAAGAGGCATAGAGAACTGACCAGCAGTACCGTTTAGCTCAGCAATGTGCTCGAACAAAGGCATGCCTTTAGCCGCTGCTGCTGCTTTAGCGTTCGCTAGAGAAACAGCAAGGATTGCGTTAGCACCGAACTTAGATTTGTTTTCAGTACCATCTAGGTCGATCATCACTTGGTCAACGTCAGCTTGTGCTTTCGCATCTTTACCAGCTAGTGCTTCAGCGATTGGGCCGTTTACAGCTTCAATTGCTTTAAGAACACCTTTACCTAGGAAACGTGATTTGTCGCCGTCACGTAGCTCAAGAGCTTCACGTGAACCAGTAGATGCGCCAGAAGGAGCAGCTGCCATACCGACGAAACCGCCTTCTAGGTGAACTTCAGCTTCTACAGTTGGGTTACCACGTGAATCGATGATTTCGCGACCTAGAACTTTAACGATCTTAGACATTAATGTTTCCTCTCGTTGAATTTAAATGTCAAAACTAAAGGGGCTGCTCGACCTTGAACAGCGCCCATATCCTTTTACTTAATCTTGCTCGCCTTTCTGGTATTCACCAGCAGCTTTTACGAAGCCTGAGAACAATGGGTGTCCATCACGAGGCGTCGAAGTAAATTCTGGGTGGAATTGCGCTGCGACAAACCATGGGTGAGCAGGGTTTTCGATAACTTCTACAAGTTTTTTGTCCGCTGACAAACCAGACACTTTCAGGCCTGCTTTCTCAAGTTTTGGACGAAGCACGTTGTTAACTTCATAACGGTGGCGGTGACGTTCATGGATCGTCGTGCTACCGTAAAGTTCATGAGCTTTAGTGCCTTTTTCTAGGTGACACAGCTGTGAACCCAAACGCATAGTACCACCTAAATCAGAAGATTCGGTACGTTCTTCAACTTTACCTTCACCATCGATCCATTCAGTGATTAAGCCAACCACTGGGTACTTTGAGTCTTTATTAAATTCTGTTGAATGCGCGTCTTTCATGCCAACGACATTACGAGCGTACTCAATTAGCGCAACTTGCATACCTAAACAAATACCTAAGTAAGGCACTTTGTTTTCACGTGCAAATTTAGCCGCAAGGATTTTACCTTCTACACCACGGTCGCCAAAGCCACCCGGTACTAGAATCGCATCAAGACCTGCTAGTGCTTCTTCGCCTTTAGACTCTACATCTTGTGAGTCTACATATTTTATTGTGACGCTTAGACGATTTTTCAAGCCCGCATGTTTCAATGCTTCGTTAACTGATTTATATGCATCTGGCAATTCGATGTATTTACCAACCATACCAATGGTCACTTCGCCCGTAGGGTTAGCTTCTTCGTAAATAACTTGCTCCCACTCTGATAGATCCGCTTCTGGAGCTTCAATACCAAAACGTTGGCAAACTAGGTCATCAATACCTTGTGCTTTGATCAATTGAGGGATTTTGTAGATTGAATCTACGTCCTTCATTGAAATAACTGCTTTTTCTTGAACATTACAGAAAAGTGCAATCTTCTTACGCTCGTTCGCAGGGATAACACGATCACTACGACAAACTAAGATATCTGGCTGGATACCGATAGAGAGCAATTCTTTAACTGAGTGCTGAGTCGGTTTGGTTTTCACTTCACCTGCGGCTGCTAGGTAAGGAACCAAAGTAAGGTGCATGAACATTGCGCGTTCACGGCCTAATTCAACTGCTAGCTGACGAATCGCTTCCATAAATGGCAGAGACTCAATATCACCAACCGTGCCACCAACTTCAACTAGAGCAACATCATGGCCTTCAGCGCCAGAAATTACACGTTCTTTGATGGAGTTAGTAATGTGTGGGATAACCTGAATGGTTGCGCCAAGGTAATCACCACGACGTTCGTTACGTAGAACGTCAGCATAAACACGACCTGCAGTGAAGTTGTTACGCTTAGTCATCTTGGTACGAATGAAACGTTCGTAGTGACCAAGGTCAAGGTCTGTTTCAGCGCCATCTTCCGTGACGAACACCTCACCATGTTGAGTTGGGCTCATTGTGCCTGGGTCAACGTTGATGTAAGGGTCAAGCTTCATCATAGTCACTTTAAGACCACGAGCTTCTAAAATGGCTGCTAGCGATGCCGCTGCAATACCTTTACCTAGAGAGGATACAACCCCGCCAGTAACAAAAATATAATTTGTCGTCATGTTTAACCTGAAATTGGTTGAATGAGGGAAATAGATTACTTCTGGACGGGATGTGAATATACCAGAAGCCCCTTATCGCCACAACGTGAAATCTATCACACTGTGATCTTTTATTTTTTGCTTCAAATCAAATGTAGCGACTCAAATCATTCTAATTGAAAATGAAATGAGTCACTATTAACTCGTTTCGACTCTAAGTTGTTGATAGTTTAATTTTTAGCTCGCTCTCTTCGCTTTACTTCATCCCACATGGCATCCAATTCATCCAAGTCAAAGTCCGTTAGCTGTTTATTCTTTGCTCTGACCTGTTCTTCAACACCATTAAAACGTCGAGTAAACTTGATATTGGCTTTATTTAGCGCCGACTCTGGGTTTTTACCCAAATGTCTGGCTAAATTCACGGTGGCGAACAGTAAATCCCCTAGCTCCGCTTCAATGTTTTCTTCATTGGGTGTCACTTGGATGGCCTCTTCAACCACTTCGTCGATTTCTTCTTTTACTTTGTCGACCACTGGACCAAGCGCAGCCCAATCAAAGCCATATTTAGCGACTTTTTTCTGGATTTTATTGGCTTTGCTGAGCGCAGGTAACGATCTTGGAATTGAGTCTAGAACACTTTTATCTGTTTTTCCTTGTCGTTTTTTTTCTTTAATTTTTTCTTTTTCCCAATTGGCATTTATTTCTTCATCATCCTCAAATTTGAGATCAGAAAAAACATGTGGGTGACGACGGGTTAGCTTTTCGTTTAAACCCGAAACCACATCATCAAACTCAAACAGCCCCTGCTCCTTTGCCATCTGGCTATAGAAGATCACTTGAAATAACAGGTCTCCGAGCTCTTCTTGCAAGTTAGGCCAATCGCGGTTGTGAATCGCGTCCACCACCTCATACGTTTCTTCAATGGTATGAGGTACGATGCTATCGAACGTTTGTTGTTTGTCCCACGGGCATCCTTTCTCATCATCACGTAGGGTTGCCATGATCTGTTTTAGTTGTTCAATTGGGTCATTCATGACTCTGTTTCCTTAAACAAAAAGGTGAGCAGCAAACACCACTCACCTTTTAAAATTAACAATTTGATTTTCTAGAGTGTTACTTCAACCACAAACGGTAATCGAAGCAGACACATGCGAAGATAAAAGTTAGCCTAAACGCGTCACCGACATCACATCCTTAACTTGTTCAAGTCGTGTAATGACTCTTGAGAGAACTTCCACATTGGTGACTTCCAAGTTGAAATCCATCACCGACAGTTGGCGTTTATAGTCTATACGGCTGTTCATGCTCGACACTTTGACCTTTTCACTGGTGAACAAGGCGGTGATGTCTTTAAGTAGGCCGTTACGCTCTAGCGCTTCAACCCTTAGTGTCAAAATATAAGAACCCACAAAACCACTGCCCCAAACGGTATCAATGATACGCTCTGGTGCGTGCAAATTCAGTTCGCTTAGTTGTTCACAATCGCTACGGTGAACAGATATACCACGGCCTTGTGTGATATAGCCTTTGATTTGGTCACCAGGTATCGGCTGACAACAACGAGCAAGGTGCGTCATTAGGTTGTCGACTCCCTCAACGACAACGGCATCTTTGCGCGGGCGACTTTGTACTGTGGGTTTATCTTGTGACTCTTGCAGCTTCTCTAGCGCCTGTTGATCTTCTTCTTCCGCCGTCGGTTTGTTGACCAAGGCATTGATGTGATTAACCACTTGGTTAATACGAAGATCGCCGCTACCAATACCAGCAAACAGCTCATCAGGAGTATTGACGTTGAATCGCTTCAGCGCGTACTGCTCGGCATCTTTAAAGGTAGCACCAATTTTTGCCAATTCAGCTTCAAGAATATCACGACCCGCTTCGAGGTTTTTCTCTCGGCTTTGCGCTCTAAACCATGCGTTGATTTTTGCACGAGCACGGCCTGAATGTACAAAACCCAGTGATGGATTTAACCAATCACGAGATGGATTCGGCTCTTTTTGCGTAATAATTTCAACTTGGTCACCCATAGCCAATTTATGAGTAAACGGAACAATTCTGCCCGCGACTTTTGTACCAATGCAACGGTGACCGACCATTGAGTGAATATGATAGGCAAAATCGAGCGGCGTTGCGCCCATCGGTAAATCAACCACGTCGCCGCGAGGGGTAAAGGCATACACACGGTCATCAAATACTTGGCTGCGCAGCTCGTCGAGCATTTCGCCCGAGTCTGACATCTCTTCTTGCCAGTCGAGTAACTTACGTAACCAGGTGATTTTTTCGTCGTAACCAGAACGAGCCGTTGATGCCCCCTCTTTGTACTTCCAGTGGGCAGCAACGCCGAGTTCTGATTCTTCATGCATCTGCTTAGTACGAATTTGGATTTCGATTGTTTTGCCTTCAGGGCCCAAAATCACCGTGTGGATCGATTGATAGCCATTCGGCTTTGGGTTGGCCACATAGTCATCAAATTCGCTGGGTAGATGCTTGTATTTAGTATGCACCACACCTAAAGCGGCATAGCAGTCTTGTAGCTGGTCAGCAATAATGCGCACTGCTCGTACATCAAAAAGCTCATCGAATGCGAGGCTTTTCTTCTGCATTTTTCGCCAGATGCTGTAAATGTGCTTGGGCCTGCCACTCACTTCAGCATTGATGTTATAGGTGTCCATCTCTGACGAGAGATCGGTAACGAAGTCTTCGATGTATTGCTCACGAACAATTCGGCGCTCTGAAAGCTGCTTAGCGATTTGCTTGTAAGTCGACGATTGTTGATAACGAAATGCGTAATCTTCAATCTCCCACTTAAGTTGGCCTATGCCTAAACGGTTGGCCAATGGCGCATAAATGTTGGCACACTCTTTTGCCGCAGCTTGGCGCACTTCATCACTTTCATCTTTCACTTCACGCAGATTACAAATACGCTCAGCCAGTTTAATAACGACACAGCGGAAGTCATCAACCATCGCCAACAACATGCGACGCACATTATCGACTTGAGAGGAAGCTCCCGAACCGTCTAGTGTTGCGTTGAGTTGGCCGATCGCCGCCATTTCCTCGACACCATCAATCATTTTAACGATTTCATTGCCATGCTTCTCAGTGAGCAGTTCTCGGTCGTAAACCTTGGCAATAACTAAAGGAAATAACTGCGCAGCGATCAGTGTCGGCTTATCCATGGATAACGTAGTGAGAATCTCGATCATTTCCCGACCACGCCACAATAGCAGCTCAGCATCTTCATGCCCCTCTAGCAGCAATTCACACTGCTGGTAGACATCCACTAATTTACGGCTGGTTTTGCTGTCTTGATTTAAGCTGACAACCCAGTTTTCTAACTCAAACTCTGTATCTGTAGTTAAGTGCGCGCTGCGTACTGCGACCATGTTTCTTTCCTAGTTTCTAGCAACAGACTAATAGACCACTCCGGGCCTTATGGTTCCCTTATTTTACGGGATTTTTTATTTTTCAAACAGTGCCATGCTCTCTAAATGACTGGTATGAGGAAACATATCCAACATTGCGAGTTTTTTCAGTGTATAGCCCTGTTGTAACAGGCTCTGACTGTCGCGAGCAAGGGTAGCAGGATTGCACGATACATACACCACGGCTTTGGCGCCTAGCGATGAAATCTGTTCAACAATGCCAGCCGCACCTCCTCTCGCGGGATCAAGTAAGACTTTATCGAAATGACTTTTAGCCCATACGGCTTGAGTCATGTCTTGTTCTAAATCTGCTTGGTAAAAATGTGCGTTTTCAATCTGATTTAACTGGGCATTGTGAGTGGCACGTTGCACCATTTCATCTATCCCTTCAACGCCGACCACTTCTTTGCTTTGTTTTGCCAAAGGCAAGCTGAAGTTACCGATACCACAAAACAGATCCAGTACTCGCTCATCGGTCTTTACGTCTAACCAATTAAGCGCTTGCTCCACCATCGATTGATTAACGGCTTGGTTAACTTGAACAAAATTATTCGGCGCAAACGACAAAGGCAAACCCACTTCTTGGTAATACGGTTCGTCACCACAGATAGGGTCTAGCTGCCCTGCTTCTGGCATCATATACAGTGTTAATTCGTGCTGTTCGGCAAACTCGACTAGCGATTGATGTTCTTGCGCTTTCAAGTCCGCTAAGTGCCTCAGTACAAGCACAACGCCACTATCTGCTAACACCAACTCAAGGTGGCCGAGCTTATCAATCGGTTTAAACCCACTTAATAATTGCTCTAGCTTAGGCAGTAACACGTTTAACTCAGGGGCCAGTACCATACAGTCGGTAACCGTCACGATTTGCTTGCTCATTTTTTGTCTAAAACCAAACATGAACTGATTGGTTTTCTTATCTCGCTGCATGCTAATACGAGCACGGCGACGATAGCCTTCGGCGCGAGAAATGATAGAATCGGTTAACCCGATGGACTCACCAGCAAACTTTCCCATCAACTGAGTCAGGGCTTGTTGCTTGTTTGCCACTTGCGCCTCGTGTGCCAAATGCTGCATGTTACAGCCCCCACACTCGTTGTAGTAACGACAAGGCGCTTCTACCCGTTGCTCACTGGCGGTTTTCATTTTGATGAGCTTAGCTTTAGCGTATTTACTTTTTTGTTCAGTAAATTGAATCACTACCTCTTCACCAGGTAAAACACCCTCGATAAACACCGGTTTTTTATTAACAAAGGCCATCCCAGCGCCGTGATGATCCAACTTTGTTACGGTAACCTGTTGGTGTTTTGTATTAATTTTTGTATTTTTAGTCGGCTTATAGAAGCGGGCCATAGTTATTTGCCTATTTGCTCAAGTGCTTTTCAGAGTATTTTTCTATGGTATCGGCGTTTTCTCCGATAGAGTCACTATTTGACACCAGAGAGATTGTCGAATAATACAGACTTTATTAAGCTAGCGGCTTATTTCTATGATTATACTTGTCTGTACGAGTATTTTCCCATATCCAGACAGTAATGAGAACATGACCCGATACGGCTTAAGAGCGCGCGTGATCACTTTAACCTTAGCGCCAACCCTAATTATTGGTCTGCTGCTGAGTGCTTTCTTCACTTCAAATCGCTATAACGACTTAGAAAATCAGCTAATTTCGACCGGCCAAAGCATCATAGAACCTTTGGCCATCGCCAGTGAATATGGCATGACTCAGCAAAGTCGTGAAGCCGTTCGCCGCCTAATTAGTTACGCCCATCGTAAAAACTCTCAAATAGTACGCAGTATTGCGGTATTTGATACCAACCATGAGCTATTTGTTACCTCGAACTTCCACCCTAATTTTGCGTCATTAACGTTCGATAAAACACGGCCTATTCCACTGCTAAGTACCATTGAGCTGATCGACACCGATCTCATCATTCGCACTCCCATTTTAGCAGAGGGTCAGTTTTCTTCACCACAAGGTGGCAAAACTGAACTGAACCAAGCATTAGGCTACATTGCGATCGAGCTGGATCTTTCCGCTTTGCGCCTCCAGCAGTACCAAGAGATCTTTGCCGCGCTTCTGGTGTTGATCTTAGGTCTTGGTTTATCCGGTTTATTTGCTTATCGCTTAATGCAAGATGTCACTCTTCCGATCACACACATGAAGAACATGGTGGATAGAATTCGCCGAGGCCATTTGGACGTGCGGATTGAGGGAAAAATGCACGGCGAGCTCGATGCGCTAAAGAACGGTATCAATGCGATGGCGATGTCGCTGTCGGAATACCATGTAGAGATGCAGCACAGTATCGACCAAGCAACATCGGATTTACGTGAAACCCTAGAACAGCTAGAAATACAAAACGTTGAATTGGATATTGCGAAGAAACGCGCTCAAGAAGCGGCACGAGTGAAGTCAGAGTTCTTGGCCAACATGTCCCATGAACTGCGAACACCGCTAAATGGTGTGATTGGCTTTACCCGTCAAATGCTTAAAACACGCCTATCTCCTAGCCAAGAAGATTACTTGGTTACCATCGAGCGCTCTGCCAATAACTTACTCAGCATTATTAACGATATCTTGGATTTCTCTAAACTTGAAGCCGGTAAACTTGCACTAGAGAACATCCCATTTGAATTCCAAGAATGTCTTGAAGAAGTGGCTGCATTGCAAGCGACAGGTGCGCACGAGAAAGGCTTAGAGCTTACGTTGAAAGTCGACCCTAAAGTACCTGCCGGCGTAGTTGGCGATCCATTGCGTATTCAACAAATTCTGACCAACTTGGTGGGTAACTCCATCAAATTTACAGAGCGCGGTAACATTGATATTAGCGTTGAATTACGCTCACAAAAAGACGACATCATCGAATTGCAGTTTATGGTGAGAGATACCGGTATTGGTATTTCGGAACGTCAGCAGTCTCAGCTTTTCCAAGCGTTTAGCCAAGCAGACGCCAGTATTTCCCGCCGCTATGGTGGCACAGGGCTTGGCCTTGTCATCACTCAGAAACTGGTTGGACAAATGGGGGGAGAAATCAGCTTAACCAGCCGATTGCATCAGGGTTCAACGTTCTGGTTTACGTTGCGTTTGGCCGCTAGCGATCTACCAATGACACACGATATCGATCTAAGCCAATTCCAACAAAAACGTTTACTGCTGGTTGAACCAAACATGCAGGCCGCTTCTGTCATTCAACAGCAATTAAGCCAGCAAGGCTTTATCGTTAACTACCGTTCGAGTATGCCAGAAAGCATTGAAGCCCATGACTATGCTTTACTGAACTTATCGCCTAACCAAAAATACGACAGCAATACCATTGATAAGTGGCTAAAACAAGCCCAAAGCATCGCGCCGCAAGTGGTGGTTGGCTTACCAAGTAACGAACTGGCGCTTGCGGAGCGCTTAGTCGCGAATAACAACGTTCAGTGCATTACCAAGCCGATTTCTCGCCGTAAGCTGCTTAATAGCTTAGCGAAAGATCAGCCTGATGCCATTATGTATGAAGCGGCTATCGAGCCAACGTCTACTCGACTGCCACTTAAAATCATGGCCGTTGACGACAACCGAGCTAACCTCAAATTAATTTCAGCGCTACTGTCGGAGCGTGTAGAAGAAGTGGTAACGTGCTCCAATGGTGAAGAAGCGGTTCAGGCCGCGTTGGAACAAAGTTTTGATATGATCTTGATGGACATCCAAATGCCGAAAATGGATGGAGTAACCGCCTGCCAAGAAATTAAAAAGATTGAGTTGAATTCGCACACCCCCATCATAGCGGTCACCGCACACGCCATGGTTGGAGAGCGCGACCGATTACTCAAAGCTGGCATGGATGATTACCTAACCAAACCAATTGAAGAACACATTTTACAGCAAGTATTGGTTCACTGGAGCCCACAAATTATTGAACATCAGGTTGATCGCGTCGATCTATCCACCGTGGCTGAAGTTGCGAGTGCACCAGATATGCCTACCGATGTGATCATCGATTGGCAGCAAGCGTTGAAACAAGCCGCAAACAAAGAAGATCTCGCCAAAGAAATGCTGCAGATGCTGGTGGAATATATTCAAGAGGTCGAAGTGTTTGTTGAGCAAATACTAAATTCAGAGCAAAGCGACAGCGATCAATTGATCCATCATATCCACAAACTGCACGGCAGTTGCTCCTACAGCGGCGTTCCAAGATTAAAGCAATTATGCGCTGTCATTGAGAAATCACTGCGTTCTGGTGATGCCATCGAGGATGTGGAACCTGAGCTATTTGAACTTCAAGACGAAATGGAAAAAGTCATGGCAAGTGCTAAACCTTACCTAGAATAGCACCCGGGCATCATAACAAGAACACTGCCACTGCCCATGGCACGAAAAAAGAAAAGCCCGCCGATATCACTATCAGCGGGCTTTTTGAATCTATTTTAACTATTACTTTTACCGTCAAATTCACTTTCTAGCACCGAGCTAGCTTTCGAGAATGACCGTAGCGACTGAGTAATGACGTTCATCGGAGATAGAAAGATGACTGCTCGTCACCCCCATCTCTAATGCCAACTCTTGAGCTTTGTTTTGTAACGTCAAACAAGGCTTGCCTCTGTCATCGTTTGAAATGACAAAATCATGAAATGTCACACCACAAGCGATACCTGTGCCTAGCGCCTTAGAGGCCGCCTCTTTAGCGGCAAATCGTTTGGCCAAAAAGCGACCTTGTTGCTTCAGTTGACTGAATTGCTCATATTCCGAATCGGTTAAAATACGCTTGGCAAAGGCGTCTCCGCTTCTTGCTAACGCTTTTTCAACTCGTTCAATTTCAGCTATGTCAGTACCTAGCCCCAAAATAGCCATTAACGACGTGCTTGTTCCAATACGGCTTTCATATCTGCTACCGCTTTGCCTAAGCCATCAAACAATGAACGACCAATAATGGAGTGGCCAATGTTAAGCTCAAAAATCTCAGGTAAGGCCGCAATCGGTGCTGCGTTATGATAAGTCAAACCATGACCAGCATTCACTTTGATGCCAAGGCTGTCAGCGTAGCTTGCACCAGCAGCAATTTTTTTCAGCTCATCATTTTGATCAACTTCGTTTTCAGCATCAGCATATTGACCAGTATGAAGTTCAATGTACGGTGCACCACACGCTTTTGAAGCGTCAATCTGAGCGCGGTCAGCGTCAATAAACAAAGAGACATTAATACCAGCGGCGGTCAGCTTTTCTGTCGCAGCTTTAATCTTGTCCAGTTGACCGACGACATCTAAGCCACCTTCTGTTGTTAGCTCTTCACGCTTTTCAGGCACTAAACAAACAAACTCAGGCTGAGTTTTAAGAGCAATCTCGACCATTTCATCGGTGACGGCCATCTCTAAGTTCATACGTGTCTGTATGGTTTCTTTTAGAATGCGTACATCGCGATCAGTAATATGACGGCGATCTTCACGTAAATGAATGGTAATGCCGTCCGCGCCTGCACGCTCTGCAACTTCAGCTGCATGGACAGGATCTGGGTACTTAGTGCCGCGTGCATTTCGCAATGTGGCTACGTGATCAATATTGACGCCTAAAAGGATTGAGCTCATTTTCCAATACTCCGTGCTCGTAGAACTGGGATAAACAGTTCTCGACTTTTTAATGGTTTACCGCCTAAAAACGGCTTTAATGCAATTCTGGTAAAGCGCTTTGCCGCTTTAAGCTGCTGTTGAGTCAAAAAGCGGCGTTCACTGATAGCAATCAGTTCATCGCCTAGAAAGGTGAGATTATCGTTTCTAACGCTCGCAATAAACCCCTTCTGCTCACGATAACGATAAGTCATAGTCGGATCAATAGCTTCGCCCGTTCCGGCGCAATGTAAAAAATCGACGCCGTAGCCTAATGCTGACAATAGCGCCAGCTCAAATCGACGTAAACCTGGCTCTGGATTGTCGTTTTGAGCAAGTTCAGTGAGTGCTTGCAGGTAGTCGTGAAATAGGGCTGGATACGGGGTTTCGTTTTCAATCACACGGCCAATTAGCTCGTTTACATACATGGCGGAATAGAGGTTAATGCCCGAGATAGGCAAACCTAAGCTGATAGGCTCTGCCTGCCTGAGCGTCCGCATAGAGCCTTTGCCAGACCATTTCATCAACAATGGGGTGAATGGCTGTAAAGCACCTTTCAAGTTCGAACGCTTGCCTCGCGCTCCTTTTGCCATGACAGACACGCGACCGTACTCTTCGCTGAACACATCGAGTATTAGGCTGGTTTCACTGTAAGGGCGGCGATGTAAAACAAAGCAACGCTGTAGTCCATCTGACATGTGTTTTCCAAATACAACAAAGGGAGTCGAAACTCCCTTTGAAATTATTGATGGTGCCGATTATAAATCGTCAATGTAACCTAAGCTACGCAGTGCGCGTTCGTCATCTGCCCAACCTGATTTCACTTTCACCCAAGTTTCTAGGTACACTTTGCGTTCGAATAGTTCTTCCATATCCAGACGAGCTTC
Source organism: Vibrio tapetis subsp. quintayensis (assembly GCF_030409945.1). GTDB lineage: Bacteria > Pseudomonadota > Gammaproteobacteria > Enterobacterales > Vibrionaceae > Vibrio > Vibrio quintayensis. Next base: position 428,237 of record NZ_JAUFQV010000028.1, read on the forward strand.
ACGGCCGATGATTTTTATTTTCTCACCACCTTTACCGATCACCATTTTCTTCTGACCAAGACGCTCAACTAAGATAAGCGCATTGATATGAAAACCATCAGTTTCTGGGTTGTAGTCAAAACGCTCAACCTCAACCGTTACTGAATATGGCAGTTCTTCACCGGTAAATCGCATCAGCTTTTCACGGACAATTTCAGACGCCATAAAACGCTGAGAACGGTCTGTCACATATTCTTCAGGGAAATGATGCGTTGCTTTCGGCAAATGTGCACGAACATGCTTACGTAAAACGTCGATGTTAGTATCATGCTTTGCTGAAATTGGCACAACATCAACGAAGTCCATTTTTTCAGTCAGTGCTTGCATGTGCATCATTACGTCGTTACGGTCTTTAACGTTATCGACTTTATTCATGCACAGCACTACGGGGAAATTGGCTTTGTTTAACTTGTTAAGCACCATTTCATCGTCAGCAGTCCAATGCGTACCATCAACTAAGAACAACACTAAGTTCACATCACTTAGTGAGCTGTTTGCAGCGCGGTTCATCAAACGGTTAATTGCACGTTTTTCTTCTATATGCAGGCCTGGGGTATCAACAAAGATTGCTTGATAGTCACCTTCTGTCTCAACACCCATAATACGGTGACGAGTGGTTTGCGGCTTACGTGAAGTAATTGAAATCTTCTGACCAAGCAGTTGGTTTAGCAAGGTTGATTTGCCCACATTAGGGCGACCAACGATTGCTACAAAACCACAATGCTGATTTTCTGGATCAGTACTTTTTCCTTCACCAGACGCAAAGTACGCATCCAAATCGAATTCGTTATTATCAGACATCTGTCAATAATCCTAATGCCAATTCAGCGGCCGACTGTTCTGCCTTGCGACGACTGCTGCCTTTACCTATTACAGGCTCATCTGAACCTGCCACTTCACACGCAACCGTAAACTCTTGGTTATGTGCTTCACCTTTAATCTTAGTCACTTCGTAGACAGGAAGCGGCTTTCTTCGGCCCTGTAAAAACTCTTGTAGACGAGTTTTAGGATCTTTTTGCGAAATACCCGGCTCAATGGCATCTAAGCGGGTCTTGTACCACGCTAAAATGACTTGGCGAATCGTCTCGCTATCACTGTCTAAGTATATTGCGCCAATAATGGCTTCGACTGCATCAGCCAAAATTGAATCACGACGGAATCCGCCACTTTTCAGCTCGCCTGGACCTAATTTTAAGTCGTCTCCAAGTTGAAATTCACGGCCTAATTCAGCCAGTGTTTTTCCACGCACAAGTGTTGCGCGCATGCGGCTCATATCACCTTCGTTTACTTTAGGGAAACGGTGATAGAGGTCATCTGCAATGACAAAACTTAAAATTGAATCGCCCAGAAACTCAAGACGCTCGTTATGTTTACTATTGGCACTACGGTGTGTTAGTGCCAAATCTAGGTGATCGGTATCATTGAACTGATAACCGATCCTTCTTTGTAGTTTCGCTATTGGAGTAGTCATACTCTCTCTATTAATTAATGCCACCGATGCGATTAAAGCGTACATCAGTAGGGATCCAAGACGGTAATACGCTGCTTGGGTCTCGTTCAAATTCAAAGCTGATCCAAATACCGACCGCCTTGCCGACTAAATTGCCTTCAGGGACAAAACCCCAGTAACGGCTGTCTGCACTGTTGTCACGGTTATCACCCATAACAAAGTACTGACCTTTAGGTACTACCCATTCTGAAACACCTGGACGAGGCTGATAACGATCAACCTGATCTCGTGCTAATGGATGCACCAAAATTTGATGTTCTTGTTCACCAAGCTGCTCATTCATTTGAATCAGCGGAATGCCATTTTGAACAAACGGACTCTCTTTTACATTGTTCATTGGAACGGGCTTACAGCTATTTTCACCTGCAGACTGAATACATAGTTCCTTGCTAGCATTATATTTCACTGTATCGCCTGGCAAACCAACAACACGCTTGATGTAATCAATGTTTGGCTGAGGTGGGTATTTAAACACCACGGCGTCACCACGCTCTGGCTTACCCGTTTCAACCAATTGTGTACGCCACACAGGGTCTTTAAGACCATATGCGTATTTCTCTACCAAGATAAAATCACCAACAAGTAGCGTTGGCATCATCGAGCTAGATGGAATTTGAAATGGTTCGTACACAAATGAGCGAAGCACCAATACAAACGCAATCACAGGAAATATAGAAACGCTATTTTCAATCCACCAAGGCTGAGCAACTACTTTCGCTTGAGTTGCAGCATCAAGACCGTTTGCGGTTTGCGCTTCAACTTGCCCTAACGCTTGTTGGCGTTTCTTTGCCCATACCCATTTCTCTAGTGCCCAAACAATGCCAGTAACCAAAGTTACGATCACTAGGATGAGTGAAAATGTATTAGCCATTAAAATCCCTTTGCGGTTGAAATTTGGGTTGAATCAATAAAACAAGAAAGGGCAACTAAGTACCCTTTCCTTGATTGGTTATTTATTGGAGCCTTGAGCCAAGATTAAGTTCTATTAATCTTTACCTACGTGCAAGATTGCTAAAAAGGCTTCTTGAGGCAGTTCAACGTTACCGATCTGCTTCATACGCTTCTTACCTTCTTTCTGCTTCTTAAGCAGTTTCTTCTTACGACTGATATCGCCGCCGTAACATTTTGCGATTACGTTTTTACGCAATTGCTTCACAGTCGAGCGCGCAATAATGTGGTTACCAATTGCTGCTTGAATCGCGATATCAAACATTTGACGAGGAATGAACTCTTTCATCTTCTCAACCAATAGACGACCACGTGATTGTGCGATGTCTTTGTGAGTGATGATAGCCAGCGCATCTACCTTGTCGCCGTTCAGTAGAACGTCAACACGAACCATGCTTGATTCTTGGTAGTGGTGGAAGTTGTAATCTAATGACGCATAGCCACGAGACGTTGACTTCAAACGGTCGAAGAAATCCAATACGACTTCAGCCATAGGCAAGTCGTAAGTAATCGCTACTTGGTTTCCGTGGTAAACCATGTCTACCTGCACACCGCGTTTTTCTACACATAGGGTAATAACGCTACCTAGGTAATCCGACGGCACTAAGATATTACAGCGAGCAATCGGCTCACGAATTTCTTCTAAATCGTTAACCGCTGGTAGTTTAGCAGGGCTATCTACATACAGAGTTTCGCCGTCTGTTTTCACGACTTCGTACACTACGGTTGGCGCTGTCGTGATCAGGTCTAGATCGTATTCACGCTCTAAACGCTCTTGGATGATCTCCATGTGGAGCATACCCAAGAAACCACAACGGAAACCAAAACCAAGCGCCGCTGAGCTTTCTGGCTCGTAAAACAACGAGGCATCATTCAGGCTCAATTTGCCCAAAGCGTCACGGAAGTTTTCGTAGTCGTCAGATGATACAGGGAACAGCCCCGCATAAACCTGTGGCTTCACTTTCTGGAAACCTGGTAATGGCTCATCACAGCCATCTTTTGCAAGTGTAATGGTGTCACCTACTGGCGCACCTAGGATGTCTTTAATACCACAAACAACCCAGCCAACTTCGCCAGTGTTTAGTTCCGTTGTATCAATTTGTTTTGGTGTAAAGATACCAAGACGATCAACGCCCCATACCTGACCAGTACTCATCATTTTAATCTTAGCGTTTTTCTTTAGTGAGCCATTCTTAACTCGAACCAAAGAGACAACACCGAGATAGTTATCAAACCATGAGTCGATAATCAGTGCTTGTAACGGCGCTTCAGGGTCACCTTCAGGTGCAGGAATTGCTGATACGATGTTTTCTAGAACATCATCAACGCCTAAGCCTGTTTTTGCTGAGCAACGGGTCGCTTCCATTGCGTCGATACCAACAATTTCTTCGATCTCTTCTGCAACACGCTCAGGATCGGCTGCTGGTAAATCGATCTTGTTTAAGATTGGCACAACCTCAAGATCCATTTCGATAGCAGTGTAGCAGTTCGCCAATGTCTGAGCTTCTACGCCCTGACCGGCATCAACAACAAGCAATGCACCTTCACACGCCGCTAGAGAGCGAGAAACTTCGTACGAGAAGTCGACATGTCCTGGAGTATCGATAAAGTTAAGCTGGTAGGTTTCACCATCTTTGGCTTTGTAATCTAGGGTTACACTTTGTGCTTTAATGGTAATACCGCGCTCACGCTCGATATCCATAGAGTCAAGGACCTGTACGTCCATTTCACGCTCACTCAATCCACCACAAACTTGGATTAAACGGTCAGAAAGGGTCGACTTACCGTGGTCGATGTGGGCAATAATCGAAAAATTACGAATGTTTTTCATAGGTATGGGGTGACTTAACTCTTACAAAATGGATAGGAGAAACGCCAAAATTTGCTGGCATTTCGATCAAGTTGGCCGATTCTACCGAATTTCAGGCGTTGTCGCTATCATCAAATGTAGCAATTCCTTTCAAAGGTTGCCCCATAATCCGGATTAACGTGACTTTTTCAACCGATTGGTGCTCATTTTTCTGAGTCCAATGTCGAGCTAGCATGGAACCAATGACACCAAAGGCAAAGGATAACAAAATGATAATGCCTTCGCCGCCGCCCAACATTGGAGCGAGCCAAAGCTGGCCAATCGCCGCACCGAGCATCAAAAAAAACAATGGAAATAAATAGACAACGGCTGCGGATTGCAAAAGTTGCTTTTCAGGAAGGCCTATTTCAACCACTTGACCAGATTCAACCTTAGCGGACGTCTCAAGCCACCATGTATGACTCTTATTGCCAACCGCTTTAGAGACAATGCCCGTTCCACAGCTTTTTTGCGAGGAACAGTGTGAGCAACTGGTTTGTTGCTCACAGCTGAGCTCGGCTCGAAAACCATGTACCGTTGGTTCAACAGAAGCAACGGTCGCCAGTGCGGTCATCATGGCGTTGCGACCGCTTTGTTATCAAGACCGGTAGATTTTGGACCACTGACATCATCCATTCTTACCGACAGCGCAATGCGCTTAGCCGTGGAAGGTGGTATGTCGCCGACCACGGACACTTCTTTATCATTGACGACAAAAGAATGCAGCGTACGCCTGCCTTGACGAACCAGTTGCCCTTTTAATGACATGGCGTCTTTTTCTGCAACATACACAGAGAAACTAAACAGGCCATCGGTGAACATTTGGCTTTCAACGATTTTATCCGTTATCGCCATTCGATAGCGATTCATATTATTCGCTTTGAAACCATCAGGTACCCAAGTGACTTTCCAGAATGAATCCGTTTTGGCTGCTTCTGGTAAGGTTAAGATTTCTGGTAACTGAATGTCATTTAGGCCCGACATATGCTCGAAGATTTTATCATTCACTGCGTAAGAGATTGTGCGGTATTGTTCTAACACCTCACCATCACGATCAACAAGATCGGCTCGCAATGGTAAGTAACTGCGTTCATCCACCCACAAGACGTAAGAATAACGCTCACCGTCTTTAGGCACGATACGGATCACTTGGCTTGGTGAGCCAGCCTCACGAGCACGGCCTAACTTAACGAAATCATAATAATCGCTCAGCTTAGTGATATCCGTCTTTAGCATTGGAATGATCGGTGCGACCATCTCTCCAGACTCGATTGAAAACGGATCAACGCCCGGCTCAATGTAACTGACTTCATCACCGCGACGAATCACTTCTCGATTAGGCCCGCTCAAATAAACCAAGTGCGCTAAGTGTAAATCGTCTTTTTTAGCATGACGATATAACAAAGGCTCAATGCTGTTCTTTTTGATCAGAATATACGAGAGTTCATAGTTTAAATGCTGACTAGCTTCGTTCATTTGATGCAACAAAGCCTCGGCAGAAGCTTCTTCTGCCGAGGCTGAGTAACTGACCAAACTGAACAGTGCTAGTGCACTGATCAGAGTTTTTTTCATTCTACTACCGGTTCTAGATTATTCGCTTCGTCATCAATAGCTTTACTATTTAGACGTAACTGAAGGTTGTAATCCTGTAATAAAGCGTTCACGCGGCGGCGTTGCTCCATCAATTGGGCTTCAGAAGATGAAGACTGAGCGCTGTTTGCCGTTAAACTTACAGGCTCTGCGCTACCCGTAAATGGGATAGTTTGCAGTACAGGCAATTCAGCTTGAGCAGGATCACCTTCTACACCACCATACTGTTGAACACCAAGTATAACCGCAAGAGAAACACACGCTGCCATTGCGACTTGGCCAAACTGTGACAGCCAACTAGGCATTGCTCTGCGAGCTTCCCTTGGTGTTGGTTGCGCTTCAACCACTGGGGTTGGATTAATATGGTGCGCAGGCTCATCTTCAAGTGCTAAAGCAACTTTGCCGGCAATGTCCCAATCAGCATTTACAGGATTTTCACCCCGCATAACATCACCAATTAAGTGATAGTTCTGCCAAGACTTCTGACCTTCTGCATCGTGCGCCAATTCTGCAAGCAGAGCTTGGTCGACACTTTCTCCATCCATGAGAGCCGAAAGCTTTTCTTTGTCAGCCATTATTTTCACCATTTCATTCACTGGTTAGTGCGCAATAAGAGGTTTGATTTTCTTCTCAACCGCTTCTCGAGCACGGAATATTCGGGAACGTACTGTGCCTACTGGACAATCCATTACTTCAGCTATTTCTTCGTAGCTAAGGCCGTCCAGTTCTCGCAATGTCATTGCCGTTTTTAGGTCTTCAGGTAGTGTTTCAATCGCGTCAAACACAACGTTCTGCAATTCTTTGGACAACGTTAAGTTCTCAGGGTTCGATATTTCTTTTAACGCACTGCCTGATTCGTAATATTCTGCTTCTTCAGCATCTAAGTCCGTTGCTGGCGGTCTACGACTTTGGGCAACGATATAATTTTTAGCCGTATTGACGGCAATCCGATAGAGCCAAGTATAAAAAGCACTTTCACCCCTAAAATTAGGAATGGCACGATACGCTTTAATAAACGCCTCTTGTGCTACATCTTGTACGTCTCCGGAGTTGCTCACATAGCGAGAAATTAGATTGCAAACTTTGTTTTGATATTTAATCACCAAAAGGTTAAACGCCTGCTTATCTCCTCGCTGAACTCGCTCTATCAATACTTGATCAGTTAGCTGCTCGCTCATTCGAGCGTGTACTCCTATAGTTATTAACCCTCACCTTTACAGGGATAGGCTAAAATCTGCCAATTATAGTATTGACACCACCGCTTACATGAGCACTATTGTGACTCATTGGTAGAAAAAAAGTTCAATGCTTTGTGTTTTTTTTACCAATTTTCTGTCGCAATGTGATGTATCCTGCAGTGTAGCGACTCAGTCGGGCGTAGAAAACAAATAAAAAAACGTCATCACCATTGAGTGGATAAAGGGATTAGCAGTTTGCTAATGACGTAAATAGAGGCCGTTAGTTGGCTCTAGGATATTCTGGGATTTTGAAAGTTATATGAACATACACCGTGAACATCAATGTGATGTGTTAGTGGTTGGTAGTGGTGCCGCGGGTTTATCACTCGCGTTACGTGTTGCACCACATGGTAAAGTTATTGTACTTAGCAAGGGACCTCGCAGCGAAGGGGCCACCTTTTACGCACAAGGTGGTATCGCCGCTGTATTCGACGAATCTGACAGTATTGAATCTCACGTAGAAGATACTCAAATTGCTGGTGGCGGCCTATGCGAAGAAGACACCGTGACCTTCATTGCTCAAAACGCAAAGAAATGCGTTCAGTGGCTCATTGACGGCGGAGTGCCATTTGATCGCGAGGATGACGACTCTGATGACAGCCCTCGCTATCACTTAACTCGTGAGGGCGGACATAGCCATCGTCGTATTCTGCACGCAGCAGATGCCACAGGCATGGCCATGCAAACGTCGCTACAAGACAACGTTCACAATCACCCAAACATTGATATTTTTGAACGTCACAATGCATTAGATTTGATCACCGAAGACAAAGTCGGTGGCGATGCCAATAAAGTGGTCGGAGCCTATATTTGGAACCGCGACAGAGAGCACGTTGAAACTGTACGAGCTAAATTTGTTGTGCTTGCCACAGGCGGAGCATCAAAAGTTTACCAGTACACGTCGAACCCTGACGTTTCATCTGGTGATGGTATCGCTATGGCGTGGCGTGCAGGTTGCCGAGTTGCAAACTTGGAATTCAATCAGTTCCACCCAACATGCTTATTCCATCCTGAAGCTCGAAACTTTCTATTAACGGAAGCCTTGCGTGGTGAAGGTGCTTATCTTCGTCGCCCCGACGGCTCTCGCTTTATGCCCGATTTCGATGAACGAGAAGAACTGGCACCTAGGGATGTGGTCGCTCGAGCCATTGACTTTGAAATGAAAAGACTGGGTGCAGATTGCATGTACCTAGACATTAGCCACAAGCCGGCAGAATTCATTACCAAGCACTTCCCGACTATTCATATGCGCCTGCAAGATTTAGGCATTGATATGACCAAAGAGCCGATTCCAATTGTTCCGGCAGCGCACTACACCTGTGGTGGTGTGATGGTCAATCAACAAGGTAAAACAGATTTAAGCCAGCTTTATGCCATTGGTGAGGTGAGCTACACCGGGCTTCATGGCGCTAACCGCATGGCGTCGAACTCTTTGCTTGAGTGTGTCGTTTACGCATGGTCTGCAGCCAAAGACATCGTTAAACACATCAAAGATGCCGAACTACCCCCTAGCTTACCTCATTGGGATGAAAGTCAGGTGAATTGCTCTGATGAAGAAGTCGTGATCCAACATAACTGGCATGAGTTACGTCTGTTTATGTGGGATTACATGGGCATTGTTCGCACTGATAAGCGCCTTGAACGCGCATTGCGTCGCATCCAACTGCTGCAACAAGAAACCAATGAGTATTACAGCACGTTCCGAGTATCTAACAACTTGCTTGAGCTGCGAAACTTATTGCAAGTTGCCGAGTTAATGGTGAAATGTGCAATGCAACGTAAAGAAAGTAGAGGGTTACATTACACGTTGGACTACCCTGAACTTGCCGAAAACAGCCAGCCGACCATTCTCGTTCCAAGTAAGAAATAAACTTGCAGCTTTAAAGTGGGATAATTCGGTAACCATTCTGGTAACGTGACAAAAAGGGCGCTGAGCGCTCTTTTTTTCGCCCATGCATCCCACACTTGCATTCACTAATAGTGATGAGCTCGCTAATTCACGCATTCATCACTGTGTTCTAATTGTTGCAAAAGATACAACAGTCGACGGTATTGCGGTTCTTCGCATTGATCTCGCCAGATGAAAATACGCCCATGTTCACGAGTCTGTATAACGACAAACAATGCAAATAACAATCGCCAACTTCGTGTGATTTTGTCGTTGCTACGATTAATGGCTATGTCACCATTTAAAGTACAAGCAACTAAGCGTGATGTTTGGGATGGATAAAGGAGAGCCAAATTGCGAGAATTAAAAACAACACAACATAGAGATAGTGTGGCTGCGGTCGGTAGCCAAGAAGTGCATAACGCCCACACAATGATCGCGGCGGTAAAACTGCGAATTATGCAGGCGTGATAAGACGTCGTTAATCGAAAACTAACGGACCTTGCTGAGGTTATGAGCAACAATTTTATCTACCATAGAGGCATGCCCTAGATTTTCACTGCGTCCGTGCCCCATGACCCAAGTGAATAGATCTGGGTCATCGCATTCCAACAAAGAAACAAAGTCGTTTTTCTCTTGCTCGGTCAATGCTTCAAAACATTCATCAAAGAATGGCATCATAACTACGTCTAATTCTAGCATTCCGCGGCGACAGCCCCATTTAACGCGTGCTTTTGCTTCTGGCGTGTACATGGATACTCCTCAATAAGAATCAATAAATTCACCAAAAAATACCTTGTAGGCATCGTATCTATTGGCGTTATGTCATTGTGAAAGCAGTTTAGCAAGAGCCAATGCTTACAACCACTAAGCAAGTCACAGACTCCAGCCCGGAATAACTTTTATTGATGAGAAAAAGCACAAACACTGACAAATCGTAACAGACCGTTTACCATAACTGCATAAGACAAAGAACTTAGGTAGCCTCAATATGAATTGGCAACAATCGCTCAAGCAACACGCCCACACTTCAACTCAAGCATTACCGCCACTGGTTATATGCCCGTTAACCTCTTGGTCGGCAATTACCATGGTTGGCGATGACAAAAAATCCTACCTACAAGGTCAGGTCACTTGTGATGTTGTCTCTCTAGAAGCGAACCAGTCCACATTGGGGGCTCACTGTGATGCAAAAGGGAAAATGTGGAGCATCTTCCGTCTATTCCATCATCTTGATGGCTACGCCCTGATTACTCGTGCGAACGCTTTTGAGACCGCGCTGAATGAAATAAAAAAATACGCGGTTTTTTCCAAAGTCGACATCAAAAAAAGTGACGATATGTTACTCGGTGTGATGGGTGAAAATGCCAAACAGTGGCTCAGTAGCTTTGTAAACACCGAAGAAAACGTGGCCGCATTTGAAGGTGGCACCGCAGTCAAGATCGACGACAAACGATGGTTACTCGCGGTTACCCCAACTCATTCAGACGCTATTATTGCTAATAGTCCCGTTGAGTTAAGTAACGATAGTATTTGGGACTGGGCAGAAATTGAGTCTGGCTTGCCAAGTATCTCTGCCACTCAACAGAACCAACACATCCCACAGGCGCTTAACCTACAAGCTCTAGGCGGGATCAGTTTTACCAAAGGATGCTACACAGGCCAAGAAACCGTCGCGCGAGCAAAGTATCGTGGCATGAACAAGCGAGCATTGTTTAAGGTAACGGGCGAGCTATCTGCAGAATTGCCTGCAGAAGCCACTCTAGAGCGCGCTGTCGGTGAAAACTGGCGTAATGCTGGCTCTCTTATTGTTCAGTACCAGTTTGACGACAATAAAGCCTGTGGCCTCATCGTCTTACCGAAAGACATCGAGCTCGATACGGCACTACGCTTAACTGACCAACCAGAAACTCGTTGGAAAATTCAAGCTCTACCCTACTCTTTGGAAGAAGATGAGTAATACCGCTACCTCTATAACTCAATATCTTGAAAAAAAGCAGGTGAGTTATCGCCTGCTTCCCCACAAAACGCCAGCCACCAGCATTGAAGACGCCGCTTTACAAAGAAAATGCCGTCCAGAGCAAATGGTAAAATCCATTTTACTTAGAGATATGGGCAATCAATATGCTTTGGCTTGCGTGCCAGGCAATAGGCAGGTTGACCCCAAAAAAGTTCGAGCGGAACTTAATTGCAGACGAATGACTTGCGTAAGTTCTAATGAGTTGCTAGAAATCACCGGTTACGAAGTGGGTTGTGTGGCTCCGATAACACTGTCTACTCAAATGCCGATTGTGTTTGATTTCGAGCTATTAAAACAGAACGAAGTCACTATTAGCAGTGGTTCGAACATGGCTGGTATCGCGCTCAAGCTAGAAGACCTATTAGCACTTTGCTCCCCCGTCATATCGAATATCGTCCGAGATCTATAGTTTAGAATGTAACAGCCATGATGTTACACCCTAAACTTGACAACGACCTCATATAACAACCAAAGATAATATATATTTATACGATATTAATGAATAATTAGTCATCAATATACTTTTCATGTAATGTACTTCCTGCCGCTAATGTTGATTCGGCCCTTTTAATACGGGCGTTCGATCTACTAGGCGGTAAAAGTGAATCCACTTTTTGTGTAATACATCTGTGACTATTTGCCCGACATTCTCAATGCGGGCTTTTTTTTATTTTTGTTACAATGAAACTAAATCCTTTCTAACTTGGTCTACTCTTATAATCGACGCAAATACATGCGCATGAGTCACTGATTATTTTTTAATCTTTCGTCCGTGTTAAATGAGGAACCAGTCACATAAAGTAGGGATTTGTATTGGGTAAATGATAATCCCAGCACAATTCGCCAACTGAAATCAAAAATACTGCATTTTACCCCAGTCCAGTCACAATATTGTCACGGTAGATTTCTTATAATTTGTCGCGCTAGAAGAATAAGGATAAAGGTATGAGACTGTTTAAGCGCTACACGCCTGGCATGATAGCTAAACACATAAGTCGGCTTTTTAAAGGTAGAATTTATATCTACGGAATAGGGAAATTCGAGTTCGATAACGGTAAACTGATTTTGCCTGCAAAGGCAGAGAAACGTCACTTTCAGACCGTGAACGAAGTAAACCAAGAGATATCTCGATTGAAATGTGCTTATGCATAAAAATTGAGTATTTACACTAAATTAAGGCTTTGCTAATAATATAAGAATTTATACAGGGTTGATGCTTGCATCAGCCCTGTTTTATTTCAACCTACTGGCTACCTAGCAATATCCGGTAACTGCCCTTTCAGGCCAAGCGCTCTCTCCATTATGAGGTTTTTTGCGCCCGGTAACTTGTCAGCAACCGACATCCCCACACCACGAAGCAATTTCTTAGCCGGATTATCCCCAGCAAACAAATCCCTGAAGCCTTGCATTGACGTTATCATTTTTGCAGCTTCCGCCTTACGCCAACGTTCGAATGGCCTTAGGTTTCGTTTCAAGCCGATATCTTGGCCTTCTTGCCATAGCCTTGTGACTTCTTGTGCCAAGCTTGCTGCATCCAACAAGCCAAGATTCACACCTTGCCCTGCTAATGGATGTATCGTGTGCGCAGCATCACCTATAAGTGCGACACGATCCTTAGCAAAGTCTCGTGCATAACGCATTTTTAATGGGAAAGCTTGACGCTCTCCTTTTACTTCACACAACCCCAATCGAAGATCGAACACGGCAGAAAGAGCTTTATTGAACTCTTTGTCCGACATGGCCATGAGCGCATCTGCTTGCTTTGGCTCTGTTGACCAAACAATAGAACTCATATTAGCGTCTTGCATCGGTAAAAATGCCAACGGCCCTTGCGGGGTGAAGATTTGTCTTGCGGTATAATGATGCGGCAGCTCAGTTTTAATGTTGGCAACCAGCGCATGGTGACCATAGTCCCAATGGGTTAATGGTATGTCTTGTTGCTGACGTAACCATGAGTGTGCACCATCCGCTCCCACCACTAACTTAGCCGTGAGGGCTTGGCCAGAATCTAGTGTTATCCACGCTTCGCTCTCACCGACAACAACAGACTGACACTTCTGAGGAGCAAATAACGTCACGTTATCCAGTTGTTTGATTCGATCCAGTAAGGAAAGCTGAATGACACGGTTTTCAACAATGTGCCCCAAATTAGGCTGCGATAAGTGGTTGGCATGAAAATCGATAGAGGCAAAGCTGTCTTTATCCCACACTTCCATCGCGACATATGGGCTAGCGCGGCGCTGCTCTATTCCTGACCAAGCACCAACACTTCTCAACACCTGCTCACTTGAGCGGCTCAATGCCGACACTCGAATATCCGGCAATTCATTCAATTCACTACTTGGCAGTTTGCCCTCGACAATCGCAACTCGCAGTTCCGTTTTTGCCAGTGCAGCCGCCAGTGTCAAACCCACCATGCCACCACCGACGATCGCAATATCAAAACTCTGCATCATATTATCTCTCTACTAACCCCATGGTTCTGCGTAATAGCGGTGTTCTAACAAGTGAAACGTTATCCATCAACATAAGGCCTAAGTTACGTCCAATACGCATGGCTGGATAATCATTGGAAAACAAGTGAACCAGCCCGGCCGTTAATGAAATAGTCTGCTCTCTGTCTGAATTACGACGTTGTGCATAACGGCTGAGAAGTCGATATTCACCAATATCTTGACCTGCTTTAGCAATTTCTTGCGCCAACGTTGCGACATCACGGATTCCGAGGTTAAACCCTTGACCTGCAATTGGATGAAGCGTTTGTGCCGCATTACCAATCACCGCAACTCGATGAGAAATAAACTGATCTCGGGTACGAAGTAGCAATGGATAGCTCGTCCGAGAACCTGCTAAAGTAAATTTGCCAAGCCTCCAGCCAAACGCGCTCTGAAGCTCAACTAAAAACTGGCTGTCAGATAAAGACAGCACTTTGTTAGCTTCGTCAGAAGACAAACACCAAACCAACGATAATCGCCCTTCAGACATCGGCAGCAGAGCCAACGGACCTGACTCAGTAAACCGTTCGAAGGCACGCCCTTCATGCGCTTGTTCAGCCGTAATATTCGCAATAACGGCAACCTGCCCAAAATCTTGTTCCGTTTGCTTTAAGCCAATTTCATCACAACAAACAGACTGTGTACCATCCGCTGCCACCAACAGTGGAGCTTGGATAGTTTCGCCGCTCGATAACAACAAGGAAACCGACATTGCATCACGCTCAATCGACGTCACTGAAGCTGGGCATAAAAAGTCGATATTAGCCGCTTGTTGCAATTTTTCGTGATAAATTCGGCCAGTATCAGCCAATTCAACCACGTAACCCAATGCTTCGATTCCCATTTCATTGGCGTCCATATCGGTCATTCCAGCATGACCGCGATCGGAAACGTGAATATGGTTTATCGCCACCGCATAAGGCTTAATAGCCGACCACAACTGCATGTTTTTAAGTAACTCTACCGTGCCATATGAAAGCGCTATCGACCGAGAATCATAGCCAGGGTGCTCATCATGTTGAGCTAAAAATGGCTCAACCACCGCGATTGAAAGTGTCTCTTGGCAATACGCGTTAAGAGCCAGTGCCAGCGTCGCTCCAGCCATTGCGCCACCAGCGATAACGATGTCGTAACGTTTCATATTATTCCATTAATGAAGAGTCGGTTTAGTTTCGATGGTCTGCTTGCTACCAAGAGCGAGATGAATCGTCATCACGCACGCTTTTACGTGTTCGATCACTTGCTCAAGTAAGACAGCTTGCTCGGCCATATCGTCGTCTTCATCAATGCCAAGCTTGGCGATCTCTTCTAAATCACGCAGTGCCTCTTTAACATCTTCTTCTGTTTTATTTAACTGAGCATCGATTAAACCTAGTCCTGAGATAAAGTGGTTAACCCAGTCTGACAGACTATCGGCCAATGTCACCAAGTCAGCTCCCTCTTCAGCCACAAGTAACGTCAATTCAAAATCACTACTCAATAGCTCTGCGCTGGTTGACTTAACCATATTTTCAGCCATTGCCAGTGACGTCATTGGCCAACCCATGCCGTCGTTGGTGTAATCGTATAACAGTGTTTGCCATGTGCTTGCACTTATCTCAAGCCCACCACTGACCATCCCAGTTAACAAGCCATGCAATTCCGCTGGCGTCACTGCAATTTGTGCTGACTTTAGTTCATTTTCAAGTGCCTGATAGGTCGGCAAAGATATTTTACTCATATGCAAAAGATTCACTGATAGATAATAATTACAGCAATGCTATCATTTCAGCCTGCCAGCGAAAATGCTCTAGGTGAGTATTCTGCGCAGCAATGCGTCAATTTGCTGCTTTCGTAGCTAGTTAGTCACTCAATTGAGCAAAGCGTGAGTGAAAAGCTTGAATCTTAGAGAGGCATTACCTATAGTTTCCCTCTCGGCGGCATACACGTAGTCAGGCTGTCTTCGTAACATGAAAGAGTTTATTTGAATGAGTAATCAAGCTGTTGAAGTTGAAATTTTAGGTAAGTTAACCCGTGTAAACTGTCCTCCCGGTGAAGAAGAGTCACTGATCAAGGCAGCACAAGACCTAGATACTCGTTTGAAAGACATGACTGAGCGAACAAAAGTCAACAACGTTGAAAAACTGCTGACGATTGCCGCACTTAATATTTGCTATGAATTGCAAGTATCAAAAGAAAAAGCCGATGGAAAGTCGAGCCAAATTACCGAGCGCATGGAATCGCTTGCAGCGTCACTTGATGGGGCGTTAAAACAGCTAGGACAGCAAAAATAATTTTACCCTGGGGTGTTTGTCAGAGGACTAAGTCCCCGAGCCGATAAGCAATCCTTAAGGGTTAGTATTTAGTTGCTATTGAGCATGCTCGGCTTGTACCGAGAAGCCTACGGTAATCATTGCTGACCCGCCTTGAACGAACTGGTTCAAGGGTCATTGTTCTCAACGGCACTCTGGGGTACCTCATGCAACAAACACCGCTTAATTCATCGACAACGCAATCACAGCCAGAACAACACCAACTCGCTTATCGAAAGCAACTGCGTCAATCCATTAGAACCAAGCGTCAAGCCCTTACTTCGGTACAACAGCAGCAAGCTTCACAGCAGCTTCTCAAACAAGTATCCCAACTTCCGGCACTGATAACAGCTAAAAACGTCGCTATCTATTTGGCCGCCGATGGTGAAATAGATCCAATGCCGAGCATTCAATGGCTTTGGCAACATGGATACCAAGTCTGCTTGCCGGTGATCCACCCTTTTTCAAAAGGCCAGTTGTTATTTCTGAAATATCAGCCGGATACCGCAATGGTGCTCAATCGCTATCAAATCCAGGAGCCTAAGCTTGCCGCATGCGATATTGTGCCCGTCAACGACATCGACATCATATTCACGCCGTTAGTCGCCTTTGATGCCCATGGTCAACGAATGGGAATGGGCGGCGGATATTATGACCGAACTCTTGCCCCTTGGCTTGATCATAACCCAAATGCCATCGCTATAGGCCTTGCCCATGACTGCCAACAAGTGACTAAGTTAACTTGCGAAACCTGGGACGTACCACTTCCCATTATTTTGACACCAAGCCACACTTGGCAATGGGAATCTAAAGAGTAACAGGCTATAATCGCGCCGTTTTTAGCAAACGTTACCATTTATATTCAGGAGATAGGCATGACTCAAGATGAAATGAAAAAAGCAGCTGGTTGGGCGGCGCTTAAATACGTAGAAGAAGGCAGCATTGTTGGTGTAGGTACTGGCTCTACGGTAAATCACTTCATTGATGCCCTTGGTTCAATCAAAGACGACATTAAAGGCGCGGTATCAAGCTCTATTGCTTCTACCGAAAAGCTAAAAGAGCTTGGCATCGAAGTGTTCGATTGTAACGAAGTTGCTAATCTGGATGTTTATGTAGATGGTGCAGACGAAATTAACGCAACTCGCGATATGATCAAAGGCGGCGGCGCTGCATTGACTCGTGAAAAAATAGTGGCGGCAATTGCAGACAAATTCATTTGTATCGTAGACGGCACAAAAGCGGTCGACGTATTAGGTGAATTCCCACTTCCTGTTGAAGTGATCCCAATGGCACGTTCTTACGTTGGCCGTGAGCTAGTAAAACTAGGCGGTGATCCCGCTTACCGTGAAGGTGTATTGACGGATAATGGCAACATCATTCTAGACGTACATAACCTTAAAATTACCGATGCTAAAGCGCTAGAAGACAAAATCAACGCCATTGCTGGAGTGGTAACGGTTGGTCTATTTGCTCACCGTGGTGCTGACGTAGTGATTACCGGCACCCCTGAAGGCGCTCATATCGCTGAATAATTATAAAATAACCGATTATTTCTGTTATTAGATTACAAACGGTACCTTAAGGTGCCGTTTTTTTTGCTTCTAACCTAAGTTTTTTTGCTTCAAACATAAATAGTATGCCTTATTCCGTAATTTTCTTACCCAACATAATAAAATTTTGATACTTTATTGAACAGAATACACACAAGGAATTTTTATCATCAAAGTGTGTGAGCAATTTATACCCTCTAAAAAGTTAAGGACGCTAATACATGGCCAAAGTATCACTGGAAAAAGACAAAATTAAAATTCTTCTTTTAGAGGGCTTACACCCATCTTCTGTTGAAGTATTTCAAGCTGCCGGTTACACCAACATTGAGTATCACAAAGGCGCATTAGACCAAGACGAACTGTTAGAAGCCGTGAAAGATGCACACTTTATTGGTATTCGCTCGCGCACAAACCTCACTCAAGAAGTTTTTGACGCCGCAGAAAAGCTGGTTAGTGTCGGTTGCTTCTGTATTGGTACCAATCAGGTTAATTTAACGGCGGCTGCCAAACGTGGTATTCCTGTCTTCAATGCCCCATTCTCAAACACTCGTAGTGTTGCTGAGTTGGTTCTAGGCCAGATATTACTTCTGCTACGTGGCATTCCAGAGAAGAACGCATTAGCACACCGTGGTATTTGGAAGAAAAGTGCCGACAACTCTTATGAAGCGCGCGGTAAACGTTTAGGTATTATTGGTTATGGCCACATTGGAACCCAGCTCGGCATTATTGCTGAAAACCTAGGCATGCGCGTTTACTTTTACGATATTGAGAACAAGCTCTCTTTGGGTAATGCAACGCAGGTTCACACCATGAGTGAATTGCTAAATAAGTGTGATGTGATCACCTTACACGTTCCAGAAACGGCAGAAACCAAAGACATGATGGGTGAAGCTGAATTTGCCCGCATGAAACCTGGCTCAATCTTCATTAACGCCGCTCGCGGCACAGTCGTTGATATTCCAGCACTGTGTTCAGTATTAGAGTCACGCCACCTTGCAGGCGCTGCTGTGGATGTATTCCCCGTGGAACCAGGCACGAATAAGGAAGCATTCGAATCTCCTCTCATGAAATTCGACAACGTTATCCTGACTCCGCACGTAGGCGGTTCAACACAAGAAGCTCAAGAAAACATCGGAGTAGAAGTGGCTGGTAAACTCGCGAAATACTCAGACAACGGTTCAACACTATCAAGTGTTAACTTCCCTGAGGTATCACTGCCGACCCACCGAGGGACGTCACGTTTACTTCACATTCACCAAAACCGCCCGGGTATTCTTACTCAAATCAACACCATCTTTGCAGAGGCTGGCATTAACATCGCAGGTCAGTATCTACAAACCAGTGCAGAAATGGGCTATGTTGTCATCGACGTAGAAGTCGATCGCTCTGAAGAAGCCTTGGTTCAATTGAAGAAAATCGACGGCACTATTCGTGCTCGTATTCTTCATTAATTGCTCCTATTAAAAAACAACAAAGGGCAGCGAAAGCTGCCCTTTTCATATACTCTTCAAAAGTTAAAGGATGAAGGTCGCCACTTGCTGATTCAAGTCAGTAGCACGCCCCTTGAGGCCATGTGCTTGGCCTAAGCCATTTTCTGCAGCATCGGTAATTTCATCAGTCACGCTTTTAATTTCCGTCGTATTCTTCGTGATCTCATCGGTCACCTGTGTTTGTTCTTCCGCAGCGGTTGCAATCTGCCCAGCCATATCAGAGATCAACGTTATTGCTTGAGTGATCTCTTCAAGTGAACGCACCGCCGCATCAGCATCTTCAACACTATTGTTTGCCAGCCCTTGGCTACTTTCCATCAAAGCAACTGCACTTGCCGTTGTCTGTTGAAGAGTCTCTATCGTTGACTGAATTTCAAGGGTGGACTGTTGAGTTCGGTGAGAGAGGACACGAACTTCATCAGCAACAACCGCAAAGCCACGGCCCTGCTCACCAGCTCGAGCAGCTTCAATAGCCGCATTCAAAGCCAGTAAATTCGTCTGCTCTGCAATGCTCTGAATCGTCGATAAAATACCTGATATAGATTGGGCATGATGACTTAAGTCAGCAATAACTTGGGTAGCTTGCTCCACTTCTTCAGCCAAGCTATTAATCGAATTACGCGTTTTATCAACCAATAGTTTACCATCAGAGCTACTTTGCGCCGATTGCTGAGAAGCGGTTGCCGTATTTTCAGCATTATTTGCGATTTCTAACGTCGCACATGCCATCTCTGTTACTGCGGTTGCCACCATGGTGACTTCTTGTTGCTGCCTTTGCAGCTCGGCAACCGAATTTTGGTTGGTGACTAAGCTCCGTTCCGCATCGGCATCCAACTCATGCGCCAAGGTGCGAATATGGCTTATCAAGCGATGCTGGCTACCAACAAATCGGTTGAAATTTTCCGCCAACAAACCGACTTCGTCTTTATTTACCACGTCAATTCGCTGAGTTAGGTCACCATTACCATCGGCAATACGAGCAAGTGCTTGTGAAACGTTTGATAACGGACCGAGCAATACACTGATAAGCCATGAAATCGCTATAATGCTCACAGCAAGTACAGCCAACGCGATGGTCAACTGCCCCACCAGTAAAGAAGATAACGGAGACTCTAGTGTCTGTTTATCAAGCAATAAGACCAATTGCCAATCAGTACCAGGAACATCTGCCGCCCAAGCTAACTTCTCTCTTCGTTCAGATTCCATCATAATTGGCAGCATATCTTGCTTGCCATTCATGTTTTCAATATTGGCAGAAGTGAGATCATTATCGATCTCATAAGCAGGCTTCATTGCTTTATTAGTATCTTTATAGGCAATAACAGTACCGTCTTTGTGCGCTAACAAAGCCACACCGTTAGCGGGCAATGTCATGTCCGTGATGTCTTTCACCAGAGAGTCGATAGATAAGTCGCCCCCGACAACACCTTGTGGTATCGACTCAGCTAATGTTACGACCATAATATTGTAAGCCACGTCATAATAAGGCTTAGTTACGATTTGTTGGCTGCTGTTCATGGCTTCTTTATACCAAGGACGCTGACGAGGATCGTAACCTGTACGGTCGATACTTGGATCAGAGTCATGCATTTTTCCTGTATTTTCACCAAAGTAGGTAAGTTGGAAACTGCCGGAGATTTGAGCTTGTTGCAAAGAGTCTAAAGGAGAAGAAGATGTTTTTTTTGCTAAGCCTTTAATCACGTCTTGTCGAGCGGATAACCAAGTACTAATGCTATCCACTTTTTGAATACCAAGGCGATGCACTTGTTCTGTACTCTCCTCGAGTAAAAGTGTTTTTTGAATGGAGTAACTACGCCAAGAAAGTAACGCAATTACCAATGACAAGGCAATGGTGACGGATAACAATATTTTGTGTTTTAAAGATAGATTTTTCATTCGTTTTCTTATTGTGAAAGTAAACCGATCAAGGTCATAAACCCTCAAACCTTGATAAATGTCGCGTGTATTTTACGGATCTAATTACCTTAGCTGGCAATTTTTAGTATATGCGTGTTCATCACATTCATTAGAGAATGCGAATCCCAGCAGAGATTAACACCAATCATTAACAATTAGATAAAATAAATGCGAGCCATAAGACTCGCATTCAAAATAAAATGCATGACATTTAATCAAAAAGCAGTCGATTACTTCAGCTTATAGGTCACATCCACTCGATCACGAATAACAATCTGAGAGTCTTGGTAGCTATTGGATTCACCCCGGGCGTCCATCGCCATCGATTTCATTAGAACTGGACGACTGCTGCTATTGTTGTAGCTGATCTTCCAAATACCATCCAAGGTCTGTTCAAAGCCTTTAGCTAAAGACTTGGCCTTTGTGTTGGCATCTTTAATGGCAGCCAATCGGGCTTGCTCTTGGTACTTAGATTCATCTTTCACTTTGAGTGCAATGTCATTAATGCGATTGATGCCATCACCCAATGCACCTTCCAAATACGCATTAAGGTTCTCAAGATCATCGATAGTCAGAGTCACACTACGTGAAGCCTGGTACCCAACGAGCTCTGCTTGTCCCGCCTTAGGGTAATGATATTGAGGGGATAAATACAAGTTGGTACTGCTGATGCTATCTCGACTTATGCCCTCTTTTAATAAGCGCTCTACAAATGCACCAATGGCTTTATCAACCGCCTGTTTCGCTTGTTCAGCATTAAGCATGGTCTCTTCAACCTGAACCGAAATCACAGCCATATCTGGTGTTGCAACGACTTCACCGTAGCCTGTTGTCGCTAGATGAGGGAAATCAGGTTGAGCCATCGCCATATGCGGTAGGCTAAGCGCTGAAACAAGCAACGCTGCTATAGAAAGTTTTTTCATTATGTGACTCCAAATGAATTCCACTTCATCATAGCGCTTGTTCATTCAAATTTGATCCTTACCTCTCCACAATTGACAGAACTTTTACTGAGGAAGATGCCGCCTAGCGTATGAGATAATGCTTTGTGACACTTCCTTAAGCACCCCACTTTCGAGCTGCCAGTGGTGCCAATACATACGATGCGACAACAAAAAACCCGGAGCAACCTCAATCAATTTGCCCTGTTTCAGCTCAGTTTCGATCTGCTGTCTTGGTATCAAACAATACGCGACGCCATCCAGAGCTAACTTAACAAACGCTTCCGAACTTCTCACGGTATGCTTGAGTACACTGCCGTGAGGTAAGTTAAAGTGCTGATGAACAAAACGCTCATGCATATCGTCATGTTGATCAAAAGCCACCGCTGGAGCTCGTTTAAGCGCTTCACGGGTAACCCCTTGTGGAAAATACTGAGCATGAAATTCTGGGCTAGCGACACACAAATAATCTACTCGGCCTAAATAGTCTGCATCGCAACCTTGAATAGCCTGAGATTCTAAACTTATTGCCCCCACCACTTCACCATTGCGTATTTTATCCAATGTTCGACCTTCATCATCGACAATAAGGTTGAGTTCAATCCGTTTCTGCTTCAGTAAGTCTGTCATACTTGGCAATAGCCATGTTGCTAGGCTATCAGCATTGGTAGCAAGGCTAATCGATAGCGGTCTTTCGCGGTTTTCAGTACTCAGTTCAGGCAGTAGCTCTTGCTCTAGTAAACAAACTCGACGATACAAACCAAGCAGCTTTTTTCCGGCCTGAGTCGCTCTGGGTGGCTGCTCCCTAACCAAAACAGGTTGTGCCAACCACTTCTCTAGCTGCTTGATCCGCTGAGAAACGGCAGACTGTGAAATACACAACTGCTCCGCTGCCCGCTCAAACCCTCTTTGATTAAGCACACTATCTAGCGCCTCAATCCAACGATAATCTAATCCTCTCACTCTCTTCTCCTTCCGCCTTCCGCCTTCCGCCTTCCGCCTTCCGCCTTCCGCCTTCCGCCTTCCGCCTTCCGCCTTCCGCCTTCCGCCTTCCGCCTTCCGCCTTCCGCCTAATTATAAGTCAAACTTATGATTCATTAATATTATTAGTTTCATTTATTTAGTGACCCTAGGTATGCTTGCCGAACTTTGATTTATCTTCAGTTTTTTGTAAGGATTTTGCCGTGAACATTTGGGTTTTATTGCAGGGTTTTGGATTAGGCGCAACAATGATCATTCCGATCGGCGCTCAGAATGCTTATGTTTTGAATCAAGGCATTAAGCGCAATCATCACCTAACAACCGCCACAATTTGTAGCTGCCTAGATGCGTTTTTTATCTCACTGGGTGTATTCGGTGGTGGTGCATTGTTGTCAAAAAATGAAATGCTACTGACCTCAGTCACCTTAGGCGGAATCGCATTCCTTTCGATCTACGGCGTCATTTCACTACGAAGCGCACTGAAGTCACCAAGTAAGAGCGAATCCAAAAAGCAAATGACAGCTAGGGGTAAGCGCGCTGTGATTCTCGGCGCATTAGCGGTAACGGTTTTAAACCCTCACTTATATTTAGATACGGTCGTGATCTTAGGGTCTATTGGCGGCCAATTTGACGGCAATGATCGCATAGCGTTTGCTATTGGCACCATCATGGCTTCGTTCGTTTGGTTTTATAGTCTATCTATTGGCGCAGCAAAAGTAGGGCCTACACTCTCTAAGCCAAAAGTGAAAAAAGGCATCGACTTTGCTGTTGCTACCATGATGTTTACCATCGCCTTCTTCCTAACAAAAGGGCTATGGATTCAATACATGTAACCTAAACGCATTTCAGGATGAGACATAGAACCAAAAAAGGGAGAGATCGTATGATCTCTCCCTTTTCTTTTAGCCTTTAGCCTTTAGCCTTTAGCCTTTAGCCTTTAGCCTTTAGCCTTGCAAATACTAATCTGCTTTATTCAAATGAACGTCCATTTGCGGGAATGGAATTTCAATATTTTCTGCATCCAGACCTTCTTTGATTGCTTGTAGTGAATCAAAGTACACATCCCAGTAATCAGCAGTTTTAACCCATGGGCGAACCACAAAGTTAACAGAAGAGTCAGCCAGTGCAACGACACCTACTGTTGGAGCTGGCGATTTCAAAATACGCTCGTCAGCTTCAAGAAGCTTAGTGATCACATCTTTTGTCTTCTTCAGATCGGCACCATACGAAACACCAATAACATGATCGATACGACGAGTAGCATGACGAGAATAGTTGGTGATTGGGCTACCAATAACACCACCATTTGGTACTACGACCATTTTGTTATCAGGTGTGGTTAGCACTGTTTGGAAGATTTGGATTGATTCAACAGAACCAGCAACACCACCAATTTCAACGTAATCGCCCGACTTAAACGGACGGAACGCAACAATCAATACGCCTGCAGCAAAGTTAGATAGAGAACCTTGCAGTGCCAGACCAATCGCTAAACCAGCCGCACCAATCACCGCAACGACAGAAGCAGTTTGAACGCCAATTCGACCAAGAGCGGCAATAAGAACAATAACAAATAACGTATAACGAACTAAGGCACTGATGAACTCCACCACCGCTTTGTCCATTTTGCGTTTTTTAAGTAGCTTGCCGACACTGTTGGCAATGCCTTTTACTATCATGTTACCGATAAATAGAATCAGTAATGCTGAAATAATGTTGACGCCATATTGAACTAAAAGATCACTGTTGTCCGTCAGCCAAGTGCTAACCATAGAGATATTTTCACCAATATCCACTGCATCTATTACGGATGATTCTTGTGCCATGTTGAGCTTCCTTTACTTATTTTAATGCACCGCTGAAAGCGATAATTTTTGACAAAATATCTTACTTCCACTGTATTTAAAAGAGTTTATCGATAACCATAAAGCATATTACATCACCAGTATCAATATTAAGCCAGTAAATGACGATACGGTGGTATAAAAAAACCCACTCAGAAGAGTGGGCTTTTAATAATCTGTCTTTTGAACCAACAAATAGGCTTCGCTAGCTCATCGCGAAAGACGAATTATAGTACGTCGATTGCGTTTAGGTCAGCAAAAGCTTTCTCTAGACGAGCAACCATTGAAGCTTGACCAGCACGTAGCCATACGCGTGGATCGTAGTACTTCTTGTTTGGCGCAGCTTCACCAGTTGGGTTACCGATTTGACCTTGTAGGAAATCACGGTTTTCAGCTTCGTAAGTACGAACGCCATCCCATGAAGCCCACTGAGTATCAGTATCGATGTTCATTTTGATAACACCGTAGCCGATAGACTCTTGGATTTCAGCTTCAGAAGAACCAGAACCACCGTGGAATACGAAGTTCAGTGCGTCAGCAGCAATACCGAATTTCTCTGCACAATGTGCTTGAGAGTCACGTAGGATAGTTGGAGTCAGTACAACGTTACCCGCTTGGTAAACACCGTGTACGTTACCGAAAGAAGCAGCGATAGTGAAACGTGGGCTGATAGCCGTTAGTTTCTCGTATGCGTAAGCTACATCTTCAGGAGAAGTGTATAGCTCAGATGCATCCATATCAGAGTTATCAACGCCGTCTTCTTCGCCACCAGTACAACCTAGTTCGATTTCTAGAGTCATGCCCATCTTAGCCATACGCTCAAGGTATTGACCACAGATTTCGATGTTTTCTTCTAGAGACTCTTCAGAAAGGTCGATCATGTGAGAAGAGAAAAGAGGCTTACCAGTTTCAGCGAAGAATTCTTCACCTGCATCTAGAAGACCGTCGATCCAAGGAAGCAATTTCTTAGCAGCGTGGTCCGTGTGAAGAATCACAGGAACGCCGTAAGAAGCCGCTACAGCGTGTACGTATTTAGCACCAGCAACAGCACCAAGGATTTGTGCACCTTGACCTTCAAGTTTCACGCCTTTACCAGCAAAGAAACCAGCGCCGCCGTTAGAGAACTGAACAACTACTGGAGCTTTAACTTTAGAAGCCGCTTCCAGAACACCATTGATAGTGTCAGTGTTAACAACGTTTACAGCAGGAAGTGCAAATTTGTTTTGTTTTGCTACTTCAAATACTTTCTGTACGTCATCGCCAGAAATCACACCAGGTTTTACAAAATCGAAGATCTTAGACATGGAAATAATCCTATTTTCTGTCGTATTAATTTAAAATTTGCAATCGTTTGCTCACAACGGGCCGCATTGTATCAATAAATAATGCGCCGCAGCAAACGTGAAAACGGGGAAATTACTTTCCCCGCTATAAAATCGTTATGCTTTCGCGCGCTCTTCTAGCATCGCAACCGCTGGAAGTACTTTACCTTCAACGAATTCAAGGAAAGCACCGCCACCTGTAGAGATGTAAGAAACGTCTGCTTTGATGCCAAATTTGTCGATAGCTGCAAGCGTATCACCGCCACCAGCAACAGAGAATCCTTCAGAATCTGCGATAGCTTTAGAAATACCCGCGGTACCTGCTTCAAAGTTTTTGAATTCAAATACGCCTACAGGGCCGTTCCAAAGAATTGTTTTTGCGTTGCCGATGATTTCAGCAAGCGCCGCTGTTGAATCTGGGCCAAGATCGAAGATCATGTCGTCGTCTTGAACTTCAGAAACGTGCTTGATTTCAGCTTCAGCGTTTTCATCAAATGCTTTTGCACATGCAACGTCAGTAGCAACTGGAATTGCACACTCTTTCATTAGCTTTTTAGCAGTATCTACTAGGTCAGCTTCGTACAAAGACTTACCTACGTTGTGACCTTCAGCAGCGATGAACGTATTTGCGATACCACCACCAACAACAAGTTGGTCAGCAATTTTAGAAAGAGACTCAAGAACAGTCAGCTTAGTAGAAACTTTAGAACCACCAACAATCGCAACTAGAGGGCGAGCTGGGTTGTCCATTGCTTTGCCTAGTGCTTCAAGCTCTGCAGCAAGAAGAGGACCAGCACACGCTACAGGAGCGTTTGTACCAACACCGTGAGTTGACGCTTGAGCACGGTGAGCTGTACCAAATGCGTCCATCACAAAGATGTCACAAAGTGCAGCGTATTGCTTAGAAAGAGCTTCTTCGTTCTTCTTCTCGCCTTTGTTAAAGCGAACGTTTTCAAGAACAACTAGCTCACCAGCGTTCAGCTCTAGGCCGTCTAGGTAATCTTTTGCTAGCTTAACATCACAATCTAGAGCGTCATTTAGGTAGTTAACAACAGGAGCTAGAGAGAACTCTTCGTTGTATTCGCCTTCAGTAGGACGACCAAGGTGAGAAGTAACCATTACTTTTGCGCCAGCTTCTAGGCACATTTTGATAGTTGGTAGTGATGCAAGAATACGTGCATCTGAAGTTACTTTACCGTCTTTCACTGGTACGTTTAGGTCAGCACGGATGAAAATGCGTTTACCTGCTAGTTCCAGGTCAGTCATCTTGATTACAGACATTGTTTGTCCTCTCAACGTTAAATTACAAAGTTTTGAAAGCCCAGCATCATGCTAAGCCGATTAATTCTTTAACTACTGTTTTAACTTGGGGCGATAGTGATTTATTTCAATACGGAAAATAAATCTTTTCCAAGTTCCTTCTCATCGCTCTTATTTAAGCGAATGCATTACCAACGCAGTATCCAACATGCGATTGGCAAAGCCCCACTCATTGTCACACCATACTAACATTTTAATCAGATGCCCGTTGCTTACACGGGTTTGAGTGCCGTCTACTATCGCACTATGTTGATCGTGATTAAAATCGATGGAAACAAGCGGTGCTTCAGTATAATCAACAATGTTATGTAATGTACACCTAGAAGCGTCAGTTATGGTTTGATTTACGTCATTAACTTTCACTTTTGTTGCAACAGTTACACTTAAATCCATTGCGGTGACATTCACTGTAGGGACGCGCACTGAAATCGCTTCGAATTTGTTGGAAAATTTCGGAAAAATTCGTTCAATGCCCACATGAAGTTTTGTATCCACAGGAATGATAGATTGACTTGCAGCACGCGTACGACGTAGATCAGGATGATAGGCGTCGATAACCTGTTGATCATTCATAGAAGAGTGGATCGTGGTGATGGTACCAGATTCGATCGTGAATGCATCATCAAGCACTTTTATGATAGGCACGATGCAGTTCGTGGTACATGAGCCATTCGAGATGACCTTATGCTCAGGCTTAAGCGTGTCGTGGTTCACGCCATAAATAATGGTGTTATCGAGATCGGTTGCGCCAGGGTGAGAGAAAATCACTTTTTTTGCACCTGCAGCAATATGACGTTGCCCATCGTCTTGGCAGCCATACACACCTGTACAGTCTAGAACGATATCAACATCCAAATCTTGCCAAGGCAGTAAATCAATATCTTTTAAATGCAAAATACGAACTGAGTCTCTGTCGCCATTATCGTGTTCGATAAATAGGTGCTCTTGATCGTGAGAGATTTTTTTATAAAAGCGCCCATGAGAGGTATCGTATTGCAACAAATGGGCCATGGCTTCAGGCTGAGCAAGCTCGTTTACTGCCACCACTTTAATTTGATGGTTTTTGCCACTTTCGTATACGGCACGCAATATATTTCGGCCAATGCGGCCAAAACCATTAATCGCTACTTTTAGCATCAATTCCTTCTCCAGCACGTTTTACAAATTTTATGCCGTTGATAGTAACTGAATAGTCAACAAAGAGCATTATTTGCGAGGAAAAACACATTATAGTCATAGCAAATACATCCACCCTCAAGTATAAATACCAATGATGAGCATTTACCTATTTCTTCGGCTGTTTCTTTTCTAGTTTTTCAACCAAAGGAAAAGGTTATGTCTGGCTTTCCAGCGACTCATTTTTGCAAAAAATGTAATAAAGAGACACCTCATAGCGAAGTTCTTACACGAAAGAGCAGCAGCTACGACTCTAATCCATCATTGGTGAGTAGAATTAAGTTGTTAGTTCATACATTTATCAATGGTGGTCACTACTACGACATGGATCGTCATGTGAAATGTAAAGTATGTGGCGCTAAAGAGTTGGATAATTGGGGTAATGAGTTCGAATAACTTCGTGTTATTTTAATTCCGATAAACAAAAAACCGAGCCTGTTTAGGGCTCGGTTTTTTATTTTATCGTTTAGCTATCGAATTAAGCTAAAAGTTCTTGTGCTGTTTCAACTACGTTTTCAACCGTAAAGCCGAACATTTTGAATAGTTCACCTGCTGGTGCAGACTCGCCAAATGTTGTCATACCGATGATACGACCGTCTAGGCCAACGTACTTATACCAGTAATCAGCAATGCCCGCTTCAACCGCAACGCGAGCGGTTACGTCTGAAGGAAGTACCGCTTCACGGTAAGCAGCGTCTTGCTTATCGAATGCATCCGTAGATGGCATTGAAACAACACGTACTTGCTTACCTTGTGCTGTAAGTTCTGCGTGCGCAGCAACAGCCAGTTCAACTTCTGAACCGGTAGCAATGAAGATAAGCTCTGGTTTCTCGGCGCTGTCTTTTAGGATGTAAGCACCCTTAGCAATGTTAGCGACTTGCTCTTCATCACGAGCTTGCTGTGCAAGGTTCTGACGAGAGAAGATCAGTGCCGTAGGGCCATCTTTACGCTCAATGGCCAGTTTCCATGCAACTGCAGATTCAACTTGGTCACATGGACGCCATGTGCTCATGTTTGGAGTAACACGTAGAGAAGCGATTTGCTCAACAGGTTGGTGAGTTGGACCATCTTCACCTAGGCCAATTGAGTCGTGCGTGTACACCTGGATATTCTGAGTTTTCATCAGAGCAGCCATGCGCATTGCATTACGAGCGTATTCCATAAACATTAGGAAAGTTGCGCCGTATGGTACGAAGCCACCGTGCAAAGCAATACCGTTCATGATAGCCGTCATACCGAATTCACGAACACCGTAGTGGATGTAGTTACCAGAGAAGTCATCAGCAGTTAACGACTTAGAACCTGACCACATGGTTAGGTTAGAAGGCGCAAGGTCAGCAGAGCCGCCCATGAATTCTGGTAGCATCGCACCAAATGCTTCTAGGGCATTTTGAGACGCTTTACGTGAAGCAATGTTCGCTGGGTTAGCTTGAAGGTCAGCGATGATTTGAGTTGTTTTCTCTTCCCACTGCGCAGGAAGGTCACCATTTAGACGACGCTTAAGCTCAGCCGCTTCTGTAGGGAATGCTGCCGCGTATGCTTCAAACTTCTCGTTCCAAGCCGCTTCTTTCGCAGTACCCGCTTCTTTCGCATCCCATTGGCCGTAGACATCAGCAGGGATTTCGAAAGGACCGTGTTCCCAACCAAGTGCCGCTTTAGTCGCTGCGATTTCATCAGCACCTAGTGGAGCACCGTGACAATCGTGCGTACCCGCTTTATTTGGAGAACCAAAGCCGATAACCGTCTTAGTACAGATAAGCGTAGGACGTGGATCAGCTTTAGCCGCAATGATTGCTGCATTAATAGCTTCAGGATCGTGACCGTCTACAGCTGGAATAACATGCCAGCCGTAAGCTTCAAAACGCTTAGGCGTGTCATCAGAGAACCAGCCCTCAACTTCACCATCGATAGAGATGCCGTTGTCATCCCAGAATGCAACCAGCTTACCTAGACCTAAAGTACCCGCAAGAGAACATGCTTCATGAGAAATACCTTCCATCAAACAACCATCGCCCATGAACACGTATGTGTTGTGGTCAACGATCTCGTGACCTTCACGGTTAAACTGAGCCGCTAGTGCTTTTTCAGCCATTGCCATGCCAACACCATTAGTAATGCCTTGGCCTAGTGGACCCGTTGTTGTCTCGATGCCCGGCGCGTAGCCGTACTCTGGGTGACCCGGAGTTTTTGAGTGCAATTGACGGAAGTTTTTCAAATCGTCAATTGAAAGATCGTAACCAGAAAGGTGCAGTAAAGAATAGATCAACATTGAACCGTGGCCGTTAGACAAGATAAAACGGTCGCGATCGGCCCACTCTGGGTTTTGTGGGTTGTGGTTTAGGTGAGAACGCCAAAGAACTTCGGCGATATCAGCCATGCCCATTGGTGCACCTGGGTGACCTGAGTTAGCTTGTTGAACACCATCCATGCTCAACGCACGAATAGCATTAGCGAGTTCTTTATTAGAAGTAAGGTTACGAGAAGACATTTACGCTCCTGAGTGCATAAGCGAATCAAAAAATAGGGATTAAGACGCCGAATAACCAAATTCGGCGGCGCATATTGTCTCAAAGCCCCTCTAGCACTGCAAACGATTTACTGGGGAAATTGGTGATTTTTGCTACTATTTTCTAACATGTTGTCGAACTAATTGAATTTAATAGGCCAAAAACGCAATCGATTGGCTTCTACACCAAGAAAATTTAGCTTGTAATTCGGTCAGTTCAAATTAGAATAGACGTCTAGATGTAGATACACCTACAGTTTATACCGTTTAACTTGTGAATAGGTCTGCTTTTTTGGTGCATTCCTGTTCTTTCAAAAGAAATATTGGAGCTCTCATGGCTAAGCACTTATTTACCTCTGAGTCAGTATCAGAAGGTCACCCAGATAAAATTGCCGATCAAATTTCAGATGCTGTACTTGATGCAATCATCGAACAAGATCCAAAAGCACGTGTTGCTTGTGAAACTTACGTAAAAACCGGCATGGTCATGGTTGGCGGTGAAGTAACCACTTCAGCATGGGTTGATATCGAAGAGATCACTCGTGAAACCGTTCGTGAGATTGGTTATGTGCACTCAGACATGGGCTTCGATGCAGATTCTTGTGCAGTATTGAACACCATTGGTAAGCAGTCTCCAGACATCAACCAAGGTGTTGATAAAGCAGATCCAAAAGAGCAAGGCGCCGGCGACCAAGGTATTATGTTTGGTTACGCAACCAACGAAACACCAATTCTAATGCCTGCACCAATTACTTACTCTCACCTACTTGTTCAAAAGCAAGCGGAAGTTCGTAAAAGCGGCAAACTAGACTTCCTTCGCCCAGACGCGAAATCTCAAGTGACTTTCCAATACGACCAAGGCAAGATTGTGGGTATTGATGCGGTTGTTCTATCTACTCAGCACTGTGATTCAGTATCTACACCAGATCTACGTGAAGCGGTAATGGAAGAGATCATCAAGCCAGTATTACCTGCTGAATGGTTAAATAAAGACACCAACTTCTTTATTAACCCAACCGGTCGTTTTGTTATCGGTGGCCCAATGGGTGACTGTGGTCTAACAGGTCGTAAGATCATCGTTGATACCTACGGCGGCGCAGCTCGTCACGGTGGCGGTGCATTCTCTGGTAAAGATCCTTCAAAAGTAGACCGCTCTGCAGCATACGCAGCTCGTTACGTAGCGAAGAACATTGTTGCTGCTGGCATGGCTGACCGTTGTGAGATTCAATTGTCTTACGCAATCGGTGTTGCTGATCCAACATCTATCATGGTTGAAACGTTTGGTACTGAGAAAGTATCACAAGACATCATCATTGAAGCGGTACGTCAAAACTTCGACCTACGCCCATACGGCCTACAAGAAATGTTGAACTTACTTCAGCCTATCTATAAGAAGACAGCT
This sequence comes from Vibrio tapetis subsp. quintayensis, assembly GCF_030409945.1. Classification (GTDB taxonomy): domain Bacteria; phylum Pseudomonadota; class Gammaproteobacteria; order Enterobacterales; family Vibrionaceae; genus Vibrio; species Vibrio quintayensis. Next base: position 460,554 of record NZ_JAUFQV010000028.1, read on the forward strand.
GCTTACGGTCACTTTGGTCGTGAAGAATTCCCTTGGGAAGCGACAGACAAAGCAAGCATCTTACGTGAGTTCGCTGGAATTAAATAATTCTTGTGAGCATTCACTAACAAATACAAGCCCTTGCATAATGCAGGGGCTTTTTTTATGCGGAGATCGGCCTTAATAACATTTGTGTTTTTGTAAAACAGCGTCAATAGTTAACATTACATTAACAATAAACCTAATATAGGCTCCCCGTATTGTTAAGGTTATTTGATGCACAGCGTCGTGGTATTTCGTCATTGTTCATCTTAATTGGTCGTTGGAATTGCACCAGCGAAAACGAGAATCGATCAAGGAGGATATATGCCTCGTACGATTAACCCGTCAGACGCATCCGGCAAGCAAAACGAAGTACCGGATCATTTGTACGCCCGAACCGTCCCTTGCAACAAGCTGAGTATTTCAGCTCCTTTTCATTGGCTAGCATTAGGCCTACACGACTTTGTTCGCATGCCACTCATCAGTGCTTTTTATGGGCTCTGTTTTATGGCTGCAGCCATTGGTATTGTGCTCTTGGTACAATGGCAAGGCACGCACCTTGTGGTTATGCCCAGCCTGGTTGTCTATATGTTAATAGGCCCATTCTTAGCACTAGGGTTATATGATGCCAGTTGGGCCAGAGAGAAAGGCCAACCCACTAGCTTACTTCACTCAATGAAAGCCATTCAGCGTAACTCGTCTTCGCAATGGGCTTTTGCCGTGCTGCTTGCGGTTGCTATGATATTTTGGATGAGAATTGCAGCGCTGCTCCATGCTCTATACCCGTCAGTGCAAGGTGCTCCGCTGTCAGACTTTTTGCCATTTTTGCTAGTTGGCTCTATTGTCGGTGCGATCATCGCCTGCGCCATATTCAGCATTTCTGCATTTTCCATCCCACTAATGATGGAACGCCGCGTGGATATGATGACAGCCGTCTTCACCAGTTTTAATGCCGTCAAAAATAACGTCCCAGCCATGGTCGTTTGGGGTTTTATCATCTGCGGCGGGATCTTAATTGGATTCGCAACGTATGGAGTCGGTATGCTGTTTACCATGCCAATTCTAGGTTACGGTACATGGCATGCCTATCATGAGACCATCAAGAAAAAGCATCATCCATAGCCCATGTTTGATGTTACTATTCGCCTCGATTTTTAATAATCGAGGCGTTTTATTTTCAGCGCTTTTAATTGAGGTAATGTGGTCAATATAGAATTAAAGTACGCCGCAAAAAAGAAAATAGCGCAATGCTTAGCTCAAGCTGAAACCACTTTTAAGCGAACATTCCCTTTTCCCGCACTCAATTTTAACGTACGAGGGAGGGCGGCAGGCAAAGCCTATTTGCAGCTCAACGAAATTCGACTGAACCCTGTACTTTTTTTGGAAAACCAGCAAGATTTCATCAACGACGTGATCCCTCATGAAGTCGCACATTTACTCACTTACCAACTCTATGGGCGGGTAAGGCCTCATGGTAAAGAGTGGCAGTATGTCATGAGCCATGTACTCAACGTTGCGCCCAACACCACACATCAGTTTTCAACTCAATCGGTACAAGGCAAAACTTTTGCCTATCAATGCCTATGTAGTGAGCACGCACTCACGGTTCGTAGACACAATAAAGTACTCCGAAGTCAAATGCAGTACAGCTGCACTAAATGTAAGCAAGTACTGACTTTTACTGGCATTCAACTGACTTAACACCTTGGCACTAATATAATTATCAATATCTTGCTACACTGATAATTACATTAATAAGAAAAGCCATGAAGTATGTTATTACGCTATTCACTTATTTTTACCGTCCTTTTCTCTGCCACTGTATTTTCAGCACCGCCTAGTTCATTCAGCAAAGCAAAAAAAGAAGCCATCAAAATCTATTTTGATCACCCCACGAGTTTTTATTGCGGGTGTGACATTTCGTGGCAAGGTAAAAAAGGAAAGCCTGACTTAGAAAGCTGTGGCTATCAAGTTCGAAAGCAGCTAAAAAGAGCCAGCCGCATTGAGTGGGAACACGTGATGCCCGCTTGGAACTTTGGCCACCAGCGACAGTGCTGGCAAGAAGGCGGTCGCAAGAACTGCACCCGAAATGACAAAATATTTAAAGCGATGGAAGCGGATTTACACAACCTCACTCCAACCGTCGGCGAAGTCAATGGAGACCGATCTAATTATCGCTTTAGCCAGTGGAATGGTATGGATGGTGTTAGTTACGGTATGTGTGAAATGCAGGTCAACTTCAAGCAACGAAAAGTCATGCCGCCAGACCGAGCCCGTGGCTCCATTGCCCGTACCTACTTGTATATGAGTAAAGAATACGGTTTGAAGCTATCAAAGTCAGAACAACAGCTCATGGTGGCATGGAACAAACAATATCCAGTCGATGAGTGGGAGTGTAAACGCAATCTGCGCATTAAGGGCATCCAAGAAAATGACAATCCCTTTGTTACGGAACAATGCGCTTATCACTAACGAAAGTCATTCATCACACTTGTTTTTTACCCTTTAAGCATCCATGTTAAACAAAAGCATTTAATCTATAGGACTGCCACCGTGAGAGTTCCTCGAATTTACCACCCTGAAGCCATCACCCAACTGGGTGAGCTTGCGCTCGATGAAGACGCAGCCGGTCATGTGGGCCGCGTATTACGAATGAAACCAGGCCAAGAAGTGCTGCTTTTTGACGGCACCGATCATGAGTACCCAGCCTCTATTACCGAAGTCACTAAAAAATCAGTGACGGTTTCAATTTCCGAGAAGATAAGTAAAAGCATCGAGTCGCCTTTGAACCTGCATTTGGGTCAGGTCATATCTCGTGGCGACAAAATGGAATTCACCATTCAGAAGTCAGTAGAACTCGGTGTGAATACCATCACCCCGCTGATTTCTGAGCGATGTGGCGTTAAGCTAGATCAAAAACGTTTTGAGAAAAAACTGGCTCAATGGCAGAAAATCGCCATCGCAGCATGCGAACAGTCCGGACGTAATACCGTACCCGTGATTCGCCCTATTATGCAACTTGAGCAGTGGTGTGCAGAACAAAGTGACGCCCTCAAGTTAAACTTGCACCCTAGAGCAAAGTACTCGATCAACACTTTACCGGCCCCCGTTGAGCGTGTGCGTCTATTAATTGGACCTGAAGGTGGCTTGTCATCTGAAGAAATTTCGATGACAGAGCTGTACCAATTTGAAGAAACCTTATTAGGCCCGAGAGTGCTAAGAACGGAAACCGCAGCACTTACGGCAATTACAGCTTTACAGGTTCGCTTTGGCGATCTTGGATAATCGGAGAAGATCAATGATAAAACTTGGCATCGTGATGGACCCTATTTCATCCATCAACATCAAAAAAGACTCTAGCTTTGCCATGATGCTGGAAGCACAACGTCGTGGATGGGTAATCCACTATATGGAAATGAACGATCTTCATCTCGATCAAGGTGTCGCGATTGCCGACACCAAAGTCGTCAGCTTAAAAGAAGATCCTAACGGTTGGTACGAGTTCAAGTCAGAGCAAAGCATTGAGTTATCAGAGCTAGATGCCGTCTTGATGCGCAAAGATCCTCCCTTTGATACCGAATACATCTACGCGACCTACATTTTAGAGCGTGCAGAAGAAAACGGTGCGCTGATCGTCAACAAGCCTCAAAGCTTGCGTGACTGTAACGAAAAGCTCTTTACCGCGTGGTTCCCTGAACTAACGCCCACGACTATAGTGACGCGTAAAGCAGAAAAGATTAAGGCATTTAAAGAGCAGCACGGCGATGTCATTTTAAAGCCTCTTGATGGCATGGGTGGCGCGTCTATTTTCCGCATCAAGAAAGATGATCCTAACGTTTCAGTGATCATCGAAACCTTAACTAATCACGGGCAAACTTACGCTATGGCACAAGCTTTTGTACCTGATATCAGCAATGGCGATAAACGCATTCTTGTGGTTGATGGGGAAGCCATGCCTTACTGTCTCGCTCGTATTCCTGCAGAAGGCGAAACTCGCGGTAACCTAGCAGCTGGGGGGACAGGAGTCGTTCGCCCGTTGAGTGAAACAGATTTAGCGATAGCCAACGCTGTAGCGCCTACACTTAAAGAGAAAGGTCTGATTTTTGTGGGGCTTGATGTGATTGGCGACAAGCTAACAGAAATCAATGTCACCAGCCCAACCTGTATCCGTGAGATTGAAGCCGCTTACGATGTAAGTATCACTGGCAAATTAATGGATGCAATCGAAAGAAAAATAAACGCTTAACGCCTTTGTTTATTCCGGCCAGCTCTCTGGCCGGTTAATACCGCTCCAATTCAAGGAGAGATTATGAATCTAGCGAACCACTTTCTGGTTGCCATGCCAGGGATGCAAGACCCATTCTTTCAGCGTTCCGTCATCTACTTGTGTGAACACAATGACGAAGGCGCAATGGGCATTGTGATTAACTCCCCTATTGATATTTCCATTGGCACCATGCTCGAGCAAGTCGATTTACCTGAAACCGCCCACCCAATGCTCAATAAACACAGTTTGAAAGAGCCTGTATTCAATGGCGGCCCCGTTTCAGAAGATCGTGGTTTTATCTTGCACAACCCTAAAGATGAATACCAATCTAGCATCAATATGACCAATGCGCTTTCTGTTACGACCTCTAAAGACATACTTGAGGTTTTAGGCACTGAAGCGGAACCATTAAATTACATGGTCGCATTAGGATATTCAGGTTGGGATGCGGGTCAGTTAGAAGTAGAATTGGCCGAAAACTCGTGGCTAACCATAGAAGCTGATCCGGATGTCATTTTCAATACACCTATCCAAGAGCGCTGGGAAAAAGCAGTGCAGATGCTGGGGATCGATGTGGCTCAGCTTTCTTCTCAAGTTGGTCATGGTTGAGAGCAAAGTGCTAAAAGCAAAATATTTTTAAAGAGAGAATCATGACTACACGTACGATTATGGCCTTTGACTATGGCACTAAGAGCATTGGCAGTGCCATTGGCCAAGAAATTACTGGTACGGCAACCCCACTAAAAGCCTTTAAAGCCAAAGATGGGATTCCTAGCTGGGAATTAATCGAAGCACAAATCAAAGAATGGCAACCGGATCTAGTGGTTGTAGGCTTACCTACTGACCTTCACGGCAAAGATTTAGAAACCATTGCACCACGAGCCAAAAAGTTCGCTAATCGTCTTAAGGGCCGTTTTGGCGTAGATATAGAACTACACGACGAAAGACTCTCTACCGCCGAAGCCCGTTCAAGCTTATTTGAAATGGGTGGCTACAAAGCACTAACCAAAGGCAATGTGGATTGCCAGTCAGCCGTTGTGATTTTAGAAAGTTGGTTTGAGTCGCAGTACTGAAGGCGAAGTGCTAAAGGCGAAGTGCTAAAGGCGAAGTGCTAAAGGCGAAGTGCTAAAGGCGAAGTGCTAAAAGCGAAGTGCTAAAAGCGAAGTGCTAAAAGCGAAGTGCTAAAAGCGAAGTGCTAAAAGCGAAGTGCTAAAAGCGAAGTACTAGAAGCGAAGTACTAGAAGCGAAGTGCTAAAAGCGAAGTCTCATCAACATATTACTTCGCTCTTATTACTTGTATTTCGTACTTCGCATTTCGTACTTCCACCCCTACCCCATATCTATCTGCACACCATCCAATGCGCCACCACCAAAACTATCACCACGTTTTGTTTTAAGCATTAAGCGTAGGTCGTTAGCAGAGTCTGCAGCGTGCATTGCATCTTCTTCGGTGATCTTATCCGCAATCACCAGATCGTATAAGCTTTGATCGAACGTTTTCATACCCGCTTCATTTGATTTGGCCATGGTACTCTTCAGTTCATGAAGATCACCACGACGGATCAACTCTGAGACTCTTGGGGTATTTAACAGAATTTCAAACACACCGTGACGGCCTTTTCCGTTTTTATCTCGGATCAACTGTTGAGCGACAACACCACGTAAGTTCATCGATAGATCAAACAAAAACTGTTCTTTTTGCTCTTTGGGTACTAAATGTAAGATCCGCTCGATCGCCTGATTCGCGTTATTAGCATGCAAAGTCGCCATGCAAAGGTGGCCCGTTTCGGCAAAGGTCATGGCATATTGCATAGTATCTCTTGAGCGGATCTCGCCGATCAAAATCATATCAGGAGCTTGTCTCAATGAATTCTTCAATGCAATTTCATAGCTGTCAGTATCAAGACCAACTTCACGCTGAGTGACAATGCATTTGTCATGTTGATGCACAAACTCAATGGGATCTTCCACCGTCAGAATATGGCCGCTGCGCTGCTGATTGCGAAACCCCGTCATGGCGGCAAGTGTCGTCGATTTACCCGATCCTGTAGCACCAACAACCAACACCAAGCCTCGCTTGGCAATCGACATGTCCTGTAAAATATCAGGCAAGCTTAGTTCAGAAAAAGTTGGGATCTGGGTTTCAATGCGTCGGATCACCGCTCCCGGTAATTCACGCTGAAAAAAAGCACTCACACGAAATCGGCCGCTGTCCCTCACAATGGCAAAGTTTGCTTCTTTATCGCGTAGATACTCACCATGACGGACTTCATCCATGCTGCTATTTAACAGCGCGTGAACTTGGTGTTCTGTTAACGAATCACCTAAAGGTTGCATCTCACCATCAACACGCAGTAAACAAGGTGAACCCACGGTGATGTAAATATCCGAAGCTTGCTGAGACACCATTTGCGCCAAGATTTCAGTTAATCCCATAACGCCTCCCTAAAAGCCTAAGTTATTTGATTCAAGCTTGTCAGCTACTTCTTGTGGGTCAACCGCACCTTGCGCTATCAATTGCCTTGCGTGTTGCTCTGTCGTTTGCATCCCCATTGCCGCGCCCGTTTGAATAACAGAATACATTTGCGCGACTTTATCTTCTCTAATGAGGTTACGAATTGCGGGAGTAGCCAACATGATTTCATGACAGGCAACGCGTCCGCCACCCAGGCGTTTAAGTAACTTCTGAGAAATAACCGCCCGCAAAGACTCAGATAACATAGAACGCACCATGTCTTTATCTGCGCCAGGGAAAACATCAATGATTCTGTCTACTGTTTTTGCCGCGCTGCTGGTGTGTAGCGTACCAAACACTAGGTGACCGGTTTCTGCCGCCGTTAACGCAAGGCTAATGGTTTCTTTGTCTCGTAACTCCCCCACCAGAATAACATCAGGATCTTCACGTAAAGCAGAACGTAATGCCGCACTAAAGCTATGGGTATCTCGGTGAACTTCACGTTGGTTAATCAAGCATTTTTGGCTTTCATGAACAAATTCAATCGGGTCTTCAATCGTCAAAATGTGTTTGTTGTGATTGCGATTAACATAATCAACCATGGCAGCAAGAGTCGTTGATTTACCCGATCCGGTAGGACCAGTCACAAGAACAAGGCCTTTTTCGTAATTGGAGATCTGGGTAAAAATATCAGGAGCGGATATTTGGTCTAATGTCGGCACCGTAGTCGGGATGGTTCGAAACACGGCAGAACAACCACGGGACTGATTAAAAGCATTAACACGGAATCGCCCCACATTAGGCAGTTCAAATGAAAAATCCGTTTCTAGCTTTTCTTCAAACTCGGCACGTTGCGCATCGTTCATAATGTCGAACACCATTTTATGCACATCGCTATGACTAAATGCAGGCACTCCGAGCTTTCTTACATCTCCATCTACGCGAACCATTGGAGGAACACCTGCAGAAAGATGTAGATCTGATGCATTATGCTTTACACTAAAATCCAATAACTCAGTGATATCCATTTATAATCCTTAATAAAGTCAATTATGTGTAGTATTCAACAAAACATTCAGCAGATCACCGCACAAATTCGTCTACTTGAACAAAAGTGTGGCCGAGCATCGGATTCGGTGCAACTTTTAGCGGTAAGTAAGACCAAGCCCATCGAAGCAGTCGCAAATGCTATTGAAGCTGGGCAGCGTGCTTTCGGCGAAAACTATGTTCAAGAAGGTGTTGATAAAGTTAACTATTTCTTAGAACACTATAGTAATAGTGACATAGAATGGCACTTTATTGGCCCTATTCAATCAAATAAAACTCGTCCTATTGCCGAGCATTTTAATTGGGTACATTCCGTTGATCGCGCCAAGATCGCGCAACGCTTGAGTGATCAACGCCCAGAAAACATGTTACCGCTGCAGGTATTGATACAAGTGAATACCAGTGGAGAAACCAGTAAATCGGGCGCCGATAACGAGCAAGTATTTGCTTTGGCTGAGTTGATAAATGCTCTGCCAAACCTCACATTAAGAGGATTGATGTCAATTCCTGCCAACGTCAGCAAATATTCAGATCAGCTAGCTGCATTCCAACAACTGGCCGCTTTGAAAGACGAACTCGCCAAGCAATACCCTACGGTAGACACGCTGTCGATGGGAATGAGTGGTGACATGGAAGCCGCAGTTGAAGCAGGCAGCACCATGGTAAGAATTGGCACAGCCATCTTTGGGGCTCGAGATTATGGGGTTAAAGGCTAAAGGCTAAAGGCTAAAGGCTAAAGGCTAAAGGCTAAAGGCTAAAGGCTCAAGGCTCAAGGCTCAAGGCTCAAGGCTCAAGGCTCAAGGCTCGAAGACTGGTTTAAAAAACAGAAAGAAACAACCGTATTTTGGTGAGGAAGTATCATGGAACATAAGCACATTGCTTTTATCGGCGCAGGGAATATGGCGCGTTCAATCATTGCAGGGCTGGTTGCCAGTGGTTACCCCGCAGACTGCATTACTGCGACAGCTCCAAGTCGCAATAATCTTGATGGACTGGCGCAGCAATATAACATCAATACCACCAGCGATAATAACCTCGCCGTATCATTGGCCGATGTGGTGGTCTTGTCGGTAAAACCACAATTGATGGAAATGGTCTGTGCCGATCTCACCGAGCATGATTACAGCACCAAACTGGTGATTTCTATTGCTGCGGGCATCACTTCAAAGCGTATTGAAGAAATGCTAAGCAGTAAGCTAAACCTAATCCGCGTGATGCCAAATACCCCGTCTTTGGTCGGCCAAGGTATGAGTGGGCTCTACGCCATGGACAGCGTATCGGATCAGGACAAACTATTCTCAGAACAATTATTGTCTGCAGTAGGAGAAGTTTGCTGGGTTGAACAAGAATCTGGCATCAATAACATCATTGCCGCCGCTGGTAGTGCACCTGCTTATTTCTTCCTATTTATGGAAGCAATGCAAACAGAAGCGATCGCACAAGGTTTTGATGCACAAACAGCGCGTTTACTGGTTCAACAATCCGCAATTGGTGCGGCTGAATTAGTGATAGCAAACCCCGACACTGAATTATCAACGCTTCGCGAACAAGTCACCTCAAAAGGGGGCACAACCGCCGAAGCATTACGAACTTTTAATGAACACCAGCTTTCTGATATTGTCTCAAAAGCAATGCGTGCTGCAGTTACACGCGCACAAGAGATGGAAAAACTATTTTAAACCAAAAGGGTAAAAAATGAATTCAATGCACTTTTTAGTATCAACACTGTTTGATCTCTACATCATGGTGGTGATCTTGCGCATTTGGCTACAAGTCGCTCGCGCTGATTTTTACAATCCATTCTCACAATTTATCGTCAAAGCAACCCAGCCCGTTGTTGCACCACTACGCCGAGTGATCCCATCGATTGGTAGCCTAGATCTCGCCACCATTTTGTTTGCTTACTTACTGTGTGTCCTTAAGTTTATTGCGATCGTTGCCATTTCTTCCGGTGGTAACTTTGCTTTTGATATCGGATTCCTATTCCTTGGATTCTTATCATTGCTTAAAGCCGCTGGTGGCTTGCTGTTTTGGGTACTTTTACTGCGTGCAATTTTAAGCTGGGTTAGCCAAGGCCGTAGCCCAATTGAATACGTATTCCATCAATTAACTGAACCTATGTTAGCGCCAATTCGTCGTATACTGCCAGCAATGGGCGGTTTTGATTTAAGCGTACTGGTTCTGTTTATAGTGCTTCAATTCGCGAATTTCTTGATGGGCGATTTGATTGGCCAAATGTGGTATCAACTGTAGTGTCTAACGCGGTTAAACAAGATGGCGAAGACCTCGTGCTTCGTCTCTATATTCAACCTAAGGCGAGTCGCGATCAAATCGTTGGCTTGCATGGGGATGAATTAAAAATCGCGATTACTGCACCTCCTGTCGATGGTAAAGCTAACAGCCATCTGACTAAGTATCTCGCGAAACAATTCAAAGTGGCAAAAGGTCACATTGATATAGAAAAAGGTGAACTGGGTAGGCATAAACAAATAAGAGTCTGCTCACCAAGCCAAATTCCAGATACAATTTCAGCCCTCCTATGAGGGCTTTTTTATAAGGAAATATCATGAAAAAATGGGTCATCGCACTACTGTCTCTCGCTTGTTCTTTACCATTATCAGCGGGACAATTCAAAAACATCAAAGATGTCGAAGTCCATTATTCTGCATTCAATTCCACCTTCTTAACGGCAGATGTTGCGCATCAATATAAGCTAAAAAGAAATGGCTACACCGCCATCATCAACATCAGTGTGTTAGATAAATCCAAAGCAGGCAAACCCGCTACCAGCGCGACGGTAACAGGCACCAGTAAAAACTTGATAGGCAATATTCGTCAGCTAGAGTTTAGAGAGATAAAAGAAGGTAACGCCATTTATTATTTAGCTGAACTGCCTATCAACAACGAAGAAGTGCTGACTTTTGAACTGGATGTCGATTCCGGTATTAGCGGCAAAGGCAAACTCAAGTTCAACCAAAAATTCTATGTCGAAGACTGATTATTAAGTGGTATCCTTGCCGCCATAATCAACAATCGAATTAGGGAGCACCCATGAGCAAATTGGTATTGGCAACAGGTAACCAAGGCAAAGTGAAAGAAATGGCAACCTTACTGTCTGACTTTGGCTTTGACGTTGTCGCGCAAAGTGAATTTAAAGTGTCTGAAGTTGCGGAAACCGGCACGACATTCATTGAAAATGCCATCATCAAGGCTCGCCATGCAGCGCTAGAAACGGGCTTACCAGCCATTGCTGATGACTCAGGTTTAGAAGTTGACAGCCTACAAGGCGCTCCGGGGATCTACTCTGCTCGTTATGCTGGTGAAAACGCAACAGATCAACAGAACTTAGAAAAACTGCTTGATGCGATGACTGATGTACCAGAAGCACAACGCAGTGCTCGCTTCCATTGTGTATTGGTGTTGATGCGTCATGCAAACGACCCAACGCCTATTGTTTGCCATGGAAAATGGGAAGGTCGCATTCTTTCTAAAGCACATGGCGACAATGGTTTTGGTTACGATCCGGTATTCTTTGTTCCAGAAGATAACTGTGCCTCAGCAGAACTTGAACCGGTTCGAAAAAAACAATTGTCTCATCGTGGTAAAGCGTTAGAGCAACTGTTCGCAACTATTCAAAAGCAAGGTTTGTAATGACGAGCCTTGTTCCACCAGCACTGAGCTTATACGTCCATATTCCATGGTGCGTACAAAAATGTCCTTATTGCGATTTTAACTCGCACGCACTCAAGAATGACATTCCTGAGCGAGAGTATATCGACGCCTTATTGGAAGATTTGGATACCGATATTGCTCGCTATAAACTGTCGGATAACCCGCGCCTACTACACTCTATTTTTATTGGTGGAGGCACACCAAGCTTAATTAAACCTGAAGAGATCACACGGTTATTAAAAGGCATCGAACAACGCCTGCCTTTTAAACCTGACATCGAAATCACCATGGAAGCAAACCCCGGCACCATCGAAGCCGACCGTTTTGAACAATACAGAAAAGGCGGTGTTACGAGGATTTCCATTGGTGTGCAAAGCTTTGAGGACAGCAAGCTTAAACGCTTAGGTCGTATTCATGGGCCAGAGGAAGCCATCAATGCAGCCAACTTGGCGCATAATATTGGTCTCACGAGTTTTAACCTCGACTTAATGCACGGGTTACCAGATCAAACACCAGAACAAGCACTCATTGATTTAGATAAAGCGATAGAGCTAACTCCTCCGCATTTGTCTTGGTATCAACTCACCATCGAACCCAACACGCTATTTCACTCAAAACCACCAACATTGCCGGATGAAGACGACCTATGGGACATCTTTGATTTAGGGCATCAGAAGCTAACAGCGGCTGGCTATGTGCAGTATGAAACCTCGGGCTACAGCAAGCCGGGTTATCAATGCCAGCATAATCTTAACTACTGGCGTTTTGGTGATTACTTAGGAATAGGTTGTGGTGCGCACGGAAAACTTAGCTTTAGTGATGGCAAAATTCTTCGCACCACTAAGGTCAAACACCCTCGTGGCTACTTGAATTTAATCAAACCGTATTTGGACTCAGAGATAGAAGTGCCTATTGCAGACCGTCCATTTGAGTTCTTTATCAACCGATTTAGGCTATTGGAATCCTGCCCTAAGCAAGATTTTACTGCGACAACAGGGCAAGAGCTGGGGGCGATTCAAACCACCATTGATTGGGCGGTAGAAAAACAATATCTAACCGAAACCAACACACACTGGCAGATCACAGAAAAAGGAAAACTATTTCTAAATGATCTACTTGAAGCCTTCATGGCTGACTAACTAGATCTGCTCTGAAATAGATTTCAAAGCAATTAGATCATAGTAACCCAAATGCTAACCGATCTAACCAAAGAAACAGTTAACCTTTGATTTATAATGCATTGATAGCATTTGGCCTACAGTAGGCTAAATGCTATTTTAGCTGTACCTGCTTAAAGGTTCACCATTATTTCAAGCTTCAATTGGTACTAGAAAATTGAACGACCAATCCGTTCAGATAGCAATTCTAGTGCTCGAGTACCCGCTAAAGAGTTACCTGAAAAATCGAGCTCTGGGGACCATACAGCAATCGTCATCTCACCCGGAACAATGGCAATAATACCGCCACCAACGCCTGATTTTCCCGGCATACCGACTCGATAAGCAAACTCACCAGCTCCATCGTACAAACCGCACGTAGCCAATAACGCATTCAACTGCTTTGACTGGGTGGAAGTGATAATTTGCTTTCCGCTTTGAACAGAAGTGCCTTTGTTAGCCAAGTAACTGAATGTTTTCGCCAAATCAACACAACTCATCTTTAAAGCACAGGCATGAAAATAGTTATTCAATACAGGGATAACATCATTATTAAAGTTACCAAAAGATCGCATTAAATAAGCAATGGCCGCATTACGGTCACTATTGAGCATCTCAGACGCCGCTACGACCTTGTCATACACAATATGTGTGTCACCTGACAGCTGGCGTACAAACTCCAATAAATGCTGCCTAGGAGCAGACAGACGGCTTTGCAATAAGTCGGCAATCACAATAGCACCCGCGTTGATAAACGGGTTTCTTGGAATGCCTTTTTCCATCTCTAGCTGAATCATCGAATTAAAGGCTTGGCCTGACGGTTCTTTACCCACTCTTTGCCAAATTTCTTCAGGTCTATATAACACCATCGCTAGAGTTAGGCTTAACGCTTTAGAAATTGACTGAATCGAAAAAGCTTCGTCAGCATCTCCTGCTTTAATCACCTCTCCACTATTGGTGTACACTGCAATAGCCAGCTTGTTGGCGGACACTTTGGCAAGTGCTGGGATGTAATTCGCTACATTCCCCCGACCAATTAAAGGGCGAACTTCATCCAAAATATCAGACAATATTTGTTGTGTCGGTTTCATTTTATGACCTATAAAGAATGACGTTCAGTACCGCCAAAGGGCAAAAAAGCCAACATAACATCATGTTGGCTTTCGTATCTAGACAGGCTAAAGGACGCTTCGCTGCAGGCAAAAGGAAACCTTATGCCGCTAGCCTAGCGCCTTTCTTAGCTTACACGCTTGAATTTAATATCCCACACGCCGTGACCTAAACGGTGACCACGTGCTTCAAACTTAGTCAGTGGACGCTCTTCAGGGCGTTCGATGTAATCACCATCTGCTGCAATATTTGCAAAACCCGGCGCCACGTTCATCACTTCAATCATGTGCTCTGCGTAGTTTTCCCAATCCGTTGCCATATGGAAAACACCGGTTTCAAGAGCAAGCTTACCACGCACCATTTCAGCGAATTCAGCTTTAACAATACGGCGCTTATGGTGACGCGCTTTATGCCATGGGTCTGGGAAGAATAACTGCAGAGTGTGTAGGCTGTTATCTGGAATCATTTTTTCGAAAACTTCTACCGCATCGTGGCACATAACACGTAGGTTAGTTACACCAGCATCACGAGCAGAAGCCAAACAAGCACCAACACCTGGGCTGTGAACTTCAATGCCGATAAAGTTTTTCTCTGGCGCATTTTTTGCCATTTCTACCAATGACGCACCCATGCCGAAGCCGATTTCTAAAACAACTGGGTTGTTATTACCAAACACTTCATTCCAATCAAGCAAGGTTTCTTGGAAATCAATACCCATCGTTGGCCAGCACTCATTCATCGCGTTTTCTTGCCCTTTAGTTAAACGGCCTTCACGACGAACAAAACTACGTATTTTACGTACTAGCTTGCCATCTTCTGTGTATTCGTTGGTAGTCACTTCACTCATTGGTATTTTGCCTGCACATTGATTAATCGATCGAAGCGGGGATTATCCAAAGAATTGGCATTAGTGCAAGTATTTCTCGCTCCAATATCCCCTACAAATTGTGTGTTTTACATCCACTGCTAAGTGTGGTGCAATTTTACTCCAATTAAATATAGATGGTAAGAGCTACTCGTGTCCCCTTTTGCATCCGCTATTTTAGAGTGGTATGACGTTTATGGTCGTAAAAATCTACCATGGCAACAAAACAAAACCGCTTATAGCGTTTGGCTTTCAGAGATCATGCTTCAGCAAACTCAAGTCGCTACGGTTATTCCTTATTTTCTAAGGTTTTTAGAGCGCTTTCCGACCGTTGAAGCACTAGCACAAGCCGAACAAGATGAAGTCCTACATTTATGGACAGGCTTGGGCTATTACGCTCGTGCGAGAAACCTGCATAAAGCTGCTCAGCTGGTTGTTTCTGACCATGATGGGCAATTTCCGCAAGATCTTGAACAAATGAATGCCTTACCGGGAATCGGCCGATCCACTGCTGCGGCTGTTTTATCTTCTGTTTATAAGTTGCCTCACGCCATTTTAGACGGCAATGTGAAGCGCACTTTAAGTCGTAGCTTCGCAATTGAAGGTTGGCCAGGACAAAAAAAAGTAGAAAACCAACTGTGGGAAATAGCTGAGCAACACACACCCGATGTTGATGTCGACAAATACAATCAGGCCATGATGGACATGGGTGCAACGATTTGTACCCGCAGTAAGCCCAAATGTGAACTGTGCCCTGTAACTCAAATGTGTGAAGCAAAAAAACAACTCCGCCAACTTGATTTTCCGACCAAAAAACCAAAAAAGGAAAAACCGACCAAACAAACTTGGTTCGCTATTTTTCACTACAATGGACAAGTCTGGCTAGAGCAAAGGCCGCAAGTTGGAATATGGGGTGGGCTATTTTGTTTTCCTCAAAATGAAAACGAAGATCTTAACGATCTTCTTGATACTAAAGGTATTCAAGAAAAACACATTAACCGACGAGAACCTCTGATCGCGTTTAAACATACTTTTAGCCACTATCATCTTGATATTACGCCCGTTCTGTTTGATCTAAATAGCCAACCGAATATGGTGATGGAAGCGGGCAATAGTCTCTGGTATAACTTAGCTAACCCCGAAACAATTGGCTTAGCTGCTCCTGTAAAGCAACTTCTCGAAAGCCTCCAATTCGAACTCAATTAAGGAATCATTATGAGCCGCACTGTAACTTGTGTTCATTTACAAAAAGAAGCCGATGGGCTTGATTTTCAACTTTACCCAGGCGAGCTTGGTAAACGCATTTTCGACAATATTTCCAAAGAAGCTTGGGCCATGTGGCAGAGCAAGCAAACGATGCTAATTAACGAAAAAAAGCTAAACATGATGGATCCAGAACATCGAAAACTGCTTGAAACTGAAATGGTCAATTTCTTATTCGAAGGAAAAGAAGTCATCATCGAAGGCTACACGCCACCTAGCGAGTAGCAAATTAGAGTTGATTTGCTTACCTTTTAGACAAAAAAATGACATCATGACCTCAGGTTATGGTGTCATTTTTATTTAGGTTTCCGATGAGAAAATTGCTTTATTTCGCCCTCACATTATTGCTAGTTGGCTGCAGCCGAGAGTTTGTTGAAAGCATGTATAGCATTGATTATGAGCCAACTAATCGATTTGCCAAAAACCTCGCCCAGCTTCCCGGTCAGTTTCAAAAAGACATAGGGGCACTAGACGCCCTAATCAGTAGCTTCTCAGGCAATATCGAAAAACGTTGGGGTAAAGACAACGTAAAGATGGCAGGTAAGAGTAACTATGTAAAATACATAGACAACTACATGAGCCGTGCGGAAGTGGATTTTTCCAAAGGTGTCATCACGATAGGAACCGTTTCTCCTACTGAGCCAGAAAAGCATCTTAAAAATGCAATCATCACAACACTGCTCACACCAGATGATCCCGCAAGTGTCGATCTTTACTCTTCCTCTAATATAAAACTTGAAGGACAACCGTTCTTATACAAACAAGTTCTCGATCAAGATAAAAAACCCATTCAATGGTCATGGCGAGCTAATCGCTTTGCCGATTACTTGATAGCAAACAAAATCAAAACCAAAAAAGTCGACTTCAAAAAGTCCTATTATGTCGAAATCCCGATGACCAAGGACCACTTTAGCGTTCGAAGCTATAAATACGCTGATATTGTCCGTCGTGCATCTACACGCTATGACATCCCCGAAGATCTCATTTACGCCATCATTAAAACGGAGAGCAGCTTCAACCCTTATGCGGTCAGTTGGGCTAATGCGTATGGCTTAATGCAAGTCGTTCCTAAAACCGCAGGTAAAGACGTATTTCACCTAGTAAAGAAAAAACCTGGTCAACCTAGCCCTGAGTACTTATTTGATCCGGAGAAAAACATTGATACGGGCACCGCTTATTTCTATATATTGAAGAATCGCTATCTAAAAGACGTCAAACACCCAACCTCCCTAGAGTACAGTATGATCTCTGCATACAATGGTGGAACCGGTGGAGTATTGAACACCTTCAATAAAAATGATCGAAAAAGAGCCATGCGCGATCTTAATTCATTGCAACCAAATCAAGTTTATTGGGCTTTAACCAAAAAACATCCAAATAATGAAGCACGCCGATATCTAGAAAAAGTGACTAAATTCAAACGTGATTTCAATTCCGGACAAGGATAATGGCCTTTTTTGTACAATAACTCAGCAAATACGCACTTTTTTGAAGTTTTTTAAGTTTTTTTGAAAAAAGCTATTGACGGTTAGGCCGAAAAGCCGTTTAATAGCGCCCCGTTGCCCGGATAGCTCAGTCGGTAGAGCAGAGGATTGAAAATCCTCGTGTCGGTGGTTCGATTCCGCCTCCGGGCACCACAATTTGATTTGTTGGTGTCTAAGTAAAATTTAACACGAACATAAAGCAATAAGAATTTAGTGTGCCGACTTAGCTCAGTAGGTAGAGCAACTGACTTGTAATCAGTAGGTCACCAGTTCGACTCCGGTAGTCGGCACCATTCTTTTGCCTCGATAGCTCAGTCGGTAGAGCAGAGGATTGAAAATCCTCGTGTCGGTGGTTCGATTCCGCCTCGAGGCACCACTTTTAAATTGATTGGCATTTTTAATGAACAATTGATTGAAAGCGTGTCATTGACACAAACCTGTTCCCTTTTAGTTCAGTTGGTAGAACGCCGGACTGTTAATCCGTATGTCGCTGGTTCAAGTCCAGCAAAGGGAGCCACATTAAAAAAAACCAAGTCGAAAGACTTGGTTTTTTTCGCCTGCAGAAAAGTACACCATCGAATGCACTCGCCTTTCCGCCCTCCAAGATAAATCTCTCACAAACTGTTATCTCAATCTCATTTTGACTTATTTTTTGCTAGAAATTTAATCCCTATCATAGTTTCGAAACCTTATTGAAGTAATCGCTAAAGAGTGCCTCTCTGTTGGCGATATGATTGTATCAATACTAAATACAGCCATATTCGGCAATAAACCCTGTGCATGTCGTACACTGAGGCCTCCATGAAATTAAAAACCCAATCTTATTTGCTGTCAGCAATAATCTTAATTGCCTTACTTGCTCTTACCGCAACAGGCCTTTGGACATTAAGAGTCGCAAGCGATCAAGACAATCAAGCTCGAGTGAATGAGCTATTCAAAAGTACCAACTCTACGTTGAATCAAATTGAAAAAATGGCCATTGATGGCACTCTCGAAGAAAACGAAGCCAAAGCTTTAGCAACTCGAATTCTTCAAAACAATATCTACAAAAATAATGAATACGTTTATGTGGCCGATGAAAAGCTCAATTTCATCGCAGCACCTCTAGACCCTCAACTACATGGAACAAGCTTCCATGACTTCAAAGACAGTAACGGTGGCAGTGTAGGTAGTATTCTAGAAAGAGCAGTCGCGTCATCCCCAGGACAAATAGCGCAATACACATGGACGATGAAACTGCCAGACGGCACGATTGAAGAAAAACTGTCTATCGCGGAAAAGTCTGACCATTGGGGCTGGTATGTGGGGACTGGCATTGGTTTCAATGAAGTTAATGAACGCTTCTGGTCAACAGCTCGTTGGCAGCTATTTTTATGCTTGTTAATCGGTGGGTCTATTTTTACCACACTGCTCATCGCTATTCGCCGAATCATCGCCCTATTAGGTGGTGAGCCTCAAGAGGTTCATAACGCGGTACAAGCAGTCGCTGCAGGTAAGATCCACACTTCATTTGAACATGAAGCGGAATCAGGCAGCATATATCATGCGGTACAACAAATGAGCTTATCATTAGCCCAACTGGTGACTAATCTAGAGCGCTCCACAGTAGAGCTAAAACAAGAACTCTCTGATGTTGAATCGAGAGCGGGTACCATTGCTTCTCTTACGGAGACCCAACAGCAGTCAACGGAGATGATAGCCACTGCAATGACCGAAATGGCATCTTCAGCAAATAACGTAGCCGATTCGGCACGAGAGACAGCAAACAACACTGATGAGGCCGATAACCAAAGCCAGCGCACCCAAGGACTGATTCTAAGCACAGTAAGTAATATCGAAGGACTTGCTGAACAACTTGGTACAGCAAGCCAAGCTGTGTCTGATCTTGGCAATGATGTCAACAATATAGCGCGCGTCCTAGATGTGATTGGTGATATCGCTGAGCAAACTAACTTACTGGCTTTAAACGCAGCGATTGAAGCGGCACGAGCTGGTGAACAAGGCCGTGGATTCGCAGTCGTGGCTGACGAAGTTCGAAACCTCGCTGGTCGCACTCAAAATAGTACAAAAGAAATTCAAGAAATGATCGGCAACCTACAGGAAGGTTCTCGCCATGCTATTGGTACGATGGAAGTGTGTGCGGATACCAGTCAATCCACGGTTATTGAGTCGCGTAACGCATCAGAAGCCTTGCAACATATTGTAGAAGCGTTAGAAACCATCACTTCAATGAGCCACCAAATCGCAACCGCAGCAGCCGAACAAACACAAGTTGGTGATGATATAGCGCAAAGAATTAATATGATCGAAGAAAGTGGCAACCAACTTAGCACCGTCGTTGCTAAGAGTCATAACAGCACTCAAACCCTATCTAAACTTTCAATTGAACTCGAAGGTTGGGTCAGTAAGTTCTCAATTCAAAAATAATTGCCACTAGCTCAAACAAAGCACGCAAATTTTTGCGTGCTTTTAAGAGGTTTATTCATCATATATCAAGATATTCACCTCACAAAAAACCAAACTCACTGAGGAAAACACCTTAAGCAAGGGTGTATTTTGACCTTCAATGACTAAAAACACCCCACTACGTATAGAAAATCAGCAAACGATAGTTTTTTTTAAATTTAATGTTGACGTTAAACGCGAAAAACCGTTTAATACACCTCGTTGCCCGGATAGCTCAGTCGGTAGAGCAGAGGATTGAAAATCCTCGTGTCGGTGGTTCGATTCCGCCTCCGGGCACCACGATTTAAATTGTTGGTGTCTAACGTAAGTAACACGGACAATAAAAGAATAAAGTGTGCCGACTTAGCTCAGTAGGTAGAGCAACTGACTTGTAATCAGTAGGTCACCAGTTCGACTCCGGTAGTCGGCACCATTATTTAGTTTTAGAAAACCTGTTCCCTTTTAGTTCAGTTGGTAGAACGCCGGACTGTTAATCCGTATGTCGCTGGTTCAAGTCCAGCAAAGGGAGCCACATTAAGTAGCTAACGTTCTGAACAAACGCTAGTGAAACAAAATTAGTGCCGACTTAGCTCAGTAGGTAGAGCAACTGACTTGTAATCAGTAGGTCACCAGTTCGACTCCGGTAGTCGGCACCATTTTTTAGCTTTAGAAAACCTGTTCCCTTTTAGTTCAGTTGGTAGAACGCCGGACTGTTAATCCGTATGTCGCTGGTTCAAGTCCAGCAAAGGGAGCCACATTTAAAAAAACCAAGTCGAAAGACTTGGTTTTTTTTCGTCTGCAGGAAAGGCACAATATAGAATTCTCTTTGCTCACTAGATCACAAATACAGACCCAACCTGCGAGTACAGATCGTTCATAAGCTCCATACTAGAAACAAGCCCGCTTTTAACTCTCACTCACACCCAAACACACATATTTAGTGTTCATGTATTCCTGTAGCCCTTCTCTTGCTCCTTCACGGCCAAAGCCAGACTCTTTGACCCCACCAAATGGCGCTACCTCGGTGGAAAGAATACCCTCATTGATGCCAACCATTCCAAACTCTAGTTGTTCCATCACCCTATTGATCCTGTTGATGTTCTGACTGTAGAAGTACGCAGCCAAACCATAGTGTGTATCATTTGCCATTGTGATTACCTCAGCCTCTTCGTTAAAACGTATTATCGGGGCTACAGGAGCAAATAGCTCTTGCTTAGTAATAGCCATCGACTGAGTAACATCCACCAGTACCACGGGCTCTAAGAATGAACCTGTACCTGTATTGGGCTTACTAACCAACTTCGCTCCCTGCTCGATCGCCTCGCTCACAATAATAAGTGCATTTGCTTTGGCTTGTTGGTTAATCATAGGACCAATATCCGTTTTACTCTCAAAACCATCACCAACATTCAGTGTATTTACACGCTTCAAAAAAAGTTCGACGAACCGTTCATAAACACTGTCATGAACATAAAATCGATTAGCACAAACACAAGTTTGACCAGCGTTTCGGTATTTGGACGCAATCGCCCCCTCAATGGCCAAGCCTAGATCCGCATCGTCGAAAACAATAAATGGTGCATTACCTCCAAGTTCCATCGATGTGCGTTTTAGAGTTGATGAACTTTGAGCAAGTAACATTTTTCCGACTTGAGTCGAGCCAGTAAAAGAGAGTTTTTTAATATCAGGATGAGTTGTAAAAATATTGCCTGCGGTGGCTGGTTCATTAGCTATGACTACGTGTAACAGCGACTTTGGAATTCCGGCTTGATAGGCTAGCTCCACGAGCGCCAACGCCGACAATGGTGTCGCCTCTGCTGGCTTGATAAGCATTGCGCACCCCGCAGCGAGCGCAGGAGCTGCTTTTCTGGTGATCATGGCTAATGGGAAATTCCAGGGCGTAATTGCAGCACAAACGCCTACAGGCTGCTGTATTGTGCTCATTCGTTTGTTACTAGCCGTTGTAGGAATTGTATCGCCATAACTGCGCTTGGCTTCTTCAGCAAACCACTCGACAAATGATGCAGCATAAATAACTTCACCAAGGCTTTCTGCAAAAGGCTTCCCTTGCTCTAAGGTCATAATCCTTGCCAAATCATCCTTGTTATCAATAATCAGCTTAAACCACGTCTGGAGGAGCTTAGAACGCTCTTTTGCAAGCTTTAGCGACCAAACTTTCTGCTCTTCTTTTGCCGTATCAACAGCTTGATTGATCTGCTCAGATGTCCACGTTGCTACCGTCGCAATTTTTTCATCATTCGCAGGATTGGTAATCACTAAGGCATTATCACCTTGAGCGTCCATGTTAAATAATAAGTGTTGATTCTGAATATCTTTCATATGGCACGCTAACGGTAATAATAATTCATTACAGCATACGAAGTGGGTAGAGGAAGTGCAAGGAAGAGGGACCGAGTACAGCGATGGCCTGTGCCGTGAGAGTACAGAAAATACGAGCGCTCTGTATTCTTTCTTTATTACAAACGTAAAAAAGCCCAAGTCGTAAGACTTGGGCTTAGTATAAGTGGCGGAGTGGACGGGACTCGAACCCGCGACCCCCGGCGTGACAGGCCGGTATTCTAACCAACTGAACTACCACTCCGCAGTGGAATACTCACAAAGTGAGTGTTCATATCTTTAGATTTCTCAATCTAAAGATTAAATTTAAAGCCTGGCGATGTCCTACTCTCACATGGGGAAACCCCACACTACCATCGGCGCTACTGCGTTTCACTTCTGAGTTCGGCATGGGATCAGGTGGGTCCGCAACGCTATGGTCGCCAAGCAAATTCTTTAATTCGGAAAGCTGTGGCTTAAAAGTTCTTATTACACATTCAATTATGTTCTTGCTTTGAGTCCATCAAAACCCCTTGGGTGTTGTATGG
>NZ_JAUFQV010000029.1 GCF_030409945.1 Vibrio tapetis subsp. quintayensis
TACAGAGAGTATGGGCGGTGCACGCTGTACTCTGCCGCGGAGCGGCTTCGTTCAACAATCGCATCAACACGATTTACTACATTCGGCATTCTAGGTTTCTTTGAGTTTACCGTATTAAGTGGTAAATTTGAGCTTAATCTGCATGGTAGTAAACGTGTTATGCAGGCGTTATACCGCAATCAATCATCTAACCTTTTCATAGCTTTGCGGTAAACATCGCTACGTTCGCGTTTTCCGACTGCTAAGACGGTTACAATGATGACATCGTCTTCAACTTTGTAGACGAGACGGTAGCCCGATTGGCGCAGCTTAATCTTATACATGTTGTCAGCTCCAGAGAGTTTTGAAGCCGGAACATGCGGGTTATCTAAGCGTTCGATTAGCTTTTTCTTAAATTGTTGTTGAAGCGTTGAGCCAAGCTTTTTCCACTCTTTGAGTGCGCTCTTTTTAAAGTCGAGTTTATAGGTCATTAATATTTACCGAAATGCTCTCTTCAGATTCACGCTCTTTCGCAATAGTTAGTAGTTCAAGATCTTCGAGTCTGTCCATCATCATTTCGTACGCTTCGGCTGGTACGCAATAAAATGCTGGTTCATTTCGGTTCAGTACAGCAACAGGTTCACCGTAAGCACTAGTTGCAACTTTCATAGGGTTAGCTTTCAACTCAGTAATGCTTGCAGCTACATCGGCTAAAATTCTAGTGGTCATGTAATGGGTCTCTTAAGTGGTCTTTATTTTGGTCATTTTAGCCTCAACCAAGCGGTATAACAAGTTGCTTAAGGATGATTCGCAACGCGTGGCATTTTTACTATGCGTTGGTTTATGTGTTTAAGGTATTATGCGTTGGCTAAGGTATTGCGTTGCTCACACCTTAGCAAGGCGTTGATATGACCCCCACTGTCAATTGAAACGTAGAAGTTTATGCTCC
>NZ_JAUFQV010000003.1 GCF_030409945.1 Vibrio tapetis subsp. quintayensis
AATGGTCAGGTTTTGCTCCCCGATGACCTTGTAGAACTGCGACCTGTATAAAGGATTTATGAGTATCTAACCCAATGAAAATTATGGTATCGTTGTTCATGCTAGCCTCCAAGATTTAGTTGTTTGCACACTAATTATGGCTCTGGCTTCAAGCTAACCCACGATATTGGAGGCTAGCACCTCGTGGGGGTCATTATGTCTATATTAAAAGGTAGATTATGAGTTATTGTTATTTATGTGGACATGCTATTAAACTAGAAGATAAAAGCGATGAACACATTATCCCAAACGCACTTGGTGGTCGATTAAAAAGTGATCGTGTATTATGTGAAAAACATAATAATGAACTGGGTACTTCAAATGATGCAAAATTTGTCAGTATCTTTTCACATATATCTAAATTAACGCCTATAAATGCAGAAAGAAAAGTAAGCAACTCATTTGTTGGTATTCATGTGTTAACCGGAATAAGTGTAACAATAACTGGTAATAAAATTACTCCTAGTTACCTATCATTTAACGAAGAATATTTGGTTTTGTATGCACCTAATAAAAAAATGGTGGAGAATTACAAGAAAAAGCTACAAAAAGATGGGTATAACCTAGAAGATATAACTATTATTACTGAGTTTGAACGCGATAGTGTTGAAATATATTCTGGGTTTGATAATGATATATTTAAGCTTGGATTTGCCAAAATTGCTGCAAATTTTGCAACTGAAAAAGGTATTGATAGTAAATATCTTGATATGATAATTGATAGTCAAGGTTTTAAAAGCCAGTTACCTGTAATTCCATACTTGCCATCAAATGTCGAGTTGTTAAAAAAAGACGAAAATACAGCATCAAGCTATCCTTTTCATCAAATAGCTCTCCATTCTGATCAAGGTAATAAATTATATTGTTATGTGGAGTTATTTTCAAAGTTTAAGCATCTAGTATTGTTAACTGATAAGTATGATGGTCGTGAGATACACGAGTTTTACATCTTTAGTGTTAAAGATTCTCGGGAATTTAATATATCTGAATTTATTGATTTATATCCTGAGTATGCAAAGTTCAAACATAGCCAAGAGTTAACGAAATATTACAAATATCATGAAATGAATGAATATTTGCCTCATTTACAATACGTAATGAGCTATACAACGGTTGTTCAGAATTTGTACGCAAATGACTCACATGTTTCAAACTCTTATATCGAGCAGCATGTCGGAAATAATATGGCAATTTACGCAAAATTTTAATATAACAAACTGTTTAAGAGTGATTCGCAACGCGTGGCATTTTTACTATGCGTTGTGTTTAGTGTTTAAGGTGATATGCAGTAGCATCGGTATTGCATTGCTCACACCTTAACAGGGCGTTATGCGATTAGAGGAAAAATCAATGAGAGCACCATTTCAAGTATTGGTATTCCCGTATCAAATGCTCAATGATCGACCTCGCTTCTTAATCGGACTGCGGACTGATAATGGTGTATGGCAAGCTATATCAGGCGGTGGTGAAGGTAGTGAATCCTTTCTTGAGGCAGCAAAGCGGGAGCTTAAAGAAGAAGCCAGTTTAGTTGGCTACAATTGGCAGCAACTGGACTCAATGTGTATGCTTCCCAAGGTTTACTATGCTGGTCATGAAAACTGGACGAACCATCAATTTGTAGTGCCTGAATATTCTTTTTTAGTTCAGGTGTCAACTGAGCCTCAGCTTTCAAATGAACATACAAAATTTCGTTGGTGTAGTTTCAAAGAGGCCAGTGAACTTTTGGAATATGACTCAAACAAAATAGCCTTGTGGGAAATCAATCAAAGGCTCAAGATCACGCGTTGAAAAATCGCATAACAAGCAATTTAAGCAGACCCTCAACGCGTGGCATTTTCGGTTTGCAGGTATTTCAGTGGTTACGGTGCTATGCGGAAACAGTCGTTGTGCGTTTCGGGCTACTTAATCGGGCGTTAGTTTTTAAGGATAAGTCGTGACCAAATCAGAACGTTGGGCTCAAATAACACAAATTTTTGCGAACATTGCAACAGTGATTGCAATTGTATTCATTGTCATTCAAATGAACCAAAATAAAGAACTTGTCGATAAACAAATTCAAATAGAGAGAGAAAGAGAAGTATTCAATCGTACGATACAGATTAGTGAAACAATAGATAATGACATGTTCAATGTTACTAATTCTATGAGCGATAGTGAAACTACAGATCTTAAACGACTTAACAACATAAAAAAATCTGTAAGGTCAATTGTATTTCTTGGAGTGCACTTGGAAAATAACAGTATCGATAAAGATATTGTTTATCCTTTAATTGCTCGTCATGGATTAGATCGGTATGAAAATTACATTTATAAATATGTCGAATCTAAACATGTATCAAAGTGGACTTCTGAAGAAAATCAATTGATTATATCTATAATGAATGAAATTACTTACAACGCTCATTATCTTAAATTAGTTAAAGTTTGGTCAAACGAGCAGCGTGAACTACTTGTTAAAAGACAAATAGCTTATGGCGCTATTAAGATTGAAGCTGCCAAAAAAAACTAACAAGGCATTTAAACGGAACAAAAACAGTGGGTTAAGTTTCGCTTCGCTACACATTATAACCCACTATTTTTGTCCGCTTAATGCGGCGCTGACGGATCCCCTCATAATTCCCCCAGTCCTGAATTGTGTGTCAGTCTTTGATA
>NZ_JAUFQV010000030.1 GCF_030409945.1 Vibrio tapetis subsp. quintayensis
CGAAGATTTTCACGATGAGTACCCACACAGATTGATATGGTTTAGAAAAGCAAAAGAGTTTATCGTTTTTACGATGAAAGATTTGGGTCTGTAGCTCAGCTGGTTAGAGCGCTCGCCTGATAAGCGGGAGGTCGGTGGTTCGAGTCCACTCAGACCCACCAAATCTTTACATCTGCAGCGTCAACAAATTCGTTGTGTACTCTCGTACACGGCCTCATTTGTTTCCTTGCATATGAAAAGATTACCCATTATGGGGCTATAGCTCAGCTGGGAGAGCGCCTGCCTTGCACGCAGGAGGTCTGCGGTTCGATCCCGCATAGCTCCACCATCTTTAAACGCATTAGCGATAGTGTTTTTAAAAATGGTTTCGTTTCAATAGAAACAAACTTTTGCTCTTTAAAAATTTGGAAAGCTGACGAACAATATTTGATTAATATTGTTCAAATTTAAAAGTTCTCAAATCCTATGACTCTTTAAGAGTGATAGGTACCAACACACATTCAAGTGTTCTTGGGTTTTCACGTAAGTGAAAACATATTTGAGTCCGGCAAAATCGAACGTCTCTCACTCATAAAATAGAGAGACAACCTTGGTTGCTGGTTTGTCTTCACTTTAAAAAGTGAAAGCAAACAATCCATACATAAAGACCTCTTGGGGTTGTATGGTTAAGTGACTAAGCGTACACGGTGGATG
>NZ_JAUFQV010000031.1 GCF_030409945.1 Vibrio tapetis subsp. quintayensis
GCGCGTGGTTTATCTTTTGTAATCGTGGTCGAGATAAAATCAAAATTCTCTTTTGGGACACCAACGGGTTCTGGCTCTACTATCGCCGACTCGAGAAAGGCCGCTTTAAGTGGCCTAAACCCACAGCCGCAGGGCATATCCATATCTCTACGCAACAACTTAACTGGCTATTATCTGGACTAAATCTTGAAAACCCCAAGGCGCATCAACCCCTTTATGGGCGAGAAGTGTGAGCTAGAATACTGATCTTCATATTGGGCTTGAACGATCCTTTTTCGCTGTCAGACTAAGCGGAAATGATAGATAACGAGCCCTTACCATGACCAACCTTCCTGATGATGTAGAACAACTCAAAGCGATGCTGCTTAAGCTTCAGGAAGAGAACAGTGCACTCAAAAAGACGGTTGACACTCAAGCAGAGGAAGTCGTTGAGTTAGAAAATAAAATGCAGTTGCTCCTTGAGCAACTTAACCTGAGCAAATCTAAACGCTTCTCAGCCAAAAGCGAAAAAGAGCCCAAAGGCACTTTCAACGAAGCCGAACAGCAAAATGCACTGCCAAAGTCGGCCCCTAAGCATCATAAAA
>NZ_JAUFQV010000032.1 GCF_030409945.1 Vibrio tapetis subsp. quintayensis
ACGCCCCCATCAAGAAGCTCGTCGTCAGCACAGGCGGTTTTAAAATACGAAAGCGAGCTTGGTCAACCATCGAGGGATTCGAATCACTTCGAATGTTGAACAACTGGGTAGATCTGCACTCTCTGATTAATTGCAACAGCCCCCTAATTAGTAAAAAAAAGCCCTTACCTAGGGTGTTGTGTAAGGGCATAACCGAAATATTTATACACTACGCTAAATGGTGATTGGGGGATACCACCGCGATCTTGAACAAATCTACAACAAGTGTGTACGTTCACTGGCATTACTCCAACGACAGGCCTGCTCCACCTACATAAAACAAAACCACGCTGACAATAAACCAAATTAACAAACGTGTGGCAACCGATTTAATCGATAATAATGTAATACAAATAAACTTACCACATCTTTGCTTACAAAATATCAATTATACTGTCAGATTGTGCATCAACTCACATCCCAACAAAACCAAAAACCAATCAAAACCAATAAAATCAATTACTTAAAATCACCAGCCTAATCTAAAAAAGCGATATGGACGATGAACGACAACAAAATGATCCGTTTCACAGAATGTCACACGCGCATAGTCTATTATTATTGTAGTATTTAAAACCCATAAAGATGTAGAAATGAAGCACCTCAGAGATGATAACGCAGGCGTTGTGGCTAACAAGTCAGAATGGGGGTCGTTAGCTAAAGACGCAGACTTTTCTCACTTTACGGTTAAGAAAAATCTAGCCGAGGTATGGGCACAGCCCGGCATAGAACTCCTCAACCCACAAAAGTAGTACTTACTATCATTCAATAATTTAAGCCCACAATTAGGCCTCGACTCTGAGGCCATTGTTTTTTTGCCTACGCGCATTAATGACTCATTTATTATCATAAAGGACATATACATGAGAGCTCTTGGATTTAAGCTCAGCTTACTATCTGCCATTACCGCCTGCCTAATTTTGGCTTCTATCATTACAGGCTATTTTTCTCATAGCCAAATTAAAGAGCAAGTAGAAGCTCGCTTGATCAATAATATTCAACATTCTTTGCATGCCGAAAGTAAAGACATCTCCATTCTTTTTGACCGCGCAATCGGCTCAGTCACGGAGTTGGCAGCGCTATACAAAGAAAACCAATACAGCACTGCTCATGAAAAACACGTTGCTTCAGCTGCTCGTATCGGTGGCGTATCAAAGATCACTCTGGGGTTTAATGATGGTCGTTCATACGTTTCTAAATCTTCAGAGTCGTTTCCAAATGGCATTGGTATATTAGAAAAATACGACCCAAGAACTCGTCCGTGGTACCAAAAAGGCAAAAGCAATAACGGGCTTAGCTTAAGTGACGTCTTTTTCACAAAAAGTGACGGTACTCCAATGATTGGCGTGATGCATTCGGTCGCAGACGGTGTAATCATGGCTGACATCCGTTTTAGTAACTTACAAAAACAGTTAGAAAACATGCAATACATCGATGGAGCATCTGGCATCATTGTTGATAAACAAGGAACTGTACTCGCCTCGACTGCAACTTATGCCACAGTAAAAGACAATTTACACAACGGCCTTTTAAGCGAAGTAAGTACCCACATGTTTGGTCAGAGTAATGCCAATATCGAAGGGCAAATTGACGGAGTCAACACTCTGTTCGTCTCTCAGAAAATTCCATTAGTTTCAGGGGATGAGTGGTACCTCATTGTGTCGATAGACAAAGAAGTCGCTTACGCTCCGGTAGCCGATGCTACCTGGAAAATGGCCATTATCATCTTAATGACTGGGCTATTCACTCTACTGATCATGCTTTTCGCCCTAAATCGTCTTTACAGACCAATTCATTCTTTAAGAACACTGGTGGATGACTTATCTCATGGAGAGGGCGACCTAACTCAGCGCCTAAAAGTAGAAAGCAAGGACGATTTAGGTCAAATAGCGACAAGCATTAATGCATTCGTGAGTAAATTGCAGCAAATGTTAATAGAGATACAAAGTGCCACCGCATTGCTTACCGACCGTGTAGACAACTTACATGTGCACAGTCGAAGCAGTGCTGAAATACTGGCTACGCATACAGAAGAAACCACTCAAATCGTTACCGCTGTTGAAGAGTTGTCGCATACTGCGCTGCAAGTTGTCGAACACTCTCAAACCGCGTCTTCATCCACGCAAGAAGCGCACGAGAATACACAAACAGCGAATAACACCATCGGTGCAGCTCAAGGCCGCATTCAAACATTATCGACCGAAATTCAAGAAACCTCACATAATGTTCAAAACATGAATAATGAAACCACCAGTATTCAATCCATTGTTGAAGTGATTGGCGGAATTGCCGATCAAACAAACTTGCTTGCTTTGAATGCGTCTATCGAAGCCGCACGAGCGGGAGAGCAAGGCAGAGGGTTTGCCGTGGTTGCCGACGAAGTCCGAGCTCTCGCCAGTCGAACTCAGTCAAGCACAACAGAAATTGAACACGCGCTATCCAAATTGAAGCAAGAAGCTGAGATGGTCGTAACTTCAATTAACAACACTCAAACGACCTGTGACAAAACCGTTGAAGAAGCACAAGACGTATCAGTAAGCCTGAACGCACTGAACGTAAACATCACGGGGGTGAACGATCTTAACACCCAAATTTCTACCTCGGCCAACGAACAAAACACCGTCATACAAACCATCAGTGAGAATATCCATCACATCCATGCCATCGTAGAAAAGCTAAATGATGAGGGGCAAAACCTCCATTCAGAAACTCAAGAAATTGCTAAAGTTAATCAAAACCTGACTGCACTTTTGAATCAATTCAAGCTATAACGTTAAGAGCAGATTGATAGGCTCTAGGCGATATGCAATGGTCTACAAGTACTAAACAATTAAGCAGTACCGATTTAAGCTCCCTAATCTGGGAGCTTTTTTTGATCTCTTGTCAGTACGTAAACAACACCAACAGTACTCATCACGTCACTACTCACATGGCAGGCGATAGACCTCCGTAATACGTCAGTCATCCACACTACTATCAGATTAGTCCTCTACACAATTCATAAGCACTTAAATGCAAGGGCTCCTGACAACATCCCATTCATATCCCTGTAAAGAGCATGATGTGATCCTCCTCGGCATCCCCCCCCTTTCGGGTGGCTTAGAAGTTAGTGCACTTACTTCAACACAAGCCAATTATTTTTATCTTTCATTCATTGTTTTTAAGCTTTTCATTGATGGTAATTAGAGCGTTATGGGCATACATCACATCGTAGTTGGTTATCACGCCAACTAATGTAATATTAAATGATAAAATAACCTAAAAGATGAGTTAATTACTTCACATTTTCATTGATAAAACCATTCCTCCCCCATGAAACACAAACAACAAAATCAGATAGAAATATATTAAAATCAAACTATTATGATACAGAAATATATGTTTTATAAATTTTATATTTTCTATGCGTGATGTCGATCACGTGAAATAGAATAAAAACAAGCATAAAATATTTGTCATACATTAATTCAATATTGTTAAAGCGCGCCTCCCCTATAGGTGTTCATATAAAGATGGAACTAAAATGAAAAACATAAATAAAATTACTATTGCTCTGACTACTACTTTACTTGCTTGCTCGGTTTCTGCTGCTTCTATTGACTACCGTCACGAGTATAAGCATGAGCAAAAGCGCCACGCTGACCGTATTAAGATTGGTGGTAGCAGTAACGATTTCTACTTCGGTGTAGAGATGAAGTTCAATGGTGCTCAAAATGATGATGGCAGCCAAGATTTGTACAAAAACCTACAACGAGGCGATTCTGAGTTTGATTTTGGTTACAAACACAAAATTGATGACAAATGGTTCGTCCAGCCAGGTATGCCAATCACATTTAGTAGTGAAAAAGTAACCTTTAAGCCTCAGGTTCGTGTTGGATACAAATTTGATTCTGGTGTTCAAGCGAAACTTCGTTACCGCCATGAGTTCCAGCAGTACACAGAACAATCAGGTGATGATAACCGCCAAAAAAGCAAAATCACCGGTAACCTAGACTACAGCTACGAGCAGTTCCAATTTGGTTTTGAAGGTAACTACGAAATCGCTCAAACGGATGGCTACAAACTGTTTAATGATGGTGACACTAACTACGAACTGAACTTTAAAGTGGGTTACAAAATTCCAGATACAGCATGGCGCCCATACGTAGAAGTAGGTAACGCGTCAGTTTCTAGCAGCACGGATCAACGTCAAATGCGTACTCGTGTCGGTATGACATACAGCTTCTAGCGTCAAGTTTTCAAGGTCCTAATGCTAAACCAGCTCACTGAGCTGGTTTTTTTGTGCTCTATTCCCAAAAAACATAGAAACCGGCATCTAAACCAGCTCAATACATCAAAATCGACCTAAATATGATGTTATAGACCTCACAAGTCGAACCAATAGCCCTATTTTCGCCTTTCTGTATAGAACACACTTTTGTTCACTAAGTCACTGTATAGCAAGTAAATGATATCGAAACCATTCGTTACAACTATTAATTAATGTAAAACAGGGAACTTCTAGTGATGGCCGTCACATCAATCAAGTCATTCGATCCGATATTATATTTGTCATACATTACTATGAATCATCAAAAGGGTATCGAATGAGACTTATCTCTAAAACTAATCTTACGCTTGCTGCTACTGCGTTACTGGCTACTACTGCTGTATCTGCTGCTTCTTTTGACATGCGCCACGAATACAAGCACAGCTCTGATCAACATGCGACTCGCGTTAAAATGGGCGATAGCATCGATAACTTCTATTACAGCGGCGAATTAAAGTTTAAAGGTAAAGATGGCGAGTTCCTAAAAGATCTGCAAAACAACGGTTGGGAATTGGACCTAGGTTACCGCCACAAAATCAATGATAATTGGACATTACAACCAGGAATGCCAATTGAAGCTCGTACAAGCGGAATTACGTTCAAGCCTCAACTTCGCCTGACCTACGCGCTAGACAGCATTGAAGGCCTTAGCTTGAGCGGTCGTTACCGTTATGACATCAAGCAATACAGTGACGGTACATCAACCCAGAACCGCCACCGTTTAACCGGTAACATTAACTACAAATTCGATGAGTGGAGCCTAGGTCTAGAAGGTAACTACTACAAAGCAGACGGCTACGATTTATACGAAGATAAAGACACTAATGTTGAGTTTAACTCTACCATTCGTCGCAGCTTCGGACAGTGGGCACCGTACGCTGAATTTGGCTATGCGAGCTACTCTAAAGACGGCGGTTATGGCCAACAAGCGACCAACAACGCATTTGAACTGCGTAGCCGTGTCGGTCTAACGTACAGCTTCTAATCTGCACACATGCTAGGTAATAAAGGCGCTAATATAAGCGCTAGGCAATAAAAAGCCAGCTCGGCAACGAGCTGGCTTTCATCTATCAGCCGATTAACACTTAGTAAAAAGTCAAAACAGCCATTTAAGCGACTAAAGCTATCAATGTGATGCTGCGGTATCTCTACGCCAAGTAAACCACTTGCGCCATTTTATCGGCATCATAGGGACGACAATAAGTAGAATACCAAATGCGGTGAACACATCTGGAATTTCATCAAACCACATCACGCCAAACGCCGTCACAAACGCCAAACCAGAATATTCAGCAAGCGCAATTTGACTCGCATCCGCTTTTTTATAAGCGACCACCACGATGGCGTGGTAGCCTAAGACAAATACGTTAATCGCCATAATCCACATCACGTGATGCCATTCAATCGCTTGCCACTGGTACCAAGCGATCACAGCCGCTAAGGGTAATGTCATTACCGTGGTCCAAAAAAGTGTCGATACCAAATGCTGCTCTGCTGGCAATTTTCTGATCAGAATATTGCCCAACCCCATGGCTAATGCGCTGCCTAGTGCGACAATCGCTGCCCAGTGAAACTGCTCGGGCCGCAACACAATGAGTACACCAACAAAGCCGATGAGAGTTGCGATCACTTTAGCTAAAGGCGGGGACTCTTTTAACAACACGACCGATAACGGCAACATCATCAGAGGCCCAACATAAAACATGGCGTTTGCGGTTGCCAACGTTAAGTGGGTGATCGCCACCATGGCACATGCACTGCCACCTAAAATCAATTGTGCCCGCCAAAACGTAATCGAACAGCACCCTTGATTGCGTGTTTTTTTAGGTAACGTTATCCAAAGCGGAAAAATCAACAACAAGCTCAAAACTTGCCGAATAAAAACATATTGGAAAGTGGGTACTTCACCATTCAGAACTTTAAGAGACACATCTGAAAAAGACGCAAGTAAGTTAGCTAGCACAAGCAAAAAAATCGCTTGGCTAATATTTTTTTGATTCATAGATATTTACAGCACTTATCTGGGGAACAAAAACGGTTCGTAGAACAACGAACCGTTGGATCGGGTTAGCATTAATGGCTCATGCGATACAGGGTGCCAAAGGTTGCCGGTTTATTGGGAGAAATTCGTTTTGATTGTGCCAATAACAGCTCTGCTGTAGAAACCGCATCGACTAACGCATTATGATTATTATACTCAGGCAAACGATAGCGAGCCCTTGTAGTAGCCAGTGTTACGTCAACATCTTCTTGCTGGCTAATGGCATTGACCAACGTCTTCTCCATGCACATGGTATCAAGCCATAATAATGGCAACGCACTAAAACCATAGCTCTTCTTCAGATAGCTGCTGATAAAATTCGCCTCAACGACACAAGCGTGAGCAACCAAAACTTTACCTTCAGCCGCTTCAAAAAATGTCATCATCGCGTCATGAATCGACCCGGCGTCAGAAATCATCTGCGGAGTAATGTGATTGATCACCGCTGTTTCGGGTTTTATTTGAGACTTATCTTTGACGTAAAGGTGCCGGCTAGAGGCGAGATCTATTTTCCCCTTAGCCACTTCCACCCAACCAATCGACAAAATTCTATCTTCATTACAATCAAGCCCCGTCGTTTCAAGATCCAAAACGATGTACTCCAGCTCATCCGCTGATTGGAAAGTGTCAGGACAAGGCTGTTCAATTAGGCGGGTTAATACCTCTGGAAGAACAACTGAATTAACGTATTGCTTACGCTCTCGTTTCATACGCTCCAGTGGGTGGAAATAGTTAAATAACTTTTTCATTACCGTGCACCAAATCGAATTTTTGCCGCATCTTGCATATCTGCCACAATTCTAAAGGCATCTTTAAGGTGTTTTCGCTCAAAGCTGCCAAAGCTATCTGGGTCAATATGATTATCCGGCACTTCGCCTTTCTTTAACGCGTCTAACTGATGGCTATACCTTACCGACAAAATAAATCGGTAAGCGTCCAATATATTACGGTGGGCATCTTCGCTCAAAATACCTTTTTCTCTCGCACGGGCAAACCGTTCATCGGTCGACGAGGAATCGCATTCAACCGCCAAACCGTAAATTCGCGCTAAATCAATAATGAGGTTGATTGCGTATTTTTTAACGTTGAGGGTTTTTCTGTTTTCTCCGGATTTTTCTAACACCAAGTTATTAAATATGCCAAGCGGCGGGTTAGTCGTGACGGCGTCTCGAACCAACATGCTCAAAAACTCTCGGTTAGTTCGGATACTTTGATGCAGCGAATCCCTCATTTCATCGCCAAAGCTTTGGTTGCCGTAAATGGCCCGCACTTCAAGGAACACACTGATATTGAGTAAGCGCTCGTATTCCGGATTCGCAACCCATTTGCTGTAATACTGTTTCCAAACCGATATAGGTTGACACCATTTTGGTGTTGCGGCCATAAATTTGCCCGGGCATAACGGATATGCGCAGGAATCAAGGCCGTTAGCAACCATCATCGATAAGTGTTTAAAGTAAATCCGATCACTATCAGTGGCTGAATCGCTCAACACGATGGCGCTATCTTGGTCAGACAACATGTGCACTTCATTCCGAGCGTGTGAACCCGCAACGATCCAGGCAAACTCACACGGTGGAGGGCCCAATTTGTCGATCGCTATTTGAATTAAACGACGATTATAGGCATCCATGATCATCGCCATCACTTTACCCACGGTTTCCGTGGCGACTTTCCCCTCCACCAAGGCTTCAAAAATCGCTTGGCGTTCAGAGGTAAAGGCGGCCAGCTCTTTAACACTGCCTGCATATTTTATCTTCTCTATCAAAAATATGGCTTGGACACGGTGGTTTTGTACCAAGTGCGACGTGGTCAGAAGGCCAAGTACCTTGTTGTCTTTCACAACAGGCAGATTGCGTATGTTAAATTGCATCATGACTGACGCAGCATGTAACACCAAGTCGTCTGGTTTTATGGTTAATGGCGCATAGGTCATGACATCAGAAATGGGACGCTCGATTGACACCCCTTTCGCGATCACACGCTTAGTCATGTCTCTGTCGGTAATAATGCCGACGATTTTGTCGTCTTCATAAATCACGGCTGAAGACGAACGTTGAACCAAGCGCATTTCATGAGCGACCGCTTGAATCGACATATCTGCTGTCACCACAGCGATACGACCACTTGCCACATCTTCCACTTTACGAATGAACAAACCTTTTTCTTTGTTCGACCACACCACATCAAGCGCCGACTTTAAACGCACTTGAGCTTGTGAGGCAAAATGCTCAGCATATTCTGGATTATTGACGAACAACTCTTTCAAAGCGGCATGAGGAATAAGGTAAAGAAGAGAGCTTTCAATCGCGATGGCTGTATAGCCTTTTTCACTTTCGACGCTGTGATCCAAGAACGTAAAGCCGAACAAATCTTCAGACTGTAAACGAGCTCTTAGTACACCGTCGGGCTTTCTTTGCTCCATGGAGCCGGTGCGAACAATGTAGAGAAACTTCTCCGTCTTTTTGTCCTTGCAAAGGTCAATCACTTCCCCCTTACCCAAATAGGTGATTTGCACCTTCTCAGCGAGTTTTATTAAGATCGGCTTAGGCAGCTTATCAAACGGGTCAATCTGACTAATAAACTGGATAATATTGGGAAGCAGTGATTGTTGCATGGTGATCCTCCATTGTTATCATCATATTGTATAACCAATTAACAATGGATGCGCCAATTTATCTCTCAAAAAATTGAACCTAACCGGTAAGCCTCTAAATAACAGCCACAAAAAAGGCCAGCTCGTAGGCTGACCTTCTGCCAATGCACTAAGGAGTATTAGTTCATTGCAGGTAAACGGTGTTTAGATTCTTGCAAGTGATCAGCCGATGCTTGTCTTGCTTTGTCTTCGTTACCGGCCATGATCGCTTCATAGATTTCACGGTGTTCGTTAATGCAAGTACTGCCCTCTTCTGATGAGTGAGTGATAAAGTTAACAAACATGGTTGTCAAAATATTCCCAAACGGCAGATAGAAGTCATTACCAGTAGAACTAAAAACTAGGCGATGGAATTTTGTGTCGACTTCCGTCCACTTTTCCATATCAAAGACTTCTGCTTCGTCTATGTCACACATTTCTTGGAAAGCTTCAGATATCTTGATACGTTGTTCCGCAGTGGCATAACGAGCAGCCAAAGCACATGCTTCTGGTTCAATCGCACGACGTAGACCTAAGAACTGTTGGCAGAATTCTTCAAGATCGGTTAACCCATCCATCCACTCAATCAATTGAGGGTCAAGGAAGTTCCAATAAGCGCGATCGACAACCTTCGTCCCAATCTTCGGTCGTGATTCTAACAACCCTTTAGAGGTCAAAAGTTTTACTGCTTCTCTGAGCGCCGTTCGGCTAATACCAAACTGCTCACATAACGCCATCTCACCAGGTATGATTGAGCCTTGAGGCAAATCACCAGACAAAATACCACGCGCAATTTCACGTGCAACTTGCACGTGTAGGCTGCGCTTTGAGCCTGAGATTGAAGCAAAATTACCAGCCATAGTCACTTTTCTGCATATATGTATTATTTAAGCCTTATTATAGCATCAACGAATACCCCTACATATAGCAGCATTTAATAAACGTGACGTAGGAGCTTAGTTGCCATCAATACCAATAGTCATACAATACAACTAAAAAGAGTGTTTCATGTCACATTGCTTCAAACAAACCTCCTATTTATTGGCTAACATCGTAAATTTTCGATCCTACCACCTTGACGAAATGATGTGCTATTGTATGATTATTATCACTTATGATAATGAACAACAAATTAAGTGAACCGTGATGTTTAGCAGTTTAAAAGGTAATAATGCTCCAAATACCGAATCAGCAGCCGGTACAATCTTAAAAGTTGCGCATATTTCAGTCGAATTTGGGAGAGCATGAAATGGCTGTTTTTTCCATAGTCTCTGATTCTAGTCGCCGTCTTCATGTCCAGGTCGCTCGACAAATCGCTCGAAAGATACTCTCTGGTGAGTTACAACAGCGCGAAAAGCTGCCCAGTGAGCTCGAGTTGTGTAAACAATTTGGTATTAGCCGGACTGCCTTGCGAGAATCAACTAAACTCCTCACCTCTAAAGGCTTATTAGAATCTAAGCCGAAAGTCGGTACGCATATTAGAGAACGTCAGTTTTGGCACTTTCTAGACCCGCAACTACTGGAGTGGATACAAGATATCGAAGATACTGAACCATTCTTGACGCAATTCTTAGGCTTAAGAAAAGCGATAGAACCAGAAGCGTGTGCGCTCGCAGCGAACAATGCCAGTATTGAGCAACGAAAAACACTATCAGTATTAATCCAAAAAATGACGGTCGCGGCTAAAGAGTTTGATTACGCCACATGGGGGGAAGTTGATCATAAGTTTCACCAAACTATATTCCTTTCAACAGGCAATCAGTTTTATATTCCGTTTGGCAATATTTTGAATACTATCTTTTTGCAGTTTATTGATAAGTCAGCCGAGGGCGGACGCTTTTGTATTGACGAGCATCGTGCAATTTACGATGCCATTATGTCAGGGCAGCCGGATCAAGCACGCTTTTCATCATTAAATCTACTCAATGATGAAAATCAAAAGTTGGCGCAAGAGCATGCCATTAGCGGCTAGTTAATTCTGAATGGCACACCACTCAAACCATAATGTCTTAGGGCATTATGGTTTTTTACATCACAGCGAGGTCTATTTCTTGTCTTCTCCATCTTATGCTAGAAAGAACTTCTCGTTAGCGTGGCCATTAGCGTTGAACGCGCTATTGATGCAATCAATGCTAATGATCGATACTCTTTTGGTTTCACCTCTTGGTGAACTTCCTCTCGCCGCTATGGGCATATCCACCACAGTTGTCGCCTTTATCTTAGGCATTCAGATGGCGCTGGCGAACGGTACTCAATTGGTTATTAGCCGAGCTGTGGGTTCAGGTGTCAAGGAGTCGTTGTCGAAATCGTTTTGGTCGGGGCTGTTAATCAACCTATCCGTTGCGGTTCTATTTTGGTTATTGCTGACTGTTTTTGAACGCCCTTTATTAGAAGCACTGACCGATGACCCGAAATTGTTTAGTCAAATCAGCAGCTACATCGATATTTCTAAGTATATCGTTATCTTCAACGCCCTAACACAGATCATTATCGCGTTGTTCAATGGTTTAGGCCGAACCAAAGTACCGTTTAAAGGCTACTTGATTGAAATGCCGGTCAACGCCATCGTCTCTTACCTGTTAATTCATGGCTATGGCTCAATACAAGGTATTGGTGTTGAGGGAGCAGCTTTGGGTAGCTTATTCGCCATTGCTGTTCGTTTGGCTTATCTCAGTTTGTGCATGCGTTTCGATGACGAAGTAAATATCAGTAAGTTCTCGGTGCTGTCTTCAATGAGGAAAAACATTCGTAACCATCTCATCGAAATATTCCCCGTAGCCGCGAATATGACCATTTTGTCGATTGGTGTAACCGTTTATCAATTACTTTACTCCCAGCTCAACATTAACGCATATGTAGCCATTACGCTTATCATGCCTTGGTTACGTTCTGGCACGCAGTTCATCACCGCGTGGGCTCACGCAACGGCAATCACCATCAGCCAAGCGATTGGTTCTAAGAGTTTGGATAACCTGACCAAAAATGTCGATACGAGTATTAACATCGCTGTTGGTATTTCATTCTTGTGTGCGCTGGCCTTTACTTTAATCAGCTTGGTCATTGCCGATATTTACCCTGATTTAGACCCATCGACCTACGAAGCGCTTGCACTCATTGCCCCGCTGTACATCTTTTTACCCATTGCTCGTGGTTACAACACGGTTCATGGCCATATATTGCGATCTCTTGGCAAAACAACCGCGGTATTTAAGATTAACTTTACCGGCCAGTGGTTAATTTCGATCCCGTTATGTGCGCTACTCGTGCTGGTGTTTGACGTGTCCATTTTTTGGGCATTTGCCATTCAACCATTTGAAGAGATCATCAAAGCCTTGCCATTCCGCCACCTTGCTCGAAAATCGTTAAAAGAGTTTGATGCGAAAAAAGCAAGCAAACTCATGTACGACTAGCTAAACAGAGACGCTCTTCGGAACCATGCCTAAGCAAGTCCGAAATAGCTCAACCAAAAATAGCCATCACATCAACAAAAAAGCACCTCAGATAAGGTCATATCTGGGTGCTTTTTTTATTTCTAACAGTAGCTACTTTGCAAGCTTAACGAGACTAGATACCTAGAGCTTGACCACCACCAATTTGAAGTGTTTCTGCCGTCATGAATGACGCATCTTTGCTTACCAAGAAAGAGATAACAGAGGCCACTTCTTCAGGCTGACCAAGGCGACCTAGCATGATGCTGTCTGCCCATGAAGCAAATACTTCAGGCTTAGTTGATTTGATTTGAGCATGGAATGGCGTGTCGATAGTACCCGGAGAAACCGCATTAACACGAATGTTTGCTGGCGCTAACTCTTTTGCCAAAGCACGAGTTAATGTGTGAACGGCCGCTTTAGAAGTACCGTAAATACCCGCACCAGGGCCGCCTGCGTTCCATGCAGCATTTGAAGTGAAGTTGATGATTGAAGCATTATCAGATTTCTTCAAAAATGGAATCGCTGCACGTGAAACAAAAAATGCGCTATCAAGGTTAAGTGCCATTACAGAACGGAAAAACTCAGTGCTCATTTCCTCAATTGAGCTACGACCGCCTAGGCCACCAGCATTGTTAACGACAACGTCGATGTGGCCGTACTTCTCACCAATGGCTGTGATTGTTTCAGTCACGGCTTTATCATCCGTAACATCAAACCCGTAATACTCAGCTTCAATACCAGACTCTTGAAGTTTCGCAACACAAGCTGCGCCTTTCTCTGATTCGATGCCATTAAGAATAACGGTGTAGCCATCTTGACCAAGACGTGTAGCCACTTGGAAACCAATGCCGCCTGTTGCGCCAGAAATAAATGCGATTTTCTTAGACATAATGACACTCTCCTGAGTAATAAATAATATTTAGGAATGAAGCGGTTGAGTCACATTTCATTGGGATCATTCTACCAAGATGAATACGAAACAACTTAAATCCTATTGTATTACAAATGAGGACTATTTAGAACCGACCCAACAAGGAGAAACAAGAAAATGACTGATAACTCGTCTATTTAAGCGAGAAGTGTGACGAGGGGCTCATCACACATAATTGAAAACTAGTTTGTATCAGGACGTAAACACACCAACCGAGCCACACAGCCGCCTTTCTCGTGATTATCTAGCAAGAATGACCAACCGTAGCTTTCACACAGCCGGCGAACAATCAGTAAACCTAGCCCATGCTCAGTGTTATTCCCACTGAGTTCATTCAGCCCAGAGCCTGTGTCAGTGACTTCAATAAAATCGGAGGTAATCTCAACATGGATGTATCCCTTTTGAGTAAACCGGATGGCGTTTTCAACCAGATTTTTAAGTAGGATATTCATGACGGTATACGGCATATTTAGGCGCGTTCCCTCCCCTACATTCATATTGAACGTCACATCGGCATTAAGCTTGCTGAGGGACTTATCAAGGCTCAGGGTTTCAACGGTATAGTCATA
Organism: Vibrio tapetis subsp. quintayensis; assembly: GCF_030409945.1. Lineage (GTDB taxonomy): Bacteria > Pseudomonadota > Gammaproteobacteria > Enterobacterales > Vibrionaceae > Vibrio > Vibrio quintayensis. The sequence goes on from NZ_JAUFQV010000032.1 coordinate 13,956, forward strand.
CAAGATACCGGTCTGATTAGCGTTTTCTTGCTTTACAATGTTGAGCAGCACTTCTACCGTGTCTTGCATCCCCGTGGCGGCATTAATAATTCGGTCGCGTTGCTTTTTCTGAAAGTCTTTATCCTCTTTCATGCTTTGTAAATTAGCCGCGCCAAGCACAATGGATATTGGAGTTTTCAATTCGTGGCTAGCGTAATTTGCAAACATACGTTCTTGCTTCATTAAGCGGTTTTTCATTTGGTTGTAGTCGTTCAGTCGCTCAGTTAGCATTTGTACTTCATCAATCGCTCGCTCTGATACGGCAAAATCATGATCACTTTGTTTTGCAAGTTGGGCACTTAAATCAGAAATCGGTGACATCAAGCCATCAAACATGCGCTGTAAGGAGAAACGTAAGAATGCGATTAACAGCAGCATCAATATCATAGCCGTCAGCAATAAGGTGTCCCAGTTATCATCACCAAAGTCTAATGCTCTTGAACCGACACTCAGGTACAGCGGACGTTCAATACCAGCATCATCAGTAAAACGAGTGTGAAGTACCATAAAGCCGTTTTCAGAAAAAGGCTTATATCGAGTCACTCGACCGAGTTCGTAAGGCAATTGAGATTTTAATTCATCCGGTAAAAATTGTTCATTATAGTAGGCGTACACATTGGGGCTTATCTTAGCCGTGCCAACTTGTTCTAGCGAATAGTGAGTAATGGCGACGCTCTCAAATGCGACTAAATGTTGCTGGGTTTGCTGATCCTCGTTGTAAACCAGATATAAAGAAAATACCAAAAAAACAACAAATGAAGAGGACAGAGCGATAACCGAAAAGGTTTTGAGTAGCCTAGATTTCACATCTTGAATCGAGTTACCGCCTCGAGCGAGATGACGCGCTTTTAACCATTTCATTCTGTCACCAGCCTCAAGCTTTCACCAATCGGTAACCCGATTTCGGCACGGTCATTAACATTGGATAAGCATACGGCTTGTCCAGTACATTTCGTAACAAATAGATGTGGCTGCGCAACACATCCTTGTCCGGAATATCTTCCCCCCATAGTTGATAAATCAACGCTTCTCGAGAGACAATATCACCTTGTGCTTTTACCAAGGAAAGTAATATTTGATATAGCGCAGGAGCTACCACTACAGAGCATCCGGCACGAGTCACCAAATGCGTTTTTTGATCAATCGAGATTTCACCATAGGTCAGTAGCGTTTGGGCAACTTGCCCTCGGTAACGCTTGATAAGGGCCGTTAAGCGAGCTTCTAATTCAGGGAATTGAAACGGTTTACTAATGAAATCATCAACACCACTTTCGAAGCCCGTCAACAAGTCTTGCTGCCCGTTCAACGCCGTAAGCATCAAAATTGGCGTGGTGCAGCCGCTGTCTCTAAGCTCTTGTGCCATTTGCATGCCATTTTTCTTTGGCATCATCACATCTAAAATGATCACATCAAATTCATTCTCTAGAGCAAGCTGTAACCCTTGCTCACCATTGTCCGCAAAATCGACTTCAGCACCTTTCACTTCTAGAAAATCCGCCAGTATGCCTTGCAGTTCCTCATTGTCTTCTACTACTAAAATCTGTCGACCCGCTAGCATTCTATTACCTCTGCCCTAGTTTCTATTCTGTCTTTCTCTTTGCCATCATACGGATTTTCTGTCGAAAAAAAGTCGAAGCTATGCCAAACCTTACCGTATGTTTCATCCATTCTAAAGTTCCTGTCGATAAAGTCTCTATCTATGTAGTTTCGACAAAAACTCGACACGCTCCCCATCAAACTGCAGCCAACTTGAACATTTAGGAGTCCATCATGAATAAAACATTTCTGTTTTCACTGGCATTGCTACAAGGCGTTTCAACCCACGCATATTCCCTCGACCTCATTGGCAAAGCCACAGGAATCGACCCAGTCAATGTTGTTTCAGAAGTAAGCGGTGTTCTGAAACAGATTAACTGGTACACGGGAGATGTCATTACTCGCGGTGCGCCACTGGCGTTAATCAACCCTGTCGACTTTCAATTAGAAGTACGCAAACAAAAGGCCAACGTTTCTTTAGTAGAGGCCGACTTATCTATCAAGCGTTCTTTATACAAGCGCTACGTCGAACTGCGAGGCAAAAACAGCTTATCGCAAAATGAACTCGACATCGCTAAAGCAGATTTCGATGCCGCTAAGGCTCAGTTGTCTCTTGCCAAAATTGAACTTCAAAAGGCCCAGCTAGATTTAGACCGCACGTCCATTCATTCAAGCATTGAAGGTTACGTGGTGTCTAGGCCACTAGAAGCAGGCGCGTGGGTCAATCAGGGGGATTTACTGTACCAGTTGATCAACATAGATAAACTCAACGTGCGCTTGCTTGCGAGCGAGTTCGACTTAGCGTCACTGTATGTCGGCCAACCGATTCAACTATGGTCTGAATCCAATCAGAACAACAAGATACTTGCCAGTATCAAACGTATTGGCGTTGAGCTTGATCCTAGTACTTACGCCTATCCTGTCGAAGTGAGCATCAATAATGCCGAACATCAATTTAAGCCGGGAATGTCTATTCACGCAACCACCACCTTTGAAACCAATAAGTAAGGGTTACCATGAAATCACTATTGGCCTACTTTGCGCAGCGTAGCTTTTTAGCGCGTATTATAACCTTAATGGTCTTGCTGATTGGCTTTGGGGCAATGAGCACGTTGAAAATGCAAGAATTACCCGACGTGGCGTTCGCTGAAGTCGACATTACCACCCAATACCCGGGGGCATCAGCTCAAGATATTGAGCTTAATATTACCAACAAAATTGAAAAAGAACTTAAGTCCGTCGAGGGCATTAAAAAGTACAATTCCACATCCGCTGACGGTCGCTCTTCCATAAGCCTAGAACTTAACGAAAGCTACGATACAGCGAAGGTCTTGGCAGATATTCAGCAAGCGGTCGATCGAGTAAAAGGCCTACCAAAAGACATCAGCGATCCTCCTCTAGTCGCACAAAAAAGCACCTCTTCTTTTGAGGTCATGACCTTTGGCGTTGTAACTCCCGTAAGCGAAGTTAAATTAACGAAAGCTGAAATTGCCAATAAAAATAGTGCACTGCAAAACTACGCGAGAGAGCTTGAAAAAAGGCTGCGTGATGTTGCCGGAGTAGGTAACATCAGCATGACCGGCTTTACAGAACGCGAATACTGGATTGAAGTCGACCCGAGTAAAGTTTCCCGTTATCAACTGACTTTTTCAGATATTACCTCGGCCATCAACACTCGCAATTTATCCTTATCCGGTGGTGTTGTGGAATCGTGGAATAGCGAGCAACGCATCGTCACACTCACTCAAATACAATCAGTCCAAGAGCTAGAGCAAACGATTGTTGATGTACTCCCTACCGGTGAAATCATTCGAATTGGCGACGTTGCAACGGTTTCGGATACCTTTGAAAAAGCCACTAAATTGGGCATGGTAAACGGGCAAAATGGCATTGTCTTTTCCGTTATAAAAAGCGCGAATGCCGACATCATCGCAACCATTGATCGAATCAAAGCCCTCTTAGAAAAGGAAGAAACCCGTTTAAATAGCAAGTTTGCATTCCCGGTATCACTGAATCTTGCTGATGATATGAGTGACAAATTTTCCATCGTAACAACCAATGGCGGCGTGGGTCTGATATTGGTATTAATCGTTCTTAGCATGGTATTAAAACGCCAGGTCGCTTTTTGGGTATCGGTCTCGATTCCATTTTGTGTGCTTGGGGTAATGGCCGTGTTGCCTATGATGGGAATGAACCTAGACAGCATCACACTAGCAGCGCTTTTATTGGTAATAGGCATAATAGTAGATGACTCGGTCATTGTTGCCGAGAGCATCTACCAAGAAAAAGAAAAAGGGAAAAATGCGTTAGACGCCGCCACGTCGGGCGTACAACAGGTCATAACACCAATCATCGCCAGCCTAACTACAACGGCCTTAGTCTTCATCCCGATGTTTTTTATCCCTGGCTCCATGGGCAAAGCCGTGATTGTGATTCCGATTACTGTGATTGCAGCGCTGCTGTTTTCATTAGCCGAATGTACATTTACGCTACCGGCGCACCTCGCTAAATCGCTAGAAAAAGAACCTCTGAAAACGGACAAAAAAGATCGTTTCCAGTCAATTACTCGTCGCTATCAAGCATTATTGACGCTTTGCCTTAACTGGAAGAAAAGTGTACTCGCGTTTTCTATTCTAGCCTTATTTGGTAGCGCCACGCTGTTAAGCACCATCACGTTGGATTTATTTCCAAGTGAATCGGCAAAATACATTGAGGTTTACACAGAAGTTGCGCCCGGCACTCCGCTAGAAAGCGTTCAAGCTGCCCACCAAGAATTAGAACAAGCTATCTCCGCACTGGAAGACAGCGAACTGGCTGCCTTTCAGATGGCATATGGAAACCCTGCCAGTCGTGGGCTTGTTACCTTAACCAACTTTGAAAAAAGAGAGCGCACGGCCAATACTATTGCGGATGCACTCAATGCACAACTGAGCAGTAACGGTGCGATTCAATTCGTGAAATTCACGGTTGATGCTGGCGGACCGCCTCCAGGAGAGCCCGTTGAAATCCGTGTGATCAGCAACAATCACGCTGAAAGAAACCAAGCTCTGGACATGGTGATGGGTTGGATGGAACAACAGCCAAGTTTAAATAAAGTCAAACACAACGAGGCGCTTACCGATCCACAGTTGCAGATTTTACCTCAATACGAATGGTTGGCTCGCTACAATCTCACTGTTCAAGATTTAGCGGTCACACTTCGTATTGCCTTTGATGGTGAAAACGTCACATCAACATGGATTGGCGATCAAGAAGTCAGCCTGAGAGTGCTACTAAACGAACAACATCGCAGCCTAGAGAAATTGCAAACCACAAAAATATCGACGCCGAGCGGGGCGCAAGTACCACTCAGCCGTCTTGCGAAAGTACAAGAAGTGCAAGCCCCCCGAGAGATATTACATTATGGCGGGGATCGTCAGGTTTTAGTCAGTGCACAAATTGTCGATGAAAATCTGAGCCCGGGCTTACTAAGCAGCCAACTGACCGAAGCGCTGGCAAGTAAAGTCGGCAATTCTGTTCGGTTAGAAATTGGTGGTGAGGCTGAAAATACAGATGAAACTATGTCTGGGTTCCTCGTCGCATTTCCTGCCGCCATGGTTGGCATTTACTTTGTCCTCGCGATTATGTTTGGATCATTGCTGCAACCTTTGATGATCATGGCGGTTATTCCGTTTGCGGTGGTTGCTGCGTTGATGGCGCTATTTGTACACATGCAGCCTTTATCTTTGTTTGCGCTGATTGGTGTGTTGGGGATGACAGGGGTGGTCGTTAATAACTCGTTAGTGCTAATCAACCGAATCAACGAACTACGTCAAGATGGGCTCGCGATGTTAGAGGCCGTGGTGCAAGCATCCACCAGCCGTTTAAGGCCGATATTATTGACATCGATTACCACAGTAGTTGGCTTGCTACCGCTGTCTTACGGGATCGGTGGAACCGATGTTTACATGGGCCCAATGTCCTTAACGCTCGGTTATGGCTTGTTGTTTTCACTGCCTGTCGTATTACTGGTTATTCCATGCCTATACGCCGTAAGCTTTAGCCGTAAATCGTCATAGTATTCACTCTTAGTTGGCTCGCTATGTCTTCACTTAAGCCGCTCGAAAAAGCCTAGCGAGTGCACTGTAAGGGGAGTGGCAATATAGACCCGCCATTCCCCTAATTAGCATTTACTCTGGTTGCACTTCAGGCATTGCCGGTTTTCGGCTTCGATACAAGTGGCTGCCAGCAAGCAAAATCAATCCACCGATCACAAAGAACGTTGCCTTATCTGAGGTTTGATCAAAAAAGAAACCAATACTCAAAATCAATGCTCCTAGTACCTGAGTTATTCTACCCAGGTACGCTCCTTGTCTTCGGTCTACTTTCGCTTCCTCGTCCTTGTCTATATTGGTGTCCAAGTTCTTCATCATTTGATTAAGCTCTTGGCTTCGTTTCCCTACCGGGTCTTGATAAAACAGGCTGGACAATATGAAGAAACCACCGGTAATGACGAACTGCGCAGACAGGGCCGACACAACTGCCAAATCAACAGATTCACGGTGGGTAAAGTTCTGAGCACCAAACAGCGGTAGAAGCCAGTCAACATCAAATACAAAATGCATGAACGAAGAAACCAGTAACCCAACCACAATGGTTGCCCAACCAGACCAATCTGGAGTGCGGATGACCACCAACGCCAACAATGACGGAATAGACAATGGCATTTGCAACAGGGCGCCAAACAACATCATCAAATCAAAGAAGCTGTATTCGTCAATTGATGCGAAAACCAATGCGGCTGCAACGGACAGTACACCAGTGATCACGGTGGCGAGTTTCCCCACTCTCATTTGCTGCTGCTCTGTTGCCTTAGTATTGATAACAGACTGATAAACATTTCGAACAAAAATGCCTGCATTGCGGTTCAACGCGGTGGTCATCGGTGCAATTGTGGCCGCGATCATCGCCGCGAGCACCAAACCCAGCACGCCTGTTGGCATATACTGGTCGATGTAATAAAGATACGCCGCGTTATTTGCACTGGCTCCTAGATTAGGATAAATGGCTTGAAGATCAACGTTCATCGTCGCGGCAACCCAGGGCGGTACAAACCACATCACCGGGCCAATAATAAACAACACACCCGCAACCCAAGCGGCTTTCTTGGCTTCTTTCTCGTTAGTTGTGACTAAAAAACGATAGCACGTCAGCGCATTATTGGTATTGACGGTTTGTTTGGTCATGATAATCACGATCCACACAAAGAATATTTGCCAATATTGGATCCCCTCGCCCATCAAGACGTTGTGTGGATATTTAGCAACCAACTCGCTCGGACCGCCAACATGCACTAATGCAAACACACCAACCGTCATCGTGATCGCCACCAATAAAATTAGTTGAATCACATTCGTCGCCGAAACTGTCCATGCGCCACCACTCACCGCAATAAAAGTAACTAATACCCCCACGGCAAGGATCGTGACATAAAGATCCACATTGAGTACCGCCGCAACGAAAATCGCTAACCCGTTTAGCCAAATTGCGGCGCCTAAAATACCCAGAGGAAAGCTAAGCCAGGTGTAGGTTTGTTCCGATACCTTGCCAAATCGAATCCGAATAACTTCCATTGCGGTTTCAACGCGTAACTTGCGATAACGCTCCGCGAAATAGGCCGCCGCAACAAAAAACCCTAACGCATTGCCCCAAAATAGAAACAACACCGTTAGGCCATCTTCATACGCTTTTGCTGCCGCTCCAGTGAATGTCCAGGCAGAAAACTGAGTCATAAATGCCGTAGCTCCCGCCATCCACCACATCATGGCACCGCCACCACGAATGTAGCCTGAAGAGTTTTTAGAAAAACGCTTGAACACGATTGCCGCCAGCACAATGAAGCCAAAGTAGGCTCCGATAATGGACACATCTAATACTTCCATAATACTCCAGGTCAGTAAAAAAAGGGCGCATTCCTAAGAAAGCGCCCGTTTATTCAGGTTCAATTTGACGATTCAGCGTTCAGCTGATTCAAACTTATAGCTGAGCGAAAGAGCCTTCCCAAGTGAACGTCTCGCCGCCAAATTCAACGGTATGAGTCGCGTTTTGGGCATCTTCAGTTAAGTTAGAAATCGCATAGTGGTAAGTGTTGCCTGATGTTGTCTCGATTTTAACAACCGTTGCAACTTCGTTGTTACCAACCACTGATACCGCTTTAACAAGGCCACGCGCACCGACTGATGCTTCAATTGACTCATTGAAGTAGCCATGAGTTTCTAGTACCGACGCAAACACGTGGTTTTGACCCGTTTGACGCAGGATAAACGCAGGTTCGCTCTTCAGGTTGAAATCTGGATCGTTAGCACCTGTGCGAGCAAAAATCACTTCGCTGCCTTCAACAGCACTGGTTACCATGCTGTAGTAGCTGTTGCCGTGTAGCCAACTCACAAGTGAACCTTGATCAACAGAACCAGATGCAACGTTCCATAGGTGTTGGTAACCGTTATCTTCGCCCAGTGGCTTCAACGTTTTTTCAGCGTTGTAGTCAAAGTCCGTACGGATGATTTGACCTGAGTGGTGTACTGGCAAGTCATATTGGTGTTCAGCATCCGCTTCAATACGGTATACATCAATGACCAGTGGTTTTTCAAATTCAGGCAGCTCAGCCAGAATCACACTACGCTGCATGTCTACGCCAGTGTAGTAATCAGAAATAGTACCGCTCATGCCTTGTAGCGACTGATCGCCGGCAACAAAGAAGTGCTTTTGGCCAAACTTAGACTCAGCTAACGCTGTGTTGAAGTTGTTTTGAGTTTTCTTATCTACAACAACGGTATTGTGCGCAACAGTTTGCTTACAGTACGTTTTGTTTTCAGGAATGTAACGACCACCGAATTTCGGTTCAACGTTCACCCAACGACCAAAGCCGTAATCGTGCAGCACTTCTTGACCGCGGTTAAATACACTTAGGTGCAGGCCGTCGTAATGACCGTGATCCAACGCTGAGTGATATTGATGATCAGAACCATGTTGACCGAACCAGATCAATGCCATGGTATCGTCGTCTTTTTCATCACGATGACGCAAAATGCTGACGCCGCCTTTCTCACCTTTAGGGCCATCCGTTACAAACAAGCTGCCCCAGTTAAATGGTTTGATTTCGTCTGCTGCTGCAACCGCATTAGACAAAGTTTGGCCTGAAGAATGAACCCACACATCTTGTTGGTGGTTCGCCATGCCGAGCAAGGTTTCTGTTTGCTCGTAACGGTGGTAACAAACAGACGTTGCCATGATAACGCCTTCATCATTGATAGAAATCGTCTTAGATGAATCGTTAAGTGCTGGCAAGGTACCGTCTGGGAAGGCTGTCTTAAACACAGAGTACGACGTCGTTTTGATAACAGAATCGTTAAACTCGTAAATGCCGATTTCTGGCTGGCGACGTTCAATGGCTTCTGCGAACAAGTAAATTGGGCGCAATGAGAAGCGGTGGTAGTAAGGCCCTTCCATGTAGTAGCCGTCTGGCGAGAACAATTGGTCTAGCTGTGCTAGGAAGCCGCCGCTTACTTTGTCCATTTTCAGGCCGTATAGCGCTTTGTCTACTGACTCTTGATCGTTAATTGCATAACCACAAATACCGACTGCCGCTACCGCCCAAAGGCCATGGTTGTGCACAATATCGAAATCATGAGCGTAAGTGACCACGAACATTTCGATCATTTGCTTAAGCAAGTCGTCTTCAATCAGGCGCTTTTGCTCGTCAGAAATCGTGTGATAAATACAGCTGTAAGCACATGATGCATAAAGCATCCACATGTTTTCATTCAACGTTTGGTGGAACAACTTACCCGGAGGATTAGAGTCGAGGCTCACGTTGCTTTCTAGTGTAGGGTACACCGTTGCGTATGCTGTTAGCATATCTACAATGTAATCACGGTATTTAGTTTCTTCAGTGATCAGAAACAGACGACCCGCAAGATCCATGTGGATGTAGTTTTGCTTATGACGGTTATGCTCGTAACCGCCACCTTCGCCGTGTCCTGGTACTTCAATACCAACGTCAACCATATAAGCGTCAGTTTTAGCGATATCGCGTGCAAGTGCATTACCAAGCAGAGTGTCTTTACCTAAGTCTTGGCGCAGAACTGCTGCTTCTTCAAAATTTAATAGTAGTGGTTGGTAGCTCATTACTTTGTCTCCATTTCTACAGCGAAGAAGCCTTTCCAGCTATAGATTTTGCCGTTAATTTCTACTTGATTGACCGTATTTTCATTGGCGTCTTCTTGATTACTTACCATAACTAAGTGACGCGCACTTCCGGTTTCAATTGCCACGACACTGCCTTGTTGGTTGTGACCAAGTACTTGAATTTTCTTCACTTCACCACGAGCACTAACCGATTGCTCAAACTCTTCATTAAAGTAACCGTGTGTTTCTAGCACGGAAGCAAACAAAGTATCTTCGCCTTTGCTGCGCATGATAAAGCTTGGTTCTGAGCGCAGGTTAAAGCTAGGGTCATTTGCGCCAGTTTGGGTAAAGATAACTTCATTAGACGCGTTTGAGCTTGTGCCTAACCAAGTGTAATAGGTATTGTTTTGCAGCCAGCTCACAAGCGCACTTTCACCGCATTCGCCACGAGCCACTTCCCATAGGTGCTGATAACCGTAGTCATCGCCTACCGTATTCAGCTCTTTGTGAGCGGTGTAGTCGAAGTCGGTGCGAATCAGTTGACCTTGGAACTGATGAGAGTAGTCGTACTCATGTTCTGCGTCACTTGATAGACGGAACAAATCAAGCAGTAGTGGCGCTTCAAGTTCATCAAACTGAATCATGAACACACTACGCTGCATACCCACATCATCAAAATGTTCGTTAGCAAAAGCACTCATACCATGAATTCGCTCGCCCGCGACTTTAAAGAAGTGCGGCTTACCATGAACGGCATCTGCGCGCTCTACGTCAAAGTAGTTTTGGCACGTTTGGTCAATGGTCACACAGTTATGAGCGATGGTTTGACGGGCGTATGATTTGTTTTCATCAAGGTAACGACCACCGAACTTCGGCTCAACGTTAACCCAGCGGCCAAAACCGTATTCACGCAGTACCTCTTGACCTCGGTTAAAGTAAGTAATACCCAAAGTATCAAAGTGACCATGGCCCATACCGTGCTGACCGTAGTTCATCGACAACTGGAAGACATCTTTTTTGCTGTCTTGCATACGAACAAAACCTTGAGCACCGCAATCGCCATTCGGCCCTTCACTTAGCTCAACACTTGGCCAAAAAGGTAGGCCCACGTTGTCTGCCGCTTCAAGCGCTCGTGATAGTTCTAGACCACACGCATGCATCCAAACGGCACCTTGAATTTTCGCCATACCTAATAGGTTTTGATCTAACTCGTAGTGTTTAGCGTATTGGCTAATCGCCACTTGTACGCCCATGTCGGTGATGCCCATAGTATGAGATGCATCGTTTAGTGCTGGGAATTCACCATTAGGGTATGCGGTTGATAGCATCGCCTGTACCGTGTTACCAATCACGCCACCTTTGTATTTAAAGATATCCAATTCAGGCATATGACGGTGCAATACTTCAGCAAATACACAAGTAGGACGGATCGCATAACGGTGATAGTACGGCCCTTCGATGTAGTAGCCCGACGTAGAAAACAGTTGCGAAATTTGCGCCAGGAAACCGCCGGTATCGTTTTTCTCGATACCATAAACAGACATTTCTAGATATTCACGTTTACCAATCGCCAAACCACAGATACCAACAGCCGCAACAGCCCAAATGCCGTGGTTATGAATACGGTCGAAATCGTGCGCGTACTTTTCAGTAAACATGTCTAGCATTGGGTTAAACAAACGAGAAACTATATGCTGGCGTTCCGTTTCAGACAGATAAGACGCAACGCATGAGTATGCTAGGCTTGAATACATTAACCACACATGTTCATTTAGAATTTGATGGAACAAACGACCTGTCGGGTTGGTGTTTTTCTGAACATGGAAACCAAACGTGAGGTACTTATCGGCGTAAATGTTCAGCAATTCTGCGACGAATTTAGCGTATTTTTCTTCTTTGGTGATAACGAACAAGCGACCCGCTAGGTTCATGTAAGTGTAGTTTTGCTTGTGACGGTTGTGCTCGTAACCGCCCGCTTCACCGTGACCAGGAACATCAATAGCCATCGCCATAAATGCATCCACGTCTTTTTTATGTGCAGCAATAGATTGACCCATCAAAGACGGGCGTCCTACTTCCTTACGTAGTTCCACAATTTCGTCTTCTGTAAACAAAATCGGTTGTGTCGTCATATTCATCATAACCCTCAAAGTATTCGCTGTATTGCTCATCTGCCACATAAAGTAATACAATAAGTCTTATCTGACCACTCAGACTTGATAAAAGAATGAGGAAAGTCACACAAATAAGCTTATAAATGCTGCATTTAGTTGGGTATCACCAAGAACATTAATCACCTAAGCTATTGTTTTATTTGAATTATGAAATAATACTTTTGACTCAGGTCACATATTACCAATGATATTGTATTACAAATAAGACTGGCGTTATATGATTACAACCATCAAAGAGACTGCTAATGATTAAGGGCACCACCATGTTAACTGACAACTTTTTCAACGCGGATGACCAGCCTTGGGAAATGATCTCGGATGGTGTCAAACGTAAAATTGTTGGATACACCGACGATTTAATGGCAGTACATATCAGCTTCGACAAAGGCGCTATTAGCCCGCCTCATGCTCATGAGATTCATGATCAGATAGGTTATGTCGTACGAGGCAGTTTCGAAGCCCAAATTGATGGTGAAACCAAAATCCTAAACGCTGGTGATGCTTACATCGCGAAAAAACACATGCAGCATGGCGCACGTGCTCTTGAACAAGACAGCGTTTTACTGGATATGTTTTCACCCTCTCGTGAAGATTTTTTAGGCTAATAAATATTTTAAGTTAAGGTGAGACAGACATATGACAACCTTTAAGATTGCCGTACTCGGCGAATGTATGGTCGAATTGCAAAAGAAAGGCGACCTAATTAAACGTACCTTTGGCGGCGATACGCTTAACACTGCACTTTATCTTTCTCGCCTAACTCAAGACCAAAATCTTGCGACCTCCTATGTAACGGCTCTTGGCAACGACCCTTTTAGCCAAGACATGCTTGCTAGCTGGCAAGAAGCTGGCGTTGACACTAGCTTAGTTGGCAAAGTCGACGGCAAGCAACCTGGCCTGTATTACATCGAGACTGATGAAACTGGCGAGCGTAGCTTCTTCTACTGGCGTAACGATGCCGCCGCTAAATTCGTATTCGATCAACCAGAAACTCCGGCTTTGATCGAAAAACTATTCGAATTTGACGCGCTATACCTAAGTGGTATTTCACTTGCTATTCTGACTAAAAACGGTAAAGAAGTTTTATTTAACTTCCTAGAGCAGTACCGTGAGCGCGGTGGCAAGGTTATTTTTGATAACAACTACCGTCCAAAACTTTGGGACTGTCGTCGTGACGCAATCGAAACCTACACTAAAATGCTAGGCTTCACTGACACCGCACTATTGACGTTTGACGATGAGCAAGAGCTTTACGGAGACCTGTACATCGAGCAATGCATCGAGCGTACAACAGAGGCTGGCGTTAAAGAGATTGTAATCAAGCGCGGCAGCAAAGACTGTCTGGTTATTGAAGACGGTAAAGGCGAATACGTGCCACCAACTCTAGTAAGCAATGTTGTTGATACAACCGCTGCGGGTGATTCATTCAGCGCTGGTTACTTAGCTAAACGCCTATGTGGCGGTACTCCAATTCAATCAGCTGCTGCAGGTCACATCGTTGCAGGCGCTGTAATTCAACACCAAGGCGCGATCATTCCTGCCGATGCAATGCCAACCCTAGACTTATAATTTTTTGATTAAAGAGAATACGAATATGGCAACTTTAGAACAACAACTTGCAGCTCTTAAAGTAATCCCTGTAATTGCAATCAATAAAGCAGAAGACGCAATTCCACTAGGCCGTACATTGGTTGAAAATGGCATGCCTTGTGCTGAAATCACTCTACGTACTGAGTGTGCAATTGAAGCTATCCGTTTAATGCGTAAAGAATTCCCAGAAATGCTAATCGGTTCTGGTACCGTTTTGACTAACGCTCAAGTTGATGCATCAATTGAAGCTGGTGTTGATTTCATTGTAAGCCCGGGTTTTAACCCTCGCACAGTCCAATACTGCCTAGACAAAAATATCCCTATCGTACCTGGTGTTAACAACCCTAGCCTTGTTGAGCAAGCAATGGAGATGGGCCTAAAAACACTTAAGTTCTTCCCAGCTGAGCCATCTGGCGGCGTTGGCATGCTTAAAGCACTAACAGCCGTTTATCCAGTACAGTTCATGCCAACTGGTGGCGTTAGCGTTAAAAACATCGATGATTACTTAAACATCCCAGCAGTACTTGCTTGCGGTGGTACTTGGATGGTTCCAACCAAACTTATCGACGAAGGTAAGTGGGAAGAACTAGGCCAGTTAGTTGCTGATGCAGTAGCAACAGTAAAATAACCAAATTCTTATAATAATTAGTTCCAATTTTCTGTCGTATTAACTTTAGCGGGCCTTGGCCCGCTTTTTTTTCCTCTCCATCGACTGCTTCATCTGAACGCTCAGATTTCGCCTTCCGCCAAGATTAACTGTCCTGTAACGTCCGTCAATCCGTATCAATTGGGTTTTGATAATTAAACCCACAAAATAAGTCGTGTTGATTATCTCGAGCTTTACGACTAGTTTAGTGATGAAGAATACATCAACGCTCGATTTAATGCCCCTTTGTCAGGTAAATGTAAATTGTATGACAATATAAATGCAAAATTTGGGCTAAATTCATGATATTTCCACGACTCTCACAAAGCCTTACCGTTCATGGGCTCAGCGGATATATGTAACTATTTATTTCATGAGATCGTGATCACGCGCTGGGTATATTGTAGTACAAATTACCTCAACAACGCGCTATATTAACCACAGTTAATACTGACCTTTAAGGCTGAAACATGACCATAGATACGCTAGTTGTTCTTGCCTACTTCTTCTTTTTAGTAGCAATTGGATGGATGTTTAGAAAATTTACAACGTCAACCAGTGACTACTTCCGTGGGGGAGGCAAAATGTTGTGGTGGATGGTAGGTGCTACCGCTTTCATGACACAATTTTCAGCATGGACGTTTACGGGAGCCGCAGGACGCGCATTCAATGACGGTTTCGTTATTGTCATCCTATTCCTAGCCAACGCATTTGGCTATTTCATGAACTATATGTATTTCGCTCCGAAGTTCCGCCAACTACGTGTGGTAACAGCGATCGAAGCCATTCGTCAGCGTTTTGGTAAAACATCTGAACAGTTCTTTACGTGGGCGGGCATGCCAGACAGCTTAATATCTGCGGGTATTTGGTTGAACGGTCTAGCGATTTTCGTTGCAGCAGTATTTAACATCCCTATGGAAGCCACCATTGTGGTGACGGGTATGGTACTTGTATTGATGGCGGTAACGGGTGGCTCTTGGGCTGTTGTTGCATCTGACTTCATGCAAATGCTGGTTATCATGGCGGTAACAATTACTTGTGCAGTTGCTGCATACTTCCACGGTGGTGGTCTGACCAACATCGTAGCGAACTTTGATGGCGACTTCATGCTAGGTAACAACCTTAACTACATGAGTATCTTTATCCTTTGGGTAGTATTCATCTTCGTTAAGCAGTTTGGTGTTATGAACAACAGCATCAACGCATACCGTTACCTTTGTGCAAAAGACAGTGAAAACGCACGTAAAGCCGCTGGCCTTGCATGTATCCTTATGGTTGTTGGCCCACTTATTTGGTTCCTACCGCCTTGGTACGTAAGTGCATTCATGCCAGATTTCGCATTGGAGTACGCTTCAATGGGTGATAAAGCGGGTGATGCTGCATACCTTGCATTCGTTCAAAACGTAATGCCAGCAGGTATGGTTGGCCTACTGATGTCAGCAATGTTCGCGGCAACCATGTCTTCAATGGACTCTGGTTTGAACCGTAACGCTGGTATCTTCGTAATGAACTTCTACAGCCCGATTCTACGTAAAGAAGCAACACAACGTGAATTGGTTATTGTAAGTAAAATTACAACGATTGCTATGGGTCTCATCATCATCGCTATCGGCTTATTCATTAACTCATTACGTCACCTAAGCTTGTTCGACATTGTAATGAATGTTGGTGCTCTAATCGGTTTCCCAATGCTAATTCCTGTACTACTTGGTATGTGGATTCGTAAGACTCCAGATTGGGCGGGTTGGTCAACTCTGATTGTAGGTGGTTTCGTTTCTTACATCTTCGGCATCTCGCTACAAGCAGAAGACATCGAAAACCTATTTGGTATGGAAACGGCATTAACAGGACGTGAGTGGAGCGACTTGAAAGTTGGTCTAAGCTTGGCAGCACACGTTGTGTTCACCGGTGGCTACTTCATCATGACATCTCGCTTATACAAAGGCTTAACGCCAGAGCGTGAAAAAGAAGTCGACCAACTGTTTACTAATTGGAACACACCAATTGTCGCTGAAGGCGAAGAGCAACAGAACCTTGATACAAAACAACGTTCTATGCTTGGTAAACTGATCAGTACTGCTGGTTTCGGTATCCTTGCTATGGCATTGATTCCAAATGAACCAACAGGACGTCTACTGTTCTTGTTGTGTGGTTCAATGGTTCTGTGTGTTGGTATTCTACTTGTTAACGCAGCCAAGACTGGCTCAGGTCAAGCAGAAGCTGCATCAGAGTAATCAAAACTAGCAACACAATTTAAATACAAACCTCTGCATAGCAATATGCAGAGGTTTTTTATTTGCTCTCTACTTCGCAAAAACTCCCCTCGCTTAAGAAAACAAACCGAGACATGCAACAGCTCACGTTTATTTATCAATTTTTTAAATAAAATTTAACCATTCATAACAATCTTACCTGTAATGATGCTATTCGCCTGCTAAATTCTTTTCATATTCTCAAGGAGTTGAGTCATATTATGAAACTTGTGTTAATCCTATTGTCATCCTGTTTGGCCCTATTCTCTTGGCCCGCATTTTCTGCGGAGTCGTCCTTAGATTTTACAACTTCAATGGTCGGTTATTCGGCCCTTATTATTTTTGTTTTGGCCTATTCCTTGGTTATGGCAGAGGAATATCTCAAGCTTAAAAAGTCTAAACCCGTTCTGCTCGCCGCTGGATTAATTTGGATGATCATTGGCTTTGCTTATCAAGAAGCAGGGCAAATAGAAGTCGCCAAGCATGCGCTGGAACATAACCTATTAGAATACGCTCAGTTGTTGCTATTCCTACTTGTTGCGATGACCTATATCAACGCCATGGAAGAGAGAAGATTGTTTGATGCTCTACAATCATGGATGGTCAATAAAGGGTTTGATTTACGTTCACTGTTTTGGATTACCGGCATACTTTCATTTTTTATATCCCCTATCGCCGATAACCTAACCACTGCCCTTTTGATGTGTGCTGTTGTCATGAAAGTGGGCGGCGACAACGACCGTTTCATCAATTTAGCCTGTATTAATATCGTGGTAGCAGCGAATGCCGGTGGTGCATTCAGCCCATTTGGAGACATCACAACCTTAATGGTGTGGCAAACAGGCTTAGTAACTTTTAATCAATTTTTAAGCCTGTTCTTACCATCAGTCCTTAACTATTTAGTGCCAGCTTTGATCATGTCGTTCTTTATCCCTAAGGGGCATCCTTCGGCTTCCGGCGAAGTCATTGAATTAAAACGTGGTGCTAAGCGAATTGTCTTACTATTCCTATTGACCATAGGGACCGCAGTTGCCTTCCACGGCGTGCTGCACTTCCCACCGGTGATCGGCATGATGATGGGCCTGGCCTATTTGCAGTTCTTCAGCTACTTTTTACGCAAAACACTAAGAGGATCTTTGGCGAAAAAACGGGCTCGTGCGGAAGCATCCCACGATGAAGCCGCGTTAAAACGGTTGGGCTCGGTTGTTCCGTTTGATGTGTTCCAAAGGGTATCACGGGCCGAGTGGGACACATTATTGTTTTTCTACGGTGTGGTTATGTGTGTGGGGGGGTTAAGTCTTATTGGTTACTTGAGCGTCATTTCTGAAATCATGTATACCCAGTGGGACCCAATTCTGGCAAATACAGTCGTGGGCATCTTGTCCGCCATTGTTGATAACATTCCGGTGATGTTTGCTGTCTTAACCATGCAACCCGAAATGGATTTAGGTAACTGGCTACTCGTGACACTCACCGCCGGTGTGGGTGGCAGTTTGTTGTCGATTGGTTCAGCGGCAGGTGTGGCATTAATGGGAGCGGCACATGGTAAATACACCTTCTTCGGCCATTTAAAATGGGCTCCGGTGATTGCCATCGGCTATTTCGTTAGTATCGCGGCGCATTTGATGATCAACAGTCATTTATTTACTCCTTAACCAAACGAGTTAATGTCACTGAGTTTACAAGAGCGGTCTCCCCGCTCTTTTCTTTTGCCTTTGAATAAGATAAATGGGTAAACCTTTACACAAAACTAAACGCTTAAAATATAACAACTTAGGGTTAGACATCATGTATTCGTGTAACGTCGATTGCCATCATTGCATTTACGTAGTTTAATAGCTTAAGTAATACGAATAAGGAACGTTATGGCTACCATCAAAGATGTGGCTCGTGAAGCTGGGGTATCTGTTGCCACTGTGTCTCGCGTGATCAATAAATCTCCCAAAGCAAGTGCCAAATCCATCGAATCTGTTAGCCGTGCCATGAAAATGTTGGGTTATCGCCCAAATGCAAATGCACGAGCATTGGTAAGCCAAAGTACGAATACCGTCGGTGTGTTGGTCAGCGATGTCTCTGATCCTTTCTTCGGCACTATGGTTAAATCGGTCGATGAAGTCGCACACTCTCAAGGTAAACACATTCTGATTGGTAATGGCTACCACGATGAAAACGATGAACGAAGCGCCATTGAATTACTGATTAACAGCCGATGTGAAGCCCTCATCATTCACTCTAAAGCGTTATCTGATGAAGAGCTTATTGCTTATGCCAATGAAGTTAAGGGACTGGTCCTTGTCAACCGCCACATTCCAGAGCTAGCTCATCGCTGTATTTCGTTGGATAACTACCGTGGTGCTTATCTGGCAACAGAATACCTGATTCGTAATGGCCACCGACAAATTGCCTGCATTGGTTCTTCTCATAAAATTGAAGATGCCGACGAGCGCATTGCCGGTTACCTAGCCGCATTAAAAGACAATGATATTTCCTTGTCTTCAAGCTACATTGAATATGGCGAGCCAAACAGTGAGGGAGGCGAAGCGGCAATGACCAATCTGCTAACCAAATCCTTGCCTCTAACCGGCATTGTTGCTTATAACGACAATATCGCCGCCGGTGCCTTGTCTATTCTAGAAGAAAACGGCATTAAGGTACCAAGCCAAATGTCGATTATCGGCTTTGATGATGGCCTAATCGCTCGTTACGTTCACCCAAAACTCACCACGGTCCGTTATCCAATTAAGATGATGGCAGAAAAAGCTGCTCATCTTGCACTGGCGTTGGCCCAAGGAAACGCTCCAGAACCAGAGCCTATGATTTTCTCGCCAACATTGGTTAGGCGCGTTTCGGTAGATAAATGCCCAACCCCCTAAGCCGGTCTAACACTTAATTAACGATGTGATTAGAGCTTAATTAGATACAGAATCGAAATCGGAGCCTAGCGCTCCGATTTTTTTCATTCAGACATCTGCCGAACTGAGTCTTACTTGGCTAACCCTAGGCTAGAACTCAAATCGATAATGAGTGAAGTGACGATAGGTTTCCCCTGGTTCTAGAAAACAGCTTGGTTGCGGCCATTCCGGGTGATTAGGGGAATTAGGCAACATTTCCGACTCTAACGCGACACCTGCATAATCATCATATTCGCCACCTCCTCGCTTTGGATTACCTCCGAGCCAATTACCTGTATATAACTGCATGGCAGGTTGACTTGTCGTAACAAACAAGGAAATCGCACCGTCAGGAGATTTCACTGCCGCGCAAGGTTTTAGTTTGTCTCGGCTCGCATCCAGCAGAAAGGCGTGGTCGTATCCTTTCGCAGAACGTTGTTGTTCATCCTCAAGAAAACCCTTGGAAATAGGCCTCATTTTCCTAAAATCGAAATGGCTTGTTTCCACATCGACCAAATCCCCTAACGGAATTCCCGTCTCATTGATAGGTAGGTATTGGTCAGCCGAAATCTGTATTTGATGCTGTAAGATAGTGTCATCGTCACTTAAATTGAAATACGCATGGTTGGTCATCCCAACAAGAGTTAGGACATCAGTAGATGCTTCATATTCTATCTGTACTTCGTTTTCATCCGTCAGAACATAACGAGTTGAGACGATTAGATTACCAGGGAAACCTTGGTCACCATCCGGTGAATCTAACTCAAACACAACTTCATTATCTACTTGATGGGCGACACGCCAGCGGCGCTGATCAAACCCGTCTGGGCCGCCATGCAACGTATTACCCGCCTGGTTAGTCTTAAGTTGAATCACCTCACCGTTAAGTGAGAATTGACCATTTGCTATGCGGTTAGCATACCTCCCTACCGTAGTACCAATAAAAGCAGTCTGACGATAAAAATCTGCCATAGAACTAACGCCAATCAGCACCTCTTTGGGCTTATTTTCTAGGGGCAACCGACAACTCAACCAAGTTGCGCCAATGTCCATAAAGCTAGCGGTCACACCATTTACATTAGTTAAGGTGATGACCCGGGCCGGCTTGCCATCTTTTGCGAGTCCAGTGATCATTTTTGTTCCTTATATTCGAGTTAAATGCAGCATCATGGCGGCTTCGGGATCAAGGACAGGCAGGCTTAAACCATTGCGTTTTAGCACATCGCCGCTAACAACCAGCTCATTCTCTTTCAACCATTGAGGTTGTTTTTTCATTAATGCGGAACTGGTCTCAGGGAAATCCACCAGCTCAATACGGTAGTTAGCCTTGCTGTCTAGCCAGTCAAAAAGAATGTACTCAGGCAAAGCGTAATCAGGCATTGCTAACTGTGCGACCAATACCACCGCCTCATGTGGGTTGTGGACGCCATACACATTGCGCCGTTGGTCGTTATTATCTAGATAAAATGTCTCACCTGTATGCAGTAAATGCCTAAAGCGCTTATGCAGCTGTATGTAATGTGAAAACTGTTGTTTTTCGTGCTCACTCTCTTTAACTGGATCAAGCTCAACCCCCATATGACCGGTTAGAGCGGTTAATCCACGCCAATGAATGTCGTGCGTGCGTCTTGTTGTGTGGCTTTGTTTCGGGCCAATATGTGCGCCCATCACTTCTGGCGGCATAAACAGACTCAAATAGCGCTGCATAGTTTGGCGCTCTAACGCATCGTTACAGTCTGAGGTCCAAAAGCGGTAGGTGTGATGCAGAATTTGATAGTCGATTCGAGCACCGCCAGAAGAACACGACTCAAATTCAACCAATGGGTGCGCCGTGGTGATTTTTTGGAACAACCGGTACATCGCTTTAGTTTGACCGTGAATCGCCGCTCGGCCTAAATGGCTAGCCTGTACGATTTCTCGGTTCATGTCCCACTTCACGTATCTTATTTGGTGATTACTGAGCAGGTTATCTAAGTGCTCATACAAGTAATCAAAACATTGTGGGTTTTGTAGGTTTAAAACCAACTGATTTCGACCCGTGGTCACAGGATAATTGGCCGTAGCAAGTAACCATTCTGGATGCGCACGGTACAAGTCTGACTCTTGGTTCACCATTTCTGGTTCAACCCAGATACCAAACTCCATGTCGAGGTTGATCACATGATCAATCACCGGGGTTAGCCCATTCGGGTATTTTTTGGTATCCAAGACCCAATCACCAAGCGCAGAAGTATCGTCGTTTCGGCCTTTGAACCAACCATCGTCGATGATAAATCGCTCTACGCCAATTGCTGCAGCTTGTGTCGCCATCTCACAGATATACGCAGGGTCATGATCAAAGTAGATCCCCTCCCATGTGTTGAGGTGCACTGGTCGTACTTTGCTGCTATCAAACAATAACACTTCGTCACGCACAAATTGATGGTTCACCGCTCGAATGCCGTTCATACCGGATTCGCTGTAGGCACAATACAAAATAGGCGTGGTGTAGCTTTGATTTTGCCCAAGTGCTATTTCCCCTGCGGCGAGCAGCTCCCCAAACTGAACCAAACGTCGGCCATCACTTTTTACATCGGCGCGCCAATGATGATTGCCGCTCCAGCCTAAATGAAACGACCATACTTCGCCGAGTTGATCAGTGAAGTTAGGAGTACCCATCAAACAACCAGGGAAGTATTCGTGAGACGTTCTGCCACGGCGATTTTCTTGATGAAAGCCACCGTGAGAAATAGTATGTCGTTGAGGTTGAAACTCTCGGCTCCAACGCCCGTGTAACGCCATGCACTCTTGCGCGCGGTGCGGCAATGGCATGGTTATGGATAATTGATTAAGTTGATACGCTTGCTCAGCTAGGTTTGTCACCGTTATCGAATGAGAAAGTACCCCGGTTGTTGGGTGTAGAGAGAGCAATATGATGATCTCTAACTGAGCATGCTCATCTCGACAGCTTATCTTTACTTCATTCTTTAGCTCTATCGATGACTGTAAATTTTCGGTACCTGAAACAGTAAAAATTGGTGCCCAATCTTGGCCAACACGATGCCCCTCGATGCCCGAACGTCCAAAGTAGCCACGCCCCAACTCAGGACACAAACTAATTGGAATATCGTGATCCAATCTTGCTTGGCCAATGCCTCTGTCCATCGTAGCTGCCATTGCATCAAACGCCGCTTCATCCAAAGGCATAATAGATTTCCCCCAGTAAAGTATTTCTGGAGACGGTGTTAAACGCACCACTAAACTGGTGACACGACTGTGTAACTGAACAAAGTTTGGCATTAATTCTTCCTCAATAACGCATGTAGCTGTTGTGTTTACTCAGGCACAAAAAAGGCCGCAGCCGAGTGGCTACGACCTATAAGGTAACGTTGGACCTGTGCTAATTTCCGCGGTTATTTAAACGTTCTTTTACGAGCTTTTTCCAAACGTTTCAGGATTTTATCAAGACGCTCCGGATGTACCATGAACTCTTGGAATCCTTTCATGCCTTCTTTTGCCATCGCCGGATCAGTATCACGGTCGTAGAACTGCGCTGTACCCGCAGAAGAAGCGAGCATTTCAACGCCTTTGTTCAAGAACTCGTCGTCTTTTGCTTTTGCCTTGTTATTGGTCGGGATTTGCAGCATCAACTTATTGATAAGCTCTTGGTTCTCAGCACGAGCAACAAACTCAAGAAATTTACGCGCATCAACTTTGTTTTTCGCTTTCGATGGAATGTGAACCGTATCCATAGGCGCATCTTCTGCCATCGGAACATTCTTATCGATCACAGGGAACTGGAAGAAGCCCATTTTGCCATCAAGATCCGCAGGGAAACTTGGCGTGATAAAGTTACCAATCAAGTACATTGCTGCTTGGCCGTTGTATAGGAAAGGCTGTGCTTCTTGCCAAGAGTACGATGCATGGTTTTCTAAGAAGTAACCTGGCTCAACAAGTTCAGCCCAATTAGCGAATGTTTTCTTAACGCGGTCATCGGTATACGGGATTTTTCCATCCATAAGATCGATATGGAAATCCAAGCCGTTGGTGCGTAAGTTCAAGTAATCAAACCAACCCGCAGCGGTCCAAAGGTACTTAGTACCAATAGAGAACGGCGCAACTTCATTTGCTTTCAACGTTGCACTTGCCGCTTTTAGTTCTTCCCACGTTTTAGGTTCTGCGATGCCGTATTTAGCAAAGATGTCTTTACGGTAGTAAATACCCCATTGGTAATACGTGTATGGCACTCCATATTGCTTACCATTAACCGTCATTGCTGGCGCGGCGGCAGCAAAGTCTTGCTTCATGTTTTTATCTGTCCACAGATCACTTACGTCTTCAAATAAGCCGCGATCTACGAACGTCTTCATACGGTTACCCGCGTACCAGAAAACCACATCCGGCGGCGAAGTCACCAACCAGTTACGTATTGTGGTTTTGTACGCTTCATGGTCGTACAGATTATATTTAACAGTGACATCTGGGTTCTCCATTTCGAAGCGTTTGATTATTTCTCCCCACGCTTCTTTTGGAGCTGGATCCGATGCATCAGAGTTGATCACCAAAGTACCAGCAGTAGCGGATAGCGCAGCGGTGAGGGTAATCGCCGCGGTCAAATGTTTCACGTATTTCATAATAAGGTCCTTGTACTAGAGCACGTGCTCATTTATGGTCCAATTTTTATTGTTATTACTTCGTGTGTTGCGTTTTTAGAGGGGGTAAGGGTGTTACCACTGCTATCCCTTTGTTGCCCCTAAAGTTAATCCTGCTATGAAGTGACGTTGCATCGTAAAGAACAACACCACTGGTGGGATCGCAGCAACAACCGCGCCCGCCGACATAAATTGCCAAGATGCTAACCACTGCCCTTGCAGTGAGCTAAGCCCTGCTGTTACTGGTCGAACTTCATCGCTCTGTACCAGCACTAATGCCCAAAAGAAATCATTCCAAATAAAGGTAAAAACGAGTACCGATAACGCAGCAAGCGCAGGTCGTACGAGTGGTAGCACCACGTGCCAGAAAATTCGCCATTCATTCACTCCCTCTACACGCGCCGCCTCTATCAAGGCGTCCGGAATACCAACGATAAAGTTCCGCATAAACAAGGTACAAAACCCGGTCTGGAAAGCGATGTGGAAGAAAATAAGCGCCCAATGCGTATCATAAATGCCGAAAGCAATCGTGATATCTCGCACCGGAATCATTAAAATTTGAAATGGAACAAAGTTACCGGCAATGAATATGGCAAAAACCCAGATATTGGCTTTAAAGCGATATTTCGCTAGCGCGTACCCACCTAACGTAGACAGGGCCACGGCTCCTGCAACCGCTGGCAGGGTGATGATCAAACTGTTCATCAAGTACTGCCCCATGGCAGTAGAAGTAAACACCTGCGTGTAGTTTTCAATAAAATTAAAGCTGCTCGGCCAACCCCAATAGTTACCTTTGTTAATGTCTTCCATTGATCGAATAGACGTCATCATTACCGCGATAAGTGGCAGCAACCACATGATAATGGAGATCGGCAACGCTACTCGATAACTGATATTGGTGAAGCGTCCTGCTTTTTGAATCGGATGTGGATACATTATTTTTCACTCCTCAACATACGCCACAAGAAGTAAGCGATATAAACATCCATGATAAGGAACAACACTACAGAGACTGCCGCGCCATAACCCATACGATAGTTAAAGATAGATTCTTCATACATTTGATACGCAAGAACGGTCGAGCTACCCCAGGGACCACCAGCGGTCATGGTTGCAACCAAGTCGAACGAACGCAGTGCACCGATAACCGTAACCACAACGGCAATAAAGGTTGCTGGTCTTAATTGAGGTAATACGATATACCAAAGCATGCGCCATTTTTTGGCACCATCAAGACGAGCAGCTTCAAGCTGTTCCGGGTCAAGATTGTTTAAGCCTGTGAGGTACAAAATCATGCAATACGAAATTTGAGGCCATAAGCCGGCAGCAATAATCCCGTAGGTCACGTAGTCTTCGTTGGCTAAGATAGAAATCGGTTCCATTCCAAAGGCGCCAAGCACAATGTTAAAGAGACCAAAACTTGGATCATAAAACCAAGCGAACACTAAACCAACAACCACTTGTGAAATAACAAACGGAAAGAAGAATAACGATTTAACGATACGAATACCGCGAACTTGCTGATTAAGAAAAAGTGCAATTGCTAACCCACATGGTGGAGCAAGCATAAAGAATATCAGCCATAAAAAGTTGTTCTTGAGCGACGTATAAAATGCCTCGGAATCAAACAACTCCACATAGTTACCCAACCCAACCCATGTTTTGTCACCTAACCCATCCCACTCAAAAAAACTGAGCCAGATACTGTCAGCGATTGGGTACATGACATAAACCATGAAAATCGTGATAGCAGGAGCAAGGAACAACCAAGGTGTCACCTTGTTACTTATGCGTCTTTTTTTACGAGCCGAAGCCATTCGGTTCTCTGGGTATATCGTTTTCACTGAAGGTTCCATTTTTTGCTAAATCCCCTTTACATGGACACCAAACCTAACTGCAGACGCTCATATAAACTTTCTTCACTCATTTCAGTTGAAAGCTAATGAATATCGACTCAGTTAAGCGCCTCTGAGATTTATAATAGAAGTATTAATAAGATTTAGCACACTTAATGCTCGATAATGTAAACGTTACCACAAAAAATACACTTTTTTGCTATCGAAGCATGATCCGAGTCAACCTTTGATAACAACGCGCTAACAAATGAGCAGGGTTTCGGTATGTTTAATAGGAGAAATGATTTAAGGCTTACCTAGGAGGTAAAAATGGCAGACATAAAGCTACAACAAGTGATCAAACGTTTTGGTGAGGTCGAGACCATTCACGGTATTGACTTAGATATTAACAATGGCGAGTTTGTGGTCTTTGTTGGGCCGTCCGGCTGTGGTAAGTCAACCTTGCTGCGTTTAATCGCAGGGCTAGAAGAGATCACCGAAGGCAGTATCCACATTGACAATGAGTTAGTGAACGATGTTGATCCGGCGGAACGTGGCGTTGCGATGGTATTCCAATCCTATGCTCTATATCCGCACATGACGGTAGAGCAAAATATGGGTTTTGGCTTAAAAATGACCGGTCATCCTGTCGAAGAAATCGACAAGCTCGTCACGATGGCGGCTAAGACACTGCAACTGGACAAACTACTTGATCGCAAACCAAAAGAGCTTTCTGGTGGTCAGCGCCAACGTGTTGCTATCGGCCGTGCCATTGTTAGAAACCCAAAAGTTTTCCTATTTGATGAACCGCTATCCAACCTTGATGCTGAGCTTCGAGTTGAAATGCGACTTCAAATTGCCAAATTGCACCAAGAACTTAAAAATACAATGGTTTACGTAACTCACGACCAAGTAGAAGCCATGACATTGGCAGACAAAATTGTGGTCCTGAGAGACGGAAATGTCGAACAAGTGGGCTCTCCATTGGAGCTATACCACAAACCTAAAAACCTGTTCGTCGCCGGTTTTATTGGCTCACCAAAAATGAACTTCATCCCAACGAAAGTGGTGTCAGAAAACGAACACACCATCGAGCTACAAACCGATGATAAGCAAATTTTAATGGTGCCTAGGCCATCAAGTGCCTCTTGGGTTGGTAAAGCCATAACTTTCGGTATTCGCCCGGAACACCTGCTTATCGAAGAACAATCCGATATCAAGCTGACTTTCCATAGTGAAGTCGTAGAACGTCTTGGGAACAGTACCTACATGTTTGGTCAATCTGCTGGCGTTGAAAGCTTTAAAGTTCACCTCCCCGGCGATCAAGAAGTGGCTCGCTACCAAACACTAGAGCTGAGCTGTCGTAAAGAAGATGTGCATTTGTTTGATGAAAACGAAGTGTGTGTCTCTAGCCTAGGTACTTAAATAGGCGCACAAATAGCCAATCTATAAGCCTAAATATCAGATCAAAGGGTAACCATATGGTTACCCTTTTTGTTTTTAACGATTTATTCTTGCCCAATTACTCATAAAAATATTGTTAATAAACCATTAAACAGCCATACAAAACAAGACGCCGACAGCATGTAAACGTTATCACAAGTCAGACTTTAAACTGACCCATGAGCTGCTTGAGATCTTGAGCGTAGCCATTCAAATTGTCCGTTCTCTGCGAAGTCACTTCTGAACTATGCAATACTTTTGCACCAGACTCCTTAATCGCTTCAAGGTTTTGGCTTATTTGTTCCGCTACCACCGATTGCTCTTC
The DNA here is from genome assembly GCF_030409945.1 of Vibrio tapetis subsp. quintayensis. Taxonomy (GTDB): domain Bacteria; phylum Pseudomonadota; class Gammaproteobacteria; order Enterobacterales; family Vibrionaceae; genus Vibrio; species Vibrio quintayensis. The sequence continues at coordinate 41,484 of NZ_JAUFQV010000032.1, forward strand.
ACTTGCCGTCGCGATTTGAGTGTTCATTTTGCTGATTTCACCCACGACTTCAGTAATGCTGGCAAAGGCTTCTTTCGTTCTAACCGCATGGCTCACGCTTTCGGCGACGCAACCTGTACTTTCTTGAATAGATTCTACTGCCGAGGTTGCATGCACCTGCAGCTCACCGATCAACTTTTGGATTTCTTGTGTGGCGTCCTGAGTTCTCCCTGCGAGAGCTCTCACTTCATCGGCAACTACAGCAAACCCTCGCCCTTGCTCACCGGCCCTCGCAGACTCAATCGCAGCGTTGAGTGCCAATAAGTTGGTTTGTTCTGCAATACTGTTTATCACTTGGACAATCCCGCCAATCTCAGCGGTGCTTTCTTTCACAGTGTCCATCTTCTCTGAAGACGCTTCGGAAATCTTCGCTAACTTTTCGTTGGCGGTTTCGGTTATGACTACCGTGGAGTTTCCTTGTTGTAGTTGATCGTCGGCTTGATCCGTCGCCGAGGCAGCACCATTTGCGCTAGACGCCACTTCATTCACCGTTGCGGCCATTTCGCTCATCGCGGTGGCAACTTGTTCGGTATTTTGCTGCTGGCTATAAATGGCTTGGCTATTGGCTTCCGTTAGTTGATTCACTTCTTCCACCAAGCGCGTAATTTTTTCTGCACTTTGTGCAACGTTATGCATTGTCTTTCTTAATGTCCCTGCCATTAAGCTCATCGAACTCAGTAATTGCCCCACTTCATCTTTGCTGGTTGGCTTAATATCACGGCTAAAATCGCCGTGCGCCATATGATCAGCCAGATTTGCGGCCTGTTTAAGGGGAATCGAAATACTTCGGCTCAGTAATACTCCTATGCCGAGCCCCACCAATGCAGAAATACTGGCAATCAAAATCATGCCTTTTAGTGCCATTTCTTCTTCATGCTGAGTATATAAAATCGAATCTTCAGTCACTTTTTCTAATGCCAACAAAAATGAACTAAGCTCATGATTTAATTCATCCTGTTCGGATTCTAGTTGCGCTACTACGCCATCAATGGATGCGGTTTCGCCATGAGTAATGGCATCAAGAACCTGAAATGAATGCTTTTCGTAATCTTTGTGTTCTTGCTTGATGCGCTCGAGGTCTTTAAGTAGCTTCTGTTCAATGGCAAGAATCTCTGGCGTCAACGCGTGGCTCATCGCCTTTATTAAAATATCCTTGGCCTGCTCTAATTCTTTATCCACCTCTTCACCTAAACGATGATTTTCTTGTTCAAGACTTTTGATTTCTGCTAGAGAGTGATCTCCACTGACTTGGGCGTAACGTAACGCTTTTTCTAACACCACTGCGGATTCTAATTGTTTGATGGTGATGTCACTGGTAATTTGTACCAACGGCATGTTTTCTTGCGCAATGCCTTCAATCTCGTGGCCGACCAAACTCATTTTGGAAACCGCATACCCTGCAGTAATGGCTAGAAGCACTAACATAATGCTAATAAGCACCAAAACTTTTCGGCTAATCGCAAGATCTCGCAACCATTGCATGGCATTTTCCTTATCAATTAAGTGACGATTATTTCTTCGCTTTATTGATAACAGTGTAGAAGCCAAATCAGGTTTTACTAATAAACACGATGTTTGTTCCCTTAACTTTGAGTCACCTTTCCCTAGGACGCCAACCCGTGATAGCCTTTGGGGTACAAAAAAACCGCCTCTCGACGGTTTGTTTTATTCATCATGCATGTACTAACTCACGATAGAATCGTCCTGAGGTTGGGCTTCAGGTTTTTGCTCAAATTCGCAATACAACCTAAACGTAAATACCGTCAGTATCGAGATAAGTACAGACTCAAACGCACCGGATAAAAACCGAGTCATTGGGTTCAGCAACTCTGTAATTTCAAGAAATTGATCAATCGCTATAATTGGCAGTGCTTGTACGATCATCACAAGCAAGTATCCACCTAAAATTGGCCATTGATATTGTTTGGTTTTTTCCCAGCTTGCTTGCAAAGATTCAAAGGCAGTTTTCCCTTCAAATAAGCAGTAGTACTCAGCAATGCACAAACGTGACATGATAATTAGGCCAGGGATCACTAACAAAATGAAACCAAACATGATGCTTAAACCTGCACATAAATAAATGGCAGCTAATCGCAAGTAAGCCGCTGCTCCCAACTTATAGCAGTCCGATACAGATAGACCCTCACCCGTGACTTGGGATTTCAACATCATGATCAATGCGGCTTGGAAGATAGGCAGTAGCAACAAAGGCCCCCAAATCAATAACGATTGCAAGGGGGAGGTGGAATCAAAGTCCACAAAGGCATTGAATGTTTCGCTAATGGCAATGGATGGGATTAATACGGTAAAAATCGCGGTAAGATTTTGTCGAAAAAAGTACCATGACTCTCGACAAAGCTGCATCACGTTCATTTGTTATCCTTAATTCATGTCAGCGCTGCAAGTATCCGGACGCGCTTTTTTGGAAAAGAAAACAAACATATAGTGATCAAAATAAAATTTCAAATTAAACCGCGATTAAGGGCTTGAGTAACCGGATTTCTTGCGACCATTCTCTATTCTAAGAAGAACATGACCATCCTTGGCCATCTTCACCAATGAACGCTTGCGGCTACGTTAAGTAACAGCTAACTCGTTCCTAGTAATTAGCTATTGTCTCTTTCTGCATAGTGGTAATCGATATTCACTATCGCACGGTAAGCAATAATGCCACGCTCTGGAGAGTATTCTTCTACTTTCACTTCCATTTCATCAACGCCAACGCTGTTGTGAACGATGTCGGTATTGACTAGGCCAAGTTTGAACGCTTGCTCTTGAGAGGTCATCTGATTTACGGCTTCAATTTGTGAATAACCTGCGCTGTAAGCTTGGTCTTTGGTTTGATAACCATCGGTTGCTATATCAGTGCTGCCATTCAAATTATTCGTTGATGCGAAAGCCGTTGAGCTGATAAGTGCCGTTGCTGCAATAATAAGTAGTCTATTCATAATAATCTCGCTTTTCGTTATGTGTTCCGACAAGATTTATATTACCGACAATTATGTAAAGTACTGTCACCCTTACGTAAAGCAATGCAAAGTTAACCCCAGCGCAAAGTCAATTCACTGACAGTGTGAAGTCACGGTTAGATCCCACCGCTTCCGTGCGGTTTGGTGCTATTTCTCCGACGTCACAGAACTATTAGTTATAAGCACGAGCGAGAATCGCATTCCCTTTATATTGGTAAACATGAGCATCATTGCTGATGAATACCGATTCGCCAGCTTTAAGAGTCCTAGTCTGTCCCTTTGAAGTTAGCACCGCCTCCCCCTCCACACAGAGCAGAATTTCAGCACTGCGCAAATATTGTACGCTGCTAACTTCTGTTGCCGTAAGAATATCAAAACCAAAATCATCAACCGGAATTGGGTAACTCGCCTTCCCCTCTTTTAAAACAGGCTTAAGACGTATATCTTCCAATTTTATTGGTTCAAAAATAGTGTTATCAATCAGTTCTGGCACATCAATGTATTTAGGCGTGAGTCCTGCACGAAGTACGTTATCCGAATTGGCCATTATCTCAAGGCCGGTACCTTGAACATAGGCATGAGGTGTTTCCGCAAATAGAAACATTGCTTCGCCAGGTGCAAGCTCCACCGTGTTAAGCATAAATGGCGCAAAAAGACCTATATCGCCTGGATAGTGCTTTTTAAAATCCATGCTGTATTGCAGTGCTTCTCGCCCCTGCGCAGTTTTAGCTGGCCTCTCATAGGCCGCGTATAACTCTTCTAAGGCCCTGATTTTACGCTCTCCCTCTAAGGACATAATGGTCGTAAAAAACGCTTTTAGAGCGTCACTTCCTGCATCTGTTTTAAGCAAAGTTAACGCATTAGCCAGCGAAGGGATTTGAACTTCTTCAAACAGAGCAACAATGTCCGCAATTGGACGAAAACCATTCATCGCCTTGTAGAACGTCAATGCATAAACCAACTCAGGCTTGTGATTTGGGTCTTTATAATTACGATTTGAAGCATTGAGTGCGATTCCTTGAGCATTCTCTTGATGAAAACCGACTTCTGAGTTTTGCTTGTTCGGATGAACCTGAATGGATAGCGGGGTTTCGGCAGCAAGCACCTTAAAAAGGAAGGGTAATTCACCAAAACGTGCTGCGGTATAATCGCCCAATACTTGTGTTTTGTTTTCTTCAATTATGTGTGAAAGCAGCTCTCCTGATTCACTCACTTTGGAGCATCCATTTGGGTGCGCCCCCATCCAGATCTCTGCTTGTGGTTCTTGGTTAGGGTTGGCAATGCCAAACAGTTTCTGGATAGAATCTACACTGCCCCATGCGTAGTTTTGAATCACGTTGTCGAGCTTATAAAGAGACATTGCTATTTCTCACCTTAATCTGAAATTTTTGAACCAAGCTTTAACGTGGCTGCGATGTTACGAGCCGTGCGAGTAAGATTGCTATTCGCTTCTGCTAATACTTGTTGTAAAGGCTGTGGTGAACGAACCGTTGCAAAGGTACTGATGATAGTGCCATAGAGTTCATCGATTTCCTGACCTAATGATCCTGCAATACCAATCGTTGGGATACCTTTAGATTGCGCTCTTTTCGCTATACCAAAAGGCGTTTTACCTTGCAGGGTTTGATTATCCATTTGACCTTCACCGGTGATCACAAGATCTGCGCCTTGCAACACGGTATCTGCATCAAGGGCATCCAACACCATCTCAATACCTTGCTTGATCTGAATCTCAAATATCAGGGATAGCCCCATCGGTGTGCCACCAGCGGCACCAAACCCTGATGACATTGCATGATTGACGGAGGTTTGCTTAGCACTCACCGCCGCAAAGTGTGCAATGGCATTATCGAGCGATTTTACTAATTCTGGCGACGCCCCTTTTTGAGGCCCAAATACATGGCTAGCACCCTGTTCACCTATCAGTGGATTTGCAACATCACATGCAACAATAAACTCCACCTCTTTGCTTCGAGGATGAATATTCGACAAATCTATCTGAGCGATATCCGCCAGCACGGCACCGCCAAAAGGAAGTTCATTGCCTTGGCTATCAAGCAGTTTTGCCCCCATTGCCTGTACAATACCCGCACCAGCGTCATTGGTTGCACTACCGCCAAGACCAAGCAGAATCTTAGTTACGCCAAGGTTTAACGCTTCATTGATCAGCTCGCCAGTTCCATAGCTCGTCGTTATCGCTGGGTTACGTTGCTCGGGAGAAATGAGGTCCAATCCGGACGCTGCGGCAAATTCGATCAACGCAGTTTGACCCTTGTCTAAAAGCGCCCACTTTGCATCGACCAACTCACCCAAAGGCCCAGTCACCTGAGATTGTCGAACTTCGCCATCTAGCCCTTGTAGCAAGACGTCAACCGTACCTTCACCACCATCAGCTAGGGGTAAGTGGATATAATCCGCATGAGGAAACACCTCAGAAAACCCCGCTTCAATACATTCACACACTTGCTTAGCGGACAGTGATTCTTTAAATGAATCAGGAGCAATTACAATCTTCATCGTCTTTTACCTAATCCGCCCGGCAATGCGGGCGGATACATTGATTAAAACTCAATCTGGAATGATTTAGCTTGGCAAGGCATAAGTGTACCGAAAGATTGTGCACGTTCGACTGTATCTAGAGTGCGCTCATCCAGACTGACTTTTTCCCAAGCCGTGATGGTTTTAGCAAACTCAATGCCATCTTCGATATCTCCCTGCTCTGCTGGATTATAGACACGAACGATTAACGCATCTCTATCTTCTGCTTTCTTCAATACGCTCAGTACAGCGCCTTTTTGCTCTTTCTTTAGTAAAGAGTAAGTAAGCGGCTTATCTTGTACCCCAACATTTAGCTTCATTGCATTATACGGGATCTTGTTATAGCACTGGATTGGGGTCACATTATCACGCGCTTCGGCCATAATATTGGCGTCAATGTGGTTGCCTGAGAATCCAAATAGAGCAAATTCACACACGATTTTACCGCGAGTCTGAGAGTCTGGTGTTGGGATCTTAATGCCCGATGGACGACCCGGACGAAGGAGTAAATTTTCTTTACCCAGAACACCGACACCTCGCACTAGAGTGAGAGCAAAAGTATCTCGTTCTTCATTTTTCTTTGAAGAGATCACTTCAAACTCACGCAATCCGTTGGTCATCAACGCAATGCCACCAGTTTGATTCTCAACCGCAGCAAAGTTCATTAGCTGATACACTGGCACTGGTGCTTCTTTCCATTTTTCCTCTTCCCAAACGGCCATCGCTGGATCGTTGGTTGGACGAGTAATGAGGCCAAACTGATTATCCGCGACAACATTTTCAGAGACGAACGGCGTTGGCACGAGAACACGAATACGGTGGTCGTCAGCTTGATTATCGAGTTCCATGCGGATCTCAATACGACGTGACCCTTGTTTAAGCACAACTTGACAATCCACATCGACAAAGCCGTTTTGGCCGGAACGATCTTCTCGCTCTTGTAGGTTGGCAGGAACGTTCATTCGCAGCGAAATATGAGCGACTGACTGAAAACCTTCGTGCTTGATGCTGGTCTGCGCTTTAAACTCATCGGAGTACAGTAGCCACTCTTGACGAGAAGGCGAATAGTCATACTCATCACCATCGTCCGAACCATCTTCAATGCGCAGCACTTGATCAAACGTCATCTCGGTGTCTTTATCAAATACGGTGAGTGTGCCGTTATCATTAACATTAATGCGATAGAATTCGTTCTCTAGGAGATGATCTTTTTGAGAGGCCACTTTTACATTACCTTTCTCATTCCCCTGTACGTGCAAAGTCGTGAAACCCATCGCCGGTACTGAGTGCTTAACTTGAATGTCATACTCAATGAAAGGGTCATAGTTGCCGTAGTGAACAATTTGACGATCGATCTTACCTGGGTCAATGATGCGTTGATCTTGGATGAAGTAGTCAACAGCATTTCCGTTGTCATCAAACAAATTAAACTGTTCTGCACGGATGGTAATGGTGGTGTTAATTACTTCTTCACGCTCATACGGAGACAGGTTGAAGAAAGCCAATTTGTCGCAACCTTCTCTCGCGGGCATATGGTCAACGATTTTACGTTGATAGAAATTAATAAGGTTGGTTGCCATGTCGTCCGCTAGGATATAGCGGTTGAGGATTTCAGCATGAACCTTATCGCTACAGCAACAGCCAATTGAGTCGTGAGCATGGTTCTTCATACTCTCTTTCCACATCTTTTCAATCAAGCCGTGGTGGTACTCAAAACCTAATGACCATGCAATCGAGGCCAGTGGTTCAAGGATGTTTACTATCTTGTTCTCTACCTCAGCATGGATCAGTTTGATGTCCATACGAGTGGAAGATATGGTGCGGTGGACGCGCATGTACTTCCCGTCGTTAAACTCTCCTTTCACCGTATCGAGGTTGCTACGCTCTTCACGAACGCGTTCAAACACCTCCTCAAAACGGCTCATCGTAAACTCACGTTCTGGGTAGATTTCACGTAACTTATCCATCACCTCAAAAATGTCTTTTTGGATAGGCATCTGGTCATGACCATTAGGTAACAAAATGTCTTTAGTAACGGACGGTTTTTCTAAAACGGGGAAATATTTGTCAAGTCGAGCACGTAGACCTTCCTCATCTTGAGGTAGGTATTTACCAATGGCGTAACCAAGAGGAAGTACTTGCGCTAATACTTCTGACCCATCATTCGATTGCCAGACAAATTCGGTTTTATCGGTACCGTGACGCTCAGAACACCCCCGCCAAAACATAGTAGTATCGATGCCGAAACCATTATAAATCATAGGTAATTGAGAGCTCATCGAGAACGAATCTGGCAGATAACCAATTTTCATGGGTTCTCCCAACTCAAGGCAGTCGCGCAGGCCATACATCATATTACGGACGATAGACTCACCAGATACCTGCATAGTGTCCGTTTGCGAATACCAAGGACCGACAATCAACTTACCGGCTTCAGCTAATGCTTTTACTCGCTTTTTGTTCTCAGGCTTGATGGCGAAGTAATCTTCAAGAACGGCTGTCTGACCATCAAGAACGTAGTATTTGTATTCTGGATCACTCTCCAGACGTTGCATGATCTCTTCCATGTTGTTCACAAGTAGAATTCGAGACTCTTCCGTTGTGAAATACCATTCACGATCCCAATGCATATGTGGCGTGATATGAACGCGTGATGTAATCATTTTTTGTACCTTTAAAGACGGTTAGCTGTGCGACCTAAATTGACTTGTAGCCTTGGATTAGCGCTGCGGGTTGTTAGCCAAATACCTTGGACATAATCGAACTCAAGAACCCTTTTTTCTCAGGTGTTGGCTTTTCAACGTTTGGCTGCTGTAGAGCGACTTCTGGTTTGGCGATAGGCTCGTGCTCATCATTAAGTAATGCAAAGATTTCCTCAGCGGTGGTGGCCTTTAGAACCGCTTCACGCACATCATCATCCACTAGCGTGCTGGTTAGCTCGGTAAGCAATTGCATATGAGTTGAACCTGCTTCAGCATTTGGAATAGCAATCAAGAAGATAAGGTTTACATCTTCTTCTTCATCAATGCCTTGCCATTTAAGGTCTTGGGTAAGCGTTGCAACCGCAAACGCCGCTTCTTTTACCGCATCGGTTTTACCGTGTGGAACCGCAAGACCTTCACCGAGAGCCGTAGCGCCATGCTCTTCACGCTCAAATACCGCTTGCAGATATTCGGCCTTATCGTGAAGCTTTCCTTGTTGATGTAACTGTTCAGCTAGAGTTTCAATAGCCGCATCACGGCTTTTAAAAGTTGTTCGAAGGTTAATAAGTGATGCGTTAGTAAGAGTTGTAAGATTCATAGTGTTCGCCCCGTGTTCACATTGATCTGTATTGTCTGTTTAGTTGCCTTCAATAATACCAATCAAATACAAATAAACCATGACCAAGATCTCATAAGTGTCACAATATGTATTAAAATAGCCTTAATAAGCACTATTTGTATCTTTATTGAATTGTTATCTGCTTAAATATTAGTATCATCGTTGGCAAGGTGTGTGAGCATTCGCTCGACGAAAGCAACCATATTGGCTTAAAAAGATTATGTAACCTTCTGGGGATAAGATGACAAGATTACCTATGTATCGAAGAATTGCTGACGCGATCAGAGAAAAGATAAGCCATGGTGTTTACAAGGTCGGTGAAGCGCTCCCAACTGAAGCTCAACTTAGAGAAGAGTTCTCCGTTAGCCGTGTCACCGTGCGCCAAGCACTTAAGTTGCTGACAGAAAATGAGGAACTCGAAAGCATTCAAGGCAGTGGAACGTACGTCAAAGAAAGTAAAATCAACTACAACATTTACCAACAAAGTAGCTTTGCAGAGAAGTGGGCGCACTTAGAAGGCGTCACCCATAGTGACGTGCTGTCATTTAAGGTGAAATCAGCTTCGCTAACGATGGCAGAACATTTAGACATTAATGAGGGAGAGCAGATTTTCTATGTTATGCGAGTACGCTTTCTGGACGATATAGCCATAGCAGTTGAAGAGACATGGATGCCAACAAAGCTCTTTCCTGATCTTAGCTATCAAGTCATGCAGGGTTCTAAATACAGTTATATTGAGAAGCAAAAAGGCATGGTGATAGACAGAAGCGAACAAGAAATTGTTCCTGTACTAGCAGCAAAAGACGTGGCCACACTGCTAGGCATCGATCCAGCAATGCCCGTTATTGAAAAACGCACGCGAGGCTATCTTCACGACGATACCGTTTTTGAATACAGTCGAAACTATTTTACTACCAACAACTATAGATTTACGCTTACATCAAAACGCCAAAGTGAAAACACACCTTATCTTAGCGCTATTTGACGACTAAACTTAATACAAGAGTAGTCAACTTAAACCATTAATTTTCAGCTAGGTCGTTCTCACATCTAATTTTGCACTTATTTGTTACAATCAAAAATAACACCAATTTGATACAAATAATACAACTTGTGATTTTTGTCACAGCCAAACAAAACAAATTAGGCGAGTATATAATCATTGAGCGGACCATACAGTGCTCAAATGACTAGAGACGACGCAAAGGAGCAACAGATGAAAATCTTAGCGATTACAGCATGTACTGCCGGTGTAGCCCACACCTACATGGCAGCCAAGAATTTAGAGAAAAAAGCAATCGCTCGCGGTTGGGAAATTAAGGTAGAAAAACAAGGTGCAAATGGCCTTGATGGCAAAATAACAGCACAAGACGTTGCTGAAGCTGACGGTATAATCTACGCCGTAGATGTTGGCGTCGTCGAAGCCGAGCGCTTTGAAGGCCTAACTTCTGTTCACGGTAAAGTCAAAGACGGCATCAAGGCTGCCGATGACATGCTGGATGCGCTTGAAGAGAAGATCAAAGCAGGCGGATCCAAAGCAACAACCACTGCTGCAAACAAATTTGCAGAGGAAGAAGAGAGCAACGACAACATGATCGTTAGCTTTTTAAAACTTTGGTATAAAGGCGCCCTATCAGGCGTATCGCACATCATCCCTCTTGTTATAATCGGTGGTCTTTGTGTAGGTTTACTTAACCTATTCTTCGGCTACGATTACACCCACCTTTATGACGAAGCGATACTGGTAGAGTACACCGGCAAAACCTATGTTGATCTTGGCATTATCAATGCTTCAGAAGGGTTAGCCAACAGTGAAATCAGTGCCATTAAGAAAGAAGTTTATGCTGCAATTGCTGAGCCAGAAGCTAAGGCCCAATTTGAGTCTTCGTTCCAAGGCATTGCTCACTTCCTTTATTACAGTACGTTAAAAGCTTTCAATCCATTGTTAATCTGTGTGCTGGCTGCATTTACAGCTTACGGCATGGTTGGTAAGCCGGGACTCGCCCCAGGTTTTGTCGGTGGTTTCGTCGCTGTCGGTGGTAGTTTTGGTAAAATTTCAATCGTCACTGGCGGTTTCCTAGGCGGCTTGGTAGCGGGCGCTGCAGCGGCAATGTTTGTGATGCTGGTGCGACAAATCAAAGTGCCGCAAGTACTTGAATCCGTCAAGATGATCATCATCACACCGCTATTAGCCGGTATTGCAACCTTACTCTTTATGTATGCAGGCCCTGGCAAGTTTTTCGCTCTTCTTAACTCAGGCCTAGTTGATTGGCTAACGTCAATGGGTACCGGCAACCTACTGGTTCTTGGTTTCATTCTTGGCGCTATGGCATGTTTCGATATGGGTGGCCCGGTGAACAAAGCGGCGTACTTGTTCTGTATCGGCGTAGGTACAAGTGGTGACTTCGCTGGCGATGCATCTATCTTCTATGCAGCCTTTACTGCGGCTAAATGTATTCCTGGTATGTCTCTTGGGATCATGTCGGTTGTCTTCAAACGCTTCTTTGACAAAGAAGACCGCTTGGCTGGCCCATCAACCGCTATCTTAGGTTTCTGTGGGATTACTGAAGGCGCGATCCCTTACGCTGTAAAAGATCCAATGCGCATCATCCCAGCTCATATGATTGGTGGTGGTATTGCTGCAGGTTTAATTCTTTCATCAAAAATTACTATTGGCACCGTTGCAGGTGGCGCAGTATTCATGCTACCAGTAATTGGCAACCCTACGGCTTGGCTAGCTTACTTCGTCATTGGCATTGCAGTCTCTATGGCACTGACCATCGGATTAAAAATGGTCGCACAACACAAAGAGAAGAAGCTCTCTACCGCTAAAGCATAAGACTAATTTAAACTAACAACGCTCCAAAAACTCCAAGTATCCCCCGCTTGGAGTTTTTTTTGCTTGCACACTGTCAAGTTCATCATAAATGTATTATCTGTTAGATCATTCTAAAACCATTTCTTGTACTCACAGCTTTAATTCGTATTATTTACCTTTGTCGGTGGTCACAGAGTTGTTATCATCAATCTCTCTTGTATTAATTTCGAGGTTTTCATGGCAAGACTGCCCCTGTATCGCAAAATAGCTGACGCCATTCGAGAAAAAATTAGCAGCAAGATTTATAAAGTAGGTGAATCCCTCCCAACAGAGGCGCAGCTATGCGAAGAGTTCTCTGCCAGCCGTGTAACCGTTAGACAAGCACTGAAATTGCTAATCGAAAACGAAGAACTAGAAAGCATTCAGGGTAGCGGCACGTATGTATTAGAAAGCAAAGTTAATTACGACATCTATCAACAGAGTAGCTTTGCCGAAAAATGGGCACATTTAGATGCCGTAACACATAGTGATGTCATTGCTTTTGAAATTCAATCAGCCTCGCTGACGATGGCAGAGCACCTAGATATTTCTGAAGGCCAGCGTATATTCTACGTGAAGCGTGTACGTTTTTTAGATGAAAACCCGATCACTGTGGAAGAGACTTGGATGCCGGTTGAGATGTTCCCTGACCTCACCTACCAAGTTATGCAAGGTTCAAAATATGAATACATAGAAAAGCAAAAGCGGTTAGTTATAGATAGAAGTGAGCAAGAACTTGTGCCTATTCTGCCTTCAGAAGATATTGCCGAGAAGTTAGGCATTAGCCCAACAGATCCTATTATTGAAAAACGTACTCGTGGTTACTTACTGGGCGATATCGTGTTTGAGTATAGCCGCAACTATTTTACTACCAATGGATACAAATTCACTTTAGTTTCAAAACGACAACATTAAACTTTATTTGTATAACACGTGAGCTATTAATAAGCCGAAGCCAATACTTAAACTAATACCTGATACCTAAAGTGGCTAACGTTAATCAAGCGGTGCACCTCTGCTGGACAAACCATGCTCATCACGCTACAGATTGCAAAAAGCCCCTTACACGCCAAAACGTTAAGGAGCTTTTTAAGTTGAGGCTATTCTCTATTTGGCTATTCTAAACCGGATAAAACACCAGCTCATCCCCCTCTACCATAATACAGTCCATACCTGCTGCGTGCGCTGCACTTTTGCCTAATGCCGTATCTTCAAACACCACACATTGCTTGGCGGAAAGCCCTAGCTTTTCTGCCGCTAATAAAAAGGTATCGGGTGCTGGTTTGTGGTTTTCTACATCACAAGCGGTTACAACGGCATCGAGTAAAGGCAGTAGATTTCGACCTTCTAATAAACGGGAAGCACTTTGGCTCATGCTGCCAGTGCCGACGGCTATTTTCTTCTTGCCTTGATATTGGTTCAAGATTTCATTTGTCGATGGGATCAACTCACCAAAATCTTTAATATCCGCAAAGAGCGCCATTTTCTTCGCAGCGACGGTTTTTGCATCGTGATTCAAACCATAACGTTTGTTCATTTCTAGTAGAATTTTACCACTCGGCATCCCGCCCATGCTATGGACCCAATCCCGATCAAACGGAATATCGAAATACGCCGCGGCTTGTGCCCATGCATCTAAGTGAGATGGCATCGTATCGATTAAGGTGCCATCCATGTCAAAAATCAAACCTTGGTAACGAGATAAATCCAAACTGCTTCTCCTAAAATCGAGCCAACGGCCGCTATGGTGGGTACGCTAATATTATGAGTAACGCTAATCAGAGTGCCACAATTTTCCACTCTCGCCTATTCAAAGGCGTAGGTTACTTTCTCAATGCTGTGTAATAAGGTAAGGTGTCGCCCTAAAATAGGTTATCGTAAACGATGAGTGGCTTAATGCTGAAGATTTCAAACAATGTTGAACTGGCCGACTGGGAAATCACCCTAACGGCAATTCGTGCTCAAGGTGCTGGCGGACAAAACGTCAATAAAGTATCCAGTGCCATTCATCTACGTTTTGATATTGCCCATTCAACCCTACCCGACTTCTATAAAGAACGCTTACTGGCACTGAAAGATTCTCGCGTAACGAAAGAAGGCGTGATCATCATTAAAGCTCAGCAATTTAGAACGCAAGAACAAAACCGAGAAGATGCTCTTAACCGCTTACGAGAGCTGATCGTCGGTGCCACTCAAGTACAAAAAAAACGCCGAGACACTAAGCCAAGCAGAAACTCACAACGTAAACGCATGGATAAGAAAACTCAGCGTGGCCAAACTAAACAAATGCGCGGCAAAGTGCAAATGTAACTCACACCATTCAATACGCCCCCATACAAACCTTATCGATATCAATACAAAGCCTTACAAAACACTGTTCAAAATAATGCTACCTTATTATCACTATCTAATATTCGGATGCGCCACCTGATCCGAACTTACTAAGGTAACTAAATGAAAAGACTCATACTGGGCTGCTTATTAACCTTGTCTTTTACTACGAGTGCTACCACATTCACAGAGCAAGAAAAACATGATATTGATGCGCTGGATGCTCAAACAACACTGGTTACTCAGCTCCGTGCTCGCTGTACTGAAGCAAAGCTAGCCAAAAGTGCTGACCTCGAAGCGACGTGTAAGGAATACGCAGATCAAGCCGAAATATTTGGTTTAGAGGTACTAAAATACAATGAAGACTCAAGCTCGGCAGTATCCAAATACGTTAACTCATTAAGTGAGCATGAGTTGAAGATATTTAAGGCGATAAGTCAGTTTATGATTGAATTGGAAATCCACCAAACAGACCTATAGAGCCCACTATGCCGATTGAATTAACAGTAACGATTGCAGGCTACCTACTTTTACTCGGACTAGCGGTATGTGCATCACTAAAACAAGACGACTTCCACTGGCAAGATCTGCTTGCTCCATTTTCTTCATTGTTACTGTGGGCAGGCTTAACAAGTATCGGCTATGGCGCCCAAAGCCTAGCAAATCTGATAGAAATCCCTATTTTGGTTTCAGTTATGCTGATCGCCTATTGGTTACGAATACTGTTTGTATCAACATTGGGGATGTTACGTATGGGCCCATACTGTTTATTTTACTCTGGCTTGTTCCTAGCCGGCGCGCTGAGAACCTTAATGCCCCTCATCCCAGAATAAACACGCACTGGTTCTATCATCCTTTCAATTTTAGTTATTTTACTGGAGTACGATTCCCATGCGCTCTTTCGCACTATTATTCGCATTATTCGCGACTGGCTGCACAAGCCAAATTTTGAGCACGCAAGAGCATGTTGAAGCCTATTATGGCTCACCTATTTCATCAGCTCAGCAACTATATTTAACGCCAAGTCATCAATCCATCAGCTTTTGGGACTCCAAGGTATTCGCTTGGACAGAACAACAAACCGAGCATGACAACGGTGATATTACCCACTCGTTTAGCAACCCTTATAAAGACTGCACCATCGAATGGACAGCCGACCCAAAAGGCATGATAAAAAACGGTAATTACCGTGGAGAAAACTGTTAGCCATCAACACCACAACTAAAAAGCCCTCAGTCGCATTCGAGCGCAACTGAGGGCTAATTTGGACGCGTTAAGATTCGGCTACATCACGCTTTATGCGCCGATAACGCCGCCGTCTTCACGGGTGATCATCATGACTGACGAGCGTGGAATTTTGTTTCCACCTTCAGGGAAATGTGATGGCGCGAGTTCTTCACCTGGGTGTTGCACACCAATGAACATAGTTTTGTAATCCGCAGAGAACGTAAGCCCCGTGATCTCACAAGCGATTGGTCCTGTTAAGAAGCGACGAATTTCCCCAGTTTGAGGGTCGCTGCACAGCATTTGGTTGTTGCCCATTCCTGCAAAGTCCCCTTGATTCGAGTATTTGCCGTCGGTTTGAATCCATAAGCGACCCGCTCTATCAAACCCGATGCCGTCTGGGCTGTTGAACATATTGTCTTTATTGACGTTGTCTGTACCCGCCATCAAACCACTGTGTACGTCTGGGTTGCCAGCCATCACATAGATATCCCACTCAAACGTGCCTTTACTGTGGTCTGCATTGGTTGGACGCCAGCGCACAATATGACCATATGGGTTTTTAACGCGAGGGTTAACAGGGTTAAGTGGTTGAGATTCTTTAACACCGCGATATTTGTTGTTCGTCAGGGTACAAAACACCGATTTGTTGTCTGGATGTACTGCGACCCATTCAGGGCGGTCCATCGTTGTAGCGCCAACTTGTGTCGCTGCTTGGCGAGCAAAAATCATCACTGCCGCTTGGTCTTTAAAGCCGTTTTCAGGCGTTAACCCATTCTTACCCCAAGACAATTCCAACCACTCACCCGTACCGCTGATTTCGCCCTCAGTACCCGTAAATTTCGCGACAAATAGAGTACCGTCTTCAAGTAAGTCTCGGTTAGAGTCTGCACCGGCGATGTATTTGTTTTTCGAAACAAACTTGTAAAGATGCTCACCACGTTCGTCATCACCTAGATACACAACAGCGTGGCCATCACCATTAATCAGCAATGCCGCATTCTCATGCTTAAAACGACCTAGCGCACTGCGTTTTTTCGGCTTCGATGTTGGGTTCATTGGGTCAATTTCAACAACCCAGCCAAAACGATGAGGTTCATTAGGGTTTTTCGCCATGTCGAAGCGCTCATCGTGCTTAAACCAGTCGTAGCCCCAGTCTTCTTCCGACAGACCATATCGCTTATAGGTTTCGCCCAATTCTGTTTCTTCTGACGCTGCGAAATAGCCGTTAAAGTTCTCTTCACAAGTCAGGTATGTGCCCCAAGGCGTTAGACCGTTTGCGCAGTTATTAAACGTACCCAAAATCGCTTTGCCCGATGGGTCTTCCGCTGTTTTTAATAAATCATGGCCAGCAGCAGGCCCTGTCATTTCCATTTGGCTGTAAGCCGTAATACGACGGTTCAATCGACCATCGATATTCGTTTCCCATTTGCCATTTTGTTTCTTCAATTCAATGATTGAAACACCATGCGCAGCTTGCGCTTTGCGCACATCGTCGGCATTTATATTGTCACCTTGGTGCGCGTACAGATATTCGTTATTGGTGTATTCATTGTTCACCGCAAGCACAGCTCTATCATTCGATAGAGGAAAGAACGTCATACCATCATTGTTATCACCAAACTGTCGCTCTTGAGCATAAGAGTTATTGTTTTGGTTAAACTCAGGTGCGCTTTTTAATACCGCATCACCCCAAGATATCAACACATCCGCTTGGTAGCCTTTTGGCACTGTCACCGTGTCAGCAGTCGAAATTGGAAGCGCTTCAAAACCCAATAAATTTGAATGACTCGGCATGCCTTTAGCCATTGCTTGGCTTAATGGGCTAGCAGCAAAAAAACCAACCGTTCCCGCAGCGCCACTGGCTTTTAAGAACTTACGACGGGACATGGCTGATTCTACAAAACGGTTAAATTCAGGTTCTTGATCGAGCGTACGTTGATCTTCACTTTTGAATAGCTTCACAGTGCGTTCCTTTGTCTGACTTTTTATTGTGTTAGTTAATGAGTAACGACTTTTTATAAGCGAACACACTAGTTTAATAACATGTCAAACACACTACAGTTTCACGACAGTTCCATTTCAAACATCTAACTTAACTTAGATCATCCAATTTAATCATTAAAATTAAGGATTTAGTGTTAATTAAATGTAAGTGACAACGATAGGGGATAGAAAGGCCCTCAAATAATTACAAAGATGATACGTTAATCACACATTCCCATGATGAATATGTTTACCACCTATACAATCAAGATTACAAATGAGCTAGCATGCATATTCATACACTCTCAGACCATGAACTGAGAGCCTGACCAGAGGGCAACATGTTAAAACAATCTGACTTCATGATTAATCAACATGAGTTTCACTTTAAGAAAGACGCGTACCCAATCTCAAAAATTAATAACGTCCGAGTAAAGAACATCTCACTGTTAGATAACGCATACCAAATCTTATTTTGGTTAGTGGTATTTTCTGGCGCGCTCTGGTGGGCAAGCCCCATCTTTGATTCCTTCCCATTTTGGTGGGAAGTCATACTTTATGGTTTTACCGGTTTAGGATTTATTTTTGCCCTTTTAAGGTGTGCTCGCTTCGCATTGCAAATTGAATTTAGGCACATTGATGAAACAGGCATTCAGTGGATAAATGTCACTAAATCCTACTCAAAAAAAGACGCGGCGCTATTCAGAAAACAAGTTGAACAGTTAAGACAAAAATTAGCCTAACACGCAAATTTCATAAAAAGGGAAATCGCAATGCAAGAACTCATCGATCAATATACAGGTGTTGATGAAGATAACCGCCTAACTCGACAACGTATTACTCAAATAGAATTTGATACCACAATGCACGTATTGGCCGAGTATCTACACCCACACGTCAACGTACTAGAACAAGGCGCCGCTACAGGCCGGTACTCTCTGAATTTTGCCAAAATGGGCTGCATCACAACCGCCGTTGAATTAGCCCCCGAGCAAGTAGAGATTTTAAAACAAAAAGCCAATCAGCAAGCCCTAACACTTTCGATTCACCAAGGCGATGCATGTTCCATTCCCTTCGTTGAAAGTGATTCTCAAGACGTTTGCGTTGTTTTGGGGCCGCTTTATCACCTACAAACACAAGAGCAACGTGATCAAGCACTTACAGAAGCTTATCGAGTCTTAAAACCTAACGGTATTTTAGCGATTGCGTATATCTCTCGATATTTTGTTGCCGGGATGTTTGCTCAGCAAGAGCCTGAACTGATTACACCAGAAGTGCTTAGCACGCTACTTGAATCTGGCTTGGTTCCAAGTCAATTAGCCGACAGCTTTTTTAACGTTGGCTATTTTGCAACTCCGTCTGAAATTGAACAGCTGGTCGAAACGCATCAATTTACCACTCTGCGCCATGTATCCACGGACGGCTTTGGACGTTACATCTCGTCAGGAATCAATAATTTTACTGAAGAGCAATATCAAACATGGCTTCAATACCATTTAAAAACCTGCGACGAGCCCTCTCTTTTAGGTTCAAGTAACCACGGTTTGGTAATAGCGAAAAAAACAGCGTAACTCGGTTCACGTAATTCGACGAAACACTCGATACCGTGTATCTTCTCGCTACATTAAACAGCAAGGTAAAAAGCATGAGTGGAACCAATAGAGCTGATATTCACCCTGGGATAGAAGTGCAAATCGTACTTAAAAAAGACCAACGCACAGGAACGCTGACTTCTGGTATCGTCAAAGATCTTTTAACCAAGTCCCCGACTCACCCTCATGGCATCAAAGTTCGCCTTGAGAGCGGTGATGTAGGCCGGGTTAAGGTCATTAAGTAGCGGAGAAAGGCAATGAATCTCGCGCAGCTTCATTGCCTGCTTACGTCAGAAATAACGAACAAAAATGAACTTTACAGACAATTTTTTCCGCCCTTTTGCCCACATGAATCGCGCCTGCGAACTGAAATAAACAACGCCTATCTTTAGCTTTTATTAAATTATGACTTGCTAACGTGTTTTTTGACTCTCTGAGCATTTTTTATAAATTCCATTTTTGAGCCATATATAGAAGTTAAACTAAGTGCTACCATCGATAAGGTAGAGCAATAACTCTACGTTAATTGATAACAACGTTAAGGGTGAAAATATGAAAAAAATAATACCCATGGTTTTAATGCTAAATTTTGCGCTAATTGGCTGCCAATCTGAAACCGATACCAAAACCAGCGACTTTTCCGCCATGAAAGCAGAGGCCATTACACAGGCCAAACGCGATCTCGCCAAACAACTGAGTGAAAGCTACAGCAACATTGAAAACTCGCTAAAAACGTCGATTTCTGAACAGCAACTCAACGTGCCTTTGTCTGCCTTGCTAGCGTCGGAGCCAAACTCTGAATTCAGTCAGGCAATGGCAATGACCGATACCGAGATCCGCAGTATCAAAGGCATTGATCAGTTCGCTGATGAGCTATTAGAGTTAAGGCTTGCCGATGGTTCAATGGTGAAAGACTGGAAAGACGGTCAAAGCCCACTGTTTGCATTTGAACCAAAAGGTGATGATGAATCTTGGCTATACATTGAAGCGTACGATGTGTACGGACAACTGCATCAATTAAGCGTTGATGAAATGCCAGATGTGCCAGTATTGGTCGTAGACAGCAACAGCGAAAAAGAGCTAAAAGCAGGCCTTAAAGCGATGCGAGCAGAGATGGTGAGCTTAGGCCAAGATACCCTACTTGAGTCTCCATCTGATGGGCAAATCGCCGCGATGAATAGCGCTTTTTCTACCATGTCGGCACCCGCAGCCCCACTTTCTACCACCGCTTTAAAGAAAATTAGACTGGCCGACGACCAAGAACCTTGGATCTCTGGTAAAGCAGAAGTCTATGCGATTGTCACTGGTGTTAACCCAAGCCGCGATAAGCCGACCATCGATCTCGTCGAGATGCCATACCTTGATTATGATAAGAAAGATTACTACCCGAACCAAATCATGATCCACTGGGCCCGTTACCGTTGGGGAGCTGCAGATATTATTCTAATGGAGCAAGATGATGGTACCGACTATAAAGAACTGGCTTCTTTATTAGTGCAGGTAGCGGAAGAAGTGTTAAAAGCGATCCCAGATCCAGAAGTACAAGCTTACGCCGTGATCCCACAGATCACCAACAAGCTGATTCAGGCTATCCCTGATGGCGTATTAGTTAACGATGATGACCATGTTGATGTGTTCTATACCTTACAACAAGACACACCCTACATCGATCACCCTGGAGCAGGCGGTAACGCAGTCGCAACCTTTGAGCCGCTGACGATAAACCCATCCAGGCCATAAAAACCCAGCCTGAACATAGTCATGTTAGTAACATGACTTAAATGACAAAAGTGCGCCAATGCAGATTGGCGCATTTAATGAAAAGTGCTGGATAATATTGCACATATTATGACGAAGACCCACGCAACTAGTTGATATGATTTGTAGAATCTCATTCATTTGATATGTTAAGTGGACTTATAAAAGTGGGAGTATACGGGTTTTATCCGCATATAAAGCGTTAGAAAGTTCACTGGATAACAAGGGGCAGTTTGTGCAAGGAAGTAAGGAAATTGACGTGATTTTAGCAAGTCGTTGGTCTAGGTTTTGGGCAGCATTCATTGATGGCTTAGCCATGGTAGTGGTCTATTTGCCCGTGTTTTTTATTGAACCATTAGGGAAGCTGTTCTACCAATCTAACAACTACTTTCTCGAGTTTTCATATTTTGTCATGGGTTATTTACTTATGCACGGTTATCTACTGCATAAATATGGTCAAACGATAGGAAAAAATGTTTTCGAGATTTCTATTGTAGGTATGGATAACCAGCCCATGGGATTGAAAGAAATCATGCTTAAGCGTTGGTGCCCAACACTCCTCATGGGACTCATTCCTTTCTTGGGTTTAATCGATATATTGTTTATTTTCCGTTCAGATCGTCGCTGCTTACATGACCTTGTCGCAAAGAGTAAGGTTATAGATATATCGAAACCAGATGACCTGGAATTTAGTCAGGCGGACTAGTTTTCTAACAAACAATTTACACATTAAAAGGACATACACTCCATTCTTCGATTAAGACAACCGCCGCTGTGGCTGCGGCTTAATTACTTTAGGTGTGTGTCCTCGCTAGATCCGCGTAGGGTTTCCCATAAGCCAAATACCACGTGCCCCCAATAGAGCTAGACAGTTGCTTGTAACCTGACGTTAGCACTCAAGGCGATGTAAAACCTTTAAACTATTTTTGATTACTTTAGAGCTTTCTCCTGTCACATAAGCCGTAGTAATTGCTCCCTCTTTCAGCAAGCAGATAGCATTAAGTAGATCTTGAGAGTCACCATTCAATTTGCTTTGAATTAACTGTCGAACTTGTTCTTTGTGAAAGCTGCAATAGCGCGATATTTCACTCTCAGCATCACTAAACTCCGCAGATGTATTGATAAAAAAGCAACCTCTAAAATCGCCTAAATCTAACTCATTCCCGCTAAACCAGCTCTCTAAAGAGTTAAAAAGAGCCTCTGTCAGTTCACGATTGTTGGTTGCTCCTTGGAGTTTTTTTTCGAGCCAAACCATAAAGATTTGATGCCTTCTCTCCAAAGCCGCCAATACTAAATCATCTTTCCCTGTAAAGTGGCTGTATAAGGTTTTCTTAGCGACACCAGATACTTTAATGACTTCATTAATTCCGATTGAGTTAATGCCTTGTCGGTAAAATAAGCCTAACGCCGTATCTAACAGTAAATCTCGTTTTTTACTCATAGCAGCAACTCCAACAATTCATTTCGTGCATATTGACAAAGGTAGAACGGTCTGTCTACAATAAATAGTAGACAGATCGTTCTACTTTTGAGGTGTATATGAATCATTATTTATCTGCTGTCATTGCAGGTGTTGGCGCGTCAATTACGATTGGTTTTCTTCTATTAGTTGAAGCGAATATAGAAAGTACCGCGTTAATCATGGCTCCTTTCGGGGCCACGGCGGTATTAGTTTTTGGCTTGCCTAACAGTCCGTTGGCTCAACCCAAAAACGTAATTCTTGGCCATTTAATCACAGCGATAATCGGCGTTATTTTTTCTCAGTATATTGGTGTGACGCCAGCAACATTGGCCGTTGCGACAGGGTTGGGAGTAACGACTATGCTGATATCAAAAACAACGCATCCACCAGCAGGAGCGAATCCCATTTTGATTATGATTGCAGGGTATGGTTGGTCGTTCTTAGTGACCCCTGTTTTAGTTGGCTCTATAGTCATCGTGCTGATGAGCAAATGCCTGCAAAGATCAAAGCTGTACCGCGGTGCGGTGCGTTAAAGGGAGGGGGGAGTTACTTTAGGTGTGTGTCCTTGCTAGCTTCTATACACAGCATTTAAGACTGATTCCCAACGCTTGGCATTTTTTCATTCCATCGTTGGGTTTTGCGGTTACGGCGGTTTATTTTTGTGGTGGCGTTACTAAAAACTGAGTATTTTGAAAGACTTATATTAACAATTAGCGCATTATATTATTGCTATGATAATATGCTGATTTTTATTAAGAGTAATACTAAATGCCTAAAATTAAAGGATTAATTGCTGCCTCCCTTATTCTATCGAGTGCATCTTCTTACGCAAATGTAAATGATCACGTTCAAAAATCCGATAATCAATTTTATATTGGTGCTGATTTATCGATGGCGAACCAAGTGGAGCTTGAAGTAGGGACTGCATCGGCAAAAGAATCGAGTGATTTAGGTTACAACCTTGTGGCAGGTTATGAATTTGATACTCATCAAGTTGTGAAAACTAGCATTGAAGCTGAGTATCGAACATTTGGTGAAATTGATAATACAGGCTCTTTCAGCTCTGATGGTGATGCATTTTTCATTAATGCTAAGACTAAACTATTTGTCCTTTACGATTTTGGAAATATTTATTTAGCACCAATGGCGGGGGTCGGAAAAATAAATATCAATGTTAAAGACAGTGCCAATCAAAACCACTCAAAAAAAGAAACTGGTTATCAATTGGGTGTTGAAATTGGTACTCGATTGTCGCAAGGGTTGGATTTAAATTTAGGATATCGAGCAGCATTCACAAAGATAGAAGACATTAACGTAACGTTAACTGGTTTTTATTTAGGTGCTCGTTACTTCTTCTAAGGTCAACTGCATAGCAAGAGGCGCATTATGCGCCTTTTTCGATTGCTCTCACTCGCTGTCCAAACTTTCCTATCGGCGCTTATGAGTACTTTAGGTGCGTGTCCTCGCTAGATCTTCTTAGCCATTGGCCTCATCGCGCTGGCAAACTAACCAGACGCTCAAGCAAACACGGTAACGTATAGTATTTTTGGTTTAGATTGAGGTGATTTTGACTGGTTAAGTGGGCGTGCTACTTAGCTTAGCGTCGGTTGCTCCATCAATATTACGTGTCCTATTAGCTGTACAAGTTGAAGTTGCAAAACTATACTTGTCCTATAAATTGTACATGTGGAGGTTCTTATGAAAATCGTATCATTTACTGAAGCTAGAAATAGCCTTAAAGCGGTTTTAGACGGTGTCGTTAATGATGCTGACACCACCGTTATTACTCGTCGTGACTCGGAAGATGCAGTGGTTATGTCCCTAGACTATTACAATAGCCTTATGGAGACAGTTCATTTACTTCGCTCACCTAAAAATGCTGAGCACTTAGATCGCTCCATAGCGCAATATCGTGCTGGTAAAACTACAGCACGAGAGCTCATTGATGAATAGCAGTCAACGTTTGTTATCCTGGACTGACGATGCTTGGGGTGACTACCTATATTGGCAAACTCAAGACAAGAAAACATTAAAACGTATCAATAAGCTAATCAATGACGCTAAACGTTCGCCATTTGAAGGCATCGGTAAACCTGAGCCACTAAAAGAAAACCTATCTGGCTTTTGGTCTCGTCGTATTGATGACACAAATAGGCTTGTTTATGCCGTTGATGACAACGCAATCACGATAATCTCGTGTCGCTACCACTACTAAAATCGGCCTCTTCATCAGGTAAGTCAATTCGGGTGTACATTAAAAGGACATACACCTCATTAGTTCATGCCCATGCTGGTCGTACACAAATGCACCAACACTATTTGCTACATCCGGCATTCTAAATTTCTTTGGGATTATCATGTTAAGTGGAAAATTTAGCTTAATTTGTATGGCAGAAAACGGGGACGCTGGCGTTAACTCTCAGAGGTAAATGATGGACTTATGGTACTTTAGGTGTGTGTCCTCACTAGATCTCGATTCTTCGATTTCGACAATCACCGCTTTGGATGCGGCTTAATTACTTTAGGTGTGTGTCCTCTCTAGCTTCTTTGATCTAGATTTTAGAATCATGGAGTTAATGGAAGTAGCAGTTGAGTGGCTAGAGTTGAAATAGCCTTGAAGAAATCCTACAGGCTCGTTATGAATCAAAATGGAGACACCAGTTTGTGAGTTCAGATAAAAAACCAAGAATCGATAAAATTCAGTTTACGACCAAAGAAAAAGTCTCTCAAATTACGTTTACTTATGACAGAACGCGGGATGGATTTATTTTGCCAGATGCAAATTCCGAATCAATAAAAGTAGAGCGGAGCTATGATCGAGATTCAGGTAAGCCTAAGGTCTTAAGTAACGTACCAGGAGTGACAAATTTCGCTTCATTTGATGTAGATAGAATGCTCATGGAAGAGTATGACTATTTAATAAGCATAGATACGAATTCGAGAGAGCTAAAGGGTAAGAAAATCAGTATTTGTACCTGTTATTATGTACCCGGAAAGCTGAGGCAGCATAAGAATGGAGTACCATTTTATCAGTTGACCTCATATATCATCGTAAACCCTAATATGGATGTTAACCCCGAGCAAATTGGCTGGGCTTTGGTTATAAACAACAACCTCAAACTTCCACTCGATGACAAAGATGAAATAATGGCAATTGTTGTAGATAGTGAAAAAGATTCACTCCCTAAATATAATACAAGGTCAAAGCCCTATCTGGGTCAAAGCTATTTACCTGAACAATTGAAATTTTGTTACGCTTCAGACAAAGACAAGGATACTTTGCCTGGACAAATGTTAAAAATGTGCCATAACGTTTCTAACCAAATATTCAGACAAATGCAGTTAGAAAAAACTGATTTGCCTCCACTAACCAATGGTGGAGGTTTATGTGATGGGTATATTGTCGTGCGTGAAAAAGATGCATAACAATATCTAGTTGTTCAAGCGACACCAAAAAGGCGCACTATGCGCCTTTTTCTATTGTCCTCACTGACAGTTCAAGCTTTTCCTGTCGGTTTTAAGTTCCACTATGGTTTGCTTAATCCAACCATTGCAGCCACGGGGCGACACTGGAGATTACCCAGTGACCACCGCAATCATTACGCATCCAATTAATTGAACTCGTTGCGCAGCATTCCCATAAGCAAAGTACTACAGGAACCTTGCGCCAATAGTTACTTTAGAGCTGTTTGCTCACTAGATCTTCTTAGCCATTGGCCTCATCGCGCTGGCAAACTAACCAGACGCTCAAGCAAACACGGTAACGTATAGCATTTTTGGTTTAGATTGAGGTGATTTTGGCTGGTCAAGTGGGCGTGCTACTTAGCTTAACGTCAGTTGCTCTATCAATATAGAGCTTTAACAGGACATACACCTCAATCAACCTATGGAATATGTACACCTTGCCCCTGATTATTTGCAGGATGCGGTTAAACTAAACCCCCTATCAAATGACCACAAAGTGACCACAAAATGACCACATAGTTAATCTCACATCACTATCCGTCATTTCAATAACAAAATAAAACCCCTATAAAACAATAGCATTACGATTAATTACTTTTCCTAATTACACAAAAAAGCCCCTACTAGAGGGGCAAAGAATTACCATCGCTTATAATTATTAATAGAATTTGGTTGATTAGCCGAAGTCGCCATTTACGTAACCTTGGGTGCGGTCGTCGCGTGGTTGGCTGAAGATGACGCTGGTATCGTCGTGCTCGACCAGTTCACCCATCAAGAAGAATGCGGTGCGGTCTGAGATACGGCGAGCCTGAGCCATTGAGTGCGTAACGATAACGATGGTGTAGTCCTTTTTCAGGTCTTCCATCAGTTCTTCAATTTTGTGGGTTGCGATTGGATCAAGCGCAGACGTTGGTTCGTCCATCAAGATGACATCGGGTTCCATTGCAATGGTGCGAGCAATACATAAACGTTGTTGCTGACCACCAGAAAGGCCGAACGCGTGCGATTTAAGACGGTCTTTTACTTCATCCCAAAGTGCTGCGCCACGTAGTGATTTCTCAACGATTGCGTCGATGTTCTTTTTGTCTTTCATGCCTTGAGCACGTAAGCCGTAAGCTACGTTCTCGTAGATGCTCATTGGGAATGGGTTCGCCTTTTGGAAAACCATGCCTACTTTAATACGCAAATCAGACACATCGATGTTGCCGTAGATGTCATCACCGTCCATAGAAACTAAGCCCGTGATCTTCACACCTTCAATCAAGTCGTTCATGCGGTTTAAGCAACGAAGTAGCGTTGACTTACCGCAACCAGACGGGCCAATAAGAGCCGTTACTTGGCGCTTAGGAATAGGCAGATTGATGCTTTTAAGTGCTTGGTTTTCGCCGTAGAAAAGATCTAGGTTTTCAATTGAAAATTTGTTCATTTTTAAACTCTCTTAATTCTTAAATTCGTTGTCGTGTATAACGCTTAGTAA
The DNA here is from genome assembly GCF_030409945.1 of Vibrio tapetis subsp. quintayensis. GTDB lineage: Bacteria > Pseudomonadota > Gammaproteobacteria > Enterobacterales > Vibrionaceae > Vibrio > Vibrio quintayensis. The sequence continues at coordinate 68,503 of NZ_JAUFQV010000032.1, forward strand.
GTCGCTGTATTGAATTTCGCTGCAATCAACTTGGTTACTGTGTTGATAAGCAGAACAACAACTATCAAAACCGTGGCAGTGCCATACGCTTGATTCCACTCTTCAATGGTAAACAGCTCGGTGGTTAGTTTGTAAAGGTGAACGGTCAGCGTACGGCCAGAATCGAGTAACGAATCAGGAATACGTGCAACCATACCCGCGGTCATGAATACCGGGGCAGATTCACCAATGACACGACCAATACTAAGAATGACCGAAGTTAAGATACCTGGCATTGCGCTTGGCAAGATTAAGCGCCAGATAGTGTAGATTTTTGAAGCACCCAAACCGTAAGAACCTTCACGGAATGTTTGTGGTACTGCCATCAAAGCTTCTTCAGTGGTACGAATAATCACAGGAAGAATAAGAATACTCAAGGTTAATGCACCCGACAGAATCGAGAAGCCAAGGCCAAGAATGGCAACGAAGAACGTCATACCAAACAGACCGAAGATGATCGATGGAATACCCGCCAACGATTCGGTACAAAAACGGATGATTTTAACTAACTTACTGCCTACTTTGGCGTATTCAGTTAAGTAGATTGCCGTCATGATCCCTAAAGGTGCTGCGATAGAAATCGAGGCAATAACCATGTAAACCGTCGAGACGATCATCGGCCAAATACCGTGTTCTTCGCCTGTTCTTGTGTAGTCGTCGGTAATGAAGTTCCAATCTACGTGCTGTAAGCCGTTCGAAAGGATGTACCACATAATCCAAAATAAGAAACCAACCGTTAGAGCGGCCGCGCCCCAAATAAATACATTGAGTAGGTTATCTTTTACTACTCGCGCTTTTTTAAGCTTAATTGCATTCGTGTTTGACTGAGTCATGGTTACTTCGCCTTCTCACGGTTCAAAAATAGTAGAATCGCATTCAACGACATAATAAATACCAGTAATACTACGCCTGTCGCGTACAGTGCATTGGCGTGAATGCCACTTGCGTATGACATTTCAATGGCGATGTTGGCGGTTAGCGTACGGGCTGAATCCAAAATGCCTTCTGGCATGGCTGGGGCGTTACCCATTACCATGATGATTGCCATGGTTTCACCCAACGCACGAGCAATACCTAAGATGACACCCGTCATGATCCCCGAACGTGCCGCCGGAACCAATACCTTGAAGATCGTGAAAATCTTAGAAGCACCTAATGCTAAAGAGCCTTCTTTATAAGAATGCGGAACAGCGCGAATCGACGTTTCTGATACCGTGATTACCGTTGGCAGAATCATGACGCCCAATACGATAATACCGGCCAAAATCGTGTTACCCGCAGGAACTTGGAAAACGTTTTGAATCAATGGCACGATGATAACCAAGCCAAAAAAGCCATAAACTACCGATGGGATACCCGCTAAAAGCTCGACCGCAGGGCGAATGATATTGGCTAAACGCTTGGGCGCAATTTCTGCAATAAAAATCGCAGTTAACACACCGACAGGTACACCAACCAACACAGCTCCAACCGTAGAAACCACAGAAGCAACAATCATGGTTGCGACGCCGTACAAGGCTGGTGGTAACCAATTCTGACCTAAAACAATGCCAGAGACACCCACTTCGCGAAACGCTGGAATACTTTCCAGAACGATGAAGTAAGCAATGGTAGCGAGAGAAACAATGCCAATAACCGCACTGCTTAGAAATAAGAAATGGAAGATACGCTCTTTCCAGTCGACACCTTTTTTACGGCGAAGACCACGTGGCTGTTGGGTATTTTCACTCTTCATAGAAGATTCACTATTAATCGCGATGGACATATAAAATACTCATATCGAAATAAAGGCTGTTTAAAGACAGCAATCGAAATGGAAAAGTGCTCAGCCTTCGCAGGCTGAGCAAGATAAAGTTAACTTAGTTTACTGAGATGTAGCCTTTCTTCTCTACTAATGCTTGTGCGTCTGCTTCAAGCATCCAGTCTAGGAATTTTTGAGTTTCAGCAGATGGCTTACCTTCGCGGTAAAGCACTAGGAAAGGACGCGCTACTTTGTAAGAGCCATTCTTAACGTTGTCTACTGTTGCTGGCGTACCGTCTACTGATAGAGCGTGTACTGACTCATCAACCGTACCTAGAGAGATGTAGCCGATAGCAAATGGGTTGCTTGCAACCATCGTTTTTAGAGCGCCGTTACCGTTAGCAACTTGCGCACGCTGTGAAATTGCCGATACTTTCACATCGCCAATTTTCTTTTTAAGTTTCATGATGTCTTCGAATGCACCACGAGTACCCGACGCTGTATCACGAGTGATTGCTACGATAGGCTTGTCTGCGCCACCAACTTGTTTCCAGTTAGTCACTTCGCCTTTGTAGATAGCCGTTACTTGTTCAGCAGTAAGGCCTTTAAGACCATTCTTTGGGTTTACAACAACTGCGATACCGTCACGAGCAACCACTTCTTCCTTAAGTGTTGACTCTTTTTCAGACGCTTTCAGGTTACGTGAAGACATACCCAAATCAGCACTTCCGTTTTTCGCCGCTTTTACGCCAGCAGAAGAACCAGGGCCTTGTACTTCAATAAATACGTTTGAGTGTTGCTTCATGTATGTTTCAGAGAAAACTTCCATCAGTGGTGTCACGCTGCTAGAGCCAACTGCAGAAATTGTTTCTTTCGCCAAAACTGGAGTTACTGTTAGTGTGCCTAGTAGAGCCAATGCACCGATTACTGTCTTTTTCATCACAAATTTCCTTAAGAGGCATTATTGCCGTTGTGTTTTGTGTTTCACTTGAACGATGCTCACTTTAGGCTGCTAATATGACAGTTATGTTTCACTAGTTTGAAACCTATATGACAACGTAAAATAATTCCTTTGCCTAAAACTCCCTTCTACTTTGAAGACGCCTTTCTTTCTAACCTCTCTTTCGTTTAATTTTATAAAATAAGATAAAATTTACATATTGATACAGTTAAGTTGCACCTGCTAACTCCCACAGCCATTGGATTGGTGACTCTCTGACCATTTAGAGCAAGATTTAACCCATATAAACCTTTGAAATTACAGACTTAAGTATTTAAAATAGTGATCTTGAGCCAGATATATAATTTATAAAATAACAGGGTGAACTATGAACACATTTTTAAGGGGCTTCTCTTTGAAGACTCAGGTGATGATACCCATGATCATGACGTTAATCGTGATGAGCGTGGGCGTTTTGATCAGCAGTAATGGGCTTAAAGAAGCCTTTATTAAGGTCACGGTTTCGGCCGATGAGTTAGCCGAACAAAAAGACATCATTTCAGATATAGATGACATTGCGTTTAGAATGCGTATTGCGGCAGTCTACGGGCTTTCTGAGCAATCTAAGCTTGAAACGTTATCGTCCCATCTCGACCAAAGCCAACTCAATATCAACGCGTTGATGCGCCCACTTTTCAACAATTCTGACTTGCAACAAGACTCTAGAATCTTAGAAAACGCAATTAAGGATTACATCACGCACGTTAAGCAAAGTGTCGTTCCTGTCGCTCGCAAAAACCTGCAAGAAAGCCCAACCGACAGCGCCTTTATGCGCCAATATGAACAGGCCATTTCGCAATTTGGTATCAAGGGTGAAGCCATGATTGGCGCAATTGATGAGCTGTCAGCTAAAATGAATAGCCTAACTACTCAAAGCCTTGTGGCCAGTGAAGCTCGCCATGATCAGGTATTAAACCGCTCGACAGTTGGCATGTTCGTTCTGCTAGGCTTAGCACTGGTTAGCTGCTGGTTAATCGCTGGTATGATTGTTGCGCCAATCACCCGCCTACAAGAAACCATGAGAGAAGTCGCCAGTGGTAATCTACGGGTTAACGCCGATATTAACGGCCAAGATGAAATTGCAGAACTCGGAAAAGACGTCAATATCACGGTAAGCAAACTGCACGCTACCGTCGATTCATTAGTCCGAATCAGTGTTGATGTTGCATCAGCTTCTACCGAGCTTGCTGCCGTTATGACACAGGCTAACGTCAACTCGGACCAAGAAAAGCACGAAGTGGAACAAGTCGCCTCTGCAGTGACAGAGCTTTCTAGTACCGCTGAAAACGTCAATGTAAATGCCGTTGAAGCAGACAGCGCATCTCGCCAAGCAAACGAAATGGCCATTCAAAGCCTACAAATGTTTGAGAAAAACGACCAAGCCAACTTACAGATGGCTTCTCAACTGAATGAAGCGGCAACCGTGGTCACCAGTTTACAAATTCAATCAGAAAAGATCGGCTCTGTTATTGAGACAATCCGCAGTATTTCTGAGCAAACTAACTTATTGGCGTTGAATGCCGCGATTGAAGCCGCTCGTGCCGGGGAAAGTGGCCGAGGGTTCGCTGTGGTTGCAGATGAAGTTCGAATGCTAGCCGCACGTACCCAAGATTCAACTAAGGAAATCCAAAATATCATTGAAGAGTTACAAACCCAATCTGGTGTGGCAAACGACAGTATGCAGTCTAGCTTGAATACTCTGATGACCAACCAAGAGCTGTCTGTTCAGGTTAATAACGCTATTGAAGGGATCGCTCAATCTGTTGACAACATGACCGGAATCAATACCCAAGTGGCAACAGCCGCCGAAGAGCAAAGCCAAGTTACGGCGGATATTAACCGAAATATTACGAACATCTATGAGCTGGTCAGCCAAAACGTGGCGGGCATTACTCAATCAGCAGCCGCAAGCCAAGAGCTTTCTCAACTTGCTGAAGAACAAAGATCTCAACTGGGTTTCTTTAAAATTTAATACCTGAAATAGCAAAAGCCCCAGTTAAATTAATAACTGGGGCTTTTTTTCGTCTGACTAACGCAACCCAATACAGGGATCACGCAGTTTAGTCACTTAATCTTCAGATGATGCATCCGTCGAAGAAGGTTCAACAGGCGCTGCTGGCTTTTTCTTCTTAACCATGAACACTTGCTCGCCCACTGCCACGGTTTTATGGAAAGTCTTATCGCGCTTAACCGGTTTCTTCGCCGTTTTAGGTCCTTGAGGGCCTTTCTTTTTCTTCGCCTGAGCTTTGCCTTTAACAAAAGCAGGCTTACGAGGCTTAATGCCTTTGAACTTACCAACCAAGCCTTCTAAGGTGGTAAATGGTAAGTCTTGCTGCAGGAAGGTTTCAACACGCTTAAAGCTGTCCCAGTCTTTTGGGCCAACCAAAGAAATCGCTTCACCTTTATTACCAGCACGGCCAGTACGACCAACACGGTGCACGTATTCTTCAGTATGCTTTGGCATGTCGAAGTTAATCACGTGCGTTACTGCGGCGATATCAATACCACGAGAAGCCACGTCGGTTGTTACCAAAATCTTATAAACATGACGCTCAAACTGGCTCATGATTGCATTACGCTGAGTTTGGTTTAGGTTGCCGCTCAGAGCGACTGCCTTTAATTTACTTTCGTTCAGGATCTCAGTTAAGCGATCGGTATCGGCACGTGTAGCCGTAAAGATCATCACCTGACGGTATTCTGCTTCTTCTAATACGCGCTTAAGAATCGCTTCTTTATGATCTAGGTGATCACACAAGTGGAAACGCTGCGTAATGTCTTTATGTTGCTCGTTTGATGCACCAACAGAAATACGCTTTGGCTCATTCAGCATTTCATTTGCAATGTCATTCACTTCAGCGTGATCCATCGTTGCCGAGAACATTAACGTTTGGCGACGACGGTGTTTTGCTGCTTTATGAATTTTACGTAATTCAGGAGCAAAGCCCAGATCAAGCATACGGTCAGCTTCATCAAGAATTAATGTGTCTAGGCCGTCAAGGAACAAAGAGCGGTGCTCTAAGTGATCCGCTAAACGTCCTGGCGTTGCTACGACAAATTTCGGATATTTTTTCAGAGCTTTAACTTGGTCGTTAAAGTTCTCGCCACCCAAAATTAATGTCGCGTCATAAGACAAACCCGCTAGCATAGTGCGTAATTCACCGTAAACTTGCTTCGCCAATTCACGCGTTGGAGCCAAGATCACTACGCGTGGATCTTTAGCCGAGAATCCTTTGGATTTTAAAGTCTTGTGCAACAGCGGAAGAACAAAAGCTAACGTCTTACCAGAACCGGTTTTAGACGATGCCATCAAGTCTTTCCCGGCAATCGCTACAGGGATAGCTTGCTTCTGAATGTCAGTAGCCTTATTAAAGCCAAAATGCTTAAGATTCTTCAATAAGCGGTTATCAAGACCTAACTCTTTAAATTGCAAAGGATTCTCCGTTATAAAAAACAATTACATTAGATAAATTTTATCTAGCCCGTCATTCTACCCTGTTTTGACTGAAAATGGGTATAGATCACACAAAAATATCCTTGAATTGCATATTGTCTTTGTTAGTCATCTATAAATCTTTTGCCTTTTTTATTCGGTTTTCTTATAGATGCAACATAAATAAGCTGAAATGTGCCATATTATGTAATTAGATAGTTCGTAACGTATCGCAAAACTCGATGCACTACGATAAAAAGGCAATCAAAGGTAGTCCCTAATAGTAGCTCTACCTCAACAAGGAGTGACGATGAATAAGAAGTTAATTTTAGCAGCGGGTGTTTCTTCGGTAGTTTTTCTTGCAGGTTGTTCTGGTAGCCCAGACTCTACTGAAATGAAAATTGAAAAACTGACTAACCAAGTTGAGCAACTGTCTCAGCAAGTACAGACTCTTCAAACGAGCCAAACGACCGCAACAATGCAAGCAAAAGAAGCCGCTTCTTCTGCTATGAGTGCAAAAGATGCAGCGATGTCGGCTCAACAAGAAGCTGGCCGTGCTAATGACCGCATCGATAATATCGCGCAGTCGTACACAAAATAGTATCAAGGCTGGACAGGGTTCACGGCTAGATAAGCCAGAGCTCAGTCGCTTCAAAGATTAGGTGGCGTGGCAATTTCTATTGGCACGCCATTTTGTACCTGTATCGTTGCTCGTGCTTTTGCATCCGACACACCAAACTCTTCAAGCCACCAACCTAACTCTATTGGCATCACTAATGACTCTTGCACCCCTTTGCTGTTCGTCAGTGGTTCATGGACTTCCATAAACACACTTCGGTCGGGCTCTAACGTCATTTTGATCGGCTGATTAATCACCCGCACTTTTTCGCCTTTGGTTGCTTGGCTAAATAGCCATTCGATGTCTTTGGGCTCCATACGAATACACCCAGCACTGACCCGGAGCCCAATACCAAATTCTTTGTTGGTACCGTGAATCAAATACTCTCCAGATCCATAGGCTAAACGAAGCGCGTAGTTTCCTAGCGGGTTATCAGGGCCTGCGGGCACCACTCTTGGCAATTCTATGCCTTTTTCTAGGTATTCTTTGCGTATCGACTTAGGAGGAGTCCAGGTGGGGTTCGGGATTTTAACTGAAATCCGTGTCAGCATTTCTGGTGTGTCTCGCCCAACACGGCCAATACCGACTGGGAAAATATGCACAACGCCACTGCCTTTTGGGAAGTAGTACAAACGCAGTTCAGGCAGGTTGATAACAATGCCTTCATAGGGGGCGTCTGGCAGTACAAACTGCGACGGAATAACCAACACAGACCCTGCCACAGGCAAAAATGGGTCTATGCCTCTATTTGCTGCCATCAGAGACAGAAAGCCAACATCATAGCGTTTTGCTATTAATGCAAACGTGTCTCCCTCTTCAACGATGTAACGCTGTAATTTTCCCGCGAGCCGACTGCCCTCTTCGGGAAGTGGAAATGTCGCCGCAGTGCTCATTTGGCTGAACAGTGCTAATGCTGTAATGGCCAACCAACTCGATTTTATTTTCATATCCCTACTCTGCGACGGCGTAATGGTTAAGGCTAAGCCTGATACTAGGCTCAAATCAACGCCTGTCCTCTCATTTAAATCAATTAAAGTAATAATCGTCAAAAAACCATGCGTTTTTTGACGGTTCCAATGCGTTTTTCTTCAGAATTTTTTATCGAGTTTGCACATTTCCCTATTTTTTGTAGCAGAAAATGCGTGTTTCATCACGATACAAACGTTTACTAATGCTGTTTATTTACGTACGAAACGATTGCCATCTCTCTTTCAACAGATTTGGTTATCTATCTGCATTAAAATGTACATTATGAGTTTTTTTGTGACTGACCTCTCATGGAGCACCGTTGAACAAGGCTAATATTGCTCCCAACAAAACAACTTAATTCAACAGAATTGGTAATTGATTACTTTATTACCAAAAAATTCGGAGTTTGACGATATGGCTACCCCACACATTAACGCTAACCCAGGTGACTTTGCAGAAACAGTTCTAATGCCAGGTGACCCACTTCGCGCTAAATACATTGCTGAGACTTTCCTTGAAGATGTAGTACAAGTTTGTGACGTTCGTAATATGTTCGGTTACACCGGTACTTACAAGGGCAAAAAAGTATCTGTTATGGGCCACGGTATGGGTATCCCATCATGCTGCATCTACGTACACGAACTTATCGCTGAGTACGGCGTTAAAAACGTTATTCGTGTTGGTAGCTGTGGCGCAGTACGTGACGACGTTAAATTGATGGACGTTGTTATCGGTATGGGTGCTTCGACTGACTCAAAAGTAAACCGTATTCGTTTTGCAAACCACGACTTTGCAGCAATCGCAGATTTCGGTCTTCTTGAAGAAGCAGTAAAACAAGCGCGTGCTCAAGAAGTTGAAGTAAAAGTCGGTAACGTATTCTCTGCTGACCTTTTCTACACACCAGAAGCGGATCTTTTCGAAAAAATGGAAAAGCTAGGCATCCTTGGTGTTGATATGGAAGCCGCAGGTATCTACGGCGTAGCGGCAGACTTAGGCGCAAAAGCCCTAACTATCCTAACGGTATCTGACCACATTATTCGTGGCGAAAAACTGTCTTCAGAAGAGCGTCAAAAATCATTCAATGAAATGATGACTGTTGCACTAGAAACAGCTGTAAACCTGTAATTTAGCGTTATCGAATAATTCGTCGCCTTATGCGTTAGATTTTAAGCAAAGAACTTTTTAAGTATCTTGCTTCCTAAGTCATCGCTCTGGCGACCCAAGTTTATCCCGAGGGGGAGATCGTGTCTTACGGCGAATTGCCAAAGGACGCAGATGGGTTACAACTCAACTTTTGTAAAACATTGGCGTGTGACAACTTTGGACTGAGTGATGCAAAGCATTACGTTTTGCAACATGCTAACCCTAAACGTCCTACGATGGTTTGTCGTGAATGTGGCGCTTTCCCCCCCTTACTTAACAACCAAGAAGTGTTAAACGAACTTCGCCGACTGCGCAAAGTTCACAGTGATGGTTTACCCGCTTGTCGCAACAGTGATTGTGACAACTTTGGCAAAACTGTACATACTCATAAACACCTCTATCATGCATTTGGTTTCAGCGGTGATCGACAGCGATACCGTTGCAAATGCTGTCAATCGACGTTCGTTGATAAATGGTCCGGCAGTAATGCCAAACTCTCTGTGCAAGAATCCCTTTTAGGCTATTTATTCACTGGATACTCGGTAAGAGAGATCTGTCGTAAACTCAGCATTAATCCAAAAACGTTTTACGATCACGTGGAACAAATTTCAAGCCGTTGCCGCCGTAAGCTGGCAATGTTTGATGCCCGTTGGACAAAACATGCCGATTCCTACAGCTTTGCCTCTAACTACACTGCACTGCAACCGAGAAGTGACAATGCCGTTTATTGGTTTGTTACCTGCGATGCACAAAGTGGCTACGTGCTGACTCAACATGTCAATTACTCTTTCGACGAAGAAGCGATGGGTAGCGAAGATCATAATCCATATGAGACCCCTGCTCGATTTGTGCCAGTAAGCTTTGTGCCTGAAAGTGTTACGCCACAAGGTTTTTCTTCGGTAAGTCACCCTAACTCTTCACTCCATTTGTCAGGGAAAGAGTTAAACCTTCACGAAAGAATCGATCACAAATATCAGCAGATATTAGCTCGCGGTAACGTTGAAGACCCAATGGGGAACCTCTCGCAATTTAAGTACCCGTCAAAAGGGGCACTGATCCGCCCACCTTACACCACGTATGCGCACTATTTACACGTACTTGAAATGTGTGATGACAATAAACACGTCACCATTTTCATGCCTCAAGACCCTGTATTACGCTCTGCCGCATTAAGTGTGTGCAAACAACGCATTCAGCAAGAAGACGTTGATTTGGTGTATGTAGAAGAAGACAAAGCGTGGAATAAAGACTTCAATCAGCAAAAAGTGGACATTGTTCATATGGGTTGGTGGCGTGATAGATGGGCCATTAAAAATCACCCAAATGCGAGCAAAGGCATTTGTCATTTGGCTGGCACTAAGGTCGATCCTGAATATTGGATTGATCACGCATCCACTTACCAAGCGTCATTTTTCCAACAACGATTCCAAGTGTTATTTGAGAGTTTTATCAATGAGCCGAGGCGAAAATTGCGCCCGGGCGGGTTGTTGCCTATGCTTGATATATTCAAAGCATGGCACAATTTATGCTATCAGGATAAGACAGGGTTAACACCAGCTCAACAGCTCGGGTTAACCGACAAACCGTTGACACTGAAATCGTTGCTTTCTTAACCAAACATGGCAAATTGGCCTACTTTATGATTTAAACCAATATAAAGTCTCGTAACGATTCAAGAAAATGCGGCTATGATCATTATATTACTAGTGCCACATCGTGTTTTGCTGGCCTATAATAAATGTGTTAATAGTAAATAACTCAGCCACTTGGATTGCACTTTGGATAAAGCCCAAATCGTCATAGAAAATGAGCTAGAACAACTTAAAGCTCGGGTCGAATCAGACTCATACAATGTTTTGCCTATGGCTCAACAGTGTTTACTTCGTGCAGAACAAATTCTTTACCACGAGGGTGAAATCCAAGCACACATCGTTATTGCTCGCTGCTATTGGAGCCAGATGGATTACCGAAAAGGTATGAAATCCATCAAGCTCGCACATACGATTCAGTCCCGCGAAGACAACGACAACTACCTCCCTGAAATCCTCCATGTCCACGCTCTACAGTATTGGGGACAAGCCAAATACTATTCTGCTCAGCAATTTTGGATTAATGCCCTAGAGCAGTCCGCGTTGGTGGGCGAATCAACAATTGAAATTGAATCCTTAATTGGGTTAGGCAATGTTTGGCGGATTACTGGTGATGTTCACCTTGCTAAATCAACTCACGAATTAGCGGTTAAAGTTGCCAACAACGCCCGCATCGACTGGCTAGAGGGTAAGGCTCGGATATTACTTTCTTGGGACTACTACCTACTTAATAATTACGTCGAAATGCTATCGGTTCTCGATGGTGCAGAAGAAGCACTCAAATACCACCAAGACCCAACTTGGCGCGCAGAGATCCTAGACTTCCGAGGCCTTGCTTTAATTGGCCTAGAGCGCCTAGAAGACGCTGAAGCGGCAACGTTAGAAGCACACACCTTAGCCGTTGAGAACGACTTAAAATGGATGAAAGCACATTCATTTATTAGCCGTGCTCGGCTGGAACTGATTCGCAAAAACTTTGACTCAGCAAGCGACATTCTCAAAAAAGCTGAAGAAGCAGCCAAGCCTTTTGACAACGGCGAATTACTTTCACAAATTTGTTTCCAGCAATCGGTTGTGGCAGAAGAAAGCCAAGATTTCGAACTCGCATTGCAGGCGTTTAAAAAATACCGACGCTATTCCATCATTATGCAAAAAGAGCAGACAAACCGAATTGGAATGGATAAAGCCAGAGGCTCAAAACGCCAGCTTGAACAACGCGCAAGAAAACTCATCAACCGAATTCGTGGATACATGGAGTTCAACCGTGAGAAGCGTTTCTCCAATGCCGTTTCTGAAACCTACTGGTGGGAACAACTGGTTTTATATAAATCAGAACTGAAAAAATCCAACCATGCCGTGATCATTATTCGTCACCCAGATAATAACTTCCTAGAAGTATCTATCGAATTAGCGCATTGTTTTTGTGGCCGAGATGACCTTATTTCACAACTGGATCAAGAGCGTCTTGGTATGATCATTTCAGAAAAAGACGAGGGCGCCCGCCGCGTGTTCGACATTCTGCAACAGATGATGACCTCTTACCCTTGGGAAAGAAAAGGACTGAAAGGCGACGCGCCTGCTCTTTCTTTACACGATATTCTGACTTTCCCATACACCATCGATCAATTAGATGACCAACCACTGGAGCTAGGCAATGGAAGCACTACTAAGTAAAGTTTCCGAAGCAGGTCTTGACCCAGCCTCGGTGAAAGGTGAGAACGCCATCATATTTTGGGATCACGTAAGGCAGCACATCGCCACCACGAACCAAGAGCGCTCCCACTGTTTTTTAATCAGTTCCGAATACAGAGCAAAGTTAAAACAGCCCAAAGCCAGTATTGATGAGCTTCGTGAAGCGCTTAACTTACTTGCCTTACCAGACGGCCTTGAAGACATACTCAATATCAAAGCGACATTAGGCGACAGGCTGTTTGATAATGGTGACTACGCGTTAGCACTTAAAGAGTTTGTTGAACTGTCGTCACTGTCGGTAGAATTTGGCAGCATCGATTTTTACGCTACCGCAGTACTCGGAATGGGCAATTTATGTGATGCTTACGGCGATTTCTCCCGTGCGCTTAAGTATTACCAGAAAATTGATGGTATTGACCATGCGATAACCAGCCGGTCTTTGAGGCTACGCTACAAATTATACCTCGTCGCCTGTTTGATTTCATTAGGGCGCCTCACTAACGCTGACGAATTGCTCAACGAGTGTGAAGAGTTGAGTATCCTAGTCAGTGACAAGATTTTAGCCGGGCAAATTATTCTTTACCACGCCCGTATTCAGCGTAAACAAAAACTCTATCACGAAGCCCTCATCACACTAGCTAAAGCTCGTTATTCGTTAAACAATACTAGCGCCCTGTGGTTATCTAATATGATGCGGCTTGAACTGGCACGCAGCCTAAATGGCATTGGCCGAACCGACTTAGCCGAATACACCTTGTCGTCAGCCGTACATAGAATTAAGTCCACCAACTCGCCAGTCTTACTGAAAAGCCTGTTTGATTCATTGAGCGATGTTTCTGCCGCTCAAAATGACTATAAACAAGCACTACACTTTGAAAAACGCGCGTTTCGAATCAATTCAGATCTTATCAAAAATATCCCTATCAGTGACTTGGCAGGTTTCCAATTACGCAGGTTGTCTCGCTTTGAACTGCAACTGAAATTGATCATGTCAGAACAAGAAAACCGCGAACTCAAAGAGACGACAGAAACCCAAAAAGACACCGTAGCCAAACTACAACAAGATGTGTTTACCGACCCTCTCACCAACTTACACAACCGTCGTTGGTTGGATGTAAAGCTGAAAGACCTTCTATTGCACGAAACGCCTTTTGCTTTGTTGGTTATTGATATCGACCATTTCAAATCCATCAATGATGAGTTAAGCCACCTCGTTGGTGATAAAGCAATCGTCAACGTTTCTCATGAATTATCCTCTCACTTCCGTTTCAGAGGCGCATCATGTGTGCGCTTTGGTGGCGAAGAATTTTTGGTCATTTTAGAGAATACCAACGTTGATCAGGCGATGCTTCATGCAGAGAACTACCGCGAACGCATTTTCCAATTCGGTTGGCACGAGATTCTTGGTGAACGTGGTCTTACGGTGAGCGTTGGCGTCACCAACCATCGTGATGGCGAAAACACGCAACGTACTTTCTATCGGGCCGATAAAGCCTTATATAGAGCCAAAGCGAGAGGCAGAAACCAAGTCTGTTTCGAAGTTTAACGGCTGGAAGGTTTCGCCCTTTAAAAGTGCTAGCTAATTCCCGGCCACTTTATTGATAAGACGCTCACATTCGTCTTGATCCATGTAAAGCGGCACTGGGTAGTTCCAATGTGCTTCTTTAAGTGCAGCTTTCGCTAAATTGGGGACATCACTTTGTTGAATATCCGTCAGGTTTTGAGGTATTCCCATCCGGTCGAGCATGCCTCGAATATGCTCAATCAACCTATCAGCCTTTATCTCGGCCGCCCCCGAAACCTCTAAACCAGACATCACGGCTATCTCTGCCAGTTTATCGGCAACCGCTCCCTTTGAATGATCAAGAACATAGGGCAGTACAATGGCATTGGCTAACCCGTGAGGTGTTCCATACTGAGCGCCAACATTATGAGAAATCGCATGCACGTACCCTAAACTCGCCTTGGTAAAAGCCAGCCCAGCATAATAAGAAGCTAAAGCCATATTCTGCCTTGCTTGTAAGTTACAGCCCTCTTCAACGGCTTTTTCTAGGTTTTGCATAATAAGTTTGATCGCCGCCATCGCATAGCAATTGGTTTCTTGGCTGGCATTGCGCGAAATGTAGGCCTCAATAGCATGAGTCAGTGCATCCATTCCGGTTGCGGCCGTAACGTGAGCAGGTAAGCCCAGCATTAATTTGGCATCCAGTGCTGCCATCATAGGCACTAATTTGGGGTCAATGATTGGTGTTTTTTGATGGCTAAGCGGGTCGGAGACTACTGCGGCAATCGTCACTTCTGATCCAGTACCGGCGGTCGTAGGAATCACAAACAGTGATGCGGGCGTTCGCCAAACTCTAAATAGCCCCGCTAATCTACGAATTGATTTAGAATTAGTCACACGGGCGGCAATGACTTTACCTGCATCAATGGGCGATCCCCCGCCCACCGCCAAGACCCCATCACACCCGTGTGTTTGATAGATACTCAGTCCTTTTTCAACTTGATCATAAGTTGGATCTGGCAATACTCCATCAAAAATAACCGTTTCCACGCCATACTGGTTCAGTGTCTGAACAATGTCATCGAGTAACCCGAGTTCAGCTAACATACTATCGGTGACAATCAGCACCTTACGCTTACCAACATGAGCCATCGCTTGGCACAACTCTAACGAAGAATCGCTACCAAGAAACAAAATGGGTTTGGGCATGGGGATAACAACAGCCGCAAGCTTAAGGGCTTTCATGTAGGCTTGGTACACTTTGATTCGGTGGCTAAATTTCATGGCGATTCCATTTGCTACGAAGAGTAAACATAGTAGGACAAAAATTAGCCGATCAAGGAAAATGCATGACAAACTGAGAAGTTAAAAGCAAATAACCGCTAAATACAGAAAATTTAGAGAGTAAGATGACGCTTATTGCCCCAAATAACGTTGCATTATTTTTTCGTACTCGCTTGTGTCATCGTCATTTCTTTGTTTGATGAGATCCAATCCACGTTGCAGTTTTCTTATGTACTTATCGTCGGTGTTTACGTTAAATCCATAGTACATCGACAGGTTTTTAAGCACGTAGACCACTTCAAAACTTTCTTTATCAATTCCCACTTTCGCCATTGTCCACATCGCAACATTTTCTTCGTAAGCCCACAGATCAATGCGTCCAAAATCGAGCATTTTAGCTAACGAGGCGGCTGTCGTGATGCGTTCAATGTTCTTGTCATTTGCTCCTGCCTTTAGCACCAATTGGTGGCCGACATCATCGGAGATCACCCCAATGCTGTATTTCGCCAGATCTTGCCCTTGGGTAATCTTAACTCGTGCACTTTTCTTGGCGATGACCACAATTCGAGTATCCCCTATCGGGCCTGCCCATTTGAATTTATCTTCTCTTTGTGGGGTCCTTGCCATTGCAAACAGCACTGTGTCTTTGTCTGTCAGAATAGAACGATACCCTCTAGGCCAAGGCTGTAACCGAATCTGATCTTTTTCCAAGGGGCTACCGACAGATTTTGACGCAGCAAGCAGCAGGTCGATCGAGATCCCTTGGAGTCCACCGTTCTCAAAATAATTGTATGGTGGGTACTCTTCCGTCAAATACGTGAGCCGTTCCAAAGCCAACGCAGATAAGCTTGTCAGCATTAGCAACATAGCAATCAAGGAGGTGAATACGGTTACGATCAGGGGCATTTCTACGCCTGTTTTGTGGGTTCAGTATTGAAAGTATAGGCATAATTGATCTTTAAGGATGAGATTTCCTGAAATTAAATCATGATTTCAATCAAGAATATCGCAAGATAATCTACCTTATCTAGGCCGACGTCGAGTTAGTAAACCGATGCTTGCTCAAGACCACCGTTAGAATACCCCCCAGGACCAAGGCTGAGGAAATCATTAAGCGCAAAGAAAAAGGCTCGTCGACAAACACAACGCCGCCGATAGCTGCAATCACCGGCACCAACAATTGGACGACTGCCGCCTGAGTGGTCGACATCCCTTTCAACGCGCTATACCAGAGCGTATATCCGATCCCAGAGGCCACTCCGCCAGACAACGCGGCAAGTACGAGCCCATTAAGGGTTAAGTTTGCGTTGTACGCACTGGCAACCAATAACAAGATAACCAAAGGAATGGTGCGAAGGAAATTAAATCCGGTGTCTTGCAAAGGGTTCACCGAACCACGACCTGCTAATGTGTAAAACGCCCAAGCCATCCCTGAGATTGTCATCAAAACAAAGCCTAACCATGATGGAGTGGATAATGTCGGCAACACCAAGTAGATGAATCCGACGAATGCGACTACCATTCCAGCCCACTCTAATTTATGCAGCCTATCGCCGCTAACCAGGCTGGCGACAATCATAGTAATTTGCACAGCGCCAAACAAAATCAAAGCGCCAATTCCCGTTTCTAGCGTGACGTAAGCAAAAGAAAACGTAATCGCGTAGCCAAACAACATGAAGCCAGACCACCAACTTCCTCGTTGCGATGGTGAGGACTTTAAAGGCTTTGAACGACCAGCCACCGCCAACAGACAAAACAGCACTAATACTCCTGACAATAAGCGAATAGCAGTAAAACTGGCGGCATCGATTTGCTCGTTCCCCAGCGCTAAGCGGCAAAGGACGGAGTTTCCGGCAAACGCCAATAGAGCCAAAAATGTATATAAGGCTGTTTTATAAGGCGACGCTATCACGGCACTTTTTTCCTTTAATCATTTGCTTTATTTTAATCATCAAATGCTATCTCGCGTCAGATGCCAGCTTCTTGTTCTGCTTAGACAAGTTAGCTTCATGAGCCCACATACCAACACCGGCACAGATCACGGCAACAAAGCTCAACAGCAATGGTGCTTTAAAGCCATAATACTGAGAAATCAAGCCCATTGAACTTGTACCTAGCATAGTACCGATAAGCATTGCGTTGGTGTATAAAGCCGAAGCTCTGCCGATACTGTTCGGCGCATAATCTTGAACAATGGTAATACCCAACCCAACAAACACACCAAAAAACATTCCATTTAGAAGCTGCAACGCCAATAAAACCGGCATGGTTTCAGCAAAGAACATACCAATATAAAACGCCGCCGCTGAGACAAAGCCCAGCTTCATAACACCGGTTTTGCCCCAACGCTTTGACCATTGAACCGCGAGCAACATCACCGGGATTTCAATTGCAGCAGTAATACCAAGCATAAGACCCGGATAAGATGTAGGAAATTTCAAATCATTGGTAATAAATAGCGGCATCGAGTTGATATAAATTGCGTTTGCCATATTGGCAATCATCATAATTAGGCACAACACCCACACTTCTTTTGGGATAGTGCTTGGTATTTTTCTTTGTTGCGACGTTTTTTTTTCTTGTTCTGCTGGGCTTTGTTTATTTTCAACTTCAAGCTTTATGGCCACGATAACCATCACGATACTTGCAATGGCCATTGAGAGGTAAAAGTTGGTATCAAACCCAAAAGTATCAACGGAAAAGAACGCAAGAGGAGGACCAAAAATCCACAGTAAAGAAACAGAAGAGCGCATTTGAGAGTTAATTTTCGCGCTGTCTTTTCCGGTCGAATCTGCATAGTTTCGAATCATGGTTAAAATCAACGGAATGGATGACGAAGCAAACGGCATAAGAAACGCACCAACAACCAGTGCATGCCAAAACTCTGTCGCAAGAGAAAACCCAAAAGACGCGGCAACTATGCCAGACAAAGAAAGTAGGAATAGTTTTTTGCTCGATACCCCTTTGTCGATCATACCAGTCAGTTTTTGGCTTATGAAGATCGTCATCAAAGATACCGTAGCGGTATATAGGCCGATAAACATAGGTTCGGTTTTTAACGATGTCACCAAGAACAAGCTCATGATTGGCATTAGAAATGCAAAAGCCAATGCCGTTAATCCATTAATAACAAAATAGACTCCAGACTGACCTGTCATGAGTGCAGTTAATCTTTTCAATACCAATCTCCTCTTCCCTTAGAGATACACAAGCCTGAACTTGAATACGTAAATACAAATAATCCGTTAACGGGCATTCGAACATGATATTCAGACAATTGCACACAATTAATGTGACTCAGCAGGATGTCGTCATCGCCGCTATCTTCTAATGAACAAGAGCTAAGGTGCTGTGAGGAGTGAGTTTCTAGCAGATTCCAAGATCAAAAAAGGCACTCAACTTCAACCAATAGAAACCAGTTTAAAATTTAAGTGCCTTTACAAGTGTCCGTTGCTTTAAGAGGCTTTATCGACCGCCTTTGCTTCTTGGTTCACTTCTTGCTCTATTTCATTCTTTACTTCAGGCTCTTCACTGCCCTCGGTAAAGATATCAGCAACTGCGCTTCGTTCAAGCTCACCTTTGAGGTTGCCGTCTTCATCGACTACTGGAAGTGAATAATCTGAAGACATGGTTTCAGGAATGATCTCTTCAATAACAGCATCAGGTAATACAGCCGGTACTTCTTCATAGATATCATCACTGAAATCGTGAACGGTGACATCTTCAACCGCATCTTGCAGGCTTTCTTGAGTCACTAAGCCTTGGTAACCTTCGTCGGTAACATGATAACCGTAGTCATGCTTCGATTTCTTCATCTCGGCAAGTGCACCTTCGATAGTTTCGGCAGTAATACGCAACGCAGGTGGCTTCATCACCGTTTCTACTGTTAGTGCTCTAGCTCGGTTTACGTCTTTTACAAACGCTTCTACATAATCATCGGCTGGGTTAAGCAAAATTTCATGCGGCGTGCCTTGTTGAACAAGAAGCCCATCTTTTAGTATGGCAATTCGGTCGCCAATACGAAGCGCTTCATCAAGATCGTGAGTAATGAATACAATGGTCTTGTGCAGTTTTTCTTGCAGTTCAATAAGCTGATCTTGCATCTCACTACGGATCAGTGGATCAAGAGCAGAAAACGCTTCATCCATCAGTAGAATTTCCGCATCAGTACATAATGCACGGCTTAACCCTACACGTTGTTGCTGACCGCCAGAAAGCTGTGCTGGATATTGAGAGCCATAGCCATTGAGCCCTACCGTTTCAAGCCACTCATTCGCTTTTGCCAGTCTTTCGTCTTTTGGCATACCCTTAATTTCAAGGCCATAAGCGACGTTTTCGATCACAGTACGGTGTGGCATCAAGCCAAAGCGTTGGAATACCATCGACATTTTATTACGTCTAAACTCTTCCAGCTCCTTCGTATTCAGGCTCATCACATCAATGCCCTCAACCATGATTTTCCCCTCTGTCGGGTCAATCAAACGGTTAAAGTGACGGATAAGTGTCGACTTACCAGAGCCAGACAGCCCCATGATTACGAAAATTTCACCTTTCTCTATCGACAGGTTAATGTCTTTAAGACCGACGGTATGATCGGTTTCCGCTAGAATTTGGTCTTTAGTTTCACCCGCTTTAACGCGCTTCATCACTTCTTTAGGTTTGCGGCCAAAAACTTTATACAGACCACTAATTTCAATCAACGGCTTAGTCATGTTTGAAATCTCCTAGATGAGCATTGGTACGTTTTGCGTAAGCTTGTGATGCTCGGTCGAACAATATAGCCAGCGCGACAATGGCAAAGCCATTCATCAGCCCTAGGGTGAAATATTGATTGGTAATAGATTTAAGTACCGGTTGGCCCAATCCTTTAACACCGATCATTGACGCTATAACAACCATAGAAAGCGCCATCATGATGGTTTGGTTGATACCTGCCATGATCGTTGGCATAGCCAATGGTAACTGCACGCCCCATAAGCGTTGGCCTTTATTGGCACCAAAAGCGGTGGCCGCTTCGAGTACTTCTTTATCAACTAAACGAATACCTAAGTTGGTCAAACGAATAACAGGTGGAATGGCGTAAATAACAACCGCAATCAATCCTGGAATTTTACCGATACCAAGCAGCATAACAACCGGGATAAGGTAAACGAACGCAGGCATGGTTTGCATGATATCAAGCATAGGCGTGACAATGGACTGCACCCGATTAGAGCGGGCCATCGCGATGCCAATTGGGATTCCGAGCACAATGGAAACCATGGTACACACAGTAATAATACTTAAGGTTCGCATGGTATCTTCCCACATACCAAAGTATCCGATCATCAATAATGAACCGACACAACCCAGTGCAAGCTTCCAAGAACGACTTGCTAAATACACAAGCACCGTACAGATGATGAGTACAATGAACCAAGGGGTAGAGATGAGTAGTTTTTCAAACCAAACGAGGAAGGAAAGAAGAGGGTCAAAGAAAGACTCGATCATTTCACCATATTCACGGGAAAACTCTCGATACCCTCCATCTAACGCTTTTTTTATTGCCCTTAAATCTGCGCGTTCCATTTCTGGAAAGCTCGTTAACCAATTACTGTCAGCCATTTTTATATCCCTTTGTAGCAAGCCATGCTTAAAACTTGATACCTAAATTAAACGCCACATTCCGTGGCGTTACTGCAATTATGAATAGACTGTGCTATCTAATGGTATCGACTAAAGAGCCGCATCAACTTTCATTGCCACTTCTTTTGATACCCACGGGTGCCAAATTTCAGGGAACTCAGTTAAGAAATATTGCATCGCTTCTTCGCCATCAGCTTGGTTATCTTCCATCCATGCTAATAGTTCGTTCATTTTCGCGTTAGTAAAACCACGCTTAGTGAAGTACTCGTATGCTTCTGGTGCACGTACAGCAAATTTCTCAGTCGTAATAGTATGAACTGGTGATGGTGGGTACATGGTCGCTTTTGGCGAGTCACAATCTTCTTTACTGGTACAATTCAGGAATTCTTCGGTATCAACACCGCTACCAAAATCAACTTTAACCATCTTGTATTTACCCAATACAGCGGTAGGAGCCCAGTAGTAGCCAAACCATGCTTCTTCACGGCCATAAGCTTTAGCGATTGAACCAGATAGACCTGCACTTGAACCTGGGTCAACAATACTGAAACCAGCACTTTCTAGTTCAAGCGCTTTGTACAGGTTACCGGCACTGATTTGACAGTTCCAACCAGCTGGACAGCTGTAGAATGCAGAGGTATCTGGATCTTCTGGGTGTTTAAACAATTTAGCGTGTTTACGTACGCCTTCAATCGTTGCGATTTCAGGGTATTTTTCAACTAGGTAACCAGGAACCCAGAAACCTTCTTCACCGCCATTAACAAGTGACTTACCTGCATAGCGAAGACGTTTTTCACTTACACCTTTATCAAGTGCATCTTTCAGAGCGTTACTCCAAAGCTCAGGCGCAACATCCGGTTGGCCTTTTTCGATCATTGAAGTACCGGTTGGCATCGTATCGCCAGGAATCAGTTCAGCGTCACATCCGTAACCGTGAGTCAGAATAAATTGGTCGACATTTGCGATAAGACTAGCAGAACTCCAGTTCATATCTGCGATAGTAACGTCACCACATTCACTTGCGTTTGCTTGCGTGGCCGTTGCCATTAACAAAATGATCGAACCTAATTTAAATTTCATGTTGAGCTTCCTTTCTCCAAAATGTCCTTATAGATTAGCCGAACAATTAGTTAATGTTCAAATCATTTATCAAAAAAAAACAGATTACCACCAGCCCATAACCTCTAACAATCAGAAAATAACGAGATAAAAAACCCATATTAGTTCAATAATACAGCGATCATTGCTATTTTCGTCAGATATACGGCTTTTATCGCTATCTAATAAATGATTAGTACTCTATGCATTTTTTCGACTAAATTTGAATAACGTTGAAAGTCGGCTGAAAAACAACCAAAAAAAAAGAACCTAATTGGCAGATTATCTGCCAATTAGGTTCTCTTTTATAACGTCATATTTGTAGTTTTGACCTACAACAATAGTCAACTATACGAGTACTAACTCGACATCAACAAACGTAAATTCACCGGACAATTCGGTCATTAATGTGTGCTTTAATCCCATCACGGATTCGCTGTCTTTGTCCTTTAATTTATCCAAAGATAGGCTAACAATTACCAAATAACTGCTGCCTGTTTTGCCAATATTGAGTGTCTCAGAGCTAAGATCTAGCTGTTTCAGCTTCATGTTAACTCTGTCTTCAATGGATTTATGCTTCACCGAGTCTTGTAGCTTACCACCAGCAAGCTCAATAAATGCTTCTTTGATAATTCCAATGGGTTGACCGATCATACAAATGGCGAGTAGCAATACCAATAACGCATCACCAATATAAAGTAAGAAATCAAGAGATGATCCAGCTTCTACGTAGCCAATGAGCACCAACACAGCCCCCGTAGAAGCGGATAGCATCCCATCTATCATTGAGGCTTTTTGATCAACTTTGAGCATAGAACTACTCATATTAATCCGCTTATTCTGAACGTGATAAAACGCAGAAAGCCCCAAACATATAGTAACCATCGCAACGGCGTAGTAGGCAATAGGTCCGGTTTTAATTAGGTTAATCGACTGGCCTTCTAGATATTGGAACACTTTACTGCCATTAGACGTAAGCGCAGATATGATCACTCCCAGAAGAAGTAACCCCTTCATTAATGAATACAAGGCTTCCGTCACATAGAGTCCGAAAGGAAATTTTTCAGATCGAATGGTTTTGATTGCCGATATTTTAAGAGCAACGATTGAAGATAAAAACAGAATAAACGACATATTACCGTCAAGCAGTAGTGCTTGAGAGCCCGACAAGTAAAACGTCGCCCAGCCGCTAAGGGCCATGATGAAATTAGCTACAATACCAACGGATATGGATTGACGCTCGATGGATGCGATTTTGTCTTTCATAGATCTCATGCCGAATTTAAGTGATAGCTTACAACAATTAAGCTACATCTCGAATGAGCATGACAGCATCGGAATATGAGTGCAAGAATTCAAGAACTTAGTGCTCAAGATTTAGGTCGGAGACAGAGAATGAAACAGAACGGGAATATAGCGAGAAGAGTGCAAACTAAAAAGAGAATAAAGATACTTGAACAAGTGCGAAGTTCGCTAGCATAAGTGCCGTGAACTTCGCAGCTAAAACCTAACGATAGGTTTAGAATTTTTTAGGAGCGTAGCCCGTCATTTCTTTGATACCAAGCTGCTTACCCAATTTAGTAATAGGGTGAACAATAACAAGACCGCGTACTGATTTTTTCAGAGCGCCTTGATCTGCTTGTTCTTGCTTAGTCAAAGCACGGTTGAATGCAAGTTCTTGCACAGACTTACGCTGATCGTTCACTTCATTTCCTAGGCGGTGTTTAAAGTGTGCGATTTTCTTACTCAATGAAGCGATTTCATCAGTAAATTTAGACACTAAAGCGGAATCACCACGCGACTTAGCAGAATCCAATTTATAACGACATTTGTCTAGACGATTGTTAAGTTGCTGAAGTTCTTGTTTTGCGCTCATAGTGACACCTTTATCTGTTGGGCGGCGAGTATATCAGTAATCACGATCTAGACAAGCCTCTGGGTAGTACAACGGCTAAAAAACTTGCGTTTTTAATGACAATTTTGCAAGCAGTAGATGAGTTTCCTGTGAGCAGTCACGCTAAGATAATAAGTTAACCAACTACGAGGTCTACAAGCATGTTAATCGGATTCGATATCGGTGGTACAAAAATTGAAGTGTGCCTATTAGATGAGCAAGGCGTTGAGGTATTTAAACACCGAGTTGCGACACCTGATAACTACCTAGAATTAGTCACTACCGTTGCGGGATTGGTTCAATTAGCCACCGAGAAAGCAGGAGAAGCTTGTCAGGTTGGTATTGGCCTACCGGGCGCCATTTGTCCTCAGACTGGTTTAATGAAAAACGCCAATTGCACCTTTTTAAATGGCAAAGATTTACTTGCTGACCTCACGAATGAACTTGGTCAACCTGTATCTATCGCCAACGATGCTAACTGCTTTGCTCTATCTGAAGCGGTAGACGGTTCAGGCGCGGGATCTTCTGTTGTATTTGGTGCCATTCTTGGTACCGGCTGTGGTGGTGGCATAGTGGTCAATCAACAGATTATCGGCGGGCCGAACGCACTAGCAGGAGAATGGGGACACAATCCTTTACCAAGCCATGATGAGGTTAAAGATGGTAAAGATCGCGACTGCTATTGTGGCCGAAAAAATTGCGTTGAACGTTTTATCTCTGGCAGTGGGTTCGCACTAAGCCATAAAATGATGTTTGGCACCGAGATGTCCCCTGCGACGATCATTGAACGTTATCAAGCAGGTGATAATGACGCCGCTCTGTTATACCGACAATTACTCGATCAAATGGGGCGCAGCTTTGCAGCTATCATCAACATATTGGATCCCGATGTTATTGTGCTGGGTGGCGGGCTGTCTAATGTGGATTCTCTATATCAAGATCTACCGGCTGCAACTGCACCTTATGTCTTTTCACCGAGCCCAACTCTCAACTTTAAAAAAGCCAAATATGGCGACAGCAGCGGCATACGGGGCGCCGCATGGTTAGGTAAAAATCAATAACCACAGCACCCAGACTAAACAGACAACGTTTCACTTCCAGAGGCAAGCCCTGCCTCTGCTTAGTTTAACCCCACTCAAACTTGGGAAGTGTTCTCGCATAATTTACGTTATGCTTAAGCAATAAACACGCTGCTTGGAATCAACTTTGACCACTTCCTCAATTCGAATTGCGACTTTTAACCTACTCAACTACATTGCCCCACCCGATGCTTATTACGATTTCATCAACATCTACACTGAACAAGAATGGCAAGGCAAAGAGCAATGGACGGAAAAAGCACTCATCGAAGTGGATGCCGATGTTGTTGCATTTCAAGAAGTGTTTAGCCCTAAAGATTTACAAGCCTTGTGTTTACGGGCTGGCTATCGTTTTTTCAGTGTTTGCGATTTACCCCAAAGAGAGAGTGATTACGTCTATTCAAAGCCAGTGGTAGCTTTAGCTTCTAAATGGCCAATCTCTAACGCTAAATCCGTGTCGAGCAGAAACGTAACCAAAATGCCAAAAAATTTTCAATTTTCGCGTAAGCCATTACACGTCCAAGTTCACTTGCCAAAATACGGGTTAACCGATTTTTATGTAGTGCACCTCAAATCACAACGCTCAACCGACACAACAGACGACGAACATTACACTCAACAAAACAGGCACGTCTATGGGCAATGGCTCTCTAGCTTCCAACGTCACGAAGAAGCCGACGCACTGAAGTACATCATGAGAGCCAATAAGAAGACATCAGGCCGACCGGCAATCGTGCTCGGGGATTTTAATCAAAGGCTTAATAGTGATTCACTGCAGAATTTAGTGGACCCAACATCAGCAGATGCGGGTCTTCTGACACAAAAAAGTGCGTTATTTTTGACGGATAGCTGGGACATCTACACTCGCGGTATCAAAGAAGACACAAGCGACGTTACCTCCGATATACAGCACCAATGTCAGCCAATTAAGCGCCCAGCGAGCCACTATTGGGGAGAAACCGGTTCAGTACTTGACTATATATTACTGTCTCAAGAGTTTACGCTCGTAACCCAACATCAAACCATCGATAGGCACTTAGTTGAAGCTATTTTCTCAAGAGACCGATACGCGACAGATCACGGTATTGTCGTGATCAACCTTCAACACCGCTAAATAAGAACGCGTAGCCCAGTAATTCAACGGTTTACTGGAAGAAATGTGGATGTCGACACTAGATTCATAAAGCATCGTTCTCTAGCGTCTAACGTCCGATAAGCGCGTTAACGCCGCCGCTGTTAAGCTTTCAGAATAATCACAAATCTTCCAGTGGTCTGGAGCCCACCCTTTCAGAAATCGAACAAAATCTGCCCAAGCCAAGTTATAGAGGCCACGCCATTGAGCTCCGATGGCGTCTGCATCCAAATGAGGCTGGTAATGTTGCACCGCTTCTTCGAGCGCTTCGAAATACCATGCCAGTATAGATTGTTCCAAATCTTCGGCCTGCTCTAGCGGCACACAGCTGCTAATAAACAACATGACATCTTTGATGCCACAGCCCTTACCGACATATTGGAAATCGACAGCACCCACTCGGTCATTTTCTGGCGAAAAACAGAAATTCGCGAGTTTAGCATCACCATGAATGAGAGTTTGATAGCTTGCTTTATTAAGTTCCTGATCAATATCGCCCGCTTTAAGCTTTAAATCACCTGAAGCCATCACTTGATACTCTTCTTGCCGTGTCTCTAAGTGCCAATAAGAACCAATAGGCCAAAGCCCGTCGGCTGAACTGTTTATGTGCTTTGCGTGAAAATTTGCCAGCCAAGTGAGTACTAACTTCCAATGTCGCCAATCCGATTCTGTGACAACTTCGGTTAACCCGATGGCCGCCAGATCCGTCATCACTAAATCAATCTTGCCTGCATAATGTTCGGTCACTAACCCAACGGGGGATAAGCAGCGAAAATCGAGCTGATTCGAATAGTCACGATACCAAGCAACTTCCACACCAAAGGATGTGAGCTTTCTTTGCTTAGACACTGACGTATTCCAGCCTCTAGGATGTTTAGTCTTCTCAGGCAAACGAATGCGTTTATTTATGACACTGCTGTGGGTTCCATTATTTAACCATTGCCTCACAACTGTACCGTAATCACCCCAAACACGTTGAATGATTTCCTCTTTTTCCACTTTACCCTTAAGCGCTTTGAGGTCATAATCGTTCATTCGCCACCCAATTACCTTTTCTCTATTTCAGTTACATTGCTCGTTTAATCCCAGCAGAGCTATCGTCATTTTCTATTAGCTTATTTGACATGAAATATACTAACGGCTGATAGCACAGCAGTATTGGCCACTTTATCAAGATAATGGGACTTTCGAAACGGCGGCGAACCGCATAATAAGGCACTAACATGAACGACATCGTCACTCCAGCTCGCTCCACCACAAAAAAAGCATCCGTTTCTGCCACACATGAAATAAAAACCAGTGAAGCCATAAACTTGATGTCGAATACCTGCTCCGCCAATATTTCCATTACGCTTCCAGTGGGTGGCCAGCTATCCACAAAATGCAAGACGGTTGGTTTTCACTCTGGTCGTTTATTACTTGTAGAAGTGCCCGAATTAAAAAAAATGGAAATGACGGAGTTCATGCGTGAGGGTTTTTGGGCAAAAATGAAAGTATTTACAGGCAGAGGTAATGGCTCTGTTCTGAGTTTTCGTTGCCAAATCGCCCATGTAATTACTTCGCCACTGCCTTTAATCGCGTTGTCTGTCCCCACCTCCATGCAACAACAGCAGATCCGACGCTCACCCCGTTTTGAGGTCGATCTTCCGTGCTCGATCCAAAGAGATAAGTTAAATATAGAGGCAAAATTAAGAGACATATCTAAGCAAGGTTGCTTGGTTGAAACTTCATTACTTTCCAAAATGCAGCCAATAGGAAATAAGTTTCACATTTCTTTTCCTCGCTTATCCCATCACTTCAGTGGTATGGATGATTTATATTGCACAATAAGAGGGGCCGAACGCGGCTTTTCCGGAATACAGTATGGTGTTGAATTTGATAGCAAAAGCCAAGAAAATGCGAAGATCATTCTCTCATTGTTAACATTCGATGGTAACAAACTTACTATCGCTCAATGACAGTGCCTCTTTTATTAGTATAATTCACAGCTATACTGTTCTTTATCTAAGCCATATCACCTAAATATGAGTAATCGCCCATATTGCTCGGCTATAGAGATAAATACATAACTATAAAATCACGTAACGCAGAGTACACCTCCAGACAAAGCGCTTGAATCAGTAAAAGGCTCCACACAATAAAGTAATAAAACACGGGTACGAATAGACGCTTTGACAGTACGTTACGAATGATGATTCTGAGGTAAAAATGGCTAAAAGTAGTGCAGCGGACGCATTAAGAGACAAAATTGATAACAGTGACCTAAAAGGCACTGAGACCATCATGAAAAGTAGTGAAGCCTTAGCCATGGTTTCCCACAGTAGTGATTTAACCATTAATATCACCACTCCTGTTGGTATTAAATATCAAGGCACAACCTCTTTTATTGGTACTCACGGCAGTGAATACATTTTGTTAGAAATGCCTGAAATGTCGGACGAAGACCACGAGTACTTTCTTCAAGAAGGCTTTTGGATGAATGTTCGGGCTATTTCGCCCCGTGGTGAAGGAGCTTTACTGTATTTTCGCAGTCAAATCCTTCATATCATCGAGACACCAGCTCAAATGATGTTGATCTCGATACCAAGTACAATCAAAGTACTGCAACTCCGAAAAGAACCACGATACGACGTTGCCTTATCTGCGGTGATTTACTGTAATGATCATAAAGTAGAAGCGGAAGTAAAAGATTTGTCGAAAGGCGGCTGTCGGGTAGAAACTAGCCCATTAGTCAGGACTTTTCATGTGAATGATACTATTCGAATTGAATTAGTCGTGCGTACAAAAACCAAAGTCTCTCTTCCTGTCCTATCCGGAAAAATTTGCAATTTGCAGCGCTCGAAACACAACGCAAAGTATGGATTGGTATTTGATGATTCAGGGAAAGAAAGCGTTAAAAAGCTACTTGGATGCTTAAAGTTTGATGGTTCTAAATTGGCACTAAAAGCTTAAGTCACTTTCACTAAAAACAGCGCAGTAAAAGAGAGCAATAAATGGGTTATCACTGTTTTTTGGTGGTGACCCTTTTTTAGTTATATGCCACTCATTAGTTACAAACAGCAGCAGCCTACGGCGATACTCTAGCCTATTTTACTAAGCCCAAAACGACGATCGCCCCGCACACTTTACAGTGTGCAGGGCGATAAATTATTTTGAGTAACTATAAAATTATAGTACTTCTACGTTTGCAGCTTGAGGGCCTTTTTGGCCTTGCTCTACTTCAAACGCAACTTTTTGGCCTTCAGCAAGAGTTTTGAAGCCTTCACCTGTGATTGCACGGAAGTGAACGAATACGTCAGCGCCGCCATTTTCTTGAGTGATAAAGCCAAAGCCTTTTTCTTCGTTAAACCACTTAACTGTGCCAGTTGTCTTAGACATGGGTATTTCCTAAATTAAATCTTTATTCGAGCGCAAAATGCGCATTTGGTTTTAGCCATTATCACAAAGTTACTTAGAGTGAGCGTAGCAACTGAAATAATGCGCTTCTAAACATACTGTAACAGCACGTTTGAAGATTTCATGAAGCAGGTTTCAAACAAGTCGGTCTCTGTGTAGGCCGAGAGTTAAGTTACGCTAAATTGACTTTGTTGTATATATCTTTTTGTATCAAAAATGCAATAAATGAGTGCTTTTATGATGTGTGCACGGTTTCAATGCATCTAACATTTTACTGGCTTTTTGGTATCGAAGTACGTGCTACAAAAACAAGCAAAATTAACGCCACTTTTCGCCTGAAAAGCCAAGCAGGTACCTATCTCGTCAAAGCGCCTATCGCAATGCTACCGGTGGATCAGCCTCACAAGCAGAGCTCCGGTTTCTCGTAACGATTCCGAATGGTGACTTAACACAGTGCCAGCTTGCGATGCGCAATAACGTTCTGTCTCGTCGCCAAACGCATCATATTGAATAGCCACAAGCTCCTCTTGTTCAACTTCTTGAAGCAATGATACCTGCGCAATGCAAAACCCACCTTGCTTAGCACGAATTGACGTCACACTTTGCCCCTCAATACAGCGTTCTTGGAATTTAGGCGCACTCATTGAATGCTCATCGAGCATATGATGCGAAGCGAGAATATTCTTAATTCCGCATACTGCACGCTCTATGTAAGCCTGCTCTGTGATTTTACCTGTACCCACTTCCACGGTAATACAGGGTACGCCATGCTGATTCCAGACGGTTTCTAAAACACCATCATCGCCCGGGTCGTTAAGGATACAATCTGGGTCCATTAAGCGTGCCATACTTAACGCTGATTGAAGTCTAAAATCAGCGAACACATACAATGGGTAAGTAGCGCCACGGGTTTGTGTGTGTAAATCTACGGTAAAACCTGCATTATCCTTAAGTAAACGATGCCACAAGCAGTGCAAATATTGATTGGCAGCATCCCCATTGGATTTGCCAGGAAAGAATCGGTTCAGGTTACACGGAGATGCATCAGGATCCGCACTAACAAAATCCCTTGTTCCCGCATTGATTCCGGATAAATTGATGGTTGGGATGACGATCAGACTGCCTACAAGGATTTTTCCCGCGCATTCACGCGCGATCTGCTGTGCCGTCAGGATGCCATTGAGTTCATCACCATGCACACCAGCAGTAACCATAGCTTTAGGGCCTGCTTGAGTAGCCTTAAAAACGGTCACCGGAATAAGTTGAGGCTGGGCTAAGGCTGATGTAGCGACTTGAAACCAAAATTGATGCTCACCAACCGGCAAGTCATCTACAACAAGGCGGCTAATCACACTTCGGCCTTGCACTGTATCTTGCGTGTAGACTGTTTTCATATTGGTCTCTCTGGTTTAATCATATTTCATGTATACAAAAAGGCGAGATGAGCTCGCCTTTTATTTAATGTTGTTGAGATTGTTTGGCTTTTCTTAAGCGCTAGGCAAAACCCAGAACATGAGATCCCATGACAACACAGCTTGATAGTACGAACAAGAATAAGACAAAACGCCAAATGAAACGCGCCCAATCTCCCCATTCGATACGGCATACCCCTAATGTTGCCATTAGCGCTGCCGATGTCGGTACGATCAAGTTGGTAAAGCCATCACCCAATTGGAATGCCAGAACGGCCACTTGACGAGTAACGCCCGCAATGTCAGCCAGCGGTGCCAATAAAGGCATGGTTAAGGCTGCTTGACCAGAGCCCGATGTCACGAAGAAATTGAAAATCGACTGGAACGCGTACATTAGCCACGCTGCCGCAACACCCGGTAGACCACTTATCACGTTGCCCGCACTGTTCAAGATAGAGTTAAGAACACTCGGGTCGTCTGTCGCTCCTCCCCCCAAAATTAACAAAACACCTTGTGCACAACCTACCAACAATGCAGGAGCAAGCATCAACGACGCGCCTTCTTTAAACGAAGCGGCTATGTCGTTGAGTGTCATGTCATTAAGTTTAAAGACAACGGCTATCAGACCTGCAGTAATACCCATAGTAAAGAACTGAGAAGCAATTTCAGGGATATACCAAGCATGCACAACCACTCCCCATACAACCCAGACCGTAGACGCGATAACCGTTAGGATCACCAGTGTGTCACCAAGCGTCCAACGAGACTCTTGTTCTGATACCGCCTGACCACGGAAGTGTTCATCAGACGCGAAGCTATAGGAACGCTTAGGATCGGCTTTTACACCTTTTGCATAGTACATGACAAAGGCAATACCAATCGCCGTATAAACGACCCACAAACCCATTCGTACATACATGCCAGACAGGACAGGAATACCCGAGATGCCTTGAGCGATCGCTACAGAAAATGGGTTCATCCAGGATGTTGCAAATCCAATTTGGGTCGCGCCATATGTGACCATCGCCGTAGTGATACCATCGTAGCCCAGTCGAACCATTAATGGTGCTATGATGATGGCAAAAGCAATCGCTTCTTCTCCCATACCGAAGACCGCACCACCCAGAGAAAATAGCAGGAATAAAACGGGAATAAAGAGTGCTTCGCTGCCTTTTGTTTTGTCGATCAGGCGCAGTATGCCGTTATCAATCGTTCCTGTTTTCATCACAACGCCAAACGCGCCGCCAATTACAAGCATGAACATGATCACACCAATGGCGCTGCCCCATTTAGAACCCGAAGTCAAACCTTCAAAGGTCAGGTTCATTAGGCCAATATCACCACCACTGGCAAATAAGCCGACAGATTTGTATATCAGCTCTCCACTTTCATCCGTTGCGTACTGAAAAGAAGCAGGATCAATAACCGTTCTGGTTTTTTCGGCGCCATCAACCATATACGTCACTTGCTGGCTATCAAAATGACCAGCGGGAACGATATAGGTAAGTGCGGCAGCAAGAATGCCAACAATGAAAATTAAGATTAACGTATCTGGCATCTGCCAGGTTTTATTCGACACACCAGGCGTAGTGTGAGATTGGGGAACAGCTTGGCTCATAACTAAATACTACGTAGTTTAAAAGTGCGCAAAATATCACTCAATCAGCATAAAAAGTCAATTTAAACCAAGTTGATGGTAGCTAAATCCAATATGTGACCTATAACCAATCATTTACACCCATTCAATTTCACAAATTTGCATACACATCTACATCAATTGTTCTTTAAATCGTATTTCGTATTAACAGAAATCAGAACCTGTGAGACTATCCATTCCATATCCTTGCTAAGTTTCTCTCAACAAAGAGTTTTGTACTCATAACGGAATATAAATAAACCATGTCTAACCATTCACCACTTCAAGGCGCAAGTTGGATGCTTTGTGCTGGGATGGCTTTTGCCGTCGTTAATAGCCTTGCACAATATATCAGCATCAATTTTGGAGTCAGCTCAACCACAGTCGCATTCATTCAATATGGCATCGCCCTTATCGCTATTTTGCCTTATCTACAAACCTTAGGGTTTAGAAGCGCGCTCACCACCCATCAAATTGGTTGGCATTTACTCCGAGTTTTTTTATCTGTTATTGGCATTCAGCTTTGGCTATGGGCATTGGCTTACCCTGTTCCAATTTGGCAAGGCATCGCATTATTAATGACCTCTCCTTTATTTGCCACGCTTGGATCTGGGATCTTTCTAAAAGAAAAAGTCGGCGCGGCGCGCTGGTGCGCTACGTTGGCCGGTTTTATCGGAGCCATGATCATCCTAGAGCCATGGGCTGATTCATTTACATGGGCCACGCTGCTTCCTGTAGGCGCGGCATTCTTTTGGGCTTGTTACTCGCTAATGGTAAAGAAGCTCTCCGCAAAAGATTCGCCAACAACAATGGTCGTTTACCTTCTGTTATTCATCACCCCTTTTAATCTGTTATTGGCGGTCCCTAACTGGGAAACACCAACAGGAACTATTCCTTGGATGATACTAATTGCGGCTGGCGTATTAACAGCGGTTGCTCAATGGGCAATAGTTAAAGCTTATGCTGCTGCTGATGCTTCTTTTGTTCAGCCGTTTGATCACGCTAAGTTACCGTTCAATGTGGCGGCCGGTTGGTTGATTTTTGGTTGGGTACCACCTGGTCGACTATGGGTAGGTGCCGCTATTATTATTCTTTCCGTTGCCTTCATCACACAATGGGAACGAAAAAAAGTTAACTATAATGAAAGTAAATCGGCCTAACGCCGCTCTATTAAGTAAAGGCGAACTAAACACGAGGTGATGAATGACCAAGCCTATGAAAATTACACTTTACCGCTGGGCAGGCTCTTGGGGGCCATTTAAAGTCAACATCCCATGTGGTGAATGCACGTTAACAAAAGACATTTTGCAAGATACCCTCGAAAATGAATTAGCCGGTATCCCTGTTGAAATTGAGATCAAAGACTGGCTTTCTAATTGGTGGGAACCACTAAAACTGGGGTCTTGGCATGCGCCAATCATCGTATTGGAAGGCAAAGTCATCAGCCAAGGCGAAGCCCTTAACCGTGGTGTATTAGTACAAACGGTCATTCAAGAGTGGGCTAAACGAGAT
The DNA here is from genome assembly GCF_030409945.1 of Vibrio tapetis subsp. quintayensis. GTDB lineage: Bacteria > Pseudomonadota > Gammaproteobacteria > Enterobacterales > Vibrionaceae > Vibrio > Vibrio quintayensis. Next base: position 102,297 of record NZ_JAUFQV010000032.1, read on the forward strand.
AATCTCAAAGGTAACATCGTATTTGGCAAAGCAACCTGTCCGTATTGCGTAAAAGCAAAAGCCAAGCTAGACGAATTAGGGGTGAAGTATCAATACCTTGATGTAGTGAAAGACAGTGCAGCACTGTATCGAATGATCCCGGAAGTAAAAGCAAATATTGGGGAAAAGACGCCTGTTACGGTTCCGCAGATCTGGTTAGATGGTCATTATATTGGTGGTTTTGATCACTTAGAGCAACATATCGCTGATGGAGGCATTGCTCCGCCACCTGATAACGTCATAGAGATGGATGCCAAATCGACAGGTTAGCTGATCGGGTACATAATAGATTGGTTATCCAAGGCCTCTAAAAAAACAAAACCCAAATTGTTGTCAATTTGGGTTGGTTTTTCATTCCATTGAACATCGTCTTTTCTCTTAGCTATTTTTCAGTTTCTTGAACATACGGCTAAATAAAGAACTGCGACGAACGCGTGGTTGTTGCTTTCCGTACAATTGATCATCAATCATTTGCTTTGCCATGTGGTTGGCAACGTAAATCGTACCTAAATCTAAATTCATAATAGCTTTCCTATTCGTAATTTTATTTCAACTATCATCATAATACCCCAATCTCGCCTATAAACAAGATATAGATCACGTTATTTTGTAGTTTTATTACAAAAATTAAAGCCAATGCCCTGTGTACGAATTGATCCTAACCGCATTACACGTTATCTTGTTCCCTACTGTTCAATACAGAAAACCGCAAATATTTTCAATTAGTTAAGCTGAATATAAGCGTCATTCACAACCAGCTTTATCCATTAACTGACAGTGTTCGGAGAACCGTAATGAAGAAAAGTGTGTCCTTAGTTCTAGGTAGTGGTGGTGCTCGTGGTCTTGCACACATTGGTATCATTCGTTGGTTAGAAGAGAATAATTACCACATCGCTTCGATTTCAGGGTGTTCTATCGGTGCGTTAATCGGTGGCATCTATGCTGCTGGAAAGCTGGATCAGTTTGAAGAATGGATAACGAGTATCGACAGCGTCGACATGGCGTTACTTTTGGATATCTCTTGGCAGTCAAGTGGCATATTTAAAGGAGACAAAATCATCAACACCCTGGTGGATCTAATTGGTGATATTGCAATTGAAGATCTTCCTATGCCTTATACCGCGGTTGCTGCAGATGTGGCTGAAGAGAAAGAAATTTGGCTCAATTCAGGCCGCTTATTTGATGCCATCCGTGCGTCTATCTCTCTGCCTTTGTTCTTCACGCCTTTCGTCATTGATGGTGTAGCACTGATAGACGGGGGTGTTCTCAACCCAGTGCCCATCGCGCCAACATTTGGTGACAAAACTGATATTACCTTAGCGGTGAATCTCGGAGGACCAATAGAAGAGCAGGTTATCGCGGCACCGGTGATCACCCGAGATTCAAAATTGCACGCAAAAGTCAGCACTTACATCGACAAACTCCACAATTCAGTGAAAAAAAGTTTCGATTTCAATATAGAGGGTTATGAAATTGCGAACCAAGCTTTCGATGCGATGCAAAGCACCATTGCTCGTCAAAAGTTGGCGGCCTACCCTGCTGATGTCACGATTGAGATCGCTCGTAATGCTTGTGGCACACTTGAGTTCGATAAAGCATCTGAGATGATCGCTTTAGGCAGAACCAAAGCCGAGTTTTACTTCCAGAACACGTCCTACTGTTCGAGCAAGAAGCTCAATTTATAGAGACTGTATTTATAAATGCCAAAAAGCGCCTTAACTTCTTACTTATTCAATATAATCAGAATAAGCCAGAAGCTAAGGCGCTTCGTTCTTTATCATTAATCGCTTGAAGTACGCCTCAGGCCATTACGCTATCATTGAATGATTAACTGCGCTTTGACTGTGTAAATGTGCGACCTGCTGCTTGGTAGGTTTCTTTGTCTTTAATTTCAAACATGGTGTAAAAGAACCAAGCTGCAAACTTAATGAGGTCATCACCTTCATTCATCACATGCTCAACAAACTCTTCCTCTTCACCTTGTTCGTTTTCTAATAAGGAAACATGGTAAACACGTTTTTCACCATTGACTTCAGCTAATGCGAATTGCCCAACAAGTGACGCAGCCGCTTCTGCGACTTCGACTTCTTCACAATTTTTCAAAAGCTCTAAAGCTGCGGGTAAATTTTCTTGCTCAACTACCGCGTTAACCAGTGTCTCAAATTCATTTTGTTGCATGTTGGCCTACCTTTTATGCTAATGCCGCCATTGTAGCGATAATAGAATAAGAACAAAATTGTTTCTGCACATAGATTGTCAGCCGCACAAAAAGAAAAACCCCAATACATACGTATTGGGGTATAAAAATATTTCGATAGCTTATTGATGCTACTAACTGGGCTCATTAATAATCCATTTGAGCACGCTCTATCCTTAGCGTAATCCTTTCGCGCCTTCCCAAGCGGTGTCCTTTAGCGTCCTTGTTTGCATACATCCTAGTATGCAACACTCAAATCCGTTGAGTGTGTCCTAATTCTTCCATGCATCCTTGTGCAATCCTTTTGGATAATCGACCTTGATTACCCTCTCACGTCCTGTGAGTTCCTGATGCCTGCTCCTTGCCGACACAATAAGCTTACAGAACTTACCTCTATTTGTGACTTCTTTTCACTGGACACTTATTAAACAGAAACTAAGCTGTAATTTTTATATATAAAAAACATCAACTTACAACTAACTAGGCACAATCTTAACGTTAGAACTGCTGTTTTCCTACATAATATGTGAGACATCTCTTACAGCAAGCTTCTCTATTTGATACTCATAGTTGAACTAAAATCTAATGATGCGAAAGAGAAACCGAGCAACAAACAACCTATCGTCGTCATTTATAGTAACTCGCGTCTACTTTGCTAGGTTGGTATATCCCTTAAACGGAGTATACTTTGTCGCTTCGTCACTAACACAATTCAACCAATATGATAACCAAGCTACCTCGCTGGATAGAGTCAGGCGCATTTTTGCTCGCCGTTATCGCGGGCATCATCAATGCCGTCGGTTTACTCGGCTTTCAACATCAATCTGTTTCCCATTTATCTGGCACTGTGACCTTGCTTGGGACTCAGCTATTACCTTTTGACCACCAGTCGCTTCACTTACTCATGATTGTGGTGAGCTTTCTTGCCGGTGCCACATTTAGCGGCGTATTGATAGAACGAACAGCGTTAAAACTGGGTCGCCGTTATGGGGTAGCCTTGCTTGTTGAAAGTGCATTACTGGTTGCCGCTACGGTAGCCTTAACTCGGGGCTATGGCGGAGGGCACTATTTAGCTTCGGCCGCATGTGGCTTACAAAACGCCATGATTTCAACATACAGTGGCGCAATTATCCGCACGACTCACATGACGGGGATTATTACCGACTTAGGCCTGATGCTTGGCGCTCGTATCAGAGGAGAACAGTGGGATAAACGAAAAGCTTGGCTCTTTAGCCTTATTTTCCTTGGCTTCCTGTTTGGAGGATTCGGTGGTTCGATTCTCTACTCATATTTACAATTTTCAACACTATTAATACCAGCAGCCCTGGCTTTTGTTGTTGCTATGAGTTATTGGATTTTTCTGTATCAAGAAGGGATTGGCCGCTCGTGATCACTTCTATAAAAACTTCTGGATATATTTTTGCTCAAACATCCTCTCCCACAGATAACATCTACGTTACAATTAACTATATTTTGACCAGTTAGCTCAAGATAAAACTGCATAATTAGTTTTTTTTAATGCATAGTATTTCAATTCCCACTAAAAGCAGTTATTCTTGCCGTCAGTGAGTAAATACCAATGTTTAATGCATTATTATGCGAAACATAATGCATTAGCCGTAACAAGAGTAGAGACGATGGACAACACAACACAAACCACCAGCTCGCCTAAGAGCAAACATAATTTTTGGATTTTCTTAATCCCATCTTTAATTGGCCTGTTCCTTTTCATGGCGCCAATTACCTATAACGGTGACATCACCATTCCCGTAGCAGTCCTTGCTAAGGCGCTTCAATCGGTGCTTGACGGCTACCTAGTGCAAATCGTCACTTCTTTGATTGCTTTCATGTCGGTTGCCACTCTTGCTAACATGGCGTTGAAGCCAAAACTAATTGCAAACAATGAATTTCTTAGTGCATTACTCAGCCCTACTCCTTTATGGCTTGCGGTTCGCCTAATTGGCGGTGCGGCCGTTGTGATGACTTTCTTCCAAGTTGGTCCTGAAGCTATCTGGGAAGAGAATACGGGTGGTTTAGTGCTTGAGGGCTTACTACCCACCTTATTTGCTGTCTTTATTTTTGCCGGCCTATTACTTCCTTTATTACTAAATTTCGGCCTTCTTGAACTTTTTGGTACTTTGCTGAGCAAAATCATGCGTCCTGTATTCAACCTACCTGGCCGCAGTGCAATCGACTGTATGGCTTCTTGGTTAGGTGATGGTAGCGTAGGTATTTTGCTAACCAGCAAGCAGTATGAAAGCAAGTTCTATACGCAACGTGAAGCTGCCGTTGTTGGTACGACGTTCTCAGCGGTATCCATTACGTTCAGCCTAGTCGTTCTGGCTCAAGTTGAACTAGAACACCTGTTCTTACCTTTTTACGGTGCCATCTGTTTAGCGGGTATCGTTGCGGCTATCATCATTCCTCGTCTTCCGCCGCTTAGCCGTAAAAAAGACCTGTACATTGATGGCAGCAAGCCAGAGAAAGGCGCAAACGCAATTCCATCTGGCCACAATAGTTTCTCTTGGGGTTTAGAGCTTGCCGTAAACAAAGCCAATCAAGTTAAGTCAGCGAAAACAGTCGCGGTAGAGGGTCTTAAAAACGCCGCCGATATGGTGTTTGGTGTTCTGCCCGTTGTAATGGCGTTAGGTACCATTGCGCTTGTTATCGCAGAATACACGGCAGTATTTACCATTCTTGGTAAACCGTTCATTCCTTTCCTTGAGTTGCTGCAAATTCCTGAAGCAGTACAAGCATCAGAGACTATCGTTGTTGGTTTTGCGGATATGTTTATCCCATCTATCCTTGCAGCTTCAATTGAAAGTGATTTAACGCGTTTTGTGATTGCAGCGATGTCGGTAACGCAACTTATCTACATGTCTGAGATTGGTGCTCTGCTGCTTGGTAGTAAGATTCCTGTGAATATTTTTGAGTTGTTCTTCATCTTTATTCTACGTACCGTCATTACCTTGCCTGTTATCGCGGGTGTGGCTCACCTTATTTTCTAAAATCAGACACGATTCAATGTCTCGCTGATTTTTAGCTACTCTTGTTCGTTAGGTCTTGTTAATTAGATCTGGTTTATAAAAGCGCCTCTACGTAATAGAGGTGCTTTTTTTTGTATTTGATAAGTTGGTCGTCGTTTTTTCTTCATTCATAAGTTGGATAACTTATACTCAATCAATTGCCCAGTTGAAACGGACCTCATCATGATCATTGAAGTCACGCACCACCCAGAAAAAAAAGACGTCGAGATACTCTATAAGGGCTTAAGCGAATTCAATAGAGAGTTCTTTCCTGACCTAACTGAGCGGCCTGTTGCCCTATTTCTTAGAGACGCCAATGGCCAAGTCGAGGGCGGGTTGACCGGCCGCCTGCACTACAACTCTTTCCACATTCAACGTTTGTGGTTATCTCCAAACATCAGAGGCAAAGGTTTAGGTAAAAAAATCCTTTCTCTCGCTGAAAAAGAAGCGAGAAAATACAAGGTTCAACACATCTTCCTCGATACCTATAATTTCCAAGCGCCCGAATTTTACGCAAAGCAAGGGTTCGCCGAAGTTGGCCGTTACGTTGACTTCCCTAAAAATGGCACCGATAAAATCTTTTACAAAAAAACTCTCGTTTAACTTCCTATTTCAAGAAAAAAGCATAGAGCACACACGAAATGAACATTTTTTGTGTGCTTTTCGCTCGATCCTGTTCTACTTTCAAGATACAATGCTCGAAATCGAACATAATTATAAGTATAACGAAAGTAAAGGAACGAAAATGACTCAACAAAAACAACATTTTGACTTACTGGTCGTCGGCGGCGGTATTAATGGTGTCGCTATCGCATCTGATGCTGCGGGACGTGGGCTTAGCGTTGCCTTAGTTGAAATGTCCGATCTCGCCTCTGCGACCTCTTCGGCCTCCAGTAAACTGATTCATGGAGGCTTACGTTACCTCGAACACTACGAATTTCGTCTGGTCGGCGAAGCGCTTGCAGAACGAGAGATTTTACTTAAAAACGCCCCCCATTTAGTCGCTCCTTTGCGTTTTCGTCTGCCTCACCGACCTCATTTACGTCCCGCTTGGATGATCCGAGCTGGGTTGTTCTTATATGATAACCTTGGCAAGCGAGTGTCACTTCCCGCCAGCAAAGGAATTCGATTCACCGAGAATGATCCGCTAAAATCAGACATGATCACTGGGTTTGAATATTCGGATTGCGCCGTAGACGATGCTCGTTTGGTCGTTTGCAACGCACTATTAGCAAAACAACACGGTGCAAAAATACTGACCAGGACACGCTGCACTCAAGCAACAGCAAGTGACACAGGTTGGACCGTCACCCTGCAAGACGATACATCGACCTACCAGATCCAAACGAAAGCGCTGGTGAATGCAGCAGGCCCTTGGGTAGAGTCGCTATTTTCTGAACAATTAGACAAACCAGCCCCGCGATCAATTCGTTTAGTAAAAGGCAGTCACATTGTGGTGCCAAAACTCTATAACGATGATCACGCCTACATTCTTCAGAACGAAGATAAACGCATTGTTTTTGTTATCCCATACCAACAAGATTACTCCATGATTGGCACAACTGATGTCGATTACGAGGGCGACCCGAGCAAAGTGGCGATCAGTGAAGATGAGGTGGAATACTTGTGTGATATCGTCAATCAACACTTTAAAGCCCCCATCGCCCCAAGCGATGTGATTAACACTTGGTCTGGGGTTCGCCCACTGATGGAAGATGAATCTTCTGATGCTCAAGCGGTGACTCGTGATTACACAATCGAAGTGGATGGCAGTAACCCTAACTCGCCGTTACTTTCAGTATTCGGTGGCAAACTCACCACCTATAGGAAACTTGGACAAGCGGCATTGAAACAGCTTCAACCTTTCTTTCCTGAAATGAAAGGTGAGTGGACAGAAAATGCCTTATTACCTGGTGGAGACTTCCCGTCGAGATCCCATTTGGAAGCCGAGATCACACGTAACGCTCCGACACTTGATGCAAAGCTTATCAAGCGCTGGGTTCGCAGTTATGGCACTCGTACTCATCAATTACTCAGCGGCCTAACGGACGAAAGCCAATTAGGCATGCATTTCGGCCATGGCCTTTATCAAGTTGAAGTTGATTTCTTAATGGATCAAGAATGGGCGATCAATGTTGAGGATATCCTATGGCGCCGAACCAAATTAGGCCTTGCCTTTGATTCAGAGCAAATAACAGAGCTCTCTCATTACATGAGCAATGATTCACAAGAGTTGCGAGCTTAGTTCTTAACTCATCGTTCTTAACTAACAGTTCTTCGTTAATCACAGTAAAAAGTGAATTAAAAAAGCCACCTTATGCATGAGGTGGCTTTTGTATGTTTGAACCGAATTCAGACTCTCTTTACTCTACTTCTACCTTGGCTTCAACATCAAGCACCAAAGGCACCGTGATCCTAAACTGAGCCCCTTCATTTGCTCCGGACAAACACTCTATCTTCCCTTGCAATAGCTGAGACACTAAATTGTAGACTATATTAGCACCTAGGCCGCTGCCACCACGACCGCGCTTGGTCGTTGTAAACGGTTCAAAAATATTCTTAATAACAGCCACGTCGATACCTTTACCTGTATCTCGATAGTCAATCACCAAATAGTTGGCCTCTGCGTGGATATCAAAGAAAATATCTCTGTCGCCATCCCACTCATCAAAGCCATGGCGGATACTGTTGGTGATTAAGTTGGTGTATATCTGAATGTAACCGCTTGGGTAACTGTCTACGTCAATATCATCTGGACAATGAATGTGTGTTTTTACTTGCGAAACTTTCAGTTCGTGCGACAAAGAAAGCAACACTTTATCCAAATTGTCTTTCACGTTAAAACGGTAAATAGATTGGCTACTTTGATCTACCGCAACTTGTTTAAAACTCGAAACGAGCTGCTCTGCTCTAGACAAGTTCGCTGTCAAAATTTCCGTCGACTCTGCAAGGGACGATAACGCACCGGAAAATTGTGTTTTAGAAAGGTTGCCCGTTTCAAAACCTACCTGTAGCACTTTTACTTTTTCTTCGATAAAACTTGTCGCGGTAACACTGATACCTAATGGGGTATTGATCTCATGAGCAACACCGCCAACTAACCCACCCAAAGAAGCCATCTTTTCTGCCTCTATCAGTGATTCTTGAGTATCTTCTAACTGACTCAACGTGAGAGAAAGCTCACCATTTGTTTCTTCCAAGGATTGCGTACGCTCTCGTACTTTTTGTTCCAATTTTTGATTAAGGGAAATCAACGCATTCTCTGTGTTGGTTAATTCTGTTACATCAACCCCAAAGCAAATAACGCGCTGCAATTCTTTATTTTGAACTAATCGCCATTGCAGATAGCGCTCCTCTCCATTGGGATCAATCATGGTCAAGACCATTTCATAGCTCGGAATGTTCTCTAATAAATCACGGCGACTCTCTTCAGACACCTCTTCATTTACAAAGAATTCAAACCAACTTTTTCCGAGTACCTCTTCTTCCGTTAAAGCCAATAAATTCTGTACTTCGGTATTGGCAAGCTGAACGACAAAATCTTCGTTTAGGGAACAAATGAGAGAGGGGGATGAGGCGATGATCACACCAGTGAAGTCACGTTCGTATTCAAGTTGAACGTTCATTTTACGGCGTTTTTCTAGCTGGTAGTCGATGTCTTCATGCAATTTATTGATGGAGGCAACCAATAAATCGATTTCATCATGACGCACATTACGTGCCAAGCTTAGCTGTTCGTTAACCCCGTTGCCCTCAACGCTTCGCATCTGGAAGAATTTTGAGATGAGATTGATGTGCTTAATCATGACGTGAAAAACAATGAACAACACACAGAAAGATACCATTAAATTGATGAACAACTGAGTCAACAAAATAACGGTGGCTTTTTCGGTTAGCCGGTTGTAAATTTCTTGATAAGATATTTCAATGACCAAAGCGCCGATTTTTTCATCGCTATGGTACAATTCAACACTCTTACTGAGTTCATTGTCTCGGCTAGAGTGACCATTCTCGACAGTGACATGCAACGACCCATTGTGGTAGGAATAGACCCCCACATACTCGACACTCGCCAAGTTTTTGATGCCGTTTACTTGTATCTGAAGCTGTTCTTCATCTAAGTTCCACAAACTATTCGCAACGGATGACGTTAAGCTGGTGTCGATTCTCTCTAGAGAAGCTGCAAGTAATCCCTCTTCTCGCTTAAAGTCCCAATAAAGCTGAATACTCGCAATAGCAAAGGCTAAAAGTGAGCCACACAATAAAGTATAAAAAAACAGCCTCAAGCCAATACTATTGCCACGTTTAATCGCCCCTCCATGTGGGAGGTTATTTTGAGCATCTTTATCTAAATGTTTTTCCATTTGCAACCCTTTAAACATGGAGCGAGCCGTCTGATTTAAGGCAATCTTCCTAAAATCAGTATAGACCTATCATTCAGATTTTCTTGCCAATTGTTATTTTTGTGAGCCAACTAATGCGCAGCATGAATAGATAATTGTGCTTTCACTCAAAATTTTATTCAGATTTATCCTATTGCCGAAAAATCTTTACTACAATCATTACATAAGAAGTAAAAATAGTGCCCAGTTGCACTTAAAGTGCTTTTATAAAATACCAATGGAACACCGTTGCTTAAGAGGTATGTAATGGGAAATGATGACCAATTTCTTTTTTCAGATCATGAAGATGAAATCGTTAAGGAAGATCGCGAGCAGTGGAATATATTGATCGTCGATGACGACGTTGACATACACAAAGTGACTCAATTCGTATTGAGTGAGTTTGATTATTTGGGTAAAACCCTCAATTTTTTAAATGCCTACTCTGCAGAAGAAGCGAAAGAAGTGTTCCGCACTCATAAAGACATCTCGGTTGTATTCTTAGATGTAGTGATGGAGTCCAATCACGCTGGTTTAGATTTTGTCGATTGGCTAAGAGTGGAATACGGTAATCGTACGGCTCGTATTATATTGAGAACCGGGCAACCCGGAGACGCCCCCGAAGCCGAAGTCATTAAGAAATATGAAATTAATGACTACAAAAATAAGACCGAGCTCACAGCAACTAAGCTCAATACCACATTATGTGCCGCGCTTCGTTCTTACCGCGACATCATGGTAATTGAAAATACTAAGAAAGGGTTGAACACCATTATCAACTCTTCTGCTTCTATTTTGGTGGAGGGGGATGGCACTCATTGGCTCGATGGCATTTTGTCTCAGCTGAGTGCTTTACTCGATCTTGGTGAAGTTCACGCGTTCAACTTTGCAGCTCAAGAAGTGAAAGGAAAATGGCAGGTTGTGGCCTCGTCAGAGGGAGGAGAAGCGCTCATTGGAAAAGATTTGAATGAGTTCATTTCTTGCTCTGTTGAAGAAGTGGCTAATTCCCAAGAGCGCTACATTCAGGTCAAAGATGAAGAATTTCTAATCCCTGTAAAGGTCAACAAAAGTGTTGGCCTGCTCATCGTTCATTGTCCTCATCACAACCTAGAAGAGAACATTGAAATTTTAGACCTCTTCATCAGAAACATAACTATCGCTTACGAAAAAGTCATTTTACTTAATGAAGTGAGAGACACGCAAAAAGAGATCGCTTATCGCTTAGGGGAAGTGGTAGAAACACGCTCAAAAGAATCTGGCAGTCATGTAAAACGCGTAGCCGAGCTTTCCTTATTTTTAGCGCAAAAATATGGGCTGTCTGATGAACTATCTCACAAAATAAAATTAGCATCACCACTGCATGATATTGGCAAAATCGCCATCCCAGACGCCATTTTAAACAAACCAGGAAAACTGGATTCAGAAGAATGGCAAGTCATGATGTCTCACGCTAGCGTTGGCGCAGAAATCCTTCGGGGCTCTAACTTAGAGATACTGAATATTGCTGCCAATATTGCTGCTTTCCACCATGAAAAATGGGACGGGACGGGTTATCCAAATAACCTTTCTGGAGAAAGCATTCCTATTGAAGCAAGGATCACCGCTATTGCTGATGTTTTCGATGCCTTGTCTTCACGCCGTTGTTACAAAGAGCCTTGGCCTGCAAAACAAGTGTACGACCTGTTTGTTGAAGAGTCCGGAAAGCAATTTGATCCGAACTTGACTAAGCTGTTTTTGGCGCACTTTGACGAACTACAAGGTATACGAAGTTCTTTTCCTGACTAGGAAAAAATAGACTCGTTAGCTTTTACATCAAAAGCGTCCTTTGAGGGCGCTTTTTTTCATTTTTTTGTATCTCACTTCGTATTAAAATACCGGGTCACTCAGTCAACTGCACGTCCATATAGAACTGAAGTGCTTCTTCGGTATCATCCCAAGCAGGTTGGGTGATCGCTAGCCATTGGTTGATTTGATTAATAGGCCCAACATTAAGCGAGCACATATGACGACGCCCTACGATCTCTCGCTTTAACAACCCTGCTCGCTCCAAAATCTTTAGGTGTTTGGTTACGGCTGACTTAGAAATAGGGTGTGGCAACACCAAATCTTTTACCGCAACCGCACCGTGAGACATTTGAGACACCATGGAGCGCCGTGTTTCGTCACTCAATGCCATGAATACATCACTGAGCGGTGTTTTATCATTTAAATTCATACAGTAAAACCTAGCTCTCTCACTGATTCGTGTCAAATCCACCATCACAAAATAGCCATTATTCACGATTGAAATACTCCCTCAAATCTAAAAACATCCCACTAACACCAAACACCACTCGTCCTTAACATAGTCATATCATCTAAATTGTAAGCCAATGACAATACGAAACCCTAGTTGACCTAAGTCATATAAAAATGTTGCATATCAGTCCACTATCTATCAGAAAATTACTATCCTTCTTTTACTTTCAATCAAAGGGGTTGCTATGTCTTCAAAGACAACGACAGATAACAAGGTCACTTTCGGCAGTTACATTGCCTTAGCTTTTGCCGTGGTGTTTTTTTCCGGTTTATTACAATCTAATGAATGGTACGGAGTCTTCGATTTTACGACGTTAAATGGTTCATTTGGTCAAGTTGCCTACGGCGTTAATGAAACCGCTGACGGCGTTCAAGCGTTAACCACTACTATGCGCGGCCAAGGTGGTAATGGCGCTCGTGATGGTTTCCTATTTGCCTTAACCCTTATTCCTACCGTGATGTTTGCTTTGGGGATGATCAACGTATTGGAACACTACGGTGCACTTGATGCCGCTCGTAAACTACTCACTCCACTACTTAAACCTTTAATGGGCATCCCTGGTAACTCAGGCTTGGCACTGATAGCGTCGCTACAAAGTACTGATGCTGGCGCTGCGATGACACGCCAACTCAAAGACGAAGGTCAGCTAACAAAACGAGAAGCCGATGTCTTCACCATGTTTCAGTTTACTGCTGGTGCAACCATCGTTAACTTCTTCTCATCTGGCGCAGTACTTTTCACCCTCACTTACGCTGATGGCAGCAATGCCGTTACCTCATCTATTGGCTTGGCAGTCATTGTGATGTTTGCTTTCAAATTCGTTGGCGCTAACTTGTTTCGTGTTTATCTAAACCTGACAGAAGGAAAGCCTGACGACGAAACCAAAGATAATAAGAAATTGAACGAGGAAGCAGCATAATGAGCGAAGTGAAAGCAAAAAAACCAATGGTTACTGATATCTTCGTAGAAGGCGCTAAAAAAGGCTGGACCATCGCGACAACTTCTACGGTTCCAAACGTTCTGATGGCTTTTGTTATCATTAAGGCGTTACAAATTACTGGCGCTCTTGGCCTTATGGGTGTGGTCTTTTCCCCAATTATGGCAGTCTTTGGCCTCCCCGGTGAAGCTGCTGCTGTGTTGATCGGTGCATGGATGTCGATGGGCGGCGCGGTAGGTGTAGTTATAACACTGTTTGACCAAGGTATTTTAAATGGTAACCATATTGCGATTCTTGCTCCGGCCATTTACCTTATGGGTTCTCAAATTCAATATCTTGGTCGTATCCTCGGCCCAGTAGGAACGGAAGGCCGCTACATTCCAGTGATGATTGCCATCTCTATCATCAATGCCTTCGGTGCGATGTTTGTAATGAACGTTTTATTATAGGGAAGCCACTATGAATCTCGATCTAGATTTTAAATTAGAAGATTACCTCGAAGAACTTCGACCGTTAATCAACGTTGATTGCGGTACTTACACTCTCGACGGCATTGAGTTTATCGCCGAGCAGTTTGCCGCCAAGTTTGAGAGCTTAGCCGGCTGGAACGTTAAGAAGATCGACTGTACCAAAGCAGGGGTTGGCCTAGAGATCCGCAATAAGCCAAATTGTGACCATATTGATATTATGCTGATTGGCCACATGGATACTGTTTTTCCTAAAGGCACAGCAGCTAATCGCCCAATGACGGTTGATAGCGAGAAAGCTTATGGCCCTGGCGTATCTGATATGAAATCTGGCTTACTCAATGTAGTCTACGCGATGCGTAACCTAGATAACTCAGTATTGGACAACCTGTCTATCTGCATTTGCATGAACCCTGACGAAGAAACAGGATCACTGTACTCGGTCGACTGGCTTCAATCTGTCGCTAAGAACGCCAAAACTGTTTTTGTTGCAGAAGCCGCTCGTGCAGACGGTGGATTAGTGAAAGCTCGCAAAGGCATGGCTCGCTACAAGATTTCGTTCAATGGCCGCGCAGCCCATGCTGGCAATGAACCTGAAAATGGCCGTAGTGCCATCACGGAACTGGCCAACTGGGTACTTGCTATTAACACGATGACTAACTTTGAAACCGGCACCACACTCAATGTAGGCGTTGTTACTGGTGGCAATGGTGCGAACATCGTCCCTGAACATGCTGAAGCGATTGTCGATGTCCGCTTTTGGGATAACCAAGAATACGACCAAATTGATACCCAACTCGCTCAGATGATCACATCGCAATTTGTCGATGACGTAACGGTTGAAGTTGAACGTGAAGCTTACAAACCATCAATGGTACCAACTGATGCGACAAAAGCCCTGATGGCGATGGTTGAAGCGTCAGCGGATGAGCTGAACATCGACATCAATTGGAAAGAAGCCGGCGGTGGTTCTGATGCGAACAACACCGCGATATTGGGTGTGCCAACGTTAGACGGCCTTGGCCCAATAGGTGCGGGTTTCCACAGCGATGCTGAGTATTTATTGCTCGCGTCGATTGAGCCCCGTATCAAATTGCTTATGTCGGTAATTAACAAACTGGCTAAGTAATGATTCCAGGCCCTTGTCTGCACATCGCTTATAGCGAATAAACTCTTCTATCCCAGCTTTCGAGCTGGGATTTTTTTACCTCACCCACTTTCTTTAATCAGATCGCTATCGATACTCGGCGTGACAAAAAAATGGTAACGACGATTGTGGTGGCAAAAGTCAGGCAAAAAAAAACCACACGCAAGTCGCGGGTGGTTAAATATTTGGTGAACAATAGTAGGTTCACTAACAACGTCAGTTGGCTAGGTGACCCTCGGCTTTAAAAAGGGTCACTTTTAGTATTGCAGGGAGCGTGCCAACTTTATTTGGTTGTTTTAGCCGTTTAAAGTCCCAAAAAACGCCGTTTATTGATTTTTATTTGCAATATGCAATTCCCACTTTGCAATTTGTTGCACTATAAAACTTGTTTCAGTGCTTCACTGATAAGACTACCAATACGTTTTCTGCTAATCTGAATATAGGATCCCCATTCGCTTTCTAACCGTGAGAACCTAAATGAAGTCATTACGAAATTGCGTTGTCTTACTGCTGTCTTTCGTTATTTTAGGCTGCACTACTAAGTTTCTTTACCGCAACATTGACTGGTTTGTCATGACTTACATCGAAGACTACGTCTCTTTGAATGACGAACAAGAACGCTTGGCTGAATTTAGCATCAAACAGCTGGCAAGCTGGCATAAAGAGCACGAGCTACCACAATACATCGCTTACATTGATGAACTGAGCGCCAAACCGCTCACAGACATTGACGCAACATGGGTTAAGCTCCAATCCGACAGAATGCGGTCTTACTCTCGCAGCATCGGTAAACAAGCGGGGCCGTCGCTCTACGCCTTACTCATGCAACTGAGCGATAAACAAGTCGTAGAACTGCTCGACAATGTGGCAGAAAAGCATAAAGAATACGCAGAGAAATACACCACGTCGGAAGAATCTGAGATCCGCGAGATCTATCAGGAACGAATGGAAGATGCATTCGAACGCTGGGTAGGCGACATTACCGACAAACAAAAAGTGCAGATAGTTGAATGGTCTCAATCTGTCGAGATCACAGCACAAGACAGGATTGCTCAAAACCAAAAGATGTTTGTAGAATTTGAAACTCTATTTGCCAAACGAGAAGACAGTAGCTACTTTCAAGCGACCTACGACCGCTTACTCAACGACCCTGAGTCATTTTACACCCCCAGCCTAAACCAAAAGATGGAACGCAACCGTCCTTTAACTTTTCAGTTCATTGCTGAGCTATCACAAGGGCTAACCGATAAACAGTACCAACACTTATTAGCGGAATTACAAGAGTGGCGTGAGATTGCGGTTGACCTAACTGCTGCACAATAAAGAAGAGGCTCAAGTGCTCATATTAAAGACTTGAGCCCACTCGCTATTTTCTCAGCGCATTCAGTTTTGCCTGCGCAATACCGTAAATGCTGTCTATTGGATAAGTGCCCTCTTCACCCATTTCACCCGCACATTTACCTGTAAATATTTCAATGGCTTCTGTGACGTGTTCAATCGCCCAGATATTAAACTCACCTTTTTCTACCGCTTGAACAATGTCTTGTCTTAGCATCAGATTATGAGCATTAGAGCGAGGGATGATCACACCTTGATTGTTGTTTCTACCTTTGATGCAGCACACATCAAAAAAGCCTTCAATCTTCTCGTTCACGCCGCCGATGGGTTGCGACTCACCAAACTGATTCATGGAGCCTGTAATCGCGATGTCTTGGCGGTTTGGTTGCTTTGAATAAGCCGATACAATGGCACACACTTCCGCCATGCTGGCACTGTCGCCGTCAACACCAGCATAAGATTGCTCAAAAGTAATATGAGTAGAAAGCGGAACCTTCGCCGTTTTGCCAAACACGGACGCTAAATAAGCAGATAGAATCAACACACCTTTAGAATGTATGCTGCCGCCTAGGTCAACATTGCGCTCGATATCGATGACTTCTCCCTCACCATAGGCCGTGGTTGCCGTAATTCGGTTAGGGGCTCCAAACATGAGATCAGAGGTACTCAATACCGACAAAGCATTAATCTGACCGATGGCAGAACCCTCGGTTTTAATTAATGTCGTGCCATTGGTAAAGCTTTCCATCACGCTGTCTTTTAACCGCCCGACTCGCATCATTTGGCTAGCCAACGCTTGATCAACATGCCCAACTCGAATCAAATTTGAGTTGGCAGCTTTAGCTACATAGTTTGATTCACGCAACAGATTGGCAATGTGCGCAGAGTGCAAAGACAGCTTATTACGATCGCCTGCTTGGCGAGAACTGTGTTCAATAATGCGAGCAATGGCCTTTTTGTCACAATGCAGCATGCCGTTGTCATGAACGATACTAGAAATAAAGCGAGCATAATGCAGCTCTGCAGCTTCCGTTCTTGGCATCTCGTCTTCAAAATCAGCGGTGACCCTGAACAGTTCGGCAAATTCTGCATCGTAGTGTTGAAGCAATTGATACGTGCGATAGTCACCAAATAGGATGATTTTAACATCGAGCGGAATAGGCTCAGGATCAAGCGACACAGCTCCGGTTAAGGTCAGTTCTTTTTCTAGCGATGTTAAGCTTAATTGGCGTGCACGTAAGGCTCGTTTTAGGCCATCCCAAACGTAAGGCTGTTCCAGAACTTTAATGGCATCCATTAACAACACACCACCGTTAGCTTTATGCAAACTTCCCGGGCGTATTAAAGAAAAATCCGTAAAGACGGTGCCTTTAAATGTTGCGGTTTCGGTGTAACCAAAAAGGGAATGGTAATTTGGATTTTCTTCCACGATGATAGGTAAATCTGCTGATTTTTGATTCACCAGCACATTAATTTTGTAGCGACGAGGCAATTTATTTTCGAGTGACGCCGAAGATATTTCAGCCTGTTCACCGCCCTCTTCCAAGAAAATTTCGACATTTTCTACAATATCTTTTTGCATATCACCAAGGTGTTTTTTCACCTCTGGATAGTCGGAGTAATCCTTTTTCAGCGCTTTGATAAAGTGAGTAATCACATCCAGTGTTACGTCATTATTCAGCTTCTGAATTTTTTCAGAGAAGCCCTCTTCCCATTCTGTAAGCTTACGCACCATTGTTCTTAGGTTAACTTCTAACTCATCAATGGTTTTATCAAAGTTCTCTTGTTCTTTGCGAGAAAGTGCTTCAAAACTTTCTTCGGTATGCAGCTCTTCACCGTCCATCGCGACAAATTGATAGTCACCCTGATTAGTAATGGTGAGGTTCACACCACGCTCTTTCGCTTCCTGGCTAATTCTATCAAGCTCGACTTGTTGCTTTTGAGCTAATTGATTCTTCAGTTTATCAGCGCGCGAAAAGTACAACTCATTGTCAAACGCCAAAGGCATCGCTTTGACCAACTTCGTCATCAGCTTTTCAATATCTTTGGCAAACTGTGCCCCTAAACCTGCAGGCAGTTTCAAAATTTTAGGCGTACGAATTTCTTCAAAGTTCGCGACATAACACCAATCATAAAGTGCTTCTGCAGTTTGAGCATGACGATTCAGGTAACGTAAGATCATGGTACGCTTACCGAGCCCGTTGCGGCCTATCGCGTAAATGTTGTAACCTTTTTCTTTAATAGACATCGCAAATTCAACGGCTTTTTGAGCACGTTCTTGACCCACGATCTCGTCTATCGGTGGCAGATCTTTCGTTGACTTGCATGGTAAGTTGTCAAGTTGAGCTGTGTTGTACAATTCGCTTGATGATAATGATTGAATTGTCATAGCCACCTCCTTGTTAGTTCATTCTTCTGTTTACGTCCTAAAGGGTTGAGTTACCCACTTTAGTGCAACGCCATAACTTCAGTGTAGCTAGAAATGAGTTAACTTTAAGTGACTTAGCCATAAATCATAGCCAAGTGATTAATATTTATACTATTGAAAGCATTTACTTATAAAAATACGAGATTGCACTAAATTAGCGTTAACTGAATCCTGTACTACACTTAGCGCATATAAAAACAATAAGGAAGTATGGATGCAACCTTTGGCTGGGCGGCGACTGGGTGAAATGGCTGATGTACGCCTGTTGCGCAAGAAAAGAACCATTATTGCTCTGTCGGTGATCGTATTTACGCTGCTGATTTTATTTGGCTCAATCCACTTACGTGAAGGCGACTCCGCTCAAGCATTAATTCACTTTACTTGCACTGTCATCGTTGTAGGAAATCTGATTGCTTACCTGACTCTAGGAAAATACGACCTCGCTTCACACATATTATGCCTTGTCTTATTCACCCATGCGGTGATGCTTATTTTAACTGGGGGAAGCACCCCCGCATCGTTACACTGGATTTATCCGATTCTCGCGACCATCATTTTCGTTAGCAATCAAAAAACAGGCATGGTATCCACCGCCTGTTTTTTGCTATTTTGCGCCGTGGTACTCAATGTTCCCAATTTCCCTTACCTTTATGCCGATTATAGCGAGTTCTCTAATGGCCGCTTTTTGGCAAGCTTGAGCGCCTTTCTACTCATCTGCCACTTTTTCTCGTATCAACATGCCAAAACTCACCGCTACATATTGACGCTATACCAAGAGGGTATTGAAGATCTGGCCTATCGCGATAGCTTAACCGGCCTTGCTAATCGCTGGAGCTTTGAGCGCTGGTGCACCACCAAATTAGTGGACTTAAAACACAATAGTAACATCACCGCGGTCGTGTTCATCGATATTGATAACTTCAAGCAAATTAATGATATCTATGGGCACTCAACGGGAGACAAATTACTGCAGAGTTTTGGTCAAAGATTGGCGAATCAGCTTAGAACAAAAAACAGAAGCGACAACAGAGACGAATTTTCGATCGCTCGATACGCTGGCGATGAGTTTGTGGTGTTTTTATATGATGTACCCAACACGGTGGCCCTAGATAACATCATGGGCCGGATTTTGTCGCTATTTAAAGATGGCTACAAAGTAGACGATAAGGTAAACCATATTTCTTTAAGTATCGGCATATCCATATACAAACAAGATGCAGGCGATTTATCAGAACTTCTAAGATGTGCCGACAAAGCCATGTACAGCGCCAAATGTGCGGGTAAAAATAACTTTGAGTATTACCATAACTCACACCCCGATGCTAAAATAAGTTCAACGTCTTTAGAAACGTCTAGCCAACATAACGTAACACCATTTAGAAAGCGTAAATAGCCGTCGTTCTTTTTTAGCCCCAACCTTCTCCCGCCCCTACCGCTCTATGCCTTATTCCCCACGCCTTTTGCCTTTTGCCTTTTGCCTTTTGCCTTTTGCCTTTTGCCTTTTGCCTTTTGCCTTTTGCCTCAAAAATATCAATGTCATTCAATTTATTAGAACAACTGCCTCTAGTTTTCCAGATCTCTACAACTTTTGCATTGCTTATACTGGTTCCAATATCTTTGTTTGGAGTGCCTCATGAATTCAAGTCGACAAGTTCAACACATTATTGCCTCTCACCCGACCTCTGATGGAGACGGTGTTCGTATTCAACGTATCGCCGGTTTCAGTGATGATCGCTTCTCTCCATTTTTGATGATTGACGAACTAAAATCCGATGACAGCAAAGACTACATTGGTGGGTTTCCGCCTCACCCTCATCGCGGTATCGAAACACTGACTTATATGCGCCAAGGCCACTTCCAGCACCGCGACCATATGGGTAATGTCGGTCAACTTAAAAGTGGTGGCGCACAATGGATGGCGGCAGGACGCGGGGTAATTCATAGCGAAATGCCAATGATGGAAGAAGGTGGTCTACATGGTTTCCAAATTTGGATAAACCAACCTGCGAAAAACAAGATGCAGCCAGCCCAATACCACGACTTTCAAGCCGATGTGATAACACAATGGAACAAAGAAAATCAGGGCCTATTGCGGGTAATTGCAGGAGACCTATCGGTTACATCGAGCACCGGTCAGAAACCAGACATGCTTGGCGGTCCACTGCAAACCACAGGTGTACCGCTTGCTGTTTCCGATTGGGTTGCAAACGCTCACGATACAATAAGCGTATCAACAATCGAGGAGTACAATGCGTTTGTTTACGTCTATAAGGGAGAAGTGAGAGTGGATAATGTTGACCTAAAGCAAGGCCAATTGGCTTTGCTCGATCACGCTATGCTCATTAACTTATTGGCACACGAAGATGCTGGGGTACTGATTTTCGTAGGCCAACCAATAGATGAACCTATTGTTCACTACGGTCCGTTTGTAATGAATACCCAGCAAGAAATTGAACAAACTATTTTGGATTATCAATCGGGTTTATTTGATAACTATTAAGTTCTTTTCAAATAATGTTGATAAAAATACCGCCACAATAATGTGGCGGTATTTATAAATTCATAACAACGATATTTATCTTATAAATACTCGCAAAGATAAGCGGTTGGTTGCTCTACCTTGATATCAAATGACGAATTGCTTGCTACGTTAAACGCCTCACCTGATGTGTACGTTGTCCATTGATCACTGCCGGCTAAACGAATTGTTAGATCACCTTTAATAACCGTCATTTTTTCAGCGGCTTCTGTACCAAACGTGTACTCACCTACCGCCATAACGCCAACGCTTTTGTTCTCTTCAGCTTGTGTGAAAGCCAGCGACTTTACGCTTCCTTCAAAGTACGTATTTTCTGTAATCAAAACTTCATCCTTGTGTTTATGCTCTTGTCCATAGTACCCAGTTTTACCTTTTATTTTGCTTACTTGCAAACTTGTATTGGCATCTCACGCAACTCTCTACCAGAACGTCGAACAAAGATCTACTTAGTCGTTTTTTTCTTAAACTGACTACTGCTGCGCTTTTTAGCACTGCGGCGGTTCGCTTGTTTATCCCGTTTTGCGCGCTTTGGCATGCCCGTATCGTCACTTTCTAAAGCAGGCTTATCGGTTACAGGAAAGCCTTCAAGTTCATTCAAAGACAGCTCTCGCCCAGTGAGCTCTCGGATGGCTTTCAATGCATTAGCCTCACCATGGCACACCAAAGAAATAGCGATGCCACTTTGGCCAGCACGCGCCGTTCTTCCTACTCGGTGGACATAAACAGGCGCACTGAGTGGTAAGTCAAAATTAACCACAACCGGTAACGCCTCGATATGAATGCCACGCGCTAGAATATCGGTCGCTATCAACACCTGAACTTGGTTTGATTTAAACTGTTCTAACGTTTGCTCACGCGTGCTTTGGTCTTTGTCACCATGCAATGCGGCGACGCTTATTCCCGCTTTGGCTACTTTCTTCGCCAATGCGTCAGCATTATCACGCGCGCTAATGAAAACCAAAACCTGCTGCCAATCATTCGCTTTAATCTGAGCGATGAGGGCTTGCGCTTTGCTGCCTTTGTTGACCAAATACAAATGTTCATCAATGGTTTCGACCACTGTATTCGCGGCTTGTGCTTCAATCCTCGTCGGGTCATTGAGTAATGAGCGAAGCACGGTTTGCAAATTATCTGGCATGGTGGCCGAAAAGCACACCGTTTGATATTGGCTTGGAAAGAAACCCAGAATTTTCTGAAGATCAGGCCAAAACCCCATGTCTAATAGGCGATCGGCTTCATCCAAAATCAATTGTTTTACGCCGCTTAACACCACGACTTCCTGATTCAGAAAGCCCAATAACCTACCAGGAGTAGCGACCACAACTTGCGGAGCTTTATCTAATTCTCTCAATTGCTCTGCTTGATCCACACCGCCGCATAGCGTAACAATGCGGACGCCAATTTTTGCAGCAATGGCGTTTAAATTGGTGCTGACTTGAATGGCGAGCTCACGAGTTGGTACCACAATAACCGACTGTATTCGCTCACTTGAACAATCAATGGCTTGTAATATCGGTAATCCAAACGCCAACGTTTTACCGCTGCCTGTTTGTGCTAAAGCGAGGAGATCTTTGCCGGCAAGAACGGCAGGGACGGCTAGCTTTTGAATCTCAGTTGGCGTAGAGAACTGAGCTGAAACAGCATCAGTAATGGCAGAGGACAGGTTAAAATCGGAAAAAGTCATCTAGTTCGCTTTAGCATTAATAAACATCAAGCACTGGATTCTATACTCAATTGCCCTATAAATGTGGGTTTGTGGCAGAAAAATAACTGAGGCTGCTATCATTATAAAAGTCAATTCCCACATGAGGCGACATGTTGAGCTTTTCGAGTAGATGAACTGAACGAGTATTCTGCGGCACCGCCACCCCGTAGATACGTGCCATGTGACCTTGCTTAAACGAAAAATCTAAACACGCTAATGCAGCCTCAAGAGCCACGCCTTGTCCTTGCTCTTGAAGTACGACAGCATATCGAATATCAAAGCAAGTTGGTGAACTGGTTTCTTCTACTCCAACGTAGCCAAGCTTGATGCCGTCAGTTTTACGGATAATAGTAAATGTACCAAACTCATGTTTCTGCCAATGATCAATACGATTCGATAATTCTTTGCGGATCACTTCATCTCGGTAGGGTTGCCCGAATGGCAAAAATTGCGTCACTTCATCATCCGTCAGCAAAGAACAGTAAAGGCCTAAATCTTCGGCGTTGGTCGGACGTAGCATCAAGCGATCTGTTTCAATCATTCTGTACTTCTTATTTTTTATTCACCTATCAAGTTTAGCCACTCTGCGAAGATGCAATGTCAATTTTCGTTTAGTAAATTGTATCAAAATATCACTACTTATTTTAAGAGTATGACAATTACACGACACGAAAGCGACACTTCCACCATATAACAAACACTCTGGCTGACTTACGATAATGCAGTCCTTAACTAACAGAGTGCATTCAATGAAACGCTTTAATCTGCTTTGCCTAATCTCGTTACTCATGGCTTCTCCTTTCTCTTGGAGCTCCGTTCAACCACTTGAACTAAATGCAGTTCCAAGTGAGCAATTAGCACAATACATTGCAGATTTCAAACAACAAAAACAACAGCTCTGGATACGAGTTCACGGTGAAAAGTTTCCTCTTAATATTCACACCATCAGCTCAGAACTACTCATTGCTCACTATGCTAAAGGCTTAGTAACGATTCCATTTAGCTTTGAAGATCCAGAGCCTGGCACCAATGTGACGATTTATGAAGGGCGCTTCGACCAAGCCGAAAGTTTTGAATCTAAGATCGATTTCAAACAAGCGATACTCAAATCAACAACGATTTGGAAATCGAGCAATGTGTCCACTACCGAACAAGAAAATATTGTTTACCATGGAAAGCTAGTGAATCAGAAAGGCACTGAAACCGACTTTGAAATGAGTATCAATGAGGCGCTCATTACCGGAGGCACGAGTCTATTTAGTATTGAACAAAACAGGGCTATTCTAACTGGTGAGTTAGGGACGAATACCTATGTTCAACTTTCAAACCTGGTAGAGCGCAACCCGAACGTCGACACCATAGTGATCAAAGCCGTGAACGGTTCGCTCAACGATGAGATTAACATGCACACCGGTAATCTACTGCGCGATTCTGGCCTAAACACCAAGATACCGAACAACGGCTACGCCTATTCCGGCGGTGTCGACCTGTTTGCTGCTGGCGTTAATAGGCAAGTTGAGGGTAACGGCGTTCTTGGGGTTCATTCTTGGTGTTGTTCCGCTGGCACAACCGCCGACAAACTACCAAAAGACGATGATGCCCATCATGACCAAGTGGTCTACTTTACTAAAATGTTGGGTAAAGAAGTCGGCCCTGATTTTTACTTTTACACCATTCACGCTGCTCCATTTAGCAGCGTACATCCTATGACAAGAACAGAAATGGCTGATTACTCTCTTCTGACTAAGTAACTCATCATTTAAGTTGTGCGCAATTTATTTGCAAGCACGCTCACTTTGCTTTATAGTTTGCGCACAACTTAATAGTTAATAAGGTAAAGTGACATGTTTGCAGAGTACGACGCGACACTATGGGGTGTTTGGTTTATTATCACGATGATCATCGTGCAAGGGTTCATCGCAACACTGGCCCATCGTAAACAAACCAATATGATACCTGGAGTGTTAGACGATAAACTTGGCCACGATTCATTCGTGTTCCGCAGCCATCGTACTCACCAAAACTCACTTGAAAATATCATTCAAATGCTGGTCCCGACAGCATTAGCCATTTATGTTGGAGCCGACGCGACATGGTTAGCTGCTATCGTCTGGGTATACGCCGTTGCAAGGCTTGCTCATATGGTGCTGTATTACCTAATAGCAACGGAAACCAACCCTAGCCCTCGTAGCTATTTTTATATGATTGCATACGTTGCCAACCTCGTTCTGGTTGGATTCGTTGCCACAGCGATGATGAGTTAGCTTTCCCAACTCTCCTTAGCTTAAAAACAGAACGTCTTTCGCCGCATACTTGCCTATAAGTTTGCGGCTTTTTTATTTCCAATGGCAACTTATTCCTAATTCTTTATACTCCACTCATTAACGCATCAATCTAAGAACCATTACCCATTATGATCACTATCACGACTAATCATGGCGACATTGAGATCGAACTTGACCATAAAAGTGCGCCTGAAACTTGCGCCAACTTTGTACGTTATTGCAATGATGGCTTTTACAACAACACTTTGTTTCACCGCATCATCGATGGCTTTATGATCCAAGGTGGTGGCTATGAAATTCGGGACGATGGCTTTGCGATGAATATGGCAGAAAAGAAATGCCGCGCTCCAGTTTCTAATGAAGCCTTTAACGGCCTTAAGAACGTGGTTGGCTCACTCGCCATGGCACGAACCGATGCTCCTCACTCTGCAACGGCGCAGTTTTTTATCAATCTTGCAGACAATGACTTTCTCGATCACACGGGCAAAACAAACTACGGTTGGGGTTATGCGGTGTTTGGTAAAGTTACGCTGGGAATGGATGTGGTTAATCAGATTGGGAAGATTGCAACCTGCACCCGATTTGGTCATGAAGACATGCCGGTTTCTGATGTAATCATTGAAAAAGTAACAATGAAGTAGCCTTTAGCCAAAACCTGCTAACTAGCAACGAATGCTCTAGCTACATTCCTTCAGCATGAGTTGCCAGTCATCCTCGGTCACCCAATTTTTGTAGACTCTAATGCGATAGTATCCATTATTGGCGGTTAAGGACGTAATACGGATACAAGGCTGACTAAATATCGGCGTTTTTTTTCTTAACGCCGCTGGAATTCCGTGTAGGTAGATTTCATTGCCGTCGGTTGCTAAGTGGCTTTTTTTCGGTTTTTTAGGAGACAAATGTTGAAATACTAGCCCGAACACTATGGTGGCATACGTTAAGTAGACATGATCATTTGAAAAAGAGACCAGAAAAGCGACTAACGCTATCGCGCCACCGACCAATGAAGACGTACTCAAGTCAAAATAATACGGTTTGTTATCAACAAAGTGTATTTTTTTCATCATCCCCTCCTGCCATACTAAGCGATTATTCTATACGTTACATAACGTCGCCCACTGTAGCAGTGCTGGAAATTGCGAAAGAGTTCAAACTCACATCGACAAGCCCCCGGTTAAACTCTTCCTATTGATAGCCCATGCCTATCAATAAAATAGCACTAACCCACTTCCTCAAATAAGAATAATTATCAATAATGGCCACATCAACCCAGATGAACCGCGTTAGGATAATACGATGATCAAGACAATCACTTTTGCAGCAATCCATTTTACCATTGCAACCTTGGTCGCGTTTACTTTAACTGGCGACTTCTTATTAGGTAGCTTAATTGCCATGATTGAACCTTCCGTCAATACCGGTGCGTTCTACTTGCATGAAAAAGTCTGGCAAAAAGTAGCGTTTCTAAAACGCAATGAATCCATGACTCAAGTTAAGACCGCCAGCTTTGCCGTGATTCATTTTGGTGTCGCCTTTAGTGTAACTTATGCCTTAACAGGCGATGCTTTCATCGGTGGCTTAATGGCGACCATAGAACCCGCCATTAATTCTGTCGCTTACTTCTACCACGAAAAAGTGTGGTTGCACCTAAGCCACAACCCAATAGCCGCATAAGGACTTTGGACATACACCTAAACATGAAGTTCATGCTATAGCCGTCTGTAATTCATCATCGATAGTTCAAGTAGATATGGCTTGGACAGAAAAAGAAGGCTGAATGCGTTATTTTACCTAAAATTCAACATAGCATTAGGCTCAGAACAAACGCAGATGGCCAACTTGTCGCTGGCGTTATGTTTTAAAGGAGTAACTCAAGCGTCATTGCCTATTCAAGCGGGTAATAGTGAATTCTGGATTTATCTAAAGCTTTTTTTGCTTGCTCAAGACCAATGGGCGACCCAATTGCGGTGGATCGTTTTCTTTCAAGAGTCGTACACACATCTAACCAACTCTGTTGATTGAAGTTAAGTCGTTCTAGAATCGGTGGGAAATCGTCTGCCATTGATGCCTTATCCACTCGAAATTGCCTTGCGGTCCAATCTACTAATTCGATGTAGTCGATTAATCGAAAAGGTATTCCAGTACTCTGATTTTGGGCTGAATTACCGATGAATGGATGCAAACAAGGGGCTGTTTCCTGATTATCATCAAGTGCCTTTAGTCTGGCTTGTATGGAGGTAAAATCTGATTTTTCCGGGCATGGAGCCACGCCAGCACGAACGGGGTTTAGATCGACGTATGCCATCGCAGCGGCTAGCGCTTTTTCATCAAGCAATGCCTGGCTTTTAAATCGGCTTTCCCAAAAATGCCCCGTACACTCATCTTCCTGATTGGCGCGACAGGCTATATCGTAGTTCAACTCTTTCATGAACCAACTTAATGACCACAACCTCTCTCGCCAAACTTCAATGATTTCCAAGCACTTATCTTCCTCAGCTTGTGTCTTTAGCTCCTGACTCAACCAACGCTGAATCAATACGGGCAATTTATGTTCGTGACTCCAGCGCTCAACCACCTCGGACGCAGATAACTCAAGGGCCTTATCGCGATTGATGTGCAGCACCAAATGATAATGGTTGCTCATCACCGCATAAGCGCAAACATCGACACAATAAGTACGAGTGAGAGATTGAATTTTATGCTCAATCCAGTCTCGACGGTGCTCGTAACTTTTATTCGTTGACCTGTCTTCACCGCATAAGAAGCTTTGCCTCACGCATCTTGAGACACAGTGATAGTAAGGAGTCGCATCGACGGAGATGAGCTGTTTTCTTGCCGTGGCCATAAAGGTATCCGATGAATGTTTTGTATAAGATAGCAGTTGTGATCAGCAGGAAAAGTGGGATGGCTGGAATTGAGGTTTTGCTAACGTAACGTCAGTCGTTTGGTCATACTATTTGGTGTGTGTCCCGAGCAGAGAGAGTAGAGAGACGTTGCACTACCAATATACTTGGTAACTGATAATATTCGTGTATTAACACGTTTAATCATTTGGGAAATCATGCAAGAAATCTACTTGGCTGGCGGGTGTCTTTGGGGGGTGCAAGAGTATCTACGTCATCTTCCGGGGGTTCGCTCTACAGAAGCAGGCCGTGCGAATGGCACCGAGCAAACGACGCAGTGCCAATACGATGGATACACTGAGTGTGTACGTACGTGTTTTGACCCGGCACAGGTATCACTAGTACAACTGCTGGAATTCTTTTTTGAAATCATCGATCCATACAGCAAAAATAAGCAAGGCATTGATGAAGGCGAAAAGTACCGTACAGGCGTTTACAGCCTACATGAACATCATTTGGTCATCGCTGCAGACTTTATTAAGCGTAGAGATGACGCCCAAAGAATCATGGTTGAAGTTCTTCCCTTAGCAAACTATGTGAAAAGCGACGACGAGCACCAAGACAGGTTAACCCGCTGCCCAGATGATTACTGCCATATTCCGCAAAGTGTTCTGCATAAATACAAGCAATAACCATTAGATAACTATCGCTGCTACTAACGTAAAGGAATTACTAACATGACCCGCCTGTCTTTTATTAAAGCAAACCCTAGCTCTGTTGATGAACTGATGTCATTACGAGTCAAGGATTCACAGCAACACTTGATTACAAACAACGAAAAGTGGCTAGTTCAAACACTTATCCATAGTGAGAGCCTGACATTCGGTATCTACCATCAGCAAACAGCCGTTGGACTGGTCACTCTTCTCGATCCGCGCACAACTCAACAAGACACGGATCACTTTCAACCGAATTGCCTTTATGTATGGCGACTGATGATAGACCAACACCATCAAGGCGGAAGTTTTGGCATTCAGGCCCTTAACTTTTGTAAAGAAATGGCACAATTGTTGGGCCTGAACGGTGTCACCTTAACCACCATGGATACTGAAAAAGGCAATGCTCTGGAGTTTTACCTGTCTCATGGCTTCCAGCCCACAGGACGTAGGCTTGACGGAGAAATTGAATTGCAGTGGAATATCTGATGTCCGCCTAAGGCGTAACCGTTAAACACATCAAACATTCAATTCAGTAACTAAGGATGCCAACCGAAGACAAAAAAGCCAGCCGTAGGGGGTCGGCTGGCTTATTCCTACTTAGGGATTGACTATTGAGTCACATTTTCTACTCGGCTGCTGCGGCCAGAGAAGGTAATGTTACGAGTTTTTACGTTCGTGGCATGACTCACATCAACCGGACCATAGTATGGAATCCAAGTCTGCCCGTCATCAAGAGAGTATTGATTTTTTAAACCAGGGAATCGAGTATTGATTGTCAGCTTACCCGCTTCAATAATAGCTCCCGGTAGCGGAATACGGTAATTCACACCGACTTGATTACCTATTTGATCATAAGTATCAACGGGTTGAATGTACTCTAGTTTACCTAAAGCATGTTTTCCTAACGTATTAGAGAAGACATCCCAAGCACGATCCATCGCTGTTTTTCCATTTTGATCAGGCAAATCTTCTACTGGCATGTCTGTAACCCATGCACGCTCTGCGACACCAAGTAGCTTAGGGAAAACCAGGTATTCCATAATCTCTGGGGACTTTGCATTTTCTGCAAACAATTGCCCTTGCAGACCTGTCACGTTCTTTTTACCTTCTTCCGAAAGGTGAACCCACGCAGGATTCCATGGAACAGGATTACCTAACTTGTCAGTTT
The DNA here is from genome assembly GCF_030409945.1 of Vibrio tapetis subsp. quintayensis. Classification (GTDB taxonomy): domain Bacteria; phylum Pseudomonadota; class Gammaproteobacteria; order Enterobacterales; family Vibrionaceae; genus Vibrio; species Vibrio quintayensis. Next base: position 131,816 of record NZ_JAUFQV010000032.1, read on the forward strand.
TACCGTTTGCATAGATATTAAATGGACGATACTCGAAGGTCTTTTTAGTGTCGGTATAGCCAGCCCAATGGTAACCTATTTCGTCAGGATGCTTATTGTAAGCTAAGTCGAAATACAAGTTTGTCGCGTGAGATAAAACGACTTGGTAGCCTTGGTTAGCGAATACATACGATTGGTGCTCATTCCCCCAACCCCACACGTTATTCCAAAAGATTGGGAATATCTCACCGTAGTCAGCATTGCCTGTACCATTATGCGTCAGCACATCGCCCCAGCTCGCCATCTGAAAACCGTTTTGACGAATCAAATCGGCCCATTTTATGAAGAAGTAGTCAAACAACTCGGCATCAGTTTTACCCGCTGTTTCAGGGTTATCTTGAATAGCAGGAGATTTTGCCCACCATTCGTTTGGCCCTAAGTGTGGGAGCTCATCACCACCACCGTGCAAGCGCGTAACTTCAGCACCAGGAACAGCATCGTACATTGCCTTAGTTTCACTGATGACCTTATCTAAAAACTCATAAGTACCCGGCAAAGATGGATTCACTAGGTTATCAGTGTAGAACTGCGGTGTATAAAATTGTGACTGATCAAGTGGATCAATCAAGCGATAGCGATTCGCTTCAACAAGATCAATATCTTTATATTTATTGTAGCGATATTCCATCGCCTTTATCGCGGCACGTGCATGAGCTGGGAAGTCATATTCAAGAATGACATCTATATGGCGGTCTGCTGCATACTTTAAGATTTCTTTAAAATCTTCTACCGTATAATAACCCCAACCCTTACCAAGGTAGTTTTGCTGTGCGATTTCGAAACCTTGGAACTGTGGAGCGACGCCGTTATTTGCTTCCACTACATTATTGGGTTTACCTTCAATACCATCTCCAGGCAGAAATTCATTACTTGAACCCATGAAGGTATGTAGCATTGTGGTTTCCGCCGTATCATAACCACGCTTAGAACCGAATTCGGTTAGCTCTGGTATACCCGGAATTTCAATACGCCAGCCTTCATCGTTAGCAATGTTGATTTCAAATTTGTTTATTTTGTAATAAGCAAGAAGATCAATCAGTTTCAATACAGTTTCTTTGCTTTGGAAGTTTCGAGCAACGTCGAGCATCATGCCCCGATACTCGAAGCGCGGAGCATCTAGTGCACTCATCGCTGGTAAAACTGCATGTTGCATTTTATTACCGACGACCGAGGCTTTATAAACATCTTGTGGGATCAACTGTCTTAACGTTTGAATACCATAGAAAACGCCACTTGCATCTTTACCTTCAATTACGATGCCATTAAATGGATCGATGTCTAATCGGTAACCTTCGTTGTCAGGCGTGCCGTCTGAGTCAGTATCTAAATTCGGATTCACTTTTAACGTAATCAAGTTTGCAGTATCTGCTTGAGTCGAGTTTATTGGGAACTCGCCTACGATTAAATCTTGAAGCGCACTTTGCAAATATTGTGCTTCTTTATTTAGACTATCAGGAGCTTTGATGGATCCCATCCAGCCTAGTAATGTTAGGAATGCACCGTCTTTGTCTTGAGCGGATTGTAAGTGCGGTACTACTTGGTTATGCAGTGCAATATCGAGCACTGGTGTATTATTCTCATCAAATCTTAACGCCGGAGTTTGGACTGGCATAGTATCGTGAATGCTCTGCCTAGTTTGCTTCAAATCAGACGGATCCATCTGTACGTCGACCGAAACCGCTCTAGGCGCGTCACCATTAAAAGAAATATGGAAACCCGATGGTGAGTCATTTTTGAGCATTTGCCAGTACTGCGCGGTAATAAATATTTCTCGTGATTCACCCGGTTGAATTGGAACAAAACCTGTCACAGGCTCTAGAACAAAGTAGTCACCACTTTTCGACACGTCTGCGTTTTTCAATACTAGATTTTGCGCTGCAATTTCTTCACGTGCTAGGTTTCCGTCAGCACTATCTAAAGGTAACACCGACGCTGGCGGGCGAACCGAGCTGTAATATAATGACCAACCACTTTCACCTAACGCCTCAGAGCCATTATTCGTTATCGTTAAACTACCTAAAAATTTATTCTCACCAATATTGTGATCAATTACTTTCCATAATAGATCTAACTGCTGCGCTTGAGGATGATAGGTTTCTGCTAATGCGGTAGATGGCATCGACATATGTGATGCCAACGCTATCGCTAGTATTTTTAATGGTAACTTTATTTTGTCCATTCTAATTCCACTCCATGATTAATCGCACCTGCATAAGTAATGCATGTGTTTACAAAAAAGATTGGGTATATATTCGAACTGAATAGTGAAGGTACTCATAGCGAGTATGAGGTACCTTCCTATATCGATATCAGCTTGTTATCGCCGATAGTTATTATCTACGGTTGATCATACGTTTGAATTGGTGACGACGGCCACGTAGGGTCATCCCTAATCGCATGATGTTTTCTGGTGGCGCTATGCCGCTGTAACCGCCATCACCGATATGCACAATATCGGCCCCGGCTGCTTTAGATGCCATTGCCACTTGTTCAATGTAAGACTCCGTCGCCCCTTCTTGAGAAGTACCAATCGCTAACATGCCCAACATGCCACTCGCGTGCACTGCCGACATCATTTCTTTCGCGGTATCGGCACACACACCCGGTGTGGTATACGGTGCCGGGAACATCATGATGTCTGCGCCCGCTTCAGCAAATCCAGGAACAATACTCAGGTTATAGTCGTTACCGACGCCACCCGCATGCATTTTCCCAGCGACTACGATGATGTCTTTTGACACGCTTCGAACTAAACCAATAGCATCGAGAATCGTCTCTTGAGTAACACAGTTACCCGGATTGCCCGTCAGCATGACGTAATCAAGCCCAAGCTCTACCGCCTTTTCAACCGTTTCTTTGGTTACGGTTCTGCCGATATCCACATTGCCAACACCTGTTGGAATTGGCTCCAAGTTGCATCCGATTAATCGGCCTGTTAACTTTTTAACCTCTTCAATAGACAGATATTCGTCGGAAATGTCTGACAACACTTTGATTTGTGGATTCATTACATCCAAGCAGTTAAGCGTGATCATATCTGCACCGAAAGCGGCCGCGATTTCGGGGCCTGATACAAGGTCGATCGGGGGCGTAATTGACACCACATTTTCGACCATGATGGTACGGCCTTCAGAGTTACGAATGCTTGTCACTACTTGCTCTCGTGACGCAACGCGAACGTCTTCCGACGTGTAATCAAATATGCGCTTCTTCATGGGTCTTGCTCCTTTGCAACTGATAATGAATAGCAACTATTTCTTCTGCTAATTCACGACACAACATCGTTGTCATAATATGATCTTGGATATGAGTCAGGATTAACGTCATGGTGACCTTACCTGCCCCTTCATCAAACCCGATCAATGAGGTTTGCGATTTATGTACTTGAACCAGCGCTGTATCTCCTGATTTAAGCAAAGCCTCCGCTTCGGTGAATTGGCCTTTTCTTGCTACTCGCATTGCTTCCATAAAAGCAGAACGAGCCTCACCAACCTGACACAACAGCGTCATCAAAAATTCTTCAGATATATCTGATTCGTTGTTAATTTCGAACTGCATCTAAGTCGCCTCCGTTAACCGTTGTAGTGGTTGTGGTTGGTTCGTTCTCTTCCATTGCTTTCTCTTCGGCTAGCAACTGTCTTTCATGTACTTTTAGGAAAGGATAGAAAACGATCGAGCTCACAATGATACTGCTCAATACAACCAAAGCCGCAGTACCTGAATTGGTCGCAATGATCGCACCAATCGGCGCTGGCATCGTCCAAGGTGGAATCGCGATGATCTTAGCAAGGAAGCCTGTTTTGAATGCCATCCACACAATGGCGGTATTCAACGTTGGTGCGAGCATCCATGGAATGAAGTAGATAGGGTTCATGACAATTGGTGTACCGAAGATAACCGGTTCATTGATGTTAAACGTGCCCGGAACAATCGACATTTTACCAATAGTTCTTAGTTGGGTAGCTTTAGAACGTATCATTAATACGACTAAGCCCCACGTACCACCAGCACCACCAACGAAGATGAAGAAGTCCATCACTGGGTTAATAAAGATAGCCGGAAGCGGCTCGCCTGCAGCTAATGCATCTTGGTTAAGGCCAAGGTTTATCAGTAGCATTGGGCCAATAATACCGCCCACAACTGAACCACCGTGAATACCACTAAACCAAAGCATTTGAACCAATAGAACCGCAATCAAACAAGCGATAAAGCTATCAGAAGCAAGAACAAGCGGTTGGAACAACTGCATGATGGCTGACGGAATTTTCATTCCATATTGTTCAAGATACACGTTCACTGACATCACAATGACGGAAATGACCACGATAGGTATCAACAAGTCGAACGAAGCAGAAATTTTTGGTGGTACAGCGGCTGGCATTTTGATTCGGATGTTGTATTTAATCAGCAAACGCTGCATTTCCGGAACAAATAGACCACAAATGATCGCGGTAAACGCTCCCGTACCGCCTAAGAATGCACCAGGTAATACGCCACCAATTTCAACGCTTACCATAGGAGCAGCTGCTAGCAAAAATGCAAACATCGACAGCATCCCGGTATTCATCGGGCGCAGTTTGTACGCCTCAGCCAAACTAAAACCAATACCAAACGAAGCATACAAGGCAAATATACCCATGCTCAGTTGAAACGGTGTCATGATATTGTCGTGGCCGATCGCAGCGATCAGACCGTGCCAACCATCAAAAAAGAAGTTGCCTTCAGAGGGTGGGAATGCCAGCACTAACAGCATAGAACCAACAATCAAAAATGGCATCGTTGATACAAACCCATCTTTAATCGCATTAACGTGTTTTTGCGCCGATATTTTACCCGCAACCGGAGCGACGACATTTTCTACAAAACTTAATACCTTATCAAAAATAGCCATTGTACTAACTCTCCACTGTTGTCTGTGCTGGGTACAATTCCATTGCTTGTGCCAAGACGGCGTCGCCCTTTAACAGCCCATAATCCATCATATTAATCAGCCCGCACCCTTTGCCTAACTCTGCTGCGGTTTTCTTGAATTCTTCATATTTGAATTTAACCTGTGGTGCCACTAAACAGACATCGCTCCATTTAATACACTCATCAAATTCGGCTATCGAATGAGCGGAAATTTCACAACTCACTCCTTGATCTTTAGCTGCGTGCTCCATTTTAGTCACAAGCATGCTTGTCGACATTCCTGCGGCACAACATAAAAATATTTTCATTGTTCCTCTCCTTAGGGTTCTTTCCTACGCTGAGAATAAAAATGTAACCGGTTTCGGTAACCGGTTACATATATACACCACAATTACTTAGCTGATCGATATTCATACAACTTATGCTACTGAGATCTAATTTTTAGTCGAAAATTAACTATTGAAAGTGACATAGGTCTATTGATAGAAACAACAGAAAACCCTACTAGTTAGCGTGTTGCTGCGGAGATAACGCGGAATTTAAGCAATGTACATGGCATAAAGCGAGAGGCCACATCTGAGATGTTAATGAGAGGAAGGGGGGAATAGTCAATGCTCATCAGGATATAATGAGCATTCTTTAAGCACTATTACTTTATGGGTTTGGTAGAATCTCTGAGTACTAAATGGCCACGCATCGTTTCAGGTTTAAACTCTGAATTCCCAATGACTAACTGCTGAGCGACTTCCATCGCTCTTGCCATAATGTTTTGAATCGGCAAGTCAATGGTGGTTAAGGATGGAGTCACAAAGGCACTACATGGGTCGTTATCGATACTGACGATCGACACCTGTTCCGGAACAATAACCCCACGTTCGGTAAACGCTTTAATACAACCGACGGCAATATCATCTGATGCCGCCAAAATAGCACTACCATATTGACGACTATCTAACAGGTTTTTCCCTGCCGCATAGCCTTCAATGAATCCAAATGAACAGTAATAATGACGAGATACAATGTCTTGTTCAGGCTGCATTGATATCGCTTGTTCAAAGCCCTCAGCTCGAGAAATCGACGTGGGTGTTTTCGGCTCAGGCCCAACATAGGTGATGTCTCGGTGCCCTAAAGCTATTAAGTGCTTCAACGCCATTTCAACGGCGTGCTTTTGATCAAAAGCAATGGAATAGCCAGCCTCCTGTGGCAGCTTTCTCCCAACATTCACTAAAGGAATGTCGATCGACTTATTCAACGCAACCACTTGTTCACCAGACAACATCCGGCTATACAAAACAATAACGTCGCACTTTTTTTCAACGAGAGAATGAACCGCTTCCAGCTCACTTTCAGCTTGGTTGTGCCCATCGGCAATCAACAACTGCTTACCCATTTGATCGGCACTAACCGACGCTTGTTTAAGCAAAATACCAAAATAACTGCCGGTAAAATCCGACAGTACTAAACCTATGCTATTACCGCTTTTTGTTGCCAATGCTTGAGCGACAGAGCTCGGCTTATAATTAAGCTCTTTCATCACGGCAGTAACGAGCGAGCGAGTGCTCTCTTTGACTTGTCCTGTCCCATTGATAACACGCGAAACCGTTGCTTTGGAAACGCCCGCCATGCGGGATACATCAGAAATTGTCGCCATCCATGCCTCTTTAAGACCATAACCACTGTTTGAATGGAAAGATAACAGAAAATCGACAATTGAGAAGACGCTTTATTGGTAATACGAGATAGCCACATAATTAATATGTCTTTCTTGCTAAAGTTAACCGGTTAAAAGCCTCTATTTTTCCAAAACTGACCCTCGTCACGCCCCACAACCTTAAAGGTTTTTTCCGCGATCACATTACCTTGTAATTCCAACACCATGTGCCAGTCGCCAAGGTTACTTTCTAAACCATCTCCTGGGTGCAGTAACTGAATGGTGTCTCCGAGGTAAAATGTCCAATCGTTACTACCCACATGCTCTTCACCATCAAATGGGGCCAGTACTTTTCCTCTTTTATTGATGATACCAGGGTGGGTTATGCAGAATTTCATGCGCTCACCTTTGGCTTTCTTAATATTTACGGTAAAACCAAATTCCACATCTTCTTGTGCAACGATGGTGGTGGTGAACTCTTGAATTTTGGGCAGATCTTTGGTATCCGAATCCCACGTGTTGTATATCCCATAGGAGGTCATTTGAACCTGAGCAGAACGTTTAGCCATGATATGAATAATCCGACGTGTTGATAAAAAACAAAGCAATGATGATGCTAATTATAGATCTAATGGTAGCGCGAATTGATACCACGCTCTAGCGCTATTCTATTGAGTCACTCGGCCTATCCAATGGCAATAAAAAAGGCGAACCATCATTAATGGCTCGCCTTTTTTGCAACTCATGATAACCGTAGGTGTTAAAACGTCGGCGCAATAAACATAGTGCTATTCTGCGTTGTCTTCGCCTTGGAATGCTATTGCTATTCTTTTCAGCTCTTCTTGCTCTTTTAAGTTCGCTTCATCCTGAAGTGTCGCTTTTCTTTCATTAAGGTTGCGACGCTCAGATTTGGTTAAGAACTTAACGGCTTTTTTATTTGCTAAAGCGTATGCCACTACGTCTTCGCCTTTTTCTCTACGTTCACTCACTCGTTGAGAAAAACGCTCTTCATCTCGCGCTTTGCGCTCTGCTGCAGTTAACTTGCTCATATTGGTATCCTCATTAATTCATCATGGTAGATTTCACTACGCTTAATCAAACAAATGAGATTAGAAACTCATTCATATTACAGAACCAGGCATACTAGCATAATAGTTACCGCGCTCTACATGGAATTGAAACTAAATGGTAGCGATTGATTCGATAGCCGATTCATTCTTTGTCATATGCACAATCTTTGCGCTATTCGACAGTTCCCAAAAGCCGTACTTGTTTCCGATAAGGAATTACATCAGCCTGTAAATCATGACTGCACAATAACAGAGTGATCCTCTCACCGACTTCGTGCAAGGCTTTTCATACTTCAAGGATTCGTGATGATAAAAATGCTGGTATGCGACTTCGATGGCACTCTTGACGGAGGATGCTCTAACGGCGTCGAAATATTTTCAGATTACGTACGAGAGCATTCCGGTTTAGGCTTTGTTATCGCCACAGGAAGAACACTGCCACTCATTAAGCAAGGGCTCGCGGGCAACAAGTACCCACTACCGCGAACAATTATTAGTGATGTTGGCACTCAGATCCACCACGGCCATCAACTCAGCTCCGATTCACAATGGCAGAAAAAATTGCATGCCACGTGGAATAAGCCACTGGTACACCATGTACTTAGCAAACTAGCCTGGTTAGGCGAATGCAACCCATTGCATCAAGGTCCATATAAGTGCACTTTTGAAGGTAAACTGGACGAGAACCAATACCGTGACGTCGTTAAGATCTTACAACAGTTTGACGTAGCCGCTGACCTGACGTATTCACACGATTGGTATCTAGACGTGACGCCAAAAGGCATCAACAAAGCCAGTGCAATCCATCACTTAATGGCTCAGAACAATTTAACCGCCGATGAGGTATGCGTTGCCGGAGATTCTGCCAACGATACAGCGATGTTGTCCATCTCCGGTATCAACTCAATTTTAGTCGCGAATCACTATCCAGAAGTGGCTCATCTATCAAAACTAGACCACGTCTACACAAGTAAAGGGACACATGCTGAAGGGGTATTAGAAGGGCTGAAGTACTGGCAAGATTATCGAAGGAACGCTTAACCAAAATCATAGTTTGGAGATCACTTACATAAGGCATGACCACATAATTGATAGTATCCATACACCGAAGGATACTCGCCGTGCCAAGAAGAAAAGGTAAGCGGTAATACATAACGGATTAGTTGCCTTTTAGTCTGTACTCTTCCGCTGCCTCTCACAAAAACCACAAAAACTCACACATCAAACAATTTATCAAGCATCACTTGATTTAGGGGGGTATTTTCCCCATCTTATTTTTATGCAAATTAATTTGAGTAAATTCCAAATCATAGATAGCGAAAATATGCGCCAAACCAGCAATTAATACGACACTGGTCACATAAAAAGCAAAGGTACATTTCAAATGTGCAATTATTTTTGCATTATTCATTTCAAGGCAAATTACAAAACACTTTGACAATGGCTGACAAGTGCTTTGTTATCAAATCAAATTCAAAGGTAGAACTTATGAAAACTGTAATTACTTCTCCATCAGCTCCTGAGGCTATTGGTCCTTACTCTCACGGTACTGAATTCAACGGTATGATCTTCACATCGGGTCAACTACCTGTAGATAGCGCGTCTGGTAAAGTAGTTGAAGGCGGTATCACAGAGCAAAGTGTTCAATCTCTTAAGAACCTATTAAGCGTTCTAGAAGCGGGCGGCGGAAATGCACAAACTGTCCTAAAAACAACTTGCTACCTAGCAAACATCTCGGATTTCGCAGCATTCAACGCTGTATACGCAGATGTATTTAAAACTGATTGTCCAGCACGTAGTTGCTTCGCAGTAAAAGACTTGCCATTAGGCGTTCTTGTAGAAGTTGAAGCGATTGCTCACAAAGAATAGGCTGGCATGAAGGCTCAGTGGAAACAATATCAACTCCGTCGTAACACTGAGCCTATTTCGGCGGGTACACGAGCAATACGATATGCGTTTCAGGCACTGGTATAGCTATAACCGATAAAGAAATCATTGATGATCAATGGCTTCTTGAGCCTCTAAACGCTACTTTAAGAGTTGCGCTGACATCGTTTCATCAATAAACGTGCCAAAAGGAATCTTTCCATGCTCGTCACACTATCTTTAAGTGACAAACTGATATTGCAGGCTTCGTTTAATATCGTCGATGGCATCGCTGCCATGTACGGAAATCACACGGAAGTCGTGCTACACAGTTTGGATATCGAAAACCCATCCATTATTAAGATCGCCAACGGTCACGTGACCGATCGCGATATCGGTGCACCGATCACCAATTTAGCACTCGAAAAACTAAAAACAGGGATCGATGTATCCGAACCTTATTTCAGTAAAGGCCCACAGGGCAAGCTTCTTCGTTCTGTCACGACAGTACTACGCAACGACATAGGTAAAGCCATCGGTCTGCTGTGTATCAATTCAGATATGGACGCGCCAATCCATTCTTTATTCAGCAGCATGGTTCCCAACAGTACGTCGATTTCGCAAAGTCTGACCTCTCCAGAAACTTTTGCCCGAAGCCCTGATGAGATGCTCAATGACACCATAGCGAAAATCCGTAAAGAAACGATGATGGACAAAACCATTTCGCCATCAAAGAGAAATCGCGTCATTGTAGAAAGGTTATATGACTATGGCACATTCAATGTGAAAGATGCCATAGTAACAACGGCCACCAACTTACAAGTATCTCGAGATACGGTATATCGTTACGTACGAGAAATTAAGAGTGGGCAACAGGCTCGTTCAGAAGAGCAAAACACGCCAACCGTTTAATAACGTCGAAACGGAGCAGGCTTTGGGCCTGCTTTTTTATTGCTTAAACTGAGCTAGAAATGGGAACATCTAAACAAGTACAGAACAGGTGATTCCAAATTGAGCTAAGTAATACGTCATCATAAGAAATATTTGCTTAGCCAAACTCGGTTGCTTAAAGCGATGAAACGCCAACGTTAGATCTGACACGAGAAAAACCAATGCGCCTGAAAATGCGGCAATACTCATCATGCTAGGCACAGTGAGATACCATTCCCCAGCGCCCCATGCCATTTGAATAATGACTACCATATAAACCGAGACCGGTACTAGCATCGCATTTAGGTGCGGAAGTAAAATTAGGACAATCATGATCCCTGCAGAAAACAACACCGCCGGCAACCACCAGACCATATCACCATCAACAAGCATCCAAAATGCGCCGCTGTAAAACAGATGGGCAACTAAAAATGCCACTAGCCCAGGAATAAATTTATCTTTGGGGTGCATTAGGAATACATCACCAATGGCAGACATCGCTAAGCCAGTCAGAATGAGCCATGCATAGCTACTCAAGCCAGTACTTGGCTCTGCATTGACGATAATTGCCAACATCATCAGTAAGATAGGTAGCGGTTTAAAAAAATAGTATCGCCAATTAGGAGCCTGATGTATCGCGCTGATATGTAAGATCCCGCTAATCAGGATCGAAAAAAGCAGTACGCTATTCATCCATGTCATCACGATGCGTTACAATGTCTTCATACGCTTTTAACGCGTGAAATTTTTCCACAACACATTGGTAGATATGTGGATCAGTGCTTTTATGCAGGCCTGTATCAACCGCCGCCATATCGTCAGTTGGGACCAATAGTGCCCTTAACTCTACCTCTGGAGCAGACAAATAAGCCCCCACAAAAATGAACAAAAATAACGGAAGCCCCACATATAATGGATGAGCAAGAATACCAACAAAAGCAAAAACCAATGCAATCAAAAGTGCTCGTTTCACTTTATCCAGCGTTGTATGGTTTTTGACATACAATCGATCCATTTTGGTGATGGCAATAACTGAATTGCCAACTTTTAGACCTGACGAGGTCATATAAGGAGCTTCAACTTTTTTGAACATTTGAACTATCGATTCCTTTCCAACAGGTTAGTACGAACACGAATAAAATTATCATATAAGTTCATCGTCTTATGTGCTCAGATCGACAAAGTTATCAGCTTAATCGTGTTTCACTGGCTGTTATCCAGGTAAAACTAGCACACCTAACGGTTCTAAAAGCTGCTCTTGTTGCCATTCACATATTTTCACGCCCTCTAAAGACACTCTTCGAATATCAAGGCCGTTCAATTCTACGTGAGTTAAATCGCTATTTTCTAAGCGAAATGTTCCCCAGCTTTCTGGTGAAAATTCACCACGAGATAAGTCTGATCCTCGAAACGAGGCATTATCTAAATTAGCACCATTCCATTTGTTTTCGAATAAGTCGCACTTTTCAATGCAGGCCATTTCAAAATTGGTATACGACAAGTTGCATCCGGTTATATAAGCTGAACAAAAATAAACCTGATGGCTAACACGATTAGCGAAGTTGGCTTTCATGAAGTTAGCCCCCTTTAAATCACAACCACGAAACTCAACGCCAAAGCAATTCGCCCCCACAAAGTAACTCATGGATAAGCGGCAGTCTTTGAAGCTCGCGTCTTTGAGGTCGGCGAATTCAAAATTACAGCCCTCAATTGCCCCTCCCTCGATGAATCGACAATCAATGAATTGTGCTTCTCTTAGATCGGCTCGACTAAAATCACAATTGTAAAAAGCGCAATTTTCAAATCGTGCAAATTGCAGATCTTGGTGAGAAAAGTCCATTCCGTCGAATGTTTTTGTACTATGGTCCATGATTTACCTTAACGATGAATAATGCCCCCCTGTAAGGTGAGGCCTGATACCAGATAGGCTAACATCGTAAGCCCTTGTTTTTCCACAAAAACAAAACCTTAAAAACCAACAACTTAAAACACCCCAAAATCGCCAATCCTAGCCACCAAACAAGCCGCCTAATGCCGCCATTTTCCGTCATTCGGATGAGGGTGGTGGAAAAATAGTTTTAAGCTGTCACGGGAGGCACAGGGGAAGAAGATAACGCAGGGGGAATAGAATTAAAAAGCTCGCACAGTGCGAGCTTTTTCCGAGAGCGGGTGATCTTAACTTGGCTCTATTGTGGCTTCTTGTTGTTGGATGGTCTGTTCGTTTTCGTTTTGTTCTTCGTCCACATCCTGTGCGTCTTCTTGTTCTTGATAGTGCTTCACAACAAACGGAGTAAGCATGACTGAAGAAGGAAAAAATCGTTTCATAGCAATAACCCTCTGACGAATACTGTTGGTGTTTACTATATCAACTAAACCCATGTTCCAAAAAAAAAAGACCCTCAAATGAGAGTCTAATCCATTAATTTCTTATGGTATTAAGCTTCGCTGTTTACGCCATTAGCAGTTGCTTAAGTTCGAACCAATCCGTGACCTGAAAGTGTGGTTCTATATGTTCAGGTTTCGCATCACCGTTCCAGTTAATCCAACACGTTTCGACGCCAGCATTCAGGCCTCCAAGGACATCTGAATGTACATTATCGCCGACCATCAATACTTTCTGCCTGTCCGGTTGCCCCATTTTGTCTAACGCAAAATCAAAAATGGCTCGATCTGGTTTTGCTACTCCAATTTCTTCAGAGATGATCACATGCTGGAAGTACTCAGTCAGGCCTGTTTTCTCGAGCCGAATTTGCTGCAATTGAGTAAAACCATTAGTGATGATACCCAACTGCGCTTTATTGCCAATCAGTTCGAGCAGATCTTTCACACCAGGTAACACCTGACAAATATCGGCCATGGCTTCAAGAAACAAACGGTTTAATTCGTGAGCGGTCGTACTCAGTTTTTCAGCCCAAGATAAAAAACGGTCTTGTTGCAACTGGCTGGCTGTAATCTCACCGTTTTGGTATTGCACCCACAACGGCTTATTGATGAGTTGGTATTCAGAAAAATCTTGCTGTGTAAAAGTCACCCCCAACCGAGCAAACATGGTTTGTAGGCCCTTAAATGCATCAAAGCTGAACAAGGTTTCGTCTGCATCAAACAGTATCCAATCGTATTTCATCGTCGTACTCCATAAATGACACGTCAGTTTACCGCGCTCACCGTCAAAAAGTAAAACCTAGTCGTTATGTACTACTGCTTTTGCATTGAACTCCAATCCGAGACACCATACTTACTCAGTATCCGGCGTAACTCTCCTGATTTTCTCATTGAGTCTAGCTGTATATCAAACTCATCCGCCCATTGTTGAGCCCGAGAATCTTTCGGTGTAAAGCCGACCATTGCAGGTTGCGCCTCTAAGCACCCCACTTGCTTAACCGAGTCTTTTTGCCCTGATTGAATCAGATAAAACTCCATCACAGCTTCATCTTCGACTACCACGTTAATCCGTTCAGCTTGGAGGAGTTCAGTTAAACGTGATAGCGCTTTATCATTGTCGCCACTATAAACATAGATCTGACTGTCTCTGTATTGCCAAATATGCGAGTCAATAACCCCATAGGTATAGCCACCCACCACGCCTAGTACGACTTGTCTAAGCGATTCCGGCTGTTCATAGTGCCAACGGCTATGTTTGCCCACATAAAAACAGTTTCGTATTTCCCCCACTCCCTCTTTTGGGTAAACAAGGTTCGGCGCGTCCGACGCGAGTAGCCCGACAATTCCAGCATACTTGCCCAATTGGGTTTCCTTAATTTGACGCTTAAATGGTTTAGGTTGGTAATCAATGCTATACCCCATATTACGAAAAGCGGCATTGACGATTTCCACACTAAAGCCTGGCATTTGAGTCTGAACGTTGTTTGCATCAGCAAAGACAAATGGTCGCCAGTCTTCAGTAGTAAACAACAATGATTCTGCTTGAGTATGCACACTGTAAAACATAAGCAGTGAAGATAGCGCTAGCGTCCACCTTTTCGATTTCAATACATGTAGACTATCGCGTGACAACAACGGCAACATACAAACTCCGACCTATCTGTTAATGACAATAACTTACTGTTTTTAAAAGGCAGAGCCAATAGGCAGCCTCTATTTATCTGTTTCTTATCTTTTGGATTTGCTCCACGCATGCCAAATTCATCCTCTTTATGCGACTCATTCCTCACATCAACAACTAATGTAGTATCTGGCTACCACCCTCTCGCTGTCGGGGCATTCGATAATCAAACGGTTCCAACCGACATTGATAGAGAATTGATTGCTAGGTCTCCCCCCGAGATGACTAACTAGAAATGTGTAGAAACAAGACCCTTCCAATCGCACAGTCTTGTTTTTTAAAACATCCTTTGTTTAGTAATACTAGACTACTCTTTTGTTAACGTAAAAAAGCACACTGAAATCATCAGCGTGCTTTTATTTTTCAAGCTAGGTTAGTTAAAGGTTACAGACCTTTGTCCAGCTTCCGTCACTTCCCGGTACGGCGACCGTCCACCAATTCGCTTGATATACAGCGCCTTGATAAATAACTTTATCACCGTTATTCGCGTGATCATTTTGCGGCAGTGTAGGATAGGTTGCCAACCCAGCGTTATCACAAGTCCCCCCTGTATTGCCACCGTTATTACCCCCATTGTTACCTCCAGAAGTAATGGTCGCTATTGGAAGATCTGGCTGTTCAAACTTAAACGCGTAATCCACACCGTTCACTTTTACAGCGTAATTAGCCGGGCCTGCAATCGGTAGGTAATAGACCATATCAAGCTCATACGTTCCACCCGCTGGCAGCGCTTTCCATGTAGGTAAAGTGAACGCGACTCGGTGCATGGTTCCGTCTAAACCGCCAATATTATCGGCACGGGAGTGGCCGGCAGAAATAACCGTTAAACCTCCACCAGACTGATCTTTTGCGTTGTCAGGAGCCGACACAGGAATATCAAACTGGAATTCAGTGCCTCCTGGCAGTTCTTGCCCAGTATTGTTAGTAAAGGTGATTTTAGGGTTAATTGGGTAGTTCTGATCGCCAACTTTAAATCCACCAATGCTCACGCCAATATCCACCGCTTCCGTAGGTATTGGCGTCACCGCCACTTTATTACCATATGGCGTTGCCGTGGCAAACTTGTCATAAATGGCTTTGGTCATGGTATTACCCATATGGTATTCACCATTGCCCGTCTGACAAGCCGCTTCAGTGCTATCGATAGTCGTTCGGTTACCCGTCGCATCGAATACATAACAGTTGTAATCTCCGGCAAGCTCCCAGAACATGATGCCGCCGATTTCTTTATCAATGACATAATCAGATTTCACGTTAATAGAGGCTTTATCTTCGGTTGATAGGAACACGCCTTTCTCAGCGTTCCATAACCATGGAGCGACGGCGACAGCATCGTAATGACGAGTGTAAGTTCCAACGAGTTGATCGCTCGGGTCATTAACGGGGTCAAGTTTATAAGCGGTAGCATACGAACCCCAAACTCCATTTTCTAGGTTTTTGGCATGCCACATTGGGTTTGATCCTGCGCCCATCTCGTTGCCTTTCGGATCGGTATCGTGCCACATGTTGTCGATACCCGTTGCGCCGTAACCACAATTATTTTTCTCCCCTACACCGGTACCTGATGGACATTCAGCTTGATTTGGTAGCGCGCCGCGCCCCCATAATCCGTTGGTTCCGCCAGTAACACCTTGCCAGCCACGAGTATAGTACGGCACACCAATATTGATTCGCCCAGCCGGCATAGCGCCACGGAAGTAATGGAATGCCCAGTCGGTATTGAGGTAACCAATACCGCCATAAGCCGCCGTTCCGTATACATTCCATTGAGCAAGCTCAGAATCTAAACCAGTATCGTACAATGCAGCGTTGTGCCCTACGTGATCATTCCACGCACCATGCAAATCGTAAGACATGATATTGACATAATCTAAGTACTTAGCGACTGACATGGTTTCCATACCACGTAGGAGGTAAGCCGAAGACGGTGCAGCAATAGTCAGCATATAATGAACGCCATCTTGCGCACTGGCCGCATCGAGCTTCTCACGCAGCACTTTCATCAATACATTGTACGATTCCATTAGGTAAGCTCGACGAGGCTCAGAAAAAGCCACATCATCAGGATTACCAGCACCCGCCATTGAGGTTGGGTATTCGTAGTCGATATCTAGACCATCAAACTGGTACTTTTTCATCATCGCGACAGCCGATGTCGCAAAAGTTTCAATGGCTTGATGATTAACGCTACCATCAGCGTTTGTCGTCATTGTGTAGAAACCACCATCTGCTACACGGGTGCCATCTGTAGCAAAATGACCACCGGTTTCAGCCCAGCCACCAATAGAAATGAGGGTTTTCACATCGTGCAGTTTTTTCGCGGTTGCTAGTGCTCCAAAGTGACCTTTAAAGCCAAGCGTTGGATCGATGTCCACATCTGGCCACTCTTTACCAACAGCCGCATTATTTGGATCGGTGACATCACCGACGTTTACTTTGCCATCAGAACCAATACTTACAAACGCATAGTTAATGTGAGTCAATTGCTCCCACGGAATGTCATTCACTAAGTAAGACGATTGCGGATCATCACCTGCTCTCCAGCTGGTGAAGTAACCAATCACCCGTCGAGGGTGATCAACTCCCATCATTTCACGACCATCTTGATCGTAGATGGAACAATAAGGCACATTCACACCTTCCGTTTGGTACAAACCATCAGGGCGACAAGTACTGACCACTGGCCCAGCATTCACGGTAAGGTTGCTGATTGCTGAATTTGTGGTTGCCCCCATGTTATCGGTAGCTTTTGCATACACAGCGAGCGTGCCGCTGCGAGTGGTAGTGTAGTCAAGCGTATAAGGCGCGGATGCCGCGGTGCCCACCAAAGTCCCAGCCACATAAAAATCCACTTTATCAACCGTGCCATCGCTGTCTGCGGCCGTCGCGGTTAGCGTCACCACACCACCCACATCAACAGTGGCAACGGACAAGGCGGCCTCTACCGTCGGCGGTACATTCACTGGCCCGGTTTGCGTCACAGTGATATTAGTACTGCTTAAAACACTTTCAGCACCTTGGTCATCTACAGATTTCGCGCTAACCGTATGAATGCCTTCCGTTGCACGCCATGAGAATGAATAAGGCGCAGAGGTTGCTGTGCCAACAACCGCGCCAGCAACCAAGAAATCAACGTTGGCGACCGAGCCGTCCGTATCGGAAGCATTTGCAGTAAAGGTAACGGCATCACCTACGTTAAATTCACTATTAGCGGCTGGGGCAGTCAAAGACACACTTGGAGGATCATTAACGACGACACCGCCAGAACAGGTATCAACCACCTGCCATTGTGCGTAATCTCCAGAGTGAGTTGAAGGATCGTTATTCTGCGTCCAATAATTCGCTTGGTACGCGGTATTATTGTGCTGAACTTGCGCTCCGCCACCATAGGCCGTCGCGGCGTCCCAATTGGGCATGGCACTGCAATCTACGGCCGCATAACTGTTAAATGCCATCAGGCAAGACACTGTTAGCGTACTAAGAGGGAAAATCCCTTTGTTCCTTGTCACAATGTTCATAACTGTCCGTTCCTTAACTTATTGTTTTATAAATTAATGCCGTTCGAGAAGAATTCGCGAACACTTAACTTCACTCGTAAAACAACTTTAGAAGAACGCATCAAAAACACCCAACCCAATGTTGATATTTACACAATGACTCGCAACAAAGTGTTACTATTATGCAACATTCCGACACTTATTTTGCACCGATAACTAATAATTTCATACTTGCCCTCCCTCCATCTCGACGATCAAGGTGCAATTAAACACCTATTTAACCGGGGAATGGTCGAGTTTAAACAGCGGCTATTAACCTCATGACAAGGACAAACTCGCAAATCCAATCATCATTCTAGATGTCTAGACACACATCTTTCCTGCACCAGCAAAAACAGGTAGAATTCTCGCCTTGGTTTCTCAGCTTGCTTATTTTTTAACCTCAAGGATTTCCTATGAATTTCACAGCAAAAACCGTTGTTGTCATCGCCATTGGCGCGGCACTGTACGGCATCGGTGGATTACCTATGTTCGGTATTCCTGTGTTTGCCAACACCACATTAAAACCAGCGATGGCCGTATTGGCGCTTTTCTCTGTACTGTTTGGGCCAATTGTTGGCTTTTTGGTAGGGTTCATTGGCCACTGGGTAACCGATTTATTTGCAGGCTGGGGCGTTTGGATCACATGGGTACTGGGCTCCGGTATCGTTGGTTTAGTTATTGGCTTGTTTCCTACCCTCACTAAGCACCGCCTTGAACAAGGTCAATTACCAAACAAAGATATCGCATTGTTTGCCATACTAGCCCTTGTTGGTAACGTCATTGGTTACGGTTGCTCCGCATTTTTAGACACCATCTTATACGCCGAACCGTTCACTAAAGTTTTCACTCAGCTTACTATCATTGCATCGGGTAATGCCGTCTTGATTTCCGTTGTCGGCTTCTTCATTTTGAAATCCGTTGCCAAGCGTAAACAACAAAGCCAAAACCTGTCTGAAGCCGAGTAAAGCATGAGCATTGAATTTTCTGACTTCTCTTTTAGATATGAGTCTCTGGATAAACCGACATTAAAACATATCAATCTAAGGATAGAGAAAGGAGAGAAAATCTTAATTATCGGGCCAAGTGGTAGCGGTAAATCTACCCTTGGTCAGTGCTTAAACGGTTTGATTCCCCAAGCTATCAAAGGTGAAACCTCGGGGTCGTTAACCATTAACGGCCAAGACTCATCTAGCATGAAACTGCATCAATTTACCGAGCAAGTAGGCACCGTGTTGCAAGATACCGATAGCCAATTTGTTGGTTTAAGTATCGCAGAAGACATTGCGTTTGCCCTTGAAAACCAACTGCTAGAGCATAGCGAAATGCTGGAACTGGTGGATAAAACCGCGCGGATGGTCGATTTGGATGACTTACTTCAGCACTCTCCTCATGATCTCTCTGGCGGGCAAAAACAGCGTGTTTCTCTCGCAGGGGTCATGGTCGATGATGTCGATGTTTTGTTGTTTGATGAACCACTTGCAAGCCTTGACCCGAAAACGGGCAAAGCGACCATAGAAATCATCGACGCTTTGCATCAACAAAGCGGTAAAACCACCATCATCATTGAGCATCGTTTAGAAGACGTGCTGCACCGCCCTGTTGATCGCATCATTTTAATGGATGCCGGGTCGATCATCGCAGATCTCAGACCAAACGAATTGCTCCACTCTTCTCTTTTGATCGAGCACGGCATTCGTGAACCTCTGTTTTTGTCGGCATTAAAGAGTGCTCAATGCCATGTGCAAGCACACGAGTCACTATCGAACTTTTCCGACTTTGATGTCACACCACATCTAGCGCGCATCGAACAATGGTTTCAACAGCGACCAACGGCTAGCACACGGCCAAAACAAGACACATTACTTGAGTCAAATAACTTAACCTATTCTTATGATGGCGAAAAAAATGCGTTGGAAGATGTATCATTCCACATCAATAAGGGCGAGTTCGTTTCTATTTTGGGTAAAAATGGGTCTGGCAAGTCAACCATCACCAAACTGATTATGGGCGTGTTAGAACCGGATGCCGGCCAGATAATCATGAACGGCCAAGATTTGTCTGAACTCTCTATATTTGAGCGCAGTGCTAAAGTAGGGGTTGTGATGCAAAACCCCAATCATATGATTTCTCATCACCTGATTTTCGATGAAATAGCCTTTGGATTACGTAACCAAGGCGTAGACGAAGCAAGCATTGATACAAAAGTAAGCAAAGCACTAGATCTTTGTGGCTTAAGCAAGTATCGACACTGGCCAATTGAAGCACTTAGTTATGGGCAAAAGAAGCGCGTAACGATTGCCTCTATATTAGTGCTAGAACCCGAGTTACTCATTCTTGATGAACCGACCGCTGGCCAAGATTATCGTAACTACACCTCAATGCTCAGCTTCGTTAAAGAGTTGAACCGCGAACTAGGTTTAACGGTGCTTATCATTTCCCATGACCTGCACCTAGTGCTCGAATACACGACAAGAGCAATCGTCATTGCAGACAGCCAACTCATCGCTGATGCACCGGTAACCTCGGTCTTTAGCCAACCTGAATTACTCAGCAAAGCTAACTTAGCTCCCACGAGCTTGTACGAATTGGCGGTAAAAGCAGGTATTGAACAAACCGATGGGTTTATGCAGCACTTTATCTGTCGCGAACAGGAGCGTTTCGCATGAGTAATCACGCTGCTAAAATGAAATTTGGCATCAACTATGTCAATACAGGATCACCCCTGCACCAATTAAACGGCATCACTAAATTCGTTATGTTTGTCGCATGGGTAACCGTGGTGTTGACCACCTTTGATATCCGTATCATTGCGAGCATGATCTTGCTGGGTATGATGCTGCTGCGCATGAGCCGTGTTCCGTTTAAAGTCTACAGACCATTACTCATTGGTACGGGAACCGTGCTTTCTTTAAACGCGCTGTTTATGTTTTTGCTTGCCCCAACTCAGGGTAGCCAATTCATTGGCAGTAATACGGTTTTAGTGCCGCTTTGGGGAAGCTATTCTCTCACTCAAGAAACCTTGTACTACCTGATCACCGTAACGCTTAAATACTTCAGCATGTTTCCAATGGCGCTCGTGTTTGTTTTCACCACTCACCCAACGGAATTTGCAGCGAGCTTAAATCGTTTAGGGGTGCCGTACAAAATTGCTTATGCCGTCAGTTTGACCTTACGATACCTGCCTGAAGTGAAAAAAGATTTCATCAACATCATGCATGCCCAACAAGCAAGGGGCGTCGATTTGTCTCGTAATGCGCCATTCTTTACTCGAATGAAAAACGTCGCCAGTATTCTTGGTCCGTTGATTTTTTCAAGCTTAGACCGAGCGGAAGAGATCTCCAATGCCATGACATTACGAGGTTTTGGCCGACACAAACATCGCAATTGGTATAGCTTAAAGCCGCTCAATAGCATTGATGTTTTAGTGATCGTGACAACACTTGTCGCGGTTATCGCAGCCATTGCCAAACGTTGCCTAGAAACGGATTTGTTCTGGTACCCATTTGGCTAAGTTAATGAGATAAAAGCTACATAGGTTACGCTTCAACAAAAACAGCCCACTGATTCAGTGGGCTGTTTTACAGAAAAACTAGCGAATGGTAAATCAAGAAACGGACTGAACCAGAGCCTGCTTAATCCTTGTGACTCCGAGCGTTAATTCATCTAGTGAAGAATTAGTAAAGTTGAGCCTTAATGCCGATTGCACCGCAGCGCCTTTCGGATAAAACACCGCACTCGGTACCACCGCAACCCCCGACTCAAGCAATGTTTTCGCCAACTCAAAAGTATCGCATTCGGGCACCTTCACCCAAACGAACATACCGCCTTCAACCAGTGAAAACGAGCATGAACTCGGTAGTTGGTTGGTCAGTTCATCGGTCAGTTTATTACAGCGTGCCTGGTATAAGTCACGAATATTTCTGATATGTTCCTCAAATTCAAGATGCTCTAACAAACCTAGAAGCAGCGCTTGCATTGGCACGCTTGAATGTAAATCCGCCCCTTGCTTCACCTTAATCATTGGTTCGATATAAGAAGCCTTACCCGTTACAACTCCGATACGCAGCCCTGGTGAAGCGATTTTTGAAAACGAGCGCAATACAATAGCATGATCAGGACAAAAGCTAGAGACCAATGGCAGCGCTTCTCCAGAGAAACGGATTTCGCGGTATGGCGAGTCTTCAATCAGTGCCACATTGTATTGCTCGCATAACTGAGCAACACGCTTACGAGTGGCCAAAGACCAACACACGCCCGTTGGGTTATGGAAGTCTGGCACCGCATAGAACATTTTTGGTTTTTGTTGTTTAAAGCAGTGCTCAAGTTGTTCCAAATCCGGGCCTTGAGTGTTTTGTTCAACTGTCACAATGTTCGCCTGGCATAGGCCAAATACCTGCATGGCCCCAAGGTAGCAAGGCGCTTCCATTGCTACCGTGTCATTCGGGTTTACGTAGGCGCGAGCTATCAAATCTAGGCCTTGCTGCGAGCCTGTCGTCACCATCGCTTTATGGTGATCTGGTAGTTCATATTCGGCCGTAAGGTGCTTGATCAGCGGGCCGTAACCTGCGGTTTCTCCATATTGAAACACCTCTGGCATAGCAGAAAGCCCTTCCAACGTCGGCTTCATCAGTTCAATCGGAAATGTCGTTTGATCAGGAAGCCCACCAGCAAGTGAAATGACGTTCGGATTCGTTGCTGCTTCTAATATTTCTCGGATATAAGAAGATTGGATCTGTTGCAGAGCGTAAGTGGTTTCCATTTGGCTTTCCGTGACTGATTGTGTAACAACAGAATACAAAAAAAACCAACTACTCGAATGTCTATTTATGCTTTAATGTATGCCCATTTATGCTATCCACTTGGAATTGTATGCTGAGTAATCAATCCAGTAAGTTCGACCCAGGCCCCAGTCAGAACCTCTCACGAATTAACGACGTGTTGTATTATATTCACCAAGACATCAGCCGAGAGTTGCTGGCTGGGGATCTAGCAAAAGTCGCAGCCTATTCCGAGCAGCATTTTCACCGCATTTTCAAAAAAGTCGTCGGAGAACCTGTACATAAATATATTCGTCGCACTCGCATGGAATACGCCGCCAATCAGTTAATGTTTGATCTGCGCTCGCCAATACTAGATATTGCCGGCCGAAGTGGTTTTAATTCGGTATCGTCTTTTAGCCGAGCGTTCAAGAGTACGTTTTTGGTGTCTCCTGGAGAGTGGCGTAAAGGAAGTCGCCAGCTTCACGATAAACCATACTTAAAAAACGAAGAAGTGGCTCGCTGTTACCGCCGCATTGATGTGAGCCGACTACCAACCCCAGAAATCACGCAAGTACCTGAGCGCCATGTGGCCTACATTCGCCATACGGGCTATAACCGCTCCATTAAGCAACCATGGCAATTACTCAAAGCGTGGGCGGACAGTGAAAGTCGAGATTTTTCAGCGCAATTTGGCATCCATCACTCCAACCCTGCTTGGGTAGAGCTAGATCAATGTCGTTACGTGGCTTGTGTTGAAATTGACCGGCCATTAACCCAGCGAGGAGTCGTAAACCAACTCACCATACCTAAAGGCTTGTACGCCAAGTTTTCACTGCATGGTATCTATGGAGAGTTGTTACCCCAAATAAGCCTTATTCAAGAACATTGGTTACCGCGTTCAGGATTAAAAATGCAATCAACACCTGCGTACGTGAATTATCACAAAAACCATTTCTTGGCCGAAGACGAACGATTTGAGTTAGATTTTTACCTGCCAATCGGTTTCTTCTAACTCCCTATTTCTATTTAAGATGCCCAGACACGGTTTCTAGGCTGTGCTGACGGGTTAGAAGCTTTGATTGTAGAAGTTATACAACAAAGCCAGTATCTCTATTGAGGCTGGCTTTGTTGGGTGTGGTTAAAGTAAAGATCGAATGATCAGTGACTCACCAAACTATGGGCATTGCGCTACCATAACTGAAGTCGGACTGCCAGAGTCATCAAATTTCAAGCTCCAGACATACTCGCCTCCATCCATCAACGATGCAACGGTGTCTTTGCCGTATCCGCCGTTAATTAAAGCCGTTTCTTTGCCCAATTTTAGGTTCATGCCGTCCGCAGTATATTGAGAGCTCCAGCCTTTGGTTGCGTACTGCATTTTGTAGCTGCCCGGTTTTTCGGTAAACGTCACTTGATACACACCATTACCACGATGAGTAAGTTTACGCCCCGCGACGTGTTTCCAGCTCGAATCAGAAAAATCACCAACAACGTATAAAGATTTGCTAACAGGGCCTGAATCACCGGATAACGGGTTATCACATTTTGCCATAAACGCATCGCCGTCGATTGCACCACTTGATGCAGAACTCGCGATAGGCCCAGCAGAGCTAGGTGTCACCACAGTTAAAAATCGAGCTTCAAATGGGGCCAGTGTCACTTGATAATGCCCAGAGGCCAGTTCAAATTCATCGCCACTTTGCAAGTCAACCAACTGACCAGCAGAACCCACTTGCTCTCCCGTCATCGTCAACGTTTGAGTTTGGTCGCTGGTGCTAACCACGTAAAGCACCGTATCATCACCGGATTGTTTATGGTCAACATAGGCTTGATCGGAAGCGATAACATTAACACGCTCGCCCGAATACAAAGCAGGGTGCGCCGTTCTTAGTGCCATCAACGACGTGACGTAGTTTTTTAGGGCCGCTTGCTCGCTATTCAGTGTCGCATTTACGCCAGAAACTTTACCGTCAGTACGCGCGACGTGATCTTCACACAGTCCTTGTACAGCACAGTCCGTTTCAACTTTATCAGCATACCCTTCTAATTGGTCTCCAATTTCATCACCGTAATACAGGGTGATGGGGCCGGTGTAAGCTGCTTGAAACGACAACGCCGCACGGTAACGTTGCCAATACATGGCGTCTGTTGGTTCTGCCAATTTTCCTCTTTGGATAAGGTCACCAAATCTAACCAGATCGTGATTCCCTAACATCAAATTGGGTTTAGCGTGTTCAGGATAAGTCTGGTGCAGGTTCATGCCCTCATTAAGCCAGTCTCCTCCTTTACCACCAACGCCACTTTCATTAACCGCAAACGTTTCTACCACTCGGTAGCGCACAGGAAAGTCGAACGCTGAA
Organism: Vibrio tapetis subsp. quintayensis; assembly: GCF_030409945.1. Classification (GTDB taxonomy): domain Bacteria; phylum Pseudomonadota; class Gammaproteobacteria; order Enterobacterales; family Vibrionaceae; genus Vibrio; species Vibrio quintayensis. The sequence goes on from NZ_JAUFQV010000032.1 coordinate 157,005, forward strand.
CACAGGGCTGGGGCATTGGTTTCACCGTACCCGGTTTGCGTGATGTAGCTTTCGTTGTTCCAGATCTCCGCCACCATGTAACCGAGAGGATTCACTGTTTCTCCCTCTTTGTTTTGATAGGTCACATTCGCAGAGGCTTCATCAACCGTTTTGCGAATTTGGCTCCAAGCATCCGTTGGAACTTGATAAGCCTGATCTAAACGCCAGCCGTCGATTTTAAGTTCCGTCACCCAGTACTCAGCAACTTCTTGATAAAACGGCAAGCTGTCAGGGTAGGAAACCGGATTACTCTTACCTACAGGTAATTTACCCGTAGGGGACGCCACAACATTTTCTTTGTGGTGACCAAATACTCCGTCAAAAAACACGTATAGTCCTTTGGCGTGTGCTTTTTCTACCAGTTCTTTGGCTTTTTCCATGGTGCCGAATCGAGGATCTATGGCGAAGTAGTCAGTGGCAAAATAACCTGTGGCATCAAGTCTATCAGCCCAATGATTTTGTCCATCGACAGGAACGGAATTGAAAATAGGCGTGAGCCAAATCGCATTCATCCCTAACGACTCAACATAATCAAGGGAGTCAATGATGCCTTGAATATCACCATTGTGCTGGCTGGTCCCGTAACCCGTACCGTGACCTATGGTGTCATCTCCACTGACAAAGCTTTCCACCATCACTTGATAAATTCGCAAATCATTAACGGCTTGCTCTGTATTATTAAGGCAAGCGTAAGGCGCCACGACGGGCTTATCATCAACGGAAGGCAAAACATCGCTAGTTGAACTTCCACTGCTACCACAACCCACTAACATGCTAGACAAAATCGCACTGACAAGCAGCGTATTGCCTTTACTCCAATTTCGACTGTTCACACACTTCTCCCTAGATAAACGCTTATTGTTCTTACCTATCATAAGGGGGAGAAGTTGAGGTGAATCATCCTATAAATCAGTATGTAAAGGCGTAGATGAAAGGCTGAGAGCGTCGGATCACAGATCGTTTCTCATACTGGCCTACGTTTCGTAATCGCGGTCACGAATCAACCAAAATTAGAGAACATCTTCCTATAAATTTATTTTTAGTCGTGTCTTGTAAGCGATCAAACCTGATTTAACCTTTGTAAGAGTAAACCACGGTTACAAACTCTTTGTCCGTCGTTAAGTTAGCTCTGGACTTATCACCTCGCAGCCAAAGTAGAGTGCGTTGATTTTCGAATGTTGGCCGATTAAGAAAAGGCACCAGGGCTTTGTTGGCCGCTTCCATCGACATCGTCTTAAGCACATCATCCACGATAAACGACTCACCTCCGATGTGAACTTCTTTCAGTAAAAAGCCGTCCTTGCGGAGGTTAATTTGTAATTCAGAATAATGAAGCAGGCTATAGTCACGTTGCAATTGAATTTGAGACATATGCTCATCATCAATGGAGATCTCCGCTAACACCGGCACCTTGTAGTAACGAATTTCTTCACTGCAAAAAAGCTCGTTGTCCGCCTCTAACCCGCAATCAAACAGATCAGATTGGGCCGAGACTTGAGCCAGAGTCCATTGTGGCTCCTCATTCAGCATAAGGGGAGCGAGCCAAAGCGGATAAAAAGCCAAAGCTGATGGAGAAACAAGGCCAGCAAGGCAAACCAACGAGTAACCAAAAGAAGTGAGTTTCATTGTGTTTTCAGAAAAAGAGAAATCAGGCAGGCACCATAACAATCAACACTGTTGCAAACCACTTAACTTATTACAAAGGTCGATTGCTCGCGCATTTTGTAGTGCTCGTGAACAATGAAAGCAGGATTTACTCATATCGCACCGAGGCACCGAGGGATCACAGGTACTACGCTGTCACTAACCCACTAAGTCTGGGTTAATGCCAAAGCCCGATTTGTGCTCTTCAATCACCACCTCACTTCGGGTTTGAATCACCCCCGGCAGTGTACCCAATTTGGTCGACATAAAGGCTTGATAGGCTTTCATGTCTTTAACTCGCACTTTGATCATGGTGTCGAAGTCACCAGACAGTGAATAACATTCTTCAATTTCCGGCATCAACTCTACGGCAGCGGCGAATTTATCAAAGATCGAAAAGCTGGTTTGATCAAGACGTATATGAATAAACACCTGAACTTCTAGATTTAGCTTATCGGGGCACAATTCTGCATGGTAGCCTAGGATATATCCGGATTTTTCTAGTCGTTTTACTCTATCGGTACATGGTGACGTCGTTAGATTAACCAGCTTCGCCAGTTCTACCATAGACAGTCGACCTTTTAACCTGAGTTGCCGTAGAATTTCGTAATCTATCCGATCCAGTGGAGATGTCGCCACATTAACCGCCTATAAATACACATTTAATTAACAATTAAATAGCATTTTTCTTTCCGTTCACGCAATAGGAATTTGTTGTAATTTTGAATAACAGAGCGGATTTTGAGTAGTAATGCGGAAGAAGACTTATCGCAGACAAAAAAAAAGCCAATCGCAAATAATAGTGCGATTGGCCGATATATATTGTGAACAAATAAATTCACTAACAACGTCAGTTGGCTAGGTGACCCTCGGCTTTAAAAAGGGTCACTAAGTATATAGCAATCATCGTGCCAACTTTAAAACACTCAAATCCCCACAAAAATGATGAAAAATGCTGCATATATCAATTTTATTTTTGCAAAATACAATCATCAATTCGCAAAGTGCAATGAAAAATGCAAATTCATAGCTATTTGTCATGTAGATACAAACTGGGCTGTCTATTGTCCGTTCTCACCAAAGGTGATTAATATCGCATTTAATGCCTATTTATTAAGCATAAACAAGATAAATCACTATTGTTTCATATCCTCTATGGCGCATATAACTGAGAATCTTTAGACTACAAGCTCAAGTTCTCACCCTACCAACAATATCAGCGTGCTATCAATGAAAAAAACTCATAAAACCACTAAAATTCTCGCCTTTGTAGTGGGTTGCGTGAGTTGCTCGACCTTTGCTGAAGAGCAGGTGTCCGTCGGGCTACGCTGGATGCATCAATTTCAGTTCGCAGGATATTACGCAGCGGTAGATCAAGGCTTTTACGCACAAGAAAACCTCAATGTCACACTATTTGAAGGCAGCTCTAACAATAACACCATTGACCGCGTGCTCAACAATGAGCTGGACTTTGGCGTTGCGAACGGTGAGCTGGTCTTAGAAAGGCTGAAAGGAAAGCAGGTTGTTGCTCTGTCAGCTATCTTTCAGAACTCGCCGTCAGTGTTGCTAACATTGGCCTCTTCCGGGATCAGTAACTCAGCGGATCTGAAAGGAAAATCCATCATGACCCTTGATGGTAATATCGAACCCGAGTTCCTCTCTATGATGTCTAAAAGCGGAGTAGACATAGATGAAGTTAACCTGGTTCAAAGCTCTTTCGATTTACAGGATCTCATCAAGGGCAACATCGACGCCTTTAACGCTTACCTCCCAAACGAGCCTTTTGTGCTGCAAAAATCAGGCATCGATTACCATGTATTGAACCCTCAACAGTTAGGTATTGATTTTTATAGCGACTTCTTATTTACCAGCCAAAGACTACTCGAAACAAAACCTAAAGTAGTAGAAGCGTTCAGGCGGGCGACATTAAAAGGCTGGCGTTACGCCTTGGCGAATCCTGAACGCATGATACACAGCATTAAAAATAAGTGGGGTGCAGATAAATCTCTAAACGAGCTCCGTTACGAGGCCCTGGCGATCTCTAATCTTGTTCGCTCAGAGTTGGTTGAAATCGGTTACATCAAAACCGATAGAATCAACGAAATGGCCGATGTTTTCATTAATGAAGGGCTTATTGCAACTCGCTACCACTTGAAAAACTTTATCTACCGAGCAGAACAGCGGGCAATTGCGACAGCCAATAATCGCGTGATCTTATTGTCGTTTGTGCTATTTACCATGGTAGCACTGTGTGTTTTTTTGACGTTTGTAATGCGGAAGCTGAGATTAGAAATAGAACGTAGGGAAGAAATTGAAGAACGCTTACGTCACTTAGCATCCATCGATCCACTCACTCAGCTTTACAACCGTCGTATGTTCTCACAATTAATAGAAATAGAAGAAAAACAGGCTAAGCGTAACCTTAGCACTTACTGCCTAGTATTATTGGATATCGACTTATTTAAAGCTATCAATGACCAATACGGTCATAATACTGGCGACAAGGTCATCGAGGGTGTGGCGAACACTATTACGAACATTGCACGAGAGAGCGACATTTGCGCGAGATTTGGTGGTGAAGAGTTTATTGTAATGCTGCCGAATACCGATCTAAGTGATGCCTTGATATTTACTCAACGTTTGCAGCAGGCGCTCAATAACCATACCTTTGTCACCGACACCCACCAAGAGTTTTCGATCACATCATCTTACGGTATTGTTCAATGGGATTTTGAAGAGAGCATAACCCAAGTCATTGCACACGCTGATGATGCCTTGTACCAAGCAAAACGATCAGGACGAGATTGCATTAGAGCGTATCGACATCCATTACTTCCAAGCAAGGCTTCAATTTCGCAAAGCACCCACATTGGACATTAGCAATGAATCAAACATTTAGTTTTTAAGCAACACGTGTTTCTGTTAATCCTTGCTCTTTCATCGAAATAACGCTGTTTTGGTGATTACAAACTCGGCAGTAATGCTGACGCTCCATATCGTAGTAATGTTTACCACAGATAAATTGAAACACTGATTGGTTGGTATAAGACAATTTCTCGAGGAAAGTAGTACATTGAGGCGGGTTTTTGCGCATAATCGATTTGTGGTCGGTTTTCTTATCGCAAGCTTCACAATATACCTTTGGCATGGGGCCTTTCCTTATTAGCGCGTTATGATGATGTCATTGTATTGACACAATTAAAACAAACTCGTTCAGTATTATTAATTCGCACAGTAAAAATTTGTGCAGCAGTTAACAAAACAACTGTTTAATAACCCTAAACAGCCTCTATAAATTGAGCAAGATCAAACTTATCAGGTGAGTAAGATCAACAAGATCCCTGTTAATTTGTAAACGATAGGTACAAAAAAAGCACCTTTCGGTGCTTTTTCTATTAGGCTTAGCTTAGTGGATCGGCCCGCCTGCATTCTCTTGAAATTGGCCAAAGTGCTTTTCTAGAATTTCTGGAGTCAACTTTCCTTCCGCTTCCAAACGCTTCAATTCAGCAACAACGGCTTTTTGCTCTTCGATTGAAGGGAGTTTCACTTCGGGCTCGTTTGCCACTTGCTCTGTTATCTGTTCCAGTTCTTTTTCAAAATCGCTCATATCACTTACCCAATAATTAAATCTAAGTTGAGTCTACTCACTTTTTCAGTCTCAATCTAGAGTTTAAAGCCACCAACCATCGCATCCAAGCGACGAGAAAGCTCCTGCAACTCATTACTCGCATCCGCCAGTTCTTGTGCTGTGTTAGTGGTCATTTCGTTAATTGAATTAATTTCTTCGATGTTCTCATTGATAGTATGAACAACCGTAGACTGCTCTTCTGTCGCCGTAGCCACTTGAGTATTTCGGTCTGAAATGTCAGAGATACTTTCTGAAATTTGAGCCAATACACTCACTGCTTGGTCCGTAGACACTACCCCCTCTTGCGTCACAGCTTTACCGGCTTCCATTGCGTCTACTGCATTTTGAGCATCACCTTGAAGCTGATTAATCATCTTCTGAATTTCTTCTGTTGAAGACGCAGTACGGCTTGCAAGGTTACGAACCTCATCCGCTACCACGGCAAAGCCTCGACCTTGCTCACCGGCACGGGCTGCTTCAATTGCTGCATTCAAAGCCAGTAAGTTGGTTTGGTCAGAAATATCGCGGATCACATCCAAGATAGAACCGATGTCTTGTGTTGTGCCTGCCAGTTTTTGTACGACAGCACCAATATGGTCAATGTCAGATGATAAACGGCTGATGGCATCTTTTGCTTTAAAGACAACCGCACGTCCCTCTTCAGTATTGCTCTCTGCACCACTTGCGGTCTCAGCAGCTGTTGCAGCATTGGTTGCAATTTCACTGATGGTCGCGCCCATTTCGTTGATCGCAGTCACGACTTGAATCGTTTGGTCACGCTGATTTTGGCTATTATCGTGCGTCGAATGGGATTTTTCAGACACCCCTTGCGCCGCAATTTGAAGCGCATGACTAGTTTCAGCCACTTCTTTAACTGACCCATGGATTTTCTCAATAAAGCCGTTAAACCCTTCAGAAAGTTTCGCTAGCTCATCGTTACCGTTAATTGGGATACGTTGAGATAAATCACCATCACCTTCACCCAGCTCTCTAAATCGCTCAGAAATCACCTGAATCGGACGAGTAATACTGCTAGCAAGAATTAGCCCTAAGAATATAAAGGCGGCAGCGACAGCCAGTGTGGTAATCAGCATTTTCTGCGCCGTTGCGTTAAGTTCAGCAAACACTTCATCTACCGGTACTTGAGCGACCACAAACCAGTCCATTGACGGTATGTAGCGAGTTGCAACAAACACTTCTTGGCCATTATCTTGCGCGGTGATCAAGTTAAAATCCGACTTATTAAGCAAGGCCGTAGTTTCACTGCCATACAGTGAAGTTAAGCTATCTTTTCGCTTATTTGCTTGCTTGTGTATTTGAACTTTACCTTCGGAGTTAACCAAATAAACGTAACCCGATTTCTCTATTTGGAAACCGTTAAGCAAATTCACCATATCCGTTAGGGACTTCGATAGTCCAGACATTGCTAAGCCATTCACTTGCTGAAAGTTAGAGAACATTTTCACATCGCCATTGGCTTCTTGGAAAATGCTAACGCTGGTTTTTTGGCCCGATTGTGTAAAGCCAAAGAACCAGCCATCTTGCTGTTGGTTCAATTCACGTAGGAAACCGCCTTGGTTCCAGTAATAGGCGGTATGACGATTCGCGACCGACGCGTCGTTTAATCCGTATTGATCGCGAACTACGTTCAGCTGTTTGACTAACATGGCTTCACTTTCCGGGTCTCGGTCAGTGTTATTGATTGCTTGATGTATAAATTGATTGGAGGCGAGTTGTTCAGCCGCGGCCAACATTTGTGATACTTCGCCATCAATTTGCACCCCCACTAAATCCAACATCGAGGGTAACTCAATGTCTACCAAACGGTGCTCCAATACATCGCGAGACTGGTTTTGAGCAATAAAGCCTACCAGGCTGGTTGATGCGATCACCGCAAAGGTGATCCCGACAACGATTTTTCGTTTAATACTCATTGAACGCGAGCCAATCATAGTTTTGCCTTTTTCAAACAAATAATTAATGCCGGCCACGAAAATGTTATACCAAATACTGACGGCCAGCGTATGCGAATAGTAACAAGGGTTTACGTATGCTTACGCATATCCCTCTAATTATACGCAACAAATCGGAGCTCGTTTAGCCCCTGCTAAGATCGCAAACGTTTGGTATCGAAAACTATTTAGTGGTAGGTTTGTTTTCTCTTTCGCAATCAGTATTTTATTACTTAGTTAAGCTGAACTTTTTTTTCTGATTTTGGTCAGATATGTGATGTTGATAACCATTGGAACGTAATCAGTATGCAATCAAACACCTTCCTTCAATTACAAAGCTACCTAAATTCTCAAGTTATTGGCCAACAAGGACTGGTTAAACAGCTATTAGTTGCCCTGTTAGCTGATGGCCACATACTAGTCGAAGGCCCCCCTGGTCTAGCGAAGACTCGCGCAGTGAAAAGCCTTGCCGACTGCATCGAAGGTGATTTCCACAGAATTCAGTTTACTCCCGATCTTCTGCCTGCTGATTTAACAGGTACCGACATCTACCGTCCGGAGACCGGAGAATTTACCTTTCAAGCGGGCCCAATATTTAACTCTTTATTGTTGGCTGATGAGATCAACCGTGCCCCCGCAAAAGTCCAAGCGGCAATGCTAGAAGCCATGGCTGAGAAACAAATCACTGCTGGCCGAAATACTTATGCACTGCCAGAGCTGTTCTTAGTAATGGCAACACAGAACCCAATAGAGCAAGAAGGCACTTACCCTTTGCCAGAAGCTCAGTTAGACCGCTTTCTATTGCATTTGGAAGTGAACTACCCTGATGCTGAACATGAATTGAAAATACTCCGCCTCAATCGAGGAGAGGCTCAAGGTCAAGTCAGCCACTCCCCCGTAACCGTAACCCAAAGTGATGTGTTTGCAGCTCGCCAAGAAGCGCTGGCAACTCACATGGCTGAAGGCGTTGAGGAGTACATCATTCGCTTAGTCATGGCGACAAGACAACCACAAGAATACAGCCAAGATTTAGCATCGTGGCTTGATATGGGCGTTAGCCCACGAGCGAGTATTGCCTTAGACCGAGCCAGCCGTGCTCATGCATGGTTAGCTGGCCGAGATTACGTAACGCCAGAAGATATTCAAGCCATGGCTTATCCTGTCTTCAGGCACCGTTTACTGCTGAGTTATTCCGCTCAAGCTCAAGGTATTAAACCAAACCAAGTGATAGACCACTTGCTCAGTGTTGTTGGTAGCGCTTAGGGGTTACCATGAAAGTGACAAAAGAAAGTAGGTCAGCAACTTTGGCAAGCACAGCACTCACGCAGGCGTTACCTGATAAAAGCAATGGCGTACAACTGTGCTTAGACGAACTGCTCGCCTATAAAAACCAAGCCGTACACTGGCAGCCACCCGCGAGAAGTTTATGGTCTCAGCTAAACGGTGGTCACCAAAGCCGGCACCAAGGCCGAGGTATGGACTTTTCTGAAGTACGCCAGTACCAAGCCGGTGACGATATTCGCTCTATTGATTGGCGTGTTACCGCTCGCACAGGGAAAACGCACACCAAGTTGTTTACAGAAGAACGAGAGCAACCCGTTATACTGTATATCGACCTGAGCACAACCATGCGTTTTGGCTCTCAGCTGATGCTTAAATCCGTACAAGCAGCCCACATGGCCAGCTTGATCAGTTGGCTAACCGTCAGTCAGGGCGATCGGATCGGAGCCATTATTGATGATGGTGTCTCCCTTTACGATCTAAAGCCCACGGCTCGGGCCAAAGGTGCTTTATACATAGCAGACCAACTGGTTAGAAAGCACTGTGACGCCCTTGCATCCAACCAAACATCGGAAAACTCGACCTCCGTGACCGACGTTTTGCAATCTCTTCACCGATTATGCCCCAAAGGCAGTGACGTGATACTCATCAGTGATTTCCAACGGTTTGGCGAGAAACACCAAGCTCTGCTCAGCCAACTCCGCCAACATAACCACATTCGAGCCGTCCAAATATCCGATCCTCTCGAACACGGTGACACACAATACACAGGGCTTGCCCACGTAAAAGACGCCCTAAGCAGCGCTTGGTTAAATTTTGGTTCAAAAACAACTAAAGCCAAAATAGAGCAACAGTACCAATATGCGTTGACTCCTTTTACCCAAGCTTGCCAGTCGTTAGCGATACCGATTAGCGAGCTATCTAGTAGCGCATCTTTGCTGACTCAACTGCACGATCTACAACAAAGTGGAGGGCATCATGGCCGTTAATAGTACCCAGCCAGTAAGAACGCCACCTCCCCTCCCACTTGAGTCTCTGCGTTTACCATTAGAACCCAGCGCATGGCCCCTAGCATGGGGATGGTGGCTGATTATCTTAGCCACGTTAGGTCTGATCTTTGCTCTCATTTACGCGTTGTACCGTCGCGAGCAAAAACACCGAGCCAAAAAACAAGCACTTCGCCAGTTTTCTACATCAACCAGCGTCATCGAGGCTCATGATCTAATGCGCCAAGCGGCGATGAGCTATTTTCCTCGTCACGAGATTGCCGCCCTAACTGGAAGTCTCTGGTATCAGTTTTTGGATCAGCAGTTAAAAAAGCCACGATTCGAAAGCAAGCACAATCGCTGGAATGATGCACTGTACCAATCAAACTCAGCAGACCCAGAACTAATCGCAGACGCTAAACAGTGGATATCCCAAGCCCTGCCACCGCAGAGACTAAAGATCAAAAAGAACCGAGGAGTCACCCATGCTTAGTTTCGCTTGGTGGTGGGCTTTTTTGCTACTGCCATTACCGCTTTTGGTTTATTTCTTCGCGCCACCAGCACCAAACCAAGAAGCCGTCCGACTGCCATTCGTGCCAGCGGAAGACGCGCAAACACCCAGCCTTTCCAAGTTGCTTAAGTTACTGGCGATCATGACGTGGATAATGACGGTCGCAGCGCTCGCTCGCCCAGTGTGGCTGGGTGATCCGATAGAGTTTCATCCAAAGCACCGCGATATGATGTTGGTCGTTGATCTGTCTTACTCCATGAGCCAGGAAGACATGAAGCAAGGTGACAATTTTATCGATCGTTTAACTGCCGTCAAACAAGTAGTCGGAGACTTCATAGATCAACGAACGGGTGACCGACTAGGCCTAGTTCTGTTTGCTGATCACGCCTACTTGCAAACGCCATTAACGCTAGACAAGAACACCGTCAAACAGCAGCTTAATCGCACGGTATTAAAGCTAATCGGCACCCAAACCGCCATAGGTGAAGGCATTGGTCTTGCCACCAAAACGTTCATTGATAGCGATGCGCCACAGCGTGTCATGGTCTTACTCAGTGATGGCAGCAATACCGCAGGCATCATCGATCCCATTGAAGCGACCAAAATCGCCAAACAATACGACGCAACAATTTACACCATTGGTGTTGGTGCCGGTGAAATGGTTGTGAAAGACTTTTTTTTCGAGCGTACTGTGAACACAGCGCAAGATCTGGATGAGAAAACACTCACCAATATTGCCGAAATGACCGGTGGCCAATATTTCCGAGCAAGAGACAGCCAAGATTTGGCCAATATCTATAATGAAATTAATAAGCTAGAGCCTATTACGTCAGTCAGTCAAACCTGGCGACCACAATCAGAATGGTTCACGCTACCGCTCGCCATTGCTTTATTCTTGTCGATGCTTCTTGCCGTTTTAAGGAGGCACCGTGGCTGATTTTATGTTCATCACACCATTATGGTTACTCGCCATACTCCCAGCAATTGCATTGGCCACATGGCTTATTCGTAACCAGTCGAAGCAAGGCCTAATCGCTTCTCATATCGCTACAGGGCTAGGGCTTGCACAAAGCCACACATCTCATATACCTAAGATCTTGCTGGTCAGCTGGGTCTTCGGATGCATCGCTTTAGCCGGGCCAAGTTGGCAACAACAAGAACGCCCTGCGTTTCAACTGCAAAGTGCTCGTGTGTTGGTATTGGATATGTCTCGCAGTTTATACGCAACCGACATAAAGCCTAACCGCCTCACGCAACTCAAGTACAAGGCGTTGGATCTACTGCCTAAATGGAAAGAAGGCACCACAGGCCTAGTTGCCTTTGCTGGAGACGCCTACACTCTAAGTCCATTAACCAGCGACAGTGAAACCTTAGCCGATTTGATTCAAAACTTAACACCGGAGATCATGCCATTCCAAGGCGGTAACTTACAGGCAGGCATCGAGCAAGCCATCCAACTGATGACCGAAGCAGGCCACCAGCAAGGTGACGTAGTTGTGCTCGCCGACGATATTGATTCTCATCAACTAGAAGCGTTAAAAAAACACCTGCAGAATCAACAGTGGCGTATTTCAATTCTCGCGGTGGGCACACAACAAGGTGCTCCTATCACTCAAACTGACGGGACACTGTTAAAAGACAACAGCGGCGTAACGGTGATGGCAACCGCTAACTTGCCTGGATTGCAAAGCTTGGCACGCAGCACAGGCGGCGTGTTCAGCCCGATAAGACAAGATAATCAAGATGTCGATGCCATTGCCAGTTTCAGCGCAACGTCCAGAACAGACGGCCACAACTCAGAGACCAACGGAGAGCAACTCGAAAGCCGTATCAATAACGGCTTCTGGCTGCTGCCGTTTGTACTACTGCCGTTACTTAGCTTATTTCGTAAAGGCTGGTTATTTTCACTGACCTTAGTGATTCTGCCACTCGTTCCAAATCAACACGCGATGGCGGCATCCCTATCAGCACCTTTGAAAAATGCTGACCAACAAGGTTATGAGTCTTTTCAACAGCAAGACTACCAACAAGCGGCAAACCAATTTGAAAGTAAAGAATGGCAAGGGGTGGCGCACTATCAAGCAGGTGAGTATCAGCAAGCCATCGATAGCCTACAAGGTATCGACACGCCCCATGCGAAGTACAACCTGGCTAACGCATTAGCGCAAAACGGTGATTTGGAGAAAGCCAAGTCGGCCTATCAATCTTTGTTGAAAGAGGCACCTAACGCGACTGATATCAAAAAGAACCTAAGCATCGTAGAGCAAGCGCTGAAGCAAAAGCAGGAGCAGGAGCAGGAGCAACAGAATCAGAAGCAGAAAGATGGCGACAACGATCAACCAAGCCATGAGCAAAAAGGCAATGATCAACATAAGAGCGATCGCGATCAAAATCAGTCCAATCAGTCCAATCAGTCCAATCAGGGGCAGCCTGAACAGCAAAGTCCATCTGAAGAGCGTCAATCTCAAGCTGAGCAACCTGACGATGAGCAGTCTCAAAACGAATCGTCTCAAGAACAACCGTCTTCAGATGACGCTAATCAAGCTTCTCAACAAAAAACTGAGGCTGAACAAAAAGCAGAACAAGATCCCAACGAGAATGAAAGTGGTCACGCTAAAGCAGCATCAATGACACAAGATACGGACAACACACAACAGGTAGACCCGAACTTGCGAAAATTGGAACAGATCCAAAGCCAAGGCGATCCAAGTTTCTTATTAAAAGCGCAGATGCTCTTGCAAGCACAACAGAAAAAATCACCTAACAAAGTGAATAAATCATGGTAAAAATCTCTATTTTCAAAGCATGGCCCCTATTATTGATCGCCTGTTTAGCATCATTCGCTAGCACTCTAAGTCACGCAGCCCCAGTCGCCACCGCGAGTGTAAGTACTAACAAAGTCAATAAAGACGAAGTGTTTCAGTTGACCATCAGCGTGGATACTCGAGCAAAAGGCAACGAAATCGACTTCTCAACCCTAGAGCCAGACTTTTATATTGGCCGCCCGAGCTTTGGTTCTTATCAAAATAGCGTCAATGGACAAACATCCCTACGGAGCGAATGGAAAATCGCGCTCGCGGCGAGCCGGTTGGGTGTATTGACCATTCCGAGCTTTGACATTAACGGAGCCAAAACAGAAGCGATAGACGTGCAAGTTTCCATGGACAGCGATGCAACCACCCAAGCAGACGTGGTGAAGATGCAAGCAGGAGTAGATAAACACACGCTGTACATCGGAGAAACCACGCTTCTTCACACTAAACTGATTCTAAAAGCAGACCCACGTCGATTGCAAAGCACGAGTATTAAAGCGCCAACAGGCGACGGGCTAACCATCACACCTGTGGCGGAAGCCAATCAGTACCAAACCGTCATTGGTGGCATTCAAGCAACCGTGGTTGAGCAATCTTTTACTGTCAGTGCCAATCAAGCCGGTACTGTCACCTTAACTCCACCGACATTAACAGGCTCATTAGTCGAAGCTGATAAGCGTGGCCGCACTCGGTTGATCCAATTGAATGCAAGCGCTCAACCCGTTACTCTCAACATCAAAGACAAACCCAGTGATTACCAAGGTACTTGGTTGCCAACCACACAGCTGTCGCTACAACAACTTTGGCAAGATGCTGATGGCGCACAGATCAACAGCAGTACTTTTGTCTCAGAAGTCGGCACGCCCCTTAGCCGTACCTTAGTTCTCAAGGCTGCTAATTTATCTGCGCAACAATTGCCAAACTTGGTGGTGGAATACTCGGATAACATTCGTTTATATCAAGAGCCCGCAACCTATCAAACGGATGAAAATGGCATCACCACCATGACATTAAAGCAGGTTTTAATCGCCAAACAGGATGGAGAATACACCCTCCCGAGCGTCGGTGTGAACTGGTGGCATAGTGAATCTAACGAAGCACAATTCGCAAAGGTTGACGGCGCAAATTGGACGGTTGAAGCCAGCACGGAATCCGTCAATTTAGTCCCCGCTGTCACGCCGTTCAAACCCACTGACACCATCACGGTTTACGATGCAGGTATCTGGCCTTATGTGAGCGGGCTATTTGCGATGCTTTGGCTTGTGTTTGTCGCCCTTTGGCTGAAAGAAAGGAGTGCTGGGTCAAATATCAACTCAACATTACCTGTCGCACACGTCGACGCCCATTCAACATTATTGCTGTCAATCAACAAGGCTCTAGATGATAACGACGGTATCGAGTTCAGTCGCCATTATCAGAGTTGGAAAACCACTTATTCAGTATCGACTGAAGATCAAAACAAGCTACAAACACTGGTTGATCCGTTTCTTGCGAGCTTATATTGCATTTCATCTCAACAGAAAGGCGTTACATTTGATAACCAAGCATTGAAAACCATGTTCAAACGCTTGTCTCACCAAACCGCCAAAAGCCCTAATTCAGCTCTGGCTAAACTGTAAACTGACGATGACTGAATCTAAGTTCTCAGTTTAATCATCGATATAGAAAAGCCACTCAGAAATCCAACTCTGAGCGGCTTTTAATCGGTTCATTTACAAGCTAAATAACCGCTAGATAGAAGCTTAACAGTCTCATCATTACGGTTTTGGCCATAATTCCGCAACAAACGTTACCGTATTTTGCCCTATTAGCCCGTCCAGAGTACTATTCACATCATCTAATGAAATCTTATCGAGAAGAGCTGGAGCACCGCTGAATATTTCAAAATCATAGCCATACAGCACTGCTCGTTGGTGCCAGGAGAGTTGAGCTAATGGGTTGTCTTTTTGCATCGAAAGCGAATGGATTACCTGTTTTTTTGCGGTATCCAACTCTAGCTGAGTAAAGCCGTTTGCCAGCTCTTTATGGATGTCATTCAATGCCTTTCGAGCTTTCTCTACGTCAGAGGTATCTAGATTCAAACTAATGACGACAGAAGCGATATCGGCCTTATCTTCAACAGATAGAATAACGGCTGGCGTATAATCTAACCCTCTTTCTTCTCGCAGTTCATTTCGGTAGCGAGTCTCGAGTAAGTAGTAAATCAAATCAAGCTGGATTAACTCACGAGTTGAATCGGTAACAAAATAACCTGAGTAGAACTGGTTAAACGCGACGCTATTTTCTTTCGAAATATCTAACCGAAGATCGTTAGGATCTTTGACTAATTTTGCCGATTGCGACCCCATATCGGTTGTTTCATCATATTGGATATTAGCAAGGTAACGAGTCAAGTAGGGTTCAATTTCGGATGCAGACATATCCGCAACAATCACGACGTCAAAGCCGTGCTTTTGACGAAAAAGTCCATCATAAAGACTCTGTACTTCCTGCGCCGTTACCGCGTTAATCTGCTCTAAAGATGGGTGCTGATAATAACTGTTCGGTTGATACAAGGCTTCACGGGCCGCTTTAGTCAACTGGCCCGAGGACGATTTCAACCCTTGAGTACGATTGTTAATCACATTCTTTTTTACTAACTCAAGCTGATTCGGCTGTACCTGCATTGAAGTAGCTGCGGTGTATAACGCAGAAAAAGCGTTATCGAGTGATCCCTTATGGGAAGTCATACTAAACCCTTGCGCGCTCGAAGCCAGCAGCGGGTAAAGAGAAATGCCATTTTCTGTCAAGAAACGATCGGCTTCAATCGCATTGAACTTCCCTAGACCACTGCGCATGAATGAATCTAACGCCAGCTCAATTGCCGGATTAAATTTGGCATCCACACTTTTAATTCCCCCTCTCGCAGCGTACGACAAATACAGTTCTTTCTCGGCTTCTGGTAAACGTTTTAACCACACCTTTATGCCGTTATCCAACTGCCAAAAATGCATATTCTCATTCAACGTTTTTTGCTCAACAACTTTGCCATGGGAAGTCGGCGTAATCAGTTCACTAGGGACACTGCTAATATAAGTTTGCTGGCCAGGCTGCTCCAGCATAGCGAGCATAGGAAGATGATAGGATTGCAATTTACGCTGTTTATCTGCCAACGTTATGTCATCAGCTAAGCTTGCTGAGTAGATGTGCTTTAAGTTTGAATTTAATTGAAGACGCACACGTTGGTTCACATCACTAAGGGTAACTTTGTCTATAAATACCTTCAAATTGTCGCGATAATCTTCGATATCCTGATAAACTCGATCATCGATGAGGGTGTTTTGCTTGTAGTTCGCAATACTGTTAGAGCTAGTGTTGGTTTCGTCTAAGTCGATATTGGCGTGCTCGCTGTTAAACTGAGACATCACAGTGTACAACTCATTGTCTACAAAACCATAATCACGAATACTCGTCAGCTCTTTAGCCATGAACTCAAGCATGGTTAAGCGTTCTTGCTCATCGTAGTCTGCATAAATTACTCTATATTGTTGATCGTAAACCACAAATGACTGGGCGCCGATATCAAGCAGCAATTTATTTTCTTCAAACGCTCGATTTTTTAAGCGGTTGGAAACCAGTTCGTTAACCAGATCAATATAAAAATCTTCTTGTTGGCTTAGCTTATCTGAATCACCCAGCGTACGAAGGTGGCTAAAAAGTCCATAGCCAGACGACGACCCCTCAGGAGCATCCAACAACAGCTCTTGGCTATCCCAAACTTTAATTTCATCCGGAGGTGAAATCACCGCTACATCTTGCTTTTTCCACGATCCAAACTCATCTCGGATCGCTTTAACTAGAGCTGTTTTGTCAAAATCACCGACAATAACAAGTTCCGTGTTATTCGGTACGTACCACGCTCGATAAAAGGCTTTCAATTGCTCAATATCGATATTTGAAATGCTCTCTTTCGTACCCAAGACTTCGTAAGTAGCATAGAGCGAATCCCCTAGTGCTACATCAAATGCCTGATCAAATACAGATTTTTCATTACGCTCGTAACTTCTAAGCTCGCCAAGTACGACGCCTTTTTCTTTTTCAACTTCGGCAGGGCTAAAACTGATGCCATCACCGACATCTCGAAGCCACTCTAATGCCATAGCAAGGCTGGTTTGGTCTGGAAGAGATAATGTATAAGAAGTGACGTCATGGGATGTGAATGCGTTTAAGTCAGCACCAAAGCTCATTCCCGCTTTTTCAAACTCTGCAACAATGTCGGTGCCCTGGTGATGCTTAGTGCCGTTAAAGGCCATATGTTCTAGGAAATGCGCATAGCCGTATTGACTCTTCGACTCATTGAGCGCCCCTGCCCGTACGATGAATCGCAACTCAATTGGCTCACCTTTTTTCTGATAAAGATGATAACCAAGCCCATTGTCGAGCTGGCTAGAATGCCATTTAGTGTCTGGGGAAAACTGATTAGATGTAGTCGATGTGCTGCTACAAGCAGAAAGTAGCGCAGCAAAACTCGCCACGACAGCCGTTTTAGATAGAGTTTGATAATGTCCAAAATGAGCATTTATTTGGTATGACATTCCATTTCCTAACGAGAAAATTCAAATAATTACATGAGGTTATACCAAATGCAGAAATTATAATCCAGACCAATAGCTCCGTGCACTTTAATGTGTAAACACTCATTGATTGGCTGAACATCAATCTATTCATTATGAATAAAGACACACGACAAAATATTCCTCATACGAAACTTGCCTCATAACAAGCTTCGCTTGAGCCCACCACTCTATTTCTCCCTGCAGATTTAGCTTCATAGAGTGCGTCATCGGCTTTGCTATACATGGTCTCAAAGTCGAAGCTTTTTGGCAGCGTAGACGCAAAATAATACCCCACAGAAACCGTTAACAGGTTAGATGGTGGGTTCTGATTATGAGCAATGGCTTCTTTCTCAATGGCATGGCGGATTTTTTCAGCCAACTGTGAGGTGTTTTTATCTGTGGTACCTGATAACAATAAGGCGAATTCCTCTCCACCAATTCGGCAGAAGCTCTCTTCGTCTGTTTTGCAAAATCCACTCAAAATATTACCAATACGTATCAGCGTAATATCTCCTTCAAGGTGGCCATAAGCGTTGTTAAATAAGCCGAAGAAATCAATATCCAACAAAATCAGGCCAAACCCGACAGAGACGTTGTTCGGCATAGACTCGAAATTATCCATCAATTTACTCAATTGACGACGATTACCAAGCCTTGTCAGAGGATCTATGTTAGACAGCAGTTCTAGTTGTTGGTTGGCTTGCTCCAACTCTAACGTGCGCCTTTTAACTTCGCGCTCAAGATTTTCGTTTAGGTTGCGTATCCCTTCTTGTGCTTTGGTACGTTGAAGCACTTCCGTCAAATTGGACGCAAATAGCAACATCAATTCTTGTAGTTGACTGGTTAGCGGTTTACGAGACAATAGATTGTCTGCGGCAATGAATGCAATTGGCCCTTCAGTTGAGCTTTTCAGTAATGTCATGGCAGTCCAACCGTTACCGACAATGCGTTTGTCATGATAGATGGGGACATAGTCTTCAAACGAAATTTCATTTGGTTGTGCTATCGCCGTGCTGACTAACGGCCTATCATATTGAACTTCACTTTGATAATAGCTTTCATCCACCACATTACCTTGAATATCTGTTCCCCAAGTGCCTTGTATCTGAGTTAACTCACTGTCAGTCAGGAACACCGCCAAACGGTCAATACCAAGATGATGAATAGCAAAGTCCACGGCCGAACGACACACTTCGCTAACCGTAGTGCAACGAGACAGTTCTACCATGCTTGAATGCAATAAACGCATGTTCTGTTCTTGTCTTTTACGAATGTAGATTTGAGACATCAAGGAACCAAGGGATCGCAAGATACCTCTATCATATTTACTAATTGGCTCACGGCGAATAAAATTGTCGAATGCCACCCAGCCTATCGCATCGTCTCCATCGCGTAATATCAGCATGCCATTCCAGCCCTGCCCGACCACAGAACCAGAGCTATAAAGCGGGGCGTCTTCAATGATCACTAAGTTCTCATTCGGGCTATACAATGCTTCAATGTATTGCTCTTCTAATTGATGAATATCGTAGATAGTGTGGTATTCCGAAATGGTTTCTCCGCTCTCATTGGTTCCATAAGTCCCCGTAAAGCATCGCTTTTTCAAATCTAACAACATGAACACACTGCGATCAAACCCAAGTTGATGCCGCATAGCTTCAACAATGCCTAAATACAGCTCGTCCAACGTTGGCGGGTTCGATAGCCCCACTGCAACTTGCTGGATCATTTTCATCTGTTCAATAAATTGCTCTCGTGAACGGATCTCATCTAGGTACTTGGCTTCACGGATATCGCGATTTTTAAACTCACGCGCAGCGTCTCGTTCTGCTCGCAAACACTGCCAACGTAAAGCCACAAAATTAAGTACATCTAAGTCCAACCGAAAGTTCTGATCTTCAACACACTTTGGGTCGACTGCTTCGACAAACAAATAGGTCCGCCAGTCGTGGTGATTATCAAACATCATGATATAGCACTCACCGCCTAACGCGTCTTGGTAGTTCCATGCACAAGTGTTGATCTCAAGTGGGATAAGGTTCTCCGAGGTATCAAATTGGGAGGCCCAACGCCAGAACGTCTCAGGAAAGGAAATAACGGGGGTATAATCGCCTCGGGAGTACAGCGGATTGGCTTCGGGCACCAATAATGGATCTTGAATGAAGTACATGGCTCTGGGGTTAACTCGCTTCACAAGAAAATCGAACACCATGTCTGCCACTATTTTATGATCGCGAGCGGATGAAACCGTTGAGATTATTTGCTGTTTCTGCACTTTGTTCACCCTAAGCCCACTGAAATTTTTTATAATTATGGAATCATTATCAAATTTCACGTTAGCTTTAGTACTTTTATTATGCAACTCAGCTTTTATGTTCATGATAAGTAGGCCGCAAAATGACGACAAGAAAAGGGCTAATTCGCGACGTTAGACGAGTTTCATTTTTAGCTCATAATACGACATATTATGAGCACCTACTCATTACTGGCTCGCTCCCTCAGACTTAGCCAGTTGCGGTGGTTATCTTATGGCTCTTTTGGCTATAAACGCGATACCCCAATAAGCCCAACATGATCACAGTCATGATTAAATAAAATAGCCCAAGCGTCGTTTGGCTATGCACCCACGTTGCAAGCCATCCGCCCAACACTCCGGTCAGTGACATCTGTATCGCGCCAGATAGCGCTGTAACCGTCCCTGCTTGTCGTTTATGAGGTTCCAGCAGCAATCTGTTAGCAACTGGAGCAATAAAGCCCTGCGCTGTCGCTAGGAGCCAAACCGAAGCAATGAGAGAAAACATGGTCATATCGCTAAGCAGTAACCACATACCAGACACACTGCACATCATCAAGGCCAACGCCAATATCTGATGGCAGCTCAAATACCGGCGTATGACATTTTGCACTAAACTACCAAGTAGCAAACCAAAGGATGGCAGAATCATAACCACACCGTAGTCGGCTGTGCTCATACCCAACTCATCTTGTAATAAATAGGGCATTAACGACAAGGTCACCATAATCATCAGAAAGTTGATCCAATTATAAGAAGCACTGGTTAACACTTGGCTGCTCTTTATAAGCCCTATATAACGCTGAAAAACTGAATTCAACTTTGGTTTAGACGTCTTATAAGGCAGAGTTTCGGGTAAAATATAACAACCCAGAACATAGATAGCCCCGACATAAACAAACACAAAAAAGAACACAGATTGCCAACCGAAATTCCAGGCAAGCCACCCTCCCAACACAGGGGAGACCATCGGCATGACAGAGCCCATAATAGACATATAAGACAACGCTCGAGCCAACTGCCCGCCGCTATACGAATCCCGAAGAATACTGGCACCAATGACCGACGCGCTGCCTGCACCAAATCCTTGTAGAACCCGGCCAATAATGATCATGGTTAAGTCATGGCCAAACAGAACACATATCAATGTACCCACCAAATAGAGCCCCTGGCCAAATATAAATACCGGCCGGCGCCCTATCGCATCAGCGACTGGCCCGTAAAACAATTGAGAGAGCCCAAGGCTGACTAAGTAGCCCGTTACGATGTACTGAACCTGATCGGCCTGCACACCTAAGTCACCACTGATAAGTGGTAATGCGGGGAGGTAAATTCCAACGCCAACCTGACCGGTGGCAATCACCATCATTGCGAGAAACAACGGCAGTCTATTAAACGATTCATTCTTCATGCAACTAGTGTACATTTAGTCATTAAGATTGATAATCAGCCAATCAGGAAATAGATTAAGTCCTACAAAGAACTAATGACCAAATCGAAAAGGAAAGGTAATGGACTGGAATGAAGCAATACGCAGTTATATTCGAGTGGTCGATGAGGGAAGCTTCACCGGTGCCGCTCGAAGACTCAATACCACCAGTTCGGCCATCAGTAAGAGAATTCATTGGCTCGAAGAACGAGTTGGGGTGCAATTACTAAAACGCACGACTCGCACCATCAACTTAACAGAGGCTGGCGCACTGTTCTACAAACGCTCATGTGTGCAAATGGAGCAGTGGCAATCCGTCATTGATGAAACTCGCTCGGTTAACCAAACCCCGGCAGGTGTACTCAAAATTGGCGCAACACTGGTGGTAGGTTCTAAATTTATCGTCCGTTATTTGAATGACTTCTTACAACAGTACCCGGATATCAAAGTGCAGTTAATCACCACCATTCCTGGGCAGTTACCCGAAATGAGTTTAGATTTACACATCAGCCGAAAATTGGAACAACTCAACTCACTCAGCTTCAAGGCCACCCCGCTGTTTGAGCATAGCCCTGAGTTTTTTGCTTCACCGGATTACCTTGCAAGTAAAGGCACGCCACTCACTGTTGACGCTCTCAAACAACACAACATCCTTTTGTGGGGAGAACAACTAGGCAGAGAAATGGTGCTTTCCAATGGGCAAAGAATCAGCCTAGAGGGCAACTTTGTTACCACCAACCCAGAAGCGCTGTTTTATGGTGCGAAAGCAGGCATGGGCGTATTAGCCACTAGCCGTGTTCTTATAGAGGATTTGCTAGAATCGGGAGATTTAGTGCAGATTTTGCCAAGTATTTCAGCGGAAAGTACCACGGTATATGCTTACTACCCAAAACTGGATTATGAGCATACTCGCACCAAGCTGTTCATTGATTATTTGAAGCTGAGATTGTCTTCAGACTAGGCGAGAAAGATACGTAACGAGCAAAAATAATCGTGAATAAAAGAACGAAAAAGCGCTACTTAGATAGTAGCGCTCGAAATAAATTTCAGAAAAATAATTACGCCTGAATCGTAGAAATCAAACCATTATCTTGTCCGAATGAATTTGGTACGTAGCGGTCTGCTTGAGCATCGTTTACCCACTCAGATTCATTTACTAGATAACGAAATTCAAACTCTTTTCCTTTCGGCAAACGCGTTTTAAATTTGAATGCTTTGTCTTTCTTATTCAGTTTCATTGGTTGCGCTTTCCAATCTAGGAAGTCTGCTACCAAGGCTACCGACGATGCTTTATCTACATCAAGGACAAAAGTCACTTCTACTTCATCTTTTGTTTTAAAAAATCGTTTATTAATCACAAGCCAACTCCAATTTGTTCTGGTTTCACATGAACGACATCTAACCCTTAATAACTCAACCACTTGCATAAGGCAAGGAAAAGCGTTCGTTTTAAGCTCTAAAAACCATCAGGTCAAACCTCTGTACGGTATATTGATTTCCTGCGCAATCAGTGATCTAGGTCCGTTATTAGGGCACAAAAAAACCAGAAAACTTCGCGAGCCTTATCATTTTAATCGGTCGTTATGACAAGCTCATGTTAACTCGGCTGCGGATACATCCTCCACCACTCTTGATGCTGTTCGTCAGCACGACAGACCACAGCATCTACCCCATACTGGTTTAGGCAGAAATCACAGAAGATCTAAATAACCATTCAAACCTACACCAATCCTTTGACGTAAGCGGCTACATCATTGCGGTTTTTTTAAACCTTGTTAGTACTTCTTTGCTTTCAAATCTTTCAAAGATTAAAGTTTGCATTTACGCTCGACAGCTTCAAACCCAACCAGCCATGAATACCTTCAATACTAACTGGCGTTTAGCTTTCCCTAAGGTACGCAATAGTTTGCGCAACTTCACAGCAACCATCACGACGTAATAGCACGCCGCCCTACTCTTCGTATAAGAAGATGAATAGCACTAGCTTGAAGTAAAAATAGAATAGAAGCCTAGTTCTCTTCTCAGTTCCTTTGAACTATCGACTTTTTAATTTAACAACAAATCACACAACACAATGACACCTACCTCTACCATCTACAAGTTGACATAGATCACAGTCGTTATATTTTAAATATTCAACTAATTCAATTTTAAACGATTGCAGTGATTAATCGAGGTCGTAAACACATGAACTAACACCTAACAATCATTATATTTAATGTAAAACTTTAAATGTAAGCATCGGAAATACTTCAAAAAGTATCCGAAACAACTTTCACTTCGAACTATCTTATGGTTATTATGACCCAATAAAGATTATGAATAGATTGAGGAATCAGCTCGTGTCGGATAAAAATGTACTAAAGCCCTATCAAACAACAGCGGGTATCAGCTGGATCGCTACTCGCCAAATGCAAAATCGTATTCAATTAGAAATTCAGAAGCTGCATAAAGAAATCAATGTAGAGCAACTGTTAGTACTGATGGAACTCGATTGGGAAGACGGACTGCGTCCAAGCGTCTTGGCTGAACGTCTACTTCGAAGTAAAGGCACAATGACTAGCCTAATCCGTCACGCTGAAAAAAATGAGTACATTGCGTCAACGCCAGATCCAACACATAAAAATGCCAAGAAGATTTTCTTAACCCTTAAAGGCAAAAAGATTCATGACGAACTGTCCGTCATTATCAATCAAGAAATGGAAGATGCCGTTAGCCATGTGGCTCCTGAGCACCGTGACATTGTATTCAACGCTATGAAAGGCATGGTACTTCGCTACAATCCAGAATATTACGGCAGCGAAGGCGAGTAAAAATTAGCATTATGGAATCCAATCCAATAAGCGTGGCATCAGAATAGCAATAGACATAAAAAAGAGCAGCGTTATCGCTGCTCTTCACTAAAAATACCACAACCAGAGCAACAATGACTCTTAGCGATAAGTTCCGTCAATTACGCGTTACGGCGTGCTTCAACGGCACCTGCAAGTTGGCGTAATACCGTTTCCGTATCATCCCAACCAATACAAGCATCAGTGATAGACTGACCGTAAGTTGGTGCGTTACCGTCGACTAGATCCTGACGACCCTCAACAATATGCGACTCAATCATCACACCAAAGATCGCTTGCTCACCAGCTGCCAGTTGCGCCGAAACATCTTCGGCTACTACCATTTGGCGTTTGTATTGCTTAGAGCTATTAGCGTGGCTAAAGTCGATCATCACTTTTTGTGGCAGACCAGACGCTTGTAACTCATCTTTAATAGAAGCAACGTGTTCAGCACTGTAGTTCGGCTCTTTACCACCACGTAAAATGATGTGGCAATCTGGGTTACCGGCAGTTTCGATGATGGCAGAGTGGCCGTACTTAGTTACCGACAAAAAGTGGTGAGAAGCGCCAGCACTGCGGATCGCGTCTGATGCGATCTTGATGTTGCCGTCTGTACCATTTTTAAAGCCAACAGGGCAAGATAGGCCTGAAGAGAGTTCACGGTGAACCTGAGATTCCGTAGTACGAGCGCCGATAGCACCCCAGCTGATCAAATCACCAATGTACTGAGGCGTGATCATATCTAAGAATTCACTCGCTGTAGGCATACCCATGTCCGTCAAGTCTAGTAACAACTTGCGACCAATGCGCAGGCCATCATTTAGCTTATAAGTATCATTAAGGTAAGGGTCGTTAATCAAACCTTTCCAGCCAACCGTTGTACGCGGTTTCTCAAAGTAAACGCGCATCACGATTTCTAGCTTATCGCCTAGCTCGTCACGCAACACTTTAAGTTTCTTGCCGTATTCTAGCGCAGCCTCTGTGTCGTGAATTGAACACGGGCCAACGATAACTAACAGGCGATCGTCTTTATCTTCTAAGATATTGTGGATGGCCTGACGAGCTTCAAACGTAGTAGAAGCGGCAACTTCAGTCGTTGCATACTTTTCTAATACCGCTACTGGTGGTAGAAGCTCTTTTACTTTGCTGATACGAACATCGTCGGTTTGGTACATACTTACATCATCCTGTTTAATTTAGCGTAAACACCTTTACTGCTTATATATGCGGTGGTGTCTTTTATCCTTCCCCTTAACCTAACTGCTAAAAAATAGAACTTCAATCATTTATTTTAATGAAATTAGAGTTTTTATCACTTTACCGGTGCTATTAAATGGCTTCGGCGGAAGCAATTAACAAAACGGTGCAAAAAAACACCAACACAAATTGATGAAAGTTATACGATTAAATGAATAACAAGGCAGAATCAATAAAGCACCGAAAAACGGATGCTTATCAACAACGAGAGCTTAGCGAGGAAAGCGCGAGAATGAGTTAAGAATGAAGCGGGGAATCATGAGGCGCATGTGGAATACTCTCACCTAACTGGCAACTCATCCGGTAAAAATTAATACCGCACTTAGAAAAACGGTCATCTTCAATATGCAAGCCAAGGCGCTTATAAAAATCCACCGTCGATTCGCGTGAAATACACCAAAAATAATGCACATTGAACCGCTGTACATCACTCAAAATATGTTCTAACAACGCACTGCCTAACCCTTCATGCCGATGTTCAAGCAGCGTGGCAAACTTCCTAACTCTTGCAGTTTCTTCATCTTCATCAATGAAAACTGACGCAACCGTCACTAGTTCCCCATCGATTTCTACCCCATAGTGCTGCGCCTGTTCATCTCCGACTACATAACAAAAATCTTCAGGCATGCCAGGCCACAATACTTCCTGCCTAACCGGAACGGTTTGTTCCCATGTTAGCTGTACAATATTCATGATTGGTTCCTACATCGTCTTGAGCATCAAAAGTAAAAGCGAGTATTTCTATTTATTAGTATTCTATTAAATATAACACCCCTATCTGATTGCGTTCAAAAATCATCCTATTTTTTTCTTCCGCCAGTATTTTCCGGCTTTATGAATACGAGTTAAGGGTTAGAAATGTGTTGTTTCGAACTCAAAGATGAGCGTCTTTAATTGATGATAAAAAACGCCCTCTCGGAAGAAGGCGTCAAACAACCATTGAATAGGAACGAGCTTCACGCTAAGCGCTTAACATCCATAAAGCCAGCAGAACAAACACGCCACCCATGACCTTATGTTGATACTGCCTAAACTTTGCGTTTTCAAGTAACCCTTTACCTAGCGTTCCAACCAATGCCACTAAGAGTAAATTAAACGCAAGGCCCAATACATTGAGTAATAGCCCCAATGCCAACATTTGTTCACCCGAGCTTGCAGTAATGTTGCCAGAAACAAACTGTGGCAAAAACATGACGAAGAAAACTAACGCTTTCGGGTTTAATAAATTACTGACCAACGCTCGTTGGTAAAAGGCGCCGGCCATCTTTTTTTCACTACCAAGCTCAGGGACGTCAGCCGCTTGCGAACGCAGGCAGTCCCAGCCCATTTTCAGCAAGTACGCGCCCCCTAAAACATGCAAAACTTTTAACGCTATCGGGCTCATTGCAATCATAGCTGATACACCTAAAGCGGCTAATAACGTTAAAATAATGCCCGATGTCGCATTGCCTAGACTGGCAAAAAATCCAACCTTACGCCCATAGCTGATACTAGAGCTAGCAATGAGTAACATGTCGGGGCCAGGGAGTAATAAGAGAGCAACCACTGCCGTTAAATAGACAGGGAGGATTGATACATCAAGCATGATTTATTCTGAGATTAGAAGAGAACGGCGGATTTTAAACTATTTTTGATAGCACTAGCAATAACTATGAACTAATGATTGCGCTTTTATTAGAGCTAACCAACGCCTTTTAACTGCATTGCAACATAAAGAAGCAAACCTCGTCCGTGAGGCCGTAAACGTCCGTCTAGCGGTTGTCGTTTGGTTCCATCATTTTTTCATGAGTCAACGGAGAATGAACAGTAGTAAAGCGAACCGCCGTAACATCATCATCTTGATTCATTGACGCTGGGTGAATAATACGCTCGCTTTGGATTTGATTATCCGTCATTGTTGAACATGGCGCATCAGCATTCACATTCGGGCCACACGTTCCCGCTGCTGCCGTAGCAGAAAAGACAATAGATAGAGCGATAATTAATTTTTTCATGAGAATGCCTCGTTTCGTTTCGATAGAATAACTTTAAAATGAAACGTCACTATTCTCGAGGAAATGCGGGATTTCCAACTTGGAAAGGAACTAACTCAATGGCTATCGGTCAGTTCTAAATTCCTCTTACTTTTGCAGGTATCAGCCTTTTATGAATATCGATATTAATAACATAGATGTATTGGTCAAAATGTACGATCTGGGCAGCGTAAAGTCCGTCGCCAGTGCACAAGGCAAAACGTCGAGTGCCATTAGCAAGACACTGGCTAAATTAAAGCAAGAGTTGGATGATCCTCTATTCGTACAGACCGGAACCCTTTTTGAGCCGACCTCTTTCTTGCGGAGTAACATCCACTATTTTCGGTCAGTGTTAACCTGTATTAACAGTGTAAAAAAAGACAATTTTGATCCCAAAACTCACCGCGAACCAATCAAACTCTATTTACAGAGCTACTTTATGGAAACGTATGGCGCAAAGCTGTACCTAGCCATCAAAGAACAAGCACCTCATAGTCTGGTCACTCTAGAGCACTGGAGTAATAAGAAGCTAGACAACCTGCTCGGCGGCGATGGCAACCTAGCCATTCATGTTTTTACCGAAAGCTTGCCTCAGTCGCTTTACCAGCAACCGTTAATATCAGGCAAGGTTTCCGCATTTGTCAGGAAAGACCACCCTGCAAAAACCTTGGAAGACCTACAATCGTTCCCTCTTGCGGGCTTGCTTACTCCGGGGTGGAATGACAAGCGCTTACACTTGGTAGAGAAACTTAAGAACTACGGTTATCATTTCGAACGGGCTGTTCGCATTGAATCGATCCATGCTTGTCATCAACTGGTTCGTTCTAGCGATCACTTTTCATTCACGACTGCAGAACACATACCTGACGGTACTCGAATTATTCCACTGCCTGAAAATTTTGATTTCCAGTTTAATCAAGTTATGAGCTACCGACGCAGTCAAAGAGACAGCCCACAGATGAAGTGGCTGGCACAGGTTTGCTTGTCTGTCACTAACCAGACCAGCTATAAGCTCTAACCCATCTCATTACAGATCCAATTTCCGTCGATAATCCCGTGGCGAACAACCGTGATACTGGCGAAATCGATGAGTGAAATTAAAAGGGTCTGGATAGCCTAAGCGCTGGGCAATCATGCCAACGGACCAATCCTTGTAATGGAGTAAATCAGTCGCCTTTTCCATTCGCAATGCAATCAAGCGCTGTTGGGTCGTGCAACCATACAGTTGCTTACAAATCCGGTTGAGTTGCTCGACTCCAATGAAACTCTGTTCGGCGATCGCTTTTACGCTCCATGGGTGATGCAATTGCGACTCTACGTCGTTGAAAACACTCTGAATTCGAATAATAGTATTGGATGGTGCATCTTGATGAGCAGATCCAATCAACAAACGAGACAGTTCACTTACAAACAGCTTTCTATAACTGACCCGCCCACCAATTTCATTATGAAGTAAGCTCAGAAATGACCAGAGTTGCTCGCATGATGGGGTGTTTTCTATTCTCTGCCCCTGAGAGATAAGAGGAAGCCACTTAGCCACATTACCTAACAACATCCAAGACATTTTCCAACCATCATCCGCCGACAATATTTCAAACCGAAACGGTTGATGCGCTGGAAGTAACGTTACCGTATTTGGCTCTATAACCCTTACATCATCGACCGTGATGAGCACTCCTCGCCCCTCAAGAGTAAACAGCAAAGTATGAATACTCGGATCAGAACGTTCTACATGGTATTCGTCTTGAAGTACGGTTAAGCCTGCCATAAAAACACTGTTGTCAACGAACTCTGGAAAGTCGGACTGCGTGAGAAATCGTTCTCGACAATCGTCACCCAAATGTATTTCATCTTGCCAATGATTTTTAGGTTGAAATTTAGACATGTCAAATTCGCACAGGTTTTCTGGTTTTTTAAACATTTTGTTTATGCTCGTACTTAGTTATATTTTTCGCCTAAATCAGGAGGGCATAATATGAAAACACATTCTTTAACACCTACCGTTCGCCCGCACGCTCTATTGCCTCGAGTACTTAAGCTCGCGTTCCCAGTTGCCATCCAAAGTGCACTGGTTTCTATCTTGGCATTAGCAGACGTCTTAATGGTAAGTGAATTTGGCCAACACGCGACTGCGGCCGTTGGCATCGCCTCAAAATGGCAATTCGTTGCTACCATGATTATGGCAGGTATGGCCGCTGCGACCGGCGTACTTGTATCACAATACTGGGGCAAAGAAGACAAAGTACACGCTAAAACGGTAACGGTACAAGCGCTTAAGTTTGGCACAGCACTCATTATTCCAGTAACCGCGATTCTGACGCTCTTTGCTGGGCAGATAATGCTACTGCAAACCACTGACGAACAAGTGATTAGCCTAGGCGTTGAATATCTAATATATAGCTTTCCTGTGCTCTTACTAACGCATTTTGTGATTACAGTCGAATCCGCATTACGCTCAAGCGGCAATGCGATGTTGCCTCTAATCATAGGCGCCATAACGGTTGCAATTAACATTGCACTGAATTTTTTACTGATCCGTGGCGGCTACGGCATTCCAGCAATGGGCGTTGCTGGCGCAGCATTAGCGACCACCATTGCTCGAGCTCTACAGGTATTTATGATGTGGGCAGTGCTGATGTGGAGCAAAAACTGGCTTGTAACCAGCCACTATATTAAAAAACACCATACTTTATGGATGTCTTTCAAAAAGCTGGCGATTCCAAGCTCGTGCAGCGCGGTTTTATGGGCTGCAGGCACGCTGACGTACCAAATGATCATAGGTCATATGGGCACAACAGAGTTAGCCGTTTATAGCATGATTGGACCATTTGAATCACTTTGCTACGCACTGTTCTTTGGTATTGCAGTGGCCTGTTCAGTGCTTGTTGGTCAATCTCTTGGCCGGGATGAATTTGAAGACGCACAAGCCATATCTGTCACCATTATAAAATGGGTTTTGGCATTAGGCCTTTCTCTTGGTCTAGCTCTGTACTTGAGCCGCGACTGGGTAATTAGCGTTTTGAATTTGGACTCACCTAAGCTTGCAGCGATGGCGTTACCTGCACTAGGAGTAATGGCGTTTGGTATCTGGATTCGGATGCTTAACATGACCATCATCAACGGCGTATTGAGAGCCGGAGGAGAGCACATGTTCTTCATCAAAATGGATTTGATTGCGATGTGGTCTTTCGGCATTCCATTGACTTTATTTGGCGCATTCTTAGGTGAATGGAGCTTTAACTGGGTTTACTTAGCCATTGTCAGCGAAGAATTTGTTCGCTTCTACCTATGCTTCCGCCGCTACCGAGAAAAGCGCTGGGTGGCTAACTTAACTCTGCAAACGGCTTAGAGGCTAAAGGCGGAAGATAATTCAACCTTCTGCCTTCCGCCTAATGCCTTCCGCCTTATCTAACGATGGTATTTCGCCGTATTTTGCGCAATCTTAGCAATCACCAATACCGACTGCTCCATTTGTTCAATTGAGATGAACTCATGAATACCGTGGAAGTTATAACCGCCAGTAAAGATGTTCGGGCAAGGCAATCCCATAAACGAAAGCCTTGCGCCATCTGTGCCGCCGCGAATCGGTTTGATCAATGGCTCTACGTCGCACTCAATCATGCTCTGTTTTGCAATGTCGATAATATGTGGGTGAGGTTCTACCATTTCTTTCATGTTGCGATAGCAATCCGTTAGAACCAACTCAACATGACCTTTGGTTAACTTACTGTTTAACTCATCCACTTTTTGCTGCATAAACACTTTACGGCGATCCGTTTCAGCGGCATCAAAATCACGGATAATGTAACCGAGTTCTGTTTTAGCAACACTTGGCTCCATAGATTTCAAATGATAAAAACCTTCGTAGCCCGATGTGGTTTCTGGGGTTTCCTCAGCTGGCATCATCGCTTGGAATTGAGCGGCAATGTTCATTGAGTTGACCATTTTTCCTTTTGCTGTGCCCGGATGAACGTTAACACCATGACAGATTACATCGGCGCTTATTGCATTGAAGTTTTCGAACTCCAATTCACCTAATGGTCCGCCGTCCACCGTATATGCCCACTGAGCACCAAACTTCGCTACATTAAACAGGTTCGCACCTCGGCCAATCTCTTCATCTGGTGTAAAGCCAATGCAGATATCACCATGCTTAATATCTGGGTTTGCTTGCAGATGCGCAACCGCGGTTAGGATTTCAGCAATACCCGCTTTATTATCGGCCCCTAACAGCGTAGTGCCATCGGTTGTGATGAGGTTTTGACCGTGTAAGTCATGAAGATCTGGAAATTGAATAGGAGACAGTACTATGTCCCCCTTACCAAGCGCGATATCGCCGCCTTGATAGTCATCGATAATCTGCGGTTTTACGTCTTTGCCAGAAGCATCTGGTGCTGTATCCATATGAGCAATAAAGCCAATAGCGGGAACGGCGTAGTCTACGTTACTCGGCAAACGGCCCATGAGGTAACCATTGCCATCAAGACTGACATCAACAAGACCAAGTTCGACCATTTCTTGCTGCAAGCTCTGAGCAAACACCATTTGGCCCGCACTGCTTGGGCAATGTGCATTTTTAGGGTCTGATTTAGTATCAAAAGTTACATAGCGTAAAAATCGTTCAACTAGATTATCCATAACTGTCTCTTTTATTGTGGGCTGGTCTCAGCGCCGAATACGAGCAAGTGATCCGTAACGAATCGTTACAATCATCATAGTTAGATTAATCTTCTGCACATTGCGATAGGTCAGGTTTTATTCTCTTCTTGTATGACCAAATACGAAGTAATTACCGTAACTTGATCGTTTTCAAATTGGAAAACATCACAAAAATTAAAGGCGCGCTCCGCATCCCCATGCCCTTGAACCAACATATGTTCCTCACCGGAAAAATGACTCGATACCTGCAACGAAATAGGTTCAAAGCCCAATTGATAACATATCGCTCTTACCGAATCGATACCATGGATCACTTCTTTACCCACATTTCGCCATTCCACTTGTTCAGACAAATAGGGCAAGAGTTCATCCACTTCACCGTTGGAAAAAGCCAAACATGCTTTCCTCAGTGCTTCGCTCATACATTTACTCCCATCAGAATCTGAGTAAGGTGGAATAAGTATAGGAGATAACGTCACTTTTGGGGCTTGGCTGTTCATCAAACACGCCAGACTTTTGCTACAATGATCCTTCTATCTTGACGAGGCTGTGGATACTCCCAAGAACTTCCCTACGGTGTTGGAGTCACTTTGAACTTTTTTGATCGCCTAAACGTGTACTTTTACCATAATGATCGCCAGAAAAAATGGCCACTTGACGGTCCAAAAACCTTAGGTTGGAAAGACACTGCATCTCAGCGGACACGTTTTAATGCCATTGCACAGCAATACGACTTTACCAATAAAACGGTTTTGGATTTGGGTTGTGGTTTTGGAGACTTAAAACTGTATCTCGATGAGTACTTTAAACTAAAAGCCTATACCGGTATCGACCAACAAAAATCGTTTATCGCTGCGGCTAAGTTAAGGGACATTCCGCTAGCCACTTTCTTACACGCCGATTTTGCTCGGTGTAAGCTCAACAAACATGATGTGATTATCGCCTGTGGCTCATTGAACTATTACAGTAGCAACCCTAAGTATTTATATAATGTAATTAAAGGAATGTACGCCAACGCCAATGAAGTGGTCATTTTTAACTTGCTAAATTCAGACACTTTCCCAACCGATACTCTGCTCCAGAGCTACAACCCAAATGATATACTGACGTTTTGTCGCACACTGACAAAGCAGAGCCTTATTATTCAAGGCTATGCAGCCGATGATTTCACTGTAGTAATGAAGAAATAGAGACTGGCAGATTGAGCAATATCGCCGCCTGATCGAGCAATCAAGTTACCGCATAAGCCACTTGGTTTCGGCCAAGATCTTTTGCCTTATAAAGCAGGCCATCAGCAGTTTTGAACATATCGTCCAGAGCCATGCCGTCTTCACCATATTCAGAAATACCAATGCTGGCCGAAATATTAATGCACTGCCCGTCAATTTCAAAGCAATGCCGAGCAATGACTTTTCTCAAATGTTCAGCCATTGCTCGACCTTTTTGGCGATCGGTATAGGGAAGTAAGACACAAAACTCTTCGCCACCTACACGATATACTGTGTCAGAAAGACGAGCCGTATCTGCTAATAGGCTGGCAACTTTAACCAAAACCTGATCACCCGTATCGTGTCCAAATTCATCATTAATCGCTTTAAAATAATCGAGGTCAATCACCAACAGGCTGAACACATCAGTTTTGCGTCGGTGCATGGTCACCATTTTCTCGAACCCTAGAGCAAGGCTGAGTCTATTATCGATTTTGGTCAGCGGATCCAAGGTTGCCAATGACGTTAGTTGCCGCTCTGTTACTTCTCTGTTGCGTTCATAAACATGAGCTACCGCCCACAGCGCAACCAGACACACCGCGACATTTGCCGCTGAGTTTATCGCTAAGATGGAATCAGGTTGGAGGATCTGCCAGGTGTAGTTAGCGATACCACCGGGAATAATAAATAGGTTAATGCGAAAGCCGTTTGCTTTACCCAATAACAAATACGCAATGATTGGGCTGATAAACATCCAGACAAACACAGTGACAGAAGTTGGTGTCGTCGCAACGGCAAAAAAGATAATTGCAGAAATAGTCGCGACATATAATGTTGGGTGTAGAGGACGATGACGAAAGGTATCGGCGTAGCAAAATAGGTAAGCAGAATAAATAGAAAAACACAGTTCGAAAATACCCAGCATTTTTTGGTCGAGCAAAAGCAAATTAAGCGAACCATAGAATAAGCCCGCCAACAACGTCACCAAGCTCATCCCTTTGAGCATTTTAGTTCGAAACAGCTGTGAACGAGTCAGCCATTCGACATCCAAATCCATCTGTTGCATTACGCTTCCACTCTATGCTTGTGCATCCAGTAGCATTTTGGAACAGATTTCACATTCGAACAACATTTAACCAAAATATGTTGTGATTTTTCTGATCTAGGTTTTACTTCTCAGTAATATGACTTAATTTCTGAGCCTGAAAAACATAAGCATGAGCTAATTAAGAAATTGCATGTTACTAAATATGTCAATGTTTGCTATTCCAAATACAATATCTGGTGTTCGGGCATAAAAATAGCGCCATATCAGGCGCTATTTTTACAACTATAAAACTTAATAAGACTTAAACAAACACTTGGGCTTTTTCTAACAAAAGCTGTGGCGACGGCCAAACTATGATGCATTCTTCTACATTAGTTCCGCATGGTGAGTTCCAATGGCTCTTATGAGAAACTTCGCCTCCCAGTGCCAGATAAAACTGCTTAGCTGCCACATTTTCATTTAGAACTTCCAAATATAAACCAGAATCAGGAAAATATTTCTGAGTCCATTTAGCCGCTTCTAACATCAACTTGGTGCCCAGTCCATGCCCCTGATAAGCCGAGTCTACATGTAAGTTATCGATTATAGTGCCGTTATCGATGTTATGGTTACCATACACACAGATAAAACCACAGAGGGTATCTCCCTCCTCCAACAACAACACGCTTTGATTAAAAGACGGGTTGGTTAGGCGCGTTTGCCAAATCACCAGTCGATCATCAGCGGCAAATTTATCTAGGTAGGCATCAGTGACAATTCCGCGATAGTGCTCTTGCCAGCTTTTGGCATGCAGCTTGGCTATCTTAGCGTAATCCTGATATTCCGCTTGTCTTAATTCCACTCTCTCCTCCTTGAGCGATGACGAATATACAACCTAACTACAGTAAAGCAAAAAGCACCGAATTATGCACCTTATTAATGAAAAACAACCAGACAAACCCGTATATAACTAAATATATGCGCTATTTTCATGCGCCAAATAACATATTCGACTATTATCCGTTCTATAAATTATTTGACCCTAACACCTTTGTTCAGAAGTACTTGGGTGGAACCAGAAAGCCTGCCAATAAATGGCGTAGCAATGACGGTTGCCCGATAGGACAATTCTGAACCTACCGAACAACAAAACCGACGAAATCGGTTGCGCATTTCGTCAATAAACCGATTTAACCATCACAATTTCCTAACAAAAAGCTCAAGTATCACCATCGATGACCGATAGCCCTCTATACTACTTGTAAAGTGGTTAAAACAATAAAATTAAAATCACGGCTTTAATAACAGGAAAATTGTCATTAATTGAACCATAATTTTTGACATATTAATTAATAAAACTTCTAACAAGAGGTTAAAGGAAGACCATGAGATTTCGCCATAAGATTGTTGCCGCATCGTCCTTGCTATTACTGTTAATATTGACTCTTCTCACCACTCAACAATATTTTGCGATGAAGAGTGAGCTTGAAAGACAAGTGAGTTCAAGTGTCAGTGAGATCGTGGATGGGGTTCGAAATACCGTATCCGCAGACTTAAAAGGTAAAAAAGACATCGCGGCTTACGCCACTAGCTTAATAGAAGATGCCTATTTGGATGGCAATGAAGCCAATATCGAAGACATTATTAGCCAAAAAACAGTCACTGATTCTTTCTTACTTGCTGGGTTAGGCATCGAAAGTGATGGCTCCCATGTCAGTAACGACCCAAGCTGGGATCCAGGCCCAACGTGGGACCCACGTGCTCGCCCTTGGTATAAAGATGCCAAAAATGCAGGTAAATTAATCATCACAGCCC
Source organism: Vibrio tapetis subsp. quintayensis (assembly GCF_030409945.1). Classification (GTDB taxonomy): domain Bacteria; phylum Pseudomonadota; class Gammaproteobacteria; order Enterobacterales; family Vibrionaceae; genus Vibrio; species Vibrio quintayensis. The sequence goes on from NZ_JAUFQV010000032.1 coordinate 192,985, forward strand.
CTTACGCCGATTCCGCCACCAATGAAATTTTGGTTTCTATTGCAGAACCCGTGCGAAACAACGGTAAGTTTACTGGTGCAATATTCTATGATGTAAGCCTTGCGGGCCTTGCCACTATCGTCAACAAAGTTAATTTATTTGACGCCGGGTACCTATTCATCGTTGCGGGTGACGGCACCATCATTGCGCACCCAGATGCAAAAATGAATGGCAAACCAATGAAAGAGTTTCTCCCAAACGTTGGGATTAAAGAAACGACTCAAGAAGTAGAGATTGACGGGCAAATTTTCGCAACCGACTTCTCAAAAATCCCAGGAGAAGATTGGTATGTGGGCGTCATGCTTGATGAAACTATCGCTTATGCTGCGGTAGACGATTTAAGAAACAGCTCAATCATCTATGCTTTGATTGCTTTATTGGTCTCCATTTTCGCGCTTCAATTATTGATACGCACCCTCATGGCACCATTGCAAAACCTCAACCAAGCGATTCAAGACGTCGCTTCGGGTCAAGGAGACCTCACTAAGCGATTGGATACCAATACCGATCCAGAATTTGCAGAGTTGGCTCAAGGTTTTAATACATTTGCAGAAACCTTGCAAGAGCGTATTCGCCGAACCAAAGAGCTTAGCCAAGAAATTATGTCGGTCACAGAGAAAACTGCCGATGGCGCGAAACATTCAGCAAGCGCGATGGCCACACAGATGCAAGAGCTTGAGCAACTTGCCACGGCAATGCATGAAATGGCCACCACTTCGTCAGACGTAGCCGGTAATGCACAAGGTGCGGCGAGTGCCGCTAAAGACGCCGATACCGCAACAGAAGACGGCAGCCGAGTGTTTAACCACACAACGCAAGCCATCAGCGCACTTTCAGAACGTATCGATCAAGCAGTAGAAGAAGTGAAACAGCTGGAAACCGCTACCAGCAATATTGAAACCATCTTGAAAGTGATCAACGACATCGCCGACCAAACCAACCTACTCGCACTGAATGCCGCAATTGAGGCTGCACGTGCAGGTGAATCCGGTCGTGGCTTTGCGGTGGTAGCCGATGAAGTACGTACCCTTGCACAACGTACTCAAGAATCAACGACTGAAATCCGTAACATGATTGAACAATTACAATCTGGAGCATCTGCTGTTGCCAGTGCCATGGGGCAAAGCAAAGAAACCGCAGACGAAACAGTGACGCAAGCGGAAGAAGCCAATCAGGCAATTGAGCGTATCCGTGAAGCAATTCAGCAAATCAGTGATATGAATATTCAGATCGCATCAGCGGCTGAAGAACAAAGCTTGGTTGCTGAAGAAATTAACAATAACACCATTAATATCAAGGACCTGTCAGTACAAGTGGCCGACTCAGCGGACTCAGCTAACGACGCGATGTCAACGCAACTGCAACACGTTCGTGACCAAGAAAGTGTCATGAGTAAATTCATTGTGTAGATAAATACATAGCTACATGGCGTAGAGTCACTCAATGTAAAAAATCCCAGTGGTACAAGCCACTGGGATTTTTCATATTACTGATGCGTTGTCATGGGGTTCAACCATCTATTGAGCAGTAAATAAGCCACTATCGAGCCGATGACGGCATTGATTGGCACAATACCAGGCAGCAATAATCCCGCAGTAATTCCGATAACCACCGCATAAATCCCGGCCCAATTCACCGACTTAAACTCCAATTCAGTGTAGTCGTAGTAGCGTTGACGATTTTGCAAGTAATCGGCAATGATCACCGCACCAATCGGTGGGATAGCCAACGAAAGAAAACTCAACCACTCAATAAAATGGTTATACATCCACAAGGCAAACAAAGTTCCCACGATGCCATTCGCCATCGAGATGTACTGGCTAGGACGCCTCGTCACATTAGCAAACGCCAGCCCAGAGACATACAGCGCGTTGTCATTCGTCGTCCAAATATTCAAACCCAACAGGACAATTGCAGGGATCATCAAGCCCTGAGCGAGCAGCACATCAAACACATCGGCATAGCCAACAGAAATCACCCCAATGGCACCAAAAATAAACATGACAGAGTTGCCAACAAAAAAAGCCAACATGGTGATCAAAATTGCGCGCTTTTTTCCTCGGCAAAAACGGGTGAAATCGGCCGTTAACGTACCTGCGCTGATAAACGTACCAATCACCATAGCGAGCGCACTCGAGTAATCTAATGTCGCTTCGTTCGAAACTGGGATGCTGTCCCATCGAATGCTTTGTGCTTCAACAAACACGGAATAACCACCGATGAGTAAAATTGCTGGCACCGCAATGGTCGAAAGAAAAATCAATGAGCTGATACCGAAATAGGCGGTGATCACCATCAAAAATCCAGACACTAATATCACCCACTCTATATCAATGCCTATCGTGCTATTCACTGGAATAGCAAACATCGCAACGCCCACACCAAACCACCCCACCTGTGTGCCGCCCAACAGCAATGAGGGTAGCCAAGAGCCTTTAGAGCCAAACGAAAAATGAGTGAGTAGATGTGTAGATAGCCCCGTAGTACAGCCGATGTAACCCAAAATTGAAGTGTAAACACCTAGAACTAAATTGCCCGCTAATACGATGTAGAGAAATTCTCGATTCTCTAATCCTCTAAAGACTTCTCCACCAGTCACCATGCTTGCGGAAAACAGCGTCAAGCCCATCAACACAAACGCGAGGGAAATACTCTTCTTTCTAGCATAGTGCGGGACTGGCCTTAGGCTGTAGTTCTCGTCAAGCATCACGAGCGGTGCTCATCATCATGGTTTTCCTTACTGTACGTTTCTTTTTCGGCATATTCAGTAAAGCTTGTTACGGCGTTTCTGCCCTTACGTTTCGAGAAGTATAATGAGCGGTCGGCGCACTGCATCACATCAATGGTAGAATGCGTAGGCTGGTACTCTGCCACGCCAAAACTGCACGTAACGACGCCTACATCTTGATGTTCCATTGCCGCCAATTTTTTTCGGAGTAACTCCGCTAACACCATTGCCTGCAACTCAGTCTTTCCAGGACAGATGATAATAAACTCTTCTCCCCCCCAACGGCCAACGAGGTCTAACGTACTCGCATGGCAGTTGAACACAAAGGCAACCTCTTTTAGCACATGGTCTCCCAAGATATGCCCATAACGGTCATTGAACAGCTTAAAGTGATCAACGTCTCCTAAAATGATACTAAACGGCTTTTTACTGAAACGGTATTGTGACACCTGCTCCGCCAAAACCATGTCGATGGTATGTCGGTTGTACAAACCTGTGAGCCTATCCATGGTCGACAGAGACTTCAGCTTGACGTATTTCTTTTGCAACATGTAATAGCTATAACCAATGGCACTGACAATAATCAAGGCCACCACTAGCACAGCCCACACCAGACGGTGGTCAATCACGGGGCGATAGCTAACCGGCGCCCAAGCTGACATGATTGAGGTGTGCAATCGAACGTCCATCTTATCAATGGCTTTATTCAGTATCGACGCCAACAACGGCTGATCTCTTCTCGCTGCGGCCCCCAGTAAAAAGGTATCGGACAGTTGAGTCCCCACCAGCAAATTCGGAAAGTTATGCTGCAATTGATAAGTTAAAATAGGCAACGCGCCAACATAACCAAACAGATAACTGTCCCGTACCTTCTCAAGCCCTTCAGTCGCGGAAGTGACCTCTACAAAGTTGATCGCAGGGTAGCGTTTTCTAAGCTGCTCCCCTAGCGGGTTGCCAAACGTAAAGCCAATGCTACGCCCGCCCAGCGATTCTAAGCTTGCGGCATACGGTGTTTTTTGATGAATAACAATCGCAAGAGGTAAAGATAAATAAGGTTTAGTGTATTCAGCGTAGCCTAGACGAAACTTTCTGGAAGCCGACAAAGATAAAAAGTCACACTCGCCCATTTTGAACTTAAATTGAGCTTCAGCCCAAGACTGCGCGGCCACTAGCTGTACGCTCAACCCCAAACTCTGACTAAAATAGTCTAGGTAATCACCAGTAATACCGATGGATACTTTATTTCTTTGGCCCTCAACGGGCATTAAATCTGGGTGCGAGCAATATCGAAGTACTCGCTTATCGTTTAAATACAATCGTTCTTGTGCCGTTAAATCCAGCACATCAATGGTGGGCGAAGCACTGAATTCAAGCCACTTTTGTTGCAATTCAACGAGACGTTGCTCAGAAATATCCTTGAGCGCTTTATCAATAATACGAGTTAACTCCGGCCAGTCCTTTTTCACGGCCAAACGCCAATATGTCGCGTCTAGGTGGGTTTTATCCTCGAGAGAGATCACTTTCAAACGTGTTGAGATAAGATTTTTGACAAAATATTGAATGACGATTTTATTGCCGACACCGGCGACCGCTTCGCCGCTGATGACCGCATCTAGCATGTGCAAGGTATCTTCGACCAACATCAATTGCCTTGTCGGATAATACTCCGCAAGCATTTCCGCTTCATGAGAACCCGAAACCGCCGCAAAAACCCCCTCCATTATTTCAAAACTGGCGCTATCAAACGCAGCCTCCCCGGTGACCATACCGCTTTCCATAGTCACAATAGGCTGGTGATTAAACTGGGCAAATGATTGAGTCTGTGATGTTTTTTCAAGGTATGTAGAAAGATCAACGCTGCCCTGAGAAAGCAGTTGCCCCGAATTTCGCCAAGAGCCCCCTTCAACAAATTCAATTCTCGCCCCCGCCTTTTGCGCGACCAAAAGCAATAGTTCTATCGTGTAGCCTTTCGTTTGCCCAAATTCTTTATAGCTATAAGGTGGCCAGTCATTATCGACATGCACACGCCAAACAGGGTTAGCTTTCACAAAGGCAAGCTCGTCATCAGTGAGCTCAATGGCACGAGCGAAAAACGGGAGCAATACTATGATGAACAGACATCGGTAACACAATATTTGGACGGGCTTAATCAAATGCTGCCTTCACTACACCAAAAAAAAAACAAGACCGCGACAAAAAGAATAACTTTCATAACACGGCCTAAAAATGTGACATTCATTCCACTATTTAAATGGTAGAACAAATTGCTGGCGCTGAAAACCGCTTGAGTACATTCTCATCCATCTACATATCTAATATTTGAACTGAGTGACCTTGCTATTTAGCTCACTGGCTTGCCCAGATAGGTTCAGCACAATATTATCTATTTCGTTGGTTTGAGTGTTCACTTCCATAGATGCATCCGCAATCGTTGTAATACTTGAACTGATGTCATCGGTCACCGCCGACTGTTCAGTTGCTGCTGTTGCAATTTGCGTATTCATGTCATTAAGCTCTACCAACATCGAAGTAATCTGACCCAGCATTTCCAAATTAACATTACAGCTTACCGTGCCTTTTTCTACCGATTGGTTGGCATTACCTATTCCTTCGACAACCGCTTTGGTTTCCCGCTGAAGCCCTTCAATTTTCTCTCTAATTTCCTCTGTTGAAGATTGCGTTCTGCCCGCTAACGAGCGAACCTCATCCGCCACCACCGCAAAGCCTCGTCCTTGTTCACCCGCCCTCGCAGCTTCAATCGCCGCATTCAGCGCCAACAAGTTCGTTTGCTCTGCAATGGATTGAATCACATCCAGCACTTCCCCTATCGAGTTACTTTCTACCAACAACCGTTCGATGGCTTGATTTGCACTGCCCATTTGCTCGGTCAGTTGAGACATTTCTCCGGCCAATTCACGAGCAGCAGTTCGGCTTTTTTCTCCGGTTTGGTTAGCTTCACTGACATAGTCAGCCGCTTTACTTGCAAACTGCGCAACCTCGGAAACTGACGCACTCATTTCATTCACCGCCGTTGCCGCCGCATCGGACATGCTGTGTTGTTCTGTCACCGCATTTCGGGTATCACTCATGCTAGAGGCAATTTGCTTGCTGTTTTGATTGAGTAAATTGGTTGCCGTGGCAAAGTCACCGATGATGAGCTGTAACTTACTGAACAGTTCATTCAATGATGTGGATAGCTCGGCCATTTCGTCTTTGCCAACCACCTCAAGCCTTTCTGTTAAATCGTTATTCTTGCTGATTTGCCCGACTTTTTCTGTAGCAAGTTTAATTGGACGGGCAATGCTCGCTCCAACAAAATAGGCCGCAAAGCCCGCAAGAGCCACCAAAAATACACTGCTCATCGCGACACTGATGAATACCGCCTGATTCAAGCTAGCCACATCTTCAAAGGCTTCTGATTCGTCAATTTCACTTAACAAGCCCCAGCTTAACCCCGCAATTTTTACTGGCGCGAATGCTGAGAGCACCGCCACACCACGATAATCCTGAATAACTTCTATCCCAGCCTGACCATTTAGTGCCGCTCGGCTGCCCTTCGTATCAATCGCCTGACGGCCTATTGCGCTGTCTTTGCTGTCTATTTGATCTATGGTTGCTTTAGCTACCCCCGCAGCTTGTAAAGCCTGCAAGTAAGCCGCTTTGTCTTGCAGTAAAAAGCGAGACTGACTACGCAATAAAGTATCTTGGCCCACCAGGTACGTTTCACCACTTTCACCTAAACCCGCTTCTTTCCAGCGCTGATCATTGGTCATGATGGCGTTAATGGCATCAATTGGCATTTGAAAAATGAGCACACCAAGCCGCTGACTCCCTTGATATACTGGCGTCGACATGAAAGATGCCGCTGCTTCATAAGAGGGGTAATAAGGTTCGAAATCGATTAGAGACACTTGCCCTTTCGATTGTTGAGCCGCCCCTTGGTACGCTTTACCAAGCCCACTGTTACTGTATGCGCCTGATTTTAAATTGGTTGCAAAATCCAACTCTTTGAAAACGGAATACACAACATTGCCATTATTATCCACCATGAAAATATCGTAATAACCAAAAGACTCGAGAAATTCACGCAAAGAGGGATGGTATTTAGCGTGAGTGTGGTCGTAGTCATTCCCCAATAGATCACTATTGAGTTTATGCTTATTCCCCAATCCATTTGGATTAACACCAATGTAACGAGCTTGAATCGCCCGACCAATGCCATCTAAACGATTAAAACGCGATATTTCGCTGGCTGACGAACCTGAGTTACTGCTGCGGTAAGTCGGCCCAAACTGGCTAGAATAGTACGTTTCGAGTTTGCCGAGATCGGAATCTGAAACCGAATTAAGAGGGTAATTAGTATAACTTGCGGAGAACTGTTTAAGAGCGTCTTGGGTAGAGGGAGTGGCGGCGAGTGTTTCTATTTGGTCCTCAATAGCTGAGAAATAACGCTGTATCTCTGCTTTTTTCATCTCTCGTATGGAAATAAGCTGGCTAGACGCTCTTTCGTACAATGCCTGCTGAGACAAATTTGAGGCTCTCCACGCGACAAAAGCCCCGCTAACTATCACACCTAATGCGCACAATAAAGCACACGCTACAATAATTTTCGTCGCGATTTTCATTCCATTACCTCACTCATTTCACCCTCGATACTCGGCCTTTATTCATTAGCTCTTGCGAGTATAAAGAGGGCGATTTTTGACTGTTTTTTATTTGTTATAAAGAGAGTCTGGTACAGAAATACGGGATTGGGTAATGTGATTTCGATCGTATTTTTATAAATAAATATTTTTTACAAGGTTATTAAGGTATTACGTATTATTTATCAAAAAAAATCCATCCTGATTTATTTAGACCATCGCCCAAAATAACATCAGGCGAATAGTCTATATGAAACCGATAGATATGAGCAAAGGCCTAGTGGAGGATTAATGCAAATGAAGCGTTCGCCACAACAACGTCAATTTCATTATTATCTTTCGTGATAGATTCTGATGTGATGAGCTCAATTCCGCTTGGGCGATTTAACGTAAAGCGACTTTTCTTTTGGCCTTTATTGATGACTACCGTGCCTTTATCTCCGCGAGCAATCACCAAGCGATTTTTGCAGCTTTCAACTATGGTCATTGGCTCACCATGCACGGCTTTATGGAAAGTAATCAACTGAGCCAGTTTGGGATCACACCACATGTCTTTCCAGCGCGGTTGACCAGCTTTATTCGTAATGCCGCTGGTATCCAGATCAGCATAAATCAAAGGCACCCCTCCATCGCGGCCAATGACATACGCCAGCGCCAACCATTCCATATCTTCATCCATAACATGCTCGATAAAGACTTCGTTATTGGGAATATCGTGGGTGGTCGTAAACGTAATGGCTCTCGGGTTCGACAAGGCTTGACCAAGGGAGTATGGGTCAACTAAGTACTCTAGTGAGCCGGTTTTACTGAATGCTTTGAATATGGTGTTAAACAGCGGAAAGTCGTAGGCTGCAAGCTTCGTTTGCTCTAGGTAAGGCTGCAAAAATAACTCGTATTCTTCCTTAGTTGCGCCGCCATCAGTGATAATTTCGCCAAAGATGTGCATGCCGTCGGTGATTTCAGGCACCCATACTTTGGCAAGATGTTCCAAAGTCATGTGTTTCGCGGCATCAATTCTAAAACCACGTACTCCCAAGCCTTTCAACGCCATCAGGTAATGTTTTTGCTGTGTCACAACGTGCTCGCTGTCGCGTAACGTCGGTAACCCTGGATCATGGGCACCGGCACTTATACGCCCATTTTGTACTTCCCACTTATCTTTCCAGTCTGTAATTCCGAACGCTTCAACAAAATCTTTTTCGTCGAATAACGGCTGTGATAAGTCACCAAACAAAGTGAGCTCTGCGTATTGCTTGGCATTGTTTTGGTAATTAAGCATATCTTGTGAGCTAGGGTATTGCAGGTCCAGACGAAGGCCCGACTCATTCGCCATATGGTTAAATACCACATCCACATAAACCCAAAGCCCGTGCTGCTTGAGTGTGTCTACCATGTGAATAAAATCTTTGGTGTTACCAAGTTGGTTGTCGATCACACGATAATCTTGCGGCTGATAGCGCTGCCACCACTGGGTACCACTTTCACAGACATACGATTTCATTGGTGGAGAAACTAACACCGTTTTGTAACCAAGGCGGCTGATTGTTTCCGCTCTTTCGGCCACTAGAGAGTAGGCCCAATCAAACGCATGTAAAATGACATTGCTGTTTTCGTGACAGTCTGACTTGTGCAAATTCATATCTTGTATCCAATTCAAATGATAAGTTGCAACGTGTTTGGTGAGCGAGTGCTCTCAATCGCTACGAAGCATTGACTACATTATAAATAGCCCAGAGGTAAGCAACTCCCCCTAAATGAAGTATTGCACGTATGAATGACAGGGCGTAGATGAGATAAAGTAAGGCTAGTTCGACACTGTTAGGTAGAATCTAGCCTATATTTGATGTAATTTGATAGAAAAAGAATAACGTAACATTCAGAATATCAATAATTTATTCTGCGTTCCTCATCTTTAGAAATTAGAACGAAATACCACCACGACCAGTATTTTGGTCTCGGACTATAGGTTCTTTTTTCTCATTGCTTTTCGATTTTTTCGATGATTTTTTCTTCGGATTGGCTTTTTTATCACCAGATTTACTCTTCTTCGCCGGCTTGCCATCCGAAGCGTTACGCTTATTGCCTTTATTCGCGGCGCTATTTGTTGAACTCATCGATTGAAGATCTTCTCCATCAAACACCGAGTTTTCACTGTCATCAAGCACTTGGTACTCAGAGCTCGTTGACTCCAATGACATTTCCGCCTCAGGCTGATAAATCACCACGTAGAACTCTTGATTAAACTCAACAACATCACCGTCATAAAGTTTACAACGTTTGCGCTGTTCTAGTTCACCATTAACCGCGACATAGCCCTCAGCAATTGCAAACTTTGCTTCACCACCACCGCTCACTGCATTGGCAATCTTCAGTACTTTATATAGCTCGATTGGCTGAGTGGATACTTCAACCGCCAACGCTTCTACTTCGTATTCTTCGGCTTCAATTTCTTCTGCAGGGTGATCGTGCATCATTTCTTGCTCTGACATGGTAACTACTCAATCAAATTTTTCGCTATTCTACCTAACTTTGGCGGTGAAACTAGAATTACTCACTCTCCAATTACAAATCATCCAACTTCATCGGAAAACTAAACTGCCACACTAAGCCCCGCTCATCGCTAACGAGGTCAACTTCCCCGTGTAGTGGGCCCATAATAATATTCGCAGCCACGGTGGCACTTAAGCCCACATGCCCTGCTCGCCCTCGTTTGGTGGTATAAAATGGTTTCAGAACTTGTTCTAACTGCTCGCTTTCAACGCCACGTCCATGATCACAAAAGCATATTGAAATGATGTCTTCCTTTTGCTGCCATTTTATTTCAATTGGCATGGCGGAGTCATCAATATAAGCGTGGGAAAGCGAATTGCCAATGAGGTTGCCCAGTACAATTTGCAAAAGATATCCGTCCGTGTGAATCGTTACAGACGGACCATCCAGTTTAACCACTACCCCCATATGTGAAAGCTTAGCATGATAGTGAGCAATTACTTTCTCAATAGCAGATATCAAATTTACATCTTCCAACACGCGCTCACGATCGGAAGCGGAGATCGCTCTGAACATTTCCATCATGTCGGCAACACGGTTTAGGTTACTCAAATTCAAATCAACACTGTCGTGGCAAAATAAAATAAAGTCTTTCAACTTAGAGCTGGTGACTTGCTGCTTTTGGTAAAGCTGCTCGAAATGAAGAATGGTTTCTTTCATATGCGTTGAAGTCAAAATACTCGTACCCAGTGGTGTACTAATTTCATTCGCCACGCCATCTACGAGTTGGTTCACTGCAGAATTAACCTCTTGCCGAAGCGTTCGCTTTTGTTGCTCTACTCTCATTAATTGAACTCGAATTCGAGCAAGCACTTCTTGGGGATTATAGGGCTTAAGAAAAAAATCTTTACAGTGAGACGCCATGGCAAGCTCTACACTCTCTTCATCATCGAATGCACTCACTAGTATTACAGGAATGGATTTGTAGTTGTCGTCTTGCGCTAATTGTTGGCATAAATCTATGCCGGAAATATCGGGCATTTGAACGTCAGAGATGATCAAATCAGGCACTTTTTTGGCAATAAGCTTTAACGCAACCTGAGCACTGGTCGCCGCTCGAATACGGAAATCTTTGCGTTGCAAAATAGACTGCAGTACTCGTAAGTTCTCTGCCACGTCATCAATGATCAAAAGCTCATACATAGTAGAAAGGCAACTAAAAGTGACTGGTTGATAAAAGTATAGACAAGCAAACGTGATACATATCTTAACCTCTAATCTTTCTCAAAATTAATACGCTTATTTGACTAATAAATGTTTGGAGTTGGCTATGCTCAAGGCAGTAGTATTTTTGCCGAGTGTGATTGCCTCCATGAAGATGAAGTCCCTATTTACATTATTATTTTCCATCATGATTCTGGTGAACATCGGTGTCATTTTTGTTGTGAATCACGCCTTAAGCTCCTTTAAAAATGAAGAGCGCTCGTTACTGCAATTATCCGAAATAACGCTATTAGGCAGCGAACTGCAACAAAGCTCTAATAACCTCACCAAGTTTGCTCGCGCTTACGCCGTCACTGGCGATAAGAAATGGCAACAGTTATTTGATCATGTGGTCGCAGTAAGGCAAGGCATTGCGGCCCCTCCGAAAGATCATGATTTCGACTATTGGGACACCCTTGCAACCATCAATCGCATCGATGCGCCAACTCACAATGGTTCAACGTTCTTCGAAAGGCTCTCTCTCGCAGGCATGTCAGCTAACGAAGTGTCTGCCCTAAGTAACGCATTCGCCGCTTCCGAACGCCTAGTCAATATTGAGCAACAAGCGTTTGCGTTAGCCAACACAGGAGGAACTGAAAGCCGCCAGAAAGCCTTATTGCTCTTGTATTCCTCTGAATACCTCGTTGAAAAAGCTCAAATCATGACCAGCATAGAGACAGCCTACCAAAATGGCGTCGATCGTATTAAAGCGTCACAAGATACCGCTTCGTCCATTGTAGCAACCATGTCGCGGTTTATGCTCGTTGGTATTTGTACCTTGGTCATCCTGTTAAGCCTTTCATTCTGGTTACTCCGACATTTTTACATTTCCCCTATCGAAAAAATGCAAGATCAAGTGGTATCCAATGTTGCGAATCAAGACTATGACTTTGAACTTAACGAAAACATCAACGGAGAGTTGGGTAAGTTTTCTAGCGCCATTAATGCGTTGTTACTCAACTTGCGTACCGAACTAAAACTTGGCCACACGGTGCAAAATTTTAATGACCTACTCAGGGGAAAAACTCACACACACGATGTGGTATCCGAGTCTAAGTCTTTCTTGAGCAGCTACTTTGGCTTTCCACTCATTACTTTTTACCAACTACGCAACGATCAACTTGAGGTCATCGACTCGGTAGGCAACTGGCATGACCCCAGTCCAAACCAAATGTCTTTGGTGACGCTGTGTTTACAACACAAAGAAGCCAAATCGGTTAAATCGAGCGACGGGCAACCATTAAGCCTTTCTATGGGTAATATTCAACTCGGTCTTACTGAGCTCTATTTCATTCCAATTTTAGCAAATGATTCCCCACTGGGTGTGTTGCAGTTTGGTACCCATTCTTCTCTATCCGCTAACGAATATCGAGTATTGAACGACTTAGTCGAAGCGTTCTCGGTCGCATTTCAGCTCAGTTTAAACACTGAGAAACAGCAAGAAATTGAGCAAGAAGTCGCTCGCCAACTTGAACTGAACCAACACATCATAGACTCGATTCCTAACCCCACCTACTACCGAAATCGATTAGGGGAATACTTAGGTGTCAACGAGCAATTTTGTGATTTCTTAGGCGTCACAGAGCAAGACGTGCTTGGAGCAAACATAGAAGACATATTCAAAGACGACGTGGTGTACCAACTGAAGCGATACGAATTAGAATTGTTGCAAGGCACTAAGCGAATTCAATTTGAAATCACAGTCACTAACGGGCAGCAACAAGTACGTGACCTTGTGGTATATGAAGCGCCTTTCTACGATCAAAACAACAGCATCATGGGTGTGGTGGGGTCATTTCTAGACGTGACGGAACACAAACAACTTGAACGCGAGTTAATCAAAGCCAAAGAATCAGCTGATAACCTTAGCCAAATTAAAGGGGATTTTTTAGCGAACATGAGCCATGAAATTCGCACTCCTATGAACGCCATCATGGGCATGACACACATGGTGCTCAATACCGAACTGGATAACAAACAACGTAACTATATTGAAAAAATCGACTCAGCAAGCAACCAGCTATTGGGTATCATTAACGACATTCTGGACTTTTCTAAAGTCGAAGCTGGCAAACTAAAAATTGAATCAACGCAATTTTCGCTCAACCAAGTACTCGACAACCTTGTCAATGTAGTACCGACAAAAACTGAACACAAAACGGTTGAACTGATTTTTAATGTGTCGCCCACCCTACCAAACTTGCTTATTGGCGACCCGCTTCGTATCAGCCAAGTTCTGATCAATTTGGTCAATAACGCCATTAAATTCACCGAGCAAGGTGAAGTTGTGGTCAATGTCATTGAAACCACGCGTTCACAAGACACCATCAACCTCGACTTTTCTGTGGTAGACACCGGCATTGGCATGACCCACGAGCAAGTAAATAACCTGTTTCAAGCGTTCTCTCAAGCAGACAGTTCTACCACTCGAAAATTTGGTGGCACAGGGCTAGGTTTGAGTATTTCAAAACAACTGGTTTCTTTAATGGGAGGCGAAATCCAAGTAGAAAGTCATTATGGCACCGGTTCTAAGTTTCACTTCGAGTTATCAATACCTTATGAGAACCAAGTGAATAGTGAGTATCAAATAGCAGCCGCGCTGGCATTAAATAAATCGGCCCTGCTGGTTGATGACAACAAAACTGCTCGCCATGTGTTAAACGGTATGCTTTCCGGGCTGGGCTTTGACGTCATCACAGCAGGAAGTGGCCGAGAAGCGATAGAACTATTGAAGAAAAACCAACCCGCATTTGATTTGATCTTGATGGACTGGCAAATGCCAAACATGGATGGGCTAAGCACGCTCGAGCACGTTGCACACCATAAGTTGGCACAAGAGTCGAAAGTGATATTACTCCACTCACAATCATCACACGTTCAGCTCAGCGATGACAACCTCTACCCGCTAGACGCCTACCTAAACAAGCCCATTACACCATGCTCGTTATTCAATGCGATAATCGCGAGCCTTGGCAACGAGTGGCGGTCTCTCGATGCTGCGAATAACCTTCTAGAACCTCAACAACTAGAGCGGCTGGATAACCTCGATATTCTGTTGGTGGAAGACAACAAAACCAACCAAGAGATTGCCTGCACTATTTTAGAAAGCCAAGGGGCAAGCATTACCATCGCAGAGCATGGATTAGAAGCATTAAAAATACTGGAGAATCAAGTATTCGACCTCGCCCTAATGGATATGCAAATGCCCGTCATGGACGGTATATCAGCCACCAAAGAGATCCGAAAACACCTCAATGATCAACAACTGCCTATCCTAGCAATGACTGCCAACGCCATGCAGATAGATGTTCAGCGTTGCATGGAAGCGGGCATGAATGAGCACATAGCCAAACCCATTAATGTTCCTAACCTAATTCACAAAATTTCACAGTTGACAGTTGGAGTAACAAAAGCGACTAAATCGAGCCATGCGAGTAGTATTGCGCCCATCCCATCTAGCGCACAACTGAGCTTAGAGGCGTTTGAATTAGAGGGCGTTGATACCGAGCAAGGCATAAAAACCTTGTTAGGCGATGTCGACAGTTACCGAACCACACTGCAATCTTTCTTCAAATCAATGCCTATCGAACTGGCCTCAATGGACAAAGCAATTACCGAGCAAAACAACGACTTCATCGCCAGAAAGCTGCATAGCTTAAAAGGCTCTTCTGGCACCTTAGCGGTTAATTATGTCTATGAGAACATCCTCACATGGGAGAAAGAGTTTAAACAAGGCATTCCGTTACAAACAGCGCAAATAGAAGATCTAAGGCATTACGTAGCGAGAGCAGAAAACCAGCTACTTCACCATGAAACATCACTTACTGGCGATCAGCCACGCAACGAACATTCACGATTTCAAAACGGCGAACTGGCAAAATCAACGCCCCCAATTACCAACGGAACGCGCCAAATCGACGCCCATTTCCACCAGCTAGTCGAGCAACTCAATACCGCACTGTTAGATGCAGATACCCACTCCATTGCACTCATCGAGCAGCTCAAACAATACCGAGTATCCGAGCCTGACTTACTGTCTCAAATGGGGCGTTACCTCAATGAATTTCAATTCGATCAAGCGGCAGACCTGCTTAATAAAGTGAAACGGAGTTTGTGATCTTTATTTACGCTACTCAAACTGGAGTAGCGAGAGCGAGCATTAAGGAGGCCGAGCAGAAAACTGTGACAGCGCTTCACAAGGTTTCAATATTGATTGATCTAGGTCTCTAACAACAACTAAATTGGTCGACCAATAATTGAGTAAGCTGTAACCTTACTGAGTCCAAAAATCGAACACCCCCCGAAACCAAAGAGATATACATGCATCCAAGCATGATTTCCATGCATCCAAGCATGATTTCCATGCATGCATCTTGGTTACCAATTTTAAAAGTCGGCATTATTTCAATACAGTGACTTAGGAGCACTTTGTGACTGGATCCGACTTAATTTTGAATAAGGATAATCACATGAATCAATACGCAAACGTCCTCAACTGGGAGGATAAGTCTATTCCACACCGTCTTTGGATCGAAACTCACAAGGATAAAGCACGTCTTTGTATGAAGATCGTTAAAGACGTCGAGCCTGAAATAATAACATTGGATCTTGTTACCAGCCAGGCCCAGGTCATGGCTTCTTGGCATGGTATGGCATTTCCCGTTTCTTCTGCATTTGAGAAAAGTGGACTTTTCTCGCAAGTAAGATGTTTGCTTAATTTAGCCGATGGCTGTGTTATTTGGGCCGTTAATCATATTGAACTCCCTAACGGCAAAAAGATGTCGGCTGACAAGTTGGCTTTCATTCCCAATATGCGTCAATACTACGGGGACTTAGTCGCTATTGAAGCAACGACCACCCATTAGCCTATCGATATCACCGCCGTAAGTTATTCGCCTATTTAGTTCCTTGTGCTCATTAGGCTAATGGCCTTATTTGCTATATCACCTGCCGTTTTTTCTCTGTTCGTTGATCAATCACCAACCGAGCGATGGTATACCCGTTCACCAAAATGAACGTTGTCTCCATCATGCTCCCCCCGATGGAGCCAAGCAGTAAGTTGTTGGTTAGCCAACAAAGCGAGTTGAACAACACAAGCAACCTCATAGAAACCCCTTGAGTTCGAAACAACCCGTAGGTAGCAACTGATGCGCCAAACAGTGTCAATAGCTCATAATACTGAGTGAGTTGCGGTACCCCCATCAACCACAGCAACGCAATAAAGCTACTCATGACCCACAGCGATTTGGTTTTGGTCGAAGCGTAACTTCTTAACGCACTGATACCACAACTTATCGCCGCGACCATTGCACCCATTAAAATAAAATGACTGCATAAGACCACTTGGAACACCATCAAATGCAGGCGAAACTTACGGCCATCCTTTTGCAAAAACGCCGTCGCTCCAATCAAAAAAGCGAACAACCCGACTCCTTGTGCCACGTTCATGTCCATCATTGAGCTTACCTCACAAAAATGGCCCCCAAATGGAGGCCAAGTAATACAAAAATGCCTTAACAATCGGTGTTATTTCTTACCCTATTTCACTGAGTCAGCCGCTTCACGAGCTAAACGACCAATCTCATCCCAGCGACCTTCATTAATCATGGTTTTGTCGACCATCCAAGTACCGCCGCAAGCAAAGACGCGGTCTATAGCAAGGTAATCGTGGACGTTATTTACGTTCACACCTCCCGTTGGCATAATTTGAATATCACCGTATGGCGCCAACAGGGCCTTAAGCATATTGATACCACCAGACGCTTCTGCCGGGAAGAACTTCAACGTTGTTAAACCCATTTCCAGTGCCGCTTCAACAGCCGATGGGTTATTCACCCCCGGCACAATATCAATGCCAATCTCTTGGCAAGCTTTGACGGTATTTGGGTTAAAGCCTGGAGAAACCACAAAGGTCGCGCCCGCTTCTTTGGCCGCTACTGCTTGAGCACGATTAAGCACCGTTCCCGCACCAATCAGCATGTTTGGCTGATCTTCTCTTAGTAAACGAATGGCTTCTGCGGCCGCGTCTGAACGGAAAGTAATCTCTGCGGCCGGTAGCCCATTTTCCGCCAGCGCTCGCCCTAGCGGAATAATGTCTTCGGCGCGATCGAGCGCAATAACCGGAATGATTTTGACCGCCGCCAATTGCTCTGCTGTACTGCTCATTTCACTGATTCCTTCGTCTTGATATTGGGTTTGATACCATCAATATGGACCATGGCTTGTTTCGCAATAATGGCCCCTTTATGCTGTATGACCGTACCAGCCGTTTGATGTCCAAGTTCTGCACACTGCTTTGGTGATTGCTGAGCTAGCCACGCAGCCAAAAAACCAGCGTTAAAAGCGTCGCCTGCTGATGTGGTATCAACAACATTTTCAACCTTATTTGGCGCTACCTGCTCTTGTTGATTTGAAACAAAATCACGGTAGATACATGCCTCTTTTCCACGCTTAAGCACGGCTCGTTTCACGCCTGAAGAGTTCAACCTTGCGAGGGTTTGTTCATCGCTGTTATCCCCCCACAATAAACGTTCGTCATCATTAGTGACAAGAGCCAAATCGGTAACCGACAGCACTTCGTTGTAGCACTGCCTTGCTTGCTGCGCAGAGTCCCACAACGCTGGGCGATAGTTTGAGTCAAATGCGATTTCTACCCCTTTTTGAGAAGCTGCCTGCAACATTTCTACCAGTATTTCTCTATCTACCTGCGGTAAAATCGCCAAACTTATCCCGCTTAGGTAAATCATATCCATTTGCAGAATTTGCTGCTCTACTTGATCAAACAGTGGATGGCGAAGTAAATAGCGCGCCGCCGATTGATGACGCCAATAAAGGAAAGTTCGCTCACCTTGCTCATCTAGCTGAATCAAGTACAAGCCTGGTTGACGATCATTGTCGGTGAGCACTAACTCTGTATTGATGCCCTCTTGGTCCCAACGTTTTATCATGCCAACGCTTAAAGGGTCGATCCCCATTGCGGTGACGTAATGAACCTCAGTACTTTGACCCGCAATCCGTGACAAATACACCGCGGTGTTCAAACTGTCTCCGCCGTATGTTTGCAGCATTTGGCTAAACGGTTCCCCATTTAGCTCGATCATGCACTCACCGATAAGCGCAATTTTTTTCATTCTAGACTCCTGGCTTCGCAAAGTAGGCTCGGGCGTTATTACTGCAAATGTCTTTCACTAATCCACCTAGCATGCCAATGTCGTTTGGTACTTCGCCGTTTTCTACCCAGCGTCCTAGCATGTCACACAGAATGCGACGGAAATACTCATGGCGTGTGTAAGATAAAAAACTGCGTGAATCGGTTAACATACCGACGAACTGACTCAACAGCCCGAGCTGAGAAAGCTGTTCTAGTTGGCGCTGCATGCCGTCTTTTTGATCGTTAAACCACCAGCCTGAACCAAATTGAATTTTACCGGCGACACCACCCCCTTGGAAGTTGCCCACCATGGTTGCGATCATTTCATTATCACGAGGGTTCAAACAATACAGAATGGTTTTTGGCAGTTGATCACCTTGGTCAATCGCATCGAGCAAGCACGCCAATTGCAATGCAAAAGGTTGGTCGCCGATTGAATCAAAACCACTATCTGGGCCTAGTAAACCAAACATACGAGAGTTGTTATTACGCTGCGCGCCAATGTGTAACTGCATTACCCAATTGCGCTTGCAATACTGCTGACCAAGCCACACCTGCACGGCAGTACTGAACTGATCTATTTCGCTCTCTTGCAGTGCCTGTCCTTTCAAGCGACGAGCTAAAATGGTGTCGAGTTCGGTTTCGCTTGGTACTTTTCCAAAGCGAACAACTTCAATTCCGTGGTCTGCTGCACGGCAGCCGTGAGCGTCAAAATGGTCTAACCTACGATCTAATGCAGTAAGTACGTCAGCAAAACGTACGATCTCTACATCCGCAGATTCACTGAGGAGTTGCATGTATTCGCCAAAACCATCCAGTTCAATTTTAAAGGCTCTATCAGGGCGCCAGCTTGGCAAAACATCAATATCAAAACTTGAGTCTTCAGCTATTTTCTTATGGTGTTCTAGGCTATGAATCGGGTCATCGGTTGTGCCCGCCATCACCACATTCATTTGCTTCATGATGCCACGCGCCGAAAACTCCGAGCTTTGCAGCATTTCGTTGCACTGGCCCCAAATTTCATCCGCCGTATCTGGGCCAAGCAGTTTGCCTGTAATGCCAAATGGGCGGCGCAATTCTAAATGGCTCCAATGATATAGAGGGTTACCAAGGGTCTTAGGCACGGTATTCGCCCAGGCGATGAACTTGTCATAATCACAGGCTTCTTTACCTGTGATGAGCGCTTCTGGCACACCCGCTGCACGCATACCGCGCCATTTATAGTGATCACCTTCTAACCAAATTTGTGCCATATTGCCGAACTGACGATCGTCGGCCACTTCCTGTGGATTTAGATGGCAGTGGTAATCGAAAATAGGCATATCCGCAGCATAGTCATGATAGAGGCGACGCGCTGTCTCATTGCTTAATAGAAAATCTTCACACATAAACTGTTTCATTGTTCACTTCCTTAATAGCCAGAGCCGTTAAGCTCTACTAAAGAACTTTTTGTGGGGAGAAGTTACGGCTTATAGCGACGCTACCGCAGCTCTCGCACCTTTGTTCGCAATTAACTGATACGCTTTTGTCACTTCAGCGACAAACGCGTCATTCTTGATAAGGTCAGTAGAGAAAATCGCTTCAACCGCTAACAGGCCTCTTACCACTGCTTCATCGCAGCTGTTTTGGTTGTGGATCTCTTTTAGCTGCTGCGCCATTGGGTCACGCACGTCAATGTCAGCGCCTTTTTCATCCTCGCCTCCGACATAACGCATCCACCCTGCAATGCCCATTGCAATCCAGCGATAGTCGGTGCCTTTTTCTAAATGAAAACGCAGCGAACCGCCCATGCGTTGTGGGATTTTTTGGCTTCCGTCCATCGCAATTTGCCACGTTTGGTGCTTCAGTGATGGATTGGTGAAACGGTCTATCAGCAAGCGAGCGTATTTTTCAAGATCTGTGCCTTCAGGCATATCTAAGCTTGGAGCCTGAGCCTTCATCATCATCTCAAATGCCGCACTTCGGTAGGCCGTATTCGTCATCGTATCTGAGATGTGCGGGTAACCACCAAGGTAACCAAGATAGGCTAAGAACGAGTGGCTGCCGTTAAGCATGCGCAATTTCATTTCTTCATAGGGCACAACGTCATCAACAAATTCGGCGCCTGCGACATCCCAATTAGGGCGACCATTAACGAACTTGTCTTCAATCACCCACTGACGAAATGGTTCACAAGCAATACCACATGGGTCGCTTACCCCCATTAATTCAGCAATCTCATTCAAAGTTTCGTCAGTCGCAGCAGGGACGATTCGGTCAACCATGGTGCATGGGAAAGTCACGTTCGTTTCAATCCAACCCGCGAGTTCTTCATCAATTAACATAGCGAAGTCCAGCACTGAAGCTCGCGCTACGTGACCGTTTTCTTGTACGTTGTCACAAGACATAACGGTAAATGGCTTAATGCCTCGCTCGCGGCGAATACGCAGCGCTTCTACAATGTAGGCGATCGCAGAGTCTGGTTCGTGGCGATGCTCTAAATCCCGTTGGATAAGGCCATTATTTTTATCCAAACGGCCTGTTGCAGGATCCGCGCAGTAGCCTTTTTCGGTAATGGTCATGGAAACAATGGCGACCTGTTCTTCGGCCATTTTGCCGAGCACTGCGTCTCTACCATCCAATTGAGGATGTAAGGATTCGGTCACAGCGCCGCTGACTTTTACCGTATTTTTATCGGCACCTTTTTCCACTACCGTATACAGATGGTCTTGCTCTCGAAGTTGGTTAACCAGCTCTTCACCACCAAATAAGTTAATTTCGCAAATGCCCCAGTCACTGGCTGATTTCTGAGCGGTTTCACAGGTATATAAACCTTGGTGAGCGCGGTGAAATGCACCAAACCCTAGATGAACAATGCGACTTTTTAACTGGTCACGTTGGTAGTTTGGCCACTGAATATGATCTTGTTTAGTGATGCTTGCAATCGTTGTCATTTTAATTCCCTACCCCACAGCTTACGTTGCCATGGGGGTATTATGTCATCGTGTTAAGAGAGGCAGTTCGCGGTTAAAGGCGGAAAATCACATGCCGTAGCCAAGGACTAAACCTGGAAGAAACAGGCTCAATTCAGGGATAAACGTTACCGCAGCCAGTGCTACGATCAGCGCAGCGTAGAAAGGCAATAGAGGTTTAATAACCTTATCAATCGAGATATTTGCCACAGAACAACCGATGAACAGTGCACTGCCCACAGGCGGAGTACAAATACCAATCGCCAAGTTAAACGTCATCATGATGCCGAAGTGAACCGGATCAATGCCTAAGTCCAACGCTATCGGTAAGAAAATAGGGGTAAAGATAAGAATGGCAGGCGTCATGTCCATGAAGATACCGACAATCAACAAAATAATGTTGATGATAAGTAAGATCATCAATGGGTTCTCAGAAACCGCCAGCAATGCATCAGCAATCATGTAAGGAACATCGGCGTTTGCCATTGCCCAAGACATGCCCATAGAAGCGCCAACCAACAACAAAACAATCGAGGTCGTCACCGCGGACTCTAAAATAATACCCGGTAAATCACGCAGTTTTACTTCACGATAAACCAATACCGCTAAGGTGAAGGTATAAACGACCGCAATCGCAGAGGCTTCCGTGGCCGTAAAGATACCACCGATGATACCGCCCATAATGACAGTAACCAGCAGCAGCGATGGGATCGCTTTAACCGTTGTATCCCACACTTCTGCAAGGGTCGGTTTTTCAGCGACAGGGTAGCCACGACGTTTCGCGATAAAACCCGCAACCAGCATCAAACTCAAACCCATCAAAATGCCAGGAATGTAGCCAGCTAAGAACAACGCCGCGATGGATGTACCACCGGATACCAATGAAAAAACAATTAACGTATTGCTTGGCGGAATCAATAAACCAGTAGGACAAGAGGTAATGTTGACCGCCGCGGAGAAGTTTTCGTCATAGCCATCTTTCTTTTGTAGGGGTGACATAGTGCCCCCCACTGCCGCAGCTGAGGCTACCGCAGAACCCGAAATTGAACCAAACAGCATGTTTGCCATGACATTTACATGAGCCAGAGAACCTGGCAAACGACCACCAAGTACCTTCGCGAAGTTGATCAATCGAACCGCGATGCCGCCTTGGTTCATGATGTTACCCGCTAAAATAAAGAAAGGGATCGCGAGTAGTGCGAAGTTATCAAGGCCAGCGGCCATTCGTTGAGCAACAACTGCAATCGCTGGCTCAAGAGGTAAACTCATCATGATTGTTGCTAATGATGACAACCCGATCGCAAATGAAACAGGGATACCTAAGCAGAGTAATACTGCGAAGCTACCAAATAATGTCAAAATGACTTGCCAATCCATAATCGTGTTCCTTTCTATTAATTGATTGATTCTGATTGTTCTTGAGCAACTTTTTCGTTGCCAAATAATGCTTGTACTTTCTCAGCCGCGAAGACGACCGAGTAAAAAATCATCAATAAACCACTGATTGGCAAACATAAATAGACGTAACCCATTTCTAATCCTAACGCTGGGGTTACTTGGCCCGTCGCCAGTGTTTTCATGGCTAAGCTCGCTCCTCCGTACACCAAAACGATGCTCGCAAACGCCGTAATGGCCATTTGAATAAAAATTTCATTCACCAATTTGCGCTTACCAGTAAGCTTCATGGTTAATAAATCGATGGCCAAGTGACGTTTAACACCCGTTGTATAAGCAGCACCAACCAAAGCCACCCACATAAATAAGTAACGAGCCAGTTCATCCGTTACCGTGCTAGGTTTTCCTATTACATAACGTGATACCACTTGCCAAATTACGCACAAAACCAAAAAGCTAGATAGCGAGACAGTAAACCCCGCCAGCGCTTTATTTACATAACGAACCCATTTACTCATGCTAATTCCTTGATTTCATCGACTACATCTGCCTGTGGTCAACCAAATCGAGAAATGGTGCCAGCATAAGATGCCTAATTCACCCATAGATTATAAATAAACCGCACAAATGTCATGTGAGGCACATCACACATAGATTGGTTGACCAATAATTCCCTAAAATTCGTGACTCTGGTCAACCAATTGAGAATTGGTCTTTGACTGACAGACTTTCATCTTCAATAATGAATCCGTACTCAAATGTACCCCTACATAAAAACGGATAACCAATCTCACGGAGATACGATAATGATGACGCGTAAAAGTGTACTAACCACATTAATTGGTGCAGCTCTAACAGTAGGCGCTTCGGCTTCTGCATTTGCGGCAACAACACTAAAGCTAAGCCACAACCACCCACGTGACCACGCAGTACATAAAGCAATGGATTACATGGCGAAGGAAGTTAAGCAACTCACTGACGGTGAAGTTAGAATTCGTATCTACCCTGATGCTCAGTTGGGTACTCAACGTGAATCAATGGAGCTAATGCAGAACGGTGCATTGGATATGGTGAAATCGAACGCGGCAGAGCTAGAAGCTTTCGCGGCTGATTACTCGGCATTCAATCTTCCTTACCTTTTCCGAGATCAGCAGCACTACTACGATGTCCAGCAAGGTGACATTGGTGAAGAGATATTGGCGTCTTCTGCGAAAAGTGGCTTTGTTGGCCTAACTTACTATGATGCAGGCGCACGTAGCTTCTATACATCAAAACCGATCAATACACCGGCGGATCTAAAAGGCATGAAAATTCGTGTTCAACCGAGCCCGTCAGCTATCAACATGGTTAAAGCGCTCGGTGGTAACCCAACCCCTCTTGCATACGGTGAGCTTTACACGGCCCTACAACAAGGTGTTGTTGACGCAGCTGAAAATAACATTCCATCGTTCAGCCTGAGCCGCCACAGTGAAGTGTCTAAATATTTCAGCTTAGATCAGCACACAATGGTTCCAGATGTATTGGTTGTTTCAACGAAATCTCTAGAAAAATTAACGGATGATCAGAAAAAAGCGCTGAAAACGGCGGCTCTGAAATCATCAGAGTTAATGAAGAAACTTTGGGCGGAGTCAGAAACTAAAGAACGCGCAAAAGCTGAAAAAATGGGCGTGACATTCGTTCAACCGGATAAAGCTTCCTTCGTAGCCGCGGTACAACCCATCTACGCAGAGCTAAAAACAAGCAACCCAGAACTCAACACTCTGGTAGAGCGTATCAAAGCAGTCCAGTAAGCAATTGCTTTAATTGAAACAAAGGCGAATAAAGAATAGATCAAGGTGTTGTTTCACTTTATCATACAGAGGTTGACCAATATCCGTATTGGTTATTATGATGGCGTAATGTGTTCGACGGAATATAGTGACTAATATAATGATTCAATTTGAACCTAAGAGACCTTATCAAGAATTAGGTCTGATACTAAGAGCAGAACTCAGTGATGGTCGTTACCAAGTGGGTGACAGGCTACCTCCAGAGCGCGATATCGCAGAGCGACTCGACGTCAGTAGAACCGTCGTACGTGAAGCCATCATCATGCTGGAGCTTGAGAATTTGGTCGAAGTTAAAAAAGGTTCAGGAGTCTATGTTCTCAATATTCCGGGAAGTCCAAACAACCGAGAGACCATCGTCAGTGATGACGCAGGGCCATTTGAAATGCTGCAAGCAAGGCAGTTACTTGAAAGTAATATCGCTGAATTTGCCGCCATTCAAGTAACCCCTGGCGATATAGCAAAAATGCGCTCGGCACTAGAGCTAGAACGTCGAGAACTGGCCAGTGGCGAAAGTAACTGCTTAGGTGATGAACAATTTCATCTCTATATTGCAGAAGCAACGCAAAACTCGGTATTGGTAGATATGTTGAAACAATCATGGGCCCGACGCGAGCAAAGTCCGATGTGGAAGAAACTCCACACTCGTATTAGCAGCCAGAATTACCGCGAAGAATGGTTAGATGACCACGCAATAATCCTAGCTGCCATGCAACGCAAAGACCCGATTGCTGCCAAAAACGCTATGTGGCAACACCTTGAAAATGTCAAACAACGCCTCTTAGAGCTATCAAATGTGGACGATCCTGATTTTGACGGATACCTGTTTGGCTCTAACCCAGTGGTATCGTTACTAAAGGCATAACGTGAGCGGGCTTCATTGCTCGCTTATCAAGCCTAACGCTTACCACACCTAACTTTACCGTTTTCTTTCAACGGTAGTAAATGTCGTTTAATACTTAATTCGATTCAACTCGACGGGTTAAGTGTGCCCAAAAAAGGTGATTGTCATGGAACAAACTTGGCGTTGGTATGGCCCGAATGATCCGGTTTCTTTAGATGACGTACGTCAGGCTGGAGCAACCGGAGTCGTAAACGCACTACATCATATTCCAAATGGTGAGGTGTGGACGAAAGAAGAAATTCTCACTCGTAAAGCATTAATAGAAAGCAAAGGGCTGACTTGGTCAGTCGTTGAAAGCGTGCCTGTGCACGAAGAAATCAAAACCCAAACGGGTCATTATCAAATTTGGATTGAACACTATAAACAAACACTGCGTAATCTCGCCGAATGTGGCATAGATACCGTATGTTATAACTTTATGCCCGTACTGGATTGGACAAGAACCGATCTTGAATATCAAATGCCAGACGGCTCAAGAGCGTTACGTTTTGATCAAGACGCTTTCACAGCATTCGAACTTTTCATATTGAAACGTCCTGGCGCAAAAGATACCTATGACGCACAGGAACAACTGCGCGCACAAGATTACTTTAAATCAATGACTCAAGCAGACATTGATAAACTAACAAGCAATATTATCGCAGGTTTACCCGGCGCAGAAGAAGGTTATACCCTAGAAGAATTCCAAGCTCAGCTGAATCGTTATAATGGCATTACTAAAGACAAGCTACGTGAAAATATGGCGTACTTCCTAAAGGAAATCATGACCGTTTGTGACCCACACGGCTTGAAGATGGCGGTACACCCAGACGATCCACCGCGTCCAATTCTTGGTTTGCCTCGTATTGTTTCAACCATCGAAGACGTAGAGTGGTTAACCAATGAAGTCCCGAGCATGATGAATGGTTTAACCATGTGTACTGGCTCTTATGGTGTTCGCGGCGACAACGACTTAGTCAACATGATCAAACAACATGGAGAGCGTATCTATTTTACCCACTTGCGTTCGACACAGCGTGAAGAAAACCAACTGAGCTTCCATGAAGCCGCTCACCTTGATGGTGATGTGGATATGTACAACGTGGTAATGGCACTTCTTGAAGAAGAGAACCGCCGTGAAAAAGGAGGCCGTGCCGCTCTCATTCCAATGCGCCCGGATCATGGCCACCAAATGCTGGACGATTTAAACAAAAAAACCAACCCTGGTTATTCTGCTATCGGTCGCCTTAAGGGCCTAGCAGAGGTGCGCGGGCTCGAAATGGCGCTCAAACGCAGCTTCTTCTCATAACGACACACCGGATACACCACTAACAACCATTCCCTTGGTTTTGGGCCTCTTTTAAGAGGCCTTTTTTGTGTCTGTTTCACGCTAACTACCTGCCGCCTTCTCACATGCTGATCTTTTATACAACTCGACGCAACAATTTACATTTTGACATTTGACTTACACGTGTGCGCTGATAATCTAGCGAACAAGTGTACGCTCAAAGGATCAATTTGCATGACAACGGAAAAAAAGCCGCCATTACTCTGGCTAAATATCTTCATATTTTCATCCAGTATGTTGCTCGCCCTAGTGGCTGCGCCTTTGTATGGCGTATATCACGGATATGGGGCTGAACACTGGATCTGGCTCGCGGTGTGTTTCTCTTTTTGTAATCTTTCGATTACCGCAGGTTATCACCGCCTTTGGTCTCACAAGGCCTTTCAAGCGCACGCTAGCTTACGTTTCATCTTTGCTATTGGCGGAGCGTTCGCCCTGCAAAATAGTGTATTGCATTGGTCGTCTGATCACCGTGTCCACCATAAGTTTGTTGACGACAATGACAAAGACCCTTATTCCGCTAAACGTGGTTTTTGGTATTCCCATATTGGTTGGATGCTTCGTCACTATAACCTGGCGGTTTACTCGGATTACAGCAACTGCCGTGACTTACAAAAAGACAAAATCGTCATGTGGCAACATAAACATTACGCATTGCTTGCTCTGTTAACAAACCTTGGCGTGCCTATCTTATTAGGTATTATTTACCAAGATATTATTGGTATGCTGTTAATGGTTGGCGCGGTGCGCTTGGTACTCAACCACCACACTACGTTCTTTATTAATTCGTTAGCACACATCTGGGGAAGCCAGCCTTACACAGATAAGAACACCGCTCGTGACAACGGCGTACTTGCGGTACTGACGTTCGGTGAGGGCTACCATAACTACCACCACATCTTTGAAAATGACTACCGTAATGGCATTTACTGGTGGCAGTACGATCCAACAAAATGGTTAATTAAATCTTGCGAATGGCTTGGGCTTGCAAGCAAGTTACGCGTATCACCGCCGCTTCGCATTGAAAAAGCACGCGCACAAATGATGCTAAAAACCGCACAAGACCGAATTACCGATTTACCAAACCGCAGCCAAATTGCAGAAAAGCTGCAAAGCGAATTTGAAGCCCTAACAAGCCAGATGACGGAATTTTACGACATCAAAAAGCAATTGCTTGAAAGTAAAAAAGTCGATTTGGTGAGAAAATACGAATACTCGGTGCTCACGCTTCGCTACCAACAAATGAAACGCAACCTAGAAGAACAGCAACAACGCTGGAACCAAACCGTTGCAGACATCAGCGCGATGACAAAACCCATCGTCAAATCTTAATAGCGACGCCAATAAAAACAAAAAGCTACTCAAGTAACATGCAAAACAATCAAAAAGGACGCTCGAGGAGCGTCCTTTTTCTATCTAAGTCTAAAGGCTACTCGCAGGTAGACCATCTGATTTTTTGGTCAGCACGAGACTGACCAAATATATCGGCACACATTGGTTGGTTAATGCCAAGGTTTCTGCAAAATCAACGTTTAGCTGAGAGGCATTGCCTTCGTTGTGATTTGAGTAAAACAAGCAATCTGTTTGCTGTCTTGTTGTGGCCATTATGATAAAAAACATTAGACAAGAGACAACCTAAAGAATGGAGTTAACCCTCTCTAATAAGACTCTGCTATCATTCTCTCACTGAATTACACCAAGGAAATGTCATGGCGATGACTCTTGAACAACTTAATGCCGTTGTAGAAACCGTTGATAAAGGCAGTTTTAAACAAGCCAGTTACCGGTTAGGCAAGCACACTTCAACCGTTAGCGGGCTCATTGCTAACCTCGAAGCAGAACTTGGGTTGACCTTATTTGAACGCAAACCTCGCTCTCTCGACATTACCCCTCATGGACTTGAGTTATATGACTATGCGGTTTCAGTAACCCGGGAATGCGAGCATCTTGATATCAAGGCCAGTAGCCTTTTAGAGGGACTGCCGACTACCTTGTCCATCGCGGTCGATGCCACAGTACAAGGACCAGAAGTTGCCAAAGTCCTCACCCAGTTGATGGAAAAATTTCCGGCATTGGAGTTAAAAGTTCTGACCTGCGACCCAATGCAAGTACGCAGCAATGTACTGACTCACCAAGCTGACATTGGTTTCGGCGTTAATTTATTCTCTGGCAATCATGAACTGACGCTTGCCGATGGATTTAGCTTTAACGTGGTTTGCATTGCCTCACCCACGTTGAACGTAAAAGAACAAATAGTCAGTCTAGATAAGATCCGTGGCCAAAAACAAGTGGCCGCTTTGTTCATGAAATAACTCGGACAAACCGATACGCACAACCTCAGTAATCACGTGCTTTACAGTAACGACTTGCGTAGCTCACTCGAGCTGGTGAAACACTCTTCAACATGGGCATTACTTCCTGAGTTCTTGTGTAAAGCTGCCATTGATAAAGGCGAAGTAGACCGTTTTTATATCAGCCTGACGGCTTCTAAGCGGCCTAATCAGTGGACGACAGAAGCGTGTTGGTTATCAGCAAAGCCTAAAAATGCAGCAATGGATTTTTTCTTAGAAAAAGTGACTCAGCTACCTAATTGTTAATCACATTCTATCGGCGCTTTATGTCAACAAAGCGTAAAACCTAAGCGTTAGGTGCAGCCAGCAAACCCTAGATCACAAAATAGGAAAAGGCACTTTATCTAACTAGCCCTTTTATAATACAATAAGTCATATAGTCGAGTTCACGGATAATCCGATGACTCGTTCACTCTGAATTGTAAAAGGGTTCATATGAGTACAGATAAATCATTCGATGCCATTAAGGCCATGAAATTAGAAAACGATACTTCAGCTGGTAACTTAGTTGATTTGCTTCCAATCGAAGTACAAAAGCGCGATTTCGATTTGGATTTTTTAGATAACTTATCAGAAGCTCGTCCTCGCCTTCTTATTCAATCTGATGACTTGGCGGAATTCAAGGCGAAAGTAAACGCTGACAATTCACATTGCATGTTCGATGATTTCTTCAATAACTCGACTAAGAAATTCCTTGATACTGCTCCGTATGCAGAGCCACAACCATACCCAGAAGAAACGGTAGGCAAAGCGTCATTGTGGCGTCCTTACTGGCGTCAAATGTACGTTGATTGCCAAATGGCGATGAACGCAACGCGTAACCTAGCGATTGCAGGTATCGTGAAAGACGATGAAGATCTGATTGCAAAAGCAAAAGCCTGGACTCTACAACTGGCTTCTTACGATCCAGACGGCGTAACATCTCGTGGTTACAACGATGAAGCGGCTTTCCGCGTTATCGCAGCGATGGCATGGGGTTATGATTGGTTACACGGTCACTTTAATGAGGAAGAACTCGCAACGGTTCGTCACGCGCTTGTTACTCGCCTTGATGAAATCATGCACCACCTGAAAGTGACGGTTGATCTACTGAACAACCCACTAAACAGCCACGGTGTTCGTTCAATTTCTTCAGCTATCATCCCTACATGTATTGCGCTATACCATGACCACCCGAAAGCGGGCGAGTACATTGCATACGCACTAGAATACTACGCGGTACACTACCCACCATGGGGCGGTGAAGATGGCGGTTGGGCTGAAGGCCCGGACTACTGGAACACACAAACTGCATTCCTAGGCGAAGCGTTTGACCTGCTGAAAGCATACTGTGGCGTAGACATGTTCAACAAAACATTCTACGAAAACACCGGTGATTTCCCACTTTACTGCATGCCTGTTCACTCTAAGCGCGCGAGCTTTTGTGACCAGTCTTCAATTGGTGATTTCCCAGGCCTTAAACTGGCATACAACATTAAACACTACGCAGGTGTTAACCAAAAGCCAGAGTACGTTTGGTACTACAACCAACTGAAAGGACGTGATACTGAAGCGCACACGAAATTCTACAACTTCGGTTGGTGGGACTTCGGTTACGACGATCTTCGCTTCAACATCCTTTGGGATGCACCAGAAGAGAAAGCGCCGTCAAACGATCCACTGTTGAAAGTATTCCCTATCACAGGTTGGGCTGCATTCCACAACAAGATGACTGAACGCGAAGAACACATCCACATGGTATTTAAGTGTTCTCCATTTGGCTCTATCAGCCACTCGCACGGTGACCAAAACGCTTTCACACTGCACGCGTTTGGTGAAACACTGGCGTCTATCACTGGTTACTACGGTGGTTTCGGTGTAGACATGCACACGAAATGGCGTCGTCACACGTTCTCTAAAAACCTGCCTCTATTCGGTGGCAAAGGCCAATACGGCGAGAACAAGAACACAGGCTACGAAGGCCACCAAGATCGCTTCTGTATTGAAGCTGGCGGCAACATCTCTGACTACGATACTGAATCTGACGTTAAGATGGTTGAAGGTGATGCAACGGCTTCGTACAAATACTTCGTACCAGAAATCGAATCTTACAAGCGTAAGATCTGGTTTGTACAAGGTAAAGTATTCGTAATGCAAGACAAGGCAACGCTTTCTGAAGAGAAAGACATGACTTGGTTAATGCACACGACTTACGCGAATGAAGTGGCAGACAAGTCATTCACTATCCGTGGTGAAAACGCACACCTAGACGTAAACTTCATCAATGCATCTCAAGACAACATTACATCAGTGAAGAATGTTGAAGGGTTCGGCGACGTAGACCCGTACGAGTTCCAAGATTTGGAAATCCACCGTCACGTTGAAGTTGAATTCAAACCGTCTAAAGAGCACGACATCCTG
Organism: Vibrio tapetis subsp. quintayensis; assembly: GCF_030409945.1. GTDB lineage: Bacteria > Pseudomonadota > Gammaproteobacteria > Enterobacterales > Vibrionaceae > Vibrio > Vibrio quintayensis. Next base: position 224,449 of record NZ_JAUFQV010000032.1, read on the forward strand.
ACTCTGCTTGTTCCTAATAAGAACAACGGCGAGCAAGTTGAAGTGTCTCACAAGTTAGTAGGCAATACGCTTGAACTAACCGTAGACGGCGAAACGGTGACTATCGAGCTTTAATAACCGCTTATTCGGTGACTAACATTTAGGCCCAACCTATGTAGGTTGGGCCTTTTTTATTACCCTCACTGAAATTTCTTCGTCAACACCTTGCCAGCAAACGCCAAGTAACCCAGTATTGAAGTAACCACACAATGGAATCAGCACATCATGCTCAATATGGACTTCTCTCAACGATTGGTTATTCCAACGAAAAGTGAACCATGGCAACCAAGCCCTGCGAACGGGGTGTGGCGAAAACCACTCGAACGTGAAGCCAAAGAATCGGGCCACACCACGAGCATTGTAAAATACGAAGCAGGCTGTGCTTTTTCTAGTCATCCCCACCCTTTTGGCGAAGAGATCTACGTCATCGAGGGTGTATTTTCAGATGAACATGGCGACTACCCTGCAGGCACTTACTTAAGAAATCCTCCTAATAGCCATCATGCTCCTTTTAGCAAGCAAGGCTGCACTATCTTTGTGAAGCTCAACCAGTTCAGTCTAGGCGACTCCAAAGAAGTGCGCATTAATACTCTTGAAACAAGCTGGCGCGACGGGATCGGTGGGTTAAAAGTAATGCCTTTGCATAGTTTTGACACTGAGCAAGTAGCCTTGGTCAAGTGGCCTAAAAATGAAACGTTCCAACCCCATTCTCATTTTGGTGGTGAAGAAATACTGGTTCTGTCAGGCACGTTTCAAGATGAACACGGCAGTTACCCAACAAGCACTTGGATTCGTAGCCCAGATAACAGCGTCCACCACCCGTTTGTTACGGAAGAAACCACGATCCTTGTAAAAACAGGGCATTTGGGCGTTTAAATTTCGGCGCACCAAAGTCAATTCGACCAAGTGATAGCGTTCTTGTTCCACCTATTAGTTGCGTTTCCTAGTCAACCGTAAGCGCTTCCAGAAGTTCGAGAGCTACGAATTTAAAACCGTTAACTGGGTAGGTATTTCAGCGGCCGCCGCGCAAACAGCGTAAGGGACAACAATGACCTCATTACTGATAAAAAACGCCAAACTTCAACACAAAGACGGTTTATTCCAGATCTTGGTAGAAGACGGTCAATTCAAAACCGTTTGTGATAACGCAGTAACGCTAGAACACAACGGCGAAGTACTCGACGCGGAGTGTGGCCTAGCCATTGCCCCGTTTTGTGAACCCCACGTACACCTAGATACGACTCAAACGGCAGGTGAACCAAGCTGGAACATCTCAGGCACATTATTTGAAGGCATCGAGCGTTGGTCAGAGCGCAAACAAACCCTTTCAATAGAAGACGTAAAAACGCGCGCCATGCAAACCCTTAAATGGCAAATTGCTAACGGTATTCAGCATGTGCGTACTCACGTAGATGTCTCCGATCCGACGCTTGTCGCGCTAAAAGCCATGATTGAAGTGCGCGAAGAAATGAAGGAGTGGGTCGATATTCAAATCGTCGCGTTCCCACAAGAAGGCATCTTGTCTTATCCAAATGGCAAAGAACTGCTGGAAGAAGCCGTGCAGCTCGGCGCTGACGTCATTGGTGCCATCCCTCACTTCGAATTCACCCGTGAATACGGCATTGAGTCTTTGCATTATGTGTTCGAACTGGCGCAAAAATACGACCGCTTGATAGATGTACACTGTGACGAGATTGATGATGAACAATCGCGCTTTGTCGAAACCCTTGCCGCGCTGGCGCACAAGTTCAACATTGGTGACAGGGTAACAGCCAGCCACACAACAGCGATGCACTCTTACAATGGCGCCTACGCTTCGCGCTTGTTCCGTTTATTAAAAATGTCTGGCATTAGCTTTGTTGCTAACCCATTGGTCAACATCCATCTACAGGGCCGTTTCGACGACTACCCAAAACGCCGTGGTGTAACACGCGTAAAAGAGATGCTAGCCGCCGACATTAACGTCTGCTTTGGTCACGACGATGTATTTGACCCATGGTATCCACTAGGTACCGCTAACATGCTTCAAGTGCTGCACATGGGGCTACATGTATGCCAAGTCATGGGTTACGACCAAATCAACCAATCGCTTGACCTGATCAGCACTAACTCTGCTCGTACACTGAACATTCAAGACCGTTACGGTATTGAAGAAGGCAAACCGGGCAGCTTAATCATTCTGCCGGCTGAAAATGGTTTCGATGCCGTTCGTCGCCAAACGCCAGTGCGCTACTCTATCCGCCACGGTAAAGTCATTGCTGAAACGAAGCCTGCACAAACGCAGATTTGTTTGGGTGAGACTGAGGAAGTGGATTTTAGGAGATAGGCTACAGGCTACAGGCTACAGGCTACAGGCTACAGGCTACAGGCTACAGGCTACAGGCTACAGGCTACAGGCACAAAAGACTAAAAGAGCTGGTACTTGAGTGCCAGCTTTTTCGTTTGATACTAAGGACTTACTCAAGAGATAATACGTTAATAATAGATATTTCCCATTTCAAAGCAGTAACGCTAGTATATAGAGGCTTTCTGCCCTGCTATTGGGATAAGATGGTCTTTAGGAGCACTTTGAAGGCTCTTTTCTTTTTTGGAGCAATACATGTCACTGAGCAAAACTAAAACATCATTCTATCGACGTATTTTCATAGCACACTTAATAGACAACGGCTTTAATACCCTACCCAAAATTCAAGACGAAATCATAATTCCTCGTAGAACGGCCCAAGACACCATCGCAGCGCTTGAAGAATTAGATATTGATTGCCAATTCACTGGCGCACTAAAAAACGGCCACTACCAGATTGTCTCTTGGGGGCCGTTTAATAAAACATGGGTCAACGAGAATATCGCTCACATTAGAGCAGCGCTAGGCTATTAGGCTGTACCACGCTATGTTCGCATGAGGTGAGCAATCAAGAATACGGCTGCCTGATAATCGTCTTTAGGTTTTCAGGCTTTGTGCGGCGAAAATCCGAAAGGTAGATCTCGTGGTGCTTACCTGCTAATTGGTTCCCATTACTTTCGATGAAACGATGCACTCGCTCAACCGTTGGTCCTTCTTCCGAAAATGGGCCAATGTGCATCGTTTGTGCGCAAGAGCCTTCCGTGAAGGCTTCAAAGCGGAGCTTATCCACTGAAGCCAGCTTTTTCTTAGTACGCACTTGCTCAATCGCTTCACCAACCAGTGCTTTCGTAATGTAACTTGGCTGCATGATCATCAAGGTCCACTTCCAGTTGGCTTTGTTATCTGCAATAAAATCGGCCATATCATCAGCCCACCAAAGGCCTTCTAATGGCAATACGCCGTAATCAACCGCGATGTCTCCTTTCTTAATCATAAACTTGAGGGTATAAGAAACCGAGTAGAGCGCTTCTATGGCGATACCAAACGATTCAGAACCTGGTTCGCCCAAGCCATCTATCATTAAAAAGTTCATTTCAGGAACATCCACCGCCACCTCATTTTTTGCCGATGGACGGTATAAGTGCTTTAGTTCTTTTTTAAAATCGATTTTAGACATAGCGCCACCTAAGAAAATGAGATTAACGTCATTTTAGCATGGCTTACTTCGCAGAGCTCTCGGTAAGCTTCAGCTTTCCAAAGCTCAACCTTCATCGCTCGAACCTAATGCCATCAATTGCTTATTGCCATGACAGTTCACGACAAATAAAGACAAAAAACCGACAGACATGTCTGTTTTTTTTACTTTATTCTCAACAACGTACATCTGAAATATAGGATGTTATCTTGAAGCTTTTCTCAGCGTCAATCCTGTCACCGTGAGTATTGGCCATATCATTTAACCGCCGACTCAGGCTCAAGGTTAGATTTAGGCTCGCAATTAAATTTATTAAAAATGAGAAACAAGCCTATTGGTCACTAAGCATTGATTTAGCAATTGTAAGGAAAGAAAATGACAGCACCCAACAGCGACTGTTTGGCCTTTGACCATTCGATGATCCAAAAATCTAATGGCGATTTTCTACCACCCTCTGTATGCAGTACCAACATCGGTAACTGGCTTAAAAAACTCCAAAGTGCATTTGGTAAAAAGCAGGCCAGCCGAGCAATTCCTTATATTCAAAAAGGCATCGATACGATTTATTCGGAACTTGAGGCGATGCGCTATCGGCTCTACCAAAAATCAAGTAAAAGCTACGGCTATGGTGTAGCCGACATCACAGACGAGCCACTATGGATCATTCTTGTAGGCCAAGTCAGTCGCAATTTTTCAAGTATCGTGAAAATTGTGCATCCAAGCAAAACCCCTAATGAAGCGATACGTTCGAAGCACATCAACCGCACTTTTTCGAGTTTTTTTGAGCAAAAAAGAACCTTATTGCAACATTTACAAGGCGGCATCGCCAAGAGCGGTGAGCTAGGTCGACTACAGGCACAAATTTTAGATGGTCAAGTTGAATCACTGAAAAAAGCTTACGATACCCACGAACACCTTGACGAAAATATCTGGCTTATCCTCAACGACTGTCATAAAAAACAGCAATTACTACAAATGAGCCGAGGCGCGGGCAAAACATCAACCGCAGAAGCAAAAGGCAGCATCAAAGATGGCTCTGCGGTAATGGATGTAAGTGGAGAGCTGTTCTCAGAAGCAAAGATCAAATTTGAGAAAACGTGGGACTTTGGAGCCATGCGAAATGAGCTTGAAGCCACCATGAGTGTCGGCGCCAAGCTTTCGTATCAAGATAAGGCGCACATTAACTTAGGTACCGGTGGCGGTGCAACCTACAAAAAGGGCACGCCGGGTAAAGCTGAAATTGGTAATGTTTCTATGGCTGGAGTCAACACCAGCCTACCAAAACAAACCAACTTCAGTGACGCTGAACTAGAAAACAGAAATGGATTTGTACCCATCCAACTCATCCCAGGTGTGGATATTGGTATTGATGCTTTCCTTGCTATTGAGGCTGGGCTAAAAGTCACCGTCACCCACCAACTAACCATCGGCCAGATCATGTCGATGAAAAACGAAGCAGAGCTATTTGTTGGTGCCGAAGTCAAAGGGCAAATTAAAGGCGGTATCAATACCAGCAACATCATGGGGGCCGATGAAGTGTTTGTTGGATCCATTAGTGGTGGTGCCTTCATTGGAGCCAAAGCCAAAGGCTCTAGCACCGTAACATTCATGGCGCGAGGCATTAATGCAGTTTCTGCTCAAGTCAGTGGTGCAGTATCTGCAGGCGCTGGGATCAACGGAACAGTAGAATCAATTGTTCGTCGCTCTGGTGACATCAAATTCCGCATGGCTGCAGGCGCAACGGCGGGCATTGGGGCAGACGTCGATTTCAACACAACAGTAAACCCAATGTTGTTCAAGGTGATTTTATGGGATCATCTTGCTCACTACTTCACCACCCAAGCTTACCAAGATCGTACTAACGCCAAGATGGACTTCAAAGTGAACTGTATAGTGCTCACTCGCTGTGATGACAAACTGGTAAGTTACCTGAATCAAATTCGTTGCGATTACAACACACTGGCAGAAATGCTTTGGCGCTTACCTGCTGACGCACACACCAGTGTTGTCGCTGGTGTATCCGTGTTACACGACCCGATCGTCAAACCAAGCGATGCCAGCATTCAGCAACACCTTACTTCGGTTGGCGTTGCCGACGATGAATACCTTTACGACGAGGATGAAATGACCAATGCAGAGCTTGGCATCGTTCATGGTGCTCAAACACTGCAATCACAAAACAAAACAGAGAAGCAGGCGAAGAAAGCACAATCAAAAGGCAAACGACTGAAAAGAAAACTCAAAGGCCTCTTGGTACTTCCACCTCAACCCGAATCGAAGCAGGCCGCTTAACACCGCATTAAAAGAAATTGCTCTTGTCGTCACGCTATTGGCGACAAGAGCTAACCATTACTAGCCTTATTTTTTCCGTACACCTCATCAATATACGCATTCACCACTGACAATTCCCGAAAGTAACCATACATAGCGATGCTAGTAATTTCGTCATCTGTACAGTATTTAGGGTCTTTAACCATCGCTTCTACGATATGAGTGCTTGATAACAGAGTAAACGGAGGGCAGTCTACAAAGCCATGATCGCGAGCGATGCTCTTTTGCCTTTGATGTTCGAAGATTTGGCCGGGGATAACAAAAATTAAACCAATAACCAATAAAATAGCTAAAAGCTTCCCCATACGACCAGAGCCATCTTTGCCAAGTATGTGAGTCCAAATAATAAACAAAAGCAAAAATGGCATCGTAATTAGGCCGCATATTCCTATCATATAGGTTGGATCAACATAAACTATCTGATAATTGGCGGCCAATTGGATTTGCATCGTCTCCAACGTAAGGTATTCATTAAGCCTAAAAGCAGCAAAATAGCTCAAACCAACGCATATCATCATAACCAATGAGACGTGTAGGACATGCATGACTTTTTTAATCACTTAGCACTTCCTTACCGAACACTTCATCTACATACGCATTCACCGCAGGCAATTCCCGAAAGTAACCGTACATAGCGATACTGGTGATTTCGTCATCAGTACAATATTGCGGATCTTTCACCATGGCTTCAACGATGTGAGTACTTGAAAGCAACGTGAACGGAGGGCACCCGACAAAGCCATGATCGCGAGCGATACTCTTTTGCCTTTGGTGTTCTAAGATTTGGCCGGGAACTGCTAAAGCTAATGCTATCAATGTCGAAACTGCTGCGAGCTTAACTGAAATACCTAAGCTATCTTTTCCGAAAAATTGAGACTTACCAATACACCAAATTATAAAAGGGAAACAAATAATGGAACCGATCCAAATAACATATGTAGGGTCGATAAAGACGATCTGATAATTTAGTTCTATTTGAGTTACTAATGTTTCATATTGATGATATTCATCAAGTCTAAATACAGAAAAAACCACCATAAATGATAGGATCAAAATAACAAACATAAAATTAAGTATGTGTTTTATTTTTTCCATTTACAGACCGCCAACTAAGATTGGTGTCATTTGAGATACCGCTCTTTGGGTTTCAACATCACGATTAATCTTGCTAATATCTCCGGATATTGTTTCTTCTATTTTGTGGTTTATTGATTTTATTATTCGTTCCTTATTTAAGTATCTCCCCTCCAAAGTTTCCAGTATTAAACCAGAAACAAAGGCAACGAAGATACCAAGACCAATTGGAAACAATACGACACCAGAAGTTAAAGCAAAACTTCCTACAAAACATCCAAAAAAAGCAGCCAAAGCGGCTTTAACAACATCAGAACCCACATGCACTATCCAATTGGTTACCGAATAGTTTTTCGTCAATGCCAGTTCCAATGTTCGAAACACCACTGAGTAAACCACCGTAATAAATACACCAGCTTTTGCTGAAGCTCTCATACCTGCCTTGCCAATTCCCAATGCAATCATCTTCGCATTATTCGACAAATAACGAGTGCCTTTTACTAGGCTTCTCAGTTTATGGTTGCCTTTAAATTTGATGTAGCTTTGGTTGCCATTTTGAACGACCTCATATTTACTTAAAATCGAACCGCCTTTTTCAAGTCTTCGGCTAATAGATAGAAATCTTTGAAATCATGCATTGCACTGCCATTAGAGGCGACGAAACCTGTAAGCCCTAATACCACTGCCTTGGCATCAATTTGTGACTCACTCAGCCCTTGCTTTTTCTGGGTTGCGACCCATAGTGCAGAGAATCCTTTCGCTTCCAATACGTACATATCAACTTCTTGTACATCCGCGCTTTTTAAGCAAGCGTCGCGCTGGGATTTTTTCCTTTTACTCAAACATTGAAATCTAGAATTTTGCACTGTCTTTTCCCTAAAAATGGCCGTTCACTAAAATAACTTCCGTCATTCTAGGGAACAACCACCGGGCTTGCTGCACAAGGTTTTGTAACTGCGCGGCACTTCTCTCGTCTATGAAACTGACAAATTGATCGATTACTCATCGTTAGCTCATGGAGCTGGCTACCCCCTGCTTTTTGTCTCTTAATGCCGTCAGCTTCGGTGCAAACACGATGACTAAAATCCCGGCTAGAATCAGCAATGACGCCAGCGTTTGCATCAGGCTCATGGTTTCTTCAAACACGACGTAGCCGCCAATTAAACCAAACACAGGCACCAATAAAGTAAGAGGGGTGGCTGTGCTCATTGGGTATTTCACAAGTAATTTATTCCATACCCAATAGCCAAACAGTGTGGTTGGGTAGGCTTGAAATATCACCGAAAACGATACTTGCCAATTCCATGCTTCTATCGAGTCAGTGAGCACTGCTGGGCCATGAAGAAATACCGCCAAACCGAGTAAAGGCACAGGGGCAAACAACATGCCCCACAAGCTAAAGGCAAAGACTTGAGTCGTGCCCGATTTTTTCACTATCGTACTCACCACACTCCAAGACAATGCGGCCGTCAGAATAAGCATCACACCAGAAAGTGTCGCGGTTCCATTCGTTGCTATCAATGCGGTAACCAGCCCCATCAACGCCAATACGAAACCGGCTAATTTAACGGGCGTTATTGATTCCTTAAACACCAGTGCGCCAATGGTCAGGCCGAAAAGTACATTCACTTGTAGTAAAACTGCTGCCATGCCAACGGTGAGGCCTTCGGTGACAGACCACGATGCCATGCCCCATACACCAAGGCCAAAGACCACGCCATAACTGATCAGATATCGCCAAGGTACATCCGGTTTCTTCACAAAGAAGACCAATGGAATGGCTGCTAAGGTAAAGCGCATCGCTGTAACCACTAAAGGGTTAACTTCACTGACACCAAGCTTGATCACCGCAAAGTTAATCCCCCATATAAACATGACGAACAACCCTAATGCTAAATCCTTGTTACTCATTGCTCTCTCCTTTCATCATTCTAAAACTGGCTAAATTATGAGTAGTATTCCGCAATGAGTGCAGATACAATTTTAGGATAAAAAAAGGGTACAGTTTAAAAAAGTCGGAGTAAGGAGAAGCGTATGCGCTATATGGATTTGGCTGAGAAGTACATCAATGAGATCCAATTAGGAAATATGATGGCGGCCACCAAGATGCCATCATTAAGGAAGTTTTCAAAACTGCACTCCGTTAGCATGTCGACCACCTTAAATTGCTATCAGCACTTAGAATCGTTAGGCTGGATAATCGCTAAGCCGCAATCTGGGTACTTTGTCTCAAATAAGTTAAACGCCTACCAGCAACCTACTTTGGTCTCGTTCGAAAGCCAACTATCAGAGCCTCGCCAGCATACCGTTCATCAATTGTTTGGATCGAATCAAACCCGATCAGGCCCTTTAGGGGTTTCTCGCATTCAACCCGACCCAGAATTAATGAAAGCCATGGAGCAGTGCTTTCGTCGCGCAAACAAACGCATGCACAATCGCTTTAATGAATACCCTACCCCTCAAGGTGAGCCACTGCTGAGAGATACATTGGTACGGCATTTCTCTCAATACGATTTTCACTTCGGTGCTCAAGATTTAGTGATCACCAATGGGTGTATGGGCGCCATCAAAACCGCTATCGAAATCTGCTCAACGGCGGGAGACGCCATTGCGATTTGCTCACCGTGTTTCAGCGGTTTACTGGATCTACTGGCTGCTATGTCTCGTAAGATCGTCGAGATCCCATCCATTTCATCGGGTATCGACTTAGATCAACTTGAACTGCATATGAAAAATGGCACCATTAAGGCTGGCTTGTTTTGCACCACCCATATGAATCCGCAAGGCATCACCATGTCGCCAGAGCAAAAAATGCGTTTGGCCGATATGGCACGACGTTATGAAACTCCCATTATTGAAGATGATGTATACATTGAATTACCCCATGGGAATACCGTGCCATTACCCGCGAAGTTTTATGACGAATCTGGATATGTCTTATGGTGTGGTTCGATTTCTAAAACGCTGAGCGCATCGTACCGTTTAGGTTGGTGCTTACCTGGTCGCTATAAAGATCAATATCTCAAAATGTTTGCCGCGGGAAGCTATGGTGTTTCAGCACCGATGCAACTCGCAACCGCCGATTACATCGATAGTGGGCAATACACCAAGCACTTAAGAAAAAAGCGATTTGAATTGCTCGCACAAAAGCGCCAGTACATTGAGTATCTTCAGCAGCAGTTGCCCCAAGGTAGCCGTATTAGCGATCCCGCTGGAGGCTTAGTTCTTTGGCTACAGATCCCAAACCTAGACAGCGTTCAATTGCTTGAGCAGGCCAACCTTCATGGTCTCGACATCCGTAATGGTGATATTTTTAGCTCCCTGCCCCTTTACCAAGATTGCGTGCGACTCAACATCGGATACCCTCTATACAACCCAGACCATACACCAAGCGAAGCCTGCAAGGACATCGACACTTTAGTTTCATTGCTAGATTCAAAATAATCTCCTGCTGCATCCAAGATAATCTCTTTCTACCAAGTAAGTCATGACTCATTATAAAAAGTAATGAGTCACACCTTAGCCATAAATCTTTCATCTTTCTGACATTTACAAGTAACCCCACTGACACAAATCTTCGCCAACATAGCATCAAACGAAACAAACGAAGTCTCGTTCGAAACCAACAATCAGTAAATTCCGTGAAAATTCATCCAAAAGGAAACGATGATGAAAAAGCTATGGCTAGCAGGGTTACTTTCTGCAACTGTTTCAGGCACTACTTTCGCAGCAACAGAAGTTACATGGTGGCACGCAATGGGCGGTCAACTTGGAGAAACGGTTAACAAAATCGCCAAGGACTTTAACGCCTCTCAAACAGAATACAAACTCACGCCTGTTTATAAAGGCTCTTACACTGAAACTTTAACCGCAGGCATTGCCGCGTATCGTGGTGGTGAAGCACCGAACATTCTTCAAGTGTTTGACGCAGGCGCTGCAACGATCATGAATGCACCAGGCGTCGCAACACCCGTTCAAGATATTCTTGTTAATGCCGGTTACTCATTCGACTCTCAAGATTACTTAGCTGGTGTTCGTAATTTCTATGCTGACAGCGACGGCAAAATGGTCGGTATGCCATTTAATAGCTCAACTCCGGTTCTTTACTACAACAAAGACATTTTAGCGAAAGTGGGTGTAAGTGCGCCAAAAACCTATGAAGAGCTTGAAGCGGCGGCGAAAAAGCTAAAATCGCAAGGTTACATGACCTTCTCTCAATCTCTGACTCCTTGGATTATGTTTGAGAACTTTAAGTCTCGTCATAACTTACCCGTGGCTGACCAAAACAATGGCTACGATGGCCTATCGACTAAGATCATGTTCAATACCAAAGACATGATGATGCACGTAAGCAAACTCAAAGAATGGTCAGATTTAGGTTACTACAAATATTACGGCAGCGATTGGGACGCGAACCAAACGCCATTTGAGCGTGAGAAAGTCGCAATGTGGATGGGTTCGTCAGGCTCTTTCGGTGGCTTACGTAATCGCGTTAAGTTCGAACTTGGTACGACTTACCTCCCGTACTGGGAATCAGTGAATCCTGATGCGGGCCTCACGTTCATCGGTGGCGCAGCTTTGTTTGCTCTTGGCGGCCATGATAAGGCACAAGATAACGGCGTTGCAGCCTTCTTCGAATACCTAACCCAACCAGAAACACAAGTTTACTGGCACAAAACAACGGGGTATGTACCTGTAACCAATGCCGCGTATGACCTAGCGAAACAGTCTGGCTACTACAAAGAGCAGCCCGATGCAGAAGTGGGTGTAAAACAACTTAGCTTGAAATCAGGTGAATGGACGAAGGGCTACCGCTTAGGTTACTACCCTCAAATCCGTGAAGTGATGCACCGTGAATTCGACAACATCTTTGCAGGCCGCACGAGTGTAGAAAACGGCTTAGACAAAGTTGAAGACGAAAGCACTAAGTTACTGAAACGCTTCGCACGCACAGTGAACTAAAGCTAACTTTTGTCACTGAATATACGCCGGCTGATACCTCACTTTTCAGTAATCGGTTGGCGTTTATTTCGGCTCTTGCAACATTGATGATTTCCCTTTCGTGTACCCACTTTGTTTATCAAAAAGTGCTGTTATCGCGATGTCCTGCAATGAAATCCAGCATCAATTTGCGCCTTTATTTACCACTATTGGATGAATCTCGTGGAACGTCGCCAGCAATTTTTTCACTCTCCATTACCTTATTTTTTCTTAGCACCGCAGATCATTATTATCGCCATATTTTTCATTTACCCAGCAGCTAAAGCAGTGTACTTGTCGTTTATGTTGGAAGATCCATGGGGCATATCGTCTACGTTTGTTTGGTTTGAAAATTACCAAATGTTATTTGAATCCAGTGAATACATTGAGTCTATTGGTTTCACGTTAATGTTCGCATTTGTGGTTTCTTTTCTCTCGCTCGCCCTTGCCCTGTTATTGGCCGTGAAAGCCGACAACATCATTCACGGCAAAGGGCCGTACAAAGTCACGCTAACTTGGGTTTATGCCGTAGCGCCCGCCATTGCAGGCATCATTGGCAGCTTTTTGTTCAACCCACACATTGGCGTGCTAACCGACTTTTTCGCCTACGTGGGTTGGGACTTTAGTTTTCAAACCGATCCGGTCGATGCCACTTTAGCCCTTGTTTTGGTGTCGGTTTGGAAGCAAGTGTCGGTGAATTTTATCTATTTCCTTGCTGGGCTTCAGTCGATCTCTTATGCCGTCAAAGAAGCCGCGATGCTCGATTGTGTCAGCGATAATAAGCGCTTTTGGACCATCACTTTTCCGCTGCTCGCACCAACAGGGTTCTTTCTATTAGTCATCAACTTGACGTACGCATTTTTCGAAACATTTGGGGTCATCGACACCATGACCAACGGCGGGCCCGGCGGTTCAACCACCTCGCTCGTTTACAAAGTGTATCGCGATGGATTCGTAGGGGCCGATTTAGGCGGCAGTTCGGCTCAGTCGGTCGTATTACTGCTCTTGGTATTAACCCTGACTTTCATCCAGTTCCGCGTCGTTGAAAAGCGTGTGCACTATTAATTTCGAAAGGACAAAATAATAATGAAGAGCAACCGACTCTCTGACCACTTGATTTTAATCACTGGTGCGTTGTTTATGTTGATCCCCATCTGGCTGATTTTCGCCAGCTCAACGCACAATCCAAATACCATCGTAAGTGAGGGCCTGCAATGGTTACCTGGCGATAATTTCTCTGCCATTTACCATGAAGCCTGGAACACCAGCCTAGGGTTCAATGACGATGTAAACGCTCAAACGATGATCATCAACTCTATGATCATGGGCCTTGGTTTTGCCTTCGGAAAAATCGTTATTTCTATGATGGCCGCTTACGCCTTGGTTTATTTTCGCCTCCCTTACGCCACCGCGTGGTTCTGGCTGATTTTTGTCACCTTATTGCTACCGTTAGAAGTGCGAATCATCCCGTCTTATGAGGTGGTTTCAAGTCTAGGTATGCTTAATAGCTACACAGGGTTAATTCTGCCGTTAATTGCATCCGCGACCGCGACGTTCTTCTTTAGGCAGTTCTTTAAAACGATTCCAGATGAACTGTTAGAAGCCGCACAATTAGATAATGCAGGGCCATTTCGCTTCCTAATCGACATCTTATTACCGCTCTCTAAAACCATGATTGCTGCCATCTTTATCATCATGTTTGTCGTGGGGTGGAACCAGTATCTCTGGCCAATCATGATGACCACCGATGAGAGCTACAACACCATCGTGATGGGCATTAAACAAGTATTGAATAACATTAATGAAACCAGTTTACCGCGTTATGACTATGCGTTTGCCATGGTAATTTTGGCTATGTTTCCGCCTATTTTGGTGGTTGTCGTGTTCCAACGTTGGTTTGTAAAAGGATTAGTAGAAAGTGAAAAATAACGCCATCAAAAATAAGCAAAACAACGTCACCCACATGAATAATGCAAGCAGCCAAAAGGACCGTACCATGTTGGATATTCGTAATCTCATAAAAACTTATGAGAATGGCCACCAAGCGGTAAAAGGCGTTAGCCTAGACATCAAAAAGGGCGAGTTTATTGTTCTGGTGGGGCCGTCTGGTTGTGGAAAGTCATCCATTTTACGCTCGATAGCAGGGCTAGAAAGTATCTCCGGTGGCGAGATTCATTTAGGCAATAGGCGTGTAGATACAGAAAAACCAGCACGACGAGATATCGCGATGGTATTTCAAAACTACGCACTGTACCCACACATGAGCGTGTACGACAATTTGGCTTACGGCCTAAAAAACCGCAACGTCAACAAACAAGACATTCAAGCCAAGATTGAAAAAGTCGCAAAAACGCTAAAAATTGAAGATTACCTTGACCGAAAGCCATCCAAATTATCTGGCGGACAACGTCAACGTGTTGCCATGGGCCGAGCCATTGTTCGAGATCCACAGCTGTTTCTGTTTGATGAACCTTTATCCAACTTAGACGCTTCTCTTAGAGCCCATATGCGCCTAGAGATCAAAAAGTTGCAACGCAAACTTGGCGTCACCAGTGTTTACGTTACCCACGACCAAGTAGAAGCCATGACCCTTGCCGATCGCATAGTGGTGCTCAACCAAGGTGAAATTGAGCAAGTCGGCACGCCTGCACAAGTTTACCATCAGCCAGCCAGTACTTTTGTGGCCAGCTTTATTGGTAGCCCAGCGATGAATTTTATCTCAGCACGATTAGAAAATGGCCGCCTAGAAGTCGCAGGCCAGCCGTTTTATCTCTCTCAATATGCCCATATCGAAGCCTGTAACGTCACTGTAGGTGTTCGCCCAGAGCACGCCGAGATTGCGCCAACAGCGGAAGCCTCTGACCCCACAACAATGCATGAACTGGCACTAACTCTGAAATTAAATATCAGCGTTGTAGAACCTCTTGGGCCAAACCAACTGGTGCATGGCAAAGTAAGTGGCAATGCATTTATCGCCGTTACGCCAGAAATCGAGTTAGACCAAACTCAGCCTCTGACGCTGACGGTCGCCCACAGTAATCTGCACATCTTTGACGAACAAGGAAAGCGCTTAGGTTCGCATCATCGCGATGTTGAATTACACAAACAAGCCATTGCTTAATTAGGACAAGACCGTGAGTTTATCTTCAAGACAAAAAGCCATACTGACCTATCTTGAGCAAGCGCACGGCGTGTTATCGAGTACCTTGCTATCAGAAAGGTTTTCAGTGTCGGTACAAACCATACGCAAAGACATGAACGACTTGAGCGACAAGGGCATGGTTAGGCGAGTGCACGGCGGGATATCCCTGCCAAGTGCTAACGATAACCTGTCGTTCACCAATCGAGAGGTTCTTAACTTGTCGGCCAAGCAATGCATCGCACAAAGCGTGGTACAAGAGCTCCCCGAGGGTACCAGTATTTTCCTTGGAATTGGCACCACGCCAAAACACGTGGCACAAGCATTATTAGATCACCCCGGCTTAACCGTTGTCACTAACAACATCAATGCAGCGTTGATGTTAAGCCGAAATCCAAACATCGCGGTGCACTTAGCTGGCGGTGATGTTAGGCCGTCCGATGAAGACACTGTTGGTGAGTCTGCCACGGCTTTTTATCGTCAATTCAATATAAAAATTGGCATCTTTGGTGTTGGAGGGCTGGGAGAAAAGGGGCAGCTACTTGATTTTACGCCGGAAGAGTCCCATTTAACACGAGCCATCATTGAGCAAAGCCAGCAAACTTGGCTAGTATTGGATAAAACCAAACTCGGCCGATACGGGCCAGTAGTCAGTGGTAAACTCAATGAAATACAACGCATGTTTGTAGACAAATCATCAAACACTATTGAACAGCTTTGCCTGACAAATCAGGTTGAATTAGTCTGCGCCAGTGAACAACAAGAACAGCATAAGGAAACACTATGCCTCTAATCGTCGGTCATCGTGGGGTTGCAGGTACGCACCCAGAGAACACCAAAGCCAGTATTAACCAAGCCATATCCTTAGGGTTAAAATGGATTGAGATAGACGTGCAACCAACCAAAGATGATGTGTTGGTGGTTTGTCATGATCATACACTAGAGCGATGCAGTAATGGCAAAGGCCGAGTCGATGAACACACCTTAGCTGAATTGGAAGCCTTAGATTTCGGTCGATGGTTTGCAGCAGATTTTGCACACGAACCGATTTTAACGTTAGCCGAATTGTTAACTCATGCTAGCCAACATTCATTGCACATCAATATTGAAGTAAAAATTGACCGCCACGATCCTGCGCACGTTGTCACCTTACTCACAGCAGAGCTAGAACGCGCTAACATCAATCGTGATTTGATTTTAATTTCGAGTTTTAGCCACGATGTGGTCAAACAGCTTGCCGAAAAATGTGGCGAGTACCGACTTGGCGTTATTTCCGATGAACTCAGTGATGGAGACTGCATCCTGCTTGCGCAAGTTAACGCGTTTAGCTGCCACCTCTATTACAAAAACACCACTCAAGAGACCGTCACCAAATTAAAAGGTTTAGGGTATCAAGTGTGGTGTTATACGGTTAACGAGCCGACCAGCTTCCCGCTACTTAATGACGTAGACGCAATTTTCACTGATTATCCAACTCGTTTTTTGTAGTCGCTTTAGGCATCACCTTAGGGCAGCAGAAAAACGACTACATGCACTTAATTTGACAAACTCGGCTTGCTAACCACTTTGTCCGGTCTAAATGCACTTATTTGCCCACGATTAGTCATGTCAGCTTCAACTAAGCTGTACATGGCACGTCTGTAATTATGGATTTGATCAGGCGCGGTCGGATTATAACCGTCGTTTTTTCCGTTAACGTGGTCATGGTAGAACGCCCAGTAGTTATTCGCCCAGTGAACCACTGAACCGTGATTAGTTCCTGCTTGACCAAATGGGTGTACTAAAATTCCCCTCTGATCAAAGTTATGCAGTGGGTTATTATTGTTCCAAGCGACTGCATGTTTGATCTGATAGCCTCCAGGGTAAGGCCAACTTGCCGGAGCCGTAACACTTGCCCATTGCAACCACACGTCATTTCCTACTTTATAAGCATGCGGCCCTTCCAAATAGCTACCAGGTTCTAATCCAAGATCAAGCGGGTTGTATATATAATCGAAGTTAGCATCTATTTTGGCAGCCCAAATGGCTTTATTGCCACCACCACCATTCTTCGCATAAAAAATATACCACTGAGTGCCTATTTTGATAACTGATGGATCAAAGACATGATCAAAGTTATTGTTGGTCGAGATAGGATTTTCTCTTGCAACAAATGGCCCTTCAGGTGAATTAGACACAGCGACACCAATGGTTTGGTGGCTGTTATCTTGGCGAACACTTGGGAAGAACATGTAGTATTTTCCATCATCTCCTTTTACCACATCGGCGGCCCACATAGTTGCACTGTGACCCCAACCCTCCGCTGATTTTCGCGCCCAAGGCACATCTTTCTGACGCAGTACCAGCCCATGTTTTTCCCACGAACTTTGATTGAGTGCCGTATCGATTGATGAAAAAACTTGGTATCCAGGCATACAGAAACCCGTATTAGCCCAAGGAGAGTAAGCGTGCTTTTGCAGTTTATCGGAGCGAATCTGGCAGAGCTCTTTACTGTCTGTAGAGGTGTAGACGTACAACTTCCCGTCAAATACTTTCGCCGTTGGATCCGCTGATCCCACCGGATGCCACTGATTAAAGTGCGGGTTGCTACCACCATCCCAGATCAAATTTGGAGCCCAAGCTTCAGGAAGCAACGTTCTGTTTCTAAGCGTTTCCGCATACGCGCTCGTGATCACCATAGGCGCAATAACCACTGATAAAATAAGGCTCTTATAACTAAAAGAGCGACTGTTTGTGATGTTCATTACTTAATTCGTCCTTGTATTTCATGTTGTAAAGATAAGTACTTCGAAAAGAAACCTGCACAATAAATGAGCAGCCAACTTGAAGTGAGTAAAGTTCACATCTTGCTATAAATAAAGAACGACATTGCATAAACAAAGACATTATCACAATTAACAAAAAACATAATCAGATAAACAAATTACAGGGAAGATATATTAACTTTATCTATTTCAGTTATAAAAAATCACAAACAAAGCCAATAACACCAAGTAATAATCATTAAAAATCAAAAGGTTAAATCAAAAGGTTAAATCACAAAATAACCAATTTAAATTGATAAGCCAACAGAACCACAAAAATAGATGGTGTAATTTTTAGTCCATATTACATTTCCTACCATCTAACTTAGACAAATAAAATAGCACGCAAGTATAATTACAGTTAACACTTAATTCGTGTTAACTGTAATATAATTAAATATTATTTATTTCACAAAAATTAGTACACTAAAATACGTCTTTTAGTTTTGCATACAATTTTCGGTAAGTCACTCTCTTCGTTTTGTAGTGCTGTTGCAACGCTTGGTTCGGCTCGTGCCTCTGAACAAGTTCTGGTACTGGACACACCTCCTTCACCGTTGCTGATTCATCCACGCCTAGAATAGCGAGCCGAGCCGCCCCTAAAGCAGGGCCAACATCTCCGCCTTTTCTATACACTAACGGTAATCCGACGATATCCGCCAGCATTTGTCGCCAGTACTCACTTCTCGCTCCGCCACCAATCAGTGAAACCTCATCAGGAACCATTTTTGTGTCATGTAGTGCGTCAAACCCGTCCGCAAACGCGAATCCGACCCCCTCAAGTACAGACAAAGCAAGTTCATTACGGGACGTAGTGTGTGTCATACCAAAAAATACACCCTTGGCATTTGGATCATTATGAGGGGTACGTTCACCCGATAAGTAAGGGAGAAAAATGACAATGGAATGTTGGTCTACGTCTTTCTCTACGCTTGAGATCATCTCTCCCACATCATCAAACCCGGTCAACTCCGCAACCCATGTTAGACATGATGCCGCACTCAAAATAACAGACATGGTATGCCACGTGTTTGGAAGCGCATGACAAAAACTGTGCAAAGCCGATTCCGGATTAGAAACAAAACCATCACTTACCACGAAATAAACACCTGAAGTACCTAACGATAACATCGCTTGGCCAGGTTCCGTTAACCCAACCCCGATGGCACCGGCGGCATTGTCACCCCCGCCGGCAATCACAGGAACACAAGACATACCCCATTTATGCGCGACGTCTTCACTCAAAGTCCCTGTTACGTCGCTGCCTTCATAAAGCGTTGGCATGTTCTCTCTTGTTAATCCGGTCGCACGTAATAACGTATCACTCCAATCGCGCGCTTTAACATCCAGCCAAGCAGTACCAGCTGAATCAGACATTTCGGATGCACAGTCACCCGTCATTTTAAAGCGCAAATAATCTTTAGGAAGCAGCACCTTATCAATTTTTCTAAACAATTCCGGCTCGTAGTTTTCGACCCACTTTAATTTCGGAGCAGTAAAGCCCGGCATCATAATATTGCCCGTAATGTCACGGCAGTTTTGTACTTCTTTCTCGATCTGTTTGCACTCTTCTTCGCAACGGCCATCATTCCATAGAATCGCAGGCCTGATGACATTTCCGGTGTTATCAAGCAAGGTCGCTCCGTGCATTTGCCCTGATAAACCAATGGCTTTAACCATAGATAAATCAAATTCTTTTCCTAGTTCTTCTATGCATTGGCAAGTTGCTTGCCACCAATCGGCAGGATCTTGCTCCGACCACAGTGGCTTTAACCGAGACACCGACAATTCGGCTGTTTTTGTACCCATTATTTCGCCAGCTCTGGACATAATGATTGATTTAACACCTGAAGTGCCTAAGTCAATTCCGATATACATAACATAACCTCTATTGATTGCGATTCGACAGACCACGGGGCTAAAACCGCAGGGGAAATGTCGGTGGACGCTTTTTCTGATTATTCAATACTAATCCACTGCACCCTTTATACAATTACGTTATTTAACAGTGAGTTTCACTCATTTATTGAATGGGCGAGAGATCACACCCTGTATGGAGTCTTCGCTGCTACAATCCTAAAATAACAATGGGGCTGACAAAGTTAACAATAAGGATATTATGAATAGAAGATATCGTATTACTCTGCTCTTCAATGCCAATAAAGTCTATGACCGACAAGTAATTGAAGGCATCGGTGAATATTTGCAGGCTTCTCAGTGTGAATGGGATATCTTTCTAGAAGAAGATTTCGTAACTCACCTAGATAACTTTAAAAATTGGACAGGAGATGGGATCATTGCGGATTTTGATAGCCCAGAGATTCAAGCTCTACTTTCTGAATCTGACATTCCTGTTATCGGCGTTGGCGGGTCATACACCAACAAAGAAGACTACCCTCCTGTTCCGTACGTAGCCACCGACAACGAAGCTTTGATCGAATTAGGCTTTCAACACCTAAAAGAAAAAGGGTTGGAACATTTCGCGTTTTACGGTATCCCGCACGACCCGGCAAAACGCTGGGCGTTGGAACGAGAACTCGCCTTTAAAAAAATCGTTGAGCGTGAGGGGTATGCTAGCGCTATCTATCGAGGAAAAGAAACCAGCCCACAAACATGGCAATATGACATGAATAGGCTTGCTGACTGGCTGCAGCGCTTACCGACACCAACCGGAATCATTGCGGTAACCGACTCTCGTGCTCGTCACCTCCTGCAAACCTGTGAACAGCTAGGTATCATGGTGCCAGACAAAGTATCCGTAATAGGTATAGATAACGAAGAGCTGGCTCGTTACCTTACCCGCGTGTCACTCAGCTCGGTAGGTCAAGGCTGTAAAGATATGGGGTATCGAGCGGCGAAAATGCTGCATAAACTGCTAGATAATCAACATAAGGAACCTGCATCATCAAGCCAAAACAACACGTTTGCGCGGGTCTTGATCCCACCGACTAAAGTCTTTGAGAGACAAAGTACTGACTTCCAAGCATTAAAAGACCCATACGTAATACAAGCAATGCACTTTATTCGCCATAATGCTTGTAAAGGCATTAAGGTCGATCAAGTTCTGGATAATGTAGGAATATCACGCTCCAACATGGAAGCTCGCTTCAGAGAAGAACGTAACCATTCAATTCACCAGGAAATCCACAACTCTAAACTAAAAAGAGCCTGTTCATTATTGCAAGGTACATCATTACCCATCTTGGAAATCGCCGAGTTATGCGGTTACCCGTCTTTGCAATACATGTACACCGTATTTAAGAAAAACCTCGAACAAACCCCTAAAGACTACCGTGAAGCATCTCGTTCTAACGGGGATAATTAACCTCTCACAATAAAAAAGAAACCAAACAACCTAAAACAAAAAATGGCCCTAATAATTAGGGCCATTTTTTGTCAGTTACATTATTTTTAGGCTTAATAGGGCCGAAATATTCTGCCCTATTAACGAGCGATTAACGCTTCACTTTTGTTGCGCTATCCATCCAAACGGCGAGTAATAAAATTCCACCTTTAACAACGTATTGCCAGAAAGTTGGAACATCCATCATACTCATACCGTTATCCAGTGAAGCCATAATAAAAGCACCAATCACTGCACCGATAACCGTACCAACACCACCCGCCATACTTGCCCCGCCGATAACACAAGCAGCAATGGCATCCAGTTCAGCAATATTACCGGCAGATGGAGAGCCTGCACCTAAACGGCTACTAAGCACGAGCGCTGCAGCCCCGACAAGGAAACCATTCATCGCATACACAGACAGCTTAGTCTTCTCAACATTGATCCCTGAAAGTCGGCTCGCTTCAATGTTGCCACCAATTGCGTAAATACGGCGACCAAACTGAGTTTTGTTCGCTATAAAGGTTCCAACAATCAAGAACACGGCCAATAGAAGTACAGGGGTCGGTACACCTCGGTAGTCGTTAAGAATTAGAATGATACTAAGAACACCGACACCCAATAAACTATGCTTCATAAGGGCAGTTCGCGCCGCTTCCACAGGAAGTTGATACTGGTTTCTTGTGACTCTTCGCTTCTTTTGCCATGCAAAGTACATTGCTAACCCAGCAACACCCATCACCATACTGATCATATTAGGCAGGTAGCTTTGTCCTATCAGGCCCATCTCACTTGATATGGGCGCAACGGTCGTTCCATCGGTAATACCAATCAAGATACCTCTAAACGCCAACATTCCTGCGAGTGTTACAATGAAAGATGGCACCTTTCTATACGCTACCCACCAACCATTCCATAGGCCCAGTAAGAATCCCGCACCAAGTGTGAGTACAATCGTCAGTGGTAACGGTAGACCAAACCACACATCCAATATTGCGGCGGCACCGCCCAATAGGCCCATCATTGAACCAACAGACAGATCAATCTCACCACTAATTATGACAAACACCATTCCTATGGCAAGAATGCCGGTGATCGATGTCTGTCTAAATAAGTTCGATATGTTTCGTGGCGATAAGTATGCCCATTCCGTCATGACGCTAAAAAATAGCATGATCATAATGATGGCGGTCGCCATTACCAATAACTGTAGTTTTGCTCCTTGAAACCAACTCTTCCAATTGAAACCTGAGTCTGTCGATACTGATTTTACTTGTTCCATGACATCATACCTCTTGAGCGAGCTTTTCTGAGAGCGCGCAATCCATGATTTTCTCTTGAGTGAGCCCCTGATTAACCAGGTCACCTTTCAAATTCCCTTCGTGCATAACGAGTACGCGATCGCTGATCCCTAGTACTTCTGGCAGCTCCGATGAAACCATGATGATGCTAATACCTTGTTTTACTAGCTTAAACATCAACTTATAGATCTCATACTTCGCCCCAACATCAATACCGCGAGTCGGTTCATCCAATATAAGCACCTGAGGATTCACCATTAAAAACCGCGCCAAGATAGCTTTTTGCTGATTACCACCAGACAAGTTACGTATCGGAAGCTCAGCGTTAGGGGTTTTAACCGTTAAAGATTGAATAGATTGGCTAATTTCAGCGGCTTCTTTGATGTCGTCCAATATTCCGAACTTGGCAAAACCGTCTAAGCCTGCAAGTGTGATGTTCTCACCCACACCCATAATCGGAATGATGCCATGCCGTTTACGATCTTCCGGTACCATGGCAATGCCCGCTTGCAAGGCATCCCTGCTACTTCCCAAGGCCAGTTGCTTGCCATTTAAGGAAATTTCGCCACTCGACTTTCCTTGATAACAACCATAGATACACTCCATTAATTCCGTACGACCAGCCCCTACTAAGCCAGAAACACCCAGAATTTCTCCTCGGCGCAATACAAAACTAACGTTAGCTACTTTTGAAATATGAGGGTTCATTTTATCGAAGGCGTTAATATTTTTAGCTTCCAATACTACATCACCAATATCGTGATCCTCTCTTGGAAACAATTGCTTCATTTCACGACCAACCATCATGGTAATAATGTCGTCCGTTGTCATGGTCGCCGCCGATTTTGTGCCAATATGTGTACCGTCCCGAATCACACAAATTTGGTCTGAAATGGCTTTCACTTCATTAAGCTTATGGGAGATATAAATACAACTCACCCCCTGTTGCCTAAGGTTCTCGACTAGGTCTAACAGTATCTCGGTTTCTGATTCTGTTAGGGGAGCGGTCGGTTCATCCAAAACCAGAATCTTTGCATCTTTAGAAAGTGCTTTAGCAATTTCGATCAATTGCTGTTGACCCACCCCTAAATCACCAACGCGTGTTTCAGGTGAAATATTCAATTTTACCTTTTCTAATAGCTTGGCTGATTCTGCATGCATTCGGTCAAAATCAAGAATGCCAAACGTTTCTATTTCTGCACCGAGAAACAGGTTCTCTAACACCGACAACTCTTTCACCAGTGTCAACTCTTGGTGGATGATTGCTATACCTAACCCTTCAGTATCCGCTATCCCCTTTGCTTTCACAGTTTGACCTTCAAAGATGATCTCGCCTTCAAAGTCACCATGAGGATAGATCCCACATAACACTTTCATCAACGTCGACTTTCCGGAACCATTCTCTCCACAAAGAGAAAGTACCTCACCACGACCCAACGTAATACTGACACCATCCAGTGCTTTTACTTCACCGAATCGTTTAACAATATTCCGCATTTCTAACAACGACTCCATACCACACTCCTTGATCATAAAACGAGGACTAGGGTAAACCCCAGCCCTTGATTGATGCCTTATTGATAGACCGAGCTTTCAGAGTGGAATTTGTCAGCAATTACTGTCGTCTTAATATTGGTTTTGTTAACAGCGATTGGTTTTAGTAACCAAGCTGGTACGTCTTTAACACCATTATTAAGAACAGCATTGGTTTCTGGCGCTTCGTTACTGCCTAGTTCAACAGCAATTTCCGCCGCTCGTGCTGCTAATTTACTGATAGGTTTGTATACCGTCATCGTTTGAGTGCCATCAACAATACGGCGAATAGCCGCTAAGTCTGCATCTTGGCCCGAGATAGATACTTTACCGGCTAAACCTTGTGCGCCTAACGCTTGAATTGCGCCACCAGCGGTTGCGTCATTCGAAGCGACAACTACATCGATGTTGTTGTTGGTTGCCGTTAGTGCATTTTCCATGATCTTAAGAGCATTTTCCGCTAACCACGAATCAACCCACTGATCACCAACCACTGTGATATCACCAGAATCAATTTTCGATTGCAGCACATTCATTTGGCCTTGACGGAACAACTTAGCGTTGTTATCTGTTGGCGCACCACCCATTAGGAAGTAATTGCCGTTTGGTTTTTGATCTAGCATGGCTTTCGCCTGCATCTCACCTACTTTTTCATTATCAAACGACAAGTAGAAATCGATTTCAGCGTTATTAATTAAACGGTCGTATGCGAGAACTTGAATTCCATCACGCTTTGCTTCTGCAATCACATTAGTAAGCACTTCACCGTTGTAAGGAATAATGACAAGCACATCAACACCACGAGAAATCATGTTCTCGATCTGAGATATTTGAGTTTGCTCATTACCGTTTGCAGATTGCACATATACTTTTGCGCCAAGCTCTTCCGCTTTATCAACAAAAATATCTCTGTCCTTTTGCCAGCGCTCTAGACGAAGGTCATCAATCGCCATACCGATTTTTACAGTGTCCGCAAATGTAGGGATTGCAGCAAAAGCAAGAGCAGCAGTACATAGAAGAGAAATTACCTTTTTCATTATATTATCCTTTTTAGTTTCACTATGACTTTTTTAAAAACCAATTAATTGGCAAGCACAATTAAATTAGCTGTAAAATTTCTTTTCTTCCTTTCGTTTTTCTCACACTCTTTTTACGTTATTTTGTTTTTCTAAAAAGGTGTGACGGAGGTTATAAAAATAACGTGATGTTTACAGTTTTGGTAATGAAATTCCCCCGAATTTCTCATCCTGTAATATCGCAACCATATTTACTGATAACAATAAAATCAATCCAATATGAAACCAATCTCAATTATCGTTATAATCATACGAATTAAGGTGAACCATCCTTCCATTATATGCATGCGCTACTACACTAGCCTTGGCTCTACCTGTTATACGACTCATCATTTTAGAGCTATTTTCATCACTATTTCAATGTTATAAGTACAAATATTGGAAGTTGATCCGCTGTTTAAATCACTGAATAGCTACATCTATAGTCCTGATTAAATTGAACAAAAAATCAATTCACAATATTATCAAGTTAACCATCCATGCATCCACTCTATCACTGTTCTCAAACCACCTTTGAGGGTGGTTTGAGAACAGAAAAAGCCCCACATGAAGTGGGGCGAAATCGTTTATCAGGAGCGATAAACAATGGGGGTAAGTTGTTAAAGTGCTTTCCTTGCTCTCTGCATTTTTTATAACGTTAAAATAGGAGATCCTACTATACCTTCATCACCTCTTATTTCGTTTAATTATATGTTAAACCCCTATCCAATATAATTAAATTGTCATATATATCATTTCTTTTATGGTATTAATTTTTTGTGATACTAATCATTAAATAACGAAATAGGAAACAACCAAACTTGATATGAAGTTTACTATTTATTCAGATTCATCCTGTTTATGAGATATAGGGCACATTTAACAGAAAGGTGAAATTTAGTATCAAAAAACATAATTGCGGCATATCGAAAAAAAGTAAAACATTAAGGCTGAACAGGACCTAATAATTAACTTACTGGACATGGATATGACTGAATATTTCAAACAAATAAATAAAATTCAATTTGAAGGTTCTGAATCTTCAAACCCGCTTGCTTTTCGCCATTACGATGCAGATAAAATGATCCTTGGCAAAAGTATGAAAGAGCACTTACGCTTCGCAGCGTGCTATTGGCACAATTTCCGCTGGGGGGGCGCTGATATTTTCGGTGACGGCACCTTTGATCATCAATGGCTAAAAGCGAACGATCCAATGGAACAATCGTTAATGAAAGCCGACGCGGCATTTGAGTTTTTCTCCAAACTTAACGTTCCTTACTATTGTTTCCATGACACAGACATCGCACCCGAGGGTAATTCACTTAAAGAGTACGTCAATAACTTCCAAACAATGGTAGATGTATTTGAAAGAAAACAGGAAGAAACGGGTTTAAAACTCTTGTGGGGCACCGCAAATGCATTCTCCAATGCTCGCTACATGGCGGGGGCTGGCACAAACCCAGATCCTAAAGTATTTGCCTACGCTGCAACCCAAATCTTTAATGCCATGGGCGCCACACACCGCCTAGGTGGCGAAAACTACGTACTGTGGGGCGGCCGAGAGGGGTACGAAACCTTATTGAATACCGACCTACGCCAGGAACGTAAACAACTAGGTCGTTTAATGCAAATGGTCGTTGAACATAAACACAAAATTGGTTTTAAGGGCTCTATTCTAATTGAACCAAAACCTCAAGAGCCAACAAAACACCAATACGACTACGATACAGCAACAGTCTATGGCTTCTTAAAACAGTTTGGTTTAGAAAACGAAATCAAGGTCAATATCGAAGCGAACCATGCCACTTTAGCCGGGCATAGCTTCCAGCATGAAGTCGCAACAGCCACATCTTTGGGCGTATTTGGTTCTATCGACGCAAACCGTGGTGACCCACAACTGGGTTGGGATACCGATCAGTTTCCAAATAGTGTTGAAGAAAACACGCTCGTCATGTATGAAATTCTAAAAGCAGGCGGCTTTACTACGGGCGGATTCAACTTCGATGCACGAGTTCGCAGACCCTCTACAGACCTTGCGGATCTATTCCATGGTCATATCGGTGGCATGGATACGATGGCACTATCATTAGAACGCGCTGCAAACATGATAGAAAATGATGTTCTGTCGAAGAAAATAGCTCAACGCTACGCAGGTTGGAATGAAGATCTCGGCAAAAAGATCCTGGCAGGCGACATGAACCTAGAGCAAGTCGCTCAATTTGCAGTTAGCAATGATATTCAACCCGTTCAAGCATCAGGTCAACAAGAGCATCTTGAAAACATCGTTAACGGGTTCATTTACAAATAGCAGCATGGCTTGCGAAACGCCAACAAACTCATGACTTAATACTTCGCACACAAAAACTTTTTTTGTCGATTTATTTTTCAACTTATACCGCTACCGCCAAGCGAACCGGTTAACTTCATTACCATCGCTTGGCTTCGCTGGTACGTTGAATGCCAGTATCAAAGACACTACCGCCATACCGCAACCAGCGAAAAACACACTCGCAGGCGAAACTAACCACATCACACCAAACACGACAGGGATGACCACGGCGGCTATATGATTAATGGTGAAAGACACACCCGCAGTAGACGCCATATCAGCGGGGTCAGCAATTTTCTGGAAATACGTTTTAATGGCCAGTGCGAATGCGAAGAACAAATGGTCAATGACGTATAACGCGGCCGCCCATTCCGCGCTTTCTACAACTGCATAGCCTGCAAACACAAAAATCAAACCGATGTATTCAAAAACCAGTGCTTTCTTTTCACCAAACTTACCGATCAGTTGACCTATTTTCTTAGCAAATAACCAGTTAAATCCATAGTTAATGAGAAACAACAGCGAGATATCAGCGGCGCTATAGTGAAATTTTTCAACCATTAAGAAACCGGCAAACACGACAAAGATCTGTCGTCTTGCGCCACTCATGAACGTCAAGGCGTAGTACAGCCAATAGCGCTTTCTTAGCACCAAGGATTTATTTTGCTGTGTGTGGCTAGGAAATAATGGAAATGAGATGGCAATGACGACCATAACCACAAAGGCTGTGCCACCAGTAATAAGGTAAACCCAAATATAGTCTAGCTGCCAGTACGTCAGCATCAGCCACAGGCCACCATAAGTACACAATGAAGCCAGAGCGCCTACCGAGATCATCTTACCTAAGAATTCGGGCGCTTCGTCTTTGGATAACCACTGCAATGACAGTGACTGTTTCAGCGTTTCAAAATAGTGAAACCCGACCGACATCAGCAAGGTGGTACAAAGCAGGCCAGGTAGAGACGGGAAAAAGCCAGTAATTGCCGTTCCTACTGAAAGCATGATCAAGGATACAATCATGAATCTCTGCTCACGAATAAACAGCAAAACAAACACCGCAGTAAATGCTAAAAAGCCCGGAATTTCCCGTACGCTTTGCAGCAATCCGATATCAGCACCGGTAAAATTCGCTTTCTCAATAACAAAATTATTCAGCAGAGCCTGCCAGCTGGCAAAGGCAATCGGCACCACGATCGAAATAATAAGTAAGAAGTTATGAGGCGTTTGCCAACTGTGTTTTGCTTTGGTTTCCATACCATTTCCATCCATGAATATCGTTATTAAGCATATGCCTAATAGTACTGAATTACTACGACCAATCTTGCGGCTCTTTACAGTGTAAATACCGTCGGTCATATGCATTTTTCTCTGTTATTTACAGCGTGAATGAGATACCTTTCCAACTCAATTAATAATACGAATGATTATCAGTAGGGTTACTTTCGTGAAAAAGCTCGTTGCCATCCTATTTATCCTTAGTGTTCTGTCGCTCTTTGTTGGTGTTGCGGACTTATCCATCGAAGATCTGCTGGCTGGCGATCCTGCCGCGTGGGAGCTATTTATTATCAGCCGTATCCCTAGGCTACTTGCTATCTGGTTATCTGGAGCTGGGTTAAGTATCGCGGGGCTTATCATGCAGCAGATCAGTCAAAACAGGTTCGCCGCTCCCTCTACTTCTGGCACAATTCAATGCGCCATGTTTGGCTATGTCTTGAGTTTGGTGTTCTTTGGCCACGGCAGCAATCTTTGGCTAATATTTGGTTGCGCCATCATCGGCACGTTAATCTTCGTGCGTTTTATTCATGCCATTCAATTCAAAGATGCTATCTATGTGCCTTTGGTCGGGATCATTTTTGGTAACGTCGTTGACGCGGCATCCACATTCATTGCCTACCGTTACGATTACATCCAAAACTTGTCCACTTGGACTATCGCCAATTTTTCAACCATGTTGCAAGGCAACTACGAACTGCTGTACATCGCCATTCCCATTACTCTATTTAGCTATGGGTACGCCACTCGGCTCTCTGCCGTTGGAATGGGCAAAGACTTTGCGACCAACATAGGTCTCAATTATCGACAAGTCGTGTTGATTGGCGTGGTCTTGGTATCGGTATTGTCAGCAACAGTTGTGATGATTGTGGGTGAGATGCCGTTTCTAGGCTTAATTGTCCCAAATTTAGTGGCGTTATATTTGGGTGACAACGCCAGAAAAAACATCCCTTACACCGCCATTTGTGGAGCCATTTTAGTGCTGGTCTGCGACGTGCTTGGTCGTGTTGTCATCTTCCCTTATGAAATCCCTGTTTCTCTCAGCATCAGTTTAATTGGTGGCGCTGTATTCATTGCGCTTATCGCTAAGGACAAACGAAATGCGTGATAACCTATTGATTGTCGCCAGTGCCGCGGCCGCTCTGCTGTTTGCCTTTTTGTTTATCGGAGTAGGGCTAGATGCCGATAACTACGAATACTTCTTATCTCGCCGTGTGCCAAAAGTTTTAGCCATCGTAATTGCGGCGGTCGCCATCGCACAGTCTTCTTTGGTGTTCCAAACCGTCACTCATAACCGAATCCTTACCCCGAGCTTATTGGGGTTCGACTACCTATACCTACTCATTCAAGTGTTGTTTGTGTTCATTCTTGGTGGGCTCGGTAGTGTCATGCTCAGCACCTACCTCAATTTCGCCATATCGATTGTGGTGATGGTTGGTTTGTCTTTGGTGATGTTCTCGCTCTACTTCAGACAAGAAAATCCGAATATTCTCACCCTCATGTTACTTGGTGTGGTGGTGGGTCAGTTACTTGCCAATGTCGCTAACTTTATCGTTCTGTTGCTTGACCCGACCGACTTTGCCTTTTTCCAAGGATCTATGTTTGCCAGCTTCAATAATGTAAACAGCGACTTAGTTTACGTAAGTCTTGTACCACTCAGCTTAGTCATGGCGACGCTATTTTTATATTGCCGTAAATTGGATGTGTTTTGGTTAGACAAAGACAACGCCATTAGCCTAGGTGTCGATGTAAAAAAAGTCACCAAGCACATTCTCATCTTAATCTCGATTTTGATTTCAATCTCCACCGCTTTGGTCGGCCCGATCTTATTTTTTGGCCTGTTAGTCGCCAACGTTACTCGTCAATGCATGAACTCTTATCGTCATAAAGATCTGATGATTTTTGGGGCGTTCATCTCCATCGCAATGCTGCTTGGTGGTCAATGGATCATCGAAAATCTGTTCAGTTTTGAAACCACTATTAGCGTCATCATTAACTTTGTTGGTGGGATCTACTTCCTATCTCTACTTATTCGTCAAAAGGTATAAATCGCTATGATTTCAATTCAAAACATCAGCAAAGCATTTGGCAAGCAAATGGTCATAGACCAAGCGAGCGCCAACTTTGTCAAAGGTGAAGTCACTGCGATTATTGGCCCGAATGGTGCGGGAAAAAGTACTCTACTGTCTATGGCAAGCCGATTATTAAGTCGAGACAGTGGGCAAGTCATTATTGATAACAAAGAACTGGCCGCGTGGGACACAAAGGCGCTGGCAAAACGCTTAGCGGTATTAAGGCAGTCCAATAATTTGGCGATGCGTTTTACCATTCGAGAGTTGGTGGCTTTTGGCCGCTTTCCTCATAGCCAAGGGGCACTGACCGATGAAGACCAATCGATCATCAACAAAGCCATTGCCTACTTGGACCTACAAGATATTCAAGATAAATACTTAGATGAGTTGAGTGGCGGTCAACGCCAATTGGCCTTTATCGCTATGGTCGTCGCACAAGACACTGATTATGTCTTCCTAGATGAACCACTCAATAACCTAGACATCAAGCACTCTCTTCAAATCATGAAGAACATTCGAGTGTTGGCCAAAGAACTACATAAGGCAGTGGTGATCGTCATACACGACATCAACTTCGCTTCCTGTTACTCCGACAACATCATTGCGCTTAAAAAAGGCGTGGTGCAAATCAACGGCACCGTCGACGAGGTCATTAAGCCAGACGTGCTATCAAAAATTTACGACACGACATTTCGTATTGAGCAAATTGATGGGCAACGCATCTGCCTCTACTACCAATAAAGCTCATCACTCATATGTTCGTTTAAAAGGAAATATTATGAACAAAACACAACCAAAATTGCTAACGGTCACACAAAAAAAAACCGTTACGCCTCATATGCTACGCCTCACGTTGAGTGGCGATTGGCTACAAGCATTTGCCGGTAATGATTATGCGGGAGCGTACATCAAACTGGAGCTAAACGCTCAAGGCCAAGCACATATCTCAGCAGAAACGGTCAATCAAGACCCGTTACTCCGTACTTACTCCATTCGTAAACTGAACACACAAGCCAATGAAATCGATGTTGATTTTGTTCTACATGGCAATCAGTTAGAAAATGGCATCGCCTCTTATTGGGCACAAAATGTCGAAATCGGCACCAACATATCCGTTCGCGGGCCAGGCACCATCAAAGCCGTTGATACCCATGCAGATTGGTATTGCTTTGCCGCAGACATGACCGCTCTTCCTGCGCTGTCAACGGTGTTAGAACAGCTCAGACAAGACGCCGTTGGCTTTGCTGTTATCCAAATCACCAGCGCTGAAGACAAGCAGCCCCTCGTTAAGCCCGATGGCATAGAGCTGGTTTGGGTAGAAAGCAACGTAACGGGCGCAGAAGACTCCGCACTCATTAATGCAGTTAAGGCACAACCATGGCGTGAAGGCCGCGTATCAGCGTGGGCCGCGTGCGAATTTAGCGCGATGCGCCAAATGAGGCAGTTTCTACGTAACGAGAAAGACGTCGATAAAGATGCATTGTATCTGAGCAGTTACTGGAAAAAAGGCCGCACAGAAGATCAGCATAAAATTGACAAGCGCCAAGATCTCGAAAGCCAACAATAACCTAACCTTCACCTGATTACGGCACCAGCCATGATTTGAATAGCGGACTGTATTATGTTTGATTCACCGAGTTTTTCCGACCACGAATCCGGTTTTACCACCAAATCTGAACAGCCTGAATTTGAGATTCTACTCGTCGAAGATGACTTAGACCTCAATACTCAACTGACTCGTCTATTGCAAGTTCAGCACTACAAAGTCAGTTCCGAAACATGCGGTCTAAAAGCACTTGAACGATTGAAAACAGGCTGGTTTGATTTGATCATATTGGATGTTGACCTACCTGAGGTCGATGGCTTTGGGCTTCTGCAATACATCCGCGAGAAGTCCACCACTCCTGTGATGATGTTAACCGCATCAGGTGCGGAAGAGCACCGTATTCGAGGCCTAAAAAGTGGCGCTGACGATTACGTCACCAAACCATGTAGCTTTACTGAAGTGCAGTTACGTATTGAGGCTATTTTAAGACGCACCGCTCCACAATATAGTCCTTACAATCGCACACTTCAGAGCCTCGATTCCGAATTATCCCTCGACCGTTCGAGTCATCAAGTTCAAGTGCTCAAAGACCCATCGAGTGCATTGTGCCAAGGTACGGAGGCCATTCAACTCACCCCCGTTCAGTTCAAACTACTCTGGACTCTAGTCCAAAATAAAGGGCAAGCTCTATCCAAAGCTTACCTATACCAAGCGGTTCTGGAACGAGATTACAGTCAATACGATCGAAGCTTAGACATGCACCTAAGCCGTATTCGTAAAAAGCTCGTCAGTCACGGGATGGATGCGGAACGTATTCAAACGCTTTATGGCAAAGGCTATTTATTCAAATGAAGAAGGTCCTATTTTGGCGGCTCTTTGTGGTACTAGCTTTGGGCATGGTGTTTTTCTTCTCCATGCTTCACAGCGCCGCTATCCACACCAAAGAAACCATGAGTTTTTTAGACCAATCTCATCGCCAGGAGATTGAAGATTGGGGCAACACAGCGCAAATGCTGCTCGAAGCGGATCAAGCCAATGGCACAACCAAGCTGGATGCGTGGCTAACCGATTTAGGGCAAACCGAAAATACATGGACAACCGTCGTTCGGTCACAAATTAATGTATTAGGAGGCGCGGCACTGAATCAACGTTTTCTCGATGGGTACCGAATTGGCCGAAACGTCGATTGGAAAATTCACCTCGATTTCCCCACTAACCCCATAATGGAAGTGACACTCAGCCCGAGTAATCAGCACTTTTTGATTCTATTGCCCGATCGCATGCGCCCGGGAACTTACGTTTCTCATGCCTTTTGGGTATTTCGTTTCATCATTCCATTTGCCAGTTTATTTGCACTGACGATCTACCTTTATCGCTACGTCATGAAGCCCATTAAAAGGCTCCATAGCGCAACACAAGCCTTTAGCCAAGGCAACTACGATGTACGTATTGGCGACACAGTGCGCTTGGGTAAAGACGAGTTTAGCCAAGTAGCAAGAACGTTCGATCAAATGGCAGAACGTACTTCCGATCTTATTTCCCACCAGCGTCATTTAATTGCAGATATGTCTCACGAGATAAGAACACCGCTTACTCGAATAGAAATGGCATTAAATTGTGCCGAACAGAATATTGACTCACCACAAATGCTCAAGCGCGTCGGACAAGAAACCAAAGCCATGCGTCAGTTAGCAGAAGACACCCTAACACTCGCATGGCTCGACAACGAAAAGCCCAACCTAAGACAAGAGTCTTTTGATTTAAGTGAGTTAATCGAAGTGATCTTAGAGGACGCCCAGTTTGAATACCCAGAAGTCACGATTGAAAATCAATTACCAGAGCAGCTTCCGCTAGCGCATTCAAATCAACGTTCGCTGGCACAGGCTATCGAGAACATCGTTCGCAATGGCTTGCGCTATACCCCTTCGGGGCACCTATTTCGGGTACATCATCACCAAGGTGAACATGACGTTTCCATTCATATTATCGACTCTGGCCCCGGGGTGCCTGACATGCTATTAGGCAAAATTTTTACGCCATTTTTTAAAGTAAAACAGAAAGATCACACACGAAGTGGCTTTGGCGTAGGGCTCGCATTAGCAGAGCGACATATCGAAGCCGTACAAGGAAGTGTGAAAGCGTTCAATCATTGCGATGGCGGGCTTGAAATCGTCATTACGCTGCCACTTGGCGATTAACCAAACACTTGGCAATTAATCAAACAAGAAAAAGCACTTAAGTTTACTTACGGAATTATCGGGCTAAGTCCCCAATAAGCATGAAGTTGCGATAAATACTGAATGAATTGTAACAGTTGTAAAATTCATTTACTCGGGGACGCTTGCGACGCATTATCGCATCCGCATTACTTCAATCGATAATAGTTATCATTAACAACGGAGGTTCCCGTGAAACCGACAGCGACGTTCAATTTAAGCCTTATTGCCACCTCTATTCTTTTGGCATCTACGCCTTCTTTTGCCAGTGATGACGTAGAAGTCATTCAAGTGACGGCAACCAAAGCTCAACCTGTTGATATCAGTATTGACTCGGATGCACTCGACAAATCTCAAGCCCAAGACTTGAACGACATCTTCCGTAAGCAATCTGAAGTAAGCGTTGGTGGCTCTTCCGGTGTCTCTCAAAAAATCTATGTTCGTGGTTTAGAAGACACCATGCTAAATGTCTCCATCGATGGTGCAGAGCAGTCTGGTAGCTTATTCCACCACCAGGGTCGCCTGTCTATTGAGCCTGAACTGCTTGAAAAAGTAGAAGTGAATGCCGGTGCTGGCCGCGCAACCAATGGCCCTGGCGCTTTGGGTGGTTCAATCAAGTTCACCACCAAAAATGCCGATGACCTACTGGCGGCAGATCAACAATTTGGCGCCCAAGTGAAAGGCGGCTATTACACCAACAATGGTGGTAAAAAAGCCTCAGCAAGCCTTTATGGCCGTGTCTCAGACAACTGGGGGATTCTGACATCATTCGGCTACAACAAGGGTGATAACCTTGTTAATGGCGACGGCGAAGAAGAAAAAAACACCGCATATGAGCAAAAAGTCGCGTTAATTAAGCTTTCAGGTGATCTAACCGATACACAAGCATTGTCATTGAGCTACGACTACCGTAACGATGACGGCACCCGTTTGATCAAGCCTCATATGCAACCAGTCGAGTTTAGAAACAAGAATGTACCTATTCGACAAGAAACCGAACGCCAAACCATTACGGCTAACCACCAGTGGACCCACAGCAGTAGCATCAATTTAGATTCGGCTCTGTACACCACAGCGAGCAAACTCGCGCACATAGACAACCCCAGCTACGGCACCAGTGACGGCACGATCACTACGAACGGGGGCAAGATATTCAACACCGCAAACTTTGCAAGTCACACTCTAATTACGGGTGTCGATTACAAAAAAGACGAAGTGCGCTTCGCAACGGGCGGGAAAGACCACACTGAAGATGGCACCGTTTACGGCGTCTTTATTCAAGATGATTGGCAGGTAACCCAAGCGTTATTACTTTCAGCAGGTGCTCGTTACGATTGGTACAAGCTGGATGAAGATGGCCACTCTTCATTTAGCTCTAGTGGCTTTAGCCCGAACGTCAGTGCCAGTTACTTCATTACTCCTGAAATTAACGTTCATGTCAGCATCGCTCAAGCCTTTAGAGGCCAGCAAACCAAAGAAATGTTCTTAGTGGGTTGGGCCGTCAACGATGAAAATCGAGTTGCTGAAGAAGCCACTAACAAAGACATTGGCGTGAAATACGCGAAACAATCTTTCACGGCTGGTGTCACTCTGTTTGATAACAAAATTGAAAACGTCGTAGGCAAAACCAAAATTAACGGCAAGACCGTCATGGCTAACTTAGGCGAGCTTCGTACCAAAGGCGTAACCGGTTATGCAGGGTATGAGTTTGATAAAGTATCGACTCACCTTAGTTACAACCAATCTCGCCCTGAATTAAACGGCAGCCCATTACGAGATTATGACTTCAACCTAGGCACATCCATTGGTGATACATGGGTGCTGGATCTAAATTACCAACATAACGACAGCTTAGCGTTCGGTTGGAATAGCCGCTTCGTAGAAAAACTGACGCATGTTGCAGCCGGTGAGTCTGAAAAAGACGCTTACGATGTTCATGACATCTACGCACGTTGGCTACCAATGGCAGGCGATGACCTAGCGCTCACACTCAGCATCAAAAACCTATTCGACAATTACTACAAAGACCACGCTTCTTGGTATGACTACGGTTACGCGCAGGCGGGTCGAGATGTTCGCTTCAATGCCAGTTGGGCATTTTAAACTTAACTCCTAGTTAAAAAAGGAATAACAATGACTAAGTCTCAATCTCTGGTTCAACACATACTGCTCGCCGCCAGCTTACTTTGCGCGAGTGTTGCCACCGCGAAAACCATCACGATTGAACACCCGATGGGAAGCACAACGGTGGAAACCAAACCGCAACGTGTTGTTGTATTGGGTATGGACAGCTTAGATGTGTTAAATGCGCTTAATATCGAGCCTATTGGTGTGGTGAAAAAACCCATGCCAAAGTACCTAGATAAGTACCAAGCGGATCAATACACATCGGTTGGATCACTCTTTGAACCCGATTTTGAGACTATTTTTAACCTAAAACCTGATCTGATTATTGTCAGCAATCGCAGCTCTGAATCCCTCAAAGAACTGGCTAAAATCGCTCCAACGGTTTTATTTATGGCCGACAGCAAAGATTACTGGGCTTCCACTCAAGATGCATGGCGCATGATTGGTCAGATTTTTGAAAAGGAACAAGAAGTTGAAGACAAGATCTTAACCTTGAAAAACAAGATCAAAGCCATCAACACCAAAGTCACCAACGAGAACTACAACGCTCTAACGGTAATGAGTAGCGGCGGTAAAGTGTCGGCATTTGGTGCAAGCTCGCGCTTTGGTAGCATTTACACCTTATTCGGATTCACTGAAACCGTCAGCGATATCAAACAAGCTCGCCACGGTGACTTAGTGAGTTTTGAATTCATCGCGACCGCCAAACCAGACTTCCTATTCATTCTTGATCGAGACACTGCCATCGGAAAAATAGGTACAGCAAAGAACAAATT
Source organism: Vibrio tapetis subsp. quintayensis (assembly GCF_030409945.1). Lineage (GTDB taxonomy): Bacteria > Pseudomonadota > Gammaproteobacteria > Enterobacterales > Vibrionaceae > Vibrio > Vibrio quintayensis. The sequence continues at coordinate 261,928 of NZ_JAUFQV010000032.1, forward strand.
TGATAATAAGCTAATCCAAGGCACTCAAGCCTACAAAAACCAGCGCATGACGTACCTTAACTCTTACGCGTGGTATATTTCGGCCAGTGGTATTACCGCCACAGAACTCATGGTAGATAACATGGGCAGTGCCCTGAATTAAACTGCGATAAAACTTGGAGCATGGCAACCATCAAGTAGCCAACCACTAAAGGCTTTGACTTTGCCCTGCTCCCAATCAGCCCCTAAGTCACCGTCAGTATTCACGATTAAATAATGCTGACTTTGACTGGGTAACTCAAATGAGCTCACTCGAACTAACTCACCTTGTTTGAGCGCATCTTCCACTAAGAGTGAACGCACATAAAGCGCACCTAACCCTTGTATCGCTGCTTCAATCCCTAACTGAGAATGTTCAAATTGAAGGTGTGGCGTATGTATTTCGCCGTCATATTCTTGAACTAAAAACCAATCTTGCCAACTTTCCTGATAACCAAAGACTGCGATTTTTTTGCATGATGCGATGCTATCTAAATCATCTTTAATCATGCCTTGTTTTTTAATAAAACTGGGGCTAGCTACGACTAACCACTCCTCATCAAACAAAGGGGTCGCATTATGGTGCTGAAATTGGCCATAGCCGTTAATGATCTCTATATCGACACCGCCATTTTTCTGAGGGTAAGAGTTGGTGGTCGTCAGCATTTTTATGTCGATATTAGGATACTTTCGTAAGAAATCGTCCAATCTAGGAATCAGCCATTGTTGTGCAAAACTATTGGCTACTCGTAAGGTTAGCGTTTGTTTTTTATTTCGTTCAAAGAGGTGCTGCGTGCCTCTTGATAGCGCATCAAAGGATTGAGTCAATAAAGGTAGGTAGTATTGCGCTTCTTCGGTGAGCAGTAATTTTGTGCCGTTCCGTTCAAACAATTTAGCATCAAGAAAGTGCTCTAACTGTTTAACCTGCTGGCTTACTGCGGCGCGAGTCACATTCAGTTCAACGGCAGCCAACGTCAGGCTGTTTAGGCGAGCCGCGGCTTCAAAAGCACGTAACGCATTCAATGGCGGAAGTTGGCGCATATAAGTTCAAATAATGGCTGGCTAGATCCCTACAATCTAGCACAGCATTATGACAGCCATATGATGCCTGTCCTTTTAAGATTAGGCCTAGTCGAGGCAAGAGTTACTTCACTTTATCTGCTTTACCTGCAGGGCCTGCCAATATCGATAACCACTTATCCCAAACCATAGGTTGTTGTTCTTTGTCTTCTGCGGCTTCTTTTCGTCTAACCGCGTCTCGAACCATCATAGCGCCAAGCCAACGGATAGGCTCTGGTGGAAAATGCCCTCTTGGCCCAGTTGTTAAACCGCACTTTACCCATTGGTCACTCAAACCAAGGGCCATCGATGCCAGTATTTTTCCTCCGATGCGAGTCTGAGCCACGCCATTTCCGGAATACCCCAGCCCATAAAAGACATTATCTTGGTGTTTAATGTTGCCGAAAAATGGCAAGCCAGTCACGGATCGATCCGAGCCTCCCGTCCAATGGTGTTCGATAGAATCGGAGGGGAATTGTAGAAACAAAGACTGAAATGAGCGTATTAGCAGCCCTAAGTATTGGGTCGGTCGGTGGAACATAGGGTCCACTTTGTTCGCAAACGAGAAATGGTTACCGCCTTTGCCTAGCATTAAACGTCCATCACGAGTATCTCGGTAGTAGTGCACAAAAATACGTGAATCTACCACGGTCGCGCCTTGTTCTGGCCCCAAGGTTTTCATCTGTTCAGGCATGGGTTTTGTGATCACCATGTCCGATGACACCACCACAATGCTGCGTTTAAATTGGCGGAAGTGATCCAACATCCAAGCATTAAGCGCCAGAATCACTTTACCTGCGGTGACAACGCCATTGGGCGTCACCACCTGAGCAGGCTGACCATATTTAAGCTCCGTCATTTTTGTCTGCTCGTAAAGCTCAACGCCCATTTCGATCGCAACCTTACGCAGGCCTCTTGCGAGCAAGGCAGGCTGAACACTGGCAGCATGTTCAGAATAATACCCTTCAATGTGTTTATCTGAACCCGCTTTTTGTTTTAACTCATTAGCTTGTATTGGCGACCATGAATTAATACCAAGACGTTTCAGCTCTTCTACAACCGGGGCCATTCCGCCTTTTTGAGCGGTGTTGGTAGAGGTGTAGTAGGTACCGTGACGATACAGCTCTGCGTCAATGTCATGTTCAAGGCAAAACTGCTCTATTTCGCTGATCACACACTCAGACTGTTCGACTAACCACTTGGCTTCACTTTCACCATAGAGCTTTTTTAATGTCGGATATTTGGTGGCCCAAGTAAGCATACAACCACCATTCGCACCCGAAGCGCCACTGCCACATAGGCCTTTTTCTATCACAGTGACGTTTAGCTCTGGCTGTTGCTGCTTAATTATAATTGCACTCCAGAGGCCAGTGTAACCACCACCAACAATGGCGATGTCAGTTTGAATGTCTTGGTTTAGTTGGTGTACCGTCACGTCACCTTCTTTTTTTAATGCATCTTGAAACCAGTATGAGTAATGAGGTTGCATGCTGTTGATCCTGTCGTTAAATTACAAGCAGAATAAGATGCAAATTCACCTTCAACCAGCCAGAAATACTAACGCTAAGCAGCAGTAAATCTATCGCCTATAACTGTCTTCCATTCATTAAACTTTCACACTAAAGGCTCAAGGATAAGGTGCCTGTCCTTTAAAGAAGGTAACCGCTATGCCTGCGTTATTAAGACAATGCAGTAATCAGCCCCAACACAATCAAGCCGACTCCAACACCTCGCGTGGCGTACCATTTTTCTTTCAAAATCAATACGCCCATGGCTAAGCCAAACACAATGCTAACTTGTCTGAGTGCTACCACTAAAGACACGTTTTCCGTCATGCTCATGGCGTACAACACTAAGGCATAGGTTCCCCCCATCATCACGCCAGCGATCGCCCCTTTTTTCCTGATCTGCCATGCTTGTGAAAAGGCGATATTGTCCCGTTTAATCATCAGCCAGATCACAAGGGAAAGCACCATAGACCAAAACTGCACGGCTAAATAGAAAACGGCGCTGCTCACTGAGCTGTGCATGCCCGCCACTGTTATATTGAGTAAATCGATCGCTTGCTTATCAATAATGGAATAGCCGGTTGTTCCTATGGCAGCAACCACGGCCCACAACACTCCTAGGTTAAAATAAGACGACCAGTTAAGCTGCTTAAAATTCGTTAACGGAACCAGCAAGCATCCGACGGTCAACAGACTAAATCCAACCCACTGATGAACGTCCAGATTTTGCCCCAACAAGTAAGTACCAAAACCAACCATGAGCACTGGCATCGCACGTGCTATCGGGTATATAACGCCAATATCTGCTTGCTGATATGCGTTGGCTAACCCAAGTAGATACACCGCTTGGCACACGCCACTTAACAACACCAACATCATAAACTCTACTGGCCAGTCAGCGCTGCTTGCGGACACTAAAAACCAAACAATGAATGGTGTTAAAAGCAAAGCAGGTGCCAATGCAGAAGCGAGAAAAAATGCACTGCCCGATCCTTGATTAGATTTTCCAATTAAGTTCCAACCAGCGTGCAACAGAGCCGAGAAAAGCACCAATAAAAAAGCGAAAAGAGTCATGTGTGGCCTTGATTATCCTAAATATAAAAATGGCTTCCTTAAAAAGGAAGCCATTGAAAAAGGTAAAGTAGTAATGCTAGCGGGCGAGTTCCGCGACCGATTCAATGCTGATCGCATCATGGCGCCAATACTCGATATCACAATCAATTAAATCGCCCGCTGGGTTGTAATTGGTTCGTTCTACCACCATCGCAGGTGCTCCTGATGTCGCTCGCAACGCCGCAGCGGTTTCACCTAACAAAGATGTCGTGCCAATTCGATAGCGCGTTTTTTGATATACCACGCCAAACTGCTCGCGGTAAATATCCGTCAGGGATAACGACAAGTCAAAATCCAATAAATTTGGAAACAATTCAGGGCGAATAAAGTTGGTGACGAACACTACGGGCCTATCTTCCAAATATCGCACTCTGTCGACTCGGTACACATCAGAAAAAGGAGCAAGGCTTAATAGTTGTGACGCTTGTTTACTGGCAAGCATCGCTTTGGCGGCCAGTAACTCGGTTTTCGGTTTTCTACCTTGCGCTAACGCCATCCCAGTAAAATTTAAGGTTTGGGTTGGGTCATAGCGTAGTGGCTCTGGGGCAATAAACCAGCCACGGCGGTCTTCGCGGTACAACTTTCCCTCCGACTCTAACAGCGACAGCGCTTCACGTAGCGTGACTCGCGTTGTATCAAAGCTTTCTGCCAACTTTCGTTCCGATGGCAGTTTTTGCCTTGGCTGCAACATGCCTGAGTCTATTTGTTCGACAATCACGTCTTTAATTTTTACGTACTGCACATTACATCCTTTATCGTTTACGCCACGCTTGAGTTCGCGCTTCTAACCATCCGCCCACTACCATGTGAGTTAGCTTTGCCCCAGCGGCTGTTATCATGATCATCACAGCCATTGCCGCAGCCGATCCGGTTTGACCAGCATCGTCCATATTCAATACAGAAACGGACGCAGGAATGGTATCGGTAGAGTATAAGAATACTACCGCAGAAGTGGTGGTGAGTGCATTAATAAACAAATAACCTGCAATGTCTAAGATGGCCGGTAAGCACACGGGCACCGTGACTTTCATGAACAATTTATATTGTGGCAAATTCACGGAAGCAGCCGTTGCTTCAATTTCTACTGGCATTTGCTTTAAGGCGGTCAATGCGGTCATATGCCCGACCGTGTAATAGTGCACTACAGTGTTTATCACAAGAATGATCATGCCACCGTACAAAAAGCTTAATGGGTTACTCGCGTCATTAAAAAAGAAAATGTACCCCAAACCAAGCACCAAACCTGGCACGGCCATCGGCACCACACTCAGCATTTGCATCAGCTGACGCAAGGGCGAATACGCATTGCCTTTTTCAACGCCATACGCCCCAATGAAAATCACAAAGGTACCGATAAGTGCTGTCCAAGAAGCCAGTGTGAGTGAGTTCCAATACGGGCTCCATCCATAGGTGCTAATTTCTGCAAAGTTATAATTGCTTAACGTCAGCGCTTTATTCCAAGGCCAAAACGTTACAAGCGATCCATACACCGCCATCGCAAGTACGGCCACAATCGCCGTGCAAATCACAAGGCAATAAACAAAGCTCAACCAATCTCGGATTGGGTTCGGTTCAGGTTGATAAGGAACCGATCGAGTATCAAACAAGCTTTTTTGTTTCTTTTGCACCCAACGATCAACCACAAAGGCAAACAATGCGGGTAGGAGAAGCAAAATACTGGTGACCGCGCCCATGGCAAAGTTTTGCTGCCCAACGACTTGTTTAAAAATGTCGGTCGCTAATACGTTGTAACTGCCGCCAATCACCTTGGGCACACCAAAGTCACACACCACCAAGGTAAACACCACAATCAAAGTGCTGATCAGTCCATACTTAGCAGCAGGCAGCGTCACAATAAAAAAGGTTTTAAAAGGCGATGTTTTTAGTGCTCTGGCGGCTTCATAAAGCCGTGCATCGGATGTGCGCAGCGACGTGGTTAGGATCATCAAAGCATGGGGAAAGGTCCAAAAAATCAAACCTAATGAGATACCTATAACGCCATAAATAGACTCTCCCGCTAGCCACTCTTTTGCAATGCCTTGATTACCGAATAAGAATATCAAACTGATCGCGGGTAATAACGACGGGGCCAAAATGGGCGCACTGCCCAGTACTTTAAACACGCTTTTAAACGGCATGCAGGTTCTGGTCAGAGCGAAAGCAAAGCCAAATGCCAATACTCCGACAACACTGGTAACCACGAAGCCCAATGTTAAGGTATTGCCTAAAGAGTGCCACAAGCTTTCTGATGAAAAATACTGATTGAAGTTTTGCAGCCCAACAAACTGTCCATCGCTGTTTTGCACACTTTTTTTCAGCATCGCCCAAATTGGCAACACAATAAAAAGCCACATAAAGAGCAAGAGCGAAGCCAACACAGCCAGAAGAATCACCCTGTCTTTGCTCATTTTTTGTAACCAAACAAACATCATAGAACGCGGCTGAGATCGAGTCATAACGGATTCCATTTTGATTACCTACGCTGCTATCTGCTGACGCGGCTTTTGGTAGCCTCGCACTTGTTCTTGCTGAATTTGCATCCGGCAAATGTCACCCACTTTGAAATTTAGTTGCTGTGCTCGGTTTATCGCTACATCAACATAAATGGACGGGGCCATCGCCTCAAGTTGAAGCTGACATTCCATTCGATAACAGGCACCTTGAAATTCAATGCCCAGAATCTTCGTAGGGATGCCTTCCTGATCTTGGGGATGCAAATCAATACTTTCAGGGCGAACGGCCAAATCGAACTGTTCGCCTGTGCGTGGGGTAAAGTTCTCTAGCTCAATGGCACCAAACAAGCTTTCTGCTATGCGCATTTGCTGACTATTCACCAATGACGTGGGGATAAAATTCATGCTGCCAACAAACTGGGCGACGAATCGGCTGGCCGGTTTTTGATAAATTTCCTGCGGAGTGCCGACTTGCTCTATCACGCCATGGTTCATGACGACAATGCGGTCAGCCATCGACAAGGCCTCTTCTTGATCGTGCGTCACCATGATGGTGGTAATGCCCAACTTTCGTTGCAATTGGCAGATTTCATCACGTAAATGAGTGCGTACTTTGGCATCCAGTGCAGAAAGCGGTTCATCGAGCAATAACAAACCTGGGGAAAGCGCCAGAGCACGCGCCAATGCCACGCGCTGCTGTTGCCCGCCAGAGAGTTGATTAGGATACTTTTGCCCCGATGTTGGCAAGCCAATCGTTTCAAGCCACTGAGCCACTTGGCTTAGCGCTTGTTGATTCGACATACCTTTATTTTTAAGCCCAACCGCAATATTTTCTTCCACGGTTAAATTAGGGAAAAGCGCATAAGATTGGAAAACGATGCCAAAATCACGCTTTTCAGGCGGCAAGAAAGTGGTGTCTTGACCTGACTGGAATATTTCGCCGGTAGTCGGTAAATCGAGGCCAGCAATCGCACGTAATAACGTTGTTTTACCGCAACCAGAGGGGCCTAAAAAACTGACAAACTCGCCCTGTTTTATGGCTAATGAAATCTCTTTCAATGCACTAAACTGGCCGAATTTTTTGGTTAATTTATTGATGTTCAAATAAGGTTGATTCATTGTTTCGTCAAACTCTTTAATTGGTATACACCAATATTAATATTCAATTATGTCACATGCATGACAAATCATGAAAAAGGAAGGCCGAAACCTTCCTTTATTATCTTTTGTCTCACAGTTTATGGAGCCATATCTATCGTTAACGGCCCCAACCCATGCATCGAGATTAAGACTTAGGTTCTGACTTTGAATCGAACTTATCAGACCATGTTTTCAATACACTAGCTCGCTCACTGCCCATGCGTGCGAAGTCCATTTTCGCCATCGACTTATCGACATCTGGGTAATTCGCCACTTTCTTGGATACATCCTTATGCCCAACCACTGGGTAGCTTTCAATGTAAAGTTGGTTGGCGTTTTTCGATACCGACCAATCGACAACGCGCTTCGCTGCGGCACTTGGCTTAACTAGGCCAACTGCTTCAGATTCCCAGCCAATCCCTTTAGGTAAAATCACCGACAATGGCGCACCTTGCGTTTTTAACTTAGCGCCACGTGTGGCCATTGAAATACCAATCGCCACCTCTCCCATACCCGCTTGAACACATGGTTTAGAGCCAGAGTGAGTGTAATGAGCAATATTGTTATCCAGCTTGCGCATGTAATCCCAAGCTTGGTCTTCACCCATATTTTGTAACCAAGCCGATACCTGCATGTAGCCTGTCCCCGACGACGCTGGGTTTGGCATAGCAATATGACCTTTATAGATTGGCTTGGTTAGGTCTTCCCATGACGTTGGTTTCGGCAAGTTGAGCTGTTTTGCCACAATATCGTTGAAACAAACTGCATTAAAAAACGCATCGTTTCCATACCAAGCTTGGCCGCTTTGTGGGTCATTCAAGCTTGGGCGAAGTGCTTCTACACCCGCTGGTGTATAAGGTTTAAGGATGCCTTTGTCTTTTAATAATGCCATCGAAGACCCAGCCAAACCCCACACGACTTCAGCGCGAGGGTTATTTTGTTCAGCTAACAATTTCGCAGTCATGATGCCCGTAGAATCACGAACCCATTTAATTTCAATATCTGGGTTCTCTTTCTCAAATGCTACTTTGTATTTCGCAAGCATGTCCGTTTCAAATGCGGTATACACCGTTACTTCTTGTCCTGCATGAGCTTGTGTAGCCAGTAAAGCAACGATCGCGGCCAATAAGCCTTTCATCAAACGGTTTTTCATCATCTTCTCCAATTGATTGTTTGGTATGTACCAGTTGACGAGACTCAAATTACCGCCTTTAGATGACGAAAACATGAACCGAATGTGGCAGTTTTACGACAGATTAATTAAGAACACGCTTAATTAATTTGCTATATGAAAGTTTTGTGAAATTGAATCGGAACGTCTTTTTTCAATCGGAATCCCTTGCTAAGGTATCTTCATTAAATTGGTATAGTCCAAAAAAAAGAGACCCGATAATGAAGAACGAATATTTGCTGCTAACACCTGGTCCTCTGTCTACGTCAAGCACGGTGCGAAACGCAATGCTCAAAGACTGGTGTACTTGGGATGATGAATACAATATCGACGTTGTTGAAGTCATTCGATCTAAATTAGTTGCCCTAGCCACGCAACAACCCGGCTATACCAGCGTACTTATGCAAGGCAGTGGCACAGCGTCAGTTGAAGCCACGATTGGTAGTGTTATTGATAACAATGGCAAACTATTAGTGGTTGATAATGGCGCTTATGGCGCACGCATTGCCCAAATTGCAGACGTACTCAACATTCCATGCCGTGTGGTTTCCCCTGGTGAGACATCACAGCCAGACTTGAACGAAATGGAAACCACACTGGCCATGGATACCGACATCACTCACGTTGCCATTGTGCATTGTGAAACGACCACCGGCATGCTCAACCCGATTGAGCCCATCGCAGCCATGGCGAAAAAGCACGATAAAAAAGTCATTTTAGATGCCATGTCGAGCTTTGGCGGCATACCAATGGACATCGGTGAGCTAGGCGTCGACTTTATGATTAGCTCAGCCAACAAGTGCATTCAAGGCGTTCCTGGTTTTGGCTTTGTTATCGCTAAGCAATCTGAGTTGGAAAAATGCCAAGGCCTTGCTCGTTCACTAAGCCTAGACTTGTTTGACCAATGGCAGTGCATGGAGCAAAACAACGGTAAGTGGCGCTTTACGTCTCCGACTCATACGGTACGAGCATTTCACCAAGCACTTCTAGAGTTAGAGCATGAAGGAGGCATAAAAGCCCGCGCCAATCGATATAAGGCGAATCAAACCACCTTAGTTGCCGGCATGAAGGCGCTAGGCTTTACGCCACTACTGGACGAGTCACTACACTCACCAATCATTACTTCTTTCTATTCACCGACTCACCCAGATTATCAATTCAACGTCTTTTATGAGCGTTTAAAAGAACAAGGCTTTGTTATCTACCCTGGCAAGGTATCCAATGCCGATTGCTTCCGAATTGGTAATATTGGTGAAGTCTATCCCGCTGATATTGAACGCCTCATTGAAGCCATTCAACACGCTATGTACTGGCAGGTAGGCGCATAATGAGCACTCATTTTAAAAATGAAGGCGACATCAACACCACACCAGCAAGGCAAGAATGGAGCGAATCTATTCAAGACCCAACCATCCAAACCTTGCTAGAGCGCGATGCAAAGGTGTTCCTTCATCAAGCCATGTCAACGCCGTGCCTCGACGCGTTAACCGGGGCCGAAGGTATTTATTTGCAAGATGCTGCAGGTAAGCAATACATGGATTTTCATGGCAATAACGTACACCAACTCGGTTATGGCCACCCTCACGTGTTACAGCGTGTGCAACAGCAAATGGCCGACTTGCCATTTTCACCAAGACGCTTTACCAACCAAACCGCCATTGCTTGCGCTGAAAAGCTCAGCGACATTTGCGGTGATGAACTTAATCGTGTGCTGTTTGCTCCGGGTGGGACTTCGGTAATTGGCATGGCGTTAAAGCTGGCTCGTCATATCACGGGGAATTATAAAGTCGTCTCCCTGTGGGATTCATTTCACGGCGCATCACTGGATGCCATTTCTGTTGGCGGTGAAGCCTGTTTCAGAGAAGGCATGGGGCCACTCATGGCTGGCGTTGAACGAATTCCACCCGCGGTGAGCTACCGAGGAGCACTGCCTTCTCAAGATGGCAGTGACGTTCACTATGCCGATTACCTTGAATACGTTATCGAAAAAGAAGGCGGCATCGGCGTTTTCATTGCGGAAGCCGTTCGCAACACCGATGTGCAGGTACCAAGCAAAGCCTACTGGCAACGCATTAGAGAAATTTGCGACAAACACAACGTCATGTTGATCATTGATGACATTCCAAATGGCATGGGTCGCAGTGGTGAATGGTTTACCCATCAAGCCTTTGATATCGATCCAGATATCTTGTGCATTGGTAAAGGGTTTGGTGGTGGTTTAGTGCCTATAGCTGCCATGGTCACCAAAGACAAATACAACACCGCAGCGCAAATATCTTTGGGTCATTACACCCATGAAAAAAGCCCTATCGGCTGCGCGGCCGCACTGGCCACCATGGAAGTGATTGAACAAGAAAATCTGCTCGCTAAAGTACGCCAAGACAGCGAATTCGTTAAAACATCCTTGCTGGCTATGAAAGAAAAATACCCAATCATTGGTGACGTACGTGGCATTGGCCTACTTTGGGGAGTGGAACTGGTCACAAACCAAGTCAGCAAACAACGAGCTTTTGACGAAGCGGAAGCGGTGCTCTATCAATGCCTTAATCAAGGACTTAGCTTTAAAGTTTCTCAGGGCAATGTTATCCAACTCAGCCCTCCATTAATCATCACCCGAGAACAACTCACACAAGCGCTGGCTATTTTCGAGCAAGCGATTGAAAACGTATGTAAGGAATTCAAACATGTCTGATTCATCTAGTAGTCCGATCCAAGCCGTTATCTTTGACTGGGCTGGCACCATTGTCGATTTCGGTTCATTCGCGCCAACGTCTATTTTTGTTGAAGCGTTCAAAACTGAATTTGATTTTGATCTCACGATCGAAGAAGCTCGTGTCCCTATGGGGCTTGGCAAATGGGACCACATTCAAGCGGTAGGCAAGCTGTCCTCTGTCGATGCTCGTTGGCAATCCCAGTTCCACTGTTCAATGGACAGGCATGATATCGACCGCATCTACGCAACTTTCATGCCTTTGCAAAAAGCCAAAGTTGCCGATCACGCAGAGCCTATTTTGAACGCAGTGGAAGTGGTGAACAATCTAAAAGATAAAGGCATTAAGATTGGGTCATGCTCAGGCTATCCTCGCCAAGTGATGGATGTACTCATTCCTGTCGCAGCGGACTACGGCTACAAGCCAGACTGTGTCGTCGCGACCGATGATCTCTCTCACGGAGGGCGCCCGGCGCCTCATATGGCGCTCAAAAATGTTATTGAGCTTGGCGCTACCAGTGTGAGGGCTTGTATCAAAGTAGACGATGCTGCTCCTGGCATTGAGGAAGGCCATAACGCAGGTATGTGGACAGTTGGCTTGCTACTTTCTGGCAACGAAGCGGGATTAACGTATCAAGAATATTTGGATGCCGATGAAGCAACGCTAAATTTGGCTCGTGAAAAAGCGCGCACCAAACTGAATAAATCAACACCACACTACTTGATTGACACGATTTCAGACTTGCCTGACGTCGTGGCGGATATCGAAAAACGTTTGTTACAAGGCGAGCGCCCATAACCCACTAGAGATAGCCGTATGAAATAGATCACCCAAATAAAAGGGCTTCTACAAAAGGAGCCCTTTGCAATTGAGCCTATTTTGCCTACAATTCCAGCCAATTATTTCTATCACTCATTTTGGCTACCATGAACAAAAGCTTAATCACCAACCTCGTTGCGCTATCTTTGCTTATCGCAGGTTACCTAAGTGGCAATCAACTGGCGCTTTACGCCGGACTGTTCGCTTTCTCTGGCGCTATTACCAACTGGTTAGCGATCCACATGTTGTTCGAAAAAGTTCCGGGGTTGTATGGTTCAGGTGTTATCCCTGCTCGTTTTGAAGAATTCAAAGCCGCAATTAAATCCTTGATGATGCAGCAATTTTTTACTCAAGATAATATTGACCGTTTCTTAAGCAAAGAAATGGACGCAGGCAAAGCGCTTAACCTTGAACCCGTTATTGAAAAAATTGATTTCGAAACGACGTATGATTCTTTAGTCGAAGTCATCAATAACTCTCAGTTTGGCAGCATGCTTGCAATGTTTGGTGGCTCAGAAGCTTTGGAGCCCTTAAAAGCGCCTTTTATCGAAAAGATGAAAGAGTCTGTGATTGATATCAGCAAGAGTGACGCGATTAAAGACGCCCTCAAAGAGCAATTAGAACAACCTGAAATGTTGGGAGAAATCGAAACCAACATCGAAAACATCATCGACCAACGCTTAAATGAACTGACACCTCAGTTAGTCAAAAGCATGGTGCAAGACATGATCAAAGCTCACCTCGGTTGGCTTGTTGTTTGGGGCGGCATCTTTGGTGGCATCATCGGTATCATCTCTTCGTTCATAGCTTAACGCCCAAGAAAGCGCCCATGAAAGGACAGGCTTCCCAAGAAACTCTTTAACATGCCTGTCCTTTTAAATCCCTTTTAAATCCACCTATCTATCATCCCAATAAATCCCCTAACATTTTTGTCTTACTCTCCTTTAATTTCACCTTTTCAGAATAAATGTGCGAATCTTGCACGACAAATGCGCACGTTAACACCCTTACAGTTCAGTAAGTTCGAGTAAATAGGGGGGAATATTATTGGCTAATCTGGCAGCGAAAAACCGGATACACGGATATATCCTCTACGTCTCGCGATAAATTTAATCATCTGCTTAGTGCCAATCATGATGGATCTCGGTCGCTCTAATTGAGTCGTAATTTCAAGCCAGTCTTGCCTAGTAATACCTATTCGCTCAAGTATAGGTGGTAACTGCTCATCAATATGGCCTCTTTTATTGGCACGAAGCTCTCTACCCGTCCAATCCACTAATTCAATATAATCCAGTAAGTTATAAGGCACATGAGCAATATCTTCATTACCTAATGAATCGATAAACGGGTGCATGCAAGGCAACCTTTGGCCCTTATTTTGTAACTCTTTGATCCGCTCTTTCAACGATATATGCCGAGATTGTTCAGGTGTCTTGGCTGACCGACTGCGCACAGGATTCAATTCATCATAAACCATCGCACTCAAAAGGCCTTTTTCATCGAGTAATGCTTGGCTTTTAAATCGACTTTCCCAGAAGTGACCAGTACATTGATCTTCTCCGTTTGCTCTTTTCGCCATATAGAGATTCACTTCTTTCATAAACCAATCTAGGCCGAAAAGACGGTTTCTCCAAACCTCTACGGTACGCTTCACACTCGCAAGTTCTGCTTCTGTAAGAATAGCTCCTTCTAAGCTTTTCTTCACCAACGCGGGTAAGTGGTGCAAAATACTCCAACGTTGTATCACTTCGTCATCTGATAAATTAAGTGCCTGTTCTTTATCGATATATACAACAGTATGATAGTGATTATCCATCACAGCGTAAGAGCATAGTTTAATACAATAAACGCTGGCTACGTGCCGTAATCGGTCTTCAAGCCACACTCTTCTATGCTCATAATCTGTGTTTGTTATCCGGTCAACCCCACACAGAAAGCCGCGCCTTACGCATCGAACAGTACAATGATAATAGCGGGTCGTTTCCAGGCATATTTGTTGCTTTCGAGGTATTGTCATGTTGATTTGGGCGCTTATCAAAAGTGATTAGAATAATGCTAGTGGAAAAAACTTGGCGAGACACGGTCAGAAAGCAAAACCTCGACGCAAAGAGTACAAACATGAAATTGATGGGTTTATAAATTGCTAATCACTTAAGGTGCCTGTCCTTTGAAGTCCTTTTCACTCTTTAGCAGTAGGTTTGACCTGAGGCTAACTTTGTTCGCTTTCATTCGGGTATGATAATCGGCTTTTAAAAAGCGATAAGAAGTATTGTGAACTGGTCTTTTCTCCCTAAACGTTTCGAATTCATTGCCATTGCCATTCTTACGGCCTTAATTGGTTTAATGGTGTTAGTTGTGCCAACGCCTGACTTAACTTCTGTACTTAGCGACAGTACCGGTTCTATGCTAGACATTCTCACTATGTCAGCAGGCCAAGAGGGATTCTTATACACGACGGCGCTTTTGTGTTTGTTACCTTTACTATTCCGCTTACCGCTACCCAAGTTATTTGAGGTTTACGCGAAGTTTGGCGCGTTATTGGTGTTGAGTTTTGTTCTTAAAACCGGCATGAAACACATCACAGAAGTGCCTAGACCTTACACACTACAACTGAGTCAGTCAGAATTGGTCGTATCACCTGAAGACTTTTACGCTCACAACGCCGCTGAACGCGAGTCCATCATTGAAGAAGCCAAAGATACATTCAGCCCTTGGCGACTAAAGCATTGGGAGGGAGAAACAAACTACTCCATGCCGTCAGGCCATACTATTTTCGTGGCTATCTGCGTGATGTTTTGGGGTGGTTTTTTATTGGCTCAGCGACAAAAAACACTATTCACACTATTGATCGTTTGGGGCGTTGGAGTGGGCTTTAGCCGCCTGTGGCTTGGCATGCACTGGCCGTTAGATGTAATGGTGTCTTTGGTATGCGCGGCATCGTTAAATTTCTTGGTTCCCAATATCACAGCGCCAGGTTGGATTAGCCAAATTACATTTAAAAAACGCAAAGCATAAATAAGAAAACAGAGTTTCTAATCAAAAACAGCGGCTGCTCTCGCTTAACGTTAGCGAAAGCAACCGCTGTTTACAGTGTAAATTCCAATCGGTTGAAGTAGAGAGTTTAGGTAATAGCACCGCTATTCAATAACTAAGCTGCCGTCTTCGTTAAATTGCCAGAAATCAGCGTAAGCCACCTCCCATAAATGGCCATCTGGGTCGGTGAAGTAACCACTATACCCTCCCCAAAATACATCTTGAGCCAGTTTTACAACTTTGCCACCGCTTCGCTCTGCAAGGGCTAATGTTGCATCGACTTCTGATTTTTCTCTCGTGTTGTGAGCCAAAGTTACGCCCGAGAACCCTGTCGTTTACCCGCAAAATCTGGGGATACATCTTCAGCCAATTTATCTAACGGATAAAGCGCAACACAAACGCCTTTTGTCTGAAAAAATACGATCCCAGCATCCACTTTACTGGTCGTTGGGAAGCCAAGATCTTGATAGAAATTACATGAACGTTCTAAATCGCTCACACCTAAAGTGATAATACTTACGCGTGGTTCCATGAGTGTCCCATCTAAGTTCAGATTATTGATTTCACAGTCTAGGATCTAACTCGCAACAATGCATATTTGTCGCTAAGTTTTGCCACCACCTACGCAGTTACGGGCCACATTGCTAACTTAAAAACGCTCAAAGATCATTAGTACATTCTTGGTTCACCACGATAGATGACCCTATCATTCCCCCGATAAACACCAAACGTAATCGTCGCTCTTGGGTTTTCATCCCCTCGACCATCCCAATTGTAATGCAAATGCTCCATGTTACCGGTGTTGACCCCTTCACAGTGTAATCCGGTTTCGAAGCTTGTTGGCACAGCCCCAATACGTAGCCACAATTTCACTTGTTCGCGTACATCGTTGGTGACTTGATTTTGTATTGCAACCAAGTCGTCCGAATCACCAACAGTCACGTTACCTGCCCCTGTCATCGTTACCGCGGTTGCTCCAGACGTTGGCCAAATTCTTAGGCGACAGAAGTTATCACTGTTAAAAGCACTGCCACTATCTAGCGTATTAATCACGAAGTTGCTGCCATTCCAATATTCCGCTTTTAACGGAACCGTTAAATTGGCACCACTAATGCCGCCAATATCTGACATCGTCATCCGGCCATATCGTACATCTAATTCTTCTGTTAACCCTTTAACGTCTTTCACTCCAGAGCCATCATTTCTGTATTCATCAGTACTATCAAAGTAAGTACAGCCTTGCGTGGCGCAGTTTACCGTTCCTTCGTTCACTTCCAACCCCATTCGAACTCGATACGGGCCATCAGGAATCGTCTTCAGTGGCGATGACGACTCTTCTACTCTGTTGAACTTCAAAATAGAAATAGGTATACCCAAGGTGCCAGCGGACCAATCCGACTCCCAACCACTGCTGGATATGGTACTCATATCGATTCGACTGGTAAGATCATTCGTTGTTGGTGACGTTTTACTGGCATCCACCGCTTTAAGTTGAATCGCCATCACGTAGTTCGTCAAATAAGGGTAATTTAGCGTTGTTGTATTTCCAACAGCTTGAGCAGCAACTTCGAATTGCGCCCCAAACCCTTGCTTCATGTAGGTAAAATTACTTTGTCCTTCATTTACCACACTGCTGCTCAATGCAAAATGGTCAGGATAGAAGCGTCCGATAGCGGCTATACCTTGCTCTACTGCACCCAAAGCATAATTAGGGAAATCCGCTTGTAACCATAAACTTCCCACTTCACTCCAACTTAAATTGGAAATCACCAAACCACTCTGCGCTTCACCTGTAGTGGTAAAATTATAGTGTTGGTCCGTTGTACTCG
Organism: Vibrio tapetis subsp. quintayensis; assembly: GCF_030409945.1. Taxonomy (GTDB): domain Bacteria; phylum Pseudomonadota; class Gammaproteobacteria; order Enterobacterales; family Vibrionaceae; genus Vibrio; species Vibrio quintayensis. The sequence goes on from NZ_JAUFQV010000032.1 coordinate 278,782, forward strand.
GTTGAATCAAAGCGCCAGGTTCCTTGCCTGCAGGGGTATGTAAGGCATGAGAAAGCTTAACGCGAGCAAACTGCCCACCCGCCGTATAATAATTGGGCGTGGTTGGTTGTGAACACAATACATCCGAAATCACATCGTTATTTCCATCCCCGGAATCATCCCCTGAAATAGCAGAACCCAACCAAGTTACGGGCTTAATAGTGACGCTAAATGCTTCTCCTGCTTTTGCAAAGCCATTACCCGAAGTGGCTGTTCCTGTATGACCTTGGTTCAAACCGGTCGAAGTAATATTACAGATTGCGAAGGTATGAGGCCGAGAATGAACAAGCATATCGCCAGTCACACCTCCACCGACTTCTTCAATAGAAACACTGACTGTCCCCGCATCGGCATAATGCACTAAAGCTGTGCCTACCCCACTAGAAAAAGTGATATTCCCAGTCACAAGGCTCGCATTTAAATTACCTGTAACTGGCAACATTTTCGCAGTGGCTGACACTTCAAGACTTTTAATCCCCTCATAAGATGGAAGCACAGTGCCAGTATTATCTACTGCCTTTATTGTCACCGTGGTATTTTGACCGGCAATCATCAATAACGGACTGGGTTCAAAAATAAACCCATTGATTTCAAAATTATACTTTCCTGCGCTCGCATTAACTGTTGGCTTTTCGACCCATACGGCACTAATATCCACTTCGGTTTGGACAGAACTAAAAAGGTAATAAGTAACAATACCGGCTTGAATTGGAATAGAGCTAGCATCCGTTAAGCATGTACTGGCTTCCGACACCTTCCAACAAACTTGCGCCCCTCCAGAGTGAGTAAGGTTCAGATTGCCATAGGCGTTACCATCTACGGCTCCTTGGCTATTAACAATTGAAAATGTAATTGGGATCGATTGATTAACCACCTGAGTTGCAGACATCGGACTAATATTGAGTTGCTGGGTATCATTATTACAGCTTGATATGTCACCGTTGATGACAGAAGCGCCTTTAAGGCCAATATCAAAAGCTGCCACAGCACCAGTTAACTGACTACTACCAGTGATCGAAAATTCATTTTCCGTTATAACAAATCCTGTAACTCGTACATCGTTAAGAAATTTGGCCTCAGCGTCGTCACCATGAACGATGATATTTAGGTTTCGGGCAATGCCATCCAAAGCAGAGCCATTGCTCAAGTTCATGTTCGCTTGAGCGGAGTTGTCCATCGTAAATTCATTCGCATGAAGAAAAACCTCCCCATTCGTAAATATCCGAGCGTTGCCAATAATTTTTATTTCATCAGCCCAATAGTCTCCTGCGTTCAAGGTAACGTGGGCATCTCCGGAAATCGTGATTTCACCAAAAAAACCTGAAGACAATGTGTGTGTTCCAGAAGCAACCGAATAGTTACTACTTCCAGGACTGTAAGACGCAAAACTATAGTTAGGCACCATTAAGCTCGGATCGGCAACACACGTCCCAGTATCACAACTGGTATTAGGTGTAACATTTATGCTAGCAAAACCAACTCTATTATTAGGTACAGCCCCAGTAATTTTGGACGACCCAACCATTTTTAGCTCTCCATCTGTATCCCAAGTTTGGACAGCTCCAGTAAACTGAGTACATTGTTGTACAGTAAAGGGCACTTCAAAAATAATGTAACCGAGCGTTTCTACAATATGCATACGCTCTGCATCGGTATCCTGATCTTCATCAACCATAAAACTGGATTTAGCCGTTTCTAGCCGACACCGTCGTACCCAGCCACCATCGCCACCACTACGAGTATTTTTGGAGGCAATAATAATAGGCACCACATCGTAAGGACTGTCGTAATCAGCGTATGTCTCACAACCAGTACTTACAGGGTCACCTGTGTTGTATGAATTAGTCGTTTGCTGGGTTTCAATACTAAATTTGATGTCATCTTTTTCACCACTTCCCACCGCCGCAAGAAAACCAATACGTTCATTCTGAGTTGGGTAACCTCTTTGGTCTATTGACTTTTTACCATCAATTTCAGAACGCTCCAGAGCCATGTCAAAACGGTTACTGTTCACGTTATATACGGTAGAGGTTAACCAAAAGTCCGCGCCATTCGCCACACTTTGTACTTGGTGAATAATACCGGGTTTCGAAGCAAAGCCCGTAAAACCTTGGCCGTTGAACTGATTGTATTTTACCCTTTCTCTTTGGTTTCGATTGGGCGGGCGAACCACAGGCGTCCCAGGGTTAATATCTATATCTATTCTAGTGCGAAACTTATTGGTATTAATGTCACCTGCTAATACTTGAACACCACTAGAGAAGTTATGAACCCCTTTTTCAATCACGAGGTAATCAATGACCTTCATCGGCAAGTCTTGCATGCCTCCCGGCTCTGTTGTATTAGGGGCGAATTTCTGCTGGAAGCGGACGCGAGTCGTGTTGACATCTAAAATACGAATGGTAGATGGACGATCGGTTTCATCTTGAAAACTAACGGTGTCCATGAAAAACACCAAGGGAGCAGTTGCATAGGTTTCATCAAATATGATTTCACAAACCGTATCAATGCAATCAGCATGTGGAAAAGCGTTAACATTATAACGTCCATACTCTAACTCTAGTGCTAAGCTTGAAAAGCTCACCAGCAGTAACAAGACACCAAGCAGTCTTAATATGAGCCTCATTTAACAACCAATCATTAACTTATACCTACATAAGCCTAAGATTAGAACACATTCAATTACATAAATGTTTAATTGCTAACAAAAAACGAAAAAACCCAGAATAATCTGGGTTTTTTATTACATGATTTTATAAATGAAAAACTTAATTTTTCAGCTTATAAAACACCGTCGCGAGTGGCGGAATTTTTAACGCCAGAGACTGCGCTAATCCTTCACTCTCAATCGCTTCGGTTTGAGCATGTTCAATGACCTCAAAGCCGCTACCGTTATAAGTATCAGCGTCGGTATTAAGCAACAACTCATAACGACCAGCATTAGGCACACCCATACGGAATGCTTCATGCGGAACAGGGGTGAAGTTTGAAATAACCAACACGCGCTCACCGGCTTCACTGATACGCTCATGAGCCAGAACACTGGCTTCACTTGCATCTTGTAAGCGCCACTCAAAACCTGCAGGTGCACAATCTTGATCGTGCATTGCAGCTTCATTGCGATACAACATGTTAAGGTCACGAGTTAGCGTTTGAAGGCCTTTGTGACGATCAAAGTCGGTCAAGAACCACTGCAGTTGGTCATCATGATTCCACTCACCTGTTTGGCCAAACTCAGCCCCCATAAAGTTGAGTTTCTTACCTGGTTGACCATACATGTAACCCATGTAAGCGCGAAGATTGGCGGTTTGCTGCCATTCATCGCCCGGCATTTTCTCGTGAATGGAGCGTTTACCGTAAACCACTTCATCATGAGACAGTGACAGCACGTAGTTTTCACTGTGTGCATACACCAATGGGAATGTGATGGTGTTGTGGTGATATTGACGATGAACCGGATCTTCTTGGATGTAAGATAAGCTATCGTGCATCCAGCCCATGTTCCACTTAAATCCAAAGCCTAAACCACCCATGAAAGTAGGGGCGGAAACACCAGGGAATGCCGTCGATTCTTCCGCTATCGTCATGGCGTTCGGGAAGTGTTTATACACCTCTTCGTTCATCCATTTTAGCGTCCAAATCGCGTCGTGGTTTTCATTACCACCATCGACATTCGGAATCCATTGATCGTGGCTACGTGAATAATCGAGGTACAACATAGACGCAACGGCATCCACACGAATACCATCGATATGGAATTGCTCGAACCAGTACAAAGCATTTGAGACTAAGAAACGGCGAACGTGCTCTCGGCCCATGTCATAAATGTATGAGTTCCAGTCTTGATGCCAGCCACGGCGTGGATCTGGGTCATGGAATAATGGCGTACCATCGAAGTTAGCTAAGCCGTGATCATCTGATGGGAAGTGCGCAGGCACCCAATCAAGTACTACGCCAAGGCCAGCTTGGTGACATTGATCAACGAAATACTTGAAGTCGTCAGGTGAACCAAAACGGCTGGTTGGCGCAAATAAACCAACAGGTTGGTAGCCCCAAGAACCATAGAATGGATGCTCTGAGACCGGCATCAGTTCAATATGGGTATACCCCAAATCGACCAAGTAAGGGATCAGCTGTGCGGCCAATTCACGGTAATTTAGGAAGTCGCCATTTTCATCACGACGCCAAGAACCCGCATGCAGCTCATAAAAAGACAAAGCTTCTTTAGTCTTAGTACTCAATGGGCGATTCTGCCATTTACTATCTTGCCAATCATAACGGGCATGGTCGTAAGTTACTGAGGAAAAAGAAGGGTATTGCTCTGCATGAAAACCCCATGGATCGGCTTTATGTGGTAAGCCTTCACCGTTTGGACCTTTAAGCTCATACTTGTACGATTCACCTTCCGCAAGCTCGGGAATAAAAATACCCCAAATGCCGTAATCCAAGCGCTGCATTGGCGTACGGCGACCATCCCACTGATTAAAATCACCAATAAGGCTAGCAGCAGTCGCATGCGGAGCATACACAAGGAAACGAGTACCCGAGATAGATTTACCGTCTCTTTCGATGGTAACGAACTGTGCGCCCATTTCATGGTACATCTGCTTTGGTGCATGCAGATCATCGTATTCGGCATACAGGCCGTGATACTGATACGGGTCATCAAGGATTTGCTCATCACCAGACCAATTCACCGCCAAACGGTAGTGAGTAAAGGTAAGATCATGTCTTTGCGTTAATATAAAGCCGCTTGCATCTTCACGCTCAAGTGCAATGCGTGTGTTATCTTCTAGCACCAACTGAACACTGTCCGCCCCGGGCATCCATACTCTTAAGAAAACCCCTTCATTTTTACAATAAGGGCCTAAAAAAGAAAACGGTTCTGCAAAGGCAGCTTGAGAAAGTTGGGTGTAGGCTTTTGTAGATTGTGTTTTTATATTCAATGCCTTTTCCCCTGACACATATGAGATATCTCTCATTTCAACCCATGCATAACAAGGATTGATATTCCATTATTATGAAAAATGCTCGCCCTTAAAGGGCGAGCACTTAATTCACCCCTAAGGATGAGACTTTACCGTATAAACGCACAACAAAGTGTGCTCAGTCTACCATGGTTCTTACAAAGTGACAGTGCTTGCATAAATTAGGCAACTCCTTATACCACTTTGTTTTCTCATCATTATTGACTGGCTTTACGGCGGACTTCGGTAATGCGAGCCGCAATATGGTTCACATCATTGTTACCAAAGACTTGGTCCAAGTTCATCGACAGTTTACGACGCCAGTTCGGGTATTCATTCACGGTACCTGGAATGTTTACCGGCTTATCCATTTGCAGCCAATCTTCTAATTGAATGCTTAATAGTGCACTAGAACCTGCCGCAACATGAACCTGCAGAGCTTCACTCAAATGCTTGTCCATAGGAACCAAGGATGCGTCACGTCCAACGCCATCAGGCAAATAACCGTGGCCTGCTACGCTGTTAATGATTTCTTGTTTACACTTAAGACGATCATCAAACAAGCCTTCAAGCTGGACGGGGTCTGGGTACAGCCCAAGCTCTTGCCCTGTTTTCAAATCTTCACAGTGCCAGAAGCCACGTAACGTTGGCATATCGTGCGTACACAGAGCCGTCATCGACTGATCTTTGTAATGCGTTGGAGAGTAATAACCCCCATCTTCAGCTGTTTCAAAGAAGAAGACTTTGTATGAATGCACACCGGCATCAGCCAAGATTTCGACAATCTCATCAGGAACGGTACCCAAGTCTTCACCGATCACAGAACAACGGTAGCGGTGACTCTCTAGAGCCAAAATGGCTAGCATGTCTTCCACTGGGTAGTAGATGTACGCCCCTTTTGTTGCGTCTTCACCTTTTGGTATCCACCATAGGCGTAATAAGCCTAATACGTGGTCGATGCGAAGCGCGCCACAATGCTTCATGTTTGCACGTAGCAAATCAATATATGGTTGATAAGCCGTCACTTGAAGCTGCTGTGGGTTAAGCGGTGGTAGACCCCAGTTTTGACCTAGCGGACCAAGAATATCCGGCGGAGCACCGATGCTCACATCCTGACATAAATCGTCTTTATCAGCCCAAGTCTCTGAGCCTGAATCGGCAACGCCAACGGCAAGGTCTCGGTAGATACCAATGCACATGCCCTTTTCTTCAGCCAGTGCTTGCGCTTCTTTAATTTGACCGTCTGCTAGCCACTGCAAGTACATGTGCAGTTGAACTTTATCGCTTTCTTTTTCAATAAACTTCTTAACCGCTGGGCTATCAAATTTACGGTAATTTTCAGGGAAGACCGGCCAACCCCAAATTTGATCATCTTCGTTATGCAAATGCTCATGCAATGCATCAAAAGAGGCTTGTTGAAGCAAGCTTTCGCCTCCGGCTTCTACAAATGCATGAAAGTCAGCCGCACGGTCTGTTTTACTAGCGATATGGCGAGTTTTAAACTCGTCAAACAGCATAGGCAGCACGCTCATTTTTAGCGCCGACACTTCGGTGTAATTCACCCAATGAGCATCACGCGCTTTTTGTAAACGTTGCTGGAAAGCACTGCTACCAACAAGTTGTTGGGCTTTTGCACTTAATGCAAACTCAGAGACTGAGCTCACATCAATATATAGAACGTTTAACCAACGACGAGAAGACGGGCTATATGGGCTCGCGCCTTCTGGATTGGCAGGGAAGAGAGAGTGAATTGGGTTCAAACCAACAAAATCGCCACCACGTGATGCGATCTCGCTAACCAGTTGTTTTAAATCGCCAAAATCACCGATGCCCCAGTTATGGCTTGTTCTAAGGGTATACAGCTGTACGCTAGGACCCCAGATCTTTTTACCACACTGTAAAGGCTCTTGCTTATAACAAGCTTTAGGCGTAATCACTAACGTCATTTCGTAAGGCGTTTTACGGCGCTTACGGCTAACAATCAGTTTGTGATAGCCCCAAGAAAGTCCACTTGGCAGTGCAAACACTAAAGGACCACCCTGATCTCGCTCGTCTCTGACGATTTGAGATTGCAGGTAGCCCTCTAGAACTTCACCTTGTTCGGTTTCTAAACGCCAACTGAATTCACTTTCACGTGCACTCGCTCCAAGATGCAGTTCCACATGAACTGGAGCATCATCTTGCAATACAAGCACAGGCGGTAGTACATCCTTTTTATGCTTCCTTTCGGCAGACTTCAATAGTGACTCATCACTGGATGTATCGTAGCCGAGTGCAGAAAGAAGGTGTCGAATGGTGTCATCCGAAACAAACGCTTCGTCGCCCCATGCGCTAACATAACTGTCGGTGATACGAGCCATTTCAGCGACTTGTTTTAATACTGTTTGCTTTTTCATCGCTCTCTCCGAAGGCGGGAATTAACCCGCCTTCTTGGTAGGGTGTAATTATGGAAACTTAACGCTTAACCGCTTCTAGTTTCCAAATATTATTAACGTAATCACGGATACTACGGTCTGAGCTGAATTTGCCCACAAGTGCCGTGTTTAGAATCGCTTTCTTAGCCCAACCGGCTTGGTCACGGTACTGAGCATCCATGTCTTCGTGCGCTTTCACATAAGATGCGAAGTCAGCAAGCACTAAGTACGGGTCACCGCCATCTAGTAGGCTGTCGTACGTTGCACGCAACTTACCTGGTTCGCCTGGAGTGAACTCATCACCAAGTAATAGGTCAAGAGAAGACTTAAGTAAGTGATCCGCATTGTAGTAATCAAACGGGTTGTAACCGCTCGCTTTCACTGATTCCACACCATCTACGTCTAGGCCAAAGATGTAGATATTGTCGTCACCCACTTCTTCACGGATCTCAACGTTTGCACCGTCCATCGTACCGATAGTAAGTGCACCGTTTAGAGCCATTTTCATGTTACCCGTACCTGAAGCTTCTTTACCTGCTGTAGAGATTTGCTCAGAAACGTCTGCTGCTGGAATGATGATTTCAGCCATGCTTACACGGTAATCAGGAACGAAGACCACTTTCAGCTTGCCAGCGATGCGAGGGTCGTTATTCACTTTCTCGGCAATCTTGTTCGTTGCGTAGATGATCTCTTTCGCTAGGTGGTAACCCGGAGCCGCTTTGGCAGCAAAGAACACAACGCGTGGCGCCATATCAAACGTAGGATCATTCAATAGACGGTGGTATAGAGACAAGATGTGCAGCAAGTTTAGATGCTGACGCTTGTACTCGTGAAGACGTTTGATTTGAACATCAAAGATAGCATTGGTATCGAGTTCGATATCCATGTTCTCTTGAACCCAATCAGCCAGACGTTGTTTATTCGCCTTCTTCACAGCCATGTATTCTTTTTGGAATTTCTTATCTTCTGCGTACTTAGCAATTTCTTCTAACTGCTCAAGTTTGCCTGGCCACTCGGTACCGATCTTATCCGAAATAAGGTCAGATAGGCCTGGGTTACAGAACTTCAACCAACGACGAGGTGTAATACCATTGGTTACGTTATGCAAACGCGTTGGATATAGTTCGTTGAATTCTGGGAATAAATCACGCTTAACCAATTGTGAGTGAAGTGCCGCTACGCCGTTTACTGCGTATGAACCAACAACACAAAGGTTAGCCATGCGAACCATACGGTGGAAACCTTCTTGGATGATAGAAAGTTTCTGTTGTTTTGCTACATCACCAGGCCACTTAGCACGTACATCTTGCAGGAACAGGTGGTTGATTTGGTAGATGATTTCCATATGACGAGGAAGTAGGCGCTGAATCAAAGACTCGCTCCATGTTTCCAACGCTTCTGGAAGCAATGTGTGGTTAGTGTATGCGAAAGTATGAGAACAGATTTCCCATGCAGCATCCCAAGATAGATCTCTTTCATCCACAAGGATACGCATCAATTCAGGGATAGCGATCGTTGGGTGAGTATCATTAAGCTGAATCGTTTCTAGCTTAGGTAGGTCAGCCAGTGTGTGGCCTGCCGCTTCGTGGCGACGCAAAATATCACGAACAGATGCTGCAGAATGGAAGTACTGTTGCATTAGGCGAAGTGTTTTGCCTTTTTCGTGGTTATCGTTCGGGTAAAGAACTTTGGTGATGTTACCCGCATCGATGAGTGCGTGCTGCGCTTCGAAGTAATCGCCATTGTTAAAACTTTCTAGAGAGAAAGGAGCGATAGCGCGACATTCCCATAAGCGTAATGGGTAAACTGTGTTGCTTTGGTAACCAACGATAGGTAAATCCCAAGGCATGCCTTGTACGTGCATTCCAGGAACCCAACGACGCTTTTCTTTGCCGTTTTCTGTGTACACTTCAACATGACCAAAGAAGCCAATTTCTTGAGCAAGCTCAGGACGAGCCACTTCCCAAGGGTAACCTTCAACACCGCGCCATGCGTCTGGTGCTTCTTGTTGGTGACCTTCTTTAAATGATTGCTTGAACAAGCCGTACTCGTAGTGCAAGCCATAACCCACTGTTGGGTATTCTTGCGCAGCACATGAATCCATGAAACACGCAGCCAGACGGCCTAAACCACCATTACCCAAAGATGGGTCGCGTTCTTCTTCCAAAAGATCCGTTAGGTTTTGATCTAACTCGCCCATTGCTTCAGTGATTTGCTCGTAAAGACCCATGCTGATGAGGTTGTTGCCCGTAAGACGACCAATCAAAAACTCGAGTGACAGGTAGTTTAGGCTTTTTGCATTTTTGATTTTTGGATCGTTTTCTGTTTCTAACAGGTCAAACGTCGTTAGCTCAGCAAGAGCACGACCCATTGCTAGGTACCATGCACGACTATCAGCATTTTCAACTTTAACAGCGTAAGTAGACGCTAGGTGTTTTTTTACCGAGCGCTTAAACAGCTCTTTATCAAATTTCAGTTGTTCAGTAGGCTTCATCTTGAAATCTCGCTTTAAGGTGTAATCCATTTAATACCCATATCCTGCATGGACAGAGTTTGCGAAACATCCTCCTAAAACAAGGGAGGACAAGGAGGAGAGGCAAGGGCGTAGAGAAGGTGGTGAAACACATTCAGTGAGGCTACTCACAAAAAGTCCGGATTACTCATATCCGGGCGTGACTTCCTTCACATCAAACCGTTCAGTTGACGGTTTAATAACCACCACCAGCTTTCATTACATCCCTGCTTCTCTTTACTAATAATGCAAAGTTGATCACATATCGTCTTGTAATAGAACACTGCATGCATACCAAAATCGACAATTATCGTGTAAATAGCAATAGGTAACTTGATTACAATGCCACACAAGTTGATGATCATCACAAATATAAGGCGTAGTAGGGTCATATTGCGCTGTATATATACAATTCTGAACTTGATCATGGATGTGAGTGGGATCGATGAGTAGTATCAACACCAGCAACCCCAACAAAAAAAGATAATAACTATGTGGATCCCATCAAAACTGACTCGTCCTGGCCGCTTGCACAATGCTATTTTACGCCCTCGAGTTCTTGATATCCTGCAACAAGCGCCATGCTATAAACTTGTTCTTTTCCGCTCGCCAGCCGGGTATGGCAAAACAACCATGGCCGCTCAATGGTTAGCAGATAAATCCAATGTCGGTTGGTTTAGCATTGATGAAAACGACAACGACACTTTTCGCTTCGTAAACTATTTTATTCAAGCCCTTAACAAAGCAACGCAAAATGCCTGCCCAAATGCGCAAGCGTTAGCAGAGCGTCGCCAGTTTTCTTCTGCAACCAACTTATTCGGTGAATTGTTTACCGAGTTAAATGAATATCAACAAGAGTGTTATGTGGTGCTCGATGACTATCACATGATCGATAGCGATGATATTCATGAAGCCATGCGTTTCTTCTTAAAACACATGCCAGAGTGCCTCACAATTGTTGTCACCACTCGCGCCACACCGCCACTAGGGACTGCAAACCTGCGCGTTCGCGATCTATTAATAGAAATCGACAACGAATCCTTGGCGTTTGATAACGAAGAAACCACACGCTTCTTTAATCAACGCGTGACCGAAGGCATTGATGACGACACAGCGAACACCTTGTGTACCTATGTAGAAGGTTGGCCATCCGCATTGCAACTCATCGCGTTGCAAGCACAGCATCAAAAGCGCACCTTAGCTCAGTCTGCTGTTTCTGTAACGCAATTCAATCACGCCCACTTATGGGACTACCTAGTCGAAGAAGTGTTTGACTTACTCGATAGTGAAACTCGCCAATTTTTGATGCAATGTTCTGTGTTAGATACGTTTAATGATGCGTTAGCCGCCGAACTCACCAAGCGAGAAGATACGTTAAACATGATTGAATCGCTCAACCGTTTCGGCTTGTTTATTTACCCGCTGGAAGGGGAACAAAACTGGTATCGCTTCCATAATTTGTTTGGCGAATTCTTATCTCATGAGCGTAAAGCTCGTATCCCACAGCAAGAAGAACAACTCCATAACGATGCTTCCAATGCGTGGTTAAATCAAGGCAACCCGAACCAAGCACTAAGTCATGCACTGAAAGCGAATAGTGGCGAGTTGGTTACACAAATATTGGATCAATACGGCTGGAGCATGTTCAACCGCGGTGAGCTTGTGTTAGTTGAAAAAGCCATGGTGTCCTTAACTGACGACCAACTGTATGCCACTCCTAAACTGCCGTTATTACGAGCATGGCTCGCTCAAAGTCAACATCAATATAACGATGTTGCCGACATGCTTGCATTGGCAGAGCTCGAACTGGAAAAACGCAACATAGAGTTGACCTCTGACGACAAAGGCCAAATCAACGCTCTACTTGCTCAAATTGCCATCAATATGAACAAACCAGAAGAAGCGCTTGAACTTGCTGAACTGGCACTGGAACAAATTCACTCCACCACTTATCGCAGCCGCATTGTCGCTACGTCTGTTGTTGGTGAAGTTAACCATGTGCTTGGTCGCTTAGACAGGGCGCTACCACTGATGCAGCAAACTGAAAAATTAGCCCGTCAGTATCACATCATCCCTCAAGCACTTTGGGCATTGCTACAACAAAGTGAAATATTGATCGCTCAAGGGTTTGTACAAGCCGCTTATGAAGTACAAGACTCTGCATTCAAACTGGTTGAAGAACACCATTTGCACCAGCTTCCTCTGCACGAATTCTTACTAAGGCTACGAGCTCAAGTACTCTGGTGCTGGAATCGTTTGGATGAAGCAGAAGAGTGCGCCTATAAAGGTATCGATGTACTGGGTAAATCAGATCCTAGTAAGCACTTACATAGCTATTCAATGTTAGCACGCCTCGCTTTAGCCCGTGGAGAGCTCGATAAAGCCTCACGCTTTATCGAACAAATTCAGCACCTGTTGCAGCAGTCACATTACCACATAGATTGGACCGCTAACGCCTCACTGTCTTTATTACTTTACTGGCAAACTCGTGGCGATAACAGCGCGATTGAAAAGTGGTTAACCGAAGCTATTCGCCCAGTAAACTACAGCAACCACTTCTATCAATTACAATGGAGAAACATTGCTCGTGCTCAAGCAGCGCTAGGTTTGTGTGACGACGCCAAAGTAACCATCGCAAATCTACAAAAAGAAGCAGCAAGGCACCAATTACTCACCGACCAAAATCGTAACTTGGTTGTTGAAGCCGTGATTGCGGTTAAGCTCGGGGATATTGAGCACGCTGAAGCGCAACTGAAACTGGCATTAAGCTTAACTAATCAAACTGGCATGATAGGTAATTTTTTAATTGATGGCGCATCGATAGATAAAATTCTTGAGCGATTAATGAGTAAACCGGGGCTTGATGACTTAGAACGCCACCGCGCTCAGCAGCTCATGAAAGACATCTCTAGCAAGCAACGAAGCCGCTCTGTTCATTTTGATGAAAGCTTTGTTGAAAAACTCGTGACGCATCCAAACATCCCTGAGCTAATCCGCACAAGCCCACTCACTCAACGTGAATGGCAAGTACTGGGTTTGATCTATTCAGGGTTCAGTAACGAGCAAATAGCCCAAGAGTTGGATGTAGCTGGAACCACCATTAAAACGCACATTCGTAATCTGTATCAAAAGCTCAATATCGCAAATCGAAAAGAAGCGATTGAAACGGCAGAAAACCTCTTAAAATTAATGGGGTATTAACCTATTCTATGGTAATAGTAACACTCACCTATCATCGGATTTTATGCTCTCAAAAAGTAGATGCCAGATAAGTGATACGTATAGTGAGGGTGAAGGATCACGCTCACATGCACGACTTACTAGATCCCTAATAATTACGCTAGGATGCACATTATGTTGATAGAGTGGCACCCAAATAGGCTATGGTACGCAGACATGCCATGCCGTCACATTGTCGGCCATCACTTAAGACGCATGATAGTCTTAAAGCTTAACGATGGTAACTTGGTCGTGTTTTCGCCTATCGAACTCACCACGCAACTTCAAATTGAGCTGTCTGAACTTGGCCCTATTAAAGCCATCGTAGAGCCATCCCCCAATTACCATGACGCCCTATCTGATTGGTGGCTCGCGTACTCCCAAGCTTATTTTTTCGCGACTCCGTCCCTAATCCAAAAGCGCTCTGACTTAAATTTCGACGCCGCGCTTGGTTCAGATACCAATCCATTGTGGAAAGGCCAGTTACTTCAAACCGCTATATTAGGCATACGCAAACCGAGAAAGATTGTATTTTGCGATGTAGAAAGCAAAACCTTAATCCTCGCAGATCAACTGGTAGGCAACCAAGCTCATTTACCTTACCGCCAGAAAATTTCGGCATCATTCGCAGGCGCCTATCGAGAGTTTCGCCTTCCCGTTATCGAACGCATGGCTTTGGAAAACAAAACTCAGCTGCGCGCATCAGTGCAAGAAGTGATGACATGGCCATTTGATCGCATGCTGTCGAGTAATGGTTTGGTCGTTGAACAAGATGCGAAAGAAGCGTTCTATGAGGCTTTTTGGTGGGCATTTCAATAAGATGGAAATAACTCTCTAATTAAAGTTAAATGGAGACGCAGCAGAAGCTCCCACCCCCATTATTATTAAATCAATCAATAGCAATATTCTTGAATCAAGATCACACAAATAACCCACGTTCTCGCCGTTTTCCCACTACTCTTTTATAACCAATCCAAATTTAAGACAAAAAAAAGCCAACTGCTATAAGAAGCAATTGGCTGTAATAAATAAGTGAACAATATAGGTTCACTAACAACGTCAGTTGGCTAGGTGACCCTCGGCTTTAAAAAGGGTCACGTATACATAAGCAGAAACCGTGCCAACTTAATAAATGCTATTTTGGTGACTTACCGCCCAAATTCCATTGCTTTTATCAAGGTTATTCGCATAGTGCACTTGCAAAATGCAAACAGATGCAAAATGTGAAAGTAATTGAGTAATATATAAGTTGATTAGCGCCTCATTTCATAATAAATCCAAATAAATAAGAGCCAAGCTATAGCAAGGGGCCACTTTAGTGTGACAACATCAAATTATTGGAAAATAAACTATAAAAACAATAAGTTACATTTTAATATTTTCTACAAGCAAAAAAATAGCCAATCGCATGAAGCAATTGGCTGATATATAGTGTGAACAATAGGTTCACTAACAACGTCAGTTGGCTAGGTGACCCTCGGCTTTAAAAAGGGTCACTTATATATAAGCAGTATGTGTGCCAAGTTTTATAGCTCTGGTTCGTGCGTGGTACTGCACTAGAACAATACATAGTCAGAATCACTTTCAAAGCCATTCAATCTATATCATAATTCTCGCACCTCGAATTCTAAGACTAAATATTTTAATGAATCTTTTGAAAACCTTTTTTAAAGGCGTTGCCATGGGTGCTGCAGATGTTGTACCTGGTGTTTCTGGCGGCACCATAGCCTTCATTACTGGCATCTACGATACTCTGCTGGAAAGCATCAGACGTATTAACCCTTCTTTATTTGGTATTTGGAAACGCGAAGGGTTTAAAGCCGCGTTTGCTCATATCAATGGCGTATTTTTGATCACACTATTTAGTGGCATCATTTCCAGTATTTTGACCCTTGCCAAACTCATTTCTTGGTTATTGGTTACCCATCCAATTCCAACTTGGTCGTTCTTCTTTGGCTTGATCATTATCTCGGTCATACACGTATTAAAAGAAGTTGAAAGACGAGATCTCTTCACCGGGCTTTTCTTTGTGTTTGGGGTTTTCTTTGCTTATGGCATTACAGTGCTAAGCCCACTGCAAATGTCAGACACTAACTTGAATGTGTTCTTTGCTGGATCCATTGCGATTTGTGCCATGATTTTACCAGGCATTTCAGGCAGCTTTATCTTATTGCTACTAGGCATGTATGCACCTGTATTAGCAGCAGCGAAAGGCTTGCAAATTGATGTACTCATGCTATTTGCACTGGGTTGCGCGGCAGGTCTACTAAGCTTTTCTCACGTATTGTCGTGGCTGTTAAAGCGCTTCCGTAGCTTCACGTTAATGTTTTTAACCGGTTTAATGCTAGGTACACTGCCGAAAATCTGGCCATGGAAAGAAACCATTAGCTGGCGTACAAACTCCAAGGGAGAAGAAGTACCATTGCTTCAGCACAATTTAAGCCCGTTTGAATTTGAATCTATCACTTCAGAGCCATCGCACGTTGTTCTAGCCGTGGTCATGATGCTTGCAGGTATCGGATTAGTTTGGGGTCTTGAGAAGTTTTCTAGTAAAGATTAATGAAGAGTGGAGATTGCCCTTCCGTGTGCATGCGCACTTGGGCGATTTAAGCTGATAACGTGATTAATAGAAAATGATTGCGATAGCCATTAATAAAATTGGCATGCCGTAGACTGCAAGCTCACGAAAAGTAACAGCGGTACGGTAAGTTAGGTTATCTAACGTTGGGTTCATGGGAATTCTCCGGTTGATTTTTGACCGGCGCTATTATCACTGTTTGCCGATGGCGACTCAAGCATTAATTGAACATTAATCAAACAATTTGACTGGTAAATAACAAAGCGGAAGGTATACCTTCCGCTTTTTTGTTTTAGGCTAATCAAACCTATAATAATTTAGACTTAATCCTAGCATGAAACACTACTCGTCTTTCATTTCAGCCCAAACTTGAGCACATCGTACTGCTCGTTTCCACCCCGTGTAACGCTGCTCTCGCTTAGATTTGTCACTATTCGGAACAAAGCTTCGATCAATTTCTGCTTTGCCTTGCAACTCTTCCAAGCTATCCCAGTACCCCACAGCAATACCCGCTAAGTAAGCAGCGCCAAGTGCTGTTACTTCCGTTACTTTAGGTCTGTGTACCTCGGTATCCAACACATCTGATTGGAACTGCATTAAGAAGTTATTGGCAACAGCGCCACCGTCTACGCGCAGAGCTGCAAGCTTGATGTCGGAATCCGCTTGCATCGCATCCAACACGTCACGTGTCTGATAAGCAATACTTTCTAATGTCGCACGAATAATATGATTCGAGTTAACACCACGCGTAAGGCCAACAATGGTTCCACGTGCATAGGCATCCCAGTAGGGAGCACCTAATCCGGTAAATGCTGGCACGACATACACACCATTCGATGTGTCTACCTTAGTCGCAAAATACTCTGAATCGTGCGCGTCATCGAGCAGCTTCATTTCATCACGCAACCATTGAATAGAAGCGCCCCCCATAAATACAGCCCCCTCTAATGCATAAGCAGGCTCACCGTTTGGACCACAAGCTAGGGTGGTTAATAGACCATTTGTGGAGGTCACTTTTTCTTGCCCAGTATTCATCAACAAGAAACAACCCGTACCATAGGTATTCTTCGCCTGACCCGCTTCGACACACATCTGCCCATATAAGGCCGCTTGTTGGTCACCAGCAATGCCCGCAATAGGAATACGAGTTCCGCCTTTACCACCAATATTGGTTTGGCCGTACACTTCTGAAGAACGCTTAACTTCTGGCATCATTGCTAAAGGAATATCGAGCGCTTTAAGCAGCTTTTCATCCCACTGAAGCGTGTTGATGTTGAATAACATAGTTCGAGATGCATTGGTGTAATCAGTCACGTGAACACGCCCCTGAGTCATCTTCCACACCAACCATGTATCAACCGTACCAAATAACAATTTTCCAGCAGCGGCGTCTTCACGTGCCCCTTCTACGTTATCCAGTATCCATTTTACTTTGGTTCCAGAAAAGTAAGGGTCAAGCACCAGTCCTGTATTCTCGCGGACGTATTCTTCTAAGCCTTCCGCTTTGAGCTCTTCACAGATACTCGCAGTACGGCGACACTGCCAAACAATTGCATTATAAATTGGTTTACCAGTGTCCTTGTTCCAGACAATTGTGGTTTCACGCTGGTTGGTAATGCCGATACCGGCGACTTGATCACTGCTAATGCCTGCTTTACCAAGTGCTTCAACTAACGTTGAACTCTGAGTTGCGTATATTTCCATTGGATCGTGTTCTACCCAACCTGCTTGAGGGTATATTTGGGTGAATTCACGCTGTGACACGCTGACAATATTTGCGTCGTGATCAAGTACTACAGCACGTGAGCTGGTGGTCCCTTGATCTAGGGCTACCATATATTTTTGCTCTGTCATGATGGGATCCTTGTTGTTTCATGTTCTGTTATTGATATAAGTGTAGGTACAATTTCGTTTATTCTTATTCGCAGCCTTTATGAGGCATTCTATTTATTAAGCATTTGCTTCTTCTGCTTCATCGGTATCGCATTGATTAGGGATAGTACAACCTTGCCCTTCAACCGGTAAGTAAGCCGCTATCGCTTTTGGATATAACCAACCACCAAAACACGCACCAGCAATAGGCCCTAGAATAGGCACAATGAAGTAAGGAATGTCTTTAGCTCCCGTTAATGCATGCTCCCAACCTGCAAAATAGGCAAAAAGTTTAGGTCCAAAGTCGCGAGCAGGGTTCATTGCAAAGCCAGTCAGTGGACCGAGTGAACCACCAATAACGGCAATTAATACACCAATTAACAGCGGATTCATCGGGCCACGAGACGCTCCATTACTCTCATCACCTAATGCCAAAATGCCAAACATAAGCACCGCTGTGATAACAAATTCAACCGCAAGAGCACCTAAGAAAGAAAGTGAGGCATGAGGGTAGGTAGAAAAAATGCCTGCAGTCGACAATGCTTCTTCGCTGCTACGTGCAAAGTTATGCAAAATTTCATAGTCGGTAAATAAGTTGCTGTATAAGCCATAAACTAATGCCGCAGAACAAAACGCCCCCGCCATCTGCGCCACGATATATGGCAATACTTTTTGCTTGTCAAAACCGTGAAATGCAGCAAGTGCAATGGTCACAGCAGGGTTAATATGTGCCCCAGATACGCCAGCGGTGCAGTAAATCGCAATCGCAACTCCAAAACCCCATACAATGCTTACTTCCCATTGACCGAATTCCGCGCCCGTTAATACCAGTGCTGCAACGCAACCAACACCAAAGAAAATTAACAACCCCGTACCTATAAACTCTGCCAAGCACTCTCCGAAAAGAGTGTGTTGCCTTTTCGTCGTCATGATTTAGTCCTTTATTTATCTGTTTGTCATCATTCACGTTATGTTTCTTTTCACACGTTGCCTGTATTCACTCTTTGTCGCTTTTCACGCATTGTCTCTTATCACGCATTGTGTGTGAGGCTATTTTGCACACAATCTGTCATTCGAAAACACTTTACGCTCGAAATTGAGCGTTCGAACACGGATTTCGTTAATGAAACCTTACAAAATGTTAATTAGCTCATATATCACCCGCATTAGAATAATAGCTCTATGGCATTTGAAGCCTTTACCACCAACCCAGCAAGCGATATTCTTTTAAAACCCGATTCGCGCATCAAATTTTCGTCACTCACTACCAATTAATAACAGTTTTGTAATATCTCTCTCCGTAAGTAGCTGTTCAAGTTAACGATAAATTTGAAACAGCAAACTCTGTTTGCAATCAATATTGCTAGCAACAACCGCTTTCGTTAATTGAAATCACCACTCCAACGAGTACACTTACTGGGTAAATGATTACGTTTAGAAGGGAACAGTGCGTGAAAGCGAGCAAACGCCATCAAGAAATTATCGATTTAGTTCAAACTCACGGCTATGTAAGCACGGATGATTTAGTCGAACGCTTTAATGTGAGCCCACAAACAATCCGCCGCGATCTCAATGAACTGGCCGACAGTAACCGAATTCGTCGCAATCATGGTGGAGCAACCATCATCACCAGCTCTGAAAATTCGTCTTATAACAGCCGCAAGGTGATGTCTTCACAAGAGAAACAACGTATCGCCCAAACCCTGGTAAAACACATTCCAGATGGTGCGACGTTATTCATTGATATTGGCACCACCCCTGAAGAAGTTGCGAGAGCATTACTAGATAATCATCAACAACTTAGGATTGTCACCAACAACATCAATGCGGCAACGATTCTTATGACCAAACCTGATTTTAAGGTCATTTTGGCCGGTGGTGAGGTTCGTAACCGAGATGGTGGAGTCACAGGGGAAGCAACCCTCGACTTCATATCTCAATTTCGATTGGACTTTGGTATCTTAGGGATCAGTGGTATCGACTACGATGGTTCGCTACTGGATTTTGACTACCATGAAGTTCGCGTTAAAAGAGCCATCATCGAAAATAGTCGCTGTGTTTACTTAGGTGTCGATCACTCAAAATTTGGCCGCAATGCGATGGTCAAACTGGGCAGTATTACCGAAGTCGATCTCATCATTACCGACCAAACACCGCCTGAAGCACTTAGTGCGATCATTAAAGAGCATGAAGTGGCGATTGAAATAGCCAACTAACAATAATGTTCAAAAATTCAGAACCCACCAACACGGTGGGTTTTTTTGTTTATCACAAACTCAAAACGAAATTAAAATGCTCGTTCGCGCATTTGTGAGCATGATCATTCACTCATAATGAAAATAATGACACACTAACACTGTGTCTAATTGGCTTAAGAGTGCGTTATATGACTAAGTACCCTCGCTTTGAAACTCAAGTTGTCATCATTGGTGGTGGAGCAACCGGTACGGGGATCATGCGTGACTGCGCGTTGCGTGGCATCGACTGTATTTTAATAGAGAGAGACGACTTAGCATCTGGCACTACAGGCCGAAATCACGGCTTATTGCACTCCGGGGCACGTTACGCTGTCACTGATATTGAATCAGCGAAAGAATGTATTCAAGAAAACGAAATATTAAAGCGAGTGGCCAGTCACTGCGTCGAGTCAACCAATGGATTGTTTGTCACCCTTCCCGAAGACGAACTCAGCTTCCAAGACACATTCATCTCCGCCTGCCAACAAGCCGGGATCAGTACCGAAAAACTAACACCAAAACAAGCACTGCTGCGCGAACCTAACGTTAACCCAGCTTTACTTGGAGCGGTACAAGTACCAGATGGAACACTCGA
Organism: Vibrio tapetis subsp. quintayensis; assembly: GCF_030409945.1. Taxonomy (GTDB): domain Bacteria; phylum Pseudomonadota; class Gammaproteobacteria; order Enterobacterales; family Vibrionaceae; genus Vibrio; species Vibrio quintayensis. Next base: position 299,215 of record NZ_JAUFQV010000032.1, read on the forward strand.
CCCATTTAGGTTGTGCTCTTCTAATGTACTCGATGCTAAAGAGCGCGGCGCACGTCTGTTTACCCATAGTGTGGTAACACAGCTTATTCGAGAACAAGATACCGTTATTGGCGTGCGGTGTTTTAACAGCCGGAATCAAAGCAAGTTTGAAATCTATGCTACCGAAGTGATCAACGCCGCGGGTATATGGGGGCAACAAATCGCTGAGTACGGCGATTTACGCATCAAAATGTTCCCAGCCAAAGGCTCTTTACTGATCTTGGACTATCGTATCAATAACTTGGTGATTAACCGCTGCCGCAAACCATCCGACGCAGATATATTAGTCCCTGGCGACACAATATCTCTAATCGGAACGACGTCAGAACACATTGATTACGACCAAATAGACAATTTACGAGTCTCAAACAAAGAAGTTGATACCTTATTGGAAGAAGGAGCAAAACTCGCCCCAATCATGGCCAACACTCGCGTCTTGAGAGCCTATGCCGGAGTAAGGCCACTCGTTGCTGTCGATGACGACGGCAGTGGTCGCAACATCAGCCGTGGTATTGTGTTACTCGATCATGCGGAGCGAGATGGTTTGCAAGGATTCACTACCATTACTGGCGGCAAACTGATGACCTCTAGGTTAATGGCGGAATGGACAACCGATCTGGTCGCTAAAAAACTGGGCAACACTGTCCCATGTACAACCCACAGTGAACTGCTTCCGGGCTCATCCGAGTTAAAAAAACCGCTTAAGAAAACCGCCAGCCTCGCAAAACCTGTTTATCAATCTGCGGTTTATCGTCACGGTGAACGCGCAGAACAATTTCTCACGAGCGACGCCCAGCGCCAAGCCGTAATTTGTGAATGCGAAATGGTCACCGCAGGAGAGATTGAATACGCCATCAAGAAACTCGACGTACATAACTTGGTCGACCTGCGTCGTCGCACTCGATTAGGCATGGGCCCATGTCAGGGGGAATTATGCACCTATCGTGCCGCGAGTTTATTTGAGCAACACGCACAACTGGACGGCCACGAAGCAAGCTTGCTATTAAGTGAATTCTTGGAAGAGCGATGGAAAGGCATTAAACCTGTATTTTGGGGCGACGCACTGCGTGAAGCCGAATTTAGCTACTGGATTTATGAAGGCCTATTTGGTGCCGGTCAACTTGAAACGCTAGCAGGCGCATCCAGCAATAAAGCGCAAACAACCACTAAAACGAATAAACAAAATAAAACGGCGATTCGCCCGCAGGAGCAACTATGAATTTCGACACGATTGTGATTGGAGGAGGCCTTGCAGGCTATAGCGCGGCGTTACGAAGTTTAGAGCTTGGCCGTAAGACTGCTGTCATTTCTCATGGTCAAAGTGCACTGCATTTTTCTTCAGGTTCAATTGACGTACTAGCGAAACTACCTAATGGCTGCGACATCGATAAACCGCAGCAAGGAGTGAAATCCCTCACGCAACTCGCTCCTCACCATCCTTATAGCAAATTAGGTAACGACAATATTTGGCCTGCGCTAGAGTGGTACAAAACGATCATGGCCTCCTTGGGGATTCCGTTAACTCATCAAGACGACGGCAGTAATCATCTACGAATCACACCTTTAGGGACACTAAAATCAACTTGGTTATCGCAACCCTTTGTTTATCAGATGCCAACTGACCTCGATTGCCATGAATTGAGCAAAGTTACCTTTGTCGGCATTGATGGGTTTCGAGACTTTCACCCAGAATTAGCTGCGGACAATTTTCGACGCTATGCCGCCTTTGAGCGACTCACAATTTCAAGTGCTCGTGTAACAGTACCAGGTTTCGAACAATTGAAGCGCAACCCGTGTGAATTGCGCTCTATCGATATTGCAAGGTTGCTGCGCAGTGATGACGCCCTTAAGGCCTTTGCCGATCAACTGCTTCGCATTGCGGCACCGTCGGATTTGGTTGTGATGCCGGCCATCATGGGAAATGGCGACGGCCTAGTATGGCTGAATAAACTTCGTGACTTAACCGGACTACGAATACATGAAGTCCCTACTATGCCCCCATCATTACTGGGTATTCGTTTAGAAGAGGCGATGAGCCGAGCATTTATTCGCCAAGGAGGCGTTCATCTTCGCGGCGATCAAGTGATCAGCGGAGAGTTCAAATACAGCGGGCAAACCGCTCAGTTAGACAAGATCTACACACGTAACCTACAAGATCATGCACTGCAGGCTAAGCGCTTCATCCTTGCGACAGGCAGCTTTTTTAGCCAAGGATTACACGCAAGCCACCAGCTGATCGCCGAGCCAGTTTTTGGCCTTGATCTCGCGCCTTATCAACAACGTGAAAACTGGCATCAGCATGATTTTTTCACTGACCAATCGCATCCGTTTTTGGAAATGGGCGTCGTCACCAACCACAGATTAAACCCAAGCATTAAGCAGCACACCGTAAAAAACCTATTTTGTGCTGGTGCCATCTTGGCTCATTACAATCCTATTTCCGAGGGCTCCGGTGGCGGAGTGGCGATCTGTACTGGCTTTCATGCCGCAAACCAAGCACTGGCATCAACAGAACATGTTCAAACCGATCACCACGTTCAATCGGAGGCTCCATTATGAGTGACACTTTGACTCCTATCCGAAAAGACACCAGCTTTGATCAGTGCCTAAAATGCACCGTTTGTACCGTCTATTGCCCAGTAGCCAAAGCTAACCCCGACTACCCAGGACCTAAAGAGTGCGGCCCTGATGGCGAAAGGCTACGAATGAAAAGCCCAGCGTTTTATGACGAAGCGTTAAAACACTGTACCAACTGCAAACGCTGCGAAACCGCCTGCCCATCAGGGGTAAAAATTGGCGACATGATTGCCGCCGCACGGGGTGAGTTCGGCGAGTTAAAACTCAACCCGAAAACGATGCGAGACTTCGTTCTTAGCCATACGGATTTATTCGGAAGCATCGCAACCCCTTTTGCACCGATCGTTAATTTTGCCACTTCTATTCCGGTGGTAAAAAAGATCATGCATAAGACTATCGGTGTGCACGACCATAAGTCTCTGCCAAAATATTCCCATGGAACCTTTCGACGCTGGTTCAAACAAAACTGCACCAGTCAGCCGCTTTATCCTAGGCAAGTCGCCTATTTTCATGGCTGTTACGTCAATTATAACCATCCTCAGTTGGGCAAAGATTTCATCAAAGTCATGAACTCGATGAGTGTTGGAGTTCGTCTACTCGATAAAGAAAAGTGCTGTGGCGTGCCATTAATTGCCAACGGATTTCATGACAAAGCTCGGAAGAATGCAGAGCTAAACGTCAAGCAGTTGCAAAACACAGTAGATACATACAACACCACCGTGCTGTCTACGTCTTCTACATGTTCATTCACATTAAAACAAGAATACCCCCACGTGTTGAACGTCGACAACAGTGGTGTTGCTGACCGAATTCAGTACGTGACTCGCTTTCTACTGCGTGAATTTATGAGTGGTAATATGCCGACAATGAAGCCTCTAAACAAACGCATTGTTTACCATACTCCTTGCCACCTTGAGCGCAGTGGTGGTGCTATCTTCACCATAGAATTGCTTAAGATGATCCCTGGGTTAGAGGTCATTGTCTTAGATAGTGAATGCTGTGGCCTTGCAGGTACTTACGGATTTAAAGAGGAAAATTACGATGTGTCTATGAAGATTGGCCAGCACTTATTTGACACCATCAAAGCCTCTGGCGCCGACTATGCCATTACCGATTGCGAAACCTGTAAATGGCAAATCGAAGAGAATTCTGGGCTAGAGACCATTCACCCGATTAGCCTCATCGCCCAAGCGCTGGCATAAAACACAGCACATAAATGGCAAGCACTTAAGGCTTAGATAGCGGCCGATTTCACGTGCTGCCATAACTCAAATAGGTGCTGCGTCGCTTCCATGTATTGCGGATATTCGCTGAATTTTTGGCGTAATTCCGCATTCATGTTGAAGACATCATCACTCAATTCCCAATACAAAACGGTCGTATAGAGCATTGCTTTAAGAGTTTTGCATACTTGCTGCTCATAGATGACTTCTATCTCAACTAACAGATCCTGTCTTTGAGCTTCGTTGGCGATACCTTGCTTAATGGATGCCACCAGGCGCTGGTAGGGTTCATGCTGCGTTAAGCTGACCATTACCGCAGGGGTTGCTTTAGCTAAAGGAATAAGCGCCTGTTCGATGATTGCCAACCAATTTTCTTTGGTCAAATCGCTGTCACTAATGCTGGTAAAATCGGAACGTATTTGTTTCTCAACCGAAGCCTGTGACTTTTTAAGGACAGAACGAACCTTTTGAAACGGCAGTTGATGCTCTTTACACAGATCAACAATGAGTGCGTGAAAGCCACCACCCGGTAAATGAAGGTTTTCTTTGAATATTGAAATGGCTTGTTCTTGTTGCTCTGTCAGTGCGCTCATTGTGTATTTTATCCATCGAAGCAATAATCTGCCGTAAGGCTAGAGATTTTCTGGTCTCGATTCAAGTACCCCATCACAACAATTTCCCTAACTCGGCATGAAAACAAAAAAGCGGATGAAAAACGCAGAGTCATTCTGCCCATTTCTATCCGCTACTTTATTTAGATCCATACCTTATAGTACGTACCCATCAACATTCAATATGCAGGTTTTACTTAACCACAGCATCTACAGGTGTTTCTGCAGGCGCTGCGCCATCTTGCTTACGTTGTCTGTCTTGTAGGCTTTTCACTACATAAACAGGCCTTGCCTTGGACTCAATAAAAATTCGCCCAATGTATTCGCCCAACAGGCCGATACTCAACAGCTGAATGCCCCCCAAAGCTAATTGCACAACCATTATAGTTGGGTAGCCTGACACGGTTTCACCAAAAACCATGGTTTTAACCACAATGAACCCACCAAAAATGAGCGCACCAAGCGCAACAATCGAGCCAAAGAAAGTCGCCAGTCGAAGAGGCCTGATAGAGAAGGAGGTGATGCCATCGACAGCTAAACCAAGCAGTTTAAAATAATTCCACTTCGTTTCGCCTGCGCAGCGAGAATCACGTTGATATTGAATCGTCGCGTGCTCAAAGCCCGGCCACATAAACAAACCTTTCATGTATCGGTTACGTTCAGGCAGTTCATTAATGTGTTCCACTACTCTGCGGCTCAATAGGCGAAAATCTCCGACGTTTTCGGGGATATTATTCTTAACTAACGAGTTCAACAGTCGATAGAAAAGCGCCGCAGACGCGCGCTTCATGCGTGTTTCACCTAAACGCTCGCTACGCTGCATATTTACGACATCATAGCCTTCGCGCCACTTCGCGATCATGTCCGGGATAAGCTCTGGCGGATCTTGTAAATCAGCATCAAGCAAGATAACCGTTTGACCTCTGCAGTACTTCAAACCCGCACTCATTGCCGCTTCTTTGCCAAAATTTCGGCTCAATACGATGCTTCTAGTACACGTAATTTCGTCACTAAAGCCATCAATCACTTCATGGCTTTTATCGGTGCTGCCATCATCGATATACACAATTTCGCAAGATTCAGGCAGTTCATTTAAAACCTTAACGAGCCTGGCATGGAGAATAGGCAAAACGGTTTTTTCATTAAAGTAGGGAACAATAACCGACAGCAGAATTTCATCGTTATCTTTGCCGCTCTTTACTAATTCCACTTCATTTCCTTTCAAACTATATTTATCCAAATCGATACTTCACTCACCTATACCGTACGAATACCACAATAATGGATAAATGTGAGGAAAATAAGGAGGAAGTGATAAGTAAACACTATATTAGCTAAAGATTGAATTTAAAATAATTTTATATGGAATCATTTTGATTGTTATTTACACAAAATATAATAGGTAAAATGAAAAACTCTCATTGATCATACGCTTGAAACATAAACGCTCAGCGAGGGAAGAATAAACACACCGTCAATACTCACATATTGTTACACTCTTTCTTCATAGGCCTATTTTGGCTGATATCCACTATTTATTTAAAAGCTCAAACCATTTTATTTAAAGCACTTAACTAGACTCTACGTAGCCATAATTCGCATCACAATAACGCAACCTAATTCATTAATAAGTAAGACTTTGTGGTAACATCGCCGACATTATCTGACTGCTGATACGCTGTTTTCAGTCCTCTAAGGAAGCGACGACATGATTCAGGCAAAACAATTAATGCCAATGACGTTAGTAGTGGCCGCCCTCGCGACAGGCTTCTATGCACAAGACCTGCTGACTTTGGTCAAACCCTCTAACGACCCTATCGACCTTTCCCAATATTGCCACCTAAGTAATGAGACCTGTACTCAAGAAGACATGAGCGCGCAACTTGAGCAAAATGTCCTTCACCCCTTAAAGCCAACCGTTTTATCCGTAAACTGGCCTAACAGTGATGCCGAACAATTGCGGCTAGAACTCAATGGTATGGAGATGGAAATGGGCACTCTGCGCTTCCAACTTGATAGAAATGAAGAAGGGGTGTACCAAGGCATTTTATTGTTGCCAGTATGCACCACAGACAACATGACTTGGTTAGGGCAGATCACAGGAAATAATCAAAAAATGAACGTTGCAATAAGGATGGAACGATGAATAAAAACTGGTCACTCGTCATTGTTGTTGCGTTTGCGCTCGGTTTAGGCACTAAGGCCTACATAGATGAACAAGCAAAAGTACGAGTAGAAACACAGCAAACGCACGCGAACTCCATTAATGGCCTATTGGTAGGAAAAGACAATAAAAGCATTGATATTTTCGATGGCGAAGACACTCGCGTTCGTGTTGTTTATTTTGGTTTTACGCGCTGCGCAGATGTATGCCCAACGTCACTTGCCATGCTTGCTGGTGCGCTAAATGAGTTAGACCCACAACAATTGAACCAATTTAGGCCTATGTTTATCTCGCTCGATCCTGAGAGAGATGGCGCCGAAGACTCTGCAACCTATGCCCACTATTTTCATCCAAATATCGAAGGGTTATCAGCTCCTTTAACGGTAACCAAACCATTGGCTGACAAATATGGCGTGATCTTTCGTAAAACCGAAATGAAAGACTCTGCAATGAAATACACACTTGATCACAGCTCTTATTTCTATTTTCTAAAACCAGATGGAACCCTGATCTCCAAAGTTCCACACACTTTATCACCAGCACCTATTGTTGCGGCGATGACCTCCATAATGAAGGAACAATAATGAAACTTAAGCCTCTACTGTTAACAGCTCTATTGCTAACTCCATTCGCACAGGCGGCGTCTCTTGAACCTCTTGAAGTTCATAACCCTTACGCAAGAGCCACACCGCCCAATGCGCCAGCAAGTGCGGCCTTTATGATGCTGCACAACAACAATGATGTTGCGCGCTACATTGTTTCAGCGACAAGCGCTGCAGCTGAAAAGGTGGAACTACACAACCATGTAAAAGAAGGCGATATGATGAAAATGCGCCAAGTCTCTGAAATTGAGATTCCGGCCAACGGTATGGCGACACTGAAACCAGGAAGCCTACACATCATGTTTTTTGACCTTAAAAAGCCATTTGCTGAAAATGACAGCATTGAGCTTACGCTTACCATGAAAAATGGCGACACCCAAATCATCACAGCTCCGATAAAAAAAGTGATGAAAGGCATGAAGCATAAGCACTAGGCACTAGGCACTAGGCACTAGGCACTAGGCGCTAGGCGCTAGGCAAGAATCAACCTCTAAAACAAGAACAGCGCTGAATCAGCGCTGTTCTTTTATACAACGAACGTATTAACCTTTGCCACTGTTCGTCTTTTGCTTGCTTCCACCTCCGCTGGTCGAAGAAGAAAAAGGTGACGATGAGTTTTCCACCAAAAATTCAAACGTAGCGATATGGCTACGCAAAGTATGAGAAAGCTTGCTGAAATTTACAGGCTTAGACACAAATCCATCCATTCCTACTTCGAAGCAACGTGTTTTTTCTTCCGCCAACACGTTTGCGGTCAGCGCGACGATCGGCACACGAGCAGTGCTGCCAATTTCCATTTTTCGAATCGAGGTTGTCGCTTCAAATCCATCCATAACCGGCATTTGGCAATCCATGAACACCAGGTCGTAATAATTGACGGCACATTTAGACACCGCAATTCGACCATTTTTAGCAATATCAACTTCGACACCTAATCTCTGTAGCATTTTTTTCATCACCACTTGATTAGAAAATTGATCTTCCACCAGCAGTATTTGAATCGCACTATCACGGGAATCAGGCTGTTGCTCTGGTGGCATACCGACATAGTGAGTCATCACGGGTCTCAGTAAACTGAGAACTCGATGCTCCAACTCTTCATTTCGGTATGGGCGGCTTAAATAACTATCAATGCCGTGAGGTTTCAAATCTTGATAATCTAATACCTCCGCAGAGATCATAAGAACCGACGGAATAGGCTCAGGTAACTTTTTATCGAAAGAGGCAGCAAGCTCTACCCCGTCAATCTGCGGCATATTTTTGTCTAACACAATCAGTTGATACGGCATTCCCTCCGATTGAGCGTCCGCCAGCAGTTTGATAACTTGAGTTTCATCGCCACAACTGTGAACATCCAATCCCATTTTAGACAACTGTAATGATGTAATCTTCATATTAAAGGGGCTGTCATCCACCACTAAAGCTCGAGGTAACGTCACCTTGTCGTTCTGATCGTATTGATTCAATGCTTCTTGATGAGTCGCTAAACGCAAAGTAAAAAAGAAATGGCTGCCTAAACCCGGTTCACTGTCGATCTTTAGATCCCCGCCCATCAAACGAACTAAGTGGCGAGAGAGCCCTAACCGAATACCGGTATTTTTCCGACACACAGCCCCGTCACTGTTTTCACAAAACGCTTGCTCAAAAATGGTCTCGTGCTGCTCTTTCGCAATGCCAATACCACTGTCTTTCACTTCTATTAACAGCGTTTCCGAATCATCGTCGTAAGACAGATGCTGTACATCCAGTAAAACATAACCATTTTCAGTAAATTTAACCGCATTGCTGACCAAGTTCCTTAACACTTGACGCAGTCTTGCTTTATCACCCACAAGTTGAGGATTAATACTCGAGTCCACCGTGCACTGAAACAATAACTCCTTCTCTGTGGCCACAGCCCTAAAAGAGGCATCGATATCTGCAACCATTTCAGCGATATTAATCATGCCTGTACACAGAGATAATTCGCCGACTTCAATTTGAGACAAATCGTGAATGTCATTCACCAGATCTTGCAAACTCTCAGCCGTGTGTTGCAGCAAACCGATGTATTCATCAAGCTCAGTTTCACTTGGCTTCTCTTTTAGCAAACTAATCAAGCCAAAAACACCGTTTAAAGAAGTCCGAATTTCATGACTGACTGTCGCCATTGATTCACTTTTCCGCTTTTTGGCGTCTTCGGCCTCTAAGCAACGATCAGACAACTCCAAGAAAGTATTTCGAATTCGGTTAACTGAATGGTTATACCTTTGGATAAAAAGAGTAACTTCATCTTTAAATAGACGGGATTGCAGTTTTATTTTTTTCGGTAGGCGGTCACCATCCATTTCTTCCACTTGGTTAGCTAACTGCTTTACCGGAACGATAATGCTCTTTTCTAAATAAAGATAGAAACCAAGTAGGATAAAAATAGCGAGCAATGCCTGAGTAGAAAAGACACGTCTGAGATGCTCAGCATCAGTCGCGATGGAAAGAGGCGACGCCAGATGGACCGTCATTTTACTGGTGATAGTGATACCGGTATTATTCTCGGTCAAAATAGGCCAGGTAATAACTTGGCTTGATTCCGAGCCCCCCCCTAAGCTGACCAATTCATGCCAATTATTGAATACGGTCACTGACTGCACTTCTGGTAAACGATAAAGCTCTTTTGCGATCCGCTCTGTCTGATACTCATCAGCAGTGATTAAGCTTTGCTTGAGTCTTGATACATAGTGAGAATCGATCGAAGCGATAACGGCATCACTGCGTGATACTCCACGCTGATAATCCCAAAACGAGTCCGCCAATGTAGAGGTAATAGCAAACAAGCTCCCAGCCAAGGTAAGCCCTATAAGCAATTGTGTTGCAAGACCCAGCCGAATCTTGGTGTTCAATAAGCCACGAGATAATGCCATCTGAAAGCCTGCTTATTTTTAGTTTTTATGACTTAAGCATAGACGCTAATTAGATGAGAATTGTTACGAATTGACGAACTCAGCCCTAGCCCAAATGACGACTAGCTTGATTTTGCATTAAATTCAACTAGATGCATAAGTAAATGGATTGTGTCTTTTTTTATTACGCCCCATCGCTCGAGTAACAAATCAGTGCCATCCACACCATTCAAAATAGATCATTAAATCAACATTAAACTCCACTTATATTAACCTCAACCTTATATAAAAGATAAATTTTAACCACTTTATAGACAAATTCACCATTAGCGCTATCATAGCCACGATTCTCTTCTTGTAGAGAGAATACGACTACAATTTAAAAAGTACAGGGACTGATATGAATAATAATTCATCTATGCTGATGAGATTTGCCAATGGTAACTTGGTCTACCAAATCTTATTCGGTATCTTTTTTGGTGTGATGCTTGCCATTTTTTCACCAGAAACCGCCGTTAGCGCTCAACTACTGGGTAGCCTCTTTGTGGGAGCCTTGAAAGCCGTTGCCCCCATTCTGGTTTTCATTCTAGTTGCCGCGTCGATTGCTAATCAAAAGAAAAATCAACACACCAACATGCGCCCAATTATTGGGCTTTACCTAGCAGGTACTCTTTTTGCTTCTCTTACAGCCGTTGTAATGAGTTTTGCATTTCCAACCACTTTAACACTTGCTGCGGGCGCTCAAGGCGCAACACCACCACAAGGCATTGCTGAAGTGCTGCACACCTTGCTATTTAAGCTTGTCGACAACCCAGTAAACGCACTGATGAACGCAAACTACATCGGTATTCTTGCTTGGGCGGTGGCTTTAGGTTTAGCGCTTCATCATGCCTCTGATACCACTAAAGCCGTGTTTGAAGACTTAAGCCAAGGCGTATCTCAAATCGTACGCTTTATCATTCGTTTAGCTCCATTCGGTATTTTCGGCTTGGTTGCTGCAACGTTTGCTACCACCGGTTTTGGTGCCATCATGGGTTACGCACAATTACTGATGGTATTGCTTGGTTCTATGGCGTTCATGGCGCTTGTCGTTAACCCTGCGATGGTTTACTTCAAAATACGCCAAAACCCCTACCCGCTAGTATTTCAATGCCTACGTGAAAGTGGCGTAACCGCATTTTTCACCCGTTCAAGTGCCGCGAATATTCCTGTCAACATGAACTTGTGTAAAAAGCTGGATCTTCACGAAGACACTTATTCAGTGTCTATCCCGCTAGGCGCAACCATTAACATGGGTGGCGCTGCCATCACGATTACCGTGCTAACACTTGCTGCCGTACATACGATGGGCATTCAAATCGATATTATGACGGCTCTATTGCTAAGTATTGTCGCTGCAGTATCAGCTTGTGGTGCTTCTGGGGTTGCTGGTGGCTCTCTACTGCTCATTCCACTTGCTTGTGGCCTATTTGGTATTTCCAATGACGTGGCAATGCAGGTCGTTGCGGTAGGCTTTATCATTGGTGTAATCCAAGATTCTGCTGAAACGGCGCTCAATAGCTCAACAGACGTGGTGTTCACAGCAGCCGTGTGCCAAGCAGAAGAAGCCAAGAACAACGCATAATGGCTGCTCTCATTGAATCACGGTTGATAAGCACCAAACGATGCTGATAAGCCATGATTTAGATAGGCCATAACAAAAAGCCCGCATACAGTTTTCAGTATGCGGGCTTTTTTAATGCTTCGACTTTCAATGGGTAGATGTAGCGTATCCCGCACGTTATGAGGACGTTTGTTGCATCCCTTGACTGTAATTTGGGGGCGAGGCTTGAGTTTGTGGCTCCTGCCCTTTTTGTTGTCCTGCTGAATCAGAAGATGGCGGCATCATAAATTCATCACCATCAACATCAGGAAAATACGTCTCACGTTTGTACATCTTATTCAGTGCTTTTATCACGGAGTGCTTCTTGATTTTATTCTCTTTCATCCGAATAAGAATTGGCTTAGATACCCCTTGTAAGCCAACGATAGAGTCGATCTCAATCTTGCTTGAAATCTCATCCCTACGCTTTTTGGCTTTTTCATAACCAAATTGCGCTGACAAGTATAACCAAATATAGGAAAGCGCGTATCCGTGGTCAGTATCGACTTTAGCCCACAATTCACCGGCTCGATATTGCGCACGTCCATTACCTGTTTCAGCGGCGACTTCCAACCAATAAGATGCTCGAACAAAGCTTTGCTCAACGCCGACCCCTTTCTCATAGTCCTGAGCTAAACGTATCATGCCCTCAACGGAGTTTAACTGTGCCGCACGATAATGCCACTCTGCCGACGCCAAAGGGTTAGGATTAGGATTTGAATCCGCCACACACCAGTCACCCATGTATAACTGGGCATCGATAATGTCTTCGTTAGCGACTTCTTCAATCATCACAATAGCAGCTTCAATGTTCTGATCGACACCCAGCCCTTTCAACAAGCATAAACCCGCTTCAAACTGAGCGTGTTTATCACCACCACGAGCTTGAATTACTTTTGTCCAGTATTTTGATTTTAGCTTTAGTACCGGATGCTCTGAATGCTTCTCACATAATCGAACCATGCTGTACATCGCGATTTCATTGTCAGCTAGCGAGGCGCGTTCATACCAATGCAAGGCTTCTCTTAAGTTATGCGATTCTGCTTCTTTAGCTAAAAACAGCTGCGTTGGCACATGGCCCGTCTCTGCCTTATATATTCTTTCTTGGCTTTCACGTTCGCGAGCCGCGAGCATCGCTTTACGATAAGCCGCTTCTCTAGCCAGTTTTTCTGCTTGCTCTCGCTTTTTTTTCGCCGACAAAGAAAACAACCATATCACGACCAAAAGAAGTGAAATAGCGCCGGCGCCAATCGCGATAGTAATTATATTCATAGGTCACTGTATAAGGTTTATATCCCCTATAGTGTAACGGTATTAGGGGAAGTTTATTAAACAATTTAGCTCTGAATATTGAAGGGGGTTGTCATTTAGCTAACGTGATTCAGCGTAGAAATGGGTTATTGGTTGATATAAAAGAGGATTTAAAGTGGGGAAAGCCATGGCTCAAATGAACCATGGCTTTGTAATAATCAGTTACTGTGTATTTGTGCTATTAACCGCTTTCACAAACACCGATTGCGCGTCTTTAATATTCAGCGCTTTAGCTTCATCAAGCAGGCTTAAGGCTTTCGGAATATTGCCGCTTTCTACCGCAGTTTTTATGGCATTGTGGTAGTAGGTTTGGGTTTCATCTGTAGCGGATATAGAGTTTTTGGTCTCTGTAGTAGTTTCTTTTATATCTACGGCTGAAAGTGCAGCTTCTTCTCCATAATAAGTCGTTCTTTCAACTTCATTACTTGAAACTGGCTCTAATGATACCTCAACCAAACCACTGTAACTATGGGCTGCAACTGGATCATCAATTGCTGGTGGATCGACACGTTTTGCTATTGCAAAAGCTTTTGCTGGGTGGATAAGTACAGTGCTATCTGACACATCTTGATCTGTTGTATAAATCAAAGCGTACACTTTAGATACATCGCTACCAAAAGACAGGACAACTTCACCTTCTAGCACTTCTCCAGCAATAAAGTCATTACGATCATAATCAAACGCTGCAGATTTATACTTGCGTAACAATTTAAAATTTTGATCATAAATAGCTAAATTAGGAGCAAAGACGGACAGATTCTTTACAGGGCTTGAGATGCTTAGCTTGCTTGAACGCCCATCATTATCAAAAACAAAGCCCGCAACAGGGCTAACAATGTCCATACTATGTAAACGCTGACTATCAGTGTTGATATCAAAACTAAAAGAGCTAGATAGCTCAACTGGATTCCAGTTGATTTGACGAACGTTAGACACTTGTTGCATTTCAGCACTTTGTGGTGTCGTCGTTACATCAGTAGTCGATGCGCAGCCAAACAACGTAAATACGCTAAGAGTAGAGATTAGAACACTTTTCATCAGGTTTCCTTTTATACAAATAGCCAGCAAGTGCTGGCTATTATCTATGTTATTGACTCTAAACAGTTCTTAGCTTACCACCAAGCTTCGATCTGTGCGCCAACCATCATATCGTTTTTCTCTTTAACTTGGTCGCCACCGTACATGCTTGCAAATACACGGATTGCAGGACGAGCCCAGAAACTTGAACCAGCTTGCCATTGTTGAGCAAGAGTAATCTTATTCAAGTCTTCTGATTTATCCATCCACGGGTCATCTTGAACGTAGTAACCAGCTTCAAGAACTGTGCTCATAGTATCAGACCATTTGTATGATGGGCGTACAACTGCGTTATAACGAGTACCTTTTTTGTCTGAACCTGGGTTGTCTAACTGAGAATAAATGAATGAGTATCCAAGATCCCACTTATCACCTTCAATCACACCCCAATCAATGATACGTACTGACTTACGGCCTTTTTGACCTTGCTCCATGTTGTAGCCAATACCCATGTGGCTGTTTACACCGTAACCATCCCATGCAAAGCCTTCTGTGCTGTATTGAACAACAAACTTATTGAAGCCACCGAAAAAGTTACCTTGCGTATGTTCAACTGTTAAGTTGTAACCAACTTCATCAAGTCCCCAGTCACCTACATTTGGAGATGATGTACCATCTGAAATTGCATTCTTTTGAGCGTCTGTGTAACTTGGTTTAGCAATAAAGAATGTGAAATCTAGCGTGCCATTTTCATTTACTTGCAAACCATTATAACGAAGATCAAGCGTAGGAGCAGAAGCGTAAACTTGAGTATCTTCTAAGCCTTTTGTTTCATCTTCTGGCGTTGTAGGATCATCTTTAACTGAAAGTGGCGCTTTCCATTTACGGTTAAATACTGCCGCAGAAAATTTACCCGGGCCCACATCAATGTTTTCCAGACCGATACCATCACCAGACGTATTCACGTAATACATATCTAGGATATGCACGTCTTTACGACCATAGTAACGCTTACCAGCCCACAAGCTCATTCCGTTTTCCATTGAGTAATCAACCCATGCTTCACGGAAAGAAGCACGCTGACCACTCCAAGGGTCATTCATTTCACCAATACCTTGGAAAGAACTACCACGAGTATCGCGTTGGTTAGCACCATCTTCAGCAGTACCAAACGCTAATAAAGTATGTGCATTAAATGTGTTACCATCTTTATCGTACAATTTATTAGCATTAAGAATGAACTCACCGTACATGTCACTTTCATCGCCAAGACGACCAACAACATGCGCACCAGGGCCACCGTTACCGTAGCTATACTGAGAACCACCATCTACGTTGAAGCCCATACCAGCACGCATGTATCCGTGATAATCCACTTCAGCAGCAAATGTTGCGCTAGATAGTAAAGCTGTGCCCACTGCAGCAGCTATTACGCTTACTTTCTTCAATGACATCGTTATCTCCTTAACGATTAATTTATTATTCTTCTCTTTTGATTAGTGGGCTCTTACAGGTAACAAGGCAGTAATTACCTATAAAAGCACTAATTTTTAAGATTCAGAGTTTTTGTTCCACGAGAGACATACTATTGCGAATAAGGAGATAACAGGTCCTCCACCCCGAGTATAATTAGGGGGGAGTAGAAAGGAGGAGAAAAACCCGTCACAGTGCTTTTTGCGGGTGATATCACTAATTAGGGTGTGAGTTTGATACCACATTCAATTTTACAGATCTACATAATGAGAGGCCGTTCAAAGATCTGCTATGGTGAGGAGATAAAAAAGAAATAAACTTTCATTTTAAAAAATGTATTTAGGTGGTTGCGTCTCATCGCTAAAACTCATATTTTTAGACCATAAGATAAAACAACAATATTAAGAATAATCATGGATACGAATCAAGCACGCCCTTACCCTTTGGGTGCGACCTTAGATAGCAGTGGATGTAACTTCTCGATACATGCACCCGATAGCGAAAAAATTTCACTGGTTCTATTTAAAGACAACGACGAATTCGAAACGTTCGAATTAAATAGTGGAAAGTTAGGCATTAAGTACACCTACGTCGCCAATATCCAAGCAGGGCAAAGATACGCTTACATTGTTGAACATAACGATGAGCCGCTTCTTATCTCCGATCCGTACGCACGAGCACTCGATAAGCCATTACATTACCAACCTCCGTTTACAGCCGATAAAAGCTGGCATATCGCTAAGTCTGTCGTCGTGGATAACCAATTCGATTGGCAAGGGGTGCACTCACCTAACCGACCAATAGACGAAGTGATCTTATTTGAGACTCATGTTAAAGGGGCAACGAAGCTGCACCCAGAACTAACCGAACACGAACAAGGCCGTTATTTGGGCCTCGCAAACCCAGCGATGCTCAACTTCTTCAGTCAACAAGGTGTTAATACCGTGCAACTGTTGCCAATTACCGCCTGTATGCACGAACCTCACTTACTTGAACAAGAACGTGTCAACTATTGGGGATACAATCCATATGTATTTATGGCGCCAGACCCAAGGTACGCCTACCAAGATGCCGTCACAGAACTCAAAACGACAATAAGAGAGCTCCACCGCAATGGCGTTGAAGTTGTGATGGATGTGGTATACAACCACACAGCAGAGTCAGGCGACGGTGGTCCAATATTTAACCTCAAGATGCTTGATGGCAAACATTACCTACGTCACGATCACCACTTTTCAAATTACACAGGCTGTGGTAATACGTTAGATTTAACCCACCAGCCAACCTTGAACCTCGTAATGGACACCCTACGTTACTGGGTTAAAGAATTCCATATCGATGGCTTCCGCTTTGATTTAGCCGCAACTCTTGGGCGCAATCACGACAGCTTTAATGCTCAGGCTTCTTTTTTCCAAGCGGTAGGACAAGACCCCGTCTTACGTGAAGTTAAGCTAATTGCAGAACCTTGGGATATTGGCCCTAATGGCTATCAAGTTGGTAATTTCCCTGATGGTTGGAACGAATGTAATGATAAGTTCCGCGATATTACTCGTAGCTTCTGGCGTGGCGATCATGGCTATCTAAAAGAATTTGCCACCCGCATTATGGGATCTCGTGATATCTACTCAGCAAGTCGCTGGCCTGAAAAACTCACGGTTAACTACATCACCTATCACGATGGCTTTACCCTACAAGATTTGGTTTCTTATAAACATAAGAACAACATCAAGAATGGGGAGGGAAACCGAGACGGCCACGGTGACAACCGATCTGACAACTACGGTATTGAAGGCGAAACCAGCAATATGCTGATCAAAGCCACCCGTGAGAAGCAAAAACGCAACTTCATGGCCAGCTTACTGTTCGGTTTTGGTATTCCGCATATTCTTACTGCCGATGTGCTTTCCCACAGCCAAAATGGTAACAACAACGCATACTGCCAAGACAACGAACTTAGCTGGCTAAATTGGGAACTTAACGACACAGAGCAACACTTTAAGGATTGGTTAGCTGAATTAGTCGCAGCAAGAAAACAATACATGCTGCCATTCATCAAAGCTTTTAGTGGACCAAGCCGCAATGACAACCGCGTAAATTGGCGCCGTCCTGATGGCGAAATGATGAGCCATGATGATTGGAATCGGCTACGTGCTATTTCTCTACAACTTGGGATTGGCAAAGATGGGGATGAACTGATTTACCTGATCAACCAATCAACAGTGCCTGCTCGCTATAAGCTTCCGTCTCAAGAAGACAAACAATGGCGATTAGTGTGTGACACCACTTTACATAAATCCGATGAGGGCATTGTAAAAGGTGAACAACTCGTTGAACCAATGTCGATGACTATTTTGCTTTGTTCTAATCCATAGAGCGGCATGCACAACGCATCCACTAAATAGGCTTGATGTATTATCAGCCTATTTTTTTGTCTAAGAAAGACGAGCAATCGAACCAGCATTGGGCGAAGATTAAAGGTTAGCGGTGCGTACTGGCAAAAACACTTCTCCTAACATACAACGAACACTGCCACCGCCAATTTGTTCGATAGTGCTAACATCGAAAGCAAGTAACTTACCATGACCGGAAAGTTGCTTTTTTTGTGCCTTAGAGAAGCTGTTAAACGCAGAGGCAGACATCGCAAGAACTCGCCCACCATTCACCGTTTCCAGTTGCAGAATGTTACCGCAAAAGTTCAGCATTTGTTGGTAGGAAATGGAAATGATCTGCTTATGTTTCGCAAGAGAACGTAATACAAATCGGCGCTCAAACTCCGGAATAAGTTCATCACAAATAACACAAAATGACTCCCCTACTGCCATCATCACATTGGTGTGATATACAGGGCTGCCAGAGGGAAGTTGAGTTTGAAAACTCACTACTCTAGAGTAACCAAGCAGCTCGGCATATTCTTCCAGCAACGCTCGGTCACAACGCGCCGACAAGGCCGCATAAATGGTTTTATTTAGATGATCTTTAACCATGACTCCAGTGCTTTCTAAATGCGCCTCACCGTCACTCAGTGCTCTTACATCATGATGGCTTGCCATGACACGACCACTGGATAAAAAAGCCTGTTGCAACTGTTCTATGCGCACTTCATTCTGGCGATTCTTACACGCCATCGGAAAGGTAAAGACCAGCCCTGTTGACGTAGTGGAAAACCAGTTATTCGGAAAAACGGCATCTGGCGTGGCAACATCACTAATATGATAGTCAAGCTCGATCACCTGAACTCCCTCAGATCTTAGCCTTGTTACCATCGACTGGTATTCTTTCATCGCTTGAGCGGTGATCTGCTGCTGAGTCAAATTCAGGCTATGTTGAAATTCGTTGTCTTGCGCCGTTTGTGCATTAAAAGCAAACTCTTTTGGTGGCACCATAACCACCGCGTTAGCGGCATGTTGAGTGAGCACCTCTTGTGTTAGGTTTCGCATTTCAGGGGAAGACTGCAACATAGAACATCCATAAATTAATGAGCAAGAAAGCTCAATTGTAATCAGAATGTTAAATAAGGTTTACCTGAAGTCGCTCGATTTCTTACTGACTTTTGGTAATAATTGCTGTCATAACTATCAATAACCGTAAAAAAACCTGCTATATTGCAGAGTAAATCATTCCTTCAACCATTCATTGTGACAAATTGAATTGACCATACGTCTAATTTCGTTACAAATTACCAACTTTGCGGTAGGCTAAACCATAAGCACACTGCTTCTTTTCCCACCAATAATAATTCAAACCAAATGTTCAACTTGTCTTCGTCAAACGTGATGGAGATTCGATGCTAGGAATCACTATATGTTCAAAAAATTCGAAAGTTTTACCCAAGCTTTCCCCAAAGAAGATCCCGAACAACCCCCAAAAGGCATATTGGCTTTTTGTCGTCACTATACTCGTGGGTTTGAAAAACCATTACTGGCAATGGCGTTGCTCAGTACTACTGTAGCCATCATTGAGGTCTCTCTATTTGGCTTTATGGGCCAATTGGTCGACTGGTTAAGTACGAGCAACCCTGAGACATTCTGGCAGGAAAACAGCACAACCCTAATCGGTGTGGCGGTGTTACTGCTGGTGGTCATGCCGATTTTGGTTACCATTTACTCTCTCACTGTTCACCAAACTCTGCTTGGCAACTACCCAATGTCTATTCGTTGGTTAGCTCATCGATACTTACTTAAACAAAGTGTGTCGTTCTATCAAGATGACTTTGCAGGCCGAATAGCCACAAAAGTGATGCAAACCTCATTGGCGGTGCGTGAAACCGTGATGAAAACCTTTGATGTCTTTGTGTACGTCTCGGTTTATTTCACCTCCATGTTGGTGATACTCGCACAAGCAGATATTCGCTTAATGATCCCTTTACTGATTTGGTTATGCGCTTACATTGGCATTCAGGTCTACTTCGTGCCGAAATTGAAAAAAGTCGCTTCACTACAGGCCGATGCTCGCTCAACCATGACCGGTCGTATTGTCGACAGCTACACCAACATCTCGACAGTAAAACTGTTTTCACATAGCCAGCGAGAGCTTGAATACGCTGAAGAAGGCATGGAAGAGTTCCTAGGTACCGTAAAAAGTCAGATGCGCTTAGTCACAGGTTTCGATGTGTGTGTCGAAATCGCTAACTACCTATTGGTATTCAGTGTTGCCGCCATGTCTATTTTCCTATGGACGGAAAGCGCGATTACCATTGGTGCAATTGCCCTTGCGATCAGTTTAGCACTGCGTATTAACGGCATGTCGATGTGGATCATGTGGGAAGTCGGCGCATTATTTGAAAACATGGGTACCGTTGTCGATGGCATTTCAACCCTGTCAAAACCCGTCAGTATCGAAGACAAACCCAACGCACCCGATATTAAAGTAGAAAAAGGCGGCATTCATTTTGATGACGTGAGCTTCAATTACGGTGAAGATGATAAAGGCGTATTGAATAACCTCAACCTGAACATCAAGCCTGGCGAAAAAGTTGGCTTGGTTGGTCGTTCTGGTGCAGGTAAATCAACGCTGGTCAACTTGCTATTGCGCTTTCACGATGTTGAAAAAGGGGCCATTCGCATTGATGGGCAAAACATCTCTGAAGTAACGCAAGATTCTCTACGCAGTAAAATTGGCATGGTGACGCAAGATACTTCTCTACTTCACCGCTCCATTCGTGACAATATTCTTTACGGCAGGCCCGACGCAGGCGAAGACGCACTGCTAAAAGCAACACAGCAAGCCCATGCCCACGAGTTTATTGAAACCCTAACGGACCCATTTGGCAACGTCGGGTACGATGCACAAGTCGGTGAACGTGGCGTGAAGCTATCAGGTGGGCAACGTCAGCGTATCGCAATTTCTCGTGTGCTGCTAAAAAATGCGCCGTTACTGATATTGGATGAAGCAACATCTGCGTTAGATTCAGAAGTGGAAGCTGCTATTCAAGAAAGCTTAAACGAATTGATGCAGGGTAAAACGGTGATTGCCATTGCACACCGCTTGTCCACCATTGCCGCAATGGATCGCCTCATCGTCCTGGATAAAGGCAATGTTGTTGAGCAAGGTACTCACCAGGAGTTAATTCAATCTGGCGGCATCTACGCACAGCTGTGGGCACACCAAACTGGTGGCTTCATTGGTAAAGATTCGGAACAGAAGGAAGACAATTCAAACAGCTAATCGCAATTGAATTGTCCCCCTGATATTAAAAAGGCTCAAACAACCTATTGTTTGAGCCTTTTCTTTATCGAACTGTTTGCTTACTAATCATTTAATTTTCGAGCTAGGGCAATTTCTTGCACATAAGCCTAAATCGGCATCACTCGATTTCTTCCTAAACGTTTAGCTTCATAGAGCTGAATGTCGGCTTTATCGACAATGTCTTTAGCCTGCTCTCCGTCTTTGAATTCAGCCACGCCAAAAGAAGCGGTAATACTATCAACTTGCTTACCACTGCGGCGATCGCGGATAGTGAGCTTTTCTAGCGCGCTACGTACTGACTCGGCAAACCGGATGGCCAAACGTAAATTCTTATTCGGAACGATGAACGCGAACTCTTCGCCACCAAATCGGTAAGCGGAGATGCCGTCACGGCAGCATGATTGCAATCTCTTCGCAAGAGACTTAATCACTGCATCGCCAAATAAGTGGCCAAATTGATCGTTATAGTTTTTGAAATGATCGATATCGAGAATAACTAAACTAAAGGGGGCATCGCCCAAACAATAGGCAGACAAATCTCGGTCAAATGCGCGGCGATTAAGTAAACCTGAAAGGCCATCAAATAAAGCATCTTGTTGAAACTGAGTTAATTGCTCTTTTAATTGCTCTATCTCGCCACTAGCCACACTCAACTGACTGTTCAAAAATTGGGTTGTGTGACGAATGTCTTTTGATTCGAGCATCAAGTTACGTACTAACCCCATCACTTCATCGAATGACAGCCCTTCATCTTCCACTCGCTCAAGGCTACTAAAACTTTTATCAATCTTTAGTTGAAAGTTATTAGTGTTCACTAAGGTATCATTCATAGAATGAGAAACCTCAGTCAGCATGCGCTCCAAACTTTGACGGAGTTGCTGGACGTCGGATTCTGTCTTGTTAGCCACATATTCGCGATAGAGGGCCTCTCCTTTCGCTGGTGGACAGATCCCGTGCTCACCGACCACTTGATCCAACTCTTTATTTAGCTCAGGTAATGCGTTGTCTACATACGTATACCACAACGCATAATTACTCGGAGTGGTGGCCACCTGATTTTTAATCATCAAGGGCACCGCTTTACGCAGGTTTTCCGTAGCCTTCTGAAATTCTTTTTTACTCATATACACTCACTACAGTTGGCGAGATCATTCTTTTCATAAGATTAGCTGAAGACGGCCCATGTTTCTCGCTAAACAAGGGAAATTTCCAATCATCAAACTGAAGGAGCAGCATTAGACTCTTACCGCACCTGTTTAACCTTCATTAAATCTAATCCGGAAACGCAAAAAACTCAACAATTTACACTGTAAAGTAACTCAATCATCCACTTAGTTTGACTCAGCTTCTTTTTGTACCGCTTTAATAATCACAGACGTATCCATTCGGTTGTGACCTTGACTCGCCAATTCCTGATACGCAGCCATTGTCTTATCGGTAAGGGGTAATGTGATGCCTTGATTCTTTGCTTCTTGTAAACAAAAACCTAAATCTTTGATCATCCAATCGATAGCAAAACCAAAATCGAACTCACCTTGTGACATCGTCACGGCGCGGTTTTCCATTTGCCATGAACCTGCAGCACCATTTTTGAGGCAATCCACTAGCGTTGGAATATCCAAACCGGATTTTTCAGCCAGTAATAAACCCTCTGACAATCCATTTAAAACGCCGGCAATGCAAATCTGATTAACCATTTTGGCTCGCTGGCCTTGGCCATTAGCACCCATTAGAACGGATGATTGAGCATACGCGGCTAAGACTGGCTGCAGAGTTTCGAACAAAGCTTTGTCTCCACCACACATCACCGTCAGTTTGCCGTTTTCAGCACCCGCTTGGCCTCCTGAAACAGGCGCATCCATAAAGCGGATATTGGCAGCACGAGCAGCAAGAGCCAGCTCTTCAGCCAATTCTGCCGAAGTGGTGGTGTGGTCGACAAGAATAGCACCTGATTTCATTGCAGCAATAGCACCGCTTTCGCTGACGGTCATGGCACGCACATCGTCATCATTGCCCACGCAAACACACACGATATCAGCCTGTTGAACACAGTCGGCTACAGACTCAGCCATTTTGCCTTGGTAACGCTCAACCCAACGCTGAGATTTTTCCGTTGTACGGTTGTATACCGTGACATCAAAACCTGTTTGTTGCAGATGCCCAGCCATAGGGAACCCCATCACACCCAGCCCAATAAAACTGATTTTCATTCTCTACTCCCTGTATTTATTCCTTAATAAAAAAAGCCGAGCTAAGCTCGGCTATTTTCAATTTTTTTCTTACAACTCAGCGTTGTGATAAACCTGCTGAACGTCATCACAGTCATCAAGCATGTCTAAGAACTTTTGGAACTTCTCAGAATCTTCTTCAGCTACTGGTGTAGTCGTTTGAGGAACGAAAGTGATTTCCTCAACCTCTAGAGTGAGCTCTGGGAACGCAGTGTTTAGTGCCGTCTTCGTTTTGAAGAACTCGGTCGTTGGAGCGAATACAGTGATAACACCGTCTTCTAGCTCAACGTCAGTCACGTCTACGTCTTCCATCATTAGCGTTTCTAGAATGATCTCGTCATCTTCGCCTTTAAACTGGAATACAGCTTGGTGAGCGAACATGTGAGAAACCGTACCTTCAACACCGATTTTCGCGCCAGTCTTAACGAAACATTGGCGAACGTCTTGGAAAGTACGGTTGCCGTTATCTGTTAAACAGTCAACGATTACGCTTGTGCCACCAGGGCCAAAACCTTCGTAACGAGCTGGTTGGAAGTCTTCACCTCCGCCGCCGTTCGCTTTATCGAGCGCTTTATCGATAACGTGAGCGGGTACTTGGTCTTTCTTCGCTTTAGCAATCAGGTGCTTAAGAGGTAAGTTCATGTCTGGGTCAGAGCTACCGTTCTTAGCCAGTACGTAAATCTCTTTACCGTATTTAGAATAAACTTTAATTTTTGCGCCTGCAGTTTTAGCCATTGAGGCCTTGCGCACTTCAAAACTTCTTCCCATCGGGATCTTCTCTCTAATTCAATTAACGGAGCAAATTCTAGCAAATCCTGTCCTCAGTTCAACTGAGCGGCTCACTAAGGTGATCAAGCAAGTCCCATCACCCGCTTATACTTTTGCACAGATTGGTCAAACAACTCGCATTCAGGTTCACTTTTAAGCGTTCTTCGGTGTTCGATTAACGCTTCAGGGCCAGCTTGAGCTTGCTTAATTTTCCAAACCAAAAACGATGCTTGCTTATCGATCTCGATCTTATTCTTCTCATCGGAAGGCAGAAGAGACAAATTAAACGACATTTGAACGACCTCAATCGGTGTTAAATAGGGGGAAGAATATAACATAGCAACCCTTTTATGGGGAATGCTCAAACGAATAATTCAAGGATGAACATTGTTTTGGCTCAATAACCACACAATTAGGCGATTTTTGCAATGGCATTACGGCCTGAACCCATGAGCTCAAACACAATAAAGGGCGCCGAGGCGCCCTAGTCTGTCACTATTTAGTTGATCGCATTTCATTTGCAATCAGTGGTGGATCAAGCCAAGTTCTTCAGCCTCTTCCATGGTTAAACCACTTTCTCTTATTTCCCTCAACGCTTCGATTCTTCGACGCGCTTCAGCAGATTTCATTTGTTTATTTGATGATTTCGGGGTGTCTTCGTCATGAAGATCCCACTTTTCAGCAATCCGAGTCATTTCATTATGGTCAATAGAATTAATGGACATATTCACCTCAAGCAACACCATGTTCGGGACACCTAATCAGTATCAAAGCCATTCAAACTTGTTAAGCAAAATTACTATGGAATGTGAGCTATACAATAGTTCCGATACTAATTTTACAACCGTCATAAATATGCTTTGCGATTGTCAAAAAGGACGATTAAATTTGAAAATTCCCCTCAAATAAAACAGTGTGACTTAGCTCACTGCTTAGTGCGCATACACTACACATTCATATTCGAATGGCTTCCAAACACCCTTTCTAAAACAAGTATAGCCTCATAATTTAGGAAGCATGATCAAGACGTACAATTCACCTTGATCATCGTTCCATTGACCTAACAAGATCGGGACGTATTTCAAGTTCGATAAGTCAGCAAAGTATGCGACGTATGATCGTGCCCCGCACAGCCAATAGCAGAACGATGATCAAGAGAAAAAATCTGAGTTAAGGTCTTTAGATAGAAGAGGTAAAGAGGTAAAGAGGTAAAGAGGTAAAGAGGTAAAGAGGTAAAGAGGTAAAGAGGTAAAGAGGTAAAGAGGTAAATTTTGGACAAAAAAAAGCGAGTAATCCATACTCGCCAAAGATTTATTATTCAAGAATGAACAATATGAGCCATCTATTAAATCATTGAAATGAAAAACTTCATTTCGTAAACTAATATACGGATAACTCAGCTTCAATTGTCAAAGTAATGTCAAATAGATTAAATACCCACCGCAACTTCATCCAGTACTCGAATCACAGATTCATCAATGTGGCCATCAAGTATCTGCTTGCAGACTTTTCGGCGCACGGCTAATCCACCAATCAAGCGTTCAATCGACAAGTGCTTAGTATTCGATTGACTATTAAATAGCTCAATAGTTTTACTAAGGGTTTCATAAGGAATAGGTTCTTCACCCACTCTTAGCCAATCAAGCTTCTCTATGAGCTCCTGACATTCATCTTGTATAGAACCGGCCGAATGACCTGTCATTGCTGATAACGCCGTAATGCTGCGTTCTAGGGCCTCTGGAGAGGTATATTTTGACAAGGTTATGGTTAATTCGTCGGCGTTGATCTCTACAAGGTGCTTACGCTGCTTCACCCGTCGGCCCAAACGACCTTTTGGCGACGATGGACGCCTTTGGATTGGCTCAAACTCACCGTCAATGATTTCGGCGAGTTCGGCTAACTTCTGGGTAGACACCATTTCGTGTCTCAGCGGATTAGGTAACGTCGGCGCCATGTTGCGTTTGCCAGCGTTGGTCATACGAGCACGTGCAAATCGCAATACTTCATCAACGTCACATCGAATATCGACCTGATAATCCACCACTTTTCCTTTATCTTCGATGCTGTTTACCGTTAGGTGA
Organism: Vibrio tapetis subsp. quintayensis; assembly: GCF_030409945.1. Lineage (GTDB taxonomy): Bacteria > Pseudomonadota > Gammaproteobacteria > Enterobacterales > Vibrionaceae > Vibrio > Vibrio quintayensis. The sequence continues at coordinate 325,512 of NZ_JAUFQV010000032.1, forward strand.
TAACCCCAAAGATTAACCGAGAAAACTGTTTCGGAAATCTCTCCATCAGAAAGTTTCTTCAGTTCTCTTATCAACTCCATCGAGAAACGACGCCAGTCGATGTTACGAGCTAATTTTTGATTCAACTCACTGAGCAGCATGCTATCGGTGAATCGACGTGACATGCGGCTTCTGAAGAAGGAATAGAGCTGGAATACTAAAGTATGCTGACGCAAGATCTCTGGTGGGAATAAGAAAAAGTAATCTTTGGTGAGCAACTCTTCGTAAAATGAAGGTTCCCAAACCAAAATATACAAATTAGGTTTGATCCTGATCTCGCCTGCCTCGTTTTCTTGTGGTGCTTCTTCCGATGCGGTGATGGTTCGTGCTAAGAAGCGAAAGCGATCACTTTTGAAACCCTCAGGCATATTTTCACTCATCCAACGGCCAGTCAACTCATGCAGTTGAAAGTCAGTAAACTCAATGCGATCAATGCTTTCTCTGATTGAATCACGGGCAGGGCCACTGTCTTTTTTACCTCGCAAAGACAAAATATCCGTGATGTATAACGGTGTTTTGTTTGGAACTTGCTTACCGTTCAGCTGATAATCTTCTTGATGATGTTCATGGTATTGTACCGTTAAGGTAAATAACGCGAATAACGTCATGAGATCATCAACAGTCATGATGTTCTTAGATGATCTTGTTTCGATCACAGCACGGCTTCCAGAAATAGAAACCATTGATTTTTGATAGCTTTTACGGGTTCTTGGCGGAGCAAGTGCCTGATCAATGATACCGGCCCAGTTTGTTGGTGATACTACAAACTGCTCAGATTCATCTTTCATTGATGGTGGGATATTCAAACCGTGCTCAGTCAACAAACGGCGGTTAACTTGAGTTTGGGCCAATGCTTTAGAACGCTTTTGTTTATCGCTTAATTTACTCGATTCCGTCATAAGGCTGGTCGCACCTAACACTGAAATCAACTGACTCGGGTTTACAAAGCTATGTAGCATAGTTTTTCCTGCTAAGCCTTGTTCAAACCTTACTCCAGCTTGTTTAAATAAACCGATACTCACTGCGGCACGTAAGCGTTGCTGAATGGCAGCTCTGGTCAATTGACCCTCTGTAGCTTCAATCAATTCTGTGGTAGAGACGTAACCATCTTTACTTGAAAAACCTCTAAGAGAAATGAGATTAAGCAGTTCTACAATACTTTTTGTTACGCCTTTGAAGTGTTGATATTGTTCGATCCAATCTACGGTTTGTTCACTGACCAAAAATAAGTGCCCATCTTTATGGCTTCGAGGAGCTTTAATTAAGATCTTTTCATCTGAGGTCATTATTGGGTCCGTGTTCCATTAACCGTAATTTCACTATAGTTCCAAGAGAATAAAGAAAATTGTCATAAAAATAAAGAACAAATTTATGATTCTTTTAAACTGATCTTATTGGTTAAACTGATCTATATTGATTAACTGATCATATGATCTGTTGAGTGTTTTACTCGTAAGGCACTGTAAATTAAGAAGTAAAAAAATCAACGGATGGAAGCATGATCATAGAAGTAAGGAAACGATGATCAACAAGTACCTGAAAGCATGATCAAAAAAGGCTGAAAAGATGATCATGATAAGATCGAACCAGTGATCATCAACAGATCGAAACGATGATCAAGAAAAGCTCACAGGTTATCCACAGAGACGGTAAAAGATCGTCAAGTTATCGCGCTTATTTTGGTGAAAGCATGATCACCGAATTCCATTTTACCATCAGTCGTGTTTATTTTGAACAATATTGGATCCAAATACAGCACTGATATGGGTTAACGAGTTAACATTATAAAACACGCCTTATTGAAAGCATGATCAAAGGATATAAATGTCAGTCGAACTGTATTTGGACTTTCCTTGTTAGTAAGAAACAGTCTACAAATCCCCCAGCCTACCTTACTTCACCGTACATTCACCGTAAAATGGCTCGCTATTTACATGCTTCCGAAGAATGAACACTCTTGATCATCGATCCGATATAGATCCGTGTTTGTTGTGCTGTAATGTGTTTATTTATTATTCGATATGCCTCTTGATCATTTTTCCGTAATACTGAATATCAACCGAAAGCATGATCAAGGGGTCATTCCTTGATCATGCTTGCGTGTTGTTACCCATTTTCCGCTTCTCGTGATAACTTTCTGAATTCCAGTTATCTAATCTTGAGTGTACATTGACCGTAGTTTGGCCTGTGAAAGTAATCGTTCCGGTGTAAATCCAAGCGTTCGCACACATTTATCAGAGGGAAGTTGCTCCATATCCGAAGAAAACCTCCGTAAGCATGATCATGTAATGTGTATTTCGATTAGTAATTTGTTTGCGATTGTTCCGCTTTTGCGCGTAGTTTCCCCCTAATTTTATCGTTAATGTGCTCGGTTTTGGTCAAATATGGGGATAGATTTTCATCCCATGTCGTTAGATATTCGCTAGGTTGAGTCGTTTACTAGCAAATTTTTAGCGAATAAGATGAAACGTGATGATTGCTTTTATTTTGTCTGCTTACTTTTATGGCCAAAGTAGGAGTACTTTGATTAATACATTCGTGTTGTTTTGATTTTGGGGTAAAAAGGAGTTTAAGAGATTTCGTTAATATCGTTTTTATCGCGCTATCATTTAGGTCAAGAATTAAACTTTACACTGTAAATAAGTGACGTCGTAACACTTTAAATCTGATGTTCTTATCCTAATTAGTTACGTGTAAATAAGTAACAATTTTGATGACAAAAGCAGCAGATAAATGTTTGTTAGCCATTTAAATGTGATTTAACTCTAAAATGCATGTGCACCTTTTTATTGTCTAAAGTCATTAATTCTGTACAATTGAGTCAAGGTATTTTTTATGGATAGATAATAATGAAACGAGAAAAGACGATAGAAAGCCTGAATCGACTTGCGGAGTTAACACAGCAAGTACAAGCTGACCGTATTGAAATTGTGTTAGAAGAGCGAAGTGATGACCATTTTCCACCTATGTCAAAAGCATTGATGGAAACTCGTTCTGGTTTAACTCGTAGAAAGTTAGACGAAGCAATCAATAAACTCGAAGCAGACGGGCATCAGTTTACTAAGAACAACGCGAATCATTATTCTATTTCATTACAAGAAGCGCACATGTTAATGGATGCGGCTAACGTACCGAAATTTCATGAGCGTAAGCAAAGTAACAACAATAAACCTTGGATTGTTAACGTTCAAAACCAAAAGGGCGGTACAGGTAAATCCATGACGGCTGTCCACTTAGCGGCGTGCTTGGCGTTAAATCTAGACAAACGTTACCGAATTTGTCTTATCGATTTAGATCCACAAGGTTCTTTACGACTGTTTTTAAACCCGCAAATCAGCATTTCTGAACACGACAATATCTATTCCGCGGTTGATATTATGCTTGATAATGTCCCTGATGATGTTGAAGTTGACCGTGAGTTTTTGACGAAAAATGTCCTACTGCCGACTCAATATCCTAACCTTAAAACGATTTCAGCATTCCCAGAAGATGCTATGTTTAACGCTGAAGCGTGGCAAAGTCTGTCTCAAAACCAGTCGCTAGACATCGTTAAACTGCTCAAAGAAAAACTCATCGACAAGATTGGCGACGAGTTTGATGTCATTATGATTGATACTGGACCGCACGTTGATCCTTTAGTTTGGAACGCAATGTACGCATCTAACGCGCTGTTGATCCCATGTGCGGCTAAACGCTTAGATTGGGCGTCGACCGTTAACTTCTTCCAACATCTACCTACCGTTTACGAAATGTTCCCAGACGATTGGAAAGGTTTGGAGTTTGTTCGTTTGATGCCAACCATGTTTGAAGACGACAATAAGAAGCAGGTATCCGTACTTACCGAAATGAATTACCTGCTAGCAGACCAAGTTATGATGGCGACCATTCCGCGTAGCCGAGCATTTGAAACCTGTGCGGATACTTATAGCACAGTATTTGATCTTACCGTCGGCGATTTTGAAGGTGGAAAAAAGACATTGTCTACCGCTCAAGATGCGGTGCAAAAAAGTGCATTAGAATTAGAACGCGTGCTTCATAGTCATTGGGCGTCGCTGAATAAGGAGTCTTAACAGATGGCAATTAAAACATCCGATCTAAACGCTAAGCTGTTTGGAAAAACAAATAAACGTCGTGCTACCTCTCCACAAGAAGCACAAACAGCAGTTAAAGAAAAAGCGAATGTGATTGAACTTGCGGTGGCGGGTGAAGACATGGTGTCGTTTGAGCTAGTGCGTATTCCTGCGGCAGATGTTTCGACTAAAACAACGGTATTCGCGGAAAATTCACGTGAGCAGTCCTTTTTAAACCCTCATGCGTTGTCTGATATTCTTTCGACACTTGAAGAGCGAGGTCAACAATACCCGGCGGTAGGACGTAAAGCCGATGATGGAACGATTGAAGTTCTAGACGGTAGTCGTCGTCGTATGTCTTGTATTATCGCGAACAAAGATTTCTTGGTTTATGTTGCGGATGATATCAACTCTAACCATGCGAAGTTTCTTTCTGATGTAGCAAATGCCCATAAGCCATTGTCACTGTATGAACGTGGCCGTGAAATGCAGGCCAAGTTGAACAGTCATGAAGCCGAAGATCAGAAAGCGCTCGCGCAAATTTTCCAGTGCAGTGAAGCTTTGGTGAGTGGCGCCTTAAAAGCGGCGGCCTTGCCAAGAGAACTATTGCAAGCGTACCCAAATGTGAGTGACTTAGGCCGACCAACAATTGTGAAACTGCACAAACAGTTTTATTCATTGAGCGATTCTGAGCGCACAATCTTGTTGAAAAAATGCCACAGTGCCAATGGTTACGTCTGGCAGCAAAGCCAAAGCCACGGTGTGGCGCGTATTACAAAAGAAGTGACAGAGCAAATAGAGGCTTGGGTAGAAGAGCTAAAGCCGTCGCCAGTGAAAGAAAAACCAAACAAGGTTGAGCTTGTGAAAGGCCTTGCTAGTTACACTCGTAAAGGAGATACACTAGCGATTAACCTAAAAAAAGTTGACGATAATACCATGGCCGAGATTTTGAGCTTTCTAGAAGAGAGAATGAAATAAGCCAGCATTGATACATTGATATGTTACCCGGAAGCCGCATTTTTTGCGGCTTTTTTTATGCCTGTGCTATGATCGCTATTCAGCGTTAAGACACAGCTCTTAGCCCAACTTATTCCGAAATACGTGAGTTCTCCATGCCCCTTGATTATCTGATTGAAGTGTCTAACCAAGCAAAACAGCAACATCATCGTTTTGGTGTTGAGTTGATAGGTAGCCAAGAGTGGTCTCTCAAACTTATTGAGCAATTTCTTGCGAAAACTAACAATTACGATATTGGTTCCATTGCCTATAAGTTAGGAGGAAAACCGGTAACTTGGGCTAAGTCGTTACCAAAAAATGGTGGTGCGCAGCTGCTTGGTCACGACACCAACTATGTTATTTATGATGCAGTCGACGGGATTGACGCAAACAGTCTAACCGCAAGTGCAGGTACCGTTGTCGGTGGAGGGCTATTGTTTATTATTCACCGAAGCGACAAGGACGCTCAACTCAACTCTTCGGCTAATTTGGTTAACTATGGAGAGCAATGGCTGGACGCGTGTTTTGTTAATCTTATTCAGATCAAGCAAGTTGATCCAGATCCAAATACTGTCACGGCAGGCAAGCTGCCCGAACACAGAATGACGGAAATAATTGAGCAGGCAGGCGACGTGGCATCACTTGTTGATTATTCTGAGCAACAAGCGGCGATTGCGAGTATAGGAAAAGTGGTTACCGGACATAGAAAGCGTCCATTGGTATTAACGGCGGATAGAGGGCGAGGGAAAAGTGCTGCGTTAGGAATGGCAGCAGCGCAACTAATGGAAACACGCGATATCGCTATTATTGTTACAGCACCCTCTGTTAAATCAGTCAGCACTGTTTTTAAGCATGCGGAACTTAGCCTTGACGGGGCGACAAGAGAAAAGCTTCAACTTACGTTTGGTGGCTCAACCATACAATTTGTCGCGCCAGATGAGTTGCTTTCTAGTCGGCCAAATTGTGATTTGCTATTGGTTGATGAAGCTGCCGCGATTCCTGTGCCCATGCTTAAAGCGATGGTATCAACGTATCATCGTTTGGTTTTCTCCAGTACTGTTCATGGTTATGAAGGTTGCGGCCGTGGCTTCACTCTTCGTTTTTTGCCTTGGCTCCAAGATGCCAGGCCTGGCGGTCGCCACCTTCACCTGTCACAGCCGATGCGTTGGGCCAAAAAAGATCCGTTAGAGAATTGGCTTTTCGGTAGTTTTTTATTAAATGCCGAATTACCAGCATTGTCGCAGTCTAATCAGGGTGCGGTTCCTGAGTTTCGTAAGATCTCTCAGAAGGAGTTACTTGCCAACCAGTGTTTACTTCAAGCCTGTTTTGCTTTGTTGGTTAATGCTCATTACCAAACATCACCTAATGATTTATTGCATTTGCTAAGTGATGACAGCGTTACTTTGTATGGCGGATTTAGCAATGGTGAATGCGTTGCCTGTGTAACAACCGTTAAAGAGGGAAACATCGAAGCCAGTTTGGTGGAAGACATCGGCAAAGGGAAAAGGCGACCGAAAGGGCATTTAGTACCAACGACTATCATCAACCACCTCGGTGACTCCGAAGTCGCCAGTCTAACTTGTCACCGGGTTATGCGAATTGCGGTGCATCCAGAACTGCAAAGACAAAGTGTTGGTTCTCAGTTTATTGGTTGGTTAGTCTCTAGAGTTGAATCAGAAAATGCGTATGTGGCGACCAGTTTTGGAGCCAGTCCATATTTACTTGATTTTTGGCTTCACTGTGGCTTCCAGCCGATCTGGCTCGGAAGCAGTAAAGATCAGGCCAGCGGTTGTTTTTCTGTTGTGATGGTTCATCTTTCTGAATCTATGCCGCATCAATGGGCACGTGAAAGCCAAGCTTATTGGGCGCAGAACTTTTCGTTGTTACTCTCGAGTACCTACCGTGATTTGAACGTCGACATCGTTGCTAGGTTTCTGAATTACTGTGTGGGTGGTACACCGACTAACAGAGAGTTGATTCATTTGCGCCATTACGTATCCGGTGGGGCATCTATGGATTCGATTATGTGCGCTGCAAGAAAGTTGGTCTTGCATGTGGCTCCCAACCCATCTGAAAGAGTGTTATTGGCGGCTTACTTTCAACTACAAGATTGGCCATCGCTCAGTGCTCGTTTTAATCTGTCTGGCAGAAAACAAACAGAAGCTTTGATTAGACATTCGTTAGATGGATTGTTATACCGATTTACAGTGTAAACTGAAAAGGAATTTACACTGTAAATCGATATGAGATAAATCAGACTAGCGAGGGGCGCCTCGTAACCCAACGTTTGTTAATCCATTTTCTACCAGATTAGGGTTTCAATTTACACTGTAAATTGAAATCCAACGCCTCAAGTTACCCTCAGTTATTTCGCTTGTCATCATTATTCGCTAACAAAAAATTGAGCTATTAGACAAAGCTAAGTGACCTCTTGCTCAGCATCTTCTATTTCCCACTGTTATTACCTTTGTACGCCATAAGCAATTCCGTACGTTCAAAAATCTTTCTGCTACAGCTCACATTTACCAATGCTACATCTGTTTCATATTCGCTAATTTATTGATTAATGAGAAAGCCTGCCTACACTCAAATAAAGCGTCACTATAATAATCAGCTAGGTAATTGTTAGGATCGATACATGCAATGTCAATTAGATGAATCTCTAGAAATCAGTAATGTCCTCAATTCAAAGATTGAATATCAACAATGGCTTGATAATCATGAACTACTCATTATAGACGCCTCGTCGGTTTCGAGAATAGATGCAGCAGGTCTACAAGCTCTTGCGTCGCTATTCTTAACGGCTAAGCAAACCCACACAGAAATCCGTTTGATCAACGTGCCAGACAAATTGGCCGACGGAATCGAATTGCTTGCCCTTACCAGCATGTTTGAAAGTTAAAGGAATAATGAGGAGTCATTAATGACGAAGATACTAGCAGTTGACGATTCAATCTCAATCCGTCAGATGGTAAGTCATACGTTGCAAGATGCAGGATACGAAGTAGAAACGGCAAATGATGGTAGCGATGCGTTGAAGAAATCCCAGATGAAAAAATTCGATGTGGTGATCTCTGACGTCAATATGCCGATCATGGGCGGCTTTGATTTAGTCCGCGCCATTCGTTCCAACCCGCAGTATAAGTTCATTCCCATTTTGATGCTGACTACAGAAACCAGCATAGAAAAAAAACAAGAAGGGAAATCTGCAGGGGCCACTGGTTGGTTAGTTAAGCCATTCAACCCTGACACCTTGTTAAAGACAATCAAACGAGTGATCTGAGTTATCGCATAGCAACAGCATAATATTATAAGAATAAGAAGGACCTCGTCATGGCTTTGGACATGGACCAACTGCGAAAAATGTTTTATGAAGAGTGCCGAGAAAACCTCGAGGTGCTTGAAACCATTTTATTAGGGCTAGACCCAGATGATGTTGAACAGGAAACCATAAACACAATTTTTCGTGCTGCGCACTCAATAAAAGGTGGAGCAGCTACGTTTAATTTGTTCGACATTAGTGAATTTACTCACTCCGTTGAGGCGTACCTAGATGAGGTGCGCAATCATAATATGGAGCTTAGCGCCCACAGTGTCGATGTGCTGTTAAAGTCTGGCGATTGCATAACCGAAATGCTAGAGGGCCATGAGAATGGTGAACCGGTTGAAAGTGAACTCAAGCAAAGTGTGACGAAATCTCTCGGACATCTCCTCAACGGTGAAGATAAACACAAATCACCGTCAACGGTGTTTGAGCCAGCCGCCTCTTCTGTGACTGCCAATGAATTCGAGCCCACAATTGAGCCATCGTTAGCCAATGACACTCAGGGTTCAAGTAGCGAATGTCTACTCGCTAATTGGCAAATTGAATTTGCTCCTCATCGAGATTTGTTTTTCAGTGGCAATGACCCCCTTCGTATCATCGCAGAGATTAAAGAACTCGACCCAAAAGCGAGCATTGTCTGTAATGGCGCTAAACTTCCTGACCTTGCCGAGCTTGAAGCAGAACTGTGTTACTTGAGTTGGAGGATGGAAGTTTCTAGTGAAATAGACAAAGACGCGCTGGTAGAAGTGTTTGAATGGGTGGAAGACCAGTGTGAGTTGAGTATTAGCAAGCCACAATCAACGGATCCTGAGAAGGCTGTGCCACAACCTAACTCTGTTGAGCCAAATATTACCAATGAACCCACTCAGTTGGTGGATTCAAATACCAATGAAGCGGAACTAAATAAAGGTCAAGTAAACACAACTGCGGAATCTGGCAATAAACAGAATAAGAAAACGCCGGCGAAAAATGCCAAAGCCGAAAGCGCGGTGAGTTCGATTCGTGTTGATATCGATAAAGTTGATAGCTTGATCAACTTGGTAGGTGAGTTGGTAATAACTCAGTCAATGCTAACGGAAATAGGCAATGATTTTACTGAAGACAAACTGGAAAAACTGAAAACCGGCTTAGATCAGTTGCTGCAAAACAGTAAAGACTTGCAAGAAAACGTCCTTAACATACGAATGCTGCCGATGAGCTTTGCTTTTAGCCGTTTTCCTCGTTTAGTCCGCGACCTAACGGGCCGTCTTGGCAAACAGGTTGATTTACAAATAAAAGGCGAAAGTACCGAACTGGATAAAACCGTATTGGAACGAATTGTAGACCCGCTTGTGCACCTTGTTCGTAACGGTGTTGATCATGGTATTGAAATGCCCGATGTGCGTAGCGCTCACGGTAAACCGGATATGGGCGTTATTGAGCTCAATGCGTTTCATCAAGGTGGCTCCATTATTATTGAAGTGAAAGATGACGGTGGAGGGATCGATTGCGATCGATTATGGCAAAAAGCCGTCGATAAAGGCGTGTTACCGAGTGATTCTAAACGAGAAGAAATGAGTGACCAGCAGGTCGTAAATTTGATTTTTGCTCCTGGTTTTTCAATGGCTGATGAAGTGTCTGATATTTCAGGGCGCGGCGTCGGAATGGATGTTGTGAAACGAAACATTGAAGAACTCGGTGGCAACATTGAAGTTGAGTCAAAACTTGGGCTTGGTAGCGCATTTACCATCAGCTTACCTCTTACCCTTGCCATACTCGATGGTCAACTTGTTAAAGTGGCAGGGCAAGTCTACATCATCCCCTTACTTACCATCGTTGAATCCATTCAGATCGAAGCCGACTGCGTTAAACACGCGTCTGGTGGGGTTGAACTGTATCGACTTAGAGATGAGAACATCCCGCTGCTTAGGCTGCACGAAGAGTTTGAGATGGGCGAAAGTGGCGATCTTGAAGGGCACATCATGTGTTTGGTCGAGGGGGCGGGTAGCCGGGTTGGCCTGTTGATCGACGATTTACTGGATCAGCAGCAAGTGGTGATCAAAAGTTTAGAGTCCAATTATTGCAAAGTTCCGGGCATTTCTGGGGCCACCATTTTAGGGGACGGGTCAGTTTCTTTGATCTTAGATATACAGGGCTTGATCACCTCCTTTTTACGAAGACACGTCGATAGTAAAGGCGGTCTCGCTGCATAAGGAGCTGCGAAATGGAACTGGCAATAAATCAAGAGAATCAAAGCTTCATCGACAACGAGATCAGTGAAAATGCCGACTTTTTGAGTTTCAGTTTGGCAGACGAATTGTATGGCGTTTATATCCATGATGTAGAAGAAATCAGAGTATGGGAAAAACCAACCCCTATTCCTAGGTCACCTTTGTATGTGAAAGGAGTCATTAACCTCAGAGGCATGATAGTGCCCGTTATTGACTTAAGAGCGCGATTTAACGTTGGAGAGTGTACTTACCTTCCGACAACTGTCGTGTTGGTATTGAGGACTGTAGTGAGCGATAACGAGCGTTTGATGGGGCTAGTTGTTGATGCGGTAGCCGATGTGGTCAGTCAGGGTGATAAAGAACTTACTGCGCCTCTGGGTGAATCACAAGTAACACCATTCATTCTTGGTCTACTCAACGTCGAAGAGCAAGTGATGTCGCTACTTGATACAGAAGCACTATTGGATATGGACACGATTTTAAAGGCTAGGTGAGTCATGGCGGCGCAAGAGTATTTGAGTTTTATATTGGACAGTGAGGAATACGCAGTCCCGATATTAGATGTGAGAGAAGTTCGTGGGTGGAGCAGTATCCGCACGGTACCAAACTCGCCAGATTTTCTGCATGGCGTGCTAGAGATCCGCGGTGAGTACGTGCCTATAGTGGACTTAAGAAAGCGGTTTGGGCTAGAGCCTGCAGTCATTAATGCAACCACGGTTGTGATAGTACTTAATGACGGCCAAGCTCAGCCTTTAGGTATCATCGTAGACGCAGTTTCGGAAGTGTATGCCCTAAATGAAGAGGACATAAAACCCGCACCGAAGATGTCACACAGATTAAAGGAAGCATTCATTGTTGGCATTGCTTCTGCAAATAAGACACATGTCATTCTAATAAATTTAGAGGCTCTATTCGACGTTACTGAGCTTAACCAATTAACAGAAGAAAAAGCGCTCATTTAAGAGGTGAATTCATGGCTTTTTGGAACAGAAAACAAGAACCTGTCGCAGAGCAGTTTGCTAGCAAGGCACAAGACAGTCTTATGGAACAACAGTCTCAAAGTTCAAAACAATCGGTTGGTTACGAGCAACTCATGTCGGCTTTAGATGTGGCTCAAACCGCTTTGATGATGATTGATCGTGATTTCAAAATAACGTATTTGAATAAACGATCTTTGGCCTTGCTTGTACAGCATGAATCACTGTTTCAGTCTGTATGGCCAGGTTTTCAAGCGACTGAAGAATACCTAATGGGTTTTTGTATCGATGGTTTTCACGCGAATCCTGCCCATCAACGACATATGATGTCCAACCCAAATAACATGCCGCATACCGCAACCATCGATATAAAAGACGTGCAAATCGAGCTTAATGTGGGAGCGATTGTTGATGCTGACGGCAATTACATTGGCAATACGTTGGAATGGTCGGATGTAACCGAATTAAGAAAGCAGCAGCATGAGGTGTCGCAATTGCGTTCAGCGGTGGATCAAGCCCAAACTGCGATGGTCACCATCGACCGAGATTTTCTGATCACCTATTACAATCGAGAAACATTAGCGCTATTTAAAAAGCACGAAGAGAAATTTCGTACGGTTTGGCCTGGGTTTACCGCGTCGGAAGAGTGGTTGATGGATCGTTGCATTGATGATTTTCATACCCATCCCGAGCATCAACGGAAAATGTTGAGTGATCCTAATAACTTACCTTATCGCACCGACATTTCTGTGTCTGATATTAAGATTGAACTCAATGTTGCTGCCGTTATGGACGCGCAGGGTAACTACGTAGGGAACTCCCTTGAATGGCGAGACGTAACGGAAGCTCGTGCTAATGAAGAAGAAGTGGGCCGATTAGCCTCTGCGGTAGCAGGCATGACCACCAATTTGATGATGGCCGATCAAGACGGCATTATTCGTTACTTAAACCCGGCTGTTGCCAAATTGATGAAGGACAGGGAAAGTGAATTAAAAGCAGCACTACCAGGTTTTGATGCGGATAAATTGGTTGGGCAAAATATTGATATTTTTCATAAAAACCCCGCCCATCAACGTAACATTATCAATAACCCAGAGAATCTTCCTTTCAGCTCAAACGTTAAAGTGGGCACCTTAGAATTCAATTTAACCTGTATTGCCATGTTAGACAGTAATGGTAACTACATGGGGCCAGCCCTCCAGTGGCAAGACATAACAGAACAACAAGATGGCCAACGCCAAGTTGAGTCTCTGATTCAAAAAGCCATTGATGGCGACTTAAGCCAGCGGATAGACACGTCGCAATACAGCGGATTTATGTCGGAGTTAGGTAATGGCGTAAACAGTTTGCTAGAAGCCATTGTCGCGCCTGTAAGTGAGTGCATAGACGTTATGAGTCGTGTGGCTGATGGTAACCTTAATACTGATATGAGCGGTACCCACAGTGGTGAATTTGGTCGCTTGGCCGACGCAGTGAACACTTCTATCCTTAATATCCGCAACATGGTCGAAAAAATAACGACTTCCTCGGCACGAGTCGCCACCGCCTCAACAGAAATCGCTGAGGGTAATAACGATCTAAGCCAGCGAGTTGAGGCTCAGGCTTCCAATCTGGAAGAAACCGCCGCCAGCATGGAACAAATGACCTCTACCGTTAAGCAGAATGCTGAAAATGCAAAAGGTGCCAATGCCTTGTCTGATGACGCTGCGGCTAAAGCAGGCAAAGGTGGTGCGGTTGTGGGGCAAGCGGTTTCGGCGATGGCTGAAATCAACAACGCCAGTAAGAAAATCGCCGACATCATCGGTGTGATTGACGAAATTGCGTTCCAAACTAACTTATTGGCATTGAATGCGGCAGTAGAAGCGGCAAGAGCAGGCGAGCAAGGTCGTGGATTTGCCGTGGTCGCAGGAGAAGTGAGAAACCTCGCACAACGAAGTGCTGCTGCTGCCAAAGAGATCAAAGGACTCATCAACGACAGTGTTGAAAAAGTTGATGAAGGTTCTCGCTTGGTCGACGAGTCCGGTGAAACACTCAATGAAATTGTCGATGCGGTGGCAAAAGTATCAGAGCTAATCACTCAAATCGCGCAATCGAGCCAAGAACAGTCAACCGGCATTGATGAAATTAGTCGTGCTATTGCGACCATGGATGAAATGACCCAGCAGAACGCTTCGTTAGTTGAAGAAACCTCTGCGGCGAGCCAATCGCTTAAAGATGAGGGCAAAGACTTACTAAGCTTGATGAACTTCTTTAGTAGTGATCAAAAAATTGCAACGCTGAGCCATCAACCTACAGCGGCTCAAGAGGCACAAGCGCCAGCGGTCAACGTCAGCAGCATTCGTCAAAAGACGTCAACTAAGGCCGTGAATTCAGGCATTCAGCTCAGTGAGGATGGCGACGAATGGGAAGAGTTCTAGACCACGCGTCTAATACCATAGATCCGTTGGAAGATCGTGAATTTGAGTTAACCAATGATGACTTCAAGTTCATTCAGTGGTTCATCCACAAAAACGTGGGTATTTTTCTGTCGGACAAGAAAAAGGCCATGGTGTATGGCCGTATAAGCCGTTTGTTACGTGAGCATGGCATGCAACGCTTTAGTCAGTACCGAGAGCGGATAGAAATTGATGAAAACGAAAAAATCAACTTCATAAACAATATCACGACCAACAAGACACAATTTTTTAGAGAGATGCATCACTTCGATTACGTGGCGAATGTGCTCGTAAAGCGTTGGATGAGTAAACCAGATAAGCAAGTTCGCATTTGGTCAGCAGGCTGTTCAACAGGGGAAGAGCCGTACAGTTATATGTCGTTGCTGGCGACAATGGGATCATTAGATAACGGGATGGATGTTCGCATGCTGGCCTCTGACTTAGACACCAAAGTCCTCGCCCATGCCAGAGCAGGGATCTATACCGACGGCTGCTTAGAAAGTATTCCAGAACAGTTTTTGAAATCGTCTTTTGTAAAAGGAAAAGGCGATCAAAATGGCAATATAAAAGTGAAGAAGAAGCTGCAGAATGCCATTACTTTCAATCAATTGAATCTACTAGCTGAATGGCCAATCAAGCAAAAGTTTGATTTGATTTCATGCCGAAATGTCATGATTTATTTTGATAAGCCAACTCAAGAAACCCTAATCCGTCGATTTTATGATTACTTAACCGACGACGGTGTTTTATTCATTGGGCATTCTGAAAGTGTCGGTAATTGTACCGATATCTTCCGGCACATAGGCCACACAATCTATTTGAAACAGTGAGGCTAACATGAAGGAGTTAACGGGCAGGATGCAAACCCACTCAGACCAATTTAACCGTTTTTACCACCAGCATAAGAAAGTGCACATGGTGAAGGTTATGCCGGGTGGCGTTTATACCTCATGTGAGGAAGAAATTATCTGTACAGGATTGGGATCCTGCATTGCAGCCTGTATGTGGGATCCAGTAGCCGAAGTTGGCGGGATGAACCACTTTTTACTGCCTTTTAATAACAAAATAGAACAAGATCATTGGCACCCGACAGAGATCGTATCGACGGCTTCTCGTTACGGCAATAATGCGATGGAAATATTGATTAATCAATTGCTTGGCGCAGGAGCCGAGCGTTCTCGAATCAAACTTAAGTTGTTTGGCGGAGCACAAATGTTAGGCAAGTACGCCATGATTGGAGAAAAAAACATCGAGTTTGCTCTAAGTTATGCTAATGCTGAGCATTTCGACATCGTTTCAAAAGATCTGGGAGGCTTGGAGCCAAGAAAAATTATGTTTGATCCACTTACCGGCCGAGCTTGGGTGAAGAGAATTCGATTCGCAGAGGTTGAACGTGTCAAGCAAAGTGAAGCCGAATACGCTCATCAATTGGATCAAGAAAGTCATCGTAATCATGACGACGACGTGGAGCTATTCTAATGAATAAACCAGTGCTACTGAAAAAGCCAGTAAAGGTAATGATCGTTGATGATTCTCCCGTATTTAGAGCGCTATTGAATGAGATCATTAGCTCGGATCCGGATCTAGAGGTTGTGGCAATGGCGGAAGATCCGTACCAAGCACGATCTTTGATCAAGCAGCACAACCCAGATGTGCTTACTCTTGATATCGAAATGCCGAAAATGAATGGCGTGCAGTTTTTAAAAAACTTGATGCGCTTACGGCCAATGCCTGTCGTGATGATTTCCACGCTTACTCAGCATGGTGCGGATGCGACTCTTCAAGCGTTAGAGCTCGGGGCGGTGGACTACTTTCCTAAACCTAGCATTGATGACCCGGCTCAAATGGTGAAATACAAACAGCTGGTGAATGAAAAAGTAAAAGTGGCCGCCGGAGCCAACGTAGGTAACCAGCAAATGCACGTTGCACCTATTTCAGTAGATAAGTCCATCAGAGGCATTGGTGTTGGCTGCGAACTGATAGCGATTGGTGCATCAACAGGAGGGACAGAAGCTATACGTAATGTGCTCAGTGTATTGCCAGACAAACTTCCTCCTATCGTGATTACGCAGCACATTAGTGAGCTTTTTACCGCCTCTTTTGCTGAGCGCTTAAACAGCAGCAGTAAGATTAAAGTCAGCGAACTACAGCAGGAATCCACTCCTCTTATTCATGGTTGTGCTTATGTCGCTCCGGGTAATCGACATATGCTGATCGTGAAACGCAACGACCACTATTACGCAGAATTAGATGATAGAGAAGCGGTGAATCGACATAAACCATCCGTAGATGTGATGTTCGATGCTATTTCAGAAACCGTTGGGCAAAAAAGTATCGGTGTGATTTTGACGGGAATGGGGCAAGACGGGGCACAAGGTCTGCTCAAAATGAAGCGAACAGGGGCGTTTACTATAGCACAAGATGAACATACATCGGTTGTCTGGGGGATGCCCAGAGTCGCTGTTGAGATAGGCGCAGCTGCTCAAGTGGCACCGCTCGACAAAATTCCAAAAATGATCTGTGACGCTTTAATACATACTAATAACTAAGCCACCGATTAAGGTGATAAAAATGAACGACAGTCGTCAGTTAGCTAAAAATAAGATCTTAATAATGACATTACAGGGAGCGGTTTTGGCATGCGCTGTCGCTTTGTCTGCTTCGTGGCAAGCCATTGCACTCATGTGCGTGCTTATCGCATTGCACTGGAGTGTTACCTCACTCGGTGCTCAGAGTCATTCCAATAGTACTTCATCGTCTGGCAAACACAGTGACGGCCGTGAGGGCATTCAAGTTGTTAATGACTTATTGCGTTACGAAGTTACCCACATTAACGACTCACTTACTAAGCAATACCAAGTTACCAATGAATCTGTGATAACGCTTAACGACAGTTTTTTTGGCCTGCAAGAATTATCTCAAACTCAAAATCAAGTTTCAGAGCAATTGGTGAGTAATTTCCTCGCGAATGAAAACAGCGAATACAGCTTGAGAAATGTCTTACCGAAAACTGAAAAAATCATCAGCCAGTATATCGAAATATTGATCAGTGTTTCAGAGCGCAGTATTTCTGCAGTACATAGCATTCATGATATGTCGAGTAAATTGGACAAGGTGTTTGGGTTACTCGACCAAGTAAGAGGGCTGTCGGAGCAAACCAATTTACTGGCGTTAAATGCAGCGATAGAAGCGGCAAGGGCGGGGGAGTCAGGCCGAGGTTTTGCGGTAGTGGCATCAGAAGTTCGTAATTTGTCCGTGCGTTCAGAAGAGCTGAATAACTTGATTCAAGCCGAAATCAACGTGGCACAAAGTACGATAAAAGAGGCGGATAAGACCGTGGGTGAAATTGCCTCGATAGACATGACCATTGCTATTGAATCAAAAGATCAAGTGGAGGAGATGTTGCAAGGTGTGCAGCAAACCAATACCGAGGTTCGATCTGAAGTGGACAGATTACGTGAAATCGGTTCTCAACTGACGCAACAGGTAGGGAATGGGATTAGGGCGTTGCAGTTCGCAGACATAGTGTCGCAGCAAGGGGAGCATGCGATGAAAAGCGTAACGTTACTGGATGAGTTAACCCAAGAAATAGAGCGTTACCAACAGGGAAAAGTACAAATGTCAGAGTTTATTGATACGGTTTCAGAGTTTAAAACTAAAGCGAAGAGTCGCGGCGAGGCCGCTGCACAACAATCAACCATTGATGAAGGCGAAGTCGAGCTTTTTTAGAGAGGTTTTATGTCAGTTACATGTGAAGTAGATAACAGTCAACGATGCGTCACCATTTCCATTGAGGGGGCGTTTGGTTTCAATTTGGTGCATGAGTTTCGTCAAAGTTATGCAGAGCAACAGAGTTATAAGTTTGTCGTCGACTTTCGTAAAGTGGACTACATAGACAGTGCTGGGCTAGGTATGCTGTTGAATATGCACAAATACCTAAAGCAGTCAGATGGTGAAATTACCATCGCAAACAGCATGCCTCAAGTCAAAAAGATATTACTGATCTCTCGCTTTGATAAGAAGTTCTCTATTGAGTAAACCTCATCGATAAGGAAAGAATGGATGCGCGTAGTTATTGTTGATGACCAGAAAACCAATCGAGAAATGTTTCGCTATATGTTGCTCAGCATCGCGAGTGATATAGAGGTTTTCGAAAGCGGTGAGGGCGTGGTTGATGCACTCAAGCAAGCAGAGCAACTTCCCGATGTCATTTTGATGGATGTCATGATGCCCGTTAAAGATGGCTTCACGACGGCAAAAGAGATAAGAGCGGAGTTTAAGCATGTGCATATTCCAATCATCTTTCTGACCGTATTGGATGATAGGGATTCATTTGGCCGTTGCCTATTCTACGGAGATGATTTCATTTTAAAGCCCGTTGGGCGCAGCACATTACTTGCTAAAGTCCAGGCACATTACCGCATTGCGAAAATGCACAACGAAGTGAGCCAGCAAAGAGACGAATTAAGCCATTTCCATGAACAAGTGAAATATGACTACGCAATGTCTGAGTCGATATTTACTAATTTGGTTGAAGAAATGACGCGAGACCTACCGAGTATCGACTATATTTCTACGCCCTCTACGGTTTTTAATGGCGATCTTATTGTGGTTGCAGACCGGCCTCAAGGTGGTGCCTATGTGATGATTGCTGATGCGACAGGGCATGGTTTACCCGCCGCTATTTCAACCATTCCGGCTTCACGCGCTTTTTTCTCGATGGCAGAAAAGGGTCTGTCTCTTGGCGAAATTGTCATCGAAATCAACAGTTCGTTAGCGCGATTCTTACCTTTAGGGATGATGGTTGCAGCGAGTGTATTTGAAATATCCTCAAATGGACAAGATGTGATGTGGTGGGGAGGTGGTCTACCTGATGGCTTTATTCTCGATGAAAACGGTAAGATCATCAAAAACCTCACCTCAGAACACATGCCTTTGGGCGTGCTTGCCAATGACGAATTTGAAGTCAACTTGTTAAGGTTGAGGCTCGAGCGAGGCCAGCAAATTGTATGTTATACCGATGGTGTGACTGAGGCTGCTAATTCAGATGGGGAGCAATTTGGTGAGGATCGCCTAAAGGCGGTACTCGACGGATGCCGATCCGTGATCCCAACTTTAAACGCAGCGGTGAACGACTTTGCAGTTCGCAAGAAGTCCGATGATTTATCTATTCTGGCCATGACATTTCCGATTTTGCACTCCAACGTAAAGCCGCATGACTACGAAAAACCGTTTGTTAGCAGTGTTCCATTGAGTTCGACATTACGCTTTTCCAAACAGACACTGAATGACGTGACATTAATGGCTGAAGTGCGAAGCTATTTGTCTGGCATCATTAGTGGGGGACAAGACCTTGACCTGATTTGCTCTGTACTTTCTGAATTATTAGCGAACGCTCTAGAGCATGGCTTGCTTGGGCTAGAATCAAGCATCAAGTCTGATGAAGAGGGTTTCTTTAAATACTATCAATTAAGAGAAGATGGCCTTAGGAGCCTTGATGATAGTGCCTATTTGACCTTAACTTTCGACTATTATCCAACAGACCGTAAATTGCATATGGTCATTGAACATAATGGAAATGGCTTTGATCATCACACCGTACACAGACAAGCAAATGACGAAGTTCATGGACGAGGTATTATTCTCGTTTCAGAGCTTTGCGAAACGCTTGAGTATTCAAATAGTGGCACCAAAGTCGAAGCGATTTATCGGCTTACGCTCTAAGCCTTATTTATGAATACGAGAATATTCATGAGCCAAATGTGTAACTGTTTGTAAGTATAAAATGATGACTATTGGGTTTTCTCTCGAATATATGGGGTTAAAGTCTCAATAAATTAATTAAAATCAATATTAGGTGAGCTTTTTAAGAAATTCGCTTCTTTGGTTATTTATTCGGTAATGGGATTAGTGACGCCCGCCTTAATTTGAAGATAAAAATCCCTTTTTTCAGAGTTAATTCGATACACTCATTCCATAAATTTAGCTTTATTTGTAGATCGAGAACGAGACTATGTGGAAAGAGTTCATCAAAATGTCTGATGATGACCAATTTGTCATAGCGCTGATGCCAAACAACCAAATGGTGGAAACCACTTTCAGTGAGGTTGGAATTGAGCGAGCGCTAGACGATATTGGCGCGTCTGCATTATTTATGGACGAAAAAGCCATTCAGTCTTTTGTTGCGGCAGCAAAAGGAAGCAAAAAAGAAGCCTTTCAGGGAATCAAAGTCGCTTATCGGAAGAACGCGGTGGTTGAGGTTTCCTTAGAAGACAGCGACATGCTCGCTAAAATGACGATCCATGGTGCATGTGGTGGTCGTGGTCTTCGTGGTTCTGAAATCGTTGAAGCACTAACCAATGCTCATGTTAAAAAAGGCATTAATAAGCTGGCACTTAAAAAAGTGCTCGCGATGAGTAAACGTGTTCCGGCGAACGAGTCCTTTGTTCAAGCGGTCGCGGTGGGTCAGAACCCTAAAGATGGTAAAGATGCACAATTCATTCCCCTTGTTCCTGATGTCAGTTCTCGTGTTCTAAAGCCTCAAGAAGTAAATAATGTCACTCATAAAGTTGATATGCGCAATTTGGGTGAAACCATCACTGTTGCAGAAAACGAAGAAGTGATGCGACGCGTGCCAGCTACAAAAGGAACGCCAGGTTATACGGTTACCGGGAAGTCCATTCCGCCTAAGCCGGGAACAGATAAGCTGATTAAAGAGGGCAAGGGCACCAAAACATCAAAGCAAGATCCTAACTTATTGCTCGCCTCTGTCTCCGGTATGCCGATCATAAAAGACAACTCCGTAGAGGTTGATAACGCATTGTGTTTGAAGAAAGTTGATGTCTCTACTGGGCATATCAAATTCAAAGGTTGTGTCGTTATCACTGGTGATATAGAGCCCGGTATGAAAGTGCTCGCAACGGGGTCAATTATGGTCGGAGGGTTTATTGAGTCTGCTGATGTTCAAGCTCACGGCGACATTACCGCAGCAAAAGGCATCATCGGCCGGCCAATTCATGAAGATGAAGAAGTCGCGTGCGTGGTTCGTTCAGGTGGCACGATTACGACCAAATACGCTCAGTATTCAAAGTTGCAGGCTCATGAGCACATTAATATGGCTATCCACTGCCTTCAAAATGAAGTTCGTTGTGGCGGCGACCTAACGGTTTCTGATACGACAGGAAAACAAGGAGCCTTAAGTGGAGGCCATGCTCAGGTTGGCGGTAAAATCTCTTGCGTTAATTTAGGGGTTGAGGGCGGGGCATCCACATTGGTCGAGCCATGTGCACGCTACAATAAATATAAAATAGGCATTGAAAAACTAAAAGAAAGTTACAAGGATGCACAAGAAGCGACAATGAAAGTCGTGCGCGCCGAAATGGAATTAGCCAAAACACCCAAACGCGAACGTACCCAAGAAATGACCGACAACGTAGCGAGCCTTAAATTAGAAAACACCCAACGCTTAGCGCGGATTAAGAAAAAACTCGATTTGGTCGAACTAGAATTTGCTCAAATGTTAGAAGTGAACAACGTCATCGCGACGAATAAAGTGTTCTCGAAAGTGACCATACAGTTCGGTGAAGATTCCATAACCACCAGGCGGCAGCATGGTCCATCTGAATTTACCTATAACCACTATGAAATCGAAATGACTCCATTGATGGATCAGTCGGTTGCCACTGAAAGCTAATGGGTCGGTAGATTCAATTCTTTGTAAATAAATGCAGCTTATCAGAAAATACAGCACAAAAAGGCGTGATGCTTATTAGAAGCATCACGCCTTTGTTGCTTCGCTATTTTATCATCATGTCGGCGTATGTAGCTTCAGTTCCATAGATTGGGTTGCTGAGTACGATACTGTATCGAAGTTAATCGTATCTAAATCCACTTTACGAATCATAGGATTATCGTAAGTGTGGAGGAAGTCGTATGCTTAGTCTTCAACATCAACTACATTGCCATACGCTACGATCGAGTTCCATGTTATTGAACATAGAGAACGCTCTGTTAATTCCCTCTTCACGGGCGTCGTTTGCTGGAGTGTTTTTCTCGTAGGCTGCATTTAGAGCTGCGATACGTGAGAAGCGATCTTCAGAGCTGGTGCTGAAGCCTGGAAATACTGCTCGGTTTTCGGTGTCTCGAACATTCACTTCGCTATCCGTGACAAAGACCAGCCATTTTTGTTGAATATGTGGATGGCACCGGTTACACGATTATCTATGAAAATGACCTAGGCATCATGACTAACGATCCGTCATACCCAGTGCAAGCGGAACTGGCTAATGCGGCAATCAAAGAAGTGAATGGGCGTACGACCAATACAATTGCTAGTTTTGATGTAACATACACCGAGGCGGCCAAGAGGCGCCTTTATTATGGGGGGGTTATCTCTCTTGTTTCCATTAGCAGCCCTTGTGCTATTGAGGCTTCTTTTTTTCTGTTCGTAATAACCGATAAGTGCTCATTTAGAGATCTAACTTGGGCTGAATAAAGTCGATAAATGCTGAAATACGTTTCGCAACAGACGATGATTTGTAGAATACCGCATTGATCTGCTCTCTTCCTGTATCGCTCAACTTCTCACTTTCTAATAGTGCTAATAAACGTCCCTCTTCGATATCTTTTTTGACCATAAATCCAGAAAGACAAGCGATACCATTTCCCGCTAATGCCAGTTGTCTCACCGTTTCTCCATTGCTAGAAGTCAGAGTGGGACTTAAAGATTCAAAACCTTTCAAGGGCCAGTGATTGAGAATTTTAGGGCCTGAAAACCCAATCGTTTGATGTGACGCCAGTTCACACGATTTTTGCGGGAATCCACGTCTTGATAAATAATCTGGAGCTGCCACGATGTATAACAAACTTCGACCTAACGGCCTTGCGTGAAGTGTTGAATCAGTCAACTGGCCAATTCGAATGGCTAAATCAGCTTTCTTTTCCAGTAAATCAACAAACCCCTCGCTTGAAGTTAGCTCTAACTCGATGTGTGGGTATTCTTGACTAAATGTTTGTACGAGAGGGATAAGCTGATGAAAAACAAATGGGCTAGCGGCATCCACACGTAAACGCCCAGTGGGAAGTTCACCTCTCGTGATTATTTCTTCTTCTGCTTGTTGTATCTGGAGCAAGCCAACGCGAACTGACTCTATAAATTGACACCCTTCATTAGTTAATTCTATTCGCCTAGTGGTTCGGTTAAGTATCGATATTCCCAGTTGTTTCTCTACCTTACTTACCGCCCTTGATACGCGGGCCACTTGAATATCCAATGCCGACGCGGCTGCCGTAAAGCCACCACTATCGACTACCGTCAATAATATCTCTAAATCGTCAGATCGCGTCCGCATATCACTTCCTAGCATATGTAAATATATATTGTTGCATTTTTAACAAAAATCTTTTGTTGAAACCACTATTTTTGTCAAATAGTTACCTAGGCATAATGCCGTTATCAACATAGACAGCGGTATTACAGGTGAGCCATATTTGCTATATCGCTGAATTTCCTTAAATAAACATAAGCGATTAAATCATGCCCTTAGCACTTTTTGCACTGACGCTCAGCGCCTTTGCGATAGGAACGACAGAGTTTGTTATTGTTGGATTGATCCCAACAATGGCTAACGATTTAAGTGTCTCTTTACCCTCCGCCGGACTTTTAGTTAGCCTTTATGCCCTTGGTGTTGCTATTGGCGCTCCTGTTTTAACGGCGTTAACCGGTAAATGGAACCGAAAGCACGTACTACTGGCGGTAATGTCTCTCTTTGTTGCGGGTAATCTACTCGCTTGGCAAGCCCCAGGATACAACACCTTGGT
Source organism: Vibrio tapetis subsp. quintayensis (assembly GCF_030409945.1). Lineage (GTDB taxonomy): Bacteria > Pseudomonadota > Gammaproteobacteria > Enterobacterales > Vibrionaceae > Vibrio > Vibrio quintayensis. The sequence goes on from NZ_JAUFQV010000032.1 coordinate 349,383, forward strand.
TGTTGCTCGCATCTTGACCGGTCTTGCGCATGGGGTGTTCTTCTCAATTGGTTCAACTATTGCGACAGGGTTGGTTTCTAAAGAAAAGGCAGCTAGCGCCATTGCTATTATGTTTACAGGTTTAACCGTAGCGCTTGTTACTGGTGTTCCACTTGGTACCTATATTGGCCAAGCTTTTGGTTGGCAGTCTACATTTCTTATTGTTGCGGCTTTGGGTTTAATCGCATTATTAGGCAGTGCTTTTTTGGTTCCGAGTAACCTAAAGCAACCTCTTGCGGCAAAACTATCTTCGCAACTGAAAGTATTAACACAACCGCGATTGCTTTTAGTCTATGCCATCACAGCGTTAGGTTACGGTGGTACATTTACCGCATTTACATTCCTCGCTCCGATTTTAGAACAGGTGTCAGGGTTCAACCCAAGCGCTATCAGTTTAATCATGTTGGTGTATGGCGTTTCTGTCGCTGTTGGTAACATCTGGGGCGGAAAAATGGCTGATAAAATGGGGCCTATTAAAGCGCTGACGGTGATATTTTCGGGGTTAGCGGCTATCTTAGTTTTGTTTAATTTTACAGCAGCGAACCCTATATCGGCAGTGGTAACGATATTGGTTTGGGGGGCTTTTGCGTTTGGTAATGTTCCGGGACTGCAAGTTTATGTCGTTAAGTTGGCAGAAAAACACACCCCAGATGCAGTTGATGTAGCATCTGGGCTTAACATTGCCGCCTTTAATGTTGGTATTGCACTTGGATCTTGGGGCGGGGGAGTAATAGTGACTGAAGCCGGACTGATGCACACCCCGTGGGTAGGCGCTGTCATCGTTCTAATTGCTTTAGCCTTAACCCGTTACAGTGGTCAATTGGATAAACACAATGAAGCTAAAAATGAAGTGCTTGAGACTGCGTAAATAACACTGTCATGTTGGCCAATGTCGTTTTATTTGGCCAACACAATGATTGTTGTTTAGTTAATCGATACCATTTCCCGTGTTTTTCTCATCGTAAATACGATGACAGAGGTTATTCGTCCGGTGCTTGCTGTATGTATTATTGCGAGTTCGCGGCTATAATTTTTCAACGACTCCGCCCATGGTTTTCGAGTTGATTTCTGGCTTCAAGTAAAGAGGGTGGTATTGGCTACCTGTTCGGTCAATGTAGGCCGCTTTTAAACCTGCTGATAACGCACCGTGTGTATCCCAATCATGAGTGGCCACAAGGCGAAGGTTTTCTACGGACTCTCCCAGCACTTTGCCTGCAAATTTATATACATCCGGGTTTGGTTTGAAACTTCCGGAGTCTTCGACAGATATAATCGTATCGAAAAAATTTATTAATCCCGAATTATTCATTTGAGCAGAGATCAGGTTCAGAGATGAATTAGAAAAAGCCACCGTTTTAAACCCGCTCGCACGCAATTTATCTAAAGCTTCTTTGATATCTGAGTGTGGTGGTAAATTAGAAAAAGAGTCTAATAGTTCATTCCGTTTTTCATCCGTTAAGCGACAATTATAATGTGCGGCAACGGAATCGAGCATTGCATTCGCTAATTCAGAGAAGTTTGAATTGACATTGGTGGTAATACAAACAGTGGATGAATGCAATAGCTTTGAAAACCAGAGTGATAAAGCATCTTCACTGCCGAAAGCATCGCTAAATTTGGGCTTCAAAGACTCCAAATTTAAAACAGTTTCATTTATGTCAAAAAGTATGACTTCTTTTTTCATGATTAACCTCGGCACTAATTTGACAAATACCCCCCCAATGCTTGCAAACCTCCAATATTAGTCTTAAAAACAATGAGGTAGACGCATGCCGCTGCATTTTATCTACAACATGTCTAAAAATTTTAATCGCGGTATTGTTAAACTAGCATCGTCTTTCGCAGTTTCACAGCCCCATTGTTATATATTTAGAACCGCTCGTTAACGGTGCTTTTTATGTGTGTTACTTAAACTTAGCGATATGGCGCTTATACTTTCTCTCACGCCACCACCAAATCAAAAAACTTAAAGGAATAGCACCAATTGATGCCCAAAAGCCACTCATGAATATATCGGTAGTTTGCGTCCAACTCCAAGCGGTTTCTGATATAAATATCAGTTCAATACTTCGTCCTATCATTATGCCTAAAATAGCAGGAAGTGAAGTTCGGACAACAAACCGAACGATCCCTTTTTTTCGCTCGATTTTCCACTCGGAAAATTCGGTATCCGGGTCTTTCATCCCTCCTCCTTGCGATATTTTTTATGAGTTTAGCTGAGGTAAATACCTGATTGTCTTAGCTGTTGCTTTAAATCCAGAACTTGGATCTGAGTTAAAATCAGTTGAGTAATGGCAACCGTACCCGCGAAGATTGATAATGCGGAAATGACCCAGCTCCAATTAATACCTATAAAAATGTATGGAGCAGCAAAAGCAAAAGCATAAGAAGCTGCCGCATTAATGGCCTGAATAAATTCGTTAGCAGCAATCTTATAGCTATTACTTCGACTCTCGTACGAGATTCTCACCTTAGTCCCAGCTCTATGAAACTTGCAATAAACAACGTCCTTTTGACCATCAAAGGGAATATCGTTAAGTTCTAGGATATCCCTAACCCTATCTAGCATTTATCTCTCCTTGATACACGGGCTCGTAATGAGTGATTACTCGGCCTCATCAACGTACTCCATTTGCTTGTTCACAGAAACGGCAATGATAAAGGCTAAAGACATAGCAATTGACACTCGAAGAAATGCAGATGGCAAGAGGGACTGTGCCAAAATGACAAATGGCCCAGAGAAACCACCGACTAGCGCTCCTAGATAAGCTCGCCTCCGGTTCCATTTCATCAACGCGCCACAATCAATACATCGATACTTCGTCCAATGTGAACTGAAGATAAACCAGCTAAGGGATACCTTTTTCTGACACTTGGGGCATTGCCTTGCTTTCATAGCAGCCTTGTAAAACCAAATAAAGAACATATGCAATCACTTGCTTTTAGGGGTGTCAATCCTGTTTGCTAGGTTTGCGAGCAAGTTCATAGAGTTCTAACGCTAGATTCTTGTAGCCTCCGCCAACCGAGACAACTGAAAGGCGAACAGAATAAGGATAATGACGATGGAGAAAACAGAGGATAAACGACGAAGCGAAAGAAGACGAAAACGGCTAACTAACTGATAAGATGGCTATCGCAACCTTATTTCAGCCTCACTCGCCTGAGAAAAGCCTCAGGGCGATGCGCCGACCATAACTATAAGAAGTGGCTGTGGGCTTGTCCAACTTATAGCGTAGTGCTAACATTTGTACACACACAGCTTAAAGGAATATGTCATGGACACTAGAATTCAATTTCGTGTTGATGAAGAGACCAAACGCCTGGCACAACAGATGGCTGAGAGCCAAGGCCGAACACTTAGTGATGCTTGCCGTGAACTCACTGAGCAGCTAGCTGAACAACAAAGAAAAACACTATCGCATGATGCTTGGTTAACAGAACAAGTAAACCAAGCATTTGAAAAGTATGACTCAGGTAAAGCCGTTTTTGTTAGCCACGATACAGCAAAGTCTCGAATGGAAGAACGTAAAGCAAAAATCCGTAACCGAGGCGATCAATGATTTTGTGGGGCGAGGAGTCTTTGAACGATCGTGAGAAAATCTTTGAATTTTTATACGATTTTAACCCTGAAGCCGCTGAAAAAACTGACGAGCTAATCGAGTCGAAAGTTGAACTCCTTTTAGAGCAGCCTTTTATGGGTGTTCAGCGAGATGGAATTCGAGGGCGATTACTCATCATTCCAGAGATTTCAATGATCATCGCCTACTGGGTTGAAGGCGACATTATCCGTATCATGCGCGTGCTACATCAAAAGCAAAAATTCCCGACGAGCTAACCTCCGGCATTGGGCAACTAACGCAAATATCTCTCTGCGCAGCGCTTAATCCTCATTGGTTATGTTTTTTAATTCGTATGCTAAGCAAGTACTATTTATGGTCTTCCTTGCCCTGCAAATACTCTTCATACACTCTAGAAACCCATTGATGAATATGAAACCCAGTTTTACGAACAAGATACCAATCTATAGCCGTTAAAATTACGAAACCAATTATAGTACCCATTAGAAATCCTCCATAAATACTAAACCAATTTTAACCAGAAATGGCAAGTGTTGCGAATCAGCGTGGAGCGCTTGTTATACCGCTTGGTTTATAAATTCGAAGACGATGTAATCATTGTAACCGTCTTAGCTGTGGGTAAACGTGAACGTAGCGATGTTTACCGTAAAGCAATGAAGCGTATAGATAGTTGATTGCGGTATAAATGCTTGTATAAGACTTTTTACTAACGAACTAACCCCAAAATTTTCTTGAATACAGGGGCTCGACAGTCCTTTACAAGTTCATATAAACACATTTCCACGCCTGTAATTTCGACACCGATACTTTGTAAACGATTAACGCCGAGCTGTTTATTTAAATAAGTTCGAGATGAAACACAATCACTGACAAGCTCCACTTTGTAACCCAACTCGAGTAAACCTTTTGCTGTTTGATAAACACAGATATGTGCTTCTATACCGCAAATAAGCCAGGTATCTACTTTTTGGCTTTTAATTGAACTCAAGAATGCTGAAGATTCACATCCGTTAAAAGAAAACTTAGTTATACGCTCGTGATTAAGGACTGTATTGAGTTCTTCGACTGTAGAGCCTAATTTATCAGGATTTTGTTCGAGAGTAATAATCGGTAATTCTAAAGCCTGAGCGCCTTTAATGAGTTTCTGACAATTAGAAATTAAAGCTTCACTTTCATAAACTAAACGAGCGAGTTTACCTTGAATATCAACGACGATGAGTCCAGTATTTTCTCTATTCAACATACCAACCCTTTCAAGTTTAAATAAGCCTTATAACGCCTTGTATGGATACTAATCACTCAATTAGGGTTATGTGAGCCCCAGGCTTTAGCAGCAACTAAAGCTTTCTATGTGGTAGTTTGTTTAAACGCTGCCTCCTCTGTCGAGAGACCGATAACAAACATGAACCCCACATAGGACTCTAAGCATAAACCTCGAATAGTCGACTGAGTCTCGACCCCGCATTTCGCAAGCAAGAGTTAGCTTATTATGAATACAAACATACTTCAAAACATTAATGTTGGTGTTGATACTGGCAAGTCACAACTCGACATTTACATCCGTCCACCCGATATCTTTTTCACTGTGCCGCACAACGATAAAGGCATCAAAGAGGCGGTCAAAACCATCAAAAGAACATTCACTACAACGTATTGTCGTCGCAACCTTACCTCAACCTCGCTCGCCTTGAGAAAAGCCTCAGGGCGGTGCGCCCACCACACCAGATCGCACAATTTACTATAAGAAGTGGCAACGGGCTTGTTCAACACTCGGGATTTAACGTTGGCTGCGCAGTGCTTAATCCTTATTTATTATCTGTGTGATCGTTTTACATTTTTATAGGTAATTAACTGACCTGTCACACCTATAGATGCGATGAGTACACATAACCCGTTAAACACTGCATCATCGACATACACAGACAAATAGAGAAGAGCTAACACACCAGCGAAGGGGAGCAGAATGGGCATAGCCTTGTCATTTATAACCTGAGCTTTGGCAAACACTTGATAGTTGTCTAGGACCAAATCAGATATTAGAAGTACTTGAGCTACAAACAATATGTTCATCAATGGAAATAACCATGATACCCAACCTTCAGCTTCAGTATACAGAAAGTGAATAAAACCAGTATGAGCTAATATTGAAAGCACTATAGTCGTGAATATTCTGGAATTATCTTGTGTTCTAGTTCTATAAGATCGACGAGACATCTTTACCAATGATTTTATCGATATCAAAAAAATGGCTAACCACGCGACAACTAGATACATAACAATGATATTCCTATTTAATTTATTCTAGAACGGCAAGGAAGTTGCATTCTTTCACACAGCTAACGTCTGCATAACAAGTTTGCTATTATACAGACGTAACTCATTTTTAATGCGTTACTCATTGAAACTAAAGGCAAACTGACAGCGCCGAGTGTAGCAAATCTTGTTGATGCATTTGTTATATGCGTTCTTAAAGTGAGCCAAGTTACTTATCTCAAAACTGACCTGAGAAGCATCATTTAACCAACTATTTAGAATATTCCATCAACTCAACTGGAGCGCCGTTTACTTCAATAAATGCAACAACTAAGCCTTCACTTGGTGAATTAGGTTCAATTATGACTTTCTTACCTTTAATTTCAGCCATTAAGTCATCAACTTCAAAAGCAGCGTGAGGAACTGTTTTTACCAATTCAGGATATGGAGCATCAGCCCAAAAACGCTGCCACTGGATCCCATAAGGATTATTCTGATGGTCAGATACTGTCATTTTCAAATGAGGTAAATCTATTTCATCATCGAAGCGTTTTGTTGTTGGTATACCTAAATGATTGAACTTCATTGAATATCCTTATTAGTTCCACTTAAATGCTTGTTATGTTTACTTTTTAAGCCACTTTACATTAGTTTTTTGAATACCTAGACCACTTTTAAATTTAATTGGAAATTCTAAAGAAGGTTTTCCAGCCCAGCCACGCTCTAAGTATAAATTATATCCAACGTCGGCTTTTTCATATTTTACTGACGACAACCAAATTCCATCCCAATCACCAAGAAACTCGAGGTCATCTAAGCTTTGAGGATAAACACCATTTCTGATTTTATGAAGTTCAATAATTGAAATCGCCGATACAAAGTTTTGCGTACCGAATTTTTCGTCCGCACCAGGCACCTCAAAATTACAACCTGATAGAAGTAATATTAAGAAAAGGCTGAATATATACTTGAACATTGGAAAATATCCTTAACTGCGGTGTAACGCCTAATTCTTGCGAATCCCCTCATAATTAACCATAAAAACAATGAGGTAGACGCGCACCGCCGCCTTTGATCTAATGAATATCGCCAAACACACATTTTAATCAAATGAGCTCACGATGCGCGATATTCAGATTCTACAGCAAACCTTACAAAACCAATGCCCCTCGACTCACAAAAAACGGCTTAATTCTCTGATACTTGCCACAAAGAGCGTGCTTGATGGCTCTGATTTAACCCTGACTAAGCTAGGTCGTAAACTAGAAACGAATACCACGGTAAAACATGCAATTAAGCGTGTTGATAGGCTACTTGGAAATCGGCAACTCCACCGTGAAAAAGACCTTATTTATAAATGGCATGCCCACTTAATAACGGAGGCGAATCCCTGCCCAGTAGTCCTTGTTGATTGGTCTGATGTTCGTGAGCAGCTTCGTTATATGACGTTAAGAGCATCCGTTGCTCTGAATGGGCGAGCCATCACAATCTTCGAGCAAGTTTTTGAATATGGCCAATATAACTCACCTAAAAGTCACCAATCATTCCTCGATAAATTACAGGATATTTTGCCCAATAAAACCTGTCCAATCATCGTTTCTAATGCCGGTTTTCGGAATACTTGGTTCCGACAAGTTCAGGGAAAAGGTTGGTTTTGGTTAGGTCGTGTCCGAGGCGAAGTCTCAATAAAACAACCGGATAAACCGTGGGTCTCAAACAAAAATTTTCATCCAAATGCCGTTCATAAACCAAAATACCTTGGTCATTGTTTATTGGCCAAAAGAGCGCCGATACCTTGTGAAGCCTATGTTTACAAAGGATTAGAGAAAGGGCGAAAAGCCCAGCGCCACAGTAGAACCAGTCAAAAGCACTCCGCTACTCATCTTTACCAACGCAGCGAAAAAGAGCCGTGGTTACTCGCGACTAACGTCCCTCGACACATCTTAAATGAAGCACAAATTACTAATCTGTACGCAAAGCGTATGCAAATAGAAGAGTCATTCCGTGACCTAAAAAGTACCGCTTATGGGATCGCACTTCGTCACAATAGAACTCGCTGTACTAAAAGGTTAGATATTCTGCTTCTAATTGCGTTGCTCGCTGAAATCGTGATGTGGTGGAATGGCCTGATTGCGGTCCAAGCCAAGTGGCATTTTGACTTCCAAGCCAACAGCATTAAACATCGCCGTGTCCTATCAATTCCTCGCCTCGGAAGAGAAGTGCGGAATCACCGGCGATACCAAATTAACGAGTCTCAATACCAATGGGGTATGTTCGAATATCAAAGGCTGACGCACAACTCAGGACTGAGGGAATTATGAGGGGATCCGTCAGCGCCTGCATAACACGTTTGCTACGATACAGGCTTAGCTGAATTTTACTGCCTTAATCACTGAAACTAAAAGCAAACCGACAACGCCGAATGTAGCAAATCGTGTTGATGCATTTGTTAGAAGTTTACTCACCTAATGCTCCGACTTTCCTTTTTCGCGTCATGTGGGAAACAGTTTGTATACGTACGAGAAACATGACTTTTGCCATTGTCATCTACGACTACACAAACTAGATTGCACGGATTTCCCAATGCACTCCGCCAATTATGATGACGCTCCTCATAATCAGCTTCAAATTCAACGTAAACGTATGCTGATCTAATCCACTCAATCGGGATTGAACGTTTTATAAGTAACCCTTCAAATATCTTTGAATAGCGCTCAGTCATGAGGTCAAAATGCGGGTAATATGGAGCAATCCGTTGGGAGCAAAGGTCTATAGAAACACACTTGCTTTGAAGGTGATCTACGAACAGGTATAGCTTACCGATACCCCAATAACCATCGACATCATTGTTTCTACTCCGAAACGAACCAATAATACCGCTTGCAATACTACCTAGTTCTCTCCTACGTCCCATATTTATCCCTAAAACTTCTAACGCCCAATTAAGTAGCTGACAACACTACGAATATACCCAAATTTACCACCGAAATCACTGAAGCTAAACTAAGCTGAAAATGCTAAGCGTTGACAGTTTGCTTCAATTGCTTGCTATGTACGTATTTGAAATTGTACTCCTGAGCATTCCAGTACCACATCGCCAAACTCGCCTACCAACCTAAATTTTGGACAACTATCATCAAAACAATCGATATTTCCATAATCAATAGAACCGTCAATATCTTGCGTGCACTTAACTAATTCTTGCTCTAACAGACCCGTTATATGAATTACATTGGAGAAAATTATGCGACCAACCTTATAGCAAGTATGTTCATTATTTGTAGGTAAATCGTAGTATGGCGAGTCGGGCCAAATACTAAACTCAACATTAATTACTAACCTTGTTTCACTCAGGGACCACCCGAGTACAAAAGAATCTTGCAGGTCTATCCCATTAAGATAATTCAAATTTAAACCTCTAGTACATAGACATAATGACCCCCACGAGGTGCTAGCCTCCAATATCGTGGGTTAGCTTGAAGC
>NZ_JAUFQV010000033.1 GCF_030409945.1 Vibrio tapetis subsp. quintayensis
AGAACGATTGTTCTGGTTAAACTCTAAGATCGTGGCCAATATTAGTTGACCACTACAGGGTTACTTGATAAGAAATCTACATATCCGATAAACAAGTTCTCTCTATCTTTAACAAACTCAGCATTGGAAAGTATGTTTTGGGTTATTTTTTCAACTATCTCACTCATTTGTAGATACCAACATAAGAAATAAATTCATCAACTAATTCAGTAACACAAGTAAATGGAAGCATTAATAAAGTTACCTCTTCCGCTTCAAGACCTTTACCTTCAACCTTATTGAAGAAGTCCCCTACATACTGACATGCAACCTTCTTATATGCTTCTACATAATCAACATCATTCTCAAAAATAACATCTGGTTGAGTAAAGCCGATAAAACACGGGGAATGTATTTTCTTAGCGCTGTCTATTGTGGTGTATGGGTTAAGAACATCCAAAATAGTCTTTTCAAACTCTGAGTCTAAGTTTGGAAAGTCCATATGACTATCAAGCAAGTCAAATTCCACATCAAACTTACTCTTTGCACTAACCATAGAAGAAGCTGCTGCCGTGGCAGCTAATTTGAAATTTTGGTACAGCTTAGATTCACCGGGATAAACTCTGAACTCACCATCAACTATTTGACCATGCACTGCGTCAGCTCCAAAAACAGGCATTGTAGGAACAGTTTTCATAGAAACTTTACTTAGTAGTTTTGGAGCTTTCAGGTATACATCAAGCAAAGTAAAGAGGAGTAGCTCCCCTAATTCACCTTGAGCGGTATGTTTACTAATTTTCCTCAATGCTTTATCAAACAAGTCTTCCATTGCTGTTGTGCTCTGCATACCGAGCTTCTTCTCTATCTCCTTACAGGAAAAAACGAAGTTTTGGAGTATCCCGTTTCTAACAAATTCAAAAAACTCAGTAAGGCTAATCTTACCATCTTCATGACACGGTAAATAAACCAGCAGCGTGTTAACCACCCTCTGATCAGGTAGTCGAAAATTACAATGAACTTCTTTCAAGATACTCTTAATTTCAGCTGAATTATCAAGCTGTGGTTTCAGTGCTTTATCCATAGACCTGCTAGTACTCCGAGCATAAATACATTAGTTATGCGATTTACAGCATAATACACCCATATGCATAGTGAGGATTAACAGTATTGAGAACTCTTTCGGGAATTGTGACGTTAATAGCTCTGAAAGAGTGTTTACTGCCATTAGTACAATGCATAGTTGACGCCCATCTTGGAGCACTTTCAAGCTAGGAAATAACGAATAAGCTGTGATGCCTCAACACTTCTAAAGAACTTATGCCCGACTCTAAGATGAAGTAAGCTTCCAACGTCTGATATGCTTAAGACTTCGCTCAAAGCTCACACGGTCTATCTCTTTTTTAAGCTCTAAAACACTAAATTTACTTCCATATACATCATTAGTGATATCACCATTAAGATGCCCTACCAATTGTCTATGGATAGGCTGTATACCACCGTTCTTTGCATAAAAGTCAATGAAGGTATGACGGAAACTGTAAAACGACTTAGCTTGCTTCGTCAGCGCCATTTTTTCGGTAAATTGACGACGGAACCAACTATCAACCTTGCCGTAGAACTTAGCCCTCTCAGTGTATGTCAGCTCAGGGAAAAGCCACTCTTCAGTCTTAACCAAATTCAAATACTGCTGAAAACCCCGTGCAATAAGTTGTTTGTGAACGGGAATAGTCCGTTTGGCTGTTTTGCTCTTCAGGCTTTGTGAGGAATGTTCATTTGACAAAACAAAGCACAAAACGCCATCAATAGTTTGAACATCGACATTTCGCAATTGACAGCATTCATTTGGGCGCATAGAAGACAATAGACAAATGAGCGGAACCCAGTACTGGTAATTCAGCTTCTGCCGACTTCGAGGCTTAGAACCTAACTTGCCGAGAGTAAATACTTCATGTGAAAAGATATCTTTCAAATCCACTAATGAGAAAGGCTTTTTACGGTCTTTTTCATCTCTAGTGTCGTTATTTTTAATCGAAGTCGATAAATCTGCGAATGGATTTTTAGGTAGTTCCAAGTGCCTACACGCCCAGCTATATAAGCTGGAGCACCTTTGTATGTATCTAGCTGCTGTTACATCAATGATTGTAGGTAATCCAAGCTCTTTATTTCTTTCAATGGCTTCAAGTACCGTCATTCCACCAAAGTATTTTTTATTTCTTGGATTATTCAGGTCTTTAGGGAGGGAACGCAAAAGCTCAATGGCATCCATCACATCATCGCGAGATACCTCGCAAAGATTTGTAGTGCCAATGAGAGCATGTACTAATCTCACATTTGAAGCGACGTCTTTAATACTCGACTCACCAACATTTTTAGCACGCTTTTCCTTTGCATAGCTCGCTATGACATCTTCTAAATCAATGCTTGGCTTTTTGACCTCTTTATAAGTAAATCCTTTTAGATCACCTGTAGAGCTCTTCGATTCTTGTAATCTAGATTTAGTCGCAATAGATTCGAGTATAGGCTCAACATTGGTATGTATGGGGTTAGATTGATTTTCAGGATCAGCAATCTTTTGCTTAAGCTCAAGTTCTAGCTTCAGAGCAAGTAAAACAGCACACTGGTAATCTCTTGTGTGCAAGGATCTTTTGAATTCAGTTCGATTGTAGAATTGGGCTTGAAATGCTTTTGGGATTTGATAACGAAAGTACCAAATTCCGGATGATTTACGACTGAGATAGCGCATGTTTAGTACCAGTGTTTAGTACCAATTTGCTTTCTAGCGATATGAAGGAAATTAAGTTGTTGAAAATAAAGAATAAAGCAGTAGAAGGTGATGTTTGCAGTATAAGTCAGCATAACTACCCACTAACATTCAACCGGTTAGAATCAGATTTGCAGTAATAGTTAGCATAAAATTGCAGCAATAGATTTCAAATTCTTCATATGACAAGAAATCTGTGTTGTAACTTTACTACAGTTCATCTCTCAAACTCACTTTTGTGATAAATCTGTGCCAGTAGCTTTGCTAAATTGGCAAGGTGCGGATTAGATATAGTATCGAAAATTCCGCATATCACTTTACATCGTAAACTTTGTGGGAGAAACAAAAAAAAGCCCTTCGTGGCGCAACACGAAGGGCTTTACCTGAAATACCATATCGACATTAAAATAGTCGAGAAAGGAAATTAAAATGCAAAAAACTCACTTGGTAGCTGCAGTTCAATTCTAATATTTATACCTGAGTTATATTGGAATTTCAACATCCACATCAAAAAAAATCATCCGAGATCACGCGGGAGAAAAATAAAATGTAGATAACAGTGATTAATCAATAAATAACTTATTCCCCCGCCTTAAATGCGTATATTTTTGACTGTATTGCACCATAAGACATGTAGTTCCCTAAATTTAGCTTATCATAATCTGGGTCTTGTAATAAGCTCAAAACTGAAAGACTTTGGTCAATTGGAGCAGCATTTATTAATGCTAAGGTTTCAATTATTTCTGTAGATTGACCGTCGCCTCCTTCCACATTGTATATAACCAAGCGACCGTCTTTATATTTCCAATTTGCATTGATCTTCTCACCTCCACCTTTTTCATTATTCATCGTGAGCGTGACATGCTTGCCTTCTTCTGTTTGTTTGAAAGAGTACGTTTCATCCTGACCAATTAATTTAAATGTACTGGAATTTAGGTTCCATGTGTTTAATATGCTCTCGAATGAGTCGGATAAGTTTGCATTAGCACTACTTCTACATGCAGAGATAGCGCTCTTATAATCAATGATTTGAGATAACTGTTCAGGTTGATCTTGTTCGTTAAAGATAGAATCAAATTTGTCACACTTATCCACACCGCGATACTGTATACGCAACATCAACGGTTCCATTTTATCACGGTAAGCTGGGGATAAATCAGTCTTCACCGTATAGTAATGTCCTCCAATAATATTGATATCGGGCTCACTTGTTAAACCAGACAAGGTAACCGTTGGTTGCTTCAACTTATTGGGATAGCACATTTGTAATTTTACGGTGGAACTAGACTCCTCAGAGACATATATATTACTGTATATATTTTGTATAATTTCACAGCTTAACGATTGATTAAAGGTAATCGAAACACTCGGTTGTTGATTTAAGCCCGCGTGTCCGTTGAGTTTTACACTCACATGCCCAGCAATATATTGAGTACCATCCCAAACAAAGTATTCGTATGCCGAACCTTCGCTGTCAAGTTGCGCGTCAACATGCTTTGAATTTGTAAAAAAATGCCTAACCCATGTGTTTTTATTGGTTCGACCTTTAGGCTCTGCACGAACAAGATATCCATTATCTTCATCGATAGGATGAAGAATGGTAAAATCATCGACAACCGTATTCCCATTCTCGAGTATGCTTGTCGTCAACGTCTCGCCATCAATCGTATAAGTGCCGACATTTTCTATAGGTTCTTCACAGGTAAACGGCGTTTCGCTCTCTGGAGAAAAATAAACTGTTTTATCTTCAAATTTAACTGATTGGCAGCGGGGGTTAACGAACTCTCCTGAAGCACTGTTGTTATCAATGTGATAAAACACAGTCCCTTCAAGTGGATGAATGACCGTGACGCCTTGATCTTGAACCGTCACTGGAATCGTCATTTGACTCCCTTTACTGTGCGTGATATCTGTCGCAGTAATAATGATGTCAACATTACCTGATTGAATCGGCGTGCCACTAATTTGGAGTTGCTGTTGCTTAATTGATACATTCAAGCCATGCGCTTTTGGTGCGGCAGTCACCGTATAAGCAATCACATCCCCATCTGGATCGGTAAATATGTCGTTGAGCGGAAAAGTTTGTTCTGGGAACTCAATGCCTTTGATGAATTCTAACGCTTTGATGTCAGATTTTAATTCTTCTGCCTGTGTCAGATTTAGGGTTGGCGCTTTATTTGACGTCGTCAGTGCTAATTTAAATGGAACAGGACGAGATTTTGCGCCGTGACTGTCTACGACATAAATATGGAAAAGGTAATTTCCGGCTTTATTTTGTTGAATCCCAGAAATAATACCTTCGTCTGAGATTGTCACATGGGGTTGATCATCCGTTAATGATTTGATTTTGAACGTAAGCTTGTCAGAGTCTGAATCCGTGAACTTGAGTTCAACACTTCGGTCAATTTCTAGCCTCTCTTCTCCATCAACAATCGATGCTTCGTAAAGTTTTAAATCATTTCCAGTAAATTTAGGTCGATGATTAATTGTAGGTGCTAGGGTTCCGTCTTCTTTCACCGTGGGCTGGAGATCTTGAAGATCTATCAATTTATCCGTGTCTTTAATTTGTTCGGTAATTGCTTTCACGAGGTTGAATTGCATTGCCGCCGTGTGGTTTGATTTACTTTGAGCATCAACTAATGCCTCGCCGATAATTTCGAGTTTTTTACTTTTAACTTGCTGTTCTGGCGCGGAGGATTGTGAAAAAGCGAGATAATCACCAAATGCCGTGGTTCCATCAACATCCATGCCACTGTCTTGAATGGCATCAAGTATACCTTTTTTCACCTCTTCTACGGTTAACGTATCATTGATGGTTAATATCTCAACGACGAGATTAGTTAAAGGAGTAACGACTGCCGACCCCGCCGGGGCTTTAAGCGTGAACCCGTTTTCAACTACGCCGCGCGTTAAATCGATGGTTTCACCTGCTCTTGCTGTAATGCAAATTCGTTTATTTTGATAAACGGTATCAATATTTAGTTTACCTTGTTCATTGGTCATACCCAGTGTTTTATCACAGGTGCTATCTTGATTGGTATCCACCAACACTTCAGCGTTATGTAAGTATCCATCAATGGCTGTGATGGAAAACGTTGTTGATTTTGGCTCTGAGTCATTGTCACCACAACCACTTAAAAGTGCAGCGGCAATTGCCGGTGCCAAAAGCGTTTTTTTATGTTGATATAGCCAAGATATTGTCATGAGTATTCCTATATTTTTTGTCATTTATATTTATTGATGCGAACGGTCACGGTGCCATTACTTATTGATTTTTTCGGTTAAACCTTGAACGAAATAAAGTCTTTTCGCGGTTCCCTTTCCTGATACTTACAATCAATCACTGTTTTTGTTTAATTGATTGGATTACACGAGCCAACATATCGGGTATTTATCAATGAGTTCAAGTTGTGCAGTTTGACTTAACGGAGTAATCTCTATATAGCTTTAATCTTTTGATAAATAAGGAAGTTAGGAAGAAATGTTGCATTCTAAATTAGAGACTGTAGTCATTGAATATCGACAGGACGGAATGATAAATGGAAAAGACGAAAGCGCTCAACAAGAGATGTTGCGAAACAAGTTGATATTGATGAATCTACCCTCAGTTTGAGGTGGAGAAAGGCAGAATCGTGTCAAAATAAGGAATTGTGTGTCGATCGTAAAGCTCATCGGATTCCCACCAGAGCAAGCAAAACAGCAACAATAGCTAAAACTTCAGATAATCAAAGCTCTCCTTTTCAAGGTAGTACGTCAAATAATAATAGCGCTCTAATAGCGAAAAAATCCCTCTAAAAAGCACTAAATCTCATTTTCACCCTGTCAGAGAATGCTTTTGCTAGGATTAAGCATTATCAATGCTACTTCTAGTGAATAGGATAAGTAAGAAAGGTATTGTGCTAGCATATTATCGCAGGTCTTCGTGTGGTGTGGCTACCGATGTATTGTTAAGCATAAACCTGCAGCAAAGAGCAACACGCAAAATCATATTAGGCGCGTTTTTACCTGAACTCAAATTAGGAAACGAAGCCCAATGAGTTTTCAAGGTGCATGCAATCCTAGCCTAAGCATAAAAAAGAACAGCAGAGCTCAAAGTAGCAGAGACCTAATTAGCGCATTATTGACAAGAGGGTTAGCTTAATCGAAACAAAACGTCGAAGAGTCATATTTAGTGTTGCAATTAAGCCACTTGGCTCCTAGCGTTTTAATTTGACACGACCAATAGCAAAAGGACCATCTGATATCGGGTCTTCCTCCGTGTGCTGCGAGACCCAATACCCACTAATGGGACCTGAGCGAGGCAAGTGAAGTGTCAATGTGCCAATCCAACTCTCTTGATAAACTTCGTCTTCAATTGCATAAATCAACGCAGCGGTATCTCCAATGTGAGTACCACTAGCAGAAAAAATGGCTGTTTTATCGACTTCACCTCCCTCTAGAAGAGAAGACCATTCAAGAGTGCCTGTCATTTCTATTTTTCCACCACGGGTAGTCGTTATCAGATCGATCAATTTGTAGTTATATAGTTTAGAATGCAGGTCGAGCGCTTGCCCTAGTTCATTCGCATCAAGGTCTTCAGCATGGCCTTGAAAAGTTGAATGAAATTCTACTGGCAGTAACCATTTTTTGAAAATAGGAACTGCGTGAAGAATCACCGATAAAAATATTGCTACCAAGAGCGCAAAACTAACAAAGCGAAAATAGGGGTTAGACCGTTTTAGAGGAGATTCTTTCTCTATTAGAGCGCTATTTTTGTTAGAACTGCTCTCTTGCGAAAGAGAGCTTTGATTATCTGGCGTTTTTTTGATTATCGCTTTTTCTTTTACTTGCTCTAACGGCATACCAATGAACTCGGCGATCGCCAATAGCTCCTTATCTTGAAACGATTCCGGCTCTCTCCACCTCAAATAAAGGGTAGATTCACCAATATCAACTTGTTTAGCAAACTCTTTTGTTGATAGCTTTCGCCCTCTCCCATTTTTTACTCCATCGGATCGATATTGAAGAACAACATCCTCCAATTCTGTTCGAGATCTTTTCAACTTAGTTCCTTTTTATCAAGTAGTTAAAGCCATATAGATACTATAAAAGCAAATGTAGCATCATAACTTGAATTTATTGATTGCTTCTAGATATATTCACTGCTGTTATCTGACAAATTAACAAATACAGGGTTCGATTGTAAGTATTACGATAGAAAATCATGATGCTTGTCGAGTGACATATCAACGGTCGTATTCGCGGTGAGCAGTAAGAAGAATGGTAAGTCAGTTAAACGGACTTCTTAAGCATCACTGATGACAGGGGAGCTAGCAGTCCAATTTGATTGACCGACAAAACACTACGGATGAAAACTGTCCATTTCGGATTCGGCAGCAGTTAATGGGAACATAGCCTGATATTACGTCGATTGTTCTGGATTTACCTTTTCAAGGGAGAGAAATGAAACTATTCAAGTTAATAAGCTCGTTACTATTTATATTTATTTTAACGGCCTGTGGTGGGGAGAGCTCACCAGAAAGAGAAAACAGAATCCCCTTTGTTAATGCTGGAGATGACTTTACTGTAGTATCATCCGAAACCGCCACTTTTAGTGCAAGTGCCTCAGACCTTGATGGGGTGATAGATAAAATAGAATGGGTGCAACAACTGGGCCCAGACGTAAATTTGTCATCAGCCGATACATTAACTACGAGTTTTGTCGCGCCAGTAGTAACAAAAGATGAAGTATTAACGTTTAAAGTGACTGTTACTGATAATGATGGCGCTAAAAATAGTGATTTAATTAGCATAACACTAACAAATAAAGTATTAACAAATGTACCCGAAATAGTGACAGCGACCAGTGTTAATGCCAGTACAGTGAAACTAGCATGGTATGAAAGCGAACATCTTACAGATGTGACTTATGAGCTCTATGCAGAAACGGAAAAAGGTTTTGACTATACTACCAAACAACCTAAAGTAATAATTTCCAATGTTAATGAAGCGGAAATAACTGACCTAGTTACCAGTCAACAATACTACTTTGTTGTCGTTAGAAACTATAGTGGTCAAGTTTATCCTAGCCAACTTTTCCCACACCAAACCTTATCGATTGAAACAGTATTACAGCCTAACGTTACACTAATTACTCCAATGGATAATGGTTTATCAAAAGCGGCCGTCCTACCAAATGACAGTTTTGAATTTTCTAAACTGTCAGCAACAGAGATACCTAAAGCCGGTGACATCATTGTTGGTGAAACAACTGATAATACAGCATATCTGCGTAAGGTAATTACGGTGACTGACAGCGCTGATAAAGTCACGGTTGTCAGCGAAAAAACTTCGCTTGATCAGTTGGTTTCTCAGATTGAAATTAACTCGACATTGCTGATGAATGCGATGCCGATTACAACGGCTAACCCCAGCCGTGCATTGAGCCAAGCTAAATCATATCGTTCAAGTGGTAACCTATTACATGCAGAGCAGGTTATTCATATTGATGAAGCTGAAATATCCTCCGACTTTAAGAGCCGCTTGCTTGGAGTAAGTGCTAGTCAACCATCCAAGTCTTCACGTTCAACAGATGGTTTAGAGGTTGGCTGTATTGAGAGAAATGGCGTTACATTATGTGGTACCACAAATGTTGTTATTAAAGCTTCAGATAACCTCATCCTCAGTTATAACGTAAAACTAAGTGATGCAATAAAAGATAAAAAGTACGAACTTATTTTAGAGCCACTTAAACATAAAGAATCGAAGTCCTGCAAATATGAAACAGGCGCATTAACGGTGTCAAAAACCAATGACGACCGCCTAATTTTCAAAGCTCAGTCGGATAAGATTAAGGGGGTTTGTAATTACAGTTTTGTTTTACGCGCAAAAGTAGATGGTACACACTTTGTAGATAAACGCATTAGTGTTGATGTGATGGAAGAAAAAGCTGAAGTGGGACAAAAATTACACGTTTCAGCGACTGCCGATTTTGATATGGGTATAGATGTTCTATTTGATTTTGAGCCAAAGCTTCAGACCAGGCTAATACTTGAAGATAAAAAAATAACAGAAGCGGAAGTGATTGCTGACGTTGACCTGTCATTGATGGCATATGCGCAATTTCAAGCAGCAGCCGAAGCCAATGCAAATAAAGACTTTAAGCTATTCAAGCGCACTTTTGTGCAAGTTTATAACGCTGGGCCTGTGCCTATCTATCAACGAATTACTTTAGGCTTAGATGCGCAAGCATCAGCGGCGGTGAGCGGTCAGGTAACGGCGGCGGCCGTGGCTAAAGCCTACTCCAATATTAAGTTCGGCGTTAGGTTATGTACCACGGGTACCGACCCTTACTCCAAGATAGATCCAGACACAAAAAAGTATGCGGCATGTGAAATTGGAAAATATTACCCAGTCTCTTCAAGCGAATTTGATAAAGAGATCACTGTTTCTATAGATGGCTCGGTAGAGGCAACAGCTAAAATTCGTTTGATTCCGACACTTGAAGTAAGCTTTTATGAGGTCGCAGCAAGCACACTATCAATGCAACCTTGGTTAGATATAAACTTTGGCGCTCAAGCCAGTGCTCAGTTACCCCAATTAACTGACCTTGATGATTCTGTTTACCAATATCAACTCACTACATTGAACTCAAACCTAGGCTTAGACCTCTACACAGGTATAAATTTAGACTTTCTGTTTGTTGAATTTAACCCCATTGAGTATGGCAAAAAATGGACGGGTAAATACACTTTTTACTCACTGCCACAATTAGAGATTGAGTATTTAACTAATCGAACGGAAGTAGAAGAAAGAAACGGTGTTACTGGGCGACTCTTTACCTTAAAAGGTAGCGTTACCGAGTCGGGTGAAAATAATGAGTTTAGTGATAAGAGTGCCGATTTTGATGTGGTGCCACGAGATGGCATTGAGTATGAACCATTACAAATTATAGTGCCCGGCAAAGAGTATCAACAAAGCTTCTGGCTACCAGATGAGTTGCCTGTGCCTGGTTCAAATGAAACAAAACCAACCGTGGAGTCATTAGATGTTTACTTTTCTGGTTGGGGTAACCTTGGAGCCTTCGCAAGGCGTTATGTAAAAACAGCCATCAACGTCAGTGATGATGTTGATGAAGATGGTTTATCAGATAAATGGGAAAAGCGTTTCTTTGAATCATTACAATATGCTGCGAGCGACGATGTAGACTCAGATGGTTTAACCAATTTACAAGAATTTGAGCTAGGTACCTACCCACAAGCATGGGACTCCGATAGAGACTGCTTGCCAGATGGCTGGGAGAGTGCCAATCAACTTAACCCACTATTTAATGATAGTAAACGGGACCCTGACGCCGATGGTTTAAGCAATCACCAAGAATTTTTAGGTGAAGATAACATTCATATTAATAGCAGCAGCTTTTGTTCAAACCCGAAATCCGTGACCAGTGATACACCCAATACAGAGGGTAGAAACTGGTTAAATGGTAACGATGCAAGCGTCAATGCCAGTGATCCACAAAACCCTGATTCTGATAACGATGGGTTAAGTGACGGATGGGAAAAACACTATGGATTTAACTTTACGCTGGCAAGAAATGAAAACAATAATCAATGTGATCTTGACGAGTTAGACTTATTGGCAAATCCTGTCCTATGTGATGCTGATGGTGATGGCTTATCAAATTTTCTTGAGTTCCAAATAGGAGGCAATCCCAAGTCATTAGATACAGACAATGACAATATGCCGGATAGCTGGGAATATCAAAATACGTTTGACTTATCGAACAAATCTGATGCTGGGCAAGACAAAGACCGAGATGGTTTTTCAAACCATGAAGAGTTCGTTAACAAAACTGACCCAAGTCGTATCGATTTAGGGGTAACATATACTTTCGTCAATGAATTAACGCAGGTGCAACTTAACTGGCCAAACTTTGTAAATAATTTAAATGCGTTATATAGCGTCAAAGCGTTATATATTACTCGCTCACCGGCATTTGCCGACTCTCAAGCAGGTTTTAATGCAGAGTATCAGGCGATTGTGTTGGATATGAGCCAGAGCCAAACAAGCTTTTTAGATACACAAGCACCTGAAACAGGGGCGTATTCTTACCAATTGGCAGTGCAGTTCGGCGATGACGTGATAATCACCGCCGATAGCATTGCCATTGAGCCTACCACAAAACCACTGTTAACCGTTGACGCGCCAAATCAAGCGAACTTTGCGCAGCAGGTGCGAGTGACATTAAAATGGTCCGCAAGTAGCCAATCAACAATCAGCAGCTATAGTATTGTTGAACAATCAAACTGGGCCTTTGATGAAAGCAGCATACAGCTTGATAGCGGTGGTGAAATAACCTTCACTACACCAGAAAAAGGTGAGGCGACAACACTGGATTTCACTGTGTCTGTAAATAATGACAAAGGTTTAACCAACACACAGTCATTTACCATTGACTTAGTGGAGCAAATCGTGATTATTGCCACCGGCAAACTCAACGACACAGGCATCACCACCTGCTCTGATAACGTAAGCAATGACCTAAATTGCCCAGTGGCCGATTTTTCAGGGCAAGATGCTGAGCATGGGCGCGATGCCTTAGCGGCTAAAGGAGCATTAAGCAAAGTCGGTGCAGGGGCTGGTGGTTTTGACTTTACGAAGCTTGATACCAATGGTCATCCCCTGTCTGCGAGCGCTTCAAGCTGGTCTTGTGTTAAAGATAATCACACCGGGCTAATTTGGGAAGTGAAAACCACAGACGGAGGCTTGCGTGATAAACACCATACTTACAGTTGGTACAATAGCTCGGGGATTAACGATGGTGGCGATGCGGGCACGGAAAATAATGGTAGTTGTGTTGACAATGAAAATTGTGACACTGAAAAATATACCTTGCAAGTGAATAATCAAGGCTTATGTGGGAGCAACGACTGGCGCTTGCCAAATAGAGAAGAATTGCGTTCGCTGGTTGATTACAGTGCTTCTTATCCTGCGATAGAGACTGATTTTTTTCCAAATACGTCTTCTAATGGTTACTGTACCTCTTCGCCCTATGCTTTCGGAAATTACGGCGCGTGGTGCGTCCATTTCTACGAAGGGGACGACAACGTCTTTAGCAAGAGCAGCGGCAGGCATGTTCGTCTTGTGCACGACGGACAGTGATTTAGCATGTTAAGGAGTAAAAGATGAATGTACAATTTACTTATATAAGTATCCACGCTTAGTCATTTAATACAAATACCGATTAGTTAATTGACGAAAACGTACCACGTTTTAGCGCAAGGCAAGATGGTTTATTTATTTTGTGATGAACAAGACCATCCAAAAATAGATTTAAAAACGTTTTTTACACGTATTATTTAACCCAAATACTAATAAAAACCGACAGGAACTTTCAATGAATAAAATACTAGTCACCCTATTATGTTGGTTATTACCCTTAAACGTCATGGCAATGTGTAATTATGCCATAACTAAATCAACCCCGAGCAGTCGCTTTAATATCCATGGTGATGGAACGGTGACAGATAAGCAAACGGGGTTGACGTGGATGCGCTGTAGTATTGGGCAAACATGGCAGGGCGACAATTGTACAGGAAACGCATCAAATCATAACTGGCAACAAGCGCTTACCCTTGCTAAGGATCATGAGTTTGCGGGGAAAAATGACTGGAGGCTGCCTAATGTTAAGGAGTTAGCCTCAATTGTCGAGGTAAGCTGTGTAACCCCTGCGATAAACACGGACATATTTTCCAATACCACTGATGGATATTTGACCTCCTCGAGCTATGCTCGCTCCAATAGCTACGCGTGGACCGTCTATTTCAACGGTGGATATGTCAACATCAGCGGCACGAAGAACTACAATCGTGTTCGTCTTGTGCGTGGCGGACAGTGATTTGGCGGGCGCTGTTGCAATTAATCAGAGAATGCAGATCTACCCAGTCATGGGCGTAACCATTACTGGTAAACCACCTCAACATTGAAGAAACGATTCATGAAGGCGGATCTCTCCCGTACAAGCGTTTTACGCTCATCATGACGTAACCAGAAATCAAACTGGCCTTTGTTCAACATTTGCAGTGATTCGAATCCCTCGATGGGTGACCAAGCTCGCTTTCGTATTTTAAAACCGCCTGTGCTGACAACGAGCGTCTCAATGGGGGCGTAACTTCTCGCGTAATGCTGAGGCATATCCAATGAACCAAAGATAAATGGTCGAGGGATTAGCCGAACCCCTTCGTTCTGTCAGCATGTCGCTGAGGTTGGCGTAGCTCATTGGGGTCGAACCATACCAACGAAGGCACCAAAGAATGATTTCAGGGGCAAAGTGTTTCCATTTGAATGCGGGATTGGTTATTGAGTCACTAGATCAGAAAAGACAAAACTGAATTCTGAGTCTTGGCTGTTTTCTTGCAGCCCCCTATGTATCGAGTTAAACAATTGCTAGGAGGACGATCGAGCTTAAGAAATTACAACGCACAGGTGGGTGAAACTTACGCGATGATAAAAGCGTTTAACATATTGGATATGTGTGATAAGAGATAGCTAGTGAAAAAATTGTCACACTTCTATTACCCTTAACAATCTTAGATGATATTAAATAAAGGGTAGCGAAAATTGGTTGATGATTTATAAAAGGTGTCTGACTACTTAAACAAATAAATGTCGCATGGTTTAAATTTATTATGAGATCGAAATTTGATATAAACGTCAACTAGAGAATTAATTCAAACACAAAAGGAGTATTAATTTGAGAACATTAACACTAACGTTAATAATACTAATGTTTAACAGCCTAGCTATAGCAAATGAACTAGTTTCATTTAAAAGCCTTTTAAATGAAAGAAATTGGAAGGAAATAAAGAAATATAAAGAAATATCCACTAACATTGATGAACTAACTCTAGGAGAAATAGATGCCTATGAGTTCAAATATTTTAGTCTAGATGAAAGTAATAACATTATTGTTATAGGCTCCTCTCAAAAAAGATACTACACTAGCATTGATACGTTTGACATAAATAAAAAGGGAAATGAAAATAAATTTAGTCACCATAAAGTACACTTAGACGACGCACTATATTTGAAAGGTAGTGATATCCTATCTACTGATCACAGTCGTGATTTCGTTAGGTTAAATATAAAGGACATGGAAATAATCGACTTAAGTGAACGATATAAAAAAAATGAAGGTGGATACTTTACAAGTAATAGTCGTAAAAAAATTAAAAAAATCACTTCAAACCTTCCTCGCTTTAGAAATATTGATGATGGGTCATGGGTTAAAGAGTTAGATGTTAATGGGTTGATGCTTTATAGCGGGAAGTGCAAATTTACCGTAATAAAAGAGAATACCGTTGAATTTGTGTTGGAAAAATGTAAAAGTGACAATTTAGCTTCAAGTAAAAAAAGACAAGTTAATTTTAAGCTATTAGATAATGGGTTAATTTTGGTTAAAACATCAAAATTTCTTTATATCATAGACAAAGATCAACTAGAGATATACTCAAGAGAATATTCTTATAAAAAAAGCATTGCTGATAGGCTTGAAAAAGAAGTGATAGATTTCACTAACAGTATAGACTTTGATATTTATGATAAGAGTTTATTGCGCGATTTTTCTAAAGAATTCCCCGATTACTTAGCAAGACAAGAACTAGAAACCCAGTTAGCCAAACATTTCAATAATTTATCTGATAATAAATATGGTCTAAAAGTTTTAAAAACTGTTAAGAAATCTATACAGGGAGAAAGGCGAGTGCCCAGTGTAAGGAATAGTTACTATACTACTGAGGATCAAAGCTATTACATTAATGGTGAATATATTAACAAAACTCGCTCAATAGAAAAGATCCAACACTTAGGGGGCTATGAAGAATCCATTGAGAGCTATGAGTTAGTATTTGCCATAGATAACACTCAAGAAAATATTTATGTTGCACAATTAGAAGCAACATGGAGTGCTTCAGAGTATTATTATGAAAAAGAAAGCTATTGCATGAAGAGAGGTCTAATTTTCTGTAAGCAGTGGGGTAATCGAAATGTTCGTAAAGAACGTAACGAAGAAAAAAGGTTTCTGCAAGACTACTTAATTGGTCCTAATGGAAGGGCAAAACATAGTTTTGAATTAGGAGAGAGAGAGCCTAATGACCTCCGTTTGTTTATATCTAACATCCGAATTGTTGATAATGACATTTTTCAAAAATTTGATTTTGTTATGTCAGAAAAGGGAAAAGAAACCCCTTTAGAATCTTATAAAAACATTAAGCACCTTAAATCTTTAAGTGAATTCTCAGAATTCGAAAAAATGTTGACAGATCGAAAAAAAACCATTGAACAGTATCATCTAGACCAGTTTTCTAAGTCAAATATAGAAAAGGTAACTATTCAGGTTAATGTAGATAGTAATAAATTTGATAAAGACTTTGAAAACGATGTGGTTATTAAACTTCAAAGCTCCGATTTGCCATTAGTAGTTGAAATTAATACACCTATAGGTGATAAGTTGGTTCAAGTATCAAGAAAAAAAAGTGGCGTGTTATTTATCGATGAATGTCTACTTTGTCAGTACCAAGGGGAGATTACTCTCGAAGGTATAAAAAATCTCAGCCTTGAAGAGTTAAAAACCAAAGTAAAAATAATAAGAGTAATGCAAGCTACAGATAAATAATCGAAAATTAGCGTCTTATTTTATTAGTCTTACAACGGCATTAACTGATATTTCCCAAATATCAGTTAATGCCGTTGTAAATAATTCTGTGTAACTGCTATTGGTTACAAGTATTCAGTTAATCGATCTTCGAACATAATCATAAAACGGTTTATTGCTTGCTTCCAGAGTAAGCGTTTAATTAAGCAGTGAGGCCTTATTCAGCCTCATCTATTTCTAAGTTCCACTGCATAAGATCAGTCAGATCGTTTTGAGTAGAAGGTCTCTTTGCCGTCACTGGTTTTCTTTCGGTAACGGTTGTGATTGGCATCGTAAAAGAATTCGACCTTTTTGCCGTTACGGGTAATGCTCTCTGGTTTATTGAACGCCGTCCAAGTCAGGATTCGCTCGTCGGTTTGAGCGCCCGATTTCCATGCGCGTTGCATGTTGCCCGCCGCATCATAAGCGTAATTGAGCCCATTCGTTTGCATAACCGCGTGTGGCCCTGCGTTCTTTTTTCTGTATGTATAACCTCCAATGCCGGTCTTGAACTCGATGTTGCCTAAGCTGTCATAGCGGTAATCAAATGCACGAGTTAAGTCGGCATTATTGACGCCGTGCCTTGTTTTGTCGGCTAAGGCAATGGTATTTCGTTTCACTCGGTCTAGGGCATCGTACTGCCAGTTGTCCGTGATACCCAATTCTTCATCAAAACGGGATTTGACGTTATTGTGCTGTAAGCGTCTAATTAAGCAGTGAGGCCTTATTCGGCCTCATCGATTTCCATGTTCCAA
>NZ_JAUFQV010000034.1 GCF_030409945.1 Vibrio tapetis subsp. quintayensis
AGAACGATTGTTCTGGTTAAACTCTAAGATCGTGGCCAATATTAGTTGACCACTACAGGTAGTTAGGCTTAAATTGAAGCAGATATAAACATAGGATTAGAACATGGCCGCGATTACCGATTTAGACGTTTTGCTACAATCGATGTCTCCAGAACTTGTCGAAGGACAATACGTTTTTTGTACTGTAAATGGCTCGCTAAATGAGTACTTATCCCTAGACCCAATGGCCACTTTTCGTGAAAAGGAAGGGCTGACATTGGTGTTAGAACGCCATAAAGCAGAGCAAGCGAAGCTAGAGTTCGATGCGGTATTTAGTTTGATCACGCTTTCGGTACATTCTAGTCTTGAAGCCGTTGGTTTAACTGCTGCGTTTGCCACTAAACTAGCCTCGTATGGCATCAGTGCCAATGTTGTCGCGGGTTACTATCATGACCATATCTTTGTGCAGGAAGAAAAAGCGAGCCAAGCCATGCTAGCGTTGAAAGAGTTTTCATTGTCTTCATAACCAGACACACACCAATTAAAGTTCCCACCACAAAGATGATGTATATGTGGTTTTACAATGCGCACTTCATCGACATAGTCGTAACTTACGTCGAAAAAGTCGTAAATGGCGGGTTTTCAGTAAAAATTTACTTTATTTTGAGTTGTAGAATTAACGACCGTAAGCCAACTCAATGCTGGCGTAGTGTTTGTGCTGATGAAGTGCGAGTTGTGGTCTATTCGAGCTGATAACAATGTATCTTAGATTTATCTAACGCTTCTTTTGCTTGCTCTAGACTGTTAGACGAACCAATCGCTGTGGAACGTTTTCTTTCAAGTGTGGTACAGACTTTTAACCAACTTCTTTGGGTGAAGTTCAGTCTTTCTAAAATCGGTGGAAATTTAGAAGCCATCGATACTTTTTCTTCTCGAAACTGCCTGGCTGTCCAATCGACCAATTCGATGTAATCTATTAGCCTAAAGGGTATCCCGTCCATCAGTTTTTGTGTCGAACTTCCAATGAAAGGGTGCAAGCAAGGTGCCGTTTCTAGGTTGTCGTCAAGCGCTCTAAGTCTCGCTTTTATTGAGGTAAAGTGAGATTGCTCAGGCGATTGTACTATGCCTGCGCGAACAGGGTTTAAGTCTACATACGCCATGGCTGCAGCTAGGGCTTTTTCATCGAGTAATGCTTGGCTTTTGAACCTGCTTTCCCAAAAGTGCCCCGTGCATTGGTCTTCTTGATTAGCCTTACAAGCAATCTCGTAGTTGAGCTCTTTCATGAACCAACTTAATGACCATAACCTTTCGCGCCATATCTCGATAATTTCTGTGCATTTGTCTTTTTCTGCTTGGGTATTTAATTCTTGGCGAAGCCAACGCTGTAGCAGTACAGGTAATTTGTGGTTATGACTCCAGCGTTCAACCACTTCATCAAGTGATAATCCAAGAGCATTGTCGCGATTAATATGTAATACCAAATGGTAGTGGTTGCTCATCACGGCATACGCACATACGTCGATGCAATAGGTATGTGTGAGCGATTGAATTTTGTGTTCAATCCACTCTCGGCGGTGCTCGTAGCTCTTATTGGTGACGTTATCTTCACCACATAGGAAGCTTTGTCGGACACACCTAGAAACGCAGTGGTAGTAAGGAGTTGCATCGACTGAGATGAGTTGTTTTCTTGCTGTGGCCATGAACTTTTCCAGTAGTTTTTTTACTAAGATAGCAATTGCGTCAGGAAGGAAAAGTTGGAGGTGACGAATTGGAGTACCATCGACGTAAAGTCAGTCGCTTACTCATACTATTTGGTGTGTGTCCGCTTAGGGGTTGTTAATGCAACGTTTGTTCCCTCATGAAAGAGATGTGGCGACGATCGCCGTGCGTGACGGGATGCAACAGCGAGTGGATGAACTGGTGAGCGAGATAGGGCTATTCACCGCTTTCTATGACGGAAACCCGGTGACCCAACTAAATGGCTACGCGGGTTACCTTATTCGCAGTAAACCCGCGAGTGAAAATGAGGGAGGGATTCACAGTGGCAAAGGCATTCTAGATTCATTGGTTTTGGTTAATTAATTGATGCGTGGGAGGCCAAACACTGTCCTCCCACGATACCAGATCAAACTAACCCTTGTTCCTTACCCTTCAAACAGCGGCAAGTAATCTTGATACCCTTCTTCAGCTAACTTATCGGCAGGCACAAACCTCATGGCTGCTGAGTTCATACAATAACGTAATCCGGTTGGGGCTGGGCCATCTTTAAAAACATGGCCTAAGTGAGAGTCTCCGAAACGGCTACGGACTTCCGTTCTTGAGTAAACAAGTTTGTAATCAACCTTTGTCACCACGTAACCTTCATTGATAGGTTTAGTGAAACTCGGCCAACCAGTTCCTGACTTGTATTTATCAGTTGAAGAAAACAACGGTTCACCTGTCACGATATCGACATAAATCCCCTCTTGTTTGTTGTCCCAATACTTATTATTGAAAGGGCGCTCAGTGGCATCTTCTTGAGTCACGTCGTATTGAAGTGAGGTGAGTTTCGTCTTTATTTCTGACTGTGAAGGCTTGGTATAAGGTTTTAGATTCTTAACCATGTTTTTCGAATCAATAATCTGACGTAACGTTTTTGGGTTTTCTTCACGATCATCGCCAAAAATTTCATCGAGATATTGGTCTCGGCCAGACGCATAGCGATAGTAGCCATAACGTACCTTGCTCTTTTTGTAGTAATCCTGGTGGTAATCTTCCGCAGGCCAAAACTTCTTAAACTCAATCAGTTCCGTTTTTAATGGCTTTCTAAAGATCATGGTTTCTTCAATTTCCGCCATGAAATTCTGAGCAATCATTTTTTGCTCTTGGTTATGGTAGAAGATAGCAGGGCGATATTGTGGCCCTCTATCAACAAATGAGCCTTTGTCATCGGTAGGGTCGATATGACGAAAGAACTGATCCAATACTTGCTCATAGCTGACGACCGATGAATCGTAAGTGACCTCGATAACTTCAATATGCCCCGACTTACCAGAAGCCACCTGTTTATAGGCTGGATTTTCCAGTGTGCCTCCTGAGTAACCTGACACAACGTCAGTCACCCCTTTGAGTTTCTCTAAATCAGATTCTGTACACCAGAAACAACCGCCCGCTAATGTGGCAACTTCAAGCGATCCTTGCGGAGTTTTGCTTTTCATCGAATCGGCCGTGCTAGTTTGGCTGAATAGTACTGAAAACAGTGGCAATGCCACCAATAGAGGTATCAAGATTTTTGACAGTTTTTTCATATTCACCTCTTGGTCGTATGATTTCAATTAACGCGAATGTAGCCATATAGACAGAGATAGGAGTGAAAAAATTACACAAGAACTAAAAGAAATATCATTTCAATAGGAAATTGGGTCTATTTTCTTTCCCAAGTACGGCTACTCTCCCATAGATACTCGTTGAATAGGTGATTTTTCATACAAGACAGGGGGCCTGTATGTTTATTCATACTACTACTCAGTAGAGGTTTGTTGGTTATTTGTGCAGAGACAGGAAGTAGATAACTTAGTCTATCAGCATAATTCTAGAAGTTTGAACTGTGTAACATTTTTCATAAATAACATTTAAATCAATGTATTATGGTGTATTTGCGGCCATTTTTAGCGCCTGTTTTGAATTAATCTTCAGTTTCAGGTCATTAGGGGATTGCATAAATCCGAAGAGATGTATATTCTAGCCATATAATCATACAATATAACTAATTTGGGAGTTAGACATGACTAAACCAGTCATTGGTTTCATCGGCCTTGGTCTTATGGGCGGCAACATGGTTGAGAACCTACAAACACGTGGTTACCACGTAAACGTAATGGATCTTAGTGAAGAAGCTGTTGCTCGCGTTACAGATCGCGGCAATGCTACTGCATTCACTTCAGCTAAAGAACTGGCTGCAGCGAGTGACATCGTTCAGTTTTGTCTGACTACTTCAGCAGTAGTTGAAAAAATCGTATACGGCGAAGACGGTGTTCTAGCGGGCATTAAAGAAGGCGCAGTACTAGTAGACTTCGGTACTTCTATCCCTGCTTCTACTCAAAAAATCGGTGCAGACCTTGCAGCTAAAGGCGCAGGCATGATCGATGCTCCTCTTGGCCGTACTCCTGCACACGCTAAAGATGGTCTTCTGAACATCATGGCAGCTGGCGACATGGAAACATTCAACAAAGTTAAGCCAGTTCTTGAAGAGCAAGGCGAGAACGTATTCCACCTGGGTGCTCTAGGTTCAGGTCACGTTACTAAGCTTGTAAACAACTTCATGGGCATGACGACTGTTGCAACTATGTCTCAAGCATTCGCTGTTGCTAAACTAGCAGGCGTTGACGGTCAGCAATTATTCGACATCATGTCAGCTGGTCCATCTAACTCTCCGTTCATGCAGTTCTGTAAGTTCTACGCTGTAGACGGCGAAGAAAAACTAGGTTTCTCTGTTGCTAACGCAAACAAAGACCTTGGTTACTTCCTAGCAATGTGTGAAGACCTAGGTACTAAGTCTCTTATTGCTCAAGGTACTGCAACTAGCCTACAAGAAGCTGTTGACGCTGGCCTTGGTCAAAACGACGTACCAGTATTGTTCGATTACTTCACTAAACTAGCTAAGTAATTAATTAGTTAACGAAGTTATTCGACGAAAACCTTACTATTTATGCCTGTTCAACAGCGCATAGGGTAGTAAGGTTTTTTTTCGTCTAAAGTGGATCAAATTTTCTTCATTCTTGGCTGTTGCATGACGTTCGTAGCGTTCGATTTATCTGTCTGGTATTGTGATTAGCCACACCGTACTATGAAGCGAAGTAACTGAACAATGAAAACACTGACCATACTCGATGGTGGCATGGGGCGAGAATTGCAAGAGATTGGCGCGCCATTTTCTCAGCCACTTTGGAGTGCTCAAGCACTGATCGAGTCGCCTGAACATGTTCACCAAGCCCATCAAAACTTTATTGATGCAGGTTCAGAAATCATCATCACCAATAGCTACGCATGTGTGCCCTTTCATCTAGGTGACGCAAGATATCAAGCGGATGGTTTCAACCTCGCTCGTGACGCCGCTAAGATTGCTCGCTCCGTTGTTAATAAAACGCCCACTCAAGCGGTTTTGGTAGCGGGTGCTATTCCTCCTCCTCTTGGCAGTTATCGCCCTGATCTTTTTGAACACGATCAAGCGGTTGATATCATGACAACACTCATGGAAGCACAAGCCCCGTATGTGGATATTTGGATAGCGGAGACAATCTCCAGTATCGAAGAGCTTGAAGCGGCGGTTTCGGTATTAACAGCGTCAGACAAAGATACCTATTATGCATTGAGTTTAGAAGATGAAGACACTCAGCATGCAAGGTTACGTTCTGGTCAGCCTGTAAAACAAGCGATCGAAATGGCGTGCTCTACCAATGCAAAAGGGGTGATGTTTAACTGCTCAGTACCTGAAGCCATGGATCAAGCGATAGAAGATACGATCGCGGTGATTAATCAATTAAATGCCGATCTTATCGTTGGTGTTTACGCAAATAATTTCAAACCTATTGTATCGGGGCATGAGGCCAACGGAACGCTGCAGTCTATGCGAGAGCTTTCGCCAGACGATTACTTGCAATACGCGAAGCATTGGCAAAAATTGGGTGCATCGATCATCGGAGGGTGCTGCGGTATTAGCCCCGCACACATTCAAGCTCTATCAGTCTGGAAGACAAATACTGCTGGTTAACTTGGTTAATTTCTGTAAAGTGCTCACGCAGTTTAGTCCGTAGATAAAGGTATGTTTAAATGAATTTAATGAGCTTACAACTTGACGATAACGCGCTACACATTGTAGGCGACATGCTTGATGGGTTAGAAAATGATGACGGTTGGATCAAAATGACCGTGAGAATCGCCGCGCAAGTGGATACCAAGCTAAATGAAAATGGCTATGTTGGGGTGGTGACTTGGTTTAGTGAATCGGATTATATTGAACAAGAAATTGAATACAAATAACGCCAGCGTAAGGATGCTGGCGTTTGATTTATACCATCAGAGTATCGATGTCTTACGATGTCGCGAGTAGCTTAGCCGAGCGGCGTTTCATGGTTCTAAATACAATGCCGCCTAACATAATTAATCCACAGAACCCATAAACTTGCATTATAGTCGGGTCGCTAGAAACAAAACCGACGTCTGAGAACATCACATACGCGCCAAGAACCATATAAAGGATGATGGCCGATGCTTCAAATCGGAACTCCCATGGCGTTACATCAATGCTTTCGTTAACGGGCATCACATAATCGCTAGTACGTGGCATGAAGTGACCAATAATGAACATTAACGCGGTACAAACTACGAACAATATGGCTAATTGATGTAAGAAATGAATAGGCGTTTTGAACACTAACTGCATTGCTGCGTACGAGCTTACGAACACAACTAGCGCGACTTTTGCTGCTACTGCTGGCACACGTTTAGAGATGTATCCAACAAAAACGATAGTGAAGATTGGCACGCTGAAGAACCCGGCAACCATTTGTAGGTATTGGAACAATCCCTCAGGAGCGTACATGATGAACGGAGCAATACAAACTGAAATAATCGCAATCAAGACACCAAAAATTCGTCCTTTTCCAACCAACTCTTCATCGGTTTTGCCTTGGCCAAATAACGGCTTATAAACATTAAGTGCAAATAGAGTGGTTGAGCTATTCAACACACCATTGAACGTACTCAATATTGCACCGAACATCACGGCAACAAAAAAACCAACTAAAGGTTTAGGCAAAACTTCGTTCACAAGTCGAGTGTACATTGTGTCAGGGTTACCGGCATCTGCGCCAAACATGTGGAACGCTATGATACCCGGGATGATTAAAAATAGTGGTGAAATGACTTTAATCGCGCCCGCTAAAATGACACCTTTTTGGCCTTCTTTTAGGTTCTTTGCACCAAGAGCACGTTGAATGATTGATTGGTCAGTACCCCAATAGTAGAGGTTGACTAATAGCAAACCTGTGAACAAGGTTGAGAAGGGCAGTGGATCGGTTTCTGTACCAACAGATTGCAGCTTCTCGGGTGCAGCGGTTAGTAAAATATCGAGCCCTCCACCAAAGCTACCCCCGCCTAATGCCATGAGACCAAACACCGGGATCATCAAACCACCGATGATCAAACCAACTCCGTTGATTGTGTCGGCAATCACCACAGCTTTTAGGCCACCATAAATAGCGTAGAAAAAACCGAGTAATCCAATGGTTGCAGAAATAAGAGCGATGGAGCTGAATTCAGAAATCCCTAGAAGTGCCTGAACATCGAAGATCTCACCGAGTACTACAGCGCCAGCATAAAGTGTCGTAGGAAGAATGTTGATCACGTATTGGCACAAAAATAATAAGGTAACGAATTTCTTTACCGACATGTCATAACGGCTTTCTAAGAAATCAGGAATGGTGGTGATCCCTTGCTTTAAATAACGAGGTACCAGCATTAAAGCGATGATAACTAAGGTGACACCGGATGCGACTTCCCAACCCATTACACTCATGTTGTGAGTATAAGCTTGAGCGCTCATTCCTACGAAGCTGGTGGCACTTAGGTTTGTGAGGATTAATGAGCTAGCAATTAGCCCTCCCGTTAGGCTTCGGCCACCGAGAAAGAAGCCTTCTTGAGAAGTATTTTTATCGTTTTTTACTTTATTGTAGGTAAACACCACAACAAATCCTGTAAACAACAAAAATGACAATAAAACGGTTATAGACATTTTGTTTTCCTTGAACGTTAATAATAATTTTATGGCCATCGCTGGCCGAAATAAAGCAGGGCGTACTCAGAAAGCGAACGGCTTAAGTTGTGCTAATCGCACAGGTGCAGGCCTTTGTGCCGCTTTCGAGTACAAGAGGGAATCGTTAAACTGATTTCTTTAGGTGCACGATCATGGCTGACTCGGGGTCAAGAATGGGCAGGGTTAAGCCAATTTCTTTTAGATTGTCGCCACTCAATGTGAGTGTCTTGTCTAGCCACTGAGGTCGCTGCTTCATAAGTTGGAAGCTGGTATTCGGCACTTCAACCAAGGTCACGGCGTATTTTGCGGTTTCGTCTACGCAACTGATGCGTAACGGAGAGGGCAATGCATGATGTGGCATGGCTAATTGACAGATGGTGATCAACATTTCGTCGTCACTTTGTACGCCGTAGATATTCTGATTTACATCCGCTGGATCAATGCGGAAGCTGCGGCCGGTGTGCAATACGTGTCGGTATTTTTTATGCAAAGCGATATAGTGCGAAAACGCCTTTTTTTCTTCTTCAGTTTCTTGTACTGGATCCAGTTCTACGCCCATGTGCCCCATTAATGCGGTAATACCTCGCATGTTAATGTGATGACGACGGTTAGTAGAGTGACATTCATCTGGACCGATATGAGCCCCCATGACTTCAGGCGGAAAGAAGTAACTCATGCCTTTTTGTATAGCCTGACGTTCAAGTGCGTCATTACAGTCCGATGCCCAAAAACGATGGGTGCGCTTGAGAATTTCGAAGTCAATTCGGCCACCACCAGATGAACACGATTCGATTTCAACGTTAGGGTGCGCAGCGTTTAACTGGTCTACTAAACGATATAGGGCGTTGGTCTGACCATGAACGGCCGGGCGGCCTTGGTGACCTGGTTGAACAAGTTCTCTGTTCATGTCCCATTTTAAGTAAGTGATGTTGTAACGGGTGAGCAAGTCGTTCAGACGTTCAAACAAGTAATCGAAGCAATCTTTGTTTTGCAAGTCGAGTACATACTGCCAGCGCCCAGAAGGTTGATGGTAGCCTTGAAGCCCCAACACCCATTCAGGGTGAGCACGATAAAGGTTTGAATCTTGGCTCACCATTTCTGGTTCAACCCAAAGCCCAAACTCCATGCCTTGCTGATTGACATGTTCGATGACGGGCTCTAGGCCATTAGGGTATTTCACCTCATCTAAATACCAGTCCCCTAGAGCGGCACGCTCGTTTTCACGTCCGACAAACCAACCATCATCAATGATGAATCGCTCGACTCCCATGACAGCCGCTTCTGTTGCCATCTTCATGATGTATTCTGGCTTGTGATCGAAGTAAATGCCCTCCCAAGTATTAAGGTGAACAGGGCGAGGTTTAGTTTCTGGGAAGTTGATAATGTGAGTGCGAACAAATTGCTGAAAGCGTTCAGAAATACCGTTTAGCCCCGAATTGCTATAGCAGCCATAAAGCCAAGGGCTTTGGTATGATTGAGCGGGCTCTAAAATACTTTCACCAGCTAGCAATAGTTCGCCAGCCTGCACAAAGCGGCGGCCATCGCTACGAACATCCGCTCGCATTTGATGATTACCACTCCACCCTAGGTGAAACCCCCAAACTTGTCCTAACTGTTCGGTAAAGCCATTATTGCCAACAAACATTCCTGGGAAGTTTTCATGTGAGGTGCGCCCACGGCGGTTTTCTTGCATAAACCCACCATGCTCGAAACGCTGACGCTGTGTCTGAAACTCGTGACACCAACGGCCATGGAATGTCATTAACTCGTTAGCGTGATTAGGTAGAGGTAACGTTGAAGACAGCTTGTTCAAATAGTACTTATTGTCACCTTGGTTAGACACGGTAATGCGTTTTTGTACAACATCAGTGTGATAATCGAGTTTCAGCTCAATCGTTAACTCAAGCTTGGCGATATCATCAGACAAAACAAACGTCGCGTCTTGTTCATTCACCTCAGTGTGGACTGTGGAGAAAACAGGAGCCCAATCAAATCCATCGCGGTGCCCTTCGATACCAGGAGCATTGAAGTGACCGCTGCCTAATTCAGGGCATAAAGACAATGGAACGTCGACATCCAATCGAGCTTGAGAGATAGGACGTTCGGTTGACAGCAAAAGGTCGTCGTCAATTTTCGCGATCTTGGCGCCCCAGTGAAGCACTTCAGGAACACGACCGACTTTGATGATCAAACT
The DNA here is from genome assembly GCF_030409945.1 of Vibrio tapetis subsp. quintayensis. GTDB lineage: Bacteria > Pseudomonadota > Gammaproteobacteria > Enterobacterales > Vibrionaceae > Vibrio > Vibrio quintayensis. The sequence goes on from NZ_JAUFQV010000034.1 coordinate 9,966, forward strand.
GTGGTTATTACTTTGTAAATGAATGAACTTGCTCATAAGAAACCCAACTGTTTTCGTAAACATAATTGAGATCATAGTGATTAGTTTAAAAATAAATTGTATTAAAAATAAGGTTAAATGTGATCTTTGTTGGCCATTGTTAAGGTGAAATTAGAGGTCGGTCTTGTTGTTTTCGAAAACAATTAATGATGTTTTTATGACATTGTTTTGAAATGGAGCAGAGTTTGTTTTTCTGAGGTGAAGTAGAATGAGGAACTTGATTTTTTTGCGGGATGATTGAAATGAGTGTGACTTTTAAAGATGTGGCTAACCTCGCTGGGGTTTCTACCCAAACTGTTTCTAGGGTAACGAATGGTGCTGAAAATGTAGCAGAGACCACTCGAAAGAAGGTAAACCATGCGATAAAACAGCTAGGTTATGTCCCTAACAAGGGAGCACAAATGCTCAGTCGCGCCAAGTCTAAAATTGTTGGTGTTGTTTCACTCGACATTTCATTACACGGTGTAGCCTTGATTGATAGCGGGATAAGAGCGCAAGCCAATGACAAAGGTTATGCAACGGCGCTTGCTGTGGTGGAGCGAGGCGATGTAGAGTCGATACGCAGTGCAATGAGAGAACTTATTGCACAACAGGTTGAAGCCATCATTATCAATGCGCCGTTAACGCAAAAAAATGCGGAAGGCTTGGTCGAACAGTTCCAGCACATCCACCTGATCTTCATAGATGTCCCTGATCAAAGTAAAGTTAACTATGTTTGCGCAGCACATAAAGAGGGCGCTAAGTTAGCTGCTCGACATCTGCTGGATGCTGAACGCAGTCAGTTTATTTTGATCACAGGCCCGAACGAGTCCACAGCTTCACAAGTACGCTATCAATCGTGGTGCGAGCAAATTAGTCATTCAGAACTTGCGCAAGTCGTTTGGCAGCATGAAGGGGACTGGCAAGCACATAGTGGTTATTTAGCCATCCGTGACGCCATTGCGAAAAAGTGTTCATTTGATGCGGTACTGGTCGCGGGAGATCAAATGGCACTTGGCGTTCTAAGTGCGCTTCATGAGTTTGGATTGTCGGTGCCGGAACAAGTATCGGTTGTGGGGTTTGATGGAATTAAAGACAGTGCTTACTTCACTCCGTCTCTATCGACGATTGAGCAAGACTTCCATTTGATCGGACAAAAAGCGGTCAACCTCGCGTTGCAGTCTGTAAGTGCCATACCACTACAAGAAGTGATACCGGTTAGATTGTTGGCAAGGGACAGTTCTCGAGTCAAACGAAGTGAAGAATATAATAGAGAGAGAGTATTAACTCTCATCGATGAACTTAAAAATATGCTTCAATAAACATATTAAAGTCGAACTAATAAAGAGTGGAAACGTTTACACTTGAGCGGTTGATCACAGTTTTAAAATCCCAATCCTTGCTAACATTACATTTAAAATCACGTTAAACTAATGGCATAGCAATATTGGATTTAAATCGTGATGACGGTTTTAAACTAAATTTAGGGAGATAGAAAGTGAAAGTACTGGTAACCGGCGGCATGGGATACATAGGCAGTCATACTTGCGTACAAATGATTGAGGCAGGTATGGAGCCGATCATTGTTGATAACCTATGCAATGCAAGCGAAGAAGTGCTAAACCGAATTGAAGCTCTGTCTGGTAAAAGACCCACTTTTTATCTTGGTGATATTCGAAATGAAACCTTTTTAGATTCCGTGTTCTCAGAGCATGATATTCAGTCTGTTATTCACTTTGCAGGCCTAAAAGCGGTGGGAGAATCAGTTGCTAAGCCGCTTGAGTATTACGATAACAATGTGAATGGCTCGTTGGTGTTGGCTCGTTCTATGCGAAAAGCGGGTGTTAAGAGCATTGTATTTAGCTCGTCTGCAACCGTATACGGCGATCCAGAGGTCGTGCCAATTACGGAAGACTCACCAACCGGCGCAACAACCAACCCATATGGCCGCAGTAAATACATGGTAGAAGAGTGCTTCCGTGATTTGTTCGCAGCTGAAAGCGATTGGAGCATCACATTGTTGCGCTATTTCAACCCTGTTGGGGCTCATCCGTCAGGCACCATGGGTGAAGACCCGCAAGGTATTCCAAATAACTTGATGCCGTTTATCGCACAAGTGGCTGTTGGTCGCCGTGAAAAGCTTTCGGTATTTGGTGATGATTACTCAACACCGGATGGCACGGGCGTTCGAGATTATATTCACGTGATGGACCTTGCAGACGGCCACATCGCGGCGCTGAAGTCTGTTGGTGAAAAAGCAGGCTTGCATATTTACAACCTTGGTACTGGTAACGGTTCAAGTGTTATCGATATGGTTAACGCATTTAGCGAAGCTTGTGGCAAGGAAGTGGCTTACGAAATTTGTCCTCGTCGCCCTGGTGATATCGCCGAATGCTGGGCGAGCACGTCCAAAGCAGAGCAAGATTTGGGCTGGAAGGCCACACGCAGCGTAACAGAGATGACAGCAGATACATGGAATTGGCAGTCAAAGAACCCTGAAGGGTACTAGTTGTTGAGCTCAGAATGAGATAAACCCTGTCGCATCGTGTTACAGGGTTTTTGTTTAGAGGAAACAGCCGCTTTTCTTGTCAGGAAAGCCATGCGTTAGCCAATGCTTTCAACCATTACATACGGCAAGCTATAAACTTTAGATTCGTACATCGCTTTATCAGCTTTCGTAATAAGTGTTGCTAAGTCCTTATCATCAAATGGCATCACGCCAAGGCCAATGCTGACTCCGACACTGAGTTCTTTATTCACCGACTCGATGTAAATAGGTTGTGTGATGAGCTTTTGGATCTTTTGGCCAAAGACAGCAACCGCATTTTGATACTTTTCCGGCGTGTTGATGCCAAACATCAATAAGAACTCATCCCCACCGACACGGAAACTGAAATCTCCTGCGCGGAGGTCTTGAGTTAATCGGCGTGATATCTCCACCAACAATTCATCCCCTACATCATGACCATACGTGTCATTAATGCTCTTAAAGCCATTGAGATCTAAGAAGGCAACGCCCCATGTCGTCGAGCCGTTGACAGAAAAATAATCTTTATCAAGGATGCACTCTAAGTGACGTTTATTAAAGAGCCCGGTAAGCGGGTCGGTACTTGCCTCGTTAGTGAGGTCATCAATCATATTTTGAACGGTTGAATAATCTTGTATTGTCGCAACGGCACAAGCTTTCCCCTGATACACGATATTAGCAATGGAGATTCGGGCATTAAATTCAGTACCGTCAGCGTTAATGCAGGGCATAATGTTGCGAGACATCATGACTTTAGCACTAGATTGATTTTTGATGAAGTGAGTGACTTTATTGTCATGGTTTTTAGTGGCGTTTCGGATCATCAATCGTTCAACAGACAGCCCAATAAGCGCGTCTTTTTCATAGCCAAATAACTTAGTACAAGACCTGTTGGTATAAACAATTTTTGACGTTTCATCGATGATCAAAATAGCATCGGCTAAGAAATCTAAAAACTGTCCAATCTCAGTGTTTTTTTCCATAAAAACCCACTTTCCCCAAAGCGATATGATTTCAGGTGGAAATCAAAAATACGATAATTATGAATGATTTAATCATGATTGCGGGTATGGAGGTAATGAGCAGGATCAAGCGAAGGCAACTCATCTTTGTTTTGCTGCAATTAGATAGTGGTGACATTCCATCTCGTATAATTAGGAATAAAAATGCCAGCACTTACTAGGCTTAAAAGTGAGCTTTAAAAGAAACTTATGCAAAGCCTACTTTCGAACAAAAGACAAAAACATCGCAATACAGCTTTTAAGGTAGGTATCCCGTTCAGCTTTGCTTTGCTTGAGATCTTCTCCTAAGTATTTCCAATAAACAGGCTTTCCGTGGAACATCAGGAGTAACTGAGAAGCACTTTCTTGGGCTGATATATCCAACGTTATCTCACCAGTGTCGTGCTTTTTCTGCAAATAATCGGCAAGAACGTCCGTCGATTGCTTTGGCCCAAAACGTAAATAAGTGGCGGCAAATTCAGGGTGGTTGTCTATATTGCTAACGGCATTACGGAAGGTGTGAATTGCCCCAGGTCTGAGCAGTGTTTCTTGTAACCCTTGAGCGAATTGCAATATTGCTTCGTCCATTGGTTTTGCCAAATCTAACATGCCCTCATCGGACTGAAATTCTAAGCACTTGGTCTTCATACAAAGCTCAAACAATATGTCTTTGGTTTTAAAGTGCGAATAGACAGTTTGCTTAGACACGTCAGCTAATTTGGCAATGCTCTCCATATTGGCCGCATAACCGTGTTCACCAAATAATGTGGTTGCGGCTTCAAGGATTCTTTGGCGTTTTAGTTCACTGGCACTGCTCATCGCTAACTCTGCTTTACGTATTATTCTGGTCGCAAGAATATCAACATCAAACTGGACAGTCTAGTTTTGATCGTGTTTAATGCCTGAAAGCAAACTAGACCGTCTAGTTTGATTGTTGTGAATATATTACACAATTGATAGGTAAAAGGTGTTTTATGCGGTATCAAAAACTTGCTTCCTTCTGCTTCGCGCTCTTTGCGACGCTTTTATTATCGGCGTGTTCGGAAACAGAGAAAGTTGAAGAACAACCGCACACTTTGTTGACAGTCCAAACCCAGCCAGTGGTAGAACACGAAAGCTATTCGGTTGATCGTGAATATGTTGGTGTTATCAACTCAGTCCAACGAGCAAATTTAGGCTTTGAATTATCGGGAAAGGTTTCTGATATTCGAGTCGATGTTGGTCAAACGGTAACGAAAGGCCAAGCGCTAGTGACCCTTGATACTCAGTTGCTAGGTTCTGAACTTAAAGAGCTACAGGCCCAGCTTGATGAAGTGAAAGCGCAGCAAAAGCTGACTCAAACGAACTTAAAGCGCCAGCACGCGTTGAAGAAAAAAGGCTTCAGTTCCGATTCAGAAATCGATTCATTAGTGAGTCAAAAAGAGGCGCTGGCGGCAAACCTATTACGTATTCAATCTTCCGTAGAAGCCAACAGGCTAAAAATACAAAAGTCGACCATTAGAGCCCCGTATGACGGCATCATTAGCAAGCGTTTTGTTTCGCTAGGTGACGTTGTTGGGGTAGGAACATCCACTTTTTCTCTGCTATCGACGTCAGGAAAAGAAGCGGTTATTGGTGTGAATAGCCAAGATTTAAAAGATATCCAAGCTCAAAGTGACTACGTCATTCGCGTGAGAGACCAAGTCTATCCGGCTCATTTAATCTCAAAAGCATCCAATATCGACGCAAAATCAAGAAGCATCAGTTTGCGCTTCTTATTGGACGATAATAATGCCGTATTAGATGGTGAACTGGCTTATCTTACGTTTGAAAAGCACTACCCTGAAAAAGGTTTTTGGTTACCGACCACGGCGCTCATTGATGGTATTCGAGGCACTTGGAACATTTATGCCTTGAATTCGGAAACGGACGAAAACCAAGTAGAACGCCGAGTGATCAACGTGCTATTTGCAAACAACGAATCGGTGTACGTGAAGGGTGGCCTAAATAATGGCGATCAAGTGATTACGACGGGGTTACACAAAGTTGTGCCCGGCCAATCCGTTTCAATCGCGAAGTAGGAGGTAAGATGAAATACGCATCGATACTTTCAAATACGCGCCTTATGGTGCTGGTTATCGCGTTTTTAATTGTGAGCGGTTTATCGGCTTTTAATACGTTACCTCGCGCAGAAGATCCGATTATTTCTAATCGAAATGCCACGATTACGACGGTCTTCCCCGGAGCCAGTGCCATACGAGTCGAATCATTGGTTACTGAAGTCATCGAGAACAAGCTTCGTCAAGTGAACGAGATTAACCTTATCACTTCGACTTCTCGTCTTGGTATCGCGGTTATTGGCGTGGAATTGCAAGATGAGATCACCGATCCCGAACCAATTTGGTCGAAAATCCGTGACAAACTTTCCGACGTGGAACGGGAACTACCCAGTGATGCACTCTCTCCGGAATTAGACAGCGATCATACCTATGCATTTACCACTATTTTATCGCTAGGCTGGCAGGGGGAAGGGGAAGCCGACTTACTGACATTAGGTCGTTACGGAAAAGAGCTAGCGACACGGCTACGCACTTTATCCGGTACGGAGTTTGTAGATCAATATGGTCTACCTGACGAAGAAATTGTGGTTAATTTTGATATTAACGACACGGCGACTTTAGGGGTTTCGGCGCAGCAACTAGCCGCGGCGTTAGAGGGAGCGGATGCCAAAAACTCAGCAGGAGAGTTGGTCAATTCATCAACACGTTTTGGTTTGGAGCTCTCTTCAAGCTTAGATTCTATTGAACGTGTCAGAAAAGTGCCGATTTCCATTGATGAAAACGGTCATACAGTACGCGTTGGTGATGTCGCCAATGTACAACGTGCAGCGAAAACGCCTTACGACGAATTAGCATTAGTGGATGGCAAGCCGGGTGTTATTGTGGGTGCTCGTATGCAGTCGACATTACGTGTGGATAAATGGACACCAGCCGCGATGAAGTTGGTTGATGATTTTCGCTTAGAACTGCCAAGCGACATCAAAGTGAACGTGTTGTATAGCCAGCAAGGTTACACCGAGCAACGTTTGGTTGAATTAGGTGAGAGCTTGCTCATTGGCTTTTGTTTGGTCTTGTTCGTGCTGTTGTTCACGCTAGGCATTCGAGCCGCAATCATCATTGCCCTCGCTTTGCCATTAACCATGCTGTTGACCCTATCGTTGATGAAGTACTTCGCTATTCCCATTAACCAAATGTCCCTGACGGGTTTCATTGTGGCGCTCGGAATCATGGTGGATAATGCGGTGGTGATGGTGGATACCATTCAAAGTTACCGTTTAAAGGGCATGCAAAAACTGGAATCAGCAATGGTCGCCATTGGGCATCTGTGGGTTCCGCTACTGGGTTCCACCTTAACGACGGTCTTTGCATTTGCGCCTATCTTCCTAATGGAGGGGGCGACAGGCGAATTTGTTGGCGCTATCGCATTAACCGTTTCTTTCTCGCTGGTGGGTTCGTATGTTATCTCGCATACGGTCATAGCGGCGCTGTCATGCGCCTACTTGCCAAGTAAACAAACCTCTTCTAGTTGGTACCAAACGGGCATTAGCATTCCTGCGATGAGTGCGTGGTTTGCTAAATCGGTGGCGCTTGCGATTCGTCACCCATTCTTGGCGATTGGGTTAGCATTAGTTCTACCGTTAACTGGGTATTGGAGTATGTCTCAACTGACGGAGCAGTTTTTCCCTGCCTCTGACCGTGACATGTTCGAAATCCAAGTGTATATGCCACCACAAGCGAGCATTTATGCTACGAAAGCCACAACGGAGCAGATCCATCAGTTTATCTTAGAAGATGAAGCGGTTGAGCAGGTGCAATGGATGATCGGCGCTTCATTCCCATCGTTTTATTACAACCTAGTGGCGGGTCAACAAAAAGCACCTTACTTCTCTCAGGCTATGGTGAAAACGACCCATTTTGAACAGGCGAATCGTCTGATCCCAGAGCTGCAAACGCAGTTGGATAAACGCTTCCCACAAGCTCAGATTCTAGTACGAAAACTGGAACAAGGCCCTCCGTTCAACGCGCCTATTGAATTGCGAGTATATGGTCACAACCTGGATACACTAAAAACCATCGGTGAAGATGTGCGATTGATTTTGTCGAGAATTCCATCGGTGACACACACTCGTGAAAGCTTGTCTTCAGGTATTCCTCAATTTAACGTCGACGTTGATGAAGAAGCGATTCAGATGAATGGCATGAACCTTAATCAGTTTGCGGGCTTATTACAGTCGACATTAGTGGGGCGAGAGAGTGGTAGCATCATTGAAGGGACAGAGTCGATCCCGGTAAGAGTTCGCGTACGTGATGAAGAACGAGAAAGCTATGACGATTTGAATAACCTGCGTTTTCCTTCTCCTGCATCCAATTCCGCAGGTTCCAGTGTTGGGGTCTCCGTTCTTAATTTATCGACCTTAGAATTGTCTCCAAGTAATGGCGGCATAACGCGACGAAATGGCGTTCGAGTGAATACCATTGAAGGCTACATAGATGCTGGCGTTCTTCCGCAAACGGTACTCGATCAGTTTAAAACTGAGCTAAAGAATTACGCATTCCCGGCGGGTTATCGTGTCGAGTTTGGTGGTGAAGCCGCCGAGCGTGATGAGTCTGTGGCCAAATTAATCGGCAATATATCTGTTGTCGTGGTGTTGATGATTTTAGTCATCGTGTTGTCGTTTAAATCCTTCCGATTAAGTGGGATCATTTTTGCTGTGGCAGGCCTTGCGGCAGGCTTGGGTATCTTGTCGGTATGGGTGTTTGATTATCCGTTTGGTTTCACTGTGATCATTGCGATGTTGGGTGTGATTGGCCTTGCGATTAATGCCGCTATTGTAATCTTGGCGGAATTGAGAGCCAGCGAAAAAGCCAGTGAAGGCGACCAAGAAGCGGTGCTAGAAGCGGTAATGAGTTGTACCCGTCATATAACCTCTACCACCATTACAACGATAGGTGGCTTTATGCCATTGATACTGGCTGGTGGTGGCTTTTGGCCTCCTTTTGCCGTGGCGATTGCGGGTGGTACAGCGTTGACCACAATCTTGTCGTTCTATTTTGTTCCTCCTATGTTTATGTTAGTCACCAAAATGCCAGTGCGTATCGCGTCTGTCAGCAATAGCTAGTTAACAAGTGCTAGTCACTAAAAAAGCCATCACTGAATCGTTCAGTGATGGCTTTTTTTAGAATTTTGAAGCCAAATTTAGCGCCTAAAGCCCAAACCCAATATTACGTAATTTACGAACCGAGCGTACGCCCCAGGCTTCTAAATTCGGTTTTGGTTGGCCTTTGTGTTCACCCAAGCAAACATAACCCTTAGATAAGTAGCGATAAAGAAAGTCGCCACAGTCTAGTTCAGCGGTTTTAGGGTTGGCTGGTATTTGAATGCGCTCTACTCGTAGATCGGTTGCCGTTTTAAACCTTGGGTATTCCGTTGACTTAACATCATGATTGTTCAAATCGTTGATTACTGCTTTGTCTGACATTTTTGCCATTGTTTTGCCAAAAAGCATGATAAGTCGTTTTTGTTGCTCTGAGGCAATAATGATCATTTCCACGAGTAGAACCTTTCTGTCTTGAATTAGCCGCAGATTGTACCTTGATTATTGTCAAGAGTGTCATTAATTACCTTGCACTAGAATGATAATCGTTATCATTAAGTCTAGTTAATACCTAGGCAAGATGATTTCACCATTGAATATCAATCTGAGTGGTTAAAGGGATATTAATGAAAACTCTTAGCAGCAACTCCCAATCCGATTCATTGGCCAAAGCTAATAAGCTATGGCTCAGTAAGATATGGCCCCACAACCGATACGGCAGCACGTCCGTGGTTAGCTTATTGGTTGGACAGGCCGCTTTATTGTTCGGGCATTCCGTCAATGCGGAGGACTTCATTCCGCAACCGTCGGCCCATGCAAAGCCAAGCCCATTTGCAGTAATGCCGCTATATGATTTGGGGCAGCCTGGAGGGGAAATGCCTTATGTGCAAGCACAAGCTCACCCAACCGAAGGTGCAATTGACACCGTTACAGCGACGAAAACACATAACGTGGTCGTCGGCAGTTCATATAACAGTGCGACGAATGGAAATGAAACCTTTGCTGATTTACGAAAAAAAACCAGTCAATTTTACGGACGAGCCATTGTCGTTGTTGAATCCGCAGACGGCTATAAAGGCGCTTCGGGTGAAGACGTTCGGTATGGTTATGATCGACAAGCTGGGCAATTTGTCGTAGGCGCAACGCCACGCTCGAGTACCGATGTAAAACTGGTCTACGTTCGAGACATCATCAAAGACAATAAAAACCCAACGGTTAAGGGCGTGCCCTATGCCAATGGTTCGGTTGTGATCGCAGAAGGATTTGGTGTCGACCCAGTAAACACCGACCGACAGATTGGCAAGCTTATCTGGGACGAAAAGTTCAATGGAGACACCGTAGAAGACATGCAATTGGAGATCTATTCGGTGTCGCTAGAGCGTAGCGCGGATAACTACAGCTTGAGAGACACTCAACAGCCAAAACAGCAAAGAGCGGAAATCGATAGGACGATGACCGGGCTGAAAGCGCAAACTAATTTGAATGTTTTGGATAGCAAAACCAACGTCAGTGTCCACTATTCCGATATTAACCATAATGCCAAACGCTACGGTGGGCCAAAAACGCCTGGGTTGGCTCACGTTTCCGCTTATCAGTACCCTGGTGTTGAAATGGGTGAGTGGCTAGTCGCAGCGACATCAAGGTTTGATGTCGCTAAGGATCAAACGTTCTCTTTTGGCTTGAATTACAAGCACGTTAAAGCCGATGCGACGAAAGCGACACTCGCGACCAGCACCCCAAATTCAGGGAACATGAGCGCTCTCGATCTTTACCGCTATTACTACGGAGATGTGGATTTATATCAAAGTGAAGGCCACGCCAGTGCGAAACTGCAATGGGATTACGATAATCAATCCGATCTCGCAGCCTACTTGTCGCTGGCAAACTTTGCTCGCTCACCGGACACTCAAGAGCGTTATTTTGCCGCGCCTTCATTTGTTGGTGTGACAGGATCACCAATGGGAACCAGTGCCCGAGCTGTAGGCAATCCGGATATTAACTGGGAGCAACATCGTCGCGTCGAAGCGGGTGCAACTCAATCGAGCCCAATGTGGGTAGATTATGGACGAACACGTGGTCATGGGCTGTCGTGGCAGTGGGATGCAACCGCCTATTATGACGATATCAAAGATTTCATCACCCGAGATAGAGCCAGAGGCCAAACGGACACAGGTGCGGCTGACTATGCTCGCATTTGGCGAAACGTAGACGCGACCATGAGCGGAGTGGATATAGATCTAAAAGCTAACTTAACGAAAAAATTGGCGTCCCGCTTAGCGCTTAACTTTACGGATGGAAAAAACACATCTGACGACAGAGCGCTTTATTATGTTGCCCCTTTTGAAGCCAATTTATTCTTTGATTACTTTGACTACCTTAACACGGGCGGAACATGGAATTTAGGGACTCAAATTCGATACGTAGCGGCTCAAAATGACGTTGATGACGACCCAACCTCAGGCAGTGGCTTTGATGCTGGGGAGACGGATGCATTTACCGTCATTAACTTGTACGCGTCAGCCCAAGTCTCTGACCGCGTTGGTGTCAAAATTGGCGTAAACAATCTCACCAACAAATCCTATACCGACTCAATGGCCAATTTTTCTTTAGAAGGCAATCGAGTGTTAGTAGAAGCTCCAGAACGACATTTTTATGCCGCTGTTACAGCCAACTTTTAAGGACGAATGAATATGAGCAAATCAAGAAGAGCTTTCCTACGTGATTGCGGATTAGTAGGGGCAACCATTGCTGGCAGTAGCATGGTGCCGGCAATAGCGTTCGCTGAGCAAAGTAAAAAACGAAAAGAGCTGACCATGTATGGGCCTCCCGTTGGCCCGTCTGTCACGTTAGCACACGCAGCAGAAACAGATGCACTGTCGGGCCTTGTAGAAAACCTGAACTTCAATACCTATCGAGATCCCGACGTACTAAGGACCCAGTTTATCTCTGGCCGTTGGGATTTGGCCGGAACGCCGAGTTATGTCGCGGCTAACTTATATAACAAGGGGATGAAAGTACGCCTCATGAACATTATGACATGGGGGCTGCTCTACATCATTTCAGCCGATGGATCAGTGAAAACGATCGAACAGCTAAAAGGGCAAGATCTTGTAATGCCATTTAAAGGAGATATGCCCGATTTGGTGTTTCAACACATTGCCAAGGAAAAAGGCATGGAGGATGGCAAAGATTATCGCTTGAACTACGTTGGAACGCCTTTTGAAGGCTTGCAATTGCTGCTTTCCGGTAGAGCGAAACACGCCGTGTTACCAGAACCTGCGGCAACGGCCGCATTATTGAAAGGCATGAAAGCGGCCAAAAAAATGAATCGTGCAGTGAGCCTTCAAGACGCGTGGGGAGAAGTCACAGGAGGCGCGGCTCGAATCCCGCAGGCAGGTATGATGATTTCAGAGGCATTACTCAACGAAATGCCAGACTTACCCAATCGATTGAATGCGTCATTAGCCCGTTCAACTCAATGGGTTGTCAATAACCCGACAAGCGCAGGGCGTTTGGGCGAGTCTTACTTGTCTTTAAAGGCGCCAGTGATAGAGCGTTCAATTCCCTATTCAAACTTTACCCTCGAAAAGGCGAAAGACATACAACCTGAAATTGAGCGTTTCTTTTCGATTCTTGCAAAATCCAACCCAGGGATCATCGGTGGTAAGTTGCCTGACGACGATTTTTATCTCGGTTGATAAGAGCGACGATGAGTAGATTGATAATTTGGCTAAAAAATTCATTCCATTATGTTTGGAGTGGATTTGGCGCACTGGCCAGTATTCTGGTCTTCTTTGCTTTCTGGGACTATGGCAATCATGTTTATGGTGATTTTATATTGCCGTCTCCCTTAGCTTCTTTAACTCGGTTGAAGGAGCTATTCGTTGATGGCAATGCGGGCGAGTACTTGTGGGTAACGACCTATCGAGCGTTGGTGGGTTTTGGCTTAGCGATTACGTTGGGTAGCCTTTTGGGCACCTTGTCTGGGCTATCTGCAACGTTATCAATGGCGGTACGGCCATTGGTGACCATTTTGATAGGTGTCCCCCCAATCGCTTGGATCGTCCTTGCTTTGCTCTGGTTCGGTGCTGATGACAGCACCGCCATTTTCACTATTACTGTGACGGCACTGCCGATTACTTTTGCTGCTGGTGTTCAAGGAGCAAGAACGTTGGATAAACGGCTAAGCGAAATGGCACATAGCTTCGGCGTGTCTCGATGGATGCTGTTCTACGATGTGCAATTCCCTCATATTCTGTCTTATTTATTTCCCTCTTGGATTACGGCTTTAGGCACTTCTTGGAAAGTGGTTGTGATGGCCGAGCTGCTCTCTAGTAATAGCGGAGTCGGCGCTGGCCTCGCTTCTGCTAGGGTCAATATCGATACCGCCGCAACCATGGCATGGATTGTTGCCATCGTATCTGTGTTACTTATCGCGGAATACGCTGTATTTGAACCCATTAAACGTAAAGTGGAGAAATGGCGTGAATCGGACTAAAAAGTTGAGCGTAAACCAGCTAAGTTATGCGTTTGATGGCAAGCCAGTACTCGAAGATATGAGTCTTGAACTGGAACAAGGCAAGGTGCTTGCGATCGTGGGCCGCTCTGGTTGCGGAAAAACCACGTTATTAAACCTAATAGCCAACTTACTTGACGATGAAAACCATAGCATTATCAGCAGCTTTGAGAGCACCGCTGTTCTTTTTCAAGACCCTAGACTATTGCCGTGGAAAAACTGCAAAGACAACATCAGTTGGGGGATGAAAGCACAAGGTGTCGCTCGTGGTGAACGAGAAATAGCCGCAATTAAATTGGCAAGTGAGGTCGGGCTGCATGATGAAGATCTTGCCAAGTATCCTCATGAATTGAGCGGTGGGATGAAACAAAGGGTAGCGATGGCCCGTTCATTTGCTGTAAAGCCAGAGTTGCTTTTACTTGATGAACCCTTTAGTGCGTTAGATATTGGCCTAAAAGAGGATCTTTATGATCTCTTAATCTCTGAAATTGAACACAGGGGGCTCACGGTTCTCTTCATTACTCATGACATCATGGAGGCCATTCGGCTTGCGGATGAAGTCATGGTATTAACCGATAAGCCCGGTAGGCTGGCTCATCGCCATGTTATTGACCGTCCAAGAAAGCAACGAGATCAGGATTATCTGTATGGCAGTGCTCTGAACCTTCTAAAAATAGATTCGGTAAAGTCTGCTTTTCAAACCGGAGAATCTTATGCCACTTCGCGCTAGCTGGGCCGATTTCGATTCTGAGCTTTATCGCTCTGGATTTCGACCTTTTTTTCTTCTTACCTCGGTTTACGCAACGCTACTTTTTGGGTTTGGTGATCTTTGGTTATCCATAGCCAGTACGCCTTCAAATGGTCAAGCTTTGCCCATAGAGAGCGTAGACATCTGGTTTGTGCATGAACTGGTTTTGGGGGTAGGGATGTGCGGTTTGTCTGGATTCTTATTAACGGCTTTTCCAGCTTGGACCGGATCAAACAAGGTCGAGTCAAAAAAACTCGGCATGCTGGTGGTAAGCTGGATGTTGGCGCGGATTTCAGCATGGTTATTGCCCATTGCTGGAGAGTGGCCTCTTGTGATGACAAACCTACTGTTCATCACGTTGCTACTCAAGTTTTTAGCACCATCGATTGTAGAAAGGAAGCATCGCAAGCATAGGATCTTTTACTATCAACTTTGTTTGCTGACCTCGGTTGTGTTTATCGGTTATTACTTTTGGTTAACGGATAACTTGGCCACCACTCTGACGTTAATGGATACCAGTGTGGGCTTACTTATTGTTTTGCTTTTGACGGTGCTGAGCAGGATGTCGATGGTGATAGTGAACCATGCAATCCGTCGATATCAAGTTCCTGATGTCTGTCATGTAGCGAAACCGACCAGACGCAACTTTGCCATTTCAATTATCTTAGGTTATTTGGCCGTGAATATCGCTATGGGTGGCGGTTCAATTTCGGGTTGGCTGGCGTTGGCTTCAGCGGCGGCGGTTTTGAATATCCTTAATGATTGGCACTTGCCCAAAGTATGGCGTGACGTTTATTTCCAACTTGGGTACAGCCTCTATATTTTGATCGCCGCTGGATTTTCTGTGATCGGTGTAAACGCCATTTTGGGCCAGACAGAAAATATGACGGCCATGAGTCATGTATTTTCAGGTGTCATGAGCGCAGCGTTACTGTTAATTATGCTGGTCGTTGGACAAAAGCATACAGCACATCAACTGAGCTACAGCCCTAGCATTAAGCTCATGATGATGCTTGTAGTATTGCCTTTAGTCGCCCAGTTAGTAGAGCTTTTTGGATTGGATATTTCATTTGGCAAAAGTGATGACATTGCTATGGTGATGAGTTTTGTTATTTACTTCATTGTCTTTCGAAGCACTTTGGCATCCGCAAGAATTGATGGCAAAGAAGGGTAACGATGATATTGAGGAGTGGATGTCATTGAAGCTTGATTGGTTCTTAAGAAGAACATGCGCCAACCACGATAATCAGCATCGCAGACGGTAGTGGATGACGCGTGTTGGGTTATTTGGGTTCTCTTAACAAATACAGCATTAGTTTAAGCGAGGTTTTGGCGGTAATGCTGTGGGGGAGGTGAGCATCCATGTGAACCCACGCGCCGGCCTTCAATTCTTTCGATTCTTCTTCAAAAGTAAAGGTGCATTCCCCTTCCAATATTTGCGCAATAGCAGGGACAGCAGCCGTGTGTTCAGACATCTCCTCGCCCTCAGCGAAGCCAAAAATGACACCTCGTAGACGTTTACTTTTGTACACTGGGCAACTGGTGATACCCGCTTTAGGAATATCAACCTGATCGGCTAGGTCTTCATATAAAGTGTATTCAAACATAGCTACTTTACCTTTTTTGCTACAAGCGTGATGGCGGATAGGTTGTCTTTGTGTTTACGAAACACTGATCGCATCCCTATCACACGTTTTCTTGCTTCTGGCTTAGTGAGTAGGTTTTTAACGATCTTTAAGAAACCGAACAGGCCTTCATCATCAATCATGCGCTTTGGTTCAAGTAAGTGCATTGGAGAGACCGCTTCAAACTCAATTTCGAAACCGTTAGCTTCCATTAAGTGTTTCCACTCGCTAGGGGTTAGTGGTTTGGCTGGGTGTTGAATGGTTTCAGAAATGTCTTTTTGAATGACACGCTTTTGATTGTCATCGATGCCATCAGGGGAAATACACAGTTCGTGAATACCATATCGGCCGCCATTGGCTAAGATACGAGCCGCTTCTGCCACTATGTCATTTTTCTTGGGGTCTGACTGCATGGTGAGCATAGCTTCACCATAAACGACGGTTGCTTGCGCGTGTTCTAATCCAGTTTCTTGAGCACTGCCGACATGACAAATTTGTTCATTGCCAGTCAAGTAAGAGCGGACAATATTGGCGGCCTGTTCGTTTTGCTCAATTGCGGTATAGGTATTTGGAGATTTCGCTAAACACAAGCGAGCGGTGTA
Source organism: Vibrio tapetis subsp. quintayensis (assembly GCF_030409945.1). Classification (GTDB taxonomy): domain Bacteria; phylum Pseudomonadota; class Gammaproteobacteria; order Enterobacterales; family Vibrionaceae; genus Vibrio; species Vibrio quintayensis. Next base: position 26,137 of record NZ_JAUFQV010000034.1, read on the forward strand.
TCCCATTCCTGGAGCAAACTCTACAACGTTATCGGCGCGAGTAATCGCTAAGTTGCTCAGCATTTTCAAGGTAAGGTCTTTGCCACCGGGGCGAAGTACTTTCTTACCTAATTGAGCGAGAACCCAGTGGCCCGGTGTTTTTGATGTTTCTCTCGTTTCATTTGGCATTGCTAGATTTTCAGACATAGATACTCCTACGCGAAAAGAATAATGGGCACCATGATGGCGAGTATCGCGAAAAGGCTGATTAACCGAAATGCATGACTGATACTGTCCATAAGTGCTCCGTATTTGTTGACTAGGGGGTAATAATGATTATCATTTGTATTGTATGAGCTTGTAAGCAGTAGTGTGCTTGATAATTATCAAGCTGAAGGAGGCCAAAATGCCGTGCTCCATAATTTCTTTGTTAAATGCCGATCAGAAAGAAAAACTGTTTGAGTCGAAAGTGTCGATCCGATGTGTCGCGGGTGAACAATTATTCAATAAAGGTGATAACGCGACGACCATGTATTTGATCGAAAAAGGAAAAGTTACGCTTTATCAACTGATGCCAAATGGCGATGAAAAACTGTTTAAAGTGTTCTTAGCAGGGGAGTTGATTGCTGAAATGGCCATGTTTATGGAGCCAAGAAAGTACCCTATGAGTGCTCGTGTAGAGCAAGATACAGACATACTCGGCTTTGATTACGAAGACGTTCTGAGTGTTTTCTCAGGCTCTCCTGAGGTGTCTTTGAAAGTAATGAATTACATGAGTAATAAGATCTGTCACTTAATGAGTACGTTGAACATATTAACTCAGGTGAACGCGAATCAGAGGTTGGTAATGAAGTTGGCGGAGCTTTATCGTGCTCAAGTAGCAACCAAAGGTAAAGTGTCTTTGCCAGTAACAAAAAAGCTATTGGCTACTCAGTTAGGAATGACGCCAGAAACCCTTTCTCGTGCGATAAAAAAACTCAAAACTGACGGCTATATGATTGAAGCCGGTAACCAAATTACCTTACCAGATATTCCATCTCTTTGTCGCTCTGTTGACTTAACGTCTGAGATATTTCGGCATTAAATAAGCATGCCATTTGGCTTCAACAATGAACATCTTCTAGCTTGTCTGCTTCAGCAAATCCTCTCAGAATATTGATAAGCGTAATCAGAGAAAAGACCATAATCACCATAGACAGGTGCCAAGCTTGGTTAAGCCCTAATTGCACTAAAGACATGCTGACAAGAGATGAAACGATCATTTGCCCTCCGCCAGACATGGCCGCCGCCGCACCTGCTTGTTTTTTGTATGGCAACATAACCATAGATTGGGCGCAGGGAAGCGCGATGCCGTTACCCAATATCATCAACCACTGACCAAGCATCAAATGAAACGGTTCTACCGGGCAGAAAAACAGCCAAATCGCCCCTGCCAAATGCAGTACAGGAGTGCAAAGCAGCATTTTTTTGGAGCCAATTAAAGGGCGAACACGGTTACAAATTGTGGTGCCCATTAACATGCCCACGGCAGGGATTAATGCCCACATCGCGTATTCGTCTGATGTCATGCCAATTTGGTCTTGCATGATAAAGGGCATCACCGAAACGATGGTGATCATCAAACTAAAATTAAGCCAGCTGATGCTTGCAAAACTCATGAAGTATTTTGATGAGAGCAATTGCCAGTATTGATGAGCCATCTTCTTGGGTGAAGGAATAGCAGAGGTGTGTTTTATGGTTTCTTTAAATAATATCGCAATGGCGATCCAAGCAATGACCACGTAGCCGAACAGCGAAATAAACACCATTGACCAGCCAAAATGAAAGTTAATGAACCCACCAATGACCGGCGCCATTAACGGAGTGATGGAAGCGGCCATCGCAATATAAGACATGGCAATGGGCAACTGTGCTCCACTAAAGTTATCTCGGGTTGAAGCGCGCGCGAGCACGGCGCAACAGCCGGTTCCGAGCCCTTGCAAAAATCGGCCAAGTACCATGCCCTCAAAGTCGTCTCTAAATATAATGATCATCACCAAGCCTGCCAGCGCAATCAGTAAACCAAACAAGAGCACTTTTTTACGGCCTAGTGCATCGGAAATGGGGCCGTACAAGAATTGAGATGGCCCAAACCCAAGTAAATAAATACTTACAAGCAATTGTGTTTCGTTTAATGAAATACCGAAATCTTTCGCGATCCAAGGAAGGGACGGAAAGACTAAGCCCATGCTTAATTGGCCAATACTGATGATAAGGCAAGCAAGTAGAATGGTTTTGACGTTTATCTTTGTTGGCATGAAAGCGTGACTTTTACAGATATGAACTCAATAGATGATCCACATTAGCAGGTAAATTGAATGGGTTATATATCTGAACACAAAAAAGGCACCTCACTGTGGAGGTGCCGAGCATCCTAAACTTCTAAATAGGAAGTGGGGGTAGGAGTTAACTTATTTGTTTAAGCTTGAGCTGTTTTTTCAGCTTTTGCGTCGCCCATTTTCTTAAGCGCAGCGTAACCAAAGCCTGTAACAGCTGTACCTGCGGCAATCGCGACTAAGTACATAAGCACGGGCGTGATTGCGCCTGGAATAAGCAGAACAAACAAACCGCCGTGTGGAGCCATCAGTTGTGCGCCAAACAGCATAGAAAGCGCGCCCGTTAATGCGCCACCGGCCATACAAGCAGGAATAACACGCATTGGATCTTTGGCTGCAAATGGAATTGCACCTTCAGAAATAAAGCAAAGACCCAGAACAAAAGAGGCTTTACCTGCTTCACGCTCGCCTGCTTCAAACTTGTCTTTTACAAGGAAAGTCGCAAGACCCATACCAAGAGCCGGAACCATACCCGCCGCCATAATTGCCGCCATCGGAGCGTATGTTTGAGAAGCCAATAGACCCACACCAAATGTGTACGCTGCTTTGTTTACTGGGCCACCCAAATCGAAACACATCATAGCGCCAAGGATCACACCCAGTAGAATCGCGTTAGACGTGCCCATGTTGTTCAGGAAGTCCGTCATCGCCGACATAACACTAGCAACAGGGCCACCGACCACATAAATCATGACTAAGCCAGTAAACAAGCTCGCGATAAATGGAATGATAAGAATGGGTTTTAAGGCTTCCATCGACTGAGGAAGTTGTACTTTGTCTGCAATTAACTTAGCGGAGTAACCGGCAATGAAACCTGCGGCAATACCACCTAAGAATCCGGCACCTGTAGAGCTTGCTAACATGCCACCAATCAGACCCGGCGCTAAACCTGGACGGTCAGCAATTGAAAAGGCAATGAAACCAGCAAGAACGGGGATCATCAGAGCAAATGCTGAACCGCCACCTATGGTCATCAAGGATGCGGCCAGTGTGCCTTCTTCTTTAAACGCTTCGATGCCGAATACAAACGAAAGTGCAATGATCAAACCGCCAGCCACAACAACAGGCAGCATGTGAGATACGCCGGTCATTAAGTGTTTGTAGATACCTTTGTTTTCTTCTGATGAAGAGTCAGAAGCCTTGCCCGTGTGCTGGTACACACTTGCCTGAGCAAAGGCCTTTTCCATTTCCTGTTCCGTCTTTTTCAACGCAGGGCTGGTGGTTGTTTTGTACAGCTTCTTACCGTTGAATCGATCCAGCGGCACTTCGATGTCGGCTGCGATGATCACAAGGTCGGCATCGGCAATTTCTTGATCGGTTAGCTGGTTTTTCGCACCAACAGAGCCACGAGTTTCAACCTTGATTTGATGGCCTAGGCGTTTACCTTCATTTTCTAGCGCTTCAGCGGCCATGAAAGTATGCGCAACACCAGTAGGGCAAGCGGTAATGGCAACAATTTTCTTCGTTGCCGTGGCTGTTTCAGCACTCAGCGCTTGCGAGTTCGCCCCCAATGTTACGGCTTTATCAGAACTTAGCATCTCAGCGTTATCGGCAGCGAGTTGCAAAAATGCTTTTGCGTCTTCAGTACAAGCGGATATATCAGCTTGGTAGACGTTCTTTCCTACAAAACGGTGTGTATCAATTGGCGTGTTTGCCGCGATAACGATCAGCTCTGCATCATCAATGGTATTGGTAGAAAGTGGGGCAGATGGCATCACACTAGACTGGCATTCAATCGATGCGGTCCAGTTTAATGCTTTAGCGGCTTGTTCCAGCAACCCTGCTGCGATAATGCTGTTTGCGACGCCACTTGGGCACGCGGTAATAATGGCAATATTCATAATGTTAACCCTTAGTCCTTACTGCTAGCCGCTTGGCTTAGCGTGTGTATTTGGATTTGTTTTTTCACGTCGTCTAGCTCTTGTTGGCTAGTCAGTCCCACGCCCACTTGAGAAACAGCAAGCGCAGATAATGCGGTAGAAAATGTGAGCAATTCTGTTTTTTCCATATGTTGCATGTGGCCCCAGCACAGCCCAGCGACTAACGTATCGCCAGCGCCAACGGTACTCACTACGTTCATTTTTGGTGGTGCGCAGCGCAGCCATTCATTATTGTTGAGCCACATCACGCCGTCTGCACCCATCGATACCACGATGTTATCTATCCCTTTACTTGCAAGGTTTTGAGCTGCTTGTTGGCATTGCTCCGGCGTTTCTAAGTGGCTGCCAACGAATTGAGAGAGCTCTTCATCGTTAGGTTTAATAAGCCATGGGTGGGCATCTAACCCTGCAGCTAGCGCATCGCGGCTACTATCAAATAGCACTTTCTTGCCTAACTGGTGCAGTTTTTCGATCCAGCTTGCGCATAATTCAGGCGAGATCCCATTAGGCAAGCTGCCTGCAATAACGAAGTACTCGTGGTCGTCTGCTAGCTCAAATAACGTGTGTTCAAATTGCGTTATGGCTTCAGAGTCTACGTGGACACCAGGGAAGTTGATGTCGCTAACACGGCCATTTTCTTCAACCAGTTTCACATTGATTCGTGTAGCTCCTGCAACGCGAATAAAGCGGTCTGTTGCGCCCAAAGTGTCAAACAGTTGAACAAATTTCTCTTGGTTGTCTTGGCCCAAAAATCCAGTCACGGTAACGTCTGCGCCGAGTTCAGACAGAACTTTTGCAACGTTAACGCCTTTACCCGCGGCATGAAGTGAGCCTTTGTTCACTAGGCTTACTGAACCTGCATTAAGCGCATCAATACTGCCCGTTAAGTCCAACGCTGGGTTTAACGTAATAGTGACGACTTTAGCTTGCGCTTTGTTGTTCATCGCTTTCATTTCTAGCGTCCTTCACCTAGGCCAGATGCAATGGCGTTGCCAATGGCTTCAATGGCTTGCGGGGCATCGGCACCCTCTGCGGTAAACTGCAACTGATGGCCATGTTTCACGCCAAGCGCGATCACTTTCATCAGGCTTTTTGCATTAACGGCTTTGTTCTCGCCATCGATGTTGGCCACTTGAATGGTGGACTCAAACTTCTTCGCTTCAGCGACAAGCATCGCACCAGGGCGAGCATGCAGGCCGTGTGTATTTTTAATCTTAAACGTGGCTGTGGTGCCAGCGCTTGAAACAGGAGCTGCTTCATTTTTAAGTAATGCAATCAGCGCATCGGTTTTCGCTGTAATAATCGCTTCTTGTTTGCCTTCAAAAACCAATTGGCTCAGAGTGTGCAAGATGGATTGGTGAGCGGTATTACATGCTGCGAATGCCACTAAGGCTTTCACTTGAACCCCATCGAACTCGCAATCGTTAGCGGTAGAAACAAAAGAAACACCCGTACGAGTCACGCCTTTATTGCTGCCAATTAGCCAAAGCCCTTTGCCTAGGTGAGTAGGGGATTTAGTTACTAAATCAGCAACAAAATCGTTGCTGGCACAGCCTGTGTTTTTTAACAAACCACCTGCGACCGCCGTCATTTGAATCATGTCGCTTGCAGGGAATAAATGCTGCACGAGTGAGGCATCAAAAACGGCTTCAAGTTGCAGTTCGCCATTTAATAGTGCAATGACATCAGCAGCAGAAGCGGCCATTTTTAGTTGGGCTTCTACGCCGTCAGCAGACAACACTTTGGTGAGCTGCTTTAGAATGCCAAGGTGCTCATCAGACTTAGCCGCAATACCAATCGCAATGTAAACTAGGTTGCCTTCACCCCAATCAATGCCTTGTGGGAAATGGTGAACCGTCACGCCCGTTTGTTTTACTAAACCACGTGTGTCTGTTGTACCGTGTGGAATAGCAATGCCATTGCCAAGAAAAGTCGAGTTTTGATTCTCTCGGTTTAACATGCCTTCAACGTAACCGGCTTGTACCAAATTCTTCTCGGCTAAGTCTTTGGCGATGTGTTTGATTGCCTCGAATTTGTCGGATGCTGATTGGCGCATCGTGATGTCGTTTTGAGTTAATGTCAGCATGTGGCCTCTTTGCGTATTCGCTTGCGTAATGGGGTAAATCTCGATTCAGCTAGCTCGGCTATTAAGTTGCTCAACGCTGCTTTAAGTACTAACTGAATCGATTCAGCATTTGGTTTAAAAAAATTCAGCAAACCGTTTTCTCATCTAAATTAGAGTGAGATGTACCATTTACCTTGGTTGGTTATGTGACTAGTCACACCTTTTACTGTTTTGCTGAATCCTTTCAGCTTTTATACTGAATCGATTCAGCGTATAATTCAACTTATCAAAGGATCAAATCTATCGTTCTATGATCCGCCGCACAAAATTAAACCCAATAAAGGCAGTACATATGACATTAGATGAAGTAGCAAAACTGGCCGGAGTCTCTAAAACCACAGCCAGCTATGTCATTAACGGTAAGGCTAAAAAGTACCGAATCAGTGAAAAAACGCAGCAAAAAGTCATGGCCGTGGTGGAGCAACATAACTACCGTCCTGATCATGCGGCTTCGTCACTTCGTGCTGGCAATAGCCGTTCATTTGGTTTGATTATTCCCGATCTGGAAAACACCAGTTACGCTCGTTTAGCAAAATTGCTCGAACAAAATTCACGTAAAGCTGGGTATCAAATCCTGATAGGGTGCTCAGATGACGAACCAGAAACCGAAATCAAAGTGGCCGAGGCACTAGTAAGTAGGCGCATTGATGCGCTGTTTGTTGCCAGTGCCATACCCAACGCCAGCGAGTACTACTTAAAGTTGCAAAACTCTGGCACTCCGGTGATTGCCATTGACCGTCCGTTAGACGACGAGCACTTTTCTTGCGTACTCAGCGAAGATTTCAGCGCTGCGTTTGAACTCACCCAATCTTTGATGAGTGACAGCGTAAAAACCATTGGGCTGATAGGCGCACTGCCTGAATTGAACATTTCACGTGAACGTCAGCAAGGGTTTGAATCCGCGATTAAAGCGCAAAATAAACAAGCTAAAATTGGTTATGGTGAGCATTTTAACGCCGAAGAGGGCAAGGCGGTTTTGCAACAATGGCTGGCGAACAATACCGTGCCTGATGCTATTGTTACCACTTCATATACTCTGCTAGAAGGGGTATTAGATGTATTGGTAGAAAAGCCTGAATTAATGCAAACCGTTAAACTGGCAACCTTTGGTGATAACCGCTTATTGGACTTTCTACCAACCAAAGTGAACTCTTTGCCCCAGCAGTTTGAAGTGATCGCAGACAGCGCCTTAGCTTTGGCACTGAATGCCTCCGCAAAACGCTATCAAGCGGGTATTGAGCTAGTGCCAAGGAAGATTCGGGTTCGGGCGTAGAGCTCTGGCTCACATGATAATCAGAACAAACGGCAATGCACTGCTGAGTGCGATGAGTCGGTTTCAAATCAATGTGCTAGACGGCTTTTCCAATGACGAACATGTTGGATAAATGCGTCGACTCTTGCAGGTCGTTTATCTCGATGTCGTAAAAAAGGCCGCCACCGACTTCTCGAAAAATCTAAAGTAGATTGCTATGATGAATTAACATGGATGTGGATTTCAACCAATGGCGACCCCAATAAAATGACGGAATATTCAGATAACTTCGCTCAGCCTGCTGAGCTAGATTTAACGCCAGCCAAAAAGCTATGGCAGAACCCATTAGTTTATCTGCTCGCCTTTTCCAGTGGATTTTCAATCATGGGAATTGAATTATTGGGCGGAAGGATCTTAGCACCTTACTTTGGTTCTAGTGTTCATATCTGGGGTAGTATCATTACCGTCTTTATGCTGAGTCTCTCCTTTGGCTATTTGCTTGGAGGGAGGCTTTCTACTCGTAACCCTAGCTTGAGAACATACGGATTGATATTCGTTATTGCGGGTATCACTGTTACCCCAATTTGGCTGCTTGCAGAGCCGATTATGGAAGTGATATTTCTCTCAGTGGAGGATAGCCGCTATGGTTCACTGCTTGCCTCCGTTGCTCTCTTTTTTATTCCTACCATTATCTTAGGCATGATATCTCCTTACTCTGTACGGCTTTTGGTGGAAAACCACCACAAAAGTGGTCAAGTCGCAGGTGCGCTTTACTTTGTCTCTACCCTTGGCAGTGCGCTTGGGACGATTATGACGTCGTTTTACTTCATCCTATGGTTTGAGGTAAATACGATCATTATTGCGTTCAGTAGTTTGCTTGTCTTACTCGGGGTAGGCGCTATTGGGCTACATACTTTCAAACTCACAACCATGGACTCTGAAAGCGATGCGAGGCGACAGGATGTTTAAACGAAACAAAGTTCTCACAGCAGCCGCTTGTTTAGTTGTAGGTTTTACGTCACCCGTAACCGCGGAAGTGATTCATCAAGAACGCTCGCTCTATCGTGATATCGTTGTTGAAGATATCGACGACGTGCGCTGTCTAAAGTTCAACAACAAGAGCAAAGCGCTTACTCAGAGCTGTATGTATAAGAGTGATCCACAACGGCTCTATTTTGTGTATACCAAATTATTGTTCTCAGCGTTACTCACCATCGACGATCCACAAAATGTACTTGTTATAGGCTTAGGTGGTGGAAGCATGTCGAATGCGCTGCATAAGATTTATCCGAGCATACAAATCGATAATGTTGAGATTGACCCGTCGGTAGTCAAGGTTGCAAGAGACTACTTTGATTTCTACGAAAGCGATGACATAAAGTCATACACTCAAGATGGGCGCATTTTCATTAAGCGGGCTTTGTTGAAAAAACAGCAATATGATTGGGTGATCCTCGACGCTTACAATGGAGACTACATTCCTGACCACCTTCTCACTGAGGAGTTTTTGCAGGAAGCAAAGTCTCTCCTATCGCCAAATGGTGTCCTTACCGCAAACACCTTTGTCAGTAGTCAATTGTACGGGCATGAATCCGCGACTTATCAATCAGTATTCGGGCATTTTTACAATGTACGCTTTGACGATAACCAAAACCGAGTAATCCTGGTTAAGAACTGGGAAACCGCACAAGAGTTGGAATTTTCATCCCCAGCGACAACTAAGAAATTGCAACAACGTATAGCGGTCTTGAAAGATAAAGTTGCACCGATGGATGTTGATCTACAAATGCTAAGTCAACTGTTTTCATCTACTAAAGATGCACAGGATTGGGACAGCAATACCAGGGTATTAACCGATCAATATTCGCCAGCCAATTTATTGAATGCCAGTAATTAAGCGCTCAGACCTTGGTTAATCCCGTCTTCATTTGCAAACAAAAGGCGAAGGGAAATTTGAATCCTCTCGCCTATTTTCGCTCAATAGGTCATGGCAGCCGCTAAGGCATTTTCATCCAGCAATGCTTGGCTTTTAAAGCGACCTTCCCAAAAGTACCCAGTACAGGTAATTTGATATGCATATCATCACCTATTAATTCGAGTTAAGAAAATATTCGAATACGGTGGCCGTCAGGATCGATGGCCACAAAGTTAATGCCATATACAGATTCTTCACGTTCTTGAGCAAACTCAACCCCTTGCTGGCTCCATTTATCAAATAGAGAATCAAGCTCATCTTTGTCTGTGACGGGGATAGAAAGCTCAGTTCCCCCGCCTTTAACTGTACTGGCCGGAGTCAGTGCATCAGTCTGCTTGAGTGTGATTTTAACGTTGCTGGCAAAGTCCAGCGCGGCAAACGTCGGAGATAGAAGCTTAGGTTCACAGTTGAAAGCTTTAGCGTAGAACGCCATGCTACGTTGGACATCTTCAACATATAAGACGATTGAATCGAGTGAGAACATAGGGAGCTCTTAAGGTCAGTGGAATTGAAATGCCAGCATAGCAGGCTCGACTGACAGCTTTTGTCATGAGTGATGGTGCTGATTATGGATTACTACTAGCAACACCATACGGTGGGGCAACGGATGTATTCTCTGATTATCTGTATGATCATAACTTATCTAAATTCGAATTAAGATTACAATTTGTTAACAACTCGCTTGCTTAATTTTATTGCCACTGCCAATCTAGCTCTGCATTTTAAAAGGAGAAGATCATGCAGTGGAAAACAAAACTAACAACCCTCGCCACTTCTACCCTAATTTTTGCCTCTCACGTCAGTTGGGCAAATCAAGTAGCCGATTCCGTCGCCCCCGAACAAAGCAGTGGGTTAGAAACCAAGCAACTCGTTAAAGCTAACGATTGGATGGTCACCGCAGCCAACCCGCTGGCCACACAAGCGGGTGCGGATGTACTCGCTCGTGGTGGTAACGCCATTGATGCGATGGTTGCCGTACAACTTATGCTTGGTTTGGTAGAACCTCAGTCATCAGGTATCGGCGGTGGGGCATTCCTTGTTTATTTTGATGGTAAAGGCAAGCAGCTCGAAACTTACGATGGCCGCGAAACCGCACCACTTGATGCAACCCCCCGTTTATTCCAAGACGAAAATGGACAACCGCTGAAGTTCTATGATGCCGTTGTTGGCGGTCGTTCCGTTGGCACGCCGGGCACGGTGCAATTGCTGTGGGATACTCACCAGAAATACGGCAAGCTAGAGTGGTCGTCGCTGATTAAGCCCATCGCTCAACTGGCTGAAAACGGTTTTACCATTAGCCCGCGTTTAGCAACCCTAATTGATAATGACCAAAAGCGCCTAAGCCGCTTTGCAACGACCAAAGCCTACTTCTTTAATGCCGATGGCAGCCCGAAAACAGCAGGGACGCTGCTTAAGAATCCTGAATACGCAGCGACATTAGACGCTATCTCGAAGAACGGGGCTAAAGCCTTCTATCAAGGCGAGATCGCGGCCGACATCATCAATACGGTACAAACTGCGAAAGGGAACCCGGGCGTATTGGCGCAAAAAGACTTAGACGCGTATTCAATTAAACAGCGAGAGCCTGTTTGTTCCGCTTATGAGAGTTACCAAGTTTGTGGCATGGGGCCACCAAGTTCAGGTGCCTTAACGGTTGGGCAAATCTTAGCGATGACCGAGAAATTTGACCTAAAAGGGTGGGGACCCAACGACGCAAAATCTTGGCAGGTATTAGCAGACGCGTCTCGTCTAGCCTTTGCAGACCGAGGCATGTACATGGCAGACCAAGACTACGTGCCAATGCCGACAAAAGGGTTAGTCAATACGGACTACTTGCATGAACGTGCCCAGTTAATTACCGCAGGTAAAGCATTAGACAGCGCGCCTTCTGGCACGCCTCCGTGGGATCATGCAATGCAAAGAAGCCAAGATGTTTCTATTGAGCTGCCTTCCACCAGTCACTTCAATATTGTAGATAGCGATGTCAATGTCGTCTCAATGACCACCACCATTGAGAACGCATTTGGCTCACGCCTTATGGTGAGAGGTTTCCTACTCAACAACGAACTGACGGATTTCTCATTTAAAACGCACAATGATGGCAAGCCTATTGCTAACCGTCTTGAGCCGGGTAAGCGTCCACGTTCTTCGATGGCACCGACCATCATCATGCAAGACGACAAACCTTACATGGCGATTGGTTCTCCGGGAGGTAGCCGTATCATAGGCTATGTGGCACAAGCCATTATTGCTCATACTCAATGGGACATGGATATTCAGCAGGCCATCAATCAGCCGCACTTCCTAAACCGCTTTGGGACGTTAGATCTGGAAAAAGGCACATCGGCGGAAAGCTTCAAACCTGAACTAGAAAAGATGGGGTTTAAGGTCAACATTCGCGATCTTAACTCAGGTTTACACGCGATTCGTCTCACAAAAGACGGCCTAGAAGGCGCTGCCGATCCTCGTCGCGAGGGGGCGGCGATTGGGCAATAGGGGATAATTCTCTTTTTTACTCACTGCCTTGTGCGAGCACTCTAACAAGGTAGTGGGTTAATAGGGTGATGACTTCAATATATTGATCTGCGTACCCAACGCGAACCTAAACCAAATAAAGCACCATTAGTCAGCTAAGGCACTCTTTTTCCTGAAAGGCCGTATGAGGTGTAAGTACACGCCAATCGCATAGAAAAATAGCGCGCCTGATTTTGCCCAAGCAATGACTAAGTCTTGCTTGGCTCCCAACGCTTCATACTCGGCGTTAGAAAGATACGGGTCATCGAACGGCACGATGCCCATCGACCAAATAATTACGCCTGCAGATAGCACTGAAACTAAAATAACATGCAGTGTCAGTTTCGCTATCGATTCCAGTACTTTGATTTTATTCAATATATTAACTCGGAAATAGTAGTGTTCGCTCTCAATGAGCATCAACTTTTGGTGATCGTATTACTGTTTTTAATGACACTTTGTGCCGAGACTACAACAACCCCTGACGTCGTAACAACATGAACATACACCAAATAGTACTTAAGGTAACAGTATGGACAGATACCAAATTGTACTTAGGGGATCTGTTCCGTCAATTCCACTTCAATACCAGATTTAGAGTGGTCTCATTTTGCATAGTGCATAAGTAGCATTACGAGTTTTGTCATTACTGAGGGATCTTGACGGGATAAGTACCAATCGATTCTGTCATGCTCTT
>NZ_JAUFQV010000035.1 GCF_030409945.1 Vibrio tapetis subsp. quintayensis
GGCAAAACTATGACAAAGGTAAAGCGGAATTAGAACGTGTGGTTAATTAGACGCTTACGGGGCATCCATAAGATGCCAAATAATTCCGTCGTTCTTTTTAGCCATAACAGTGATGTGATTGTTGTATTTATATTCATTTAATCACATATCTGACTCATTTTGTTTTGAACATACTAGCAAAAATGAACATTGAGGAATGAGTCAGAAAGTGTCATGAGACAGGCTTTAGAAAATAAGCATTGGAAGAAAAATAGCAGTGAAAGTGGTGTTGCTACATATTTGCTACACAGGAGCTTAAAAAAGCAAAAGGGCTAAGAGGTTGAATTCCACTTAGCCCTTTATTTATATGGCGCTCCCGACAGGATTCGAACCTGTGACCTGCCCCTTAGGAGGGGGCCGCGCTATCCAGCTGTGCCACGAGAGCTAATATTGTAAATAATACACATCTATCTAATATTGTTAAGCTTTTTATTTATCTTCATAAATTTCTTTGTGCATCACATCGCCAATCTGGATACTTTGAGCCAGTGTTGGTTGGTTGATGATTAGCTCTGCTTGTTGGTCATAGACTCTGTTGACGGTTAACGTAATAGAACTTTTGGATACGCGATTACGTGGGATGCCGTGCTGGTCGACAAAAGCGCCAGTGTGCCAGAGTTGTAAAGTGTCGCCTTTTTTTACGCCATGGCGTCTGCCAAGATCGATGGTGACAATGTTGTCTCTGATCGCCACGACTTCAGGTAGTGTGATTTTACATGACAACTCAGCCTCTAGGTCGAGCATGATGTTTCGGCTTACTCGAAGCATCATCTCACCGTAAGTAGAAGACCAAAAGCGCGCGCCTTTAGTGTCAATTTTACTTGTTTTAGGGAATGGCCATAGTGCTACTTCGCGGTAGTTCTTGGTATAAACTTCTGCACCGGTTTTGCCATCAAACACCATCACTTCCATAGCAAACTGACGATTTATTTTGTCATCAGATAGAAATGAGGTTTCGACCGTTGCGGTTAAATCCGTAATCGCGCCGCTTACAATGTATTGCGCGCCGTTGTCTTGGGCGATCATTTTGATGACTTCAGGTTGACGCTTGTCGACGTTATAAGGTGTTGTACCAACAGAAACAAAACTCATGGACTGCTGAGTAAGTTGTCGGTTGATGATTTGGCTATAATCATCGCCTAGGCTGTAAACAGCGCCCATAACAGCTTGTTGTGGGGAAACCATATCAACTTTACCTATCACGAAGGTTTTTTTGTATTGGTCTACATGGCAACCTGTTGCCGAAGGGTAGATGTCGAGGCGTACCTTGATCCGCATCTTGCCGCCTCGTTTGTCTTCATCGAGCACTCTTATATAGCGGACTTCGTGATTGGTAAATTGATACTCCTCACGAGCTTCTTCAAGATACGGCATGATATAGCTAATGGTGCCAATGTCTGCCCCTGAAAAGTTCATCGCCTTAAAAATGGCGTCTTCTATAGCGTGGATCCTTGCCACTTCATCTGTGGATACGATAGCAGACGTGCCTTCCACTTCATACCAAGACGCTTTCGCCGTGAATGAAGATAAAAGCGTTAAAAACAATGCTATAAGACGTAAATTCATTTTTTTCATGACTCACTTACCATTTGGGTACGTTTATTGCTTAATATTTAGTTAGTAGAATTTGGTGATGTTTTTCTTTTTCGGCACATTAAGAAAAGCAAGTATTGTTCCAACTTGTAAGTTTACAGTATTTGGGGCAATAACACTCAGTAAACCCGGAGATGAAGATAATGAATAAATGGCTTGTAATAGCAATGGCGATGCTCTTGTCATCGTGTGCTTTTTCACCCATCTATAACGGTAAAGATACGTATTCTGGCAGTCGATTTATGCTAATGGATACCCCTCGTCATACGATGGACTTTTTTGTAGAAAGCTTAGCGGAAGAGTTAATTCTCTCTAATACTAGCGTTTCTGCTCGTACTCCTATTGCAGTCACATCATTTGTTGACCTGCAAAATATGGATACGACCAACTGGTTAGGCAACTCGGTATCTGAAGGATTTATTCATCAGTTTCAGCGCCGTGGTTTTAAAGTGGTTGATTTTAAAACAACGGGCTCTATCAGAGTAACACACGAGGGTGATTTTGCTTTTAGCCGAGACTGGAAAGAGCTAGCAGAAGAACAAGATGTTAAGTATGTGCTGACGGGTACAATGCTTCGTCAAGATGGTGGTGTGTTGATCAACGCACGTGTCGTTGGGATGCAAACGCGTATTGTCGTTGCTACGGCACAAGGTTTCTTACCAGAAGACCGAATTGGTCGTGATTTAGAAACGCTTAATAGCATTCGTACACAAGATGGTGTGCTAATTCGCTCAGATCCAACTCTAAAGTATCCAAATTCAATTATTTTACGTCCGTAAGAAAGAATTGAGAGAATAGGTGAGAGAAATGAAAAAATTAATGATGATTGCGTTTGCATTAATTGCTGTTGGTTGTCAGCCGTTGAATAGAGAAGAGAATTTATTGATGGCTGTTGGGTATGCAAGCATAAGTGAACAAAAAGGCCGCTCTGTAGAAGAACAGCAAGTTAGAGCGATGAGAGCGTCAAAAGTGGATGCATACCGCGAACTGGCCGAGCAGGTCTATGGGCTGAGAGTAAGTGCGCGCTCTGATATTGAAGATACTCGTTTAGGCCGCGAGTTAACGACAGGATCAGTTGATGGTGTTATTCGAGGGGCACAAGTATTGCGCAGCTACGCTGTTGGTGATAACTACGTGACTGAATTAAGCTTAGATATGGAAAAGATGGATCGATTTAAAGATTACGGTGATGTCCAGCAAGTGCCAGTTAAAAAGCAGACGACATTATTTTAATTACTGAAGGCATTGCTTTTATTAGATAGGACAATGCTCTCATTGTTTAGCCGTTCTGTTCATCTCCAGGGGAGCGGCAAACAAGGTAAGAAGCGGCAATCGCATGGTTTGCCGCTTTTTTAATGTCATAATAAAAAGTGGCGATAAACTGTTGCTAGAAAGTAGAAAGTAGAAAGTAGAAAGTAGAAAGTAGAAAGTAGAAAGTAGAAAGTAGAAAGTAGAAAGTAGAAAGTAGAAAGTAGTTAGGCTTTGATGTTGGTGCCTAGTGTAGAAATAGTATGAGTTTGACCCTCGGCGTTATAGGTCATGCCTATTTTTCCGCGGCTTTGTTGCATTAAGTTATGCAGTTTATTAAAACTCAGTTGGGCGCGTTGCAGGGCTTCACCGTTTATGTCGTTCATTTGCTGGCAATCGTGAATGATTGATTGAATATGAGAAACACGGTCGGAGTATTGCTGAACAGAAGTGAGTTGTTCAATATCTTGATGTTCGGAGATACGCTGGTCAGTTTGTTGAAGTAGACCAATAAGGGCGAGTTTGTCTTTAGCTATGGCTTCGATATCAGTGGCGATACGGTTAGCAATGGCTACTTTTTCTAGCTCGAGTAAATCCGATAAGGACTGAGCATTTTGAACTTGATATTCAAGTAAGCTGGTTAAACTGGCCATAAGTTATCTTAAAATAGCTGGACTGCAACTATCATTACAGTCCTGCTAGATCGTCTTCATGTTTCATCATACTTTCAGCAAGCTTTTCGGGGTTAACCGTATAAGAGCCGTTAGCTATCGCTTCTTTAATAGCAGCAACTTTGGCGCTATCGAAGCTTGGCTCGGAAGCCATTGATTGATGAAGTTGGCCAATCGCTTTGCTTTCTTGGCTTAGCGATACGGCGTCTTTACCGCCTTTAGATTCGGCGACAGAATCAGAACGCGACGTAGCGCTTGAATCTGTACGAGTCTGGGGGCGACTCGTTGCCACCGTTTGTCCGGACCTGAGTTGATCAATGCCTGCCATAGTTTGAACCTTATTCGCAAATGATAGTGAACCTATACAAATGATATCGACAGCCTAAAACAAAACTTTAATATATTTTTGTTCTAATTTTGCTATCACTTGCGTGGTGGTAAACGTGCCATGAATTTCGCTAGAAGTTGACTGTGACTTCTGCAATACCAGTAACTATACCATCAATTATACGACTAGATTTCTTATTTTTCACCCTTACTTGTTCACCGCTTGAACCATCTGACAATGCTGTCCCTTTTGTTGTGATGATGAGCCCACCTTTTACGGCTTTAATTACCACCGTTTCATTGCGACACACGACACAGATATCACCCTGTTCGATGACATCTCCTTGGCGGACATTTCTTTTCAGTTTTGCGCCAACAACTTGATTCGTTTGATTGAAACCAAATCGACGATAAGCGCGTTGTTCTATCAAAGATATGCTAATATCACTGTTACTGACCAATTCTCCTCTGGAGAGTGGTCTTAGTGCAGTCACCAATGGCCGAAGAAGTGATACGCGTACTGGGACATAAATACGCCAGTTATCTGCTTCGCATTGGACAAGTACAGTAACATTGCTTGATGAACGACCATTCGATGGTGACGACGTTGTGAGAGGGTCAGGGCAATCTGTTGCTCTAATACGGCTATCAACGTCGGCCGCAGTAGCGGATAATTGGTCATTAGCTGCAATTTGGTACGTGCTTAATACGTGATCTTGAGCAGCATTTTTGATCATATCCAGTTGCTGTTCTGTTGCTGCACTGCACAAAAGGCTAAAGAAAATTGAACAAAAGCCGATAGATTTAGCAAAATTTCGATAGAAAGCTCTACACTTAGATATAGATTGCATACAGAAAAACACCTTATAATACGTTATTTTGTAATTGTATGTTTTGTAGTCAGTGTTGGGTTAAATACTTTACTAAAAAATGCTTGAGATGGAGATGCGCATATGACGGGCATTCTTGATTCAGTGAATCAACGCACGCAACTCGTCGGTCAAAACCGATTAGAGCTATTAACGTTTCGTCTGATGGGACGCCAACGTTATGGCATTAATGTCTTTAAAGTTAAAGAAGTTCTTCAGTGCCCTAAGCTCACTTCTATGCCTAACTTACATCCTTTGGTTAAAGGTGTTGCGCATATTCGTGGTCAAACAGTATCGGTCATTGATTTAAGTTTAGCTACTGGTGGCAGACCAACAACCGACATCGATAAATGTTTCGTTGTTATTTCTGAATTTAACCGAACTATTCAAGGTTTCCTGGTAACTAAAGTAGAACGTATCATCAATATGCATTGGGAGTCTATTCTTCCTCCACCGGAAGGGGCGGGTAAAGCTCACTACTTAACGGCCGTGACGAATATTGATAACGAGCTGGTTGAAATTCTGGATGTGGAAAAAATCTTGGCTGAAATCTCTCCGGTTGATGAAACCATGAGCGAAGAGCTTAAAGAAGAAATTGCAGAAATTCAAAGCGATAAAAATATTGTCCGAAAAATTCTGATTGCTGACGACTCTACGGTTGCACGTAAGCAAGTTCAGCGCGCTATCGAGTCTATTGGATTTGAAGCTATTGCTGTGAAAGATGGTAAAGAAGCTTATGAGAAGTTGGTTGAAATGGCTGCTGAGGGCAGTATTTACGATCAGATCTCGCTTGTGATTTCTGACATTGAAATGCCAGAAATGGATGGCTACACTTTAACTGCAGAGATCAGAAGAAACGCCGATATTAAAAACCTCCACGTAATCTTACATACTTCTTTAAGTGGTGTGTTTAACCAAGCAATGGTAGAGCGTGTAGGGGCAAATGAATTCATTGCTAAATTCAATCCAGATGAGTTGGGTTCAGCAGTAAAAGCCGCGGTAAATAATTAATAGAGAACTGAATGACAGCTATAACTATAAGTGATCAAGAGTATCGCGATTTCAGCCGTTTTCTTGAGTCCCAATGTGGGATTGTCTTGGGAGACAGTAAGCAATATTTGGTTCGAAGCCGATTAAGCCCGCTGGTTAACAAGTTTAAATTAGGCTCATTGTCTGATTTGCTACGTGATGTCGTAACAGGTCGAAACCGTGAGTTACGTGTCGCCGCTGTTGATGCAATGACCACGAACGAAACGTTGTGGTTCCGTGATAGCTATCCGTTTGCAGTGCTGTCTGAGAAACTGCTACCAGAAGTTGCCGCAAATAAGAGACCAATCAAAATTTGGTCAGCGGCGAGTTCGTCAGGTCAAGAACCGTACTCCATTGCGATGACGATTACAGAAACTCAGCAGCGTAAGCCAGGCATGCTACCGAACGTATCCATCACCGCGACTGACATTTCTTCTAGCATGTTAGACATGTGCCGAGCAGGTGTTTACGATAACTTAGCCTTGGGCCGTGGTTTATCACCAGAGCGCCGCCGTACTTTCTTTGAAGATGCCGGCGATGGCAAGATGAAAGTAAAAGATAACGTTAAGCGTATGGTCAACTTCCGCCCACAAAACTTGATGGACAGCTACGCCTTGCTTGGCAAGTTCGACATTATTTTTTGTCGCAACGTGTTGATTTATTTCTCTCCAGACATGAAAGCTAAAGTGCTGAATCAAATGGCGAGTTGCTTGAACCCGGGTGGCTATTTGCTACTTGGTGCTTCAGAGTCATTGACCGGCCTGACGGATCGCTTTGATATGGTGCGTTGTAATCCTGGTATTATTTACAAGCTGAAAAGTTAGTTAAAAGAGTTTGCTCAACACAATCATCTTTATAGAAGCTAGGTATTATACCTGGCTTTTTTTTCGCCTGAATCATGGAGACAATGTGCCATCAGCGAGTTTTTCGTGTTTTGTCTTTCTATTGGCTTAATAATTGCTAATAAACTATGTAGGTATTGAATTCATCATATGAGAACTTGGTCAAGTTGGCATATAGATTGCATTATTTACCTTAGGTAAGTCAGTTCTTTTTAGTAGAGGCAATATATGGCTATTTCGTTTGATAAAGCATTAGGGGTTCACCAGCACACGGTGGGCTTACGAGAGCGCAATGCAGAGGTGATTTCTACCAACATTGCTCAATCGAACACGCCTGGCTTTAAAGCGAAAGGCATGGATTTTGATAAATCATTGCAAGCGGCAAAGTCGGGGGCAAGTTTTGGTCTTAATCGTACCGATGGACGGCATATTGGTGCCACTACTAATTTTACTGGTGATACTTTGTACCGCGTACCAACCCAACCCGATACAGGGGATGGCAACACAGTCGACGTAGATTTGGAACGTAACTTGTTTATGCAAAACCAAATTCGTCATCAGGCTTCGCTCGATTTCTTAGGCAGTAAGTTTAAGAATCTAACGAAAGCACTAAAAGGGGAGTAATTTAGATGGGCTTATTTAATGTATTCAATGTGACCGGTTCTGCCATGAGCGCTGAATCTGTTCGTCTAAACACAACCTCAAGTAACTTAGCTAACGCCAACAGTGTCAGTAGCTCTGCCGAGCAAACATACAAAGCGCGTCATGCGGTATTTGGTGCTGAGTTAAATAAGGCGAAGTACAACCGTGATCATAATGTTCCGGTAAAAGTGTTGGGTATTGTTGAAAGTGATAAACCACTGAGTTCAGAGTATAACCCAGAGCATCCACTAGCGAATGACGAGGGATTTATCTTTAAGTCAAACGTGAATGTGATGGAAGAAATGGCAAACATGATTTCTGCATCCCGAGCGTATCAAACGAATGTTCAGGTAGCAGATGCAAGTAAACAAATGCTGCTGCGTACGCTGCAGATGGGTCAATAGGAGGTAACGTCATGGCCGGAATAGACAATGTTGGTCAGAGCGGCTTGTCCTATGTTGATCAGCTTAAAAGCTTGCAAGAAAAGAACAAGCCGGCGGAAGCACAAACGGGCCAGAATGATCTCAATCAAGAAGATTTTCTGTCTTTGCTTACCAAACAGCTTGCTCAGCAAGACCCTTTTAAGCCGGTCAGCAATGACCAGATGATTGCGCAAATGGCTTCATTTGCGACCGTCGATGGTATCGGGAAGATGAATACTCAATTCGAAAGTTTGAATTCATCGATGACTTCTAATCAGGCACTGCAAGCTTCATCACTTGTTGGGCGTGATGTGTTAGTTCCTGGTGCTGCAGGCATTAAACCTGAAAACGCTGGAATGTCGGCAATGGTTAAGGTTCCTCAAGCTCTGGACAATTTATTTGTTCGTATTGAAGATGCGCAAGGCCAATTGATCCGTACATTAGATGTTGGTGCTAAACCTTCAGGCGATGCAAAGGTGGAATGGGACGGATTAGATGAAAACGGTAATCCATTACCGGGTGGCAAGTACAAGGTGAAAGCCGGTGGCTTGCTTGACGGAGAGACACGCGAATTCGAAGTTTCGACTTACGCAAACGTGAATAGTGTGCTCTTGGGTAAAGGTGATGGGAATGTACTGCTCAATCTGGCTGGCTTTGAATCGCCAGTTCGACTCGCTGAAGTACTAGAAGTAGGTAAGGCGTAAAACGCTAGCTAGATAGGAGATTTTGGAATGTCATATATTGCACTTAGTGGACTTGCTTCCGCTCAACTAGATTTAAACACAACCAGTAATAACATTGCTAACGCCAACACGTATGGCTTTAAAGAGTCTCGTGCGGAGTTTGGCGATGTTTATTCGAATTCACTTTTTACTAATGCAAAGACTGCTACCGGTGGTGGTGCTCAAGCAAGTAAAGTCGCTCAGCAATTTCATGAAGGTTCGAGTATTTATACTAACAACCCGATGGACTTGCGTATCTCTGGTACTGGCTACTTTGCCGTTTCCAAAGATAGATTGCAGCCGCAACAAAATGAGATGACGCGTAATGGTGCGTTCCACCTTAATAAAGACAATTACATGGTGACTTCTAACGAAGAATACTTGTTAGGTTATAAGGTGAACCCAGAAAATGGTGAGGTGGCATCTTATGAGCCTGAGCCGCTAAATGTACCTGCAGAATATGGCCGTCCAAAACCGACCGAAAATGTTGAGTTGAGCGTTAACTTACCAGCAGACGGTGAGCAAAAAGATCCGTTGCAGTTTGATATTACTGACCCGACAACGTACAACCGTTCGACTTCATCGACGGTGTACGACTCAATGGGTCAGTCATATAAAATGACGACGTATTACATGAAAGATGCGACACAGCCGAACACGTGGCAATCGTACTACACCATGACGGATGCGGAAGGCGAAAAACCTCTGAGTATCGCTGGTGGTGATACGACGGCACCAAATGGTCATGTCGGTCATACTATTCGTTTTAATAACGACGGTACGCTTGCGAGTGTGAATGGTGGCAACGATGTTGTAACTGTTCCTCTGGCGGGTGAAGGCAATCCTAATCCAATCGATCTTAATGGTGCGGATGGTAATCAGTCGTTGACTCTTAATCAGATGGGCGCGACTCAGTATGCTGCTCCATTTGAACTGGTACGTTTTAACGAAGATGGCGCAACCACGGGTTTCTTAACCAAAGTTGACTTTGATGAGTACGGAACCGTAATGGGGACATATTCTAATGGTGAAGCGGTAAGTCTTGGCCGTGTGGCATTGGTGCGCGTTGCCAATGAACAAGGGCTAGACAAGAAAGGCGGAACCCAATGGGATACGACTCAATTGTCTGGTAAGAAGACTTGGGGTGAATCGAACAAAGGTTCTTATGGTTCGGTAACAAGCGGTACCTTGGAGCAAT
The DNA here is from genome assembly GCF_030409945.1 of Vibrio tapetis subsp. quintayensis. Classification (GTDB taxonomy): domain Bacteria; phylum Pseudomonadota; class Gammaproteobacteria; order Enterobacterales; family Vibrionaceae; genus Vibrio; species Vibrio quintayensis. The sequence continues at coordinate 9,603 of NZ_JAUFQV010000035.1, forward strand.
CGAACATCGATATGACTCAAGAGCTGGTGGACCTCATTTCTGCCCAACGTAACTTCCAAGCGAACTCGCGTTCTCTTGAAGTTCACAACGGCCTGCAACAGAACATACTTCAAATCCGTTAATCTACAATCATCTGGCATTGCCGCTTTTTTGCGGCAATGCTTTTTTTCGTGGCAATACTTTTGCCGTTTAAAGCACCGATCCTTACCTCCCCTGATCTTCACACTTCCTATTTTTAATCTAATTAACTGAAATATAACGATTATATTTATTGGCATGCATATTGCTTTATTGCTCTTAGAAACTATTTTGGAGCAAATTATGGATCGTTCACTATTTTTAGCTATGAGTGGCGCCAAGCAGAACATGCAGGCGATGCAGCTTAGATCTAATAACCTCGCGAACGTAAGCACAAACGGCTTCCGAGCCGATTTAGCACAAGCTCGTTCTATGCAGGCTTATGGTGAAGGCTTACCTAGTCGTGTATTTAGCATGACAGAACGTCCAGGACAAAGCTTTGCCCAAGGTAGTGTGATCACCACGGGACGTGATCTTGATGTCACGATTGAAGGCAACGGGTGGCTAGCCGTAATGGACAAGACCGGCAAAGAAGGTTTAACCCGTAACGGTAACCTTCACATTGACCAAACAGGCTTACTGACTAATAGCTCTGGCCACTTAGTCTTAGGTGAAACTGGCGGGCCGATAACTTTGCCAATCCCATTAAGTAAAGTAGAAATCGGCCGTGACGGTACGATTTCTGTTATCCCTCAAGGTGCGCCAGCGGACGCGATGGAAATTGTAGACCGCATTAAATTGACCAACACAGATAACCGTTCATTGTTTAAAGACACCAATGGCCTATTTCGTTCAAAAGAGCCCAACCAACCTTTTGAAGCGGATGCTGCGGTTAAAATTATGACCGGTGCGGTTGAGGGCAGTAACGTTAACGCAGTTGGTGAAATGACCAGCTTGATAGATTTGCAACGCCAGTTTGAAATGCAAGTAAAACTGATGAGCACGGCTGAAGAGATGGACAAAGCGTCTGATTCTCTTATCCGTTCAAGCTAATAGAATTAGGGTAGGGGACAGATTATGCATCCAGCATTATGGGTAAGTAAAACAGGGTTAGATGCTCAGCAGACGAATATCTCAACCATTTCGAACAACCTAGCCAATGCCTCAACCATTGGCTACAAGAAAAGCCGTGCGGTATTTGAAGATCTGTTTTATCAGAATATCAATCAGCCGGGTGGCCAGTCTTCTCAAAACACAGAACTGCCAACAGGCTTAATGCTCGGTGCGGGTTCCAAAGTTGTGGCAACACAAAAAGTACACACCAATGGTAATGCTCAAACGACCAGTAACAGCCTTGATATGATGGTCGAAGGGGATGGTTTTTTCCAAATCCTGCTACCTGACGGCAACACAGGTTATACCCGCAACGGTCAGTTCACACTCGACAGTGAAGGCGCAATTGTGACTTCTGGTTCTGGCTACCGTTTAGAGCCAGAGATTGTGATTCCAGAAGAAGCCATTTCTATTACCGTCGGTAATGATGGTGAAGTGTCGGTTCGTGTGCGTGGCCAGCAAAATAACCAAGTGGTTGGGCAGATCACTACGGCAGATTTCATTAACCCGGGTGGTTTAGAGCCTATCGGCCAGAACTTGTACCTACCAACCGGTGCAAGTGGTGACCCGCAAGAGGGGACGCCAGGCCTTGAAGGTTTAGGTTCTGTACGTCAATCGATGCTTGAAACATCGAACGTAAACGTGACTGAAGAATTGGTGAACATGATTGAAGCCCAACGTGTCTACGAGATGAACTCTAAAGTTATCTCATCAGTAGATAAGATGATGAGCTTTGTTAACCAACAACTATAACCCGACACTTTAATAGGTTCAGTATTATGAAACGTATTCTATTTGCTACTTTGGTCATGGCTATGACGGGCTGTTCGGCATTGCAACAACCTGAGTTGACCGACCCATCACAAGGGACAACCGTTGTTGATGCGATCGAGGGCGATAAGTCCGGTGATGCAGGTGGCGGTATTATAGATACGCTCCGTGGTCGTACTGATCCTGTTGCGGGTGATCCTGCTTGGTCTCCGATTCACCCTAAGCAGAAGCCAGAACATTACGCCACGGCGACAGGTTCTTTGTTTAATACTGATTATGTACAGAACCTATATGATGACAGTAAGCCACATGGTATCGGTGATATCGTGACCGTCATGCTACAAGAAAGCACTAAGGCGGCAAAAAGTGCCGATGCAGATTTAAACAAATCTAACGATGCTTCGATGGACCCATTAAACGTTGGTGGTCAAGAACTGAAAATTCAAGATTACAACTTTTCATATGAGCTCAGTAATGAGAACAAATTCAAGGGCAACGCATCAGCTAACCAAAGTAACAGTATCAGCGGTTCAATTACGGTAGAGGTGATCGAAGTGTTAGCAAACGGCAATTTGATCATCCGTGGTGAAAAATGGCTAACCTTGAATACCGGTGACGAATACATCCGCTTGAGCGGCACAATTCGTCCTGATGACATTTCTTTTGACAACACCATTGCCTCAACGCGTATTTCAAATGCTCGAATTAAATATTCTGGCACCGGAAATCAACAAGATATGCAAGAACCTGGATTCTTGGCACGATTCTTCAATGTATCCTTGTAACAGTTAGAATACGGTCGGAGTTTTGACATCATGAAAAGATTGGCAGTGATATTAGTTAGCGCGTTAATGCTATGTGTGAGCAGCGCTCATGCAGCCCGCATTAAAGATGTCGCTAAGGTCGCCGGAGTTCGTAGTAACCAGTTAGTGGGTTACGGTTTGGTGACGGGTTTGCCGGGTACGGGTGAATCAACTCCGTTTACCGATCAAAGCTTCAATGCCATGCTGCAAAACTTTGGTATCCAACTGCCACCGGGCACAAAGCCAAAAGTGAAGAACGTTGCAGCTGTTATTGTGACGGCTGAGCTTCCTGCCTTTTCAAAGCAAGGCCAACAAGTTGATGTCACTGTGTCGTCCATTGGTAGTGCGAAGAGTTTACGTGGCGGCACCTTAGTGCAAACTTTCTTAAAAGGTTTAGACGGTGAAGTTTACGCCATCGCGCAAGGTAACTTGGTTGTGAGTGGTTTTAGTGCGTCGGGTGCAGATGGCTCTAAAATTGTGGGGAATAACCCAACAGTCGGCCTTATTTCGAGCGGTGCTACCGTTGAACGTGAAATTCCAACTCCTTTTGGTCGTGGCGACTACATTACATTCAATCTATTGGAATCTGACTTCACAACTGCGCAGCGTTTAGTGGATGCGGTAAACAATTTCCTCGGCCCTCAAATGGCACAAGCTCTTGATGCTACTTCTGTAAAGGTTCGAGCTCCACGTGATATTAGCCAACGTGTGGCCTTTTTATCGGCGATTGAAAACATCGAATTTAACCCTGCAGATGGCTCTGCGAAAATAATCGTAAACTCGAGAACCGGCACGATTGTGGTTGGTAAGCACGTTCGTTTGAAACCCGCAGCCGTTACTCATGGTGGCATGACCGTAGCGATCAAAGAAAATTTAAATGTTAGCCAACCTAATGCCTTTGGTGGCGGCCAGACCGTTGTTGTTCCGGATACCGACATCGAAGTATCTGAGCAGTCCGGAAAGATGTTTAAATTTGAACCGGGTCTAACACTTGACGATCTCGTACGAGCAGTGAACGAAGTAGGCGCGGCTCCTTCCGATTTAATGGCTATATTGCAAGCGCTGAAACAAGCGGGTGCAATTGAAGGCCAACTGATTATTATCTAGGGTAATATTATGATTAATGATCCTAATGATATTGGCTTCATCCATGATATCAGCAGTCTAGATAAGCTACGTCAAAGCGCAGTCGGTGATGATGAGCAAAGCAAAGAAGCGGCACTTAAGTCGGCGGCGAAACAATTTGAGTCGATCTTTACTTCTATGTTGTTTAAGTCAATGCGCGATGCCAACGCTACTTTTGAATCTGATTTAATGAAGAGTCAGAACCAAGATTTCTACCGCAATATGCTCGATGATCAAATGTCGAGTGAGCTGAGTGATTCAGGATCTTTAGGGTTGGCAGATATGATTGTTGCCCAATTGAGTGCTGGAACGGGCGAAAACCAATCTGAAATTGCCATGCGCAATGCGGCAATGGATACTTCACTGCGTTTGCCGGTTGACAGAGAAACCGCGCGCCGTGTGACGAATGAATCCATTCAAGCCATGAGTGCGACTCAATCTAAATCCTCTCGCTTTGATAGCCCAGAGCAGTTTGTAGAATCGATGAAGCCGTTTGCTGATAAAGCGGCAAATGCACTGGGTATTGATTCTTCGGTTATTCTGGCTCAAGCGGCGCTTGAAACTGGCTGGGGACAGAAAGTTGTTAAGAACTCTATGGGGTCGAGCAATAACCTGTTCAACATTAAAGCCGATAGCCGTTGGCAGGGTGGTAAAGTGGCAACACAAACACTCGAAGTTTACGACGGCGTACCCGTGAAAGAAAATGCAGCCTTCCGTTCATACAATTCTTATCAAGATAGCTTCAATGATTACGTTCAATTCTTGAACGCGAATCCAAGATATAAAACAGCGCTACAGCATAACGGTAGTTCTGAGCAATTTATTCGCGGAATCCATCAAGCAGGCTACGCAACCGATCCTAAATACGCTGATAAAATCATGCGTGTTAAAGGACAAGTTGATGAGATGTTAGGGAAATAGGCGGACTTCGTCCTGGGGTGAGGACGAACTGCGCTCTACAGGCTGCAGGTTACAGGAAAAGAGTAAGAGCACTGACGTGCTTTCGCTGAACGCTAGTTTAACTCACCTATTCTATAATGCTTCCTGACGCATTATTATTTGCATTGTCATGCTGTTATTTCCAATCTTTTCCCGTAACCCGTAACCCGTAACCCGTAACCCGTAACCCGTAACCCGTAACCCGTAACCCGTCCTTCTATTTTCTTGGCATACATATTGCAAATATAAACAAAGTAACGGCAACTGCCGATTTTGTTTGTTTATTTTGGGGGCGATATGTCATCTGATCTACTAAATGTAGGTACACAGAGTGTCTTGACAGCGCAAAGACAACTGACAACCACCGGTCATAACATCGCGAATGTTAATACCGAGGGTTACAGCCGCCAATCTGTTATTCAAGGGGCGAATGACCCAAAACAATACGGTGGTCAATCCTATGGCATGGGTGTACATGTGGAAAATGTTCGCCGCTCTTGGGATCAGTTTGCCGTTAATGAACATAACCTAACCACGACGGAACTCAGCAACAAACAGGACGAAGTCGAAAACCTAGATCAGCTGACTAACATGCTTTCTTCGGTTGCTTCTCGCAAGATCCCAGATAATGTCAATGAGTGGTTCGATACGCTTAAAACCTTAGCGGATGCGCCTAATGATGTGGGTGCCCGTAAAGTGTTGTTGGAAAAGTCTCATCTGATCACTCAAAATTTAAACCATTTTCATGAAGTGGTTAGAAAAGAAAAAGACAACATCAATACAAAAATAAGTCATTCGGTAGAAAGAATGAATTCATTGGCGATCGAGCTGCGTGATATTAACCGGTTGATCATGCGAACTCCGGGTCCACACAATGACTTAATGGATAAGCAAGAAAGCTTGGTGAATGAGCTTTCACAATATACCAAGGTCACAGTCACCACTCGTGGCTCCAGTGAGGGTTTTAATATCCATATTGGTAATGGCGATACTTTGGTTTCTGGCACAGAAGCCAGCCAGCTTAAGCTGGTGAACGGTAGCCCGGATCCCAAAAAAATGCAGTTGGCTCTGGTTGAAGGACAAGGCACAAAAACCATCAACCCCAAAGACATCAACGGCAAACTTGAAGCATTTTTGAAAACACGTGACGAAACTTTGCCGTATGTGATGGACGAATTGGGCCGACTGGCCACTTCAATGTCATTTCGAGTGAATGAATTGCAAAGCCAAGGCCTAGACCTATATGGGCAGGTTGGTGCTGATATTTTCACTGATGTGAATTCGGAAGACATGGCAAAGTCTCGCGTAGTGCTCGGCGCTGGTTCTCAAACGGATATGTCTGTCTATATTGATGATTTGTCGCAACTCAAAGGTGGCGAATACTCTGTTCGTTATGATGGCTCAACTTATCAGATTACTAAACCATCCGGTGAAACCATCGCGGTATCTAAGAGCGTATTTGCTAACGGCTATAAAATGGATGGTTTACGCATAGATGTCACCAACCCACCCAAAGAGGGTGAGCGTCTTCTCATCCGTCCGACAGAGAATGCGGCAAGGCTAATGAAGGTTGAGATGGATGATCCAACACAATTAGCCGCCCAGAGCTACAAGAGCTCATATACCAATGCGAAAGGCACTGCTGAATTTAATATTTTGCAAGCAGGTGCTCAAAAAGAGTTTCAGGTGGTGGTCTCTCCAAAAGGGGATCAATTCGCCATTCTAGATATGGATGGCCGAGTGATCACTGAGCCACAAACATATCCACCAAATGGCGCGGTTACGGTAAATGGCACTGTCTTTGAGTTAACGGAAGGCGCTAAAGCGAATGATCGCTTTGCGGTTAACCTTGTTCCCTCTGAAGGCGATAACGGCAACTTACTAAAAATGCAGAGCATTCAGACTGACAAAATCATGGATGATGGCAATACCACCATGCTAGGGCTTTACCAGAACTTGAATACAGACGTAGGCCTTAGAACCTCGACAGCCATAAGAAAGGCAGACATAGCAACCTTAGAAAGTGAAGCGGCAAAAGAGCGCATCGCGTCTATCTCTGGGGTGAACCTGGATGAAGAAGCGGCAAACATGATGAAATTTCAGCAGGCGTATATGGCCTCTTCGCGAGTGATGCAGGCATCAAATGATACGTTTAACACCATATTGGCACTGAGGTAGGAGGAAGATAGATGATCAATAATCGTATTTCTAGTTTCCATAACTATCAGACTGTTCAAAATGATTTGCGTCGTCAAGAAGGCAAGATTCATCATAATCAGGCTCAGTTGGCTTCAGGTAAAAAGCTCCTTACAGCAGCAGATAGCCCGCTTGCGGCACACTATGTTCAGGGCCTAAAGCAGCAGACGGAAGAAACGAATCAATACATGGATTCGATTGTTTTAATCCGTAACCGTTTAGAAAATCAAGAAGTGATCATTTCGAGTGCCGAGCAACATGCAGACACAGCTAAGCGCTCTGTAATGGAAATGATCAACGGTGCATTATCACCGGAAGATCGTGCGGCAACCGCTCGTGAGCTAGAAGAGATGTCTAGCAATATGCTGAACTTAGTTAACTCTCAAGACGAATCAGGAAACTATATCTTTGCTGGTACCAAGTCTAAGAATCAACCGTTTTTTAAAGATCATGACAGTAGTGTTCGTTATGTGGGTGATACGTATCAACGCATGATGAAAATTTCTAATGGGCTTGAAATTGCCGCTAACGATGCGGGAAATAAAGTGTTCATGGAAATAGACAATCCGTTGGGCGACTACAACCCAAGCTATAAACTTCAGGCAGCGTCACAGCTGCTGGTAGAACGTGCAACCAACATCAATCAGACTGATGAATCCAATTATCAAGTGACGTTTGTGAACATGGGAGACGGCAGCTTTGGTTATCAGTTAGAGAAAGACGGTTCTGTCGTAGCCGCTGACTCATATGATCCGGTTGAGGGGATTCGCTATGACGGATTATCGCTTCAGTTTAAAGGGCAGATAAGCGCTGGCGATCAAGTTGGCTTCGAGCCGCAGCAAACATTTAATATTTTCGACAGTTTTAATGATGCAATAGACATGTCTAGAGCTTCGGTTGCCGATGCTTCAGCCACGGCTGAACTGCATCAGATAACCGCTCAATTTCACTCGGCGTTTATCCACTTAAACAAAGTGCGTACGGACCTGGGTGCGAGACAAGGCACGTTAGACATTCAAGAGCAGCAGCATGGTGATTTCCAAATATCCATGGCGAAGTCTAAAAGTAATTTTGAAGATCTCGATTACGCAGAAGCGGTTATCGAGTTCAATGAAAACTCGCTTGCACTGCAAGCATCCCAACAGGCCTTTGGTAAAACTAAAGATCTGACCTTGTTCAATTACATCTAATTTATTGATTCTAATAAGAGCCTTGTGTGCTATGCCGCATGTGCCTAGAAAAAGTCAGTGTATAGGGTAAGGATTTGCCGCTGGTTAAGTTGCCGAAAAATGCGGCAATGATTCATCGGCAGATGGAAGTAGAAAAAGGGCAACTCAAGGCCTTAACCTTTAATTGAGATGAGTTAAAGGTAAGGTTAGTTCAGTTGAATGTTATTTAACCTATTGTATTTTAGTGAAAAATAAAATACAGCTACAAATAAAATTGAAGTTCGTAAAAGTTGGCACACTAATTGGATAGTTATATATAACAAAACAACTTAGGTGCGATTGTAAGTTCACCAGTTAAGTTGGACCTTACAAAGCAACTACGGTCAGTGCTTATCCAAATGAGAGTACAGCTGGCCGCTTCGCAAATAATGCGAACTCAATAGGAGAGCAAATTATGGCTGTAACTGTTAGTACTAACGTATCCGCAATGACGGCACAACGTTATCTAAATAAATCGACAGATGCGCTAAACACTTCAATGGAGCGTTTATCATCTGGACATAAAATCAACAGCGCCAAAGATGACGCGGCCGGTTTGCAAATCTCTAACCGATTGACAGCTCAATCACGTGGTTTAGATGTGGCAATGCGAAATGCCAATGATGGTATTTCGATTGCTCAAACAGCAGAAGGTGCGATGAATGAAGCAACGAATGTGTTGCAACGTATTCGTGACCTAGCGATACAGTCTTCGAATGGCGCAAACTCTGATGCAGACCGTCGTGCAATTAACGAAGAAGCAACGGCACTTCAAGATGAGATCAACCGTATTGCTGAAACTACATCATTTGGTGGTCGTCGCTTATTGAACGGCTCTTTTGGTGACGCAGCATTCCAAATCGGTGCTAATTCAGGTGAAGCCATGGTAATGGCACTAACCAGTATTCGTGCCGATGATACAAGAATGGGCGGTACGACCTTTGTTTCGGAACAAGCTAAAACCAAGGATTGGGGTGTACCAGTAGACGCCAATGCGATGAAGCTTGAATTTACGACCAAAGGTGGTGAAGAAACGGTTATCGATATCACCGCTAAAACAGGTGATGATATTGAAGAGCTAGCGACTTACATTAATGGTCAGTCAGACAGAATCAATGCGTCAGTCAGTGAAGATGGCAAGTTGCAAGTATTCATGGCTGAACCAAACTTGGAAGGTGATTTAACCATTTCAGGTACTTTGGCGACAGAACTCGGTCTGAATGCTGATAACCCACAATACACAACGGTACAAGATGTTGATTTAAGAACCGTTGCAGGTTCTCAGAACGCCATCAGTATCGTTGACTCAGCATTGAAATATGTTGATAGCCAACGTGCCGATTTGGGTGCGAAGCAAAACCGTTTAAGCCACAGTATTAATAACTTGGCAAACGTACAAGAAAACGTAGATGCGTCAAACAGTCGAATTAAAGACACAGATTGGGCGAAAGAAACCACTGAAATGACGAAATCTCAAATATTGCAGCAGGCAGGTACATCAATACTTGCTCAAGCTAAACAGTTACCTAACTCTGCTATGCAGTTACTTCAATAGAAGTAACTCTATTCACTAAAAGGGACAGACGTGGACCGTTTGGTGAAACAGCAAAGTTGGTATAGCGGAAAGTGTAATGGTACATGCGGCTCTCTCATCTCTCACCGGCCAAATGTTATTGAAGTTATACTGGAAGCACCTTGGCTAGTCAGTGAAAAGTTCATTTCTCTGATCTCCGAAAGGCTCTGACTGGTAACAGCCCCAGTTCTCTCAAAGGAAAAGGGGCTCTTTCTTTAAAAAGAAGGAAGAGCAACGTGAAAGCGAAGTTTCTTCTCTCTCATTGATAAAGCAAAAAAGCCGACACGCTTGTCACGTGTCGGCTTTATCTTTTCTTGTCGCACTAAATTGTGTTGTTTATGCGGTTTGCAAGCGAAGTACGGGTTTGTCATTGATCGGTAAGTGAATCAACGCTGCGCTAAATGCCATGATGACCGTTGCCCACCAAATAGGGTCATAAGAACCATAATAATCATAGATACGCCCCCCAACCCATGCCCCTAAGAAACTGCCAACTTGGTGAGTAAAGAATACCAAGCCGTATAATGTCGATAGATATTTAGCTCCGAAAATTTGTCTCACCAATCCAGAGGTTAACGGTACTGTCCCTAACCAACAAAAACCGATCGCTGCACCAAATAGTCCCGCTGAATTTTCTGTTATCGGCAGTGTGACAAAACCAGTTATTACAATGGTACGAACTAAGTAAAGTGAAGTCATTACGTAGCGCTTACTATACTTATCGCCTAACACGCCCCAGAAATATGAACCAAAGATGTTAAATATTCCGACGTATGCTAGAGCCATCGCGGCGCTTGTTGCTGGCAAGTTTTTGTCGGCAAGATAACTTGGTAGATGGGTCGCAATAAACATCACATGAAAACCACATACAAAAAATCCAGCGTGGATCAGCCAGTAACCACGGTGAGAAAAGGCTTCCGATAATGCCTGCTTAAGTGACTGACTCTGAGCTAAAGTCTCTGAACCTAGATGATGCTTAGGATTAGAAGGTGTTGTTGCGCCAGAACGCATGAACATGGCAAACGCTATCATCAGAGTACACAGCATCGCAAAGACTTGTATTGCAACTTGCCAGTCAAAGTTATTCAATAATGCTTGTGCCCCAGGTATCACTGCGAACATACCAAACGAACCAGCCGCTGTCGTTAGACCAAAGGCTTTTGCTGCGTGTTGAGGAGGCACAACCTTAGCTACCGCTCCCAAAACGATAACATAGCTGGTACAGCTTAATCCAAGGCCTACTAATGCTCCCATCGAGATAAAGAGAACCGATGGTACGGTTGTGATTGAGGTAATGAATAGCCCAAGCCCATAAGCGCAAGCACCAAGTGCAATGATTTTTTTTGAACCCCATTTGTCTGCTGCCATGCCAACAAAGGGTTGGAATACACCAAAAAGGAGGTTTTGCATTGCGACAACTAAGCTGAAAAATTCACGGCCGGTGCCAAAGGTTTAAGAAACAGGCATCATAAAGATCCCAAAGGACTGTCTGATCCCTAGACTGACGATTAATGTGCCAATCCCTAGCCACACAAGTAAAGGAAAACGAAATATGCTCATAAAAATGACTCTTAGTGATGGTGGCTATGATCTTCTAAACCACCTTGATGGCAGCCAGCATTAACAGCATGCTCTGCTAACGAATCCAATAATGGTTGATATTGGTGGACGGCGATTAGGGTGATGAAGAGCAATACAACCATGCGTGCCAGTTGCGCAAATAATGATTGCGAACGGCAGATTTTGGTAAAAAGGGTCTGCAAAAACACGGAGGTGCCTATTTGTGATAAAGGAGGCGCAGTTTATGGGCTAAAAAGGAATGTTTCAAATGACCATTACTGATGAGATTTATGCATTAAATGCATAGATTAACGGGGATAAAAAGGAACATAGAAGGGAGGGATATTTTGCTTGTGTCTATAAAAAAACGCCGCCCAAAGGCAGCGTTTATTAAAGCGATGATTCTAAGTATAAATTACTTAGTAACGCGAAGTACTGGAGTTTCACCAACAACAACTGCGCCAGAAAGTTTGTTCAACTCTTTGATTTCGTCCATGTTAGAGATAACAACTGGCGTTAGAGTTGATTTTGCTTTCTCTTCAAGAAGAGCAAGATCGAATTCGATTACTGTGTCGCCAGCTTTAACAGTTTGACCTTCTTCAGCGATGCGCTTAAAGCCTTCGCCTTTTAGTTCAACTGTGTCGATACCGAAGTGAACGAAAAGCTCAACGCCATCGTCAGACTCGATAGAGAATGCGTGGTTAGTTTCGAAGATCTTACCGATAGTACCGTTTACTGGAGCAACCATTTTGTCGCCAGCTGGTTTGATAGCGATGCCGTCACCAACAATTTTCTCAGCAAAAACAACATCTGGCACATCTTCGATGTTAACGATTTCACCAGAAAGAGGTGCGATGATTTCAATTGCACCAGCGTCAGCGCTATCATCAGATACTAGCTTTTTAAGTTTGTCAAACAGACCCATTGTGTCTTGCTCCTAACGTTTAATTTTAATTCAGCCGATTTATATTATACCAATCAGAAACATTAGACGACTACTTTTAGTCGTCTATCTCATTGGTAATCGTAGCCTATTGTGTTTTTTCTGCGATGAATTTTTCTACGCAAGCTTCGATTTCTGCCGCTGTTGGTAGAGCAAGAGCTTCATCAGCCATTGCTTTTACTTCAGCAAAATTAGAATTACGAATTACTTTCTTCACTTTAGGAATAGAGATGCCGCTCATAGAGAACTCATCTAGGCCCATACCTAATAGAAGAAGTGTTGCGCGCTCATCACCAGCAAGCTCACCACACATACCTGTCCACTTACCTTCTTTATGTGAAGCATCAATTACTTGCTTGATCACAGTCAGAACTGCAGGTGATAGTGGGTTGTATAGGTGCGAGATCATCTCGTTACCACGGTCAACCGCTAGGGTGTATTGAGTTAAATCGTTCGTGCCGATAGAGAAGAATGACACCTCTTTTGCTAAGTGATGTGCGATAGCTGCAGCGGCTGGTGTTTCAACCATTACGCCGATTTCGATTTCTTCATCGAATGCTAAGCCTTCAGCACGTAACTCAACTTTGTATTCTTCGATCGCTTTTTTAAGCTCACGGATTTCTTCAACAGAAATGATCATCGGGAACATAATACGCAGTTTACCGTGTGCAGATGCACGCAGAATACCACGTAGTTGATCACGTAGGATTTCACGACGGTCTAAGCTAATACGCACGGCGCGCCAGCCTAGGAATGGGTTCATTTCTTTTGGTAGATCCATGTATGGTAGATCTTTGTCGCCACCGATATCCATAGTACGGATGATCACTGACTCACCGTTCATTGACTCGGCTACTTCTTTGTAAGCAACGTATTGCTCTTCTTCAGTAGGAAGAGAAGTGCGGTCCATGAATAGGAATTCTGTACGATACAGACCAACACCTTCGCCGCCGTTGCGGATGATGCCGTCACAGTCTTTTACTGTACCGATGTTGCCACATACTTCTACACGGTGACCGTCTAGAGTCTCAGCATGTAGGTCTTTTAGCTTAGCGAGTTCTGCCGCTTCTGCTTCAAAATCAGATTTGATTTTCTTAGCGTCTGCTAATTCAGCATCAGAAGGGTTGATGATGATTTTGTTGTTCATCGCATCAAGAACCAGCATGTCGCCGTTCTTAACTTGCTTAGTAATGTCGTTTGTACCCACAATCGCAGGAAGTTCCAGTGAACGAGCCATGATTGAAGTGTGAGATGTACGACCACCGATGTCACATGCGAAACCTAATACGTAGTCTAGGTTGATTTGCGCTGTCTCTGACGGTGTTAGGTCATAAGCGACTAGGATAACTTCTTCATCGATATCGCTTAGCGATACGATGTTGATGCCTAGTGCATTTTTTACAAAGCGAGTACCGATATCACGAATATCAGTCGCACGTTCTTTTAGGTATTCGTCATCTAAAGACTCTAGCGCACAAGCTTGCTCTTCGATAACAGAGTGAATCGCACGGTCTGCAGACATTTTGTCTTTTTTAATGAGTGCTAAAATTTCTTCTTCCAGCTCTTCATCTTCCAGCAACATAATGTGGCCTTCGAAGATCGCTTCTTTTTCTTCACCGAATGTTTCAAGTGCTTTTTGTTTAACAACTTCTAGTTGTTGTGATGACTTGGTACGAGCATCGAAGAAGCATTGAACTTCTGCTTCAACTTGGTCGTCGGTGATAGTGTTTGTGTTTAGGACAATTTCATCTTCTTGAAGAAGTAGCGCTTTGCCGAAAGCAATACCTGGAGATGCTAGAATGCCAGAAATCATAGCCTTACCTTAAAGTTGGTCAACAAAAAATAGGAACGTGTTTGACTAAATGTTCACAGTGACGATGTTTTTAATAGCGATAATTCCAACAAAGCCACTTTACTTTCGCAAAATGGCTTTGAGGATAAATCTTTCTATTAATGTAGTTGATCCATTAGAGCAACTAGGTGGTCAACTGCTGCTTGAGCTTGTGCGCCTTCAGCAGAGATAGTAACAACAGTACCTTTTACTAGACCAAGAGTTTGTAGTTTAAACAGGCTTTTAGCGCTAGCGCTTTTGCCGTTAGAAGTCACTGTGATGTCAGCGTCAAAGCCTTTAGCTTCTTTAACGAACTGTGCAGCAGGACGAGTGTGAAGACCATTTTCTGCAGTGATTTCTACTTGCTTCTGATACATGTGATTTACCCCAATTGATTTATTTTATGTTCTGATAATCAAATAAGCTTAACCATAAATATAAACTAAGGCTAGTCTATCGGTTACCTAATCCATTAGTTGCATCGGTAACTGGTTTCGCTAGGTTGATTCCAGTATTTTAATATTGCATATCCAATATCAGTAATATTAGCTATACGTGTTTTAATGCTTATGTCGCATCGCTTCTTTATTTTGAAGCGGAAAATAAAACAAGTGTGATATTACCAAAGGAGCGGCAGGGATCAACAAAAAAGCCCCATAAAGGGGCTATTTTGTAGGAAAAATTGATTTGAACACAGTTTTGTTACCAGATTATTGCTGGTTTTCTTGCTCTGTAAAGAGACCTGCGAACAGAGCCGTGCTTAGGTAACGCTCACCAGAGCTAGGCAGTACTGTTACAATCGTTTTTCCTGCAAATTCAGGAAGTTCAGCAATTTTATTGGCTGCCACAACTGCAGCGCCAGAGGAAATACCAGCTAAGATACCTTCCTCTTCCATAAGGCGACGAGCCATTTCAATCGCTTCATCAGATGTTACAGTTTCGATGCGGTCAATAAGTTCGACATCTAGGTTCCCAGGGATGAACCCTGCACCTATGCCTTGGATTTTATGTGGCGCAGGTTGCACATCTTCACCATTTACCACTTGTGTGATCACTGGAGATTCTGCTGGTTCAACAGCGACTGTGGTGATTGCTTTACCTTTCGTATTTTTAATGTAACGGCTTGTACCTGTTAGTGTACCGCCAGTACCAACGCCTGATACAAACACATCGATTTCGCCGTCTGTGGCATCCCAAATTTCAGGTCCTGTCGTTTGCTCGTGAATGGCAGGGTTTGCTGGGTTATTGAATTGTTGAAGCAATAGGTATTTCGAAGGGTCTGTTGCAACGATTTCTTCTGCTTTACCAATTGCGCCTTTCATACCTTTAGCGGCTTCAGTAAGCACGAGGTTTGCGCCAAGCGCTTTAAGCAGTTTACGACGCTCAAGGCTCATAGATTCAGGCATTGTTAGTGTTAACTTGTAACCACGAGCAGCGGCAACGAATGCCAATGCAACACCAGTGTTGCCACTTGTCGGCTCTACCAGTTCAATACCTTGCTTTAATGTACCTGCTTTTTCTGCTTCCCAAATCATATTTGCGCCGATACGACATTTAACACTAAAGCTCGGGTTACGAGATTCTACTTTAGCTAATACGTTACCTTTACTGACGCGATTTAGGCGTACTAGAGGTGTGTTACCAACGGTTAGGGAGTTGTCTTCGTAAATCTTGCTCATGTTGATGTTCCTTCATTGCACTGAGTTGGGTGCCAATAGCACTGTGTTATAGGAATCTAGCATAAGGCGATAAGATTAAACGGAAAAGGAACGAAAAGTTATAAGATATGAGGGGATAGGCGACAGGACGGAAGCAGAGCGTCCTACAGGTTATAGGTTACGGAAAAGCGTTACCCGCGTGCCATGATGGCAAAATGCAGTAACCCGTAACCCGTAACCCGTAACTTATGCTACATACTTATCTCTATATTCATCAACCCACATTGCGGTCGCACCACAAACAGCGATAGGCATGACAACAAGGTTCAAGAAAGGGATGGTTGTGAAGATCGAAACCAATATGCCAAACCCATAAGATTTAGTTTGATTTCTTTTTAAATCCTGCTTCATATCTTGAAAGGTCACTTTGTGATTATCAAATGGGTAATCACAGTATTGAATCGCCATCATCCAAGCAGAAAAAATGAACCATAGTATAGGGCCGACGGTTTGGCCAACCGCTGGAATGAAAAGCAAAAGGAGCAATCCAATTGCCTTCGGGAGGTAGTACATTAACTTACGCCACTCACGGCCCAAAATGCGAGGGGTGTCTTTCAACAAGTGCATGATGGACTGGTCACTTAGTTTTTTGCCTGTTAGCTTTGCTTCCAGTTGTTCTGCGAGTAATCCATTGAAAGGAGCTGCAATAAAATTGGCAACCGTGCTAAAAAAATAGGTAAAGGTAGCCAAAATGGTTAACACTAATATTGGCCATAAAATATAAGACAACCAAGATAGCATTTCAGGGATCTGCGCCATCCAAGAGTCGATCCAATTGCCTAAATGACTAAATAAGAACATGAGTGCGCCGCCGATAAGCACGATGTTCATTAATAGCGGCAATGCGACAAACCGGCGGATGCCCGGCTGAAAGGCCAGTTCTGCCCCGTATATAAAGTAACCAAAGCCACTGCGTTTTTTATGCTGATTGTCGTTAAGTTGCATAGGACCGTGTTCAAGTTGAGGATTTAACTGCTATTGTAACTCGGTATAAAAAGAAAGAAAGCGTGCAGAAAATCACGTCTTCTGACAAATTGATGGCATTAAATGATTCAAACATATTACAAAATTTTGGTAGAGTAAGAGTAATAACCGTTTTAATTGTTACCCAGTGGCGAAATTGCCGCCACTTTAATCACCACTGAGAGTGAATAATGCAGGAATTGCGACTAGTACTCATCATCGTCGGGCTATTGGCCATTGGCGCACTACTATTTCATGGTTTGTGGACCAGTAAAAAAGAAGGCAAAGGAAAATTCGGAAGTAAACCTCTTGGAAAGTTGACAGAAACCGATGATGACAAGGATTACTCTGCCCAACGAGCGTTTGCACCAGAAGATGATTTCGAGATCATAAAGAAAGAGCGCAAAGAGCCGGAATTTGGCGCGCCGGCTGGCTCGGAGCCGCTCGATTTCGATCCGCTAGTGAATCAAGACCCACTAGAAGATGTGATGCCTTCGATTTCAACCAGTGATGACGTACTAGATAATCCAAGCTCTAAAAATAGCGTTGAGCTTGATATTGAGCATCCGATAAGTCGTGAACCATCGTTAAATCCCGCATCCAGCCCTGACACTGGTAGCAGTGAAGCCTCAGAAACTCTCGATGTATTAGACTCAACGGAGTCTCCTGAGCTCGCTACCTCCGAAGACGAAGTGAAAGAGCCTGAGATGGAAGTCATCGTACTAAACGTACATTGTACTGGTGACGAGCCGTTTATTGGTACCGCTCTGTTTGATAGCATGTTAGAAAACGGCTTGAAATATGGTGAAATGGATATCTTTCATCGCCATGCAGATTTGTCTGGTACGGGTAAAATATTGTTTAGCGTCGCAAATATGATGCAACCAGGAACGTTAGCACATGACGACCCAGCGACTTTCACTACGAAAGGCATTTCCTTTTTCATGACGTTGCCATGCTACGGTGAAGCAGAACAAAACTTTAAAGTTATGCTAAGAACGGCTCAACAAATTGCGGATGATCTTGGTGCGCAAGTGTTAGATGAAACTCGCGTGATCCTAACGCCAAACAAGATAGACGCATACCGTAAGCAAGTTCGAGATTTTGCAAAAAGACAAGAAGCTGCCACGAAATAGTTTCGAATACGACTATACTAAAGGGCTCCGAATGGGGCCCTTATTAATTTTTAAAGCCAAGAATTTAGAATGATGAACATGATGACCGAGCAACAATACGCCGAGTTAAAAGAAAGCCTTCACTATCATGGTGTTCGCTACTACGTAGAAGACAGTCCAGAAATTCCAGACGCCGAGTATGACCGCTTAATGAAGCAATTGCTGGATGCTGAACAACAGCACCCTGAGTGGGTTTCAGTTGACTCCCCAAGTCAGCGTGTTGGAGGTACAGCATTAGATGGATTTGGCTCGGTAAAACATGAGATCCCCATGCTGTCTTTGGACAACGCATTTGATGACGATGAGCTGAAAGCTTTTTACAAGCGAGCTCAAGATCGATCGTCAGAAGTTTTGTCAGCGCGATTCAGCTGTGAACCAAAACTCGATGGTCTTGCGGTCAGTTTGCTTTATGTCGACGGTTTGCTTGTGCAAGCCGCGACTCGTGGTGATGGTGCGACCGGCGAGAACATTACGGAAAACGTACGAACAATTAAGGCCATTCCACTAAAGCTGCAAGGCACTGGTTGGCCGACACGCTTGGAAGTACGGGGTGAAGTTTTCATGCCAAAAGCGGGCTTTGATGCTTTGAATGAAAAAGCACTCAAGAAAGGCTTAAAACCATTCGTAAACCCGCGTAACGCAGCAGCCGGTAGTTTACGTCAGCTGGACTCCAAAATAACCGCCACGCGGCCATTAAGTTTCTATGCATACAGTGTCGGTGTGGTAGAAGGGGCGCAATTGTCACTGAGTCATTATCAGCGTTTTATCGAACTTAAGAACTGGGGACTACCAATGTGCCCAGAGACGAAGCAAATTGATGGGTTAGATAATGTTATCGCGTATTACCAAGACATCATGGAAAGGCGTGAAGCACTTAGTTATGAAATTGATGGTGTTGTGATTAAGTTAGATGACATCAAGGTTCAAGAAAGTTTAGGCTTTGTTGCCCGAGCTCCTCGCTGGGCCATCGCGTATAAATTTCCTGCGCAAGAAGAAATTACAGTTCTTAATGATGTCGAGTTTCAAGTTGGCCGCACCGGTGCGATTACTCCAGTGGCAAAGCTTGAACCTGTGTTTGTTGGTGGTGTTACCGTAAGTAATGCGACACTACATAATGCCGATGAAATTGAGCGTTTGGGTGTGTGTATTGGCGATAGCGTGATTATTCGCCGGGCAGGTGACGTTATCCCACAAGTGACCGCTGTGGTACTTGAGAGAAGACCAGAAGATGCGGTTAGCATTATTTACCCGACACAATGCCCTGTGTGTTCTTCACCAGTAGAAAGAGTAGAGGGTGAAGCCGTAACGCGTTGTGGTGGTGGGTTAGTATGCCAAGCACAGCGCAAAGAAGCGCTCAAACACTTTGTTTCTCGTAAAGCCCTTGATGTAGATGGTTTAGGCGTTAAAGTCATTGAACAGTTGGTAGATAAAGAAATGGTGGAAACACCAGCCGATCTATTCAAGTTGTCGGCAGGGGTTATTACCGTACTGGATCGTATGGGGCCAAAATCGGCTCAGAATGTCGTTTCTGCTTTGAATGCATCAAAGCAAACAACCTTAGCCCGATTCATCTATGCGCTTGGTATTCGTGAAGTAGGCGAAGCAACCGCTGCGAATTTGGCGAGTCATTTTAAAACTTGGGAAGCGATTCAATCAGCTTCAGAAGAGCAATTACTAGAAGTGAGTGATGTGGGGCAGATTGTTGCAAAACACTTACTGCAGTTTTTCTTACAAGATTTGAATATTGAAGTCGTAAGGCAACTACGTGAGCTTGGCGTTGAATGGCCAGACATTGAAGAGGTAAGTGCTGACTTACCACAGCCTCTTGAAGGTAAAGTGGTTGTGATTACAGGCAGCTTCTCACAAGTTAATCGAAATGACGCTAAAGCAGCTCTACAGGCGCTCGGTGCAAAGGTTACAGGTAGCGTATCTAAAAAGACGGATATCTTGTTTGCAGGTGAGGCTGCGGGGTCTAAATTAGCAAAAGCAACGGATCTCGGCGTTGAAGTTAAAGACGAGCAAGCACTAATCGATTTAATCGGTTAGCTCTATCTAACGCTACTCATCATGAAGTCGCTATCAATTAGTTTGGTAGCGGCTTTTTTAATTGACAGACTATTTCAAGTCGTTTTGAATTTCCGCCTTCCGCCTTCCGCCTTCCGCCTTCCGCCTTCCGCCTTCCGCCTCAAGTCACATTTCTTCTGAAATACCACTGTAAACCACCTTTTTTACTTTTTATAGAAACTTTTTTATTTTTTTCATGTCGTAATCACATGGTTTATTAATTTGTTTTTCATTAATTTACTTTGATACCTGCCTTTTGTTAGTGAGTGATTTAGCGTGTATTTGTAACCCCAGCTAGACTCTCTGCAATTCTGTTTTATGTAATTTCTCATTTGAAATTAAGTCTGGTCCAATTCAGTGATCAATGTCCAAATTTCCGTTTTAGGTCTTTTTTTATACTGATCTTTTCGGCACACTTCAATGTTTTTAAAATAAGTAGTAATCATAACTTGTTGTTTATTTTGTATTTTTTGCTTTTCTCTGTGTTTTTGATAAATAACTTTGAACTCAATCACTACCTTGATGAAACTTTGCACTGGCTCATATTTTTTTATATAGAAATTAAGTTCTGATTGATGTTTTTCGTCGCGAAGTTAGTCTCTTAGTTGTGGATGCACACTGTGTATTACGGAGAGAAGAACGTTTGCTAGTTAATAGGTTTTAACTAGAAGAACGAATTAGGAGATTTACTTACCACCTTCGGCGGCCAACTTAAGGGGTAAGTAAAACAAAAAACAGCTATATCCATTTTTAGGAGTTTTTCCATGGACAAGATTTTTAAACGCACCCTTTTAGGCGCAGCAGTAGCAACTATCGCAATGGCTGGTTCAGCAAACGCAGCAGTTGAATTAGCAGGTAAAGCTGTACAATTTTACGGACAAGCCGCTGGTAACATCACTATGATCGATTCAGGCGACAGCCAAAGTGTTGGTGCTGAGATAGAATCTCGTATCGGTTTCCGTGGTGTGGTTGAGTTTGATGATATTTCACCAAACTTCATCTGGCAGATGGAAGGCGGGAACGCAAACAACGGTGACAAAACCGGTGGCCTAGGTGCACGTGATACTTATTTAGGTCTTGATTTTGACGGTGTTGGTCAATTCAAATACGGTCGTCAGCTAGTAGCTGCGTACAATTATGTCGACTGGCCACACTCAAACCCAGGTCTAGGTAACGTATTTGACTGGAACAATGATATCGGTGGCGGTTACCAAGACCGTGCTGACAGTGTTCTACGTTTCGACTCAGCGAATTTTGGTGGTTTTAACTTCCAAGCTACACTTAGCGGCATGACGAAAGACACTGATCAAATGGTATCAAGTGTGGGCACTTCTTTCTCAGCTGATAAGTTCAGCGTTCACGCTGGTTACTACCACCAAGGTTCGTACGAGCAAGGTGTAGACGAGCCAGAGAAGTATATCATTAATGATCAAGGTCAAGTAGCAGTAAACCCTAAATGGACAGAGTGGAATAATGCTGGCGCTCATGATAAAGAGACTGTTGATAGCCGTAACTATGCAATCATCGGTGGTTCGGTATTCTTAGGTGACCTAACATTAACAGCAGCCTACAAGGCGATGAAAGTGGGTGATGTTGGTCAAAACGCTTACTCAGCAACTGCTCAATACGTTATCGACAGCACATACGTTCTAAAAGCAGGTTATGCAGCAACTGATGATGCAGACGGCATCAAGGACAGTGCCGACCAAGCTATTACAGCTCGATTTGGTTACCTACTACCAAGCTCTTACTGGTACATTGATTCTCGTAACTACAAGTTGAACAATAAAGACAATAGTTACGAAGGCAAGTGGGGTCACCGTATCCTAGCAGGGATGGAATACTACTTCTAATATCAATCTATTAAGTGAAATTAGTTGAGTGTTATAGCGAGTGCCTGCATGATGGGTACTCGCTTTTTTATAGAGGAAGTATAATGAAGTTGTTTTATAAAACTCTAGCTGTGACTGTATTAATGGCGTCGTCTCAAGCTTTTGCTGATGTAACGGTGCACTTACATCGTGACTTGGCTCCTGTCGTATTGGATGGTGAAGAGGTAGGTTTTAGTATAGGTTCTAAAAGTCCTCTGGTACTTAACAATGGTTTTAACCAGTTAGTTGTGAGAGTTTCTAAGCTGGTTGAAAAACGGGGAGAATATGAAAAGTATAACTCAGAGCCTATTGTCGTTATGTTTGATGCTGATAATGCGGAATTTACCTTAAAGCCAGGTAGTCTGATTATGAGAGGTGAGCATGCCGATGCGTTTGACTCTAATCCAAAAATTATCGTCGATCAGAGTTCAGGTCCTAATGTGTTGATTAAACAAAGTATCTTGCCTCGAGGGGCTGGCATTTCTCGTGATTATGAAAAAGAGTTAGTGAGATTTAATGCAAAAAATAATATCAACGTTGAGTCAGTAGCAGCCACAATAAATGTAAGCAAACCAAAAGAAGAAGCAATGCTTGATAATGGAAGTATTGCGAAGAGTAAAACGTTATTTTCAAAAGCAACTTCAGCTGAAAAAGAACAGTTTATTGATTGGGCGTTGAAAAACCGAAAAAATTCAGTTTCCTCTTTAGATTCGGATAGCCGTACATTAGAGATGTTAGAATACTGGTTCGACGAAGCAAATAAAGAAGAAAAGTCCGCTATTTTGTCTTGGATTATCGAAAACGAATAACCACTATTTGTTAAAATGATAAACGCGGTATACTTTTATTCTCAGAAAAAGGATACCGCATGAACATCAGCCAAGCAGCCAAAGCGACACAACTTACCACTAAATCCATCCGATTTTATGAAGAAAAAGGCGTGATTACGCCAGCTCAGCGCAGCGATAATGGCTACCGTGTCTATTCTAATCAACATATCGAAGAGCTTTTGCTGATAGCGAGGGCACGTAGAGCTGGCTTTAATTTGGATGAATGTAAATCGTTGTTATCTCTTGCTAATGATCCAAAGCGTACCAGTGCAGAAGTGAAAGCTAGAGCGGTGGAAAAACTGGCTGTGATTGAGCAGAAAATTGATGAGCTTAATGTGATAAAGCAACAACTAGAATCGTGGATATCACATTGCCCGGGTGATAACGGAGCCCAGTGTCCAATTATCGATGAGTTATGTGGGCACAAAAAGTGAACGAAGTGAGATTCAAATTCAAGTGATAATTGTCAGATAAAGGCTCTAAAGTTATTCTTTAGAGCCTTTTTGGCCAATGGCGTAGTGGCTCTTATCTTGGATTGCGTGTTAGTCAACAGGCTCGATAGTTAGGATAATACCATCGACCTTGGTGACTTGAACTAATGTTCCAGCGTTAAGATCTTGATGGCTCTGGGCTGACCATGTTGTATCACCCAATCTTATTCGACAGCGACCAGAAACGATGGCTTCTTCAAGCCGAGTCTGTTGACCAATAAGCTGTTTATCTCGTTGGTTAAGATCGCGATGCTTATCCGATTCAGTATCTTTGCGAAATTGATAACGCCACCAAAGCCACGTCGTTACAAGAGAAAAACTGGCGAAGCTTATCCACTGCATTTCCCAACCTAATGGTAATACTGTATTCAAAACTCCGACTATTATGGCGGATATACCGATCCATAATAAGTATCCGGCAGTCCCTAATAACTCACCACACAGTAAAACAAGCCCGAAAGCGATCCAGTGCCAGTGATTCATTTGATCGAGTAATTCAATCATGGTTACTTCTCTTTACCTTGACTGAACATTTCAGCGATGCCTGCGACAGATCCCATCAGGCCAGTAGCTTCAAGTGGTAGCATGATTATCTTACCGTTTTCGGCTTGTCCAATTGATTTGAGTGCATCAGTGTAGCCCTGAGCAATAAAGTAGTTAACGGCTTGCATGTCACCTTGAGCGATTGCTGTGGATACCATTTCAGTCGCTCGAGCTTCAGCTTCAGCCGCACGCTCACGAGCTTCTGCTTGCAAAATAGCGGCTTGCTTATCACCTTCAGCCTTCAAAATTTCAGCTTGTTTATGACCTTCTGCTCTTAGGATTTCGGCCTGTCTGACGCCTTCTGCTTCTAATACGTCAGCGCGCTTATTACGCTCAGCTTTCATTTGAGCGTTCATTGCTGCCGTTAGGTCTGCTGGCGGTTGAACGTCTTTAATTTCAATACGAGTGACCTTCACACCCCAAGGGTTAGTCGCTTCGTCTACGATGCTGAGAAGGCGAGTATTGATCATATCACGCTGACTTAACATTTCGTCGAGCTCTAAAGAACCAAGAACGGTTCGGATGTTTGTGAGTGTTAGGTTACGGATCGCGTGTTCAAGATCGTTAACCTCGTAGGCGGCTTTAGCTGCATCAACCACTTGAACGAAACAGACCGCATCAATGGTCACGTTGGCGTTATCTTTTGATATGACTTCTTGGGCGGGGATATCCATGACCCTTTCCATCATGTTAACTTTATGACCAATACTGTCGATAAATGGCACGATAAGATTTAAGCCGGGCTTTAGTGTTTTAGTGTAGCGTCCAAAACGTTCCACGGTCCAATTGTTACCTTGGGTAACCATTTTGACAGCAGCAAATATAAAGATAATCGCTACGAGAAGAAACACACCTACGGTAATGAGGATATCGATGTCCATCTAGCCTTCCTTATTTAGTGGTTAATCATATAACATGTTGATAAATAAGTTATATGGAAGCACGGTTGTTTTTATTTATAAAAAATTAGGATAGAGGATATGCGGCTGGATGTGTAGCGAAATCGAAGCGGAGTTTATATTTTGTACAAGAAATGCGATGGCTTTCATTCCATCGCATGTTGAGAGTCTAACTAGTAGTGATCAGTACAATAGGGAGTAGAGCTTGCGTCGGTATTGCCCGGCAACGGCATTACCTTGTCCTAGAGCCGCAAGTATATCCATGAAGGTTTTTTTCATATCGCCATCGAGCGCATTTAAATCTCTGACTAAATAACGCCACATTAATTCTAATGCATCTTCATCTTTAGATACTTGGTGGTACTGAATGGCAAGTTCGTGAGCAATGCTTAAATTGCTTTCGTCAGTGGCAAGCTTGTTTTCCAGAGCTTGAATTTCTGGGCTTTCTGCCGCTTGTTGTTGAAGCTCTAACTTAGCGATTAAGCCTTTGTAGTAGTTGTCTTGATATTCTAGTGGAATAGCACTGAGTACGGCTTGTGCAGAGTCGAATTGGCGGGTTTCTAAGAAGCAATCCGCGATGGCGAGTTTGATGTCCCCGCGTATTTTTAACTCATCGCTTAGATCCAATAAGATAGCTAGGGCTTGTTCATGCTGCTGAGATTGCATTAGTTCAAGTGCGTTTTTTAGTGCCATGTCATCTTGGCTAGGCAAATGCTTTGCGAGCATTGCTTTGACTGATTCAATGGTTTGCGGACCGCCAAGGCCGTCAACAGCCTGACTATTTGAAAAAACTGCGATAGTGGGTAAAGACTGCACACCAAACTGAGCGGCAATGGCTTGTTCCTTTTCACAATTTAGTAATGCAAGAGTGAATGCCCCTTGGTATTGCTGTGCCAATGTTTGAAGATCTGGGATGATCTGAGCACTTTCTGGGCTCATCGGGGCCCAGAATTGAATGACAACAGGGGATTGTGTTGAGCTTTCCAGTACCGTACGAAAGTTTTGTTCTGTTAGCTCGACAATGAATTCAGATTGCATGACCGATCCTTTAAATTGAGTTCTATCTTAGTAAATAGTGTCTGAAAGCTCGCTTTTCAAGTGGCTATAGATTTCAAGTGGATATAAAAAAGAAACGCCACATCAAATTGACGTGGCGTTTCTTTTTTGTTGCAAGCAAAGGTGTTTAAAATAGTAGTAATACTGTTAGCGCTACACCCACGCTTAGCCAGTTTAACTGGTTTAGACTCATAGTGTCCTCAACGTAACGCAAATAAAATTATTTTGTTTCAGTTAAGCCAGAATAACTGAGCATTATGAATGTTTCATGACAAAATGATAAATAGAACGGGTTTTAACCGGCTTTAAGCAGGATATGATCTAATAACTTGGTAGGAAGAATTCGTTTGAGGACGGCAAATACCTTGGTTGGAGTCGTAACTGGATAGCGAACTTTAGGATTGTCAGACTCAATAGCATGCAGTAACGGTGCGACAATGGCATCGGCTGGTAGAGTAAAATCATTCCCCGAACTTTTGCTGCTTAATCGTTCAACTTGTAGTAGGTATTGCTGCCGATGAGCGCTGGTTTCTATATTGATCCATTGACGAAATTTCATCAAAGCGTTCTTCCTAAATTGCGTCTCGATAGGACCTGGTTGAATGAGGGATAGGTGGATGTTTGTGTCCATTAACTCTAAACGCAGAGTGTCAGTCCAGCCCTCCAATGCAAATTTGGATGCGTTGTAAGCGCCACGATAACGCATTGCAGCAAAACCTAACACAGAGCTGTTTTGAATAATTCGCCCACTATTGTTATTCCTCATGCTTGGTAAAATCGCGTTGACCAAGTGATGCCAGCCAAAAACATTGGTTTCAAACTGTTCTCTTAGGGCTTGTGTAGGCAAATCTTCTAGCGCACCAGCTTGCCCATAAGCTGCATTATTGAACAGCACATCTAACTTACTGTCTGTGAGTGTGAGTACTTCCTTCACCGCTTGTTCAATGCTGTCGACGGAGTTGACATCTAGCTGAATGCAAGTGAGCCCTTCGTCTTGCAATTTTTTTACGTCTGTTTGACTACGGCATGAAGCAATGACTTGGTAGCCTTTAGCGTGTAAAGCGTGGGCACACGCATAACCGATACCTGAAGAGCATCCAGTGATCAGGATAGATTTCGTCATGAAAGATCTCTTTGATTAAAATAAGTCGCGATTCATCTTAATACGAAATCATCATGAGTGTTGTAACAAGTTATTGAGGGCGGGTTCGATTCTTGAGTATGTGAACTTAAAACCCAGCTCGGTTAAGTGCTTTGGTTTGGCTCTTATGCTGTCAAACAGTAAACAAGAGGATTCGCCCATGATTAGCGTTAGCGCCCATTTAGGCGTGAAAAGTAAATGAGGGCGTTTCAGCGTACGAGCGAGTGCTCGACTAAACTCTTTGTTTTGAACTGGATGAGGCGCGCAAAAGTTAAAATCACCGAAAGCGTGTTCGGTATTGAGTACGTAGGTGATCCCTCGCACCATATCTTGCATGTGGATCCAAGGCATGTATTGCTTCCCGCTTCCTATAGGCCCGCCAACGCCCATTTTATAAGGAAGTAACATTTTTTGCAGTGCTCCTCCATCTTTGCCGAGTACTACGCCTGTTCTTAAAATGCATACGCGGGTCAGTTCGGATTGGGCTCGTTTAGCTATGGTCTCCCATTTCACGCACACCTGATGTGGAAATGTGTCGTGATGGATATGAAGCGATTCGTCAAAAGGGTGTTGTTGCTGGTCACCGTAGTAACCCACGGCTGAGCCACTGATAAATACAGCGGGCGGGTTAGTACTGGCGTGTATTAAAGAAACGATTTTTTCGGTTATCTCCCAGCGGCTTTGGCAGATAACGTGTTTTTGCTCTTGGCTCCAGCGCTTATCAGCAATGGGCTCACCTGCGAGATTGATCACGGCGTCTATGTGGTTGAGTTCGGTTAATTCATTAAGATCCGAAAGGTAAACAATATTGCCAAAATCGGCATGGTGAAGTCTATTCTTGGCTGACGTCGTATTTCTAGTGAGTAGAGTAATGTTGTGTCCTGCCAAGTGCTTGATGAGCTCAGCTCCAACAAAGCCAGTGCCGCCAGTGAGCAATATGTGCATACGTGTCCTCCTTGTGCGTTGTTCTCATTATAGTCAGATATCACCAACTGGGTACAACCACCAGTGGAACTCATTATATGAGTTAATTGAGTTGCTTGGAGTTGCATTGCTTTAATTTAGTCACACTTTATTACAAAAATGTGTGCCATGCTTGTATTAACACAAGGAGGTGGAATGCAAACAATACTCGCGATGTCACGTGCAATGCTCTCTAGTTTACGAGATTTACTGCCCATTATTTGCGTCATTGGCTTTTTTCAGCTGGTGGTATTGCAAGAGCCCTTACCCAACCTTTTTCCGACACTTATGGGGCTTGTTTTTGTTGTAGTTGGTCTGACCTTTTTTGTCTTTGGCTTGGAGCTAGGCTTATTTCCGATAGGGGAATCAATGGCGCAAGCTTTTGCTAGAAAAGGCAGCGTTGTGTGGTTACTTATCTTTGCTTTTTGTCTTGGTTTTGGAACCACCATAGCAGAACCAGCATTAACAGCGGTGGCGCAAGAAGCCGCGGAGGTGGCGTCTGAAGGTGGCGTAATTGCTGCTGATGAAGAAGCCATGGAAAGCTATGCAGACGGTTTGCGGTTAACGGTTGCGTTTTCTGTTGGTATTGCCATTGTTATTGGTGTGATCCGTATACTTAAAGGCTGGCCCATTCATTTCATGATCATTGGTGGCTATCTTGGTATCGTTGTTCTTACCGCTTTTGCGCCGGATACTATCATAGGCATTGCTTACGATTCAGGAGGGGTGACGACGTCAACCATTACTGTCCCTTTAGTGACCGCATTAGGGGTCGGATTGGCTTCTGCCATTAAGGGACGTAATCCGATGATCGACGGCTTTGGGCTTATCGCGTTTGCGTCTTTATTACCTATGATGTTCGTTATGGTATACGGGATGGTGGTGTCATGATCAGCCTAACCATGTTTGTCGATACATTATTCGGTACCGTCCTTGATGTAGTGCCTATTGCAACGATTATATTTGGTTTTCAGTTTGCGGTGTTACGCAAACCTGTCTCCAATATTGGCAAAGTTATCCTTGGTTTTATTTATGTCATCCTTGGTTTGTCGCTGTTTCTTATGGGGCTGGAGTT
This sequence comes from Vibrio tapetis subsp. quintayensis, assembly GCF_030409945.1. GTDB lineage: Bacteria > Pseudomonadota > Gammaproteobacteria > Enterobacterales > Vibrionaceae > Vibrio > Vibrio quintayensis. The sequence goes on from NZ_JAUFQV010000035.1 coordinate 38,472, forward strand.
AGCCTTGTTCCCATTAGGGGAAACCATGGCAATGCAGCTTACCGAACCTGAGTTTCTTCAAGAATTCAAACTTTCTTCACAATTGGATCTAAGTTGGCTCGATTACTATTGGGTCTATCTGTTCGCCTTCTGTATTGGTTTTAGTACCACAGTGGCAGAGCCATCCCTTATTGCCGTCGCGATTAAAGCAAATCAAGTGTCTGGTGGCGCCATTAAAGTGAATGGCTTGCGTTTTGCCGTTGCATTAGGGGTCGCTGTTGGGATTTCACTAGGCAGTTACCGAATTGTGGTTGGTGATCCCATTCAGTATTACATCATCGCTGGATATATCTTGGTGGTTATCCAGACTTTTTTTGCGCCTAAGATGATTGTGCCTTTGGCTTATGATTCTGGTGGTGTGACGACATCAACGGTCACCGTTCCGTTAGTTACCGCTCTTGGGTTAGGGCTTGCTTCAACGGTGCCAGGTAGAAACCCAGTTATTGATGGCTTTGGGCTTATTGCTTTCGCCAGTTTATTTCCAATAATCTCCGTAATGGGGTACGCACAAATTACGCACTGGTTGAATCACCGAGCGGCAAATAAGGAGAATGAAAATGCGGTTTAAACTAATTTTGGCTTTTGTTGAAGACAGCAAAACAGAAGCGGTACTGGACGCTGCCCGCTCAGCTGGCGCGACAGGGGCAACCGTGATTAACCATGCACGGGGTGAGGGGCTAAGGCAAAAGAGAACCTTTCTTGGGTTGACACTTGAGGTTCAAAAAGATGTCTTGTTGTTTGTAGTAGAAGAGCACCTAGCTCGGCATATTTTAGAACAGATTGCCGATGTAGGGGAATTCGATAAGGCGTCGGGGCAAGGCATTGCGGTACAAATTGATGTGGAAGATGCGGTGGGTGTGGCTCACCAAGTTGAAACGCTAACCAGTGTAGTTGAGGACGAGTTATTATGAGCATGCAGATGATCATTCAAGTGAAAGATGTCATGGCTAATACCTACGTAATTGTTGATGGCTTGATCACGGTTCAAGAAGCCATTCATCTTGCGAAAGAGCACCAAGTAAAAGCCCTATTAGTCGATAAACGTTATGACGACGATGAATATGGCATAGTATTAATGAACGACATCGCCAAACGTGTATTAGCACAAAATCGCTCCGCTGAGCGCACTAACATCTATGAAATAATGACCAAGCCAGCGTTATCAGTTAAGCCAAATATGAATGTGAAGTACTGTGCGCGTTTATTTGAGCGGTTTGGTATCAGCCGAGCACCTGTTGTCGAAGAAGGTAAGGTGATTGGAATGGTGAGCTACAACAATATAGTGATTAATGGTATGGCGAAGCAGTATTAGTGACTCGATTAAACAAGGTAGGGTAGTAATCTAGGCCAGAGCGCGTAAAATCTCGCGAGATTCATTATTACTTAGAGGTTCGCGTGAAACTATTTTTTGCATCCGATTTACATGGCTGTTTACCAGCAACAAAGAACGTTGTAGAAGCCTATAAAGCGTCTAATGCTGACTATCTTGTGCTGCTTGGTGACGTATTAAACCATGGCCCTCGAAATCCGGTACCTGATGGGTATAACCCTCCAGCGGTTGCTGATACCTTGAATCAATACGCAGATGAGATCATCGCAGTTAGAGGTAACTGCGATAGTGAAGTTGATCAGATGCTGCTCGATTTCCCTATGATGATGGATTATGCATGGGTGTTGTTAGACCGAGGTCAGCGCCTGTTTTTGACTCATGGCCATCTTTATAATGCCGAAAAAAGACCAAGCTTGAAAAAGGGCGATGTTATCGCGCACGGTCACACCCACATACCTGTTGCACAATGTAGCGGTGAGCAAGTCGTGTTTAATCCAGGCTCCGTGACCTTTCCTAGGAATGGTTTTGAGCCAAGCTATGGCTTGTATGACAATGGCAAACTGTCGGTGGTCGATTTTTCGAATGCTATCATCGTGGAACACACGCTAGATTAACGTACTTTGGTGTACTGGAAAATGGCCGATAATAAGAGCTTATCGGTCTATATGGCCTAAATCTCGTTCTGGGAAAATCAAGTCACGAACCCGTTGTTTTAAGATCTTCGCCTCCGGGAACCCTTCATCTTTTTTACGTTCCCAAATGCTGACACCATTACAAAAGATCTCAAACCGACCACCCGTATCAGGGTGTAAAGAAACACTTTCGATCTCTTCACTAAATGTATGCAGTAGCTCTTGAGTTAACCATGTAGAACGCAGCATCCAATTACATTGACGGCAGTAGTGAATTTCGATAACGCCTTTTATCATTTAAATTGCTCCAAGAATGAGTTTAATACCAACAGCGAAAGTGAGGAGTTCAAACGCCTTTTTAATGATGTGATTGGACAGTTTAGTCGTAAGATAAGCCCCAAGCCAGCCACCGAAAAAAGAAGCGACCAGTAAAATGGGTATCCAAGGCCAGTGGGGGTTAATACCTGCATGGATGATGGCCATTGCGCCGATACCGTTCCAAAATAGACCCACGCATATTAAAGTCAGCGCAACAGATTGTTTATAGCTAAAGCCAAACCAGCGGACAAGAAAAAGCGTGACGACGAGCCCGGAACCTGCCGTTAATGAACCATTAAAAATACCAAGTAAGATGAGCACAAGACCACCGATTACCCAGCCTTTTAGATCTCGGTGAGTTGGTGTTTCTTGATGGCCCAGAGCCGGCTTGATTCGGGAGTAAATCCCGAGGCAAAGAATTAACGCACCGAGTAACCGTTCACCAAGTTCGCCGTTGAGGTTAACGACGAGATTGGCGCCGATCACAACACCCAACGAACCAACAGTAATTAAATAGCTCATCAAGGGAACGTCGAGAGTTTTTGATTTAAGGTGCGACCCGGCAGCGCCGAGCCCCATCGCGACGGTGGCAATTTTATGAGTGGCGAGCGCGACAGAAAAGGGTAACCCAAGAAATATAAGTAGAGGAAATTGGAGCAATCCGGCACCTCCTCCTGCAATAGAAGAGAGTGTACTCGCGGTTAATGACCCAAAGAAAAGCAGTGAGGTGTTTATCCAATCCATAGAAAAAAGGGAGCCTAGTTGGCTCCCGTCATTTGATTAATGTGAGTAGAACACAGCGGAACCGTGGTCCAAACTGGTCATCAATAGCGCTTTGTTATTGATAATTTCGACACGGCGGCTTTGTTGAGAATCCATTTTGAAAATTTGCGTAATTACACCAAGTTGTTTTTCAGTGAAGTCTTGGCGTTGATTTGAAGAAATTTCTTTAAATTCTATTGGCTCAATCAGTACATAATTATCGCTCATCTCCCAACTACCATTTTCTGAGACATTAATGATTGAAGAAGCTTCAACACTTTCAGAAAACAGATTGATTCGTGATACGCGTAAGTAGGTACCATTTGGCAGATACTTCACATTTGATTCAATGGTGGCTTTTCTTAAAGGGCCGATTTCACCATCGTGTTCAAGTACATCAGCACTTGTGTCAGCGTAAATTCGCATAACCATGCGAGTTTGCCATTCACGAGAAGTCAGTACACGTTCTACTTGTGCATCACTTCCCCAATACAACCAAGCACTGAAAATAATCGAAAGAATAACGATGAAAACAGGCAATTTAGAATTAACGTGATTGTTCATTGAATGTTCGTTCATTGAGTGCATACCTGATTGTAGTCTGGCTGAACCGCTAATAGCTTGAGAGTTACGTTTTCGCTAGAGTGCTCTGGCGAATGAATATAATTCAATGCTATTTGGCCATTTTGGCCACCGGTTGCAATGACTTCCACTGGAGCAAGGTCATTTGGATGTCGTGCAATATAGACTTCGACACATTGCGTAATACTCGGGATCCATTGTGAAATATCTGGATGATTTTCTGGTGTTTTAACTGGTATGTTTGAAAATGTTGCCACCGTCGTAAATGTTGATGGAGACGGTGATGTCGTGAAAAATGTCATGACAGGCAGAGCCGCTGCAATTAATAGCGCAACCATTAGCCCTTTATAAGAAGTTCTTAGAGCTGGTGCCTTAGCATGCTCTTCTTTCGCTGAAATTTTTTCGGCACTACTCGTGTTTTCTGCCGGTTGAGAAATCGATAATGGCGCAGGGTCTGCAATAGTAGACTCTGTCGCTAAATTAGGCTCTGTGATCTCAGGTGTTTCATCGCTTGCAATGGAGGGCACAGAGCGTTCTACACTTGAAATTAGCTGATAGCCGCGCTTAGGCACGGTTTTGACAAACTGAGGTGACTTTGTAGAGTCTTTCAAAAGCTTTCTCAGTGTAGAGATAGCTTGAGTTAGACTTGAATCATCGACCTGAAATCCTTGGTCGCGCCACACAAACTCATGCAATTGCTGCCTTGTCACCACTTCGTTGTGGTGCTCAGCGAGCAAAAGCAAAATGCGGCTTTCATTACTTCCTAGACGAATCACTTCATTATCATTCTGCTGATCTAACAGAGAATTATTATTCGGATCAAAGGTAAACCTTTGAGCGAGAATGAATTTTGTACCAATATTACTCATTATTGAGACGCTACGTAATGTTGAGGATGGAAGAGCCAAATGTAAGCTAAGAAAAGCAGAATGCGAGTTCACTTTAGCTTCTTTGATATTTTTGAAGCACATAGCATAATCAAAAATTACTAAAAAATCAGGATTTTTATCATTTTTGACCTTGAATTTACAATTGGCAGCCTCATTTCATTACTTAAGTTGATAATCATACCAAACAAACGTGCAAAGAGTTTTTTCAAAAGACATAACGTTTGATGTGTATCTATATGATAGTTCCTTGGAGTAAATATGAGCGAAGCAGCAGTAAACAATAAAGAAACAAGAGGGTTTCAGTCTGAAGTTAAACAACTTCTACATCTAATGATCCACTCTTTGTATTCCAACAAAGAAATCTTTTTACGTGAGTTGATCTCAAATGCTTCTGATGCGGCAGATAAACTGCGCTTTCAAGCTCTGTCTGATGGTGATTTGTACCAAGGTGATGCAGATCTCGGCGTGAAGCTTTCTTTCGACGCTGCAGCAAACACACTGACGATTTCTGATAATGGCATCGGAATGAGCCGTGATAACGTGATCGAGCACCTTGGTACGATTGCAAAATCAGGCACCGCGGACTTTTTCTCGAAACTGAGCGACGACCAAAGCAAAGATTCACAGCTTATCGGTCAGTTCGGTGTTGGTTTTTACTCGGCATTTATTGTTGCAGATGCGGTAACGGTACGAACTCGTGCAGCTGGTGTGGCAGTGGATGAAGCCGTTCAATGGCATTCTGCTGGCGAGGGTGATTACACCATCGAAAACATCAGTAAAGAAAGTCGCGGTACTGACATTGTTCTACATATGCGTGATGAAGGTAAAGAGTTCTTATCTGAGCATCGCTTACGCGAAGTGATCGGTAAGTATTCTGATCATATTGGTATCCCAGTGTCAATTTTGACTCCTGTTAAGGACGAAGAAGGTAAAGACACCGAAGAGAAAACTTGGGAGCAAATCAATAAAGCTCAAGCATTGTGGACTCGTAATAAATCGGATGTTACCAAAGAAGAATACCAAGAGTTCTATAAGCACGTGTCCCATGATTTTGCTGATCCGATGACGTGGAGTCATAACCGCGTTGAAGGTAAAAACGACTACACAAGCTTACTATATATTCCGGCTAAAGCCCCTTGGGATATGATGAATCGCGATCATAAAAGCGGTTTGAAATTATATGTTCAACGTGTCTTTATCATGGATGACGCTGAACAGTTTATGCCGAGCTATCTGCGTTTTGTTCGCGGTTTGATTGACTCAAACGATCTGCCATTGAACGTATCTCGTGAAATCTTGCAAGATAATAAAGTGACTCAAACGCTTCGCAGCGCATGTACTAAGCGTGTCTTAGGCATGTTAGAGAAAATCGCTAAGAAAGATGACGAGCAATACCTGTCTTTCTGGAAAGAGTTTGGCATGGTACTTAAAGAAGGACCGGCTGAAGATTTTTCTAACAAAGAGAAAATTGCAGGCTTAATGCGTTTTGCTTCTTCAGAAGTAGACAACGCAGAGCAAACGGTCTCCCTTGCAGCATACGCAGAAAGAATGAAAGACGGTCAAGATAAGATCTTCTACTTGACGGCAGACAGCTATGCAGCGGCTAAAAACAGCCCACACTTAGAGCAATTCAAAGCGAAAGGCATCGAAGTGATTCTGATGTACGATCGCATTGATGAGTGGTTGATGAACTACCTAACAGAGTTCGATGGCAAGCAATTCCAGTCTATCACTAAAGCGGGTCTGGATCTTAGCAACTTCGAAGATGAAGGTGAGAAGGAAAAACACAAGGAAACGGAAGAAGAGTTTAAGTCCGTAGTAGAGCGCACCAAGACCTACCTAGGTGATCGCGTAAAAGAAGTTCGTACTACGTTTAAACTGGCGACGACACCAGCTGTTGTGGTTACGGATGACTTTGAAATGGGTACACAAATGGCAAAACTTCTGGAGGCGGCTGGTCAGGCTGTGCCTGAAGTGAAGTACATTTTTGAAATCAACCCTGAACATGCACTGGTAACACGCATGGCTGATGAGGCCGATGAAGAAGAGTTCGGTCGTTGGGTCGAGTTGCTCCTTGGTCAGGCTATGCTAGCGGAGCGTGGTGCTATGGAAGATCCTACTCAATTCCTAGGCGCAATTAATCAGCTTTTGACTAAAGCCTAATAGTGTTCAGTTTTCATTAGTGACATATTAAGCCAGTCCCATAGTGGGCTGGCTTTATTGCTTATAAATTGTTCTAACGGGCAATTTAATGGCAAAGACCGTTAATTTCATGCGGATTGTGGTATATTCTCCGCCCCTAACTTAAACCTTTATACCGAAACTTTCCGTTCTCACAGTGAGCTTCGGTATAAATCAAAAATCTTTAAGAGGATCCAATATGCGCATCATACTTCTAGGTGCTCCTGGTGCTGGTAAAGGCACACAAGCTCAATTCATCATGGAAAAATACGGTATTCCACAAATTTCTACTGGTGACATGCTACGTGCTGCAATTAAAGCAGGTACAGAGCTTGGTAAACAAGCGAAAGCAGTAATCGATGCCGGTCAATTAGTTTCTGACGATATTATCCTTGGTCTGATCAAAGAGCGCATTGCTCAAGACGACTGTGAAAAAGGTTTCCTTCTGGATGGCTTCCCACGCACTATTCCTCAAGCTGAAGGCTTGAAAGCTATGGACGTTGCTGTTGATTACGTTATTGAATTTGACGTAGCAGACAGCGTTATCGTTGAGCGTATGGCTGGCCGCCGTGCTCACCTTCCTTCTGGTCGTACTTACCACATGGTATACAACCCGCCGAAAGAAGAAGGCAAAGATGACGAAACGGGTGAAGCACTAGTGATTCGTGAAGACGATAAAGCAGAAACTGTTTTAGCTCGTCTTGGTGTTTACCACGATCAAACTGCACCTCTTATCCAGTTTTACGGTAAAGAAGCACAAGCAGGCAACACTCAGTACCTTAAATTTGACGGTACTAAGCAAGTTGCTGAAGTTAGCGCAGATATTGAGAAAGCTCTGTCTTAATTCGCTGACATTCAAACAGTTTGTTTGTTATATTAAACGGCCTTTGGGTCGTTTTTTTTCGTCTGAATATTAATTTTGAAAGGTGAGTTCGCTGAGTATGGAAACCAACAAAAAACAGGGCGTGTTATTGATTAACTTGGGCACTCCTGATGCCGCTACAGCGCCGGCTGTTAAAAAATTCTTGAGTCAGTTTCTTCATGACAAACGAGTGGTCGATACAACGCGCTGGCTTTGGTGCCCAATTTTACATGGTGTGATCTTACCTATTCGCTCACCTAAGGTAGCTAAGTTATATCAAAGTGTTTGGATGGAGCAGGGCTCACCCTTAATGGTGCACTCTCAGCGTCAGGCTCAGAAGTTAGCAGGGCAGTTAGATATACCGGTTGAGTTAGCGATGACGTATGGATCGCCGAGCTTAGATAATGGAGTTCAGCGACTTCTCGAGCAAGGTTGTGAACACATTATTATTTTGCCGTTGTACCCTCAGTATTCTGCCACCACAAGTGCGGCAGCAATGGATGGCTTAGCAAAAGTGTTTGCTTCCCTCCCTGTTGTACCAAGTCATACATTTATCCGTGATTACCACAATCACCCAACTTATATAAAAGCTCTTGCTAGCAGCGTTCGACGTCATTGGCAAGAACACGGCAAAAGCGACTATCTGTTATGTTCTTATCATGGCATTCCACAACGTTTCGCCGATAATGGCGATGTGTACCCTAACCATTGCGACATCACCACCGAATTACTAGCCAATGAACTCGGGTTAACAGAAGCGGATATCGGTATGGCATACCAATCACGTTTTGGTAGGGAAGAGTGGCTAAAACCATATACAGATAAAACCTTGGAGCAGATGCCAGCTAAGGGCTTAAAAAATATTGATGTCATGGCCCCCGCTTTCTCTGTTGATTGTCTAGAAACATTGGAAGAAATGGCTGAGCAAAACAAAGAAGTGTTTATTGACGCTGGTGGTGAGCAATATCGTTATATCCCTTGCCTTAATGACGACGATGAGCACATCCAAATGATGGTTGAGCTAGTCAAACAGCATAGTAACGGCTAGTCCACTTACTTGATTAAAAAGGACTTCGATATAAAAGGGCCGCCACTGTATTTACAGGGCGGCCCTTTTTGTTTGAGTGTCTTTAGCTATTTGAGTCGCTTACTAGGCGTTTTGCAGTTCAAGTTTAGAGTCGTCATTCTCTTCTATGTCGGCTTTATCTTCTGCACCGTGCATCCAATCAATTAGCTTGTTAGAGCACAATAGCAACAACACTCCGGAGATGGTGGCAGTAATGGCAATGCCACCGAAGATGGCCATGGCGCCAAAATCACCCACGTGAGAGCCGATGTAACCAGCGACGTAGTTCGCAATGGCATTGAAACCAAACCAAGCGCCCATCATCAATGATGCTAAACGAAGTGGTGCGAGTTTCGTGATCATAGATAAGCCAATAGGTGAAAGGCAAAGTTCACCTAAGGTATGGAAGAAGTATGCGCCAACCAGCCAGAACATAGACGTCTTGACGGTTGTGTCTCCACCTTGTTCCAACACTGCGCCAACCATGCATAAAAAACCAATGGCTAGAAAGAACAGCGCCATGGCAAATTTAACGGGTGAGTTAGGTTCGCGCTTACCAAGCTTGATCCACACCGCAGCTAAAATAGGCGCCATGGTAATAATAAAAAATGGATTCAGCGATTGGAACCATGCTGCAGGCACCTCAAAATTACCTAGCATTCGGTCGGTGTATTGTTGGGAGTAGATGTTCATAAGACCACCGGCTTGTTCAAAGCCAGCCCAGAACACAACAACGAATAAGCCCATCACCAAAATAACTTTAAGTCGGTCTTTTTCTTGTGAGGTTAGCGGGGTTTTCTCGGTTTTTCCTTTCTGCGCTCTTACTGCTGATGGTTCAATGCCGATGTTACCAAGCAGCTTGTTCGCCATGGTCATTTGCATGATCAAGCTGATCACCATACCAATACCAGCAACGAGGAAGCCTGCTTTCCAACCGTAGCCCACGGTAACAGAACCAGAAACAATGCCTGACAGCAAAGCGCCTAAGTTAATACCCATGTAGAAAATCGTAAATGCACCATCGCGACGATTATCGCCAGCTGGATATAGATCACCCACCATCGTTGAAATATTTGGTTTAAACATGCCGTTACCAGCAATAATGAACGCTAGACCTAAATATAAAGTCCCCACATTACTTAGTGGCATCGCACTGTCAGGCATTGCCAGTATAAACTGACCAATGGCCATCAAGGCGCCGCCAATAAGCAGGGAGCGACGTTGGCCCAAATAATTGTCGGCAATCCAGCCACCAATAAGAGGGGTGATGTAAACAAGGCCAGTATAAATACCATAAAGCTGCAGTGCTTGCTGAGTAGTCCAACCAAGACCACCGTTCAGCGTTGTATCGGTTAAAAATAGCACCAAAATAGCGCGCATGGCGTAATAGGAAAAGCGTTCCCATAATTCGGTACTAAACAACAGGAACAGTCCTTTCGGATGCCCCAGAAAATCAGATTGTTGGTTTGTCATATTAGATAATTTTTATTGTTGGAAAGAGAAAGCATGGAGTGACAATCGTAGACGAATCGACATCGTGTCGATTCAGAGTGAAGGTGTCTTCGGCTAGACAACAACGAACATTATGTATCTATACTTACCGAGTGGTAGCAATCCTTGACGATAGATACGAAAACAATGCAGTGTTCATGCGGTGTTTGCAAAGACACTATACCCCTCGGGTTAGTGAGAGTGCCTATGCAATCTATGTTTCCATTATTGCATTTCAACCAAGTGGTGAAAATGCTAGGATGACATAAAAATTATAAGTAGTTGGCTTTATGAAACGTTGGTATTTGGTGTACTGCAAGCGTGGTGAACAAGCGCGGGCAAAAATGCATCTAGAAAATCAAAATGTGGAGTGTTTTTATCCACAAATTGAAGTAGAAAAAATGCTTAGAAAGAAAAAGCAGGTTGTGAGTGAACCATTGTTCCCAGGCTACGTGTTTGTTCGATTCGACTATGAAGTCGGTCCTAGTTTTACGACCATTCGTTCGACTCGTGGTATTACGGATTTTATTCGTTTTGGCGCGTACCCTCAAGAAGTCGAGGGTGATTTGATTTCAGAATTGAAAAAGCTAGAAAAATTAGAGGCCGAAGACGGCATAAAACGTCTTGAGATGCCAAGCGCGGGTGATGAAATGCTCATCTTGGAAGGGCAATTTTCTGGCATTACCGCGATTTACCAAGAGCCTGACGGAGATAAACGCTCCTTCATGCTCGTTAACATGATCAATCAACTTGTTCCAGTAAGTATTGAAAATGATAACCTTGATATGAACCAAGAGAGTGATGACTGATAGCGCTCAGCAAGGCAAAATACATAGAATTATGCATTTAAAAAGGGCACAAAATGTGCCCTTTTTAGTCTCTGTCATTTGTTGCTAAATGAAAGGAGTATTAGTTAGTATGCATCGTTATGAACAGCCTGTACTGCTCTTCCTGATGGGTCTACGCAGTTTTTGAATGACTCATCCCACTCAATGGCTTTCGCTGATGAACAAGCGACAGAAGGGCCTCCTGGTACACATTCAGCTGCAGACTCTAGCGGGAAGAGTTCTTCAAAGATTTCACGGTAAGAATACCCTTCTTTGGTCGTTGGCGTATTGTATGGGAATCGGAATGCTGCTGTTTCAAGCTGCTTGTCTGTTACTTTCTCTTCCGCAACCGCTTTTAGAGTATCGATCCACTCGTAGCCAACACCATCAGAGAACTGTTCTTTTTGACGCCATGCAATTTGCTTCGGTAAATAGTGCTCAAAGCACTCACGAAGAATGTGTTTTTCCATTTTACCGTTGCCACACATTTTATCTTCAGGGTTTAGGCGCATAGCAACGTCTATGAATTCTTTATCTAAGAATGGCACGCGTCCCTCAACACCCCATGCAGCCAATGATTTGTTCGCACGCGCACAGTCAAACATGTTCAAAGCAAGTAATTTACGAACGGTTTCTTCATGGAATTCTTGTGCGTTTGGCGCTTTGTGGAAGTACAAGTAACCACCGAAAATTTCATCCGCACCTTCACCAGACAACACCATTTTGATGCCCATTGCTTTTATTTTACGAGCAAGTAGGTACATAGGCGTTGATGCACGAATTGTAGTTACGTCGTAGGTTTCAATGTGGTAAATTACATCGCGAATGGCATCCAGCCCTTCTTGAATGGTGTAGGTCATTTCGTGGTGAACGGTTCCGATTTGATCAGCAACATCACGTGCCGCGATAAGATCAGGGGCACCTTCAAGGCCAACAGCAAATGAGTGAAGTTGAGGCCACCATGCTGCTGATTGTTCGTCATCTTCGATACGCATCGCCGCGTATTTTTTTGCAACCGCTGATGTAATTGAAGAATCTAAGCCTCCGGAAAGAAGCACGCCGTATGGAACATCGGTCATCAGCTGGCGCTTAACTGCGTCTTCCAATGCTTTGGTTAAATCTTCTTTGCTTGTACTGTTACCTTGAACTGCAGCATATTCGTTCCAATCACGCTTGTAATAACGCACCGGTTCAGCATCTTCACTGCGGTAGAAGCTGCCAGGAGGGAACTCGCTAATAGTCTTACAAACTGGAACGAGTGCTTTCATTTCTGAAGCAACGTAGTAGTTGCCGTGTTCGTCAAAGCCTTGGTAAAGGGGAATGATGCCAATGTGATCGCGGCCAACAAGGTACTGATCTTTTTCTTCATCGTATAGAACGAAAGCAAAGATGCCGTTTAACTCTTCTAAAAGATCCGCGCCAAGTTCTTGGTACAGAGCAAGAATGACTTCACAGTCAGAATCCGTTTGGAATTCGAACTTATCTTCGTAACGAGCGCGAAGCTCTTTATGGTTGTAGATTTCACCATTAACCGCGAGGATGTGCTTTTTATCTTGGCTATAAAGCGGTTGAGCTCCACTATTTAGACCGACGATGGCTAAACGTTCGTGAGCCAAGATTGCATTGTCTGAAGCGTAAATACCCGACCAATCAGGGCCTCGGTGTCTAAGCTTCTTAGACATTTCTAATGCGACAGGGCGCAATGCTGCAGGATCACTCTTTATATCTAAGATGCCAAAAATTGAGCACATACCATTAACCTCTAAATTCTAAATCCATTTGATTTCGTTAAGTTCAATTTGCCACTTTCAACAAAAAAAGCAACCAACAACCATTAAAAACATGATAAATAGCGCCTAGCTTTAAATGGAGTTTAATGAATTCGTTGTTTTGGTGAATGAAATTTAATTAAGGGTATTATTTGAGCAGTTGTTACGTAGAAGTGGTCTATTATGAGGTGTGTTAACGATTTTTGTGACAAAAATGACCTGGCACTAAAAGAGTATTAGCCCCAGGTATAATAATAGAAAAGATAAACACTAAAGCTTAAAGTCGGGCTTTAACTGTTCACATACGTGGCGTGCGAAACCGCTACCGGCTTCACTATAGATGTTGAATGCGGCGTCAACTCCCTCTCGTTCTAACTCTTCAAGTTGATCTGAGTATTCAGCAATGGCCGCTACTTGGCCTTGGAAATTACGTATTTGTAACTGCTCCAATGCGGTTTGGTTACCTAAGTGGTGCGGCATGGCAAGCAACACCAATTTAACGTTTGCCGTATCTAGGATGCGCTCCCAAAAATCTGGGTCCGTTGCATCGCCCTCAATTACGTTACGGCCATGGTTACGATGTACCTGAGCAGCGTCGGGTCTCACTTCGACGCCAAGGCTTATTTTCCCGTAGCGCTGCCTGATTTCATCATAGGCTCCAGACCCGATACGGCCCATGCCTAAAATCAGCACCTGCGCGTGACCAGGGTTAATGAGTTGATCTTTAGCGTGAAGCTTTTCTGCTGCGACCTCTTTAAGCCATTTGGAGCTGCGTCGATAAATTTCATGACCGAAGCGATTTATCGGGGCCGCAATAATAAATGATAAGGAAACTGCAATGGCGATGGAGACGAGTACATCGCCTGAAAGCCATCCCATCTTATAGGCCAAACCACCCACAATAAGACCGAATTCGCTGTAGTTAAAAAGTGATAGAGAAGCTAATAGTGAGGTTCGAACTCGGAATTTGAATTGATGGACGATATAAAAATACAGTAATCCTTTAACCGGTAACAAGACCAAGAACAGAATAGCCATTGTGAAACCGGCTACGGTCGGCTGTTCTGCAAGCCCAATGTTGAGGAAAAAGCAAACGAGGAACAGTTCTTTTAAGTTGAACAAAGACTTAGAAAGTTCAGAGGCCTTCTTATGCCCAGCGAGCATCATGCCGAGTATTAGGGCTCCTAAATCGGCTTTCATGCCAACCGCATCAAAAAGGCCAGCTCCGACAACCAGTGCGAAAAACACTCCGGAAAGCACGAGCATTTCGCCATGGCCTACCCAGTCGAGCACTTTGTAGAATAGCGGACGAACAAAGGGGAGGGCAAATAAGATAACCGCGTACCATTCTGGGATCTTACCTGTAGATACGGTTAAGAAGATAACCGCGAAGATATCTTGCATGACTAAGATACCGATGGCCAATGTGCCATACGTGGCGTTCATATCCCCTTTTTCTTGCAAGCTCTTAACGGCAAAAACCGTACTCGAAAAGGACAATGCGAATCCAAGTAGGATAATTTGATCGATGGCCATGTCAGCCAGCATCGTGACGCCGAGGATTTTAAAACCCAGCAGCGCACAAGTGAAGAAACACGTTGATAATAAGTTATGGATAGATGCGCCGGCCCAAATCTCTTTTGCTAGAAGGGTTTTAACGTCAAGTTTCAAGCCAATCGTGAATAGTAGTAAGGTCACACCTAGATCAGACAAGGTGATGATTGTTTCATTGGATTGAAATCCAGCGGCATTGAGCCCGAACCCGGCAATCAAAAAGCCGACAAGTGGGGGTAATTGGCACTTGAGTGCGATAAAACCAGCCACAAACGCAACGGAAATTAAAACGATGTCCATAATCAGTCAACTTATCCTGAATTAAATAAAAAAACGGGCCGCATTACATGCGACCCGTAGATTGAAGCCTTTAACTTGTTATTCTTCAAGTATTTTCTGTAACAAAACGCCATTTAACATCGCACGCTTAATCATTGCGAAGGCGCCCATTGCAGGTTGTTCGTCCAACATGGATGGCACAATTGGCAATCCCGTGTGGAACGTTGTCAGTGATTGGGTTTCGACGTTACGAGTAATCGCAGGGAAAATGATGTCTTTTGCTTTAGTAATATTGCCGGCAATTACTATCTTTTGAGGGTTGAACAAGTTGATGGTAATAGCAATGGCTTTACCTAACTGGTTACCAACACGAATTAAGCTCTGTGAAGCCAGCTCGTCGCCTTGCAATGCATGCTGACATATTGCATCCATGGTTATCGCAGGCGCGGTTGCTAAAGATGACGGATAACCTTGGTCTAAACGTGTCTGTACCGTGTTGATAATGGCTGGATTCGCGGCAACGGTTTCTAAGCAACCGAAGTTTCCACATTGGCATTTATCGCCTAATGGGTCGATCTGAATATGGCCGACTTCGCCTACGTTTCGATTCGAGCCCAAAAAGACTTGGCCGTTAACAATGATACCAGACCCCGTACCACCTTGAACGCTGACCAAGATCGAATCTTTGCAATCTCGGCTTGCACCGAAATAGTGTTCTGCAAGGGCCATGCCTCTTACATCGTTACCAACAAAGCACTCTACGTTGAAGGTATCTCTTATGATGTCGCCTAATGCTAGGTTATCGATATCTGTATTCGGCATGTACTCGACAACACCGGTTTCAGGGTTCACTAAACCAGGAAGAGAAACACCTATCGCGATGAGTTGCTCGATGCTCGTGTCATGCGCCTGTAAGAAACGTTGGATATGTTTAACTAAGCTTTCAATCAACTGGACTTGATTGGTGTAGTGAAACTCTAAATGTTCTTTAAGAATTTCTTTGCCACCTAGGTTATAAAGACCCAAATGTAAGTAATCACGGCCGATTCGAATCGCTATTGAATGAAAAGGTTCGACTTCAGTGGTGAGTGAAATAGCACGCCTACCACCGGTAGACGCCTGCTGCGCGACCTCTTTTATTAGGCCGCGTTCTAGAAGTTGGCGGGTTATTTTTGTAACACTTGCTGGTGCAAGTTGACTTACATCAGCGACCTGAATTCGAGAAATCGGGCCTTGCTGATCAATCAAGCGGTAAACCGCTGCACTGTTGAGTTGTTTGACTAAGTCTACGTTACCGATTTGTCCGCCATTCATACTTAATTTTGCTCGTATTGTCCGTTAACTACTGTCGCTTTGACATTGAAGTCACGATCAAAAATAGCAAGGTTAGCAACCATACCTTTTTTAACTCGGCCTAACTTGTTCTCTACTCCAATTGCTTGAGCAGCATACAAGGTAGCCATACGCAAAGCTTCGTCCAAAGCGATACCAACGTGCTCAACAGTATTCTGAACTGCTTCGATCATGGTTAAAGCTGAGCCGCCTAGTGTGCCGTTTTCATCAACACACTTACCATCACGGTAATATACTTTCTTACCAACAAAAATAAAGTATTCCATGTCAGCACCTGCAGGAGCTGTGGCATCGGTCACTAATACGAGCTTTTCGCCCTTGATTTTGTGCGCAATTCGAATGTTTGCGTAGTCTACATGGAAACCATCAGCAATCACGCCAGCGTATACTTCAGGCGTATCGTATATCGCACCTACAACACCTGGTTCGCGGCCTGCGATTGGTGTCATTGCATTGAATAAATGAGTTGCGAATGTAATACCTGCTTGGAAACCTTTACGGGCTTCAGCGTAAGTCGCGTTAGTGTGGCCGATTGCTACGATGATGCCAGCCGCTTTGAGTTTTTCGATGTGCTCAGGGGCATTGAGTTCAGGTGCTAGAGTCACTTTGGTAACCACATCGGCGTTTTCACAAATGAAGTTAATCATATCGTCGTCTGAACGGCGGATGTGATCGACGCTATGAATGCCTTTTTTCATTACGTTTAGGTATGGACCTTCAAGATGTAAGCCCAACGATTGATTTTGATATTTTGCTTGGTATTCACGAGCTGCAGCAACCGATGCGCGCATGTCTTCGTTTGAAGAGGTGATTAACGTTGGTAAGTAGCTAGTACAGCCTGACTTAAGGTTTGCTTCGTGCATGATTTGCATCGTTTGAGCGGTGATTTCATCATTGAGCATCACGCCGCCACAACCGTTTAATTGTAGGTCAATAAAGCCAGGGCTTACATTAGCTCCGTTAAGGTCAATGGTTTTTATATCGTTCGGTAGCTCAGCGATAGGGCACACTTTATCGATGTTTGAGTCGTTAATAATAACAGCGTGATTGTCTAAAACATCGCTTCCTGTATAAATCTTACAGTTCGTTAGTGCATACATAGTTTATGTCCTTACCTAAAGTTTTTGTCTTTCCCTCGTTTGTTCAAGGGAGTTACTAATTTTTATGCCGTTAACTTACCAATCAATGGCAAGTAATGGGCCGTCAAAAAGCGAAAATTTGAATTATGGGCATTTGTCGTCTACAGAGCCATTTTGCTCTGACTAACCACCTGTTACGTTTTAAGTGACAATTTGCCCTTATCTTATTGAATAAAAGCATTATTAAAGATGCTTGTATTCGTAAAACTTTCGTAGTTACTCGTGATGCAATCAGGCTTGTCAGTGGCCCTTCTGCATAGAAAGGGGTATGGCAAGACGCTTTCTTTATTCGGTTTATGAAGTCTAAGTAATCGTTTACTTTAACGACAAAAACTGAGTTTACGCACTACGAAAATGCAATCTAAATAGTTATTCATTCCCTGAACCTATTGATTCTAATTGTAATATTGGCTTTACCAGTTAAGCCTGAACATCATATTTATACTCAAGAAACAAGTCTCACATTGCTCTACTGTTGGTCTCATTTCTCTATAAGACTTTATTGCCAATTGGCTATTCTTTCGAATGATAAAATAAGTTTTATGATCTCGCTAGCAAATTCACTCGCACAGACCTCAAACGGGTGACTATGATCACAAATGATGACGTTTTAATTTGCGGGGCAAAATTAATGGAATACACTGAACAGGACTAAATTGAGCGGCCAAATTAAGTGGCTCATGTCTAATATTAAAAAAAATTCCTATAGGGGGAACTTACGGTGAATATTCTCGGATATGCGCAAAAACTAGGTAAAGCTTTAATGCTTCCTATCGCAACGCTACCAATCGCAGCGTTGTTACTACGTTTAGGTCAAGGTGACCTACTAGACATCGCATTCATGGCGCAAGCTGGTGGTGCAATCTTCGGTAACCTTCCACTGCTATTTGGTTTGGGTATCGCAATTGGTTTGGCGAAAGATGGTAACGGTGCAGCAGGTCTTGCTGGTGCGGTTTCTTACTTCGTTCTTACTGCTACAGCAACAACAATCGACGAATCAGTTAACATGTCTTTCTTCGGCGGTATCTTCGCAGGTATCATCGCGGGTCACTGTTACAATGCATTTAGCACAACTCGTCTTCCTGAGTGGCTTGCATTCTTCTCTGGTAAGCGTTTAGTACCTATCATGGCAGGTCTTTTCGCTCTTGTTGCTGGTGCAATCGGTGGCGTTGTATGGCCTTCAATCCAAGGCGGCCTTGATGCACTAGCGCACGCTGTATCTACTTCTGGCGCTATCGGTCAGTTCGTATACGGTACGCTTAACCGTGCTCTTATCCCTGTTGGTCTTCACCACGTACTTAACTCTTACTTCTGGTTTGGTATGGGTACTTGTCAAGAGATCATCGTTGCAGGTCAAGGCGCATTCGAAGGCATCACTCAACTATGTGTTGACCCAACACTAGCGAAAACGCTTGTTGTTGGCCAAGAGCACACATTTACTTTTGCTAACTCAGTAACTCCTGAAATTACAACTGTAGTTAAAGAAGTAACTGAAACAGTTAAATCTGGTGACCTACACCGTTACTTCGGCGGCGACAAAGGCGCTGGCGTATTCATGAACGGTTTCTTCCCAGTAATGATGTTTGGTCTTCCAGGTGCAGCACTTGCTATGTACCTTGCAGCTCCAGCTGAAAAACGTAACCAAGTTGGTGGCGCACTATTCTCAGTAGCTTTCTGTTCATTCCTAACGGGTATCACAGAGCCTCTAGAATTCATGTTCGTATTCCTAGCGCCTGCACTATACGCTCTACACGCAGTATTTACTGGTCTAGCGCTTGTTGTTGCTAACATGTTCGGTACGCTTCACGGATTCGGTTTCTCTGCAGGTCTTATCGACTTCGTATTGAACTGGGGTCTAGCAACTAAACCAGTTACGCTTCTAATAATTGGTCTAGGCTTCGGTGCTCTATACTTCTTTACTTTCTCTTTCGCTATCCGCGCATTCAACTTGAAATCGCCTGGCCGTGAAGATGATGACGAAGCTGTAGCTCCTGCTGCTGACGCTCCAAAAGGTGACGTTGCGCGTCAATACCTTAAGGCGCTAGGTGGTCACGATAACCTAACATCTATTGATGCATGTATTACGCGTCTACGTCTTACTCTTAAAGACCGCTCTCTAGCTGACGAAGCAGTACTTAAGAGACTAGGTGCGAAAGGTGTTGTTAAGCTTGGCGAAAACAACCTACAAGTTATCCTTGGTCCACTTGCTGAAATCGTTGCTGGCGAAATGAAAGCAATCGGTCCTGGTGAAGACCTATCTGATGTAAAACTACCTTAATCACTCATTAAGCGTTAGTTATTAATCAAATGCCTCCCTTATGGGAGGCATTTTTCGTTCAATCGATGCTTATTTTGCTATTTTCATGTCCATTTCAGTTGTGTAATAGGTAAGAATTGTGGATCATGAGCGTCTATAAATTATGACAATACTAAAACTTAGAGGTGTCTAGATGAGTGAAGCTGAGTCTCGTCCATCAAACTTTATTCGCCAAATCATTGATGGTGATTTAGCTGAAGGCAAACATAACAGTGTGCATACCCGATTCCCGCCTGAACCAAATGGTTACTTGCATATCGGCCACGCTAAATCTATCTGCCTGAACTTTGGTATTGCTCAAGACTATCAAGGGCAGTGTAACCTTCGCTTTGACGATACCAACCCTGAAAAAGAAGACATTGAATACGTAGAGTCGATTAAAAACGATGTGAACTGGTTAGGCTTTGAGTGGAGTGGTGATATTTGTTATTCATCAAACTACTTCGATAAGCTGTTCGAGTACGCAGTGGAATTAATTAATAAAGGCTTAGCGTACGTTGACGAGCTAAGTCCTGAGCAAATTCGTGAATACCGCGGCACATTAAAAGCACCAGGCCAGCACAGCCCGTACCGCGATCGCAGCGTTGAAGAAAATTTAGCTTTGTTTGAAAAAATGCGCGATGGCGGATTCAAAGAAGGTCAAGCGTGTTTGCGTGCAAAAATCGATATGACGTCACCGTTTATGGTGATGCGAGATCCTGTGCTCTATCGTGTCCGTTTTGCTACTCACCACCAAACAGGTGATAAGTGGTGTATTTACCCAATGTATGACTTCACGCACTGTATTTCTGATGCGTTAGAGGGCATTACTCACTCTATTTGTACGCTTGAGTTCCAAGATAACCGCCGTTTATACGACTGGGTTCTGGACAACATTACGATCCAAGTTCAACCGCGCCAATATGAGTTTAGTCGCCTGAATCTTGAATATACAGTGATGTCTAAGCGTAAGCTAAACCAGCTGGTATCAGAAAACTTGGTTAATGGCTGGGATGATCCTCGTATGCCGACTATCTCTGGTTTACGTCGTCGTGGCTTCACTTCTGCTTCTATTCGCGAGTTCTGTACGCGTATTGGTGTGACCAAACAAGAAAATATGATTGAGTTTGGCTCATTAGAATCTTGTATTCGTGATGACCTAAACGAAAATGCTCCACGAGCAATGGCTGTGTTGGATCCAATTCGCATTGTGATTGAAAATTTCCCTGAAGGTCAGGTTGAAACGCTAAACGTAGCGAATCACCCGAACAAGCCTGAAATGGGTAGCCGTGAAGTGCCGTTCACTCGCGAAGTTTTTATTGAACAAGATGACTTCCGTGAAGAAGCGAACAAGAAATACAAGCGTCTGGTTCTAGGTAAAGAAGTGCGCCTACGTGGTGCTTACGTTATCAAAGCAGAACGCATTGAAAAAGACGATCAAGGCAACATCACAACTATTTTCTGTAGCTATGATGATGAAACCTTAGGTAAAAACCCAGCAGATGGCCGCAAGGTGAAAGGTGTGATCCATTGGGTTTCTGCTGATAAAGGCGTTCCTGCTGAAATTCGCTTATATGACCGCTTGTTTACCGTGCCGAATCCAGCTGCGGAAGAAGACTTTAAAGCGGTGATTAACCCTGATTCTTTAGCAATATGTCAAGGTGTAGTGGAGCCTAGCTTAGTGACTGCTGAAGCTGAACATGGACTACAGTTTGAGCGAACTGGCTACTTCTGTGTTGATTCTAAGGACTCGGCGGCAGACAAGTTAGTTTTCAATCGTACGGTTGGATTACGCGACACGTGGGCTAAAGTAGAGTCTAACTAATTTATTGGTTGGCTTATCTCTAGACAATAAAAAACGCTGGTATTGACCAGCGTTTTTTTATATCTATTTTTAACTAACAGTCACGTTTCGTCGTCAGTTTTCGCTAGGAGCGATTATTTTTTTGGTTTGTGCGCATCTGGATTATCTTTACAAGAACCATCACCACACTTACCGTATAAGTATAAGCTGTGATTCGTTAACGTAACGTTAAATCTTTCAGCAATTTCTTTTTGACGTTCTTCGATAAGATCGTCTGAAAACTCAATAACTTGACCACAGTCCAAGCACACCAAGTGATCATGGTGATGTTGGCTTGCTAATTCGAATACGGATTTACCGCCTTCAAAATGGTGTCGGGTTACAATACCTGCATCATCAAATTGGTTTAGCACTCGGTAAACGGTAGCGAGGCCGATTTCTTCACCTAAATCGATCAGTTTCTTATATAGCTCTTCTGCGCTGATGTGTTGGCAGTCAGGCTGCTGAAGCACTTCCAAGATCTTAAGTCGAGGTAGAGTTACTTTGAGTCCAGCTTCTTTTAGTGCTTGGTTATTATCTGGCATAGTGTTTCCTGTCTAGATCTGCAGCAAATACAGAAGTCGTAATTGCCAAACATTATAGGCTACTAGAATGTAACAATAAACCACGAACTTCAAAGGGTTAATAAACAATGCTTGTAAATTAGCGTCAAATCACGGATATTGTGGTCATACCAGTAACAAATTATTAACATGGGACTTATGGATAAGAAGCTAGCCAAGATATACAAACCCGGAATTGTTCGCTTTGCACTAAATATATGGCCGCCATTTTGGGGGGCTGGGATTCGCATTAAAAACATCAGCGAAGACTTTCGAGAAGTGAACATGCATTTGAAGCTACGTTGGTGGAACAAGAATGCCAATCGCACTCAGTATGGTGGCAGTATCTTTTCAGTGACGGACCCTGTTTATTCGTTGATGTTAATGGGCATTTTAGGCGAAGAATATTTTGTATGGGATAAAGAAGCGAGCATTAACTTTATCGCACCAGGTAAAAGCGATCTACATGCTGATTTCCAAATTACCCAAGGCCAGTTAGATGAGATATTTGAAGTGACGGCAAGGGGAGAGAAATGCTTTCCTGAATTCGTTATTCACGTTAAAGATACTGACGGTAATGTCGTATCCGAAGTGCACCGCAAGCTCTACGTTCGTAAAAAGCCGCAGTATCGCGAAGAATAGTATCGAGAATGTTTAACTGATGTTTACAACACTTAACTCATAGAGGTTGAGCAATGAATATCGATACCGCTTGTCATGTAAAATCCAGGCACAAAAAAACCTCCGAGTTGGAGGTTTTTTGATTCACGGCGTTACCTTGATTAATCTTCTAACTCTGCAAGACACATGTCTTCGTACAGAGAGTTAACCCAAGTCTTAACGCGTTCATCGGTCAATTCAGGTTGACGGTCTTCATCGATGCATAGACCAACGAATTGGCTTTCGTCGCCTTCGACAAGGCCTTTAGATGCTTCGAATTCATAACCATCAGTTGATGTAGCACCAATGATAGTACCGCCTTTAGCTTCAACGATATCGCGAATTGTACCCATCGCATCACAGAAGTATTCAGCGTAATCTTCTTGATCACCACAACCGAAAATTGCGACTAGTTTGGTAGAAAAGTCGATTGCTTCTAATTCAGGAAAGAAATCATCCCAATCACACTGAGCTTCGCCATAGTACCAAGTAGGGATACCAAGTAGCAGCAAATCGAAGTTATCAATATCTTCTTTGCTACTTTTTGCAATATCTTGCACGTGAACAAGTTTTTTGCCGAGTTGTTTTTGAATCATCTTAGCGACAGCTTCGGTGTTACCGGTATCGCTGCCAAAGAAGAGTCCTACACTTGCCATAGAATGAGTACCTATTTTTTCGTGACAGTTTACGATTAATACTGACTCTCGGTTTATACAGATTTTCTGTTTAATGTTGACGATCAGGTGTGGTTAACCTAATCCAGTGCCTTCCCAACTGATTTGGATAAGCCCTTTAACAATGAAACCAGCACAACCTAAGAAAAGAACGAGCCAAACTACACGACGTCCGAATGGGGGAACATTACCCTGCTTAAGTACGTCTTTGATTGCCATACCAATGAGAAAAAAGATAGCGGCAAATAAGAGGTCGAGACCAATGGACTCAAGCAAATTCATGTAGTCGTAAAGCATGACGTTCCTTTTAGTCAATTTTTAGCTGGCCGAACTATATCATTATTAGTTTGAATCCGAAAATGTTCTCTGCCTATGATGGAAGATAAGGCAAAGAAAACCATAGAGCATTGCGTCAACTTTCGTTATTTATTCATAAAACGGCGGATAATACGTAATACATCGTTAGGTTTTTCCGCATGGAGCCAATGGCCAGTGTTAGCGATTACGTGGGCTTTGACATTCTTGAATTGTCGAGCGACCGCTTGTTGATGTGCTTCGGTTAAGTAATCGGAATTGGCGCCTTTAATAAACAGGGTAGGGGCACTGATGGGCGTAACCTCATTCCACCCTAAAATGTTGAGGTAGTTGGCTTTCAGGGAAGCCACGTTGAAACGCCATGAAATGAAATCGCCGACCTTTGCCATCGATTTACCTAAAAATTGACGCACACCTTCCATTTCAATATGTTGCCCTAATATCGTCATTGCTTCTGAGCGTGACTTAGGTTGTTGAGCAATGACGGCTTCTAAACCAGCTAATACATTGTCATGTCGGCGCTCGTGGTAATGCACAGGTGCCATATCAAGGACAATCAGTTTATCTATTAGGTTTGGGATCATTGCCGCTAATGTCATGGCGACTTTACCGCCCATTGAATGTCCAATAAGTGTAACGTTATCGAGTTGGAGATCGGCAAGTAGATGTTTTACATCTTGAGCCATTAATTCATAGTTATGTTCGTCACTTTGAAAAGAAAGTCCGTGATTGCGTAGGTCTAGACTTAACACTTGATGATCCGTGCTCAGATCGCGAGCTAATAACCCAAGGTTATCTAGGCTGCCAAATAGACCATGGATCAGAACGATCGTATCGCCTTTACCTTGCAGTTTGTGATTCAGTAGTGCTGACATGAATTCGGTTCTCGACAAGTACTTTAATGTGATTGGTCAATGTTGACGTTATGTTAAGGCATAGAGTAGCACGAACAAATTGCCCGTCTAAAGCCGTTTTAATCTCAATTAATAAATCCTCTATGAGCTAGCATCTTTAAGTGGTTTGAGTATAATCTCCAAGAGTTTAAATATTGAGATTGTGGAAGCGAATGAAAACAATTGAGGTTGATGAGGATCTATACCTTTATATTGCGGGTCAAACACAACATATTGGTGAGAGTGCATCAGATATACTGCGCCGCCTTTTGAATGTTGATCAACAAGCAGCACTTGCCATTACTGGATCGGCATCCCCTAAAAAAGCAGGGATCGTCGTCAGTAAAGAAGCCGTAAAAGATCAAGTCGTCGACAGCGTAAAAGAAATGAGAACGCTGCTCATTTCAGATGAGCTTGCAAGCAAAGAGAAAGCGATTGACCGTTTCTTGCTTGTTTTGTCTACACTGTACAGATTGAATACCTCAAGTTTTGCTGAAGCGACTCAAGTCAAAGGCAGAACACGCGTTTACTTTGCAGACAATGAAGAAACATTGTTAGCGGGTGGTAAAACGACGAAACCTCGACAAATTCCACGTACACCTTTCTGGGTTATCACCAATAATAACACCAACCGAAAACGGCAGATGGTCGACCAACTGATGGAGCGGATGGGATTCCAGAGTGATTTAATCGAAAAGGTGTGCAGTTCGATTTAATCTTCGCAGACACAAAACCTCATAATGACAAGTTAGTCAGTATGAGGTTTTTTTGTATTCAGACCGGTAAGAATATTATAACGACTTATTAGTTTGGCTTCAGTTTGCAAAAAAACTATAAAATAAGGAAATACTTATGGCTATTCATCCTCGTGCGGGGCAAAAAGCTCAGCAAGAAGATTTACACAACATTCCGGCGCTTGTTGCTAACTACTTTATTTTAAAACCAGATGCAAAAAATGCAGACCATAAAGTTCAATTTGGTACCTCTGGTCACCGTGGTACGGCCGACAAGCATTCATTTAATGAAGATCATATCCTAGCGATTGCTCAAGCCGTTGCGGAAGTTCGTGCTGAGAAGGGTACCAAAGGCCCGTTATTTTTAGGCAAAGACACTCATGCTTTGTCTGAGCCGGCGTTCACCAGCACAATCGAAGTACTGATTGCTAATGGCGTTCAAGTCATTATTCAGCAAGATAATGGCTTTACACCGACCCCTGGGATTTCACACGCGATTTTGACTCATAACTTGAACAATGAGCTAAAAGCGGACGGGATTGTTATTACTCCGTCTCATAATCCGCCTCAAGATGGTGGTATCAAATACAACCCAACTCACGGTGGTCCTGCTGAAGCTGAACTGACTCAGGCGATTGAAGACCGTGCGAATGTATTGATTGCCGAGGGTTTACAAGGTGTGAAACGCACACCGATTACACTGGCGAAACAATCTGAGCTACTGATAGATGTTGATTTAGTTAAACCTTACATTGATGACTTATCAAATGTTGTTGATATCGAGGCGATCCAGAAAGCGGGCCTTAAATTAGGCGTCGATCCATTAGGTGGCAGTGGCATTGATTACTGGCGTCAGATTGGTCAAACATACAATCTTGATCTAACACTGGTTAGTGAAGCCATTGATCCGTCTTTCCAGTTTATGTCATTGGATAAAGATGGCGCGATCCGAATGGATTGTTCATCACCGTATGCAATGGCGGGTTTGTTGGCATTAAAAGATGATTACGACTTAGCGTTTGGTAACGACCCAGATTACGATCGTCATGGCATCGTGACACCAAAAGGTCTGATGAACCCAAATCACTTCTTAGCAGTGTGCATCGATTACTTGTACCGTAACCGCGAAGGTTGGGGTAAAGACGTGGCGGTTGGTAAAACGTTGGTGTCTAGTGCTCTTATTGACCGCGTTGTTGCTGATCTGGGGCGTGAGTTGTGCGAAGTGCCTGTTGGTTTTAAATGGTTTGTTGATGGCTTGTATGAAGGCTCGTTTGGTTTCGGTGGTGAAGAAAGTGCTGGTGCATCATTCCTTCGTAAAGACGGAACGCCTTGGTCTACGGACAAAGATGGCATCCTCTTATGCCTATTAGCTGCTGAAATTACCGCAGTAACGGGCAAGAACCCTCAACAGTACTACGAAGAGCTTGCAGCAAAACACGGTGAATCGGAATACAACCGCATTCAAGCGGTTGCGAACACTGAGCAGAAAAACATCTTGAAGAAACTGTCTCCGGACATGGTGTCAGCAGAAATGCTTGCAGGTGAAGTAATCACCGCTCGTCTGACTCATGCTCCTGGTAATGGTGCGGCGATTGGTGGCCTTAAAGTCACGACGGAAAACGGCTGGTTTGCAGCGCGCCCATCAGGTACTGAAGATGTGTATAAAATCTACTGTGAGAGCTTTAAAGGCAAAGAACACCTGAAAGCGATTGAAAAAGAAGCACAAGAAATTGTAAATCAAGTGTTTAAGCAGGCTGGATTATAATTTAGCCTCTGCTGGATTCATTGATATAAAGGTGACCAATGAGGTCACCTTTTTTATTTGTGCGACTTTCATCATCGACTAATCTCGAACGTTATTTGGCCAATCATCAGGCACAATAAACCAGAACTCGTGGTTGGCGGTTTGTGCGTAGGTCACTCGCTTTTCGGAAAGTGAGGGGATTGGATCTGTGTAATCCTGAGTTCCTGTGGTCCATTGTATTTTCGTGAGCGGATAGAGTGCCGACTCAATAAGATGTCGTTGGGAATAAAAGCACCAAAACCCGTCAATGGACACTGGATTTATCTCATAACCTAGGCAGTGCGAGGGGGCGGACTCCGGCGTAAATGGGTTGATATGTAATCGGCCTTGCATGAGCAGTTTAGGCTCAATATTTTTCCAGTTTGGATACCGTTCAATAAATGGCTGACTCGTCGACATTTTCAGTTGATGATTCAACATTCTATCTAACTTTATATCGAGGCGATCTGCTGCGTTAGGTCCAAACCACTTGGATTCGTGCAGCAGGTAAAATTTCACCGCTACCTCCCAATGTTCCAATTGTGAACGCTGTAAGTTGTTAATGATAAAATCGATCGCACCGATCGTGCGTTTTTGATCAAATAACTGGATCTCTTCCGCTTTAATTTGATAAACGGTGGATAGGTTAAATAATTGGGTACAGACATCTTGGTAGACAAAGCCGAGGCGAGAATGTGGTAGGTAAGAGGGGAGTTCATCAATTGTTAGATCTGAAAAGGGTGAATCGCCTACCACGGGTGCCTTTTCCTTCAGTATTGAAGGGCGGGTTTGTACCCACCGCACCAGATTGTCTCTCTCCATCGTAATCTTCCCTTTAATTTTCGACAATTTAGCATGGAATTGTTATAAATAATCCATTAGCACACGTTACTGGATTGAACCATGAATAACCTACAACTAGAAGCTTTGTTGAACCAAAAACTCACGCCTCATGCAATTAAAGACTATTGCCCTAATGGCTTGCAAGTTGAGGGTGGCACCGAAGTTAAACGAATTGTTACCGGTGTTACGGCCTCTCAAGCTCTGATTGAAAAAGCGATTGAATTAAATGCGGACGCACTGCTGGTTCACCATGGTTTTTTTTGGAAAGGTGAAACCGAAGCTATTCGTGGCATGAAAGGGCGTCGGATTCGAAGCCTAATTAAAAATGATATCAACCTATATGGTTACCATTTGCCGCTCGATATTCATCCAGAGTTAGGTAATAACGCCCAGCTAGCGAAGCAATTGAACATTGAAATCGAAGGTGGTTTGGAAAGTCATGAGCAATCCGTTGCCCTATTTGGCTCATTTGATGCGCCTGTAAGTGCTTTAGAGCTGTCTAAACGAATTTCTGATGCCTATGACAGAGAACCTTTACATATCGCTCCTGATGTATCAGAGAAGCTAATCAAGACGGTTGGATGGTGTACTGGTGGCGGTCAAGATTACATTGATCTCGCCGCAAAGCATGGATTAGATGCGTTTATTTCAGGCGAAATCTCAGAGCGCACTACGTATTCGGCCCGCGAGCAAGGCATTCACTACTTCTCGGCCGGTCATCATGCAACCGAGCGAGATGGGGTGAAAGCATTAGGGGAGTGGTTGGCAAACGAGCACGGTTTAGAAGTGACGTTTGTGGATATTAATAACCCGGTCTAGGCCTAGGGCTTAAACGTTCTAAAAGAAAAACCGATGCACTGAGCATCGGTTTATTATTTAGTTTTTATATTCTAAAACGGTCACATTCAAAACACTATTCACGCTCGTGAAGTGCCTTAAAGTCACGCATTTTAGCACCTTTGTACAACTGACGTGGACGACCGATACGGTTGTCTGGATCAGAGTGCATTTCGTTCCAGTGTGCAATCCAACCGATAGTACGAGACATCGCGAAGATTACGGTGAACATTGAAACTGGGATACCAATCGCTTTCAAGATGATGCCAGAGTAGAAATCGACGTTCGGGTAAAGTTTCTTCTCAACAAAATACTCATCAGAAAGTGCGATGCGTTCAAGCTCCATTGCAACATCAAGCAGTGGATCTTGTATGTTCAATTCTTTAAGAACTTCATGACATGCTTCACGCATTACGGTTGCACGTGGATCGTAGTTCTTATAAACGCGGTGACCAAAGCCCATTAAGCGGAATGGGTCATCTTTGTCTTTTGCTTTCGCAACGTATTCTTCGATGTTATCAACAGAGCCGATTTCTTCAAGCATACGTAAACACGCTTCGTTAGCACCGCCGTGAGCAGGGCCCCAAAGAGAAGCGATACCAGCAGCAATACAAGCAAATGGGTTAGCACCAGACGAGCCCGCCAAACGAACCGTAGAGGTTGATGCGTTTTGTTCGTGATCTGCGTGAAGGGTGAAAATCTTGTCCATTGCACGAGCAACAACTGGGTTTACTGTGTATTCCTCACATGGGTTCGCAAACATCATGTGAAGGAAGTTTTCAGCGTAGCTCAATTCGTTACGCGGGTAGATAAACGGTTGACCGATGGAGTACTTGTAACACATCGCAGCCAATGTAGGCATTTTTGACAATAAGCGATATGCAGCAATCTCTCGGTGAGAATCGTTGTTGATGTCTAGAGAATCGTGGTAGAACGCTGCTAACGCGCCTACAACCCCACACATGATAGCCATCGGGTGCGCATCACGACGGAAGCCATGGAAGAAGCTGGCAATCTGTTCGTGAACCATTGTGTGGCGAGTTACGATCTCTTTAAATTCTTGATATTGCTGACGATCTGGTGCTTCGCCATTCAATAGGATATAACAAACTTCTAAGTAATCGGCATTGTTGGCAAGCTGATCAATTGGGTAACCACGGTGAAGCAGTACGCCTTTTGCACCATCAATATAAGTGATTTGAGACTCACAAGATGCAGTGGCAAGAAAACCAGGGTCAAATGTAAAGTAACCGTTGGAACCCAATTTACGAACATCAATTACTTCAGGGCCCAGTGTACCGTCCATTATTGGCAATTCGATTGGGGCTAAACCTTCTATATGAAGGGTCGCTTTCTTATCCGCCATAACACTCTCCTTTGTTTATTATTAATCCGTCCAGGATATTTTGTGTGTCAAATTTGTACTCAGAAACACAACTAAAGTCAATTATTCTGCTCTTTTGTGTGCACTTGTTTGAATTTTTCATAGGAAAAAAGTTAAAAATCTGTTCTATGTGGCATAATTTGTTACATCGTTTGTATTAATATGTTACCACCCGTATAGTTACATTGAAAATTTTGCTTAAATCCTTATAAATTCTAGGCTAAAAAGAAATGTAAGGAAAAACCCAAACATCAAATTTAACATTTTATTTACATTAAACTCGGCGTATATCGCGGTTAAACGTTAATTAAATGTTAATAATTGTCGGTTTGGGAGCAAATTTGGCCTATAACAATAAATGCTTCAAAGGAGCTGAGTGAGCAAGCCCGTGAAAGATAGAAAGTCAAGACCTGTTAATTTAGATTTACAGACCGTTCACTTTCCTATTACTGCTATTGCATCAATCCTGCATCGAGTTGCTGGAGTGATCACGTTTGTAGCGATAGGAATTTTGCTATGGTTGTTATCCATATCGCTGTCGTCCCCCCTTGGTTTTAAACAAGCTTATGATTTAGTCGATGGTTTTTTTGTCACCTTTATTTTATGGGGCATTCTAACTGCATTGGCATATCACATTGTTGGTGGCCTGCGCCATCTCGCAATGGACCTTGGTTATTTTGAAGAACTTGAATCAGGAGCGATGAGCGCGAAAGTATCGTTTATCATTACTGGCGTATTGTCTCTTCTTGCGGGGATACTAGTATGGTAAAAAACATTTCATCCTTCGGACGTAATGGCGTACACGACTTCCTACTTATTCGTGCGAGTGCCATCGTTCTTACGCTCTATACCTTTTATATTGTGGGCTTCTGTGCCTTTAACGATATTACCTACCATTCTTGGACAGCCTTTTTCTCAGGCACGTTTACCAAGGTGTTTACTATGGTTTCTCTCGTGTGTGTGTTAATTCATGCATGGATTGGACTGTGGCAGGTACTGACTGACTACATTAAACCTGCGGCTCTCCGCGGTGGATTGCAGTTGGCCATCGTCGTTGTATTGTTTGGCTACTTTTTCTCTGGCCTATTTGTATTGTGGGGTGCGTAAGTGACTATTCCTGTTCGTGAATTCGATGCCGTGGTAATCGGCGCTGGTGGTGCTGGAATGCGCGCCGCCCTTCAAATTTCTGAGCAAGGCCTTAGCTGTGCCTTGTTATCTAAAGTGTTTCCAACTCGTTCTCATACTGTGTCTGCACAAGGGGGCATCACTGTTGCTCTAGGCAATGCGCATGAAGATCACTGGGAACAACACATGTACGATACCGTAAAAGGTTCCGATTATATTGGTGACCAAGATGCAATCGAATACATGTGTAAAAATGGACCTGAGTCGGTTATCGAACTTGAAAAAATGGGCTTACCATTTTCTCGATTTGATGATGGTTCTATCTACCAACGTCCATTCGGTGGCCAATCTAAGAACTTTGGTGGTGAACAAGCAGCACGTACTGCAGCAGCAGCCGACCGTACCGGCCACGCTTTGTTACACACTTTGTACCAACAGAACATCAAACATAAAACGACCATTTTCTCAGAGTGGTACGCCCTTGATTTAGTCAAAAATGAAGACGGCGCAATTCTGGGTACGACGGCGCTATGTATGGAAACTGGTGAGGTTTGTTACTTCAAATCTAAAGCAACCATTCTAGCAACAGGCGGTGCCGGTCGAATTTACGCTTCTACCACGAATGCGCACATCAATACTGGTGATGGTGTTGGTATGGCAATCCGTGCTGGCGTACCAATGCAAGATATCGAAATGTGGCAATTCCACCCGACAGGCATTGCTGGTGCGGGCGTATTGGTCACCGAAGGTTGTCGTGGTGAAGGTGGTTACCTACTGAACAAAGACGGCGAACGCTTTATGGAGCGTTATGCTCCAAACGCAAAAGATCTTGCAGGCCGTGATGTTGTAGCGCGTTCTATGATGATTGAAATTCGTGAAGGACGCGGCTGTGATGGACCTTGGGGCCCGCACATTAAACTTAAGCTCGATCATCTAGGCAAAGAGGTACTTGAATCTCGCTTACCTGGCGTATGTGAACTATCTCGTACGTTTGCGCACGTTGATCCAGTGAAAGAGCCGATTCCTGTTATCCCTACTTGTCACTACATGATGGGCGGCGTTCCAACGCAAGTTTCTGGTCAAGCGATCAAGCAAGACAGCCAAGGCAACGATGTAGAGGTTCATGGCTTATACGCGTGTGGCGAAATCGCTTCGGTTTCTGTGCATGGTGCTAACCGACTTGGTGGTAACTCACTGTTGGATCTCGTGGTATTTGGCCGTGCAACCGGTTTGCATCTTGGCGAAACGCTTAAGGCTCAGTCGGAAGCGAAACCTGCAACTGAAGAAGATATTCAAGCTTCTTTGGCTCGTTACAATCGCTGGGAAGACAGCACCGGTGGTGAAGACCCTGTGCAAATTCGTAAAGACTTGCAGCAATGCATGCAAAACAACTTCTCGGTATTCCGCGAAGGTGAAGCAATGGCAAAAGGTTTGGAAGAACTTAAAGTCATTCGAGATCGCTTGAAGAATGCTCATCTAGCTGACAAGTCGACTGAGTTTAATACTCAGCGTATTGAGTGTTTAGAGCTAGAGAATTTGATGGAAACGGCTTATGCAACGGCAGTAGCGGCTAACTTTAGAACCGAAAGCCGTGGTGCTCACGCACGTTTCGATTTCCCAGACCGTGATGATAGCACTTGGTTGTGTCATTCAGTTTACGATCCAGAGACAGAAACCATGTCTAAGCGTGACGTAAATATGGAACCAATCCATCGTGATGCATTTCCGCCTAAAGCACGTGTCTACTAAGGGAGCAATATTATGAAACTGACTTTCTCTCTTTACCGCTACAACCCAGATGCGGATAAAAAGCCTTACATGAAAGATTACACTCTTGAAGTAGAAGAGGGATCGGACATGATGCTATTGGATGCGCTTATCTTGCTAAAAGAGCAAGATCCTACGATCGCATTCCGTCGTTCTTGTCGTGAAGGTGTGTGTGGTTCAGATGGTTTGAACATGAATGGTAAAAACGGCTTGGCCTGTATCACTTCTCTGTCTGATCTAATCGGAAAAGACAAAATTGTGATTCGTCCATTGCCTGGTTTACCGGTTGTTCGAGATTTAATCGTTGACATGACACAGTTCTACGATAACTACGAAAAGGTGAAACCGTATTTGGTTTCTGATGGCAACGTACCGCCATCGCGTGAAAACCTACAACTTCCAGAAGACAGAGCACATCTTGATGGTTTGTATGAGTGCATTATGTGTGCATGCTGTACTACGTCGTGTCCGTCATTCTGGTGGAATCCGGATAAATTCATCGGACCAGCGGGTTTGCTTGCAGCGTACCGCTGGCTAATTGATAGCCGTGATAGTGCAACAGATGAACGTTTATCTGATCTTGATGATGCATTTAGCGTTTTTCGTTGCCATGGCATCATGAATTGTGTAAGTGTTTGTCCTAAGGGATTAAATCCGACGAAAGCGATAGGCCACATTAAAACAATGTTGATCAATCGTTCTGTGTGATATTAGTCGAAAATGGAATAGAAGTTTGCTGGCTTTCGAGCCAGCAGGATAGATGCTCGGCATAATGTCCGAGCACAAATGAAACTACTGGTTAAGGGAAAATATGCACAACGGCGTGATGAAGGCATGGCTCGAGTCTTCACACTTGGCTGGCGCCAATGCAACGTACGTAGAAGATCTCTACGAACTGTATCTTAGTGACCCCGACCTGGTAAGTGAGGAATGGAAACGAGTATTTGAGGGTTTACCTACGCATCCTGAAGATGTAGTAGAACAACCTCATTCTCGCGTTCGTGACTACTTCCGTCGATTAGCGAAAGAAACGAAGCATTACAATGTCCAAGTTAGTGATCCTGATGTCGATGCGAAACAAGTAAAAGTTCTACAGCTTATCAATGCCTACCGCTTCCGCGGGCATCAAGCTGCCAATCTAGATCCTCTAGGAATTTGGAAACGCGACCCTGTCGCAGACCTAGACCCTGCCTTTCATAATCTCAATGAAGAAGACTTTGAAGAAACCTTTAATGTGGGTTCTTTTGCTATTGGTCAAGAGACCATGGTGCTAAAAGATCTGCATAAAGCGCTTCAACAGACTTACTGTGGCTCAATTGGTGCAGAATACATGCACATGACCAATACGGAACAAAAGCGTTGGATTCAACAACGTTTGGAGTCGGTATCAGGTCAGCCATCGTTCAATCGTGATGAAAAGCAGACATTCTTAGATGAGCTTACGGCTGCTGAAGGTCTTGAACGTTATCTTGGTGCGAAATTCCCTGGTGCGAAGCGTTTCTCGTTGGAAGGTGGTGATGCACTGATCCCAATGACGAAAGAAATGATTCGACATGCGGGTAGCCAAGGTATGCGTGAAGTGGTTGTGGGCATGGCTCACCGTGGTCGCTTAAACATGTTGGTTAACGTGTTGGGCAAAAAACCACAAGACCTCTTTGATGAGTTTGCAGGCAAGCACGATGATACATGGGGCACCGGTGATGTTAAATATCACCAAGGTTTCTCAGCAGATTTTGCGACACCGGGTAACGACGTTCACCTTGTACTCGCATTCAACCCGTCACACCTAGAAATCGTAAATCCAGTAGTTATCGGTTCAGTTCGTGCCCGTCAAGACCGCTTAGGCGACAAAGACGGCAGCAGCGTACTGCCTATTACTATTCATGGTGACTCTGCTATCGCTGGCCAAGGCGTGGTGCAGGAGACATTCAATATGTCTCAAACTCGCGGTTTCCAAGTTGGCGGTACGGTTCGAATCGTGATTAATAACCAGGTTGGTTTCACAACTTCCAACCCGCGTGATACACGTTCAACTATGTATTGTACTGATATCGCGAAAATGGTTCAGGCTCCAATTTTCCACGTTAACGCTGATGATCCAGAAGCCGTTGCATTCGTTGCTCGAATTGCTTTGGATTATCGTAATACGTTTAAACGTGATGTGGTGGTCGAGTTGGTTTGTTACCGACGTCATGGACACAATGAAGCTGACGAGCCAAGTGCAACACAGCCTCTGATGTATCAGAAAATTAAAAAGCACCCAACGCCACGTAAATTGTATGCAGACGTATTGATTGACCGAGGTGAGTTTGATATTGAAACCGCCACCCAACTGGTCAATGAATACCGAGACGCACTCGATCATGGTGAAGTAGTGGTAAAAGAATGGCGTCCTATGCGTCTCCATTCTGTCGATTGGTCGCCGTACCTTGGTCACGATTGGGATGACGCTTGGGAAAATGAATACGATATTGATCGCTTGAAAGAGCTAGGCCAACGTATTTGTCAGTACCCCGAAAGTCATAAGCTGCAAAGCCGAGTACAAAAGCTGTACAACGATCGTGTGTCAATGATGAACGGTGAGAAGGCCGTTGATTGGGGTATGGCCGAAACATTGGCTTACGCAACCTTAGTTGATGACGGTAAGCGCATTCGTATTTCAGGCCAAGATTCAGGCCGTGGTACATTCTTCCATCGTCACGCTGTACTTCATAATCAATCTGATGCAAGTACCTATGTTCCACTGACAAACGTCCATGATAAACAAGGTCCATTCCAAGTTTATGATTCAGTCTTGTCAGAAGCCGCGGTATTGGCGTTTGAATATGGTTACGCAACGACGGAGCCAGGTGGTTTAACACTTTGGGAAGCCCAGTTTGGTGATTTTGCCAATGGCGCTCAAGTGGTTATCGATCAGTTTATCTCGTCTGGTGAGCAGAAATGGGCCCGTTTATGTGGTCTTACTATGCTTCTTCCTCACGGATATGAAGGTCAAGGCCCTGAGCACTCATCGGCTCGTTTGGAGCGTTACTTACAGTTATGTGCTGAGCAAAATATGCAGGTTGTTGTTCCATCAACGCCGGCACAGGTTTATCACATGATCCGTCGTCAAGTTGTACGCCCGATGCGTCGACCACTGATTGTAATGTCGCCGAAGTCATTGCTGCGTCATCCATTGTGTACTTCCACACTAGAAGACTTGTCTCAAGGAACTTTCTTACCGGCTATTCCTGAAGTGGACGACTTGGATGCTGAGAAAGTGAAACGCGTTGTATTCTGTGCAGGTAAAGTTTATTACGACCTGCTAGAACAACGTAGGAACAATGAGCAAGATGACGTTGCTATAGTACGTATCGAGCAGCTATATCCTTTCCCGAAAGACGATGTAGAAGCGGCGATTTCACAATACAGCAATGTTCAAGACTTCGTGTGGTGTCAAGAAGAGCCTCAAAACCAAGGTGCTTGGTATTCAAGTCAGCATAACTTCCGTGCAGCTATCCCTGCTGGAACTGATTTGAAATACGCCGGTCGTCCGGCTTCAGCGTCACCTGCGGTTGGCTATATGTCAGTACACTTGAAACAACAGAAAGCGCTGGTTAACGATGCGCTGACTCTAGATTAAGAACTAGAAGAATAAGGACGAAACAGACATGACAATTGAAATTCTGGTTCCAGATTTACCTGAATCTGTCGCAGACGCAACGGTTGCTACTTGGCATAAACAGCCTGGTGATGCGGTTACTCGCGATGAAGTGATCGTTGATATCGAAACCGATAAAGTCGTTTTAGAAGTTCCGGCTTCTGAAGATGGTGTGTTGGAAGCAATCGTTGAAGGCGAAGGCGCAACAGTCTTGGGTCGCCAAGTTATTGGTCGCCTAAAACCGGGTGCAGTCGCTGGCGAACCAACAGTTGATACAACTGAAGAAAACGAAGCGTCTCCTGATAAGCGCCATAAAGCGGCACTGACAGAAGAAACGAATGACGCATTAAGCCCTGCGGTTCGTCGCCTACTTGGTGAGCATGGTCTTGAAGCAAGCCAGGTGAAAGGTTCAGGTGTTGGCGGTCGTATTACTCGTGAAGACATCGAAGCTCACCTAGCTAATGCATCTAAAGCAGCTCCAGCGGCTAAAGTTGAAGCTGAAATTGACGTGCCATCGGCTGCCCGTACGCAAAAACGAGTTCCAATGACTCGCCTGCGTAAACGTGTTGCAGAGCGCTTGCTTGAAGCTAAAAACAGCACCGCAATGCTAACGACGTTTAACGAAGTAAACATGAAACCAATCATGGAACTTCGCAAGCAGTACAAAGACCAATTTGAAGAGCGTCACGGTGCTCGTCTTGGCTTTATGTCTTTTTACGTAAAAGCAGTAACTGAAGCCCTGAAACGCTACCCAGAAGTGAATGCGTCGATTGATGGTGAAGAAATTGTTTACCATAACTACTTCGACATCAGCATGGCGGTATCAACACCTCGTGGTTTGGTTACGCCTGTCCTAAAAGACTGCGATACACTTGGATTTGCTGACATTGAAAAAGGCATTAAAGAGCTGGCAGTTAAAGGTCGTGATGGAAAGCTAACGGTTGACGAACTAACCGGTGGTAATTTCACCATTACTAATGGCGGCGTATTTGGCTCATTGATGTCAACGCCTATCATTAACCCACCACAAGCCGCAATCTTGGGGATGCATAAAATTCAAGATCGCCCGATGGCCGTTGATGGGAAAGTAGAAATTTTACCAATGATGTACCTAGCGCTGTCTTACGATCACCGTCTTGTCGATGGCCGTGAGTCAGTGGGTTTCTTAGTAACAATTAAAGAGTTGCTAGAAGATCCAGCACGCCTATTACTAGACGTGTAATTTAGCCCCTAGGAGCTGGTGAAAGTCAGCTCCCAATTTTGAGGTTTACCTCAACTAAGCTCAACAGCCCTACAAGCACAGACATTACGAGTAAGCGTTCAACCAAAACTTTGGTGCACGCTTAGGTAATGGCTTAATGGAAATAATAAATCCCTTAAGGGATAAACAAATGGAATAGCTCAATGAATTTGCATGAATATCAAGCCAAACAGCTGTTTGCAGAATTCGGTTTACCTGTACCTGAAGGCTACGCGTGTGATACAGCGCAAGAGGCTTTTGAAGCTGCTGGCCGCATCAGCACGGAAAAAAAAGTTGTTAAATGTCAGGTTCACGCTGGTGGCCGCGGTAAAGCGGGCGGCGTAGAGCTTCACGACACAAAAGATGGCGTTAAAGAATTTGCGCAAAAGTGGCTAGGTAAAAACCTAGTGACTTACCAAACAGATGCGAACGGTCAACCAGTAACAAAAATCTTGGTTGAAGAAGCATCGAACATTGCTAACGAACTGTACCTTGGTGCGGTAGTTGATCGTGCAACACGTCGTATCGTGTTCATGGCGTCAACAGAAGGCGGTGTGGATATTGAAAAAATTGCTGAAGAAACGCCTGAGTTGATTCATCAAGCTGCGATTGATCCACTTGTTGGTCCTCAGACTTATCAAGGTCGTGAGCTAGCATTCAAATTAGGCCTAGCAGGTGATCAAATTAAGCAGTTTGTTAAGATCTTTATGGGTCTTGGCGACATGTTTGCACAGTACGACCTTGCACTGCTTGAGATTAACCCTCTGGTTATTACTAAAGAAGGTAACCTTCTGTGTTTAGACGGAAAAATCAACATCGACTCAAACGCGATGTACCGTCAGCCTAAGCTTCGTGAGATGCACGATCCATCTCAAGAAGATGAGCGTGAAGCACATGCAGCACAATGGGAACTAAACTACGTCGCACTCGACGGCAGCATTGGTTGCATGGTTAATGGTGCTGGCCTTGCGATGGGCACGATGGATATCGTGAATCTACATGGCGGTCAACCTGCAAACTTCTTAGATGTTGGCGGAGGCGCGACGAAAGAGCGTGTAACAGAAGCGTTCAAAATCATTCTTTCTGATGACAATGTTAAAGCCGTTCTAGTGAACATCTTCGGCGGCATTGTACGTTGTGACTTGATTGCAGACGGCATCATTGGTGCAGTTGAAGAAGTTGGCGTAAAAGTACCGGTTGTCGTTCGTCTAGAAGGCAACAATGCTCCACTTGGTTCGCAAAAACTTGCAGAAAGTGGACTTAACATTATTGCTGCAAACTCTCTAACGGAAGCAGCGGAAAAAGTAGTTGCTGCTGCGGAGGGCAAATAATGTCTGTATTAATTAATAAAGATACCAAAGTAATCTGCCAAGGTTTCACTGGCGGACAAGGTACATTCCACTCAGAGCAAGCGATTGATTACGGAACGCAAATGGTCGGTGGTGTATCACCGGGTAAAGGCGGACAGGTTCATTTGGGCTTACCCGTATTTAACACCGTTCGTGACGCAGTGGAAACAACAGGCGCAACAGCTTCGGTTATTTACGTACCAGCACCATTTTGTAAAGATGCAATCCTTGAAGCCATCGATGCAGGTATCAAGCTGATCGTTACCATTACTGAAGGCATTCCAACGCTTGATCTACTTGACGTTAAAGTACGTCTAGATGAAGCTGGCGTAGTTATGATTGGTCCTAACTGTCCGGGTGTCATTACTCCTGACGAATGTAAGATTGGTATTATGCCTGGTCACATTCATAAGAAGGGTAAAGTTGGTATCGTATCTCGCTCTGGTACACTAACGTACGAAGCCGTTAAGCAAACAACAGACGAAGGCTTCGGCCAGTCGACTTGTGTTGGTATCGGCGGAGACCCAATTCCTGGCTCTAACTTCATCGATATTTTGAAGCTATTCCAAGAAGATCCGGAAACCGAAGCCATCGTGATGATTGGTGAAATCGGTGGTACTGCTGAAGAAGAAGCCGCGGCTTATATTAAGGCAAACGTTACTAAGCCTGTTGTCTCTTACATTGCGGGTGTTACAGCGCCTCCTGGTAAGCGTATGGGCCATGCTGGTGCGATTATCTCAGGTGGTAAAGGTACTGCTGAAGATAAATTCGCAGCACTTGAAGAAGCCGGCGTGAAAACAGTAAAAAGCTTAGCAGACATTGGTAAAGCATTACGTGAAATTACTGGCTGGTAATTACTGAGTACTTTTTGTATTTAGCTTTTCAAGCAGAAACAAAAATACCGACACTATGAGTGTCGGTATTTTTTTATCTAAAAAATATTAGCTGGATACTTTTCTAAACTGCGATAGCAAGAATATGGACGCTGCACTTAGCACAACCGATGGGCCAGCAGGAGTATCAAAATGCCATGAGGCGTAAAGGCCTGAAATGACCGATGCAACACCGAACATCGAGGCCATTATTGCCATTTGTTCAGGTGTTTTTGCGAATCTACGTGCGGCAGCCGCGGGGATTATCATCAAAGAAGTAATGAGCAGTGCTCCTACGAACTTCATACCCACAGCGATAACCACGCCAACTAATAGCATTAGGATCAAACGCATTAGTTCAGTATTAATTCCTTCGATGCTCGCCAACTCTTCATTTACGCTGCTCGATAATAGTGGATGCCAGAAAATAAATAACATCACTAAAACAAACGCACCACCTAGAATAATAAATACAAGGTCATCTGGAGATACGGCCAACAAATCACCAAACAGGTAACCCATTAGGTCGACTCGAACGTTGTCAAAAAAGCTGATGGCGACCAAACCTAAAGATAGGGAGCTGTGCGCTAGAATACCCAATAACGTATCGGTGGCAACGAGCTGTTGCCTTTGAAGGGTTACCAATATAATGGCCAAGCCAATACAGCAGATGACGAGTGCAAAATACAAGTTGATATCGAGCAAGAAACCTAACGATAACCCCAGCAAAGAAGCGTGCGCTAACGTATCGCCGAAATATGCCATCTTACGCCAGACAACAAATGAGCCCAAAGGGCCGGTGATCAACGCAATTGCAATCCCTGCAAGTATAGATGGAAGCAGAAAATCAATCATGTTTGCAGTGCCCATGTTTGTGATTGTGGCAATCAAGAGCATCGCCTAAGACAGGTTGACCAGCTAAATCATGATGATGCTCATGACTGTGTTCATAAAACGCCAGAGATTCGTGTGAGCGCTGGCCAAACATCGCAATATAGGATGGGTGCTTGCTGACCATTTCTGGCGCACCGGAACAACAAATATGATGCTGGAGGCAGACGACGTGGTCGGTTTTTGCCATAACTAGATGCAAATCATGAGAAATCATTAATATCGCACAGTTAAATCGATGGCGAAGGTGATCTATGAGTTCGTAAAGATCAATTTGTCCTTGAACATCGACACCTTGAGCGGGTTCGTCTAAAACAAGTAGGTCAGGGCGGTGCAGTAATGCTCGGGCAAGTAACACTCGCTGAGTCTCGCCACCGGAAAGCATATGCATATTATTCTCATTCAAGTGCCCTGCACCGACGAGACGCAGTGCATCTAAACGTTCCTGTTGACTGTATTTGCCAGCCAATTTCAGAAATCTTTCGACACTTAAAGGAAGCGTATCATTGAGGCGAAGTTTTTGAGGGACGTACCCAATTTTAGGTTTACCATCTAAAGTAAGCGTGCCACTAAATTGCTTATTCAAACCAAGAATAACCTTTACTAACGTGGACTTACCCGCGCCATTTGGGCCTATCAAAGTTGTGATTTGGCCTTTGTAAAGCTCAAGGTCAATGTTGGAAAGAGCGGTGTTACCACCAAATTTAACATTAATAGATTTTAAAGAGACAAGCGGTTTCATCGTAAACCTGTGTTGCATTGTTGATATGTTATAAAGTAACATTCACGCCCAGGTTAGCCAAGTAACTTTGATTATCGAGGGAAAAATGTCACGTTTAGGATTTATTTTTTTAGCATTATGCGCCATTCCAGCGGTTTCTCACGCCACGAATGTTTTGAGTTCCGTTAAGCCGATCCAATTGATCGCTAATGAGATAACTCTAGGTGTTACAGAATCTGACGTTTTAATGTCGACCAACACCTCGCCGCATGATTATGCCCTAAAACCGTCGGATGTGAAAAAACTTCGTCGTGCCGATTTAGTTATTTGGGTTGGCCCAGATTTAGAAATCTTTATGGATGGTGTGCTAGACGGTCATAAAGGGTCTCTTAATTTGAGCGAGAATGACAGTATTGCGTTTAGAACCTACGGTAAGGACTATGATGCTCATGAGAGTCACGACCATGATGCTCATGAAGGTCACGACCATGATGCTCATGAAGGTCACGACCATGATGCCCATGAAGGTCACGACCACGATGCTCATGAAGGTCACGACCATGATGCCCATGAAGGTCACGACCATGATGCCCATGAAAGTCACGGCCATGATGCCCATGAAGGTCATGACCATGATGCCCATGAAGGTCATCAACATGGTGATCACAGCCACGCAAAAGGCTCTAAAGATCCACATGTTTGGTTAGGTCCAGAGCAAGGCGTTCAAATTGCAAGAGTTATTGCAACTAGGTTACAAGAGATTGATCCGGCTAATGCTTCAATGTATAAGGCCAATCTAGCTGCGTTTGAAACTAACATGGCGGAAACAACTCACGAGCTTGAAGTCCTATTTAAACCGGTACAAGATCATGGCTATTTTGTGTTTCATGACGCATACGGTTATTTTGAAAAACACTTTAATTTAAATAACTTAGGGCACTTTACTGTTAGCCCAGAGCGTAAGCCCGGAGCAAAAACACTAAACAATATTCGTAAAATGCTTGAATCTAAGGACGCACATTGCGTATTCTCAGAGCCACAATTTACCCCTGCAGTGGTTAAGTCGGTGACACGTGGTACCGATGTAAATCGTGGTGAGTTAGATCCTCTAGCGATAGATATCACTGTTCAGTCGGGTGCATATTTTGACTTCTTGAAGTCAATTGGTTCCCAATTTGAGACCTGTTTATCTGAATGAAAAATATCCAGATCGCTGCCAGGAATTGGCAGCGCTTCCCTAAAAAACATCGCCTATCTATTTTAAGCTTGGCGTCGTTGACTCTTGTCGCCCTAATGTGGCGACCTTCTAGTATTGAGGTTTCGTCTGACTTACGAAAGCCAGTTGATATCTCAGAGAATCAACGTTCGACTCTATCCGAACAAAATAGCGAGCCATTAGGGGAGCAGATTGACTCTGACTCACCTGAGTTTTCTGCACCTAAAGATGAATTGGAACAAGAACTGAGTTCCGAACCACAATTGCATCGTCATGTGATTGCCAAAAATGAATTG
This sequence comes from Vibrio tapetis subsp. quintayensis, assembly GCF_030409945.1. Classification (GTDB taxonomy): domain Bacteria; phylum Pseudomonadota; class Gammaproteobacteria; order Enterobacterales; family Vibrionaceae; genus Vibrio; species Vibrio quintayensis. Next base: position 81,488 of record NZ_JAUFQV010000035.1, read on the forward strand.
CTTGGCAGTATTTTTGAACAATATGGCCTAACCCAAAATGATATGTATTCGCTTATTGCTGCCAATCGCTCTATTGAGAGAATCAATCCAGGCATGACGCTTGAGTGGTCTCTTGGTGAGCAAGGCAAAATCGTTGAGTTATCGTTGGAACGTAATGTTAAAGTTGCCGATAAATATACGTGGCAAGATGGGCGTTACCATTACGAACAAGTTGAAACTCAAGGTGAAATGCAGCCAGTTTTGCTCCATGGACGGATTACAGACAGCTTCTATAATGCCGCACGTTCAGCCGGCCTATCAGAGGGCCAGATCATTACCATAGCCAAAGCAATGCAATGGAAGTTTGATCTTGGGCGACAAGCCAAAAAAGGCGATCGTTTTGCTGTTCAACTTGAGCGTGAGTTCATTGATGGCAAAGCGGTAGGGCGCGGTGAAATTAAAGCATTGCTCTACAAGAGTGGGAACAGAGAATATGCTGCTATCCAATTTCAAGACGGACATTTCTATGATGAGAAAGGCCAAAGCCTAGCCAGAGCATTCGATCGACTGCCAACATCAAAACGATTCCGCATCAGTTCGCCGTTTAATCCTAATCGAAAGCACCCAGTGACAGGGCGGATTGCCCCTCACAACGGTACCGACTTCGCAACACCAATAGGCACACCCATTTATGCAACCGGTGATGGTGTGGTTGTGAAAGCACAAAAACATGCATTGGCGGGAAATTATGTCGTGATCAAACATGGTCGTGAGTACATGACGAGGTTTTTACATCTGCATCGTATTTTGGTTAAAAAGGGCGATACGGTCACCCGCGGACAGAAAATTGCGCTGAGTGGTAATACAGGTCGGTCAACAGGCCCACACCTACATTATGAGCTGATAAAGAACTCTCGTCCGGTTAATGCGATGAAAGTTCCTCTCCCTCAAGCCTCGCCGGTCCCAAGCAAACAGCGCGCGCGCTTTGTTGCTTCAGCTGAAAGTGTTCTCTCAAGTTTACGTGACCAAATCTAAATAAATGTAAGGCGTATCTCGATACGCCTTTTTTATTGGTAGTATTTCGTATATTTTATGAAGATAATTTTCGATAAAAAATAATAACGCAAATGTACCGTTTGCACTTTTTGCTGCCATAGGTAATGTAGTTGAACTCATCGTTAGTACGCTGGGTGCTGCTCTGCTTTTTACACTGCTTTGCATTTGTTCAAAACAGCGCCACTGCGTCTGAAAATTCGCCCATTTTTTATCCTTTGCCGCTGCAGCAGCAAGGGCAGTTCATTGTGGCCAAACAAATGTTTTCAGGGCCAGCCGGTGGGCTATGGATTCATGATATTTATGGGCAATTACGCTTTTTTGACGGCCAACATATCTTGCCTCGCTCTGGCAGTGTTGTTGACTTCCCTGTTGACAATGTCGCTTATATTAATAACTATTTTTGGTTCGCTCAAAACAACCAAGTCTATAGATTCAGCCCTTCGGAAGAACCAGAACTTATCCTTAGCCTTAGCCTCACTCGAACGATCGAGAAGATAGGGACAAGTGGCCGCTTTCTTTGGGTGGCGGGTAAGGAATTTTTCTATACCTATGATACGATTTCTGGTCAGTTCACCGAGTATCCGCTGACGTTTGTGTACAACCGTATGACACGTAGCGAAGTGGCGATCAATCAAGCGATATTTATCTTGAATAAATGGGTTTTAGCGACCACATCAGGCACCTATCTGAGTGACGGTGAAACTTTTAAGCATATAAAGGCTTCTGGCCGAGCGCATGTTGAAACCATCTACTTCTCACCTCAACGTCGGGAACTGGTCATCGGGACACTTCAAGGCGCACGAATTGTTAAAATTGACGACTATTTACACAGCGCCGCTAAGATCTTACCGTCTGCCAAAGTGACTACCATTGAAGAAACCGATGCAGCTTATTGGATAGGCACTGAAAATGGCATCGTTGCTTATCGCTTTTTAGATGAAGAAATCATTAAAATGGATGCAAACTTCCAAGATGATTACTCTCTAACGGGAGGGTATATCTACGATCTATTGAATGACGGACAAGGCGGGATTTGGATTGCGACCAACAAAGGCATCAGTTATTTTTCTCTATTTAGTCGTTTATTTGAGCGAGTAAAATCAAATCAGCTTAAGAGCTCATCCGAGTTTGGTCATATTAATCGAGTACTTAGTGATAAGGAAGGGCTGTATTGGATTGCGTCTGACCGAGGCTTGTACAAGCTCCAGCCGGATATTTCTGGTGAGCCTAAACGTGTAGTTTCAGCAGCCATAAACGATGTCGTCAGGCAGGGTGAAAAGTTGTGGCTCGCGATGGATGATGGCTTGTATCAGTATTTCACCGATTCAGATACAGTGAAAAAGAATCGCTTTCCCAGTCAGTTGCAAAAGCGCAAGATCAATCATTTGGCTTTTGATGATACTGGTGTGCTCTGGGTTACCACTGACTCTGGTCTATTACGTTATTTCACAGAACAGTCCATTGTTGAAAATTTGGGTTATGACTGGGTAACGAGCGAGCTTGGCCCTAGTAGTATTACTCACCTCTATAGCGGGCCGAGTGGTTCTGTGTGGATTGGAACGGGCCACGGTTCCTACCTGTATCAAGATGGTAAGATCATCCTTCAAAAAACCAGTCATTTGTTCGGACAAACGATCGATATGCTGGAAACCGAAAATCGTCATGTCTGGAACATTTCTAGCCATGGATTGTCTCGCTTAGACCTAGACTCTACAACGCTAATGGATGTTCCTTTATACGAGACTGATATTAAGCCGTTATGTGTGCTGTCAACCGACAAAGGCGTATGGCTTACAACGTCGAAGGGGCTAAGTTATTACTCTGATGACGGTCAACTTCAACGGCATTTTGGCGCTCCATTTGGTTTGGTTAATAACGAGTTTTTGCCGGATGTGTGTTCAGTTGATGAGTCAAAGGAGCACTTTATTTTCGGCTCCAAGCTTGGTGTTATCTATGCTTCCGAGACAGCATTGCTTGCGGCTCACCTACCAGAAAGTCAAGTGAGAGTCGGTCAGGTTTTACTTGATATGAGCCCGATGGCATATGCGCCTGATGACAAGAAACATTATGTATTCCCGCACGGAAAAACGGTGTCTTTCGTTATTGGTGTGTTGCCAGACTTTGATATTTGGAGCATGGAATATCGTTTGCTAGGTTCAGGTAATGACACATGGACAAAATTTCAGGGTTCGCAATTGACTATTGATTATCTATTGCCAGGGGAATACGAATTAGAAATTAGAACGGATAGCACGGTTAGCCTGCAGGATAATCCATCAAGGTTCAAATTTTCGGTATCAACGCCGTGGTTTATGTCCGGTTGGTTCGTTTTGTTCAGTAGCGTCGTCGTGCTTTTTGCCATTGGGTTGTTTTCTTACTTGCGATCTCGTCAGGTTTGGGTTCTTAACCGCAAGTTGAAAGATAAAGTAGAACTCAGGACTAGTCAGTTGAAGCATCAAAGTGATGCCTTGCTATACAGTAACGTGCAACTTAAAAAGCAGCTGGCAACGAGGCAGAGTTTTATCGATGTTTTGGCTCTTGAAGCGTTTAATAAGCTTTCTCAGGTTATTCGGGTTGCTCCTCAGTCGAAAGAAAAAAAGAACCTTAATCAAGCATCCGAAAAACTACAGCAAATTATGCAATTGACTCCTCAAAAAGGCAAAAGCCAGTCTGTTTTTGAACTTAATGCGGTATGTGATGCGGTGTTGTTGGCCATGAAAGAGGACATCGCTCAACACGGTGTGACGTTACATTTTGTCGCCATGTCTGATGCTAAGAGCATTGAAGTCAGTGGTTTCAATTTGGACTTGGTTCTACACGGTGTACTGTACAACGCAGTCCGTCGTTGTAAAAAAGGTGGCGAAATTTGGTTGTGTCTCGCTACAGGAACAGAAGGAGCTGGTTTCGTCGTGACCGATAATGGTCGCTATTTCTCGAAACAAGAAATAACGACATTCAGTTCTATTGATAAGTCGGAGTTAGGCGCTCAATCTTACGCACTAAATGATGTTAGCCTAGCGGCTATCAGGCAATTTGTTGCGCTAGGAAATGGCGAATGCAAAATTTTTCAAAACAGCAAGCAAGAGAATGAAGTTGAGGTTTTGTGGCCTTTCTATGATGTGAGAACCATCTTTGCTAACTCCGTTCGACCGGAGTCAGAGATAAAAGAAAGTCACGGTACACAAGGTGAAGAGTTCTCCTCTTTTATCACAGAGAAACAAGATCCTTGGTTGGTTAAGGTGCAGGGGCTTGTTGAAACCAATTTTCACGATCCTGAATTTGGCACCGCTCAAATGGCGAAGCTGTTGTTCACATCTGAGCGCAGTTTACAGAGAAAGTTCAAAAGCAGTACAGGTAAAACCTTTAAAGAGTATTTGAACGAAGTACGGTTAGAACAGGCTTGCCAGTTGTTAATCGCGGGCCATCGAGTAGCTGATGTCGCGTTTGATTCTGGATTTAATGACCCTTCTTATTTTAGCCAGCGCTTTAGACATCACTATGGTATCTCCCCAAGCAAGTTCATTGAAACTGGTTGTCTCTAGCTTATTGCGTTTTGTTATTGCCCAGTGAAGCTCAAATCATTTTAGACCCGTCAGAGGCCGCCTTTGCGGGCTTTCTTCCTTTCTATTGCTAAAAAGGCCGAGAATAATGGCATTATTAGTCTATTTACCATCACACCCAAGAATTGGCCGATGTCGTGAATCGTGTGGATCCCATGTTATTTCGTTTAGGTTGTTAGCAGGAGTCTGACGAATGAACGGATAAAGTTGTTCTATGGGCCAATATTTGAAGTCGTTAATAATCAGTATGAGTCTGGGAGTGAATAGCTTAAAAGGGAAAACAGAAAAGAAGAAAAAAAAAGTCGTGGTATAGCCGGGGGGACCATACCACGGGTGCCAAGGGCACCTTCGCTTGCTGCCGGAGTGATATAGCGAGCTATATCACCTCTGGAATTCTTGTGTGAGAAGGGAATCCCTCTCGATGAAATTAACTATACTCGTGATGACTTAATTTCTTTATTGAATTAACGACATCAACTATAAGAAATCCGACATATTTGCCTTTTTATAATTAAATTGCTGTTTTTAATCTAATAATTTTCGTTTTGTTTGCTGGGTATACTTTAGTAGAAATTATGCCGTTCAATGGTTAGTTGGAATTACGATTATATTTGACGTTTTTGACGACGCGAAGTAGAGCGAATTTGCTCGTAAATTAACGTTTTTGACGTTCTAGGCAATGAAATTTTTCTGTGAAAAAAGAAGCAAAATTGACAGGGCGCAAAACTTTGTTACATATTTTAGTGTAGTTTCTATTGCAAATAATAATTCTTATCATTACGAATGCGATTGTGGAAGCGATATGAAATTGTCTGAATTAAAGGATGGAGAAAAGGCGTTGGTGTCGAATTTCTCTACTCTGACTTTAGAAACAAGAAAAAAGCTAATGGTTATGGGCGTTCTACCAAATACAGAACTCACTGTAGTGAGAAGAGCGCCGATGGGTGACCCATTGCAAGTCATGGTGCGAGGTGTATCTATCGCAATTCGAAACCACGTAGCCAGCAAAATTGAAGTCAAGTAGAGGATTTATGAACTACCAACTTTTAACCATCGGGAATCCGAACAGCGGTAAAACCACCTTTTTTAATAGTCTGACTGGCGCAAAGCAGCAAGTTGGCAACTGGGCCGGTGTAACAGTAGAGAAGAAAACAGGGCACTTTGAACACGCAGGTGACCGTTTTGAACTGACGGATCTACCGGGTATTTATTCTTTAGATAGTGGTAACGACGCGAACAGCATTGACGAATCTATTGCCTCTCGCGCCGCGCTTTCTTACCCTGCCGATCTTATCGTTAACGTTGTTGACTCCACCAGTTTAGAGCGAAGCCTTTATACGACGCTCCAACTACGCGAACTAGGCCGACCAATGATCCTAGTGCTCAATAAGATGGATGCGCTGAAACAAGATCGCCAGCTGATAGATGTCAAAACACTAGAAAAAGTGGTTGGTTGCCCTGTTTTCTGTCTGTCGGCCAATGATGCCAATGACATGGGTGAGTTCAAAAAGAAGCTCCATAAACTATTGGTACAAGGGATTGCACCCTCGTCATTTGAACTGGAATACAATCGAGCGTTTGAAACCGCAATTTCAGAAATCAGTGATTATTGGCAAGATGATGCGATCAGTCAGCGTGCTATGGCGATTCGAGCGTTGGAATCGGATGCGTTGGTGATTAATGGCCTGAGCGCTGAACATCGTAAAGAACTGGATGCTATAAACGCGAAGCTGGATGTTGATGTCGATCTGCACGTCGCTGATGTGAAATTTACATTTCTGCACGAACTGTGCAAAAAAGTGAGACGCAGTGAAGGAAAGTCGAGTGCAAGCTTTACAGAAAAAGCAGACAATTTTATTTTGAACAAATGGGTCGGCATTCCTTTCTTCTTTTTTGTTATGTACCTAATGTTCATGTTCTCAATCAATATCGGTAGCGCATTTATCGATTTCTTCGATATAGGTGTTGGCGCACTGTTGGTTGATGGCGGACATCATTTATTGGATGACCATTTACCCGTTTGGCTGGTGACGTTAATCGCTGATGGTGTGGGTGGCGGTATTCAAACTGTAGCGACATTCATCCCTGTAATTGCATGCTTGTATCTATTCCTTACTTTGTTAGAAAGCTCGGGCTATATGGCGAGAGCGGCTTTTGTGCTTGATAAGGTGATGCAAAAAATCGGTTTACCAGGTAAAGCTTTTGTCCCTCTAGTTTTAGGCTTTGGTTGTAACGTACCTTCAATAATGGCAACGCGGACGCTGGATCAAGAACGTGAGCGTAAGTTGGCAGCGTCAATGGCACCGTTTATGTCATGTGGGGCTCGTTTACCTGTTTATGCGCTCTTTGCTGCGGCCTTTTTCCCTGGCGCAGGTCAGAATGTCGTGTTCGCGCTTTACCTACTTGGTATCGTGGCTGCCGTTGGTACAGGGTTGATGTTGAAACGCACTTTGTACCCAGGAAGCAGTGAAAGCCTTATCATGGAAATGCCAAACTACGAAGTGCCGACTATGCAGAATGTCATGATAAAAACATGGCAAAAACTGAAACGATTCGTCTTGGGTGCGGGTAAAACCATCGTTATCGTTGTGACCATTTTAAGCTTCTTCAACTCATTGGGTACCGACGGCACGTTTGGTAACGAAGACAGCGAAAAATCAGTATTGTCTCGAGCGGCGCAAGTTGTTACACCTATCTTCGAGCCTATTGGCGTGGCAGAGAGTAATTGGCCTGCGACCGTGGGTATCATTACCGGTATTTTCGCAAAAGAAGCCGTAGTTGGAACGTTGAATAGTTTGTATACCTCTGCGGAAGCTGATGACGCAGAATTCGACTTGAAAGCGAGCTTGGAAGAAGCGGTAATGAGCATCCCTGAAAACCTATTGGGGCTATCATTTAGTGATCCATTAGGGATTGAAGTTGGTGACTTAACCGATGCATCAAGCGTTGCTGATGACCAAGAAGTTGACGTGTCAATATTTGGTAACCTGAAAAGCCAGTTTGTATCTGGTAATGCGGCATTCGCATATTTGATTTTCATTTTATTATACACTCCGTGTGTTGCGGCTATGGGCGCATATGTTCGAGAGTTTGGCCAGAAGTTTGCTGCATTTATTGGTAGCTGGACAATGCTGCTAGCGTATGGTGCTGCTGCTTTGTACTACCAAGTGACGCACTTTGCAGCCCACCCTGTTTCGAGCAGTGGATGGATCGTTGCCGTTATTGCTATGTTTGTCGTTACCTACATTGCTTTGAAGAAAGAAGGTCAGAAAACCTTGAGCCAAGAGGCGCTATTACAATGATATTGGCCAAGCTGGGGCAATACCTTAAAGAACACTCTACGGTTAGCCGCCGTGATCTTGGCAAAAAATTTTCGATAAGTGACGATGGCGTCGATGCTATGTTGGAGGTTTGGATAAGAAAAGGCAGGGTGTCTCGCTTGGTTGATAAAAAACGCAATGAAGTGAGCTATCACTGGGTTCAACATAACGAAATTCAGTTGAACGTTATCGCTTGATTCGTTGCGTTCAGATGGGTCTGACCATGCTCGTAAAAATGGCGCTGAATTCAGCGCCATTTTTTTTGTCATCTGACTATTGGTCAGTCAGATCATGTCAGCTGGAAAGTAGCATGCTCACTTAATGCAGTTCGAAGCGTTACAAGCATCGCTTGTTGGTCTTCGTCCGTTCGCCATTCTCCGTTTGTGTTACCCCAAACGGGGCCCGGCCATGCCATATCTGTTTTAAACCGTGCAATATGATGAATATGCAGTTGTGGCACCATGTTGCCAAGCGCACCTAAGTTGAGTTTGTCTGGCTCAAAGCATTGCTCAAGTATTTGCGATACGATTTGAGATTCGACCAAAAATTGCTGTTGTTCAGCCATCGGTAGATGGTGCAGTTCTTTCAGTTCTGCCTTTTTAGGAACTAAAATCACCCATGGCATGGCGCTGTCTTTGATTAAAAGCGCTAAACAGAGTGGAAATTCACCGATTATGTCGGTGTCTTTTTGCAGTTGAGGGTGAAGTGTAAATTCCATAATGGGCAACAGTTTGTTTTAAATTGGCTTTGTTATACCATAACCGCCAACGACTCAGAGAATTATGATGGCCAAATGAGCGATAATATTCAAAAACAACTTTACGACCCGAAGTTTCAATGGCGTTTTCTTCATCCTAAATACTGGCCAACGTGGCTAGGCATTGGCTTCGCGATTCTACTCGCTTTTGTCCCCTTCCGCCTACGTGACAAATTTGCTTCTTGGATTTCGGGCTATTTCGCCAAGCGAGATTCCGGAGCGTTACGAAGAGCGCGTAAAAACATTGAATTGTGTTATCCGGAAAAAACGGCAGAACAACGACAAGAACTACTGGAAAAAACCTACGAGACGGCAGCACAGTTCTTCTTAGGTTATGCAGAATTGACCGTTAGAAGCAAGAAGTACAATCAGAGCCGAGGTGAAGTGTTTGGTCGAGAGCATCTGTTTCCGCTATTAGAGCAAGGTGAGAAAGTGATTGCCTTGGTTCCGCACTGTTGGGCAATTGACTATACCGGCATGTACTTTTCATCATATGGTCATGACGTGGTGATCATGATTCGTCCGCAGAAAAACCCAATTGGCGATTGGCTGATGAACGTGCAAAGAATGCGCTATGGTGGAAGAATTGTACCAAGAGATTCCGGCATTAAACCGTACTTGAGGTCGATCAAAGATGGTTACATGGCTTACTATCTGCCAGATGAAGATCATGGCGCACAAAATTCTGTATTTGTACCATTTTTTGGTACGGAAAAGGCGACCTTAAAAGGTTTTGGCAAGTTGGCAAAACTGAGCCGAGCGAAAGTCGTGCCGATGATCCCAGCTTACAACGCTGAGAAAGGAAAGTTTGAACTGTTTATTCTTCCTGCGTTAGAAAACTTCCCGACAGGGGATGAAGAACAAGACGCAAGAATGATGAATCAAGCGCTGGAAGAGTTGTTAAGAGATCGGCCAGAACAATACATGTGGATCTTGAACCTGCTTAGAACCAGGCCCGACGGTAGTGAGATTTATTAGTTCCTCTTCGTGCCGTGGGTCAGTAATTCATTTACCTGTTGGTGAAGCCAGTGGGTAAATGGACTATTGCGATGACGTAAATGACAAAATAGAGCAAGCTGACGACGGAATGTATCTTTATACAGCTCGCTGGGCAGCGCTTCCCAGCGATAATCCTTACCTAATTCTGATTGATATTGCTCAGAAATCACACCGATGTAATTACTTTCTTTAACTAACTTCAACATTAAGCCAATGTCACTGGTTCGGACATTGATGGTTTTCTCCAGCTTATATTTCTTAATTAGCATTTCAGCCTTTGATGGTTCGATATAGCCTGGAATGACGCTGATGCAGATAGGGTACTCTAGTACTTGATCCAATTGGTTGCCGATTAATGGGTGCTCTTTACGCAGTACCAAATTAAATTTGTCGTCCACTAAATCTTGCTGGATGATATTTTTATTGGTTTCCATCGGGAGATAACTGATTCCCCAACTGGATTTGCTCTCTTCTAAGTTGGTAATAGCGTCACTGCCCCAATGGTTGCACACAACCGTGAGATTGGGCGCCGCGTGGGTTAAAATATTTATCAGTGGCCCGGCAATAGGCGCCATAAAAGCTGGCGGGAAAAGTAACGTAATCTCGCCTTGCATTTGACTGACGTTCCACTCTTTACTTTCGAGATATAGGGAGTCTAACTGCTCGAGCAGTATCGGTATTTTATCAACCAATTCCACACACTTTGCTGTGGGCTCCAGTCGATTTTTGTTTCGTACAAACAATTCATCATTAAACTGTTCTCTCAGTTTTTTGAGCATGATGCTAACAGTTGGCTGGCTGATGTTAAGTTTTTTAGCCGTGGCGACGGTTTGACGGGTTTGGTATAGCACCACGAGTAATTGCAGTAAATTATAGTCTTTATTCATGGCACTCAACTTGATGTGTACAGTCAGCTAATCTTATCTTAGAACAACAAATAGTACTTAGGCGAGTATCCATTTTTCATCGCCTCGACCATTTTTAGCATTCTAGGGAGTGCATAGCGATAGAACATGGCATAGCCATCACAGAGTTGATTGATGGACTCACCTGTACCTGTTTTATCTGTTCTGTTTTTTGGGCAGCCGCCATTACATAATGGCTTGAAGTCACAGGCTAAACATTGTGAGCTAAGTGAGTCGCGTTTGTTCAGGCCAAATTCAACTTGCTGAGCACCATTTGCCATGTTTTTGAGGGACGTCGTTTCACCATTGCCTAGTTTATACTCTTGATAGCCATAGTGATCACAACTGAACACATCACCGTTGGCTTCCATCATCAATTGTTGTCCACAGGTCTCAGCGTGATGACACATTTGACTCGGGTAGTCCATCAATTGCATTAAGCAATTCTCAAAAAATTGAACGTAAATTTGAGTGATATCTTCCTTACACCATTCATCGAAGACATCACACAAAAATCGCCCCCATTGCTCACCGGAAAGTGACCAATCATAGTCTGAACGTCGGTCGAGTTCGTGGTCCATACAGGGTTGAAATTGCATGTATTTGCTTCCGCTATCTTTTAAAAATTGGTAGATAGTTTTGCCGTGAAAGTAGGAACGATTATTTATGACGCTTAGGGTATTAAATTCAACGTTTTGAGCCGTTAAATGCTTAATGCCCCGAACGGTTCTTTCAAAACTGGAATTGCCTTTTTGGTCAATACGGCCGATGTCGTTAATAAGGTTAGGTCCATCAATGCTTACCCCAACCATAAAGTTGTGTTTACTGAAAAACTTTGCCCATCGCTCGTTAATTAATGTGCCGTTCGTTTGGATTGTATTGGCAATGCGTTTTTTGCCGCCCAGTGCTTTTTGATACGACAATGCAATTTGATAAAAATCCAAACCGCGTAGCATGGGTTCACCTCCGTGCCATATAAAATCAACCACCGGGCTATCGATAGGCTGTGATTCAATGTGGTTTTGAATTACGCGTTTCACGCTATCGCTTTCCATTGCGAAGGCGTGTTGGCTATCGTTGTTTAAGTAGTAGCAGTACGAACAGTCAAGGTTACATTTTGCCCCGACGGATTTAATAAAAAGGCTATAAGGTTGGCACGGAGTCATAAGTATCCCTATCGATTAAAGTTGGTAGTTGAATTCGATACGATGCGAGCCATCCTTGAATGCTTGGTTCTCAGTCCAGTTTGAAAAATATCTCACGTTGAATTTTGGGGTAAGTTGATATCCTAATGCGACTTCATGCTGCAACAAATGGCTGCTGTTTTCTAAGCTCGAAGTCACGTATTGTTCGCTACCCGACAGAGTGGTGAACCACATCGGGTTGTAGTTAAACCAAAGGTTGTCGGTGAGCTGCAATTTACTGTAAGTACCTACGACACCGAAGGTCCCTGGTATGGCATAACCGCCAACTTTTTGGCCATCCTCAAGAGTCGTATTTTGAAAACTAACCCCTGCGCCCATTAATGGAAAAACGGACAGGCGACCTAGCTTCGGTAAGGCTTGGATCAAGCTATATGACGCACTGCCAGACTCATTATCGAGATCATATTGCACGTCGATTTGAGTACCGCGACCGTTGGATGTGTTAGCAACGAAATTGCGAAAACGAAGGCTGTCAGCGCTATTCCCTTTGGCATTATCTGATATCCCTATGGCATCACCCATGAGCCCTTTGATTTCTACAACGTTCATTCCTGCTGTGTCGGCGTCTCCAGTATCGTACGAGCGTCCCATTTTTATATTAAGACCGTGATTTGTCATGCCAGCGCCGATTTGGGTGTAGACCGAAAGTGGGTCGGACATGTCTTGTATCTCTTCGTCTGCCTCATTAGCATTGACGCCAGATGAAATAAAGCAGCCAGAAACGAGCAGGGTTTTAACGAAAAAAGTTGTGCTCATAGAAAGAACAGATTTTTGATGTGTCGTGTGAAGCATTGCGATCCCTTTAGATCAAATCGCTTACTACCCAAGGTGCAGGTAGTAAGCGAATAAAAAATTATTCTGCGTTTAAGCCTGGTACGGTCCAGTCCATGTTAAGAACTTGTTTTGATGGGATATAAAGTCGGGTGAGGACGTAGAAGTTACCCTCAGGTGTTGGCAGCCAGTTTTGGGCGTCAGCGGGTTTCTTGCTGGAAAACTGGATGTCAAACGAACCATCTTTGTTCTTTTTTAGGTCAGACAAACTACTGATGTTGTAACGATTAATTGAGTTATCAATCAACATTTTTGTTTTTGCGTCGTAAACGGTGACTGACCAAAATGCACCTACTGGTGGCTCTTCATCGAAGTGCATTACGTAGTTTGTTTCGCCACTTAATGGGTTGCCTTTTGCGTCCATGGCGGCCATTGGATAAATGGCTTCTTTTGGACCTTGGCCTCCTAAGTAAGGGTGGGCAATCAATGAACGCATAGCGCTGTCATCACCAAAAGCATCAAGAGCAAACGTGTATACCCAACCGTCTTTAAACTCTAAGTTGGCAGGGTTTGCTTGCTGTGCTAAGACCATCTTGTGACCGTCTTCGATGGCTTTGATCAGTGTTTTTTTCGTATCTAACGATAGTTTCTCATCATTAAAACCATTTTCAGTTAATCCGATTTTCTTAAACTGACCTAACATGGCTTTATTGCGTTCATCAACCGGGTTTTGTTTTAGGTACTCCCCGAGTTCTACAAAGAAGCGAAGTGGGTCATTTTCGTCGCCAGCTCTCGGTGGCAGTGGTTGGGTAACCGGTTTTTCTCCTGTTTGGTATTGCGCTAACGAGGTTAATTTATATTGGTCTTGTACCGCATGAGCCGCTGGGTAGTCTTGGTCGTCGAACACTTGTGTGCGACCCCACAGCCATACTTTGCTGGTTGGCGCTTCAACAATGGTCAGCTCACGTGGTGTGCTGTCATCTGATGTCCACCCAGGAGGAACGAGCAAAAACTGTTTTGCTAATTGGCCCGTTTCTCGCGTGCCAACGTACTGAAATAAGTTGTGCCACATATCGAACATATTGATGACAAAATATCGGTCATTGACGTCTGGCACCGAAAGCACCATAGGACCTTGGCTTAAATCCAGAACAGCACTTGAATAGAGCGTGTCGCGATTCGCGGTTGGCATGTCAGTATCGGCAGGCGTGCTTAGACGTCTTGCATGACCAAATTCGTTTAACGGACCACGATAACTTGTATCAACTTGAGGTTGAGAAACGTCACTGTACTGGCGAGCAATTTGTTCCATTCGAACTAATGTAGAGCCCCACATGTAGGCGTTTGCCGCCAATATGTAGCTTTCGTATTCCAGTGCCTGTTTCGTCGTTGTGATCGGCGCTTCTACAGACGCGATAGCTGGGAGTGCCATAAGGCTGCCGGATACTGCAAGGGTGGCGGCTATGGCCGCTTTTGAGAATGTTTTTTTTATCATAGGGGACCTTCCTCTGTTAACGACAGAGTAAATAATTTACGACGAAAAATGGGTAATAGAGAGTATTTAAAATGCTAATAGCACCGCTCACATTAGCGGTGCTATTTTAGTACGCTAGGTCTAATCTATGGTGTCGTTACCCATGCCAACCCCGGTGCCTTTTTGCACTGGAGGGAAAGCTTTGAGAGACTGTTGATATTTGCCGATGGCTTGATAAAACTCAGGAAGAACCCAAGATTTTTGCTTCATCCAATGGTACCACCCTGGAGTTTCAGGCGAGCGCTCATAAGGATCTGCTTTAATATTAACGAGTACACCAAACGGCCATTCTTTTGCAGGTTCCGTCCAAGTTGTTTTTGTTCTTAAGTGAACTTTCCACTCGTTGACACGAACGGCATTAAGGCTGCCTTCGTTATAGAAAAAGAATTCGTTACGGTTGCTTTCGCCACCATTCGCTAACATGTCCATTTGGTTGTAACCATCAAGATGAGCGACGCGCTTTACGCCTTCGATTTCTTTACCTTTTAGCATTTGTTGTTTGATGTTTGGATCACCGGCTGCGGCGACAAGTGTCGGTAACCAGTCTTCCGCAGACATCATGCCGTCTACGTATTCACCTTGCGGGAATTCTTCCGGCCAGCTTACGAGCATAGGCACGCGGAAGCCCCCATCCCAAGTGGTTCCTTTTTGGCCTCTGAAGGAAGCGGCACCGCCGTCAGGCCAGTGATCAGAGTTAACCCCATTGTCTGAAGTAAACATAATGATGGTGTTATCGAGCTCACCTAGAGATTCTAGTTTATTCAGTAATACCCCAATTTGATCGTCGACTTGCTTCAATGCATCGTAATAGGTCGACGTTTGACTTGCGCCTTCATACTCGTCATTGACATGAGTAATGGTGTGCATACGCGATGGGTTGAACCACATGAAGTAAGGTTGGTCATCGTTAGTTGATTCGTGTTTTTCTAGCCAATCGGTCGCGAAGCCAAGAAACTCTTCATCAATTTGTTTCATGCGTTCTTTACCAAGCGCGCCTTTATCCGTGATGGTTTGTTTACCTACGACACCAAAGCGTGGATCTTCGGTTTTATCAAACTTATCGGTTGCTACTGAGTGAATGACATTTCGCGGAATACCGACAAAGTTGGGATCTTTAGGGAACTCAGGTTGCTCTGGCATTTCCATTACATTGAGGTGATATAGAAAGCCATAGTACTCTTCAAATCCATGTACCGTTGGTAAGTGGCTGTTATTATCACCAAGATGAGATTTACCAACGTGGACAGTCGCGTAGCCTTTTTCTTTGAGTAACTCGGCTAAGGTTGGCGTTTCTTTTTTAAGACCAAGTTTAGAGCCTGGTTGCCCTACAGACGTTAGCCCTGAACGGTATGGGTATTGGCCAGTGATGAATGCTGCGCGCCCAGCCGTAGAGCTGCTTTGGGCATAATAATCGCTGACCATGAGCCCGCGCTTGGCAATGAGATCAATATTCGGTGTTTTGATAGCGCCAAGACCACGGTGGTAGGCTGAAATATCCATTGGCGCCACGTCGTCGAGCATGATGGTGACGATGTTAGGTGCTTTTGCCATCGCAGGGCTTACTGCTAGTGTCGCTGATGCGGCAATGGAGAGCGCTAGCGAATTTTTTACAAATTGATTAGGACTTTTCATAAATTTCTCCGTTGTAGGACGGAGTCAGCATATATAAATCAGGCTGAAAAATGGCTAATAGCGGTTATTAGCTTTTTCAATAATCACTATTAGCCAATTGAAATGCGAAGAGGTTTATCCTTGTTAGAGTTTCCAATATCAAGAGATTTGCCATGAATATAAAATTACTCGCAACAATGATGGCAGCGTCAATGCCATTAACTGCTGTTGCAAACTCTAATGAGTTGATGAACATTAATCCTGAAGAAGAGCTGGCTTATAATTTAGGTGTCCAAGCCTTCATTTATGGAACTGGGCCTTTGACGGTTGCCGCTGTCCGACAAACAACGACGTCTGTCGACGCGCCAATGGATAACGCCATGGCACCTCTGAATGAGATGGGCAAAACTCGCGTGCTTTCCGGGCCTCAAGACAGAATTGTTCCCACGGTCAATAACGACACATTGTACTCTCAAGCGCACTACGACCTCGACTTGTCAGGGCCTATGGTGTTGGACATTCCTAGGACAGACGAACGTTACTATATTGTTCAGCTGCTTGATGCCTATTCAGATTCGATAACGGACTTGCACCGGAAGAATGCAGGGAGGAGTGGGAGCAAGTTCTTATTGGTGAATAAGGGTTGGAACGGCGAAGTCCCTAAGGGGGTTGATGGTGTGATTGAGTCGAGAACGCCTATGGTTTGGCTTATTCAGAGAACAGGCGTGTCAGGGCAAAAAGACATGAATCAGGCGCTTAACGTTCATGATCGCTTTCTGAGCTATCCGCTAGCCGACCTTGGTGAAGACCATCCACCGGTAACGCTAAAGTCGTCATCAGGCCGGATACCACCTATGGCTAGGCCTCAAGGGTTGGAGTGGTTTGAAGTCATCGATAGAGAGTTACGAAAAAATCCAATCCCAGAAGATTCAGCGATAGTTGACCAATTTGAGTATATTGGCATTGGTGGTGAAACACCGTTTGATGCCGAGAGTTTGAGCGAGGCACAACAACGGGGCTTACTAAGAGCCTTGGAGTCATCAGAGAAGATCATTTCATATGCAGGCCGTAATGTCGGCGCTTCAAATAATGGTTGGTCTATGATGTTCGAAGGTGGTCGCTATGGCAATGATTACCTCAGTAGAGCCAGTATCAACCTGCGAGCTGCAGGGCTAAATGTACCGGAGCGAGCACTGTATCCGAACCGATACACAGATTCTAACGGCAAGCAGCTATCTGGTGAGCATCAATATCGAATGGTGATGCCAGCGGATGCACCCGCTGAGGCCTTTTGGTCTTTGACTATGTACGATGCGAAAGACTTGTACATGGTAGAAAACTCGATTGATCGTTACTCTGTGTCGACCAACAGACCAGAAGAGCTTACTTACAACCAAGACGGAACATTGACCGTTTGTATCCAGCAGTCGGAACCTCTAGAAGCCAACTGTAATTGGTTACCAGCACCGCAAGACGATTTCTATTTGCATATTCGTTTATACGAGCCAACGGATGAGGTTTTGGATAACACCTACCCATTACCTCAAGTCGATAGATTAGTGAACTAAAAAAAGCGCCTCGCATTTGCGAGGCGCTTTCTTATTCTTTCTAACAGCTAACAGCTAACAGCTAACAGCTAACAGCTAACAGCTAACAGCTAACAAGGTATAGGTAAATTACATACGCTCTAGCGTATCGATACCCAGTAGAGACAAACCTTGCTTGATGGTCTTAGCGGTAAGTGCTGCCAGTTTCAAGCGGCTCTGCTTAACGGCTTCATCTTCTGCAATCAGAATCGGGCATGCTTCGTAGAAGCTAGAGAATTGGCCTGCTAATTCAAACAAGTAGCTACACATGATATGTGGCTGACCTTCACGAGCAACCGCTTGTACCGCTTCTTCAAATTGAAGCAGCTTAGCGATTAATGCTTTTTCTTTGTCGTCGGTTACTTTGATCTCGCCAGCAACGTCATCCATAGAGACGCCTGCTTTAGCAAAGATAGACGCAACACGTGTATATGCGTACTGCATGTAAGGGGCAGTGTTGCCCTCAAATGCCAGCATGTTGTCCCAATCGAACACGTAATCAGTGGTACGGTGCTTAGAAAGGTCTGCGTACTTAACTGCGGCCATCGCAACAGTGTTAGCAATGTTCGCTTTTTCGTCTGCCGCTAGGTCTGGGTTTTTAGATTCGATTAGCTTACCAGCGCGTTCTTCTGCTTCGTCTAGTAGATCAGCAAGACGAACCGTGCCACCAGCACGAGTCTTAAATGGTTTGCCGTCTTTACCTAGCATCATACCGAATGCATGGTGCTCAAGTGACACAGATTCTGGGATGTAACCGGCTTTACGAACAATGGTCCAAGCTTGCATAAGATGCTGATGCTGACGAGAATCAATGAAGTAAAGAACGCGATCTGCGCCTAGGGTTTCGTAACGGTATTTAGCACAAGCGATGTCCGTTGTGGTGTATAGGAAACCGCCATCACGTTTTTGTACGATAACGCCCATTGGGTCGCCATCTTTATTCTTGTATTCGTCTAGGTAAACAACTTGAGCGCCATCACTTTCAACAGCGAGCTCTTTTGCTTGCAAGTCAGCAACGATGCCTTTAAGCATGCTGTTGTACATGCTTTCACCCATGACGTTTTCACGAGTTAGGGAAACACTTAGGCGGTCGTAGTTGCGTTGGTTTTGAACCATAGTCACGTCAACTAGCTTTTTCCACATTTGAGCGCAGAACTCATCACCGCTTTGTAGCTTCACTACGTAGCCACGCGCTTTTACTGCAAACTCTTCGTCTTCATCGTACAGCTTTTTAGATTCACGGTAGAAACCTTCAAGATCTGAAAGCTCCATAGAAACTTCACCCGTTTCAGCTTGAACGCGCTCTAGGTTGGCGATAAGCATGCCGAACTGAGTACCCCAGTCACCAATGTGGTTAGCACGGATAACGTTGTGGCCTAAAAACTCTAGAGTACGTACAACCGCATCGCCGATGATGGTTGAACGTAAGTGACCAACGTGCATTTCTTTAGCTACGTTTGGCGCCGAGTAATCGGCAACGATGGTTTGTGATTGTTCAGCGCTAACGCCTAGACGTGAATCAGCTAAAGCTGCGTCTGCTTGTTTGGCTAGAAAAGCCTCATCTAGGAAAATGTTAAGGAAACCAGGACCGGCGATTTCAACTTTAGAAGCGATACCGTCTAGGTTTAGAACATCCAATACTTTTTGAGCAAATTCTCGTGGGTTAGTGCCTAGTCGTTTTGCAACGCCCATCACACCGTTTGCTTGGTAGTCACCAAATTGTGGCTTTGCAGATTGGCGTACAGCGGCAGGGCTGCCTGCAGGTGCGCCAGCGGCTTCTAGAGCCTGAGATACTTTGTCATTAATCAGTGCTTGGATATTCACACGCGTTTCCTTCAATTCCGAGAATAGGGTAGCTATTCATTCACCCAGTTGCGTACTGAGTGTGGGATGTCTGTTTGAGTTCACAAAAATGACGGTAATCATACCAATTTAATTGTCATTCTAGTAGTCGGGTAAATGTGTTTTTTATCGTTTTAGTCAGGAATAGGACTGAGAGAGTGAATTTAGGCCGTTTACGCCAAATCATTTTGTTATTTATCCTCTTAAAACACGAAACAATTCTGCTACCATGCAGGCAAATAAAAAATTGGAAATAGTCATGTCGAATCCATTGATACAAGCTCAACTCTCTCCAGCGCAAATGATACAGCGTTTACCAAAGTTTATGGCTAACGTGACTCAGCTACTTGATACGCTATCCATAGATGTAGCGAACTATCAGGCTGATCATCTAGCTATGCGAATTAATGAACAATCGTTAGCGGAGCAAGCAGATGAGGCGTGGCAGGCGCATGGAAAAGTCATTTCTAAGGCTGAAATCAATGGACGCCCGATCATTGTTATCGAATTTAACGAGCCTCTACAGGCCTTAAATTGGTCGGTTGAATGCCTCGAATTACCTTACCCAGCGATAGGAAAATACTACCCAAACCAAGATTGGGAGCACGTTGAATTTGTCGTGCCTTCTAAAGCAACGACCGCAGAAGCGTATTTTTCCGATATTAAGCAGGCATTCCCTACGCTAAATACAGCGTTGGAAAATAACTCAGAGATAAAAGTGAAATTATCGAGCCCGAAAGGAGAGGGTGAACGTTTGAATAACCCTACGGTTGCATTTAAGCATCAAGGCATCTGCATCAAACTCCACCCACATCCGCTAAAGGCAATCGTGGAATCTGAAAGAGAGGCGTAATATTATGAGCATGAGCATGAGCATGAGCATGAGCATGAGGCTGATAGAGGTGTTGGGTGGAAAGATTTGGCCCTAGGTTTTGACTAGAGCCTAAAGCCATTTTCTTCGTGCCTATACTACAAAATCACGGTTTTGTTGCCATAAACAAATACATGGTCATTGACGACTTTGTTTAGTGCTTTGCTTAACACGTTCTTTTCAACGTCACGCCCGGCTTGCGCCATGTCTGCTGCGCTAAAGTTGTGATCAACTGGGATCACATCTTGTTTAATGATTGGGCCTTCATCTAAATCATTAGTGACAAAGTGAGCTGTTGCGCCAATGATTTTTACGCCGCGATCATACGCCTGTTGATAGGGTTTTGCGCCGATGAATGCCGGTAAGAAGCTGTGATGAATATTGATGATTTTATGGTGGTACTTTTCAACAAAACCGGGAGTTAGCACACGCATGTATTTGGCTAATACTAAGTAATCTGCTTGATAGCTGTCGATCACCTCTAGCATAGCGGCTTCGTGTTCTTCACGACTTAGACCAACGTGTGAAACGTGATGGTATGGAATATCAAAACGCTCGGTTAGGCTTTGTAGAATGTCATAGTTACCGACAACAGCAGCAATGTCTACATTGAGGCTACCATCAAAATTCTTCATCAAAATATCACCTAAACAGTGAGATTCTTTCGTCACCAACACAACAACACGCTTGCATTCAGAGCCAACTAAACGGCGTTTCGTTCCAGTAGGAAGCGCTTGATCTAGGTCGAGCAAAAACGTTTCGTCGTTGAAGTAACCTTCCAGCTCCGTGCGCATAAAGAAATGGCCGCTACCATTATCTACGTATTCATTGTTGTGAATAATATTCAGCTGATGCTTGTAACAAATGTTGGTGATTTTCGCGATGAGACCCGGGGCGTCGGTGCAATGCGTAAGTAGCGTTTTCTTTTCCATGTAATGGTACTTCCTGTCATTTTTTGAACCTAAAGTTCTTTAATTTTTTTGTGGCGTAAATATAAATCTTTGAGACGCAGATGGGCTTTATAAAAAGAGAAACAAGCGTTAGAGCGCAATCTATAAGCTATAATTAATCTATTATGGCTCTAGTTTCAACAAAATCAGCACTTGTGATGGCGTTGTTGGCGTTTTCTCTTCCGAATTGGTGAAAGGTGAAGCAATGGATAAAGAACTTCTGGCTAGAAAAATATATGCAGAACGTGTTAGTTCTTTGATGGGCGATTGCAATATAGATGATGAGCAATTAGCTGAATTGTGGCAAAACAAAGCAACACCGGCTGAAGCCGCTAAAGCGTTAATGCATGAAGACGAGACTTTTGAGGGCCCTACGTGGTTGCAACGTTATTTGCACAGAGACAGATAGCAATAATGTAATTATGGCGAGGGGTTGGTAGCGTTGAATATTTAACGCCAATTCCCCTCATTAACGGTTTAAGTCAAGTTTGTCGACCTCATTTATCCAACAGCCATGCTTTTGGAGAATCCTTTCGAGTTGAATTTCCTATATCTACATGCTCGCTCCTGAACCGCGATGAAACTTTTAGAGTTCTGCATTTAAACCTGCCATAATCTTTCTTTTTGATATCAGTCAGTATTTGGATTTTATGAGCGCTACCAGCCCCATTGCAAAAACGTTTTCAGCTCAAGGAGCACTTGGTAAAGCCATCGAGGGTTTCCAACCTCGTCAAGCGCAAACCGATATGGCTGAAGCGGTAGCAAAAGCGATTAAAAATCAAAGCCAGATCGTCGTTGAAGCCGGTACCGGGACGGGTAAAACGTTCGCGTATTTGGTTCCTGCCTTATTGAGTCAAAAGAAAACCATCATCAGTACCGGTTCTAAAAACCTCCAAGAACAATTATTTCATCGAGACTTGCCCTTAATGGTGAGTTCACTGGGCTTTTATGGCAATGTTGCGCTGCTTAAAGGCCGTTCTAACTATCTTTGTTTAGATCGCCTCAGTCGTCAAATGATTGAAAGCCACACGCAGCATTCTGACCCTACGCTGTTAACGCAACTGGTTAAAGTTCGAGGTTGGTCATCTGAAACCAAGACTGGAGATCTAGGGGATTGTGATGACATTGCCGAAGATAGTCCTATTATCCCAACCATTACATCCAGCAACGAAAACTGCTTAGGTAAAGAATGCCCAAGCTATCAAGATTGCTTTGTCCTAAAAGCACGTAAGAAAGCTATGGATGCCGATGTGGTCGTGGTGAATCACCATCTGTTTTTCGCGGATTTGGCCATTAAGGAAACCGGCTTTGGGGAATTGATCCCCGAAGCTGACGTATTTATTTTTGATGAAGCCCATCAGTTACCCGATATTGCAAGCCAGTATTTTGGTTCCTCTACATCGAGCAGGCAAATACAGGAACTCGCGAAAGACATTGAAATTGGCTACCGAACCGAAGCAAAAGACATGCGCCAGCTACAAAAAGTTGCCGACAGGTTAGTACAAACAGCGATGGACATGAGAATCATCCTAGGCGAGCCAGGTTTTCGTGGCAATTGGCGGGAAGCATTAAAATCTGAGGCCGTAATATCAGAGATGGTTCGCCTCAAAGACGGCTTAGATTTGGCGATTGAAGTGCTGAAAATCGCACTCGGGAGAAGCCAGTTATTGGATACGGCTTTTGAGCGAGCCAATGCACTTAAGGCCCGTATTGATCGTATTTGTGATGTCAGCATCACAGGGTATTCCTATTGGTTTGAATGCACGCCTCGCCATTTTACTTTGCACATTACACCGCTTTCGGTCGCTGATAAGTTTCAAGAACAAATTACTCTTAAGCAAGGTGCTTGGGTGTTCACCTCGGCAACCCTCGCGGTACAAGATGATTTTAGCCACTTTACCCAACGTCTTGGTTTAACCCCTACAGAACAATTCTCACTGCCTAGCCCGTTTAATTATCAGACACAGGCGAAACTTTGCGTGCCTCGCTATCTACCTGAACCCAACAGCCCTGGAATGGCCGACAAACTCGCAAACATGCTAGGGCCAATAATTGAGGGCAATAACGGGCGCTGTTTCTTTTTATGCACTTCTCACGCAATGATGAAAGAGCTGGCTGAAAGATTTCGTAACGATTTGTCGATCCCAGTTTTAATGCAAGGGGAAACCAGCAAGCAAAAACTGTTGGCTGAATTTATGGAGTTGGGCAATGCTTTGTTGGTAGCAACGGGTGCATTTTGGGAAGGCATAGACGTTAGAGGCGATGCGCTAAGCTGTGTTATCATCGACAAACTGCCATTTACTGCCCCTGATGATCCGCTGTTAAAAGCGCGAATTGAAGACTGCAGGTTAAGGGGCGGAGAACCGTTTGCACAAGTACAATTACCCGATGCGGTGATCACTCTTAAACAAGGAGTGGGGCGTTTGATCCGAGACAAACGAGATCAAGGCGCTTTGATTATCTGTGACAACCGTTTAGTAACACGCGATTATGGAGGGGTGTTTTTGCAAAGCTTGCCACCCATTCCACGAACACGAGATCTTAAACAAGTGAGTGAATTCCTTGGTACTATCTCTTCTACATCTACAACGAATATTGATTGAGACGTTAATGAACGCAAAAATTCTTGCCTTGGATACCGCAACTGAAAATTGTTCGGTTGCCCTATTAGTCGACGGCCAGCTGTACGCTCGAAGCGAAGTGGCACCGCGTGATCACACTAAGAAAATTCTGCCTATGGTAGATGAAGTATTAAATGAAGCGGGTATTCGTCTGCAAGATCTGGATGCATTGGCGTTTGGTCGTGGCCCTGGTAGCTTTACGGGTGTACGAATTGGCATTGGGATTGCACAAGGTTTAGCATTTGGTGCGGATCTGCCAATGATCGGAATTTCGACGCTAGAAGCAATGGCGCAAGCGACTTACCGCAAGCACAACACTCCTTATGTCGCGTGTGCAATTGACGCCCGTATGAGTGAAGTGTATTGGGGACGCTTTACCCGTCAAGAAAGTGGCGAGTGGTTGGCGAGCGAACCTGAATGTGTCATACCGCCACAAGATTTGGCGCAACTTGTTCAAGAAGATTCAAATACATGGCTCAAAGCAGGCACGGGCTGGGATGCGTATCAAGACAGCATCACGCTGCTACCTCTAGTGCTGCAAGACAGTGACGTGCTGTATCCTGAAGCACAAGATATGGCGCTGTTGGCTCAGTTTGAGTTGGCGAAAGGCAATACGGTGACCGCGGAAGAAGCGAGCCCTGTTTATCTGCGCGATACCGTCGCTTGGAAGAAACTGCCGGGCAGAGAGTAAACGGCAGTACACGTACAATAGATATTGAAAATAAGAGTAGGCGCGAATGGTTTCAATTAATGGATTACCTCCTGCGCTGGTCGGCAATACCAAGAAAACGCAAAAGAAAGCGAAGGTAAAAGCTGAACAGACGCATACAGGTGTCGGCCAACCCACTAAGGTTGCCAACGCCGTAGCCCATACGATTCGTCATGTTGATGAGTCGGAACTTCATCGCGCTGAACTTCAATATGATTTACCCGAAGGCCGTTCCCGTAAAGCGATGGAGGAGTACATGGGTATCATGAACCAAGCTAAGCGAGAGGAACTTATGAAGCTAATGGGAGTCGATATCTACATCTGATCTCAACGTTCTGTTATATTAAGAATAATTCTCAACTGGAGCCTCTATTCCATGCATCGTTCCCTTTTCGTTCTACTTTCCCTATTACTGCTCGGTGGTTGTTCTTCACTACCTGAACAGTTGAATGCTCAATCTGAAAGCGTCATTACTGATTTTTCAACTTGGACTCAACAAGTTGAAACTTACCAAGGTGATGTACGTCTCGGTGGTATTGTGGCTAAAACTACGAATCTAGAAAGCCAAACTCGTTTGGAGTTGGTGAATATGCCAATTAACGACGTAGGTAAACCAGATATCGGTAAAGAAGCAAATGGCCGTTTTGTGGTGTATGTGGATGGCTTTCTCGATCCGGTTACCTACTCAGAGGGGCGTTTGGTTTCTGTTGTCGGAAAAGCAAAAGGATTGGAGCTTGCCAAAGTAGGGGAGTCTAAACACCAAATGCCGGTGTTGCATGCCTATGGTGAGCATTTATGGCGAATAGAAGAGTGGGTTGCAATTGACCACGCTGGTTCTTATTTAGAAACTTGTCACGGGCTTTATTGTACCGATGTTCGCATTGGTCCGAGCCGTGGCCGAGTGATCAAAGAAGTTAAATAATACTGAAGCGCCAATGAAACAGACTGATTATTTTTTTGATGATGGTAAACAAATTGCCTGCATTGAATTAGGTAACGCACAAACGGCCGATTATTCGGTCGTTTTTATTCATGGTTGGTTAGATAACGCGGCAAGTTTCATCCAAGTTATGCAGTTGATGCACAGCGTACAGCCGAACTTGCACCTAGTGGCGATTGATTTGCCCGGCCATGGTTTGTCTAGCCACAAAGACCCCGATAATTTTTACCCCTTTCACGACTATATCGACGATTTATACCGCTTTTTGCATGAAATTCCAGCAACTAAACGGATTTTAGTAGGGCACTCTCTTGGTGCTTTGATAACGAGTTGCTATAGTGCCGCGTTTCCTGAACACGTTGCTGGTTTGGTTCAAATTGAAGGCATGGGGCCATTGGCTGAGCAAGGCCAAAATGCCACTGATCGTTTGAGGCGTGGAGTCAAAAGCCGAGAGCGTATTCGTCGTAAAACGGGCCGATCTCTGGCCAATAAAGAGCAGGCTTTGGTTCTTAGGAGCATGTCGACGGGGGTAGAGAAAGATCTCATCGCACCGATTGTTGAACGAGACTTACGCTACGACGAAATCGAATGCAGTTGGTTTTGGCGTCATGACCCCAAATTGAAAAGTGACTCCCTGTACCGAATGACCAATGAACAAGCAGTAACGCTGACAGGAGATATTCAATGTCATCACCGAATTATTCTGGGTGATCAAGGTTTTGAGTATTTAAAAAATAGAGGCAGCAATGAAGCGATTACCCACATCGTAAAAGGTTCACATCATTGCCATTTGGAATCATCTGACGCAGTTGTAAAGATAATTCTAGATTTAGTTAACAAAATTTAAACAAGTGTTTGAGAGTTCCGTGCTCAACTCTTGCGGCTATGTTGTAATAGAAACTTAATTTAATAAATCAACAGTCAGCCATTATTTGAGGAGTTTATTCGTGGATAAAGTTTGGCTTAATCGCTATCCAAGTGACGTTCCAGAAACCATCGACCCAGACGTATACCCATCTTTAGTCGAGATGTTTGAGCAATCCGTCAACAAATTTGCAGATCAGCCCGCGTTTATGAATATGGGCTCGGTCATGACATTCCGTAAACTGGAAGAACGTAGCCGAGCATTTGCCGCTTATCTTCAGAATGACTTAAAGCTTAAAAAAGGCGATCGTGTCGCGATCATGATGCCAAACTTGCTGCAATACCCAATTGCACTATTTGGTGTTTTGCGCGCAGGCCTTATCGCTGTGAACGTAAACCCGCTTTACACACCTCGTGAACTAGAGCATCAATTGAATGACTCGGGCGCCAAAGCGATCGTGATTGTGTCGAACTTTGCTAACACACTTGAGCAGGTTGTTGATAAAACACCTATTAAGCATGTTGTGTTGACCAGTCTCGGGCAAATGCTGCCAAGAGCAAAAGGTACATTGGTCGATTTTGTAGTGAAGTACGTCAAGCGCATGGTGCCAAAATACGATTTGCCTAACGCCATTTCATTTCGTAAAGCGTTACACAAAGGTCGTCGTCTTCAATATGTGAAGCCGTTTATGTCTGGTGACGATATTGCATTTCTTCAGTACACGGGTGGTACAACCGGTGTGGCTAAGGGCGCAGTATTAACTCACAGAAATATGATTGCTAATGTGATGCAAGCGAAAGGTGCTTATAGCCCCATGCTGTCTGAAGGGCGAGAGCTGGTGGTTACCGCATTGCCGCTCTATCATATTTTTGCTTTAACCGTTAACTGCTTGCTGTTTATTGAGATGGGCGGTCGTAACCTGCTTATCACTAACCCTCGAGATATTCCTGGGTTCATCAAAGAACTGCAAAAATATCCGTTTACCGCGATTACTGGTGTGAATACATTGTTTAACGCACTGGTTAATAACGAAGACTTTAAAGAACTTGATTTTAGCAACCTGCACATTTCTGTAGGCGGCGGTATGTCGGTGCAAAAATCAGTCGCCGATAAGTGGAAACAAATTACGGGTGGTTTCCTTCTGGAAGGTTATGGCCTTACCGAGTGCGCCCCTCTTGTTGCGGCTAACCCTCATGATTCGTCAGCGTATAATGGTGCTATCGGCCTGCCTGTGCCTTCGACTGAAGCTCGTATTATCGATGATGAAGGCAAGGTATTGCCAAGCACACCAGAGAGCGTTGGTGAACTTCAAGTGCGAGGCCCGCAAGTGATGCAAAGTTACTGGCAGCGCCCTGAAGCAACCAAAGAAGTGATTGATCAAGACGGTTGGTTATCAACGGGTGACATCGTAAAATTTGATGAAGAAGGCTTCTTGCATATTGTTGACCGCAAGAAAGACATGATCTTAGTTTCTGGTTTTAATGTTTACCCGAATGAAATCGAAGAAGTGATTTCAATGCACGGCAAAGTGCTAGAACTTGCAGCGATTGGTGAACCGCATGATGTGTCTGGTGAAATAGTTAAAGTCTACATCGTGAAACGCGATCCTAGTTTAACCAAAGAAGAAGTGATTGCGCATTGTCGTGAGCATCTTACTGGTTACAAGATCCCTAAGAAGATCGAATTCAGAGAAGAGCTTCCAAAGAGTAATGTTGGTAAGATTCTACGTAGAATCTTACGAGAAGAAAACGACGCTAACATAGCGGAGCAATCAAACTCCTAAGCAACTTCTAAGTAACAATGCTAAAATGCTGACAATAGTCGGCATTTTTTTTGTCTTATTTTTAGTGCCGTTCCCCTTTTTTTAACATAGAGAAGCCAGTGAATTATCAAATCATTGCTAACCAAACTGAATTAGAACGTGTTTGTCAGCTCGCCAGAGAAGTTGACACTGTTATGTTGGATACCGAATTTGTTCGCACACGTACCTATTATCCACAGCTTGGACTGATCCAACTTTTCGATGGCGAAAATTTGTCGTTAATTGATCCGACAGAAATCGACGATATGAGTGCATTCACCGCTTTGCTGAAAGACACGGCAGTGGTGAAAGTTCTGCACGCCTGCGGTGAAGACTTAGAAGTGTTCGCGCATTCATTTGGTGCCATGCCAACCCCTATGATTGACACTCAAATCATGGCGGCGTTTTTAGGTCATGGTTTGTCGACAGGGTTTGCTGCCCTAGCAAAAGAATATCTTGATATCGAGTTGGACAAAAGTGAAGCCCGAACAGACTGGTTGGCTAGACCACTGACTGAAAAGCAACTTGAATACGCGGCCGCCGATGTATTTTATTTGCAGCCTATTTATCAAAAGCTTGAAGTTGCAGTGCAAGAGGCTGGCTGGTGGGAAGCCGTGCAGCAAGAATCTGATTTAGTCGTTAGTAAGCGTGCTGTACGTCATGTACCAGACGTCGCTTACATCGATGTAAAGGGCGCTTGGCAATTACAACCAAAGCAGTTAGCTACTCTCCAAATTCTTGCTAAATGGCGCGTCGAAGAAGCCATTAAGCGTGATTTGGCACTTAACTTTGTGTTCCGTGAACAAGACATGCTTGAATGTGCTCGTTTAAGCATTAAGAGCTTGAAGAAAATGGAACAAGAGGGCTTTGATTTTCGAGAAATTCGCCGCCATGGTAATCGAGTGATCGAGATGGTTAAAGAAGGCGAATTAGTACCAGAAGAAGAGTGGCCGCAAGCCATTGACCGTTTAATGGATCTTCCTGGTTATAAGCAATTGTTTAAAGATCTAAAAGATGAAGTAAAGCGTGCAGCGCAAGCAACCGGCTTAGCAACAGAATTCTTGGCGTCTAAAAAGCAGCTCAACCAAGTGTTTACTTGGGTATGGAAGAAAGACCGCGATCCAAGCTCTCTACCAGACACTATGCAAGGTTGGCGTTTGGAAGTATTAGGCGAGAAGCTAATTAAACACTTTGATTAGATAGTCAGATAAACGACGAATGCTAAATTAAAAAAGCTCTGGCGAAAACCAGAGCTTTTTTGTGCTAGCTCGAAATGAAAAAATTATTTCTCTTCGTCAGGCAGCTTAACGTTCAGCTCTAGCACGGACAAGTCGGTATCGCTCTGATCTAGCGATACTTCAACCATGTTAGGGTTTACGTCTACGTATTTCTTAAGAACTTCAAGAATGTCTTGCTTTAATTGAGGCAAATAAGAAGGCGAACCTTGCCCTTCTTTGCGGCGTTCAGCAACGATGATCTGCAAGCGCTCTTTGGCAACATTCGCGGATGTTTTCTTTTGTGGTCGGAAAAACTCCAGCAGTGACATAATTAACTAGCTCCCAAATAGTCGTTGAAAGATGCCTTTTTTCTGTTCAGTCAAAAAGCGGAATTCAATAGTTTCACCAAGTAAGCGTTCTACGGCGTCACCGTAAGCCATACCTGCGTCGGTTTCTTCATCGAAAATTACCGGTACACCTTTGTTAGATGCATTCAGTACAGCTTGGCTTTCTGGAATCACACCAATCAATGGAACATGAAGAATCTCTTCAACATCTTCAACACTCAGCATTTCGCCTGTTGCGACACGTGCAGGGTTGTAGCGAGTCAGTAATAAATGCTGTTTAACTGGCTCAAGGCCCAATTCTGAACGTCGGCTCTTTGAATCCAAGATACCTAAAATACGGTCTGAATCGCGTACAGAAGAGACTTCTGGGTTGGTGGTAACAATGGCTTCATCTGCAAAGTATAGCGCCATCAGCGCGCCTTGCTCGATACCTGCGGGAGAATCGCAGATAATGAAGTCGAAACCCATCTCGTCCATTTCTTTAAATACGCGTTCTACGCCTTCTTTCGTTAGCGCGTCTTTATCACGAGTTTGAGAAGCGGGTAGAATGAAAAGATTGCTGGTACGCTTATCTTTAATAAGTGCTTGATTTAACGTTGCTTCGCCATTGATTACATTTACAAAATCGTAAACAACGCGACGCTCGCAACCCATGATGAGATCTAGGTTACGTAAGCCGATATCAAAGTCTATTACTGCGGTTTTTTTGCCTTTAAGAGCAAGACCAGATGCAATAGCTGCACTCGAGGTCGTTTTACCTACGCCACCTTTGCCTGATGTAACAACAATAATGCGTGCCATCATTAATTCCTTATTATTTTTAAATACTGAGTATGTCGATATGCAGTTGGTCATCTATCATGCCAAACATGATTTTCTTCTGCCAATACCCACTTTCAATTTTATCGCTAAGCCAATAGTTTCCAGCGATGGAAATCAGCTCTGCTTGCAAATCGTTACAAATTATCTTGGCTTGCGTTTGGCCACTCGCTCCGGCAATTGCACGGCCGCGTAACGTGCCGTGAATATGAATACTGCCATCGGCAATCACTTCTGCACCTGCGCTGACGTGGCTTAAGATCACTAAGTCGCCGTCTTTGGCATATACCTGTTGCCCAGAACGAATCGGAGTTCGAATTATTTTAACTGGAGCCATTTTTGCAGGTTCTCTGGTTGGCGACTTACTTGCCGACATCAACGCAAAGCCAGCTTGTTTTGCTGAATCTTGTGCGCGCCTGTCTTTACAGCCAGCGACGCCAACAGGGATCATGCCTGCGTTGAGCACGCCCGCTTTCAGTACGTGAAAGTCAATGTCACCTGAAACGTTTTCGACGTTAAGCACTACCGGCGCATTAGCGAAGAAAGCAGGAGCCTGCTCAACCTTCTGATTGAGGAAGGAAATGCTGTCTTCAACTTGATTTCCGGATAAGTGGAGAACAGATAAGGTGAAACTGCTTCCTTTTAAATCTGTTGTTGTAGTCATCTTACTTCTTCGAACGTTATGCTATTACGATAGCCAAGAGATGTAAGCATGTTATATTTGTTAACTAGCCTCATCAAGCAATCTTATTGCTAAATAGGCGCTTTCAGACCAAAATCTCATAAAGTTTGCGAAAACTTAACTTTATGTGTGAACAAAAGGATTAAAAATAGGTTACTTATGTTGTGTTCTATCTACAAAAGCAGCAAGAAAGAAGGTATGTACCTCTACGTTCCAAAAAAAGACGATTTCTCTGATGTACCAGAAGAACTGAAGAAGGTGTTTGGTACGCCAATGTTCGTTATGGTGATTAAGATGGATGGCAGAACATTAGCTCAAGTAGATATCGAGAAAGTAAAACATTCACTAAAGACGGACGGGTTCTTTTTGCAAGTGCCACCGCCAGTTGAAAACCAATTAGAAAAATACAAAGAGCAAAAGGCTGCACGTTCGTAGCAAGCCAAAATGCGAAAGGAGAGTTAGGTTGAGGAAGATTATAACAACAATTATAGGGCTGGGTTTATCAACATCTTTAATGGCGAAGCCAACCTTTGATGAATACGTCAGTGAATTAAAAGCCGAAGCCAGACAGAAAGGGATCTCTGAACAAACCTTAAGCAGTGCATTTGTCGATGTAACGTACAAACCACGTGCCGTCAAAGCCGATAGAAATCAGCCTGAAAAGCGATTGACTCTGGATGAATACATTCCTAGAGCAGTGCCTGACTGGAAAGTAAAACAGGCAAAAGCTCTATACAGCAAGCACTACACTGAACTTAAAAAGATCGGTGATGAGTTCGGGGTTCAACCGCGATTTATTGTGGCGCTGTGGGGTGTTGAAAGTAATTTCGGTAAGTTTACCGGTGGTTATAGCGTGATCGATGCATTAACGACGTTAGCTTACGACGGACGACGTGAAGCTTTCTTCCGTAAAGAAACCATGGCGGCCTTAACAATACTTGAGCAGGGTCATATTGCAGCCAAAGATATGAAAGGCTCTTGGGCTGGTGCGATGGGACAATGCCAGTTCATGCCGAGTTCGTTTATTGCTTACGCAGCCGATGGTAATGGCGACGGCAAAAAAGACATTTGGAACACCAAAGCCGATGTATTTGCATCTACTGCTAACTATCTTAAGCAATCCGGTTGGGATGATACCTAT
Organism: Vibrio tapetis subsp. quintayensis; assembly: GCF_030409945.1. GTDB lineage: Bacteria > Pseudomonadota > Gammaproteobacteria > Enterobacterales > Vibrionaceae > Vibrio > Vibrio quintayensis. The sequence continues at coordinate 113,576 of NZ_JAUFQV010000035.1, forward strand.
ACTTGGGGCCGCCAAGTATTAGTGCCGAAAGGGATTGATAATGAACTACAAGGGCGTCAACAAGAAAAAGCCAAGACCTTAACCCAGTGGGCAGAACTTGGTGTAACACGTATGAACGGTCAGACGCTACCTCAACCAGAAACGGATATTGAAGCTTGGCTTATCATGCCTGATGACGTAAATGGACGAGCCTATCTCATCTATAATAATTATCAGGTGCTAATGAAATGGAACCGCTCTTATTATTTTGCGTTAGCGGTTAGCCATTTGGCCGATAGAATTAAATTCGATTAATAAAATGTAAAATGAGAGGGCTCTATATGGGCCCTTTTTTAATGCTAAGGATTGAACATGTCGACAGAAAGAGCCAGTCAAATGGTGATTTTTTACAATTTGATCTTGCATGGAAGCTTCACTGTTGCAGCAAAGCAACTCAACGTATCGGTTTCTCACGTCAGTAAGCAAATTGCCAAGCTGGAATCGGAACTCAAAGTTAAATTGGTACAAAGAACAACACGTACCGTATCGGCAACACCAACGGGCGAGCAATTTTATCTATGCTGTAAAACGATGATGAGCGCGATGGAAGACGCCGCTAATCTGGTTGAAGACCAGCGTGACGAGGTGTCTGGCCCGTTGCGAATTGGTATTGCTCAGTCGTTTGGCACATTACATATCATCCCATTAATAGAAGAGTTGCAATTGGCTTACCCATTATTGCAGATAGAGGTTAGCTTATTTGACGATTATGTGGATATGGTCGAGATCGGGCTGGATTTATGGATAACAAACCTTGAGCAACTGCCAGATGGTTATGTCGCACAACGGCTAACTGATACACGCTTTGTGTTGGTTGCGTCACCGAACTATTTGGCTAAGTGCGGTACGCCGTATCTGCCTCAAGATCTGATGGAACACAATTGCTTGATTTATCACAGCCGCCAGAGAGATTACAGTACTTGGAGCTTTAGCAAGGAAGACGAAGAATTATGGATCAATGTATCGGGAAACTATCAAGTAGATTTGGCAGAAGCGGTTCGGAATGCCGCTATTTCAGGGTGGGGAATTGCTTACTTAGCAACTTACTTGCTTAAAGATGAATTTCGTAAAGGGGAGTTGCTTCAGTTGTTGCCAGACTGGCGAGCCAATCAAAAAATGACATTTTATGCAGTGTACCCAAGCCGTAAGCATAAGCCGAAGAAACTAGCAGTGGTCATTGATTTTCTTAAGCAACGTTTGGGTGATAAGCCTTACTGGGACAAGTCGCTTCAGTCTTCGATCAATCTAAGTTCGTGACTTAAACAACCTCTATCCGATAAAAAGCAAACGATTGTTTCTATGGTGGGAAATATTTTTTCCATAGAGAAATAGTAGAGTTGATGGTTATTGATAACTCTATTAAATCAGCATGTTACTGTTGTTTAGATTTTACTCGCCAGAATTTGCATCAAACCATTAACAAGCCTAGCTTGCATCTATTGTTCCCGCTCTTACAATGCGCGTCTTTCCTGTTTTATATACTCTAAAAGACGCGACATGACTTCTATATTAGGCATCATTGCCATTCTATTTACTGCTTGGTTGTTATCAACTGATCGCAAAAACATTCCATTACGCACGGTAGGCTTGGCCTTCCTTTTGCAAATATTTTTTGCGTACCTTGTTTTATATTTGCCTGCTGGCAAAAATGCGCTAAACAGCGTGACGGGGGCAGTGGCTGGTCTGATTGATTATGGACAACATGGTATAGGGTTCTTATTTGGGGGCTTAGCGGATGGAAGTAATGGCTTTGTATTTGCCATCAATGTTCTGGGTGTGATCATCTTTTTCTCGGCCTTAATTTCAGGGCTTTATCACATAGGGCTAATGCCAAGGGTCATCAATTTAATTGGTGGTGCTTTGCAAAAACTGCTGGGTACGGGCCGCGCAGAATCGCTGTCTGCAACTGCAAATATCTTCGTTGGTATGATTGAGGCTCCGTTGGTTGTTAAGCCTTACCTAAGTAAGATGAGTGACTCTCAGTTTTTTGCGGTAATGACCTGTGGCCTAGCTTCGGTAGCGGGTGGCACTTTAGCTGGTTATGCGTCGTTAGGTGTGGACCTAAACTTTTTGATTGCAGCGGCTTTCATGTCAGCGCCGGCGGGATTATTAATGGCAAAAATCTTGGTACCACCAAGCCCAGATGACGTGCAAATTAATGACTTAGAAAACGTTGATATTCCTCGTGCAGCCAATGTTGTTGAAGCCATGGCGGATGGCGCCATGTCTGGTGTGCGTATCGCTGTTGCAGTTGGTGCAACTCTACTGGCTTTTGTCAGTGTGATCGCCCTGCTAGACGGTTTGCTCGGTCACGTCGGTTCATGGTTTGGGTTTGAGCTGAGTTTTGGCTTAATTATGGGTTACCTTTTTGCTCCTGTTGCATGGCTACTAGGTATTCCGTGGAATGAAGCAATTGTCGCAGGTTCTTTGATTGGTAATAAAGTCGTCGTGAATGAGTTCGTCGCATTTATCCAGCTAATGGAAGTGAAAGATCAGTTAAGCGAACATTCACAAGCCATCGTTACTTTTGCATTGTGTGGCTTTGCCAATATATCAACTATGGCCATGTTAATTGGTGGCCTTGGCAGCATAGTGCCAGAACGCCGCACTTATATCTCCAATAATGGAGCTAAGGCAATAACTGCCGGGGTACTTGCGAACTTAATGAGCGCAGCGATTGCAGGTGTTATTCTTTCAATCTAAAAATCTAGGCAGCATGCAATAACGTATTGAAGCGTAGTGCATGTTAGCCCCCAAAACACTGGCGTGTAGTACCTAATCGATTAAATGGTTGGGTACAAAAAAGGCTCACCGTTTGCGGTGAGCCTTTTTATCATCTGGCTTTCATGTAAAGCTGAGCGTCTTATTTGTCGCTGTGGTATTGCTCACAAGCTAGCATCGTGTTTTCTATTAAGCTCGCAACCGTCATTGGCCCAACACCGCCAGGTACCGGAGTAATGAAGCTTGCTTTGGTTTTCGCTACGTCGTATTCAACGTCGCCAATAAGCTTGCCTGACTCTAGACGGTTGATACCTACATCGACCACGATAGCGCCTTCTTTGATCCAGGCCCCAGGAATGAAGTTAGGCTTACCAACAGCCACAACAACAACGTCGGCTTGGCGCACGTGATGCTCCAAATCTTTTGTGAAACGATGACAGGTAGTGGTTGTACACCCTGCTAGCAATAACTCCATTGTCATTGGGCGGCCAACAATATTAGAAGCACCAACCACAACAGCGTGTTTACCACGTAATTCAATGTTGTAACGATCAAGAAGAGTAATTATGCCTTTAGGTGTGCAAGACCTTAATTTCGGCATACGCTGACATAAACGACCAACGTTATAAGGGTGGAAACCATCGACATCTTTTTCTGGGTGGATTCGCTCTAACACCAGTGTGTCATCAATACCTGCAGGCAGTGGTAATTGAACCAAAATACCATCGATTTCATCGTCTTGGTTTAGCTGGTCAACAAGCTCTAATAATGCTTCTTGAGACGAGTCTGCTGGAAGATCGAAAGATTTAGAAACAAACCCAACTTCTTCACATGCACGACGTTTACTGCCAACATAAACTTGAGATGCTGGATCTTGACCTACAAGAACCACGGCAAGACCAGGAGCTCGTAAGCCCAAATCCGTGCGAGCTTTTACACGAGCCGCGACTTCAGAGCGAACCGTTTGTGAAATCAATTTTCCATCAATATTTTGAGCAGTCATGGTATTCCTTGAGATAATGGGACTAACACTGGCGCACATTGTCGCAAAAAAGTGTGACAAATGCCATTAGGCAATCGATTGCTTTACTAATGAATGCTGTAAAAAGCATCGGCATGGTTTTTTTTTGGCCATTCAGATCAGAATGTTAGATAAACCCGTTGACCTTGGGCGCTCAACTCGTATAATCCTTTCCCTGTAGCGCGCCCTTAGCTCAGCTGGATAGAGCACGTCCCTTCTAAGGATGTGGTCGAAGGTTCGAATCCTTCAGGGCGTACCACATTTAGAAAGCCTGATAACTCCTAGAGTTGTCAGGCTTTTGTCGTTTTAGCAAGATTGGTATATATCGATCTCTAAGAAATGAGCATCCCCAGTTAGATTATAAAGGGGTATGCCTTAACCCCAACATACAGCAGCCATCTTCCAAGTAGCGATCTGTTACCACCTCAAATCCAAATTTTCCGTAGTAATCTTTTAAGTGCTCTTGAGCAGAAATAAAAATGGAGCTGTCTGGGTAAACCTTACGAGCCGCGTCAAAACTAACTTGCATGAGCTGGTTGCCAATCTGTTTGCCACGATAGTCTCTGGTTACGATTACTCGGCCAATACAAACATCACTTGCGTTTGAGTCGAGTAATGGCAGTACATCGGACGGGTACCCGATTTTTTCTCCCATAATGCGACTATAAGCGACTAGCTCATTTTCTTTATATCCCATAACGTGATAAGTCCCAGGATCGCTGTCTTTACCATCTAGGTCATTATATGGTGTGTCCATTTCTACTATAAATATATCGACCCTGTGCTTTAAGAAGGCGTATAGCTCTTGAACAGAAAGATCGTCAAATTTTTTAACGTGCCACTTAATCATCGTCATTGTTCCTTTTTTAAGGTGACAATATAGGAGGAAACTAGTGCTGGGTCATTAACCTATGTTAAGCCCTGGATGCATGCACACCAATTTAACTAACGATTAAATTGCACCCGAAAGTCCCTTGGTGTCATGCCTTTAATGGTTTTAAATTGGCGATTAAAGTTAGATAAATTGGTAAAGCCCGACTGTTCGGCCACTAGCGAAATAGGGACTTGGGAATTGACTAACAACTCGCAGGCTTTACCTATTCGGAAGCTTTTTAAGTGCTCGGAAAAACTTTCATTGAAGTGGCGCTCAAATAAACGATAAACCGAACTTTCGCTCATGTGAAGGACGTGGCTGCAATCGCGAATTTTTATGGGGTCTTGATAGTTTTTTTCTAAATACTGCCGCGCGAGTTCAACTTTTTTGTGCTGTTCATCGTCTTGAAAATGCTCTGTTGGACCGTAGCTGCGTGCTGACATTTCAGAGCTCTGATTATCATCCGCGAGTAGGGTTAAACTCTCTATTAGGTGCAAAAACTGGTGATGTGGCGGGAGCTCATCGATACCAGAAAGTAACTGGTAGATCTTATCTGACGTGGTTTTACTAAATTGTAGGCCGTGACCAGAGCGGCGTAATGTGTTTTTGAATAAAGCAAATTCTGGCGCTGCGCTTAAGATAGATTCAACCCATGCGTGGCTGAACCATAAAATAAGAGAGTGTTGAGGTTTTTCTTTAGAGCCGTTGATGTTGCCCGCCACCATATGCGGTAAGCCTGGGCCGTACAAGACTAAGGTATTGTGCTCAATTGGCCCTATGTAATCGCCCACGAAGCATGTGCCTTGAAATGCATCCCACGGATCGCGGTAAATCACCAATTCATACTCACTATGATAGTGCCAAGGACATTGAAATTCAGTCTTAGGGACTGAACAGCAATATTCTTTCACCATCCAGCTAAAATTGTTTTTACTGCTTATGTTTTCTATGCGCGGTTTCATCGGCGACCTCATCATCCATCCACCAATAATATATATTATTCATTCAATAATTAGCGGTAATTTGGGAGAAAAGTATCAATTGACGACGGATTCCTATCAATAATGCGAGGAGTTCTTGATTAAAATGAGCGCAATTCATCAGAGTGTTGCACTTGATGGATTTGAGATTGTCTATTTTATGAAAGAACGGAGGCTTTATGTTTGCCGACAGAACCGCTATATTGTTTATCCTGACCACCTTTGCTTCGGGCCTGTGTGGCTCATTTTTTTATCCCTTATCGAGTGTGTTCATGGTCGAACATCTAGGTGCAACTCCATATATGTTAAGCGCTTATATGATCCTTGCGGTTGTCAGTTCGGTTGTGATGTCTCAGTTCATTGCCTATAACTCAGATAAAAGCTGGAGGCGTAAAAGAATCCTGCTGGTGGCGTTTAGTTGTTATTTTATCACTGTTGTGAGTTTTGCTTTTCTAGACAATTACTATGTGGCCGTGGGCATCGCGTTCGTTTTTGGAAGCGTAAGTGGCGCAATTTATGGTCAGTTGTTTGCGCTAGGGCGTGAGTATGCGGACGAGCACTTAGAAGAAAGCGGCGTTACGTTTCTTTCTACTATGCGTGCAGGCATGGCTGTTGCCTGGGTTTTTGGCCCTCCAATCGCTTTTATACTTAAAGGTGCGTTTGGATTCTCTGCGTCGTTTTTGGCATCGGCTACGATGGTCGTGGTGACCATTTTAGTGGTGTACTTTTTTCTCCCTGATGGAGAAACGACGAAGAACACGGAATCGAGCGAAAACGTGGATTTTAAGTGGTATAAAAATGCGCCAATCTTATTGTTAAGTGTTGCATTATTGGCAATGTTCGCCGCAAATAACCTTTATATAACGTCAATGCCATTGTATTTCAGCCAAGAGCTGAGTATTGGTGCAAGTTGGGCTGGAATGCTATTTGGATGCGCTGCACTTTGTGAAATTCCCATCATGCTAAAAGCGGGTCGTTTGTCCGAAAGGTTTGGCGTTTATAAGCTGTTATTGGTGGCATCTGTTGTTGGCACCCTGTTTTATATGGGGATGGCAATGGCGAACCAAGTGTGGCAATTTTTTGCGCTGCAAATAGTTAATGGTATTTTCGTCGGAATAATTGCGACGTTAGGGATGGTTGCGCTACAGGATCGAATGAAGCACCAATTGGGTGTTGCTTCAACTCTGTTTTCGAATTTAATGCAGGTGAGTATTTTGTTGTCGAGTGTGTCGGTAGGGCTCGTTGCTCAAAAGTACAATTACCACTCGACCCTTTATGTGAGCTTTGGTGCGACGGCCTGTGCGTTCATGTTGATGGGGTATTTTTATGTAACCTTTTGTAGAAACAATCCAATGGATAAAAAATTGATATTGGAGCGTTCTCAGCCGTAATAGGCCTGCAGTAAAACTCGGAATCAGCGGGTTGATTCCGAGTTTTTGTTAGCGAGTAGACGCAATTGTTGCAGTGATAAAATTTTCAAGAAATAGCTTTACAACAATAAATTCTTATGTGATAGTTCGCTTCGTTCTGATAGCAGAGCCATTTATTGAAAGAAAAAAGTAAAGCAAAACCCTCCAACTTCCTCGTAGTAGCAGTTCTAGTGTTTCCCTTAGCTTCAAATTCAGATTCGATAATTTTTATAACCCATTAAAATGCGCGTGCAAGATAGCAATAGCTTGTTCTGATCCTTCGACTTATTTCCTGTTAAGGAAGTGCCAGTCGGTGAGTTCTGATCCTGTTATTTAATGCTATTCAAAATGCGTATTTCAATATTTAATTTAAGAGAGGACAAATATGGCACGTTCAGCCGGTCGTAAGAGATTTTGGTTTCAAAAAAACCACAACGTAAACAAAAAATAAGAGAGATATGACAGTAGATTTTAATATTAGAGAAAATAACGTCTTCTGGACGTCGAAAATGCACCAACTTAATAGCGATATCTTGAAGAGACACGTACTGGTACTTGGGAAAGTTTCAGACATTGACCTTGAATTTCACTATTGCGAACAATCAGGTAAAGGACAAATCCTGAATAGGAAAGGACGCCAGCTAGGCAGCTTTATGGTTCAAAGCGCTTAACTGACGTAATCTTAGGTAACATACCACTTTAAAATACCAAATATTAATGCGTAATCACGGCGCATAATTTGGATATTTTCTTACCGAAGTCATTCTTTAATTTAATAGCCTAGATTGGCGATTATTAGAAAGCCCCAGTGCTCGATGTAACTTGACCGCTGTTGAAGATATTATTCGCACCACTTTGCCATTCTACTGAAACAGTAGGATCAACCTCTGAACGTTTAAGGCATTTCCATTCTATATTTGCTGCACTAGGCACAGAGATGGTAGCTTGCCACGAAGGGTAGCTTGCTGGTGTGAGTTTAATGGCTCCAGCTGGTAACCAGCTCCCTAATTGCGTTTGATTGCCCACGGCGTAAACGCTTTGTCCGAACGAAGTCTGACCGTTGTTACATGTAAAAGTCACATCAACCAGATTGGACTCGTCACCGCCTTTTGAGTGTAAAACAATAGACTCATTTTGGTCCAAATGAAGTGTTGCTGCTCCTGAAGTTACGGAGACAACATCACTACCGACCAAGCTGGTGTAACTGCCATTCGCTAAGCCAAGATTCGCTACGTTAATCGATTGATTGCTACCTTTATTCACGGCAACCACAACGACATCATTTCCTGATTTACGTTCATAAACGAGAATGTCTTCGTTAACCCAACGTTGGGAATAGCTGCCTTTTTGAATCGCAGGGCTTACTTTTCGTAGATCAGCGAGGGCTTTAATGATCCCATATGCTTCTGTTGTTTCATCAAAATTTGGCATTTTTTCACGGTTGTATGGGTCACTACCGACTTGGCCAAATGCGTTAGTGGTAAAGTTTGCCGCGTATTGTTCTGTTCCATAATAGATTGCCGGGATCCCTCGAACGGTCATAGTGACCACTAAGCCTAACTCGACGCGCTTTTTAGCAAAATCAGCCGATTGGTTACCACCTTGTTCACTATTGCCGGGACCAAAAGTACTTGCGTTTGAGCGCAGTGCTGTCGAGATGCGCGCCATGTCGTGGTTATCTAAAAAGACCACTTGCCAATCATCACTACTGAATACGTTTGAACGTTTTACTAAATAGTCGTTCAGGGTCTGCATCGTATTACCCGGACGATTAGTAAGCAGACGCTCCATCGTATCTCTGTATCCGAAATCGAGTAGGGCAGATCCTGAAGTGTTTGCGTAATCAATCGCATAACCATCGATTCCTGCCGTCGTATTAGCACTGGCTCCAAACCACTCCCCAAAGAAATAGAATCCTTCGCGACCAATTGTTTTTGAGTAATCGTAAATGTCGGTTGTCCACTTCTGGATAAACGCTTTATCCATATGCTTAATCGCATCGATTCGAATCGCATCAACACCGGCATCTATCCAAAATTTGGAACCGTCTAATAGGTAGTTATAGACGGCCGGATTTGCTTGATTGAAATCCGATAAGTTAAATAAGTTGTAGTTACGTACTTGATTCCAGTCAGTCCAGTCAGTGACGCCACCGTTATGGTGATACCAATTGGTACCAGCAGCAACGTCTGTTTGATAGTCCGTTATGTATTGCCCATCGCGATATAGAGCGCCGTATTCGTTTTCATCATTACCACTAGAATGGTTAGGTGCGTAGTCCAAGACCATTTTCATGTTGTACTCAGAACTGTGCATCTTAGCGGTGAGCTCTTTGAAGTCATCCATTGTGCCAAGGTGCTCATCGACGCGGAAAAAGTCGCGTCCCCAATAACCATGGTAGCCGGCGCCGCCGTGTTTATCTGTGTTGTCTGCGTTATCAACGGGTGGAGTAATCCAAATAGCGGTTACACCCATCGACTTTAGGTACGGCAGTTTATTAATAAGACCACGAATGTCTCCGCCAACGTACTTCTTGAGGTTGTTGGGGTCATAAGTTGCAGGGTTATTACCTGTGTTGTTCGCGGAATCACCATCACTAAAACGATCTAAAAAAACAAAGTAGATTGTCTCTTGTCGAAAGTCTAAAAATGTTTCACTGGCTTGAGCTTGACTAGGTGAAGCCAAGACCGAGTTCGTGTCTACAACATTCGCCATTGATGCACTCGCGGCCAAAGAGGCCAGTATCGCGGTGCATAATATGGTTGTTTTTTTCATGGTGATTCCCCCGAATCAGTTTAGTTAAAAAGCGATAAATTGGTTTCCATTAAATCGTAAGGTTCTGTTCCGATATAAAATCGAAAATGTGGCAGAATTCCGTATTTAGGTTAAATCGGAATTTCTTACCAATATCTGAGGTGGTGATATCTTGGTTGTTCACTCTGGCGATGAGCTCTTTGCCGCCAATTTTGAAGTAAAGATATTTCTCGTTACCCATATTCTCAACAACCGTTAATTCGCCTTCAAATGCATTGAACGTGTCCCCTTCTTCTGCCAAAGATATATGTTCAGGGCGAATGCCAAAACAGACAGGCTTATCAATAAAGTCTTGCAGTTTGGTTTGCTTATCGAGAGGGATATACATGCGAACACCAGGCGCAATTTCAACAAATGTGGCCTCGCCAGATTGGCGCAAAACAGTGTCGACCAAGTTCATGGCAGGAGAACCAATGAAACTGGCGACAAATTTGTTTTCTGGGCGGTTATATAAATTAGATGGCGTGTCGACTTGCATGATTTTGCCTTGGTTTAGTACGCAAATTCGATCGCCCAGCGTTAAGGCTTCAGTCTGATCATGGGTTACGTAGATCATGGTCGCTGGGTTGCCTTCTTCTTTGAGAGACTGGTGCAGTTGAGCAATTTTAACTCGCATCGATACACGCAGTTTTGCATCTAGGTTAGATAGAGGCTCATCGAAAAGAAAGACTTCTGGCTTACGCACAATAGCGCGACCAACCGCGACTCGTTGACGTTGCCCACCTGACATCTCTTTTGGCTTTCTATCCAGTAAGTCGGTTATTTCAAGCTTTTCAGCGGCTTCTTCTACACGCTGTTTGATCTCTTCTTTCGACTTTTTCTGCATTTTTAAACCAAATGCCATATTGTCGAATACGGTTTTATGTGGGTACAAGGCATAGTTTTGAAATACCATGGCGATACCACGATCTTTTGGCGGAAGTGTATTAACGATTTGATTACCGATAAAAACTTCGCCGCCACTAATGTCTTCAAGGCCCGCTATCATGCGTAGAGTCGTGGATTTTGCACAGCCTGATGGCCCAACGAAAACCATGAATTCGCCATCTTTGATATCTAGGTCAATGCCGTGAACCGCTTTAAAACCGTTCTCATATTGTTTTTCTACTTTGCGTAGGCTTACCGTTGCCATTTGATACTCCGCATTCGGTGGTGTTTCCAATAACTGTATATTTACTGAGTGATTTTAATGATTCACTGGGTAAAGACACAAAGGCGAGCTAACGGCAGTAGCTAGCACGCCAGAGTGAAAAAAGCTTACTGGCACTTCATTACGAGTGCTCGTACGGGTTTTTTGTCCTTAGAGATTTCAATGCTCCAAAGGTATTTGCCGTCTTCTGGAATATTGACGACTGTATTCTTAGCGAAACCACCACGTTTCAGTTGTTTTTCATAACCTACGGTCATTTCCATTCCCGCAGCGGTGTATTGAGGATTCCAACTCATGGTTGCAAATTGCAGGCTCACATTACCGGCCGTCTCTTGGCTAACTACTTGATAAATACCATCGCCTTTGTGGGCCATTTGGTGGTTTTCATTGTGCATCCATTGGCCTTCAGGGAAAGTGCCAACGACGTATAAAGAAGGGCGAATTGGTCCGCGCTCTTCAACTGTTGGCAAGTTGCAGTCAGCAAATGGGCCTGACGCAATTTGTGCTGTCGTTGCTTCTTCACTGGTGCTAGCGCAACCCATTAATGTTGCAGATAAAAGAGCCGTTAAAATTAATGTACGTTTCATCGTTATTCACCTAATGGTTATTTGTATATCGATATTAAATGGTCAGATTAACTTGAGTATCTTGGTCAAATATGTGGCTAAAAAAGGTATCAAAATTAAAGCGCAACGATTGCCCGATATCGCAAGCGGCTAGGGCGCTATAGCGAAGGCGAGATATCATTTCTTTGTGGGCGATTTTAAAATGAACAAGCTGAAAACCGTCTTTGGTTTCAAGCGATGTCAATTCGCCATGAATAGTATTCAATTGATCGTTTTCTTCAGCGATGGATATAAAGTCAGGGCGGATCCCAAAATCGACTTTCTGGTCTACATAATGATGGAGTTTTTCTTGTTGGCTTTTTGGCAGAAACAGACGGCTACCGTCATCCAGTTCAAGAAATAAATTGTGCTTATCGAGTCGTATCGTAGATTCGATCAAATTAAAGTTGTCATCCATCATTACGTATCGCCTTATGCTTGTTATTTGAATAGGTTGGCGAACAACCCTTTGCGTTCCTGCATGGCTGTTTCTTGCGGTTCTTGTGCGCTGTTTTTGCTTTGTCGCTTCGCTTTATCTTGGCCTAAAGTTAATCGGCTCAACACGGCCAAGTTCTTGTAATAAGCACGCGCATCTTTTGCTGGATAACCAAATAAGTCGCTGTTTTCTGGGAATGAGTGACTGACGCCAGATTTAGCTTTAACCACCGAGTTCTTGCCTATGGTTAAGTTGCCCGCCGTGCCTGCTTGCCCATGAACAATCACGTTGTCTTCTAAGATGGTATGGCCTGCAAATCCCGCTTGAGACACGAGTAAGCAGTGTTTGCCGATGTGGCAGTCATGGCCAATTTGCACTAGGTTATCGATTTTAGTGCCTTGACCAATAATGGTGTCGCCAAGGGTTCCTCGGTCGATGGTGTTGTTGCAGCCAATTTCCACATCGTCTTCGATGATCACTCGGCCGACGCTTTCGACTCGTTCGTATCGGTTACGTTTTCCAGCCATGTATTCAAAGCTAAAGTTACCAATAGAGTTGTTTGAATCGATGGTGACGTTGTTGCCAATGATGGAGCCTTCTTTAATGACGGTATTGGCATGGATAGCCACGTTATTGCCAATGCTTACGCCATTCATGATTTTTACACCAGGCATGAAATGGCAATGTTCACCAATGGTGCAATGCTTACCTATATAGACGTCAGGTGATTCTGAGGTGTTTCCTTGATCGAACAGCTGATACTTATGAACCTTGTACAGTTTTAATAAGTGGTTTAGCTTGTCTGTGTCTAATTGTTCGATGACGATTTTTACTTTTGCGTCACTTTTTAATACATCTTTTGGGCCGATGATGACATCAGCGAAAGTTTCGGAAATTGCCTTAAGATCTTTCTTAGCGAATACGATCGCTAAGCCACCTTTTTCGTGGCTACGAATAGGGCGAATAAATGAAATTTCATTTACGCCATCTCCAACTATTTCTCCCCCGATAATAGCGGCAAGTTCCGAAACTTTAATCATAATGTCTTCTCTTTAAATAAAATTACAGACGGTAAAGGGCTTGTAAGAAGAAGGTGTTTTGATCCACGTTTTTCTCTTGGCCTTGTTTACTTGTGTGCGTTTCTTTGTCATTCGCCCACTCGTATTCAGCTTTTATTAGCCAGTCGTCACCGACTGCCTGTTCATATCCGACTGTCGCTTTGCGAATGTCTTTGAAATACTCGTCACCTTTTGACCAACCATCAGAGACAGTTGTTTTGTTTTCACCGATGCGAGTTCTGACATAAAGGGCACCAGCATCTTCAAAGCTGTATTGTACAATTGGCTCAGCATACTTTTCCGTGAAGTCACTAACTTCGTTGACAGTACCATTGCTACCTCTGTCATCGTTATCTTTGATTTGGTAGAAAAGCTCGACACCAAATTCCCAGTTACCCATTCGTTTGTATGGCTTAATTAAGAAGGAATATCCTTTTTCTTCACGATTACCCCAACTGGCTTTGTTTTCATCGTTGTAAAGGTACTCAAGATTGGTGTACACACCAGCGTTGTACTCGTTGTTCCAATAGGTTAGATATGGACGAAGGCTGTGCTCAAACTTACGTTTTGGATGCGCGGTGACATTTTTAGAAAAAACGCGACTATCCGTGATTTCAAGGTCATAGATGAGACCTGTTGTCCAACCGTCGGATAGATCAAACCCCTTATTCATGGAAATTAGGTGTTTGTATGAGTTTTCAGTTTCATGATACCCGCCACTATTGACCTGTTCTCGATCTACCAGTTTTAAAGCGTAAAGCGCAGCAAGGTTCCACGTAGGGTTGCTGTAATAGAACCCAAACACTTCATGTGTTTTAGTACGTTCTTCAATCGTACTGCCGTTGAAATCAGTAGTTACTTTATCTTCATATTCGAATGAAGTGCCAATGTGACCACCAAAGTTCATGGCATCGTTCACAACCGATTCGTAGATACTTCTTTCTACGGTAATCCCGCGTTGATTATTTGCAGCGTAAGCAGAGGTACTAACAACAAGTGCATTTGCCACCAATACCGAAATTAATGTTTTGTTCACAACATTTCCTTATCAACTCATCCAGAGTTGCGAGTAAGAGCTAAGACCAATAAAAATTAGTAGTTCACGTTGAACGCCTAATTATTGTTCTGCATTTAAATTTGTTTTTCTTCCCTAGTCGTTCCTAAATGAGAGTTTGGTCACTAACTTCGCTCTGTTTTGTTGATTTGCGTCACAAATATTGGTGTTTTGAATTCATGGGGCGATTGGGTTTTGCGTTCATTATTTTAAGGTTGATTCATTTAATAAGCGATTGGAATATTAGTTATGAAGCCTTTTAAACACTGTAATGGTGACGCTTGTCACAATTGTTATTTGGCTTTTCCGATTAAATATTGACTTACGTTCGAACAGAATTAATCTAGTAGTACATTCTGAACTACCAAATGTAACGGAAACGGTGTAGGCATGAACAAAAATCTATTAGCAACAGCATTGTTGGCGTCGGTATTTATGGGAGGCATGGTCAATGCTGAAGAAATAAAACCGGAAGCAGGCGCTGAACTACTTATCTGGACAGACAAGACAACCGTCGACTATATGGAGTATGCGGCAAAGGAATTTAATGCAGACTTCGGCTACGACGTGAGCTTCTCTTTTCGTGGGCTAGCACCCATTGATTCAGCATCACGATTAATTCAAGACGGCGGTTCAGCACGCGTTGCAGATGTCGCTGAAATAGAGCATGACTTACTTGGGCGTTTGGTCGTTGCTGGTGGCGCGATGGAAAACCTAGTGTCAGCCGAGCGAATAGAACAAACGTTTATGGATAATGCGATTGCAGCTGCAAAAGCGGAAGGTATCGATTACGGCTTTCCGGTTAGCTTCGCCACCACCGCGTTGTTCTATAACAAAGACCTCTTACCTAATCCCCCAAAGACGTTTGAAGAGTTGGTGGAATTTTCCAAGACGTTTAATGACAAGAAAGCGCATAAGTACGCGTTACTTTGGGATATTCAGAATTACTACGAATCACGAATGTTTGTGAGTTTATATGGAGCGTATGAGTTTGGTAAGCAAGGTACAGATGCAAAGGATATTGGCATCAGTTCCGAAAAGGCACAACAAGGCCTAGCGGCGATGAAAACGTTGCAAGTAGCCAATAACTCAAATCCAAACGACATGCGCAACCCTCAGGTTCGCCGTGGTTTATTTAACGAGGGAAAAGTTGCAGCGATTATTGATGGCCCTTGGGCAATTCAAGGCTATCAGAATTCGGGTGTGAATTTCGGCGTTGTTGCAATGCCAACACTGGATGGCCAGCAACCAAGAACATTTTCAACCGTACGCTTAGCGGTCGTGTCTTCATACACGGAATACCCGCGTGCTGCTCAACTATTCGCCGATTATATTTCGTCGCCTAAAATGCTGACCAAGCGTTATGAAATGACCCAATCTATTCCACCTATCAAGTCAGTACTTGAAGAAATCATTGTGGATGCCGACGAGGCAACCTACGCGATCATCACTCAAAGCTATTATGCTGATGCGATGCCGTCGATTCCAGAAATGGGCTTCATTTGGTCGCCAATGGCGAGTGCGATTACCGCTTTATGGGTAAGTAATAAAACGCCAAAAGAAGCATTAGACAGAGCATATTCAATTATCCAAGAGCAGATTCAGCTACAGGAATAAAGAGGATTTATGCAGTTAACTGATACCAAAGTGGTGCCAAAAGTGCCTGCCTCGATTTTGATAATGGGCGCGACTCAGATTCAAAAGGGGCATTGGGTTAAAGGGGTGTTCTTTCTTGCTTTGCAGGTTCTTACCTTGCTCATGCTTCCTGATTTAGTTGTGATGCTAAAAGGGCTCGTAAGCCTAGGTGATGTCGCGCAAGTTCGTAAGGGCTTTAAGGTGATACCAGGCGATCATTCAATCTTCATGTTAGTTGAAGGGGTGATCGCACTGATGTCCCTCTTCCTTGTTGCCTGTATTTACGTTGTTAACGTGAAAGATGCACGAGTATGTGAGCGCACTTCTTTGTCTGTTTGGCAGCAGCTAAAGGAAATCTATGACAGCAAGTTTGCGTTTATTGTGCTGTCTCCTGCTGTGATTGCGAGCATTGCATTTATCATCATGCCGATCGTCATCACCGTGTTGGTTTCGTTTACCAACTACTCGGCACCAAACCATATCCCACCAAGAAATTTGGTTGACTGGGTCGGTTTTAAGAACTTCTTTTCTCTGTTTGAGCTAAAGATCTGGTCTAGTACCTTCTTTGGTGTTGCTAGTTGGACAGTACTTTGGGCATTTTTTGCCACAATATGCACGTGTGGCTTTGGTTTCATCCTTGCGATGGCCTTGCAGAATAAGAAAATTAAAGCGAAGAAAGCATGGCGCTTTATCTTTATTCTACCTTATGCAATCCCGGCTTTTGTTACTTTGTTGATGTTCCGTTTGTTGCTTAATGGAGTAGGGCCTGTTAACGCAACGCTAAATAGCTGGGGGTTTGATTCTGTTGCATTTTTGTCTGACCCGATACTCGCCAAGTTTACCGTTATAGCGGTGAGTGTGTGGGTGGGAGCACCCTATTTCATGCTGTTGATTGCTGGAGCATTAACCAATATTCCTGCTGATTTATACGAAGCAAGCGAAGTGGATGGCGCCAATAAATTTCAGCAGTTCTGGGAAATAACCTTGCCGATGGTATTGCACCAAGTTGCGCCTTCTTTGGTGATGACGTTTGCCCATAACTTCAATAATTTCGGCGCTATTTTCTTATTAACCGAAGGTGGCCCAATTAACCCAGAGTATCGTTTTGCCGGTCATACCGATATTTTGATTACTTGGATATACAAACTGACTCTTGATTTCCAGCAATATCAAATTGCCTCGGTTATCTCGATCATTATTTTCTTATTCTTGTCTGGCATTGCGATATGGCAGTTTAGAAGAATGAACTCATTTAAAGACGATGTGGGCATGTAATTATGGGTAAAATTTTAGAGAAACTAGGGACGTTAATCGTCTACCTATTTTTAACCCTGAATGCCTTATTGGTACTTGGGCCTGTGATTTGGACGATTTTGGCGTCGTTCAAAAAAGGCAACAATCTGTTCAGTACTTCATTTAGTAATATTGAGTTTACTCTGGAGCATTACAGTGCGTTGTTCACCGATACGCCTTATTTTGAGTGGTACAAAAATACCTTTATTTTAGCGACATCAAATATGTTGATCTCTTTGGTTATCGTCACCATGACGGCGTTTGTGTTTTCGCGTTACCGTTTTAAAGGTAAGCGAAACATCATGATGAGCATTTTGGTATTGCAAATGTTCCCAGCCTTTTTATCCATGACCGCGATTTATATTTTGCTCTCAAAAATGGGCTTGATTGATACCTATATTGGTTTGCTGTTTGTCTATGTAACGGGTTCTCTTCCATTTATGGTGTGGTTAGTTAAAGGCTATTTTGATGCGATACCCACCTCGTTAGATGAAGCCGCAAAAATTGATGGTGCTGGGCATATGACCATATTCTTAGAAATCATATTGCCGTTGGCAAAGCCCATTTTAGTGTTCGTCGGCTTGGTGTCATTTACTGGCCCTTGGATGGACTTTATTTTACCAACCTTGATATTACGCAGCGAAGAAAAAATGACATTAGCGATAGGTATATTCAGTTGGATTTCATCTAACTCTGCAGAAAACTTTACCTTGTTTGCCGCAGGCTCACTACTGGTAGCAGTACCGATAACTTTGTTATTTGTTGCGACTCAAAAACATATCACCACCGGTCTCGTCAGCGGTGCAGTAAAAGAATAATAATTAGGAAATACAAAACATGATTACTAAAAGTTCTTTGACCCACTCGGCAAAGAGTGCGGACAGTTACGCCTACGATAAAGAGACACTGCATATTCGGTTGCGCAGTGCCAAAGGAGAAGTAGAGCGAGTGTCACTATGGATAGGTGACCCGTACCACTGGGCTGAAGGCGGCTTAGATGGCGGTAATTTAGGGGGCAGTGATGCCCACGGCTGGGTTGGTGGCAATGAAGTCGAAATGGTTTTAGAGGGCACAACGGAATACCATGATCATTGGTTCGCAGCCTTTAAACCACCAAAACGCAGAAGCCGCTACGGTTTCATTCTTTATGGCAAAGAGGGTGAAAAAATCCTGTTTGGTGAAAGAAAATGTGCCGATTTAAGTGATGAGCGTGAGGCAGAAATTGAGCTAAGTAATCTAAGTAATTTCTATTGCTTCCCTTACATCAACCCAAAAGATGTGTTGCTGACGCCAAGTTGGGTGCCGGACACAATTTGGTATCAGATCTTTCCTGAGCGATTTGCAAATGGCCGTCCAGATATTTCACCATCAAATGTTATGCCGTGGGGGAGCACTCCGGTCTCGGATAACTTTATGGGCGGCGACTTATGGGGCGTATTAGACAAGCTTGATTACCTGCAAGAACTTGGCGTTAACGGTTTGTATTTTTGTCCAGTCTTTACCGCGAACGCGAACCATAAATACGACACGATAGATTACTACAATGTTGATCCGCATTTTGGTGGCAATGAAGCATTTAAAGCGCTGGTGAAAGAGGCGCATAAGCGTGGTATGAAGGTCATGCTGGATGCAGTATTTAATCACATCGGGCATCAGTCACCGTTGTGGCTAGATGTGGTTGAAAAAGGCCAAGACTCAAAATATGCAGATTGGTTCTGGATCCATGAATTTCCCGTGTACCCAGACACGCCAAAAGATCAGTGGGACTTTTGGAACTTGAACTACGAGACGTTTGCGAACGTAGTTGAAATGCCAAAATTGAACACCGAAAATCCAGAGTGCAGAGCTTACTTACTCGACGTCGCGAGACACTGGGTGGAAGAGTTTGATATTGATGGTTGGCGTCTAGATGTTGCCAATGAAGTCGATCATGCGTTTTGGCGCGATTTCCGCCAAGTCGTCAAAGGCATCAAACCAGATTGTTATATCCTAGGTGAGATATGGCACGAAGGCATGCCTTGGCTGCGCGGAGACCAATATGACTCTCTAATGAACTACCCGTTAACGCAAGCCGTGACGGATTACTTTGCATTAGGCACAACAGACAAACAAATCTTCATGGATGGTGTGAGCCAGTCGTATTTGTCTTATCCACGTAATGTTAATGAAGCGATGTTTAATTTGCTCGACAGTCATGACACGACTCGGATTCTTAGTCTCTGTGATGGCAATAAAGCGAAAGCGAAATTGGCGTATTTATTCATGTTCACTCAAGTGGGAGCGCCTTGTATTTATTACGGTGGAGAAATCGGGCTTGATGGACGACGAGGAATGGGGCAAGAAGGCAATCGCAAATGTATGCAGTGGGATCTTAGCGAGCAAGATTTGGATTTCAAAGCCTTCATCCAATCTCTGATCGAATTGAGAAAAGCAAACCCTGAGTTTAATCAAGCATCTATTGAGTGGTTAACGCTTGATGACGAGGATTGTGTCGCGTACAAGCGCGGTGATTTACGTTTCGTTCTTAATAACTCTTCAGGTTCAAAGAGCCTCAAAATCGATGGTCGCCAAGTTAGCTTAGAAGGCTATGGCTACCGTATCGACGGCGTGAAGTCACTGAACTAGTTATGAAACTTGGTGTGTCGATAGAGAGCGAATGGATACGTATGGTACTCGTTACTGCCGGTGGCGAGACCTTACTTGAGTCTGAATATAAAACACCCAACACAACGGAAACCATCGTATCAAGCTTGAATACCAGAATATCTAATCACCAGTTTCGTTATGGTGCTATTGAGCGCATAGGGATAAGCATTTCTGAGTATTTGCAATTCGGGTTTGGACAAGGCACTCCTTTTCGAGAAAAAATACAAAGTAAATTATTGAGTCATGTACGTAAATACGATTGGAATCAAACACCAATTACCTGCGCACAAGCGGCGGCGCTAAGCGAAATGAAACGAAATAAGGCTAACAAAAATGAACGCTTGATGACGGTGGTACTGGATACGGATTGCAGTATTGGTTTTTCAACGGTTCGGCAACGGCCAGTTGCAACGAGCAGCGTCGATTTTTCTCATTGGGCTCACTCGCCATTGCCTTATTATGAAGCGCTTAACGATGGGTTAACCCCCATTTGTCGATGCGGTAACGAGAACTGTATTGATCAGTTTCTGTCCACTGGTGGTCTAGAACGTCAGTATCATCAATTGGTGCTTAACAATCTAACTGTACAAGAAATCTTTGATGCCTTAGAGCGGTATGACATGCAGGCGACTCGAATCTATCGAATGTATGTAGATCAATTAGCTCGGGCATTGTCACCTCAAATTTCGCAATTGCGTCCAACACGCTTGGTCTTGTATGGAATGATAAGCCGTTATCCAGCCTTAGCGTTCGATTTAAAAGCCGCGTTGGGGCGTTATTGTAATAACTCAGATATTCCACTCGTATCTTGTTCAGAGTTAGGCCATTTTTCTAGCGCTTATGGTGCGACACTTCATTCATAAAAAATTAGAGTCAAATTGTTGGTAATGGTAGTCTTAGGTAAGAAGCTTAATGAATAGTATTAGAGGTCAGTTCGTGTCAGAAATTGTAACCAAATTGATGGATTTTGGTTTTACCAAAACCGATGCCATGGTGTACATCACCTTGCTAAAAAACGGACGTTCTAGTGGTTACAAAATTGCTAAAGAGATTTCGTTGTCTCGTTCGTCGGTCTATTCTTCAATAGATAATTTGTACAGCAATGGTTTTATTTTTCTCTCGGACGGAGATACCAAAGAATATGAAGCTAAATCTCCCGATCTGATTTTTAGCCAGATTGAAAAGAAGACCATTACAAATATCGCTATTCTCAAGAAAGAGCTCTCTAAAATGGCGCTTCAAGAAGAGAAGGAGTTTGTTTATAACGTCTCGGGCTATGACAATTTGGTGCAAAAAGCGAAAGAGCTGATTAACCAAGCGCATGTGGAAATATATTTAAATTCAGATTTTCGTTTGAGCCTGTTCAAGCGAGAATTGTGCGAAGCCATTGAACGTGGTGTACGAGTGATAGGCTTTTCGTTCAATAAACTGGAAACACCGCACGAGAAAATGGAAATGTATTCGCGTTCAGAAGATCCTGAACAAGATTACCCATCGCACCGATTTATGCTTGTTGCAGATATGAAGTTAGCGCTCGCTTTCTCTCATCGGGATGAAACTATGGGGCTTTATACCAATAACAAGCTGATGGTAAAGATGATTGCAGAGCATATACACAGTGATATTTATCTTACTGAATATGAGCGAGCAAACCTAGAAAACAGAGTAAGAATCAACACTATCCATGAGCAATCTAACGCCATGGTACAAGATGATCTTTCTAAAATTCGATAGAAACAATAGCATTGCTTGATGCCATAAAACTAAAGGTCTACGGAATTACTCGGTAGACCTTTTTTGTATTCACGTTAATTTAGCTACTCGTTATAGAAGCTTTCTTCACCAGGTTTAGGTTTGGCTTTTTCACCACTAAATACACCGCAATAGCGGCCAAGCCAAAACCAAATGCCGCAGAAGCATCAAAGCTTTCATCGAACGCTAACCAAGCTTGTATCGCGGTAACAGGTGGAACCAAATAAAACACGGAAGCGACGCTTGAAGAGGCACCATGTTCGACCATGTACAGAAGTAGCATTAAAGCAACGCAAGACAGCACAACCACTAGCCAGGCTAAAGTAAGGATTAGTTCCATCGTCCATTGTATTTGCATGGTTTCAAAGGTCATTGCATATGGGAGAAATAACACCGCCGCTGCAAGGTATTGAACCGCAGCACCACCAACCATATCGACTCCTTGGCAGAACCTTTTCTGATAGAGGGTTCCAAGTGTTATGCCTAACAAAGCAAGACCTGAGGCCATAACCGCTTCCCATTTTTGGCCTTCGGATTGCCATTCAATATTGCCCATTAATACCAAACTGATGCCGATAAACCCTAAAGCGAGTCCGATCCATTGAGCGCTATTGAAACGCTCTTGTGTCGCGTTGACTAATATTAAAGCGGTCAATATAGGTTGTGTACCAACTAAAAGTGAACACAAACCAGAGGGCATCCCCATATCAATGGCTAAATAGCTGCCTCCAAGATAAAACCCGTGGATTAGTATGCCCACCACACAGCTATGCCAAAATGCGCTACCTGTTGGAATTCGGCGGTGTAATACCGTCACCAAAATTAAAAACAAAACAACATTAGCGGCCATACGAACCAAAAGTAAGGTGGCGGGTTCCGCGTATTGAACACCAAATCGAGCACCAATAAATCCGGATGCCCAAAGCACGACAAAAATAAACGGGATCATTCGAATTAGCATGGCGAACCTTTGTATCAATTGTTTAACATTCTGTTACTGTAATAGGGTACAGCTAAGTTGGTAAGGCACAGATTAAGTTAGTTTGGAGGGTACAGATGATCGGTGAAAAAAAGTATTTGTTGGTCGAGCAGCATTTGCGTAATGGAATGAATAATGGGGTTTATTTACCTGATGACAAGTTGCCCTCTATCCGTCAGCTCAGCATAGACTTACACGTAAGTAAAAATACCGTTATTAGAGCTTACCAAGAGTTAGAGGCGCTTGGGCTGATCTACGCAGTGGCAAAGTCGGGTTATCGTGTAAAATGGCCCGTTCATCAAGGTCAATATCAACATGTTCAAGAGCCGAAAGAGGTTGATTTGTTGACGTTATCGCGCTCATTGCTGACTTACCCAAATTATAAAGAAATATTGCCTACTGGTTCTGCTCATCCAAACACTGATTTTCCAGCAATCAAGAGCTTGTATGCTGAAATTGCAAGGCAAAGCCGTACTCAGAGTAATGTGTCGAGCCACTATCAATTACCTCCTGGTGATGGGAAATTAATAAGGCAACTGTTGAAGATAAGCCTAGATCTTGGGGTTCCTGCACAAAGTGAAAGTATTTCCGTCACTCACGGAGCTCAGCAAGCCATTAGCCTCGCTTTGCGTGCGTTAACCCAACCCGGCGATATCGTTGCAGTAGAGTCACCTTGTTATTTTGGTAGTCTATTATTGATGGAAGCTCTGGGATTAAAAGTGTTAGAGATACCTAGTTGCGTACGTACAGGTATCGATCCTTTAGCATTTGAAGAAGCGAGTAGGCTATGGGACATCAAAGCGTTATTGATCACGCCAAATTTCACTAACCCCACGGGTGCCCGCTTGCCTCTGAATAAGCGAAAAACGCTACTGCAAGTTTCTGGTGATATCCCCATTATAGAAGACGATGTCTTTGGTAGTTTATGCACCGAGAAAGCGATTCCTAGCCTGTTTTCACTCGATGACAAAGGGCGGGTTATATACGTGAATTCTCTGTCTAAAACCTTGGACTCTCGATTGAGGATAGGGTGGCTCATTTCTGGTCGATACCATACGCAGATTGATAAATATCTTTTGTGTGAAAATATGGGGGGATCGAATTTGATGCAATCTGCTGTTGCAGACTTTTTAACAACAGGAAAGTACAAGATTCATCTGAATAAAATTAGGCGAGTATATCAGCAGAATCAGCGCCGATTTAATCTCATGTTGAGCCAAGAACTTAACCTGCATGACAACTTAGTTGGTCGATACCACATTACCCAGCCTGAGGGTTCATTCTTAGTTTGGCTAACACTTCCTAAGGGCTTTGATAGCTATAAGGTTTGCCAGTTATGCCGAGAGCAAGGCATCAGTATTTTACCCGGTTCAATGTTTGGTACAGCGCATCAGTTTGATCATTGTTTACGCTTCAGCACGGCTAACTTCAGTGAACAGGTAAATTGGAGTAAAGGACTTAATGGTTTGGTGAATATCATCTCCAATCAACTTGAAAATCAATAACTAAACCGTGTATTGTTATGGCAGGGTTAACAGTGTTACGTGTTAATTAATGTTTTTGTCACTAATCGCATGTATAACCGGGATTCTTTGCTACTTTTAAAAGACAACAAAAAAAAGTAAAAGATGTAAATAAAAAGGCTTTCTCGTTAACGGAGTAAATATAATGGGTTTGGACAATATCTCAATATCCAAGAAGCTTTCAATTTCCCCTGCGGTATTAATCGCAATTTTGATTGCAATGGCTGTCATCAGTTCAAATTTGTTGGGTAACCTATCCGACGATATGAAAAAAATATCGTTTGATTTAGCACCAGATACAGAATTGGCCGCAGAACTAACTGATGCCGTGTATGGATTGAGGCTGACAGTAAAAAATTACATTAAAACAGGTGACGAAAAGTTCGTTGATAAGTTCAATGAACAAGCGGCTTTGTGGTCTAAAGACCTAGAGCAAGCCTATAGAGAAATTCAAAACCCTGAACGTGTGGCTCTATTAAAGTCGATAGACGGCATGAAAAAGGAGTATTTAGGCACCTTTACTGGGGCGGTTATCTCAAACATGCGTAGCCGAAATGAGTTAGTTCAAGGCACGCTAAACATAAACGGCCCTGAAATTGAACGTAAACTCACTCAGGTGATGGATTCAGCCAAGAGAGACGGTGATGTTGTTGCCGCTTATCATGCTGGCCGAGCCGTCCGTGCTTTATTACTCTCCCGTCTTTACGTTTCCAAATTTTTAGTCGAGAACCAGCCTGATCAAGTTGAACGTTTTAATAAAGAATTTTCGGCTTCTGAAGAGGAAATGGAAACGTTATTAAGTACCTTGGAAAATCCGGGTCGACGTCGATTAACAGAAGAAGCAAAATCACTGCTGAATCAATATGAATTGGCGTCTAATAGCGTCGCGGCGATGATTTACGATCGTAACGAAGGCATTCAAACTCTCGATACCGTTGGTCCTCAAATTGCCGTCAAAATCGCTGACTTAAGAGCCTCTATTAGTGAATCGATGAAGCTTGCCGCTACGACTTCTCAAAAGCATACAGAAGAGTCGACATCTATGTTGTTCACTATTGCCGCTGGTGCCATCTTATTAGGCATTTTGGTTTCGTTCATGGTGACTAAAGCAATTGTGACCAAACTTGCAGGCACGAATAGCGTCTTGGCAGACATTGCTCAAGGTGAAGGCGATTTGACCATCCGAATACCGGAGCACGGGCGCGATGAGCTAGCGATGCTGGCTAAAAACTACAATACATTCGCCGATAAGCTGCAAAGCACAGTGAGCAAGCTCAATATGGCGTCCGGTAGTATGTTAACGTCGGCGCGAGAGCTTACCGACAAAGCCAACAGCACTCAAGAAGAAGTTCGTGAGCAACAGTCTCAAGCGCAATTAGCGGCCTCAGCGATGACACAAATGTCGGCCAGTGCGCAAGAAGTAAGCAACAGTGCAGTTCAGGCTTCAGAGTTGTCTCAGTCCACTGCAAATGCCGCAAGTGAGGGGACAAAAGTTGTCGTAGACGCGGCGGCTTCGATGCAGAGTTTGTCTGAGCAAATATCAGATGCCAGTGACACGGTAGAGCAACTGCGTGCGGATAGTGAGCAGATTGGGTCAGTGTTGGATGTAATCAGAAGTATTGCTGAACAAACCAACTTGCTGGCACTAAATGCTGCGATAGAAGCGGCACGTGCTGGTGAGCAGGGGCGAGGGTTTGCAGTGGTAGCCGATGAGGTTCGCTCGCTTGCATCTCGAACTCAAGAGTCAACGCAAGAGATCCAGAATATCATTGTTAGCTTGCAACAGCGTTCTGAAACTGCCAGCCAGGCGATGACTAAAAGTCGAGCAAGTGCAGAAGAAACAGCCGCACAGGTACAATCAGCGGAAGAATCGCTAACATCTATTGATGGTTTTATCGCACAAATTAATGACTCGATAGGCCATATATCAAGTGCTGCAGGGCAGCAAGCAACGGCTGCCGATGAGGTGAGTATTAACGTGAATACTATGTCTGATATTTCCGATAAAACACTGGCTCAGTCGATAGAAACAACAGAGTCGGCAGAACAACTAAACCAAGTGGGCACGGAAGTCAGCGGGTTGCTTGGGCAATTTAAAGCTTAAACACGTTTAGAAATACATCGTTGCCATTTATCAAAATAATTATTGATGAATGGCAGCGATTTTTTATATGTGTCAGTAAAGTAGAGCGGCAGGCTAGTGACTCATCGAAGATATGCCATATATGGTTTGAGGTTCTGCTCTAGTGAACGACGTTATACGTCCGGGATGAATGCGACGTAGTAAAACCATTCAAAAACGAATCCTCATTGGAATAACTGGCTGAACATGCCTAGTTTTCATATAGGCTTAGGTCACACTTTTTTTTTTGCTGATAACGACTTCAAAGTTTGCTGATAAAAATACCTTATGGTTCCTCTAAGGCGCTAGTATTGGGCCAATCTTCAATCGGCTGTGAATAACGAAAGGATCGGTTATGCAGGCAAAAACCCATATCTTAGTGGTAGACGACGACAGCGAAATTAGAGAACTCTTGGAAGAATACTTGTCCAAGTTGGGTTTTCGTGTTTCTACCGTCGAAGATGGGGTCGAATTGGATAAGCATCTCAAAGAATACAGTTATCCTGACTTAATTTTGCTCGATGTGATGTTGCCAGGCGAAGACGGTTTTGCCCTGTGTCAAAAAATTCGCAAGCACTCCAACGTGCCCATTATTATGCTTACCGCAGTTTCTGAGGAAACCGATCAAATTATTGGCTTAGAAATAGGCGCGGATGATTATATAGCTAAACCTTTTAGCCCCAGACAGCTCATTGCAAGAATAAAGGCACTGCTGCGCCGAGTGCACGTAAGTGAAGAAGAGCCTAACTCTGGGCTACCAAGACGAGTGCTGTTCGGTGACTGGCAGCTGGATACGTTGTCTCATCAAGCCACCAATAATGAATCAGACGAAGTAGTGGAGCTATCTGGCAGCGATTTTACTTTGCTAATGCTGTTTTTGTCTCACCCGAATGAAATTTTAGATCGAGACACGATTTCTCACGCGACTCGCGGGCGCGAAGCCATGCCATTTGAACGAGGTATTGATGTGCAATTAAGTCGCTTGCGGCACCGTTTTGGTAATGACGGCAGCAAGTTCATTAAAACCATGCGTGGTAACGGCTACATGTTTACTGCACTCGTCACATTTGAGCATTAAACGGTGCTTAAATTTCGCTGGCCGCGTTCTCTGGTTGGTCGAACGTTATGGCTAACCTTATTGGCGGTTGCTGTTGCACAGGGAATTGCGACCATGATTTGGTACTCGCAATCTAAAAGCCGTGAGCTTGAGGGGATCCGATCTGCCTCTTCAAGTATGGCGACCATGTTTGCTTCTACCGTTAATTTCTTCCAGTCATTGCCTCTTGAATATCGCCATATTGTATTGGACCAAATCCGAAATATGGGCGGCACTCGATTTTTTGTTTCATTTAACGATGAGCACCTAACGATCGAGCCGATAAATAGTTCCCCTTTAAAAGAAGCGTCTATTGATGCGGTTAAAAATGTCCTGGCACAAAAGCTACCCAAGGCGCATCACATTAGTGTGGAGTTTTCTCGTCCGGATAAGCTCAGAATTTTAAAAAATGACATCTACTTGAGCGATCTGCCGAAATCATGGGCTCATCACACCTTAACTTTACAGCCAATAAATCCTCCTATTTTAGTGGTTCAAATTGAACTTGCTACGGATGAATGGTTGTATATCGCAGCCTTGTTGCCTGCCCCTTATGTGAGCTTAGAAGATGAAATCCTTGGGACCGATCAATTGATCTTTCTCTTTTTCTCGACCTCGTTATTACTCTTACTCACTTACTTAATGATCCGGCGTCAGGTCAAGCCACTTAAGCGTCTGGCACAAGCGGCAAACGACTTGAGTCTAAATATCGATCAAGCGCCTTTGGCGGAAGAGGGCGCGTCGGAGTTAGTGACGGCAACTCGAGCATTTAACCGGATGCAGCTGCGGATTAATCGCTATATTACCGATAGAGAAACGCTTTTTTCGGCTATTTCACATGATCTTAAAACGCCGATTACTCGTTTAAGGTTACGAACAGAGTTGCTTGAAAGTGACGCCAAACGCGAAAAATTCAGCCAAGATTTAAACGATCTTGAGATGATGGTTAAAGGAGCACTTCAGTGCGTAAGAGAAACCGACATTCATGAGAACACTGAGTGGGTCGATCTTAACGACATGCTGGCAAGCATTGCAGAGAGCCACAACCACAAGCAACTTAATGTTGTGCTGCCAGTAGATAGGATTCCGCCATTGTGGGTTAAACCGTTAGCGATAAAGCGCGTGCTGACTAATCTGATAGATAACGGCGTAAAATATGGCAATAAAGTCAGAGTCTTTGCCTATGATAACGACACCGGGCTTGAATTGATTGTTCTTGATGAAGGCTCTGGTATCCCAGAAGATAAACTCGAAGCGGTATTTGAACCATATTATCGCTTAGCAAAAGACGCCGACGGTCATGGGTTAGGCCTAGGGATCAGCCGCAGTATCGTGCATGCACATGGCGGAGATCTCATTATTTACAATTCTATTAACGGTGGTTTAGAGGCTAAAGTCTTGATACCACACGATCTTGATGACTAATGTAACAGCCTTGTTACACTGGTATTACTCTTTGTTGCAATCTTCTGTGCCGGGTCGGATTAAGCTCTAGTCAATCGAGGAAATCAATGCCGTACCGCGTTTCCTCTTTTTGGCTAAATCCAATACACACGGACGATGGTAATTATAATGAATATGAATAAAACCCTACTAAGCATCTCCCTACTTGCCGCTTCTTCTTTTGCTCAAGCTGGCGAAGTTGAAGTTCTCCACTGGTGGACATCAGGTGGTGAGGCGAAATCTATTGCAGTTCTAAAAGATATGCTTGAAGAAGATGGCCACAGCTGGAAAGATTTTGCGGTCGCTGGTGGTGGTGGCGAAAGTGCCATGACAGTATTAAAAACTCGTGCAGTTTCTGGCAACCCTCCGTCAGCGGCACAAATTAAAGGCCATGATATTCAAGAGTGGGGTGGCTTAGGTTTCCTTACTAATCTTGATGACGTTGCAAAACAAGGCGGTTGGGACGAAGCGGTACCAAGCATGGTGACAGACATCATGAAATGGGATGGCGAGTACGTTGCGGTTCCTGTAAACGTTCACCGTGTTAACTGGTTATGGGCAAACCCAGAAGTACTCGAGAAGTCGGGCGTATCAGTACCAACAACACTTGATGAGTTCTTTGTTGCCGGTGACAAAATTAAAGCCGCTGGATTTATTCCGTTGGCGCATGGTGGTCAACCTTGGCAAGACGCGACCGTATTTGAAGCCGTTGCACTCGATGTATTAGGTTCAGAAGACTACGTAAAAGCGTTTGTAGATCTTGATATGGACGTGCTGTCTGGTCCGAAAATGGTTGAAGTATTCACTAAGTTCCAACGTATCCATGACTACATTGATAGCAACTCGCCAGGGCGTGACTGGAACGTTGCCACCTCGATGGTTATCAATGGTGAAGCAGCAATGCAAATCATGGGTGACTGGGCGAAAGGTGAATTTACTGCCGCAGGAAAAATGCCAGGTAAAGACTTCATCTGTGCACCAGCTCCGGGTACTGCGGGTCAGTTTACTCATAACGTAGACAGCTTTGCGTTCTTTGAATTAAAAGATCCTGAGAACATCAAAGCTCAGAAAGCACTTGCAGCCACTATTCTTGACAAGAAATTCCAAGAAGTCTTCAACCTGAACAAAGGTTCGATTCCTGTACGTCTAGATATGGATATGTCTAAGTTTGATTCATGTGCGTTAGACGCAATGGCAACCTTCAAATCTACCGCTAAAACGGGTGACCTAGTGCCGAGTATGGCGCATGGCATGTCAACAACAAGCTACGCTCAAGGCGCTATCTTTGACGTTGTCACTAACTTCTTTAACGATCCAAAAGCAGACCCAGCAAAAGCCGCTAAGACACTGGCTAAAGCGGTGAAATCTGCAATGTAATGAACCCCCTGAAAAGCTTCTCCATGGTGGAGCAGCTTTTCCTTTGATGCCGCAGCCAAGGCGGCGGCGTTAAGGTTTTTTTTACAAGGATTCGTAATGGAGCGTATTGTGACTATACCTACTACTCGCTCAGCACCTAAAAAAAGCTTCGCTGACCGGTTGCAAAACTGGCTGCCGAAAATCGTTCTTGCACCCACTATGTTAGTGACTGTGGTGTGTATTTACGGGTATATTTTTTGGACTGCTGCGTTATCAATGACAAACTCGCGTTTTTTACCAAGTTTTAAGTTTGTTGGCTTTGCACAATACGAAAAGCTAATGGAAAACGACCGCTGGATCACGTCGATTACTAATCTCGCGATCTTTGGTGTGTTGTTCTTAATTATCGCGATTGCACTTGGTGTGTTTCTGGCCATTTTTTTGGATCAGAATATTCGACAAGAGGGTGCAATTCGAACCATTTATCTCTACCCAATGGCGTTGTCATTCATTGTGACGGGTACGGCTTGGAAGTGGATTCTAAACCCAGGTCTTGGCATTGAGAAAATGGTGCACGACTGGGGCTTTACCGACTTTAAATTCGATTGGCTCGTCAACTCTGAAATGTCTATCTATACCTTGGTTATTGCGGCTATATGGCAATCATCAGGCTTTGTTATGGCGATGTTTCTCGCAGGCTTACGTGGTATCGACTCTTCGATCATCAAAGCGGCGCAAATTGATGGCGCGAGCTTACCAAAAATTTATTTAAAAATCATTTTGCCTTGCTTACGCCCAGTGGTGTTTAGTGCGGTGATCATTACCTCTCATATTGCGATTAAGAGTTTTGACTTAGTGACAGCATTAACCTCAGGTGGACCTGGTTATTCTTCAGATTTACCGGCCTTGTTTATGTACTCACATACCTTTACTCGTGGCCAAATTGGCCTAGGTTCAGCCAGTGCTATGGTGATGTTAGCCGGTATATTGGCGATTTTGGTTCCTTATCTTTATTCCGAACTTAGGGAGAAAAAATGATGACGTCTTCATTTAATTGGTCTCGTGCTTTTCTCTATGCGGTGTTGATTTTCTTTTGCCTGTTTTATCTGATGCCTCTGTTCGTCATGGTCATCACTTCGTTCAAAACCTTGCCAGATATTAAAGCGGGTAACTTGATGACACTGCCACAAGAGTGGGTGTTTGGGGCTTGGGATAAAGCTTGGTCAAGTGCTTGTACTGGGGTGAAATGTGAGGGGATCAAAGGCTATTTTTGGAACTCGTTCCAAATGGTGATTCCTGCTGTGTTGTTTTCAACATTATTGGGTGCATTTAACGGTTATGTAGTCACGAAGTGGCAGTTCAGAGGGTCCAACTTGTTCTTCAGCTTGTTGCTTTTTGGTTGTTTTATTCCGTTCCAAGTTATCTTACTGCCAATGGCGGCAGTGTTAGGTAAGTTAGGACTGGCTAACACCACAACGGGCTTGGTGATTGTGCACGTA
Organism: Vibrio tapetis subsp. quintayensis; assembly: GCF_030409945.1. GTDB lineage: Bacteria > Pseudomonadota > Gammaproteobacteria > Enterobacterales > Vibrionaceae > Vibrio > Vibrio quintayensis. The sequence continues at coordinate 145,081 of NZ_JAUFQV010000035.1, forward strand.
ATTTACGGTATGGCCTTTACTACTCTATTTTTCCGTAACTTCTACATTGGTATTCCAGACGAGTTAGTCAAAGCCGCTAAGTTGGACGGTGCAGGATTCTTTACTATTTTCTTTAAGATTCTATTACCGCTTTCAACGCCAATCATCATGGTAACCATTATTTGGCAGTTCACATCCATTTGGAATGACTTCCTATTTGGCGTGGTCTATTCCGGTTCGGACACTCAACCAATAACGGTCGCATTGAATAACTTAGTAAACACCAGTACCGGAGTTAAAGAATATAACGTAGACATGGCAGCCGCCATTATTGCCGCATTGCCGACATTAGTCGTGTATGTATTGGCAGGTAAGTATTTTGTGCGCGGTTTGACCGCAGGCTCAGTGAAGGGATAAACGATGGCTACTTTACAACTTAAACAAATTCGAAAAACGTATCGTAATGCTGATCAAGAAACCCTTAAGGGCATTGATATCAGCATCGATTCAGGTGAGTTCCTTATTTTGGTTGGACCGTCTGGTTGTGGTAAATCCACTCTGATGAATACCATTGCAGGGCTTGAAGACATCAGCGCAGGCGAAATCGTCATTGACGGCGTGGATGTGGCTCAGGTTGAACCAAAAGATCGCGACATCGCTATGGTGTTTCAGTCTTACGCTTTGTATCCAAACATGACCGTGTATGAGAACATTGCTTTCGGTTTACGCATTAGAAAGATGTCGAATGAAGCCATTGATGCGGAAGTAAAACGTGTCGCTGAAATGCTGCAAATTGATGTGTTACTCGACAGAAAACCAAGCATGCTTTCTGGTGGCCAGAGACAAAGGGTTGCCATGGGCCGTGCCCTTGCTCGTAAGCCGAAGCTTTACTTGTTTGATGAGCCATTATCTAACCTTGATGCCAAGCTTAGAGTTGAAATGCGTCATCAGATCAAGCGATTACATCAACAGTTAAACACCACTATTGTTTATGTAACACACGACCAAATCGAAGCCATGACATTGGCTGATCGTATTGCGGTAATGAAAGATGGTGAATTGCAACAGTTGGGCACACCGAAGGAAATCTATAACAAGCCAAATAACATGTTTGTCGCGGGCTTTATGGGTTCACCGTCGATGAACTTTATTCATACCATGGTTGACCTGGACAGCAACGATAATCCAGTGATTAAGGTGGTTGGCACTAACGAGCAGGAGCACCACATTAAGCTGCCTGATTCTATGCGCGATCAAGATGGTAAGAAAGTCGTGATCGGTTTACGCCCAGAGCACATTACAGAGCAACCAGGGGAAGACGAAACGGTTTCGACTCAGTTAGACCTACTATTAGAAGTGCTCGAACCAACAGGGCCAGACACGATTGCGATGGTGAAAGTCAACGACCAAGAAATTGCGTGCCGATTATCACCAGAATTTGATGTGAACGCAGGTCAAATTGCCCCATTACATTTCGACTTATCGAAAGCGGTTATTTTTGATGCGGCGACAGAACAACGAATCGTTTATTAGGTTTGTAGAAATTAAAGCTGACGACATTGGGGAATGAGTCAGTTTTTGAGCGGGGGAGAAAGGTGTACTGAGTAAGCGATTGCTTTGGCTCAAAGTTGCGAACAAAGTGCATTTGCTCATTTAGTGACGGATGGAACATCATTGTCATAAAGGCCTTAGTTATCAAAAGATAGCTAAGGTCTTTTTTTATTTAAGGTAAGAAGAGGGGACTGGTATCGTTAACGGGCTGATAAGTGGTCTTTAGGTTATCGACTCAGGGGTTAGATTTTCGCAGTTGATTAATTCCCCGAGATGCAATATTGTACAGGCAGGTTGATTGGACGCCTGCCTCGCAAAAGCGCACGTACCAATGTCGCGGCTAACATGTCGCATTAAAATTTTCTTCAGTTTATACGCTGAATACCTTCTGAAACCGATAGCGAGTAGGTTCAATATAGGAGAGCATCATGCGTATAGAACAAGTAAACCTCGTCGAATTTTGGCTATTTGAAGCCAAGCTACTGCATAAACACGTTAAGTCTGAGCGGAAATCACATTCCCTTCCAGTGCTGCGTCGCCTACTCAATCAAAAAGTCCTTGTTGGATTATCATTACCCGAATTGCAAAAAGACGTGTCGATCGTTCAGCGTAAGCATTTGCTGCAATTGGTATCGATAGAGAACGGATTTGCAAGCTGGGTGGCGTTTAAGCAAAGACTTGAATCTGCGTCGGATTCTTCCGGACAGTACCTTCCAGAGCGAATCAAACTTAAGAATATTGGCTATCCCGCCCTGTGGTTTTCAACGATGGATGAAGCGGTTAGTTACGCAAATATTCATGGTGGAGAGGCCATTCCAGTTGGTAGCCAAGCGGTGCTTGCGATTAATCATTCGGCGTAAATGACTAAATGCGAAGTAGAGTGCTCTACTTCGCTCTTTCCACGATTCAGCGTATTCCAACTCACACTAAACAAGACGTGTTCAGGTGCCTTTATTCTTATTGCAGTGACACACGCTTCAGTAAAAAGAGGACTTTGCGTGCTTTGTTCATTATTGACGCGACTGTCCCTACAATTAATTGTTCTGTTGAATGACTTTTGAGTAACAAAGTGTTGCGACTTTGTTGGTTTTTTGTTTTATTGACCAACTACGCTCAGATTTAGGAATCAAGATGAATAGGAATGTTTGGCTGCTTTCACTGTGTCAGGCTTTGTTGATGACGGGGAACATATTACTGATCTCGGTGATTGGCTTGATAGGCAAACAGATTGCGCCAAGTGTCGGTATGATTACTTTGCCCGTTGCGCTGCAGTTTTTAGGTCTGATGGCCGCGACTATTCCGGCGTCTTTGATTTCGGGTAAGCTCGGGCGAAAGAGAGGGTTTAGCATTGGCAATGTAGTCGGCATCACAGGGGCTAGCTTGGCAACTTACGCGTTGTCTCAGCAACACTTTTACCTGTTTTGTTTTGCCACCTTCTTACTCGGCATCGGTATTGGCTTTGGTACGCTTTATCGGTTTGCTGCTATTGAGGTGTGTGACGAAAATGCTCGTCACCGTGCGATTTCTATCTCGATGGCGGGTGGCGTCCTTGCAGCTGTACTTGGGCCAAACTTAGCGATCATGTCTCAACAGTGGTCGCAAGATGGCTTGTACATTGGCGCGTTCGCTTCGTTAATCGGCCTAAATATCCTCGCTCTTGTTATCTTACAAACGATCCAGTTCCCTAAGGTTTCTTTCAATAGCCAAACACTTAAAGCTGATCCCATCAGTGAGATAGTTAAAGCGCCTAATTTTGTTGGCGCGGTGTTTGCCGCCATGGTGGCTTATGCGGTGATGAATATTTTGATGACAGCGACGCCACTTGCAATGATTGGTTGTGGGTTCGACTTTACCAAAGCCGCAGGTGTGATTGAGTGGCACGTGTTAGGGATGTTCGTACCGGCATTTTTTACCGGGACCTTAATTGAAAAATTCGGTTCAAGGGTGATGATTTTAGCGGGTGGGGTGCTGTTTGTGCTTTGTATCGCCATCAACATCCATGGCGAATCTATTTGGCACTTTAGGGCGGCTTTGGTTGTGCTAGGTGTTGGTTGGAACTTTATGTTTATCTCGGCCACGGGTTTGTTTAGCCAATCATACCAATCACAGAATAAAGCCAAAGCTCAAGCATTGAATGAATTTGTGGTATTTGGGTGCGTGACGGTTACGGCGCTGCTCTCTGGCTGGCTAGAGTCGACTGCCGGGTGGCAAAACCTCAACATCTATGTATTACCCTTCGTTCTAGCGGTGATCGTCTTGTTTGCGTTTAGCGCTCGAAAATCTCGTACTTTGAAGCAATCTGTTTAAAGCATCGCAATGCCGAGTGTTAGTCCCATTGCTACTGTCGATGCCGATTGACCGGTGAACGCCTTATTTTAGTAATTGTCTTACTCCCAGGCTGAAGGTACGCATATGCAGCAAACTAAACTATTCAACCAAGCGACTTTCGCTGGGCTTGCAGCAACGTTAGTCGGTAATGGTATTGGTCGCTTTGCCTATATAGCATTGATGCCAGTTCTCATACAAAACGGATGGTTCTCAAGCGAAGATGCTTCCATTCTTGGGGCTGCGACGCTCATCGGTTATATATTTGGTGCGCCTGCTTCAAGCTTTTTACGGCGATATTGTTCAACAGGAACACTCATACGCATCTCTCTGTTATTGAGCAGCTTTAGTTATTTTGGTTGTGCAGTAAAATCTGCGCCTTTTGAATGGTTTCTAACACTGAGAACCATAGCAGGAGTATCGGGCGCCATCCTCATGGTGCTCGCTCCACCAATGATCGCGAGCCTTCACCCACAAGAGATGAAGGCAAGAATTAGTGGCGTCGTATTTTCAGGAATCGGTCTTGGTGCCATGCTTTCAGGAACACTCATACCTCTACTTATCTATCGAAGTGTGGAAAGCGCATGGTTAGGTATGGGAGCGATCGCTTTTCTGGCGACCGTCCTCACATGGAACGGTCCTCACATGGAACGCATGGGGTCTTGAGCCTAAACCGACTCATTACACTAACAGCCCTTCTACGTTTAGCGACCTATCTAAGTGTGAACGAGTCAGTATTCGTTTTGTGCTTTTAGCCTATACATTTAGTGCCATTGGTTACTTGCCTCATACTCTCTTTTGGGTCGACTATATTGTTCGTGAGTTGGGAATGACTTTGACGAGTGGCGGTTTCTATTGGGCAGTTTTTGGTATCGGTGCTGCTGTAGGACCAATAGTGACCGGTATATTAGGTGATAGATTTGGGCTCAAAAAAGCACTAGTAGCTGCATTTTCGTGTAAAGCGATCGGGGTAGCACTACCGTTGTTAAGCACCAATGAGATTGCACTTTTTGCGTCATCCTTGCTTGTGGGTATGTTTACCCCCGGCACGGTCACGCTTGTATCAACTTACACCTTAGAAATCGTCGGAACACAGCTCCATACAAAGTCATGGGGAGCAATGACAATGGCTTTTGCTGTTTCGCAAGGGGTGGTTGGCTTTGCTATGGCTCATTACGCCCCACAATTGGCCACTTATAGCGTCCTATTTATGATCAGCGCGAGTGCACTCGTTCTATCGATAGCATGCATTTTGTTTACATCAACCAAACAGCCAACATTAGACACTACTCAAACGAGTTTTTAGCAAAGGAATCGCTCATGAAACTTTATTTAAATGATACCTCACCATTTTCAAGAGCCGTGCTGGCAACTGCCTATCTATGCGAGGCACCACTAGAGCTTGAATGGGTAGACCCGTGGCAGACTCCTCAAGCATTGGTTACTATCAATCCATTTAGTACGATCCCAGTTCTAGAAACCAATGACGATGTCGCGCTAACAGAGAGTTTAACGATCTGCGAATTACTTATGCAGAATTACCCAACAAAAAACCTTACAATAACAAACGCTAAACATAGTAAACGCATGTCATTATTAGGCGTGAGTAAAACGCTAATGGAAGTGGCATTTCGCTGTGCGGCATTGAGCCGTTTTGAAGCTGAGCAAAATGTTCTGTCTGTTAGAGGAAAAGAAGGGATTCAAAGAGCTGTTCGGTCACTTATCGAACAATTGAATGTCAAGAATGATTTATTTCAGCCTGATTTCTCGACATTGTACCTACACATTGCATTAGATTATGTCCTGTTCAGACACGCTAGCCTGTTCTCCGCAAGAGAGGTCGACATCCTCAGCACCGCCTTACAAAGACACACTTGCAAAGTTAAGCCTAGACTTGCTTTCCAGTAAACCCAGTTGGAAAGACCTTTACCAATAGAAGATAACGGCTCGTTCTCCGAGTGGGTTTGAGGGCGAGTCTTCTTTAACAGTGGATATCCAGCTGTACTCTGTTTATGGCAGTGTCTATGAAAGGACAAGATTGTGCCTAATGTTCAGTAAACGTCTCACTAACCAAAAATACCTCTACGCTACTCAATGAGCACTCTTCTGAAGAAGCTTCATTAGAGGTTATGACCTCAACGCTCTCACCAGATTTAAGCTTAAAACTTACATGGTGAATTTGACGATAAACATCATTCCCGATTTTTTCAGAAGCTATTTTTCTGACTAGTATTTTATCGTGTTCAACTTCGTCAGCTGTAAATACCTTACTATTCACCAAATAGACATAGGCCATATTGGGAGCCCAAGAACTTGGTGTATCGCATTTTGGACTACTAGCTAATGCTAAAGGTGAAAAAATCATTAAAAATATAGATAAAAACCTCATTTTAATCCCTGGCCTCAATAACAATAAGTTTTCGTACTCCACTATTCCAAATTTTTTCACGAATACTTCTTTGCATAATGATACAACCACTAGATGCTGCTCCAGGGTTTTTAATAGAATCCCCATGAATTTGGAAATCTGTTCGGTTATAAGCACCGTGCCCTACAGGTGTTACTGGCAATACATATGGTCCAGTTCTATCACTTCTTCGTGGATTATGAATTTTGTACTCTCCTCTAGGGATTGGGCCTAGACTCTTCATATGCTGCATTTTAGGTTTATTTTTATACTCCGCCTTACCCGAATAACCAGTAGCAATAAATTCATCATTAAAATAAAGCTCACCTGTTGTTTGTACATATTGCCAACTCATAACGCACCTCATGCCTATCAAATACTTTGAACATTATCATAGGCGCCTATGTGCATATCTAGTGGTGTGATTAAGTTGCGTATCACTTCAAATATAAATTGGAATACTTGAGTTTTTTATCGGCATAGCGCAAAGCTACGCACGCGCTGCACTAACAAAGCCAGCTAAACTTTAAATAAAAAAAGAACCATAGTTTATTACCTTTGCTTGAACGACGGGTGTATACCCAGCATTGTCAACGCCGATTTCATGTCCTTTGATGATTATGTCCTTTTGGTGATTATTTTGATTAAAGTGATATCACACGCACTTGATAGGTGTGTGGTTGCGCTTGCCCGTAAGAACCGTACTCTACCCTGAATAATTATTAATGGGGCAAGTTCGATGGAAGAAAATCTACCATACACATTACCGAGAACTACAAATGAACAGCTTAAAACGCTATCAAGAATTACTTCTATTCCCTCCAACCTTTTAATGAATGCAGGACACCTAGAAGTAGAGGCTATTTCGTCAATGGTTTTGTATCGACATATGAATAGGCTTCAGAGAATTGAAGCGATGCGTTTAATTAGAAGCGTTCCAAGCAGAGCATTAATGGGTAAGATCATATCTAAGACTCTTGATACCACTTATGTTAACCCGCAGTGGGGTATTTGGTCGCTATCTAACGAAGAGTTAAAGAAAGATATTGCGCTACATTCAACCATTGACTCTTTTGCGGGGTATATTGGAGTTGGTGCGTCCGCGTTGAGTGGGAAAGATTTAGTCAAAGATTTGTTGTCGCTTAAACGGATGGGGAAGAAACATTGGGTAACAGTTGTAATATGGGGTTGCATCTACTTTAACAAGAGTGAGCTAAATAAAGCGCGCGACGAGCTTGATAATAGAACAACGTTGCAATCTTCAGGTATGTTCAAATGATTCAATCGATTATGATAAAAACGTTATTCTGTATCTTCCTATTCGCAATGGTTATCTGGTACTGGAATGATGCAAGTGAATCAACGAAAACAGGACTATTTTTCTTTATTTTTACTCTGGCATTTTTTCAAAATGTTTACTATTCCCACAAACTAGAAAAATTAAAAGAGCAATATGCTAGTGAGCACTCATAACGCGTGTTATACGGTATTTATCCGTGATTGATAGATATATTACGTGGTCTTTATTTATATTTTTAACATAAAATTAAAGGGCTGGTGAAAAATATAATGAGCTAGGGTGCTGTATGTCGAATAACTTCTAGGTTTACTTAGCTTTGATGGTTTTTAATAGGGAGAATGCGCCCCCATTACGTCGTAAAGGGTTTTATCTGAAAGATAACTGGCTGAAACGCGTTAAAAAAAGAAATACTGACACTGATATCTTTCTTACCATGCCTATCATGGGCACGAGGCTTCACCGCACAAAAAAAGCGAAGCAGGATATCCCACTTCGCTTTTATCTTTTGTTCTACTTAGCTTTTAGAACTTAGCCTTTAGCACTTCGCTCTTAACAATCAAGCCATTCTCTTCGCAGGCGTCCAGCGAGCCATGCTCAAAGGCAGTTTAATGCCTTGCGACTCTAGCAAGTTCACACGAGCCAAGTACGCTGCGCCATGAACCAGATGCTTTGCAACATCTACCGCGTTACGGTGTTGGTAATCATCTAGGTAGCTGCCTTTTGCCCATTGGTTGAATGCGCCAAGTGCTGGGCCTGCCCAGATTTGGTAGTCCATTTCACGGCCAGCTTCGCCAGTGTTAGACCAACGGCTAGATAACCCCAAGTACCAACGGAAAATCAATGCCATTTTACGTTTAGGGTTGCCTTCTGCACGTTCGATTTGCTTAGGATCACGCTCGTTGAAGTGCGCGACAGTCCCTGCCCAAATCTCTGCGAGGGTAGAGCGGAACACTTGTTTTTCTAACTTCTCACGCTCATCTGCAGGAATCGCTTCGATAGAGTCGTAACGCATGTAAATATCGTACAGCTTGTTAGCACGCATCGGGAACAATGTACCGCGCTTAACCACTTGCAGTTTTACGCCCATTTCGAACATGTCTGCTGCTGGTGCCATTGTTACGTCAGCCATTTCCGTTGTCGCCAGTAGCTTACGAGTATGTTCACTTGCGCCTGCTTCAACACACGCTTGGTTAACAGAACCAGTAACAATGTATGCTGCGCCCATGTTGAATGTAGCAAGTGCGGCATCAGGTGTGCCAACGCCGCCACCGCAACCAACACGTAGTGGCGTTTTGTATTGGTACTGGGCTTGAATTTCGTCTTTCAGTGCCAAAATAGTCGGTAATAGCGTAACCAGTGGACGGTTATCGGTATGACCGCCTGAGTCTGCTTCTGCTGTGATGTCATCTGCCATCGGAACCAATTGCGCTAGTTCCATTTGCTCAGCGGTAATACGACCTTCATCAACTAAAGCTTGTAGCATTTTAGCTGGAGCAGGTTGCATGAACTTGCTTGCTACTTCAGTACGGCTTACTTTTGCAATCACCTTGTTGCCAATAACAATCTCGCCATGTGCATCACGGCTAAGACCCGCAGCGCGGTACTGGACTATTTGTGCAGTAAGGCCAAGAAACGCAGAGGCTTCAACCGTGCGAACTTTATGCTTTAGAAACAACTCAACACTGCCACGCTCAAGTGCAGGTTCGCTTGGGCTGTGAATCAAGTTAAACGCGTAAGGGCCATTGGGTAGCGCCGCTTGAATACGGTTGATAGCTTGTTCAACGCGAGAAGGGATAAGACCCGCCGCGCCAAACGAGCAAAGAATGCCAGCTTGACCCAATGCGATAACCAACTCTTCAGAAGAGATGCCATTTGCCATTGCGCCAGCATAGTACGCGTATTTTACGCCATGGCAGCGACGAAATTCATCGTCGCCCAAGCTTTGTGTACCCAATGCAGGAGCAAATGCGCTAACCGGGTGGCTAGAGTTACTGCTGGCCGTGTCGCCTGCGGTAATCGTCGCTTGTTGGCTAATGCCTAAGCCTTTTTCTGGGTGGTTAATTAGGTAACAACCACGGCTTAAGTCTTTTAGCGCTGCTGCCATGTCGTCTTGTTGGTAACTTGTTGTGCTGTCCTCTACTTGCCATGGCCATGGAGAAAGCTTTTCGTTATTCAATATCGTTTGGTTCGTCATGTTCTAATCCTTAACTCAAGCTTCTTCGATGCAGATAGCAATGTCTTTCACTTCATAAATACGCAAGCCATCTTTACTTAGGTTCGCGTCACCCACGATGACTTTTTTGCCATCTTGGTCGGTCACAGAGGTGATGTGAACATCCAGTGACATTTGCTTATTCAGTGGGTTAATTTGACCACGGTATTTCCACTTCACTTCCGATTGGATTTGACCAAACTTCGGATTGCGGAAACCAGCACCTAAGTCTTTGTTCAATGCGTAGGTCTGCATGAGTTCGATGATAGCTTCGACGCCAAGTGAACCTGGCATTACAGGATCTTGATGGAAGTGGAATTGGAAGAACCAATCGCTTGGGTCGATCGTGCGTTCTGCGTAAAGGTAACCAAGACCTTCTTTACCGCCATCGCTGGTGATTTGAACGTTATCGATGAAGTTCAAACGACCACCTGCGAGCTGGTAGTGTGGTCTTGCTTCGCCCGCGGCTGATGCTGGCGCATTGAAGTAACGGCTAGTTTTGTCTAGCAGGTCAATGTGTACATCCGGTGTGCGGTTGTTATCCACATGCCAAGGGTGAGTCACTTTGCCGTTATCCAAACCAAGTTGGTCTTTTAGTGCCGCGCCTTTGAAGTAACCAAATACCGCAGTACCTTGGTAGAAAGGCACACCGTCAGTTAACAGTTCAAAACTGAAGCTTTGAACAATGTTGGTGCCCATCATGACGGTAGAAAGCAGACGTGAATCGTTGACGATGGTTTTACCACGGAGGTCAACGTTGCGCAGCATCTTGCCGCTGCCGTCTAGGTTACGGAAGAACAATTCTTCGCCCGGGAAGCCAAGTGTTGTACCCATGTAGCCAGAAATAAAGCCATTAGGTTGCAGAGATATTTCCATTAATACCGAGTAAGGCATTAAGGTTTGGTGGCTGTTCTCATCAAAGTACCATGCGTTCTCAGGTACTTCGTATTCAGCAAGACACGAAGACGGCGTTTTAAAGTCGCCACGAGTACCGTTAACTTCTACAACGCGAGTGGTCAGTTGCAAATCACCACACGGAGTACGCGGTGGGATCATGCCACGATAGATAGAGAAATCTGGGCCGAAACATTTTTCGATGTCGCCAGTGGCAAACTCAAACATGTGGTACGGCGTGAACGGTACGGTGTCTGGTGTGCGGTTCGGGAAATCGGGTGTTGTTGGTGCCTCAACGTGTTGAAGTGGAATAACGCCTTTATTAGTTGCGGTATTCAAGTCTGGGATTTGCGCCATTAAAGGAGCATTAACAGAAGCGGCTTGGTAGCCTGTTATTTCTTCCACTACGACAGTCTCTGCTGCAACGGTAGTTGTGTCTTCAGAAGCATTGTGCAGCTCAGGGTAAAGCGTACATTCTGCGTCTTCTTTGATCATCACACCCAAGTTTTGGAAATCAACAATTACTTTTCCATTCAGTATGATATCGATGTTTGCTTTCGCGTAAGGGCGAGGGCTTGTACCAATTTCAGTCACTTCCAGACGGTAAGTAAGAACCGCCGATTGTGGCAGAACTTGCCCACGACAACGAACTTGCTGTGGGGCATTTTCTAGTGGCTGGAAGCGGCCGTTTTCAACCAAAGTGTGCATACCTAGATGCATCATGTAGAACTGAAGCAGCTGACCACAACCTTCTGCCATTAAAGAACCCGCCATTACGGAATCGTCTTTAAAGTGGCAAGGGAAGTACCAATGTTCTGGCTCTAGTTGCTTATGGCCTTCAATCAAACCTAAGCCCCATGCACCGCCTTGCGGTTCAACTCGGCTTACTTGTTCAATCATCATGAACTTTTCAGAGCTAAAGCACAGTGATGGCTGTTGGCTGCTAGGAATGTGGCTTGGGCCAAAGCATTCTGCAATGTTTGCAGTCAGCAGGTTACGCAGTGCTAGATGATCAAATTGAGTGGTTGGGCAGTGTAGCAATGGGTTGAAACGTTGCTTAACCGCTTGGTTGCGCACTTTGATTTCATCATCAGTGCGGATCACGCCTTTGCCATCGGCCAATTCTTCGTCAGTGAAGAAACCAGCACAACCGTTGTCCATTTTCAGGATCATCTTGTCGCCGACGAAACATTCGTAAGAGAAGAAGAACAACAGAGTGTCGCCATTGCGAGCGTAGTTATTGATAGAGATATCGTAACGCAACGTATCGCCACCGCGAGGCAAGTCGCCAAGGAAGGTTAGCGTACAGTCTAACAGGCGGTATACACGCTCGCCTTTGTTTTCAAAATCGATACCAAGGTAGCTGATCAGCATTAAGTCACATTGACCAGATTCAACGGCAACCGCCCACGGGATTTGGCCATCAACTAAGTAAGGCGCATCTACTGGGATGTCGTACTCTGTGGTCATGGTACTTGGCTTGTATTCCAGCATAGTTGCGTCAAGCTTGGTTACGCGAGATACCAACAAGTAATCGGTGGTTGGTAGGCGTACACGACGCTTGTAGCTATCGATGATGGCATATTCCTCACCAAATACTTTGGCGATGTCGCCTTCAGCGTACTCTACTAGGTCGTCGTAATCCCAAATGCATGGCTTGCGAACGGGCTTTACTGGTGCTGCAAGAACGTTAGCAACTTGGGCTTGTTGAACCGCATGTTCAATGACTTGGCCGTTACCTGCATCCATTTGCGCCGTGACTTGGTTTAATTGCGCGCGCAATAGAGCGTCTGCCACTTTTAAACCTTGTTCACGATTGTGCAAATACGCTTGGTGTACTTGCTGGGTCAGCTGTTGGTTATCATTAAATGCTGCGTGAGTAGCAACGGTTTGTGGGTCTAAATTGGACAAGTTCTGAGTCATGGTTGTTTTTATACCTGTCATCGAAGCCTGAAGAGGTATCTTCTCGGCTTGGGATTCATAAGTAGGGGATGCATGAGTTTGAGCAAATGGTGCTACCACTTGGCGGCTTACTTTTGCTGCTTGATGCGTTGGCTGCTTGTTGACGGCCTTTTGTTGAATTTGTGCTTGTGCTGCCAGTGGAGAATCTACAATGTGTTGGTAGATATCACGGCCACCTAACGTCACCTGCTTGATCAATTGGCGTTTAGTGTCAGACGCTAATGGCATGGCTAAACGATCTTGAAGGGCACGTGTTTGCGATTCGCTTTGGCCAAACAACAGTTGAGAACACTGGTTCTCACTGATGTTGGCAATCACCGCGTGTTTGTCAGTACCGTTAGCTTGAGCATTTACTTGAGAAAGTTCGACCAAACCGTGCAGCATGCTCGCCATTCCTGATGCAGCAAAGCTGTGACCCAAGCGCAGGTTTGCTTGAGTTGCACGCGATTGTGGCAGTGGAATATTAACGGTAACGTTGGCACTTTCAGGTGCTTGGTTACGCTCGATAAGCTGAATGTCGTTAGCATTTAGGCCCGCAGAAGTCAGTAGGGTATCGGTTGTGATGTGGCTGCCGTTTACATGACCAAACGCCAGTGACTTTAGTTGACCATAGCTTTGGTTACTATTCACTAATTGACTGTCAACGAAGACCATCGCACCGGCGCCTTCACCCACATGCCAACCGGCATCTTGCGCTGTGTTTGCAACGGGAGTGATGCTGTTTTTCAAGATCACTTGTTCAGCACTGCCGCTTAAATCAACCGCTGCGATAACCACAGCATCAAGTGATTCTTGGCTCATCAAGTTTTCAGCGACATCAATACAACGAGCAACAGATTGCTCGGCTGCTGAAATGGTGAATGCTGGGCCATTGAAGTCCCATAATGAAGAAATACGAGACGCCATGATGTTGCCAATGAAACTGGTATACTGATTGAGCTTGGCTGCGTCTAATACGCTGTCCATGGCAATCGTTTCAAGGGCTTGGTATTCCTCTTGGTTAAGAGCAATCCCCATGTTGTCCATGCTTTCTGCCAGTTGAGTATGCAGATTTACTCGGCCACGGAACTGGTGCATTTCCAATTCCGTTTCCATCGCAACCAATACGGCTACTTTCTGACCCGGCTCCAATTTGGCATCGCGAATGGCTTCGTCGGCGACTTTCATCAGTAATAATTGCTGAGAGATCAGACGGTCATCTTCATTCGGCGGTACTTTAAAACGTAAGAAATCTAACTCAAATTGGTCGATGTAAGCACCATGAGGCACGCTATTCAAGCCAAAGTTCGCGAGTAATTCTGGGTGCTTATCTAAGCCTTTCCAGCGTTTTTCTGGCAAAGCACCAAACGCGGTTGTGTTGGTTTTTATTGCGTCACTTAAGGCATTTATTGAGTTCAATGAACCAAAGTGAGACGCCACACCTATCACGTCCAATGGGCGATTCGTGTTTTGAGCGGTAACCGCAGCCTTTGTTGGCTGAGAAGACGGCGTTGAATACGCTTCTAATAAAAGATGAGCGTTACAGCCACCGAAACCAAAGACGGACACACCAGCGCGGCGTTGTTCATTACCGGCTTTATCTGGCCATGCTTGCACTTGGGTCGGCAAGGTGTGCGCACCAAACATATTGTTTGGCGATGACAATGGGGTTTCTAAATTAATACTTGGCGGCAGTACGCCTTGCTTCATGGCGAAAATCATTTTCATGATTCCCGGCATGCCAGCAGCGGTAAGTAGATGGCCTAAGTTGGATTTAGCTGAGCCAATTAACGGCACTTGGCTGTCATTGAGTTTGTGTTGGAAGAACTGCTCCATTGAGGTCAGCTCTACCTTGTCGCCAAGAGGCGTCCCCGTTGCGTGGCATTCAATTACTTCAATGCTGTCTGGGGTTAGATCAGACGCTTGGTAAGCACGCTCAAACGCTTGAACTTGGCCTTTGCTATTTGGGCTTAATACAAACTGGCCTCGGCCGTCGTTTGAAAGACCAACACCGCTCACAACCGCATAAATTTGGTCGCCATCACGCTCGGCATCTTCTAAACGCTTAAGCACTAACACACCTGCGCCTTCACCAGCAAACAGACCTTTACTGTTGCTATCGAACGGCGCAGAGATACCGTGGTCTGGGTAAGCGTGGAAGATGGAGAAACCCATGTTAATAAAGAATGGGTCTGCGCCAGATACCGCACCGGCCAGCATCATGTCTGCTTTGCCCGTGTTGAGGTAATCACAGGCCAGTTTTAATGAATAAACAGAACTTGCACACGCCGCATCTAAGCTCAGTTGTGCATTGCCAAGTCCTAATGCTTCCGCCACCACTTTAGAAGCGTTATGCGCCGCTGCGCCATTGCTTGGGTTTAGCGGCCCGATGTTTTCGTTTGAAGGGTTTAGCTGAAAGTTTGGATTACCCAGTTTGTTCTGTAGGGCTTTTTCTACCACGCTGTGGTAAATCGGCAAGAACAGGTCGTTAGATGCAGTCGTCGGGAATGACAACGCGCCCATGATCACACCTGTGCGCGCTAAGATGTCAGCTTCCAAACTGATACCTGCATCGAGCAGCGCTTTGCGGCTTGTGTCGAGTGCCCACAAAAAGCTGTCGTCTAAGCCTGAAAATTGCTCAGCAGGGAGTTTGTAGCCGTTTGCATCAAAGTTAAAATCTTTGATGTAGCCGCCTTGGTCGCAGTAAAAACGGTCAGATTGACCTTGCGTGCCTTGGTAAGCTTCGGTGTTCGCACCCAGTTTCTCGTTAGTTAACGTACTACGAGAATCTTTTTTGTTGATCAGGTTTTGCCAAAAGTCGTTTGGCGTGTCGGCATCAGGGTATTGATTGGCTAAACCGACAATGGCGATTTTGCCAACGGTTTTATTAGCGTGGCCTGAAGCCTTGTTGTCATCGTGATGTTGAGAACTCACACTGGTTCCCCTTGTTTTAAGTTGGTTGTGTCGGCTGCCAACGCGATGCGTTGATCTAATCTTTCGATCAGAGGGGCAACAGACAGCGGTATTTGATGGGTGATCAATTGGCCCAAGCACTTAATGAGATGGACAATGTCTTCACCGCCTTTGGCGTTGGTAACAATGCTGCTGCAATCGGTAGCGCTATCGGTACGGTTGATCTTGTCGATCAATGTCGCGGTTTGGCGATCGGCGCCCACTTCAACAAATAGCTTTGCACCTTGCTCGCGAGCGGCGCGAATTAGGGCGGTAAAGTCTAGTGTTGAACAGAAAGTATCAGCAATCGAAGTCGCAATGCTTTGGCTATCAGGATTAACCAGCAAGCTTTGCTCTTGGTTAATCAAGCAAGCGGCGCTAATAAAGCCAATGTTGGTTGGCAAAGTGTCGCAAAGTGGTTGAGTGTAAAACTCGGTGACTTGGCTGTGCTGAGTTAACGCCGGAGTGGTGTGCATTGCGGTGACACGATTGGCTGCAATACCGCGCTTGCCGAGGGCTTTAAGCAGGGCACGACACGATTCTTCACAGCCCGCAAGCACACAAGTATCACCTTGGATAATCGCAAGGTATGCTCGAGGGTACGCAGGTAGTAGCGCTTGAATCTCTTGCTTGTCACAACGTACAACAAAGCTGTTCCACTTAATGACTTCATCTTGTTTAAGTTGCCACTCTTGGCGCACGGCCGTTAACTCTCCAGAAATAGCGCTGGTGAAAATTGGGCTGGTTTTAGTCTGCTCGATTAACGCGTGAGGGTTTTGCCATATGCCTAAGCTTGCCCACATTGAGGCTTCGCCTTTGGAATATCCCAATGCGTAGTTTGGAGTGACTTTGAATTCATCACATAACAAGCGGGTAAACAGGTAGCTTGTGCCTACACCAGCGATCGCCATTTCGCCCAATGACATTTCTGCTTTGGAATCGGCGCTTGTAGGGTAGGTTTTTTCTGCTTGCAGCATTTGTTTCAAATTACCTTCACGCTCTAGTCGGGCGTAAAGTTCAGGGAAATAATGATGCATTTCATCAAGCATACGCGGATATACCGTGCCCACTCCTGGGTAAACAAATGCCACTGCCCCTTGGCTGGTTGGCGCAGCGCTAAAGCAACTGCCTGCCGGGGTTTTGAAGTGGCTATTGTCTGTAAACGCTTTGTCTAGGGCTTGGCTCATTGCCTGAATCTCTTGCGCCAATGCCTGCTTTGAAGCAGCTTGTAAAACGGCGGTTGGCTTTTTTACGTTGGCGGTCGATTCAAGTTGATACGCAGCGAGGTTGCTGCGCATTAAGCAAAGTAGGTCATGCTCGCTAGAACATTGGTTTAATTGCTGGTTTAACTGGTCGAGCTTTGTTGCTAAAGACGATTTATCTTGAGCTGAAACGACAAACATTAAGCGTGATGCACTTAAGATGGACCGAGCATTTTTTAGCCCCGTCGCTTGAGTGAGGATCATGCTGGTGGTTTGTGAGTTAATCGCTTGAGTGCCAGTAAACGTCAGGCTTGCAACGCGAGCTTGATTTGGCTCGGTAAACCAATAATGATTTTCAGAAGAATAAGTGCGGCCAGCAATGGCTTCAACCATCAATAAGAACGCATCAAACTGCTGTTGAGCATTGATGTTATCGTGCTCTTGCTGACAACTCACATCAGAATGACGACGGCGAGATTGGCTTAACGCTTGCTCGGTAGATTCGGACATACCGGATAGATACGCGTCAGGATGCAAATGGCTTTGCGCCGCTTTTAGTCCTGCCATCAAAATCAAATGGCCTTGAGCTGGAGTTTGAGCGATCAGCTGAACCGTTTGGCCTTGCTCTATCGCTTGAATGGCTGTTTTTAGGCTGTGGCTGAAATCGTCAGCGACGGTAATGCATTTAACATTACCATCGTCTGAGATAGTGGAATTAGCCAAAAGAGCGATGCGCAATGGCATCGCTTTATTTGTTGAGTCCATCACTATGACAATGGCTCCTTTTGTGCTTCATCGGCAGGTAAAAATGCGGCGTTCAGGCTTTTACTGATGGTGATCTTCGCGCCTTTCATTACGGCACTGATACGCCCATCTTGATGATAAAGCGTGACATCCGCTTGTAATGAACGGGCTGTGCTTTTGATTACCTTAAGCTCAATCCAGCCTTGCTCACCTGTTGCTAGCGGTTGGTATGAGTAACACTCACCAATCGCCGACGGCAGGCTTGCCGCGCCGTACTTTAATCTTGCCCATACCAACATCGCTTGCAACAGGCAGTCTTCCGCGAACGGTTGATTGCCACCAAATTCAACAGAGGGTACAAATGCACCGCAATCTTGCTCAACGACAATAGGTAGCTGACACGTTGCAGCCAAACCTTGGTCATCAAAGCGGGTTATTGCTTGAATGCCTTGCAGTCTCGGACCGTGAAAAAGTGTGCCGTTGCTGTATAGCTCTTGAGCCGTTGCCACAAAAGCTTGAGTGCTAGCAGCCATTGGCTTGTTAGCAGCCTGTGGTGCAACGTCTGCAACAAGCGTTGCCTGGTACTGAGGTCTGCCACCGCAATTGATCAAGGCTTTAAACTGACCTTGTTCTTTTGCATCTTGGTTCAGAGTAAGTTCCAGCGTTTGCACATCATTATTGTCAAAGATCACGCCTTTAAGCAACTTGTAGTTAAGAACGTTAACTTGTGTCCCTAACCACTGCTGCGCGGCTTCTCTCATCCATTGGATGGCACACACCGTCGGCAACACAGGGTTGCCGGCGATACGGTGATCTTGAACAAAAGGCATGGCCTTAATGTCCAGATCACGTGTGATAGTAACGCTTGATTTACGCGGACTCTTTGCTAACTGCACAGACTCCGCATTAGGCTTTTTTACAGCGTCTTCCTTACCTTGCATGCTTGTACCAACCAGCAATTGAATGCCAGTTTCACTCGTCAGTTGAGTACTGAATAAGTCAGCACCTGCTTGAAGTGGGATTACGTACACACCACGGTCGGTGAACATTTTCTTCAGGGCAGGGTTAACCATACCGCCGTCCCAAGGACCCCAGTTAAAGCTCATCACTTTCGCTTGAGGGTGACGTGCAGAGAATTGCAGCGCCGCCTTGTTCAAAATATCGTTCGACATTGAGTAGTCACTTTGGCCTGTATTGCCATAGAAACCTGCAGCAGAAGAGAACATCGCTAGCAATTTAAGTTGGCTGTTATCAAGCGCGTTAAGTACCGCTTTCAGCCCGCCAACTTTGGTGCCGTAAACCATGTTCAACTCATCCAGTGTTTTATCGTGGATGTGTTTGTCTGCTAGTACACCTGCGCCGTGAATCAGACCGGTGATGCCATCAATGCTGCTCAGTGTGTTTGCCACTGATTCGCTGTTTGATACGTCCAGGCTGATATATTCTGCGCTAGCGCCTACTTCTGCAAAGGCATTCAGTGATGCATTGATCTCTAAGCTGCTTTGTACCGGCCAAATTAACGCATCAACCGCTTTGGGTGTTGGTTTTTCACCGCTCGCTTGGATGTGTTTAATCGCTGCAGGCTTGAGTTCAGAAGCTTGCTTGCCTTGTGCCCAGCTTGGTAGGTCTGCAACGTCAGTGTGCTTGCTGCGACCTGCTAGAATGAAGTGAGATTGGCACTGTTTTGCCAGTGATAATGCACATTCAAACGTTACGCCTTTCGCGCCGCCAGTTACCAGCACTTTATCTGCTTTAGTCAGTTGAGCTGCTGCATTTTTTGTTGCGGCTTGGCCTGCTTCAATCGCGATCAAAGTGCTACGGCTTGATTCTGCTGAATCAGCATCGGTAATACCGACTTCAACGGCTGCGGTGTTTGCATCAAATAGCTCTGCGGTAATCGCTTCGGCTAGGTGACGAGCATCAACATTTGGCGCAATATCAATAGCGCGACAGAACACGTTTTGCCATTCGTGACTCAGCGTTTTGGTCAGGCCAGCTAGAGCCGCTTGGTTTAGTTCTGCTTTTGCGAGTAATTGGTTATCAAGGTAGCCAAAGCCACCATCGATACGACTTACCGTAAAGAAGTTATGACGTCCTGTCGTTTCTGTTTTGTTCAGTTGCTGATGCAAGTGCTTCGCAAACAAGAACGCAACGTCTAGGCTATTTTTTGCTTCATCGTCTAGCAGTACGAAACCATTGTGCGCCGCAGTAGATTGTGGTTGCAGGTGGATAAAGCCACCAATGGTTTGTTGTTGTGCTTCGATTTCCTTAATCACTGCGCTAATACCAGCATCATCAACCGATGTTAGGTTGTAGCTTTTGATTTCGCTGTTTAAAGGAGATGCGGTAGACAAAGATGTTTTCACTACGGCAACTTGTACGCCGTTAGCGGTCAGCTTCTCTGCTAAAACACCGGCGTTGTGACCATCGTCTGTGATCACGACACACGCGTCTTTTGCAAAGCTGTCGCTGAGTTTATCTACCGCTGGTAGCTTTTTTAGCGCTACCTCGTTGTGTGGTGGAAGCTCGTTTGCTGGCGTTGCTGGCGCTGCAGTTTGAACTTGGGCAACAGGTGCAACGGCTTGTGGCGAAGCTAATTTGCTTTGCATGTAAGTGACGATTTCACCCAGTGTACGGCATTCTGCTAGGTCATCAGGATTAAGCTCAGGTAGCGTTGGCAGTTGGTCCTGAACGGTACCCAAGATTTCAACACGTTTGATAGAGTCGATGCCTAGGTCTGCTTCCATGTCCATGCTTAGGTCAAGCATTTCTGTTGGGTAGCCCGTTTTATCTGCAACAACGTTTAGCATTGTCGCTTGAACTTCGTCTGCGTTTAGACCACTTGCTTGTGCAGCAGGAGCGGTTTTTACAGAAGCACTTTGAGCAGGCAATTTGCTGTTCATGTAGTCAACGATTTCACCCAGCGTACGACACTCGGCCAAATCTTCAGGGTTAAGTTCTGGCAACGTAGGTAGTTGGTCTTGAACCGTACCCAAGATTTCAACACGTTTGATAGAGTCGATACCTAGGTCTGCTTCCATGTCCATGCTCAGTTCTAGCATTTCAGTTGGGTAGCCGGTTTTGTCTGCTACGACTGCAAGCATGGTCGCTTGTACTTCACTCGCGCTTAAGCCGCCAGTTTGAGTAGGAGCTTGTGAAACCGTTGGAGCAACAACAGCTGCCGCACTTTGAGCAGGCAATTTGCTGTTCATGTAATCAACGATTTCGCCAAGAGTGCGACATTCCGCTAAATCTTCTGGATTAAGCTCTGGCAGTGTCGGCAGTTGGTCTTGAACCGTACCTAGAATTTCAACACGTTTGATAGAGTCGATACCTAGGTCTGCTTCCATGTCCATGCTCAGTTCTAGCATTTCAGTTGGGTAGCCAGTTTTGTCTGCAACGACTTCAAGCATGGTTGCTTGTACTTCGCTTGCGTTTAAACCGCCAGCTTGAACTGGAGCTGCTGTAACCGCTGGTGCCGTGTTTGCTGCAGGCAGTTTGCTGTTCATGTAGTCAACAATTTCGCCTAGTGTGCGACATTCTGCTAGATCTTCAGGGTTTAGCTCTGGAAGTGTAGGCAGTTGGTCTTGAACGGTACCTAAAATTTCAACACGTTTGATAGAGTCGATGCCTAGGTCTGCTTCCATGTCCATTTCTAGATCAAGCATTTCAGTTGGGTAGCCAGTTTTGTCTGCGACTACTTCAAGCATGGTCGCTTGTACTGCACTTGCTTCTAAGCCACCTGTTTGAGCTGGCGCTGATGCTTGAATTGCAGAATCTGATGCAGCAGGTATTTTGCTGTTCATGTAACTAACAATTTCAGCCAGAGTACGACACTCTGCCAGATCTTCCGGGTTCAGTTCAGGCAAGTTTGGTAGCTCGTCTTGAACCGTACCAAGAATTTCAACACGCTTGATAGAGTCAATGCCTAAGTCTGCTTCCATGTCCATTTCTAGATCAAGCATCTCAGTCGGGTAGCCGGTTTTCTCAGCAACCACTTCTAGCATCACTTTTTCTGGGTTTAGTGCGTTAGCAACAGGCGCTGCAACCGGGGTTGGCACAACCTGTGGTTTTGCAACGGCAGCCGCTTGTGCTTGAACAGCCGGTGCTTTTACGACAGGTGCTTTTGTCACAGCTGCTTTTGTAACGGTAGCTTTAGCCACTGGAGTTGGTGCAGGCGCTTGTACCGGAGTGGATACTGGCGCTGCAACAGGTGCGGTAGTTTGAGTTGCCACTGGTGCTGCGATTTGTACGGGTGCTGCTACTTGTGCTGGCGTTGCAACTGCGGTGTTAACGATAGCAGCAGAAGAGACCGGAGTAGAGCCCAAAGCCGAAAGTGCAGAATTGTTGCTGCTGGCTTGCAGGTTCAAGTACGTTGCATGTGCTTTTAGTGTTTCAGCTTGGTGCTGGTGGAAAAGCTCCATTGAACGTTGCAGGCTTTCTGGGATAGCCATGCCAGCCGCCGCCATTTTCGCTTGCTCAGTCATCAGGGCTGCGAAGGTATCGCCGTATTGAGTTGGGATCGCTAGGAATTGCTCATGCACTTGCGCTGCTTGCTGTTGTGCAGCAAAGAAGGCATTGATTGATGCATCGCTTGAAGAAACGGCTGATGTTGCCGCTTGTGCGGGTGCAACGGTTTGAGTCGCGGCTTGAACAGCTTGCGTCACAGGTGCGTTATTTGCAACTGGTGCTACCTCAACAGGCACTTCGCGCATTTCAGTTTTGATCACTTCTTTTTCCACTATTTTCTCAACCACTTCTGTTTTCGATGTGACGGTACCGTTCTCAAGTGACGCGGCCATTTTCTTACGAGTCGCAGGGCTGATGTAGTTCGTTGCGTGCAGCTTGATGTTCATCGGAGAGCTAGGTGCAGGCGGTGCGATTTCTGCTTGGTACGGGTCAACCTCAGTAAGAGAGACACCCACAACCGCTAATTGAACGGCAGCTAATCGCAATTGTGCGTCACTATCGCCTTTAGGGCTTGGGTTGATGCTGATGGTGCATAGCTCTTCAGATTTATCTGTGAGTGTTTTTTCGACCAGTTTTTGTAGGATATTCTTTGGACCAAACTCTACAAATACACGAGCACCCGCTTGGTACATCGCTTCTAGTTGTTCGCTAAAGCGGACTGACTGAAGCATGTGTTGCTTAAACGCTTTCTTAATGGCTTTGCCATCTTGTGGGTAAACGTCACCCGTTGCGTTTGAATAAAGCGGTAGAGCCGACTTGGTAAAGCTGGCTTTATCGATGGCGGCTGCAAATGGTTTTTGCGCGTGTGCCACAAGTGGGGTGTGGAAGGCACCCGAAACAGGCAGAGGAATCGCTTTGAAGCCTTGCTCTGTGAGTGCTTTTGCTGCTTGTTGTGCTTCAACCGTTGGGCCTGCAATTACAAGCTGAGTTGGCGCGTTGTAGTTAGCGATGCTAACGCCTTCAAATGAAGCGACGCATTTTTCAACGGTAGCCAGTTCTTTCGCATCCAAGATTACAGCGTACATAGTACCGCTGTCACCTTCAGCAGGCTTTTGGGCCATGGCATTGCCACGAGCAAATGCTAGCTTGTAATAATCTTGTTGAGAGATAACACCTGATGCGCACAATGCACTTAGCTCACCAAAGCTGTGACCTGCGAACATATCGGCTTTGAAGCCTGCTTGGGTCATTAACTCAAATTGCGTCATTGAAACCACACCAATCGCGCTTTGTGCGTTTGCTGTATTGGTTAATAGTGCTTCTTGTTCTGCGATGGATTCTTTGTTGAAAGCAGGAATAGGGAACAGAACTTGAGACAGCACCGTTTTCTTATTTTCTGCAAAGACAGCATCTGCTTGTTCAAGTTGCTGACGCGCTTCTGGGTAGTAACACGCCAGTTCACGGCTCATGTTGAGGTATTGTGAACCTTGGCCTGCGAACAGAGCGGCAACCTTGTTTGATTCATCTTTATTTACAAGAGCAGAAACACGGAAGCTAGTCCCGTTTGGTAGCTGCCATTTATCCGCTGAGTTTTTCTCGATTTGAGAAATCGATTGAGTCAGCAATTCTTGTAATTCTTGTTCAGTTTTAGCAACCAACCCCAAACGAGCGTGCTTAGCGTCTAGTTCACGAAGAGCATGGGCTTTAGCCAGTTCAGCGATAGATGCCTTGCCTGCTGCAAGATCGGCGTTGATGGCTTTTAAGCTAGCGACCAGTCCATCACGAGATGCGGCACTAAACAGCAAGGTTTGCGCAACTTCACGTTGGCGGTATTTGTCGCCACGTTTGTGCTCTGCTGTGTACTCTTCTAGTACAACGTGGAAGTTAGTACCACCAAAACCAAATGAGCTGATACCCGCACGACGTGGCGTGCCGTCTGCTCTTTGCGCCCAAGGACGCGTTTCGGTATTTAGGTAGAATGGCGAGTTCTCAATGTCCAATTTTGGATTTGGTGCGGAAACATTGATGGTCGCTGGCAACACTTTGTGGTGAAGTGCTAGCGATGCCTTAATCAGGCCAGCCGTACCTGCCGTTGATTTAGTGTGTCCGATTTGAGACTTAACTGAACCTAATGCAATGTGCTGTTTCTTATCGTTACCTTCACTAAATACTGAGTTCAAGCCACCAAATTCAGCGACATCACCTGCGGCTGTGCCAGTGCCGTGAGCTTCTAATAAACCTAACGTTTCTGGTGCAAAGCCAGCATCATCGTAAGCGGCTTTCAGTGCTTTCGCTTGGCCTTCAGGGCGAGGAGCATAAATGCTCTTAAACTTACCGTCTGAAGAGGCGCCAATGCCCTTAATCACAGAGTAGATACGATCGCCATCGCGTTCTGCATCTTCTAGGCGCTTTAACGCAACCATGCCGATACCTTCGCCAATCATCATGCCTTTTGAATCGATATCAAAAGGTTGGATGGTTTCGTTGGTAGTAAAGGCAGGGGTTTTTGAAAAGCTCATGTACATGGTTGGTGAGTTATCAGTACACACACCACCTGTGATCATCATTTCACTGCGGCCTTCAACAAGCTCGCCAAGTGCCATACGCATTGCCGCTAAAGAGCCAGCACATGCAGCGTCAACCACACAGTTAATGCCACCCAAATCAAAGCGGTTAGCAATACGGCCTGAAATGACATTACCCAATGAACCTGGGAATGAATTTTCTTCCCAGTGAATGTATTGGTCTTGGAATTTCTTGATCAGCATCTCGCTGTCTTCTTCGCTAATGCCACTGTTTGCGAATACTTTTTTAAGTACAGGGTATTGCAGGCGAGCATTTAGGCTTTGGCTGATCTTTTGTCCACCACCTACACCTAAAGTGATACCGATTTTATCGCGGTCGTAGCCTTCTGGTAGTTTTGCGTCAGCCAGTACTTCTTTTGCCACAATTAAAGAAAGCAGTTGAGACGTATCCGTTAGCTCTAGGATATTTGGCGGTAGGCCGAACTCCATTGGATTGAAGTCAACTTCTGGAATGAAGCCACCGCGCTTACAGTAAGACTTGTCTGGCGTGCTTTTGTTTGCATCATAGTAGTCTTCTGCGCGCCAGTGGGTGTCTGGCACCTCTGTGATTGCGTCGATCTTGTCGCTGATCAGGTCCCAAAATTTATTTAGGTAACGGGAGTTTGCAAAAATGCTCGCCATACCAACAATTGCGACAGGCATGTCTTTTAAACGTTTATTTAAACGTTTGTCTTGTTGGGCTTCAGATAGTGATTCGGGGGTTTGGCTCATTATGAGTCTCCGCTGGGCAGCCGTAATGCGGTTGCCTCTGTCTTAGTTTGGGCTTTTAGATAATGTGTGTAGCTTGTGGGAGTGGCTATATAAAAGCGCCGTGATAAAAGTGTGCTACTGATATGCAGTAGATCTTTGAAATTTGAATTATGTGAGTGGGTAAACTCGTTACGAATAGAGCCATTCATTGTGAAAATGCACTGGGAATATGTGAGGTGGTTTCCATCAATAATTACTCTAGCCGTTGCCGCTAATATTTACGGCAATAAAACGTCTTTTTTGTCCAAAAAACGTCGTTAAATTTATCAATGGTAGAGCAGATTACGCGAGGGGCACGATGTATACAATATCAGCAAACCGTGGAGTAAACTCTTCAGACCAGTGAAAGCATGTTTTCATTCGATATTTTGCTATTTATGTAAGGTAACATAATGAATAATAAAGATTAATATTCATTAATTAGTGTAAATACTCAGGTTTTATGATTTGTGTGATCTAAGGCGTATTTTTGATGTTAAAAGTGGTTTAGTTCTTGTTGTGTCAGCGCGTTGCTGGATCAAAGATGTAAGTTTTATGATTTGAGTGGGTAGAGTATAAACTCTAATTATCCGGTTGGTACCCTTAATAAAAGGCTGGTTTTATACTCAAGAAATCAGTACTTTTAATTGGCTTAAAAGACCGTCAAAATAGTCAGGTATCGTTAGCAAAAAGGTTTGTTGTTTTGTCCTCTACTTCTACTGTTCAATTGTGGTTTTGTCCTCTTACTTCTCTAGATGGTGACACGAATAAAGTGGCATTTTTGAGATCTAGATTGAGTGACGACGAACGAATCAAAGTTGATCGTTATCGCTTTCCTAAAGCTCGCTTGAAGGCATTGTATGTACGTAACTATTTAAGAGTAATTTTAACTCGTTATGCAACTACGGAAGTGGGCATCAATATTGCGCCTGATCAATGGCGATTTCAGTACGAGTCGAAGGGCAAACCTTATTTATGTAATGAGCAGCATGGACTGACAGGGATTGAATTTAACATCAGTCATAGTGGAGAGTACTTGCTGGTGGCTCTTGTGGCTTCAGATCCAAGTAAACGTGCTTTGACGGGGAGTGCGGCATTTCAGCTAGGTGTAGACATCGAAAAGTCTCGCGCTGAAACCGATATTGGCTCAATTCACCATCATTATTTTTCAACACTAGAATCTTCACGATTACTCACCTTAGATGAAGCCGATCAAAGAGAGCATTTCTTCGATTTATGGGCGTTGAAAGAGTCTTATATAAAAGCGGTGGGGAAAGGGTTGGCCATACCGCTCGATAGCTTTGGTTTTGATATGTCTCGTGCATATGATTCTCAGACGCCGCTAAACTGCCAAGAGGAATTAGATGTAAAGTTGAAAACCCAAGCTCCAACGAAAGAAGTGACGGTCATTCAAGGAGTGACGTTAGAACGACAGGTTTCTGACCAAGGGAAAAATTTGCAAGGTTCGGTCGTTTGGTTTAGTTACTTGGGCCGGTTAGATGAAGAGTATCGTTTCGCTGTTACGCTGGGCATATCGTTGCTGGTAAATGGTGCAGAGACGACACCCCGTGTTGAGATTAGGGCAAACTGGCTCTGTTCAAGCCAGCTAATTCAACCGTAGCCAGGCAGATCTTTAGGGCTATTTTACAATGAATGCCGCAAGTATAGACTCTGGGATCGGTTGGAGTTGCTTGTCTTTATCGAGACACACCATTTCTATGTCGCCAATCACAGCCGGCTTTTTAGCATTAGGGCGCCATACTTCCTGACGCCATAGTGTTTTGTATTTGCCATCAAGTTCTACGCTGGTGCGAATGTCACACACCTCTGCAAACTCAACACCGTCTTGAAAAATCATATTGGCTTTATATACCGCAAAGCCGAGGCCTTGTTCGTTCCATAATGTCGCTAATTTATCACTATCAATGACATGCTCACGTGCTCTTTCGAAATACTTCAAAAAATTTGGGTGATAAACCACACCTGAATGGTCGGTATCTTCGTAGTAGATTTGCACGGGGTGGTGATAAATGGTGCTCATGCTAGGACTGGTCTCATATTAGTAAGCGGTAATTGCATTAGTGGTGGCTACTTTACCTTAGCAAGTACGAAAAGCTAAATACTAAAAACGAAGTCAGAGCAGTTAACTCGGCACTTCGCTTTTAGCACTTAGCTTTTAGCACTTCACTTTTAGCACTTCACTTTTAGCACTTCGGTTTTCTCTTTTCGGTGGAGTTCCACCAAATCCACTTTTCATCATGTGTCATTTTCCACCCATTATTTCTCATGCCTAGCTCGAGTTTATTTAGGTTAAATTTCTGTAGCCCTTGTGGTTATTGGTTTGTTAATTAAATGTAGCGTGTTGGCGCGTTAATTGCCTTATAAGAAAGACAAGGCGCCAGAGAATGGACGCTGGATGATAAAAACAAGGAGAAATAAAATGTTAAAGCCTCTTACTCTACTTTCGGTATCGATTCTTGCTGTAACCAGTTTTCAGGCGTCTGCTAACTGTGACCCTGGTGAAATGGTGATCAAGTTCAGCCACGTAACGAATACAGACAAACACCCAAAAGGGATCGCGGCTTCATTGCTTGAAAAGCGAGTTAACGAAGAGATGAACGGTAAAGCGTGTATGGAAGTATTTCCAAACTCGACGCTTTATGATGATAACAAAGTGCTAGAAGCGCTACTTAATGGTGACGTACAACTCGCTGCCCCTTCTTTATCAAAATTTGAGAAGTTCACTAAAAAGTACCGTATTTTCGACCTGCCATTCTTGTTTGAAGATGTCGACGCTGTTGACCGTTTCCAGAACTCAGAAGCAGGCGACAAGCTGAAAAATGCAATGAAGCGACGCGGTCTCAAAGGTTTGGCGTTTTGGCATAACGGTATGAAACAAATGTCGGCAAACAAGCCATTGTTACTGCCTTCGGATGCTGAAGGGCTTAAATTCCGTGTTCAAGCGTCTGATGTATTGGTTGCGCAGTTCGAGCAACTAAATGCTAACCCACAGAAAATGTCGTTTAAAGAAGTGTACGGTGGCCTACAAACTAAGGTTATCGATGGCCAGGAAAATACATGGTCAAACATTTACGGTAAGAAATTCTTCGAAGTACAAGACGGTGTTACGGAAACTAACCACGGAATCTTAGATTACCTAGTGGTTACGTCTAACGATTTCTGGAAAAACCTACCAGATGATATTCGTGATCAACTAGGAACCATTATTACTGAAGTTTCTGCTACACGAAATGCGGAATCTTCGAAAGTGAATATGGCGAATAAAAATAACATCATTGAAGCGGGTGGCGTCGTTCGTACGTTAACGCCAGATCAGCGTCAAGCTTGGGTCGCGGCACTTCAACCTGTATGGAAGAAGTTTGAAAAAGACATTGGTTCGGATCTTATCGAAGCGGCGTTGGCTTCAAATAAATAACCACCACTCCCTAAATAGGCGGGCTCGTCCCGCCTCTAATTATAATGATAAAAAGCAGTTTTGAGATCGGAGTATTCCATGGAACAGTCTCTTTTTTCTAAAGTCGGAAAAATTACCGATGCGATAGAAGAAACCCTTATCGCATTTTTTCTCGGGGCCATGACCCTATTAACTTTCGCTAACGTTGTGTCTCGTTATGTGTTTAACGACAACATTTTATGGGCGTTAGAACTGACCGTATTTATGTTCGCCTGGATGGTGCTTGTTGGCGCATCTTATGGTGTGAAAAAGCACTTTCACATTGGGGTTGATGTGATCATTAACCTAGCTTCAGAAAAATGGCGAAAAGTGTATGCCATGGTTGCTGTTTGTTCATGTTTGCTCTTTTCTATTTTGCTCTTGATCGGTTCATGGAACTACTGGTATCCGTTTGCCACTGAGCGAGCGTGGTACGAGACTGATGATATCCCGATGCCAGAGATTTTGCAGTTTATGTCAGACTGGTTAAACGAAGGTGAGCGTTACGAAAAAATGCCACGATTTATTCCTTACATGGCGCTGCCGATTGGTATGGCGATGCTGACTTTCCGTTTTTTACAGGTAGCAGTGCAAGTTTTCACTGGTAAGGCGGACCGTATGATTGCTGGGCATGAAGCGGAAGAGGGCTTAGAAGCTCTGAAAGCAGAAGTGACGCAGGGCAGCGACGAAGACGCAATGGCGCCACTGAATACAAAAGGTAAGGAGAAGTAAATCATGGCCATGTTATTTTTGTTTTTGATGGTGATTGCTTTCATGCTGATTGGCGTGCCAATTGCCATATCGCTGGGTTTGTCCAGCATGATATTCTTGTTAATGCACTCTGATGCTTCACTCGCATCAGTGGCACAAACTTTGTTCAATGCGTTTGCGGGGCACTATACCCTGTTAGCGATTCCATTCTTCATTTTGGCATCGAGCTTTATGTCTACTGGTGGCGTTGCTAAGCGTATCATTCGTTTTGCTATCGCCATGGTCGGTTGGTTCCGTGGCGGACTTGCGATGGCTTCTGTTGTTGCCTGTATGATGTTTGCTGCTCTGTCTGGGTCTTCTCCGGCAACGGTGGTTGCAATCGGTAGTATCGTCATTGCCGGTATGGTGAAAAATGGTTACTCAAAAGAGTTCGCGGCGGGTGTAATTTGTAATGCAGGTACGCTTGGTATCTTAATTCCGCCATCAATCGTGATGGTTGTTTACGCGGCGGCGACGGATGTCTCGGTAGGGCGCATGTTCTTAGGTGGCGTGATCCCGGGCCTATTGGCTGGTGTGATGCTGATGATCGCCATCTATATCGCGGCTCGCTGGAAAAACATTCCCGCTCAACCCTTTGTTGGTTGGGGCGAAATGTTTGCATCAGCAAAAGATGCGAGTTGGGGCTTGTTACTGATTGTTATCATTCTTGGTGGTATCTATGGCGGTATCTTTACTCCAACAGAAGCGGCGGCAGTTGCTGCGGTGTACGCGTTCTTCATTGCAAACTTCATCTATAAAGATATGGGGCCGTTTGCAGATAAAGAAAACACCAAACCGGCGATCGTAAAAGCGGTTCAAACATTTGTGCACAAAGACACTAAAGACACACTGTTTGAAGCGGGTAAACTGACGATCATGCTGCTGTTTATCATTGCGAATGCTCTGATTTTAAAGCACGTCCTTACAGAAGAACGTATTCCTCAGATGATCACTGAATCTATGTTGTCGGCAGGCCTTGGCCCTATCGCATTCTTGATTGTGGTGAATATTCTGTTACTGATTGGTGGCCAATTCATGGAGCCCTCGGGTCTTTTGATTATCGTTGCACCGCTGGTATTTCCAATCGCGATAGAGTTGGGTATTGATCCTATCCACTTGGGCATCATGATGGTAGTTAACATGGAAATAGGCATGATCACACCGCCGGTGGGGCTCAACCTCTTTGTTACGGCCGGGGTTGCGAAAATGTCGATGATGAACGTAGTGAAAGCCGCTTTACCATGGGTTGGCGTGATGTTCTTATTCCTAATCATCGTGACTTACGTACCTTGGGTGTCAACTTGGTTACCAACGCTGCTAATGGGGCCGGAAATCATCACTAAGTAAACGAAATAGAGAAACCAGAGAAGTAGAAAAATAAGAGCAGCGTTGGCCTAAGGTTGTTCTTATAAAATGTTCCCTGAAACAAAACTATAATAATGATGTTCCTAAACTCCGTATTGCCCTGCCTCCCCCGCAGGGCTTTTTTTGATCAATACTTTAGTTGAATTGACATGATGAAAGTCAATTTTACTTTTATTTTTAAAGGGTTAGTGAGTTTTATGTTTAGACGAGGTAATATTTAATTGTTGAATGCATTATAGGCGTTATATAGATATGAGATACATTGGGTTGTTTTGGTTAGCATTGGTCATGGCGTTTTCAGTCAGTGCTAACGACTTGATAAAAATTGAAGTGGAGCCTAACTGGGTTATTCCCCAAGAATATGACGGAAAAGGGGCAAGAAAAGACCGAGTTGATGGCAGTGCATATCTTTTGGTTGATAGACAAACCAACTTTTTATTGACGAAACCGGTAACGTACAGTCATTACATGACAAAGGCTGTGAATTCGAGAGGGGTCGAGGACAATTCGCAGATATCACTGACGTTTGCTCCGTCCTACGAAGAAGTCATATTGCATTCCTTGGCTATTTGGCGAGATGGTGTTCGGCTTAATCAACTCGACAAGATGGAAGTAAAACGCTTTAAGCAAGAGAAAGACCTTGAGCAACTGCTATATAACGGTGACGAAACTTACTACATCGTGCTGAAGAATGTTGAAGAAGGCGATGTCATCGATTATAGCTTTTCGATAAAAGGTACTAATCCTGTTTTCAACGGTAATGTTGATTCTTGGTTCAAAATTGGGTGGGAAGTACCTGTAGCGAGCTCTTTTATTCGAATACTGTATCCTAAAAATGAAGGGTACAACGTGCGTCGGTTAGGCGACAGCAAGCATGGACAGGTTGAAAGTTTTGAATCTGAACATGGCTTTGAATTTCGATATGTCGATACAAGACGTGAATACAAATATTACGAGAAAAATCAGCCAAATTGGTTTGACGAATATCCTTATATTCACGTAACAAACTATACGAACTGGAACGATGTTGTTGAGTGGTCGTTGCCTCTGTATCAATACGAAATCAATGGCCCACTGATACAAGAAAAGTTGGAGCTGTTAAAAAAGGTTGAAGATCCAGAAGAGAGAGTGGTAGCGGCAATAAAAATTGCCCAGCAGTCGATTCGATATCTTGGAATGTCGAATGGTATCGGTTCCCATGCTCCAAGATCGCCTGAAAATGTACTGGATCAAGGTTATGGTGACTGTAAAGACAAAGTGCTTTTATTGGTTGCTATGCTCGAGGGGATCGGTATCAAAGCGACGCCCGCGTTAGTTAATACGACATATAAGAAACAATTGGTAACGCAGCCTGCAGG
This sequence comes from Vibrio tapetis subsp. quintayensis, assembly GCF_030409945.1. GTDB lineage: Bacteria > Pseudomonadota > Gammaproteobacteria > Enterobacterales > Vibrionaceae > Vibrio > Vibrio quintayensis. Next base: position 177,239 of record NZ_JAUFQV010000035.1, read on the forward strand.
TCATAGTGCATTTAATCATGTCATTGTCAGATTTTATTTCGAGGGACTTGAATATTGGATCGATCCGACCGCAACAGAGCAAGCGGATAAACTAGCAGCAATAAGCCAGTCCCAACTTGGGTATGCTCTTTTGATTGAGAAAGGTCAGAGATCATTGGTTCGAATGGATGCTCAGCGTGTTAACAGTATTTCTACCACCACAACGCTTAACGTTAAAGATGTTGGTGAGGGAGAAACCAGCATGACGGTCGAAACAGTCTATTATGGTGAACAAGCTGATAGAATGAGACGTTATTTTTCATCTGATTCGATGAGTCAAGTTATGGATAGCTATGAAGAATATTTCAATCGTTTTTATGAAGGGGTTTATGTTAGCGAAGATTTCGTTGTATATGATGATTTAGATAGCAACGTCTTTACTGTCGTAGAGCAGTACGCAATCGAGTCGTTTTGGTATTTAACGGACGAAGGTGAGCATAGATTTGATGTTGTTGCAGATGTTATCAATACGTACATCGTATACCCTGAAAGTAAGCGACGGAAAACGCCTTATTACCTAGGAAGACCAATAGATATCACTCAGAAGATAGTATTACAATTACCGGTAGGTTTTAGTATTTCAGACGATGATACCTTCATTAACAGTAAGATATTTGAGTTTGATATATCATTACAAGGTGTTGGTGGGGTGCTCGCGAAACTAACAGACAAGTACAAAAAGGTTGAGTTTCTATACAGCTACCGCAATAAACAAACATACGTTGACCCTAGCGAAATGAATGAGTATAAGAAAAATGCGGAATCTGCGTCTGATTCGCTATTCTATCAATTTACTCGACCGTCACTATAATTGAGTTCCATTTAAAGGCCCTACTCTGGTTAGGGCCTATCCGTGATTTATTTATACTCTTCTTTGCTAAGACCATACTTTTGCATCTTGTCGTATAGCGTTTTTCTTGCTAATTGAAGGTTATGCATGGTGTCTTTGATGCTACCGCCACAGTCTGCCAAACATTGCTCTAAAATGGTTTTTTCAAACTCAGCGACTTGCTCTGCAAGTCCTTGTTGCGGTTCGACAGTACTGGCATCGCCAAGTTGTATCAATTTACCAAGCAAGACGAAGCGCTCAGCTGCGTTTCTTAATTCCCTTACATTACCTGGCCAGTTATGAGCGAGTAGAATCTGTAGATCACTGGCGGGTAATGACGTTGCGGCTTTGCCATACCGAGCCGCGGCAACCAGCAGAAAGTGATGGAATAAACCAGGAATGTCTTCTTTGCGTGAGCGAAGAGGGGGGAGGTCTAACGTCACGACGTTCAATCGATAATAGAGATCTTGACGAAAAGTTCCTTCGCTAGCGGCTTGCTTTAAATCGATTTTAGTGGCGGCAATGACGCGAATATCTAGCTCAACAGCTTGATTTGAGCCAACACGCTCTAAGCTACGTTCTTGTAATACTCGTAACAGCCTGATTTGTGCTTGCATCGGCATTGACTCAATTTCATCGAGAAAAAGTGTGCCTCCTTGTGCGTGCTCAAACTTACCAACTCTGCGGCTTTCGGCTCCGGTAAATGCGCCTTTTTCGTGTCCGTATAGTTCACTTTCAATGAGGTTTTCTGGTACAGCACCACAATTTACCGCTACAAAATTTTGTTCTCTGCGGCTGCTTTGCTCATGTAGCGAACGAGCAACCAACTCTTTGCCTGTTCCTGTTTCGCCAAACAATAGGATGTCAGCGTTGGTGTCGGCCACATGGCTGATGGTGTCGCGAAGTGCTTGGATACTGGCGGTGTCCCCAATGATTCTAGGTCCAAGAGCTTGTTTTGCTTTTAATGCACGTTTTAGCTGCTGATTTTCAAGTGTCAGTTTACGACGCTCAATGCCACGTTTTACCGTATCAATCAGGCGATCGCTAGCAAAGGGTTTTTCTATAAAATCGTAAGCGCCATCATGCATGGCCTGTACAGCCATGGAAATATCACCGTGGCCTGTGATCAGCACTACCGGAATATCGGCATCTTTTCGTTTAATGGATCGCAGTAAGTCTTGGCCAGATAGGTTAGGTAAGCAAATATCGGTGACAACCACGTGGGGAGGGTTGTCGTGATCAAAGGCAATCAGTGCAGATTCGGCATCAGCAAAGCCTTTGGCTTCAATGTCGGCCAGTTCGAAACTTTGCTCCATTGCGATCCTAAGATCTTCTTCATCATCAATAAAAAACACATGACACATTTATGCTCTCTTCCTTGTAATTATTATGGCGTCTTATTGCTCCAAAGTAGCGGGTTGGAGTTGTTGGGCAAGGTAATTTGGAAGCACGCTCCTCCGATTGTGCTGTCACGGACCATTAGAGCACCATGCATGCCAGCAACGATCTGTTGAGATATTGATAGCCCTAGACCTAAACCGTTCTGTTTGGTGGTAAAGAATGGGTCAAATAGGCGATTAAGATGATCTTGCGCGATACCGGGTCCGTTGTCTTCTATGCGTATCACAATTTCATGGTCTGATTGAGACAGTGACACGATGATTTTCTTAGTAGGTTGTTGTTCTATGGCGTGTATCGCATTCGACAATAAATTCACTAAGACCTGCTCCAGTTGAATAGGGTTTATTTTGGTTTGTATTAGCTCGGTTTCAATTTCAAGTAGTAGCTCGACTCGTTGGTTTTTAAGTTGGGCTTTTAGCAGTTCTTTCGCGGCCACGATAAGTGGGAATATTTGCGCATCGACTAACTCGTTAGCATTGGACTTTTTAGCAAACGCCTTTAACTGCTTACTAATTTGAGCCATTCTGTCAGTCAGCGCTGAAATCCGAACCAAGTTTTCACTGGTTTTCTCTGGCTTACCTTTCTCCAGGAAGGCTTTACCGTTGTCGGCATAACTTCTGATGGCCGCAAGCGGGTTGTTCAATTCATGGCTGATACTGGCTGACATTTGTCCCAACACGGCGAGTTTGGCCGCTTGTATCAGCTCATCTTGCGTTTGACGTAATGTGTGTTCGGTTTCGGTTCTGACTTTTACTTCGTGGTGTAGCTCGGCAGTGCGCTCCATGACTTGAAATTCTAATTTGTGCTTAGCGTCTTGCTGAATGCGTTCGATGTGTTTTTGTTTGGTGCGATGCTGTATGTACACGACATAGCTGAGATACATGAGCACGAATATGAGAGTGTAGATTGACGTAATGGCGGCTACACTCCACATGAGCTGAATTTTAGGCGTTAAGACGCGTACTGTTAGATCAATGTTATCCATTGGTTGGTGGGCACTGAGGTATTGATTGTTCAGCGATGGATTAACTGTGTGTGTTATTTCACTTGTCGGGCTGCTTAGATCCCCAGCAAGCATGAGTGAGCCAATTTCCCTCTCTAAGTATCGTCTGCTTTCTGAGATGTTGACTTTCGTTTCGATGCTTAATGGGATGATACTTTGGTATAGCCAAGATTCTCGATTGGACATAAACACCACATTGTTTTCATCGGTGACTGCGAAATAACTCTCTTTGTTAGTCCAATTTTGCTCTATGTTAGACAGCTCTTTTTTCACAACGATCACGCCTAAGGTCTTAGCGGCAAACACGATAGGGTACGCGTAGTAGTATCCACGCCTGCCGGACGTGCTGCCAAGCGCGAAGTACTCGCCCTTTTGGCCGTTAATCGCTTTTTGAAAGTAAGGACGAAAAGCAAAGTTACGACCTATAAACGTGCGTTGGTTGTCCCAGTTACTGGCGGAAATCGTGGTGCCGTGGTTATCAATGAGATAGGTGTCCGAAGCGCCGATGATTTGGTTGACCTGTTCTAGATAACGATTGGTGATATCGAGTTGTGCGCTGTTGTTTGGTTTAAGCAATGCATCAATGAGTTCTCTGTCTTTAGACATCAATTGGGGGATGTAGGCGTATTTGTCTAGCTGGCTCGATAGATGGCTTTTCAGTTGTTCGGCTTGTTGTAACGCGTTTTTGCTAAGTTGCTGATTACCAGATTGCCAAACCCAACTGGTAACAATCAACGTACTAAAGAAGTAAATTACAAAAAAAAACATCGAAACACGCTTGCGTACAGCCATGACAACTTCCTTTTATCATTGAACCTCTAGATTAAATGCCGCACAAAAAGTTACCAATTAATCCTATTAAAACAAGACTGGGATCTCTTTTTCGTTTTTTTCTTAAAAAAAGGGATTATTTCCCTTGAAAAGCCATGTATCGTCCCCATTTCTCAGGAAACTAACGTCATTTTGTTGGGAATTTAGGACTTGGCTCGACAGTTGAAGTGCATATCGCTAGAATGTCGCGTCTATTTTTTCGTTCTGAGACTAATTGGAGATTGCTTTTTTTACCTGCTTCGGTAGGTAAATGGAAGAAATCGCTGAATAGTTCATTAGTCTTATTTGAGGCTGATGGTGCTCAATTTGTATGTATGTGCTCACTTGGGGTACATAAATGATGAAGCCGTGATCACTTGATGTGAGCGGCTCATACGCTCAGTTAATCTGAGCCAGTTTTGAGGTTTAAATATAATGCAAGCTACTGTTGAAACTCTAGAAGGCCTAGAGCGCCGTCTTACTATTACTGTTCCTGCTTCTAACATTGAAGATGCGGTAACGGCTGAACTACGTAACATCGCAAAAAACCGTCGTTTCGATGGTTTCCGTAAAGGCAAAGTGCCTATGAAAATGGTTGCGAAAATGTACGGCCAAGCAGTACGTCAAGACGTGATGGGCGAAGTAATGCAACGTCACTTCATCGAAGCGATCGTTAAAGAAAAAATTAACCCAGCGGGCGCACCTACTTTTACTCCAGTTGAAACTGAAGAAGGTAAAGACCTAGTATTCGCTGCTTCTTTTGAAGTATACCCAGAGCTAGAGCTTAAAGGCCTAGAAAACATCACAGTTGAAAAACCAGCTGTTGAAGTTAAAGAAGAAGACGTAAGCGAAATGATCGAAACGCTTCGCAAGCAACAAGCTACTTGGAAAGAAGTAGACACAGCTGCTGAAGAAGGTTCTCGTGCAACTATCGATTTCGTTGGTTCTATCGACGGTGAAGAGTTTGAAGGCGGCAAAGCTGAAAACTTCCCACTTGAAATGGGCCAAGGTCGTATGATCCCTGGTTTCGAAGACGGCATCACTGGTAAAACAGCGGGCATGGAATTTGAAATCGACGTTAACTTCCCAGAAGATTACCACGCTGAAAACCTAAAAGGTAAAGAAGCTAAGTTTTCTATTAAAGTAAACAAAGTTGAAGCGCGTGAGCTTCCTGAGCTAAACGAAGAATTCGTTGCTAAGTTCGGTGCGACAGATGGCCTAGAAGGTCTTAAAACTGAAGTACGTAAGAACATGGAACGTGAGCTTAAGCAAGCAGTTAAGAACCGCATTAAAGAGCAAGCTCTTGACGGCCTAGTAAACGAGAACGACATCGACGTTCCGACTGCTCTTATTGACCAAGAGATCGTTACTCTACGTCAACAAGCTGCACAACGTTTTGGCGGCAACCCAGAAGCTGCTGAGCAACTTCCACGTGAGCTTTTCGAAGAGCAAGCTAAACGTCGCGTAGTTGTTGGCCTACTATTAGGTGAAGTAATAAAGTCTGAAGAACTAAAAGCTGACGACGAGAAAGTAAAAGCAATCATCCAAGAGATGGCGACTGCTTACGAAGATCCATCAGAAGTTATTGCTTACTACGAGCAAAACGAGCAGATGATGAACAACATGCGTAACGTTGCGCTAGAAGAGCAAGCGATCGATGCAATCATCGCTAAAGCACAAGTTTCTGACAAAGAAGTAAGCTTCAACGAGCTTATGAATGCACAACAACCTGCATAATTCAGGTTTCTGTGTGTAGACAGTTGACTTTGTTTTAACTCTTCTGCTAACAATGGTCCGTGTGAGTAAATCATTCGGGCCATTTTATTTTAGGGATATAAGAATATGAGCTACCAAGAAAAAAATGCAATGTCACCAATTATTGATGCGCTAGTACCTATGGTAGTAGAGCAAACATCCCGTGGTGAGCGCTCTTACGATATCTTTTCTCGTCTGCTTAAGGAACGTATCATCTTCCTTACAGGTCAAGTTGAAGACAACATGGCAAACCTTGTTGTGGCGCAGCTTCTGTTTCTTGAGTCAGAAAATCCAGACAAAGACATCTTCCTTTACATCAACTCTCCTGGTGGCAGCGTAACAGCAGGTATGTCTATCTATGACACCATGCAGTACATCAAGCCAAACGTGAGCACAGTATGTATGGGACAAGCTTGTTCAATGGGTGCATTTTTGCTAGCTGGTGGTGCACCAGGTAAGCGTCATGTATTGCCTAACTCTCGCGTGATGATCCACCAACCATTAGGTGGTTTCCAAGGCCAAGCGTCTGACATTCAGATCCACGCGCAAGAGATCCTAACGATCAAGCAACGACTAAATAAATTACTTGCTGAACACACTGGCCAACCGCTAGAAGTGATTGAGCAAGACACAGACCGCGATAACTTCATGTCTGCGGATCAAGCTGTGGAATACGGTTTGGTGGATTCCATTTTGGAACGCAACGCTAAATAATATCTAGGGCATAATAAAGCCCGACCTATTATTGCAAAAGGTGCCTGTATTCAAAGATGCAGGCGCATTTTGAACAAAAGTGTTATACACTCAAACCAGAATAAAAAAGGCTAAAGAGGTTAGCGAATGACAGATAAAAGCAAAGAGAGCGGTAGTGGTAAACTGCTATATTGCTCTTTCTGCGGCAAAAGCCAGCACGAAGTTCGCAAGCTAATCGCAGGTCCATCCGTATATATTTGTGACGAATGTGTCGATCTATGTAACGACATTATTCGCGAAGAAATCAAAGATGTGTTGCCTAAAAAGGAATCTACAGCGTTACCAACGCCTCGTGAGATCCGTGCCCATCTAGATGATTACGTGATTGGCCAAGATTATGCTAAGAAAGTGCTCGCTGTTGCGGTTTATAATCACTATAAACGTCTGCGTAACGGTGACATCACCAGTGAAGGCGTTGAGCTAGGTAAAAGTAACATTTTGCTTATCGGTCCTACTGGTAGTGGTAAAACCCTACTTGCAGAAACGTTGGCAAGATTCCTAGACGTACCTTTCACAATGGCAGATGCAACCACACTAACTGAAGCTGGTTATGTGGGCGAAGATGTTGAAAACATCATCCAAAAGCTTCTGCAAAAATGTGATTACGACGTAGCGAAAGCAGAGCGCGGTATTGTTTACATCGATGAAATCGACAAGATTTCTCGTAAAGCAGAAAACCCATCAATTACGCGTGACGTATCTGGCGAAGGTGTGCAACAAGCATTGCTTAAGTTAGTTGAAGGTACTGTGGCGTCGGTTCCACCGCAAGGCGGACGTAAGCACCCACAACAAGAATTCCTTCAAGTTGATACATCTAAGATTCTATTTATCTGTGGCGGTGCATTTGCCGGCCTAGATAAAGTGATTGAGCAACGTGTAGCAACAGGTTCTGGCATTGGATTTGGCGCGGAAGTTCGCTCTAAAGATGAAACCAAAACTGTTGGTGAACTGTTCATGCAGGTTGAGCCAGAAGATCTCGTTAAATATGGATTGATTCCAGAGTTTATCGGTCGTCTTCCTGTCACAACGACGCTAACAGAGTTGGATGAAGAAGCACTTATCCAAATTCTTTGTGAGCCGAAAAATGCATTGACTAAGCAGTACGCAGCGCTGTTCGATATCGAAGACGTTGAACTTGAATTCCGTGAGGATGCACTGCGAGCGATTGCTAAGAAAGCAATGGATCGTAAAACTGGTGCTCGTGGTTTGCGCTCAATCTTAGAGGGTGTCCTTCTAGAGACTATGTATGAGCTTCCATCAAGCACTGATGTAAGCAAAGTAGTTATCGATGATTCCGTGATTAACGGTGAATCTGAACCGCTGCTTATCTACAACGGCACTGAAAATCAGGCCGCCGGCGCAGAGTAATTCACAATTATTAAACTAAGGAGGCTTTTGCCTCCTTTTTTTTTATTATCTCGTTGAATATACGCCAATTGCCCCCATATACTGCTCATAAGCAGAAACGGAAGAGAGAATAGTATGAACTTGGAACGTTCCGAGCGTATCGAGATTCCCGTATTACCTTTACGAGATGTTGTGGTCTACCCACATATGGTCATTCCACTGTTTGTTGGAAGAGAGAAATCAATCCGTTGCCTTGAATCTGCAATGGATACCAACAAGCAAGTATTGTTAGTTGCTCAAAAACAAGCAGACACCGATGAGCCATCAATTGATGACTTATTTGAAATTGGTACAGTTGCAACGATTTTACAGCTGCTTAAACTGCCAGACGGTACCGTAAAGGTACTGGTTGAGGGGCAACAGCGTGCTAAAATTCATAAATTTACTGAAGATGAATTTTTCGTCGCCGACGCAGAATATTTAGTAACGCCTGAGCTGGATGAGCGTGAACAAGAAGTGGTTGTTCGCAGCGCTATTAACCAATTCGAAGGCTTTATTAAGCTGAACAAAAAGATCCCACCTGAAGTACTGACTTCTCTGAATGGCATCGATGAAGCAGCGCGCCTAGCGGATACCATCGCCGCGCATATGCCGCTTAAGCTAGAAGAAAAGCAACAAGTTCTCGAAATCACTGAAGTCAATGAACGTCTAGAGTTCTTGATGGGTCAGATGGAATCAGAAATCGATCTGCTGCAAGTTGAAAAACGCATTCGTGGTCGCGTTAAAAAGCAGATGGAAAAATCTCAGCGTGAGTATTACCTGAACGAGCAGATGAAAGCCATCCAAAAAGAATTGGGTGAGATGGACGACGCTCCGGATGAGTTTGAAGCGCTAAAGATTAAGATTGAAGAATCTAAAATGCCAAAAGAAGCTCGTGAAAAAACCGAGCAAGAGTTACAGAAACTGAAGATGATGTCGCCTATGTCGGCAGAAGCAACAGTGGTGCGTAGCTACATCGATTGGATGATTGGCGTTCCTTGGACCAAACGTTCTAAGGTTAAAAAGAATTTAGCTAAAGCCGAAGAAGTACTTAACGAAGACCACTACGGTCTTGAGCGCGTTAAAGAACGCATTCTAGAGTACCTCGCCGTGCAAAACCGTATCAATAAGCTAAAGGGGCCAATCCTATGTCTTGTTGGGCCTCCTGGTGTAGGTAAAACCTCTCTAGGTCGTTCTATTGCATCGGCTACCGGTCGTAAATACGTTCGTATGGCACTGGGTGGCGTTCGTGATGAAGCTGAGATCCGTGGTCATCGTCGTACTTACATTGGCTCTATGCCAGGTAAGTTGATTCAGAAGATGTCAAAAGTTGAAGTGAAGAACCCACTGTTCTTACTCGATGAAATTGACAAAATGTCTTCGGATATGCGAGGCGATCCGGCTTCTGCATTGTTGGAAGTACTCGATCCTGAACAAAACAACTCGTTCAACGATCACTATTTAGAAGTAGATTACGATCTATCTGATGTGATGTTCGTTGCTACGTCGAACTCAATGAATATTCCAGGTCCGCTTCTTGATCGTATGGAAGTGATTCGTCTTTCTGGTTACACAGAAGATGAGAAGCTGAACATTGCCAAAAGCCATTTGTTGTCTAAGCAAATTCAACGCAATGGACTTAAAGATCACGAAATTACGATCGAAGATTCAGCGATTATTGGCATTATTCGCTACTACACGCGTGAAGCGGGTGTGCGTAGCTTAGAGCGTGAGATTTCAAAGATCTGCCGTAAAGCAGTGAAGAATATCTTGCTAGACTCTGCGCTTAAGAGCGTGACAGTTAATATCGATAACCTGAAAGACTACTTAGGTGTTCAGCGTTGCGACTTTGGTAAAGCTGACGACAGTAACCGTGTGGGCCAAGTAACAGGCTTAGCTTGGACTGAAGTGGGTGGCGATCTATTAACGATTGAAACCGAATCGATGCCAGGCAAAGGTAAGTTAACCCAAACAGGTTCTCTTGGTGATGTTATGCAAGAATCAATTCAAGCCGCAATGACCGTTGTACGTGCTCGCGCCGAAAAATTGGGTATTAATACCGATTTTTACGAAAAGCGTGATATCCACGTTCACGTACCTGAAGGTGCAACACCGAAAGATGGACCAAGTGCTGGTATCGCAATGTGTACTGCATTGGTATCAAGCTTAACGGGAAATCCGGTTCGTTCAGAAGTGGCCATGACGGGAGAAATAACCCTGCGTGGTGAGGTACTTCCGATTGGTGGCCTGAAAGAAAAATTGCTTGCTGCGCATCGCGGTGGCATTAAAACTGTCGTGATTCCAAAAGAAAACGAACGTGATCTAGAAGAGATTCCAGACAACGTTATTGCTGATCTTGTTGTGAAGCCAGTTCAATGGATTGATGAAGTATTAACCATTGCTTTGGCTAATGACCCGTCCGGTGTGGCTTTAGAGTCTGCAAAATAGTGACGTGTAGCAAAAATAAGTAAAAGAATCGCGCTGACAGGCCCTAAAAGGCTTGTCAGCGTTTTTTTAGGGCGCTAAGTTAATTCACCAAGGACGACGCCTTTGTTTATAAGGCGTGGTTTAAAAATAATTAGATTTTTATTAACGGAACGAATACTGCCAAATCATACAGGTAGTAGTAAAGGGGAACATCAAGTGAACAAAACACAACTAGTAGAAAAAATTGCAGAGAACGCAGACATCTCTAAAGCTTCAGCTGGTCGCGCTCTAGATGCTTTCATTGACTCAGTGAGCGACACTTTACAATCTGGTGATCAAGTGGCTTTAGTTGGCTTCGGTACTTTCAGTGTTCGTACTCGTGCAGCTCGCACAGGTCGTAACCCTAAGACTGGCGAAGAAATCCAAATCGCTGAAGCGCAAGTGCCTGCATTTAAAGCTGGTAAAGCACTTAAAGACGCTTGCAACTAAGCTGATTGTTTAAAACAACAGCAAACAGTTGTAAGTTGGCAGTTAAATCTGCCAAAAGTATCTGAATTATGCGCATCAAATTGGTGCGCATTTCTTTTTCTGATATCATCAATCGCATTCCGCTCATAAGAGCGACTCGCCGTTCGGCGTAATTTTAGAGAGTATTTAGATTATGATGGAGCGATTGCGCGAAGGCGTAAACAGCATCGCGGTAAAAATTATCCTAGGTTTGATCATTCTTTCTTTCGTATTTACGGGAGTGAGTGGTTATTTAGGTTCGAGCAATAATGCAGCGGCGAAAGTAGGTAATACAGAAATTAGTCGTGGTGAATTTGAGCAAGCATACCAAAACGAGCGCAATAGAATGCAAGCTCAACTTGGAGATTACTTCTCGACACTACTGGGTGATCCTCAGTACGTTCAGTCTTTCCGTAAATCTATCATTGACCGAATGATCAACGATATTTTATTGGAGCAACATGCTCAAGCACTGGGCTTACGAATCAGCGATGTTCAAATTCGCGCTATGATTCTAGAAATGCCACAGTTTCAAAGCGGTGGTGTATTCGACCAAGAAATTTACGCTTCTGCACTGCGCCGTGCCGGTTTTAGCCCTGAAAGCTTTGCCGAATACTTGCGTCGTGATGAAGTGCGCAATCAGTTAGTGTCTGCGTTGCAGGCTAGTGAGTTTAGCCTTCCTAACGAAGTTGCAGAACAAGGCAAGTTGATTGGCCAAACTCGTGACATTCGTTCTCTATCATTAAACTTGGCAGCATTCAGCGAAAAAGTAAGCCTGACTGACGAAGAAGTGAAAGCCTACTACGAACAAAATGCAGCTCAGTTCACAAGACCTGAACAGCTAAAAGTTGCGTACCTTGAATTGTCGGCGGAAGAGCTGAAATCACAAGTTAAAGTGACAGACGAGCAAGTACAAGCTCAATATCAAGCGCACATCGACCAGTACTCAACGAAAGAACAGCGCCAAGTAAGCCACATCTTGATCATCGGTGATGATGAAGCAAAAGCTCAGTCTGTACTTGATGAACTTAATGCGGGTGCAGATTTTGTTGAACTAGCGAAGACTCGTTCTGAAGATCCGGGTAGCTCTGAGCAAGGCGGTTCATTAGATTGGATTGAACGCGGCGTGATGGACCCAGCTTTTGAAGATGCAGCATTTGCTATCGAAAAAGCCGGCGACGTAACAGGCCTAGTAAAATCAGACTTCGGTTACCACATCATTAAACTTGATGACGTAAAAGAGCCTCAAGCTCAGCCATTTGAAGCCGTTGCAGCAGAGATCAAGCAAGAGCTGATTGATACTCAAGCGGTAGAGCGTTTTTACGAGCTACAAACGGAACTAGAGCGCGTAGCATTTGAATTCCCGGATTCTCTCGATGATGCAGCCGAAGCGATTGGTCACAAAGTCGCGCACACTGACTTTATCTCTGAAGTAGATGCACCTGAACTGTTACTAAACCCGGTAGTGATGCAAACTATCCTAGATTCTGAAGTAAAAGACACCGGTCTTAACTCAGAAGTGGTTGAAGTGGCACCTGAGCACGTTATCGTCGTTCGTGTTGACGATTACCGCGATGAGTCTGTACTTCCTTTAGAAGAAGTGAAAGCTCAGGCGACTGCTGCTCTGGCTTCACAGAAAGGCGAGCAACAGGCTATGGAATTAGCGTCAACGCTAGTTAGTGAGCTTAAAGCGGGCACACAAACAGCATTAGAAGCGAATGAGCTAAGTTTTGGTGATGTTGAAACCATTGACCGTGGTCATGAGTTTGCTAACACTGTTTTCGCAATGGCGAAGCCAGCTGCAGGTGACAAAGTCTACGGCCAAGCAAAAGACATGCAAGGCAACATTGTTGTTGTTGAGTTGTCTGGTGTCGCGTCTGAAATTGAACCAGCTTACACAGCACAAATTGGTGCTCAGCTAGTTCGTACTAATACTCAACAAGATCTTCAAGCAACGCTGAATGCCTTGCGTGCAGATGCTGACATTGAGTACTACGTATTGGATGCAGCGCAATAATTTTCTGAAATAGATATGTAACTTAAACAGGCCGCTTATGCGGCCTGTTTTGTTTTTAGAAAACTATATTTTTATCAGTGTTCTTTTGCTGAGAGTATGCAACTTTCAATACTCAAAAGGGAAAAAGAATGAGAATACTGATCGCAGTACTTATGGTGTGCTTCGCATTTACTGTGCCTAAGTTAGGCATAGCAGCTGAAACCACAACTCAGAGCAAGCATGCTGGCATCGAAATTACCGTTAACATTAATACTGCTGATGCTGAAGAGCTAGCCATTTTACTTAAAGGGGTTGGCGAGAAAAAAGCACAGCAAATCGTCGAATTTCGGGATGCACACGGCCAGTTTAAAACCGTTGAAGAATTGGCAAATGTAAAAGGAATTGGATTGGCTACTGTCGAGAAAAACCGATCCCGAATAAAGCTCTAGTAAGCTCACTGTATTTGAATGAGCTGTCAGTTTAGATAGGGCTACCTCGGTAGGCGCTGTGTTCGGCGGGTAGCGATGTTGACTCCAGCTCATTAACTTATTGGCTCATTTAGATAGCTCAAACGAATAACGAGCGTTTGCAGTATGTTCTAACCTCTACCATTGCTCTTTCTGCCACATGTCCAAAAGTGCATTAACGCGTAAATGCCGGCCAACAATATTCCCAAGAACAATAAGCTTGATACCAGCCTCATTGCAAAGAAATGATGAGCGTCAAACTTGGCATTATACGAATAGAAATTAAATGGGAACCCAATGACCGCATCACCGCCAATGTGTGCAGTGAATTGCAATGCAATCATTACAATCAAGGCGCAGAGTAACAGGGGCTTTTGCCAGGTTAGTTTTCTTTCTTGAGGTACTTTGTTGGCGTCAGTCATTGATTTTGAGTCAGTAAGAGGAAGTAACCAGACAGCAATCTAGCCTGATTGAACCACAGAGAGTCAGAATTAGGTTAACTTTGGTATTGAATGGTTATTTTGGATCGGTATTACTTCGTTTTATCATGAGCAGCACTCGTGTATGGCTCAGTAATCCTAATGCCAACCCAGATAGCATCCCGACTAAATGCGCTTCAGTTGCCACCCTGGCATTAATCATACTCGCAGTGCTTTCTGGAGCGCCTATGATACACTCGTATGCGACTTTTACTAAAACACCAACTACCAGAAGCCAACTAGAACGACGGCCGCTTAGAGACTCTTTGAGGGCGTAATAAGCGAATAATCCGTGTAAAGTGCCGGAAAGACCTAAGTAGACTTGGATATCACTACCCAGTAATGTTACTCCTACCAGCAGCGAGCTGATTAACAATACGGCTAACCACTCTTTAGGTTGTGTGATAGAGCGAAAGAAGAAAGCGATGACCCAAAGGCCGGCGGTATTCATACCGAGATGAATGTAGTTAGTGTGGGTAAAGTTTCCAGACAGTAACCGCCACCATTGACCGTCTGCAATAAGGCTTGCATCCCACGTGATGAAAGGTTGTAATGCGGGCCATTGGGCCAATGCCATTACTAAACTGGTCACTATTAACAAAGGGTACAAAGCCACTCCATGTATCGATATTGTCTTCAATGTGGTAAAGCCACAAAAATGTGTATCTGTAGTTTGATTACGTCAATCAAATCGAATGTTGAGCTTATCATTCTTCAGCATTCAAGCGAAGTACACCAACCCAAAGGTACAGCGCGTATCTTGAAGTTGTCGCTTGAAAATAGCCAAATATTGATTGGTGAGAACTTCAGTGAAGACAAAGTACTCAACGAGTTACTGGCCGAAGACAGGGTGATCACGGTAGTTCTGTATCCTGGAGAGTTCAGTACAGGGCTTGAAGAGTTAATCGCTAAGCAACAAGCATCGAAAAATCAAACTGAAAAGCCAGTAAAATGGCGCGTGATCTTATTGGATGGCACGTGGAAGAAAGCTTACAAAATGTGGCGGCTGTCTATCAATTTGCATTCATTACCTTGCATCGCATTGCCAGAAGATTTGTCTGGTAATTATCGGATGAGAAAAGCGCCATCAGCGAACAGCTTATCAACGGTTGAAGCAGGTTTTCATATTCTGACGATCCTAGACGCAAAAACAGATTACCAGCCTCTAATTGATGTGTTTGATCAAATGGTCGATAAGCAAATGGCTCACATTCCGCCAGAATTAAGAGCCAAGCATTTTTTTGGAAGAGAGTAGAAGCTGTAAGCGTTTGAATTATCTCCAACCAATTATTTAAACGCATACTTGCGACTTCAGCCGCAGCGTGTTTGTAAATAATCTTGGGTCTGCGATAGTATTGAGCATGGCCTGAGTAGGTAGGCAATCATCATCGACGTAGTCGACATAGTCTGAAGCCGAATCAAAGATCAATATATCTAACGCCAAACGGTCCAAGCCGTATAGACCTCGGTGAATCATATCTGCTGAAAATACCAATAAGTCTCCCGCCGCTAATGGAATTTTTTTCCCGCCGGGGATGCTGTCACTGCTTATCTTGCCATTTACTTCCTGGCGAACATTATATTCTTCGTCGTTGTCCCATCGTTTGTGCGTGCCGGGTATGATTTCCATACCAAGCTCATCAAACAAGGGAACTCGAAGATGCAACACTTGCGTATCCAAGATCACTTTCATCTGATCTTCGATGTCATAGTCGTATTGACAGTCCCGGTGCCAGAAGTCTTTTTGTTGAGGATTGACAGGGTTGAAGAACAGCTGTGTATTCATAAAAGCTGGTTTTTTTGGTATCACCGAATCAACGACTTCCATGACCTTTCTTGAGCTAATGAAATTAAAAAGCACCGATCTATCAACGCTGTTTAGATACTCGCTTCCAGTAATTAAAGACGAGTTAAACGCTTCTTCCTCATAGAACTCTAAGTTGTCTACTTTCCATAACTCATGAAATTTCAAAATCACGTTTCTAAGCGATGAAATTTGGGTTTCATCGAAATAATTTCTGATAATAAAGTAACCGTGTTCATTGTAACGGTTACTTAATTGTTGGCTGTTTTCTATCACTGGATACCTACATGCTCTTAGTGCAGTTCACTGACCACGGCGCTCGGGTGTGCATGATGCCAGACACGCGTCTTTCAACCAAGTAACTAATGAAAGGTAATCTAATCTAGGTATGTCTATATTGTTAGGATAGCGCTTGATGTTTACAGCGAGTAATGATTAGGGCTAATGTGGTTACCTGAAACTTAATCGGTGAACTCTATGATCAGTTGCGAAAAATACGATTATATTGAAATTGCATGTATGCATCGTTATCCAATAAAGTTGACGATGAAAGCGGGCAGCGTACTAGCGGGTATAGCACTTGATACTGTGCGAAATGAGTCTAGACAAGAATGCTTGGTGATCAGTGATGATGGAGGTGAAGTGTTAGTCGTTCTGGATGACATTGCCATGCTCGAAGTGGGCATAGATAACCCACATTTCGAAAGTGTCAGCTTTAGTTAAACTTCCCAAATGGGGTTGTCAGGTTATCCCTCCGAGATATCATGCCATCGATCAAGTCATGGCTAATAGGGAGAGTAAGCGGAAAATAGCTGCTGATGTAACCGCTGTGCGTAACCATCGGTCATAGCCGAGATGTAGTCACTGATCACTCGCATACCGCTTGCTTGGCTTTCTTGCTGCGCGCTCAACCATTTCTCTCTCGTGGTATCGGGTAAAAGCCTTGCGGGGTCTGCGCTTAAGGCTTCAAACAAATCCATTACGATCTGCTGGCCTTTGTATTCAACAATTTGAACCTGCGGTATCTGAATTACATACTGGCTTACAAATTGTTTGAAGATCTCCAGTGCTTGCGCCATTTCAGGATCTAAAAATGCGTTCCAATTGAGGAGTACTTCGTCAAACTGTGCGTTGGGTAGAGGCGCGACTTTTACACTGGTGAGTAAGGCATTCACTATGCTGCCTATGGCGTCTTTACGGTGATAGTGTTCATTCGAAAAGAGCTTTTCACTGATCTGTTGAATATTGCTTTCAAACCACGAGTCACCACACTCTGCAAGTTGACTTGCTGCGCTTTCTTGCCACTGGGTACGGGTAACCATACCTAATACGATGGCGTCTTCTAAATCGTGGATGCCGTAGGCAATATCGTCGGCCAGTTCCATGATCGAGCAATCGAGAGATTTAAAGCGTGTTTTCTTATGCTCTGAATCGGAATAATTGGATTCACGCATGGTAGAAAATAGGTCACGGTCGTGGTTACTAAGAGGATCTAAAACCCAATCGAGTAAATCGCTGTCGGCATCATACACTCCTTTTGCCGGTAACCAATCATGCGCCTTTAATTGACGTTGATGAGCAACGGGTTCTGGACGTAATAGCGATTTAGTTTGGCTGATAAACGCGGGATATTTAAGTAACCCTAGCACTGAGCGACGGGTAAGGTTCATACCATGCTCGGGTGTGTAGGGCTCTAAACGGGTGACAATACGAAAGGTTTGGGCATTTCCCTCAAAACCACCAAAATCACGCATCATGTAATTGAGTGCGACTTCACCACCATGACCATACGGCGGGTGACCAATATCATGCGCCAAACATAAGGCTTCCATCAAACTGGCTGATGGCAAGATTTCGGTAAATTCAGGTTGTTTGCGTTTGAGTTGGGCACGGATCCCCGAGCCTAATTGGGCGGCTTCTAGCGAGTGAGTTAGACGGGTTCTGTGGAAGTCGTTCGTGCCTGTTCCGTGAACTTGGGTTTTAGCTTGTAAGCGTCTAAAGGCTGCGGAGTGTAAAACACGTGCACGATCTCGTTGAAAAGGGTCTCGGTGATCATCCCGCCTCATGACATGCTCATTGTTATTTCGTGCTTGCCAAATTTTGTTGTTGGTCATATTCATCGGAACCCTTTGTCACGCGATTATTGTGTAAACCCATAATGAGATGTCTACCGCTATACTCTAGACTTTACAATTAGTTAACTGATTTCGTCTAGAGATAACTTAAAGCTTTCAGAGAATGTTTCTAGAAAGTAGCGCATTTCTGGTGTTTCTCTTTCTTTTAGCGTGGCTTCTAAGCGTTTTTTTGCCTTTTCGTATTCATGATTACCTGCTGAAAGCTCTTCTAAACATTTCAGATATGCGCACAGGCTATCGGCTTGCTTAACAATGCGTGCATCTTCTTCGTTCGCTTTTGAGGAGACTAAGAAAGGGGCAAAGTCTTCTTGGAACTCTTCTGGCAACATGGATAGCAGTTTTTGTTCAGCCGCTGCTTCGATGATTTTGTATTCTTTTGCGATGGCCGGGTTGTAATATTTGACCGGTGTGGGTAGATCGCCGGTGAGAACTTCACTGGTGTCGTGATACATGCCAAGAATGGCAATACGTTCTGGGTTGGCATTGCCGCCAAATTTCTTATTTTTGATGATGGCAAGCGCATGAGCAACAAAGGCCACTTGTAGGCTATGCTCGGAAATGTTTTCTTTGGAAATTGAACGCATCAATGGCCAGCGTTGGATGAGTTTCATGCGGGCGAGATGAGCGAAAAAATGACTGTGTGCCATACGACCTCCTTGTATAACTCGTAACCATAAGGTTAAGTGATTGTTTCATTGATAACAACTTATGCGCGGATTTATTGTAAAAGGATCGCGTGGTGATGGTGCTGTCTTTTTGTGTGGTGTTTGCTAAAATGCCGCGCTTAATTGTCGCCATGACTCAAAGAGAGTGTGGTTGTGCTCATTTAGTGGAAGATGAATCGTGAGTAGTGAAAATTCGCAACAGCTTGAACAGTCACCAACCCAGCAGACAGCAAAAGTGACGGTAGGGTTGAGTAACCCCAAAAGCCCAACCAACGTTGGCGCTGTAATGCGTGCCGCTGGTTGTTATCAGGTCGATCAAGTGCTGTATACCGGTGAGCGTTACGGCAAAGCCGCTAAATTTCAAACCGACACGAAAAACGTGGCGAATAAAATCCCATTGAAAAGCATGCCTTCTTTGTTAGATGACCTAGATCCAGAAACGAAAGTCGTGTGTGTTGAATTAGCGGAGGGCGCTATTTCACTTCCGGAATTTAAGCACCCAGAACAGGCTCTGTATGTCTTTGGCCCTGAAGATGGCACCATTACTCAGGATGTGGTGGATCGTGCCGACAGCGTGGTTTACGTGCCCACTGTTGGTTGTATGAATTTGGCGGCAACGGTCAATGTATTGCTGTACGACCGCCTTGCAAAATCAACTCAACGCACTCAAGGCGATGAATTGATCCGCAGTAGCCGAGATAATCGAAATAACTTGGTGGTGAAAGCGAGATACTAAAAGCGAGGTTTTAAAAGCTAAGTAGAGCGACTACTTTTAACTTAGCCTTTAGCACTTCGACGCAGCATTTGGGGGATCGCAGATTTACTGGTTTTAGTGATTTTTTTCACTAACTTGAAATCTGGCTGATTGACCTGGTGCTGCGTTTTTAGATCTTCCAGCATCTGCAACCATAGTTTGGCGGTCATCTCGGAATCAGCTAATGCTCGGTGAAATACGCCGTCGTGTTGGATATTTTTATATTCGACTAAGCCACCCAATTTATGGTTTGGTGCATTCTGATATAAACGCCTTGCCAGCAGCATTGAGCAAACAAATTCCCCTTGATACTCACACCCGATGGTCTCTAGTTCGGCATCCAAAAAACGTTGGTCGAAAGACGCATTATGTGCCACAAGATTATAGCCCTGAATAAACTCACTAAAATCAGCCATGACTTCTTCACAACTTGGTGCGCTACGCAGCATGTTGTTACTAATACCTGTGTAATTCTCTATAAAACCGCTTACTCGAAAGCCAGGGTTCATAAGCTGCTGGAATCTGCCTGTCACTTGACCGTTTTCAAGTTTTACAGCACCAATCTCTATGGCCCTGTCACCTTGAGTAGGAGAAAGACCAGTGGTTTCGAAATCGAGAACGATAAGAGTATCTGCAGGTTGTTGAGTTAAAAGCATGGCGTAGATCTGAATGACGAAAGTTGGTGGGATAGTAGCATTATTTGAAGTGCTAAGTACGAAAAGCTAAAAGCAAAGTGAGAGATAGAAAGTACGAAGCAATAAATACGAAGTGCTAAGTCTAGAGCTCTGAATTTTTTGCTCTTACTTCGCTTTTAGCACTTCGTTTTTAGCACTTCGCTTTTAGTACTTAGTACTTAGTACTTAGTTCTTATTGTCTATAAGTCGACAAGAATCGATCCAGTCGCCCAATCGCCGTTTCTAAATCTTCGATATGCGGTAATGTCACTATTCTAAAGTGATCCGGTTTTGGCCAGTTAAAGCCGCTGCCTTGTACTAATAGTACTTTTTCTTGAACCAAGAAATCTTGCACGAATTGTTGGTCATTGGTGATATTGAACTTCTTCACATCAAGCTTAGGGAATAGATACATGGCTCCCTTCGGTTTGACGCAAGTAACGCCTGGAATTTGAGTGATCAGTTCGTAGGCTTTATCTCGTTGCTCTAACAGACGGCCGCCAGGAAGAATGAGTTCATTGATACTTTGGTAGCCACCCAACGCAGTTTGGATAGCATGCTGCATTGGAACGTTAGCACACAGGCGCATCGAAGAAAGCATATCTAAGCCATCGATATAGCCTTTGGCAATGTGTTTAGGGCCAGTCAGGAACATCCAGCCGCCACGGAACCCACATACCCGATATGCTTTCGAGATGCCATTGAAGGTTACCATTAACACGTCATCAGCAAGTGTCGCAATGGATGTGTGGGTTGCGCCATCGTAAAGTACTTTGTCATAGATCTCGTCGGCAAAGATGATCAGGTTATGCTGGCGTGCAATCTCAACGACTTGAAGTAGGAAATCGCGACTATAAACGGCACCCGTAGGATTGTTGGGATTAATTAGAACAATACCGCGTGTTTTTGGTGTGATCTTGGCTTTAATGTCATCAAGGTCAGGATACCAATCCGACTCTTCATCACAAAGGTAGTGGACAGCTGTACCACCAGAAAGCGATACACCAGCGGTCCACAAAGGGTAGTCTGGCGCTGGTACTAACATTTCATCGCCATTATTTAGCAATGCTTGCATCGCCATTACGATAAGTTCAGAAACACCATTACCTATGTAGACATCTTCAACGTCTAAATTGAGTAGTCCTTTTCTTTGATAATGCTGAACAACGGCTTTACGAGCTGAATAAATGCCTTTCGAATCGCAGTAACCTTGTGATGTAGGTAGGTTTCTAATCACATCAACAAGTATTTCATCTGGGGCGTCAAAACCAAATGGGGCGGGGTTGCCAATATTTAACTTCAATATTTTATGCCCCTCTTCCTCCATGCGCTTAGCATGTTTGAGTACAGGACCCCTAATGTCGTAGCAGACATTGTCGAGTTTTGATGACATCCCGATATTTTTCATTACTTGCATCCCGATAATAATTATTTTACGTTACCAAATTACACTATTTTACATTTGTATAGAATAAATATCTGACAAATCTTGCTTCACTAGCTAAAGATAAACATCAGAATTGGTTGAGTTTTAACCATCAAGACAGTCAGTAACCCGCAAATTGCCTCTCTACTTCTTGATCTAAGAGGGTTCAACAAATAGAGTATCAACCGCACGTGTTATATTAATAAGAATCATAAGTGAGCGAGGTGACTTTGTCGCACTTTCAGCAGACAATTAATGCGCTAATTCAGCAAATAGAGCAGGCATCAAAAAACGATAGCAGAGTCAGTCACAGCATTGATTTGGGCTCAGGTTTTTCGTTTATTGACTGGCTAGACGCGCAACCTTTATTCCCCAAGTTTTATTGGCAGTCCCGTGACACTCGTGAAGAAGTGGTCGCGCTTGGTAAA
This sequence comes from Vibrio tapetis subsp. quintayensis, assembly GCF_030409945.1. GTDB lineage: Bacteria > Pseudomonadota > Gammaproteobacteria > Enterobacterales > Vibrionaceae > Vibrio > Vibrio quintayensis. The sequence continues at coordinate 198,977 of NZ_JAUFQV010000035.1, forward strand.
GAACATATTTTTTCTGAACCCGCTCCAGCTTATGCTGTATTGAGCGAGGGCCAGAGAGTATGGGGGGGACGATCTTTTGATGGTGCTACTGAAAAAAATAGACGTTGTATGTCGTCATTTTTCTTTTTGCCTCAAATTGAATTAATTCGTTTTGACCAGCAATGGTCGTTGAACGTGAATTTGAATGGTGGGAAAGCCAAAGCAATTCAAGCGCTGAAACGTTTGTTTTGTGACGTGGTGACGCTACAAGATGCGCCCACTCATATCGAATCGATCCAACATACTCCAGAGTTTCCACATTGGTCTCAGCTTGTCGATAAAGCGCTTGAACATATTGAGCAAGGCCAATTTAAGAAAGTGGTTTTGGCGCGAAAAACCGAGCTAGCGCTACATCATTCGATTAACGCAGCTCAGTTTTTAAAAGCGAGTACCTTAACTAATCATCATAGTTTCCATTTTTTGTTTGCCTTGGATAAATCTCATGCATTTATAGGCTCAACGCCAGAGCGCCTTTATTGTCGCTATGGAACGGAACTATTCACGGAAGCCCTTGCGGGCACGATCGGACGTGGTTGCGATGCGCAAGAAGATCTAGCGTTAGCCAACTGGTTAAGTAATGACGCTAAGAATCTGCAAGAAAACCAGTATGTGGTGGATGATATTGTCGGTAGCCTTACCGAACACGCCCATCAGATTGATATACAAGATGAAACGCGGCTAATTCGCTTGCGTAAAGTACAACATCTTAAACGAGAGATTAGCGCTCAACTTAAAACCGGTGTTAATGGCGTTCAGCTATTGGCTGCGCTGCAACCGACAGCGGCAGTGGCGGGTTTACCGCGTGATGAAGCATTAAGCTTTATTGCAGAGCATGAGCCCTTTGCTCGCGGTTGGTACAGTGGTTCGGTAGGGTTCATAAGCCACGACCGAGCGGAATTTTGTGTAGCGATTCGCAGTGCTTTAGTGTTAGAAAAATGCGTTAAGTTATTTGCAGGCGCAGGGATTGTTCCGGGTTCAGACAGTGAATTTGAATGGCAGGAGTTAGATAGAAAAATGTCGACACTGCTGACTCTCATTACTGAACAGTCTCCACTAGGAGTGGCTTCGTGATAGGACAAGCTAGCTTAAACGGCACTTGGTCTAAGTTGATCTTTGAAGAGTTAGCTCGCCATGGCGTGAGTGACGTCTGCGTCGCTCCGGGTTCTCGTTCTACCCCTCTGATTTTACAAGCCGATGCACACCCAAGTTTAAAATTGCATCGCCATTTTGATGAACGTGGCCTTGGTTTTATGGCTCTTGGGCTTGCTAAGGCGAGCAAGAAACCCGTCGCGATTGTGGTAACTTCTGGAACGGCCGTCGCTAATTTATTGCCAGCGGTTGCTGAGGCGGGTTTAACGGGTGAGCAGCTTATATTACTTACCGCAGACCGGCCGCCTGAACTGGTGGGTTGCGGTGCAAATCAAGCCATTGTTCAAAGTGGAATATTTTCTTCTCATGTTTCTTGGTGCGTTGATTTACCGAGCCCGAGTGAGCGTATTTCACCCTCTTGGTTGTTAACGTCACTCGACCAAGGTCTTGAAGTACAAGCGCGTCTTGGTGGCCCCATTCATATCAACTGCGCCTACCCTGAACCATTATACGGTGAGGAGGCATTGCCATGGCAGCATGACTATTTATTGTCATTGTCGTCGTGGGTGCAAGATCAAGAAAGCCGATCTTATGTCCAAATCGATGCAGGGTGCGTGCAACCTCAACCACAAAGGTTTTTATTTACCTCAGCAATGGCCCAACGCCGCAAAGGTGTGGTGATTCTCGGCTCAATTTCATTAGAGCAAGCTCAGGCCGGGTTGAATCTCGCTAAAACGTTAGGCTGGCCGGTATTGTGTGACCCTCAATCTGGCGTTACCAGCGAATGGGCTCATTACGATTTGTGGTTGCAAAACGCAGAGGCCAATGACGCACTAAGACAGTGTGAAGTAGTCATTCAAATTGGAGCTCGTCTGGTTTCTAAACGTCTTAATCAGGTGCTTTCAACGCTGAGCCACGAATGTGAATATCAAGTGGTGCAAGACAAAGTGCAGCGATTAAACCCAAGCCATGTGCGCATGAAATCTGTGGTTTGTGACCCTATTAAGTGGGTTAATGCTCAATTGAGCGCACTTGATGATATTGCTACACCACCTAAAACCGATAGCGAAGTACAGCGATGGGCGAAGCAGTTTGTTACTTACAGTCAATCGGTTAAGCATGATATTAGCGACAAACAGGGGTTAGAGCCAGTCAGCGAAACGTCATTTGCCAAGCAGGTGCTCACTTGGTCTTTATCAAACAGCGATGTGTTTATTGGTAATAGCTTGATTGTTCGCTTGATTGATATGCTGGGAGACTGGGCGCCACGAGAAACGTATAGTAACCGAGGGGCTTCGGGGATCGACGGGTTAGTGGCAACTGCCGCTGGTGTGCAACGTGCCCGTCAACGTCCAATGCTGATGATGCTCGGTGATACCTCATTACTGCATGATTTAAATTCATTGGCGTTGCTGAGTTCATCTCAATCCAACGTTAATGATGACTCAAAAGGCCACTCGCCTGTGGTTCTGATCGTAACCAATAACGATGGTGGCGCTATTTTTGATTTATTACCCGTAGCGGATGATAAAAAAACAACGCTGTATCAAATGCCCCATGGCTATCAATTTGAATTTGCAGCTAAGCAATTTGGTTTGGCCTATCATGCGCCTCAAAGTCTTGTTGAGTGTCAAAAGACAGTGGAGCAACACTTTGCAATTGGTACCGGTGCGTTGGTGGTTGAAATCATTACGCCGCCGGGGCAAGCATCGAGCGAACTAAAACGAATTTCTGCGAGAGTGCAAACACAGCACCTCAACCAACAAGCAAACTTGATCTCTATGCGTAGTGCAAACCAGTAGATGTTAAGCCAAATGCTAACAACCCATTGGTTAACCGACGATGCGAACTCGAATAAACCCGTAATCATATTACTGCATGGATTGTTGGGGGATACCGATGATTGGTTTTCAATTGCGCCTTACCTACAAGACTATGCGTGCCTCGCCATTGACTTGCCATGCCATGGTCAATCAAAAGATATCCAATGTCTAGATTTTGACCATGTATGTGAGCTTGTTGTCAAAGCGATTCAAAACGTGATCTCACAAGATAGAAAAGTGAGCATTGTTGGCTACTCTTTAGGGGCTCGAATTGCCATGTATGGGTTAGCGTGTAAGCGCTTTACTCACTTGAATATTTCCAGCGTTGTGTTGGAAGGTGGCAATTTTGGATTGCGTGAGGCGGTTGAGAAGCAACAAAGATGGATAAACGACGAACAATGGGCCGTACGTTTTAGTACGGACCCGATAGAGCAAGTATTAGACGCTTGGTACCAGCAAGAGGTGTTTAGTTCACTAAATGATGAGCAAAGACAAACTTTGATTGGTAAGCGTAAGCATAATAATGGTCAAGCGATTGCTGGAATGCTGATGGCTACGTCATTGGCTAAGCAACCCTATTTATTGACGGCTTTACAAGGATTATCGTCACCAGTACTGCACTATATATGTGGCGAGCAAGACACAAAATTTACCAGCTTGGCACACTCGAGCGGATTGAGCTTTAGCCGAGTAGATCAAGCTGGACATAACGTACATCAAGAGCAACCTAATGCGTTTGCTCAAATCATTAGAAAAATCACAGCCAAGCGCTGATAGCACATCACAGGATGGGGAAAAGAAATGGCAAGAACAGTTGGCATTACGGAAGAAGAATTGTATGCACCAGTTGAATGGCTAGATTGCGGTGCTGATTACGAAGACATTTATTACCACAAATCAAACGATGGTATTGCAAAAATTACGATTGCTCGCCCACAAGTACGTAACGCATTTCGTCCTCAAACCGTAAATGAAATGATGAAGGCTCTGGCAGATGCCCGCTATGACAGCAAAGTCGGCGCTATTATTCTTACGGGTTTAGGCGAAGATGCTTTCTGTAGCGGTGGCGACCAGAAAATTCGCGGTGACTACGGCGGTTACCGTGATGAAGAGGGTACGCATCATTTGAACGTACTTGATTTCCAACGCCAGATCCGAACGTGTCCTAAACCAGTTATCGCAGCAGTAGCGGGCTACGCTGTGGGTGGTGGTCATGTACTTCACATGATGTGTGATCTAACCATCGCAGCAGAAAATGCTCAATTTGGCCAAACTGGCCCGAAAGTGGGTTCTTTTGACGGCGGATGGGGCGCGTCTTACATGGCTCGTATCGTAGGCCAAAAGAAAGCGCGTGAAATTTGGTTCCTTTGTCGTTTCTATGACGCACAAGAAGCGTTGGATATGGGCTTAGTAAATACAGTCGTACCTGTTAATGAACTAGAACGTGAAAGTGTGCGTTGGTGTCGTGAAGCATTGCAACACAGCCCAATGGCACTGCGTTGTTTGAAAGCGGCCTTAAACGCCGACTGTGACGGCCAAGCGGGTTTGCAAGAGCTAGCGGGTAACGCAACCATGATGTTCTACATGACGGAAGAAGGTCAAGAGGGTCGTAATGCGTTTAATGAAAAACGTCGCCCTGACTTCGACAAATACCCTCGTAACCCGTAACGCTAAGCTGGGTCTAATGGATTGTTTGGGCATCGTGTGTCCATCACCAATTAGGCCCTTTTGATTTTGCATTTAGGAACCTCCCTATGCGTCAAGTGAAGTTGTATCGATACAAATTGCCCATGGACAGTGGCGTTATCTTACGAGATCAACGTCTTTCTGAACGAGAAGGTTACATTGTTGAATTATGCCAAGATGGCAAAGTTGGTCGTGGTGAAATAGCGCCATTAGCAGGGTTCAGTGTTGAAACCCTAGCAGAAGCCGGGCAACAAGCTCAATCACAGTTAGAACTCTGGCAAGCTGGTCATGAATTTGATTATTCCGACTTACATCCATCGGTTGCTTTCGGTCTTTCTGCCGCGATCATGGAACTCAGTGATGGGCTCCCTATTGATGGTGCTTACCAAGTTGCCCCGTTGTGTGTCGGTGACCCTGATGAATTGATCCCGGTATTAAATGATATGCCCGGTGAGAAAGTAGCCAAAATTAAAGTGGGTTTGTACGAGCCTATTCGAGACGGAATGCTCGTCAATTTGTTTCTTGAATCTATCCCTGAACTTACGCTTCGTCTTGATGCGAACAGAGCGTGGACTCCGGAAAAAGCCCACAAATTTGCTCAGTATATTAACCCATCATACCGCCAGAGAATCGTATATTTGGAAGAACCATGTCAGCAGCCTGGTGACAGTTTTTCTTTGGCCATTGATACCGGTATTGCGATTGCTTGGGATGAAACGCTACAAGAAGCCGTTCGTCGCCCGGACTTTAAGCTAGCGGATTTGACGGGTGCCAAAACCATCGTGATAAAGCCAACCTTAATCGGTTCAATTGAACGCTGTGTTGATCTTGTTGCGCAGGCTAAAAAGTTGGGCATGAAAGCGGTGATCAGCTCTAGCATTGAATCTAGCCTTGGGCTTTGTCAGTTAGCGAGAATGGCAAAATGGCTCACTCCGGATCAATTACCAGGCTTGGATACGTTAAATATGTTCCAAGTGCAACTGGATGTGGCATGGCCTAAAAGCCAACTACCATTATTGACTTTAGATAGCCAAGAGCTTGTTTATTACGCGTAATTTTTACGTATGTGGTAGGTGTTAAAGATGACAGGTTATTTGCAGCATTGGTCTGTGTTCCAACCGAACAAGATTGCCGTTAAGACACAGAGCTCCAACTTAACATGGTCGGAGCTTAATATACGGGTGGGAAACATCGCTTCGCAACTTCAGACTGAAGGCGTGAATCATAACGATGTCGTTGCGGCAGTAGGAAAAAACTGCCCTGACTTGCTGTTGCTGTATTTGGCCTGTTTGGAGATAGGAGCAGTGATGTCTCCTATCTCACCAGCCCCGTGGGCCGAGCTGGAAGGTAAGTTTAAAACTCTGGCCCCTAAATATGTTTGGTGGCAGAAGCAAGCAGAACGAGCATGCAAGTTACCCAGATTCAGTTGGACAGAAAGTTCTTTAACTCGCTTATCTAAAGCTCCTTGCGAGTTACCTCAGCATTTATCTTCAAAACCTCAAGTTTCTAATCAGCTTGTTAGCCTTATCTTCACCTCGGGTTCTTCTGGAAAGCCAAAAGCTGTTGCGCATACAGCATCTCAACATATTGCTAGCGCAAAAGGGCTACTGAGCGAATTTCAATTTGAGCAAACAGATAGTTGGTTATTAAGCTTGCCGATGTACCACGTCTCAGGTTTGGCTATTGTTTGGCGTTGGTTAGTGGTCGGCGCGGGATTAGTAATACCGGGTGATAAAGGTTTATCCTACGATTTAACTCAGGTGACTCATGCTTCATTAGTTGCCGTTCAGCTTCAACGAGTGCTGGAAGATAACCATACGCTAATGCTCAAACGCGTATTACTCGGGGGCAGTCATATCCCTGAGTCTTTATGTCAATCGGCTCGAGAGCGAGGAGTGGATACTTGGTTAGGCTATGGTATGACTGAAGCCGCTTCAACGGTAACGGCAAAGCGCACCGATGAGCTTGCTAACGCAGGAAGCGTGCTACCTAACCGCCAGTTAAAGCTAGTCGGTGAGCGAATCTATATCGCCGGAGAGACGCTTGCTTCAGGTTATTATCAAAATGGTATCGTCACACCGTTAATTCGACATGATGGTTGGTTTGATACTAAGGACCTAGGGCAATGGCAGCCGAATGAGCAGTTAAAAATTATTGGTAGAGCCGACAATCAATTTGTTTCCGGTGGCGAGAATATTCATTGTGAAGAAATTGAAGCCGTATTGAATACTCACCCTCAAATCCAGCAAAGCTATATCGTGCCACTGGTGGATACTGAATTTGGTCACCGACCTGTCGCAGTACTGATCGCAAGCATATTGCTCGATAAAACCAACTACGATGCATTCCTCGCTCCTAAATTAACCAAATTTAAATGGCCTATTGGCTATCACTTAATGCCACCTGAATTGCTCGGAAATGGCATCAAAGTATCGAGGCAATCAATTAAACAGTGGTTGCTTGAAAAAACGGTTACTTAAGCAAATGGCAACTTGAGCAATAGATCTCCCGTGCTTTAATGTCCGCCTTCCGCCTTCCGCCTTCCGCCATTGCCCCATATTCCCTTTCAGACTTTAATAGAGCCAAACTGAATTTATGTTTCTCCCGTACTACTAGATAATCTCTTGCTAGTTGTAAGGGAGAGCTAATGTATGAAAGGGATAGGAATACTGCTAACAGTGGTCATGCTGGTGGTCGCATTAAACACGGATGGGCTATTACGCTCAATTGCAGAGCTAGCAGCGTTTGTTGCTTTGGCTCTTACCGCTTACCAAATAAAAAGTGCGCGTAGTCAAAGTCAACTTAAGCGCACTCAGTCTGTTAAATCTTAGAGTAACTAGATTGTATTGCTCGTACCCTACCTTCTAAGCAAGAGTTAACCAGGCTAATGATAAACTCGAAATAAGAACCCACAATGTCACTCCGAAAAACAAAGGTTTTGGCCCGGCAGAGCGAACCTTACTCACCGATATGTTGCAGCCAATCAAGAACAAACATAGCACTAATGCCTGCTTTGAAATTGAGAATATACCATCGTATAAATTGCCGAACTGTGGCAATGCATCACTGACTAAAATGGCAGCACAATAGAATAAAATGAAATATGGGATGGTGATTTTCTTGCTGCCTGAACTAAAGATAATCGAGCTAATAAATGCAACGGGTACAATCCACAAAGCGCGAGCTAATTTCAGCGTAGTGGCTGTTTTTAATGCTTCTTCGCCATAAGCAGAAGCAGCACCAACCACCGATGAGGTATCATGAATTGCAATCGCTGCCCATGTGCCAAAAGTATGTTGATCTAACTCTAAAGCAAATCCAATCACAGGGAATATAAACAAAGCAATCGAGTTCAATACAAATATAGTGGCAAGTGCTAGGCCCATTTGTTCGTCATTGGCTTTAATGGCAGGAGAAACAGCGGCAATGGCGCTACCCCCACAAATCGCGGTTCCTGCAGAAATCAAATATCCCGTCTTTTGCTCTATGCCCATTTTTTTGGTTAGAAACCAACCGAAGGTTAACGTACCAACGATTGTGGTTAATATAATGCCAATACCGTCACTCGTTACCGCAATAGCTTGATCTAGCTGGATCCCAAAACCAAGGCCAACAATGGAGTAGGCCAGTAATTTCTTGGTGATTTGACTTAAGGGGACGTTCGATGGAACAAAGCCTAAATTAGCTAACAAAAAGCCAAGAACTAGTGCGGTAGGGGAAGATGCCCATGGAGTAAAACAAAATGCAGCAGCGATAAAAAAAGGTATGTTTTTGAACGTTAAATAGTCGGTATCAAATATGTGCATGTAATGTACAGTAGAATTTTTATAAGAAACTTATGATACCTCTAAATAGGTGTTTAGTAAGTCATGAAATAATGAAACCATTGTTCAGATAAACTAAACGTAAGTAAGGGCGGGTTTTAACTATTGGCGGTGTTATTGATTGTAAGCAGCTTGTATTGTTATAGTTGCATATCTAACTAAGAGCATACCTGCATTATTAGGGAGATTTGTTTGAACATTGTATTAGTACGACATGGTTTACCTGAAGCCGCTTCTAATTCAAAAGTGAATGCGACGGGTTTTGCTAAGTGGGTCAGAGCCTATAATCATTCGAATATTCATTTGAATAGCCAGCCTCCCGAAAAACTAACAAAAGTGCTCGATGCAAGTTATGTATTTTCTAGCAACTTAAATCGCGCAGTCCATTCTGCAACAATCTGTACCGGAAGAAAACCGGATAGGGTTTTAAGTGAATTTTGGGGAGCTTGATATTCCTCGTTTTAAACTACCTTTATCCATGTCGATTAATTCGTGGGTCTTTGTCTCTAGAGTTGCATGGTTTATGGGGTTATCAGGAAAAAGCGAGTCGATGTCTATGGGAAAAATCCGTGTGGCGATTGCCGCTGACCGATTAGTCGAGCAGTCATGTCTAAATCAAGATATTGCGGTGTTTGGTCATGGTTTGTTCAATCGATATCTTGCTAAAGAGCTTGAACGACGAGGTTGGATAATCAAGTCAAGTAACCGAGGTTATTGGGGGGAAATTGAGCTGGTCAATTCGACAGAAAGTTAATGGTCATAGCTAATTAAGTATTATCAAGTGTTGTGTCATGATTTTTCATCGAAAGGGGATTTAAGTGGAATATTTATCAATATCGAATTCGAACATTGCATCAGAACACATTTGCTGCGCATTCTCTGATAAGAAGTGTAAAGAGAGCTATCAAGCAAAAAAGGACTGGCTAGCAAGTCAGTTTGAACATGGATATGTGTTTAAACGCTTGGATGAGCGAGCAAAAGTATTTATTGAATACGTTCCCGCGGAGAAGGCGTGGTTACCGATAACAGCCCCAAACTATCTCGCATTAGGTTGTTTTTGGGTTTCTGGAAAACATAAAGGCAATGGTCATGGTAAAGCGCTGCTCGCCGATGCGCTAAGCTGTGCTAAACAACTGGGGAGTCACGGGTTAGTTACCGTTGTTGGAAAAAAGAGGAATCATTTCATGAGTGATACTAAATGGTTAATTAAACAAGGCTTCGAGATTTGTGACCATGCACCTAATGGATTTGTTTTACTCTATCTTCCTATCTGTAATGAAGCAAAATTGCCGAAATTCTTGCCACACGTCCACAGCGCAAAAGTCAGCGTAGAAGGTTGTGTGGTCTATTATTCAAATCGTTGTCCATTTTCCGAATTTCATGTCAGTCAATCCCTTGTTGAAACGTGCAAAGCGCGCAATATCCCCTTAACCGTTAATAAATTAGAAACACAGGAACAAGCGCAATCTTGCCCGTCGCCCGCAACAATTTTCAGCCTGTATTACAATGGCGAGTTTGTCACGACAGACATCAGTGTCTGTATGGATTCTAGATTTGATAAGATTATCGGGAAGCTTGGGAATTAGTTTATCCCTGCCCAGGACAAAATGGCCACTAATCGACTAAAATGCTTAATCCCCCCATACTTGCTAACTTGCAGCCTTCGATATTATCTTTTGTTAACGTTGTGAGTGTCCATTATCGATAATCTAAGTAAATATCGCGCTTTTACAAAAATGATGACCGGATACCTTTGATGGGTTAATGCAGGAGAGCTTCATGTTTAGGGAAATCACAAAAACAGATTTTGAATCATTTTGGGCTACATTTTCTGCGGTTATTCAGGCACAAGAAACTTATGCATTCGATCCTGATATGACGCAAGAGCAGGCTTACGCACTTTGGTGCGAATCACCGTTAAAAGCTTATGTGTTTGTAGAAAAAGAGGTGGTTTTGGGCTCGTATTATATTAGGCCAAATGCGATGGGGCCAAGCCGTCATATTTGCAACTGCGGTTACATGGTTTCTGATAAGGCGAGAGGTAACGGTATTGCGCGTCATATGTGCGAGCATTCTCAGAAGGTGGCATTAGAGCTTGGATTCGACGCAATGCAGTTCAATAGCGTAGTGTCGACTAACGAAGTGGCCGTTAAGCTTTGGCAAAAAATGGGTTATACGATTATCGGCACCATCCCCAAGGCATATAATCACGCGCAATTAGGGCTCGTAGATAGTTACATTATGTATAAGTGGTTACGGGCTTAATGATTTATCAGTGAGGCTGCCGTTTTATGAGACTGTCAGATAATAAGATTGAGTGAGCATATTTGATGGTCGTTATTTATACAATTTTTAGGTTGACACAAAATAGCCGTTATATAAATATGCTTGTATGAAAACAAATTTCGCACATCAAGCATCACGAATTATCATCATTCCTTAGGAATGGTGGAGATTTGATGTGCTCAATATTTATCAAACCCACCCTATCGGTGGGTTTTGTGTTTCTACTGCTTAGGGTGAGGTTAGCTCCAAGGAGGTTACATGAAAAAAATCGCGATATTTGGAAAACCTGGCAGCGGTAAGTCAATGCTAAGTAAAGCGTTAGCCAAGGAAACGGGAATCGAGTTATACCCGCTAGATTCCTTCGTTTACCAAGCCAATGGTGCCCTAGTGGATAGAAATGAGTTTGAAGCTGCGCACAACAAAATCCTTGGGACTGATCGCTGGATCATGGATGGCTTTGGGCCTTTAGGCGCATTTAATAAACGGCTTGAATTGGCCGATACCTTGATTTATATCGATCTGCCATACTTTACAAGTTATTGGTTTGTCACCAAACGGCTATTAAAAGGGCTGTTTGTGAAGCCGGAAGGTTGGCCTGATGGCAGTTCCGTTATTAAAGGCAGCTTGCAAAGCTATAAAGTGTTAAGGCTTTGCCCTAGATTCTGGAATGATGAATTCATGAAAGGCCTAGAAGAAGTCGCGGGTGATAAGTCGTTATTTGTTATTCGTTCACTGTCGGATTTGAATCTATTCATTGAGAACAACGTAAAAAACTGAATTCTTATGACTGATATTGTGTGAAAGGAAAAGACATTAAGATGAGAATCGAAACAACTCGTTTGAAAATGGCGCCGATTCAACAGCAAGATTGGGAACTGTTTGAGGCGCTTCACAGTGACCCAGCGGTTATTGCTTTGTGTTTTGATCAACCTGAGGTCAAAGAGCTTGAACAGAAGTTTTGTGCGCGCCTGACCCCTTGGACGCGGAATCTTGATTCTTGGCTTTGTTTGGTGATGACGGATAAATCGACAGGTACGGCAATAGGTATTACGGGATTCATTGTACGTGAGAATGTTGCTGAAGTTGGGTACCTTTTGCTACCGGAGTTTCATGGTAATCAATATGGTACAGAGTCACTTCGGGCGTTGTTAGACTGGGCAGATATCAATCATGAGTTCGCTGGATACAAAGCGGTCGTAACGGAAGGAAATGTCGGATCACAGCGTGTATTACTTAAGTGTGGATTTATATTGGAGAACATCGTTGATGAAGCGTATGAGATTGGAGGGCGACTGTATGCGGACCATATCTATCGACGTTGCTAGCTGGGAATAGTTAATATGTGTTGGACGTATTCGGCGACGCTCACATAGAATAACCTAATGAGCATCGCTTATTTCGAATCCATGAAAGGCGCGTTATGCAACCCAAGTAAGGGCGAGCAGAATAATAACGGCTGAAGTCGCCAGGAACATAGTTGCGATTGTTGCGACTTCGACTAAAGTAGAAGGTTTCGTCGCCGTTACTGCTTCAGTTGTTTTTTCAGTGTCTAATACTGATAGTAGAGCTGAGTTCATTTTATCCACCTTATGTAATAATTTTTCAAATTTCGTGCGAATTTTACTCGATTTGTGACAAAGGTCAAATATATTTGGTAATTAAATTACGCATATTTTCTATTGTTATGGATTAATAAATCTAATGCATAAGGCTGCGTTAGTATTAGTTCATAGTCACAAAATCTACTCGCATTGGGCGCTGCTAGCCATTACCATATGCATCTAATTAAAATCAGTAAGTGGTTCATCTATGTCTTTTCCTTCTTGCCCAAATTGCCAATCTGACTATGTCTATCAAGATCAAAGTAATTTACTTTGCCCTGAATGCGCTTATGAATGGAACCCTGCAGAAGAGCTTGAAAATGCGGAAGCAGCAGCAATTAAAGATGTTAACGGTGTGAAATTAGAACAAGGTGATAAAGTTGTTTTTATTAAAGACCTAAAGATTAAGGGCAGCTCTAAAGTGCTTAAAATCGGTGCTAAAGGGATCATTCGACGTATTGTAGAGGGTAAAGATCACCAGCTTGATTGCAAAATTGATGGCATTGGTGAAATGATGGTTACCGCTAAATACGTAAAAAAAGCCCAATAACACGTTATTACAGCGCTTATCAAGGATGAACATGCAAGCACAAAATACAATCGAAAAAGTAGCAATCGTCACTGGAGGTAGTAGAGGAATTGGGGCTGCAACGTCACAGTTGCTGGCTTCGAAAGGCTACTCGGTTTGCATTAATTATCGCAGTAATTCTGAGCAAGCTAAGCGAGTGGTTGAACAAATTCGAAAAACCGGTGGGGAAGCTTTTTGTTTTCAAGCGGATGTATCCGTTGAATCTGATGTTCACGCTTTGTTTGATGCTGTCAATAGACGCTACGGTGTGGTCACTCATCTGGTGAACAATGCCGGTATTCTTTTTACTCAGTCGACTCTAGCTGACATCGACCTAGAACGTTTTAACAAAGTGATGATGACCAATGTCGGTAGCTGTTTTTTATGTTCCAAAGCGTTCATTAAGCAGGCAGATGATTATGGATCCATTGTAAACGTTTCTTCCGCTGCTTCCCGAACTGGTGCCCCTTTTGAGTATGTTGATTATGCTGCATCAAAAGGCGCTATGGACTCGTTAACAAAAGGCCTATCATTAGAGTTGGCGGGCCAAGGTATACGTGTGAATGGTGTTAGGCCTGGTTGTATTCATACTGAAATGCACGCAGATGGTGGTGAACCTAACCGAGTAGATCGCCTCGCGAGTCAGTTACCATTGCAAAGAGGCGGAACACCAGAAGAAGTGGCGGAAGCAATTGCTTGGCTTTTATCTGATGAAGCGTCCTATGTTACAGGGAGTTTTATCGATATTGCGGGTGGCAGGTAAGGGGCACTTTTTGACCTGTTAGGTTTGATCACGCTGTTAAAAGCAACTAACATGGTTTCTATAAATGCAGCGTAAACAAAAAGGAGGAATATTCATGGATGTGTGCAAGTTAAACTTTGCGCCAATTTTTTGGTACGGCAAAGACTCAAGTTTTCAACTTATCGTGTTGCGATAACCTAAGCTTGAGCGAAGTTTTAATTCAATTCTAGAGACCCTTCACTCTAGCTTACTAGGTTGTTGTCAGCAGCTATGACGACCGCGCTTTGACGCGCATAAAACTTGAGTAAGCACAATGAGCACATTACTAACAGCACAAAACCTTTCCTATGACGTTACTTCAGGCCCGTTATTTGAAGCGATTTCGTTTACCTTAAATAAAGGTGATAAAATCGGACTGATAGGCACCAATGGTTGTGGAAAAAGTACCCTTTTAAAATTACTAAACAACGAATTATCCAACTTTGGCGGTGATGTTTCGTTGTCTCACCAATGTAAAATGGCAAGAGTCGAGCAACAACTACCTAGCCACCTACACAATAAAACCATGCTTGATGCTGTGGTTGAGAATCTCCCCGAAGATCTTCGTCTGTCTGATGAATGGCGCGGTCAGGTATTGTTAGCAAGCATGGATTTTGATGAATTGTATTGGCAAAAACCAATCAGTACATTAAGCGGCGGTCAACATGCAAGACTGCTGATTGCTCGAGCGTTAATGTTGGAGCCGGATTTACTGCTATTAGATGAACCAAGTAACCACTTAGATCTTCCTACGCTATTATGGCTAGAGGGCTTTTTACTTAAATGGAAAGGTACCTTTGTGGTGGTTTCTCACGATCGTCGGTTATTGGACAAAGTAACCAACAGCACGTGGGTCATGAGAGATAAAACACTGCATCACTTTGCTCTCAATTGTACCCAGGCGAGGCAAGCATTAGCAGAACGTGATCAAACCGATGCCATTCGTAGAGAGTCAGAACAAAAAGAAATAGACAGAATTGAAAAAAGTGCCAGCCGGTTAGCCATCTGGGGGCGCGACTTCGATAATGAAAGCTTTGCAAAAAAAGCAAAGAGCATGGAAAAGCGGGTACAGAGCTTAAAATCTTGCCAGACACAACTCGGCGAAGTAGAACCCTGGCGGCTTCGTTTAATTGGCGAATCGATGCCCGCAAATCGGATTCTCGAATTAGCTGAGTACTCGGTTGTACCGGCTGAAGGCGCAGAAACCCTGTTTCAGGTATTGTTCCAACAGATAAAAAGTGGCGACCATGTTGCTATCATGGGTAAAAATGGATGCGGTAAATCATCGTTATTACGTATGTTGTGGCAAAATTATCAGCAAGCCAACCACTCGAGCGAAAAACATAGCCAACGTCAAAGGTTGGGGGTATTCCACCCACAGGTAAGGCTAGGGTACTACGATCAGGGGTTGAATCAACTTCATGACCACGATTGCCTGCTTGATGCGCTATATTCGTTCTACCCAGACTCTCAAGAGCGACGAAAAATGGCTTTGATCAGTGCGGGGTTCGCCTATGAACGCCATGCGCAAAAAGTGTCGGAACTCAGTGGTGGGGAACGATCTCGATTGTTATTTGTAGGGCTGACTTTAGCGAACTACCACTTTTTGATGTTAGATGAGCCAACCAATCACTTGGATATTGACGGCAAAGAAGAATTGGCGGAAACGATCAAGACATTTGCTGGAGGACTTATTCTAGTGAGCCATGATCGCGAGTTGATTGAAAAATCATGCAATCGATTTTGGTACATCGAAGGTAGTAAGCTACAAGAAATGGATGGAGCAGAGCAAATTCATCGAGCTATGACCGACCACTATTGTCCTGATGCGCAGGCGTCAGTGCAAACTTCGGTAGAGTCTTCTGAACCATCAATGTTATGTGGAGAGATCTCGGTGAGTCTTGTTGATCATCATGACGACGCATTGTTGGAAAGACTTTTCGTTCTTGAGGCTCTGCTTGAAGATGACTTAGGGCGCAAGTTAAAACGGCAGAAACCTTTAATGCAATCTCAATGGAAACAGGAAATTGAATACATAAACGGGTTGTTGGACTTAACCTAGTAAACCGAACATATTAGGAAGGATATTGGGCGAGAGATACGTCCAATACTCATTGTTAACTTTGTCGAACCAACTTACCTAGTCTAATCAACTTATCTAACGAACAGTGCGAGAAAACCCATGTCAGAACTCTATACTAGCTTCGCAAAACAATACGATCACGCTGTGCAAGACAATATTTACAACGCGCACTTGGAAAGACCCTCGCTGCAAGCCATGCTTGGTGGAGTTAAAGGAAAGGAAGTGCTGGATTTGGGCTGTGGCAGCGGAGTTTATGCGCAGTACTTGCTGGAAAACGGAGCCGCAAAGGTTACCTGCATCGATTATTCCCAAGATATCGTGGATATTGTTAAAAGCCAGTTTGGGTCTCAAGTACATGCGTATGTAGAAGATCTTTCTCAAGGCGTTACCGCGGAATTAAGTGAGAGTGCTGATCTCGTCATTTGCCCTTTAGTTGTCCACTATTTCGAAGATCTTCAGCCATGTTTTGATGATATTGCTCGTGTTCTTAAACCTGGCGGAATTTTTTGTTTTTCTACTCATCACCCATTTGCCGATTTTGAATGTTCAGTGTCGGGAAATTATTTTGAGCGTGAATTGGTAGAAGAGACTTGGGATACGGTAGGCGAGCCTGTTGAAGTTCGCTTTTATCGTCGTTCACTTACTGAAATCATGCAAGCGATCACTCGCGCTGGTCTTGTTGTGACTCAATTGTCTGAGGGGCAAGTGTCAGAAAAAGTAAAAGTTATATCGTTAGAGAAATATGAGTATTTGTCGAAAAACCCGAATTTTATCTTCATAAAATGCGAGAAAATATAGTGATCAGCTGATCGATTTTAAAAGCTTATTTATAAAAAAGCTCATCATGATGGTACTCATGACGAGCTTCTTTTAATCAATCACTAGAGCTATGGCTAAGCTATAGCCAATCTCCTCGTAATTGCGCGACTTTCTCAAACATCACGTCACTGGTTGCCTCTTTTGATGGGACGGGTTGACCCGCTTCAACTTCCAGCTTGGTCCAGAATCGAGTAGGTCGGTGGCTGCACGCACGGCCTCGTTCATTAGCTCGGCTAAAGAAACTGCCCCAGAGGCCTTTCAATGCCATTGGAACGACAGGTACTGGTGAGCGACGCAATATCAGATCTATGCCGCGCATAAATGGCCTCATGCTGCCATCAGAGGTTAAACGTCCTTCAGGGAAAATACAGACCACTTCACCACGGTTTAGCGCTTTTTCTATTTGAACAAACGCACTGCGGATTGAGCGAGCGTTAGTGCCATCAATCGGAATCACGCCACCATTTTTGAGTAAACGCTTAAGTGGTCGTAGATGAGCGTATTCTTCTTCCATCACAAAAGTCAGGTGACGCTTATTCGCGCTGATCATGACCAAAGCGTCCATATAGCTAACGTGGTTACACACGATAAGTGCACCGCCATCTTTAGGTATAAAATCTAAATTTTTATGCGTCACACGGTACATGGTGTGAGTAAATAACTTGATGGCTAACCTAGATACATACATAGGTGATTCCATGAAAACATGGTAAGCCACAAACAGGTTGAGCGCAGATAGAATTAAGAATAGCTGCAGAATAGACAATTCAATGACGGATAAACAAACAATGCCGAGAATAGCACTGCCGACCATGAAAATGGCGTTATAGATGTTATTGGCCGCAATCACTTGAGCCCGTTCTGTCTCTTTTGCTTTGGTCTGCATTACGGTGTACAACGGCACGATAAATATACCACCGGATACGCCGATCATTAACAAGCTTCCAAATACCGGCCACAGTTCAGGGTAACTAATAAAGTCAATAAACCCGTTAAGCTGCGGAATGGTGCTAGGGACAGTGACGGCTAACAGCATTCCAAAGACACTGATTCCGAAACTGCCAATAGGGACAATACCCAGTTGCACTTTATTTTTAGAGAGTTTGTCACAGACGAAAGATCCAATAGCGATGCCAATTGAAAACAGAGCGAGTAAGAAAGAAACCGCGCTTTCGCTGCCGTTAAGGTGCAATTTGGCGAAGTTAGGGAATTGAGTTAAATAGCTGGCACCAAGAAACCAGAACCAACTAATGGATAAAATGGCCTGGTGGATTACTTTATCTTGTTTGGCTATGGCGATAGTGTGCTTGGTTTGAGAAACCGGACGCCATTCAAATTTCGTATCTGGTGCGGTGGCATCGGCTTTCGGAATAAAGCGACAGGCAATGTAACCACATACCGCAAACAAGATGACACAAGCGGCTGCTACATAAGTTGCGTTGTCTGATGAAGCGATGATTCCAGCGCCCAGAGTTCCAAGCAAAATAGCTAAAAATGTGCCGGTTTCAACCAACGCATTACCTGATACTAATTCTTCTTTTTTCAAATGTTGCGGTAGCAATGCGTATTTTACGGGGCCAAAGAAGGCGGACTGAGTGCCCATTAAGAACAGTAATAGCAGTAAAATAAGATAGCTTTGAGTAATAAAGCCGATCGCACCTAAAAGCATGATGCCAATTTCAGCCAGCTTTACTTTACGGATGAACCAAGACTTTTCATATTTGTCTGCCAACACACCCGCCGTTGCTGAAAATAAGAAAAAGGGCAGGATAAATAGACCAGCAGCAAGATTGATGAATAAATTACTAGAAACCGGTAGTGCTTGCGCACTAGCAAAGGCAACAAACAACAGTAAAACGTTCTTAAAAATATTATCGTTGAAGGCGCCAAAAAACTGGGTAATAAAGTAAGGTAAAAAACGCCTTTTCTTCAGTAACGAAGAAGAACTCTGGTTAGACATGGTAATCCTTTACGCTTGCCAAGAAGAGAGATAGTTAGAAAGTAGGCTATCAATGAGCAGTCGTCCGTCCATCGGTGTTGAAGAGAAAAATTTATCGTCAACGCTGAGTAACGTAATGCCATGTACACCGGCCCATAATACACGACTGGCTTCTAATACTTGCTCGTGGGAGTGGCTGTTAGTGTGCATAGCGACCAAACCCTCTAGCATGCCCGTCATTTTATCAATACGCGTTGATTGCCATTCAGGAAGTTCTTCGCCATTCATCGTGTGCTGGAAAATAAGCTGCCAGCGATGCGGATGTTCTACAGCAAAGTCGTGGTAGCAATAAGCTAACTTATGCAATGCGTCTGTAGCGCCTTGAGAATCGGATACCGCGAGTTCGGCAAGCTCTGCAAGTTCATCTAAGGTTTGTGCTACCGCTTGAAGTAACAGCAGATTATAGCTACCAAACACATTAACCAGAGTGCTCGGCACATACCCAATTTTAGTGGCGATTTTTCGTAGGCTAAGCTCGTGATGAGGGTGCTCGTTTAAAAACAGCTTTACTTGATTGAGTGTAATTGCAACCAACTCTTCTCTTGTGTGATCGTTACGTCTAGCCATGGGTCGTTTAATAAAATGAACAATGTTCATTATTTTATGTATCGCTACGAGAACGGTCAAGGGAAGTTGGGGCTTAAATGGCAATATTCTGAAACATAGTTTTTTTCATCTGTATTCCTTTGTTGACGGTGACAGGCTATGATGAAGTTGTCTTATTAATAAAATATCTCTTAATGAGGGGAAGAATGAAACGTCTCTTTACGATTGTTGCCCTACTGATGATATCAGTGACGGCAGCACCAATAGCAGAAGCCAAAAAATTTGGTGGTGGTAAGTCTTTTGGCAAAAGCTTTAAAACAGCGCCTGCGCCGAAGCAAAATGCGACCAACACGAGCAGCATTAACCAGAACAAAGCAACCAACAGCAAAAAAGGCTTGATGGGTGGTTTGATGGGCGGACTCCTAGCTGGTGGCTTACTTGCTGCTTTCTTCGGTGGTGCGTTTGAAGGCATCCAGTTCATGGATATCTTGATCATGGGCTTAATTGCATTTGTTGCGTTTAAGTTCCTAAAAGGAATGCTTGGCGCTAAACAAGGCACGATGCGACAAGGCCAGCAGCCTGCGTATTCTGGTGGCTCACAAGATATGTTCAAGTCAAAGTCTGAACCACAGTCAAATGTGCACAACTTTGAGCAATCTCAGCCAGCTTCAGGTGGTTTTGGTTCAACGGCTGGCAGCGATGTTCCGCATAACTTCCCACCAGGGTTCGATCAAGCAGCATTCATTAATGGTTCTCGTGAGCACTACCGCACAATTCAAGGTGCGTGGAATCATAATCAACTAGAAACCATTGAAGAATACGTTTCACCAAGCTTGTTCGCAGACCTAAAATTAGAACGCGAGAAACTGGATGGCGATCAGCATACTAACGTAATGTACGTTGATGCAGAAATTGTACGTGCGGAATACGACGCCTCAATGGCTCAACTAAGCCTTCAGTTTAGCGGCCGCTACCGTGATGATGTTGAAAGTGTCGAAGAAGACATTACCGACGTATGGCATTTGGAACGCGACCTAACAGCACCTAATGCACCATGGTTGATTGTTGGTATTCAGGCTTAATCCATAGCTAAACCATATTATCTAAGCGGCAATACATGAAAATGTATTGCCGTTTTTTTTTAAGTTTTTTGCGTCGTTTTTCATTCTTCATTGTTTCTTTTCGTCCATCCGAATTACGTCAGTTTTCCGTTTATTTGAAATGGAATTGATATTTCTATCAGTGATATCTCTCACTTTTTGTTTCCTTTCCTGTTTCTAGATCTTGACCGTGATCACAGCCTTAATTATTGCTCCGTGCATTTTTTTATAGCGGCGTTAGGATTCATCGAAACGTTTCGATGAGTGTTTTCTCTCAATATAAAACTCGATTAACATGGCCAAGAAACAGGTAAGACAATGAAAAAAAGTACCCTAATAAATGCCGATTTGACCTATTTAGCTGCCACGCTAGGCCATACTGACGAGATCACTATTTGTGACGCAGGCTTGCCTATTCCAGACCAAGTGAAACGTATCGACTTGGCTCTGACTGAAGGCGTGCCTAGATTTATTGATACAGTGAAAGTGATGTTGAGTGAACTTCAAATTGAAGGTGTCATCATCGCTGAAGAGTTTGCCACCGTTAGCCCCGAGCACCACCGCGAATTAGTCGAAGAATTGAAGTTAGAAGAACAGCGTTGTGGTAAATCCATCGCAATCAATTACGTTTCTCATGATGTGTTTAAAACGCAGACGGCCAACAGCCGAGCGATTGTCAGAACCGGTGAGTTTACACCATACGCAAATGTGATTTTTCAAGCGGGTGTGGTGTTTTAGCCCAGTAAACATCAGGCAAACAACCACAAGATTTAATCAATAAGGACTCAACATGACTCAAGCCATTTTAGAACTGAATGAGATTGAAAAAGCGTTTCCCGGTGTGAAGGCGCTGGATAAAGCGAGCCTTAACGTTTACTCAGGTCGAGTGATGGCTTTGATGGGTGAGAATGGTGCGGGTAAATCTACTTTGATGAAAGTGCTGACTGGTATTTACAGTAAAGACGCTGGTTCAATTACGTACCAAGGTTCGCCGTGCTCCTTTCAAGGGCCAAGAGATTCGCAGCATGCTGGTATTAGCATCATTCACCAAGAGCTGAACTTAATCCCTGAATTAACTATCGCAGAGAACATTTTTTTGGGTAGAGAGATGACAGGTGCAATGGGGCGCATTCTTTGGAGTGATATGTACCAAGCGGCTGACAAATTGCTGGCTCGATTAAATGTGAAACATAGTTCGAAAACTCTGCTCGGGGAGTTAAGTCTTGGCGAGCAGCAGATGGTTGAAATAGCCAAAGCGCTGTCGTTTGAATCCAAAGTCATCATTATGGATGAGCCAACCGATGCGTTAACGGACACCGAAACCGAGTCACTGTTTGACGTGATTAACGAATTGAGAGAGCAAGGCTGTGGCGTTGTGTATATTTCTCATCGTTTAAAAGAAATATTTGAAATTTGTGATGATATTACCGTATTGCGTGATGGGCGTTTTATTGGTGAATGTGCGGTAGTCGACACCGATGAAGACACATTGATAGAAATGATGGTAGGCCGAAAGCTAGATGAACAGTATCCACGTGTCGACGCCGAGCACGGTACAACCTGCTTAGAAGTTCGAAATCTGACAGGGTCGGGCGTTGAAAATGTGAACTTTAAGTTAGATCACGGAGAGATACTCGGTGTGTCTGGGTTAATGGGGGCAGGCCGAACAGAACTAATGAAAGTGATTTATGGCGCACTGAGTCGTGAATCAGGTGAAGTGATTTTACAAGGACAAAGTATTGATCCTCGCTCTCCACAAGAAGGGTTGGCCAGTGGCATTGCGTATATTTCAGAAGACCGAAAGGGCGACGGCTTGGTATTGGGGTTGTCAGTCAAAGAAAATATGTCTTTGTGTGCATTAGATCAGTTAACTCACCGAGGACGAATTCAACACGCTGCAGAAGTCATGGCAGTGGAAGATTTCATAACACTTTTCAATATTAAAACGCCGAGTCGTGATCAGATCATTGGTAATTTATCTGGAGGTAATCAACAGAAAGTCGCGATTGCTAAAGGACTCATGACTCGCCCCAAATTATTGATATTGGATGAGCCGACTCGTGGCGTTGATGTCGGAGCGAAGAAAGAAATCTATCAATTGATTAATAAATTCAAAGCAGAAGGAATGAGCATCATTCTTGTTTCTTCTGAAATGCCTGAAGTTCTGGGCATGAGCGACCGCATTATCGTGATGCACGAAGGTCACATCAGTGGCGAGTTCGACGCGCAAGATGCAAACCAAGAAAAACTAATGGCGTGTGCCGTGGGCAAAACGTTGAATGAGGAAGCAGCATGAGTACTAACACCACGAGTAACCAAACCATGAAGAGTCAAACCGAACCAAAGAAAAAGTCTCTAATTAGTAAAGAGTGGCTGATCGAGCAAAAGTCATTGATAGCGTTAATATTTTTGATTGTTGTCGTGTCATTTTTGAACCCTAACTTTTTTACCGTCGACAACATACTTAATATTCTACGCCAGACCTCAGTTAACGCGATCATCGCCGTCGGCATGACCTTAGTTATTTTAACTGCGGGCATTGATTTGAGTGTTGGTTCGGTACTGGCACTTTGCGGAGCATTCGCGGCGAGCTTAATTGCCATGGAAGTTCCGGTGTTAATTGCTGTGCCTACGGCGTTACTTGCTGGTGCTGCCTTAGGGGCGATCAGCGGGATAATCATCGCAAAAGGTAAGGTACAAGCGTTTATCGCTACTTTGGTCACCATGACGTTATTGCGCGGTGTCACTATGGTTTACACCGAAGGTCGTCCAATATCGACCGGTTTTACCGATACCGGTGATGCATTTGCGTGGTTTGGTACAGGTTATGCGCTAGGAATTCCGGTACCGGTATGGCTAATGGTTATTGTGTTTGCTTCGGTTTGGTACCTGTTAAACCATACTCGCTTTGGCCGTTACATCTACGCACTCGGTGGTAATGAATCAGCAACTCGCTTATCTGGAATCAACGTAGACCGTGTGAAGATCGGTGTATACGCGATATGTGGTCTACTTGCGGCACTTGCCGGTCTCATCGTCACTTCTCGACTTTCTTCTGCTCAACCAACGGCTGGTATGGGCTATGAACTCGATGCCATTGCTGCCGTGGTACTAGGTGGTACAAGCCTAGCGGGTGGACGTGGGCGAATTATGGGAACTTTGATTGGAGCACTGATCATTGGCTTCCTGAATAACGCATTGAATTTACTTGATGTTTCCTCGTACTACCAGATGATTGCGAAAGCAGTGGTTATCTTGCTGGCAGTGCTTATTGATAATAAAAATAAATAGATAAATAAACCATAACCTCCAATAACGTGAAATAGACGAGCCTTACATGCAGTTTGGCTCCAATAATACAAAGGATGATAACAATGAAAAAGATAGCAACCCTAATCTCTGCAGCAGTACTTTCTGCCTCTGTATCTGTGTCTGCACAAGCGCAAGATACGATTGCAATTGTACTGTCTACACTCAATAACCCATTTTTCGTTACCATGAAAGATGGTGCGGAAGCGAAAGCTGAAGAGCTTGGGTACAAATTGATAGTGTTGGATTCGCAAAACGATCCAAGCAAAGAGCTATCAAATATTGAAGATCTGACGGTTCGAGGCGTTAAAGCAATTTTGATCAACCCAACGGACTCTGATGCGGTTTCTAACGCGATTCGTATGGCAAACCGAGCTAAGGTGCCAGTACTTACTTTAGATCGCGGTGCTAGCCGAGGTGACGTTGTGAGCCACATTGCTTCTGATAATGTAATCGGTGGTGAAATGGCGGGTCACTTTATTGCAGAAACCGTAGCAGACAACGCGAAAGTGATTCAACTAGAAGGTATTGCCGGGACTTCAGCTGCACGTGAGCGTGGTGAAGGTTTCATGAACGCTGTAAAAGCAAGCAAATTGGAACTAGTAGCAAGCCAACCCGCTGATTTTGACCGTACTAAGGGTCTAAACGTGATGGAAAACTTACTGGCTGCTAACCCTGATGTACAAGCTGTTTTTGCACAAAATGATGAAATGGCACTGGGCGCATTACGTGCAGTTCAAGCATCAGGTAAAGACATTAAAATCATTGGTTTTGACGGTACTGAAGATGGGATTGCTGCTGTAAATAGAGGTAAGCTTGCTGCAACAGTAGCACAACAACCAGATATGATCGGTGCGCTAGGTGTTGCTACGGCAGACAAAGTTCTTAAAGGTGACAAAGTGGATGCATACATCCCGGTAGCCCTGAAGATTATTACTAAGTAATCACAAGCATAGTCATGGGGAGGGCGGTGCTCTCCTCATCTTTTCTCAATAAAGAGTAAATAGGTTTGTGTGTTCAAACCTATGTATTTTTCGATGTAATCAAGGATATTAATATGAATAAGTTGGTGGTTTTAGGCAGCGTAAATGCTGACCACGTTCTTCAGGTGCCTTCTTTTCCTCGCCCAGGGGAAACGCTTCATGGCCGCAACTATCAAGTTATTCCCGGAGGAAAAGGTGCTAATCAAGCGGTGGCGGCTGCTAGATTAAATGCCGATGTTGGTTTTATTGCCTGTGTAGGTGACGATGCGTTTGGCATTAATATCCGCGAAAGTTTCCGTGCCGATGGGATCAATACCCAAGGAGTCAAGCTACAGCCAAACTGCCCAACGGGCATCGCGATGATTCAAGTTTCTGATAGTGGTGAAAATAGCATCTGTATCTCGGCCGAAGCGAACGATCGTTTAACCGCGCAATCATTAGAGCCGCATCTAGACCAAATACGTGAAGCTCAGTATCTTTTGATGCAACTAGAAACGCCGATTGATGGTATTGAACAAGCGGCTAAAGTAGCAAAAGAGAGCCGCACAACGGTTATTCTGAACCCAGCGCCTGCTCGCCCGCTTTCTGATGAATTGCTTAACCGAGTTGATGTGATTACCCCCAATGAAACAGAAGCTGAAGTGCTGACAGGCATTACAGTGACGGATGATATTTCAGCCCAAGAGGCGGCAAATGCTTTGCACCTCAAAGGGATTGAAATTGTCATGATAACGCTCGGCTCAAAGGGTGTGTGGTTAAGTCAAAACGGCCGAGGTGAGTCAATTCAAGGCTTTAAAGTGGATGTTACCGATACCACTGCCGCAGGGGACACATTTAACGGCGCACTTGTTACTGGCTTATTAGAAGATATGCCTTTAGAATCAGCCATTAAATTTGCTCATGCAGCCGCAGCAATTTCTGTGACTCGTTATGGCGCTCAAACCTCTATTCCAAAACGACAAGAGGTTGAAGGCTTTTTAGTTGACCATCATTAAGGAATACACATGGCTACGATGAAAGATATTGCAAGACTTGCAGGTGTTTCAACTTCTACCGTTAGCCATGTGATCAACAAATCTCGTTATGTCAGTGAAGAGATTTCAGAACGCGTTAATAATGCAGCGAAAGAGCTAAACTACGCGCCATCAGCCCTCGCTCGTAGCTTAAAGCTCAACAGAACCAATACCATTGGTATGCTAGTGACAACATCAACGAATCCCTTTTTTGGTGAAGTGGTCAAAGGCGTGGAACGACGCTGCTACCAGCAAAACTACAACCTGATTCTCTGTAATACTGAAGGCGATAATGAACGCATGAAAGCGTCAATAGACACGCTGTTACAGAAGCGAGTTGATGGCTTAATTTTGATGTGCTCAACGTTAGAAGGGGAGCGAATTGACGTCTTCGATCGATACGCTGATCTACCTGTAGTTGTTATGGATTGGGGCCCGATCCACTTTGCGAGTGACAAAATTCAAGACAACTCTTTGTTGGGAGGATACCTTGCAGCGAAGCACTTAATTGAAGCTGGCCACACTAAAATTGGTTGCATTACAGGGCCATTAAATCGCCATCAAGCACTTATGCGCTATGAAGGTTACAAACGCGCGATGAATGAAAATAAGCTAGAGATTAACGCAGACTGGATTTTGGAAGCTGACTTTGAATGCGAAGGAGGATACCAAGCATTCAAAACCTTACTTACATTGCGCAACAGTAATAAAGAATTACCAACCGCACTCTTTGTCTCTAATGACATGATGGCCATGGGGGCGATCAATGCGGCTGTTGAGAGCGGTGTGAGTATTCCAGATGATATATCGCTAATTGGTTACGATGATATTCACATCGCTAAATTTATGACGCCGTCACTGACGACCATTCACCAGCCTAAATATCGACTTGGGCGAGCGGCGGTAGACACGTTACTAAATAAGCTAGAAAAGAAAACTGATCAACCACAAGTGGTTCAATTAGAACCTACCTTAGTTGAACGAAGCAGTGTGAAGCAGGTGGTCTAACACTTTTAGGATGTGTTTAGCTATTAAAAAAGCCCGCTAATTAATAATTAGCGGGCTTTTTGTCTAGTAAGCTGCGGAATTAAGCGTTTGCTTCACTCGCTTGCTCAGCTTGGATCGCAGTCAGTGCAACTGTGTAAACGATGTCGTCTACTAGTGCGCCACGAGACAAGTCATTAACAGGTTTGCGCATGCCTTGCAGCATTGGACCGATTGAAACTAGGTCAGCTGAACGCTGTACTGCTTTGTATGTTGTGTTACCCGTGTTTAGGTCTGGGAATACAAATACGGTTGCTTTACCAGCTACTGGAGAATTAGGCGCTTTAGAAGCGGCTACGTTTTCCATGATTGCTGCATCGTACTGAAGAGGACCATCAATGATCAAGTCAGGACGTTTAGCTTGAGCTAGCTTAGTTGCTTCACGTACTTTATCAACGTCTGCACCCTTACCAGATTCACCAGTAGAGTAAGAAATCATTGCAACACGAGGGTCGATGCCAAATGCCGCTGCAGAATCTGCAGACTGGATAGCGATTTCAGCAAGTTGCTCTGCGTTTGGATCTGGGTTGATCGCACAGTCACCGTAAACCAACACTTGGTCAGGTAGAAGCATAAAGAATACAGAAGATACGATAGAAGCATCTGGTGCAGTCTTGATGATTTGGAACGGAGGAACGATGGTGTTCGCCGTTGTGTGGACAGCACCAGAAACCAGACCGTCAACTTCGTTATTCTCAAGCATCATTGTGCCTAGGAATACAGAATCTTGCAGTTTCTCGCGAGCCACAACTTCCGTCATGCCTTTCGCGCCACGAAGCTCAACCAAACGAGCAACGTAGTTTTCACGTACTGCTTCAGAGTCGATGATTTCAACGCCAGCGCCTAGCTCAACACCTTGCTGAGTTGCCACGCGACGGATTTCTTCAGGGTTACCTAGAAGAACACACGTTGCGATGCCGCGCTCAGCACAGATAGCAGCTGCTTTAACTGTACGTGGCTCATCACCTTCAGGAAGAACGATGCGCTTGCCAGCTTTACGAGCAAACTCAGTTAGCTGGTAACGGAATGCAGGTGGGCTTAGACGACGGATACCTTGAGTACCTTCGCTTAGAGAGTCGATCCATGGGCCGTCGATGTGGCTTGCAACGTGATCATTGATGAACTCGATGCGCTCTTTATCGTCAGCAGGCACTTCTAGGCTGAAGCTTTGCAGGTTCAATGACGTCTGCCAAGTGTTACCTTGAGCTTTGAAGATCGGCAAACCAGTTTCAAATGCTGGCTTACATAGGTCGCTGATTTGCTCAGGAATGTCGTAACCGCCTGTTAGTAAAATAGCACCGATTTCAACGCCGTTTTTAGCTGCAAGAGCGGCTGCAACGATTACGTCTGGGCGGTCAGCTGAAGTTACTAGCAGTGAACCTGGCTTAAAGTGCTCAATCATGTGAGGAAGAGAACGTGCACAGAACGTGATGCTCTTAATACGACGTGACTCAATGTCACCTTCGTTGATGATTTCTGCATTTAGGTGTTTTGCCATGTCGCATGCACGAGTGGCGATTAGGTCGATGCTCCATGGCACGCAACCTAGTACACGAACTGGAGAAGTGTTGAAGATTTCCATCACTTTCATTTCGTTTTGTTTCGCGCTGTCTGCATCATCAAAGATTTCAGATAGATCTGGACGAGTACGGCCAGCTTCATCAACAGGAGCATTTAGCTTGTTGATGATAACGCCTGAAATGCTTTTGTTTTTAGTGCCGCCGAAATTTGAACATGCAATTTCGATACGCTCTTTAAGTTGCGCTGGGTTATCAGTGCCAGGCGTTGCAACAAAAACGATTTCTGCGCCAAGTGTTTTAGCAATTTCTGCGTTCACTTGGTTTGCGAACGGGTGCTTACGAGTAGGGACTAAACCTTCGATCAGTGTTACATCAGTATCATTGACCTGGTTATAACGCTCAACCACTGTTTCTAATAGCACGTCCATTTTTTCGCTACCAATCAGCGTTTCTGCTTCTGGCATTGGAATTGACGTAGCAATCTTCATATCGCTGTTCGCACTAACGATCGTTGAAGTTAGATCTGGAATATCACCACCGCTGCGAGGTTGAGCGATAGGTTTGAAGAAAGAAACTTGAACGCCTTTGCGTTCCATAGAGCGAAGAACACCCATGCTAACACTAGTAAGACCAACACCAGCGCTAGTAGGGATAAGCATAATCGTACGGGACATGTGAGGAGTACCTATGACTATCTAAAAGAAACTCAACTTATTATTATGGAGTAAATTGAGCAGCTGATAAAAAACTGGCTAACCTAAGTTAGCCAGTTATTTTAAATTAAAGACCTGCTAGCTCTGCAGTGTCTTCAGCGATAACTAGCTCTTCGTTAGTAGAGATAACCATTGCTGGGATGCGGCTGTTAGCCGTAGTGATTGTGCCTTCGCCGCCGAAACGTGCTTTAAGGTTTGCTTCGCTGTCAACTTCGATGCCGAAGATGCCAAGACGGTTAAGAACCATCTCACGGATAGGACCAGAGTTCTCGCCGATACCGCCAGTGAATACGATAGCGTCTAGACGACCTTCAAGAGTTGCAGTGTAACCAGCAACGTACTTAGCAAGACGGTGACAGAACACGTCCATTGCACGTGTTGCTTCTTCTTTCTCGCCGTAGTTGTCTTCAACGAAACGACAATCAGAAGTCACTTCAGTTAGACCTTGTAGGCCAGACTCTTTAGTTAGCATGTTGTTGATTTTCTCAACAGAGTAACCAAGGTTGTCGTGCATGTGGAAAATGATAGCAGGATCGATATCACCACAACGCGTACCCATTACTAGACCTTCAAGAGGAGTAAGACCCATAGAAGTGTCTACAGATTTACCGTTCTTGATAGCACATACAGATGCGCCGTTACCTAGGTGACAGTTGATGATGTTTACTTCTTCAACTGGCTTGTCTAGTAGCGTTGCACACTCACGAGTGATGAACAGGTGAGAAGTACCGTGCATGCCGTAGCGACGGATACCGTGCTCTTTGTAAAGGTTGTACGGAAGCGCGTATAGGTAAGACTCTTCAGGCATTGTTTGGTGGAAAGCAGTATCGAACACAGCAACGTTTTTAAGTGCTGGGAATGCAGCTTGTGCTGCTTTGATACCAATGATGTGTGCAGGGTTGTGAAGAGGCGCAAGTGTTGCACAGTCTTCGATACCTTTAAGAACTTCATCAGTAATAAGTGCAGATTTAGTGAACTGCTCGCCGCCGTGTACAACACGGTGACCGATTGCTGCTAGGTTTTCAGCTAGTTCAGGCTTAGACGCGATGATAGTTTCTACCATAAACGCTAATGCTTCTTCGTGTGCAGCACCGTTACCTAGTTGAGCTTCGTGTTTACCATCAAGTTTCCACTTGATACGTGCTTCAGGAAGGTGTAGACATTCTGCAAGACCTGTTAGGTGCTCGTCGCCAGATACTGCGTCGACAACCGCAAACTTAAGAGAAGAACTACCGCAGTTTAAAACTAAAACTAGCTTAGACATGTGTATGATTACCTGTTATTTCGTCTGAAAAATTCAGTTAGGGTGAAAATCAGTAACAAGAATATAAGGTATTTATAAAACCTACATTATTCTTGCTCAAAAAACTTGAATTTCCGTATAAAAAGACACATCGATGATTTAATGACGTGCTTGCAATCCTAGCAAACAGTTCTCTTAGAGTTGCCTAAATTGTAAATAACAGCAACAATGAGATTGAGGGTTAGCTAAGGATAGCGATAATGTCTCAATATAACAAAAAAATTTGAATGCATTTTAACTAGAATCAATTTTTTTGCAGCTTTTTTTTAATGGTTGTAGATTTATTTTAGTGAGAGGTCGATATGAGTGAGAAAATAGGATTGTTCCATAGCTTAAAAGATGGCCAAAAATACATGGATATCTGGCCGGTGCGTAAAGAGTTGACACCTCTGTTTCCGGAGCAGCGTATTATTAAGGCAACGCGCTTTGGCGTCAAAGTCATGCCAGCGGTTGCTGCTATTAGTGTATTAATGCAAATGGTATTTCAAAACTCACAAGCCATGCCGCAAGCTATCGTTATGGCATTGTTCGCTATCAGCCTTCCGTTACAAGGGATGTGGTGGTTAGGCAATCGTTCTAACACTCAACTCCCTCCTGCGTTAGCCGGTTGGTATCGTGAAATTCACGGCAAAATTATTGAGGCAGGCGGTGCGCTGGAGCCGATTAAATCGAAACCTCGCTACAAAGAACTGGCCACTACGCTCAATCGTGCATTTCGCCAACTTGATAAGAGTGCACTGGAACGCTGGTTTTGAGGGAAGTGCTCAAAAGTGAAGTGCTAAAAGCTAAGTACTAAAAGCTAAGTACTGAGTGCCAAAAGCCAAACGCGATTACAGCGACGGGTTTGCTTTGAGAATACAGAAACAGCCAAAGCAAAAGTGATTTTGCTTTGGTTGTTTGTTTTTGGGTACTTTTCTTTGTAGCCTAGCAATCGGGCCTCATCCTAATGGTGTTCTTGTCAATCCCTTCTTAAAAATTACCAATTCTGAATTTGGTTAATATTCACACAGAAGATGCTGGCCGACGTTTGTCCTATCGTACGGTAAATCGGCTGGTTTTGTGTGCTATCTATCACTTATCCCGGGTTTTGTTATTTTCGTGTTAATCGTCGCTTCCATTTTGCTCTATTTACTGGTAAAAAAGTGTACAAGTGCGTAAATAAAAGCGTACAAGTCAAAATGCAATATTTTGCATCCGCTCGGAAATGCCCCATATTTCACTGGTTGCAAACACACATCAATTACTTTGCCGAATCAAGGAGTCAAGATGAAAGCAAGTCGTATTATAGTTGCAGCATTTCTAGCAGGTGCTGCGCTTATGTCTTCAACAGGTGTTATCGCGAAAACCGCTACCGTTGCAGTTTCACAAATTGTTGAGCACCCAGCGTTGGATGCTACTCGCCAAGGTTTACTCGATGGATTGAAAGCCAAGGGTTATGAAGAAGGTAAAAACTTAGAATTTGATTACAAAACCGCACAAGGTAACCCGGCGATCGCAGTACAGATTGCACGTCAATTTATCGGTGAAGAACCAGACGTTTTAGTGGGAATTGCAACACCAACAGCGCAAGCATTGGTTTCTGCTACTCGAAATATCCCAATCGTATTTACCGCCGTGACAGACCCGGTTGGTGCAAAGCTGGTTAAAACTCTTGAGAAACCAGGAAAAAACGTAACAGGCCTTTCAGATCTTTCTCCGGTTGATCAACACGTCGCGCTTATCAAAGAATTGATGCCAACAGTGAAAACAATTGGTGTTGTTTATAACCCAGGTGAAGCTAACGCAGTTTCTATTATGGAACTACTAAAAGAAAGCACGGCTAAACACGGTTTGACGTTAGTTGAAGCGACAGCATTGAAAAGTGCTGACGTACAATCGGCGACTCAAGCTATTTCTGCTAAATCTGATGTGCTTTATGCGCTGATCGATAATACAGTAGCCAGCGCAATTGAAGGTATGATCGTTGCGGCTAACCAAGCTAAAACACCTGTATTCGGTGCGGCAACCTCTTATGTTGAGCGTGGAGCAGTAGCAAGCTTAGGTTTTGATTACTACCAAATCGGCGTGCAGACTGCCGATTACGTTGCTGCGATCCTTGAAGGTGCTAACCCTGGCGATTTAGACGTGAAAGTGGCACAAGGTTCTGACTTAGTGCTTAACAAAACAGCGGCAGACAAGCTTGGTTTTGTTATTCCGAAATCAGTTCTAGATCGTGCGACGACTGTTAAATAGAAGCAGCTAGTCACAGGATATTTCGCTCGGCCAACAAATGACCGAGCGAATAATTTAAGCAGAAAGGAGTAGTTATGTCTGCTTTTGCATTTTTTGGGGCTCTGGAGATAGGGCTCATCTATGGGTTAGTTGCACTTGGCGTGTACCTAACTTTTCGTGTTTTAGACTTCCCCGATCTTAGTGTTGATGGCAGCTTTCCAATGGGGGCTGCTGTAGCGGCAACCGCGATCGTTGCTGGTATTAACCCGTGGATCGCCACAGGTCTTGCTATTTTGGCGGGGGCTGCCACAGGTTGGGTTACGGCTTTTTTAACCGTACGCTGTGGCATCCTGCATTTACTTGCCTCTATTCTGACCATGATCGCGGCGTTTTCTATCAATATTCGCATCATGGGCCGACCAAATATGGCTCTCATCGGTGAAGACACCATATTGACGCCATTTGAAGCACTTGGCGATTCCATGTACGTAAGGCCAATTGTGGTGGCGGTTTTGGTGTTGTTGTCAGCTATTTTTATTGTTCGGTTGCTTAATAGTGACTTTGGCTTAGGGCTACGAGCGACAGGCGTGAATGCAAGAATGGTTGCAGCTCAAGGTGCAAGTACTGGTTTTTACACTTATTTTTGTTTGGCTATTTCGAATGGGTTTGTTGGCTTTGCTGGTGCCTTGTTTGCACAGACTAACAGTTTTGCGGATGTAACCTCTGGTGTGGGTACTATCGTTGTCGGCTTAGCCGCGGTTATTTTGGGGCAAACCTTAATTCCGGGTAAGCGCATTTGGGTTGCGGTTGTTGCCGTTATTGTGGGTTCTGTATTGTACCGACTGGCTGTGGCGTTTGCGTTAAGTTCAGGTATGTTCGGCTTACAAGCGTCAGATCTTAACTTGGTGACGGCAGTGCTTGTCGCATTGGCCTTAGTTGCTCCTAAGCTGAAAAAAAGTATGAATGCTAAAAAGAAAGCTAAAGCAGCTCAAGCTAAAAAGGCGAACGCAAAAAAAACGTTAGCTAAGAAGGAGGTAGCATGATTTTTTTAGAAGATATTGACGTTACCTTTAACGCAGGAACGATATTAGAGAACAAAGCACTTCGGGGTGTTGATCTTGTCGTTCCTGAGCACCAGTTCCTCACTGTTATCGGGTCAAATGGTGCGGGGAAATCAACACTACTTGGCGCCGTGACTGGTGAAACCCCTATGGCGGGTGGCCGAGTTGTCATTGGTGATACTGACATGACAAGCTGGTCTGTGGACAGGCGAGCTGCACAATGTGCGCGTGTGTTTCAAGATCCATTGGCGGGTACATGTGGCGATTTAACCATCGAAGAAAATATGGCACTGGCTTACATGAGAGGGAAGTCTCGTGGTTGGAGCATGTCACTGAGTAGTAAGCGTCGAGCTTTGTTTAAGGAGCGTATTAGCATCCTAGGGCTGGGTTTAGAAGACAGGCTAGGTGACAGCATCGGGTTACTTTCTGGTGGTCAGAGACAGGCTGTGAGTTTGGTGATGGCGACGCTGTCGGACAGTAAATTATTACTGCTTGATGAGCATACTGCAGCGCTTGATCCTCGTATGGCTGCTTTCATCATTGATTTAACAAAGACCGTTGTGAAAGAGTTTAATTTAACCGTCATGATGGTTACCCACTCAATGAAAGATGCGCTGGCTTGCGGGGATAGAACGGTAATGCTCCATCAAGGTAAAATCGTTCTAGATGTCGCGGGGAATGAACGCTCGACAATGCAAGTGCCCGATCTCCTTGAGATGTTTTCTAAAGTTCGTGGTGAAGAACTAGCGGACGACAGTTTATTGCTGAACTAGGTAAAATCGAGTCAATGTTCAGTACTTGAACTACGCCCCAAGCCTCCACCTTAATAAAATCCTCCTTTGCCATAAAAGGGGGATTTTTTGTGCCATTAATTTTCTTACACTGAAGCTTAATATCAAGAATAATGTGAGAAACACATATGACACGACCTTTCCTACATCACTCTCAAACTGCAGATGGTATGCAGTTTGATGGTAAATCTCTTAGCGTGACACTAAAAACTGAACGCGTGAAATTCGACAAAATTTATCTTCGACATGAACCGGACAACGAAGAAGAATTGGTTGAAATGTCCCGAATAGATCAAGACGGCGCGTTGGCCTATTGGCGTGTAGATTTCCCCGTTAATCCAGACAAAGCAATGACTCACTATGTGTTTAAGGTAATCATTGCCGGACAGCAGTTTTGGTTAGACGATCGTGGTGTTCACAAACGCATGCCGGGCAGAGAATATCACTACAAATTCAATTCTGCTCACCGGCCACCTAGTTGGGTTTGTGAGCAAGTTTTCTATCAAATTTTTCCAGAACGTTTTTGTAATGGAAAGCCCGAAATAAGCGTCAGAACTGACGAGTATAAAGTAAAAAACAACACTAAAGGCGTCGTGGCAAGAAAGTGGGCTGAGCCGATTAATGTTGACGCTGGAACGGGTGGCAGTGAGTTCTATGGTGGAGATCTATACGGAGTTCGCAGTAAGTTAGATTATCTGCAAGATCTCGGGATTACGACCCTGTATCTTAATCCCATTTTCGAGTCCAAGAGTAATCATAAGTACGATACGACCGATTATATGAATGTTGACCCTCACTTTGGCACCAATGAGATGTTTGCCGAGTTGACGGAAGATATTCATCAAAGAGGGATGAAAGTGGTACTGGATGCCGTGTTTAATCATACATCTTCAGAGCATCCTTGGTTTGATATTAACGGTGTCACGGGTTACGGAGCGTATCAAAATCAAACTTCTCCTTATCGAGATTACTACTTCTTTGATGGTGCCTCATCGAATTATTCAGCATGGAAAGGCGTACAAAACTTACCTGTACTTAACTTTAACAACGAGAAAGTACGCGATTATATTTATCAGAGTGACAACGCGGTTATAAGGCACTGGTTAAGAGCACCGTACAACGTCGACGGGTGGCGGTTTGATGTGATTCATATGCTTGGTGAGGGCGAGGGAGCGCAAAATAACGCGCATTATGTGCAGAGATTCAGACAAGCTGCAAAAGAGGAAAGTACAGATACTTACGTTCTGGGTGAACACTTTTTTGAAGCGAGTCAATGGTTGCAAGGGAATCAAGAAGATGGTGCTATGAACTATTATGGATTTGCGCATCCCGTCCGTGCTTTATTGGCAAAGCAGGACATCGCATTCGATCCGATCGACATTGACGTACATGAGTTTGTTACCTGGTTGATTGAGGCTAAAGCGAAAATTCCGTTTGCGAACCAACTTTCGCAACTCAACCAGCTTGATAGCCATGACACAGCCCGATTTTTAACCCTAGTGAATTCCGATGAGAGTAAAATGAAAATAGCGGCGACACTGCTATTTACTTATCTAGGTACGCCATGTCTGTATTATGGTACGGAAGTGGGAATGGAAGGCAGCCATGATCCAGACAACCGACGCCCTTTCCCGTGGGAGCGAATAGAAGATCAAAAGTCGCCTTGGTTTGATTACTTTAAAAAGCTCATAGCGATAAGGAATGCACGGCCATCGTTACAAAAAGGTTCAATTCAAACGCTGTATTGTTCGGCTAGTGCTTGGGTTTATGCCCGTCAGTTAGGCGATGAGATAACGCTTTGCGCCGTTAACTTTGAAGATACAAAGCAGGCGGTGTCGCTGCCACTTTGGCAACTAGGATTAGAACAAGGAAAAGCCGTCAGCCTAACGGATGAGGATTGTTTGGCGTATTCCAATGGCGTTATTGATTTGGAAATCGAAGGAAACAAAGCAAGTTTGTTTGGCCTTTAGGCTGTGTGAGCATCAAAAAACACCCCGTTAGCTTTCACGTAGATTAGTTTTCTACGCGAAAGCTAATCTACGTGAAAGATAACGGGGGTAGGTGCTACTCGCTAACAAAGGGCATTGTCGTTAATTAGCGGCTGAGGATATTAAGCGCTGCTGACGGATTGCGTGCGTGCTCTAGCGTTAATCGGTAACGCTCAATATGTTCGATGATCGGTGCGGCTTTGTTAAAGGTCCGAATTTCTCTAAAAAGATCGGCAGCTTGTGGGTATTGCTGGCGCAAATACGAAAACCACTGTTTTACTCTGTTCGGGTAATAAAGGCCTTTATCGCCTTTCATTTCGTACTGAGAATACTGCAATAACAAATCAACCACTTCGTGCCATGGCATCGGCTGATGGTTGTGCTTGACCATGTTGCCTAAATTTGGAACGTTGAATGCACCACGGCAGACCATCAGAGAGTCAACCCCGGTCGTTTGTATGCAATTTTGGCCGTCTTGGTAATTCCAAATCTCGCCGTTAGCAATGAGTGGTAGCGACGTTTTTTTGCGGATTTCGTCGATGTAGTGCCATTTGATCTCGCTGGCCTTGTAGCCACCACTTTTTGTTCTGGCGTGTACAGTTAGTTCATTGGCGCCAGCTTGTTCGATGGCATCAACAATATCAAAGCAATCTTCTGGATTCTCCCAGCCCAAACGAATCTTGGCGGTTACCGCGATGCTTGGATCAACCGCTTCACGGCAAGCCTTGACGACTTGGTAAATGAGCTCTGGTTGCTTTAATAATGCCGCGCCGCCGTTACTCTTGTTGACCATTTTTGCAGGGCAACCAAAGTTAATATCGATTCCCCTAGCACCCAGATTAGCCGCTCTTACAGCGTTTTCAGCCATCCAATTTGGATCTTGCCCAAGTAATTGGATGTGGATGGGCACACCCGACTTGGTCTGTGAACCTTGTTCTAATTCAGGGCACAGGCGATGGAATACGTGGTCTGGAAGGAGTTGGTCGACGATACGAACAAATTCAGTCACGCACAGATCATAGTCGTTGATCTCGGTAAGGATCTCTCGCATCAGGTGATCTAGCACACCTTCCATTGGACCTAATATTACTCGCATACCACTTCGCCTTAAAAATATGAGGCGCGATTGTAGTTTTTTAGACGTTTAAAGTCACGATATAAGCGGGGTAAATTGGATTGTATCAACAAGAGCGACAGTAAACATCGGTAATATTTATCTGCCCATTGAGGTTATCTTGATATACTGCTGACAGTTTACGATCTAATGAAAAGTAAGTGAGTATATGTATCAAATAGTTAACTTGCCCGAGAACTGGCAAGGGGAAAGTGCTGTATTTTTTGAAGGCGCCATTTTCGCGTCAAATCTAGCCACTAAGCCACTTCAACCAGAAGTCTGGCTGAACGACATTGCGGGCGATGATGCTACGGCCATTAATTCGATTGTAGTAGGCCAAATTAATCAACAGTACAACCTTCTTAAGAGAAGTGAATACTCACCTTTAACGGTGCTTGCTGAGACGGAGCTAGAATCTAACTTAGCCCAATTTGCTCAGGGTTTTATG
Source organism: Vibrio tapetis subsp. quintayensis (assembly GCF_030409945.1). Classification (GTDB taxonomy): domain Bacteria; phylum Pseudomonadota; class Gammaproteobacteria; order Enterobacterales; family Vibrionaceae; genus Vibrio; species Vibrio quintayensis. Next base: position 236,719 of record NZ_JAUFQV010000035.1, read on the forward strand.
GCTGTTTGGCCTGTTATCGAAGTGCAATGGCAAGAAGCTGCAATGGGAGACGGCAGTTTACGTATGCTACAAGCATTGCTGACGACCATGATGCTTGCTATCGACGAGACACAAACTCGCGAGCAGATGGAGCAAGCTGGTATCGTTCCTGCGCCGCGGTTATCTGATTTTGTTGAACAGTTAGACGTGATGGTGATGGAAGTGGCACTTGCGGCCGATGAAGCCATGGTAGGTGGCAAATCTCAACGTGTGAATCCGTTTAAAGACATCGGACGTAATGATTCATGCCCTTGTGATAGTGGCAAAAAATACAAACAGTGTTGCGGAAAGTAGCTCTGACTTTTTGAATTTCTAGCAATTAAAAAACAGCTCCCAATTGGGAGCTGTTTTTGTTTAAGCAGACTAAAAAGCTTTGATTAACGAAATTGAGATTTCGGTTTAGAGAACTGAGCGATGATGACAACCGCTAACGCGACCAAAATACCCGAAAATATAATCACTAACCATTGAGGCATCGAAAGGCCAAGGAATTGCCAAACCACTTTGCTGCAATCACCATAGGCGTTGAAAATATTCGGGAACCATTTATGAAGTGGCGCCCAATCAGGGAAGCTGACGAAAATGTCGCAAGTGGCAAATGGAGAGGGGTTAAATTGGTAATCAACGTGCTGCATCGACAGTTCAAGGCCTTTGTAACCACTTACGCCCCAAGCCGCAAAGCCCAACCAGCGAATAACGACATTCTTAGGGTTAAGAAGACCGATTATGGCGGCTCCACTCACTCCAAACATGGCAACGCGTTCATAAATACACATGACGCAAGGGGCTAACATCATGACATGCTGAAAGTACAACGCGCTCAACTCGAATGCCAAAATACTCAACAATAGAAGTAGCCACGAAAGTCGAGACTCAGAAAACTGTTTAATAGGGTATAGGAAGCTCAAAGTGTTTCATCCTCAATAAAAAAAGCTCTGATTACTCAGAGCTTTTTAACGTGAATTAGTTCGCTATTCAATAATTATTTTTAGTGAGCTAACGATACGGCAGCACCAACGGCTTTTTGCGAATGATGGATTATCCAACCCATGTCGTAAAACCATGCCGTCATTGGTTCGAGCAAGAACGCGATACCAAATAGACCGACGAGTGCCAAAACGATGGTATAAGGCAATGCCATGATGACCATACGTCCGTAAGAGAGACGAATTAATGGCGCCAGTGCAGATGTTAGCAAGAACAAGAAAGCAGCTTGACCGTTCGGTGTAGCAACTGACGGTAGGTTAGTACCTGTGTTGATAGCAACTGCCAATAAGTCAAACTGGTCACGAGTAATGACGCCTTCAATCAATGCAGTTTTAACTTCATTGATATAAACTGTACCGACGAACACGTTGTCGGAGACCATTGAAAGCACGCCATTGGCAATGTAGAACATGACCATTTGTTGGCCACCTTCAAGGCTCAATACTGCATCAATCACTGGCTTAAATAGGTGTTGATCGATAATTACAGCAACAATAGAGAAGAACACGGCCAATAAAGCAGTAAATGGCAGTGCTTCTTCAAATGCTTTGCCTAACGAGTGCTCCTCGATTACACCGGTAAATGCCGTTGCAAGAATGATCACTGATAAACCGATAAGGCCTACTGCAGCTAGGTGAAGCGCCAAGCCGACGATGAGCCATACTGCGATGATACCTTGAACCCAAAGGCGTGCGACATCCTGATTAGTACGGCGCTTACGCTCTTCAATATCGTTGTCTTCTAAAATCTTGCGAACGCTATCAGGCAGTTCTGCTCCGTAACCACAAATTTTAAATTTCTCTACGAGCATGCTTGTTGCTAGACCACAGAATAGTACTGGCAATGTGACGGGAAGCATTCTCATTATGAATTCGCCAAACAACCAACCTGCTTGATCGGCAATGATCAAGTTTTGTGGCTCACCCACCATAGTCATTACGCCACCAAGTGCCGTACCAACACCCGCATGCATAAGCAGAGAGCGTAAGAAAGCACGGTAATCTTCTAGATCGTCGCGTGAGACTTCACAAAGACCATCATCGGTTGTGTGGTCGTGAGCGGCGTTGTTCCCTTTACCGGAAGCCACTTTGTGGTAAATCGCGTAGAACCCAACCGCAACACTAATAACAACGGCAATAACCGTTAATGCATCTAGGAAAGCGGATAGAAACGCAGCGGCAAAACAAAATGCGACCGAGAGCAAAGCTTTTGAGCGAATACCGAGCAGTATCTTAGTGAAGATAAACAGCAAGAGTTGCTTCATGAAATAGATGCCAGCGACCATGAAGATCAGTAACAACAGTACTTCAATGTTTGCAACGAGCTCATGCTTGACTTGCTCTGCGCTTGTCATCCCGATGGCGACGGCTTCAATGGCGAGTAAGCCACCAGGTTGAAGTGGGTAACACTTCAGCGCCATCGCAAGCGTAAAAATGAATTCAATCACTAATAGCCAACCCGCAACAAACGGATCAACGAAGAAAAAAACAATAGGGTTTATGATCAAGAACGAAATAATGGCAAGTTTGTACCAATCTGGGGCTTTGCCAAGAAAATTCTTAATAAATGCGTTTCCGAGTGACATCGGCATGATAAGGCTCTTTTATTGTAAAATTCACACTAAGAGTGTGTCTGTATCCCTGAACTAAGGAAATGGGATTTCCTCAGAAAATTCATCTGTCCAAAAGGAACAAAGTTTGGCGGTAAATCGAGATAGATGCGCGCCTAGCTATGTCATTCCGTGAATAAGACAAACACTCCATATTTTCGACCGAAACTCTACTCTTACCTATTTTTTAGTCAATAGAAAAATGTTATTGAAATTAAAAAGTGAGATATTTGAATTTAGCGTCAGCATTATACTGAACAAGGATAACATGAAATGAAATATATCCTTACAATTTTGATGTGCAAGTGCTCACTTAGGTCAACATGATACAAATCAGTATTTTATGAATCTCTAGCTATTTCATTATCGGTAAGGCCATGATGCTAAATGTTATTAATTGAAATAATATGTTTCTGTGAAAATCGTTGCCCTTATGTTGCAGATGATAAAAAATGCGACTTAATTCACGTTATTACGGTTAACGCTTCGAAGTCATCAAATTTAACATTTTGCGACGCTCTGCATAGAGACGTTAACAGAGACTAATTTTCGCGATCTATAAAAGTAGTGGTATGATGAGTCCAATTTTCGTATTGAGTCCCACCGGATAGTTGATTTCATGGTTATTAAGGCAAAAAGCCCAGCAGGTTTCGCTGAAAAGTACATTATCGAGAGCATTTGGAAAGGACGTTTTCCTCCAGGCTCAATATTGCCCGCTGAACGTGAGCTGTCTGAGTTAATTGGTGTCACTAGAACGACGTTACGTGAAGTTCTACAACGTTTGGCTCGTGATGGATGGTTGACCATTCAGCACGGTAAGCCGACAAAGGTAAATCAGTTTATGGAAACATCCAGTTTACATATTCTTGATACACTAATGACGCTGGATGCTGATAACGCGACCAGTATTGTTGAAGACCTTCTGGCAGCAAGAACAAGTATCAGTCCAATTTTCATGCGCTATGCTTTCAAAGGAAGTAAAGAGGCGTCGCTGGTTACGATTACGAGTGTGATTGAATCTTGTGAGAATATGCTGAACTCTCCAAGTTGGGATGAGTTTTACGAGGCTTCTCCTTATAAAGACAAGCTGAAGCTGAGCATTAAAGACGACAATGAAAAAGATGAGCAAAAACGCCAAGGTATTTTGGTAGCACGCACGTTTAATTTTTATGATTATATGTTGTTCCAGCGCTTAGCGTTCCATTCTGGTAACCAAATCTACGGTTTGATTTTCAACGGCATTAAGAAGCTATATGATCGTGTTGGTAGCTTCTATTTCTCGAACCCTGAAGCTCGTGCTCTTGCGTTAGATTTCTATAAGCAGCTGCATGAAGTGTGCGAGCAAGAAAACCGAGAAGCTCTGCCTATATTGATTCGTCATTACGGCATTGAGAGTGGAAAAATCTGGAATGAAATGAAGAATAATCTTCCTCACGATTTTACAGAAGACGACGGCTAACTTCGTCGACTGGATATTCAATTAACCCGCTAACGCAAATTAGCGGGTTTTTTTTAGTTATTTTTCAGAGCTCATGACAGGATTACTATTGAGGCGTACCTCGTTTAATGGTTGGTAGAACGATTCGCACAGTACATTTAGCACCGTGTCGTAACTTGCGAATAATTCCTCGGAGATGTCACTGGTCAGTTGGTACCGATCTGATATGTCGGCAATATTCGCATCATGTTCAATAAGTTGATCGAGTCGAGTGTAGATACTAAGACGTGCTGGGGTCGACAAGGGTTGATTGTTGGACATAGATAGTTGCTTGATTCGCCTAGATATCAAGTGTGCGTTTCTCAGCACCTTATGTTGAGACACTCCGTCTTCAATCATAGCAATTCTCAGTTGTGTCAGTGAGTCCATACCATCTAGGATTTGATGCCAAGTATTTAGATACCGTTGTTCAAGTTCTACATTACTATTTTTGAGAAGCCAATCGATCATCAGTTCATCAACTAGGTAAATACAATGGCGTATCGCTTTACCGTGTTCTAACTGATTTCGAGCCATAGAGTTTTGTTTCCACCCAGTGGTAAGAGCGATCAGGTTGGTGGATAAAATTCGATACGTGCTCTTCTCTCCGGGTGATGCAATCGCGGTGATATGTTGTGTTGTGGATGTGATTAGGTTTTGTATTCTACGAATTTGGCGCAGATCCGAACGCCGATTTGTGCCGTTTGTGTTGGCAAGCACGTGATGTGTATATCGTCTATGTTCTCTACATAATTGGATCAGCTCCCGCAAAATGGAAAGTTGCTGGTATCGCTGGTGGTTTTTCTCTTTGTTTAAATGAGAGAGTTGGACAATAGACCAATAACCTAAAAAAAGTGTCAGTATGCAGATGATTATAAACATGGGCATTTCCTCTATCTCAAGACCTAATGTTGATCTAGCATGAAAGGTGCCACAATTATTATTACTTAAATATCAGCTAGATAGATGTAATTTGCGTGGATTGGATGCTCTAAAAGAGGGCGATCGCACCAAACTAAAACAAAAAAACCACTTACTGTGCAGTAAGTGGTTTTTACTATTATTAGCCTTTAGCCTTTAGCCTTTAGCCTTTAGCCTTTAGCCTTTATTACATCACACGCATACCCGGTTGGGCGCCTTCGTGAGGTTCTAAAATCCATAGGTCGCTGCCGCCAGGGCCCGCCGCAAGGATCATGCCTTCAGACATGCCGAACTTCATCTTACGTGGTTTAAGGTTTGCAACCATCACAGTTAGCTTACCTTCAAGCTCTTCTGGTTTGTACGCAGACTTAATACCAGAGAATACTTGGCGAGTTTCACCACCGATATCGAGTTGGAATTTAAGTAGCTTGTTCGCTTTTGGCACTTCTTCACAAGAAATGATACGAGCAATGCGCATATCCACTTTCGCAAAGTCATCGAATTCGATTTCTTCAGCAACGGGCTCTTTTTCTAGCTCAGTTTGGCTTGCTTTGTTCTTAGCTGCTTCAGCTTGCTCTTTAGCTGCCATTTCAATGGCTGCATCTTCTTTAGATGCTTCAATCATCGCTTCGACTTTTTTAGGGTCAATACGATTAAATAGCGCTTTGAACTTAGTGATCTCGTGGTCAGTTAGCGGTGTTGCAATGCCTTCCCACGTTAATGTTTCGTTTAAGAACGCTTCAGTACGAGCAGTCAATTCAGGCATAACTGGCTTCAAGTAAGTCATTAGTACGCGGAATAGGTTGATACCCACTGAACAGATGTTTTGTAGCTCTTGATCTTTGCCTTCTTCTTTCGCCACTACCCACGGTGCTTTTTCGTCAACGTATTGGTTTGCTTTATCGGCGAGAGCAGTGATCTCACGAATTGCACGGCTAAATTCACGGGCTTCATAACATTCGGCAATGCGATCTGCTGCGGCTGCAAACTCGCTATAAAGCTCAGGCTCTGCAAAATTAGCAGACAATTTGCCTTCAAAACGTTTGGTGATGAAGCCAGCATTGCGCGACGCTAGATTAACTATCTTGTTTACAACATCAGCGTTAACACGTTGAGTGAAGTCTTCAAGGTTAAGATCAAGGTCGTCAATACGACTGTTGAGTTTAGCTGCGTAGTAGTAGCGTAAACATTCAGGGTCTAGGTGGTTTAGGTAAGTGCTTGCTTTTACAAACGTACCTTTAGACTTAGACATCTTCGCGCCATTTACCGTTACATAACCGTGTACAAACACATTGTTAGGCTTACGGAAACCACTGCCTTCTAGCATTGCAGGCCAAAATAGGCTGTGGAAATAAACAATGTCTTTGCCGATGAAATGGTAAAGCTCAGTGCTGCTGTCTTTTTTCCAGTACTCGTTGAAATCGAGGTCGTCACGCTTGTCACAAAGGTTTTTAAATGAACCCATGTAGCCGATTGGTGCGTCTAGCCAAACGTAGAAGAATTTGTTCGTTTCGCCTGGGATCTCAAAACCAAAGTAAGGCGCATCGCGAGATATGTCCCATTGCTGCAAACCAGATTCAAACCATTCTTGCATCTTGTTAGCAGTTTCGTTTTGCAGAGAGCCAGAACGAGTCCACTCTTTAAGCATGCTTTCAAACTGAGGCAAATCAAAGAAGAAGTGCTCAGAATCTTTCATTACTGGTGTTGCTCCAGAAACGGCAGATTTAGGGTCGATAAGATCTGTTGGGCTGTATGTCTCGCCACAATTGTCACAGTTATCGCCGTATTGCTCTTCTGACTTACATTTAGGGCAAGTGCCTTTAACGAAACGATCGGGAAGGAACATTTCTTTTTCAGGATCAAATAGCTGAGAAATGGTGCGGCTAGAAATAAAGCCGTTTTTCTTAAGCTCTAGATAAATATGAGACGCCAGCTCGCGGTTTTCTTCACTGTGGGTGCTGTGATAGTTATCAAAGCTGATATCAAAACCGGCGAAGTCTTTTTGATGTTCTTCGCTTACTGCGGCGATCATCTCTTCTGGTGTAATACCCATCTGTTGTGCTTTAAGCATAATTGGCGTGCCGTGAGCATCGTCAGCACAGATGAAATTAACAGTGTTGCCGCGTAGGCGCTGGTAACGAACCCAAATATCCGCTTGAATATGCTCGAGCATATGGCCAAGGTGGATAGAACCGTTTGCATACGGAAGGGCACAAGTTACCAACATTTTTCTTGGATCAGTCGCCATACTTATAATTCGCTTTACTAGAGAGGTATTAAAAACTTAGCGGTCAATATTACCTCATGCAGGCTCTGACTCCAAGGGACTCGGGCTTGGTTCGCCTTATATTTTTTGGGGTTTGGCAAAACGAAGCGCAGTGTTAGCATAAACACATAATCTTTGGAGGTTTATGATGGAACAATTTAAATCAAAACTCGAGCTATGCGAATGGTTGGAACAATATCAACACCCTTTACTGACCGAAGACTGGAGCCATGCGCCAGGTTGGGTTGTGATACTTGCTTCAGGCAAAGTGAAAATCACTCTGCCCTTTCCTAATAATGAGTTAGTTCAAAGCCTCGAAAGTTGGATTGGAAAACAGATTCAAACGGCACAAGTGCCAACCTTTGAATTTCAAATAGTGACCGATGTTGCCTCCTTAGAAACAACGGTTAAGAGCTCGGTGACGGGCGTGAAGAATATTATTGCGGTTAGTTCAGCAAAAGGTGGCGTGGGTAAATCGACGACGGCGGTAAACCTAGCCCTCGCGTTAGTTGCGAATGGCGGTAAAGTCGGAATTCTCGATGCGGATATTTATGGCCCATCAGTTCCGATGATGCTAGGAACCACGCAAGAAAAGCCAGACGTTCACGATAATAAATGGATGCAGCCGATTCAAGCTCATGGTTTATACAGTAACTCCATCGGATATTTAGTGGATAAACAAGAAGCGGCAATTTGGCGTGGCCCTATGGCGTCTAAAGCGCTTGCCCAACTGCTTAATGAAACCCAATGGCCCGATTTAGACTATCTTATTATTGATATGCCACCAGGAACCGGAGACATTCAACTGACGCTAGCGCAGCAAATACCGGTGACAGCGGCAGTCATCGTCACGACACCTCAAGATTTGGCATTAGCGGATGCGCGTAAGGGCGTTGCGATGCTTGATAAAGTAGAGGTACCGGTTGCCGGAGTTGTCGAGAATATGAGCTATCACATTTGTAGCCAATGCGGCCACCATGAGGCGATCTTTGGTGAGGGTGGTGCGCAAAAAATGGCTCAAGAATATGGCTTATCTCTACTTGGGCAAATTCCTTTGCATCTATCGCTGAGGGAAGACATAGACAGCGGTAAACCGACCGTTGCCGCAAGACCAGACAGTGAGCACAGTGCTCAATACCGTCAGCTTGCAGGCCGAGTTGCGGCTCAAGTTTATTGGCATGGTAAAGCAAAACCTCAAGCAATTAACATTATGGCGATAGATTAACGTCAAATTTGCGTCTAGGCTCAATAGGCATGCAAACGATTACGTTAATATTGTGCGTTCAACAAACAAACGCTCGGCTAAAAACAGGAGATTCATTGCTGGAATAAACTGTTTTAAGCCCTTATAATCAGGCGGTTTATCTTTGTCTTGACACCATACTCGCATCAGGTGCACTTAACATGTCTAATAATAATCAATGCGTCATCGTAGGAATTGCTGGCGCTTCTGCTTCTGGAAAGAGCTTAATCGCAAGCACCATTTATAATGAGCTTCGTGCCAAAGTAGGGGACGATCACATTGGTGTGATCACGGAAGATTGTTACTACAACGATCAAAGCCACTTAAGCATGGAAGAGCGTGTTAAAACTAACTACGATCATCCAAACGCACTCGATCACAATTTATTGTGTGAGCATCTAGAAGCTTTAATGAAAGGGGAGGCGGTAGAAGTTCCAGAATACAGCTACTCTGAACATACTCGCACTGACGTATCAACTACATTAACTCCGAAAAAAGTGATCATCTTAGAAGGTATCTTACTTCTTACTGATCCTCGTCTTCGCGATCTGATGCACGCGACCATTTTTATGGACACTCCTTTAGATATTTGTTTGTTGCGTCGTGTTAAACGTGATGTAGAAGAGCGTGGTCGTACAATGGAGTCTGTGCTGAAACAGTATCAAGAAACCGTTCGTCCGATGTTCATGCAATTTATCGAACCGTCGAAGCAATACGCGGATATTATCGTCCCTCGTGGTGGTAAAAACCGTATCGCGATTGATGTATTAAAAGCGCATATTGCGAAATTGCTAAAAGCGTAGATACATTAGCAATGCTTCAGTTTTCGTCTTATTTCTAGAAAACTGACGTAAATACAATGATTTTAAGTGGCGCATTATGCGCCACTTTTGTATTGTAAACCTAGGTAAACAAAATCTAGCAACTGGCGTTGTTCTTCTTAATGGAAAGGAAGAAAAAATGAAAAAACTGTTCTTATTTATCTCTATCCCTATTGCCGTTATCGTTTTAGCGGTACTTGCCTTAGTCCTGTTTATTAACCCTAATCAATTTAAACCTCTCATTGTTGATCAAGCGAAGCAACAAACGGGTTTAGAGCTTGTGATTGATGGCGATATTAGTTGGCAATTCTTCCCTTCTCTTGGTTTTGGTTTAGGAAAAACCGAACTCAAAAATCCAGCGGGATTTAGCGCGGCTAATATGCTGAGCATTGAAAAGGTCGGCTTAGCAATCGAAGTGATGCCGCTGTTAGACAAACAGTTAGTGATTGGAAACGTCGACTTAGACGGTGCACACTTTGCTATTGAAACGTTGAAAAGTGGCGCAAGTAACCTTGATGTACTGTCTCAATCAAGCACGGCTAAAGCTGAACAAACGACCGAGCCAACTGTGACTAACGAAACATCGTCGTCGACGTCCAATTCAGCAGTAGACGAGTGGCAAATTAAGTTAGCTGGGATTTCAGTGACTAACGCACAACTTCAAATGCAGAACCAACAAACAGCCAGTAATCTTGAACTGTTTGATTTGAATTTTACTTTGACTGAATTTGTACTCGATAAATGGACACATGCAGCATTTGACGGAAAAGGTCGAAACGGCGAACAGTCATTTTCGGCTACCGGGAAAGTGGATTTAAAATTAGGTCAAGGCTTTGCCAGCTACGAGATTAAAAATTTAGAATTTGACGGTCAATTTAGAGACCCAGCCACTAATATTGAGCAAGCAAAAGTGGTTCTTGCTAGCTTAAACTTCGATTCGCCGAATACGTTAGAATTTACCGTAAAGGGCCGCGCTGCTGACTTAGACATCGATGCAAAAGCCAGTACGCAATTGACTATTGATAGTGAATTTAGCCAAATTATACTTGATAAACTGGTGCTGGATTCAAGCCTTGAAGGTAAAGCTTTGCCTCAGTCTCCTATGAAAGTGACGATGGATTCAGGGTTAACGTTTGATGTGGCTAAAGGGCATTTGGCCTTTGCATTAAACAAGCTCACCGCGAACAAACTTCAATTTGATGGTAAAGCGGATGTGACGTTGGCAGATATTCCAAAGGTTCGCTTTAACTTACACAGCCCAAACATTGATTTGGATGAATTCCTTGGTTTAACTTCTTCACCTGCAACAGCAAGTACTGGTGGTGAAACTGCGTCCTCAGATAAAACAGCAAGCAAGGCTGCAGTTGAAGTTGAACCTGATCTATCAGCATTGAAAGGCCTGGATGTAAAAGGCTCGATTGTGATTGATAAGTTTAAGGCCGCAAACGCGAAGCTAGCAAAAGTGACCACCAAATTTAGTGTTAACCGTGGTGTTGCTAAGCTGACAACATTTAGTGCGAATTTATACCAAGGCAGCATTAAGGCTACGGGACAACTAGACGCGCGTAAATCGCCAGCAAGCTATGTGGTTAGTAAGCAGATTAAAGGCGTAAAAGTGCATCCATTGCTGGTGGATGTCGCTCAGTTTGACTTAGTTGAAGGGACTGGCAACATCAACGTTGATGTGAAAGGCAAAAGCTTAAAGCCTTCTGAGTTGAAGAAAAATCTTGCCGGAGTGGTTAAAATTAACTTCGAAGATGGTTCTGTTTATGGAGTGAACCTGCCTCATATGATCCGCAGTAACTACGCCAAGTTCAAAGGACAAAAGGTTGAAGGTGGCGATCAAGAGAAGAAAACAGACTTTAGTGCGCTAACGGCAACCCTTAATCTAAATAAAGGGGTCATGAAAACGACCAATATGCACATGGAGTCCCCATTGCTGCGAGTGACCGGCAATGGCCAAGCTGATTATGTCAATGAAACAGTCGACATGTTGATCAGAGCGTCTATTGTTGGGTCATTAGAAGGCCAAGGTGGCAAAGACATAGAAGAGCTACGTGACTTAACCATCCCTGTTAACGTTTCAGGTTCTTGGACACAGCCTCAATACAAACTTGTATTTGATGATGTGCTAAAAGAGAAAGCCAAGAAAGAAGCGGAACGCGGTTTGAAAAAACTGTTGAAAGACAAAGTGGGTGAAGACGACACTAAGAAACTGGCAGACCAGTTATTAAAAGGTCTATTTAACTAACGTAATTCACTTCAATAAATAAAATAAAAACGCGCAGATAATGATATCTGCGCGTTTATTTTTCTACTTCTACTTCTACTTCTACTTCTACTTCTACTTAGCAGCAACGCATCAATTTGTGTTACTTCCAGCGGTTGTAATGCCAAATCCAATGTTCTGGGTGAGAACGTATTGTTGTTTCCATTTGTTCTACAAGGTGAGAAACAGATTGTTCGAGACTTTCTTTTATTTCAAATTTTGTAAATTTAGTATGGTAAATATCACCGTCTTGCCAGCCATAACTAAAATAAATAGGTGCATTGCTTAGCATTGCTAATTGAATGCCGATGGCCGGGATTTGAGTTGGGTGTTTAAAAAAAGTGTGTCTCTCTCCCGGCGCATTCATGTCGCAATGAAACATGAGCCAATTACCATGATTTATATTTTGAATTGCTTGAATGATAAAATTATCTGATCTTGCAATATAAGGGCAATCACGGTGATCCAACATTGCTGCAACCCATTGGCTTTCCTTATTATTTCCGTCTGAACCAGCACCGACGATGGTTTTTGTAGCGATACCATTTTGGTTAAGTACCCAAGTAGGTGCATCTGCAATACCTAGATGCAAAGACAGGACGATCCCGCCTTGCCGCTCCCTGGCTGCGTGTTTTATTTCATTGACTCCTTCAGCTTGTATGTTTTGTTTATCAATATGTAACCACCGAAATAGTGACATTAATTGGTTGTATGCAGAAGCACGAGATAAGCGTTGCTTATCCGTATTGCTCATGGTGGGGAACGCCTTGTCGAGTCCTTTATAAGCAACATCTGACCTGGTTTTATGGATTAAACTGGCAGCAAGTTTGGCGATAAACCCATGAAGGTATGTCGGTATCTTTGCCACGAGTGCAACGCCACGCTCTGGAGTCATGATTTTTCCTTTGAAAAGGGTTCTAGCCACAGGATAAAGTCACGCAAGCTGGCAGACATAGGTAGGTGAAACTGACCCAAGTCTGCATTGATACCATGTTGAGTTAGATGGGAAAGTAAGCCAATGAATTGCATCGAGTCGATTTCGGTGAAAATGGCGCTATCATCTGATAATTCGTGGCCAAAATTGGCCAAGTATTCATTGATATGTGCTTGTATCATGGGTTTGTCCTGCTAGTTTATTTAGTTGTGTTTGAAGGGCCTTAATATCAACTTTGCCGTTAATGTTAATCGGTAAATTCTGGCAAAAATGAATGCTGCTCGGAACCATATAAGGGGGCAGTTTCATGCTAAGGTGTTTCTCTATAGCTGTTCGCTTAGTGTTTGATGTTTCGACAACGTATAAAACCAAACCCATGGCGCCATCGCATGCGTTTGTTGGCCAAGGTACCGCCGCGCTTTCTATACCTAATTGCCTAACGGTACTTTCTATTTCACCTAATTCAACGCGATGACCTTGAACTTTAACTTGGTGGTCTTCACGTCCTTTGTAGTTCAACCCGTTTCCGTCTACCGTCACAATGTCACCGGTGTCGTACCAAGTTTTACCCGACGAATCTTGTTTAAAGGCTTGGTTATCAGCGATGGCGTTGTGCCAGTATTGATTGATGACTTGTTCACCTTGAATGTATAAACGAGCACAATCAGAATGTTTCATCGAGACTAATTTGGATTTCTGGCCATTGAACATACTGCCTATAGGGACGTATGCAGTCTGGTAGTCTTGTTGGGGATTGAACTCGTGGGCGCTGATTGCAATGGTTGCTTCTGTTGGCCCGTAAAGGTTGACCAACTTTTGGTTAGTCGCTAAAGCCCATAGGGATGCGTGATCGACACTGAGTGCTTGCCCGCAGAAAAAACTGAACCTCAAAGATGGAATGCTATTTTCCTCAAGTTTGTTCAATTGTGCCGACAATGGAATGATATTGGGAACGGCGAGCATACAGGTAATATGGTGAAACCGGATAAAATCTACCGGGCAACTTTTTAGTAGCTCTGGCAAAACGTACAAAGCAGCCCCGTGACTCCAGGACAATGCCCAGTCGTGCACTGAAAGATCGAAAGTGAGATCTGAGTGTTGCGAAAATCGATCAGTAGAACTGAATTCGAAACATGAATCCATATGATTAATATAGTGATCTAAATTCTGATGCGTAATACCAATGCCTTTAGGTTTTCCCGTTGTTCCTGAGGTAAACATCAGGTAAGCGTAACCTCCTGTCCTGACGTCTACTATTTCATCGTTATTACTCAGCGCCATCGATGGAACAATTTCTTGGTCGTTTGGGGTTTCTGCTTGCCAAATTACTTGGAGCTGAGGCAAATCTTGCAATAATCTATCGACTAAAGGGCTGTCACATGGTGAAGCAATAATGAATTCACATCGCGCTGCTTGTAAAATATCCACAAGACGCTGAGTTGGCTGTCTGATGCTTAATGGTAGAAAAATATTACCACTAAATAGAATCCCCAAAAGCGCGCTATAGCTGTCTACAGTGCGTGTCGCTAACACGGCGATGGTTTGCTGATGAGCATGACATGCTTTCAGGTACAAACTGATCTTATGCGACCGATTGGCTAAATCTTGATAGGAATAACTTTTGTTGTTTACCCACAAAGCTTGGTGATTTTCACCTAAGCGATTGAAGTTATGCCAAATTTTTTTAATAGTGGAAGACACCGTGTTTTCTCATGTTTTTACTTATATGAACACTGTACAAAATGAGGCGACATGAAAGTATCAGAGTTTTGTATGGATATGTATGGTTTGTCATGGTACCTGTACAATCTGGTTGGCGGTGCACTCGAATATAAATAGATAGAGTGCGTATGGGCTTAAGCCAGTACGCCGTAGGTTATTGTGTCCGGCGGGCGTGACAATTCGTGACAGAAGAGCATCTCAAATCGTATTAGGATGTGTATAACTATTTGTTAAAAGAGAACCTCAGCGATGAAAATGAATACCATATGCAGTCTTGTTTTTTTGGCTTTGCCATTGAGTTCTTTAGCTAGCGATGAGTTCGACGCTCAAACGAACGCAATAAAGGGTTGTCCCGGCGACTTTTTTATTCAAAAAGCCGTCGTTTTTGATTCGGTTACGATTTGTGCGACTAACAAAGTTGATGATGAGAAACTGGCACATGCCGCAAGCGTCACGGCACAGTGGCTGGATAACAATCAAGACGGAGACGTCGACGAACCAAAACTGCTCCCGTTACTCAAACAAAACAGTGCGACGCTGCTAATGAGCGGTGAAGGCTTTAACGACCGTGCATTTGATGCGATGTCTGATGAGCTTGACGGCTTAGTGGGCCAAGATTTAGCCGCCAATGAAACGAACCCTCGTTCACGTCGAGATGCCTCTCAAGAAGAAATCCATCACCTAATCGTTAACGCAGGCTGGCAGAATCTGTATCCAACCGTTTTCAGCGATCAAAAAGAACAAGCAAGTTCGCTATACAAACAATGGCAAAAGGCTGAGCAACAAGGGAGTTATTCTTATGACGATCCGACCTGTGATGACAGCTGCAAAACCGTAGAGTTTTTCTATCTTGCTACTGCTGCCTACCTTGGTTCATCAGCGGATCTCGAATCTGATGAGATGATGATTAAGAACAAAGAGTCGTTGAAGAAGAAACTACCGGGAGTGGTGAATATTATGGAAGCGACGAAATATCAGTATCCGGTCTACTTATGGCCAGATGGGCATTATAGCCATCAAAACCGCATAAAATTTAACTAAGCTAAGCCTAAACGATTTTGGTTACATTATTTGCAACGGATTGACTGTGCTGTCTTGTTAGCTCGTGTAGAATACGGGCTTCGATTTATTTTCTCTGATGATAATTATGACGTTTCAAGCCGCAATTTTTGATATGGATGGGCTCTTACTCGATACTGAACGGGTGTGCATGAAAATATTCAAGCAAGCCTGTGAAGTGCGCAACGTGCCATTTTTGCAAGATGTATACCTCACTATTATAGGGCGCAATGCTGCTGGTATTGAGCAAGCGATTTGTAACGGATATGGCCCAGACCTCGACTATCCAAGCCTTAATGCTGAGTGGCGAAAGCGCTATGATGCGGTTGTGATGAATCAAGCTATTCCTATTAAAGATGGGGTGGTTGAGCTGTTAGAGTGGTTGAAAGGAAACAATGTACCTATTGCCGTTGCGACATCGACACGAAAAGAAGTCGCTGAAACTAAGTTACGCTTAGCAGGGCTGAGCCAGTATTTTGATGTTCTGGCCACTGGATGCGAAGTAAAGCAGGGTAAACCTGACCCTGAAATATTTTTGCTCGCGGCAAGCCGATTAGGGGTTGATGCCCAGTATTGTCTTGCCTTTGAAGACTCAAATAATGGCGTTCGCTCTGCGGTAGCAGCCAATATGACGACGTATCAAATTCCCGATCTTGTTGAACCCTGCGATGAGGTTTTGGCCTTAGATCATAAGGTTCGTTCGTCACTAGAGTTGGTATTGGCCGAACTTAAATAGAAGCGTTTCATTGAGTTCTTGTGGGGTAGGGAATCACCTGCCCTTAAAATTGTCCGGTTTGTCTGCTAAATTATTAGATAACCAAGGGCTGGATGGTAAGTGAATCGGTGATAGAAAAGCGCTATTTGTACATTGGCTTAATACTATTTCCGTCATTCGTGTTTTTGTGGGCCGGGCAATTTCGTTCAATCTGGTGGCTCGAAAATCTCACAGGCATACCTTTGATACTCATTGGCTATTATGCGTTTTTGAGTGTGATTTTTTTGTTTTCTGCTCCGTATCGGTTTACAGCTTGCACTATTGGGTTGGCTTTCATCTGGTTTTTTTCCATCCCAGCGGCTACCTACGAGCGTGGCGAGTCATGCATAAAGCCTGTTTCAATTGTTCAGTATAATCTTCGCTATGAAAACCCCGACCTGTCCGCTTTTATTGAGTACATTCGTACCCAACCTATCGATCTCGTTGTTTTACAGGAAGTGTCTCCCGGCCATGGTGAACAGTTTAGAGTGTTGGATAATGTCTATCCATTTCAATATGGTGGGCAAGGCAAAATAGGCTATCCAAGTGGCCAGATGGTACTAAGCAAAAATCGACTGTATGGGATGAGTGTGTTCAGATCCGCTTATGGGCATAAACTCATTCGAGGTATTTGGCAGCCGAACGCTGAGCTTGATATTGCGCTCTACGTGGGTCACCCCCCTTCTCCAAGAACAGAGTCCTTATGGCTGGCTCGTAATGCCACAATGGATGCGCTGGAGGATCTTGTCTCCTTATCTCCACTTGATACAACACTGGTCGTGGGGGATTTTAACTTATCGTCAGAAAGTCATCGGTTTAAAAGGATGTTGGTTGAGTTTGAACGACAGCCCGTGAGGAGTTGGCCTGTTGAATTGGCTGGGGTTCAATTTCCAAAAGCCTCTATGATCGGAATCGATCATCTGTGGCTGAAGAGTGATTCAAAAGCAAAGTACGGGATTTGCCATCGCCGCGCTTTGCTAGAATTTGAAGGGTCGGATCACAGCCCAATATTAACGGTGATTGGCAAGGCCACAACCGATATCTATAGTGATGCGATTACCAGTCCACGCCTTTAAGTGCTTTTACGCCATTTTCGAACGCGTGCTTAACATTACGAACTTCAGATACTGTGTCTGCCAGTTCTGTGAGTTCGCGATGAGCGCCTCGGCCAGTAATAATAACAGATTGCATCGGAGGGCGGTTTTTCAATGCTTCTGTCAACTCTTCTAAGTCGATGTAACCGTAGTTGACCATGTAGGTCAGTTCATCAAACAGCAGTACATCAATGGATTCATCAGTCAGCATACGTTTGCATTCTTGCCAAACCTGTTGCGCGGCTTCGGTATCTTTCTGTTTATTCTGAGTTTCCCAAGTGAATCCTGTACCCATTACATGAAATTCGACACCCAGCTTTTCGAGTAGATTTTTTTCGCCGTTGTCCCATGTTCCTTTGATGAATTGAGTGACACCACACTTCAAGCCATGGCCAATCGCACGGCATATGGTGCCGAAACCAGAAGTAGATTTGCCCTTGCCATTACCGGTAATAACGAGCAATAACCCTTTTACTTCTTGAGCTGCTGCGATTTTCTCGTCGATTTTGTCTTTTACTTTTTTTTGGCGCGCTTGATAGCGTTCATCTTTGCTTTGTTGAGAAGACATGTTGCCCCTTTAATTCTTCTTTGGCTTTACAATATAGTAACTTATCCTGCGTTCGGTAAAAACCTTAGGAAAATTAAGTGCAAAAAAAACCAACGCAAATGCGCTGGTTTTTAGGTTTTCGTAGCTAGTGCTAGTGATTAAGCAAGAATATCAGTCGCAACTTTATAGCTTGGATCTTCTTTTACGTTGATCTCAACTAGGCTACCTGCTTTGTGCAGTAGTGCGCGGCAGTCTTGGCTTAGATGACGAAGATGAAGCGTTTTACCAAGAGCACTGTAACGCTCTGCTATGGTTTCAATGGCTTCGATAGCTGAGTGATCTGTAACACGTGAGTTAGCGAAGTCGACAATAACGTCTTTAGGGTCATTCTGAGCGTCAAACAGTTCTAAGAAGTTAGCGGCAGAGCCAAAGAATACAGGACCATTGATATGGTACTCTTTCGACCCTTCTGCATTTAAATGGCTTGAAGCGTAAATGTGCTTCGCGTGTTGCCATGCAAACATAAGTGCAGATGCAATCACACCAACGAGAACGGCCACAGCCAAGTCTGTCAGTACGGTAACAACTGTTACTAATACGATAACAAAGAAATCTTGTTTTGGTACGCGACGCGCCAATTTGAATGTTGCCCACTCAAATGTGCCAATCACAACCATGAACATAACACCGACCAATGCCGCAAGTGGGATCATTTCGATCAGAGCAGAGCCGAATAGAATGAAGAACAATAAGCTTAGAGCCGCAACAATACCAGAAAGACGGCCACGACCACCGGAGTTAACGTTGATCATCGATTGACCAATCATCGCACAGCCGCCCATCGCACCAAATACCGAACAGGTCACGTTAGCCACACCCTGACCAACACATTCACGGTTACTTTGACCGCGAGTGTTTGTCATCTCATCAATAACCGTCAGAGTTAGCAGTGACTCAATCAACCCAATGGCTGCTAGGATGATTGCGTATGGCAAGATGATTTGCAGCGTTTCAATAGAAACAGGAACATTTGGAATCGAGAATGTTGGTAATGAGCCAGCTAGCGTAGCGGCACTGTCACCTGACATGCTACGTAAGAAATCAACGACAGTGCGAGTATCAAGATCTAAGCCTTGAACTAATGCCGTCACGGTAAAGATAGCAACCAAAGACGAAGGTACTGCGGTCGTGATTTTTGGTAAGAAATGAATGATCGCCATGGTTAAAAGAACCAAGCCCATCATTAACATCATTTGACCTTGTGGTAGCCAAGTGAGTGCACCGGTTAAATCGGGCGCTTTAAACTGACCTAACTGAGCCAAGAAAATTACAATAGCCAGACCATTAACAAAGCCAATCATCACTGGGTGCGGAACCATTCGGATAAATTTACCGAGTTTGAAAATACCCGCAGTAATTTGCAAAATGCCCGCTAGTAAAACGGCGGCGAATAGGTACTGAACACCATGTGTGAGTACTAAGCTTGTCATTACAACCGCCATCGCACCAGTAGCACCAGAGATCATGCCTGGGCGACCACCGAAGATAGATGTGATCAAGCCAACAATGAATGCAGCGTACAAGCCGACCATTGGGTCTACACCTGCTACAAAAGCAAAAGCAACGGCTTCTGGAACAAGGGCAAGTGCTACGGTTAAACCAGAAAGCACATCGTTTTTAACAGAGTGTTTAGAAAACTGTGGAAATTCGAACATTTTTGCTCAGTCAATTAGCTAGAGGTGAATGTTATCGAAGATAGGCTGGGTCAAATAATGTCAATGTAAAAGAGCAGCGTTATGTTTCGATGTGTAAGTGCGCGCATCCTACCGAAAAGCGTGACGAAGTTCAATATTGATAGAGTGATTGTTCTATGAACAATTGATTTATATTGATGATTAAGTTGTTTCTGGTAGGAATAGAGTGGTTTGTTTCAAGAGCTCAAATTGAAAAGTCTAGATACAAAAAGACCGCACTGAATAGTGCGGTCTTTTTTTATAGAGCTTACCGTTTAATCACACTTAAAGTGTTTTAGACATTGCGGCAGAAGCTTGGCTTGACGCCGCTTGACTGCCCGCGCCTTTCGGCTGGAAAGTCTCTGTGCGGAATGGAGCAGCAATCACTTCAATTTCTTTCAGCTCTTGATTACCCGGTGCACTTGCCATTGGAGCAGAAACTTGCGACTTCAACTTATGTGGAGTTCGCACTTCTTTAGCTTCAACAGCCTTGCTTTCAACAGCTTTAGCTTCAACAGTTTTCGTTTCAACAACAGGTGCAGCTTCAACTATCGGAGCTTCAACTACTGGAGCCTCAACTACTGGAGCCTCAACTACTGGAGCCTCAACTACTGGAGCCTCAACGACAACGGCTTGTTCTTCAACTTTTGCTTCAACAATTGGTGCTTGTGTTTCAATAGTGACTTCTGTCACAGGAGAAATAGGCGCTTCAATTGTTTCAACTTTCGTTTCAACTGGAGCGACTTCAGCTACCACAGGGCGCATGATGATGACTTTACCCATAGACATTTCAGGGCAAGCAAAACCGCCTGCTGGAAGAGATAGCGGAAGTACTGTATCTACTTGTTTCTGTTCAGCGTTGTTACGCTTCTTAGGCTTGTAGAGATCGTACTTAGGCATCACTTTACCCATTGCCATTTCAGGAGAGGCAACACCACCCTTACGTAGGCGGAATGGGTTAGGGCGACGGTCACGACCACGGCGACGGCGCTGACCGCTTGCTCGTAGATGACGAGGTGAACGGCGATTACGACGTTGCTTGCCCTCTTCACTCTCAGCTTTTGCCTGTGGTTCTTGCTTCGCTTCGTTTTGGTTAGCCGCAGCAAGTGCTTCTGTTGCTTTCGCTTCTTCAGCTGCTTGTTCTTGCTGAGCTTTCACTCGAACTTGCTTGTTCATCTTGCGACGTTGGCGGCGTTCTTTAACTTGTTCCGCTTTCTTCTCTTTTTGAACAACAGGTGCTTCGGCTTGAGCTTCAGCGGCAAGTTGCTTACCTTGCTCTGCAAGTTCGTTAGTTTTTGCTTCATCCCTAGGCTTGCGTTCCTGTCTAGGCTTACGCTCTTGTCTAGGTTTACGGTTATCAGCTTTAGGCTTGTTTTCGTTGTTACGATCTTGCGTAGATTCTTCGTCACGACGCTTGTTATTACGTTGCGGGCGATTGCCATCGCGTGAGTTACGGCGGCGGTTGTCACGCTGATCTTTACGGCCACGACGTTGTTGATTGCCGCGACGGTTGTCGTCTGTCTTCTCTTCTTTCTTTTCTTCGGGTTTTGTTTCTTCAGAAGAACCAAATAAGAAACTACCTAGTGCTTTAAACATACGGCTTAACAAGCCAGGTTCAGCATCTACTTCAGCAGCTTTTGGCGCTGATGTAGCAGCTTTAGGCATTGGAGCCGGAGTTGGAGCAGACTGAGCAGGAGCGGCAAAACCTTTAAGTGCAGGTTCTTCAAGTTTCTTAGGCTTGATTTCTGCCTCTGAAGGTTCTTTGCTTTCAGCTTCTTTTAAAGCTTCAAGCTTTTTAGGAACTAAGTAAGAAAGCAGGTCTTGCTCTTCACCATCACGGAGACGAATAACTTCGAAGTGAGGGGTTTCCATATCAGAGTTAGGCACAATTGTGATTTTCACATTTTGTGATTTTTCAATATGGTTTACAGAGCGACGTTTTTCGTTCAATAAGTACGAAGCGATAGCAACAGGTACAACGGCAAGCACTTGGATGCTGTTGTCTTTAAGTGCTTCTTCTTCAATCAAACGAAGAACAGAAAGTGCCAATGATTCATTGTCACGAACCACACCAGTACCGGTACAACGAGGGCAAATGTGGTGACTTGCTTCAGCCAATGACGGGCTTAAACGTTGACGTGACATTTCCAACAGACCGAAGCGTGAAATACGGCCGATTTGAACGCGAGCACGGTCCATACGAACAGCTTCACGTAAACGACTTTCTACTTCACGTTGGTGACGAACAGGCGTCATATCAATGAAGTCGATAACAACTAAACCACCAAGGTCACGAAGACGTAATTGACGAGCAATTTCATCTGCGGCTTCTAAGTTTGTGTTCAGTGCTGTTTCTTCGATATCTCCGCCTTTCGTTGCACGAGAGGAGTTAATATCGATAGAGGTTAGCGCTTCAGTTGGGTCGATAACAATAGAGCCACCAGAAGGCAAACGAACTTCGCGTTGGAACGCAGATTCAATTTGGCTTTCGATTTGGTAGTGGCTAAATAGTGGTACTTCACCATCGTACTTCTTCACACGATTTAGGAAATCTGGGCGAATAAGTTGAATGTGCTGTTTCGCACGTTCGTAGATGGTGTTGCTATCAATCAAAATTTCACCGATATCGCGACGCAAGTAGTCACGGATAGCGCGAACAATTACGTTACTTTCTTGGTGAATTAGGAATGGAGCTGCGTTGTCATTAGACGCATCTTTAATCGCGTTCCAATGGTTAAGTAGAACGTTAAGATCCCACTCTAGCTCTTCCGCGCTTTTACCAACACCAGCCGTACGTACGATAAGACCCATACCTTGAGGTAGCTCTAATGTGCTTAGTGCTGCCTTAAGTTGAGTACGCTCGTCACCTTCGATGCGGCGAGAAATACCACCGGCACGAGGGTTGTTTGGCATAAGTACAAGATAGCTACCGGCAAGAGAGATAAAAGTAGTCAGCGCAGCACCTTTGCTACCACGTTCTTCTTTTTCAACTTGAACGATAACTTCTTGGCCTTCTTTAAGCACTTCTTTAATGCTTGGACGGCCTTGATATGTGTAACCCGCAGGGAAGTAATCTTTAGCGATTTCTTTAAGGGGTAGGAAACCGTGTCTCTCAGCGCCGTAATCTACAAATGCAGCTTCTAGGCTTGGTTCGATTCGAGTGATACGTCCTTTGTATATGTTCGCTTTTTTTGATTCGTGGCCAGGGCTTTCGATGTCTAGATCGAATAAGCGCTGTCCGTCGACTAAAGCGACACGCAACTCTTCTTTTTGAGTTGCGTTGATAAGCATTCTTTTCATTATTTAAAAATCTCGTTATATTTTTCGTTGTTTTCTTAGATTCAGCTTGTCGCCTAGCGTCTTTACCTATGGTGTCTGACCCCGTGGATATTCATTGCAACCTCTCGGCTGGAAGGGATGCTCGCGGACACTCAGTTGCCACATCGATTCATAAAAATAGATGTAGCCCGCGTACTTAGGCGGTAAAACTCATCATTGGTAAGGTGAGTAGAGCGACAATTGATACTTCTAGATTTTATGTCTGACGCCCATTGCTGCATAAGGACTAAGAAGTTTTCTACTCTCATTGCTAGTACATTGCGATGAGACTGGTTTAAATAGTGTGAAATATAACCAATCGCATCATTGCAGCTGAGAACTATAGCAGTGCAATGAAAACACGGCAATCCGCTTTATCATTTTGTGCGCAAAAAAAGAGAGGTGAGTGCTGTTATGTTGGCTTGAAGCTAAGAATTTACGGGGCTTATAGCGATTCGGGCGATGATCGGTTGAAAAGTAACCCACTACTTATACACAGCTTATCTAAACCTCCATTTTTGTAGGTTTTTATCTTGAATGTATTTTGATATTTCATTCTGGGTTATCACTATTATTCCAATTGGTAGTCTTTCCTTTCAGTGTTAGAATGCGCCGCATGAATGAGATTAAAACTAGTGTCAGATTCGTCGACATTGACGATGACATGGCTGGGCAGAGAATTGATAACTTTTTGCGTAATCAGCTTAAAAATATCCCTAAAAGCATGGTTTACCGCATTTTGCGTAAAGGCGAAGTCCGTGTAAACAAGAAACGTATTAAAGCAGAGTATAAGTTACAGGCTGGTGATATTGTACGTATTCCACCGGTTAAAACGACGGAAGAGGCGGAAGCATCAGCAGCTCCAGTGAGTACAAAGCTAAATAAAGTTGCGGAATTAGAACAACATATTATTCATGAAGATGATCATATGTTGATTTTGAATAAACCGTCTGGCATCGCAGTACATGGTGGTAGTGGTTTAAAATTTGGTGCGATCGAAGCCTTACGTGCTTTGCGTCCAGATGCGCGTTTTTTAGAGTTGGTGCACCGAATCGATAGAGATACGTCAGGTATCTTACTGGTCGCGAAGAAACGTTCAGCATTGCGCCACCTGCAAGCTCAATTTCGTGAAAAGACAGTACAGAAGTATTACTTTGCTCTGGTGATGGGCGCTTGGAAATCAAGTTGTAAAGTGGTGAATGCCCCTTTGCTTAAAAACGAAGTGAACAGCATCGTTCGTGTTAACCCTAACGGAAAAGCATCAGAAACACGTTTCAAAGTGCTTGAAAATTTCAAGGATGCAACGTTAATTCAGGCGAGCCCGATAACAGGGCGCACCCATCAAATTCGTGTGCATGCTCAATATACCGGCCACCCAATCGCATGGGATGACCGATACGGAGACCGCCGCTTTGATGCCTATACCGGAAATGTTGGGCTAGACCGTTTGTTCCTGCATGCTGCGAACATTAAGTTTGAACACCCAGGCAGCGGAGAAAAGATGGATATCTCTGCACCGATGGAAAATAGGCTTGAAAAAGCGTTGGCTGGATTAAGGGCTAAAAGCTAAGTTCTAAAAGCTAAGTTCTAAAAGCTAAGTAAAAGAGCGGATACAGAAAGAGCAAATGAATCGAGGACGGTTCTTTTGCTCTTGTCGTTTTATCTTCTAGGTTTTGCCTATTGCCTATTGCCTATTGCCTGATTCTAAATCACGTCAACACCTTGCTTCTCAAGCATCTTAATTAAGGTGATAAGCGGTAATCCAACCAATGCGTTAGGATCTTTGCCTTCCAGTCTATCAAACAGCGCAATACCCAAACCTTCACTTTTAAAGCTACCTGCACAGAAGTAGGGTTGTTCCTTATCGACATAATTTTCAATCATGGAGTGGCTGAGTGAACGAAAGTGCACAATGAAGGTATCAAGTTCTACATCACATTGCTTGGTTGTAGTGTTATATAAAGCGACACCAGTGTAGAAAGTGATGCTCTTACCACTTTGGGCGGTTAACTGTTTGATGGCATTTACACGATTGTGAGGTTTGCCCACTATCAGCCCGTCGATGACACAGACTTGATCAGAACCGATGACCAAGGAGTGCTCATGAGTCTGGCATCCTTGAGCTTTTCCTTGAGCCAAGCGTTTTACCAGTTCTATCGGCGTTTCTCCCTTGAGTGGAGTTTCATCGCAGTCTGGTGAAGCAACGCTAAACGGGATATTTAACTTAGCTAATAACTGTTGTCGAAATGGTGATGTTGAGGCTAAAATAAGGGCTTGTTTGGTCATGAGTAAGGCTGCAGTTTGGTTCGTTTTAGTTACTTTAAAGTAAGTTTATCTTGTTTGACGTTAGTAATTGAAAAAAACTTAACTTTTTCGCCTTTTTCTTTGACTCTAAGTGATTAGAAAGATAATATTCGCGCCCTATGCAAAAGGTAAAAATTCCACGCACGGTAGATCCGGCGAAAACAGCTCAAAAACGATTAGATTTTGATGGCAGCATCCAAATCAGTCTTCTTAAGCGTTTAGCAGAGACAACCGTTGGCGTAAAACGCGACGCAGAAGTGTTATTGTCATTTGGGCTCGATGAGCAGCGACTTGTAGTTATCTCTGGTAAAGCTAACACGCAAGTCGACTTAGAATGTCAACGTTGTAATGAAGTTTTCACACATGAGTGTGAAGTCAACTTTACTTGTACTCCTTATTTTAATGAGAAAAGTGAAGAAGATGCACCCGAAGAGTACGATTTGGTAGATCTGAACGAGTACGGTGAAGTCGACTTAATTAAACTAGTTGAAGATGAGTTCATTTTGAATTTGCCTCAAATAGCAATGCACGATGATGCGGATTGTAGCGTTAAATCAGACAATTTGGTGTTCGGTGAGATTCCAGCAGATATTGTGGATGAAAAACCTAACCCATTTGATGTTTTAAAAAACTTAAAACGTTAACTTTTAACGGTTAAGTAATAACATAGGAGTAGGGTCAATGGCCGTACAAAAGAGCAAGAAATCACGTTCAATGCGTGGCATGCGTCGTTCACACGATGCGCTAACTACAGCAGCACTTTCTGTAGACGCAACTTCAGGTGAAACTCACCTACGTCACAACGTGACAGCTGACGGTTTCTACCGTGGCAAAAAGGTTGTTAACAAGTAAGGTTGACCCTTTGCAAAATATTACCGTTGCACTTGATGCAATGGGCGGGGACTTCGGTCCTCGCGTAACAGTGCCTGCCGCCGTGCAGGCATTGTCGCATTTCCCAGAGCTCAAAGTGATCATTATTGGTGATCGCGATACGATCACATCTCAACTTTCTCGAATTGGGTACATACCGAATTCACGACTCACTATTAAGCACAGTGATCGCACTATCTCTAATTCTGAAAAACCATCCAAAGCACTGCGTAATAGTAGTGGCAGCTCAATGCGCCTAGCTATCGATTCAGTGGCTGAAGGAGTGGCAGATGCTTGCGTAAGCGGCGGCAATACCGGTGCGTTAATGGCGCTTTCGCGCTTTCGCTTAAAATTACTGCCAGGAATAGAAAGACCAGCATTAGTGTCGGCTTTACCTACGGTCAGTGGTAACAAAACTTGGATGCTTGATCTTGGCGCGAACGTATCATGCGATGCAGACACATTATTCCAATTTGCCGTGATGGGCAGTGCGTTAGCACAAGAACACCTTGGCAGAGTGCCACGTGTGAGCGTCCTCAATATTGGCGAAGAAGACATTAAAGGCAACGACCTTGTCAAACGATGTGCTGAGTTGCTTAGCGCTTCGGACGAAGTGAATTATGTTGGTTACGTTGAAGGCGATCAGTTATTGCATGACGCTGCCGATGTAGTGGTTTGTGATGGTTTCGTTGGCAATGTATGCTTAAAAACAACAGAAGGCGTGGCCAACCTGTTTTTAAATCGACTTAAAAGTCATTTGGCGGCATCAGGATTGAAAGCTTGGATTGCAAAAAAATTGTTTTCTGGCTTATTAAATGAACTGAAATCATTGAACCCCGACCAGTATAACGGAGCAAGTTTGCTAGGATTACGCGGCATTGTCATAAAAAGTCATGGAAGTGCTGATGTACCTGCTCTTGTTAACGCAATTGGTGAGGCAGTACACGAGATCAAACGACAAGTTCCAACCCGGATCAGCGATCGTTTGGAAGCGGTTTTACTCGAGAGGCATTATTAGTCTTCATGTATAGCAAAATATTAGGAACAGGCAGCTACCTGCCAACACAGGTGCGTTCGAACGCAGACCTTGAAAAAATGGTAGAGACCACTGATGAGTGGATCGTCACTCGTACTGGCATTAAAGAGCGTCGCATAGCGGCAGAAGACGAAACTGTTGCCGATATGGCATACCATGCGTCGGTTAATGCGATTGAAATGGCCGGTATCGATAAACACGACATAGACCTTATCATCGTTGCAACAACCAGTAGCAGCCATACATTCCCATCAGCAGCTTGCCAAGTGCAAGGCATGCTTGAAATTAAAGGCTGTCCTGCTTTTGATATTGCGGCTGCATGTTCTGGTTTCGTTTATGCACTGTCTGTTGCGGATCAACATATTAAATCAGGTATGTGTAAAAACGTACTGGTAGTGGGTGCTGATGCGCTTTCTAAAGCATGTGACCCAACGGATCGTTCTACCATCATCTTATTTGGTGATGGTGCAGGCGCGGTTGTTGTGAGTCAAAGTGAAGAGCCTGGCATCATATCTACTCATCTTCATGCTGACGGCCAATTTGGAGATTTGCTCAGTCTGCCTGCTGCAAGCCGAACAAATCCTGAAATGGATAAGTGGTTACACATGGCTGGCAACGAAGTATTCAAAGTTGCAGTGACTCAGCTTGCGCGTTTGGTTAAAGATACATTAGCTGCAAACGACATGGACAAGTCAGAATTAGACTGGCTTGTGCCCCATCAAGCGAATATGCGTATTATCAGCGCGACAGCTAAAAAGTTGTCAATGTCGCTTGATCAAGTGGTGATCACCCTCGATCGTCATGGAAATACCTCGGCAGCTACCGTTCCAACAGCACTAGATGAAGCCGTACGTGATGGCAGAATTCAACGTGGACATACCTGCTTGTTAGAAGCATTTGGTGGTGGTTTTACGTGGGGTTCGGCACTCGTTCGATTCTAAGTTATCGGCCAAATAGCGAAACTTTCTTATCGATAAGATGTCGATATAAAAGATATTTATTCTAACCATGAAAAATGGTCATGCTTTGGCTATTTGGTATTGTTTTTATTGCATTGCTTTAAGGAAAAAACGATGAGCAAATTTGCGATTGTATTCCCGGGTCAAGGCTCTCAAGCTCTTGGCATGTTAGCTGAGCTAGGCGAGCAGCATGATGTTGTTAAGTCTACTTTTTCAGAAGCATCTGAAGTGCTTGGTTATGACTTATGGGCTCTTATTCAAGATGGCCCTGCCGAAAAACTGAATGAAACATCCCGTACACAACCTGCACTCTTGGCAGCGTCTGTCGCACTGTGGCGCGTATGGCAAGAACAAGGGTTAGCGCAGCCTGAACTACTCGCTGGCCACAGCCTTGGTGAGTATTCAGCGCTTGTATGTGCTGGCGTGATTGATTTTAAAGAAGCCATCAAGCTAGTGGAGCTTCGTGGTCAACTGATGCAAGAAGCCGTTCCTGCGGGTATTGGTGCTATGTACGCAATCATCGGTTTGGCTGATGATGCGATTGCAAAAGCTTGTGAAGAAGCAGCGCAAGGTGAAGTTGTCTCTCCTGTTAACTTCAACTCTCCTGGTCAGGTTGTTATTGCTGGTAACAAAGCTGCCGTTGAACGTGCAGGTGTATTGTGTAAAGAAGCAGGTGCTAAACGCGCGCTACCATTACCAGTATCTGTTCCCTCTCATTGTGCGTTAATGAAACCAGCAGCCGACAAATTGGCCGTTGCATTTGAGGCGATTACCTTTACTGCACCAAGCTTGCCTGTGATCAACAATGCGGATGTCGCAACTGAAATAGATCCAGCGAAAATTAAAGATGCGCTTGTTCGTCAACTATACAGCCCAGTTCGCTGGACTGAAGGCGTTGAGAAAATGAGCGAGCAAGGCATTGAAAAACTATTTGAACTTGGCCCTGGCAAAGTTCTAACGGGTTTGACAAAACGAATTGTAAAAACACTTACCGCAGCGCCTGTTAATGACGCAACGAGTTTAGAAGCGGCTAAGTAAGCTATTTCCATTTAATTTGCGAGAAAGAATATGAATCTTGAAGGTAAAATCGCCTTAGTGACAGGCGCAAGCCGTGGTATTGGCCGCGCTATCGCAGAAACGCTAGTAGAGCGTGGCGCATTCGTTATCGGTACTGCGACAAGCGAGAATGGCGCAGCGGCTATCAGTGAGTACTTAGGCGATAAAGGTAAAGGCTTGGCACTAAATGTGACCGATCCTGCATCAATCGAGACGGTATTGAAGGCAATTAACGAAGAATTTGGCGCATTGGATATTTTGATTAACAATGCAGGCATTACTCGTGATAATCTACTGATGCGTATGAAAGACGATGAGTGGTCGGATATCATGGATACTAACCTGACATCAATCTTCCGTTTATCTAAAGCTGTCCTACGCGGTATGATGAAAAAACGTTGTGGTCGTATCATCAACGTTGGTTCTGTAGTGGGTACTATGGGTAATGCAGGTCAAGCTAACTATGCAGCCGCAAAAGCAGGCGTAATTGGCTTTACTAAGTCGATGGCTCGTGAAGTTGCTTCTCGTGGTGTGACGGTGAACACAGTTGCGCCAGGTTTTATTGAAACTGATATGACAAAAGCACTGAATGATGACCAACGTACTGCTACACTATCGCAAGTGCCTGCTGGTCGTCTTGGTGATCCGCGCGAAATTGCTGCTGCTGTAGCGTTTCTTGCGTCTCCAGAAGCGGCTTACATTACGGGTGAAACCCTGCATGTAAACGGCGGCATGTACATGGTTTAAGTTGTGCACTAGTAAAATATGCATGATTTAGGTCAAAAACGTGCCGATTTTCGGTAAAAATCGCACAATTTGTGGTTTGACCAGCAAGGACACCCTTGCAACTTTTAAAAGTTTGAATAAACTACGGAAAACATCGCATATAGCGAACTCTGTAAAGGAAAAGAAAAATGAGCAACCTCGAAGAACGCGTAAAGAAAATCATTGTTGAACAGCTAGGTGTAGATGAAGCAGAAGTTAAAAACGAAGCTTCTTTCGTAGATGACCTAGGTGCTGATTCTCTAGATACTGTTGAACTAGTAATGGCTTTGGAAGAAGAATTCGATACTGAGATTCCTGACGAAGAAGCTGAAAAAATCACTACTGTTCAAGCTGCAATTGACTACGTGACCAGCGCTCAGTAATTTGCACTTCCAGGCGGTCTTCTTGACCGCCTGAGTTTTAATGTCTACCCTCAAACCTTTCACTTTAATAATCATTCAATTCCGGAGAACTAGATCATGTCCAAGCGTCGTGTAGTTGTCACTGGCATGGGTATGTTGTCACCGGTAGGTAACAACGTAGAATCATCTTGGAAAGCCCTGCTAGCTGGTCAAAGTGGCATCGTGAATATCGATCATTTTGACACCACAGAATTTACTACTCGTTTTGCAGGTCTTGTAAAAGATTTCAACTGCGAAGAGTACATGTCCAAAAAAGATGGCCGTAAAATGGATCTATTCATCCAATACGGTGTCGCCGCAGGCATTCAAGCACTTGATGATTCAGGCTTAACGGTTACAACCGAAAATGGCCCACGCATTGGTGTTGCTGTTGGTTCTGGTATTGGTGGTATTGGCCTTATCGAAAGTGGCCATACTGCGTTAACCAACAAAGGCCCACGCAAAATCAGCCCGTTTTTCGTACCATCAACCATCGTTAATATGATTGCTGGCCATCTTTCGATAATGAAAGGTCTACGCGGCCCTAATATCGCTATTTCTACTGCATGTACGACAGGCCTACATAATATTGGCCACGCGGCACGTATGATTGCCTACGGCGATGCAGACGCAATGGTGGCTGGTGGTGCTGAAAAAGCATCAACACCTCTCGGCATGGGCGGCTTTGCAGCTGCTAAAGCGTTATCTACTCGAAATGACGACCCTCAAGCGGCGTCACGCCCTTGGGATAAAGATCGTGATGGTTTCGTATTAGGCGATGGTGCTGGCGTTATGGTACTGGAAGAGTACGAGCATGCTAAAGCTCGTGGCGCTAAAATTTACTGTGAGTTAGTCGGTTTTGGTATGAGCGGTGACGCTTACCACATGACCTCGCCAAGTGAAGATGGCTCAGGTGGTGCGCTTGCGATGGAAGCGGCAATGCGTGATGCTGGCGTAACGGGTGAACAAATCGGTTATGTGAATGCACATGGTACGTCGACTCCGGCTGGTGATATCGCTGAGCTAAAAGGCATTAAGCGAGCGTTAGGTGAAGCGGGAAGCAAGCAAGTATTGGTGTCTTCTACTAAATCTATGACAGGTCACTTACTTGGTGCAGCGGGTTCTGCTGAAGCAATCATTACGGCAATGAGTTTAGTTGATCAAATGGTTCCACCAACGATTAACCTAGACAACCCAGATGAAGGTACTGAAGGGATTGACCTGGTACCTAATACCGCACGTAAAGTTGAGAACATGGAATACGCATTGTGTAATTCATTCGGCTTTGGCGGCACTAATGGTTCACTGATCTTCAAGAAGATCTAATCGAATTAAAAAGATTCGTTTTATTCAGTGACTAAAGCTTGTTTTAGAGCGGCTCAATGCTTAGCATTGAGCCGCTTTTTTTATTTTTTGAAAGCAAAAAGGAGATCGCTATGTTTTTGGTCAATGGAATACCGACCCATTCAGTAGCATTAACAGATCGAAGCTTTCAATACGGTGACGGTTGCTTTACTACGATGTTAGTCAAAGATG
Organism: Vibrio tapetis subsp. quintayensis; assembly: GCF_030409945.1. Classification (GTDB taxonomy): domain Bacteria; phylum Pseudomonadota; class Gammaproteobacteria; order Enterobacterales; family Vibrionaceae; genus Vibrio; species Vibrio quintayensis. The sequence goes on from NZ_JAUFQV010000035.1 coordinate 268,439, forward strand.
GTTTCCCCGAATATTGGCAAAGCCACTGCGATCGAATGGATGCTTGTTTGGATGTTCTTCAAATTTCGAAGCCTAACTGGGTGCAAGTTTTGACTTGGGTTCAACAGGCGATTCACGGCTTTGAATATCACCAAAAATGTGGAGTTAAGCTCCACGTCAGCCGGGGGTCTGGTGGACGTGGTTATGGTATTGATGGTGCGAAAGAAGCTCGTATTACGGTAAGTGCATTTGGTTACCCAGAGCACTACGCGCGTTGGCAACGAGATGGAATTGATCTTGGTATTAGCTCGATGGCATTAGGGCATACACCTATGCTAGCAGGGCATAAACATAATAACCGTTTAGAGCAAGTGTTAGTCAAAGCTGAAATAGAGCAGCGAGAGTGGCAAGATGCTTTGGTGCTAGATATTGCAAACAATGTTATCGAAACGAGCATGGCAAACATATTCTGGAACAATGCAAAGGGAGAATGGTTCACCCCTTTATTGGATAAGTCTGGTGTTGCTGGAGTAATGAGACGCCATGTTTTGAAGCAACTAGAGGCATTGAGCCTAGATTGTAACTTAGAGCCGGCATCCTTGAGTGTGCTTGAAACCGCGCAGGAAGTCTTTATTACCAATTCACTATTACAAATAGTGCCAGTGACATCAATTGGCATGCAAAAATTCAAAATTGGTCAAATGACACGAACGATTCAGGAGAAAATGATTTCGTGATTAAGAAAATTCTATTACTTGCCTTGATACTTACCGTTATGGCGTTAGGTGGTGCTTTTTATGTACACCAGCAAGTAGAACAATACGTCAATCAGCCTGTCAATATAGAAGAGCCAACGCTCATTACCGTTAAGCCAGGTACCAGCTTTGGTGGTTTGTTAAGTCAATTAGAAAATTCAGGCTGGGTGAAAGCGAGCAGCTATTCTCGCCTAGTGCCTAAATTGTACCCTGAGCTTGTAAAAGTTAAGGCGGGTACTTTTGAATTGCCCGAAAACCTAAATCTATCACAAGCACTTCAAGCGTTGGCTGACGGCAAAGAATATCAATTTACCATTACTTTTATCGAGGGAAGTCGATTTTCTGAATGGTTAGAGCAGCTCAGCGAAGCCGATTATTTGGAACAAACTCTAAGTACTATGACTGAAGCAGAAATTGCTCAATCACTAGGAATCGAGACCGCCAAGCTTGAAGGACAGTTTCTGGCAGAAACGTATCATTACCCCGCAGGTACGAGCGATCTCGACGTACTCAAGTGGGCGAATAAGAGTTTAACCCAAGTGTTGAATAAAGCGTGGGAGCAACGCAAGCAGCCACTGCCCTTAAAAACGCCTTACGAGGCCCTTATTTTGGCGTCGATCATCGAAAAAGAGACGGCCATTGATGAAGAGCGCGAGCGAGTATCATCCGTTTTTATCAATCGCCTCAATCGTCCTATGCGTTTACAAACGGATCCAACGGTTATTTATGGGATGGGAGATAAATACAAAGGGAATATTCGTAAGAAAGATCTGAGAACCCCAACGCCATACAATACTTATACGATTAATGGTTTACCGCCGACACCGATTGCAATGGCAGGTAAGGCCTCTATTGACGCGGCGTTAAATCCAGAGAAAAGTAATTACCTATATTTTGTAGCAAGTGGTCATGGTGGGCATGTGTTCTCCAAATCACTTACCGAACATAACCGCGCAGTGCGTGCCTATTTAAAAGTATTAAGAAGTAAAAAATGAATCAAGCCAAATTTATCGTCATCGAAGGTCTTGAAGGCGCAGGTAAAAGCTCTGCGATAGCGGCCGTATTAGAAACATTAAAGCAGTCCGGTGTTCAAGATGTTATCAATACCCGTGAGCCTGGCGGAACCGTGTTGGCAGAAAAAATGCGCGCATTGGTGAAAGAAGAGCACGATGGGGAAGAACTTCAAGATATTTCAGAATTAATGTTGTTGTATGCAGCACGAGTACAATTAGTTGAAACAGTGATAAAGCCTGCATTAGCTAAAGACACTTGGGTTGTAGGAGATCGTCATGACTTCTCTTCTCAGGCATATCAGGGTGGTGGCCGTCAAATAGCTCGAAATATCATGGATACCCTAAAGGAACTGGCTTTGGCTGGATTCTCTCCAGATTTAGTTCTTTATTTGGACCTAGATCCTCGAATTGGTTTAGAGCGTGCTCGTGGCCGTGGCGAGCTCGATCGAATAGAAAAAATGGATATCAGTTTCTTTGAACGTACTCGTGAACGTTATTTAGAGCTTGCGTCAGAGAACAGTAATACCGTGGTCATCAATGCTGAGCAAAACATCGAGCAAGTGACTAAAGACATTGTCTCGGCTCTCCAACATTGGTTGGCTCAACAAGGTTAAGTTATGACACTTAATTATCCGTGGTTATTATCTTTGTGGCAAAGCTGGCAAGATCTGCTTATTAACGATCGGCTCACTGGAGCTTTGTTATTGAATGCGCCGCAAGGATTAGGAGCAAGTGAAGTTGTTACGGCATTTTCACGCGCCGTGGTGTGCTCAAATTCGCAGGATGAAGCCTGTGGTTTTTGTCACAGCTGTGATTTGTCTGCGTCTGGTAACCATCCTGATATTCATTGGATTAAGCCCGAAAAAGTAGGTAAGACAATTACCGTCGATCAAATCAGGCAATGTAATCTGTGGGCGCAAGAATCATCGCAACTCGGTGGCAAGCGCTTGATGATTATTGAGCCAGCCGAAGCCATGAATGAATCAGCGTCAAATGCGTTACTGAAAACTCTTGAATCGCCGAGCGAGAGCTGCGTGTTTTTACTCGTGACGTCTAACAAGCATCAGTTACTGCCAACTATTACCAGTCGTTGCCAGCTTTGGCGTGTAGAGCAGCCATCAGAGTTAGATGCGTTAGCTTGGCTATCAAAGCAAAGTGATGTCAGTGTTAGTGAGGATATTTTGCGTTTGTGTCATGGTGCACCATTAACGACCTTGGCGTTTTATCAAGATAAACAGGATAAAGCGTATCAGTCTTTAAAGGCAAGTTTGATTGGAGAACTCAAAAAGCCGGCGATGTCACTTTCGGTAATTTGGCCACTGGTAAAAGAAGGCCACCTAGTCAGGCTAGGCTGGATTAGTTATTTGTTGGTTGAAGTACAGAAACATCACTATGGCTTGACTACGAGTAGCCCTGTAGAAGAATTGGCACAGTTCATTAGCTACGATTTAGCCTATAAGAAAGCGGGTGAGCTAAATAAGCTCATTGAACAACTGACCCAGTTTACAGGGCTGAATACAGAGCTGTTGTTTGCAGACTGGGTATTAGATCTACATGGGAAAAGAAATGTTTGTTGATTCACATTGCCACCTAGATAAATTAAATTACGAAGAACTTCATCATGGCGTAGACGACGTTATTGCCAAAGCACGAGCGGCAAATGTAAAACAATTATTGACCGTCGGTGTAACCTTAGATAGCTTTCCAAACATGATTGAGATGATATCTAACTACGATGAAGTCTATGCGTCTTGCGGGGTGCATCCGTTGGACGTAGAAAGCCCATTTGAACTCGATAAACTCAATGAATATGCGACTCATTCTAAAGTGGTTGCGATTGGCGAGACGGGGCTTGACTATCATTATCAGCCAGAGACTGCAGAATTACAGCGCACTCGGTTTAAACAGCATGTGTCTTTAGCTGTGGAGCTTAACAAGCCGTTAATTATTCATACTAGAAATGCAAGGCAAGATACTCTTGATATCTTAAAGCAAGGTGGGGCAGAAAAGTGTGGCGGGGTTATTCATTGTTTTACGGAAGATCTCGCGTTTGCTAAAGCCGCAATGGATTTAGGCTTCTATATTTCTATTTCAGGCATCGTGACGTTTAAAGCGGCGGTAGAACTAAAAGAAGTGGTTAAAGCACTTCCGCTAGAACGCTTGCTTATTGAAACGGATTCACCTTACTTGGCTCCGGTACCCCATCGAGGAAAAGAGAACCAACCAGCCTATGTGGTTGAAGTTGCGCAATACATTGCACAGCTAAAAGGTGAATCTTTAGGTCGAGTTGCCGAACAGACGACGAAAAACTTCCAAAATCTTTTTTTGTAGTAAAAAGTGACGAATATCTAAAAAGGGGGCAATTGCTCCCTTTTTTATTCATTAATCGAATTAAATACAATGTTAACCAAATATGTTGACCAAAACATAGCCAAATACCTCAAATGTAATTTTGTTACTAAAAATAACAAGCGCCTTAATTTAGATCACAATTTATTTATTGGTTGAAACTCGATTAAATTGTTTATTTACAGTCACTTGCGACACTGTAAACCATTTCATCCCATTTTTACGACTGTGATCTACATTTTATTTTGAAACTAAATTTCATGGCGCTATAGGAATGGTGAGTTGAATCACGATATATTTTGAGGCGGAAAATATAATCTTCTTAGGATTTGAATCCGTCGAAATTTGGCACGTTTACTATTCTATTCAATTGTATGTATATATTTTGTTTAGAACGGATAAACAAGGCTGCGGGGGTGTGCCGCTAAATTTCGAAAAAACTTATAATCATTCAGGAGCATGAATATGTTTAAGAACCTTTTTGCTAGCCTACAAAAAGTAGGTAAGGCGCTGATGCTGCCAGTATCAGTTTTACCTGTAGCAGGTATTTTACTTGGTGTTGGTGCAGCTAACTTTAGTTGGTTGCCGGAAATTGTTTCAAACCTAATGGCGCAAGCCGGCGGTTCTGTATTTGGCCAGATGCCTTTACTGTTCGCAGTAGGTGTTGCACTTGGTTTTACAAACAACGATGGCGTAGCGGGTCTAGCTGCAATCGTTGGTTACGGTATTATGGCTGCAACACTGGGTGTTATGGCTGGCGTACTAGGTGTTGATAAACTCGATACTGGTGTTCTAGGCGGTATCCTAGCTGGTGGTGTTGCTGCTTGGGCGTTTAACCGCTTCTTCAGAATTCAACTTCCAGAGTACCTTGGCTTCTTCGCTGGTAAGCGTGCTGTGCCAATCATCACAGGTTTCGTTACTATTGGCCTTGGTGTTGTTCTTGCCTTCGTATGGCAACCAATCGGTGGTGGCATTGCGTCATTCTCTGACTGGGCTGCACATCAGAACCCACAGGTTGCATTTGGTATCTACGGTATCGTTGAGCGTTCTCTTATCCCATTTGGTCTTCATCACGTATGGAACGTACCTTTCTTCTTCGAAGCGGGTAACTGTGTAAATGCTGCAGGCGAAGCGCGTACTGGTATCCTAACTTGTTACCTTGAGGCAGATGCTGCTTCTCGTGCTGCTGGTAATGGCTTCGGTCAGCTTGCTGGTGCATACATGTTTAAGATGTTCGGTCTTCCAGCTGCTGCAATTGCCATTGCTCACTCTGCTAAACCAGAGAACCGTGCAAAAGTAATGGGCATCATGGTGTCTGCTGCATTGACTTCATTCCTAACAGGTATTACTGAACCAATCGAGTTCTCATTCCTATTCGTTGCTCCAGTTCTTTACGCAATCCACGCTGTATTAGCGGGTTCTGCTTTCGTACTGACTAACACTCTAGGTATGGTTCACGGTACTTCGTTCTCTCACGGTTTGATTGACTTCGTTGTATTGTCTGGTAACTCTCAGAAATTGTTCCTATTCATTGCATTCGGTCTAGCTTACGCTGCAATCTACTACATTGTATTCCGCACTGTTATCCGTGTTATGGACCTGAAAACTCCTGGCCGTGAAGATGAAACAGAAGATGCAGGACCAGTTGCTACTGGCACTGAGCTTGCTGGTGAGCTTGTAGCAGCATTTGGCGGTAAAGCTAACATAACAGGCCTAGACGCTTGTATCACACGTCTACGTGTTGCTGTGGCTGACACAGAGGCTGTTGACCAAGATAAACTTAAGCAATTAGGTGCGGCAGGTGTTGTTGTTGTAGCTGGTGGTGTTCAAGCTATCTTTGGTACTAAGTCTGATAACCTTAAAACAGACATGGATGAGTGGATTCGCAACAACGCGTAATCTAAATCATCTTTAGAAAAGGAGGCCATTGGCCTCCTTTTTTTGATCTATAGATCCGCATGAGACACTAAAGAAAGAAGTTCAGCACCGGAAGTTATCAAGTTATCAAGTTATCAGGATACTAACAAAACTCTGACAGCCCGAATCTTTACTCTTGGCTCGTTATCTGCGAAAAAGCACCCATAAATATTTGCGTTGAAGTAATCCATGAACATGTCATTGATGCTTCGCCAGATACAAATTAAAGGATGTTTTATGATATCTCGAATCTCATTAGGTTTGATTGCAGTAAGTTTAACGATGCTAAGCGTAGGTGCTTACGCAAATGAGAAGAATAATGGCGACTTAAAAATAGGCCTAGGACTTGATCAAGGACTCAGTATTGTTGGTCAGTACCAAGATACCTATAATTTTGCTATCGGTAACGATGGCGTTGCCGCGGACTATATTTTCAATAAGGGTTCTTTTGATAGTGACGTACCATTTACATGGTATGCAGGAGCAGGCGCTTGGATTGGCTGGAAAGACAACGGCGGCTTGCGTGTACCGTTAGGGTTAGACTGGAATTTTACGACCAACTGGGACGCTTATGCGCAAGTTATTCCGGGCTTAAACTTACGTGGTGGAGCTAAACTTGATGTTGATGCTGCATTAGGCATCAGATATTCATTCTAGATCGGCAGAACCGCTTAAGGCCCTCAATTTTGAACAAAAAAATGCCAGCAATAATGAAGTTGCTGGCATTTCTATATCTAAGGGTTTCTAATCACTTCGCTTTTAGCCCTTACTGCTTATCCATGGCGCGTTTAATACAAATTGCTGCTCCGCCCCAAGTAATACCAAGACCTAAAACCATCATGATGATTGCACTTGTAGTCATAATTTAGCTTCCTTTTTGCTTGATGCGTTAACGATAAGACCCAAAACAAAAACACCAGCAATGACTGCCCATCCTAATGTTAAGTCGTATCCACCGTAACCATCAGTAAATAATGCGTATAGTTTAGTTGCTAGAATCACAGCAAGCATGACTGGAGTGATAAAGCGAATACAGATATCGAACCATTGACCGATAGAGAAATCTGACGAGCTGTTTACGTATTCACGAACGTCTGCGACTTTGTTGAGTAGCCACGCCATTAATAGGATTTCTATTAGGGCACCAACCATGATACCAACGTTATTGGCGAAGTGGTCAACAAGGTCAAGTAGCAATAAACCACCATTGGTAGCAAACGCCATAGAAACAACAACACCCGTACCGATCACGATGTTAGCAGCCTTCTTGCGACTCCAGTTCATTTTATCGATGATCGCGGAAGTAACGGCTTCCATGATTGAAATGTGAGAACTTAATCCAGCAACAACAAGTGCGAAGAAGAACAGTGGGCCCAAAATATACGGTGCAGGTAACAAATTGATCGCGGCTGGTAATGTAACAAATGCCAAACCTACGCCAGCAGAGACAACATCAGTCAGTTCTTTTCCTTGTTCTTGAGCCATATAACCCAATACAGAGAAAATCATGATACCGGCTAAGATAGAGAAGCCACAGTTAATCAAAACAGTCATAAACGCATTGTTCGTAATGTCTGATTTTTCTGGTAGGTAACTTGAGTATGCAAGCATGATGGCAAAGCCAATACTTAAGGTAAAGAAGATCTGACCATAAGCGGCAGCCCATACTTTCACATCCCAAATTCGGCTGAAATCAGGTTCAAACATGTAGTTGATACCGTTAAGTGCTCCCGGTAAGAAAACCATGCGAGCAATCAGCAAAATTACCATTATAAATAAAACTGGCATCATTACTTTCGATGCACGCTCGATCCCGGCTTTTACACCACTCACGATCGCGGCGTAGGTAATACCCCAAGCCAAAAGCATTGCGAGTGCGATTTTCCATTGGATGCTGCCTAAGCTAGTTGGTGAATTGTCACCGCCTAACGCTAGATACTCACTAAAGAAGAATGCATTGGTATCCGTTCCCCAACTTTGGGTAAACGACATACCAAAGTAAGAGATTGCCCATCCGATAACGGCAACATAATAAACGGCGATAACCGCAGCGATACCCACTTGGAACCAACCAAGCCATTCAAATTTAGGGTGGATCTTAGAAAGAGTTTTCGGTGCTGAGCCACGGTATTTCTGACCCATACTGAATTCCAAAATCATGAATGGAATACCAGCGGTTAACATGGCGAAAAGGTAAGGAATAAAAAATGCGCCACCTCCATTCTCGTATGCCATGTAAGGGAAACGCCAAATGTTTCCTAAACCAATCGCTGATCCAACAGCAGCCAGTATAAATCCAGCTCTGGATCCCCATTGTTCGCGCTTCATATGTAACTCCTTTACGACTTAATTCCTGATGTATGAAGCTTACCTGTCTTCTGTGAAATACCATAAGTTGTATAAGTTCAAATCTGTAGAGGCTCTAAGATAAATAGATACAATTGTTGGTTTTTTATTCTGATTAAGCAGGTAAATATCAGTGTATAATTCTGTTTTAAATGATGTGTGTTTGCATAAATTGGAATGTTCAACTATGCATGCTGTGAGACTACCTATAAATTTGGCTTATATCAATAGATAGTAAACGTAACTTGGTTGAATGGTAAAAGATAATGAGTTGTTAAATGTCGTTTGTATGGTTGTTTATTCGGAAATGGTGGGCTCATAATGAAATTAATTGTTGGTATTGTGGTTTAATGCAAATTTTTTGATTGTTGTTACGGTTTGGGTTGGATGACTGAAAACTATCCATTACACACGATAAATCCCCCGATGATTGCAATGTTGTAGAAGATTGCACGATTCTGAGAGCTAACCTTGATCTTTGAACATTAGATTTTGCAGTTTATGCAACTGTGATTTCGGCGTCATTTTGGTCACTCGACTTTCCTATCTCCTTGAAGTATTTGTAACTAACTGTTATTTATTTGTTAACTCTGGAGGTGCGATATGGATAATGACCTAAGATTTGCTTTGGTGATTGTAGTGGGTGCTTTGAGCATCATTACTGCTTTTAGTGTCATCGCTGTAACAATGATGTAGACATCCCTTTGTCTATTATTCTCAATTCTGGGGGCGTATCAGAACATTCGAGTTTGCTTGACGACACTCAGCTACTAAATTACATAAACGGAAAGATAGCTTTAGTAGCACAAGGAGGCGGACAACGGAGTATCTTTACGGCTGGCGTGATTGATTCGTTTCTTTACGCCAACTTCGACCCTTTTCATTCTTTTTATGGCACCTCAGCAGGTGCCATGAACCTATGTGCTTTTCTCAGCCGGCAAGCTGGACTTGGGCGTTCCTTCCTACTCGACTTAACAAGCCAGCCCGAGTTTTTCAGTTTATTTGGTTATATTCGGCATAAGCAGCCTCTTGGCCTCAATTGGGCATTAAACAAAATTCGCCAATATCCTTATCGGCTTGATATCGATATGGCTCAAAGTGTCTTGAACGGGCGTGAAGCGTTCGCGTCTGTTACCGATACCAAACATCTTAAAGATCATTACTTACCATTTTTAAGTGAACAATGGTTTGAAATACTCACGGCTACGTGTGCGATCCCTCGTCTATACGATGGGGAAGTTTCGATTAATGGAGTAGGTTATGTTGACGGTGGTATCTCTGCTGCGATTCCTATCCAAGAGGCATGGCGTAATGATGCGCGACTTATCGTGACCATAAGAACGGAAAGCATTGATGAAGCATTGAGAGCTACCGACACGATACCTCACCCGACTGTCGAATCGCAAAATAGCTCGATGCCAATATGGTTGAAAGATTCGGTCGAAGTGATACAGCACCAATGGGACTCAAGAGTTCAAGATTGGAAAAATGATTGGGATGGTTTCTTAAGAGCTCAATTCGATAAATCGTCGTTGAAACAAGATAAAGCGAATCGGCTAAAGCTACTTAACGGAGGCCGTTGGCTATTTGGAGCAGGGGATGTTTACCGATTAAGTCATATTTTAGGGGAACAGTTTGACGCTGGATTGGCCGATTTGCTCATGGTTCACTTCCAAACTTATGCGCTAACACAGGACTTTTTAAAACACCCGCCGGAAGATTGCTTTATTGTTCAAATCGCACCGGACCAGCCGTTGAAATCTGCAGCACTGATGAGTACACAAGATGACATGATGGCAGACTATCACATTGGGTTGCGAGCGGGGCAAAAATTCATAGAGACTTACACTAAAGCTAAAAGAGCAAGTGAGCGCTAGGCTCTACCACAGAAAAATATGGGACATCAAAAGACAGCCATTTGCGGCTGTCTTATCATCTTTGCAAAAACTATCGGTTAATTAATTTATTGCACCTTACTGATCCGCAGCGTATTGGTAGAACCGACCACATCCATGATGTCGCCTTGAGTGATGATGACAAGGTCACCCTTATCTAACAGTCCGCTGTCTTTTAATGTAGTTAGTGCTTCTTGTGCAGTCGGCAAACCTAAGTCTGCTTGGCAATCAAAATACACGGGAGTGACACCTCGATATAAGGCACTTCGATTCAAGGTCGCTTCATTACGTGAAAGGGCAAAAATGGGCAGGCCGGAACTCAAGCGTGACATCATTAACGCAGTACGCCCTGACTCCGTTAAGGACACCATGGCTTTAACGCCCTCTAAATGGTTTGCCGAATACATCGTAGCCATAGAAATCGCTTCTTCCGGTGTTTGGAACTTGCTGTCCATGCGATAGTTAGACACGTTCAAACTCGGCATTTTTTCGGCGCCAACGCAGACTTCTGCCATGGAGCGTACTGTCTCAACAGGAAAGTTACCAACAGCGGTTTCCCCAGACAACATAACAGCATCAGTACCATCTAAGACGGCATTAGCCACGTCCATAACTTCTGCCCGAGTTGGGAGAGGGTTAATGATCATGGATTCCATCATTTGAGTGGCCGTGATTACGGTGCGATTAAGGGCTCTCGCTCGTCGAATCAGTTGTTTTTGCACACCAACTAATTCGGGGTCGCCAATTTCGACCCCAAGATCGCCACGAGCAACCATTACTGCGTCGGACGCTGAGATAATATCGTCCATGCTTTCTTCATCAACAACAGATTCAGCTCGCTCAACTTTTGCAACTAGGTGAGCGCTCAACCCAGCATCTGTTGCCAGTCGACGGGCGTACTTCATATCTTCGCCGTTGCGAGGAAATGAAATCGCTAAGTAATCAACTTTGATTTTTGCTGCGGTTTGAATGTCTTCGATGTCTTTTTCGGTAAGCGCTGCAGCAGATAAGCCCCCTCCTTTTTTGTTGATCCCTTTGTTATTAGACAATGCGCCACCAACGGTCACCGTTGTATGCACTTTAAGCCCATCAACGCGTTCGATAAGCAGTTGAATGCGGCCATCATCGAGTAACAAAGTATCACCGGAAGAGACATCTTTGTGTAAGTCAGGGTAATCGAGTCCGACAGCATGTTCATCGCCGACGCCTTTCGGTAATCCAGCATCTAACGTGAATTTGTCGCCAACAATGAGCATGACCTTATCGTTTTTAAACGTTGACACTCGAATTTTCGGGCCTTGTAAATCCCCTAGAATGGCGACATGGATGCCATGCTTAGCGGCAATCGAGCGAACGCTGTTTGCGCGGTCTATGTGATCTTGAGCTTCGCCATGAGAAAAATTAAGACGAACGACATTCGCGCCAGCAAGAATGATTTTTTCCAAATTACTGTCTTTGTCAGTTGCGGGGCCAAGAGTGGCGACTATCTTTGTTCTTCTGAGCTGTTTCGACATCTGAATCTCCATAAATTGGATTTAAAGTGTTATTTTGAATGCTTAGCTGTCTTAAGTGTTGCTTATGAAAATAGAAAAAAGACTCACTACTTCTTCAGTGTAGTTATTTGAAGATTTTTTTGTTCGCAAAAAAACGTCAGATTGATCACCTTTCGAGAGATGTAATTTTATGAAATAAATAAACCAATTAAAAATTATGGGAATAAGCGTGACACTTGTCACGAGGTTTACCTAAGGGACTTCACAATTACTTCGCAAAGTAAAAAAATTAACAGGTATCTCATCTTTGGAGTTTCCTATGTACATGGCTCAACCAGGCCATATCGATCATATCAAGCAGGTAAATGCTGGTCGCGTATACAAATTAATTGACTTAAAGGGGCCCATATCGCGTATTGAATTATCAAAACAAAGCGAATTGGCACCAGCCAGCATTACTAAAATCACCCGCGAGTTAATCGATGCTCACCTGATCCACGAAACAACGGTGCAAGAAGCTACCAGTCGAGGCCGCCCAGCAGTTGGGTTGCAAACGAATAACGAAGGTTGGCAATTTTTATCCATGCGTCTTGGCCGTGGGTATTTAATGATTGCCCTTCACGAACATGGTGGTTCAGTTTTATTTGAAACCATGATCGAAATCGAAGAAATTGAGCAAGCTGATGTACTCAATCGACTGTTGCACGAAATTGAAGAGTTTTTTCAAACCTATTCAAACAAACTTGATCGTGTCACGAGTATTGCCATGACCCTACCTGGTTTGGTGGATTCCAATCGTGGTGTGGTGTTGCAAATGCCTCACTTCAACGTTAAGAACCTGGAATTGGGACCTGAAATCCATAAAGCGACGGGCTTACCTGTTTTTATCGCCAATGACACACGAGCTTGGGCATTAGCCGAAAACCTATTTGGAAACTCACAGGGTGTTGATAACTCACTGCTTGTTTCTATCCATCACGGATTAGGCGCCGGTGTGATTTTGGATGGCCGAGTGCTAGAAGGTCGACACGGTAACATTGGTGAGCTAGGGCATATTCAAATTGATCCTAATGGTAAACAATGCCATTGCGGAAATAAGGGCTGCCTTGAAACGGTAGCAAGCTCTAAGGCATTACGTGATGTTGTTAAGCAACGGATAGATAACGGCGATGCGACTTGCTTACAGGCCGATAACATTACGATTGAATCGATCAGTGATGCGGCTTTAGAAGGCGACGCTATGGCCATCGAAGAAATTGAAAGGCTTGGCGAATACTTAGGTACCGCAGTTGCGATTGTTATTAACCTCTTTAATCCAGAGAAAGTACTGATCGGAGGGGTCATCAACCATGCAAAATCGGTGTTGTATCCGGTCATTCAGGCAAATATTGAGTCGCAAACATTGCCTCTTTACCATCAAGACCTACAGTTAGATGAGAGTCGCTTTTACCGTGAAGCGACAATGCCGGGTGCAGCGTTGATTAAACAAGCGATGTATGACGGCCAGCTCTTGATGAAAGTTGTCGAGGGTTAATGCGAAATAGGGTGCACCATCACCCTATTAATTACAGACAATATGGCGAATAGTTGTCATATGCTGTACGCTGTTATTAAAGAAAAAATATGAGTAGCCTTTATGTCTGGAGTATTAAGCAGCGTTGACCAGCGAACTAACTTAGTAGGTGAAAACCGACTGGAGTTATTATTATTTCAACTAAATAGTCCGCAGATCTTTGCCGTCAACGTTTTTAAGGTAAGAGAAGTACTTAAAGTGCCGCCTGTTACGAAATTGCCTGGCTCTCATCATCATATTATTGGTGTCGCTTCGCTAAGAGGTGAATCTGTGCCGGTAATCGATCTTCGTGCTGCTATTGGCTTTAGACCTGGCCAGGAAGCAGAAGAACAGAACTTAATCATTACTGAATATAACCGCACCATTCAGGGGTTTCTGGTGGGGCAGGTTAGAAATATCGTTAACACCGCCTGGACTGAAATACAACCGCCACCTAAAACGGCAGGTCGTGCAAACTATTTAACGGCCATTACTCAGATCACTGAAAACGAACTCACCAGAATCGTAGAAATTATTGATGTCGAAAAAGTGTTGGCAGAGATTGTCGATTACGACACGTCAATCAGTGAGGGTGTATTGGATGAGCAATTAGCCGGAGAAATGGTTGGTCGAAAAATTTTAGTCGTAGATGACTCAGCAACGGCTCGAAATCAAATCATAGGGACGCTATCTCAGCTCGGCATTGAGTTTATTGAATGTAACGATGGCCTCGAAGCACTTAACTTACTTAAGTCTTGGTGTGATGAAGGTAAAGACGTGACGCGTGAACTCCTGATGATGATTACCGATGCTGAAATGCCAGAGATGGACGGCTACAAATTAACTCAGGAAGTGAGGAGTGACTCACGCATGAGCAATTTGTATGTCACATTAAATACCTCATTGAGTGGAAGCTTTAATGATGCCATGGTAGAAAAAGTGGGCTGTAATAAGTTCATATCTAAATTTCAACCCGATTTGTTAGTTTCTGTTACCCAAGAAAGGCTTCGTGAAATACTTTAGGCTTGAGTATTCACCATGCTAATGATAGATTCCGCACCCAGTTGTTGTCCTGACTGGGTGTTTTGCTATCTAGAGCAATTTTTTATCAGGAGTCGCTTTTTTATCAGGAGAAGTAATGACTTGGGTTATAAGTAAATGGTTGTTTACTTTAGCCGTGATAGCGTATAGGAAGTACTGGAAATCAGAGCACAAGGTAGAAGCTCATAATCACGCCGATAATGAATAATGAGAGCGGTTCTGCTCTCATCCATTTTTTAATTTCTCTTATTTTGGTTGCGCATCGATGCATTGACCGTGCACCGATATTCCCTCAGGAGACATAAGATAAACGTACAGTGGCATGATATCTTGCGCTGTCTTTAAGTTGTTTGTGTCCTCCGCCGGAAATGCCTTAGCGCGCATGGTTGTGCGAGTGCCGCCGGGGTTAATTGCATTGACGCGTACCGGAGTATTCTCGAGCTCATCGGCTAATACCTGCATCATGCCTTCTGTGGCAAATTTAGACATTGCGTATACCCCCCAGAATGCACGGCCTTGATGACCGACAGTGGAAGAAGTGAAGATAATTCGAGCATCTTCAGATTGTTTCAATATTGGTAGTAAGGCTTTGGTTATTAAGAATTGGGCTTTTACGTTTACTTGCATTACGTCATCGTAAGAATCTTCGCCTATTTGTTCAAAAGGGCTAATAATACCCAAGATACCCGCATTGTTTAGCAACCCATCCAAACGACCAAATTGCCCTTCGATTGTTTCCGCCATATCAAGATAATGCTTCTCCGTTGCCCCTTTCATATCAAGTGGAATGATGGCTGGTTGGGGGTAACCTAGTGCTTCAATTTCGTCGTAGGTCTGTTCCAGCTTTTTTACCGTTCTGCCCAGTAGAATTACGGTAGCGCCCTTACTTGCGTAACTGATGGCCGCTTGCTTACCGATGCCATCTCCAGCACCTGTCACTAGAATAACTTTATTTTTTAAACTATCTGTCGAGACCGAATAATCCACAGCACTCATCCCTTTGTTTGTTCGGCAATTTCGCCTTCCGGCCTGTCGGCGGATATTTCTGGCAGAAATTAGCATTATTAGTTGGTAATTGTGATAAGACAGTTACAATACACGAATTCGTTTCATAGGGGATATGACATTGGAATTTTTATTAGATTACGGGTTGTTTTTAGCTAAGATCGTCACACTACTTGCCGCGGTTGCTGCTTTATTAATCATCGTAAAGTTAGTGGGCAGTAAGCATGGGTCTTCAAAAGGGGAGTTGGAAATCACCAACTTGACCGACAAGCATCAAGATAATCTCGAGTATTTGGAAGATCATATTCATGATGATGCTTATTTAAAGGCGCGCCATAAGGCAGAAAAGAAACAAGAAAAAGAAGAGAATAAAAAGCGCGAAAAAGAAGTGAAGCAGTCTGCAAAAGAAGGCAAGCTTGAATCTAGCCGTAAACCTCATCTGTTCGTATTGGATTTTAATGGCAGTATTGATGCAAAAGAAGTGACCTCATTAAGAGAGGAAATATCAGCGTTGATATCCGTTGCTCAAGACGGCGATGAAGTCTTAGTTCGATTGGAGTCTGGTGGTGGTATGGTACACGGTTATGGGTTGGCTGCGTCTCAACTTGATCGCATTAAAGCAGCTAATATTCCGTTGACTGTCTCTGTAGATAAAGTCGCTGCGAGCGGCGGTTATATGATGGCATGTGTCGCTGACAAAATTGTATCGGCTCCTTTTGCTATTGTCGGCTCTATTGGTGTTATCGCGCAGTTACCTAACTTTAGTAAGTTACTTAAAAAACATGATATTGAATACGAGCAATTAACAGCTGGTGAATACAAGCGCACACTGACTATGTTTGGTGAAAATACGGATAAAGCGCGTGATAAATTCAAAGAAGAACTTGAAGAGACTCACGGGTTGTTCAAGGATTTCATTCATGCACGCCGTCCAGCGTTAAATCTAGATAAAGTCGCAACTGGCGAGCACTGGTTTGGTACGCAAGCTCAAGAACTCGGTTTAGTTGATGAAATTTCAACATCAGATGATTTGGTTATGCAGGCATGTAAAGATAAAACCGTGTTGGCTATCTCTTATGTACAGAAGAAAAAGCTAGCAGACAAACTGGCAGGTGTTGCAGGCGAAGCCGCCGATCACGTGTTAATGAAGTGGATCAACCGAGGCCAGCGACCTATCCTATAGGGGCTGAGTTTCTCTTCATAAAGTCTGCCTCAATGGCAGGCTTTATTATTTTTCCTTATGGAACTGCGTGAGTTTCTGTATAATACACCGCCGATAAAAGCTGGCAGCTAAGTGCTGCGTATGGCTACTAACTAAAATGGAGAATCAGATGTCCACTCAACCACCAGTAATTACTGTTGATGGCCCAAGCGGTGCAGGCAAAGGAACGTTGTGCATGCTGTTGGCAGAAAAACTGGGTTTTCATTTGCTAGATTCTGGTGCGATATACCGAGTGTTGGCACTGGCTGCAATTCATCACGGCTTAGATACTGAATCAGAAGATGTTCTGGTTCCGCTTGCCATGCACCTAGATGTGCAATTTATCGCCGAAGGTGATTTGGTTAAAGTGATTTTAGAAGGTGAAGACGTTTCTAAAGAACTGCGTAAGGAAACAACCGGTGAAGCCGCGTCAAAGATCGCTGCATTGCCTCGAGTGCGCGAAGCTTTATTAAGACGTCAGCGCTCATTCGCTTCTGCTCCGGGCCTCGTTGGTGATGGCCGAGATCTTGGTACGGTTGTATTTACGAATGCAGTTGCTAAAATATTTCTAGACGCAAGTGCTGAAGAACGTGCTAATCGCCGTTATAAGCAGTTGCAAGATAAAGGCCATAGTGTTAAATTTGATGACCTTTTGTGCGAGATACAGGACAGAGACTTCCGCGATAGAAATCGAGCGGTTGCCCCTTTGCGTCCTGCTGATGACGCACTAGTGCTTGACTCAACATCGCTTTCTATTGAAGAAGTGGTGGAGCAGGCGCTCGTATTTATAGAATCTAAATTGTCTGAGGTTTAGTTATTAGCGTAATAGCTATTAAGTGAAACTTAGGCAATAGGAATGTCGGTTGCAAGGATGATGACTGGCAATTTTATCAACCCCACGCGGTAGGATGCCCGTGGACGTTTAATTATTGAAGATCAAATTAATGACTGAATCTTTTGCTCAACTCTTTGAAGAGTTTCTATCTGAAACTGAATTCCAACAAGGTACTATTGTTAAAGGTACTGTAGTAGCTATCGAGAACGGTTTCGTTCTTGTAGATGCTGGCCTTAAGTCTGAATCTGCTATCCCTGCTGAACAATTCAAGAACGCTGCTGGCGAACTTGAAGTTGAAGTTGGTTCTGAAGTAGACGTAGCGCTTGACGCTGTTGAAGATGGTTTCGGTGAGACTCAACTTTCTCGTGAGAAAGCGAAGCGTCATGAAGCTTGGATCGTACTTGAGAAAGCTTACGAAGAAGCTGAAACTGTTGTTGGTATCATCAACGGTAAAGTTAAAGGCGGTTTCACTGTTGAATTAAACGGTATCCGTGCTTTCCTTCCTGGTTCTCTAGTAGACGTACGTCCAATCCGTGACACTGCTCACTTAGAAAACAAAGAGCTAGAGTTCAAAGTAATCAAGCTAGACCAGAAGCGTAACAACGTTGTTGTTTCTCGTCGTGCTGTTATCGAATCTGAAAACAGCGTTGAGCGTGACGAACTTCTTGAAACTCTTCAAGAAGGCACTGAAGTTAAAGGTATCGTTAAGAACCTTACTGACTACGGCGCATTCGTTGACCTTGGCGGTGTAGATGGCCTTCTTCACATCACAGATATGGCTTGGAAGCGTGTTAAGCACCCATCTGAGATCGTAAATGTTGGTGACGAAATCCTAGTTAAAGTTCTTAAGTTTGACCGTGAGCGCACTCGTGTTTCTCTAGGTCTTAAGCAACTTGGCGAAGATCCATGGGTAGCAATTGCTAAGCGTTACCCAGAAGGTCACAAACTTTCTGGCCGTGTTACTAACCTAACTGACTACGGTTGCTTCGTTGAAATCGAAGAAGGCGTTGAAGGTCTAGTACACGTTTCTGAAATGGATTGGACTAACAAGAACATCCACCCTTCTAAAGTTGTTAATGTTGGCGACGAAGTTGAGGTTATGGTTCTTGAGATCGACGAAGAACGTCGTCGTATCTCTCTAGGTCTTAAGCAATGTAAAGCTAACCCATGGCAGTCATTCGCTGAAGCGCAAGCTAAAGGCGATCAAGTTACTGGTAAGATCAAGTCTATCACTGACTTTGGTATCTTCATCGGTCTTGACGGTGGCATCGACGGTCTTGTTCACCTATCTGACATTTCTTGGAATGTTGCTGGTGAAGACGCAGTTCGTGACTACAAGAAAGGCGATGAAATCTCTGCAGTTGTTCTAGCAGTAGACGCTGAGCGTGAGCGTATTTCTCTTGGCGTTAAGCAAATGGAAAACGACCCGTTCAATGCATACGTAGCTGACAACAAAAAAGGTACGCTAGTTAACGGTACTGTTACTGCAGTTGATGCAAAAGGTGCTACAATTGAACTAGTAGACGGCGTTGAAGGTTACATCCGTGCTTCTGAAGTATCACGTGACCGTATCGAAGATGCGTCTCTAATCCTAAGCGTTGGTGACAGCGTTGAAGCGAAATTTACTGGTGTAGACCGTAAAAACCGCGTAATCAACCTATCTATCAAAGCTAAAGATGAAGCTGAAGAGCAAGAAGCAATGGCTACACTGAACAAACCTGAAGAAGGTGGTTTCGGTAACGCTATGGCTGACGCATTCAAGGCTGCTAAAGGCGAATAATTAATCGCTAAGAGGGAGCCGTAAGGCTCCCTTTTTTTCGATATGTGCCTTACTGATTTCAACAGTAATGAGGGAAACTATGACTAAGTCTGAATTAATTGAAAGACTCTGCGCGCAACAAACACACCTTTCTGCAAAAGAAGTGGAAGACGCTGTTAAGGATATCCTTGAACATATGGCATCTACCCTAGAAAACGGTGATCGTATTGAAATCCGTGGTTTCGGTAGTTTCTCACTGCACTATCGAGATCCTAGAATGGGCCGTAACCCTAAAACTGGTGACAAGGTTGAATTGGAAGGTAAATACGTTCCTCATTTCAAACCTGGCAAAGAATTACGTGAACGTGTAAACATTCATAGTTAATCATCATGTATTGGTGTTATACAAAAGCGGCATGCTGATAGTATGCCGCTTTTTTATAACCTTAAAATAGTTAATTAGCTGTTTATTGGTTATCAGCATGGCTTGAAAGCACAATTTACTGCATAATCAAGGGCTGTGAATCCAATATCAGGAGTGCTGAGTTATGAAAATTATAAAAATAATTGTGGTTATCGCCCTTGTCCTAGTTGCACTGGCATTAGGAGCTCAAAATCAAGAAGTAGTGACCTTTAACTATCTTTTGGCAAAAGGTGATTTCCACTTATCCATATTACTCGGCATTGTATTTGCCACTGGAGTTGCATTGTCTGCGCTGGCTTTTGGCAGCATTCAGTTAAAGTACAAGTTAACGATTCGCCGCTTAAACAAACAGTTAAAAAAGTATCAACCAAAGATTGATGCAAAAGAGAGCAAGGCCTAAAAGGGCAACTGAATGCTGGAATTACTCTTCTTGCTCCTACCCGTTGCGGCAGCTTATGGCTGGTACATGGGCAACCGCAGCGCTAGGTTCGACAAGCAGAAACAATCTAATCAAATCTCTCGTCAATATGTGATGGGGTTAAACTTGCTACTGTCTGATCAATCAGATAAAGCCGTTGACCACTTCATTGAGCTACTGCAAGTAGATGACGAGACCATCGATACCCATCTTGCACTCGGTAACCTGTTCCGTTCCCGAGGTGAAGTTGATCGTGCTATTCGCATACACCAAAATTTAATATCTCGTTCCGGTTTAACGATTGAACAAAAAAATATAGCTTTGCAGCAGCTAGCGAAGGACTTCATGGTCTCTGGTTTGCTCGATCGCGCTGAGCGTATTTTCATGCAGTTATTGGATGAACCTGATCACCGAACGGCAGCTCTTGGACAATTGGTCGCTATCTATCAACAAACTCGTGAATGGCAAAAAGCCATTGATTATGCATTGGCCTTGGTTAAAACAGGTAAGAAAAAATTCAAAAAAGACATCGCACATTATTATTGTGAACTTGCTATGTTGGAACAGGGTGAAGGTAACCAAAAGCGTGTTATTGGCTTATTGAAAAAAGCGTTACTTGAAGATCCTAAGTGTGTACGAGCTACTATCCAGTTGGGCAAAGTCTATTTAATTAACGAAGATTATGCTCAAACTGCGTCTTATATGGAAATGGTCTTGGATCAAGACATCGACTTTGTCGGGGAAGTCTTACCAATATTGGCAGACTGCTACCACCATTTAGGACGTGAAAATGAACTGCTCACGTTCCTTCAACAATGTATCGCGAAAAAAGCAGGGGTATCAGCTGAATTGATGCTTGCTCAATTAGTCGCGCAACATGAAGGGCCGGCTGCTGCACAAACCTTGCTTACAAGGCAGCTAATTAAGAACCCAACAATGAAAGGGTTCTATCGCCTAATGGACTACCATCTTTCTGAAGCAGAGGAGGGTAGGGCAAAAGACAGCTTAACGACTCTTCAATCCATGGTTGGCGAGCAGCTTAAATTAAAACCTCATCATCGATGCCGCAAATGTGGCTTTTCGACCCATTCCCTTTATTGGCATTGTCCATCATGTAAGGGTTGGGGGACGATCAAGCCTATACGAGGCCTTGATGGAGAGTAATTTACAGAGTTGGGATAATACCCAAATTAAAATGGCAGCGGCGTTCCCGCTGCTTTTTTTAGATTTTCAAAGTTAGTTAGGAGAGAAAATGAACGACCAAAAAGTCATCGTGGCATTAGACTATGATAACCAAGCAGACGCATTGGCCTTTGTAGACAGAATCGACCCAGCAAGTTGCCGCCTAAAAGTAGGCAAAGAGATGTTTACTTTATTTGGTCCTGAATTTGTACGCGAACTGCATAAGCGCGGCTTCAGTGTTTTCTTAGACCTAAAGTTTCATGATATTCCAAATACATGTTCCAAAGCCGTTCGTGCTGCTGCAGAAATGGGCGTATGGATGGTGAATGTTCATGCGAGTGGCGGAGAGCGCATGATGACGGCTTCACGCGAGATACTTGAACCGTATGGTAAGGATCGTCCTTTACTTATTGGTGTAACAGTCTTGACTAGCATGGAACAATCAGACTTAGCAGGTATAGGTTTAGACATTGCTCCACAACAACAAGTGATGCGCCTTGCGAATTTGACCAAAAATTCTGGTTTAGACGGGGTGGTATGCTCTGCTCAAGAAGCCTCTATGCTTAAATCTGAGCTTGGTAAGTCATTTCAGCTTGTAACGCCTGGAATTCGTCCGGTTGGCGCGGCTGTTGGCGACCAGAAGCGTATCATGACACCCCCTCAAGCAATTGAAGCGGGCTCTGACTACTTAGTGATCGGCAGGCCGATCACGCAAGCTAGTGATCCTGCGGTAGTGCTGCAACAGATAAACGAAACGTTAGCATAAATATCAATGTGCTTTGAAAAAACGCTCATCCTTCAGGGTGGGCGTTTTTTTTGATGAAGTGAATAGGATCAACGCTATCTTAACTTGATTAGCTTACTCAAATTCTGGCTATTTATAGAGTATATAGTTGTGAGTCTAAAGAGCACTATTTATTTTTAGGGATTAATTAAAAGAATATTATCTTATCATATTTGATATAACAGGATCATAACTCACCAATTAATAATGAATTCCAACTTATCAAATTAGGCTCATCAAGTTTCATTGGGTTTACGTGAAGTGCTTCGCACTGCTGTTTGATATTCTAATCATCACTATAATTAATAAATGACATAAAGTACTATTTGTTACTTGTATCAGCTGACTAGTATGGTGAGTAGTGGCAATAAATAAAAATACAAAAATGTAAAAATTCAATACTTTCCGAGATTATGCTATTTATATTTATTTAAATGGTAGTGTATTTATATGTCTCTCGCCAAAATAAAACGGAATTAGCATTATAGCTAATGTACATTCATGGAAGATTTATTATGCAGAACACAGAAAAGTGGATGCTTAAATCAACATCTCTAATTATAGGTTTACTAATTAATTCCCATTTATATGCAGGGGAAGTGATGGTTGATGAAAGTGAAAACTCGACGAATATAACAGAAAGCGGCAACTGCTTTGACTGTAAGCTAAGCGGTACAATAACCGGTGGTTACGATACTAATATATACAACCGTAATGACCATCGTTCAATCAGAAGCTTATCATGGCGGCTATCGTTGGATTACTCGTTCTTAAACCACTATAAAGTATATTTAAAAACCGGTGGTTATCGAGCTCTTGAGGACAAAGTAGGAGACTATTTTACAGATAGCGTTATAGGTATGAGCCGGAGCAACCTATTTAACTTCGGAGAAAGTGGCGAAATTGGTCTGTCTGGTCAATTTACAATACCGACCTCAGAGACATCGCGTAAAGATTCTTTGAATACTGCCATTCGCGTGGCGGTTCCTGTCAGCGCAAAACACTGGGGAGTTAGATTTTCAGTAACTCCAAGGATTTCGAAGAGCTTTCATCAATATAAAACGTCTGGTGAAAAATCACTAACAGAATGGATTTACTCATTATCAATGGCTGCTAGTTATTCGTGGTCTGATTTGTCAGTTGGTGCGTCCATGTTGGGTGGAAATAGCCGCTCTTATCAAGGGACTCGTCGTAACGACATAACTTATGCTGGTTCTATATATGGAGGTTATAAAATTACCGACAATATAGGGGTATCTCTTTCTGCATCGACATCTGGGTTTTATGCAGATGCTGAGCGAGGAACGCTTGGAAATATAGATTTATTTGACCCAAACAGTGCTAGCTATAACGCAGAAATATCTTATTCATTTTAGGGAAAGACGAGTAATTAAAGGACACAGATATGAAATATAATAAAGTTGCTTTAGTAGCAGCTATAGGTGGAATACTTTCGGGCTGTGGTGCGGATGATCAAGCGTACGATACAGCAACAAAATCAGCTAGTTTAGTTGCAAAGTCTCAGATTAAAACCGACCAAGTTTATTTATATATGCCTTCAATGGCAAGAGCACCTAAGTATGCCGTCTCAATGGCTCCATTTATGCAGGGTCAGGAAAAACTTGTCACACTTTCTTTTGAAGGCGGACTGACAAGTGATGAGAAGGGCGGCTTAAAAGTTACCATGATCAGCCCCGATGTAATAAGCCAAGATGAAATTGATCAAGGTAAGCTTGGTCGTTGGATGGAAGATCAAGACAGTGCTCGACCTGTATTAACGATCCCTGGCCTATTCATTGACTATCAGTGTAAAGAAGATAGTTACGGAGATTGTACAAACGTTGAAGAGAAAGTCGATGAGAATGAGGTTGCATGGCAAGCCCGTAAGTACTTCTTACCTGACTTTGCCGACGTAGAGGTGCATGAGCGTAGCTGGAATGATTTATTCACTCATGCTGACGGGTGTATTAAAACTTCTGGAAGCGCTCGATTAGCAACGGATCAGAATAGTAACTGGAAAGGTTACGAAGTAAATTCTGAAGGTGTTATAAATTTTGAAATCGAGCAAGACTATCAAGTAACGAACAGTTGGGATTGCATGATAAATGCCTTATCCCAGTCCAATTTCGATATGTCGACTCTTACCTTTACGGTTTCTCAATTCTACTCGTTGGTTCCACTAGATTTAGTGCGGTCGCCATCTCCGGCGAAAGCTGGTCAAACAATGATCGATGGTGCGTACGAGCCAATTGTTTATATGCGTGGCGATGAAGATACCTTTGGTTTTTTCTCCAATACTCGGGGGCGACCAGACCCATCTTATGTCGATGGTCAATTTGACCAGAACTTTGATTACTTACATAGATTCAATCCAAATTTGGATTCAATCGTATATCATTTATCAGACAGTTTTGATCTTAATGAAGAAACGCGCTTCTTCAAACAGGTGACAAAAGACGTCGTAGAAAAACTAAATCCTCAATTGGCAAAAGTAGGCGTTCCTACCATTCTTCTAGAAGAACCGTCTGGTAAGCAATCTGGGGACCTACGTTATAACGTAATAAATCTCATAGATGAGCCTCTTGATAACGGTTTAGCAGGCTATGGTCCTTCAGCCGTTAACCCGATAACGGGAGAGATTGTCCATGCTCATGTTAACCAGTACTCAGGCGTCCTCCGTTCTATATCAGACTGGCTGTGGGATAGAATTGTACTTGACTACAATAAAGGCCGTGTAACACCGGTTGAATCTTTGGTTACCACCAACATTCCAGCAACGAATACATCTACGCAAGGGGGAACGGTCGAATTAGATCCAAACGCAAGTCAAATTGATGATAGTGGTGTCAATACCGAAAGACTAAACAACCTGCCAGTTGCAAATGAGACATTGCAGCATGTCATTGAAGCATTCAATGAACAAATGCAGTATACGGATGAAGATGTAACTATTGAGAAAATGTCTGCAATTACCGAGTTGGAAAAACGTTTGTGGGCTGAAAACAATATGTATCCGGTAAGTGCTATGCGTGGTGGTACGACGATTAAATCGTTGCCGACGACGATTGGTGGCCGGCAGTTAGACATGCAAGCCCCTGAGCTTTGGAAAGATGAGGTTGTTGGAGGAAAACTTAAGAGTTGGTCTGAGCTTACCGAAAAAAAACAGGAAGAACTGAGCTTACTTATTGTTGGTGTTTTTTACGCAAAAACACTTGTACATGAACTTGGGCACAACTTAGGTCTACGACACAACTTCAAAGGCAGCAACGATTCAACCAACTACTTTAAAGACAGTGAACTGGCTGAACATGGCCTAAAAACGGTTCCAGATTATTCTTCTATTATGGACTATAACCCATCTTTACTAAATGCACTTCCAGTATTCGGGCCATACGACTTGGCTGCATTACGATTTGGCTACAAACGTGAAGTAGAAACGACGCATAAGTTCAAAGCGAGCAGTGATCTGCCTAGCCACGAATTTACTAGTGTAAAGCAATATGATGATACGATTCGCGCAGAGGTGCTCGATGGGTATACGCGTCCATCAGACCTTGTTTA
Source organism: Vibrio tapetis subsp. quintayensis (assembly GCF_030409945.1). Classification (GTDB taxonomy): domain Bacteria; phylum Pseudomonadota; class Gammaproteobacteria; order Enterobacterales; family Vibrionaceae; genus Vibrio; species Vibrio quintayensis. The sequence continues at coordinate 293,948 of NZ_JAUFQV010000035.1, forward strand.
TGACGGTGTTGTTAATGCGTTAGAGAGTATATTTGAGAAAGATCGAGAAGATAGCTCGGTTGATACCGAATCCAACCTACGCGTCTTTTCGTACTGTACTGATGGGAATGTTTCACTCAACGAAGATTGTAACCGTCACGACGAAGGTCGTAACCGTGATGAAATCATGGCATTCAAGTTAGAAACTTACGATGATCTTTACTACAAGCGCTCAATGCGAGGTATGAAAGAGAATTTCTCTGAAAGCACGATTTCATCGTACGCAAACCGCCGCATCAATGATTTTATGGACTGGAGAAACAGCATCCATGATTTCCAACGCTGGAAAGAGTTTATGCCGAGCTCCTTCCAAGATGATGGTTACCGTATCTTTGTTTCGAAGATTGATCCTTATTGCAGTAATGAAGCAAACAAAACTGGAATTACCTACGAACTATATTGTGGCTCTCCAAAAGCAGTTGAAAGTGCAAGAGATAAATTGGTAGATATTTTGATCACCCCTGATCATCACTGTGAGCTAGTAGATAGTAGTAATAATTATAGCTATCAGAAGCTGGCTACGGTTATTGATGAATGGAATTATCGCAATTTCTTCCCTATCAACCATGTGCCTCAGTCATGTTTTGACGCGACTGTCGTAGACGCGTTAAATACGGTTGGTTTAACCGTCACAGGTGAAATAGGTAAATATTTGAATAGTGGTAGTGCTCCTCGTCCGGCACCAGTAAACAACTATTCAAACTATATCGATTACGTCGGACATTGGGCGGATAAACTTGCAGCTGCTGTTGCGTTGGTCGACCGAGTGGGTCATAGAAACACGACAAGTCGCTCTACGGTAGCGTTGCTTGACTTACCTGATGTATCGATCACTTCTTCCGGTGGTAGAGTGATTGATGTTAAAAAATACTTGCTTGATACTCTAATCTTGGGCACTGAAGATTATAGTAAAATGTTTAAAGATTCTGCAGGAAACTATCAAGCAGCAAAAGGTGATTTCAACGGGATAACCTGGGAAGACAAGATTGAGATCATGCCTTATTATGGAAGTTACTCCATACGCACACATTTCAATATACCTCGATTCCAGCAAGTACCTTTAACAAAAGCGATTTTAGTCGCTATGGTGACTCACAGTGCAGGAAATATGGTCGATCAGCGTGACGAAACTTTCTCTCGTATGATTACAATACGCAGCGATTATCCTTCAGCATCAGACGTCCGTAGTTACAAACGTCAAAACGGACGCACCTACTATGCAACGGAAGAAAATCAATATGCTTGGGGTATGATCGAATTCACTAACGAGTTCGAAGCTCTGCAGAGTGCGGAAGCAAACAGCATAGACTTGACTACAATTTCGTTAAATTCCATAGCACTAGCTGATTATCAAGATGCCGACAAAAAACTGAAATTGACCAAATTATATAATTATCAACTCAGTTCACTAGAGAACCTGCCAGTATATAACTTAGTGAGAGATCTAGACTTAGATCTAACGACTCACTAGTCACATCAATACAGTAAGGCTCCCATTTATACTTAAATGGGAGCCTTTTTCGTTTACGTGACAAAAACGATGCAATTAGTTAAGTCGGCCTGCCGCTATGAAACTTAAAGTCGGCATCGGGTGAACTGATAAGCTCAGCTTCAATCTTACCAAAGAAAGCGACCCGTTCGCTGATATCGCGGCCGGCAATTTGTTGTGCAAGTTCTAGGTAATCTTGATAATGCCTTGCTTCAGAGCGCAGTAGAGAGATGTAGAACTTGGCGATGTCATCATCTAAGTGCGGTGCCAGTTTTGCAAAACGTTCACAAGAACGAGCTTCAATATAAGCACCGATAATCAGCTTATCGACTAACGTATGCGGTTCATGAGTAATGATATTAGACAGCATTCCTTTCGCATAGCGACTCGCAGAAATGGTTTCATAAGCAATACCACGGCCTTCCATTATTTCTAACACTTGATAAAAGTGGTGCAGCTCTTCTTTGATCAGCATGACCATTTTATCGATTAGATTTTGGCTGTAAGGAGAGTCGGATTTGGCCATAATAGCTTTAGAAATATTACTCTTACCTTTTAAACTTTCTAAGTTACCTACCTTTTTGTACGCAAACTCTTCATAGGGCTTGAACCACTCTAACAAGGTCTGGGAACTGGCTTTGTCCACCGCATATTTTCGAATGAGATACATTGCCGATTGACCGGCCTTAAGTTCACAAATTAAATGATCAATCAGGATAGTTTTTAGTCGTTCTGGTTTTTTAGCTTCTACTATCCATTCATCTGGAGTTTCGCACTGTAAAAAACTCTGGATAGGGGCGAGCAATTCTTGGTATTTGTCGAGTGATATCATGATAGTTTTATTAAGGAAGTAGGTTTAAAGGCATAAAAAAGGTCGCGCATTGCGACCTTTCTGGAAATGGGTAATGGTTAACTCAATGTTACCACTTTTTCTTCTCACCAAATAATGCGTCCATGTCGTTATTGCGCTCTTTCTCTTCGCGCTGCATCATGTCTTGCGCATCTTTACTTTGGCGTTTTTGGTCTAAATCATCCAGCATGCCTTGCAGCTTTTCTTTAGCTTGGCTCGAGTAACTGTCGTTTTTCGAGGCAAGTGCGTCAATGCCTTTCTTCAGAAGTTGCTTAGCCGTTCCGGCTTGCCCGCGCAATACCGAATCGTTGGCGCGTTTAATCACGTTCTCGATATTGATTCTGATTTGTATTTGTTCCAAACGAGCATTTTCGGCCACATAGCCTTGGGTATCAAAGCGGCCTTTATTGTGTTCGCTCCGAATGGTTTCTCGCAGTCTTTTAACTAACTTAAGCATAATGATTGCTTGTTTATCACTGCTTGGCACCTTAAAACTATTGGTGTCGCCGCCTTCGTAGTTTGCTTTAAGCTGATCTACTTGGGTCTGCATGTTGGTAATGCGAGATTTTAATTGTTTATTCTTAGGGTCAAGCTCAAACATTGCCTGTAAGGCATCTAGGATGCGCTGATTAAGGCAGACTAGGAGCTCTTTGCTGTAAGGAAGATGGTGAGCGTTGCCGATCAGATCCTCAGTCGCATCGATAACGGCAAGATGTCGAGTGGACTCTTGTCTTTTGTTAGTCTCAACTTTCATGCGATATTGAAGCATTATGTTATAGCCGATGACTAACACAAATAAAATGGCTACTAGCGCAATAATTAAACCGATATTCATAAACTTAAGTCTGCATTCCGTACAAAAAGCTAACCTTAGAGGATACACGAACTTTCGTGTGACAGCATCTAAGAAAGTTACAAATTACATTATTATCTTAACTATCAAGAAACTTAATGAAAAACCGTATTTTGGCCTCCAATAATGCGGGGCCGCTTGCAAAACTCTTTTATTACTATAGTTGATGGCGCTATGTCCGCGAGTTAAATGTCCGATTTTTACTGTCAATTAGAGGGTTATCGCGTTATAACTAATACTTATATGAGAGTTAATATATACATATAGCATGCCGTGACCAATGTGGCTTTGCTTAGTAGCACAACAAAAGTAATGGAGTACGAGGCTCACAATGAAATTACAGCAACTAAAGTATATTGTGGAAGTGGTCAATCATAACCTTAATGTATCTGCCACCGCAGAAAGCCTGTTTACTTCCCAACCAGGGATCAGTAAGCAAGTACGATTACTTGAAGATGAACTCGGAATCCAGATATTTGAACGGAGTGGTAAGCACCTAACCCAAGTAACTGGAGCGGGTGAAGACATTGTTCGTATCTCGCGTGAAATATTGGCCCGCGTTGAAAGCATTAAGGCTGTTGCTGGAGAGCATACTCACCCAGAGATGGGAACTCTGAATATATCGACGACCCACACCCAAGCGCGTTATGCGCTTCCTGATGTCATCAAAGGTTTCACGAAGAGATACCCTAAAGTTGCGTTAAATATGCACCAAGGTACCCCAACGCAAATGTCAGAAGCGGTGGCGAAAGGAACGGCGAATTTTGCGATCGCAACCGAGGCATTACACCTGTATCACGATGCGATCATGTTACCTTGCTACCACTGGAATCGCTCGATCGTTGTGCCTAAAGATCATCCGTTGGCACAAAAAAACAATATTAGTATTGAAGATCTCGCCACGTACTCGTTGGTGACCTATGTGTTTGGCTTTACTGGCCGTTCAGAGCTTGATACCGCGTTTAATCGAGCTGGCTTGACTCCAAAAATTGTCTTTACTGCTACCGATGCTGATGTCATTAAAACCTATGTAAGAATGGGCATTGGCGTTGGTGTTATCGCGAGTATGGCGGTAGATAAAGCACAGGACTCTGACTTGGTCGCCATTGATGCTAGCCATATTTTTGGTGCGAGCACGACGTCAATTGGATTTAGAAAAGGAACGTTCTTACGCTCGTACATGTATGACTTCGTTGAGCGATTTGCCCCACACCTAACCAGGCCGGTTGTTGAACAGGCCATTTCATTAAAAAGTAATGCAGAGATAGAAGAGATGTTTAAAGATATCGAATTACCTATTCGTTAAACTTCTTTCGTCGAGATACGATTCCCCCTACAATGCGCCAGCGAGGGGGGATCACATGTTTTCTATTTTTACTCAAATCAATGCCATATTAACGGCAAACCAGTGTTACTGGCGTTTCGAACCATTTCACTGCACTGCAGAGTCGACGCTAAAACAGCTCCGTCAAGCCCCCGAATTAAAGCAATGGTTAATGTCTTTAAATGACCATGAAGTCGAGTTATACAAGCAAAATACCGCGCCTCTCATAACCAAGATTGGTCAATACATTCCAGACGTATTGAAACTCGATTTGCTGTGCCAGTTGCCGAGACATCATCTCACGTCATTATCCATGCCGCGTGGTATTGAGACGGGCATTCCTGGAAGAAAACTGAATCAGATAGTGGCGATGAGCCAGGCGTCGCTTGATGACCATCAGGGGTCTGAATGGTTAGAGTGGTGCTCTGGTAAAGGTTATCTAGGCCGAATGCTGACAGCGAGCACCTCAGAGCCAGTGACCAGTTTCGAGTGGCAGCACTCTCTGTGTGAATCAGGCCAAAAAGAAGCAGACAAGCAAGTGTTGCCGATGACCTTTGTTCAAGGGGATGCGTTAGCGGGAGATGCGTGGCAGATCATGAACAACCGACAACATGGTGTAGCTTTGCATGCTTGCGGCGACTTACATGTCAATTTAATAAGGCATGGTTGCCAAGTCGGATTACCTGCTTTAACCATTGCGCCCTGTTGCTACCACCTAATTCAAGATGAATACTATCAAGCCTTGTCTGATCTTGCTCGTCAGAGCCAGCTCAAGTTGACTCAGTCTGAACTGCGTATCCCACTTCACGCTACGGTAACAGGCGGAGAGCGAGTGAAAAGGCATCGTTACTTAGAAATGAGCTACAGGCTTGGGCTAGATAATTTTCTTAGGGATGAAAAAAAACATACCAAATACACGCCATTACCAAGCATCAAAAAGTCGGAGTTGAGTTTGGGTTTTGAGCATTTTTGTTTGTGGGCCTCGAAAAAGAAAAACCTAGACGTAAGCGGTATGGATTTCAACCGCTGGCTTATTTCAGGACAAGAAAGGTTTGTTGAAATGGAGCGAATGAGCTTGATCCAGCAAGTTTTTCAACGGCCACTGGAGATGTGGCTAGTGTTAGATAGAGCATTGTATATAGAGCAACGTGGATATCAGGTCAAACTTTCAGAATTTTGTGACCGTCGCGATACACCTCGAAATATACTGATTCAAGCGAATAAAAAAGCTTAAGCCAACAAAAAGCTCGCCGAAGCGAGCTTTAAATTGTAGAGGCCTAAGCCTAACTAAAGCAATGTAATGACTTGTTTCTAGTTAAACATCGCCATTGCTGCTTTTGCTTCTACGTATTCTAGGTCAAACGCCTCAGCAACTTCTTTACAAGTGACTTTACCGTGAATCACATTCAGACCTTCAAGTAGTCCTTCATCAGCAAGCAGAGCTTGCTGGTAGCCTTTATCGGCTAGTTTGATGATGTACGGCAAGGTTGCGTTATTAAGTGCAAACGTTGAAGTACGAGCAACCGCACCAGGCATGTTTGCAACGCAGTAGTGGACAACTTCATCTACCACGTAAGTAGGGTCAGCATGTGTGGTTGCGTGAGATGTTTCGAAACAACCACCTTGGTCAATGGCCACATCAACAACCGCCGCACCAGGCTTCATGTTTTTAATGTGCTCTTTAGTGATCAACTTAGGTGCTGCCGCTCCTGGAATCAATACCGCGCCAATGACGAGATCAGCTTCTAAAACGTGACGTTCTAGTGCATCAACAGTCGAGTATACAACTTTAGCACGGCCTTGGAACTCTTCATCCAATGCACGAAGTGTGTCGATGTTGCGGTCAAGGATAGTCACATCAGCTCGAAGACCAACGGCCATTCGTGCAGCATTTGAACCAACCACACCACCACCTACAACAACAACTTTCGCAGGCTCAACACCAGGTACGCCACCTAATAAAAGGCCACGTCCACCGTGAGATTTTTCTAAAGTTTGGGCACCTGCTTGAATAGACATGCGACCGGCAACCTCAGACATTGGCGCTAATAGTGGCAGACGACCCATATTATCTGTTACAGTCTCATAAGCTATGCAGACAGCTTTGCTCTTAATTAGCTCTTCTGTTTGTGGAAAATCTGGTGCAAGGTGCAAATAGGTGAACAATATTTGCCCTTCGCGAAGCATAGCTCGCTCGATAGTTTGAGGTTCTTTAACCTTAACAATCATATCTGCTGTCGCGAATACGTCAGCAGCAGTAGGAAGAATGGATGCGCCTACGGCAATATAGTCCTCGTCAGTAAACCCAATGCCGCTACCGGCTTGTGTTTCAACTATGACCTGGTGACCGTGAGAGATAAGCTCTCGCACACTAGATGGGATCATACCCACGCGATATTCGTGGTTTTTGATTTCCTTAGGTACGCCAATAATCATCCTGAATCCTCGTGTTTTTTAGTTATATTATCTATGTGTAGGGTAATTCTGTCGAATTAACAACTAGTATAGGGTTCTTTTTGAAGAATTTGATACTGAATATTAAGAAAATGTAGTATATTTTATTGCAAGGAAGTAACAAGGTAGGAAGAAATGGTGGATAATTATAAAAAACCGTCCAAGGAACTGGATCGAATTGATAGAAACATTCTTAACGAGCTTCAAAAAGATGGTCGTATTTCGAATGTGGAATTGTCAAAAAGAGTGGGATTGTCACCAACGCCATGTTTAGAGCGTGTGCGTCGTTTGGAAAGACAAGGGTACATTAATGGGTACACAGCACTTTTAAACCCTCAATATTTAGACGCTTCACTTCTCGTGTTCGTCGAAATTACATTGAATCGCGGTGCTCCTGATGTATTCGAACAATTTAACCATGCGGTACAAAAACTGGATGACATCCAAGAATGTCACCTCGTTTCTGGAGATTTTGACTATTTGTTGAAAACTCGCGTATCGGACATGAGTGCTTATCGTAAGCTGCTGGGTGATACGCTGTTGCGTTTGCCGGGTGTCAACGATACTCGTACTTATGTTGTTATGGAAGAAGTGAAACAAACCAATCACTTAGTGATTAAAACCCGATAATTGACATAAATTTAGCCAGTCACGTTCTAGAAGACGCTACATTGGCTATATTTATTGGGTTTTACCTCCTGATATGGTTAAATCAATACACCGAGTGGCCTGTGCCTCTCGGTGTATTTTGATTAGAGCCATCCCATTTAGGTCATAAGTTTAAGTATGTTCAAAGAGAACAAAGAAAAGGTTGAAACCTTCATCAAATCCCAAGAGTCAGCGAATAGCTCCCGTTTAGATGGCGTACAACGTCTACGAGATTGCTGCTTTATCGTGGGCTGTTTGATTGCGATTCTGGTTTCGATAGCATTGTTATCATTTAATCCTGCCGATCCATCTTGGTCTCAAACATCTTGGGGTGGCGAAGTAAAAAACCTCGGCGGCCATTTTGGTGCTTGGGTTGCAGATAGCCTTTTGTTTGTTTTTGGCTCCATCGCCTATCCTCTCCCAATTGCAATCTCTATCATGACATGGGTTCTGTTTCGTAAACGTAGTGAGCAAGAAGACATCGACTTTATGTTGTGGGGAACACGTTTTCTTGGCTTTGTCGTGGTTCTTTTAACAAGCTGCGGGTTGGCGGACATCAACTTTGATGATATTTGGTACTTTTCGTCTGGTGGTGTGATTGGGGATGTACTCACCAGTTTAGCGATCCCGACCTTTAATACATTAGGCACGACTTTAGTCTTTTTATTTTTGTGGGGCGCGGGATTTACCTTACTAACGGGCATTTCATGGTTATCTATTGTTGAATGGTTGGGTAATGCAGCCATTGGTGCGGTCACTTGGATGCTAAATCGCTTTCGTGGCACGGAAAAAGAGGTTCTTGAACCTGAGCTTACGCATCTATCGGACACGCCAACGTTTGATGAAACGTTTGAAGATAATGTGGATGAGAGTTTACAAGACAATCTGGAGCCTCAATTTAGTGCACCAGAGTTTACCTCGGTACCGGATATCGCTGATACGGAAGAAGGTGATAAACGTCGTTTTAACATCCACATGCCGACTCACTCGATAGATGAAGTGAATACTCCTGAGGTTCAGCCATTAAGTGCTCATGCAGAGCATTCGTCTATCGAAGATAAGGCTGCTGATGAAGAGAACTATGTTAACGAAGAGAGCTATGCTGAACACTCTAATTTTGGCGAGGTAGCACCTGAACTCGAACCAAGTGAATTCCTGGAGTCTGAACATGAGTATGCAGACCAGCATCTATCGACTGATCCTTTGCCAACTGAATCACCATTGGTTGAGAACTATCAAGAGAGTGAGCGTACTAGCGACCGCGCAAAACAACTGGGCGCAACAATAGAAGAGTTGACCCAAGCCGCTGAAGATGCGGATGACTATGCTCAAGGAGCCGAGTTAGTCTCTGACTATGCTCCAGCAGAGGCTCTCGAAGCTGAGCCTGAAGTGGATGAGCTTCGACCACAAGAAACAAAACAGCAATCAGACGATCTCGTTACAGAAAGCATTATTGCAGAAGAGATCGTTCCGGAAGACCCAGACGCAGTGGCGTTTCAGAATATGGTCTCTGAAGCTCAGAAAAATATGGCAGGAACACAGAACCCATTCTTGGTACAAGCTGAGCCAAACTTACCTGTGCCAACTAGCCCAATGCCAACGTTAGAATTACTGTATCACCCAGAGAAACGCGAAAACCACATAGACCGCCAAGCCCTAGAGGATATTGCTCGCCTTGTTGAATCAAAACTGGCTGATTACAAAATAAAGGCAAGAGTCGTCGATATTTTCCCAGGCCCTGTGATCACAAGATTTGAGCTGGATCTAGCGCCAGGTGTAAAAGTGAGCCGTATTTCCAGTTTATCGATGGATTTGGCTCGCTCATTATCTGCAATGGCCGTACGTGTTGTTGAAGTGATTCCGGGTAAACCATACGTTGGGCTAGAACTGCCGAACATGAGCCGTCAAACGGTGTTTTTATCTGACGTAATCAACAGCCCTCAGTTTGAAGAAGCAACATCGCCAACCACGATTGTACTTGGCCAGGATATTGCTGGTGAAGCTGTAATCGCAGATCTATCCAAAATGCCCCATGTGCTGGTAGCGGGTACAACAGGTTCGGGTAAATCTGTGGGTGTGAACGTCATGATCCTAAGTATGCTTTATAAGGCTACGCCTGATGAAGTACGCTTTATTATGATCGATCCAAAAATGTTGGAGCTTTCGATCTATGAAGGGATCCCACACCTATTGAGCGAAGTGGTGACTGACATGAAAGATGCATCGAACGCTCTGCGTTGGTGTGTTGGTGAAATGGAACGTCGTTACAAGCTCATGTCTGCGCTGGGTGTTCGTAACATTAAAGGCTTTAATGAAAAATTGAAAATGGCCGCTGATGCTGGGCACCCGATCCATGACCCACTGTGGCAACCAGGCGACAGCATGGATGAAATGCCTCCGTTGCTAGAAAAACTGCCATACATCGTGGTCGTGGTCGATGAATTTGCCGACATGATGATGGTTGTGGGTAAGAAAGTTGAAGAACTGATTGCTCGTTTGGCGCAAAAAGCACGTGCGGCGGGCATTCACTTAATTCTTGCAACTCAACGGCCATCCGTAGATGTCATCACGGGTTTGATTAAAGCTAACATACCGACTCGTGTTGCATTTACCGTATCCACTAAAACCGATTCCAGAACCATCTTGGACCAAGGCGGAGCTGAATCATTATTAGGCATGGGTGACATGTTGTATTTACCGCCAGGCTCAAGCCACACAATACGCGTTCATGGTGCGTTTGCATCGGACGATGATGTACACAGCGTGGTTAATGATTGGAAAGCGCGCGGTAAGCCGCAATACATTGAAGACATTGTAAAGGGTGAGCAATCTGCTGACACACTCCTTCCCGGTGAGAAAATGGAAGGGGAAGAAGAGCACGACCCATTATTCGATCAAGTGGTTGAGCACGTTGTTCAGTCTCGCCGTGGCTCGGTTTCCGGTGTTCAGCGTCGATTTAAAATTGGGTATAACCGAGCGGCCAGAATTGTAGAGCAGCTAGAAGCGCATGGTATCGTGAGTGCACCAGGCCATAATGGTAATCGTGAAGTATTAGCACCACCGCCAATAAAAGAATAACGCTCTGCTGACGAACTTTGGAATCAAGTGTTGTCCAATGAGCAGTAAACATATTAAGAGATAAGATAAATGAAAATTTGGATTGCCGTATTAGCGTTAGTGAGTGCGACAGCGTTTGCTGGCCCGAAAGAAGAGTTAAATGATCGTCTATCATTGAATTCTGGTTTTAGTGCTGATTTTGAACAAAAAGTATCAACGCCTGAAGGTATTGTTATTCAAGAAGCTCAAGGCAAGGTGGAGATTTCTCGTCCGAGTTTATTCCGTTGGACATCCGTTGTTCCTGACGAGAATCTATTAGTCTCTGACGGAAAATCGCTTTGGTATTACGACCCGTTCTTAGAGCAAGTGAGTATATATAACCAAGAAGCGGCGACCAGCCAAACACCATTTGTATTACTGACTCGCAACCAAGCCAGCGATTGGGATAACTACTCGGTTAGCCAAATCGGCAATAGCTTTGTGCTTGAGTCGACTCAAGCGGATTCTAATCAAGGCCAGTTTTTGGTCGATATTACCGAAAAAGGTGTTGTGCTAGGTTTTGCAGTCGTTGAACAAGACGGCCAAAAAAGTGAATTCAGTTTTAAAAACATGGATCTGACGGTACCAGATAATTCTCGATTTACTTTTGTTCCACCGGTTGGAATCGAAGTTAATGATGAGCGCAACTAAGGCTTCCCATTGAGTAACTTCAGCTTAGATTTTTCATCAGGTGATGATTTTCGTCCACTGGCTGCGCGTATGCGGCCTCAAACTGTTGAGCAATATATCGGTCAACAGCATATTCTTGGGCCAAACAAACCATTGCGCCGAGCGTTAGAAGCTGGCCATATTCACTCGATGATTTTGTGGGGGCCACCGGGCACAGGGAAAACCACCTTAGCTGAAGTTGCGGCAAATTACGCGAACGCTGAAGTAGAACGAGTGTCGGCTGTTACTTCTGGCGTGAAAGACATTCGCGCTGCTATTGAAAAGGCACGTGAAAATAAATTAGCGGGCTTGCGTACTATCTTGTTTGTAGACGAAGTCCATCGCTTCAATAAAAGCCAACAAGATGCTTTTCTGCCACACATCGAAGATGGCACAATCACCTTTATTGGTGCCACCACAGAGAACCCTTCTTTTGAACTCAATAACGCATTGTTATCACGAGCTAGGGTCTACAAGTTAACCTCGCTTAACGTAGAAGACATCGGGTTGGTGATTACCCAAGCCATTGAAGACAAGCAGCGTGGCTTAGGTGAAATAGACGCGAAATTTGATGACGATGTTCAAGACAGGCTTGCAGAGTTGGTCAATGGTGATGCTCGAATGTCCCTTAACTATCTTGAACTGCTGTTTGATATGGCAGAAGAAGACAAGTCAGGTGTAAAGCGAATAAGCTTAGAATTGTTGGCGGAAGTGGCAGGTGAGAAAGTCGCCAGGTTTGATAACAAAGGCGATATTTGGTATGACCTCATTTCAGCCTTACATAAATCCGTCCGAGGCTCAGACCCTGACGCTGCTCTTTATTGGGCCGCTCGTATGATAAGCGCAGGCTGCGATCCACTCTATATAGCCAGACGATTACTTGCCATTGCCTCTGAAGATATCGGCAACGCAGATCCAAGAGCCATGCAAGTTGCGATTTCTGCGTGGGATTGCTTTACACGTATAGGCCCCGCGGAAGGTGAGCGAGCACTCGCTCAGGCGGTAGTCTATTTAGCCTGTGCGCCTAAAAGTAATGCGGTTTACACAGCGTGGAAGCAAGCACTTAGAGATGTGAGCAACCAACCTGAATATGAAGTGCCTCATCACTTACGCAATGCGCCAACCAGCCTAATGAAAGACTTGGGCTATGGAGATGAGTATCGTTATGCTCATGACGAACCCGGCGCCTATGCCGCAGGTGAACAATATTTCCCCGTTGAAATGGCACAAACTCGCTACTATTTTCCAACAAATCGAGGCTTAGAGACGAAAATTGGTGAAAAGTTAGATTATCTCGCCAGTTTGGATGCAAAAAGCCCACAAAAGCGCTATGAAAAGTAGTGCTTTTTGGATATCTTAGTCAGGAAATTCTTCTAAGCGGCGCAGATGTCGTCGCTATCTCAATACCAACTAAAAGGCCTAGGATTAGCAATGCTGGATTCTAAATTACTTCGAACTGAGCTGGATGAAACAGCTGCAAAATTAGCACGTCGCGGTTACGACCTCGATGTAGAGACAATTCGTCAACTTGAAGAACAACGTAAGTCCATTCAAGTAGAAGTTGAAAATTTACAATCCTCGCGCAACTCCATCTCTAAGCAAATCGGCCAAAAAATGGCGGCTGGTGATAAAGAAGGCGCTGAAGAGATCAAGAAGCAAATTGGTAATCTTGGCAGTGAGCTTGAAGCAAAGAAAGTGGATCTTGCAGAACTGCAAGCTAAGCTAGAAGCTGTGACAATGGCTGTACCTAACTTACCACACGATTCTGTACCAAACGGTAAAGATGAAGATGAAAACGTTGAGATCTCTCGTTGGGGTGAGCCAAAAGCTTACGACTTCGAAGTAAAAGATCACGTTGATCTTGGTGAAATGTCTGGTGGTCTTGACTTTGCAAGTGCGGTTAAGATTTCTGGCTCTCGCTTCATCGTAATGAAAGGTAAGTTTGCTCGCCTGCACCGTGCTATCGCGCAGTTCATGCTTGATCTTCATACCGATGAGCACGGCTACACCGAAATGTACGTACCGTACCTAGTCAACTCAGACAGCTTATACGGCACAGGTCAACTTCCAAAATTTGGTGAAGACCTATTCCACACAAGCCCACTGACTGAACAAGTAAGTGATGTTCCGCTTAAGAAGTTGTCGCTGATCCCTACGGCTGAAGTACCAGTAACCAATATGGTTCGCGATACGATTTCAGACGAAGCGGATCTGCCGCTTAAAATGACGGCACACACACCGTGTTTCCGTTCTGAAGCCGGTTCTTACGGTCGTGATACTCGTGGTCTTATTCGTATGCACCAGTTCGATAAAGTTGAATTGGTTCAAATCACTAAGCCTGAAGATTCAATGGATGCGTTAGAAGAGCTAACTGGCCACGCAGAGAAAGTACTGCAGTTGCTAGAACTTCCTTACCGTAAAGTGGTTCTATGTACTGGTGACATGGGTTTCGGCGCGAGCAAAACTTACGATTTAGAAGTTTGGGTTCCAGCTCAAGAAACGTATCGTGAAATCTCTTCTTGTTCAAACATGTGGGATTTCCAAGCTCGTCGTATGCAAGCGCGTTTCCGTCGTAAAGGCGAGAAGAAACCAGAGCTAGTGCACACACTGAACGGTTCTGGTCTTGCGGTTGGTCGTACTATGGTTGCTATCTTAGAAAATAACCAAGAAGCAGACGGTCGTATCGCTATTCCTGCAGTACTTCAACCCTACATGGGTGGCTTAACGCACATTGGTTAATATAGAGCGAAATGCTAAGTTCTAAAAGCTAAGTTACGAAAGCTAAGAGCCTAAAAGAACTAAGCAAAAATAAAAAACCTGACGTTTTGGCGTCAGGTTTTTTTGTAAGGATAGAAAAGAGCGGATACAGAAATAAAGCGAATACAGATGTGAGGGAATTCTTTACTTTGCAAAACACTTATTATTATCGAGAGATAGTTCTATGGCACGAATGAGAGTTTCTACATGCTTCACCTCACATACAAACGGAGGCATCATATATATTCGGTTCATAAATGGGCGAATCCAAACGCCATTAGCGACGAACAGCCGTTGAATTTCTTCCATATTGACGTTCTGGTGAGCTTCTATCACCCCAATCGCGCCTAGCCATCTTACGCTCTTCACTCGGTCATGCTTTGCAAGCTCTGGTAATCTTTCCGCAAAGATTTGTTCGATGCATTGGGTTTGGTTTTGCCAATCGCCAGTTTGGATTAAGTCTAAACTGGCAGAGGCTACGGCACAGGCTAACGGGTTTCCCATAAACGTTGGGCCATGCATAAAGCAACCTGCTTCTCCGCCACATACCGTGTCGGCAACGTGTTTTGAGGTAAGAGTGGCAGACAGCGTCATATAGCCACCGGTGAGGGCTTTGCCAACGCACATGATATCTGGCTGAATGTTAGAGTGCTCACAGGCGAACAGCTTTCCAGTACGACCGAACCCTGTTGCGATTTCATCCAAGATCAATAGAACTCCATACTTATCGCACAAACGACGCACTTCAACTAAAAATTGCGGATGGTATATGTGCATCCCGCCAGCACCTTGAACGATAGGCTCAAGAATAACGGCGGCGATGCTTTGATGATGTTGCTGTAGTTGATGTTCAAAGTCAGCAATATCATTTTCGTTCCAGTCATCGAAATAGCCAGTTGTTGGACCATTTGCGAAGATGTGTTCTGGCAGAAAACCTTTATAGAGGCTGTGCATAGAATTGTCAGGATCAGTGACGGACATGGCAGCAAAGGTATCGCCGTGATAGCCATTTCTTAATGTCAGAAACTTTGGTCGTTGTTCCCCTTTAGCGTGCCAATATTGAAGCGCCATTTTCAAACTCACTTCAACCGCCACCGAACCTGAATCGGCAAGGAAAACATGCTCAAGGTTGTCAGGCACTATTTCAAGTAACTTTTTACAGCAATCAATCGCGGGCTGGTGGGTGATACCGCCAAACATGACATGAGACATCTTATCAAGCTGGCTTTTTGCTGCGTTAGTTAAAGTAGGGTGGTTATAACCATGAATCGTCGACCACCACGAAGACATGCCATCAATAAGCTGGCTGCCATCTTCGAGTTCCAAGTAAACCCCTTTGGCTGATACAACCGGGTAACAGGTAAGAGGACTAAGGGTAGAAGTATAGGGATGCCAGATGTGCTGGCGGTCGAAAGCTAAATCCATAAAATGCGCTCAATTAAAATCGTTTAAGTTTTATACAAATGTAAATCTACTCACATTGTGATTGGTTGACAGTTTATTATGGCTAGGTAGACTAGCCAAGTAGAAACACAAAATATTCAGAATAATAAGGAACATCACGTGGAAGCTCGTCACAACTGGACCGTGCCAGAAGTAAAAGCGCTGTTAGATATGCCATTTATGGACTTGGTATTTGAAGCTCAACAAGTGCATCGTCAGCATCAACAGACCAACTATGTGCAAGTGAGTACGCTGCTATCAATCAAAACTGGCGCTTGTCCAGAAGACTGCAAATACTGCCCTCAAAGTGCGCACTATCGTACCGACGTAGACAAAGAGCGCTTGATGGAAGTCGATCGTGTACTGGATGCCGCGACCAAGGCAAGAAACTCAGGCTCTACGCGTTTTTGTATGGGAGCTGCATGGAAGAACCCTAAAGCGCGTGATATGCCTTACCTGTTAGACATGATCAAAGGCGTCAAAGACATGGGGCTAGAAACCTGCATGACTCTTGGCATGTTAACCCCAGATCAAGCGGTTGAATTATCTGATGCTGGCTTGGATTACTATAATCATAACCTTGATACGTCCCCTGAGTTTTATGGAAGCATCATCACCACTCGTACTTACCAAGATCGTCTAGATACCTTGTCACACGTGCGTGATGCAGGGATGAAGATCTGCTCAGGTGGTATTATTGGTATGGGAGAAAGCGCGTCTGACCGTGCGGGGCTGTTTGTCGAATTAGCGAACTTGCCAACTCACCCAGAAAGCGTGCCAATCAATATGCTGGTGAAAGTGAAAGGCACACCAATGGAAGACGCCGAAGACGTTGACCCGTTTGACTTTGTGAAGCTGATAGCGGTGGCACGAATCATGATGCCAAACTCAGCTGTTCGACTGTCTGCGGGCCGTGAAGATATGAACGAACAAATGCAGGCATTGTGCTTTATGGCTGGAGCAAACTCCGTATTCTACGGCTGTAAATTGCTAACAACACCGAACCCAGATGAAGACTCAGACATGAAGTTGTTCAAAAAACTGGGGATCAATAGCCAGCAGGTGAGTCAAAAGCCAGACGAAATTGAAGAAAATGAATTGCTCGATCGAGTGGTAGAGCGTGTCGCCGCAAGACCAGGTAAAAACGACTTGTTTTACGATGCGAGCGTTTAATCAAAGAATACAAGCTAGGCTGGATGAGCGTGAAGCCAAAGGGTTAACTCGCTCATTACTTTGCCTGGATGGTGCCAACACATCAGCATTCAAATACCAAGGCTGTGAAAAGGTCAACTTTTCAAGTAACGATTACTTAGGTTTAGCCAGTGACCATGACATGGTGAGCGCCTGGCAAGATGGACTTGATAAATATGGTGCTGGCAGCGCAGCGTCGCCTTTGGTTACCGGATTTTCATCAGCACACCAAATGCTTGAAGATGAGCTTTGTGATTGGCTAGGTTATTCTCGGGCGATTTTATTTGGATCAGGGTTTAGTGCCAATCAGTCGGTTTTATTTAGTCTGTTAGAAAAAGGCGATAGCTTGTTTCAAGATCGCCTCAACCATGCTTCTTTAGTGGAAGCGGGAATGCTTTCCCCTGCGCGAATGCAACGATTTAGACACAATGACGTCAGTCACCTTAAAAAACAGCTTATAGGCAATGCATCACCCTTAGTTGTAACTGAAGGTGTGTTTAGTATGGATGGCGACTTAGCACCGTTAACTGACCTCAGCAAGTTATGCAACACGACGGAAAGCCTATTTATGGTCGATGATGCACATGGTGTTGGGGTGTTGGGTGCTGATGGTCGAGGAAGCTGTGATTTTGCCAATGTGGAACCTGATATTTTAGTGGTCACCTTTGGTAAAGCATTTGGTTTGTCCGGCGCAGCGGTGATGTGCGGCAGTGAGATGGGCGCGTATCTTACGCAGTTTGCAAGACATCATGTCTACTCTACCGCGATACCCCCATCTCAAGCGTATGCGTTGACACATTGTGTTAATAAAGTGAGATCAGAGAGCTGGCGAAGAGATAAACTGAGTACGTTGCAGCAAGCTTACAACGACAATTTTAGCCAGCTTCCTGGATACGTAGAAACAATCACTCCCATAAAGCCATTGATGGTTGGGGAGGCGTCAAAAGCCGTGCTGTATTCTGATCAGCTAAAGCAAGCAGGCTTTTGGACGACGGCTATTCGCCCGCCGACGGTACCCACTGGTGAGGCTCGATTAAGAATAACGTTAACCGCCAATCATTGTGTTGAGGATGTTCGACGATTGGCAAACGCACTAAAACCGCTTGTAGAGGATTAAGATGTTAGCTCAACAAGACAACGCATTTAAAAATACGCAACGCAAACAAGCCATCATTGAAGCGTTTGGGCGTGCTGCGTCTAAGTACGATCAACATGCGGAATTTCAGCGTGATGTCGGTCACCGTTTACTCGATAAACTACCGCAAGATTTATCAAACTATCGTGTTCTAGATGTTGGTAGTGGTACTGGCTATTTTTCTCATCAACTTGCTTTGCGCGGAGCCAAAGTCATTGCAGTAGACATTTCTGCGCAGATGTTAGAACAGTGCCGAAAGCGTTGCGCTGGAATGGATGTGATCACCGTTGAAGCAGACGCAGAACACTTACCATTTGATATGCAAGAATTTGATGTTGTGTTCTCTAGTTTGGCGTTGCAATGGTGTGAGGATCTTTCTGTTCCTTTGGCTGAAATGAAACGAGTTGCTAAATTGAATGCGACAATCGTTTTTTCTTCGTTATTGGATGGATCGCTACATGAGCTAAAAAAAGCATGGAGTAAAATTGATTCTCATCAACATGTAAACGAGTTTCTCCATGAAAAGCAGGTAAAACTTGCGTTAGCGCAATCTGAAAATGTGATCCATGACCTAGACTCGATTCCTGTTACAGTTTGGTATCAATCTTCTTTTGAGTTAATGAAAGACTTAAAAGGCATTGGTGCAACTCATGTAGCAGAAAGAACGAACGGGTTAACGACTCGCCATTCATTACGTGGCGTAGAAGAAGAATATCAAAAATTCAGAAACCATCTGGGTCTATTACCTGCAACCTATCAAGTATGTTTTGGAGTGATTACATCATGATTGATGCATTTTTTATTGCCGGTACGGACACCGAAGTTGGAAAAACTGTTGCTTCAAAGGCAATTTTGCAAGCGATTGCCGCAAAGGGGAAGTCGACGATAGGGTATAAGCCCATTGCCGCAGGAAGTGAAAAAACCGAACAAGGTCTGCGAAATTCAGACGCGCTGCACCTTCAAGAAGCGGCAACGTTAGATATAGATTACGATGACGTCAATCCATACGCATTGTCTTTACCAACGTCACCTCATATTGCAGCCAAGCATGACGGTGTGGTCATCGATTATGACGTATTAAGTGAGAAACTGGCGCAACATAAGCAAAATGCTGATGTGGTTTTAACCGAGGGCGCGGGTGGTTGGTATGTCCCGGTTTCAGATACCGATCAATTGGCGACGTGGGTCAAAAAAGAACAACTACCCGTCGTGCTGGTCGTTGGTATTAAGTTAGGCTGTTTGAGCCATGCATTTCTAACCGCGCAAGCCATTATTAACGACGGTTTGAATTTGGTAGGGTGGGTTGCAAACCGTATTAACCCAGGCACAGAGCATTACGCGGAGATCATTGAGGCATTAGAACAAAACATTCCGGCACCAAAGCTAGGTATGATCCCTTATGTGCCTAATGTGAAGAAAAAAGACATCGGTAAATACATTGATTTATCTCCTTTGGAAAATGCTAAATAGCCAAGGCATATACAAACAGTCTTCATAAATCGTCGATGTAGAATGCAAAAAAGGGCCGTACAATTAAGTACGGCCCTTTTTAATATTAGGTACGGCTACTTTTCTTGAATTAAGCCGAGCAGCGCAGACTGAGTTTCTATGATGTGTTGGTCCGTTTTGCTTTGGCTGTCAATGCCTAGCTCTTCGCGGGCTTCATCTTCAGACAGTCCTAAGTGGCAACACAGCATATCTATAGCCATTTGAAAACTTCCGTTCTCTGTCATTGTCCGATCTCCGTGGATAAGTAAGTGATGAAGAAGCGTGATATTTTAATGCTTCTTTAGACACGAAAAATTCGCCTATAAGTTGCACTTTAAACGTGTGCTATAACAAGAGCAATACGACCATAGTCGTAGATGAATTTATGATTCAAATGCATACCCGCTCATGAATGTATTTGGTGAATAATCGCTATTTTTTATCACTAATTGAAAACAAAATGTTTCAATTTAAAACTTAACCTTGTATTAAAAAAAATAGACACTATATGTAGTAAAAGCCCAGCGAAAGACTGGTGCATTAATGCTTCTTAGATCTGGAGAAAGTAAATGAAGCGAGTCATGTTATTTTTAGCCACCAACTTAGCCGTTATGCTGGTGTTAAGTGTGGTACTTAATATTGTTTATGCCACCACGGGGATTCAGTCAGGCAGCCTAAGTGGGCTCATCGTTTTAGCCGGCGTGTTTGGTTTTGGCGGTGCTATCATCTCGTTATTGATGTCGAAAGGCATGGCGCTTCGTTCTGTCGGCGCTCAAGTCATAGAGAGCCCGCGTAACGAAACGGAACATTGGTTAATGGAAACAGTAAGCCGTCAAGCTCAACAAGTGGGTATCGGCATGCCAACCGTTGCCATCTACGACGCGCCAGATATTAATGCATTCGCCACCGGTGCTAAACGCAATGATTCGTTAGTCGCTGTGTCTACCGGGTTACTGCACAACATGACGCGTGATGAAGCGGAAGCGGTATTAGCCCATGAAGTCAGTCACATTGCCAATGGTGACATGGTAACCATGACCTTAATGCAAGGTGTTGTGAATACCTTTGTTATATTCCTTTCTCGCTTCATTGCGAACATTGTTGCCTCTAATGGCGACGACGAAGAAGGACAAGGTAGTAATATGATGGTTTACTTTGGTGTTTCCATTGTGTTGGAACTCGTATTTGGTTTCCTAGCGAGCTTCATTACTATGTGGTATAGCCGTAAGCGTGAGTACCATGCTGATGCTGGTGCTGCTAGCCTCGTTGGTAAGCATAAGATGATCGCAGCTTTGGAGCGCCTAAAAGTAAGTCACGAGCCGCAATTGGAAGGTTCTATGATGGCATTTGGCATCAATGGTAAAAGTACAATGACTGAGCTGCTAATGAGCCACCCTCCACTAGATAAACGAATTGATGCGTTACGTGCAAGCTAATTCGTAGGTAATATAGTTTGACTGCGGTCTAGATTATTGTGAAAGCCAGAAGTGTAACCTTCTGGCTTTGTTGTATCTGGGAATCGGCTGGTGGATTTGTGGTTAATAAATAGACACTGGAATGGTTCTTGCTCTATTCAGCTTAAGTCTTAATAGTGGCAAAGAGGTGTTTATGAAGTGGTTTTTATTCCTGGTAACGCTGTACGCTGGATCGTGCTTAGCATCGACTCCCAATTCACAAGACAATAAAGATTGGCACGGTTGGCCAACAGTGGGCACGTCAAGCTTGAGCTGGCTGCTGTTCGATCTTTTTGACTCTGAGCTGAAAACACCAACAGGGTCATATGAAGAAAGTGCTGATGTCACACCGCATGCTCTTGCTTTATTGATCAGCTATTTACGGGATGTTCCAAAAGATAAGCTGTTAAAGGCGACAAAGAAGCAGTGGACTAAGCTAGGTTATGCTGAAGAACTTACATCAGGCTGGTTGGTCAAGCTAGATCTGATTTATCAAGACATCAATGAAGGTGATCGTCTCGTCTATATTACGGATGGTATCTCTGGGGAGTTCATCATGTATGACAGGCAAAACAATGCCTCTTCTTTAGGTACTATTAAAGATGAACAACTGAATGATGCTTTTCTCGCAATATGGTTGTCACCCAATACTCAGTACCTCAATCATCGAAACCAGCTGTTAGGAAAAAAACGCTAAAAGGCGAGTCTATTCAGCCGAAGATAATTTTCTTTGCAGATCTTGCTCAACGATCTTTAGGGCTTTTAACGCAGTTTGTGGGTCAACTTCGTTATTTTCAAATAGATAGATGAGGTCGACAGCCAATTTAATATCATCGGGTGCTTGTTCTAGACTGCTGGGTGTGTTTTGACTCATTTATTGATTTCGCTCTCGGAAGTGGATTCTGTTTTCTATGCTGACTTTAGCTTGTTGGCAACGAGCAAGTCGTTGTTCCGCTGTCATCAGCACATTTTGAATTTGCTGTTGCAAGTAGGCTGGTGCTCGTTCTAATTCTGCTTGCTTAGTATGTACCTGAAGTTTGAGTCGTCGTTCCCATTCATTATGTTGAGACAACTCTTGGTATAGCTGATTAATTGGCTTTCGATAGTAACTGCTGTGCTTTATTTCATTGCGACGAATCGTGGTTGTTGATAGCTCTCGCGTGATGGCTTCTATTTGAGCAATCAAATGCTCGCTAAGGAAGCCAGCGCGAACTTTCGTTAAGGCTTTTTTATTTAGCGCATCAAATGTCGCTCGCGCTTCTTTTACACATGGGCTGAGTAGCTTTGAACGGCCATGAAACAGTTGAGCGTCAAATAATGGCTTATGATGCTCGCCACGCTGTGTATCAAGTTGTTCTGCTTGATGAGCTAAGTCATTCAAATGCAGATCAAATGCAGATAAGCGGCTCATAGTGTAGTAAACCATTCGTCAACAAATGACCCGTTAATAAACCAGGCATCAAACGCGAGCTTACCTGCCAATATTATTACTACGGTAACAAATACTGGGCGAATAAAGGTCGCCCCAAATTTTATCGCGGAATGTGCCCCGACATAAGCGCCGGCCATCAAGCAAACGCCCATCGTCAATCCGAGCACCCAGTTGATATGACCAAGAAAAGCAAAGGTAACTAATGAGGTGAGGTTGCTAGTAAAGTTCATCGCTTTTGATAAACCTGAAGCCAGTAAAATGTTGATTTTGTACAGCGCCATACTGCTTACGGTCCAAAATGCCCCTGTCCCTGGGCCTGCAACGCCATCATAAAACCCCAAGCTGAAACCTTGAATCGTTTGCTTTCTGTCTAGCTTTGGGCAAGCGGTAGGCAGCACATTTCCTGCATTGGGTGGAGACTTATGCCAAATGGTATAAAGGGCAGCTAGAAGAATCACGAGAGGCAGCGCTTTTTCGAGCCAGTCAGTACTGATCGCATCAACGGCAAGGGTCCCGATGGTCGCACCGATAAAGGTGGCCACAAATGCTTTGTACCAAAACTTAGGTTGGAATAACCGCTTACGGTAATAAGTGAAGGCTGCAGTAGACGAAGCAAACGTTGCCGCTAACTTATTTGTACCCAAAGCCACATGAGGCGGAAGGCCTAATGAAAGTAGGGCAGGGACGGTTAGCATGCCGCCGCCGCCGGCTACGGCATCAATAAATCCAGCAAGAAAGGCAACCAGTGCAAGTACTACCATGGTTGTTGGTTCAAGTAATTCCATGTTTATTGTTCTTAGTATTCGATATTACGTTTGAAAGGCGGAAGCGAGTCGAGTAAGGACTTTCCATAACGTTTCGTGACGATGCGTCTGTCTAATAGCACGACTCTACCAGAATCTCTCTCTTTTCGCAGCAATCGACCGACAGATTGAATCAGTTTCTTACTGGCGTCTGGCACGGATATCTGCAAGAAAGGATTACCGCCACGACTTTCAATGTATTCAGCATGGGCTTCTTCAACGGGAGACGTTGGTACGGCAAATGGGATTTTAGTGATGATCAGGTTCTCCAATAATTCACCGGGTAAATCCAACCCTTCAGAGAAACTGCTGGTGCCAAATAGCACGCTGGTTTTCTGCTGTTTACACAACTTGGCGTGCTTACTTAAAATCTCGGTTCTGGATGAGTCTCCTTGCATCTGAAGATTCCATTTTTTTGATTTTCCGGATTGATCCAGCGTTGCGGCCACTTGTCTCATTTGCCAATAGGAAGCAAATAGAACCAAGTTGGCTTTGTTTTCGACAATAATGTCAGGCATTTTTTCTGCTAGAACATCACTGAATTCAGGAGACGACGGCTCACACTTAAGCCGAGGGATATAAAGCTCCGCTTGATTTTGGTAATCAAAGGGTGATGCTAAGGCCAAGAACTGCGTTCCGTCTTCTGGCTTATCGCTTATACCTGCTTGACGACAAAAATAACTGAATGAATTTAAGGCACGGATAGTTGCAGAAGCCAAAATGGCGCCATTGCAACGGCTCCATAGCATTTGGTCTAATTTCCAACCCACCTCTAAAGGTGATACCGAAACCACAAAGTCGCCCTCGCGTTCATCACTGACAGATATCCAGCGAGCGAGCGGGGCGCCTTTCTCTCGTGTTGGCTCGGCCATTAGGTGCCAGACTTTGGCTAAATTGTCTAGTCGATTAATGAAAAAGCCTGCTTCCGCAAGCGCTGGCTCGGCTAGCCGAGTGGCCAATTCACCATCTTTAACGCGTTCACTGATCAAGTCAGCAATCTTGCCCATGGCTTGGGATGCTTTAGCGGATATTTTCTTCAGTTCTTTAGATTCTAACTCTAGCCATTCTGGCAGTTCACCATTTTCAAATCGCAGTGTTTTTTCTTTGAACGCAGAGGGATCAATTTGCTTTGCCAATTGGTTGAGCGACGGAATGAGCAGCTGTATTGATTCTTGTAGTTCATTTCTGAAACGAGAGACACGCTTGTCGTCCGCTAAGCTCGCCAGTTTGGCCGAGACTTGAGTGAGTTTTTCTAACCAACTGGCCGCGCCTTTTAAACTGGCGGCAGCAGAGGAGTGGTCTCGAGCCACACTTGGCAAGTGATGAGCTTCATCAAAGATAAATATGGTTTGTTCAGGTTCAGGCAAGATGACACCACCGCCTAGATCCGCATCAGCCATCACTAAGCTGTGATTGGCAATGATCACGTCTGATTTATCGAGGTGCGTACGTGCTTTTTGGAACGGGCAGTTGCGGTGAGTGGGTAAACTGTTATTGCAACTGTGTTTATCACTAACAATAGACAACCAGATAGAATCTGGAATGGTCGAAGGCCAGCTATCACGTTCACCGTCCCACTTATTCTCATTAAAGGCTTTAAAAAGTCGGGCCAATAGCTCGATGTCTTTTGTGCTTGGCTTCTTGTCGAACATGGCTAATTGTTCTGAGCCCTGTTGACCGCTTGCGGCTGCCAGTTTTTCTGCGCAGCAGTATCGTTGCCTGCCTTTAGCAATGGTAAATGAAAAAGGTTTGTCAGAGATGCGTCTATATAGAGGCAGGTCTTTACTAATTAACTGCTCTTGTAGTGCGACAGTGGCCGTTGATATCACCACTTTCTTATTACTGTGCAAAGCAACGGGAATCGCGCTCATTAAATACGCCATCGATTTACCAATGCCGGTCCCCGCTTCTGCGACCATAATGCGGTTGGTTTTGTGGTATTGACCAGCCAAAGTGCGAGCGATTTCTGCAACAAGATAATTCTGTGCTCGGCGAGGAACAAAGTTTTCAAGTTGATGCTGAAGGTTCTGATAGCTTTCTCGGATGGATTTTTGAATGTTTGGATTAAGCATTTTTGGTCTCTGTATTGAACGTCGATAGTGTACCACATTCCCAAAAAAGCACCGATAAACGGCTATTTACTTATTTTATTAGGCAAATATAGATCTCAATCACAAAAAAAAACTGAACCTTACGGGAGCTGTTTTGTAGTGAACTGTTGACGGGAGATTAGTGTTGTATTTTGCTTTCTATGTGGTTGTTTATTCTTTTTAATTTGTTTGTAATCGATATTATTAAATTTTTATCCTGAAAAAATAAAAACTACAGGTGTTGTTTTTTTTAATGTTTTTGATGTGATTTTGCTCTAAATTTTATTTGTATCACTGTAAGTTATTGATTTTTAATGGTTGATGTTTTTTTATTTTGTTTTTTTTAGCCATTTGACAGTGGGGGGAATATTTTGCAATCTAGACCTCGAGATTTTTAGGAGCGGTTTGATTGGTTTTATAGTCGAATTGACTCCAAACAAAACAAAAAGGGAACCGAAACGGAATTCCCATTCTAAGAAAAGGCAGTGGATTATTATGAAAAAGACTCTAGTAGCTCTAGCAGTTATGGTTGCAGCTGGTTCTGCAAACGCAGCTATCGAACTTTACAACAAAGATGGCGTAACTGTTAACATGAAGGGCGACGTAGAAGTACGTTATAAGAAAGCAAATGTAAAAGATGCTGATCTAAAGCAGGAAATCGATGATGCTGATTTCGGTTTTGATACTCGTTACGCAATGGATGATACCACTCAAGTAGGTTTCTATTGGGAGTTCTCTGGTGTTGATAAAGATCAAGCTGCTAAATTCGCTGGTGTTAAAAATGTCTATGTTGGTTTCTACAACGACCAGTTCGGCTCTCTAAAAATTGGTAAGTTAGATACTGTACTTGATGATTCAGGTGTTGGTTCAGATTACCTATTCGGTGTTACTTCTTTTGTTAACGATGCTGACTTCAGCGCTGATGAAGCAATTCGTTACGACTTAGATAAGGGTAATTTCTACGGTGCATTTGCTATTGCTCAAGATAAGCAAGACGCAGACAAACTAGGTAAAGATGGTAGCTACATGGACCTTAAATTAGGTTACCGTGTTGCAGACTTCGATTTTACTGGTTTCTACGGTCAAGCTAAGTTTGAAAAAGCATCTGGTACTATCGCGAAAGGCGATAAAGAAGCACTAATGGCATTAGAAGCTGTTTACAAAGGCTTAGAAAACACCACTTTAGAACTAGGTTACTACTCAGTTAAGAACTCTCCAAACACAGGTTCTGATACAACTGATAGCAGCATTGCAGCAGGAGCTGATTACACAATGAATGCTTGGAAATTTGCTACAGGCTTCAGCGTAACTTCTCCTGACTCTGGTGATAAAGTTAATGCATGGTTCCTAAACGCAGGTTACGCAATTGCACCATCTACTACTGCATACGTAGAAGTTGGTGATAACAATAAAGATAACCACGAGCTAGGTTACGGCGTTGGTATCAAAGCATCTTTCTAATCTCTGATTAGTTAACAGCTTATATAAAAGCCACCTCAGGGTGGCTTTTTAGTTTTTATAGTTAGGTAAAATCTATATATTAACTAGTAATCTCATTGCTCTAGTCGGCTCTGGTTTAGTATCGGCGGAAGTGATTTAATAGGTCTAGTTTTAATACATCATTTGGAGAGTATGTATGTGTACCAATAAATTATTTTTATCAGCAACGGTAGCATTAAGTGTTTTTTGGGCTTCGACCGCGCTTGCTTCAGAGGTTATTCCTACGAAAGGTGTCAGTGTATTGATGGTTAATGGTGCTGAAGCAAACAGTAAAATGAAACCAAGTAATCTAAAGCACGGTCAGAATCAGATTGTAGTTGAAATGGATAAAAATATCGGAAAGGGGAGTTCGAACGGTCAGTTTACTTCCGCCCCTTTTGTCATTACGTTTGAAGCGGGTTCGGATGATATAAAAATTAACCACCCTAAAGTACACAGCATTCAGCACGCTGAGCAGGTATTTAAAAATGAGCCTAAATGGCGTCTAACTTCAGCTGGGAAATCAATTGATTACAAGAGTGATGAATTGAAAGGTAAAAAAGGCTTCTTGCCATACTCTGATATGGATGAATTGGTGAAAGAATACAACCAACAAAACGGCATTTATGTTGGCCCAGCAGCCATAACGGTTGCTGCAGCGAGTCAAGTTGAGCCTGCTGTTAAGAGTGCTAGAGCGACACCTAAAAAACAAAAAACAACACAAGCTGCGGCTCACCCACAAGCCTTAGAGCAAATGCAAGCTTGGTATTTAAAAGCGTCTAAGCAAGATCGCAAAGAGTTCCGTAAATGGATGATCGATCAAGAGTGATAAAATAGAACCAGTTGAACTTTAAAAGCGAGCTCCTATGATATTAGGATCTCGCTTTTACTTTTATAGTGATAAGCGACCAAGTTTCTAGTAGGAAGCTAGTGCAGTTTAAAGCCCTTTAATTATTTTCACTTCGCAAACGTTTGCTATAGTTATCCTTATTGATGCCAATAAATTGGCAAGCTACAATCTCGAACCCGAATTGTCCCTCATATAAGACTGTGTAAATATGAAATTCCCTGGCCAACGTAAATCGAAACATTATTTTCCAGTTCACGCTCGTGATCCACTGGTAAGCCAAGCGCAAGTCAGTAAAAAAATGTCGCGCATCCATGTTGTTGGTATCGATCAGACTTTGGTGGATATTGAAGCAAAAGTATCGGATGAGTTCATTGAAAAATTTGGTTTGAGCAAGGGACATTCGCTCGTGATAGATGACCAAACCGCAGAGCAGTTGTATTGCGAACTAAAATCTCAGGGATTGGTGACCAATGAATACGCTGGCGGAACCATCGGTAACACACTGCATAACTACTCAGTATTAGCCGACGACAAGTCTATTTTGCTTGGCGTAATGAGCCAAGATATACAGATAGGCAGTTACGGTTACCGTTACCTATGTAATACATCAAGCCGTATGGATCTTAACCACTTACAAGGGGTTGATGGTGCCATTGGACGCTGTTTCGCCTTGATCAGTGAGGATGGAGAACGTACCTTTGCAATTAGCGAAGGTCAAATGAACCAACTTCAACCGGAAAGCATTCCAGAGTCAGTATTTAAAAATGCGTCCGCGCTTGTTTTGACTGCTTATTTGGTTCGTTGTAAGCCTGGCGACCCAATGCCAGAAGCGACGATGAAAGCGATAGAGTACGCTAAGCAATATGACGTACCTGTGGTACTAACCTTAGGGACTAAATACGTCATTCAAGACGACCCTGAATACTGGCAAGCATTTTTACGTGATCATGTTTCTGTTGTTGCGATGAACGAAGATGAAGCTGAAGCGCTTACCGGAGAAAGTGATCCATTGTTGGCGTCAGACAAAGCGTTAGAGTGGGTTGACCTGGTTCTTTGTACCGCAGGCCCTGTTGGCCTATACATGGCCGGTTATACAGAAGAGAGCATGAAGCGCCAAACAAGTTTACCTTTATTGCCTGGTGCTATCGCTGAATTTAACCAGTACGAATTCAGCCGCCCTGTTAAAAAAGAATGCAGCGAAAATCCAGTCAAAGTGTATTCTCACATCGCACCTTATATGGGCGGGCCTGAGAAGATTAAAAATACCAATGGCGCGGGTGATGCTGCACTATCTGCATTACTGCACGATATGTCAGCTAATCGTTATCACAAAAATAATGTACCAAATTCAAGCAAGCATCAAATTCCATTTTTGACTTATTCTTCATTTTCACAAGTTTGTAAATATTCGAATCGCGCGAGCTATGAGGTACTTGTTCAGCACTCACCAAGACTTTCTCGTGGGTTGCCAGAACGGGAAGATAGTTTGGAAGAAGCGTATTGGGAAAGATAAATTCAATTAGGGGCTATTGATAATAACGCCTTTGTTGAAACAAAAAAAAGAGCGCATTAGGCGCTCTTTTTCTATCAAATTTGATTCTTAAAGAAGGAAGTCTTCTAAAGAGCGACCCGCATCCAGTTGCTCTTGAATAGCAGAAGGAGTACGACCTTGACCAGTCCAGGTTTTCTCTTCGCCATTTAATTCATATTTGTATTTCGCAGGGCGAGGTTCACGCTTCTTTTTCGTTTTAACTTTGCTTTCATTGCCAGACATAGCAGCAATTAAGTCTTCAATAGCGATACCATCTTTGCTTATCATATCGGCATATTCAGCCAGTTTAGCATTACGTTCAGCTTGAGCTGCACGTTCTTCTTCTTCACTGCTGCGACGCTCATCAACAACAATAGTAAGTTTTTCTAGTGCTTCTTCTAAGCTTTCAAGTGGTAATTCACGAGCAAAAGCGCGAAGGCTACGGATATTAAGTAAAGTCTTAGCAAGATCTGACATGGTTATTCCTATCTGAATAATTACGATAACGGCTTAATAATAACAGCGTATAAAAAGAATTCAATATATATGGTTGTAATTGTTCTTTACTGCCAAGTAATAAAATATAATTAAGTGTAAATATAAATTCTCTTTTTCAAGCCAAGATAAAAAACGCGTCAATAGAACTGGTTTTTTTTACTAATAGTGCAATAGGTTTCAGTCTATGAGTTGGTATCATGGTAAAAAAGTGAAGTTTTATGTTGCAAATTTGGTCTCATTCCGTAGAATCGCGCTTACCTGATTTGGGCTTTTTGTTTTTCGTAAACAAACATGTTCAAGGTAGAGGCGCAAGAACCATCAGTATATGTTTTTAGGGTGATACCAGTAAGAAGCATAAAAAGGGGTTGTTGCCGAAGTGGAGTCAGTAATATCAAAGCTCTCCGCTGGGGTTATCTTCGAATAGGGATAACACTGCCATAGTCTATATTGTTGTTAAACTATGGAGCGCTACTGTAGGGCATAGGTGAAGCATCGCTTTCCTTTCGCTTGTTCAACAATAATACCCGCTACTGGGTTATCTGCAGTAGATCTCTAACCAAACATTGGTTTTTGAAGATCATGAATTTAATCGATTTTACATCCTCCTCATTGTCACTTTTACCACCGCTTGTTGCGCTGGGTTTGGCAATAGTTACAAGACGCGTACTCATTTCTCTTGGAGTAGGCATACTTCTAGGTTCTATCCTCCTTAATGATATGTCCTTTTCGAATACTGCTAGCTATATAGCGGATACCGTATCGGGCCTAGTTATATCTGATGGTAGTATTAATAGTTGGAATATGAGTATCGTTGCATTTTTATTATTGCTCGGTATGACGACTGCTTTACTGACCCTTTCTGGAGGCACTCGTGCTTTTGCAGAGTGGGCACAAAAACGAGTCAAAAGTAAACGTGGAGCTAAGTTACTGGCTGCATTTTTAGGTGTTTTTATATTTGTTGATGATTATTTTAATAGTTTAGCTGTTGGCGCTATTTCAAGACCCGTCACTGACCGCTTCTATGTGTCCCGTTCAAAATTGGCGTATATTTTAGATTCAACGGCTGCTCCAATGTGTGTATTAATGCCAGCTTCTAGCTGGGGTGCATATATTATGACGATCATCGGAGGTATCTTAATAACACACGGTATGACGGATTATTCGGCGTTGGGTGCTTACTTACGTTTAATACCAATGAACTTTTACGCGGTTTTCGCTTTATTAATGGTGTTTGCTGTTTCGTGGTTCCAACTTGATGTTGGTGCGATGCGTAAAAAAGAAATTGAAGCGTCGCAGGGCCACGGTTTTAGCGGAAAAAATGATAGCCAAGAAGCTCACGATTTAAATGAAGAGCTGGATATCGAAGAAAGTGATAAAGGTCGTGTTTTAGATTTAGTGCTGCCTATTGTTGCATTAATCGTCGCGACGATTTCTTCGATGATATTTACAGGCGGTCAAGCACTCGCATCGGATGGTATTGCATTTAATTTATTGGGTGCGTTTGAAAATACCGACGTGGGTAAATCTCTTTGTTACGGTGGTGTGGTCGGTTTTGCGTTTGCTCTATTTACTGTGCTTCGCCAAAAACTGCCAGCAATTGAAATTGCAAGAACGATGTGGATTGGTGCTCGTTCTATGTTTGGCGCAATTCTGATTCTATTCTTCGCCTGGACCATCGGTTCTGTTATCGGAGATATGAAGACAGGCGCTTACTTGTCATCTCAAGTACAAGGTAATATTGGCCCACATTGGTTGCCGGTTATTTTGTTCCTTTTGGCTGGACTTATGGCGTTTTCTACCGGAACGTCTTGGGGCACATTTGGAATCATGCTACCTATTGCCGGTGATATGGCTGGCGCGACAGATTTAGCTCTTATGCTGCCTATGTTGGGTGCCGTGCTTGCGGGTTCTGTTTTTGGTGATCACTGTTCACCAATCTCTGATACTACGATCTTGTCTTCGACAGGGGCTCGCTGTAATCATATCGACCACGTTGCCACTCAGCTACCTTATGCTATTTCAGTGGCACTGGTTTCTTGTGTTGGCTTCATTGTGTTGGGAATGACAACGTCCGTTGCGTTATCGTTTTCTGCGGCAAGCATCACCTTTGTGATTGTATGTTTTATCTTGTCTATTCTTGCTAAGTCTAAAGCGAGTAAAGAAGCTGCAATCTAACGCATTTGACGTGCTAGTTACCTGCGAGTGCTAGTGGTTCAATGTTTCGAGAAAGGAGAAGACCATGTCTTTTCCTTTTTTTTTTGTTTTTTTTAATTTGGGGTTGCAAAAGTGCAGTGGCTTCGATAGTGTGAAGTTAACACATGGAGATACTAATTATGCGTAAACAAGCAATGAACATTCATCATCGCCATCATCCTGACTAAGTCTTTCGGGAGGTTTACGTGTAACCGAGAGACAAGGAAAACTCTCGGTGGTTAAGTCCAAATACAAAATATTTAGACCCTCGAGAGACCAGAATCTCTCGGGGGTTTTTTAATTTTATTTATTCGATTTACCGAATTTCGCACAGGGAAAATACAATGCAAACACAACGACTAAGAATTGCAATTCAAAAGAAAGGACGCTTAAGCAAAGAGTGTCAGGATCTGCTTAAAAAGTGCGGTGCTAAATTTAACATCATGGGTGAGCGTCTTGTCGTTCATTCTGAAAACATGCCGATAGACTTGCTACTTGTTCGTGATGACGATATCCCAGGGCTTGTAATGGACGGGGTTGTCGATCTCGGCTTTATTGGTGAAAACGAATTAGAAGAAGTTCGCCTAGAACGTTTATCTCTTGGTGAGCCAGCAGAATTCACGTCTTTACGCCGTTTAGACTTTGGTGGTTGCCGCCTGTCTATCGCTATTGATAAAGACTTGGAATACAACGGCCCACAAGATCTTGCGGGTAAACGCATCGCAACGACTTACCCTCAATTACTTAAACGCTATATGGATGACCAAGGCGTCGATTTTAGTGCTTGTATGCTAACGGGCTCTGTTGAAGTTGCCCCGCGTGCTGGCCTTGCAGACGGTATTGCAGACTTGGTGTCTACAGGCGCAACATTAGAGGCTAACGGCCTAAAAGAAGCGGAAGTTATTTTTCGCTCAAAAGCTGCATTGATCAAACGTGCTGGCGAGTTCGACGCAGACCGAGAAGCCCTTATAGAAAAACTGCTTACCCGTATGCAAGGTGTGATTCAGGCTAAAGAATCAAAATACATCATGCTGCATGCACCTGCTGATAAATTAGAGCAGGTAAAAGATCTTCTACCAGGCGCTGAAGATCCAACTGTATTGCCATTATCTGCAGAACAAAACCGAGTGGCTGTTCACCTTGTGAGTACCGAAAATCTATTCTGGGAAACCATGGAACAACTAAAAGAACTTGGTGCAAGTTCTATCTTGGTATTGCCAATTGAGAAGATGATGGAGTAACACCATGAAAACGTTAGTGTGGCAGTCGTTAAGTAAAGAGCAGCAAAACTCAGTACTAGAGCGACCAGCAATAACCGAAGGCGCGAACATCACTTCCGCGGTTGCAAGTGTCATTGCAAACGTTCAGGAAAATGGTGATAAGGCTCTGCTAGAGTTGACTGAAAAGTTCGACTCGGTCTCTCTGGATTCGGTTCAAGTCAGCGGGCAAGACATTGACGCTGCTTGCGAACGCTTATCCGAAAAAATGAAGTCGGCACTGCAGCAGGCTTATCAAAATATAGCGAAGTTTCACAATGCGCAAAAGCCTCAGCCTTTACGTGTCGAAACTCAGCCAGGAGTCGTGTGCGAGCAAGTTACCCGCTCTATCAATAAAGTGGGTCTTTACATTCCCGGAGGCAGTGCGCCACTTCCGTCTACAGTACTTATGCTGGGTGTGCCTGCTCAAATTGCAGGGTGCCGTGAAGTTGTGTTGTGTTCACCTCCGCCAATTGCTGATGAGATTCTTTATGTTGCAAAGCTTTGTAATATCGACAAAGTATTCAGCGTGGGTGGCGGTCAAGCGATTGCAGCAATGGCGTATGGCACCGAGACCGTTACCAAGGTGGACAAGATTTTTGGGCCAGGTAATGCGTACGTTACTGAAGCAAAACGTCAAGTAAGCAATGATTTCAAAGGCGCAGCCATCGATATGCCCGCTGGCCCATCTGAAGTGTTGGTTATTGCAGATGAAACCGCCGATGCGGATTTTGTCGCGGCAGACTTATTGAGCCAAGCGGAGCACGGACCGGACTCCCAAGTGGTATTGGTGACACCATCTGTGGTGCTTGCTGACCAAGTCACTGATGCTGTGCAAAAGCAATTGGCGCAGTTGTCCCGTAAGGACATTGCGGCGCAAGCCTTAGGATCAAGCTTGATTGTGATTGCAGAATCATTGACTCAATCAATTGCCATCTCAAACTTCTATGGCCCTGAACACCTGATTGTTCAAACCAAGAACCCACGTGAGTTGTTGCCATTGCTTGATAACGCAGGATCTATTTTCTTAGGGGATTGGTCTCCTGAGTCTGCCGGTGATTACGCTTCTGGTACTAACCACGTCTTACCTACTTATGGTTACACTCGCACCTATTCAAGCCTAGGTCTGGCGGATTTCTCAAAACGAATGACTGTGCAAGAGCTCTCTAAAGAGGGATTAAAAAACTTGGCTCCTACCGTGGTTACCATGGCAGAGGCTGAAGGGCTAGATGCGCATAAACGTGCAGTGACAATCCGAGTTGAAAAACTCGCGTTAAGCCAAGATTAGAAGGAATTGCCGTCATGGAAAAATTGGCTAGAAAGCAAATTCAGAAATTGACCCCATATTTGTCAGCAAGACGAATAGGCGGTAGCGGTGATGTTTGGCTGAATGCCAATGAATCTCCGTTTGATAATGACTATAAAGTGAGTTACGACCGCTTAAATCGCTACAGTGAATGTCAACCAGAAGCCTTGATTAGCGCGTATGCAGCCTATGCGGGTGTAAAAAATGATCAAGTGCTGACCTCTCGCGGAGCGGACGAAGGCATTGAACTGTTGATTAGAGCATTTTGTGAGCCAGGTGAAGATGCCATTTTATATTGCCCGCCGA
This sequence comes from Vibrio tapetis subsp. quintayensis, assembly GCF_030409945.1. GTDB lineage: Bacteria > Pseudomonadota > Gammaproteobacteria > Enterobacterales > Vibrionaceae > Vibrio > Vibrio quintayensis. Next base: position 328,582 of record NZ_JAUFQV010000035.1, read on the forward strand.
CGTATGGCATGTATGCAATCAGTGCTGAAACGATCGGTGTCGAACAAAAAACAGTGCCGCTAACCGCGGAGTGGCAGCTTAACTTGCCTGAGATACAGAATAACTTAGAGAATACAAAGTTGGTGTTTGTTTGCAGCCCGAACAACCCGACAGGCAATGTAATTAACCGCAAAGATATTGAAGCGCTGCTTGATATGACGACAGATAAAGCCATCGTCGTTATGGATGAGGCGTATATCGATTTTTGTCCTGAAGTATCAACCGTTGATCTGTTAGAACGTTACCCTAACTTAGCGATATTGCGCACGATGTCTAAAGCGTTTGCTTTAGCGGGCTTACGCTGTGGTTTTACGTTAGCCAATAAAGAGCTGATTAACGTGTTACTTAAAGTGATTGCGCCTTATCCTGTGCCTATCCCTGTGGCAGATATCGCAGTTCAGGCGCTCTCGGAAGCGGGCTTAGCTCGAATGAAGTATCAATCTCTGGAACTGAATGCAAACCGCGCTTACTTACAAGTGGGCTTAAGCATGCTAGAGGGAGTTGAGGTTTTTGAAGGGTGGGGCAACTACCTGTTAGTCAAATTTACTAACGGTGATGACATATTCAAAGCGGCGTGGGAGCAAGGCATTATTCTGCGCAATTCACCGATTGAAAACTGTGTCCGTATTAGTGTCGGAAACAGAGACGAGTGTGAAAAAACCGTCGCGTTTATTCGTAACTTATTATCAAAAAATGTCGCTTAAGCAAGGAAGTCGTAGTGAGTACACAACAAAAAATTCTATTTATTGATCGCGATGGCACATTGATCGTTGAGCCACCAGTAGATTTTCAAGTAGATCGCTTGGATAAGCTGAAATTTGAGCCATTGGTTATTCCAACATTGCTTGCTCTGCAGGATGCTGGTTATCGTTTAGTGATGGTAACTAATCAAGACGGGCTCGGGACAGACAGCTACCCACAAGCCGATTTTGACGCGCCTCAAGATATGATGATGGAGATCTTTGAATCTCAAGGCGTTAAATTTGATGACGTGCTGATTTGCCCACACTTTGACGAAGATAATTGCTCTTGCCGTAAACCAAAATTGGGCATGGTAAAAGAGTACCTGCAAGGTGGTAAAGTCGATTTTAAATCATCGGTGGTTATTGGCGATCGTGTTACCGATCTTCAACTGGCAGAAAACATGGCCATCCGTGGTATTCAATATCACCCTGAAACCATGAACTGGCCTGCGATACTTAAAGATTTGACGGTCAACGCACGTACTGCTGAAGTGGTGCGAACCACTAAAGAAACCGACATTCGCGTTGCTATTAACTTGGATGAATCTGGCGGCAACGAAATTAACACAGGCATGGGCTTTTTCGACCACATGCTGGATCAAATTGCTACCCACGGCGGTTTTCAAATGAAAGCAACCGTGAAAGGCGATTTACACATCGATGATCACCACACTATTGAAGATACAGCGCTGGCTCTAGGGCAGGCACTAAAAGAAGCGCTTGGTGATAAGCGTGGAATTGGTCGTTTTGGCTTCAGTTTGCCTATGGATGAATGCTTGGCGCAATGTGGCTTGGATTTATCTGGCCGCCCATACTTAAAATTTGATGCTAAGTTTAGCCGTGAGCAAGTTGGGGACTTATCTACCGAAATGGTGGAGCACTTCTTCCGTTCGCTGACTGATACTCTAGCGTGTACCTTGCATTTGTCTTCTTTTGGCGATAACGATCACCACATCATTGAAAGTCTGTTTAAGGCATTTGGGCGCACACTTCGACAGGCGATCAAAGTGGAAGGTACTGAGCTGCCGAGTAGTAAAGGGGTATTGTAATGTCTGTTGCAAACCAAAAAGTTGTCATTATCGACACTGGCTGCGCTAACGTTTCATCGGTCAAATTTGCGATTGAACGTCTCGGTTGCCAAGTTGAGATATCGAAAGACCCTAAAGTAGTACTTGCCGCAGATAAGCTCTTTTTGCCTGGTGTCGGTACCGCCAGTGAAGCAATGAAAAACCTCGCTGAACGCGACCTCATTGAGTTGGTCAAGCAAGTAGAAAAACCGCTACTGGGTATTTGCTTAGGTATGCAATTGCTTGGCAAACAGTCGCAAGAAAAAGGCCAGGCGGCGAATGAGCAAGTTGAGTGCTTAGGTTTGTGCGACGGAGAAGTTCGCTTAATGGAAACCGGCGACTTACCTCTGCCTCACATGGGGTGGAACACCGTTAAAGCTTTACCTGACCACCCTTTATTTAAAGGCATCGATGCTGGTGAATACTTCTATTTCGTCCATAGCTTCGCAATGCCAGTGGGTGAGTATACTATCGCGCAGTGCAACTATGGCGATGCGTTTACTGCCGCTCTGCAAAGCGGAAACTATTACGGGGTTCAATTTCACCCAGAGCGTTCCAGTAAAGTTGGCTCGAAGTTAATACAGAACTTCTTAGAATTGTAGAGAAAGCAGTGCTAAGGCCCCGCATCGCGGGAGGTGAAGGCAAAGTGATAAAACAAAGTGGCGTATTTTTAATGCCTTTTGGCCTTCATCCTATCGCCTTCTTTCGCCTGCACATAAAAGGATTTTTATGATCATCCCAGCATTAGATTTAATTGAAGGTCAAGTGGTTCGCCTATTTCAGGGCGACTACGGGCAAGTAACCGAATACAAAGTAGATCCAGCAGAGCAGTTTAATCTGTACCACCAAGCGGGGGCCAATTGGCTTCACCTTGTGGATCTCACTGGCGCAAAAGACACCTCAGCACGTCAACTAACCTTGATCGCTAAGTTACTCGCAAGTACGCCAGCTAACATACAGATTGGTGGCGGCGTGCGCAGTGAGCAAGACGTGATTGATCTACTGGAAGCCGGCGCTCAACGCGTTGTGATTGGCTCTACGGCAGTAAAACAGCCCGAGCTTGTGAAAGGTTGGATGCAAAAGTACGGCGCAGAGAAAATCGTGCTGGCTTTGGATATCAATATTGATAGCAACGGCATCCGCAATGTTGCGGTTTCGGGTTGGCAAGAAGACTCAGGCGTCACCATTGAGGCTTTACTGGAAGATTATCTCACGGTTGGCTTAAAACATGTCCTGTGTACTGATATTTCTCGTGATGGCACATTAACAGGCTCAAACGTAGAGCTGTATGTTGACCTTTGCCGCGAATACCCACAAGTTCAATTTCAATCATCCGGTGGCATTGGCAGCTTGGCGGATATTGAAGCATTAAAAGGCAGCGGTGTCGCGGGCGTGATTGTTGGCCGAGCATTACTTGATGGTAAATTTAACGCACAGGAGGCTTTTGCATGTTGGCAAAGCGAATAATTCCTTGTTTAGACGTTCGTGATGGACAAGTGGTTAAAGGCGTTCAGTTTAGAAATCACGAAATCATTGGCGACATTGTACCGCTTGCAAAACGTTACGCTGAAGAGGGTGCAGATGAGCTGGTATTTTATGATATTACCGCCTCTAGTGATGGTCGTGTGGTCGACAAAAGCTGGGTTGCTCGTGTCGCGGAAGTCATAGACATTCCATTTTGCGTTGCTGGTGGTATTAAAACTGCCGAAGACGCCTCTCGAATTTTAGAGTTCGGTGCAGATAAAGTGTCGATTAACTCTCCAGCGCTCGCAAAACCAGAGTTGATAACAGAGCTTGCCGATAAATTCGGTGTGCAGTGTATTGTTGTTGGAATTGACTCCTACTTTGATAAAGACACTGGCAAATATCAGGTTTATCAATTTACCGGTGATGAAGCGAGAACTAAAGCCACGAAATGGGAAACCAGTGATTGGGTTCAGGAAGTACAAAAACGTGGTGCTGGCGAAATTGTGCTAAACATGATGAACCAAGATGGTGTGCGTAATGGTTACGATATTGAGCAGTTAAATATGGTTCGAGCTGTTTGCAACGTTCCGTTGATCGCATCAGGTGGCGCAGGTGCTATGGAGCACTTTGCTGAAGCATACAAAAAAACAAATGTAGATGGTGCATTAGCTGCATCCGTATTTCACAAGCAAGTGATTAATATCGGTGAACTGAAGCAGTACCTGAAAGCACAAGGTGTGGAGATACGATTATGAGTTTTCAAATTGAACAAATAGATGCATTAGCAAAACGCATCGACTGGAACAAAGTGGATGGCCTTGTCCCTGCGATCGTGCAGGACTATCAATCAAGCCAAGTATTGATGATGGGCTACATGAATTCAGATGCGTTAAGTAAAACCGCTGATACGGGGAATGTGACGTTTTTCTCTCGTACCAAGGAGCGTCTTTGGACAAAAGGCGAAACATCGGGCAACGTATTACAACTTAAAAACATCGCCTTGGATTGCGACAACGATACCTTGTTGGTTAAAGCAGAGCCTATTGGCCCAACGTGCCATACAGGAACGACTACCTGCTTTGATGCCGACAAGCAAGAAGAGTCTCAGATGGTGTGGCTTCATCAACTTGAGCAGCTACTGGCTGCCCGCAAGAGTGCCGATCCAGACTCTTCCTACACCGCTAGTTTATATGCCCGTGGCACCAAGCGTATTTCGCAAAAAGTGGGCGAAGAAGGCGTTGAAGTTGCGCTTGCGGCGACGTCGGGTGACAAGGCGGAGCTAGTCTGCGAGTCAGCTGATTTGATCTATCACTTGATGGTATTGCTGCAAGACCAAGGCTTATCAATGAATGATGTGATTAATAAGCTGAAAGAAAGGCACAAATAGAGCGGTTAAGGGTAGAAGGGCTATGCCCTACAGGTTACAGGAATAGGAAAGCAAGTGATGGCGACGAAGTTGACAAGACGCCATTCACTCACAATGACCCGTAACCTGTAACCTGTAACCTGTAACCTGTAACCTACAACCTGTAACCTACCCACAACACTTCTTAAACTTTTTTCCGCTGCCACAAATACACGGATCATTTCTACCAACTTTAAGCTCATTTACGCTCTGATTCAGTCTTGGATCTATCGTCGTAGTGACTGGCTCATCTTCTGTAGGAGCACCATCTGGGAACTCGCCATCGATGTAGTACCAGAGGCCATCTTCCTTAATAAAACGAGACTTCTCCGCTAGGCAGTATTGCTCACCATGTTCATTGAAGTAAGCATTAAATGTCACGAAACCTTCAGTGTTGTCGTCATTCACCGATGTTTCTATTACCTCTAAGTTGCACCAATCACTGTCTATGGACTCGGCTATGCCCTCTCGTTCGTGCTCTGCATCGCAACTAGGGTGATAAGTCGCAACTACAAAATCGACAAGGTTAAGAGTATGGGCACAGTATCGGGCGCGCATCACTTGTTCCGGTGTTGTCGCGTGAGAATGCTTGGCATGAACAGGCTCGCAACATTCAGCGTAAGGTTTGTTACTTTTACAAGGGCATAGGTTCATGGTGTTTCCTTGATGAAAAAAGCCACCAAACAAGAGTTTGATGGCTTAGAAAGTCTGATGGTTAGCTTATATATCAACCAAATCTTGAGCCCAAGCTTGAGACTGGTGATAACAATCAGCGACTTGGTCTTCCTGAATCTCAAGAGAGCGGCGGGCTGTGACGACGTCATCCCACTTGGCGCGCTCAAATGCTTTAACGAGTTGGATCAATTTACCTAGATCGCCAGTGCCACCAAGTAGGGCATTCTTGATGGATTGGTCGACAGGGATTGATTCCAATATCGTTTCAATTGTTTGATCGAGTAATGAATCAAGCAGAGAAAAAAGCCCGGTTAGAAAAGCCAAACTGGTGTCTATTTTACCTTTTGACTGACGTGCTAATAGCTCACACTGCCTTGCTCTAGATATCGACAGCGTGTACAACGAATTCGGTTTATGCTCGTTTGTGCTCGACACCGCAACCAAAGAAACAAATTTTTTCAGTCGATCTTCGCCCAGATAAATCAGTGCTTGTTTGAACGATTTGATCTCAGACGATATCAATGAGGACGAATTGACGTACCTTAGCAACTTATACGACAAAGACACATCGGTGCTAATCAGTCGTTCAATTTCACTGTAGTTTATCTCCGTGTTGGCGATTTCCTTGCACAGTTGAACAACCGTTATCAGCGAAGGCTCAATGGCTCTTTGTTGCACCATTTCTGGTTTAGCAAAGAAATAACCTTGAAACAGTGTGAACCCAACGTCTTTTGCTTGTTTGAATTCCTCATGGGTTTCCACCTTTTCTGCTAAGAACTGAATTTTGCTTTTTTTCAACTTAGCGATGAAAAATGCCGCTTTTCCTATGGGAATAGCGCGAATATCAAACTTGATGATCGAAATGAATGGCAAAAATCTAAGCCAGTCTGAACTTGGAACAAAGTCATCTAACGCCAGTGTGTAGCCTTTTTTGTAAAGCTCTTTAATGGCATGAAGAAGCTCATCGGTCGGCTCACAATCTTCTAAGATTTCCACCACAATACTGTTACTAGGGAACAGTTCTGGAATTTGGTTTATCAGGCTTTGATAAGGGAAATTAACATAGCCCCGTTTTTTCCCCAGGCTTTGATAGTGAACACTTAGAAATTGGTCGGACAACAGACGGCTAGTGGCTTGTTCCGCTTCGATATCCGGAAATGTATTCTTTGGGCCATCACGAAACAACAGTTCGTAAGCAACGGCATTACGCTCTGAATCAAAAATAGGCTGACGAGCAACGTATGAATATTTCAATGCTTTAAATTCTTCATCAATAATCACGAAATTAACGAACGCTATTCTACAGGAAGTCGTTCACAAATAACTAATTGAAATTTTTAGACTGAGTTGTTATTTAGTATCTCAAGCCTTGGCTTTGGCTTAAAGAAATGGAAACTTTTCAGTTCTAAACCCAAACTCATCTACGATGAGCACAACCGCGCTGTTGTCCCAATCACCTAGAACTATTCGTGTGGCTGGGGTGTTGTCATCCAAAATAATTTGATGCGTAGCTTCACGATGTGTATGACCGTGGATCATTAGGTTGGTATTATGTTTCGCCATCACGCGAACCACTTCGTTTTTATTGACATCCATGATGTCGAGCGACTTCGAATTTTTGTCACTTCGAGTTTGTCCCTGAATTTTTCGCACAATTTTCTTACGAAATATCAATGGGATGCATTTAAATACTCGTTGTAACCAAGGTTGATGAACCTTAGTACGGAACTCTTGGTATTTGATATCGTCGATACATAACGTATCTCCATGTAAAAGAATAGCAGAGGTACCATGGAGTTCAATTTTGCATTCTTCAGGTAACAGTTTGATGCCCGTTTCCTGAGCGAAGCGTTTGCCGACGAGAAAATCGCGATTGCCATGCTGAAAATAACACTTAACACCAGAGTCGGTTAGCTGTTTAAAAGCGTGTTTGATACGGGTTGCGAATTCTGAGTTATCGTCGTCGCCTAACCAAAAATCAAACAGGTCGCCGAGAACATAGAGCTTGGTAGCATTGCGAGCTTTTTGATCGAGGAATTGAAGAAAGCTCTGGGTAATATCAGGGCGAGTAGGGGATAGGTGAAGATCTGAAATAAATAATATCGTCATAGGATAAAAGAAGAGGAGCCGCAGCTCCTCTTGATCGAATTACTCTTCGATAGTTGTGCTTGTGATAAGAACTTCTTCTAGTGGTACGTCTTGGTGCATACCCATAGAGCCCGTTGCTACATCTTTAATTTTGTTTACGATGTCCATGCCTTCAACGACTTCAGCAAAAACACAGTAACCCCAACCATCTAGGCTTTCTGATTTAAAGTCTAGGAATGTGTTGTTGCTAACGTTGATGAAAAACTGAGAGCTAGCAGAATGCGGTTCCATTGTACGAGCCATCGCCAACGTGCCTACTTTGTTGCTTAGGCCATTGTTTGCTTCGTTTTTGATTGTTGCGCGCGTTTCTTTTTCTTTAAGGCCCGAAGTCATACCGCCGCCTTGAACCATGAAACCATCGATTACACGGTGGAAAAGCGTGTTGTCATAAAAACCATCACGGCAGTACTGAAGGAAGTTAGCACTGGTTGCTGGTGCATCAGTTGTGTTCAGCTGAATTTTGATATCACCAAAGTTAGTGTGAAGGATGATCATTATGTATTCCTTAAATTATTTTCGACTTGAAACGGGAATTCTAGCTCAATTCTACAGACAATCAATAGATGGGTGAAAAGTGGTCAAGAAAACCGACGAAATGTCATAGTCTATGTGCGATCACCGTGAATTTTGTCCCGGCAAGCTATTACCTATCCGTGTTGGACTTGTTATACTGGCGCCTTACTTGTTTCATAATTGATTAGATAGAGATCATGTTAAAGATATATAACACACTCACACGACAGAAAGAGGAATTCAAACCCATTACTGCTGGTAAAGTCGGCATGTATGTTTGTGGAGTAACCATTTACGATCTCTGTCATATTGGTCACGGTCGTACATTCGTTTCATTCGATGTAGTCTCTCGTTACCTTCGTTACTTAGGCTATGACCTAACGTTTGTTCGTAACATTACCGACATCGACGACAAAATCATTAAACGCGCTGCTGAGAATGGCGAAAGCTGCGATGAGTTAACTGAGCGCCTGATTGGCGAGATGTATTCTGATTTTGATGCGTTAAATATGAAGCGTCCAGATATAGAGCCTCGTGCTACCGAGTATATTCAAGAAATCATTGCCTTAGTTCAGCGCTTAATTGAACGCGGCTTCGCCTACGTTGCTGATAACGGCGACGTGATGTTTGAGGTGAAGAAATATGATGAATACGGCAAGCTATCGGGTCAAGACCTAGAGCAGCTTCAAGCTGGATCTCGCGTTACTATTGAAGTCACTAAACGCAGCCCGTTAGATTTCGTTTTATGGAAAATGTCTAAGCCGGGTGAGCCGACGTGGGAATCACCATGGGGCCCTGGTCGTCCTGGTTGGCACATTGAATGTTCTGCGATGAACTCTTCTATTCTGGGTGATCACTTTGATATCCACGGTGGTGGCTCTGATTTGCAGTTCCCGCATCATGAGAACGAAATCGCTCAATCTTGCTGCGCACATGGTACCCAGTATGTAAATACATGGATGCACAGCGGTATGGTGATGATCGACAAAGAAAAAATGTCTAAGTCACTGAACAATTTCTTCACCATTCGTGATGTATTACAGCATTACGATTCAGAAACCGTTCGCTACTTCTTAATGTCGGGTCACTATCGTAGCCAACTGAATTACAGCGAAGACAACTTAAACCAAGCACGTTCAGCTTTGGAGCGTTTGTATACATCTTTACGTGGTTTGGATTTATCAGCAGCACCTGCTGGTGGTGAAGAGTATGTAACACGTTATAGCGATGCGATGAACGATGATTTCAATACACCAGAAGCCTACTCGGTGTTATTTGATATGGCTCGTGAAGTCAATCGCCTAAAAGGTGAAAATATCGAAAGAGCATCGGCACTTGGCGCATTAATGCGTGAGTTAGCGGATGTCATCGGTATCTTGCATCAAGAGCCTGAAGCATTCCTTAAAGGTGGCGCATCTGGCGAAAGTAATGATGATGAAGTGGCAGAAATTGAGGCGCTTATTAAGCTGCGTAACGATTCACGTGCATCAAAAGATTGGGCAAACGCCGACATGGCGCGTAACAAGTTAACGGAAATGGGCATCGTTCTAGAAGACGGAGCACAAGGTACTACTTGGCGTCGTAAGTAATTTTTAAAAGGCACAAAGTGAATATGACCGCCGTAAGATACAGCGTTGTATTGATGATGTGCCTTTTTTACACTTTATGAAAGGCAACTATTTTGGCACAGATGTATTTTTATTACTCGGCGATGAACGCGGGTAAGTCCACCACGTTATTGCAATCTTCTTTTAACTATAAAGAGCGCGGGATGAACCCAGTGATCTTTACGGCTGCACTAGATGATCGTTATGGCATTGGTAAAGTAAGTTCACGAATTGGTCTGCAATCTGAAGCTCAGTTGTTTAGAACAGAATCGAATTTATTTGATGAAATCAAAGCCATTAATGAGCAAGAAAAGCGCCATTGTATTTTGATTGATGAATGTCAGTTCTTATCCAAAGAACAAGTTTATCAATTAACTGAGGTTGTTGATAAACTTCATATTCCAGTGCTTTGTTATGGTTTGCGTACCGACTTCCTCGGTGAGCTTTTTGAAGGCAGTAAATACTTGCTATCTTGGGCGGACAAATTAGTCGAGCTTAAAACGATTTGCCATTGTGGTCGTAAAGCCAACATGGTGATTCGTACTGACGAAGAAGGTAACCCGATTGCAGAGGGTGACCAAGTGGCGATTGGTGGTAATGATCAATACGTCTCAGTATGCCGTCAGCACTATAAAGAAGCGCTAGGCAAATAAACCGTTATAAATACCCAATAAAAAAGAGCGGAGATCCGCTCTTTTTTTCATCTGCTGCTTAGCCTTTAGCCTTTAGCCTTTAGCCTTTAGCCTTTAGCCTTTAGCCTTTAGCCTTTACCATCGACGTGACCAAATTGTTTCGCAGCATAGGCCACTCGTTCAGCTGGTCTCGGGTATTCTGCCATTTCACCAAGATTCTCGATATGGCGAAGGCGAGGCAGTAAACCTGCTCCGTTAGCAATTTGAATAGCCAAGCCTGGGCGAGCATTAAGCTCAAGTACCATTGGGCCTTCTTCTTTATCAAGCACCATATCCGTGCCCATATAACCCAAACCAGTCATTTCCCATGCGCTGGATGCAAGCACGAGTAGTCGCTCCCAGTGAGGAACTTGCAAAAGTGCGAGCTCTTTGTCGGTATCTGGGTGGTGTGTGATGGGCTGATCAAACTGAACGGCACGTACCGCTTTGCCCGTCGCCATGTCAATTCCTACGCCTACTGCGCCTTGGTGTAGATTCGCTTTACCATCAGAGGCAGACGTTGAAAGGCGCATCATCGCCATGACAGGGTAGCCCTTAAATACAATAATTCGTACATCTGGCACCCCTTCGTAACTGAAACCTTCAAAACAGTCGTCAAATTTAATCAAGTTTTCGACTACGGCCACGTCGTTTTTTCCACCAAGAGAAAACAAACCGGCGAGTGCGTTACTAATATGACGTTCGACATCTTCTTTGTTGATGACAGCGCCAGAGGGCTTGGTGTATTCGCCATTTTTGTGCGAAACAATAACCAAGATACCCTTACCACCGCTGCCTTGTGCGGGTTTAATGACAAACCCTGGCCAGTTTTCAACCATCTTATGAATGGATTTTACGGCGGCTTGGTGGCTGATAACACCAATTAGCGCAGGAACCGTAGCCCCTGCTTTTTCTGCGATGATTTTTGTTTTTAATTTATCATCAACCAACGGATACTTTGAGCGATCATTATATCGCCCAATGTAGCTGTGGTTTCTTTGATTCATCCCCATTATGCCCTTGGTTTTTAGCTTAGATGGGGAAGTAAATGACCCAAACATAGTCTAATCCTCAGATAATGGTTTAAAACGACGAAGTTCCGTTAAGCGGTAGCCAGTGTAAGTACCAAGCAGCATGATAACCGCAAGAATAATTAGCTGTAGGCCGATAAAGTTAAACGTTAGGTGCTGAACATACGGGTTAGTCATAGCAAGGTAAACCAGTACAGCTGTTAGCAACGAGCCCCCACCTTGAAGGAATACTTCTTTACCGCCTTCTTCTTCCCATAGAATAGACATACGTTCTACCGTCCAAGACAAGATGATCATAGGGAAGAAAGTAATAGTAAGTCCTTCATTCAATCCAATATTGAACGAAACAATGGTGAAGACCGCGATAATCATAATTACCGTTATGATTACGGCGGATATCCGCGCAACCAACAAGAGGTTGAGCTTAGATAAATACCCACGAATAATGAGACCGGTACCAACAATGAGAAGGAAGCCAACGATACCTGTGAGCAATGTAGTTTGAACAAATGCAACTGCAATCAAAACAGGCATGAATGTGCCTGAAGTTTTTAAACCAATGATCACACGTAAGAACACCACGATGAGTGCACCAATTGGAATGAGCATGATGGTTTTGAACATCGATTGTTCCGCAAGAGGCAAGCTGTGAATTGAGAAATTCAGTAAGCTATCCGCTTCGACTTTTTGAGCAGTTGCTTGTTGCGGAGTGACATCTTGTAAGATCATTGAAAAATGGACTTGGCTATTCTTACCACCGACCACATCGAGTAAGGAAACGTTAGATTCATCCCAGACCAGCAAGTTGTTTTGTTTAACTTGTTCACCTTGGTTTGCATCAAAAAGTTCCCACTGCTTACCATCCCACACTTCGACCATCGGTGTAATGCTTTGGCGACGACGGCCATCTTCTAACTGAACAACACCAACCAGTTTATTTGGAACGGCGGCATAACTTAGAAGCTTAGCGGTGATTTGTACTTTGTCGTTATTGTTGAGTAATAACGATGCATTTTGGCTATCTTTATCGTTAAGCTGTTTGATTAACTCACGAGCTAAAGTGACGTTGTCGGCACTGCGTTGTGTCGCCTGCGCTAAAACAGATTGAGCAGCGGCGTCTTGAGGGCCATCAAAAATGGGTTTTTCTATTGGCTCGTCACTTGGTGGAATGGGATCAACTTTTGCTTGATCATCAACCAAAAACTGAGTTTTGTAATAAATGGTTTGAGGGCCACTCGCATGACGAACAGTCCATTCAGCACGTCGGCCTGCATCGGTTGCTGTGTAAGCAATACCGTAGCCTGGTGAAGACGCGCTTTCGTTAATGAGTGTATAACCAGTTTGTGTACCAGGGGCAGCAAGAGATGCTTTAACTGGTTTGTCTAGCGCGTTGAACTCGACACGAGCTTCAATGTCCCAAATCTGGCGAGTTTCACCAGGAGTCAAAGGAACGCCGTAATCTGTGTGGCGCATAAGGCTCAGTACACTGCCTGCAATAAGCAGGAATGCGACCAAGAAGTAAAACGGAACTTTAGACGTCATAAAGATTTATCCTTAAATACAATTATTTAGTTTTAGTTTGTAGATACTGTTTGCTTACATCAACTAGGGCGATATCTTGGATGAACTCTCTGCCTAGTAAAATAGGGTGACTCATTTGCGAACGGTCAGCCAGAGTAAACTGAGCTTTTTCGTGCACGTCACCAAGTTGTACCCAAAGCTCTACAACAATCCGGCGCTCGGAATCGGAGTTGGTTGCTTGACGAATTTTGACGTATCGTACAACGGGAGCTTCAATCCAGTGCATTTCATCTGCAGCCGCTGAATCATCCTTTATATGAAATTTAACCCAAGTTTTCCCGTTTCGCTCAAATTCTTGAATATCAATGGCATTAATTGATGAAGTTGTGGCGCCGGTATCAACTCGCGCATCAAACTGTTGCTTAATTGTGTCTACTTTTACTTTTTCAATTGCGCCGAGAACAATGGGCTGAGAAGGTGGGGCACTGGTAACGACAGGCGTGACTGTTTGTGTCTCTTTGGTCGCGTGTGTTAAGTGCTTTGCCTGCGTTTTACGTAATTGAACGACTTCACCGTTCAATTTCACTAATTCTTCATTGAGTGCATCAATTTTGCTGTTCTGTTGGTCTATTTCAACGGTAAAGCTATCGAGTTTCGTTTGTATGTTTTGCTCTGATTGATTAATTGCTTCTAGTGTCGATTGGCTGTATTTTTCGCCGTCGATCAACGTACACCCAGATAGGGCAGCAATAATGGCAATGGCGGTGAGTTTTTTGAGCATTGTTTACCTATAGTAGACAGATAGTTAACAGAAGTATTTTCCAAAGTGTATATGATAAAAAAGGATGCGTGAAGCATCCTAATGTTAATCTCTGGTCAGGTTCGCCATTATGGTTTCTTTGCAACCAAAATAGCCCTTCGTGGAGCAGGGTGACCCTCAACCGTTTTGCTTGGATCGTTTGGATCTAAGTAGTTTGGCAGCGAGTTATGGGTCATCCATTCGGTGGTGCGTTGCTCACCAGTGGTGGTCACATTTTCATCAACAATATTCACGTCAACGAATCCACACGTTTCTAACCATACTTTCAGTGCTTTTGCTGATGGGAAGAAGTACACATTACGCATTTGAGCATAGCGGTCCATAGGAACCAGAACGGTGTTTTCATCCCCTTCGATGACCAAGGTTTCGAGCACTAACTCACCACCAGAAACCAATTGGTTCTTCAATTGAATAAGGTGATCCAGCGGTGAACGACGATGATATAACACACCCATACTAAAGACAGTGTCAAAGGCTTTAAGTTCAGGAAGTTGCTCAATTCCTAATGGCAGTAAATGAGCGCGTTGGTCATTGCCCATTAATTTACGGACCGCTTCGAACTGAATGAGGAACAGGTGAGATGGGTCGATCCCTACACATAAGCGAGCTTCTTCACCCAGCATGCGCCACATGTGGTAACCATTGCCGCAACCAACGTCCAACACAGAACGGTTTTTAAGGGGGGATATATGGGGAAGAACACGATCCCATTTCCAGTCTGAACGCCATTCCGTATCAATGTGAATGTCGTGCAGGTTATAAGGGCCTTTACGCCACGGGTGGAATGTTTTTAATAGGTTTTCTAGTTTTTTTTGTTCGCCTGGATGAATAGGAGCCTGATTCGATAGAGTGACAGAATCCTTTAAATCAACGGTATCAGGTGTACCCTCAGGGATTTTTTTGAGTGCTCTTAACCAACGGTCGAAATCACCGTGTTCCGCGTTTTGCCAATCCGTAAGCTGTTGTGGAAGCGTGTTCAACCAAGGTTGAAGCTGATCGTCTTGAGATATCAATTGGTAAAAATTAGCAAAATTGAACATATAAGGTTTCGTTATTAGTTAAGTTAAAGGGGTGAAGATACTGGGTTACAGGTTACAGGTTACAGGTTACAGGTTACAGGTTACAGGTTATAGGTAACAGGTAACAGGTTATAGCTGAGGGGGCAGTCCAATATTCTGTAGGGTTTGCCCGTCCTGTTCTCTGTAACCTTTTACTCATAATCCTATTTTATCGCAAACATAGAGCCGAAGTTAAAGCATTGGAACCAGACTTCATTACTGGAAAAGCCGATCTCTTCAAAGCGGACTTTGTGAGACTGAATAGAGTCTGGGCGCATAACATTTTCAATTGCACTGCGTTTTTGGCTTATTTCTAGTTCGCTGTAGCCGTTAGCGCGCTTAAAGTCATGATGAAGGTCGATCAAGAGTTCATTCGCTGTTTCATCTTCGAACACGTATTTCTCGGACAAAATCAAAATGCCCCCAGGACGCAAACCCGCAAAGATTTTTTTAAGCAAGGTGACGCGATCTTCAGGCGACAAAAACTGCAAGGTGAAATTTAACACCACGACTGAGGCATCCTCTATCTCAATATTTCTGATATCGGCTTCAACAACCGTAACCGGTGTTTCTGAGCGATAAGCATTAATATGAAGCTTACAGCGTTCTACCATGGCCGCTGAATTGTCGACCGCAATGATCTCGCAGCCTTCTTGTTCAATATGACGGCGCATAGAAAGTGTTGCAGCACCTAAAGAGCAGCCTAAGTCATACACTTTAGAGTGCGGTTTCGCAAAACGTTCTGCCAACATGCCGATAGCCGAGATGATGTTACTGTAACCGGGAACCGATCGTTGAATCATATCGGGAAAAACTTCCGCTACGCGCTCATCGAATGTGAAATCACCGATTTTATTAATGGGAGCTGAAAAGATAGTGTCTTTATTGCTCATAATACTCTCTCGCTTGGGCCGTTAACATGCGGTCTAATTTGTAGGCATGCCTATTTAAGGGGGCGTATTTTATGCAAAATTGCTGCAATTGTCATTAGTAGAGAAAGGTACTTATAAATTAACTGGTGAAAGGGCCACTAAATTACACAGATTTGGAATAGATTGAGTCAAACCCCGGTGATTCTACTTTGCTCATAAAATGAAAATGAGGCTATAATCGTGGCTTCGTTTTTGTCTTTGCCGATAAATTGGTCGCTTGTTGTGCTAAAAAGCAGCAAGGCTAGATAAAACACAACAAATTCTATGCCTGATGGTCGATTTTTAATGACTTTCAGCGTATAAATGGACGTTTGCACTGCTGGCACTCAATCGCGCGAGCAGCTTAGAAATTGATAACTTATTAGAGATTGGGAAATTCATTATGCGTACCCATTATTGTGGTCACCTGAACAAGTCCCTTGCAGGACAAACTGTAGAACTTTGCGGCTGGGTTAACCGTCGCCGTGATTTAGGCGGTCTTATCTTCATTGATATGCGAGATCGTGAAGGCATCGTTCAGGTTGTCGTCGACCCAGATATGAAAGATGTATTTGCGGAAGCGAACCAGTTACGTAATGAATTTTGCATCAAGCTAACGGGTGAAGTACGCCTTCGCCCAGAAAGCCAAATCAACAAAGATATGGCAACCGGTGAAGTTGAGCTGATCGCAACGGGTTTAGAGATCATTAACCGCTCTGAAGCATTGCCGTTAGACTTCAACCAAACAAACAGTGAAGAGCAGCGTCTTAAGTACCGTTACATTGATCTTCGTCGTCCAGAAATGAGTGACCGCATCAAACTTCGCGCTAAAGCATCAAGCTTCGTTCGTCGTTTCTTAGATAGCAACGACTTCCTAGACATCGAAACGCCCGT
The DNA here is from genome assembly GCF_030409945.1 of Vibrio tapetis subsp. quintayensis. Taxonomy (GTDB): domain Bacteria; phylum Pseudomonadota; class Gammaproteobacteria; order Enterobacterales; family Vibrionaceae; genus Vibrio; species Vibrio quintayensis. The sequence continues at coordinate 345,152 of NZ_JAUFQV010000035.1, forward strand.
ACTGACTAAAGCAACACCAGAAGGCGCTCGTGATTACCTAGTACCAAGCCGCGTACACAAAGGCAGCTTCTATGCATTGCCGCAATCACCACAGCTATTTAAGCAGTTGTTGATGATGTCTGGTTTTGATCGTTACTACCAAATCGTTAAATGTTTCCGTGATGAAGATTTACGTGCTGACCGTCAGCCTGAATTTACTCAAATCGATATCGAAACTTCTTTCATGTCTGCTGAACAAGTTCGTGGCGTGACAGAAAAAATGATCCGCGAAATGTGGCAAGAGCTATTGAGCGTGGACTTGGGTGAATTCCCAATCATGCCTTTCTCTGAAGCGATTCGTCGTTTCGGTAGTGATAAGCCGGATCTACGTAACCCGCTAGAATTAGTAGACGTTGCTGACCTAGTTAAAGACGTTGAATTTAAAGTCTTCTCAGGCCCTGCTAACGATGAAAAAGGCCGTGTAGCCGTAATTCGTGTTCCAGGCGGAGCGAAACTAACGCGTAAGCAAATCGATGGCTACGGCGCATTTGTTGGCATTTACGGCGCGAAAGGTTTGGCATGGATGAAAGTAAACGACCGTGCTGCTGGCATGGAAGGCATTCAATCTCCTGTGGCTAAATTCCTGAGCGAAGACGTAATCAACGGCATTCTTGATCGTACTCAAGCTGAAAGCGGCGATATCATCCTATTTGGTGCTGATAAAGCAAGCATCGTTTCTGAAGCTCTGGGCGCACTTCGTCTGAAACTTGGCGAAGATTTAGAGCTAACCAACAAAGAAGCATGGGCACCACTTTGGGTTGTTGACTTCCCAATGTTCGAAGAAGATGGCGAAGGTAACTTGCACGCAATGCACCACCCATTTACTTCTCCATTAGGTGTTGATGCGGCTGAGTTGGCAGCAAACCCAGCAGCAGCTAACTCGAATGCTTACGATATGGTTATCAACGGCTATGAAGTGGGTGGCGGTTCAGTTCGTATCCACAATGCTGAAATGCAAAGCACGGTGTTTAATATTCTTGGCATCGAAGAAAAAGAGCAACAAGAGAAGTTCGGCTTCTTGTTGGATGCACTTAAGTACGGTACGCCACCGCATGCCGGTCTTGCTTTCGGTCTAGACCGTTTGGCTATGCTACTTTGTGGTACAGATAACATCCGTGACGTTATCGCATTCCCTAAAACAACGGCAGCATCTTGCTTGCTCACCAATGCACCAAGTGTTGCCAACCCAGCCTCTTTAGAAGAGCTAGCGGTAGCGGTTGTTGCTAAAGAAAAAGAAGCAGACGCTTAATTTTCGGATATTTGTCTGATTTCAAATAAATAAAATGCGAAGCGCTAATAGGTTTATTCTATTAGCGCTTTCTTTTTTGCTAGTATCTTTCTATTCAAAATAGCTCTTATCTGTATTTGGGCTCAGTTCGGAACACATACGTATGTCGATAATCCTCGGTATTGACCCAGGCTCTCGTATCACAGGTTATGGCGTTATTCGTCAACAAGGCCGTCACTTACATTATTTAGGCAGTGGTTGTATTCGTACTTCTCACGACGACTTACCTAGCCGTTTGAAACAAATATTTGCCGGTGTCTCTGAAATCATTACTCAGTTTCAGCCTGACGTATTTGCGATTGAGCAGGTGTTTATGTCAAAAAATGCCGATTCAGCCTTAAAGTTAGGTCAGGCCCGTGGGGCGGCCATCGTTGCCGCAGTAAATGCTGACCTCCCTGTACATGAATATGCAGCAAGACTTATCAAGCAAGCGGTAACGGGTACGGGTGGGGCGGATAAAAGCCAAGTTCAGCATATGGTGATGAACATGTTGAAGCTACCTGGTAAACCACAAGCCGACGCCGCCGATGCGCTTGGTGTGGCTATCTGTCATGCCAATACCAATAAAACGCTTATTGCACTAGCCGGTAAAGCAACAGGAGCCAAGAAAGGGCGATATCGGTGATGCAAGTGCTAAGAGCGAAGTACTAAAAGCTAAGTTAGAAGAGCGAGGGGGAAACCTCTTATCAGGTGCAAGGCCACTTCGACTTTAGCCCTTCTTCGCGCCTTTTCTTTACTGGCTATCCATCCAGTTATCTATTATTATCGAATTCAAGTTTTAAATTCCAAAATCAAAGGAAACCCAAGTGATTGGACGTCTTCGTGGCATATTGTTAGAAAAGCAACCACCAGAATTATTAATTGAAGTCGGCGGCATTGGCTATGAAGTCCAAATGCCGATGAGCTGCTTTTATGAATTGCCAGAAGTGGGGACAGAAGCCATTGTATATACTCATTTTATTGTACGTGAAGATGCTCAATTGCTGTATGGCTTCAATACCGTGAAAGAGCGTGCATTGTTCCGTGAAGTGATTAAAGCGAACGGAGTTGGCCCTAAACTTGGGTTGGCTATTCTGTCTGGCATGAATGCGCAGCAGTTTGTCTCTTGTGTTGAACGTGAAGACGTGTCGACTTTAGTGAAACTTCCGGGTGTGGGTAAAAAAACCGCAGAACGTCTTGTTGTTGAAATGAAAGATCGCTTGAAAGGTTGGGGAGCGGGAGACTTGTTTACGCCTGCAACCGACGCAGCACCAATGGACAGTGGTTTAGGCGGAGTAAGTACTAACGCAGAAGATGAAGCGGTAAGCGCTTTAGTCGCATTAGGTTACAAACCCGTGCAAGCCAGTAAAGTTGTATCGCAAGTAGCAAAACCAGACATGACAAGCGAAGCATTGATTCGAGACGCACTGAAGTCGATGGTGTAGAAGTGCGAAATGCTAAATGCTAAGTGCGAAATACTAAGTATTGAAGCTTAGAGCTTAGAGTTTAGTACTTAGCTCTTAGTACTTAGTTCTTACAAACAGGACCAATTTTTATGATCGAAGCAGATCGATTGATAGCACCGGATAACCCGGTATTTAAAGAAGAAGACATAGACGTAATAGATCGCGCCATACGTCCTAAAAAGTTGGAAGACTATCGAGGCCAAGATCATGTGCGTGGTCAAATGGAAATCTTTATCAAAGCTGCGCAACTTAGAAGTGAAGCATTGGATCATCTGCTGATATTTGGTCCTCCAGGTTTAGGTAAAACCACGCTTGCTAATATCGTAGCTAATGAAATGGAAGTGAATATTCGAACCACTTCTGGCCCTGTATTGGAAAAAGCAGGTGATTTAGCGGCACTACTGACCAATCTAGAAGAAAACGACGTACTCTTTATTGACGAAATTCATCGTTTGAGTCCAGTGGTTGAAGAAGTTTTGTATCCCGCGATGGAAGATTATCAGTTGGACATCATGATAGGTGAGGGGCCTGCGGCGCGTTCTATCAAAATTGATTTACCGCCTTTCACCCTAATTGGCGCTACGACACGTGCTGGTTCACTGACTTCGCCATTACGTGATCGTTTTGGTATCGTGCAGCGTCTTGAGTACTACAATGTAGAAGACCTACAACACATCGTTAAACGAAGCGCTGATTGTTTAGGACTCTCTATGGAATCCGATGGGGCGCTAGAAGTTGCACGTCGTTCCCGAGGCACACCTCGTATTGCTAACCGTTTGCTAAGACGTGTACGTGATTATGCTGAAGTGAAAGGTAACGGTCATATCTGTAATGACATCGCAGACAAAGCGTTAAATATGCTCGATGTAGACAGCCAAGGTTTGGACTATATGGATAGAAAATTACTGCTCGCAATCATGGAAAAATTTAGTGGCGGTCCTGTAGGGTTAGATAACTTGGCTGCGGCGATTGGTGAAGAAAAAGACACAATTGAAGATGTCATTGAGCCTTATCTCATTCAGCAGGGTTATTTGCAAAGAACGCCAAGAGGCCGAATCGCCACAGATCGGGCTTATTTGCATTTTGGTTTAGAAAAATAATAGCCAAATCTAGAGAGTATTGATATTAACTAATGTAGGTCAACCTGATGGTTGGCCTTTTTTTCTGTATTTTCTCTGCAAATTAATAGCGTTTCATTCTGTTACTAATGAGTTTTATAAGAATAAATACGCATAAGAAAGGGCGTGCTAATTACAAATGGGAGGCCAAAAAGGTGATCTTAGACGCGTGTTAGTCCGCTTTTTCCTTGAATTTGCTTGATCCTAATCATTTTGGTTGTTTTTTGTTCGCCACTACGGATTGTATCTTGATCCAGATCAATGCGGGAAAATGCCATAAACCTTTTGAAACATTGTTCTTTTATCAGTAGTATTAGCCCGAGCTATATTAGTTCTTACTTAACAATTAATCAACCAAAAAAATACATATTTATAACAATGGTTTGAAGTTAGCAACATTCACGTTGTTAGCCCTGCTTTTTGCTCGAAATAAGTGGGTTTAACTAAAGCATAAATTAAAATGTATTGTGTCATTCAGCCGGCACAAAAGGAGTTATCATGATTGACATAGTTGATCTGTCGCGGTTCCAATTTGCATTAACAGCGATGTATCACTTCCTATTCGTTCCATTGACTTTAGGTATGGCGTTTCTACTAGCCATCATGGAGTCTTTATACGTAATGACCGATAAGCAAATCTATAAGGACATGACCAAGTTCTGGGGTAAGCTTTTTGGTATCAACTTCGCTCTAGGTGTGGCAACAGGCCTGACCATGGAGTTCCAATTTGGTACTAACTGGTCCTATTATTCTCATTATGTAGGCGATATATTCGGCGCCCCCCTTGCCATCGAAGCCTTGGTAGCCTTCTTCCTTGAATCCACTTTTGTTGGTCTATTCTTCTTCGGCTGGGATCGCTTGTCCAAACGTCAGCACTTGGCGGTAACATGGCTTGTTGCGCTGGGTTCAAACTTCTCTGCGCTTTGGATTCTCGTTGCAAACGGTTGGATGCAAAACCCAATTGGAGCTGAATTTAACTTTGAAACCATGCGTATGGAAATGGTGAGCTTTGCTGAGGTGGTCCTAAACCCAGTAGCGCAAGTTAAGTTCGTTCACACGGTTGCTTCTGGTTATACGACAGGTGCCATGTTCGTTCTTGGTATCAGTGGTTACTACCTGCTTAAAGGCCGTGACATCGCGTTTGCTCGTCGTTCATTTGCGATTGCAGCATCATTTGGTATGGCTGCTATCTTGTCTGTAATCGTACTGGGTGATGAGTCTGGCTACGAGCTAGGTGAAGTGCAAAAAGTGAAGCTTGCTGCGATTGAAGCAGAATGGCACACAGAGCCAGCTCCAGCCGCATTTACGCTGTTCGGTATTCCTAATCAAGAAACCATGGAGACGGATTACGCCGTTAAAATTCCATTCTTGATGGGCATCATTGCTACTCGTTCAATCGATACAGAAGTAACAGGCTTACGTGAACTGCGTGACGATCACGTTGATCGTATCCGCAACGGTATGTATGCCTACGAGCTTCTAACTAAACTTCGAGGCGGTGACAAATCAGAACAAAACGTTGCGGCATTTGATGAAGTAAAAGGTGACCTAGGTTACGGCTTACTACTGAAGCGTTATACCGATGACGTTGTCGATGCGACAGAAGATCAAATTCAAGCCGCAGCGGATGACTCAATTCCGACTGTTTGGCCATTGTTCTGGGCATTCCGTCTGATGGTTGGTTGTGGTTTCGTTATGTTGTTTGTATTTGGTGCTGCGTTTGTTCAAACGTGTCGTCAAAAGATCGAACAGAAACCTTGGGTTCTTAAAGCGGCATTGTTCAGTATCCCACTACCGTGGATTGCAATTGAAGCCGGTTGGTTTGTTGCCGAGTTTGGGCGTCAGCCATGGGCAGTCGGTGAGATCCTTCCGGTTCACCAGGCTGCGTCATCACTGACAATGTCTGAGCTTTGGATATCGTTGGGTGTGATTATCGCACTCTACACTGCGTTCTTGATTGCTGAAGTATACCTGATGGTGAAATTCTCTCGTCTAGGTCCAAGCAGCCTGAAAACTGGCCGCTATCACTTTGAACAAGAAGCTAACTCTGTTGAAGACAAAGTTAACCGTCAAGTAGAAGCATAAGCAGGGAGATTAGATTATGTTTGATTACGAAATCTTGCGATTCATATGGTGGGTGCTCATTGGCGTACTGTGTATTGGTTTCGCAGTAACAGATGGCTTTGACATGGGTGTGGGCGCGCTTGTACCTGTTATCGGTAAAACGGATAGCCAACGTCGAGTGATGATTAACTCTATCGCTCCACACTGGGACGGTAACCAAGTTTGGTTGATTACAGCCGGTGGCGCATTGTTCGCTGCATGGCCGTTAATTTATGCAACGTCATTCTCTGCTTTTTACCTAGCAATGTATGTCACGCTAGCGGCACTTTGGGTAAGACCTATCGCTCTGGACTATCGTTCAAAGTTAGAAGATACCAAATGGCGTAACGCATGGGATGCAGGCATCTGCTTCAGTGGCGTTGTTCCTCCTCTGATCTTTGGTGTGGCGTTTGGTAACCTGTTATTGGGTGTTCCATTTGAACTAAATGAGTTCATGATGGCGACGTACCATGGTTCATTCTTTAAATTGCTGCACCCATTTGCTCTACTTTGTGGTCTAGTTAGCTTGTCTATGATTGTCATGCAAGGTGCGACATGGCTGCAAATGAAGACAACCGGTGACGTACATGCTCGAGCACGAGTGGTTGCACAAGTGATGGCTGCATTAGTGATTGTTACTTTTGTAGGCGCAGGAGTGTGGATTCAAAGTATTGAAGGTTATGTTGTTGTTAGTCACATCGACATTGCCGCGCAATCTAACCCACTGAGTAAAGAAGTGGAAATGGTTGCCGGCGCATGGATGAATAACTTCAAAACGTACCCAGCAATGTGGGCAGCACCGATTTTAGGTGTTGTCATGCCGTTAGTTGTTGTTCTTGCTTCTCGCTTTGAAAAATGCTCAGTCTCGTTCATTAGCTCAAGCCTTGCCAATGCAGGTGTTATTTTGACTGCCGGCTTTGCTATGTTCCCGTTCATCATGCCGTCTAGCTTTAATGCGGACCATAGTTTGACGATGTGGGATTCAACTTCAAGTGAACTAACACTAAATCTAATGACGGGCGTTGCAATGGTTATGGTACCTATCATCCTTGCTTACACGTCGTGGACCTACTACAAAATGTTTGGTCGTTTAGATGATAAATACATTGAAGAAAACAAGAATTCCCTCTACTAAGGAGTATTGATTATGTGGTATTTCGCCTGGATTTTAGGTGTATTACTGGCCTGTGCATTTGGCATCATCAATGCACTATGGTTAGAACATTCAGAAATGATGGATAAAGATAGCGAATAAGCCAACACTGGCTTAAACGATATACAGTAAGCCCTACAAAATAATTGTGGGGCTTATTTTTTGGGAAACATTAGCCAAGAGCTTTATAGAAAACCTAATGAGAGGTCCTCATGAGTGAATTGAATCAACGAGTAGAGAATCTGCATGCTCCGCTCGATAAAACATTATTGCGAGCAGTTGTTATCATCATGGCATTTGTTCTGGTGATTTTGTTTATGTGGGAGCCGCAAACATTTGCTGACAATATCGGTGGTTTCAGCCCTATGCTTGGTATTTTGTTTGTTTGGGCTATCTGCGCGAGCATGGTATATGGCGTAGGCTTTAAACCGATATTTTGGTTGTGGCAAATAACCTTTAGCCCTTACCTTTCAATATCAGTACTCGGCTATGTGTCTTTTTTATACTGGCTATAGTGCAAACACGTACTGACTCTTAAGTAAAAGTTATCCTGATATCATTAAATGCGAGTGGTTTTTAATCAACTGCTCGCTTTTTTAATTCCTGTCTCAAAAAAACATTTTCTTTTTCGAGCCTAATTGGCAACATAAGGTATAGTAACCTTTCATTTTTATTGTGTTGGTAATGTTGTGCACGTAGAGAAACAGACTGCTTTTGAATGGCCAATCACCATTTATTATGAAGATACTGATGCTGGTGGCGTTGTGTACCATTCTAATTACCTAAAGTTTTTCGAACGGGCAAGAACGGAACTTTTGCGTTCGGTTGGCGTCTCTCAAAAGGTGCTTTTAGAAAAGAACACAGGGTTTGTCGTTCGTCATATGGACATAGACTTTATCCAAGGCGCTAAACTTGACCAACAATTAACAGTGTTGACGACAATCTCGCAGTTAAAACGTGCCTCGATTACGTTTTGTCAGGAATTAGTCAATCCTGAAGGTAAGATATTGTGTAAAACCTTAGTTAAGGTAGCATGCATAGACTCTAAACTCATGAAACCCCAAGCGATACCAAACTCAATTACATCGGAGTTGTTAGACAGTGAATGCTGATATTTCCATTTTAGATCTCGTTTTAGAAGCCAGCTTATTAGTACAACTGGTTATGTTAACCCTACTCGGGATGTCTGTAGTGTCATGGGCAATGATCATCAAGCGCAGTAAAGTGCTGAACCATGCCATAAAGGAAGCAGAAAAGTTTGAAGATAAGTTTTGGTCAGGCGTGGATCTTTCTCACCTTTACCAAGAAGTTAAAGCTCGTAAAGATAACCTAGCAGGAACACAACAGATCTTTTATCAAGGTTTTACTGAATTTGCGAAGTTGCGCCGCACTAACGGTTCATCACCTGAATACGTGATGGAAGGGACAGGCCGCGCGATGCGTGTAGCGGTTTCACGAGAAGTAGATGAATTAGAAACTAACTTACCTTTCTTGGCGACAGTTGGTTCAATCAGCCCATACATTGGCTTGTTTGGTACGGTATGGGGCATCATGCATGCATTCATCGCACTAGGTGAAGTGAAGCAAGCTACGTTAGCTATGGTTGCACCAGGTATCGCAGAAGCATTGATTGCAACAGCTATGGGCCTTTTTGCTGCAATACCAGCAGTAATGGCATACAACCGTTTGAGTAATCAAGTTGCTAAAGTTGAGCACAGCTACGCAACGTTTTCTGAGGAATTCCACAGTATTCTTCATCGTCAAGCGATGACGAATAAGGATTAATCATGGCCGGGTATCAACGAAAACGCCGTAAGCTCACAGCTGAAATCAATGTTGTACCTTATATTGATGTCATGTTGGTGTTGCTTATTATCTTTATGGTTACCTCACCATTCGTCACTCAAGGTGTGGATGTTGAGCTTCCTAAGACCTCTACGGCGAAGTCGACGTCTGAATTAGCAGGTGATAGTAACGCGAGTTTTATCATTGTTGAAATCGACAAAGATGGTCAACTTGGGCTTAGCGTGAACAACGAAGATGTTGTACGCGGTATGAGCTTAGAAGACGTCATTGTAAGGGTAAAAGCTGAAATTTCGCTTGCACCAGACTCTCCGGTTGCAGTGGGTGGTGACGCAAACACTCCTTATTCAGAAGTTGTATTGGTATTGGATGAACTCGGTCAAGCAGGTATTCCCAAAGTGGGTTTGTTGACGGATCTTAAGTAAGGATGGCTGTCGGTCAATCGATGAAAAAAAAGAGCAGTTATACGTCGGCTATTGTTGTCTCAGTAGGGATGCACGTTTTGTTAGCGGTTGCCTTATTGTGGGGAGCCGACTTCACGATGTCGAAACCTGAAGCATCGGGCAACATGGTGCAAGCGGTAGTGATTGACCCTAAAGCGGTTCAAAAGCAAGCCCGTGAAATAAGGCAGCAACGTGAATCTGCAAAACGAGCAGAACAAGAACGAATTGATAAGCTTCGTAAGCAAAGCGAACAGCTGGAGAAAAACCGTAAAGCTGAAGAAGCAAAAATACGCAAGCTGAAAGAACAAAAAGCTCAAGCAGATAAAGAAGCACGTAATGCGGAAAAAGCACGTGTTAAGAAAGAGCAGGAGCGTAAAGCGTCAGCTGAAAAAGCCGAAAAAGAAAAAGCCCGCGCTGCTAAAGTTGAAAAAGAACGCGTAGCGAAAGAGGCCGCAGTTAAGAAAGCAGAAGCACAGCGTGTCGCGAAAGAAGCCGCAATTGTTAAGGCCGAAAAAGAAAGGCTACAGCGAGAAAAAGAAGCTGCTGAAGCTAAAGAGAAAGCACGCAAAGAAAAAGAAGCCGCAGCCAAAGCTGAGCAAGAGCGGATTGCTCAAGAAAAAGCAGCTAAAGCCGCTGCTGAGAAAGCCAAACAAGAAAAAGCACGTCTTCAGCGCTTAGAGAAAGACCGTAAAGAACAAGAAGCCGCGCTTGATGATATTTTTGCTGGGTTGGAAAGCGAGGTGTCTGCGAACAGTTCTGCAAAGCAACAGCATGTAACCAGTGAACTGGCGCGCTATAGCTCTATTTACACTCAGTTGATCCAAAGCCGACTACTAAAGGACGATTCCTTTGTGGGAAAGCCGTGTAGAATCAACATGCGTCTAGTTCATACTGGAGCAGATGCTTTAGTGAACAGCGTTGAGGTGCTCGAAGGCGATAAGCGTGTTTGCGCAGCAACAAAAAGCGCGATCGCACAAGTAGGCAGCTTTCCATTACCGAAAGACAAAGATGTCGCGGACGAGCTAAAAAATATTAACTTAACCGTAGAACTACGATAAGGGACACAGACGTGATTAAACGCCTTTTACTGGGATTGTTCGTGTTATGTACCAGCATGACAAACGTTGCAAACGCAGCGTTAGAATTAGTGATTACCGACGGTATCGATTCCGCAAGGCCGATAGCCATAGTGCCATTTAAATGGGAAGGCGAGAAAAAGCTGCCTCATGATATCAGTGCCATTATTGCCTCTGATCTCCAGCGCAGTGGTAAATTTAGCCCGGTCGCGGCCAATAAAATGCCACAAACACCTTATAACGATGAAGAAGTCGATTTCCAATCGTGGACGGCAATGGGTGTGGACGCACTATTAACGGGTACGGTTACTGAAAATGCGGAAGGCAACTTCCTGATCCGTTACGAACTAATCGATACGGTTAGAGGCCAGCTAACTGACGGCCAAAGCCGAGCGCTTAGTGAAACAGGTGAGCTGGTTCTTTCTAAAGACCACGTCTTGTTTAATAAGCGTGCGACGGTACCTGGCGAACGTATGCGTGAATACGCACACCGCATTTCCGATTTGGTATACGAGCAGTTAACGGGAGACAAGGGCGCTTTCTTGACTCGTATTGCGTATGTCGTGGTTAACGATAAAGACAAATACCCGTACCAACTAAGAATTGCAGATTATGACGGTTATAATGAGCGTTTAGTATTGCGTTCAATGCAGCCTTTAATGTCTCCTGCATGGTCTCCTGACGGCAGAGAGCTCGCTTACGTTAGCTTTGAAAATGGCCAGGCAGAAGTGTTCTTGATGGACATCTACTCAGGAAAGAGAGAAAAATTAACATCTTTCCCTCGCCATAACGGTGCACCAAGGTTCTCTCCTGATGGCAAAAAGCTTGCGCTGGTATTATCTAAAACGGGCAGCCTGCATGTTTATGTATTGGATCTCGAAACTCGTAAGCTGACGCAAATAACGAGAGGTAGAGCAAATAATACAGAACCTTATTGGTATCCTGATGCGCAATCGTTAATATTTACCTCGGATCGGGGTGGTAAACCGCAGATTTATCGAGTAAATTTGTTAGATGGTGCAACAGACCGTTTAACTTGGCAAGGCAGCCAAAACTTGGGTGGGCAAATTACACCAGATGGTAAATTTTTGATTATGGTTAATCGAAATGACACTGGTTTCAATTTGGCTAAGCAAGATTTGGAAACTGGGGCCGTGCAGGTGTTGACAAAAACACAGCTGGACGAGTCTCCTAGCATTGCACCAAATGGTGGTATGGTTATCTATAGCTCCATGTACAATAAGAAAAATGTACTTTCTATGGTTTCTATAGACGGACGTTTTAAAGCAATATTGCCTGCAACAAATGGGCGCGTTAGAGCACCAGCTTGGTCACCATTTTTGTAGCAGAGTAACCAATTTTTGGTCACAAAAAATTTTGAACAAATAAGGAAGAAAAAGATGCAACTGAATAAAGTTCTTAAAGGGCTTCTAATTGCGCTACCTGTACTAGCGGTTACTGCATGTAGCTCAAGCAACGAAGCTGCTGATGCATCTGCATCACAGAAAACAAATAACGAGCAAGTGCAAACAACTGATACAGCAGTAGCAACACCACTTGCTTCTGATTCTCAGTTAACAGAGCAAGAAGTTAAAGAACAACAACTTCGTGAAACTCAAACTGTTTACTTTGCGTTCGATAACTCAACGATCTCTTCTGATTACGAAGATATGCTAGCTGCTCACGCTGCTTTCATCAGCAAAGATTCTAGCTTGAAAGTTAAAATCGAAGGCCACGCAGATGAGCGCGGTACTCCTGAGTACAACATCGCTCTTGGTGAGCGTCGTGCACAAGCTGTAGCTAACTACCTACAAGCTCTTGGTGTACAAGCTGACCAAATTCAGATCATGAGCTTTGGTGAAGAGCGTCCACTTCTACTAGGCCAAAGTGCTGAGGTTTACGCTAAAAACCGTCGCGCTGTACTAGTTTACTAATAGGGCATGCTCTATGTTCAGTAACACTAAGCGCATACTTACGCTTACGTTGCTGGCAAGTGCAGCGAACTTCGCGTTCGCTGCACCAGCTCCAGTATCAGATTTAAGTGATGATGCGTCTAAGGCCGTAACCGCAACTCGCGGCGCGCCAGAAAACGATATCCAACGCCTAGAGCGTTTGTTACAAAATCGAGCCACACTACAAATCCAAATGCAGAAGCAGATCGACGATCTGAGCGCTGAAGTGGGTGAGCTTCGTGGTAATGTTGAACGCAATAGCTACGAGATGAAAAAAATGCTCGAGCGCCAACGTGAGCTTTTTGTCGAGCTTGATCGTATGCGTCAACAAATGAAAGCTTCCGGCCCTGTCGTCGCTGCATCCACGGATGAAAGCAAAGACGGTTCTGGTACATTTACCAGTAACAAAGATGAAGAAACCGCTTATAAAGATGCGGTCGACCTTATCTTAAAGCAGCGTGATTATGCTGGCGCAATTGTTGCGTTTACACAGTTTCAAAAAGATTTTCCAGAGTCCAAGTTCTCGTCCAATACACATTATTGGCTAGGGCAGCTCTATTTTGCACAAAAGCAAGATGTTGATGCGACCAAAAGCTTTGCAGCGGTTGTGTCTTACAAAGACTCAAATAAGCGTGCAGATGCATTGCTGAAATTAGGTGAAATTGCCAAACGCAACAACAAGCCTGATGCAGCGAAGAAATACTACACCCAAGTAGTGAGCGAATATCCAAAAAGCTCTTCTGCTGACTTAGCACGAAAACAGCTTTGATTTGAAATCCAGCTTTAGCCTCAAAGCGATATCGCTGAAACAGGCCAAATCGCTTAAAATATGAAGTCGCCCAATGGCGGCTTCTTTGCTTTTCCCACTACATAGCTAGAAATCTAGGCGTATTCAGGTGTACAATACTCGAATTACTTGGAAGTAGTGTAGAGCTAGAGCAATGGCGCACATATTAGATACAATCAATACCGTTTACCCATTTCCCCCAAAACCAATCCCTTTGTCTGAGCACGAAAAACAGCAACATATAGCGAATATTAAACTGCTATTAGAAGAAAAAGATGCTGTTTTGATTGCCCACTACTATACCGATCCCCAAATCCAATCTCTTGCAGAAGAGACGGGCGGATTTGTAGGTGATTCATTAGAAATGGCAAAGTTCGGTAATCGTCATAACGCGAAAACATTGATTATCGCGGGTGTGCGTTTTATGGGTGAATCCGCCAAGATCCTGACTCCTGAAAAAACCATCTTAATGCCAACACTTGAAGCCGAGTGTTCGTTAGATTTAGGCTGTCCGGCTGATAAATTCACAGAGTTTTGTGACGCTCACCCAGATCATACGGTTGTCGTCTATGCCAATACGTCCGCTGCAGTAAAAGCCCGAGCGGATTGGGTTGTAACATCTAGCATTGCTCTTGAAATAGTTGAACACTTAGACGCTGAAGATAAGCCGATTATTTGGGGGCCAGACCGTCATCTAGGTTCTTATATTGAAAACAAAACAGGCGCAGACATGCTGTTATGGCAGGGCGAATGTATTGTGCATGACGAGTTTTCTGCAGCGGCATTAAAGGATATGAAAGCGCTGTATCCGGATGCGGCAGTATTGGTTCACCCAGAGTCTCCTGCAAGTGTTGTCGAACTGGCTGACGCCGTTGGCTCAACCAGCCAGTTGATAAAGTCTGCTAAAGAGTTGCCTCATCAAAAACTGATTGTGGCGACAGATAAAGGCATTTTCTTCAAAATGCAGCAATTAGTACCTGAAAAAGAGTTGGTAGAAGCGCCAACCGCAGGTGCAGGTGCCACATGCCGCAGTTGTGCTCATTGCCCGTGGATGGCGATGAATGGTCTGGAGGCCATTGAAAATGCGTTAACTGAAGGCGGTGAGCAACACGAAATCTTTGTAGATGAAGAGATTCGAGTGAAATCACTGATCCCTTTAAATCGCATGTTAGATTTTGCTGAGCAACTTAACATGCAAGTGAAAGGCAACGCGTAGAATAGCTATGCTTTAATGAATGTGTGACAAGTCATGTCTCCATGAGTTAACCGATCACGATATCGATATTAGAATGAAAAATGCCGCACATTACTGTGCGGCATTTTTTGTTGTTGTCTATTTCTGTGACGATCTGAATTTGTCGCGAGCGATAAGGCGACTCTTCGTATTATTGTTCTTCTGCTAACGCCACGCCACGCTGAGTCAAACCGCAAAGCATCGTTGGGATTGCATTGAAAATTTCTTCAAACTGATCTAGCCCTGTCATGCCTTGTTCAGATAACGTCGTTAGCGCTGTTTCTGGATCGTAAAGCATGCTAATCGCAAGAATTACGCCACCCAATAATGCGCTGTTTTCGCTGTTTTCTGGCGTTAACGTTTCCCAATCGTCACGAGTTAACCCCCAGCCTTGCAGTAGCCCATCAGTGAAATCGCGAGTATTGGCTGAAACAATTTCTGCTTCATCTAATGTACAGCCCTCAGGCCATTGCCACTCACCATTAAGTAGAGCTGGGCGAGCGTCATTCCAAATAGCCACCACAAGCTCAGCAAACTGCTCGAACTGTTCGCCATCAACAAAAGGCGCGACTTCTTCACCACCCCATAAGTAAGCGATCCAATCGGAAGGGTCGAGCACGTTCGGTGCTGCAGCCATAGCAGTAACAAAACCGATGATTTGAGGTTCTGTTAGGAGTTTTCCTTCTAGCTCGGGTAAGGATAGTAATTCTTGTAAAGTCAAAATAGATACCTTCGTGTTGGTGTTCTCTAAGTGTACCAAGCATTGGCCTAGCTAAAAAGACTTGATGAATGACCAACAAGCATATAAGTTTTTACTATGTACTTCGAAGGTTAAGCTTATGAATATCCAATCTTCTCTTAAGAAGAAGAGTATCATCGCGCTAGGGTTCTATTTGTGCTTTTTCATTACTGTGATTGGTAGTATTACCTATATTACGGTAGAACAGCCCACGAGAAGCAAGTTAGAAGACAACCTAGACCTTCGAACAGATTTATTGGCAAGTAACATAGAAGCAACCTTAGAAAGCTCTCTAGGGCTGTTACATAGCATTAGCGCAATTACAGAAAACACAAAAGACACCGATTCTTTGGAGCGCCTGCTCCCTCAGGTCATCAAAAATAGCGACAACGTGATCGTTAGCGGGGGCATTTGGCCCGTCCCATACTCTATTAATCCTAGTGTTCGATTATCCAGTTTTTTTTATAACAAGGCACCTAATGGCGGTATTGACCGGATCGATCTTTGGAATAACCCTGAATCGCCAGGCTATGATACCGAAAGCTGGTACCAAGGAGCGGTTGATAAAGCCAAGATGGAAGTACATTGGTCAGGGGTCTATGTCGACCCTTACACGCACGTAAAAATGATCACCGCCTCGACCCCCTATTTTATTCATGGCGAATTTTCTGGTGTAGCCACGCTTGATATCTCGTTGGCGCAACTCATCGATATGGTACAAGAACACGCCAATACCTATGAACTAGGTTTATTACTCAAAGACACCGACGGTTTGGCCATTTACGAGCACAATTTTAAGCTTAATGAAGACATCTACATCTCGAGCAGTACTTTTGGGCCGTATCAATGGCGTATAGACGTAGTAAACGCGAACAAACGAGTGGCGGAAGAAGCCTTTAACTTTGTGAAGAATCTAGAATTGGTGTTAGCGCCGTTTCTGCTCTTGTGTGTGATGGTCGGATACTACCTCATTAACCGATACTTGATTCGACCGATAGTGATGATAGCGGACAAAGTCTCCCGATCGGACTCAGGGGAAGTGGTAGAGGTGAACTATCGAAGCCAAGATGAGATTCGTCACTTAATTGATTGTTTCAACCAGAAAACTCAGTATTTAGAAGAAGAAAAGGTTAGGGCGCAAGCGTCAACCAAGGCCAAAACGGCATTTTTGGCGACACTTTCTCATGAAATTCGAACCCCAATGAATGGTGTATTGGGTAGCGCTCAGATCTTACTTAAAACAGACTTAGATGATCAGCAATCGAAACTTCTGAACAGCCTTTATGACTCCGGTGAGCATATGATGGTACTGCTCAACGAGATTTTAGATTTCTCTAAGATCGAGCAAGGGCAGTTGGACTTGGTCAAACACCCATTTGCGATACGGACCATCATCGGTAGTATCGAAAGTGTTTACCATACGATAGCAACAGAAAAAGGCCTAAATTTCAAAATTCACTCGGAGCTCCCTGCTGATCGCTGGTACAACGCAGATAAGGCACGTATTCGACAAATTCTGTTTAACCTACTCAATAATGCCATCAAATTTACGGCGCATGGCTTTGTAGAAATTCACCTGAAAGAAGTTCAAATTGAGGGAAAAAACTGCTTGTCGATCACGGTGAGAGACACAGGTGTTGGTATTGCACAAGAGGCGCAAGCGCGCATATTCAAACCATTTGAACAGGCCGAATCTACCACAACGCGAAAATTTGGCGGTACGGGGTTAGGGCTTGCGATTGTCAAACGCATTGCCAACGGCATGAATGGGGACATATCCGTACAGAGTGAGCAAGGCATCGGCTCAAGTTTTGAAGTGAATGTAGAAATAGAAGTGAGCTCGGCGTATTTAAAAACCAGCGTGCCGGAACGTAAAATTGATTGCTCGGGGCTGACGGTATTAATTGTTGAAGATAACCGGACGAACACAATGATCATGGACGCGTTTATGCGCGGAAAAGGATTTAAAACAACCAGTGTGACCGATGGTGCTCAGGCGTTAAACGTATTGGAGAATACCGAGTTTGATATGATCCTGATGGATAACCACATGCCGATAATGGATGGCGTTGAGGCAACCAAGCGAATACGGAAATTGAACAACAATAATGCCCATACACTCGTTCTGGGCTGTACCGCCGATGTCTTTAAAGAGACCCGCGAGAAAATGATCAGTAGCGGAGTCGACGACATTATCGCAAAACCGATCGATGAAACAGAATTAGACGATACCTTGATGAAACACGCCCACCGTCTGCAACCTTCACAGCATGGACAAGTTAATGGGGACCAGTATCCAACACAGTCCGCTGAGGAGTTGCTTGTCGAGCTGTACATCGCTCTAGACAACAAATCCTTCAGTAACGGGGTTGATGCCTTAGTCAAAATGCGTAAATGCTACGACGAAGTGCAAGATAGCCATATTTTCGATGTAATTAAACGTATCGAAACATCACTTATTAGTAAAACGCAGCCATCAAGTCAAGACTTGGACTACCTAACAATGAATACCGCCGAATAGCGACGTTATAAAATGATAAAACGGTCATTAATATACACGTCAACAGTACCATTTGACTGTTTTTTAACCGACGCGGTAAAAACTAGCGAATGATTCCAGTTATCCTGAAAAAACTAGATGTAAATTTACTACATTTATTTGAAAATGAAACTTTCAACTGCCTAATGTGTGATTTAATAGCGACTTAATCTGCTTGGTAGTTTATAGCCTGGCTGATTCTTTTGGCATTAGTGCATTTGGTAAGTTTTAAGTTCTGTTTTGAGGGTAACAATGAAAACTCGTGGGCCTTTTTGTCTCCGCAATGCCGCGGCAGACACCTTTGCTATGGTTGTTTTTAGCTTTATTGCTGGTATGGGAATCGAGATTTTTATCTCGGGCATGACATTTGAACAGTCTTTGGCGTCTCGCGTATTATCTATTCCTGTGAATATCGCAATTGCGTGGCCTTACGGCGTATTCCGTGATTGGGTGATGCGACAGGGGCTTAGATTGCAGCAAGGCAGTTTGATGAAAAAGCTGTGCGACCTGATTGCCTATGTTGCCTTTCAGTCTCCCGTTTATGCGATGATTCTCGTTGCGGTAGGCGCTTCTCCGGAGCAAATCGTAACAGCAGTAACTAGTAACGCGGTCGTTTCTTGTGTTCTTGGTGTGCTATATGGCTATTTCTTAGATCATTGCCGCAAGTGGTTTAAAGTTCCGGGTTACTACCAAAGCGCTTAATACTTGTACTAATTGCTGGATTATTCGCTGTTTTAGCTATTTTGTAGCCAAACAGTTGGTAAAAGACATTTTTTTTCAGAAATAGACTTGACCCCAGCCCTTAGAATCATTAAATTAGCGCCTCGTTGAGACGCACAGTCCAACAAACAAATTACGGTGAGTTGTCCGAGTGGCTGAAGGAGCACGCCTGGAAAGCGTGTATACGGCAACGTATCGAGAGTTCGAATCTCTCACTCACCGCCAAATTCGAAAGCCCTGACTGAAAAGTCAGGGCTTTCTTCGTTTCTAAGTAAGCGTCTAATTAAGCAGTGAGGCCTTATTCGGCCTCATCGATTTCCATGTTCCAA
>NZ_JAUFQV010000036.1 GCF_030409945.1 Vibrio tapetis subsp. quintayensis
GGCAAAACTATGACAAAGGTAAAGCGGAATTAGAACGTGTGGTTAATTAGACGCTTACGTTTCTAAAGCTATGAAAATATCATTTGGGTTTTCACTGTGCTCAGTCTATTCAAGTGTTAGAGCCTTTCTCCGTTCCAAACCTCCGTGTTGTGATTCATACCTGACTTGTCGCGAGCGCAATTGCGGGAGTACCCGTAGTGTTTAATTTTTGTGGTGCCTGTCCGTTAAATTTCCGTCCGTTAAATTTCATCAGTATAAAAAAGCGTTGAGTTATTTAGAGCAGCACCCTAATGAGCCATTGTTAGCGACACAAACGCAGTTAGCTTGCAGCCAAGGCGAAAGCTCGAAAGCGCTTCCGTTACTCACTAGGCAGATCTCGACTGAACCTCAAAATGGCTATTGGCGGCTACTTAGAGGGATCAGTTATTTTGAATTGCGTGCAGCCGCCGACTTTAAGAAGCTTAGTAAGGGGGAGTACCAAACCATCGCATCGCAATGGCTGCATCAAGTTCATAATTTAAGTTTGCCTATAGATAACAGAGCAGGATAACGGTTTCTGATGGTGGTGGTTCGTGACGCTTTTTAAACAATTGTGGTGAATATCGGCGAGGTGAAATAGCATCGAATCTCGCCTATATTACTAATATACAATCTAATTTAGGGTAGCCATTAACTGCTCGACAAGTATTTATATGGCCTATAGGATTGAGCTTAATTATCACTTTTTGCCTGTGTGTTTTATGTTTAATTCCAAAATCCCCACCAAACTGTTACTGCTCTCTTTGGCGTACCTTCCATTTGCGGCGGCTTCTGCACCTAATGAATCAGCGCATTGGTTTTCGCAAACGGATGTGACGCTTGATGCCCGTTATCAGTCGGTGTTACTTGATAATGGCTTACGTGTCATTACCGTTGAAAATGATACGCCTAAGAAAGGTCTTTCGATACGAATGCTGGTGGATGCAGGGTCGTTTCAAGAAACAGGAGACGAACCGGGCCTTGCTCATTTTCTAGAGCATATGGCTTTCAATGGGTCAACCAACGTACCTGAGGGAGAAATGGTAGCCATGCTTGAAAGGCACGGTTTGGCTTTTGGTGCCGACACGAATGCCACGACCGACATGACCAACACCAATTATCGTTTGGACTTACCTAAAGCGGATACAGAAAGCGTTAACACGGCCTTGTTTTTGCTACGCGAAGCCGCCTCTGAATTGAGCTTAGATAAAGATGCCATCGAACGTGAACGTAAGGTGATCCTCTCAGAAGTTAGAGAGCGGCAGTCGGTTTGGTTAGAGCGATTCATTGATCAAGGTAACTACCTTTATAAAGGTACTGATTTAACGCAAAAGATTGGCTTAGGAACCATTAAAGGCATGGAGCAAGTGACGCAACGCGACTTACGTCAGTTTTACCAAACTTTTTATGCTCCTAAGAACACGACATTGATTTTGGCTGGAGATTTACCACGTAAAGTGATGTTAGAGAGAGTTAAGCATTACTTTTCGAACTGGACGAACAGTGAATATCAACCTGCAGTAGATCCGAAGTTTGGTTTAGTGCTGCCTACTCATAAAGAAGTGCACGTGTTTGTCGACCCGAATATTGAAACACAAATTGAATTCAACTTTATAGAGAAAGAGCAGCCAAAAGCTCGCTCAAGAGAAACCGTACTGGATTACTGGACGCACTTGATAGGGCGCAGGGCTTTGTCTAAACGTTTAGACACTATTTTGTATGAAAGCAACGGTGACATATTGTCTTCAACAATGTACTCGTCGCTGGATTACGGCTTTGCTCGTGTCAGTAAAATTGGCTTAACTACTGCTGACAACGAAGGAACATATGGGGTAAGGATTCTTGAGCAAACTCTGCGTCAGGCGGCCGAGTTTGGTTTTACACCCGGCGAGGTTTCGAGACAACTAATAGCCTTAGAAAAAGACTTAAAGCTTAATGCAGAAACCGCAGGTGATGCATCCAGTTCGGCGTTAGCTAATCATGCTATGAATGCGGTCGACAGCGGTTACATTATGCTTTCGGCACAATCTGATCTTGCCTTGTTTGAAGAGCTAAAAGGGCAGCTTACACGTCAAGCTGTTAATGATGCGTTCAGTAAGCGTTGGGCTTCTCATCCCCCTCGTATCTATTTAACCAAGCGACGTGATATCGATATTATTCATAGAAAAGTTCTTGAAGCTTACGTCATAAGTGAAGCCGATCAAGTCAAGCCGTACAAAGAGCAAGTGACAACAGAGTTCGCTTATCAGAATTTTGGTCAACCAGGTAAAGCCAAACTTCTTGGAACATCGGATTATGGCAACATAGCGAGTTACCGTTTTGAAAATGGTGTGATGCTGAATGTAAAACAAACCGATTTCGAAAGCGGTGTTGTTTATCTTTCTGTCAGAGTGGGGAAAGGTAAAATGGCGCTCACATCAGCTCAAGCGCCGCTCATTGAGTTGTACAATGTTGGTATGGCAACGGGCGGCCTTAAAGCACACGATATCAATGAGCTTGGGCGTATTTTCTCGGGTACAACGATGGGCTTGCAATCACATGTAGCCACTAATGCATTTGTAACTCAACAAGCAGTAGTTCAAGAAGACGTGCTTAATCAACTGAGAGTTTTTACGGCTTTGATGACAGAGGGTGGCTATCGTGAAGAGGGTAAGTCTTTCGCTTTACAATTGGTAAAACAGTACTTAGACACTTACCAAGAAAGCCCAGAGCAGGTGAGAGATTTTCACATTGCCCAAAAGCTGCGAGGCGGAGACCTAAGATGGGCGGCGCCGACGTTAGATACACTTAATAAAGTGAGCATGTCGGATCTAAAACCGATGGTGGAGAGTGCGGTGGCCAAAGGGCCAATTGAGATTGGCGTTGTTGGCGATATCTCTAATCAACAAGCGATAGATTACGTGGCGCAAACTTTCGGTGCATTAAATATTAAGCTTAACGGTACCTTAGATCGTTTCCAAATTGCATTTCCTCAAATCAAAAAAGAGAACGTCACTTGGTATCATGAAGGTGATAAAACAACGGCTTTAGCCAGCAGTTATTGGAACTTACCTGATGCTCGAAATACCGATCAAGCATTGGATTTTTTGTTGTTAGAGCATGTCATTCAGCAGCGGGTAACCAAACAAATTAGGGAAGCAACGGGCGCGGCTTATAGCCCTTGGGTAGGACGTCAACAATCGTATAACGTCAAAAATTTCGGCTATCTAGTGATGAACAGCAACACGACAGTGGATCAAGTCGATGGTGTGTTTGAAGCGTATAAAAGTGTGCTGCGTTCACTGCAAACCACACCTATCACCGATGATGAGCTCACTCGAGCGGTGACTCCTTTAGTCGACGCGGTCGCGCAGCAAGTCGAGAGTAATGGTTATTGGTTTGATCTGGTTTCAATCGCTCAAACATATCCTGACATGATTGAAGCGGATGGAATGAGGGCAGAAAAACTGGCGGCAGTGACTAAAGAGGATATTTTGGCCGCAGCTAGGCTCATCGATATCGATACGGTATTGGAAGTAAAGGTTCTTCCTCAGAAGTAAGCAGAATGAAAAAATAAGCTTAGCGTCGGCTAAAAGTCATGTCGTTTGTTATGCTTTTTTCCTCCGATTTAGGAAATATTGTATTTGTACAGTGAGTGAGGAACTTACTCGTGAGCTCTCACTCTCGTCAAATTCAAAAGCCCTGACTGAAAAATCAGGGCTCTCTTCATTTCTAAAGCTAAGAAAATATCATTTGGATCTTCACGGTGTTGAGTCTATTTAGGTGTCAGAACCTTTCTTCGTTCCAATCCTCCGCTTGGTGTCTACGTCGCTAAAAAGCAGGTATCTCGATTTCTATTCCCTAGTTCTACAATTGACAATAAACATAGTTAATTGTTATGTTATAACATAACAATTAATCAATCGTATTTTTGCTCTCTTATGGAAAAGTTAAATAAACCTATATTGTCCGTTCAAAGTCTATGTGCTGATGGCCCAGCTCATTGGCGGGCTGTTTCAGACGTAACGTTTGATGTCTGTGAAGGCGACTGTGTTGCCATTATCGGCCCCAATGGCAGCGGAAAATCCAGTTTGCTAAAAGTGATCACGGGCGAGTATCGCGTGGTATCTGGCGAGCTTAAGATGTTTGGTAGCCGAGTAGAGCATCTGCCAAGGCAGGAAATGGCGAAAAGAGTCGCGGTTGTTGCACAGCATGAACACGTCGATCCGCGTTTGAGTGTTAGCGAGTATGTTTATCTGGGCCGAGTTCCACACACGTTCTGTTGCAGTAAGAAAGAGCACGATAGGGCGGTTAAACAAGCCATTGAGGATGTGGGTCTTTCGCACAAAAGTCATCGACACTTTGGTGAACTCTCTGGCGGAGAGCAGCAACGCGCAAGTATTGCGCGTGCCTTTGCTCAAGAGCCCAGGCTTCTTCTGTTAGACGAGCCAACCAATCATCTCGATCCGCTTGCTCGCCTCGATCTGCTTAAGCTCATCAAACATCGAGGTATTGCCTCTGTTGTTGTGCTGCATGATTTACCGCTAGTCACTCCTTTCGCAGACAATATTCTCTTAATGTCGGAGCAAAAGATGGTGGCCTTTGCCCCGCCAGATACGCTTATGCGAGACGATTTCATTACACCTGTTTTTGGGCTGCGGGTTATTCCCTTTAGCCATCCACACATGCATAGCACGATTCATCATTTTGAAGCTGCATCACCTCACCATCATTTATCTTTTATAGGAGCCGCCTAATGAAGTGGTCTTTAATTCCCACTCTTTTGTTTGTTTTACCCATTTCAGTTTCAGTTGTAAACGCGAGCGAAACTCACACCCAATACCCTGTAACCGTTGATAACTGTGGTAGCCCATTGACCATCGAAAAACGTCCTGAACGAGCCGTGGTGCACGACATTAATATGAGTGAGATGGCGTTTGCGCTTGGCCTTCAAGAAAGCATGGTCGGCGTCACCGGCATTACGGGCTGGTATAAAATGTCGTCATCATTTAATGACAGGTTGGGGGAGATCCCCGAGTTGGCACCAAAATACCCATCGTTGGAAAGGCTCATTGCAGCAGATGCAGACTTCTTTTTCGCTGGCTGGAACTATGGAATGAAAGTAGGCGGTGACGTTACGCCACAAACACTCAAGCCATACGGCATCAACACGTTAGTGCTGTCAGAAAGTTGCATTCATACCCAAAAAACGAGTAATGGCGCCAGCATGGCATTGCTTTACGATGACATGAAAAAACTAGGGCTTATCTTTGATAAACAGCCCGAAGCCGAAACCTTAGTAAACGCTTGGAAAGCGAGGCTGAAAAAAGTAACAGAGCGACAAAATAAAGCAGGCAGTACGAATGCCACGCCAAAAGTTTTTCTGTTTGATTCAGGTGAAGACAAACCCTTTACAGCCGGTAAATATGCGATGCCAAATGCCATGATAGAAGCCGCGGGAGGGCTCAGTATCACCCGCAATATGGAAACCAGTTGGGGCAGAACCTCATGGGAAAACGTCGCACGTGAAAACCCAGATGTCATTATCCTACTCGACTATCAAACAGCCAGTGGTGCAGATTCATTGCAACGTTTTCTTGAGCAGCATCCTTTAATGAAGCATACCAATGCGGTAAGAACTGGTCGTTATGTCAAGCTACGCTATGAGCAACTAACGCCAGGGCCGGCCAATATAGGGGCTATCGAGAAGCTCGCAAATGCGTTCGTAGCTCAATAAGAAACAAGATAGTTGACCGTTTAATGATACTTAACAAATATCGAGTGGCATGGTTAGTTGGAATTGCTGCCATGCTGCTCGCATTTATTCTGAGTTTACAATTCGGGTCTGTCCCTTTGTCTTTGAAAGATGTGTTAACAGGGTTACGTTCTTTCAATGATGATGAGGTGAGTATGACCAGTCGAATACTGATTGATTTTAGGTTGCCCAGAGCACTGCTGGCCGTTATTGCTGGTTCAGGGCTTGCTATGGTTGGGGCGCTACTGCAAACCTCGACCAGAAATGACTTGGCCGATCCATTTCTGTTTGGCTTGTCCTCCGGAGCTTCCGCTGGTGCGGTGTTGATCATCACTCAACTCGGGGATGCCCTCGGCGTATGGTCTCTTCCAATTGCGGCATTTACGGGCGGAATAGTGTCAGCCACTGCGGTACTGGTTCTTTTTTCAATACAAAAAAAGCAAGGCAACAACAACCTCATTTTATGTGGCTTAGCCATCTCGTTTTTGTTTGGTGCTATTACCAGTTTTCTTATTTATTCAGGAGATCAGCGTGCGGCAAGTTCTATCTTGTTCTGGACGATGGGGGGCTTAGGGCTCGCTCGCTGGGACAACTTGATATTTGCAGCAGCGGGTGTGCTTTGCCTTGTTGTATTGATCGCTAAGCGCTATCGTGAACTTGATACCTTATTAGTCAGTGAACAAACAACACGTTCATTGGGGATTAATGTTCATCGGTTGCAAAGTGAGATTTTTCTCTGCTGCGCTTTTTGTACTGCGGCCATTGTGTCACTCACCGGTGTTGTCGGTTTTATCGGGCTAATGGTGCCACACCTCGTTCGTCCTTTCTCGGGTGTTATCCATAAGCGCGCGCTTCCGTTAATCGCACTGTGGGGAGCGGTTACTTTGTTGCTGGGTGATCTGGTAAGCCGAACGATTTTGGCTCCACAAGAATTACCCGTCGGTATCGTCACGGCGGCGCTCGGTGGATTATTTGTTCTCTATCTTGTTTGGCGCAAGTAGCGTGAACAAGTATGACTAAATCTTTGATTACGTGTTCGTTCGGCAACGAGCACGTAAGGTGAGGCACTTACAATGAAAAAGAATAAAAGCCCTTCTATCGATTTATGTGATTTCTCAAACGCTAAGGGCTGGTGTTTGGGCTGCGGAAGAACCAGAAAGGAGTGTCAACAATGGAAGGCCATGACGCCTTATTCCGCCAATATTCTTAAGAATGAGCTCAGAAAGAGAATGCTAAAAATTAAAACCAAAATGAACAATTAGTCACTCGTGAGTATTTAAAAACATAGCCCTGTCTACGATCTGTCTTTCTCTGTAAGCACATGTACCAAAATGTCCAATTACAACTTCGCTCCATTTGTTTTCGTCGCTATTAAGGTAGGGTAATGGTACAACGTAAATGAGAGAGTAAATCATGCAAAAACTGCCGTTATCTTTATTGCTATCAAGTGTTCTTATCTCGGGCTGTAATAGTACAATTGAAAATACATCAACAGATGCTTCTTTGGTGTCGCCATCGGTTGTGCATGGGATTCAAATAGAGGCGGTTCCAGCGCAGTTCTCGGCCTATGCCAAAGCCGGTTATAACCGTTATGTGGCGGTGAAGGCACCAAATGGCAAAGCGATTCATATTTTGATTATGGACAGGCTATCAGACTTTCAAATAGTAAAAGCAGTGAATGTGTTGAATCACTACTTAACGCCAGTCGCAGGGGCTAAATATGGCACGACAGAGCAAAAGCGTCAGGTAGCGAATGCGATGGCTAACAACGGGGCGATTTTAAAGCTGATGAACTATCACGATGAGCCGAAGTACAACGACGATCTTGACGGCCAACCTTTGTTTGAAGAGGAGATCCAAGTTGAGGGTGGGGCTTGGTATGTTAAGCAAGATTATGAAAATCATCGAGATGCGTCGTATGAAGAAATTTTACACTTAGTGCACGACTACGGTATCGGGGTACTTAATGCGCCTAACGCAGATGAAACGGCATTGCCGAAGTTCCAACAAGAATTGAATACGATCCAACAGCAAGCGCTTAATCGTGCCTACATGCCGCCTGCGGAAATACTGCAAGAGTGGCAGCAAGAAATCAGCGTTGATCAAGAGTACTTTGCCGCGGTGATCGACAGTTATTATGGGCTTTGGGGTGCTTTTGATGGCAATGGCATGTGGGGGCTGTACAAGGTTAAGAATCGTGCTGATTTTGTCACTTATGATGCCGATGCGCAGCAGCTTGTTGAACAAACCTTTTCTCCCGTGCTGACTTACGATGCTTACATCGCCGATAGTTTTGAAGGGACGTTCAAATTAACGTTCGACCCTAAAACGACCTACACCCACCATGCTCAGTATTTAGTTCAGGTAACCCTGTCTGGTTCTAATAACAGTAATGTTGAGCTCAACGGTTTCGACAATGTTGTTACGGGCAACGCCGGTGTTAATACTGTGGTTGTGCACGGGGTGGAAGCTGAGTATCAAATCAAAACGTTGGATAACAATACCATCAAGATTACGGACATGGTTAACCAACGAGACGGCCAAAATACTTTGTCTAACATAGAGAAGGTTCAGTTTACCGATCAGACGATGGACTTGTAATCATAGCGACAATTCCGCTCTATTCTATGGTCAGTACGATTTTACCAACGTGGTTTTTTCTCTGAAATACTTGTTGTGCTTGGCAAATGTCTTCCAAAGGAAAAGTATGTGCGACACAGGGTTTGACCTTGCCCTGTTCTATGTGGCGAATAAGGTTACCAAACACTTCTGGCTCTAAGACGGTGCAGCCAAATAAGCGAAGATCTTTTAGATAAAGAGTACGCACATCCAGCTCAACTATGGGGCCGCCAATGGCGCCAGACACCGCGTAACGGCCTTTCGGCTTCAATACTTTTAGTAAGTCTGGCCACTGATTACCGGCAACCAAGTCAATCACGACATCAATGGTATTTTCGCCTAATTCTTTAATTAGGTTTGCTTCCCGGTTAATCGCTTCATCGGCACCGACCTCAAGCACTTGCTTACTTTTATTTGGGCTGGTGATAGCAATCACCGTTGCGCCACGTGCTTTAGCCAATTGAATCGCAGCCGAGCCTACGCCACCAGATGCACCAGTAATCAACACACGATCAGAGCTCGTGATATTTGAACGAGTTAGCATGTTTTCGGCAGTAGAATAAGAACATGGGAAAGAGGCGAGTTCAACATCACTGAGTGGTGAGTTAACTGTATGGGCATGCCTTGAAGAAACGACGGTAAACTGAGCAAAACCCCCATCGCACTCAGAACCAAAGTACCAAGGTGAATCGAGCGTCTGTCCATTCACTTCACTTAAGCTAGGCTCTATTAAAACTCGCTCACCAATGCGGTTTGAGTCGACCAAAGATCCGACAGCAACGATCTCACCGCATACGTCAGCACCTTGTATACGAGGTAACTCTAATGCTTTTCCATTCCAACTCGCATCTTCGCTATTGTTGTCGCTTTTGGAATACCAACCAATTCGAGTGTTGATGTCGGTATTATTGACGCCTGCGGCCAATACTCGAATAAGAACTTCATTGTCCTTAGGAGTCGGAACCGAGATATCATGGCGGTATTCCAATACTTCTGGACCACCATGGCCAGTTAGCACAACACCTTGCATGTTTGTGGGGATAGATATCATAGAGAGCCCTTAGAAAGTAGCGTTGAAACAGCGTGCTGCGCAGACGTGATCGCGTCACTGCCTAAGACAGGCCAAGCACTTGATACGCCTTCATGAAGTAAAAACAGTTCGGTCGCTAAGTCTTGTCGTGAACTGTGCTTTCCCAAGAACTGTCGTACGTTTTCTTTGTGGTTTTTTACCACTAAACCAATTAAGTCGTGCTCTGGAAAGGCAGCAATCGCATTGACGGACATACACCCATTCGGTGCATAGTTTGCCATCCATAGACCCAGTCGGTTGAAAGCATGGGTTATTGCCGCTTGGCCTGATTCTGGAGACCCGTCCAATAGATAATCAAGGTATCGCTGGTGGCGGTGTTCTAACGCGGCAACGATCATGTCTTCTTTAGATGGGTAGTGTTTGTATAACGTTCGCAAGCTAACACCGCTCGCGTCTTTAAGTTGCGCCACACTGGGTTCAGCAAACCCGAGTTCACTGAATGTTTGCTCCAAATTGGCGGCAATCTGTTGTTTTAACATATTGTTCTCACATTGGGTAGAGTGAACGTTCTACCTAAAGGTTAGAGCATTCCTTCTACCTGTGTCAACTCAATTGTGAGACACCAGTAATTACTGCAGGAGGCTGGAGCGTGTTGCTAATTTATGCAGAGGCCAAATTAACCCTATTGGCACTCAAATACCCTAACGACAGCAACGCCTTTTTCGAATCACTTTTAAATAGGGAACTCAATGCGTTGGTAATAGTTTCGCTTTGGAGTTTATGCAATAACGGATACAGTTCAATATCGTCAAGTATGGCGCTGGTGATGGTGTAATAGTCAGAAGAATCGGTATCACAAATATGGATTATGCGTGTAGCGGCGGCTTGTTTTATCCCTATATATGGGTGCTTAAGCAAAGAGATAAGCAAAGGTAGATCATTGGCAACGCTGGTTAAGTTCGCTAATGTCAGGTGACTCTCGGCGTGCTGAAGTTGTTCAAGGCTCGGGTGTAAATCACGCCATTCTAACCACTGCATTAGCCTTAGATCTGCGCCGTCTTCTGCATTCACAATCATGTTAATAATACGTAGATGTAGTTCGTCCGTTTTCATTTCTTGAAAGCAGATGTCATTGCTTATGCAGGCTCGGCACAGTTCAAGAATCATATGATCAGGTGAATTTTCTAGTTGAGTAGAGTGACAAAAGTCTCGTAACACCTGTGGGTTGTTGCAATACCGAACAGCAATTGCTTGGTTAGAAATGCTGTCGATACGTGCTATCTTGCGCGCTCGTTTCGTTGGTGGCGCTGGTTTGCTCGAGGAGGCCGCGCTGCTAAATTCAACCAGTGGTGCGCTTAACGACATCAGAGTTGACGTTACCGCCGTTGACTCACGATTAGTCACCGTCACAACTTGGCTTTTTTTAGTGATGGAAAGCGCCGGCGGTACTTGGATTAAGCTAGCAGAATCAGTGAACATGAGTTGCTTGGCATACGCCTGATGCTCACTTTGATCTTGCTGCCAAAGGTAAGCGATGAGCAATAACTTAGTGGCGTTATCGCACCGCCTACTTTCAATGGTTTGACGAATAAAAGCTGCGCTAATAGTAACGCCTATAGATGTCGTCAGCAGCGATAAGGTATCTATTTGTTGTTCCGTATTTAACGCCGGAAATGCCTGATAATATAAAGGCAACACACTATTTAAATCGAATTTGAAGCGAGCAGCGCAACTGAGCAATACACCGATGTAATCGGACCTTAACGAGCCTTGTTGCCATTGATTGATCAACAAGTCTAATGTGTCTTGCTTTAGAATCGGGAGTAAGGTTTGTAAGCATGCTCTTGATGTTGAAGATTGTGATACATCGTTGATTGATAGCAAAGGTGATATGTATTGGGCAGATATTGGGTACTGCCACCTAAGCAAAGTGGTGGCTGCGATGTCTTGCAATTGAACGTTGCTAGAAGACAGCAGACAGAGGAAGTCTTGCAAGTATTCTTTTGCATCTAAGTTGGCTAACCGGCTGAGTGCCACTTCATGTAGGCTTAGATCAGACGATCTCAATACTTGATAGAGTAGCACTTTGTTTTGGCTACTTTTAAGGATCTTTCGCGTTAATCGGTTGGGCTTAAGCTTAGATGAATGATCATAAATGAGCGCTTCGACTCGATTACAGGACGTTGCAATAAGAATTCGAATTAACAGTGCTTGCAGATCTGGCTCTGGGTCGTTTTCAAATCGTGCCCATAGGCGTTCAAGTTGTACTGTAGAAAGTAGCGTAGCATGCGGTGTTAGGATGCTTGCCGCAGTCAAAGCCACATCGATACTATCATCCCATTCGCCGTCCCAGTCTTCATTGTCATCGCAAACATGGTCAACCAATACATCTAATGCTGCTAAGTGCGCAGGCAAGTGCAGGTTTTGCTCTCTTATAACATTCAACGCCGCGATTTTGATGTCACTATCAAGATCCTCATAGCGATTGAGTAGGCGTAACACAGGAGTTAGGTCGCATTCAGGCTGGTGCTTTAAGGCTTCTAAACTGCTTAACACCACGGCCAAGCTCGCGCTGTTTAAGTTAGTGGCTAACAGCGCTCCCACTTCGTCATCCACCTGATGATTAAAAAAGCGCAAAGATCGGATTGCGAGGCATTGGGTCGGCTCATCATTAGAGGTCAAAAGGGGAGTGACATAGCGATAAAGATGGTGATAAAGAGAGTTGGGCAGCATAACAACACTTTGATGAAAACGAGCATTAGCGTAATATTATAAATGTAAATGATAGTTTTTTACATTTCTATTTGTATGATCGCAGTCTTACCGTTAGATTCACGTACAATATTAACAATAGTGGCTCAAAGCGCCGCGAAAAGATTCGATCCCACGGAAAGGAAAATGTGGATGACACTGAGATTTTCCCTCATTACTGCGATTTTGGCTTTCATGTCTACCAATGTGATGGCAAAGCTCCCCGAACTTGAAGTAAACCCGGCCAAAGCCGAATTAGGTAAAAGACTTTTTTACGATACACGGCTATCAGGCGATGATTCTATTTCTTGCTCCAGCTGCCATGTCGCAGAGCATGGCTTTGCCTACCCAGAACCGCTAAGTCCAGCGTATACAGGCAGTGATGGCTTTCGTAATGCGCCAACGCTGATCAACATTGTTTATAAAAATGTTTGGTTCCACGATGGCCGAATCGGTACCAATCTGAATGACGTAGTCAGAGAAAACATAACCGAAGACTGGCTGATGAACATGGACATGCGTTTGATGCAAGAGCGCTTAAAGCAAGATCCTATCTATGTAGCGATGTTTGAAAAAGCGGGGCTTGGTGAACCGTCTAATGGCGGCGTTCGTAAAGCTATTCCCGAATATTTGAAAACACTTACCTCTAAGAATGCGCCTTATGACTTGAACAAAATGACCAGCAGCGCCAAGCAAGGTCAGCGCCTATTTAATGGCAAAGCGCAATGCTCACGTTGCCATACCGGTGAGTTGTTTACCGATGAGCAAGCACACAATACGGGCGTACCAGAGAATTTTGATATCTTCTTAGACCCAATGAGGCACCAAACGTTTTTGGCCTTTAACATGTTCATGGGGGTGCAAGATTATCTCACGTTGAAAAGAGACGTAGGTGCCCACGTACAAACCCATAAAGCCGATGGAAGTGATAGAGGGCGTTTTATAACCCCAACCTTGCGAGAGCTAAAATACACCGCGCCTTATATGCATAACGGTATGCTAGCAACCTTGGATGATGTGGTTGAGTTTTATAATCAAGGAGGCGGAAAAGATTCGAACAAAGACCCAAAAATAAAGCCCCTAGAGTTGAGTAAACAAGAAAAAGCAGACTTAGTTGCCTTTTTAGAATCGCTGTCGGGAGATCCATTAACAGACGAGCAGTACCAATGGACAAAATACGATTTTGGTTATGAATACATTGAGGGCTGGCAAGATGCTAAAAATTAAATTAGGCGCAATCTTGGCGTCATTTTGGCTCTCATTTGTGGTTATTGCTTCCCCCAAGCTTGCGCCGCTCGGTGATGTACCTATTCCGCCAGACAATAAGCAGACGCCGGAAAAAATAGAACTAGGAAAAATGCTGTTTTTTGATGGACGTTTAAGTGGCGATACAACAAGCCCTTGCGCGGGTTGCCATATACAAACCCAAGGCTGGGGCTTTCCGGATGATCTCTCTATGGGCTACCCGGGCACCGTACATTGGCGTAATAGCCAAACCATTATTAATGCCGCTTATTACGACAAATTGTTTTGGGCAGGCAGTGCGATGTCATTAGAAGCGCAGGCAAAAGATGCAGCAAAAGGAGCCGTTGCTGGCAATGGTGAGGATGACATCATGGAAGCTCGTTTAGCCCTTGTACCTGAATACGTCACCCGATTCAAACAAGTCTTCGGCGACGATACGCCAAAAATTCACAATGCATGGCGTGCGATTTCGGCGTTTGAGCGAACATTGGTGCAAAAAGATACCCCTTTAGATAACTACCTTCGGGGTGAGAGTCAAGCGCTTTCAGAGTCGCAGTTGCGAGGTAAAACTTTATTCGAAGGCAAAGCCAATTGCATCGCTTGTCATAACGGAGCACTTGCCTCGGATCAAAAGTTTCATAACGTCGGCGCGCCTCCTAGCCCTTGGTGGTACGACGATCCGTTGGCGCAAATTACCTTTCGGTTCGAGTTATATGCGAAAGGTGTAACGCAAACCATGTACAGAAACACCAAAGCCGATCCGGGCGTGTATTTCCGGGCCAAGCGAAAAGAGATGCTGGGCAAGTTTCGAACGCCAAGCCTACGTTACACAAAATACACGGCCCCTTATATGCACAATGGCACGCTGCCAACATTGGAAGCGGTGATTGAGTTTTACAATCAAGGCGGTGTGGCATCGGATGGTCGAACAACCGGGTTCCCACAAACCAAGTCCGCTCTCATTTTTCCTTTGGGGTTAACCGAACAAGAAAAAGCAGACTTGTTGAGCTTTGTGGAGTCGTTTTCCGGTGAGCAAATCATCATTGACGAACCAGGACTACCCGAATATCAACCAAAATTTAGCAAAGCAGAATTAATAGAGGCAAAGAAATAATGTCTAGAACGCATAAGAGCTCAGCCAAGGGCCATAACCGATGCATGATCTCGCGCCGAGATTTTTTGTTGTATTCCACTGCTGCTACAGCGGTTTCAATGGTGCCGATCACCTTATTTGCTGGGACAGAGAAAGAAACCAGTACACAAGCGCGAGTTGTCGGTTACCCAAGACAAAAAATTGCCAAACTGAGTGAACTGACTAATCACGAAGCCACGTATTTTCATTACCCAGACGAGGGCGCTAATTCTGTTGCTATGTTGGTAAAAACGGACGTCGCTTGCGGGGGCGGTATCGGGGCGCAAAGAGACATCGTGGCGTTCTCGATGACCTGCACGCATCAAGGTGGGCCGTTAGCGGGCGCGTATAAAGCGGTAGATGAGCATCGAGTTGTGGGTCAATGCCCATTCCATTTATCGACCTTTGATTTACGCCGACACGGCATCATCGTTTCCGGGCAGGCATTCGAGAGTTTGCCACAAGTGTTACTTGAAGTAGAAGGTGATGACGTATACGCAGTCGGGGTTATGGGCTTGTTATTTGGCCGACTTGATAACCTAATTGACGTTCAGGAGGCATAAATGACCATCAATAAAATGCCCGAATCCACATTAGTGCCACCCAAAAATGCGGAAGTGATCACCACCGCTTGTGACTATTGCGTTGTTGCGTGTGGCTATAAAGTGTATCGCTGGCCAGTCGGCACACCTTCCGGTGGGCCAAAAGCCAGTGACAATGCATTTGGAATCGATTTCCCTAGCCACGTTTTGCAAGCCTGGGTATCACCAGAGCAACATAATATCGTCCAACACAACGGCAAACCTCATCATGTTGTTATCATTGCCGACAGAGACACCAAAGTGGTAAACAAAGGGGGAGACTCCTCCGTTCGCGGTGGCTTGTTAGCGAAGAAAGTCTATAACCCAGAAACGCCAACAAAAGATCGACTCAAACAGCCGTTGGTAAGAATTAATGGCGAATTGCAGCCTGTCGATTGGAGCTTCGCGCTCGATATTGCAGCGCAAGTAGGACGACATGTGATTGATACTCATGGTGCAAACAGCTATTGCGTTAAAACCTATTCTTATCAGTACATAGAAAATACCTACGCGATCACCAAGTACGCGTTGCGTCATGTAAATACCGCCAATTTCTCATTTCATGATACGCCATCCGATGTAACGGCGACGCCGGGCTTTCGTGATGCAGGGTTTGATAACTTTGCCCCCTCCTATGAAGACTGGGGGGCAGCTGACACCTTAATGATTTGCGGTACCGACCCGTACGAAACTAAAACCATTATTTTTACTCAGTTCATCATGCCTGCCGTACAAAAGGGCATGAAAACCGTCATTCTTAATCCACGTGAAACCGCCGGTATCGCGTGGCTAAAGCAGCAAGGTGGGCTCCATTTAGATGTTAATCCAGGAACCGATAACCTCGTTCTAGGCGCGATCATTCGAGTGATCTTGGAAAACAATTGGCAAGACAGTGAGTGGATTGAAAATTGGGTAAATAATCAGTGGGAGTCCAATTCCGGTTTCGGTCAAGGCACACGAAACACGCCATGGCAGTGGCGAACCACGTGGGGAAAATTCCAAACTGATGGGTTTGAAGATTACAAAAAATGGTTACTTGAACAAAAAGAATACCACCCAACTTATGCCGCGAGCATTGCAGGTATAGAGGAAAGTAAAATCTTTACAGCGGCACAAATGCTTGCAAAACCAGTGCATGGTAAAAGGGTTAAATCTTCTATCGGCATAGAAAAAGGCTTCTATTGGTCTAATAACACGGGTAACACCAATGCCATTGCTTCTTTGGCGACAGTGATAGGCACTGGCGGCCGTGAGGGGAGAGTCATTGGTCGATTTGGTGGCCATCAACGAGGTGGGGTTGCGGGTGGTAAGTTACCACGAAATAAATCGCCTGAAAAAGTGCCCGGCCGAAGACGCAGGGCGATTGATACCGATCGTTATCTGTATTCTGGTCATACTCGAATGGCTCACGTGATTGGTACCACTTGGATACAATCGATGTGTGGCAGTTACGGATTAAAAGATAAGTTCGTCGAGCTGACTAGCGGTAACCCACATCAAGTGACTCATAAAGACAAGCAACACATCATTGAAACGTTGAAACGCAGGGCAGACTTAGGTGGTCTGGTGGTGGTCAATCAGGATATCTATTTGCGCGACCCAATCGGTAAGCAATTTGCCGACATCATTTTCCCGGCAGCAACGTGGGGGGAAGAAAATTTCATGCGCGCGAATGGCGAGCGAAGGTTGCGTTTATATCAGAAGTTTTCCGATGCCCCGGGGGACTCAAAGCCAGACTGGTGGATTGTTGCACAATTGGCAACGCGCATGGGCTTTGATGGCTTTGATTGGCAAAACAGCAACGAAGTGGCCGAAGAGTCGTCTCGTTTTAGCCGAGGTAGCCGAAAAGATTTTAATATGATCAAAGTAGCCGCTCGTGAAGAAGGCAAAACACTGCATCAGAAATTGGCCGAATATGGCACCGAAGGGATTCAGGGCCCTGTGTTTTATAACTATGAAACCAAACAGTTGGTTGGAACCAAGCGCCTACACGATACCGAAATGACCTGGCAAGAACTGGGTGAAAAAGGGTTACAAGACGGCCCGCAAGGTGCCAATATCATGACCAAACAGCTGACTCGGTTTAATAGCCAAACAGGTAAAGTTAACCTGCAAAAACACCCGTGGGATCTGTTCAGTGATTTTCATGCATGGTTAACGCCTAAAAAAGACGAATTGTGGTTCTCTAATGGGCGAATTAATGAGATATGGCAGTCTGGTTTTGATGATGTAGAGCGCAGAGATTACATCAAGCATCGCTGGCCGTATAACTGGGTTGAAATTCATCCTGAAGATGCCAAAAAACGTGGGATTGAAGCCGGTGATGAAGTATTGCTGTATTCAGACAGGGTCGCAAACTTTAAAGACACCATTCTAGGAGTGGATGACGATGCGTTTCAGTTCTCTTCTCTGATGAAAAACGGTCACATTCAATTGGATTACGCCGAAATAAAAGCAGTGGCGATCGTGACAAACGCCACCAAAAAGGGCGTTCTGTTTTGTAACTTTATGGACATGAAAAATCCGGCGAATGCGTTAACCACACGTATGGTAGATCAAATAAGCGGTAACTATAATTACAAAATGGGCATTGCGAATATTAAGAAAATCGGCGAGTCGGAATACAAGCACCAATTTACGGGCTTTTCATTTGCCCCGAGGAATATTGTATGAAGCTTGTAGATATTGGTAAGGTTTGAGGTTAATTAGGCCTTATAAAGCGTTACCTACAAGCCATTATTTATTGGACCATTACTGTTAAATAATAGACAAAAAAACAGCGCGAGAAGCGCTGTTTTTTTTATTAATAGTAACCAATATTACTTAGTTAAGTTTTTCTTCAGCCTTGTCTAATAAATCTTGCATTTTGGCTTGTGAACGACGACTGACGCGTTTCTTCGCCGCCGCTCGAGCTTCAACAATATTAATGCTCGGGTCGCCCACAACCACCAAAGCGACCATACCGTGGCGGTGATGCACTTTGCATTTTATGCCATACACGCCCGGTTTATCGAACGTCACTTCTTTCGCGTTAGAGCCAGAAATCATGATTGGCTCAGCACCCTCTGGCAGCATTCCTTGGATACTGTGCGCTGTGTGAGAACCTACCGTGCCTTTAAATAGCACTTTATCTCCGGGCTGTATTTCTACGTAATCAGGAATGAACTGGTACATTTTATCTATGTTTTCAGAGTTCATGTCCATCACTTGTTTAATGACTTTTGTTTCTGCAAAACTGGGAGCGGCGATAAGACACAGAAATATTAATAGGATTCTCATTGAACAACTCTTTACTGAATGATGTATTCACCATGCTAATAGATTTAATCGTATATCTAAAGATTTAGTTGAGATTTATTCTCATTAATTGAACGTGAGATCAGGGGGTTACCGCTTTAACGAAATTGGCACGAAGATACTCAGAGAAAGCATTGACCTGTGCTGGCACTCCCGTTCTTGAAGGCATCAGCAAGCTCAATTGTGCTGCGCCTGCGATCCAATCAGGCAGTATTCTCGTTAAGCTTCCTGTTTGAACTCGTGAATGGCAAGCATAGGCGGGCAGTGCAACAATCCCCAGGCCTTTACTGGCCGCGAGCGACAATGTCTCCATATCATCGGAACGAAATCTTGTGTTCAACTGAATTTGAGTTTTAATTCCGTCGCAATGTTCCAAATGTAATATGTCATTGCGGTTTCGCCATCCGACTTTTAGAAATGGGAGATCATTGAGCGCATATGGTGAGTCGGGTAGACCGTGGCGTTCAATAAAAGGTGTTCCGACAAATAAATGCCATTCTACCGTCGCGAGCTTTTTTTGAATCAGGGTTGAATCTGGCAGCGTCGCCATATGACCACGTATCACCAAATCTATCCCTTGTGACACTAGGTCAATCGTATCATTTGAGACATGCTGTTCGAGTTGAACTTGCGGTTGCTCAATAGCAAAGTCGGTGACTATCTCTTTGAGTGCAAATTGAGCGACACCGACTGAACAACTAATTCGAACCTTTCCTGAAAGCGAGTTCATCATAGGCTGAACCGATGCTTCAGCCCGTTCCATGTTATCTAGCACTAGCCGAGCATGTTGGTAAAACTTGTCGCCTGCGTCGGTTACAGAAATACTGCGAGACGTGCGTTGAATGAGCCGGATATTTAGCCGTTCTTCCAGTTGGCTTACGTGGCGGCTTAACCTCGACTTGGGAACACCAAGCGTGCGGGCTGCGGCAGAAAATCCTTTTTTCTCTACAACGTGAACAAAATAAAAGTAGTCGTTTAAATCTATCATGGCTTTCCTTGTTCCAAATATAGAACGATGAGTCTGATTTCTGTCTATTTTATGGTCACATTTTGATTGCTATTCTAATTTCAAATCAAACATGGAACGGTAGAGAATAATGAATTCAACAAAACATATCAAACAAGAGCAAATTAGCGGCGTGGGTACTTCTTCAGTAGTAGCGGGTAACTCATTGAAAGTAGGCACTGGCTTTACAGGTAGAGGCTTTCGATATACTGACTTTAACGGCGTGATGGACCCTCTTATTATGGTGGATCATTATCGAATGACAGAACCAACATTCGGTGATCATCCCCATGCTGGGCTATCCGCTGTGTCGGTACTTTTTGAAGACACTGAAGGCGCATTTAACAATCGAGATTCACTAGGGAATGATTTTGATATACACGCGGGTGACCTTTACTGGTTAAATGCAGGAAAAGGAGCGGTACATGACGAAGCGCCAAGAGAGGGTGCAAGCATTCATGGGTTACAGCTATTCGTGAACTTACCGTCTTTGCAGAAGAAAGAATCGCCGTCGTCCCTGCATGTAAAAAGTGAGCACATGCCGATTATTGAGTCTGAGGGGAGCAGAGTACGTCTTGTGCTTGGTGAATCGAATGGGCTAAGCGGAGCAAGCTCTCCAGTGCTGCCGTTCACTATCTTGGATGGAAGAGTCGCACAAGCAAAGCGTTTTAAACATGATGTGCAGTCGGATCATAGCGCTTGGATATACGCGGTGTCAGGCAGCGTTGAATTACGAACCGACAGTGCAGTATTGTGCTTGAAAAAGGTGAATCCATTGCGGTGAATGCTGAGGGGCATCAAACATTGCAGGTCACCGGTAAAAGTAACGGAGACAGTCATTTTGTTGTGTTGTCTGGTAAAGCAACCCAAGAGCATTTTGTGCAAAGAGGCCCATTTGCGATGAATTCAGAGCAAGAG
The DNA here is from genome assembly GCF_030409945.1 of Vibrio tapetis subsp. quintayensis. Taxonomy (GTDB): domain Bacteria; phylum Pseudomonadota; class Gammaproteobacteria; order Enterobacterales; family Vibrionaceae; genus Vibrio; species Vibrio quintayensis. The sequence goes on from NZ_JAUFQV010000036.1 coordinate 20,332, forward strand.
ATTGAGCTTGTTATGAAGTCTTACGAAGAGGGCTTGTTGGGCCGTGTTTAAGCGGTACTCGCAGGACGCTATTCAAACAATGACTCAACACTCTTAATTATCGGAAAAGGAAACACTAATGAAGATTCTCGCGTTCGCCGCAAGCAATAGCATTCAATCCATCAACAAACAATTGGTCATATTGGCTTCAAAGCAGTTGGGATCCCATGATGTTGAAATCATAAACATCAACGATTTTGAGCTACCGATATACAGCATTGATTTAGAAACCCAATTCGGCATCCCTGATGCGGTGCATGCTTTCAGAGACAAAATAGCGAAAGCCGATGGATTGCTTATTTCATTTGCAGAGCACAATGGTGGTTATACCGTGGCTTATAAAAACTTGTTTGATTGGGCCAGTCGCGTAAATATGGGGGTGTATCAAGGAACCCCAACGGTTATGCTTTCAACATCACCGGGTGGTGGTGGAGCAGGAAATGTTCTTGCGACGGCGGTGAATTCTGCCAAGTATTTTGAAGGCAATGTGGTTGCTTCGATGTCATTGCCAAGTTTCTATGAAAACTTCGATGTGGATACAGGTGAAATTACGGATGAAAAGTTGAAAGAAAAATTCAGAGCAACGGTTTTAGCGTTAACTGCGTAATCGAGCCTGCGAATGATCAGCCGCCATTATGAACAAAATCAATTAAGCAAAAAAAAGTGCAATGAGTCAAACTCATTGCACTTCGTATTTAGGGCTTTATCGCTGTCTGTGGTTTTGTCGGCTAACTTATGCTTCTTCAACCATCGCGAGTGCTAATGCTTCTGCGGCTTTAATTCCGTCGATACCCGCAGACAAAATACCACCTGCGTAACCTGCGCCTTCACCAGCAGGGTAGAAGCCTTTCAAGTTAACGCTTTGGTAATCTTTACCGCGCTTGATGCACAGTGGCGATGATGTACGAGTTTCTACACCTGTGAGTAGGCCGTCTGCACCTGCGAAGCCTTTAATCTTCTTATCAAATGCTGGAATGGCTTCACGGATTGCTTCAATCGCAAAGTCAGGTAATGCTTGCGCAAGATCCGTCAGTTTAATACCAGGAGTGAACGAGGGTTCAACTTCGCCAATCGCACTTGGATCGCGGCCTTTTAGGAAGTCACCAATTTTTTGTGCTGGTGCATCGTAGTTTTCGCCACCTAAGCGGTAGGCGGCACTTTCAAGTTCACGTTGGAAACGAATGCCGGCTAGTGGGTCGCCTGGGTAGTCTTGTTCTGGTGAAATACCCACAACAATGGCGCTGTTTGCGTTACGCTCTGCACGAGAGTATTGGCTCATTCCGTTGGTAACAACGCGGCCTTCTTCGGAGGTTGCAGCAACAACAGTACCACCTGGGCACATACAGAAACTGTAAACAGTACGGCCATTTTTGCAGTGATGAACCAGTTTATAATCAGCGGCACCTAAAATAGGGTTACCTGCATTTTTGCCAAAACGTGCTTCATCAATAACAGATTGCTTGTGTTCAATACGGAAACCAACAGAAAATGGTTTTGCTTCCATGTAAACACCGCGCTCATGCAGCATCTCAAAGGTGTCACGTGCACTGTGGCCTACCGCTAAAATAACGTGGCGAGACTTAATCTCTTCACCGTTAGACAACGTTAAGCCCGTGATTTGACCATCTTCCATGTGTAGGTCATCAACACGAGTGCTGAATCGAATTTCACCACCTAGCTCGATGATCTTCGCACGCATTTTTTCAATCATGGTGACCAGTTTGAACGTACCAATGTGAGGCTTGCTTACGTAACGAATTTCTTCAGGAGCACCCGATGCGACGAATTCTTCAATGACTTTACGGCCGTAATGCTTCGGATCTTTTACTTGGCTATACAATTTGCCATCAGAAAAAGTACCTGCGCCGCCTTCACCAAACTGAACGTTTGATTCTGGGTTTAAGTTACGTTTACGCCAGAAACCAAAGGTGTCTTTAGTACGCTCACGCACTTCTTTACCGCGTTCAACCACGATTGGGTTAAAGCCCATTTGCGCTAAAACTAAAGCTGAAAACAAACCACAAGGGCCAAAGCCAATAACGACAGGGCGCTCGGTTAGGTTTTCTGGCGCTTTAGCAACAAATTTGTAGGCCATATCAGGCGTAGTTTTCACGTGCGGGTTATTCTCGAATTGTTCGAGCAGTTGCACTTCGTTTTCAACTTCGACGTCTAGTGTGTAGATAAGCAGGATTTTAGATTTTTTACGAGCATCGTAGCCACGTTTAAACATATTGAATGAGATAACTTGCTCGGCGGTCACGCCCAGCTTTTTGGTTATCGCGGCAAGAAGTGCGTCTTCCTCATGATCTAAAGGAAGCTTGATTTCATTTAAACGTATCATGCTGATGTCTCGTTTTAGTAGGTGTCTTAGCTTAATCATTCAAATGGCTTGAACGATAGCTCACAATGGCGCGCATTTTACGTGATGTTGATTCGTCTGTCATACTTAATTCGTTAAGATAGGTTATCGAAAATATAAACCGAGCATATATTGAATTTTGTCTCTGGATCAGTATCATCGCCAATCCACAATTTTGGCTAACGAAGAGTTTCGAATCATGGCATTTGTCGTAACGGATAACTGTATACAATGTAAATACACTGACTGTGTCGCGGTATGTCCTGCTGATGCCTTTTATGAAGGCCCGAACTTTATGGTTATAAGCCCAATTGATTGCATTGACTGTGGGTTGTGCGTGCCGGAATGCGATGCGCAAGCTATTTTTCAAGAAGATGAATTACCGGAAGATCAGCAAGTGTTTATTGCGTTAAACGAAGAGCTTGCAGAAGTATGGCCGAACATTACCGAAGTGAAACCGGCCCTTGAAGATGCGGCGAAATGGGATGGCGTGCCTAACAAGTTGTCGATGCTGGAAAAATAGCTCGCGCGAGTACCTAAAGAATTCAAAAAAACGTCATGGTTAGCTTAACCATGACGTTTTTTTATTATTAACGAGAAGCTATATTAACGAAGAGCGAACTATCCGCTTATTAGCTGTGCTGGCGACGGAAGTTATCCAAAATAATGCCAGTTGCCATCGCAACATTTAAAGACTCTGCGCCACCAAATGATGGAATGGTGATTTTGTGGGTAACCTGCTTGGCGGCTTCTTCGCGTACACCATGAGATTCGCTGCCCATCAACAAGATGCCTTCCGCTAGAAAGTCTGTGCTATGAACGCTTTCGCCTTCCAAGAATGCACCGTAGACAGGTAAATCAGCCGCAGATAAGTATTCTGGCAGGGCAAGTTGGCTAACTTGAACGCGTCCGAAGCTGCCCATTGTAGCTCTGATGGTTTTTGGGTTATATGGGTCGGCGCAGTCTGTGCTCGCAATGATGTGCTTAATGCCATACCAGTCAGCAACACGAATGATGGTGCCAAGGTTACCGGGGTCAGACACGCCGTCTAGGGCGATCATCAGACCTTCAGCAATTGGTGCTTCAACACTTGGAATCTCAACAACAGCAACCGCCGCGTTGTTACTCACAAGCGAGCTTGCTTTGGTCAACTCTTCTAATGTCGCTTCAATACACTCAAAGCGGCTTATCTGTGCTTCATTTTGCTCTAAGAATTCTTGTGTCGCAAAAATCTGTTTGACCACGAGAGAAGCATTCACTAACTCCAGTACATTTTTTTCGCCTTCAACCAAAAATAAGCCAAGGGCTTTGCGTTGTTTTTTTTGATTAAGAGCACGAAGCAGTTTTAGTTGGTTTTTTGAAATCATGGTGTTTAGTGAACTCGTAGTGTCTGGTCAGCGATTGAACTCTGGTGAACAATTGGAAATGTTCCACAGAAAAGCCGCCGCATTATAACCCTAACCCTAACTGAGATGCGAGAGAGAAAACTCGGTGGCTTTTATGATCATGCCTTTGTCTTTTAGCGCGAATTTTCTGTGGTACACTCGGCGAAAAGATTAAGTAGGTGAGAGCATGTCCATAGAAAGCGCAATTACGTTCTTTATTGCCATATTTATATTTGGTATTACACCCGGCCCCGGCGTGTTTGCCATTTTGGCCAGAGCTATGGTTTCTGGGCCAAAGAAGTGTGTGATGCTGGCATTGGGCATGATTGGAAGCGATCTTATTTATTTGATACTCGCGTGTTTTGGTTTAGCAACAGTCGCAGATAATTGGTCTGAAGTTTTTGTTGTTATTCGATACGTTGGCGCTGGCTACTTGATCTACCTAGGCTATAAGATGTTTAAGGCCTTGCCTGAGGTTAAGGACTCCATCGATAATGAAGTGCAACAACCACAAAAAACGGAAGCGCTGGCGAGTTTTACACAAGGTTTTTTGATCTCTGCATCTAACCCGAAAGTCATTCTTTTTTATATCTCTTTCTTGCCGACCTTTGTTGATTTAGCCGCGTTACAGGCTCAAGATATTGTTTTGGTTTCTGTCTTATCAGCGGTCGCATTGATGGCTGGCTTGATGCTCATCGCTATTGGAGCGAGTCGAATGGCTCGAATGCTAAAAACACCAAAAGCGCACCAAAGGCTAAATCGTGGAGCGGGCAGTATTATGATCGCAGCTGGCACCTATTTAGCTATTCATCGTTAGTTTGGAATAGGTCACTTAACCAATTGTCTAATGTGGCGATGTCTTGCTGGTTGCCGTTTATCTTCACTAAGTGAGCCTCTTTGGCTTGTTTCCAAGTTAACTTACCGTTTGCGAGAGCATCGAGCACATCAAGTTCTGTAACTAGCAGTAACGTGCTTGGTGTGACGGGCGTGTTTCGTCCTACGACTAAGGCGTTGCTCGTAACATCAACGTCGCTGTAATGACCATTGATGGCTTCAAATAAAGAGAAGTTTACTTTTTTCTGGTGGGGCTTATCGAGTGCTTTTTTTATGTCGAATAGGCGAAAATGGTCGGGCTTGGCACCGTTATCAAATGCGTTCGCTTGTCTGGCAGAAATGACGTTTGAAAAAACGGTGAGTGATCCAGGTTCTGTAATTAAGTTAAAGCCAGTACTTTGGTGTAAACCACAAGCATAACTGAGACTAGATACAAGAAGCAGAATGAGTAGAAATGGTTTTGGCATAAATCGTTTACGCATAGTGACTCCAGTGAATTTGGTGCATATTCATACTGTGTTAGCCATGAATATGCACCTTGTAATGACCATTCTTCGTTATCTGTCGAACGGTCTTTTCAGTAATAAATCTAATATGGGGCTGAGTTCAGTTTACCAAGCGCCCAAGTACGATTTGTAAGACTGGAGTCGAACCGTTGCACCACCAATGACATCGATGAACCCCCAGAATGGATGCGGCTTCTTCGCCGAAATCCACGCAGATCCGGTTGCACCAATTGGAATGTAATACCCATCAGGTTCAATGATTTCTAGCACGATCGTACGTCCATGAGTACCCATATTGTTTCCAACGTGCTGATTAACACTTTGTGGTCCGTTGACTGGGTTGATGGCCGCTTCCCCGGTACCCGCGGTAAAACTGTGTACCTTTGCACGGAAGATATGCCCTGGGTAGGCGTCGACATAAAACTCCGCGAAATCGCCTATTTCCACATAACCATACGCTTGGTCTGGAATCCGCATTTCTAAGAATTTGTTGTTGATGTCATATATGTGCATGTTGCCAATAGCACTTCCTGAAGCGATGTTGACGATAGACACTTGCCCATCAAATTCTGCGGTAACAGTTTTCTTCTCTTGCGCCCAATCGACTTTTTGTAGATCCGCTTTAAGAGATTCTAAGTAAGCGTTGCTGACTTTTAAATCGGAATAAAACTTTTCTATATCGCGTTTTTTGAAGATTTCAGGTGAGGTTTTGGCTCGTTCAAGATCGCGTTCCATCTGAGTGATGGTTTCTTGCTGTTGTATTATGCTCGATGTGATTTTTGAACGATCGGCGGCGGAGTTGGTGTCGACTAAGGTGTAAAGAACATCGCCTTCTTTAACCAATTGGTTGTGAGTGACAAATACTTTATCAATACGCTCACCGATAAGCGGTGATGCTACGGCATGAGGGGCTTTTACGGTGGTTGAATTAGTTAAGTCAACGGGAGACCATAGTCGTGAAACAACGGCAAGAGAACCCAGTATGATAACGCCACCGATCGCGGACCAAATGACATTGGCGAGTGTTTTTTTCAAAGCACCAGTCGCGAATAAAGACCAGACAATCAAAACATAGGGGATCATCATCTCTTTCATTGTATTTCTCCCTTAGCGATACCGCGTTGAATGATGTTGCTAATGCCATTACCAATGCTGGCCCAGTTAGTAAATGCAATGACGAGGGCAATAACCCAGAATGTTTTACTGATGAACAGACCACATAAAGAAAGTGCGAACACAACGTGTACCTGTGGGTTTTTGCTCTCTTCGGCTTTATGCACACCTAGCTCATGCACTCGCCAAAAACCGTAAATAACAGCGAGTACTAGGGCAATGGTGACGGCAAATAAATACCCAGAGAAAAACTCAGTCTGAAAGAAATTCATCATCATTGGGTTTGGGTGGTGGTTAAATTGAGAAAGGTCGATGTCTTGCGAATGAATGGTGCCAAGCGGAGCAAGTACCCATGCCCCCGCTAACATTGTCACCATGAAAGCGCTGAACTTCAAAAGTACGAGCATTACGGCCCATATTTTTTGCATAACGATTTTTAGAAATTTCATCTAAGTACCTATACATACAGAATATGACGGAGAAAGGGAGGCAGTAAAACTGCCTCCCAAATCCATTTGGTCAATTTATTTGTGGGTGAATAACCACAGGTAATTAACGAACGATGAGCATGATTTCTTCAGGAGTCATGGCTTTATCGAAGTAGCTCATGAACTGGCCGAAGTGTTGGATGTCGCCAGCGGTGAATCGGAAGTCACCCTGTTGTAGGTTTTTGCCAATCACTTTTTGTGCATTCGGACCAGCCATTAAGATTTGGTTTAACACGCCACGAGTGGTGCTGATTTGTACGTCCGCATCTTTTAGGTTGGTTTCATGCAATTGAGCGATACCGTTTCGGATCTCAATGGTGAATGCTTCATTGGTATCACTGAACTGATAGGAAAGTGACATGTTCACATCCAATGTCTTCTCTGCAATCAGTGTTGACGTCATCATGTCAAAAATTTGCTTACTTGGTAGTGCGGTCAATACATCGACCGAAGCAAAGCTGATCATGTTAGAGAAATCACGGGTTCCTTCGAGCTCAGCTGCGGCATTAAGTGCCCAGTTGCGCCAGTTGATGTTGACTTGATCTGCAGCCCACGCTTTGTAAGCTTGAGCCTTAAGCAGACGCGCTTCTTTGTCTTCTTTGTTTACTGTAATTGGGTAAGACAAAACTTCAGCGGCGAACGTGTAGTTTTCAGCTTCCATTGCGGCTTTAGCTGTACGAATGATGTTATCGCGTCCGCCCATTATTTCGACAAAGGCTTTGGCGCGTTGCTCGTAAGCCATTGGCTCTAACTGCCATGGATCAGCTTCAAAGAAGCCGTTGTAGCCTACATAAATTTGGCGAACCGCATGAGCAACAGTACCGTAGTGCTCACCTAACCATGGGTGGTTTGCCAGGTGTGACGGCAGCTTAACTACTTCGACTAACTCATCAGGAGTCAGGCCTTTGTTCATGTAACGGATGGTTTGATCGTGAGTGTATTGAATTGCATCGCGGTAAGACGTCAGTACGTTTGCGACCGCTTCTGCACCCTCAACAGGACGACCGTGAGAGTTAATCATGATCTCTGTATCAAATGAGCGCATGATATCAATGCCTTTGAACCACATTGATGGATCACGGAATTTAGTCCCGCGAATTGTATGCAGGTTCGGGAAGTTTTCACCTTGAAGTACTTCTGCAGCGTGCAAAATCTTTTGCTCTGGCAGGTAAACCACAACTTCATCTTTGGTTTCTGATGGCACATTAACGATTTCTAGTTTTACACCGGCGATCGTGATGTCTAGGCGATCTTTTAATGTTACGTTTGGTTCGATGAACGAAATATCGCCCTGCATAAAGCGAGGACCAAGGCCATCATTGACCGTACCATGCTCACCTTCTTCCACGTGTTTTGCACCCGTGTAAGACGTGCGGTGACCAAACAGTGTGCCAAGGTTAGAAGACCAGTTAGCGACGGCTTCTGTTAAACCTTCTTGAGCAATGATCTTTATGTCACCAGACTTAACGTCTTCGTCTGTTGCCCACGCACGAACACCTGAAATGTGATCGATGTGGTTGTGTGAATAGATGATGGCTTTTACCGGTTTGTCGGTAATTTTACGGAATTGCTCTTTGACTGATTCAGCCATTTGAACGGACTCGCCTGGATCAACGATGATAATGCCGTCGTCACCTTCGATCATCACTGGGGTATCTAAGCCAAATCCGTAACCTAAATAAACGTTATCATCGACTTGGATGATCGCTTGGTCCATTTTGCGTGAGTGCTTAGTTAACGCTGGGTGTACGTGATCGGAATCGGCAGAATATGCGAGCGAGTCGCCCGTTTTTGATAGCACTTTAATGCGCTCGCCTTTGCCCCAAAATAAGTTCGACTCATGTTCAAACAAGACACCGTCGTTATAGCGCTTATTCATATCGATATTTTGATATTGGCTCGCTGCACTGGTTTGAAGCGCTTGACCTTGCTTAGAGGTGGCTTCAGTCAGCAGGGTTGACGCAAAAGATGCATTCGCAGTTAACAGAGCGCTCGCTATAGCGATAGGTAGCGCAATTTTTTTGAATGTAGGAGTCATGGTAACGACCTTATTATTGGATAGACTAAATATTGTTTTGTTGCCATGAATTTTAATTTACTGCTTAGGGGGTATCTACGAGCTAAGGCGATATCGATATATCGTAATTACGATGAGTTTATGTTTTAATGATTGAAATACTAAGGCGGAATGCAACAAATGAATAACAAAATCCCCAATTTCAATTTGCTAGCGGTATTCGCGGCTGTGATAGAGCAGGGCAGTTTGAGTAAAGCCGCTGATCACCTTAGTACTAATCAATCAACAATCAGCACGGCATTAAAACGGCTCAAAGAAGAGGTGGGGCAAGAGCTGTTCATTCGCAGTGGACGAGGTGTTGTGCCCACGGCTTACGCGACGAGCTTGTATGAACACGTTCAGGTACCAGTAAAACAGTTAAGCGGGGTATTTCAGTCTTTAGGAGAATTTGACCCCAAAACGTCTGTGAGGCAATTTGTGATCACCGCGCCTGAACACTTGCAATGGGCATTGCTTGACCAATTTGATAATCAGAAAAACAAACACCTAACGCTTGAGGTCTATGACCAACCAGACAGAGAAGAACAAGTTTACGATGATCTTCTGATCCAAAAGTTTGATGCGATGATAGAAAATATCCCCTCGGAGAACGCCAATACAGCCAATGAAAGATTGTTTGATAATGAGTTTGTGATTGTCTGTCGTCGTCAGCATCCCAGAATACAAGGTGCTATCACCGAAGCACAGTACATGGCAGAAAAACACGCGGTGTTAGACAGAGTAAGAAAACAACAAGTGAGTTTGAGTCATTATACGACCATTGATCTTTCCGGTCGGAAAGTGGCGTATAACGGCCGTTCGCTATTTAGCAACCTACTGCTGTGCAGCGAATCCAATTGTTTAACCGTGGTGCCTTTGTCTATGGCACTTCAGTTCGAGAAAAAGCTAGATCTTCAATTGTTCAAGTTACCTTTTCACTACTCACTTATGTCTACGTATTTAGTCTCTTTGAAGAAAGTGTTGAATGACCCAGCGCATCAATGGCTCTGCAGTGAAATCCGAAAAACAATCGACAAAGTAGAAACCAATTCTCGCAATCGCTTTTAACGTTCTGTTTATGGATGTGAAGATAACGGTTTATATATCGTACTTAGTATGTATAATGTTCGTGATTGGTTGAAATGAACTTCGATAGGAACAATAGCAATGAAAAAAACCGTCTTGTTAAGCGTGTGTTTACTTATGTCATTTGGTGCGTCAGCAGATGTAACGATAGAGAAAAATCGTGTGGTATGTCAGAGTGAATCTGCGATTAAACTGTACTTAAAGCGCAAAAATGCATCGAATAAAAACATTGACCTACCGTCGGACTGCCGAAAAATTAAGAACAAACGTTCAGGTGAAGTTAAGAGCCGTGGTAATGGTTATGTAGAAATTGAGCCGAAATTTGGTGACAGTATTTACGTAGATAAAGACGCGATTCGCTAGTAATCGAACTTTCAAAGTCCGATCTCTAAATCGGACTTTTTGTGGACTTCTAAATGGGATCTTGAGGGTACTTTCGGCGATATCTCGGTAACATGGTTTCATTTCCGAGCAACCCACCTTGATGTATATAAAGTAAGCTTCGATGAGAATTTTCAGGCAACCAATGGCGTAGTGCCTGCCACATTAATGGGTCGTATAGCAGTTCAAATTCGACTCCAGTTTGGTTTTTTAGCTTAAACCAAGTTTCATAATCTTCACGGTAAAGCTTGCCAAAGTGATGAGGTTTGTCGTTGCCAATGATATTGGGAACGCTGTTTTCACCCAACTCCATCCATTGTTTTTCTAAATAATCGTTTCCGCCGACGCACGAACAAGTGATGACTTCTATTGCGTTAACTTTAAGGTGTTTGTGCAAGTACAGTGATGTGGTGCCCGTGCCTGAGGGTAAGGCAACGACTAAATCTTTGATGTTATTCTCATCTCGCCAGACGATGATCTCTTCGGCAAGCACCTTAATTCCCGCTTCAGCAACAGGGCTTCTACCGCCTTCAGGAACAAACAAGGCGCGCGAGTCGGGCAAGCGAATTTGGGCGATATAATCGCTTGGGTGTAGGTCGGACCTATCGCAGCATTGTGATAGGTCGATGATATTGGCACCCAATTCAAGTGCGGCGCGGTAATTGCCTATTGGGTTTTGCTTTAGCCAGCGAGGAATTCGATCAACATAGAACTCTAACTGCCATGATTTCAGCCGAGCCAACGCCGCCAAAGAATACAATGAATTGGCTTGAACGGAGCCATAGCCTATTAATGTGTCGTAGTCAGACGCATCAAGGTTTAAAAGTGCGGCTAACTTACGTGCTTTGTTACCACTAAATTGTGGGTGCAGTAAATCATCACGCTTAAGCCAAAAGGGGTGCTGCTCGAAGTGATGAAATGAGGTTTCAGTGTAGGACAGTTTCATCTTTCCGCTCGGTTGCATAGTGGCGCTTCTTTATGCTGTATATTGTCTGTGAGTAGGCTATCAGTTAAGGAGTGTGAACTAAAGCGTGTAATGACGATGAAATTGCCCTCTCATAGATAGCATTATTGATTTATAAATCATTTAGAACAATTTGACTCGCGCTTCATTAAGAGATTAGCTATGTTTATTAAAGTAAGTAATTTGTAGGTGCTCGGTAATGGCAGAACTCAATGACAAAAAGCTATTCAGGCTCATAAAATTTGCCCCGGCCAGTATTGTTATTTTGTTCACCATTGTGTTGCTCGCGATTGTTATTGAAGATGATATTCGAAGCAGCGCCCAGGAAATTGACAGCCTGCATCAAGAATTTGTCTCACGCCAAAAAGAGCTGCTTAAAACCCAAGTTGAATACGTTGAGCAGCAAATCCAATACGCGAAAGATCAAACTCAAACTACCCTCGAAACCACCATTAAACAGCGCATTCACGAAGCCCATAAAATCGCAACGAATCTATATGAAAATAACCAGGGAAAATCCGAACAAGAAGTGACCGCGTTGATCACGCAAGCTTTACGTGATATTCGCTTCAATGATGGCAGAAGTTATTTCTTTATTTACAAAACCAATGGCATTAACGTCATGCACCCTTTATTGCCTCACGTAGAGGGAAAATCGCTGTGGGATTTTAAAGATGTGCGCGGTAGTTACATAGTTCGAGAAATGGGCGAGCAAGTGAAAGCAAAAGGTGAAGCATTTTACCGCTGGTGGTTTGTAAAACCTCAAAACAAAAATCAAGAATTTGAAAAAATTGGTTTTGGTCAGTACTTCGAACCTTACGATTGGTTTATTGGCACCGGAGATTACGTTGTTGATGTAGAAAACGACATTAAAAAGCAAGTATTGCAGTGGGTGAGTGGGATTCGTTTTGGTACCTATGGCTACATCTTTATTTTGGATGATAAAGGAGAGATTCTGGCTCACAGAGAGCCTGAGTTTGTGGGGAAAAATATTTACGAGTTAAGCCAAGACAGAGACAAAGAAGCAATTGAAAAGTTAGTGGTGAACCATCAAAGATACGTCCATTACAAGAGTGCTTATATTCCTGACGGAGTTAATGGTGGTGATAAAATCAGCTACGTTATGCAGTTTAAAGACTGGAACTGGAGTGTAGGAAGTGGTGTTTACGTCGATGTACTTGAAGCCTATTTAAACGAACGTAGAGCCTACTTTGAAGTCACCAACCGCAGCGACCTCACTAACGTTGCGCTGATGGGGGGAGCAACTGCATTGATTTTGTCTTTGCTTTCTTTTGGCTTGAGCCGGGTAATCTCCGTTCGTTTTGAAAAATTCCAAGCGAAAATAGAAAATGATTTTGGCAGCTTAGAAGACACCAAAAATCAATTAGAACACATGGCGTTGCATGACTCCCTCACTGGGCTTCCAAATAGAGTGTTACTCCATGACCATATTGAACAGGGTATTGAACGTTCAAAAGCGAGCTATCAACAACTTGCCGTTATGTTCGTTGACCTAGATGATTTTAAAAAAGTGAATGACGTTTACGGCCATTCTGCGGGTGACTTATTACTTGGTGAAATTGGTAAAAAATTTGAAGAGTTGATGGCGCCGGGTGAAAGTATTTCACGCTTCGGGGGGGATGAATTTGTATTCTGTTTTCCGTGCTTAGAAAGCCTCGGAGAAGCAGAAAAAAAAGTTGAGTTGATTAAAAGCGTGTTCGATCGCCAGTTCGTCGTTCAAGGACGCGTTATCTTTATCTCTTGTACCATTGGGGTTTCAATGTATCCGTCTGATGGTGACGAGCCAGAAGATTTGATTTCAAAAGCCGACATTGTGCTGTACAAATCCAAAGCCCGCCAGAAAGGTGATGTGCTGTTTTTTGATAATGCGATTAACCGACAAGTACAATATGATTTCTTATTAGAACGTGAGTTGAGAGATGCCCTGTATCGTAAGGAAATATCCGTACTGTATCAGCCCCAAATAGATGTAAAAACGGGTAAATTGTGCGGTGTTGAGGCTTTATCGCGCTGGCATAATGCTCAACTTGGTCATGTTTCACCGGTTGAGTTTATTGCGGTTGCCGAAGACATTGGTTTGATTAATACCATCGGGATGTTTGTTATTAATCGAGCTTGCCAAGATATATCAGAAGCCTTTCCTACCAACGCATCAAATATCGCGCTTTCTATTAACATATCTCCGATTCAGCTAATGAGTAATCAGTTCGTGCCTCAGCTTTGCGCGGTCATTGATGCTCATCACATTGGTTACGAGCGCATCACTCTAGAGATTACAGAAAATGTATTAATTAATGACCTGGTGAAAGTCTCTCCGGTTATCGAAGCGCTAAGATCGCTCGGCATCACCATTTCTTTGGATGATTTTGGTACGGGTTATTCATCTTTGAGTTATTTGAGTAACCTACCCATCAATGAAATCAAAATTGACCGCAGTTTTGTCGATAAGATGATGAGCTCGAAGCAAAGCGATTCTTTGGTGAAAGCGATCATCGCCATTGGCCATTCCTCTGAGATGAAAATTGTGGCTGAGGGTGTTGAAACGCAAGCGCAACGAGACATTTTAGAAAGCTATCACTGTGATATTTTACAGGGTTATCTTATTGATAAACCAATGCCGTTAGCGCAGTTGGTTACTGAATATCCTAAAGGAGCGTAGCGTTAATTCTCGCGAACTGATGGTTTGTTCGGTAAAGAGTGAGAAAAATTGAATGCTATCAATTAAACATCCAATATCGTACATGCCTCTAGACCTAGAAAAGTAGTCTTAAAATGGAAATATCATTAAAAATTGTGACTTAAGTGTCGATTAATTATCTGTGAGTAATATAATGCACTCCGTATCACTGGTTGCAGAATGTTTTCGTTAAAATGATATTCAAATGGCACCATTGGCTCATTCTGCGGTCATAAAGCAGGGGAAAGCCGCACCGTGGTGCCTTTAGGTGCATCGGTTCAGTGCTTTAGGTACAATCTAGGCACTACTAACGTATATTTTGAACAGCGAAGAGATTTCGCTGTTTTTATTTTTTGAATGATTTAGGGGACGGAAGTGAAGTTAACTTCAAAACACTTGTGGGGCTTATTTGGTATCGCAATTTTGCTGCGTTTGGTTACGTTAGCACTATACCCATTAATGGATACCACCGAAGCTCGTTATGGTGAAATGGCTCGAATCATGGTCGAGACCGGTAACTGGTTGACACCAATGACAGACTATAACGTGCCATTTTGGGGTAAACCTCCTATGTTTACTTGGCTTAGTGCCGTGGGTATTGAAGTCCTAGGTCTTTCTGAGTTTGGGGTTCGCTTTCCTCACTGGTTAGCGGGTCTAGCAACCATTGGTGTTTGCGCTTATTTTGCTAAAAGAGTGGGCATTAACCCGCTCGTTTCTGCTGCTGTTCTAGCATCTACCGCTATTTTTTCTATCTCAGCGGGTGCGGTAATGACAGACATGGCGATGACCTTGTCTTTGGCTGTCGCGATGGTTGGTTTTTACTTTTGTTGGCAAGGCGACCAAAAATGGGGCTATATCGGTTTCATTGGTTTAGGTTTTGCGCTGCTTTCTAAAGGTCCGGTAACTATTGTTATTTTTGGTTTGGGTGTGTTCCCATTCATGGTAATCCAGCACGGGTTTATCGGTGCCTTTAAAGAGCTATGGCAGCGTTTCCCTATTGTTAAGGGCCTGATCTTAATGTGTATCGTTGCTTTGCCTTGGTTCATTATGGCAGAAAGGGCAACGCCAGGCTTCCTTGATTACTTTATTGTTGGTGAGCACTACAAGCGCTTTATGGTTCCCGGTTGGGACGGTGACTTGTACGGCAACGCTCATGATGAGCCTCGTGGTATTATTTGGTGGTTCTGGGTTCAATCTGCAGCGCCTTGGTCTATCGCTTTGATGATCATGGCTTGGACTCGTCGAGTTCAAATTAAAGCATTTAACGCAGCGAATCCTGGTTTGCTGAGTTTCTTATTCTGCTGGATGATTGCTCCGATGATCTTGTTCTCGTTCGCCGGTAATATTTTACCTGCTTACGTACTTCCTGGTATTCCTGCCATTGGTTTGATTTTCGCTTGTTTAATCAAAGGCGATGAGAAATGGTTTAGTAAAGTCGCATTAATTGTGCCTGTTCTGTTAATCATTGCTGTTGGTGTGATTACCTTTAAAACAGGAACCGAGCGAAGTGAAAAAGAACTTTACACTAATGCAGATTCTAGTCTTCCAGTGTACTACGTTGGCAGTCGTCCGTTCTCAGGCCAATACTATAGCTTTGGTAAAGCTGTGTACTTTCAAGGTGATGATGACTTTAAAGGGCATGACAACGGCTTCTATGTTGTCGGCCGTAAAGACAGCCTGCCAAGCTTTATTGATAGCAAGGGTTTGACGGAAAGCTGTGAACGTCAGTCTGAAAACGCAAACCGCTACTTGTATTTCTGTCAGTAGTTACTATGTCAGTTATTAATAAATTGTTGCAGCATCCACTGCTGCAACAACTACTTAAGCATCGTGTGGTAAAGTTTGCGATAGTTGGCGGCATTGGCTTTGTTGTTGATGTTTCTATCTTTAGCTTTTTTCTCTATGTTGTTGAGCTCGAGATTTTTCCTACTCGAGTGATTGCTTTTGTCTGTGCCGCTAGTGCTACATGGCTTGGCAACCGCATGCTGACTTTCAGTGACAGAAAGAAAGTGAGCCGAAGAACGCAATGGCAGAAGTCATTGGTTGCGGCTTGTTGTTCCGCTGTTCCTAACCTGTTGGTCTTTAAGCTGTGTATTACATACCTTGGAGAGCAAGGCGTCATGGCCTACGTGGCTTTGGTGGCCGGTATTTTGGTAGGAATGGTCAGTAATTACTTCTTGAGTTCTAAGTGGGTATTTGCAGATAAAAGCGAAAGCTAGTTACTAGTGATAAGTACGACGTAAGTACCGGTTTTAATAGATGTAAAAAATGCGACCAATTGGTCGCATTTTTTTGTTCCTAATTCAGTTTATTTTCTTTTACCTGAACCACTACGAGCTGGCTTCCCATTTCCAGCTGGTTTTTTACCTGCATGGGTATTTCGGTTACCCGCGTTGCCAACACCTTGAGGTTTTGCGCCAGGGCGCTGAGGTTTACCACCACCGCGTTTTGGCTGATTTCCATTTGTCGCTTGTGATTGACCATTGCCACCTTGCTTATTGCTTGTCGGCCTAGAGCTATTTGGTTTAGAGCCGTTTTGCTTTGCTCCGTTCTGCGAAGAGTCACCACGGTGGGATGGCTTACGCTGATCAAACTGCGCCTGAGTATGCTTAGTTGCAAAGCGGTTCGCACCATGTCTACCAGATTTACGGCGTTGAGCAGGTGTGAGCGTATCGGTGTCTTCCTCTGGTACTAAGCAGCCAGGTTTATCACCAATCAGGTACTTTTTACCCATATCAATCAGTGCTTCTCGAATCAAAGGCCAGTTAGCAGGATCATGATAGCGTAGTAGGGCCTTGTGTAGCCTACGATGGCGTTCACCTTTTGGCACTGGCACATCTTCACGTTGCTTATACTTCACACGCTTGAGCGGGTTAGTTTCCGAATAGTACATCGACGTTGCATTACACATCGGTGATGGGTAGAAGTTTTGTACTTGATCACATTCGTATTCGTTAGTCTTCAACCACATAGCAAGATTAAGCATGTCTTCGTCTTCGGTTCCTGGGTGAGCCGAAATGAAGTACGGAATAAGGTACTGTTTTTTACCCGCTTCTTTACTGTATTTTTCAAACATGTCTTTGAAGCGATCGTAAGCACCCATACCCGGCTTCATCATCTTATCTAATGGGCCTTTTTCGGTATGCTCTGGTGCAATTTTTAGGTAGCCACCAACGTGATGCGTTACTAGTTCTTTAACGTATTCTGGAGACTCGATCGCCAAATCGTAACGAACACCAGAAGCGATCATGACTTTTTTGATGCCTTTTACATTACGGGCAGCGCGATAAAGATCGATGGTGTGCTTATGATCGGTATCGAGTTTGTTGCAGATGCTTGGGAACACACAAGCAGGGCGACGACAATTCGCCTCAGCTTTCGGGTCGTTACAGCCTAAACGATACATATTCGCTGTTGGCCCACCAAGATCTGAAATTGTGCCGGTAAAACCTGGAACTTTGTCTCTAATTTCTTCTAACTCGTTCAAAATAGATTCTTGAGAACGGTTTTGAATGATGCGACCCTCATGTTCAGTGATTGAACAGAATGAACAGCCACCAAAACAACCACGCATGATGTTAACGGAGGTCTTAATCATGTCGTAAGCAGGGATCTTAGCCTTGCCATACATAGGGTGCGGTACACGTGCGTAAGGAAGGCCAAACACAAAATCCATCTCTTCAGTCGTAAGAGGGATAGGCGGCTGGTTAACCCATAGCTCACGATTAGCGTGCTTTTGTATTAGAGCACGGCCTGAGTGTGGGTTGGTTTCTAAATGCATTACGCGAGTTGCGTGCGCATACAAAATTCGGTCGTTGTTTAACTTCTCAAACGGAGGAAGTCGAACAGCGGTTGTTTTTGAGTCATGACGTGACGGGCGAATAACGATAGGTTCTGCTTTTGCAGGTTCTTCCGTTTTTGGGCCGCAGTCTTTTTCAACTGCATAGGGGTTAATCGGCACAAAAGCCTTGCCTGGTTTTTCAATACGAGAGGAATCAATGATCTTAAATTCCTCTGGCGCTTCGGCAATGTTTAAAGCCGTACCACGAATACCGGTAAGTTGGCTAATGTTCTCACCTTTCGCTAGGCGATGGGCGACTTCTACTAGCGCTCGTTCCGCATTACCAAACAGTAAAATATCAGCCTTAGCATCGAAAATAACAGAGCGGCGAACTTTATCAGACCAGTAATCGTAGTGTGCGATACGGCGTAAACTGGCTTCAATACCACCAAGGACAATGGGTGCGTCTTTGTATGCTTCGCGACAACGTTGGGAGTAAACTAAAGTCGCGCGGTCTGGGCGCTTCCCACCTTCGTTGTTTGGTGTGTAGGCATCGTCGTGGCGAAGTTTTTTATCTGAGGTATAGCGGTTGATCATGGAGTCCATGTTGCCAGCGGTAATACCAAAAAATAGGTTTGGTTTTCCCAATTTCATGAAGGCATTTTTGTCTTGCCATTCAGGTTGAGAAATAATGCCAACACGGAACCCTTGAGACTCTAATAAGCGACCGATTATGGCCATACCAAAACTTGGGTGGTCCACATATGCATCGCCGGTAACGATAATAATATCGCAACTATCCCAACCCAATTTTGCCATCTCTTTCTTACTCGTAGGTAGGAAAGGAGCCGTACCATAGCATTCAGCCCAGTACTTAGGATATTGATCGATTGGTGTGACTTCGTTGCGCATATTTTAGCCTCAATTTTGCAAGGCGGGAATTATAGCGACAACCGACGGCGGAGGCTAGCAGTGATCTGCATCAAATAAAACAAATCCATCAATAGCCATAAAATGTTCTGAAATAAGCGCTTGATCATAATGGGCTGCATATCTGGGACGGATATACGCTTAATTGCACTTTTTCCACTATATTTGTATTAGAAGTTTTTATTGTGTTGTTCGTGAGGATAGCCATTCAGGATAGATATAAAACTAAGTGAATATAATCGATGAAAGGCTATAATGTGACGAAATAACGATTTTCATTTTAAAAATGTCGATATAATAAATGTAACTATATGAATTTATTGTAGATATATATTTTCTGCTTATTTGGTAATGATAAAGGCGAATGGATGAACACGACTACGATTAACACCATCTTGGAATCCATGTCTGTGGCTAGCTCAAATAAAGACAAAGTCGGGTATCCGGCGATTGAATGGTCATGGAATCTGGATATAGATCAATTTGATTTTCGAGATGCTGATTTGTCTGCGCTTATGCAGGAGCAAAAAATCCAAACAAGCAGTGATTTGTTAGCGTTATTTTCAGATAAAGAGCGCAGTAAATTGGTACGGGCATTTCAGCATGCGGCAGAGTGTGCAACCGTACAATCAATCTTTTGCACCTTGTCCACTCCCTTGAGTCATACGCTTATTTTTAGCCAGTGGGTTATTGAGAAGAAATCAGAAAGCACGCTCGGTGGCACTGTTCAGCCTATTATCGTCGTTCCGTCTCTTGGTCGTATGGCTGATATTTTTGTGGAAGTTTTTGATAACCAACATCATGGTATCGTCATCACCGATGCAGAAACCCATATTCTAGCCTGCAACCCCCATTTTGCGGAAAAATCCGGTTATTCAGCCAAAGAGTTATTAGGAAAAAAAACTAATACGTTTAATGCTGGTAAACACAGCCGTAGTTTTTTTGAAGATATTTGGCAGCAGGTTCATCGTAAGGGTTTCTGGACGGGTACGGTATTATCCAAACGAAAAAATGGAATTATAGAGCCACAAGAGCTGACATTACAAAAAATTGAATTGTCGAGTAATAAGGTGTACTACGTTGGCTACACCGTGGATTTATCCAATCATCTCTATCGGATAGCAGATACCGAGCATGGTGGTATTGAGTTATTGACACAGTTGCCTAACGAAACGGAATTCAGCACTAAGTTACTTTCATTGGCCGAGGCTAAAAAGGCGAGCAACAATATTATTGTTATGACCTTTTTGCCTAATCTAGATGCGAAGAGTGCTATTGAGCACCGGGTTGACATCTCGAATGCAATTGCAAAAATGGATAACCGATTTTTGTGTGGGTATTTGAAAGAGAATTTGTTTGTAGCAGCACTGAAATCGCCGAAGAGTGACCAGAATATTAAGGGGATTCACGCAGAGATACGCCAGTTCTTTCATGCGATAAAACGTCATGTCGGTGATGCTCTGTATCCTTTAATTATTAAGGGTAAGGTCGGTGTTTCTGTCTTGGGGTTTGATACCTCGAACCCTAAATCTTTGATTGCTCATGCGACTCAAGCGATGCTGGAGCAGCACTCGAGTAAGGGCTACAACATCAGTTTCTTCGATACGTCTATCCATAAAGAAGCCAAACGGCGCAAGAAACTTGAAGACGCGCTTATCGCTGCAATTAGAAAAGAAGAGATTGATGTTCACTTTCAGCCCATTGTGTCGACATCAACATGGCGCGTGGTGAAGTTTGAGGCCTTATGTCGCTTTAACAAGATGGGAGGCGAGTCCTATTCACCGCAAGAACTGATTAATTTGGCGGAAGAGCTTAATCTAATTAACAATATCGACCGTTGTGTTGGCCGAAAATCGCTGGAAATGCTTCAAACGATTCGCAAGCACTACGGCTCGGATATTGGTATTACGATTAACCGTTCCTTAAATACAAAATTGAGTGCGAAACAAGTACTCAACAATGCCATGACCATGATTCAAGAATCGGGCATTGAGCCTGAAAACGTTACGATTGAGCTGACAGAGAGCGCTTATTTTGCCAGTGAAGGAGATCAAATTGAGGCACTTAAAGCGCTAAGAGAAATTGGTGTAAAAGTGGCGATTGATGATTTCGGTACGGGATATTCCTCATTTTCATATTTGAGTCATGGGCATTTCGATTTTATGAAGATCGATCGAGAGTTTGTGATGGATATTGAAGTCGGTACCCAGAACTACTTCATTGTAAAAACGTTGATTAACTTGTCGCACACGCTAGGTGTAAAGGTGATTGCTGAGGGGGCGGAAACCATTCAAGAAGTTAAAGTGCTCACAAGTTTAGGTGTCGACTTTATTCAAGGTTATTACTTTTCTAAACCTGTGCCGATTGATCAAATCGAGCAAGCGCGGCATTACACCAAACACATGAAGCAGTTGGAACCACTACGAGTGCCAGAGCAAGGCGCGGGCATCTTGAGTTTGTGCGACTTTAGCACGCCGATGTTAGAACCAAGCGCCCCCCTTGCGGATGTTCATCGAATCTTTAGCAATGCAAGGTTTGATGCGCTTATGGTCGTAGACCAAGACCGTTGCGTCGGCTTGGTTGATAGAGAAGTGTATAACTTGCACTTGTCGCCAACCTTGGGGACAAAAATTGAGACACAAAAAGACAGCGTGATATTGAAACGAAAAATCAATCAGGTGATGAAAACGACGTTTACTACCTTGAGTGAGAAAACCACCATTAATGATGTGGCAAGGTTGTTGGAGAGAAAAACACCGTTACCTTGGGTTATCGCTGATCAAACTGGAAAGAGCGTTGGCATTGTCTCTTCTCAGAGGATATTAGATTTCTTTATACGTTGATCATGTTTGTGGAACCGCGATACAAGGTTTGAGAATGACAGCAAACCCATCTAAAAAGGGCGCCAGATAGGCGCCCTTAACTGTTTGCTTAAGTGCAATATTTAGCGAAGTATTACGGGTGCATCGGTACAAGTACCATGGTGCCGATAATCACGGTGATCAAGCCTGCAATCACAGGCACTGAAGTACGTTTTACCACTTCAAATGGGCTGATTTTTGCCATACCAGAGGTAGCAACAATTACGCCTGAAACAGGAGAAATAGTACGACCGAGGTTAGACGCTTGCAGCATAGGGATGATTAGGAACGCAGGGCTTAGTCCCATTTTTGCAGCTAGGCTAGGTGCTAGTTCTACAAACGCGTAGAACGGAGCATTACCAGAACCAGTCGCAATCGCGGCCGCAACGGTCAAACCTGTCAGTAGAAGCATCAATGCGATACCGCCAGCGCCAGCTTGTTCTGCTAAGCCGATTAGGTTGTCGATAGCACCAATAGACATCAAGCCTTGCGCAAATACACCCGCCGCAACCAATAGCATTACCACGCCTTTAAATGCGTCGGCCATACCTTGATAACAAGAATCGAGGTCTTCCAGCGTTTTCTTACCATCAAAGCGTTTCACAACAAAATCAATCAGTGCAGCAATGAAAATAGAACCCACAACAATGGTGTAGATGTCTAGGTACAAGCCATCAATCGTTTTTCCGTTGAATAAGAACACACCGATGATAGGAAGAAAAGGAAGGACAGCGTAGAAAGCAGGAGCGTTTGCTTCGATTTCAGACACGTCGATTTTTTCCATTGGCGTATTTTCTTTCTTATCTAGGTATTTATTCCAGAAGAAAGCAGCCCCAGCCATAACGATGATTGCACAGATTGATACAGGCAGTACCGTTTGAACGGCAAACACATCTAAAGACATGCCTGATTTCTCAGCGGCAATAACAACATCACCAGAGGTAGGGGAAAGGATGATAGCAGCAGGAGAAGCACATACCGCGACAGCCGCAGGACGAGAGATGCCCATTGCAGTCATCATTGGGAATAGTGTTGCCATCAATAGTACGCCGAGACCAGTCGCTGAGCTTACAGCCAAAGACATTAAACACGCAACAATGTAAGCAGCCACTAATAATGCATAAGGAGACTTAATAAAAGAAAGAGGTCGTGAGAATTGCTTAACGACAACATTGTTTGCACCCATGTGCGTCATGTATGAAGCAAAACCACAAAGCAACATGATTTGCATGCCTAAGCCGCCGCCACGATACTGCAGCATGTATTTCACGTACTCTAGCGAGTCTGAAACCATGTTGCCCGTTGCCGCCACTTTAGCTGGAAGGATTGTGTGGCCAAGTACACCAGTTAAAAGAAGTAATGCGATACCTGCGGTTAGTAGTACACCTGCCGCGCGATACCCTTTTACAATGAAGTAACCCACCAAAATGGTGACTACTAATCCGATCAATAGCTCTAGCATAAATTTCCCTGTGTAAGTTATTTCAAATTGTTTCAGCTAATATACGGAAAAATTGTTTCTAGCACGACATCAACTCACTCGATATATGATCTGAAACAATAATTAATTCGAGTGATTTGCGTTGAAGTTATATGCTTAATTATTTGGCGTGCTAGTTGTATGTGCTGGAATTGTAATTATATGGTAGTGACTGATACTGTTTTTTGTTAAAAGCTTGGTGTTTACAAATAACATGTGATGAGGCTGTTAATAATATTGTTATTGAAATGATACCTCATCAAAGTACTGGATTTTTATGTCGGCAATTATTTTTTGAACTAATGAGTCAAAACAACAAAAGATAACCTTAACGGACTTTGTTATGATTCGCAGCAATTAATGATTTTGGAAATGTTTATGTTAAGTAATGTTTTAGCGGTATTACCAGCTATGCTGCTTGGATCTCAGCTTATTCTGACGGTATTACTGATAAAGGGCGAGATATGTCCAGGCCAAAGAGGTCGTATTCATAAGTTATTGCCGGCCTTAGTTGCCTTATGGTTGGCATCTTCACTTATCACTATTGAGTGGCTAGTGGTTGCTGGCGGTCTTATGTATTTCTATTCACAAGTTCAAACGAAGAAAACACGGGACCAAGGGCCAATTTGGATTTTGCACCTGAGCAACCTATTTGCTCTATTTGTGTTGTTTTCACCATCCTTATTCTCTGCTTACTTTTCGAGAACATTGTTTGATTTGAGCATCATGGGGTATGCAGGCGCAGTATTTGCGCATTTACTCATGGTGGTCGCGCGTTCTCGTTTGCAAGCATTTCACAAAATACTGCCAGTGACCGGCGTAGCGATGGCGATGTTTATGGTGGTTTGTTTGTTGCTTAAAAGCCTGGGTATGGATGAAACTTCGGTCATTGCATTAACAGGGTACCTTATGGGCGGTCTTGGCCTAGTGGTCGCTTCTATAGTGGCGTGGTGTTGGCACCTCATGACTCATCAACCCGCGAATAAGTGGATCTTGGGTGCGGCGGTGTGTCTGTCTGTTTCTGCGTTAAGTTGTTTAAACATGTTCTACTAGTGCTCATGTAAGTGGCAAGTCTTGTTCAATCTTGGTGTTAGATCACGCATTTTTTCGTTAATGGCGCTAGGATTGTTAGAGGGGATGGCACAAAGCGGAGCAACAGTATGGACATGAGTAATATGACTAACCTAGATAGCAATATTCTACTTGGCATCGTTAATGAAAAATTGCGTATCGAGTGCAATAGCTTTGATGAGTTAATTACTGTGTACGAAGTGGATGTGGATAACTTAGTCGGTAAGCTGAGTACCATCGGATACCAATACGATCCACTTACCAACCAGTTTAAAAATTACGACCGATAGCTCGAGAAGAATTACGAGTTATTAAGGTCTGATTTTCGTTATTTAAGCCATCTTGATCCCATCTAGGTGGCTATGACACTGCTGACGTGCGGTACCAAAGAAGGCTTGGAGGTAACGTTTTTGGCATTCGCTATTTCGAGTTGCAGCAAATAGCCTGCGCCACAAGCCATCGCCTAATGGCAGGCTTTTCACTAACCCCTGTCTTGAGAATTCACTTACCGCCCAGTTAGGTAACGCGGCAACACCTAACCCTGCCGATACCATTTGAACTAACATCAACGTGTTATCAGACTGTTTCCATTTTGCCGGTTCAACGCCTGCAGGATGAAGAAAGTGCTTTACCACATCCAAACGCTGTTTTTGGACCGGATATGAGATCATGGTTTGATCGATCAAATCTTCAGGTTCAATGCGAGTCTTGGATGCTAAAGGATGGTGAGTCGCGGTCACTAAGCGCATTTCAAAATCAAATAGCGGTTCATAATGAACTTCTGCTCGTGGCTGAATGTCTGACGTGATCACCAAATCCAGTTCACCGGCAAGTAGGGCAGGCAACGGCTCAAAGCCAAACCCAGCAGAAAAATCTAGAGTGACGTTTGGCCAACCCAGTTGATACTCCTTAATCGCAGGCATTAACCATTGAAAACAAGAGTGGCATTCAATCGCCATATGAAGTCGGCCATTGACGTCTTCTTTGAGCCCGGCTAAATCACTTTCTGCCTTGGCTAACTTCGGAAGCACTTCTTCCGCCAGTTTTAATAAGATATTCCCTTCCGCTGTAAACTTAACAGGGCGAGTTTTTCGCAAAAATAGTTGACCACCAATACGAGACTCAAGCTCCTTAAGCTGGTGAGACAATGCCGATTGAGTTAAGTGAAGCGATGTAGCCGTTGCGGTCAAAGACCCGGTTTCCCTTAGGGAAGACAACGTCCTTAAGTGCTTTAGTTCAATCATGAAATCCCTTCATTTGATAGAGATGTTTATTAACAATTCTTATTAAGATACGTCCAAACACCGCAGTTGTAAACGTCTAGATGTCTATATGAGGCGTTGTGATGAATGTTTCTCATAATCAAGTTGAATAATTGCCGTTTGCGCATAATAGGGCTTTAAGAGATATTTTAGCCATCCAGACATCTTAAATATCTTTTAAAGGAATATCATTATGACGACTACACAAGCCCATATTCTAGGTTATCCACGCATTGGCGAAAAACGCGAACTCAAATTTGCACAAGAAAAATATTGGCGCGGTGAAATCAGTGCCGATCAATTAAAAACGGTTGGCCGTGACCTCAGACTGCGCCATTGGCAAGACCAAGCAGATAATGGCCTTAGCTACGTAACCGCTGGCGATTTTGCATGGTATGACCATGTATTAACCACCAGTCTTCTACTTGGTCATGTTCCCGCCAGACATAATAAAGGTTTCCCAGATCTGGATACCTTGTTCCGAGTCGGTCGCGGTCAATCTCAGTCGAGCTGTGGTTGTGGCGCAGCTGCGTCTGATATGACTAAGTGGTTTAATACTAATTACCACTATATTGTTCCTGAATTCAGTAAAGATGACACGTTCGAAGTAAGTTGGCCGCAGCTTTTCGAAGAAGTGAACGAAGCCATCCAAGCTGGGCATAAAGTAAAGCCTGTATTACTAGGCCCGGTAAGTTACTTATTTTTAGGTAAAGAAGTTGAAGAGGGGTTTGATCGCTTAGCTCTGCTGCCGAGATTACTGTCGGCTTATCAAGGGATTTTGGCTAAGCTAGAAAAATTGGGAGTAGAGTGGGTACAAATCGACGAGCCTATTTTAGGCTTAGATCTGGATAAAGCATGGCTCGACAGTTTTAAGCTCGCGTATCAAGTGATCCAAAGCGACGTAAAGTTACTGTTCACCACCTATTTTGCTGCGATTGAAGATAGTCTAGACATTATTACGGCGCTGCCGGTTAACGGATTACATGCGGACTTTTCATCCGCACCTGAGCAGCTTGACGCCGTAGTGGATAAGTTACCCAAACATTGGGTGCTGTCTGCCGGTGTGATTAATGGCCGCAACGTATGGAGATGCGATGTTAATCACTGGCTTCAAAAGCTTACCCCAATAAAAGATCAATTAGGCGA
Source organism: Vibrio tapetis subsp. quintayensis (assembly GCF_030409945.1). GTDB lineage: Bacteria > Pseudomonadota > Gammaproteobacteria > Enterobacterales > Vibrionaceae > Vibrio > Vibrio quintayensis. Next base: position 46,772 of record NZ_JAUFQV010000036.1, read on the forward strand.
AAGGCTTTGGGTAGCAAGCTCTTGTTCTTTGCTGCATAGCCCAATTGATCTTGAATTAGAAACCAAATTAAGCGGTGAAGTCAAAAGCTGGTTTGCATTTGCAAAGCAAAAATTAGCAGAGGTTAATTTACTTGCGTCAGCACTTAACCATAACCAAAGCGCTGTCGAACAGTGCCAAACGTATAGTCAGCCAATCGTAGATCGCCGTACGGCAACTCACGTCAATAAGCCCAGTGTTAAAACACGAGTTAATGCCATAACGAATAGCGTGAGCGAGCGAAGTGCACCTTACGCTGAGCGTGTTCATCATCAAACTGAAGTTTTGAACTTACCATTATTACCAACCACCACCATCGGCTCATTTCCTCAAACTAGTGAAATACGCACTCAGCGTAATGCTTATCGCCAAGGAAAGCTGGCAGAAGCTGAATATGAACAAATGATGAAAGGGCACATCGAAGATGCAGTGAAACGCCAAGAAGCGCTTGAGCTTGATGTATTAGTACACGGAGAAGCAGAGCGTAACGACATGGTTGAGTACTTTGCAGAAAACTTGGCTGGTTTCCAAACGACGCAGTTCGGCTGGGTACAAAGTTACGGTTCTCGCTGCGTTAAGCCAGCCATTGTGGTCGCTGATGTAGAGCGTGAGCAGCCGATATCGGTTAAGTGGTCTACCTATGCGCAGTCCCTGACTAGCAAACAAATGAAAGGCATGCTGACAGGCCCGGTGACCATATTGTGCTGGACGTTTCCCCGTGAAGATATAACACGCAAAGAAATTGCGCAGCAAATTGCACTCGCACTGCGCGATGAAGTTGATGACCTACAACAAGCTGGTATTAACATTATTCAAATTGATGAACCTGCTATTCGTGAAGGTTTGCCACTTAAAAAACGGGAACATCAGAATTATTTAGATTGGGCGGTAGAGGCATTTAAAATCTCAGCGGCAAGTGCTAAGCCGGAAACGCAAATTCATACTCATATGTGTTACAGCGAATTCAATGAAATAATTGATTCAGTGGCCGCGCTTGATGCAGATGTTATTACCATCGAAACGTCACGCTCAAATATGGAGTTATTGAAAGCGTTTGAGGAGTTTAACTATCCAAATGAGATTGGGCCGGGCGTGTATGATATTCACTCACCGAATATCCCTGATCAAGAATGGATCGTGGGACTAATTGAAAAGGCAGCAGCCCAAATACCAGTGGAACGTCTTTGGGTTAACCCAGACTGTGGCTTGAAAACCCGTAACTGGAAGGAAACGGAGGCAGCGTTGGCGAACATGGTTTCTGCTGCCAAAATACTGCGTAACAGATTCAAATAAACTGTTTATCAAGCTAAAAAGCCCTACGATGTGAGTCGTAGGGCTTTTGAAATTACGTGTTTGATGTCTCGCATTAAGCGTTAGCGAGAGAGGTTAGTTTACCCAGTCGCGCAAAGTGAAAGTGAGTTCGTGCTCTGCACCTTTAAGAATGAGTGATTCTTTTGTTAGCGTAATATCGCTCCACTCTGAAAGAGTGCCAGCAACCACTTGTTCAGTTTGCATTGCGGTATCTGTGCACATCATCATTGTCATACCCATGCCATCCACTCGAAACTTACCGTCTTTCAGTTCAGCTTGACCAAAGTAGGTGTTACAGCCTGCAAAGCCATTCGCAGACATTTTCTCGCCCACTTCTATGCTAGGCACTTTTGCTTCTGCTGGAAGAGAGATTGCTTTACCGTCAACTTTGGCCAGTACCCAATTGTGATGCTGCAGATCGGTTGAGGTGATTTCTGCCGCGTTGTCACTGTTTGAGCATGCCGCTAAAAGGATTGGAAGGGCAAGTACAGCCAAGTGCTTTTTCATTTGAAGCTCCGATGAGATATAGAGTTAACTCCTGCATTATAGACAACCAATTTGTTATCGTGTCAGCAAAAAGTCATAAAATTCACGTCGTTTTTTAGTTAATAACGTATTGTTAAGTTATGGGCTAATTTATAAGCATCATCTTGAATCGGCGCAGAGCTAAGGAGAGGGAAATGGAGCAGCTTGAGTTTTTTTCAGTCCCGAGCCCGTGCGTTGGTGTTTGCACGACTGACGAGCGAGGTTATTGCCAAGGGTGTATGAGAAAAAGGGAAGAGCGTTTTAATTGGTTGGCATTCACTCCCGATCAGCAACGGCATGTCATTAAGCTGTGCCGGCAACGCTACCGACGAAAAATGGCCAAAGGCAAGTTGGCAAAGAAGGCTGAACAAACCGATGACTCGCCTCAACAAGATTTGTTCTAGTTAGTGCATATCAAATTCATAGTGATATTTTTTCTAAAGATTACCAATCATCAGCCGAAACAATGAGTATCAAGAAATGGAGTGATTGAGTTGGAGTTATAGAGCTATGAATGAAGAATCAGCAGAACAGAAGCGCAAATATTATCGCCTAAAATACCCAAAACGTGCGATGCCAGTGATGAGGATTCAAGGCGAACAGTTTCATGTGAGTGAAGTGTCTGAAAAAGGCATTCGTATTATCATGAACCGCTTGAATAGCCTTTATCACGGTCTAAGCCTTGCTGGCAGTGTGAAACTTCATGGCGACCAAAATATAAAAATTGAAGGTGCTGTGTTGAGAATGGAAAACTCAGAAGTGATCTTGCAGCTTTCAAAAGGTCCTAGCTTTAAAGACATGGTTCAAGAGCAGCGCTTTATTCGTAATAAGTATCCAACGTATTTTTCGCGTATGCGCGCTCAAGCTGCCTGATTCCATAGTAAAAACATTTCCAATCTACTCAAGATAGCCCGATTAGAGTCGGGCTTTCTGTTTTGTGACTAGATAGACGTTATTTGCGAATGATCATTTGTTCACGTTCTGGTCCAACTGAAACCATAACAATAGGCACGCCCATTAATTCTTCGATGCGAGTCACGTAATCTTGCGCACCTTGAGGAAGGCTCTCGAAAGTACGACAATCGGTGATGTCTTCGTCCCATCCCTGCATGTCTTCATAAACAGGTTGAAGCTCGGCGGTTTGAGGCCAGATTGGGTTTTCACTGTGTTCACCATCGTAAGCCACACAGATTCTGAGATCTTTCATGCCTGTTAAGCAGTCTATCTTGGTTAGAGCAATCTCAGTTGCCGCTTGCAGTTCGATGCCGTTTCGTGTTGCAACTGCGTCAAAATATCCCATATCACGTGGGCGGCCCGTGACAGCACCGTACTCGTTAGAGCTTTCACGGAAGTTGTCTTGCTCTTCCATTGCGGTGACTAACGTGCCTGTCCCTACTGATGAACTGAATGATTTCGCAACGGCGATAATACGCTCTGGTCTTAGTGCTGGTAATCCACTGCCAATACCCGCATACGCTGCCGTCACATTTGACGAAGTTGTCCATGGGTATTCACCATAAACAAGGTCGCGTCCCGCGCCCAATTGTGCTTCAAATAAGAGATTTGCATTGTCTGCCTGTAGGGCTTTAAGAGGCTCAGTGACATTGCAAATAAACGGACGCCAAGATTTAGTTACATTGAGCAACCAAGCGGTAAGTTCGGCGGCACTTTGAGTGTAATCGCAATCTGGATACAGAGCTTTTAACTGAGGCATTTTCCAATCCAGCATAAACTGAATTCGCTGCTCTAGTACGTCTGGTTGATTTAACCAGCCAACTAATATGCCTTTTTTCATTACACGATCGCCATAAGCGGGCGCAATGCCCTGACGAGTAGAGCCATACGCCGCATCACCAAGTCGTTGTTCTTCTAACGTATCTTCAAGTGCGTGCAGAGGAAGGCATAAAGTAGCGCGATCAGAGATGCGCAAATTCACCGCGATACCCGTTGCTTTCACTTCGTCTATTTCTTCAGTCAGTGCCGCAGGGCTTATTACCATCCCAGGCCCAAGGACTGCAATACAATTCGGATTGAAGATGCCGCTTGGCAGTTGGTGCAGTTTAAACGTACCAAAGTCATTTACAACGGTATGACCTGCATTATTACCACCTTGAAAGCGAATACTGGCAGAAGCATCTGATGCTAAAAAGTCAACGATACGGCCTTTACCTTCATCACCCCAATTAGCTCCCACAACGACAATAGACGACATAATATTTCTCCGAATTGATTAAGAAATCATCTTAGACTTGTAGATTGAATAAGAGAAATTAATTATAATTATTAACTTGATAAGGATTACATATGACCATAATCAATGTCGATTAGGTTGCCTCACATGAAAGGTGGAACAATGCTCGATATCCATTGGCTTAAAACGTTTGTCACGCTAGCGGAATACCAACATTTTGGTAAAGCGGCAATGGCATTGCATATGACGCAACCCAATGTCAGTTTGCATCTTAAACAGCTAGAGCAAGCTACCGGTGTTAAATTGATAGAGCGAAGCCCATTTAACTTAACTCAAGCCGGCGATCGGTTACTGGAAAGTAGCCAAAGGACGCTGCAGGAGTTGCAGGTTTGCCAAGCTGATCTGAATGCCTTAAATGACCTCGATAAAGGCACCATCACAATCGCGGCCAGTGACATTATTTCTCGAATGCTGCTCATTGAAGCGTTTAAATTATTTAAAGGTCAGTATCCTGGTATAGACATCGCGTTATTGAACACAACGTCATCGCAGGCATCTGAATTGGTTAGAAACGCGGAGGCTGATCTCGGCTTTGTTATCTCTCAGAAGCAAATACAGCCGCTGCATTTTGTTGAACTACAGCAGGTAAAGTGGGTCGCATTGGGGGATGGGTTAGAACGAGATACCGAGCAAGGAAAAGAGTTGACCTTAATTTTGCTAGGCCATGATACTCGCACCAGAGATCTCATTGACAGCGCATTGCCTAAGTTAAATCTTTCTAATTATCGAGTGATGGAAGTAGGCAGTGTCGACGCGCAAATTGATTGGGCAGAAGCCGGGTTTGGTGTTGCCATTGTTCCTGAGTTCGCCTTATCAACTCAGCGAAACCTCACATCAATGATCACGCCATTACCCGATTTCCCCACAACCGATTTAGGCTATATTGTTCGGCAAAATCAGATTTTATCTAAAGCCACCAAACAGCTTCTTCACTGGGTAAACGACGGAATTTCTCAACTACAAAGAGCAAAACCAAAGAACAAAGCAGACACACACTAAATAAAAGCTTTAACGGAAGGTGCTAAATGCGAGCAGTATAATTTCTCGGTTATGGTGCCGTTGACCCGCAAAGCATATGGTATGGCGATTTTTAAGCAATGATTGGCGCAATTTCGAAGAACAAAGTAGACACACACTAAATAAAGGCTTTAACGGAAGGTGTTAGATGCAAGCAGTATAATTCTCACTTATGGTGCCGTTGACCCGCAAAGCATATGGTGTGGCGGTTTTTAAGCAATGATTGGCGCCATTTCGAGTCTTAAACAAACGAAGTTAGCCAACTCAATGTTGGCGTAGTGTTTTGAAGCATAAAGTGGGTTAGCAGTTTATTCTAGCGGGTAATAGTGAATTCTGGATTTATCCAAAGCGGCTTTTGCATGCTCAAGGTTACAAGGTGAGCCTATTGCTGTGGAACGTTTTTTTTCAAGTGAAGTACAGACTTCTAACCAAGTATTTTGATTGAAGTTTAACCTTTCAATAATTGGTGGAAGATGCTCAGCCATCGATGCTTTATCTTCTCGAAATTGCCTTGCTGTCCAGTCCACCAATTCTATGTAATCCAGCAGCCGAAAGGGTATTCCATCAATTGGCTTTTTATTGGAATTACCAATGAATGGGTGCAAACAAGGAGCGCTTTCTTGGTTGTCGTTTAACGCCTTTAATCTTGCTTTTATTGAGGTGAAGTCAGATTGCTCAGGGGATTTAGCAATGCCAGCACGAACGGGGTTTAGGTCTACGTACGCCATGGCCGCAGCTAAGGCTTTTTCATCAAGCAGTGCTTGGCTTTTGAAGCGGCTTTCCCAAAAATGGCCAGAACACTGATCTTCTTGGTTGGCCTTACAGGCAATATCGTAGTTCAGTTCTTTCATAAACCAGCTTAACGACCATAGTCTTTCTCGCCATACCTCGATGATTTCTAAACACTTATCTTCTTCAACTTGGGTCTTTAATTCTTTCTTTAGCCAACGCTGAATTAAAACGGGCAGTTTATGTACAGTACTCCAGCGTTCAACCACACCATTAGGTGATAATCCAAGGGCCTTGTCGCGATTGATGTGTAGTACCAAGTGGTAGTGATTGCTCATGATGGAATACGCGCAGACATCGATGCAATAGGTGTGGGTGAGACATTGAATTTTGTGCTCAATCCAATCTCTACGATGCTCATAACTCGTATTAGTGACGGTATCTTCGCCACACAAGAAGCTTTGTCTTACGCATCTCGAAACACAGTGATAATAGGGCGTTGCATCGACGGATATGAGTTGTTTTCTAGCGGTAGCCATGAACTTGTCCAATGAATTTTCTATTAGGGTAGCAATTGTGTGTGATAGGAAAAGTTGGAGGTCCAGAATTGGGGGAGTGCTTACGTAAACTAAGTCGTCGAGTCATACTATTTGGTGTGTGTCCGGTGGGGGGAGCTTGTGTCCGGTGGCGGGATCTCGGTGGTGGGATCTGTTGGCTTTACTTAGTGAACGATGTGGCACTGTTACTTATTGATATGGATGTTAATATAGCGGATGATTAAGTCATTATTGGACAAAAAGTATCGTGACAGGTGCTTTATCAGTTGAGGGCAATGGAATGAAAACCGCACTAACATGCGTCGCTATCGCGTTACTTCTTAGTGGATGTGCTGAAACTTGGAAAGGGGTTCAAAGTGATTCTTCAACAATTTGGGATGAAACGAAAAAGACGACAAACGAAGTTGTAAAAGACACAAAAGAAGTGATTCATGAGGCCACAGAGTAACGCCTGTTCGGTTATTTATTATTTGCTGTCAAAAATGGGCTGTGAATACCTACAGCCCTTATTCGGTTGAGAGTTCATTTTTCGTAATGCAGCTTACAAAATATCAATCGTTATATCGGCGAAGGTATGCACTTCACCGCCGAAGGTCTTTTTGAAAGACTCGGCATCTTCTTTGGTGCTAAAACTGGCAAGAGTCGGGCCCATTGCGCCGGTTTCGCTAGACCCAATCACATACCATGCAGTTCTCGCATCAATAAAGTACTGATCTTCTGGCTTTAGCCACGGGGTTTTACTCATATCATGAACAAAGATTTCACGCGCTTGTCGAGCATTTTCTGGTTGCAGTAGAAATGCAAATAAGTCCCGCGTGGAGCAAAACTTCATTACGTTATCATTGCTAGCTTGGTAAGACTCACCTTTCGGACCAGGGAAGTTACTGATGATCATACCGCAAAGGTGGCACTCGTCTCCGCTTTCAATTGCAGCAGCTTGACGGGCCATTTTTTCTTGAGGCTCTTCGCTGCACCCCATCAAGGCGGCGAGCAGTACTATCAATAGTGACCATTTTTTAAACCTAAACTGTCTCATGTGTGCCTCGTTATAGTGTCTTTCTACGAAAAATAATCAGAGCTAATCCCAGTGGCGCAATAACCCATGCCAGCATGGCAGCGAGTAAAGCCGAGGTAGAAAAGCTGCTGTTAATTGCGACGGCGAGCACGCCACTCACATCACTGGTATTTAATGTTGATAAGTTAATTAGCCTGAACAAATCGGCGGGGTTGAACATCATGACTTGCACTAAACCATGTTGGGTCAACCCTTCGCTACCACTGACTAAGAGCGCGAGCAAAGCTAGATCAAATATCAGTACGAAGAACAGCCAAACCATAAGCGCTATACCTGCCGCTTTTGATTTCTCATTCACGACTAAGCTGATCAGATAAGCCAAGCTAATAAAGCAAAGACCAAGCAAAGTGGAGGTGATGATGAATAAGCTAAATGCGGGTCCGATGGATTCGATGTCCGTTGTGACACTTAGCAATACTCCCGCGCTGCCAAAGCCGATCACGGTCGCAAGGGTGATGATGCTGGCTTGACCAATAAATTTGCCTAATAGTAGTTGAGCATGGCTTATTGGGTAGGTCATGAGAAGCAGCAGCGTTCCTGACTCTTGCTCTCCCACAAAACTGTCGTAGCAAAGTAGTAGTGCAATCAGCGGAATAATAAATACCGACAAGCTAGAAAGGCTAGCAATGGTGGTTGAAAGAGAGGGGGAACTTAATTGCCCTGATGCCACACTGCCATAGTAGCTAAGGCCAATAGAGAGCAACGAGAAAATGAAGGTGATTGAAACTAACCAACGGTTTCGTAATCCGTCTTGGAATTCTTTGAGTCCTACCGCGATGATTGGATTCATTGAGACTGCTCCTTTTCAACAATCGATGGGGAAGAACCGCCATTCAAAAAGTGCTGATATATTTGCTCAAGATTGGCCGGGGAAACTTGAATATCACTGAGAGATTCGTAATTCATAAGCTCTTTTATGATGCTCATTTTCTCTGCTTCAGGAATATGTAATTGATCGGCTGCCACCATAAATCCTGCTAGCTTATTATTGGTTGCAAGTGCACCGTTGATACCATGAGTTTTTATGATAACGGGTAGGCTGGCTTGTTGGCGCAGCTCATTAAGTGTGCCTGCGGCAACGGTTTTACCATGGGACAAGATCATGGCACGGTCGATGTGTTGTTCAACACCAGGAAGAACATGGGAACAAAGCAGAACACTAGCTCCTTGGTTTTTTAGTCGATCGACGCTGGTATAAAACTCTTGTGTTGCGATGGGATCAAGCCCGACGGTAGGTTCATCAAGCAGCAATAATTTGGGCTCCCCTAAGAATGCTTGCGCTAAACCTAACCGCTGACGCATGCCTTTAGAGTAGTGCTTTACTTGGCGATGAAGCGCATCCGATAGGCCCACATCCGAGAGTAAGGAAATCGCCTGAGATTTGGGTACAGACTTGAGCCTAGCGAAATAGGTGAGTACTTCTAGGCCAGTGAGTTGGTCATAAAAGCTCACGTTTTCAGGAAGATAACCGATGGCCTTTCGACCATGCCATGCTTGCTTGCTGCTTGGATCACGGTCGAATACTTTTACATCACCACTGGTGGCGGAAATAACGCCCAGTATGAGTTTCATTAACGTCGTTTTACCGGCGCCATTATGACCAAACAAACCAAGCACTTCGCCACTGGATAAATTAAGATCTACGCTGTCTAGCGCGCACAATTGCTTGTACTGTTTGGTTACGCCTTTAAGTGATACTAAATGATTCATGAGCGTGTTCCTGTGCTGTCCGCTTGAGAATGCTTGATGCTAGGTTGCATCATGAGCGGGTGAGAGTCTTTTACGCCGGGTGGTTTTAATACTGGAAATTGTTTTTGTATCCAACGCAGCATCAATACTGAAGGGCTGTCTAGAAGCACTTTCGATTCAGGGTACTTCCAGACTACTTTGTCTATGCCGTCATTGGGCTCAAACGGTGTGTCGCCAATACTGTTGTTGTCTAAATCCCAGCCAAGATAATTACTCCAGAAATTTCCGACGCCATTTTGGCTCCATTCTTGTTTCTGGTTGGAGACGTATTTGACTTGGATTGGGTTGTTTAAAAAGCTGTTGCCAAATATCTTGCCGTTTTCAGAGCCAGCAGTTAGGTGAATACCGATTTCTGCGGTGTCGATGACGTTATGACTGATGGTGTTGTAACCCGAGTTATAAACAAACAAGCCTTTACCATCTCGGCCAATGACTTTGTTTTCAGGCTTAGTCCAAACGTTCTTAATTTGATTGTAACTGATGTCTGATTGGGTGATGAAATTCATCAACATGCCGTAATCTTCACTGTCCAAACTGCGATTGCCATGGACGGTCAGTTGGCGAGAGCTCATTAACGCGTAACCCGCACGTGTGTTGTACGCGAAGTTGTCGATGACACGATTGTGGTGTGAATACATATAGTGCACACCGTAACGTAGGTCATACATGGTGTTGCCGCGTAATTCGCTGTCTTGGCTAGAAATAATATAAAGACCATCACGAGTTTTACTCACCGTATTACCGACGACTAAGGCATTTTTTACACTTGAAAGTTGAATGCCGTTGCCACGGTCAGCGGAACGTAGGGTAGGGTTTCCCTCAATGGTGTTGTTTTCGACCAAAATTCTGTCGACGCGTTGCGCCCAAATGCCGAATGCATCACCTTTGAATGTATTGCCTCTGTAGGTGAGGTTTTTGAGAGACTTCTCGTTGTATATGCCTGCATTTTGCTCTGTTAAATCGCCACCCCAATTAATGATATGGAGGTTTTCGATAACGGTGTCGGAAGCAAAGACAGTAATCGCGTTACCTTTACCGTTGGCATTAATGGTCGCGTCTTGCTTACCTTGCAATGTGATGCTTTGATTCACGGTAAAGTTCCCGACGTATTCGCCCCCTTTAATGACGATGGTATCGCCAGGTTGGCTTAAGTCGAGCATGTCTTGCAGGTCGTCTTGAGGTGTTACTGTGATGACTGTCGCTAACACGCTTGATTGAAAAATTGAGAGAAGCGTTAACCATAGCCAATTTCGTTGCTTCAAATGCGACTCCTTGCACTGAGGTGAGACGGAATAAATGGAACGAATAGGGCGCGTTTCCGCGCCCAGTTAAACGTTGTGTCTACTTTAATGAACAAATGACAGCTTACGCTTCAACCAGCATTCGACCACGCATCTCCATGTGTAAAGCATGACAGAACCAGTTACAGTAATACCATTGAACACCCGGCTTGTCGGCGATGAAAGTGACCGAAGCGGTCGCTTGTGGGCCAATTTCCATTTGTACACCGTGGTTGGTTACACAGAAACCATGTGTTACATCTTCAATCATATCAAGGTTGGTCACAACAATCGTGACCTCGTCGCCAAGTTTGACTTTAAACTCATTCATACCAAACGTTGGTGCAATTGAAGTCATGTAAACACGAACTTTGTTGCCCTCGCGAATCACCTTGTTTTCAGTCATCACGTTGACGCCATCTTTCTCAGCCATTGCGATGGTTTCTGCAAACATGGAGTCATCACGAGTCCATATTTTGTCTGGTTTCACTTTACTGCGATGCACAATCATACAGTCATGCGGTTCAGCAAAAGTTGGCCCATCATGAACCAGTTTCATTTCATCGCCAGAGATATCGATGAGCTGATCGTTTTCGGGGCGTAGTGGCCCTACTGGTAGGAAGCGGTCTTTAGAGAATTTACAAAGTGATACTAACCACTTACCATCGGCATCACGAGTTTCACCTTGTGATGTATGGTTGTGGCCTGGTTGGTAATGAACATCCAATTTTTGGCGAATGTAATTCACTTTTTCGCCGTTGTGCGCTTTGATTGCGTCTTCCACGTTCCACTTAGCAATTTGGCTATCTAGGAATAGAGTGGTGTATGCATTGCCTTTATTATCAAACGCGGTATGCAGAGGACCGAGGCCAAGCTCTGGCTCAGCAACAATAGTGTCGCGTGGTTTGATTTTATCAGCGAACAGGTCATCCAACTTATCAATGGCAATAACCGACACCGTTGGTGATAACTTACCATTGGCAACAAAGTACTTACCGTCAGATGACGTGTTCATACCGTGTGGAGACTTAGGCACAGGGATGTAGCGAGTTAATTCAGAACCTTTGCGTCCATCAAGAACCGGTACATCGTTACCGTTATATGTTTTGAATTCGCCAGCTTTTAATGCAGCTTCACAACGAGCAAGGTTAAATATAACCACATGATCACGCTCTGCTGTGATCATTTCACCCAAGTTCATGCCCATTTCTGAGTTGTAACAAGTAGAGGCAAAGTATTTACCGTCGTAGTCCGCATCGGTGTTATCAAGGTTACCATCTACCATGACTTGGAAAGCCATTTCCATGTTTTCAGCATCAATGACATTGTATAGGGAACGATAACTTCCGACGTCTTCTAGACTGGCTTTACCATCGTTGTTCATTGGAATTTCGAATTCACTATTACACATAACGTATTTGGTGTACGGCACTTTTTGAACTCGTAAACCATGAATGGCTTGCACGTTAGGAATGGTAAGCATTTTGTCTGTTTTCATTACATTACAGCGAATTCGAGCCACACGACTGTTCGCTTTATCGTTGATGAAAACGTACTTACCGTTGTAGTGGCCATCCGTCATACTCATGTGAGGGTGATGTGAATCGCCACAAAGAATATGAGCACTGTCGCCTTTAATGCGCTTACTTTCGTTTGTGAGGCCCCAGCCTGTTGCGCTGTCGGTGTTAAAAACGGGAATACGCATTAATTCGCGCATAGAAGGGACACCAAGGATACGCACTTCACCCGAGTGACCACCACTCCAGAATCCGTAGTATTCATCTTGCTCGCCAGGATGGATGAAAGGGCTGTTTTTTATTTCAGAAGCCTGTGCTTTCGCCATGGAAGCAAACATCGCAGCTGTCATTGGTGCGGCCGCCACACCCAAACCAACAGCAGCACTTTTGCCGAAAAACTTACGCCTTTCCGTGTTTACCGGTGTGTTATCGTCTTCAAGCTTGTTCTTGTCATCACTCATGGTAAATCTCCATTTTACGTTTCTGTACACTGATGGTTTAGTTAACAAACGTGTTATTCAATGGGCTAGTAACTCGTGAACCGTCACTTAAGCCATTTCATATTTCTGTTACGGGGATCTCAGTGCTCTCTTGTTTACGCTTTTTACGTGCCAATTTTTTTAATGGTGGGCACTTGCCATCGTTGTAATAGGTGATTTGACAATCCAAACAATAGTGACACTCACGCATGTTAATGACGCCATCAGGCTGTATGGCTTGGATTTCGCATTCTTTTGCACAGGTTTTGCATGGGGAACCACATTCAGGGCGACGTTTCAGCCAGTCGAATAGGCGTACGCTATTGGATACAGATAGCGCAGCCCCAAGTGGGCAAAGATAACGGCAGAATGTTTTACGATTAAACAAATTGATGACCAATAAGAATACAGCCCAGAGAATGAACGGCCATTCACGATCGAATTTGAGTAAAAAGGTGGTTTTAAACGGCTCGATTTCCGCAAACTGTTCGGCCAGCGCCAGTGAATCGAGTGAAATACCAAACAAAGCCAATAAAATAAGATACTTAATTGCCCACAGCCTCTCGTGAACGGCCCAAGGTAGCTCGTATTGCGGGATCTTAATATAACGGGCGAATTGGTTAATGAGTTCTTGCAGTGCGCCGAAAGGGCATAGCCAACCGCAGTATACGGCTCGTCCCCACAACAACATGGTTACGGCAGCCGCGCACCATAAGATGAAGATGATAGGATCGAGTAAGAACAAATCCCATGAAAAGCCTTTAACCATGGATTGTAAGAAAGTGAAGACATTCACAACCGATAGTTGGCCGCCCCACACCCAACCGATGAAGACAACGGTAACCACAAGGAAGCCGTGTCTTAGGCGATGCATGAAGGTAGGGTGTTTAACTAATACATCTTGGAAAAATAGGATTAACAGCAGTACACCTATTAACGCTAATAAGATATTTATCTTGATGAGATTTTCATCCCATACCTGTTCGGTTAAGCTTAATTCTGGAGGTAGGATGATAGGCTCTGGTGTGTCTACGTAGTGTTCCAGAATGTCGTATCCACCTTTAAAACTGGTAAATACACTGTCAATTGGACCGGTTTGTCTGCGTACAAGCAGCTCGAGTTGCCAGCTAGCCCCAGGATCAAATTCGTGATGGGCTTGGACTCTGAATACCGACATTTCTTTGAATCTCGGTGCATCACTAACGAACAAGTCTGAAATTCTGTTGTGGTCTAGATCTCGAAAGGAGGTTTCGTTATCGTTTTGGTGGATTTGGATACGATCAAAGATCCCGCCACGCACATAGCCAGACCCTTTGTAAGAATAACCATTACCGAATACCGCAATAAGATGTTCGCCAGTTTTAAGCTGCTTCATTTGCCATTCGTACTCGGCATCACCAAACAGGTTTTTGCCTATTGTCGGTATGTCAGCAAGCGTGTAGTAAACTTCGGCAAACATATCGTTCTTTTCTGAATTAGGCACGGTATCGACATTTTCACCGTCTGTGCCGTCAAATGCTTTTTGCACGGTATCATTAGTTAAATACAGTTTTCTGATTGAGCCATCGCCCGTTAAATCTAACCAGCTTTTGGGCTCAAAGACGTCTTTTTTTATCGTGGATATCGGCTGAATGACGTTGCTTTCTCGCTTAATGATACCAAGTGATTCAGCTGCCTTATTCGCGGCTTTTGTTATTGCGACATTCATAACCATGACAGTTACTGTCGCACCAGATAAGCCGTCGATAGGGACATAACCTTGATTAGGTTTCCCGCCAACTTTAATACGGTCTTTAACTGAAAGCCCAACGTATTGGTCACTGAAGTCCCATAGCTTCTGTTCCGGTATTCCCGCCAATATGATGGGTTCGTGATGCTCGAGTACTTTCGATGTTATGTATTCGCCTTCAGGGCTGATGGCAACCAGCATGTTGACTGGCTCGCCTGAGTAGGCTGGAATTCGTGCAATGTCATCGGTTTCGAAAGCGTAGCCAAGTACTGTTTCATCTTTCTTTATTACCCAAAGGAGTGGATCACCTTGTTTATCGGAAATTGTGGTGAGATCTGGAAAGGCATCATGAATCAGTGGAATAGGGTCTTTCGGAGGGCTTACAAACAGCGCATGGCTAGAAAAAGAAACAAGCAATAATAGACTTGTAAAAAATAGGGATATTGGTTGGGCTAATTTGTTTAATATCAAGCTCACTTTTACGCCTATTCTTTCCATTTTCAGCTCCATGCAAGGCACGACAAATACGTGTCTTAAGCGTAGAGGTTTGAATTTATCTCGAATTGATTTGTGTCAATTTATTGATAATGACATGTTTCATAAATGTGATGGCGACAGGGTATTGACGAATACTACCCTAAAGAGGGATGGGTTGGGTGAGGTAGAACTGGGAGTTAACGGCGTAGCTAGGAGATCGAAAGCGAGAAGGATGCCGTAATCCATTGAGTCAATCTTGTTTAATTTATCTGATGAGCCAACACCACCATATATTTATCAATTATTTGAACTTGGTCAGGACTCTGAGTTTTAAAGTGTGAACTGTCGAACACATCTAGATTTTGACGCTTCTGTTTTTTAGTTTTGGATGTTTATTATGTATGATAATAACACATAACGAGGTTGAAAAATGAAACAAGTTCTTATTCTTACAGGCTCACTGTTGCTTGCTCTCCCCGCTGCTGCAGACATCGCAAACAACGGTGTATCTTACCCTGTACCTGCCGATAAATTTGACATGCGCAATTGGAAAATTACCATCCCATCAGACATAAACCAAGATGGTCGTGTTGATGAGATCGAAGGCGTTGCAATGATGAGTTATTCGCACGCAGACTTTTTCCACTTGAATAAAGATGGGAACTTGGTGTTTGAAGTGCATAACAAAGCCATCACGACTAAGAATTCTAAAAACGCTCGTTCTGAATTGCGTCAAATGGCACGTGGTGCAGATTTTTCAATTGGCACGCACGACAACTTGAACAACTGGGCGCTGTCTAGCCACCCTGATGCGAAGACATTCAGCGCTGTTGGCGGTGTTCTAGAAGCAACTCTTAAAGTAGATCATGTTTCTTTGCATGCTAAGCACCCAGAAAAATACCCAGCTCACTCCGTCGTTGTTGGTCAAATCCACGCAGACAAAGATAACGCGCAAATCAAAGCCAAAACAGGTTTTGGGCACGGTAATGAGCCGATTAAAGTCTTCTACAAAAAATTCCCTGGTCATGAAATGGGTTCAGTTTTCTGGAACTACGAGCGCAACCTAGAGAAAAACGATCCTAACCGTGCAGACATTGCATACCCAGTTTGGGGTAACACGTGGGAAAACCAAGCAGAACCAGGTAAAGCGGGTATTGCTCTTGGTGAAGAGTTCAGCTACCGCATTGAAGTGAAAGGCACAATGATGCTATTGACCTTTGAAACCGAGCGACACGATACCGTTAAATATGAAATCGATCTGAGCAAGGGCATTGATAGCAAAGATTACCCAGCAGGCTACGCAAAAGATTCTTTTTACTTTAAAGCCGGCGCTTACGGGCAGTGTAGTGTTCAAGACTCTCACCCAGTGTGGGGCCCTGGTTGTGAAGGTACAGGTGATTTCGCGATTGATAAAAAGAATGGCGATTACAACAGCGTAACTTTCTCTGAACTTAAGCTAAACGTTAAGTAGTAGATCAACAAGGTATCAGTCCTCTGAAACATAGCTAAACAGTAAGCCTTTCATCAGCACTTTGCGCGGTGAAAGGCTTTATTGTATCTGTTATCAAATATTGGTGAATTGACGACAATGTTCAATTTATCGCTCATCGATGTATTATTTTCTAGTAAGGAATAGGCACTAACCTTTACGGGCTTATGACTATTCAATATCGCTATTTGTCTTACAATTAAGCATTAAAACCCCACACTGTACAGTTCGCATTGTACCTGAAAACGCATTCGTTGGTTTTTCCTTACATCGCTTTAGTCGGCAATTATCGTCTTGGGTCTAGTCTAAAAAGAAGCTTGGGTAAGTGTAAATAGGGTGCATAACCAATACATGGGTCTACAATTTCTATAAATGGTAGTGAACACCGCACAGACAGGAATTATCTAGATGAAGCGTTCTATGTATAGGTCTATTCAACGCAACCAGGTTGGTTTACGTGCCTTGTTGTACATAAAGCTTAGAGCTGCTGCCGTATTATTTCTACTTTTTCCATTAGCAGGCTATTCTCAAGAACCGGGAAAACTGACGTGTTATAGCACCGTTTTTTCTCCTTTTGTTATTGAAGATAATGGAGAGATCAAAGGCATCGATGTCGATGTTATCAAAGAAGTCGGACGAAGATTACATCTCGATATTTCCTTTGCTCTAAAACCCTGGAAGAGGCTAGAGCAAGATGTGAAAGACGGGACGGTAAGCTGTGTCGCTGCCTACTTTAGAACTGAAGAGCGACGGGAATACATGGATTTTACCAATGTTCCGTTACATATTACCTCATATACGTTATTTACCAACAAAGCCGAGGTTAAAGCGTTTAAGACGTTTAAAGACCTCAAAGGTTGGGCTATTGGTGTGAACAGAGGCTTTAAAACCACTCCTGAGTTTGAATCCGCGATGAGTCATGGCTTGATTACAAAACACGATGTTAAGTCTGACGAACAAAGTGTAAAGATGGTGTCGTCAAACAGGTTAGATGCCATGTTAACGAATTACCATGTTGGGCTCTATAATATCAAAAAGCTTGGAGCATCTGATGTCAGGCCATTGTTGCCATCGATTCGTTCGACACCCGCGTATTTGGTCTTTTCCAAGAAACAGAATCTAGCCCATTTGGTGCCTAAATTTGATGAAGTCCTATTTTCGGTTATTCAAGACGGCACCTATCAAAGAATCGTTGACCAATATTTGCAAACCGAATAAGGCCGATAACACGCCCAAGCGACTCTATAGTTCGTTGATGTGCCCTTTAGACTCATCGGTTTATCTAGGCTTTCCAGTACCCTGAAAAGTAGGATTTGTCACTGTTGTAGTTACGGTTTTTCTGGATGTATTGGCGGATACCTTTTACTTGCTGAGCGTTTGCAGCGACAAAAATAGCAGGATTAGGCGACTGCCACGTGATGGATTCAAGCTCTTCTAACAGTTTTGGTTGAGATGGGTCACTGTTAATTACCCATTTGAGATTAATCCCTATTGGTATTTTCACTTCCTGTCTATCTGCAAGTGAGGGAACCTGCACAAGTACTTGCCCTTGAGCGCTTTCGGGTAGTTTTTCCAAAATTGCGGCGAGCGCAGGTAGGGCGGTCAGGTCGGCAATTAATAGATGCCAGTCGGCTAAATAGTCGGGATATTTGGCTTTTCCTGGGCCTGCGATGCCTAAGTAATCGCCGATTTGGGCATTGCTAGCCCAACCTGTTGCTAACCCTTGATGATCATTCACAGCAAAATCGAGGGTAAGCTGTTTGGTGATGTCATCGAAAGCTCTAATGGTGTAAGAACGCATTCTTTTCTTCATGCCAAAACTAAAGCCAAGTTTAGGTTTTATTTGACCTGGAGAGGGTAAGACTATCTTAACGTGTGCACTTTCTTGGCCTACCGGGAAGTCATTGAGATCTGATCCTGACAATATAATTCGTCGCATATGAGGTGATAGGTCAATGATATTGTGGACTTGTGTCATTCGCATATTAAAACCCATAGGATTTCCTCTCTGTGTTCAAATTGTGATATAGTTGATGTTGTCATCTATATTTGCGTTAATAGATGATATTATCAACTATTATTTTGGATGAGTATATGAATGACCGAAACATCATGGAGTCACTGTTTAAGCTGATGTATGCCGTTAAGACTGAGCTTTCAGAACAGCTTTCTGCAAGCGGTGTTAGCGTTGCGCCAATGCACATAAAACTATTAAAAATGCTGAGCGTCAAAGCGCCGTGTACAGCTCAGAACCTTGCGGAGTCGTTGAGCCGAGATAAAGCTCAAATAACTCGGCTTGTTCAAGATTTATTGGCGGCACAACTGATCGAACGCACTCCGAATCCGGAAGATAAACGCAGTCAACTGTTGAATTTGAGGCAAGAAGCGTTAGACGTTCTTAAAACGATGGACACCATTGAAAATCGGATAATGGATCGTATGTCTAGCGAGGTTAGTGACGAAGACAAGCAACTGTTTATTATGCTTGCTAATAAGTTTAAGGGTAATCTACGCCCGAATGAGAAATCGCCTTTTCTGTAGGGCTTAGGGAACGGCAGGTTTAAGAAAAACGAAGGTATAGGAGTTTAATGCATATTGTTGAGAGCTTTTCTTTGCTTTAGAAACGGTGAAAGCCCGATGTTGGTAGCATCGGGCTTTCGAATTTTCTAGATTCTCGGATGGTAAGGCCGATAGTCTTATATGCAAAAGATAGGGTTTCTATCTTTGTAAATTCTTTTGGGTAAAAGAATTATACGCGGATGAAATCCATGTGCTCAACTTTTGGCTTGAACGCGTGACGTTGAACGTCTTGTGGCTTAACCTTAACTTCTGCGCCATCAATCACAAGAGTGATTGTTTCGTAGAACTCAGGCTTATCCATTTGCGTGATAACTTCAGAGTGAGTTAACGCGATAGATACAGGTGCTGCTTCACCACCGTAAACAACTGCTGGGAATTGGCCAGCGTGACGTAGGCGGCGGCTCGCACCCTTACCTAGTTCAGTACGTACTACTGCTTCAAATTTCATTGTATTTACTCTCAAAATAGTAAAATTAAACTTCATTACTAACGTAGCGACCCAGTTAGCAATGCGTGGTTCACAATCTTCATTGGTAGTGGAGATTGGAACGAGCGCGGATACTATCACTCAATCCTAACTAGAGCAAGAGTTTCAGCCCGAATCCGCACCAAAATTAGTATTTTTCTGCCCCCTTGCTAATTACTCCCTAATGAAAGCCTGAATCGGTTAGATTACAAACAGTTATTGGCGTTTAAAGTCCGGGGTTTCAGCGGCGATTTTTTGCAATTAAGGCCAAATTATTAGGTCTATTTATGAGTTTGAAGCGTTAATATTGCCTTTAGGCCGCCTCGTTCATTTGAATCTAGATCCAGAGAACCTCGGTAGCTGTGTGCCATTTCGCATACGATATTAAGCCCCAGGCCTGTTCCTGGAGTGCTTTCATCTAAGCGAACACCACGTTTTAATACTTCACGATAGTTGGAAGCATCGATGCCAGGGCCATCATCTTCAATGACTAACTGAACCTGTCTATTGTCGATTGGTTTCGAATGAACTCGGATCTGACTGCGAGCCCATTTATATCCATTTTCGAGTAAATTACCGAGCATTTCGTCTAGGTCGGCTTTTTCAACCGCTACCTGCAAGTCGGTGTCGATTTCATTGATCAGTATGATGTCACGGTGTGCATAAACCTTATCAAAAGCCAACGAGATGGCATCTACCCGCTCACTTGGCAAACTGCTTACCGATAGAATGTTCATCGAACCAGCCATTCGAGCTCGGCCTAAGTGGTAGTCGATGTGCTGTTGCAGTTCCATCAATGGTGGACACATTTTATTTTGCTGATCAGATGGTAACTGAGACACTTCATTTTTTAGAACTGAAATGGGTGTTTTTAACGCATGAGACAAGTTACCGGCATGGTTTCGCGCTCTTGCTAATAGCTCTTGATAGTGGAAGAGTAAGGCGTTGAGATCGGTTAACAGTGGTTGAATTTCTTTTGGGTAATCGCCGTCTAATTGATTTTGCTTGCCGTCTTTAAGTAAATTGAGCTCTCGCTGCATTTTTCCCAGAGGCCTAAGTGACCAAGTGACTTGGAAGCCTATTAAGATAAGCACTCCAGCAAATAGTAAGCTAAGTATCAGCCAGAGTTGACCTGTTAGCGCGTCTAGTGTGTGATCTAGTGCTTCATCATTGGTGCCAATGGTGATGGTGATGGGCTTAGAGAAATCAGGTAAATAAATATCACGCTGGATAGAAATCAGCTTTTCTCCATTGGCACCAATTGCACTGTGAAAACGTTTAAACTTGATGACTTGATCCCATAGTGAGCGCGAGCGCAGTACTTGATGCTCGGAACTCGCCATCCAATAGAGGCCACTGTACGGCTGTGAAAAGCGGGGATCTGATAATCGATAGGGCATAACGAGCTGCCCAGTGTCGGAAACATCAAGGTTCGCGGTAAGCTCATCCATGGCAAGACTTAGCTGGCTTTTTATATCATCTTCCAAGTAGGTTTTAATAAGATTAGGGATGAGCAGACCCGCAATCAAAATCATGACGCCTAGCCATAAAGCGGCGGCGGCAAGAAGTCGATTACGTAGGCTGAGGTGCTTGGCAAATTTGGGCCTAATCGGCATTGAGTCGGTATCCTAGTCCACGAACGGTGGCAATGATCTTTGGGGCTATTTTTTTACGGATACGGCCAATGAACACTTCGATGGTATTTGAATCACGATCAAAGTCCTGCTTGTAAATATGTTCAACCAATTCTGTTCTAGAGATGACCTTGTCTGCGTTATGCATAAAGTAAGCAACTACCTTGTATTCTAGTGCAGTAAGGCTGACTGCTTGACCTTGCCAAAGTACTTTGGAGGTACGGGTATCCAAGCTTAAATCACCGACTTGCATTACAGGAGACGCGTTACCCGAAGCTCGTCTCAGTTGAGCACGAATACGGGCAATGAGTTCAACGGTTTCAAACGGTTTGGTTAGGTAATCGTCTGCACCGGCATTTAAGCCCTCTACACGCTGAGACAGCGTATCGCGTGCGCTCAAGATGATAACAGGTGTATTGATGTTTTCATCGCGGATACCTTTTAGCACCGTTAACCCATCTATCTTTGGTAAACCAAGATCCAACACGATGACGTCCCAAACTTCTGAAGTCGCTCGATACAATGCATCGATGCCATCTTGCGAAAGTTCAGGCACCCAACCGGCTTGTTCTAGGGTGTCCATGATTTGTTGTCCTAGGCGTTGATCGTCTTCTACTACTAGTACTTTCATTTGAATTACCGTTATTTCTTAATGACGCTGTTTAGGTTACGGCCACGCAATTCCATTAACTCTAATGTGGTCGCGTTGTATTCAGCTCGTATGACGCTATCTTCATGCATGAGTTTCAGTTCGTAAACCCACTCATCATCGTCTTCTTCGAGTTCGACTTTTATGACTCGGCCGTTGAGTTGTGCACCGATGGTGGCATACAGTGCTGAAAATGGCTGAATCTTTCCATCTTTCACTGCTTCATACACTTCGTCTTGGTCTTCATCTATTTCAATGCGAGTTCCGTTAGCTGGAACATCGACCACAAGCTTTTCAGCGTCAGATTGAGCTAAAACGGATCCAGATAGGCCGAGCCCTAAAGCACCTATCGATAGTGCTGTTATAATTGATTTGCGAAACATGCAGTTACCTATAAGGCTTAATGTTTTAAAAATTATAATCAAGCTTGTATGAATATAAAGTGAATCAGCGGTTAATTTAGCTCATCGTCAAAAATTTTATCGCGCATTTTCCAAAATCGACCGACTTTTCTGGCGATAACAAATTGAGGCAGCCGAAATCGATGTTGGTTGTTGACGACTTTCGTTGGGCTTGTTGCGTCAAATGGTCGGTGTTTGTCGGCAAGGTGAGGGCGAACAAATTGATTTAAGAAACTTTGTTTTTGCTTTTTGGTGGTGAGTGACCAAAATTGATGCACTTGCGCGTCGTTATCGCCTTTATAGGTCACTTTTAATTGGGTTTTACTTTTATCGTCTTTAAAAACGCTTAACACCATATCGGTGCATTCAAAGACTAATGCATCTTTTAGGTTTAATGCTTCTTTGAGTTTCTTGTCAGGGTCTACCAAGGTAGCGTCGCATTCGTGGCATATCCGCGCGGCAATGTCGTTGTCTGCGCCGCATTCATTACAGTACTTAGCTCTGAACCTGTAGTTACAATGTTCACGTACGCCGTCTTCATCTTCAAAATAGCCTTGGCACTTACGTCCAAAGTGCTCGATTAGGAAACCATTGCTATCGAGTTTGCCCCAAAAATTATTATTGTAGCCACAGGCAGGGCAGGGAATGGTGATGATTTCACTGTCACTATCTGGTTTTGGGTTGCCAACTTCAGGCTGATATAGATCGTAGCTGTTGCCCGCGTAATCCAGAACTAAACACTCTTTCTTACCGTCTGAAAGTCGTAAGCCACGGCCGACTATTTGTTGGTATAAGCTAACGGACTCTGTAGGGCGTAAAATTGCTATCAAATCGACGTGTGGTGCGTCAAACCCCGTGGTTAATACGGAAACGTTGACCAGATATTTGATCTCGCGGTTTTTAAAGGCATTAATGATGCGATCACGCTCTAGGGTATGCGTATCGCCAATCACTAACGCTGATTCAGTTTCTGGTAGTAAGCCTAATATCTCTTGAGCGTGCCGAACGGTAGCGGCAAAGATCATAATGCCTTTGCACGCTTTGGCGTAATTGAGGATTTGCTCGACAATTTGCGGTGTCGCTCTTTTAGACTGCTCAATCACCATGTCCATTTCGGATTCTTTATAGCGGCCAGTGTTGGTTGGTTTGATTTGTGAGAAATCGTAGCTCAATACGGGAGCATCAATTAATTTAGCCGGCGTTAGGAAGCCTTCATCGAGAAGATAATGAATAGGCAACTCAAAAATACAATCTCGAAAGAAGCGTTTCTCTTCACTGCGAACCATACCTCTGGTGTGGTATTGATAGATCCATCCCATGCCTAGGCGATACGGAGTAGCGGTTAATCCTAATACTTTGATGCCTGAGTTGATTGATTGCAAATGACTGATGACTTTGCGATAACTGCTTTTTTCATCGTCTGGTACCCGGTGGCATTCATCGATGACTAGTAAAGAAAATTGATTGGCGAAAGAGTCCAAATTTCGCACAACGGATTGAACCGATGCAAACACAACTTGTTGATCGGTTTCTTTTCGTCCGAGTCCTGCAGAAAATACCGAGCCTTTTAAGTCATAACTTTCATATTTGGCGTGATTTTGTTCTACCAGTTCTTTTACGTGAGCCATGACGAGCACGCGGCCTTTAGCTAAACGCGCAAGCTCCGCAATTACAAGGCTTTTTCCGGCACCTGTGGGCAAAACAATCACCGCTGGAGTGCTGTTTTTTCGGAAGTAATGAATCACCGCTTTAACAGAATCGGCTTGGTACGGGCGAAGAGTAAACATAAAAAGTGTGAAAAGGCTCAACTAATGTGACGAAGCCCTCTATAATAGCGCACTTAGCATTGTGAGGTATTCATGCGTTTAGACAAATTTTTATGTGACTCCCTTGGAGCAACACGACGAGAAGCAACTCGCATCATCAAAAGTGGTGATGTAACAGTAAATGGCGAAAAGAAAAAATCTGGTTCATTTCAGGTAACTGATGAATGCGAAGTGCAGTGGCAAGAGCGTGTTATTGCTAAGCAAGGGCCAAAATTCATCATGTTATTTAAGCCCGATGGCTTTGTTTGTTCTCATGAAGACGGTTCAAACCCAACGGCATTTACTTTATTAGACGAAGTTAAGATGGAGAATTTACATTTTGCAGGTCGTCTAGATGTGGATACGACAGGTTTGGTACTCATTACGGATGACGGTAAGTGGTCTCACCGCATTACGTCTCCTAAGCATAAGTGTGAAAAAACGTATCGCGTTTGGCTTGCTGATCCAGTGAAACCGGAGTATGTTGATCAGTTCCTGCAGGGTATTGAACTGCGAAGTGAAAAAGAACCAACACTTCCTGCTCATCTCGAAGTAATCGACGACCACCAAGTTTTACTTACCATCCATGAGGGTAAGTACCATCAAGTTAAACGCATGTTTGCTGCACTTGGCAACAAAGTAGAAGAACTTCATCGTGAACGCATAGGCGCCATTGAACTGGATGAGTCATTGGAACCGGGCGAATACCGATACCTTACTCAAGAAGAAATCGATTCGGTTTGGAAAAAATAGCCGGTCTATTTTGTTGAACCCTGCACTTTTTTCGTCTCATTTTTGTTAGGAGTGTTATGCCGACTCGACAACCCCCTCAGTTAGGCTGGGTACTGTTCTTTGTATTGGGTGCCATTGGTGCCCTAACACCACTCGCTATTGATATGTATCTTCCTGCAATGCCCTCGATCGCAAAAGATCTGGGTGTGACAGCAGGTGAAGTGCAAATAACTTTAACGGCTTATACGGCAGGTTTTGCCATTGGTCAGCTACTACATGGTCCACTGGCAGACAGTTATGGACGGCGGCCTGTACTCATTATTGGCGTCGTGTTATTTGCGATAGCCTCAATGGTGAGCGCCACCACGACCGGCATAGATTCATTGACCTGGATCCGTGCTGCGCAAGGTTTTGCAGGGGCTGCAGCGGCAGTGGTCATTCAAGCTGTTGTTAGAGATATGTTCGATCGCGAAGATTTTGCCCGAGCTATGTCGTTCGTGACCTTGGTTATGACGGTTGCACCGCTAGTCGCACCGATGATCGGCGGCCACTTAGCCATTTGGTTTGGTTGGCGTTCAATCTTTTGGGTGCTTGCCATTTTCTCGGCGGTTGTTATTGCCGCAGTGATGTGGAAGATTCCAGAGACTCTAGCCGAAGAAAACCGACAACCGCTTAGGGTGCGTTCTACCTTTACCAACTATTTTAAGTTGTTATCTAACCCGGTTGCGATGGGGCTGATATTGTCTAGTTCGTTCTCGTTCGCGGGTATGTTTGCCTTTTTGACCGCAGGCGCGTTTGTCTACATCGGTTTGTATGGCGTAAGCCCTGACGAGTTTGGTTATCTGTTCGGTCTTAATGTGGTTTGTTTGATTGGCATGACTAGTTTAAATGGTCGAATTGTCAAAAAAATGGGCTCACACTGGATGCTGCGCTTCGGGTTGTTTTTACAACTTCTCGCGGGTGTTGGGTTAGTAGTAGGTTGGGTACTTGATTTAGGGCTGTGGGGCATTGTTCCATTTGTTATGCTTTTTGTGGGGACTATTTCTACAATTGGCAGTAACAGTATGGCGCTACTATTGAGTGGATATCCGACCATGGCAGGTACGGCGTCGTCTTTAGCAGGTACGTTGCGTTTTGGTACCGGTTCAATAATTGGGGCAGTAGTGGCGGTGATGCCAAGTGATAGTGCTGCACCTATGGTTTTTGTTATGAGTTTATGTGCGCTTCTATCAGCGCTGTTTTATTGGTTGTTAGGAAGAAAAGCATAATGTCGACATACTACGTTGAAATCCAGAAAGCGGTGAATTCTGCGCTCGAAGAAATGGCCGCAGAGCACCAAAAAGGCCGTTTAATTAATGCGGCAGCGAGTAATACGCACTTTTTGGTTCGTTGGGTGACGAAATCTCTTAAGAGTCATAGGTTTGACCGATGTATTGTTCCTGACCTCACTCGTTGGCAGAAGTCTGGGCGCAGCAAAGGTACTGACGTTGGTTTACAAACCACGTTTGAAAATATTTCTGCGCTATACAATCAGTTAGTACCGCTCGATCAGCCTGTTAAACCCGTTATCGACAAAGAAATCGATGCATTTCTAGACTTTATGGATGAACAAAATTGGTCTGTTTCTACCGAGTTTGAGCTGACTGGCAAGGGCAAAGTTCAGATCTTAACAGAGGGAGATAGCTCTCTGGTATTGTGCGCTGAACAATGTGACAGCTGTTTTGATGGTGGCGAAGAGCTTGTGAAACCAATGAGTTGGTATGTTCGTGGCAATCATGCGGAGTTCGTTCGTTTGGCGGTAGAGCAAGGCTATTTGGTGCATAAAGTAACGGACTACAAATCTATCGTGAAATATCACGGTGAGTATTTGGTTTTCCCTAATAACCATGCCAATCAGTTAGCGGAAATCCCAATCGGCTTTTCTAAAAAAGCGTAGACTTAGGTTTTTTAAACCCCATATATTTCGAAAAGCTCGCACTTTGCGAGCTTTTGTTGTTTAGACACAAATCCCCCGTGTTGCTTGTCAAAGCAAGCCAATTAGAATTTCGCCTCTCGCTCTTAGCTCTTATCCGCCTTTTTAACAATGGCCTTTACCATTCCTTTGAATATAAACAAGTGGGCAGGCATCATTGCAAACCAGTATAGCAATCCGGCAAACCCTTTAGGGTGCCACCATGCAGTCACGTTCAGCTCACGTGTGTTTCCGTGATCAGTAATGGTGAACTCGAGCCGGCCTAACCCTGGCCCCTTCATGCCGAAAAGCAATGAGATGAAACGATGAGTTTGGCAATGAATGACTTTCCATGAATCGATGAAATCACCGGTTTTTAGTTCGGCATCTACAGGCCGGCGTCTTATTGGTTTCCCGCCACCAAAGAAGATATCCAGCCATTCTCTTGTACGCCATAACCCATTGGCAAAAAAGTACCCTTCTTTCTTACTTCCAAGTTGAGCAATGACATCCCATAGCTGTTCTTTCGTTAATGTCGTTTCAATGGATGCGCCTGTCTGCTTAGGGTAGTAACCAAAGCCTGCTTGCCAGCGAGTGAGCGCAGCCGGATCAAAGCCCCAGACATTACTTTTTATATATTCTCCATCATTCGCTACGGTCTGTTCTACAACTTGTTGGTAAGGGATCAATGTTTGCGGGTAATGCATAGATATGGGGTTTATATCCGCAACGTAGTCATGCTCTAGCCCTGAAAGCAACGCTCGGCCTATATTTGAAGGGACGGATGTGATTAAACCTAACCACTGAGATGCCCAGTAAGGGGTCAGTAGAGAACTAGATATGATTTTTTTATTCTTCCCTGTTACCTGGCAAATTATCTCAAATTGTTGGCGATAGGTTAGGGTATCTGGCCCGCCAACTTCGAATATTCGGTCAGAGGCGGGGATCTCATTGACCAGTAAGAGCAAGTAAGCGTTCAAATTTTCCAAAGCGATAGGGTTTGCTTTCGATTCAATGGACTTTGGGGCAATAATAATAGGTAAGTTATAGACGAAATCTCGCATGATTTCAAAAGCAGCGGAGCCCGGGCCAATGATGATACCTGCCCTCAGCTCAGTAACGGGCACAAGAGACTCTCTGAGTACTTTTCCGGTCATTTTTCTTGCTAGTATATGCTCGGAACTTTCGCCTGTCGGCTGAATAGCGCTGAGATAGATCAGATGTTGGAGCTTACTTTTAGTTACGGCGTCACGAAAGTTCTTGGCTAACGATAATTCATATTCAACAAAATCGTGTCCATTCGCCATCCCGTGAACCAAAAAGAAGGCACAATCCATGTCCTGAACGCACAAGTCGGTCTCTACTGGGTCGGCTAAATCGAGGTGTCTAAGCGTTAAATTTGGGTGAGGAGAGGTGCGTAGGTGTAAATAATCTATATGGCGCGCCGCGGCAGTGACGTGGAATCCTTGCGCCAATAATAATGGGATCAGCTGAGAGCCAACGTATCCAGAAGCGCCAACAATCAGTACACGTTTTATCGTCATTTTATCTTGCTCCATTCCCGAGTATTTCTTTAGCCTTTATAGAACCTTAATCCATTGATTGATATGATGCTAGTTACATTTGATATTTGCGGTAAGACTTGTTTACAGAGCATCAAGTTCACACCACGGATGGAAAGGAGTTTAAATGACATCTGTAATTCAACAAGTCTTTCACCATACCAAAGGCGACTTCGTTAAACGTCTTTTTGCTATCGCATTACCGATTACTCTGCAAAGCATCATGTTTTCTAGCCGAGGGTTGGTAGACGTGTTGATGCTCGGTCAGCTCGGTGAGGCTGAAATTTCCGCCGTTGGTGTCGCGAGCCGAGCAATGTTTGTCACGACCATCATGATAGTGGGTATTACAACGGCAGGATCACTATTGACCGCTCAATATTGGGGAGCAGGAGACCGAGACGGTGTGCGCGAAAGCACGGCGCTTACCTGGCTGATCGCGATGCTAGCAGCTGCTGCAACAGTTATCGGTTTCTTAATACTTCCTAACCAAATTATGGGGCTGACGACCGACTCTGAAATCATTAACCAATTGGGCAGTGAATACATCGTTATTACTGCTGTTGGTATGTTTAACGTGGCGTGTATCGCGAGTATGGCGGTAGGGCTGCGTGCAATGCACCAACCAGGGCTGAGTACGTTTTTTAGTGGTATCGGGATTTTATCCAATATCTTCCTTAATTGGGTGTTGATATTTGGTCATTTTGGCGCGCCGGCCCTGGGTATCAAAGGTGCGGCGATTGCAACGGTCGTGAGTGGCCTAATTGAAGTGGGCTGTCTGTTTGGGTATTTGCATTTCAAAAAGCACTTGATGGCGTTTGGTTTACAAGATATTCGCCGCTCTTGTGATTTAACTAAAGTTATCCGCTTTATCAAACTGTCCCTGCCAACGACGCTCAACTTTCTGGCGTGGGCTGGTGGGTTGTTCGCGTACCACGCCATCATGGGGCAAACCGGCCCTCAAGGATTAGCGGCCCTAGCGGTCATGACGCCAGTTGAGTCCATTTCATTGAGTTTGCTTATTGGATTATCTAACGCTTCGGCAGTGCTAGTCGGGAATCAACTTGGTGCTAAAGAATACGATTCCGTCTATTACCGAGCTATTGGCTTAGTCGCCATTAATTTCTTAATTAGTATTGGTGTGGCGTTGGTGCTGTATTTCAGCCAGTCTTATGTGCTCAATGCATTTTCTGCACTGACGGAAGAAACTCGTGAGCTTTCTAATAAATTTATTTTGATCTTATGCGTTGGTGTTGTTTTACGCTCATTGCCAATGGCGCTCATCGTCGGTGTATTACGTGCGGGGGGCGATGTTAAATTCTGTTTATACCAAGATGTGTTTGCACAGTGGGTAATTGGAATTCCTTTGGCGGCGATAGCGGCGATTTACCTAAACTTCGCTCCCGAAACGGTTTACGTACTCTTCTTATTAGAAGAGGTGATTAAATGGTTTGGCTCGATCTATCGAACTAAAAGCAAGAAGTGGATGCGAAATCTTATCGAAAACTAGAAGTTGATCGATTACACTGGTGAAACCTTGTGCATATAATGTGATCTAGATGCCAAATCACTTCCTAGTAACAGGGTTTTAGTGTAGATTCTCATATCAAATTATTATCTAGTAAGTGTGAGTAAATGCATGTTACGCCTGTCAGAACTCTGTAAAGGTTATGTTGATGGTGGGGAATTCCACCCCGTCTTGCAGGGCGCTGAATTGACATTAGAACAAGGTCAGCAACTAGCGTTAATGGGTGAAAGTGGCTCAGGAAAAAGTACATTACTCAATTTAATTGCCGGAATCGATCAGGTCGATTCTGGTCAGATCATGTATTCCAATTTCTCTATGCATGAAGCTTCTGAAATGAAGCGTACCGCTTATCGACGTAATAATATAGGTCATATTTTTCAACAGTTTAATCTTCTTCCTACCTTGAATGTTGCTGATAACATTCGTTTTTGTCGCCAACTCAAAGGGTTGCAAGAAGACAGAGGTTTGTGGCGTCAGATTTTATCTGCACTTGATTTAATGCCTTTGCTTGGCCGTTATCCAGAAGAGATCTCCGGTGGACAACAGCAACGAGCTGCCATTGCTCGGGCTCTGTATATGGAGCCGAAAATACTATTGGCCGATGAGCCGACAGGCAGCTTAGATGAACGAAATGCTGAAGCGGTAATGCGTTTGCTTACTACACTGTCACGCCAGCTAGAATGCACATTACTATTGGTGACTCACAGCCAGAAAGTTGCGGAACACATGCAAGGCTCTATACGCCTACAAGGAGGGCAATTGCATGTTATGGCCCGTAGTTAAAGCGCTACTAGGCCACTATCGTCGTCACCCTGTTCAGATCGTGCTTGTATGGCTTGGTCTGACTTTAGGCGTTTCTTTGCTCGTTGGCGTACTGGCCATCAATCACCATGCTAAGCAAAGTTACAGTGCCGGTGAAAAGCTGTTTACTAATCCTCTTCCTTATCGTATTCGACCAGTTCAAAATGCCAGTAAGATCCCTCAGGGCTTTTATGTACAGTTGCGCCGTGAAGGCTTCCAGCAATGTATGCCATTTGACAGTTACCGAATTGAAACCGCCTCTGATGTTGAGCTTACGATTACAGGTATCGACCCTATTGCGATGCTTGCTATTCAGCCGGGGTCAACACTCAAAGACATTAAAACTCTAAGCTTAAAAGAGCCGCCATACCCGGTTATGATCAGTACTGATTTAGCTGAGTACCTTAGTTGGAGGAATGGCGATTATATTGAATTAAAAGATGGCTCGTTGTTTGGCCCGCTGTTAGTGGATGAAGGTCAGTTATTACGAGGCACCCGGGTCATCGCTGATATTGGTCTGTTGAGAATGCTCAACAAGCGGCCAGGGTTTGAAGTGATTGCTTGTGGCGAGATGCCTGAGAAAAAATTGGAAAGGCTCAAAACCTTGTTGCCTAACGGGATGAAGCTGTCTCAAAATACCCACGCAGAGTTGGATTCTTTGACGTTAGCGTTTCATACCAATTTGACGGCAATGGGAATGCTGGCGTTTTTTGTTGGTTTGTTTATTTTCTATCAAGCCATGTCACTGTCGTTTATACAAAGACAGCCATTGGTTGGGATCCTACGTCAAACCGGTGTGTCAGTGTATCAATTGACGGCAGCTCTGTTACTTGAATTGGTCATTTGGATCTTTGTCTCTTGGATCTGTGGCAATATTTTAGGGTATTTTCTGGCTAATCAACTGCTACCAGCTGTGTCTGCCAGCTTAGAAGATCTTTACAATGCCAATGTCGGTTTGTCTTTAACTTGGGACTGGGAATGGAGCAAACAAAGCCTTCTCGTCGCAATTTTAGGCACATTGTTGGCGTGCAGTTTCCCTCTCATTCGACTACTAAAAACACAACCGATTCGATTAAGTTCTAGGCTGTCGGTTATGCGCTTTGCCGGGCGAGAATTTACTTGGCAAGCGATAGCTGCTTGCATATTTTGTGTGGCTGCTGTTGCTGTCATGCAGACAGAGCAAAGCCAAGAATCAGGTTTTGTTCTTATTGCTCTGATTTTAGTTAGTGCAGGTTTATTAATGCCGTTTCTGATTTGGAAGCTTTTCACTGGCTTATCGTTCTCTTTGCCTTGGGTTAAAGCGCGTTGGTTCTTTTCTGACAGTGCGGCCAGTATGAGCTATCGAGGCGTCGCTTCTATGGCATTTATGCTGGCGCTGGCGACCAATATCGGCGTTGAAACTATGGTCGGCAGTTTTAGAGAAACTACCGATAAATGGCTGACTCAAAGATTGGCTGCCGATGTCTATGTTACTCCTCCAAACAATTTGTCGTCTCGCATTGGTAGTTGGCTTACGGAACAACCAGAAGTGAAAGAAGTTTGGTGGCGTTGGGAGAAAGAGCTCCCAAGCGAAGTTGGGGCGCTGCAGCTTGTGAGTATAGGCGACTCTGATGGAGAGCAGCGAGCACTGACGGTGAAAGTTGCGATCCCAGATTATTGGTTCCACTTACATCATTCGCAAGGCGTAATGGTCAGTGAATCGATGGCGCTGAAACTCAATATTAGAGCGGGTGACTATATTTCATTACCAGAGCCTGCTTCCGGAAACTGGCAAGTGGTCGGCATATATTATGATTACGGTAACCCATACAACCAAGTCATGTTGTCACATCGTAACTGGCTCTATAGTTTCTCAGGTAAAGGCGATGTTGGGTTAGGGGTTATTTTGCATGATGATATCAGTTCCGCTGGTTTACTGCGTCGCTTCCAGCATGCATTTAAACTGTCTCCGGAACGAATATACGACAATAATAATATACACCAACAAGCAATGCGCGTATTTGACCGTACCTTTAGCATCGCCGGTACGCTCGGAAACATCACTCTTGTTATTGCAGTGATAGGTCTGTTTTTCTCAACATTGGCCGGTGAGCTGTCAAGGCAACGGCATATAGCATTATTGAGATGTTTCGGTGTCTCCGGTAAAGAGCTGGTGTTTACTGGTGGACTGCAACTACTTGTTTTGGGCATCTGTTCCGCCCTTATCGCGATCCCGTTAGGGTTACTATTAGCCGATTTGATGATCGATGTTGTACTTAAGCAGTCTTTTGGCTGGACAATGCAATTAGAAGTGATTCCGTGGGAATATGCGTCGACGTTTGCTTGGTCATTCTGTGCGTTGATGATCGCAGGAGCATGGCCAGTCTTTAATATGTTGCGAAGAACGCCGATGAAGTCTTTAAGGGATGCGCTGTAAATGTCTTCACTGATTAATTCCAAAATAATTCAAGTACTCATTGTTTGTATGATCATGTTGGGTATTGCCGCGGTTTTCTATGAATCCTTTTTTGGTGAAATAGAAATTGAAGAGCGTAATGAAGTCAATGCGGTGTTACTAGGATCCAACAATGCGGTGTTTGAACCTGTGCTGCCTAATACGTCGGTGATGTTGCCACAAGACTTTAGGTTGCATCCTGAGTTTCAGCATGAGTGGTGGCACTACTTTGCTAACGTGATTTCTGACGAGGGCGAAGCGTATGGAATTCAATGGAGTTTCTTCAGAGTCGCAAGTGATGAGCGGGAAACGAGAGGCTGGCAAAGCCCACAAATTTATATCGCTCATCTTGTCATTACGACGAAAGATAACATTTGGAAAGAGCAAAGAATTGCACGTGGCGGTATTGGTCAGGCGGGCATGTTGCAAAAGCCATTTAAAATATGGATCGATAATTGGCATTGGCAATCGTTAGGCAGAACGCCTTTTCCAGGCCGTTTAGATGTTGAAACCGATGAGTTCTCTGTTCATTTAGCAAATTATGCCGCAGGCCCTTACGTATTAAATGGCGATCGCGGTTATCAAGCAAAGCATGATTTATTGCCTGTTGCTTCATTCAGTGTAGGTGCGCCGTTTGTGCGCGTGAAAGGTCAGCTTCAGGTGGACGGTAGTTTGGTTCGTGTTGAAGGGAATGCATGGTTAAGCAAAGAGTGGGGCAGTGGCTTACTGGCTGAGGGGCAACAAGGCTGGGATTTGTTTTCGTTGCGTCTTGATAATGGCTCTACATTGATGGTCAATCAATATAGGCATAAGAGTCAACCAGCTTATACGTTCGGGACTTTGGCGAATAAAAAAGGTGATGTATTTGTTCTTACCGAAGAAGATATTCAAATGCTTCCTAAGTCATTATATAAACTGAGTAATGGCCGAGAAGTGCCGTTGCAATGGAGCATAAACGTGCCGCAGTACGGAATTGCGCTTGAAACGGAAGTCATGAGAAAAGAACAGTGGCTGCCATTTGCCATTCCATACTGGGAAGGGCCTATTGACGCTTCAGGCTCGCATCATGCCAAAGGGTTGATGCAGCTGACCGGTTATTGATCTAAACTTAGAATTGACAAAAAACCAGATGTAGAGATGCATCTGGTTTTTTTGTTGATGATAAATATCATGATGATAGCTACACTCATTGATAGCGGTTATTTATAAGGTATTTTGCTTTGAAAATTAATTTTACCTCGGAAATTCCGAAGTGTTAACTCCAAACAAGCGATTTTTCCTTATCCAAAAGTAGGTGTAAACTTTTGTCTATTAGTTGTTAGCATTTTATTAACAAAACCAAATTGGTTGATATAAGGGCGATATCATGAGTGATGTCATTAAAGACTTTTTTAAATTAGAATCCGCGGGTGGTATTCTGTTAGTTATTGCAGCTGCAATTGCAATGATCGTAGCTAACTCTCCGCTAAATGAATTGTACACATCAGTTTTACATACCTACGTAGCTGGTATGTCTATTTCACACTGGATCAATGATGGTCTCATGGCTGTATTCTTCTTGCTTATCGGCTTAGAAGTGAAACGTGAGCTACTTGAAGGTGCATTGAAGTCAAAAGAAACGGCAATCTTCCCAGCTATTGCTGCGGTTGGTGGTATGTTAGCACCAGCATTGGTTTATGTACTGTTCAACAGCGGTGATCCACAGGCTATGCAAGGTTGGGCAATCCCTGCAGCAACCGATATTGCTTTTGCTCTTGGTATCATGGCGCTGCTTGGTAAGCGTGTACCAGTTAGCTTGAAAGTGTTCTTATTAGCACTTGCTATAATCGATGACCTAGGTGTTGTTGTTATTATTGCACTGTTCTACAGCGGCGACCTTTCAACAACAGCACTGTTAGCCGGCTTCCTGGCAACCGCGGCACTGTTCTTCTGTAACATGAAGCACGTAACGAAGCTGCGCTGGTTTATGATCATTGGTTTCATCTTGTGGTTCAGCGTACTTAAATCAGGTGTTCACGCAACGCTTGCCGGTGTTGTGATAGGTTTTGCTATTCCACTTAAGGGCAATCCGGGCGAACGATCTCCGCTGAAACATATGGAGCATACACTTCACCCATACGTAGCATTCCTTATTTTGCCAATCTTCGCATTTGCAAATGCCGGTATCTCGCTAGAAGGCATTTCAATGTCTAGCCTTACGGGTATGCTGCCGTTAGGTATTGCTCTTGGTCTATTAGTTGGTAAGCCACTTGGAATCTTTAGCTTTAGTTGGTTAGCCGTTAAAATGGGCGTCGCTAAGCTGCCTAAAGGCGTGAACTTTAAGCACATCTTTGCTGTTTCCGTTTTATGTGGTATCGGATTCACCATGTCTATCTTCATCTCCTCACTGGCCTTTACAGGAACCAGCGCAGAGTTTGATACGCTCGCTCGTTTAGGTATCTTGATGGGATCGACCACAGCTGCCGTATTGGGTTACTTCTTACTTCACGTCTCTCTACCAAAAGAGCCTGCGAAGATCGAATCATAATCTCCTGATTTAAAATAATGAACCCGCCTAAATTAGGCGGGTTTTTTTGTGCCCGAAGTTCTTGCTCAGTTTTATCTGTTCTCTATTTTTACCTTCCGCCTTCCGCCTTCCACCTTCCGCCTTCCGCCTTTTTTACCAATATCAAACAAAATAGATTCCATGAGTTGAGTCGGATCAACACAAATTTTGGACAAAAAAAAGCCCAAACTAATCAGGTTTGGGCGGATACAAATATAGGAGTTAAATATGAATTAGCAGTGGTGTAGCGAAACCAGTGTGAATACAGTCTGACGGCCGTGAGACTCTAAATTCTCTGCTTGCTACATACTTTATGACCGGAGTTATTCGATACAGTTCAATTTATCTCAAATTATATTCATTTTTTTTCTTATGATTTTAATGGGCATACAAGCGTAAGTTAAAAACTGTGATGTTAGATGCTTGTTAATAATATGTTGTCGATGTATATTTCAAACAGTTGTTTAATACGGATGATTCAAATGACAAGTCGAATGAGAACGAAAGACAAAATTCTCGATGTTGCGGAAGGTTTATTTGCTGAGCATGGCTTCAACGATACTTCACTACGAGCAATTACCAGTAAAGCCAATGTAAACCTTGCATCAGTCAATTACCATTTTGGCGACAAGAAGACTTTAATACGTGCGGTAATCGACCGTTATCTAGAAGCATTCATGCCTGCATTGTTAGATGAATTGAACCGACTCAATGAAAAAGACAGCTATTGTATGGAGCAAGTGTTCACCACATTAAAGCAACCACTGCTTGATTTGAACGGCGTAAGGCCTGAGGGCGCTAGTCGATTCATGTCATTACTCGGACGAGGGTATACAGACGTGCAGGGTCACTTACGTTGGTTTATCACAACACGCTACTCAGACGTTTTAAGCTTGTTCACTGAGTCTGTCAGTAAGGCAAACCCGGAACTAACACCGCAAACGCTGTTTTGGCGTTTGCACTTTACATTGGGCACGTGCGTATTTACTACCGCGTCAAGCCGAGCATTGGCAGACATCGCCTACAACGATTTTGATCAAAAGGTGGACTCTGAAGCCATCATCAATCAACTGATACCTTATTTGGCGGCGGGAGTCGCGGCCAAATAGAAGAAAAGTAAACCCTACAACTTACTAATAACAATAACGCGATTAATGAACAAAAGGACTGTATCTATGAGCTCTCAAATTGGTTTAAGAAGGAAGTTGCTAAGCGATCCGGCGTTTAAGATGTTTAAAAAAGTACTGCCGCCGCTATCAAATACTGAAAAAGAAGCAATGGAAGCGGGAAGTGTTTGGTGGGACGGAGAGCTATTTGCAGGTTCTCCTGACTGGAAAAAGCTGCACAGCTATCCAAAACCAGAGCTTACGGAAGAAGAGCAAGCTTTCATGGATAACCAGTTAGAGACATTTCTGGAAATGCTAGACGATGACCATATCGTTCGCAAAGATCGTGATCTCACTCCTGAAGCATGGGATTACCTACGTAAAGAACGTTTCCTTTCATTAATTATCTCAAAAGAATACGGCGGGAGAGCGTTTTCATCGTTAGCTAACTCCACCATCGTATCTCGTATCGCAACGAAGAGTGTGAGTGCTGCTGTTTCAGTAATGGTGCCAAACTCTCTTGGGCCTGGTGAGCTTTTGTCTCACTACGGTACTCAAGAGCAAAAAGACTACTGGCTGCCAAGACTCGCCGATGGTACTGACGTGCCTTGTTTTGCATTGACGGGCCCTGAAGCGGGTTCAGATGCAGGAGGTATTCCAGATATGGGCACCGTATGTAAAGGCGAATACAACGGCGAAGAAGTTCTGGGTATCCGTTTGAGCTGGAACAAACGCTACATTACGCTTGCACCTGTAGCGACGGTACTTGGCCTAGCGTTTAAATTAAAAGATCCAGAGGGTCTACTGGGCGATACTGAAGATCTTGGCATTACGTGTGCGTTGGTACCATCAGATCACGAGGGTGTTGACTTAGGTGACCGCCACGACCCACTTGGTCTGGCGTTTATGAATGGACCTACACGTGGCGATGACGTCTTCATTCCAATTGATTGGATCATTGGTGGTCCAGATTTCGCTGGTAAAGGCTGGCGCATGTTGGTTGAGTGTCTGTCTGCAGGTCGTGGTATTTCATTGCCAGCGTTAGGCGCATCAATTGGCCACTTAACAGCTCGGACTACTGGCGCGTATGCTTATGTTCGAAAACAGTTTGGTATGTCGATTGGTAAGTTTGAGGGTGTCGCAGAATGTATGGGCCGAATTGGCGGTATGACATACCTTCTAGAAGCGGCGCGTACTTTAACAACAACGTCACTCGATTTAAAAGAAAAACCAGGTATTGTTACTGCGATTGCTAAATACCACATGACGGAAATTGGCCGTACTATTTTGAACGACTCAATGGATATCCATGCAGGTCGAGCGATTCAAACCGGGCCTATGAACTACCTTGCTAATGCTTACGCAGGTATCCCGGTTGCCATCACGGTAGAGGGCGCCAATATCCTTACTCGTAACTTAATGATCTTTGGTCAAGGTGCAACACGTTGTCACCCATTCGTACTTAAAGAAATGCAAGCGGCAGCAAATCCAGATCAAGAACAAGGCGCGAAAGAGTTTGATGGCTTGTTGTTCAAACACATCGGTTATGCGACAAAGAATGCATTTGGTGCGTTCGGTGCAGCGTTAACTGGTTCTAAGTCTGTGTCTGCGTTCATGAGTGGCCCAACAAAAGGTTATTACCAAGATCTTACTCGTATGAGCCGTGCGTTGGCGACGAGTTCAGATATCGCTATGGCAACGTTAGGCGGTGATCTGAAGCGTAAAGAGATGATTTCGGCGCGTTTGGGTGATGCTCTGAGTCATTTGTACCTAGGTTCAGCAGTACTTAAGAAATACGAAGACGATGGGCGCCAGCAAGGTGATCTAAACTACGTTCACTATGCGATGCAACATTGCTTGTTCCACACAGCGAAAGCACTTCAAGAGACTTTTACTAACTTCCCGAACAGAGCGGCAGGAAATTTACTTAAAGTGTTGGTGTTCCCATTTGGTAATAACTATAAAAAACCATCGGATAACTTAGCGTTAGATATTTCTAAAAGCTTGATGATTCCTGGTGCGGAGCGTGATCGACTTACGAGCTTATGTTATGTTGGTAAGGCAGATAAAGATCCTGTCGGTCTTATCGAAGAAGCTTTCTTAGCCATGTATAGCGTTCGTGGGTTAGAGGGTAAAATCTTTGCTGCGATTAAAGAGGGCAAGATCGATAAAAAAGCACTACTTGTCGATAAACTAGCGCAAGCACTCGAGCAGAATATCCTGAACCAAGACGAGATTGACGAAATACTGGCGGCGGATGCCTTGCGTTATAAAGCCATTCAGGTTGACCACTTTAGCCATGACATGAGCGAAGTGAAGACCAATGAAGTGAGAAAGCCAAAGCTAAATAACGTCGCATAACCAAGTTATAGTGATAGAAAAAAGCGTTGCTCAAGCAACGCTTTTTTATGTCTTATGGCTAAGAGCTTTGAGTTACAAGGAACTCAGTGGTACCCGTAGCCCATCATTTGATGTAACTCGCCTTGATTGACGTCAGAAATGACTCTGTCGAAAGTACCATCAAACACAAACTGCAATAGAAGCTCTTGTATAATAGGGGTTACTTCCTCCTGCGTCATACCTGCTTTTACGCTAGGATCATAAAGCAATTTCAAGAGTAATCCATCGAGGGGAGACAACAAGTCTTCAGGTGAGTGATCATTAAAAATAGACGGGTAGGCCTGATCGCTATCATTCGGAAGCCCCATTATCTGAGTCACTTCTTCTACAACGCATGCGAGTAACTTTCCATGATCTCTGGCTTGGTCAACGGGGATAATAATATTCGCTCTAACCAATTCATCTCGCGAGTTTGTAGCAAAGTTCGCCATGCAAAGTGCACTTTTTACGTGCTGCACTGATTTTTCACCCATCATACTTCGAACCGACTCTTCCCATTTGGACTGACGAGTGTATTGCCATATGACGTTAGCTTGTTCTGCGGTGTCCACAAAGTTTATTGGGTGGTTAGTGAGCTTAGTTAGGTGTTCGATCTGCATTCTAGCGAGATCGGTATGTAATTCCTCGTCAGGAACTTGGTGATCTAGATAAATGTGGATAGGTTGAGCCCATTTACGAATTTTTTGTTGACCCTGGCTATATTCGTTATGCAACGCAACCAGGTAAAATACTTGTTCGACTATTTCTGGGTCTTTCCAACGAGGCTCGGCAGCATTTGCCCAATGGCTCGATAACCCTAAACATAAGGCCCATGCTGATTTCTTTAAAGTGCGTGTGGTTATCGAGAGGTTCTTTAGTTTGGATATCATCCTTGATACATCCTAGTGGTCTATTTAATCGGTTCGCTGAGCGTGAATTAATGCGTTGGTGCTTTATTGAAATGGCTGTCGACGAGCCGTCTGGTAATTTGATGACGAGGGTTGTTAATCACTTCTTGCGTGTCACCCGCTTCCACAACGCAGCCTTCATGCATGACGATGATTTTGTCTGTAATGTGTTTGATGATGCCAATATGTTGAGATACGTAGACAAAAGACAGCCCCATCTCTTCTTGCAATTCTAAGAACAAATTGATGATCTGAGAACGCATGGCCATATCTAAGCCGTTAAGTGCTTCATCTGCGACGATAATTGATGGTTGAAGTATCAAAGCTCGCGCTAAGCAAACACGTTGCTTTTGCCCGGTCGCCAGCATTTGTGGATAGAAATACGCATGTTCAGGTAATAACCCAACTCGCTGAAGTGTGGCTTTCACTCTGTTGCGACGAGCTTCAGGGGACATATTGGTGTTTCGTTTTAGCGGGCCTTCTAAAATGCGACCAATTTGAATTCTAGGATTCAAAGATGTGTTCGGATCTTGGAAAATCATTCGAATCACTTTACAGCGCGTAGAGTAATCTGCATGTTCTAGTAACTCACCGTTTACCCGTATCTCACCAGAAGTCGGCTCTACTACGCCGGCCAGCATTTTAGCCAAGGTCGATTTTCCGGAGCCATTTTGGCCAATAAATCCGATGGTTTGCCCGGCTTCGAGGGTAAAGCTTAGCGGTTTGACGGCTTGCTGCACGGTTTTTCGGAACAGCCCTGATCGGCTGACAAAGTCTTTGCTCAGATTGTCTATTTCAAGCAATGCACTCATGATTTCTTCTCCATATTCAGCGGGAAGTGGCAGCTAAATTTATGACTTTTTATTTTTTTATTATTTGGGGTCTCAACACATTGCCTCTGGGCGTGTGGGCATCTTGGCCCCAAACGACAGCCGATGGGTAAATGTTGCAACGGAGGAATAGAACCCGGTAAGGACGCCAGTTTGGATTTATGAGGAATGCCTTCACTGAAATCTGGCATAGCATGCAAAAGTGCAACGGTATAAGGGTGCTTCGGTTTTTCTAAAATCTGTTTGGTTGCCGCCGATTCAACCGATTGTCCACAGTACATAACCGTAATACGAGTAGCCCATTGGGTAATGGTTGTTAGGTCATGTCCGATCAATAAAATCGTGGTGTTATTAAGCTGATTCATTCGGCTTAGTAAACGCAGGATCTGAGATTGTGTGATCGGATCCAAATCATTGGTTGGCTCATCGGCAATCAGCACTTTAGGCTTAGTAGCGATGGCCATCGCGATCATGATTTTTTGGCACTCACCATCCGTCAACTCGTACGGATACGCGCGCATAACTCGACGGTGATCTTTGATGCCCACTTTATGGAGTAGGGCAATGGCTTGCTTTTTACGCCACTTCCATCGCTGCCACCAGAAGCCCTTAAACGTTGTGGCAGGTATAGACTCGGCCAATTGATGACCAACCCACTCTGACGGGTCAAGACAAGAGGACGGCTCTTGGAAAATCATCGCGATATCGCGGGCGATGACACGGCGACGCTCTTTCGGTGTAAGCTGAAGAAGGTCAATAGAACCAAGGCGAAGCCTGTCTGCGGTCACTCGCATATTGTCTTTAGTGATGCCGACAATTGCTTTAGCAACAAGGCTTTTTCCAGAACCAGACTCACCAACTAACCCGCGAATTTCACCTTCGTTGAGTGTTAAGCTCATGCGATCGACGGCTTTCACCATGCCTTGAGGGGTGTCGATTTCGATGGTCAGGTGTCTAATATCTAAGAGAGGCATTATTCAATCCCTGCGTTAAGAGATTGTCGAGTGCCTTCGCCTACCAGGTTAATAACAACAATAGTGAACATAATAACGAGGCCCGGTAGGGTAACAGTCCATGGTGCGAGGTAAATAAGTTCAACAGAGTCGCCCAATATTGCTCCCCACTCAGTGCTTGGCGCTTGTGCCCCTAAACCTAAGAATCCAAGTGCTGTGATGTCTAAGATGGCGATGGTCAGTGCCATGGTAAATTCGGCTGCGAATATCGGTAATATATTCGGGAAGATTGAATTCCAAAGTAAGTAGAAGCGATTCGCACCATCAAGACGAGCTGCGATGATGTAGTCTTGTTCTATTTCATGGTGAACAGCGACATAAATTGACCGAATGAATCGAGGCACCAACGCAAGGCAAATCGCCAGTAATACGTTGAACTCACCAAACCCTAAAAATGCCACAAAAATGATGGCTAACAATAGCGATGGAATCGACATAACGGTATCTA
Organism: Vibrio tapetis subsp. quintayensis; assembly: GCF_030409945.1. Classification (GTDB taxonomy): domain Bacteria; phylum Pseudomonadota; class Gammaproteobacteria; order Enterobacterales; family Vibrionaceae; genus Vibrio; species Vibrio quintayensis. The sequence continues at coordinate 88,763 of NZ_JAUFQV010000036.1, forward strand.
GCAAGTGGTTCAGCGTACTGGAGATCAGCCCTCGAGTCATACCCGCAAGAATACCAATAAAGCCACCGACGACAGTGGCGATCACCGTGATGATTATCGATGCGCCCAACGTCAAACGAGAGCCTTCAATCAGTCGAGATAGAATATCTCGGCCAAGATCATCAGTACCGAGAAAGTACTCCACAGTGCCATTAACATTCCATGACGGCGGTACCAATAAAAAGCTGGTTTGAAGTTGTGGATCATGTGGTGTCAACCAAGGGGATAGCATTGTAATCAGCAATAAAATGATCAAACACCAAAGCCCAAACATCGCCAGCGTATTGTTGCGATAGCTGCGCCAAAATCGCTCAAATTGTGTCGGAATGTGCTCTTCTTGGTAAATATTATCGGACAGCATACCATTCCTTTCTAATCAATGGGTTAGCGATAGCCCCTACCAGGTCTGATAGAATATTGGCCATCAATACGAATACTGCAACAACCATGACCCCGGCTTGGATTGCCACATAATCTTGATTGGAAAGCGCATCTAGTAGCCATCTTCCTATGCCAGGCCAGTTAAAAATCGACTCTGTAATTACAGCAAACGTAATCATGCTAGAGAGTTGAACTCCAAACTTAGGAATGATGGGAGGTAACGCATTTCTTATCGCATGTTCAATGACAATCTCATACTTGGACAACCCGTTAATTTTTGCCGCACGAATGTAGTTTTGTTGCATGACTTCAGCGACGGACGCTCTCATTAGTACGATAATCTGCGTTGTCGGCGCCAATGCTAGAACGATACAAGGTAACATCAGGTGCTCTAACACACTTTGCAAAGCTTCGGCTTTCAATGGCTTGGTGGAAATGAGCGCGTCAATGATCGCAAACCCTGTTACGTGCTCAATCTGATAAAGTAAGTCATATCGTCCCGCGACTGGAAACCAACCTAGATCGAGAGAAAAGAACATGATCAACATGAGGGCGACCCAGAAAAGCGGAGCAGAGTAGCCAGACATTGAAATAAATGAAATCACAGTATCTACCCACTTACCTTGCCTTGTGCCAGCAACGGTTCCAAGAGGAAGACCTATGATCAGTGCAATTATAAACGCAAAGAAACACAATTCTAACGTCGCAGGAAAGACGACTTTAATGTCGTCCCAAATCGGTTCGCCATATTGATTCATACCAAAATTGAATTGGCTGATATCGCTTAGGTAATAAAACCAACCTTGACCAAAGTCACTCAACGCGGCAGGTGACGTCGGGTCAAGACGTAAAATGCTGTATCCAATGAGCGAAAGGAAAAGCAAAGTAATGATGAACAGATTTAATCGTCGAATTATATAAACGAGCATTACTTCTCCCTTTCCACATTGTGAAATGAGCTGGTATTAAACGGGCTCATGTTAAACCCAGTTAATGACTTATGGTTCGCTTGATATTGAACACCATGAGCAAGCGGAATAACGGGCATTTCCTCATTTAAAAGGTTCTGCGCTTGGCGATATAAGTTGTTTCGGTATCTTGGTTGATTCGTCTCGCGAGAAAGGTCTAGCAAGAAATCAAAATCTGAATTACACCACATTGAAACGTTCAAGCCTGCACGTTCAGCGCTGCAAGAAAGCAAAGGACGTAAAAAGTTGTCTGGATCGCCCGTATTGGCGTTCCATCCGGTTAACACCATATCGACATTACCGAGCGTACTTAACTCTGAACGCGCAAACCTGTCATCGGTAAACAGGTTGAGACTGACGCCGATATCCGCAAAACTGGATTGAATTAGCTCAGCCGTCTTACGGGGGCTAGGATTGTATGCTTGTGGCTCTAAAGGTACCCACATGGATAATTCGAGCCCGTCTTTAAAACCCGCTTCACGCAATAATGCCAATGCATAGTTTTTGTCATATCGAATTTGGATGCTGTCTTTTTGGTAAGCCCAAGACGTGGGTGGCAGCAGAGTATAAGCAATCGAGCCAGTACCGTAGTAGACGGAATCTAAGATTACTTGGCGATTGATAGCCAAGTTGAGCGCTTTTCGTACTCGCTGATCGTTGAGTGCCGGATGAGAGGTGTTAAGAGCAATAAATGCAACGTTCATAGCTGGTTTAGCATTAACGACTAAACTTGGTGTTTCTAAAATGATGGGTAACTGGCTAGACACGGGAGAAGACAACACATCGCACTCGTTACGTAGCAATTTTGCGAGAGTGCCTGTACCTCGGGTGGAAATATCAAAGACGACTTGTTCCATTTTTGGCTCGCCCTGCCAGTATTTAACGTTTTTACGCAGGCGGATCAAATCACCGACTTGATATTCGTCCAAATAAAATGGGCCCGTACCGATAGGACGGTTATCAAGGTTTTGTTTATCGTCGATCAGCTGTAATTGACGTGCGTATTCAGCCGAATGAATCACCGCATAAGGGGTCGATATATTAGGCAAAAAGCTGTTGTCTGGCCGAGTTAACGTAAAGCGAATGAGGTGTGGCTCAAGAACTTCAATTTCTTCGATCAAAGATTGGAAATCAATGGCCTCGAAAAAAGGGTATCGGCCGTGGCCATTATAGTGGAATGGATTATGGCTATTGAGGATGCGGTCAAAGCTGAACTTAACATCTGTCGCGTCCATCACTCTGTGTGGCGTAAACCATGGCGTCGTTTGAAATCTCACATCATCGCGCAGAGTGAAAGTGTATTGGGTACCTTCGGCGTTAACTTCCCAGCTAGACGCCAAGCTTGAAATCGGCTTATGAGTTTCAGGCTCTAGGGTGAGCAAGGTATTGAAGATTTGACGGCTCAATGCGTTGGCGGTAATTCCGCTATCAGCTTGCTGCGGATTGAACGTATTCGGGTGACCTTGGCCACAATATACGAAGCCTTGATTACGGATTTTGCCATGATCGATCTCTTCACTACAGGCTGTTAATAACAGGCTGCCAAGTAAAGATAATGATATTTGTAAGAATGCCTTCATTGGGATGAAAATTTCTGTGGTAAATGAGGCTTCTGATTTCGTTGTCATCGCTACCTCTCGATCAGCACAATTTAACACTTTTTTACAGGTACACCAAATGATTAGGTAGGGTTATTCAGCTTGGGGCCCAACCAAATTGTACTTACGTAACATTCCTCTCAATTGATGGTAGCTTAGGCCAAGCATTTTTGCTGCTTGACGCTGGTTATGCTTTGCTTCTTCTAACGTAAATGTGAGTAAGGCAATGTCTTGTTGTTCTTGCCAGTTCTTATAATCGAGAGGGAGTGAATAGTGACCCGATGGCGCGGGAGTGGCATCGGAACAGTGCTCTTCGTTTTGCAAAGCGACCTCGGCTTCTTCTGTCCAATCGGCAACAAACGGGTCAAATACCATATGCTCAATGGGATCACTGTTATTCCCTTGTTGGTAAATAGCGCGCTCAATGGCATTTTTCAATTCTCGTACATTCCCAGGCCAAGGGTAATCCAACATTTGTTCTTGTACTTCTAATGAAAACCCTGCGAATAAAGGGAGCTGTAATTCGCGGCACATCTTCATTGCGTAGTGATCCGCCAATAGTAATATATCTTGCTTGCGTACTCTGAGAGGCGGCAGTTGGATAACATCAAATGCTAGACGATCGAGTAAATCGGCTCGAAATTCGCCTTGATCAGCCATTTTAGGTAAGTTGGCGTTGGTTGCACATACCAGCCTGACGTTGGCCGACAAGGTTTTATTACCGCCAACACGTTCGTATTCACCATATTCGATGACTCTTAGTAACTTCTCTTGGACAGAGGGCGGAGTGGTAGCAAGCTCATCCAAAAATAGCGTGCCGTTTTCTGCGCGTTCGAAGCGGCCTTGGTGCTTGCCTTTCGAACCGGTAAACGAACCAGACTCATGGCCGAATAATTCAGAGTCAATTAAACCTTCGCTTAAAGTAGAGCAGTTCATAGAGACCAGCGGTTGATCCCAACGTTTTGATAAATAGTGTAACCTTTGTGCGATCAGCTCTTTGCCTGTACCTCGTTCACCGATAATTAGAACGGGACGCTCGATGGGAGCTAGGCGAGATACTTTATCAAGTACGGCGAGAAAGGCAGGGGACTCCCCAATCAAATTTTGTTGTTTCACACTAAGCTCCCGGTGTTACATGAATCATGTCTAAATCGATATGGCGAAATTTACCAAAAGTTGGCTTAGCTAATCATAACACAATCAATATTGATTTTCGTTTTAACTTAACTTGTTGTAAATTAAAGGATTAAAAGTTGGCACGCATTGTGAATAGTGAATAGTAACCAACGCAAAGCAAACGTCTTATGCGGATCATGTAAACCATCATCATTAGGAGAACAGTCATGGGTATTTTCTCTCGTTTCGCCGACATCGTAAATTCAAACATCAGTGCTTTATTAGATAAAGCAGAAGATCCAGAAAAAATGATTCGTTTGATCATTCAAGAAATGGAAGACACACTGGTCGAAGTTAGAACGAACTCGGCTCGCGCTATTGCAGATAAAAAAGAGCTATCTCGCCGCGTTGATGCCATTGAAGCGCAAATCATGGAATGGCAACAAAAGGCGACACTTGCCCTTACCAAGCAAAGAGAAGATCTAGCGCGTTCGGCGCTGATTGAAAAACAAAAGCTGCAAGATTCCGTTAAAGGCCTGCGCACTGAGCAAACATTGGTGGAAGAAACCATTGAGAAACTCACCGGAGAATTAGGTAAGCTAGAAACTAAGATTCAGGAAACTCGTGCTAAGCAACAAGCGATGGTTATTCGCCGCCAAACTGCGGGTAACCGCCGGGATGTGCAAAAGCATTTACATGCTGGTCGTACCGCGGAAGCCATGTCAAAGTTCGAACAGTACGAGCGAAAAATCGATGAGTTAGAGGCAGAAGCTGACAGCTACACAGCAACAGGACGTTCGCTTGATCAAGAATTTGCAGACTTACAAGCTCAAGATGATATTGAACAAGAGCTTGCTAAAATGAAGCAAGAAATGAACAAGCAAGACAAATAATTTAGATTACAAGGAGCCTTCATATGTCTGCCGCGTTTTTAACAGCACCACTGGTTGTATTTTTGATTTTCGTTGCGCCACTTTGGCTGGCTTTGCATTATCGAAGCAAACGTAAAAGTGGCCAAGGATTGTCAGAAGAAGATTTTGAGAAGCTCCAAGGTCTGACTCGCAAAGCGGAAAATATGCAGCAGCGAGTGCAAACTTTGGAACGAATCCTTGATGAAGAATCACCAAACTGGAGGCAGAAATTATGAGTGGAAAATCGCTCTATCGTGACCCCGTTAATGGTAAGTTAGCCGGTGTATGTGCCGGTGTGGCTAACTACTTTGGTGTAGAAACTTGGTTGGTCAGGATTATTGCAGTAACAGCCGGATTGTTAGGCGCGGGCTTCTTCGTTGTTGTGGCTTACATTGCACTGGCTTTGATGCTAGAAAAGCAGCCGTACCAAGCGCAACCAGAAGCACAACATTACGATCATAAACTGAAAAGTAAACCGTGGCAGTCTGGTGGTTCACCAAGCCAAGTTGTTGAAAATTTAGAAAAAGAGTTTGTTGAATTAGAGGGGAGCATTCAAACAATGGAAGCTTACGTTACCTCTGAAACATTCAAGGTCAATCGAGAGTTTAGCAAGCTTTAGTGACTTAACTCGAAGTGCTCCTACAAAAGAGTTGGCTTCCGCCAACTCTTTCTATTCCAGCTCATTGTCAAATCATTAGCTACATAACTTTCAAGTCTATGAAAATCAATGCCTTTTATTCATCCAATTAGTGGCAGCCTTAGTTGATCTCTACTATGTTGAGTAATAGTGATCATGCATGGATGATGTGAATATGAGATTTAAAGGCTGTCTAATACCTTTACTTGCCCTTGGCCTCTTCGGCTGCGAAAAAGAACTTCCACCCGTTCCTGAACCAGAATCAAGACCTGCTAAGGTGTTTACCGTTTCATTGAATGATACCAATACGGTACGTGAATTTCCCGCAGTTGCCGAAGCCGGCGACAAAGCCGCCCTCGCTTTTAGGGTGCAAGGTCAGTTGATGTCTTTACCCGTTGTTGCAGGAAAATATGTGCAAAAAGGCGACGTGCTGGCTCAACTGAATCCCGATGAATACGTGCAGTTAATGAAACAAGCTAAAGCTCAGTTTTTACTCGCGGATGTTCAATACAAGCGTTACAAGCAATTGCGTAAAGACAAAGTGGTGTCAGAGCAAGATTTTGATAAAGCCGTCGCTAACCACAAGTCGGCACAGTCTAATCTCGACCAAGCGCAAGCCAACGTGGATTACACCACTCTAAAAGCGCCGTACGACGGCAACATATCTCTCATCAATATTGAAAACCATGAATTCGTAGCGGCGCAACAAGGTGTAATGAATATTCAAACGAGCAGTGTATTGAAGGTGGTGTTTTTATTGCCCGAATATTTGCTACGCCGGTTCGGTGAAAACGAGGTGGTTCGTGCTGAAATGCTGTTTGATACCTTTCCGAATCAAAAATTTCCGATCGAATTTCTAGAAATAGACACTGAAGCTGATGCCAAAACCAATAGTTATAAAGTGACTATGGTGATGGAAAGGCCTCAAGACGTAGGTTTGTTACCCGGAATGTCGGGTATTGTCGAGCTTGAAATTCCACAGGCTAATGCCTCACGTTTACCCGCAGGAGCTGTCGAAGGTGAGGGCAGTCAAACGTGGGTATGGCGGCTAAATGGTGACAATGTTGTTGAAAAAACAGAGGTAAAACTGGATGAAGCGAATCACGTTCTTGATGGGCTAAGCGATGGTGATCGAATTGTTGTCGCGGGTGGTTACCCATTAGAGGACGGAATGGTTATTCGAGAGTGGGTTAAGGAGAGAGGGCTATGAGGATGAATAAGTACGTGTTGATCAGTTCTTCATTGGCCTTCTTACTGTCGGCGTGTGGCCAAGTGGTGATTGAACCCCGAGAGTATACCCCAAATGTTAAAGCATTAACGGTAGGAGAAGATGGCAACGAAAGCGGTTTGTACTATCCAGCTATTGCCAGAGCTGCCGACCGATCCATGCTTAGCTTCAGAGTGCCTGGAGAAGTCAGTAAGTTGGTTGTTAAAGAAGGAACTCGCGTTAGTGAAGGGGATGTCATTGCAGAGTTAGACACCACTGATTATCGATTGAAAGTTGAGAACTCGCAGGCCAAATATAATGTTGCTGACAGCCAATATAAGCGATCAGCCAAATTGGTTAAGCAAGGCTATTTGGCGCAATCTCAATTTGACGAACTGGCGGCTCAACGAGCGATGGCCAAAGCAGAATTGGACTTGGTGAAACTGCGCTTGTCTTATACCCAGTTGAAGTCGCCTATTGATGGCATTATTTCTCGGGTTGCGGTTGATCAATTTGAAAACGTACAAGTCGGGCAACCTGTGGTCAATGTTCACCGAATTGATGTGGTCGAAGTCGTGGTTCAAGTGCCAGACCGTATATTTGTTAGTCAACCGAAGGACATGGATTTTTCTACGGTTGCCGTTAACGTTCGAGTGAGTAAGGGGCTGGAATATAGTGCTCATATTAAAGAATTCACAACAGAACCAGACCCAGAAACGGCCACCTATAACTTAACGTTAGTGATGCCGATGCCTGAAGAGAGTCCAATTCTAGATGGTTCTGCGGTTGAAGTGGCAGCAAAAAGCAATAAAGCGGCGATCAGTTTCAATAGAGGCATCACGGTGCCACTGGAGGCCATATTTAATCAAGATGGTGACACTCTAGATCGGAGCAACAAATTTGTTTGGGTGCTCAATGAAGATCAAACGGTGACGAAAACTCAAATAAAAACAGGGAAAGTGTCTATTGACCAAGTTCAAGTATTAGAAGGATTAACCGCGGGTCAACAAGTCATAATTGCAGGCGTGGCGAGGTTGCGTGATGGGATGAGCGTAGAGTTAATAGAGCAGGAGGCTTCACTATGAGTGATCAACAGTCGCAGCTAAGCAAAACACAAGCACAGGAAGAAACAGGAATTGCCGCCTATTTCATTAAGAATCGCGTCATTAGCTGGATGTTAGCGCTGATTTTTATGATTGGCGGTACGTCGGCCTTCTTTGGGTTAGGGCGCTTGGAAGATCCTGCATTCACCATCAAAGACGCTATGGTCGTAACAACCTACCCGGGAGCCACGCCTCTTCAAGTGGAAGAAGAAGTCAGTTACCCGCTTGAAAAAGCCATTGGTCAACTCACTTACGTTGACGAAATAAAGTCGGTTTCCACGCGTGGCTTATCTCAAATCACCGTAACGATGAAAAACAATTATGGGCCCGATGACCTGCCGCAGATATGGGACGAACTTCGCCGAAAGGTTAACGATATTCAACCACAGTTACCTCCCGGTGTGAATGCACCACAAGTTATCGATGACTTTGGTGATGTTTACGGAATATTACTGGCGGTCACTGGCGACAGTTATTCTTATAAAGAACTGCTCGACTATGTGGACTATTTACGACGAGAACTCGAGTTAATCGACGGTATTGGTAAAGTGAATGTGTCGGGTCAGCAGCAAGAGCAAGTGTTCATCGAAATTTCGATGAAGCGGATGAATACGTTAGGAATCTCCCCCAACTCAATCTATAACTTGTTGGCAACTCAGAACGTCGTGTCTGATGCGGGAGCAATAAAAATAGGTGAAGAATATATACGGATTCAACCAACGGGTGAATTTGACGATGTCGATAAACTGGGAGACTTAATACTGACCGAAAGCGGCTCTAAAGGGCTTATTTACCTTAGAGATGTCGCAGAGGTGAAACGAGGGTACATAGAAGTACCGAGCAATATTGTGAACTTCAATGGCGCGCTGGCCGTTAATATAGGGGTGTCGTTTAGCCAAGGCGTTAACGTTGTAAAAATTGGACAGCAATTCGATCGGCGTTTGGCTGAGTTAAAATTCCAGCAACCGGTAGGCATTGATATTGCCGAAATATACAGCCAACCAAAGGAAGTGGACAAATCAGTAAAAGGCTTTGTGGTGAGTTTAGGGCAAGCCGTCGCGATTGTTATCGTGGTGCTATTGTTCTTTATGGGGGTTAGGTCGGGTATTTTAATTGGCCTTATCTTGCTAGTTACCGTGCTTGGTACCTTTATTTTCATGCAGTATTTGGCCATCGACCTCCAACGAATTTCACTAGGAGCATTGGTTATCGCGCTTGGTATGCTGGTTGATAATGCCATTGTGGTGGTCGAAGGAATATTGATAGGGACACAGAAAGGTCGAACGAGGTTGCAAGCCGCCGGAGATATTGTCACGCAGACCAAATGGCCTTTACTCGGTGCAACCGTAATCGCAGTTACTGCTTTTGCTCCTATTGGGCTTTCAGACGATGCAACGGGTGAATACTGTGGAACCTTGTTTACCGTTTTATTGATTTCTCTGATGTTAAGTTGGTTTACCGCGATTTCTTTGACGCCATTTTTTGCTGATTTATTTTTCAAAGAGACCAAAGGTGAGGCACAAGGCGAAGATCAAGACCCCTATAAAGGCATGGTGTTTGTTGTTTATAAAAACTTCTTAGAATTTTGTATGAAACGGGCATGGATGACGGTCATTGTCTTGGTCGTTGCATTAGTCGTCTCTTTATATGGTTTTACTCAACTTAAACAATCTTTCTTTCCCTCTTCTACGACCCCGATGTTCATGGTAGACGTTTGGATGCCGGAAGGGACAGACATTCGAGCAACCAATACTCAGCTTAAAGTACTGGCAGATTGGTTAGAGCAGAAAGAAGAAGTTGCTCATATCACGACCACCGCAGGTAAAGGCCTACAACGCTTTATGTTAACTTACGCTCCCGGTCAGTCCTTTGCGTCTTACGGAGAAATTGTTACTCGCGTGAAGAGTTTTGACCAACTTGATTCACTCATGAAAGAGTTCCGTGACCACCTTGAAAGTAACTTCCCTCAAATAGATTATAAACTTAAGCGTGTTGAACTAGGCCCTGGTGGCGGAGCCAAGATAGAAGCGAGAGTCATTGGCTCAGATCCGACGGTATTGCGAACCATTGCAGGTCAAGTCGTTGATATTATGCGAGCCGACCCTGGTGCATTTAATATTCGTCATGATTGGCGTGAAAGAACGAAAGTACTGGAGCCAGAATTTAATGAAAGCCAAGCTAGGCGTTATGGCATAACCAAAGCCGATGTTGATCAGATGCTGAGTATGTCTTTTTCTGGTAAATCGATTGGTGTATATCGAGATGGTACAACATTAATGCCAATTGTTGCGCGCTTACCTGATGAAGAACGCGTTGATGTACGAAGCATGGAAGGCATGAAAATTTGGAGTCCTGCTTTAAGCGAATACGTGCCACTACAACAAGTTATGCTTGGTTACGACTTACGTTGGGAAGATCCAGTCATTGCACGTAAAGATCGGAAACGTATTCTCACCGTAATGGCAGACCCAGATACATTCGGTGAGGAAACCGCCGCGACGCTGCAACAGCGCTTGATGACAACCATAGATCAAATTGAGTTACCCTCTGGATACTTTATTGAATGGGGCGGTGAATATGAGTCATCCAATGATGCGCAAGCATCCTTGTTTAAGACGATGCCACTTGGCTATTTGTTCATGTTCTTAATTACCGTGTTTCTGTTCAATTCAGTAAAAGAGCCGCTCATTGTTTGGTTAACCGTGCCATTAGCGGTCATCGGTGTGACAACAGGGTTACTGATGTTTGATACGCCGTTTGGTTTTATGGCGTTACTCGGCTTCTTGAGTTTATCTGGCATGTTACTTAAAAATGGCATTGTGTTACTTGATCAAATTGAAATCGAAATGAAGACCGGTAAGGAACCCTATTTAGCTGTTGTTGATGCTTCTCTAAGTCGGGTTCGTCCGGTTTGTATGGCTGCGATAACAACGATACTTGGCTTAGTGCCGCTGTTGCCAGATATTTTCTTTAAGCCAATGGCGGTAACGATTATGTTTGGGTTGGGTTTTGCAACTGTTCTAACGTTAATTGTTGTGCCGGTGTTGTATCGTATCTTCCATCGAATCAAACTGGTTGACTAATAATATGACTGACCAAACTTGTGCATGGGCGGTGACCCACCCTTTGGATCGTGTTTATCATGATACAGAGTGGGGAGTGCCCATGTATGAAGATAAAGATCTATTTGAATTTATCACTCTAGAAGGTGCTCAAGCCGGGTTAAGTTGGCTGACCATTCTAAAAAAGCGAGAAGGATATCGACAGGCGTTTGAAGAATACGATATCGATAAGTTGGCTCTATATGATGAAGAGCGCGTTTCATTTATAATTGAGCATTTTGATGTCGTGAAACACAAAGGAAAAATTGCGTCTGTATTTGGCAACGCGAGAGCGGCGCAGGGTCTTCAGAAAGAGTATGGTTCCTTCTCTAAAGCACTGTGGCAATTTGTTGATGGTGAGCCAATTGTGAATCATTGGCAAGACATGAGCGAAGTTCCTGCATCTACCGAGCGTTCAAAAGCAATGAGTGTGTTTTTGAAGAAAAAAGGCTTTAAGTTTGTCGGCGAAACCATTTGCTACGCTTTCATGCAAGCCACTGGCATGGTGAATGATCACCTCGTAGGCTGCCCGGCTCGAAAAATAGAAGAATTTGGAAAGTAGGGAGGCTCTAAGAAGTGAGACAAAGAGTGGTTTGAGTGAAATCAGAATAACTGACTAACGACAAAAAAAAGCGAGCCTTGAGCTTAATGCCACTCGCTTAAGAGCGAGTGGCATGTTTATTAGGATATCGGGCTGGTTTTTTTAAAACCGCTCTGGGGTATGGTTTCCTTTTCCGTTTCTTTGGGAGAATAAGCCGTTTCCCATTGTCCCTGAGAGCTTTTAAGTTTTTTGGTATCGCTCCTGGACTTCGAGTATGGCTCGCCCAAATCATCTCATCCATAATCAAAAATAATGCATTAATGAAGCTGATCCGTAGGGGCTCTACTTCATGTTGTTTAGCCATCTCAGCCATCTCAGCCATCTCAGCCATTTCCAGCCTCACGATGTTATAGCTGGTTAATATTCCCCATAGTTCCTGATATATCCCGACTTTTTTCTTACTTCGTAATGTTGGTTTGTTTTGTAACTGATACTGCTTTAGTTCGCCGTAACTGCGTTCGATTTCCCAACGCTCCCAATACACTTTAACTAGGTCATCAAACGGATAGCGCTCGGGACATAGGCACGAAGTAATAAAGCCTTTGATTTCACCTTTAGGTGTTGGGATTAGAATAAGGCGGGCTTGCCAATTCTTGCCAAGATAGGGAGCCTTCTTTTGCGCTTGTGGTGACACAGGTATATCAATGAGATGATCATATTCAGTATAACTCTCGACTATGTCATAGCGCATTTTGGCTTTGATTGGTGTTAACCAGTGGCTGTTACTGCTAGCACCCTGCCAACTGGTAAATAATTCCGCTGAAGTAAACCCTCTATCAAAAAGTGTCAATGAGTCATCTGGTGCTGAACCCACAAGTTGTTGCGCATATGATATTTCACTGTTTGTTACTGGCCCAAAAGCAGCATCGGACACTAGGTGGCTATGTGTAGACATCAATGTTACTGCCAACACGCTTGGAAGTGATGCACCTTTTTGAGCAAACCCAAAGTGCTGATTTTCTTCGGTATTGTGAGTTTTAAAATACGTTCCATCGACACTAAGAAGCTTCAAGCCACAAACTTCGTCAAAGTCTGATTGCCGCTCCCACTGTTGCGCTGTCGTTTTAAACAAGTAACGCATAGGTTTATCACCGAGGCGCTCTTTGCCCTTGATAATACTGCTTGTTGCCATAGGTGTGAGTTCACCACCCACATCTGGGAATGCCAACTCCAACTTGTCGCAGACATCTTGAATGGAGCGATTACGTTGGAGCCCAATCCCTAATACTAACCAAACAGCTTGCTCTGCGGGGAGCCGTCGCTTTCTGAGTGATACTCGGCCAGTTTGTTGAACAGCTTCTTCAACCCATTCCAAAGGAATGTGTTTATTAAACACATCGATTGGACGTTCGTGGCAAAACTCTGCGGTAACCTGTAACTCTTTTGAAAACTCAGACATAAAAAATCGGCCGTAACTTACGTTACGACCGATTATGAGGCCTCTGGAGGATCGTTCAAGTAGCTAAACGATCGGCATTAAGCCTTGAGCTCGCTTTTTTGTTTACGCCTGTCTTTTGTTTACAGCTGTCTATGTATTTACAATGACCTATTTTGTGGCGTGTTCTTCTACTAATTCAGTGTATCTGTTGAGCCCAGCTTCTAAATCGGCGATAAGATCGTCGGTGTCTTCAAGCCCAATATGCACTCTTATGAGCGTACCTTCAAAGTTTGGGTTGGCCACGGTTCTAAGGGCGTTAAAGCTTTTAGGTTCGTTAGCTAAGATCAAGCTCTCGTAACCGCCCCAAGAATACCCCATGCTGAAGTGTTCCATACCATCGAGTAATGCAGTGGTTGCTCGTGGGTAGCTGGTTTTTAATACGAACGAGAATAGGCCATTACACCCACTAAAATCGCGTTGGTAAACGTCATGGCCAGGGCAACTCTCAAGTGCAGGGTGACGTACGTGATCGACTTCAGGGCGAGTCGCCAGCCAGTTTGCAATTTTTACACTATTTTCTTGGTGTTGTTTCAAGCGAACATCTAGCGTTCTTAAGCCACGTAGACCTAAGTAAGCGTCATCAGGAGAGACACATTGCCCCATCAGGTAGCTTTGTTCACGTAGTTGGGGCCAGTGTTTTTCATTGGCAACTGCAGTTCCCAGCATGACATCGGAATGTCCAACGATGTACTTAGTAGCGGCTTGAATGGAGATATCGACACCAAATTCAAACGGAGAAAACAAGACACCGGCAGCCCAAGTATTATCGAGCATCACGACAATATCATGTTGGTGAGCAATACGCGCAAGAGTTGGGATGTCTTGCACTTCCATGGTGATGGAGCCCGGGGATTCGGTGAATAGAACGGTTGTATTGGGTTGGATCAACTCAGAGATACCTTCGCCAATCATTGGGTCGTAATACGTGGTCTCTACTCCCATTTTCTTCAAAATGGTGTTGCAGTAATCTCTGGTTGGTTCATAACAGGTGTCGACCATCAAAATATGGTCTCCGGTTGATACGAATGACAAAATGGCATTGGCGATAGCAGCCGTACCACATGGGTACAAAGCACAACCTGCACCGCCTTCAACTTGCACCATAGCATCTTGGAACGCAAAGTGAGTTTGAGTGCCGCGGCGGCCATAAAAAAGAGTAGAGCTTTGGCGCTCTAGAGCGGCTTTGTTCTTTTCGGCTACTGTATCAAACACGACAGTAGATGCGCGTTGAACCGGCGGGTTAACCACGCCGTGAGTCCATTTTTTGTTACGGCCGGCTGTCACCAGTTTGGTTTGCTTTTTCTCGCTCATCGACTTTCCTTGTTCTCGATATCTTAATAGGGGTATAAGCGCTATTTAAAGCCTATATTAGGGCTAATATAAAAGCGTTTGCGTGGCTGGAACGCAAGTAATAATTCACAAATTTAAAGTAATGGGCTAAACAAGAAGTAAGCTCGCTCAAAAAATCGATGAATCAGTCCACGCTCTGACCAAGTGGCAGATTCGATTTTATGCGCACTATCAATGTACGATTGTTGTAACCAGTACAGCTCTTGAGTGAATGCGGTATCGTCAACCGCTAACGTTACTTCAAAGTTGAGCCAGAGGCTTCGCATGTCTAGGTTCACCGTTCCGATCAAGCAATATTGTTGATCGATAACGACGGATTTTGTATGCAGCAATCCACCACTGAACTCGTAAATTCCTATGCCGGCATTGAGCAGCTCAGTATAAAAAGCTTTAGAGGCCCACTTGACCATAATGGAATCGTTTCGATGAGGAATGATCAGTTCAACTTTCACACCACGTTGTGCAGTCATCTTTAAAGTATTTAGGAGATCTTCGCTGGGCACGAAATAAGGCGTTGTGATGCGAACAGACTCTTTTGCTTGGTTAATGGCAAGAATAAGCACCTGCTGAATGAGGTTTTCTGGCATGCCCGGGCCAGAGGGCACTACTTGAACGGGATGCAATCCAGCACTTTTGTCGACCGAGCAGGTAGGGTACATGGGTAAGATCCGCTCACCGGTTTCTACCTCCCAATCCCAAGCATGGATCGCTGCTAATACGTTAACGGTTGGCCCTGTAACACGAACCATCACATCAATCCATTGTCCGACGCCTGCATTTTGTTTGAAGTGAGCTGGGTCAACTAAGTTCATCGAACCTGTGTAACCAATGGCGTCATCAATGACGATGATCTTTCGGTGTTGTCGTAAATCTAGACGGCGTAGGAACACCCTAAATGGCGAGACGGCTAAAGCTTGTACAACATCAACCCCCGCATCAAGTAACATCTTGTTCCAATGACTTTTGAAAAAACGGTGGCTGCCGGCAGAGTCCAGTAGTACTTGCACGGTTACTCCGCGCTTAGCTGCTCGTATTAATGCGCTGGCGACAGAGTCAGCTAATCCGCCGGGATGCCATATATAGAACTCGACTCGGATACTGATGGAGGCTTGTTCTATGTCTTCAATAATGGAATGAAGAATGTCATCAGGTGAGGTCTGCAATGATAATGTATTGCCACTTAAGGCCGGAATTCCTGTCCTGTTTAAACACAAATCATGAATTTGAGTCATTTGCTCATTGAGCAACTCTGGGTGATGAGCTTGGCAATCATGCAGCTGCTTGAACCAGAATTCGTACGGGGTGAACATCTGCTTCGCACGTTCTGCGCGTTTTCTGCCGAGATTTAGCTCACCAAATAAGAAATAACAGAACACACCAACTACAGGAATGATGTAGATAATCATTAGCCAAGCTAACGACACACTGACAGGTCGGCGTTTCATCACCACTCGAATGGTGACACCTGCAACTAACACCCAGTAGAGAACAAGGCCAGCTAACGCGACCAATTGGTAAAATTTATCCATTATTTCAGTAAGTAACCTAGTGAATATTCACTCCAATACTATCATCAAAATTGAGAAACAAATATCGAGAAAGTATTACTGATAGTGTCTTTATGACGGCTGGTCGGTGAGAGAGCGACTAACTAGATGAAAGGATACGTTAATAAAGATTAGTGGATGTTGCTTAAATATGGATTGAGTGTGGGAAAAAATGTTTGGATTGGCTGAAATATCAGCATATGGTTCGAAAAAGTAGATTTTTGGCGATTAAATATGCCATCTCCTCTTTTAATTTTATTCTCAAACTGTTCTACTTACCATCTTTGGAAGTAAACACGAAATTGCTTGTGGTGTAATTAAAAGTTTACACTGCAAGTCATCAACACAAATTGGTAATGATTTATGGCAAGTAGTTCTCGAGGTCAGTTCTCTTCTAAACTGGGCTTCATTATGGCAGCGGCAGGTTCTGCGGTTGGTCTAGGCAATATTTGGGGCTTCCCAACTCAAGCAGCAAGCAATGGCGGCGCAGTATTCCTTCTCACCTACCTAGTTATGGTGTTCATTTTAGCTTGCCCAATGCTTATTGCTGAATTGACGATTGGTCGATACGGTCAATCTAACCCAATCCAGTCTCTTAAAGCGATTTGGCCTAATGGTAAGTTAGGAGCGGTTTTGCTGGGCATCACTGCAATGGTGACGGTATCGTTGATTTTGAGCTTTTACGCCATTATCGCAGGCTGGTTGATTGGTGAGTTTGCTGGTAGCACATTTGATTTGATTGGGCTAGGTAGCGTATCAACGTGGGTGACCAGCTTTGGATTAGAACGCAACCTGTTGTTGATGGTCCTGTTTATGGCATTGACCATGTATGTGGTTCGAGCTGGTGTAGCGAATGGTATCGAGCGTTGGTCTACTCGCTTAATGCCTGCATTGCTATTGCTATTTGGATTGATGATCACATACATCTTATTTCAAGATGGTGCGATTGAAGGCCTAAAAATGTACCTCGTGCCTGATTTTTCACATTTTGATGCGGATCTTCTGGTCAGTGCGATGGGGCAAGCATTTTTCTCCTTGTCACTTGGTGTCGGTACCATGATGGTATACGGGTCTTACCTGAAAAAAGACACCAATATTCCTAAAACGGCGATTCAAGTGGCCTTAGTGGATACGGGTATCGCATTTGGCGCGGGACTGTTGGTTTTGCCAGCCATGTTTGTAGCAAAGCATAATGGCGTAGAAATTTTCTCCGACGCGGGCGAATTACTAAGTTCTGACACGCTTGTATTTGCGGTGCTTCCTGCCATGTTTGATACTATGGGCGGGCTAGGCATTTTGGCTAGCATGTTATTTTTTGCATTAATGATGATCGCAGCGCTCACTTCTTCTATCTCTATGCTTGAAGTACCAGTCGCGTGCGCCATTGAAGAACTTAAACAAAATCGAAACTTCGCCGTGTTATGGATTGGAGCGGTCATCACAGTCATTTCTGGGCTGATCGTGTTTAACTTTGGCACTTTGTTTGGTTTGGTTATTGAAACTACAACGGTTTATGCACAGCCAATTTTGGGTATGTTGTATGCGCTACTCGTCGGTTGGGTATGGCACAGAAACCAAGTGTTGGAAGAACTCAAGCAGGGTAACCCTGAAATTGAGAACAGCTGGTTCTGGAAAATATGGCCAACATACGTACGCGTAGTGTGTCCATTGATGATGCTGTTGGTGTTTTTTGCTTAAACCATAAGTAAAAGTTAGTCGTACAACAAAGCCCTAATTATTTAGGGCTTTGTTGCTTTTAAAAGGGATCAAAGGCTGGAATAATTACTTGATCTGGCTATACTCTAGCGCCTGCGCATCTTGCGGCTAACCGACAAACCTGCATTGGTAATTTATGTTTGATATCTTGTTTACCCATCCCGATTTTTACATTATCAACAAACATCCCGGAGTGAGTGTCCACAAGGATGATGGTGATACTTCTTTATTGATCGAAGTGGCGAAGCACACCGGTGATGCAAAGTTATACTTGGTACATCGCTTAGATAAAATGACATCTGGCATGCTGATTTTAGGCCGACATAGCAACGCTGCTCGCGACTTATCAGCGCTATTTTCAGAAAGAAAAATCAGTAAATTCTATCTCGCTCTGGGTGCTAAGAAGCCTAAGAAGAAGCAGGGCTTGGTAAGTGGCGACATGGAACGTTCTCGACGCGCAAGTTGGAAGCTACTGACGACTAAAAACAACCCAGCAGTGACACAATTCTTCTCTGTTGCGGGAGAAAACGGCGAACGTGTATTTTTATGTAAACCGCACACTGGGAAAACTCACCAAATACGCGTTGCCTTAAAGTCGGTCGGTTCTGCTATTGTCGGTGATGACATCTATAATGCGGGTAATAAAGCAGATCGAGGGTATTTACATGCCTATGCTTTGCGCTTTGACTACCAAGGTGAAACGTTCCAAATCGTGTGTAACCCGAGCGAGATCCCAGACCTTGGTCAGAAATGGTCAAGTGACGCCGTTCAACAAGCGTTGTTAGAATGGCAAACTCCTTGGCAACTCGCATGGCCTGCAATCAAATGAGTGAAATGATGAACAAAGAAGCGTTACCCCAACTTTGGCCACTTCTTGAAGAAGCGCTAGAACAAGCCCCAAATGAATTACGTCGATTATTTCACGGTCGCGGTCAATGTTATGCGGGTTTAGAGCAAATGACGATAGACTGGCTTCAAGGTCAGTTGGTCGTGCACATTTTTAAGCCGACTGAAGACCGCTTTTTGGCGGAACTTAATAACGGTTTATTGGCATTTACGAAAACCGCTGCGTGGGAAAACAAATCAGGCCGTGCCGTCTTGGTCCAGCACCGTTACCTTGAGGGTTCGCCATTTGAAACGGTTTTTGGAGAGCCAGAGCTAAAACCCGTCGTCGAAGAGCTCGGTTTGAAATACCAACTTGAATTAGGAAAAAACCAAAACTTTGGTTTGTTTCTAGATATGCGCTTAGGCCGAGAGTGGGTGGGTGAACGTTCTAAGCAAAAGAAAGTACTGAACCTGTTTTCTTACACTTGTGGATTCTCCGTTGCCGCTGTCGCTGGTGGGGCTGACCAAGTGGTTAACGTTGACATGGCAAAAGGCGCGTTAAGCCGAGGACGAGAGAACCATCGTCTAAACGGTCATAATACTAATCAAGTTGCGTTTCTTGGACATGATATCTTTAAGTCATGGGGCAAAATCAAAAAGTATGGCCCATACGATGTGATCATTATTGATCCGCCGTCTTTCCAAAAAGGCAGTTTTGCGTTGACGAAAGATTATCAAAAAATCCTCCGTCGCTTACCTAGCTTGTTAGAGCAAGGTGGCGAAGTGCTGGCTTGCGTAAATGCACCAAGTGTAACTCCAGATTTTCTGATCGACTCGATGAAAGAAGAGGCTCCAGAGCTTACGTTCCAGTACCGCCTAGACAACCCTCCAGAGTTTGAAGATAAAGATCTTAACTCATCACTTAAGGCGTTGGTCTTTAGCTAGTTCACAACACAATCATTAAATATTAATGCCTCCAAACTGCTCGGGTTTGGAGGTTTTTTTTGCTCCATGACAAGGCTGAGTTTCTCCTAAGTGGTAGATCACGCTCATGGCAATTACATTGCACCTTGTTGGTTGGGAAGCGTTTGGTTAAAAACACGGCGAGAATGTGAGAAGAAGAGAGCATGATTTCAACTGAAATTGAAAGACTCGCTGTCGAAGTAAAGTAACCCAAGTCACATATGTGCAAAATATCATTAATATAAATACGCAGTAACTACGTAGGTAGTTTGTGGGCGATTCATTTTATATGTATTTATTAATTTGTTTAAATACAGTTGATTAAGATTTTTAATAACATTTATCTAAGTATTAATACGTAGGTTAGTATGTTGATGGTTGTTTCCGTTTTCTAATTTCTGCGTGGTCTCGCTGATTTTATTTAGAGTGCTTCTGTTTCAAGGTTGGTGTACTGCGTTATGCAAAATAGATTGCAATAGCGTAAGTGAATTGAATCTAGCAAGGATGGAAACATGAACTTGATTAACCAATCAGTAAAACGAGTACTGAAAACAGTACTGGTTGTCGCAACGACCAGTATTGCGATGCTTTCGTTAAATGCTCAAGCTGCAGATAAAGTATATCGCTTAAAGCTTGCGGAGACATGGGGACCTAATTTCCCAGTATTTGGTGATGCTACTAAAAACATGGCAGCAATGGCTGAAAAAATGTCCAATGGCCGCCTGAAAATTCGTATTGATTCTGCGAACAAACATAAAGCTCCTCTAGGTGTGTTTGATATGGTGAAATCTGGCCAATACGATATGGGCCACTCAGGTTCGTACTATTGGAAGGGTAAAGTGCCTAACACACTCTACTTTACTTCAATGCCGTTTGGTATGACTCCAGCAGAACAGTACGCATGGTTTTACCACGGTGGTGGTATGGAACTGATGGATCAAGTTTACTCGCCTCACAATCTTTTATCCTTTCCTGGCGGTAATACAGACATCCAAATGGGCGGCTGGTTTCAAAAAGAAATCAACAGCGTAGAAGACCTTAAAGGCCTGAAAATGCGTATCCCAGGCTTTGCGGGTGAAATCCTAGCAGAACTTGGCGCTAAGCCAACCAACATTGCACCTGGCGAGCTATACACCTCTTTAGAGCGTCGTACTATCGATGCACTTGAGTGGGTTGGTCCGTCATTGGATTTACGTATGGGCTTCCACAAAATTGCGCCTTACTACTACACGGGTTGGCATGAGCCGGGTTCTGAGCTTCAATTCCTGGTGAACAAACGTACGTGGAACAAACTGCCAGAAGACTTGCGTGAAATCTTACGTGTGGCAATGCGCACCGCCGCTTACGATATGTACACTCAAGCAACGCACGAAAGTGGTAAGAACTGGGTTTCTATGAAAACGGAATACCCTGACGTACAAGTTAAAAACTTCCCACCGTCTGTAATGGCAGCACTAAAAGAAGCGAATGATCGTTTACTTACTAAGCATGCAGAAAAAGATGAATTAGCAAAAGAGATCCAAAAATCTCAAGCGGATTACTTACAACAAGTACGTTCGTGGACGGATATTTCTCATAGAGCTTACCTAAACAGCCAAGCAAAATAACGAACTGAAAAAAAATAATGCCAGCAATAATGCGTAAGCCTGCGCTGGCATAGCAATCTCATTTGCAATAAAAATAACAACAGTCGTTAAGAATCAACAAGCCCAAGATTAGGAGCACGATATCGTGCTCCGCCTTTAATTTCCCAGGGAGTACGGAATGAGAAGTTTGATAGTTGTCGAACGTATGTTCAACCGCATCGGAGATGTACTAGGTTGGCTGTCCAGCATACTATTTTTGCTGCTATTAGCGAACGTAGTATACGACGTAGTCATGCGATATGCCTTTAATGACGTGTCCATCGGATTTCAAGAAATGGAGTGGCACCTGTTTGCCAGCGTATTTTTGCTAGGCGTGCCATACGCGATTAAAGCCGGAGGACACGTTCGTGTTGACGTCTTCTATGAACGCCTTTCTATGAAAGCTCAAGCCATTATCGACATTCTAGGCACCCTCATTTTCCTCATTCCTTTTTGCCTCTCGGTGGCTTGGTTTGGTGTCGACTTTGCCAAAGAAAGTTTCGCATTAGGGGAAACATCGGGCGACCCTGGTGGCTTACCTTATCGCTGGATTATTAAAGCGATGATTCCACTTTCATTCTTTTTCATGGCGGTAAGTGGCATAGGATTGTTGCTTCACTCCCTGAATAAACTGGTTAACCCAAGATTGCTTTACCAAGCAGAGAAGTAAGGAAGCGAGATCATGATTGGAATAGTAATGTTTTTTGTCGCACTGGTTGCGCTACTACTAGGTTTCCCTGTTGCGTTTACGTTTGGTGGAATTGCATTAATTTTTGGCGTGTGGGCGGAAGGCATTGAAATGTTTGCATTCATGCCATACCGAATTCAATCCATTATGGAAAATACGGTACTCATGGCCGTACCACTGTTTGTTTTTATGGGCCTAGTCCTACAAAAAACCAAACTGGCAGAACAACTTCTTGAGTCCATGGGGCGCCTCTTTGGTGGCGTTCGTGGCGGTATCGCCATTTCAACGGTATTGGTCGGCGCTTTGCTTGCTGCATCTACCGGTGTTGTTGGAGCATCCGTGGTGGCTATGGGGCTTATATCACTACCGGTGATGTTGAAATACAATTACGATAAAGGGCTTGCTTGCGGCACCATTTGTGCGTCGGGTACGCTTGGCCAAATCATTCCCCCGTCTATTGTTCTCATTTTGCTTGGTGATGTTTTAGGTGTGCCTGTTGGGGACTTATTCCAAGCCGCTATAGGCCCTGGCTTTATGCTGGTAGCAGCCTACATAGCGTACATTCTATTTTATGCCTACCGTAATCCTGAAGCCGCGCCAGTGATTGAGCGTGACGAGACGATTAGCCGCCGCAAGGAAGTGATCACAGCACTTAAAGCCGTTGTTCCGCCTCTCGCGCTCATTGTCGTTGTGCTGGGTTCTATTTTCGCGGGTGTTGCCACGCCAACTGAATCAGCCGCTCTAGGTGGCGCAGGCGCTATCGTTCTCGCTCTTTTGTACCGTGAATTTAGCTTTAAAATGGTTTATGAAGCATCAAAAGAAACCGTCAAGGTTACTGCCATGGTTTTTGCTATTTTATTAGGTGCGACCGCGTTTTCGATGGCGTTTACTTACACCGGTGGCGATATACTAGTAGAAGAGTGGATGCTTGAATTACCTGGCGAAAAGTGGGGCTTCCTTGTTATTACCATGCTGGTTATCTTGATTCTTGGTTTCTTTATCGATTTTGTTGAAATCTGTTTCATCATCGTGCCGATCTTAGCTCCCATTGCTGAGTTGATGGGTATTAACATGACCTGGTTCGCAATACTTGTTGCGATGAACCTGCAAACGTCATTCTTAACACCGCCGTTTGGTTTTAGCTTGTTCTATCTCAAAGGCGTTGCACCTAAGGGAGTTACTACTCGAGATATTTACCGAGGAGTAATGCCATTCATCGGTATTCAGATATTGGTTCTTGGTTCGATACTGGCGTTCCCAGCATTTTATGGAATGTGACAGGCTTCGAGGTTGTGAATAACAAGTTTTAACAATGTAACAAATATTGATAAATTGAACGTGCCTATCTTAACTGTTAGATAGGCCGTTTTTTATTTGGAGGATAGGGAATGCCTCTTAAAGCTAAATTGATTTTGTTGACTTTATTGCCGTTGATGTTAGTTACGGCGAGCATTAGTTGGGTGTCATTTCATCAGGCGAAAACCTTAGGTGAACGTGAAGTTGAAACCCTAAGAAGCTCGTTGATAAAGTCACGAGAACAAGCCTTAAAAGACAGCGTCGATCTCGCCTTTGACGCGATTCGTCATGTCTATCAAGATCCCAGCCTTGAAGAGCAGCAAGCCAAATTACAAGTCAGACAAATACTCACTCGACTGCGTTATGGTAGCGATGGTTACTTCTTTGCCTACGACAGCAACGGCATTAACCTTGTCCACCCTATACAGCCCGAGTTAGTGGGTAAAAACTTACTGCATATCCAAGACGAGAATGGCAACTTTCTGATTGAGTCCTTGCTTGACCAAGCCCAGAGTGGCGGTGGTTTTCATCAATACTTATGGCAAAAGCCGTCAACTGGTGAAACAGTACCCAAACTCAGTTATGCCGCGTGGCTTGATAAATGGAATTGGATGATAGGCACTGGTTTGTATATTGAAGACGTCAGCTTAGAGGTCGCAAATATGCAGGCGGCGATAGGTAAAAATATTGAAACGACGGTGTTTTCGATTGTGGTCATATTAGTGGTTACTGTGGGTGTGATTATTGTTTTGACGTTGGCAATAAACTTACACGAACATCGGTTGGCTGATAAAAACCTTAAAGAACTGGCGCACAAAACGGTGATGTTTCAAGAGGACGAAAAAAAGCATCTAGCTCGAGAGCTACATGATGGCATTAATCAGTTACTGGTTTCAAGTAAGTGCCATTTAGAGTTACTTGGAGATAATCTAACAGACGTTAAATATTCGAAACACTTGGAACAATCGCAGCAATCTATCATGACTGCGATCAGTGAGGTCAGGCGAATCTCCCATAACTTAAGACCAAGTGCTTTAGATGATATTGGTTTAGAGGCGGCTTTGACGACGTTACTGCAAGATTATCAAGCACACTCAGGTGTTCAAATTGAAACGCTTTTTGACACCCAAAAGGGGCGATTAAAGTCTGAAGCCGCGACTACCTTGTATCGAGTAGCACAAGAATCGCTAAATAATATCGAGAAGCATGCCAGAGCAACTAAAATTACCATCATATTGCAACAGATGGGAAATTTACTACAGCTAGTGGTCAGAGACGATGGTATCGGGTTCAACCCTAGGCAGATTCGAGGGCTTGATGGCATTGGGTTAAGGAACATGCGCGAACGGGTCGAGTTCATTGGTGGTGAATTTGAACTGGAAAGTGAACCCGAGATAGGAACAGAGATTACCGTGTTACTCAATTTAGAAGGATTAGTTGGATGAGTAAATCAATTACCGTCGTCATAGCTGATGATCATCAAGTGGTATTAGATGGCTTTATCGCTCGTCTTGAACGTGAGCCAGAAATAAAGGTGATTGGTACCGCTAGTAATGGGGTTGAAGCGTTGGAAGTCGTGAAGCAACAAAAGCCCGACGTCACCTTGATGGACATTAGTATGCCCGTCATGAACGGTATTGATGCAACTCGATTAATTAAAGAAGAATTACCGGATGCGAAAGTCTTGATGCTTACTATGCATGACAACCGTGAGTACATCATGCAGGTGATGCAAGTTGGTGCGATGGGGTACATGCTTAAAGAAATCAGTGCAGAGAAAATGATCCAAGCGATCAAAACGGTGAATCAAGGTTCAACGTATTTTTGTGAGTCTGTTACCCAAACGCTCTTCACTCAACAAGTGGCTCCTGCACCCTCGGTGAGTAACCCGTTAACACGACGTGAAGAGTCGGTGTTGAGGCTGGTAGCAACCGGATGTAGCAGCAAAAAGGTGGCGAGTTTGTTGAATATCAGTTACCGCACCGTCGAGACGCATCGTCAAAACATTAAACATAAGTTGGATTTACATTCGACAGCAGAATTAGCGAAATACGCATTAGAACAAGGATTGATAGAGTAAGACAGTGTGTCTAAATTGACCATTGATAAGGCATCAATGGTCATAACAGATGTTTGGTTCGGTTTAGCTATATTCGAATGGACTAGAGCGTTATTCTGGCTTGGTAATACTGCCGATTTCTAGTAGAGGAGCCACATCGTAGTTTTCAGCGTTCATCATGGATGAGATACGTTGAACAGACGACAACAGTAAGCTCTGTTCCCATTCTTCCAGCTCTTGAAACTGGTTGATGAAGTTTTCTTGCAGCGGCAAAGGTGACTTTTGTAGGATTTCTTTACCCGCATCGGTAAGATGGGCATGAACCTTTCTTTTGTCGGTTAAATTACGTTGACGCAGCACATAACCATTACGCTCGAGACGATCTAATATGGTCGTTGCGGTGGCTTGGCTCATATTGGTATGGTTGGCTAGGCTGCGTATTGTTACTTCGCCTAACTCTCGAATTGAACGCATTAAGATTAGCTGAGGACCGGTTAATCCAGACTCTTTACTTAACTTCTTAGAGTGCAGATCTATGGCTCTAATAATTTGCCTAATCGACACGAGCACTTCTTCGTGTTTTTCCACCACAATATCCTATAAATTTTTTTGCCAAAACTACACTAAAAACCCTTGTCTGAAAAGGCTGAAATCGTATTTCTATCATCAAAAAAGTGAATAATTTTGACAACTGTGATCCGCTTGATAATCAGGAAACGTTTCGTACACGAATGAAATTGATGAGACCCCTTGTAGATAAAGTAGACGCTTGATTCAAGAATACAAGGATAAGCGGTTAATTGCTGGGCAAAAGCTAGCGTTCTTGTCTGTCATTGTTTAGAATTTACCTATCGAATTAGTGGCTAAATGTTATGTTCACTAACTATTACACGGCAAATTTGCAGTTTAATAGTTATGTAATCATAGAATTTCACCTTATAAAAACGTCAAAATACGTCAAATTTATTGACAGAGAGGACAAATGACAAAGGGAATCGATAAGTACAGTATCGACAGTACCGACTATACCGTCGGTCAAGATAACGTACAAAAATGGGGGTTTGATGTTCATAACCCAGTATTCGGGATCAGTGCTGGTTTAATTGCATTGTTCTTGGTTGCTATCATGGTTGCGGATGCAGATGCTGCAAAAGCAACATTAGACGGTATTAAGTGGCAGATCATCGGCGCATTTGATGGTTTGTTTATGTGGGCGGGTAACATCTTTGTTATTTTTTGCTTAGGTTTGATTGTTTCTCCTTACGGTAAAATTCGTTTAGGTGGGCAAGAAGCAACGTCTGATTATTCATTCTTTTCATGGCTGTCTATGTTGTTCGCAGCAGGGATGGGCATCGGCCTTATGTTCTGGAGTGTGGCAGAACCTGTGGCTTATTTCACCGGTTGGTTTGAAACGCCGCTTGGTGTTGAAGCGAATACACCGGAAGCGGCAAAATTAGCACTTGGTGCAACCATGTTCCACTGGGGTCTACACCCATGGGCAATCTACGGTGTTGTAGCGCTTTCTCTTGCATTCTTTACTTATAATAAAGGCATGCCACTGTCTATTCGTTCTATTTTTTACCCGATTTTGGGCGATAGAGCTTGGGGCTGGCCTGGTCATATTGTTGATATTCTTGCGGTACTGGCAACGCTATTTGGCTTAGCAACATCGCTTGGCCTAGGTGCGCAACAAGCAGCTAGTGGTATCAATCATGTATTTGGTATCGATGGCGGCATGGGGCTACAGGTAGCCGTTATCCTTGTGGTGACGTTATTGGCCGTTGTTTCGGTAATCCGTGGTATTGATGGTGGTGTGAAAATCATCAGTAACATTAATATTCTTATTGCGCTTGTTTTGCTTGTCTTCGTTGGCCTTGTTGGTTGGGCGGTATCTTTAGGTTCTATCCCTACAACGTTCATGGCTTACGTCGAGAACATCATTCCTTTGAGTAATCCTCATGGTCGTAATGATGAAGCATGGTTCCAAGGCTGGACGGTATTCTACTGGGCTTGGTGGATTTCATGGTCTCCGTTCGTAGGTATGTTTATCGCTCGTGTTTCTCGTGGCCGTACTGTGCGTGAGTTTCTAACAGCGGTACTTATTGTCCCTACGTTAGTGACGTTACTTTGGATGTCAGTATTTGGTGGTCTTGCGATTGACCAAGTGATCAATGAAGTGGGCGTGTTAGGTGCAAATGGCCTACGTGAAGTACCACTGGCGATGTTTGAAATGTTTGAAGCTCTGCCATTTGGTACGGTTCTTTCATTAATTGCTATCTTATTGGTTTTAGTCTTCTTCATTACCTCTTCGGATTCAGGTTCATTGGTTATCGACAGCATTACTGCTGGTGGTAAAGTGGATGCTCCTGTCGTTCAGCGTGTGTTCTGGGCAATGATGGAAGGTGCTATTGCTGCTGCACTATTATGGGTTGGTGGTACTGAGGCAATCCAAGCGCTACAAGCGGGCGCAATTTCTACCGCACTGCCGTTTACCTTTATCTTACTTGCCATGTGTGTAAGTTTGCTAATGGGTATGCGCACGGAGCGTGGCTACCGCTAAGTTTGATTAGCTGTAACTGAAAATAAAAAAAGAGGCGAACTTAGTTCGCCTCTTTTTTTATCTACTTGGAATTGGAATTTCGCACTTAGCTGCAATTAGCGAGTACCGCCTACAGCCATATCTCTTTAATGGGCGTGTCGGCTGAGTAATGATGCATTAACTGAGCCTGCAGTAGTTCAGCCGTCGCTAGGGCATCGGTTAACGCATGGTGCGGCGTATAAGCAGGTAATCCATAGCGAGTCCGACTTGAGCCTAAACGAATGGATTGTGGCTTGACGCCTTTTAATCGATTCATCAAACCGCCAGCCCATTTATCTTGAACTCTAGCTTCGATTTCCATGGTATCCATCACGGGAAATACAATCCCTTCACCAATACGCTCTTTTAGCGCACTGTCCATAAATTCTCGTTCGATCTTGCGGTAATGGACAACCACTATTTTTCCAGCTAGGGCGTCCAATACTTCGTCAAGAATACGCCTTAGATCCGGCGCATCGACGATATCGTTATGGGTGATGCCGTGAATAACCACCGACTCCTCCGCCAGTGGGGTGGTTGGGTTGACTATCCAGTGCCTAGCTTGATTACAGTAAATACGGTTGAGTGAAAACGGCACTAGACCTATGCTTACTATGTCGTCGTTTTGTGCGTCTAACCCTGTTGTTTCGAAATCAAGCGCGACAAAGGGAACTTGCGATAACGGCGTGTCTTCAGATACAACCCCCGTTTCATAAAAGCTCTTTAAGCGCTCATCTCGTACTGAGCTGGCCTTTTCAGCAAATACCTTTGTCCAATTATTCTTATCTTTACCAAATATCTTATTCAACATGTGCTTTCTGGGCCCTATTTGAAGCTATTAGCTTGATAGCGGAACTTAAGAAAGTTTTGAGCATTACTTAAAATCTGGAAAGCATCTTTTAGGTTTCTTCGCTCAAAGTCGGACAGGTTGTCTGGCTCTATGTTGTTATCAGGGTCAATCTTTAATTCAACATCAATCGCTTGGTGTCTGATCCTTACCGTGGAGATAAACTCCATAGCATCACGTAAATCTTGGGCTCTGCCTTGAGGCAATATACCGGCATCGATAATGTCATCTAATCGCTCAAATGAGTTTTGTGAGCGAGAGCCAACGGCAAGTGCATGCACGCGGATAAGATCAGCAAGAGGTGCGGTACCCCGACGTTTAAGGTTGATGGAGTTCTTATGCTGGCCATCTTTTTCCATTACGAAACTTTTGAAAAAGCCTAATGGGGGAGTTCGGTTCAAAGCATTACGAGCGAGGCAAGCTAAGAAACGGTTATTCTTGCGTGCACGGCGTACGATAAAACCATTGAGCTGCTCTGCCCATTTGACTCGACCATATACACCGTCTAAATCAAAGAAAATTGAGCTATTTAGTAGCGCTTTAGGGTTAGGGTTGTCAATCCAGTCGGCGAAGCATTCTTCCCATTCACGCTTGGTCATGCGCCACATAGGGTTTGTTGCCATGATGTCGCCTGTGCATAATACGTAGCCACACTGGTCGAGCCCTTTACAAACAAAGTCAGCCAATTGGGCAAAGTATTCGCCATGCAACTCTTCATCATAAGACTCGTCAAGAATGATGGCGTTGTCTTGGTCAGTCACGATAAGTTGTTCATCACGGGCCATCGAACCAAGTGCTAGGAAGCAATATGGCACTGGAGGCTCGCCAAATTTTTCTTCTGCCAGTTCTAGTATGCGTTGTTTGAAGCTACGGCCAATAACGGACATCGCACTTCCCACCATGTGGGAGTTGGCATCTTCGTTAACCATTCGAACAAAGCTGTCTTTGACTTGCTCTGACAGGGTTTTTAGTTCTTCAATATTTTGTTGTTGGAAAATACTGCTAACGAGCAATAGGGAGCTTTGAGATTCATAACGGACAATGTCAGAGACTTCAATAATGCCAATAGGCTGTTGATTTTTAAGGACAGGTAAGTGATGTACGTTATACCTAAGCATGGTCAGCATCGCTTCGTAAACGTAGGCGTTATGATCAAGAGATACTAGTTCGGTTGTCATTACGTCTGATACGGGATCTTCTGGGGATAAACCGGTTGCGAGAACACGAGTACATAAATCCCGATCAGTTATAATGCCGATCACTGAATTATCGTCTTCGTCTTCTTCTTCGCGATCAGGATCGACGATCAGCAGCGCAGAAACATTTTCTTCGGCCATTTTAATCGCGGCTTTGTGGATAGGCTCGCTTCGCTCTATGGTGATAGGTTCCCGTGTGAGAAGGGTGCGAACCTTAGACGTGGTTAAATCATTGGCGTCTGAGTTGTTAGACATGGCCGTGCGCAGACGAGCAGCATCCTCGACTTCGACAAAATCAGCGAAGTTCTCATACTCTTCGTAAAGCTTTTGGAAGGTGGCTTCGGGAACGCAATAAACTAAGGTGTCTTCGATTGCTTTAACAGGGAAACGAACTTTATTGTTTGTTAATAGCCCCATTTGACCAAAAAGGTCACCCTCATCGAGCCGGTTATACAGTTCACCTTTGCGTCGATAGACTTCAACTACGCCGCTTCTGACGATGAAGAGATCATGAATTTGATCGCCGAAATGAATGATCGGAGTACCTTCTCGATAATATGAAATTTCTATATTGTGAGAAATGTCGTTGAGAACGTCTTCTGGCAGTTCGTCAAAAGGAGGGTATTGAGCTAGAAAAGCTTTAATTTCCAGTATTTCAGCTTGCATTGGCGGGCTCGATTGAAATGTTTCAACCATCCTAACTAATACACCAAACAAATGAAACCATCAGACTGGGTTAGTCTGATGGTTTTATGGCATTTATCTATTATTACGGTGAGTTAGCTATTATCTGGGCTTAGCTTTTGCCTAGACTTAGCTTATCGCATGAACTGACCGATGAGGCGTTGCATTGACTCAAGGCGAACGACCAAGTCGCTGGTTCGTGTTACCGAAGTACTTGATGTCTCACTGGTGGTATTGGCTAAGGTTTGGATATTAGTGATGTTTCTATTCACTTCCTGCGTTACGTTAGCTTGTTCGTTAACTGCCGTTGCAATTTGATGGCTGTTATTGGTTACGTTAGCCAGCATGTCTGTGATGTTATTCAGTACGACACCTGTCTCTTGAGCACGTTGATTACACTCTACCGATAATTCCCCACCACGAGACATCATCGAGACGGCTTGTTTTGCTGTGCCTTGCAATTCAGCAATCATTCCATGAATTTCATGAGTCGAAGATTGAGTTTTAGAGGCTAGGTTTCTTACTTCGTCTGCGACGACAGCGAAGCCTCGTCCAGCTTCACCTGCTCGTGCGGCCTCTATGGCGGCGTTGAGCGCAAGCAAATTGGTTTGTTCAGATACAGCGCCAATAACATCAAGAATTTGCTCGATCTTTTGGCTGTCTTCAGCCAGTTTGTCGACGATGGTTCTTGAACGCTCTAACTCTGCAGTTAGGCCTGCCACTGCATCCATCGTATTCTCTATCATGACTTTGCCTTTTAGCGACTCGCTATTAGCTTCATCAGTCGATTGAGATGCAGCAAGCGCACTGTCGGACACTTCTTGTATTGAATGCGTAAGCTCGGTAATTGCAGTTGCAACCTGCTCGGTCTCATTGCACTGTTGATTCAGTTGTTGCTGAATGGTTTGTGTGTTGCCGAATTCATCTTCGGCTGAAATGAGCAGCTTTCCTGTTGTATCGGCGGTTCGTGCGGCAACAGCGCGAAGTTGGGCTTTACGCATCATCAACGCCATTTCAATACTAGAATAATCGTCGAATTTACCGGTGTACGGATATTCCATAAGTGCATTGTCGTAAGAATCTTTTGCTAGCTCTTGAATGGTGTTAATACGAGATTGCTGCAAGAAGCCCATGAGCATTGTAAAGCAAGAGATAACAGAAACCGTCGCAAACAATGCCGTTTGATCGCCAGAGAACATCCCGATAATACCAATGAGAGCGGCGAGCCCTGCAAATATCAACTGCCATTGATTATACCGGCGGCGTAAAGTTTGCTTGATGCCTGGCTTTTTACCTTCGCGAAGGTTTTTGTACAGAGATTCTGCACGCTCTATTTGTTCATCAGTAGGCTTAGTTCGTACGGATTGATGTTCCTCGATCTCGCCAGCAGCGTTAACAATAGGCGTTACAAATGCAGACACCCAATAATGATCCCCGCCAGCACAGTTGTTTTTTACCAAGCCCATCCAGCTTTGGCCGCTTTTCAGGTATTGCCACATTTGCTCAAACGCTGGTTTTGGCATGTCTTGATGTCGTACCACATTGTGGGGTGAGCCAATGAGTTCCTGCTCTGTATATTCTGCAACGTCACAGAAAGACTCGTTCGCTGAAGTAATGATGCTTTTAGGGTCAGTGGTTGAAATTAGATTGTGTTCTTTGGGGTAGGATTTATTAGCCATACAACTCTCTAATATTGCAATTAAATTTCACGTGGTACGTATTAATTGGAAAAGTAGCACAGTCAAATAATAAAAGTGTGATTTAGATCAAGTACAGCTGCCGTGTCATAATTGATGGAATTGTAATCAGCGGAAATGATAACTTATAGGAATGATTTCATTGGCTTGCACAAATTATGTGATGTGGGGCAAATTAGATAAAAGAAAAGCCAGCAAAATGCCGGCTTTATCAGTATATGTTGTCGAATATAAGACTACAGAACGGCAGCAATGCCCTTACATAGAGGGCCCATATTTGACTTGGTCATGCCTGCTACGCTGATGCGGCCTGAGCCGACAATGTAGATGGCAAACTCTTCTTTAAGGCGATTGACCTGCTCTTTGCTTAGACCAGAGAAAGAGAACATGCCATTTTGACGCTCGATAAAGCTAAAGTCGCTCGATACGCCCTCTGATTTCAGTGTCTCTACGAAAAGCACTCGCATTTCTTGAATGCGATCACGCATTTCTGCTACTTCTGCTTCCCACTCTGCGCGTAATGCTGCATCGTTCAAAATATAAGTCACCACAGCTGAACCATGTGCTGGTGGGTTTGAATAAATTGAACGGATGATGCTTTTAACTTGAGAGAATGCGGTTGTCGCGACTTGTTCATTTTTTGCCACAAGAGTGAATGCACCAACACGTTCATTGTACAGCCCGAAGTTTTTTGAGAACGAACTTGCTACCAATATTTCTTCGTTGTATTGAGCAAAAATACGTAAACCAGTTGCGTCTTCTTCAACACCTTTTGCAAAACCTTGGTATGCAAAGTCGAACAATGGAATTAGGCCTTTATCAGCACATAGCTTAGCCAATACTTCCCACTCGTCTTCTGTTGGGTCAATGCCTGTTGGGTTGTGACAGCAACCGTGAAGGAGAACAATGTCGCCCGCTGCAGCTTGGTTTAAGCTATCAACCATCGCGTTGAAATCTTTGTCTTTGCTATCAGCGTTGTAGTAGCCGTATTGAGCGGTCTCTAGGCCCGCAGCTGAGAAAACACCGTTGTGGTTTGCCCAAGTAGGATTACTGATCCAAATCTTGCTGCTGCTTAACTGACGCTTTATGAATTCACCAGCGACGCGAAGTGCACCGGTGCCACCTGGCGCTTGTGCTGTTTTAGCCAGTTTATTGTTAACGATGTTTGAATCTGCGCCGAATAGCAATTTTTGCACGGCTAGACCGTACTCAGCCGTTCCTTCGATGGTTAGGTATGATTTGGTTTTTTCCGATTCCAATAAAGCAGCTTCTGCTTTTTTTACGGTAGCAAGAACAGGTGTTTGACCTTCTTCGTTCTTGTAAATACCGACACCTAGGTTAATTTTTTCTGCGCGTGCGTCTTTCTTGAATTCTTCAGTAAGACCAAGAATAGGGTCGGCAGGAGCGGCATTGACTGTTTCAAACATAATCGGCTTCCATGTTGATTAAAATGGGGATAGTGAAAGATATAGCCTAGTTATACCTTCCCAGTAGAAGGGATTCAACCTGAAATAAGGGGAATTTATTGCCTTATATTCAATGGGAATGATTAAGGTCATAAAACAACCAGTCTAAATGCACCAATACGCCGAGAAAAGTGGGTATTAGCTAAGGTTTTGCATCTGTATCAATTCTAGATGCAAAACTATTCACTATTGCTATTGAGCAGAGAGGGGCTAAGCAGTTTGAGCGGAAAGTGCGTTGCTATCATTGGGTTCTTGGTTCGCTTTATCTGTATATTGCTTGGCGATAGACATGAATTCGTGCTCCATAGCGATAAAGGCATCGACAACCTCAGGATCGAAATGTGCTCCTTTTCCCTTGATGATGATTTCTTTAGCCTCATCGTGAGTAAAGGCTGGCTTGTATACACGTTTGGAAATCAAAGCATCATACACGTCAGCGACGGCCATTAAACGACCTGAAAGCGGAATATTTTGACCCGAAAGCCCATTTGGGTAACCGCTGCCGTCCCATTTTTCATGATGGGACAGAGAAATCTCTTTCGCTACTTGAAGAAATGAGCTGCTACCCAGATGCTGCTCGGCAATTGAAAGGGCTTTCGCACCAATTTCAGGGTGCTGTTTCATCACTTCAAATTCTTCAAAGGTCAATTTCCCTGGTTTGAGTAATACGGCATCTGGAATGCCAACTTTGCCGACATCGTGCAATGGTGCGGATTTATACAGTAGGTCAATATATGTTGGTGTTAACTGTTCTTGGTACTGCGGCGTTTGCGCTAAGTGGATAGCCAGAGATCGCACATATTCTTGGGTTCGGATGATATGAGCCCCCGTCTCGTTGTCACGAGATTCAGCGAGAGCAGCTAAACTGGTAATGGCGACATCACGTGTGGTTTTGATCTCATCTTGGCTGGACTGCAAAGTGTCAAGCATCGTATTAGTCAAGGTGGCCATTGCGCCCAATTCGTCATTACCGAATACAGGTAGGCGAGTGTCCATATTGCCTTTGGTGACCATGAGTAATGAACATTCTTGGCTTAACAGTACACGCTTCATTAGCTTAGTCCAAAGTAGCATGATGGTGATGGCATAGCCCCCTAAAATACCGGCAATGTAGATGAACTCTTTGATCACACTGATCTGGCCAGTTCCATCGAAGATTCTTTCTGGATTGTTCTTGAGCCAAAAAATATCTTTTAGTGCCACTAACGACAGCATCAAAGTAAGAGTGACGAGCAGCATTACCACCAATGCAATCATTTGCTTAACCATTGATTGGCGTTCACCTTGAAGCTGAAATTGTTGATGGTCCGAATGTGAAAAGGAGTCCATTTTTTTCATTTTCGCAACGAGTTGCAAAATGGTACCGGTAAAAAAACCGAACAAGGCCATGCC
This sequence comes from Vibrio tapetis subsp. quintayensis, assembly GCF_030409945.1. GTDB lineage: Bacteria > Pseudomonadota > Gammaproteobacteria > Enterobacterales > Vibrionaceae > Vibrio > Vibrio quintayensis. The sequence goes on from NZ_JAUFQV010000036.1 coordinate 123,792, forward strand.
AAACAGCACTTTCAAATTACTGTCTAATGGAAAGTTGCTGATCAAATTGTAATAAAGGGCTAATGGAATACTGGCCACAAAAAAAGCGGCGGTATCGAGGCGAGCGATATGCAGATCTTTCATCCAAGTTGAGTGGACGAGCAAAAAATGACGAGTTAAAAATAAGAATGCGAAAGTAATCGAAACATGAGTGAACACTTCTGATGCCGTTAGAGTTTCTAACATAGGGCAAACCCTTCCTCCGTAGATACCAAACAGTGCGCCAGCGATGACATACAGTTTGATAGTTAACGAAGCGTCATAGTTGCTCTGGTTCATGGGACGTCCTTATTCTTATTATTACTATCCAAATAATAGTGTAGTGGAATTTCTGTACATTTTGATTGATACAAATTACGCCAGCCAAGCGTACCTATAAAGACCGTCAATTGAAATGTTAAATTTCATGGCGATTGAATATATTGAGGGAAGGGGGAAAGGGCGCTTACATCAAGGGATAACCCCTAGCGTTGGGCTAGGGGCTAATATCTATTTTTTGAGCTTCATTTGAGCTTCAATTGCACTCGACTCAATGTCCGGATTGTTGGAAAGTTTAGATTTTGCCCAGTCATTTACGTGTTTAAGAATAGCGGCTACGGCATGTTCTTTATTCGGTGCTTCTTCATCGGCGACTTCTAAGGCTTGTTTGGGGTGTGATCCTGTCGCGTCTTCAGCAATATGAAGCCAATCGGGGTGCCAGTAATAAGGTTGACCCGACGAAGTTGTCCAATTATGCACGCCGTTAGATTCGCCTTTGTATTCCAAATTTGCAGCATCAATTTTTTTCATTGTGACTCTCTCTGTTTTTTCTAATTTTTATACTAAGTCTTTAGTACTCTCGATAATTGGACTAGCGTTAACGTAAATTGGTTTCATTTATATTTAGGTGAGCTAACTCTAGTTATCGATATAAATGTAACAAAGAAGTAATTTATAAAAGTGAGAAGGGTCTCATTATTGGTTATTTTAACGTCATTGCTGTCACGTTTTTGCTTGGATTAACCGTGTCAGATGTAAAAAAAAGCCACCTCAGTGAGGTGGCTTTCATATGATGATCAGGTTAACGTTCTAATAATTAGAAGTTAGCGCTACGTGCTGCACGTGGGAAAGGAATTACGTCACGGATGTTAGCCATACCAGTTACGTAAGTGACCAGACGTTCAAAACCAAGACCGAAGCCAGCGTGAGGAACAGTACCATAGCGACGTAAGTCTAAGTACCAGCTCATGTGCTCAGGGTCGATGTTCATCTCTTCCATGCGTTTTTCAAGCAGGTCGATACGCTCTTCACGTTGAGCACCACCAATGATTTCACCAATGCCAGGGGCAAGAACGTCCATCGCTGCAACGGTTTTTCCATCTTCATTCATACGCATGTAGAATGCTTTGATGTCTTTCGGGTAGTTTTTCACGACAACCGGTGCTTTGAAGTGCTCTTCAGCAAGGTAACGCTCGTGCTCAGAAGACATGTCGATACCCCATTCAACAGGGAATTCGAACTCTTTACCTGAATCGATAAGGATCTGGATAGCGTCAGTGTAATCAACTTGAGCAAAATCAGAATCAACGAAATTCTCTAGGCGAGAAATCGCTTCTTTGTTAATGCGTTGAGCAAAGAACTCAAGATCGTCACGACGTTCTTCAAGAACCGCTTTAAAGACGTATTTAAGCATGTCTTCAGCGAGTTTCGCTGCGTCATCAAGATCAGCGAACGCAATTTCCGGTTCAACCATCCAGAACTCAGCCAAATGACGGCTTGTGTTTGAGTTTTCAGCACGGAAAGTAGGGCCGAACGTGTACACTTTACTCAATGCACAAGCATAGGCTTCAGCATTCAATTGGCCAGAAACAGTCAGGAACGTTTCTTTGCCAAAGAAGTCTTTGTCGTAATCAACTTCACCAGCGTCTGTCATTGGTGTGTTAACCATGTCTAGAGTTGAGACACGGAACATTTCACCTGCGCCTTCTGCATCAGATGCAGTAATAAGCGGAGCAGACATCCAGAAATAGCCTTGCTCATGGTAGAAACGGTGAATAGCTTGAGATAAGCAGTTACGAACACGGGCAACAGCACCGATTACGTTTGTGCGTGGGCGCAAGTGAGCGACTTCACGAAGATACTCAATTGAATGACGAGTTTTCGCCATTGGGTAGGTGTCTGGGTCTTCAACTAAACCAACGACTTTAACTTCTGTAGCAGCAAGTTCGTAATCTTGGCCTTTAGCTGGTGATTCAACGATCTTGCCAGTTACCTCAACAGAGCAACCAGTGGTCAGTTTAAGAACTTCTTCCTGGTAATTATTCAACTCATTTGGGACCACGGCCTGAATCGGGTCGAAACAAGAGCCGTCATAAATGGCAAGGAAAGAGATTCCAGCTTTGGAATCGCGACGTGAACGGATCCAACCGCGAACAGTTACTTCACTGTCTACCGCAAGTTTTCCGCTTAATACGTCTGTTACAGGCGCGTAAGTCATGTTTGATATATTCTCCATTGAGGTCAAAATACAGCCGAACTGGAATCCAAATGAATCTATTGACTCAAGATGATTAAAAGTTCGTCTGGAAATTTTTTCTTTGATTTCAAACTGACATATTACCTGTCAAATATTTCGCTTCAACCTTTATTATTGTCTGGCAGGGTAAATTGCTTAAGTAATAGCTCTAGTTGCTCGGATGTATGCTCAAGATACATACAAATCTCTCGGGTCTGTCCCGCTGAATGCGAGGTTTTCTCTGCATGGGTAGTAATTGCTGAGATTTTGTCACTGACATTGCCACTCACTTGCGTTTGTAAACCCACTTGATCTTGTACGCTGCTTGCGTGTGAATTTGCTTGCTGCATTTGCTCTGTTACTTGAGACAAAATACTGGACAATTCATCAACCGATTGTGCGCGAATGTGCGCTTGTTGGCATACACTGTCAACAGCGGTCATAGATTGGCTACTCCCGTTTTGCAGCTGTTCGATGATTGACTGAATGCTACCCGTTGCTTCTTGGGTTCGGCTGGCCAGTTGACGAACTTCATCGGCGACCACAGCAAAGCCGCGACCATTCTCTCCAGCGCGAGCTGCTTCGATTGCCGCGTTTAATGCCAGCAGGTTGGTTTGCTCAGCAACGCTTTTGATAACCGCTAAAATGGTGGTGACTTGGTCGGTTTGGTTATTGAGTTCACCAATTTGAGTTTTTACTGATTCAATATCAGAGACCAGCGACTGAATATCTTGGCTAGCCTGATGAGCGGTCGTTGCACTGTTTCTAGCGGTATCGGTTGTCTCTGTGATTAACCCTGAGGCATCTCGGGTTGCTTGCTCGATATTTTGTTGCTGTTGCTGAAGCTCTAACATGTTGTGCCTAACATCGGCGCTTTCATCCAATTGGTTGGTCGTGGCTTGTTCGGTTGCCTTGGCGACATCTGTTAATTCCGTTGCAGCCATAGCAAGAGAGTGCGATGTCTTTTGAACCTGCGTCATGCCGTTTGAAACACTTTCTAGCAAAGAATTAATATCGCTGGTTAACTGACCAACCTCGTCTCTACGAGTTGAGTTGAGCCTTAAAGTTAAGTTGCGGTTTTGACTGACTTCCCTCATAAAAATAGAAGTCTGCTTAAGTGGCTTAATGATAATTTTACGAATAACAAACAAAGCGGCAACAAAGCCAATACCCGCAATGATGGTCATTATCGCAATAGCAATAAACGTTCTTTGGCTTATCATCGAATTAACGCTATTCAGATTATATTCCAAACGAATAACACCAAGTACCTCGCCATCGGTTGCCATATGACATGCAATACAGTTTGTTCCACGGTAGTTCTCGCTGGCTTTCATGGGAAGCGCGACGACTAAACCTTTCCCCCATTCTGCTTTGAATGGTTCAATGATGGTTTCACCGTTTAGTGCTCGCTTGTCTATGTCATCTTGGGCGGATTGGCCCTCACTGCCTGTGCCGTATAGCTTATTGACGGTTTCTGAACGTATGACTCGAACTTCTTCTATGCCACCTTGAGCGAGTGCTTTTTGACGTAAGGTTTCTTTTTGCGACATGGTTCCTGTCAGCATCATCATATTCAAGCTGTCGAAGTAGTTACTGGCTTTGTCATGCAACTGCTCACTTAGTACGGAGTTAAGTAAGTTACGTTGTTGGTAGTACTGATATCCGGTAGATGAGGCTAAAACGAGCGTAAAAACCGCTACCAGAGTAATAAGAAGCTTTGATGTAATTGATAGGTTCATACGATACTAAATAAGAATGATTAGACATTGTTAATAATAAGTTATAAAACCTTGTTTTTTGTGTTTTTATTACGGATGTGTGATTGTGAACACGCACAAACTAAATGACCTGTGATGCGAACGCTATTTGCACCATCGAATTCTTCGTGTTGAGCTTTAAATGAATGAGGGCTGTTTTGTTGAGTAGGATTGTCTGTGACTTAATCGGCAACAAGGCTTGAGTATTGGATTGCTTTTCAGTAGCATCGCGGCTTCGAGGTATTTTTGCGTTTTTTAGAGACAGATTATGACGACTGAGTTATACAAAGAATTTATGTTTGAAGCGGCCCACCACTTACCACATGTACCTGAAGGTCATAAGTGTGGTCGTTTACATGGACACTCTTTTTTAGTGCGTCTTTTCGTAGAAGGTGAAGTCGACGAACACACTGGTTGGGTGATTGACTTTTCTGAAATTAAAGCAGCATTCAAACCTATCTACGATCGCTTAGATCACTATTACCTGAACGACATTCCAGGGTTAGAAAATCCAACCAGTGAAGTGCTGGCAAAGTGGATCTGGAATGAACTAAAGCCTGCATTACCGCTGCTTAGTAAAATTGAGATAAAAGAAACGTGTACTGCTGGATGTATCTACCGAGGTCAGTAGTCAAATAGCACTGATTAGCGCCGATTTATATTGATTGCTAACGTTGTGGTAAAAAATCCCGAGTCAACCATGGTTGCTCGGGATTTTTTGTATCGGTGTTATGGGGCAACAACGATATAGCGAAGAATTCGAATTTGATTAGAGTCATCATCAAAGAACATTTTCTTCGTATCTTCAAAACCTGAATCGGTAAAGCATTTGTATGCGGCGTCGTTTTTCTTATCTACCATCACGCATACTGACCCGACGTCGGGGTAACTTGAATACAGGTACTGTTGAAGCCGTTTTATGGCTGCTTTACCGTACCCATTCTTTTGATGGCGTTGATCTATGATGAAGTTCTTAAGGCCGATTTCGTGATTCTTAACGAAGGTGTATTTCTTTTCGAAACCAAAATCCAAGGCGAAAAAGCCCACGTATTTTGCATCATGAGTAATCGCATAGATAACGTCTTCGTTTGAGCGATTTTCGTATAAATGATCGAATGTCGTGACGTAGCCTTTTTGTTCTACGCTGACATTGAGTTCGATAAGGGATGAGAAGTACTTAATTTTTGCTTTTTTAATTGCGATCATATTTAACCATAAAAAAAGGCATGGAGAGCCATGCCTTAATTGTATACCGTACTTGTGAAATTGCGCGACTAAGATCGCATCAATCTAGCAATTTAATTAATTAACTCAAGTTAATTAGCAAACCACTTTGATGGCGAGACCACCCTGAGAGGTTTCACGGTACTTAGCGTTCATGTCTTTACCTGTTTCAAGCATCGTCTCAATGACTTTATCAAGAGATACACGTGGATCAGATGAACGGCGCATCGCCATACGAGTAGCATTAATCGCTTTCACTGCGGCGATGCCATTACGTTCGATACACGGCACTTGAACCTGACCGGCAACTGGATCGCAAGTAAGGCCTAAGTTATGTTCCATACCAATTTCTGCAGCCATACATACTTGCTCTGGGCTTCCACCCATTAGCTCAGCAAGACCAGCAGCAGCCATAGAACACGCAACGCCCACTTCGCCCTGACAACCGACTTCAGCACCAGAGATAGAAGCGTTACGCTTATAAAGACCACCAATTGCACCAGAAGCTGCAAAGTAGCGAATGTAGTCTTTTTCGGTCACAGTTTGAATAAACTTATCGTAGTAAGCCAAAACAGCAGGGATGATGCCACATGCGCCATTAGTAGGGGCTGTAACTACGCGGCCGCCTGCCGCATTTTCTTCGTTTACAGCGAAGGCATACATGTTGACCCAATCAACAACGGTCATTGGATCGTTGCTTGTTTTCTCTGAAGTGAGTAGTTGTTGGCGAAGTGCTGAAGCACGACGAGGTACACGTAGCGGGCCCGGTAGAATACCTTCAGTATTCATGCCACGATCCATGCATTCGCGCATTGTTTTCCAAATGTTAGCAAAGTAAGTACGAGACTCTTCTTCTGAATGAAGTGATTTTTGGTTTTCCATCACTAATGCGCTGATCGATAAACCACTTTGCTTACATTGATTGACTAGCTCTTCAGCCGTAGTAAATTCATAAGGTGCTTTAATCGGGTTTTCTTGCTCTTTGCCGAAGTTTTCTTCGTCAACGATGAAACCACCACCAATAGAATAGTAAGTTTTTGAGTAGGCAACTTCGTCATCAATCCAAGCATGGATGCTCATGCCGTTTTCATGTAATGATAGATTGGTTTTATGGAAGTTCATCCCACTATCTTTAGGGAATGAGACAGTATGACAGTGCATACCAACAGGTAGACGTTCCGTTTCTTCAACACGGGCAATAAAAGCCGCGATAGAGTCGATATCAACCTTCTCAGGGGTGTTGCCAGCAAGACCCATGATGATTGCAATATCTGTGTGGTGACCTTTCCCTGTCAGTGATAGTGATCCATATACGTCCACGGTGATTTTAGTGATGTCGCGCAATTTTCCCATTGAACGTAGGTCATCAATAAATTCTTTACCCGCTTTCATTGGTCCAACAGTATGAGAGCTCGATGGACCAACACCGATTTTATAGATATCAAAAACACTAATCATAGCGATTACCTCAAAAAGAGAGCCTCCCAAGGGGAGTAGGGAGGCTCATTTATTATCATTATATTTTTTACTTAATCTCGCAATATAAGGTGAGAGTCATCTTATAGAGAATTGATTGAGATTAAAGAGCGCCGTAGATTACAGAACTAATTGATGCAAGACCACAAATTGCTGTGAAAACTTGCACAAACGTTGATGTTTTGTATTTCGCCATTGCTGGTACTTTTTGCATTGCAAATACTGGCATTAGGAACAAGATAGCTGCAATCATTGGTGCACCCATTGTTTCAATCATGCCTAGAATCGACGGATTTACAATTGCGACAATCCATGTAGTGACAACGATGAATACTAGCGAACCTTTTTCTACCGTTTTAACTGGCTTAGACGTTTTAGTTTTAATCAGACCAACTAAACCTTCATGTGCACCTAGGAAGTGACCGAAGTAGCTTGATGTGATTGCTGCAAACGCGACAACAGGACCAAGAATCGAAATTAGTGGAGATTCATGAACGTTCGCAAGGTAAGAAAGAACACTGATGTTTTGTTCTTGAGCCATTGCTAGTTGAGCCGGAGATAAAGACAGAACAACAGAGAATACGAAGAACATTACAAATGTCATTAGCATCATTGCTGCGCCACCAGTGATCATGTCAGTTTTTTGAACTGCATCGTCACCATATTTAAGGCGTTGTTCTTTAGTAAACTGGCTGATTACTGGGCTGTGGTTGAAAGAAAACACAATGATAGGAATTGCTAACCAAATGATAGAAGGCATAGTGCTCCAATCAGGGCTAACAGACATCATTGACGTGTTCCACTCAGGGATTAGGTAGAAAGAAAGTGCAAGCAAAATGAACACTAATGGGTAAACCATTACTGACGTTGCTTTAAGCATCAGTTCTTTACCGAATACAACACCACCGGTCATCAGCATGATTAGCGCGCCAGATAGAATTGGGCGAGGAATCGATGCAAAACCCAGCTGATTCACCATAAAGGAGTCAACCGTGTTTGTAATACCAACACCGTAGATAAGTACGATAGGGTAGATAGCAAAGAAGTAAGCGAAAGTGATGATGTTTGCACCAGTTTTACCGAAATGCTCTTCTACAGTGTCTGTGATATCAGAATTTGGGTTTTTAGATGACAGTACGAAACGTGCTAAACTTTTATGCGCGAACCATGTCATTGGAGCTGCAATTAATGCAAGTATAACTAATGGCCAAAAGCCACCAGCACCCGCTTTAATTGGAAGGAAAAGTACACCAGCACCTACAGCGGTACCGAAAAGTGAAAGTGCCCAAGTGAAGTCTTTATAAGTCCACTTAGAGTTTGTTGCTTTGGCGTTATTCGCCGTAGTAACAGTTGATTGCATAGTAATATTCTCGTGTAATTTATGGGAACAGGAATTACAAGGCGTATTTTCCATCTTTTTGATAGTAATGTCAGTCTCTAGATCAATAAAAACGCACCCTTTCGAGAATTAGTTCTATAAAAGAGAAGACTGTCACGTATATTGCGTGCCACTGATGAGTTAAACTTTGTTTTGGCATTAGTTTTTCTAATGTTGTGATTTATGTGTTACAAGAATATTTCATATCGCAGGCATTATTAACAAAGGGTTTTCGTCTTCTTGTGATAGTGAGTGTATAAGAGGGAGGCGTTGATTTTAATGAATTCAATTTGTTAACTGTATTTGAGGTGAACGTTGCTAAATTGTGTCTGCATCGAGTGGATTATTTGAGCAGTTACTCCCCAGATTAAGTGTTGTTTATATGGCACGGCAAATACGTTATGCAATCCATTTTGTACTCTAAACTGTAGGGAGTGGAGGTTACTTCGATTAAACAAGTACTTTGCTGGGGCTTCAAAAACGCTTTGAACTTCATTTTCGTCAATTTGGGTTTGGTAATCAGGTGCCACAAACGCAATGATGGGCGTCACTTGAAAGCGGCTAAAGGTATCTAGTGCAGGTAAGCGACCAATTTCGGTCACATGTTTTGGGTCTAGGCCAATCTCTTCCTTAGCTTCTCTTAATGCGGTCTCGACGACACTCAGGTCTTCGTCTTCAACTTTGCCCCCAGGAAAACTGATTTGTCCAGGATGGTGACGCAGGTGTATCGCACGTTTGGTCAAGATCACTTGTAACCCATATGGGCGCTCGACTAAGCCAATGAGCACGGCAGCAGGCCGTAATGAACTTGCGTTTTTGGTTAACAGCCGTTGGTCGTTAAAATAGTGGCTTGGTGGGCTCACATAGAATTGGTTGAGAAATTCGTTTCTATCCATCGTGCTTCCGTGGTTTGAGATTTTTAATGATGTATAAGGTGCTTATATAACTATAGCGTATGTATGTATTGTTAGGAGACGTAAATTAAGTGCTAGAGAGAAATATCTAAGATGGGCTACGTACTAGTAATACAAAATACTGATGATTTGAGTTTCTGATATTAGCTTGGTGTATGTCTTGATGGCATTCTTAATTTTGGTCATCAATAAGAGTTAAAGGCGGCCCCATTTTATTTAGTCATTAACAATAAAAGAGGGCCACGAAATTAAGAAACGATGACGCCACTCAATTAGGTAACTTCTACCGGATTAGATGGCTGACTGGATTTAACGTCGATGTGTATTTGATTGTCGCCGCCGCTTTGGGCTTGATGCAAAGCTTCATCGGCTTGTTCAATGCATAATTTAATGGACGGCTGCTTTTTGACAACCGTGGCTCCGATACTGACACTAAAGTGGATGCTTTGGTTTTCTACAGGGATGCTCAGTTGTTTTACTGTTTTCATAAAATCGACTAGCGTTGATTTGACTTTTGCCAAGTCGGTACCCGAGATAAGACAGCCGAACTCTGCACCATAAAATCGAGCCAACGTTGCTGCCTTAAAGCGTTCTTTAAGCAAAGAAGATAACGAAATCAGAATTTGGTCACCGGCCGAAAAGGAGTGCTTATCGTTTATCTTTTTGAAGTTATCAATATGGATGACAACTAATAGATAAGTGAGCTTACTCATTTCAATAAAGTCGAGTTGCTTGTCGGTCATTTCGATGAAGTGATCACGATTGGACAAAGACGTTAGATAATCCACTACAGATGCCGTCTTGATGTTCTCGATATATTGCAGCCTTTCTACATTTTTGAAAACACGGCAGTAGAACTCTTCAGGGCAAAAAGGCTTGTGCAAGTAATCGTCAGCGCCACTTTTGATAAATCGAGCAGATTGATAGCTTTTTGATGACGCTGAATACCCAATGATAATGATTTCTCGTTCCGTGAATAAACGCCTTATGGCTTGGACCACTTCGATACCGTTCATTCCGGGCATGTCGTAATCGGTGATGACCAATTTGATATCCGAGTGGTCTTTGAGGGTTTGCAGTGCTTTTTTGCCATCAGGTTGACTATAAAGAGTGAAATTACGGCGTTCTAATAAAGAAGAAACATAACTGCGAACCGACAACGAATCATCTATGACCAATACGCCAATCTTATGGTTGGTCAGTTGGCTGTGAAGAATACGTTGTAGGTAAAAGTAAGCTTGAGAATTTTCTTTCGTGATGTAATCAATGATGGGAAGCTTAAGTAATTCCTGATGTATCTTATCACTGACTCTTCCTGTCATTACGATTGATGGAATGTCGTGTTTTAATACGTATGAAATCGCTTGTCCCTCGTAGGCATCGGGCAAACTGTAGTCAATGGTAGCGACAAAAAAATCTGTTTTTTTTGCCAGTATCTCTTTTACTTCGGCAAGTGATTTCGCAACAGTGACATTATATTTAAGAGACTGCCCAATTTGTTGAATAACAGCGGCGATGGAATTGTTGTCTTCTACGACCAACATTTCTTTCATAATTGTTTCCCTAGCCTAGTGACGTTGTTAAATACAATAACCGATGTAATTGTTTACATTCTGTGGTTTTTATCTAGTTTCTGTTTGATGGAATAGGCTGCACAATGCGCTTTTACTAGAAGAATTATAACGTTGTGTTAACTATAGATGTGATTCATAAAAAAGGGCAAATGTGAGCGGGTGAAATTGAAGGGCGGACAGGCGATATAGGCGCGTTTCACTTACGCGAGGTTTTGATTTAGGGGGACTTGCTCACTGTTCCAAGAAAGATAGCTAAGGGCGACGCCCTTAGCCGACTATATGTGATCTAAAGGCTATCTGATGCTGGGGTTTCGAGTGTAGGCAAAATGCGGCTCAGTTTATCTAGCGTTTCTTGATACTCATCGTCTAACTGGCTGTCTGCAACTAAGCCACCGCCGGCCCATGCGTACAATTGGTTGTCATGGGCGACCAAAGTACGAATAGTAATGCTGGTGTCCATTTTGTGACAACGACTGATGTAACCAATACTTCCACAGTACATATTACGTCTGTGAGGTTCGAGTTCTTCAATAATCTGCATCGCTCGTATTTTTGGTGCGCCCGTGATAGAGCCTCCTGGGAAACAAGCGCGTAGCAAGTCACAGGCTGAGTAGTGGTCGTCTAATGAAGCTTGAATCGTACTAACAAGGTGATGGACCGCCGGAAAACTCTCAATATCAAACAGCTTAGGAACCGTAACCGTACCCGGCTTGGCGACTCGACCTATGTCGTTTCTTAACAAGTCGACAATCATTAAGTTTTCAGCCTGATCTTTCTCTGCGTTAGCAAGATCGACTATCGCTTGCTTGTCTATTTGAGGGTCTTCACTTCTAGGGCGAGTGCCTTTGATTGGCTTGGTTTCAACATAACCTTGATCGAGTTTCAAAAATCGCTCTGGTGAGACACTCAAGATAGCGCATTCGTCGGTACGGATGAAAGCCGAAAAGGGCGAGCCATTAGCCGTCTCAAGCTTTTGGTAGGCTTGCCATTCCCCCCCGTCATAACTCGCTTTAAAGCGCTGAGCGAGGTTGATCTGATAACAGTCACCTGACCGTAAATACTCCTGCACTTGTTCAAAGCGCGGCGCATAGCCCTGCTTATCCATGTTAGATTGCCATGGACTGGTCAAATTAAAGTCTGTGTGTTGTATAGCGTTTTGCTCAGTTAGCCACTGCCAATGAATTTTCGCATCCACCCCGACAACAAATGCTTGTTGGGTTTGATGATCCGCGATAACCGCCCAAGAGTAGATCCCAACTGCCATATCGGCTGTGTTGATGTCGTGAATGGCAATGTTAGGCATCGACTCCACACGTCGACCTAAGTCATAGCCAAAATAGCCCAATGCGCCACCCATAAAGGGAATCCCCTCTGTCGGTTCGCAATAGGGGAGTGATTTAGCCAGTAAGCTATCTATTAAAGTAAATGGGTCCTCGGAAGTTGAGGTGATATTCCCGTCTTGCGTAATAAAGCTTTGTTCACCGTAAGTGGTAATGGTTGCAATGGGATTGGCCACCAAAATGTCGTAGCGGTTGTCTGGGTGATGCTCACAAACCGAGCGTAGCAACATCGCCCACGGCTGACTTTCTATGTTAGCAAAAAGTTGACTTGTGAGATCATGGCTGTAATTTATTGGAATGATAGAAATATTCTGATTGGCAGTGTTATTCATTTGTTTAATTTGTGACAAAGAGAGTAATGCGTTCGTAGCGCCCAATGGCCAGCAAGAGTATCATAAAACCATACACCAAGGGACGTGAACTGCACGAAGTGGCAATAATAATTGTGCCGTGAACTGACTCTTGTTATCTGACTGGAAGCAGAAATAATAATACCGAGGCATTGTATGACCGTAATTCGCAAGCAGGATGTTATCAGCAGTGTGGCTGATGCACTTCAATACATCTCTTACTACCATCCAATGGACTTTGTCCAAGCACTTGATAAAGCCTATCAACGTGAAGAAAGCCAAGCTGCAAAAGATGCGCTGGCACAAATCCTAATTAACTCGCGAATGGCCGCTGAAGGTAAGCGTCCTATTTGTCAGGATACAGGCATCGTGACCTGTTTTGTTAAGATTGGTATGAACGTCAAATGGGAAAGTGATTTAACGGTTCAGCAAATGGTGGATGAAGGCGTTCGTCAAGCTTACACCAATCCAGATAACCCGTTGCGTGCATCGGTGCTGGCTGATCCTGCAGGTAGCCGTAAAAACACCAAAGACAACACGCCAGCCGTGGTTCATATTGATATGGTTCCAGGTGATCACGTCGAGATTGCTATTGCTGCAAAAGGCGGCGGTTCAGAGAACAAAACCAAAATGGTCATGCTAAATCCATCGGACGACATCGCCGACTGGGTTGAAAAAACGCTGCCAGCTATGGGCGCGGGTTGGTGTCCACCGGGCATGTTGGGCATAGGCATTGGCGGTACGGCTGAAAAAGCAGCGGTGCTGGCTAAAGAATCCTTGATGGAGCACGTCGACATTCATGAATTGATCGAACGCGGCCCAGAGAATGCTGAAGAAGAGCTGCGTTTAGATATCTTTAATCGAGTAAACAAGCTGGGTATTGGCGCACAAGGTCTTGGCGGTTTAACCACGGTAGTCGATGTTAAAATTAACACAGCCCCAACTCATGCGGCTTCCAAACCGGTTTGTATGATCCCTAACTGTGCTGCTACTCGTCACGTGCATTTCACGTTGGATGGCAGTGGCCCGGCAGAATTAACGCCGCCTAAGCTAGAAGATTGGCCAGAAATCACTTGGGAAGCGGGTGAAAATACGCGCCGTGTGAATCTGAATGAAATTACTAAACAAGACGTACAAGATTGGAAAGTAGGCGAGACCGTTCTGCTGTCAGGTAAAATCTTAACAGGCCGTGACGCGGCGCATAAACGCATTCAAAGTCTATTGGAAAGTGGTGAAGGATTACCTGAGGGTGTCGACTTTAATGGTAAGTTTATTTATTACGTAGGCCCTGTCGATGCAGTTGGAGACGAAGTGGTAGGCCCTGCTGGCCCAACAACGTCTACTCGCATGGACAAGTTCACCGACATGATGCTAAGCGAAACAGGCCTTACTGGCATGATTGGTAAAGCAGAGCGTGGCCCTGCAACCGTTGAGTTGATTAAAGAGCACAAGGCTGTGTATTTAATGGCGGTTGGCGGAGCAGCATATCTGGTATCTAAAGCGATCAAGAAAGCCCGTGTTGTGGCTTTTGAAGAACTGGGTATGGAAGCCATCTACGAATTTGAAGTCGAGGACATGCCAGTAACGGTTGCGGTGGATTCTAGCGGAGCAAACGCTCACCAAATTGGCCCTGATACTTGGAAAGTGAAAATTGCGGAAGCGCAAAAATAGCTCATGCCACTAAATCGCTGACCTTGAAAAATAGCCAGTGTTAATTTAGTCAGTGTAAATAATGTAACGCAGCCTCTATCTAGGGCTGCGTTTTTTTGATTAAGTTTTTGTTCATCTAGTATTAATACGTTATTTTGCATACTCTGTATTCATGCTATGTAGCAAAAGATTGAGAGCTCGGAAATGAGAAGAATAAGCCAAGAAGTCAACGATTTAGTCAACCGAAGTATGGACAGGCACTTAAAGCTGGCGGTTACAGGGTTGTCTCGTGCGGGCAAAACAGCCTACATCACTTCTTTGGTTAATCAACTGCTCTATACATCGACTCACGATAACTTGCCCTTGTTTAGTGCAGCCAGTGAAAAGCGCTTAATTGGCGCGAAACGAGAGCCTCAAACGAATTTGTTGGTACCTCGCTTTGGTTATGATGCCGCAGTGGAGTCTTTGCATTCAACCCCACCACAATGGCCTGAGCCAACAAAAGATGTGAGTGAAATTCGGTTAGCTATTCGTTATAAGCCGCAATCGGGTGCGTTGAAGTTGCTCTCTAAGACGGCCACTCTCTATCTGGACATTGTTGACTATCCGGGTGAATGGCTGCTCGACTTACCGCTGTTAGAGTTAGATTTTGAGCAGTGGAGTGACTTGCAGTTTCAAGCTTTGAAAGGAACACGAGCCGAGCTGGCAAAACCGTGGCTTGCTGCACTGGCAGAATTTGATACCAATGCTGAAGCCGATGAAAGCCAGTTGGCAAAAGTTTCTTCGCTCTATACTCAGTTTTTATACGATTGTAAGTCAGCAGGTTTGCATTGGGTGCAACCGGGGCGATTTGTGTTGCCAGGCGAGTTAGAAGGCGCACCCGTATTGCAGTTTTTTCCCTATCAGATCGCCGATGATACCGACAAACATGCCAAGCATAGCCAATACGCCATGCTCAAAGCGAGGTATCAAGAGTACCAAACCAAAGTCGTGAAACGCTTTTACAAAGAGCATTTTTCTACATTTGATCGTCAAATTGTACTCGTGGATTGCTTACAACCGCTTAATGCTGGCCATGAATCCTTTAATGATATGCAGGGCGCAATCGAACAGTTGTTAAAGAGCTTTAAATATGGCCGGAGCAATGTGTTTAGCCGCTTGTTTTCAGCCAAAATTGATAAGGTATTATTTGCCGCCACCAAAGCGGATCACGTGACGCCAGATCAACATGCTAACTTAACCTCACTGCTTAAACAGATGGTTCACCCCGCATGGCAGCATACCGCGTACGAGAACATTGACATGACGTGTATGACGCTGGCGTCGATTAAGGCGACTCAGGCCGGGTTTGTGACGAACAAGAGCCGTTCTGCAGAAGAAAGTACCCAACCAGCAATACAGGGCGTGATGGAGAACGATCAACCGATTACGCTTTATCCTGGTGACGTTCCCGCCAAACTGCCGTCCGCAGAATATTGGCAAAATAATGAATTTGAATTTTACAGTTTTAAACCGTTAGAGCAGGAAACGAATACTCCGTGTGGCCATATTCGTATGGATAAAGCGCTGCAATTTTTGATTGGAGACAAATTAAAATGAGTGAAATAAAAACCAAGCAGGTCTTTGACTCGCCATTACAGCAAGACAGTGCTCAACAACCAGAACTGACGGCAGGTCAGCAATTTGAGCTACAGGCAAAGTTTGTACCCAGTGCGCCGGAAGTCGACAAAGAACCCGAAATAGCCCTTGAAAAAGTCATTAAACCGAGTGGAAAAAATAGAATGCTTGCGACGGTTCTATTGGCAACATTCTCAGGCCTAGTCGGCTGGCAGGCGGTTGACTCGGTGATCACCGCTGTTGCTTCTCAAAATTGGCTTAGTTTAGGTTGGTCTGGTTTTATTGCGGCGATTTCAGCAATGGGCGTTGGCGCCATCGGACGAGAATTATTGAAACTCCGCAAGCTTAGACACCGCTTTTCAGATCAAGACAAAGCTCAGGCTTTGTATGAGCTAGACGATTTGGGCAAAGCCAAACCATTTTGTCAGCAGTTAGCCAAACAAAGTGGTATTGCTGCTGAACACCCAGGTTTTGAACGCTGGGAGAATGCCGTTAATGCAACTCACAGCGACCAAGAAGTTATGGCAATGTACGATAACTTTGTCGTTGCTACGCAAGATGAGCAATGTCGAAAATTGATTGCTAAGTCAGCCAGTGAATCAGCGGTGCTGGTGGCATTAAGCCCGCTTGCCGTGGTAGATATGTTGCTGGTGGCATGGCGAAACTTTAAGTTGATTGAACAGCTTTCAACGGTGTATGGCGTTGAACTAGGCTATTGGTCTCGAATTAAACTCTTTAAGCTGGTGCTGATCAATATGGCTGCAGCAGGAGCAACGGAACTCGTCGCTGATGCGAGTATGGATCTGCTGTCTATGGATCTTGCAGGCAAAATATCGACAAGGGCTGCGCAAGGTTTAGGTGTGGGGATCTTAACAGCTCGATTAGGTATTAAAGCGGCTGCATTATTGCGCCCTGTCCCTTGGCAGAAAGGCAACAGCATTCGCTTAGGAGAAGTAAGAAAAAGCATTATTCAGAGTTTACGCAATAGCAAACAACTGGATTAGCTGAAAATAACATCAGTTAGTGACTGAACTTAGGCGTTATTGAGCAAGAATTCTTGACTGTGTCAGGCGCTTGTTTCAGACTGGTGTCAACTTTTCCTGACACCTTGACGGATAACACAGTGCGCCTTGAAGTTTTATGTGAAGACAGACTCGGACTAACGCGTGAATTACTCGATATTCTTGCCTCTAAACAAATAGATTTAAGAGGCATAGAAATCGACAGGCGCGGTATCATCTACCTCAATTGCCCTGAGATTGAATTTGATGCGTTTCGAGAATTAATGGCGCAAATTCGACTTATCAGTGGTGTTACTGATGTCAGAAAAATCCAATTTATGCCAAGTGAACGTCAAAGCACGGAGCTTATGGCATTACTTGCTAACCTGCCAGACCCAGTATTATCCGTAAGCTTAAAAGGTACTATAGATGTCGCCAACCATGCTGCTATGGATCTGTTTTCTTCTTTTGGAGAAAGCATCATAGATGAGCACGTTGGTCATTTAATCCCTCAAGTCACCTTTGCTAAGTGGTTAGATGAAAGTAAAGCGCGTTTTCGCGATAGCGTGGTCATTAATGGCTTAGATTACGCACTTGAAATCATGCCGGTATACATCACTGGCGAGTCTAACGACACTGTATTAGCAAGCGCAGTTGTTACGCTTAAGTCGAATCAAGCCCCGGTTGTGCTAGGGCAATTTTTGTCCGAGAAAAATAGCTTAGGGTTTGAGCACTTCGTCGGCACATCGAATAAACATAAAGCTTTGATCAGCCAAGCGAAAAAGCTGGCAATGATGAGCCAACCTTTGCTGATCGAAGGGGACACGGGTACAGGCAAAGAGATGCTTGCAAGAGCGTGCCACAGTAGAAGTGAAAGGGCGAGTGAACCGTTCCTAGTTTTAAGCTGTGCTTCCATGCCAGACGACGCAGCGGAAACAGAGCTGTTTGGCCATGCTCCGGGTGCATTCAATAACCAAAATGGTCATATTGGTATTTTTGAACAAGCGAACGGCGGTACGGTTTTCTTAGATGAGATTGGTGAAATGAGCCCTCATTTACAGATCAAACTACTGCGCTTTTTGCAAGATGGTACGTTCCGCCGAGTAGGCGAGGAAAAAGAGATGCATGTTGATGTGCGAGTGATCGCCGCAACAAAAGAAAAGTTGTCTCAGCTGACTGAAACCGGCGATTTTCGTGAAGATCTTTATTACCGTTTAAATGTACTGAACCTGCAAATACCATCAATTAAAGAACGTAACAGTGACGTTGCGCCGTTGCTTGACTTGTTTGTTGCAAAATACGCACAGCAGTTGGGTATCAGTAAACCGAGCGTTGATGAGAGTGTGGTTGAACAACTATCAATGTACCCATGGCCGGGAAACATTCGTCAATTAGACAACATGGTGTTACGTGCTATGACGCAGGTTACAGACGGCATGTTGGAATATGAACATTTCTCTTTACCAAGTGTAGAAGAAGCGACCGCGCAAGTTGGGCTGAATTTTGATGGGTCACTGGATGACATAATGAAGCAATACGAAACTCAAATATTGCAGCATTTGTACCAGTCATTCCCATCCAGCAGAAAGTTGGCGAAGCGCTTGAATGTTTCGCACACTTCAATAGCAAATAAATTACGAGACTACGGAATTAGAAAGGCTTAAATCGCGTCATGTATTATGTGAATCTTAAACAAAATGGATTATGTGTAAGATCGGCAACTCCAGAGGATGCCTCAATGATTACCAGCTATTTTGTGGCGAATCGAGCGCACTTAAAACCATGGGAGCCCGTAAGAGCCCCGGCTTTTTTTGAAGAATCTGGTTGGAAGCAACGGCTGATAAAACTGCACGAACTGCATCGCATGGCTTTGGCGTTTTATTTGCTGATCATTGATGAAAAAAGTGGAGAGATGCTGGGCACGATTTCATTTAGCAATATATCTCGGCATCCGTTTCATGCATGCAATGTGGGTTATTCTATGGACGCGAATAATCAAGGTCGTGGCGTGATGAAGCGAGCCCTTGGTATGGCGTGTCAGTGGGCATTTAAAGAGCAGAAGCTTCATCGAATTATGGCGGCCTATATACCAACCAACACCCGCAGTGAGCGAGTGTTGCTAGCCTTAGGCTTTACCCCTGAAGGGTTTGCCAAAGATTATTTATTGATTGACGGGCAGTGGCAAGATCACAATTTAACGTCTTTGATCAATCAAGATTGGACTGAATAAACGTTAAGAATGCGTTAGGCATTTTTGATGTCATTTTAAACTCGAGGAACACCATGTCATATTTGCCTCTGGACGAATACTCTAGAAAGTGGATTTTTACCCACCAATCCATGCCGATGTCTGAACAAGATCTGGCTCAACTTAAGCCAATGACTCAGCAACGAGCATCGCAATTGTGGCAAGAAAATATCAGCCCTCAAAGCCCCGATGCGGATAGACTGAGCAATCAAGATTGGCCATCTAAAACCAATAGCTGGTTACATGAAGTGGATTGGATGACTGAATGGGATTCGGACGAAGAAGCGCTACCCGCAGAAGTGCTGGAACATATCGATTGGCAAGACGACGTGACCGTTTATTTTTGCTATGAAAAATACAACGTAATTGAAACTAAATGGTCAGTATTCAAAAGAAACTGGAAGAATTTTTTGTTCTTTGATGACGGGCCATTTTTGATTGGTCGCCGTCGTTCTGAAGCCTTATGGTTTAACACTAAGGGCACGGTAAAAATTGGTAATCGCGATTAATGCAGATTACCCATAGAGACTAAAGTACTTAAAGTTGGCTTGATGCTGGCTTTAAGTAACATCAGACTGACACGAATTGTGGGTTAATAGAGCTTGCTTCACGAGTAAGACCGAATTGATCTGATTAACAAAACCGTGTTAGTTCTCGGTTTTGTTAATCAAAGACGAGCAACGCAGGTTTGGTCGCTATACTGACCGTTTGGTTAAATAATGAGTTAATATGGATCTTTTAGTTCAGGGACTGGTGCTATTAGTCGCACTAGAACACGTTTACATCTTGGTGCTGGAAATGTTTTGGTGGACCAAGCCAAGAACACTCAAAGTGTTTGGCATCACGAAGGAATTTGCGCAAAGCACGACGGCACTGGCTGCGAATCAAGGGTTGTATAATGGCTTTTTAGCTGCAGGCCTTTTTTGGGGGCTATTACACAGCAATCCTGAATTTGGTACTCAAATCCAAACTTTCTTTTTACTCTGCGTTATTGTCGCCGCTGTCTATGGTTCGATAACGGCTAAGCGTTCAATCCTATACGTACAAGGAGCTCCAGCGATGGCCGCTTTAGCTGCGTTGTGGCTATTCGGCTAGCGCCTTTTGTGAGAACACTGGTTGTACACCAAATGACAAAATAACACGGTTAGTGGGATGGTTAGCGTTAAGCCGATGCTGCCCACGAAAGCTAATGGTGGTCTCTATAGATTTATTTTTTATAGGATTTTTCAGGTAGCTGCTCATAGCCAATCAGTTCAATCTCATTAGCGTGCAACCATTGGGTTAAATGCGGGTCAGTTAAAATGTTGAGTTCTTTTTCTCTCATAGATACGTAGCTACTGAGAGATTGAAGAACTTCATCATTGGCATAACCGGGGTGGCACATATATTCAACGCAACCAGTAGACTGGCTTTTCTTCTGATTGAGTAAACTAACTTTGAATAGTTCGCAGTCTACGCCTTTATCAAAAAAACTATAGTCAAAGACGTCTGGTGTTTGGCTCGTTAGCCCCTGCTGATCATTAACGAAAAGATCAATGCGCCTACAGGGTAAGCCCGTTTCATTGGCCAACGCTATAAATGCTTCTCTGGTGGCCGGAAGAATGGACGAAAAGTGATGACAATCGAGATGGTTGATAGGCAGGTTTGCCTGTATTGCTGCTTGATATTGCGCTTTGATTTCGCGATAGACTTGGTCAGTGTCGACTCTGCTAAAATTTTCTAGAACCCGAATATGAAAGAACTGGCCGTTGGTATCTATTAGGTCTGGTAGCTTGCTGGCTGGAGAAAGAGGTTGCCCTGCGGTGAGGTTAAGGTGAAGACCAAGCTCTTTGACTTTCCCGGCCTTTACCAAGTTAATTGCGTCTTGAGTTCCGGGCTGATTCATCATAATGGTGGTGGAACGGACGATACCACGGTTCATGGTTTCTAAGATGGCTTGGTTAACTCGAGCAGTTAAACCGAAATCATCCGCATTGAGTATTAACTTCATATCACTACCATTATTGGACACTATTTGGAGGCATGAGCAACGTTGATAAGCACTGTTGTATGCCGATGAACGGTATGTTACAGCAATCGCTAACTAATATTATTCCAGCGTATCAAGAGTTTGATTGCGGTCACCACTTCTTAGTCTCGTCATTTTAATTACATGAAATTTCGTGCATTTTATCGATGCCAGTTGTAGTTAAAAGCGGAACCACCGTACAACGGCGTGACTTCACAAGTACTTCTTCTGCACGTGAATTTGTAGCGAGTTAGTGCTTTCTTCCAACAACTTTGATTTCAGTAAAGGTATCTATGCATTGGTGTTTTGTTGTCAATCCGATGGCGGGTGGTGGAAAGGCGAAAAGAAATTTGCCTCGGTTAAAAGCCCAACTGAACGAAAATAATATTGATCACATCATTGCCGAAACAATCAAACCAAAGCACGGAGTTGAACTGGTTAAGGACTTAGCCTTGTCTGGCGAGCGCCTGTTTGTTGCGGTAGGAGGAGACGGGAGTTTAAATGAAGTGTTACAAGGCATATTTGAATCTGAACTGCCAGTATCAGACTTTACATTAACGGTGCTGCCTTGGGGCTCAGGTAACGATTGGGCGCGATTTCATAAGATCCCCCGAGAGACAGATAAATGGATATTGTTTTTTAAACATCAGCGAAAAGTGAAACATGACATTGGAATTGCTTCATTCGGAGTTGAGTTTGAGTCAAAACATGCGTTTATTAACCTAGCTGGAACCGGATTAGATTGCATGGTTTTGCAGGAAATGGGGCAAGCGGCGGGGCTCTCGTTTCGCTATTATCTCACCATGTTGCGATGTTTGCGCAGCTATAAAGCGGTGAATTTTAGCGTTACTCATGATGGAAGCCTATTAGAAGCGCCAGCGTTAATTTTGGTCAATTGCCTTGGTAGGTATGGCGGAGCAGGCATGGATTTCGCGCCTGAAGCAGACGTCAATAATGGCAAATTTAACGGGTTATGCATCAAGGATATGCCATTTATTCAGCGTTTACTTGGGTTGAGATACTTATTAAATGGTTCAATAAATCAACATGATAGAGTTATAAACTATGTAAGTCGCGAAGTTGAAATTAGCGGTAACCGTGAATGGTACTTTGAGTGCGACGGTGAGTTGATTGCGGCTTTGCCAGTACGATTAACAACGCATCCACAAGCGCTTTACGTTTTAAGTAACCTTTCTTAGTTTTGTTTTCAATAGTCTCCCAAAACATACAGAGAATAACCACTGTTTATTAAAACAGTGGTTATTCTTGACAGCCCCTAGATTAGGGCTATTATTAATAAGTAAACCGTCAAGTTTGGAGGTGTACTATGTTGTGGGAAACACTAGAAAGAGTGAACCGTCTGCGCAAAGAGTCGTTATCTAATCCTGAATTTGTGCAAGCGGCTAAAGAACACGAGCAAGCTGTCGAAGCTGAATCCCTTAACCAACCAACCACGCTGAAACGTAAAACGAAAAAGCAGGGGCCAAAATCTTTGGCCGATATCTACCACCAGTCCGATTTCGGTTCTAACCCTGCGGGCTCTCAACACTGATCATATCGCGCATATTTCGTGCGTATTCTCTTAACTGTCTGGCGTTGTCAGCTGTTTTGGCATCGCCACAAGCTTCACCTTGGTAAAATATTGCAGGGCTAGAATAGATAGGAATTCGTTTAAACGAATACGCCATTACTGTGCCTGCATCACCACAAGTCGCCCCTCTGGCATACGAATTTATTTTGCTTTGATTCACCGGTTTTGTGCCCTCATGTAACCTGTCTGTGAGCGCGTCGTTGTAAGAGGTATCATCGTGCCATGCCCATGCTAAATGACCGAGTTCATGCTCTACGGTATATTCGTCGGCGTCATGATGGATGGTAAAAAACTGTGGGTCTAATTCTACGTCGGTCGCACCAATAAATCCGCTATCATAAAAGCCGTCCTTATAGGTTAGAACCAGCCCATAATAATGATTTGGTTTACTGCGAATATTTTCGATGTATTGCGGACCAAGCTTTCGTTCAATGTCGTTAATGAGTTGAATCATTTGATCCATGTTATGCGAGCTCATTTCTAAGTAGGTGATGTCACCAAGTTTGCGGCTCATTGGAATGCAGGAGTTAGATAAAATCCAGTTACTTCTTGTGATCGTTTGTTCCAATTTTTGCGCCATCTCTTCTTTAGTTCGATATTCTAATGTGCTGTTCGAAACTAAATAATTCACCACGGTTTCAAGCTTGGGTTCTACGGCGCATTCAGCAAGTTCAAGGTCTTTTGTCTCAATGGTAAACACGAGAGGGATGCATGTCGCTGCAAGACAAATAGCGACAATGATCGGAGTAGGGGTGATTTTCATATTGGGTACAATTCTATTGTGATTAATTTGGTAGTCATGATTAGGAAGCGGATTTAATCTGCCAATTACGTCTCTAAAAGAGCCTGACGAATACGTTCGGCGTGTTCTCGTAGTTGCCTTGCATTATCGGCTTTATCGGGATCGCCACAGACTTCACCTTGGTAGAAAATATCTGGGCTTGAATAGGCAAAAATGACGTTAGATTCATAGCTCATGATAGTGCCGCTATCACCACATCGATATGCTCGAGCATAGGGTTTTAAGTATTCATATTTGCTTGTGTAAGCTTGATTTAGCCAAATGCCTAGTGTGCCGCTCGTATCTCTATGTTGCGCCCCTGCTAGGTGACCAAGCTCGTGTTCTAGTGTGATAAGGTGCGCGTCCGCAGTTGCGATAAAGTAATGGCTATTTACACTTGGGTTAGTTTGTCCTACAAAACTAGGGTCACCATAATTGACCGGGCCGAGGAAGTTATCATCCTCAGCCATGATTAATCCATAATAGTGGTTGGGTTGGGAGCGAATCTGATTGATTTCGTCTTCACCTACGACATTGAGTAACGCCTTGTGAGATTGGCCAATATTACTGAAAGTGTTCTCGGTCAGATCGATGTATTTTACCTGTGCGAGCTTGCGGGTCATCGGTATGCAGGAGTTCGCTAAGATTTGATTTGCGACGTCAATGGACTCACTAATGTCATTCTCTATGACAGATTGACTGTAGGTATCCAACGTTGTGTTACTGACGTAAAAATGAATGTAGGTAGCAACTATTTTCGTCTTGTCAGCGGAGATTGAGCAGGGAGGTAGTGTTAGTCCACCTTGACCTTTTTGACCGAATCCGAACAGAGCCACAGTAAAGAGCAGGCTTAGCCCAATCGCTGAGGATTTCATTGAAAGTTTCATCGAATAATCTATAGATACTAAATTGATATGCTATCAGTTTAATTGATTTGCGACTTATTATTTGTGGTGTGAATGTGTGATGTTGTTCATATTTAGAGTATAAACAAGCCGAAGTCATCGCTTCGGCTTGTTTGCAAGTAATTGATTAATTAGTGATTGATAAGTTGTCGCTAATTTTTTATCAAACTGAGCCCATGCGGTAGAGCATCACCAAAGACCCGTTTTGATTCACTTTCTGATAGGTCTTTGACCTCTTCAACCAGTGATATCCAAGAGTCAGAAACTTTGCTTTGTTTCAATTTGTCGAGTACCTCTTGACGGTAATCGTCCGAAATATCAAACAAACGGTCGCCTGTTTTTCGGCAAATCATGACGGTTGCAAACGCAATCATTGGCTCTTTTAACCAATTTTGCTCAAGCAATTTTGGAAGCCATTGCTCGACCTGCTCACGTGGGATCACGCTATGTTGGCTGCCATATAGTGGCGTTCTTGATGCAAGACGACCTAGCGCCCACCAATGAGCTTGTTCAAACTGGTTTTGATTAATTGCTTTACTTAAGAACCAAGTAGAAAGTAACACTTTGTCTTCTACCTCTAAATGCTCAAGTGAAGCTGACAAGCGAACCATGGCTTCGTAACCTTTGTCTTGCGCATCTTTTGCAGACTTAGGATTTTTCATTGCACCAGGGTGCAGGTATTTGGCTATATCGGCAAGGATGTTCTCCTGCTGTTCTTGGTTTAACCCTCCTGCAATGCGGCGCCAAAATACCCACCAGTCGGTCCAACCCTGGTGGTTTTGAAACTGAACCCCTTGCTGATACAGAGCCCAGACTTGTTCCATTCGCCATGAATCGGTAGGGTCGCCAAAGCCTGGCCTCATTGCAAATCCAGCGAGGCGTAACCAGTTTTTCTCATGGTGCTCGGAACGACGACGACGCTTTCTGCCTTGGGAAAACGAATCAAATAGGTGGCGTAGGGTAGTGAAGTCCCATTCATCGCGTTTTCCTAGCCGTTTTTCCAGATCTTTCGCTAGAGTTTTAATCGCTTTGGTGTCGGCTGCGTTTTTGTTACCGCTGTACAAACTGGTAATGAGCGTTTTAGATTCCTCTAAGCGGGGATGCAGATCAACGCCGTCACTTTCTTCTGTTTGTTGATTTCTCACTTCAAACTCGAGAGCCCAGCGTTTACTGTCATCGCCTATACTCACACATTCCATTTTAAGGGTACCGACTTCCGTTAACTGACAAGCCAGTTGCACTTCAACACGTTCCTTTTGATTAGCTTGCAGTTGTTTATCTTCTGAGCCATCCAATGTTGAAATATACGGAGGTAGCGGTGCAAAAATATCAGGGTCTACTTTTACCATTACGCCATTTTGCGCCGGCGTCTGGTCGGTTAATTGATCATGAGTAGACGTGAGCAGGTTAAAGCGGACCGGTTCACCGAGCGTAAGAGAGAAGCGGCGGCCACTTAATCGTATTTCATGCCCTTCTTCAGTCCCTTTAGCAAGCAAACACAGTGCTTGACCCATTTTGTTTTTTTCTTGCAAGTGGAGGAAGTATGAACGTGCAACACCACCACCGATTTTTAATTGTGCTCCACGGCGAGCTTTGCCAAAGGCCACGGCCCCAAGAGCAACGGACCAGTCCGGATGAGGATTGTCTAGTACGGTAACGTCTGCACCTCGCCATTTGCCTAATAGCGAGGTCAGTCGGTCAGTCACTAGGTCACTGTTGAATACACCACCATTGAGTAGCAGGCCAACTGGAATTGCAGGGGCACTAACATCTTCATTATTAAGCGCCGCGTGACTCACTTGCTGGTGGGTAGTGAGGAATTCAGCAATGTGTTTACTTACTGCGGGATCAGCGACGTACGGTAGGCCAAACTCAACAACGGCACTGCGACGCTTATCAGGGGTTTGTTCAAAGTCAGAAAGTGGGAAAAAGCCATCAAGAGCAATACTATGTACTTCTTGTTTGGTTAGGCCGACACTTTTTGTACCACCAAGGAGCTTTGAACCACTGCCTAACATGGTGATTTTGACTTCATCAGGTGCGTTGCTTGAAAGCAGATTTTCTTTGGCTTTTCGAGTCTGTTGAATTAGCTTGGTTAAGCCTGCGGCATTGAGTTTTTTGTTTTGGCTAAAACGTTGCTCCGCAAGATGGGCAAGAGCCAAATCGAGATTGTCACCACCTAGCATTAAATGCTCACCAACACCGATGCGGTTCAAGCCTAGTTCGTCATTATCAAACTTTGCTTCAATGAGGCTTAAATCCGTTGTACCACCACCGACATCACACACCAAAATTAGCGGTAACTCTTTTAATTGCTCAGAGGCGGTTTCGTGATGACGTGCGTACCAGTCGTAACAGACGGCTTGTGGCTCTTCAAGTAGAACGATGTTCTTAAGGCCCGCCATCGCGGCTGCTTCTAATGTGAATTTACGAGCGGTTTCATCAAATGAAGCTGGAACAGTCACGACTACATCTTGGTCTTCCAGCTTGTTTCCAGGATTGCGGTAATCCCATGATTGACGAATGTGGTTCAGATAGCTGGCACTTGCGACGACAGGGGAAACTTTTTCGACGTCACTCGCAGCGGCCCAAGGCAAAATCTCAGACTGTCTGTCGACACCTTGGTGAGAAAGCCAACTTTTAGCACTGGAGACTTGTCGACCTTCGACTTTTGCACCCAATTCACGCGCCCATTCGCCGACAATGATGTTATCTATATCGCCTTTGACCCCTTGTTGTTCCCAAGGGAGTACTAGATCTGAAGCCGAAATTTGAGCGTTAGCAGGATGGTAGCGAAAAGAGGGCAGTAGCGGCTTTCGTACCACTTCACCGAGGCCAATCAGTTGGTCGATGTCGAATAGAGAAACGGGAGCGTGCTGTAGATCGTCTGAAATTTCACAAAAAGCGACCACAGTATTGGTAGTACCAAGATCGATGCCGACTAGAAAGCGAGGGGATGCCATAGGATAACCTCTAATAAAAACGGCACCCTAATTGGATGCCGTTAAGGAGTTTATGAGTGTGCTTGTTCGTGGGTTGTATCTGCGTCTGAGGCACTGTCTTCGCGTACGTCAAACTCAACGTGCCACTTTTGACCGTTGTCTGATGCTATGGCTTCTAGGTACAAAGTACCCAGCTCTGTCACGCGAGAAGCTAAAGTAACAGGAACCACTTCACCTTCACGACGGCCTTCAGAAACCGACAGTGTTACCTGAATTTCTGGTAACTCATCAAGCTCTTCAGGGTTCCAGTGGTCAAGGTGAGTACCGGCCGCATCTTCACGGCGTACTGTCGAGCCAAAGAACTGAAAATGCACCGGTTGGCCGATGATCAAACCGAACTCTTGGCTAGGCACTTGAACACTTGAGCCTTCTTCCATACCAAAAGGAGCCACACATAAGGCTTCCATTGGCGGCGCCATACCTGGAATAGCAGGCATCGCGCTCTCTATACCTACGTAGTAACTTGATGCAATGCCACCGCGAATACGAACACCTTGGCCACGACGTACTGCGCCGTAGTAAGAAGCGCCGCTCGCAACAGCGAGATCCAAATCTAAGCCTGATAAGCGTTTTGCAGACTCTGAATCTGCCTCGATTAACCAGCTGTCGATGGTTTCAGATAAACGGTTTGCCAATAGATCCGACTTAAGCACACCACCATTAAACAAAATGGCCGTTGGCTTAATGAAGTCTGCGGCTGGGACGCTCGCATCCATCCCTGGCATACCAGGCATGTTAGCAAACGGGTTGAAATCTTGTTCGGGTGCTTTTTCGCCACCGAGTGCGTTGGCTTGCTTAGATAGGAATGCCGCAATGTGGCGGGTAATTCCTGCATCTTGAGCGTAAGGTAAGCCCATTTGCGTTAAGGCGCCGCGAGTTTTTTGTACCGGATGGTCAGTCACTGCAACCTTCGGGAAGAAGCCATCAACCAACGTTTGTTGAACTTCTTGCTGGGTTAGTTCTGTTTTAAGCGTAGCGCCCAATAATTTAGAACCTCTGCTTGGCACGACGATAGGTACTGCCTGTAAATCACGATCATTTAGCAGTGCTTCTTTTGCATCACGACAAGCATGAGTCATGGCTTGAACTTGCCAAGGAGCCAATTCTTTACCGTCTTGAGCTAACTTCATTTTTAAACGATAGGCTAGGGCAAGATCCATATTATCGCCACCCAAAAGGATGTGCTCACCAACTGCGATACGATTCAGTGTTAGGTTGCCTTCGTCTTGGGTTACTTCGACCAAAGATAAATCCGTTGTACCACCACCAACATCAACAACCAGAACAATGTCGCCAACGTTTACTTCATCACGCCACGTGTCGTTGCTGTTGTCGATCCAGCTGTACAGTGCCGCTTGAGGTTCCTCAAGTAGCGTAAGGTGTGAAAATCCAACGTTACGAGCTGCTTCTGCGGTTAAATCGCGAGCCGCAGGGTCAAAAGAAGCAGGTACAGTGATGGTGACATCTTGAGCAGAAAGAGGGTGCTCTGGGTATTTGTGATCCCAAGCTTCTTTCAAATGCTGTAAGTAAAGCTCCGTGGCTTTTACTGGCGATACTTTTTCAACTTCTTCAGGGCTACCTTGAGGAAGGAATGCGTCACGGCGGTTTACACCGCCATGGCAAAGCCAAGATTTGGCACTGGCAATCAGGCGAATCGGCGTTTTGCTACCAAGGTTACGAGCGATAGCACCGACAAGTGCTTTGGGCTCACTTGACCAAGGCAACACGCGAGAAGCCGTGTTCATTTCATGTTCGTGCGGTTGGTATAGAAAAGAGCCCAACTGGCTACGATCTTCTACAGTTCCTGGCCCCGTTAGTTGAGGGATAGCCATCACTTCAACACGAGCGTCTTCATTTGTGGTATCAACAAAAGAGAGTACGCAGTGAGTGGTACCTAAATCGATACCAATGCTGTATTTCGCTTGGTTTTCTGAATTCATAGTATTTTGGGTTGTGTCTTGCATAGTTTATTCTTCTTTATAGATGCGTGTGATGCGCTATTACAGCTCAACTTCTGCCGGGGCAATCACAGATGCATCGTAATTCTCTGCCAGTTTTGGTAGCGTCATTGAGGTGGCTTTCCACCCTTTATGTACTAGCGTGCCATTAAATGGCGCATTGCCAGTGACATTGCCTGTTAGGCGAACTTCTTGCGGGTTAAAGCCTGCTTCAACCGTGATGCGTGTTTCTTCGTCTTCGTTGCGAACGTGCGTGAGTTCTACGTAGTCAGCCAGCACTTTTTTGCCGCCAGTGTGAATAACTCGCGCTGCTGCGCCCACTTCTTCGTCTGAGAAAGAGGTGAGGTCTTCTTGCAAGAAATCAATTAGGCGAGCTTCTTGTTGCATGATAGAAAGCAATTGCATTGCAGAGTCTGTAGTCGCAGTTGCTAGCTTAGACTCTACTTCAACGACTTTCTCGATAACCTTTTCAACTTCGACGATTTTTTCGACTTCGACGATTTTCTCGACATGTTTTTCTACTTCAACAATTTTCTCTACTGGTTTCTCAACCACTTTTTCGACGACTTTTGTTTTGCGTGATACGGCAATAAGCAACAGCATAAAGCTTGATGCTGCCAAACCCGTGTGTAGCATGTCGAATGTTGTTGGAATTAAATTGATGTCAAAGTTCATAAATGCGTTCTCTATCGGCAAGTGTGGCATGAGCCAATGGCATGCCTTGATATAGCGGAAATAGGGGCGAACTGTATCATATTCAAGGTGTCTAGCTCGAAGAATTATTGCGTCAACCTTGGCTATGCTTGTTTGTTAGCTGTTTTTTTAGCCAAAAAAGACACTGGAATTAATGATACTAGCGGCAAATTATCGAATTCCATTCGCAATGAGACGACTTTTAATCAATCAAGCGGCATAAGGCTGCGTTTCAGGATTTGCTGAGGTAGAATGGCGGCGAAATGAAATAACAGGCAGTTTAAAGGCTGGAAATGAATTATAACCGTGTAGTGTGCTTTGATTTAGAAATGTGTTGCTGGAATGTCGATGGCGTTGGCACCACAGGTGAGATCATTGAAGTTGGCTTAGCAGAGATTGACCTTAAAAAAGGAGAAATCGTTAAGCGGGCACAATACTACGTGAAGCCTGAACATGATGAAGTGTCGCTTTTTTGCGCAGAATTAACGGGCATTACTCCTCGTAAAGTAGAGAAGCAAGGTAGACCGTTAGAAGACGTGATGAAGTCCATGGTTAAGAATTTTGGTGGGGCTAATAAAATCTACGCAGCTTGGGGGCACGATGATTTCATTCTAGCAAAAGAATGCGAACAAAAAGGTCTAGAGATGCCGTTTAAAGAGTTCGTCAATTTAGCCACCTTGTTCCGTATGCAAAATCGACTTAAAGAGAAACGAATTGGTCATCGTGCTGCGCAAGAAAGCAAAAATATTGAGTGGGAAGGTCGGCAGCATTCAGGGTTTGTTGATGCCTATAACTTAGCAAAGCTAGCCTTGACTATGTTGTAACATAAGTTGCTAATGTAACGTGTTGTTTATAAAGCCGAGAATTCATATTCTCGGCTTTTTTATATCTGCTCAAACTGAGTAAAGAGAGCTCAGTTAACTTTATGCTTAGCTTTTCGTTTTTGATCATCTGATACCTATCGTGTTTATTGTGTGATACCTGCCAAAATTGTAAGTAAAATGTAACAACCCTAATTTATAAATTGAGATCTGAGTTTGTTTTTTAGCCCTGGCGAGCTCTTATTCTCTTAGTCGCGATAAAAATCGCGACATATATAAAAAGGTGGATACATGAAATACGGAATTTTGTCCCTCGTTGGCGCTACGTTGCTTTCACACAGTGCAATAGCGCAAGTCACAAATGGGGATTTTGAGCAGTGGAACGGTAACTCTCCGCAAGGTTGGTCGACAATTGATAGTGGGATCAGCGTTTCTCCCACATCGGATCAAGTTAAAAGTGGCGGGATTGCAGCCAAAATAGTTGTGAATACGGGCTCTCAAAGCAGCACCGACTTTTTACAATCACTAAGTGTAGAACAGGGTAAAAGCTACGACTTCTCAGCGTCAGTGTTTCATACTGAAGGTGGGATTAAAGCGCGCTTATACGTTGATGGATATCGCGATTACAGTGTACCTAGCAAAACAGGTCAATGGCAGGACGTTGCTTACCGTTATACGGCAACTGCCGACAAAAATATTGTCGTTGGCGTGCGGTTTTACGATGTAAGCGGGTTTGATGGTTCTGAGGCGGTGTATTTAGACAACTTTCAGCCAACAGAAACGGCAACAACTCCAACTCCGGGTGATACGTGTAATAAAACAAAAGCTACGCTAACGTTAGTCACCGATGAATACGCTTCGGAGACCAGTTGGTTGTTGAAAAACAGCAGCAATCAAGAACTGTATAACGGTTCAGAATACAGCAACAATACTACCTACACTAAAGTCATGTGCTTAGGCGATGGCGACTACACTTTTGAAATTAATGACTCTTACGGTGACGGTATATGTTGTGGCTCTGGTGATGGTTCATTTCAAGTCGAAGTGAATGGCAAGTCGCTGGTTTCTGGTGGTGAGTTTCAAAAAACTCAGTCTTTAGTATTTAAAATTGGCGACTCGGGAACAACACCTCCCGTTGATCCACCCGTATTAGGTGATTACTACAAATCCGCAGAGGGTAAAACAGGCTTTGCTCTGAAAAGTGCATTGTATAGCGTCATTCGTGATCACAATAGCCAAGGCTACGGCAATATTTGGAACCTTGTGAAGGTTGCTGATGTCGATAATTACTATGAAAAAGATGGCTCAATTTTAGATGTATATTCTGAAAAGCCAATAGGTTCAGACAGCGTGTCATTTGTTAAAGTTACTGATCAATGTGGTCAATATAGCAAAGAAGGCGACTGCTACAACCGTGAACATTCTTTTCCAAAAAGTTGGTTTGGTGGCAAAATTGAACCGATGAACTCTGATGGACACCATTTATTTGCTACAGATGGCTATGTTAATTCAAAACGCAGTAATTGGCCGTTTGGTGAGGTAGGTAGTGTAACTTACACTTCAAGCAATGGATCTAAATTGGGCTCTGCTCGATCAGGCCTTGGTTATTCTGGCACGGTATTCGAGCCAGTCGATGAGTTTAAAGGTGATTTTGCTCGAGCATATTTTTACATGGCAACCCGCTACGAGAATGCGATCGCAAATTGGGAAGGAAACAGTGACAGCGCTAATGCTGTGCTTAATGGAACGAATACAACGGTATTTGAACCTTGGTTACTTGCAATGCTTAAACAGTGGCACAAAGCTGATCCCGTCAGCCAAAAAGAAATTGATCGTAATCAGGCAGTATTTGATTTCCAAGGTAACCGCAACCCGTTTATTGACCATCCTGAGTTTGTAAGCTCAATTTGGGGGCAGTGATCGAGTAACATCAAAAGGCTCATTTAGTGAAACCTCAAGGCTCTTGTCTTGGGGTTTTTTCGTTATTTTCTCATTTGAAGTCATTCCCATTTATCATGGATTGTTATCGCCTTAGTTTGATAAGTCGCTTACTGTCTGTTGTTTATTCCTAACTAGTTTAGTGAACTAGTGATTCGTGCCGTAAAAAAGTTAATTGATGGGAATTAATGTGGTTTTTGTGAGCCGGTATGAGATTTTTGATATTCATTTCATGAATAAAATGTGGGTTTTGTTGACTTTTGTCTAATGCCTGAGGTTTCATAGTTGCCGTGTTCAAATTATGGTTTTAGTTTTTGTGGCGCCATGAGCATATCTGGCTGATGGACTTTGCCGACACTAAAATAGTTTTGATTTTTAAAAGCGCTCTCTCAGAGACACAAAAAGGAATTTGTATGACCAAGTTTAAACTTTTACCACTGGCTGCGATGATGGCGGCTTCGTTTGCCGTTGCAGAAGAAGTGAAGGTGTTTAAATTCTCTGAAAATGGTACACCAACAACGTTTGATACCGTTCAATCTGGTACTAAGTACAGCAATACTATCGTCACTGCGGTTTACGATACGCTTTATGAATATAAGTATTTGCAGAATCCGTTTGAATTAAAGCCTAGCTTAGCGGTTGGCATGCCACAAGTTTCTGAAGATGGCCTAACTTATACGATCAAGATCAAGCAGGGCGTTAAGTTTATTGATGATGCAGCGTTTGAAAATGGGCAAGGCCGTGAATTGGTTGCAAGCGATTTCGTCTATTCGGTTAAGCGTCACTTTGACCCGGCGAATCGTTCTCAAGGCTCATGGCTATGGACTGGAAAAATTGTTGGGTTAGA
Organism: Vibrio tapetis subsp. quintayensis; assembly: GCF_030409945.1. GTDB lineage: Bacteria > Pseudomonadota > Gammaproteobacteria > Enterobacterales > Vibrionaceae > Vibrio > Vibrio quintayensis. The sequence goes on from NZ_JAUFQV010000036.1 coordinate 157,401, forward strand.
TCAATGGAAGCAAGATGGCGCAGATTACAGCAAAGCAGTTGAAGGCTTAAAAGCAGTCGACGACTATACAATTCAAATAACACTGACTAAACCATACCCTCAACTGACCTATACGCTCGCTATGGGATATGCTGGCGTTGTTCCTGTCGAAGCCGTTGAAAAATATGGTCGCGAGTTTTCTGTTCACCCGGTTGGCAGTGGTCCTTATAAACTGATTTCTCATAACAGTACCAAAACAGTTCTTGAGAAGAACCCAAATTATCGACATGAAGTGTTCAACCTTGAAAAAGAAGGCTACGACCCTGTGATACATGGTGGTATGGGCATTGCGGAACTCGAAGGAAAAACCCTTCCAATCGTTGATCGAATTGAAGCCAACTGGATCAAACAAGCTTCAGCTCGTTGGAACTCATTCACTAAGGGGAATGAGATCGTAAATTCATCTTTGCAGAATGAACAACTTGATACCGTTTTACAATCAAAGCATCCCGTAAAACTAAAGCCTGAATATGCTGAAAAATATCACTTCCGCGCCTCAACGGAGCCAGGTTTTGTTTACAACGTGTTTAATTTTGATGATGAATATTTCGGTCATTCTGATGACCCTAAAACTAACGCTCAAAATAAAGCACTGCGTTGCTCCATTATTAAGTCGTTTAGTTGGCCCGAGCGTGTGTCGCGTTTCTACCTTGGCCTAGGTAACGCGTACCCTGGTTTTATTGTTCCAGGAACCGATGGATTTGATCCTAATATGGACAAGACATCTATCACGCAAGATTTAGCTGGCGCTAAGGCGTTACTTAAGGAACACGGTTGGAACGCCAAAAACTTGCCTGTGCTCTATTACCCGTCGGTATCTAGCGTACGTGCTAAGCAGTTCTTTGAGCAATTTAGAGGCAACCTGACCAAGATTGGTTACCCGAAGAAGAAGATAAAATTCAAATCTTACGCCGCATTTGGTGATTACAACCGTGACGTGAAGAACAGTAAAACACAGATGATTGGCATGGGCTGGGGGCTTGATTACCCAGATGCAGAGAACACATTGCAATTATACTACGGCCCGAACCGTTCTCCTGGCTCAAACAGTTCGAATTACGACAATCCGGAATACAACTCGTTATTTGAGAAAGCGTCTGTGATGCAGCCAAGCCCGGAACGTACGGCTATTTACCAAGAACTGAACCAAATTCTGGTTGATGATTGTGTCGGTATTAGTGGCTTTTCTCGTACGGGTATTCAAGTTTGGCATAAAGAAGCAATTATGTGGCCTCAGCGTGACATCATTGGTAACTACTTTAAATATGTAGATGTTAAGTAGTCGATAGGGCCAAATAAACATGGAAACGTTGAAATATTGTTTGCGCAAATTGGTATACAGTTTGCCTCTTTTGCTTGGTGTCACATTGATAAGTTTTGTTCTGATGGTCTATTTCGGGCCAGATAAAACTTATGACTTACTAGGAAGAAACCCAACGATTGAGGAGATCAATGAGATCCGTCATCAGTTAGGCTACGATAAGTCATTCTTTGTGCGCTATATGGAGTACTTGCATCAAGTCATTACCTTCGATTTCGGTTATTCCGATTCAAGTGGCGAAAAGGTAACGAGCATTCTTGGTAAAACAATCCCGGTGTCTTTGGCTTTGGTATTGCCTGGTTTTGTTTTAGGGCATTTTATCAGTATTGCTCTTGGGTTGTTTGCTGCTCAACATCGAGGCACGTTGTTAGATAAAATCGTGATGTCTAGCTCTGTTGTAGGCATGAGCATCTCGTACTTAATTGTCATCATCGCGCTGCAGTTGATCTTCTGTTCCAGTTACGGTCTAAATCTCTTCCCAGTGTATGGCTGGGAAGTGAATTCTCTATCGGACTACCTGTATTACATTACGGTCCCTACCATGTGTTCTGTATTTGTTTCTGTTGGTTATAGCACGAGATTTTATCGCGCCATTATCGTTGAGGAAACGACACGAGATCACATTCGAACAGCGAAAGCATTTGGTCATAACCCGACCATGATATTGCTTAAGCACGTATTGAAAAACGCCATGATTCCGATTATCACACGGATAGTATTCTCTATCCCATTTGTGGTGATTGGCGGGTCTTTGCTGCTGGAAAGCTACTTTGGTATTCCGGGCATCGGCCTAATCACATACGATGCCATCACAACCGGCGACCTACCCGTATTGAAGGCTGTGATTGTGTTAATTACTGTTTTGTTTATCGGCGTCGTCAGTGTTGTAGACGTGCTTTACAAAATGGTCGATCCGCGTATTTCATTAAAATAGGGACATTTTTATGACGGATATACTCAACGTTGAGCCAGTAGAAAAACCGCTCAAACGTGAATCTCTGTGGAGTAAAGCTTTTCAAAAATTCAAACGAGATCGCCTAGGTATGGTGAGCCTCTTTGTAGTTAGTGCGTATTTTGTTATTGCTATTTTGGTGTGGAGCGGCTTGATTGCCCAGCAATGGGATGAGTTATTAGCCAGTGGTCAAATGGGGCCAACCGCAGAGTACTGGTTTGGCACAACCATCAACGGGCAAGATATATTTCAGCGCGCCATCTATAGCACCAAAACAGCTTTTGAAGTTGGCTTGATTGTCGCTTTGTTTGCAACTGCAATTGGTGCGATAGCAGGTTCATTCATGGGTTACTATTCTGGTACGGTGCTAGATGAATTTGTCTTATGGATAATGAATAGTATTGACTGTGTACCGTATTTCTTATTGGTCGCAGCGATCGCGGTGGCCCTTGATGGAAATCCTTATTCAATGCATATCGCCATGATGTTTGCATTTTGGACGGGTACAGCAAGGGTGGTACGTGGTGAAGTTATTAAGCTTAAGAATATGGAATTTACCGAAGCGGCGCATTCGTTAGGGGTTCCGACCTACAAAATCATCTTTAAGCACTTAATGCCCAATACAACGCACATTTTGTTGGTTGAAATGACGTTGCTCTTTATCACAGCAATTAAGAGTGAAGTGATCTTAAGCTTTTTAGGCTTAGGTATTAAAGACAGCATTAGTTGGGGCTTAATGATTTCTGAAGCAAGCGGCGAAGTGACGGCGGGCCATTTCAGTAACTTCTTTGCCGCTTCTGGCATGCTGTTTGTGTTGGTTTTGGCATTCAACATGTTTTCAGATTCACTGCAAGATGCACTAGACCCAAGGAAGGTTTGATCATGTCTCAGTATGAACCCTTGTTAAAGGTCGAAAACTTAACGGTAGAATTTAAAACCGATAAAGGCGTGGTGAGGGCGATTAATGGCGCGAGCTTCGAAGTAATGCCCGGGGAAACTATTGGTATTGTGGGTGAATCAGGCTGCGGAAAGTCGGTCAGTTCGCTATCTATTATGGGGCTAGTTCCGTCTCCTCCTGGAAGAATAGTGGACGGCAGTATTCAATTTCAAGGTCGCGAATTAATTGGGCTCAGCGAGAAGGAATATCGGAAAATTCGTGGCAACGATATCTCGATGATTTTCCAAGAGCCAATGACTGCCCTGAATCCGGTGCTTAAGATCAGTACTCAAATGATCGACGTTATTCGTAACCATAACAAGGTATCTAAAGCGGAAGCAAAAGAACGTGCAATTGAAATGCTAAGAACGGTTGGCATTCCTGCTCCGGAGCAACGTGTTAACGAGTACCCACATCAGCTTTCTGGCGGCATGCGCCAGCGCGTTATGATTGCGATGGCTCTTTCGTGCAAGCCTTCACTGTTGCTAGCGGATGAGCCAACGACAGCGCTAGACGTGACCATTCAAGCGCAAGTAATGAAAGAGATGGTACGCCTGCAAAAAGAACTGAATATGGCGGTCGTACTTGTGACCCATGATTTGGGTGTGGTTGCTGAGTCTTGTAAGCGAGTAGTGGTGATGTATTGTGGTGAAGTGATCGAGCAAGGCCGAGTTGAGGATATTTTTGCCAAACCTAAACACCCTTATACGCAAGGGTTACTGAAGTCTATCCCTATTGTTCGCGATAAGAAAATACCGCGTCTTCCAACGATTGAAGGAGTAGTCCCCGATCTATTCCATTTACCAAATGGTTGTCGCTTCGCGGATCGGTGTGACAAAGTCTCTGCTCATTGCCATCAAAGTTCGCCTAAATTATTGGGAGAAAGTGGGCATCAAGTGGCGTGTTTTAACTATGAAGATCAACGCCAATTGGTAGGAGCGATGTCATGACCGATGTTCTATTAGAAGTTTCTGGGCTCAAAAAACACTTTACCGTGGGCAAGAGCTTCTTTAAGCGTAATCAAGGGGTATGCAAGGCGGTTGATGACGTTAGCTTTAAAATAGAAAAAGGCAAAACGTTGGGTTTGGTTGGCGAGTCTGGTTGCGGTAAATCGACTTTAGGTCGCTGTGTGCTTCGCCTATTAGAACCGACATCTGGCAGTGTGAAAATTAACGGCCAGAATGTGGTCGATTTAGATGCAAAGAGTTTAAAAGCGCTTCGCAAAGACATGCAGATAATCTTTCAAGATCCGTTTGCGTCTTTAAGCCCTAGAATGACCATTCATGACATATTGCGTGAGCCTTTAGATACGCACCAAATCGGTACGATTGAGGAGCGAGAAGCAAAAATCGCAGAAGTGATGGCTATTGTGGGTCTGCGACCTCAAGCACTTAATCGCTACCCTCATGAGTTTTCTGGTGGTCAAAGGCAGAGGGTAGGCATCGCCAGGGCTTTGGTACTAGAGCCTAAGTTTATTGTTGCAGATGAGCCCGTTTCTGCATTAGATGTGTCAGTTCAAGCACAAGTACTTAACTTGATTGCAGAGTTGCAAGAGAAGAAAGGTATTTCGTTTTTGTTCATTGCCCACGATTTGGCAGTGGTACAGCACATTTGCGACGAAGTAGGCGTGATGTACCTGGGACGCATGGTAGAAAAAGCGCCAGCGGAAGAGCTATATCGAAATCCTAAGCACCCGTACACGCAAGCGTTGTTGTCGGCGATTCCGGTGCCTGATCCAACCATTACTTCAGAGACGATTCCGTTAGAAGGCGATGTGCCGTCACCGCTTGCCCCACCAAGTGGCTGTACGTTTAGAACACGTTGTAAGAAGGCCACTTCTCGGTGCAGTAAAGAGGTGCCTCAAGTGCACAATCTGGGTGCCAATGGTAAGGAACACCTCGTGACTTGCCATTTGTTTGCTGATTAACGTTTTACAGTGTTAACTTGCCTGAAAAGTCACAGCCTCATTTATGGTAAATGAGGCTTTTTTCTAGTTTATCTAACTGCGTTTAATCGCTAGGGGACTTAGCCTGTCACCTGCAATTTGGCGCGAATAAATTCAGCGTGATCGACATAAAGTAATTCCGCGACTTTTCTAATCACCGCTTCTTCCATTGGATCAAGTTCGCCATCAGCGTAAGCGACTTGCCACATGGCTTTGATGATAGAAAAGCGTTCTTCCTGTTCTAAATGTCTTAACTGTGAAGTGAAATCGTATAATGATGCAGAATCTTCAGACAGGGCCATGGCAGATTCAAGCAAGCTGTTTGCTCTTGCTTCATCTACTTCTAACACTTTCATTAGCATTGATATCTTTGCGGCATGCTCTGCTTTACCTACATTATGATCGGCGTTCGCTACTTCACAAAACAGTGAAGCAATAGCAAGATCTGGATTTGATTTGTTGCTTGCAGCGAGATCTTGTCCCTCTACTAGTTGTTTGAATATTTTAGATAGTACACCAATCATATCGATTCTCTTGTTTGCTAACATCTACTTACATAAATAGTGTCCATTTGTGGTAAAAACAAGGCTTGCTCGTTTTTCTTCCATTCATTTTACATTAAGCAAGTTCGATATTGCTCGATATATCAGTAAGCTGCCGATAGAATACAGGCCTATTTCGCCGAGGTGATGAGTATGGAATCTACAACATTAATCGCTATGGGGCTTATTTTTCTTGGCTCATTTGTACAAAGCGCTATTGGTTTTGGTTTAGCCATTGTCGCTGCTCCACTTTTGTTTTTGATTTCACCGCTCTATGTTCCAGCACCTATTTGTTTGGTCGCGCTGTTTATATCCTTACTTAATGCGTACAAACACAAATCTAATGTGTCTTTGGGTGGGTTAAAAGCCGCGATCATAGGCCGAGTTCCGGGCTCTATTGCTGGTGGTGCGTTGCTTTTATACGTCTCGGTTTCCAGTTTGTCATTGTGGCTTGGTATTTTCGTATTGGTGGCGGTTGCGGTGAGTTTGTTGCCATTTCGAATTGAACCGACACCGATGCGAATGGGGATCGCGGGGTTCTTTTCTGGTTTCATGGGAACCAGTTCGAGTATTGGTGGGCCACCGATGGCACTACTGCTTCAACATCAAGATGCGAACGCATTGCGAGGTAACCTCTCCGCATTTTTTGTATTCAGTTCAATCATTTCCCTTATTGTGCAGATCCCTATCGGTTTTTTAACTTGGCAGCATGTTGAAATTACCTTGCCATTGATTCCGGCGGCTTGGTTAGGGTATTTCTTGGCGAGTAAGTGTGTTGACCGGTTCTCCAAACAATGGATCCGTTACGGGGCGTTGGTATTGTGCGCGGCGAGTGGAGTTGGTGCCATTTGGCAGGCGGTTTAAATTTGGCTAAAGGCTAAAGGCTAAAGGCTAAAGGCTAAAGGAGATCTAGAGACGGGCTTACTGATAGTCGCAATAATAAAAGGAAGCACTTGGCTTCCTGTTATTATTTGGATTGTAGATAAAGGCGTTCAAGACTGCCGAAAGTTCATTAAGGTTGATTTGCGTCTTCTTCTAGGATTTCTATGACGTCAGAGGAGGAGTTTTCATGGCTGATGAGCAACAAAGTCAGCAATGCATCGGCTTTGACACTGACATCATCGGACTCGTTGAGCAGCTGTACTATTTTGTCTTTTAGCATCACCACTTCATGTTCTACGAAGCCTCGAGCTTCGATCTCGCCTCCAACATCTTCTGGCTGACTGTCAAATTCGAGGAATAGAAAATCGCCATCTTGCTTAGTTGAAAGCAGACGTTCTGGCAGCCATTCTTCTCCAGTAACCACATCTAGATCGAGGTCGTTTGGAAGATTCTTAAGTAATTGTAATAATTCCGATACTTTCACAATGATTTTTTATATTATACGTCGCTATATACGTTATTGTAGCGGCAAAGTGGCGAGCATCTTAAAGTAAATTGCGCTTTTTAGCTATATATCTTGATATAAGAATCAATTAGTTCCATTTCATCTTCGAAATTTCAATTTGTCATTGTTAGACATGAGTATTGGCATCCATGCTTTTTAATAAACTGCTTCTAAATAAACCGACCGTAACCCTTTGCGCTGTTTCCGTTCTTTCTTCACCTCTTGCGCTTGCTCAATCTGAGCAGGAATGGGGCTTGAGTGCTGCTTATCGTTCGGCATCTCTTGTCCATGAATTTCCAGGGACCTCTGATACATCGGTGAGTACTTTTGTCCCGATGTTCTACTATCAGGGTGAACGCTTTTATATGGACGGGCTAGAGGGGGGGGCGCATCTATACCAGCAAGATGATTGGCAGGTAAACGCATTTACTCGCCTACGCTTTGTTGATCTGCCTGCGTCGAAGCAAAACGAATTCGGTGGCGATGTGTTTGATTTAGGTGTTCAGTATCGCCGTGACATGGACGAATTTTGGTATGCGGATGTCGAGGTGCTGAGCGATAGCTATGGTCGTTTCCATGGTAATGTTAGGGCTACCGGCGAATACGCGACCGAAAACTGGGATTTTAAACCAAGCGTTCAAATGCGTTACAAGACCAGCGACTTCAACTCGCAATATTATGCCGCCGAAAGCCTAACAGGCGAGCGTATCGGTGGTGGCGTTGACTTCAAGATGGGTTTTGAAGCTCGTTATCACGTAACTTCAAATCTGTACTTAATGGGTTCAGCTTACGCAACTCGTTTAGATGGCGCAGCTTATGGAGCAAGTGCCGTTAACGAACAATGGGCAAGTGAATATTTTGTTGGTTTTGGTTTTGCTAATGATAAAAGCGTACAGAGAAAATCTGAAATAGGCGCAAAGCCTTATATGCGAATTGCGCAAGGGTTTGCAACGCCATCAGATATGGGAGACATCTTTCAGGGCAAGGGTGAGCAAGATCCAAACAACAATAAAATGACCTCATTCTTCTATGGTCATCCGCTGACAGACGAATTATTTGGCTTACCATTGGATGTCTACTTAACTCCGGGTGTCGCATGGCATTGGCAAAGTGATACGCAGAAATCGAGCCCAGAATACGTTGTGGCTATTAAAGCGTACTACACATTTGATTGGCCTGTACGTTGGAAGTTCGGTGTGGCAGAAGGGGTTTCATATGTTCAACACCCAACACATATTGAAAGTAGTGAGCTTGAGAAAAAAGAGTACGCAAATGGTAGTCCACTGATGAACTATCTCGATATCTCTTTTGATATCAACGTGGGTGACATCGTAGGTAAGTCTGATTGGGAAAGTATGTGGATTGGTTATGCATTGCATCATCGTTCGTCCATCTTTGAAAAGGCTTCTCAGTTCGGGCGTATCAAAGGTGGCAGTAACTACAATACAATTTACTTACAGTATGATTTTTAGTTAACGCGATAACGAAGTGATGTAGTGTTAATTACACAGAAAGGGTCAGCATAGTGCTGACCCTTTGTTATTTTGAGTTACAGGTTACAGGTTACAGGTTACAGGTTACAGGTTACAGGGATAGGGCGCTGATTTGTTGCTTCGCGCTGTCTAGGCCTTGTTTTGCCATCTCATCACCCATGTTCAATGCTTCTGCATAAACAAACTCTAGGTCAGTAATGCCAACGAAGCCAAGCACCGTTGTTAGGTATGGTGTGATGATGTCTGTTGCTGCGTCTTTATGGATACCACCACGAGTGGTAACGATAACGGCTTTTTTGTTCTCAAGTAGTCCTTTTGGACCTTGTTCAGTATAAGCGAAAGTGACGCCTGCTCGGGCGATCATATCAACCCAGTTTTTAAGCTGCGTCGGTACGGTAAAGTTGTACATTGGCGCGGCAATGATTAAGGTATCTGATTGTTTGATTTCTTCTATTAGTTTGTTAGACAGAGCCAAAATTTCTTGTTGTTCAGTGCTTAATTCATCTCCGCCACGAAGTGCAGTTGCAACATTCATGTCTAGCATTGGTAGTGCATCTTGTACGAGATCGCGTTCAATTATCTGCTCGCTATCCTGAGTTTCAGTTAGTTGTTCGATTATTTGATTCGATTGAGAGTAGCCACCAAGGATGCTTGATTTAAGTACGAGTAAGCGAGACATATTGTATTCCTTATATTTTCATCAACAGGCAGTGTTGTTGAGATAGATGTTATGCGAATGCTGAAATCGAGATAAGGCGAAAAATGTGCTCATCATGTTCAAAAAAATCGAACAAGGCGGAAAGATTAAGGAATTGAATGGTGTGTGGTACAATCGCGCCAATTTTTAAAGTCTTAGTTAGATAGGTATTGCTTTGACCTCGTCACAGCCAAAAAAACAACAAAACAGCGCTGCAAGCCTTAAAGCAGCACTAAAAGAATGCATGTTCAAAGACCGTTTTCGTTTGCAAAAGCGAATTTTTGGTGCGAGTAAGATTAAAAAAGACGAATCTCGTAATGCGGTATTTGATGAAATTGCAATGGACATTGCCAAGTCTATGATGACGGCGCAGCAACGTATTACTGCAAGCGCTAAAATCGAATACCCAGAACTGCTTCCTGTTAGTCAAAAGCGTGACGACATTGCTAAAGCGATCGAAGAAAACCAAGTAGTTATTATCGCAGGTGAAACGGGTTCGGGTAAAACGACGCAACTGCCTAAAATATGCAGCGAAATAGGACGAGGCAAATATGGGCTTATTGGCCACACACAACCTCGTAGACTAGCAGCACGCTCAGTTGCAAACCGTATTGCTGAAGAGATGGAAACCAAGCTCGGTGAGTTTGTTGGTTATAAAGTTCGTTTTAACGACCAGATTTCTGATAACACCCAAATTAAATTGATGACAGACGGTATTTTGCTGGCTGAAATTCAACACGACCGTTTTCTCAATCAATACGACACCATCATTATTGATGAAGCTCACGAACGCAGCTTAAACATCGATTTCATTTTGGGTTACTTAAAAGAACTGCTTCCTCGTCGTCCTGACCTCAAAGTTATTATCACTTCGGCTACTATTGACCCGCAACGATTCTCAAAGCACTTTAGAGATGCGCCGATCATCGAAGTGTCAGGTCGAACTTACCCTGTTGAAACACGCTACCGTCCGTTGAATGCAGATGACGGAGAAAACGACAGAGACCAACTTGAAGGTATCTTTGAAGCGGTTGACGAGTTGTGCGATGAAGGGCTAGGGGACATCCTGATCTTCATGAACGGTGAGCGAGAAATTCGCGATACCGCCGATGCCTTAACCAAGCGCAAAATCCGTGATACTGAAGTTGTGCCTTTGTATGCGCGCTTATCTTCAGCGGAACAAAACAAAATATTTCAATCTCATTCTGGACGCCGAATTGTACTGGCAACGAACGTGGCTGAAACGTCACTGACAGTACCTGGTATTAAGTATGTTATTGACCCAGGTACGGCGAGAATTAGCCGTTATAGTTACAAAACTAAAGTCCAACGCCTGCCAATTGAAGCGATTTCTCAGGCAAGTGCCAATCAACGTAAAGGCCGTTGTGGCCGTGTTGACGAAGGTATTTGTATTAGATTGTATTCAGAGGACGATTTCTTATCTCGCCCTGAATTTACCGATCCTGAAATCTTAAGAACCAACTTAGCATCGGTTATTTTGCAAATGACCGCATTAGGTTTGGGCGATATTCAAGCCTTTCCATTTGTTGAAGCACCAGACAAACGCAACATTCAAGATGGTGTTCGCTTGTTGGAAGAATTGGGGGCGCTTGCCGTCAGTTCTAAGAAAGATGAAGACTCTAAAAAGCGACTGACTCCATTAGGTCGTCAGATTGCTCGTTTACCGATTGATCCTCGTTTGGCTCGTATGGTGATCGAAGCGTCTCGAATCGGTTGCCTTAAGGAAGTGATGGTTATCGTTTCTGCGTTGTCTATTCAAGATCCTCGTGAACGTCCAAGTGAAAAACAGCAAGCCGCTGACGAGCAACATCGCCGCTTTAATGACAAAGAATCGGATTTCATTACATTTGTAAATCTGTGGGATTACATTCAAGAACAGCAAAAAGAGCTGTCTGGTAACCAATTCCGCAAGCAGTGTAAGAAAGAGTACCTTAACTATTTGCGCGTACGTGAATGGCAAGATGTGTACTTTCAAGTTCATCAAGCCATGAGGGAGATGGACACTAAACTTAACTCTCAGGCCGGTAGCTACCAGAGCATTCATAGCGCCTTATTGGTTGGGTTGTTGTCTCATATTGGTGTTAAAGACCAAGAGAAAAATGAGTATCAGGGTGCGCGTAATGCTCGCTTCAATATTTTCCCTGCATCTGGGCTATTCAAGAAGCAACCTAAGTGGATCATGTCTGCTGAGTTGGTTGAAACGTCGAAGCTCTGGGGGCGCATTATTGCGAAAATACAACCAGAATGGATTGAGCCGTTAGCTAAGCACTTAATAAAGCGGAGCTATAGCGAACCGCATTGGTCTAAGAAGCAAGCCGCGGTAATGGCGCACGAAAAAGTGATGCTATATGGCATCCCAATTGTGCCTAAGCGCACCATTAATTATGGCAGTATCGATCCTGTCGTCAGCCGAGAAATTTTCATTCGTTCTGCGCTGGTTGAAGGTGAGTGGGAAACAAAGCACAAGTTCTTCAAGCAAAACCGTAAGCTTTTGCAAGAGGTTGAAGAGTTAGAACATAAATCTCGTCGCCGTGACATTTTGATCGACGACGATGAGTTGGCCGATTTCTATGACCAACGTGTAAGCACCGAAGCCGTTTCGGGTAAGCACTTTGATAGCTGGTGGAAAGCTAAATCTAAATCAGAACCTGAGTTACTGAACTTTGAAAAAGAGATGTTATTCAAAGGTGATGCCAGCCACATTACTGATTTGGATTACCCAAACTTCTGGCATCAAGATGGTTTAAAACTTAAGTTGAGCTATCAATTTGAACCCGGCGACGACAACGATGGTGTAACCGTACACTTACCATTACCTATTTTGAATCAGGTGGATCAAACCGGGTTTGATTGGCAGATCCCGGGCTTACGTCATGAGTTAGTAGTTAGCTTAATTAAGTCTTTGCCTAAGACGTTGCGCCGAAATTTTGTGCCTGCTCCAAATTATGCAGACGCATTTTTGGCTCGTGTAACGCCAATGGAAGCGCCATTGTTAGATGCGTTAGAGAAAGAGCTTCGCCGAATTACAGGTGTTGAAGTATTACGAGAAGACTGGAAGTTAGAGCAAATTCCAGATCACCTAAAAGTTACCTATCGTGCGGTTGACCATCGTAATCGTAAGCTAAAAGAACACAAAAATATTTACGAACTCAAAGAGAGCTTGAAAGATAAGGTTCAAGAAACGCTATCACAAGTAGCGGATGACGATATTGAACAACAAGGTCTGCACACATGGAGCTTTGGCGAATTGCCAAAAGTCTACCAGCAAAAACGTGGTGGTTTTGAAGTCAAAGCCTATCCCGCTTTGGTTGATAATAAAGACAGTGTTGAAATAAAGCTGTTTGAAACCGAGCAAGAACAACATTCTGCCATGCGACAAGGCCAGCGTCGTTTAGTGTTATTGAATGTGCCATCACCCATAAAGTATCTGCACTCTAACTTGCCAAATAAATCCAAACTTGGCTTGTACTTTAACCCTTACGGCAAGGTGCTTGATTTAATTGATGATTGTATCTCTTGTGGCATTGATAAGTTGCTTGAGCAAAATGGTGGCATGGCTTGGGATCCAGAACAGTTCGAACAAACTAAAGAAAAGATCAGAGCGGAGCTTGGCGACACTGTTGTCGATATAGCCCAACAAGTAGAAACTATTTTGACCACGGCATTTGCTATCAACAAAAAGCTGAAAGGCAAAGTAGACTTTACCATGGCGTTTGCGCTTTCTGATATCAAAGCTCAAATTGAAAGCTTGATCTTCAAAGGTTTTGCAACAGAATGTGGCTGGAAACGCTTGCCCGATATTCTTCGCTATATGAAAGCAATTGAGCGTAGAATGGAAAAACTACCGATCGACCCAAATAAAGATCGATTGCACATGATCCGAATTGAATCGGTAACGAACGACTATAAAGAGCTGTTGAATAAGATCCCGAAAGGCGTGCCAGTACCAGAACCGATTAAAGAAGTTCGTTGGATGCTGGAAGAACTTCGAGTGAGCTTTTTTGCCCAGCAGTTAGGCACCCCTTATCCCGTGTCTGACAAGCGAGTGAAGAACGTTATCTCTGATTTCTAACGTTTATTATTTAGGCATATACTTTGCATAGGTTAAGGGAATAACACAGCGTCAAAAAATAGCTGACAATGATTTAACGCCTCATTAGGGCGCTAAGTTTGGATAATCAAAGCCATATATGGCTTGTAATTCAATGGATTAATAAAGGTATAAGCATGAAAAAGATTCTTATCGCAGTGGCATTGGCTGGCATGTCTTCAACGGCAGCGGCCGATGCATTAATTTATGCTGGGGCAAACGTTGGCCAGGCAAGCATCGATTCGGACAAATCTACGGTGTTTGGTGCTCACGTAGGAACTGGTATCCTACCTTTCATTGGTATCGAAGCGGGTTATCAAAAACTGGGTGATGCTTCTGTCGGCTCTGTAAACATCGAAGCATCGACAATTTATGTGGCAGCGAAGCCAAGTATTGATGTCGGTCCAATACAAGTATATGCAAAAGCAGGCTTTCACTCGTGGAGCCAACAGATCAGTAGTGCTTCAAGTGATGACACTGGAACGGATCTCATGTACGGCTTTGGTGCAGAATACTACCTGATCGACAATCTTTCAGTCGGCGCTTCGTGGACACAATTTAAGATGGGCGGTAATACAGCGGATGTCAATTCTGACCAGCTCGCACTAACCGCGACGTTCCATTTCTTATAAGCTCCACGGTTTAGTCTTACAGTCTTAGGCACCGAAGTTCCGGTGCCTTTGTAGTTTTTATGTCAGAACTACGCTGAGTTGTAAATACGTATTGCAATAGGTTTGATTACTCTAGCAAAAAAGTTATAGAATCAGCCTCAAATTTTGAGTGAGTGCCAGTTAAGGCATTCAATGAGTTCAAAAAGTTTGTAGGGATTAAAGCTTTTTCCATTTTGGTCGATAAATGCAGTATGGATTGAAGAATACCCACGCTATTTAGCTTGATGGGTATGTGTGCATTTTGTTCGAGTTTGAAGTAGTAGGAAAGAAATGAAAAAGATTCTATTAGCATTAGCACTAACTGGCGTAGCAACAACAGCTTCTGCTGATTCATGGTTATACGCGGGTGCGAACGTTGGCCAATCTGATCTAGATGGTAAGAACGCGACAGCGGCTGGTTTTCATGTTGGTACAGGCATTCTTCCAATCATTGGTTTAGAAGCGGGTTACAACAACCACGGTAAAATCAATGACTTGGATATGAGCTCATACTACTTTGCTGTTAAGCCAAGTATCGACTTAGGTCCTTTGCATGTGTATGGTAAAGCGGGCGTACACAGCTATAAAGGTGAGCAGTCAGGAGCTAAAAACCAAGATGGTACTGACGCAATGTATGGCGTAGGTGTTGAATATTTTATGTTTGATATTCTGTCTGTAGGGGGTTCTTATCAGAACTTCAAAACAGATGCCGGTAATATTGGATCATTCAACCTAACAGCGACGGTTCACTTCCTATAAGAAGTTGTGACCTAAGCGCATCGTATACTAAGAGCGACTTATAACTTCGGTTAGAGTCGCTTTTTTGTACTCCCATGAAAGAGTTATCGATCGCAGCATTGATTACGTAGAGTCTCACTAATATCAAATCTCATCCATGCAGAACTGTTTTAGCGATTTGTTAGCATTTCCTGTAAACCCCCCGAATTGTGCAAGTTAGTAAATCCTTGTTCGCGTAGGTAATTGAATGCTTGGCCTGAACGGTTGCCGCTTCTGCAGTACAAAACAATAACGCTGTCTTTGTCGATAGATGAAAAGTGCTTATCAAGTTCATGCAATGGGAGATTAAGCGCGTTGTCTAAATGCCCTTCAACGAATTCTTGAGGCGTTCGTACATCGACGATCAGAGCACCTTGTTCTATCAGTTGCCAACCTTGCTCTGCTCGTTCCGACGCCATTGCAAAAGAGCCAAACAAAAGGATGAAGGCAAAAAGTGCAACTTGTAGATTTTTAAACATAGTTTTTCTCGATAGCAAACTGGTGAATGTTTAGCCTAGTATATAGAAAAAGGGCGCATATACGAGTTGATATGCGCCCTTGAAATGCTAATTTTGGAATAACGGTATTCGTTACAAGTAGCGATCTTCTAAGTGCTTTTTAAAGAAGCTAGGATTCAATACTTCACCTGTCGCTTGAATCATCAATTCATTGGTTGAAAGCGTACTCGCTTTATTCCAAATGTTTGTACCTAGCCAATCAAAGATTGGTGTCAAATCACCAGAGTTAATCACGTCTTCAACGTTCAGATGCTTTTTAACCGTTGCCATTTGTTGCGCAGCATACATAGCACCAAGCGTGTAACTTGGGAAGTATCCGAATGCGCCGTCAGTCCAGTGAATGTCTTGCATGCACCCATTGGTGTAGTTACCTACCGTATCAAGGCCCAAGTATTGTTTCATCTTCGCGGCCCAAAGCTCTGGTACATCAGTATGAGAAATTTTACCGTTGATCAGGTCACGTTCAATTTCATAGCGAAGAATAACGTGGGCCGGGTAGGTTAGCTCATCGGCATCGACACGGATAAAGCCTTTATCCACTTTGGTGTAAAGTTTGTGGAAGTTATCATAAGAGAAAGCAGAATCGGATTGACGTCCGAAGTACTGTGCGGCTTTTTCAGACAGAGTTTTAATGAACGCATCACTACGACCTAGCTGCATTTCAAAAAATAGAGATTGAGATTCGTGCACACCCATTGAACGCGCTTCTCCAACCGGAAGCCCTGCTAATGATTTCGGTAAACCTTGTTCATAACGAGCGTGGCCTGTTTCGTGAACCGTGCCCATTAATGATTGTACAAAGTCATTTTCGCAGTAACGCGTGGTCAGGCGCACATCGGATGGCACACCACCACAAAATGGGTGGACACTCTCATCAAGACGACCGTGATTGAAGTCGAACCCAAGCAGTTTCATTACATCCAAACCCAATTCGCGCTGGCTTGATGTTGGAAAAGTACCACTTGGTTGAATGCTCTGTTGTTGCTGTTGTTTTTCAATCACTTGATCAATGAGGCTAGGAAGCCATGTTTTCACATCGCCAAACAGACCCTCTAGAAATTCTGTATTCGTGCCTGGTTCGTAGAGATCCAGCATGGCATCGTATGGTGTTAGGCCTGCGGCATCTGCACGAATTTGAGATTCTTCACGAGAAAGCTCAACCACTTCACGCCAGTTTTTTTCGAAACCTTGCCAATCATTTTGGCCGCGTTGGCTGCGCCATGCGTGTTCACATTTAGAACCCGCGAGTGCTTTTGCTTCAACAAGAGCTTCTGGCAGCACGTTGCTGTTGTTCCAGTTACGCTTCATTTCACGTAGGCTGGCGGCTTCAGTCGTTGAAAGAGATTCTTGTTCGGCTTTGTCAAACCATTCTGCAAGTTGTGGTTGAGTTGATAGGCCGTGAACGTGAACAGACAGTTCTGCCATTGCTTCCGAGCGAGCTTGGTTGCCACCACTAGGCATCATTGCAGCCTGATCCCAGCCACATATAGCAGAGAGATGATTGAAGCGAGAGATCTTCAAGTTGTGGTCGACAAGTTTTTTGTAATAGCTCATGGTTATCCTTATTTCGTAGCTTAAACGAGCGGAATGAAATCCAAGCCAAACTATATCAACTATTTAACAACGAATCCTGTGCAATTTGGTTACCTATCCGAGTTGATTCGACTTTTTTCTGTAAACTTCGCTTTCCAATCTTTGAAACAATTGTTATACAGATGGAATGATTTAACTATTTGTTCCTTACTATGCAACTACTGAATATTGAAGCTTTTTTGATTGCCATTACTATCCTAACGTTAACTCCGGGGCTTGATACGGCTTTGGTTATTCGCAATACCAGCCGTAGCGGTGCGCTTCAAGGGAGCATAACCAGTTTAGGTATTTGCTTGGGTTTGTTCGTGCACGCTACATTTTCGGCCATTGGTATATCAGCCATTCTCTTGCAATCTGCTGAAATGTTTATGGTTATGAAATGGGTTGGCGCCGCGTATCTAATATGGTTGGGTATAGGCTCATTAAAAACCATGTGGCGTGGTGGCGACGCACTACAAATTGAGGCGGTAAACAGTGGTTCACAAGGGGATTGGAAGAAGTCGCTTAAAGAAGGCTTTTTATCCAATGTCCTGAACCCGAAAACCGCCGTGTTCTATCTCGCTTTTCTACCACAGTTTATTCATCCAGATTATTCACCATTCCTACAATCGCTGTTAATGGCGACGATTCACTTCTTTATCGCTATGGTTTGGCAATGCAGTATTGCTGTTATGATCAATCGGGCGAAAGGTGCGTTAGGTAACACATCGTTTGTTCGTTGGCTTGAAGGTGCAACAGGGGTGGTATTGGTTGCATTGGGTGTGAAGCTTATTATGGAAGAGCCTTTATAGCAGCCATCGTATAGACATAGCTTAGACAGAAATAACAAAGTCCGCAGTTATCGCGGACTTTGTCGTTTTAGATTATGCTTGAACTGGTTTCGAGGATTGTAAGCCAGACTCAATATCAAAGAATCGCTTGGTTTCTTCAATTACGACACTTCTTAATGCAATCAAACCAATTAAGTTTGGAATCGCCATTAGGCCGTTTACGATGTCTGCGATAACCCAAATCATGTCCAACTTTAAGAAAGCACCTGATGCGACTAACGCTACGAAGATGATTTTGTAAGGCAGAATGGCTTTGGTACCCATCAAGTAAACCACGCAACGCTCGCCGTAGTAGTTCCAACCTAGAATGGTAGTAAACGCAAAGAACATCAAACCAACCGATACCATCATCGGGCCGATTGATTCAGAATCTAAGCCGACTGAAAAGGCGTAAGTCGTCATCTCTGCGCCAGCAAGATCGCCTTGCCAAGCACCTGTTAGAATAAGAGTTAAGCCGGTCATCGTACAGATGATGATGGTGTCGAAGAAGGTACCGGTCATTGAAATCAGGCCTTGTTTGACACAAGAGTCTGTTTTCGCTGCTGCCGCCGCCATTGGCGCACTACCAAGACCCGACTCGTTAGAAAACACGCCGCGAGCAATACCTGATTGGATTGCGAGCATTATGCTGGCGCCTAAGAAGCCACCACTTGCCGCAGTATTGGTAAAGGCAGAACTCACGACTAACGAAATCGCGGCACCAAGTTGGTCTGCATTCATTGCCAAAACACTGATACATGCAAGGATGTAAAATAGCGCCATGGTTGGTACCACTTTACCTGCAACTTTAGCGATAGACTGGATTCCGCCCAGTGTCACGATGGCAACCAGTGAAGTTAAAACAATGGCAGAAACGTCACGAGATACCCCAAAAGACAGATAGCTAGCGTCTAAAATGGCATTCACTTGTGGGAAGGTGCCAATACCAAAGCATGCAACTCCCAACGCAAAAATAGCGAACATGACGGCTAAGAATTTTGAACCTACACCGTACTGCAAGTAGTACATTGGTCCGCCAACCATTTGGCCTTTATCATCAACTTTACGGTATTTCACCGCAAGCAAACATTCGGCGTATTTCGTCGCCATGCCAAATAAAGCCGCGAGCCACATCCAAAATAGAGCGCCAGGGCCACCCATTTTGATAGCGGTAGCAACACCAACAATGTTACCCGTACCAATGGTTGCCGAAAGAGCAGTACACAAAGCGGCGAAGCTGGAAATATCACCTTGTTTTTCTTGGTCTTTGTTTTTGCCAAACACTAGTTTTAGTGCAGTAGGCAGGTGACGGAACTGCAAAAGGTTGAGTCGAAAAGTGAAGTATGCGCCGGTACCAACTAACAGAATTAGCAGTGGTGGACCCCAAACGAGGTTGTCGACAATTTGTAGAAATGAATATAGGTCTTGCATGGTTTCCCCTTAATAAACAACATATAAGGAGAAGAGAGAAAGGGGATCAACGATCCGCAAATGGCTCAATAGATTGAGTTACATGGTATAGCCTTTCACTCCTCTGTCCTTTTGCCTGAGAGTTTCACTCAACACACAAAATGTGCGTGAGCTTGCTCCTTCGGCGACCGATTTAACGGTTCTCTCCAGAGGTTCCTCCAATGACAGTCCTCACTGTTACTTAAAACAGCACCTGAAAGATTCGGCGATTTACTGCTGCCAGTAAAAGGCTATGCTTCTTCGGTAGGTCTCTCTAATTAAAGAGATTCCGCTCTCCTGTACATCTTCATCGGAACACGAATCCAACTAGTGGATTATGTTTGTCCTTAACGCACTAACGTTAAGAAGATGAGGAGGTTATCAGGAATTTTGAATAATTCAACTGATTTTGATCAAATGTTTACGAGTAATGTAATACGCGATGCTTTAATCCTATTCGAGTAAGGTTTGATATGCTCTCATCGGGCGTATTGGTAATCAGATGGGGCGAGTGAGGAAGCGAAAAACAACAAATTTATAATTGCTTGCATAATTCTTAGTCGATTAATGCAAACAGCGACATTACACTGACGCGAACTTGGCGAAAAAGTGGTATAACTGATTGAGGTAAGGGAGATTGCTATGACAAGATTAATTGCTATTGCGGCCTTAATTGGTATCGCCGTTTTACTGTTTAAATATCGCACCAATGAAAAATTGCAAAAGGGCGTTATCTATACTTCAGTAATTGGTACAGCAAGCTATATTGTATATGTTGTGTTGATGGAACTAATTCGTTGATGTTGGAGTATAACGGTGAGTAAAGAAAACGAAGCCATTGAACGAGATGATCTCGACGATGAAGTCGTGATTGTAGAAGAACGTAATAAGACGTCTTATTTATATATTGCCGTTGCGGCCTCATTGGGCTTGGCAATCGGTGGATTAGCAGGCTCTATTCTTACTCAGAATAGCTGGCAGCAAGCGTATTCTAGTGTTGAAGCTCGCGTTCAAAAGCTAGAAGGCGAGAAAGTGGGGATGGAGCAAACCTTACTCAGTCATCAAAAGGATTTTGACTCTAAAGTGGAAGTTCAGCTTACTACTCAGTCAGACAAGCTTACACAAGAATACGAAAAGACCATTTCTGAGCTAGAGAAAAGCGTCACCGAGCTTGAGAAAGTGAACTTAGATCAGGAAAACCTAATCGCCAAACAGAAGAAAAGTTTGGAAACGGCGGAGGATGATAATCAAAAGCTGAACCGCCAGGCAGATCTTCAAGCAACGGTTTTCGAACGTTCACGTGAAGTGTTTCAACGTGAGCTCACCATAAAGCAAGAGATGAATGATTTAGTCAGAGAACAAGACGAATTACTTCCACAAAAAGAACGAATGAAAAAAGAGTGTGATGTGTTCTTAGAAGGTACTTCTTGGGATTCAAAAAGTGATGCGTGTGATAAAAGTGATGAGTTAAGTTCGAGACTCAGCCAAATCAACCAAATGCTGGAAGTTCACCGATTAGATCTACAGCAGATCCAACAGCTAAGTGAAGATATCGGCTTATAACACCGAGTTCTGATTGTTGATTGAAGTAAAAATGCAGCGAATCATCGCTGCATTTTTGTATAGACGCTATAGAGTTACTGCTCTTCTATGCGTACGTCTACACAACAGACACACACCTCAAATGGTTCCTATAGGACTATCTCTATAAACTAGACACACACCTAAATGACTTCTATAGAACTATCCCGAATTTAAAGTAAGCGAGTAATTCCACTTAGTAACCTGTCATCGATATTTGTGTGGTTTGCCTAATAGGGGCGTAGGAAAAGGTTGGTTTTAAAGATAATGTCGGGTTAAATCAATTTTGAGACAAACTCAGTTTACCAACTAAATGCTGGCGAAATATTGGAAATTTAAAAGTATAAGTGATTATCTATTCGAGCTGATAGCAGTGAATTCTTGATTTTTCTAGCGCAGCTTTTGCACGGTCAAGGTTGCAAGGTGATCCGATTGCTGTGGAACGTTTTCTTTCGAGTGTGGAGCAAACTTCCAACCAACGTGTTTGATTGAAGTTAAGTCTTTCTAAAATTGGGGGAAGATGCTCAGCCATCGATGCTTTATCTTCTCGAAACTGTCGTGCTGTCCAGTCTACTAATTCTATATAATCTATTAATCTAAAGGGTAGCCCATTCATCATTGTTTTGGTCGGATTACCGATGAATGGATGCAAACAAGGAGCAGTTTCTAGGTTTTCGTTAAGTGCCTTTAGTCTTGCTTTGATTGAGGTGAAATTCGACTGTTCAGGGGATGTCGCGATACCAGCGCGAACAGGATTTAAGTCTACATACGCCATGGCGGAAGCTAAGGCTTTTTCATCAAGCAGTGCTTGGCTCTTAAAGCGGCTTTCCCAAAAGTGCCCGGTGCATTGGTCTTCTTGATTAGCTTTACAGGCAATGTCGTAGTTAAGCTCTTTCATAAACCAACTTAATGACCATAACCTTTCTCGCCATGCTTCGATGATTTCGATGCACCTATCTTCTTCAGCTTGAGTCTTTAATTCTCGGCTTAGCCAACGCTGAATTAAAACGGGCAATTTATGAACATGGCACCAGCGTTCGACCACCTCACCAAGCGATAGTTCGAGAGCTTGATTGCGATTGATGTGCAGCACTAAGTGGTAGTGATTACTCATCACGGCATAGGCGCACACATCGATACAATAGGTGTAGGTGAGTGATTGAATTTTGCGTTCGATCCATTCTCGGCGATGTTCGTAGCATTTGTTTATGGCGGTATCTTTACCACATAAATAGCTTTGCCTTACACACCTTGAAACGCAATGATAGTAGGGCGTTACATCAACTGAGATGAGCTGTTTTCGTGCGGTCGCCATGAGTTTCTCCAATGTTTTTCCAAAGATAACAAATGTATCAGGTTGGAAAAGTTAGCGAGAACCGAACTGGAGTCGTCTCGACGTAAACTCAGTCGTTTTGCCATACTATTTGGTGTGTGTCCGGTGTAGAGAGGGATGGGTGGTTAGCTTGTTGTGTGAAGTTTGGTTTATCAATAAATATTAGCAATTGCTAAATTAACAATGTATAATTATTGGCAATGAAAACAATGATCGTGTGATAGGTATATTGATGAATGACCAGTTGATGTTAATTGTTGGGCTATTTGCGTTATTTTTCCTTTATCGACGTTTTAAAGCGAATAAAGTCAAAGCGGAACTATCGGGCCTAAATACAATGGATATTCAGTTATTAGATGTAAGAAGTGGAACAGAATTTTCTGGATTTAGTGCTCCGGGCAGTTTAAATATTCCAGTTCAATCTTTGATTTTAGGTGATACCAAAGGCTTAGATAAGAACAAAACGATGGTCGTGTATTGTGCGTCTGGGATGCGGTCTACGAGTGCTTGTGCTTGGCTTAAAAAACAAGGATATACTGTGATCAATGCGGGTACTGTAGGTCGTGTCATTCAAAATATTGGTTCATAAAGGAAAGAGATTAAGTAGACGCAGTCAAGCTAGCTTGTCGAAGAATTAGAAAACCCTTTTTGAGGGAGAAAAGACGATCGCTGAGCCAAGTAAGGTCGTAATTAAAGTTCTACTGTGTCACACGGTATGATGCCTTCCAATGTATCTCTTAAAGTTGGACTGTCTGGTTAGGCGCGGCTCTAGTTTAGCCAAAGCGCTAGATATAAAAATGCAGCGAATCGGTCGCTGCATTTTTGTTTAAACGGCTACTTAAAAGCTATCACACCTCTGTTCGTGTCTTCACTTTCATCGAAACCCAAGCAATCACTCCCCAGAGTAGCGTCAGCAGCCACAGTTGGGTGACGAGCTCTTTTATCTGTGTAATGGATGCGCCCATTTGATTGATTTTTAAGAAGCTCATGATTGCTGGTGTACTTGGGATCAAGTTACTGAGCAACACAATAGGGCTTGGAATGCTTTCTACTGGCCAAATAAATCCAGCGCTAAATATCAAAGGCATTGAGCTTAGCAAGACGAGTAGCGTCACCAGTTCCGTTCTTGGTACCCATCGGCCGACACAAACTCCAATTAAGCTCGCTGAAAACAAGAAGGGAACCAGAACAATAGCTAGATCAATTGGTGCGGCTAGACGATTGATTTCATACATCTCAAAGCTGTAACCGAAATAAAATAGGCTTAGCAACACGTAGAGCATACTAAAGCATCCGACTCGTACCGCCAGCAATTGAAAATTAGTGGCATCAGACCAATAACCTTTTCTATTTCGCTGAGAACAGGTAAGAATACCGACCCCCATCAATAGGGTTTGATGAAGTATGATCACAAATACCGCAGGGACTACGTAGTCAACATAACCCATTTTCGGGTTAAACGTTGGTTTCAGATTTAAGTGAATAGGGGCGTGTTGCTCTGAGGCAAGTGCCATTGGTTCCCCCTCCATCACTAACTTAGCTACTTTAGCTTGTGCGCCTAACGTTCCACTGGCTTTGGCTAAACCCTCGACTACCGTGCCATATACTAAAAAGTAAGAGGCATCACCGGCATAGGCAAGTGTTGGGCTTTTACCCAGTAACAAATCTTTATAGAAATGCTCTGGAATAACCAAAATACCACTAGCCTGCTTGTTTAAAAACTGCTGTTTGGCTTGTTCTATTGTATGAGCACGCGTGGCAATTTTTACTTGTGGTGTGGCATCTACCATGCGTTCTAGCTGGTAACTGCTTTGGCTTTTGTCTAGGTTCACTACGGTGATTTCTTGCTCTTGCGCCACTTGGTGTGCGTATGGCAAAGGGTAGAGGAACGAATAAAATATGGTTCCTCCAAATACCGTGACCACAATAGCTGGATGGGTAAGAATCGCCATCAGCTCTTTCTTAATCAGTGTCCACCAGCTCATGCTATTACCTCTTTCGCCAAATGTTTCTTAACCAACACGATGACCAGTAAGGCTGGTAAAATAAAGCCGAGCATGGGTAGTTGAGTTGTTAAGGTTTGCACCACATTTGCACCATAACTGGCTTGGTAAACTTGCGCCTCAATATAGTGACTCACGGGAAGTAAGCTACGCCAAGCTTGCGCGAGTTGATTCATATCAGTTACCGGGAAAGTAATGCCCATAAAGGCAAAGCTCGGGGCGGTATAAGCACCAGCAAAGCTCATGGCTCGTGTAGCGTCCATCGTTAAGAAGAAGAATAGACTGCCCATGATCATACAGGCGAGAATCATTAATAGTTGGCAAATGATAACCAATAAGAAGCTGCCATTGAATGCCCAACCGATACCAACAAATAGCCAATACAACAGTGCCAGCCCATGTAATGCAAATATGAGGCTATAAGGCGCTAGAGTTCGTACAAGGCGAGAAATCGGTGCGCTGCCTAACCAAGCTGATAGCGTTTGAGTTCTCAGTTGAGCCGCTATGATCATGACCGTAGAAACTACGATGGCGATTTGCCATATGGCCGGTACAACGGCTGAAATAAGAAACTGACTGTAGCTGGTGTTACTGTTAAACAGTGGCGTTATTTGGCTTCGGATCGGTACAGCTTTACCTAACGCTTGAGTTGGTGTCGCGTTGCCTTTCGCCAGGATCTTACCTGCATCTAATTTGGCGTTAAAAGTTCCTTGAGCTTGCAATAAGGCGGAATTTACCAAGCGCCCAACAAGAATGTATTGGCTATTAAAAAATGCCGTTACTTGCGGTGGTTGCGCTAAGTACGCCAACTTACTGGTGTCTTTTGGGATCACTACATAAGCGTATATGTCGCCAGATTGCAGAGCCAGCTTGGCTTGATGAGTATCGGTATAGTGAGCCGATACGGATAAGCTAGAAGTCGCATCATAGTGCTGAACCATCTGGCGTGACACTTGGGTATGATCCAAATCTACTACGCCGATAGGAATGTCTCTGGCGATGCTCGAAGAGAACACCCACCACAGGCTAACCATCAACAAGATAGGTAGCCATGTCAGTACAGACAGCAGCCACTTATCTTTTTTGACGATCTGCCACTGGTGCGCCAGAGAGGTCAGGTTTGGGTTATAAGTTTTCGATGACAACACTCATTCCCACTCGTAGGTTATCCATAGTAACGACAGGGCGCGCCTCTACTTCGAAAGTGCGCATATCAAACCCTTGGCTCGAATCGGTAGAGCGCCAAGTCGCGAAGTCACCCATCACGGCAACGTGGCTCACTTCAAGCATCACTTTCTCATCAATAGCAGGGATAAAGACTTCGAACTGGTTGCCTTTTTCGAATTTACTTAGCTGGTCTTCACGGACGTTAAATACGGCCCATGCGTCTTGCATATCAAGAACGGTAACGACAGGGAAGCCTTGTGGTGCAAGCTCGCCACTGTTTAGTAACACCTGAGAGACTTCTCCATTAAACCAGCTTTGAATTCGAGTGTCAGCTGCGTAAGCTTCTACTTCTGCCACCGCACCGGCTGCCATGCGTGCTTTTTCAACCGCTGCACGTTTGGTTTCGTCACGAGCACCTTCTTGCGCCATTTGATACATTTGGAATGCGGCGCTTTCGGTGTATTTGGCTGCTTGCCACTGTGTTTTGGCTTCATCACGTTTTTGCTCCGCGACGACCCCGTCTGAATAGAGGTTATTAACACGCTGGTAGGTTTTTTCCATGAGATCAGAGGCCGCTTTTGCTTTCATCCACTGATCTTTTGATGCTTGAATTTGCTGAACGCGAGCGCCTTTTTCTGCTTGTTGAGCCATTGCTCCCGCGGCTTCTTGACCAGCCACGGCTTGTTCTAATTTCGCTTCAATCTCTGGGCTGTAGATGGTGAATACCATATCGCCTTTACGAACCATATCGCCTTTACGTACAAGTACTTCATCAATACGGCCGGCAACTTTAGAAGAGACATTGTATTGTTGCGCTTCGATCTGACCTTGCAGACGAATTGGCTGATCTTCATAAGCTGTTGCAAAGCTGTAGGCCAACCAGCCAACTAGTGCAAGAGTGGCAGTACCGGCAATGGCAGGTTTAAGTAGTTTGGTGTTCATGAGTTATCCTTCTGAGCGATTGCACTAGATTCGTATTGGCTGAATGTGTTCATTTCGTTGCTAAGTGCTAGCAACTTATTTAAAGCGATAAGGTAGTTGAATCGCGCGAGGTGTTGTTGCGTTTTGATGCTTGCTAAATACAGTTCTGCATCGACGACTTCTAACGAGTTTGAAAGACCTTGATTAAAGGCTCTGCTACGTAAATTTAGGTTCTCTTTTGCCAAACTTAAGCTCGATTCTAAGCCGTTTACTTCTTCCATCGACTGTTCAGCGGAAAGGTAGGTTTTTTCAACCAAAACTTCGAGGTTCTTCTCGGCTTGAATGCGAAGGTATTGCACTTGTCGAACGGCGCTATGTGCTGCTTGAGAACGGTCAGAGCGACCAGACGTATCAATTAAAGGCACGCTTACACCGATACCAACCATCCAGTCAGGTTTCATTTGGCTCGCTAAACTTTCGTGTTCGTAAACAGAGTAATCACCGTAAACAAATACTTCAGGTAAGTATTTTCCGTCTTCTGCTTTGACTAAATTGGTCGCTTGCTTCTTTTTGGCATCTAGAATGTCTAACCCTGGGTAGGTAGCTAGAGTTTGATCAACAAACGCCGATAGTGGAGGAAGCTTATGATTAATGAACAGCGCACTTTCTAGCTCGATGTCTTTTTGGTTGAGCATGCTGGCAAGCGCAGCAGAGGCAATTTCCATGTCTCGGGCGGCTTTACGTGTGTCTACTCGAGCTTTATCCAAAGAGGCTTCGGCTTGTAGGCGTTCTACTTTGGCAATTTGGCCTTGTTTTTCAAGTTTGAGAGCAAAGTCTCGGTGTTGGGTGAGGCCTTTTTCTACCGCTTGACGAGTGACCAGCACTTCTTTGGTGAGCACAACACTGAAGTAGTATTTACTTAAATCTTCAAATCGAGCTTGGCGTTCCATCGCGTATTCGCTACGGGCTTGATCAGCTTGGCCAGAGGCGATTTCTTGAGCTGCAGTGATGCGGCCGCCAGTAAATATCGGCCAGATGGCACGGATAGATGAAGAAAAGATATCTCGTTCCGTGACAGTTGTTTCGATACCTCCGATGAGGTTACCAATAGCCTGATCAATAGCCGGAATACCACTACCAGATAAGCCTGTTGTAGCGTCTGCTAGTTGGTGACCATTCACCGTCACGTCTTTATCTAACACAGTGTAATTGGCGGATAGCTTGATGCTCGGTAAGTTCAAACCGTCTTTAGATTGTTGTAAGTAGCGGTAGCGATCAACGTTGGCTTGTGATGCCGCAAGTGAATCGTTGTCATTTTGTACAATTTGCCATGCTTGTTCAAAAGCCAGCGGCTGCGCATTGGCTGCAGCAAAGGGAAGTGCAAGAACACTGCCGATTAGCCAAGAGGTCGTACGTTTCATCATTGTCCGCCTAAGGAAGTACATTATCTAGAGTATATACTCTATTTTAAAGGTCTAACATCTAATGTAAAGAGTAGAAAGTGTAAATCAAAGTTACACATAACGGTAGCTTACTAAGTGTTCGATTAGCAATGATTAAAAAGCAATATCTGCCATAGTTAACAATATAAATGTAACGAGAATGTTATTGTTGGCTTTCCAATAGGTTAAGGAAAGACACATTGAATTGGAATAGCTTAAGTTTCAGGCGAAGACTATTGATAATCATGACCTTTTCGGGGTTAATTGAGCTGCTCATTTTATCTGGGGCGGGCTTTGCCTACATCAAACATTCTCAACAGCAAGAAATGGGGCAAAAGGCCCTAGGAATTGCACAATTTCTTGCTCAATCTCCAACGGTTGTTTCTATGGTTGAACGCTCAGAAGCCGATAGGTTATCTGATCAGATAGCAAGGTTAACTCAATCAATAGGCGCGACGTTCATCGTGATAGGAGACAGTCGCGGAGTGCGGCTTATTCACCCTTTGCCAGAACGAATTGGTTTGCCGATGAAAGGTGGAGACAACATCCGCGCGTTGGAAAAAGGGGAATCCTACGTGTCTTTCGCCCATGGTTCATTGGGCAAATCTGTTAGAGGTAAAACCCCAATCTTCAATGCGAGTGGGCAGATCATCGGCGTGGTTTCTGTCGGCTATTTACTGGATAGTTTGCAAGATCGAATAGAGCCATTTTTGGCTTTTCTTATCGCCATGGCACTGTTTGTTGTTGTCGCAAATGGGTTCTTATCAAATTATGCTTCACGTCGTTTTCAAAAAGCGATATTAGGCTTTGAACCAGAAGAAATTGCTCGTTTGTATGTTGAGCTCGATATCACCATGAGCACCATTAAAGAGGGGGTTATCAGTATCGATAGCCACGGGTTCATTCGTTCTATCAACAAAAGTGCTTGTGAGATTTTGCAAGTTTCGCGAGACCAAGCCATTAACCAAGCGATGAAGTCCGTACTTCCAGACAGCGGCCTTACCGAAATTTTGACCACCAAAGAGGCCCAGCAAGATCTCGATATCTACCTTAACGGTCAGCATATTGTGGCAAATAGGTATCCGATCATTGTCGAGGGGCAAGTAGTTGGAGCGGTATCGAGTTTTCGTCGCCGAGATGAAATCACAGAGTTAACCAAGCAGCTATCGCAAAGCCGTGAATACGCCGATATGTTGCGCTCTCAAACACATGAACATCGCAACAAACTCAATACGATCAGTGGGCTGGTGCAGTTGGGTGAAATAGAGGCGGTGCAACGCCTTATTGGTCAGGAAACCGATCACTATCAAAGCTTGATCGGTTTCATTCGAGAAATAGTAACCGACCCTTTAGTCGCGGGCTTGTTGTTGGGTAAAACAGAGCGAGCGAGAGAACTCGGATTAACACTTGAAATAGATGAAGACTCGCGGTTGATGTCGCTGCCGGAGGGCATGAGCGCCGACAACATAGTGACCATTTTAGGTAACCTGATTGATAACGCTTTTGATGCCACTTTAAGTAATGAGAAACGCGAGACTAATAGCATAAGTGTCTCTATC
Source organism: Vibrio tapetis subsp. quintayensis (assembly GCF_030409945.1). Classification (GTDB taxonomy): domain Bacteria; phylum Pseudomonadota; class Gammaproteobacteria; order Enterobacterales; family Vibrionaceae; genus Vibrio; species Vibrio quintayensis. Next base: position 186,627 of record NZ_JAUFQV010000036.1, read on the forward strand.
GGTGATTATGGAACAGAAGTGGTACTTGAAGTAGAAGACCGAGGTTGTGGTTTACCCAAACACTTGTCTGTTGAGCAACTATTTACTAAGGGCATATCAAGTAAAAATTCGGTCGGAAGGGGCATGGGGCTGTACCTAGTTAACAAGCTCGTTAACTTAAATAATGGTCAACTAGAAATAGTAAATAACGCCTCTCAAGGAGCGAGAGTCGCGGTGTATTTACCCAAGGAAAAGCAGAAGTGACAGAATTAATTAGAGTCATGATCATAGAAGATGACCTAGCCATCGCAGAAGTACATCGTCGGTATTTGGCTCAGATAGGCGGCTACGAAGTGGTCGCAATTGCGACGAATCAAACGGAAGCCGAAATGCAGCTAGACATCCTAAAGCCTCAGTTGGTGATACTTGATGTTTATCTGCCTGACGGTAATGGGTTAGAAATTTTGCGTCAGGTGCGTCAGCAGCAACAAGCGTGCGATGTTATTTTGGTTACCGCTGCCCGTGATGTAGACACCTTACAAGAAGCCATGCGCGGAGGCGTAGTCGATTATCTACTTAAGCCCGTTATGTTCCCAAGGCTAGAAGCCGCGCTAAAAAAATACCAGCAGCAACGACATCAGTTAACAGGGACAAACGACTTAGATCAGCAGATTGTCGACAAAATGCTCCAAGCACAAAATGCCGATGATGCCTCAGCTCGATTACCTAAAGGGATAGACGGTGTAACGTTAGATAAAATACGTGAATTGTTTAAACATGAAGCTCAGTTAACCGCGGATGAATCTGGAAATCGGATTGGAGCAAGCAGAACAACGGCGAGACGGTACTTAGAATATCTCATTTCAACCGGCGAGCTTGAAGCCGACGTAGTGTACGGAACGGTAGGGAGACCAGAGCGAAGCTATAAAAAAGTAATCCGTTGAAAGTAGCGTCGTATGGAAAACTCTCGTCTACACTTATTGGATAGTAAGAGCATGAAGGAGTGAGTATGTTCAAATGGTTACTGTTCGTCTGCATGGCCGTTTTTGTTTCACACACTCAAGCAAAAAATGTGGTGTTCGTTCATAGTTATCATTTTGGTTACCCTTGGGTGAAAGATTATCGAATTGGATTTCTAGAGACAATAGATAAAATGGAAATCCATGAATTTCAGATGGATACCAAAAGACGAGACCCAAAAGAGTTTGAAGCGATTGCAGAGCAAGCTTGGTCTTTTGTAATAAAAAATTCACCGGATGTCGTGGTGGTATCAGATGACAATGCGCTTAAGTACCTTGGCCCTAGGTTGATAGAACAACGCATCCCATTTTTCTTTATGGGAGTGAATGCCAACCCGCGTAATTATATTCCAATCACCGACACTGTTTCTGGCGTTTTGGAGCGGCCTTTAGTTCGTCGTTCTGTCTATATGATAGGCAAGGTATTGCCAAGCGCTAAGCGCATTAGGGTACTCATGGACTCAACCGTTACTTCTACGGCAATACTTGAAACCTCTTTTGGTAATAAGCTCAATCAGACCGTGACGGGAATAGAGGTAGACACCCAGTTGGTAGAGAGCTGGGAGCAATGGCAACAGCTGATATTTGATGCCAAAAGTGAAGGTTATGATGCGGTTGTTGTTGCCAATTATGCCGGATTAAAAGACAAAGACGGTCGCCATTATCACATGGATCTTGTGAGTGAGTGGACGAGCCAAAATAGCGACCTTCCTTTATTTGCTTTTTGGGCATATTCCGTCGGTAAGAAAAAAGCCGTAGGTGGGTTGAGTATTAGCGCAACACAGCAAGGTATTGTGGCAGCGCAATTGGTTAATCAATATTTTCAAGACCACACAATGCCTATGATCACGACTCCCGAGAAAGGGGCATTTGTATTCAGCCAGTCGGAACTTGACCGATGGAATTTGCATTTGCCTGCTGAAATTCACTCAAAAGCCAGGATGCTTGACTAACAGTAGGTAAAACTATGGCATTGATGGGGAAAAAATATTTTAAGCTGCTGCTGACGCTGGGCATTGCGTTGACTTCAGCAAGTGCGCAAACTCAGTCAGAATCAGTTAAGTTGTCTTTCATACACAGCTATCATTTTGATTATCTTTGGGTGCAAGATTACCGACGGGCTTTCTTAAAATATGTTGATGACTCTGTGGTTGTCGAAGAATTTGAGATGGATACCAAACGCAAGTTTAGCCAGCAAGACCTTCGCGCTGCGACAAAAAAGGCAAAACAGTTTTTTCGCGAAACGCAACCCAATTTGGTTGTTCTTGCAGATGACGCCGCCTTGCAACATGTAGGCGCTTACATTCAATCTTACGACATTCCTATTTTCTTCTCTGGTATTAATAACAACCCAAGAAACTACATTGATCTCAATAGTAGCGTAAGTGGGGTCCTAGAAAGGCCGTTACTGCTTCGTTCGGCAAGTTTGCTTGGTCATATTGTTCCTGGTCTTTCTAAAATAAAAGTACTAATGGACGCCTCTACATCGTCTAGAGCGATCCTTGAAACGTCATTTGCCAATAAGATGAATCAAACGATCACCGGAATTGAGCTTGGAGGCGTTATGCTGAATCGTTTTGATGAATGGCAACAAGAAGTATTAAGCGCGAAAAGCGAAGGTTATGATGCCATTATGCTGTTGGTTTATAGCCGCTTAGAAGGGGACGAAGGCACTTACCTCACCACAAAACAGGTAGATAGCTGGACGAGCCAACACAGTGAATTACCCGTGTTCGCGGGATGGGAATTTTCTATCGGAAAAGGCCGAGCCATTGGTGGCTTTAGCTTAAGTGGCTATGAGCAGGGTAAAGCACTGGCGGAACAAGTTAATTATTACCTAAAGAATAACGAAATGCCCACGGTAGTGACGCCTAAAAAAGGCGCGTACGTTTTTAGTGAATACGAGTTAGAACGATGGAATATTCGCCTGCCGAACAGCATTGACCGGCAGACCTTATATAAAAAATAACCTAGCGACCTATTACTTATAAAACAACGGTTACTTATAACAACGGCCTTACGCTAAGATAAAAAATGCGCCCATTAATTTAGGCGCATTTTCTCTTTTATGTCGCTTTCGGTTACCTGTAACAGCTTTCGTTTTGCATGTTAACTAGATGAATAGCTCCACTTGACGAGATCTAGTCCACTTGCGTTGGGTTGTCGGTACTGACATCGTTTCTAGAGCGCAAATACTGAATGAATTTACGAATCAGTGGCGCAGCAAGCACCGCAATCGCCAAGCATGTAAATACAGCCGTAATAGGGCGCTCCCATAAGAAACTCAATTCCCCGTCGCTGATCATCAGTGCTCGTCGTAGGTTCTCTTCCATCATTCCGCCCAGGATAAACCCAAGTAATAACGGCGCGAGCGGGAAATTTGCCAGCCTTAACAGGATGGCAGCAAACGCAATTATCAGCATGATGAAGATATCAACGGTATTGAACGAGATCAGATACACGCCTGTGATAGAGAAAAACAATATCATTGGTAGTAATACCGTGCGCGGAACCATCAATAGCTTTGAGATGTAAGGAATAAGCGGTAAGTTCAAAATCACCAATACAATGTTGCCAAAATACATGGAAATGATCACAGACCAAAACACATCAGGGTGATCAACAAACAAACGTGGGCCAGGCTGAATACCATAGGCGATTAACGCGCCGAGCATAATGGCGGTTGTACCAGAACCTGGAATACCAAGAGTAAGCAGAGGAACAAAAGAACCACTAGAAGCAGCGTTATTTGCCGATTCAGGAGCCACTAGCCCACGGATACTGCCTTTACCAAATTCTTCTTGTTTGTCTTTTGGAGCAAGGTTTCGTTCAAGACCATAACTTAGGAACGCCGCAATGGTGGCACCAGCCCCGGGTAATACACCAGTGAAGAAGCCAACAATCGACGATCGGATAGAAACAGGCGCCACTTCCATGATTTCTTCCTTGGTCACTTTCATGCTACCAATCTCGCCAATCATTTTACTTTCTTGATCACGAGTATCAGATTGTGGTTTAAGAATACCCATTAAGGTTTCGCCGAGCGCGAAGGTTGCCATTGCCAACAGTAGGAATGAAAAACCGTCCATTAAATCCGTCATACCGAAGGTAAAACGTTCAACACCGACGCCTTTGTCGATACCAACGGTGGAAAGCATCAAACCAAGAATGGTCATCATCCAAGCTTTTAGCACTTGGCCTTTACCGGCAAAGGCTGCAACCGCAGAGAGCCCTAATAGCATTAATGCAAAATAATCGGACGACTGAAAACTGAGTGAAACGCTGGCCAGTGCAGGTGCCGCAATAAGCAGCATAATGGCCGAAAGGGTGCCACCGGTGAATGACGAGTAAGCAGCCAATGCAAGCGCTTTACCGGCTTGACCTTTTTGTGCCATTGGGTAGCCATCGAATGCAGTTACTACGGTAGAAGAACAACCAGGAGCGTTAATCAAAATGGAAGAGGTTGAACCGCCAAATACCGCGCCGTAATACACGCCTGCCATTAAAATTAGGCCTGACGAAGGGTCGAGTCCGTAGCTAATCGGGATCATTAAGGCAATGGCGGAGATAGGCCCAAGCCCGGGCAGCATGCCTATGAATGTACCCACGAAACAGCCAACGATAACCATCATTAAATTGAAGGGCATGATAGCAGTCGATAGCCCAGATAAAATTCCATCTAACATAATCTTGTCCCTATTAAAGTGTGAATAAAATGCCGGGTTCTAGATAGACCTCTAGCACTTGGGTAAGCAATAAATAAAAGGCAATCACGAATGGAAAAGAGGCACCAAATAACACGCTTTTTCTACGTTCACCCAAAATATAAAACCCAGCCAATAGGAAGAAGCTCGTAGCAAGCACAAAGCCAATATAGGTAAGCCCAACGCCATAAACGGCCATCAATGCAAGAAAACCGAAAAGTAGCTTCCAGTTAAAGTCCATAATCGCACCGGACTGTTCATCTGTTTTTGCCGTGACGATCATCGCCAGTGACAGGAAAATGCCAATCGCCGTCAAAATGAAGGGCAGAGTTCTGGCGGTAAAAGGTTCATATTCGTCACCCGGAAATAGCGGGATCTGCGCAGTTTGGTAGCCGTAAACAAAGCAAACCAGCAAAAAAAGGATGGCTCCTACTCGGTCACGGCATAATAGGTTAGGGACTTGGGGTGACATAGTAAACTTCCTATGTGATGCACTTTCTACCAGGTTATAAAAAGTGAAAAAGGCCATATACACGGAAGGTCAAAGGGGCGTGTTACGGCCTCATATGACATAAACAAAGGAGTGTATCGGTGTACTTGTATATGGCTTAAATAGTTATAATTAAAGTGGTTAATCTAAGGGGCTATTTTAGGAAGCCCAATTCACGCATTAATGAGCCCATCTGCTTTTCTTGGTCTTCAAGGAAGCGAAAGAATGCTTGATCTGGCTTGTAGTTATCAATCCAACCGTTTCGGTCGCGAACAACTGCCCATTGCTCAGTTTTGTACATTTTAGACAGTGCTTCGTTGTATTCATCGATTTTGGCTTGGCTTGTGCCTGGTGCTGCAAAGAATCCACGCCAGTTAGCAAAGACAGTTTCGTTACCCGTTTCAACGAGAGTTGGGATATTAGGTGCAGCAGGTAAACGTTTTGGTGCGGTTACGGCAAGAACGCGTACCTGTCCGCTTTTCGACATTTCTAAAACTTCGCCAAGGCCAGTTGATAGCAATTGCGTTTCACCAGACAACAATGAAGCCATGGCTTTACCGCCTGCGTCATAGGCAATGTAGCGTACTTTCTTAGCATCAAAACCCTCGCCTTTGAACGCAGCAGCAACCACTAAGTGATCCATGCTGCCACGAGCCGAGCCGCCCGAGACTTTTACGTTACGTGGGTTTTTCTTGAATTCGTCAACCACATCCTGCCAAGTTTGATACTTTGAATCGACAGACGTAACGATAGCGCCGTAGTCAGCGATGGTGGCTGCGACTGGTGTTAAATCACGGAATGATTGAGGGAAGACGCCAGTTAAAGAACGAACAACAATCGGAGTCGAATTCACCATTAATGTGTCTGGTTGGCGAGCTGCTGTTTCTATTAAATGGGCAATGGCTTTACCGCCGCCGCCGCCAGATAGGTTTTGGAAAGACACTTTGTCGACAATGTCAGACTTGACCAAGGCATCGCCTGTCCCACGAGCCGTCATATCCCAGCCCCCTCCTGCGCCACCAGGGATCAAGAAGTGAATTTTCTCAAGATCCGATGCAAGAGCGCCGAATGAAAGAGTGGTCGCTATAATTGAAGCAGCAAGGGTAGGTTTAAATGCTTTAAACATGTCACGTTCCTTATGTATCCGTTATGAATTAAGCACCAGCGAAGTAGGGTGTTAATAAAATGTTATCGCTGATGGGTTAAACATAAGGTGATTTAACGGGCGTGACTATAAAGGGAGTTTAAAGGCAATAAAGTACAAAAAGGGAGTTTTGTTCATATTGTTCACGACGGTGACTCTCTTGCTACAGGCCAATAAAAACGGCATTCCTCGTAAAGAAATGCCGCTGGCCGATGAATCAAAGTTGTGAACTTGTACTGCTATGCTAATTTGAATTGGGCGACGATGCGTTCAAGTTGCTGGTTGGTTTCGGCCAGTTGATGGCTGCTTTGCACTGTGTTGTTACTGTTTTGATTCAAGGTGTTTATCATTTCTTGAATAGTGGCCATAATCCGGCTAATTTCATCACTAACAACGTTTTGCTCACTGGCTGATGTTGCGATTACAGACGCTAACTCATCTATCTCACTGATCGACTCAACAACATGATCTAATGAGTCCATGACTTGTGAGGTGCTGTCGGCGGTTTGTTCACAGCTGTGTTTGGTTGCGTCCATGCCTTTAACTAATGATTGGCTGCCATTGTGTAATTTGGTCAGCATTTCATTGATTTCAGAGGTGCTGTGTTGAGTACGAGCGGCCAGTGCACGTACTTCATCGGCAACGACTGCAAAACCTCTGCCTTGCTCTCCTGCACGGGCTGCTTCTATCGCAGCGTTCAATGCTAATAGATTGGTTTGCTCGGCAATTTCACCAATAACCGTAAGCACTTTGCTGATTTGCTGCGTATCTTGACTCATTACCTGAACAGATTGAGACATGCTGTCGACTTCTTCAATGAGAGCTGAAACACTATCTACAGCGTGATGAACGGTTTGTTTTGAGCGGGAAGCTTCATTGTTGGCTTTTTGCGTTAATGTTGCGGCATGCTTTGCGTTTTCTGCCACCGCATCGGCGGCTGAACTCATTTGCGTAACCGCAGTGGCTGCTTGGTCTGTCTCAGCACTGTGGGCCGTTAGTAGAGTCTGGGTGGAATCGGTTTGATGCTCGACTTGGTCAATTTCATTACTGATTTTCATTCGAGACTGAGAAACCTCCAGCATCATAGATTGTAATTGGCTGACAAATTGATTGATGCTGTTGGCAATCATGCCTAGATCATCTTTTGTTGACACTTGTAATCGACGGGTTAAATCACCTTCACCTTTGGCTAGATCAGTCACAATGTTTCTTAGAGATACGATGGGTTTATATGCAAAATATAGCGCTAGAATACTCAGTGGCATTATGATCCCCGCAGAAATAAGTAAGGCTAAAGTAATCGCGTCGTTAACTTCATTCGTATTCTTTTTAATAAACTCTTTGTCGATGTAACCGGTCAAGCGCCACTGTTTACCGAATAGTACGATGTTGTTTTCTAGAGGGATGAGTTGGCCATCTTGCTTATTTGAGAAAATGGTCATGTTATTATTGTCGATGAGTTCAATGTAGCTTCCCTCAACCGCTGTTGTAGTAAGCAGTTCTCGAATATGGCTCAAATCAATGTAAAAAAGGTCCCCCTCAGACATACCCCTAGGCACCGTGATAGAGATCATTGGTTTGTTGTTACGCATTAATACATCACTCACAACTAAGGTGTCGCCAGCATGTTTGATTTGTTCCAAAATCGAGTTAGCCTGAGTGGTATCAGTCACTTCCCCGTTCTTATCGAACACAAGGTCATAAGAGGCTTTATAGATGTTATCGAATCCCGTTTTTTCCGAAGTATCAGAGATTGATACAAGGTTCACCTGTAAGCTTTCTGCCAGCAAGACTTTATAGTTCATCTCATCAATGAGCTTATCTTTCACCAGCTCTAATTGTGCATTGATACTCTGCGTTTCTTTCTTATAGATATAATCACTAATAAAATAATTGGCACTGAAGTAAGAGGTGAAAATGGTGCCGATAAAAATACTGAAAACGACTAAAAATACTTTTGCTTGAAACGATATACTCTTCATTTTGTTGCTGCTCCAATAGATTGGAATGTCGGATTTTAAGAAAGAATGCTGGTTATTGTGTGCTATACAAAAATAGACAGTTGCTAATTAGAAATAGTTTGCTCTTTCGTCACACTGTTTTTAATAAGCATTGCATTGTAGCTAAGCCTATAAATTTGATTAATCACCAACTAGTCAAAGAGTGAGTGCGATCTACAGACAAAAATAAACCAGTGATCTCACGCATGCCATTATGTTGAGTGGTGAATATGCAAGTATGAATGAACGTTCGCATTGTCTCTGATTAGTGTGAGAATGGCTTAGCACTGGCTGGGGGTTTTTAACAAAATTTAAGGTTCTCAATGGGCTTAATGCGTTTAATTACCGGTTTATTGTGAACTCAAATATGAAGAACATTACTAAACGTCTTCCGATTTGACCTTTTGTCGACAATGTCGAGTTTCCTTCACTAGGTACTTAATTAGGTGGGTTTTTATGAACTCTTTGTTATTTAAGGATTTTGTCAGGATTTCATAATTTTAGGATAGAAATTACAAAATAGACTTTAGTCTAAATTGTAGACAATTATCTTGATTGTCGACAATCTTGTGGTGTAAGTTAATCCCATGTTAATTAAATGTTGGTTGTCATGTGTCTGATTTACATTTAAGCGTGTCTGATAAAGAAAACACCAAATCTGAAAACCTAACCAATTACCTGATTGAAGCGATTGTTGGAGGCGATATTCCTCTGGGCAGTAAAATATCTGAGCCTGAAATCGCTAAACGTCTTAATGTAAGTCGCGGCCCATTGCGTGAAGCCATCATGCGGTTGGAAGGGCTAGGGCTGATTGAGCGCATTCCCCATGTTGGTGCTCGTGTCGTCAGTTTTTCTCTAAACAACCTTTGTGAATTATATGCAGTACGCGAGCCACTTGAAGGAATGGCGGCGCGTTTGGCTGCAAGAAACATTACCGATGAAGAGATTCGCGAACTTGATGGGCTGTTAAATACTCACTCTAGCCATATAGATCTGGTTGAAGGTAAATCGTACTTTCATCAGCAAGGGGATTTTGATTTTCATTATCGAATCATTAAAGCCAGTCGTAATAGTAAATTAGTCACACTGCTGTGTGATGAGTTGTACCACCTTGTTCGAATGTACCGATATCAATCCCCTAAGTCCCCGTCGCGTCCTACTAAAGCATTGCAAGAACATAAATTTATCCTACAAGCGATTCGAGATCGTGATGAAGAATTGGCGGAAATGCTAATGCGTCGTCATATATCGGGTAGCCGAAAGTTGATTGAACAACAAATTAACGAACAGAAAATTGAAGAGCAAAAGGAGAATGCATCATGAGCCAGAGCCAAGGCGCCAAATTCCGTCAAGCCGTCGCAGATAACGATCCACTGCAAATCGTTGGAACCGTGAATCCGTATTGCGCCATGATGGCCAAAACGTTAGGTCACCAAGCCATTTACTTATCTGGTGGCGGTATCGCCAATGCCTCATACGGTTTACCGGATCTTGGTATTACCACCCTTAATGATGTGCTGGTGGACGTAGAACGCATTACCAATGCGTGTGATGTGCCTTTGCTGGTGGATATAGATACTGGGTTTGGTGGTGCGTTTAACATTTCTCGTACTATCAAAGCGATGGAAAAAGCGGGTGCCGCGGCAATTCATATGGAAGATCAGGTGGCGCAGAAGCGTTGCGGGCACCGTCCAAACAAAGCCATTGTTAGCCAGCAAGAAATGGTTGATCGAGTGAAAGCGGCGGTGGATGCAAGAAACAACGATGAGTTTGTCATCATGGCGCGTACCGACGCGTTAGCCGTTGAAGGTATTGATTGTGCGATTGACCGAGCCATTGCCTGTGTTCACGCAGGTGCAGATATGATCTTCCCTGAAGCCATGTCAAAGCTGGAAGAGTATGTGAAGTTTTCCAATGCGCTTAACTCTGAATTTGGTAAAAACGTGCCTATTCTTGCCAACATCACGGAGTTTGGTCAAACGCCACTATTCGGCTGTGAAGAATTAGCAAAACACCAAGTCGACATGGTGCTTTACCCATTGAGTGCTTTTCGAGCGATGAACAAAGCGGCAGAAATGGTGTACCAACATATTTTGTCAGAGGGGAATCAGGAAGCACTGCTTGATGATATGCAAACTCGCAAAGAGCTGTATGCCTACCTTAATTACCACGACTACGAAAATAAGTTAGATCACTTGTTCAAAAGTGGTGCTGAATAAACTCGCTTATCCATAGAAGATACGCAGTTAAATAAGTTCGACAGATTTATACCATTGTCATATTTAGACCAAAACGTATTGCTGCTGGAGCGTGCTCTAGCAAAACAAAAGAATAGAGAAGGAGTTCGTCATGTCAGAAAAACAATTAGGTGGCGCGGGATTGCGCGGACAAAGTGCGGGAAGCACGGCTTTATGTACAGTAGGCCAGTCGGGCACCGGGTTAACATACCGCGGCTACGACATTACCGACCTAGCAAATCATGCTCAGTTTGAAGAAGTGGCGTTTTTGCTACTGCAAGGCCATTTACCGAATCAATCTGAGTTGGACGAGTATAAAACACGCCTAATTGGCTTACGTGGTTTACCAGATGCACTGAAAAAAGTGTTAGAGCTGATCCCCGCTGACGCTCACCCGATGGATGTGATGCGTACCGGCTGTTCAATGCTGGGAAATCTAGAACAAGAGCAAGATTTCTCTGAGCAACAGCGTGCTACAGAGCGTATGTTGGCCCTCTTCCCAGCCATGATTTGTTACTGGTATCGCTTTAGCCACGATGGCATTCGCATTGATACCGATGACCGATCAGAAGATTCCATCGGCGGTTACTTCCTCAAGATGTTAACGGACAAAACGCCATCCGATCTGCACAAGCAAGTGATGCATTGTTCACTTATTTTGTACGCAGAGCATGAGTTTAATGCGTCTACATTTGCAGGCCGCGTTTGTTCATCGACACTGTCAGACATCCACTCTAGTGTTACCGCAGCGATTGGCACGTTACGTGGCCCTCTTCATGGTGGTGCAAACGAAGCCGCGATGGCAATGATTGAAAACTGGCAAACACCTGATGAAGCAGAAAGCAACATTATGAAAATGCTAGAAAATAAAGACAAAATCATGGGTTTTGGTCATGCGGTTTATCGTGAAAGTGATCCGCGCAATGCACTGATCAAGGCTTGGTCTGCCAAGTTATCGTCATCGGTCGGAGACACGCACTTATACGCGGTTTCTGAGCGCGTTGAGTCGGTGATGAAGCGTGAAAAAGGGTTATTCTGTAACGCCGACTTCTTCCATGCTTCGGCTTATCACTTCATGGACATCCCGACGAAATTGTTCACGCCGATATTTGTTATGAGCCGATTAACTGGCTGGGCTGCGCACATTTATGAGCAACGTGCCAACAACCGAATTATTCGCCCAAGTGCCGATTACACAGGCCCAGAACATCAAGATTGGTTGCCAATAGAAGCTCGTAAGTAACGGGTGCGACAAGAAGTTTGATCTCTAGATACTTAAGCATCATAAGCCTAAGCAGCAGACAATTTGGTTTATACATTGGATAGGCCTCCCAACGAAGGAGGCCAACAAAAGACAGCATGGATGGACAATATGAGCGCTCTCCCTACCAATACCCAATATCGTAAAGCCTTATCGGGCACAGAACTCGAGTTCTTCGACGCAAGAGACGCGGTGAATAGCATCACTGATGGCGCGTTTAATTCACTGCCGTACACATCTCGCGTGTTAGCTGAAAACCTCGTTAGACGTTGTAGCCCAGATACGTTAACAGACTCTCTAAAGCAGATCATCGATAGAAAGCGTGACCTAGATTTTCCTTGGTATCCTGCTCGTGTTGTTTGCCACGATATTTTAGGACAAACCGCATTAGTGGATTTAGCTGGCCTGCGTGATGCCATTGCTGACCAAGGAGGCGACCCTGCTAAAGTGAATCCTGTAGTAGAAACCCAACTTATTGTGGATCACTCGTTAGCGGTGGAGCATGCGGGGTTTGATAGAGAGGCGTTCGACAAAAACAGAGCGATTGAAGATCGTCGTAACGAAGATCGCTTTCACTTTATTGAGTGGTGTAAAACAGCGTTTGAAAACGTCAGTGTGATCCCAGCTGGCAACGGTATTATGCATCAAATCAACCTTGAGAAAATGTCCCCGGTAGTACAGGTGAAGCATGGTATTGCTTTTCCCGATACGTGCGTGGGAACAGACAGCCATACTCCACATGTAGACGCATTAGGTGTGATAGCCATAGGTGTTGGTGGCTTAGAAGCTGAAACCGTGATGCTTGGCCGCCCGTCGATGATGCGCCTGCCTGATATCGTCGGCGTTAAGCTGAACGGCAAACGTCAAGAGGGCATAACGGCAACCGACATCGTTTTGGCCATTACTGAGTTTTTAAGAAATGAACGTGTTGTTTCATCCTATCTAGAATTTTATGGTGACGGCGTAAAAGATCTCACCATTGGCGACAGAGCCACGATTTCAAACATGACTCCGGAATACGGTGCGACCGCAGGCATGTTCTACATTGATGATCAAACCATTAACTACTTAAAGCTAACGGGCCGAGATGCCGAGCAAGTTGAGCTGGTAGAACGCTACGCCAAGCAAACAGGGCTGTGGGCCGACGATTTGAAAGATGCAGTTTATGAACGCGTACTTGAATTTGATCTCTCTAAAGTAGAGCGTAATTTAGCGGGACCATCAAACCCACATCGCAGACTACCGACCGCTGAGTTAGCAAGCCGTGGGATTGCCAAGCAGTGGCAAGAACAAGACGGAAGTGACGAAAATAAAACCATGCCCGATGGTGCCGTGATCATCGCAGCGATTACCTCTTGCACCAATACCAGTAACCCAAGAAACGTCGTCGCGGCTGGCCTACTGGCCAAAAAAGCCAATGAGCTGGGTTTAGTGCGTAAACCTTGGGTGAAAACTTCGTTTGCTCCGGGTTCAAAAGTGGCGAAATTGTATTTAGACGAATCGAATTTATTGCCTGAATTAGAACAGCTTGGTTTTGGTATCGTCGGTTATGCCTGTACAACCTGTAATGGCATGAGCGGTGCGCTTGACCCGAAAATTCAAAAAGAAATCATTGACCGAGACTTGTATTCAACAGCGGTGCTTTCCGGTAACCGAAACTTCGATGGACGCATCCACCCATACGCGAAGCAGGCTTTCTTAGCGTCGCCTCCTTTGGTCGTCGCTTATGCGTTGGCAGGCACCATTCGTTTTGATATCGAGCGTGATTCGCTTGGAAACGATGCTAAGGGCAACCCAATATACCTTAACGATATTTGGCCAAGCGATGCAGAAATTGATGCGGTCGTGAGTAAGAGTGTTAAGCCAGAGCAATTTAAACAAGTTTATATTCAGATGTTTAAATTGGGTGATGAAACCGCCAACAGCAACCCGCTCTATGATTGGCGACCAAAAAGTACGTATATTCGCAGGCCTCCTTATTGGGAAGGCGCTTTAGCCGGGGAACGAACACTATCGGCAATGCGACCTCTGGCTGTGTTGGGTGACAACATCACCACGGATCACTTGTCGCCATCCAACGCCATTTTGGCTTCCAGCGCGGCAGGCGAATATCTCGCGAAAATGGAGGTGCCAGAAGAAGACTTTAACTCCTACGCGACTCACCGAGGTGATCACCTCACCGCTCAACGTGCCACGTTTGCGAACCCTAAGCTGTTCAATGAAATGGTTCAAGAGCAAGGTGAAGTCGTACAAGGCTCTTTGGCCAGAGTTGAGCCTGAAGGTAAGGTTAGCCGCATGTGGGAAGCCATAGAAACCTACATGAACCGAAAGCAACCGTTGATCATTGTTGCTGGTGGTGATTACGGGCAAGGCTCATCACGAGATTGGGCGGCGAAAGGCGTTCGACTTGCAGGGGTTGAAGTGATTGTTGCGGAAGGGTTCGAGCGCATTCATAGGACTAACTTGGTTGGCATGGGCGTTATGCCGTTGCAATTTAAAGCTGGCGTAGACAGAAAAACACTGGGTTTGGATGGTTCAGAGCTATATGACGTCGTCGGGGATATTTCTCCCGGTGCGGATTTGGCTCTTATTGTTACACGCTCAAGCGGTGAGAAAATCGATGTGCAAGTGACGTGTCGATTGGATACCGCCGATGAAGTGAATGTGTATAACGCGGGGGGTGTATTGCAACGTTTCGCCCAAGATTTTTTAGCCCAGTAGGAGACAAGGCCAATGACTGATTTATCAAGTAAATCCGAAAATACAAGTCCATTGTCTTCTGATGGGCGGACTTCTAATGCGGTAAGCCAAATTCGGGTTCCCGCTACGTATATGCGTGGAGGCACCAGTAAAGGGGTGTTCTTTAATTTGGCTGACTTGCCTATAGAAGCGCAGACAGCAGGACAAGCACGAGATAATTTGTTGCTTCGCGTTATTGGCAGCCCTGATCCCTATGGCAAGCAAACCGATGGAATGGGCTCCGCCACATCAAGCACCAGTAAAACGGTGATCGTATCTAAAAGTACATCTGAACAGCACGATGTCGATTACCTGTTTGGTCAGGTTTCTATTGATAAACCGTTTGTGGACTGGAGCGGGAATTGTGGCAATTTGTCGGCAGCGGTAGGTCCATTTGCCATACACTCTGGCCTGATTGATGTCAGCTCATTACCTCAAAACGGCATAGTTACTGTGCGTGTTTGGCAGGTCAATATTAAAAAAACAATATTGGTGCATGTGCCTATAGTAAATGGCTTTGTTCAAGAAACCGGAGAATTTGAACTCGATGGGGTGACCTTTCCGAGCGCAGAGATTCAAGTGGATTTTGTCGATCCAGCTGACAGTAATGGCTCTATGTTTCCAACTGGCAATTTAGTGGACGACTTGGAAGTCCCAGATTTGGGAATATTAAACGCCACCATGATAAACGCAGGCATCCCTACCATATTTTTAGATGCCTGCTCAATTAATTATCTAGGCACAGAGCTGCAAGACGACATTAATAATGATGAAAAAGCGTTGGCGATGTTTGAAAGTATTCGAGCGCATGGCGCGGTTAAGATGGGTTTGATTTCTCATATAGACGAAGCAAAGACAAGGCAACATACGCCCAAAGTGGCGTTTGTTTCTAAACCGACAACCTATCCGTCGTCAAGTGGAAAGGTGGTAGAAGCCAGCAGCGTGGACGTGCTTGTCAGAGCGTTGTCTATGGGTAAGCTCCATCATGCCATGATGGGCACGGCAGCGGTGGCGATTGCGTCGGCGGCCTGTGTTCCTGGCACATTGGTCAACTTGGCTGCTGGTGGTGGCGAAAAAGAGGCCGTCACCTTTGGTCATCCATCCGGTACTTTGAAGGTAGGTGCGAAGGCTTGCCAAACTGGAACCGATTGGAAAGTAGAAAAAGCAATAATGAGCCGCAGTGCTCGAATCATTATGGAAGGGTGGGTCCGAGTACCTGTCGATACATGTGAGCCTAATAGTGTTGAGAAGGGCGCTGGTTTATAGGCTATGGCATACATTCAAGGAGGGGCACTATGTCTACTTATGAGCAAGAGTACCAACTTTCAATTAACGATCCTGAGCAATTTTGGAAGAAACAAGCGCAAGCAATAGATTGGTTCACGTTTCCAAATACCATCTTGGAAAATGATGATAACGGCATTGAACGCTGGTTTGTTGACGGCGAGTTAAATACCTGCTGGCTGGCACTCGATTACCATGTTGAACAGGGGCGTGGAGATAACGTTGCGTTGATTTACGACTCTCCCGTCACCAATACTAAAAGACGATATACGTATTTACAATTGCAGCAGCAAGTAGCCAAAACGGCGGGCATGTTGGCTAATCAGGGCGTCGAAAAAGGTGACCGTGTGGTTATCTATATGCCAATGATCCCGGAAGCGGCCATGGCCATGCTCGCATGTGCAAGGTTAGGGGCGATTCATTCCGTAGTGTTTGGCGGCTTTGCTCCCAATGAACTAGCCGTTCGCCTTGAAGATGCCGAGCCAAAAGTGGTGATGACCGCTTCTTGTGGAATCGAAGTCAATAAAGTGTTGCCTTATAAACCCCTGGTTGACCGCGCTATTTTAGACAGCCGATGGAAACCTGAATCGGTATTGGTATGGCAAAGAAAACAATGCCCTGCGGAACTGAATCAGTCACGTGATTTAGATTGGGAGCAAGCGCAGCAATTTGCCATGCCACACGATTGTGTGCCTGTTAAAGCGACCGATCCTCTTTATATCTTGTATACCAGCGGCACTACCGGTAAGCCAAAAGGCGTGGTGCGTGATAATGGCGGCCATGCCGTTGCGATGAAGTATTCCATGAGTGCGATATACGATATTGACCAAAACGGGGTGTTCTGGGCTGCTTCTGATGTCGGCTGGGTGGTAGGTCATTCATACATTGTTTATGCCCCGCTGATCCACGGTTGCACGACGGTGTTATTTGAAGGTAAGCCAGTTAGAACTCCAGATCCAGGAGCGTTTTGGCGTGTGTGCCAAGAGTATAAGGTAGACGCACTGTTTTCAGCCCCCACTGCGTTCAGAGCCATCAAAAAAGAAGATCCTGATGGTAAGTTGCTCAACGATTACGATTTATCGGGTCTGAAAACTATTTTCATGGCAGGAGAACGGCTCGATCCGCCCACTCTTGAATGGGTGGAGCAACACACCAAAAAACCGGTTATCGATCACTGGTGGCAAACAGAGACGGGTTGGGCCATTGCAGGTAATCCTACCGGTATTGAAGTGATGAAGGTGAAAGCGGGTTCAGCAACCAAACCTATTCCGGGCTACCAAGTTGAAGTGCTGGATGAGCTAGGTGAAACCGTATCTGCTAATCAGCAAGGCTTCGTCGCACTGAAAAGGCCATTGCCACCCAGTTGTTTGCCGACGGTTTGGCGCAATCATGACAGATTCGAGTCTGGTTATTTGGGCCAATTCCCGGGTTATTATGTCTCTGGCGACGGTGGTTATTTTGATGATGATGGCTATCTATTCATTATGGGCCGTATAGACGATGTGATAAACGTTGCGGGTCACCGTTTGTCGACAGGAGAAATGGAAGAAATCGTCGGAGGGCATCCAGCGATTGCAGAGTGCGCTGTAGTTGGCGTGCACGATGACCTCAAGGGCCAAATGCCATTGGGTTTAGTGGTATTGAAAGATGGCATGAAAATCGATGAGCTTGAATTAGAAAGCCAGCTGGTTGGTAAAGTGAGAACGGAAATTGGCGCGGTCGCTTGTTTCAAACATGCCTTAGTTGTTGAGCGGTTGCCTAAGACACGTTCTGGTAAAATATTACGCCGAGTGATACGTCAGATAGCGGATGGAGAAAGCTATACGGTGCCGTCCACGATTGATGACCCCGCTAGCCTGAGCGAACTGGAAAAAGTGTTACATACCGATTGATTGAAGTGTTAATTTGGTTAAAAGGCTCTGTTGTTTGTCATCAGGGCCTTTTTTGTGCCTACAAGTTAAAAGCTGTGTTGCGAGAGAAAACACGTTTTTTACCTGACTTGTCAGATCAACTCGCTATTATCTAGGCAAAGTTGCTTCTGATCTTTATCATAGAGGCAAAATAAAATAACAAAGATATTTATGCCTTCTTATACAATTCGCGCTGCCAATTTTGCTGACTTGCCTAAGTTAAATCAAATGATGTATCAACTGCATGAGCATCATCACTTAGCCTCACCGGATCTATTTAAAACACCAGAAGAAGTCGAAGAAGAGAAAAGCATCGCCAGTTATCTAGATAACCCGGAATGCTTTGTTTATGTCGCTATAGATGAGTCGGGTCATTGTGCTGGATTTATTTCAGGCCATTTTTGCGAATTAATTTCTCCGATCGTAAAATCGATGCTGATGGGAAGTGTTGATGAGATCTACACCGATGTTGAGCATAGAAACAGTGGTGTCGCGCTGCAATTGTTCAACCGATTAGAGTTGTCGTTCAAAGAGTGCGGTGTGCAGCAACTTTTCGTAGAAGTTTGGCAGTTTAATCAGACGGCAGTGAATTTTTACAATAAATCTGGTTTCGAACACCATATTCATTGGATGCGAAAATCCATTACATAGTATGTTTATAAAAGTAAACCAATGAGGCACATTCTCATCACTAGAATGTGTCTTGATTTTTTGCGCTTAATTAAGTGCTTATAGGGAGTAGATGTGTTGTTACGCTGTATTTCAACTGTGTTGTTGAGCTTTGTTTTTGGATTGTATTCTCAGTTGGCGTTGGCTGACGCCCCGGCAGAACTAAAAGGGGCTTTGTGCCTGATAAAAAGCGACCAAGAGCAAATTGTATTAGTGCGTGAAACCATTACCAATAAATTGTCTTTACCTGGCGGTACGATTGAACAGGGTGAAGATCCAAGTTTGGCAGCCCAAAGAGAAACATGGGAAGAAACGGGCTTAGTTGTGACGGTTGGTAAACAACTGGGTTACTCGGGTAGGGCGGTGGTATTTGATTGCGTGTCGGACTCAGACGTGATTGCTTTTCATCATGTGAACGCCCAGCATCACCACATTATGCCAGCTTGGTTTGCTCCGCATTACGGAATAGAAGTGAATCAAGTGTTGCTTGCGTATCTTGAGGGGATTGAACCTGCCGACTATCGTTATCCATACCAAGTTGCCGATATTTTGAAGCTGGCTTCAGGTGCGACAGAACACGACATCACCTTTATTGAGCATGCCTCCCAAGCAGCACCGACTATCCATCAAGCTGAGTTACCCTATATTCAGTCGTTACAACAAAACATTGCTAACTTGCCCGACCAAATTAAAACCATACTGCATCAGTTTTTCTTGGTTGCGGAGGCAATTGCTAGCCCAGTGTTGCTGATTTTAACGCTCGTGTTTGCTTATCTACACTATGGCCGAAGCTTTGGTGCTAAATTGATATTCGCGGTGACCAGTGTTTCTTTGCTTGGTCTTGTCGCTCAAATAGGCCTAGCATTGCCACGCCCATTCGTTTATATGCCAGAGCTCCAGTTAGCTCAGCACTTTGGCTTTGGTATGCCCAGTGTGGCCTCGGCACTGATGGTTTCAGTGCTTGGCATGCTATATATTCAATTAGAAAAAAGTTCAGGTGAGCATGCAGCGCGGCGTTATCTTTCGGTGATGTTTACACTGCCAGTGTTACAAGGGTTTGCTTCCATTTATTTAGGCAGCTCATTTTTCAGTGATGTGATAGGTGGGTTTGTTCTAGGTGGCTTGATCGTTTGGCATTTTGACCGACTGGAAAGAAAGATTGGCAGCAAGCTAGATGATATTCTGACTGGCGCACCATTATGGTGGATTGTGGTGCTGGTGGTGTCGGCGTTGGGTTTGGTTTGGCCTCGCCCTGAGTTCTCCTATTGGCTTTCGATTGTTATTTCATTAGCTGCTGTTTTTACATTCCTAAAACCTAAGCAAGAGCATTTAAACCTGTCGAGCAATCAAGTTGTGATCGGACTGGCCGGCATATTTGTTATTAATATGCTGTTAAGTTCGCTGACTCCGTTATTTGATTCAAGCTCCATGTCATCTCTGATCTTGCAGGCTGTTCATTACGCGGTGTTGATCTTGGTGTTTGCAGTTGGCGTCGTTGTGTTTGAAAAATGAATGCCAACTACAAAGTAAATCTCTAAAATCTTGCATTGATGAAAACAACAATTCGTCATCGATGGTTTATCTTCAGTTTGGATAAATTCCTCCCACTTGCCATTTTTACTTATGGCAGTGGGTTACTGAGCTGGCAAACCGAGGTTTTCAGCGTATAATTCCCCACCCAATATCTGAATTGAAAGTATACCGCTTTGACTACTCGCTACAAAATTAACGAAATGTTTGAAACCATACAGGGTGAGGGCTCGTTTACCGGTGTTCCGTCTGTTTTTGTCCGTTTACAAGAATGCCCGGTTGGCTGTGCTTGGTGCGACACTAAGCAAACTTGGACAGCAGAGCCTCAAGACGAAGTCCCGCTTGGCGATATCATGCTCAAAACGGCAGATACACCGACATGGTGCAGTGTTAGTGGCCAAGACATTGTTAGTGAGTATCAACGTCAAGGTTATACAGCAACCAATATTGTGATCACTGGTGGCGAGCCATGTGTTTATGACTTAACGGCACTGTGTGAAGCGTTTGAAGCCATTGGTTGCCAATGCCAGCTTGAAACCAGCGGTACGTTTGAAGTTAGAGTTACTAGTACAACATGGGTTACAGTGTCACCAAAAATTGCGATGAAGGGTAAGCTACCTGTTTTAGTTTCTGCGCTGGAACGGGCTAACGAAATCAAACACCCTGTTGGAACAATGAAAGACATTGAGCAGTTAGATGAATTAATTGCGTCAGCAAACCTCGATGCAAACAAGTCTATTGCCTTACAACCTATTAGCCAAAAACCGAGAGCAACACAGTTGTGTATTGATACCTGTATTGCTCGTAACTGGCGTTTGTCGATTCAAACTCATAAATATTTAGATATCGCTTAAGGGATCATCATGAAAAAAGCTGTTGTTGTATTCAGTGGTGGACAAGACTCCACTACGTGTTTAGTCCAAGCTCTTAAAGAGTATGATGAAGTTCATGCGATTACGTTTGATTATGGCCAACGCCACAAGTTAGAAATTGAAGTCGCGCAGTCTCTGGCGATTGAGTTAGGTGTGAAAGCGCACAAAGTGATGGATGTTAGCCTGCTCAACGAACTGGCAGTAAGCTCGCTGACTCGTGACGATATTCCAGTTTCACACGAGCTACAAGAAAATGGCCTGCCTAACTCTTTTGTTCCTGGCCGTAATATTCTATTTTTGACGCTGGCCGGCATATACGCCTATCAAATTGGGGCACAGAGCGTTATTACAGGTGTGTGTGAAACGGATTTTTCTGGTTATCCAGATTGCCGTGATGAGTTTGTTAAAGCAATGAACACCGCGCTTGTTTCTGGTATGGATCGCCCGTTTGATATACTAACACCGCTAATGTGGCTCAATAAGGCGGAGACTTGGGCATTGGCAGATCAGTATCAGTCGTTGGCTCTGGTACGTGAGAAAACACTGACTTGTTATAACGGTATTATTGGCGATGGTTGTGGCGATTGCCCTTCTTGTGATTTAAGAAAGGCAGGCCTTGAAGACTACTTGAATAATCGTGAATCGGTTATGCAGGCACTGGTCGAGAAGCAGCATAGGGCATAACATCCACAGGGTCGTGGTAGGCGTCTATCACGCAATCACGACCATTTTGTTTTGCTTGGTATAACGCTTGATCTAGGATCGAATAAAGTACGTCAAATTCTGCGAGATTCTCAGATGTTGCCAAGAACGAGAAGCTGGCAGATAAATGGATTGGCGCTTCGTCTTCAGAATACAATGGCTGGCTAGAAATCGCCATTCGCAACATTTCTACTCTATTACGTACGTCGGACTCTGCGACGTCAGTTAAGAACACGACAAACTCTTCTCCTCCAAGTCGACCTATAAATTCGTTTTGATTCAAATGCTGGTTTATGCTTTGAACGACGTGCTTTAAAGCTCTGTCACCCGTTGGATGGCCGTAGGCATCGTTGATTAATTTGAACTTGTCTAAATCAAACAAGACCAGGACGTGCTTTTTGCTTGGCTTGCTTATTGAGCTTTGCGCTCTAATGTTTGCAACAGCACCCATTCTACTTAAGGCATGAGTTAATGCGTCGTGATCCGCTAAACGGCGTACTTTTTTGTTTGCGTAGATCATTGCTGTAATCGTTATGCCAAGCAGGGCGATGAACAAGCCGTATGCGAGATTTTGTCGCTGTAAACTATCCAGTTCTAATCGTTGTGACGTATTCTTAAGAACGAGTTTCGAATTTTCGAGTTCCTCGACGAGCCTTGATTTACTAAGATCAAGTGCTTCAAATGCATTACGGTTATCTATAGTGTGTTTGTCGACTTCGAGTTTATGAAATTGTTTGTAATATTCCAAAGCTAGATCCAGTTGACCGTCCAATTCAAACAGATCTGAAAGTTGCAATAGGGCTTTTGATTCGTATATGTAGATATCATCATTCTGCGCGTACTCTAGAGCGGTTTGCGCATATTCAATGGCAACCCGGTTCAGCTTTCTTGCTTGGTAGGCATGGCTAAGGTACAGCGTGATTTCAATCGTCATCGCTCGGTTGTTTTGTTCTGATGCCATATCGAGAGCTTGATGCAAGTATGCATTACTTAGATCATGATTACCGTATTTTGTGTGCAATTTCCCTAATCCAATATAGGCCAGCGTGATTCCATATTGATGGTCGAGTTGTTTTAACAACACTAGAGATTTGTCGTAGTGTTCCAGAGAAACGTCGTAGTCTCCCATTTCGTAATATAGGTTGGCGAGGCTATGTATTACTTGAGCGACGGCTAATGGTAGAGTGTTGCCATGGCTTCTTTGATCATAGGAAAGTGAGAGATACTTTAATGCTTGTTCATATTCACCCATATCGGTAAGTAAATTACCGACGTCGTTATAGATGCCCGAGTTATCATGGTATGACTTTGCTTGATCGATCACTTTAAAGTAGTCATTTAGCGCTAGTTCGTAGTTACCTAAATAATCATGATTATTTGCAGTCAAGCGGTATAGGTCCCGAAGTGGAATGAATGGATCGTCCATTTGTTCTAGATGAGATCTCGCCGAATTGCAGTAAAATTTCGCACTGTGATGTTCTCCCATTCTACTCAATAGCCTACATAGCTGATATTCGATAACGGTTCTAGCGTTGTAATCGTGATTAACCTTAGTTTGGCTTAGCAGGTTTCTTAGCCGCGCATAAGACGATTGATTTTTCTGGTTTAACTCATCGTTTAGCGACGCTATTAGATTTGAGTGGAAACGGTCGTAATTGGTTGGGTTATCTTTTGTTACACCAAAATAAGGTTGACCACGCAAGCTTAGAAAACGGTGGATTAATGTGGAGATATAAAGTCGTTCGCCACCGTTGGGAAGGGCGATATGCCTTTCTTGTAGCATTGATAGTGTTGCGTTGTCATTAGCTTGTGTTGCCAGCAGCTTGTCCCAGCTGTCTCTATCAAATGCGAATGCATTATGGCCAAATACCAGCGCAATAATTAAAGCGGCTAATTGAAATTTCATTAATATGCTCGTATTTGAATAATGGGGGGTATGTTACGTGCTAAGGCGCAAATGCAAAGGGCATTGGTCACTATTTGAATGATATTTATTTTATTCTTAAAAATAATATGAAATTGGTGAAGTGAGTGCTGAAATTTGATGCAACAAACGTAACTGCTGATAATAAGTTTGATGAGGGAATAGGTTAAAAGATAATACCTGTAGCTTTGGTCGATAGAAAAGAAGCGGCTTATTAATCCGCTTCTTTCAAAATCAATTAAAGGTAGAGCTTCGCTAGTTCACCTGGCTCGATTTCTTTACCTTGCAGTTCTGCGTTCCAGTTACTGCCAACGAGTACACCGTCTTCAGATAGAGTGATTAGCCAGTCTTCTACGAAGATGTCTAGTGGGATTTCTAATACTTCAAAGTCAGCCCATTCTTCAACGTTATGAGCTGCTGCGTCTTCTTTTGAAGACCAAAATGGCATGACTTCACTGTTTTCAAACTCAGTTGAGTCACAAGCTAACCAACCTTCATCGTTTCGAAGGCCCCAAACAAGTTTGTTCTGCTTAGTTTCTGTAACGAATAATTCAAGGTTTGCTTGAAGATCACCGGTTAATTTAGTCATTTTTGAATTCCATAGATGTAAGACGGCGCTAGAGTATCATTTTATGACACGACTTGAAACGCTTTGCGTTGTTTGAATTCTACTTCGCGATGGTTGTAAATATGGTCCATTCTTTGGCGACTTCACCATGGAAACCAACAACGGTTGCAACCACTCTGCGATTAAGTGCGTGCGTTGTGTCTGTATCGCCTTTTACAGCGGTGACGGTATCGCCAAAACCAACGGTCTTAATGCGTGTGTGACTAACACCGTAGCTGATCAGTGCTTTGCGCACGTTGGTTGCTCTTTGTTTAGATAACGCCAAATTATGTTCAGGATTTCCAGTCTTACTAGCAAACCCTTGTAGTTCAATGGAAGTGTCAGGGTAGGCTGTCAAAAACTCGGCCATGGTTCTTACTTGGGTAATAAATAGAGGTGAAATTTCTGTAGCGTTATTGGCGAACAGCACTTTTAATTGCTTTTTCTCCGTTGCTTCATAATAGGTTTCACACCCATCGTTATCTATTGAAGCACCCGTCGGTGTGTTTTTGCATAGATCTCTGGCGTTAATGACACCATCACGGTCTTGATCGGCTAGATCTGCGGCTTGAATGGAAACCGGTGTATCTAAGTAGTCGTATTGCTCATGAAACTCTTGTGTTGCTGCATTGATCGGTGTTGCGCTGATTAAGGACAGTATTAAGAATAGGCGTTTCATATGGGTCTCTAGTAATTAGTAGTGTTGGTTCTTAGTCCACTCTTCAGGGATATCGACTCGAAGAGCATCGAGCAAATTACCACTGGCATTCATCACACGGTATTTGGCTAACTGTTCTGCATAGTTCGCATCGACATAGGCTTTACGTGCTTCAAAGAGTTCGTTTTCGGTATTGAGTAGATCAAGTAGTGTTCGTTTTCCTATTCGGTACTGCTTTTCATAAGCAATAACAGTATTAGAAGCTGAGTCGACGTGATCGGCTAAGAATTCTTTTTGCTGGAGCGTGAGATCCAAAGCACTCCATGATAGTTGTAGGCTCTCTTGAATGTTCCGGTGTGTTCTGTCGCGTAAGTCTTTGGCTTTATTTAGCTGGTAAGCTGCGCGCTCCGAGTTTGCCTCATCGCTACCTCCGTTATAGAGGTTATAGCGAACTCGCAGCATGGCACTGGTTTCGCTACTACTGCCCTCAAGACCGCCAGCGTCATCACGCCAAGTTTGTGCTGCTTCAAATGACAATGTAGGGAAATTCACGCCTTTGGTTTGATCGTATTGAAATCTGGCTGCATCGACGTCAGCACTCGCCACTTTTATCACCGGGTGAATGTCATAGGCACTGTCTAACGCTTGCTGGAATGTTAACGGTAAGGCCGTCACATCGGCGCGCGGAAATACTAAGCCTTGAGGCCGTTGTCCAACGAGGCGAGTGAATTGAGTATGAGTATCAAATAGGTTGTTTTGAGCCGCAAGGAGGTTGCCATGCGCTTTCGCGATACGTGCTTCCACTTGAGACACATCTGCAATTGATCCAATGCCCGACTCAGCTCTTCGCTTGATATCGTTGTAGATTTTTTTGTGAACCGCTAGGTTGCTTTCCGATAATTTGAGTACTTCATTCGCTTTTACCGCATCTAAATAGACGCTGGCTACCGCTAGGGCTTTATCTTGTGCGTTGGCGATCAATTGAAATCGCATTGATTCGGTTTCTGCTGCGGTTCTATCAATGTTATTGAGTGTTGATGACCCATCCCAAATCAGTTGGTTAAAAGACAAGGTTGCGTCTTTACGATTCAGGTTTTTTCGGTTGTCTGATACTGAGTCGACGCTTTCGAAACCAATACCAGCATCGAGATTGATTTTTGGCTTATAAGCACCGGTGGCTGACTCGTTATCTTTTTGATAACTCATATAGTCGTTGAAGGCACTTTTGATCTCTGGGTTTGTTGCCAAAGTCATTGCAATAGCTTGCTCTAGTGTTTGAGCATGTGCCGATATAGATCCGCTTATAAATACAGCAATAGCGCACAATCGGATATTCATTGCGGCAATTCCCCAGTAGTAAATTCTAAATTATTGTATATATATTAGCGTAATATTGTTCTCATTTCTGAGACTGTAATGCAAGGTGGGAACTATTGGCGGTCTAAAAATTGCGGTGTTGAAGTTATTGAGGATTTGAATTCGGTTATTTTATCGATTGCGTTCAAATTTTTTTCGCGTGATAAATAAGCTGTTGTTTTAATGTTAGAAAATAATGGGAATGGATCACTTTTTAAAATATCACGTTTGAATTTATTGTTTGATATTTATAATACAAATAAATATGCAACTCAATGTTATGTGTTCGGGTTAGTTTAGTTCGCAAATAATGTGATGGTAGTTCCAATTCTGGGGTTGTGGGAGCGGAAGAAAGAAAAAGCACTTGTTTTATCATTGTATAAGTTAGTTATTCTTAACGTTTGGCTTAAAAGTTCCAAGTTATCGCTGCAATATTGACGCAATAAAAAACCGCACAAAATGCGGTTTCTATATGACTTAAAATAAAAGAAGACTGGCCGATGAGTGCTATTTTTTCCTTACTGTAAAAATGGTCCACTCCCTAACGACGTCCCCCTTAAAACCAACAACTGAGGCGGTCACACGCCTGTTCAGAGCTTGGTTGGCTTTGCTGTCACCTTCTACGGCTAGCACCGAATCACCAAACCCTACAGTTTTAATTCTTGTATGGCTTACCCCGTAACCGATGAGGGCCCGTCTTACGTTTTGGGCGCGGGTTTTAGATAACTCTAAATTATGTGAAGCATTACCAGTACGGCTCGCAAAGCCCTGAAGCTCGATGGTTGTTTCTGGGTAGATATCCAAAAACTCTGCCATCGTGCGTATTTGCGTTAAGAAAATTGGCGATATTTCAGTTTCATTATTACCGAATAAAACTTTGAGCTGCTTTTGCTCTCTGTTTTCGTAATATTTCTCGCAGCCTTCGTTATCAACTAATGCGGTTCGCGGAGTGCCACTGCATAAATCTCGTGCGTTGATTACTCCATCGTAATCATCGTCGGTAAGATCGGCAGATTGCTTCGCGATAGGAGTAGCAATATATTCATGTTCTTCTGCCTGAACCGCTGTCGTACTAGTTACTGCCAGTATGATGAGCGGAAGCAGTGTCCTTGCTAGTAAATTATTCACGATTGTATACCTAATTTAGTAGTCAACGGGTTCGTTCCACTCGTTCGGAACGTCGATTAGTAATGCACTTAACAGGGTGCCGGTTGCGTTCATCACTCGGTATTTAGCGAATTGCTCAGCGAAGTGAGCATCAACATACGATTTTCGAGCTTCAAACAATTCATTTTCTGTGTTTAACAGATCAAGTAACGTTCGTTTACCTATTCGATATTGTTTTTCATAAGCTATAACGGTTTGAGCTGCGGAATCGACATGGTCGGCTAGGAATTCTTTTTGTTGAAGCGTAAGATCCAATGCACTCCAAGACAGTTTTAGGCTTTCTTCAACCGTTCTGTATGAGCGATCTCTTAGATCTTTTGCTTTATTGAGTTGGTATGCAGAGCGTTCGATATTCGCATCATCACTGCCACCGTTGTACAAGTTATAACGCATACGAATCATTGCAGAAAGCTCGTCGCTGCTGCCCTCTAATCCGCCGGCATCGTCTCGCCAAACTTGGCCAGCTTCGAATGAAATTGTTGGGTAATTTACGCCTTTAGATTGGTCGAACTGAAACCTTGCCGCATCAACATCGCTCATTGAAACTTTAAGAACTGGGTGATTATCGTTAGCGGTTTTTAAAGCGTCACCAAGGGAGAGTGGGAGTTCGTTTACGTCTGCTCGAGGGAAGACAAGCCCTTGCGGTGTTTGGCCAACAATTCGGTAAAACTGAGTATGGGTATCGAAAATGTTATTTTGAGCCGCGAGTAAATTGCCGTGAGCCTTTGCTATACGAGCTTCTACTTGTGAAAGATCAGCGGTTGATCCAATGCCTGATTCTGCTCGCTTTCGGATGTCTTTGTAGATCTTTTTATGAACCGCTAGGTTACTCTCTGAAAGCGCTAAGATCTCGTTCGCTTTTACTGCATCGAGGTATATTTGAGTCACCTCCAGCGCCTTATCTTGGGCATCTGAAAGTAGCTGAAAACGCATGGATTCGGCTTCTGCTGCAGTCCTATCCATGTTGTTCAACGTGGCTGAGCCATCCCAAATTAACTGGTTGAGCGTGAGTGTCGCTTCTTTACGATTTAAGTTAGTACTAACGTCCTGTGTGGTATTCACTTTTTCGTAACCTATTCCTGCATCTAAATCGATAGAGGGGAGGTAAGCGCCGTTCGCAGACTCATGCTGTTTAACGTAACTTTTGTAGTCGTTAAAGGCACTTTTAAGCACAGGATTTGTCGCTAGAGTAATCGCAATAGATTGCTCAAGCGTTTGAGATAAAACACTATTTGACAGCAGTAACGCTGATGCCAGTAGCGTGATTTTTGTCCTATTCACGACGTTCTCCAGGTTGTCCATTACCAAGTTTTAACAAGTGTATGAGTAAATGCGGTCTCAAATGTGAGAATTTAATGATTAAGTTAAGACTAAATAACATATTTACTAATGATTAGTATACCTAGTGTTGCTAATTTTATTACCATTAATGTATTACACGTATATCTAGTTTCTCACTCATTCTTGGTTGTTTTGATTTGTTCCGTTTTAAGCGGTTTCATTGTAACTGGTTACTTATTGATTATGGTTCATAAGCAATCAATAAGAAAAAGTGAGGTTGGATAATGGGACTTATCTCTAAGTTGTAAAAGTGACGTCGGCCATATGTCACAGCCAGTGTTGGTTTTGTGGCCTTGGTTCCACTTCGATGATAAGTTACCTGTTCGATCATTTTTTTAACATCCATCAATTCACTTGGGTTTGGTGAAGGATGTAAAACTGTTTTTAGAGGTTCACATGGATTCTGTTTACTCATTGTTGTCTGCTAGTGCTGTTGCATCAGGGCAAATTATTGTTATTGATGCGTTAGGTAATTTGAAAGTTGTTCCTCAGGGGACGGCGTTAAAACCAGGAGAAGTCGTTGTAAGTAACGGTGACGATCAAATTACCGTTGATGGCAATGATCTTCCGTCAGCAAGTATTGTTGGTGATGATCTGTCTTTGACAGAGTTGAACCTAGACGATGAGATTAACCAGATCTTTGCAGCATTAGAAAGCGGAGAAGATCCCACTCAATTTGATGATGAATTCGCTCCAGCAGCCGGTGAGGCCAGCAGTGGTTCAAGCTTGACCACTTCTGGTGAAATTGAACGTACTGGTGCACAAACCCTTGCTTCAACCTCTTTTGATACCAGTGCACTTCAAAGTCAGGGCCTCTCTCAAACCCAAAGCCTGACTTTATTAGAATCCTATAGAAGCCTAATTTCGACCGACGATGCGGCACCTGAATCAGAATTGCCAGTTATCACAGTTGCGGACATTAGTGAAACCGAAGACAGCACACCTTTATTCAGTGGAACCGCTACCAATGTAAACGGTGACTTAACCCTAACGGTTAATGGTAAAGACTACACAGTGACACCAGAAGCTGATGGCTCATGGTCATTCGAATTACCACAAGAAGATGCTTTGGCTGATGGCGCTCACGAAGTGACGGTGACTGGGCAAAACGCTCAAGGTGATAGCTCGTCTGCATCTGATCAATTTTCTGTTGATGTGAAGCCTCAGGTAACGATTGTTGACCAAACGGTTTCTGAATCCAATACACCTGTATTTTCGGGTACATCATCAAATACTGATGGTGATCTAACCGTCAATGTTAATGGTAAAGATTACAGCGTTACTCCAGATTCTGATGGTAACTGGACATTACCTTTACCTGCTGAAGATGCCCTAGACGATGGTGATTACACCGTTGTGGTTACGGGATCTGATGCTCAAGGTAACAGCGCGACCGATTCAGATAGTATTCAAATTGATGCCAATAAACCGTTAGTCAGTATTTCAGACCAAACGGTTACCGCTGATAATACGCCTCTATTCTCAGGCACTTCGTCACATACCGATGGCGATCTAACACTAACTGTAAATGGTAAAGGTTATTCCGTTACTCCTAACGCCGATGGGTCTTGGTCATTTGAGCTCCCTGCGGAAGACGCACTACCTGATGCGACTTATGATGTGGTGATTAAAGGCTCTGATTCTCAAGGTAATGAAGCGCAGGATACGGATGAGTTTGTTGTTGATGCTACTGCGCCCGAAGCGCCAAATATCTCTCTTGATAATGATACGGGCACTTCTAACCAAGACTTCTTAACCAAAGATGGTTCATTTTCGATTTCAGACATAGAAAATGGTGCGACGGTCGAGTATTTCGTTGACGGCTCGTGGACGACTTCAGCTCCAACACCTGTAGAAGGTGAAAACACCATTACAGTTAGGCAAACTGACGACGCTGGAAACTCTTCTGAATCATCTTCTTTAACGTTTACTCTCGATACTAAAGCTGATTCCGGCGTGGTTAGTATTGATGATATTACTTCTGATGATGTCATTACTGTTACTGAAAAAGGCCAAACCATTGCTGTCACAGGCAGTGCTGTTGGTGGTGATATTCAGTCCGGAGATACTGTCACGGCTGAGATAAATGGCAAAACATATACGACAACTGTGGGTGAAAACGGTAAATGGCAACTTGATGTTAATGGTGAGGATTTAGCCGCTGACACCGCTTTTGACGTATCTGTTAGCTCTGAAGATGCCGCTGGAAATTCAGTTGAGAGCAAAGGTAGCTCGACGCACACCTTTGATGAAACACCAGTAAACGTCAATATCGACATAAACCCAATAACCGATGACTCCGTTGTTAACGCAAAAGAAGTTGCTGGCACAGTAACTATAACAGGTACTGTAACTGGTGAAACGTATGAAACGGCGGTCGTGACACTAACAGTTAACGGTGTTGAATACACAGGCACTGTGACTGATGGGAAATACAGCATAGATGTTAATGGTTCTGATTTACAATCGGACTCTAACAATGTCGTAGACGCAAAAGTTGATGTTGTTAACGCTGCTGGAAATATAGGCTCCGCGACCTCAACAGAGTTCTATTTAGTCGATACTTTTGCTAGAGGCACAATCTCGATTGACTCAATCACCGATGATAACGTGATTAATAAAAGCGAAAGTGAAAGTACAGTGGCTATTACTGGCTCAGTTGGCGGTGACGCTAGGCCGGGTGATCAAGTTTCGGTTGTTGTGAATGGCGTAACTTACCTGACAACAGTTTTGAGCGATAAATCTTGGGCTGTTGACCTTCAGGGGAGTGAGCTAGCTGCTGATAGTTCAGTGACCGCCACGGTAACTGGTGATGATTGGACTGGGAATGAGTTTAGTGGTTCTGTTTCAAAAGGTTATGTGATTGACACCACGGCTCCAAGCGTGCCAGTGGTGAATGCTCAAACCACGAGTGACGTGACGC
>NZ_JAUFQV010000037.1 GCF_030409945.1 Vibrio tapetis subsp. quintayensis
TCACTAGATCAGAAAAGACAGAACTGAATTCTGAGTCTTGGCTGATTTTTTTGCAACAACCCCCTCATTTTCGATAAGTAACAAAATGTTACACTCTCGAGGTCTTGATGCACATACATCTGAATGATATGCGCATTAGTTTATTATTAGGATGGATGGATAATTTTGTAACCATAAATAAGTTAACCGAAAATGTTGTAAAAAAGATAACTGCAATACTGATACTTTCTGTGTTTACTTTTAATTCACACGCTTGGATGATACCTGTTGGTTCTGACCCATATTCAATTGATGGATATAGTTATGACTGGAGAGTTGAAAGCAAGAATCTAACAAACATTGATCTTGAAGAGTTTGGATTATCGCTATCTCACTCATTACAATATGAGACTTGGTGTGTAGAAGGTGGTTGTAGCTACAATCGAACAGATAATACACACGATATATTCTATATATCGTATGATAGAACCAAAGGTAAAGTGAAAGATCTCGCTATTAAAATTCAGTACATGGATCGTGATACTGGTGATATTAAATATTTTAAAGATAAAAATAATCACTTTGTTAATTATAGGATGGTAAATCTATCGATAAATCCTACATTAAGTACTGATGGTGATAATATTTATGAAGCTCATTCTGCTGTGCAAAGAGGAAGAGAAACATTAGAGTTGTTATTAGATAAAAGACCATCGGGAATATTTGATGATGTTGTTCCAGTTATTACGGTTTACCTAGCACTAAGTGACTCTGAAAAAATAGAACAAATTTATAATAATAAGAAGAAACTCTTTATTTCTTCTGGAATGGCAACAATGGCTTCAAACCTAAATGAAGCTTATGATGAAGAAGGTGATGATGAAGAAGGTGATGATGGATATTCAATGACAGTTAGCGTAGTTGGTTCTCTTGGCTTTGTAGCTAAAGGTTTTCAAGTCGCTACAGATTTTGAGGATATTAATATTTCCGTAATTAATGGTTATTCAGTTGGAAGCCTTAGTTCGTTTCAAGGTGAAATTGGTATATGGGAAACCGGGGATATTAGCGAGTTATCTAATGGAAAAAGTATAAATGCTGCTTTTGACACTCCAGTTGGGGGGATCGGCCTATTAAGCAACAAATCTGGTTCGATAAAGGGGCTTGGTATTTCAATTGGTCATTACGTGGGTTTGCCTGTGAGTTTTACTGAATTAACCGCCGAAGAATTAGGGACAACCATCACGAATAACTACACTAGCACAGTAAAAGAAGACAGTTACAGTACAGGTTTTGATTATAATTACGATTATGAGCATGAATATAGCTTACGAGAAGATTACGATGATGACCGTGACCGTGACCGTGACTATGATCGTGAAGATGAAGATCATGACAGGTATGATAGAGAAGATAATGATTATGCAACTGAAACGGATTTAGATTCTGGCGAAACGACTCGAGTTGATTTTCCGGGGGAACCTTCTAGTCCACGAGATGACTACGATGAAAGAGATGATGACCGTGATAGAGATTAACTATTCAAATAATAAATACATATTGATATTTGGGGCATTATTCCCATTATCAATACATTATCCTGCTTTCTATGAATTAGTGCAGGATATGGATGTTTATTTGCAGATGTTTATCTGTGTTGTTTCACTGTTATATATTTTCTATAGTGTTAATGTTGTTGTTTTTAAAAGGAAAAATATGGACTTTAGAATGGTGGGTAATATGTCATTTTTCATCCAAATGATAATTTTCATGGTGAGGAATTATGTTTGGTAGAAGTTATGTTATTATTGCATTGATAATATTATTATCATTTATTACAGTGGATGGTGAGTTTAGCCAGGTTATATTAAGATGTCTTTCGATCACTTCGGTTATCATGTCGGTGATGTATGCTTACCGTCTTTTATTGTATGTTAAGAATACAATAAAAAATAAGGAGAGATTTAGTTTTTTTGTCTACTACCCTATTTTTTGGAAAGTGATATTTTTTCTTGTTATACCAATCTTCTCAGAAGTGGGTATAAATATTATTAGCAGGTAATAAGGGAATATAATTTATTTTTACAAGTCAGTAAATATAAATACTGACTTGTCGACTTCTATTTTATAGTGTAAAAATATGGTCAAATTAAAGTTATTCTAGACAATGGGGCTTGTTGCAACTAATCAGAGAATGCAGATCTACCCAGTCATGGGGGTAACCATTACTGGTAAACCACCTCAACATTGAAGAGACGATTCATGAAGGCGGATCTCTCCCGAACAAGCGTTTTACGCTCATCATGACGTAACCAAAAATCAAACTGGCCTTTGTTCAACATTCGCAGTGATTCGAATCCCTCGATGGTTGACCAGGCTCGCTTTCGTATTTTAAAACCGCCTGTGCTGACGACGAGCTTCTTGATGGGGGCGTGATCGGACTCGATACCATTATTGAGATACTTCACTTGCCGTTGCTCGACATCCGCTCGCAGCCGTCCCTCCTTCTTCAGGCGCGAGATAGCATGAGCATACGAGGAATGCTTGTCCGTGTTCAAGGTTTTAGGCTGAGTGTCTACATCATAGTCTCTTAGGCACCGTTTCAAGAACTGATAAGCCGCGTTTTTATTACGTTTTTGGGAGAAATAGAAGTCCAGTGTTTCGCCTTGCTTGTTGATAGCTCGATACAGATAGTGCCATTTCCCTTTCACCTTGACGTAGGTTTCATCGAGCTGCCACGAAGAGTCTGTACGGATGAACTGATGAACTGATGGCGGCGTAACTTCTTACTTAATGCTGGGGCATATTCAATGAACCAACGATAAATGGTCGAGCGATTAACCGAAACCCCTCGTTCTGCCAGCATGTCGCTGAGGTTGGCGTAGCTCATTGGGGTCGAACCATACCAACGAAGGCACCAAAGAATGATTTCAGGGGCAAAGTGTTTCCATTTGAATGCGGGATTGGTCATGAGTCACTAGATCAGAAAAGACAGAACTGAATTCTGAGTCTTGGCTGATTTTTTTGCAACAGCCCCTTACTCATCTCGGGATGCCCAAGAGCTACCGAGTCGCCTAACCGTATCAAAAGACCACCTAGGTTGAGTATTGCAACAAAGCCGTTAGAGAGTGTTCACAACAGTTAGACCTTTAACTCTAGGAAGGTTTTGCCTCTAAATGAGTTTCAGGAGTTTGACTACTCGTTTATCAAAACAAGTTTTTGTTTAGATTTATTCATGTTTATAATATGGTTATAGATAAATTCGTGCTCGCACGATATTTAATCGTTATATTTTAGGAGTATCCAAGTGATTAGATATCTTTTTGTAATTTTGTTATGTACGGCGTTTCCAGCCTCTTCTGAGGAAAATGAGACACTTACTATCGACCAAGTTGTGGTAGAAAGTGTAGATTTAGCTTTTTCAAATGAAAGTAATACTCAACCAGAGCTTAGTGAGTTTGGAATTCAAAACTATGTACTGATGAGTAATGATTTAGGTGAACGTTGGGCTGTAGTGACGGTAAAGAATAAGGCTTCAGGTAGGCGAACATTAACCCAAAAACATTTTTTGGCCGTTTTAGCTAATGGTGACCGTATTTTTCCTAACGAATTCTCACAATTTTTTAATAGAAATGAGACCATGTCGGTAACTATAAGCTTTGGTCAGAATAAGTTTCCAATCTTATCGATTTATTCAAGGTAAGCGTCTAATTAAGCAGTGATCTGCTCCAGTTAGACTGGACACCGCATTAAGCGACATATTGTTTTTCAAAGTTAACTGGGCTTAGATACCCAAGAGCACTGTGCCTTCTTGTTCGATTATAATCAACTTCGATATATTCAAAAAGCGCTTGGCGCATCTCTTCTCGCGTCATTATCGGCTCGTATTGGATGGCTTCTACTTTCATTGAGTGGAAAAAGCTTTCAACACAGGCATTGACGCTCCTATGTCAAGACTTATGTCATAACAGAAAGATCTTTCAATATAATGGGG
>NZ_JAUFQV010000038.1 GCF_030409945.1 Vibrio tapetis subsp. quintayensis
TCCCAGCACGAGTCAGAACACGGTTATCAAGATCATAGAATATAACCTCTATATCCCAGCAATTTCCCTTCCTACTCATACTTTGTTTTAGGTTATGGGCTGAGATTAAGTCTCTGTAGTCTTTTGAACAATATTGACTGCCTCTATCACTATGGATAATCACCCCTTCGGGCATGCCTCTACCATTGATAGCGCATCACAGACCAGAGTCGCGGTCATTCTGGTGCTCATTGACCAGCCAACTACTTGCCGTGAGTACAAGTCGATAACAACCGCTAAATACATCCAACCTTCACTTGTCGCTAGATAGGTAATATCTCCAGCCCATTTTTGGTTCGGTGCTGTCGCATTAAAGTCTTGCTCAAGCAAGTTCGGGGCAACAGGAAGCCTATGCTTACTGTCTGTCGTACATTTGAACTTACGGGCGGCTTTCGCAACTAAGCTCTGGCACTTCATGCTCGCGGCAATGGTTTTAACATCATGTTTATTTCCATTTTCTTCAAGTTCTTTTTGAATACGCCTTGCACCATCGCGTTCCTTGTTATCATCAAAAGCTTCTCGAACTTTGCTGTCAAGCTGCTTGCGGTGCTCGTTACGTTGAGCGACTTTATGGCGATTATCAATCCAATAATAAAACCCACTTCGAGAAACCCTAAATACCTTAGCCATGCGGACAATCCTATATTGCATAAGGTGTTCGAGCATAAACTCATAGCAATCTACTTTAGATTCTTCGCGAAGTAGGTGGCGGCCTTTTTTACGATATCTAGCTCTTCAGCTTGTTCAGCCAATAATCGTTTGAGTTTGGCATTCTCAGTGGCGAGTTCGCTTTCTCTATCGCTGATTTTCGCGTCTTTTTTGACGGCTTTACGCCATCCATAGATTTGAGATTCATATAACGATAGCTGTCGTGCGGCAGCAGCGACACCGACTTTGTCTGCTAACTTAAGCGCTTCAGCTTTGAATTCAGGAGTATGTTTGATTCGTGTTTTCTTAGTTGTCATTGTTCACCTCGTTAGTGATTGTACTCACTTAACTCAGTGTCCAAAACTTCTGGTGCGGATAAAAACCACCTAGATTGAGTATTGCAACAAAGCCTAGTTCTATGTGGATATTCAAATCAATCACACATCAATCGTAATGCGTGTCATTATCATTTGTGATAATGTAAGAATTAACTCATAACTCAGCGAATAAATTATGCTTTACACAAAACAAATTTTATATGCGGTGCCATTCATTTTAGCTGTACAAATGTCACATTCCTTTGCCTCAGAAACAGAGATAATGGTAGTCGAATCAAGTCGTATTGATATCCGTAAAGAAGACTCTCC
The DNA here is from genome assembly GCF_030409945.1 of Vibrio tapetis subsp. quintayensis. GTDB lineage: Bacteria > Pseudomonadota > Gammaproteobacteria > Enterobacterales > Vibrionaceae > Vibrio > Vibrio quintayensis. The sequence continues at coordinate 1,335 of NZ_JAUFQV010000038.1, forward strand.
GCAATCGGTCACCATCATCACCAGAGAACAAATTGAACAGCAGCTATCAATATCAACCGACAGTTCACAAGTACTATCGAACCTGCTACCTGGATACGCCCTGAATACACAGAAGCTGAACAATAGCAGCCAAACCTTCAGAGGTAGAGATGTACTGTATATGGTCGATGGTGTTCCACAATCCAATTCTTTACGTAAAGGCAGTCGTGCTGCTCATACAATAGACCTTTCTATGGTGGAACGAATCGAGGTAATTAAAGGGGCAAGTGCCATTCATGGTCTTGGTGCAACGGGGGGAATAATTAACTTCATCACCAAAACCAACCGCTCTGACGATGTCAATCAACATGCCAGCATTCAATTGACTTCTCCTACGACCAGTGTAAGCACAGACACTTTATCTTATAAAGCCAGCTACCAATTAGAAGGGGCGACAGAGCGTTTAGATTATTTGGTCGGACTAACAGGTGAAGTCCAGGGTGTTTACCTTGATGCCAACGGACAATACGTTGGTGCAGCAACCGTTAGGGGGGACATTATGGACTCTCGAAGTTATGATTTTATGACCAAAATAGGTTATTGGATAGACGATGAGCAAGATATCAAGTTTTTATACAATCGTTATCAACTTAAAGGTCAAATGAATTACGCATCCGTAAAAGGGGACCGAGACAAGGGCGTGGCCACATCTTCAGTAAAAGGGACACCCAAAGGGGCTGCTCCTTCAAACATTGTCCAAACGTTTAACGTCGCCTATACCCACAACGACTTTTTTGGAATGAAGCTAAGCTCTCAAGGGTTCCTTCAAGATTTTTCAGGAAGATACGGAGCCTCTACTTCACGCAGTTTCCAAGACCCAAATACAGCAGAAACCATTTACGACCAGTCACAAAATGAATCTAAGAAGATAGGCGCTAAGCTCAGTGTTTCGAAAAGCAATCTTTTTGACGGAAAACTGAACGCGACTGCCGGTTTAGACTTGCTCAAAGATACGACCAGTCAAAAACTTATTTTAACCAATCGAACCTATGTACCTAAGACATCTTATGTTAATTACGCACCATTTATTCAGCTAACATTCAATCCACTTGAAAAGTTAACTGTGCAAGCCGGTGCTCGTTATGAAAATGCAAAACTGGATATCAACACGTATCAGACTGTCGCTGCTAGAAACGGGGTAACGGTTCAAGGCGGAAAACCGTCATTTAGCGAAATGGTCTACAACGCTGGTGCTGTGTTTGAGCTTACACCAAGCGTTCGACTATTTGGTAACTACTCTCAAGGGTTTGGTATGCCAGATGTGGGACGAGTCCTAAGGGGCGTGAAAAAAACAGGCCAAAAGGTGAACGAGCTTGTCGACTTATCTCCCATTATAACGGACAACTATGAAGGTGGGGTACGCTTTAATAATGGCGATATTGATTTTGAAATCAGTTACTACATATCGAATTCCGATCTTGGCAGCCGAATCGTTGAAAATAACGGGCTTTACACCGTAAAACGAGAGAAAAAAGAGATTCAGGGGTTTGAAACCTCACTTGGGTATAGTCTTAGTGACTCTCACAATCTAGATGCTGGCTACTCTTACATTAAAGGATTTTCCGACACTAATGGCGATGGAAACGTTGACACTAAGCTAACTGGTGCCGATATTCCAGCGAACAAGCTAAGGTTGGCATGGACAGCTCAATGGAACCATGGGTTAACATCCATGATTCAAGCCAATCATGCCTTTAGCAGAACATTTGATGATAAAGAGCTAGAGTTTCAAGGTTATACATTGTTTGATGCGACATTATCTTACAAGTTACCTGTCGGAAAATTGAATGCTTCTGTTTCCAACTTACTCAATGAAGACCACTTTACTTATTACTCTCAAAGTGCATACAAGAACGACAACTTTTACTTCAAAGGAAGAGGCCGAACGTTCACATTGGCCTATAAGTTAGATTTTTAATAGGCCACGATTAGAAAAAACACAGCGTTAGCTGTGTTTTTTCTTTAGAAGCAATGGACAGTTCGAGCAATAAACCTCAGGAGACGTTGCCTTATAATAATAACAACAAGTCCTTCGTATTCTTACGGGGTCTGCGGACTGAGCCAATGGCTTTCTTTTTCCATAAAAACGAGTTACCGGGTTTTCTTCAACAGAAAAAATACCGTGCGTCTGCGCATTGACGATAAATCGCAAGTCATCCTCTACCACCGCTTTAAGCTCATTCGCAACGTTAGGTAATATTCGCCGTTCATAGACACTAAAGATACGAACCGCTACATTTTCCCAGAGAACTCTTTTTGAAACCCCAGTCACTTCGTTAAACACATTGACTAGTGGCGTTAAATGTTCAGAAAAAGCCTGACGCAGCACCCCTTCTCGCCACGGGGCACGCTCATCTAGTGCTAGGCTCACTTGGGTATCAAATATGGGCATTCCATTTTGCCAAATTCGTTCATTCAACGGGTATTCAAACACACTATTATCGATGGTTAGGTTCAGTCCTTTATTGTAAACCGACATCGCATAGAGTGTTGGAGCAAGGACCAAAAAGGCCATCCGCTTGATAACAAGTGAGGCCGTCACTTTAAGATCGGGCGCTCCAAGTTCGGGCATAATGGTATTAAGAATGGATAAGCACTCTTTTTTATCTAACAGAAGCTGTGATGGTATATGAAGAGGATGAACGGATTCTGACCGATATTTTTTCAATCCTAATTGAGCAAGCATTTCCCACTCAATATCGGATAGCGTTCCATTCTTTGAGGCGCTACTCATTGGATCACGACACCGTTCTACCTTTACCTTTTGGGACACACATTGGCGTACCAAAAAGAGGATCACGAGCAAGATAGCACTCCATACCAAAAACCGCTTCTATCATCTCAACATCCATGATGTCTTCTGGAGCGCCTTGCTTAAAGATTTCCCCTTCTTTTAGTGCAATCATTTGATGAGCGTAACGGCAAGCAAGATTAAGGTCGTGCAATACCATAAGAATGGTCGTTTTATTGTTCAGATTTAATTCAAAGAGTAGATCCAAAATTTCAATTTGATGCGTTAAATCTAGATACGTAGTGGGTTCATCAAGTAGAAGGATATCGGTATCTTGTGCCAATGCCATAGCAATCCAAGCTCGCTGCCTTTGGCCTCCAGATAAGGTGTCAACTGACCGTTGCGCCAACTCTGACATGTTCGTCGAAGAGAGCGCTAGGGCTACCAATTCTTCATCTTTCTCGGTCCAATTCTGCAACCAATGTTGATGTGGATAGCGCCCCTGCCTGACTAACTGTTCGACCGTTAAACCTTCGGGTGCTTTTGGCCCTTGGGGCAAAATGGCTAAACGACGCGCAACATGTTTACCCGACTGTCGATTAATGTCCTTGCCGTGCAAAGTGACGTCGCCAGTCTTTGGTTTTAATAGTCTGGCTAGGGATTTAAGTAGCGTAGATTTACCGCACCCATTGCCCCCAACTAAAACCGTTATCTGATGCGGTTTAATGTTTAGATCAAGTGATTTAATAATAATATCATTGTGATAACCAAGGACGAGATTGTGTGTTGCCAAAGGGCTAAACATTGCGTGTTTTTCCATATTTATAATCGTTGACGAAATAACAAGTAAACAAAAAAAGGCGCACCGATAGCGGAAACAAACACACCAGCAGGGACATCCAACGGCTGAAACAACATACGTCCACAAAGATCGGCGAGCACAACCAAGCAAGAGCCAACAAATGCACTGACCGGCATTAACAATACAAAGCTTCTAACTATTAAACGTCTTGCTATATGGGGAGCAATCAGTCCAACAAATCCGATTGTGCCAACGTACGCAATAGCCGGAGCGGCAAGGGTGACACTAAGTAGAATGAGTACTAAACGAGTTTTTTGGACAGAGACACCGAGCCCGCTAGCCAAATTATCCCCAAGTTCTAATGCGTTAACGTGACGAACAAAAAAAAGAGCAACGACTAAACTCACACTCAACCAGGGGAAGAGTGATTTCACATCGCTCCAACTTGCTCCATAGATACTGCCTGTTAACCAGATATAAGCCGAGATGCTCGTTGTTGTCGGGCTGATGGCGATAATAAACGTAGACACGGCTCCCATAACGGCCGAAATACCGATACCGACTAGTATCATCCTCATCGGGTTAACGCCGTTTCGCCAGGCGAGTAAATAAACAAGGCCCGTGGCTAAAAGCGCCCCTGCAATAGCAAAGACTGGTAGCCAATCAATACTGTAATGAGGATGAAAAAAAGCCAAAAATGCAATTGCAAATGCCGAAGCTCCGCTTGTCATCCCCACAACATCTGGCGATGCCAATGGATTACGAATAACCGATTGAAGAATCAGCCCAGATGTTCCGAGTGCGGCACCCACTATCACTGCCATCAAGGTGCGTGGTAACCGAAAGGTATCTAGAATAATATGATTGTCTAAATGGGTATTTAAGAATAATTCTGATAGAACACTCGAAGGACTTAGCCATTGAGAGCCTAATGAAAGTGATGCAAGTATCATTACGCAAGTAATCGCCAGGATGACCAGAACAGCGAAGATGGACTTGGACATAACGGAAAAAGACAACCATGACGTCCGGATGACGATATGCTTATTCACTCTTTCCTCCTTGCCTAGCCAAGTAAACAAAAAAAGGCGCGCCTAGCAAAGCCGTCATCACGCCGATAGGCACTTCCTCTGGAGCCAGCAAGGAACGCCCTATAACATCAGAAAATAGCAACAGAATACTGCCCCAAAGAGCACTGATCGATATCAACCATTTATGATCATTCCCAACGAATGCTCGAACCATATGCGGGACAACGAGACCAATAAACCCAATATTGCCAGCCATAGCGACAGACGTACCCGCCAAACCAATGATCAAAACACTTATCGCAATTTTTAGAAGAACGGTATTTTGTCCTAGCCCTGTAGCAACATCATCGCCAGATAAAAGAATATTGATATGTGGCGCGAGCAACAGAGCACAAATAAGTCCAACCACTAAATAGGGCAATACCGGTATGACTACATCTAGTTCTCGACCCGAGACCGACCCTGCTATCCAAAAGAGAATGCTATCAATGCCCTCCTGCCCTACTACCAAAATACCTTGAGTAAAGGAAATGAATAGCGCTGATATCGCCGCCCCCGCTAACACAATTCTTACCGGTGACGCCCCATCTCGGCCCATCGTTCCTAAACCATAAACCAGTGATCCCGCCACTCCCGCTCCAATCATCGCCCCCCAAAACAGGGCATTGGTGGAATCTAAAATAAACACTTGAGAAAGTAATACGATGAAAAATATGGCTCCAGCATTTACCCCGAATATCGCAGGTGAAGCCAGAGGGTTACGTGTGAGTGATTGCATTAACGTACCTGCCACCGCTAAGGCACCGCCCACGGAAAGAGCGACAAGGCTTCTAGACAACCGAGTCGTTGTAATAATCACATATTCAATCGATGTAGGTTCAGGTTGAAAAACTGCAGAAATAACATTCCCGAATGAGATAGGGTATTGGCCAAATGTCATACTGGAAATGAAAGCCAACACGAGCACGAAAATGGAGAGTACCACCATTCCCCAACGTGCTTGGTTATTCTCCTTAGCGAGTAACATCCGTTACTCTTGTTCGCGTTCTGGCACTTGATAAATCTCAACGAGCTGGTCAAGGATTTGGTTGGCACCTAAAATCCCACCAGATAAAATCCATGTCACTTTATCAACAGTATGAACCTGTTCATTCTTTGGAGCCGTTAAGATATTCCACAGTGGGTGAGATAGCCAAGACTGATAATTTTGTTCAACCAAAGGCTGCTCGGAATGAAGAAATACAAAAAAGACGTCAGCATTCACACTGGGTAGTGCTTCTTTTGTTTTGATTTTCATCCCCCACCCAAAACGACGATTATCTTCAAGAGGAAATTGGAAACCTATCTCATTCAACACCGCACCTGGGAAACTTTTGTGTAGATATAGACGTAAGTGATCGGCTCGAACATTCAAAATGGATGCGGTAAGAGGCCATTTAGGTAGCGTTTGGCGAAGATGCTTCTGTACATATTGAATTCGTTGTTGCCAGTGATTCCAGATTTCATCGGCCTGTTGTTGTCTCCCTGTGGCTTCCGCCGTTAATTCAAGAGAGTACTTAAAATCGTAAACATTGGTTGCTAGAACCGTTGGCGCAATTTTTTGCAATTGTTCAAATATTTTTTCGTGTCGGGCTTTCGTTCCTATGATGACATCCGGCTTCAGCGTAGCAATTTCTTCTAAATTAGGCTGAGTCTCTAATCCCACATACGTTACCTCCCCAAGAGCCTCTCTTAAGTACGTATACATCGGTTTTTCTGCCCAAGACTCAACTACTCCTACGGGTTTTACACCTAAGGCGACAGCACTGTCTGTTGCTCCTTGAAACAAGGTGACGACCCTTTTAGCTTTCAATGGAACAGCCGATTGCCCCATAGAGTGCTCGATTAAATGAGTGTGCTCAGAGGACGCATTTGATGTGGTGCTTACTAGCCAAGATAAACAAAACAGTAGACAGAAAAATCCTTTTTTTCTTTTAAGAACAGAAAGTAACAAAGCCAACCTCCAAAAAACTAATTAACTAACGCAAATGATACCTATTATCATAATCATAACAAGAGTTTTGTATACTTAAACTTCTCATTCGTTCTCAAAATTCGTAATAAAGATTTGCAACGAAGAAACCTTTCCAGTGCGAGTTCCTCCTTGCCTCCCAGATCCCACACCAATTCTCGCTGTCCATTAAGCACCCCTATAGGGGGGCTGTTGCAATTAATCAGAGAGTGCAGATCTACCCAGTAATGGGCTTAACGATTACTGGTAAACCACCTCAACATTGAAGAGACGATTCATGAAGGCGGATCTCTCCCGAACAAGCGTTTTACGCTCATCATGACGTAACCAGAAATCAAACTGGCCTTTGTTCAACATTCGAAGTGATTCGAATCCCTCGATGGTTGACCAAGCTCGCTTTCGTATTTTAAAACCGCCTGTGCTGGCGACGAGCTTCTTGATGGGGGCGTGATCGGACTCGATACCATTATTGAGATACTTCAC
>NZ_JAUFQV010000039.1 GCF_030409945.1 Vibrio tapetis subsp. quintayensis
TTGGAACATGGAAATCGATGAGGCCGAATAAGGCCTCACTGCTTAATTAGACGCTTACGATGCCCCTTGGCAGTTAAGTGTCATTCTAGCGACCACCTCCTACTTTGGTATGACTTATATTGCGCCCGCTTTAATGCTAGATGAGAGCAATATAGTTCTAACCTCCATTGCCACACAGTTGCCAACGATTGCGCCTTACTTTACTTTTCTGTTTCTAATTCCAGCTCCAATCGCCTTCTTCAAGCAATGGAATCGAAAACAACACTTCTTACGCGCCACAACAAAAATCAAACGTCAAAAGAGCACTGAACCTCTTAAAGCAATGAATTGGATCGAGTTTGAAAGTTACGTTGGTGAGTTTTTTAAATGTAATGGTTATGAGGTAAAACAGCAGCTTTCATCTGCCCCTGACGGTGGTGTCGATATCTGGCTTAAAAAAGAGGGAGAGCAATCTCTTGTCCAGTGTAAGCAGTGGAAAACCAGAAGTGTTGGCGTTCAAGTGCTAAGAGAAATGTACGGTGTCATGCTAGATAACCAAGCAGCACGCATGATCATTGTCACTACTGGAAACTTCACTAATGAAGCGCGGCAATTTGCTAAAGGAAAGCGGTTTTGGTTAGTAAGTGGAGATGAGCTGGTTAACATGGTAGAAAGCGGCAAACATGCCCTAAGTCAGCCTAAAGAACACTGTTCTGCACAAACCAGCAACGTAACGAAAAAAATATGCCCAAAATGCAATTCTGAGTTAGTCATACGAACAGCAACGAAAAGCGCCTACGCGGGTTCTAAGTTTTATGGCTGCTCATCATTTCCGAAGTGCAGGCATATAGAGAATATTTAGGTTAACCAGATCCTAGTTTTCGGGCATTTGATAAATTGTTTCTACACCATAGTGTACTGAAAAATCGTAAGAAATCCGTACTTGTTGCCTAAAATGTTTATGCCCCAAAGCAAGCCCGAGCGAAATTGACCATGATTTGATGCATCTGTATTTTGGCTTACTTTGTCCTCATGCCTAGAGCTCTAACTCTGTGGCCAAATTAGCTAATCCACTACAGTTTCTTGTTTTCACATCTGTTCAAGCTGAAATGAAAAATGAAGAAACAAAACGAATAAAAGGAATGGATGTTCCTGTAAGTATCGTTAAATACTGCGCTGGTAAAAATAATTTCCATCATTGTATTGAAAGAAAGATGCATGAAAAGAACTTACTTTAGGAGTACAGAGATCGCGCTCTGCGATCTCTACTTAACTCGTTCTCCATTAATTCTGACCTCCTCTCATAAGTGATCGAGTTCGCAAAAATTCAGCTTACCTTGCCGGTTTTTTCGGCACACATCACCTTATAAAAGCCAGCTTGTTTTCTAACGCGAAACAAGTGGTAATGATAAGCGATATCATTACCACTTGACGGATCGCTCATGACATCTGAAAAACACGTACATGCTTTTCATCCTGACCCCATTCTAAAGATCAGAAATTTGTGTGTTGACTACATCACCGAAACCGGAGATTTCAATGCCGTAAAATCCGTTGATCTGGATATTGGCAGAGGTGAAATTTTTGGTTTGGCAGGGGAATCTGGCTGCGGGAAAAGCACCATCGCTTTTGCTATTAATCGACTGCATAAAGCACCCGCTTTTATCTCTGGCGGCGAAATCTGGTTTAAAGAGCGCGATATTCTTCGCCTTTCCGATGAGCAACTACAAACTCTTCGCTGGAGCGAAATAGCCATGGTCTTTCAAAGTGCCATGAACTCGTTAAACCCGGTGCTCACAATTCAAGAACAGTTCTCTGATGTACTTAGGCATCATAAAGGATATAGCGATATTGAAGCGAAAGACCGAGCCGAAAAATTGCTCGATCTGGTTAATATTCCTCGTGAAAGGCTAACGGAGTACCCACACCAATTTAGCGGAGGCATGCGCCAACGTCTGGTTATCGCCATTGCGCTATCGCTAAACCCTGATCTTATCGTAATGGATGAGCCGACTACGGCGTTAGATGTTGTGGTGCAACGAGAAATTCTTCAGCAGATCTTTGAACTGCGAGAAGAGTTTGGCTTCTCTGTATTATTCATAACTCACGACTTGGCATTAATGAGCCAATTATGCGACCGAATTGCTGTAATGAGGTACGGTGAGTTAGTAGAAGTTAACTCATCTAAAGAAATCCGCAACAACCCACAGCACCCTTATACCCAGAAGCTATGGGCGTCATTCCCCAATATCCATGAAGCGAAAAAAGAAAATCAGCAGGGAGAACCAGCATGAGCCAGCCAATTATTGAAGTGAAAAACGTCACCAAGAGATTCATCGTTAATGGCGGCCTTGCGAAAGCCGACACTTTCACTGCGCTGCAAGGGATAAGCTTCAATCTGTATGCAGGGCGTACACTCGCACTGGTTGGGGAATCTGGCTGTGGTAAAAGCACCTGTGCTCGCTTAATGACCAAGGTGTTCCCCGTGACAGAAGGCGAAATTCTCTATCGAGGCCGAAACATTGACGACATAACAAAACGAAAAGAAGTATTAGAATATCGAAGTAAAGTTCAAATGGTATTTCAAGACCCATTTGGATCATTAAATCCAACACATACCATTGAGCATCATTTAACACGGCCCATTAAAATTCATAAACAAGTTGCTGATCAGGCCCAAATTCCAGCACGACTTGCAGAGCTAATAGACTTAGTTGAGCTTGCGCCAGACACCTTGAAAAAGTACCCGCATGAACTGAGCGGAGGCCAGCGACAAAGGGTGAATTTGGCTCGTGCTCTCGCTGTTGGGTCTGAAATGATTTTAGCCGACGAGCCAACTTCAATGTTAGACGTTTCTATTCGTTTAGGCGTGTTGAACCTGATGCAGCAAATGAAAAAAGAACTGGGTATCGGCTTTCTTTACATTACTCACGACCTTGCAACAGCTCACTACATTGCCGAAGAAACGGCCGTAATGTATCAAGGACAAATCGTCGAATGGGGTGATACTCAGTCGATTTTGAGCAATCCGCAACACCCATACACTAAGTTATTAATCTCCGCAGTCCCTGATCCTGATCTACCCTTTAGACAGTTAGTAGAAAGTGAACCAAATTACACCCAAAACGCAGACACCATCAGAGCAATGAGTGGCATAACTGAGCCACACTATGATCAAGTGGGTCAAAATCATTTTGTTAGGAAATGGGTCAACGCTGCATGATGACACTAGAAACATGGCAACTGCATGTATCTCAATGGTATGAGTCTGGAAAGCTTCACGAGATTGATAGCCTCATACCATTAGTCCATAGCCCTCCAGAAGCTGTGTGGGGGCCATCGATTACCGACGCACAAAGTAAAGCGATTGCTTGCTGGTTGGATGGATGCTTGCGAATCCATCGGCATTACGTTCAAGCCAATGAAACGCAAAAGGCATACAGTTATTTAAACTTTGCCTATGCAAAATTGCAGTCTGTTAGCTGTCACCCTCTTTCAGAAATTGACTTAAAGAGTTGGTCATTAAAAAGGTTAGAACACCTAATCGTTTTGATTTTGGAACAATGTAGCCAACAGGATTGGCAGCAGGAACTCCACCAGCAAATAGAAAGCCACGTGCAGTTTATGGCCAAACATAATGAACTGACTATAGAGCACGAAGTACAAACGAAAAAAAGCCGCTAATTGATAGCGGCTTTTTGAGTATTAACTTTGTAGTTTATCTGCCGTTAGTGCACTAAGGTTGCGACTAACCAATAAACTCAATTACTGAGCGTTAGCTTCGCGATCAGCGATGAAAGCGAGTGCGAGCTTGATACGAGCAACAACGCGCTCTTTACCAACCAACTCCATCACAGCATCAACAGAAGGCGATTGACCGCCACCAGTTACCGCAACACGTAACGGCATGCCGATTTTACCCATGCCAATCTCTAGCTCTTCACATACAGCAGCAATGACACCTTCTTTGATGTTTACTGTTGTGAACTCTTCTAGTGCTTCAGCTTTAGCAAGAGCCAATTCAAGTGGGCCTTTTGCAACACCGCGTAGATGTTTTTTCGCCGCGCCCGCTTCAAACTCAGAAAAATCTTCGTAGAAGTAACGAGATTGCTCAGCCAATTCAATCAGTGTATTACAACGCTCACCAACAAGCTTAATCACTTCCGTGATCGCTGGGCCATTTGACGTATCAATCTTCTGAGCGTCAAGGTGCCATTGAAGGTACTTAGCGACGTATTCTGGTTCAGATGTCTTGATGTAATGGTTGTTCAACCAAAGCAACTTATCAGTGTTAAACGCAGAAGCCGATTTGCTGATAGCGTTCAGGCTGAACAAGTTGATCATCTCTTCTTCAGAGAAGATTTCTTGATCACCGTGAGACCAACCTAAACGAACTAAGTAGTTGTTCAGCGCATTAGGAAGGAAACCTTCGTCGCGGTACTGCATAACAGAGACAGCGCCATGACGTTTAGACAGTTTCGCGCCGTCGTCACCCAAGATCATTGCACAATGAGCGAAAGTTGGTACTGGCGCTCCTAGTGCTTCATAGATGTTGATTTGACGAGGCGTGTTGTTGATGTGATCTTCACCACGAACCACGTGCGTAATGCCCATATCCCAGTCATCAACCACAACAACAAAGTTGTACGTTGGCGCGCCATCGGTACGACGAATGATTAAATCATCTAACTGGCTATTTGAAATCTCGATACGGCCACGGATTTGGTCTTCAAATACAACCGAACCTTCTTTTGGATTACGGAAACGAATAACACACGCATCGTCTTCGTTTGCGGCTTCGTTCGCTGCAACAATTTTCGGGTGGTTAGCATCGTAGCGCGCCATTTCTTTGTTTTCTTCTTGCTCTGCACGAATTTCATCAAGCAGTTCTTTCGACGCATAGCACTTATAGGCTTTGTCTTGTGCAAGTAACACATCAACCATCTCGTTGTAACGGTCAAAACGCTTAGATTGGTAGTAAGGACCTTCATCCCATTCCATACCCATCCATTTCATGCCTTCAAGAATCGCTTCTACTGCTTCTGCAGAGTTACGTTCTAAATCGGTATCTTCGATACGTAGAACAAACTCGCCGCCTTGGCTTTTAGCGTAAAGCCATGAATAAAGTGCAGTACGAGCACCACCAACGTGAAGGTAGCCTGTTGGGCTAGGAGCAAAACGAGTTTTAACCGTCATTATAATTCCTTTGGATGTGTCGGTATGACACGACATTGTTGCCATGCCATCAAGATAAGCAGAAAAATTGGCGTCATTTTACCACCGTATCGTAATTGTACAATGCTGATATTAGTTCCTTACCGTTATCAATGAACCACCACCAACAATTTGCAGAATGACCTATTGACCTTCCCCTTGATGGAAGGTTTATTCTTATTCATAGTTACCTATTATGAGATTCGAGCAATGAACCATTATCAAGTTCCCCTAACAGGATTAAATTGCATGGGATGCGCTAATAAAGTGAAGACGGCATTGCTCGCCTTGTCAGATACGAGCATTGACCACATCACTCCCACGCAATTGACGATTTCTACCTTACAACCGGCTGAAGTGATCGCACAATCTGTCGAATCTCTTGGTTATCAGGCTGGCGCGAAAGTTGAATTATCTTTACAAGGGCTTAGTTGTGGTAAGTGTGTTGCAAAAGTTACCTCCCATCTCAACACGCTCGATTGGGTTGTTCGCTCGGAGGTGACTAAGACACATCTAACCGCTTTAATTTTTAGCACTCAAGACCAACTCATCAATGAAATTTCTCAGCTGGGTTTCCAAGCGACAACCGAACAAATAAATAAAGAACCCTCCATTACCAAAAGCATTGATGACTCACTGCATCCATTAAAAAATGCTGATTCAGAAGCCAATCATCAAAATGTCGACAGCAGTATAGAGATTCAGCTAATGATAGGGGGAATGACCTGTGCTAGTTGTGTTTCATCGGTCGAAAAGGCGCTTAATCAGGTTGAAGGGGTTCAGCACGTTCAAATTAATTTGGCCGAACAATCGGCCCTGCTGGTGATAACTCATGACACACCAGAACGAGAACAAGCACTGATGCTTGCCGTTAAAGCTGCGGGATATCATGCAGAACGCATTCTCGATGAAGCCACTCAACGTGAGCGTCAAAATGCCAAGCTTCAGCAAACACTCAGTCACCACAAACGTAGCGCTTTCATCGCACTTGCTATCGGTGCCCCATTAATGGCGTGGGGTGTCTTTGGTGGCAACATGATGATTCGAAACAGCCAAGATCAATGGGCATGGGGAATAATAGGCCTTGTTTGCTTCTGGTTACTGGCTACGGCAGGCAAAGATTTCTTTGTGAATGCGTGGCAATCTATCTTGCACCGCCGAGCTACGATGGACACCTTAGTGGCATTAGGCACTGGATCTGCTTGGTTGTTTTCAATGCTCATCGTTATGTTTCCACAATGGTTCCCAAGCTCGGCTCGCCATGTCTACTTTGAAGCAAGCGCGATGATCATCGGGCTTATCTCGTTAGGCCACTATATTGAAGCCAAAGCAAAAGCGAGAACAACCCTTTCTTTACAAGCCTTGGTTAACTTACAACCTCAGCATGCTTGGCTCATTGAAAACGGCAACGAACGTTCTGTCTCTCTTGAGCAGGTTCAAGCAGGCATGCATTTACGCATTAAACCCGGAGAAAAGATCCCAGTTGATGGCGTGATTATCGAAGGTGAAAGTGATCTCGACGAATCTATGCTAACGGGTGAAGCACTACCGAGTACAAAAACTGTTGGGGACAATGTTTCTGCTGGTACCATTAATATCGATGGCAGCCTGGTCATTGAAACGCGTTCTGTCGGCAGCAACACCAAGCTTGCTCGCATCATCAATATGGTACGAAAAGCGCAAAGCAGTAAGCCAGAACTAGCAAAACTGGCAGACTCTATTTCAGCCGTTTTTGTGCCTGTCGTGGTTGCTATCGCGATTGTTTCGGCTGCCATCTGGTATTTCGTCGGCCCCGATCCCAAAGCCAGCTATATGCTTGTCGTCGCCACTACCGTCCTCATCATTGCCTGCCCTTGTGCGCTTGGCTTAGCGACGCCACTGTCCGTTACTGTAGGGATAGGTAAAGCCGCTGAATTGGGTATATTGATCCGCGATGCTGACGTACTGCAAACGGCAAGTAAAATCAGTACCGTCGTGTTTGATAAGACAGGAACGCTGACAGAAGGAAAACCTCAAGTTCAATCGGTTGCCTTCTCTGATGGTTGGTCGGAACAAAAGGTATACCCGTTAGTGTACGCCGCTGAAGTTCAGTCTGAGCACCCACTTGCACTCGCGTTGTGCCAATATACTCAGCAAGATCACAGTGCTTCGGCTATTTTACCAAATAGTGAAAACACCTTTAACAACCAACGAGGAAAAGGCATTTCAGCGGTGATAAACGGTGTCAGTGTTAAAATTGGCAGCCCTAACTTCATGCTCAAAGACTCCCAACACAATCACCCTCTCGCAGGGCAAGTACAACATTATCAACAACAAGCTCATACGGCTATTTTGGTCGCCATAGATGATCACATTGCCGCGGTATTTGGTATTGCCGATACCATTAAGCCCGACGCACATCAGGCGGTTTCATTGCTTAAACAACAAGGCATTGATGTAGTGATGCTATCAGGTGATAGCCAAATGGTCGCCGATAATATTGGTTCTCAGCTCGGTATTGACCATGTGATTGCCGAAGTACTGCCTGAACAAAAAGCCTCGCACATACAACAATTACAAGACAACGGTTCAATTGTGGCAATGGTTGGCGATGGCATTAATGACGCCCCCGCTCTAGCTAATGCAGATATAGGCATTGCCATGGGCAGCGGTTCGGATGTCGCCATTGAAAGTGCGCAGATGACCCTGCTCAATAGCTCTCCACTTGCTATTACCAATGCAATAGAGCTGTCCAAAGCGACGGTAAAAAATATGCACCAAAATTTACTCGGCGCTTTTGTCTACAATTCGCTTGGTATTCCAATTGCAGCAGGCGTGCTATACCCATTTTTCGGCTTCTTACTCAGCCCAGTATTTGCGGGCGCGGCAATGGCGTTGTCATCTATTACCGTTGTGAGTAATGCCAATCGACTTCGACTTTTTACACCACCACATCATCAAAAGCTCAGCCAAAAACATAGAGGTAAATAATGAAACTTTCCAAACTGATCGTTATTGCGAGTATTTTTAGCGCAACGTCGGCATTTGCCGCTAATGTCATTACCCATAAATCACCCTATTGTGGCTGCTGCAGCGAATGGGTAAAACACATGGAGAAAGCAGGATTTGATGTCGATGTTAACGACCATCAGAACATGAACCCAATCAAACAAAAATTGGGGGTGACGCCAGAGCTCGCTTCTTGTCATACCGCAGAAATAGACGGATATGTTTTTGAAGGCCACATACCTGCCAGCGACATTAAGCGCTTTTTAGCCAATCCGCCCAATAAAGCAAAAGGGCTAGCCGTTCCTGGTATGCCAATGGGATCCCCAGGTATGGAGTATGGCGATAAGAAAGATGAGTTTGTTGTATATGCGTTTAATGAGCAAGGCCATACGTTTGAATATGAACGACACAATCAAAAGTAGTGATGCTTTAAGTTAATGTTTTAAAAACAGCCAATTTTCAGAAACCACACAACGGAAAAAGCCAATGGAGAACCATTGGCTTTTTTTGCGGACTTAGAACTTATATACGGTTGGACTTAGAAACCGTAAGAAGCACCAAATACGAATGCATTGTTCACGTTACCTTCGCCACCGTGACCTTGGCTACGAAGCTCAAAGTATGGTTGAACGCCTTCACGTGTCCAGGTTGCGCGCATTTCGTGATCCATTGTGTTCTTAACACCACTCTCAGTGTTTGAAACATAAACGTTGTTGTACGCTACTGCAACATCAGCGTTAACTGCGTAACCAATGCGGTTATCAAAACGCCATTGATTGTTGTCGCCTTCTTTGATGTTGTGGTAACGAGTACGGTTACTAATTGCAATGCCGTTATCGAAGTTGTAACCAATTTTAGCTAGCGGACGGTTTTGAACCGTTTCGCCGTTGTTTAGTAGGTGGTGGTAACCCACAGCAACCCATAGGTTATCATTGAAAGAATAGCTTTGCTCTACACCTAGAGTAATGTATGGCGTCGCACCTTTACCTTCTTCAAACGCACCTTCGTAGCTACCTAGAGAGATACCATCGAACTCGGTAAGAATGGTAGTGCCAGTGTCAAAAGTATGACCGGCTTCTAGTGTAGACGTTGCGTTAGGGTTTTTGTTCTCACTGTGGAACTGAACGTTACCTGTTACGTAAGAAGAACCTGCAAATGCGCTGGTAGAGAAAACCGCTGCTAGTGCTGTAAGTGCGAATACTTTTTTCATTTTAATTACCTATCTATTTTAAACTGAACTGTCGTGTTTTTGGCTAACCTTGCCATTTGGAGGAACACCACAGCTAAAGGTGTTTATGTGCATTCCTTGCTTGAGACGAATCATTACAGATATTTTTCGAGGTTCAAAATAACAAAAGCACTTTGGTGATCCAGTTCAAAATGAAACGATATAAAAATATAAAAAACCATAAATAACAACAAGTTAACCAATAAACATAAAAAATATTGCGAGTTAAATCACAACCAGTTAGTGATATAGATCACCTAACTTGCTCAACCACACCATAATTTTCCGACTCACTTCACATATGAAACCCCGTACAAAATGTGATATTTATTCTTTTTTACCCCCACTTCGTGAGGGTTATCACATTTACACCAGCTATCATTAACATCGACTTAGTTATCGACCCGAATGAAGGTGGGTACTTTTCGACCAAATTAGAGCCCAAATATGAATTATCATTATTTGTTATCGCTTTAAAGCGACTTTAATCGTAATCTTACAACGGCTGTTATGTTGACTTAGGGAACCATCAATTAATGCTTAATTTAAAGAAACTTTCTATTATTGGCGCATTATTGCTAAGCCTAATGACGCTAAGCACCCATGCCGAACCCATTTATTGGGTAGCTCAAAAACAACAAGTACAGCTATTACTATTTGGCTCAATTCATGTGGGCGATTCATCTATGTACCCGCTGCCCTCGCCTGTCATGAATTTTCTAGAAAATAGTGATGGTTTTGTCAGTGAGATTGATTTAACCAATCAAAGCACGCCCGTTTTACCGCATTCAAAACTCAGCACTCAACAAGCACTTAATTCGTTACAAGCCAACAAACTCATCACTTTGCTTAAGCAACACAAACTCCCGACTGAAGCGATGCTGTCATCACCACCTTGGCTCACCGCTATGAGCTTGCAGATGAAGCAAATCAATTCTCTTGGTTACCATGGCGAATTTGGCGTAGACAAAGTACTAACCGATCAAGCCGTAAAGCTCAATATTCCCATGTATCCGCTTGAGACCATTGATTTCCAATTGAATATGTTGAATTCATTGCCTGAAAATGGCGCACCATTGCTGACGGAATTAATAGAGCAGTGGGATAAAGCCGATGATATTTTTGTATGTCAGATCGATAGCTGGAAGAATGGCGACAAAGACAGCTTACTCACCCTGCTAGATAGTGAAGAGTATGATGAAACAATGATCAACATGCTGCTTGGCGACCGAAATAGAGCATGGGCAAAACAGTTAGATTCAGGTTTACTACCTAAATCAGGGCAATTTTTCGTGGTGGTAGGGGCGTTGCATTTAATCGGCGAAGACAACCTAATAACGCTAATGAAGCAGCAAGGTTGGCAAGTAGAACAGCTATCACACTCCAAGACTACGTCTTGCATCTAGCCTTTAAGCCATCCTCAAATAGAGTGACACTCTCAAACTCATGGCGAAAAAAAGGAAGGCTATGCAAGCCTTCCTCATTCAATACTGCTTAATGTCACCTAGCTAGCCAGTTCTGGCTTAGCCCAATGTTTTACCTGTAGGCTTACGAACTTTAAACGGCCTGCTTTTATTTGAGTCTGGTTTGTTGTTCGTTGCTGGTTTTCCACCTGCCGTAGGCCTTCTGTTGCCTCGCGATTCAGACCTAGTGTTAGACTCATGCTTAAACGGGGCTGAATCACCTCGGTTAGAACGATTAGGGCGACGTTGGAAAGAGTCCTCGTTTCCTGAAAACGTTTTGTGCTTACGCGGCTCACGCTCTTGAGTTTGTTGGCGGCTATCATAGAGTTTAGCATCCGTCGCTTTCACTATCGCCTTACCCTCAGCATCGGTTTTCGATGCTTCTTCAGTACCACTCGACGTTTCGCACATACTATGAATTTCTGTCATTTCATCATCAGTCAAGTAACGCCACTTACCATTAGGAATACCATCCAATGAAATATTCATAATACGCACGCGACGCAGCTTAAACACTTCAAAACCTAACGCTTCACACATACGGCGAATCTGGCGGTTAAGACCTTGGGTCAATACGATACGAAATGAAAACTTGGTTTCTTTAGTCACAGTACAAGGCAGTGTTACCGTATCTAAGATTTCAACACCCGATGCCATTTTCTGCAAAAACTCTTCAGTAATCGGCTTATCTACACGAACAACGTATTCCTTTTCATGAGAGTTACCCGCGCGAAGAATTTTATTAACGATGTCTCCATCGTTAGTCAGAAAAATTAGGCCGTCTGACGGCTTATCTAAACGACCAATTGGGAAGATGCGTTTGCGGTGGCCAATGAAATCAACAATGTTGCCTTCAATGTGGCGCTCTGTTGTACAGGTGATGCCCGTTGGTTTGTTCAACGCGATGTAAATCGGCTTCTCTTTATTGCGCAGTGATTTACCATCAACAAGTACTTCATCGGCTTCGGTTGCTTTAACTCCCATTTCAGGGATCAAACCATTAATGGTCACTCGGCCTTGCTCGATCAATTTGTCGGCTTCACGACGAGAGCAAAAGCCCGTGTCGCTAATAAATTTGTTCAGTCGAGTTGCTTTCATTTCTTGGGACATGTGACTCTCTTTATGTAACGTTTCACAACGGAGTGTGGGGCAATAAAATCATTTGATCTTATTGTTAAATTATTCGCTTAATCGTTTTTGATGACGCTCTCTGTTTTCCAATTTTTTCTCTGCACTTTTTCTTAGCATGACATAAACAGCACCTGTGCCGCCATGATAGCGCTGCGCACTATGAAAACACATCACTTCTTGGATTTGTTCTAACCACGCAGCCACATAACTTTTCATTAAGGCCGGAGGAGTCGAGCGCTCTCCTTTACCGTGCACAATTATCACGGTTCTAACATCAAGCCTCTGGCATTGACGCAGAAACTTTAGCACTTCATCTCGTGCTTCTTTCAAGCTTTTACGATGTAAATCCAAGCGGGCTTGTAACGGGTATTTACCCAGCCGCAATTTACGATAAACACCGTCCTGCACCCCTGAGCGCTTAAATTCAAGGAAGCCATCTGGTTTTAGCATTGGGGCGCTATCGATAGAAAGGTATTCAGGATCGCTTTCACTAAGATGAACAGCCGCTTCTTGCTTGGCTATATGAGCATCGGTTAAGTTATGCTGCTTTTGAAGTACGGCTTTATCTTGAGAGATTGGCCTTACGTCCGTCATCATCTGCGCAAACAGGTCAAGTTCATCTTCTTGAGTCATAACATCATCAAAAACGGTTTTCTAGATACAGGTAATTATATACTCAAACGAGAAGAAATTGGATAAGGCAAAGGGATTTATAGAAGAGTTTTTGTAACAGGCAAAGAAATCCGGAAGAAGTAGTTCACTTCCCCCGGTGCAATTGATTCATTGCCAATCGATCTAGTGAGGAGATTTGTCACTCATTACTTTATAGATGAAGAAGCTACCGAAAAATAGCATTAAACCTACAGTAATGAAGATGACGATCATTGAAGTCAAACCAACGGCATTACCAAATAGGAGATCAAGCCAAAAATCCATAAATCCTCTCTATGTGTATTGAAAGACAACCTCACATTAATACTTGCGTAACAAAACGGTAATGATCCAGATCAATTCAAATAGTTAAGCCAATTATGACCTATCACAGTTGCGGTTGCGGTCACATTTCATTCGAGTAGTACAAGAGTTAATCAAACAAACTAATATTCTGAAAAATTACAATAAAAACACTTGCGTCTAAACTCAGAACCCGTAATATACGCTTCGTTGTCAGGGCAAACCGACAACAACTCGGTGAATAGCGCAGCTTGGTAGCGCATCTGGTTTGGGACCAGAGGGTCGGGGGTTCGAATCCCTCTTCACCGACCATATTTAGAAAAAAGCCTCATCATTGATGAGGCTTTTTTCGTTTTAATAATGTCATTAGAGATCTTCCAACCGAGTGCTCGACTCCAAGACGACGAATTAAAGTAGATCTGCGGGTAAATAAAAAGCAACAGCTACACAAACGCATAACTGTTGCTCTTATAATTTCTCGTCTCTAGCGTCTCAAAAAAGCCCGAGACCGTTCTGTATTGTAGTGAGCGCAGCGAATCCTCACTTTTTCCTTCAGCTTAGAACTCGCTTTTAAAATTCTTCATCCAGATAATCATCCAAATAGTCTTCTTCCTCTTCGTCTATCTCCACTTCCAGTCCTGCCGTGTAATCACGGCGCTGTAAGTAAACTTCACGACTGAGTGCATATGGATCAGGCGAAGCTTCTAGCGTCCCTTCCTGTGGGATTAAAACGTACCGTTTCTCCATGCCTTCCAACGCCCACTTTCCGGCACTTGCCCAAAAGTTTAGTAAAGACAAAGGCACATATTTTCCATCTATAAAGCTGGTGGTTTTACGCGCAGTGATCGGCCCATAGCCAGGCACCATAAAATACGGACCGTGGCCAACACCGTGATAACCCAACATATCACCAAATTGACGTTCATCGTGTTTACTGATGCCCGCTGCCGAAGCAACATCGATAAAGCCGAGTAAGCCAAGCGTTGAGTTAATCCAAAAACGATTAAAATGATCCGCGGCCCTTTCACCCTTTCCCATCAATAGGTTATTCACAATACTGGCAGGTTCATCTAAGTTGGCCAAGAAGTTACCAATACCACCACGTACAGGAACCGGCACAGTTTCAACATAGGCGATAGACACCGGACGGACTAAGTAAGGGTCAATATAGTCGTAGTTTATGTCGAACATCACCCGGTTGACCCCTTCAAAAGGGTCATTAGGGTGCTGCTCGTTTTCTGGTTCTTTAGGCGCACTGCTGCAACCCAACAATACACTGGTCAGTATTATAACTGAGACGATTTTCAACTGCTTAAACGTCATGCATCCTTTCCTAACAACAAAAAAACCAGCCGAAGCCGGTTTTTTAATCCAATTACCTCACATTCACTGATTGATTGATTGTGAGGTAATAACAAGCTTTAGCTATTAATAACGCTTATCAATCGTTAACGCAACCTGTTCACCCAGTTTGATAACAGAGCTTTCACCGTACCAATCACCCTCTCGGGTCGAAACGTTGCCGTCACTGTCTATTCGAGCACGGATCATGAAGTCAGGTAAATCAGATAAGTTCTGCCCTTCTATCATGCTATTTCGGTCGTCGATGACAACAGTACGAGGAAAGCTACCCAGTGGGTATCTAGCCGCTGCAACTGGCATTGGGCTTCCATCAGCACGATGAGCCGAAACAATTAATGCGGCGTTACTGTTGGCTTGCACTTCTGGCGATAAGCTAATGGTAATCGCTACAGACTTACCAGACGCTTGCTGGGCATCACCCATTTTCAATCGTGCATTTTCAATACTGCGTTGAAGCATAGTGTAACGACTGTCTTCAGGACCAATCATTTTTTGCATCATGCTCCAATACTGCACTGCGGCTGGGTAATCTTGTTGCTCAAACGCATCAAAAGCTAATAGAGAGAATACGCGTAAGTCTACGTAATCTTCCTTAATAAGCCCGGACAAAATAGCACGAGCGTTATTCAAGTCTGACTCATCCGAAGAGAGCATCAATGCCTGTGCGTAGCCTAATTGAATATCGGTATCTTGAGGCTCAAGACGGTACGCTTTTTTCATTGAACCAATAGCAGTCGTGATATCACGATTTGCTAAAGCGATTCTTCCTAGTAGCAACCAGCCTGTGGAATCTTCAGGTTGATGATGCAACCTAGTTCGAAGAGCAAGAGTGAGATCATCCATCTCATCGTCAGCCAATGGTTCATTACCTGGCGACATCAGCTTTTTCGTTAACTCGGGTAAGTTATTAGACACTTGCTGCCAGCTTACAACGTCATCAGAGGCACCATACTTGAAGTAGGTTCCATACGATAATATCGCCATAAACACGATAGATGCACCAACAACTAATGGCATCGACACTTGTGTCTCTGCACTTTTTTGTTGATTTGGGATGTCATCAAGCAGGGTTTGTTTTAAATCCGACACTAATTCTTGCTGGTTATCTACCAAGCCTTCATCGGTCTCTTCTTCAAGTTCAGCTAAGCGATCTTTATAAAACGCTTTATTAAGCTCGTCGCGGCGAGCTTCGTCGTCGACTTCCTTTTTTACTAACAACGGCCACAGAATGAAAACACTCGAAAGTACCACCAAAGCCAGCGTAGCTATCCAAAACATCATCATTGTTTTTTGTCTCCTTGGTCACTTTCTTCCAGTAACGCTTTTAGCTTCGCTTCTTTATCTGCATCCCAATCTTCCGCAGATTTTTCGGCAGATTTGCGCTTACGGCTTCTTAAGATAATAAAACCAAAACCGAACACAATCACAGAAAGTGGCCCCAACCAGAGTACCGAGGTAACCGGTGTAACAGGCGGGTTATAAGTGACGAAATTACCGTAACGAGCAATCATATAATCAATGATTTCTTGCTCGGACTTTCCATCTTTAAGCATTTCATACACTTTCTGGCGTAAATCTTGAGCCAGAATCGCATTTGAATCACCAATGGAATTGTTCTGACATTTAGGGCAACGCAGTGTCGCGCTCAACTCTTTGAACTTTTGTTCTTGCTCTACACTATCAAACTCATGTAAATCAATCGATGCCATCGCAGGCATTGAAAATGCACAAAGGATCAATAGAAAGGTGCGAATCGATCGAATCATTTCGCTTCCTCCAAGAATTGCTGATACATCGGCTGCAGTGTTTCATGCCAGTTTTTGGTATTCACATCACCAACATGGCGATAGCGAATCACACCATTGGCGTCAACCAAGTAAGTTTCTGGCGCTCCGTATACACCCAGATCGAGCCCTAACATACCGTCACCATCAAACAAGCTAATCAGGTATGGGTTACCCAACTCGGTAAGCCACTGCACCGCTTTATTTCGGTCATCTTTATAGTTCAAACCAATGATCTTAACGCCCTCTTTTGAAAGTTCATTAAGGTATTGGTGCTCTGCATAACATGTTGGGCACCATGTTGCCCATACATTGATTAACAGAGGCTCACCTACAAAAATGGTTTGATCGTACAGTTTTCCGAGTTCAGCCAAGTCCTCTAAACGAAACTCTGGCACCGTTTTACCCACTAATACAGATTCCAACTTAGTTGGATCGTCACCATCTGCGTTGCGTGTGAGTTGCGTACCAAATACCACGACCAATATTAGGAAAAACGCCAAAGGAGCAAACATTACATTTCGATTCATCTTAGTGCTCCTTTACCACAGTATTATTGTTCTTTCTAAAACGGTAACGCTTATCACTGATTGCAATCGCACCACCTAAAGACATAAAAATACTGCCTAGCCAGATCCAGCGTACAAATGGTTTGTAATAAATGCGTACAGCCCACGCGTCACCTTCATCCAAACGTTCGCCCAGTGCAATATACAAATCACGAGTCACGCCACGGTCAATAGCCGCTTCTGTCATCATAGATTTTGCAGTGCTGTAGAAACGTTTTTCAGCGTGCAAAGTATTAACGTATTTACCATCCAGAGTAATTTCAAAGTCAGCAGTATAGCCGTCATAGTTAGGGCCATCTGTGTCACGTAGACCTTTGAAGTAAAAATCGTACCCTTGAATTTCGAACGTTTCACCCGGAGCTAAACGTACATCACGCTCAATAGAGTAGTTTTGTACCATGGCAATACCGATAACCGTAACCGCCATGCCGAAGTGAGCAAACATCATAGCCCAGTGACTGCGTTGCAGCTTCTTTACACCGACGAGGAATGTGTGACGATGCGTCGCTCGTTGGTGCAGTTCGAAGGCGTGCATGAATACAATCCATAGCGCCATCACCCAGCCTAAATATGCAAGGCCTGTAAAGCGGTCTGCTAATGTGAAGACGGCGAGTGCAGCAAATGAAAACGCGGCAATACCAGACACCATCATTGGCTTAGCTAGACTAGATAGATCATCTTTTTTCCAGCGAATAAGCGGGCCTACGCCCAACAAGAATGCAAATGGAACCATCAACCATGTAAACAGCATATTAAAGAATGGCGCACCGATAGAAACCGAGCCCAAACCTAACTGCTTATGAACAAGAGGTAACAAAGTACCAACTAGCACTACGACTAACGCAGCAACCAAAATAATGTTGTTACCTAATAACGCATTCTCACGAGAAAACAGATCATAATTACCACGAACACGAACTGATGAACCTTTTAGTGCGAACAGCAGTAGCGAACCGCCAATAACAAAGACTAAGAACGCTAGAATGAACATGCCACGCGCAGGGTCAGAAGCAAACGCATGCACAGAAACCAAAATGCCTGAACGAACGAGGAACGTACCAAGCAAACTCAACGAGAACGCAGAGATAGCCAGCAATACTGTCCACGCTTTAAATGTACCGCGTTTTTCAGTTACAGCTAATGAGTGCATCAGCGCGGTACCCGCTAGCCAAGGCATGAATGATGCGTTTTCTACTGGATCCCAGAACCACCAGCCACCCCAGCCAAGTTCGTAGTACGCCCACCAAGAACCTAGTGCGATACCTAGTGTTAGGAATAACCATGCAGCGGTTGTCCAAGGACGAGACCAACGAGCCCAAGCGGTATCCAAACGGCCTGTCATCAATGATGCAATAGCGAAAGAGAACGCAACAGAGAAACCAACATAACCCATGTAAAGCATAGGAGGGTGAATGATCAACCCTGGGTCTTGCAGTAGTGGGTTAAGGTCTCGACCGTCAATCGGGAAAAATGGCAGAGTACGTAAGAACGGATTTGATGTCATAATAATGAACAACAAGAACCCAACCGTAATCAAGCCCATCACAGCCAAAACTCGTGCAACGGATTCTTGTGGCATTCCACGGCTAAAGGTAGCAACAGCGACCGTCCAACCAGCTTGTATTAGCACCCAAAGCAATAAAGAGCCTTCATGAGCGCCCCATACGGCGGTGAGTCGATAATACCAAGGTAATAAGGTATTAGAGTTCGTGGCAACGTACGTGATGGTAAAGTCGTTAGTGTAAAATGCCCAAAGCAAAATACAGAACGACAGACCGAGCAGTAAGAACATTCCCCAAGAAAGCGGGCGAGCAAAATTCATCAAGGTCGTGTTATTTTGGCTTGCTCCATATAAGGGCAATACACTCAATAGCACGGCAAACCCTAATGAAATTATCAGGGCAAAGTGGCCTATTTCAGCGATCATTTAGAGCTTCCTTGTTTTTGCTCATCGGAATATTGTAGCGGTTCGTGAGTTTTCTTCATCGCTTCCGCAATTTCCGGTGGCATGTATTCTTCATCATGCTTCGCTAACACTTCAAAAGCCTCAATGGTTGTTGCATCGATGAGTACACCCTGAGCAACGATACCTTGTCCTTCACGGAATAGATCCGGCAGAATGCCGTCATACACAACCGTTACTTTAGGGCCAACATCGGCAAGGTCAAAAGACACTCTGAGTGACTCCTGATTGCGCGAAACCGAGCCTTCAACAACCATGCCGCCAATGCGTAATCGCTGACCAACATAAGGCTTTGAACCGTCGGGCTTACCCATAACCAATTCAGTTGGAGTATAGAATAAATCCATGTTTTGATTTAATGCATACAGCATCAGGCCAACAGTAGTCGCGATACCGACAACTAAAGCGAGAACGAGACCGAGCCTCTTCTTACGTCTTGGGTTCATAGTGTGTTCTCCATATCTTTCGCCGCGTCGATTCGCGCTTGTCTGTCTATTTTGGCCTGAACGCCTTTAAAAAGTTCACGATTCCGTTTAATACTCAATACTAACAGAAGCAGCATGGAACCAAATGTAATTCCAAATGCGCCCCATACATATCCTGCGTAACCGCCCATTGCGAGTAAATCTGAAAAAGAGTCAAAATGCATATTTAGTTACCTCTTATTCGTGTGAGATGAAGTAGCCGCACGTGATGCCGCAATAGCTTGCACCCATGGTCTGTGGCTTTCTTTAGCGATTATTTCGTTTCTAAATCTCACCAACGTTAAGCTGGCAAAGAAGAAAGCAAAACCAAAGATGTTCAGCAGTAGTGGCCATAGCATGTCACCGGAGATCGACGGCTTTTCGAACTTAGTAATGGTTGCGCCTTGGTGCAGCGTATTCCACCATTCAACCGAGAAGTGAATAATAGGTAAGTTAATCACACCCACCATAGCTAGAATACCGGCGGCTTTCGCTGCGGTTTTCTGGTCGTCGAACGCGTGATAAAGCGCGATAACACCCAGATATAAGAAAAGTAGAATGAGTTCTGATGTTAAGCGAGCGTCCCATACCCACCATGTACCCCACATTGGTTTTCCCCATATCGCACCAGTAACTAAAGCGATAAAGGTAAACACCGCGCCAATAGGAGCCATGGCAGCGGCAGCCATATCGGAAAGGCGTACTTGCCAAACGATACCAATAAAGGCAGCGATGGCCATAGACATATAAGCGCCCATGGACCAAATAGCAGAAGGCACGTGAATATAGATGATCCTGAAACTGTCTCCTTGCTGATAATCAGAAGGAGCAAACGCCAAGCCCCAAATTGAACCCGTGAGTAAGCAACCTAGGGCTAAAATTGAAAACCAAGGTAATAAGGTGCCACTAAGCTGATACGCTTTTTCAGGCTTTGCGTACGGATGAAGCCATTTCCACATCGTCTGTCTCACTCTTGCTTCTGGTGTCTTCCTTTCAGCATTTGCCGTGGAAGCCCTAATATTTATTTGAATACACGACATCTATGCATCGCGTTTATTGTAATAAAGTGGTGCTAGTTTACGCTGACTCTTAATGACGCACTGATTGCAAACGGCGTTAATGTTGCCGCTCCTGCTAACATGGCACCTAACACGGCAAGTTGACCGTTATACGCCATCCCTAGACTGGCTGCATCAATTGCCGAGGTAGCAAAAATCAAAATTGGGATATAAAGCGGTAAAATTAACAAACTCAACAATACGCCGCCTTTTTGCAGTCCGACGGTCAAAGCAACACCTATCGCGCCGATAAAGCTTAACGTTGGTGTCCCCACCAGCAATGTCAGCACAACCGCTAACCAAGTATTAAAGTCTAACGACAATAATATAGCGAGCAACGGGCTGATAAGTATGAGTGGTAAGCCAGTGAGTAGCCAATGCGCGATGACTTTACTCATAACGGCCAACGGCAATGGGATAGGCATCAGCATCATTTGTTCCAACGCTCCATCTTGGTAATCGTCACGAAATAGACGTTCTAATGACAATAAAGCTGAAAGCAACGCTGCAACCCAAACGATTCCAGCCGCGATGCGTGCTAATAAATTTGGCTCTGGCCCAATACTGAGCGGAAACAGGGTTACGACAATAATAAAAAACCACAGCGGATTTAAGATGTCGGCTTGTCGTCTGAATGCGATGAGCAGCTCTCGGCGCACAATCGTTAGCATAGAAGAAACCATTTAGTTAGTCTCCTAATCGAATCTTTCGAAGTAATGGATTGTCGGCAAACATGTCTTGGTGTGTCGTCAGCAAAACCATTCCCCCAGAATTAGCGTGTTTTAGAAATAAGGTTTCCAACACTTTAACGCCTTGCTTATCGATCGCCGTTAATGGTTCGTCTAATATCCAAAGAGGATGATTACTCAACCACAATCTAGCCAACGCTACACGTCGCTGTTGCCCAGCGGATAACTGGCCAACAGGCACTTCTTCTCGGCCAGCAAGCCCGACCAAAGTCAGTGCATTCCATATCGCTTGTTGATCGTTTTTCTGCTGATGAAGTTGAAGATAAAAGGCGAGATTTTCATACGCGTTAAGTTCGCGTTTTATACCAGGTTGATGCCCCAAGAACAGCAGATCTTGATGGTAGGCATCACGGTTATCAAAAATGCTTTCATTATTCCAAGAAATGCTTCCTTCTTCGCTATCTCCTAGACCTGCAATGATCCTCAATAACGTGGTTTTTCCTGTGCCATTTCGTCCTTCAACTTGTATCAATTCACCCGGTTGCACGGAAAATGATAGGGACTCAAACAGTACGCGTTCATCTCGAATAGCAGTCAGGTTTGATACTTCAAGCATGGTCTTAATTATTAAAGTAATTGAGTCGTTATCTTAACACACAGAATTGACCACAAAATAGAACTAGAAGTTAAGGAAACGCGAATCGCACCAGAAATCTGTTAACTAATTGCCACATTTTTGAAAAAGGACACATAACGTAGATTATTCGGTCTATAAATTGAAAGTAAATGATACAAAAAAGAGAAGACCTTTCGGCCTTCTCTTAACAAACTACGATGAATTTTTACTCAATGTGGGTAACTGGCAATAATACAGCCACCTAAATTCACTATTTCATTTTATGCTGTGGTCTTCGTTGCTGAGCTGGCGACCTCATTCCCTTTCTTTCAGGGTGGTCATTCAAAGGAGGCACTTTCTCTTTACCCGCAATTTTGCTTTGTAACGACATCATCAATTCTGCTTCTGCTTTTGGCAATTCACATTCTTCAATCAGCTCGTTAATTCCGGCACCCAGTTGCACCATTTTGTTAGCGCGAGAGTACATGCGGCCATCTGAATCGGTATGTTCCAATTCTGTCACACGTTCTACTAGATGCTGAATGATGTCTTGTTGCTCAGCTACTTTTTGCCCTAAACCAACCATAACAGAACGTACTTCCAGTACTTGCTTATTGGTTTTTTGCAATTCTTTTTCTAAACCACGTACCTGCTGCCTTTGTGTTTCCAAACGCTTAGCACCCGTGCGTTTCACGCGTACAAACACCAAGATAATACAAAGCGCAACAAACACAGCTACCCCTATTAAAAGAGGTAACATTGTTGATAACTCATTCATCATTATAGATGAGCCATGTCATCCCACTCTTCATCAGTAAGCAGCTTGTTTAGATCAACAAGAATCAGAAGTTTACCTTCTCTGTTGCTTACACCTTGGATGAACTTAGCACTTTCATCGGTACCAACACTTGGCGTGGTATCAATTTCAGAAGAACGTAAGTAAACCACTTCAGCAACGCTATCTACCAAAATACCAATCACTTGATGCTCAGATTCAATCACAATAATACGCGTATTATCTGTAATTTCGCCTTGCATTAAGCCGAAGCGAGAACGTGTATCAATAACTGTTACAACGTTACCACGAAGGTTGATGATACCCAGAACGTAATCAGGCGCTCCCGGTACTGGCGCAATCTCTGTATAACGCAATACCTCACGTACTTGCATTACATTGATGCCGTATGTTTCGTCTTCAAGCTGGAATGTTACCCACTGAAGAACTTCATCGTTTGCTTGGTCTTTTCTTACTTCTACTTCGTTCGTTTGAGACATGTTTTATCCTCATTTTTGCCGCTAACGACAATTCTACTTCTAACTGTCCAACGCTTTGACATCGAGCCCTGCATCCAGCATTGTGATCATCGCATCGACATGGATCAGAGCGCACATTTTTTCTTTAACCATCCCGGCTAACCAAGGACGTTTCCCGGCACTTTTGCGCCAGCGGATTTTCTCAGGGCTAAGCCACTCGGTACCCATTAACTGGTTCGATGCTAACCCCCAATGACTTTCATCTAACATCACAATATATTGATAGTTATCGCGATGTGTATCATCGGTCAATTTTTCGGACATTGCCCACCTTGCGGTGTCGACAACATCTAACTGGTCGTTCTTGTTGGTCTGTAAGCCTAAATACCAATCAGGACGACCAATCAAGTGATTAAGTTCTTCAGCCTTTTGATGTATCCCGCCAAGCTCATCTAAAGGTACAGCAAAAACGACGCTATTTACTTCAAAATAAAGTACTTGAAACGCATCGTTCCTTGCAACAGTAGTCCACTCTTTAGCAAACCCTGCACCCGATTCTGTTTGAGGTTGGGCCTCTGCGTGTTGCTCAATGACTTCTTCTTCATGAACTTCTGGAATGGCTATAGGCTCTACAGTCTCAGCAATTACAGGCTCAGGTTCGGCTATCGCTTCAAGTTCTACTTCTTGCTCTTCAATCTGAGGTTCGGCGTAGCTGCTTTCCCACTCTTGAATTTCTGCGCTGAGCAAAGATGGCTCTTCTTGAGCAACCTCTGCTACAACGGCAATATCGACGTTATTTTGATTAATGAGCTCGTCAATTTCTGGCTCATCTGCAACATTGGTCGACTCTAACTGACTTAATAAACGTTGAACATCTTCTAAATCAGGAACTTCAAATTCGCTATAGACTACTTCAGTATAGGACGAACTCGGTTCACTTTGTAACTTAGCTTGCGGTTCAAATTCAAATTCATCGGATGCGTATTGATCTGTGCCATTTTTCGGATCCGCATCTGATTCAACTTGTTCATCCGAACCTCTTGTTTCATCGTCAGAATCAGATTCAGTAACTGGAGCTTCAGGTGATTGAAGTTCTGAACTATGAACTTCTTGGGCCTGTACTTGTGCTTCCTTAGATTCTGCCAATTCGTCAGTGACGTCCGATTGCACGACCTTATTAACAACGATCACTTCTTCGGCAGAATAGTCAGGTTCACTGGCA
Source organism: Vibrio tapetis subsp. quintayensis (assembly GCF_030409945.1). Taxonomy (GTDB): domain Bacteria; phylum Pseudomonadota; class Gammaproteobacteria; order Enterobacterales; family Vibrionaceae; genus Vibrio; species Vibrio quintayensis. The sequence continues at coordinate 23,939 of NZ_JAUFQV010000039.1, forward strand.
TCAAGCTCGTCTTTCTCATTCGAGAAGAATAAGTCTTCGCCGAGCAATGCCGTAAAGTAGTCATCTAGCGCCTGTTCGCTTGATAGTACAGGATCCGGTTCTTTAATCATCGAAAGATAACCTCTCGAGATAGATAAGGAGCTGTTTGTAAGCAAATACGCCACGACTACCAGGTGCAAAATACGACGCAGGTAAATGCTTTAAACTGGCGTCGCGGAATTTGGTGTCTATAGGTACTGCAGACGGCCACACTTGATTAGGATACCCTTTCTTCAGTTGTGTTAACGTCTGAAGCGAAGCATTAGTGCGCTTGTCATACATGGTCGGTACTATGGTCGTCTTAAACGCGGAGGTTCGAGACTTCTGCATGATCGCCAATGTTCTGACCATTCTCTCTAAGCCTTTCATGGCTAAGAATTCCGTTTGAACAGGAATGAGAATTCGATCACTGGCTGCCAATGCGTTAACCATCATTACCCCTAAAATTGGCGGGCAATCAATCAGTACATAGTCATATTTCTCAGAAATTGCAGCAAGGGCCTTATTCAAGATAAGCCCCATACCACTACGATTCCCCATCACTCGATCAAGTGTTGCGAGCGACATATGAGCAGGAATAATGTCGATATTTTCTATATCTGTACCTAAAATCAAGGAGCTGACGCTGCTTTCATCGATTTGCCTCAATTGAAACATATCAAATAAGCTACATGGCACTTCGTCAGAGTCATATCCGAGATAAGTAGTCAGAGACGCATGAGGGTCGGTATCTACCAATAACACTCGTTTACCACGCTGACTTAACAACCCCGCCAGCGTAACTGTCGTTGTTGTTTTGCCTACACCACCCTTTTGGTTAGCGACACTCCAAACTATCACATTGACTCCTTAAGATATGCCAACTTCAACTAGCATACGTTCAGCGATACGCTCTAGCGGTAAATCCTCGCTAGAGATCCCTGCTTTCGCTACTGCTTGTGGCATACCGTATACCACACAGCTTTCTTCATCTTGCGCCCAAATAGTCGCACCGGCTGTTTTCAGCATTCTTGCCCCTTCGCGTCCATCAGCTCCCATGCCGGTCAACACCATAGATAGTACTTTATCTTGGTATATTTTTGCTGCCGAGCCAAAGGTTACGTCCACACACGGTTTGTAATTCATGCGCTCGCCACCATCAATAATGCGAAGCTTTGCAGAACCAGGACGACCATCGATCATCATCTGTTTACCACCTGGAGCCAAATAAGCATGACCAGGTTTCAATACATCACCGTCTTCCGCTTCTTTTACTTGAATCTTACACAAAGAATTCAGTCTCGATGCGAACGCCGCAGTAAAGGTCGCTGGCATGTGCTGTATCAGCACAATTGGATGCGGATAATGCGCAGGTAGTTTTGTCAGAACTTTTTGCAGTGCTACAGGCCCTCCCGTAGAGGTACCAATAGCGGTCAGTTGATATTTTTTACCACTCGCTTTGTATTTTCCTGAAAAACTTCTTGTTGGTGAAGTTCCTGTCGGAGCTACAGGTGCTGACGGTGTGGTTCTTAACTGAGAAGCCGTATTGCGTGTAGCCGGAGTCGACGGCGCAGTACGAGTCGGTGCTGCTGGTGCCGTTGTCATGCTTCTACGCATAAACACACGCTTACGCGCAATTTCACTCACTCTTTGTTGCAGCAAACTAACGGCTTCGTCTCTATTTCTTGCAATGTCTTCAAATTTCTTTGGTAAGAAATCTAATGCACCTGCATCCAGAGCGTCTAACGTTGCTTTTGCGCCATCGTGAGTTAACGATGAGAACATCAAAATAGGGGTCGGCTGCACTTTCATGATTTCACGAACAGCGGTAATGCCGTCCATTACCGGCATTTCGATGTCCATAGTGATCACATCCGGTTTAATTCGGAGTGCTTTTTCAACGGCTTCTTTACCGTTAACCGCCATGTCCACTACTTCAAGGCGCGGGTCTGAGTTGATGATTTCACTGACGCGACGTCTAAAAAAACTTGAATCATCAACAACGAGTACTCTAACCGCCATACTATTCCTTTAATTAAATGTGCGAACGCATCGCATATTTTTTCAATAAGTTTGGTACATCAAGAATCAATGCAATGTGACCATCACTGGTAATCGTTGCACCAGCCATGCCTGGCGTACCTTGCAATAGCTCATCTAACGGTTTAATCACCACTTCTTCTTGGCCAATCAATGTATCGACCACAAAGCCGACACGCTGACCGCCAAGTTGAACGATAACAACATGACCAAGATTGCTCTTACTCGTATCGTACGCTTTATTCGGCACTAACCATTGCTGTAAGTAGAACAGTGGTATTGATTTCTCACGAACAATAATCGTAAGTTGACCATCTACTGTATTGGTTTTGCTCAAATCTAAATGGAAGATTTCATTTACGCTTGCCAACGGAAGTGCAAACGGCTGACCAGAAACCCCCACCATCAAGGTTGGTAGAATAGCCAATGTCAGTGGCACTTTAATGGTGATCTTGGTGCCCTTGCCCATCTCTGAATCAATGTCTATCGAACCATTAAGGGTATTGATGGCAGTTTTCACCACATCCATGCCTACACCACGGCCAGAAATATCTGAAATTTCCGTTTTGGTTGAGAAACCAGGAGCAAAGATTAGGTTGTAACACTCTTTTGGTGTTAATCGTGCGGCCGCATCTTGATCCATAATACCGCGATCTACAGCGATACCACGTAATTTATCGGCATCCATACCCCCACCATCATCTACAATGCTAAGTTGGATATGATCGCCTTCTTGCGAAGCGGCTAATATAACTTTACCCGTTCTAGGCTTACCACTCGCAACACGAGCGTCCGGCATTTCAACGCCGTGATCCACAGAGTTACGAACCAAGTGAATTAGTGGATCCGCCAGCGCCTCAACGAGGTTTTTATCTAAGTCAGTGTCTTCTCCGCGCATTTCAAGCACGATGTCTTTTTCTAGGCTACGTGCCAAATCACGAACAACTCGAGGGAAACGGCCAAATACTTTCTTAATTGGCTGCATGCGCGTTTTCATTACCGCGCCTTGCAAATCGGCTGTCACGACATCTAAGTTAGAGACGGCTTTGGCCATTTCTTCATCGTTACTGTTCAAGCCCAAGCTCACTAAACGGTTACGCACTAATACGAGTTCGCCAACCATATTCATGATGTCATCCAGTGTTGACGTATCAACACGAACGGTCGCTTCAGCTTGAGGTTTTTTCTCTTTTGTTGCTGGCGGCTTCGCTGCGGCTGCAGGAGCCGGGGCTTTCGCCGCTGGTGCTGCTTTTGCTGGCGCCGGAGCCGCTGGTTTAGCAACAGGAGCTGGCGCTACTGGTTTAGCGGCAACGGGCTCTGGTGCTGGAGCAACAGGCTGAGTAGCCGCTTCAAGCTCTTCTGGAGATGGACCTTTACCTGAACCATGTAGTTCATCGAGCAGTTTTTCAAACTCATCATCAGACATGATATCACTATCACTACTGATAGACGGTTTCGGATCTGGTGCCGCAGGAGCTGGTGCAGATGCACCTGCTGATGGGCTTTGCCCTGAGCCGTGAAGCTCATCTAATAATTTTTCAAACTCATCATCGGTAATGTCGTCACCAGCCGCTGCCATGGATGGAGCTGCACTTGGTGCTGGCGCTGCTGGAGCACTGACAGCCGAAGGCGCTGTGCCTTTACCATGCAGTTCATCAAGCAGTTTTTCGAATTCGTCTTGAGAGATATCGTCAATTGAAGAGCTGTCTATCGAAGTCTGTGCAGCTGCTGGCTCAGGAGCGGCCACTGGGGCTTCTACAACTGGAGCCGCCGGAGCTTCTGGTTCAGGAGCACCCGGATTACACAAACGGTGTAATTCTTCGATTAGCTCAGGAGCGGCGGGAACGAGAGGCTCTCGATCTTGCACTGCTACAAACATAACGTTTATTTCATCTAGAGCTTTTAAAATGGTGTCCATGAACTCTGCACTTAAGCTAAGTTGGCCATTTCTCAATAGATCAAATAGGTTTTCCGCACCATGACAAACGTCAACGAGTTCACCAAGTGATAAGAATCCAGCACCGCCTTTTACAGTATGGAAACCTCGGAAAATTGCATTCAACAAATCCCTATCTTCAGGATTATTTTCTAGTTCAATCAACTGCTCAGATAGCAGTTCTAGGATCTCTCCAGCTTCAACTAAAAAATCCTGTAGAATGTCTTCGTCTAATTCGTAGCTCATATATTACCCCTAAAAACCAAGACTTGATAACAAATCATCAACATCATCCTGTGACGCCACCGTATCTTCCCGCTCATGCGGATTGAGAATCGGCCCCTCAGGTGCGATTGCGTCTGCTGTCGGCTTAGTTTCTTGCTGCTCTTCTTTTTGCTGTTCAACACCAAAGGCCGTCAATATCTCGACAAGTCTATCTTCTACTTCACGAACCAAAGTGATTACGCGTTTTATAATTTGACCAGTTAGATCTTGAAAGTCTTGAGCCATTAATATTTCAGTCAATTGACTGCGAAGCTCAGAACTGTCTCCTTCCACTTGAACCATTAACTCGTCGATTCGATGGCAGAGGGCTTTAAACTCACTGAGTTCAATGCGCCCTTTCATTAAGCGATTCCATTCAGGGCGAACTAGCATTAAATGTTCGTGTAGGTTATCTGCCATAGGCAAAGAACGCTCAACGGCATCCATTGTGCGGTTAGCTGCTGTTTCTGTTTTCGCAATCACGTATTCGAGCCTATCCCTTGCATCTGGGATTTCATCGGTCGCGATTTCGCTCATACGTTGATCCATGTGAAACTGATGAAGTGAATCATGCAAATCACGTGTTAATGAACCAATCTCTTGAAAAACAGGATTGTTTGCAGGCTTTGTTAAGCTGCATACAAGGTCATCGGCTTCTGCTTGCTGACCGTTTTCTAGCAACTGAACCAGCTCTTTCGCTTGCTCTAAAGAAATCATTCTATTAATGCCCTTTGACGCCTCTGTGTGTTTAGTAATTATCTCAGCGTGCGTGGCTTATAAACGCTCAAAGATCTTATCTAATTTTTCTTTTAGCGTAGCGGCCGTAAATGGCTTAACGATATAACCATTCACACCAGCTTGTGCAGCTTCGATGATTTGCTCACGTTTTGCTTCAGCTGTGATCATTAAAACAGGCAAGTGTTTGAGTTCATCATCAGCACGAATATTTTTTAGAAGGTCAATCCCTTGCATGCCAGGCATATTCCAGTCTGTTACTACGAAATCAAACTCACCTTTCTTAAGCATAGGTAACGCAGTTAAACCATCGTCAGCTTCTTGAGTGTTATTAAAACCCAAATCACGAAGTAGGTTTTTTACAATACGGCGCATTGTTGAGAAATCATCAACAATGAGGATCTTCATGTTTTTATTCAAAATTGCCTCCACTGAGGTCAAAGTCAGTGTTATTACTCATTGATTGTCCACGCACTAAGTTTGGCACGCAAACGTTGCATTGATTGGCTATGTATTTGACTTACGCGAGATTCACTTACGTCTAATACTTCCCCAATTTCTTTTAAATTTAGCTCTTCATCATAATAAAGTGAAAGAACTAGAGCTTCTCTTTCCGGGAGCGTCTTAATCGAATCGACCAATGCTTGGCGAAACGCTTCGTCGGCTACCCCCTTGAATGGTAAGTTATCTTCTGATGCCTCATGTGGTGAAATGGCATCTTCAGATACACCTAGGTCCTCAATTCCTACTAGTCTTGAACAGTTTATATCAGTTAACGCATTATGATACTGTTCTAACGACATATTTAAGTGTTTGGCTACTTCTGCATCAGTCGGGTCACGCGTCAATTTTGATTCTAGCTCATTTATCGCCTGACTGATGGTTCTATTACTTTTATGCACCGATCGTGGCACCCAATCGCCTCGACGCATTTCATCTAACATGGCACCACGAATTCGAATACCAGCATAAGTTTCAAAGCTGGCACCTTTGGTTCCATCATAGTTATTTTGTGCTTCGATTAGGCCGATCATACCTGATTGAATCAGATCATCGACAAGTACGTTCGGTGGCAACCGACCAATTAGGTGGTGCGCAATTCTTTTCACTAAACTTGAATAGCGCTCAAGAAACGCGGATTGGTTTCCTGGGTTCCCAAATTGATCATATGTTAGCGCCTTATTCACCAAACGGTTCTCCTGAAACTTCTACGTTATTTATTAGCCGCTCTACAAAAAACTCTAAGTGTCCGCTTGGAGTCTTAGGGATTGGCCACGTTAACGCTTTATTGGCTAATGAACTTAATGCTAGTGCAGCTGGCGAGCGAGGGAAAGCATCCACCACTATTTTTTGCTTCTTAACTGCTTGTCTAACTTTATCATCTAGTGGGATACACGCTACGAGCTCGAGGCTCACATTGAGAAATCGCTCTGTGACCAAGGTCAACTTTGCGAATAATTCTCGGCCTTCTCGGTAGCTTCTCACCATATTGGCAACAATTTTAAAGCGTTGTACCTGATGTTCGCGACTTAATAACTTAATTAAAGCATATGCGTCAGTAATTGACGTGGGTTCGTCACAAACTACAACTAAAACGTCCTGAGCTGCACGCGAAAAGCTGATAACCATATCAGAAATGCCTGCCGCTGTATCGACCAAAAGGATATCAATCTCTTCTTCAATACTGCCAAATGCACGAATTAACCCTGCATGTTGAGCCGGGCTTAACTCTGTCATGCCTTTAGAGCCGGATGTTGCAGGGATGATTTTCACCCCATGAGGCCCTTCAACCATGGCATCTTGTAGGTCGCATTCACCAGCCAATACATGGCTTAAATTTCTCTTTGGTCGAATGCCAAGCATAACGTCGACATTAGCTAACCCGAGATCGGCATCCAGTACCACGACTTTTTTACCCGCTCTCGCCATCGAAATAGCCAGCCCGAGCGTTACATTGGTTTTACCGACGCCACCTTTACCACCAGTAACCGAAATCACCTTAGTTTGAGTTGGCTTGGTTAAGCGACGGAGGCCGCTTGCTTGGTCATGTATCATATCTTTATTCATAATCATCCGCCGCCTAGAGTTCTTCCGAGTCGCTGTTCCAGTAGTGAGGTTCATCTTCTGCTGACTTCTCAAGCAACTCATTTGCCTTAGCAAGCATGTACTTAGGCTGAGCTATTACAATGTCTTCAGGCACGCGCTGCCCGTTAGCAATGTACGCAATCGGCATCGCATTTTCGATCACGACACTGATTACCTCACCTAAGCTAAGAGATTCATCTAATTTAGTTAAAATACAACCAGATAACGGAATCCGTTTAAAATGATCGATGGTTTCTTGTAACACTTTTCGCTGTGCAGTTGTTGGCAGTACCAAATAGCTACTGATCACTTCACCACTTTCTTGCATCAGTGTATCTAATTGCTCTGAAAGTCTGACATCACGTTGCCCCATTCCGGCGGTATCAATTAAGATAAGTCTTCGATTTCTAAGCTGATATATTACTTCGGCCAGTTGAGAAGAATCTTTAGCAACTCTTACAGGGCATCCCATAATTCTGCCGTAAATCGACAATTGTTCGTGTGCACCGATACGATATGTGTCGGTTGTAACCAAAGCGACGTTGTCTGCTCCATATTCCATGGCCGCTCTTGCAGCAAGTTTTGCGATGGTTGTGGTTTTACCAACACCTGTCGGCCCAAGTAAAGCCACCACGCCACCGCGGCGTAAAATATCGTCTTTTGGGGTGTTAATTTGGTCTGCAATTAAGCTCAAAAGGGCTTTCCATGCATGAATCGGTGGTGTTTCTTCTGGAATGTAGCAAGCCATTTGATCCGCTAAGCCTTGAGATACCCCCATTCGCTCTAAGCGTTTGATCAGCATCGCTCTTAACGGTTCACGACGTTCCACTTCTTGCCACATCAATCCGGAAACCTGATGCTCCAGCAGACGTCTAATCGATGTCATTTCTTCACGCATCGTTTCTAGTTCTTCGTCAGAGCGGTTACTTGCTGCTGGTGCATTTTTGTCATAACGAGTGGGGTCAAGACGTGGTGCTCCACGTTGTTGACTTGAATCACTTTGCCCCAATAGCCGAGCCAATCCAGATTCTTCAGCCAACGACGGCTTGCCTGTTTTACTTCGGTTTTGCCCGTAACCTTGTGAGTCACGTTGATCCGGAGACTGACGCTTCAACAAAGCTTGCAAAGAGTCCGCTTCCGATCCTCTGCCGTTGTCATTATCGTCGTCGGCACCTTGGCTATATTGCTTCAACATATTGGCAAAACGTTTTGTCATAGATCCTGACGCTTGCCCACCAAGGCTGACTTTGTCATCTTGCAGATCACGACGGCCACCAGACAACTTACTTTGTTCGGTGGGGTTAGAGCTGGAATATCGGCTTGCCTCGTTTGGGCGTTTTCCCGCAGGCGCTGCGGTATCCCCATCAACTGCCGCTACGATCTCTACACCGCCAGTGACTTTTTTATTCGACATGATCACCGCTTCCGATCCAAGCTCTTCTTTCACTTGCATCAACGCGCTTCGCATATCTTTGGCAAAAAATCGTTTAATTTTCAAAATCGCATTCCACAGTTACGGGATGTTCTGGCTGCATTAGTTACCAACCGCTTGAACGATCCGAATTTGTTTTTCATCCGGAATTTCCTGATAAGACAACACTCGTAAATTTGGGATGGTGTTCTTCACAAATTTAGCCAGTGTGGTTCTCAATACGCCTGACGTGAGCAATACCGCTGGTTCACCTTTTAATTCTTGATCATGAGTCGCTTGGCTCAAGGAAGACTGCAGCCTTTCTGCCAAGCCAGGTTCAATACCTGCGGATTCACCACCAGACGCTTGCATAGTTTGATGCAAGATTTGTTCCAGCTCTGGAATCAACGTAATAACAGGGAGTTCAGGCTCTATACCATTGATTTCTTGTACAATTAACCGCTTCAAAGAAATACGAACAGCCGCGGTTAGAATGTCAGGTTCTTGACTCTTTGATGAGTACTCCGACAATGTTTGGACGATGGTTCGTACATCTCGAATGGGGATCGCTTCATTCAATAAGTTTTGCAGCACTTTTACCACGACGCCTAGTTGAAGTTGCTCTGGTACAAAGCCCTCTACAAGCTTTGGTACTGAGCGAGAGAGCATTTCTAGTAGGTTCTGTACTTCTTCATGACCAATCAGCTGAGATGCATTATTGGTAAGCAACTGGCTAAGGTGCGTCGCAAGTACTGTTGAGGAGTCCACCACGGTATAACCTAATGCTTGCGCCGTTTCTCGTTGTTCATCTTTAACCCATACTGCTTCTAATCCAAACGCAGGATCAATGGTCGCCTCTCCTTCGACCATGCCATAGACTTGACCTGGGTTAATCGCCAGCTCTTGATCTGCTCTGATTTCTGCCTCGCCTACCGCAACCCCCATTAAGGTAATTCGATAGCTGTTTGGCGGCAGTTCTAAGTTATCTCGGATATGGACGGCTGGAATCAAGAAACCAAAGTCTTGAGACAATTTTTTGCGCACACCTTTCACGCGTTCTAGCAGTTCGCCCCCTTGATCTCTATCCACAAGTGGGATCAAGCGGTAGCCTACCTCTAACCCAATCACGTCTACTGGTTGAACATCATCCCAAGACAGCTCTTTCTGGGAAATTGGTTCGGAATCTTGAGTAACGGGAAGCTTGGGGTTACTCGCCTCTTCTTTTTTCTTCTTCGCCATGTAATACGCACCGCCACCAGCAATGGCAGCCAACAACAAGAACGCAAAATGCGGCATACCGGGAACGATACCCATAACGCCCAATATACCGGCGGTGATCATCAGTGCTTTCGGGTTGTCAAACAGTTGGAAAACCAGCTGTTGCCCCATGTCTTCATCGGTATTTTGACGCGTAACCATCATCGCGGCGCCAATCGATAGCAGTAACGACGGAATCTGAGCAACCAAACCATCACCGATAGTTAGCAAGGTGTAGATTTCAATCGCATCTCTAAATGATAAGTCGTACTGAACCATACCAATGGCAAAGCCACCAATGATGTTAATGAACAGAATCAAAATACCGGCAATGGCATCACCCTTTACAAATTTGGATGCACCGTCCATCGAACCATAGAAGTCGGCTTCTTTTGTGACTTCAAAGCGGCGTGTTCTGGCTTGTTCTTGATCGATCAACCCTGCGTTCAAGTCGGCATCGATTGCCATTTGCTTACCAGGTAAGGCATCTAGGGTAAAGCGAGCACTTACCTCTGAAATACGGCCAGCACCTTTAGTAACAACCATAAAGTTAATGATCATCAATATAAGGAAGACAATCAGACCGACAGCATAATTACCACCGATAACCACGTTACCAAACGCTTCGATAACATTACCGGCAGCCCCTGAGCCCTCATGTCCATAAAGCAATACCACACGGGTAGAAGCCACGTTCAACGCCAATCGCATCAACGTTGCAATAAGCAATACGGTAGGAAAAGCCGCAAAATCTAGCGGTCTGCGTGTGTAAATGGTGACTAACAATACAACCATCGCCAAGGCAATATTAAAAGTAAAGGCCAAATCGAGCACCAGTGCAGGAATTGGCAGCACTACCATCGCAAGCGTCGATAGAACCACGACGGGCGCGCCGATAGCGGGCATGGATCGGCTCGTCAGTTTTGGCAGTTTGTCTGCAAATGGGAGGTTAATTTTCATAGGTTTTCGTTATCATACCGATCTGGGTTCTATTCTGATTTATAAGTAGAAATAGGCAAAATGTATTCTATTCGTTTTTAACGTATAAGCAATTTTCAGACCTTGTTCATTCGTCAAAAACTCGTCGAAACAATGTTGACGCCATTTACTCACCTATACCAACACTATTTAGTTATGGTTATTTACGTAAATCCCTCGGAATATCAATCGCATCCTTTCTCAGAATAGGCCTTTCACCACCCCGTCTACGGTACTGCTTCAACTGAAACACATACGCCAGTATCTGTGCAACGGCGGTGAATAATCCGTCGGGGATTTGCTGTTCCAATTCTGTGGAATGATACAAGGCACGGGCGAGTGGCGGAGCTGGGATCACATACACATCATGAGCCCGAGCGACTTCTCTAATTTTAAGCGCCATGTGATCAACCCCTTTCGCCACGACGACAGGAGCTTTATCTTTGCCTTGATCATAGCGCAATGCGACGGAGAAGTGCTCTGGGTTAGTCACAACCACATCGGCTTGTGGCACATCGGCCATCATACGGCGTTGCGCGGCCTCTCTTTGTAGCATTCGGATTCGCCCTTTTACTTCAGGTTTACCCTCGGTTTCTTTAAATTCGTCTTTGACTTCTTGTTTGGTCATTTTTAGCTGATCGGCGTGTTGCCATATCTGGAACGGTATGTCTATCGCCACGACGACCAACAACGAGCAGCTGATCAGTAAAATAAAGTTAAGTAAGATGTCTAATGCATGAAATATATTTGCCGGATACAAATCCAAACTCAGTTGGAACAAATCTTCTCTCGCCGATTGAATCAAGAAAAAAGCCACTCCAGCAACAAGTGACACTTTTAAAATCGACTTTAATAATTCAACCCAGCTTTGCATACCGACCATACGCTTTAAGCCGCTCAATGGGTTCATTTTTGACGCTTTCGGCATCGCGGCTTCAACGGAAAAGCTAATTCCGCCTAAACCAGCGGCTCCTGCTACGGCTGCGACAAATAAGGTCAGTAGGATCATCAGTAGTGGCAGGATAAGGTGTACCAATGCGCCAACAACGATTTCCATCAACTTGCCTTGATCGTATATCTCTTCACGACTTAAGGTAAAAAATCGCCCCATGATTTTAAACAAACCACTGGCTAACCCATCCCCAAACATCATTAGAGCGAGCGCACCTACAATTAAAACAGATACGGAAGCCAGCTCTTTTGAACGAGCGACTTGACCTTTGTCTCTTGCCTGTTTTAAGCGCCTGGGCGTTGCGTCTTCTGTGCGTTCTTGACCGTCTGAATCTGCCAATTCAGCCTCCTAACACTCTAAATCAATGAGTCGACATATTTGCAGGAATCCGGTATTCCAATGCATGTCATAGTGAGTATAGAGCCCTGAGATGATGTACCAACATATAAGTAAGCCCACCAACAGAGCAAAAGAGAAACCAAGTGCAAAGATGTTAAGTTGAGGCGCAGCCCTCGTCATTACACCAAATGACAGGTTAATGGTTAACAGAGCGATAATGCCCGACAAAGACATACTCAGCGCGGTTTTAAAAATGATACCAAACCAAGAGGCCATTTCTCGATAGTCGGCACTTTGCAGCGCTCCCGATCCTATGGGCAGCGTTTTAAAACTGATCACAACGAGCTGTAGCATCTGTAAATGACCGTCTGTCGCTAAAAAGAACATGGTAGCAAGAAACATAAACAGCTGACCAAGTAGCGGCGTGCTTTGTCCATTCGCCGGGTCAACCATGGAAGCGAAACCTAAGCTCGACTGCATACCCAGGATTTGGCCTAATACCACGAACGATTGCAAAACAAATTGGGTCACGGTGCCCATCGCCACACCAATCACTAACTGCTCGAACGTAACCAAAAAACCTTGAAAAGAAAGCAGTTCTATACCCGGAGGAACAGCTGGAATAGAGGGCATCACTGCAAAAGTAACCGCTAAACCAAAATAGAGACGTATACGAGTGGAGACGAACCTTGCCCCGGTTACCATCATGACCATCAGCATGGCTGAAATTCGAGCATAGGGCCAAAAGTAGTTGGCTAACCATTCAAGAGCAAGAGTGGCGGGAAATTCCATAAATGCCCCTAATAGAGCATGGACGGCATACGTGCGATGAGTTCAAAAAAGAAATCCATCAACATGCGAGTCATCCAATGTCCAAATAGCATCAATGCCAGTAGTGTCACAACCAAACGAGGCAAAAAACTTAGTGTTTGTTCGTTAATCGACGTTGCCGCTTGGAAAATAGCGACCACTAAACCTATTAGTAAGCTTGGAATAATGATGGCACATACCATGATAAGCACCATCCATAGTGCTTCTCTAAATAGGTCGACAAATAGCTCAGGAGTCATGTCGTTCCTCGCTATATGGCAAAGCTGCCGGCGAGCGTCGAGAGGATTAAGTTCCACCCATCCACTAACACGAACAACATCAACTTAAATGGCAATGATACGATCATTGGCGATAGCATCATCATACCCATGGCCATCAAAACAGAAGCTACCACTAAGTCAATGATTAAAAAGGGAAGAAACAGCATAAAACCAATTTGGAATGCCGTTTTAAGCTCCGATGTAATGAACGCAGGGATCAGAACATTAAGCGGCACTTCTTCTGGACTGGTGACTTGGATATCAGCCATATTGACAAAGGTTTCAAGATCTTTAACTCGTGTTTGCTGCAACATAAAGGCTTTCATCGGATCTTGTGCCAAAGAAAACGCCTCTCTTGCAGTAATTTCTTCGTTTACGTAGGGCTGAATCGCGGTTTGATTCACTTTCTCTATCACTGGCGACATGATAAAAAAGGTCAGAAAAATGGCGATGCCAATGATAACTTGGTTAGACGGTGTCTGTTGCAAACCCATAGCTTGACGCAGTATCGACATTACCACGACGATTCGAGTAAACGACGTCATTAGAATAACCATGGCGGGCAGAAAACCTAACAAGGTCATTAATGCCAGGATCTGAAGATTGATGGAGTAGTCTTCACCACCACTCGCATTGGTCGTTACCGTCAGAGCAGGGATACCACTTCCAGGGCGTGTCGTGCTCAGTAGAGAGCTTGACGAGCCATCTTCTTTTGCCATCGCAGACACAGTCAACTGCTCAGCTCCTGCGATAGAAGCCGCAATTGGTGTTTCCAATTCTTGTTGTGCAAAGGCAATTGGCGTCCACACACAAAACAGAAACGCTGCCAAACAGGCAGCGAGAATATTATTTCGTTTCATCTTTTTTCAACAATTGACTGAGTTGGGATGCAAAGGGAATCGGATCGCTTTCTTCGTCTTCTAGTGGTTTTTCTAACCGCGATAACATATTGATCGACTGCGCGGTTATCCCGACGAGAAACTGCTCTTCACCTGCTTGAACAATCATGAGCCTTTCTTTGGTACCAACGGGTAACTGGCGCACAATTTTTAGACCATCTCGGCCCGTCATACTTGGTAGCCGCATCCGTTTTAACAACCAAGCTAAAAAGAGAATAAATACAATGACAAATACCAAGGAACCAAATGTTGCAGCGAGATCCAACTGACTTGCGCTGCTTGCTCCAACCTCTCCCAACGCGGAAGAATGGCCGAGCGACGAACTTGCAGAGCTCGAACTTTCAGCAGCAACGACGGGAGAAAATAACAACAGTAAGCTCAAGGATTTGTTCATTGTTTACCTAAGCTTTTTGATTCGTTCTGTTTGACTGATCACATCGGTCAAACGAATACCGAACTTGTCATTGACGACAACCACTTCACCATGTGCGATCAAAGTGCCATTAACCAAAACATCCAATGATTCGCCAGCTACTCGGTCCAATTCAACAACTGAACCTTGGTTTAATTGAAGCAGGTTACGTATGCTGATTTTTGAACGGCCCACTTCCATAGAAATGGTCACTGGAATATCCATAATGGTATCCAGCTTACGCCTTTCATCGTCTGTTATTGGTTGGCCTTCATCGCGCAGCTCTTCTAACGGCGCGGTTTCAGCTTCAACAGTTTGTGCCGCTAGAGGGTCTTCGCCTAACGCTGCGGCCCATTCATCGGCCAGTTTTTGGTCTTCACTTGGATCCATGCTCTATTTACCTATTCGTCTGATTGATTGATGGGCTGGCCATCATCATTATCAAGTTCTGAAATCATGTCGTTACCTAAAAATGCCAGATCCGTTTTCACGACATCTGGGCGCTTAATTTTCTCGGAAACTTGAACCGCTAACTTGTCTCCTGAACGGCCCATTTTAACTCGGTACGTTGGCAACTCTTCAACAAACATAGTGGCGTTTTCTGGCATCACCATTGGGATAATATCCCCTGGGCGCAACTCCATTAAATCTCGAAGTGATATGTCTTGCTCTAACAAGTTCACTCGGAAATTAACAGGCACATCCATGATTTCTTCTTTCAGTGCCGAGCTCCATCGAACATCGGTTTCCATTTTATCTGATTGAACACCAGCATCGAGTAATTCTCGAATCGGCTCAACCATTGAATATGGCATTACCACATGGAAATCACCACCACCACCATCCACTTCGATGTGGAAGCTGCTCACCACGATAACTTCCGTCGGGCTCACGATGTTAGCCATGCTTGGGTTCACTTCTGAGTCGAGGTATTCAAACTCGACACCCATTACCGGAGACCAGGCTTCTTTGTAATCTTCAAAGACGATTTTCAATAGCAATTGAATGATCCGTCTTTCTGTTGGTGTAAATTCTCGACCTTCGATTTTGGCGTGGAAACGTCCATCACCACCAAAAAAGTTTTCAACCAAGATAAACACCAAGCGAGCTTCCATCGTCACCAAAGCGGTGCCTTTGAGTGGTCGGAACCTCACCATATTCAAACTTGTTGGTACATATAATGTGTTTTGGTATTCACCAAATTTCATCATCTGCACACCGTTAATAGAAACCTCTGCGGTTTTTCTTAGCATGTTAAACAAACTAATACGCAGGTGACGAGCAAAACGCTCGTTAATGAGTTCCAAGGTCGGCATTCGACCACGGACGATTCTGTCTTGAGATGAGAAATCGAAGCTGACGGCATCCTCGGGGGCGGCATCTACCTCATCAATATCATCCTCTTCAACATCATCCACCCCGTGTAAGAGTGCATCGATCTCGTCTTGGCTTAATAGATCTGTCACGGTATTCCTATTGCATCACAAAGTCTGTAAACAGGACTTTCTCTATTACCGGTTGGCCAACCAACTCGCTAAGGGCCGCTTTCACGTCCTCTGTTGACTGGTCTCTAAGCTCTGTGCGCCCTAACGGGGTTCGCAGTTGTTCCACTGTCGCTACACCAAGTGAAGCAAGCAGTGTGCTCTCGATCAATGGTGAGTGATGCTTTGCTAATTCTTCATTGGCAGAACCACGCACCATAAGTTGTACTTTTATCTGGACCAGTCGGCCACGCTTTTTGTCACCAGCATTAAAAACGAACGGCTGGGCAATGTTGACATAGGAAGCTGGCTCAGCAACCATCACAGCTGTTTGAGATTCTTCTTTGGATTCTTCGTCATCACTAGAGCCCATCATAAAGAATGCGGCACCACCACCGACAGCCAGTAATACTACGACAGCAATAATGATAATAAGCATTTTTTTACTTTTAGGAGGAGCTTCTACTTGTTCTTCAGCCATATACCAACGTCTCTAATTTATTTTATCTATAATCTTAAGCGTAAAAACTGATTCCATCACGGTTAGATGTCACATCCACATTAACTTCTAACGGATTATCTAATCCTAGCTCACCATCAGCGTCATTATCGCCGTTTTTCCGGCCTTGCTGGCCGTTTTGTCCTGCAACATATTGACTTTGCTGTTGTTGACCAGCATTTTGCTGCTGAACGGACGTATCTGCAAGCTGTAAACCTTGTTGAGCTAACATTTCTCTTAATCTTGGCATCGCTTGCTCAACAATGTCGCGAGTTTGTTGATTTGCGACAGTAAATTGAACGGAGGCAACATCATTATTCATTGTCATACGAATTTGCATTCGCCCTAATTCTGGCGGGTCTAACCTGATATCGATATTCTTCAAGTTTTTGGACAGCATCATCTGCACGCGCTCTGCGAGTTGTTCGCCTGCTGCGTCTCTCGTTAGGTGTAACGGAGGCTGCTGAGCTGCACTCACGGTTTGCGCTTCTAACCCACGAGCCTGTGCCGCCGTTAACCCTTGTTGTCCGGCAACACCTGCGAGTTGATGAGCGAGGTCCCCTTTGTCGTCCACACCTGAGCCTGGTTTGGTCCCTTGCCCTTGTCCTTTACCGTCACCCAGTACAAGTGCCGACGCGGCGGCTGCACTGATGACTTTCGCCTGCTCCGTCGCTCCTAACGGTGAGCTCACGGCATTGGCCGCCGCCAAGCTTTGAGCTTGTGCGCTCTGCATCGCTATGTCTTGGCTAAGCGCACCGCTACTTGCTAACGAAGCCGCGGCTTTATCTGTAGGAAGCTGTGCTGAAGTAGGATTATGTAATTGAGCAGCCAATGCCGCTGATGTGGCGGCTTTCGCGGCAGTAGATGCCTCTATGCCTTTCTTACTTCCCTCTACAGCAGCAAGTTCACCGTTACCCGATGCCCACATGGGCTCACCATAAGTAACGCTTGCTTCCTCAGCCTCTGAGGCAACTAAAGGCTGCCCTTCAAATCCCGGAGTTTGTACGCTTTGGGTAGTCGCGACCCCTTTCACTTTAGATTCACCCTCTACCATACTCGCGGCACCAGCAGTCATGCCTGCGGCAATACTGGCCTGGGTGATATCAACACCATCAGTGCTTTGCACAGTCGCAGCCAATTGAGCATCAGAGGTTGCTTGCGTCCCGCTATCTGGCGCTCCCCATTTAATCTGCTCACTGCTCGCTGACGCTGCTACTTTATCGGTTTCATTTGTCGCTGCTCCAGCGCCAATAACGCCACCGGCTAACATCGCCGCTGCTTTTCCGTCTACCGAAACGTCAGCATCGGTATCTGTAGCTGCCGTTTTTGTTGTATCTGTAGGGTCTGCAGCTACAGATTCACCGCCGGCCTGACTCATCATCACACCGCCCGCTCCGATAGCGGCAAGCTGAGTTGCGGCATCATTGTCTGATTTTTTGCCAACTGCGGGAACTTTGCTTTGGTCTGTACCCACCAGCGCACCCTCAGCGGCCTTGTTTACAGTAGGCCCGCCTTGGCCAACAGATGCATGACTCCCAGCCACGGCAAGCTCAGCGGACGGAGTTGCTTGGCTTGCCGCCGCTACCCCTGCAGCGATAGCAGTTTCCGGTGGCAACCCCTTGCCATCAGCGCTAGATTGAGGGGTGGCAGCTAACGCCTTATTCGACTCATCTAAACGCTCTAGAAGTTTATTACCCTCGCTCATCGTTTCGTCAACGTTTTCTGAATTCGATGTATTGCCCGCGACTTGATTAGTATCTTGTTTTAATAGCGTTTGTTCGGATTCTTCACTGGCTGCTTTTCCGTTATTTTTTGACGCAGCATCCCCTTGCTTTGCCTCGGTAGTTTCAGCATTAATGCCTTTGCCATCCACTGCTTTGCCGTCTGAAAGTTCACCATCGGAAACCTTGTCCGATGATGCTTTTCCCTCAACGGATTTTGATGCTTCGGCTTCTTCTCCTGCGGATTTAGATGTCTTGCCATCAGCATTAGAAATGGTTTTCTCATCCACACCGCCCTCTTCACCACTCGGCGAATCAGAGCTAAATGCCGACTTTAGAATATCAATAAATCCTTCAGATTCAGAATCTTGTGGTGATGAGGTGTTTGCTTTTCCAAGCAAAGATGAGGACTTACTAACCTCAGATACAGACAGAGAACCATGGCTCATAAAATCACTCTCGCAGTAAAGTGAAGATGCCTTTAAGGGGAGGCATCGCAGGACAAACGCTGATCGCGCTACAAATCAAATTATACTGCTAAGATTAATGCAAAAATTAAGCCATTGTTGAGCTCAATAGCAAATTAGAAAATGGATTTCTTACGTGCGAACTGCAACGTGGAAAACTCGTCCATTTGTTGCTGCTCTTGCTTGTCGAGTTTTCGCTGTTTCTCTGCCGCTTTCTTCTCAAGCATCCATTCGTATGAACGCCTTTGCTTACGGGTGCTCATCCAGTGTTCTTGGCAGTTTTCTACCTGAGATTTAAAGTGATCTTCCGCTGATTTTTGTTTGGTTAAGGTTTCATCCAATTGAGTCAAGAATCGGTTTAAGTGCCCATATTGACTGGCGGTTAAACCTTGTTTACCCCGTTCAACCAGTTGGTTACAGTAATCAAGTCGATATTGTTCGATTTGCTGGATCTGTAGGTAATAACCATCAAGTTCGCTGCGGGCTTTATTTAGTGCCAGCACCGCTTGCGATTCGTTATCTTTTGCCTGATCGAGTAAAAAATCTAGTGCATTTTCCATCGTTTATTACCCCTAAGATGGCTGTAATATGCCTTTAAGCATATTGATACACATATCGTACGGCACGGCATCTTTCATGCCTTGTTGGGTAAACATGTCTAACTTCGGCTTCAAGGTGAATGCCGCATCAATCGCAGGATCTGTACCCGGTTTATATGCACCAATAGAGACCAAATCTTGGTTTTTCCGGCATAAAGACAAAACCTGACGAACGGCTTTTGACATCAGCATATGTTCATCGGTAGTGATCTGAGGCATAACACGACTAACCGATTTTTCAACATCAATCGCAGGGTAGTGACCAGCATCGGCCATTTCTCGTGATAAGACAATGTGACCATCTAAGATTGCTCGGGAAGCATCCGCGATGGGATCTTGCAAATCATCACCTTCCGTTAATACGGTGAAAAAAGCAGTGATGGAGCCTTGATCTTCACTGCCATTACCCGCCCTTTCAACAAGTGCTGGTAGCTTAGCAAACACCGAAGGCGGATAGCCCTTGGTTGCCGGTGGCTCACCAACCGACAACGCTATTTCACGTTGCGCTTGAGCAAAACGGGTTAATGAGTCCATCAACAGCAGCACATCAAGCCCTTGGTCTCGAAAATATTCAGCAATGGTTAAGGCCGTTTGACAACCTTTTAAACGCATTAAAGGAGATGAATCAGCGGGAGCTGCAACCACGACAGAACGTTTACGCCCCTCGGTTCCGAGTATCTCTTCGATGAATTCTTTTACTTCTCGTCCACGTTCACCAATCAAACCAACAACCACTACCTGAGCGGTTGTGCCTCGAGTCATCATACCTAAGGTGACCGACTTACCCACACCTGAACCTGCGAATAGTCCTATTCGCTGCCCTTTACCTACCGTCAGCAGGCCATTCACAGCTTTTAGCCCCACATCGAGTGGCTCTGAGATTGGCTTACGTGATAAAGGGTTGATCGGATCGGCGTTTAACTTAGCCCGTTTCTCTGTGTAAATTTCGCCAAGCCCATCAATTGGGTTTCCGGTCCCGTCAATCACTCGTCCAAGCAATTCCATACCGACAGACAGGCCGTTTTCTGTGGTGATCGGCGTTATTTTCGCGCCGGGCATCACCCCTGTCACTTGTTCACTCGGCATTAAGTACAAGTTGCCGCCAGAAAAACCGACGACTTCAGCATCCATTTCGCCTTGTAAGGTTTCTACCTTGCACAAACTGCCTATTGGCGCTTTACAGCCTGTCGCTTCTAATGTCAGCCCGACAACTCGCACTAACTTGCCAGAGGCAATCGCCCGCGTGGTTAACCCTTGAGTTTGATAATTTGATAGACGTTCTTCTAGCGCTAACATCAGTCTTGCCCTTGATGACGATTAACGCCGCAAAACGATTGCAATACCGTTCGAATTCGATCTTCCATTTTATAGCTTACGCTCGACTCGCCGGCTTCAATGTGCACGTCTCCTCGGTTTAATGAGGGTTCGCCAGTTAGTGTCCAACTGCGGCTCTCTATGTCTTCTTGGCCATGAGCGGAACGCACAATTTCGATGTCTTCTGGATGCAGTTTTATGATGATGGCATGGCCCGCAATAGGCAACGCTTCAACACTTTCTCTAACGGTATCAAGAATGACTTGAGGGTTAGTCTGCACTTCGACATGTACCACTTCTTTGGTCAACGTCAGTACCATTTCAATTAACTGCTTTTCAACTTGAGCATTCATCAATTCAAGAGGTTGAGCAAATTGACTGGCAAGCGCCATAAAGTGTTCGACTTGTTGCTGGATAAACTCTTGCCCTGCAGCGATGCCCTCGGCTTTACCTAGATCCAAGCCTTCTTCATGGCCTGCGGCTAGACCTTCTTCTTTGCCTTTTTCGAAACCTTGCTTAAAGCCAACTTCTTGACCTTGGGTTAACCCTTCTTGATGAGCAGCTTGCTTGATCTGTTCAATTTCTTCTTCGGTCAAACTTACCGGCTCTTCAGGCTCAGGTTCGCTAAAGTCAGGCACCCATGTTGGGTCGTAATTTAGAGCGGTTTCTTTTGCATTGGATTGGGTTTGAGAGGTGTAATCTGGCAGGCCCCACTTTTGGGTGGAGTGCTCAACTGAGTCATCTTCAGGACGTAAAAAACCGCGTTTTCTCTCTTGAGACATAATTCTACCCAGTTGGTAATAAGCGGCCTGTTACTGAACAAAGCCGCTATTAAATTAAGAATATTCGTTGTTTATAAGAACTCGTCTGCACCGCCAGATAACATCAATTCACCGTTATCCGCCAAACGACGAGCGATAGATAAGATCTCTTTTTGTGCGGTTTCAACATCAGCAACACGCACCGGAGGCATGGCTTCGATATCATCACGCATCATGTCAGCAGCACGCTTGGACATGTTCTTGAATATCTTCTCTTGTAATCCGTCGTCTGCACCTTTAAGTGCTTTTTGAAGTACATCTTGTGGCACATCACGCAGCAACTTTTGGATACCTTGGTCGTCCACTTCTGCCAAGTTTTCGAATACGAACATCAAGTCCTGGATCTGAGTCGCCATGTCTTCATCTTGTTCACGGATTTGATCCATCAAGATGCCTTCTACGCTGTTATCCATGAAGTTCATGATTTCAGCCGCAGCTTTAGTACCACCAATTTTGGCAGCTTGCGCACCCGCTTGACCTGCAAACTGTTTCTCCATGATTTCATTCAATTCAGCCAAAGCTGACGGTTGAACTTCTTCAAGGTTAGCAATACGCATCATTAAGTCGAGACGTACTCGTTCAGGGAACTGAGACAAGATTTCTGCCGATTGATCCGACTCCAAATAAGACAGTACGATTGTCTGAATTTGGGGGTGCTCATTAATAATGATGCTAGCAACTTGGCGAGGATCCATCCATTTAAGAGAATCCAGGCCTTTAGAGCCCGTGCCCAATAAGATCTGATCAACCAGGTTGTTGGCTTTGTCTTCACCAAGGGCTGCAACAAGTGCATTCCGCATGAAGTCTTCGCTGCCCATACCGATGTTGGTGTACTTTTGGATGTCTTCTAAGAAGGCGCGATGTACTACGCTTACTTTGTCCGAGTTTAAATCCGCAGCTTTTGCCATTGCACTACCAACACGCTGAACCTGCTTAGGCTCTAGATGCCGAATGATGCCCGCTGCATCGGCTTCGCTTAAACTCAGTAGCAGTATTGCTGCTCGCTCTTCACCGGGAATGCTCGATACGTCAATCGCCGGTTGTTCACCACCTTCAGTGGTCGCAATTTCATTAGCCATCGGTCACCCAATTTTTCACAACTTGCGCTGCCAGTTCTGGTTCATTTGCAACAAGTGCTCGAACCGCTTTCAGCACGTCTTCATCTTTATGTAAGTTCGGTAAGTCGATACCTGAACCAAATTCAAAGCTATCGGTGCCATCGATGTCGCTGCCGATTAAGCTCGTATCTCCGTCGGCGCTAAGTGGTAATCCATCTCGGCCAAATTCTCCATCTTCGTCTTCATCGCTATGTGGATTAAGCAATTTCTTCATAGCAGGACGAACAAGGATCAAAATAATCGCGATAATAACCAGCGCACTGGCAAGCCATCTCACCCACTCGTTGAAGTTTGGATGATCCCAAATTGGCACATCAGCCATAACTTCCATTTCAGGTTCTGCAAACTTCACGCTGAGTACATTCAGTAAATCGCCACGAGCTTGATTAAACCCAACAGAACCAATCAATACTGTGCGTATCGCTTCGATTTCAGATTGTGCTAATGGTTGATAAGTCACTTCACCGGTATCTGCATTGACACTAGGTTTATGCCTAATCGCGACGGAAACGGTTTGTCGATTAACCACGCCCGTTTGTTTTCGCTCGTGACTGATGGTGGTATCAAGTTCAAAGTTACGTGTCGCTTCTTTATGAACGGACCCTTGCCCCATGGTGCTGCCATCTTTCATCTGCTTTACATCTTGCGGAATCGAGGCATCTGCTGGAGGTTGGTTACTCAATGCACCCGGGACGCCAGCGACGACATTACCGTTGTTATAATCTTCTAGAGTGTACTCACTACGGGTAGCCGGTGTATTAGGGTCGTATCGTTTACGCGTCTGTTCAACAGCGCTGAAGTCCAATTCAATATCAACTTGAGAGGTATAGTTACCAAGGCCAAGAATAGGAATTAAAACGGAGTCGATTTTTTCTCTTAGGGCTTGTTCTTGGCGGCGCTCCAACTCATGTTCTTTACGTCTTGCTGTCGCCAGTGGGTCTTGTGAACCAGAACTAAGTAGACGGCCATGTTGGTCTGTTACAGTAATTCGAGTTGGTTTCATGCCCGGAACGGCACTCGCCACCATATCCACAATTGAATCGACCTCTTCTTGATCTAGATTCTTCCCGGTTGCGAGTGTCAAAAAAACAGTCGCCGACGCTTCTTGGTTATGACGTACGAAAACACTTTGTTTTGGCAACGCCAGTAATACTTGAGCTTTCCGCACCAAACGAATTTGCTCTATCGCTTTGGCAAT
Organism: Vibrio tapetis subsp. quintayensis; assembly: GCF_030409945.1. Classification (GTDB taxonomy): domain Bacteria; phylum Pseudomonadota; class Gammaproteobacteria; order Enterobacterales; family Vibrionaceae; genus Vibrio; species Vibrio quintayensis. The sequence continues at coordinate 47,574 of NZ_JAUFQV010000039.1, forward strand.
TTGACGCTCACGACTAAGTTTAAGTCGCTCTTGCTCCAAACGCTGAGACACACCAAAGCCCATGTCGTTTAACAAAATGTCATCACCGGCTTGATCCGGTTGGTTCATTCCTGCACGCGTCATGTTCAGTTTGATGTTGCTGTATTCACTGACGGGAACTTGAACAGTATTCCCTTCAAGTTTGTATTCAATTTTTTGTTGATCTAAGTAATCGAGAACGGGGATGAGTTCAGCGGTTTCATAAGAGCCCAGTGGGCGTAATTCAGGTTCACGTACCCAAAAGAACACCATAACAATCAAAGCGACACAAATGGATATAGCGACAACTAATACAACCTGACGAAGCAGATCGAGATCGCCCATAGCCATATCAAATTTGGAAGAACTCTTTTCATCCAAATCAAGATTTTGCCCTTCAGAGTCCAAACCTGAGTCCATCGGCATGTTGCTACCACCGTCGGCCACTGCCAGGTCTGTCGTATGTTTTTCTTCAGCCACAATCAGTTACTCACATTAAACCGGCATGTTCATCAGCTCTTTATAAGCTTCGACAAGTTTGTTTCGGACTTGAATTGTCGCATCGAATGCCACACTAGATTTGTTACGTGCAATCATGACATCAGACAAAGATACATTCGGATCACCTTGGTCGAAGCGTGTCGCCATTTCACCCGATTGCTTTTGCAGTGCATTTACGTTGTTCACTGCATTATTCAATATAGCACCAAAGTCAGCGGAGACTTGCTGGCCCGTTGCTGGTTGGCTGCTGTTGGTAGCCTGTAGCATCATGGCTTGCATTTCTTGATTTAAACCGTCAATTTTCATTCTTTCTCCAACAGTCAATAAATTGACCCGCCAACTAAACCTTATTACTAGTATAAGCAAGTAACATGCCATCACATTGAGACGTTAATTATTACTGGGATCAGTTAGGAATATCAATACCTGCATCGCGCATTTTTGCTAACTTATAGCGTAATGTACGTGGGCTAATGCCTAATTTCTCCGCCATCTCCTTACGACGACCGTTACATTCGATCATCGTTTCTAGAATAATAGCGTATTCTTGCTCGCGTAGCTCAGATCCTAACCCGTCATTACCCGATACGGCTTTCGCTAACGGATTATTAGGCTCTGCAATCGGCTTAACACTTGGCGTCGCAAGCTCTCCACTTTCAACCACGGACTGTAAACTACTCGCGTCGTCCCAATCGACACCTTCCAGCAGAATATGCTCGGTTCCGATGTTGTTGTGCTCACTCAAAATTAACGCACGCTGAACCACGTTATCCAGCTCTCGAACGTTGCCCGGCCACGGATAATGCAGCAGTTTATTTAACGCTTCCTCGGAGATACTAGGAACGGGTAAGCCCAATTTTTGACAATTACGTTCAACAAGGTGAACCGCCAATGGGCTAATATCCCCCTGTCGTTGGCATAATGGTGGCCAAGAGATTGGGAAAACATTCAGTCGGTAATACAAATCCTCACGGAAATTCCCCTCGGATACGTATTTTTTTAGATCTCGGTTACTGGTTGCCAATACTCGAACATCCAGCTTAATGCTTTTTCGGCCGCCTAAACGCTCAACTTCACGCTCTTGCAGCACACGCAGCAGCTTAGCCTGTAGGTTAAGGTCCATTTCACTGATTTCATCCAGTAAAATAGTGCCTCCTTGGGCTTGTTCAAATTTGCCTGGGCAAGCCTGTACTGCGCCCGTAAACGCCCCTTTTTCATAACCAAACAGGGTGGCTTCTAGCATGTTGTCTGGAATCGCGGCGCAGTTAATTGCAACAAATGGACCATCTTTACGTAAAGACGCATTATGGATGTAACGAGACATCACTTCTTTACCACTTCCGCTTGGGCCAAGTACCATCACGTTTGCGTCTGTTTTCGCAACCTTGTCTGCTAGAGCCAATAACTTCAGGCTTTTCTCGTCGGCCACAATGGCATCACCACCGTCATCACTTTTTACAGGTGCGTAGCGGCTCACCATGTTGAGCAACACTTCAGGTGCAAAAGGCTTCGCCATATAGTCAATGGCACCCTCTTTCATTGCGGCAACGGCATCTTCAATATTCGCGTATGCCGTCATAAGCAAAACCGGCAGTTTTGGCCAATGAAGCTTGATGTTTCGCAGCAGTGCAAGGCCGCCCATACCCGCCATTTGAACATCAGAAATAACGATGTCGACTTCTTGAGACTTTAGAATGAGCAAAGCTTGTTCAGCGCAATCAGCCTCAACCCATTCGTAACCTGCTAAGGCAAGGGTATCGACTAAAGCTTCGCGTAGGCCTTCGTCATCTTCTACGATTAACACTTTGCTTTGCGCCATTATTCTTCTCCAGAGTTTTGGTTTGCAAGGGGCAGACAGACGGTAAAACAAGCACCGTCTCCCGGCTCTGAAATCAGTTCTAAACGCCCTTTATGAGCGCGTGTCACCATTTGTACTACCGCCAGGCCAAGCCCTGTGCCTTGAGAGCGCGTGGTAAAAAATGGCTCCATTATTTTTTGTTGCAGTTCCGCAGGCACGCCTGGGCCGCTGTCTTGTATCGAAATTTTCAGTTCACCGGCCACAACTCGAGCAAACACATCAATCTGTGAATTTTTGCCCGCGATTTGAATCGCATTGATCACCAAATTACTGATAGCTGAAGCAATAGCATTCGTATTGCCCATCAAGCACGCGTCGTGGTCTTCTACTTCCAAACAAAAATCAATTTGGTTGTTTTTAATGGCCGCCTCAACCATTGGCTGAAACTCGTTGATCAGGTCATTGGTTGTAAAAGGTTGAATAACTTTGTTATCTCCCCCTTTAGCAAACAGTAGCATGTCATTAACTTGCTTTTCCAAATCGCGTAATCGATCGAGCAATTTATTCTGAAATCGTGATCTAGTTGTCGCCGGTAAGTTTGGTGCACCTAAATTTGCCGCATAAAGCATTGCGCTCGACAACGGCGTTCTCACTTGGTGCGCCAAAGAGGCGACCATACGGCCTAATGAGGATAAACGTTGTAAATCACCTACACGAGATTGCAATAAACGGGTTTCAGTTAAGTCGGTAACCAATATCAACTGCCCAGTATTCGAAGCAGAAATAGCCAAGCGAACTTTACGGCCATTACGCAGTGATATCTCATGGCCATCATCTTCTTGCGGGGCAAAAGCCGCTTGAATAACCTCAAACCATTTCTGACCAAGCAACTGAACATCGAGCAAACGCTCGGCTTCTGGGTTGGCTTCACATATCACTCCTTGCGTATCAAGCAAGATCACCCCTGCCGGCATGACGTCCAAAACTTGCTTATAACGGGTGACTTGCTGTTCCAAGCTACCTAACAGTGGGTTTGAATCTGATTGTTCTGCTGATGACATGACCGATTTCCGACTAAAAACAACAATAGCCTGGCATGCACGTAACATGCCAGGCTATTTATAATTAATTTACAAAGAGTTACACCAATAGTGACGTAACAACGGTCAGTCAAATGTTTGACCATCTAACGATTCAAATTATACTTCCGCATTTTTTCAACCAAGGTTGTTCTGCGCATCCCGAGCATATCGGCCGCTCGTGCCACTACACCATTTTGCGCTTCTAACGCTTGGTTGATCATGTTGATTTCAACATCTGCTAGCAATTCTTTTAGGTTCACGCCCTCTGCAGGAAGCTCCTGTGGGTGATCAACCCCTTCTTCAATGTCCATCGGGATATCATCTAGGCTGAAATCTTCAGAAAAGATGTCGGCCAGAATATCGCGTTCTTGCTCTTCAATACTCTTATTTTGAGTTTGATTTTCAGGATGGAATTCAGGAATATCACTATATCGATATTTAGTCGGCAAATGATTCACATCAACCAAGCTATTTGGGAACAGGATCACCATTCGCTCGATTAAGTTCGCTAATTCACGAACATTACCCGGCCAATCATGTTCCATTAAAGAGTTGATCGCACGTGGAGTAAAACAAAATGGCTGGCCGCCTTCTGCTTCCATACGCGTCATCAGTTCTTTGAGTAACAACGGAATGTCTTCGTTTCGATCTTTTAACGCCGGCATATCAATTGGGAAGACATTTAGACGATAAAAAAGATCTTCTCGGAAGCTTTCTTCATCGATCATGCGCTCTAAGTTGCGATGCGTTGCTGCAACTACACGAACATCTGCTTTTACGGTGACGTTGCCGCCAACACGCTCAAAGCTACGCTCTTGCAGTACTCGCAATAGTTTCACTTGCATTGGCATTGGCATATCGCCAATTTCATCCAAAAACAGCGTGCCACCTTCTGCAAGTTCAAAGCGGCCTTTACGTGAGGTGATTGCCCCGGTAAACGCGCCTTTTTCATGACCGAACAATTCACTTTCTAATAAATCAGGGGGGATCGCACCACAGTTAATCGGTACGAAAGGGCCTTTACGTCTTGGTGAATGGTAATGGATGTTACGCGCGACCACTTCTTTGCCTGTGCCCGACTCGCCCAAAATAAGAACATTGGCTTCAGTACTGGCGACTTGCTCAATGAGGTGGCGAACTTCTTGAATGCTTTGGCTTTGACCTACCAGGCTACGAAATAATGTGTTTTTACGGGATAAAGCAGGAAGAGGACGGCCTTTTTTACCTAAGAAATCTTGGCAATGACGAAGCGCATCACTAAGTTGCGGGTAATTTAAAGGCAGCTGAAGTTCTCCTACGAAATGAGGAAACTCTTCAACTTTGATCGCATTACTACCTAAAGCCAATAAGGGAATGTGGTTCGCCTGCTGAAGCTTCTTAGTGATAGAAGTGATATCAGCGGAAGAATTCAATGAACCAAGAATGCAGCTAGCCCACTCGCCAGACCAATCAATTTGATCCATTTGATGCGAGCCAAAAACGTTCCCTTGCTCGCCTATAAAGTCGAGGATAATGCTTAAATCGTGTCTAACCTGTTGGTCATCTTCAATGACCAGCATTTGTGCTAAGCCTTGCATAGAAATAAAGTATTGCCTTCATAATTTAATCATTATCGTACATACCGAGTATTGCCACCGTGTTTTTTTGCTTTTGTTTATAATTTTGCACAAAAAACAATCTATCGGAACGACTCAGAGGACAAAAAACAAAAAGCCACTAAAGAAATAGGCTCTTTAATGGCTCTATTCTAAGATAATAAAAAAATAAGGCAACCAAGCAGGTTATCTATGTGAGATTTATTCTAAAACTAACTTAATGATTTATTGGCCGATCTCAGCTGCCGTTAGGTTGTGAAACTCGGCTGGAATTTGATCCCAAGCAGACTTTATCTCACGAATGATGTCGATTACGTCATCGATGGGTTGAGGATCATTTTTCTGGTTAGCGATGGTAATTTGAGTAATCATGAATTCGTATAGCTGATCTAGGTTCTTGGCAATGTCACCACCGTCGTCCATAGATAGGCAAGTGCGTAGGCTGATTATGATATCGAGCCCTTTACCTAGGCGTTCGCCTTTAACGGCAATATTGCCCTGTTGCATGGCAGCTTTACCTTGGATCAATCGCTCAATTGCACCCGCCATGAGCATCTGAATGATCTTGTGCGGAGAGGCTGCAGACAGTTGACTGTCTACTGAAACCTTCTTGTAAGCCTGTAAAGAACCTCGCATGGTAATCCTCTCTTTATAAAAACTGCTTATATAACTGAACGGATTTGTTACCGTGTCGATATTTTTTTAAATATCCAGCTATCTTATCGGTATTTGCTTGCATCAACAGAACGATTTTTTTAGTGCGCTCAACGGCCGTTTGCCATTCGTCTTTATCGACTGTTTCTGGCGCTTTACCGATCTGTTGTAAAATGCTCTTCAGCAACTGTTCTCTTTTATCGACCTGTTCAACAATTTCTTCAGCGTTTATTTCATCTTTTTCTAAAAAAGACACTAATAGTAGATCGAGCTCACGGAGTTGCGTCAATTCATTGAACATATATTAACCTAATGCATTCATCATGCCAGAAAGCTGCGATTGCATCTTGCCGGTCGCTTCTTGCATTGCTGAAAATTTGTCATGCGTTCGTTGCTGCAACCCGTCCATACGACGATCTAGCTGAGTCTGTTGATCGTTCAAACGGTAATTCTGTTCGAACAAGCTTTTTTCACGCGTTCTAATTGAGCCGGTCACCCCCGTCATGGAGTGTATCGCATCTTCTACTTTTTTAGCGAAACCATTGTTTCCACCAAAAAACTCTTCGAGTTTATTGAAGTTGCCATTTAACTGGCGGTCAAGCATGTCGTAGTTGATTTCAAGCGAACCTTGCCTTGTAGTGGTGATACCAAATTCGGTTAAGGTCTTGAGATCTTCTGGTGCTTGGTCAATTTTAGAGGTAAATACATTCTTTAAACGAGACTCTGCGGAGCGAACAATACTGTCACCAGCAAGTGGCCCTGATGTACCTCGGGACGGGTCTGAGCCTGATAGCTCTTTAGTTGTCTGATAGAACTGATTATAGGCCGCAACAAATTGCTCTATATCACCTCTTACTCGCTGACGATCATAATCAATGCCAATCTCGGTGTTCTTTTTCGGATCAGAAACCCCTTTCAGTGTTAGATCGATCCCATCAATTGCGTTTTCGATCACGTTGTTATCGCTACTGACTTGAGCGATACCATCCAACATGGCTAGAGAGTCTTGGCCTTTTTGCAGTTCATTCATGCCGCTGTAGCCATTGAATGATCGCTGCGCTGAGTCGACACCGGCTTTGGCGTTAGCAAGCTCTTGTTCACGTTGCGCTTTTGCGTTAGCAATTAAAATCGCATCGCGCTCTCGCTCAGTCACATAAGAGTCATCAAGCGTACCGGATGCTTTAGGAGAGTAGCCTGGGATTTCTGAGGCTTTAAGCTCTTCATCTTCGCTTAGCTTGTCTTTTTCACCGGGTTTTTCATAAGAATCGAATAACGTACCGGCTGCCGCTTCAGAGAAACCTGGAATTTCATCTTCAGGTTGAGGAATAGGTTCGCCTGCATCGTCTTTGAGGCCGATGTCATTTTCTTGCCCTGGTAGGTTAACTACATATACCGGGGTGACGCCATCGGGTGCTTTAGGGAAGCGCTCTAACGCTTCGTCTATTTCTTGCGGAGAGTATTTACTTTCAAGATCGGCAACACTTTGCCCATCTTCAGTCAAAATAGGAGAAGCTTGCAGCTTTGCGAAATCCGCTTGCGCGTTTTCAAGATCGGCTACACGTTCTTCAAGAGTTTTGTATTCAAGCTCCATAAGCTTGTTGTTAGGAGAGGAAGAAGTGGCAGATACATAGATCTGGTTTTCAACCCCTGACTTCTCGGATGCCAAAACAATGCGCTGGCCATTAACATCGTTAATGACAGCAGCGCGAACACCGGGATTATCCGCAGCTCCGTTGATGCTTTTAATCACATCAATCAGTTTTGCGTCCTGTTTAATATCAACGGTAAAGTCACTTTTTCCTAAACGGATTTGCAGCTCACCAGAACCAAATTTAGTGTCCTCAGCAATCACGTTAGACCCTAACTTGTGATTCTGAGCAAGCTGCAACACATCGACAGCATACCTGCCTGCGATTGCGTCCGTTGTGGCTGTAGCAGAAACTACGTCTTCATCGGAAGACTCTACTGATCGAACAGCAAAAGCCTTCTCCTGACGAAACTGAGCCATCAGTGCCTTCATAGTATCCAGTGATTCTCTGAGCCGCCCGTAAGCGCTGATGCTGGTCTCAACTTTGGCGCGCTCATTATCGAGACGTTGCTGCTTTGGTATGCGCTCCGAATCGACAATTTTGCTAACCATGGAGTTGATGTCCATGCCAGATCCACCCATAGGGTTTAAACTCATTTAAATCACCTTCATGCCATTACACCTTTTCCACGATTAAACCGGAGGAATTGGCGGCTAGGCGCCGTAAAATTTCAAGCATTTCTTCGCTAGGTATCTGTTTGATAATGTCGCCAGTATTTGCATCAAATATCGTTACTACATCTCGCCCAGATCCTTCGTCGAATCTGAAAGATAAACCTTTATTAATAGAAGAAACAAAATCATTTACTTCGTCTATTCGTTTGTCCAACTCATCTGCAGTAAGTTTAGTCCGCTCTTCAGCGAATACCTCTGCTGATTCGTTTCGCACGACTTCTCGTGTGTCTATCTGTTCTTCTGCTCTATTTTGCGCATTAACACTGGATGCACGTTCAGTTTCAGAAGCAATATTTATGCCACTACCATAAGGCTGGGAAATCGATGTGTAGGATGTTATGTCCATACAATCACACCTCCACCTTGTTTAGTGTGTTTCCGGTTACCCGTCCACATGCTTCTTTATGTGAAGTATACCAGATTAACCCAACAAACTCAGTGCCGCGGATGGTGTCTGTTTCGCCTGAGCCAGGATAGACGTACTCGCCTGCCCTAAGATCTGAGACTTGGTCATTTCCGTCGTCTCTTTAGCAAAATCAGTGTCGCGTATGCGACTCATCGAAGCATTTACGTTTTCGTTGATGCTATCAAGGTTATTAATAGCGTGGTCAAATCTGCTTTGGAATGCACCAAGCTCTGCGCGCTTACTGTCAACATTTTTTAATGCACCGTCAATGACGGATACGGCTTGCTGGGAACCAGCCACAGTTGTAACGTCAACATTGTTTACCGTTACATCTTGCTCGTTGTCCAGGTCAAATTCTCCGGCTAACGCGCCGCTGAAATCAACACTGCCTTCTACTTTTTGGCTATGAGCGAAAACGCCCAATTTGCCTTCTTCGCCGACGTAAGCTTTTAGGTAATCCTGCTGACCATTAATGTAAGTTGCAACTTCCTCAACGTCATCACCAGCAATGGCATTAACGGTAAGTACTTGCTCGTTACCCTCTTTGTCGTCAAACGTAAAGGTCAAGTCATTAGAACCGCTCGCTACGCGCCAATCTGCGGCTTTGCCGTTATTCGCGCTGTAGTTTTTCCCACCCATGTCGGCATGGTCTGAGCGTACATTACCCATTTGTAGCGTTACAGCTTCACCTGAAGAAGCACCTATTTGGAACGATTGTGCCCCATAAGTACCATTCAGGAGCTTGTTGCCACCAAATGAAGTGGTTTCAGCAATACGATTTAACTCATCGTTTAGAGCGGAAACTTCTTCTTGAATCGCAACGCGCTCGGAGCGGCTATTCGAACCATTAGACGATTGAAGTGAAAGGTCTCTCATGCGTTGAAGAAGATTGGTGGTCTCGTTCATCGCCCCTTCAGCTGTTTGCGCTATCGAAATACCATCATTTGCATTACGCACTGCCACGTCTAAACCGCGACTTTGCGAATTCAAGCGATTGGATACTTGAAGGCCCGCAGCATCATCTTTCGCACTGTTTATCCGGTAACCCGAAGATAAACGCTCCATTGATCTACCCATGTCCGTCGAAGCGTTGTTTAAATTACGCTGAGCCGTCATAGCAGACACATTTGTGTTCACTGTAATTGTCATAGTTGATCTCCTTTGACATTAAGGATGATGGCTTCGCGACTCTCACCTCACTAGACCATCTCATTTCTCGCATACCTTATAACGGCCTTAAACAGGAGATCTTTAGTAAAAAAAGGGAGTTTTTTGAAAATAAATGAAGAAATAACTTGACGGTAAGTTTTTGCTTAAACGTAGAAATTCGGCGAATACAACGGACGTTGTCGCCTCTAGGAACTTCAAGCTAAACCCAGCGTTTTAAGACTGGGACATCGCTAAGGTGGTGCAAAAATTCTCTGCTCTAAGTTCTCTTGAGAAAGAACACTTAGAGCTAAAAACTCATTTCCATTTGCTATTTTGATCTTTGCTATCGTCACCATTACTTCACGGTGACTTCACCACATAACCGTTCCAAAGCTCTCGCTTTCAATTTAGTGCAGCAAGCTGGTTGCTGCTGACGGTAACTGATTGGCTTGAGCCAGTACCGCTGAAGACGATTGTTGTAATATTTGCGCTTTAGTCAGTGATGTTGTGACTTTGGCATAATCGGTATCACGTAATTGACCTTTGGAGTCATTTAAATTGATACTCATATTGCCTAGATTAGAAACAGCACGTTCAAATCGATTGTGCATTGCTCCTAATTGACCTCGTTCACTGTCTACATATTTAATAGCCGTATCCAGTAAAGTAATCGCTTGCTGCGAACCCCCAACTGTTGTGACATCAATATTATTAACGGTGAACTCTTTCTCTTTATTCAGGCCTAACTCAGCGGCTAAAGGGCCGCTAAAATTAAGTTCTGATGTGACGTCATTGTGAGCTGCAAACAATTGGAGCTGCCCATGCTCATTAGCAGAGGCACTCAATTCTCTCGTTTGGCCATTAATGTAAGTGGCCAACTCTTCAACGTTGTCACCCGCTTTTGCTTTAATTTGCAAGTTCACGGGCTTTCCTGAGAGATCTTCAAACTGGATATTGAGCATATTACCTGTATCAGGTACGACCCAATCCTTGTCTTTTATGTTATTTCCTAAATAGCTTACTCCACCCATTTGCTTTTCATCTGAGCGCATGTCCGTCATCGATACCATAATGGCGTCGGTGTTTGGCCCAATGTGAAAAGACTTTGTTCCATAAGTCCCATTAATCAGTTGATCACCAGCAAATGTGGTGGTTTCAGCAATTCGATTCAATTCATCACTTAGCGCTCTAACTTCCGATTGCAAAGCGACTCTGTCGTCACGATTATTATTGCCGTTCGCTGATTGAATGGCGAGGTCACGCATACGAGTCATTATGTCTGTAGACTCATCAAGAGCGCCTTCAGCTGTCGCAACTATCGACATACCTTCATTGGCGTTTCTTACCGCAACATCTATTCCGCGAGTTTGTACATGTAATCTATTGGCTATTTGCAGACCAGCTGCATCATCTTTCGCAGTATTAATTTTACTGCCTGAGGCTAAGCGTTCCATGGCTGTATTTGCATCGCTTACCACACCATTAAGTTGATGGCGGATAGACATAGCATTTACATTGGTGTTAACCGTTAGCGCCACAGTAAACTCCTTTAATACGTCTCAGGTTTAAAGATGAGTGAGAGAGTGCTCCACATCGATGCACTAAATCATTACTGATTAGCGCGGGCGATGGGGATAGACGATTGACTTACCAGGTTAACCGTCGATACCCAGTGGAGTGGAGGTGACCATGCCAATGACCACCTTTAATCCGCCCTTTTCCTAATCCAGTGCTAGCCTAGTAGCATTAACGCTGAATTTGGAGATTGCTTTGCTTGAGCAAGTACCGAAGTCGACGCTTGTTGAAGAATTTGCGACTTAGTCATAGCCGTTGTTTCTTTCGCGAAGTCCGTGTCTTTGATACGACTCTTAGATGCATTAACGTTTTCGTTGATGTTATCTAAGTTGCTGATGGCATGGTCAAAACGGTTCTGGAAAGCACCTAGCTCTGCACGGTGGCTATCCACGTATTTCAACGCTGCATCCACGACAGCAACAGACTGTTGAGCACCAGCTACTGATGTAACATCGATGTCTTTAACCGTTGTTGCTTGAGCTGCACCCATTGCAAGGTCGCCACCTAAACCGCCACCGAAAGTAACAGCACCTTCGATTTTGTTGTTGTCAGCGAACACTTGTAATGCACCATCATCACCTACAGACGCTTTTACCATGTCTGTCTGGCCGTTGATGTAAGTCGCTAGCTCTTCGATGTCATCGCCAGTTTTTGCTGTGATGTTAAGAGTTTGCGCTGCACCACTTTTATCAGTGAACCCGATAGATAGATCGGCAGTACCTGCATCTACTGTCCAGTTTGCGTCTTTTGCGCTGCCTGAAACATAAGATTGGCCACCCATTTCAGCAGTATCAGAACGCATGCTCTTGATGCCAAGCTTTACAGCTTCACCACTATCTGCGCCGATCTGGAATGCAGCGTCACCGAACGTACCATTTAGCAGTTTGTTACCACCAAATGATGTTGTTTCTGCAATACGGTTAAGCTCATCATCCAATGCTGTGATTTCTTCTTGAATCGCCACACGGTCAGACTTGCTGTTTGAACCGTTAGATGATTGAAGCGAAAGATCACGCATACGTTGCAGGATGTTTGTTGTTTCGTTCATTGCCCCTTCAGCAGTTTGTGCCATCGAAATACCGTCGTTTGCATTTCGAACTGCTACATCTAAACCGCGGCTTTGTACGTTTAAGCGGTTAGAAATTTGTAGACCTGCTGCATCGTCTTTTGCGCTATTGATTTTATAGCCAGAAGATAGACGTTCCATTGAAGAGGATACGTCACTTGCTGCATTGCCTAGATGGCGCTGGGCTGTCATAGCCGATACGTTTGTATTAACTGTCATGCTCATGGTGTTTCTCCCATTGATTTTCCTATAAGGGCGGTTTCCGACGTCTCGGAAAACCAATTAGTTCTCTCAAAGTCATATTTTGTATCGACTTAACCTTTAAATTCTTTAGCTTTTTTTGGATTAATTTTAACAAAACAACAATTTAACTGTTTATTTCATTTAAAAACATCAACTTAATAGGTTTGATAAAAATAATCGATGCTAAACATATAGTTATAATTATATAAATTAAACTTTAATAAAATTTACCTAGGGGTAGGAGTAAACCCTGTCAGCCAAGACAGTAATGGGTGGGTTAGGCATTTAGGCAGCTAAAAAACGCTGGCCTTATTACCCAAGTAGCAATAAGTTAAGGAACACAAATTCACTTGTGCTGCTAAACAATGATCTAGTTACGCCAGCTCACAAACAATGGATCTTTGATCCAGTTTTAAGTAGATGCACAGATATGACGTAGATAGCATTGGTCACTCTACGATTAATGCGTTCAGCAAATCCTAGAAGCCCGAAATACTCGTCTTACCTCAACTGGCCCTGTATATAATGTGTCTACCTGCACCATTCGTGCTCGATATCATGACACCTATATTTAGGTAACCTCTAATGTTGAATTGCACACCCCTAACGTTATGTATGGGACGCTTAAATTTACTTAGTTCACTGTTATCTCCTGGTTTATTGCTACTTGTCGCAAAATACAGAACCTGATGGCATTCGATCTGCCTAAGTTCTGTTTTAAGTATGTTGGTTATTAGCGCTATACCTAGTGCCAATAACCAATGTACCTATTACGCATCTATTCAAGGCGACTACATACGCTCTATTACATTCGCTCTATAAAATAGACTCGAATGAGTGCGGCGGCATAAATACCCAGTATGTGTCACCGACGACTTGAATCTTGGGTGCAGTGACCTGCACCCTAGCTATGTCTGTTAACCTAGTAAGCTCATTGCCGCGTTCGGTGCTTGTTTTGCTTGAGCCAAAATTGACGTCGATGCTTGCTGTAATATCTGAGACTTAGTCATAGACGTTGTTTCAGAGGCAAAATCGGTATCTTTGATTCGGCTCTTAGAGGCATTCACGTTTTCATTAATGTTATCTAAGTTACTGATTGCATGTTCGAAACGATTTTGAAACGCACCTAATTCTGCTCGGTGGCTATCTACGTACTTCAGCGCAGCATCAACGATGGCGACGGATTCTTGTGCGCCCGCGACGGAGGTGACATCAATGGTATCCACGGTTACATCTTGACCTGGGTTCATATTCAACTCACCCGCTAGACCACCAGCAAAAGTCACGTCACCTTGTACTTTGTTATTACCAGCAAACACTTGTAAGTTGCCATCATCACCTACAGAAGCTTTCACCAGGTCTGTTTGGCCGTTGATGTAGGTTGCTAGCTCTTCTATGTCATCACCTTGCTTGGCGGTGATATTAAGCGTCTGATCCACACCTGCACTGTCTTTTAATGTGATGGTCAAGTCAGAAGCGGCTGGGACTGTCCAGTCTTTGTCTTTTGCATTCGCTGCCTGGTAACTTTTACCACCCATCATGGTGTTGTCACTGCGCATGTCTTTTAGGCTCAGCATTACCGCTTCACCGTTATCTGCGCCGATCTGAAAGGATGCTGTACCAAACGTGCCGTTAAGTAGGCGGTTACCACCAAACGAAGTCGTTTCTGCAATTCGATTCAACTCATCATTTAGAGCCGTTACTTCTTCTTGAATTGCGGTACGCTCTGATTTTGAGTTCGAACCATTCGATGACTGCAGCGACAAATCACGCATACGTTGTAGGATATTGGTGGTTTCATTCATCGCACCTTCAGCGGTTTGAGCGATAGAAACACCATCATTGGCATTTCGTACGGCGACATCAAGGCCACGACTTTGTACATTCAAGCGATTCGAAATTTGCAAACCCGCAGCGTCATCTTTTGCACTGTTGATCTTAGAACCTGATGAAAGACGTTCCATTGAAGTGGTTAAATCGCTCGATGCGTTATTCAAGTGACGTTGTGCTGTCATTGCTGAAACGTTTGTATTTACTGTCATGCCCATAATGAATTCTCCAATTGATTTTCCGTTGTAGCGGCTCCCGCTCATTGCGGAAAACCAAGTTGCTGTGTTTGTCTTCGTTAATTAATTTAACGGCTCACAACGGTTTTTCTTTAATGAAAATACTACTTTTTTAGGCAAAATAACGCCCTAACAACAAAAGTGTTAGCCAAGGCTTATTTAAACAAGTTAATTACAACAATAACTCAAGATTACTGACACATTGCCGATGAGTTTTGTCTTTAACTATTTCGTCATACGATCAGAAAAACTCACCCATAATGGTGAGTCAGACTGATTTATCGTTAACCTAGCAGGCTCATTGCTGCATTAGGGGCTTGCTTCGCTTGCGCCAAAATAGACGTCGACGCTTGTTGTAGAATTTGAGATTTCGTCATCGATGTGGTTTCTGATGCAAAATCGGTATCTTTGATACGACTCTTAGATGCATTCACGTTTTCATTAATGTTATCTAAGTTACTGATTGCGTGATCGAAACGGTTTTGGAAAGCACCCAGTTCTGCACGGTGGCTGTCTACGTATTTTAGTGCCGCATCAACGATGGCGACCGACTCTTGTGCTCCACCAACAGACGTAACATCAATGGTGTCGACAGTAACGTTACCGCTCTTTGCCAGGCCTAAGTCTGAAGATAGCGAACCGGTAAACTCTACGTCGCCGGCCACTTTGTTATTGCCCGCAAAAACTTGCAGTTTACCTTCTTCATTTACTGACGCTTTTACCATGTCAGTTTGACCGTTAATGTAAGTTGCTAGCTCTTCTACGTCATCGCCTTCTTTGGCCGTAATAGAGAAAGTTTGCTCGACACCTGTGTTGTCTGTCAGCTTAACGTCCAGTTGGTTTTTACCTGTTTCAACGGTCCAATCTTTGTCTTTTGCATTAGCGGCTTGATAGCTTGTGCCGCCCATTTTAGAGTTATCACTGCGCATATCTTTCAAGCTAAGCATAACTGCCTCACCATTATCTGCGCCGATTTGGAACGAAGCAGTGCCAAACGTGCCGTTAAGTAGCTTGTTACCACCAAAAGATGTCGTTTCAGCAATTCGATTTAATTCATCGTTCAGTGCCGTTACTTCTTCTTGTATTGCCGTACGCTCTGATTTGGAGTTTGAACCATTTGATGATTGCAAAGACAAGTCACGCATACGTTGTAAGATATTCGTTGTTTCATTCATTGCACCTTCAGCCGTCTGTGCAATGGAAATACCATCGTTGGCATTTCGAACAGCAACATCAAGGCCACGACTTTGAACATTCAAACGATTGGAAATTTGCAGACCGGCCGCATCATCTTTTGCGCTATTGATTTTCGACCCAGATGACAAACGCTCCATTGAAGTCGTTAGGTCACTTGATGCGTTGTTAAGGTGGCGCTGTGCCGTCATTGCCGATACGTTTGTGTTTACTGTCATGCCCATTGTATTGCTCCAATTGATTTTCTGTGTTGCGCTTTCCGCCGTCACGGAAAACCAAGTAGTTGTGTCTCTCTCAGTTACTTAATTTAACGGCACCACTTTCTAGATCTTTAGTACTTTTATGCAAAAAAGTTAACTTTTTAATTAGAGCATCAATTTATGCTAGTTTATTAGGCCCTATACGTAAAAAAGGGACGCATAAGCATCCCTTTTTGAAACTTTAACAATTAGCTCAGTAGGTTTTATCCTAATAGACTCATTGCTGCATTTGGTGCTTGTTTCGCTTGCGCCAAAATTGACGTTGATGCTTGTTGTAGAATTTGTGATTTCGTCATTGAGGTTGTCTCAGAAGCAAAGTCGGTATCTTTGATTCGGCTCTTAGAGGCATTCACATTCTCGTTAATGTTATCTAAGTTGCTTATCGCATGGTCGAACCTGTTTTGGAATGCACCCAATTCTGCTCGGTGACTATCTACATACTTAAGTGCCGCATCAACAATCGCAACCGACTCTTGAGCACCTGCAACACTTGTTACATCAATAGTATCGACGGTAACGCTTTTCGCAGCTCCGATACTCAGGTCTCCAGCCAAAGCGCCACCAAAGGTCACGTCACCCGTGACTTTGTTATTGCCAGCAAAGACTTGTAGTGCACCATCATCGCCAACAGACGCTTTCACAAGATCGGTCTGACCGTTAATGTAAGTGGCAAGTTCCTCTATATCATCTCCGCCTTTGGCGTTGATGGTTAAGTTCTGAGCCGCGCCTGAAGCGTCTGTAAGTGCAATAGTTAAATCTGATGCTGCAGGGTCTACCGTCCAATCTTTGTCTTTCGCATTCGCAGCCTGGTAACTTTTACCACCCATCATTTCATTATCAGAGCGCATGTCTTTAATGCTTAACATAACGGCTTCACCGTTATCTGCACCGATTTGGAAAGATGAAGTACCGAATGTACCGTTAAGTAAGCGGTTACCACCAAAAGAGGTTGTTTCTGCAATACGATTCAATTCATCGTTTAATGCCGTTACTTCTTCTTGAATCGCGGTACGCTCAGATTTAGAGTTAGAACCATTCGCTGATTGCAAAGACAAGTCACGCATACGCTGTAGTATGTTGGTGGTCTCGTTCATTGCGCCTTCAGCGGTTTGTGCCATAGAGATACCATCGTTGGCGTTACGTACTGCTACACCTAAACCACGGCTTTGTACGTTCAAGCGGTTAGAAATTTGCAAACCCGCTGCGTCGTCTTTAGCACTGTTGATTTTAGAACCCGAAGACAAACGTTCCATAGAAGTCGTTAAGTCACTCGATGCGTTATTTAAATGACGCTGTGCTGTCATTGCTGATACGTTTGTGTTTACTGTCATACCCATGATGATATCTCCAATTGATTTTCCGATGTTGCGGTTTCCGCCGTCGCGGAAAACCAAATTGTTGTTGCTCTCTCTGTTACTTAATGTAACGGCGCCCCCTAATAAACCTTTAACTAAACGGGCCACTTTTTTAATAAAAAATACATATTCAAACGGTTAAATGATCCTCGTCACCCTATTCGTAAAAGTTTGTATTTTTACGCTAAAGTTCCGTAATAAAGCGCCGATACCTTTTCTTCGTTCAAAAAAAAGAGCCCAAATAAGGCTCTTTCTCTATTCAACACTTTATCTTTATAAGGCGTTATATCTAGCCTAACAAGCTCATGGCAGCATTCGGTGCTTGCTTCGCTTGAGCCAAAATAGAAGTAGACGCTTGTTGTAAAATCTGAGACTTAGTCATAGACGTCGTTTCTTTAGCAAAGTCAGTATCTTTAATGCGGCTCTTAGAGGCATTCACATTCTCATTAATGTTATCTAAGTTGCTGATAGCATGTTCGAAACGGTTTTGGAACGCGCCTAATTCAGCACGGTGGCTATCGACATACTTAAGTGCGGCATCAACGATAGCTACGGACTCTTGTGCTCCACCAACAGAAGTTACATCAATGCTATCAACCGTTACATCACCACTTTTTGCCAGGCCTAGATCTGACGTCAGTGAACCACTGAACTCTACATCGCCCGCAACTTTGTTGTTACCAGCAAATACTTGTAGCTTGCCCTCTTCATTTACTGACGCTTTTACCATGTCAGTTTGACCATTGATGTACGTTGCTAATTCTTCTACATCATCGCCTTCTTTAGCAGTGATAGAAAACGTCTGCTCGACACCCGCGTTGTCTGTCAGCTTAACATCCAATTGGTTCTTGCCAGCTTCGACTGTCCAGTCTTTGTCTTTTGCATTTGCTGCCTGGTAGCTAGAGCCACCCATTTGATCGTTATCACTGCGCATGTCTTTTAACGTTAGCATGACTGCTTCACCGTTATCTGCACCAATTTGGAATGACGCGGTGCCGTATGTGCCGTTAAGAAGTTTATTGCCACCGAACGAGGTGGTTTCTGCAATTCGGTTTAATTCATCATTAAGTGCAGTGACTTCTTCTTGAATCGCCACACGCTCTGATTTAGAGTTCGAGCCGTTTGATGATTGCAATGAAAGATCACGCATACGCTGTAGAATGTTCGTCGTTTCATTCATTGCACCTTCAGCAGTTTGTGCAATTGAAATACCATCGTTGGCGTTACGTACAGCAACATCAAGGCCACGGCTTTGAACATTTAAGCGGTTAGAGATTTGCAGGCCAGCTGCATCATCTTTTGCACTGTTGATTTTTGAGCCAGATGACAGTCTTTCCATTGATGTCGTTAAATCATTCGATGCGTTGTTAAGGTGACGCTGCGCGGTCATCGCTGATACGTTGGTGTTTACTGTCATGCCCATGATGAATTCTCCAATTGATTTTTCGTACTGCGGCTTTCGCCGTCGCGAAAAACCAAGTTGATTTATTTAAGTTATTCTTAGTAACGACACCAATTCCAATTCCTTTAGCCATTATCCTAAATAAATTCACTTTAGTGGCTTAAGTGGCCATTTTTTCACCAAGTGGTTATTTTTCGACATTTTCCGCTAAAGTGTTTTAACTCACCGCCGATACAGATTTCTTTTTTATCTAGTAAAGCCTTTTAAATAAAGGGATTTTAACCAATAGAAACAAGAAATATGAAATGAAAAATCAATAATTGAGCGGGTTATTATTTGCACATAATAAGCAACAAGATATATATAAATCGTTATTTTAGGTCTTTTGTCTATGAAAATAGAGAGGAAGGAGTTAACCGAGTAACGTAAGGGCCATATTTGGCGTTTGCTTCGCTTGAGCAAGAATACTGGTGCTGACTTGTTGTAGGATTTGCTGCTTGATCATATTAACCGACTCTTTGGCAAAATCGGTGTCTTTTATTCGGCTGTTAGAAGCCGCTAGGTTTTCGTTGATGTTATCTAGGTTATTAATGGCATGATCAAAACGGTTTTGAAACGCCCCTAACTCTGCTCGATGGCTATCAACAAAACCGAGTGCGCTATCGATGATAGATACGGCACGTTGCGCCCCACCCACATCGGTTATTTGAATATCATTGACGGTTTCTAGCTTAGGCCCTGACATACTCAGCTCTGCGGCCAGTTCTCCCGAGAAACTCAAGCCGCTGGCGACTTCGTTGCTGCTCGCAAAAACTTGTAGTTGCCCTTTTTCATTAACCGAAGCAGAGATTTCATCTGTTTGACCATTAATGTACGTGGCTAACTCTTCTATATCATCACCAACTTTAGCACTGATATTTAGAGATACGGCCTGGCCATTAGAGTCTGTAAAACCAATATTAAACTGATTGTTACCATCACTGACCGTCCATGACTTGTCCGCCATGCTTTGAGCTATATAGCTAACCCCGCCCATCGCTAAAGTATCAGAGCGCATGCTCTTAATACCGACCATGACTGATTCACCGGCGCTGGCACCAATCTGGAATGATGCATCACCATATGAACCGTTAAGTAACTTTTGGCCGCCAAAAGAAGTCGTTTCTGCTATCCGATTTAACTCGTCATTTAAGGCCGACATTTCTTCTTGAAGTGCTGTCCGCTCAGCACTACTGTTTGAGCCGTTTGAAGACTGTAATGACAAATCTCGCATCCGTTGCAGGATATTAGTGGTTTCTTTCATTGCCCCTTCAGCGGTCTGCATGATGGATATACCATCATTGGCGTTACGTACCGCTACATCCAATCCTCGCATTTGAGTTTCGAGCCGATTCGATATTTGCAGGCCTGCGGCGTCATCCTTTGCTCCATTAATACGGCTCCCTGAAGCGAGTCGCTCCAAGGATTGGTTCAATGCACTGGTCGCTTGGCCTAAATTTCTTTGGGCCACCAGAGCTGGAACATTAGTATTAACAGTAACTGCCATCGTGCTCGCTTTTTAGTAAATACGGATGTAGTAAAAAAATGGTTATCAGCTTAATAACGGCTGAGTACTCGAATACTTAAATGGAAAACAAAAAAAACCTCACTTATATGAAGTGAGGTTTTTAAAATATGAAGCTGATATTAGATCGTGGTGGCTTCTAGCATCTCAGGAGAAGGCGAAAAGAAATACGCTCCTGTAACCGCTTTGGTAAAGCGCAGTAACTGATCTGACTGTCCATCGGTTACGCCATACATGCTTTCCAGCATTGCAGTAAAGTTGTGTACCGTGTTGCAATAAGCGATAAACAACAAGCCATGCTCACCAGACACCGTGCCATAAGGCAAGCTGTGACGCACTATTTTCAAGCCCTTGCCGTCTTCTTTAATATCTACACGGCCAACATGGGATGCAGCTGGCACATCATCTAGTTCAATCGAGTCTGGCTTTGTACGGCCAATGATTTTCTCTTGTGCTTGAACAGACATGTCGTTCCAAGCTGGAAGTGTATGAATGAAACGCTGCACCATTACGTAACTGCCACCAGCGAAAGCGCCATCGTTGATGTACGCCACTTCTGCTCGCTGTTCACCTTTTGGGTTTTCAGTTCCGTCAACAAAATCGGTCATATCGCGGCTATCCAAGTAACGGTAACCATAAGTTTCATCCACCACGTTTACGTAAGCCTCAACGTTAGTGAGCAGTTTACGTAGTAAGTAAAAGTGCAAATCATGACGATTGGAGTGACAATGCAATAAAACGTCGACGTCTGTACTTGGTGCGTGAATGTCACCCTCACCTAACTCAGGAAACACGATCAACTCGCATGGCATGGCTTGGTTCGTTTCGGCCCAAAAACCATGACTGAATGCTAAGTGTACTTTTAGGTTTGCGTCTGGCTGTTGTTGGTTTAATTCGGCAACTAATGATGGCAACGTTTTCAATTGCTCTAACACCTGGCTATGCGAAGCCGTGATTTTTAGCTGTACGTACAATGCAAATGGACCGGCATCTGCTGTAATCGCAGACAGTGAATTCGACATAACACCCTCACTTTTTTAGCGACAATTGAGATATCATCGCCATTTATTATATGTATAGATTCCTGATAATGATGAACTATTATCAATCCAGATGCTTTGCTCGTAAACAAGTTTTCACTCGCTTGCTTTGCAAAAGAAACAAGATGAACCACACCAGTATTACCGCTGAAATTGAGTGTGCCCAACTAAAACGATGACCACTTAATATTATCTGATAAATCACCAATCCAAGTTGACTGACGGTAATCAGTAAAGAAAATTCACGAGCATAGGTCATGATACGATTAATGATAGGCCGTTTTGCATCACGTAGCCCTATAAGCCACATCATAATAATGGAGGGCAACCCCATGCCTAAACCGATATACAAGGTTTCCCTTACTGGATAGATTATCTCTAGTAGCTTCCCACCCGACTCTCGGCTAACACCCGCGACAACAAAGACCACCCAAGCTTTTGCCAAGAAGACCCAGCCTAACCACAGCCACACTGGCACTTTCAAAAAACCATGTTTATCATAGTGCTCAATAGGATAACGCACCCTTACCTCTTCAATTGGAAAAATGATAAGCTGTCATCAAAGCACACTAAGGCAAGACACGCAATGAATCAGAAAAAAGTGATACCGTCTGAGCAAACTCAAGTTGAGGCCATGAAAATCGCCAAGGCAACTCAAAAGCAAGGCCAAACAAAAGAGCAAACCAAACTGGTGGCTCAGGGCATTGAAAAAGGCATTGCGCTGTATAAGAAACAGCAAAAAGAGAAGCAACGCCAAGCCGACCGAGCAAAAAAGAAAGAGCGGAAATATAAACAGACTGAATCTCTCGAAGTGACTTCAGATACAGCTAGCACTCCAGAAAGTAATCCGTCACAACCAACTCAGTGGTTACCTTGGTGTTTATTAATCGTTAGCTGGATTGGCTTTGTCGCTTACACAACGCTAGGTATTCAGTAATGAAATCCATCCTAACGATTACATTATTAGTTTTACTCGCGGGGTGCACCTCACCGCGCAACCTGCTTGATGATGAGGCTCGCTTAGTTGAGATACATAAGAGCAATCAAAATATGATTGATCAATGTGAATACTTGGGGGAGGTTATTGGAAGCGAGGGGCATTGGTATAGTTTTTTTCTATTCGGCAATGATGCCTTAATGCAAGGTGCAATTAATAGCTTAAAGAATAAGGCACATATATTAGGGGCTAACACCATACTCCTCTCAGAACCACAAACATTCGCCACATCCGTCACGTTATTAGGAACGGCATATCAATGCGAGTAGTGATCAACAAACATGGTAAATCAGAGACGAAAAGAGCCAGCAATGGCTGGCTCTGCGATACATCAATTGCGCTAAATTGAGTGTGATTTGAGGTGTATGTTAAAAACCTAACGTGGTTGCTATATCACCTCGGCGGTCCAGCACCCACTGGCAATCAAATGGCCCCCAATCTGAAAGCTGATAATACCCATCGTTGTGACGCCTACCATCTTGGATAAACATCAGTTCAATCCCTAATCCGGGCAATGCCTTCAACACATCTTGAATGGTTCTACGCGGCCATCCAGTTTTTTCAATAAGTTTCGGGACGTTTGGTCTTTCAAGACTTTCAACCAAAAGGGCTAAATACAAGCGCCTCGCAAACACAGGATTCAATTCCATTGATACCTCCTAAAGCTGTGCGCCTCCATTATTTATGTTCTAGCACATGAGATGTTGCGTTTGATCAACTTTGTTCTATTTGCACCATAATTAACCAATTAAATCGGCTAAACATGTCAATTTAGGTGGATATATTGATATTTAGTTACAAAGTATGACCGATATTTTTCGAGCAAATACCCCAATTAGTTATGATAAAACGCTTCACCTATATAATTCCGCCTGCCGGCTATAAATAGACATCACTTCATGTCACGCTCAACCAATACCTTTCTCCTTGCTCCCAACGCCTAACCTGTTAGGATTTACTCTTCAGTTTTTAAAAGGAACACCCATGACTATCACCATGTATGGTATCCCCAACTGCGACACAATAAAAAAAGCCAAAAAATGGCTACAAGCAGAAGAAATCGCATTTGAATTTCACGATTACCGTAAGCAAGGTATCGACAAGTCACTGGTCGAGACGTTCTGTGACAAGCTAGGTTGGGAGTTGGTACTCAACAAACGCGGCACCACTTACCGAGCGTTAAGCCAAGAACAAAAAGACTCACTAAATGAAGACTCTGCCATTGCATTATTGGTTGAACACTCAGCCATGATCAAACGCCCTATTTTAGTGGTTGATGGTAACTATCATATTGGATTTAAAGCTGATCAATACTCAGCCATATTTAGCTAACAAGGAACATCAAGGATGACAGACAGCCCGGTATTGGCACTTGCCAAAGATCTTATTAGCCGCCGCTCAGTAACACCGGAAGACGCAGGTTGCCAAGAATTAATGATCAAACGATTAGAGGCCATTGGCTTTAAGATCGAAATCATGGAATTTGAAGATACACTCAACTTTTGGGCTCGCCGTGGCACAGAAGCCCCATTGTTTGCCTTTGCAGGCCATACAGACGTTGTACCGTCTGGCGACGAAAGCCATTGGCACACCAAGCCGTTTGAGCCCACCATCATAGAAGATCACCTACATGGTCGTGGTGCTGCTGATATGAAAGGCTCGTTGGCTTGTATCATCGTAGCACTTGAGCGTTTCATTGCTGAACACCCTGATCACCAAGGTTCCATAGGCATGCTCATTACTTCTGATGAAGAGGGGCCATTTATCAATGGCACCACTCGAGTGGTCGATACGCTGATGGCCCGTGGTGAAAACATCGATATGTGTATCGTGGGCGAACCATCAAGTACCCATCACGTTGGTGATGTGGTTAAAAATGGCCGCAGAGGATCCATAACAGGTGATCTGAAAGTGAAAGGCGTGCAAGGTCACGTTGCTTACCCACATATAGCAATCAACCCTGTACACCTGTCTTTATCGGCACTGGCAGAGCTTGCCTCAACCAAATGGGATGACGGTAACGAATTTTTCCCTCCGACTAGCTTCCAAATTCCTAACCTACACGCAGGCACAGGCGCATCTAATGTGATCCCTGGTGAATTCAATGTTCAGTTTAATTTTCGTTTCAGCACTGAACTGACCGACACTGAAATCAAACGCCGCGTACATTCCATTCTTGACTCATATGGGTTTGAGTATGATCTAAAATGGACGTTAAGTGGTCAGCCTTTCCTAACAGGTACTGGTAAATTACTTGAAGCGGTTGTAGAAGCAGTAGCGGAAGTTAATCATCAACAACCAGAACTGCTGACCACTGGCGGCACATCTGATGGTCGTTTCATCGCGAAAATGGGCGGGCAAGTGATAGAGCTTGGTCCGGTCAATGCCACGATTCACAAAGTCAACGAATGCGTAAGTGTTGCAGACTTAGAGAAGCTAACTGACATGTACCAAAAAACGGTCGAAAAGCTGCTCACAAAATAATGCGATAAATCCGAATTAATCGAGAAACAAGATGAATCCCGAACAACTCACCGGCAAATCTGTGGGGCATTTGATAGAAGTATCAACCGCTACTCAAACGTTATCGCTTCATCACCAAATGAAGCAGGCTTGGCTATCGTTGTACAATAAGGCCAAGCAAGATGGGTTTGAGTTATGTATTGCCAGTGGCTTTCGGGATTTTTCACGTCAACGCGCAATTTGGAACGGAAAATTTAGTGGCGAGAGGGTGATTCTTAGTGGTAATGGACAGCCGCTCGACGCTGAAAAGCTAACGGATAATGAAAAAATGTCGGCCATTCTCAAATGGTCTGCCCTGCCAGGCGCTAGCCGTCACCATTGGGGCTGCGATATTGATGTTTATGCCAAAGACAGGCTTCCCAATGACACTCGGCTCATGCTTGAACCATGGGAGTACGATAGCGGTCACCAACAAGAATTCAACGACTGGATGCAACACGCATTACCTGAGTTTGATTTTTTCTTGCCATACGATGTATTTAGAGGTGGTGTTGCCGCAGAGCCTTGGCACATCAGCTATGCACCTGTTTCAGTAGCGGCTATCGAGTTATTAACGCCTGACATCATTCACACGGCATTAATCGCTGATCCCATTTTAGGGCAACAAAGCGTGCTAAGCTGCTTAGATGATATATACCGAACCTACGTTACTAATATAGGAGACACACAATGGAATTCTTAACCAACCCTTGGGTTATCACAATTATCGTGTTGGCGGTGATCATCGGCAATATTATGGCGCTAAAATACACCGCAAAAATGAAATTTGATAAACCAACTCGAGCCTCACAAGATCTCGACCGTTTAAATGAACTAGATAAGCAAAGCCGCGATCGCGAAGCTGAAGAGCAAAAAAAATAGGATACCTTTGAGTATCCTATTTATTATTTAAAGCACGCTAGCAGTCAAATCACTGCTTGTTTTCAGCGTTACGGTCAATCAGTGTCGCAATCACAGGCACCATTTCTGCAAGCACTTCTTCGCTTACTGGTTTACCTGATGAGTTAGTAATGTTCACCGATGTTCGGTTGTCTAAATCCCCCATTAGGAATTCAAACTTGCTGCCGCCCATGTCAAATGGTTTCACACCGACACTTTGCCAGAATTCGTCATTTGGCTCAGCATACTTGACCTTAATAACACCCTGAGACTGATTACGCTCTTCAACCTCAAAGCCCATTGTCGGTAGAACTTCTGGCATCAAACGCCACAATACATCGTATGGTGTACGAGCTATGATGACAGGTAAGCCACTACGATCTTTACCCATCGAAATAGGAATGTGCTTCACTAACTCTTCGGCACGTTTTTCCGCTTCTAAACGAAGATTTTGATCGTAGGCAGACATCACTAAGTTAGTCATTAGCGTGTTATATCTTGCACGGTTTGCCGTTGATACTGGCACGACTTTGTTGCCCTCACGCCAATCGATTAATTCGACTTTATAACCAAACCGACGATTTGCTTCAAAGCGCTCGATCTTATAACGAGAACCAAGTTCAACATCTTCATCTTTTGAATTCCAAGTTACCCAGTCGGTTTCGATAAGTGACTCTGTTTGAGTGCGAATCCCTGTGTTGTGATGTTCAATCATAGCCAGAGTGGTTTGCCACACTTTATCACTCTCTTCCTTTTTCACCAGCCAAAGCGTGATCAAGCCATCTTTTAGCTCAGTACGCGCACCAGGAATCAAAGACAGCACTTGCTGAGGTGGACGGATATCAACACTTTTACCTAGATCACCATGGAAATCGCCAGATGGGATGTCAAAGTCTGGGTAAAACTGTGGTGTTGCTTCTTCCGGAAGCACCATCTGTTGAAGTGATGGTGTTTCAAGGTAAGAGAAGTCGTCTTTGGCTTGTCGGCGATCCGATGGATCACTAGAACATGCACTTAGAACAAAAACAGCCAGTGAACCTGTCACTAGCTGAGCAGAAAGCTTCATCAGTACTCCTAATGCTTTCAAGGGGGGCAAGCCCCCTATTCAATATTTTCTAAATAATACCAGCGTCGGTCATTGCTTGACGAACCACAAGTTGAGCTTCTTCAGTTAGCTCGACTAACGGTAAACGTAAGCCACCGTGGGCAATCAAACCAAGCTGCAGCGTCACCCACTTAACTGGAATTGGACTCGCTTCGACAAACAAGTTTTTGTGTAACGTCATAATACGTTCATTGATGATTTCAGCTTCGGCAAAGTTACCCTCAGCAGCCAACCTAAACATATTCGCCATATCAGCAGCTGCAACATTTGAGGTCACAGAAATTACGCCTTGGCCACCAAGTTTCACAAACTCAAGACCCGTTGCATCATCACCACTTAGTAAGATGAAATCTTTGCCACAAAGTTCACGATGTTTTTCAATTCGTGACAGATCTCCCGTTGCGTCTTTAAGAGCAACGATTTTATCAAGCTTCGAAAGGCGAGCGACCGTATCAGGAAGTAGGTCTACCGCAGTACGCCCTGGTACGTTATAAAGAATGATAGGCACATCGCTGACTTCAGCAATGGCTTTATAATGTAGGTATAAGCCTTCTTGGGTTGGCTTATTGTAGTACGGCGTTACGCTTAGCACGGCAACAATGCCCGAACCTTGCAGTAATCGGCTGAACGTCACTGACTCATGAGTTGCATTTGCACCCGTGCCCGCGATAACAGGAATACGGCCATCAGCGTACTCAACTGTCTTTTGGACGACTTTGACATGCTCTTCAATCGTTAGTGTTGCAGACTCACCCGTTGTTCCAACAGCCACAAGTCCATCTGTGCCCGCAGCAACATGATATTCCACTAGTTTCTTCAGGCTATCGTAATCGACTTCACCTTCTTCATTAAATGGGGTAACTAGTGCAACCAAGCTTCCTGAAAACATGTCCATCTCCTTTTCAAATTCATCTTGCATGGTACTGTAACATCCTTTAGAAACACAAGCGTTCATGACCGCTTAGATGACAAACTCACGTCAATATTTGGCGTTGATAGCATTTCCTGTCCTATCTCGCTTTAAAAGGCACAAAGAAGTCGGCAATTATTCAAGCCTCTTAACTACCTATGCCAATTTCCTGTGCTACCATGCAAAATAACATCCACAAAAAAAATGCCTATCATGCCACAACATTTAGTGATTACTGCCGTTGGCGAAGACCGCCCAGGTATTAGCAATTGCGTTACCCATCTCGTCACCGAGGCTGGATGTAATATCATCGATAGTCGCATTGCGCTGTTTGGCAATGAATTCACCTTGATCATGCTACTTTCTGGCAACAACAATAGCATTGCACGAGTTGAAACCAGCTTACCGCTCATCAGCCAACAGCATGATTTAATCACGATTATGAAGCGCACCTCACCTCATACCGTCAGTGACAATGTGTATCGCGTAGAGGTGTTTGTTGAGTCAGAAGATAAACTAGGGCTCACTGAAAATTTCACAGAGTTCTTTGCAGAACGTGGCATTGGCATTTCGACTTTAAGTGCGCAAACAATCAGCAAATTGAAGCTCGACAAGAAACAGGATCAGTTTCATATTACTCTTGTGGCTGAAGTAAATAATGACTGTAACCTAATGCAGCTTGAAGAAGAATTTCAAAGCTTATGCAGCGAATTAGCAGTGCAAGGCTCACTTAATTTTATAAAAAACAGTCAATAAGCATAATAAAGAAAGGAAAGCTCAATGAATACCTTAACCGCAGGCACCCCAGCTCCGGCATTCTCACTTTTAGACCAAGATGGCAATACCGTTTCTCTCGCTGATTTCGCAGGTAAAAAAGTCCTCTTTTATTTCTACCCGAAAGCAATGACACCAGGTTGTACTGTGCAAGCTCAAGGGCTTCGTGACACCAAAGCAGAATTAGACGCCCACAATGTTGTGGTGCTTGGCGTAAGCATTGATCCGGTAAAACGTTTAGGCAAATTCATTGAGCGCGACCAACTCAACTTCACCCTGTTGTCTGATGAAGATCATGCAGCAGCAGATCAGTTCGGCGTTTGGGGCGAGAAAAAATTTATGGGGAAAATTTACGATGGATTGCATCGCATCAGCTTCCTCATCAATGAAGAAGGCGTTATTGAACATGTTTTCAATAAGTTTAAAACCAAAACCCACCATGAAGTGGTTTTGGATTACTTAAACCAAGCTTAAGCTTCGATAGCCAAAGTTTAAAACCAAAAACACCTCGTACTTGACGAGGTGTTTTTGTTTCAACAGTCTTCCAACAAGAAAGCTACTCTTGCGGCAGGTTTTCTTTGTCTGGTTTTACGCCGCCATCTGGTAGCGCGTTAATAACGGCTTTCACTAGCGTTGCTAATGGGATGGCAAAGAACACGCCCCAGAAACCCCATAACCCACCAAATACCAGTACGGCAACAATGATGGCTACTGGGTGCAAGTTTACCGCTTCAGAAAACAGTACGGGCACTAGTACGTTGCCATCTAAGGCTTGAATAATGCCGTATGCGATCAGCAAGTAATAAAATGGAGGAGTTAACCCCCACTGGAACAAACCGACAATCGCAACAGGTACGGTAACCGCTGCAGCACCGATGTATGGAATCAAAACAGACAAGCCCACAGCAACCGCAAGAAGTACGGAATAACGTAAATCCAGAATCGCGAATGTTACGTAGCTGACACTACCCACAATGAGGATTTCCATCACTTTGCCGCGAATGTAGTTCGAGATTTGAGTGTTCATCTCGCGCCATACTTTGGTCGCAAGGCGGCGATTTTGAGGTAAAAAACCACTGAGGATGTCCAACATCTCTTCTTTGTCTTTCAATAGGAAAAACACCAGAAGAGGCACAAGAATTAGGTAAATCGCGAGCGCGGCAATGCTGACTAAAGAAGCCAGTGAACCCTTAACAACCGTTTCGCCCATTCCCAGCGCTTTGGTTTTTGCTTTTTCAAAGATAGTTTCAACAATGTGCATATTGGCCAATTCAGGATAATGCTGTGGCAATGTTGATATGAATTTCTGCAATCCGTTATACATGTTCGGGATGTCGTTAACTAAGTTCCCGACCTGTGTCCAAATGGTTGGCACTAAACCAAATACGGCCAATAAAGCGAGGCCAAGGAAAACCAGCACCACAATTGGCACAGCAAAGCTGCGAGACACACCAAAACGGGCCAACTGATTAACAGGCCACTCTAGTAAGTAGGCTAAAACGATCGCCACTAATAGAGGGGTAATCAAGCCGCCGAAGAAATAAATAGTGGCAAAGCCAAACAACAGAATGGCGATCAAACTCACTGCGTGAGGATCAGAAAACCGGCGTTTATACCAACTGGTTACCATATCAAACATGGGGGGACTGTCTCTCTTTTTGAACGGTTAAAGTCGAAATTAAGTCACATTCTTCCAGCTGAACGGAAAAGGAGTGCGTTTGAAAGTATCGTACCATATCACGCAAAGATTGCTTATCAGTAACTAAGATAGAAGCGCGTTCGCCGTCTTGCATGTGAACACAGAAGCGCTTTGCTTTTAAAAGCGACATAGGGCAACGCTCTTCACATAAATTCAGTGTCCGGTCTTCCATTCTTTATCTCGGCGCTTATGATAATCGCAGCATTGTAATGCTTAACGGGTGATTGTTCTTCCTTTCATTAGCGAAACTTGCCATTATTTAGATAAATAATGTTGCGGTCGCCTTAATGTGACTGCGCAACAGCAGCAGACAACTCTTAAATCATTTATCATTAGAAACCATTACGCTCAAAATACCATAAAAAAGAAGAAACCATATCAGTGACTTGTAGTCCAAATAACGATGGTTCTCTATTAGAATAAAGCAGGGTACAACGAAACCTTATGTATAAACGCTCTCGTTCCACATTATGCTTATGTATTGCCGCACTTCTTAGCAGCCCGGTACAAGCTCAAGGTAGCCGTTACGAATTACCCGACATAGGGACTGCGGCAGCGTCAACGTTGACGATTGATCAAGAGCTCCGCTACGGCGATGCATACATGCGTATGTTGCGCTCAAGCCAGCCGATTGTTCATGACCCAGTGCTCAACGAATACATCAGTAATTTGGGGCATCAGCTTGTTGCTCACGCCAATGATGTGAAAACACCGTTCCACTTTTTCATGATCCAAGACCGCAACATCAACGCCTTTGCTTTTTTTGGTGGCTATGTTGCTCTGCACTCTGGGTTATTTCTCCATGCCAAGTCAGAAAGTGAACTAGCCTCCGTTGTCGCGCATGAAATCGCGCACGTAACACAACGCCATTTAGCTCGCGCGATGGAAGCGCAAGCAAACCGCTCCCCCGCAACCATGGCGGCGTTAGTTGGGTCATTATTGCTGGCAATTGCCTCACCACAAGCAGGTATCGCGGCCATTACCGCAACTCAAGCGGGGGCGATTCAAGGCCAAATAAACTACACCCGTTCAAATGAAAAAGAAGCCGACCGATTTGGCATTGTGACCATGTCTAAAGCAGGATTCGACCCTCATGATATGCCACGCTTCTTTGGCCGACTTGCCGACGAATTTCGTTATGCCAGTAAGCCGCCACCCATGTTGTTAACGCACCCATTACCAGAAGATCGTATTACCGACTCTCGAGCGCGAGCACAAAGCTACCCGCCTTTACGCCTTGGCCCCTCATTGGAGTACCACTTAGCTAAAGCTCGAATTGTAGCGCGTCATGCTGGAATTGATAGCGAAGCCGCTATCGACTGGATGGATCGTCGACTGAAAAAGGCTTCAACAGCCTTAGCACCGACCTACCGTTACGGTAAAGCCCTGGCTTACTTAGATACCAAGAAACTCGACAAAGCCGAACCCATCTTGTTGGAGTTGTTGAAAACAGAGCCCAATAACAATTTCTATTTAGACGCCATTGCAGATTTATACCTCTATAAAAAAGAGCATCAAACGGCCATCGACATTCTAGCCAAGGCGCTGGATAAGAAACCAAATAATCCGGTACTGACGATTAACTACGCTAACTTGCTCAATGAAAGCGATCAAGTCGATAAAGCGGTTCGTATTTTACAGCGCTATACCCATGACTACCCAGAAGACATTAACGGTTGGTCACTGTTAGCCGATGCCCATAAAAAATTGGATAACCCAGACGAAGAACTTGCCGCAAAAGGGGAGATATTTGCCCTAAGAGCAAACTGGACCAAAGCAATACAAAATTATAGCGAAGCCAGCCAACTGGTTGATTTAGGAAGTCTTAAACAAGCAAAATACGACGCAAGAATCGACCAATTAAGTGTCGAGCGCGATCGATTTTTTGCTCTTCAAAACTAGGAGAAAGTTATGTCAGTCGTCATTTACCACAACCCACGTTGTTCAAAAAGCAGAGAAACTCTGGGTTTACTGGAGGAACGTGGTATTGAACCTCAGATCGTTAAGTACTTAGATGAAAGCTTGAGTACCGCACAGCTAAAGTCTGTATTTGAATTACTTCAACTGCCTAATGTGCGTGACATGATGCGTACCAAAGAGGCGATATATAAAGAACTGCTGCTTGGCGAAGCAAACGTCACTGATGAGCAATTATTTGAAGCCATGGTCAGCCACCCTAAACTTATTGAACGCCCAATAGTGATTGCTAACGGGCAAGCTAAATTAGGCCGTCCGCCTGAGCAAGTACTCACCATTATTTAAGCAAAGTTCGGGCTAGAATGATCAGTGTTGGGTGCAATGTTCTCAATACTAAATATCTGATTAACGGAGTAATCATGTCAGAAAAGAAAACAGCTGGGTATCGCTACCTTGCGTTAACGGCGAACCTTGCTCTCATTGCATGGGTGGCATTATGGCAATCGGTCATATCTCCTCATCCAGACATCAATAGCGTAACCTTAACCATTGCTTGGTGCATCCCTTTGTTACTGCCTTTGCGCGGTATTTTAGCGGGTAAAGCGTATACCCATGCATGGGCAAACTTTGTTTTGATGCTGTATTTTTTGCACGCTTTGACTCTCATATACGTAGATGGCGGTGAGCGCCTGCTTGCGTGTATCGAGCTATTGATCACCAGCATCGCGTTTGTTGCTAATACTTTATATGCTCGTGAGAAAGGCCGCGAACAAGGCTTAAAGCTCACTCGTTTATCTGAAGTAGAAAAACAAGAAAAAGCAAAGTATGAACAAAGTGAAAACGGTTAATTGCCGAACAAAAGACTCAGTGACTGTCTTCTCGTTATGACGAAAGAGTTGACACAAAAATGGCGGCCAATTTGGCCGCCATTTTTATTGTTTATTGCTTTTATCATCACTCAATAGAAAAAGCTTATCCTAGCCACTCATAAACTAGCGTTGCTTTGTAAATGTCTTCTGCGACGTCTGTGTCTTCAGCTAACGTTTCCTCTGGGCCAACCCCTTCAGCATTATTCAATTCTGTGTTTGAATCGAATCCAGAAGCACTAGGCTCATTAGTGGCAGGGACAACCGCCACGTCAGGTTCATTGGAATCTACCAAAACGGCTTCTGCATTCGCGGTGTTTGTTTCATCTACCGGTTGGCTTTCTACTAACTCAAATTCCGGTGCCATTTCAAACTTCTGCACTTGCTTAAAGTTACTCAGCTCTCGCTCAAAGTCAGCTTGCGCTGCTAGCAAATGAACTCTAAATGTAATGCCCGTTGCATGAATCTTCATGACATCAACCGTTGCCACAGAGTTTAACCCTTTAAGCAAAGACTCTAAGTTAAAGAAATCGGAAGCATTACTCACGTCCATAAACTCAGTCAGTACATATTGAGTTGAGCTGTCAGACACTTGCACCGCACTCTTGCTAGAAAAGTAATCACTCACTTGGTCAACAACTTGCTCTAAAACTGGGCCCACCGCTCCTGAGAGCTGGCCGGTCATTGGCGACGTTTGCTCACTTACCATGGCTTCAGGCTTTTGATCATACAGAGTCCAGCGCACTGATGTACGGTTAGACAAATGCTGAATTCTCACCACTAACACGGCATCGGCTGGGTAGCGAACACTCGCGTTACTGATAGGAGCCACAAAGCCTCCCCAGAGATCAGGGGCAGAAATACCGGTCACGTCATCAAAGTCCCCCACAGGCACCGTAATTGGTAAGCCACGGGTTTGCGCTTGTTCTGTAATTTGAGTAATTGCGCTTGAACCACTTTGTTCCCAGGCTATTTGACGCTGATATCTGTCTTCTTCAACCACCCACACCAAAACGTTGGAGCGGTTGGGCGTCCAGTATGGTACGGCCGCTTGCGTTAATAGGCTCTGGATTTGTCGGGGATTAAACGCCATGACCAAGCTAGGATCACCGGCAATTGAACCCGTTCCAATTTGAGAAAGATACTGGCCACTACTGCGTAGCGCTTTGCTTATCACTTCATTGCTAGCGACAGATTTCTGCCCGGAAGCTTTCACCAACACTTGCTCCAACCCTAGAGCTTGAGCGGCCGCTTCGGCTTTATCTTGCTTTGGTAAAACAACTTCGGTTTTGAATACATCAACCTTGGTTAATGCATGGCTTGGCAGCGACAATGCGCATAGCAACAAACAAGCAATTCGATACATAAAAATTCTACACTAATGAATGAACTACAAATGATAAGCAACTCTTGGTTCATCGGCAAGCACCATCCAACGTTCAACCCCTTGTTTGTCGATCTACTAACACAGAATTGACGCGCCATTTTCGTAAATTCAATTGCATTTACTTGATCTATGTATAATTGCAAACGATTGCTAAATGTTAGTATCTTGCGAATTTTGTTTACAGGACCCAGTCACATGTCGAATATCCTTCAAGGAACGCAGATGCTATTTGTCGCTTTTGGCGCATTAGTCTTAGTTCCACTGCTTACAGGCCTAGACCCAAGCGTCGCTCTTTTTGGCGCAGGTGTCGGCACTTTATTGTTCCAAATTATTACCAAGCGCAGCGTACCCATTTTCCTTGCCTCTTCTTTTGCGTTTATTGCCCCTATCATGTTTGGTGTACAAACGTGGGGCATTGCGTCGACGATGGGTGGCTTGATGGCAGCCGGTGTTGTATATGTCATGATGGGCGCGTTGATAAAGGTTAAAGGCGTTGCCATTATCCACAAACTGCTGCCTCCCGTAGTAGTAGGGCCTGTGATCATGGTGATTGGCCTTGGTCTTGCGCCCGTTGCAGTCAATATGGCATTAGGCAAAACAGGTGACGGCGCTGTACAACTGATTGACGGTGATGCCGCAATGATCATTGCGTGTGCGTCGTTATTTACCACCATCGCCATCAGTGTTTTTGCAAAAGGTTACTTAAAGCTGCTACCAATTTTTGGCGGTATCTGCGTTGGTTATACATTGAGCTTATTTTATGGCGTGGTTGATTTCACTCCAGTAGCTCAGGCGAGTTGGCTATCCATGCCCAACTTCACTTTCCCAGAATTCAACATCAACGCTATTCTCTTTATGATCCCTGTCGCCATTGCTCCTGCTGTTGAACATGTGGGTGATATGTTGGCTATTTCCAACGTAACCGGTAAAGACTATCTGAAAAAGCCCGGCTTACATCGCACCATCGCGGGTGACGGGGTCGCAACCATTGCCGCTTCTATGCTTGGTGCGCCACCTAACACGACCTACAGTGAAGTAACAGGCGCAGTGATGCTTACCAAAGCGTTTAACCCTATCATCATGACGTGGGCTGCAGTGACTGCAATTGTCCTGGCGTTAGTTGGAAAGTTGGGTGCTTTGTTGCAAACCATACCTGTTCCAGTCATGGGCGGCATTATGATCTTGCTATTCGGTTCTATTGCAACCGTTGGTCTTAATACACTGATCAAGAATAACGTCGACCTACACAAATCACGTAACCTAGTGATTGTGGCGATTACTCTTGTATTTGGCATTGGTGGCATGGCTTTCGGTATTGGTGAGTTTAGCCTACAGGGTGTGAGCTTATGTGGCATTGTAGCTATTCTTCTGAACCTGATTTTACCTCATGAGTTGGGTGAGAATCACGTTGTTGATAATGCTCAAATGGAAGAAGATGAAATGAAGAGCTAAGTGCTAAAAGTGAAGTACTAAAAGCGAAGTACTAAAAGCGAAGTGCTAAAAGCGAAGTGCTAAAAGCGAAGTGCTAAAAGCGAAGTGCTAAAAGCGAAGTGCTAGAAAAAAGGAAAGCCAAAGTGCTTTCCTTTTTATCGTGCGTTCGACTAAGTTAATTAGCCAACATCTTCGATTACTTAGTACCGAAGATCTTATCGCCTGCATCGCCAAGACCAGGAACAATGTAGCCTTTGTCGTTCAGCTTCTCATCGATAGCGGCAGTGTACAGCTCAACGTCTGGGTGCGCTTTTTCTAATGCAGCGATACCTTCAGGAGCGGCAACAAGAACCAAAACCTTAAACATCTTACAACCTTTCTCTTTCAGAAGATCAAGTGTGGCGATCATAGAGCCACCTGTTGCAAGCATTGGATCAACAACTAACGCGATACGCTCATCAATGTTAGAAGCCAACTTATTGAAATATGGCACTGGCTCTAGTGTTTCTTCGTCACGGTATATACCAACAACACTGATACGTGCGCTCGGTACATGCTCAAGAACACCATCCATCATGCCAAGGCCTGCACGAAGAATTGGCACAACCGTTACTTTTTTACCCTTAAGTTGATCAACCTCTACCGGGCCATCCCAACCATTAATCGTAACGCGCTCTGTTTCAAAATCTGCGGTTGCTTCGTACGTTAGCAGGCTGCCAACTTCAGTAGCAAGCTCACGAAAACGCTTTGTGCTGATGTCACCTTCACGCATTAAACCAATTTTATGCTTAACTAGAGGGTGTTTCACTTCAACAACTTTCATTCCCAACTCCGACATTATTTTAAATAAACCTTCCGATTATACACATAACTAGAATGAATTTCAGAATATGTGTCACTAAAAAAAACTGACGCAAACGTTTTCCTTTTCTGGTCAACCCCTGTTAGAATAGCGCCGTTTTTCACATCCACTTAAGTTCGAGGACTATCCCGTGAGCGGTAATAATTCTTCCCTAAGCTACAAAGACGCTGGTGTTGACATCGATGCAGGTAACGCACTAGTAGACCGTATTAAAGGTGCTGTAAAACGCACTCGTCGCCCAGAAGTAATGGGTGGCATTGGTGGCTTTGGTGCCCTATGTGAACTTCCAACTAAATACAAGCAACCTGTGCTTGTTTCAGGCACTGATGGTGTTGGTACTAAACTTCGCCTAGCCTTGGATATGAAAAAACACGACACAATCGGTATCGATCTTGTGGCTATGTGTGTAAACGATCTAATCGTTCAAGGCGGCGAACCGCTATTTTTCCTAGACTACTACGCAACAGGTAAGCTTGATATCGATACAGCAGCAGATGTTGTTTCTGGTATTGCTGAAGGTTGTGTACAAGCTGGCTGTTCATTAATCGGTGGTGAAACTGCTGAAATGCCAGGTATGTACGAAGGCGAAGACTACGACGTGGCTGGTTTCTGTGTTGGTGTAGTTGAAAAAGAAGACATCATCGATGGCACAAAAGTCGCAGCAGGCGATGCCCTAATTGCTGTTGGTTCAAGTGGCCCACACTCAAATGGTTACTCTTTGGTTCGTAAGATCCTTGAAGTTTCTAACGCTGACCTGAACGAAGAATTAAATGGCCGCACAATTGGCGACCAATTACTTCAACCAACTAAGATTTACATCAAATCAGCACTTAAAATGATTGCAGAGCATGATATCCATGCTATTTCGCACATCACAGGTGGTGGTTTCTGGGAAAACATCCCTCGTGTATTACCTGAAGGCACTAAAGCCGTTGTTGATGGCAACAGCTGGGAATGGCCTGCTATCTTCTCTTGGTTACAAGAGAAAGGTAACGTGGAAACTCACGAAATGTACCGCACATTTAACTGTGGTGTTGGCCTAATCGTCGCTCTACCTAAAGCTCAAGCAGACGCTGCTGTTGAACTACTGAAAGCAGAAGGCGAGAACGCTTGGGTTATCGGTGAGATTGCTGACGCGAAAGCGGGCGAAGAACAAGTAGAGATCCGCTAAGTTATGAAAAATATCGTTGTCTTAATATCTGGAAGCGGCAGTAACCTACAAGCCATCATCGATGCTTGTAACGACGGTCAAATCTTGGGTAAAGTCAG
The DNA here is from genome assembly GCF_030409945.1 of Vibrio tapetis subsp. quintayensis. Taxonomy (GTDB): domain Bacteria; phylum Pseudomonadota; class Gammaproteobacteria; order Enterobacterales; family Vibrionaceae; genus Vibrio; species Vibrio quintayensis. Next base: position 85,424 of record NZ_JAUFQV010000039.1, read on the forward strand.
CGCTGTTTTTTCTAATAAAGCAGACGCTTACGGATTAAAGCGTGCGGAACAAAGTGGGAGTGATACCCACTTTGTAAACCCAAAGGATTTTGCTAACCGAGTTGAATTTGATCACGCACTAATGCAACACATCGATAATTATCAACCTGATATTATTGTGCTTGCTGGCTATATGCGTATTTTGTCTGCCGAGTTCGTCGAGCACTATCAAGGCAAAATGATCAACGTTCACCCTTCCTTATTGCCTAAGTATCCGGGTCTTGATACCCATGCAAGAGCAATAGAGGCCGGCGACGCAGAACATGGCACCAGTGTTCACTTCGTTACTGAAGAACTCGATGGTGGCCCCGTCATCTTGCAGGCAAATGTGCCAATTTTCTCTGGTGACACACCAGAACTATTGCAAGACAGAGTGCAAACTCAAGAACACCAGATTTACCCACTAGTGGTCAAATGGCTCGCAGAAGAGCGTTTAACTATGACAGATGGTAAAGCTGTGTTGGATGGAAAAGTTCTAGAGCGTTCTGGTTACGCTCAAGATTAAAAAATACGATATATAAAAAAGGTCAGTGCATATGCACTGACCTTTTTTTTACAAGAGCCTTTCACTAAAGCGCTTCTGTCGGCGCTTGGCTTGCAGGCTTTGGCGCAGCAAATGCCACATCGACCAATTGTTCTGCATTACCTAAAGTGAGCTCACCACAATGAAACACGCTGTATTCACCAGGCTTCATTCGATGCCAAGATTCGTTATCAGTTAACGGTTGAGTCGCCACTACCGAAACGACGTCGTTTGGTGTCGTTTCCTGTTGAAAATCAATGGTGACGTCTTCATCAATCAAACTTGCTTTACCAAAAGGCGCACGCCGGGTTATCCAATACAAGTGATTGGTGCAATACGTAACGACATACTCCCCATCACTGAGCAGCATGTTAAACACGCCGAACTGCCTAAGCTCATCACAGCACTGTGCAATATAAGCAAACGCTTCGTTCATGTCTGTTGGTGTTTCCGGGTAGCGCTCTTCTAAGCGATGTAACAACCAGCAAAACGTGAGTTCGCTGTCTGTTTGACCTACAGGACGAAAACGCCCTGAGTTCAGTTTACCTTCGTAATCGCTTAGCTGACCATTGTGTGCAAATGTCCAATACCGGCCCCACAACTCGCGTGTGAACGGGTGAGTATTTTCAAGATTAACTTGCCCACGATTTGCCTGCCTAATATGACTCACTACCGCACAACTTTTAATTGGGTAGTTTTGTACTAACTGAGCGATCTTAGACTGACAGCTTGGATTCGGGTCTTTGAATGTACGAAAACCCTTACCTTCATAAAAAGTGATACCCCAGCCATCACGATGAGGGCCAGTGTTTCCACCTCTTTGAATCAAACCGGTAAAGCTGAAACAAATGTCCGTTGGCACATTGGCGCTCATTCCGAGCAACTCACACATAGTCCTTTATTCCTCTTACGCCATCTCTTTTTCGATCAACTGAATCACGATATGGATGATTTTAATGTGTACTTCTTGAATCCGATCAGCATAGCCAAAATGAGGTACGCGAATTTCAATATCCGCCAGCCCAGCCATTTTGCCACCGTCTTTACCCGTCAGTGCAATAGACTTCATGCCTTTGGCTTTTGCCGCTTCAATGGCTTTTAAGATATTGCCTGAATTGCCTGACGTAGACAGACCAAATAGGACATCACCTTTTGAACCAACAGCTTCCACATAACGAGAAAATACATGGTCATAGCCAAAGTCATTGCTCACACAAGAAAGGTGGCTTGGGTCTGAAATTGCGATACCTGGGTAGCCTGGGCGGTTTTCGCGGTAACGGCCCGTTAGTTCTTCAGCAAAATGCATAGAGTCACAGTGTGAACCGCCGTTACCACAAGACAGGACCTTTCCCCCTTGCTTGAACGAATCAGCGATCATCTTGGCTGCAGCTTCAATTTGGGCGATGTTTTTATCATCAGAAAGAAACGCCTGTAACACCTCAGCCGCTTCATTGAGTTCACTTCGAATTAGATCTTGGTACATAGGATATCTCTTACTGTTTTTTTTGATCTACTGAATCATTACGATTCGGCTCTTACCTGAGTTTACCTATAAATCTTAATCTGTGTCGAGATTTGGTTGTCGTTCCTTGCTCTAGTTAATAACAAACATCAATAAATGATTAAGTTAGCACCACTTTTGCTAACCGCCCCCTCACTCAGATCACTTTTTGAGCACTTTGGGGTTTTACATTTGGTTAACACTTAGACTACAATCAACCCACTGGTACGACCACTAAATATAATTACTATAAGAAAACGTCAAAACGATAAGGACTACAAAAATGGATATTTTGCTCTCTACATTCGGTATCTTGCTCGCAATAGGAATCCCCTTGTATCACCGGTCTTCTTTATTTAAATCGCTAGGGTTGATCGCCGCGGTAATGGCTGTTGGCAGTTTCTTTGGCACGATTGGCCCCATCGCTTGGGTTGCCTTTATTATTGTCGCTAGCATTGTTGCCGTGCCCGCTCTACGCCAATCACTGATCAGCGCCAAAGCACTTACCGTGTTTAAGAAAGTGCTACCGGCTATGTCAACAACAGAAAAAGAAGCACTGGATGCTGGGACAGTTTGGTGGGAAGCTGAATTATTTAGAGGCAAGCCTGACTGGCGTAAACTTGAAGAAATCAAACCTTCTGAGTTATCCGAAGAAGAGCGTGCTTTCATTGATGGTCCCGTCAACGAAGTCTGTGCCATGACCAACGATTACCAAGTTACCCATGAACTGGCAGACTTACCTCCTGAGATTTGGCAGTACTTAAAAGATCATAAGTTTTTTGCCATGATCATTAAAAAGAAATACGGCGGTCTTGAGTTTTCCGCGTATGCACAGTCTATCGTGTTACAAAAGCTGACCGGCGTTTCTGGCGTGCTCTCTTCAACGGTTGGCGTTCCTAACTCGTTAGGCCCAGGTGAACTACTGCAACATTATGGTACTACGGAACAAAAAGACCATTACCTGCCAAGATTGGCACAAGGTCTAGAGATCCCATGTTTTGCACTCACAAGTCCGGAAGCCGGTTCTGATGCAGGCTCAATTCCTGATTTTGGTATTGTGTGTAAGGGAGAGTGGCAAGGCGAAGAAGTACTTGGCATGCGACTGACTTGGAACAAACGCTACATCACACTCGCCCCTGTCGCTACCGTACTAGGGCTAGCATTTAAATTGCGCGACCCGGATGGTTTACTAGGAGATACGCAAGACCTAGGCATTACCTGTGCGCTTATCCCAACTAAAATGGAGGGAGTAGAGGTAGGAAATCGTCATTTCGCTTTGAATATTCCGTTCCAAAATGGCCCAACACGCGGTAAAGATGTGTTTGTACCGCTTGATTACATCATTGGTGGCCCAGAGATGGCAGGCCAAGGCTGGCGTATGTTGGTTGAATGCTTGAGTGTTGGCCGAGGCATTACTCTACCTTCCAACGCAACAGGCGGTATCAAAACAGCGGCGCTTGCAACTGGCGCTTACGCTCGAATCCGACGTCAATTTAAGCAGCCCATTGGCCACATGGAGGGCATTGAAGCCCCTCTTGCTCGCTTAGGTGGTAATGCTTATGTATTGGATGCCGCTGCTAAACTCACCGTTGCTGGTATCGATTTAGGTGAAAAACCGTCGGTCATTTCAGCCATTGTGAAATACCATTGTACTCACCGAGGTCAACGCAGCATCATCGACGCGATGGACATCGTCGGCGGTAAAGGCATTTGCTTAGGCCCATCGAACTTCCTTGCAAGAGCCTACCAAGGCGCACCAATTGCGGTAACCGTAGAAGGGGCAAATATTTTGACTCGTTCTATGATCATTTACGGTCAAGGTGCGATTCGCTGTCACCCATATGTACTCAGTGAAATGGAAGCGGCTCACTCCACCAGCAGCGACGCTCTAGCCAACTTCGACAAAGCCTTGTTTGGTCATGTTGGTTTCACCATGAGTAACCTTGTTCGCAGTGTATGGTTAGGCTTAACCGATGGCCGTGGCTCTGATGCACCCACCAGCGATGAAACTCGTCGTTATTACCAACAATTGAACCGCTACAGTGCCAATATGGCGTTGCTATCGGACATTTCAATGACGGTGCTCGGCGGCTCTCTTAAACGAAAAGAGCGCTTATCAGCACGGCTCGGTGATATTTTAAGTCAGCTGTATTTGAGCAGCGCAACCTTAAAACGCTTCCAAACAGAGGGAACTCAACAAGAAGATTTACCTTTGCTCAACTGGGGCTTACAAGACAGCTTATATCAAACAGAAGAAGCGATTGATCATTTCCTAACTAACTTCCCAGTCAAATGGATAGGCAGTGCGTTGCGCGTGCTGATCATGCCTTACGGACGTGTGCGTAAGCTACCGTCTGATCAACTAGACAGCAAGGTGGCACTGTTACTGCAGACCCCAAGCGAAACGCGTTCTCGCTTAGGTCAAGATCAATACCTTGAACCAACGCAATACAACCCAGCAGGTAAAATCGAGCAAGCACTCAGTGTTATTTTGGCCGCTGAACCCCTGTTCTTTAAAGTGTGCAAAGCATTAGAGCAACGCCGCCCATTTACCCAGTTAGATCAGATCGCTCAACTTGGGTTAAAAGAAGAGATTTTAACCAAAGACGAAGCCGATTTATTGATACTGGCTGAAAAACTCCGCTTAGAAACCATCAATGTCGATGAGTTCGAATTTGATGAACTCGCGGCTCAATCTAAATACCCAGCAGCCTCAATGGATGCCGTGGCCTAATAGATTTCCCCTATGTCGACTTCATGGGGGGCTTATCTCTTTGAGCTTTGAGCTTTGAGCTTTGAGCCGATTAAAACCAAAATAGCCACATTGAAAAATGTGGCTATTTTTATGGGCTCAACCTAATTGTTTATACTCATGGCTCTAACTGAGCAACGAGCCCACTCTAATCTTTAGGCGGCATCGATAACTGCATTTCAGGTATCTGCTGTCGTTTCATCTTGATTTTCCTCATCACAAACCAAACGATCAGACCAATAACAAACACCGCGATGTTGCCGATAATAAGGATCATCATGCCATTGAAGCGTTCTTCTTCTCGTTCAATCTCTCGCTGTATTTGCTCTTCTAGCAAGCGCTTTTCTTCTTGTGCTTTCTTAAAAGCTTCCATAGATTTTTCTACGTCCACCTTTTCCACAATACTGAATGACTGTTCTCTAAAGTGAAAAACAAGCTCTCGCCCTGTTGCGGCTTCTGTCGCATAGGCTGACCCGCTCCAAGTATGCTTGCCAGGTAAGCTGTTATTGGGCAGAGAAAAGTAAGCTTTCGTGCCCTCTTTTTCTGATTGACCCTGAGTGTTCATCTCTAGGCCATCAGGAGAAGTTTGCTCTACCGTTACCGCAATGGAACCTGGGGCTATCACACCCTCTTCCCCGGTTACGGTGAAGTTGTGCTCTTTATCTTCCGTACGAGCTTGCGCAAAGGCCGCCGTTAACGGAGGCGGGTAAACCAACACCACTTGCTCTATCGCACGTAGGAAAACACCATTACCAGAGGTAACACGAGCACGGTATTTACCCGGCTCAATGTCGATCGGCAACTCAACGGTAAAGTTGCCATCTCCTGCGACTTCGTCCAAGCCACGGCCATCGTCTTCAAAGGTACCCAACACTTGGGGGATGGGCCTAGCCTCTGCCGATAACGATGCTTCGTTTTCTAAATACTTGGTAAAGGTAACATTGAGATTAACGCGGTCTAAAAAGTCTCTTAGATTCAGCGGTGCGCCATTTTGTTCAAGGCGAGCGGAAAATTTAAGGCTCTCGTCCATGTATAAACGCTGAGGAAAGCTGTCGACGTTTAAGGTTAAATTGGAAATGATTTTGATGTTGTTTTTCGGGTGTACCTTGCCAATGGCCTGCCAAGGACCCCGCATTGGATCGTCAATGGAAATGATATCCATACCCGGCTCTTCGTACCAACGCACATTTTCAGGGTGTTGCCATGCGTAGTACTTAGTGCCATCAGGGCGAACCAGTACCACCGACTGTGAACGTTTTTTTCGGTAAATAACAAATGAAGCTTGGGATATGGTTGAATCAATTCTAAAGCGATTATCCAATAATGATTGAGTCGTTTCCGTTTCTGCTCGGCTTACGCAGCTTAATAATACAACACACAAACAAAGCAAAATCCGTAACATATATTCTCCCAATTAACGCCAAAGGCAAGCGCCACTTTTTTCAACCAAGTCTAAACGCTCATTGTGCGCAGTTATTTCATCGGCCGATGCGCGTAAAACTTTAAGTGCCTTTCTGCCACTGGCTACACGGATAATTTCTTCACTGCCATCGCTATTTTCACCGCTGTTGAATTTCAGGTCGGTTTGACCACCTGTCATCAACAAGTAGACGTCCGCTAGAATCTCGGCATCGAGCAACGCTCCGTGCAAAGTACGGTGTGAGTTATCAATACCGTAACGGTCACACAAAATATCGAGGTTATTACGCTTGCCTGGGAAGATTTTCTTCGCCATGTCCAAGGTATCAGTCACTTTACAGTATTGCTCGGTCTTCCCTATTTTTGGGTCGAGCATACTGAATTCGTGGTCCATAAATCCAACATCAAAGGGCGCATTGTGAGCAACTAATTCAGCGCCATCAATGAACTCTAAAAACTCTTTATGTACGTCTCGATACTCAGGCTTATCCACCAAGAATTCATCGGTAATACCGTGAACCAGTACCGCTTCAGACTGGATAGGTCGATCCGCTTTAACGTACACATGGAAGTGACGTCCCGTAAGCTTACGGTTAATGATCTCTACCGCACCAATTTCAATGATGCGATGCCCCATGTAATGAGGGCCAGACTCGGTATTCATACCGGTGGTTTCGGTATCGAGTACAATGATGCGATGTTGCTGGGGATTGCTACTGGTATTCATAATGATTTATGTGTCAGACTAAGTTAATGAATGTACAGTGTTGCTGAATGTACAGTTGACCGAATTCGTTAATAGTATCAAATGATGACCAAACAAGTAGAAATTTTCACAGACGGATCGTGCCTAGGTAATCCAGGTCCTGGTGGCTATGGAATCGTGCTCCGTTATAAACAAACCGAAAAACAACTCGCGAAAGGCTTCACTCTCACCACCAATAACCGCATGGAAATGATGGCAGCGGTGATAGCACTGAGAACCCTCAAAGAACCTTGCGACGTCATATTAACCACCGATAGCCAATATGTTCGCCAAGGCATTACGCAATGGATCCATAATTGGAAAAAACGCGACTGGCAAACGTCAGCAAAAAAGCCCGTTAAAAATTCCGACCTATGGCAAGCGCTCGACAAAGAAGCCGAACGGCACAATGTTGATTGGCGATGGGTAAAAGGCCACGCAGGTCATCGAGAAAATGAAATTTGCGATGATATAGCCAGAGCCGCTGCAGAAGCTCCCACTGAAGAAGACGTGGGCTACGAGACGAGTAACTAAAAAGGCTAAAGGCTAAAGGCTAAAGGCTAAGTATGATATGAACGCGTAAAAGTATGTTTATCGCTCAGCCAATTAGTCCATATGTGTGCCGTTGGTTTTAATTCGATAGTTAGCACTAAGTGGCGACAAGCTGCGTTTTAATCGCCAATGTGGTTTGATTGGTTTAAGTGGGTAAGTACGTTTACGTGCAACGATAAAATACTGAGTCCCAAATGACGTTAAGCATTGGCCTACGCCGTTTTCAATCCAAGTCCACATTGGTCGATAGCGTTTAAACGGAAACAGAGCGTAGCAATCGGAGTGCACCACTTCATAATTAAGTAGGCCAAGCCAATCTTTCACTCGGCTAGGCGTATACATCCGACCACTCCACGGCAAATCATTTTTTCGCCATGGTAAAATACTGGAGGCACCGGTCCAACTGATCGGATTAAACCCAGTCAGAATTAAGTAGCCATCATCAACCATAACCCGGTCAACTTCTCTTAATAACCGATGCGGGTCATTGCAGTAGTCCAACTGATGCGCCAGTAAAATGGTATCAAAGCTCTTCTCTGAAAACGGTAAATCGTAAGCGTCTGCAATGACATTATGCAGTGGGTTAGTCATATCCACTTGTACTTGATGCTGTATATTGCAGTTGCAAGTGGTAATCTCACAACTGAGCCCACCCAGTTTGAGCATATGGTAACCAAAAAATTTTGGGCACCATTCATCCAAGCGCATCTGAATAGATTCAGATACCCATTGACCATTTCTCATTTGTTGCCAAGAATAGGGTTGTTTAAGTTTTCGAGAGGTGCGCGCTGGCTTCATTGATTTTTTCCGCCTCAATACCTGGTGAACGGAGATCCAAATATGTTAACCATCAAAAGCATACCTGCATTTAACGACAATTACATCTGGCTGATTAAAAATAGCGATCAACGTTGCGCCATTGTCGACCCTGGGGATGCAAAACCTGTCTTAGAATACTTACGTCACCACCAATTGGATTTAGAGGCCATTTTAATTACCCATCATCATAATGATCACATTGGCGGCGTTTCTGATCTCATCATGGCCTTTCCTGATGCCAAGGTTGTCGGCCCTGCTTCTGAGCCAATTCCAACGTTAACCACTCCGGTCGAAGACGGCGATCAACTGGATTTATTTGGCGAAACCTTTTTGGTACTCGGTCTTCCTGGCCATACTAAAGGGCATATTGGCTATACCGGAGACGGCAAACTCTTTTGTGGCGATGTGCTGTTTTCTGCTGGCTGTGGCCGAATCTTTGAGGGCACACCTGAACAGATGTTTGACTCCATTAACAAAATTAATGCTCTGGCTCAAGAGACGGAAATATTTTGTGCCCATGAATACACATCAAGCAATGTTTCGTTTGCTTTGGCGGTCGAGCCTAACAACGACTTGTTGCAACAATACCGCGATGATGTCATCCGGTTGCGTGGCCAAGAAAAACCCACCATTCCAACCACACTCAAACAAGAACGTTGGATCAACCCTTTTCTAAGATGCAATCAAGAAAGTGTGATCAAATCTGTCGCTAATCGCACTTTAGATACGTCACCTGTTGCAGTGTTTACTGCTCTTCGTGAGTGGAAGAACGAATTTTAACGATTTCTTACTTGTCACTCGTAATGAATGGCAAGTATTATCTTCAGCCGTTAATTAAAAAGGCTGGAACAATGAGAGTACAGTACAGTTGGGTGTTAGCACTTGCGCTAACAGGCTGCCAACTCACCCAACAAGATCCCTCCACGACTCAAAACTCCGAGACGAATACACCTTCAACGGAATCCTCGTCTATCGCTAAGGTAAGTAAACCTAGCGCGTCTACTGCACAATCAAAGCCTGTTCCTGTTGTGACTCCACAAACGCAAGAAGATGTATGGCAACGTATCGCAATGCAGCTAGAGATGCCTATTCCTGATCATAAAACCGTGGACTACTACCGTACTTGGTACATCAAGCACCCAAACCATTTAAAAACGGTATCGCAAAGAGCTGAACCATTTTTATACTTGATCACCGAAAAAATTGAGCAACGTGGTTTACCGTTAGAATTGGCGTTGTTACCTATCGTAGAAAGCTCGTTTGACCCGTTTGCCTACTCTCATGGCAGTGCCGCAGGTCTGTGGCAATTTGTTCCAGCAACCGGCAAAGCTTACGGGTTAGATCAAAACTACTGGTACGACGGCCGTCGTGATGTGGCTGCGGCGACCGACGCCGCCCTGACCTTTTTGGAATCATTGAATAAACGATTTGATGGTAATTGGGATCACGCAATTGCCGCGTACAACAGTGGCGGCGGTCGTGTAAATAGTGCCATCCGTGCCAACAAAAAAGCCAATAAGCCTATCGACTTCTTCTCACTATCTTTGCCAAAAGAAACCAGCGGCTACGTGCCTAAATTACTTGCTCTGGCCGACATTCTCGCTAACCAAGAAAAATACGGTGTGAGCATACCGCCGATTGCTAATAAGCCCGTACTAGCAACGGTTGATCCAAAAGAACAATTGGATCTCGCTATCGCCGCGCAATATGCTGGTATTTCGGTTAAAGAACTTCAAGGCTACAACCCGGCATACAATCAGTGGGCTACCTCCCCAGATGGACCGCAACACTTATTGCTGCCGATTGAAACCATCGAGAAATTTAACACTGAAGTTAGCCATAACAAGGGCAAAGGCCTTAAATTAGTGCGCTACAAAGTTCAGTCTGGTGATAGCTTGAGTGTGCTTGCCAATAAGTACAACACCACCACCAAAGTGATCCAAGCGGCAAACGGACTTAGCAATAACAACATCCGTGTTGGGCAACACCTGATGATCCCAACATCGACGAAAAATGACGCAACTTATGCGCTAAGTGCCGACAACCGATTAGCAAAAACCCAATCTCGCTCACGAGGTAAGTACAAATTTACCCATACAGTGAAAAGTGGTGATAGCCTCTGGTCGATCGCTAAGAACAACAAAGTTTCCCATCAATCGCTGGCTAAATGGAACGGCATGGGACCCAAAGATACATTACGAATTGGCCAAGATTTGGTTATTTGGAAAAACTCCAATGAGGGTGCCATTATTCGTACCGTATTCTACTCAGTTCGTTCTGGCGACACCATCAGCGGTATTGCTTCCAAGTTTAAAGTTAGAAGCAATGACATCGTGAAATGGAACTCACTAACAAAATCTAAGTACTTACAGCCCGGACAAAAAATCAAGCTGTACGTCGATGTCACCAAGGTAAGTGTATGACCCCTTCAAGTAACCCTTTCGCTATGCTGCTCGATATATTTCGAGCACCAACAGCTTGTTTTGCCGCTTTATATCAACGAGGTATGTGGGGCTGGTGGCCTTACTTAATCTTGATCCTCAGCCCATTTGCATTTTGGGGAAGCTATTTCGATTTGGTTAACTTTGCTTGGTTAAAAGCCGAGCTAGTCATTCAAATGTCGGAAGTGGCACCAGATCAAATAAAACTGATTGATGCGAATACGATGCTAGCGACGGAAGTCATTCGGAATATTGCAGGACGCTCGTTTACGATCTTACTGCTGGCATTTTGGTTCAAGTTAGCAACTCAAGGCAGCCAAGTTCAAATAAGCTATTGGAAATGGTTTGCTGTCTCTAGCGTTATCTTATTTCCAGCAATTATTGGGGACTTTGCCAGTTACGTTAGCGTACTGCTTAAACACGGCCAAGTCATGTCGTATGCCGCCGATCTTAATAGCCTGAACGGACTGCTTAAGTTACCGCTGACAAGTGAGTGGTCTACGTTTGCAAGATCATTCCCGCTATTGATGCCATGGTACATCGTATTAGGCTACGCCGCTCTTGGGGCGCTAAGCACCATTGAAAAAGGCCAAGCATTGGTTATCTCAGCCCTACCATGGGTTGGTTACTTCCTTTGCTGGGCTATCATTCTTCTTGTAAGCTAAACGTCGCGAGCAAAGGATTATGATCGGAGGCATCGGTAATAGGTGCCTCTGCTGTTTCTAGCACTAAACCTCGATAGTAAATATGGTCTAGAACTAAGCCAGTGATGAACTGCGTGCGATGATCTGGTGAAAACGTCACTTCTTCCATTGATAGTGAATCCATTAGGTTCTCCAGCGTTTCTGTTCTCTCTTCACTCCAAGTATTAAAGTCTCCTGCGATGATCATTGGCCCCTGATGTTTGTCGACCGCATTTCTCAGCGCCACCAGTTGCTCTTTGAACTCTACCGTACCCACTGTAAAGTTAATCGCATGAATATTGATCACTGCTATGCTTTGGCCATTTGAAAGCTCGTACGTCGCGTAGAGCCCAGATTTGGGCAAACGAAGCCAAGGTTCTTTCTGAATGAATGCGCACGCTTTACTTGGCATCTCGGTCGCTAGGTTCAACACACCAGCGCTGGTTTCAAACGCTCGGAAAGCACTGACATGATTACTGGCCCAATGTTGCGTTTTTAGCCAACCGATAAAGCCCGCATCTAAACTGGCTTCTTGCAATAAGATAAGTTGAGAGTTATCTGAAAACACCTCTAGTTCTTGTTGCCAATTGTCTCGATTCTGTTTGTAAATATTCCAAACGAGGACCGAAAGCTTGCCTTTTTCATCAATGATTTTATTGGATTCCCCTTGATAACAGACCTGCTCTTCTTGGCTTTGGTTCGCTTCAAAGGAGATCAATTGGGGGTTTGATGGCACAGAAAATATCAAATAATACGCAAGTGGCACCGCTGCTACTGCCAAGCCTAAAGCAACAAGAAGTCGTTTTTTCATTTCTTTGCCCACATAAAAAAGGAGCTTTCGCTCCTTCATATAGATTCAACTCTAAACACAGCTTAACCCACAATAGTCATATTGCTGTGTATTGGTATTCGAATATTTATGATTCAAAAACCAAAGACTAGATAGCGTCTTCGTCTTCTTCACCAGTACGGATACGCACAACGCGCTCAACGCTGGTGATGAAAATCTTACCGTCGCCAATTTTACCCGTTTGAGCGGTTTCAATGATGGTATCAACGCATTGATCAGCCACTTCATCGGTAACGACTATCTCTAGCTTCACTTTTGGCAAAAAGTCGACCATGTACTCTGCACCACGATAAAGCTCTGTGTGGCCCTTTTGACGACCAAAACCTTTAACTTCAGATACCGTCATGCCTGTAATGCCAACTTCCGCAAGCGCTTCTCGTACATCATCAAGCTTAAATGGCTTAATGATGGCTTCAATTTTTTTCATTGTAATCCCTTAACCTATCAGTTTTCCTTATTATTACTGATATCAACGCAATAGCCAATCAAGTGGCGTCCATTTTTTGCATTAAACACCACGCACAAAACAAAAATGCACTGATGTTTATCAGTAATATGGCTGTATTTTTGATCAACTCTTCACCTCCTGTTCCTAGGTTAAGTACCCCAGAGAACAGCGTCAGAGCTGGAATGAAAAATAAAACCGGTATATAACCCCATGTTTCCTTTTTATATAATCCGACTAATGCAACAACACCGCTGATCAAAGTGATCAACATAATAACAGCCGGGATCAAGCGTAAGCTCGTCAGTGCAAGTGCTTGCACAAAAAAGTGAAAATGCGAGATAAGATATCCAGCAACGATAATCGCCATCACTCGATCAAATGATAATCGCTGGGAAAAAGAATAATCGACATTCATAGCAACACTCCTTGTTGGATCTGAATGAATCTAGATAGGCTCACAGCCTAATTATGGTAGGACAACCCCATCCAAGAGTTGTTCAATTTCTCTGCTCTTTTACTCACTGTAGAAGAGTATCACTTAATTATCAAAACTCTCATCGTTAGAAAATGTAACCAAAGAATACGGTCTATCACAAGCGATGTTCGCTTGTGATAGACCCAATTCATTCTTTTCTACTTAAGGCTAGCGAAGTACGCGGCTAAGTTTTCCATGTCCGCATCACTTAACATCGCAGCCTGCATTTGCATCACTACAGCCAAACCGCCATTACGCTGCTTCGCTTTGTATGCTTTCATGGAGTCGACTAAGTACTTTTCGTTCTGGCCTTTAAGGTTGGGATAACCAGGAATGATGGCAATGCCGTCAGCACCATGGCAAGCTGCACAAACCGCGGCTTTGGCTTTACCCGCAGCCACATCACCGGCTGCTAATGTTGAACCGCTCATAAAAGCCAAACCAATGACCAGACCCATTACTACTTTCTTCATCACTTCACCTATTCCATTATCGGTAGAATTATTAGGTGATTGTGACACACAATGTGACTACTTATACCAAATTAGCTCACATTCTTGTCCAGAACAGTGACGTGTAACAAAAAGGTTCCCTACTGCAGCGATGGTCTCACCATACATTAAAATAGGCTGTCTTTTACGCAGCCAACTTGGAACGCCGTACTCCTGAAACAGTTTTTTCATTTTTCGGCTACGATCCCTGCCCATCGGCTGCGCCGACATTCCCTCCGGTTCGAAGTGCACCCAAATATTTTCGCCCACGAGCGGTGCTCTCAACATGAACTTCGCTTCTGCCCCAGCTTTACGCAACACAAGTTGCCCTAAGCTATCAGGAAGCATACAGGCTTGATTCAGTGTTAAAGGCTGCTTCCACAATGAAAGGTCTTGATAAGCATCAACCCAATATAAACGCGACTGAAAACGGCGTATTTCCCCAGTTTTCATCATTAATTTGGGGTTAGCGTCTGGCTGGCTTAGTGCCACTTCATGCCAAATAAGTTCCAACTGCTTTCGACTTGGCATTCGAGCATCCTGCCGCTCTAACCACATTCTGATAAGCTGATTACGCGCAATATCAGACTGGGTAGACAGCGCAGTGACCTGCAGGCTGCCATCACTATGGAGGCAAGCTTCTAGCTTCTCGCTCAGCAGTTCGTGGAGCAATAGTTGCTGCTCGGCACATAACTCGGCACTGCGTTGAACCGACGCTTCAATAGTCGGCCAGCGTTGAGTTAATTGGGGTAAGACAGCATGACGGAGAAAATTTCTATCGTAGCGTTGGTCTTGGTTACTCTCGTCTTCATTCCAGCTTAACTGATTGCTATGAGCGTAACTTTCAATGTTTTGGCGCGACTGCGTTAATAGCGGCCGAAGCAAGAAACCATCAAAAAAGGGCATGACCTGCGCCATACTCGATAAACCTTTAGGCCCGCTGCCCCGTTTAAGCGCCAATAGGAAAGTTTCAAGTTGGTCACCACTGTGCTGCCCAGTAATCAACAAGTCTCCATCAGTCACATGGGAACGCAAAGCATGATACCTCGCCTCACGCGCGACCTCTTCGATACTCTCACTGCCTCGCTGCTCCAAGTCCACTCGGTGACTAAAAAAAGGCATGCCTGACCGACTGCACCACTGCTTGCAACGTTCTAGCCACAAATCTGCATTCGGGCTTAAGCCATGATGGATATGAACAGCACAGCATTCTACTTGCGGGTTCTCTACGCGATACCGAATGAGCAAATCAAGCAGAACACGAGAATCGACTCCACCACTTAAGGCTAAGATCACTCGGCTATTACTTTGCCGATGGTTATGTAGAGCTTGCGAAAAAGCAGAATAAAGCACAAAAACCTCAGAGATAAAAAAAGCGAGCATAATGCTCGCTTAATCATATCCTATTCGTACCGTTCGGTTAACAGTAACCGTAGCTCATCAAACGTTGGAAACGACGTTCAAGCAATGTTTCTTCATCAAGTTGCTCTAAATCTTCCAGTTGTTTTAGTAGCGTTGCTTTCATATTTGCTGCAACGGCAATCTTGTCACGGTGAGCACCACCGAGTGGCTCTTCAATGATTTCATCAATCAACTCAAGCTCTTTAAGGCGAGGAGCAATCAAGCCCATCGCTTCTGCCGCTTGTGGCGCTTTGTCTGAATCACGCCATAAGATAGAAGCACAACCCTCAGGGGAGATTACTGAATATGTAGAGTACTGAAGCATGTTAACGTAATCGCCCACGCCAATGGCCAATGCACCACCAGAGCCACCTTCACCAACAACGTTACAAATAACTGGAACGGTTAGACTAGACATCTCTTTTAGGTTGGTTGCAATCGCTTCAGATTGACCACGCTCTTCTGCACCAACACCAGGGTATGCACCGGCAGTATCGATAAAGGTAATGATTGGCATCTTAAAACGCTCAGCCATTTTCATTAGACGTAGCGCTTTACGGTAACCCTCAGGTTTTGGCATGCCAAAGTTACGTAATACTTTTTCTTTTGTTTCACGGCCTTTTTGGTGACCGATGATCATCACTGGACGGCCTTCTAAACGAGCCATACCGCCAACAATCGCTTTATCATCAGCAAAAGCGCGATCGCCCTTTAGCTCATCAAACTCAGTAAAAACGTTTTCAACGTAATCCAAAGTATACGGGCGCTGAGGGTGACGTGCGAGTTGAGCAACTTGCCAAGCACCAAGATCGCTGAAGATTTTCTTTTTAAGCTCTAAGCTTTTATCTTCAAGTTGCTTGATCTCTTTATCGAGATCGACAGCAGCATCACCACCGTGACGTGATACATCACGTAGGGCTTCGATCTTTGCTTCTAGTTCTGCAATTGGCTTCTCAAACTCAAGAAAATTCGGGCTCATCTATGAATCCTTTTATCTACCCTCGCATTATTAGCGACAGGTCTTTAGTTAAATTCCAGTTCTACCTGACCTTGGCCAAGCAGCTGCTTTAATTCGTCGATCAATGTATCGTTTGGCGTTACTCGCCACTCTACACCAAGAGCAAGCCGCGCACGGGCATCTTGGCGTTGGTAGTAGACATTGACTGGTACGGTACCCGCTCGATGAGGCTCTAGTATTTGACTAAAACGCTCAAAAAATTGGTTATCTATTTGTTCTTCTAAAATAGATACGGACAACGCTCGTGCGTATTTTTCACGGGCATTTCCAAGATCCATGACATCTCGCGCCGACATTTTAAGGCCACCGTTAAAGTCATCAAAGCTGACCTGTCCGGAAATGACCAAAATTTTATCTTTTTCAAGAAGTTCAGCATACTTTTCTAACGCATCAGAGAATAGCATGACTTCCATTCGACCTGAACGATCGTCTAATGTCATCAATCCTATGCGAGTTCCTCGCTTAGTTGTCATTACTCTGGCGGCTATCACCAAACCTGCAATGGTGAGCGATTGATCTCTTCGCGTTGGCTGAGCATCATTAAGTCGACAACTGGTATACTTAGCAAGTTCCTTTAAATGCGCATTAATGGGATGACCAGTAAGATACAGGCCTAATGTATCCCTTTCGCCTTCTAACCAAACCTTTTCCGGCCACGGCGGCACTTGTGTGTATTTTTGTTCGACTTCTTCCGGCGCATCGGTTAATACACCAAACATATCCGACTGGCCAAACGCTTCTGCCTGATGGTGTTGGCTAGCGGCTTTTACCGCATCATTCAGCGACGCCATCATTGCGGCGCGGTGAGGACCGAGTCTATCAAGTGCTCCTGCGTAAATCAGTTTTTCGATAACGCGTTTGTTCACTTTCTTAATATCAACACGAGCACAAAAATCAAATAGGTCTTTAAAATAACCACCTTTGTCGCGTGCGGCAATGATGTTTTCAATTGGCCCTTCACCCACCCCTTTGATTGCACCAATACCATAAACAACGGCACCGGTTTCATCAACGTTGAAGCGATATAAACCGGCATTGATATCAGGCGGCAGCACTTTGAGCTTCATTCTGATGCATTCATCAACCAAGCCGATGACTTTTTCTGTGTTATCCATATCGGCCGTCATTACTGCCGCCATGAACTCTGCAGGATAATGCGTTTTTAACCACAGAGTCTGGTAAGAAACCAGTGCGTAAGCGGCGGAGTGCGATTTATTAAAACCATACCCTGCGAATTTTTCTACTAAATCGAAGATCTTCATGGCGAGTTCGCCATCAACACCATTTGCTATGGCGCCTTCTTCGAAGATAGTACGCTGTTTCGCCATTTCTTCTGGTTTTTTCTTACCCATTGCACGACGAAGCATGTCCGCCCCACCAAGCGTATAACCAGCCAATATTTGGGCGATTTGCATTACTTGCTCTTGATACAAGATAATGCCGTATGTCGGCTCTAACGTTTCTTTAAGCGTTTCGTGTTGCCACTTTTCATCCGGGTAAGAAACCGCTTCTCGTCCGTGTTTTCGGTCGATGAAGTTATCTACCATGCCCGATTGCAAAGGCCCCGGACGGAACAAGGCAACCAATGCGATAATATCTTCGAAGCTATCGGGTTGAAGGCGCTTGATCAAATCTTTCATACCGCGGGATTCGAGCTGGAATACCGCCGTTGTTTCTGAATTCTGTAGTAAGTTAAAGGATGCTTGGTCGTCGAGCGGAATGGAGTCAATTCGAACCGCTTCTTTACCCTCGCGCTTCAATCTCGGGTTAACTAAACCTAAAGCCCAGTCGATGATGGTTAAGGTACGTAGACCCAAGAAATCGAATTTAACCAAGCCTGCGGTTTCAACATCGTTTTTATCAAACTGGGTAACCGGGAAGTTACCGTCGGCATCGCAATATATCGGAGCAAAGTCTGTAATAGTGGTTGGCGAAATTACGACGCCACCAGCATGCTTACCTGCGTTACGAGTACAGCCCTCCAAGATGCGGCACATATCGATAAGCGCACGAACTTCTTCATCGGCTTCGTAAATTTCAGGCAGCTGAGGTTCTGCTTTAAAGGCTTTTTCAAGGGTCATGCCCGGCTCAGGCGGAACCAACTTGGAAATACGATCGACAAATCCGTACGGGTGCCCCAGCACACGGCCAACATCACGAATAACCGCTTTCGCCGCCATGGTACCAAAGGTAATGATCTGAGATACCGCATCTCTGCCATACATTTCTGCGACGTGGTCAATAACCTGATCTCGCTTGTCCATACAGAAATCGATATCGAAATCGGGCATGGAGACACGTTCTGGGTTCAAGAAACGTTCGAACAGTAAGTCATATTCCAGAGGATCTAAGTCTGTGATGTCCAGGGCGTATGCCACTAAGGAACCGGCACCAGAACCACGGCCAGGCCCTACTGGCACATCGTTATCTTTAGACCACTGGATGAACTCCATTACGATAAGGAAGTAACCCGGAAAGCCCATTTTGTTGACAACATCGAGCTCTATTTTAAGGCGTTCGTCGTATTCAGGGCGACGCTGTAAACGCACTTCTTCGTCAGGGAACAAGAATGCTAAACGGCGCTCTAATCCCTCTTCTGATTTTTTCACCAAGAAATCTTCAATCGCCATACCTTCCGTTGGAAAGTTAGGCAAAAAGTACTCGTTTAAACGGACGGTAACGTTACAACGCTTAGCTATCTCGACGCTGTTTTGTAGCGCTTCTGGAATATCTGCAAAAAGCTCACACATTTCCTCTTCAGTACGCAAGTACTGCTGAGCGCTGTAGTTTTTTGGTCTGCGAGGATCGACCATGGTGAAGCCATCATGGATCGCTACACGAATCTCATGGGCATCAAATTGTTCTTCATTTAGGAATACCACTTCGTTTGTGGCGACAACAGGCAAATCTGTCTTTTCGGCCAAATCTAACGCAAAGTGTAAGTAGCTCTCTTCGTCGGCACGACCCGTTCTGGTTAATTCTAAGTAAAAACGATCAGGGAAGTACTGCTGATAAAACGCAACACATTCTTCAACTAAGCTGTGATTGCCTTTTAATAACGCTCGCCCAATCTCACCAACACGTCCACCCGATAAAATAATCAAACCTTCGTTATGGTTTACCAACCACTCTTTATCAATGACAGGTTGGTGTAAAACATGCCCACGCTGGTAAGCCTCAGAAATCAACAAGGTTAGATTGTTGTAACCTTTGTTATCAGTAGCTAGCACCGTTAGTTTGGTCAACTCATCGCCAAATTCGGCAGATTGCATGGTAAAGTCTGCACCAATGATCGGCTTGATACCGCAATTCGTCGCCGTATTGTAGAACTTCACCAAACCACAGAGGTTGGTAAAGTCTGTCAGCGCCATTGCTGGCATTCCATATTCTGCTACTTTCTTCACAATAGGTGGCACTTTAGAAAGGCCATCCACCATTGAGAAGTCGCTGTGGATTCGTAGATGAATAAATTTAGGGTCAGACATGTAACGGTCCTAAGTTAAAGGATAAGTGCTAAGTGCTAAGTGCTAAGTGCTAAGTGCTAAAGGATATAGAATAAAAGCTAGATTGAAAGCGATGTGCTGATTTTAGCTTTGCACTTTCGCTCTTTTACTTCGCTTTTAGTACCTCGCCTCTAGTACTTCAGTACTTACTCAAGCCCTAACGCTCGTTTTACT
This sequence comes from Vibrio tapetis subsp. quintayensis, assembly GCF_030409945.1. GTDB lineage: Bacteria > Pseudomonadota > Gammaproteobacteria > Enterobacterales > Vibrionaceae > Vibrio > Vibrio quintayensis. The sequence continues at coordinate 105,258 of NZ_JAUFQV010000039.1, forward strand.
GGTTTAAAACTTTTACGGTGCTCAGCAATCACACCATGTTGTTCAATCGCTTCAAAATGAGCTTTGGTTGGGTAGCCTTTATGCTTCGCAAATCCAAACTGCGGATACTCTTTATCAAGTTCATCCATTTCGGCATCACGCACTACTTTGGCGGTGATCGACGCTGCACTGATTTCGGCAACTCGCAAATCGCCTTTGACAACCGCCAGCCCAGCCATTGGAATATCTGGGACGCGATTCCCATCAATAAGCGCTAAGTCTGGCTGAGTTTCTAAACCAGCAATGGCACGTTGCATCGCAACCATTGTCGCTTGTAGAATATTAAATTGATCGATTTCTTCTGGCGAACATCTACCCACAGACCAAGCCAATGCTTTTTCTTTGATCTCAGGAAAAAGAGCTAGTCGTTTTTTTTCAGACAGTTTTTTAGAATCGTTCAAGCCTTCAATCGGATTATTAGGATCTAAGATAACGGCTGCGGTGACGACATCACCCACTAATGGCCCACGCCCAACCTCATCGACACCAGCAATCAACTGATAGCCTTGCGGGTATTCAAATGGGGGTAGTTCCTTCACTGGCTTCTTAGTTTTTGGAGCGATGTTAGTCATGTTATTTTCCAATCAAATTGAGTACTGCAGCGGCCGCTTGTGTGTCGGCATCTTTTCTTATCCATTGATGCATTTCATTGAACTCTTCAATTAATGCACTATTGTCACCAAACAAGGCGTGCTCTAGCGGTGGGTATAGGTTGTCGGCGTTGCAATCGTCTAAGATAAACTCTCTTACTAACTCCCTACCCGCCATAATGTTAGGCAAGGCAACGTGCCTAGTAATCGCCAACTTTTGTACAATCCATCCCGTGAGTTTATTCACTTTGTAACCCACCACCATAGGCCTTTTGAGCAACATGCATTCCAACGTTACTGTGCCCGATGCCAGTAGAACCGCATCGGATGCCGTAATGACGTTACGAGCGGTATCTTGCACAATGGTAAAGTCCAATTCTGGCGCATATTGCTGCCAAATTTGTTCAAACTGTTGTTTGCGCTTTTCATTTACCGCAGCAACGACAAAGCCAATGTCTGGGTGTTGCTGGTTGAGTTTTTGGCACGTTTCGATAAAGGGTTGTGAAATAAGCCCCACTTCTCCGCCACGACTGCCTGGCAGTACCGCTAACCACTTTTTACTTTGTTCTAGGTTCAGGAGTTTTCGTGCTGCCAATTGATCCGATTCCATCGGAATGGCGTCGGCAAGTGTATGACCCACGAACTCGCATGCGACTTGGTATTTGTCATAAAATGCTTTTTCAAACGGAAGGAAAGCCAAAACTAAGTCGGTTGCCTTGTCTATTTTGAAAATACGTTTTGGCCGCCATGCCCACACGGACGGGCTGACATAATGCACAGTTTTTATGCCCGCTTTTTTCAAGTCTAACTCAACACGCAAATTAAAATCCGGGGCATCTATACCGATAAACACGTCCGGTGGATTTTGAGTAAACTCTTTAACAAGCGCCGCTTTCACTTTCAATAGCCTTGGTAAGCGCCCTAAGACTTCAACCAAGCCCATAACGGCCAATTCTTCCATTTCGAAGAGTGACTGACAGCCTTCAGCGATCATCTTCGGCCCACCAATCCCCACGAACTCAGTGTCAGGGTAGCGTTTTTTGATGGCTCGGATAAATCCCTCACCCAGCGTATCGCCAGAGAGTTCCCCTGCAATAATGCCGATTCTTAATGGTCGCTTTGTCGTCATCGTATACACCTTACCTAAAAACACAAAAAGATCGCCATGTGAGTGGCGATCTTTACATCATTCCGAACGAGCAAAAAGGTTAGCGAATAATGCCACGCTGCGTTTTACCCAAGAACTCTAGGAACTGCTTCACAACGGCGTACTCTTCAGGCTCAGTTGCAATTTCGATTTTCGCTTCTTCAAGCGTTAAGCTTTCACGGTATAGTTTTTTGTATGCACGACGTACCGCTTTGATTTCATCTTTGGTAAAGCCACGGCGCTTCATACCCTCGATATTAATACCGAATGGCTTACAGTGGTTACCTTGTGCCATCACAAATGGTGGAACGTCTTGAACAACAATAGAGCCACCACCGACAAAGCAATGAGCACCTAAGGTACAAAACTGATGAACCGGAGAAAGCGCAGTCAAAATCACAAAGTCTTCGATAGTTACGTGACCGGCTAAGGTTGCGTTGTTACCAAGAATAACGTTATCACCTACCACACAGTCGTGAGCAATATGGGCGTTAACACAAAATAGGTTATCGCTGCCGACAATAGTGGTGCCCTTGTCTTGAACTGTACCGCGGTGCATCTGCACGCTTTCACGAATAATATTACGGTCGCCAACAATCAACGATGTATCTTCACCGCTGAATTTCTTGTCTTGGCACTCTTCACCAATAATAGCAAAAGAGAAGATGCGGTTTTCGTTGCCGATTTTACTTGGACCTTTGATCACAACGTGAGACATGATCTCGTTGTTTTCACCAATCTCAACATCGCCAGAAATGTAAGTAAAAGGACCAACGGTTGTGTTAGCACCAATCTTTACATTGCCCTCAATAACCGCAGAAGGATGAATTTGAGCCGTTTCATGGATCATATTAAAACTCTCGACGTGCACATTTTAGTTCTGCAGAACACACTACTTCACCGTCGACTTTTGCAACACCATTGAACAGTGCAATGCCACGACGTTCTTTAATGAACTCCACTTCGATAACCAATTGATCACCAGGCATAACTGGCTTACGGAATTTCGCTTTATCAATACTTGCGAAGTAGTACAGTTCGTTCTCAGCAGGCGCACCAAAGGTACGGAAAGCAAGCAAGCCCGTCGCTTGTGCCATTGCTTCAAGAATAAGTACACCAGGAAAAACAGGAAGCTTTGGAAAGTGACCCGTAAACTGAGGTTCGTTAACAGATACGTTCTTTAGACCAACCAAGTATTTGCCTTCTTCGAAGTCCGTTACGCGATCGATCATTAGGAAAGGATAGCGATGTGGAAGAAGTTCTTGGATCTCCGTGATATTCATCGTTTTCGTTTCAGTAGTCAAAGTCATATTCCTATTTATGTATTCTAGATAGTGTGCCTTTCTAGACAAACTAAGGCCCGCAAACTGCAGGCCATTAAGAGTTGGGGCAGATTAGCTGTCGCGCTTTTCACACGCTTTTAAGCGGCGATCAATTTCTGCAATTTTATGAACTCTAGGCACCATTTTACGCCATTCTTTATTCGGCTGAACTGGAACACCAGAGGAGTACACGCCTTTTTCGGTAATATCGCGCATCACCATCGACATGCCAGTCACGGTGACTTGGTCTACGATTGTGATGTGACCATTAACAACAGCACCACCACCAAAGAAGCAATATTTACCGATGTGTGTACTGCCAGCAACAATGACGGCTCCGGCCATTGCGCAGCCGTAGCCAACATGCACGTTATGGGCAATTTGAATCTGGTTGTCTAATACAACATTATCTTCAATGACGGTATCGTCAAGTGTACCACGGTCAATGGTGGTACATGCTCCGATCTCTACTCGGTTACCCACCTTAACAGAACCAACTTGAGGGATTTTAATCCACTCGCCTTTGTCGTTAGCGTTACCAAAGCCATCAGAACCAATTACAGCATTTGCTTGTATCAAGCAGTCTTCGCCAATTTCAACGTCGTGGTAGACGCTAACGTTTGACCATAACTTAGTGCGAGCACCAATCTTTGCTTGCTTACCTATAAAGCAGCCCGCACCAATGCAGGCACCTTCTGCGATAACAGCTCCAGACTCAATCACAGCATTTGCACCAATCGCGACGTCAATGCCAATCACTGCATCACTTGAGACAACCGCGCTTGGCGCAATATCATGAGCAGGTTGTGGGGTTGAATCTAACGCTTGAGCGATCTTCGCGTACGCAACATACGGGTCAGCGACCACAATGGCGTTGCCGGTGCAAAATTCGAGGTCAGACTCTCTAACCAATACTGCACTGGCTTTGCAGTCTGGAAGCGTTTTACGGAACTTAGGGTTCGATAAAAAAGCCAACTGACCTGAGCCAGCTTTTTCCAATGCAGCAAAACCGGAGACAGCTATATCGCTATCTCCATGAAGCTGACCACCCGCAATGTTAGCTACTTGAGCAAGGGATAATGTCGTCATAAACTTATTTTAGTTCTTTAATCACTTTTTCAGAAAGATCCAAGTCAGGCTTTGCGTACTGAAGTGCGCTTGCATCAACAATGATGTCGTAACCTTCTTTTTCTGCTACTTGACCGATCGCTTTTTGGATCAGTTTAAACAGCTTTTGTTTCTCTTCATTTTCACGTCTAGCGCCTAGTTTCTCAAGCGATTGACCTTTGATTTTGTACTCTGCTTCCAAACCAGCGATTTGGATTTGCAGATTACGCATACCTTCGTCACCAAGTAATTCGCCGTCACGACGCGCTTGCTCTACTTTGGTTTTGATTTTAGCTTCTAATGCTTTTAGTTCAGCACCTTTGTCTTTAAATTCAGCTTGAAGCTTCTTTTGTACCGCTTCACGCTGTGGGAGAGCTTGGAATATTTGTGCAGTATTCACGTAACCAACTTTCTGAGCGGCTTCTGCTGCTTGTGCAAAGAATGAGCTGCTTAATACTACTAGGCTTAGGCCTGCTGCTTTAACGATGTTTTTCAAAATTCTCTCCTAACTTAGAACGTTTGACCGATGGTGAATGTGAACACTTCTGTGTTATCACCCTCGAATTGTTTAATTGGGGTTGCCAATGAGAAAACCAAAGGACCCATTGGTGACATCCACTGAATTGCGGTACCTATAGAGGCTCGGTAATTTCGTGGATCGGAATAATCGTAATAATATTGCTGACCCGAAGACACACCGGTATCTGGATCGAGGTATTTAAACTCAGTATCCCAAACACTGGCCACATCCACAAACAAACTGGTACGAATTTGGCTACGCACTTCATCCGATGCAAATGGCGTAGGGAAAATCACTTCCATACTCGCCAAAGCTACTGCATTACCACCAACCGACTTATCTGTCGCGGTATATTGCGAGTTGTTACCACCTGACGGGTTTTCATCGTACACCGCTTTCGGGCCCGCTGAGTTAGAACGGAAACCACGTAGAGTGGTAAAGCCACCCGCGTAGTAGTTTTCATAAAACGGGAACAAGTTATCGTTGTCACCTGATTTACCATAACCATTACCGTAACCTAAGCGACCACGCAATAACAAAGCAAACTCGTGTTTTTCCGTTAACGGGAAATACTGCTTAACATCGTACTGCATTTTGAAGTACTGAACGTCAGAGCCAGGTACGGTCATTTTGTAGAATGCAGATTGATGATTACCGGCTGTCGGGAAGAAACCTTTGTTCAAGTTGTTACGAGTCCAGTTCAACGAAAAATCGAAGTCGTTAACTAGTAAGCTATTATCGGTTACGTTGCCGGCCTCTCTTTGTACTTGTAAGAACTTCTCAATTTGAGCGTATGGGTCAAGATTAGAGATTTTGTTGTGAGTATAACCCACACCGAATTCGAAAAAGTTCAATTCATTAAACGGGAAACCCCATGTCAGTCTTGTACCATAGCTTTCATTGGTATAGTCGACAATGCCAGCTTCTGATGCTTCAAATTGGTTGTAGAAAACCTTACCACCTAAACTCACACCATCAAGGTTCCAGTATGGGTCTCGGTATTCTAGACTGACGTTTTTACGGTATTTATTGGTAGAGGCACTAACGCCTACACGGTTACCCGTACCTGCAAAGTTATCTTGCTGCAAGCCCACTTGGAAACTAATACCAGACTCAGTACCGTAGCCAACACCAAAGTTTACGCTGCCAGAGTTGGCCTCTTTTACGTTATAAACAAGATCAACCTGATCGTCAGAGCCTGCAACACGTACAGTTTGTACGTCTACTTTCTCAAAGAAACCTAAGCGATTAAGACGGCTTTTACCGGTATCGATCGATTTAGAGTTCAACCAACTGCCTTCCATTTGACGCATTTCACGGCGCAAAACTTCATCTTTAGTTGAATTGTTACCGACGAATCGGATATCACGAACGTAAATTCGTTTTCCAGCTTCAACATTGATAACCAATGACACCGTTTGATTTTCATCATCAAACTCAGGGATAGTACGAACTTGTGGATATGCGTAGCCTGCCTCGCCAAGAACGCGCTTAACGCTCTCTTCTAAGCTGGTTACGGCTGAACCATCATAGATATCACCTTGTTTAAAGGTAAGCATCTGCTTAAATTCATCTTCTTTGCCAATCAACTCACCACGAAAATCAACTGTATCGATTGAATAAGGTTTCCCTTCATCGATCGTTAGCGCAATGTACACGCCTTTTTTATCCGGAGAAATAGACACTTGAGTATTCGTTACTTGGAATTTCAAGTAACCTTGGTTCAAGTAGAATGAGCGCAGAGTTTCAATATCGCCAGCCAAAACTTGCTTTTGATACTTCTCATCAGCTAGGAAATTCCACCACGGCACATCGACGTTGAGATTAAAGCGTGAGCGTAACTCATCATCAGCAAAAACCGTATTACCTAGGAAGTTGATCTGCTGAATTTTAGCCGATACCCCTTCCGTAAATACAAATTTAAGATCAGAACGATTACGAGGTAAAGGCGTCACAACAGCTTTTACTTCAGCGTTGTATTTACCCACACTGTAGTAAAAATCTTCTAAGCCTTTTTCTATGTTGCTAAGCGATGTGCGATCCAGCGCTTCACCAACACGGATGCCTGACGCATCTAAGCTTGTTTGCAATTGTTCTTCTTTTATTGCCTTGTTACCCGAAAAAGAAACGCTCGCAATGGTTGGGCGCTCCTTTACTTCTATAACAAGCACATCCCCGTCTCGCAGTACTTGAATATCTTCAAAGTTACCGGATTCGTATAAGGCTTTAATAATTTTGGATACATCTTGCTGTTCGACTGTGTCACCAATACGGATAGGCATTTTTAACAATGCAGCACCTAATGCGACACGCTGAAGACCTTCGATTTTGATGTCTTGAACAACAAATTTCTCTGCACCATTTACCATTGTGCTGCTAAGCAGTAGAGAGGTAAGTAGTAAATGCTTGATCGCCATATCTATTCTGATTATTCCTTGCTACTTCTTTTAATGCCAGTTTGCTATATCAATCAGCTGATATCACAGGCGCGTAAAATCGTTAAATAACGCAACTACCATAAGGGACATTATGATGGCCCCACCAATACGGTAGCCCACTTCCTGAACCGCTTCTGGTACAGGTCGTCGTATTACCGCTTCAATGGCTAAGAACAACAGGTGCCCGCCATCTAGAACCGGTAATGGTAATAAATTAATAATGCCTAAGTTAACGCTGATTAAGGCCATAAAGCTTAAAAAATAAACCAAGCCGTAATCTGCCGTAGCACCCGCTCCTTTCGCAATCGAAATTGGGCCACTTAGGTTTTCTATACCTACATCACCAACAACCAGCTTTTTTAGCATACTGAATGTTAGTGAAATAATTTGTCCAGTTTTATCTACCGCTTTACCAATGGATTCAAATACACCATATTTCAATTCAAAGCGATAATTTTCAGGCCATTCTGCGACTTCCGGAGCAATACCAGCAAAACCGATCGACTTTCCATCTGATACTTGTTTCGAATCAGGGATAAGCTCAAGTTTCACTGTTTGACCCACTCTATCAACGGTTACCGAAACTGGCGTATTCGCATTGCTTCGAATGACTTCAACCATTTGCTGCCAATCAGTAATTTTGTTGCCATTTGCAGCCAGGATAACATCACCCACTTGCAAACCCGCTTTCTCCGCTGCACCACCTTCACCAATGTGGGCTAAAGTAGTCGATACTTCCGGTCTAAATGGTACAAAACCCAGTGTCGACATCGGCGATTCTTTTTCTGGGTCAAAGCTCCAATCACGAATGTCTACTTTCTTAACTTGCTCTACACCTATTGCGTCGTCAGATGTCACCGTTAAGGTCATCAGATCGTCACCAATATGGGAAATCAGCTGCATGTTAACTGATTCCCAATCTGCGGTTTTGATTCCTGAAACGGCTTTTAGTTCCATTCCAGTTTCAATTCCGGCTTGTGCGACAATAGAATGAGGCGTTACTTGGCCAATTACTGGCTTAACCGCAGGCACACCAATAAGAAATACGACCCAATAAGCAAACAGTGCAAACACAAAGTTGAACACAGGACCCGCACTAATAATAGCGGCTCGTTGCCATAATTTTTTATGGTTAAACGCCTGCGATTTTTCTTGCTCTGTTATGTCATCAACACGGCCGTCGAGCATTTTAACGTAACCCCCTAATGGGATAATCGCAATGCTGTATTCCGTGCCATCTTTACCAGTTTTAGACCAAAGAGATTTACCAAAGCCGATAGAAAACTTAAGCACTTGCACGCCGCACTTTCGTGCCACCCAAAAGTGACCAAATTCATGCACGGCTACCAGTACACCCAGTGCAACGATGAATGACGCTAAATTCCACAGTATGTCTGTCATAGTGTTCGCTCTGTAATGTATTCGTTTGCGTAGCTACGTGCCATTTTATCTTGCTCTAGTAAGCTTTCCAAGTTATCCAACGCTAACGGCTGTTGTCCACACAGTTTATTCAAGACTTGCTCGTTGATGCTGGCAATGTCGGTAAATCTAATCTGCTTTCGCAAAAATGCGTCAACGGCAATTTCATTGGCTGCGTTCAGCCCCGTTGTAGCATGTTGCCCTTCGTAACACGCATCGATCGCCAGCTTTAAGCATGGATAACGGGAATAATCAGGTTCAAGAAAGGTAAGTTCACCCACTTTGGTAAAATCTAGTGGTGCAACACCGGCATTAACTCGTTCTGGGTAAGACATAGTCAGAGCGATTGGCGTTGCCATATCTGGTTGGCCCATCTGCGCAAGTACTGAACCATCTTTGTATTGCACCATAGAGTGGATCACAGATTGAGGGTGAATGATGACTTTCAGCTGCTCTTGAGAAGCATTAAATAACCATTTAGCTTCAATGAACTCCAACCCTTTATTCATCATTGTGGCTGAGTCTACTGATATTTTGGGGCCCATAGACCAATTAGGATGTGCGATTGCTTGTTCAGGAGTCACTGACGACAAGGTTGATACGTCGGAGTAGCGGAAAGGACCACCAGAACCGGTCAGTAAAATTGAAGATACACCGTGCTGTTCTAAATCACAGTGCCCCATCTTGGTTTGAATACTCTGCGGCAAGCACTGAAAAATAGCATTGTGCTCGCTGTCTACCGGTAAGAGTTCCGCACCGTATTTTTCAACCGCATCGATAAACAGCTGACCGGACATCACTAACGCTTCTTTGTTCGCTAGCAGCACTCGTTTGCCCGCCTGTACCGCCGCCATGGTCGGTATTAAACCAGCTGCACCGACAATTGCAGCCATCACCATATCAACTTCATCCATAGAGGCGACAGCGCACATGCCGTCTTCTCCAGAAAGAACCTGAGTATTAGGGCTAAGGACCGAAATGGTATTTCGTAATTGAACGGCCGCTTCAGCATTGGCCATAACAGCAAAGCTAGGTTGCCATTTTGCGCATAACAAAGCCATGCTATCAACATTAGTACCTGCCGCTAAAGCAAACACAGTAAATTGATCGCGGTTTTGTTCTACGACCTTTAAGGTGCTTGTGCCTATAGAGCCTGTTGCACCTAGAATGGTTAAATTTTTCATTCAATTATGACCGTTTCAGTATGTAAAAAGACAAGTTTCCTTGTCTTTTTAACTGTATTAGAAAATGAAATAAAGCAAGGTAAAGACGGGAAATGCGGCGGTTAAACTGTCGATCCGGTCTAGCACTCCGCCGTGTCCAGGAATGATATTACTGCTGTCTTTAATACCAGAGACTCGTTTGAACATACTTTCAACCAAATCACCAAGTACTGAAATGATGACAGTAACCAGTGCAATCCATGCCATTGTTACCCAGCTTTCAAATTGTAGTTCAAACCATTCGGCTGCGCCCCAGCCAACGATCAAGGCAGCCACGATACCGCCGACCAAACCTTCAATGGTTTTATTTGGGCTGACATGCGGCGCCATTTTAGTCTTACCAAAGGTTTTACCCGCGAAATAGGCGCCACTATCGGCAGACCAGACTAAGAAGCAAACAAATAGAACCAGCTTTCCGCCGTAATACTCATCAACGCCTGCGCCTTCGGCTCTTAGCAAAATGATGCTGGTAAAGAATGGGATGAGCGTTAACCAGCCAAATACGTTACGTAACAGGTTTGAGTTTTGCCACATTCCGACCGATTTAGGATACGTGATAGCCAGCAAGCTTGCGACAACCCACCATATAGAACCAATAGCTAAAATAGCAAAGTGTGTTGCTGGCAGCGGGGCTAAAAGTTGAGGTTCAAACGGTAGGACAACCAAAGTTACCGCCATGATGACGGCCGCTGGAATCAACGCCATCACACGCGAGTTATGCTTTACAAATTGAGTCCATTCCCAGAAGCCGATCATGGTCACCACTGCGATTGCAGCGATAAAAAGCGGCATTGATAATTCAAAAATGCCTAACACAACCAGTGGCGCTAAGATCAGCGCGGTAATAATTCTTTGTTTCAAGCCGACGAGTCCTTTTCTTTGTTATTCTGTCATCAATTCGGTGATTTGCTCACCGGTGCAACCAAAACGTCGCTCTCTACTTACAAACCAAGCAACAGCTTCTGCCAAACTGTCTTCATTGAAGTCGGGCCAATATTGCTCGGTAAAATACATTTCTGCGTAGGCCATCTGCCACAAAATAAAGTTACTGATGCGGCGTTCACCGCTCGTTCGTATCATCAAGTCAACTTCAGGAATGTCAGCCATCGCAAGGTAGCTTGTGATCAGGTCTTCATCAATATCATCAACAATGAGATCGCCAGTTGCGGCTTCAGCAGCAATTTTCTTTACCGCCTGAGCGATATCCCACTTGCCACCGTAATTAGCCGCTACATTAAGTACCATCCCTGTATTATTGCCCGTCAACGCTTCTGCTTCTGCGATTTTTTTCTGTAAACGAGAACTAAAGCGAGTGGTATCGCCAATAATACGAAGTTGCAGGTTGTTCTTGTGTAGGCGTTTTACTTCTTTCGATAAAACCGTGATAAACAGTTCCATCAATAAATTCACTTCATCTTCTGGTCGACGCCAGTTTTCACTACTAAAAGCAAATAATGTGATCGCTTTAATACCCAAACGAGTTCCAGCAGAGATCGTTTTACGTACAGCACTAACACCCGCTTTATGACCAAAAACACGTGGTTTCCCCTGAGCTTTTGCCCAACGTCCATTACCATCCATGATGATTGCGATATGTTTAGGAAGTGCGTCTGAAATGGCTTGAGTGTTCGGCATAGTGAATTAAATGATTAAAATGGGGTGAGATAATACCATATAAAAAAAGCACTGTGCTAACCACACAGCGCTTTACAACATAAAAGTGTAACAACTGCTTGTTTATGCTTCAATTTAACGAAAAATCGACATAAACAAAATCAGCTTTATACTTCCATTAGCTCTTTTTCTTTGGTTGCTAAAACGTCATCAACGCTCTTAACCGCAGCATCCGTTAGCTTCTGGATTTCGTCTTGACCTCTGCGGTCGTCATCTTCAGAGATCTCTTTGTCTTTTAAAAGACCTTTAAGATCGCCATTTGCGTCACGACGGATGTTACGAATAGCAACACGGCCACCTTCAGCTTCACCACGTACAATTTTAACAAGGTCTTTACGACGCTCTTCTGTTAGCGGTGGAAGAGGTACGCGGATAACAGTACCTGCAGACATTGGGTTTAGACCCAGGTCAGACATCAAGATAGCTTTTTCAATAAGAGGAGTCAGTTCACGGTCAAAAACCGTAATAGCCAGTGTACGTGCATCTTCTGCAACCACGTTCGCTACTTGGTTAAGAGGAGTTGGAGCACCGTAATACTCAACAGTTAGACCAGAAAGTAAGCTTGGGTGAGCACGACCTGTACGAATCTTTAGCAGGCTATTTCTCAGTGCTTCTACGCTTTTTTCCATGCGCTCTTGTGCGTCTTTTTTGATTTCATTAATCACAATGTCACCTTATTACTTATCTTAGAGAATGCGTAAACTTGATGGGCTTATTCAGCGTCGCTGATAAGTGTACCTTCAGTTTCACCCATTACCACACGACGCAGTGCGCCTGGCTTATTCATGTTAAATACACGGATTGGCATTTTGTGATCACGCGCTAGAGTGAACGCAGCCAGATCCATGACTTTTAATTCTTTTTCAAGAACAACGTTATAGTGAAGCTTATCATACAACTCTGCATCAGGGTTTGCTACTGGGTCAGCATTATATACGCCATCAACTTTTGTCGCTTTGAGAACTACGTCAGCTTCAATTTCAATACCACGTAGACATGCCGCTGAATCTGTTGTGAAGAATGGGTTACCAGTACCAGCAGAGAAGATAACAACACGACCTTGACGAAGCTCACGGATTGCATCAGCCCAATTGTAATCGTCACAAACACCTTTCAGTTGAATTGCTGACATTACACGAGCGTTTACGTATGCACGGTGCAACGCATCACGCATTGCTAGGCCGTTCATTACTGTTGCTAGCATACCCATGTGGTCACCAACAACGCGGTTCATACCCGCTTCAGCAAGACCGGCACCACGGAACAAGTTACCACCGCCAATTACCACACCAACTTCAACACCCAGCTCAACTAACTCTTTGATCTCTTGAGCCATACGCTCCAGAGTGGTTGGGTCAATACCAAAGCCTTCATCGCCTTGAAGCGCTTCACCGCTAAGTTTAAGCAGGATACGTTGATATACGGGTTTAGGATTCGTAGTCATGGCGTTTACCTTTCAAATAAGAGTTGTTGATTAACAGTCATGGATAGAGGTTCTAAAAGCTAAGTAGGGGCACTTCGCGTTTAGCATTTAGTACTTCGTACTTGAACCTTCATTCATCACTGCTAATTTTTTGTTTTCTATTCATAAAAAGACCGCAGCCTTAGCTACGGTCTTTTTGAACTCAATACATTAAGGATTAACCTTTTTGTACCGCAGCCACTTCGTCAGCGAAGCTCATTTCTTCTGCTTTCTCGATACCTTCACCAACTTCTAAACGTACGAAGTTAGTTACTGTAGCGCCTTTCTCTTTAAGAATTTCGCCAACAGTTTTCTTAGGTTCCATTACGAAAGCCTGACCAGTTAGAGATACTTCACCCGTGAATTTCTTCATACGGCCAACAACCATCTTCTCTGCGATTTCTTGAGGCTTGCCTTCGTTCATTGCGATTTCAACTTGAACCGCTTTCTCTTTAGCAACTACGTCTGCTGGTACGTCTTCTGGGTTAACGAACTCAGGACGTGAAGCAGCAACGTGCATAGCAATGTGCTTAAGTGTTTCAGCATCGCCTTCACCAGCAACAACAACACCGATTTTCTCACCGTGACGGTAAGTAGCAAGTGCAGCGCCTTCAGCGTACTGTACGCGACGGATGTTGATGTTCTCACCGATTTTAGTGATAAGTGCGATACGAGTCTCTTCGAACTTAGCTTGAAGAGCTTCGATGTCTAGTTTTTCAGCTAGAGCAGCAGTTGCAACTTCGTCAGCAAACGCTAGGAAACCTGCATCTTTAGCAACGAAGTCAGTTTGGCAGTTTACTTCTAGGATAACTGCAACGCCGTCAGCATCTTTGATGATGATCGCGCCTTCAGCTGCAACGTTACCAGCTTTTTTAGCTGCTTTCGCTGCGCCACTTTTACGCATGTTTTCAATTGCTAGCTCAATATCGCCATCAGCTGCAACAAGCGCTTTTTTACATTCCATCATGCCAGCGGCTGTGCGCTCGCGAAGTTCTTTTACTAGAGCAGCAGTAACAGTTGCCATTCTTAAAATCCTCGGTTGATTCCAATTAAGGTAAAAATCAGGGGCACACATTGGGCCCCTGATGCTAACTATGACTTAACTTAATTAAAGCTAAGTGACTCAGAGTCGCTATTATTCAGCTTCTTCTACGAAACCGTCTTTTTCAGCAACAGCTGCAACAGTTTCTTCGTTACGACCTTCAGTTACAGCTTGTGCTGCAGCGTTAAGGTAAAGCTGTACCGCACGGATTGCATCGTCATTACCAGGAATGATGAAGTCAACGCCGTCTGGGTCAGAGTTAGTATCAACAACAGCGTATACTGGGATACCTAGGTTGTTTGCTTCGCGAACTGCAATGTGCTCGTGATCTGCATCGATTACGAATAGTGCGTCAGGTAGACCGCCCATGTCTTTGATACCACCAAGAGATTTCTCTAGCTTATCCATTTCACGGGTACGCATTAGAGCTTCTTTCTTAGTTAGCTTCTCAAAAGTTCCGTCTTGAGCTTGCGCTTCAAGTTCTTTTAGACGCTTGATAGATTGACGAACAGTTTTGTAGTTCGTAAGCATACCGCCTAACCAGCGGTTGTTAACGTAAAACTGGTTGCTTGCGATAGCAGCTTCTTTAACAGCTTCAGATGCAGCGCGTTTAGTACCAACGAAAAGAACTTTACCTTTTTTAGCGCCAACTTTGCTTAGCTCAGTAAGAGCTTCGTTGAACATTGGTACAGTTTTTTCTAGGTTGATGATATGAACTTTGCTACGAGCACCAAAGATGAATGGCTTCATTTTTGGGTTCCAGTAACGAGTTTGGTGACCAAAGTGAACACCAGCTTTAAGCATATCGCGCATTGATACAGTTGCCATTTTAAATTCCTCTATGGGGTTAGGCCTCCACGTGCCCCATGCGTCCGACCCTACTTCTCAATTTTGAGTAAGCGAGCACCCCGGATCATGTGTCGGTACGTGTGTGATTTAAAGATAATTTTATATGGACTCAAAAACAGCCTCGCCATGTAGGAGAAAACAGTTCTTGGTTCCGGCGCGCTTTATACCATAAAAGAGGGGTTTGTTGCTAGTGAAAAAT
The DNA here is from genome assembly GCF_030409945.1 of Vibrio tapetis subsp. quintayensis. Taxonomy (GTDB): domain Bacteria; phylum Pseudomonadota; class Gammaproteobacteria; order Enterobacterales; family Vibrionaceae; genus Vibrio; species Vibrio quintayensis. The sequence goes on from NZ_JAUFQV010000039.1 coordinate 120,289, forward strand.
GGAAAAACAGCCACAGAATGTTGGGCGTTGGGCGTTGGGCGTTGGGCGTTGGGCGTTGGGCGTTGGGCGTTGGGCGTTGGGCGTTAAAAAATTTCTCTCATCATAAACTCTTGTCAACTCTTTAAAACTTTATGCAAGCCTTTTGATGATGTTCTCGCCTTATGCCGAGTATCTTTACTATGCCTTGCGCATTTCGCCTAATTCCCTCAACTTCTTTAACAATCCCATTCACGCTGATAGAATAGCGCGATTGCATTTAAAGAGATTGAGAAAGTAAATGTCTATCAAAATCAAAACGGCTGAAGAAATTGAAAAAATGCGCGTTGCTGGCAAATTAGCCGCGGAAGTGCTTGAGATGATCGAACCCCATGTAAAAGCGGGTGTTACGACAGAAGAACTTGATCAAATTTGCCACAAATTTATTAATGATAATGGCGCATACCCTGCCCCACTTGATTACCATGGATTCCCGAAATCCATCTGTACTTCAATCAATCACATAGTATGTCACGGTATTCCTGCAGTCGCCGACCAAATGGGTACTGCGGGTAAGATGAAGCCGGCAGTTTTGAAAGATGGCGACGTCGTTAATATCGACATTACCGTTATCATTCCAAACGACAGCACTGTGTCGCTTGAGACTCGCCCAGAGGGTTATCACGGTGATACCTCTAAGATGTTTGTTATCGGTGAAGCCTCTGCTGCCGATAAACGCCTTTGCTCTGTTACCCAAGAAGCCTTATACACTGGCATGCGTAAAGTTAAGCCAGGCGCAACGGTCGGTGAAATCGGTACAGCGATCGACAAGTACATCAAAGACAATAACAAAAAGAATCCTCGTATGAAGTATTCCATTGTTAAAGATTTTTGTGGTCACGGCATCGGTAACGAGTTCCATGAAGAACCTCAAGTGGTCCACTACAAAAACAACGACAAACGCAAGCTTCAAGAGGGCATGTGTTTCACGATTGAGCCAATGATCAACGCGGGTAAATTCGGCTGCAGCATCGACAGTGACGATGATTGGACGGTATACACTGGCGACGGTAAGAACTCAGCACAGTGGGAACATACTATCCTAGTCACCAAAGACGGTTGTGAAGTACTGACGCTTCGCTCAGAAGAAACCATCCCACGTTTAATGGTCAACAAATAGCCGAATGGTGAGCTAACTCATCAATGGTTTATCTTAATCCCTAGCCCTATGCTGGGGATTTTTATTCCTACCTAATTTTTCTCCCCTCTTAGGTCTAGTAACATATTGGCTATATCCCTCTGACGTTCACATCCCTAAGTACTTGGCATTCGGCGTTTTAGCCTGATACATTAGAGCTACCATTTTGACGCTGCATGGAATGCATGAAATGCCTTTTCAATCTCCTATAACATTTACAGACGATCAACTCGTCCCGGATACCGTTCGCGAACAACTCACGCAATTCTCTGACTATCAAAGACAAGAATTTTTAACTCACCACCCTGTCACTGACCTAGTATTAGGCCGCTCCGAGTATATGGATTTACTCCTAGCGAGGCTTTGGCGATTCTATGGCTTCAAACAGCACTCCGATTTATGCTTGGTTGCGGTGGGTGGATACGGCAGAGGCGAACTCCACCCTCTCTCCGATATTGATATTTTAATTTTGTCTGAGAAAGCTCTGGATACCGCAACAGAGCAAAAGATAAGTGAGTTTATTACCTTACTCTGGGATTTGAGGTTGGAAGTTGGCCATGCAGTGCGAACCCTTACACAATGTGAAGAGGTAGGGCTTGATGACCTAACCGTCGCAACAAACCTGCAAGAGGCTCGTTTTATTTGCGGCAACGAAGATCGATTCCAGCAACTCAAACTCATGGTGCATTCAGAAGCATTTTGGCCTAGCGATGTCTTTTACAAAGCCAAACTGGAAGAGCAAAGACAGCGCCATGCTCGGTTTCATGACACCACCTATAATCTCGAGCCTGATATCAAATCCAGCCCTGGAGGTTTAAGAGACATTCATACATTGAGTTGGGTCGCTCGACGTCACTTTGGTGCCACCTCTTTATTCGAAATGAGTCGCTACGGATTTTTGACTGACGGAGAGTACCGTGAACTTTTAGAGTGCCAAGACTTTCTGTGGAGAGTGCGTTTTGCATTGCATATGGAACTTAAGCGCTACGATAACCGCTTAACTTTCGCCCATCAATTGCAAGTAGCGGAACACCTTGGTTTTAGTGGCCCAGGCAATAAACCGATCGAAATGATGATGAAAGAGTTTTACCGAACTCTTCGTCGAGTGGCCGAACTCAACAAAATGCTACTTAAGCTGTTTAATCAAGCCATCATCAATGACGGTGAAGACTTAGTAACCGAAATTATTGATGATGATTTCCAGCGCTGTGGCCAGTTTATTGAAGCAAGAAAACCGGCACTGTTCCAAGCCCGCCCTGAGACCATTTTGGATATGTTCATTCATATCGCCAATGACTCAACAATAGAGAGCGTTGCCCCCGCGACCTTGAGGCAATTACGCACTGCGCGCCGACGATTAAACATATTTCTTCACACCCTGCCCGAGGCCCGGGACAAATTCATGGACTTAGTCCGTCACCCTAATGCGCTGCATCGTGCTTTCCCTTTGATGCACAAGTTAGGTGTGATGGCGGCTTATTTACCTCAATGGAGCCAAATTGTTGGTCAGATGCAGTTCGATCTTTTCCACGTTTATACGGTAGATGAGCACAGCATGCGCTTACTTAAGCACATTCACTCATTCAGCTACGCAAAAAATCATAATAAGCACCCAATTTGCTGTGAAGTGTACCCACGCATTCAGAAAAAAGAACTGCTTATTCTCGCGGCTATTTTCCATGACATAGGAAAAGGAAGGGGCGGTGACCACTCAGAAATTGGCGCGGTTGAAGCCTACAGTTTCTGTATTGAACATGGCTTATCAAAACCGGAAGCTAAGTTAGTATCTTGGCTAGTCAAACAGCATCTATTGATGTCGGTAACCGCTCAGAGACGCGATATTTACGATCCCGACGTTGTCACCGAGTTTGCCAAAATAGTGCGAGATGAAGAATACTTAGAATTCCTCGTCTGCCTAACGGTGGCCGATATTTGTGCCACCAACCCAGAGATATGGAACAGTTGGAAACGCACATTACTTGCCGAGCTATATCATTCGACTCAGCGAGCTTTAAGGCGAGGGCTGGAAAACCCAGTCGATGTCCGTGATCGTATTCGTCACAATCAGCAAATGGCTTCTGCCCTACTTCGTAAAGAGGGATTTGCCGCACGAGACATAGAATTACTTTGGCGACGCTTTAAAGCAGACTATTTTTTACGCCATACACACAGCCAAATCGCTTGGCACAGCGAACACCTTTTACGCCAAGAATCACCAGATGAACCACTGATTTTGATCAGTCAAAAAGCCACTCGGGGTGGCACAGAAGTATTTCTTTACGCCAAAGATTCTTCCCGGTTATTTGCAACGGTGGTGGCTGAACTCGACCGAAGAAATTTCAATGTGCACGACGCCCAAGTCATGACAAGCAAAGACAACTTCGCGCTGGATACTTTTATGGTTCTAGATCAGCATGGCGATCCAATCGATGAAACCAGGCATGATAAAGTCGTGCGTCATCTGCTTAACGTCATCAATAGCGGTAAAGCCACGACGATAAAAGTACGACGAACACCGAGGCAGTTACGCCACTTTAACGTAAAAACCCGAGTAGATTTCATTCCGACCAGGACAAAGAAACGGACGTTAATGGAGTTTGTTGCACTGGATACCCCAGGGCTGTTAGCCAAAGTCGGTGCGACCTTTGCCGCTTTAAATATCGGACTTCACGCAGCAAAAATCACCACGATTGGCGAACGAGCTGAAGATTTGTTTATTCTAACCTCAGAGCAAGGCGGACCACTTTCCGACTTAGAACAGGAAACCCTACGTGATAAATTGATTGAAAAAGTCAGTGAGTTACAGCCGGAATAGCATTTCATACTGTTGTGGGCAATAAGCGCGATCTTGCCCACAACTCTTAACGTTACAGACTATCTACCACAAGTTTTGACTGCTACAGTTTACTTGGTAAACATCACCCAATACTCACTGATGCGAGGTCATATATGTATCCCAACCTCACTGGTTTAGGCATTCAAGATCCTACCCAAATTGAGCGTTATTCTCTGCGACAAGAAGCGCTAAAAGATGTCCTAAAGATTTACTTCCATAAGCAAAAAGGCGAGTTTTTCGCAAAAAGCGTGAAATTCAAATACCCACGCCAGCACAAGAATGTGCTAGTCGACAGCGGTAGCCACCAGTACAAAGAAGTCACTGAAATAAACCGTAACCTAACTTTGGTTATCGATGAACTAAACACACTTACGCGTCCAGCCAAACTACCTGAATTAGACACCAAAGCGAAAATTTTGAGTGATCTTCGACATCTTGAGAAAGTTGTTTCTGGGAAAATTGCTGAAATTGAAGCGGACCTGGAAAAGCTGAAATAACAACGCACGGCAAGCATGCGCGCGCATAAAGTAGATCCCGGATATCTCGTTCCTCGATTCCGGGATGACGATGCTGGCTCTTAATGCCTTACGCCTTAAACAACCCATCCCAGCCAAACTCTTCAAGTAACTTTTGCCATATATCATCAAAGCCGGCCTTTAAAACCAGAGTTTCGTTTGTGTACGGATGAACAAAGCTCAACTCAGAGGCATGTAACATCAAACGGCGAGCATCGTAATTCTCGCGGAACAAGCGATTATGCTTACCATCACCATGAGACGTATCGCCAACAATAGGGTGGCGTAAATGAGCCATGTGTCTGCGCAGTTGGTGTTTACGGCCTGTTTTAGGTTTCATTTCCACCAGCCCATAGCGACTAGTAGGAAAGCGACCTGTGGAGAAAGGCACTTCTACTTTGCCAAGTGGCGCATACTCAGTAATGGCATCTTTCGCTTCTTTCTCTTTATCCGCAAATTTGTCGGCAATTTTGTCGAGTTCTTCTTTGAGCGGGTAATCGAGCGTATCGCCCTCTTCTATCCACCCCCTTACTATCGCATGATACGTTTTCTGCATCTCGTGGTTAGCAAACATAGGTGATACCTTAGAGGCGATTTCACTAGAAAGCGCAAACACCAACACACCAGACGTTGGCCTGTCTAAGCGGTGAAGCGGAAACACATGCTGACCGATCTGATCTCTCAGAGTCTGCATCACAAATTGCGTTTCATGGCGATCTAGCCAAGAACGATGCACTAACATTCCCGCCGGCTTGTTCACGGCAACCAAGTATTCGTCTTGATAGATGATTTCTAGCATGGGTTAAACGCCTTATCGAGTTGCGCAATGGTCTTTAGTAATGTTTCCATTTCCCGCTGGTTTTGCCAAACTTGCTCAAAATATGGCAAGATTTCAAACCCAGTCGGTAATGGTTGATTTTGCTCGATAAGCGCATTAATTCGAACAATGAAAATCCACTGCAACCATTCGTTAGGCTCTAGGGTATCGATAGCAAAAGGTTGCTCACTAGATAGCGCGGCTTGCGATGGAGAACTTGCTTGCCATAGCTGTAAAGCACTCATTTGTGCTTCTAATTGTGCTAACAACGCACTAACTTGGTGTTGAGTTGGCATTTTCGTCACTTCTAACCTTGAAAAATGGCCATAGAGTACCATTTATTGATGAAAGACTAATAGGATAACTCTCCCTGATGGAAACGATTCATACCCTTACCCAGCTACTAGAAAACAGTGGCTGCCAATACAGCATTTACGATCTCAGTCGCAGCGTTCAGCCGATCGCAGAAGATCAGTTTAAGCGCATTGAACAAGCCCAGCAGCCTTACCCTTATCCTATTCAGCGCCACGCACAAATCGCTATTGCCTACTGGAATACACAAAAACAGCCGTGGATATGGTTTTTGAAGTTTGAATTAGATGAACGAGGTCTACTTAAACAGTCGAACATCGGTAATTTCATTAAATACGTATTAGAAGCAATGGGCACCCGCTTAGGCGGTGAAGTCAGCGAAGAGCAGCAACAAAAGCTGGCAAACAACCCATACACCTTTAAGCCGTCAGATGACAAAATGGCCGTTTTTCATAGCCAGCTTCGTGCAAGCTTAGATATGCCAACTAGCCAATACTACGAGCACGCGCAGCAGTATTTCCAAGGAAATTTAGGCTGGGATAATTGGCAAACTATCGGGTTACAAGGCATCACTGATATCTGTGCTCGCTTGAATGCAGAACAAAACGGAGTACTCGTAAGAAAAGCCCTGAATAACCTCCCTACAGAGCCGCTATATGCGTTATTAGGCGCTTTGGAACACTCTGACACATTACCAGACAAATTAGCAGACAGAGTCCATGAGCTTGCTTCTGCAGAAATACTCTCTGACGCGCCCGATCTATTTTTGCTGTCAGCACTCATTCGCGCTTTATCTGGTGTCGAGCAAAACAAGCTGAGAGCTATCGTGAATGACATTCTGAGCAGCCCAAGGCTCAGCCATCAAGAGGTGCTGATTGCCATCGCTGGCCGTTGCTGGAGCGCATTAAGCGACGCCACGGTTGCCGAGCAGTTCCTGTTACGCCTAGCGCAAACCGGAAACCAAAATCTCTTTAACCAGCTATTTGCTGACCTTGTCATGCTGCCAGAGTTACGAATGGTTTTTCTACCGCTACTGCACAATACCCCAAACCAAGAACTGGCTAGCGCATTGATCAAACTTCAACAATCGACCAAGGGCGAATAAATCATGGCTAACTTGTTTGCAATCCTAGGCCTATCTTTGTTTTGTTTTGCGTTTTGGCAGCAAAGACGCCAATCTGAACTCGCTAAACAAGCCATCGCAAGACGTTGCAAGCAACTTGATATTCAACTATTAAGCACCGCATTTGAGGCTCATCGGTTCAAGAACTCAAAAGGCCGTTTTGGCTGGCATACTGTGTACGAGTTTGAATTTTCATCGCTTGGAGATGATTATTATATTGGAGAGTTGACGATGGTGGGGTTTAGGCCTGTGAGCTTTGAAATACCGCCGTACCGGATGTGAGGTGAGTTACAGGTTACAGGTTACAGGTTACAGGTTACAGGTTACAGGTTACAGGCTAACTGTATTCTCTCTGGTAAGCCAAAGAAGAACTCTATTTTCTTGATATTTTTTAGATAAAGAAAAGCCCCGATACTTGCGTATCGGGGCCGTAGTCTTACTCGCAGCAATCCGGCTACTAAAAGTGCTCCATGCATCAAATCCTTGATAGCAGCGCTGTGTCCTTCAGCGTAATCCTTTTCATCGCCTTCCTAGCGGTGTCCTTGATCTTATCCTGAT
>NZ_JAUFQV010000004.1 GCF_030409945.1 Vibrio tapetis subsp. quintayensis
AGATCAGAAAAGACAGAACTGAATTCTGAGTCTTGGCTGATTTTTTTGCAACAGCCCCCTAATTAGTATGATTTGTTATCAAAGAGCAGCAGGTTGTGGCATTTTAAGTCTCTTTAATTGTAATACTAGATTATTTGTTTTTTAGCGCTGAGTTCTAGAATACTACCTCGTTTACTGCTCATTTTACCCCTATAACACCACACCCATATCGCTCTGCTATCTTTATCAATCCCGATTTTTTTCGTTAATGTCGATCTAATTTTCGAGCAAAAAAGCTAAGAAATCATGATCATCATTTTCCCATACTCCGGTGTCTTTTACGTTTTACGTTTTGGCTTATCGCGCCAGGTTGATTCAAATACGAGATACATGTTAACCAAACATAATACTATGTCGTCCATGTAATAATAATTACTTTAAATTCAACTATTAATGTCAATTGTTTTGAGTTTTTGTTAGTTATTGTTCGGTTATAAATTGTGACTCAACGCATGAGTATTTCCGAGTCGTCTCAGAAAGTTGAACTTGTTACAAAAGGTCAATGGCAATTTGAAAGGCAGTGAATATAGACAACCTAAAAAAAATCAAAAACTCATGAACTAAGACGCGGTAATCCAAGTGTAGGAATTAGTCTGAAATAGGCTAATCGTGTTCTGAGCCTAAATCAGTGATGAAAGTGGAAACCGATAGGTTGAAGTGGATCACTTGTATGATTATTTATTGGCTTGATAGTAGGATCGTCGTCACGCATTTGGGTTATTGTACTACAAATGACGATTCGGAATAACTATAGTGAAGGTGCGGATAAAACTTAAATAAAAAAGGTCTTAAGATGGAACTCAATACTATTATTGTTGGCGTCTACTTCCTATTCTTGATTGCAATAGGTTGGATGTTTAGAACGTTTACAAGTACAACAAGTGATTACTTCCGTGGGGGAGGTAACATGTTGTGGTGGATGGTTGGTGCAACAGCGTTTATGACACAGTTTAGTGCATGGACATTCACCGGTGCAGCGGGTAAAGCTTACAACGATGGCTTTGCGGTTGCGGTAATCTTCGTAGCTAACGCATTTGGCTACTTCATGAACTACGCATACTTCGCTCCAAAGTTCCGTCAACTTCGAGTTGTTACGGTAATTGAAGCGATTCGCATGCGTTTCGGTGCAACGAACGAACAAGTATTTACTTGGTCTTCAATGCCTAACTCTGTTGTATCTGCGGGTGTGTGGCTGAACGCATTGGCAATCATCGCATCGGGCATCTTCGGTTTCGATATGAACATGACTATCTGGGTTACTGGCCTAGTGGTATTGGCGATGTCTGTAACGGGTGGTTCATGGGCGGTAATCGCATCTGACTTCATGCAGATGGTTATCATCATGGCGGTTACGGTAACGTGTGCAGTTGTTGCTGTTGTACAAGGTGGCGGTGTTGGCGAGATTGTTAATAACTTCCCTGTACAAGATGGTGGTTCGTTCCTTTGGGGCAATAACATTAACTACCTAAGCATCTTCACAATTTGGGCATTCTTCATCTTCGTTAAGCAGTTCTCTATTACTAACAACATGCTTAACTCTTACCGTTACCTAGCGGCAAAAGATTCAAAAAATGCTAAAAAAGCAGCACTACTTGCTTGTGTTCTAATGCTGGCGGGCGTATTCATTTGGTTCATGCCATCTTGGTACATTGCTGGTCAAGGTGTTGATTTAGCAGCAGCTTACCCAGATGCAGGTAAAAAAGCAGCTGACTTCGCTTATCTATACTTCGTACAAGAGTACATGCCAGCAGGTATGGTTGGTCTACTTGTAGCCGCGATGTTCGCAGCAACAATGTCTTCAATGGATTCAGGTCTTAACCGTAACTCAGGTATCTTTGTTAAGAACTTCTACGAACCAATCGTTCGTAAAGGTGAAGCTTCTGAGAAAGAGCTAGTAACAGTATCTAAGATCACTTCTGCTGTATTTGGTATTGCTATCATCCTTATCGCACAATTCATCAACTCACTAAAAGGCCTGAGCCTGTTTGATACGATGATGTATGTGGGTGCGTTGATTGGCTTCCCTATGACAATTCCTGCTTTCCTTGGCTTCTTCATTAAGAAGACTCCGGACTGGGCTGGTTGGGGTACACTAATTGTTGGTGGTATCGTTTCTTATGTTGTTGGTTTCGTTATCGATGCAGAAATGGTTTCAGCGGTATTTGGTATGGAAGAGCTAACTAAACGTGAATGGTCTGATGTGAAAGTAGCGATTGGTCTAATTTCTCACATCACGCTAACGGGTGGCTTCTTCATGGCTTCTACATTGTTCTACAAGCCACTGACGGCTGAACGTCAAGCGGACGTAGACAAGTTCTTTGGCAACCTTTCTACGCCATTAGTTGCTGAGTCTGCTGAGCAGAAACAACTAGATAACAAGCAGCGTCAAATGCTTGGTAAACTTATCGCAGTGGCGGGTGTTGGTATCTGTACGATGGCATTGCTAACAAACCCAATGTGGGGACGTCTAGTCTTTGTTCTATGTGGTATTATTGTCGGCGGTGTTGGTGTTCTACTGGTTAAAGCGGTTGATGAAAATACGGACTCTAACGAGTTAGCATCTAACGGCTAAATCGAGTATCACGTAAATCTAAGTACTTATTAGAGTTGAAAGCAGAAGCCTAACCGCTTCTGCTTTTTTTGGTTTACGGACAGGGAAAGCCGCAGTGAAAGATGTTGTATAAATAAGCAATGTCGGTGACAAATTAGACCTAACGCCCGAAATTGTCATAATTTTTTCGTAACCTGAGTGTATAAGTTTGAGCTTTGGTTTACTCTAATGTCAGTTTGAGGTTTGGATGTATTGGGAGACAGTCATGTCCAATGAGTGGGACGACTTCGCTGAAACGTGGGAGCAGAACCCTGCTACCGCGGTATTCGCAGAGCGTGCATTTAATGAGTTAAACAAACTTGTTAGTTTGAAAGGATTAAAAGTTCTTGATTTTGGGTGCGGCACAGGATTGCTGGCTCAACAATTATCACCGATAGTGAAAGAGATCGTGGCTCTGGATACCTCAGAGCAAATGATTGAACAGCTAGACGCGAAAGAACTGCCTAATGTAGAACCTGTAGTAGATAGCCTTAGCCGCGGCCTTGTCGCTTATCATCCTGCATTCCGCAGCCAGTTTGATTTGATAGTCGCATCTTCAGTATGTGGCTTTGTTGATGATTATGAGGAAATTGCTAAGGTAGCGAATTCACTACTCAATGAAGGCGGTTTGTTTGTTCACTGGGATTGGCTCGCTGAAAATAATAAAGCGGGCTCTGGTTTAACAGTGAAGCGCTCTCAGAAAGCCCTTGATGGTGCTCTGTTCAGTTCTGTTGATGTGAATACGCCATTTACCGTTGAAACAGAAAATGGTGAGTTGACGGTATTAATGGGCGTGGCCCAAAAGTAATGAAACCGAGTTGATTTAACCGCGAAAGGCGAGCAGGTAGCTCGCTTTTTTATTGGCTGTCGATTATAGGTTCAATCCATACTTTTGGTACAAATTGGTGATAAACCCATCTCGGTGCATGCTGACCATAGCAAGCTTGAGTTGCAGTATTTTGTTCTTGCTGATGTCGAGATTACACGCCAAGCCACTTAGTGACGTATAAAACACTAACTTGGGCTTGAGCATCATCTGGTCATTGAGCATGTAGTGCTCGGCGTTGATTAGCTCAGAAGCCCATAATCCCACCCGTTTTTTTTGTAATTTCCAAAAACTCTGTTGATTTGTTGACGACGTTTCAACGGTAAATCCATGGCTAGTTAAATAGTCACTAATCCCCGCGCCTCGATAGCTGCCTACTACATAGTGCTTTGCATCTTCCATGGTTTCGATCTTGATATCATCGTCTGGGTGTGCAAACAAGCCAAAACGAGAAACCAGCACGGGGCTTATCCATTGATATTTGGCTTCTCGTTCTTGAGATCGGGCTAGCGGAATGATGCATTGGGTGTCATTACGCTCTACGGACAACAGCGCTCGCTTTAGAGGGACAAATTTCAGTTCGTAGTTGATATTAGTACGAGAAAACATTTCATGAACAATTTCAACTAATAAGCCGGTTATGGCGTCACCGTGCTTTACGGCAAAAGGAGGCGCTTCATAGGTTAAGACTTGGATCGTCTTGGCTCCACTGCAAGGGTACGAAGTGATGACAAGCAGCAGGAAGATAGCTTTCCAGTTACCGCCAAGCATTGATGGCCTCCTCAAACGTTTTCGTTATGCCTTTAACGGTTTTGTTGTTCTGGGGTTTTGGTGAGCCGGGCTGATTTAGCCAGTATTCAGGTTTTCGTATGCCATTGAGTTCTGGGCTACACGGATGCGAATGACTCATGGAAAGGGACAGCAAGTGATTGTCTACATCGTAAGCAAAGTCATCTAGCCCTTGTTGTGTGGTTGTTTGACCTTCTATAATTTTGGATATGTTCTTCCACCACATATTAGAGAGGCCGGGATAGTCAGGAACGTTGGTGCCCGTTGGCGTCCATACGTCTCGTGCGGTGCTTCGGTAAAACTCAACGAGGCCACCCAAAAACGGGGCCTGCTCGGTCATAAATACCGAGTCAATGTCAGATTTTCGTATTGGGGTTAAACCAACCAGCGTTTTACGTAGTGACACGGTTTTTGAAACAACAAATTGCGCATATAGCCAAGCAGCTTGTTGTCGTTTTAGTGGTGTATTTTTTAGTAACGTCCAAGCACCAGTGTCCTGGTATCCTGATTTCATTCCTTTCTGCCAGTATTTTCCCAAAGGAGAGGGGGCAACGCGCCATTTAGGTGTGCCATCGACATTTACAACCGGCAAACTGGGGTGAGTTAAATCGGATACAAAAGCGGTATACCAAAATATTTGTTGGGCGATCACGCCTTTAGCTGGCCATTCGCCAGCTTGGCTAAAATTCAGGTTTACCGCTTCATCCGGAGCGTATTGTAACCATTCTATATATTTATCAATGGCGTAAACGGCAGCAGGACTATTGAGAGCACCGCCACGAGCCACGCTAGCACCCGCTGGGCGGCATCCATTAACGCGGATACCCCATTCATCGACGGGCAAGCCGTTAGGTAAACCTGTATCGCCAACCCCCGCCATTGACAGCCAAGCATCAGACAACCGCCAGCCCAGAGAAGGGTCAGTTTTGGCATAATCCATATGGCCATAGATCCTCTGTCCGTCAATCTCGGCAATGTCTTCTGAAAAGAAAGCGGCAATGTCTTCATAAGCTTGCCAATTTTGTGGAACTCCAAGCTCGTAGCCGTAGATCTCCCTAAACCTGTCTTTAAAATCTTTGCGATTAAACCAATCGTGGCGATACCAATAAAGATTGGCAAATTGCTGGTCAGGCAACTGATACAGCTCGCCATCTGGGGCTGTGGTAAATTTTAGGCCGATAAAATCATTTAGGTCAAGCGTGGGGGAGGTGACGGACTTGCCCTCATTAGCCATAAATTGAGTCAGAGACACGATATGCCCGGAACGGAAGTGAGTACCAATTAAATCGCTGTCGTTGATGTAAGCGTCATATAAATTGTGCTTAGTGATTTCTTGCGCCGTGAGTTTTTTCAACACATCGTCTTCACCAGTCAATTCATGGATGACTTTAATCCCCGTGATATCATAGAAAGCTTTGGCTAGCACACTGGCTTCATACCAATGCGTGGTAATACGTTCAGATGTTACTCTGATTTCCATCCCTTTATAGGGTTTTGCCGCATTGGAAAACCAGCGTAATTCTTGCCTTTGCTCTTCTCTTGATAGAGTGGAAGGGTAGAATTCGTTTAACCAAGGATCTATTGAGGCATCAAGGGCGTCGCTCGCAAACAGCCATAACGGACTGAGCGCGAAGCACATTACAAAGAATTGGCGCCATTTCAACATTAACGATTAACCTATAGATATTATTAGTAATAACTATGGCTCACTATTTTTGATATCGCCAATTGTTATGCTCTTCAGTGAGCTAACACACCTTGGCCTCCCCTAGATGTTTCGATGCTATGTCAATCCAGTAAGGTATGATGCTTTTGTTACATGGTGACTTAACTTGAATTGAGCTTAAATGATGACTATTTTCATAAGTTAAATTGAAATTACTTTAATTACCCTCTATTAGGAGGATTTAAATAATAAAGAAAACACGTTATACCTATAAATTGATCTGTTTTTGTTATTAACAATGAAACGTTTCAAAATTATGAATGACTTTCATGAATAAATGAAAAAAATGCTCAACAAATCTAAACCTCACGTGATTAGTTTCATCTTAACTCATGAAATGAAACCGATTACAGATTCGAGTTTTCAATTTTAATTTAATTAAGTTATTGATTTTAATTTGTTATTGTTATTGTTTTTATTTTCTATTTGTTTCATGGATGAATTTCTTGTCACTCGATGTGAGCCGCATCTGACCTTTCAATCGTTTCAAAAATTACTATAAATCTCGAACCAATAATAAGTGTTTACCTACAAATCGGATTTATAGGAATAAATATGAAAAATTTTAAAATTGTCCCTCTTTCGCTTGCAGTGGCTGCAGCCGTTACGTCTCTGTCTACATTTGCTGCGGATGCAGATATTGATGCATTGACCAAACGAATTCAAGAGCTTGAAACTAAGTTAGAGACAGATTATGTCTATGATCAGCAGCAAGCGATATTAACACCTGATACTGAAGTGCCTCTTGGTCTGGTTTTTTCTGGCTATGCTCGTTACGGTGCACACCATGCCAGTGGCGATAATCGTTACGTACAAGTGGGAAGCTCTGGTGCCGCAGTCGGTCGTTTAGGTAACGAAGCAAACGGTGGTGAAATCCAATTTGCTAAAGCATTTAAAACGGATGCAGGTGCAATTTGGGATGTGGTCTTCATGCTTGATCAATGGGGTGTTGATCAGTGGAGTTCACCTGGCGGCGTTAACTTGAAAAAAGCCTATGCAGGCGTGACGAATGTATTTGCAAGCCAACCAGATGTTTACATGTGGGCTGGTCGTGACTTCCATCAGCGTCCACAACAAGGTCTGAACGACTATTTTTGGATGAGTCATGATGGTCAGGGTGGTGGTTTCCACAACTTTAACTTTGGCGGCGCAAAATTTGATTTAGCCTTTGTTGCTCAAGTGGATTCAGGTGATGGTGGCGCACTCGGTAATGATAACGGCAGATATGCAATTACTTCGAAGCTGCACAGTATTGATGCAGGGATCGGAAATCTAGATATCTACGCGAACTACGGGTTTGCATCAACTGAAGCAGATACGGCAGAAAGCTATGAGTGGGTGTTTAACGACACAACTGGAGCTCCGGAAAAGAAAATCACCGCAGCGACTAAAGTGAGCGACAAAAACACTTGGCAGATTGGTGCAACTCTTGGCTTAGGCTCATCAAACAAGTTGGTTATGAAATACACCGACGGTGGTGATAACTCTGCGTTTGATTTAGCGGGTGACAAAAAAGTGGGTTACGTAAGTATTGAAGGTGGCATTAACCCAAGCGATAGAATGGCGGTTGATTACCTTGCTTCATACAAAACGTTTTCTGGCGAAGATACTGACGACAAAAACGAATACTCTGCAATCGTACGTCCAATGTATAACTGGGATGACGTTCATTCTACTTGGTTAGAAGCAGGTTACGCGATGGAAGATTTTGCAAATGGCGATGAGAAAAATGGTTGGAAGGTGACACTTTCTCAAAATATCTCTATGGGTGGGCTTCCATGGAGCCGCCCAATGCTTCGTTTCTACGCAACCGTGGGTGACGTACAAAGTAAAACTGGCTCAGTTACCGGAAAGAAACAAGACACAGTTAGTGTAGGCGCAATGTGGGAAGCGTGGTGGTAATTAGCGATTAGTTTCTCTGACAGAGTTATAAAATATCTTCACTGTTTTACATCGTTATGGGTGTCCCCCACCCATATGATTATGTCTACTGACATCGTTGAAAGCTCAAGGCAGTAGGGGAATAAAGCTTTCATTAAGTCTCCATTATTTGTGGCCACATTATGTGGCCATTTTTTTGTTTGAAATAAAACAATTTTCACATGGGTGTTGTTATTTTCATTCTTCATAACTAGCAGACCCAAATCCCAAGCCAAATTAGTCGAAATAAGTTCAGTTCCATGAAACAGTTTCATGGCTAATGCTGAATGTACCAGACGACTCAAGCTTTGAATAATTGCGTTTTTTTTGCCAATTTGACTGTGACATGCCTCGCACTATTTCCCACTTAACTCTCTAGAATAAGTTGCATGAAAGCGATTTCGAAAAATCATTCTGAACTGAGATAGGGGGGAACATGTCAACGATTAAAGATGTATCTGATTACGCTGGCGTGTCTCAAGCTACTGTTTCTCGTGTGATAAATGGTACTTGCCGTGTCAGCCATCATAAAAAATTGAAAGTAGAAGCGGCAATTAAAGACCTTGGCTATCAGCCCAACTCTATTGCGCAGGCTTTAGCGTCTCGTCGCACTGGCTCCATCGGCATTGTTGTTCCTGAACTGGGCGGTTCTTTTTATTCAGGTCTATTGCAGTGCACAGAAGAGCAATTGAGAAAGTTGGGTTATCACATTGTCGTCACCGCTGGTTCGAACTCAGAACAAGGACAAATAGACGCGATTGAATTCCTAATGGGACGTCGAGTCGATGGTTTGTTATTGCACACTCAACAAGTGAGTGATGATTATCTGACCAAGCTACACGAAAAAGGCATGCCTTTTGTCGCCTTCAATCGCTTTATTCCTGAAGTGGCTCATAGCTGTATTGATATTGATAACGAGCTTGGAGGCATGTTAGCCACTGAGCACTTAATTGAGAATGGCCATACAAACATCGCCTGCATTACGGGACCTTTAAGTAAATCAGATGCAAGAGCAAGGCTGCAGGGTTACCGGATCGCTTTAGAAAATGCAGGAATTGAATACAACGAATCCATTGTGGTTGAAGCCGGTTTCACGGAAGAAACAGGCGCTTTAGCCATAAATAAATTGATTAAGCGAAATGCGAAGTTCAGTGCCATTTTCTCATCTAATGATGACATGGCGTTTGGCGCATACGAGCAGCTAGGCCGACAAAACTATTCGGTACCTGAAGACATTTCATTGGTAGGTTTCGATAACATCCTTTTCACACGTTATCTCACACCTGCATTAACCACCATAGATTTTCCCGTTGAGCGAATGAGTGCGGAGGCCGTACAACTTCTTGTTCAAAAGCTTAATAAGAAAAAGGAAGACGTGAGATTCAAACTCTCACCTTCACTAGTCATTCGTGATTCTGTACTGAACACCCGGAATGAACTTATATAACAACAAAGGACTATTAACATGAACCTTAAGACTATGACTATTTCAGGAGCGGTTGCTCTTGGTCTTGCTGCAAGTGCTGGCGCTGCGGATTCTTCAATTCGCTTTGATGGCTTCCCTGACTTTGATAGCAGCCTGAAAGTGCTACTGCCTGAATTTGAAAAAGAGTCGGGCATCAAAGTGGATTACCTCATGAACAACCATGGTGATCATCATACTAAATTGACAACCAACCTAGCGACAGGCTCTGGTGCTGGTGATGTCATTGTTGTGGATGTTGAAAAAATAGGTCCATTCGTTGGCTCTGGCGGTTTGGTTAACCTATCAAAGCAGTACGGTGTTGATAAATACGAACAAGATTTTGCCCCGTACGCATGGGCACAAGGTAAAGGCGGCGACGGCGACATGTATGGTATCCCGGTGGATTTAGGCCCTGGTGTTATGTACTACCGTACCGATATTTTTGAAAATGCTGGCATTGACGTAAAAGAAGCCATCAAGGATTGGGATTCATACATTAAAGCAGGTGAAGAGCTTAAAAAACACAACGTACAACTGATTGCATCGGCGGCAGACGTAGCACAAGCCATTATCTTTACAACCGTTCCTGAAGGTGAAGGTCTGTACTTCGATGATAAAGGCAACCCGGTTGTGACATCCGAACGTTTTGTACATGCATTTGAAGTGGCGAAAGAAATCCGTGAGAAAGGACTTGATGGACGCATTCTTGCTTGGTCTAACGAATGGTACGAAGGTTTCCGTACTGGCACGCTGGCGACTCAATTGTCGGGCGCATGGTTACTTGGTCACTTAAATAACTGGATTGCCCCAGATACAAAAGGCAAATGGGCGGTTTCTAACCTACCAGATGGTATCTACGGTAGTTGGGGCGGTTCATTCCTTTCTATTCCAAAGCAATCTAAGCACCAAGACGAAGCGTGGAAGCTGATTGAATACATGACAACCAATGGTGATGTACAGCTTAAGAGCTTTGAAACCATTGCTGCTTTCCCTGCTAACACAACAACGTACGGTGATGACCTGTTCAATGAAGAAGTTGAATTCTTAGGTGGTCAAAAAGCTCGCCAACTATTTGCTGAAGTGGCGAAAAACATTAAACCCGTTCAACCAAGTAAAGGCGACCACGTTGCTCGCTCTATCATCTTGGAAAATGCTCTGATGGAAGTTCTTGATGAAGGTAAAGACATCAAAACAGCACTTAAAGATGCAGAACGTATGATCAAGCGCCGTACACGTAAACTTTAATTCTTTGCTTGTAGTTTGGAGGCACGTTCAGTGCCTCCTGTTTAAGAGGTCGTTATTATGAATCAGGCTACCGACAACGCTATGCAAGTCCCAGCGCGTGAGCCGCTTTTTTCTTTGCAAAATTTGAAAGCGCTTACACCGTACGGGTTCTTATTGCCGTTCTTAGCTATTTTTTCTGTTTTTGGGATTTTCCCGTTACTGTTTTCTGTATTTTTGTCATTCCATGAATGGAACCCGGTCGAAGGCGTTGGTGCCATGGAGTTCGTAGGGTTAGAAAACTACGCTCTGGCTCTGACTGACCCGTGGTTATGGCGCTCGCTCAAAAATACATTCTGGTTAGCCATTACATCGGGTGTTGCGCAGCACTTAGTTGCCATACCTGTAGCGTATATTCTAGTTTCGATGAGTGACCGCTTACGTCATTGGTTGACGTCGGCGTACTTTTTACCGTTCATCACATCAACGGTTGCAGCGTCGCTTATCTTTTTCAATATGTATTCACCAAGCTCGGGCATCATCAACCAAACTTTAATGGCCTTAGCTGACAGCAGTCTATTTGGTTGGGCTTTCTCTTGGGTTAATGATTATCAGCCAATTCGCTGGCTAGATGATGCAGATTTAATCAAACCTTCTATCGCCATCATGGTTTTTTGGAAGTACACCGGTTTCAACATTGTACTTTATACAACAGGGCTCATGACGATTCCGAAAGACATTCTAGAAGCCGCTCGTATGGATGGAGCTAACGCATTCCGTCGTTTCTGGAATATATCGTTACCTATGATTCGTCCATTTGTTTTCTTCGCTATTACCATGACGATCATCGGCAACTTGCAGTTATTTGAAGAACCGTTTGTATTAACTCGTGGTACGGGTGGTACGGGTCAGTCAGGTCTTACGATTTCAATGTACCTCTACAAAGTGGGTTGGGAATGGCTAGAAATGGGTACGGCATCTGCTATTTCATGGTTGCTGTTTGCGTTGATTGCAACTTGTACAACGATTCAATTCTTCTTCTTTGGTAAGAAAGGGTTAGGGGAGTAATACCATGAGTCTTCATGCACTTAAGCCTAATGATAAGGCGATAGAAATTTTAACGAAAGTGGCAATGGCGCTGCTGGCTGCGGTATTGATTACATCAGCGTTAATTACTGTCTTTCCATTTTTTTGGTCTGCGTTACTTTCAACTCGCGATCGTACGGAAATTTTTGGTACAGGCATTAGCTTTGCTATTGGTGACAGCCTTGCGATCAACTATGAAAAATTGCTGCAAATCATGCCATTTTGGCAAGCGATGTTTAACTCGATTTACGTGGCGTTTTTAGGCACGACGATTTCACTACTGTTTTGCAGCATGGGCGGCTATGCGTTCGCGGTATTCCAGTTTAAAGGCAAAAACGTCCTGTTCGGAATGTTGGTTGGCTCAATGATGATCCCACCGGTATTGAGCTTGATCCCTTACTTCATGATCGTGAAATTCTTAGGCTTGATGGATAACCACATTGCGGTGTGGCTGCCGTTCACCGCGACGCCATTTGGTATTTTCTTGATGCGCCAACACGTGATTGCATCAATACCAAAAGAGCTGCTAGAAGCGTCGAAATTAGACGGAGCGGGTGAGTTTAGAACGTACTGGAGTGTGGTTCTACCATTAATGAAACCCGCACTGGCGACGTTGGCTATCGTGCAATTCGTTTTCTTCTGGAACAGCTTTATGAATCCATTGGTTGTGTTAACCACACCAGAAAACTACGTGATCACGCAGGCACTTCGAAGTGTGCAGGGCATACCAAATACCCCTTGGGGCGCGGTAATGCTGGGAACCACGATTTCGATAATGCCATTGGTTGTCACCTATTTATTTGCCTCTAAACAAATGATCAGCGGGTTAACCTCTGGCGCAGTAAAAGGATAGAGATAATGCAAAAGTATCAACTTCCACAAGATTCAAAAATGTTGACGTCCGAGTTTGTGTTTGGCGTAGCAACGTCTTCTTATCAAATTGAAGGTGGCGCAAGCCTGGGCGGGAGAACAGATTCCATTTGGGATACTTTCTGTCGTAAGCCAGGAGCGGTAGCTAACTTCGAAAACGGTGATGTCGCTTGTGATCATTACCATCTTTGGAAACAAGACATCGAGATGATTCATAGCATGGGTGTCGATGCGTACCGTTTGTCTTTGGCATGGCCTCGTATCATGCCAGCAGAAGGCGAAGTGAACCCTGAAGGGTTAGCTTTCTATCAAAACATCATTGACGAGTGCCATGCCAAAGGCATGAAAGTTTACGTTACTTTGTACCACTGGGATTTACCGCAATACCTTGAAGATCGAGGTGGTTGGTTAAATCGTGAAACCGCTTACAAATTTGCTGAGTATGCAGAGGTATTAAGTAAACACTTCGGTGACAGCATTGATGTGTACACCACGTTAAATGAGCCCTTTGTTTCCGCGTTTCTTGGCTACCGCTGGGGCGAGCATGCTCCGGGTATTAAAGGTGAAAAAGAAGGCTTTCAAGCTTCTCACCACCTAATGCTTGGCCACGGGTTAGCCATGCCAATCATGCGCAAAAACGCACCGAAATCACTGCATGGCATCGTGGTGAACGCAACGCCAGCTTACCCTGAGTCTGAAAAAGACATTGGTGCGGCAAAGTATTGCGAAGCAGAGAACTTCCATTGGTTTATCGACCCAGTATTAATGGGGCAATATCCTGCGGTGGTGCTGGAACGTCAAGCGCACAATATGCCACTTATTCTAGCGGGTGATCTGGATATCATCAGCGCTCCAGTGGACTACATTGGCATTAACTACTACACACGCACAGTGGCGCGATTTAATGAAAATGGCGACATTGAACGAGTGCCGCAAACCAACCAAGATCACACGTACATTGGCTGGGAAATCTATCCTCGAGGGTTAACCGATTTGCTCGTTCGTTTCAAAGAACGCTACAGCAACTTGCCGCCGCTTTACATTACTGAAAATGGCGCTGCAGGGGACGATAAATTGGTCGATGGCGTTGTTAATGATGAACAACGAGTGCGTTATTTCCAAGGCCACCTTAATGCGGTTGACCAAGCGATTCGTTTGGGCGTTCGCGTAGACGGTTATTTTGCGTGGAGCTTGATGGATAACTTTGAATGGGCGTTCGGTTACTGCCAACGTTTTGGCATGGTACATGTCGACTATACAACTCAAAAAAGAACCTTAAAAAACAGTGCGATTGCATACCAAAACATGTTGATTGAACGCGCTGAGGAGATGAAATAATGGCTAAAGTAGAATTTAAGCAAATCAAAAAATCATACGGTGACGTAGAAGTTGTTAAGCACTTTGATTTTACTGTAGAAGATGGTGAATTCGTTGTATTTCTTGGTCCATCAGGTTGTGGTAAGTCGACAACGCTGCGCATGTTAGCCGGTTTAGAAAGCATCACAGGCGGTGAGATTTACGTTGGTGGTAAGTTGATGAACAAGATCGACGCCAAAGATCGAGATCTGGCCATGGTGTTCCAAAGTTATGCACTTTACCCCCATATGACAGTATACGAAAATATCGCTTTTGCTTTGAAACTGAAAGGCATGTCTAAGCCAGATATTGATGTAGAAGTGCGCAAAGCAACCAAGATGCTAGAGCTTGATCCCCTGTTGGACCGTAAGCCAAAGGAACTTTCTGGTGGTCAACGTCAGCGTGTTGCGATGGGGCGTGCGATGGTTCGTACACCTAAAGTATTCCTATTTGATGAGCCCCTATCAAACTTGGACGCAAAATTACGTGGTGTGATGCGAGAAGAGATTAAACAGCTTCACCGTGAACTAAAAACCACCACAATTTACGTAACGCACGATCAAATCGAAGCCATGACGTTGGCGGATCGCATAGTGATTCTAAAAGATGGCTATGTTGCACAAGTAGGCACGCCAACGGAAGTGTTCCAACGTCCTGCCAACAAATTTGTTGCTCAGTTCATTGGTAACCCATCGATGAACATGTTGGATGCAACCTTAATCGGCGAGCAGGGTAACTGGCAGATTGAATTAGGCGACATTCGCATTCCACTGCCTGAGCGCTTCCACAAATTGGCGTCTAAAAATCTGGCTTTGCATTTTGGCATCAGGCCGACCGACATTCATTTGCGTGCTGAACAGGTTGACCATGACCGCGTGCTACCTATCCCGGTCAGTATCAAAGACAAAGAACTGCTCGGTGCCAGCATCCTATTGAGAACCAACATTGCAGGACAGCCTTTGATGGTTGAAAGCCAAGCAACGGAAATTGCGCAAAATGACGCAACCTTGTTCTTAGATTTAGATGCCATTCACCTATTTGATGCCCTGAGTGAAAACTCACTAGCGAGCTAAATTGAAGGACGGTTTGTCACAACCGTACCTTATTTAAGACATGTCGGATGATAACGCCTTAACGGAATGTAAGGCGTTTAAGGAACAACAATGAAATTTGGATACTTTGACGATAGCAACAAAGAGTATGTTGCAACCACACCCATCACGCCTATCAAGTGGTGTAATTACGTTGGCACGCTGGATTTTGGTGGTCTAGTTGATAGCAATGGAGGCGTATTAATTTGCAAAGGTGATCCTGCGCTTAATCGCATTACTAAGTACGTCGCCCAGTTGCCTAACTCGGATTTTAAGGGCTCGACGCTTTACTTAAAGGTCACCAATAAACAAGGTGATGTAGAGGTTTTCTCACCGTTTTATACACCTACACTCAAGCCGTTAGACAAGTTTGAAAACCATACCGGTCTTTCTTACACGAACATCATTTCAGAAGCCTTTGGTGTGCGTTGTGAAGCGACGTTCTTTGTGCCAAAGAATCAGCCTGTCTTGCTACAAGACATTAAGATCACCAATATTTCGGATGAAGAACTTCATGTAGACGTAGTACCTGTGTACGAATTCACTCACTTCGATGCGCTAAAACAACTACTCAATGCTGATTGGGTACCGCAGACTATGATGGTGCAGCCGCACACTGAAGAAAGCGGGCACATTGTGCTTGAGCAGTACGCCTTTATGAAGCGAGATTTTGCGGTAAACCTAATGACAGCCGACCGAGTGGCGACGTCTTTTGATGGGGACCGTCAGCAATTTCTAGGTGACTTTGGTTTTGGCAGTTGGGCCGCACCGCAAGCCCTCAACAATCCTGAACTGGGTAACACCGACTGCTTGCGTGGCGATAATATTGGTGCGCTGAATTTACGTCTAGGATGGCTTGCTACTGGTGATACAGAGCGTACAGTGGTTCAGCTTACTCAAATGGAAAGCCTAGAAGCGGCGAAACCATTAATGGCCAAGTATCGCGACCACGCTGAAGTAGACGCGGCGTTTAAGGAATTAGCAGAAGGTTGGGATAGCTACTTAGACATTCTTCAAGTAGACACTCCGGATCCAAGCATGAACTCGATGCTGAATGTACACAACCCTCGTCAGTGTCATACAACCAAAAACTGGTCACGTTACCTCTCGTTATACCAATTGGGTTACGGCGCTCGTGGTATTGGTTTCCGTGACTCTTCTCAGGATACCTTGGGTGTTATCGCTCATATGCCAGAAGAAGCCAGAGAATTCATCGAACGCTTACTGTCAGTGCAAAAGGCCGATGGTTCTGCCATGCACCAGTTCTTTCCATCGACCATGGAAGCCAATGAGGGCGATTCTCGTGAAGAAGAAGATCGTCCGAACTATTACGGCGACGATCATCTGTGGATCATCTATGCCGTAACGCAGTACGTTAAAGAAACAGGCAACGCTGCGTTCTTAGATAAAGAGATTCCATTTTACGAAAAAGACGCCGATGGTGAGCCTGTATCTGCGGCGAGCGTTTGGGATCACTTGTGTCGTTCAATTCATTTCACGTACACCAATACTGGCGCGCACGGCCTGCCGTTACTGGGCTTTGCGGATTGGAATGACACAGTAAACTTACCGACTGGCGCAGAATCTATGATGGTCGCTAACATGTACGGTAAAGCGCTATTGGATATGCTGGACTTATGCGAACTTCGTGATGACGTTGTATTGAGCGAAAAATTTGCCGAGCAATACCAGCAGATGAAAGACGTCGTTAATACTCAAGGTTGGGACGGAGCTTGGTATGTACGTTATTTCGATGAAGCAGGGGCACCTATTGGTTCTCATACTAACGAACAAGGTCAAATTTACACCAACGGTCAAAGCTGGCCTGTAATTTCTGGTTTTGCAACCCAAGAGCGTGCTGCAACGGCGTTGAATTCTGTTTATAGCAAACTGAACACCGCCAATGGAATTAAACTTTCTACGCCAGGATACAACGGGTTTGATCCTAAGCTTGGTGGCGTTTCGACTTACCCTCCAGGTGCGAAAGAAAACGGTGGGATTTTCCTCCACTCGAACCCTTGGGTGATGATTGCCGAAGCCCAAATGGGCAATGGCGACCGTGCCTACGAGTACTATAAGCAAATTAATCCGGCGTCAAAAAATGACAGCTTGGATGTATTCCAGTCGGAACCGTATTGCTACCCTCAAAATATCTTGGGCGATGAGCACAAGCAGTTTGGTTTAGGTCGAAATGCTTGGTTGTCAGGCACTTCTTCCTGGACATACGTCGCGGGTACGCAGTGGATTTTGGGTATTCGTCCAGAAATTGATGGTTTGGTGGTGGATCCGTGTATCCCGGCTAAGTGGCCCGAGTTTAGTGTTCGTCGTCAGTTCCGAGGAGCCACGTATAATATCCGCGTTTCTAACCCACGAAATGTGTGTAAAGGCGTGGCGCAAATGCGAGTGAACGGCGAGGTGATTGTCGGCAATAAAGCCCCTGCCTTTACTTCCGGCGAACATACAATTGAGGTGGTATTAGGCTAACGAAAACGGTGCAGCTTTTGGGCTGCACCTTTCGTTTGGAGCGTTTTCGTTTGAACAATGAATCAACAAGATAAAGCATTAATCGTGATAACGGCCCAAGCATTGCCATTCGAATTCTAGGGTTTGTTTAGGGCTAAGTTCCAGCAAGCCAATGCCATTATTAAAGGCATCCGCAGGGCAAGTCATGGGTTCGATAGCGAGGCTTGATTCTGAACTTGGGGTATACAGCTGAACAAATGGGTAAGCGGAAGATTGCTGAAAATGCAATGAGGCGGAACCGTTTGAACGTGCAAGTGAGATGGTGGTTGGCTCGATACTTTCAAAGACAAAGCAGTCATTGAAGGTGCGGTCATGAAGCGAAATCGGTTGAACAAACTCATCACAATGAGCAAGTTCGCCATTGGGTAGGTCATCACTATGTAGCACTTGCTGGCAAGCTGGCATGCTAAGCAAGCAATCTGATAGCGAGGCATCAAGGGAAAAATAAGGATGCCAAGCATCGCCGAATGGAAAAGTGGTATCACCGGTATTTTCAACGCTTGTCTTGCAGCGCAACGTACCATCAAGCGAAACGTGGTATTCAATGTCTAAACGAAATGAAAATGGAAAACCGTCGCATAGCATTTTATTAGGTAAGGTTGACGTATCGAAACGCAGTCGAACCGAAGCCGAATGAGCGTCTGAATTTTGGGCGATGACTTCAAATGGTTGGTTGTACAGTAAGCCATGAACGGCGTGTTCAGACCAAGTAAAATTAGCCGGTAGCGAGTAGGTTTTCCCAAGGTAGTCGTATTCGCCTTTATTAAGACGATTTGGAAATGGGAATAGTTTTGCAGAGCGAGAAAAAAATGGGTTTTTACTGAGCAGTTCTTCTGCGCTGTGATAGCCAGCAATAAAAGAAAATGGGCTTTGGTTAACAATGTACTTATTGATGATAGCGCCAAAGCCGTGAAGAATTTGAACTTCGATACCATTTTCAATATTTTTTAATGTGATGCAGTCGATATTTCCAAATGTATTTTTAATTATTTTGAACATGTTAATACTCCAGTTGGAGTTATTATTAACAAAACAAAATTATAATTCAATCATAGGATTTAATTATGAGTAATAATATTCCTTACACAAGTTTTTCAGGAAAGTCACAATACTTGTGTGAGCAAGGGAATGCTGTTGAATTTATTCAGCCATGGTACATGCCAATATCAACCACACCAGAAAATACGGGGATGGCGATTGGTGGAATAGGAAATACGTTCACGTTAACAGCATTGGGAAATACCCCTAACTTTAGTTTTATCCCTGGCATATTCATAGATAACAACCAAAACACGATTAATTTTAATGATTTCTATGTTGCCGTGAGCGATGAGCATCAATTAGACGATCTGGCGATTTCCGATTTAGATGGTATGCATGAGTTCATGCGTTTTTATCCAGCCATTTTTGATGGAAGTGAGTTGGAGTTTAATGTAGAACTTACACCGAGTGAGCGAGCGAATTGCGTGTTGACCGCCATCACTCGAGCATTGAGTAGCGGTCAGTTTTATGGTCAAAATCAGGTCAATTTTGTTCGCTGGGACGTTGAATTTACCGGCAATACGCTGCGCAGCATTCAAGCGGACCCTACCTCTATCCGTACTCAAATTTTGGTTGCCCTCGATTTCTTTAACGGGCTTCTCGTTAACTCTACGACTAAAGCGATGTCGCTGACAGCACTGAAGCGCGTAAGTCTTGATGAATACAATATCGAATCTATCGATGCTGAAAACATCGACTACCAAGCCCTATACCCGATGGCGGAGTATCGATATGTGGGTATGCAAGGTATTGAAATTAAGCGAAAAGTGGTAAGCCCCATCGTAAGGGGGGATAAAAAACTGTGCTCGCTTCCCGTTCACTGGAATGACTTTACCGTTAAGAATAACAGCGCTAAAACTCAGTTAGTTACCTTAGTTCAGCCATTACGAAACCTACTTGGTTCTACGTACCAAAAGAGCCGCTCAGGTGTTCAAGATTCATGCTGCGTGTTGTCTGAAAATCCGATAAAACAAGTGCATAGCCATTTAGAGCTGCAAACTGAAGAGTCGGTTTTTACTGGTGTTAGGCTCGGCACAGATTCACCGTATTCCAGCGATATCGATGGTGAAATTGCTTATGGTATTCAAGTCAATCGCCACCTGACGGAACAAGGAAAACTGAGCTGCTCAGTGAAGCCTATGGTCTATCGATCTAATGAGCAAAAATCTGTTTATCAAACCTTGCACACTGGCCGATCAAACGGCTTGTTTGATGCAGGGATTTACACGCAACGCGAAGCCATGTCGGCCATGGTGTCGGTCCAAATAGAGTTGGCAGCTAATGAATCGATAGACGTGCGTTTTGTGCAGGTAATGGATCATAGCAAGATCATGCTTAAAGACTGGCTGAGTCAGAAAGCGTATGCCCAGTTTTATGACAAACAAGATCGTGTGGTGAACATACTTAACGATGTGTTGCCACAAATTGAATCCATTGAAGCGGCGATCGTCTCACAACAAAGCGAATTTCATGCACATTCACAAGCCAATATAGAATCAGACCAGTCGGCATCTCAATATTCTACTATGGCGATGAATACCTTATCATTTCTTGCAGAATCAACCGTTTGGGACGTAGAAGATAAGTTTCTAGTTAAAGAGTGTGTCGATTACCCATTCTTTAACTCGTTAGATGTGTATTTCTACGGATCTTATTCTTTACTGTATTTACTGCCAGAGTTGGATGGCTGTGTCATGCGTCATTTTGCGAAAGCAATTCTGGACTCAGACGAGACAACGCGCCGTTTTTGGGAATACGAAGACAAACCAAGCGCAGAATTAGTCGATGCCAAATACGAGGGCATTCGTGCTATTCGTGGTGCTGTGATCCACGATTTAGGCAGCCCTTTTGACATCCAACCCGACGCTTACAGTTGGCACAATGTGAAAGAATGGAAGGACTTAGCACCGAAGTACATTCTAATGGTATACCGCCACTACCAACAAACCGGTGATGTAAGCGTGATTGTTGATTGCTGGCAGGCTATTGAAGAAAGCTTACAGTATTTGCAAAGCCTTGTGGCAGAGGGCGATGCATTACCGCTGACTCGTGGCACCGACGATACCTTTGATAACTTGGCTTCCCACGGCATTTCTATTTACTGTGCGAGCTTATGGGCGGCGGGTTTGAAAGTCGCGGCTAAGATGGCAAAAATTGTTGAGCTAGACAATCTCGCGAGCCAATACCAACAACAATCAAAAGACGCGTTACAAGAACTTGAAGAAAGCTTGTGGGACGAAGAGAAAGGGTACTTTCACTTTTTCGTTACGCCTATTCAAACCAAGCATTTAACGGGTATTGGGTTTGAGATCCTGACTCAATTTGGTGTTATTTTAACTGGCGACAAAATTGCCGACAAAAACACGTTGAATCATTACCTAAATCAGGTGGACCCGAATCAAGAACTAGGTAAGTTGGAACAGCGTTTGTTGAAAAAACGCCAGCTCGTGGAAGCCGCGCCGTTGGCCTTTACGCCTGAGTATCAAGAAATACTTGTGCTGGATTCCGACAATAGCTTTGGTGATGCCTTGCTAGCAGACAGTTACCTAAAGTTGCTTGGTGATAACGGCCTGTTTAGCGAAGACAAAATCAGCCGAGCGTTAGACTATGTGTATCAGCAGAATTTTAAAGTCAATAGCCCACGCTTAGGTGTTGCAAACATGACACTTGCCGACGGGAACCCACACGAGGCATTTCAAGCACAAGATGTTTGGATAGGAGTGCAGTTCAGCGTGGCGACGGCTTTACGTTTGGCGGGTAAAGTTGATATGGCGATTAGCTTGATGGACACGGTGTACGATGCGTTGTATCAATGTGCCAAGATCCCGTTCGCTGCGCCAGAAGGCTTTAACAGTTCGGTTGCGGTTACTCAGTCTGATGTGATGGTTGCACTCAACATAAATTCAACCACTGCGAACGCTTGCTTGCAAGCATTGATCTCTAATCAAGATTTGTTGGTAGACGGACGCGTTTCACCGAACCTCAGTGACGATTTTTCTGTTTTCAGTGAGCTGCTATTGAAATCCTCTCCTCAACTAGAGTTAACTCAGGAAGATGCGAGATCGTTGCATGATCTGTTGCTGACCACCGGGTTGAAGTACACAGCAGGGCGCTACTTTAGGCCAGGCATGATTTTCGCTTACCTACCGAATACCTTGTGATGTAAAAATAACGAACAAGAACGCAAAAATAGCCACTAAGCAGTGGCTATTTTTTTGTCTCTATTTTGATTAAGTTAGGCTAGGTGCTCGAAGCAGCTCTTACATTATCTATATAAGTTTTATGTTATCGATACAGGGATTTGGTCGACTGCCTAACAATGAGATCAATCGGCGGTACGCGTGCATCATGGCGATCACCACTGAGTAAGTTGAGAATGGAGTTAGCGCATATGGTGCCAATCTCTTCTACTGGTTGGCGCAAGGTCGTTAATGCTGGGGTAAAGTATTGAGAAACAGGTAAGTC
Source organism: Vibrio tapetis subsp. quintayensis (assembly GCF_030409945.1). GTDB lineage: Bacteria > Pseudomonadota > Gammaproteobacteria > Enterobacterales > Vibrionaceae > Vibrio > Vibrio quintayensis. The sequence continues at coordinate 22,009 of NZ_JAUFQV010000004.1, forward strand.
ATCAAATCCGATGACAGAAACTTGTTCTGGTACTTTAATACCGTGTTCGGTTAACGCTTTTATTGCGCCGTATGCGGTGAGGTCATTAGCTGCAAAAATCGCGCTAAAATGAACGTTAGACTCAATTAACTCAACGGTTTTTTGGTAGCCCAGTTCTGAGCTGAAATCTCCCTCTTTGACCAACTTAGGGTTCACTTTGATCCCTGCTTCTTTGAGCGCTTTCTTATAGCCATTAAAGCGGCTACTTGAATCTGGTTGTGATGCTAAGCCTTTGATGTGAGCGATAGAGACATGGCCCATTTGCAGTAAGTGCAAAGAAGCGATGTAACCGCCTAATTGGTTATCAATACTGATGGATCGAACGTTCTCGCTTTCGATATCATAGCCAACGGCTATGGTCGGGATCCGCTCTCCAAATTCCAAGATTTGTTGCTTGGTAAGGTTGCCCGTAACGATGATGACCCCGTCAACGCTGCTTTTTTCTAAGTAATCTAATGCGTGAGCTTCTAAGCGTTTGTCCCAATTCCCGGTGGCGATGACAGTAGAATAACCCTGTGAAACAAGCATTTTTTCCATGTCGTTTAGAATACGTGAGGTATGAGGGCTATCTGGATGTTGCACCAATACACCTATCGTCATAGAACGACGGTTAGGATTTTTAGGTATTTGAAAGTGTGGCTTATAACCCAGTTGATTGATCGCATCTTCAATGTTTTGACTTTTCTTGTCAGAAACATAAGTGGTGCGATTTAAAAATCTAGAAACAGTACTCGGAGAGACGCCTGCAAGCTTGGCGACATCATATACCGTAGGAGTGCCTTTTTTCTTATTCATGGTTATTTATTATCTAAGTTCATGATGATTAAATATAGCTCGTTATGAGTGTTATTAGTACCAATTAGGCGATGAAATGAGATTTGTGCAAGGTATTGATTGGGATATTTAATCATTAGGAATATTTTTTAATTAATATGGTTATCAATTTGTATTTTTTTAATTTCAAGCAGCTTTAGCTATGAAAAATTGTTCTGATGATGAGGGAATTAGCTAAGGTGGTATCGGATAAATATCGGCATGAAACAGATTCATAGGCAGACATTGTTTCGATAATATAATCACGAACTTAATAATTATCACCTGTTACTGTCACAAACACCTTATCGCTCCATATACCATCGAACTTATCTACTTTATTTTGAAAGAAATCTTCACGGAGGACGTAGTATGAGTAATCGGTTTACATGGGTGATTATGGTTGGGTGCGTGTTAAATGCGCCCTCAATACTGGCTGAAGAAATGATCCGAAACGGGTTGTTTGGTAACGCAATGGATGGCTGGTGGAATGCCGGTGGTAGCGTTGCTATTGGTGATTCCGAAGTCTGTATTGAAATCGGTAACCCCGGCAGTAATACCTGGGACATCATACTAGGCCAAGGTGGGGTTGGGCTCGAGAAAGGTGAAGCCTATGAACTTAACTTTGATGCTCGGTCTAATATTGATACGCAAGTCAAAACTCTCATTCAACATGAGGGGCCTCCCTATACACACCACTTCGTCACCGATACGTTACTTACTCAGCAGCGTCAGTCGTATCACTACAAGTTCATTCAAGAAAATGACAGTGATGCAGGGGCTGAATTCCAATTTCAAATGGGGGCTCAAAAGAAAGCCACGATTTGTGTTTCTAATGTTTCACTGCAAGGAAAGCCGTACACTGAAACGGCTAAAATCTCTCCTATTCGGTTGAATCAAATTGGTTTTTTACCAAAATCGAACAAATTGGTGTTTATTGCTTCAGATTCAACCGAACCTCTTCGCTGGGTGATGAAAAATGCAGATGGCATTAGCACTGATATGGGGCGCACTATTCCTACGGGGATGAACAAGGCCTCTGGGGAGAACCTACATAAGATAGACTTAACCGCTTATACATCGATTCTGACTGGCCTATCGGTTGTGGTGGATGGCGAGAGTAGCTTCCCATTTGATATTAACTCCAGTATCTACCAGCAACTTAAGTACGATGCTTTGTCGTATTTTTATCAAAACCGCAGCGGCATTGCCATTGATAAGCAGTACGTGCAAAGAGACGATTTGGCCAGGCCCGCAGGTCACCCGAGCGATGTCGTAACGTGTTTTGACAAGCAAGATGCGTGGGGGAATCATTGGCCGGGATGCGACTTTGAAGTCGACGTTACCGGTGGCTGGTACGACGCTGGCGACCATGGCAAATATACGGTCAATAGCGGTATTTCAACGTGGACGTTATTAAACCTGTACGAGCGTGGTCTTTGGGTTAATGGTGCCAGCATGCCATTTGATGATGCTCGCATGCCCGAAGAAAACGATGGTGTGAACGGTTTGCTGTCAGAAGCGCGCTGGAACGTTGAATTCATGTTGGCAATGCAAATTCCCCCAGGCAAGCAAGTTTATGCACCTATTGGTGATCAATCGGCCAGTAAAAAGCTGACGCTGACAAAAATTGATGCATCTAACATGGCCTTTCATAAAGTGGCCGATGAAGCATGGACAGGTATGCCGCTGCCTCCACATAAAGACCCGCAAAAAAGGTACGTTGGTCAACCGAGTACCGCTGCAACATTAAACCTTGCTGCGATTGGTGCTCAATGTGCACGTATTTGGCGAGATATCGACGTTAAATTCGCGCAGCGTTGTTTGGCTTCTGCAGAGTCTGCATGGCAATCCGCCCAGCAACACCAAGATATTTATGCCTACAATAATTTCACCGGATCTGGGCCATACGACGATCTAGAATTGGCCGATGAGTTCTATTGGGCCGCGGCGGAGTTATACATAACGACAAGTAATGATGCCTATAAAGATGTCGTTCAATCTTCACCACTGTATCTAAACGTCCCTAAAGGCAATGTCGCGTCTGAAGGCGACATGTTTTGGCAATATACGGCGCCGCTAGGCACCATCAGTTTGGCCATTGTGCCCAATCAATTGGGAAGTGATGCCATTAAGCAAGCCCAACAAGCCATCATTGGTACCGCAGATAACTATCAGTCGCAAATGAAAAATGAGGGATACAACATTCCTTATAGCGTGACTCAATACCCTTGGGGTTCGAATTCCAATTTGGTGAATCGCAGTTTATTTCTGGTTTATGCCAATGACTTTACAAGCGATGTTCGTTACCTAAAATCCGCAGCAAGTGCGATGGATTACATCTTAGGCGCGAATCCAATCAACATCTCGTACGTTACCGGTTACGGAAGCAACTTTGCTAAGAACCCTCATCATCGTTTTTGGGCTAAAGCCGCGGACGAGAACTCTCCGTCTCCTGCTCCTGGTGCGCTTATCGGTGGCCCGAACTCCGTGAGTTTTAGTGACCCAATTGCAGCGAAGATGAAAGGGAATTGTGTCGGGCAAACCTGCTATCGAGACAACATCAATGCTTGGTCTCTCAATGAAATTACCATCAACTGGAATGCCCCATTAGTTTGGGTAAGTGCAGCACTTGATGAAGGGAAATTGAATCACTGAATCGCGAATAATTGAGTCGGGAATATGAGCGCTTTGTGACGTTGAAACATAGGCGTTGTTATTGTCATTAAAACAGCAGTACAGAGAATGGAATAGTTATGAATTCATCCAAATTTGCCCTTACCTATCATTGGCGTCATTCCATTGTAGGAAAGGTGTACCTTGGCTTTGCCATTTTGATTGCGGTTATGCTTATCTCGGCGTGGTTGAGCATTACCAGTAACAATAACGTCAGCAATAAGTTAGTGATGATTGAGCGTGATTCTGCGCCGGTATTACAATATTCATCGGAACTGACTATCAATTTTCTGAACATCAATCGGCGTTTAACGCCTTACTTGAATGTTGATTACATTGATGAATTACCCCCGTACAAGACAGAAATAGACAATGCTCTTTCCCAGTATTTTGAAACATTGGCGTGGTTTGAAAGACGAGCGGAAAAAGACTCAGAACTTGCCGTCTTCGTGAATGATATTGTTGCTAATAATCAACGGGCGTTCGGACACTTACAGCAGGTTATGACGCAATATGAGCACTATTTAGACGGTAAAGATGAGGTGCAAGATAAGCAGTCGCAGTTTTCGATGACCGCCTCTCAATTGGCCAGTCAGTTGAATCAACGAGTAAACCAAGCGGGCAGTACGCAGGTGAAGCAGGCTATTGAGCAGTTTGCGTCTCAAGTGAGCTTAATTGAAAGTCAGTTAAATAAAGCGTTTATGATGGCCGACTCTTTTGAAGTTAAAGCGGTCGAAAGACAAATGAAACAACGTAAAGAGCGTTTTGAAGATGCAGGTCAAGCATTAGATAATCTAGCCCCAGATCTATACTCTAACATCGAAACCACGGTTTATATCTTTAGTCAGCTGGTTTTTTCGAAAGACAGTGTATTGGCTATTTCTCGTCAACAAATTGAGAGTGCAGAATCGATGTCTGAACTCAATCTAGAGTTGGAAGCCGTGATTGATGTACAGCTAGTGGCGATTAGGGCCTTGTCTGATTATGCTCAAGCGATGGCCCAAACTCTTTATCAAGACTCCTATGCTCAGGCAGAGCAAGCGAAAGTCATGTTAGTCACGATCGTTGTAGCCTCAACCGTATTGGCCATTTTGATTGGTTTGATGATAGCGCAGTCGATCAGAAAGCCGAGTAAGTTGGTTAATAACACATTAGATAAAGTGTCCAACAAAGATTTGTCTAGCAAAGTGATATACAGCAAACGCAATGAATTTGGTTTGCTATCGTCGAAAGTTAACTTGGTGATTGAGCACCTTGCGGAGATGATCAATCAGATCAACCGATCTTCTTCTGAGCTGAATCATGCTTCGTTGGAAAATCAGCACACCAGTGAGGAACTGAAAGCCGCTATTCAGCAACAAGCCAATGAAACCATTCAAGTCGCCACCGCAATGGAGCAGATAGAATGCTCGGTAACGGAAATCGCTAACTCTTCAAGTTCGTCGCTGAGTTTAGTGAATGATGCGGTGGCAAAGTCGACCAGTGGGCAATCACAGATGAAGCAAAGCATCGAGTTGATGCAAGAGCTATCAGAACACTTAAGTGGCGCAACAGGGCTTATTGAACAAGTGGATCACGAAAGTCGCAGTATTGAATCGATCTTGGATGTTATTTCTAGTATTTCAGAGCAGACCAATTTGCTGGCCCTTAACGCCGCCATTGAAGCTGCGCGAGCCGGTGAACACGGGCGAGGTTTCTCGGTTGTAGCTGATGAAGTTCGGGTTCTGGCGGCCAAAACGACGCAATCAACTCGAGAAATTCAATTGAAAATTGAACAGCTTCAAGGGCGCTCAGGAGACGCTGTTGCAAAGGTTGGAGAATGTGTTGGGTATATGACGAAATACGTGAAGCAGTCGGACGGTGTTCATATGGAGTTGGTCGAAGTTCATCAATTACTTAATGAAATTGAACAGCAAAGCCATCTTATTGCTTCATCAACGGGACAGCATCAGCTTGCAGCAACGGAAGTGACGAAGAACATCAGCCGAATCCATGAGCTAGCAGATGCCAACGCAAACTTAGCGAATGCTCTGGCAAGCCATGGAGAACAACTTGAGGCCATGGCTCAACATCAGCAAAGTCTGACCGACTCTTTCATAACAGATGCTGCAAAAACGGCATAAGCCGTTAGGTAAAAACGTTAGATAAAGTCATTAGACAAGCCCGTTAGAGCCTGAATAACAAGAGACTACCGCAACGGTAGTCTTTTTAACGTAGCAGGCACAATGAGCTTATGAACAGGAGCCACAAAGAACATATACACTTTGCCGAATGTGTTCTTGACGTGAACAACACTGCTGGCGTGTAAGGTGGCGGTGCCTCCATTCGGCTCAATGAAAAATGAAAGCCGTACATCCAAATGTTTGTCTCTGTCTTCCAAAATTACTTCTTCATGGCTTAATGAGTATATGGAGAAGATCCCGAGCTGATCACCGATTTGATACTCATTACTTGGCTTGTCGGAGCTAAAGTCGGTCATTTTTCCCAAGTGTTTTAACCCCATCTTAGAAACAATTTGATTACGCAGCATCATCAGGCTATTGACCCAGCGCGGTGTGTCTTGGGCCATCAACATGTAGATTTCAAGAGCGGACTGATCTTCATAACGAATGTTGACGTTGTGAGTATCAGAGAAGTAGGCGTTATCAAGCATACTGCTGATCAAAGTGCCTTCCGGGATTGTCATAATACGTCCTTGTTATTGGTACCTATACAAAAATGGATGCTTACTATCAGATCAGTGAAGATCCAAATAGGCTAATTAGTGTCCAAAATAATACTAACATTTCAACAGTAATTAAAAACAAGAAAAATGAGAATCATTTGTAAGTGGGGGTGGGTTTATTTATGCTCTCACCACGAATTGATCAGAATAAGAATGAATACAATGAGTGGGCAACCGTTTTATGAGCACCTTTTTGAGCACTCAGTACAAGTGACTCCGTACTTGAAAGGGGCCATTAATTTCTCACCTAATGAGACTTTAGCCGGATCCACTATTCACGTTGATCTTCCTAGTTCCGAATGCATTCGTGAGCTTTATGAAAGTTTGAAGCGTTCTCACCCGGAAGCAGGGGCGCCATACTGGCTCACTCGGACATGGACTTTGCTTTGCTGGCAACCCGTCTATGTAGCATTCATTGCGATCTATGCGTGTCGGGGCCTACCACCACTTTCTACAATGGGTCAGCAGGTTCATCCTAACTTTGTAGCCGGATATCAGTTTGACTCTGATCACTACACGCAAGGTAGTGAACAAGAACTGATATTACAAGCTGGTCGGGAACTCAGTATTCTGTTCAAATATTATCAACAAGAGATGAGTGAATGGGTTCGGATTCGGCCGGGCTTTACTCGTCATCTTATCGCAGACGGCATACTCGGCTGTCTGGTTAAATTGAGCCAATTTTCTTCTAACTTAACCAAAGACTATCTGTTTGAACAAGCTAAACAATGGTTGATTGCCTGCAACTTACCAGAAAAGCTGATGGCTTCTTTGACTTACAACGAAGAATCAAAGCAGCTCAGCCTAGTGCGAACGAGTTGCTGTTTGGTGATTAAATGTGACGGCAGGAAGTTGTGCTTAGACTGCCCACGGCACCGAGACAATAAACGTTAAGGCAGCCCGCCTGTTTTGGCTGTTTCGGTATTTTCTGATAAGTAGCCAGTGGCAAGAATGAGAACAGAAAACGCGATGCAAAGGTAGATAGGGTAAAGTGGGCTAAGCGTTGACGTAAATGCCAGCAGTGATGCTAAGCCATACCCTATGGTATGAGACATAGAAATGTAACCGGCGACGGTAGCGGGAGCGTCGTTATGTTTTTCCGTTGCCGATGATGTGTAGGCGGGAACAAGCAGCGCTGCGCCAACAGAGGTCACAGCCATCGCAATTCCAAACCCCCAGATGCTAGGTAACAAGAAAAGCGCAAATCCTACGACTAAAAATATCCCACCAAAGCGGTACATAACAAACGGCGTTAACTTCTTCTTTTTTATCACCAAAGCCTGAGTGATGAACGTACACGCTGCACTTATCGTCAGCAATAGGCCAATGCCGTTGCTTAATTGTGCCGTAGACCAGCTCGTTACCGCTAAAATCAGTGGAGAAAAACTGTACTGAAGTAAGGCGATTGCGGCGCACAGCAATAGACCACTCATTAAGAAAGGCGCTAGCGTTCTTTGGGGAAGCCAAGGTGTTGGCAACGTTTGATCTTGAGGTTCAGCGTTCTTGTTAGGCGCGGGCAATAATAGTGTGGTGGCTAACGCAATACAGGGCAGCAAGATCATAATGATCAAAGGTGCGAACGGCGAGATCTTGAGTGCCAAGAGGGAAATGATTGGCCCAACTAAGCGACCAGCACTTAAGCCGATACTGATTGACGTAATTGCTTGAATACGGGCTTTATCACCACAAAGAAGAATCGCCCAATGCTGGCTTGCAGGAACCATCCCCGAAACCGTGCAGCCATAGATAATTCGAGCAACGATTAGCCCTATGAAGCATAGAAGATAAGAAGCTTCGCTATTTTTACTGGCAATCGCAAACCAGCACAGCAATGAAAAGCTGACCGCCATGCCAATAAGAGCCTGAATGATCACCTTTTTGGGGCCATGCTTGTCACTATAGCGTCCCCATAGGGGGGCTGATGGCAAAAACAGCACGCTGCCTATTGCGATGAAAACTGACCAAGTGGGCAAACTGAATGCCGAATGTTCAATAAGAAAAGGCAAAGAAATCAGTAGGCCGTTTTGGCCGATTCCCATCAATGCGGAAACCAGGCTGATGGCGATTAAGTGAAACCGTTTATTTTTTATAACTGACATAGGTTGTGGGTACTACAAAGTGTAAGAAAGCTCATTTATGATTATTTTAGGGTAATGATAAGCTTATTGATTATGTGAATTATTATCATTATAATTTTAATGTGATAACATTAACGTCTATTAGCCGATAACTCAACTTCGTATTTGATATGTACCAGCTTACCAATACATCTTTCGATATCGACGGCAAGACGATTCTTGCTCCGACGAACCTGACGTTTGAACCAAACCAGATAACGACCTTACTGGGTCATAATGGCTGTGGGAAATCCACATTGGTTAAGCTGTTAAGTCGACAAAATACGCCGACTCAAGGCCAAGTACTCTTCGATAATCAGTTAGTTTCTTCGTACAGTCATCTTGAATTTGCGCATCGTGTTGCTTACTTGCCACAACACCCACCAATCACTGATGGTGTGACGGTTAGAGAGTTGGCGTGCTTTGGTCGGTATCCTTGGAAAGGGGCTTTTGGGCGTTACAGTAAAAATGATTACGCCATTGTCGATGACGCCATTGAAAAAGTAGGCCTAAGCGCGTTCGCGAATCGATTTGTCGCAACTTTGTCGGGCGGTGAAAGACAAAGAGCTTGGGTTGCGATGTTGCTGGCTCAACAAAGCCAATGCATTTTGCTTGATGAGCCGACTTCCGCATTGGATGTGGCTCACCAACACGAATTGTTAGCATTAATCCGAGATCTCAATCAGTCACTAGGCTTAACGGTCATCATGGTGCTTCACGATGTCAACATGGCAGCCAAATTCAGCGATCAGTTGGTTGCGCTTCATTCCGGAAATGTGATTGCCTCTGGCACCCCAAAAAAAATGATGACCCCTGACACACTGATGCAAATCTACGGCATGGAACTCGCTCTATTTGAGCACCCCGAAACCGGGCAACCGATTAGCTACATCTCATAAATCCACAATCTTTAATCAAAAGGAATTTGTTGTGAAAAAGCTTATTACGGCGCTGTGTGCCGCCTTCACTTTCAACGTTTATGCGCTTGATGTAACACATGAAATGGGCACCGCTTCTTTCAATACGACGCCACAAAAAGTGGTGGCGTTAGACTGGGCTCTTACAGAAACAGTATTGAGCCTTGGGGTTGAGCTTGAAGGTGTTGCAGACGCAAAAGGTTATCAACAATGGGTTGTTGAACCTGCGCTGAATGCAGAAGTCATCGATGTGGGCTCGCGACGTGAGCCAAACCTTGAATTGCTGACAGAGCTTAAGCCAGACGTTATCTTAATTAGCGCCCATATGGCGGCGGCATACAATCAACTAAACAGCATTGCTCCTGTTCTGGTGTTTAGTATCTACAGTGAAAAGAAACAGCCGTTAGAATCAGCCAAATCAGTCACTTTATCGTTAGGTAAACTGTTCAACAAAGAGAAGCAAGCTGAACAAGTGATTGCACAAACAGATCAGCTGCTGAAAGATAATGGCGTGAAAGTACGAGCGTCAGAAACGTCTAATAAACCACTGTTGTTTGCCCGCTTTATCAATGACAAAACTCTGCGTATTCACAGCCAAGGCTCATTAGCTCAAGCCTCTGTTGATATTATGGGGCTTAAAAATGACTGGCAAGAACCAACAAATTTATGGGGCTTTAGCACCGCTGGAACCGAGAAGTTGGCTGAGCACCAACAGACAAACGTGATGATTTTTGGCCCCCTTAAAGATGAGCAGCGTGAGCAGTTGACTCAGTCACCGTTATGGCAACTTATGGAGTTTACACGTACGGACTCGGTCTATGAGCTTCCTGCTATTTGGACTTTTGGTGGACTTATCGCTGCGCAAAGATTCAGTGATCACATAGCACAACAGCTTACCGGACAAATCACAAAATAATAATGACAACCTCATCGCTCTCAATCCCATCATCTGGGCGGGTCAATTTAAAAACAGCAGCGCTATTATGCGCTGCTGTTTTGGTCATCGGCTCATTACTTCATATTACGGCACCTTACTCTCAAGGAATTGGGCTCATTTGGGATACCCTTTTTCATTTCGACGGGTCAAATTATCAACATCTCATTACTCAGTTAACCTATTTACCTAGGCTGACCGTGGCCTTAATTTGTGGCTTCGCATTGGCGGTAGCCGGGTGTGTGATGCAGTTCGTACTGCGTAACCCTATTGCATCACCGACTACCTTGGGCGTTTCTGCCGGGGCCGAACTTGGCATGGTATTGGGCATTCTATTGTTGCCTGCCAACGTGATTATTCCTGGGTTTGTTCCTGCATTTATCGGAGGTTGTCTTGCTACCGGGTTGGTCTTTGTCTTGAGTTCGGCAAGAGGTTTTTCTCCTTTACATATGGTGCTTGCGGGCATGGTGGTTAGCTTATTTTTGGGGTCGTTAAATACCATGTTGCTTATGCTGCATGAACAACGCTTAACTAGCCTGTTTGTTTGGGGGGCGGGGGCTCTGAACCAGAATGACTGGTCGAGTACTCAGGTTTTACTGCCGTTGGTTTTTGTTCCTACAGCTTTACTGCTGGTGCTGCAGCGTCCGTTAGCGGCGTTACAGTTTGGTGATAACGTCGCCACGTCACTTGGCGTCAATATTAAACAAGTGAAACTGTTGTGTTTATCACTGGCTATTTTTATTACCGCCGCCGTGGTCAGTGAAGTGGGTTTGATTGGCTTTGTTGGTATTGTTGCGCCTGCCATTGCTAGGATGTTGGGCGCGAGAACGTTGGCGAAACAAATCATGATCAGTGGTTGTGTCGGAAGCCTAATGCTATTGCTGGTCGATTTGGTGATTCAGCCTTTCTCAGGAGTTGGAGGGGAGCTGCTACCGACCGGAGCAATGACCGCACTGTTAGGGGCGCCATTCCTCTTGTGGTTGCTCCAAAGAACAAAGCTGCATTCAGATTTAAAAAGCCGCACGGAGCACACAGAGCAATACAAACTTGTTGATACACCCAAAATACTTATTGCTATGTCAGCGCTGCTTGGGCTTGTGTCTGTCCTAGCCGTAACGTTGGGCAAGAATCAATACGGATGGAGTCTGGAGCTAAACCAAGACCTATTTGATCTGCGTGTACCGCGAGTCTTGGTTGCTTTGCTTGCTGGTGTGGGGCTTGCGTTTGCGGGAACAATCATTCAACGGATTTCCAATAACCCCATGGCAAGCCCAGAAATCTTGGGGATTAGCTCTGGCGCGGCATTAGCATTAGTTTTGGGTACCATGTTTGGTACTGCTGTTGGCCGAGAGCAGCAAATGTTGCTCGGCACGTTTGGCGCGGTGGTGGTCACCGTATTGGTGTGGTTAATGGGCCGAAAACACAATTTCGCCCCTACACAAACCTTGCTAACCGGTATCGCATTGAGCGCAGGCTTAGACGCTGTGCTTCGAATTGTAATGAGTTCGGGAAATGACAATGCGACCGCGTTGTTGACTTGGCTCTCTGGTTCAACCTACTTAGTGGCTAACCAAGATGTGGTCTTGTTGGCGATAGGCGTTACTATTGTGGGGGCGCTCGCCCTGTCTTTACATCGCTGGATTGAGCTTATTGGCTTAGGTGACGTTGCAACAACCAGTATTGGCATGAACACCACCGCGGTACGTTTAGTGTTGCTTTTGTTAGTCGCAGCGCTCACCACATTGTGTACTATTGTTATCGGCCCTCTGAGTTTTATTGGCTTGTTAGCTCCTCATATAGCCCGCTCACTTCATCAATATCGAGCCATTCCGCAAATGCTCACCGCCGCCTTGTTAGGAGCCATCATCATGGTCACGGCAGACTGGATTGGTCGAACCCTGTGGTTTCCATGGCAATTCCCAGCAGGGTTATTGGCATCGTTGATCGGTGGCAGTTACTTCTTATACCTCATGAGGCGTTAAGCCTTGGCGGTCGTTGTATTGATGCCTGCGTTTATTGTGTTTTCATGGCAAAAACACAATGTATAGCAATGCACAGCGTTTGTGTTTACCATGGGGTTAAGAGCAATAACTATATTTAAGAATTTCATGGACATGACCGCAATTACCCAACTTCAACAAGATCTGTTATTCAAGGTTGTTGCCAGGCTGAAAGCAGAAAATGCCAGCGCCGGAAGCAGCTTGAACGAGTCCTCATTAGCGCAAGAATTTGAAGTGTCTAGAACACCGCTACGAGCGATGTTAACTCACTTATCTGCACAGGGTATTTGTAAGGCCGTTCCGTATAAAGGCTTTGTTTTGCAGGTTAATGCTGCCGACATCAACATTGAAAGTGGCGGCAGTAATGAGCAAGCTCGGCAAGAGCAGTTGTATCTGCGCGTGCTGATGGATCTGTTTTTTGGAGAACTTGGTGCGTCATTTTCTGAAAAAGACCTACAACAACGTTATCAAGCTAATCGAGGGGAAATACAGAGTGTATTGCGTCTGTTAGAAAGCGATGCCATCTTTCGCCGCAGTCCGGGCTACAAGTGGCAACTCGACGGTGTGTTGAATACACAGGAAAGGCACGCAGAGAGTTACCGATGTCGGTTAATCTTTGAGCCGGCAGGCTTACTCGAGCCCACTTGGAAGCTAGATCTCGTCAAACTTGAACATTGTCGAGATAGGCACACAAAGGCAATCGCCGAGCCAGAGTCCGTTACTGCAAGTCAGCTGTTTAGCCTGAGCGCCGATTTCCATGAACTTCTGGCAAGCTGTTCGGGAAACCGATTCCTATTGGGTGTGATGCAGCAGCAAAATCGCCTTAGAAAAGCGACGGACTTAGTATCAATGCACATTCAGTCGTCGGTGAGTCGTTCTTGCCAACGTCGGTTAGACATCATGGAATTGGTGTTTGATGGCGATAATCAAGCCGCAGCAACCAAATTGGCAGAGTTGCTCGAAAATGACATCCGAGTGATGAAACGCACCTATAAGGATGTGATGAATATTTCACAGCAACAACGTGAGAGCCTCATTAATAGTATTGCTGAAAAGTTAAACTAGTCTTAGTCAGTCAAGCGCTAGAAGCAGCCGAAATTAGGCTGCTTTTTTTCTCTCCAAGATCATTCGTTGATTTACTTTCTTTTAAAGAACATCACGTACTTTTAAATTAATTCTTTATAAACAATTGTTTATTATCATATAGCCCTCTTCGAATACCGCTCCCAAATCTATAACTCTGGCTTTATAAAATAAAACTGTATTTTCATATTGTTTTTTCGATACGAAAAAGCAATAATAATGATTCTTATTTAGAATAAGATTAAAGCAAAGTCTCTCAGAGCGATATCCAAACCATTGACGAGGTGCCTCGCACGCTAATGGGGTAGGTATTTAAAGTTAGAGCACAATCAAATGGTGTTGTGCCGCCTTTCATTGATCAATATAGAGAATAAAATGAAAACCGAAAAAGGACGTTTCAAGCTATCCACTGTTGCCCTCGCCGTTGCCGCAGTAAGCACTGTATTCACAGCTCAAGCGCAAGAGTCGGTATCTGAAGACAAAATGGTGGTCGTCTCTAGCCGAACTCCTAAAGCCATCAGTGATATACCTGGCACAGTCTGGTACATCGACTCTGAAAAAATCGAACAAGAATACCGTGGTGGCAAATCATTGGGAGAAATTCTTGCTGCAACGATCCCGTCTTTGGACATTAGCAGCGGTGGACGCACCAACTACGGCCAGAACTTACGTGGTCGAAAAATGTTGGTTATGATTGATGGCGTGTCACTGCAATCATCTCGCCAAATTAGCCGTCATTTAGATTCAATTGACCCATTTAACATTGAGCGTGTTGAAGTCTTGTCCGGCGCGACCTCTATTTACGGCGCAGGTGCGTCTGGTGGTGTGATTAATATCATTACCAAAAAAGCACAAAGCGATGATTTAGAGTTTGAGTCATTTGTTGGTGGTACGTCTGGGTTTAACTCCAGCGAAGATCTGGACTATAAAATCGGTCAGTCGATTGCGGGTGGAAACGAGCGTGTTCAAGCGCGTACATCGATTGTGTATACCGAAAACCAAGGTTTCTTTGATGCCAATGGCACCATTGTTACCCCTGATATTTCGCAAGGTTCGCTGCAATTTAACAAAACCGTTGATTTCCTGACGACGGTTGGCGTTAATGTTTCGGATACGAAAAAGCTGAACTTTTTGGCACAATACTACGACAGCCAACAAGATTCCCCATATGGGCTTTATATTGTGGGTCGTAACTTTGTGGATGTCCGTAAAGGGTTTGATTCCGATCGTGAACACGGAACAGAGCGAATCATGCTGAGTGCATCTTACGTGGATGAAGAGTTCCTTGGACACCAACTGATTGCCGAAGCGTCTTATCGTAAAGAAGACCAAACTTACACACCTTATTTCCAATCTTCTGGTCAGCAAATTACCGATGTCATTTCGTTAAAAGCAGCGCTTGCTAAAAACTTTGATAAGTTAAGCATCGTTTACGGTGTGGATGCGTATCAAGACAACCTTGATAGCAATCAAGCGCTTTATGATCCAACAATTGCCAATAACTCCGGTAATTTAACCAACAGGATCTATGCGAAAACCGGGCGCTATCCAGGTATTAGCGTGAGTTCCGTTGCTAGCTTTATTCAAGCTGATTACGCGCTCACAGATGATTGGTCTGTTGAAGGTGGGGTTCGCTACCAATACATGACGAATAAGATCGATGACTTTGTTGGCTATAAGCAGCAGAAGAACATCGCAAAGGGAAGTGGAAAAACCGCAGACGCCGTTCCTGGTGGAGAAACCAGCTATAGCGTTGGGTTGTTTAACTTAGGTACGATCTACCATTTGAATAGCGATTCACAAGTGTGGGCTAATTTCTCCCAAGGTTTTGATCTTGCGGATCCGGCCAAATACTATGGCCAAGGGAACTACACACTCGTTGGTGATCACTGGAAACTCAATGATAGCATCAACGTAAAAGACTCGAAGATGTCGGGTATAAAAACTAACAGTCTAGAGCTGGGTTACCGCATCGATACTGGAGATTTAAGTGTGCAGTCTGCGGCTTATTACTCTCAATCTGATAAGTCTGTGAAATACGATAAAAACACCTTACTTATTAAAGAGCTAGATGATAAGAAACGCGTTTACGGCGTAGAAGCTATGGCTTCTTATTGGGTGAACAATAACATTCAAGTGGGGGCATCGGGTCATTACGTTATTTCTGAAGTAAAGGGAGATAACGGCTGGGAAGATTTCACAGCAGGCAAAGCGAGTACGTCAAAAGCGAGTGCGTGGGCTGGTTGGTCTGATTCAGATCTTGCCGTCAAGTTACAAAGCCAGACGATGTTCAGTTATGAAGATGCCGCGAAGAAAAAATTGGACGGCTATACGGTTTTCGACTTGGTCGGAAGCTACCAATTACCAGTGGGCAGTTTAGGTTTCGGTATTCAAAACTTGTTTAATCAAGATTACACCACCATTTGGGGTCAGCGTGCGCAAATCGTTTACGCTGCTCACTATGACGCGGCAGCATACGATTATAAAGGTCGTGGCCGAACCTATACGTTGAACTATCAGGTTAAGTACTAAGAACCAGCAGTAAAATGTAGACGAAAAGAAAAGACACAAAACCCACCGACGCTGGTGGGTTTTGTTGTTTTAGGCCTTTTTATTGATGTTCACCACTGAATACACCACCAGAGCCATGCCGATCCCATGCCAAATGGTGAAAGCTTCACCCAGCAGGGTAATGGCAAATAAGGCGGTAACCGCAGGCCCTATGTTGCTCGTTAGGCTTAACACTGATGGCGTCAAACGTGCCATCGCTGCGGCGACAAAGTAGGAAGGCAATACCGTACAGAACAGGCCGATTGCGATGCCCATCCAAATTAACTCAGTAGACATGTCGGTAAATTGCACGCCTTGAATTTGGTATTGAGCCATGATCACAATACCGGCACTGCCCATCCCAACACTGGTAAACAGTTGCGCCCCCATCTTGCCAATGACTTTCTTGCTCAGCACCAGGTAAACGGCAAACACCAATGCAGAGCCAATTGCCATAATGCTCCCTAGCCACACCTGATAACCAAATGAGCTGAAATCATGTAACACAATCATGGCAACGCCAGCATAACCAAGCGCAATAGACGCGAACGTTCCTTTCCGTGGTGTTTCTTTCATGACTATCCAACTAATGAATACCACGAAAGAAGGAAACAAGAAGATCAACAGTCGCTCTAGTTGTGCTGAGATGTGTTCGAGCGCCAAAATATCGAGTAATGAGGCAAAGTAGTAGCCTAAAATACCAACAAGTGCAGCTTGCCAACCGTATTGTTGCAGCTTGTTGCGGTGGCCTATGTCTTTACACAGCCAAAGCAAAATTGCGATATAGAGGGGGAGGGACGACGCGGCTCGAAGACTCATTATCGTTGTAGCGTCACCACCTGCGGCATAGGCAAGCTTGACCAGTACCGGTTTGATGGAAAACAGCAGAGTGCCGATCAAGGCGTAGATGATCCCTGTTCGATAATCGGATGATTCTTGTGAGGTTGCCGTTGTGTCGTTCATTTATTACTTCCTTGAATGGTATTTAGTTTACTGAGTTCAAGGCTGTGAGATAAACGAAGTCCGGCTGTTCACTCACAGCCGGGTAGGAGTCACTCTACCGACTGATGGGCATAAGGAGGAGTAGCCAGAGTTGTAGAGATTGAACGTTCATAGGTGACTCTTTTTGGTGATGAATTTTTACACTAATGGATTGTAACGGATGAAGCAACCACTATTTTTGGCATCATCATGCGATTAAATTTGGTAGGAATGGATACGTTGTTTTGCATGCTATCGGCTTATTTTATCGATCCATTTTTCTGTGGTTTGTCTCGGGAAAAATAGGCATGCCAGATTCTACTGGCATTTCTACAGGTCAAAGACTTAACCGATAACCCAATCAGTAAGCTCTTCTTTAGCTGGCATTTTTTTATCAATTTGTCTACCCGTAGCGCAGTGGTAAGCCAAGCCTGCGAGTTGATTTTTAAACACACTCTTCATCATTGGTCGCATCAAAAATTGCCCCAATAACCACCCTAACGGTCCAGCTTTTACTTCAAATTCCGTGCTCATGAATAATTCACTTTGCTTGTCATTGATGGCTGTCACTTTGATTTCAGCTTGCATGCTTTTTAGTGGTAGCGTGTAATCTGAAAGTCGCAGTGCGATCTTTTCGTTTTGTCGGTATTCGATGATTTCTTCAACGAGGCTAGTTCCATCATGAAAGGTGCACTTTCGCTTGGTTCCGAGCCCTGATGTAATGTCGCCAATGATAGGAGAAGATTGAATGGTTGCGGCGAAACGCTCTAAGCTGCTGAAATCGTCGAGCACCTGCCAAATTTTGTCGGCGGGTAAGTTAACTGTGATGGTTTTTTCCGTGTAATGTGCCATGTTGATATTCCTTTTTTATGAGTGATGCGGTGTTAGTCGGCGGTTAAGCCTTTGATAATGACCTCAATCGAGCTTGTAAGATCTCGCTTAAAGTCCGGTCTGAGGGCTTGAAATTCTTCAAGCTGATAAATTTTTAAAAGTGCTTCATTGTGGGAGCCTGCTGCCCAAGAGTTTGCGGTGTCTGCATAACTCAGAGTTAAGAATTTAAACGCCTTTTCTCCCGCTATTTTTGGGTAGATTCTAGTGATCTCTTCGGCCAGTTGGAAAAGCAAAGCGATGGATAATCGCTTAAATTCAAGCAGTTGATCATAGGCGCTGTTTTTTTCAAGTGAGGTGAACATCAAGGGGGTTAGATCTAAAAACCTTGGATGTGCAACCAGAGTATTAACCCAATGAGATGCGAAAGTTTCTGGTTCTGCATTGGTCGTTAATGTTTTTAAACTTGTCATACAGTCTGTAAACCAATCATTAAAAAGCTCTGCGAATATGGATAAGAATATTTCGTCTTTCGAGCTGAAATAACGGTACATATTTGATTTCGTGAACCCTGCTTCCGCAGCAATATTATTAAAGCTGACGCCGTCATAGCCGTTTTGTTTAAAAAGCGTGAAAGCAGCCTGCGTGATGGCTTCTCGTCTTTGGTGTTTGGTTTCGTCGGTTCTTGCTCTTTGCCAGTTCATTATTATAAGTGTCCAGTGGTCTCTTATTTCTAATTTAAGAGACCGGTGGTCTTTTGTCAATGGCGAATTAGCAATTTAGTGGATAAAAAGTACGCTTGTTAAAATCGGCTATGTGTCATCAAGAATCGGATCATGCTTATTGTATGGTTTGGATTGAAATGGTAAAAACGGCATTATAGAGATGTTAAAGCTGGCGGTTTGTTGCTTCGTAATTTTGGAAAATTATGGCTCTGTCGTTAAACCCTCCTACGATATTGGAGACCAATACCTCGTAGGTGTCATGATGTAATACTCAAAAGGAAAAAAGATGATTTTTACTACTACAGAAAATATTCCTAATCGTGAAATTGAAGCCATTCTGGGTGTGGTAACCGGAAATGTAGTTCAATCAAAGCATGTTGGTCGAGACATTATGGCTGGTTTGAAAAGTATCGTAGGTGGCGAGTTAAAAGGTTATACGGAAATGCTTGGAGAGGCGAGGGATACCGCTATTCAACGGCTTGTATCCGAAGCGACAGATTTGGGAGCTGACGCGATAGTAGGTATCCGATTTTCTACCAGTGCAATAACGGATGGTTCATCTGAAATCATGGCTTTTGGAACGGCGGTAAAATTAAGGACTTAACGCAGCCTTAGAGGCAGCAACGGGAGTCAGTCCACCCCGCTACCTGCCGCTATAGGACAAGGTAGAACGACGTTTACTCGGTGCAGGGGGGATCGTGTTCGCTTACGTTTTGCTGGTGGTTCAGGGACTTCATCAGAAGACAAGCCACCACTTTCATCCAGATCTAGCGTATCGAAATCGTCAACTAATGGGCCCCTTAATTCGTCTTTCTGCAATTCGCCATCACCGTTTGTGTCCATTTTTTCAATGCTAGGTGGATCCATAGGTTGTCGTTCGTTAGCTGGGGTACAGAATCCCGCCAGTATCAGTCTTAATGAGAGGCTTTTTACTATCTAAAAACCTGCTCAGCCGGCTAACGCAACGCAACATTCCTTACGTGGTATTAATTGGAATGAGTGTTAGTGTGGTAGGGACGAAATGAGTCCCGATTACTTTATCAATGTCTTAATCACCTGAAATACACCAGCATCGCGGTTACTTGGTGCACTAAAGCGTGCATGCTGCTTTACGCCTTCATGGGCATTTTCCATTGCATACGAGTGATAACTCGCTTTTAGCATTTCAACATCGTTAAAGTAGTCCCCAAAGCTCATGGTTTGCTCAAAACTGAAGTCCATAGTTTGTTGCAAATGCTTAATAGCAGCGCCTTTTGAAGCTTGAGCGTTCATTACATCAAGCCAAATTTTGGCACTGATCACCACTTGATGGACATGACCAAACTTATCATTAATGCTGGGATGTACTTTTTCAGCAGAGCCATCAAAGTGACAAATAGCGACCTTGATAAAATCATCTTCAACACTTAGAAGATCTTTGACGTATTCACGACGATGGTAATATTTGGAGATTTCAGCAAGGGCCTGTTCGTCTTGAGTCTCAATGTAGGCGGATTGTTTACCGCATAAAACAATGTGGGCACCGTCTATCAGCCTAACTTGAGCGATGATCTCGTGAATCGCACGCTTTTCAAGTTCGCAACTGTATAATTCTTTGCCCTGATGCATGACTAAGGTGCCGTTTTCCGCAATAAACATCATCTCGTCTTTGAGGGGAGAAAATGTCTCACGTAAACTATGATATTGGCGCCCGGATGCCGCAGCAAAGACGATGCCTTGTTGTTTTAGCTTTGGATAAATTTGGAAGAATTCCGGATTGAGTTGGCTATTCTCGTCTAATAGCGTGCCGTCCATGTCGGCGGCGATGAATTTGATGGTGTGTTGCGACATTTAATCACTCTCTAAACAAAGGCCATTCCATTGTTTGCTTGAATAGCCAACAGCAAAGGCAACATCTTAACCAGACTGATAGAAATTGCCATGATCAAGAATAGGACAATGCACATTATTGGGCTTTTATGGCGGTTTAATATACGGGGAATTTAGAGTAACTTATTGATTTAACTTTAAAGGTTAGAGGGAGTATGGCATTGTTGAGTTATGAAACCTTTCTCGCCTTATCGCGATTTAACCTTTTGTTTAGTCCAAATGGGTTTAGTTGCTCACAACTATAAGCGCGCACTATGTTTACGAGGTAGAAATATGATTCTTTGGCCATGTATTTTCAAATTAGAGGGGGATTCTGAGCTACTGTATTTTGCCTCCGAACTTGAGCTGACCAATGAACTGAATGCTCTAATTTGGGATCAATCAGATCGCTTAATTGATAGTGATGGGCAGGGTTACGTGATCAGAGCGGCAGATAATGGCTACATGTTCGAACCGGAAAGTACTCAATTGTCTTTGGAGTCCGTAACAGCGTTAATTCGAGAGCATGAATTTTCAAAAGCCGAGATGTGTCTTACTAAAATACAGTTTCCATCGATTCAAGAAGCCATTATGTCGCTGGCGTTGGAAACATAGCGTTGCCATTTCAAGTTTTCTTCTTTAAAAAAAACAGGCACCGATTTAGGGTGCCTGTTTTGATTTGCGTTGCCTATCTAGCTTATCTTTACTAGAAGAAGCCTAGCGGGTTGACGTCGTAGCTTATTAGTAGGTTTTTGGTGTTCTGATAATGATCTAGCATCATTTTGTGGGTCTCACGGCCAATGCCTGATTTTTTGTAACCGCCAAATGCTGCATGGGCAGGGTAGGCGTGGTAACAGTTAATCCAAATGCGGCCTGCTTCAATATTGCGGCCCATGCGGTAGGCAAGGTTGGCGTCTCGGGTCCATACGCCTGCACCTAATCCGTATTCGGTATCGTTGGCAATGGCGAGAGCTTCAGCCTCATCTTTAAATGTGGTTACAGCGATAACAGGGCCAAAAATCTCTTCTTGGAAAACACGCATTTTATTATTGCCTTCAAGCACGGTTGGCTGAATGTAGAACCCTCCTCCTAAATCATCACTCTGTTGTGCGACTTCGCCACCGGTGAGCACTTTTGCCCCTTCTTGGCGGCCAATCTCTAGGTAGCTTAGGATCTTATCAAATTGCTCTTTCGAAGCTTGGGCGCCCACTTGGGTGTCGGTATCTAGTGGATTGCCTTGCTTGATGGTTTGCGCACGCTCTACAACCTTAGCCATAAACTTGTCGTAGATGGATTCATGAACCAAAACACGAGACGGACAGGTGCAGACTTCTCCTTGGTTAAAGAACGCGAGTAACATGCCTTCAATACATTTACTTAGGTACTCATCTTCGTGATCAAACACGTCTGGGAAGTAAATGTTAGGCGACTTGCCTCCGAGTTCTACAGTCGAGGGAATTAAGCTCTCTGCGGCGCATTTTAAAATGTGATGGCCAATTTCAGTGGAACCAGTAAACGCGAGTTTTGCGATGCGATTGCTGGTGGCTAACGCTTGTCCTGCTTCACTACCAAAACCATTCACAACATTGAGTACGCCAGCAGGAATAAGGTCACCAATTTTTTCCATCAAAACCAAAATCGAGACCGGAGTTTGCTCGGCTGGCTTAAGCACAACACAACAGCCAGCCGCCAGTGCAGGGGCGAGTTTCCACGCGGCCATGAGCATTGGGAAGTTCCAAGGAATAATTTGGCCTACCACACCAACAGGTTCTGGAAAGTGGTAACTCGCGGTATTCACGTCAAGCTCTGCTGCGCTGCCCTCTTGTGCGCGAATACAGCCTGCAAAATAGCGAAAATGATCAACCACTAGCGGTAAGTCAGCGGCCAATGTCTCACGAACGGGTTTTCCGTTTTCCCACGTTTCAGCTACTGCAAGCTCTTCAAGGTTTTCTTCAATACGGTCGGCAATTTTTAACAAGATGTTAGAGCGCTCAGTCACGCTGGTTGCGGCCCAACTGGCGCGAACAGCGTGCGCTGCGTCTAACGCGAGTTCAATATCGGCTTCAGTCGAGCGCGCAATTTGGCAAAAAGCTTCGCCGTTAACGGGAGAGCTGTTACTAAAGTACTCGCCATTACTTGGTTTTACCCATTCACCACCAATGTAGTTATCGTAGTGGGATTTGAAATTAATGACGGCGTTGTCTTTACCTGGTTGCGCATAGATCATGGAGAGTTCCTTCCTTTATTGAATCTCAATTTCTTTGATATCTGATTGGTATCGAAGAATTTATCGTTATTTTTTAGTCGCAAATGGTTCGCGGTTTAGCGCTGATTCTCATTGCGATTTTCTTGAATATGTTTAATCAATTTGTTTAAAACGCATAGGGCGTCTCGTTCCAAAGACATAGGTAATAACGCAAGTCACAGGCCAAGATGAAAATATTGATGTTAATAAAATGTAAATATATGATTGCAGTAAGGTAAACTTTATCGTGAAGCGATGGCGACTAGCAGTACTTGTTGTTCATCTATGTTCAAGTGTTCCGAAGTGGCACACCTGAACTGTGACAATACGGAGCAGTTATGCAATTACGAAATGAACAATCGAACAACTGGCTAGCGACATCTTGGGATCGCAGCAGCGAAGCAGGGCTAAAGCCTCGCTGTTTACCTGACGATGTTCGTCTTCCCTCATCATTGCTAAAACAAAGGCGTTATCAATCGACTAACTTAATCAAAGCGGTTGAGCATTTAGCCGTGCCTTTGTTTAATCAGATGTTTGCTAGAACAGACAGCCGACTTATCTTGACCGACATTGAAGGAGTTATCCTTGCTAGTTGGGGGCAAGAAACCTTTCGTGAAAAGTTGACCGCTATTGCGTTAAGTTCTGGCTCTTGTTGGTTAGAACAACTAAAAGGAACCAACGCGATTGGTACAGCGATTGTGGAAGCCACCCCGGTGAGTATCTTAGGCGAGCAACATTTTATTCATCAGCACCGTTTTATTAGTTGCTCCGCGAGCCCGATTTTCGATCATCAGGGCCAGATGATCGGCGTGCTGGACGTAACCAGTGAGCAGCTGGAGCACGAAATGCCCGTTCAAGTATTGGTTCAAAATATGGTGCAGCTCATTGAAAATCAATTACTCAATTACATCCCTAATGGCTCGATCCGAGTAGATCTCGCCTGCGAAAAATCCTTATTGAACAGTGGGTGGCAAGGGACATTGATTGCCGATGAGTCTGGGCAGATATTGGCTCAAAATCGAGTGGCGTGTCAGTTGCTTGAGCAGGCTTCAGTGTTAGGGAATTCCATTGATGAATTATTCCAACATCGCAGTGTAGACACACATTTTGTGTTTGAAAAAAAGACGCTTGGGGTGTCCAAAGTGGTGAAAAAGCGAGTGCTACAAACCAGCTGTGATCTGCACTTTGGAGATAGCCAAATAGAGCAATCTTGGCAGCAGGCAAACCGAGTCATCGATAAAGGTGTTAGCTTGTTGATCCTAGGTGAAACAGGGGTTGGCAAAGGAGAGTTTGTTAAAGCGTTGCACAAGCAAAGCCAGCGAAAGGTTGCGCCATTGGTCGCCGTTAACTGCGGTGCATTGCCAAAAGATCTGATTGAATCTGAGCTGTTTGGTTATGCTCCCGGTGCTTTTACTGGGGCGAACGCAAAAGGTTATCAAGGAAAAATCCGCCAAGCCGACAAAGGAATTTTGTTTTTAGATGAAATAGCGGACATGCCTTTGGATGCTCAGTGCCGTTTATTACATGTTTTACAAGATAAAGTGGTCGCGCCGGTAGGCTCGAATCAGACTTATCATGTTGACTGCCAAATCATTGCGGCGACCCATAAAAACTTATCCGAACTGGTTGAACAAGGGGTATTTAGGCAAGACCTTTATTATCGCCTCAATGGATTGATTTTTACGCTACCAAGTTTGAGGCAAAGACAAGACAAGCGTGCCTTGATTGAAGCGATTCATGCTAAGCATCAACAGCATCAACAAACCATATGTCCAATCTTAATGGAAAAACTGGAACAGTACTCCTGGCCGGGAAATATCCGTGAACTCGACAACCTCCTAAAGGTGGCGAGTTTACTTTCCTCGGATGAGCCAGTACTCATGTTTGATTACGTTCCTGCTCATCTTGCTGCGGACATATCTGCGCAATCATCTGTCAACGCCTTGGAAGAGGGTGGCGTTCATCCTGAGCCTGATGGGGAAGTAAATTTAAAAACCACGGTAGAAGAAAACGTCCTACAAACCTATTTGGCCAATAAGAAAAACATCAGTAAAACATCACGGATACTGGGTATTAGTCGTAACACACTTTACCGAAAGCTAAGATCTATTGGTGGTATTTTAAAGGATTAGTACGAGCGGCCACAGTGAAGACGTGGATCTCGTGTGCGGTTTATAAAAATGGGTTTATCAACGGGATTACTGCCCGTTTATCTAGCTGCAATCGCTCAATGCAATCGCCATAGTGAGCATCAAAAATGGGACTGATCCGTTTATCTGTGCAGCGCTGTTGAAGGAATTCTGCTATTTCTGGTTTTGTTGGGTTAACGTAATAAACCAATGGCATAGGATATTGCAGCATAATGTCAGGGGCGATGATGAGATCAGGGTATTCTTCGGAAAACTGCGAAAGTATGGCTTCTATTTCATTAGCCCCAAGAGAAATGTAATCGCAGTGCCCTTTGGATAAATTATCTAGCATGTTTGCTACGTCCCCTTGCTCTAGTACTTCACAACCATTATGACGAAATAGCTCTGCATCGGCCCATGTTGCGGGCACTCCAGATCTCAACTGAGTGAATTTGCTTGTAGAGAATAAAGGCTTTATCTCTGAATAGCGCACTTTGGAGACTAGTAATAATCGCTTACCAAGCAAACCTTGATCCAGAGGTTGCTCTAATTTGATGACATTCCGCTGTGCAAACTTTGGATTACCAGCCACCGTAACGAGCAGGTCCACACTGGTGGCAAAAATATTGCCCTCATCATCTGCGGATGGATAGTCCGTGGTGTTGTTAATTAGAGGACGGCTTATGTTGAATAATGAGCGAGTCAAATCCCACTCGTAGGCCTGACGTGCTTTGGATTTATTACCATTCCAGAAATGCAGTGTGTTCACAATGTTACCTATGATAAGAATCAATTTAGTTAGGATGTCATGGTGTAACTATTAGAGAAAGCGCTTTCTATGGTTTGTGTTTTATATTGTGATCTAAATAGGCTTTATGATTCTATTTTTCTATATTTATCATTGTTTAATAGGTGAACTAGTGGCAAGTTTGTTAGTTGTTTTATTATTGATATAAATAGAAGCGCTTGCAAAATAGGAACGTTACTAATGTGAGTTAAGTTATTGTTATGTCGTAATTTGTTCTATAAGAGGCAGGGTTGAGTACTTTATCCATTCGCAGGTCATTGTGATAGGAGTCATGTTTTGTGTAATCGTGTCTGTGAACTTAAGTTATTGATAAGTCGATAATAACTCATTTTGTGTGAGTGCTATTTTTACGATTTAATCAATTGATATATAAAGCTTTATTATGAGTTTACTGCCTGGTTGGCGTAACTTGTGATCATCGTATTACTTTTCAATAATCTCGCTTGTCGTCGTGCACTTCATTACATAGTATCTCAAAAAGAAAGCGCTTTCTTTCCAAAATTGCTGCCGGAAGAGAGCGCTTATTTCAATCGCTGATTAAGGACAATATGATGCAAAAGAAGAGCAAAATAAGCTTGATGGTAATGGGTGTGATGTTAGCGGCTTCTAGCCAAGCTGCTGAGATCAAGCAAGGGGGCACTCTAACGGTTCCAATTATCAATACTGGTTTTGTTGAGAACTACAACCCATACACAACCAAAGACTTATTGCATGGGATCATGTTCGAGCCGTTACTTGTATTTAACAATATGACCGGCGAGACAGATTTTCGATTGGCTGAGTCATACCAATATTCAGATGATTTAAAAACAATAACATTAGTACTTCGCGATGGTGTTAAATGGTCTGATGGCTCAAAACTAACCGCAGACGACGTGGTATACAGCTTTCTTCTTACTAAAGACGCACCAGCGTTTGATCAGAAAGGCATTTGGTCTGGTAAAAACCTAGCAGAAGTCAAAGCAACCGATGAACGTACCGTTGTATTTGAACTAAACGAAGCGGACTCGACGTTTGTTTGGAACCTAGAGCGTTACCACATCGTACCAAAACACATATGGGACAAAGTAGAAAACCTCACTACTTTTACGAATCCTAACCCAGTGGGCAGCGGCCCAATGACCACGGTCAAATACTTAAAGCCACAACAAATGGAACTGTGTCGTAACCCGCATTACTACATCGAAAATCGTCCATACCTTGATTGTGTCAATCTACGTTCGTACAACGACAACTCTCAAATACAGCCAGCACTTATTAAAGGTGAAATCGATTGGGGTTCTAATTTCATCGCTGATGTTGAAAGTACGTTTGTTGGCGCAGATAAAGAGAACAACCATTTTTGGTATCCAGCCAACGATGCTATCCACCTTTATGTGAATACGAAAGTCGCTCCGTTTGATGATCTTAAAGTGCGTCAAGCGCTATCGATGGCACTCGATCGCGATATGATCGTAGACGTTGCGGCGTATGGCTACCCTACGGCTAACTTCAACGCTGGCGGTATCGGTGAGCTTTATAAGCAGTCTATCAACCAAGATATCAGTGATAAATACAAATCCATCACAACGTACAACCCAGAAAAAGCCAAAGCAATGCTAAAAGAAGCGGGCTTAGTTGACCGTAATGGCGATGGTTTCCGTGACGGTGCAGATGGCAAAACAGTTGAATTTGATATCGAAGTCGTGAATGGCTGGACAGACTGGATTCAAGTGGTGCAAATGGTGACCGAATACTTCGAAGAAGTGGGCATCAAAGCAAACGTGAAAACCGTCGACTGGGCTGTATACGATAGTAACTTGAAAAAGAGTGATTACACCATGTCGATCAACTGGTCGATGGTAGCGACAAACCCAATTCTGGCTTACCAAGAGTACTTCTCGACGTCTCGCATCGGTAAAACTTGGCATGCTGGTCACGGCGTTCACTCAGAAGCAATCGACGATTTGATTGATAGCTTTGGTAAGACGGGTGATAAGCAAACTCAGCAAAAAATCCTAGATGAACTGCAAGAGTTTTCGGCTCAGAACATGCCGTTTATTCCATTGTTCTCCAACCCAACGTGGTTCCAATACAGCAATAAGAAAATTGTTGGTTGGCCGAGTGAGAAAGACCCATACGTTCAGCCAGTTTGGTACGACGGAGGCAAACGCGTCATCATTTTGAACAACTTGCACCTTAAATAAGTGCATCTTAAGTAGTTGACTAAAAAGAGCCGCAGTGAGGCTGTCACTGTTTTACTGCGGTATCTAAGGATTTGTTATGTCGTTTATTTTTCGCCGATTTGGCTTTTATTTTACTGCGTTTTTAATCGCAATCTCCTTCAATTTCATGTTACCGCGGTTAATGCCGGGTGACCCTGTAGATGCTTTATTTGCGGCAGCTCAAGGCCGTATGGATCCCGCGCAAATGGATGCGGTTCGTGAAATGTACGGTTTCCTTGATGGCAATGTCTTTGAGCAATACCTTACTTACATCAAAAGTGTGTTTACGTTGGAGCTTGGCCCAAGTGTGCTGATGTTCCCGATTGATGTCTCTGAAGTGATTGCAATGGCACTACCGTGGACTATGTTTCTAGCGCTAGGTTCACTCATTGTTGCTTTGATCATTGGGGTCAGTATCGGTACTTACGCTTCTTACAATCGTGATGGTTGGTTTGGTAAAGTCGTGCCGCCTATCTTGGCCTTTGTGAGTAACTTCCCTTACATCGTTACTGCGCTACTGCTGTTTTACGTCTTTGGTTTGAAACTTGATTTGCTGCCTTTGGCGTACACTTATGACCCATCTTTAGAACCCGCTTTTAGTTGGGAGTTTATCTCTAGCGTAGCAAAACACGCCATTCTTCCTGTTGGTTCGATGATGCTCGTCGGTATCTCTACTTGGGTGTTCAATATGCGTAACGCCATGATCAATGTATTGGGTGAAGATTACGTCACCATGGCTGAAGCGAAAGGACTAAGCAATTACCGTGTCATGTCTCGATATGCAGGCCGAAATGCAATTCTTCCTGTCGCGACAGCGATTGCCATGGCGATTGGTTTCTCGTTCGCAGGTTCAATCATGACTGAGGTGGTGTTTAACTACCAAGGGCTTGGCAACATTCTGCTGAAAGGCATTGTGGCTCGTGATTATCCGCTTATCCAAGCCATCTTGCTTATTCTTGTTACTGCCGTTCTTACGGCGAACTTCATTGCTGACCTGCTGTACGTATGGTTAGACCCTCGAATCTCAAATTAGGGCTGACTCATGGAAAAGATAATGAATACCGAACTTGTGATTGAACAACAAAAGCCCATGGTGAAAGTGAAGGCGTTTTTTAGCAAATTGTATGCTTTCTTCTATGGAAACCCGCCAGCCATTATTGGTGGCTTTTTACTCACGGTTGTATTGGCTGGGGCGTTATTTGCCCCTGTGCTTTCAACTCACAATCCAGAAAAACGAGTCGCAAGACCGCACGTTGCTCCTAGTGCCGAACACATTATGGGAACGACACGCAGTGGCCGCGACGTTTATAGCCAAGTATTGCATGGAGCGAGAAAATCGCTCAGCGTCGCCATCTTTGCGGGTGCGATTGCAATGACACTAGCGGTACTTGTAGGGGTATCTTCAGGTTATTTTGGTGGAAAAATTGATGAACGTCTTAACTTCTTAACCAACGTATTTTTGGTTTTTCCGCAGCTCCCCTTATTGATCGTACTCGCCGCATTTTTAGGCCAAGTCGGATCATTAGTGATTACCATTTTACTCGGGGTCACGTCATGGCCTTGGGGGGCAAGGGTAATACGTGCTCAGACCATGGCGATTCGAAGCAAAGAGTTCATTATTTCTGCTGAGGTTATGGGAGAGTCTAAATGGCGCATCATCTTAGTTGAAATTCTGCCTAACCTTGTCTCTATCGTATTTGGTGGTTTTCTGGGCGCAGTGTTATATGCGATGGGAGCAGAAGCAGGGCTCGGCATTCTCGGTTTGGGCGATGCAACTGAAGTGAGTTGGGGCTCTATGCTGTACTGGGCACAAACTTCTTCAGCACTTTATACCGGAGCATGGTGGGAAATGATGGTGCCTGCCATTGCGTTGGCGATTACCGGTGGTGCATTGGCTTTGATCAACATGTCTATCGACCAAGTAAGTAACCCGAAACTGCGTACTGGCCCTCACATGAAATTGTGGCGCCAACTTAAAAAACAAGCTGATAAGCGTCGAGGTCTATGATGAGCAATTTACTAGAAATTAATAACCTCTGTGTCGACTACGTTTCACCAAATGGTGTGGCTCGTGCAGTAAACAACGTGAGTTTAAGTATCGCTCCGGGCGAAACACTGGGCATTGCTGGTGAATCTGGATGTGGGAAAAGCACCCTAGCTTTTGCTATCTCTCGTTTGCATAAAGCGCCAGCACTGATTTCTGAAGGGGAAATTTTATACAAAGGTGAAGACGTTCTGAAAATGAACGACAAGCAGCTACGTAATTTCCGTTGGAATGATGTATCGGTGGTGTTTCAAAGTGCCATGAACTCATTAAACCCAGTGATCACCATTGGTGAGCAACTAACAGATGTGATCATCGCTCATAAGAAAATATCGCAGAAGCAGGCAGACGAGCGTGCCATCGAGTTATTGAACATTGTCGGTATTCATGGCGATCGCCTGAACAGCTTCCCACATCAACTCAGTGGCGGTATGCGTCAACGTGTGGTTATCGCTATCGCGTTAGCGCTAGAACCGAAACTGATTATTATGGATGAGCCCACCACGGCACTGGATGTGGTGGTTGAGCGAGAAATCCTAAATGAACTGTATGATTTGAAAACCAAGTTTGGCTTTTCAATTTTATTCATCAGCCATGACTTGAGCTTGATGGGTGAAATCGCTGACCGAATCGGCGTTATGTACGCTGGCAACCTTATTGAGTTGGGCGATGCGAAGGAAGTGTTTGGTAAGCCGCAGCACCCATACACGAAAGGCTTGATTGCCTCTTTCCCGACGATTCATGGTCCGAAAGAGCGCTTGTATGGTATTCCCGGAAATCCTGTCAATTTATTAGAAATCCCGCAAGGGTGTAATTTTCAAGCTCGTTGTACTGAGTGCTTCAAACCATGTTCCAGTGCGGAACCAAGGTTACAAATGACCAATCCTGGCCATCAAGTATCGTGTCATCTGACTGAAGAGGTAGCGACATGTTAGCTAACAATGAAAAAGAAGTAATTCTGTCGGTTGATAATTTGGTGAAGGATTTCCCTGTTGGGTCATCTTCTAAAAAGAACCTGATGCGTGCGGTTAACGATGTTTCATTTGAGCTAAGAAAAGGCGAGGCATTAGCTATCGTTGGCGAGTCTGGTTCAGGAAAAAGTACGGGTGCGCGTATTTTAACTCGCATCTTCGAACACACAGAAGGTGATATTGAATTTAAGGGGCAACCGCTAAAACAATACATTGAAAAAAACGGCGAGCTTGAGTACGCCCGTCAAGTACAAATGATTTTTCAAGACCCGTTTGGCTCGCTAAACCCGGTCCATACGATTTATCACCATATCGCAAGACCGTTACTGATACATAAGCGTGCAGATAAGCATTCAGTGCCACGTTTAGTGTATGAATTACTTGAGCTAGTCGGCTTGTCACCGGTTAAGGAAACAGCAGAAAAGTTCCCACATGAACTGAGTGGCGGACAAAGACAGCGTGTTGCGATTGCTCGCGCTATTGCAGTAGATCCGGAAGTTATCTTGGCCGATGAGCCAATTTCTATGCTTGATGTGTCGGTACGTTTAGGCATCTTGAACTTGATGTCCGATCTAAAAGATAAGCATGGCATTTCGTTTATGTACATTACTCACGACATTGCGACAGCGCGATACTTTGCGGAGAAAACTGCGGTGATGTACGTCGGGCACATGGTGGAGTGGGGCGCAAGTGATAGCGTGACACAAAACCCACAGCATCCGTATTCACAATTACTTCTCTCCGCTGTTCCTGAAGTCGGCAAAAGTGGCCGCCGTGATTTGGCTGTGAAAAAGGGCGAGATCCCTATGTGGAAGCCAGATAGTGTCGGTTGCCCATTCGCGACTCGTTGTCCTAAGGCAAGTGAGCTATGTGAACAAACCATGCCTAATACCGTGAAAGTATCTGATGAGCATTTTGTACGCTGCCATAACATGTAATTAATTATTTAGCGCTCCAAGAAAGCGCTTTCTTGAGGTTTTATCATGCAACATACACACAAGGTAACTGGCGGCTTCACCGAAATGGGTGATGATCGTTATTATAAAATTGAAAATGTCGATTCAATGGCACCATTCTTTATCAGTGTTGTTTCTTCGAGCGATCACTGGTTATTTATTTCATCGACCGGTTGTTTGTCTGCTGGGCGTATTCGTCCGGAAAATGCACTGTTTCCATATCGCTCTGTTGACCATATTCACGAGAGTGCTGAAAACACCGGTTCCAAAACTGTATTTCGC
This sequence comes from Vibrio tapetis subsp. quintayensis, assembly GCF_030409945.1. GTDB lineage: Bacteria > Pseudomonadota > Gammaproteobacteria > Enterobacterales > Vibrionaceae > Vibrio > Vibrio quintayensis. Next base: position 53,884 of record NZ_JAUFQV010000004.1, read on the forward strand.
GTACCAACCAAAGCAGGAGTGGTCAACTGGGAACCGTTCAACCCTCAACATGATGGCATCTATAATTTACAGAGAAACTTGTACAAAAATATAGTGGGTGACAAAGTCTTGTTTGAAGAGATTAACCACACTCTGCAACTGCGCTTTTGCTACAGCTGGTCTACGAGTGAGCAGTTTGGTTTTATTCGACGCAGTGAGTTGACGGATCTATCGAGCGTGAGTCGCTCTATAGAAATGTTAGATGGTATACAAAATATTTTACCACCAGGTGCTCCATTACCTGCTTTACAAACACGTAGTGCATTAGTGGACGCGTATAAGTGGAACGAACGAGTTGAACATAGCTCATTGGCACTGTACAGCATGTACGCTATGTTGAGTGACAAAGCGGCACCGGCGGAATCTTTACTTGCAACCAGTGTATTCAGTCTTGGGTGTGACAGTGCCAATATCTTACTTTCGTCGGGTCAATTGCAAGCATTTAGGCAAGGTAAGCCTGTTCAAGCTGAACCACTAACCAAAGGGCTTCGTGGTTCATACCTAATCAATAAAACCGTTGATCTCAAAGCGGATCAAAGTGCTAGCTGGTACATAGTGGCGGATATTGATAAGAGCCATTCTGATATTGCTCGTTTTATGCTTCAGCCGTGCAATGAAATAGACATAGAGCGCAGTATTACCGCCAATAAACAAGAGCTTATCAGCTTAATGTCTGGTGCTGATGCTTGGCAGTTGACCAATAAAGAAGAAACCTGCGTCCACCATTACGCTAACGTACTTTTCAATAATATGCGTGGTGGTGTGTTTGTTGATGGTTATCAGCTGGATATTCAAGACGTTCGAAAAACCATTACACACTCAAATAGCGTTGTAGCAAAAAGACATCAAACGTTTTTTGATCAACTTGACAATACGTTGAGTCACCAAGAACTCATTGCCTTAGCGAAATTACAAGATGATCCGCAGTTATTACGACTGTGCTATGAATATTTGCCATTAACCTTTGGCCGTCGTCATGGCGACCCAAGCCGCCCTTGGAACCATTATGAGATTAAGGTCAAAGATGAAAATGGTGACAGACTGCTTTCTTACCAAGGCAACTGGCGTGATATTTTCCAAAATTGGGAAGCCAGTGCATTAAGTTATCCGGAGTTTATCTCCTCATTCATTGCTAAGTTTACCAATGCTTCGACGATCGATGGGTATAACCCGTACCGCATTACCAAAGATGGCATTGATTGGGAGATATTAGACCCAGAAGACCCGTGGAGTAACATCGGTTACTGGGGCGATCACCAGATCATTTACTTGCTTAAGTTTCTAGAGCTTGCCAACAACTACCAGCAGACCGAACTCATTAAGTTGCTAAACCAAGATTGCTTTAGCTACGCCAACGTTCCTTATGAGCTTTGTGACGAAAAAGGCTTGTTTGCGAACCCGAAAGATACCGTCAGCTTTAATGGAAACACCCAAAAAAGAGTGGAACAAAAAGTAGATGAAATCGGCAGTGATGGACGCTTGATTTTAGATGGCGATGGTGAGGTTTACCTTGTTAACCTGACAGAAAAACTGTTAGTTCCTTTGCTTTCAAAGTTAAGTAACTTAGTGCTAGACGGTGGTATTTGGCTAAATACACAAAGGCCTGAATGGAATGATGCCAATAATGCAATTGTGGGTAACGGTTTATCCATGGTTACGCTTTATTACATGCGTCGTTATGTTGCCTTCATGCAAGAGCTATTGTGTAAAGCGCCGTCAACGGTGTCCTTATCTACCGATGTTCTTGACTGGCTAACGAGTACGGTCAAAATCTTGGAATCTGCTGGTAAAGAGATTAGGCAAAATACCGTGACTAGGCAAACACGCCGGGCAATTCTCACTAAGCTTGCGAAAGCGGCCAATGAATATCGCCAGCGCATTTACCGCACTGGTGGGTTTAGTGGAAAAACTCAAGTGGAGCTTGGAGCGATCACTCAACTAATGGATGTGAGCTTAACGGTTCTTGATGACACTATTGCGAACAACAAACGTGAAGACGGTTTGTTTAATGCTTACAACATCATTAATTATTCGGCTGAAAACCTCGAAGTGAGTGAGTTATACCCAATGCTTGAGGGCCAAGTTGCCATTTTAAGTGCAGGTGTGCTCGAGCCTAAGCAAGCAGTAGAACTGTTAGAGAACTTATTCGCTAGTGACATGTTCAGGGATGACCAGCAAAGCTTCATGCTTTATCCCGATCGTGATTTAGCCACATTTGTGAACAAGAATAACATCCCATCAGATCGATTAATTGGCAATGAGCTAGTGCAAATCATGTTGGCCAAAAATGATATTAGCATCGTCAATATTGATGCTAGTGGTGGTTACCATTTCAACCCAACGTTTGAAAATGTGGACAGCTTGAATGAAGCATTAGACGGATTGGACTATAACCAATGCGATGATGAAGCAAAGCAAGATATTCGAGATACCTATGAACAGGTCTTCAAACATAAGGAGTTTACGGGACGTTCAGGAACCATGTTTGGGTATGAAGGGTTAGGCTCTATTTATTGGCATATGGTTTCTAAATTGCTTCTAGCGGTGCAAGAGAACCACCAAATCGCTTATACGAAAAACTCCGAAAGTAATGAAACCAAACAATTGGCAGACTTCTATTACCGAGTTCGACAAGGCATTGGTTTTAACAAAACACCGGATAATTATGGGGCGTTCCCGACCGACCCTTATTCGCACACCCCAAAACAAGCGGGTGCCCAACAGCCTGGTATGACGGGACAAGTGAAAGAAGAAATTTTAACTCGTTTTGGTGAGTTGGGTCTGCATGTTCATGACGGTGTTATTGCAATTACTCCGTCCTTGTTAAAAGCAGATGAATTTTTGGATTCTTCGCAGTCGTTTAAATTCGAAAATGTAGCCGGTGAATCACAAAGTGTTTGGGTAAGCGAAGACAGCATCGCGTTTACCTACTGTCAGGTGCCATTTGTTTATCAATTGACTGGCGATAACGCGATGTCCATCAAAGTGGAATACAACAATGGAGATACTGAAGAGCGTTTTGGCAGTGAATTAACTGGTGCAGACAGCCAAACTATTTTCGCCCGGAGTGGTGCAATTAAGCAGGTTCGAGTTCAATTGCCGGAATCTTGTTTATTGTAAGCAATTCGACACCAATGAGGTGATCAGTCCACCCTAGTTAGGTGGACTTTTTATTTTCGGATAATCTCCTGTGTTGGTGACGCCATAAATGGAATTATCGATTCATAAAGGACAAAACATGAAAACGAAACAGAGCAGATTAACGATGGTTAGCTCTTTTACGGTACTGGGAATTCTTTCCGGCTGTACTGCTATAAATAATACCGATAGCAGCACCGATGAAGCAGTGGTTCTAGCACAAACACAACATGCGGTTAAGTTGTCTGATGTATCCATAACGCCAAGTGAACACTGGCAATTGGTGTGGAGCGACGAGTTTACAGGAACAGAAATCAACAAAAGAAATTGGTCATTAGAAGAAAACTGTTGGGGTGGGGGTAATAACGAACAACAGTGTTATACGAATCAAGCTGAAAATGCTTATGTGAAAGATGGGTTGCTTCATATTGTGGCGATCAAACAGGAGTACACTGGGCCTGATAACGCACAAGGAGTAATAGGGGGGGCGGAAAAAACACTTCCGTATACGTCAGCTCGTTTACGCACCCTAGATAAACGTGATAGCAAATACGGCCGCTTTGAGGTTCGAGCCAAACTACCATCTGGGCAAGGTATGTGGCCGGCGATCTGGATGCTTCCATCTGAAGACAAGTACGGTACGTGGGCGGCTTCTGGTGAAATTGATATTATGGAAGCCGTTAATCTAAAAGCTCAGTCCGATGCCGGCCATGAGCAAGGCCCAGATGGAGAATCTATTCAAGAGAATCGTATCTATGGCACTTTGCACTATGGTAAAGCTTGGCCACATAACGTTCATAGCGGCCAGAGTGCAGTGTTACCAGAAGGAGTTAACCCGGCAGACGATTTTCATACCTATGCCATCGAATGGGAAGAAGGTGAGATCCGTTGGTATGTCGATAACCTTCACTACGCAACCCAAACTCAAGATGGATGGTATAGCCAATATGAGGCTGATGGCGAATTGGTGAATGCAAAAGGCGCAGCGCCATTTGATGAAAAATTCCATTTGTTATTGAACCTAGCGGTTGGAGGATCTTGGGCGGCGAACGCGAATCATAAAGGCATCGACGAAGATATATTTCCACAAACTATGCTGGTGGACTCAGTTAAAGTATACCGCTGCTCGTTGGATCGCTGGAAAGGCAAAGGTTGTGCAAGCCGCTCTGAACAAGCAAAGTTAGTTGAAGGGCACCAAGCCCCTGCAATTTTAGCGGCAGACGACAGCTACGCAGACGGACCAACATTAGACATCTTTACCGATGCCCTTAATAGCAGCTTGGCTTACGCTAGCTACGATCCTGTAGACATCGTTGAGCATAAAGAACGAGAAGAAGCAGGGCGTGGCACCGTGCTGCAAGTAACTAAAAAAAATGGTTCGGGTAATATCTATTTTCGTTCACCGGTGACCGACGTGAGCCATTGGCGTGAATCCGGTATGCTGGTATTTGATATTCAAGTTGAAAGTATGGGTGACAGTGCTGAGCTACTGATCAAAATGGACAGTGGTTGGCCAAAAACCAGCGACTATACCGTTCCACTGCCAACGTTAGGTGAATGGGGCACGGTTCGTATCTCAATCGATGATATTTTAAGCAGTGATAACCGTTTTGAAGGCGGCAATCAAGCAGATCCGAAAGCCATAAGTAACCTTTTAGTATTTGAACCACAAGGTGCAATGAGCTTTAAGCTTGATAACATTCGTTTCGAAAAGTAGTACTTATCTGCTTTAGTTCTGTTAACCCCTTTCATTAAGGGGTTATATTTCATATTTGAATAAAAAAAGGTAAATTTAAACAAAGCTATGATGTTTGTTAATAAATAATTAACTTATTGACATTTCTCACGGTGATTATTTGAATAAACCGTTATAGTTCTGCTCCGTTTTTATAACTCTTTGTTTGAATGAACTGCACCTCGTTACGTCGAATGATGATCACTGCCAGCTTATTTAGTTGGATGTTGATTGCATTAATGCCTGTGATTAATGCTCACGGGCAAGCGGCAGGTGTATGGGCAACACTCTGTACGGCAAATGGATTCGAACGCGTTTTCGTTCGTGATTCCGTTACGGGATCTTCAGCCGTAACGTCTTCGCTAGAGACAAGTAATCATCATAACGGGCCATCTTGCCCTGCGAGCCATTTTTCATATCACCAAGATTTTGCTATTTCACCCGCACTGTTACTGGTGCAAGCTCGCCTAATTAAGGTACGTGTTCGTCACGCTATTCATCAATCGAGTTATCGTAAATTACGCTTCCCTCGCGCTCCTCCCGTCGTTTTCTCTTTCGCTTAAGTCATATCAATTAATCATTTACTACATTCAAAGCTGCGTGTTTTGTTGTGGCGCTTTTGTCTTCGAAAAAGAGCCCGCGTTCACGCTAAAAAGGAAAATTCGATGTCTGAACCATCAAAGACACAAGCTACGGAAGCTCAACAATTAAAATCTCGCTACTTTCTTACTTGGCGTTGGCATTTTTATGCTGGGCTATTTGTTATCCCTTTTATGCTAATGCTGAGCCTAACCGGCTTAGTCATGCTGTTTGACCAAGAAATAGAAGAAATTCGCTACGGTGATGTCATTCAAATATCACCCCAAGAAACGCAACAGCCATTAGTCACTTCGGCTCAACTTGAAACGGTTAAGCGAGCTTTTCCTGGCTATACCGTTACTCAGTTTATTCCAGCCAAAACGGCTGAGGTTGCGAATAGGTTTTCCATAAAAGATGCTGACGGAACCACCTTATTTGTCACCATTAACCAATATACCGGTGAGGTGCTAGGTACTATCGATAGAAGCGACAGTTGGTACCAATTGGCTAACGATATTCACGGAACATTGTTAATTGGTGATTGGGGTGATCATTTAGTCGAAGTCGCAGCCAGTTTAAGTATTTTGCTACTGGTGACGGGCATTTACCTCTGGTTACCCTTAGATAATGCCTCTAAAGCTGGCTTCTTGAAAGTAAGAACTAACAGCGGGCCTCGTATATTAATGCGCGATTTACATGCCAATTTAGGCGGAACACTGTCATTTGTTTTACTGTTCTTTGTTCTTTCCGGTTTAGCTTGGGCAGGCGTATGGGGTGGTAAACTTGTACAACCATGGAGTACGTTCCCAGCCCAAAAATGGTCCGAGGTGCCGCTTTCCACATTAACGCATCAGTCATTGAATCACGGCTCTGAAGAAGAGCTACCTTGGAACCTTGAACAAACGCCATTGCCTGCTTCTAGCCATGATCACAGTAAAATGGGCGAAGGTGACAACGTCGTGCTGGAATCAACACTGAATATTGATCATATAGAGCAGAAAATCCGTCATTTGGGCTATGGCAATTACAAGCTGAGTTTCCCGCGCGGCGAAACCGGAGTATTTACTGCCTCTGCTAATACCATGAGCGGAGATATCATCGACCCCACTCAAGACCGTACAACACACTTTGACCAATACTCAGGTGACGTATTAGCGGACGTGACATGGCAAGATTATGGAGTGATCGCAAAAATGATGGCAGCAGGTATTGCGCTACACCAAGGTGACATCAGTATTGTGAACAAATTGTTGAATGTATTTTTTTGCCTTGTCTTTATGTTGATTTCAATAACCGGTGCGGTCATGTGGTGGATAAGACGACCGAAGCAGAGCAAGACCTTAGGTGCTCCAGCACGTTTTACCCATCAGGGTATATGGAAATCAGGATTAGCTGCACTTGCGTTTATCTGTATTATGTTCCCACTCGCAGGTTCCAGTATCGTTGCAGTGTTGTTGCTCGACTGGTTAGTGTTCAGCCGTTCTAAAGCGCTAAAGTTTGCACTGAAAGGCGAGTAGGCGATGGTTTTTTACGTGCGATATCGCCGTTTCTTAATCCAGATTGAGGAATCAAATCGGTATTAAAGGCAACATCCACACTTTAAGAACAGCCATACACAGCGTGTGGCTGTTCTTTTTTGTGTCGCTGTTACGCGAATCGATAATACAAACAATGATTTAGAGGATTGGCCGTGAGCACTTTGTTTACAGAAACCCGTATCGGAACAATGAGACTAAAAAACCGCTTTGTCCGAAGCGCAACGTGGGAAAACATGGCAACAGAAGACGGTCACGTGACCGATAAGTTGTATGACATCTACGAAGAACTGGCGAAAGGCGAAGTGGGTTTGATCGTAACGGGGTATGCAAATATTGTTGAAGAGGAGAAGCCCAATGCTGGCATGATGGGCATGTTGAATACTGATCTTAACCACGAAATATGGATAATGGATTAAGTAAATACAAACAATTGAGAGACTAATTGTGGCAACCAAGAAAACATGAACAGAGCGTGGTTTAGAATCATATCAGTGAGGTCTACATTCACTGTTTATTATTCAACATTTCGGTAATAAACTGAGATCGAATCTTATCGATGAGGCCTTCTTGTTGCATCTCTTTTAGCACCTCCGTCAGTTTGGGAACAAGATGCTCATTTTTTTTATGAAGATAATGAAAAAGTGGATAGGTTTGCAGAACACTCTGATGAAGCGGCTGTTTTTGTGCAGCATTAAACTTCGCTGTAAGGGGGATACTGGTGATGTGGGCAATCACAATAATGTCGCATCGATCTTTTGCTAGCATGCCAAAAAGCTGTGTATTTGAGTTTACAGGATTGGCTTCGATGTTGCTTAGTCCGACTTCAGAGAATTTTACTCCATTACGAAAACAAACTTCATGGTTAGCTAAGTCTTCCCATGTGTTCAAAGATAGATTTCCATTCTTAGTAATCGCTAGACCTTCCATTTTACCTATAGGGATAGGAATCATAATTAAATTATTGTACTTATATTGGATATTTTTAATTCTATAGAGCTCTCCGTCTACCGAGCCTGTATTTGCCACAACTATTGCTCTTTCTGCGGGAAGACTCTCAACAGACATAACCATACCCAAACGGTTATATGCTTCTCGCATTACACGTTCACTAATTTTTGCATAAGATGATTTTTCAATAGTGGTAAATATAATATCGCTCTTAGCTTGGACGACTACAGAGGTTGAAAGTGATATAATTGCAACCAGTTTTATAGTTAATATATTTATTCTTGTTAAGAAAAACATTAGAAAACCGTAGTTTATGATCACATGTTTCCCCTTTAAACACTTATTTAAGCTTTCAATTATATTAATCATTGGCTAGAAAACACGATTTGTCAAAATAGAGGGGTGGGCAAGCAATAAGCTTGGCTAAGAGTTGCTTTACACTGGAAGTTTGAGTACAGAGTTACTAGAGTGCAAAACGGGCGAACCGAGAAATTATTACTGCATTCCCCGAAACGCTCCGGCTGGTGGGAATCCCTTTGCATTCGACAGGTCTTTGGCACCTACTGATTAGAAGATACATCAGTATGTGTTAGTGATATAAAATATTAGTAACTGATGAATTCAATCAGGTAGCCCCCAACTCGCTTCATTGTTATTTGAATTTTGACTATTATATTATTTGGTTATAAGTCTAGTAGGGGGAGTATTGCGATAAATCATAATTTCTAACTTTACTATTATTGATAGTTATGACATTTATTTATGTTTGGATATGTAGATTAGTTGTTAATTTAAGTATGGATGACGACCATACTGATTTTAAATGGAATCAAGATCTTGTTTTTTATAAAAAACATATATTAATTATGATAATTGAAAATCGTTTTATAAATTCATGATATATATGTTTGACCATGTAGCAATGATGTTTTTATATTTTAGCTTGGCATTAATTAGTAACTCTTTATGTATGGTGATTTTTCAATAAATTACCTTTCATATTAATTGGGATTTTTATCTTGATGTTATTAATAATGACAATTTAGTCAATAATATACGCCGTGCTGTGTGGGTACCATTAATTACCCATAGTAAATACGATTAATGCTGGTTATTAATCGTTTAGCTAGTTAAGTCAATAAAATATACATCCTATATAAATTGGAGATATTATGAAGTTAGATCAGGCTAGGTTTCTACTCACTCTTGCGATTCTCTCACCTTCGACATTTGCCGCCATGCATTCTGTTCAGCACACTGATGCACAGGTGTTTGATCAACACGTTATTCAGTTTTCGCCCCCAGCGGATGCTCGCTCTAGTGGGAACGAGTATATAACGAGTAATTACATTTCAATGCTCGAAAAGCGAGCTCACCACGCACTGTTTGAGGCGAAGTTAACGGAACTAACGTTGGCTAAAGTCAAAATGGCGGATGGAAATACTTACAACCGAATCATGCTACCTGATGGTGCCGCACCTAATGAGCCGGGGAAACCTAATTTAACGGGGTATCGCCAACTCGTCCGCATTCCTGACGGTGTAAAACTGGAGTTATCAGTTGAAGATGTTGAATGGTCAAAAGTCTATACCGATATGGTTATTGACCCCGTTCAACTGCCGTTCCCTGATGTGGTTGAAGAAGATGGTAATCGTCCCGATTTAAACATGCAATTTGTGAAAGATGATGCTGCGTACAAGGTTCTTCCTGATAGCGCGCACCCTTTGGTTTCTGTTGTGGACAGCGTACATGTTCGTGGTAAGAGTTACGCGGTAATCTCATATCGTCCAATTCAGTTTAACCCCGTTAAAAAAACTGTACGTTTTGCACAAAAAGTACGTTTTAAAATTAACTACATTTTGTCTGATGTCAGTACACCAACGCGTCAAGACAAACTTGAATTTGATGCCGAGAAAAAATCGGTAATTGATTTGCGTGATGATAAAACGAAGTCGCAGAAAAAAGTAGACAGCGTACCGTTATCAAAACATGAGGCAGATCTTACGCCTGCTCAAAAGGCAGATTACTTGATCATTACGGCAGACCGATTTCAAAAAGCGGTTGAACCGCTTGCGGCATGGAAGCGTAAAAAGGGTTATCAAGTCCATGTTGCGACGGTTACGGATGTTGGCGACACTCAAGCACAAATAAAAGCTTATATCAAAGACGCTTACAGTAAAGGCACGATGACATCTTATGTCCTGTTTGTTGGTGATCATGAAGATATTCCTGGCTACGAAATTGTCGGTCACCCTTACCATGGAAAAGATCACCGTTGGCATACCGATTACGAATATGCGTTAGTTGATGGCGAAGATCGATATGCTGATGTCGTTATTGGGCGTTTACCTGGGGATACTGAAGCTCAAATAACGACGATGGTAAACCGGAGTTTAAGTTATGAACTAAACCCTACAGATTCAGATCGCTATAAGCATGTTCTGCTTGCGGGGCAGTATCAAGATAGGGATGCAGACCGAGTTGCCGATCGCATGTTTATGGAAGACTTGCATCGAGCAGCCGACTTTTTAGGCCCAGACTTCGATTTTTTCTCTGGGCAAGGAGATAGGTTCAATAAAGGTTATCAAGTTCATACCGCGTTGCAATGGGATGCGGACTTAACTAAAGAGCTTAAATATGATGGCTGGAGTTACGGCAGTGCTCGTGTTACTCCGCCAAGTACGGTACCTCAAATTTGGAAAGATCAAGGCAATGGCGATCATGTTCAAATTGCCGATGCAATTAACCAAGGAGTCGGTTTTGTAATGCATCGAGATCATGGCTATGGCAATGGTTCTGGCTGGGCTGACCCTCACTATACCGCAACAGAAGTGAACGCATTAGTTAACGGTAACATGGCTCCGTTTGTTTTTAGCTTGAACTGTGCGACGGGTTGGTTTGATGGAAAAGACTCCTTTGCTGAGTCTTGGATGCGTAATGCCAATGGTGGCGCTGTTGGTTTTACAGGAGCGGCTCGTGTGAGTTATTCCGGTAATAATGACCTGATGCACGCCGCCATTTTAGATAGCCTTTGGGATGACTATGATGGTGCGTGGTCAAGTGCGATTTATCCGGTATCTTGGCGTCCGGCAATGGCGTTGAACCGAGCAAAAGATCGTTTATTTGGGCACTACGGAACAGAAGATACGTACGCAGTGTTAACCGCGCGGTTCTTTAGCTGGTTTGGCGATCCAGAACTTGAATTACGCACGGAAAGACCAACGGAATTAACCGTAACTTACCCTGCTAAATTAGAGAAAAGCGGCAATGCCAAATTTGATGTGATTGTCCGTGAGGGCGAGAGCCGTTTGGCAAAAGCGCGAGTCGCGCTGGTATCTGCGTCTGGTACATCTCACGTAGTGATGACAGATCAAAATGGTGTTGCGAAGTTTGACGTTCCGGTAGAAGGCAATATGAGCCTAACGGTTACCGAGCACAACGCCAAAGCATATCAAGGCCGAATTCAAGTTGAAGGGCAGGGGATTCAAGCTCGAGTAACGGATAACGTTATTGCAGAAGCTTCTCAATGGGTCGCGCTAGATGGGACCAAATCTTTGGTTCCAAAAGGAACACAAGTCCGCTATTCATGGCAGCAAATTGAAGGGCCAAAAGTGCGTATTGATTATGCCGATAGCCGCTTTGCTTATGCGATCACACCTAATTACAGCTCTGTGCTGAAGTTCAAGCTAACCATTACGGACCAAACAGGGGCTTCTGATTCTGCAATCCAAACGATAACAGTGAAAGGGGTAGAAGACAGTAATAAAGCACCAATTGCCGTTGCTAAAGACACGATGAGTAGAGCCAATCAATGGATAGAGTTAGACGGCACTCAATCATCAGATCCCGACGGTAAGATAGTCAACTACCAATGGAATCAGGTCAGCGGGTCAAAAGCGGAAGTTGCCTATCCAAACAGCAGGTTTGCTTATGCATTTGCATCAAATGCTGAAAATACCTTGAAGTTTGAACTCACAGTAACCGACAACGAGGGTAAAAGTTCTTCATCTATTGCGACCGTAATAGGGAGAAAGAACTGATTTATTTTTAGATCAATTTTATAGATGAACTCTCGTATAAAAGATCCGTCTTCATAAAGACGGATCTTTCTTCTACGGGGGATTAGGCTCGAGATTACGTTTCTAACAATCAAATATCCTTAAGTGCAACATCAAGCAATCTTTCTAAGCCGGATAAACACCGATGTCATTGCTGTCATTGCTGTCATTACTGAGGGATCTTGACGGGATAAGTACCAATCGATTCTGTCATGCTCTTAC
>NZ_JAUFQV010000040.1 GCF_030409945.1 Vibrio tapetis subsp. quintayensis
CAGAACGATTGTTCTGGTTAAACTCTAAGATCGTGGCCAATATTAGTTGACCACTACATACGGTTAGCAAGCTCACAGTAATAGCCAAACATGCTACAGAAATTGGGATTACTAGCTTTTCTGATATCGATGAAGATACCATATTTCGACTTCAAGAGAGCGGTCTGAACATTAACGTTAAGGGGAATAAAGTCTTATCTGCGATTAACAGGTTGGTTCAGTGCCAAGAGTCATTGCCTATCCAGATTGAGATAAATAAATCGTTGGAGCCGAAACATTTTAGCTTGCCAGTGTTACCGCCTGATCAACACTTTGCTATCCCATTCAGGATTTACTTTGAAATGGTGAATTGTGCTATTTCTGAAATTAGTGAAGCATACAAAAATAGAGTAGAGCTTGAAAATGCAGTTGAAGTTTTCCTGACTCATTCGAGTTCAGTAAAGTCTGAACTAATGAGAAAAGTTAGAAGAGGTGAGTTGTCACTGGAAAGCGCCATTCCAAGTGATTCTAAAGCTAACAGTATCCGTGAGGTGTTTGAAAGTGAAGGCATTCCAATCATTGACAATGAGCAAGAGCCGTTGTGGGAGGATGTTTGGGCAAGTTGTGTTGGCGCAAACTGGAATGGCTCTAAAGCTAGAGGTATTTGGGAAGATTTTCAGGTTAAAATTGGCTCGAAGTCTTTTCGAGTTAGGTCTGAGTTTTCAGAGTATCTTCGTGCTCTTAATTCCAATGCGGCATTTTTAGTGATGGCATTAAGTGGTATGAGAATTGGTGAGCTTTTTGGGATATCTCCCGTGTATGGTGCTCGGGATCATATTAAAATAGGAATTAATACTATTTATGCGCTTACAACAAAGCAGGAGAAGTTGACTCTAGATTCTCAGACTGCCGATGACGTCTATATAACAAATCGGACAGGCTTTAGGGCTTTTCATGTTCTCAACGCTATCCATCGACCTTATCGAAAGCGCTTTGAAGAAGGTTCCAACAGTACCTTCTTTGCAGCCTTAACAGAGGTGTACCACCCAAGACCTATTGAAAAGGTCGGATTAGGACAAACAATTAGAGAGACCATAAAGCGTTTATACAAAGATACATTTGTTTTGAACTCTCATGATTTAGATGCCCTTAGGGCATCTAATCCAGAACATAGCAGACTCCTTGAAGTTGGTGATAGTTTTCCTTATACAAACCACCAATGCCGAAGAAGTTTTGCGTTCTACCTGATTGGTCTAGAGTTAATGGACTTCCCACAGTTAAAGCAACAATTGGGTCATATATCTATTGCTATGACACGTTGGTACGCAAAAAATGCACACTCATTGAAGAAAATTTTTGGTGAAATTAAAGAGGAAAGAGAGGAGCGTTCAGCTAGAGTAATGTCTCGCACCTATAACAAGTTAGCAAACAAAGAGCGCTTGGCTGGAGGGTTAGGTAAAAATCTTTTGAAGGAAGTTATTGAGAACGCTAATTTTTTTGACCAAGGCGTTAATGGCAGAAAACTTTTACCTAGATTTTGGAAAGAGGAAATCAGAACTGGTAAGGTGCATGTCCATGTGATTGGGAAGGGTATGTACTGCACAAAGAGGCAGTGCGCAATGAGAGCTGCTATTGATCTTTCAGAATGTACTGATTGTGGCTGGGATATTATTGAAGATGCAAGCGAGGCTGAATCTATACGAATGACGGCTATGAGAGACCTACTAATTTTACAGGAATCGGGGGAGCTTAATGGCAGTTCAGCTTCGAAGTATGTGATGGACATACGCTCGGCAGAGAAAATCATGTCTGATCTAAACTTCCCATATGAAGTCTTTGAGATACCAGATGATGTATCTCAGTTAATCCCTGTACAAAACATATAGAGGTAACTATGGCTCGTAACAAGGATGCTTCTCGTAAGGCACTACTCGATGCAATCTCTAGAATTAAAGAGCAGACCTACACGCATAAAGATCTGAAAAAGAAAAATGTTGTAAAACTAAACAAGTCAAATGTCGAAAAGGAAGCTGGACTATCTGTTGGCGCTCTTCGTCATCACCCTGATATTGTTAAGTTGATAGAGAACCCTAGCCCTAACAAGAATCATAGTGATGATGTAGCGAGCTTGACTAAAAAGGTTGATAAACTGAAGGCTTTAAATGGAGAGCTAAAAGCCGAGAGTGCCCGTGATAAAAAGGATGCAGAGCAAGCAAAACAGACCCTAAAAGAGTATCAGTCTGAGTATCATCAAACAGTAACAGCTTTGTTCTTTAAAATACCGATCAATGAAAGAGAGGAGGCAATAAAGTCACTTGATGACTCCTCTTTGAACGGAGAAGTAACGAATATAAATGAATATAGGCGTGTAGCGCCTATCTAACTAGCTCTGGAAACTTTACTGACACTTCAATAAAGCCAATTTTGCGTGCAACTTTCGCTGCTGCATCAATGGTTTTGAATTTTCTAGCATCATCTCCACGTTGTGGAGTAACGGTGTATTGTGTTGACTTGTTCTTCCCTTGTAGCATTAGATTCCAATCTGTGCCAAATGCTTCTGGAACTACAATGGCTTTGGTTAATTCACCTGCTTGAAATCTGATTTCTAGCTCAGCTTGTTGCATATCGAGTGCATCCAAATAATTCAATGAATATCACTACAATACGACAAAGATTGGAATTCATCAATACGGAGTTGTGAGTCATCAAAAGCTAAATTTGATTTCAGTGTCGTTTATCTATAACGAAGTATCAAGATTGGGAATTGATGTGGATTTAAGCGACTGGACAGAAGAAGGTAGTAGGTTTCAATGTATGTAGGAGTGCATATTAAATTGGTGTGGATTAAATAAGTTGTTTAGTAATGGTGTTAGCAAAATCGATCAATAGAAAAAGGCGCTAATTGCGCCTTTATCATTCATTGTACTTAGCTCTTATAGAGACTCTGTGAAAGTACGTGCGATAACGTCACGTTGTTGTTCTTGAGTTAGAGAGTTGAAGCGAACAGCGTAACCCGATACACGGATTGTTAGCTGAGGGTAGTTCTCAGGGTTAGCTACTGCATCTTCTAAAGTCTCACGTTTTAAGACGTTCACGTTCAAATGCTGGCCGCCTTCGATCTTCGCTGGGACTTCAATAGCAACGTCACGAGACTCGTATTCGCCTAGATCTGCTGATGGAACTACTTGGTCTGCTTCGTAGCCTTCAACTGCAACAACACAACGTGCTTCGTTCTTTTCTGTATCTAGCAACCAGATTGAGTTAAGTAGAGAATCGTTAGCTGCTTTAGTGATTTGGATACCTTGGATCATATGGATTTCCTTTTAATTTTTGATTTGATTTTTATGACTTAAAGCATGACTCTAAGTGCTGACTTCTTAAAAAAACATGACTAATAAAAAATATGAGATTTTTCTCTCTTTATGACTATCAAATCCATTGTTGATAAAGGGCTTGATGCGATTAAGTCATACTTTTTAGTAGTTAGGCTTTCCAATATTAAAGGTGTTGACCACCTTCAATGCGAGGAGCTGTTTCAATAGCAACTTCACGGCTTTCGTACTCACCTAGGTCAGCAGCTGAAACAACTTGATCAGCTTCGTAGCCTGATGTTGCTGCAACACAACGTGCTTCGTTCTTTTCGCTATCCAGTAACCAGATAGAGTTAAGAAGATTATCATTTGCTGCTTTAGTGATTTGAATACCTTGAATCATAACTTTCTCCTAGTCCACTTTCGTGGCTGTTATAGTGGTGTTAATTTTCGAATTATTGTTGAGCTACGGTTATTATATAGCTAATGTCCACTATAATAATATTGATTTAGATCAAAAGACAACTAAAAACCATAATTATTTTACGGTAAAAAGATTGAGTTAAATCAATAAATGCTTAAAAAACAGTGTAAGTACAAAATATTTGATACTATAAAAAATAGTTTAATTGGTATTTTGTGGTAATTTTACTACAAAATATACACAATTTAGGTCATATCAACGGTAAGTCATTGCTTCTTACTTTAAAGATGAAAGTGATTACAAAAACAAATTACAGAGGGTTTATGAAGTTAATTGGGGCACATGTATCGGCTGCGGGTGGTGTTGATAATGCACCGATGCGTGCAAGAGAGATTGGTGCAAACGCATTTGCGCTATTTACAAAAAACCAGCGGCAATGGGTGGCAAAACCACTAGATGCAAAAACCATATCTGCATTTAAAGCGAACTGTAAGATGTTGGGGTTTGGCCCAGAAAGTATTTTGCCCCATGATTCTTATCTGATTAATTTGGGTGCCCCTGAAGAAGAAAAGCTGCAAAAATCTCGTGATGCTTTTATCGATGAAATGGAGCGTTGTCATCAGCTGGGTTTGTACTTATTGAACTTTCACCCAGGCAGTCATTTAAAGAAAATCTCTGAGTCTGACTGTTTGGCTCGTATTGCTGAGTCAATCAATTTGGCTCATCAAGCCGTTCCGGATGTCGTTGCAGTGATCGAAAATACGGCAGGGCAAGGAACCAATTTGGGTTGGCGTTTTGAGCACCTAGCGGAAATCATCAACCAAGTTGAAGATAAGCAAAGGGTCGGAGTTTGCCTCGATACTTGCCACACATTCACCGCAGGTTACGATCTTCGCACTAAAGAAGCCTGTGAAGCGACGTTCGCGCAGTTTGATCAAGTGGTGGGTATGCACTATTTGAAAGCAATGCACATTAATGATTCTAAAGTAGAATTTGCAAGTCGGGTGGATAGACATCATTCATTAGGCAAGGGGGAGATTGGCTGGCCGTGTTTCGAATACATCATGCAAGATGAACGATTTAATTCTATCCCATTGATTTTAGAAACAATTGAGCCGTCAATTTGGCCGGATGAAATACAACAGTTACGTCGTTTTGAGAAAAAACTAGCGTAATTTTATTTACTTAGTAGGCCGGGGTGAAAAACTGGCATCATTCTTTCATAGATCCTATTACCGCTAGCTGGTGAGTACGAGATAACTTGTCAACAAAGCTAGCAACCGACTTGTTTTACGGTCTGTAGGAGAACGTTATGATGTCATTTTTAAAAACGAATGCAGCAATTCAGCCTCGCAATATTCCGGTACCAAATCGACCTATTCAAGGCCGCGGCCACTGGAGAACCCCTCAGAAGACTTACTAAGATAAATTTTGCTTGGTTTGATCTTTGTTAGATCACAAGCCCTATAGCACCTCGTAATTAAATCTGGTTACAATACATCAGAATTAATAGCGAGGTGTTTTTATGTCCGTCCATAAAACGTGGCAAGATGTGATTTCTGAACAGCAACAGCAGGAATACTTTCAACAAACTTTGGCATTTGTTAAGCAAGAGCGCGACTCTGGAAAAACCATATTTCCTCCAACCAATGAGGTGTTTGGTGCCTTTGATGTAACGCCTCTTACGCAGGTTAAGGTTGTCATCCTAGGCCAGGATCCCTACCACGGGTTAGGGCAAGCGCACGGATTATGTTTCTCTGTCCGCCCTGACATTAAGACGCCGCCGTCTCTTGTTAATATATACAAAGAGTTGATGCAGGACATCGACGGATTCTGTACCCCCTCTCATGGCTATTTACAAAGCTGGGCTAAGCAAGGTGTGCTGTTATTGAACACGGTGCTGACTGTCGAGCAAGGCAATGCGCACTCTCATGCAAAGTGTGGCTGGGAGACTTTTACTGACAAGATCATTGCTGAGTTAAATGAAAAAGACGATGAGATTATCTTTTTGTTGTGGGGCGCTCATGCTCAAAAGAAAGGTAAAATGATAAGTCGTGATAGGCACCATGTGTTGACGGCTCCTCATCCCTCTCCTTTGTCTGCCCATCGCGGATTTTTTGGTTGTGGTCACTTTTCTAAAGTAAATCAAATTCTTGATGATATGGGTAAAGAGCAAATTAATTGGCAGCCCATTCTGTAAGTGTTGTTTTTTTAATCAGCATCAAGGTATCGGTTTTGATTGTTCGCTAGTCTGTACTCTAAAGGAGCTTCTTTTGATAAACATAAGAATAAAGAGGAATGGACGCGATGATGTTAGAACGGATACGTCGAGAGCACGGTTATATGATGCGACTGTTGGCCATTTTAAACAAAAAGCTAGTAGCGCTTCGTAATGAGCAGTCAGTAAATTATTCTCTGCTTAAAGAGGTGGTGGATTATCTAAGTAATCACTCGGAAAAAGTGCACCACCCGAAAGAAGACATCTTATATCTTTATTATCAGGCTCATTATAAAGACATTGGTACCATTAAAAATTTAGAACAAGAGCATAAAGACCTTTCTGGCTTAACGGATGACTTCCTAAATACGATCGACATGATTTTGCAAGACGCGGTAGTGCCATTGGACATGTTTGCTGATCGCTTAGAAGAGTTCATCACTCGCCAGAAACAGCATCTAGAAATTGAAGAAAAAGAGATCTTGCCACTGATTGACAAGCACTTTACTCATGAAGATTGGAAAGCAGTCGAACTGCAATGGCAAGCGGAAGATGACGACCCAGTATTTGGTGAAACGATCGCCGAGCGCTACAAGCAGTTGGCCGAAAGGGTTAAAGCTTCTGATTTAGTTGAAAATTGATAGGTAAGCTTTAGGGGCTCGGTGCGATAAGCCAAAGTAGGTAAAAAAAATAGGCATTATTCGTTTAGAATGATGCCTATTTCCCATTAATTGTTAGCAAGTTATATCAACAATTTGCGTAAAATTGCTGAATGGTTGATAAAAGTCTAACTGATTTAGTTAGTTGAGTTTATAGATCTATGTCGTCAAGGTCGTAACTTTGACAAGCATCTAGGTCCATCAATTCGCGCTGTAAACGTTGTCTATCTTTTATTGCTTCTATTTCTCGCCATTTACGTTTAACGGGTTTGCTTCTCGTTGAACGAGAGCTGTGGTTATCCATTGTCATAATATCTTCGAGTTGAAAGCCATCCATATGCAACCTCTCTAGTTATTGAAACTCCACGTGAGCCTTTTAAGTATCACAATTGGCTTAAGCATATCCTTGACGTATTTCTCATTTGCTTCTCTTTTATGAAGCTTTTATGAGAACTATTGCAGCACTCACAATTTCCACGGATAAAATTGGCTAAAAAACAAGCAAGTGAAAATTTTTTTCAATTATTTTATCCGGCTTAGATATGTTAAATCAGGCTGAGCAATAATTTGGCGATTAGGATTCGAACGGAAAATGACAGGATAGGAATTTTGGGGAAAGGAATGAATCCATACTCCAATGAGGGGTAATTCGGTTTTCCATTGGCACATAAAGGGTTTGAGAGGGTTTGTTGTTGCAAATTTATAATGGCAGCCGTGATATGAACTCTGTCAATAAATCTTGGCTTTTTGTTCCTTTGTTTTCCATTTTAACTTGTTATATCTGTTAACAAGGTAACCGTTTGCAGTGAAATATCGTATTGATACTTTATCGTTTGCATATTGATTTTTCCGGCCGTAATCCGCATTATCCCCCGCGGTTAAAATAATCATAACTGGCAATTTCCATAAAACGCCAGAATCAATGCAGGCATTTTTGGTGCGTACAGTAAGGGGAATATTCATCTCCTTACCGTTGTTTATCCACCATGTCGACAGGCAAATACAGGGAGTACACATTTTCAGTGTGCTGGTGTCATAAACTCAATTTCGAGGTTAGCGTGACAGATTTAATCAATTTAATGAACGATCTTCTTTGGGGATCGATTTTAGTTTATCTTTTGGTCGGTGTTGGTATCTACTTTACGGTACGACTCGGCTTCATCCAATTCAGACATTTTGGACACATGTTCTCTGTGCTGAAAAACAGCCGTAAATCCGACAAAGCAGGGATCTCATCTTTCCAAGCACTATGTACATCTTTAGCTGCTCGTGTTGGTACTGGTAACATGGCCGGTGTTGCCGTAGCACTGACTGCTGGTGGCCCAGGTGCGATTTTCTGGATGTGGCTGATTGCCATGCTTGGTATGGCGACGTCGTTTGCCGAAAGTACTCTTGCTCAGCTATACAAAACACGTGATAACGATGGCAACTACCGTGGTGGCCCAGCTTATTACATGGAAAAAGGACTAGGGATGCGCTGGATGGGCGTCTTGTTCTCTATCTTCCTTATTATTGCTTTTGGTTTGGTATTCAACGCGGTTCAAGCGAACTCAATTGTTGGTGCGATGCACACAGCGTTTGGTTTTGAGCCATTGTATGTAGGTTTAGGCCTAGTTGCATTGTCTTCGTTTATCATTTTTGGTGGTATTCGTAAGATAGCCCGTACGGCGGAACTTATCGTGCCAGTTATGGCATTGGCGTATTTAGCGATAGCTGTTTACATCATGCTGACCAACTTAGACAAGTTACCCGACGTATTGAGCCTTATCTTTAAGAGTGCTTTTGGCATGCAAGAAGCGGCAGCTGGTGGTCTTGGTTACGCAATTGCACAAGCAATGATTAACGGTATTAAACGTGGTCTGTTCTCGAACGAAGCGGGTATGGGTTCTGCGCCAAACGCAGCAGCTTCCGCGACACCGTATCCTCCGCATCCTGCATCTCAAGGCTATGTTCAGATGCTAGGTGTGTTTGTTGATACTGTGGTTATCTGTTCTGCTACGGTTGCCATTATTTTAATGTCTGGTGAATACGTACCTCATGGTGAGATCACCGGTATTGAACTAACACAGCGAGCAATGACGAGCCAAGTCGGTGACTGGGGGGGGATTTTTGTTGCTGTAGCGATTTTCTTCTTCGCATTTACTTCAATCATTGCAAACTACTCGTACGCAGAAACTAACATCATTTTCCTTGAGCATAACAAGAAGGTGGGTCTCAATATCTTCCGTGTTGTGGTTATGGGCATGGTGATGTTTGGTTCAATGGCTTCGTTGCCTACCGTATGGGGCCTAGCGGATGTGTCGATGGGCTTGATGGCCATTGTCAACTTAGTGGCAATTTTGCTGCTGTCTGGCATCGTGGTTAAGTTAGCAAAAGATTACAATCAGCAATTGAAAGACGGCAAAGTCCCTACTTTTGATTCGAATGATTTCCCTGAGCTTAAATCTCAGCTTGAAGACGGCATTTGGGATAACAACAAAAAAGACTGATAGCTTAAGATT
This sequence comes from Vibrio tapetis subsp. quintayensis, assembly GCF_030409945.1. Lineage (GTDB taxonomy): Bacteria > Pseudomonadota > Gammaproteobacteria > Enterobacterales > Vibrionaceae > Vibrio > Vibrio quintayensis. The sequence continues at coordinate 9,093 of NZ_JAUFQV010000040.1, forward strand.
GATAGCTCACGTCAATTGAAATGATAGATAAGGCCATGTGCAGTTTATAATGACTGGGCATGGCTTTTTTTATACCCTAAGACAAAATAATCAATGAAAGAGTAAAGTCATGCTAATTGTTGTATCACCGGCTAAAACCCTAGACTACGAGTCGCCATTGGCGACAGAGCAATTCACGCTTCCTGAATTGGTTGATCACAGCGCTGAGTTGATGAAAGAGTGCCGCAAGCTTTCTCCGTCAGATATTGCAGGTTTGATGAAAGTGAGTGACAAAATTGCAGGCCTCAATGTGGCGCGTTTTGAACAATGGAGCCCAGACTTTACTTTTGATAACGCTCGTCAAGCAGTACTGGCGTTTAAAGGCGACGTATACACTGGTCTTGATGCGCAAAGTTTCTCAGAACAAGATTTTAAATACGCTCAGCAGCATTTAAGAATGCTTTCGGGCTTGTACGGATTGCTAAAACCGTTGGATCTTATGCAGCCATACCGATTGGAGATGGGTACTAAGCTCTCAAACGAACGAGGAAGTAACCTTTATCAATTCTGGGGCTCTATCATTACAGATAAGCTTAACGACGCTGTGAGCGCACAAGGGGACCAAACATTGGTAAACTTGGCGTCGAATGAATATTTCAAAGCAGTGAAGCCAAAATTACTTGATGCAACGGTTATCACCCCAGTGTTTAAAGATTGCAAAAATGGTCAGTACAAAGTGATCAGCTTCTTTGCTAAAAAAGCACGCGGTATGATGGCTCGATATATTATTCAAAACCAAATTAGCTCCGTTGAAAAACTCAAACAATTCGATGTGGCTGGTTACTACTTTGCCGAAGATGAATCGACAGAGACTAACTTGGTCTTTAAGCGCGAAGAGCAGAGCTAACAGCGAAGTACTAAAAGCTAAGCCCTAAGTACGAAGCTTAAGATAAAGATAAAAAAAAGCGCCCTGACGATGTCAGGGCGCTTTTTAATGAACTTAGCTTTTAGTACCTAGCTTTTAGCACTTATTTCTTCTTCTTTTTCACTGTCTTTTTCTTGGCGTTTTCTTTCGCTTTCTTCTTAGCGTTTTTCTTCGTCTTATTCTTAAATACAGGCTTCTTGTGAGTCGGGCGCATGCCTTCTACGAAACGCTCTTTGATCTCTTCTTTGATGTAACGCTCGACGCGAGACAGCATTGGATGATCGTGCATTTCTACTAGAGAAAGTGCGTTGCCTTTTTTACCAGCACGCGCGGTGCGTCCAATACGGTGTACGTAAACGTCTGCGCTACGAGGCATGTCATAGTTGATGACGTGGCTTACGTCTGGTAAATCAATACCACGAGCAGCAACGTCAGTTGCGAGTAAGATGTTGATCTCACCATCACGGAAACGACGAATTGCATTGTTACGACGCTCTTGAGGCATTTCGCCTTGAATCCAAGCACACGGGATCTGAGCGCTTTCGAGTTGTGCTCTAAGCTCAGCTAGGCGATCACGTGTTTTAACAAAAACGATGCTGCGTTCTGCTTGGTTAGAAAGAATTTCTTTTAACAGTGCCAGTTTATGTTCAGCGGTGTCACAGCGGTGATACCACTGAGTGATTGGCTTGCGTTCGCGGCGTGGTGGCTCTGCTGCAAGTTCAGCTGGGTTATTCAGTAGATCCGCTGTGAAACCAGCAACACCGCGACCTTCCAATGTTGCAGAGAACAACATGGACTGTTTACGCCAGCGACACTCAGCCGAAAGACGATCTACCACTGGGCCAAAACCCATGTCTAGCATGCGGTCGGCTTCATCTAGAATTAGCCATTCAATCGCACGGCAATCAAAACGCTCTGACTCGATGTATTCCATCAAACGGCCCGGTGTGGCCACGACGATGTCTTGAGTTTTGGACAGAATATCAGCGTGATCTTGGTACATCACACCACCAGTAATGGTGATGATGTTTAAGTTAGTGTGTTTCGCCATTGCGCGTGCATGATCAGCTACTTGCATCGCTAATTCACGAGTGGGCGTTAGGATCAGCATACGTGCTGGGCCTGCTTTCTTACGTGGGAAATCAAGTAAGTATTGCAGCGCAGGGATGATGAATGCAGCGGTTTTACCCGTTCCCGTTGGCGCAGAAGCAAGAATGTCTTTACCTTCTAGAGCTTGCGGGATCGCTTGAGCTTGAATATCGGTAGGGCGCTCGTAACCCATATCTTCGATAGCGGCAAGGATGTTTGAATCGAGGTCGAGTTCAGCAAAGGTTCTGATCACAGTTGTTCTCCACAAGCGAGAAGTAAAAAATTATTTGGGCGCGAATTATAGAGGTAATCATGGTTTGGATCACTACATCTTTAAGTAAAAGTCACGTGTTAAGGAAATAAAGTCATCACTGTATTGCTCTTGAGTATGGATAACTAGCTCATTTATAAGTGTTTCTGATGGTTTTTTACTCAATTCAAATAAAAGTCGAGATACGGGTTTTCGAGTACTTGTTTTGACTTCACAGTAGCGACTTAAATGCCAGCCTAGAGGTAGGGAGAGATCAATGAATTGAGTTCCCTCCATTTTCGGTAAAATGAAGCTGGCACTACCGTGTGTATCGAGTAAATCCCAAGCTTTGAGCAATAATTCTTGGTGGGGTAGAGTATCCGTATGTCTCGCGACGGCGCGTTGTTGGACGCGGGCCTGTTCACCATGATTAAAGTAAGGCGGATTACAGATAATGTGATCGAACGTTGCCTTTGGTTGCCAAGTTAAAATGTTCTGATGCTTTAGGGTTAAGCGATCATGCCATTGGCTATGGGTGAAATTATGTGCGGCGGCATGATAAGCGTGATTATTTAGCTCAATCGCGGTGATGCCTGCTTGACGGTTTCGTTGAGCACTCATGAGTGCAAGTAAGCCGGTTCCGGTGCCTATATCTAGGATTTTTTTCGAGTTTTCAATATTACTCCATGCGCCGAGTAATACACCGTCCGTGCTGACGGGCATGCCACTCATTCCTCCATAGATTGAAAACTGCTTAAAGTTAAAGTCTTTTGTGATTGCAGTTTTCTGATTGCTCGCTCGTTTATCCATAAGTTTCAATTGTTGCTCATTTATTGGTGAATGTTACTGCTATAGCTCTTCTTGTTGGGTTATTTATCTAAATATGATTGATCTTGTAAATTATTTTGGTGGTAAATAACACTGCTTTTTTGTCTATAACTAGTGAATGTATCTGCCTTAGGGTTTGTTTTGTGAATTATTGTTGTGTTTTTTGTCATTTGCTTGTTTGTTTTACTCTAATTGGTCATTATCTTCCGCCTTTATTCTAGACGAAAGCTTCAGAATAATGACAAACACAAGATTATTATAAGGGTTATCAGTGAATCAGAAATTAAAAACAACTGATGTTATCGCATTGGGCTTTATGCTCTTTGCATTCTTTTTGGGGGCAGGAAACATCATATTCCCCCCACTTGCAGGCCAGTTAGCCGGTGATCATGTATTGCCAGCGATGATCGGGTTTCTTATTACCGCGGTTGGGTTGCCTTTGCTCACTATTATTGCCATTGCAATCTCTGGTGGTACATGGGAACACCTTACTCAGCACTTGCCAAAAAAAGCGGCAATGATAATTGCTGTGCTTATTTTTATCATCATTGGCCCTGCATTTGCCGCTCCGCGTACTGGCTTAGTGGCGTACGAAATGGCGATAAAGCCGTTCATTCTTGATGCGAGCCAGCTTCATCTAACTCTTTTTTCCATTCTATTTTTTGCAGTGGCAATGTTCTTCGCTTGGTCTCAAGGGAAGCTCATCGACACCATTGGTAAGCTGTTAACGCCGGCATTATTTGTTGCTCTTATTGTGTTAGCTGTTTCTGTGTTCTTGTTCCCACAAGGAGACATCATGGCTGCTCAAGGTGATTATATCACTCAGCCACTGACGACAGGTTTCCTTGAAGGGTACAACACGATGGACACCTTTGGCGCGCTGATGTTTGGCATGTTGATTGTAGATGCTATCAGAAACAAAGGCATTACAGATCAAGCCTCCACGACTAAATATTTAGTGGGTGCGGCTGCCATCGCAGCAGCAGGCCTGGCATTTGTCTATGTGTCTTTATTCTATTTAGGTGCAACAAGTACAGCTGTTGCCGCCGGATCGGATAATGGTGGTGTGGTTTTAAGCTTGTATGTGCAATCTTTATTTGGTGGCTCTGGTCAAATCGTTCTGTCGTTGATCGTTTTACTGGCGTGCTTAACTACTGCGATTGGCCTTATTTCTGCGTGTTCAGATTACTTCAGTAGCTTAACGAAAGTTGGTTATAAAGCTTGGGTTGTGATCATTGGTGTAGCGTGTGCTGTTGTTGCTAATGTTGGTTTGTCGCAGCTGATTTCTTTGTCTGTGCCGGTTTTGTTTGCTCTTTACCCAATTGCAATTGCGTTGGTTATGTTGGCTTTCTTGCGTAATTACTTACCAAACCCAGCCGTAGCTTACCGAGTGGTTATCTTAGTATCGTTCTTATTTGCATTGCTCGATGCGGCTAAAGTTTCAGGCATTAACGTCAGCGCATTTAACATGCTGCCGTTGTTTGAAATTGGTATGGGTTGGTTACTGCCAACACTGGCTGCGACAGTTTCAATGTTCTTTATAGGCTCTCCTGCCAAAGAGCTTGCAAACGACGCGGCATAACAGCGCAGTCTATCTGCTTGCATAACAATGCCACTGACTCAGTCAGAATGCATACGAGTGTTAAAAAGGTTGGTGTGACAGCACCAACCTTTTTTATACATTGAGTCTTATATTGCTGCTGTTTACAAACTGTCGTGATATTCCGTTAGAATTTGTTCACACCATTGTTCTATGCGTTCATCACTAAGTTCATACTGTGAATCTTCATCAATCGCCAATCCGACAAAGTGACTTTCATCTTGTGTTAGCGCTTTCGATGCATCAAATTCATAGCCTGTCGTTGGCCAATAGCCAATGAATTTCACCCCAGTGTTTTCAAGTTCTTTGTGTAAAAGTCCCATCGCATCGAGGAACCATTCTCCATAGCCTTCTTGATCACCTAAGCCAAATAGAGCAACGTGCTTATTCTCAATCGCAATTCCGTCGATCTGCTGCCAAGCTGCACTCCAGTCTTCTTGAATTTCTCCGAAGTCCCAAGTTGAAATACCCAGTATCAGAAGATCGTATTCATTCATTTTGCTAAGAGGCGTTTCTTTGACATTGAAGATATCGACTAAGTCCTCACCAATGAAAGCACGAATTTTTTCTGCTGCCATTTCGGTGTAGCAAGTCGTTGAGCCGTAAAAAAGTCCAATTTTCATGTTCGAGTCAGGTTTATAGAGAAGATGACAAATTCTACCCAACTTTTAGACAAAATTGCATGGTTTATAGCGGCAATAATGATTTTTATAGCATTATCACTACCCCTCACATACTCTGTAGCGAGTATTTACTATTAGTGAAGGGCATAGCGTGTCGAACTCTAATCAAGCCGATCAAGCTTGGATTGAACAATTCCTAGATGCAATGTGGATGGAACGTGGTTTGTCAGATAATACGCTGGCTTCCTACCGAAATGATCTCTCAAAATTGCACCAATGGATGGAAGAGCGTAACTACCGATTGAGTTTTATCAGTACTTCTGGGCTTCAAGACTATCAAATGTGGTTAACTGACCAGGATTACAAGCAAACCTCTCGTGCTCGAATGTTATCTGCGATTCGTCGGTTGTTTCAGTATCTGCATAGAGAAAAAGCGCGTGCTGATGACCCCAGCGCATTACTGGTTAGCCCTAAGCTGCCACAACGATTACCAAAAGACTTATCAGAAGATCAAGTTGGTGCTTTGCTTGATGCGCCAGATACCAATAATCCTCTGGAATTACGAGACAAAGCCATGCTTGAATTACTCTACGCAACCGGGCTGCGTGTGACAGAGTTGGTAAGCTTGACCATGGAAAACGTCAGCCTGCGTCAAGGCGTAGTGAGAGTCATGGGTAAAGGCGGTAAAGAGCGTTTGGTGCCAATGGGAGAAAATGCTGTTGATTGGATTGAAACTTTTTTGCAGCAAGGTCGTCCAACATTATTAGGAGAAAACTCATCTGATGTGGTTTTTCCTAGTCGGCGCGCTAGACAAATGACTCGTCAGACATTTTGGCACCGGATCAAGTACTATGCTGCCATTGCTCAGATAGATGCAGAGACATTGTCTCCGCACGTATTGCGCCATGCTTTTGCTACGCACTTGCTAAATTACGGGGCAGATCTTAGAGTCGTACAAATGCTGCTTGGGCATAGTGACTTATCTACCACGCAAATTTATACTCACGTAGCAACAGAAAGACTGAAACAGATTCATCAACAGCACCACCCTCGTGCATAGTATTCGCTACTACTGTTCGTTATTTAGTTACTCGTTATTAATTGTTAAAAGGTGAACCTATCATGCGTTTTTTACGCCAACTCGGATTAATCGGCTCGACATTTTTACTTTCTTTTTCTGCTTTAGCTGATAGCGCCGATGTAAGTTCAATTACGGATCGTTTCGCCAAACTTGGCATTGTTGTCGAAGACGTAGCACCAAGTGAAGTGGGTAGCTTGTTTGAAGTGAGCACCAATCAAGGTCTGTTCTTTGCGACCGCTAAAGGTGACTATTTTCTCCAAGGGAAACTGTACTCTTTGGACGAAAAAGGCCAATTTACCGATGTTGTCGCCAAGCGTTATGCTGAAAAAATCAAAGATTACTCAGACAGCTGGATAGAGTACAAAGCTGACAATGAGAAACACGTGGTCACCGTATTTACCGATATTGATTGCGGATACTGCTTAAAGCTACACCGTCAAATGGCTCAGTATAATGAAGCGGGTATTACCGTTCGCTATATGGCCTATCCTCGTGCTGGTGTTGCTAGCGATGTTGGGCTGCAAATGGCAAATATTTGGTGTTCAGCTGACCCTAAAGCAGCGATGGACGAAGTGAAACTTAAGCGCACATTGAGCAATAAACCCGAAAACGCTCAAAAGTGTGTTGAAACCATTGCGCAGCAGCACGATCTTGGTGCTAAGTTAGGTGTACGTGGCACCCCTGCGATTGTGGTTGATGGTGGCAATATTGTGGGCGGTTACTTGTCGCCACAAGATCTACTTGAACGCTTAGAATTACTTAATTAATTTTAGAATACAGGGCTTGGTCGATCGCTAAGCCCTTGGTCAAATATAATGAAAATTGAACGCCGTCCCGAACCCGATCTATCTCTTCTTCCTGATACCATTCCTAAGTTATTGCGCCAAATTTACATTGCAAGGGGAATTACCTCTGAAAAGCAATTAGAACGCGGTGCCAAAGGTTTGCACTCTTATCGCCAGTTGGATGGTATTTCAGTGGCGGTGGATTACCTGTTTGAAGCAATAAAGCAGCAGCAGCGTATTATCGTGGTTGGCGACTTTGACGCCGATGGGGCAACGAGTTCTGCGCTGTCTGTGATGGCATTGCGCATGTTAGGTAGCCAAAATGTCGATTATCTGGTGCCAAACCGGTTTGAAGATGGTTATGGACTGAGCCCTGAAGTAGTGGATCAAGCCATTGCAATTGGTGCGCAGTTAATCATGACGGTAGACAACGGGGTGTCCTCTATCGATGGCGTGCGTTATGCCAAAGAAAAAGGCCTCACCGTAGTGGTGACTGATCATCACTTACCAGGGCAATCTCTACCTATTGCAGATGCCATGGTGAACCCAAACTTAGCCAGTTGTGGCTTTCCATCTAAAGCGTTGGCCGGTGTTGGCGTTGCGTTCTATTTGATGATGGCTCTGTGCGTTGAAATGCGTCGAGTTAATTGGTTTGCTGATCATAATATGGTTGAACCTAAGCTCATGGAGCTTATCGACTTGGTTGCACTAGGAACCGTAGCCGATGTCGTGCCGTTGGATGAAAACAATCGAATTTTAGTACATCAAGGTCTGCAGCGTATTCGTGCTGGTAAAGCTCGCCCGGGTATTCAAGCACTAATTGAAGTGGCTAAGCGTGATGCTCATCGATTGATCGCCTCTGACTTTGGCTTTGCTTTAGGCCCACGAATTAATGCTGCTGGTCGTCTTGACGATATGTCTTTTGGGGTTGAGCTATTGATGAGTAACAACATCCATGCTGCTCGCCGTATGGCCAGTGAATTAGATTCCCTCAATCAAACTCGTAAAGAGATCGAAGAGGGAATGAAACAAGAAGCAATGGCATTTTGTGAGCGCTTACAGTTTGGTGAGGGCAATGAACTGCCTTATGGGCTGGCATTGTTCCAAAGTGATTGGCATCAAGGTGTGATTGGAATTCTAGCATCGAGAATCAAAGAAAAATTTCATCGCCCTGTGGTGGCCTTTGCTGATGGTGGTGAAGGGCTGATAAAAGGATCTTGTCGTTCTATTCCGGGATTGCACATGCGCGATGCCCTAGACTGCATTGATACACAAAATCCAGGTTTGATTGCTAAATTTGGTGGTCACGCCATGGCAGCCGGGCTGACCATTAAAGAGGTGGATTTTGACCGATTCAGTGCTTTATTTGATGACGTGGTTCGCAAAGAGTTAGCTGATAGTTCATTGCAAGGAATATTACTCTCTGATGGTGAGCTACTACCAGAAAGCTTTAATATGTCGACAGCGGAAGAACTCAGAGCTGGTGGACCATGGGGGCAAGGTTTCCCAGAGCCGTTATTTGATGGAGAGTTTAAAGTTTTGCATCAAAAACTGGTGGGTGAGAAGCACCTTAAATTGATGTTAGAGCCTTTGCATAAAGGTATGGGCAGCCAAGCCATGATTGATGGCATTGCATTTAACGTTGATCTACGTCGCTGGCCTGACACCTCGGTAAAAACGGTGCGTTTGGCTTACAAGCTGGATATTAACGAGTTTCGAGGTAACCAAACCCTACAGTTGATGATCGATCATATCGAAGCCAACTAGCCCCGATATTCAATAGACCAACAAAAGCAAAAATGAAAATCATAAGTTTATGTTATGGTTTGGTTTTTGTTGGTTTTGGTCGTGATATCGTATTGTAGCCTGCTCTGAGCCTTTATCTTAAAGGCAAAGTGCGCTTTTTCTATTGCTGTTCAAATGAATTTTTCCTGTATCTTCATCACATTTTTGAGTAGAATTATTCGGTTATTTTCTACTCATAAATGATGAGACAACATGTTCGAAATCAATCCTATTAAAAACCGCCTGCAGGATGTGTCTGAACGCACAAATATCCTGAGGGGGTACCTTTGACTATGACGCTAAAAAAGAGCGTTTAGAAGAAGTCAATGCAGAGCTAGAGCAATCCGATGTATGGAACGAACCTGAGCGCGCACAAGCACTTGGTAAAGAGCGTTCTTCACTAGAAGCGATTGTTGAAACCATCGACCAATTAGACTTGGGCGTAGAAGACGTCGAAGGCCTACTTGAGCTTGCCGTTGAAGAACAAGATCAAGAAACGTTTGATGAAGTTGAACCTGAACTTGCTGAGTTAGAAGGCAAGCTAGAAAAGCTTGAGTTTCGTCGCATGTTTTCCGGTGATCATGATGCATCAGATTGCTACATCGACCTTCAATCTGGTTCTGGTGGTACTGAAGCGCAAGATTGGACTTCAATGTTGCTGCGCATGTTTTTGCGTTGGGCTGAAGCCAAAGGTTTCAAAACTGAAGTGATCGAAGTATCTGGCGGCGAAGTTGCTGGCCTTAAAGGCGCAACAGTACGTATCTCTGGTGAATACGCTTACGGTTGGTTACGTACTGAAACCGGCGTTCACCGTTTGGTTCGTAAGTCTCCATTTGATTCAAGTGGCCGTCGCCACACTTCATTTGCCTCTGCATTTATCTATCCAGAGATTGATGACAACATCGATATTGAAGTAAACCCATCAGACTTACGTATCGATGTATATCGAGCGTCAGGTGCGGGTGGCCAGCACGTTAACACCACCGAATCTGCGGTACGTATTACTCACGTACCCACTAATACGGTTGTGCAGTGCCAGAATGATCGTTCTCAACATAAGAACAAAGATCAAGCGATGAAGCAGTTACGAGCTAAGCTATTTGAGTTAGAACTGCACAAGCAAAATGCTGAGAAGCAAGCGAATGAAGACGCCAAGTCTGACATTGGCTGGGGAAGTCAAATCCGTTCATACGTATTGGATGACTCCCGTATCAAAGATTTACGCACTGGCGTTGAAAACCGCAATACTCAAGCGGTTCTTGACGGTGATTTAGACAAATTTATCGAAGCTAGCCTGAAATCAGGTTTGTAAGCTTTTAGCGACTTAACGGGTACATCTAAAATGACTGATGCTGTTCAAAACGAAAATCAACAAGAAGCTTCTTCACCTGAAGAGAACAAACTGATCGCTGAGCGTCGTAGCAAGCTAGATCACATTCGCCAGAACTGTAAATCAAACGGTCACCCTAACGACTTCCGTCGTGAAAACCTAGCGGGTGATCTACAAGCGCAATTCGGTGAAAAGAGCAAAGAAGAATTAGAAGAACTGAACCACATTGTTGCGATCGCGGGCCGTATTATGGCAAAGCGTGGTCCTTTCCTTGCAATTCAAGAAACGTCTGGCCGTATTCAAGCATACGCAGCGAAAGATGTTCAAAAAGTATTGAAAGAGAAATACCAAGGTCTTGATATCGGTGACATCATCGGTGTGAAAGGCGCACTGCACAAATCAGGTAAAGGCGATCTTTACGTGAACATGGAAGAGTTTGAATTGCTAACTAAAGCACTTCGTCCGCTCCCAGAGAAGTTCCACGGCCTAACTGACCAAGAGATGCGTTACCGTCAGCGTTACGTTGACCTTATTGTGAACGAAGATTCACGTAATGCATTCATCGTTCGTTCTAAGCTGGTTTCTTCTATCCGTAACTTCATGAGCGCGAAAGGCTACCTAGAAGTTGAAACACCAATGATGCATGTTATCCCTGGTGGTGCAACGGCACGTCCTTTCATCACTCACCATAACGCGTTAGACATCGATATGTACCTACGTGTAGCACCGGAACTTTACCTGAAGCGTTTGGTTGTAGGTGGTTTTGATCGCGTATTTGAAATCAACCGTAATTTCCGTAACGAAGGTTTGTCTCCTCGTCACAACCCAGAATTCACTATGATGGAATTCTACCAAGCGTATGCTGATTACAAAGATCTGATGGATCTGACTGAAGAGATGCTAAGCACGGCAGCAATGGACGTTCTTGGCGCAACTTCGATGCCTTACGGTGACGAAACAGTAGAGTTTGGCGGCACATATGCTCGCATGAGCATGTTTGAAGCCATTAAGCAGTACAATCCTGAGCACGCTCAAATTCAAGCTCTGACAGAAGCAGACTTGCAAGATCGTGACCTGATGGTATCTATTGCTAAATCAGTACACGTTGATGTAGAAACGTTCTGGACATGTGGCCAACTTCTTGAAGAAATCTTTGGTGAAACCGCTGAACCTCAGTTAATTCAACCAACGTTCATCACTGGCTACCCAGCAGACATTTCTCCATTAGCTCGTCGTAGTGATAACAATCCATTCTTCACTGACCGTTTTGAGTTCTTCATCGGTGGCCGTGAAGTTGCCAATGGCTTCTCTGAGCTAAATGATGCTCAAGACCAAGATGAGCGCTTTAAAGCACAAGTTAATGCGAAAGATGCAGGTGATGACGAAGCGATGTACTACGACGCAGATTACATTACAGCACTAGAGCACGGCTTACCGCCAACGGCTGGTCAAGGCATTGGTATTGATAGACTGGCTATGTTGTTTACCAACACGCACACTATCCGTGACGTAATTTTGTTCCCGGCGATGCGACCACAGCAATAACCCCAATTACTCAATATTAGAAGCCACCTTTTTAGGTGGCTTTTTTTTAACTCAAACTTTAGTTTATTTAGTAAGGAGTGTGATTTAACTCTAGAAAACGAGACTTATGGATTAGGTTTAGTTATGAGAACCTTTATGAGTATAATTATTCTATAGGCGCATGCGGCGTATTGGTGGTTGAGAGTCTATAATTAGTCTTAATATTGAGAAATTGACCATTTTGTTGATTCGTTTTGTAAATTGAGCTCAAGATATCGCTACGATAGCGTGGATGTACAGCAGAGCATATTAAGTTAAGGATGTATTAATAATGGGTACTCAGTTCCGAATGGATTCTGTACCAGGTTCACTGGTTGTTGTCGGCGGCACATACGAACCTTGGCTTGCAGTATTAGAACAAGTCGGCTGGCGTTGTCAGCGTTGCGATGATTTAAGAGAAGCTCACACACTATTTAACGAGATCGGCCCGTGTATCGGAATTGTCGATCTAAGCCAAGACGAATTTAGTTTAAACGGGTTAGCAAACCTAGTCAGTAGCCATAAGCAAGTTCGCTGGATAGCCTTTATTCGAGAGTCTCAACTGAGCTCTGATACTATTTGCCAGTTTATTGTTAACTTCTGTATCGACTTTTTTACCGCGCCAATTCCAGATGCACAGCTTCATAGTGCGATTGGGCATCAATTAGGCATGCTAAAACTGGAGAGAAAAGTTTGGCCTTATTACGGTCAGAACGATGACATGGGCTTGCTTGGTGAGTCGATGGCGATCAAGCGCTTGAGAGATCAAGTAAAACGAATTGGCCCAACGGATGTCAGCATTCTTATTTTTGGCGAATCCGGTGCTGGTAAAGAAAACGTCGCTAGGGCGATCCATTCCACCTCATCAAGAGCAAAGAAGCCTTTTGTCAACGTGAATTGCGGCGCAACCTCAGAGCTCCGTATAGAGCAAGAAGTCTTTGGGATCGGCGGTCCTGCTGCTGGTAAAGAGATGTCGATACTGGAACAAGCTGACGGTGGAACACTGCTGTTTAGCGATATTCTCAATATGCCTAACTCTCAGCAACAGCATTTACTGTTCTACCTACAGGAGGGGAAGGTTGAAACAAAAACAGGTATTAAGTCAGTTGATGTACGAATACTGGTTGCCAACCACTCCGATATGGAAAAAGCGCTGCTTGAAGGAAGCTTTAATGAAGAGCTATACCATCGACTGAACGTCTTGAGAATTAATGTCCCTAGCTTAAAAGATCGTTCTGGTGATATTGCTTACCTATCGAATTACTATTTGATGATTTATTCTCAAGAGTATAACGCGCAAGCTCGCAGCTTCTCAGAGCAAGCACTTAAGGCGCTTACACAACATTATTGGCCAGGAAACTTACGCGAGTTAAGTAACCAGATAAAGCGCGTTGTCTTGATGTCGGATAGCGTCATCATTGAAGAGTCTCAACTCGATTTGCCAAAACGCAGCGATAACCGCAGAAGCCTAAAGGCGATTAGAGAGCGCTCAGAACGAGATGCTTTGATCACGGTACTTGAATCACATCAAGGGCATGTGACGCCAGCGGCAAAAGAGTTGGGTGTCTCTCGCGCAACGATGTATCGTCTGTTGAATAAACACAGCTTGATATCTGAACAGCTTAATTGATATTAATGTTAGTTAAGTAATTGTCATATAACAGGTAATATCGATACAAAGCACTGGCGTTCCCCGGTGCTTTGTAACTTTATCGTCTATGATATAACCATTTTGCAATAAGATGTACTGCACTTTATTCCTCTTAAAGCCGCAAGCTAGAATAAATGCTTTTAATTATCGGTGCTGTGAATGAGTTGTTGAAGAAATAACTCATTAGGTTATTATTTAACCGTAACATCACGTTACGACTCTACTCAAAATTTTTGGATTAATTGTTAGGAGGTACACATGTTTAATTTCATTTCTACACAACATGATTGTGCCGATTTTGGTTTCATTAAATACGCTGATATGGCCTGCACCAGCAGTACACATCGCGATACTGAACTAAAAAATTAATTAATCCGTAACCCTTGGGCTGCGGAAGAAGCAGCCTAACAGGGTAAATCTCAATGCAGATCTCTCCGAACGTCAGATGCTTTTTCCAGTCGCCTTATCTGGAGAAATATTATGCGTCATTCAATTTATATTCGTTTAGCGACACTACTTTTAACCGCTGATCTTAAGCGTGAAGAACGTGAATGGAAAAGCCGAGTTCGCCGAGTGCGCAGCCATATTCCGTGGGAAAATGCACATCTACTACGTGATATTGGTTTAGACGGTGAAGGTCGACCTGTTGGCACATTATCTGAGCCACCGGCTGTGACTGCTGAGCGCCGTGTTCGTCATCTTCGTCGCTTAGTTCGGACTAGAATTCCTACGTAATAGAAGGGGCAGCCACAAAATACTGCCCCACAAATTTAACTAAGGGCAAGGGTTGGAGTAAGTGGTTCCAACCTTTTGCAAGTCAGACATAAGCTCGTCTGACAAACAGGCATCCAAACTATCAATATTGGCTTTTAGTTGCTCCAGATTGGTTGCACCAATGATATTAGAAGCCACAAATGGTTGTTGATTCACAAAGGCTAATGCCATCTGAGCAGGATCTATTCCATGTTTATGAGCCACATCGACATAGGCTTGAGTAGCGGCGATCCCTTGTGGAGTAAAGTAACGGACGAAGCGCTCAAATAATGTACAGCGAGCATCTTTAGGTTGAGCATTGTTTAAATATTTACCAGACAGACATCCGAATGCCAGTGGTGAATAGGCCAATAGCTGAGTCCCTTCAAAATGGGCGATCTCAGATAGACCAACCTCAAAACTTCGATTCAACAAATTGTAAGGGTTTTGAATACTGACAATGCGTGGAAGCCCGTGTTTTTCCGCTAGTTTTAGAAGGCTCATTACTCCCCATGGCGTTTCATTAGATACGCCAATATAGCGTATCTTTCCTTGCCTTATCACGTCTGCCAGTGCTTCTAGGGTTTCGATTAAGGTGACTTCTTGCTGCTCGTCTGGGTAAGGGTAATTTAGCTGACCAAAGCAGTTGGTTTGTCGCTGAGGCCAGTGGAGCTGATAAAGATCGATGTAATCGGTGTTTAAGCGATTAAGGCTGTCGTCGACGGCTTGATGGATATTACGCCAATCGTGGGCCATATTATCGCGAATATAGGGGAGATTTCTTGGGCCTGCGACTTTTGTAGAAAGCACGACCTTTTCTCGTTTTCCTGATCTTTCCAGCCATTTTCCAATGTAACTTTCTGTGAGGCCTTGTGTTTTTTCAGTCGGTGGGACGGGGTACATTTCAGCGGTATCAATAAAGTTAATACCACGCTCGATGGCATAGTCTAGTTGGGAGAATGCTTCTTGTTGAGTATTCTGCGCACCAAACGTCATGGTGCCCAAACACAGTGGGCTGATTTCTAATGTCGAATGAGGGAGCTTCCTTAGCTGCATAATATTTCCTTGTTTTTCTTTCAATATATCCTCCTTTTTTGTTTATTGGTCAATATTTGTTTTGTGCGCCTCCCTAATTAAGGATCTCCGTCTATGCTTATTTACAACACTATCAATTTACGCTTGCCGTTAAGAGCAGGCTGCTGCTGGTGATCTTTTGCCATCAACGACACGGATCTTTTACGATACTAAGGAGAGGAAGAAGCCATGAATAAGGAGCAACTAGACCATTGGCTGCATGCAAAGCATATAGACCGTGCTGCAGAGCCAAAAATATATGTGATCAGTTGTGCTAATTTGACGAGTTATTTATTAGCAGTGGAATACAAGCATCACTTAGAGCCCATACGACTAAAAGATGAGCCTGTGCATTACAAATCGCTTGACCAAGTGAAAGAGGAATTGCATCGCTTAGGGGTTCATAATGCGTATTTGAGGCTTCACAACGTTTATGACGAGTGTGGAAGCCCCGAAATGGCGCCTTATCACGATATTAAGCTAGCGATTCACTAATTATTCTATCGAGCGTTAGGCTAGCGATAGAATAATAGGCGCTAATCAGAGAAGAAGTGATTTTGCAGAATCTGATGAGTGAACTGTGTCCGTAGATAAAAGCCACGTGGCAGTGTCATTATAGGTTTGCCATTGCTTCCATAGGCTTCTGTGAGTGCTCGACTGTTGGCGGCTTTCGGCCTGAGTTGCATTACTTCACCGTGTTTTGCGGTAATTTGCTCCACTTGCCCCAGCACAATCATCTCCATCAACTCTTCCCAATCATGGCGTAATTGATTTTCTTCGGCTTCGGTTGGGCTCCACATGATCGGGGTGCCAACTCGACGATCTTTTAATGGGATCTCTCGCTCCCCTTCGACCGGGATCCACAGCACCTTGGCTAACTTATGACGAACATGGCTGTCCTGCCAGTTTAAGCCATGGACCCCAATCAGTGGCGCAACAGAAACAAAAGTGGTTTCAAGTGGCTTGCCCTCGTGGCTGATTGGAATACTCTTTAATTCAATGCCAAGCTCTACGAAGTCGGGTTGTGGTTTGCTTCCGGCAGTCGCGCCTAAGTGCCACTCGAGCAATTGTCCAACCCAGCCTTTGTCTTTTTTAAGGTTTTCAGGGACGTCGATCTTTGCTTCTTTTGCTAACTCGTCAAAGCAATAGCCAGAGATAGATAGTGCTCGTTCAAATAGTTCAGATTCGGTTGTTGGAGTGGTCTTCATAAGCTGCTCTTTATTAATATCACCGAGATGTTATCACAGGGTAGAGCTGTACCGTGATAGTGAGGAAAAACTGATCAGCACGAGCAGAAAATGATCTTTTACCATGTTATCCACAGGCTGCAGGTTGGAAATTTAAAAAAAGCCATTACTGGATCGATAATCAGGGGTTTTAGAGCCGTTCAAGCCATTGATATCCTCGCTTCAGCGTAACAAATGAACAGTGAGTGTGGATAATACTGTTATTGATGGATCTTTGTTCGATCTGTTTTTTTGCTAGTTTGATAAGATCTAAGTTAGTGAGGTAAGGTTAATGCTATTGTTATAAGTAATTGATATTAAATGCTTAGGCGGCTGGCCTTGTTGTTTTTTCGTTAACGTAATATCAATGGTATAGTTTGATCATTCTGACTTTTATTCTTTTCTTCACACAGTTACGCACAGAAAAGGTGAATAAATGTGGCTCATGTCTCACTTATTTGTTGATAACTATCGATCTGATTAAAACTTATCCAATGCGGTGATTATGGCATAGAAAAAAATGCTTTCTGCGACATGGAAGTTTGCCCCTGTTGGGGATATGTGGAAAAATCGCAGGTAACAGAGATTTATATTAGAGGTTAGCCAGTGATCGATGGCGATGGTTACCGCTTAAATGTGGGAATTGTAATTTGTAACAACCATGGTCAGGTATTCTGGGCGAAGCGATACGGGCAACATTCGTGGCAATTTCCTCAAGGGGGAATTGATGAGGGTGAAACACCTGAAGAAGCGATGTTTCGAGAATTATATGAAGAAGTCGGTTTAACCAAACAGGATGTAAAAGTTGTAGCGACAAGCCGTCATTGGCTACGCTATAAGCTACCTAAAAGGTTAGTTCGATGGGATTCAAAGCCAGTATGTATCGGACAAAAACAGAAATGGTTTCTACTGCGAATGGATTGTGATGAATCTCAAATTAACATGCAGCGTGGTAGTACCCCTGAATTTGATGGTTGGCGTTGGGTAAGTTATTGGTACCCGGTTCGTCAGGTCGTTTCTTTTAAGCGTGATGTGTATCGCCGCGCAATGAAAGAATTCGCGACTTTTGCTATGCCTTTTAGAGAACGGAAAATAAAAGGTAAGCGTAAAAATCGTAGAGGATAAATCAATGCTCACTCAGCTAAGGGAAATAGTTGAACAAGTTTCTCGAGTTGAAAACATTCATCAAGCTTTGGATGTTTTAGTACAAGAAACCTGTTTGGCTATGCAAACTGAGTGTTGCACGGTTTATTTTGCCAATGATGAATTGCAGCGTTTGGAGCTTATGGCGACCAAAGGTTTGCATTTTGAAGGTGATCAAGTTTCTCTTGGCTACCATGAAGGGCTTGTTGGGTTGGTTCGGCGTTCTGCTGAGCCCCTGAATTTAGCTGAAGTTACCTCTCATCCTAATTTTAAATATGTTCCTGAACTTGGTGAGGGGATATACAGCTCATTTCTAGGCGCTCCTATCATCTATCGTAAACAGGTGTTAGGCGTGTTAGTTATCCAGCAGAAAACACCGCGTTTGTTCAGTGAAATTGAAGAGTCTTTCTTCGTTACCCTATCGGCACAATTAGCGGTAATCATCGCTCATGCCCAGGCTCAAGGCCACTGGCTCATTAATGACGCGAGTAGCCAGGTGTTGTCGGGCATTGCTGCCTCACCAGGTGTTGCGATTGGTGAGTACTGGTGGGACGACACCCAACCCAAGTTATCCGATGTTTACCCGGCGAGCACGCTGAACATCGAATTAGAACAAGAGTGGTTGTCTCTTGCGATTGAAAGTGCGGTTGGTGAGTTTCGTCGTTTAAGAAAAAAATTCGATAACGACATTAACAAAGACGCGTTAGCTATTTTTGATTTGTTCACCCATTTGTTAAATGATCCCATGCTTCGTAAAGATCTGAAACTTCAGATCCAAAAAGGTGATCGCGCTGATTGGGCGTTAAGACAAGTGGTTGAGCGCTATTCAAATCGCTTTGCACAAATGTCGGATGTCTATTTAAGAGAGCGAGCACAAGATGTCCGTGAGCTTGGTCAGCGTTTGCTGTATTTTTTGCATTGCAATGAATTTGGTGAGCAAACTTTCGATCGTAGTGTCATATTAGTCGTCACAGAGCTTACCGCATCAATATTGGCCAGCATGCCACGAGACAAATTATTGGCGGTGGTTTCGATTGAGGGAGCTGCAAACTCTCATGCTGCTATTTTATCCCGAGCGCTGGGTATTCCAGCTGTGATGGGAGCAAATCTTAATCCTAAAATGCTGACTGGCAAGGTGGGGATTGTAGACGGTTACAGTGGCGATATTTTTGTTGACCCGTCAGAGCAAGTGCTTAATGAATACGAAGAGCTGCAAAGCGAAGAACATGAACTGTCCGATCTAGTTGAAAGCGAATTGTCGCAACCGGCTTGCACGCTCGATGGTTGTGATATCGACGTCTTACTGAATGCCGGCTTGAGTGCCGACAGCCAAATTGCCATCAACAAAGGCGTGAATGGCGTAGGGCTATATCGGACTGAAATCTCATTCTTGCTGAAGCAAAGGTTCCCCTCGGAAGAAGAGCAGGTGGCGCAATACCGAAGTGTGCTCCAGAGTTATCCTAAAAAATCGGTGGTGATGCGAACCCTTGATGTTGGAGGAGACAAACCGCTACCATACTTGCCTATCGAAGAAGACAACCCGTTTCTTGGCTGGAGGGGAATTCGTTTTACGCTGGATCACCCCGATATTTTCTTGATGCAGCTGCGAGCGATGATGAAAGCCAGTGCAGGGCTAGAAAACTTGAGTATACTGCTGCCGATGGTCTCGGGTAGCCAAGAGCTCGATGAGGCGTTGAAGCTGATTCAACATGCTTATGATGAAATAAAATTGAGTCAACCGACCTTGGTGCAACCTAAAGTTGGTGTGATGCTTGAAGTCCCATCAATGCTGTTTCTGTTACCACTCATTGCTGAGCGTATCGATTTTGTTTCTGTCGGAACCAACGACCTGACTCAATATTTATTGGCTGTCGATCGGAACAATGCTCGAGTATCCGATGTCTATGAATCGGTACACCCTGCTGTTGTGCAGGCGTTAGCCATGATTCATTCGATTTGTAAGCAACATGCTTTACCTGTGTCTATCTGTGGAGAATTGGCGGGTGACCCGGTTGGAGCACTATTGGCTGTTGGTTTAGGTTACCGCTCGTTAAGTATGAATACCTCAAATGTGGCTCGTGTGAAATACATACTACGACAGGTGAACTTAACGGAACTGGAAGCCTTGGCGGAATCAGCGTTGACACAGGCTTACGGCCACACTATTTATAGCCAAGTGTTGGCTTATTTAGAAAGCAAAGAACTTGCTGGTTTTGTGCGAGCAGGTAAGAAGTAGAGGCTCCATTGAACATAGAATTATTATTGCAGTTTTTGGCGCTAGGCTCCTTTGTTGGCGTTATGGCCGGTTTACTGGGTATTGGTGGAGGGCTTATTGTTGTTCCTGCTTTAGTTTCTTGGTTATTACCGCAAGCGGGCGTTGATGACAGTATTGTCATGCATGTCGCACTTGGCACATCATTAGCGACAATCATTCTTACCTCAGGATCTTCTGCCTTCAATCACCTTAAACTGGGCAACGTGGACTTGTTCGTTGTGAAATGGCTATTGCCCGGAGTTGTCATTGGTGGTGCGGCAGGGTCATTCATTGCAGAGGCGATACCGTCTCAGTACCTTATAAAAGTATTTGGCGTTATTGTGCTCTTACTTGCACTACAAATGCTCATTTCCATCAAAGCGACGAAAGTCTACCCCATGCCTAGCCAACCAATAACTCTGCTTTCAGGCAGTGCTATTGGTGTTTTATCCACTTTGGCGGGGATTGGTGGAGGGTCTTTAACGGTTCCATTCTTAAGCCGCCACGGCGTTGATATGCGCAAAGCGATTGGTAGCTCCTCAGTTTGTGGCTGTGTAATAGCCATTGCAGGTATGGGCGGCTTTGTTCTTAACGGTGTTCAGGCGGATGGTTTACCAGAATATAGCTTAGGGTATGTGTACTTGCCTGCGTTATTTGGTATCGTAGCCACCTCAATGCTCACTACTCGTTTAGGGGCAAAACTGGCCTCACGTTTACCGACGGCAGTGCTTAAAAAGATCTTTGCTCTTTTCCTGCTGTTTATTGCGTGCCGCATGTTGTTGCCACTGTAACTAATAAGAGAAAATAATATGAATCAAGGTTTTATCGCCTTTCCTCAAATTGATCCTATCATGTTTGAGATTGGCCCTGTGGCGCTTCGCTGGTACGGTTTTATGTACTTAGTGGGCTTTATGTTCGCTATGTGGTTAGCCAATAGACGCGCAGATAAACAAGGCAGCGGTTGGACTCGTGAGCAAGTTTCCGATCTGCTTTTTGCTGGTTTCCTTGGTGTGGTATTAGGCGGCAGACTGGGCTACGTATTCTTTTACCAATTCGATATGTTCTTAGAAGATCCTCTATACCTATTTAAGGTTTGGACGGGCGGGATGTCATTCCACGGTGGGCTACTTGGTGTGATCACTGCCATGATTTGGTATGCCCGCAAAAACGGTCGAACCTTTTTCGCAGTTGCTGATTTTGTTGCGCCATTAGTGCCATTTGGCTTGGGTATGGGTCGCATTGGTAACTTTATGAATGATGAACTGTGGGGGCGTGTAACCGACGTGCCTTGGGCAGTATTGTTCCCAAGTGGTGGATTCTTACCGCGTCACCCATCTCAGCTGTATGAATTTGCACTAGAAGGTGTGGTGTTGTTCTTCATTCTTAATTGGTTTATTAAGAAACCGCGTCCAGCAGGCGCTGTGTCTGGTTTATTCTTAGCGGGTTATGGTGCTTTTCGTTTCATCGTTGAATATTTCAGAGAACCAGACGCGCATTTAGGCTTGTTTGGTAACTTCATTTCCATGGGGCAAATACTTTCTCTACCAATGGTGATTGCTGGTGGCTTACTTGTGTTGTGGGCGTACAAATTCAATCATCAAACTAGTCATTCAAAAGGTTAAGCTGTGAAACAATATTTAGATTTATGCCAACGCATCGTTGATCAAGGAACGTGGATTGAAAATGAACGTACAGGTAAACGTTGCCTTACCGTGATTAATGCCGACTTGAGCTACGATGTTGGAAATCAGGCTTTTCCTTTAGTGACAACACGCAAAAGTTTCTGGAAGTCAGCGGTCGCTGAATTGCTAGGCTATATTCGTGGCTACGATAATGCAGAAGATTTTCGCAAGCTAGGCACCAAAACATGGGATGCCAACTCGAACCTAAATGAAGCGTGGCTTAATAATGTTCATCGTAAGGGTGAAGACGACATGGGGCGCGTTTATGGCGTTCAAGGGCGAGCTTGGGCTAAGCCTGATGGTGGTTCAGTTGATCAATTACGTAAAATCGTCGATGAACTGTCTCGTGGTGTCGATGACCGTGGAGAGATTTTAAATTTCTATAACCCAGGTGAATTTCACATGGGCTGTTTACGCCCGTGTATGTACAGTCATCACTTTTCATTACTTGGTGATACTTTGTACCTCAATAGCACCCAACGCTCTTGTGATGTCCCGCTGGGCTTGAATTTCAATATGGTTCAAGTGTACGTATTCCTAGCCATCATGGCACAGATCACCGGCCATAAAGCAGGTGTGGCGTACCATAAAATTGTGAACGCTCATATTTATGAAGACCAGCTAGCACCAATGAAAGACATTCAGCTCACTCGTGAGCCATTACCAGGCGCCACTTTTCATATTAACCCTGAGATTAAATCTCTAGAAGATCTAGAAGCCTGGGTAACCTTGGATGACTTCTGGGTGGAAGACTACGAGTGCCATGACGCGATTAAGTACCCTTTCTCTGTGTAGGAAGTGAAGTTCTAAGTACTTAGCTCGAAACTCTAAGTAAAAGCAGAGTGCTGATACTAGGTTAAGATTGATAAGGTTTTAGCACATAAATCAAAAGGCCCCAACACTTTGCAGTGTTGGGGCCTTTTCTATTTTACCGGTTGTAATCGAGCGCTTTTGGGGCGATGAATTAAACGGTAAGAGCCAGAATCGTACCAGGCATCACAAGGAAGACAGCGATTAGGTAACCTGCAACCACTGATTTGTTCTTAACGGCCATATCAGAGATAAGGTCTGCACCTTTAATTGGCAGTTCACGTAAGAACGGGATGCCAAAGATAAGTAGAGTCGCTAGCAAGTTAAACGCTAAGTGTACCAGTGCAATTTGCAGAGCAAAAACAGCGTACTCACCAGAAACAGCGGTTGCAGCCAGTAGAGCAGTGATACAAGTACCGATGTTTGCACCTAAGGTGAACGGATAAACATCGCGAACTTTTAATACACCGTTGCCAACAAGTGGCACCATCAGGCTAGTTGTCGTTGAAGATGACTGAACCAAGATAGTAACGATTGAACCTGACGCGATACCATGTAGAGGACCACGACCAATAGCGTTCTTTAGAATTTCACGAGCGCGGCCAACCATTAGGCTCTTCATCAGTTTACCCATAGCGGTAATAGCAACGAAGATTGTCGCAATACCTAGAACGATCATCGCCACACCACCAAACACACTACCGTAAGCCGCTAGAGGCTCTTGGATAGCGCCGATAACAGGTTTAGTAATCGGTTTGATGAAGTTCATGCTTCCCATGCTCATATCGCCAGTCGCTAGCATTGGCGAAACTAACCAATGTGAGATTTTTTCTAAAATACCAAACATCATTTCTAGTGGTAAGAAAATACAAACCGCTAGAAGGTTGAAGAAATCATGTACGGTTGCACTAGCAAATGCGCGCTTGAACTCTTCTTTACAGCGTACGTGACCAAGGCTAACAATAGTATTGGTTACTGTTGTACCAATGTTTGCCCCCATGATCATCGGAATGGCTGTTTCAACAGGAAGACCGCCGGCAACAAGGCCAACGATAATAGAAGTGACGGTGCTTGAAGATTGGATTAATGCGGTTGCCACTAGGCCGATCATTAGGCCAGCAACAGGGTGGGATGCAAATTCAAAAAGGGTTTTTGCATGTTCTCCAGTAGCTAATTTAAAACCGCTTCCTACCATAGATACAGCAAGTAATAGTAGGTAAAGCATGAACGCCAAGTTAGCCCAGCGTAACCAACGAGTAGTGCTCGAAATCGGTGCCGCTGCAGTAGTAGCTTGGTTCATCATAGTTTGCTCCGTTGACCTTTATTAAATAAGTTAGGTCGGTTAGTGAATCTGAAAGCGATACTAGAGATGAAATATTTCAGTTATATGACAATTTTATTTAAGAATGGCTTTTTTTGCTGATTTTGCGGTTTAAATATTCACTGCTTGAATGATGTTTTTAACTTATTGTTTTATATAGTTTTATTTGACTAATTAAACGCTGTTTTTTATAGTAAAAGTAAAATAAAACTCACGTTTGACCAGCGCTTTTCGTTTGTTACATGTCATTTTTGTCACATTAGCGATTCAATTTTCGGTAATACCGATATTAATTAAGTTATGTATCGGAAAATCCGAAAGCCATAGTTTATGGAGCCGATATTGATTATCATACAGGCCAACTTTATGTGAGCGAGTTTGAACATGTCCCACCTGAATTATAATCACCTTTACTACTTTTGGATGGTGTGTAAACAAGGCTCAGTCTCAAAGGCGGCTGATGCTCTGTTTCTCACTCCTCAAACAGTAACGGGTCAGATCAAAGCGCTAGAAGAGCGAATGGATGGCAAACTGACTAAGCGAAACGGTCGCAGCGTTGAACCGACAGAGTTGGGGCAGTTGGTGTTTAAATATGCCGATAGAATGTTTGGTTTGAGCTATGAAATGCTCGATATTGTGAACTACAGCCAGCGTTCGAATATTTTATTTGAAGTAGGTGTTGCTGATGCGTTATCTAAACGGCTAGTCAGTAAGATTTTAATGACGACGGTTCCAGAAGACAACGGCATACATTTACGTTGTTTTGAGTCGACTCATGAATTGTTATTAGAGCAGTTGTCCAAGCATAAGCTAGATATGATCATCTCTGATTGCCCTGTCGATTCGAGCCAAAGCCCTGGCTTGTATAGTAAGAAACTAGGTGAATGCAGCATGAGTTTCTTTAGCTCACGTGCGATCTGTAACACGGCTTTTCCCGCGTTATTAGAGCATCATAAATTGCTGATTCCAGGAAGTCGAACTTCGATGGGAAGAAATGTGCTCCAATGGTTCGATAGATTAGGCCTACAGCCTAATATTTTGGGCGAATTTGATGATGTGGCACTCATGAAAGCGTTTGCTCGCTATCATCAAGATGCTATTTTCCTCGCACCCAGCTTATATATGGCTGAAGTGGGGGAGGATACGTCACTGCATCTAATTCATGAAGTATCTGATCTAAAAGAAGAGTATTATGTTATTTTTGCAGAACGAATGATTCAACACCCAACAGTGAAGAACGTTTGTGATGCCGATTTCACTAGTTTATTCCAGTAATGACTAGTAAAAAGTTTGACCAGTACGTGTTTGTATTGGTTAAAAAAGGGGTCTAGCCATGTATACAAAAAAAATAATAAGGCTAGATAAGTGGTAATTTTGAGTTTGGCCCATGGAGGCTGGTAAATGAACTTACAGGAAATGGAGCAGAATTCTGCTCAAGCTGTTGTGCTGTTAAAAGCGATGGCAAATGAAAGGCGTCTACAAATTTTGTGTTTACTACATAATAATGAACTCTCTGTAGGAGAGCTATGCAGTCAACTGGAACTGAGTCAATCTGCGTTATCGCAGCATTTAGCTTGGTTAAGACGTGATGAACTTGTTGCAACGCGAAAAGAAGCTCAGACGGTATATTACTCGTTAAACAGTCATGAAGTACAAGAAATGATTAAGTTACTACACGGGTTGTACTGTCAAACTGAAGCGTAACTAACGCTTTTCTGTTATCGCAATAATGGGGATGTTGCGATAATAGAATCCAAATAATGAAGAAATTCATATATTTCAGACATAAAAAAACCGACCTAGGTCGGTTTTTACTAATTCAAATTTCTAATTAAAGAGCTTTGATTGCCGCTGTGAAACGAGACTTGTGACGAGCAGCTTTATTCTTATGAATAAGGCCCTTAGTCGCCATGCGGTCTAGTAACGGTGTAACTGCAACTAGTGCAGCTGTAGCAGCTTCTTTATCACCAGCTTCGATAGCTGTGATAGTTTTCTTCATGTAAGTGCGCATCATAGAACGACGGCTAGCGTTGTGCTGGCGACGTTTCTCAGCTTGGATAGCGCGCTTCTTAGCAGATTTACTGTTTGCCAAGGGTCTAACTCCCAAAAACTTAGTTCGGTGACAATTTAAGGGCGAGGAATATCCCTCATTTACGCTTAAATGTCAACTGATTTGTGCAAAAACCCACCTAGGCCAAACAAACTTTGGATTGGTAAGGTCATCGCGGTTAAGATGGCGTGGATTCTAACAGCATTTTGAAACCAATGCTAATTATTATGTGCGCTGATTGACTTCTAAAGTTGGGTTTATTTTTGGTGCGCGGTTTTTCTGTTTTATAAGAGGTTGTTGTGAGTAAAAAACTGCTCAAGTCTGGATTGATAGTCAGCATGATGACATTGGTCTCTCGCGTATTAGGTTTGGTTCGTGATGTGGTTGTGGCGAACTTGATGGGAGCCGGGGCAAGCGCAGATGTGTTTTTCTTTGCTAACAAGATACCTAACTTTCTTCGCCGCCTGTTTGCTGAAGGTGCTTTCTCGCAAGCATTTGTTCCTGTACTGACTGAATATCATGCGGCGGGTGATAAAGACAAAACTCGTGACCTTATCGCTAAAGTTTCAGGCACTTTGGGTGTTCTTGTTACCTTAGTGACCATCGTGGGTGTACTAGGCTCTGGTGTGGTGACGGCATTATTTGGCGCTGGTTGGTTCATTGACTGGCTAAATGACGGCCCATCGGCACCAAAATTTGAGCTTGCGAGTTTCATGCTCAAAATTACTTTTCCTTATTTGTGGTTTATTACTTTTGTTGCGCTGTCTGGTGCCATACTCAATACACTTGGGAAATTTGCCGTTTCATCATTTACGCCTGTTTTTTTGAACGTCATGATCATTGGCTCGGCGGCATTTATTTCTCCTCAATTAGCCCAACCTGAAGTCGGCCTTGCGATTGGTGTCTTCTTGGGGGGCTTAGTGCAGTTTGTATTTCAATTGCCGTTTCTGATTAAAGAGGGGGTACTGGTCAAACCAAAATGGGGATGGCGCGATCCTGGTGTCGTTAAAATCCGCACTTTGATGATCCCTGCTTTATTTGGGGTGTCGGTTAGCCAGATAAACCTGCTGTTTGATACCTTTATTGCCAGTTTTCTAGAAACGGGCTCGATCAGCTGGCTTTATTATTCCGATAGGTTGCTTGAATTTCCGCTTGGCTTATTTGGTATCGCGATCGCGACCGTGATTTTACCTGCTTTGTCACGTAAGCACGTCGATGCGCAGAGCAGTGGCTTTGCAAATACCATGGATTGGGGCGTTCGCATGGTATTGCTACTGGGCATTCCTGCGATGGTCGGTTTGGTTGTGTTGGCCAAACCTATGTTGATGGTTTTGTTTATGCGTGGTGAGTTTACGCCAGACCACGTAGAGCATGCTTCGCTTTCGCTGATGGCCTATGCTTCAGGTTTGCTTAATTTCATGCTAATTAAAGTGTTAGCGCCAGGGTATTACTCCCGTCAAGATACAAAAACGCCCGTGCGTTATGGCATCATTGCGATGGTTACCAATATGGTCTTTAATGCTATTTTTGCTTCGTTTTATGGCTACATTGGTTTGGCGATGGCAACAGCCCTGTCAGCATTTGTGAACATGGCTCTGTTGTATCGCGGTTTGCACTTACAACAGGTTTATCGCATTTCGAAACTGACCTTTATCTTTGCCGTTAAGTTAATTGCTGCGGCAGTTGCCATGGGAAGTACCATCATTTGGTTATTGCCAGAAATGTCAGTGTGGCTGAATTGGACTTTCTCTAATCGAGCGTTGTGGTTGACAGGCCTTATTGGGGCGGGTGCTTCGGTTTATATCGTGGTCGTATTCATTTTAGGTATTCGACTGAATCATCTGAAAGTGGCGGCCGATTAAGCTAGCCTGTATTTTATGCGAGCATCAGTATATAATCCGTCGGTTTGACGCACTATTAATAATCACCAACTGAGTCATAGATAGAGTTTTCATGGAGCTAATTCGAGGCATACACAATATTCAACCTCGTCACAAAGGTTGTGTATTAACGATTGGTAATTTTGATGGCGTACATTTAGGCCATCAGCAAGTGCTTAGACAAGTTTCTGACAAGGCGACCCAATTAGGGCTGCCAGCCGTTGTCATGACCTTTGAACCTCAGCCTATGGAGTTCTTTGTCGGTAATAAAGCTCCTGCGCGTTTAACGCGTTTAAGGGACAAACTGACTCAGTTAGATAAACTCTCTATTGAGCGATTATTGTGTGTTAATTTTAATGCTGGTTTTGCTGGCTTAACAGCAGAACGTTTTATCGGTGATTTGCTGGTTCGGCAGTTAGGAGTCAAGTTCTTGGTTGTGGGTGATGATTTTTGCTTTGGTAAAGGTCGTCAGGGCAATTTTGAAATGCTTCAACAGGCCGGCATTAAGTACGGGTTTGAGGTGGTCAGTACACAAAGCTTTTGTGTGCAAGATATGCGTGTCAGTAGCACGGAAATCAGACAAGCCTTAGCCAGCAACGACTTGAAGTTAGCCGGTGAGCTATTAGGTAGAGCTTATAGTATCAGTGGCCGAGTTTCGCACGGTCGGAAACTGGGACGCACTATTGGCTTCCCAACCGCTAACATACCGCTTAAACGCTGTGTTTCACCAGTATCTGGTGTGTATGTGGTTCAAGCCAGTTTTGATGATCGTATTGCGGTTGGTGGTGTGGCGAATATTGGCCAACGTCCAACGGTAGAGGGTGTACGGCAGCAGCTTGAAGTTCACCTGTTCGATTTTCAACAAGACTTGTATGGCAAAGCCCTGCAAGTTTCATTGCTGCATAAATTACGAGATGAACTAAAATTTGAATCTTTTGATGCTTTAAAAGCACAAATAGAATTGGATGCTGAGGCAGCGAGGGTGTGGCTGCGTCAGCTTAATGGTTAATCGGATGATTCCACCGATTAATATAATGTCTAACTTCGCCCAATATAACGGAATTAAGAATCGATGAGTGATTATAAAGATACCCTGAACTTACCTGAAACAGGGTTTCCAATGCGCGGAAATCTGGCCAATCGTGAGCCAGAAATGCTTAAGCGTTGGTACAAAGAAGACCTTTACGGTGAGATCCGTAAAGCTAAGAAAGGCAAAAAATCTTTCGTTTTGCACGATGGTCCTCCATATGCCAACGGTGATATTCACATTGGTCACGCACTGAACAAGATTCTTAAAGACATTATTATTAAATCAAAAACACTTTCTGGTTTTGATGCACCGTACATCCCAGGTTGGGACTGTCACGGCCTACCAATTGAGTTGATGGTTGAGAAAAAGAAAGGCAAGCCGGGCCAAAAAATCTCGGCTTCAGAGTTCCGTGAAGAGTGCCGCAAATACGCAGCGAACCAAGTTGAAGGTCAAAAAGAGAGCTTTAAGCGTCTTGGCATCATGGGCGAGTGGGACAAACCATACCGCACGATGGATTTTGACACTGAAGCTAACATCATCCGCGCATTAGGTAAAATTGCAGATCAAGGTCACCTACTAAAAGGCTTTAAGCCAGTTCACTGGTGTACTGATTGTGGCAGCGCATTAGCTGAAGCTGAAGTGGAATATCAAGATAAAGTATCGCCATCAATTGATGTTCGTTTTCTAGCGGCCGACGAAGCAGCAACATTAAGCAAATTCAGTACTCCTGAAGGCCATCATGGTGAGGGTGAAGTTGCTGTTGTTATCTGGACAACAACGCCTTGGACACTTCCAGCAAACCGTGCGGTAGCACTGCATGCTGACCTTGAATATGTCCTTGTACAAGTTGAAGCTCAAGGTGAGCAAAAAGCGCAACGTTTAATCCTAGCGTCAGAGTTGGCTAAATCTGTGATGGATCGTGCTGGTATTGAGCACTTCCACAACTTAGGCTTTGCCAAAGGTTCAGATTTAGAATTGCTTCAATTCAATCACCCATTCTACGATTTTACGGTTCCTGCCATTCTTGGTGAGCACGTAACGACAGATTCAGGTACGGGCGTAGTGCATACTGCTCCTGGCCATGGTCAAGAAGATTTCGTGGTTGGTAAGCAATACGACCTTGAAGTAGCGAACCCAGTTGGCTCTAACGGCGTTTATCTGCCAGACACCGAACTATTTGCTGGTCAGCACGTATTTAAAGCGAACGATTCTGTACTTGAAGTACTTAAAGAAAAAGGCGCTCTACTACATCATCATGCTTATGAGCACAGCTACCCACATTGCTGGAGACATAAAACGCCGATCATCTTCCGTGCAACTCCTCAGTGGTTCATCTCTATGGACCAAGCGGGCCTGCGTGCTAAAGCACTAGAGTCAATCAAAAGTGTTGAGTGGATGCCTGAGTGGGGCCAAAGCCGCATTGAAGGTATGATCGAAGGTCGCCCAGAATGGTGTATCTCTCGTCAGCGTACTTGGGGTGTGCCAATTGCTCTATTCGTACACAAAGAAACATCGGATATCCACCCAGACAGCCCTGCGCTCATTGAAAAAGTAGCGAAGTTGGTTGAAGAAAAAGGCATTCAAGCTTGGTGGGATCTCGATGCTGCCGATTTGATGGGCGCTGAAGATGCAGAAAAATACGAAAAAGTACTCGATACTTTGGACGTATGGTTCGACTCAGGAGTGACTCACTACTCTGTGGTTGACACGCGTGAAGAATACGCAGGCAACAGTGCAGATCTTTACCTTGAAGGTTCAGATCAACACCGTGGTTGGTTCCAATCGTCACTGATTTCATCTATTGCAATGAAAGATGAAGCACCTTATAAACAAGTGCTCACTCACGGTTTCGTTGTTGACGGAAACGGCCGTAAGATGTCTAAATCTATCGGTAACGTAGTTGCGCCTAAGGATGTAACCAACAAGCTTGGTGCTGACATTCTACGTTTGTGGGTAGCTTCTACTGATTACACTGGCGAAGTTGCGGTTTCTGATGAAATCCTAAAACGCAGTGCCGATGCTTACCGTCGTATCCGCAACACAGCACGTTTCTTCTTGGCGAACTTGAACGGTTTCAACCCAGAAACAGACCTTGTTCCAGCTGAAGATATGGTGGCATTGGATCGTTGGGCTGTAGGCCGTGCTTTTGCTGCTCAAGAAGAAATTGTTAAAGCGTATGGCGAGTACAACACTCACGCCGTAACACAACGTTTGATGCAGTTCTGTTCTATCGAAATGGGTTCTTTCTACTTAGATGTCATTAAAGACCGTCAGTACACGGCTAAGCAGGGCGGTCACGCTCAACGCAGCTGTCAATCGGCGCTTTACTACATTGTAGAAGCGCTTGTTCGTTGGATGGCGCCAATCATGTCGTTCACAGCGGACGAGATTTGGAATGAAATGCCAGGCGCTCGTGATAAGTTTGTCTTCACTGGCGAATGGTACCAAGGTTTGGTTGACCTTTCTGAAACTGAAGACCTAAACAACGAATTTTGGACACAAATCCAAGAAGTTCGTGGTTCAGTGAATAAGTTGCTAGAAGACGCTCGTAAAGAGAAAACCATTGGTGGTTCTTTGCAAGCAGAAGTGACGCTTTATGCTGATGAAGCTTTAGCGGCTAACATCAACAAACTAGAAGACGAACTGCGTTTTGTTCTGTTGACATCACAAGCGGTTATTAAACCGTTATCAGATAAGTCTGACGCAGCACAAGCGACTGAGGTTGAAGGTCTATTCGTAGAAGTTGCGGCAACAGAAGCTGAAAAATGTGATCGTTGCTGGCACCACACTGCAGACGTTGGTCAAACAGAAGGTCACGAGAAAATTTGTGGTCGCTGTGTATCTAACGTTGCAGGCGAAGGCGAAGAGCGTAAGTTTGCATAATGAGTAACGAGCAAGCACTGTCAATCAAGCAATCGGGCGTTCGCTGGCTTTGGCTAGCGGTCGTGATGTTCATTGCTGACATCGCCATTAAGTTGGTGGTGATGGATAACATGGTGTACGGCTGGAATGGCAGAATAGAAATTTTGCCATTCTTTAACCTACTCTATGTCCATAACTATGGTGCTGCGTTTAGCTTTCTTAGCGATCAAGCCGGTTGGCAGCGTTGGCTGTTTACCGGTATTGCTTTCGGTGTTTGTGGCATGCTTACCTATTGGATGAGTAAGTTACCAGCGAAAGAAAAATGGAACAATATTGCGTATGCACTCATCATTGGTGGTGCTATGGGTAATGTGTTTGATCGTGTAGTGCATGGCTTTGTAGTGGATTACCTAGACCTTTTTTGGGGTAACTACCATTGGCCAGCATTTAATTTAGCTGACTCAGCTATTTGCATTGGTGCGGCGATGATCATACTCGACGGTTTCCGAAAAAAAGAAAGCGACGAAAAGTAATTGCTCTCATAATGTGAATAACCCTAAGCGCTGTCCGTTGATTCGGAGGGCGCTTTTTAATATAACAAGGCGTGGCCTTAATCTATAGCACTGAAAGGAACTCAACTGTGACAACAATAAAACAAGATAGCGCAGTAACGCTTCACTTTACTATCAAATTAGAAGATGGCTCTGTAGCCGATAGTACCCACAGTATGGGTAAACCAGCAAAGTTGATCGTGGGTGATGGTAGTTTAAGTGAGAACTTTGAACGTTGCTTGTTGGGCCTACAAGTGGGCGATAACAAATCAATAGAGCTAACGGCAGATGATGCATTTGGCCAACCTAACCCTGACAACGTTCATTATATGGAACGCAGTAAATTCGCTGGCCAAGATAACTTAGAAGTTGGCGTTATCATGGCTTTTGGTGGCCGAGATGGGGCTGAAATTCCAGGTATTATTACTGACATCAGTGGTGAGTCTATTACCGTTGATTTTAACCACCCTCTGTCTGGGCAAGATGTGACTTTTGAAGTTGAAATTTTGTCTGTAGAATAAATTACAAAAACAAGCAGTGGCGACACTGGTTGTTAATAACACACTCGCTATGAGCAATTAAATGAAAATACTGTTAGCTAACCCTCGTGGATTTTGTGCTGGTGTTGACCGAGCAATCAGCATTGTTGAACGTGCACTTGAAATGTACCAACCGCCAATTTATGTGCGCCATGAAGTCGTTCACAACCGCTTTGTTGTTGAAGGCTTAAAGCAACGTGGGGCGGTGTTTGTGGAAGAGTTGTCAGAAGTGCCTGATGATAACATCGTGATCTTCTCTGCTCACGGTGTATCACAAGCTGTCAGAATAGAAGCGAAGCAACGTCAGTTAACGGTATTTGATGCAACCTGTCCACTGGTAACAAAAGTGCACATGGAAGTCGCTCGTGCTAGCCGAAAGAATATGGAAGTCGTGCTGATTGGTCACGCTGGTCATCCTGAAGTTGAAGGAACCATGGGCCAATACGCCAGTGATACTGGTGGCATGTACCTCGTTGAAACGAGCGATGATGTAGAGAAGCTCGATGTGAAAGATCCATCGAACTTCCATTACGTGAGTCAAACGACATTATCGGTTGATGAAACGGCTGATGTGATCACCAAATTGCGTGAAGTTTTCCCTGAAATTCAAGGGCCACGTAAAGACGATATTTGCTACGCGACGCAAAACCGCCAAGATGCCGTTCGTGCAATGGCACAAGAAGTCGACGTAATGATTGTTGTTGGCTCAACCAACTCGTCTAATTCAACTCGTTTGAAAGAGCTGGCTGAAAAGCTTGGAACAGAAGGTTACTTGCTTGACTGCCCAGAGGCGATTGAAGCTAAATGGTTTGAAGGCAAAAGCCTTATCGGTGTGACGGCGGGGGCATCTGCTCCTGAAGAGTTAGTGAATCAGATCTTAGACCGAATTCAAGAGCTGGGTGCGACAGGCGTTGAAGAGCTGCAAGGTCGAGAAGAAAACATGTTCTTCGAAGTACCAAAAGAGCTGCAAATTAAGCAAATAGATTAACCTGTTACACTTTATACACAAAGGGCTCCTACTAGTAGGAGCCCTTTTTTAATGGTGCAGTGGTGAGCGAAGACTAGGATTGAGTGGATTCAACCGCAGGTTTTGTTGCCTCTTCTCCATCTTTTAGTTCAGTATCGCCTTTGCCTTTCGAAATCTTAATCACATAAGCCGTAATGGAAAGTGAACCAATAATGCCTGCAATGGTAGAGATTTGCATTGGGAGACCAAAACCTAGCGTGCTGTTATTCAAGATGAAAGTGATGACAACCGTCGTCATGAAAATAGCTGGAACAGTTGCAACCCAGTGTAGCTTGTTATAGCGAAGCAAGTAAGCCGACGCGGTCCACAGCATCATTACTGCTGTCGTTTGGTTAGCGAATCCGAAGTAGCGCCAGATAATACCAAAATCAACTTGAGTTAAAATGCCACCAATGACGAACAATGGAAGCGCCATCAGTAGGCGGTTACGCAGTGATTTTTGCTCCATGTTGAAGTACTCAGCCAGGATTAAACGGCTAGAACGGAAAGCAGTATCACCTGATGTGATAGGTAGAATCACTACACCTAAGAAAGCAAGTACGCCACCAAATACACCCAGTAAACCAAATGATGCGCTGTACACTACATTACCTGGGCCGCCATTTGCTACCGCATCAGCTAGAGACTCAACAGAACCAAAGAATGATAACGCTAGAGCACACCAAATCAATGCGATAATACCTTCACCAATCATTGCGCCGTAGAACACAAAGCGGCCATTCTTTTCATTTTCGATACAACGAGCCATAAGGGGGGATTGTGTTGCGTGGAAGCCAGAGATAGCGCCACAAGCAATGGTGATGAATAGTGCTGGCCACAATGGAAGGTCGTTAGGATTCATATTGTTAAACATGTCGCTGATTTCAAAACCACCCATAATGGTGTGCTCGTCAGAGAAACCAATCGCGGTGATAAGACCAACAGACATGAAGATCAATAGTGCGCCGAACAGCGGGTAGAATCGGCCGATGATTTTGTCGACAGGAACAATAGTTGCAATGACATAGTAAGCGAAGATGACACCAACCATTGTTGTCATGCTCATGGTGAAATCAGTTTGGTCATTGACTAAGTTTGTGATCATGCCAGCAGGAGCAGATACGAACACCACGCCAACGAGCAGTAATAGGACAATGGCAAAGATGTTCATAAAGTGTTTAGCGCCTTTGCCTAAATAACGACCCGTAATCGTTGGAACCGATGCTCCACCGTTGCGAATGGACAGCATACCAGAAAAGTAGTCGTGTACTGCGCCAGCAAAAATACAGCCAACAACAATCCACAACATCGCCGCTGGGCCATATAATGCGCCCATGATAGGGCCAAAAATTGGACCAACACCAGCAATGTTGAGCAGTTGAACTAAGTACACTTTTTTGTTGGACATCGGGACGAAATCGACGCCATCTTGCTTAGTGTAAGCAGGAGTTTGGCGGTTTTCGTTAATACCAAATATTTTCTCGATAAAAGCACCGTAGATAAAATATCCACCCAGTAACGCGGCAACGCAAAATAGAAACCACAACATTGTTCACTTCCTATGTATAAATGAAATTCTTAGCGTTGATATTAAAACAGCCTTAAGGCAATCACATTCGGATTGGTCGTTAGTGGTAGAATGGCGAAATAAGCGGTAGGGTTGCCGATTAAGTGGTTTCGGCTCATCGAATAGACAGTCAGCGCTGTTATTTAGTTGCATATCTTTCTGTGCTTTGATGTTTTACAGGCTACACTTAACAAGTGGTTGATTTGGTTAGGACAAATAATGAAAAAAATGGTCATGGTTCTTGGGATATGTGGGTTAGTTGCAGGTTGTGTCAGTAGTGAGTCTGATCTTGCAAAATCTGGCAATTGGTACGAAATTGGTTATTCAGATGGCATTAAAGGTCGTACACAGCGCTCTTACCAAATGCTCAGTGAGCTCGGGCAAGTACAATTGTCTGATTACGACGAGGGCTACTTAGCCGGGGTCGATTTATATTGTGACCCTGACCATGCGTTTCAAATCGGTGTGTCTGGAACGTATTATGAAGGTGTCTGTGAGGGGACTGAAGACGCGCAGAAATTTCGTATGGAATGGCAACGAGGTTGGTCCCATGGAAAAGGCACTCAATAACGCTCTTATGTCGGCCCTATTTTATTAAGTTCAGATGCTTTATCTAACCTGCTAATATTTGTCTACCCGAGCCTAACATACCCCGTTGTTAGGCTTTTTTCATTTATGGATTTGCGAAACTTGGATGTCTGATTGTTGAAGCTCTGGTAGAGCTTGTTCCGTGAACAGTTTTGCTATCGCATCAGGCTCTACGGGTCTTGAATATAAATAGCCTTGGTATTTGTCGCAGCCTTCG
Source organism: Vibrio tapetis subsp. quintayensis (assembly GCF_030409945.1). GTDB lineage: Bacteria > Pseudomonadota > Gammaproteobacteria > Enterobacterales > Vibrionaceae > Vibrio > Vibrio quintayensis. The sequence continues at coordinate 45,135 of NZ_JAUFQV010000040.1, forward strand.
CTGGCTAACAAAGAGCGCTGCATGTCGGTTTCAACGCCCTCAGCGGTGACCACTAAGTTAAGGTTATGACCTAGCTGAATGATGGTTCTGATCAGCATGTGCGCCTTTGGATCTTCTACACAGTCGTCTACAAACGATTTATCTATTTTTAGAAGGTCTATAGGTAATTGTCTGAGGTAGTTTAAGCACGAGTACTCAACGCCGAAATCATCGATCGCAATTTTGATTCCAAGTGTTCTTAATTTATGGCAAGTGTCCACGATTTGCGAATAGGAAGTCATGATCGCGGTTTCAGTGATTTCTATTTGTAATAAGTTGCCGGGGAACCCAGTCCGAAATAGCGCCTCTTTTATGGTGGAAAAGAGATCGCAGTGAGAAAACTGTACCGTCGACACATTCACTGAAATTGAAATAGGCATGTCGCGATCAAGCCAGTATTTACCTTGCTCGCAAGCTTGGTTGATTACCCATTCTCCAATCGCCACGATCTTTAGGCTATCTTCTGAAATTGGGATGAACTCTGCGGGGCTAATGAACCCAAGTGTAGGATGGTGCCAACGAATTAATGCTTCAACATCAGTAAATTTTCCCTGCTTCAGCTTCACTTTCGGTTGATAAGCTAAAGTGAATTGGTGTGCTTTCAGGGCGTTTTCCAGTTCTTTTTCAATCAAGTAGCGGCGAGCTTTTCGCTCTAACATTTGCTGATCAAACCACGCATAGCAGCCACCACCTTGTTTTTTTGCGGCAGAAATTGCCAACTCGGCATTTCGACACCACATGTCGACTTGGTTTTCCGAGTCCTCGAACAGAGATATTCCAATACTCGAAGTGAGTTTGTGAGTGCGATTTAATATGCTGGCACTTTGCTTAGTCACTTCTAAGATGGATTCCGCAAGTGAAGTAGCTTCCTCTTTGGTATCGGATTGTGCCAATAAAATAATAGAAAAAATATCACCACCGGTTCGGTACAATTTAATGTGGCTGTTGGTGAGTATCGCTAGCTTTAGACTGAGGCTTTTGAGCAGTTGATCAGCAACGTTTTGTCCAAATTGTTCGTTTATGCCTTTGAAATTATCAATATTGATTTGCAATAAAGCATGTGGGCTAGTCGGTTGATCTAATAGTTTTATCTTGGCTAAGTGCAGGTAAAAAGCTTTTCGGTTGCCGATTTGAGTCAGGAAGTCTGTTTCACTCTCTAATTTAAAGTGAGCTGATTTAACGTTTGCTTGGCGCTGAAAATAAACCATTACAGTGGCAAATGAGGTGATGAGTATCAGTTCAATAGCATCTTCGCCGAACTCGCCAAATTCTGCAGGATCCAAATCCAGTAGATATGACGCAATCAATAGCACACAGATGAGTACTGGCCAAATGCTTGCCGGGTATAAAACCAAATAGAGAAGGGGCACTAATATAAACGCTTCCTCTACGTTGTCGATAGACAGGGGTTCAAGTAATCCACCGATGAAAAAGAGGGCGAGAGAGGCGATTGCAGCGATGTTTGTGTGACGTTGCTGCTTGGTGTGAAAAGCGATGAGCATCAATACCGGATAAGCCAAATAGAAAGCGCGGCCTACCTGATGTTCCTGAAACAATGTATAGCTAACTATTGCCGTGCCGGCATAAAAAAAAGTGCTTACCAACATAGTAATTGTCAGAAAGTGCTGACGAATTTTTCGAACTAATGGCATGCATGTCCTCACGGTTTGGGGCAGGTTATGTTTTTTCTTTCAGTGGTCTTGAGCCTATTTAAGCGATTCTAAGTAAGTACAAAGATTCCAATCTATTGACGTTTGAATTGGTTGATCAATGAATAAATTGATTATGTCAGCTGTAAGTATAGGCATTATGTTATCGGAATGTATAAAGCTAGCAGAAAAAGTGGCAATAAAGTGTGAGAAAATAAGCAAAAGATGGATTAGCTATGTGCAATGTAAGGACGAAACGCCCTTACATTGCAAAGTGTGTGCTGAGTGTATTTAGTTATTGGTATCTAACGCATTAACGGCCTGACGTAAAAAGCCTTGTTGATGCTCGAGTTGATGCTTGGCCGTGTTGACATCGACTCCTGTGAGTAGCATTAAAATAGCCACTTTGGCATCGTAATCGGACTGAATAAGCGCGGTTTCTGCGTCTGTTTTACCACAGTCTGTGGCTTGCATGACAATGCGTACCGCACGGGCAACCAGTTTTTTATTGGTGGCTTTCACATCCACCATTAAGTTTTGATAGCTTTTTCCTAGACGGATCATACTGGCTGTCGTCAGCATATTGAGGATCAGCTTTTGAGCAGTACCTGACTTTAACCGTGTCGACCCTGTTAGAGCTTCAGGCCCTACGACGGGGCTAATAGCAATATTAGCAATATCCGCTATAGGAGAATCAGGGTTACACGATACCGCCACGGTTTTTGCTCCTAAACGATTCGCGTAATTGAGCCCGCCGATGACATAAGGTGTTCGGCCACTGGCTGCGATACCTACAACGACATCTTGTGACGTTAGATTGATCGACATGAGTTCCTCTTCACCTAAGCTTACTGAATCTTCAGCGCCTTCCTTTGCTTTAAACATGGCTTCTTTACCGCCCGCAATAAGGCCAACCACCATTTGATCGTTGACGCCAAAAGTAGGGGGGCATTCAGAGGCATCCAATACACCTAATCGGCCGCTTGTTCCTGCCCCGAAATAGATTAACCGCCCGCCCTGGGTGAAAGCGTGAGTGATGACATCCACCGCCTCAGCTATTTGTGGCAGAACCTGTTTTACTGCGATGGGCACTTGCTTATCTTGCTGATTGATTTTTTCTACGATTTCAAGCGAAGAAAGCAAATCTATATCCATGGTTTCTGGATTTCTTCCTTCAGACACAAGGTGAGAAAGCGCAGTAATCAATGCATCATTGGTCATGACTGTATTCCTTAAACTGACGATGTTTATTTTTATATTGTTATGTAATTTAGTGTGTTGTTTTTAGACTCGTCTGACTCTAAGCGGGATAAATAACGCCCAAAGAAGCGAGTTGTGATGCTCCGGTTACTTCAGGCACATTGCTAGGCAAATTATGCTGCCTACGATAGGCCAGCCATGCAAACGCCATGGCTTCCATATAATCGCTGTCGACGCCTTTATTGCTGGTAGTACCCACTAACCAGTCAGGAAGTGATTTTTGTAAGCGTTGCATCAACAGTGGATTGCATGCTCCGCCGCCGCACACAACGAGTTCGGGTTGTGTGCCATGTGCGTACTTACGCACTTCGTTAGCGATGCTGACTGCGGTGAATTCCGTCAATGTAGCTTGGATATCACATGGGGCTAAATTTTGCTGGGAAGCAAAGCGAGTTAATTGAGCGTTCAGCCAGTCTAAATTAAATAACTCGCGACCGGTGCTTTTGGGAGGAGATAGTGACAAGTAAGGTTCTTCGAGAAACTGGTTAAGCAGGGCATTATTAACGTTTCCGCTTAAGGCGAACTCGGCGTTATGGTCATACTTTTTACCTTGTTGCACGTTGATCCAGGCGTCCATTAGCATATTACCTGGGCCTGTATCGTAACCAACAAGGGGGTTATCTGGGTGGAGTACTGAAATATTAGAAATGCCACCAATATTCAGCACCACAACACTGGCGTCTTGTGCTTCAAATAATGCACGATGAAATGCAGGCACCAGTGGCGCACCTTGACCACCCAAAGCCAAATCTTTACGACGGAAATCTGCAATGGTCGTGATTTGGGTTATCGTAGCAATGATATTGGCATCACCTAACTGCATGGTAAATGGTGTAGGGCCTGTAGGCTGATGAAACAGCGTTTGACCATGGTTACCAATCGCGCAGACATCACTTGGCTTTGTATTGCTTTTTTCAAGTAGAGACAGGACCGCATCGGCAAATAGATGGCCGAGTTGGTGGTCTAGGCGCCCAATGGTTTCTATGTTGGTTGCTTGATTTAGGCACACAGCAAGTAGCTGTTCTTTTAGCTCATGTGGCATCGGGGTGAAGTCATGATCAAGTAAGGTCGTTTGGCCGTTTTTAATGCTAACCAGTGCACAATCGACCCCATCCATACTTGTGCCAGACATTACTCCGATATAAAGCTCTGCGTCTTTCATTCATTCGTTCCTTAAAAAGCGATGCAAAACCATTGTAATGCAAAATTAAACCGAATAGTCTCGATAACTTAGCGAAATTTATACGATGCTTGGAGATAAAAATGGGACCGCTTTGGCTAGATGTAGAAGGTTGTGAGTTAGATGCAGAAGAAAGAGAGCTTTTACAGCACCCAACCGTAGGTGGCGTCATTTTATTTGCGCGAAATTATCATGACAATAAGCAGCTATTAGCGTTAAACAAAGCCATCCGAAAAGCTGCGAGTCGACCAATTCTGATTGGAGTTGACCAAGAGGGCGGTCGAGTTCAGCGTTTTAAAGACGGATTTAGCCGTATTCCTGCTGCGCAAGACTTTGCTAAGCAAAAAAATGGCGTTGAGCTTGCAACCCAAGCGGGGTGGTTAATGGCGGCAGAGTTGATCGCTCATGATATCGACTTAAGTTTTGCCCCAGTGTTGGATCAAGGGCACGAGTGTAAAGCCATTGGTAGCCGGGCATTTGGCGAAGACTTCTCTACTATCGTTTCCCATAGTAATGCTTTTATGCAAGGCATGAAGCAAGTCGGTATGGTAACGACAGGTAAGCACTTTCCTGGTCATGGTAATGTGATTGCCGATTCTCACCTAGAAACCCCGATCGATCCTCGTGATAACGTTTTTGCCCAAGATATGGCGATATTCAAAGCTCAAATTGATGCTGGTGTACTCGACGCCATGATGCCCGCTCATGTTATTTATCCTCATTATGATGACCAGCCAGCTAGCGGCAGCGATTTTTGGTTAAAACAAGTATTGCGCCAACAGCTTGGCTTTAAAGGCATCGTCTTTTCTGATGACCTAGGTATGGAAGGGGCGAAAATAATGGGCAGCGCCGCGCAACGAGCTAAACAGTCACTGGATGCGGGTTGCGATATGATCTTGATGTGCAACCATCGACCGTCAGCGATTGATGTGTTAGATAATTTAGCAATTACTAGCTTACCGCAAGCAGATACGTTGTTAAAATCGCAGTCATTTGGAATGGCAGATCTTAAGTTGAGCAGTGAATGGAAATTGGCAACGGAAGCGATGAAGCCATTAACTAACTTATAGGTTGGTTAAAAGTGGATAGAAGCCGTCTTGTAATATGCGTTAGAACGAAAGTTTTCAGCTCTAACGTATATTTTATCATCTAGGGGGCTATTAATTCGCTTAGTGAAAACCGAGTGTTTCTTTCAGGCTTTTTAGATAACGTCGACTGACAGGCACTGGGTGACCACTTACCGTAATGATTTCGGCTAAACCGTGCTCTAACAGCTTTATCTCCCTGATGCATTTGGTGTTGACCAAATACTGGCGATGGCAGCGTAATAACGGTGTTTTTTGTTCCAATACCTTTAAGGTCAGTTGGCTGGTGGCCGTTTGCTGAGCGGTTTTGACTTGTACACCACTGATATCGGTATAAGCAAATTCGACATCAACAATGGGGATAATAACAATTCTGTTGTGCCCAATGCATGGAACTTGGCTTAATGTACTTGGTGTAATAGCGTTGATATTTGGTTGGGACTTCAACTCACCGGTTTTTACTAAACGAGCGACGCTTTTTTTCAGCCGGCTAGGCTCTATAGGTTTTAGCAGGTAATCAAAAGCATTGTCTTCAAAGGCCTGCAGCGCATACTGATCGTAAGCCGTCACAAAAACAACATTCGGCATGGTATCGGGGTCAAGCATCGCAAGCAGTTCTATACCTGATATTTGTGGCATGTGGATATCCAAAAAAACCACATCAGGTTTTAGCGCATTGATTTTCTTTAATCCTTCAATCGCATTGCTGGCCTGATCAATTACCTCAATTTGCTTGGTCTCGATAAGAAGATCGATCAGCTCTTCTCGAGCAAACAATTCGTCATCTATGACGATGGCAGTTAGCATAATGGCCTCATGTCGTTGTTGGAATAACAAAACTCATCCGAGTATAGCAATCTGTTTTGCAATCTATCTTCAGCGCCGAATTCTTACCGAGTAAATGCGTAAGCCTTTTATCGACGATCTCGAGACCTAGTCCTTGGTGGTCTGCTGGCGGTGCAGTATAACTGCCTGCATTGTCTTCGACTATGATGCGCACCCCTTTTTCTAGCGGTTGGCTGTAAATGTGAACTTGACCGCCTTCTAGTAAGTGAGAAACGCCGTGCTTGATGGCATTTTCGACTAAAGGCTGCAACGTGAAACTGGGGATGGTGTATTCCAGTAGATGCTCTTCAATGTCGATTTTTACATCAAGTCGATCACTAAAGCGCGCTTTTTCAATGGTTAAGTAAGAATTAACGTGTGCTAACTCTTCTTTAAGACGTACTGTCTCAATGTTTTGTTTTAAATTGCTGCGGAAGAATTGTGATAAGTGCTGAATAAGCTGACGAGCCTTATCTGGATCTCTGCGGATAACGGCACTGATGGTATTGAGCGCATTAAACAGAAAGTGCGGGTTAACCTGTGCGTGCAATAATTTAAGTTCAGCTTGGGTGAGCAGCGTTTGTTGCTGTTGGTAATCACCATACAATATTTGGCTAGACAGTAGCTCAGCTATTCCCTCTGCCATCGACATATTAATGGTAGAAAAGAGCTTGTTCTTCGGCTCATAGAGTTTGATTGTGCCAACCACTTCATTACCCGCTCGTAATGGAATGATAAGAGCCGACCCTAATTTACAACTTTGAGAAAGCGAGCACTGATATGGGGTTTCAGCACCATCAAGATAAATGATGTCGTTTTTCTCAATGGAATCTAATGTGCATTGAGAGGAAATTGGGGTATTGGGTTTGTGGTGATCATCGCCAATGCCAACGAAAGCAAGAATCTTGTTTCTATCGGTTATCGATACTGCCCCTACATTTGTCTCTTCATACACGATTCGAGCAATTTTCTCCGCATTGGTCGTATTAAAGCCATCGCTTAATACCCCAACGGTACGCTCTGCTATGGTAAGGGCTCGCCGAGAAAAGGTAGCTGAATATTTCTCGAAGATGGTTTTTCGGTCTTGAATGATGCTCATGAATAACATCGCACCGACAGAGTTAGCGATGATCATCGGCGCAGCAATGTCTGAGACCAGTTGATACGCTTGGTCGAACGGTTTGGCGACCAGTAAAATAATCAGCATTTGAACAATTTCTGCAAACAAGGTGATCGAGAAAACAATCATTGGGTTAAAGAGCTGATCTCGTTTATCTTTTCGCAAATAATAACTATGTAATAGGCCACCAATTAGCCCTTCGGCTGTGGTGGAAATAGCACAAGCAATGTCTGTAAACCCACCGAGACTATATCGATGCAACCCGCCAGTGAGGCCTACTGCAAAACCGACAAAAGGCCCACCAAACAGCCCTCCCATAACGGCGCCAATTGCCCGTGTATTGGCAATGGCATCATTGATCTGCAAACCAAAGTAGGTGCCCATAATGCAAAACAGAGAAAACACCACATAGCAACCTAGGCGATGGCTTGGTCTGGTTGATATATTCAGCAGTGGCAAAAACAGCGGTGTCTTGCTAAGCATGTATGCGAGCATAAGGTAGACACACATTTGTTGCAGCAGTGAAAGAATGAGATCCATATACACTCATAAAAGTTGGTTTTAGTTTATTTTAAGGGACTTTTCTCATAAATAGCGTGATAACGACAATAAAACTTGGGTGTAATGCTTTATTTACAGTGATGTTTTTTTAAATTTACACTTGAAAAGTGTTTGTATACTGTTATTTTATCATCAATAGAGATTGATAAGCCCATTTTATTTTATGGGTGTAACTTAAAGTTTACAGGTGTAGAGATGCAAAAAAGTGAATTAAGCAACATCCATATTAGCGGCGAACAAGTTCTAATTACTCCAAATCAACTAAAAGAAAAGTTGCCGTTAAGCGAAAAAGGACGCCAGTTCATTCAGTCTACGCGTCAAGACATATCCAACATCATTAAGAAGACGGACCACCGTTTATTAGTGGTGTGTGGTCCCTGCTCAATTCATGATGTTGATGCTGCATTGGAATACGCTAAGCGTTTAAAGGCGCTTCAAGAAGTGGTTGGCGATCAGCTTTACCTTGTGATGCGAGTTTACTTTGAAAAGCCTCGCACCACCGTTGGTTGGAAAGGCCTAATCAATGACCCGCATTTGGATGGGACGTTTGATATTGAGCACGGTCTGCATGTGGCTCGTCGATTGTTAGTCGAGTTAGCCGAAATGGAAATTCCATTAGCAACTGAAGCGCTTGATCCAATCAGCCCTCAATACTTAGGGGATACATTCAGCTGGTCGGCGATTGGTGCTCGTACTACTGAATCACAAACACACCGTGAAATGGCCAGTGGCTTATCAATGCCAGTTGGCTTTAAAAATGGCACAGATGGTAGCTTATCGACAGCAGTTAACGCGATGCAAGCGGCGTCTTCTAGCCACCGTTTCATGGGTATTAATCGTGATGGTCAAGTTGCGCTTCTCACCACACAAGGCAACCCTGATGGGCACGTCATTTTACGTGGCGGTAAGCAAACCAACTACGACTCAGTTTCAGTGAATGAGTGTGAGCAAGAATTGGCAAGTCAAGGCTTAGATGCTGCCCTGATGATTGACTGTAGCCACGCGAACTCTCGCAAAGATTACCGCAGACAACCTCTTGTAGCAGAAGATGCCATCCATCAAATCCGTGAGGGTAACCGTTCTATTATTGGTCTAATGATTGAAAGTCATATTCATGAAGGCAATCAGCCGTCAGATATCCCACTAAATGAGATGAAATACGGTGTATCGATTACGGATGCATGTATCAATTGGGATTCAACTGAGGCACTATTAAAGCACGCACACCAAGAGCTTGTGCCGTTTTTACAGAATCGTTTGAAGGACTAATAAGGTAGTACGGGATGGCCGTTGAACTGAATGAATTAAGGGATCAAATTGATCTTGTCGACAAGCAGATGCTTGATTTGCTTGCTCAACGTTTGGCTTTGGTTGAAAAAGTCGGTGAAGTTAAAAGTAAGCATGGCTTACCGATTTATGTTCCCGAAAGAGAAGCATCAATGCTGGCCTCTAGGCGCGCTGAAGCCGAGAAACAGGGCGTGCCACCACAGTTGATTGAAGACATACTTCGTCGCACGATGCGCGAGTCCTACACCAGTGAAAAAGACTCAGGTTTTAAGTGTTTGAAGCCTGACCTTGGCACGGTAGTCGTTGTGGGTGGTCACGGCCAATTGGGTAGTGTGTTTGTTCGTATGTTTACCCTTTCTGGCTACGAAGTTAAAATTTTAGGCAGCAAGGATTGGGGTCGTGCGGATGAAATTTTAGACGGTGCTGGTCTGGTTGTTGTCACCGTTCCGATTCACCTGACTCAAAGTGTAATTGGTCAATTATCTAACTTACCGAAAGACTGTATTCTATGTGATTTAACGTCGGTTAAGTCTGAGCCGTTGAAAGCCATGCTGGCGTCCCATGATGGCCCAGTCGTTGGTTTACATCCTATGTTTGGTCCTGATGTACCAAGCCTAGCGAAGCAAGTCGTCGTGTATTGCGATGGGCGTGAAGCAGATGCTTATCAGTGGCTACTTAAGCAGATTGAAATTTGGGGTGCGAGTCTTTGTCATATTGACGCGCAAGAGCACGATCAAGGCATGACGCTGATCCAAGCTCTGCGTCACTTTACGTCATTTGCTTATGGTTTACACCTGAGCGGTGAGAACCCAAATCTAGATACTTTGGTTGGGCTAAGTTCACCAATTTACCGTCTGGAATTGGCAATGGTTGGTCGACTGTTTGCACAAGATCCAAATCTCTACGCTGATATCATTATGTCATCGCCAGAAAACATCGCGATGATCAAACGATTCCACCACTGCTTTGGTCAAGCGATCAACGTACTAGAGGCAAAAGACAAGCAAGCCTTTGTTGATAGCTTTGAGAAAGTAGGTGAGTGGTTTGGTGATTACTCACAGCAATTCATGAGTGAGAGTCAAAGTTTGCTCAAGCAAGCGAATGACGCACTGCATCGCGGTTGATGATCTTAAGTAGAATCAGAATAAAAAAAGAGCGGATATCCGCTCTTTTTTTGTTAGTGCTTTCCGCTGGCATCAGGCTACTGAGTTATCGCAATATCCACTGAAGTATGGCTGGCGGTTTCTGGTGCGACGATAGTTTCAGACTCTTGTGGCTCGTTAACCGCAGGCTGCTGAGTCAACAATACTTGTTGCTTAACCACGTTGTTCACGACATCCAATAGCGCACTCCAGTTGATGCTGCGCTCATTCTCAAACATTTGATCGAATTGTTCTGCATTCCAGTTTACAAAGTTAGCTGGGTTCAGAGTGCGACCTAAAAATCGAACTTCGTAGTGTAGGTGGGCGCCGGTAGAAATTCCGGAGTTACCACATTGTCCTACTAAGTCCCCTTTACTAATAAACTGGCCGCTACGGACGTTGAAGCTCTTCATATGCGCGTAAGACGTCATGAAGCCGAACGAATGACGAAGCTTCAAATAGTTGCCGTAACCTTGCTTGCTTGGTCTTGTAAACTCAACCACACCATCAGCAGGAGCGTAAATAGGTTCGCCGCTTTGACATGTCATATCTAGACCACGATGAAAGTGGCGCTTTTTGGTAATTGGATGAGTCCGGTAGCCATACTTAGATGAAATTCGACGAAACTCCATTGGTGCTTGGTTTGGGATCAACCTAAATAATGTTGCTCTTACTGCAGAGTCAATGGCGGCCGCATCGATGCGATCTTCCAAAGATAAAGTTGATAGTTCTTCACTGTCTTCTGCGCCTAAACCGAGCACACTCTCTACATCATTAACACGTTGACCTAGACTGACTATCTGACCTTTCTTGTCTTCAAGTTCCTGAGCTAGGCTATGGTTTGTGATGATCTGAGCTTGATAAAGCGTTTCAAACTGTTCACTTTTACCATCGAGATAGCCAATTTGCTGTTGCGCAGATTCAAAGTTAAGCTCCATTTGGTCGAGCTTTGATTTCTGCATCTCTTGATAATCGATGTAGTAAAAGTATCCGTACACGAGCAGTGCAGGGCTAAGGGCAATAAAAAGCAAAAAGGCCCAAACGGCCTTTCGTGTCATGTGGAAATATTCTTTTCCATTTCGAGTTGGTATCGAAATTTGTATCGAGTTGTTAGGCATGGTTCTACTACTTAAGCACCTAAATCGGACAGCTGCTCAATTTCTCTGTGTAAAAGGGTTTCGTCGCCAACGTTAAGTTCAATAAGTCTTTTTAAATGACTTATGCTATCTATATCAATATGTTGAATGCTAATTCGAATGTAATTTTCATTTAGCTCGACGATTTCGGCCTGCAATGATAACACAACATCACTTTCTGGCAGGGTAAAGTGTACGTCCATCGGTAAATTTTGGTCCAACTGGTCTCGTTCATCTGGTGATGAAAGTAGCAAACCGTGTAGAGAAAGATCGCGTAAATTCGCATTCAGCACTACATCACCTTGCTTGAGCTCGGCGGGGGCTTGGTAAATCACACGAGAAAATCGGCGGCGTTCAATCATAACTGGCTCTCTATTTATACAAATTGGTCTATTTCTAATCATAGCGCTTGTGTTGTAAAAATAGTGCCTAATGACACAAAATTGTGATGGAAATAAACAATCGTCATTCGTGCTTGGCACATCGCCATTTTAGTCATATAAAAAAAGGCCACCCAAAGGCAGCCTATTGTCATACTGAGTCAAAGTTACTTATATGATGATAGAAGTTACTTAGTGATGCGCTTGTATTTGATGCGGTGTGGTTCTGCAGCTTGAGCGCCAAGGGTTTGTTTCAACCAGTCAGTGTACTCAGTGTAGTTACCCTCATAGAAGTTCACTTGACCTTCATCGCGGTAATCTAAAATGTGCGTCGCGATACGGTCCAAGAACCAACGGTCATGCGAGATAACCATTGCACAGCCAGGGAACTCGAGTAGAGCCTCTTCCAGTGCTCGTAGTGTTTCTACATCCAAGTCATTGGTTGGTTCATCGAGTAGCAATACGTTGCCGCCTGCTTTAAGCAGTTTTGCTAAGTGAACACGGTTACGCTCACCACCAGACAATTCGCCGATGATCTTTTGCTGGTCGTTACCCTTAAAGTTGAAACGAGAGCAGTAAGCACGAGCTGGGATTTCGAAGTTGTTGATCTTAATGATATCAGCGCCTTCAGAGATCTCTTGGAATACGGTTTTGGTGTCGTCCATGCTGTCGCGGAACTGATCTACTGAGGCGAGTTTTACTGTTTCACCAAGTTCAACCGTACCTGAATCCGGCTGCTCTGCACCACTTAGCATTTTAAATAGTGTTGATTTACCAGCACCATTGGCACCAACGATACCGACGATAGCACCTTTAGGCATGCTAAATGACAGGTCATCAATAAGAACGCGGTCACCGAATGATTTCGTTAGGTTCTTAACATCGAGAACTTTGTCGCCTAAGCGCTCACCAGGTGGAATGAACAATTCATTTGTTTCATTACGCTTCTGGTATTGGCCAGTGGTCAGTTCTTCAAAACGAGCCATACGAGCTTTAGATTTAGCTTGGCGGCCTTTAGGGTTTTGACGTACCCACTCAAGTTCTTTCTCAATGGTCTTTTGACGAGCGCTTTCACCAGATTTCTCTTGCTTCAAACGTTCATCTTTTTGTTCTAGCCAAGAAGTGTAGTTACCTTGCCATGGGATACCTTCACCACGGTCAAGCTCAAGAATCCAACCTGCTGCGTTATCAAGGAAGTAACGGTCGTGGGTAATCGCCACAACAGTACCGCTGTAATCAACAAGGAAATGCTCAAGCCATGCAACAGATTCTGCATCTAAGTGGTTCGTTGGTTCATCAAGAAGCAGCATATCTGGCTTTTCTAGAAGCAAACGACAGATAGCAACACGACGACGCTCACCACCGGATAGGAATTCAATTTTCGCATCCCACTCAGGAAGACGAAGTGCGTCAGCAGCACGCTCTAGAGCTGTTTCTAGGTTGTGACCATCTTTTGCTTGAATCAGCGCTTCTAGTTCGCCTTGTTCTTTCGCAAGGGCGTCGAAGTCTGCGTCTGGTTCTGCGTAGGCTGCGTACACAGCGTCAATACGCTTGAGTGCGCCAGCAACATCAGAAACCGCTTCTTCTACAATTTCGCGAACAGTCTTAGATTCATCTAAAACAGGCTCTTGAGGCAAATAACCAACATTTAGACCAGGTTGTGCGCGAGCTTCACCGTCAATGTCAGTATCAAGACCAGCCATGATACGCAGTAGGGTAGATTTACCTGAACCATTTAGACCTAAAACACCGATTTTAGCGCCAGGGAAAAAGCTAAGAGAAATGTCTTTAAGGATTTGACGCTTAGGTGGCACAGTTTTGCTCACCCGAGACATGGTATATACGTATTCAGCCATTGCCGATCTTTCCTGTTTCATCAAAAAATTCAGCGTATTTTATACCAATGTGACTCAGTCGTGTTGATCTTTCGAACTGATTTGTCCATCAAAGCTCAATACAGCCAAGAAATGTCAGATTAGTCCAAAGTTATTTCTAGCTTTTGATGAGGAAAACCTCGTTATGTCATGTTTAGGGCATTTTTACATTCTGTAGCAAAAGGCGGGGAACTTGTATGTGATTATTCCGGTCTTCTGATGTAGCGTGGTACAAAGTCATTGATTCGTCACATAACCAAGTTAGCTTTTTCTTTTGGTGACTACCCGTTGTTGTGAAAACTTCATGAATGGGTTAATGATAATAAACTAGACTCATAAATATCGTATTTAAAATTGCCTCAGCGAGTGGATGAATGAGGCAATGCATTCTAAGGAAAATGATTCATGCGTCAGGCTCTATATGGATTAGCCATTACCCTTCTTAGCAGCACCTATGTTTCTGCTAATGATTCTACTAACATTGAACATCAACGGGAGCTGTACCTTAAAGCTCAAAATCTTTTGGATGAAAAAAGCGTCGCTGAATATCTAAGTATGCGCGACCAGATAGCCGATTACCCTTTAACGCCTTATGTCGATAACCGAGTCTTCAATTTGGATATCGGTAAGCGCAGTATTGATGAGGTTGCGGCCTTTAAAAAATCTCATCATGAGTTTCCTTTTTCTAGTCGAGTTCGAGCCAATTATCTTGATGGGTTAGTGGCAAATAATCAGTGGAAAACGCTGTCTCAATACCAAACGTATGAACCGAGAGGGGAGACGTATCAATGTTATTACTACACGGGGTTACTTAAGCAAGGTCAAAAATCGAAAGCATTTAAAGGTGCGCAATCTCTTTGGTTGAAAGGGAGCAGCGTTACCGATGCGTGCGATGATCTATTCGAAGCTTGGCAACAGGCAGACTTGCTTTCAGATGATCTGATTTTGCAAAGGTTAGTGTTGGCATTTGAAGCGAGAAATTCAAGTATGATGAATTACTTGATGAAGCTACCTGATGGCAAGCAAGCAAAAGAAACGGCGAGTAAATATAAGAAAGTATTCAGCTTGCCTGAATCGGTGGGCATTTTTGCCAAAAAAGAGTACGTCACCAAGCTAAACCAAGATGTTGCTATGCTTGGCTTTAAAAAGCTGGCGCGAAAAAGTGCCGAAAAAGCGGTAGAGCAATACGAACTTGTGGTGCAAGGTCAAAAGTTAAACGAAACTCAGCGTCAATCTTTAGCGGAATACGCGGCTATTCGCCTAATGAATACTGATTCACAAAGCCTGACTAAATGGCGTGATGACGTAATGGCCAAAAGCGCTCAGGCTAGCATTATTGAAAGGCGTATCCGTTTGGCGTTGCGTTCGGCAGATTGGCAAGCAGTAGAGCGTTGGATTCAGTTACTGCCGACGAATGAAAACAAAGATATGCGCTGGCAGTACTGGCTAGCACGGTCAGAGATGGAATTGGGAAGAAAGAGCGCGGGAGAGCAACGACTGAACAGTATTATTGGTAAGCGCCACTACTATAGCGTTGTTGCGGCTCAAACTCTTGGCGTGCCAGTTCAATTCGATATCCACAAAAGTTCTCCAGATCCCAAAGCCATCGAAGCCTTTCAGTCAACATTGGATCGGATCAGTGAACTGATAGCGCTAGACAAAATAACAGCGGCGAAAAGTGAATGGCGTTGGTTGTTAGTGCGTGCTAATAAAGACCAAATCAAGGCATTAGCACACTATGCCTCGAAGAAGAGCTGGCATCATCTAACCGTCAAAGCATCCATTGAAGCCAAAGCTTGGGATGAAATCTATTTAAGATTTCCGGTCGCCCATAGCTGGTGGTTTAATTTTTATGGCGATAAGTTTGAAGTAGAGCCTCTCACGCTAATGTCATTGGCAAGGCAAGAGAGTGGGCTAGACAGTGCAGCGCGTTCTCCGGTGGGGGCAAGGGGGATCATGCAAATTATGCCTGCCACTGCTAAATACACCGCCAAAAGATTCAAAATCGATTATGACGGACCGAATGAACTTTACACCGTGCAAAAGAACATCGAAATAGGTACTCAGTATTTAAGTAGCTTGCTGAATCAATATGATGATAACCGCATCTTTGCTTTTGCGGCCTACAATGCGGGCCCACACCGGGTAAAACGCTGGCGTAACACCACCGATGAAAAGTTAGATGCTTACGCTTTCATTGAAGCAATTCCATTTAACGAAACTCGCGGTTATGTGCAGAATGTATTGATGTTTGAATCGTATTACCGACACATTACCGCTAAGCCAGCGAGTTTTTTGACCACAAATGAGCGTTCAACGAAATATTAGCCTTAAGGGGAGGTGACGTGTTCCGTCACCTCAGAGTACAATGTTTCTAAACAATCAGTTAAGAGAACCTAACTATGTCGGAACAAGCAGAATTTTCTGATTGGCAAGATATTTTAGCACTTGTAGAGCGAGCAACTCATGAGAAGCAGCATGAGATGCTTCTGACAATGCTTATGACGCCAGATGAACGAGAGGCGCTCATTGCAAGAGTGAACATATTGAATGAGCTGCTGAAGGGGGAGAACTCCCAACGTCAGGTTAGTCAAATGCTAGGGGTGGGGATTGCAACGATAACTCGTGGCTCTAATGAGTTAAAAAGTAAAAGTGAACATGAAAAGCAGCAGCTTCAAAAGCTACTGCAATCTGACTGATCCTTATACTCAAAAGAGTAGATTTACTTCAGGTTAATTTTAGAACAGTTCAACATTAGTAAAAGGGATCAAGGCCAAGATCAAAGCTTGCTGATAGACAGAACTACGAGTGAGCTGATTTTGCGTTAGTAAACCAATCGCCCCGCCTTTTTGCTTGATATTTTCGGTACCAAACACTGTGTCCATCACGTCCCCTAGCTCATATCCTGCATGTAGTTGTTCGATAACCTGAGGTGGTAGCATCAAACTTGATGAGCGAGATTCACCGCGCTTGAGCGGTTGATTGCTCTCTTGGCTCTCAATGATCATCCAGGCAAACGTACAATTGCCTTCAAAGCCTGCCTCTAAGCCAACATAAAAATCAGCCTGCGGTTTTACATGCTTAGCGTTACGAACTCGATTAAGTGCGCCTAGCTTGGTTTCTGAATCCGTCATCGGTTGATCGGTCACCTCACTGGCAACCGAAACTCCCTCAAACGTAAACACACCACCAGAGAATGCTTGCTCAAAAGCATTTTTAACGGCATTAATCTTGGCTGGGTTAAGCGACGCAATGATGACAGTTTTCATAGTTTGCTGTTGCCTTTATTCCGTTGGTAGAACGACTTGAGTCGCCTTAATATTTTCTATTGGGTAGCAGCCTAGTACTTTAAGGTGGCGCGTAATTTTGGTTAACTCTGCGATAGCCTGTTGCATGATTTCTGAATCAAGGTGAGATTGTAAATCAACGTAGAACATTTCTTCCCACGGGTTGCCCATGATTGGTCGTGATTCTAGTTTGGTCATGTTAATGCCATAGCGTTGCAGTACCAGTAAGGTCTCTACCAATGAACCAGCCTCTTGAGAGGTTGACATAATCAATGTCGTTTTTGCTGGGATCTGTTGCGACACTTCCACAGGTTTTCGAGCGACCACGATAAAGCGAGTGTGGTTTTCAGTTTGATTGGCAATATTGCCCTGAATCGGTTGCAAGCCGTAAAGTTTGCCACTTGAAGAATTGCCAATCGCCGCGACATCGTCTCGGTTCAGTTCTTTCACTTTCTTCATTGCGTCAGCGGTACTAGCACAGGACTCAAGCGTGACGCCTTTAAGGCGAGAAAGAAACTCACTGCATTGCTGGTGCGGCTGCGGATGCGAGTAGAGTGTTTTTATGTTTTCTAAACGTTGTTCTGTGGTTGCAACCAGACAGTGTTCAATAGGCAGGGTTAACTCACCAACAATGTAAAGAGTGGTGTGCTGAAGTAAGTCATATACCTCATTGATGGAACCTGAGCTGGTATTCTCAATAGGCAGTACACCGTAATCGGCATGACCAGACTCAACAGTGGAGGCGACTTCTTTAAAGTGTTCGCAATTGAGTTCAATTAACTCGGTGTTTTTACGGCTGAAGTATTGGTAACTCGCTAGGTGCGAGTATGACCCTTTTGAGCCTAAAAATGCGACGCGAGCGAGTGGCTTACGGCTCAATGCAGGATTAAGTAAGTTTTGTAAGTAAGATTGTTGGAGTAAAACAGAGTCTTCAATGATGGTGTGAAACAGTTTAGTAATGTACTGCGCATCAAGCTGGTATTTGTCTTTACCGTTATTAATGAGTTTTACTAGTAATTGCTGCTCACGTTCTGCATCACGCACGGGTTTTGCTGTGTCAACTTTGCTCTTGGCAACTTCGATGCTGAGCCCACGTCGCTCAGATAGAAGACTAAGTAATTGGTCATCAAGTTCGTTCAAGCGCAAGCGAATCTCGTCGAGTCTGTTTGTCATTAGAATTATCCCTATAAAAAAGCCTCCCAGTGGGAGGCTTTCTGTTCGTTTTTGACTTTTCTTTCGTAACGATCTTAGCCCCAATATAGTTAGGAGATAAAAAAGAAGTCGAAAAGGAACAGATTGATTGTTGTCATAATGTCGATGGTTTGTTGAATGAACAACCACAATAAGCAAGCAGCATAATGTCGTCAAGTAAAAAAATGGCGCCCATTGGACGCCATTCAATAAATCTAATTTACCGGATGTTTATTCTTCCTCTTCAACGAGTTCAGGTTTCTCTGCGTGGCTTGCACGTCTTGCTTCTGGTTTATGACGCAGTTTGTTCAGTTGGCGTTCTAATTTTTGCTGAACTTCGTTAACAGCGAGGTAAAGATCTTCATTGCTAGCTGATGCAATTAGTTGGCCTTTCGGTACGGAAATAATGGCCTCAATTTTTTTCTGTTTGCTCGGCTCTTCACTAATGCTGGCATTGCATCCGATGATGTCCACTTGCCATTTTTCTAGCTTTTTAAACTTACTTTCAATATGTGTTCGGATTGCAGAGGTAATGTCGATATTTTTACCAGTGATATTTACTTTCATAGATGTTTTCCTCTGTATCATCCCTCATGGGTTAACTCCAGATTACTCATCCATGAATAAATAAATGTGATCAATATCACTAAATTGAGCCAGTTTTTAACAATGAAATTCAAATGTGATCTTACGCAAATTGTGTTTCATCTATCGGTATAAAAAGCTTGTTATCCCCTGAAAACTCTTTAGATTGGTAGGGGAAGTCAGCTAAAAATCATTCGTTTTTTAGGGGCACTTTACAGCCTAATCAAACTTGCCGTTTATTTTTTGTTCACTGAAAAATGTGAGCTAAATCATCGTTAGTCCAAGTCTACTTTTTACTCCCCCGATCACTGCGGATTGACGCCGATTGGTAACAGCGGCGTGGGTAATAATTGCGCGTTTTGTGCCGCTCTTGTTTGCTTCAATGCCGCTAATTGCTTGTAGACGACAAAATATCGGTTGATGTTCGCAACATAGGTTACCGGCTCTCTTCCTACATTTTTTCTCGTAATGACTTCCACATTTTTAAACCAAACGTTCGGGTTATAACCGTGCTTCTCAGCCAATCGCCGCATTTTTCTTATTTTTGCTGGGCCTGCGTTGTACGCGGCTAACGCAAAGTACACTTGGTTATCTTCAGTGATTTCGTCATCATCGAAGTATCGATTCTTAATGAAATTCATGTATTTGATGCCAGCATGAATGTTGTTATCTACTTTGTGGATATCGGGAATATTGACGTTGGGATCTTTCGCAGTGCTTGGCAATACCTGCATTACCCCAACCGCACCTTTGTGTGACACTTTACTTTGGTCCAAACCAGACTCTTGATACCCCTGGGCCGACATCATTAACGAGTCTAAATCGTAACGTGACGAGTACTGGTTAAAAAGCAGGGACAACGACTCAAGGCGCGCAATTTTTTTTGGGTTCAGTACTCTGGTTAGCCAACGAGTGTTGTCGATGTATTTACCGTAAATGACATTACCAAGTAACGTGCCTGAACGAGCGGTCTTTATGTATTGGTTGACGGCTTTTTTTAGCTCTGGGCTCTCTTTTCTCATTGCCCAGGCAATATTTCCGTCTTGGCGCAGTGGAAGTTCGGTATGTACTTGGATGTTTTCCATCACATTTAACCAAAGCTCCGTTTTATGGCTATCTAGCACAGTGGCCGTTATATGACCCAAATTAACTAACTCGATCAGTTCGTAGTCTTGCAGGGTTTCTTCAATAAAATTGATGCTGATCGGTTGTAGGCCTTTCTGGTTTAACTGTTCGTTGACGGTTTGTAGGCTTTCGAAATAACTGGAACTGGCTCTGACCCAAATTTCTTTACCGCTAAGCTGCTCAATTTCATTGATCACTGGATGAGCGTTGTTCGTGACGATCAGCTCTTGTACGCCTCGAAGAACCGGCGTACTAAAATCGACTTCAAGCATACGTTTGTCCGTTACGGTGAGGTTCGCAACGGCTAAATCTCCATGACCACTATTTAACGAGGGAAGTAAATCATCTCTGGGAATCGGAATGACTTGAACGTTGAGGTAAGGGGAGCTTTTTTTTAACTGTTTTTCAAAATGGTACAATAGCTCAGCAATGATGCCTTTTGGTTTACCACCTTCAACATAATAAAAACCAAGATCGGCAGAAACAAGCACTCTCAGAACACCTTTTTCCTTAAACTGGGGCATATCCCCTAAGTGTGGTTCTTTTTGTAAGGGCGAAAGTGATAGTGCCCAAGTTGCCTGCGCAACACAGAGGAGTGATAGCAGAATTAAGGTCCGTTTAATACTCAAAATAACATTATCCTTTGTTAATTTGTTATACAAAGGTTAATGCTAAAGTACTGTTTCGGCAAGTGGTACAAAAAAGCCGCTTATCAATAAGCGGCTTTTATTCAGTAGGTTACTCGATGATTATAATGCGTTTAGCTCAATAAGCTGCTGAGTTCGTGCTACTGACTCTTCTAAGCCCAACTTTTTATAGGCTTGAAGTTGTATATCAAGAGATTTTCTAGCGGCTTCAGTATCTGGGTACGCTTTTTGTAATTCTTGACTGCGATTGATTGCGGCAATCCAAGCTTCGCGACGAAGATAAAAATCGGCAGTAGCGAGGTCGTAGTACGCTAATCTATTCTTTAAAGCAAACATACGTTTTTGCGAATCTTGAGCAAATTCGCTGTCTGGGTAGCGTTGTAATAGGCGTTTAAAGTCACTAAAGGCCATTTTTACAGGTTCAGGATCACGATCAGCACGATCGATGTTAAAGATATCGTGCATAAAGTTGCGATCTTGTCCCATATGAGCCAATCCACGCATGTACAAAACCCAATCGGCTTTATCATGAGTTGGATTCAGTCTGGTGAATCGCTCAATGGTCGCCAAGCTCAGTGGTAAATCTCCGTTTTTATAGTAAACGTAGATTAAGTCCAGTTGTACTTGCTCTGAATAAGCACCGAAAGGATAACGAGAATCAAGAGCTTCCAGTTGATCTATTGCAGTACGCCAGTTACCAGTTTGAAGCGCTATTTTAGCTTCAGAGTACAATTCAGCGGGTGGTACATCAGGCACAATATCTTTACTGGAAGAACAACCAAAGAGAAGTCCTAGAGCCAACAAGCCCGATAAAGTCTGCTTTTTCATATCAGCGAGTGATTCCTTGCATTAAATATTTTTTAACCGTTCGTTACTTCTTGTCGGTTAACGGCTACAATGTGGCAATCCTATATATTATCCACACTAGTGGGTATTAGTCTCCCGGTTTTTAAAAAAGTTCGATATGGCACAGCAGATTGACTTAACAAGTACAGTAAAAAGTAGCCAACTAGGTCAGCGTTTAGACCAAGCAGTGGCTGAATTATTCAGTGACTTCTCGCGTTCACGCATCAAAGAGTGGCTACTAAATGGCAAAATTCAAGTCGATGGTGTCGTTATCACTAAGGCTCGAGTTAAAGTCATGGGTGGTGAAGAGATCATTTTACAAGCAGAGCTTGAAGATGAAGAACGCTGGGAAGCCCAAGATATCCCGCTCAATATTGTGTTCGAAGATGACGATATTATTGTAATCAATAAGCCTCGTGATTTTGTTGTACACCCTGGCGCGGGTACGCCCGATGGCACAGTATTGAATGCATTATTGCATCACTACCCTCAAATCGCAGAAGTACCGCGAGCTGGTATCGTCCATCGTTTGGATAAAGACACAACCGGTTTGATGGTAGTGGCTAAAACCGTTCCGGCTCAAACTCGTTTAGTTCGAGCGCTAGCAAAGCGTCGTATCACTCGTGAATACGAAGCGATTGCCATTGGTAAAATGACGGCTGGTGGTGTGATTGAAAAAGGCATTAGCCGCCACGCGACAAAACGTGTGCTAATGGCTGTAAATGAAACCGGTAAGCCAGCGGTAACTCATTACCGTGTAGCTGAGCACTTCCGTGAACATACGCGTATTCGTTTACGTCTTGAAACCGGTCGTACTCACCAAATTCGTGTGCATATGTCTTATTTGCAACATCCGCTTTTAGGCGATATCGCTTATGGTGGCCGTGCGCGCATTCCTAAAGGTGCAACTCAAGAGCTAACGGATATGATCCGAGCATTTGATCGCCAGGCACTGCATGCGGTGATGTTGAAATTTGTTCACCCAACAACGGGTGAAGAAGTTGAGTTCCACGCACCAGTACCAAACGATATGGTCGTAATGGCTGAAGCGTTGCGCCAAGATGCAAGAGACAACGACGAAGATTACATCTAGTGATCATCCCTAACTGGCCTGCACCTAAGCAGATAAAAGCCGTGAGTTCGACCCGCATTGGTGGCGTATCTCAAGGTATTTATCTCGGTTTAAATGTAGGAACACACGTTGGGGATCAAAGCTCGGTTGTTCAACGCAACCGAGTTATCGCAGCTCACCAAGCGAATATGCCATCAGCGCCTATTTGGCTAAATCAAACACATTCGACCAATATCATTAGAGTATCAGAGCCAACTGGTCTTGTGCTCGATGCTGATGGACTCGTCACGTCTAATAAAAAAGTTGTTCTAAGCGCAATGACTGCCGATTGCCTGCCAGTACTACTGACCGATGTTGAAGGTAGCCTAGTGGCTGCGGTTCATGCCGGGTGGCGAGGATTAGCCGATGGAATTGTCGAAAATGCGTTACTTGCGTTTGATAAACCGGTTATGGCATGGCTCGGGCCTGCAATCGGTGCTCGGGTATTTGAAGTCGGCGATGATGTATTGGAAGCATTCATCACATTTGACGAGAATGCCGTTAAGGCGTTCACTCCATTGCCTAATGGGAAATGGCTAGCTGATATGTCCCTATTAGCGACGCAACGCTTGAACAAAGCAGGGGTTGAATTAGTTTATAACTCCAACCTATGTACCTACAGCGAACCTACCCGTTTTTATTCTTATCGACGAGACGGAATTACAGGGCGAC
This sequence comes from Vibrio tapetis subsp. quintayensis, assembly GCF_030409945.1. Lineage (GTDB taxonomy): Bacteria > Pseudomonadota > Gammaproteobacteria > Enterobacterales > Vibrionaceae > Vibrio > Vibrio quintayensis. The sequence goes on from NZ_JAUFQV010000040.1 coordinate 68,137, forward strand.
AATGCTCCTTTATCTGGATTGAATAAAGAACGGCTTTCAGTTAAGTGTGATCTAGCGATAACCTCACGTTTGATATTCACCTTTCCCCCCTTGAAATTTCCCTTTTCAGCTACCATCTTACATGCATATCGTAGAGATCAATTGTAACGGAGGCTGACATGCGCCTTGACCGATTTACCAGTAAGTTTCAAGTAGCTATCTCTGATGCTCAATCGCTAGCATTGGGTCGAGATCATCAATACATAGAGCCGGTACACTTGATGGTGTCTTTGCTCAACCAAGACAGCGGCACAGTACGTCCACTCTTAACTATGTTAGATGTTGATGTCATGCAGTTGCGCTCAAAGCTGAGTGAAATGCTAGATAGGCTACCGAAAGTGAGTGGTATTGGTGGTGATGTTCAGTTATCCAGTGCAATGGGTACGGTGTTTAATATGTGCGATAAGGTCGCACAAAAACGCCAAGACAGTTATATCTCTTCAGAAATATTCTTGTTGGCTGCTGTTGACGACAAAGGTGCCCTAGGTCAACTGTTCAAAGAAATGGGACTAACGGAAAAGAAAGTTAGCCAAGCAATTGAACAAATCCGTGGTGGTCAAAAAGTCGATGATCCTAATGCTGAAGATAAAAGACAAGCTTTAGATAAGTTCACCATTGATTTGACCGAAAGAGCAGAACAAGGGCGACTAGATCCCGTTATTGGCCGTGATGATGAGATTCGCCGCACGATCCAAGTTTTGCAGCGTCGTACTAAAAATAACCCAGTTATTATCGGTGAACCAGGTGTTGGTAAAACCGCGATTGTTGAGGGGTTGGCGCAGCGAATCATCAATAATGAAGTGCCTGAAGGTTTACGCGGCAGACGCGTCTTATCATTAGATATGGGCTCTTTAGTTGCTGGAGCAAAGTATCGTGGTGAATTTGAAGAGCGCTTGAAGTCGGTTCTTAATGAATTATCTAAAGAGGAAGGCAATGTCATTCTCTTTATTGATGAACTGCACACTATGGTCGGCGCCGGAAAAGGCGAAGGGTCTATGGATGCGGGCAATATGCTTAAACCAGCTTTGGCTAGAGGTGAGCTGCATTGTGTTGGCGCAACGACACTTGACGAATATCGACAACATCTTGAAAAAGATCCCGCCCTTGAGCGACGTTTCCAAAAAGTCATTGTTGATGAACCAACCGTTGAAGATACCGTTGCAATTCTCCGTGGTTTGAAAGAGCGCTACGAACTGCATCACCATGTCGAAATTACTGATCCTGCAATTGTCGCGGCAGCAACTTTATCTCATCGTTATGTTTCTGATCGACAATTACCGGATAAAGCTATCGATCTTATTGATGAAGCCGCATCGAGTATTCGTATGCAAATAGACTCAAAGCCTGAATCACTCGATAAGTTAGAGCGAAAAATCATTCAATTAAAAATCGAACAGCAAGCTTTGGTTAATGAACAAGATGATGCCAGTTATAAGCGATTGAGTACCATTAATGTTGAGTTGAGTGAAAAAGAACGCGATTACGCTGAGCTTGAAGAAATTTGGAAAGCTGAAAAAGCCGCGCTGTCTGGTACTCAACACATTAAAGCTGAGCTAGAGCAATCTAGAATGGACATGGATATTGCAAGACGAGCGGGTGATTTAAACCGAATGTCAGAATTGCAATATGGTCGAATTCCTGAACTTGAAAAGCAACTCGACTTGGCAGCTCAAGCAGAGATGCAAGAGATGACCTTGTTGAAGAACAAAGTTACCGATGCAGAAATCGCAGAAGTATTATCAAAAGCGACCGGTATTCCTGTATCTAAAATGCTTGAAGCAGAAAAAGAGAAATTATTGCAAATGGAGCAAGTGCTTCATAACCGAGTGATCGGCCAGCAAGAAGCGGTTGAAGTCGTTTCCAATGCAATTAGAAGAAGTCGAGCAGGGCTTTCAGATCCGAACAAGCCTATTGGTTCGTTTTTATTCCTTGGTCCTACTGGTGTTGGTAAAACAGAGCTTTGCAAAACATTAGCGCATTTTCTATTTGATAGCGAAGATTCGATGGTTCGTATCGATATGTCTGAATTTATGGAAAAGCACTCTGTTGCGCGTTTGGTCGGCGCACCTCCAGGTTATGTTGGCTATGAAGAAGGTGGCTATTTAACAGAAGCGGTTCGTCGCAAACCTTATTCAGTGATCTTGCTTGATGAAATAGAAAAAGCGCATCCAGATGTATTTAATATTCTGTTGCAGGTTTTAGATGATGGCCGCCTAACGGATGGCCAAGGTCGAACTGTCGACTTTAGAAATACCGTTGTCATCATGACCTCTAATCTTGGGTCTTCACGTATCCAGGAAAACTTTGCGACCTTAGATTACGAAGGCATAAAAAGAGAAGTCATGGATGTGGTAGGTAAGCACTTTCGCCCTGAGTTTTTAAACCGAGTTGATGAAAGTGTTGTCTTCCACCCATTAGGCCAGAGCCATATTAAATCAATAGCAGCTATTCAGTTGCAACGGCTGGCTGTGCGTATGGCAGATAGAGGCTATGAGTTGGATGTATCGGAACCTGCGTTAAGTTTGATCGCACAAGTTGGCTTTGATCCGGTTTATGGTGCAAGGCCCCTGAAACGAGCGATTCAACAAAGTGTCGAGAACCCACTAGCTAAAGCAATATTAGCTGGTAAGGTCGATCCTGATAAAAAAGTGCAATTGTTGGTTAAGAATGATCGCATTATCGCGCACCAATAACGAAAACAACAAAGAGCCTAAGGGTTCTTTGTTTATTTTTATCTTGGGGTAAGAACTATAAGAGCAGTGCTTTTGTACGTTTTGGTTGATTTGTAATCGAACGACATGGTGAAACCATGTTTTTTTGTTTTAGCTATTGCGCTTCCTATTAAAGTCCCTATAATCCGCTCTCGTTGTCACAAACAAGCTTTTAAGCAGTTGAGGCAACAGGTTATTAAGATGAAAGAAAGTGTTTGACACTGACTCTTATATCGATAGAATAACCGTCCGATTCGAGCATAGCTTAAATCGAAAGCTCTTTAACAATTTAAACCTATCAATCTGTGTGGGCACTCGTTGATGATAATCAA
>NZ_JAUFQV010000041.1 GCF_030409945.1 Vibrio tapetis subsp. quintayensis
GGCAAAACTATGACAAAGGTAGAGCGGAATTAGAACGTGTGGTTAATTAGACGCTTACGCAACAAGAGTTGAATACGCACCCGTTGCGCTTTTGCTTGGCCGCGTAAAAAACCGTAGTCTCTTACTCGTTGCAATCCTTTAGGCAGCACGTGTTGCAAGATGAGCAGCAAGAACTCAACCGTGGGTAAAGTGCGTGTCTTCATTGCGTTGGTTTTACTTTCTTTGAAGCGGAAGGTGACGCTATGGTCATCGCTGTGAATGATGTCTTTATCTGGCAGCACCCCTCGGTATAAATAGCGTGATAGATATTCCAACGCAGGCTCCCCATAGCCCACGCTTTGGCAGTCAACGACCCACTTTTTCGGTATCGATTTGGGTAACCACAGTTGTGGGTGTTGATTGATGGCTTCAAGCAAGCGCGCTCGCCAGACACTGGCGAGCGCGAACTCGTTAAACAAGTACCGTTTGTTGCCCTTGTGCCATACTTGTTTGGATGAGTCATACCTTCCGCCCGCCGAGATAACGTGTATGTGCGGGTGCAGGTCTCTTTTTCTGCTGTGGGTATGCAGTACGGCGGTAAAACCCAGTTCCCCCTTTTGCTCTTTTTGAGCGAAGTTTTTCAGCACGCTGGCAACAACCGAGAACATCACCTGATACAGCGCTTTAGGCTGTTTCTTGGCGAGGTTTCTCAGTTGATATGGCAAGGTAAAGGTGGTCATAAAGTAGTGTGTGGGGAGAAGCTTTTGTTTTTGACGCAGCAGCCAATCACACGTGGTGCGGTGCTGGCATTGTGGGCAATGTCGATGCCCACAGGATAAGGGCAATCGGTCATCGTGATGGCAGTGCGAACAAAACCATTGCGAGCGGCCTTGTTGCTCGGTTTTACACCTAAGCATGGCCGACATCGCCTTGCGAATGTCGTGGCTGACTTGAGCGTTCATTTTTGGTGATAGGAGGTGGCGCTCAAGCTCATATTTATGAGCGCGCAGCAATTTTATGAAAGTACTCATGCTTCCTCCCACATTAAGGTTAATGCATCCGCGAGTTGATTTATGGCCAGTGCCGCATCGCGCTGTTTGAGTTGTGTCATTCGAGTATAACGGGCAGTGGTGTTGAGGCTGGCATGACCGAGCAAGGTTTGCAAAGAGCGTAAGTCTAGCCCTTGCTCTAGAAGATGAGTCGCGAAGCAGTGCCTAAGCGAGTGAGGAGAAACCAGTTTTTGGATACCACAGTCTTTGAGTACTCGTTTCATGGCCTTTTGAATGCCGCCTCTGTCCATAGGGTTATCAACACTTTTGGCAAGACCTGGGAATATCAGCTTCGGGTGCTTATGGGTGGCCCAATGCGCTCGAAGCGCTTGGAGAGTTCGCTGTGGCAAGGGGACTAATCTATCTTTGCCGCCTTTACCATCACGAACGTGCACTTGCATGGTGCGGCTGTCGATATCGTGGATGGTGAGATGGAGTCCTTCACTCAAGCGAAGCCCCATTGTATATAAGGTGAGAAAGAAGACTTGATAGCGGCGTTGCCGCGTCATGCTTATAAGCAGGGCCACTTGCTGTGGTGTCATGATATCGGGCAGCTTTTGGGTTTGCGGCGGTTTGACGATATCAAGCCATTCCCATTGTTTGCCTAAGGTATAGCGATAGAAAAACTGTAAACCATTGCGGTCGAGTTTAACGGTGCTCCATGAGTGGGTGTCTATCAAACTCACGAAGTATTCTTTTAAGTCTGGAGTGTCGGGACAACGGTCAAAGAACTCGCTAATTCGACGCACCGCGCGAGAATAGGCAT
>NZ_JAUFQV010000042.1 GCF_030409945.1 Vibrio tapetis subsp. quintayensis
CGAAGATTTTCACGATGAGTACCCACACAGATTGATATGGTTTAGAAAAGCAAAAGAGATGAAGAACTCCCAAGTTCTTCAAACAAATTTGATTCTACCTTTTAAAGTGGAAACAAACTTAGTGTCCCGTTCGTCTAGAGGCCTAGGACACCGCCCTTTCACGGCGGTAACAGGGGTTCGACTCCCCTACGGGATACCATTGGGTCGTTAGCTCAGCTGGTAGAGCAGTTGACTTTTAATCAATTGGTCGCAGGTTCGAATCCTGCACGACCCACCATTTCCTCCCAAGGAAATAAAAATATGGGGCTATAGCTCAGCTGGGAGAGCGCCTGCCTTGCACGCAGGAGGTCTGCGGTTCGATCCCGCATAGCTCCACCATTCCTTCCTCAAGGAATTAAAACATCGGAGGGCGATTAGCTCAGTTGGGAGAGCACCTGCCTTACAAGCAGGGGGTCACTGGTTCGAGCCCGGTATCGCCCACCATCTTTAAGCGCATTAGCGATAGTGTTTTTAAAAATGGTTTCGATTAGAAACTTTTGCTCTTTAACAATTTGGAAAGCTGACGAACAATATTTGATTAATATTGTT
>NZ_JAUFQV010000043.1 GCF_030409945.1 Vibrio tapetis subsp. quintayensis
TTGCAATGACAAAGTCGCTTGGTAATTAAGGTACGACAGAATCGCTCGGTGATCACAGTCATTGCTGTCATTGCTGTAAATCACTTTTGGACATTTTCGAGTTACGAACTTTCCTAAATTAGATCTTCATGAATTACACAAGGTATTACAAACTATTAATATAGAATGGTTTACTCGTCAAAAAAAGAGCCGTATCGCTCGTGATTCGTACGCCGAATCGCTTCTTCAATATAATCTAAAAAGACTTTGACTCGGGCAGGAATAAATCGCCCAGGAGGGCGGACAGCCCAAATGGCCGTTTTAGGCAAAATTTCGTAATCCTTCAGCACTACCTCAACCTTACCCTGCGTTATATCAGGAGCGACACGCCACAATGCCGCAAGTCCAACCCCCATCCCAACCTCGACAAGATCGCTAATGGCATCTCCCCAGTTTACTGACAGTGGGCCGTGAACAGACACCTTATGCAACGAGCCGTTTGGGCTTTTAAACTCCCATTGGTTGTTATTCATGAAGGGGATGCAAACGTGATTTTCTAGATCGTTGGGTGTTTTTAGGCTAGCTGCATTTTCTAAGTACTGAGGAGACGCCACTAGCACCAGTGGGTTATCCGCAACTTTTCGCGCCAGCAAACTGTTGGACTCTAAGTTACCGATTCGAAATGCAACATCATAGCCATGTTCAACAATATCTAATCGATTGTCCGAAAAATCAATTTCAATGTTTAAGTCGGGATACTGCTTTAAAAAGGCAGGAATAAAAGGAACCACATAAAGCCTGCCATAGGTAGAAGATACCGCGATCCGAATCTTTCCTTGTATGTTTTTATCCCCTTTAAAAACATTGCGCGTTTCTTCAATGTTGTCGATGATTCGTTTGGCGTGCTCAAGAAACACAACCCCATCATGGGTCAGTGACACTGTGCGCGTGGTACGGTGAAACAGCTTTACACCGACTTGGCTTTCCAAATGCTGAATACGCTGGCTTGCATTGGTTGTCGAGAAACCAAAATCCAGTCCTGCCTGGCCAATTTTGCCTAGTTCGGCAACCCTAATAAACAGTGCTAGGCTTTTAAAATCGAGATCCATGCGATGCCCTCTTAAATAAACCCACTCACTTTAATCCCGAAAAATGGGATTATCAATCCCTTTATTGCTAGATGATAAAGGCAAACAAAATAATTAATATACATTCCAAGCCAACACGCTCTTAGGAATATATCAATGCCATTTACACAAATTATCAAATTTACGGTTGCTGAAAACGCTGTCGAATCATTTCAGTCGGCACTACTCGTACAGCATACACATACGCAAGCTGAGCAAGGCAGTGTAGCGACGCGGTTCTATCAAGATAACAGCAACCCTAGCGTGTTTTTCGCATACGAGCGTTGGGAAAATGTTTCCGCCGTCAAATTTCATCAAGAGCAAAGCTATACGCAACACTTCATGACAGTAGCTAAAAGCGCACTATTATTAGAGCCAGTAGTCATAACACTGGAAGATACTAATCCAAGCCCAATGGCACCTATTTCGGCAGCTGAAGATGATCCAAGATTTAATATCTTTTTCATTTTCAAAATCAAGCCAGGTACTAAAGAGAAACTGCTCGAACAGTTTAAACACCACATCACTAACACACGCAATGAAGCGGGGTGCCTATTGTTTGATCTTTACACCGTTGAAGGCGACGACGAAACCTTGGTGGTATATGAACACTGGCGCAAGGAATCAGACGTTTGGGACATTCACTTTAAACAGCCTTATGCAATAGAAACTGGTGAGTTAATGGCTGAGTGTGTCATTGGTGAACTTGACCAATACATGAGCTTCGTTACGCAGTTCGCGTAATCAATACACAATTCAAATTCTTATACATTTAATAGGACACAAATCATGAAATCATTCGTAATCAAGCAAGCTGGCGGCATTGAAAACCTACAACTGACTCAAATTGATAAGCCAATAGTACAGTCGGGCGAAGTGCTGGTAGAGACTCGAGCACTCAGTATTAACCCTGCAGACACCAAGGTGAAATACGCCCAAGAAGCGCTCAACAATCTCTTTGGTGATGCTGACCCTATGATCTTAGGCTGGGACATTGCGGGTACAGTTGTCGCTATTGCCGATGATGTAACTGAATTTAGTGTGGGTGACAAAGTATTTGGTATGGTGAACTTCCCAGGGCACGGTAAAGCCTATGCCGAATATGTTGCAGCGCCTGCAGATCAGTTAGCAACCATTCCAAGCAACACCTCATTTAACGATGCTGCGGCAACCACCCTTGCGGCTTTAACCGCACTGCAAGTGCTTAGTGAAGTGAAAGCTGATGATCGTGTACTGATCCACGCTGGCTCAGGTGGTGTTGGCCACTTTGCAATTCAAATCGCGAAAAGCTTAGGTGCCTATGTTATTTCAACCAGCTCTGCAAAAAATCGTGACTTTATTCTTTCTTTGGGTGCAGACCAGCACATTGACTACCGAACAGAAGCATTCGAAAAAGTGGCTATCGATATTGATTTTGTGTTCGATACTCTAGGCCTAGAAACGGCAATGACGTCACTACAAACCATGAAAAAAGGTGGCAGCCTAACGTCGATTGCAATGATGGGTTTAGAGCCAAAGCTTGAAAATTTGGCTACCGAGCTGAGTGTGAATGTTAGCACTCACATGGTTCACTCTAATGGCAAAGATATGGCGACACTTAAAGCCATGCTAGAAGATGGCCGAGTGACGCCACATATTTCTCAAACGTTTGATTTTGAAAACCTCCCTCAAGCTCACACAGCTATCGAAAGTGGTAGAACGCTGGGTAAAGTCATCATCACTTTATAACTTTCGCTCTATTAGTTTACATTTAAGGAAACGCTCAGATGAAATCATCCACAACCAAACGAATCGTTGCAGGTCTGTTAGCGGCAGCAATGCCATTATTTACAAACGCAGAACCAGGCCCTTCCTCGACCACTCGCGTTGCTAGCGACATCGTCATTGAACAGCAATGGCAGATAGATTCGGGCGTTTCTCAACCAGAGTCGGTACTTGTGATCGCCGATCATGATTGGCTTTATGTTTCGAACGTGAACGGTGAAGAAAAGGCCGGTTTTATCAGCAAGGTCTCCAAGGAGGGTCATGTTGAGTCTTTAAAATGGATCGATGGCATTCAAACACCGACAGGTATGGGCTATTTTGCTGGGTTGCTTTATGTGGCCGATCAAAACCAAGTCCATGTAATTGATGTGAGTCTCGGCAAAGTCGTCAAATCACTTTCGTCGAAAGCAATCTCTCTTAATGATATTGCAGTCACCGAGGATGGCCGAGTATTTATTACTGACTTGACATCAGGAAGTCTGTACACAATCCAAGATAATGAGGTTGTCCACTGGTTAAGCTCACCACTGTTTACCAACCTAAATGGCATTTTAATTCAAGGAGATAAAATTTGGGTTGGCAGTGTCGGTACACGCTTGGCGCTGGATCTAAAACCAGATGAGCTAGGGTCAATCTACGAAATATCAATCAGTGAAAAATCCGTATCCATGGTTGAAGGCACTGAGAATATTGCGCTGGTCGATGGACTTCAAGCGTTTGAGCAGGGTTATATTGTCCCAAGCCCGGCTTCGGGCACGGTCTACTACTTCGATGAGCAAACCCGCACAGCAGTAGGCATGGTTGACATTGGTGTTGCAGATATTGCAATTGATCAGCAGACAAATATGCTTTATGCGCCGATATTGTTTGGTGACAAGTTGAATGCTTACCGTATTTACAAAAAATAGGGGTTTGAAACTAAAACACACAAATGTAGCGACATAATAAATCTGGCCACATAGTTAGAGTTCTAAGCATGAGAAAATGTAAGTCAAATCGTACTTAGGTGAACTGACTTCTTGAACGAGTGTAACACCGAATGGGGCATTTCTGAGTTACGAAATGCCACCTGAGAAGGATTTGGACAGAAATCAGTTTCGCAAATCAGAACATTAACATGTCATGAATTACGTAAAATATGAAAAGTCGCTTAACTTGGTGTCTAGCATTGATGATGCGGATCACACGAAGTAAGCACATATTGTCTTTGACTTGATAATATTGTGATAATCAATATGAGATTTGTTCCATATTTTGTATTTTTAACCATCACTATTTTTCCAATGTTGAGGTGTGCATGAGAAATCGTTCTATTTTTGGGTGGAAGCTAAGTGAGAGTAGAGTTGTTTCTGTTGTTGAGCTAGAAAGTGGCACTCAGAATGACGTTGTCTGTCCTTGCTGTGGAGACTTCATGGTTGCCGCACATAGTAATAAAGGCATAGCTAGCTACTTACGCCATCAAAGTAACGCAGAATGTCGCTATTCGTATGAAACCCAGTTGCATTTGAGTGCAAAGGAGTTCATCGAACGGGAGAAGCTCATTCCTCATCCATATTCCAGTGGCATTTTTGATTCTAGTGACTGTGAAATGGTAGGTGTGAAAAATGTCCGTCTAGAGGTCTATCGAGACGGAAGGATTCCAGATGTCGTTTGCCAGATCGGTAGGGAAGAGTATTACGTGGAAGTTACTAATACTCATGAAACCCCACCAGATAAAATAGTGGACTTTCGAAAGCAGGGCAGGAGTGCTCTTGAGTTATTTCTAGTTGGATTGGACTCAGATTCGCTGCTGAACAGCTATGAAAATGTAAAAGTTCAGATAACAGCATTAAATCCGCTAAATCCATTCTGGGATTTTATTGAGCAGCAAGCCGCGATGAGTATCAGCAAAGAAAGAAGTATGTTGTTGAGAAAGATAGCAAGGCATCGCAAACAAGTTCAAAGAATTACTGAAAACATTTCTGAGCGTGAGGTACAAGCTAAGGAAAGGGTTGCCCGAATAAAACAAAGAGTTGAAAAGTGGCAAGAAAAAGAGCGGGAGCAAAAAGAGCTCTATAAGCAGATAAAGTCCCTAGCGAATGACCTTCAAGTTGTGGTACTGCGGCTTGAAGAAGAGAAGTCATCTTTAAATCAAGAATCAGAACAACTCAAGCAAACCATCTATCTTAACAAGTTAGAAGCGGGAAGAATCATTAACAATGCGAGAGTTGAAGCAGAACAACAGCGTGAAAAGGTCAGAGTAGAAGTTAGAGATGATGTTCTAGCTGAGTTAGCTTCGGAAATAGAAGATACTAGACAGAATGCTCAAATGATTACCGATAATGCTCTAAAGCAAGAGTTATCAATGGTTGAAAGCGCTCAAAGAACAGCGCAACAAATATTGGATGGGGCACATTACAAAATCACGAGTGAGCTTGAAGCTGCACTTGATAGAAAAGGTGTATCAAATGAAGCGTTGACCGAGTTAGAAAACCATGTCAAATGGCTAAAACAAGAAACGGATAGTCTAGAGGAAAAGAAAGCTGAGTTAGAGAGTGGTGTTAATTTAGATAGACTTTGGAGTAAACAACAAGACTTGCAGAGAGCGATTAGTAAGGAAACAAACCGTTTGAATGATCTTAAAGAAGTCGGTGATAAGTATGTCAAAGTCATTAACGGTATTGCTCGAGATTTCAAACAGCTAGATACGGCAGAGTACGCCTCTCTTTTGCCTGAACGTATTCAAAAGAAAATAAAAGTCAATCGAATGATCTTAGAGATGCAAAACTCAATAGAATACGAGCCGCTGTAACTGACTGCATGTGTTATGGATTCTATGACTGTTACTGACATCCGAGCAGAAGAGAGTTGTCGAAGTCGAAGTGAATCGCAACCTACTCGCTAGACAGATACATACCTACTTATCATATTGAATCATTAGAAAAAGTAGGTAAGTTAGTGACAAAAATGAGTTCTGAGGCATAGGCTAGAAAGTTTTGGGGCAGAAATAATTCACGAAACAGGTTGTTTCGCAATTGTGCAAGACCCTCTTGTTGCAAAATTGGATACTAGAGATTTGCCCAACAGCCTGTTGGACAATTGGGGAATGTAGGAGTTGTTGCAAATTCTGCAACTACTGAGGATTCCTCGGTAGTTGCTCATTAGCTAACCCTATGGGTTTTACTATGGCTCCTGAAACACTTTGGGGCAGAAAGTGCTTTAACTTATCTTCGCCGTCTAACTTGATATAGCCAAAAACAGATCAAACAATATTGGAACTGACAAACTTTAATGCTCTCGGACATTTACAGTGGGAATCACTGATTTATAGAAGCCGGGTATCGAAAGAAATTTCGTATTTGTTGGCCGTTTTGATGAGTTTTGGATAACCTGAATGTTTTGTGTTGAGTACATAGTTTTGTTCGCGAGGCACAATCACCGACGGGATCGCCAGCGCCAAGCTTGAATAGCTCGATAACCATTGATCACCGATTTCGGCTGTCTGAAGCGGGGCAGGCTCTTCATTCCAGTTGTCCGGCAAGTCGTCATTTTCAAGGACCAAAGCATCGGCTTCATCCAGTTCCAACGTAAACAAGACATAATTTTCAAGTACTTTGGTATTTTTGAGATGAACCAAGATTTCTAAAATGGCAAGTGACTCTGACGCCGCAACATAAACCGCCGAGCGTCCAATAGAATTCCAACGCCCTCCGTACAGTCTGGAGCCTTCGCCATCGAAAGCTGACTCTTCCCACTTTTCCTTTACGATTCGGTACAAAGTGATCAAGAAAATACCCCATGCTCTAATCGTCCAATTAGATTTAGAACACCTTCTGATTCAGCAGTAGTGGAAACCATATCGATAGGGCGGCGGTTACCCAAACCAACCACAGGGGATTTGAGCCATTCACATGCGGCCAAAATATCACCTTCAAACAAGTTGATTGTTTGGTTGAATATCTCAGCAAAACGGTACAAACGATCACTTTCGTCTTTGTTAAAACGTCCCGCTTTCGATCTGCGGTTTAGTGTGGCTGGTGGAATTGTAACAGCGGTAGCCAACTCTTTCTTTTCCAATTTAGAGTGCTTGGCTAGCTTGTCAAAAACATCAAAATCCAGACCTTTATGAACAGACTCATAAAGGGTTACCCCTCGGGATGGAATACCTACTTGCTGCCAAAAGCTAGCTGGCTGTTTAACAGGTTTGAATGCTTGCATTTGTGACATAACAATAACACCTTATCAAATGATAGTTTAATTATGTATCAGATGATTGTGTTAGGCAAGATCTTCGCCCAGTTATCTTCATCGTTAGGGTTTCGTCTAATTGTTGCACTTCAAAACCAGAAAGCTACCCATATTCGACTGCCTATGTATTAGATGCAAGGGGCGATTTGCTCTCCCAAATTGAGAATATTGAGTTTAGTACGTTCTTTTTACGTCACTGGGAAAAGGCGGTCGGTAGGGATAGCCGTCGAGGTGCGTTCATGATGATGCTATGCCATTTCATGGAGAACCAAATGCAGCTAGATGTAGAACGCCATATTCCGTTAGATGGCGTGCTAACGGCCATTGAGCTTATTGAGGATGAATCAGTTGCATTAAATGGAAAGATTATTTTGACTATTGAAACCTCCTATCACGGTATTGGTTTGGCTTTGCATCAATAAGTCATAGGTACTGTAGTAGGTCATCGAGTCTTGATAATCTTCAGCCAATGCTGAGGCGAAAACGAATATTATTTCAGGTTATTCATGGAGTGCTTCAGCTCGTTTTTGAGTGCACAAGATTTCATGCCGCCACAGGGGTATTATTGGGGAAACGGTGGGGCAGCATTTCAGCTCGTGAATATCCGATCAGAAAAATTGCTTAGAACTCTTAAACGTTGGTCTAGCGAATTGAACGGCGTTATTTTCTGCCAACTTCGTGTTTTTCACTACGTGGGAGCTCTGCATCTAAATCCTCCCAATTAGCCTTGGAAGTCACAAAGTTATGAGAAATAGGGCGTTCAGTGATATCTGAATCCAAGATGCCTAACCGAAGACGATACCTTTCAGGAGACTGTGAATTTGAGCTATAAATTGGACTGCCACAAGCTTTACAAAAGTATTTGCGTTTGCCTTTGCTACTTTCGTAAAAAGTGAGAGTGTTATCTGCATCGGATAATTTTAAGCCTTCCGAGTCGATAAAAGCATTGGTAGCATAGGCGCTTCCACTTGCCTTACGGCATAAAGAACAATGGCAATGAATAATATCGGTGACACCACCATCCAATGTCAATTGGATGGAACCACACAAACAACTCCCTTTGTACATTTTCTCTCCTTAGTTATAGCTTAACTCATTCGTTTAACGCACCGAGCATTCTGCATTGCACCATAAACTTAATCTAAATTGTCAGGTGTATAAAGGTTCGTGCCACACACCTTACACTTATAATCACCCGTTGCTTCGCTTTCCATTAAGGAGCTTGCTGCTGCAGCTAACAATCCAGAGAAGAAACCTTTCACTTCACTATCTGGTTGTGCTTTAGAAAAACTCTCATACTTATGGGTAGTGACTTGTTTACACTCACAACAAAACGCTTTCATTTCCTTTGCACCGTAAGCATGCACCACTTTACTTCTCCTGAAGCCGGTTTATCGTCTAGCAACTAACGCAACTGATCGGGTAGATAGATGTTTAATGCTCCTATAATGCGCCTTTAAATTCATCACTTCAATTAATAATCAAAGGCTTATCATAATGATATTGAATAATATAAAAACTGCCATTTAATCGAATGATTAAATGGCAGGTGAGAAAGGTAGGGATTCACAGGTAGGGACGCTTAGTAAGCAACCCCAATACGTTGGCGTGGGAATTGGCCTGCTTCTAGTTCGTCAATCATCGCGATGGCGTAATCGCTCACAGAGATTTTGCTGTCGCCGTTTTCGTCAGTTAATAGTTGTTCCCCGCCAGTACGGTAGGTCGATAGCTTATCTCCTGGGAAGATGTCTGCGGCTGGGCTAACGAACGTCCAGTTTAATTCGCTATCAGATTGCTTGAAGACGTCGAGAGCCTCAGACTGTGCTAGTGCTTCGTTTTTGTATTCCTCGGGAAAGTCCGGAACGGTTACAAGGGGTACGTTTGGAGCAACTTCAAGCGAGCCTGCACCACCTACCCATAATAGGCGCTCGATACCGACGCCTGGCAATGTAGCAAGTAACTTAGTCGCTGTGCTTTTTACGATGTCGTGATTACCTAAGGCGCGACCACCAATAGCGGCAATGACCGCGTCAACGCCTGATAGAGTGGCCGATAAGTTATCCGTATCATCTTGTAAATCGTAGGGGCGAACTTCAACGCCACTAGTTTCTACTCGGCTTGCATCTCTTACGACAGCAATAACGTCGTGGCCACGAGATTTTGCTTCTTGTGCGATGTGACTACCAATCCAACCTGACGCGCCTAATACTGCAATTTTCATAATGTCTCTCCAATTATCCGATTTATTTAGTCTGTTTCTGACAGCCATTACAGCCTAATAGATTCCTTAATTGAGATAAATATCGACAAATGATATACATTGTATCCACCTGGTTAACTAATGGGTTTTTGGCTTAATCATTTGACTCGAAGCTATGCATAAAGCGTTGATCAGAACGAACAGATAAACAATTTGAGAGGGTGTAATGGATAGGTTGACAGCGATGCGAAGTTTTGTGGAAGTAGCAAATCGTGCCAGCTTTACTCAAGCGGCAACGCATTTGGACATGAGCCGGTTACAAGTGTCGCGCCATGTCAAAGAGATAGAAGCATGGCTACAACAAAGGTTATTGCACAGAACCACGCGAAAAGTGAGTTTAACCGCTGAAGGGGAAATGGCATTACAACGTTGCGAGAGAATACTCCATGAAACCGCAGAGCTAGAGGTCACAGCCCTTAATCAAACCGATGAACTGTCGGGGATAATTCGAATCGCGGCTCCTATCGGCCTGACTCAAAACTTGCTGTTAGATGTGGTAGAGCAGTTCACCGAGCGTCATCCAAATATCAGCGTAGAGCTTTTTGCTTCCGACTATTTTGCTCAACTGGTGGAAGAAAGAATAGACATTGCCCTTCGCTATACCGATCAACCTGACGATAGCTTGATTGCTCGAAAGCTAATGGAAATTGACTCGGTTGTGTGTGCATCTGAAGCCTATTTAGCTGAGCATGGGGAACCTAAGTCTATCGACGAGCTTCGACAACATAATTGCTTTCGCCACCTTAGCATCTCTCAATGGAACTTCGTGAAAGACAATAAGCACTATTCAGTTGAGGTGTCTGGAACCATTAAGGCCAATGATGTTGGCGTGTTAAGTCGCGCCGCCGAACACGATAAAGGAATTGTTCGCCTGCCATGCGATCTCGCGAATCCGTTGATCTCTGATGGTAAGTTGAAACAAATATTGGGTGATTATGTTTCTCCGAGCAGTGTGCTTTGGGCTGTGTATTTGTCTCGCAGTTATCAGCTTCCTATTGTTCGGCAGTTCATTGATTTTGTTGCCCAAGCTTGGTCAACGGATATTAAATCTGGGGGCGTTTGATTTCAATGGAGACAACATTGAGTTGAATGAAACGACTCAGTGACCACAACTCGCTCTAACGGGAGGCTTTGTTCTTTTTAAAGTACTTAACTACCGTCCAGATGACATAGCTAGCCACTCCCACGATGAGAGCTGAACGGATTAAAATAGGTGCATCATGTTCTAGCTGGGTAACATGCGGAGCAATACTGGCAAACAATCGGCTGGTGAAAAGCAGCCCCATAACTAATATAACGATTTTATTCATTCGGCCTGCCATTTTAATCGATGCGTTGTACAGAAAAAACGGTGGGAGGGTCGCCCTTAATAAAAGGAAGCTTTGTTCTGCCTAGGTTTAAAAGAATGCGCTTCTTATATGTGGCCGTCAACGGCGCATCAAGCTAAAAGCGGTAAGCTAACATTTCATTATTGAGTTACATTGAACGACTACCGTTTTAATATAATCACTTGGCGTTAGGCCGAACTTGCCTTTAAAGCGTTGGCTGAAACGGCCTTCGGATTGGTAGCCACATAATTGAGATAGCAGTGCGACGTTATAGTGACCATTTTGCATTAAATGCAGCGCGTGGTTTAGGCGCACTTCAGCCAACACTTCTCTGTATCGTGTGCCTTCTTGCTTGAGGTTTCTCATCATCGTTGCTCGGCTAACAGCAAAGCGTTTTGCTGTGGCTTCTAGCGTATGTTCTTCACTCGGAGAGTAGGACAAGTAGCGGCTCAATTTCTGGGTGAAGGTGGTGTTCGTGCTGGCAAATAAATGATGCAACACGCCACGCTCCGCCAACTGCTGATAAACCCCCATGATCCAAAAAGTCTGTGTTTCTTTGCTTAGGCTCTGTGGAGTAAACGAGAACAGCGCATTGAGTGTTTCTTGCAATCCTTTGTCGGTTTTCATCATTGGAGTGGCTTGTGTTGTGCCGCTGTTCTTGCTCAGTTCAATCATTGAGTCTGTCGGTAGGCAATGGAAGCTGAACATTCTGGAAAGAAAACGGCCTTTTTGGGGGAGGTTCTCAAAGCTCAATGAGGCCGAAGCCTCACAGAGCAATAATGCTCCGTGAGAAAGATCCATGGTCGAGTCTTTCCAGAACAGACGTTTACTACCATCCATAATTTGAATGATGCACGGGGAATGAATTCTTACGTTTCGGAGCTTTTGAAGTTGCTCGGCACGGAATATCGTTACTTGATACTGATGACTCATCATTCCCCCATTCTCTTGTAATTTAACGTGTGTAAGTGGCGGTTAGCGTCGCTTTGTCTAATGCCATACTATTCAATGTAAAACCGACTACCGCTGAAGGCGTGTTTTCATCTAGTTGTACTTTATCTGTTGGCAGTGCCCAAACCGTAAACTGGTATCGGTGCATGCCGTCTGAAACAGGAGGGCAAGCGCCACCGAAGCCGATGCTGCCGTAATCGATACGAGACTCGATTCCGCCAAGCTTTTTAATATTCACACCTCGCGGCAGTTCATTTACCGTAGCAGGAATATTGAATGCGACCCAGTGCCAAAAGCCGCTGCCTGTTGGTGCATCAGGGTCATACGCTGTGATTGCAAAGCTCTTGGTGCCTGCTGGTGCGTCTTGCCACATTAGTTGGGGGGATAAATTGCTACCATCACAACCCCAACCGTTGTACTCAAAGGTCTTAGCCATAGGGTGACCCTCTTGAATGTCTTTACTCGTTAATTCAAATGCTTGAGCTGCCCCAATAACCAATAGGCTGAGTGCTAATACAGATTTTGTGAATACTTGCATGAGTGTGTTCCTTTTCGTGAGTTCGAGTAAAGTGTACCGTTCCCGAAAAGTACTGAATGTTCATTAAGTATCAATTAGTGCTATTTTTGTTGTAATTTTGATACTTTAAGTTAAATGGCTAAGTTAGGATACAGATATTTCCCTTTGTCGCTCATTGCCTAGAGTCGATTGCTCTTTTTCATTTAGAGATATGGACAGAACACTTATTCTGATTGTGATCGTATCGTCAATATGCGTAAACCTGATTGTTTATATTCAAATAAATTCAATTAGTTAAGTTAATATTATGTTACGAACAACAATCGCATTGCTCTGTGTCACTAGCTTCGCTGCCACTGCCAGTATCACTCTTCCTTCTGGTGAAGACTGGCTTAATCACGCAACAGAAGGACTCGCCCCCTATTGGTTAATGCCGAGTGCCGAAGGAAATCCAGTCGGTAACTTTCCGACATTTCGTTGCGATAACGGCACCTTGCTCGATGTTGCTGATGTCTGCCCTGAATTGAAGAAAGGTTGGATTACTCCGCACTTTGGCAAAGAATTTACTCGAATGAAGTCGCGCCAAACCTATGCTTATGGCGTGCTGTACCACCTAACGGGTGATAAGAAGGCGTTAGAGCTGGCCAAACAAGGTGCGTATTATCTAATCGATGAGCTCCAAGATGAGAAGAATGGCGGCTTTATCAGTTACACCGTCAATGGGGAAGCGGGGCTCGAGTGGCAACAGCGTACCTCTCAAGATCAAGCGTACGCTTTGGTTGGTCTTGCAATGTACTATTACCTTACTCAAGATAAAAAGGTCGAACAGGCACTTATCTCGCAACAAGCTTTTATCTTTGATAAGTATCGGCTTAAAGATGATCTTGGCCTCGCTTGGGTACTCGCAGACGGTGATGATGGGAGTAAACAACAACGTGAACTGGTTGCACAGCTTGATCAAATCAACGGTTACCTGCTTCTTGTTGCCCCGTTGCTGCCAGAACCAAATAAATCAAAATGGTTTAAAGACCTAACTTGGCTAACACAAACCATGGTAGACCACTACCATTCAGAAGATGAGCAACGTTTTTACGGTGCAATTCATCATAAAGCGGTGATGATGCCAAGTGCCAACCATAACGATTTCGGCCATACCATTAAAGCGTATTGGATGACTTATTTAACAGGGAAAACGTTGGATAATTCTCAATGGTCACAGTTTGGTATGGCTGGGATGAAGCATACATTGGCGCAGGCGCAATACACTAAAAGCTTTGCTAGCGTCTCTGGTTACTATGGTGAGCAACTTCAAAAGAGATGGAAAGGGCAGCAGATCAGTGGATGGCAAAGCCGGCCATATAGCGAAGGCAGTTCGTCATGGGAATGGGCAGAGCTTGATCAGGCGGCCATGACGGTATCTCTTATTGATGGGTCAATGAAGCCTGTTCTGCAATATACGCTGCCGACTTTTCATGATGTATGGGTTGATCACAAGTATGGTGGCGTTGGGTTAAATCCGAAGCAAACTAAAGCGTTTCATTGGGGGAATGGTTACCACCAGTTTGAGCATGCGTTAATTGGCTATTTGTTCGCACAACAGAATGACTCGAAGCCGGCTACCTTGTACTACGCAAGACCAAACAACAGTAAAATACCTATTGAACCCTACTATTTCCAAGGGGACATGGTTGATTCTCAGAACCAGAGTGACGGAACTAAAAAAGTCAGCTTTACCAATATTCGGCCTTAATAATCCGAGAGGACGGTCGTTGTTGTAGGTTCAGGGATACACGTAAGCCATGTATCCCTTTAGTCGAACTATTAAACGTAGCCGGCTAATTAGCGAAAAGTTACTTCTTAGCCAGCCCTTTGCTGTTTAAATACCCCAAAATATGAGGGCGAACTTCTCCGGATATTTTGCTCGTGACTTGCTCAGACCAAGAACTTTGTTTTTGATTACTCGTGCGGCTGGCATAGTAGCTTGCCATGACGTCGTCGTACTTGGCTACGTGCTGCTTGTTTAATGGTTGGTATTGGTTTTCATGTACTAATACCTCAGGTGCTAAGCGAGGTTTAATTTCAGGGTCTTGCGCGGGGTGACCAAGGCACAAACCAAAGAGTGCAGCGCTGTATTTTGGTAAACCGAGCAGTTCATCGGCTTCTTTTACCCCATTTCTCAAACCGCCAATATACACACCACCTAGGCCTAATGATTCAGCAGCAAGTAAGCAGTTTTGTGCCATGATGCCAGAATCAATAGCCCCGATCAGTGTTAGCTCTGTGTACTCTGGGGTTACCTCAGGGTTAAGCTCGAAGTGACGCTGGTAGTCGATACAAAAGACCAAAAACTCGGCTGCTTTTTCTACGTATGCTTGGTTGCCAGCAAGGCGTGCCAGCGTTTTACGTTTCTCAGGGTCAGTAATCCGAATCACCGAAACGACTTGCAACATGCTAGAAGACGACGCCGCGATGCCTGATTGAATAATGGCATTAAGCTGCTCAGGAGCAATAGGTTCGTCGGTATATTGGCGAATAGAACGGTGAGATAGCATGGTATCGATTACTGAATTCATAGTGTCACTCTATTGATTAGTTTGAAATTTGCTCTCTAGTTATATGCAATATTGTCTGCTGTGTCATCTTGTGTTTATCGTCTTTATATGACGAGCAGGGCTAATGACATGCCTAATAAGGCACCAGCACAAAAAGTAACAAGGCCGTGAGTCTGGGGCTTTGTTGCGCCAATCGGTTCACGTACGGCAGTTGCGTAGCGCTCGGTATATAAGGTATAACGAGGGTGATAAATATTATTCATAGGTTCCTCTGCTCTTCATCTGGTTACGCTTTTTATTATCAGAGGAATAACCGGAATAAAGAACGATATGATCAAAAAACAGAGTTCACCTTTTTTATCCATCATTCATTTACAGCGTTTAAATCAGCTAGATAAAGCTTTCCCGACCGCGACCCAGACGCCGGTAGAAGTAAGCCAATTAGCGGCGTTGCTTTCCTGCTCCGAGCGTAATGTCAGTAAGTTAATGGTTACGCTGCAATCTAAAGGCTGTATTCAGTGGTCTCCCGGGCGTGGGCGCGGTAATAAATCGACGCTAACAATACTGATGTCGTTTGAAGAGGCGTTGCTGGCGCAGTTGGAATCTCAAGCGCGAGAAGGCCATATTGATGAAGCTTTTCGTTACGCCGAGCAATTTGACAAGCTCAGCCTATTTCAAGACCAACTGCCGCGGTGGCTCGCCCCCGCTCAAGCTGAGCTTTCGAAGCAAAATACGCTTGTCTATTTAGTGCCTTACCCCTTCCCTGAATGGCGTCCACCGATGGTGGATTTACTTCAATCCATTATGTTGATTGAATCGATTTTTGATACCTTAGTGAAATACGATCATCAAACAGGGAAAATCATTCCTCATATTGCCCATCATTTTGATTATCAAGACAATCAATATCGTTTTCGGATTCGAGATGATGTCTTTTTTCACAATGGCGAAAAGCTGCAGCTTACCCACTTAAAAGATTGTTTTAACTATCAAGTAACGCACAGTAGAAAAAGTAAATTGCTTTTTCGTCATGTAGAGAGTATCGCGGTTGACGGTCAATGGCTGTTATTCAATATGAAGCAATTTGACCCTGTGTTTTTGCATGTATTGGCAGATATACACCACGGAATTTTCTTACTCGATAACAAAGGCGAGCTTTCTCAACCTATTGGTACAGGCACGTATAAATTAAGTGCTTTTCAAGAAGATCATTGGGTGTTGGAGAAAAACAGGCAGTATTTTTCCGTAGGGGGCTTGATAGAAAGGCCGAGTTTTGGTCTAGTAAATCAGAGCAAGTAATTTGCAGTGCTCATGTTCAAGAGATCAGTTTCAGTAGCGAGCAGTCGAGAGATGACTCAGACAAAGTGGATCAAGACGCCTGTAACTTATTTGAGTTCGTTCACCATGAAAATAGGTTGTCGGTAGCAGAACGTTCTTGGCTGATGGACAAAACCAGGCAATATGTAGAACTACAAAATAGTGACAGTTCACCTTTAGCGAATAGCATTACCCCTTACCATCAAGATAAAGGGTTTCATCTATTTAATACTGCCATGCGAAAGCCATCTAGACCCATTGTTATCATGAGCAGCCGAAAGGACAGTGACTCATTTGCAGGCCTCGTTGAGCACCTTGAGTCTTTTGGTGTTATATGTGAAATTCGCTATCAATGGCTCGGCGATGATTTGGCAAACCAGCAGGTCGACATTCTTAATCAATGCTACGTCTTTAGCGATAATACGCCATTTCAGTACTATCGTTGGTTATTAACGGGCAATATCTATCAATACTGCTTAGATGATATAAACGGCAAAAACTACCTTAGATTTATTGACTCACTAATGGCAGACAGCCAGAGCGGGCAAGACTTTTTAGACAAGCTGTATCGAGTAGAAGATTGGTTGATACAAAACGGTTACTACATGCCATTGTGGCGTCATCATGCGCGATATACAACGTCGCAAGAGTTACATGGCACAGAGACGAATAGCATGGGAGTGATGTCTTTAGCGCGATTGTGGCTAGAGTGACGATTAAAAGTCCCGAACAGAAAAGGAATGGCACTGAATTGAGTCGGTCTTTTACTAAGGCGGGTATTTGTCTAAGCCCTTTATAAATGGGCTTAGAGTAAGAGCATTTATGGAGTCATAGAACGCGATTGTCCCCGCCACTGTACGCGATAATTTGGCTTATTTCGCTTAGGCTTTTTCCACACTCTTGCTGCCAATTATTGAATGCCTTGCTGGCTGCCAGTTGGGTGCGCTTAGTATCTCGGCCACCATCAATAATCCCTGTGTTCCTTAGGTGTGATTCCACATCTGATGAAAGGATGAATGTGTCTTTGCCCATTTGGCGCAGTGTATAAGCTCCGGTGTTGCCACCAAGGCGTTTACCGTTTCGTTTTAGGTAGCCCCATAGCTCGGTAATCTGCTCGCTTGGCCAGTGCGCTACCATTTCCGAAAATGAACTAACGTCTTGGTTATCGTGTTTCGCTGAGTGAATCATCATGGCATTCGCTGGAATGCTCATGACCTTGGTCATATGACGAATGATCTTTGGATCTTGAGCTTTGGCTTCCCAAGCTTCTTCAGGCAGCATTAACAAGGTTTCTATTTTGAAATTGAAAAATACTTCCTCAAAATTAGGCCATTTATTCCTCACTACATTCCATGAAATCCCGCATTGAAATACTTTTTCAGTAAAAGCAGCTAACCAACGATCGTCGCCAATTTGTGCCAACGTTTGAACATCAAGTGGCTTGCGAACCAAAGCGATGAGGTTTTCTTCTCCGCCTTTACGTTCAACAGCACGATTATAGATAGATTGGAATTTTTCTTGGGTCATATCGATTTGATCTAAAAAGCGAAAGGTGAAGGTTAAGATAAACAAACTGACGGGAAAAGCGAGAATAAATCTCGTGGTGCTAGATTTTAAAGAGGGAAGAAGTCGGCCTGAATAAGGCCGACAGTGTCACGTTAGGTTACTTACCGGTTATTGGTTTAGTGCTTCAATAAGGACGAGTTCGCGTTCAAGCGTGATGCGTTGTGCCTTAGTGGCATCAGGCAGTTTGGCATTGCGTTCAGCCACAGCCTTGGCTTGTGCATCTTTGTTGTTAAACAGAAGAGCCTTAACATTGATGGCGGCGATGTTGGTGTAGCGGCCGTCTTCACTGGCTGGCACATCAATCTTTCCGTCGTTCACCAACTGTTTAACGATGTTTCTTTCTTTTTCATAGCCTTCTAAGCCTGCAAGTTTCCATCGTTGCATCGCTTTGCCTTGGTAGGTACCATTTTTTTCTTCGGTCAAATAGCGAATGGTCAGGTTGCGGATGGTGCCTTCTTCTTCACCGTATTCGGCTTCGGTATCAAATAGAACTGGGAAAGACTGGCTTTCAAGTACGCCACCTTTTTTAGTTAAATGCCCCATTCGGTAACTGTTCATACCAATACGAATATCGCTGCTGTCAGTGATAGATTGCCCGTCAGCAAATTTTAAGTCGGTAATGCGTTTACCGGCTGGTTGTGTCAGGTCAATGGTGTAACTCACTCCGGCAAAAAAATCATTGGTAGAGTACTTAGACGCTCGACGTTTAGGGAAAAAGCTGTAGGTGACGTCACCAGGTTCCACAGAATTAAAGTAACCGGCAGACCATTCCATATAGGTCTTGAGTTCTTTTCCTGTCATTTGGTAGACCGTAATTTCACCGCCAGCATATTGATAGTTATAGGCAATGTCTTTGGCCTTTATAGGGCCTACATCCAGTTCAGCGTTATCATTGTCAATTTGCAGAGCGATGACGTTCGCTTTGGGGGCATAGAAAAAGCTTGCTTCTTGGAACAGTGCACTGATGCCTGTGTCTTGGATGTGCACTTGAGGAATGCCACGAATTTCGTTTTCAGGAACAAGGTCGGTGCCTGTTAACTCTGCCACTTCACGGTTGGCCATTTCACGTAAACGTTTGTGATAAGGCTGATAGAGCGCTTCCATTTTCTCATCAGAGTCGACACCCTTGATTTTGTAGGTGAAGCTATCTTTATTTACTAAGGTAAATTTGCCATTGCGTTCTTCAAACTGGAAATCAATGCGAGACAGTGCGCGGCCATATTTGTCGGGCTCGGTAATGATGACACCATTGACGACAGCTTTATCAATACGAGTGTGCATGTGCCCCGCAACGATGGCGTCTAATTCTGGGTTACCATTCGCGATGTCAGTAACGCCTGTGTTCGCAATATCGTTCTCGTTTTCAAGGCCCATATGGGCAACAAGAACAATCGCATCCACATCGTTTTCAATCGCATCAATGGCTTTTTGTACTTCAATGGTTGGGTTGGTAAATGTCATGCCATCAAGACGGTTTGTGCCCTCAGCAAACACTTGGGTCATCGGAGTATCCATACCGATCATGCCAATTTTGATGCCGCCTCGTTCAATGATGGTGTAAGCGGGCAAGAAAGGGTTGCCGTCTGGTCGGCTAATGTTGCCAGCCAGCGTTTGTCCTTTGAATTGGTCAAGAGAGCGGTTCAGTACTTTAAGCCCGAAATCGAACTCATGATTGCCGAGCACCCAGACATCGTATTTCATTTCATTGAAGCCAAGCATCATTGGGTCGACAGGCTCATCTTTAAATGTCTCGACGAAATTGCCTTGAATGGTGTCACCCGCATCAACCAAAATGATGTTAGGTTGCTCTTCGCGAATGTTTTTAACCTTTGTCGCTATCTGGCTCAGGCTTCCACGCATATTCAGTTTATCTGCAGCGTAATCCCATGGCATAAAGTGACCGTGTAGATCGGAAGTACCAAGTATGGTGACGTCATGGATATCGCCATCAGCGGCGAAAATTGGGAAAGAAAAGCTGAGTGCAATAGCACTGGTCAATAGAGTTTTTTTCATTATTATCATTTCTGTAGAGGAATTAGATGCATAATAATCAATGTGCCCACTACGAAATGAGATTGGTGTCACCTTTTAGGTGAAACATAGGTGACTGTTACATCATGTTGGGAGGTGTCTGGCAGTTCCAACAGTATTGGTAAAGACCATTTTTATATTGTGGCTTTTGTTGATTCTTATTGTAAGAGAAGAGAAGAGAAGAGCAAGCGAGCAGATGTAGATAAAAAAACACCTGCGTCTCGGTCGAGGGCAGGTGTTAAACAAAAGTAGAATTCAGCCTTTAAGGCGGGGATCAGCGCTGATTAGTGATAAGCGCTTGATCGCGAGCCATTTGGTGTGCAATTTTAGGTGCTTGCCATAAACAAGGAAGCAAAATAAACGACACAGGAACGGCGGTGACTACAATGAATGATTGAAGAGCAGAAATGCCACCAGAACCCATTGAAATAAGAGCAATAGCCACCACGCCCATAATTACGCCCCAAAAAGCGCGTACCAATGGGTTTGGTTCTGTTGAGCCTGTCATAACAACACTGATGGTGTAGGTCATGGAGTCTCCAGTGGTCACGATAAACGTCGTCGTCAATATTAAGAACAATACCGAGATTAGCATCGGAGCAGGCAGTTGCGCGGTGATAGCCAACAGTACTGCTGGTAAGTTAAAGCCTTCAAACGCAGTCGTGATGCTACCAGGGTTAGCGAGTTCAAACGCTAAACCACTGCCACCAACAACACTGAACCAGAAACAAGTAATCAGCGGAGCAACAACACTGATAGCCAAAATAAGCTGGCGGATGCTACGGCCACGAGAAATACGAGCAATGAAGATGGCCATCATTGGACCATAACCAATGAACCAGCCCCAAAAGAATACCGTCCACGAGCCTAGCCAACCCGCATCTTGACGGAACAACGCCATAGGGGCGAAGTTACTCGCCATACCGCCAACACCTTGTAGGTAGCCGTCAATAATGAAGCTTGTTGGGCCAAACAACAGAATAAAACTGATAAGACCAATCGCTAGAATGATGTTGTAACGGCTGACAATTTGAATGCCTTTGTTAACACCACTGAGTGCCGACAAGGTATACATTGCGATAGCGCTGATGATCACCATTGTTTGTGTCATCAGAGTATCTTCAATACCGAATAAAGAATTGAGTGCGTAGCTGATTTGTAGGCCAAGGAATCCGATAGGACCAATAGTACCCGCCGCGACTGCGATGATGCTGCACGCATCCACAAGATTGCCAAACCAACCATTAATGGCGCGATCACCTAATAATGGGTAAAGCAGAGTTCTTGGTTTAAGAGGTAAGCCTTTTTCGTAGTGCAGATGCATCAATACGATAGAGGATAGGCCGCCTAAGATAGCCCACGCCAAGAATCCCCAGTGTAAAAATGATTGCGACAGCGCGTTTACTGCGTTGTCCGCGACGCTAGCATCGCCAAAGAAAGGGGGAGGGGAAACAAAGTGAGCGATGGGCTCTGCAGCAGCCCAGAATACGCCACCGCCAGCAAGCAAAGTACACAGCACAATGGCCATCCACTTAAAGGTATCCATTTCAGGGGTTGAAAGACCGCCTAGTTTGACATCACCGGTGCGGCTGATAGCCAAAAAGAGGCCAATAACAAAGTTGAGCAGCAGCAATACTTGCCAAAATGCGCCAAACCATTGTGTTGCATAAGAGAAAGAGGTGGTAACGAGAGAAGACAGTGCGGAGGCATTGGTGACTGCAAGTAAAACAAATAAAACGAGAAAGCTACCACTGAGCCAGAAGACTGGGTTGTTTAACTCCAGTTTTTGAGTCAATGATTCAGAAGTGGGAGTGGTCGATTGATCTGTATATTCGGGTGAAGCTGATAAAGTACTATCTACTACATGTGTCATATTCGACATAGATTGTTCACTATTTTTTGACCATTGAAGGCCGTTGCATTTACCGCACACAGAAGTAAAAGTGTGAGGTTCGTCAAAAAAAGGCGCTGATACTAACATGATTGAAAGCAAAAATG
The DNA here is from genome assembly GCF_030409945.1 of Vibrio tapetis subsp. quintayensis. Classification (GTDB taxonomy): domain Bacteria; phylum Pseudomonadota; class Gammaproteobacteria; order Enterobacterales; family Vibrionaceae; genus Vibrio; species Vibrio quintayensis. Next base: position 21,618 of record NZ_JAUFQV010000043.1, read on the forward strand.
GGACTTTTTGTGAAGTTATTCATCAATAGCGGGCTGTGGGGAAGGGTTTAGCTTAGCTATCGTAGGCTAACAGTTTGCCTGATCACGTGATTTTTCTGCTCGGTGGGAAATGAAGTTTTCGTCACGATCTAGTGAATGGGGTTAATGAACTCAGACGTATTAATCTATAATAAAGGATAATAAGACTAACGTACTAGTTTAATGATATTTTCTTGGCCGTAGCGGCTTAGTTTTAAAATATAAGTTTTATATTTATAAAATTATTTTAGCGATTATTCTTATGAGTGATTGAGTGGTGTTGCATATGGTTTTGAGTTATTCTGTGATCCTATAGAAAGTTTTAATTTAATAGAAATTTATTGGCAAATATTGATCACATTTATGGCTGCTTTTTGTTTAACAAATCCAAATTATATTGGATGATAGATTCATCGATTAGGACTTTGGTTTTCAGGATAGGACATAAAAAATGAACATGTACCTTAAATGGCAATCCACATTAATTCAAACCTTGCTTGCATGGTTTAACTTAGATCACGTCCTGTCTTTCCACCTTTCCGCAGAGTAACGCTTACAACCTTTCTTAGTACGACTTTCCGTATGAATTTAACGTGTTTACCTCATGCTATCTGGCATTTATGGTGAGCAAATTTTGAAAATCCAACTTATTGCGAGTACATACAGTGAAGATATGTCTTGATTGGCAACATGTTTGGTTGTCATCTCCGATGCAGATGCATTGGTACAATGAAGATGGAAAAATATCTTTTTATTTTCCATCGAACGAAGCTACCCATAAGTAGAAAATAATCGACTTACGTAATTTTTGTCGCTAGGTATATTAACCTGAATTTTGTGGCATTAAATTTAATATCGTTGGTTTGATTTATTGTTTAAATATATTTACCCAATTTAAAAGGTGCGTAGACGCATCTAAATAAAAAATGAAGGCATTATTATGGAAAACTTCAAGCATCTACCTGAACCATTTCGCATTCGTGTTGTTGAGCCAGTAAAACGTACCACTCGTGAGTACCGCGAAGAAGCGATCGTAAAATCAGGTATGAACCCATTCCTACTCGATAGTGATGACGTGTTTATTGACCTACTAACAGACAGTGGCACAGGTTCTATTACTCAACGCATGCAAGCTGCGATGTTGATGGGTGATGAAGCATACAGTGGCAGCCGCAGTTACTACGCACTTTCCAATGCAGTAAAAGACATTTTTGGTTACGAGCTGACGATTCCAACTCACCAAGGTCGTGGTGCAGAGCAAATCTACATTCCGGTTCTTATTCAAAAACGTGAAACGGAAAAAGGCTTAGACCGCACTAAGATGGTGGCGTTGTCTAACTACTTCTTTGATACCACACAAGGTCATACACAAGTTAACTGCTGTGTTGCTAAAAACGTGTACACGGAAGAAGCATTTGATACGTCAATCAACGCAGACTTTAAAGGTAACTTTGACTTACCTAAGTTAGAAGAAGCCATTCTTGAAGCGGGTGCAGCGAACGTACCATATATTGTCAGTACAATTACGTGTAACTCAGCTGGTGGCCAGCCAGTTTCTATCGCTAACTTGAAAGCGGTATACGAAATGGCACAGAAATACGATATTCCAGTGATCATGGATTCGGCTCGTTATGCAGAAAATGCATACTTCATTCAGCAACGTGAAGAAGGCTACCAAGATTGGACGATTGAAGAAATCACTCGTGAGTCTTACAAGTACGCAGATGGCTTAGCAATGTCTGCTAAAAAAGATGCGATGGTTCAAATGGGCGGCTTACTTTGTTTCAAAGATGAGTCATTCATGGACGTATACACTGAATGTCGTACATTATGTGTGGTTCAAGAGGGCTTCCCTACTTACGGTGGTCTAGAAGGCGGCGCAATGGAGCGTTTGGCTGTTGGCCTGTATGATGGCATGCGTCAAGACTGGTTAGAGTACCGTATTGGTCAAGTTCAATACCTAGTAAACGGCCTTGAGGCGATGGGCATTGTATGTCAGCAAGCTGGTGGTCATGCTGCTTTTGTTGATGCAGGTAAATTACTTCCTCATATTCCTGCAGGTCAATTCCCTGCTCATGCATTGGCATGTGAATTGTATAAAGTCGCGGGTATTCGTGCGGTAGAAATTGGTTCTCTATTATTAGGCCGAGATCCAGCAACGGGCGAGCAACACGCGTGCCCTGCGGAGCTGCTGCGTTTAACCATACCGCGAGCAACCTATACGCAAACTCATATGGACTTCATCATTGAAGCATTTGAGAAAGTGAAAGAGAACGCCTCGAACGTGAAAGGGTTAGACTTCACTTACGAGCCGAAAGTACTGCGTCACTTTACTGCTCGACTAAAAGAAGTAGAAGCAGTGAAGGTTGAAAAAAAAGAACTCGCTGAAGCATAACAAGATAAAGCGCATTCATTATTGAATGCGCTTTTTTTTCCTAGGCACTCAAGTAATACGTAAACCCTAAGACATTATTATTTCCAGTTATCCATTGTTAAACGTTGGAATTGGTTACGGGATAAGTGTGTCTGAATAATACTAATAAATATAAAAAACCTGTTTAGGAAACCAGATTAAATAACGTGAATTTAAGGGAATATCAATATGAATAAGAGTCCGTCATTAATAGGTGGTTCTTGTATTATAGCCAGTGTCTGTGTGGGTGCAGGCATGTTAGGGTTACCAAGTGCAGGAGCCGGAGCATGGACAACGTGGTCGATACTGGCCATTTCTCTAACTATGGTTGTGATGACCATATCCGGTTGGATGCTGTTAGAAGCATTCAAACATTATGAACTCAAGGTATCTTTTAATACCGTCACAAAGGATCTACTCGGCGATAAAATTAACGCCTTTAATAATATAACGGTTTACTTTGTAGGTGGTATATTACTGTACGCCTATATTACGTCTTCAGGTTTAATTCTTGAAGGACTACTTAATATTGATAGCAAAATTGCTTCTGTTGGTTTTGTTGTTATTTTTTCTGCCTTTGTATGGCATTCAACACGAGCTGTCGATCGAATTTCAGTTATTCTCATCGCTTTTATGATTCTAAGCTTCGTGTTTGGTGTGTCTGGCCTTGCGATTAAAGTGGATACGTCAATTTTGTTTGACACCATCAGCAAGCAGTCAAGCTACGCCCCATACGCATTGGCGATGTTGCCGGTGGCGCTAACATCTTTTGGCTACCATCACTCGGTTTCTTCTATGCGAGCGTATTACGGCGAAGAGCAGAAAGCCAAGAAAGCGATTCTCGGCGGTACGGTTATCGCATTGAGTTTATATTTCTTGTGGCTATTTAGTATCTACGGAAACCTGCCTCGCAGTGAGTTTGGCCCTGTGATTGAACAAGGTGGTAATGTTGATGCTCTATTAGCAGCCCTAGCAAGTGTGATTGAATCTGAAAAAGTAGCGAATGCGATTAATACGTTCTCTATGGCAGCGATTCTTTCTTCCTTTATTGGTGTTGGTTTGGGCGTGTTTGACTTCCTAGCAGACTTGTTCAGGTTCGAAGATTGTAGGAAAGGTCGTGCGAAAACGTGGATGGTCACATTCATTCCGCCACTGATTTTGTCGTTACTGTTTCCGTTTGGCTTCGTGATTGCGATTGGTTATGCAGGCGCGGCGGCAACGGTGTGGGCTTGTATTATCCCAGCGTTACTTGCCCGTAAGTCTCGTCAGCTAAAAGCAGGTAATGAAGGTTTCGTTGCTCCCGGTGGCGCGCCGATGATCGCCGTGGTTGTTGGATTTGGTGTGCTTACGGCTGTATTCCACTTTATGGCCATGATGGGAGCGTTGCCTGCGTTTACGGGATAGGTTTGGCTATTGAACTAACCGCACGTTAAAACAGTAATAAACAATAATATAGGTAAACACGGCTGATGCTGTGTTTACCTTTTTTGTCTTCGTTTTCTGTGCAGAGGTTACTGACTGTCTTTGTCGCAGTTATTTTTGGTCTTGCGAGTAAATCATGGACAGCGTTTTTAAGGTCGCTAAAGACTTAGCTGAAGACAGCTCAGCATTACGATCATTTGGTACGTACTGTTCGGTGAACAGGCAATTTGCACTTTCCGCATAAACCGGCTTCATGTCGTGGCCGACAATCTGGCTGTCTTTGTAATCAAGGTAACGAGTTTCTAAGATATAACCTTGAGCTTCACCACCGAGCATGCACATAGCAGGGCTTTTAACGTGTTCAACCCCGTCTGTCATGCTGTCATAGCTGTAGGTACGACGGTTACGCGTGAGGTCGGCAAGTAACTCTTGAGGAGCATCTACCGTTTTCCCGTTTACGACAAGTCTGAATGTGTCGTCGATACTGCTGGTATTTGGGTCGATTTGATTTGAATACAGCTCAGTTGTCGCGACGATTTGGTCACCGACCTGAGTTTTTAGGCTTAATATGACCACTTCTGAAGAGGTATCGGCCATAACTTGAGTAGAAAGCAGTGCTAGAGTGGCGGTAATCAGCGTTTTTCTCATGGAATTATCTCTCAAGTAGTGTGCTATTAGGGTTATGAGCTCTTTATGTGCATAACGTTACTTGAGCGAATCAAAACCTGCAATGGGTTTGACATAAGATTGACATCAGTGGGGAAATATTGACCCAATTCGTCTCTGGTACCATCCATTTTCAGAAAATGAATCGAAATAAAACAAAGTAAAGTCTGAAACAAAAGGGCTATAACTTCTGATTATTGTACTTAACAATGACTCTATTGCATTTGAAATAGATCTAATTAGAAGAAGTATTCTTATCCAATGCGCGTTTAAGTACACTGTGTCTTGATGTCTATCAATCCTATTTTAGATGTTGCTCATGTAAATAGATTGCAAAGCATGGGTTACCAACTGTTTGAGTGTTTGCTTTCTGGCACAATATATTTGAAGTCAGGCCACATTTCACTGTGTTAATCATGCATTCTATGTATATATTTATAGGGTCGAATTCTAATTATTAATAGGAAGTCCTTTTGACAGGCGGTAAAAAGTTAGGACGTATGAATAGGAAGTTTATTGGATTCGCGTTGTGTATCTGCTTAGGGTGGTCATCTGCGGTGTTAGCAGAGCACGAGGCAGTGGATACCTTAGATTTGGAATCCCTAATGGACTCGGATATTCAATTAACTTCGGTTATGAGGAGGTTGCAATCTGCGCGTGAAACAGCTGCCTCTACATACATTCTATCGGGTAAAGAAATTCTGAGTTCAGGGGTGACTTCGATACCGCAGGCTTTAACGCTCGTTCCAGGGCTTCAAGTCAGAAAAATCGATAACAATCTGTGGGCTATTACCAGCCGTTCTTCCGCCAGTCGCTATGCGAGTAAGTTGTTGGTATTAGTCGATGGACAAAGTATCTACGATCCTATTCAAGCTGGTGTAAAGTGGGAAAACATTAATCTCCCACTAATGGATGTCGATAAGATCGAAGTCATTCGTGGCCAAGGGAGCTTGCTTTGGGGAAGCAATGCAACCAACGGTGTGATTAATATTATCACTAAGCACAGTGAGGATACTCGTCAACTAACGGTTCAAGCGACCAAAGGAAACGAGCTGAATTACGATCTGACTGCGCGCTATGGCAGTGATATTGGTGGACTCGGGTCTTTTAATCTTCATGCAATGAGTAAAGATGTTCAGGCGTCGGATCGTAGTCATCAAGATCTTGTGGCGAATGATACTGGGCGCGTAGATAGCGTTGGTGGCCGATTAGATCTCAATATTAATGACCACCTTTTTACTTTGTTTAAAGCCCATTATCAACACATGACTTATGGCAGTAATGTCGCTCTTCCAAATCTAACGACCAACAAAAATGAATTTGCTAAAGCTGAAGACGATAAAGATGCTTATAGCTTTATGTCAAGAACCGATCATATTATCAGCGAAACTGCGAGCCAAATGGTTCAGATTGCTTATACCTATGATAAGCATGACAGTCGACATTACAAAGAAAATAAGAAAACGTTTGATTTTGATTATCAAATGAATGCTATTTATGGTGATGTTCAGTTTGATTGGGGGGCCAATTACCGTTACATCGACTTAGAGGTTGAAAATACCGATTACTTGTCCCTTCTGTCTGATCTGGATGCGATGGAACAATTTGGTGCGTTTGCGCAATTTCAGATGGACCTTGTCCCTGATTCTTTGAAGTTGGTCATCGGTAACAAATCCGAGCACAATGATTTTACAGGTTGGGAACACCAACCCAGTGCCAAGTTGATATGGCTTGTAGATAGTAAAAACACCCTGTGGGGATCGCTGTCTCGAGGGGTTCGGATCCCGTCCGTTATCGAGTATAACGCGTCATTTAAAGCAGGAGGATTGTCAGTAGCAAGTCTATTGTCATCAGTTAATCCAACGTTGGCGAATGCTTTGCCCTCAGACATAGCTGATTTTCGAATTGAAAGGTTGGTTGCGGGGAATGAAAATATTGAGGCTGAAAAATCCATCTCTAAAGAACTCGGCTATCGGTACTCAGAGAACCGTTGGAACGTCGACCTTTCCCTGTTTCATACTGAAACCAACAACGTGGTGGCGGTTGAGAGTAGCTTATCGCCTTATTCTGTCGAGCAACTCATTCAAGCGTATTTAACGGACATTACGTCACTGCCTGGGTATTTATCTTCATCGACTCTAACAACCATGTTCGTTTCTGGTGGAAAACTCACAACCTACGGTGGCGAACTGGTTATAGGTAGGCAGATCACACCGAGAATCAAAGGTGAATTTGGTTATAGCTACACGGATCAAAAGTACGACTTACCCTCTAAAGTGAATACAGCGATAGGCTTTAGCACTGTCCTAGAACAATATCTTTTGAAAATGTCGGCGTCAGTGAACGAGTCGCATACATTATTTAGTATGTTGAGGTATGAAAAAAGCGCAGCTTACCGAACAGAAGATTATTATGCGCTTGACCTAAGTTGGCGTTGGCAGGTGTCACCTTTGGTGGTATTTGGCCTGACAGGAAACAACTTAGTTCATGGTGAAATGTTGGAGTTTAAAAATGTCAATGAATTTTATGTACAACCGACGTATGTGGAACCATCAGTGATGGCGAACGTATTGGTAAACTTTTAACTTGCTGATGAGGGGAAGCAACAGACTCTTCGCCTGCATATCGCTCATATTCTCTTTGACTATGAGTAGCTGTGCGTGCGCGATGGAAAGGGAATATGCACTAAAAGCAGGCTTTTTATATAATTTCGCACGCTATAGTGACGGCGATTGGTTTGACCCTAGTGTTAATGACGCATATACCCTATGTAGCCCTGATGCAGAATTTGTACGAGTGGCTAAGCAAACATTACAAGGGCAATTAGTTAAATCTCGCCCGGTCAGCGTAATTCAAGTCGACAGCCCTTCAATCCAATGCAATTCGTTGTTTTTGACTCATGCTCAGGGCCATCAATTCGTCAATGACGTTTCGTTTAAACATACCATGTTGGTGGGGCAGGAAGACGGTTTTGCGGCTAAAGGAGGACATATTAACTTTTTCATCGCAGGTGGAAAGATTCGTTTTGAGGTCAGCCCCGATAATTTAGCGAAAGCAGGCATTAAATTGAGTGCAAAAGTGCTTCGTATTGGACGAATTGTTGATGGGAGCAAATAGTCATGCTTAAGAAACGATTTGCCAGAAAGCCGATACGATCGAAATTGATTGTATTTTTAATGCTGTCTGCCGCGCTATCAACGGTGGTAACGTCAATCGTTTTTTCAGCCTATGAACTCAAGACCACCAAAAGCACTGAAATCAGTCGTATTGTTTCCATTGCCGATATTTTAGCACCAAGCCTTACCGCCGCATTGTTGTTTGACGACAGTGATACCGCGAAAGAACTGATTGCCCCGTTTAAAAAACAGGCTGGGATCATTGATGTTATCGTGTTGAATAAATATGGTGATGTCTTTTATTCATCAGAAAGACGTTTGTCTCTAACAAAGCCTCAAATTGGCAGTTTAAACCAAATTACAACACCGTTGAGTTTAGATGACACACTTCATGGTGAGCTGGTCGTTTTCAGCGATGATACCGTGGTTGCGAAGCATGTATCTTTCTACATAAAAACACTGGTATCCATGTTGTTGTTCTCGCTGTTTGTTAGTTTGATAGTGTCTTTGTACCTAAGCCGAATTTTTACTAATCCTATTTTGTCATTAGCCGATATTGCCAATCGAGTAACAAAAAGTAATGACTACACATTGAGAGCGAGAACAACAAATCAAGATGAACTAGGCGCTCTGACCGACTGTTTTAATTCAATGCTAGAGACCATTGATGAGCGTGAACAAGTGCTAGAATTTCAAGTACAAGAGCGAACTAATCAGCTAGAAATTGCTAATACTCAACTGAAGGTGGCAAATAATCAGCTTACAGAGCAGGCCTTTCACGATCCATTATCCAATTTACCTAACCGCCGTTACCTGCTAGAACGGATGGATGACTTAATTAAAGATCCCAGCGTACATGCGTTTTCTCTGATGTATCTAGATCTTGATGGGTTCAAAATCATCAATGACTCCCTAGGACATGATGCAGGCGATGAGTTAATTAAGTTAGCAACAATTCGTATACGAGATGCAATCCGTAGTGAAGATACGTTAGCCCGTCTTGGTGGTGATGAATTCACCGTATTACTCAATGAAGAATGCAGTCGAGAAGTGTTGAGCCAGATAGCAGATAACATTCGATTCCAATTGACTAAGCCGTTTTTCATTAAAGATGAGCAAGTACGGGTGACGGCCAGTATAGGCATTAGTTGCTACCCTGAAGCGGGGAATGCCGCTGATGACGTGGTAAAAAAAGCCGATATTGCTATGTATGTTGCCAAGGATGAGGGGCGGAATACGTTCCGCTTCTTTGAACCGCCGATGCTGCAAAAAGTCCAAAATAAAAAGAGAATGTTGGATGATTTACGTAAAGGGCTTGAAAAAGGTGAATTTGAGGTCTATTACCAACCAATAATGAATTTAGCCACAGGGAATATGGACAAAGTCGAATCCTTAATTCGTTGGAATCACCCGGGGCTAGGGCAAGTATTACCAGTGGACTTCATTACATTGGCCGAAGAAACGGGCTTAATTAATGAGATCGGAATCTGGGTGAGCGAGACCGCAATTGCGTCTATTAAGCGACTACGCCGCCAGTATGATTCAAACTTGAAAGTAGCTATTAACGTCTCCCCCCATCAATTTAAAAGAGAGAGCGAATGGCTGGTGTGTTTTCATGATTCAATGAAAAAATACGATGTAGACGAAAGAGCCGTCACCTTGGAAATTACAGAGCACCTCTTAATGAGCAGTGATGACTATACGCTCAATTTATTAAAAGAGCTTAAAGATATTGGCATCGAAATAGCGATTGACGACTTTGGCGTTGGTTATTCATCTTTGTCCTACTTACAGCAAATGAAAACCGATGTACTGAAGATTGATCGAAGTTTTGTCCAGTCAATGCAATACGACGCAGCCAGCCAAACTTTATGCCAAACCATCATTATCATGGCGAGAAACTTGGGGATGAAAGTCGTTGCGGAGGGGATTGAAACAAAAGAGCAATTGGAACTACTGACCAGTTATGGGTGCCACTATGGACAAGGTTTCTATTTGGCTTCACCAATGAATTATCAAGACTTAGAACGAGTACTACAAAGGAAATTGACGGTAGAATAAGCTTGCTCAGCCATTCTAATCTCGTAGTTTGGATATCTGCAATATCCAAGGCTCGGTGTAATCGCACCGAGCCTTGCTATGAGGGATTACACTTCGTCTCCGGCCTCATCTTCTACCACGATGTCCGTTTCTAAGCTCGCCTCACTTAACCACTGTTGTATCGCTGCGCTGTTGAGCACTTTTTGTTGATACTGGCGTGCTTTATCTGACAACGGAATTTGATAGGTCTCGATGCGCAGCGCCAAAGGAGCGTACATCGCATCAGCGATAGACCACTCGCCAAATAACCAACCATCTGGATGAAGCGTCATTTGCTCTGACCACATGGCGTCGATTCTCGCCAGCTCTAGGTTTGCGCCTTGGCTTAAGGTAACACGACGTTTGCCTCGGCAGTTCATTGGTAATTCATTGCGGATGGCAAAAAATCCGGAATGCATTTCACAGGCTAGCGCTCTTGCTTTCGCTCGTTGTGATGCCTCGGCAGGCCATGCAGCGCCCGAAAGCATGGTTTCATTGACGTATTCCAGTATGGCTAATGAATCCCAGACGACGACCTCATTATCCACCAGTGCTGGCACTTTAGCCGCAGGGGTGATCTTCTGCAGCGAGTGATAAAAATCGTCGGTGAACAATTTGAGTTTCGTGACGTCTACTTTCACGTTGAATTGCGAAAAAATAAGCCATGCGCGCAGTGACCAGCTCGAATAATTTTGATTTCCAATATAAAGCTGCATACGAATCTCCCTAGGTATGTTGTGGCTAAAATGTCCTGCCTGGTTGAATTCTAGATTAAGGGATTGTTATTTTTTGCACTAACGGATAGTTTTAATATGACTCATTAATAAAAACGATGGATTGAAAGCGAAGAATGGATATTGATGCGCTACGTAGCTTTTTAGCATTTGTAGAAACCGGCAGCTTTACACGAGCCGCTAAACAAATAAGCCGAACCCAATCCGCTTTTAGTGCTCAAATGCGAAAGCTTGAAGACGAAACCGGATCGACGTTGTTTGAAAAGGATGGCCGTAATTTAGCGCTCAGCGAGGCCGGCCTGCGCTTAAGTACTCATGCTCAGGATCTGGTGCTATTGCATGATGATGCACTATCGAAAATGAAGCGGCATCAAGACAAACGGGCACTGAAGCTAGGTTGCCCTGAAGACTATAATGAAACCATTCTGCCAACGCTTGTTGCCGCACTGCAAGCATCAGAGCCAACATGTTCCATTCAAATATTCAGTGAGCCAAGCTGCCATCTAAGGCATAAATTAGATGTAGGAGAACTGGATGCGGCCATTTTAACGCGCTCTCCCGATAGCGAAGAGGGTTATTGGCTTGTTGCTGACCAAGGTGTATGGATTGCCGCTTCAGACTTTCGTTATGATGAGCAGCAGCCCTTGCCTTTAGTTTTGTTTCAAGCCGATTGTAAATACCACGCCGCAGCGATTGATGGCTTGAATAAACGCGCGACCCCATACCAATTATTAGCATGCTGCAATACCGCTTCAGCTCAACGCTCTCTGGTTCGTAAACGCCTAGGAGTTGGTGCTATGGGGCGATTAAGCGTAAGCGCGGATCTCACCATTATCGAAGACATGCCAGCATTGCCGGCTGTGGATATCGTTTTGGCGGTATCTTCAAAAGGGCACCCACTATTGAGTCAGCCCTTTTTACAGCAACTCGAAGGCATGTTTCACTAACCTTGAGTTACCATGCACCACCAAATTGGATATAAGTTGTGGTTTCTTCCGGGCCTACAGCCACATCTAAACCCGACGTAAGCCCAAGTTGACGTGCAATAAGGTATCGAAACCCGGCACCTTTGACGTTGTGATAGGTCGCATTCGATAGGCTTTGGTTGTTATTAAATGCAGTGCCTGTGCCCGCAAAACCGAGTACAGTCCAGCGATCATCAATATCGTAACTTAACTCAGCCTCAACCAGAGCCGTGTTGTCACCTTGATAACGCATCATGGCAATGCCGCGCATATCAATTGATGGTGAAGCATAAAACGGGTAAGGGGATTCACCTCTTATTGATTTAGCATCGCCTCGTAAACCCAGTCCCCACTTTTCTGATAAACGTTTATAGTGTGTGGCATGAGCGTGCCAAATTTGATAGTAACTTTGTGCGCCAAATGCTTTAGCATGAGTGGTTGCAGCTATGCCAGCCTTAGTGCCACTGGTTGGTGAAAACTGGTTATTTCTGTCGTCGTAAGTCAGTTTAATGCCTAAGCCGCCATCTTTCACAGCAACAGGGCCTGTTTGCCCAAGCTCTGGGATGAACTCAGAAAAATCAAATTTAGTATCGGAGTTGGTATAGGTGTAGTTAGCGCCAACGAAGAAATTGGATTGACCAATACGCAGCTCGATGTCTTGAAAGAAATGCACGGCTTTGGCGTTAAATTTAACGGCGTTATCGTTTTCATAAAACTTCATGTTGATGTCTGCGCCAAATAAGCCGCCTAGGTAACGAATGTTGTCGTTGTTCCAATTACCTGAATGAAAGCCACCGTACAGTTTTGTGCCATTGTCTGTCGCAATACCCACTAGCCCTGACACGCTCGTTGGAATATCAGCTACATGTTCACCTGATAAACGCCTTTCTTTTCGTTCGTCAGATTCATGGAAAAAGAGCAATGCTGCCCCACCGCCCACACCGATAGCTGGGTCGCTGATCATAACCGGAATAGGCAAAAAACCAGCGGCGTTATCCAATATGTATTGGCTCGCATCCAGTCTTCCATCGATAGGGTCGGTAAATTGCTCCATAAGACTCGCATTACCCGTCAAAGGCAATCCTAATAGTGCAAGCAGCAAGCTTTTCCCTAGCAGTGGCTGTTTATCGGTTTGAAAGGACATTTTATGTTCTCAGTGCATAATCGAAACACAAATATACTGCGTGGAGTAAATACTCTCCAATCAGTTCCTATTCGCTTTTCTAATAGGACCTGACTATCAACGATTCGGATAGCTTCTGTATTGTGGCAAACCCACATAATCAGGATATGCCCAAATGATACGCTTACTTACGACTCGGATACTCACCATAGCGCTTGTTCTCACTGGCGGTTTACTTTCCAAGGCGGTGCTTGCGGGTGACGTTCATCATCAAGCATTTTCACTAACGGAAAGGGCTCAGGCACAGTTAGAGGACTTTGATGATAATGAGCGTTGGAACTCGGTAAAAAATACGGTCGGATCGGCCAAAGCGATTTTGATCATGCCTGACGGCGGCCAACTTGGTTACCTGTTGGGGACTCAGTGGGGCAAAGGGATCATTATGGCTCGAAAAAACCAAACCTGGAGCGCGCCCCTGTTTGTCGACATGCGAAGTTATATGCTCGGATTAGTGATTGGTGGACAAAAAGTAAGCGGCATTGGTATTTTATTGGATGACCATTATCTCGACATGTTAACCAGTGAATCGATGAAAATCAGTGCTACTGGAGACCTAACGTTAGGCCGGGGGGTGAGTGGAAAAGTGGTGGCAGGAACCAGCGGTATCTCAACTTTGATGGTTTCGCAAAATACCGGGGCGTATTTTGGAGGAAGCGTTGACACATTTAAAATCAAGCCAGATACGTTACTTAACCAAGCTATTTACGGCGATCAATTCACACCGCGAATGATTTTAGAAAAATTTGAAGAGCAGCCATTATTACCTGTTCAGCAAATTCAAACCAAACTAAGCCAAATTGCCTACGATTCCGTTTTTTCTGAGTGATTTAGATCACGAATTTAGTATGTCTTTTTCCTAAGCTTTGGTCAATGGCAGCTATATAAAGCAATGACTTAGAGGGAAGTATTGAGGTACATCAAAAAAATCACACAGTGGATGTCTAACCTATTCGATTTTTAAATGGTAAGTAATTCAAAGTATATATAAAAGCTGAATATGATGGCGGGGAATCGTTAAACAATTCCCTCGGAGGGGACTTATCATGCGTACATCAGCCAAATTACTTATTGCAACGATGCCTTTCACGCTTCTCGCGTGTAATAGCCAAACTCAACATGAACCAGATATCGCTCAAGCACTGCCACAAGTCAGTGTTTTAACTCTTGCGATGCAACAGGCTCCTCAAACTGAACAGTTTGTTGGGAAAACCCAAGCCACTGAAAAAGTCGATATTGTTCCCAAGGTTTCCGGTTACCTTGTATCTCGAAACTTTGTTGAAGGTGACGTAGTCGAAAAAGGGGCGCTGTTGTATCAAATCGATCCTGTTCCATTCCAAATAGAAGTCGATAGACGAACCGCCACGCTTGCACAAATGGACGCTCAATTTCAAATTGCCGACAAAAAGTTGGTCAAAGCTAAGCAGTTGGTGAAGAACAATGCGCTCACAGAAATAGAGCTTGATCAAATTGAAGCGGAAAGACGTGAGTTAGAAGCTCAAGTTCATGCGGCTTTGGCGGATCTTAATCGTGCAAAACTGGATCTTTCGTATACTCAAATCACCGCACCGTTTGAAGGTATTGTTGGGGCAAGTAACGTAAGCCCTGGTAGCCTTGTTGGGCCAAGTAATCCTGCAATGACGCGTTTGGTCAGTAACCAAAATATGTACGTGAACATCCAGCTGGATGAAAAGCAGTATCTAAATGATCTTCAGGACAAAGCCCAAAGAAATCTAGATATCGTTGCTCCTGAGATTAGCTTGAAGCTTTCTAATGGCGTTGATTACAAGCAGCCTGGAGAGATTAATTTCATAGATAATCGAGTAGACAGTTCAAACGGTACCATCACTTTTCGAGTTATCTTTCCTAACCCTGATTCACTGTTAGTTCCGGGGCAATTCGTCACATTAGTAACAACCGACTCTCAAAGCGACCTTAAAATTGTTATCCCACAAAGTGCTGTTCAAGAAGATCAGCGCGGCCGCTATGTGTTGACTGTTAATGAGGAAAGCCTCATTGAATCTAAGTACATCCAACTGGGTGAAAGGCTTGATCAAAACTGGATAGTTGAATCTGGTTTGGATGCGGGAGAGCAGTTGATTGTGAAAGGACTTCAGCAGGCTCGTCCAGGTCTTGAAGCTAACGTAATCAGTAAGGGGTAATTGTCATGGTTGAATTTTTCATAAATCGGCCCAAATTTGCGATCGTACTTTCGATTGTAATGACATTAGCAGGGCTATTAACACTGGCAAAAATGCCCGTTTCGCAGTTTCCCAACGTAGTACCTCCTTCGATTGAAGTGTTTGCTGTGTACCCAGGTGCTGACCACAACACGATCAGAGACACTGTTGCTACAACTATCGAGCAAGAGATCAATGGTGTAGAAGGCATGATCTACTTAGACTCAAAGTCTAATAACGATAACAGCTATACAGCTTATGTCACTTTTGAAATTGGCTCCGATCCAGATAAAGCACAAGTGTTAGTGCAAAACCGTGTTAACAAAGCGATGGCGAAATTGCCCGCTGAAGTGAAACAACAAGGTGTAACGGTTGAGAAAGTATCGAACTCAATGTTGATGACGGTTAGCCCGTATTCCCCTAATGGTACTTACGACAACCTGTTCATTTCTAATTATGCGTCTCTTAACTTGGTTGATGCACTGCTCCGTGTTAATGGCGTGGGTAAAGTTCAAGTTATTGGTGAGCAAAAATACTCAATGCGAGTATGGCTAAACCCTGAAAAGATGGCAGCAAAAAATCTGACGGCGACGGATGTTTCAGCCGCGATCAGTGCCCAAAACACCACCGTTGCGGCGGGTAAATTGGGTGAACGCCCGGGAGCTGGCGAACAAGTATTTCAATACACCATTCAAACAAAAGGGCGTTTAAAAGAAGCTCAAGAATTTGAAAATATTGTTTTACGAGCAGAAAATGACGGCAGTTTCATTTACCTAAAAGACGTGGCGAAAGTTGAACTAGGTTCAGAACAGTACGCGGCTATGTCAACTTTTGCAGGCCATGAAAGCCCAGTTCTTGCCATCTATCAGGCGCCAGGTGCGAATGCTGTAGATGTAGCTGAAGGTGTACGAGCGCAAATGGAAAGGTTGTCGGATCGCTTCCCTGAAGACATGACTTATGAGGTTTCGTATGATTCGACGACTTTCATTAAGCTATCAATGGCAGAAGTGTTCGAAACGTTATACATCGCTGTTGCGTTAGTAATTTGTGTGACTTTCTTATTTTTACAAAACTGGCGTGCGACGCTGATTCCATCTATTGCTATTCCTGTTTCTTTGATTGGTACGTTTGTCATCATGGCGATGATGGACATCGACATTAACACCATCTCAATGTTTGGTTTGATTCTCGCGATTGGTGTTGTGGTTGATGCCGCGATTGTTGTCATAGAAAACGTAGAACGTTTGATGGAAGAAGAGCACTTGGACGCTCCTGAGGCGACATCGAAAGCAATGAAAGAGGTGACAGGCCCGCTTATTGCCTCTGCTTTGGTATTGCTCGCCGTATTTGGTCCTGTGTCTGTTGCGCCGGGTATGGTTGGTCAAATGTACCAGCAGTTCGGTGTGACGATTTCAGTATCGACGATCATTTCAACGATTGTTGCTTTAACACTGACCCCTGCACTTTGTGCTGTACTGATGCAACATGAAGAAAAGAAAACTCGTGGTCCGTTGGCTGCATTTAACCGCTTTGTTGAATCGGTAACCCGCGGTTATGTTAGTTCTGTTGGCTTCTTAGCTAAACGTTTAATGCTTGCTAGCGTGCTATTCGCATTGCTTATTGGTGGCATCGTCGTTCTAGGTAAAACAACACCACAGGATTTCATTCCTGCCGACGACCAAGGTTCGTTTATGGTTGATGTGAGCTTACCTGAAGCCTCTGCGATGGATCGTACTGATCCAATGATCGACGATATGGTTAAAGCGGTATCCGACTTAGACGGCGTTAAACATGTTGTGGCAGCTAAGGGTTACAGCTTACTGAAAGGGGCATCGAGCTCTAACTCAGGCATGTTAATTGTGGTGCTTGATCATTGGGATGAACGTAAAACACCAGAAACAAGTGAATTCGCTTTGGTGGCTCAGGTTCAGAATATGATTGATACCAATCCGGATATTGCGGGAATGGCATTTTCGTTGCCATCTATTCCTGGATTAGGTAACGCTGGTGGTTTAACTCTTCAAGTGGAAGACCTAAATGGCCGCACCGTGGAAGAAATGGCACCTGCATTAAATAATTACCTGAATGAGTTGAATGAATCGGAAGAGATCGCCATGGCATTCTCGACCTACAGTGCAAATGTACCTCAGCTTTATCTCGATATTGATCGTGAAAAAGCAATGGCGATGGGTGTCGATTTAGCGGAAGTCAATACGACACTGGCTGCCATGATGGGCAGCATGTACGTGAATGATTTCACTCGATACGGCAAAAACTACCAGGTTAACCTGCTGGCAGAGCAAGAGTTCCGTGATTCGGAGAAAGATCTGACTCGTGTATATGTTCGTACTAACGACGGGCATATGGTGAAAATGTCGAGCTTTGCAGAGTATCAGCCGCTAGTAGGAGCTGACTCAACCGCTCGATACAACCTATATAGCACGGCGCAAGTGATCGCAATTCCAGCAGAAGGGTTTAGCTCAGGCCAAGCCATTGCGAAAATGGAATCTCTTGCTAAAACGGCACTGCCAGCTGGCTATGACGTTGAATGGACAGGCATGACATATCAAGAGCTTAAAGCGGGCAACTCTGCGCCTTATTTGTTTGCCTTGGCATTGTTGTTCACTTATTTGTTCTTAGTGGCTCAGTACGAAAGCTGGTTAATTCCTCTTGCTATCGTTCTATGTGTACCAACGGGTATCTTTGGTGCATTGGGTTTTGTTGCGGCAATGGGTGGCACGATTAACTTGTATACGCAAGTCGCGTTGATTCTACTGATAGGTATGGCAAGTCGAAATGCGATATTGATTGTGGAATTTGCGAAAGTGCTCCGTGAGCAACAACAGTTATCAATTATTGAGTCAGCCAAACAAGCAATTGCATTACGTATTCGAGCAGTGTTGATGACGGCGTTCTCGTTCATTCTTGGTGTTGTGCCATTGGTACTTGCATCCGGTGCGGGTGCTGCCAGCCTAAATGCATTAGGCATGGCGAGCTTCGGTGGTATGTTAGCTGCAACGATTATCGGGTGTTTGTTTGTTCCTATCTTCTTTGTTGGGTTGCAAAAACTGCGTGAACTTCGCACTAAGAAAGAGAAGACGCCAGCGCTTACTTAATAGAGAACATTAGAGTTCTAGCCTTTCCCCGGTTTGTTATGGCTGATGTACTGGGGAGAGGCTTTTTTTATTTGGGTATTAGGCATGGGGTTTAAGTAAAAAGACAAAAGGCAAAAGCGTAAGGTAAGGTGTTGAAGAATGGGTGATAAAGGGGAGGTAACTGAGCGAAAAGGGGAAGAGAAGAGCAGCCATTTCAAAAAATGAAATCAAAGTGAGTATTTGTACATCAATAGCTGCTCAAGTGTTGCGAATGTTGATCTTTTTTTATTCAGAACTTATAGAACTACTCGTTTCCCTCCGAACCCGTGAACAATAGTGCTTCTGCAGCAATTGTTCCGGTTGATAGTGTTAGCCCAGCAAACAGGAGTACACCAGCGTATTTACTCGCGATGATGGCCATACCTAACGCATTGATTGCTTTGTCCATAATATTTACCTTTTAGTGGGTGATTTAATCCAATAAAGGTATTGTAGTGAATGGCATTAAGGCGATTTGAGAGGCAAAACACTATTAACGAAAAAGCTGAATATAAGATTCCATAAATAGTGGGTTTGACAGTAATTTACAAATTATAACATTATTTTTCTTGTGGTTACTTATCCGTGCGCGGTGACTGATTGGCACCATGAATGTACCGCAAAAGAGGCGACCAACGTTGACTCAAAGGCTTTAATCGATTCTCGTATTCCGCCTTCCGCCTTCCGCCTTCCGCCTTCCGCCTATTGCACCTCAACATCAAAAACAGTCTTTCCTTGCAAAATCGTCATCAAAATTTCAGTGCTTGCGATATCATCCACATTTAGCGTAGAGATATCTTTTTCGAGAACCACAAAATCTGCAGACTTGCCTACTTCAATACTGCCTGTGTGCTGCTCTAACCCCAAACTGCGAGCAGCGTTGATGGTGTAAGCGTTAATGGCAGTTGCAATATTCGGCAAGCCGGTTTTTCCCATTTTTAAACTATTGGCGATACCCACCAAAGGGTTAATATCGTGAACATTCCAATCACTACTAAGTGTCACGTTAGCGCCAGTATAAAAAATGGCACGTAAATTCATAAGCGATCGAGTTCGAAGCGCGCCAAGAAAAACTTCGGCCCATTGATGATCATGGTAGGCGACATAATCTGACCCGACTTGAAAATCTGCCGTGACATCGAGCTTGGCAAAGCGAGGAATATCTTTTGAGTTAACCAGTTCCACATGAGTTAAGGTGTAAGGTCGAGTTGCGCCCTTGGCTCGAACGTATTCAACAGCGTTGAGTGATTCGCGAATGGCACCATCGCCAATGGCATGTACATGAGCACCGTATCCAATGTCATTCAGGGCTTCTAACCACACTTTCATTTGTTGGGGCGGAATATAGTTAATACCATTGGGTTCATCCGGAATGTAAGTGTCCAAATAGGGCGCGAGCGTTTTTGCTGTGCCATTAATGAAAATACCATCACTGTACATTTTCACTTGATCGATAACCAGTAAGTTTGACTTGTTATCGGACTGAATTGTTTCCAAATACTCTAGCTGTGAGTCCATGCCATCGGTAGGGTAGATCCACGGTCTCAAAGAAACTCGAGCGGTTAAATCGCCACTCTTTTCAGCCGCTTTCCAAACGTCCAGCCAGCCGCGTTTCCAATAGAGCCTGCCGTCACCGATAGTAGTAATGCCGTGAGCTGCGGCTGTTTCCAATCCTGCCATCAAGCCATCGTAGCTTTGGTTAAATTGATTTTTGAGGCTGTTCCATGCTTTTTCCATGACGATGTCGCCAGCATTGTCTAACAATATACCGTTTAATTCTTGCGTGAATTCGTCTTTGAGGATCTTGCCACCTTGTGGTTCAGGTGTGTTGTGGTTAATGCCTGCCAAATTGAGTGCGGCCGTGTTTACCCACATTGAATGCGACGTTTGCTCCATTATCACGACCGGGGTTTCTGGAAATATCTTATCTAGAACTTGAAGCGGAGTTTGGAGGTTTTCTTGCCCAAGTATGGCGTCGATGGAAAAGCCATACCCCATTAGCCATTGACCCGCCTTTGCTTCTGCTTTACAGGCTTTGAGGTAGGGGATTTGTTCATTGAGAGAGGCGTCTGTATTAAGTTCGCAATTTCCGCCAGCTTCCGACGCTGCTTCAAATACGTGATTATGATTATCAATAAAACCCGGCATGACAAAAGCATTTTCAATATCGATAGTTTTTGTGTTTCTGCCAAAATAAGGTTGGATGATCTTTTTTGAACCGATGGCTAAGATTTTACCTTGCTTGATGGCGATAGCGTTGGCGTTGTTATGTTGGTAAATATTGGCGTTGGTGATAACGACATCAGCGTGAGTTTGAGCGAACCCTAAGCTTGAATACGTTAGCCCTATAGTGAGCGCTACCTTTGATGCTATCGAAGACAAAAGAGAATGAGAATACAAAAATGTCATGGGTGCTTCGTCCTTATAATGTTCTTGATAACAGTATAGATGGAACCCGCGATATAAACGTGTCTGTGATTGCGTAATCATGGTAGGAGCAGTGCCTTGAAATGAGGAACTGCTCCTTTCTACAAGATTATCTTTTTTGCAGCTTTACATGATGTACGGGCGAATACTTATCAAAGAACACCATTTTACGATAGGTTTTGTAACCTTTTGATTTGACGAGTACATCGTACTTTCCTTTGGTAAGAAGGATATTATCGCTGTACTTAGGACCAATATTCATGATCTTAACAACGGCATCAGACGGGTAAGTTTGGATCCTAATTGGGATCTTTCGACCTTTTGAAAATATTGGTTGTGCGGTTTCCTTTATGGCAAGCGCATTTTTAGGAATGGTAAGTTTTCGATAGTTCACCAGTTTTCCATCTTGATAAAAAACTAAAAACTTCGCGCTTCTAGGGACAACAACGCTATTGAGTTGTGGGAAGACATAAATCGCTTTTCCTCCCTGAGACACGCCAACTTTATAACTGCCTTGTTGTGAAAAAAAGACTCTCACAGGGTCTTGAGGTTTTTGATTACTGAACTCGTTTTCTTTCATGTTGTCGCCAAGGGAGTCTAGCCAATTGAGAGATTCCCCTGTTACTGCGCCTAACGCTTCTTCTTGCACAACATCCAGTACTTTGGCTTTTAGATCGGAACCAGACGCGGCGGATGCGAACATCAGGCTACCAAGTATGATAAAAATGACTTGCTTCATTTTTAGTCCCCTAATGTATTTGAAATGATTTCGACGGCAACGTCGCCAAATAACTCACCAATTAAGTCGGCGATAATGTCTTGACCAACACCAAGATCAACTAACTGCGCGACTGCTATGTTGACATGGCGTTCGACCAATTCAGGGTAGCGCTCATAGAGCGTCTCAATCGCTAAATCTATTGAACGACTGGTCAGTTCATCTTTACAAACCGAGTTTAAACTCTTTGTGATGTCTAGATAGGCTTTTTGCAGTATGGATTCGGTTTGCTCTGGGTACACAATTGAGGACTTACTCCGATTTGAAGACGGCATCGCGCCAAAGTTTTGGAGGATTAACGATTGCCCAATAGCAGCACGTGAGATGGAGTTTAAGCGGCTCAGTACTTTGGCCTTTTCTTTTCGATCCGGGAAGCTAACTCCGGTTTCGTCGCCTTTTTCATCCACTAGCGCTTGAAATACATCAAGTAACGAGCACTGCTGGAGAGACATAAAGCTCTCTTCTAGGGTTCGGCCACCATTGACCAATTGAATATGGCAATAGTAATGGTGAGAGTGCAGATGCAACTGGCTGTCGTCAGTATGACGCGTTAGCCTCATAAAGCAGTAGGATAAGCTATCTCCAGAAGGTCTCGCGCGATAAATGTCGAATCTAAGGGTTAATCCAGCTTCGGTTGAGAACTGGATTAGGTGCTTGGGCGAGAATTTTCTCAGTGTATTGAGAATGTTTTGTTCAAAGTTGCTTTTTATGGCTCTGGACACTTTTTCAGTATTACGATCATCGTAAAAACCAGAGAAATTGTCTCGGTCTTGGCTTGCGCGCCTTTTCTCAAAATTTTCTTCCAAATAATTTAATTTATTATTTTGGATGCGCTCGATGAGCGTGTCGGGTAATCGTCTGCTGAGCTCCGAAGACTGAATGGTGTCCTTAACGTTGACCTCGATGGCAAATGTATCCTGTCCAAGCAATCTTTGCTCTGCGACCCAAAGTGGGAAGGTTCGAGTGTTCTGAGAGTCAAAATAGTCTTGTTTCGCGATGCGATTATTACAGATGGACTTCATAAGCCCATAGAAACCAGCAGCATAGTCCTTTTTGACGGCGGCAAGACGGTTTTTACATAAAGCCAAGGTTTTACGTTTATAAAACACTCGGAACATACTGCGTTTTTGCGTTTCTTCTATCCAAGTTTCAAGCTGACCAATGTCGTTGGATGCAAGGATCTCTTGCGGGGTGACTTTATTGGCTGCTTTTCGAACCGTTTTCTTCTTAAATAGTCGCCTTTGTATTAAATACCAAGCCAATAGTGCAATCAAAAATGCATATTGTTTAAAGAACGGTTCAGCTTGGTAACCATACTGTTTCTTCGCTTTTTTAACCAGGTCCTCTGGCATCTTGGTAACGACATTGTTGCCTTGATGTGAGGTAACCAATACAGGCTGTGCTAAGGAAACAAACGGAAGCACACGATTTAGGTTCCATCCTAAATAGTATTTTTCTTTGTTTACGTTCACCGTCGTGTTGAGGTCAACCTGATATTTCGCCGGGCCAAATGAAGCGGCGAGAATGTAGATTAGAGGGATGACAACGAAGTTTAGGCCAATTTTCTTTACGGTGTTTTTGTTGTTTTTGATGCCGGTGAAGAGTAGAACTGCTGAAAAGAGAATTGCGATTATAAGGAGCTTTATCATGATGTACTTATTTGCCGGTTTAGATGACTAACGATGAATACTGCTGTGTTTTGTGAATCCAATAAAATACGAAATGGCTTATTAGTGGATGTATGATTTCGTGATTTTTATAAATGCTATCATATATATAGCAGCGTATCAGTGGCGTGATCTAATAAGTGAGATCTAATCGTACAGTTGCATGGCTAAAAGGTGCACTTGATATGCATTTAGTTTTTCATTTGTGGTGGTGAAAACGCACTAGGGGCAAACAAATTAGGGGGGAGGTAGATGCTAGGCAATAGACACCACCCGTAACGGAATGATACGGGTAGCCGCATAAATAAGAAGTGAACGTTGTTAAGTTTGTTTAAATATCTGTCCATCAACAATGACGGCTTGAGTGTGATAATGCTCATCTAAGATGGTCACCGAGGCGATAAACCCTTCTTTTAAGTAGCCAAGTGAACTGCCACTTCGTAACGCATGCGCAGGATAAGTTGAGGCCATTTTAAAGGCTTCTTCTTCATCAATTCCCCACTCAATCACATTAGCAACAGACTGATCCATGCCAATATGTGCGCCAGCTAGGCTGCCATTCGAATTGGTTAATTTGTTATCAACCACTTTGATGATTTCGTTATTGAGGACGAAGCTATTGTCTTCGCTGCCGACCGAACCCATTGCATCAGAGACAATCAGCAATTTGCCTTTTGGTTTTGCTCGGTGAGCAAGCTTGATGCTAGTTGGCGCTACATGGATGCCGTCGGTAATGATGGAACACCATGCGTGATCCGTCATCAGCGCCGTTCCAACAACGCCCGGTTCTCTGCCGGTAAGTGGCGACATGGCGTTGTATAAATGCGTGAAGCCATCAATATGCGATAGTGTTTCATCGCATAGCTGCTGTTCTGTTGCATTACTATGGCCGCAAGACACGAATACTCCTTGGCGAGATAACCAGTGAATGGCTTCTGAATTTACCGCTTCTGGTGCCAAGGTAACAAGCGTCTTCCCTTGAGTTAACCAAGGTAATTGTTGAAGAGAGTCGACCGATGGGTCGTAAAAATGCGCGGTATCATGAGCGCCTTTTTTCTCGGGGCTTAGCCAAGGCCCTTCAAGGTGGACACCTAATACGCCCTTAATTTTGTTTTCTAAAGCGGAGTGACTAGCCTGTAGGGCTTGTTTTATCTTTTCTTGGTTGTCGCTGATCAAGGTAGGCAATAAATACGCTGTACCATGCTTTCTATGGGCTTTACAGATGGTTTCAATGCCGTTGACATCAGTTTGTTGGTTGAACATGACACCGCCGCCACCGTTTACTTGCAGGTCGATAAACCCTGGAGTAAGCGTCGATGAAGGGTAGCGTATAACTTCGGCTTGCGCAGGAATGCGATTCTCGGGCACGATCGAGACGATGTGGTTTTCCTGCCAAAGTAATGCGGATTCGTAGTGCATCTTTTCACCATCAAAAATACGCAGCGCTGAGATTGCTTTGAGTGTCATGAATGATCCTTTCGCTCTTCATTGAAGAGCTATTTTATTAAATTACGTTGTATGTAACGAGCCACAGAGCGTTTAAATTGAGTGCTCAAAAAGAGCGGCAGCCCCTAAAAGGCAGGCATCGTGATTGCCTTTCGCTGGGACTAATTTGACTTGAAATGGAGTTGGGCGCATTTCAATATGCTGACTTACTCGCTCCAAATAGCCAGACGCAAGACCCACACCACCGCCGATCACAATCACATCTAAGTCTAGGCTGGCTTTTAAGTTACAGCATAACGTGGCGATAGCTTGGGCGCTTTGCTGAATAATGTACTCGGCAGAGGGGTTAAGGCGAGCTTGCTCAAAAAGCTCGACGTTAGAAATAGTTTTACTGATGGTTTGTTTAGCGTATTTGTTGATGGCTGTCCCTGAGGCAATAGCCTCGACACATCCTTTTTGACCGCAGCCACAAACTGGCCCGTTGGGATCAATGACTACATGCCCGATATGTCCGGCAAAGTTGTTTTCCCCGCGATGCAGTTTTCCATTAACAATCAAGCCGCCACCAACACCGGTTGATACCGTCAGATACGCCATGTTTTGTTCTTGCTCAGTTAAGTGCAAGTATTCGTACCATGCAGCGGCTTGAGCATCATTCAACATAGCAACAGACTTACCTGTTTGCGTTTGAATTTCAGTATGAAGTGGGAACGGAGCAGGGAAGGCCAATGTATCTGGATTAATGGCGCTGATCCCTTGTTCTGTGACCAAACCCGTAGTAGATATCCCAATTCGATCCACGTCGACTAACCAAGGTTGGCAGTGCTCCAATATATAAGTTGCGAATTGATTCGCGGAAGTAACATCAATGGTCGGAATTTGTATTCGCTCGCAGAGCTTGCCATTTGAGACAAGCCCCAATGCGATTTTTGTACCGCCAATATCAATGGCTAGGATGTTCATTATCGCGCCTCTACTGCTTGAGTTGCTTGATTAAACCAGTTTGTTACGACCTCTAGCCGTGTCAAGGCGGATCCAACGGTTACCGCCGTCGCACCACATTCAATGGCCTTCGCGGCAAGTTCTGGCGTGTTGTATCTGCCTTCCGCCATTGTAAAGAAACCAGCACTAGAAAACTGTTTGACTAGTTCAAAATCTGGCTCTGTTGGTTCACTTTCTCCAACATAACCTGACAAGGTTGATCCAATGATCTCCACGCCATGTTTATGGGCCCAAAGACCGTCTTCAAAACATGAACTGTCTGCCATCGCAAAGCAACCTGTTTCCTTAATTGCGGTGGCGATTGCATCGCGGCTTTCTGGTCGAATTCGGTCAGTTGCGTCAAACGCTATGATGGTTGCCCCAGCCTCTGCCAATGCAGTGACATCGCTGCAATAAGGCGTAATTCTTACCGGACTATTCTCTAAATCACGCTTCACAATACCAATAATTGGTATGCTGACATGCTCAGAAACCGCCTTAACATTGTTAACACTTTCAATGCGAAGTGCTTTCGCTCCAGCTTGTTCTGCGGCTTGGGCCATTGCGACAATAATCTCAGTTTTCGCAAGTGGGCTGCATTCAACTGGTTGAATAGAGACAATGGTTTGGCCGTGTAAAATGCCTTTTAAGTCATTGATACAAAGTGCTTTATTTCTCACGATGGGCCTCATTTTTATAAGTTTTTTCACGGTATTATTTGAATGCATCACAGCAATGAATGATCAACTGTGGTGCTATTTGAATCGAATATCTGTCCGTGATCACATTTTGTTAAATCTAGGTTTGAAAATAATCTTCACCGCAATGATAATCCATAACGAAGATTTTTTTCAAACAAAATAAAAATTTTTTTTGAAAGTGGTGAAATCAGACCGAAAACCAATATAAGGGAATAATATGAAAGCCATGAACAAAATCACTATTGCTATGCTGACTCTCGGATTTGCTGTTTCTGCACAAGCGGCAACAACGCTTAAAATGGGCATGCAAGCCTCAGTAGGTTCGGTGGAATACACGTCTGCTAAATTGCTTGCTGACACGATTGATGAGATGAGTAACGGGGACATCAAACTGTCACTTTTCCCAAGCGCACAGTTGGGTGATGATCGCGCAATGCTACAACAGTTAAGTTTGGGTGACTTGGATATCACTTACGCTGAATTTGGCCGTATGGGTCTTTGGATCCCTCGCGCAGAAGCCGTAACATTGCCATACGTTGCGAAAGATTATGAACATCTACGCCGTATGTTTGAATCTGATTTTGGCCAAGGCATCCGTGAGGAAATGCTCACTAAATTCAATTGGCGAGCGCTAGATACTTGGTATAACGGAACGCGTGAAACAACGTCTAACCGCCCTCTTGAATCAATATCAGACTTTAAAGGCTTGAAGCTTCGTGTTCCAAACGCCAAACCAAACCTAAATTACGCAAAACTGTCTGGTGCATCTCCGACACCAATGGCGTTTTCTGAAGTGTACCTAGCACTGCAAACGAATGCGGTTGACGGTCAAGAAAACCCATTGCCGACCATTAAAACAATGAAGTTCTATGAAGTTCAGAAGAACCTCGCGATCACAAACCACATTGTGAACGATCAAATGGTGATCATTTCTGAGACGACTTGGCAAAAACTGTCCGAAGCTGATCGTAAGATAGTAACCGCTGCGGTAGCGAAAGCGGGCGCTGCTCATACCGCTTCAGTGAAAAAACAAGAAGCTGAATTAGTTGCTTTCTTTGAGTCTCAAGGCGTGAATGTCACTTATCCAGACCTTGCTCCGTTCCGTCAAGCAATGGAGCCGCTATACACGAAGTTTGAAGACAAAATTGGTCAGCCAATTGTGAAAAAACTGGCGAGCATGTAAGCGATCGCCTATTGGTAGTAAATAAGCTTGGCTGGCCATAAGAGGCCAGCCTTGGAGCTAAAAAATGTTACGTAAGATTATTGATAATATCGAAGAGATCATCACCGTACCTTTAATGGCCATTCTGCTCCTAGTTCTGACTTGGCAGATCGGAACCCGTTGGTTATTGAATGATCCTTCGCTTTGGAGTGAAGAGCTCGCGCGAGTTCTTTTTATGTATATGTCGTTAATTGGTTGTGCGATGGCCATAAAAACGGGTTCGCACGTCAAAATTACTTTTTTCTCAGACAAATTACCCAACAAAGTACGCTTTTCGTTAGCGTTTGCTTTGGAGTTAGCTGTACTCGTGTCTATTTTTGCCATTATCTATTTGGGCTACCAACACGTTCAACGTACCGCTTTTTTTGAGCTGATCACGTTAGAAATTTCGAGTAAGTGGATGAATTATAGTTTACCTCTTGCTGGCTTGTTTATGGTGGCGCGTCAACTGGAGAAAATGGTTCAGTTAGTCGGTGAGTTTCGCTTAAGTACAGCTGAAGCATCTGAACAATCATCTCAAACAGTCGTTAGGTAGGAGTCGTTATGGCAGGTTCAATTTTTGGCTGGTTAGCACTCCTGTTTGCAGGGATGCCGGTTGGCTTTTCACTTATTTTCGTTGCACTTGTGTTCTTGGTATTAACTCAGAGCACGGGCATTAACTTCGCCGCTCAGCAAATGCTGGGTGGCATCAATAACTTTACGCTGTTATCGGTACCTTTTTTTGTATTAACTGGGCACTTAATGAACAGTGCTGGGATTACAGAGCGTATCTTTAATTTTGCTAAGTCCATGGTAGGGCACATTACCGGTAGCTTGGGTCATGTAAATATCATGGCAAGCTTACTATTCTCTGGTATGTCCGGATCGGCTTTAGCGGATGCGGGTGGTCTTGGGCAGCTTGAAATTAAATCAATGCGAGACGCAAAGTACGATGACGATTTCGCTGGTGGATTAACCGCCGCTTCTTGCATCATCGGTCCTTTGGTTCCACCTTCTGTTCCGCTCGTGATTTATGGTGTGGTTTCTAATACATCCATTGGTGCTTTGTTTTTAGCCGGCGCCATTCCAGGCTTGATGTGCGCAGCGTCTTTAATGGTAATGAGCTATTTCATCTGTAAGAAACGTGGCTACATGACCTTACCTAAAGCGACTCGCGGTGAGCGATTTAAATCACTAAAAGAAGCTTTCTTGTCTTTGTTGACGCCCGTTATCATCATTGGTGGCATCTTCTCGGGTAAATTCACGCCAACAGAAGCGGCCGTTGTTTCTTCTTTATATGCCTTGTTTTTAGGCGTTGTGGTTTACCGTCAAGTTACGCTGACAAGCTTTGTTGGTATCTTAAAAGAAACCGTTAATACCACCGCTGTTGTTGCATTGATGGTCATGGGTGTGACGGTATTTGGTTGGATTGTAGCGCGAGAGCAATTGCCTCAAATGATGGCTGATTATTTCTTAACAATCAGTGATAACCCGCTTGTACTCTTGTTACTGATTAACTTGCTGCTCCTATTTTTGGGTACATTTATTGAATCGCTAGCTTTGCTTCTTTTATTGGTTCCGTTCCTTGTGCCTGTCGCCGCGGCAGTGGG
This sequence comes from Vibrio tapetis subsp. quintayensis, assembly GCF_030409945.1. GTDB lineage: Bacteria > Pseudomonadota > Gammaproteobacteria > Enterobacterales > Vibrionaceae > Vibrio > Vibrio quintayensis. The sequence continues at coordinate 50,336 of NZ_JAUFQV010000043.1, forward strand.
TATTGATCCGGTTCATTTTGGTGTCATGGCTATTTTGAACTTAATGATCGGTATTTTAACCCCGCCAATGGGCATGGCTTTGTATGTGGTTTCGAAGGTTGGAGACATTCCGTTCCATACCTTGACTAAAGGGGTCATTCCACTTTTGGTGCCATTATTTATCGTACTTGCGCTTATTGCGGTATTCCCTCAATTCACGCTTTTCCTCCCGGAATTGATGCTTGATTACGGAAAGTAACAGGCAGATTAAATAAACGACTAATAAATGGAATGGATTCCGGTTCATTCCATGTTTAAGACAATATAATTAAGGTAAGAAGATGAAAAAGTTATCAGGACTAATTGCAGCACCTCACACCCCGTTTGATGCCGCTAATAAAGTTAATTTTGGTGCGATTGACCAAATCGCAGAACTGTTGATTGACCAAGGAGTAACGGGGGCTTACGTGTGTGGGACAACGGGCGAGGGGATTCATTGCTCGGTAGAAGAGCGTAAAGCCATCGCGCAGCATTGGGTTAAGGCTGCTGGTGGTAAATTAGATCTCATTATTCACACAGGCGCCCTGAGCATTATTGATACGTTAGAGCTGACTCGCCACGCAGAGGAATTGGATATTCTCGCGACATCGGCTATTGGCCCGTGTTTCTTTAAACCAGGTAATGTTGAAGATTTGGTCGAGTATTGTGCGCAAGTAGCGGCGGCCGCGCCTTCAAAGGGATTTTATTATTACCACTCTGGTATGTCTGGCGTAAATGTCGATTTGGAACAGTTTCTAATTCAAGCCGATGATCGTATTCCTAACCTATCGGGTGCAAAATTTAACAACGTCGATTTATATGAGTATCAACGTTGTGTGCGTGTAGCCAATGGTAAGTTTGATATCCCGTTTGGTGTTGATGAGTTTTTACCGGCCGGTTTGGCTGTTGGAGCTGTGAGCGCTGTTGGGAGCACTTATAACTACGCTGCACCACTTTACCTAAAGATCATCGAAGCATTTAACAAAGGCGATCAAGCTCAAGTCGCCGCGTTAATGGACAAAGTGATTGCGCTGATTCGTGTGTTGGTAGAATACGGCGGCGTAGCAGCGGGTAAAGCCGCGATGGAGTTACATGGTATTGATGCAGGTAACCCTCGCTCACCAATTCGCCCGTTAACGGCAGCACAAAAAGCCGATGTTGTAGCAAAAATGCGAGACGCTGACTTCTTGTAACAATAAAAGGGGGGAAATCCCCCTTATATTGCGCTTTAAGACGGGGTGCTATGTCATTGTTTTATGGAGTCTGTTATTTTGGCTCAAGCATTAAGTATTTAAAGGGGCCAATGTGAATACGCCTAAAAATTTATTAGTCAGAATGCGTTCTAATATAGAACCCTTGAGTAAAAAACTCACCATTGTGGCTAACTACATTATTGAAAATGCGCACGACGTGCAATTTCAAACGATCACAGAACTTGCCAAGAATACTCAAACCAGTGAAGCGACCGTAGTGCGTTTGTGCCGTGACATGGGCTACAAAGGGTATTCCGATTTCCGCATGGGGCTGGCTATTGATTTAAGCCAAACCGCTAGCCAAAATGCGCCAGAAATTGAAGGCGATATTTGCGACGTTTCTGCTCAGAATGCAGTAGCAAGTTTGAATGATACCGCCAAGCTCATTGACAGGAAATCGTTGGAGAGGATCTGTACACTAGTACATAACTCTAGTTTTATCAGCTGTGTTGGTGTTGGTGCGTCGAGTATTGTAGGGCGATATCTTTCATTTCGTTTGTTACGAATTGGTAAGAAAGTCACTATGTATGAAGACACTCACCTTGCGGCAATGAATGCGGTTCGTTGTACTGAAGGTGATTTGTGGATATCTGTGTCCAGTTCCGGTTCGACCAAAGAGGTAGTCCACGCGGCAACGCAAGCGTATAAACGCGGAGTTCCTGTCGTCTCCTTAACGAACATTAGTCACAGTCCTTTGTCTGCCATCTCTACTGAAATGTTAGTAGCAGCAAGGCCTGAAGGGCCGCTGACTGGAGGCGCATTTTCCTCTAAAGTAGGTGCATTGTTGCTTGTTGACGTATTAGTTAATACTTTGCTAGACATTTATCCAGAATACTCTGAGTCCGTTTTGGAAACCGCAGAAGTTGTCATGCCGCTCATGACAACCTAATAAGTTAAAACCTATTTCTACCCAAAGCCTGCAATCGCAGGCTTTTATTTTATTTATTTATGAAAATAATTTTTTTGTTAACTTGATCTAATAAAAATAATTTTCTCCGATCAATACTATGTGTGAATTATAAACAAGAGAGTTATACGTATTCTCATTAACTGAAAGGCACATTGTTGCCATTCAAATAAGGAAATTAAGATAATGAATAAACAACACTTCAATCGCTTGGTTATGCCACTTCTGGCGGCTTCTGTGTTCCTTAGCACTGCGTCTTTTGCAAAAGACCAGTGGCCTGATTTACCCGTTGGCATGAAAAGCGGCATTAGCGCTCAAGTGGGAAGCAAGCTTTACGTTGGCTTAGGGTCTACAGGCCAAGATTTCTACATGTTGGATCTCGACAATGTAAAAAAAGGCTGGCAGAAGAAAGCGGATTTCTCAGGCCCTGCGCGAAGCGGTGCAACAGCGAGTGTTGTTGGTGAGGATATCTATGTTTTCGGTGGCTCAGGAAAGAAGAACACCAGTGATGCGGCGCCAATCCTTTTTGATACCGTTTACCGCTATGACGCTGATGCAAATACTTGGGCCCGTGTGAATACTCAAACACCAGTAGGTTTACTTGGGGCAGCTTCGTATTCGCCTGATAACAAACAAGTGCTGTTTTTTGGCGGCTACAACAAAGGTTACTTTGATAAATACTTGGCAGACATCAACGCGACAAGCAGAAAAGAACAGCCGGAAAAATGGCAAAAAATCGTCGATGACTACATGGGAATGAAGCCACTAGATTACAAATGGAACTCAAACGTTCTGAGCTATACACCTGAAACTGGGATATGGAAAGAATTAGGCTCTTCTCCTTACCTGCCAAACTGCGGTTCAGCTTTGGTTAAGCAAGGGGCTAAGGCGACGTTGGTGAGTGGCGAGATTAAACCAGGGCTAAGAACGTCTGAAGTAAAGCAGTTTGCTTTCGGTGCCGCTCAACCTTGGATGAGCTTGCATGACTTACCTAAGCCATCAAGCCAACAGACTCAAGAAGGCGTTGCAGGTGCGTTTGCTGGGGAAAGCAACGGTGTTGTGATTGTAGCGGGGGGCGCAAACTTCCACGGAGCAAAAGGCGCATTTGAGCAAGGAAAAATGTTTGCCCATAACGGGTTTGGCAAAGCCTTTAATCCCGAAACGTATGTGTTAAAGAGTGGGTTATGGGCGCAATCCACAGATCTGCCACACGGCCTAGCTTATGGCGCGTCCTTTACTACGGATGATGGTGTGCTGGTTATTGGTGGAGAGGATGGTGAGCGCGCGGCTCGTAAAGAAGTGTATTTGCTTTCTTGGGACGGCCAAGCTGTTCAAGTCACTAACTAATCACGGGGTTAAGTATGTCACTTTCTATCGTTACGTATCCTAACTTTCCCGTTGAAATTATAAACGCTGTTGGTGCTCGAATTGGCAACCGAATCTTCGCAGGGTTGGGCAGTGCAGGAACGCAGTTTTATAGCCTAGATTTGAACGCCACTGAACGTGGTTGGCAATCGATGGCAGCGTTTACTGGTGTGGTTAGGAATGATGCCGTCATGGTCGCAAGTGGCAGTGGCATTTGGGTGTTCTCTGGTGCCGGGATAAAGGCAAGCGGTGAGAGCGCCCAAGTGCTTACTGATGTGCATCGTTTTGATATAGAAAATAACGAATGGCAAACGATCGTATCGACGATCCCTGTCGGTTTACTCGGTGCAAGCGGTTGTGAAATTGCACCAGGAAAAATCGCGTTTTGGGGCGGATACAACAAGCCCTTGTTTGATGACTTTCTAGCGAAGCTCAGCCAGATAGACTCCGCGCTTGAACCGGCAAAACATCAAGCCGCTTTGGTTGAATTTATGTCGATGCAACCGGAGCAGTACGGTTGGAATCAGGACATTTGGTTGTTCGATTGTGAAACGTTGCAATGGCGAATCCTAGCAGAAAATTCATTTCCAGCTAACTGCGGTGCGAGCCTAATACAAGATGATAATCAGGTGGTGTTGGTAGACGGAGAAATCAAACCTGGGCTGCGCAGTACCCAAGTAAAACAATTTACTTTTTCTTCCGTAGAAGAAGTGAAGAGCAATACGTTGCCAAGCATTCAAGCCTCCCCCCAAGAGCATGAAGGTTTAGCTGGCGCGTATGCCGGGCTGGTGAAAGGCCAGTATTTGGTTGCCGGAGGCGCATTTTTCATCGGTAGCCAGAAGAAAGCGAGAGAAAAGCAGTGGTATACCCATCAAGGGTTAAGTAAGCATTATGCTGGCGATATTTGGTGTTTGCAGGAGCAACAATGGCGACGGGTAGGCGAACTGCCTGTTGGTCAAGCTTATGGCATCTCGATTTCCAGCGAACAAGGTCTAATCATCATTGGAGGTGAAAACGCAAAAGGACAAGGACTACAAAGTTGTTATTTGATTAATTGGCACGCATAAGCCGCTCCCCCTATAGGTGACTTACGCGTAAAAAACTGACCCTAAAGTTAGTTTTTTGGTTCAGTTTGACTAAGACCCAATTGGACAGCAAACACTTTGATGGTTTCCCTCAGAGGCGTGAAACCTCTGAGGTTATTGTCTATTTGATAGTAAACATCAGCAGTTGGTGCTTGTTGTTCTCCGTTCTATTTAAGGAGAATTAAAGTGAAAAATAGAGAACATTGTTTAAAAGGAATTAACCTGTTAGCGAGCGTAGCAATTGCTTCATCCTTACTCGTATCTTTTCAAGCTAACGCCGTTGCTCCTAACATTCGCGATACCATCGTTTTTAAAGGTGGAGAAGGTGGCAGTAGCCATTATCGTATTCCGGCTATGGTCGTCGCAGCCGATGGGTCTTTAGTCGCTTTTGCGGAAGGAAGAGGAACGTCTGGAGACCCTGGAAATGGTACTCCAACAAGCATAAAGAGCCGTCGTTCGACAGACAATGGTCAAACATGGTCTGCGTATCAAGCGATCCAAGAAAATTCAGCCGAGGCATACTCTGACCCTCGTCCGATGTTAGATGCAAGTAATGGCAGAATATTCGTCTTTTATACTAAGTGGGATATAGATTGTGCCCAAAACGGCAGTTGTGTTCCATTTGATGATCCAAACCATAAGCTATTGTTCAAAACCAGTGACGACAACGGACAAACGTGGTCGACAGAAACGGATGTTTTAGATCAAGTCCGCGATGTGAACTGGTTTGCAAATGGTGATTCGACTCATAACGGCAGAGCCACTTGGTCTTATACACCAAGTGCTAGCCAAGTAGCGCAGGCAGCAGCCTCCGGTTGGCAACTCGACTGGAACTCTAGAGTCGCGAATGGAGCGTGTAACGTCCAATACTATGGTGATGGCAATACCCGTTACCTTGTTGATTTGGTCGTAAATGATGATAAGTCAGTTAAAGCGGTTTTATATGGCAATGGGAGTAACAACGAATACCCACTCAATTTTGATGTTGGTGGCTACCATGATTATCAAATTGTAGGCAGTGGCAGTAGTGCAAGCTTTTACGTCGATGGGACGCTAATTGCGAGTGGTTGGGGTGGTCAGTCTCATAGCGGTAAAACGGTCACGTGGGGCAATGGGTGTTCTTCGACTTCTGGCAGTGCAGCTTATAAAACCATCGACTTTTCTATTGCTAACACGGCGGTGGCTCAGTTCGATGCTACTTTAATGCGTCGAGTCAACGACAGCGTGATTAACCAACCTTCAGAACAAGGCTGGGCTAAGACTGGGGCAAATGGTGGGCATGGCGACCCGGGCTGGAAGAGTATTAATGCAGGCCCGGGCCAAGGGATTCAACTGAATTCGGGTCGTTTGATTTTCCCTGCAATCGTTCTAGATGCGTTTGAACAACTGTCGGTGGTTTCTATTTACAGCGATGATCATGGGGTTTCGTGGCAGGCCGGCCAACAAACACCGACCTACGCCCAAGAGCCAAGTGAAGCCGATATGGTTCAGCTTAACGATGGACGCATTTTACTTTCAGCACGTAACGATGGAGTCACGGGAACGGGTAACTTTAATCGCTATCACTATATCAGCGAAGATAACGGTATTAGCTGGAAAGTGATTGAAGAAACCAGAAACTCAGTGAATGGCGCTTTATTTTTTAAACTTGATCAAGTTGATATTGGTCTAGTGAGGTACGGCAACGACCGCGTACTGATGTCTGGCCCACAAGGCAACGGCGCAGTCAGTTCAGATCGCAATGATTTGGCTATTTGGAGTGCGACGGATAATGGCAGTGGTGTGTACAATTTCACCCAGAGAACCCAATTTCGTGATGGATACAGCGCTTATTCAGACATTGTTATCCTTCCTAATAAAGGTTCGGCTGGCAACGAAGATTTAGGGGTTATTTATGAAGCTAAATCGAGCTCCGAAATTCGAGTGATGGTGATGGATATTAATAACGTTAATTGATCGGAATAGACGCCAGAGCCTTATTTACATGAGGCTTTGGCGTACGACTCCGGCGTAACGTTTCATTGGCCTAGGCTTGAGATAAAGGGGGGAGCAAGTGTTTTCTACATGGATGAATAATATAGGTTTTAAGCAAAAAATAATCATAGGTTCCATCTTGCTTATGGTCGCGGCGATCGCAGTCAGCAATATGATTTTGTTTAATAAATACCAACAGGATTTAGAGAAAAACCTGATTGAAAAAATAGAGCTGGGCTTGAGCTTAGAGTCTTACAAAATTGAACAGTGGCTCGCGTCTAATGTTCGGAATTTGGAACGCTCGGCTGAGTACTTTCAAACAAGGCGTAGCCCCAAAGATATGGTGACGGCGTTAGGTCTAATTGCAGAAACAGACAGCGTTGATGATGTTGTGATTGCGTTTGTCGATGGCACCGGGTTTTCTGCAAAAAATGGCATGTTAGACGTGACCGAGAGTGATCCACGTAAGACACAATGGTTTACTCTTGTGATGAAAACCAAACAAACTAGCGTGACCGATTTTTATCAAGATCCTAAAACGGGAAAACCGACGGTCAGTATTGCTGCTCCGGTAAAATATGGCGTGTTGACACTAAATATACATTTAGAGCGTTTTAGTGCATTTCTCAAAAAAGCCAATATCGAAACGGCCGAAGAAACCATATATAATCAACAGCAACAGATCTTGTTTTCAACGTCACCATCTGAGCTTCTGGGGCAATCCTTACAACAAAGATTTGTTGCCGATACGATCAACGACCGCTTTCTCGCCACACTATCTGGGGTTTTTAAATACAGCAAAGATAATAAAGTTGGCCTTTTCTTTTCTCAGAGTTTTAAGGTGCTTGGTGAACAAAAATGGCACCTGACACTGGAAACCGACGAGCAGATCATTGATGAAGCGCTTAAGGAGGCTTGGCAGCAGTTATTGATGGGGGGAGGTGTTTCTGTCGTTATTGCAGCCATGATTTTAATTGCAACCCTAGGGTATTTGTTCCGTCCCATTGTCGCACTTAAGAAAGTCGTGATTAGCCTTTCGTCCGGAGAGTGCGACCTCACCCAGAGACTACCCGTAAAAAACAACGATGATTTAGGGCAAATAGCTAAAGCCATCAACGAGTTTATTTTTAATCTGCAATTGATGATGAAAGAGGTCTCGGAGTCATCAGATCAAATTACACATTCTCTTAATCTTGTACACGATCAAGCGGATTCAAACCTTAATAAGCTCAATAGCCATGCGTTAGAAACGGATCAAGTGGTGACAGCCATGACAGAAATGACGGCTTCTTCTGAAGCGGTCGCGCAAAGCACGGTTTCCGCATCGGAGTTTACTCAGACCGTTATCGGTGAAATGACGCAATCGCAACAGGTGGTTGGTGAAGCAGTGATTTGTGTTGAAGCTTTCGTTGATCAATTTGAGGTAATGGCTGAGCGCGTGACTCAAATGAGTGATGGAGCATCTCGAATCAACGAGGTATTAACCGTGATCGGTGGCGTTGCAGAGCAAACCAATTTATTGGCACTTAATGCCGCGATTGAGGCGGCAAGGGCTGGGGAGCAAGGAAGAGGTTTTGCGGTTGTCGCGGATGAAGTCAGGGCGTTGGCGGCTCGTACTCAAACAAGTACCAATGAAATAGATGCGATGCTGTCAGAGTTAACGTCGCTGTCGCTTGGGGTGGCGAATAGCATGGGTAAAACCAGCGAAGCTAGCATTTCTACTGCAGAGCGAACAGCAAAAATATCCCAACGGTTAGAGTCGGTGGAAAGTTCGGTAAATAACGTTGCCAGCTTAACGTCTCAGGTAGCGGTTGCTTCCGAGCAGCAAAGCCTAGTAGCAGAAGAGATTAACGCTAATATCAGTACCATTAACCTTATCGCTGGCGAACTTATTGTCAGTGCTCAAGATACGCAATCCAATATTAGCAATTTACTGGATTCCAATGAGAGGCTGAAAAATGTGGTGATGAAATTTCGAGTATAGAATGACCTTGTACGTGAATAATAAAAGACAATCTAATAGATGAGGTTTGTCTATTACGATTTTGGGGGTTGAAGCCCTGTAATACTCAGTAACGGGTATCATAGGGCGAGAGGCTTAAGTGAATGTTTCTTGTCGTAGTGATTACTTTATGTCTGGGCTAAATATGGGCTTATATTTTCTCGATATACAAGATCACTTCACCAACGTTAAAGCCCCATTTAGTCATGTCTGTTTTGTTAAATAGGCGTTTCTCGTCAATTAGGAACATCCAGTCATCTAGAGTGACTTGGTAAATTGTGCCGTCGACGGGTATTTCTAGATCATACTTCCAATAAAGCGCTGAACCTTGAGTCTCTCCTGTCGCAACCCCGACCACGTCGCCTGCGGTACCTTGATACTGGTTATCCGACGTTTTTTCTAGTTGCCAAACTCGGGTTGATTTTTCGCCGTCATCGAACTCAAACCATTCTTTTATTTCGCCTTTATTGCCCTTCCAAGAGGCAAGAAGCTTAACGTCGAAACGGCGCAATAAGTTACCTGAGCGATCTAACACCATTCCGTATGCTTTTAATTCACCGTCAAAGAACTGCTCAAGTTTAAGCTCGGGTGTTGTGCCTTGGTGTTCATCCAAATTAGCACTGCCACATGCTGTAAGCAGTAGGATGAAAGACAATAATGCGAGTTTTTTCATTGGTCTAATCCTAGAAGTTGAGAACGAAGATCCGGGTGGCTGGTTCGTTCAGAAAGCCAAATAGACAAAAATGCACCACCAAATAATGGGTCTGACAAGGTGCCGATGACTTTGTCTTCCAAATAAAAGGTGCTCACACCGTTTTTTCCGGCCACAAATGTGAGGGTATTGCCCGGTTCTACATCGGGCCAAATATCAGACAGCGGGGCAGACCAACGTTTAATTTGTTCATCTGAATAGCCCAGATGCTGCCATTGCTCAATGGTGGCATCGATAAGATCTTGATTATCTATGGATTGGTAATATTCGATCTTGAGTGCTTTGTCTTGGGGTTGGTCATCGTTTGCACTCGCTGGATTTTCATTAGGCATTTCTTGGAAAAATTGAGCTTGGTATAAGGTCCAAAATAGGTAATCCATTTCACCTTGGCCCACTCTTTTTAGGTGGCTAATGGGTGAAGCCGATACGCTAAAGCTTAATGTTATGGCAGCAATAGTGAGAATAGATATGAACGTTTTCATGCTTGGCCCCTGATTCCTGTTGCTGTGGTATGAGTGAGGTAGCGTTTTAAATAAACCATGGTTGGCAGTAATAAAGACCAAACGAGAATCAGAAAAATTGCAACATCGCCACTCGATAGCAGCGGTTGAATGACACCCGCTTTAATGCCTCCCCAATAACTGCTTGTGCCTCCTACCGCGCCAATGAGCATTAACGTCATCGCTGAGCGGTTATCAAGCCAACTTAAACTGTGGTTTAGGCTCATGACAAACATGACCCACATCATCAATAACCAGAATGGGAAGAATCCTTCACCAGCGCTAAATATACCTAAATCGAGTTGAACCTTATCTGCCATTAACCCGATGGGCACCAGCGCCAATAATTTCAAGTCTTGTCTGCGAGTGGGCGACAAAGCCACATGCACCACAAAAAGTATCGGCATTACCCAGTAGGCGTGCGAGTTAAATAGCGCTGCGCATGCCCAACTGGCTTGAAAAAGAACCAGATTAATAATCCAAAACCGTTTCATCTTGTTGTCCTCTGAATTGGGGTTTTCTCGCAACCACGTGATGTGTGCTGATCACTCGCTCTAAGAACGCACCCTCGCAATAGCAAAGGTAGAAAATCCATAGTCGTTTGAATTGGTCGTCGTAACCTAAGTCCACTAATTGATCCCAGCTTTGCTCAAACTTGATGCGCCAGTCGTAAAGAGTCCGGGCATAGTGCAAGCCAATATCATGCATTTCGTGTACGACCAAATCGGTGTGCTTGGCCATTTGCTCTGTCATGACGGCAACGGAGGGTAGGCAACCACCCGGGAAGATGTATTTTTGGATAAAGTCGACGCTTTTTCTGTAGCTCTCATATCGGCCATCCGCAATGGTGATCGACTGAACTAACATTTTGCCGTCGGGCTTTAGAAGGCTGGAGCATTTATCAAAGAAGGTCGACAGGTATTCGTGTCCGACGGCTTCGATCATCTCTATCGAAACCAGTTTGTCATAATGTCCGTCAAGGGCGCGGTAGTCTTTTTTCAGCAAGGTTATTTTGTCTTTAAGACCCAGTTGTTCAATTCTCTCTTTGGCGTATTGGTGCTGAGCATCAGAAATGGTGGTCGTGGTGACATGGCAGCCATAATGTTGAGCGATGTAAATGGCGAGGCCGCCCCAGCCGGTGCCAATTTCAATCACGCTGTCTTCTTGTTTCAACTCTAAGCGCTCGCAAATGGTTTTCATTTTAAGCTGTTGTGCGTGCTCTAGCGACGTGGCTTGTGGGTCATATATGGCACAAGAGTATTGCATTGCGGGGTCAAGAAAACGGGTGTACAGCTCATTGCCTAAATCATAGTGGGCTAAGATGTTTCGCTTAGAGCCATGCTCGGTGTTGGCATTTTTTCTTCTCAGTAGCAATTTCTTGAATTTGGACAACCACTGAACTTTATTTTCTATTTGATCGAGCTTTGATTGATTCTTCGCCATCGCTTGGATCACGCGAGTTAGGTCTGGGCTTGTCCACTTGCCATCGATAAAGGCCTCGGCGGCTCCTATGCTGCCGTTGTTAATGACATCTTGATAGAAGCTGGCGTCATGGATGTTGATTTCGGCAGACAACGCGGCGTGTCGGTCTCCGAAAACGTTATGCTGTTCGCCTTCGGTTACTTCGATATTGGCATGCTCAAGTTTACTGAGTAGAGCAAAAATCAAATGACGATATTTTCCCATTGAGTCGCCAGCTTGTGTGATTGACGGTTGGGTTAATGTTTGATTCTGTTTTGCTATATTTTCCATGTAAACCTCGCTTGAGCGTATTGTTATCGTTATTTTTAGTGCTGACTTGGTGCTAAGAGTTAGACTCTGCCTCTGGGTGGGCAACAAACGGTACGCGTTTAAGTAACAGTTTGAGTGCTTGCCAGTAGATCCCTGAAACCACTTTGAGTGTCATTGCAGGGATTAAGCACAAAGTACGAGTTAATTCTTTATTGCTGAACTCGTGTTTTTGTAATGCCAGTGTGGCGTCGAACACTTTGTCTTGCTTGTGGTTTTCAATGTGTACTAATGTGTTTTTGTTCGGTGCTGAAATCGTCCAGTGATAAGTCATGTCCATTTCCATAAAAGGTGAAACATGGAACGCTTTTCTCACCTGCATACTTCCGTTCATATCGATTAAGTAGTAGTGCCTTTGCTTCCATGGTGTGTTGCTCACCTCGGCCAACATATATTGGCATTCACCTGACTCTGAGTAGCAAAAATAACAGTTGATTGGGCTGAAATAGAGCCCCATACATCGAGCCTGAGCCAGTAATACCACTCGGTTGTCTATGTTCCAGTTGCCACCCAAGTCCTTTACTTTCTGATATATACGTTGCTTTAAATAGCCAGGTTCACTTTTAATGTAATCTTTTTCATTAAATCGAATCGGGTTAAACCAATGTTCGCCAAAGATGCGGCTTCGCTGTGCTAATTCGGGTAGTTCATCGATATCGATACCCAACATATACAGTGAATAGTTGAACGCGTGAGCCACTTTTCCAAAACGGCGATGACGAACATTTCCCCAATAAATACCACTGTTATTACTGCTCATAATTGGGCCTCAAAGAAAGATTTCTATAGGGACTGACCAAAACGCTTAGTCACATCTAAAGCACTGCGCACGCCGTCTTCATGGAACCCGCTATACCAATAGGCACCAACAAAGTGACAGCCGTTTTTTCCGCAGATGAGATCGCGTTTTTTCTGAGCGATGACGCTTGATTGATCCAACACCGGGTGATGGTAAACAAAGCTGCGAATGATCTTATTCTTGTCGATGGCTTCGCTTTGATTGAGCGTGACGCAAAATGTGTCTTGGCTGCGTATGCCTTGTAAGATGTTCATGTTGTAGGTGACGCAAGAAGGCCGAGATAAATTGCCGTCTAACATGTAGTTCCAACTTGCCCATGCTAACTTTCTGTCTGGTAACAAACGGGTATCTGTGTGTAAAACGACTTCATTGCGGCTGTAAGGAATACCAGAAAGTACGTCGACTTCCAGCTCCGTTGGGTCGGCTAACAAACGCAGGGCTTGATCGGAGTGACACGCAAATATCACATCATCAAACAGTTGAGCGTCACCATTTTCCATGATGACTTCTACCCCCATATCCAAACGCTTGACGTGCTTGATGTTCGCACCAGTAATAATGGGTTTACTGAGCTTAGATTGGATGGCATTGACGTAAACACGTGAACCTCCCGGCACTACGTACCACTGAGGTCTGTCGGTGATGTTTAGTAACCCGTGATGGTAAAAGAACTGAATGAAAAACTTCAGTTCAAACTTTCCCATTTCTTCGAGGCTTGTAGACCAAATAGCGGCGCCCATTGGTAGTATGTAATGCTCACTAAAAAAGGCCGAAAAGTTGTGCTGTGCGAGAAATTCACCCAGAGTGGATTTGGCTTCAATGTTATTACTGCGAAATGCTTGCTTGCAAAGCTTATTGAACTTGATGATTTCACTGATTAAGCGCCAAAACTTGGGCTTGAATAGGTTGCTTCGTTGAGCGAACAGCGAATTGATACCGTGCCCGTTATATTCAAATTTGGTTTGCTTATTATGGACGCTGAAACTCATTTCTGTTTTTTGCCGTGTGATGCCTAATTGTGCTAACAATAAGTTGAAATTTGGGTAAGTGCGGTCATTGAACACAATAAAGCCGGTATCAATCGCGTATTGTGTTCCTTGGTGTTCAATATCGACGGTTGCTGTGTGGCCCCCGACGTACTGGTTTTTTTCAAATACCGTCACTTTGTTATGCGCATCAAGTAGATAGGCGCACGTTAGCCCTGAGATGCCTGAGCCGATAATAGCGATGTTTTTCATTGTGATACCATCCTTGTCGCGATTTTATTCCAGAGTGATGAAGGCAAAAATCGTAGGCATTTCATCGCAAAAATGAAGAGAGTAGGAAAGCTAATGTCCGCTTTACCTTTTGCTAGCCCTTGAATGATTTTTTCCGCTGCGGCTTGCTGAGTCATGATCATCGGCATGTCGAATGTATTTTTGTCTGTGAGTGGCGTTTCAACGAAACCGGGATGAACCACCGAGACGTGAATGTCGTGTTGAGCCAAATTAATCGATAACGTTTTTGCTAGATAGGTGAGGCCAGCCTTTGAGGTTCCATAGGCTTCTGCTCTTGGTAACGGTAATAGACCGGCGCTGGAGCTGACTAATACGACTCTGCCTCCCGGTTTTATATGCTTAAGCCACGTCTCTAATCCATAGCCAATTGAAATCAGGTTGATATTGATGACTCGTTCGAACATCTTGGCATCGAAATTAAGGGCATCATCGATGTATTCACAATCCCCAGCGTTAAAAATGACCAAATCGAGTGGTTCAAAATCTGGCGCCATTTTGGGGTAGTTCTGGTAATCCAAGAGGTCAAAACACAAGGTCGAAATCAGACCGTTGGCTTGTTGTAGCAGCCCCAATTTAGATGGGTTTCGTCCACAAGCGATTACGTCATTTCCGAGTTCGGCGTACTGTTCCGTGAGGGATTGGCCTATTCCCGAGGTCGCACCAGTAATTAAAATTTTCATGCGTTACTCGCTCTGTTTTTAATGGATTTGATCAGCAAACCGATGACTGGAACGTGCTCATAGATCATCGCACCTACGTCCAAATAGTCTTGATGGAAAATGACTTTGTCTTGGAATGCTCTAAGGTAAGAATGACCAATAACCGTGACGGGGTTCAAGCTGTTTAAGGTTTTGTGCGTGAAGGTCATGGTCCAATAAACGGCGGCTTGTTGTTCTGTTTCGAAGACGTTGTCGATAACAAAATCGCATTCGTGAATATTTTGATAGCTGCTTTGAAAGCTCTGTAATAGGGATGCAAAGCCTTCGACTTGGTGTAGTGGGTCAATAAAGGTGACGTTTGGGTGATAAACGGTTTCGAGGGTGGTGAGATTATCGGTCCCGAGCGCACTGTAAACGTCTATAAAATTCTGTAACCACAATGAGCGCTGCATAGATCTTTACCTCTATTGTTTATGTAATCAACGGGGTTTATTCAAGACTTTGTTTGAAAAATCCCAGGGCCTTAAGTCGAGCTTCTTTATGCTCTACTATCGGAGGCCAGTACTGGCTAGTGAGAGGGAATTTCGCCAGATAATCATGTGGAAAGTGGATTTGCTTATCTGGTATATCCCTTAGCTCTGGTACATATCTACGAATGAAATCTCCATTTGGATCAAATTTTTTGCTTTGAGTTATGGGATTAAATATTCGGAAATAAGGTTGAGCATCGCATCCTGTGCTGGAAGCCCACTGCCAGCCGCCATTATTCGCACTTAGGTCACCATCTATAAGTTGAGACATGAAAAATTGCTCACCTTGCCTCCAGTCGATCAGTAAATGTTTGGTTAAAAAGCTCGCCACCACCATTCTTAAGCGATTATGCATCCACCCAGTTTGAATGAGCTGCCTCATTGCGGCGTCTACCAGTGGGTAACCCGTTCGGCCATCGCACCACGCTTGAAAATGGTCTGGATTACCCCGCCAGTGCATGTGTCGGTACTTTTCTTGGAAGCTTTCGCCTTTAGCTAGATTTGGATAGCGGAATAAAAGGTGTTTGTAAAAATCTCGCCAAATCAGTTCGTTTAACCAGGCAAAACTGGGCACATTGGTATCGTAGATGAGTTCTGGGTGCTGTTGAATCAATTGAGTTGCTAGCCAGCGCGGGCTAATTGCACCTATGGCCAAGTAAGGTGACAACCCAGAGGTGGCTTTTATATTAGGAAAATCTCGCTTTGTTGCGTAATCAGCGACTTTTTCATCTAAGAAGTGAGGAACAACCGAGCTCATAACGACGTCGCTTAGAGGCCAGCGTGATGAGTCTTTGCATGGATAGTCAAATTCGAATCGCTCGGCATTGCTTGTTTTGGGATCGTTAGTGGTATGGGCAATACTTGGTGTAGAGAAGCAGGTGACGCCGTACTGTTCTATTTTTTGAAGCCAAACACGTTTGAACGGCGTAAATACCTTGAACATGTCATCTTGCTTATTGCGTACCGTACCTACGGGTAAGATGGTATCGCATTCAAAGACTTCGAGTGCAATGCCAGTATTGGCAAAGTGCTCGTCACGCTTGAGTTCATTGATTTCAGGCTCACGGTTGGCCATTACGGTTTGGTAGTCTTTGTCTTGGCAATACTGTTCCAGAACGGCGACCTGATCTTGGTATGTTTTTGCTTGTAAATGTACAAGCGTTATACCGAACTCAATGAGTTGGTTTGCAACCAATACCAGGTGCCGTTTGATGAAGTCAGCTTGGACTGGCGCCATGTTGTGGTCGCGCCATTGATGCGGAGTTGAAATAAAAACGGCCTCAGTTGCCCCTTGATTTAAGGCACTACATAAGGCTGGATTATCATGTATTCTCAGATCGCGTCGTAACCAGAGTAATGGGCTCAATATCCGTACCTCAAACGCAGAGTTTTCGGGTGCGGGTTAAGATAAGTTTGTTCTAACAGGTATTCATTTGGGTATTCAAGTAAGTAGTGATTAATTAGGGTCAGTGGAACCAAAAGAGGGGTAATGCCTTGTCGATAAGCATCGATTTCATCGCTTAGTTCTTTTCGTTTCTCTTTGGTGAGCTGCTTTTTGAAGTAACCTTGTAAGTGTTGCAAAGTGTTGGTATGGCTACGACGTGTCGCTTTGATCGTTAGCGCTTCCATTAACAATGCTATGTACTTGTCTGCGACCACATTAATTTCTTCCTCAGGTGACGCGAGTAGCCTGCCCAGCTGTTTGTAGCTTTCAATATGGTGGCTCATCACTAAGTACTTATGTGCGCTATGAAAAGTGATCAACTTGTGAATCGTGAATCCTTCTGCTTTTAGGTCGAGCCATTTTTGATACGTAAAAATACGAGTGATGAAGTTCTCGCGGATGATGGGATCGTTTAAGCGCCCATTTTCTTCGCAAGGCAATAGCGGGTTGTGTTGCATTATTTGCTTTGAAAACATGCCGACACCGTTCATTTCCGAGCCTTTTCCGTCTTCTTGATACACTTTCACTCGTTCCATACCGCAGCTTGGGCTTTTCGCGCAAAAGATAAAACCTGCTAGATCATCTGAACCTTTGGCATGATCTTGCCCGAGTTTAGTTAACGCTTCGGTGACATCTCCTGAACCATCTGGGCGCGAAACCGAGATAAGGTCGCCATGTGAGATTTGCCTGATGGTTGGGCGAGGGATAGGGAGCCCTACCGCAACCTCTGGGCAAACGGGTTTGTATTCGACGAATTCACCAAGCTCTTCAACACAAAAGAATGATCGTTTGTGGCTTTTGTCATAGCGAACTTGTTGCCCCACAACGCAAGCACTGATGCCTATTTTTAGCTTCTTATCCATGGTGGTGTCCTCGTTATTATTTGTTTTAATTCTCACGACTCTTATTGACGATTTTTGATAGAACGTTGCTTTCAGTATTAGTAAATCAATTTGCCCAGAGGGTTAAACAGTTGGCTAACGCCTTGAGTGAAATGCAATGCGTCACTGCTTACGGTTAAACAAACACATCCTTCTTGCGTGACTGGGTTGTGAGTGTGTTCACCACTTAACCAGATAAAATCTCCCGCATGGTAGGTGCCCATTTCATCTTCAAAGCTGCCTTGCAGTAATAGCGTTATTTCGAACCCTTTGTGGGTATGGTGTGGCACGCTGCCGCCTTTATCGATATGGAGTAAACTGGTGCGGCGTGTTTCATCGTCTAAGTTGATACGTGCTCTAGAAATTTTCCCTAGCCCTTGCCATTCTTTCAACGCGAGAGACTTAATCGCATTGGGTAGGGAAATTCGCTTTCCTGCCACTTCAATTTCAGTGACGGTTTTAGGCCGTGTGGTTGGTTCCTCTACCGGCAAGCTGGTTATCTGGGCGAGCATGTCTGAGTCAGTACTTATTCCTGTGTCGTTAACATCGTTGAAAATGCTGCTAACGTCGCTGTGATCATCAGGGTTAGAGCTGGTGGCTAATTCCGTCATCAACTCTTCAAATTCGCTTTGACGTAGGTTTTCTGTCTCGTCTGCACATTCATGAGTTGTGTAACAACCCGTGCTGTCGGCTTCCATATCAAACACGTCGGCCGCCACAAGTTCGGTCAGTTGGTGAACGAGTTGTTGGCAGTGTGGGCACATTTCTACATGGCTCGCGACAATGACCGCGACAGAAGCGGGCAGTGTTCCCTCAACAAATTGCTGTAATACTGTGTGGCTTGGGTGATGGTTAATCATGATCGTGCTCTCCCATTTGCTGCCTGATTTTTGCTAAAGCCAGTCGTAATCGCGATTTGATGGTGCCTATCGGTACACCGAGTTGTTCGGATAATTGTTCTTGTGACAATTCTTGAAAGTACACACCTTGTACTACCACTTTTTGAGCCAAAGGTAAGCGGTCTACGTGGCGTTCTATCTGTTTGGTCAGTAGGTGGTCGCGAAATGGCGTATCGCCTTGGTGTTCTTGTAAACTCGCTTGTTGATGCTGCGCTTCTTCCAATGGCCAGATGTCGTCACCAAGATTTTGTTCAGCTTGGCTTTTCACTTTTCGCAGTTGGTCAAAAGAGGCGTTTCGCATCACGGTGTAAATCCATGTGGTAGCGGCTCCTTTGCTCACATCGTATAGGCGTGCTTTTTTCCAAACGTTAGTCATGGTGTCTTGAACTAATTCGTTGGCTTGAGCTTCATTGCTGAATTGTTTTATTCCAAACCGCTTTATTTTGGGTGCAAAGAACTCGAACAAGCGGGTAAATGCGATTTTGTCTTGGTTTTGAGCGACAAGCGTTAACCAGTGAGATAATTCTGGATGCGATGACTGTTGTGTCGCGTGATCAGTCGTTGATTGATTAATGGGCTTCCCTCCCGCAATCGGTTCGATGTTTTGCATCTCAACTACTCTCATTTGAAAACGTATTAACCAATACGAATGGCTTCCACAAAAAGATCACTCAAATTTCATTTTATTTTTTCAGAGTAAGCAATGGTACTTATTTGGCCTAATTGTGTTTGTCTATGAGGGAGTTAAGTAGTGCAACGAGCTGTGCGTAGTCGAGCTGGTGGATGAATTGGTGCTTGTCATCAATTGGCAAAGGCAATATTTCCAATAGTCGCGCGCCTACCCATTCAGCATAGTCGAAATGCTGAGTTGGGTATAGGGTACTGAGTTCATAATTTGCGGAGAATATGTCTTTTAAAACAGAGGCGAATCTCGTTTCATGTACTTGAACGCCATGTTGCGCCATTGACCAGTGAGGCAAGGTTTGAGTTTGAGCGACAAGCAAGTTGTCTGCTTGTAAGGAAAAATGGGAGAGAGAGACCATTCGTGTGGCTAATACATCAACGGTAAGCACGCCATCTGAGCCCTGATCGAAATCGACAATTTGTACATGTGCTCCCCAATCCGACGACAGATAGTCTTTGTCCTGATCATAGTGCGCAATGACGAACCCATTCGTTTGGTTAGTATTGGCGATCATTGAGACATACCTTGGTTCAAATATGCGTAATCTTTGCATCCCTCCAGATAAGATGAAGATTGGCAATGGAAATACGGGCAGTACTGCCGATGTTGGTAGGTCTATTCTTTTAACCTGGATACCATTTTTATAATCAGTCACAGCGTCTCCTTCGTTGCTCGTTGCTTTTTTTGCTAGAAGCATTTTCACAAGACCAATACGCAAACGCGGTGGCTTTCGATCACTTTGTGACTCTTTTTTGTTTCGTTATTAAATTGTCTGCCATTCTTAATGACGAGCGCTTTTCGGTGTTTCGTTAAAGTGGCGCTTGTATTCTCGACTGAACTGCGATGACGAGCTGTATCCCACCAAACGGGCCGCATCACTGATGCGTTTTCCTTCACTTTGAATCAGTTCTTTAGCTTTGTTTAACCGCACTTTTTTTATGTACTGTAATGGTGATTCCAGCGTGACATTGCGAAACGCTTGGTGGAAAGCAGACACGCTCATGTTTGCCTCTTCTGCGAGTGATTGTACCGTTAGGGGCTCGTGGTAGGTTTGGTGTACTTTATTGAGGGCTTTTGCCACACGAGCATAAGGGCCCTCATGGTGAGCTAGGTCGAACAATACATGGCCTTCTTCACTCGTTAAGGCTCGATATACCAACTCTTCTAATAGCGAAAGGCCGATGACTTGCGCTTCTATATCATCACACAAAGCCACCATTATTCGTTTGCAGGTATCCAGCATACATGGATTCATTTTGACCGACTTTAGCCCACAAGCATTCGATGGGGTGCTTTTTGCGTGAGGAGTATCTGCGTGATGATTGTTTGTGTGGCGATTTTCGTGGCTATATTGCAGTTGCTCTAGGCGAGTGACGAGCTTGTGCAGCATAGCGGAATCGATGTTGACCGTAAGCCCTAACATGGGTTTCCCCTCTTCTGGCAAGGCTTCACATTCAAGGGGCATAGGTACCCCCACGACCAAGTAATCTTCAGGCCCATAGGCAACCGGGGTAGATCCAATATGAATGTTTTTATGGCCTTGGCCTAAGATAACAATACCTGATTGGTAAACAAATGGCTGCCTGCTATTGCCTTTGCTACTACGATAGAACAGCACGCCGGGGATTTCTGTTTGGTGGATTCCTTCGAGAGTATTGAGTTTACGAGTGTCGACGTATTGTTGCATCAGTTGGCCAAGAGATATCATGGATATTGTCCTCTATTGTAATTTTACAAGAGTACTGTCTGTGTAGGAATAGGCAAGTTTATTCGATTAATGAGGCTTTTTTATCTGGTGGTTAAAGACTAATATGCATGTTATACCCAAAAGCAATGTTATTTAATAATTCTAAGCAAGAGGTTTAACCATGCAGTTTTCTTACGTAAATCCGACTCAAATTCATTTTGGCCAAGGCCAGATCAAAACAGTGGCCAATGCGATTGCCAAAGATCAAAAAGTGTTGGTGATCTATGGTGGTGGTTCCATCAAGAAAAATGGTGTTTATGATCAAGTGGTGGCGGCACTCGATGGGTTTGACTGGACTGAATTCTCAGGTGTTGAGCCTAACCCAACGAAAGAAACGTTAGACAAAGCGGTCGCTGTCGTGAAGCAAGAAAGCATTGACTACATTTTAGCTGTGGGTGGTGGGTCTGTTGTCGATGGTTCGAAATATGTTGCTGCCGCCGCAAAATACGATGGTGACGGCTGGGACATCATGGTTGGAAAACATAAAGTAACAGAAGCTACGCCGATTGGTGCAATTCTGACGCTGCCAGCTACGGGTTCTGAATCAAATATGGGTGCAGTGATCACTCGCGCTGAAACTCAAGATAAGCTTGCTTTCATGGCACCTGCAGTGCAGCCGAAATTCGCTGTACTAGACCCAGATGTGATGAAATCGCTGCCAGAACGTCAGTTGGTGAATGGTCTGGTTGATGCGTGGGTACATGTGTGTGAGCAATACATCACATTGCCTACTGATGCGATGGTACAAGAAGGTTACGCAGAAGTGTTACTACGTAATCTAAAAACACTTGGCGAACAATACGCAGAGCGCGATAGCGACAAATGGCGTGCGAACCTAATGTGGACGGCAAACCAAGCGCTTAACGGGTTAATTGGTACGGGTGTTCCACAAGACTGGGCAACACATATGATTGGCCATGAGCTAACGGCAATGTGGGGTGTGGACCACGCTCGTTCTTTGGCGATTGTTCAACCTTCGCTCCTTCGTAACCAAATCATCCATAAACGTCCTAAGTTAGAGCAAATGGGCAAAAACGTATTCGGCTTAGAAGCCGGAGCCGATTTGGCTGAGCGCACAATTGATGCGATTGAAGCTTTCTATGTGTCTTTAGATGTTCCCGTTAAGCTAACGGATTACGGCACGGATAAAACTGCAGCGGTCGACAGTGTTGTTGCTCAGTTGGAAAAACACGGCATGGTAGTACTGGGTGAAAATCAAAGTATCGATTTGAAAGCAAGCCGTGAAATTCTAGAACAAGCGATTGCTTAGGGTTTGTATCTAGATCTCACGCTAACGCTATAAATGGCGAAAGCGATAATTGACTAAAATAAAAAGCAGCGTGCATTGGTACGCTGCTTTTTTATGGCTGTGCTCATCTCAAATATGGCAATAAATAACAAAATTCGTGCACCTATTTGAGATTAGAAAGAGTGAAATTGCTATTAGTTTGGCGAATGCGTTGTCACGTGTGTCCGTTGTCACATTTATCGATACCACAATCAGTTAGCTAGTTCTTTGATTTATTTTCAGGCGTAAAATATATGGTGCTTGTTACCGAATGGCAAACTGCTCAGTATGCCACTGGTTTTTTACAATTTAAATATATAGGTTTCCTATGCTAAAGAAACTCTCGCTTAAAAATAAGCTAGCGATCTCAGCTAGTATGGCCATTATCCTGGGGGGGATATTGGTCGAAGCACTTTCTTTTCGTGCATCATTGCAACGATTAGATATTGAAGTAGAACAGCGATTAGAAAGTACGTCAGCGTCTTACAATCAATATGTGTCTGATTGGATTTTATCCAAGGAACGAGCGCTCAAATCTTTGTCTACAGAGTCCAAGAAAGAGGGTTTAGTGACACACCTTAAACAGGTTCGTGATTCTGCGGCTTTTGATAATGTGTTCTTAGCTTTTCCTGATGGTTCGCAAAAAAATGCCAATGGTGTCGTACTGCCTGCTGGTAACGATGATCCACGCCAATGGGGTTGGTATACCAATGCGGTCGCGAACCCAAGTAACGTCTTTATGGATAATCCAACAGTTGCTGCTGCGACGGGTGCAAATGTGGTGTCGTTAGGTAAAGCGATGCAACTGCATGGTGAGCAAGTTGTACTCGGTGCGGACGTAGAAATTACCGACATTCTAAACAGCCTTGAAAAAGTGATCCTTCCGGGTGAAGGTTACATGTTCATCGCGACCAATAAAGGCACGGTTTATACGCACGCTGACACCAAGCTATTGAATAAAAACATAAGCTTGCTTGGTTTGAATTTCTCAGACGTGCAAATCGCGATGGCCAGTGGGAAAGACATGCCCATTGAGCTGAATGGCAGTAAGTACGTCCTGTATGCTCGTGCCATTGATGGAACTAGCCTAATTACCGTCAGCGTAGTGAACCATGATTCGTTGGTAGCACCACTATTTGATGCCGTGATTGGTCAGGTGCTCGTGACGCTTGTTGTGGTTATTGTCTGTACTTTGTTATTCAACTTGCTGTGTAATATTTTATTTCGTCCGCTTAACCATGTTTCGCAAGCGTTGGCACAAATTGCCAATGGTAGCGGCGACTTGACTCAACGTATTCATGTTGAAAACCAAGATGAAGTCGGGGAGCTTGCCCATAATTTCAACACCTTCGTTGGCAGTTTACAGCAACTGATCGGGCACATTCGTGGTCAATCTGAGCAGTTGAACAGCCAGTCTGAGCAAAGTGCTCAGCGTGCGAACCGTTCTGTGAATGAGCTTGATCACCAGCAGCAAGAAATCTCCATGGTTGCAACGGCTGTGACAGAAATGGCCAGTGCGACACAAGAGATTGCATCGCACGCCGAACAAACCGCTAAAGCGGCTCAAGATTCGGCAACCAGCACGAACAACGGCCATACGCTGGTGGTTGATACGAAAGGATCGATTAACAGCCTAGCGAACGAAGTTAATGAAGCAGGCAATGTGATCAGCGATCTTAACAAGCATGCGCAAGAGATCTCGACCGTACTCGCAACCATTCAAGGCATTGCAGAGCAAACGAATTTATTGGCTCTTAATGCGGCGATTGAAGCAGCGCGTGCGGGAGAGCAAGGCCGTGGTTTTGCGGTAGTTGCGGATGAAGTTCGAGTCCTGTCACAACGCACTCATTCTTCAACCGAAGAGATCAAGTCTACGATTGACATCTTGCAGCGCACGACGAGCCAAGCGGTTGAACTTATGGAAAGCAGTTCTAAGCTAGCTCTGCATTCTGTAGAAGACGCAGACAGAGCGTCTGATGCACTTGAAGAAATCAACTCGGCGGTCGCGTTAATCAGTGATATGGCAACACAAATAGCAACGGCTGCTGAAGAGCAAACCCATGTGACCGGTGAAATTACTCAAAATGTAACATCGATTAAGGATGTGACTGATCAACTGGTTGTTGGCTCACAGGACAGTTTGGCAGAGTCGAACGAATTGAAAAGGCAAGCGGCGGGCTTAAGTGAAAAAGTGGCGACGTTTAAACTGGCCTAATTAAGCGCTATTTCGCCTTAAAAGCAGATAACTCATTAAAGCGACGTATATAACGTCGCTTTTTTTATTCCTATAATTAGGCTTTGTGAAACACGGGGTAATCCGTATAACCATGTTCATTCCCGCCAAACAAGGTCGCGCCGTTTAGGTCTGCGAGTTCGTAATTATTCTCTAGGCGTGAAACTAAATCTGGGTTTGATACGAATGGACGACCAAATGCGACTAAGTCCGCGTAACCTTTGTTTAAGACCTCTTCTGCCCGCTCTGGTGTGTAGCTTCCTGCAACGATGATGGTATTGGTGAACTTCTCTCGCAACTCAACGCGGAAGCTTTCGGGGATCACGGGCGCATCGTCCCAATCGGCTTCAGATAAGTGCATGTAAGCAATATCCCTGCCTTGCAGTTCTTTCGAAGCATCTAGGATTGTAGGAACAATATCGGGGCAATCCATATCTTTAAATGTGATGAAGGGTGCAAGGCGAACGCCTACTTTATCAGGACCAATGGCTTCGATTACCGCGTCTACCACTTCAAGAAGAAAACGAATGCGATTATGGCGTGTACCACCATAATTATCAGTGCGCTTGTTCGAGTTTGTACGCAGGAACTGATCGATAAGGTAGCCGTTTCCACCGTGGATCTCAACGCCATCAAAGCCTGCATCTACCGCGCGTTTAGCAGAATAAGCAAAATCCTCGATCACACGATTGATATCTGCTTGTGACATCTCACGAGGCTGAACGCAATCAACCATATTGCCATTGCCTTCTTCATCAGAAATCCAAACCTTGGTTTCGACAGGCGTAAGTGCAGAAGGTGCGATGGGCAGCGCTCCCTTTTGGAAAGTAGGATGAGAAACTCGGCCTACATGCCACAGTTGGCAAAACATTGCGGCGCCACGTTCTTTTACTGCTTTAGTAACTGGCTGCCAGCCTTTGACTTGTTCATCGGTATAAACTCCTGGAGTGAACGAGTAACCTTGTGAATCGTCCGAAATCTGAGTGGCTTCAGAGATGATGAGGCCAGCAGTAGCACGCTGTTGGTAGTAAGTCGCCATCATGTCATTTGGGATGTTACCAGGCTGACTAGTTCGAGCGCGTGTCATTGGAGCCATGACGACTCGGTTAGGTAAATCCAAGCTCTTTAGATTCGTTTTTTGGAATAACTTGCTCATAATGTTGACCCTATTTTAGTCGTTGAATACGTGCTTTTTGTGACCGATTCATCCATCATCTTTTTAGATAGTCGGTGCTTGTTTGCTTATCGTCGCAATGATTGTTTGTTAGCAATGTCAGTCATTATATTTATTCGCTTAGTTTTGATAATTGGTTAAAATATGAAATCATTATTCAGATAAACTGAACAATAGGCTTGGTATGGATAAATTTTCTGACATGGCAATGTTTGTGAGCATTGTGAAGCATCAAGGGCTGGCAGCTGCAGGGCGCGATCTCGGACTTTCCCCGGCTACAATGACGGCCAGGCTTCAGTCGCTAGAAGAGAGATACGGAGTAAAGCTGCTGAATCGGAGTACGAGGCATGTGTCACTCACCGACTCTGGTGAACTGTATTACAAAGCGTGTACTGAGATTTTAGAAAACGTCAGTGAGGCAGAAACCCTGATTCGCAATGGTGTGAAAGAGGTGAAAGGTTCGTTAAAGATCGTCGCCCCAAAGGACATTGGTAAACAGTATATCCTTCCGATATTGAATGAGTTTTCTGAACAGTATCCAGACATTGTGCCCTATTTGTATCTCAATGATGATCTTTCCAATATTGCAGAGTCAGGTATGGACATTGTCATCCGCTATGGTGAACTTGCAGACAGCAGTTTGATCTCAAGGCGACTGGCACCAAGTCAACGAGTTTTGTGTGCATCACCTGAATATCTTGCCAAGCGTGGAACGCCACTAAAGCCCCAAGATTTAGTCGATCATGATTGCTTAGTGATGCTTCGCAGCAATGAAGAATTAAAGACATGGCACTTCCAAGAACAAGACAAAAAAAGATCCATTACGGTTGCGCCCAAGCGATTCTCAGATGACGGAGAGGTGATTCGATGTTGGGCATTGGAAGGCGCCGGGATAGCACTCAAGTCAATTTTGGACGTACAGGCCGACATCAATGAACTGAGGCTTGTTACAGTGCTTGATGGATACATGAAAAACTTCAATACTTCAACGTTAGCATCTAGCGCAGACTTGAATGTTATTTATATCAGTAAGAAGTATCAGCCAAAACGAATTCGTCTTTTTCTGGATTTTTTGTTTGAGAGATTTCACAAGACTTAGACAAACATCCTCCCCATAAAATGGACACACACCTAAGAAAGAGGCTAATGATCGAATAGAAAATCAGTCCGTAAAAGTGGACACACACTAAACACGATTCAGAGGCAAAATAGACACACACCTAAGAAAGAGAGTAATGAGCGAATAACACGTCAGTGTTGGTTGGTCATATTTAGTGATGTTTTCTCTGTAAAAGCGTACGAAGTGGTTAAATTTAGGTGAAATTTCAAGCCATTTAGACCTTGAAGACAACGCAGTTAGCCAACTTAATGCTGGCGTAGTGTTTGTGATTATGAAATGCCAACCTATTTTCTATTCAAGCTGATAACAGTGAATTTTTGTTTTACCTAGTGCCGTTTTGGCTTGTGCAAGACTACTAGGTGAGCCTATTGCAGTGGAACGTTTTCTTTCAAGCGTGGTGCAGACTTCAAGCCAATCACTTTGATTGAAATTAAGTCTCTCCAAAATGGGTGGCATATTGTTAGCCATTGTTGCTTTATTCTCTCGAAACTGCCTTGCTGTCCAATCTACTAATTCGATGTAATCTATTAATCTAAAAGGTATTCCATCCATCAACTTGTTTGTTGCATTGCCAATAAATGGGTGCAAACAAGGCGCGGTTACAAGGTTGTCATTAAGCGCCTTTAGCCTTGCTTTTATTGACGTAAATTCGGAGTGTTCAGGGGACTTAGCTATCCCTGCACGAACCGGGTTTAAGTCCACATAGGCCATGGCAGCGGCTAAGGCCTTTTCATCAAGTAGCGCTTGGCTTTTGAAGCGACTTTCCCAAAAGTGGCCAGTACATTCATCCTCCTGATTAGCTTTACACGCAATGTCGTAGTTTAGCTCTTTCATGAACCAACTTAATGACCATAACCTCTCTCGCCAGATATTGATGATTTCTATGCACTTATCTTGCTCTGCTTGGGTCTTTAATTCTTTTCTTAGCCAACGTTGAACCAAGACAGGCAACTTGTGAGACCGACTCCAACGCTCAATCACTTCATCCAGTCTTAATCTAAGAGCCTTGTCGCGATTGATGTGCAACACCAAATGGTAATGATTCGACATCACCGCATAGGCGCAGACATCAATGCAATAAGTGCGAGTGAGGGACTGAATTTTGTGCTCAATCCATTCTCTTCGGTGTTCGTAGCTCTTGTTAGTCGAGGCGTCACTGCCACATAAAAAGCTTTGCCTTACACATCTCGAAACACAGTGATAGTAGGGCGTTGCATCGACGGAGATAAGCTGTTTTCTTGCTGTAGCCATGAACGTTTCCAATGAGTTTTTTACTAAGATAGCAATGGCGTAGAAAAGGAGAAGTTTTGAAGAATAGAAGTGGAGTGGTGTCGAGGTAAAGTCAGTCGTTTGGTCATACTATTTGGTGTGTGTCCGGTGGGGAGAGGTTTAATTCCTACTTAAGCGGTTCGTAACAAAACGAACAAAGTTTTCTCGAACAGAACCCGGCTTGTCTTCATTCCATATTAAGCCTACGTCCCACTCAGAGCTTTGGCTGTTTAGTGAGATAAAGCGAATGTTTTGATTTGCTATATTCTTAACGCTGGATGGTACAATCGTAAAACCAAGATCTGCTGAAACTAAAGCCAAAAGCGTTAGAATATCATCGGCTTCTTGCGTCGGGGTTAGAGTTTGTTGAAGCTCGTGGATAACGGTGTCCACTTGCTGGGTTAAGCCACGACCTCTCGTAGGGTTGAGCCGTAAGTAATCGATATTGGATAAGAACTCCCACAATCTATCTTCTTCAACTAATCGATTTTTATTAATCGCAATCACCAAGTGATCCGAGAGAAGCGGTATTCCTTTAAGGGGAGGGGCAACCGGTAATCGATTAAAACTTAACTGCAATTCGCCATGCAGCAGCGCATCCGTTTGATGTTGTGAGGGCGTGTCGTTAAGGGTGACATGCACATTCGGATTCATTTGCTTAAACTGAGCAATCGCTTGTGGTGCTATTTGATATGACGATATGCCAAAGCCGATATTAAGATGCCCCGTTGTGCCTTCTGCCACGCTATTGGTTAATGTTTGAAAATCCCCAAAACTCGCAACCATTCGCTTTGCTTCTGGTAACAGAGTGAGCCCAGCTTGAGTTAATTCAGCGCCGTTCCTTCCTCGTTCAAATAACGTTATTCCGGTATAGGCTTCTAGTCTTTGAATCTTTTTCGTCAAGGCTGACTGAGTAATACAGAGATGCTCTGATGCGATTCGGTAGTTGCGATCGCCCGCCAGTTGGCAAAAAGTACGAAGCTGGTCGATATCCATTCCAGTTGCTCATGAAATGTGGAATTTCTTTCATTATAAAGAATGGATGTTGTTTTTTATACTGGCTCTGTCAAGTTTAAAGCGAAAAGGAATCAAAAATGAAAGATATACGCGTCTCATCAGTCCAGTTTAATCATCATGCAAATGACAAAGCCTATAACTTAGCCGTGATAGAAAATTATGTATCAAGATCATTGGAAAATGGCGTAGAGATGATTGTTTTTCCTGAAATGTGTATTACCGGGTATTGGCATGTTTCTAAGCTGAATAAATCGGCTATTGATGGGCTAGCGGAGCGTGTTCCTCAAGGATCCAGTTGCCAAGCTTTGCTGGCTATGTCAGCTAAATACGGAGTTAGCATTGGTGCGGGTCTCATTGAAAAAGACGAGGCAGGAGATCTTTATAACTGCTATGTGATGGCGATGCCTGATGGGCGAATTGAGGCACACAGAAAACTTCATACCTTCGTGAGTAAGCACATGACAAGTGGCAACGAATTTACCGTGTTCGATACGCCCCACGGATGCCGAGTCGGAATATTGATCTGCTGGGATAATAATCTCGTCGAAAATGTCCGAATTACAGCGTTAAAAGGCGCAGATATTCTCATTGCGCCGCACCAAACAGGAGGGTGTAATTCGCGTAGCCCTAACGCAATGGGGCTTATCGACACGCAGTTATGGCATAACAGAAAACAAAACCCAGACGCCATTCGTGCAGAAATGCAGGGTAAGAAGGGGCGAGAATGGTTGATGCGCTGGTTGCCAGCACGTGCTCACGATAACGGAATGTTCCTCATTTTTAGTAATGGCGTCGGTGTTGATATGGATGAGGTAAGAACCGGAAATGCAATGATACTAAACCCATACGGAGAGGTTCTGGCAGAAACCGACAGCGTTGATGATGATATGGTTATTGCTGATTTAAAAGCAGACGAGCTCAAAATGTGCACCGGTAAGCGCTGGATAAGAGGCCGCCGTCCAGATTTGTACCGTGATCTAACCATTGAGCAGGGAAATGAGCTGTCACCATTTTGTGCACGTTTTTCAGAAGACTAGCAGGTAGTTCATGCGAGAACGTGAACCGATGATGAGGCCGGCTGGTTATTTTGTGATCTTGGCGGCGAGATATTGACTCATTCTATTGTGCATGCCATTTCACTGCTAAGGTCTTAACTCTACTAACAAAGGTTATAAACGAGGTAATCATGGGCGTTGTTTTAATTACAGGTGGCAGTAAAGGTATCGGATACGAATCGGTATTGAGATTTTTAGAGCTGGGTTATCAAGTGATCACCTGTTCAAGAGACTCGCTTTATTGGCAGAATACAGTGAAAGACAACCCCACCTTAGCGAGTGTCGACTATTACAGCGTAGACATCTCCGACACGGAACAGGTTGAGCATTTTTTCGAAAGCCTCACGTTGAAATATTCGCAGATTGATATCGCGATTAATAACGCCTCACCTAAATTAGAGTCATCAGGTGCATTTTCCTCGGTAGAGACCCACCTATTGCACGCAACGATGATGCAAGACTTTTGGTCTCATGCTCTGTGTTTGAAGCATGAACTAAATTTGATGAAGCAAGGAGGAGCAATCGTCAATGTCAGCTCCATTAACGGGATAAGACCCACTCCTAATGCTGCCATGTATGCAGCCTCTAAGCACGCAATAGAAGGATTAACTCGCTCTGTGGCCTTAGAAGCGACAGAGAAAGGGATTCGAGTTAATGCGGTCGCTCCAGGGGTAACGTGGACGCCTCGTTGGCAAGAAAGAACAGTAGATAAGCCTGAACTAAAAGCCGACGTTGAAAACGCAGTTCCCTTAAAACGCTTTGCACAGAGCAAAGAAATAGTGGATGCGATCGAATTCTTAACATCAGATAAAGCCAGTTATATTATCGGTCATACGTTGGTGGTTGACGGTGGAATATCACTGGCTTAAAACTGGAGCCTAGTTGCTCGTAAGATCGGTAAATAGAATAGCGTTTGCCTGTTGGCATAAAAAGGGAGCCCATTCAGGCTCCCTGTATGATGAAACGCCGTGTTTTTGATTACCGGATTAAGAGCAGTGGCACGTCAGAATTAACAATGATTTTCGTTGTGTTGCTACCAACAAAAAACTGACGAAGCTTTGAGTGCCCATACGCGCCCATCACAATCATTCCAAGGTTCTGACTTTCTTGATAATCTAGAATTGAACGGTGAACCTCCCCCTCAAGCTGTGTTTCAATCACCGTAATGCCCTTGTTTTTTAACCGTAATGACGCGCTTAAAAATGAATCCGTGTTTTCCTTTCCATCTGTGACCATAACAAGGTGACACGTCATCCCCTCTAGCAACGGAGTTTGAATGGCTTTTTCAACCAATTTGTGACTGATTTCACTGCCGTCAAAGGCTAATAGGTAGTCACTGGGAGCGCTGAATTTAGACGTAGCAAGTAAGAAGTGAGCATTTACCATGCGAACAACGCTTTCTAACTGAGAACCTATCGCCTTGGCGTCATTCTTGTGGATGTCGCCTGAGCGTCCCATCACCACCACACGAGTTTCTGGTTCAATATCTATCAAGGTTTCCACTAGGCTGCCATGTTTTTGCAGCATGGCGATATCGTTAACCCCAGCGTTAGTTGCGCTTGCTTTCAAATTTCGAAGCACAGCAGTACCGTGCTGAAGAGCCAATTTTGCGCGCTTTTCATCCAAATCAACAAGCTCTTGCAACAATTGCTCTTGGCTTCCTAGGCCAATGGTGCCCGATAGCTCACTTTCCACTACCGATGACTTTTCAAGAACATGAAGCAAGGTGAGCGGGGCCGACAGCTTTTGCGCTGTCCATATCGCAATATGAGTGACGTGCTGTGAGTGAACAGACCCGTCGATACAGGCTATGATGTTTTTCATATGTCGCTCCTTAGTGTCCGGCCATTAACTTTTCGATTTCTGCAGGTTTATCATGCACGCCAAATTTGTCGACAATGGTTTGTGTTGCGTCATTCATGCCGATCAAGGTCACTTGTGTGCCTTCTCGTTTGAATTTGATCACCACACGATCCAAAGATGATACTGAAGTGATGTCCCAGAAATGAGCGTTGGATAAGTCGATGGTGACGCGTTCGACAACCTCTTTAAAATCGAAAGACTGCATAAATTGATCGGAGGAAGCAAAGAAGATCTGGCCGACAACGTGATAACGACGCTCTTGGCTGCCTTTGTTTAATTCACTTTTGATGACCATAAACCGGCCTATTTTGTTTGCAAAGAAAAGTGACGCAAGCAACACACCAACAAAAACGCCGATGGCTAAGTTGTGGGTAGTGACAACAACAATAACCGTGGTCACCATAACAATGTTCGTCGACAGAGGATGTGATTTTAGATCTCGAATAGAACTCCAAGAGAAAGTCCCGATAGACACCATGATCATCACAGCAACCAATGCCGCCATCGGGATTAGCTTGAGCCAGTCACTAAGAAATACAACCATGATCAGCAAAAATGCCCCAGAACATAACGTCGAAAGCCGCCCGCGACCACCCGATTTTATGTTAATGATTGACTGACCTATCATGGCACACCCCGCCATACCGCCAACCAAGCCCGATAGGATATTGGCGATACCTTGCCCCTTACATTCTTGGTTTTTATTGCTGGTGGTGTCGGTGAGATCGTCCACTATAGTGGCGGTCATCATGGATTCAAGTAAGCCAACAACGGCAAGGCCTGCCGCATAAGGGAAAATGATGGTGAAGGTTTCGAGGTTCAATGGAACATCAGGCCACAGAAAAATCGGCAAAGTGTCTGGTAGTTCACCCATGTCGCCAACAGTCCGAACGTCAATGCCAAAGGTGATGGCCACAAGGGTCAGGGCGACTATGCATACCAAAGGCGAGGGGAGCAATTTGCCAATATAAGACACATAAGGGAAAAGATAAATGATCGCTAACCCTGCGAGAGTCATGGCATAAACGTGCCAAGTGACATCGGTTAATTCGGGCAATTGAGCCATAAATATCAAGATGGCCAGTGCGTTAACAAAGCCAGTGACGACAGAGCGCGACACAAAGCGCATGAGATCACCAAGCTTAAGATAACCAGCGGCAATCTGAATGATGCCCGTGAGTATTGTGGTGGCCAGTAGATATTGTAGTCCGTGGTCTTTAACAAGAGTGACCATTAAAAGCGCCATCGCACCTGTTGCCGCGGAGATCATTCCTGGCCGCGCTCCGACGATAGCGATGATTACAGAAATACTGAATGAGGCGTAAAGCCCGACTTTAGGATCGACACCTGCAATTATTGAGAAAGCAATGGCTTCAGGGATCAGAGCGAGTGCGACCACAATGCCGGCCAGCATTTCGCCACGCAGATTGGAAAACCAATCACGTTTAATTGTTTCTATCATGAGTATTCTCAGTCTAGTTTTGTATAGAGAGGAGTTGCTTTGAAAGGGCATTTCGGGGGGGAAGGGGTTAAGGCGGCGTAATTGACATTCAGTCTCTCCATGGCAAAAATGTGATCCTAGTCGTTATTTTCCGTGTCGTCTGACGAGTAATCTAAGATTGCAAAAGAAAGGCCTAAGACTCGAAGTTTATTTTTGTGAGTGGGCAGAAATTGCAGTCGCGACACAAAACGCTTGAGTTAACGTTTTATTTACATTTGAGCGATATGAATTGCGGAAGCACGGTATACTTAGCAGATGCAGATATCTGAACCTAAACCTTTTCAAGGTCAAGTACACGAAAATCGATACCAAACTTGGATACCTCCTCATCCTTTGAGCGATTGGGTTCATTATTTTTGGCAATTACATGTGCCTTGTGGTGAGTTTTCTTATTTAAGTGTTCCAGATAACTGTGTAGACCTTATTTTCAATCTTAGTGACTTGGATGATGCGGTATTGGTGTCGCCATTCACATCTCCTATCGTGTTTCCGCTCACCGGGCCTACTCGTTATTTTGGCGTGAGATTTCGGTTGCTCGGGCAACACGCTTTGCTATCTGAGCCTGTTAGCGAATGGAGATCCGCCGATCATCAGACGCCATTAAAAGAGTTGTTACTTCCCTCATTCATTGACCAACTTCAGGAGTCATGCTCCTTCAATGACGGTTTTGCACAAACAAGCCACCGTGTTGCCAGCGCAATGCTCCAACATATAGAAAGGCCTGTGATTGACCCTAGGGTGTTACAATTCATTCGGTATTGTTATCAACCCAATCGTTCTTTTTCCTTGAAGGAGTTAGCGCCTCAACAATTGGGGATTACCGACAGGCAGCTCAGGCGTCTTACACAACAATATCTAGGGGTAAGTCCTAAAGCGTTCTGTAAAGTGTTGCGTTTTCAAAACACGCTCAGAGTTTGGCAAATCAAGCGAGATAATATGGTTTGGGCTGAGCGGTATTTCGATCAATCACATTTTTCTAGGGAATTTAACCAGTTAACAGGAGTTACGCCTCAGAACTTTTCCAAGATGTCCGTTTTGTACAATAGAACATCGTCACCATCGCCCATTATTCTCCTTAACGACAAAGGGTCGTAAAACATAACTCGTTTTGGAGAAGACTATGATTGAATTTAGCGCAATGTTTCCGGTGATGGTTACAGAAAACTTAGTACAAGTTAAAGCTTTTTATGAAACAATTTTTGGGTTTAAAGCGGTGTACTATCAGGAAGATTTCTATCTCCATTTGGTTTCAATGGACAGTGGTGTACAACTGGGGTTTCTAGTACCAAACCATCCATCTCAACCGGAATTTTTACAACGTCTAATTGACCCAACTGGCTATGTCATCAGTTTGGAAGTCATGGATGCCGCTCGCGCGTATGAACAAGCGAAAGAGTTTAATTTGAATGTCTCCATGCCATTAAAAGAAGAGGTGTGGGGCCAAATTCATTTTATGGTGGAAGACCCATCTGGTATCAATATCGATATTGTTCAGCATCAAGCCGCTACCCAGTAGAAGCTGTTGGTGTATACCTTAGTTGTGGGCTTATTAGAGGTGTGGGGTTCTACCGCGGAAATGCTCCTTAGTTTGTTGATGCGATTACTAAGAAGCAAATAGTGCCATGGGAATTACTGTACTTATATTTATGGTTAGAAAACGAAATAAGTGAACGAAAGGATGCGACCATAAATAAATCTAACTTCAGAAATAGTAACCCTAGAAACGCACAGTTATGCGTTTCTAGGGTTTAGCTGGTGTATTACCGTTGATACTTCGCCTGCCATTTCGAAATACGGGCTTTATCACGATTTTCGTAGGACTGAATTGCTGGCAATAGCTCTAAGTTGAACTCTTTTTCCTTGTCATGACTTATAGCCGTAAGAAGCATCGTATACCAAGCTGTGACTCCCCCCTGCGGCGGTGACTTAAATTTTGGGAAGTCAAATGTAACACTTTCTCCCTCTATCCACTCATTTGGTAAATCAGGTCTGAGTATTAATGCTCTCCCAAGGCCAATGGAGTCCGCTGCATTTATAGATAAGGCATCTATTACTTGCTCCCGCTTTTTAAAGCCCCCCGTCACCACTAAAGGAATATCTGTTAATTCTTTAGCCTTTACCGAAAAATCAATGAAGTACGGGCCGTTTGAAGCGTTGTCTGTACTGGATTCTGCCCCAGGAAAATAAGATCCGCCACTTATCTCAATCAAATCAACAGACGTTGTGTTGAGAAGGGAAATGACCTCTAATGCGTCTTCTTGAGTTAAACCGCGTTCGAGCTGATCTGTGCAATTTATTTTTATACCAATAGGGAAAGTATCTCCAACAGTTCTTCTTACTTCCGCAATTACTTCAATAATAATACGGGAGCGGTTTTCTACCGACCCTCCATATTGATCCGTTCGATGATTAAAGAGTGGTGATAAAAACTGACTTAGTAGAAACCCGTGTCCTGCATGAATCTGTACACCTGTAAATCCTGCTTGTTTCGCAATTGCTGCGGATTTAGCAAACTGATGTGGCAATAAGGCTATGTCTTGCTCGGACATCCCATCACACTCGAAATCTCCAATACAAAGGGCTGATGGCCCTTTGGGTTTACTCAACGGTTGATACGCCAATCCACCTGCATGCCCAAGTTGAGGCCAGATGTGTGCGTTATTAATTACAGCGCGTGAAGTTAATGCTTGCAGAGTTTTGATATCAGACTGTTCTGATAATACGAGGTTTCCTGGTTTTTCTGGAAATAGTGCATCAATTTGAACCTCTCCGACAACCGATAACCCAATACCACCCTCAGCCCATCGTTCATAGAGTCGAGATTGTGCCTGAGTAGGATTTCCCTCTCCATCAGCGAGTGAGTCAGACATTGCAGACTTCATCAGGCGGTTTTTGATGACTGCGCCGCATGGGAGTTCTAAAGGACGGTTAAGTAAGTTTTCGGTGTGTAATGGTTGGGTCATATCTGCCTCTCTGATCACCATCGTTATTAATAGCGATAGAGACATTGTTCCAGATCTTAAGTAAACTAAAAAGACAGTAATGGTTGATATACTTTTAAAAATTATTTAACAATGAACATATCAGATCTCAATTTATTCATTCGAATCGTGGAAACGGGCAGCATAACCGAGGCTGCAAACCAACTAAGTATTACTCCTGCAGCTGTCAGTACTGCGCTGAAAAGGCTCGAAAAAAACTTGGAA
The DNA here is from genome assembly GCF_030409945.1 of Vibrio tapetis subsp. quintayensis. Classification (GTDB taxonomy): domain Bacteria; phylum Pseudomonadota; class Gammaproteobacteria; order Enterobacterales; family Vibrionaceae; genus Vibrio; species Vibrio quintayensis. Next base: position 86,587 of record NZ_JAUFQV010000043.1, read on the forward strand.
GTACAACTGCTTATCAGAACAACTAGACAACTGAGAATAACGCCACAAGGAGAGCAGTTCTTGTTTCATTGCCGTCAGGCATTAGCGAGTTTGGAACAAGGTCGTATAGCCGCACATCAGACACAAGGAAAAGTAAGTGGTAATCTCAGATTATCTGTCTCATCTGATTTGGGCCGCAATACACTTTTACCGTGGATAGAAGAGTTATTGAATGAGCACCCTTTATTATCGATTGATCTGACAGTAGGCGATTCTATTTCAGATTTTTTTCTTGAGCAGGTTGATATGGCTCTTCGCTATGGGAAGCCAGAAAATTCATCTATGGTTTCATTTCATATCGCTACCATGAGTAGGATCACTTGCGCCTCTCAAGCTTATATATCTAGATATGGAGAGCCGTTGCATCCTGAAAGCTTGAGGGAGCATAATTGCTTATTGCACCGCAAGGCTGGTCGTTTGTTTAACTGTTGGGAGTACGCTGACCACTCTGGCACATACAAGGTCAAAGTAGATAGCAACCGAATCAGCAATGATACCGACATAGTTCGTAGGTGGGCAGTTAATGGCAAAGGAATCGCATACCGCTCTCAGATAGATCTCTACTCAGATCTTAATAGCGGGCAACTTGTACAGCTTTTACCAGACTTTGAATCACCATCGGTAGAGCTAAATCTAATCTGTCCAAGCCGAGAGCAGGTAAGTCCTGCTGTTATTGCTTTTCGGGAACTACTTCGGAGGAAAGTATCTCAAATCGTTGCATGATAACTTTGTTGAATAACCATGCAGCATCCCACCCTTAAAATATTCGCCGTCAAAATTAGCCATGTTTGCACCTTATCTGTCCGCCCTTATCTTTTATCGGCATTATTTACTATCAAACTGGCATTGGCGAGAGTCGATCTTACCCGTATCATTGATTTACAAAATAGGAGTAAAACAGCTAAAGAAAAGCCTCGATAAGCGATACAATACTCAAGTTGCGAGGTCGCAGCATGGGATACGCCTTCACAGAAAACCTCAAAGTAGCCAACTATGTCTAAAGATTTTAACTTCACCACAGAATACACCCTCGACAAGCCCTTTTTCGCAGAGTGTTACGATCAAACTAGTCAACCGACTGAATTTCCAAAAGCCTATTTAAAAGGAATACTTTTTCTTATTTTTGGCGTGGTTTTAGTGAAATTTGAGCTACTACCTAACGGTTATCTGGGTTGGTTCTTTATTACTTTGAGTTTCATTGAGGCGCTCAGCGTTTATTTTAAGAGAACTTGGTGGTTGTGGCGACAAACGTTCAGCATGGGCCCACCCAAAAAAGTCGTGTTGCAGGTTAACTCTGACGGTGTGAATTATAAAAGCGGAAAAAATGCCCGTAACATCGCGTGGAGTGAAATAGACCAACTTCAGCAAAGCAATTTTGGTTTTATCCTTCATATGGGCAAACAGCGCCAATATATCAGTAAATCTTGCTTAAACGATGAAGTGGTAGCCTTCATGGTAGAGCAGGTCGAAGCATTTAAAAAGGACTAACCTCTAGTCATTATTTGGTGTGTGTCCGCTTAGATAAACTGTTAGAGAAACGAAAACTAGACATTATTTGGTGCCTGTCCGCTTAGATAAACTAAAACTCGCACCCAGTCCGTTCTTTTGACAAAGGCTGGACCTGGTGCGAGTGCGGATGAACAATACGCTTTAGACGCTACAGCAAATAACCACCTCCAGCTTGAACGCATTGGCCTGTGATCCAACTAGCACGGGTATCGGCCATTAGAATCACGGCATTCGCGACATCTTGCGGTTTTCCTAATCGTCCCATCGGTGTTTGTGCGATGATCATAGCCATCATTTGTTCGTTTGCTTTTACTTCTTCAGTGATGTCCGTGTCGGTAAGGCCAGGGGCAACGGCGTTAACTCCAATACCTATAGGGCCAAGTTCTGCTGCAAGTAATCGAGTTGCATGTTCTAGTGCTGATTTAGAAGAAGCGTAGGCGGTGCCATTTTGCATCATGCCGCTTGCTACGACAGAAGTAATGTTGATCACCATACCCTTAGTTTCCGCAAGATGAACGGTCGCTTCACGAATGAGTGCCAACGGCGCAAATACGTTAGTACGATAGATGCTCTCAATAACTTCATCCGTTGTTTGTGATAGGGGGCCCATGGCACCCGTTCCAGCATTGTTAACCAGAATATCTAGTTGCCCAAATTTGCTAATAACCTCCTCAATGATTCGTTTAGGCTCGCCGTTTTTACTTATGTCGCCAGTAATTGTGTAACATTGCGCACCCAATTCTAGTGCCGTTTTTTCAAGAACTTCCTTCCTGCGCCCTGTGATGACGACCGTTGCACCTTGAGCAATAAAGTTAGATGCTGTTGCCTTACCGATGCCAGTACCACCACCGGTAATTAATACGACTTTCTTTTCAAAATTTGCCATTGTATATCTCCAAAATTTAATTGATTACCTGCTTTACCACTACATGCAATAGAGCGAGGTCAGTTTTGTATTTCCAATTTGTTCGTGTATGTCCCATTAGTTCAAGCGTGTTTATAGAGCCTCGTTACAAGCACCAATGCGGGGTTTTGTTACATAGTTAATTAGCTTGTCCGTACTGGCATTTAGCTTGGTTTTGTCGCGGCTCATTGCGCTGTGCAATACAAACGGGGGTAAGTAAGTCATACCAACCATTTTTGCTGTTTGCTCAAATGGAGTAAGGAATTGATTCATGCTAAAGCGGTTAAATGAGCCAGACTGAAAGCTCTCCACCGCGCCACCGGTGGTGATGGCAAGAATGAGCTCTTTGCCGTGCAATTTATCGCCACCTTGGCCGTAGGCAAAACCGTACAGCAACACCTGATCAATCCAAGCCTTTAACACTGGCGGTGAAGAGTACCAATAGAAGGGAAACTGCATCACAATGCGGTCAGCCTGTTCAATCAGTGCCTGCTCAATAGCGGGGTCAAATAGCATCGTTGCGCCGCCGACAGCCGTTAAATCACGAGTCACGACATTATCCACGCCTGACAGAGCTTCAAACCATGTTCGGTTCGCTGTCGAGGTTGAAAGCTCTGGGTGAGCAGTAAGCACTAGTGTGTTCATTAATTGGGCCTCGTTGAGATTCGTTCGTTTTGTTGTTGCTAACTTTAATTAACCCCAATAACATTAACAATATGCCGAATATCTAACTCACTAGTGAATGGAATCTAACAATGCGTTTGCCTTTAGCGACACTGGAAATTTTTAATGCCATTGCCAACCACAATAGTTTGCGTGGTGCGGCGCACGATCTTGGCGTTAAGCCGTCAACGGTCAGCCATCAGCTAAAAAAACTGGAAGAACAACTTGGCACTGCGCTCTTTATTCGAACGACTCGTTCCATCAGCCTGACTGAAGCTGGGCGCGCACTAGCAAGGCGAACTGGCCCTGCTTTTGAGCAACTTGACGAGGGTTTGTACAGCGCAAAAACGACAGGGCATACGGAGCGAGGTTCACTCAAGCTTGCGATACCTGAGTTTGCCTATTTCTTATTGATGCAAAATAAACTGGCGGGTTTCCAAAAGAAGTACCCTGAAATAGAGGTGGAGCTGTCCATAACCGATGCATTAACCGACATCCTTGATGAAGGCTTTCATGCTGGTTTTCGGATAGGTGGGTTGATTTCAGAAGACATGGTTGCCGTAAACCTAAGCGATCCGTTGAAAACAACCCTGGTCGCGAGCCCAGAATATCTTGAAAAATATGGCGCACCACAGCAACCAAGCGAGTTGCTCAATCACAACTGTCTGCGTTATCGTTTTCCGAGTTCCGGCCAATTGGCTCCTTGGATATTTGAAGGTGTTGATGGTGCTTATCCGGTAGAAATACGGGGTAACTTGATAACCAATTCATCCACCGCGACGATTGACCAAGCACTTCAAGGGCTAGGGTTGACCTTTACGTTTCGTGATTACTGCACTGATGCGTTAGCCAGCGGCGCTCTAGTTGAGGTTTTGTCTGAACATTTGATCACATTACCGAGCATGAATATGTATTTTCCTAAAGAGTATAAGTCGATGTTGCCGCTGAGATTGCTTATGGATCATTTAAAAAATGGCGAGCCAGAATGACAAGGGGCGATGAGTCTATGTATATCGGTGAAGTTTCAAAGAAAACGGGCTTATCTATCAAGGCCATTCGATTTTTTGATGGTCGCATATGGCGACAGAACTAAGCTAACGCAAATTGCAAACTAAAGGACGAAGAGGTCGGATGATCATGAGTTAATAGCCACTGCTATGCTTTAAGAGCTTTACTCCATTTTCTAAGAGATCCAGTACAAAAGATGATGGAGCGGAAGATGGCCAATTCAAGGCAGGAAACCTTGCGAATACCTTCGATCTCTCACGGATGCAACATGTCGTTACATAGGATGAACTCATTAAGCCTTTACATCTTGGAGTAGGCAAGGAACAATCCTAGAAAATTTATTCCTATAAAATAGTGCACTGAGAATTTATGAGTAATACGGTAAACAAAAAATCGAACCCCTTGTTCGAGATTATTTTTAACGTTTTCCTTCCTTCGTTTATTTTAATGAAGTTCAGTGGAGACGAACATCTTGGAACGGTGATGGCGCTGGTCGTCGCGCTGGCATTCCCTGTCGCTTATGGTGGTATGGAGTTAATTCGAAATAAGAAGTTCAATTTCATTGCGGCACTGGGCTTTGTCAGCGTGTTATTGACGGGTGGCATTGGTCTATTTGAACTTGATACTCGCTGGCTCGCGTTAAAAGAAGCGCTGATTCCCGGTGTGATTGGTTTGGCTGTTCTTGGTTCGACCTTTACCCGCTATCCGTTTATCCAAAAGATGATATTCACTCCCTCATTGTTAAACATGCCACTGATTAAAGAAAGACTCATTCAATCAAGTAACAGTGATAGGTTTGAGCGCTGTTTAATGACATCGAATTATCTGTTTGCGAGTACTTTCGCGTTTTCGTCAGCGATGAACTATTTTCTTGCGACGTGGATTGTTACCAGCCCATCAGGTACAGCAGCGTTTAATGAAGAGTTGGGCAAATTGACACTGTATAGCTACCCGGCGATAGCGGTTCCAAGCATGTTGATGATGATGTGTATATTTTACTATGTTTGGCGTCAAGTGCGCGCGATGACATCACTGGAAACGGAACAAATTTTTATCACTAAGTAGCCAGAAATCAGCATGGTATGGGTTTATTTTTAGGGTAAGCCCTTATCCTTTACAACGTTGATAACATAGATTTAATCGGTTAGTATGGCGGCACCAGCCTAACCTATGCTGCCAGCTCACGGAAAGACAAAAAGTCAGGGTATCGTTCACGCTAGTGCTTTGCCTAGTAGTGAAATGAATCGTAACGATCGGTGATATTGCAGTAGTATTGCTCACGGTCGTTACCTAACAATTTGGTATGTTTACCATCTCTTCTGAATATGTGAGCACAGAAGCAACGAGATCGGTGAATTTATGTCTAGAAATGCGTTTTCCCTCAATTTCCCACTACTGAAATCCCAAGCTAAGCAGCGTCTCAAAGCCGTACGTTCTGGTGATCGACAGCAACTTAAATCACTCGTAGATCAGCATCCACGCGGCGATACTCTAAGCCAGCTGACGATACAACTTGCTGACGTTCAGCTGGTTATTGCCAGAGAGCATGGCTTAACAACGTGGGCCGAGATAAAGCAACACGCGGATCACCTTGTTAAGCACCACCATGCGATTAAGAGCAATGCTCCTGCGCCAGATGCAGAATTGCGAACGTTACATGTCCGTTGTGGCCACGACATACAAGCAACATTGCAATCGGCGGGATTTATCGGAGACTTTCTACCGTTTATTGATCCTTTTTGTATGGGGCCGCTTAACAGAGATCTTGATGTGATGAATCAATCAAGAGCCGAGTTTGTTTGCGATGAACTGCTGAGCATAATGGGGAATCATGAGGCTGACCCACAGTCAGTGATTGATGGTAACGCGCAGAAGTTGGCACAACTTAATGATCGTAATTATCAGCGAATTGTATTTTGGGTAGAGCACGATAACTACGACCAAGTGATGCTGTATTTTCTTTTGAGCCATTTCTGTTCTCAGGCACATCAGTCCATCGAGTTCATTGAAATAAACCGTTATCCGGGGAAGTCTCGCTTTCTCGGGTTAGGCCAATTGCCAGCGGAAGCGCTTCGTGCTTTATGGCAAAAGCGTCAGGTGCTCAGTTCCTCCCATCATGCTCAAGCCAATCTACTTTGGCAGGCATTTTGTGCGTCGTCACCTCATGATTTGGTTACGCTCTATCACGGCAATGAGGTTAATTTGTTTACCAATGCGAAAGCGGTGATCCATCGACATTTGCAAGAGCTGCCTCATGAACAAACGGGGTTAAGTTTCACACAATGCCAGACATTACATTATTTAGAGACACTTTCGTCACCGGTTTCCGTTAAGGCGCTATTCAGTCATTTCAGTCTAGAAATTGACCCACTTTGTTACCTTGGGGATGTGATGTATTGGGCGCTCATTAAGTCAATGACTCAAGGAAAGGCGCCACTGTGTAGCATCACCGACGAATCAAAAGACGACGAATGGTATGAACAACAAGTTGCTTTGACTGAAGCGGGGCGGGATTACTTGACAGACGTTAATCCACCTCGTGTTAGTTATTGGGTTGGTGGAGTCGAAGTTACTCCAGAAACGAACTTGCGTTGGGATCACATAAATTTAGATACCCTAGCTTCTTGCTAGTAGAGTTACATCAGGGCCTCGTTTTTGGCGGGGTTCGTTTTATTAATAGCTTTGAATTAATAAAGAGTTCAAATCATATAATTATATTTGTCATGACGATAAATATAATTAGTAGAACTACCTCTCTTATCCTCTAATTATTTTAAACCTTTACTGATAGTATCTGGTCATAAATAAATCATATTTTGATCTCATTAGGAAATATCGTAAATGTTTAGAAACTTATCCATAAAGTGGAAAATAACGTTCCCCGTTGTGGTAATTATTGTGCTGTTTTCTATTAGCGCATTGGTAAATGTGATCACGTCAATAAAGCGTGAATCGCTAACAGACCAGTTAAACCAACAGGTTGTGCCTGCGTTGTTCACAATAGAAAGTGCTTATCGCGATTTATACCAAAGTACTTCGGCGGTTCAAGCACTAGTGCTTGCAGACACCCAAGATGAAATTAAGCACCATACGTTCGAGTTCCAAGACAACGCGTATAAAGCCATACCTCGTATGGAGTCGATTTCTTCTCTTGCTGAAAACGACCTGATTTCACGAGACGATGAAAAAGCTCTATCCAAACTGGTTAACGAAGCGAATGAGTGGCTGAACGAGTATGAAGTGATGCTAGCTATGCCGCAAACCCAATGGGCAAGTTATTACAATATTCATAAAGTAGAATTTGAAAACAAATTTATTTTGGTTAGAAAAACTTTGAACCAAGTAAAAGACTCAGTTGAAAATAAACAAGCGTCCTTACAAGCAGAAATTCTAGCTTCATCAAAAAGAGCAGAGCTGATTATTGAAGCAGGGACAGGGGTCGTTATTGTCATTTCCTTATTTTTGTCCGCTTTTTTAATTCGAATGATTGTGACGCCAATTGAGAACATAAATAAAGCAATGACCGAAATCGCAGTCGGGGACGGGGATTTAAGTCAACGATTAGAGATCTCCAGCAATGATGAAATCGGCCACCTTGCTAAGGCGTTCAATGACTTTACCAGCAAAATCCAGGTAACCATCTCTCAGGTGGTTGAAACGACGGTTTCTGTACGTAATGAGATGAGCAATTTGGAAAATCTAACTCGATCGATTGCAGACTCGACGATTAAGCAGCAACAAGAGAGTGAGTTAGTGGCCGCAGCGGTTCATGAAATGCAGATGACGAGCCAGAGTGTGAGCGCGAATGCCCATGAAGCAGCTTCGGTCAGTGCGAATGCGAATGAAGACGTACAAACGACCAGTCAGGTATTGGATTCTACCGTAGGTTCGATAAGAGCATTGGCTGATGACATTGAAAATGCGAGTGGTGTTATTCATTCGGTCAACCAAGACGTAAGCAATATCGCATCAATTCTAGATGTCATTTGCGACATTGCCGATCAAACGAACCTATTAGCATTAAATGCCGCAATCGAAGCGGCGCGTGCAGGAGAGCAAGGCCGTGGTTTTGCCGTTGTGGCCGACGAAGTACGCTCATTGGCTAGCAGAACTCAAAAGAGTACCGGAGAGATCCAAGCGATGATTGAAAGCTTGCAGTCCGGCGCAAACCAAGCCGTAAAAGTGATGCAAGACAGCAAGCACAGCGGGGATGCAACCATAGAATCGGCGGGGTCGGCTACTGAGTCATTAACACGTATTCTGGATGCGATTAGCCAAATGAGTGAAATGAACACGCATATCGCGACAGCAGCAGGGCAACAAACGCAAGTCAGTGAAGAAGTGAACAACAATGTTCAAACCATTGCGGACAATAGCAATCACATTGTGGGTGTTGTGCAACAGGCTCAGCAAGCGCTAGAAACGTTAAATCACCAATGTGGAGAGCTAGAAGGGCTTATTTCTCAGTTTAAAATTTAGCGTAATTTGAATAAATACAGCACTTATAATAGAAAATCGTCTCAAACAGCTATCCCAATTGTCGTTAAAGTTGAGTTTCATCGGCAATTGGGACGCCATCACTCTCGTTTTATTTTTTCTTTCATATTAATCATACTTAATTATTAAATGGTCAGTTGGTTTTGCTTTTCATGAAACCTTTCATGGAGGGTGTATAAGCTGTGATCATGTCGACATTTTTGTCATCATCGGATTTTATCAAAGTATCTATTTAAGATGTTCTTTTTCAACTGATGTCGTCCAATTTTCCTTTCTGTTTTTGTTTTATAAAACGAAATCCAATTATAATTACTCCCTGATATTGCGTAAATAGTTGATTTTTATTGATATAATGGCGTGGGTATTATAGTGATAACTCTCATTTCGTTAGTTTATTTGTTGCTGATGTACAATGCACCTTTCGTTTGTATTTCAATAAACTGTGATCCAAATATACAATTGTGCTGTTTGTTTTCTGAATTGTGTGGAGCGCTACATAAAGTTGAACTGCTATAAGTGATGGACTTATCACTTGGGCTGATATCGCGTTGAGTTCCTTTTGTAGGATTATAATATGTATCTATACAAGGTAAACATCGACACGGACAGCAAATGAGAAGCAATAAAGAATACGCCATTGATGCAGTAGAGGTTGTAAAACCTTCTATCGAAAAGCTATTTGAACGCACCAACCGACAAGAACTTCATATTGTCATTATGGATCCTAGGCTAAAGCCATGGGATTGTGACTTTGAAAGTGCTGTCCTCCATGAAGTTTCCATTGGTTCCCCTGAACAATGGACCATCAAATTCGACCAATTGGCTCGCAATAAAGCGAAACAAGCGTGGCAGAGCCGAACTGCAAACCTACACACTCAGTCACTTCACCCAACCTCACTCGCTGATGATGATGTTCTTTTTTATGGAACGTTCACCTATGGCGACATTGTAGTTGGATGCAGTGGTGTTCAACAATGGTACGACATGTTGATAAGCGGCTGGATTGCCCTCGCAATGGAACAGTTAGCCATGCACGACTACCAAACCAATAAGATAGAAAACCCTACACAAACCTATAGATATAATACTAAATAGAGGTCTTGACCATGAGTAAGCTACTAAAAACACTATTAATTTCTGCTGGTATCCTAGTTTCCTCCGCGTCTGGAGCGGCAGATTATCCTAGTAAAAACATTCGTCTTGTAGTGCCATTTGGTGCGGGTGGTGGTACTGATGCTGTTGGTCGTACTATTGCAAACAGTACGAAAGACATTTTGGGCAAAAACATTGCAGTAATGAACCGTACTGGTGGTGCGGGTGCCGTTGGTATGAGTTTTGGCGCTCAACAAAAAGCGGATGGTTATACCCTAACGGTTGTGACTCGTGAAATTGCATCACTGCCACAGATGGGCCTAATGAGACACGATGCCGATGACTTTAAATTGATTCGCATGGTTAACCTTGATCCAGCAGTTGTGCTCGTACCTGCTGACAGCCCATACAATACCATTAACGATTTGATCGCTGAGGCGAAGAAAGCGCCAGGTAAAGTGAAATTCGCTTCTACTGCTAAACCAAACTTCTACTTAATGGCTCTAGAAAAAGACCAAGGCATCAAGTTAAATGCGATTCCTTACAATGGTTCTTCTGAAGCGATTCCAGCACTGCTTGGTCATCACACAGACGTTACTATGGTAACTCCAGGTGAAGCGATTTCTCAACTTCGTTCTGGTCAGTTGAAATCTCTGGGTGTGATGTCCAATGAACGTATTGCTTACATCCCAGATGTACCAACACTTAAAGAACAAGGCGTTGACGTTGTAACGGGTACATGGCGTGGTATCGGTGCTCCTAAAAACACACCTCAAGAAGTGATTGACGTGTTAGGTAAAGCATTCGACCAAGCGATGGCTTCTGAAGAGTTTAAGTCGTTCATGGAAAATGGCGCAATGACGATTCATAACTTAAACGCTGAAGAATTTACTCAGTTTGTTAAAGAAGATACAAAATCGCTAGGCACTCTAATTAACTAATTATACTTTACTTTTGACAGGCCAGTTTGCGCTGGCCTGTACTTTCCTCATTTTTAAGGATGGATTCTATGCTAAATAGAAATGTCGTTTTCCCGTCCCTTCTGATTGTCATCAGTGCAGTCACTTTGTATCTAATTACATTGTTTGAAGAGCCTATGTTTCAGGAAGCCAGTGTTGATGCTGCGTTTTTCCCTACGGCTATCGTTATTGCTCAAATTATTCTATGTATCGTTTTATTGGTTCAACACAAAATGGCAAAAGCCAACACGGCTAACGCTGATACCAACGAAGCTGTTTCTCCTATTTTCTCTAAGCTTTCCATTTTTGGTTTAGGTTACCTTGCCGGTTATGCGGTTCTTATTTACTTTTTGGGATACCTAATCGCGAGCTTAACCGCATTTGTTTTCTATTTGTTGTACTTCAAAGTCAAAAAGCCGCTTTATTATGCAGTGGCGGTGATTTTTGTATTCTGTATTTATTATCTTTTCGGTGAGGTGTTTGTCATTGCACTACCGGAAGGCGCATTGTTTTAGGAGTTCCCTATGCTTGAACACCTGATGAATGGCTTACTTACGGCCTTTAGTTTTTCGGTCTTTCCTGTGCTCGTCTTTGGCGTGTTAGGTGGGATTATTCTTGGCGCGCTACCGGGGCTTACGGCCACGATGGGTGTTGCTATCTTATTACCATTTACTTTTGGTATGGAGCCAACAGCGGCATTGGTCATGCTGATAGGCGTATACATTGGTGGTATTTACGGCGGGTCGATAGCCGCAATTTTGCTAAAAACTCCGGGTACCCCAGCGTCTGCCGCGACAGTCCTTGATGGCCATACTCTGGCGGCAAGAGGAGAAGCGGCACGTGCTCTAAGTATCTCAGCGGTGGCTTCTTTTGTTGGCGGCCTGATCAGTACGGTTATTCTTATTGCGGTAGCGCCTTTACTGGCAGATTTCGCACTGAGGTTTAACGCACCAGAATACTTTGCTCTCGCTCTGTTTGGTTTAACCATCATTGCCAGTGTATCGTCCAAGAACATCGCAAAAGGATTACTTGCCGGTACAATTGGCTTGTTGGTTTCTACCATTGGTCTCGACCCAATCAGCAGCGTACCGCGCTTTACCTTTGATGTGATGGATCTGTATAGCGGTATTAACGTTATTCCTGTGTTGATTGGTTTATTTGCGTTATCTGAAGCGCTTAATCAACTAGAACGCATCATTAAAGATAAGCAAGAAAAGCCCGTTAAATTTAGCCACAAGTTGCTAAGTAAGGCGGATTTAAAAACCATGATGCCAACTGCGATAAAGAGTGGTTTGATGGGTACAACCATTGGTTCAGTTCCGGGTGCGGGTGCGGATATCTCGGCGTTTGTTTGTTACAACGAAGCAAAACGTTCGGCTAAAAACCCTGAAGAGTTTGGTAAAGGTTCTGTTCATGGCTTAGCCGCGGCGGAAGCTGGAAATAACGGCGTAACCGGTGGTTCGCTTGTTCCTTTGCTAACGCTCGGTGTACCGGGTGATGCGGTTGCTGCCGTTTTACTGGGGGCTTTGATTGTTCAAGGCTTAACGCCTGGTCCACTGTTGTTTGCCCAAAATCCTGAAGTGGTTTATGGCGTATTCAGCTCGATGCTTGTTGCTAACATTGTGATGCTGATCATCGGCTTAGTGGGTATCCGATACTTCTGTCGAATCATTGAAGTGCCGAAAATTCTGATGATTCCGATCATCGTGTTCCTGTCGATTATCGGCGCATACGCTATCAACAACTCTATGTTTGACGTAGGCATCGCGATTGGTTTTGGTGTGCTGGGTTTTGTATTGGGTAAGCTGGAAATTCCATCGTCACCGATACTGTTGGCCATCATTTTAGGGCCGATGGCGGAAACGAACTTAAGGAAGTCATTATTGATGTATGAAGGTAGTTGGTCATTCCTTTATGAAAGACCGATTGCACTGGCCTTTATTTTACTCGCCGCATTTTCTGTTTATTCAACAATGAAAATGAAGAAAAAGGCGGCTGCAACAGCCACCCCTTAGCGAATTGAAAAATTGTAATAATCAAAAATTCAAAAACCGATGACGTACAATCATCGGTTTTTTATTTATGACTAGATTTGTTATCACAACGTCATCAAAACAGCTCCACTTCACCGCCTAAGTCTTCCGGCGGTTTTTTGTCTGGTTTATGGGTGATGTCAGTGCTGTTCACTTTTTCAAGTAATGCCGAGAGGGTAGCTTGCACTTCAGTGAGCTCTTTTTTTGCAAACTGCATTTCTTTAAAGCCTTTTTCGTACAGCGTAGATAACTGTTCTTCTTGATCCTCTGTGAGCCCTAAGTAATGAAATGCAGAGTTTAACGCAGCAATGGCATTATTATAGTTATTGGCTGAAATCGCATCGAAGCGCTCGACATTGTGGCTAACCCCACTAATTGAATCGGCAATTTCTTCGACCATATCTTGCAACATGCTTTGGCGCTGTATATCTAGAAATTTAGCTTCTAACCCCTCAATCATTAACGCGAGTACGTCTCTGAGTTGGCCCACCATTCGTTCATCGTCATCTGGTAAATTCTTAACTAAAAATGCGGTATGGATGTCATTTAGGATCATCCGATTACCGAACTCGTATATCCGGCCCTCATTACGCAGTAAATCGAAAATGTTACGTTCAATGGGTTTTACGATACCGGTTTGATTATCAAAATAATGATTTTCATCGTCTCTGATCAGCAATGAGGCATGCAAATCGAAAGACTCTAACGTTTGGAATAGAGTAAAACTGAGTTGTTCAATATAGTTGCAACAGGCAAGGTTTCTGAAGAATTGCAGCACTAAACCGTACTGGCTCGCTTCTTTCATGAACTCAAAAGAGGCCGATTTAGCTTCTTCGCACTCAATCAATAGATCTGACTTGTCTCGAAGATACTGCTCAATTACGTTAAGTTTTGCGAGTAATTCTTGTTCGTTGAAGTCTCGACGAATGATGTCTGTCGCGCCGGCTGCATAAGCTGTTAGCCGCTGTTCCATTTCATCTTTTTCAACAATGCTGATGATGGCAAACCCGGCCCGCTGTTTCAGCTCAACCAGGTTTTCTTGAAAGGTTGTAATTGACTCATTATTTAGGTGCGAGTCTAGAATAATGACGTCTGGCTTATCGGTTTCTATGTGATTTTGTGCGTCGATAACTTCCGACACTACCTTAAGATGATACTTTTTTTCTAGCTTAGCCGTTAGCTCCTGGCACAAACGCAACTCAGAGGAGACTAATAGTAGTTTGTATTGCGATTCCATATTGTATTCCTAGCCCTGAACGATCTAATTGTTTTTATTGTGTTTTTTTTATATGAAATTGTATTACTAGTTTTGAGTGTAGCAGCAGATTTAAGAAAGGGGCAAAAACCGAGAGATAGATCAAGAAAATTTAAGTAATGGGAAAGGAGAGAACAAAAAAAGGCTGACATTCATGCCAGCCTTTTCGAGCTATTTGGGGATACTATGTTCGCGAGTGGTTATTTTCGCTTGTGCTTAGGTACGTAGTTCAACACAGAAATCGGCACTTCTTTACGAGGTTCGAAGCCTTCAATTACCTTACGTGTTAACAAATGATCCAATCGGCTTTCGATCATGCATAGATTTTTAAAGTCATCTTTAGAAACCAGTGAAATTGCTTCACCGCATTTACCAGCACGGCCTGTACGGCCAATACGGTGTACGTAATCATCGGCCGGGAATGGCAAGTCATAGTTAATAACACGAGTCAGTTCATCGATATCGATACCACGAGCAGCAACGCCTGTTGCAATGAGGTATTTAGTCTTGCCTGATTTAAAGTTGGCCAGCACTTGGGAGCGGATCTCTTGAGTACGGCCACTGTGAATACAATCTGCTTCAATGCCACGTTTTGCTAGCTGAGCAACCAACTTACCAGCACCATGCTTGGTGGCAATGAAGATGAGCGCCTGATCCCAGTCATTTTCTTGGATCATGTGGCTAAGTAGTGCTGATTTTCTGTCTTTATCAACCGTGGTGATCCACTGGTTGATGTTGCTTTGACTCGCACTTGCCGCCGTAATGGTGATTTCTTCTGGGTTTTCAACGGCTGTTTTGGCGAGCTCGCGTACTTTTTTAGATAAGGTTGCAGAGAACAATAAGTTCTGGGTATCAAGTGGCAGCCTGTCCATGATCTTATTGAGATCTTCTATGAAACCCATGTCCAGCATGCGGTCAGCTTCATCGAGCACCAGCATTTCTACTTCTTCAAAGTGGATAGCTCGCTGGGTATACATATCAAGCAAACGACCTGGGGTCGCCACTAACACATCTACACCGTCTAGTAGACGCTGTTTCTGTGGTTTTTCATCGACACCACCGTACATTGCCATGGATTTAAGTGGCAAGTGCTTAGCGTATTGTTTGATGTTTGCAGCAACTTGAATCGCCAGCTCACGAGTAGGAACCAAGATCAGTGCTCGAATGCGTTTTTTGCGCTGTGTTTCTGCACCGCTTAATTTTTCAAGAATAGGTAACACGAAACTGGCTGTTTTACCGGTACCCGTTTGCGCTGCTGCGATCAGATTGCTGCCGCGTAAAACGATCGGAATCGCCTGTTCTTGAATAGAAGTCGGTTTGTCGTAACTTAGGTCAGCTACGGCTTTAAGAATCGGATCGCTTAATCCAAGTTGGGAAAATGGCATCAGGTTGTCTCAGTGTATTTAAATGATAGAAAGTTAAAGCCAACGGCTTAACAGCATCGATTGGCGCGTATTCTAGCAGAAAGCAAAACTTTAGGCAGAACAGATTGAATTAGGTTGCTTTGGTTTTTGCATTATTGAGTGAGATCGAGGTGAATTAACCCAATTATCAGTACAGATGCAACTGAGTTCGCAGTAATTAATATGTAATACCGCTTAAATATTGAGTGAGGTGATGTATTGCATTATTCTGCACAGCGTCAGTAAGCACCAACAAGGAATGTTCATGATGCTATATCGACCCTCATCCGGCTTGTTTACACAAGTTTGGATGCTCATCACTTTATTGATGACCTCTCTTGTTTCTCAAGCCTCATTGCTCGATGAATACATCTATGAAACATGGACGAGTAAACAAGGCCTGCCTCACAACAGCATTAACGCCATTGCACAAACTGAAGATGGCTACTTATGGTTCGCCACGTGGGAAGGGATAGCGCGTTTTAACGGTCGAGAATTTACTCACTTCACCCGTGATGAACACAGCAAAATGCGAGACTCAGGTACCCGCGCACTTTATGCAGACACAAATGGAGGTCTGCTAGCAGGTGGAGCGAGAGGAGGCATTGTTTACCGAGAACCAGGCAACTGGCAAGCCGTCGCACCTTTTAAAAACCTTGTTAACGCATTACTACGCGAGAAAAGTGGCGGCATGTGGGTTGGCTTGCAAGGTTTAGGGCTGGTTTATCGTTCTGATCTTGAAGCCAAAAATCAGGTTATTCTACCCTCAGTCAGCGTGTATAAATTATATCAGAGCCGGAATGGTGATGTTTTGGCGTCAACCAGCAAGGGTTTGTACCGGGTCTCTAACGGCCAACCCAAGTTAATCAGCCAGCGTGATAGGAAAGTCTTTTCTGCCGCAGAGGATTCGCAAGGCCGGATCATATATGGCGGAGACGACGGAGCGTGGCAGTTTTACAACGGTAAGATCAGCCGTATTGATGAACGACTTAATCATTTTAACATCTCCAATGTATTGGTAGACAACCAAGGTCAGTATTGGTTTGGAACCGTGAACCAAGGTATTTACCGCTACTTTAATTCTCGCTTAGCGTCCTTAACAGAACGCGATGGTTTACCACATAGCCGAATATTGTCTTTATTCCAAGATAGAGAAGCTTCGATATGGATAGGCACGAATACAGGGCTTACTCGCCTGCGTCATGCTCCATTTCGTAGCTGGGATACAACACGAGGCATGAGTGGCGATTACGTGCGAACGGTGATGCCATTGGACGGCGGGCAAACCTTGGTTGGAACGAGCAGCGGCTTAAGTGTGCTGGATGGGAAAAAAGTCACTAACATTACCTCTTTTGATGAGCAAAAGCAGACGCAAAGACAGCTGTCGATTTTGAGCCTAGCACCCAGTAACGATGGGGGCGCTTGGGTTGGGTCATACAGCCACGGAGTGTTTTCGTATCAAAATAAAACGTTATCACCGGTTTCGCTTAGCAACCTACCAAGCAATGAAGTCAGAGCGATTGCAGAGCAAGGCAATGGTACATTGTGGGTGGGAACAACCAGCGGTTTAATGAGATATAACGCCGACGGTTCTTATCAGCTATATAACAGAGGTAGTGGGCTTCCTGATAACTATGTCATGACTTTAACCATTGATCACTTGAATCAAGTATGGGTGGGTACGGGACGTGGTGTCGCCATGATTACTACCGATGAGGTGGGCAAAGAAAACGTCACAGAGTACGATTTAGCCCCATTTGAAAGTGCAGAGTACATTTTTGGCTTTTATTTGGAAGAGGGTTACTTATGGATGACCACAGACCGCGGCCTTATTCGCTACCGTTATCAAGATAAAACCTTATCTTCAGTTAGCCGTATTAATGGGCTACCTATCGACAAATTGTTTCAGATTGTTCCCGATTCAAGTGGCTACTATTGGCTGACTTCTAACCGGGGAATTTGGCGTGTGTCAATGGAAGACGCCCATGCAGTCGCCAATGGTGAGTTAGATACCATCGACTTTGAGCATTTTAGTGAAATTGATGGTCTGCCTACGGCTCAGCTTAATGGTGGGTCTAACCCAGCTGCGGCCGTTGATTCGAGAGAGCACCTTTGGTTTGCGACCGCGAAAGGAGTGGCTTCTACTCACCCAAGTCGGTTTAGATTATTGGTTACGCCAAGTTTTCCTACAGTGATTGAAACGGCTCTGTCGGATAAATCAGACATTAGTGTTTTTAGTTCTCGTCCCGTCGAACTTGAAGCCGGTAGTCAACGAATACAGTTTGAATTCGTTGGTTTAGGTTATATTTCTTCTCATGTAATTCGTTACAAAACCAAGCTAGAGGGGTTTGAAAGTGAATGGACTGAAAGGGGAGTGACCGGCCATGCGGAGTTTACTAATTTACCGCCAGGTAGCTACAATTTCGTGGTTAGTGCTTATTACCCTTACCACCCTAATTACGTTAATCAGGCGAATTTTGCTTTCACGATAGCGCCTTACTGGTGGCAGCGGCCTGTAGTTCAGGTTGGCATCGTTGCTTTGTTTGTAATGTCGATGATGCTATTAGTCACATGGCGCATCCACCTGTTACACGCAGCGAAACTAAAGTTGAAAAAGCAGGTTGAAGAAAAGACTCACGAGTTGCAATTACAGGCGAGTGCATTTGAGCAACAAGCAAGGGAAGATTTACTGACGGGCTTACCGAACAGAAGAGCATTTGATGACTGGATAAACGACGTGACGGAGCATCAAAGTGGTGAATCCTTATCGATTGTGATGCTCGATCTTGATCACTTTAAGCTGGTTAATGACCGGTTTACTCATATTGCGGGTGATCATGTATTAAGGCATGTAGCGACGATTCTAGATAACCACACCCCGAGTGGCGCAATGATGGCACGTTGGGGCGGAGAAGAGTTTGTTCTGGGCATTGTTGGGTGGAGCACAGACGATGTGTATCAAATCTGTGTGGGCATCAACAATGCCATTCGCAGCCACGACTTGTCATTGGTAGCTGATGGGCTAAGTGTCACCATCAGTATCGGTATGGTAACGGCAAGCACTTGTCACGACTTTGATGAATTACTCCGCTGTGCTGATAGCGCGCTATTTGAAGTTAAGAATTCAGGCCGAGATGGGGTGTCTCGATATCACTTAGAAGATAGTGAAGTAGAATTTGAAATGAATTAACGTTCCCTAGGTGAAAGGGGGCGAGTTTTAAGGTTCTAGTGATAATGTGATGTAGTTATTACATCAATTAGGTAAACTGCGCTCTCAAATGGAGAGCCGTATGAAACCCGCAATTGAAAACGTATTATTGCAGATCGCTTTGGATCTGAGTTCTAACTTATCTAACGACAAACACTATCAACGCTTGATCGACTCGCTGCATCAAGTGTTCCCATGCGATGCTTCGGCGCTGTTTGTGCTCGACGAGGAAGGGTTTCTCAAACCTGTGGCGATGCAAGGGCTGTCGCCTGCGGTATTAGGTCGTCGGTTCTTTCCAACCGCCCATCCTCGGTTGGAAGCGATATTAGCGTCCAAACATCCAGTTCGGTTTGAGTCAGCAAGTGAATTGCCCGATCCATTTGATGGCTTGATGCTTAATGACACCGTTAGCATTGACGTACACGACTGTTTAGGTTGCAGTTTGTATGTAGAGGACAAATTAGTTGGAGCGCTGACGCTTGATGCATTGAAAGTGGGTGCTTTCGATTCGATCGAGAATATTCAATTAGAAACCTTCGCGGCCTTAGCGGCAGCAACACTTCGTAACCGCTCTCAATTAGATGCGTTAAAAGCAAAGCACCGCCAACAACGATCTATTACTCAAACCTTGATTGAACAAGCACGTGTTCAGCAAGGCGAAATTGTTGGTATCAGTCCTCAAATCAACCGTTTAAGAACCAATATCAATATGGTTGCCCAGTCGGATTACGCAGTATTAATCAGTGGAGAAACGGGCACAGGCAAAGAGTTGGTTGCCCACAGTGTGCATGAATTATCGCAACGAAGTGATAAGCCGATGATCTACGTTAACTGTGCAGCATTACCTGAGTCTTTGGCGGAAAGTGAATTATTTGGTCACGTAAAGGGCGCATTTACTGGGGCAAACAGCCATCGTGCCGGTAAATTTGAACTCGCCGATGGTGGCACTCTTTTTCTCGACGAAATCGGTGAACTGCCACTCCTAATACAAGCCAAGCTGTTACGAGTGATCCAGCAGGGTGAAGTCCAACGAGTGGGTAACGACAAGCATTTGCTGGTGGATGTTCGTGTGATAGCCGCAACTAATCGTCATTTGGCAAAGGAGGTTGAACTGGGTAACTTCCGCGCAGACCTATTCCACCGTTTGAACGTGTTTCCTATTCATGTTCCTCCGCTCAGAGAACGTGAATCAGACGTGCCTGTGTTGGCTGGGCATCTGTTGGACAAAGTCCGGACGCAATTTAATGTTCATAATCTGCATTTGCACCCTAAATGTTTGACTCATTTAGAGCAGTCGTACTGGCCGGGGAATGTCCGCGAGTTGGAACATACCTTGATGAGAGTTGCGTTAAAAACCATCCAGCAGGGAGAGCATATTATTTCTCTTGAGCATTTTGTTGATGAACAGAATGTGGGTAATGATGTAAATATGACAACGAATTTTTTCCCACAAGAAAGCCAAAACATGCGCGACTTAGTTGAAGGGTATCAAAAGCAATTAATTGAACACGCTTTAAGCGAATCTAATGGGGTTTGGTCGCAAGCTGCTCAGTTCCTACAGATTGATCGAGGAAACCTCTATCGTATGGGCAAAAAACTAGGTATCACAAAGGCTTAGCTTTTCCAATTTTTGATGTAATAAATACAACGAAGGTGTTGTTATTATTACATCAGCACTAAAGGTGGGGTTTATATAAATTGTTTATATTCAACAGGTTAATGGTTGGCACGTCTCCTGCAATATAGCTGCAAAATAGATACGATGTTGGCAAGTGACCGACATCGATAATTAATCAATGGAGCGAGCAAATGTTCTGTATTCAATGTGAACAAACCATTCAAACCCCAACCATTAAAGGCTGTTCTTTCACACAAGGTATGTGTGGCAAGACGTCAGAAGTTTCTGACCTGCAAGATGTATTAGTGTACATGCTGCAAGGGGTTTCATTTTGGGCTGAATTGGGGCGTCAACTAGACATCGTTGTTGAAGAAATTGACCAATGGGCACCAAAAGCATTTTTCGCGACATTAACCAACGTTAACTTTGACCCAGCGCGTATCATCGAGTTTGTTCAGCAAGCGAATCAGTACAAGCAGCAACTTGAACAGTCTGTTCGCGCTGCAGCGACATTAGCAGACGTAGAAGTGCCAGCACTGTCACCTGCGGCTAAATTTGAGCTGCCAAGTGATCCAACTCAACTGTTGGCAGTTGCACCAGAAGCGGCGGTTAATCGCGGTCATGATGCGCTTCATGAAGATGTTATCGGTTTACGTCTACTTTGCTTATACGGCCTTAAAGGCGCGGCGGCGTACATGGAACACGCTTGTGTTCTAGGAGAAACAGATACGACGGTTTACGCGGAATACCACGAGATCATGAGTTGGTTGGGAACAGACCCAACAGACTTAGGTGAGCTATTAGACTGCTCAATGAAAATTGGCTTGATGAACTACCGTGTGATGGAAATGTTGGACGAAGGCGAAACAAAAACCTTTGGTCACCCAGAGCCAACACAAGTCAACGTAAAAACCATTGCTGGCAAGTGTATTCTAGTTTCTGGTCATGACTTACATGACCTTGAGAAAATCCTTCAGCAAACAGAAGGCAAAGGCATTAACGTTTACACTAACGGTGAAATGCTTCCTGCTCACGCTTACCCTGAGTTGAAAAAATACCCACACCTAGCGGGTAACTACGGCAGCGCATGGCAGAACCAACAAAAAGAATTCGCAAACTTCCCTGGCGCAATCGTGATGACATCTAACTGTTTGTTGAGCCCAGATGTTGGCCAATATGCAGACCGTTTGTTCACCCGTAGTATTGTTGGCTGGCCTGGTGTCGCCCACGTTGAAGGTGATGATTTTGGAACAGTCATTGATTGTGCATTGAACCTTGAAGGCTTCAAACATAACGAAATTGAGCACATGATCACCGTTGGTTTTGGCCGTAATGCCCTGATGGCTGCAGCTCCTGCGGTTATCGAGCAAGTGAAAGAAGGTAACATTGGTCACTTCTTCCTTGTTGGTGGTTGTGATGGTGACAAATCTGAACGTAGCTACTACACAGATTTCACTGCAGCAGCACCAGACAACAGCGTAATCTTGACTTTGGCTTGTGGTAAATTCCGATTCAACAAAAACGAGTTTGGCGACATCAACGGCATTCCACGCTTGTTAGATGTTGGTCAATGTAACGATGCTTATTCTGCAATCCAACTGGCACTGGCTCTGGCTAAAGAGTTTGATTGTGACATCAACGAATTGCCATTAACGCTTGTGCTGTCTTGGTTCGAGCAAAAAGCGATTGTTATTCTACTGACGCTATTCGCTTTAGGTGTTAAGGGAATTTACACGGGCCCAACAGCGCCGGCATTCCTAACCGAGAACCTGTTGTCTATTATTGAAGACAAGTTCGACATGCGTAGCATCACCAACGTAGAAGATGATATGAAAACCATCCTTTCTGCATAATTGATGAAATAAGAACGGCCTCAGATTACCCGCGCCTCAATTGGCATTAGGTATGGAGGCCGTTGTTCGTTATTCCTCTCCACCTACTACAAGAAGTGAACTCCCATGACATTCCAATGGCCAGAAAGCACGCCAGTTAATATGGTTTGCCAAAAAAAATGGTTTGAAACCGACGATACCGTGAGTGTATTGATTGCACCGGAAAATAACCCAAAAGGGTTTGATTTTAAGCCGGGTCAGTTTATTTCTCTTGGTTTAGAAATCGATGGAAAAACCGAATATCGAGCGTATTCCATCAGTTCATTACCTAAGCAAACTGCAATCCAATTGACCATTAAACGCGTTGATAGCGGCAAGGTTTCTAACCATATTGTGGATAGCTTGAATCCTGGTGACGTGGTGTCGGTTCTTCGACCTGCCGGTAGTTTTAACTCTATTGATAATGTGCCAAAACGCAAAGTGGCGTTGATCAGCGCTGGCTGTGGTATTACGCCCGTTATGTCGATGAGTAAGCAATGGCTAGCTAAGCAAGATGACATGGATATCAATTTTATCCATATGGCAAAAAGCCCAGAGAAAACCATTTATTTTGATGAGCTAGAACAGCTGGATCGAGAATTTGATCAGTTCGATCTCAAGTTGTTACTTAAAGATGCGAAACAAAGTAAGCATCCTCAAGGCCGCCTTGATTCGCAATGGTTAACTACGCTTTGTGACGATATCTTAGAGCGTAGTGTGTATTTATGTGGGCCT
Source organism: Vibrio tapetis subsp. quintayensis (assembly GCF_030409945.1). GTDB lineage: Bacteria > Pseudomonadota > Gammaproteobacteria > Enterobacterales > Vibrionaceae > Vibrio > Vibrio quintayensis. Next base: position 109,381 of record NZ_JAUFQV010000043.1, read on the forward strand.
GTCCAGTTTATGCAGGACATGGAAAATAACCTCCGTGATCTTGGGTTTGATATGGCTCACTTCTACCAAGAAAGCTTTACACCTATTCAAACAGAGTTGAATTCAGAAGATGAACCGCAAGCGGCTAATTCAACGGTAACATTGAGCGTGCCGGCTTTTGATAAAGAAGTTGAATTAGAGAACGGTGCAACCTTAGTCGATGCTCTTGAAAGTGCGGGCTTACCGATCATTGTGGCATGTCGCAGTGGTATATGCGGATCTTGTAAGTGTAAAGTGACCAAAGGAGAGGTCGTTAGCACTAGTCAAGGAGCATTAACAGCTGAAGACATTAAGCAAGGCTACGTGTTGGCATGTTCTTCAAAAGTGCAGAGTGATGTTGAAGTAGAGTTGGGTTAGCTTGACTGCAAACCACAGAGCTACAATATGAAAAAACGCGACGGCTTATGCTGTCGCGTTTTTAGTTTACACATTCATTATTGTGTAAATAACAGTTAGTGCGTTACTTTCAGGTCGTAGAAGGTTGCTTGTACGTAATCTTCTAAGTCACCGCTTTTATTTTGGTTGTAAACACCGGCTTTAAAGTACATGTATTGGTCGCCAGCATCGTAGCCACTTTTAGACATATCGACGGTCTTCACTAGGTCTTCTTTACCGTCACGCATGATCGTAGCGGTAAGCGCATGACCGGTTACATTAATGCTGTAGCTGAACTTCTCACCTAGCTTGATGCCATCTTTTGGCTCGGCTGGTGTCGCATCTTGATTCCAGTAGTTTGGAAGTGAGTTGCCGATCATGTCGTACCATTGCTCTTTACCAAAGTCTTTTCTTGGCTCATGAGCGAAGTAGATAGAACCCGTTTCATGGTGAGGCAGTTTGCGGTAGTAAAGACGAATAGGCTCATCTTTATTGGCATGAATTTGACCGATGATCACACGGCCAGCCTGCCAGTTTTCACCGGTGGTGGTTACGTGGTCAACTTTCAATGTTACCTCTAACGTACCATCTACACCTGCTGCTTTATCTAAGTCAGCTTGAGGAGCAGAAGAAAATACCCAGTTGTTGCCGTTAACGCCTTTGGTTTTGTGTTGTGTGTCGCCACGGCGCATCATTTCACGTAGCTCTGAACGAGTGTATTTCGTGTTTTTGGAAGTTTTAGCACCGCCAATTGGGGACTTAAATACCATTCCGCCGTCTTCAGCTAGGTAGAAGAAGTCTGGGTCTGAGTAACCGCCTGCCAGCTCCTTTTCTTTAATTTGATCAGATTTTCCGTTGCCGTCTGAATCTACAGGGACGCTGATGGTCCAACCCAGTAGATCGAAGTTGTCCGATGGTACGCCATTCGCCTGTACAGAAGTACTTAGTGCTAGAGTTGCTGCAAATGCGGCAATTGTACTGAGTTTGAATTTTTTATTGGTAGCAGTAGGGGTAAATTGACCTAACATTGAATCCTCGTCTTATTTTAATATTGTATGATTAATTTAGGTGTGAAATATATTCGATAAATACAGAAAATGATACGCTAGAGATCAGAAAATAGGGCATGAAATGCTGTTTACATCACGTTTTGACAATTCATGAAATAGCGGGCGATGTAGACTTTACCTTTATTTACATAGCCGCATATTGTACGGGTAGGGTTTGGCGAGTATCATGTTAACCACATAATAAGTAAGTGTTAATTAAATGAAATCACACTTCAACATGGTCCTACTCTTTATCGAGGCTCAATATGACAACTAGCGGTAAACTTTCTTTTCCAACCATCCTTTTTCATTGGTCAACAGCCATTATTATGATTGCCGTGATCGCTATCGGTTTGTACATGGGTGACATGCCTAGAGGCCCGGAAAAAGGAGAGATGATCGGGTTACATAAATCATTAGGTGTGATCGCACTCGTATTTGCAACAGTAAGGTTATTGTGGCGTAAGAAAGAGGGGGCGATTCCTGCAATAGCAGAAATGCCTCGCTGGCAAGAAATCGTGGCTAAATCGGTTCATCATCTTTTGATGTTAGCAACTATCTTAATGCCAGTTTCGGGCATTATGATGAATACGGGTGGTGGGCGTGCTTTAAATGTCTTTGGCTTAGAATTAATTGCGGCCGGAGACAAAATTGAGTGGTTGGGCGAGCTGGGTGGAACACTGCATCACGTTAGCGCAGATGTTTTGTTAGCAGTACTCGCCCTGCATGTGCTGGGTGCGTTGAAGCACGAAGTGATCGACAAAGATGGCACCATTCGCCGTATGTTAGGTAAAAGCGTAAGCTGATAGCTGTATGCAACCGCATTAAATAAACTGTCTCATTTGAGCAAACAGGGTCTGAAATTCAGACCCTGTTTTTATTTAGTGCCTATTCTTGTTTAATCTTAACGGTTCGATTTAGCGATCACATTTTCTACATGGCCGCATAGGCTATCTGCTAGTTGGTGCGAAGCCAAGTTACGCTCAACAAGGTGTGAATCGAGAACTCCTTTTTCTACCACGCTAAACCAATCGTTCAACATGCTTTGAAATCCCTTGCTGGTTAGCATTGGCGTCCAGTCCTTCAGAGCAAGTTGTTGTTCTTGGTTGTTGCTGCATTCAGTACCCGTGACAAAGGAGTTGAACTGATAACTGGCATTGTTAAACCTAGCGGTCACTGTTTCATTCGTGATACCAAACATTCTATCCATGGAGGCACAAAGTAAGGTATTACCGTGCTGCCATTGAATGTCTAAACGCGCCAGTTGGTTGCCTTGCATCTGAAATCTGACGTCTGCATTTTCAATCTCAGACTTGGCATTCAAGTTAATGCTGTCTAGCGGGTGAATGAAGTCGTCAAAAATGAAAGTACGGATATCTCCGGGTTGATTATGACGATTCTTTTGCCAGTGCAGTGCTAACAGATTTTCGTTGTTACCCAGTTGCGTGTTCTCGCCGATATGTTGCTTATATAAAGGAATGTGCCTGCGGTTAAAACCGACATACAGTGGTTGTTGGTGTTTCTCTGCTAACTCATACAATCGTTCACAGCTGGATGCACTGTCTGCTAATGGTTTATCTACAAAAGTCGGGATGCCTTGGGTTAAGAAAAACGCGGCTATTTCAGGGTGGATGGCCGTTGCTGCGTGGATCATGACCGCATCAACCTTAAACTTAAGCACATCTTTATAATCGGTGCAGCTCTGTGTTATTCGATACTGTTGAGCAAGTACCGCAAGGGTTTGTGCATTACGAGTACAGAAAACCAGTTCTATCCCCGGCATCTGAGTAATGATTGGGAGGTAAGCTTTTTGGGCGATGTCGCCTAAGCCAATGATCGCTATTTTCATGGGGCCTCATTATGAATGCCAGTTTGTTACTGGTCGCGTACTGTTTAATGGCAAGACAGGTGTTGCCTTTATTGCTCAAGCATAAACGTTTTCTAAGCTATAAATAACACTAAGATTCCAAACTTTGACTCAGTAATGAATTATTGGATCCACTATAGTTAGTTGAAGTATGGATTGGTGGGAACGTAGCAATGAACGAAGCTCGGTTACAAGCAGCAGAAAATGACTTTTTGATCCGTTACCCCGGCGGCTTTCAGTCGCCAGAAATGGTAAAAATAGGCAAGAAACACAATGTCGATAAGTTAGTTGTGCAAGCCCAAGAAGCTTTCGCACCAGGGAAGTTCGCCCAGGCTCAGCAAGTGGCTGAAATGATGGTTAAGTTGGTTAGCCGTTCGTCTATGGTCTCAATGTTTGAAAAGCCGAAATTTAGAGATTATGTGAAAGCAATGACTCATGACGAGCGAGAAGCGTTGGCCTATTCATTAAAAGACATGCTTCACGGCGACAAAGAGTACGGCTTCAACATCATGTTAGATTTGCTAAGACCGGTGAAATTAGCTAAATGGTCGCTAATGACGATCCTTCCAGCCTATTACGCCCCTCTAGATGAAGTATTTGTAAAACCGACAACGGCCAAAGGCATCATTAAAAATTTTGAATTACAGGGTGTGGAATATAAACCGACACCGAGCTGGGAATTCTATGTGGAATATCGTGGCCAGATACTTGCCATGCGCGATAAAGTAGACAAATCTTTGTCGCCAAACAACGCGGCATTCAGTGGGTTTCTAATGATGAGTATGATGGAAGAGCTGTGAGTTATTGATAAGATTACCGCGCACCAAGCTAACCCCCTACGACTTAGGGAGCGTGTTTGAGCCGGTTTAGTTGGTACGGGCAGCAAGTACCATTTTATCGATAACTGGATGATGATCTTCGGTAACGCCGGCTAAATTACCGTATTTAGGTGCATGGCGATCGTTTTCAAGTGGATGCTGCCAGCCGATAGTATGTTTAACAAAATGCAATGCAAACTCTTCAGAAACTTCTAAACACCCGGCCATCACCGTATCTACATAAGTCTGCATGATTGGCATGTCTTCACAAGGTGGTTGCGGCTCATCTTTTATGTAAACCCAGATAGGTTTGCTGTTATCAAAGCTCACATCCGATTCAATTTGGCTTGGTTCAATGGTAAGGCGGTGGTAACCAATCTCTCTACGATCAAAATCAGCTAATGCATTGTCGTCTACTTCAATTAATACACCGTTTACTTGGCCATCGCCCTCGTTAACAACCAGAGGGGATAATTGGTAGCTGCCGTTGACTTTGCCCCAGTAACGCACAAGCCCGTGAGCAATCACCGGGATCGCTTTGCCAGTTTGACCAGTACGCTTTCTTGACGCGGAATTCATCAGACTGCCATATCCTAAAATGTACATAAAACCCTCATTGATAACGATTACGTTTTCCATCTAATCATGAACGGCTTGTAAATAAAAGGTGATTGTCTAGTTATGTAGCTTAGAGAGCGACGAACCCACTTATGTGGCATAGGTTAACTTTATGATGAATTTTTATACGATTCTTGATGACTATGAATCACCTCACATTATCTCGCTCTTTAAGCAGGCATTCTAGATAATGTAGCGTCAAGAAAGGCACGAATATGACTATTCCTATTCGGAAAATGACATGGAAGACGAGCAGGCGGTGAACCCGCCTAAATGCGCTCGTCTTTTTTTATTTTCGCGAAATGTTAGGAGTTATTTATGCCGATTAATCATATCCGCAATATTGCCTTTGTTGGTCAGAGTGGGGTGGGTAAAACCACCCTCATTGAAAAGCTGTTGTTTGAATCCCATGCGACTAATCAACTTGGCTGCGTAGAAAAAGGCAACACCACTACCGACTTTGACCCACAATCCATTCAATATCACCATAGTATAGAAGCGACGCCCGTCGCCCTTTCTTGGAACCAAAAGCGCCTCAATATCATTGATACACCCGGGCTGCCTGAATTACTCGGCCGAACCTTTAGTGTGTTGCCCGCAGTCGAAACCAGCGCCCTAGTACTGGATGCCAACACGCCAATCAACCAAGTTTCGGACCGCATTTTCGCTTTTGCCAAGCAACAACAAAAATGCCAAATGGTGATCATTAATAAGGTGGATCTAAATCCCGATAAAATTGCAGAGTTTCTTGAAACCTTAGTCACTCATTTTGGTGATCACTGTTTACCTATTAACTTACCCTCGGCCGATGGGAAAGACATTGTTGATTGCTATTTCGAGCCGCAGTATCAAACTCAAACATTGGTCGAAGACGTGTTAGGGGTACATGAGCGCTTAATTGATCAAGTGATTGAAGTCGATGAAGCTTTGATGGAAGTGTACCTCGAGCAAGGCTCAGAGCTGTTGCCTAATCAACTGCATGACCCATTTGAAGAAGCGTTGAGGATTGGCCACATAATACCGATTTGTTTTGTGTCTTCTGAAACTGGGGTGGGGGTTGAATTGCTACTAAAAACATTGGCAGAGATCATGCCAAGACCCTTTGAGGGTAACCCGCCGTTGCTTGAAAAAAATGGAAAACAGATAAGGGTCGACTGCGAAACGCTTTCTCACGCTGTAGGCCATGTTTATAAGGTCAGCGTTGACCCATATATGGGAAAACTAGCTTACGTTCGCATGTTCCAAGGTGAATTGAACACAAGCAGCCAGCTCTACATTGGGGATAGCAACAAAGCGTTCAAAGTGGGGCACATATACCAGCTTCAAGGGAAAAAACGCATTGAAATCGCCAATGCGAAATCTGGAGATTTTTGCGTATTAGCGAAAGTCGACGACTTGGTATTTGATTCGGTCATCCATGATTCGCATGATGAAGATGGCGTAACCATGAAGACCTTGAACTTCCCTCAATCTATGTACAGTGTTGTAGTGAAACCCAAAAAAAGAGGCGACGAGCAAAAGCTATCTGAAGTGCTGCAACGAGTGGCTTCCGAAGATCCGTCACTGAGAATTGAACATAGAACCAGAAGCAATGAAACCTTGTTAAGCGGTCAGGGAGAGTTCCATCTAAAAGTCGCACTAGAAAAAATGGCGACGGTTTTTCAATTGGACGTGGAAACAAGCCAGCCTAGTGTTGAGTATTTTGAAACCATCACCAAATCCGCACAAGCGCAGTATCGCCACAAAAAACAAAGTGGCGGAGCGGGTCAATTTGGCGAAGTTCAATTGGAAGTGAAGCCATTAGAAAGAGGCGCTGGTTTTCGGTTTGTTAATAAGGTTGTTGGGGGCGCGATACCGACTTCTTTGATTCCAGCGGTTGAAAAAGGCATACGTCAAGCCCTAGAAGAGGGCGCGATATCCGGGAATCCGATCCGTGATCTTGAAGTGACCGTGTTTGATGGCAAATACCATTCGGTCGATTCAAAAGAAATTGCTTTTGTCATCGCAGGTAAAAAAGCCTTCTTGCAAGCGGTGAGTGATGCATCCCCGATTGTACTAGAACCCATTGTTCAAATGGATCTACACGTACCCATGGAAGCCGTGGGTGATGTGACGGGTGACTTATCTGGCAATCGCGGGCTAATTGAAGGGACGCAAGCAGAGCCGAATGACTTTATTCTGCTTAAAGCTAAATCTCCTATTAATGAGCTGCAAGATTACGCAAGAAGGTTGCGAGCACTTACTGGTGGGCAAGGTAGTTTTAGCATGAGTTTAAGTCACTATGAGCCAGCGCCTCCTTCGGTGCAAAAACGTGTGTGTAAGGAGAGCGCCAACTAACTGAATATTAGCTTGGGCATAAAGTGCGTACCCGTAATTCCGAGTTGGAACGGTACGCACTTAGGCTTTTTCTAATTAAAACTTAGCTTTAACCCAAATCATACGGTGATCGGAAGAAACGTCTTTTCCTGTTCCTTTAGAGCCAACACGGCTGTCTTTAAATAGTTTGAAACCTTCTTCTGTTGATGAAGACCAATACACACCGGATTCAGTGATGTCTAGTGTCGCCGATGGCATTGCATAATCGACCCCTAAACCAAACGTCGACGTGATATGACTTGGTTTCGGGTGAGGAGATGAAGAATCAGCCGCGTGTTCACTGGCTCCATTACTGCTAGGGTACAAATCACCATTCATGACCTTTTGATTTAACAATGGATCGTTATGAAGATTTTGCATGACCGCGCTGATGCCATCGCCAGAAACCGGATCAAGGTTTAAATCGCCCATGATGACAAAGTGGCTACCAGTGGCTAAGCCGCCAGTTTTACCTGCATCATCGTAGATGTACGCCTTACCACTCACATATTCGTGCCAAAATTGTACTTCTCCGGCATTCTGTTGCTTGTTTTTTCCGGTATCAAAAACAGGTGGAGTCGGGTGGGACATCAGTACATGCACTACCTGATCGCCATTTTCCGTTGGAATGATGATAGGCGCATCTACGTGGTTTTTGGAAGACAAACGGATTTGTTGCCATTCATCAGCGGTGTACCAATCGTCGCCACACTTCATTCCTACAGGTATTTTGCTAGGATTGTCACAAATGGTAATGGTTGGGATGGCTGCGTTGTCTAAGTCCTTCCATTTGAACTCTTGGAATGTCCGAGTATTGGCTTCATCAATGTCGAACTTAGACATTAAGGCAAACGCGTACTGACCATGATATTTGCCATAACCCCATGCGTCGCCAGGTAGTTGCCCAGCGGCTCCGTTGTTATCCAAGTCCAAATTGCTTTGTAAGCCAGTATTGGTCGCATACGTTTGGAAATGAGGGTAGGCAATCGGTTGTAGATGTGTGGCTCCGCCTGCTCCTTCAATACTTTGTGACACTGACAGGTAGTTCTTCTGGAAACCTTCAAGCGCTGCTTTTTTAGTGCCTGTACCATCGTTATTGTATTCCGCCAACATTAATACATCTGGGCGGTTGGTTTGAATAATAGCAGCAACGTTACGAATTTGAATGACCTTCTCTGCCATCGTTTTATCAGCATCTGCAATGGTTTTATTAAGGTAGTCGTTAACCAACTTGGTTTGATCGGCTGGCTCAACTTGCATTTCTGCAACCAACTCTTCAAACGTATCACGATCAAATGAAAGGTTATAAGTGGCGATTTTTACTTCATGAGCCACGTCTTTTTTGTATTCAGTGGCGTCATCAGAATTACAACCAACAAGTAAAGCGGAGCCAATAATAAGGGCAAGAGGAGTTTTTAAATATTTCATTCGTATGTCATACCATATCGAGGGGGTGTGAAAATGGTATGTGTATCAGTTACATAATATTGTGATCATTGTCGCGTAAGTATGGATTTCATTACAGTTATGTTGCATGTTTATGAGACTTTTGCGCACCCTGTGCGGCTTTCAACATCAATGGAATACATCCAGTATAAACTGTCCAATTTTGTGACTAGAGCGACATGTTTAACTGGAATGAGACGAGTATTCCTGCTAGTTATTCTTCGGTTTTCACTTGAATACAATATCGGGCCAATTTTACCGAGAGCAGTACCGAAAAGGGATAGCAAGCCATTCCTTGGTATGTTTGTGTTACAACTGCAATCAAATAAGACGGTAACTTCGTGTGGCTCTTGTGATTTGTATTGGGTAAAATGCGATCAGGTTCACTTTTAAATTTTTAGGTAAGAAAATGTACAAATTGATTGCTTTAGATATGGATGGCACGCTGCTGAATTCTGATAAAAAGATTTCAGTTCGAAACAAACAGGCAATCGCCGCAGCGAGAGCGAAAGGCGTGCAAGTGGTTCTGGTATCAGGCCGCCCTGTAGAAGGTATGATGGACTACGTAAAGCAGCTTGATATGATGAACGAGGGCGACTTTGTTTTAAGCTACAATGCATCATTGGTTCAAAAAACAGTGGGCCTTGAAGTGGTTCAGATCCGTATTTTAAAAGGCAGTGACGCAAAAAATCTTGCCAGCATTGCAAATGACTTAGGTGTACATGTTCACGCGTTTACTCAGAAGCATGGCCTGATCACGCCAAAGCACAATCATTACACCACTCATGAAGCCACAGTGAATGGTGTTGAGGTGCGTGAATTCGATTTTTCAGATCTGGATGATGACGAAGCAGTAATGAAAGTTATGATGATTGACGAACCTGAAGTGCTTTCAAACGCAATTGCAAACATGCCAAGCATCGCGACCGATCAATACACTATGGTGCAAAGTGCGCCGTTTTTCTTAGAATTCTTAAATCCTGCCAGCAATAAAGGCGCGGGCGTTGGTATGCTAGCCACTCACCTAGGTATTGATGCAAGTGAAGTCATCGGCATGGGCGACGCAGGCAACGACAAGCACTTAATTGAATACGCAGGCTTAGGCATAGCAATGGGCAACGCAACCGACGATATCAAAGCGATTGCTAGCCACATCACCGCATCGAATGATGAAGATGGTGTGGCGGTTGCGATTGAAAAATTTGTGTTGGCTCATTAGGTAGAGACCAAATACTCAACATTCAGAGTGTTCGAAGTATATATAGGGCGAATAGCCCTATTTGATAAAGATACTGAATTTATCAGTATTATTCACCCTGTGATTTATTTGCAATAAATACGCGGAATAATTACTGCTTTTTACCACCAACCTGAACATAGTCAATACCAATAATACGGTTTAGAATACCTAAAGCAGAATCTGTATCCGAATTAGTAGATTGAATAGTTTCAACCGTTGCACCTTCAGGAACTAGTTCCATTGCACGATCTTGGGTGTTACCAGGAATTTGCAGGCCTACTATATTAAAACTCTCAGCATGCGCTGTATAAACTTCTTCGTTATGAGTGATTCCTGAACAACCAGCTAACGAGATCAGACCCAAAATACACAACAACTTTTTCATAATATACCTTTAATAATTAAATTCATATGATTTCACAACGGTCTCTTTCACCGATATTGAATAGTGTTACAGATTTACTTTGTGATTACTGTAAGAGATTGTCAGGCGAATCATTACATTGGCACAAGACTTATGTGAATAATGACTTTAACGGTTATTTCTGGAATCATACTTGCTCGAAATTCGATTTAAAAGTGACGATTTGTCTTTTTAAGTTGATTCAGACTATAAGTAATATTAATCATATAAAACAAGGTGATTAGCCTTATTCAATGTTATTAAGCTCTATTTACCAAAATTAGAATTGGAACGCTGATATATCAGAAGGCATATTGTCATTGAGTGGTTTGATAAATGGTTCAAAGGGTTGAATTTCAGCTTTTTGCCCATAGAGAGTGTATGTAATTGATGTGTCTTTGAAATGCAATACGTACTCTGATTCAAGTGTCTGGTACATGCCATTTATTTCAAAATCAATGCATTTGATTTCAAAATCTACGAGCTCTCTTGAGGCGGTACCATCGTTGATGAAGATATTGCTGTTTTTAATGTTTAGAGTTTTAAGGAACCCTGTAACGATGTTTAGTGACTCTAGAGAAATAATAATCATGTTTATCCTTGGTGTGAATTTAATTTGAGCACGAAAATATATTATTCCTAAATGCTGTCAATCGAACAATTTAGAGTTAGTAGTCTATAACCTTACCTATCTATATGATATTCATAGGTAACAATTAAATGTCATTAAATGTACTCATTTGTAATTTATTGCTTACATTTATATTTATAATCCACTAGGTGTATATTGGTGAGAGCCATTGCTATGACTTAGCGAGATCTCATTTCTCACCCCTTACCTTTCATTATTCCCTCACTATTTACTTGGTTGAACGGTGACGGTCTGGCATTATGCGAGCGAAAGGCCGTGGTCAGTAAGCGGTGTGAACAGTATGAAGGTAGTCAGTGTTAGAAAACAGCCAGCAATTAAGTGATTGTTACGACGAACAGGGTTACTTTGTTCTTAGAAACTACCTCGGTGAAGAACAGATCTCATCGTTGAGAAAAGTTGTATTGAAATTCCACGAGTTGTGGAAAGCAGACAACGAAGAGTTCTATCGGGAAGAAGCGTTTAATTCGTCGTTGATTACAGGAAGTGAATATTTGCCTTGTGACGACCGAAAGAAACTGTTTGATTTTATTAGCTCAAAAAAAATCATGGAAGTAGTCGATGCGGTGATTCCAAACAACCCAGCGTTTATGAATACGCAGTTGTTTTTTAACCCCGTAAACCCGCGACAAAAAGATTTCTGGCATTGCGATTGTCAATACGACTATGACACGGAAGATCAGATGAAAGTCATCCTTGAAACTCAGGTGTTACATCTTAGGGTGCCTTTATTTGATGAGCCGGGAATGGAGTTGATACCAGGAACCCACAAACGATGGGACAACGAGGAAGAATACAACGTTCGGCAAGAAGTGAATGGCAAAGTGAGCAGTGATGCCATTTCTGGTGGTGAGCAAATTCCGTTGGCGGCGGGGGATATGTTGGTCTTCTCGGCAGATATGATCCACCGAGGCCGATATGGGTTAGATCGCTTAGCGTTGGATATTTTGATTTTCGATTCCGCTGCGGATTATACCGACTACGTAGACGACGACTGCATGCCTACTCAGTCTATGCTCAATAACCTGATCGACCCAAGGTTGTTTCTGAACACCTTGCATCTCAAGTCGCTTGTGTAATTTCTGCCTGCCCCCAGCGTGATTTAGCAAAAGGGCAGGTGGTGCCGATTACATCTAATACCGGATGCTTTTAACCTAATTTGGCCTCAATAACACATCGGATTTGAAGTCCTTACAGTTATTAGGTACTTTAACGCCTCAGACACTGCACGGATGCATTGGTGGTTAAAAGAGCAGCAGATTGCTGTCGTCACAACCCTCATTGGAGAATCACAATGAATCCAGAACGAATCGATAACAAAAAACGCCGCATTCTAAAAAAACTATACTTGGCAGAGTTCGCCGTGAAAGGCTTTGAAATCTCTTGTGAAACCAATATCAAAGATTTCGACCAATATGATCTATTCATTGATGGTTTCGTCGATTTTCTTGAAGTAAATGATCTTTGTTTCGCTGGTGGCGGCTTTGAAGTCTTCGAAGGCTTTATCTGCGGCCTTGCTCGTTACGGCTCCGTAACTCAAGAGCAAATGACAACAGCGATTGACTGGCTAAATCAACGCAGTGAAATTACGTCTTGCCAGGTCAGTGGCTTGCTCGACGCAAACTACCTATAGCTTCCTCTTAAGGTTTCAATCTATCGTTTAAACACGCCTCTAGTGATAGTGGCGTGCATTTTGTTGCGCAAAAAATGTGATAAGCATCCGTTTTTCAAATCAAATTTGCAATATTGTATGACAAATTGTGGAGTTGTTGATTTCGAATCGGCACAATAATTATTCGTAGAAATAAATAACAACAAATTGGGATCTATATCCAATGTTATCTAATCCTTACTTTCTATAATGATTAGATAACCTTTATTAACGCTAACACTGACAGCAATACCTTCGCATTTGTCCGTACCACCACATAATTCAATAAGGTGCGGATGGTCCTGCACGCTGGAAGCAAATAGCCTTGTACTAAAGGGGATTGTCTATGAAAGTCACTTTCAATGGACACGATTACACAGTAGACCAATCGCAGTCTATTTTAAGCGCAGCTGAGTCCGTTGGTGTCGAGATACCGACCTTGTGCGGATACAGTCAGCAAGAAGAAAAACAACCATGTGACATCTGTGTGGTTGAAGTGTGTGGCAAAGGCCAAGTAAGAGCGTGTGAAACAAAATTAGAAGCTGGAATGAACGTGACTACTCAGTCACCAGCACTAAGTGAACACCGTCAACATGCACTGAGCAAAATCCTGTCTGACCACAATGCCGATTGTGAAGCGCCGTGCCAAGTGGCGTGTCCTGCCCATGTTGATATTCAGTCTTACTTATTTAGCATTGCTCAAAATGAGCATCAGCAAGCGGTAGGAGTGATCAAAAAAACACTGCCGATGCCTATTTCAGTTGGCCGTGTTTGCCCTGCGTTTTGTGAAGCTGAATGTCGCCGTGGATTAGTGGATGACTCCATCGCAATTCGTCATGTAAAACGTCACGCGGCGGACATAGACATTGAAATGGCAACCCCAATCACACCAGAGAAAAAACCAACCAACGGCAAAAAAGTCGCCATTGTTGGTGCAGGCCCTGGTGGGTTAACGTGTGGGTACTACCTAAGTTATGCAGGCTTTGAAGTAACAGTACTAGAGTCGATGCCCAAAGCGGGCGGCTGGCTGCAGTATGGTATTCCCGAATACCGCTTACCTAAAGCTCTCCTTGACCGCGAAATTGCGCATATGTGCAAAGGCGGTATGAAAGTAGAGTGCAATAAAGAAGTTGGACGAGACTACAGCTTAACTTCTCTAAAACAAGATTATGATGCCGTTGTATTGGCGGTTGGCGCCTCTAAAGCCGTCACCGCTCGTTACACTGGCAGTGACCTAGCCGGTTGCTACCTAGGGGTAGATTACCTAAAAGACTACCTAACTGACCAAACTTACGTAACGGGCAAGAAAGTTGCGGTAATTGGCGGTGGTAACACGGCTATAGACTGTGCGCGTACTGCGGTACGTGATGGCGCGGACACCACCATCGTTTATCGCCGTACTCTTGCCGAAATGCCAGCTGAAGATCATGAAATCCACGCGGCGCAAGAAGAAGGGGTTAACTTTGTTTTTCTGACTAACCCTGTAGAAAATATTGCTGACGATAATGGCCAAGTTAGCATTGTAAAATGCGAGAAAATGAAATTAGGTGAGCCGAGTGAATCTGGTCGTCGTCGCCCAGAACCTACCGGTGAGTTTGTTGAATTAGAGTTTGATACGGTGATCTCTGCACTTTCTCAAGAACCGGATACTGCTTTTATGCATGGCCATGAAGAAAGCTTGCCACTTAATCGTTGGGGTACTGCTGAGTCAGACGAATCTTCCATGCACCACGGAGATAATGTCTTCAGTATTGGTGACTTCCGTCGAGGACCAGCAACCGCGATTGAAGCCATTGCTGATGCTAAAATTGCTGCAGACGCCATCGAAGGCTTGCTAATTAACGGGAAAATGGTTACTCGTAAGGCCCAGTTTAATAGCCATAAAGCGGCGAAATTGAGCATGGTGTCGGCCAAAGAATACCGTAATGAAACCGTTGCTCGTCGCCTTAAGTTTCCGCAACTTTCGCAGCAAGGCTGTGTGTCTACCTTTGAAGAAGTAGAACAAGACTCGAGCACTGAGTCGGTAATTGCAGAAGCCGCTCGCTGTTTGGAGTGTGGCTGCCAAGCCAATACTGATTGTTCACTGCGTGACTTTGCCACTGAATATGACGTCACCAACGACAAACTAGAAAATGAAGACAAACAAATTTTCTGCGTCGACAAGAGCAGTGAATTCATCGTTTTTGACGCTAACCGCTGTATTAGTTGTGGCAGTTGTGTACAAGCCTGTCGCGACGAGGGTGTGCATGATGTATTGCAGTTTAACAGCGAAGGCAATCGCCCACATTGTGGTGATGGTGAAAGCATGGGCGACTCAGACTGCGTGCAGTGTGGTGCCTGTATTCAAGCTTGCCCGGTTGGCGCATTGGTTGATAAACGCGATAAATCTCAAGGCCGCGTAGACATGCTTAAGCCGGTTAAGACGATTTGTACCTATTGTGGTGTCGGATGTCGCGTTGTGATGTACGTAGACGAAGCCAGCAACAAAGTACGTTATGTCACTGGCGATACCACATCCCCAGTAAACCACGGCATGTTGTGCGTGAAAGGTCGTTTTGGGTTTGATTTTGTTCAAAGTGAAGAACGTCTATCAACACCGCTTATTCGCAAAGATGGCAAGCTACAACCGGCAAGCTGGGATGAAGCCATAAGCTTGATTGGTGAGAAGTTTAGCCATATTAGAGAAGAGTTTGGTGGTAATGCATTGGCGGGATTCTCGTCGGCTAAAACCACAAACGAAGACAACTATGTATTCCAAAAACTGATCCGCCGTGAGTTTGGTACTAACAATGTCGATCACTGTGCGCGTTTGTGTCACTCAACAACGGTAACAGGTCTTGAAGCGTCGATTGGTAGTGGCGCAATGACAAACGATATTCCGAGCATTAAACACTCAGATGTGATTTTTGTGATTGGTTCAGATACTACAGCTGCTCACCCGATCATTGCCTCGCACCTGAAGCAAGCCATCAAACATGGAGGTGCTCGGTTAATTGTTGCGGATCCAAAGCGCATCGACATGGCTGACCATGCACAGCTTTACGTCGCGCAACGTCCGGGCACTGACGTCATGCTGCTTAATGGCATCATGCATCAGATCTTAAAAAATGGCTGGCAAGATCAAAGTTACATTGAACGTCGCACCGAAGGCTTTGATGAGGTGACTGCTGAATTGCTTAAAGAGGATTACAGCGCCGAGAAAGTTGAGCTAATTACAGGTGTTGCTGCCGATGATATTAAGCAAATTGCAAAAACCATTGGTACTGCGGGAATTACCGCCGTGTATTATTCTATGGGTATTACCCAGCACACCACCGGTCACGACAACGTTCGTTCGATTGCCAATTTACAAATGATGTGTGGCAACTTAGGGGTTGAAGGCGGGGGGATTAATCCACTTCGTGGTCAGTCAAATGTACAAGGTGCGTGTGACATGGGCGCATTGCCGACAGACTACCCCGGCTATCAAAAGGTGGTGGAACCTGAGCATCACGCTAAGTTTGTGAAGGCATGGAATGCTCCGCATTTATCGAAAGAAAAAGGATTAACCCTAACAGAGATCATCGATGGCGCCTGCGATCGCAGTGTTCGCGGCTTATTCGTGATGGGCGAAAATCCAGTGTTGAGTGATCCTGACCAAAAACACGTGATTCATGGTCTGGAAAGCTTAGATTTCTTAGTGGTACAAGACATCTTCTTAACAGAAACGGCAGAGTTCGCCGATGTGGTTTTACCTTCTTATTCGTTTGCCGAAAAGAGCGGTCACTTCACTAATACTGAGCGCCGTGTACAGCGTTTAAACCCTGCGATTAAAGCACCGGGTATTGCGCGAGAAGATTGGCGAATTATCCAAGACATTGCTCATGCTATGGGCGCAGATTGGGACTATCAATCGGTAGAGCAAATCACGCAAGAAATCACCGAAGTAACGCCTCAATATCAAGCGATCACTTGGGACCGAATTGGCAGTGAAGGTTTGCAATGGCCGTGTAATGACGCAAACCCGAATGGAACGCGCATCATGCATCAAACGGAATTTAAGCGCGGTTTGGGTGAGTTTGCGGTAGTGCCGTTTAAATACGCCGCGGAACTGCCTGATGATGAATACCCAATGGTATTAACAACGGGCCGTTTGTTGGAGCAATTTCATACCGGAACCATGACGCGTAAAACCAAAGGGTTAGACAACCTAGCAGGGCCGCGCATTATGATCAGTGTGTTCGATGCTGAAAGGTTAGGGATTCATAATGGCCAAAACATTCGTCTGGCTTCACGCCGTGGTGAAATTGAAGCACCGGCATTTGTCACCAAGCGAATGCAGAAAGGCGTGGTATTCGTGCCATTCCATTTCGCTGAATCGCCAGCAAACCGTTTGACTACCACTGCAACCGACCCATATGCCAAGATCCCTGAGTTTAAGGTCGCTGCGGTGCGGGTTGAGGTTCCAAAAGTGAATGACATTTCTGAAAAGGAATTGGCTGGTGTCGTTTAATTCCGTGAACCGTCGTTTTAGTTACGAACAATAACCAAGAAATAAGCACTGCTTGTACATGCGAGCAGTGCTTTTTTTACCACTCTCAGCCTAGAAAGGCAGCGGCTAGTTTGCCATCACATCGACTGATAAACCGAAACCATATTTCGGCCATTTCTTTTTGCTTGATAAAGCGCTTTATCCGCTTGATCTAATAGTTCTTCGAAACTGTCTTGGTGGTTTAAGATCGATAACCCTAAGCTTACCGTGAAATGAATGTGGTTCTTTTTAGAATGGACTGGGCTGTTCATGACGGAGAGCCGAATGCCATTGGCAATTTCGTAAGCCGTGTCTAGGCTGGTATCGGGCAGCAAAATGGCAAACTCTTCTCCTCCTATGCGGCCAAACGTATCATCCGGTCTGAGTTCTTCATTGCAGCAACGAGTGAAGAGTTGCAGAGCCTGATCACCACAAATATGGCCGTAGACGTCATTGATGGCTTTAAATCGGTCGACGTCGATAATGATCAGCGCAAAAGATCGATGGCGTAACTTATAGGATTGAAATTTCTGAAGCCCGACGTCCATAAAGTACTTTCGGTTGTGTATTTGGGTTAGGGAATCTCGGGTGGCTTCGTGAAATAACTGGTCTTCGTATTCGTCTCGGTTGGTTTGATCTTTATGCAAAATGTGACGCGTTACCAGTATGGTGAATAATGAAAGCAGCATAATGATCAGTGTAAGAAAGGGCAGGATTTTTTTGCTTGGCAGCGATGGCTTCCACGCAAGGGAAGCAACGTGTTGGTTTAACGGGGACATCAACGGCGTATGATTTTCCGCATTGGTGTTAGTGTCTGCTAGGGTCAAGCCTGAAAGTTGATAGTTAAATGCTAAGTGCGCAATATATTCATCGTCCATTAACTTGCCAAACGCTAAAAATGAGCCCTCATGAGGCTCCGCAGTTTCTTCGTCAATAAATGGGCCACCAACGACAAAATACACCAGTTCACCCAATCGTAGGTAACCACTTACGGTTTTGGTAACAGTATCTAGGCCTTTTGATTCATTCATCAATTTGGCTAGCCCTTGTTTCATGATGTCGTCTGAACTGGCGGGCTTAGTGTCATCGTTGAATGTGAGGTTGACGATGTGTTTTTTGTTCTCTACCGAGATACTAAAATCCAAGCTGTTGTTGGATAGGATGAAATGCCCAGAGTTGTCATATATCCAACCCTCATTGTGATCAAGAATGACTTTTTGATAGGCTTCATCCCAGTATGAATATTCTTCTAAGATATCGCGTCGGTGTTCGCTTTCTAGGTTCATCGCTAGCGTTACTCGTTGATTCAGTTCGTTTACCGCAAAGCCGTCTAGTGAACTCAAAAAGTAGTATAAGCTGCTCACAGTGGCGATAGACATAACGAAAAAAAGCCATGAAATAATAGAAATAACCGACTTAGCTGAAATGAACTGTTGTGCGAAAATTTTCGTCATAGCAAACTGATTTTACTGATGAAGTGGGCGATCTTAATATTAGTATAGTTGAAAGTACTGCTAATGCTTTATGGTACTGTTATTGGTACTGCTTACTGAACGTGGGAATAGGCGAGTATCGTGAGTAATGGTATATGGATGAACTCGCAAGCCAAGAAGGAATAAACCGTTTTGATAGTACAACATAGATTTACCTTATTTGGTTGCGCAGCAATACTGTTATGGAGCTGCTTGATGGGGCTCGTGCGTAATGTAGCCGAGCAACTCGGCTCAATTGGTGGGGCTGCCATGATCTATACGGTAGCCTCGTTGTTTTTAGTTGCGGTGATGGGTTTTCCCAATGTTAGGCGTTTTCCTAAACGTTATTTACTGATTGGTGGCTCGCTGTTTGTTTGCTATGAAATCTTTCTCGCTTTAGCGCTAGGAATGGCAAATGATAGGCACCAAGCGATGGAAATGGCGGTCATCAACTACCTTTGGCCAGCTTTAACCGTTTTAATGGCGGTAATGTTAAGCAAAAATCGCACTCACTGGTTGGTGTATCCAAGCATAGCGTTAGCCTTTTTGGGGGTAGCCTGGAGCATTACAGGCGATCAAGGCTTATCCTTTTCTCAAATTTCCATTAATGTAGCGACGAACCCACTTACCTATTTCTTTGCCTTTTCGGGTGCTTTTATATGGGCGATTTATTGCAATATTACTCAAACTTTGTCGGAGGGGAAAAACGCCATCGTGCCATTTTTTATGGCGACGGCTGCGATGTTGTGGATTCAATATGGGCTAAGCGATGAACCTATGATGAGTCTCACTTTGGGTTCTGTATTCGATTTAGTCATCACGGGTATTTGCATGGGCAGTGGCTATGCGTTGTGGAATAGAGCCATTATCGACGGAAATATGATGTTGCTGGCCACCCTTTCATACTTCACTCCAATATTCTCGACTGTTTTGTCAGGCTTTATCTTAGGTGTGTCTCTGACCGCGTCATTTTGGCAAGGTGTGGTGATGGTTACCATCGGTTCTCTGGTTTGCTGGTGGGTCACCAGAGCAAAACCCAAATTAGGGGCGGATAAAGGTGAAGTCGAGTCCTGTGGATAACACTTTTAATGAAAAGTGTGCAAAGAAATACGTAAATAGATGTCTATTTTACCGCTTAACCAAGTGGGCTTTCAATTCTGGTTCACATAAGGCGCGAAACCACTGATGAGCCGGGTCGTGGTGATGCTTGGCATGCCAAAGCAAGTAATATTTGTGGTTGGGTAACGCGAACGGTAATGGCTTAATGCACAGTCTATGCAGTTGTGCGTATTGCTCTACCAAGTGCAAAGGCGCTGTCATGATGCAATCGGTTAGGGTTAGTGTTTCTAATGCAGAATCAAAAGAGGGCATCTTTGCAAATATTGTCCGAGTTTTTAAGTGTGCAGAGGTGGCCAAATCTACTTGGCGATGTCGTTCGCTAATGCCGTTTACTTGAATGTGCTTCGCATCTAAATAGTCATCAGTGGTCAGTGCTTTGTTCGCCAAAGGATGTTGTTGCCGACAGACGATGACGTAATGATCTTGACCGATCTCTTTGCCGTACAAATTTTCTGGTATTTGCTCTGCCATCACGGCAACGAGATCGATTTCTTGTCCTGCTAGATCTTTGAGTTGTTCTTCTTGCCACAACACACAGCGAATATTGGCTTTGGGAGTTTGTGCCTCTAACTTTTCACACAATGTTGGCAATACATTAGGAGCAAAAAAAGGTGTGAGTGCTAGAGAGAACTGGCGCTGGCACTGCTGCGGTTCGAATTCTGCTGCGAGATAGAGTGAGTCGATTTGATGTAATAACTGAGGTAACTGTTGTTTCAGTGTTTTGGCGCGTTCTGATAGCAGGTAGCTATTCCCCTCACGGATTAAGATCGGATCTTGAAAAGCTTCGCGTATCTGCCCGAGCGTTTTACTCATTGAAGATTGAGTCACGTTTAATTCCCGAGCGGAGTCCGTCAAGTTGCGAGTGGTGAGCAACGAATCCAATGCGGGCAATAGTTTGTAGTTATTCACTGTGAAAGGGTACCTGGTGAAACGGGTGATTGATTGGTTATAGCACAGCTTTTGTGTGAATAGCGCAAAGGTATGAAAAAAATTCACACTTACTCATCGTTTTATCAATTATAGGAATTATTCAGTTTTGGTTATGATGTAGCTATGAAGTGGAGCCGTGAATTGCTCTGAGAAATACATTTGAATTGGAAGGTAAATATGTCTTGTGTCGTTGAAAAGTTAACATCCCAGTACGATAACAGTGTTCGTCACATCATTGAAAAAGTTGGCGCCGAATTTGGCGCGGTTGGTGAAGGCTATGGCCCCTCAGACCCAGAAGTGTTGTGCATGAGCCAACACTATGGCGATGACAGTAAAAGCGTTTATTTGGTTGCGTTATTAGACGGACAAGTCGTCGGCGGTTGTGGCTTGGCAGCATTTAATGGCAGTGATGAAGTCTGTGAGCTTAAAAAGTTGTTTATCTTGCCTGAAGGGCGCGGGCACGGTTTGGGTAAAAAAATGTCTATCGCTTGCTTAGACTATGCTCGCTCGCAAGGTTACCAAAGTTGCTACCTGGACACGCTAACCGCAATGAAAGTGGCAGTTCGTTTATATGAAAGCCTTGGTTTTGAACACTTAGATGCGCCGTTAGATGGCACGTTACACAATAGCTGTGATGTGTGGATGCTTAAGTCTTTGGCTGAATAAGGGACCGAAATGATCACTTGCCACGTACGTTATATTATCGACCCTAAAAAAGTTGAAGATTTCGAACGCTACGCACAAATGTGGATACCGTTAGTTGAGAAATTTGGCGGCACTCATCAAGGGTATTATTTACCGGCAGAAGGGGCTAATAATGTGGCACTGGCGCTTTTCTCATTCGAATCGCTAGCGGCTTACGAGCAGTATCGTATTGACTCGAACAGTGATGAGGAATGTCTAGCGGCCTTTGCTTTTGCTACAAACACCGATTGCATTTTGAGTTATGAAAGAAGCTTTTTTCGTCCAGTTCTTTCTTAACATAGGACAAATAAAGGGCGTATTTTAAGCCCTTTATTGCTATTTACGAGTAGATTGGCGGAAAATTAATTGGGTCGGAACCATCAATTTAACTAAGCTGTTGTCAGCTTCTCTGATCTGATTTACCACGATTTTGACGGACTCTCTTGCTAAGCGTTTGAAGTCTTGTCGAAAAGTAGATATTTGATAACTAAGCCAATTTGATTGGGGTATATCATCGAATCCAATAACTTGTAACTCTTCAGGAATCTTAATACCAAATTCCAACTTTGCCACATCCATCAGCGCCATTGCTATAATATCGGTCGAGCAGAACACGGCGTCAGGCCTATCGGAAGCCGTCAACATTTTCCGTATCGTATCAAGGCAACCATCGTAGTTATAACTGCCAGTCACCGTTGCTGGAATGCAACCTAACAAATCTTCGGAACAGTCATTAAATCCGTTCATCCGCTCTTGGTTAGTGAGAGTGGGAATATCACCAGTGAGATAAGCGAGCTTTTTTGAGCCGGAATTTATGAAATGCGCTGCCGCCGACTGACCAGCAGAGTAATTATCACTAATGGCATAGCTGCATTTAGTGCCTTCCTCTACACGTGCAAATTGAACGATAGGTATATTGAAATCGCGACATTCTTCATAAAGAGCGGTATTGAATTGTGCAGATGCAGCAATAACGGCATCAACTTTATATTGGAATATATTGGGAATCGTATGATGATTTTGTTCGTCTAACACCCATGGTATTAATACAGCGGAGTAACCATTTCTCTGGAGCTCTTTACTTAACAGTTGTAATGTTTCCATATGGATCGGGTAATCAGCATCAGGGAAGACTAAACCAATAAGCTTTGATTCATTTGTGGTTAAACTACGAGCAAACGCGTTAGGGCGATAATTAAGTGTTCGAGCTGCGTCCATGACTTTTTTACGCGTGCTTTCGGAAGAGGAACTACCATCGATGAACACTCTCGACACAGTAGATTGAGAAACCCCTGCAAGTTTAGCGACATCCTTAGAGGTAACATTACTTTTTTTATTGTCTGCCATTATTAAAGCCATTTTAAACGAGAATAAGCATTATAACGGTTACGTAGTCGTAATGATAGAAAAGCCTTATCGCTTTATTGATAAGGCTTTATGAGCATTGTGAGATTTATTTATGAATTGTATTCATTAGAAGTAGTAACGAATACCTGCTGAGAATTGATCATCACGATTTTGATATTTAGCCGCTTCAAACTTGTCGCTGCCTTGATCAAATTGATATTCGGCCCAGACAATGAAGGTGTTTTTGCTGAAGTGATATTCAACGCCAGGAATGAGAGTTAACCGTTCATACCCATTAGCTCGGCCGTCCGTATCCGACATATAGTTTACGTTAAACGTTGGACGAAAACCGCCGTCAAGGTGGTAATAGGTATAAATTTCAGCACCGCGCGAATCAAAGAAGTAATTTTGGTCAGTAATTTCCCAGTTGTTGCCTTGGCTGTAAGTTGCGCCAACGTATAGGCTACCGTCAGAATAATTAGCCCCAAGGAGAGCTAAACGAGCCGTATCGCCATTCTGGATATTAGTACCAGTGTCTAGGTCGGTCATCTCATTTTGATGATAGGCAAAACCAATGTTAATTTGGTCATTAAGCTTGTAAAGAGCAGATGCGCCTAAACCATTTTTTAACGTTGCTTTGATATTGCTGTTAAGAGCGACATCGGTACGCGTTGTTTGATAAGTAAAACCGTACTTTATTTGCTCGTTAATGCTATTGCGGTAAGTTATTGAGTTGGCTGCACGGCCTGTACCACTACTTATACCCCAGTCGCTGAGATTGTAGACACCAGAGCCACGGGTACCATACGTTCTGCCCATATCAGTAAACCATGCGACGTCGTAGAAAGTACTCCATTGTTTAGTACCTGCGGCAATTTTACCGTAGGTATCATGCTCTACACCTGCGTAGAGTAAGCGGTCATAAATATCACTTTTGTCGGACTGCGAATTGTAGCCCCACTCAGCATGACCGAACCCTTGCCAACCATTGTCTAGCTGCTTTGTTCCTTTTAAGCCAAAGCGTGAGCTACCGCTGTTCCATTTACTGTCTTGGCCTTCGCCAGGCTGTTGGTATCGAGCTTCGAAACGGCCGTCAAGTGTTAGAGTGTCTCCATTTTCATTAGTAAAGGTATGTGCTGCGAAAGCGCTACCCGCGCTAAACAATGCTAATGTGATGATGGATAAGTTTAGTTTATTCATTATTTTACTCAAGGTATCAATGTGATAGTGCGACCGACTCTGATTTCAGGTTGGCAATTATTATATAAATCGTAACTATCGAGTTAAAAATGCGCCTCTGGTTGAGGCGCAGAAGGAAGCTGTATTATGGGTTTATAGGTTCGGGTTTAAGATTTGTTGAGTACGTTCGAATACGTCCAAACCTTGTTGTTGTAGCCAGTAAGGAAGATCGATCAGTACCCAGTTTTCAGATAGCTTATCGCCGTCACGGTAGTAAACATCAACCACTTGCATGTTTGCACGAACTTCACCGCCAGTCATACCTAAAAAACCACCTGTAGGAGTGTTTGAAAGGTTTGGCCAGCCAAAGAAACAAGAGAAGTTACCTTCAGCGAAACGGCAAACATGACCGTTGAACTTCTTGTCTTTTAGATTGTTACGGAATGGCAGTTGGTGTTGCTGTTGGTAGCGTGGAATCGTGTAAGATGCGCCGATACCACAAGGCCCATACCAGATCATGTCTTCAGACCAGCTCTTAGCAAGAACTTCTGGTGGGCAGCCCATAGCGCCACTGTCGTTTAGTGCTGATAAGTCATCAACCATCTTATTGACTAGTGCCAGCGTCGCGACACCCTCTTCAGGTGCTGCGTCTTCAAACAATAGGCCATCGTGATTACGTGGACCAGGGTAGACAAAGTGCTTACCTGTAGATGGTGGCAGTGGGTAGCAACCCGCTTGATCCATCATGCCAAGTAAATCTAGGAATAGGCCAGTTTTTGTGATTTTCCCATCAACAACACAGTTAAATTCTGCGTAGCGAACATTCATGATTTTACCGGTAGGGCGCATTCCAAGGAATTCTGCATCTAGTAGCCCCATGAAGTGGCCCATGCTCATAACCCAAATCTCACCTTCAGCTACTTCGTTTTCACCACCGATGAAAATGTCCTGACGGCGTTGCATGCGAGTCATTGATTTCATTAAAGGGGACCAGAAAACATCAGCGGCTGCTTGTGCGCCTTCTTGTTCGCGGAACGGGTAAACGCCGCGCCACAAATAATCTTCAGAAGTATGGGCTTTTAGCACTTCAGCAACGTTTTCGTGCGTTGCTTTTTCCATTGCATCAAAGTACTGACGTACAACATTTTTTGCTTCTTGATATTTAGACATTGTTTTCTCTCTTTTGCCGACGAGTCAGCTTGGAACAGGACTCGGAAATTAGTTGCTAGAATCAGCAAGCTGTTGCACTTGCCGATTTTGAATTGTTATCTAAAGGTCTTTTTAAGCGTTTGCTTGCTTTAGTGACTTGTCTTTATGGAAGATGCCACCTTTCAAGGTTTCAGGAAGTGTTAACCATAGTAAACCTGCAAGGATCCAAACGATTGGCGAGCCCCACATTGCTGTTTCTAAGTTCGAACGCTCTTGGATAAATACCAATACCATTGGTGCCCACATACCGATAATACGACCACCATGGAACAAGGCTGCTCCAAAGCTACGTAGATGAGCTGGGAATAATTCAGAGAAATACCCACCCCAAACAGCCGATGCAGACAGACCAAAGTTATAGATAAGGCCAAGAATCGCCAGCATGTTTAAACTGCCGATCATTAAGTCACTAGGAGCAACAAAGAAGACAGAAGCCATCACACCCGCAAGGATGAAGCCAAATGCGTTAACTTTACGACCATATTTGTCTGCGATGGCACCCCAAACCCAAGCACCAAACAAAGAGCCGAATGCAGAGATTGAGAAGATGACGCCGATTGTTGCACCATCGAATTCACGAACTTCTTTTAGGTACGTAGTCACGAATCCGCTGAAGAACTGATAACCGTAGAAGTTAAGGCCTGCCAGTAATAAACAGGTAATCGTTAGCTTGCGGTATGGTGCGCTTAGCATTTCACCCCAAGAGCCCTTTTTCTGTACTTGGCCAGAAGAACCTTCTTGTTCTGCCGCTTCTTCTTCACCGTATGCGATAACTTTTTTGTCGCTAGGAAGTAGGAAGACCATGACACCAGCAGCGACTAGTGGAGGAATGCCACCAACCCACATTAGACTCTGCCAAGGTGCATCAATGCTTGTAATGAAAGCTGCATATGCACCCATCGCCATTAATGCCACTGAGAACATGCTTGATGCAAATGCTGTTAATTTGCCGCGGACGCTTGGTGTGAAGAGGCCGATCATCATAGAAACAGCAACAGTGAAGTAACCACCTAACGAAATGCCGATGATAAAACGCATCAAAGCCCATGTTGTGTAGTCGGTAAACATCATGTTTACGATCGTTGCGCCACCGTTCAAGGCTGTGATCGCTATGAGAGTTGATTTTTTACCGAAGTTTGAAGCAAACCAAGCACAACTAAGCGCACCAATGAGTGCTCCTACAGATTGCCAGGTATAAAATTGTGCAGTATCAGCAAGGTTGATGCCATCGTATGCTTCAACGATGTAAGGGCGTACGTAGTCAATAATTACAAAATTGTAACAATAAAAGAAGTAACCTACCAAAATGGCAATGTAAGCAGCAACTCGCTGAATCATTGGCACTTCGCTCATGTGTTTACGTGCTGTCATAGCTGTATTCCTAGTGTTAAAGGGTCTATCTAAAGAATTGGTTGGAACAGAAGATCTTTTTGTCTGTGCTTTAGTTCAAGTGGATCATACATAAATCGTCGCAAGTGATACTGTGATCAATATCTTATTCCCAATGAATACGTACCCATTGCGGGGGTTAGTGTGATCTTGATCAATTAAAATGATGGGTTTGATTGCCTATTGACCGGTTTGTAATCTATTGGGTGATTTAAATCACATTTATCTCGCATCGACATTCACTGATCGAATAAAAAAGGTACTCTTTATTGTCGGGTATGGCAGTTTACGATAGGGTATATTCAATAATGGTTACGTATTCAAGCTTTGTGGTTATTGGCCTTTACGTTATTTCTACCTTGTTTATTAGCTACTTAGTTAATAGGCGTAGCAGTAATCGAGGCGATTTTTCTACAGGTGGGAAACAATTTGGTTGGTTTACGGCTGGTGTGTCGATCCTTGCTACTTATATAAGTGCGATGACATTTGTAGGCATGCCGGGTTGGGTATATCAATCGGGAATGCAAGCCATGGCCATCCATTTGAATTATCCCATTGTTATTTTTATTGCCGTAATTGTATTCATCCCCGTTTTCTATCGCATGGGACTCACCTCTATCTATGAGTATTTAGAGCATCGCTTTGGGGTCGTCGCTAGAACGATTAACTCCATTGTATTTATTGTCGTTCAGTGTATTTCTGCTGGAGTAATTTTATACGCTGTCGCACTGATTTTGGTGCAAGTGGTTCCAATATCGATTTACGAAGCGATCATATACATTAGCTTTTTTACTGTCGTATATACCTATGCTGGGGGTATATCTACCGTGATTTGGACCGATATGCTCCAGTCTGTGGTGTTGATTATCGGAAGTGTTGCGATATTCGTTATCTTATTAATGAACATTGATTTTTCGGCGATAGATGGTGCCGCCTTAATCGAAAAGTTTCAAGTGCTTCAATTTGAACCAACGCTAAAATCAGATACTACGATTTGGGCTGGCCTTGTTGCAGTGAGTTTTTTACATTTGAGCGTTTATGGATCTAACCAGTTGATTATCCAAAGAACGTTAGCAACAAAAGATTTGCACAATGCTCAAAAATCGATGCTTGTTTGTGGGTATGGGGCGTTTTTCATCTATCTGTTTTTTAGCGTAATGGGTATTTTGCTGTTTTTATATTATGGTGGACAGGAGTTTGCTAATAGCAATAACATTATTTTGGATTTCGTATTTAACCACACCAATCCGTACATTATTGGGCTTATTGTGTCAGCCCTTGCTGCCGCAGCCATGTCAACTTTAGATTCTACCTATAACTCAATCGCAACAGTTGCGACCTTTGATATTTATAAACGTTTTGTAAAACCAAATTCTGATGATAGCCATTACGAAAGCATCGCTCGAAAGCTATCTTTAATCGCCGCAATTGGAGTCGTGATTCCTGCGCTAACAGCCGTGTCGAATGAATCAGTGTTGAAGACCATTGCGAGCTTAACGTCTGTGTTTGTAGGTATTCGACTCGGTTCTTTCTTATTAGGATTATTTTTTGATCGTTCAAATGAAAAAGGGGTGATTGCTGGTAGCATTGCCAGCATTATTGCTATATTTGTTTGTCGCGACATGGATTATTCATGGCCATGGTATGCGCCGATAGGAACCGTAGTCTTTTTATGTACGGGTGTTATCGCTAGTCGATTTTGGGGCGGAAACGATGACCATCAACTAGAATTTATTCAACAGCAGAAGCAATTGTTTGCCAAGCCGACGGCCAGTCATTATGGGCTGCTTGTATTCGCTATTGGCACGTTGATTTTCTGTTCCTATTTACCTGGCTGGTTAGCAGCTGTCGTATAGAGTATTAGTCATGCTATCTATTTTCGATATTTTTAAAGTGGGCGTCGGCCCATCAAGTTCCCATACTAACGGGCCAATGTTGGCCGGGTATGCTTTCGCACAGCTTTTATCTCCGATTCTGACTCAAGTCGATCGCGTTCAAATCGACTTGTATGGCTCACTGTCATTGACGGGTCGTGGTCACCATACAGACAAAGCAAGCATCTTAGGCCTACTGGGGAACAAGCCTGATAGCATCGACATCGTCAATGCCAATAATCTCATGGCGACTAGCCTGAATAACAAAGTGCTGCCGATACTAGGTGAGCACCCAGTTAAGTTCGATCCCGATCAAGATTTGCTGTTTCATCAAGATAATTTGCCACTGCATGAAAATGGCATGTCGATTACGGCGTACGATTCCAGTGGTGAACCGCTGAAGCAGGAAACCTATTACTCTACTGGTGGTGGGTTCATTGCCACCGCGAAAGAGCTTGAATTTGGCAGCAGTGAAGCGCCAGTTCCGTTGGACTACCCGTTTAAAAATGCTGAAGATTTGCTCACGATGGCGGAATCGAGTGGCATGAGTTTGGGGGGAATGGTCTTAAAAAATGAGCTGGCGTATCATAGCGATGAAGCCATTAGCGCCCGAGCTGAAAAAATTTGGCAGGTAATGTCATCTTGTGTTGACCGAGGCTTTGCAACAGAAGGTATCCTTGATGGTGGTCTCAACGTCACTCGCCGCGCACCAGCCTTGCGTAAAAAACTGCAAGCGAATGCGTCAATTGAGAACGACCCCCTAGAAGTGATGGATTGGATCAACGTGTTTGCGTTTGCGGTCAGTGAAGAAAACGCAGCGGGTGGGCAAGTGGTTACGTCTCCAACGAATGGGGCGGCAGGCGTCATTCCTGCGGTATTGATGTATTACCACACTTTTATTAAAGAGTTAGATACTCAACAGCTACGAGATTTCTTAGCGGTGTCTGGTGCCATCGGCATGTTGTATAAGGTCAACGCGTCGATTTCGGGTGCAGAAGTAGGGTGCCAAGGTGAAATTGGCGTATCGTCTTCAATGGCTGCGGCAGGCTTAACCGCATTGCGTGGCGGAACGAATGAGCAGTGCTGCATTGCCGCTGAAATTGCGATGGAACACTCATTGGGGATGACCTGCGATCCTATCGGAGGCTTAGTTCAAGTCCCGTGTATCGAACGGAACGCGATGGGCGCGATGAAAGCGATCAATGCCTCACGTATGGCTCTAAAGCGAAACAGCAAGTGCCTTATCTCGTTAGATAAAGTCATTGCAACCATGTACCAAACCGGTAAAGACATGAACAAGAAATACCGCGAAACGTCATTAGGCGGATTGGCGGTAATCCATATGGCTCCGCCGTGTGAGTAAGAATAGGGCGCTACGCTACGGGTAAACGGACGGACTTTGTCCTACGGGTTACAGGAAAAGAAAATAGGATACGAACAAGTTGACACAGGGAGTATTCAGATTAAAATCCCGTAACCCGTAACCCGTAACCCGTAACCCGTAACCCGTAACCCGTAACCCGTAACCCGTAACCCGTAACCTAACACATCTTCCTTTTCAACCCACTCATCTCCAATAATCTTGTGGAGATCTCCTCTACAGACAGTGATGTCGTATTCAAGTAGGGGATCGCTTCTCGTCTGAACATGGATTCTACTTTTTCAATTTCAGTATCACATTGCGATTCGCTGGCGTAGTCGCTATCGGCTAAACGTTCTTGGCGAATGGTTTGTAATCGCTCGGATTCGATCGTTAAGCCAAATACTTTGTATCTAAACGGTTCGATGGCATCGGGTAGCCTAAGCCTTTTCATGTCTTCCGCGATGAATGGGTAATTCACTGCTCTAATACCAAATTGCATGGCCAAATACAGGCTCGTTGGCGTTTTTCCGCAGCGTGATACTCCCAACAAAATGATGTCGGCTTGCTCTAGGTTATTGAGAGAAATGCCATCGTCATGGGCCAAGGTGTATTCGATTGCAGCGATGCGATCCATATATTCAGAATTGTTTTTGCCAATACTATGAGAACGTTGAAGTTTTGGTTTTGGTTCGAGGTTTAAGTCTGATTTTAAGGGCGT
Source organism: Vibrio tapetis subsp. quintayensis (assembly GCF_030409945.1). Classification (GTDB taxonomy): domain Bacteria; phylum Pseudomonadota; class Gammaproteobacteria; order Enterobacterales; family Vibrionaceae; genus Vibrio; species Vibrio quintayensis. The sequence continues at coordinate 139,685 of NZ_JAUFQV010000043.1, forward strand.
AACCAAAAGATTGAGCACATCGTAAGTAAGCGCGTCGCTCTGCTCGATGATTTCTTTAACTTCAGGAATAACAATTGAATAGAAAACCAACGGTTGTTGCTGATATTTCTCAGTAGATTGGTTGATTAACTTTTGTACATCATTTGCTCTATCAATGTTTTCCACAAATGGTAGCGTCGTTTGATTGATTTTTAACGGAAATTGACCGAGAACCGCATTCCCTAAGGTTTCAGAGGTTATTGCTGTTCCATCAGATATGTAAAACACGTCACGAAACTCTAAATTTAATTGCATAAAAAGTTGAATTCTTAAAAAATAATTGTAATGTTGGCAGCGAGATTTCATTATAACAATAACCGTATAGAGTGTTAGATAAGAGTTGTGAATATGTGGTGGAGCTCTTTTTATGGCTACCCCGCAATCGATTGCTTACTAGCACTCCTTTTAACTGCTGATCCAATAAATAGGAGACTCCCCCATGCAACAGAATGTTGTTTGGTACGATGCTTTATCAATGAATGATGTTGACAAAGTAGGTGGAAAAAACGCATCTCTCGGTGAGATGGTCGCAAATTTGGCCAACGCTGGGGTACACGTACCCAATGGTTACGCCACCACCTCTTTTGCATTCAATCAATTTCTAGAATTTGATGGCCTAAATGGCCGTATTTATTCATTGCTTGAAACTCTGGATGTGGAAGATATTAACGCGCTAAAAGTCGCGGGTTCAACGATACGTAACTGGATTCTGGAGGCGCCTTTCCCAAGCGACCTAGAAGAAGACGTGCGCCGTTGTTACAAAGAACTGGGTGAGGGCGACGAAATGTTGTCTGTCGCGGTTCGCTCATCTGCAACGGCTGAAGATTTGCCGGATGCGTCTTTTGCTGGCCAACAAGAAACGTTCTTAAACGTTTGTGGTATCGATTCGGTTATCGAGGCAGTAAAACACGTATTTGCATCATTATTTAATGACCGCGCTATTTCCTACCGTGTTCACCAAGGTTTTGATCACGAAGGCGTTGCATTGTCTGCGGGCATCCAACGCATGGTGCGTTCAGATAAAGCATCATCTGGTGTAATGTTTACGCTCGATACAGAATCAGGATTTGACCAAGTGGTGTTCATCACTTCTTCGGTTGGCCTTGGCGAAATGGTTGTACAGGGCAGTGTAAACCCAGATGAATTCTACGTTCACAAACCAACGTTAAACGCAGGTAACCCTGCAGTTGTCCGTCGCACCTTGGGTTCAAAACAGCTTAAGATGATTTATGCCGAAGGCGAAGCGCTGGGAACTCAAGTGGAAGTTGTCGATACAACGGAAGCCGAGAGAAACCAGTTCTCATTGACTGATGCAGAGATTGAATCTCTGGCTAAGCAAGCGTTGATCATCGAGAAACATTACGGTCGTCCAATGGACATCGAATGGGCCAAAGATGGTATCACCGGCGAGTTAATGATTGTTCAAGCTCGTCCTGAAACCGTACGTTCTCGTGATGATAAAAAGGTGATGGAGCGTTTCCACCTTAATCAACAAGCTGAGATCCTTATTGAAGGTCGTGCTATTGGTCAGCGTATTGGCGCAGGTAAAGTACGTGTTGTAAAAAGCCTAGATGAAATGGATCAAGTTCAACAAGGTGATGTGCTCGTTGCAGACATGACAGACCCAGACTGGGAACCTGTCATGAAAAAAGCCGCCGCTATCGTAACCAACCGAGGTGGACGTACTTGTCATGCCGCGATCATTGCTCGTGAGCTAGGCATTCCTGCTGTGGTTGGCTGTGGTAATGCCGCTGGCGTACTGAAAGATGGCGACTTGGTTACTGTTTCTTGTGCACAAGGCGAAACAGGCTTTGTATATGCCGGAGAATTGGATTTCGAAATTCGCCGCTCAGCGGTTGATGAACTTCCACGTTTGCCACTTAAAGTGATGATGAACGTAGGCAACCCTGATCGCGCCTTTGATTTTGCAACCGTGCCTAATGAAGGTGTTGGCCTTGCTCGTCTAGAGTTCGTCATCAATAAGATGATAGGTATTCACCCTAAAGCCTTGCTTAGTTACAATGAGCAGCCTGCTGAAATCAAAACTGAAATCGACAAGCGCATTGCGGGTTACGAAAGTCCGGTCGAGTTTTACATTCAAAAGCTCACAGAAGGCATTTCTACTCTGGCTTCGGCTTTCTGGCCAAAACGAGTGATCGTCCGTATGTCGGACTTTAAGTCGAATGAGTACCGTAATTTAGTTGGCGGCGCGGCGTATGAACCAACGGAAGAAAACCCAATGCTAGGGTTCCGTGGTGCTTCTCGTTACATTTCGTCTGAGTTCCGTGATTGCTTTGCACTTGAGTGTGAAGCATTGAAACGTGTTCGCGATAAAATGGGGCTAAAGAATATCGAGATCATGATCCCGTTCGTTCGTACCGTAAGCGAAGCCGCTGCCGTTATCGACCTACTTGCTGCGCACGATCTTCGTCGTGGTGAGCAGGGCCTGAAAGTCATTATGATGTGTGAGCTACCTGCGAATGCAGTATTGGCTGAAAGCTTCTTGAAATACTTTGATGGTTTCTCGATTGGTTCTAACGATATGACGCAACTTACTTTGGGTCTTGACCGAGATTCAGGTGAAGTCGCACACTTGTTCGATGAGCGTAATGAAGCCGTTAAGGCCATGCTATCAATGGCAATTAAGGCGGCTAATAAAGCAGGAAAATACGTGGGTATTTGTGGCCAAGGCCCTTCAGATCATGAAGACCTAGCCGACTGGTTGTTAGAGCAAGGCATCGATTCATTATCGCTTAACCCAGACACCGTAGTGGAAACTTGGTCTCATCTTGGTGAGAAATACAGCGAAGAATAAAGTAAATTGAAAAAAAACAGCCCACGTGATGTGGGCTGTTTTCGTTGGTTAGGAGAGAATTAACTCTATTTGACCGATAAGCTCATTGGTAGACTATGGCTGCTGGCGTGTGGGAGCCAATACGATTTCACGAATACACACATTCTGAGGTTGTTGATAAGCAAATGTCACAGCGCGAGCAATATCATCAGCGGCTAGAACACCACCCATTTCTGTTTTCCAAGAATCGTACCCTGCTTTAATTTCATGGCTGGTTGTGTGAGAAAGTAATTCAGTTTCTACTGCACCTGGTGCGATAGTGATCACTCGCACATCTGCTTCTGCCACTTCTTCACGAACGTTTTCAGAAATAGCGTGCACCGCGAATTTGGTTCCGCAATATGCGGCATGGTTACCAAATGTCTTACGACCAGCAACAGAACTGATGTTGATGATTGTACCGCTGTTGCGTGCTTTCATTGGCGCTAATACCGCTTGCATGCCATTGAGTAAACCAATCACGTTTACATCGAACATGGTTTTCCATTCGTTTGCGTCTTGAGTATCGATTTGGCCCAGTAGCATAGTGCCGGCGTTGTTTACTAATCCATCAACTGGTCCGTAAAGTGCTTCGGCTTTTGAAATGGCATCATCAAACGTTGCTTTGTCGGTTACGTCAACCTGGGCGCAAAGTGTATTTGGCAAATCTAATGCTTCTAACTGTTCTATGCGGCGGGCCAATAATAATAGAGGGTGTCCCTCAGTGCTCAAACGACGTGCGATGGCTGCGCCAATACCAGAACTTGCACCTGTAATTACGATTAGTTTTTTCATTATTATGACCTTTCTCTATCTCATTGTTTATGTGAGGCAGCGTATGGCTAAAAGCCTCAGAAGCTGCGATGGAATGTATTCTAAGTAATTGCCTATTGTTGATATATAGCGGTTAACTTAAAACACTGTTGTTATCGTGCAACAATTAGGGGCGGGGAGTAGCTACGGCTGTTGGTGCCATAACATCAAAGGTAACGAGTTGATTTTTTTATTATTCTGAATTCAGAGTGAGGGGGTTAACAAGAAAGAGCGGCTAGCAAGATCATGCTTAATCGGGTTGTTGAGCCGAATTACCGACCTTGTTTTTACTAATATAAGACGTATTTTCAAATGGTTATCGCTAGATGGCAAAACCCTTTTCATGACCTACTATTAACTATAGTTATCAAGGCCATTGTGAATGCCACTGGCGAAACTGAGGTTTGTTATGTTCGATAGAATGAAATTGTCTGCCCTATTATCACTCGGTTTCGGTGTGCTTGTTTCCATCCTAATTATTACTTCGGCGTTGTCCTATAGCGCCCTAAGCGACAGCAGCGCAGGCTTTAAAGAATATCGATTGTTGGCAAGAGACACCAATTTGGCTGGGCGTTTACAAGCCAACATGTTACTGGCGCGTTTATACGTCAAAGATTTTTTTAAAACTGGCAGCGAGACCAGTGTCATTAACTATCAATCCCGGCTTGAAAAGCTCAATCAATTCCTCAAAGAAGCGGAGCTTGAAATTGAGCAGCCCGAAAGAGCCAAAAAAGTGTCCATCATTAGCGACTCAATCAACGATTACGTTAGAAATTTCGACGCGATTGTTGAGTTCAAAAAAGAGCGAGATCTTCTCGTTTTTGATAGCTTAGACCCTGCCGGTTTAGAAATGCGGGTTAAGCTTTCTGCGATAATGAAGAGTGCATTTAACGACAGAGATCCAGACGCCTCTTATTATGCAGCAAGAATTCAAGAGCACGTGTTGTTAGCGCGTTTGTATGCTAATAAATTTTTGACCACTAACTCGCCAGAAGCAGCGCAGCGAGTTGAAAAAGAACTCGGCATTGAAATAGACCAACTTATCGAGACCCTAGATGAGCAACTGGATAACCCTCAGCGTCGTCAATTATTTAGTGAATTTTTAACCGTTAAGACGCTCTATCAAAAGCATTTTATGGCTTTGGAGGAATTAATTGAAAAGCGGAACAGTATCATTAATAAACAACTTGATGTGATAGGCCCGACCATCTCTCAAGCGGCAGAAGATGTTAAATTGTCTGTGAAGTCCGACCAAGATCAACTTGGGCCCACACTGCAATCGCAAAGTGAAGACTCGCTATTTCTTATCAGCATATTCTCATTAATTGGTACGTTTTTTTCTATTGTTTTGGCGTGGTACATCAGTAAGAAAATCAAACATCCTATTGGTGGAGAGCCGCTTGAGATCATGGCCATTACCCAACAAGTCGCAAGCGGTAAAACGGATATCAGCTTTGAATCAAAAACGGAGTTAACTGGCATATTCTCAGCGCTAGAGAAAATGGTCACGACGTTGAATTTGCGCGTCAAATTAGCCCAAGAGATCGCCAAAGGAAATTGGGATGTAGAAGTCAAGCTGTTGTCCAATGAAGATACTTTCGGCATCGCCTTGCAAGACATGCTCAATCAACTCCAAGAGCGTAATGAAAAGCTGCAGCGAGAAAGCCAAGAAAAAACCAAGGTGATGGAAAACATTGAGCAACAAAACTGGCTAAAAACACAGGTAGCAAAAATAAGCTCCTTGGTTCAAGGCGCCGATGACTTACAGCACCTATCAGAGGGGGTGATCCAACAACTGGCTAAGATCATTTCCGCGGGTCATGGTGTCTTTTATGTCGCGCAGCATGAAATGAATGATGACCATAACGATACAAGGTTAAAGTTACTGGGCAGTTATGCGTATTCTCAGCGGAAAAATGTTAACAACACCATTGAGTTGGGTGAGGGCTTAGTCGGTCAATGTGCGTTGGAAAAACAACCGATAATGTTGACGCACGTTCCCGATGATTATGTGCAAATATCTTCGGGATTAGGTGAACATACGCCACTGACTGTAATTGCAATACCTGTCATATTTGAAAATAGATGCCTTGGCGTAATTGAATTGGCATCTTTCCATTGTTTTACCGAGGTCCAGCAAGATTTACTTCATCAAGTGGGCGGCAATCTGGGCGTAGTCATTAATAACGTGCTGGCTCGTCAACGGATAGAAGTATTACTCGATGACTCGAATAAACAGGCAATACAATTACAAGAGCAGCAAGAAGAGTTAAAAAGTTCAAATGAAAATCTGGTAGAACAAACTCAGCAATTGAAAGCGTCGGAAGAGGAACTGAGGCAACAAAGCGAAGAGCTAAAAGTGTCTAATGAAGAGTTGGCACAAAGACAGAGAGATCTACAGGCACAAAAAGACAAGATTGCTGAATCAGAACAAGAACTCATCATCAAGGCGAATGAACTGACCATCGCGAGCAAGTATAAATCTGAATTTCTGGCCAACATGAGCCATGAACTGCGAACGCCCCTCAATAGCCTATTATTGCTAGCTAAAGGTTTAGCCGATAACAACAGTGGGCATTTGGATGAAACCGAAGTTGAAGACGCGCACATCATCTACGATGGCGGGCAAAGCTTATTGTCACTGATTAACGACATTTTAGATCTTTCCAAAGTGGAAGCAGGAAAGCTGAACATTCACATTGAAGACACAATGTTGACGCAGATAAAAGACAGGCTGTTGAAGCTGTTTAATCCTCTCGCAAATAACAAAAACTTAGAATTGGTTATTGATATTGAAGAGGACATGCCAAGTAAAATTGCAACCGATTGTCAGCGATTAGAACAAATTTTGAGGAATCTAATCGCAAACGCCATTAAGTTTACAGAGATGGGCTCGGTAAGGGTGCTGTTTACGATGCCTGATGACAATGTCGTTTACCGCAATAGCAAACTGACCAAAAATAGCTGTATTGCAGTCCGTGTTACCGACACAGGCATCGGTATTAGTGAAGATAAAATCCAAGCGATTTTCGAAGCTTTCCAACAAGAAGACGGTTCCACTAGCAGAAAATACGGGGGCACAGGGTTAGGGCTAACGATAGCCAGAGAGCTGAGTCATTTACTTGGGGGTGAAATTCAACTCACAAGCGAATTACATAAAGGCAGTTGTTTTACGCTCTATTTACCTTTATCCCTTTCACCTCTTGAACTTGATTCGAATGCATCATTTAAAACTGAATCTTCCAGTGACGACGTCGCGCTTGTTAGTGCCAATGTTGATACCCATTATCAGCACACACACGATCAGAACCAACATGCGCGAGATGAGTTAAAAAAAGTGATGTCTAGCACTCGCTCAATAGAAGGCAGTTTAGATAATACGGATCAACAGCTTAATGTGTTTGTTGCCGATGACCGAAGTGATATTACGGCTGCCGACAAAAGCTTACTAGTTATTGACGATGATAAGATTTTTGCAAAAATATTGAGAGACCACGCTCGTAAAAGTGGATACAAGTGCTTAGTGGCAGGTGATGGACGCTCTGGAATTTACTTGGCGCAACACTACCAACCAAACGGCATAGTGCTAGACCTGATGCTGCCAGATATCGATGGTCACCAAGTGCTTGAACAATTGAAATCGAGCATCAAGACCCAGCACATACCGGTAGAAATCATTTCTGCTCATAGTGAAAATCGCAGTGAGGCCATGGCGGGGGGCGCGATAGGGTTACAAACCAAACCTGTAAGTAGTGAGCAACTTCAGCAAGTGCTCATCGAAATAGAAAACCTGTCAAAAGCAAAAATCCGTCAGGTACTCATTATCGAAGACAATGGCCACCACAGTACAGCGACGAGAAGATTATTAGAAAACATTGGCCTAAAAGCAATGTCAGTCGCCACTGGTGAAGAGGGATATCAAGAAATACTCAGTGGGAAATATGAATGCGTCATATTAGATCTCGGATTGCCCGATATGACCGGGCTGGAGCTGTTAGAGAAAGTGAGCTTGGCAAACATGCCACAAATGCCTCCGGTGATTGTCTACACAGGTAAAGATATTTCTGATGAGGAACACACCCAGTTAGATCAATACTCCTCTACCGTAGTGATTAAAGGCACCGGTTCTCCAGAACGATTACTCGACGATATATCGTTATTCTTGCATGGTATCGAGGACAAACTAAGCAAGGTAATGACGGCCAAAGATAAGCAAGCAATGCGTCTACTTCATGATGAAGACGCCATTCTACAAGGCCGTCGCATTTTGCTCACTGATGACGACATGAGAAATACCTACGCTTTGTCCAAAAAGCTCATTGATGTGGGTTGCGATGTGGAGATGGCCAATAACGGCCAAGAGGCGATCGACATGCTAGAGCAAGATGACAGCTTCGAGTTGATACTAATGGATACCATGATGCCGGTTATGGATGGCAACCAAGCCACGATGGCGATCAGAGGAATGAAACAGTATAAAGATATTCCAATTATTGCGCTTACGGCTAAAACCATGCCTGAAGACAGAGACAAAGCCATTCAATCTGGCGCTTCTGAGTATTTAACCAAGCCAATCGATTTCGAAAAGCTTATCTCTGTTTTACGAATTTGGTTGTTTAAACATCAATGATGTTAATTAACGGAGAGGTCGGTGCCTGACGATATGAAGAACAAAGTGATGAGCGCGCACTCAAATGTTGCTCTATTCAGTTCAACACCATCAGAAGATGAAGTGGTGGATTTAGAGTTAGCATTGCTGCTAGAAGCGATTTTGTTTCGCTATGGCTACGATTTCCGTCATTATGCTCAAGCATCTTTGACTCGTCGTGTACGTAATTGTGTGCAAAAAGCAGGGCTTTCGAGAATCTCAGAGCTGATCCCCAAGGTGCTTTATGATGTGGATTGCTTTGAACTGTTTCTTAGAGAAATGTCCGTTACCGTTACGGAAATGTTTCGAGATCCTGAAGTATTTGAAGTATTGAGAGATAAAATTATCTCTCAATTAAAAACCTATTCTCGAATCAATATTTGGCACGCTGGGTGCGCAACAGGCGAAGAAGTGTATTCTTTGGCCATCCTTCTTAAAGAAGAGGGACTACTCTCTCGTTGCCAAATATATGCCACTGATTTTAATAATGAATCACTCTCTATTGCCGAACAAGGCATTTATCATGCAGACAAAATGGCGCAGTATACTAAGAACTACTTATCCTCTGGTGGAAAGGCCTCCTTTTCTGATTATTATCAAGCGAAGCATGGTTACGCAATCATGCATGAAGATCTCAAACAGAACATCACATTTGCCCACCATAACTTAATAAAAGATCAGTGCTTTGCTCAAATGCACCTTATTGTCTGTCGCAACGTCTTGATCTATTTCGATCGTAGTTTGCAAGATTCCGTACTGGGGTTGTTTAATCAAAGCTTGTTGTACCGAGGTTACTTATTACTAGGAAATAAAGAATCATTAGAGTTCAACGCGCAAAAGGATAACTTCACCGCCATTGCAAAGGCACAATGTCTATTTCAAAAGGTGAATTATGATTAAGGGTGCTGATGAATCTGACTATCAGGCAGTAGTCATTGGGGTTTCGTCTGGCGGGTTGAAAGCATTGACTCAAATTTTACCTAATTTACCCGTCGACTATCCATTGGCTGTTATTGTGGTTCAGCATCGGGGAGAGGTGGTCTATGAGGTAGACAGCAATACGGATTTTTTGGTCAGTTATTTTCAACGGTTGTGCAAAATGGCGGTAAAAGAAGCTGAATTAGGCGAGCCGGTTTGCGTAGGCACGATATACATAGCTCCGGTAAAATATCATTTACTCGTTGAAAAAGCTCAATATTTTAGCCTCAGTTTAGAACCACCCGTTAACTATTCCATTCCCTCCATTGACGTGCTTTTTGAAAGTGCCAGCGCTTGCTACAAAAATCGGCTAATCGGTCTTATACTTACTGGAGCAAATAGTGACGGCAGTTTAGGGCTCAAAGAAATACACCGTAATGGTGGCTTAACATTGGTGCAAGAACCAACAACGGCGGAGGTAGATGTGATGCCAAAGGCGGCGATCAACTCGCATGACGTCAATTACGTTATACCTTTAGATGAAATAGCGCCGTTCATGTGCCAACTCGCCCAAACAGAGTAGGGTTTATATGGACGCAGAATCAGTGCCAAAAATTCTCATTGTAGACGATGAACCAAACAACTTGAGAGTTTACGAGCGGACGTTAGCGTCACTCGACATAGAGATAGTTAAAGCCCTTTCTGGTCAGCAGGCTCTCGCTGTTGCTCATAAACATGACTTCGCTTTAATCTTAATGGACGTGCAAATGCCCTGTATGGACGGTTTTGAAACCGCGTCACTCATTCTTGACCACCCAAAAACCAGTCATATTCCGGTCATTTTTATCACCGCCTTTGCCCGAGACGAGACGTTCGAATTTAAGGGGTATGATAGCGGCGCGGTAGATTACTTAGTTAAACCCATTAATGAAGACGTTGTGCGTAGTAAGGTATCTGTTTTTGTTGAATTGCATAAAGAAAAACAACAACTTGATTTAGCGTGTAAAGTGCGTGAGAAAGCAGAAGCAGAGCTGAGAGTGCATAAAGAGAACCTTGAATACTTAGTTCAAGAAAGAACCCAAGAACTGCAAGGTTCCATCGAAAATCTCGTCGCCACGCAAAATCAGTTAGTTGAGTCTGAAAAAATGGCTTCTTTGGGGCGTTTAGTGGCGGGTGTCGCTCACGAACTCAATACGCCAATCGGTATTGGCATTACAGGGGCGTCTTTTTTACATGAAAAACTGTTGCACCTTAAAAGCAGTTTTGAAGATGGCAACATGAGTAGAAAAACACTGTCTGAATTTATCGACTGTGCTCCAATGTCTGCTGAAATAATTTTGTCGAACTTAGGCCGTGCAGCAGAACAAATTGCCAATTTTAAAACGGTTGCCGTTGATCAAACCAGTGAACGAAAACGCAGCATTAACGTATTCAGTTACGTAGAAAAAGTGGTGAACAGTCTGTCACCAGCAATTAATGGGGCGAGGCACACTGTCGAGGTACAGGGTGAGAAAGACATTGAATTGTACACGGTCCCCGGCGTGCTCTCACAAATCATCACTAACCTAACGATGAACTCTATCTACCATGCCTACGAGGAAGAAGAGCAAGGCAATATATTGATCTCAATTGAAAAGCAGCAAGACAAAGTGAGCCTCATATACCGGGATGATGGAAAAGGAATGGAGAAGTCTGTTAGCCAAATGATATTTGAGCCATTTTTCACTACCAAGAGAGGTTCTGGTGGGAGTGGGTTAGGTATGTACTTAGTCTACAATTTAGTTAATCAAACCTTGGGCGGAAGTATTTCTTGCCACAGCGAACCCGGTGACGGCACCGAGTTTACGCTTGTATTCCCGGTTTTAATGGAAGAATCAGATTAATACCTGAACTAATGCTCCGATCTCTGCAACAATAAGACAGAAACTCAATCAAACTGGTATCCATCTTCATGCTCAACCAAATCAACTTGCCTGATATTCGTTCATTTGTACTCATTGCCCAATTGGGAAACTTCACCAAAGCCGCCGAGGCATTATCTGTTTCGCGTTCTCATGTCTCTAGGCAGGTGAGTAACTTAGAGCAAAAAATGGGTGTGACTTTGTTTATCCGAACCACACGCATGCTGCGTTTAACTGAACCTGGGCAAGATTTTTATATTAGATGTGAAGAGGCGTTAAATCGAATAGACCAAGCGTTACTCGCTGCGGTGGATGATACCGATAAAGTGCAAGGCTCCATTCGCATCAACTGTGTGGGCGGTTACTTAGGTGAAGAAATCATCGCCCCGATGGTTTGCCAGTTTATCCAGCAATATCCAGACATAGATGTGAGCTTGGACTTTAGCAGCCATAGAGTGGACTTGATTGAAGACGCATTTGATGTCGCATTTAGAATGGGCAATTTGGAAGATTCTGGCTTTATCGCGAAGAAACTCATGGATATTGAAATGGGCACACTGGCCAGTCAACGTTATCTTGAACAGCACGGAAGGCCAAGTCACCCTCGGGAATTAAACCAACACCATTGCTTAGTTGGTTCGGTGACCAAGTGGCGCTTTGAGCTAAAAGTCGATGGACAGTCTGCCGGTAAGCGCGGATCTAAAGACAAGCAGCAACCCCATGCCGATGTTCAAATTAAAGGCCAGTTGCAGTGCAAAAATGGCCGCGTGTTAGTGCAAGGCGCAACGGCGGGTATTGGCATCATACGAGTCCCGAGAATCTACTGCGCACCTCAGCTAGAAGCTGGAGAGTTAGAAGAAGTATTTGAAGAGTGGGTGATCCCATCGGTGCCTTTCTCGGCCATTTACCACAGAGACAAATACCAACCACGCAGGTTGCGTACATTTCTAGACTTTATGAAGCAGGCTTTTGAACAGTTAAACGCTTAGTCAGCCTGTTTCTCGGTTTATAAAGTGCGACTGGTAGAACTTAGGAGTGACGGCGAGTTTCTTTTTGAACTGCCTTTGGAAGTGGGCTTGATCTGAAAATCCTAGTGCTAAAGCAACATCAGAAAGCGCATGGCCTGATTTGAGCATGGTTTTAGAGCGCTTTATTTTCTCATCCATTAAATAGGCGTATGGCGGCATTCCATACTGGTTTTTAAACGCTTTGAGTAACTGAAAACGAGTTAAGCCGACTTCACTTGAAAGATCTTCAAGCTGGTGGGGTTTTTCTAGTTCATCAAAAAGCTTATCGCGTACCAAAGAAATATTAGGGCTGTGCTTGAGATCTTTTGTTACTTTGCTAGCTGATTTTTTAAAACCGCCCAGATTTTCAAAACCTTCCGGCTTTTCGAAACAGTCTTCGATGAATTGATACAGGCAAGTTTCTGTATGAAGGGCAGAAGTAGAGTGATGTAAACTAGAATAGAGCTCAATAAATGTTTGTTTTAAAGAATCTTTACGCTCTACGTCTCGTAAAAATGGTTCGTATTGCTTCGGAGCAATCCCCCAAATGTCATGTTGAATTCGGCCTAAATTGATGGGCTCAACAAACAACATATTGTAGGACCAAGTGGCTGATATTGGGTTGCAAGAATGCACATCAACAGGGTTAATGGTGACGATATCACCAGTGGATATGTGGTGCGTAGTTTGTTTATTTTGATAAATGGCCTGACCGTCTAGGATCAAACCAAATGAGAACTCATCATGAGAATGAGCATCGTAACAGGCGGTACTTTGATTCGCTTGGCGTAATTCTATCCACGGAAACAGCGTACACTGTTTAAACCTCGCGCTGTGATCGGTTTTCATGATTGTTGACCTTTCAATTTAGACCCACATGAGTGAGACGGATACAACAAGCAACCCTGCCATCAACTGATTGAACTTTTGCCGCTGTGCGACAGATTCCAAACGTTTGGAAATTACTCGCCCTAGTAATGCCCATGCCCCCACTCCTGCTAAACAAGCAGCCAGAGAGATAACAACAAATAGGCCCAGCATGTATTGGCCATGTTCCTGACCCGACACATATAAGCTAACACCCGATGCGGCAACTAACCACGCTTTAGGGTTAAGAAATTGAAGTAAGGATCCAGACAATAACCCAGACTGCTGCTTAGATTTTGATTCAATAGAAGAAAATGACGAATGATAAATCTTGACGGCTAAATACAGCAAAAATCCGGACGCGGCTAATTGCATCCCAAATTCCACTCTTGGCAAGGTTTTGAGCAATAACTGCATCAATACACCACACAATAACACCACCAAAGCATAGGCGACAGAAGCGCCAATTACGTGCTTTGCTGCTTGGTTACTGCCGTGATTAATGGCGACGCTGGTGGCAATAAAATTAACTGGCCCTGGCGTTATTGCGCCAACAACAGCAAAGGTGGCCATGGCGATGACAACGTTATTCATATTTTACCCTCTGAAAATTAGAGGATAGTGAATACCGCGTGTGGAGTATTGAATGATATTGCAAGGTACGGGCACAAGGCACAAGAGAAAAAGGGAACGGCGTTAAGAACTAGAGTTGGAGAGAAAACAAAGCCCGTTGGTGATGTGAAATTCGGGCTTTGTTTTGTGATGGTTTTACTCGATCTTTCGACTGAACACTTATTGCGTAATCGCAACCAGCGCCTGACCATCAAATCGAATTTCATCCCAACCGTGGGTGATGAAGTTACGGATGTTTTGATGATCGTCATTGGTTGGATGCGCTAATACGTCTTCGCGGTAATAACGACCAAAGCAAGCCAATGTTTGTTCGGCGGTCAGTTCTTGAAGTAATGCAAAAGCGAAAATCTTACAAGATCCGTTGTTCTGGCCTGCTTCGTTTCGGATTTCTCCATTGCCAAAACCCGTCGGTGTAAACTCAAACTGCCCATCAATAACCGCCATTGTTTGTTCAAATTCAACGTTTTCTGGTTGAGTCGACAGTAATTCAATAAACTGAGTTAATTCCATTTGCCTGTTTCCTTGGTTAAATTTACATTTGAGTAAGTGATGATTAGCCCTACTTTGACAGCAAATTTAACTAAGATCTAGATTAATGGCGGTAAAAGCAGGAAAGTCGGAGCATTGTCTATACTTACATAATGTGTGCTGTTGGAGCTTTAATATGAAGAAAGAGCATGAATGCTTGACCAAGTCCGATCAAGACGTGATCGACTTAGACAAATGGCAGCAAACAGCGGACTTAATGGCAGAGCTTTTTGATGCATCGTGCGGTGCGATTGTTCAGTTGCACGATGGTCAATTTAATGTGATTAAAACCAGCAGTAATGAGAATAATTTTCTGCACAAAGGCGATTCGTGGAGCTGGGATGTCACAGGTTTTTGCCGTCATATGATCGAAAATGAAACAGACTTATATGTTAACGATGCGATAGCGCATGAATTCTGGCGTCATGCCCCTCCCGTTGCTGAGGGGGAGGTCCGTTCATATTGCGGAGTACCGCTCTATTGGCCTGATGGGAAACCGTTTGGGTCAATTTGTGTCATTGATACCAAAAGCACTGGTTACAGTGTCACTATGAATAAGCTGCTGAGTCAGTTAGCGCGTTTGATCACTTCAGACCTGAAAATGTTTGAAGACTTTCAAACTCTACAAGATCTGGCGCTTACTGATGATATGACCGATGTGCTCAATAGACGTGGGTTAAGCATATTGGGTGAACAAAAATTAAAAGATGCCAAACGCTACCAAAGCTCAGTCGGCGTGATTTATCTTGATATCGACAACATGAAGCTCGTTAATGATAAGTTTGGTCATCAAGCTGGGGATGATTGCATCGTGACACTTGCAACCGTGTTAAAAGAAAATTTCCGAGAAAGTGATGTGATAGCAAGAGTAGGCGGAGACGAATTCATTGTTATCTCGCAAGTTGGCTCCCGACTAGAACTGGGTGCGTTAGCTGCAAGAGTCGAGCAAAAATACGCAGACCTTGTGCGTGGCAGTACTCGATTGGAACTCAGCTCCGTAAGCTATGGCACCAGTGTGATCGACTGTTACAGCAGCTTACCCTTCGATGAACTCTTAGCCGAAGCCGATCGCAATATGTATCAACACAAGCAGACCAAACGCCGTTAACTTCTGATTCTCCAAATAAAAAAAGCCGCACTGACAAGGTGCGGCTAAAGGGGCGTTACATGACGAGTCGCGGGATAATGGATAGCTTATTACCAATACCAGCTCGTTTGGTTAGTGGAAAACTCTTGCTGTAGTGGGTCACTACCATCGTAAAACCACACTTCTGCTAGTACGTTATCTTGGCTATCAGCAATGGTTAAATCGATGCTGGCTTTGCCGTTATCAAGTTGTGTCGCGGCGACTCGGCTCCCGTAGTCCGGTACTTTTACGCCACCATTAATTTCTACGTAACGGGTATATACCGACAAATAAGCACGTTGGCTACGTGATGCTGATAAATCGACCGTCAGTGTTCTAGATTCAATAGGGTTGTAATCAAACCCTTCTGGTGCCACTAAATCGGACGTTTGGCTAACCGCTGCAATAGGGGCGATTGGGGCTGCTGGTGTACTGGTTCCGCCACTTTCACCACCGCCACCACATGCAACGAGAAGAGGAGTAATCATTAGGCTTAACGTTAAATTTTTCATGGGTTGCTCCTTAATCGTAATTAGTAACAGTATTGGCTGACTGCGAATTTTGACTTGAACCAGTTGGTGTTGGTATTGCCACCACTTTCTGTATATTGCTGGAAGTTTGGATACGCTTTTAACATGTCTACGCGTTCTAGTGGCCACATCCAATCTTCGTCGTATATCAACAGCGCCCAAGGCAGGTTGTTAATGGTTTTGAAGTACACGTTGTTACTTGGGTCACTGGCATCAGCTCCGATATTCTGGAATAGGTTCGCACTATCGAATTTTTCCGTTGGTGCTTGGTCAGGTAAATGAACTTCCCAGCTTCTTCCTGGCTTCTCAATGATGCCACTGCCATGGTAGTAACCAGGTGTTGCGAAAATGAATGGGTCATAGGGCATGTCAGCAAGGCCTGATGTATCCGTGCCATCGTTGAACGACACGTTAAGTTCAAATTCAAAGTTCAGATCTTCTTCACAGCTGTCTTGTGTTCTAAAGAAACGACACTTAGCAGACTTATGGTCAATCACGTCGTTGATGATCACAAAGCTGGCTTCGGTCATATCCGTTTCTAATCCAGATTCATTCTGAACGTCATCATTGACGATTAATCGAGTGGTGAGTCCGTTGATGTCGGTTGCATTCACCCCGGGTAATCTGATAGCAAACCCACTGTGGTAATCGGCACCCACCGCTGCAAGCTTGCCTGAAATGGTGGTTTTAGCGACGACGCCATCTTTGATGACCTCAGTGATCCTGTATCTCAGCGTGACATCATTCATGTCGTAATCTGCGGTAAACGGCCAGTTATCTTCATAAGAAAGGGTCACGTAACCTGTTTCGGATGGGAAGTAGCGGTGAGAGGTGTTAGCGGCGGTGACGGTCAAAGTATGATCTTCTACCTCGCCAGATGTTGACCCACCAAAGTAATCCAATCCAGATTGTTGGCTAAAGCGGAATCGACTCCACGTTGTACCTGCAACGGCATTGATGTCAGCGGTAAAAACCATTGCGTTTTGTCCCGAAGACAGGCTTTCATCGCTGAACACTTGCTCGCCGGCATCGGCAAAGTCGCCATCTTGGTTCCAATCAATCCATGCTGACAAATAACCAGAGTTTGACGCGTATACGTTAACCACCGCATCTAAACCGGGCTCTATAGCAGTAACAAAACCAACGCCGTCTTCATCATCAATTCCAACTGAATCATCAGATTGTGGTGATACCATGCCATCTTGGTCACCATCAGGCTGAGAAAACCCTAACCAGGTTGAGTTGTCTATTTGGTGACGAGGACCATTGCTTGTTAGTGTCGTTAAATACGAGTCTGGCGCATCAGCAAAATCGATGGTTGAGTCTTCATCAATAACGGGGGCATTTGCACAGCGGGCGCCGTCGTTTTGGCTTGAATAAGGGCCAACAGCAAACAGTGATGCCGCTACATTTCCTGCATCTATATTTGCTTGATCACCGAGTGCGATACGAAATACGTGCCCATCGCTATTTCGTGATAAGTAGTAGTTGCCGTTGACATCAAAATAACCAGCGCCAAACGTACCAGTGTGGCCCGTTTCACCTTTGTAAGTACTAACACCAGTACTTGGTTCAAATTCATAAAGATAGCCGGTTCTGTTATCGACGCCGTACAATTTACTGTTCACTGGGTTAAATGCCATGTCCGTTAATTGCACGGTGGCTGTATTAGTAATTTTAACCACATCGAGTACGGCGTTTGGATCGGAGTCCAGTGGAGTGAGGTCAACTTTGAACAAGCCTTTGCCGGTTCGGTACAAATAGTAGCTGTGGTCAAATACGTCGCCGACATAGAACGTATGTTCGGTAGGTAAATTTATTGTATTGACGTCTTCGACTTGAAAATCCTGACCCAATCGCACGATTTTCTTGTTGGTGGTGTCGTAACCGTAAATGTAACGGTCAGTTTCATTAAAACCGACGCCATTGATGTTAGAACTACTGCCTGTGTCTCCTTGCAGCAGAGCGGTTGTTCCGGTCACTAGGTTAATGCCATATACCTGCACAGGCTTAGATTGAAATAAATAGGCTTTACTCGGGCAAGTATCAAACGGAGCAGCAAGTGCTGCAGTTTGATAGGCCAAGCAAGATAGTCCGATTAAACCAATATGAGTTTTCATAGTCATCCCCTTTTTTAATGTCACTAGGGATATATCAAGTAATGTGCCAACTTTAAATTGTTGATTTTTAATGAATTGTATTTTTGGTATTTTGAGTTTCTCATTTAAAATGTCAAATTGAACGAGTGTTGTGCATTCTGACAAATGGGAATTTAATACGAGAAAAATAGGGGCGCTCTGATGTGAAACGGCAACAAAAAAGCGGCCAAATGACCGCTGAGTAGGAGTAAGTAAGGTGTTCGCTAAAGGAAGTTGAGGTTACATGGCCATACTATGATCATCAGCTTCGATGCCTGCATCTGGGTTGAAATCATCATTGCTGCCGATGTTACTGTGTTTGCTACGTCCGTTTAGTGTGTGAAAATTACGTCGACCACGAGCAAGGCGGATGTACTTTAGCCAAACCTGTTCCAATTTGGTTTTCGCTTTGTTCGGTTGAGATAAAACCTTAATAAAGTGTCTTTCTTCGATGTTATCCGGAGCGATGACCCCAATCTCCAAAGAAAGCATGGTGTCTCCATAAGTAACCAACAGGTTTTCTTCTGATAGCGTGAAATCTCCGGATTTTGCAAAACCTCGTGGAAATTTAACATTATCGTGAAACCGCTTTTTACCGTGACGAAATAAAGCTTCTGTCATATTTACCTCAACTGACAAAATTAGCTAAAGAGCCCCGTGCTCAATGGAAAAATAGTCGTAAAACCAGAAAATAGAAAACAAAAAATATTTGTCGTCATTACAAATATTGTTCGTTATTCTCCATGATGTTAAAGCATAGAATGGGTGCACGACACGCGCGCCTAAATGACGGCCTAAAAAGAGAATGCACCAATGGATGTAAAAGTATTTCGCACCTTTCTTGAGGTGGCAAAAGTAAAGCACTTTGGTCGAGCTGCTGAAAATCTCTACATTACGCAGGCGGCGGTGAGTGCGCGTATAAAACAGTTAGAAAGCTTCTTCGATACCACTTTGTTTGTGCGTAACCGTAACAACATTCGCTTGACCTCATCAGGTGAACGTTTGATTGGCTATGCTGAAGTCATGGTGAATACTTTGCAGCAGGCGAGGTTTGAATTGTCGCTAGAAAGCAATAAAGCCCTGCAGTTGACTATTGGGGGTACGCCAAATATTTGGGATGCGTATTTACAAAACTGCTTGAGCATAGTGACGGATGCATTTTCTGGTTACGGGTTTATAGCCGAGGCGCTAAGCCGCGACCAACTGAACCGAAATTTACTTGAACGCACGCTCGATATCGCATTTTCGTTTGATCCCATTAAGTCAGATGAATTCGTCAACACGAATGTGTCTGAGATAGTGCTGGTTTTGGTTTCTACAGAGCACAAAAATCTACAGGATGTGTTTCAAGATAAATACGTCTACATTGATTGGGGCACGCAGTTCTCCAGTGAACATGCCGAACGGCACCCGCAGATCCCTGCGCCTTATATGAGAACCTCAACGGGACGCATCGCTTTGGATTTTATCTTGGAGAAAGGAGGCAGTGCTTATTTGCCTATTTCTTTAGTTGAACCGTTTTTGGCTTCTGAGCAGCTTTTTAAAGTAGAAGGTGTTGAAGAGTGGGCAAGGCCTCTGTACTTAACGTATCGTAAAAATAGCACATCATTAGAAGCCATTACTCAGGTAGAAACTCTGGTGAACAACATTGAGCCCTCGACGGCCTTTTTGTTACAACAAGCTGGAGAACAGCCAAATTAGTGACAAACAGAATACAAATAGACAGACTAAACGCCACTCATTCTAGTGGCGTTTTTTTTGCATTTTTAAAAGCATCTGGCGCTCAATACATACTGGATTCTTTGTCAATTGACCAAGATCAATTAAGTGTAAATATTTCATGCAAAAATAATTATCATGAAATTTACTCATGATGATGCGGATAAATTATCATGGTAAAAACTTATTATCGTGAGAATTATCTATCACTGATCACATTTTAATTTCCCAGTAAAAATATAATGGCTATCAAATCAAGAGGGCAAGGTTCAGTGAAAGTAGAAATAGACCTTAGTGTGCTTGCCAAGTTTATTGTTGGAGTTATTGGTCAAAATTGTGAAATAGTTATCCATGATTTAACAGACGTATCTAAATCAGTTATCGCAATTGAAAATGGTCATATTACTGGACGCGGAGTAGGTTCTCCGGCAACAGACTTAGCACTTAAGAAAATTAAAAGTATTCAACTTGGAAACGAAGAACCTTACGTAATTAATTATAAAAGTAAGGTACACGATGGTGTTGAATTAAGATCGTCAACGTTCATCTTCTCCTATGACAATGTTGCAAAGTATATGCTTTGCTTAAATATTGATGATAGTCAAATTAATAATGCATTGAGTGCAATAAAAACGCTCGTTCCTAATTGTGACATTGAGGAAAGAGACGAGACGTTTTTTAACTCTATAGAGGATGTAAGCAATAACATAATTGTAAAAACAATGGATTCACTGAGCATGACGGATTTGTCTCGATTGACTCTAGATGAAAAAAATATTTTTGTTAAAACAATAGATAAGTCAGGAATATTTACAATAAAAGGAAATGTACAAAAAGTATCAAGGATGATGGGTATTTCTGAACAAACTTTATACCGATATTTGAAGTAAGGTAAATAAATGAAAGTTCAGACTAAATTTGCAGACGCAGCCCCAAAAGCTGTGGGATGTTACTGCCACATGGCCGTTGTTAATGATACAGGTTACATCTCGGGGCAGTTACCTCTTAACCCCGAATCTATGGTTATTGATTCGCAAGATGTCGCCGATCAGGCTCGCCAATCTTTGGCTAATCTACACGCAATATTAAAAGACAGTGATTTGGATAAAACAAGCGTTGCTAAAACGACCATTTTACTCAATAACATTGCAGACTTTGCCGCAGTTAACGCGGTTTACAGTGATTTTTTCGGCGAACATAAACCGGCACGATCTTGCTTTTCAGTGGAAGCGTTACCGTTAGGTGCGTTGGTTGAAATTGAAGCAATTGTTGCTCTTTAAAATAACGTTATACAAGATTTATTAACGACTCAGTTCTTCTCTATTTAAATTGGTAATAAACCAATCCATGAGGATCTATACAATGTGGAAAAAACTTGAACCCTACAAATCATCAATTATTTTACTTGCAGCTCTTGTTGTTGGTGGATTAATTGGTATATACATGCCAGATTTTGCAATGAAACTTAAACCGTTTGGTCAAATATTCTTAAATCTATTATTTATGATAATTGTGCCACTGGTTAGTGTTAGTGTAATGTCTTCAATCGCTAGCATGACCGACTTAAAAAAGCTGGGTAAAATACTAGGCGTTATTTTGGTTGTTTCAATTGCAATGGCGGTTATTCCTGCTGTCGGAATTATTGGCCTTGCTTCTATATTCGACCCAGCACAAGGAGTGACGATTGAATTAAGTAAAGACTTCTCTGCTGACGCATCAGGAATGGACTTTGTTAGTATGGTGACGACTAATGATTTCTCCGGACTATTATCCAAGTCGAATATATTGGCTCTGATTATTATGTCGGTAATTTCTGGTATTGCTATTGGTCAGTCTGGTGAGAATGGTAAAAAAATCGCCGAACTACTAAATAGCCTTAACGTTGTGATCATGAAAATTGTGGCGATTATTATGGTCGGCGCGCCGGTTGGTTTAGGTGCTTACTTTGCTTCTACAATGGCAAGTCAAGATCCTGAGCTTTTGGTTACGTTCGCTCGTGCTATTGGTTTGTTCTTTGCGGCATCTATCATCTACTTTGTGCTTGGTTCAACGGTTTACTCGTGGATTGGCGGTGGTCATAAGGCGGTACGTGCTTTCTGGCAGAATGCGTTAGAGCCATCGGCTACCGCATTAGGTACATGTTCTTCACTTGGTACCTTACCGGTGAACATCCGTGCTGCTAAGAAAATGGGTATTAAAGAAGACATCGCAGATATCTGTTTACCTCTACTAGTGAATTTGAACAAGGGCGGCGTTGCCATGATTGCTGCGCTTAAAATTGTCTTCATTTACTCTGTGCTTGGCTTGGAATTCACCCCTGAAGTGTTCTTCATTACCATTTTGATTTCAGTCTTGTCTGCCATCATCGTTGGCGGTGTGCCGGGTGGTGCATTCCTTGGTGAAATCTTTATCGTCACCTCGCTAGGGTTGCCAATTGAAGCTATTCCAATGCTAGTCGTCATCGGTGCTATTACAGATGCACCAGCAACATTGATTAACGTAATCCATGACTTAAACGCGACTCAAATTGTAGAACGTTTTGTCGGTAAAAGTGAGAAGGTTGAAACCCAATCTGACGCTCAATTGCAAGAAGCCTAATTAAGAGAAATATTATGTCTATTGAAAAATTTGATACACAACTTGTCACCGCTGGTCGCTCTAGAAAATTCGGTCAGGGTTCAGTAAATACGGTTATTCAGCGTGCGTCGTCTTTGGTTTTTGATTCTGTTAAAGCGAAGAAATTTGCAACAGCGAATCGCGCTAACGGTGAGTTATTCTACGGACGTCGTGGTACGTTGACTCATTTCTCGCTACAAGAAGCGATGGTTGAACTTGAAGGTGGCGCAGGCTGTGCACTATACCCATGCGGAGCCGCTGCGGTTTCAAATGCTATCTTGTCTTTTGTTGAGTCTGGCGACCATGTATTGATGACTGGCGCGGCTTACGAGCCGTCACAAGATTTTTGTAACATCATTCTTAAAGATATGAACGTTTCAACTGACTACTACGATCCACTCATCGGTGCTGATATTGGTAAGCTTGTGAAACCGAATACCAAAGTGGTGTTCTTAGAGTCTCCAAGCTCAGTCACCATGGAAGTTCAGGACATACCGTCAATGGTGAAAGCGGTGCGTGCCGTCAATTCAGAAATCATCATCATGATCGATAACACGTGGGCCGCAGGGATCTTATTCAAAGCACTAGAGCACGACATCGATATCTCGATTCAAGCCGGTACTAAGTACATTGTTGGCCACTCTGATGCCATGTTAGGCACCGCGGTTGCCAATGAACGTTGTTGGGCACGCTTAAGAGAGCGCTCTTACTTGATGGGCCAGATGGTTGATGCTGATACCGCTTATGTTGCCGCTCGTGGTTTACGCACTATGGGTGTAAGACTAAAACAACATCACGAAAGCAGCATTAAAATTGCCCAGTGGTTAAGCGAACGTCCAGAAGTAGAGCGAGTGAATCATCCAGCATTACCAAGTTGTAAAGGTCATGAGTTCTACGTGCGAGACTTTAACGGCTGTAATGGCTTGTTCTCCTTTATTTTAAAAGAGCGTTTGTCAGATGAGCAATTGGCGAATTACTTGGATAACTTCCACCACTTCAGCATGGCGTATTCGTGGGGCGGTTACGAGTCATTGGTTTTGGCAAATCAACCAGAAGAGCTAGACGCGATTCGTCCTGCGGGTGGCGTAGACTTTGCTGGAACCCTAGTGCGTGTGCACATTGGTTTAGAAGGTGTCGATGAGCTGATTGCTGATTTGGAAGAAGGTTTCAACCGCATAGCAAACTCGTCGAACGAATAAATTAGCGATTGATTAGAATGTAAGAATTCTAAAAAATATCTCAACTAAAGTGCCTCCTAATATGGAGGCATTTTTGTATCTGTGTCATCCGTCCTTCTCAATTCACTTCCTTACTTTGTTCAATTCTATTTAACGTACACGTCATTTATAAAATATGCAGTGTCATCACAACTAATATGCAACTGATGTTTTATTGATTGGGTAAAAGAGTAATTGATCACAGCAATCAATATGGATGGTGTGATTCAAAATACCATATGATACAAGCGCCATATTGATTGCTCAGGATATAAAGATTGCCTGTTTAGTGAGCAACAGAGAAATCAATAAACACAACGTCAGTAGGTAAAACGATAAAAATAAGGAATATACAATGAAACATATTCAATGCTCGTTATTGTGCATGGGTATCGCGATGGCTTTTACCAGTGGTAGTGCTTTGGCGAATCAAATTGAGAAAAACGATCAAACCGTGATTGAAACTAACCGGGTGATTATCAAATATAAACCAGTCAAGTTTCGGTTATTTGGAATCGATGATTTGGACTTTAGAAGAGTCGATACCGCTACAGTATTAAGCTCAGCGGTGGGTAGCGAAACAAAGTATGTGCGAACGCTATCAACGGGTGAGGAAGTCTTTGAACTTGAAAGCTGGAAAAATAGCGACGAATTGAACTTAGTCTTAAGCGGGATAGAGAATGACCCTGCCGTTGAGTATGCTGAGCCAGATCTATTGATGCACCCATTAACGACACCGAATGATCCCCGTATGAGTGAATTATGGGGTGTGGGTAATAATGATGCTGGAATGAATGTCACCTCCGTTTGGCCGAGT
Source organism: Vibrio tapetis subsp. quintayensis (assembly GCF_030409945.1). Classification (GTDB taxonomy): domain Bacteria; phylum Pseudomonadota; class Gammaproteobacteria; order Enterobacterales; family Vibrionaceae; genus Vibrio; species Vibrio quintayensis. Next base: position 164,035 of record NZ_JAUFQV010000043.1, read on the forward strand.
AATACGGGTAAAAGTGTCGTTGTTGCAGTAGTCGATACTGGCTATGTCAAACACGATGATCTGGAACCCAATATGTTACCTGGCTGGGATTTCATCACGGAACCAAAAATGGGTAATGATGGCGATGGGCGAGACAGCGATGCGAGTGACCCAGGTGATTGGACCTTGCAAAATGAATGTCGTCAAAATACTCGGGCACGCAGCTCCTCATGGCACGGTACCCACGTTGCAGGTACGATTGCAGCAGTAGCAAACAACAATCAAGGTATCGCAGGTGTGGCATACGACGCGAAAGTTGTACCGGTACGTGTGTTAGGTCGATGTGGAGGCTATACCTCTGATATTGCCGACGGGATCATTTGGGCATCGGGTGGCCGAGTTTCTGGGGCGGATCAGAATCGAAATCCAGCTCAGGTCATTAATATGTCGTTGGGGGGCGAAGGTCGCTGTTCTCGTACAACACAAAATGCCATCGATTTGGCACGCTCAAATGGTGCGACTGTCGTTGTTGCAGCGGGAAACAGCAATCGAGATGCCAATAATTTTACCCCAGCTAGTTGTTCCAATGTGATAACCGTAGCAGCGGTTAATAAGGTTGGTAGCCGTTCATATTATTCAAATTTTGGCGCGGCCATTGATGTTGCCGCTCCAGGGGGAGAATACACCAGTGCTGGTAAAACTGAGGCCATTTTGTCTACCATTAATACTGGTGAAAAGCAGCCGACAACTCAAGGTTACGGATATTATCAAGGGACGAGTATGGCTGCCCCTCATGTCGCCGGCCTCGCTGCATTGTTGTATCAAGCTGATCCTACCATCACACCAGACAAAGTTGAGAGTATCATTAAGCAGTCATCTCGTGCATTTCCTAACCCCAATCAATGCATTGGTTGTGGCTCGGGTTTAGCTGACGCTACAGCGGCAATCAACTTATTAAACAGTGGCGAAATTCCGACGCCAACTCTGGACCAATGGAACGCCAGCGAAGTCTATTCCAAAGGAGAGAAAGTCACTCATAATGGCTCAGCTTACACCGCTAAATGGTGGAATGTAAATGAGGAGCCAGGTACCGACCTATGGGGGCCATGGCAGAAAAATCAGTAACTGATTGATGTGCAGACAGGATAAACGGTTACCAAAATGGGTAACCGTTTTTTGATACTAGTCGTTAGTTCTGGCCTACTTTAGAAAGCTCGACCAAGGTTTGTGTATATTCGTGTTGAGGGTTGTCAAACAGTTGCTTGGTGTTGCCTTGTTCAATGACTTTGCCTTCTCGTAGCACCAGAGTGTAATGACACAGAGATTTCACGACATTTAAATCGTGGCTGATAAATAAGTAAGTGAGCCCATATTTGATTTGTAGATCTTTAAGTAGATCCAACACCTGCGCTTGCACGGTTCTGTCTAATGACGAGGTGGGTTCATCGAGCAAAATGAATTCAGGCTTTAAGATGAGCGCACGGGCAATGGCAATACGCTGACGTTGCCCACCAGAAAATTCATTCGGGTAGCGAAAACGAGTGTCGGTATCTAATCCCACTTCTTCCATGGCTTCACAAATGGCTCTGTCTTGTTCTACTTCGGTGAGTTTCTCGTGAACTTTTAAGCCCTCACCAATGATCTGCGCCACTGACATTCTTGGGTTTAATGCCGAAAACGGGTCTTGAAATACCACCTGCATGCGTCTTCTTAAAGGCAACATTGCGGCTCGATCAAAACCATTAATGGCTTGGCCATCAAAGTGAATGCCACCGTTACTGTTGAGTAATCTTAAAATGGCCATTCCAGTGGTCGATTTACCCGAGCCACTCTCGCCGACTAAGCCAATGGTTTGCCCTTTAGGCAGGCTGAAATTCACATCGGTGACGGCTTTGACATGGGATACCACCTTTTTGAAAATGCCTCCGGTAATGGGGAACCAGACTTTAAGATCTTGGGTTTCGATTAAAGTCTTGCTGTCATCTTTGGTAGGAACGGGTTCGCCTTTCGGATCGGATTCAATTAGTTGGCGGGTGTAGGGGTGCTGAGGGTCGTTGAAGACTTCTTTACAGATCCCGGTTTCAACCAAATCGCCGTTTTTCATTACGGCGACGTTATCGGCAATTTGACGAACAATACTGAGGTCGTGGGTAATGAAAAGCATCGCCATGCCCAGCTCTTTTTGTAGATCTTTAAGTAAATCGAGGATCTGCGCCTGAACGGACACATCCAGCGCCGTGGTCGGTTCGTCGGCGATTAAGAGTTCGGGTTCATTGATCAGCGCAATGGCGATCATCACACGTTGCCTTTCACCGCCAGAAAGCTCATGAGGGTACGCGTTTACCTTTTGCTCTGGATGTCGAATGCCAACTTTCTTTAACCATTCTAGGGCGAGCGCTTTCGCTTTGGTTGCTCGTGTTCCTCTGTGTATTTCTAAAATTTCGACAAGTTGACGGCCAACCTTATGCAGCGGATTAAGAGACACCATCGGCTCTTGGAAAATCATGCCAATTCGGCCGCCACGAATGCCACGTAACTGACGTTCGCTGCACTGCAATAAATCCAAGCCATCAAATAAGATACGCCCAGACAAATAGTGAGTTGCGCCTTTTGGTAGCAAGCGCATGATGGCATTAGCGGTAACCGATTTGCCCGAACCACTTTCGCCTACTAGCGCTAAGGTTTCGCCTTTTTTGATGTTTAAGTTGACCGCGTGAGTGATCACTTCGACATCGTTTGTTCGGCCAAATCCTACCGACAGATTTTGAATGCTAAGCAGCGCTGCCTCTGGTGATTTAGTCTCTGTTGATTGAGTGCTAGGAAGAGTATCGCTCATGCTTACCTCTGCTGGTGGGGGTCGAATGCATCACGAACAGCTTCACCGACAAATACCAGTAAACTAAGCATGATAGAGAGAACAACAAAGGTAGAAATACCTAACCAAGGCGCTTGTAAATTGGCTTTTCCCTGCGCCAGTAATTCACCTAAAGATGGCGAGCCTGCGGGCAAGCCAAAACCAAGAAAATCAAGCGAGGTGAGGGTGGTAACAGAGCCAGACAATATAAACGGGATCATTGTCAATGTGGCCACCATGGCGTTAGGGAGCATATGGCGTAGAATAATGCGTTTGTCGTCTACCCCTAGTGCATGCGCCGCCCGCACGTAATCGAAATTACGACAGCGAAGAAACTCGGCCCTAACCACTCCCACAAGCCCCATCCAACTAAATAGCACCATGATGCCCAATAACCACCAAAAGTTAGGCTCGACAAAGCTTGATAAAATGATGAGCAAAAACAGAGTCGGCATTCCAGACCATACTTCAATGAAACGTTGACCAATGAGGTCTATTTTTCCGCCATAGTAGCCTTGAGTTGAACCCACCACCACGCCAATAATGCTAGAGATGATGGTTAACGCAAAACCAAACAACACCGAAATACGAAAGCCGTAAATGATTCGGGCTAATACATCACGGCCTCTGTCGTCAGTGCCTAAATAGTTAACGTCATCCGGCGGTGAGGGCGCAGGCTGAGTGAGATTGTAATTGATGGTGTCGTAGCTAAAAGGCACCAAAGGCCATACGATATAACCATCTTCTTCTATTAATTCAATCACATAAGGGTCGGTGTAGTCGGCTTCTGCTTCAAATTCACCGCCAAATTGCGTTTCTGCATATTCAAAGGCAACCGGGTAATACCACTGACTTTGGTAACTGACCAATAAGGGTTTGTCGTTGGCGATAAGCTCTGCAAACATACTTAATATGAAGAGGATTGAAAACAGCCATAATGACCAGTATCCACGCTTGTTCGCTTTAAATCGTTGCCATCTTACTGCAACCAATGGATTCATATTAACGCGCCTCGAAATCAATGCGTGGGTCGACCCAAGAGTAGGTCAAATCGGAAATAATACTGAGAATAAGACCCAGTAACGTCATGATATACAAGGAGCTAAACACCACAGGGTAATCACGTTGAATGGTCGACTCGAAACCGAGCAACCCAATACCTTCTAATGAAAACATGACTTCGATGAGCATGGAGCCTGTGAAGAAAATACTGATGAAGGCACTGGGGAACCCCGCAATGATGATCAGCATGGCATTACGGAAAACGTGTTTGTATAAGATGCTGTTTTCATCCAAGCCTTTGGCCCTTGCGGTCACCACGTATTGCTTGTTAATTTCATCAAGAAACGAGTTTTTGGTCAGCATGCTGAGTGTGGCAAACCCGCCAATCACCATGGCAAATATAGGCAAGGCTAAGTGCCAGAAGTAATCAAGGACCTGCTCGAAAAAGCTTAATTGTTCAAAATTGGAAGAGACTAACCCACGTAGTGGGAACCAGTTGAAGTAGTTACCGCTGGCAAACAAAATGATCAACACAATGGCGAACAAGAAGCCAGGAATGGCATAACCCACGATGATGAATGCACTGCTCCAAATATCAAATTTGGAACCATGATGGATCGCTTTCATCACCCCAAGAGGAATGGAAATCAAATAGATGATGAGCGTGCTCCACAGCCCCAAAGAGATGGAGACAGGAAGCCGTTCCTTGATCAAATCAATCACGTTGCCGTCTTTAAACAAGCTTTCGCCAAAGTTAAAGGTGGCGTAGTTCTTCAGCATGTCAAAGTAACGAACGTGAATAGGCTTATCAAAACCAAATTGTACTTTGATGGCTTCAATAACTTCAGGGTCTAACCCACGAGCGCCTCGGTAGTCCGACGTTGCTTCTACGTCTATATCACTTGCAAGCTCTTTTCCGCCACCGGTAAAACGCTCCATGATGCCAGATTCAAAACCTTGCATTTGAGCCATTGCTTGTTCAACTGGCCCGCCGGGTGCAATTTGAATGACAAAAAAGTTAATGGTGATGATGGCCCATAAGGTGGGGATAACGAGCAATAAACGCCGAATTATATAAGCAGTCATGTATTAGGGGGTTACCTTGTTGTGCTGACGCAGGCTATTTGTTTTTAAGATACCGATTTTGCAAAATAGCGACTGCGCCAATTACCAATAAATAGCGGTTAGCGTCTGTTTTCTGGCAGCTTGCTGGCTTTTTCCGTATCGACCCACCAAGTGTCTAAACCAAGATCATAAGTAGGGCGGTGCTCAGGGCGTGAAAACTTGTCCCAGCTTGCGACACGGTATTGGCTGTTATGCCACGCAGGGATAGCGTAGAAATTCCAAATCAGTACGCGATCTAACGCTTTACCCAAGTGCAGTAATGCCTCTGGATTTTCTTGGTTTTCTGCAATTTTATCCGTCAAATAATCAACCGCAGGATCTTGAACTCCAGGGCGATTATATGTGCTGTCGATGTAGCGGCTGTTCCAAACAATTTGTAGGCTGGTACTTGGGTATTTATCGGAGGTGATTGACGCAAACACCATGTCGTAATCGCGGTCTTGGTAACGTTTTAGATACTGAGTGGTATCAATGGTTCGGATCTTCATCTCAATGCCCATTTGCTTAAGGTTTTTCTGCACTGGAATGGCAAATCGTTCAGTGGTTGGGCTGTAAATCAGTAATTCAAAGCTCATGACTTCGCCGGTTTCGACATTGGTCATGACTTTGTTTTTAAGCTCCCATCCCGCGTCTTTCAAGAGTTTAAAAGCAGTGCGCATTTGTTTACGAATACGGCCTGAACCATCGGCAACGGGTGCTTGATAGGCTTGGGTATATACTCGTGGTGGGATTTGGTCTTTGATTGGCGCTAGCCATTTCACTTCCTCAGAGCTTGGCAAATCACTTGCCTGATAGTCTGAGTTCTGGAAATAGCTTTGAGTACGCGTGTATTGCCCATAGAACATGTTTTTGTTCATCCACTCAAAATCGAGCGCGTAAGTCAGCGCTTCACGTACTTTCGGGTCGTTGAATATTGGACGTTGGATATTAAATACGAAGCCTTGCATCGACTGAGGAATGGAGTGGTCGATTTCTTCTTTCTTGATGTAGCCTTTGTCGAAATTCACGCCGTTGTAGGCAGTAGCCCAAAATTTGGCAACGCCTTCTTGGCGGATATCAAACTCACCGGCTTTAAAGGCTTCTAACATCACTGTGTCGTCGCGATAGTAGTCGTAGGTGACGGTGTCGAAGTTGTTGCGGCCAACGTTCACGGGCAGATCTTTTGCCCAATAGTCCTCTACGCGTGAATAGGTGATGCTCTGGCCTGATTTGAAATTGGAGACCACATAAGGCCCGCTACCAAGGGGAGGCTGGCTTAGCGGGTCGGCTAGGCTTTTATCTTTCCAAAAGTGTTCCGGTAGAATAGGAATATTACGTAGAACGGCGAGCAGTTTTTCTCGGTTAGGTGTCGTCATATCAACCCGAACAGTTCGTTCGCTGGTAGCTTTGACGGATTTTACGTCTTTGTAATAGGTCTTAAATTGCGGCACGCCTTCTGCCATGAATTTAGCAAATGTAAATTCCACATCTTTCGCTAATATTGGCACACCATCATGAAACTTGGCGTTTTGGTTGAGATCAACTTCAAGCCATGTGAAGTCGTCGGAGTAGCGAACGATTTTTGCTATTAGTGCGTAAGACACGTCAATGTCATCGGGAGATGTATAAAACAGCGGGTCGTTGATTTTTCCAACGCCAGAGCCAGGGTTACCACGAGAAGCATAGCGGTTAAAGTTGTCAAATGTACCTATGGTGCCATAGGTAACACTGCCGCCTTTTGGGGCATCCGCCTTGACGAAATCAAAATGAGTAAACCCGCTAGGGTACTTTGCATCACCAAAACCGACAATACGATCGGTATCTATAACGTTGGCTGCAACCCCTGTGCTGCATTGTAATGTGAGCGCAAAAGCAATGGTCCATTTCTTCAGCATCGATTTCTCCTTAATTCGATTCTTCACTAAATTAGCATAAAGTGATTGTTTTCATTATAGAAGCTCAATCTGTGAAATAAAGCAGGTAAACGGATTTATTGACGTATTGGTCGATAAATTGAATCATACTTTCTTCGATATATAGCTCATCATTATTAAATGTTAAACGATGATTTCCTTTGTGGATATGTAAGGGAGTGATAGCGAAACCAGATAGGATGGGTAACATCTGTACGTAATGGCAACGGCAGAATAAAAAAGGGCCTCCAATGTGTGGAGGCCCTTTGTTTTGTTGTTTTAAAACGCCGCTATCTTTTTTAAATGGTGTGGTTAGTTATACCGCAGCAGCTTGTTTCTTTCTGCTCGCTATCTTGTTTTTGATTTTACGAAACGGCACTTTAATGTCTTCCAAAATCAGGTACAAACATGGTACCAACACCAAGGTAAGCAGGGTGGCAAATAATACCGCAAAGCCTAACGCGACAGCCATTGGCGTAACAAAACGAGCTTGTAAGCTGGTTTCGAACATGATTGGTAATACACCGGCAAATGTGGTAATAGAAGTTAGAGTGATAGCACGAAAACGCGCACAACCTGCTTCAATCACGGCTTCTTTGATTGCCACACCACGGGCTCTTGCTTGGTTAACGTAATCTGTCATGACCAAGGAGTCGTTGATCACCACGCCTGCTGCGGCAATCAAACCGAAGGTCGACATCATGCTGAGCTCTAAATCGAACCAAAAATGGCCCCAAATGGCTCCGGTTAAACTAAACGGAATAACCGACATGATGATCAAAGGTTGGCTGTAGCTTTTCAATGGAATCGCTAGCAGCATATAAACAATGATCATGCCCGCTAAGAAGAACAGGATTTGCTGGTTTTGTTGTGCTTGTTGTTCTTCAATCGCGCCGCCAAGTTCGGTTTTAACTTGTGGGAAGGCTTCTAATAGTTCAGGTAATAGTTTTTCTTGAATATCACTCACTACGGCGTTTGGCTCGACTTGTTCTTCATCGATGGATCCGTATATGTAAACCGTTCGGTAGCCTTTCTCTCGTCGAATGTTGCTGATGCCCGGTTTTTGGGTAATCTCAACCACATCGCCAAGCATGACCTTTTTGCCTGTTGGTGTGGTGATCAGCGCATAGCGAAGAGAAGAAAATGCTTCACGTGTTAGTTTCGGGTAACGAACCATCACCTTAACTTCTTCACCGTTACGCAGAATACGTTGCGCTTCACCACCGTAGAAACTGCCACCCACTTGTTTGGCTATGGTGGAGAGATCTAAACCTAAATCATAAGCAACAGGGGTTAGGCTCAACAACACTTCCTTACTGGCGGTATCAATAGAGGAGCTAATATCGTATAGCCCTTTTTGGTTTTGAAGTTGCGAAATGAAGAAGCGACCTGCTTTGTTCAAGGTCTCGATGTCTGGGCCATACAGTAGGTAACCAAACTCATCGCCACCCTCACCGCCGTTAACATCATCGGCAATGGTGAACGATTTCATACCCGCAATGGTCGGCATTTGTTCACGCCAGCGACGAGATAACTCAAAGGTGGTGAAAGGTCTATGTTCTTCATCAACCAGAGGAACGATGATCTGACCTTTGGTGCGGCTGCGGGTCATCGACATGGTTGACTTCACCATGCCTTTACCGAATTCGGCAATGGTGGCTTCGTCTACTTGATAAATAATCTGTTCGATGGTTTTTAACGCGGCAATGGTTTGTTCGTCTGATACCGTGTCGTTCATGGTGATGCTTACGGCTGGGAAGTCGTGTGGCACTTTCGGGCTAGGTACAATGCGTACATAGCTGGACGTAACCAACGCCGCACTGATCACCAGCAACGCAATAAAGGTCGCAAATACTGACCAACGCCACTTAGTACACCATTCTACAAAGTCTTTATACGGGCCGTTCACAAAACCGAAAAAGCGCGTATTGAAACGATCTCGCCAGCTGCCTTTTTTAATCGGCGTGAAGTGTGTGTGTGCCAAGTGAGCAGGCAAAATTAACTTGGATTCAATTAAGCTAAATACCAAACATAAGATAACCACAACCGCGATGCCTAAGAAGAACGCACGTTCCGGCCCCGTAGACATGATGAATGGCGCAAATACGGCAATGGTGGTTAGCACGCCAAAGGTAGCTGGTGTTGCGACTTTTTTCACGCCGCTGACTACGACATCAACGCCGCCGCCGTGTTTTTCTATTTCCGTATAGGCACTTTCTCCCATCACAATGGCATCATCAACCACGATCCCCAGCACCATGATAAAGGCGAATAGCGAGATGATATTAATGCTGATTCCGAAAATAGGCATCATCATTAATGCACCAAGGAAACATACAGGAAGACCGACCATTACCCACATTGCGAGTTTAACGCGCAAAAACAGGCTGAGCAGTAATGCCACCAAAATGGCCCCTTGCAGTAGGTTTTTCAGCATCATATCGAGGCGAGCATTGAGGTAGTAGGTCATATCAACCAAGCTATGTAACTCGTACCCTTGAGGCAAAGTTTTGTTTCTTGCTTCGATGTAAGCATTCACGGTTTTAGCAACGGGTACCATGTTCTGGTCTTTGGTTGCTTTCACCGACAGGTAGGTTGCGTTTTCACCTGAATACTTGAAGTAAAGATCGCCCTCAACAAACTCGTCTTTAATAGTTGCAATGTCTTGCAGCAGAACCTGTTCACCGTGATTGCCAATTTTCACCGGAATGCGTCGGAACTCATCACCGCTGTAATATTGGTTTTCGATTCGAACTGAAATCTGGCCTGTGTTAGTACGCACCATGCCTGCTGAGTAGTTAGCAGAATAGTTGGCAATAGACTGGCTGACACTACTCAGTGTTAGGTCGTATTTCCTTAATGTATCAGGGTGGATCTCGATGGCAATCTCATCTAACGGTGAGTAACGCTCGACTAAGTCAACATTACTTAGCAAGCGCAATTCGTCTTCGATGGTTTTCGCCAGCGGTTTGATTTCTGACAGTGGCTTGTCTGCAGACAACACCATAGAAATCACTTCTTGCTGAAACTCTACCTGACTGACGTTAATCGGCTCCATCGCCCCCGGGAAAGAGGAGATGCCATCTACCCGCTGTTTGACCTTATCGAGTACTTTCGACAGATCTTTTTTCGGATCGATTTCTAATTGTAGAGAACCGCTACCGCGAGAGGCTCTGGTGACGGTCTTTTTAATTTCTGTTACGTCTTTAATAGCATCTTCGATTTTAATTAAGATGCTTTCTTCGATTTCCAGGGGCGAAGCGCCTGAATAGGTTGCGTCTATCGTTATGTAATTGATCTCGATATTCGGAAACATTTGCTTCTGAATAAAGAAATAGGTAGCGGTGCCCATGATGAGAATAAAGATCATCAATAGGTTCGCGGCCACAGAGTTATTAGCAAAATAGGCAATCAGACCCGTTTGTTTTGGTATTGGGTGGCGAGAGATGGTTTGCTCTGGCTCGTTTGAATTGAGTTCAGACATGGGCTTCCTTACTCTTTGTCTTGTTCAGCATTGGCGACAATGACGTCCATACCCACCTGTGGGTACTCTGGCACGGTGGTGACAAGTTGGTCGCCTTCATTTAAGCCTTGGTCAATTAAGAACAATTGGTTTTCTTCACGCAGTACGTTCACGGTGCGTGCTAGCATTTTATTGTCTGGGCCAACCACCCATACGGTGCGGTTATTGACCATTTCTTGCGGAAGACGGTAAATGTGTTTAAGTTTTTTACCTGCAAAATGCACTTGCACATACGAACCGAACTTTAAGGCTGGTTGGTTACTTGCCACGCCGTACGGATCTTGAATACGAACAACCAAGTTGATCATGCGGGTGCTGCTGTCGACAATACCAAGGTCACGTGCAATCTGTCCTTTACGCTCAATGGTAACAACGCCGTTTGAAATGATATTGGCGGGCGTCCCTTCAAGTACTCCTGGAAGAAACGCACTATCAAACCCAGCAATAGGTAAAATCACTTCACCCGCTTCGATGTTATTGATAGTGGCAACTTGAGTACCAGCAGGGACGTATTGACCGACGCCGATTTTTCTCTCGACGACTAAAGCATCGTATGGGGCAATAACCTTGCAGTTGTCTAAATCACGACGTGCACGTTTAAGGCCAGCTTGCGCCGATTTCACTTCTGCTTTAGCGCTCAAGACTTGAGGCTTACGCAGGTATAGGTCGGTCACTTGCTTGTCGCTGAGTTTTTTCGCTTGGCGCTTCGCGACTTCTGCTTTGGCTTTTTCTTCAATCAAGCTAGCTTGTGCTTTTGCCAATTGTGCTTCTGCTTGTAAGACGGCGGCTTCGTAATTGTCTTGCTCTAATGTGAATAAAACTTCGCCACGTTTAACCACGCCACCGGCCACAAAGTTAGGATGCCAGCTGGTAACTTCGCCAGACACTTGCGCAGACAGCTGCGTTGCTTCAAGCGGTGTTAGCTCGCCAAAGCTTGATATCATGACTTGATGGTCAGTTGCTAAAATAGACTGTGTTTCAACAGTAGGTGCGGTAGCAATAGGCGGCGCAGCCTCATCTTCTGGAGCTGAGTGTTGTATTGCGGTGTAGCCCGCATAAGAAGCCAGTACAATCAAAATAGGCAATAGCCATTTGATGATTTTTTTAAACATACATATCCCTAGTATCAAATTTCGCCTAAATCGGCGAAGCGACGTCATCATTATTCGAAAAATTCTGTTTTGTGTGTAATGTATACAGAGTAGCTAACTATATACCATGTCATAGCCACAGCTCTTGGATGAAAGATTTATTGCAACTATACACAAAGCAATCGCAAAAGTTAGGCCAACTAAAAAACCAATACTATTAGTAGGTTATAAATATTATTTTTATGGGTTGTCGAGTAAGTTTGCGACTAACGCCAATGGTTGGCTAATTTCACCAATGGATGTTGGACATGTTACACCATGTGAAGCTTTGATTCTGTCCGAGAATGTCCTGGAGGTGTAATCTGGGTTGTCTTAAGTGTCTTATAGATAAGTCAGTAGCTTGGTTGTTAGAAACTAAGAACAATGCTCGCAGCTACGATTTGATTACCCAAATTTGTTTTTATAGATGGTGAGTATTCACTAGGAATTAAAGCTCATTTATTCGTAATTGATGGTGTATCGGTTTCGGCCACGTCTTTTCGATTGATACAAGGCTCTATCCGCACTTTGAAACATCAGCATGTAGCTGTCTAGCGTTGGGTTTACGGTGCCCGCAGCGCCGACGCTGATAGAAATGGTAGACTTAGTTGGCGAGTGTTCATGAGGAATATCCAATTGCTCTATGCTCGCCAGAAGGCGCTTGGCTTGTTTCTTGGCGTTGATGGGCTCGGCGCTGAACAAGCACACACTGAATTCTTCGCCACCAATTCTGGCTACACAGGCGTCGCCGACAAAATCTACTGCATCTAATGCTTGTGCCACTTTTCGGATGACCTTGTCACCATCTATGTGGCTGTAGTTGTCGTTATAGAGCTTGAAGTGGTCGATATCAATCAGCAAGACCAGCATGTGAGATGCGTGTTTCACCTTTATCTGCTCTTTAATCACTCTTTCCAGTTCACGCCGGTTGGCAACGCTGGTGAGCGGATCATGGGCCGACTGCCAAGCAAGTTCTTTGCGGCTTTCTTCTAGCTCTAATATCAGTTGCTTCATGTTTCGAGCAAAGTCCTGCATTTCGTAAGAAAGAAACTGGTCATCAGGCGGCAGAACCCCCGTTTTTCTGAATCGTTTTAATCCAATTTGAGCGCGTCTAAATGGGCTCACAAAAGTTGATGCAGCAAAAAGGTTGAATGCGAGCATAAGCAGTGAAAAGCAAGCTAAAGCAGAGATTTCATCCCAACGAAGAAAGTTCGGGATCTTGATTGAATGCGAGACCTCAATAACCACAGACAGGGGGTATTGGCGGTCGTTCTTAACGATATGTGAATGATTATCGTGATCCTCCAATTGGCTCGCTGTTGCTTGTGGCACAACATCAAAAGAGATATCTAGCCCTGTTGATCCTTCAATTTGGATAATAAATGGGGCTCTTACTTTCTTAATAAACATCAGAAAGCCATCGTCACACTCAATACCTTGGTTGTTGCATATTCGGCTGGTGGCCAATAAATGCGGTGTATCGTCAATCACCAAAAGCCTGACAAAAGGTTCGAAGTTATCGGTGCCAGAGCGCAAGGTTTCCGCTAATAAAGAACCAAACTTATATTTTAGTGTGCCAAATCGGGTAGGTTGGTTAGTGTTGTGATCATAACGCATTCCCCATAACAACTGCACATCGCGGTCAAACACGAACACGCCATCCAGCATTTTGCTTTTGAACACGTAATCGTTAATTACACGATTAAGCATTTGAGGGTTCTTTGATATGGCAATTTCGCGTAATTCATCCCAAGAGGCGTAATCACTTAAAGTAGAGCCCAGATCTTCTTTCTCTATATCGATCGCGGTTTTTACCCGTTCGACTTCTAGCTCTTGCATGCGAATGGCTTCAACCACAGCTTGATCGTGAGACCAAGTGTATTTGATAAGCATGTATCCACCGACAAAGAGGAGGCAAATAGTTATCGAAATAACCACTGAAAGCTGTCGCAAGCTAAAGTGAGAAATGTTCATTAAGTACCGTATGTTGTATTGCAGTAGAATTCAGTTAACTAAATAGCCTGATATGAGCACCTGAATAGTAGCAGAATTTGGTATATAGAATGTGATCCCGAATGTATGCAAACAAATGAATGAGAAACAATCCAAGCCATTTGTTTAAATAGTAACAACGAAGCAAAGAAACATACAATTGTTGGTATATTTATATATTCAGTATTAATTGTTTAAATGTTACTCCTTTCGCCAATTGATTGACGTTGAGTCAATTTAACGGCGTACTAACTCGCTGATATTTATTGAAAAATATCAACTCATCATAGACATCTATGGTTTTAGAGTTTATATTCTGTGCCCTAGATCACATTCCGGCATGGACGCAGTTTAATTACTGTTTGAGGCATTTATGCAATTTTCGTTGAAAAATATATCTATTAAAGTTCAAGTTCTAATTCCAGTGTTACTTCTTGTCATTTCACTCTTTGGTGCTCTGCTGGTGACAAAAACTAACCTAGAAATTGAACAACAAGACATGGCTGATAATACTCATGCTCTGGTTGAATATAAAGATGCCTTAGCTGATTTGGATGATGAAATTTATCCGTTGCGCATTGATGCGGTTTACGCCATTTACGACAGCGCACGCAGAACCACATTTCGTAACAAGCTAACCACGATACCGAGTATGGTGGATAATTCAATGAGCAAGCTTATTACTAACCCTGATTTCCGCAGCGAAGTGACGCATGTTAAGCAGTCGATTCAAGCGTATGTCGATTATTCTCAACGTGCGCTGACGATGTTTGAACGCCACGATAATCTTCAAGTTTCTGAATCTGAGTTTGATGCTTTTATTGCAGGCTATCGTACTGTGGGTAACACAATGGTTGAATCCATCAATACACTGTCGCGTGATGTTAACCAGTATTCAATGCAAGATCTTGATGAAAGCATTGAGCGTAATGAACAAGTGAAGCAGACGGCAAGCTACTTAGTACTGGCTGTGTTTGTGATTTCACTGATTGTTGCTTGGTGGTTATCTGGTTTGATTATTTCTCCTATTGTGAAGCTGCAAGGCGTAATGCGTAAGCTGGCAGAAGGTCATTTAACGGTTAGAGCCGACCAAGATGGCGATAACGAAATTGCTAAGCTCAGTGCAGACGTAAACCAAACAGTGAGTCAGTTGCATGGCACGGTAGAAGCGCTGGCTCGTATCAGTGAAGAAGTGGCCTCTGCTTCAACGGAACTGGCGGCGGTAATGACGCAATCAGAAGCCAATGCTCATCAAGAACGAAATGAACTTGACCAAGTTGCTTCTGCTGTTACGGAACTTGCTAGCACAGCAGATAACGTATCAGACAACGCAACGGCTGCGGATTCAACGGCAAAACAAGCGGATGAGCTAGCAAAAGCGAGCCTAGAAGTGTTTGCTCAAGCTGGTGATGCTAACCAACAAATGTCGGTTGCCTTGAATGAAGCGGCAGAAGTGGTGACGGAGCTTAAAAATCAGTCTGATGAAATCAACGATGTGATTGAAGTGATTCGTGGCGTTTCTGACCAAACGAACTTGTTGGCACTGAACGCCGCCATTGAAGCTGCGCGTGCGGGAGAATCTGGCCGTGGTTTTGCCGTAGTGGCAGACGAAGTGAGAATGTTGGCAGCTAGAACGCAAGATTCCACTCAAGAGATTCAAGTGATCATTGAGTCTCTGCAAGCTAAATCTTTGATTGCTAATCAAAGCATGCAAACAAGCATCGATATGCTGGCTCAAAATGAAGAGCTAAGCCGTCAAGCGAACGACTCTGTGATCGGCATTACCGAATCGGTCAACGACATCAATGATATGAATGCTCAAGTAGCAACAGCCGCAGAGCAACAATCTCAAGTGACTCAAGACATTAACCGAAACATCAATAATATGTCTGAACTTGTGAATCAAAACGTAACCGGCATCAGCCAAAGTGCGAGCGCGAGTAATGAGTTATCACGCCTAGCGGAACAACAAAAACACCAGTTGTCGTTCTTTAAATTGTAGATGCTAAACGCGAAGTACTAAGTACTAAAAGCTAAGTAGTAAGAGTGAATAAATAAAAAGGCTAAGTGGGATTGATTTCTCACTTAGCCTTTTTTAGTTTTTGCCTATCCTGGTCGACCATCTTCTCTTGGCTTCATCAGCATCAAGCCATATTTCCCAACGAACATTGCGAACGAGAATACCCATAAGGTGGCGGATATATTAATGAATAGCATCATGTGCTCTGGCATTAAAGCAACGCCGAAGCTACGTAATATCGCTGCGATAAATAGGGCGATGAACGCTAATGTCATGCTTGGCCCTTCGTAAATATTACGGCCAGTATGACCGAGCGTAACACGGCTGATCATGGCTAAAATTAACCCGGCTAGGGCACCAATGGCAAATAAGTGAAGCATGTTGTGTTCAATAAATGGTTGGTGGGTTAATCCACGTACCCACAGTGTTAAAGGAATACAGGCGTAAGCAAGGTGTAAAGACCAAACAAGCGGCTCGCTGACTGTTTTCCAAGGTTTCCATCGGTATATTCGTATGGAGTGAGCGATGGCTGCTATGAGCATCAGAGGTTGGGATAGCTCACCTTGCGCCATTGGGAAGAAGCTCAATATGAAAAGCAGAACCAGTGGCAAGTTACCCACGTAGTCTAACCAAACCATCGGTTGTGGTTTTTCAAATTGGAAGCGACGCGCAGTAAAAAATGGAATGACACGGCCACCCATGACAGAAAGCAGTAAGATAAACCACCAAATCATGGCTTGCCAAACCGCCGACGATGGAAAAGGTGGCATGCCCTTAATGGTGGCGTAGCTAGCAAAGTTAGCAATTAACGCTAAAATGAAAAGCGGCACGAAGAACAAATTCTTCCAACCTTTTGCCTTGACGACGCGAGAGCCTATCTCATAGGCGAGCAAAGCAAAAAATAGCCCTTCAATGCTTGAGACTAACCATAATGGCGCTGGCGTCCAAAACAGGATTCTCGGCGCCAACCAAAGGCCAAAAACCAAAGCCAGCATGCCCTTTTTAGTGCCGTTGATTCCGGTCCAGTTTTGCACCGCGGTTAGAACAAACCCCGCAACAATCGCCATAGCAAAACCAAACAACATTTCATGTACATGCCACCAAAGGGCAGGGACAGAAAGTTGGGCTGGTTGACCGTTTTGAAAAGCGTAAACCCAAACCACAATGGTAATTAGGGCGTAAACGGAACCAAACAAGAAAAAAGGACGAAACCCTAAGCGCAGTAAAGGCGGGATTTTATTTTCCTCTTTCATATCGGTGATGTTTAACATAAGGTTTGTTCTCGATTTTTAAAGATGCATTTATAATACACCTTTAAAAATAAATGCCAATAATAATCTTATTCTAGCTAAGAACGGCACTTATGCAGAGACAATCCGCGGGAGATGTCTTTACTTGCGTGGAAGATCATTTCACAGGGCACTTTAATAAAATAGAAAGACATCAGCAGCATCATGGTGGGGGCGGCATAGGTCGTAAAGTTTGCCAAAGCAGAGGCAGATAATAACCCAGAGCAATTCCCATGAATGAAAAAGCAGACCTAAACTTTCATTAGAAGTAACTTGCTATAAAAATAATTTGATATAAAAGAACGGGTTTACTGGCTCACTCGTTCAATTAAACATAGCGCGCTATTTCATCCAGCACATCAGGGTTAGCAATTGCACCGATGTTCTCTATCTTTTTTCCGGCCAACACTTGTTTTGCCGCCAGTTCTACCAGCTTACCCGATTTGGTGCGTGGCATTTCTGTCAGAGTATGAATGAAAGACGGAACATGACGTGGAGAGCATTTAAGTTTTAAACAAGTGCGGATTTCTTTTTCTAATTCGTCATTGAGTTGGTATCCGTCCTCTAGCTGCACAAAAAGCACGACGTGTTCGTCTGCTTGGTGCTTTTTGCCAACGGCTAGCGAGTCTCGAATGAAAGGTAACTGGTTAACTTGCTGATAAATCTCCGCCGTGCCAATGCGAACACCTGCTGGGTTAAGGGTGGTATCGCTTCGACCAAAAAACACCATTCCGAGATGCTGCGTTTGTATGACTTCATCACCGTGATGCCAGGTATTATCATACTTTCCCCAATAAGCATTATGATAGCGCTCGCCATCATCAGCCCAAAAGCCTATGGGTTGATTGGGAAAGCTGTTACAGCAAACGAGTTCGCCAATTTGTTCCGATAGCGGGGCCCCTGCAGAGTTGAAAACTTGCACATCCATACCGAGTGCTGCACCTTGAACTTCCCCTTTAAACACCGGAGAAATAGGGTTACCTAAAACAAAGCAGCCACAGATGTCGGTGCCTCCTGAAATCGAGGCTAAGTGCATGTCTTTGTTGATATTTTGATAAACATAATCAAACTGATGAGGATGTAAAACAGACCCGGTTGAACAAACAGTTTTTATATGATCGAGAGAGTGGTACTTATTGGGGGCATAATTAAGCTTTTGAATGACTTCCAAATACTTAGCGGACGTACCAAATAGCGTAATTTGTATTCGATCTGCCATTTGCCATAAGGCATCGGTGTTTGGATAGGTGGTATGCCCGTCGTAAACCACAATACTGGCCCCACTGCCAAGAGCACTGGTGAGCCAGTTCCACATCATCCAACTGCAGGTTGTGTAGTAAAATACACGGTCGTTGGGTTTGATATCACAATGGAGTTGGTGTTCTTTTAGGTGGTTTAACAACGTGCCACCCACGCTATGGGTAATGCACTTTGGCTTTCCTGTTGTTCCCGATGAGTACAAAATCGCTAAGGGGGCATTGAAGTCTTGGCGACGGTAACGCATGCCAGTGGCTTGGTAGCCTTCAAGCATATGATGCCATTCAGAAAACGTGCTTTCACTGTCTGGGTGTAGATAGTTGATCTGACATACTTGCGTGATTGATGGCAAGTTGTCGACTACTTGTTGGTTCTTAGCGTTCATGCAAAATGCTTGACCATGAAAGCTGTAGCCGTCGACGCAAAACAGAACCTTTGGCTGTACTTGGCCAAACCGTTCTGTCACGCTGTCTACGCCAAAATCCGGTGAGGTTGCGGTCCAAATGGCTCCAATACTGCTGGTGGCTAACATTGCGATAATGGCTTCGGGAATATTAGGTAAATATCCTGCCACAACATCCCCTTCACCCACATTGCAATCACGCAGCCACTGCTGAGTAACAGACACCTTGTCGCATAGCCTTTGCCAAGTGATTTGTCGAGATTGCCCCAATTCATTTTCAAAATAGATTGCCGTTTGGCCGGGGTTCTGAAACGCATGTGCAAGGATGTTTTCGGTGTAGTTGAGGTTAGCTTCTGGGAACCATAATGTGTCACGCTCTGCGACAAAATCTTTGAACTTAGGTTCGCCATTACAGCGGATGGTTTCCCCTTTGGTTCCAACTATATCAAAGTAATTCCAAACAAGGCTCCAAAAGGTCTCACTGTTCTCTACCGACCAATCATGAAGTTGTTGGTAATTTTCAATGGACAGAGAATACGCCTCATTTACATGGCGGGTAAATTGAGTCATTGAGGCATCATTAATGCGTTGTTCGCTTGGCGTCCAAATTGGCAGTGTATTTGGCATAACATTCCTGAGCTTGATGACAGAAGCTGCGACATTTCATCGCCAGTATTTTTGGTACTCTTGTATCAAAGATAGTGGGAAATGCCTTAGTTGCAATGTAGCCACAGGAGATTGTGAGCAAAATATTGTCTTTAGCCTATAAAGTCACAGCATTTTTGCAGCGGTTTGTGTATAAAGAAAAGGACTTTATACATAGGACAGCTAAATGATTAAGCTTGGGATAATTGGCACTAATTGGATCACAGACAGTTTTATTCGCGCCGCGTTGGCAACTCGCCAGTTTGAACTGGTTAGCGTGTATTCACGGTCGCTAGACAAAGGCCAAGAGTTTGCCAAACAATATGATGCCGATGTAACGGTGTTTGATGATTTTGAGCAATTTAGCCAACACAGTGGCACCGATGCCGTCTATGTCGCGAGCCCGAATTCGTTGCATTGTGAGCAATCCATCGCGTTGTTAAATGCGAAAAAGCACGTCATTTGCGAAAAGCCATTAGGATCTAACCTCGATCAAGTAGAAGCAATGTATCAGGCCGCTCAGGCGAATAAAGTGGTGCTGTTTGAAGCATTTAAGACGCCATACCTACCCAACTTTGAACAGCTTAGAAGCAGCCTAAACGACATAGCTCCGCTGAGGAAAGTGTTGTTCAATTACTGCCAATATTCTTCCCGATATCAAAAATATTTAAACGGCGAAAATCCGAATACCTTTAACCCGGCATTTTCAAACGGGTCAATCATGGACATTGGCTACTATTGCGTTGCCAGTGCGATAGAGCTATTTGGTGAACCGACCAGCATCTACGCTCGTGCTGATTTGCTCGATTCTGGCGTGGACGGTCACGGCAGTGTATTGATGAGCTATGTTGGTTTTGATGTGATGGTCGCGCATTCAAAAGTTTCGAACTCCAGTATTTTGAGTGAAGTGCAAGGAGAACAAGGCGCGGTGTCTATAGAGCATCTTTCGGAAGCTAAGCAGGTGAAGCTGCACCTGAATGGGCAGCCAGAACAAGATTTGACCGTTGAAAGTGATGAACTGAGTATGCGTTATGAAGCCGAGCATTTTGCCAAACAAATTAATAATGGTGAGATGGACGAAAATGCCGTTGGTCGCTCGTTAATTACCGCAAGAGTGATCACCGAAATACGTAAGCAAACAGGGGTTGTGTTCCCAGCAGATACAAGCAAGGCTGGTTAACATGAAGATCGAGCTGGACTCTAAGTTGGTTAGAAATACGTTTCTATTTGTTTGCCTATGGAGTACGCAGGTTGCTTTTGCCGATAGCGGTGTTTCTGCTAGTACATCAGTAGCGAGTACATCAGTAAGCGGTGCGGCGTTAGTGGTCTCTGGATCGGATGAAAACGTTCATGTTATAAGCCCAACAGAAGAAATTGAAAGCTCGAGACTTCCCACTAAGTTTGTTTATCACATCAATTTAGACGTAGAAAAACCGAACCAAGCATTAATCGAGGTTGATACGTCGTTATTGGAAACCAGCTATTGGTCTCCGGCTCGGAGTTTGAATGACGCTGATCCTATCGAGTTAACTTGCCATAACGGTCAACAAACCAATAGCTTGCCGTATGAAGTGACACAGAGCTGCGATAAAGTCTCGTGGCCGATTACCTTTGCTAATGTTCCAGAACTAGGCTTGGATGCTTCAGCTCAAACCAACAGTTACTTCCCTGCCAATAAAGCCCGTAAACAACCTTGGTACTTGCTTACGGAGTGGCATTCATTACCACGAATAAACACCGAGGTATCCATTGAAATCTGTTTTGATGAAAATCACTGCCAGTTGATGCCAAAGCCATCGGAAGCGCCATTGTTCATGACGTTTAATATGCCTAACCATGAGTTATCGCTGTACAACCAGCCTTTGGATTTGTTTACCGATGTTCCATCCTTATTAGAGAGCCAAGAACTTTGGCAACCGATCCTGGAAGAACAAATGGGTTACCTCATGGGGGTGTTTTCAGCTTATCGAACCAAACCGTGGGACTTGGTCGCCTTTGGACGAGAAGTGAGTGCGGGCAATATAGGCGGAGCAGCAGGAAATAGGGTCTTTATGACCAACGTGCCATTAGAAGATGGAAAGATTCAAGTGGGGGGGATAAAGCACTTTTTGAAAATTTCTGCACATGAATCGCTTCACTTTATTTCATCCGTCGACTCCCCAATTTGGCTAAGTGAAAGCTTAGCCGAATATTATGCGCAAAAATCCTTAGTTGACACTGAATACGCTTTTCCCGATCCGGTACAAATATGGCGCGACAAGTCTGTAAACATGCCCGTTGCGGATACCGGATTATACTTGGCGAGCGAAAAAGTATCACAGCAGCAGTTAATGCAGTATTACCCGCTATTTTATCTGAAAGGAACCGCGTTTTGGCTCGATCTTGATTTACACTTGCAGCGTAACCAAAGCAGCTTAGATAACTATGTTTCTTTGCTGCAAACGAAGCAAAACGAATCGAACAAGCAAGATACAACGAACGCCACAAACCGCGATGTGACGCTACCTTTAGCGTTTGTTAAAGCGGTGAGCAATGTCATTGGTAAGTCGGTGTTTAGCCAGTTGGAAACTCGTTATCTTCTATCACCGGTGCAGTGATAGAAGATAGTGTTAAGGTTACAGGTTACAGGCAGAGCGGTTTAAGAAATTGGCGCTTGTTGGGGGGAATCGGGTTTGTCGCAGTGCCATAATCCAATGAACGCGAGGATTGATGCGAGTAGCATGATCGCGCCCAAAGACATCTGATTTTCAGACGACATAAACGATGCCGCTAAGGTTGCCAAACCTGCACCGAAGTTTTGAAGACCACCTAACACCGCACCTGCCGTACCCGCATGAGACGGAAATGGCGAGAGTGCGCCTGTTGTCGCGGCCGGAAACAAAATACCCGCGCCAAGAAAGTACACAGTAGCACCGCCCACCAACGTCAATACCGTTGTTTGGTCGAACAAACCTGGCACCAACACTATGGCTGAGCCAAGAGTAATTGCTACTATGCCGATGAGCAAAGAAGTGCGCTCCGACCATCTATCTGCAATGAGGCTTGAAACACCGGCTCCTGCTAAGTAGCCAGGAATAGGAACGATGAATAACATACTGACCGTCGTTGCGGGTAATCCGAGTGTTCCCCCAAGCAATACACCGGCTGCAGCTTCAAATACCGCCACACCTGCAAATGTCGCAACCAGCGTCATCAAGAAGCCTTGGAATTGACGGTTGCTTAAAACGTAACGATAGCTTTCTAGTACCGACTCACTCTTGCGTCGTTCTTTAGGTAGTGTTTCGTGCAAGCTTGTCATCATGGTTAACACCACCGCAATGCCAAACAGAGCAAGAAATAAGTAACTGCTGCGCCAGCCAAAACTTTCCGTTAAGAAGCCGCCTAAAACAGGCGCCATTAAGGGAGAGAACATCAAACACATACTGATCAGGCTATTGGCTCTCATTAAATCTGAGCCAGAAAAACAGTCGCGAGTAAGGGTTCGAGCCATCGCTCCGCCACAACCAATACCGACTCCCTGAATAAAGCTGCCAAGTAGAAACAGCTCGAAACTCGGCGCGAATAATGCGGCGACGGTTCCAAGTAAGTAGACCACCATTCCAATGATAATGACCGGTTTGCGACCAATGCGATCCGATAACGGGCCATAAACAAACTGAGACAAACCGTAAGGGATGAGATAACACGCCATTACCGCCTGCAAGGCACTTGGATCGACCAAGAACTCACTCGCCATGTGACCAATCGATGGTACGTACATAGTTTGAGTCATTTGACCTACGGCGGCCAAGATTGCAATAAGAAAGGTCAACCGAGCCAAAGGCACAGAAGCGGACATGCTGAAACTCCTGAAAAATTACTATCAATATGTGAATAGTGAGAAAGACAAAAACGTGTGTTAGATCACACTGTGTTAGGACGGCGAGATAGTAGAGGTAATGCGCATAGCAAGCAACAGGAAATTTTCTGCTTTCGCACGATGCTTTTCTATTGATTGGATTAGCTTATCTAATGCCTGGCTAGGTTAAGTTCGATAAAAATAAAGGGATAAAAGGGGAAACCTCAAGAATGACACCAAAAATAGCCTAGTTTAATTTATGAGCACTACAAGCCAAGATCTGACTACCATTCGATTTCAATCACAGTGCCCACTTTGACCATTTCTACAAAGCGTCTGATTTCATCATTCGTAATGGCGATACAACCATCGGTCCAGTCAAACTGTTGAGCGATTGGGGCAAAGTTAGGGTGCCAGTCTTTTTGTCCGTGGATCATAATCAGCCCACCAGGATCAACACCGAGTTGTGTTGCGCGCTGTATGTCTGCTTCGTTAGGGTAACTGATGTGCATTGATAGGTGAAAAGCCGAGTCTGTCTTGATGTAGTCGAGAACATAGCGACCTTCCGGTGTTTTTTGGTCTCCCTCTTGTTGTTTGTGGCCTTTAGGCGACTTTCCCAGTGCTATTTGAAATTCCGCAACCACAACGTGATTGTCTAGCAGATACATACGGCGTTTAGATTTGTCGACCTTTACCATGTCAACGTCTGCCAAGCTGGCAGGGCTAAAAACCAAAGCCACGAAGATCAAACCACAAGAAACTAAAGCTTGGTTTAACAACATCCTGCGTGTTCGGTAAGTTAGGTTTTTCCAACGATCAGCTCGGAGTAAAGCAAGCCTGTTGAATGGCAGTGTCATTGAGGGAGAAACGCGTCGCATACCGATTGAAATGAGTTTAAAGGTTGTGCAAGCAGTATAGAGGATGGCGCACAAAAAACGCCGAGTCTAGCTCGGCGTTTTGGGGTAGATCGTAAAATTAGCCAATAAACGAGATGTAAGTCTGAAGAATGATCAGGTTTACGATGTCGATAAAGAACGCACCAACAATCGGCACAACCATAAAGGCTTGCGGAGAAGGGCCAAAGCGAGACACCAAAGAGCCCATATTCATTACAGCGGTTGGTGTGGCACCCAAGCCAAACCCACAGTGGCCACCTGCGATAACCGCGGCGTCATAATTGCTGCCCATGGCTTTAAAGGTCACGAAGTAACAGAACAAGCCCAAAATGACCGACTGCACCGATAAGATAACCAAGAATGGAATCGCTAAGTCGAAGATGTTCCATAACTTTAGGCTCATTAATGCCATTGATAAGAACAGGGATAATGAGACGGTGCCTAAGATATCGACGGTTTCTGTATCAATTTTATGGACTTTGGTGACTTCCATAAGGTTGGTAATGAACACACCTATAAACAGAGCGTAAACAAAATCAGGGATCCGTAACCAGCTGATATCGAACGTGCTGACAAACTGCTCTAGATAGCTTGCACCTGTCACACAGATCAACAAGACAAACAGCGTTTCGATGACCTTTTTAGCTGTCACCTTGTCTTCTTCTAACTCGTTATATGTTACCAGTTCAGGGAAGCGCTCATGAGTGTGGTTACTTGATCCATACTCAGATTCAATGTTGTTTTTGTTGATCAAACGTTGGGCTACTGGGCTGCCAATAATGCCACCGATAATCAAACCGAACGTTGCTGAAGCCATAGCGATTTCAAGCGTATTCGCCATGCCGTAGCTTTCGGCAAATGTTTGTGACCAAGCTGCCCCTGTGCCGTGCCCGCCACTGAGCGTAATGGAACCTGCAATTAAACCCATTAGAGGATCAAGCCCTAATGCGGTTGCCAAAGACACACCGACGCCATTTTGGATGATGATGTAAATAGACGCGATGGCTAAGAATAGGAAAACCTTTGCTCCCCCTTTCATCAATTGCTTGTAATTTGCAGCTAAGCCAACAGTACTAAAGAACATCAACATAAACGTATTTTGCAAAGGCAACGAGAATTCAAGGTCTATGCCATTGAAATGCAAAATCGTAATCGCAACTGCAACAATAAGGCCACCGACAATGGGCTCTGGGATGTTGTACTTTTTTAATGTAGGAATTTTAGCGTTAACTAGGTGGCCAATAAAAAGAACGCTGATAGCGATCAAAAATGATTCTAGTGGGCCAATGGAATATGAAGCGTTCATAAAACCTCTTTACTTTGTCTGTTTTCGGCTCCTTTACTCCGACTTTGCTAATAAAAATATTGAATGAACATGTTTAATTTTTAGCAAATTATGCAGCAATCCATGCTAACAAAAATGAAAGACAGTCGCCTAGGGTACTAACAGGTAGGGTCTGCTATGTTAGAGCAATGTCAGGGAAGCGGTCATAAGTTAAACATCAGCTGATTTTTACTAAAAAAAAAGCAAATAAAATCATTGGGCTGGATCTTGCGAAACGATTGCGCGGCTTTTGCTGTGGATTTAATAGAAAGGTGAGCTGATTGGGTGATTATTGAGCAGGTTGTCCGGTAAGTAACAACTAAGTGCATTAGTTCAGAGTATATACTTGTTGTATTTGGATATAGTGTATCATTTAGCGGGTGTATTGTTTGACAATCCAGAAGATTAGACGACACTAACATTAAGGTTAATAGGCCTTTCAAATAAAAATAATTGCTGCGGTAAATGGAACTTAGATTCCGTCGCGGTATAGAAACTCGAGCGGTTGGCTAATTGAGCTCGTTATGACCGATTTTTTTTAAGGACACAACCATGAATCTAACTATTCGCAGCCGCCTTTATGTGCTCTCCATTGCGCCATTACTGATCATCGCATTAAGTTTGATGTACATCACTTACGTAGAAGTGATGGATTTGAGTAATGATCAAACTCAAGAAACTCGCACCACTATGATGGACATGAAAAAAGCTGAACTTCGCTCGTACATCGATATAGCGGAAACAGCGCTCATTCCTTTAACAAAAAGACAAGCGACACTCGAAGAAGCCTTAGAGGTGTTACGTGGTATTAAGTTTGGTAGCAGTGGTTACTTTTTTGGTTATAACAGCAAAGGTGACCGGGTACTGCTAGGCTCTCAAAATAAAGGCCTTGGTGATAACTTTTGGGCTTCTAAAGATACGGCGGGTAATTTATTTATCCAAGATATTATCAATAACGCTAAGAACAAAGAATTCAGTACCTATTACTTCCCAAAGCCAGGCCAAAGTGCCGCTTTGCCTAAGTTAGCGCTATCCGTTTATTTTCCTCAGTGGGATCTGGCTATCGGTACCGGTTTTTATACTGATGACATTGACGGCGTTGTTGCCACTATGGACGCAAGAGCCGACAAAAAAGTGAATGAAGCCATTATTAAGATTGCCATTATCGGTCTTATTATCGCTGGTTTTGTTCTTGCCGTGGCGGTGATGGTCAATAGAAGTATTATGAGGCCACTTGAAGTATTCGAGCAGTCTATTAAGTCCTTTGCTAACGGTGATGCTGACTTAACAGCTCGTATGGAAAAATTCAGCGTACCCGAATTTGGTTCGCTAAGTGGTAACTTCAACCTGTTTGTTAAGAGTTTACAGAATATCATTAAGAATGTATCTGATGTGAGCATTCAGGTGGTGGGTGAAACAAACGACATGTCACGTCGTGCTTCAGAAGTAGACAAACTGGCAACTGGTCAGCGCGAAGAAACTGAACAAGTGGCGACCGCCATGACAGAAATGACCACCACGGCCCATGATATTTCAGCAAATGCCAATCAGGCAGCGCAGTCCGCTAAAGATGCTGATGATAACGCCATTAATGCCAACTCCATTGTTGTTTCGGCGGCACAATCAGTAGAAGCGTTAGCGGAAGAAATTTCTCAGGCGAACAGCGTCATTTCAGATCTTGAGGGGGATGTTAAGAATATTTCGTCTTCACTTGAAGTGATTCAAGACATTGCCGAGCAAACTAACCTATTGGCATTGAATGCGGCCATTGAAGCGGCGCGTGCCGGTGAACAAGGCCGAGGTTTTGCGGTGGTTGCTGATGAAGTCCGCAAACTGGCGAGTCGTACCCAAGAAAGCACTGGCGAGATCCACAAAATGATCGAGCAGCTTAAAGCCGCCTCCGATGCGGCAGTCAGCGCGATGAACTCAAGCCAAGATAGAAGCCAAACTACAGTAGAAGAAGCGAACGCAGCGAGTAAAGCGCTGGATAAAGTCCAGCAGTCCATTCACGTCATTATGGATATGAATGCCTTGATCGCAACAGCCACCGAAGAACAGAGTATTGTAGGGCAAGAGATCTCCGAGCGTATCGTGGTGATTTCCGATCAAAGTGCGAGTTCTGCATCCCTTGCCAATGAAAACCGCTCTGGTAGTAAGGTGCTTAACGGGAAAGCAAACGAATTGTCTGAGTTGGTTGGCCGATTTACAGTGTAAAATTTGGCAAACTGCCCAATAGGCAATAGGCAATAGGCAATAGGCAATAGGGAATAGGCAATAGGCAATAGGCAATAGGCAATAGGCAAAGCGAGCTGACAGATGGCTCGCTTTTTCTTTTATTGGTTTCCTGTTTCTAGGGTATTATCTTTTTGAACCACGGCATATCTAGCGAAGCGTACAGTCTGCTTCTATGGGGTGCGATGAGCTTTATTTTAAAGAAACCTCATACGACTAAAGTCGTAGGTCGTGCGAATGTGTTTGGCCGTTTATTATTTGCGAGCAAGAGAAGGCTTATCTCCACTTTTCAATCCTTTAGCTAGGTTTAGCAGTGAGAGAGCCCGATAAGAAACGAATGGTTCAGAGCGTGTATCGGTTATTTTTGTCTATCCCCCACACTTTTTATAAGACTTAAGTTTGACAAAAGTCACATATGGTCAAAACTAAAAAGAAAGAATTTGAATAGTGCATCCGATTTGCCAAAGAGCAACCATGTCTAATTCAAGCATCAAGCGAACATAACATACGTCAGTTGTCCCACGGTAGCTCGCTATCATTATAAGGACGCCTGAACATGAACCTAACAATCCGTAATCGCCTCTATGTACTATCGATAGCACCCCTCATCATTATCTCTCTTAGTTTGATGTTGTTGACCTATTTTGAAACCAATAAGTTAACAGACAATCAGATGGCGTTAGCTCGCGACAATATGATGGAAATGAAACGTGATGAACTCAAAGCCTTTCTAGAAATCGCAAAAACAGCACTAAAGCCGATTACTGACGCCAACGGTAGCCTTGAAGAAGCATCGGCGGTACTTAAAAGCATCAAGTTTAGCGGTAGCGGTTATATTTTCGGCTACGATTCGAAAGGAATACGGGTGATCCAAGGGCAGAGCGATAAAGGTGTGGGGAATAGTTATTGGGATCTGCAAGACAGTAACGGAACCTACTTAATCCGCGAGTTGATGAAAAATGCCAAAACTGGTGATTTCACTACCTATTTCTTTCCAAAGCCGGGTGAAACCACACCACTACCCAAATTGAGTTATTCGGTTTTTTTTCCACAATGGGACTTGATGATTGGTACAGGCTTTTATACCGACGATGTAGACAAAACCATCGATGAAATGGCCGCCGCCAGTCATGAACAGCTAAACAGCGCCATCCTGAATATCATCATCATCGGTTTGGTGGTCGTGGCCGCAGTTGCGCTGTTGGCCATGTTGGTTAATCGCAGCATTTTAAGCCCACTTGCTATGTTCGATAAGTCCATAAAAAGCTTTGCGGGTGGAGATGCAGATTTAACCGCGAGAATGCCCGCGTTTAGCGTCCCCGAATTTGCCGAGCTTAGCCGAAATTTCAATCAGTTTGTTGAAAGCTTGCAGGTCATCATAACTAACGTGACTTCCGTCAGTGAGCAAGTGGTGGCTGAAACCACCGATATGTCTGAAAGGGCTTCTAAGGTGGATAGCATTGCTGACGGGCAGAGAAGCGAAACAGAGCAAGTTGCAACGGCCATGACAGAAATGACCACCACAGCGAATGATATTTCGCTTAATGCTAACCAAGCGGCGAGTTCCGCTAAAGATGCGGACGACCACACCAAACATGCGAACAGCATTGTTGAAGCCGCGGCGGCATCGGTGATTGAATTGGCGAGCGAGATCTCTAATGCCAATGAGGTGATTTCACGATTGGAAGGAGATGTGAAGAACATTTCAAGCTTACTCGAGGTCATTCAAGACATCGCCGAGCAAACTAACCTGCTCGCACTTAACGCCGCAATAGAAGCTGCCCGGGCGGGAGAGCAGGGGAGAGGGTTCGCGGTTGTAGCTGATGAGGTACGAAAACTGGCCAGTAGAACACAAGACAGCACCGGCGAAATTCATAAAATGATCGAACAACTAAAATCTGCATCGGATGCGGCGGTGAGCGTGATGAATTCGAGCGAACAAAGAAGCCAAGGCACAGTTGAAGAAGCAAAAGCGGCGAGCGTAGCACTAGAGCAAGTACAAGAGTTCATTCATAACATCATGGATATGAACGCATTGATAGCCACCGCGACTGAAGAGCAAAGTATAGTAGGGCAAGAGATTTCAGAACGAATTGTGGTGATTTCTGATCAAAGTGCGAGTTCCGCAGAACTGGCGAACGAGAACCGCTCAGGAAGCAGTGCTCTTAAAGAGAAAGCCAACGAGCTTGCTCATTTAGTTGATAGATTTACGGTGTAGTTACCGTGTGTCCGAGCCCTAGCAGGAATCACTTTCGCTAGGGCTATTTTCTGTCCAGCATTTTCGGTCAGATATGGTCTTTAATAAAACGATATAGTTTCAGCATGAGGGATGGGCAGTTAAAGAGAGATAAAATGGAAACACCGATGGCAATCTCAAGTTTTTTAGGCTGGTTTTTTTTGGTTCTGTTCGGTTACCCGCTCGCGTTAGTTGGGCTGCAAATCGCCATATTCGACAAGCGTCAGCGTGCAAAAGTAACACGGTGGTTTAATGTGGCGTGTGCGTTGGTTGTGGTGTTTTTAGTTGTTATGCACATGCAAACGGAAGTTATTTTCGGTAAAGAACTGCTCGATGCATGGCATAACAGAAACGAGGTAGAACCACGTTAAATGGTGTGTTTATGATGTTGGTTTACCTAGATACACGTGCCAGTTGTTATAGATATCATGGTAATTCATTTCGCAGAATGCTTTGCGGTCTGCAAGGCCATCTTCACCAAGTTCGTCACCCACTTCGTCGAGCAATGTAGAGTATTGTTCCGGATCGCTGCCATAGACTAGGCATAAGGTTTGGAAGTAACGTTGTAGGTTGAAACTGTGCTCATCAATGTATTCCGCAGCTTGAATATCTTTTGGCATGTCTTCACTTTCAAATGCAAACATGTCGGCGGCGCTGATGGCACTGTCTGAGCCGTTATCGACATATTCAATCATTATCACCGCGGCAAGATTGTCGGCTGCGTCTTCCTCTTTGCCTAAGACAGGAATGTTTTTGTCGGCAATGTACGCATGAGCGATCTCATGGAACAGTGTATGAAGAACGGTATCGATGGCGCCTGCTTGTGCGGACTTATTGAATTTCTCATCGTATTTGTTTTTGGTGAAGTAATGATTCGCTTCTGCCATAAAATGATAGGGCATCTGAATAACATTGGTTTCTGGGTTAAACAAAGGACCGTCGTCAGAACCATACTCAATGGTTAAAGTCTGAGTAAATGGAAAGTAGGTTTTACCCAGTTCGACGACAAGTTCGTTAATTTGGCTGTCTTTGAGTTGAGCTAGGCTGGCTTTATCGTCATCATTCATCGGTTTTAAGTAATTAATGGTGATGTTGCTTGCCGATGCGGAGAATGCGCTTAAAGCAGTAACGGCAAGTAAAGCTTTTGATAGCTTTTCCATGTTCAGTCCTTTTGAGTGTGAGCTAAGTAAAATTTGACTTTAAAGTCCAATAAAGTCAACATGCCAGCGCACATAAAGTGTGCACATTTCATATTGGAGATAAAAATGAATGCGAAACATTCTATATCTCACTCGAATGATGTAGTCAGTCAATCTGAAGACACAGAGTTCGGTCGAGGTACCATTAAAGACAATGCGTTGAAAGCCGTTGTCACAAGTCGATTATTTACTACAAGAATAGAGAAAGCGAAAAAAGGCAAAGGCAGCTTTCAAAGAAAAGAAAAACATAGAGGCAAAGAGCCCTATTCAAAAGCCGCTTAATCGCGTTATTTGAATAGGGCTTTTTCTTTTTAATGACTTCACATATTGAACGGGCAGAGACCTAAGCAGTTAGCTTGCTAAGAAACCTAAAACAGCACAACCCCCCCCCAAACGACACCGGCGATAATAAGCGCTATCATTACTGCTGCGGAGCCAATATCCTTGGCTCGACCGCTCAATTCGTGATGTTCTGGGCCTATCCGATCGACTACCGCTTCAATGGCTGAATTGAGTAACTCAACGAGTAAAATGAGAAGAAGTGAAACTATCAGAGCGATCTGTTCAAGTTTTGTCACCGGCAAGAAAAAAGTGATGGGAACAAAAATGACCAGTAGCCCGATTTCTTGTCTGATGGCGGCTTCGTTCTTCCACGCGGCTTTTAAGCCTTGGATAGAATAACGAGTTGCGTGAAAAATTCGAGTTAAGCCTGTCGCTCCGGGTTTCATGGTGTTCCTAGTCAAATCGTAAAAGTAATCGCAGGCTATTGTAAATGATCTTGCTGTAAAGGCTAGGTGAAGTTGGCACATTAACGGCTGTGGCATAGCCCATTTAGCCATATTAATGTTGTGGTTATATTAATAAGCAAACCGTATATTAATGTTTCAATATTATATTAGACACTAGAATATTTATTATAGAGTGATAGATTTTACGTGATGAAACTAATTTAGTATTATTAAACCGTTTACTTATGTGTCCTGGTGTTTATTAATACTGACATGTAATGAATATATTCTCTAAATTGGTCTTATTGATCAGTAGTGCGGCTGTGGCAATCAGTTCGTTGGTCTGTTGATATATATACGACACATAAAACTTTTTGTGATCAACATCTCTCAGTGCTGGTCGATTTG
This sequence comes from Vibrio tapetis subsp. quintayensis, assembly GCF_030409945.1. GTDB lineage: Bacteria > Pseudomonadota > Gammaproteobacteria > Enterobacterales > Vibrionaceae > Vibrio > Vibrio quintayensis. The sequence continues at coordinate 196,007 of NZ_JAUFQV010000043.1, forward strand.
TGAACGGACGCGAATTAATTAAAGAACGAAATGATGTAAATTCTTAACTTTGATTTATATCAATAAGAAATAATGATTAGTATTAATAATCCGTATGGGAATAATAAAAAACATACGGAGTTATAATGAGTGAAATTCAGGGTAGCGACTATCAATCTCGCCGGAAAAAGGCGAAAGAGTTTGATACGAGGTCAGAGTACTTAGAGCATGAACTAACGATTATGGATTTACGTCGTTGGCGTGTCCATTTACCTTTTCGAGATTTCGGTGTTGAAATTGAAGATTGGGTACCAGCCATTGCGGCCACAATAGGTAAAGTCGTGATGGTGACTGCGATGGTTGCAGCATTCGCGGCTCAATTTGGCTTATCTCCTGAGTTTGTGGCAGAAAACGTGCGTTTCGAGCTGCTCATTGCTGGCGTCATTTTTGTTGTATTCTTTTCTGCCATTATGAACCCACTGACCAATCTAGCCGGAACCCACGGGCCTATGATTCCCCTTATTCCGCTTATTGCAGCAGCAGGAGGCCATCCATTAGCTTTGGGGATCATGGTTGGGGTGTTTGGTTTAATATTAAGTGCCACTAAAGGTGGATCCAAACTCGTTAAATTAACGGGAGAGGGAGTAAGAGGGGGCTTATTAATATACCTAAGTGCAGTAGGGTTAATTGGTCAGCTAAATAAATTTGAATCTTGGTCTGTCAGTGAAGGGCTTGATGCCGTTTCATTTATTGTGATTTGTGCAACGATTGTTATTTATGCTTACTTGGCAAAAATAGAAAAACGTTGGCTTGCAATTCCACTGTGTTCCCTTATTGCTGGCGTTGTGGCTTATTTAATGGGAGTACCATTTGAATTTACTACAAGTCCCGGCTTGCCCAATATGAGCCCATTTTATTGGTGGGGAGAAAATACCGGCTGGCAATTAGGTTGGCCTACTCTGGAGCATTACATCGCGGTTATTCCGTTTGCGATTTTAGCGGTAGCGATGTGGTCACCTGACTTTTTAGGCCACCGAGTCTTTCAAGAACTTAACTACCCTAAAAAAGCGAAAGGCGCATTGATGGATGTGGACGACACCATGACCGTCTGTTCGATCCGCCAGATAGTGGGTGCAGGCTTAGGTGGTGGTAATCTTGCTTCGTCTTGGGGAACATACATGATCCCTGCTGCAATAGCTAAGCGTCCTATTCCCGGTGGTGCTTTGCTTACTGGTTTCTTGTGCGTGTTCGCGGCAGTGCTTGGTTACCCAATGGACTTAGCCATGTGGGAGCCAGTGTTACGTGTTGCATTGCTAGTTGGCGTGTTCTTGCCATTGCTAGAAGCAGGGATGCAAATGGTTAAGAATGCACGTAACTCACAAAGTGCTGGTATTTGCATGTTTGCTTGTGCGTTGGTCAACCCAGTGTTCGGTTGGGCTATCACCATGTTACTAGACAATATGGGGTTGATTGGTAACAAAGAGCGCACGGCTTCTTTATCTCGAGCTGATCGTATAGCAATACCCTTAACGGCTGTGATCATTTGTGTCGGTGCTTTGGCTGTCGTGGGCCAATTACCTGGTATTCCAGCGTTATTGTAATGTAAGGGACACAAAGCAAGGGTGAGGGTCCTTGCTTTTGTGTGGCTCAATAGTGATCTAAGCGTAAATTACAACGGCCTGCGCGGTCATAATCGCCGGGTCTTTGTACGCTTTGTGTGAAAATCAAGCAAACAGTTGAGTTTTAGGAGAAAAATGCAAATTAGTGCTTTTCTTTCTCGGCCGATGTGGCATTATCTATCTCGTTCCAGCGATGTGCGTACATCGTATAATGGCTATTACCTCAGCCTTCCAAGCTGATGATGCGGGTTCGATTCCCGCTGTACGCTCCAATCTCTTCTCGTCCTGAGATAAAAGAAAAAATTCCTAACTTATTGAAAAAAACGCTCAATTGCGTGTGTTTTTGCGTCTGTCGTTTATGGTCAATGATCTTATTCGGAAAAGAATCATTGTGCAGTGGCTAGACTTAGGATGTCACTACAATTCAGTTTGCAACAACATCTAGATGTGCCTTAATATCCGCTGTATTTATGTTGAATTATACCGGAGGTGCGCCGTTTGAATTAGTATGTATAAAATTTGAGTGATGAAACGTTGTTCATACATATTATTTTCATATGTTGTTGTATATAGTATGTACAGGATGAGCGGAACAAAGTCAGGGAATGCGGTTGACTAGAAGTAGCGTTAGGCTCAATAGTACTAAGTTGAAAGAGTTTAGGCTTGGACTAGGGTTCAGTCAGGCTCAGCTTTGTCGTCAGTTTGAAAAAGATAGTGTTCAGATCTCCATGCCCTCGATCAAGAGGGTAGAGTTAGGAAAAGCAGTATCATTTAGGATTGCACGAGAGATCGCTGATTACTATGGTGTATTGATTGGAACAATTCTCGCCGATGATGAAGAACCACTAATTAATTTAAAAAGAGAGACGAAAGAAAGCTTAACTTGCCTGATATCAATTAGGCTCAACGACACTACAATCTGCGCGGGTTATTTAGTCGATTTACTTCGCGAGCAAAAAGCAGAAATTGTCTCTTTTTCAGATGTTAATGTCCTTTGTCGATATGAACTTTCCTCGCTCTACAGAATTCTTAGCCGCATCGAATCAGGCCTTTTAACACAATACCAAGATGCATTGAATTGTGGGGAAATAGGCTGTTCAATCGTCATCGTTAAAGAAATTGCCGAGCAAGGCAATTCGGTTTTGACCGTGGATGATAGAGATATCTGTGAATTGTCCTATATTTATTCAAAAAATATCAATGAAAACATATTAATAGATAAGCGACTCTATTATTCAATTTGTCGGTATTTTGATATTAATGTAACGAATGAATGTTCTATTTTAGGACGGGAATATTATGTTGTTCGTCTTTATGCTAATCAGAACTACGTAGGCGATCACATTCCGTTCAAACAGTGCGAATCATTTGTTCAGACAACCATAGATAATCCACGGCAAAAGAGCATAATTACCATTACCGGTGAATCGGGAATGGGAAAATCTCATTGGATGCGTTATCTCACGTCTCTTTACATCAAAAAGCTTAATGTAAGTGAAGTGGAGTGCATCCTTACTTGCCCTGAGTATGAGTCTGCTCTGATCCCTCGAACGGCCTTAATGATCTGTAAAATCATAGGCGTTAATCTTATTGACCCCGTAGAAGTCATCGTGCGCGCTTTAACGGTAAAGGGCATCGATTTTGGGCATTTGTCTTACGCCAAGGTGAGTCGACGAATAAAAGAAATCTTAGATAATACAAATGAAAGCAGAGATGCGTTGTTCTATGACGATGTAACGATCGTCAATGCACTGATCGACTACTCAAAAATTAGGGTCGTTGTATTTGATGGCACGTATTCAAAGCACGAATACTACACAAAAGTATTTGCGTACGTATTTTCTAAGTCGAAGAGTTTACGGTGTGTTGTTGTTTCGACAATTTACGCTTATGAGCATGAGTTTGTGTTCGATAATGTAGATTCCAAAACCTTTTCTGTACCGGATCTGACGCATCAAAATTACATCGAATTAGTCAAGAATTGGTCTGACAATCAAATTCCTGACTGCCAAATCGATGAAATCATTTTTAATTCGAATGGCAACCTCCGAATTTTAAGGCAGATGGCATTAGAGTCGATCGAAGATAATGTGCTAACGCCAAAAATTATTAAACTAGCAAGCTTAAAACTGACAGAATTACCGCAACAAGCAAGTGACCTATTAGGCCTACTTGTCGTCTCACTAGAAATAGACTGTGAGTACTCCTGGGAACGAAGTCTGGCAACTCACAAAGAGTCTGCATGGATGTTACGTGAACGTGGAATACTTCATGTGGGGGACGGGAGTTCTCAGTTTATTAGCCATGCTAGTTACATCAGCGCTTTCAAGAAAGTAACGCCCAAAGAATGCATGGCTTCTTATGTGCGTCAAGTCATTATACTTCTCAAGAATTTAGATGAAGCTGATCGTATTTACACACTAAGAAAGGAAAACCTCCTCTACCGTAAGATTGGCGAAAATAATAAGTTACTGAATAACATTAGGAGCTTGTATCGAACACCAAGTACTAGCCTTATTTTTACTAGCTGTGTAGCGGATATTTACGACGGGCTTCGAGTTTCCTGTGATACGTCTCAAATCTTAAAAAACAAAATTTCAAGTGCGATACAGATTTCTTGGGCTGGGGTTGCTTTTGGCAGTGCGTCTCCAATGATGATGGCACTTAGGCAGCGAGAGTCTCGTCGTAGTAATGAACACGAACCGGATACCAGCGATGTGTGTATTTTTGTTCAATTAGTTCCACTGTTGATCTCTCTTGAACTTAAACAGTTTGTCAGTATCAGTCGTTCAATTGATAAAGCGAAATTGAACGACAGACAAACAGCATTGTTTAGTGCATTTCAAGCCTATGGTGAATTCATGATGGGTAATATTGAATCAGCCGAAGTATATACAGAAAAAGCGATCGAGCGGCTAAACAGTTTCGACGTTCCAAACTCGCGAGCAGAGCAAGATACCATCGCGATATGCCATATGGTTCGTTTAATGTCTGCTTACGTTATTGGAGATCAGAGAAAAACGGATACTTTGTATAGCCAAGTTGAATCGGCACTCAGACAAACTGAGGTTCCCGCTAACCAATGTCTGATGATTTACGCCCAGATATACGTACTGTTTGAGGGGGGGGGAATTGAATCTATCTTTGATAAAGCAATGGATCTCTACGAGATTGCATCAAAGGCGAACATCATTAGCTTCCAGAGCATAGCAATGACTTTCATCGAGTGGGAAAGGGCGCTGAGTGATGGTAGTGACGAGCATATCAATCGCTTTGTTAGCCACTACAACAACGTGGTCATAAACCAGCAGTTTAAAGTGTTTTATCCATTTTTTGCCATTATGTTAGCCAAGCTGCAACATAAAACAGGGTCGAAGTGCCATAGAGAGACCATTAACTATCTAAAGCTGAGTATTAATTTTTGTCTCGCTAAAGGATGTAAGGTTTACTTAGACAGACTGTACCTATATCTGGAGAAAGAAAACCAAGCCTTAGAGGAAGAAGAGCTAGCACCTGGCTTGGAATTAAAAGCTATGGTTCAAACCTGAGGGATAGATCCCCATCATACTGATGCGTGATCACATGGAATCAGAACGAACACTGGCTTAACCCCTCCGGTATCGATTGCTGGCATAGAAAAACCAAGAAATAACATGAGAATAGAGAACTTATGGACAAGTTTGATGACTGGAAAGCGATTATCTCCGCATTGCCTGATATGGTTTTTGTGCTGACGGAGTCAGGAAGGTACTCCGCCATACTGGGTGGAGAGAGCCCAGAACTGTATCACGATGGTTCTAATCTTAAGAATTTGAGCTTACATGATGTATTACCTCGACATAAAGCAGATTGGTTTATCAAGAGAATAAAAGAAACGTTGGATGCCAATAAGTTGATGATCTTTGAATATTCTTTATCAGCTTATGACGTCAGTCATGTGGAGGAAGAATCTGGCCCAGAGGGTGAATTACGCTTTGAAGGCCGAGTATGCCCGCTGAATACATTGAAAAGTGGAGAAAGAGCCGTCGTGTGGGTCGCACGTAACATCTCTGAACGCTATATGCTAGAGCAGCACCTTATCTACCAAGCAGAGTTTGATCCCCTGTCCAACGCATATAATCGACGAAAGTTGTTTAAATGCTTGGACGATGCATTCTTTAGCTTTAAGCGCTACAAACAGAATAGCAGCTTGATTCTCATTGATATTGATGATTTTAAAAAAGTTAATGATAGTCTCGGGCATCAAGTTGGAGACAGAGTCATCTGTGACTTAGTGAGAGTCTGTCAGTTGCAATTAAAAGAGACTGACATGTTTGGTCGAATTGGCGGCGATGAATTTGGCATCATTTACAAAGGTGATTTGCGCGCTTCATTGGCGTTTTCTAATCATTTGAGAGAACTCGTTGGTGCGATTGAAAGCGAGTCTACGATTTGCATGAGTGTTGGGATTAGTCAGTTTCAGCCTGATGACGGAACCGTCGACCAAATTTATCAACGAGCAGATATAGCGTTATATAAGTCTAAACGAGCAGGAAAAAATAGGGCGATGATATTGTAATCCCAAAACCGAGAAATGTGTTCATATAGATGATGAATGACCTTACTATATGAACATATTATGTTCACCTCTAGTTGGCAAGGTCATCTAACGTTAGCTCTAATGCTGTGCTGATTTTAATCGCTATATCGATTTCTGATTGTTCGCTAGGGTCTAAGCTATTCCACTCATTAACATAATCTAAGTTGACGATTCGAGTTGTATCATTGTCTGAATTCATCCAATCAATGTTACATGAAGACGACCCCCATTTATCGGTTACGTTACACTCCCAATTGGCATACTCGAATTTTTCAGCAGTATAGAGTGAGGCTGAACCGCTAACTTTGATGTTGGTAATATCGTTGATAGCAAATTCATACTCTAGGGGCTCTCTGGTTACTTCACTCTCTTGATAATAATGTCTCGATTGGATTCTTATAGATGGTGGTAAATTGCTGTTGTCTGCGACATTTGTTTGCAACCGCCATCCGTTATCTTCAATATCTAGATTGGATTCTGATAATGTAACTTCAGTGATGTCGAGGGTGACATCGTTAAAGTCAGTGTACGTATTGGTATATTTTGTGAAGAAATTGATGTTATTTTTCGAAATTGGCTCGATTGGATTTAATATTTTTCTTTGTTCTCCATACCATTTTTGGCATATTCCGTTATAGCAATTGTACTCGATCCATTGTCCTTGTGGTGGTACTATACTCGTTAATTGGTTTGTATTGTAATAATCTAAGTTGATAGACAAAGAAAGAGGAAGGGCTAGATCGCTAACCTTTTTATCCGCCTCCGTTAAATCAAACCAATTTTGATATAAGTCTGAATCGAACTCAGCGGTTATTTCCGTACCGTCGTATGTGTACGTACAGACACCCGAGCCATCACCCATAGAAATATTACATGATCCTAAAGCGAGGAATCGAGTAATGTTTCCGACGTCAACTTGATGTTCGGAAATAATAGAAAAATTATTCCTATCAATAGCTTCAAAGTAGAAATCATAGTAGTTAAGGCTGTTGTGATCGGCCCAAGTTCTAAGTTGGCTATATATGTTATTATTTTCTGATAGCTTGCTTGTAAGAAGTATCCAAGTGTCACTATTTATTGTATCGTCTAAAGATATGATATATTCGAACTCGGATAGAAATGCAGTTTTTATCGAGCTCATAATTAGATTGCTCTTATTCAAATCTATTTTTGTATCATGATCTAATAGCCCCGAACGTTCTTCTTTTTGATAAGACCATACATTAGTAGTAAAGCCTTGAAATTCTTCATCAATAATCATATGCACCCATCCATCAGTTGGACCTGCGGGGGTAACAGATATATCTTCACTTCCACAGCCTAATATTAAAAAAGGGATGGTTAGAGAGACTAGGTATTTCATAGATATTTAGTCCTTAAAATTTGCATTTACAATTGGTAAGTTACTCTGCTGGTCGCCAGCTAAATGCGCTAGCGACAGTGCCCAATATCAAAGTATCAATTTCTGTGCTGGTTAGATTAGGGAGCATTTGAAGTGTTATCGTACCTTGCGTTTGAACGGCTGCCATATCTACTTCGCCCCGAGTGAAACGGTATCCGAGTGGGGTTTCGGTACTGACCATTGCCCCTTCGGCCATATGAACAGATTGGACATTAAAGTGTGTATTACCGTAGCGAATAAAGCCGCGCTCTTTTAATGCCATTGAGAGCTCGATGGTTTCTGATGCTGGCTCCATTTGGAATTCACCTACATCGATACCATTTTGACCAACTTTACAGATGAATTGTTTACTTCCACCGAGTGAAAAAACTCCTAAGTTATAACCAGTACCTCCACCATGACAAATTATGGTCCAGGTTTTACCATTATCATTGCGAGTCAGTTCAGCTATCATCTCAGCATTTTTAGTCTCGATGGTCTGGAACCACGTACTGGTTGATGCATTCCGTGAGTACTTACCTTGATATAAACCTGCGATATTAAAAGTACCCTCTCGACCAAAACCACCAAAGGTACCATCAGTGCTTATAAGTAATTCAGGCTGAACAGAGATAGCATCAGATCTTTCCATAATAACCGTGGTACTGCATCCGAATATTGTAGACAAGAGAAATGTCATTGAAAGTGATTGCACGAAAGTTGCCCTAACCATTAAGTTATCCTTATTTATTTCCTATTAGTTCTATGTTATTCCGGAAATAAATATCTTTTAGTATCAGTTTGGTATCAGATGAAATGGAAATAGCAACGATGATGCGCAATAAGGTTGTAAGCTCATTAATACCAATTTTTTATGTGCACAGTGATACTAAAATGATACCAAATTTTGATTGAGGTTATCTTAATCTGATTGCGAGTGATTTCGATCTGATAAAGTCACTGAAATGTTCATTAAGGAGCGATGGAGTTTTGCGAGAATAACAATGTGAGCTTGATGAATGAGATTAGTTATCAAATCAGCTAGGAGTGAAGGATGCGAGTACGCGAGCTAAAAGGAGTAATTTTATTTACTATTGGTTCAATGTTGTTTGGATGTGGCAATGAGTCAAGTTCAGAGATTGAAGCGACTTCCGCGATATCAGATATTAAAGTGATCGAGCTTGAAGGAAATACTGCAAATAGCGAAGTTTATGTTAAGTATACTATAGAAACTAATGGGCTATCTGGCTCCTCCGTTCAAACTGACTTTCTCATTTCAAAGGAAAAAGATGATGTTCTAGGTGATGGCTCAACGTTTATTAAAGCTTCTTTATGTCCAATAATTTCAGATGGGACTACCGATTGTTATATGGTTTTTACGCTGCCTATGGTAGAGGAAACTGATGATTATTATCTATTGGCCTACATTGTGTCCAATACTGAAGGGCTTGAATATAGTGACACCAGTATATTTTTTAAACAAGCAAGTTTCTCGTCTGAAAAGATTGAAATAATATCGACTGCAGAAGAAGACTTTGCTATCAATGAAGTTGAAGTAACAAATCAGATTTTATTTATTGATCCGGAAGAGGTCAACGAAATAGGGCAGGAGAATCCGCATGATCTTCTCGGTTACTTGGACGCGATATATTTCGGTGAGTCCGATTCATTAGTTAGTTTGACCGCTCGTATAGATAGCATCAATGGCACCCTCATACCAAATGAACTGTCCAGCCTACAGTTGTTAGATAATGAGTCAAAAGAATACAAGAGAGTAGTAAGTATTGATGTTCCTGCATTAAATGAAGAATTTATCTATTCTTATGCAATCAAACTGACCCCGGAGCAAAACCTAGCTTTTTCTTCCTATCCAAATCAATCTGAGGTCTCCATCAGCTTTTATGCGGAACTAGATGACAATGAGATGGAACTTGTTAATAATGTCTATACGATATCGTTACCTTTGTTTGTCTATACGCCACCAGTAAAGCTAAGTCCAGGTTCGTACACCTATCACTTTAACAAAAGTAAGATGTTAGGAGATAAAAAAGTAGCTTCGGCTCAGTTATTGTTCGACACTCAATTGAAATCTGGAATGTTTGGTGTTTTTAGTTCTCTCGAACTAGAAGCGAATATGTATCTCTTTAATCAAAAACACACATTACTAGGCTTTTATCCTGCCGTAAATACTGCAGCATTGAATCCATTCTCCACAAAACTGTCACTGTACGGGTTTACAGTTAAAGTTCTTGAAAATCCAGAAATAGTTATACCTTTAGCTGAACACCATTCTGATATAGCTAGATTTCATTTTGCCGCTGGACCTATTCCTATGGAGATTGAATTTAAAGGGGTAAGTGGTTTTGGTGCAGATATAGGACTCGGAATGTCTGATAACGAAGCTAAGATAGAAGCTGAACCATACCTGCGCTTTGGGGTAGAAGCCTCTGGTGGTCCGAGTATAGGCATTGCTGCCGCTGAAATTTTTGGCGAAATTAACCTTGTAGAAGTTTCGTTACCGGTCGAAGTATCTGCGAAATATATTCCTGTCGGCCGTGATGGAGGTCCAGTCGCGGAGATGGAGGCAAACGTAGATGTCGAGCTAAACGGCCTCAATGGAAAAATTGGTGTCGACATCATATATCGAATTATAAGGGAGCATCACTTAAAGTTTGCGCTCATAAAATTTCATACCCCTTTACATTGGACTGAGCACTTATTAAGTAGAGTTTGGGAAAGGGAATTGTAAATATGGTTGACCTTAAATTCCGTTATCGATTGTGTTTGGCCTTATTTTTCTTGTCTATGTTTTCCTCGTTTTCCGTTACTGCGAAATATAAAGTTAACTATCTATTTAAGATTGAAACGAAAACAAGATTCAATGAAGATGAAAATAATGATGCTAACCTGGTCATAGAGGGTAATATTGCATTGACGCCTGTTTTTTATTCGGACTATAATGAAGAAGGAAAGATATGGTGGGGGGGAGAAATATATAATCTAACAAGTTCTCACAATGATGCGTTTTTGAATAGTTATAAAAGTATACAAACGCCTTTCGCATTCGCATTGAATCAGGAAGGTAAAGTTGTCGATTTTTTCTTTCCTGATTGGTTAAATATTGAAACTCAGTCTCTATTAAAGAACTTTACTTACTATTTTCAGTACATCCCCATATTAGATGATGTTGTTATTCGAATTGAAAATGATTCAAATGGAGGTGTTTATGTAAAGTATATTCCTAAGGCGTTAGGAGAAGGAATTACGCAGGTGGTAAAAAAGAAGTTGGCATATGTGCAGAACAAACATGAACCTCCTGTTCAGCAAGAGATTAATCACTCTGAGTTTTCATATGGAAATAATCCAGAACATGTTTGGTTTGATAAGATGGAAGGGACTGAAACGTTAATAACTCGGTCTCAAGGCATCAGATTCGATATGATTCAACATGTAAGTTTTAAGTCTGTTTCGCATGAACAAGACCTCTCCCTATACCAACTATCAGACATATTGAATCAATGGAATATTGTTGAGCCTAGGAGTCTTGAACTTTCGGCAAAGCAGCGGAAGTCACTCGCAGAATCTTTAGTTCGAGACATCAGTAAACTAGATATTGTAAATATGACTCGCAGGCAACGGTCAAATTGGCTTTCTCAATACAATTCGGTTTTGTCAGAGTTAAATAATCTTATCATAGGAGGGGAGTTAAGCGGCGATATCAAGCTAAAGTTGTTTAGTACGTTGTCTGAGCTGGATACTAAGAACAGCAATAAGGTGTTGATCGATATTTTTACTCAAGATCAATACAGCATTGAAGATCGTGAGCAAGCGATGATTCAGGTAAGTTTTGGTCGAACGAATCTTGGTAGAGCGTCTTATCAGCAACTTCAAGCTTTTCTTGTTGAAACCAATGTTTCTGATCATCGAGGTATATATTCTACCGGCATGTTTGCTATAGGTAATATACTCAGAACAAGAGAGGGTAGCGAGCAATCAGAAGAGCTATACCAAAATCTGTCTCAAACTTTTCTTAGAGCCGTAACACACGTTGAGCAAGCCATATTAATTACCGCGCTAGGAAATACGGCTCGCCAGGATGTCGCAGAATTATTAACGGTTGAATTTACCCAGTCTGACGATCGTAGCGTACGACAAAATACCGCTTATGCTCTTGGTAAGTGCGGTTCTGACCTAGCGCATGTTAGTCTTATTGATATGGTGAAAAATGAAGCCGATGCGACCGTAAACGGTGAATTGTTTAATTCCCTTACAGAGTTTGAGCTTACGGCAGAAGAAATAGATCTGGTGACCGCTAAAGCACTTAATGTTGAAGATAATAGAAGTAGAATGAAAGCGATTCAGGCAATAGGTGTACAGAATGAAAATCGTCAAAATGCGGTTTCTTCATTGAATGTCATTCTTGAAAATGAAACCGATAAAGCAAATTTTAGAGTGGCGGCAAGTTTGTTAGTCCAATTACAATCCGCAGATTAATAATAAGCTTATGGAGAACATAAGCGCCATTCCCCCAATGCTCTTTTGGCTCAAGCCGCCTGTGTCAGGCTAGTTGTTACTGTTAAAAAATAAGAGACCAAATTTGAATCGATCAGTTGTTCCAATATTTATAACACTAGCTTCCTTTCCAATTTTGTCTCCTGTATTCATTACTTAACGTATTACTCTGCTAAGAGCCATAATAATATGGGGTTGGCTAAGGCTACTTTTTGTCTATTTTTTTGCTAATTTCTACTAATTGCTCATAGCTCACCCATAATGCAGGGTTTGAGCGATCTAGTTCCTCTGCCAAATACGGGTTATCAATGGTCATAATTCGACGCTTCGGGATGTTAGTTTTACTCAGTATTTGCTTTAACAATGGATCATTAAACAACATTTCGTTGTAACTTCCATCTTCAGTTGCAAGCATAAGTCCTGTGTACAAATCATCATGTAGCTTTTGATTATTACGGTGAACATAAAAATACATGGCGTATGGATAATAGAGTAATAATTCTTGCTCCACTGCGAGTTGGTGATGAGAGTATTTATCCAGCTCTTCCCATGGTTCATAGATTGCCCTAGGGAAGTAATCAAAGCGTTCTGCAGCCAACATCTTAAAGAGGTTGGCATACTGTACGGTGGTCTCTACTGGAAGGTTAGCGCTTTTCAATATTCTGGTATCCCCCCAAAAAACACCTTGTCCGGCAGATAGACGCATTAAATCGTTTAGGTTAGTGATTTTACTAAAACGTTGTTGGTCATCTGAGCGGATCAAAAAAATCCGGTACCCTAACAACCCTCTAGATATCGGAAAATAGATAGCTCGAAGTTTTTCTTCTTTGTCTGGAGATGCTCCAGCCCAGATCAGGTCAATCTTACCATTCATTAGATGAGCCGTTGTACGCGCCTCATTTTCATCATATTTTTGTTCAATCACATGATAGTTTGAATCGGACTTGCTCAGTGCGAGTTCCAGTAGATCAAGCACCAATTGGTCACGTTGATCACTGATGATCTGAATTCGAATTTCTTGTCCGTATAACAATGCTGATGCGAGCAGCAGTCCAATAGATAGCGTTGTTTTGACTATCAGTCTTTTACTCATAATTTAACCTTTAGAGCCGCACTGAATTCTATCTAATAGTATATGACATGATCTTGGTGGCATTTGGTTTTATCTAGCTATTGGTACAATCACCACTTGTCGATAGCCGCGCAATAAGTTTGTAATTAGCGCACCTTAGCATTTCATCTATCAACTATGTTACTGCGCATTGTTGCTTTTTGGTTGGATTAATATTTACAATATGTAACGTAGTTGTTGTGATCAAAGGGGGTGTACGTCAATGCTCACAGGTATATAAGTTAAATTTAAATACTTAGAGTTACCTAACAGATTAATAAAAATAAATTTTTTATAGTGAGTTATAGATCATTATTATTTTGCGTAACCCTTATGCTATTTAAGTTTGCCTCGTAATAACAAATGCATCAATAGCCTCTTTATTGGGGTCTGCCTGTTTTGTATTTAATGGAATGAATTCTCAACAACTCATTTCACTTCCCCTCTTTCTGGAGAACTCTATGCCCCATAAGTATGACCGACACATTAGTAACCTAACAAAAGATACCTATGCATTAGTATTAGCCGGCGGCCGTGGTAGCCGACTATTTGAACTGACAGATTCTCGCGCAAAGCCTGCCGTTTACTTCGGTGGTAAATTCCGTATCATCGATTTTCCGCTATCCAACTGTATTAACTCAGGTATTAACCGTGTCGGTATAGCAACTCAATATAAGTCACACTCGTTAATTCGCCACATTAGCCGTGGATGGGGAAGCTTTAAGGCGAAAGAGTTTGTAGAGATTTTACCCGCGTCACAACAAACTGGTGATGATTGGTATGTGGGTACAGCCGATGCTGTGTATCAAAACATGGAAATTATTCGTTCACATAACCCTAAGTACATTTTAATCCTTTCAGGTGACCACGTATATCGTATGGATTATGGTTCTTTAATCGCCGAACATGTAGCAAACAACGCTGATATGACCGTCTGCTGCCTTGAAGTCGATACTGAAGAAGCTGCGGGTAGTTTTGGGGTTATGACCGTAGATTCTGAAAGCAAGGTTGTCGGTTTTGATGAAAAACCAGCCGAGCCTAATGAAATTCCGGGTAAACCAGATCAATGCTTAGCATCGATGGGTAATTATTTGTTTGATGCTGATTTTTTATTCAATCAACTATTAAAGGATGTTGATAACGAAGGTTCTACCCGTGACTTTGGGCATGATATTATCCCATCCATTATCAAAGAACATAATGTTTTTGCTTATGCGTTCAAAGATCCAGATAGTGATAACCAACCTTACTGGCGTGATGTTGGCACACTGGATTCGTTTTGGGAAGCAAACATGGAACTCGTGACGCCTGATCCTCAGCTTGATTTATACGATAAAGCTTGGCCTATTTGGACATATCAAGAGCAACTTCCACCCGCTAAGTTCATTTTTGATAACGAAGAACGTCGTGGTATGGCGGTAGATTCTACGGTTTCGGGTGGGTGTATTATTTCTGGCTCAACCATTCGTAAATCACTGTTATATTCAAGTGTTCATGCTCATTCTTACAGCCTTATCGAAGAGTCAGTTTTGCTGCACGGAAGCCATGTAGGTGAAGGCGCTAAACTGAAACGAGTTATTCTTGATAGTTATTGTCACGTCCCTGCTGACTTAGCCATTGGTTATGATAGAGAGCAGGATATCGCCAACGGTTTCCGTGTTACTGATAAAGGAATAACACTGGTTACCAGAGCGATGTTAGAAGCCCTGGCTAAAAATAAGTAAGCGGTTTTTCTGGGTAGTACTTCCAAAGTCAATGATCTGTTATTGATTAAGAAGGGCTACCCATTGCTTTGGGCTCTCTAAATTCCCCTGTGCTTCCTCGAGTTAAAATTTCGCGCTAAAAAACGTCTCATCATAGTGCCTTCGTCCTGTTTAAAAATAATTTGTATCCTTTTCATTGTTAACACGTGTTGTTAAGAAACATGCATTAAAAAGGACATCAAATGTTTGAAATCTTCACTCAAGTAGCTGACTGGTTATCATTTTCTGTCATGGGGCTTGAACCTGGCTCATCGATGGGGATGGGCGTTCATTTTTTTATTGAAGACACGACAAAAATTTTAGCCTTGTTAGTGGTGTTAATCTACTTTATTTCCTTTCTACGCGCCGCTCTTAACATGGAGAAAGTACGAGACTATTTAAAAGGAAAAAATAGAGGAGTGGGGTACTTTCTTGGTGCGATGTTCGGGGCAATTACACCATTTTGCTCTTGTAGTTCTATTCCTCTTTTCATGGGGTTTGTTTCTGCTCGCATCCCCATTGGAATAACGATCGCTTTTTTGATTACTTCGCCACTCATCAACGAAGTTGTGATCATCATGCTTGGCAGTATTCTTGGCATTAAATTTACAGTGATGTATATCGCTATTGGGATGGTGCTAGGCATGGTTGCAGGCTTACTTCTAGACATGCTTAAAGCCCATCGTTGGTTACAACCATTCCTTGCCAATGCCTATTTAAAAGATACAGCGGATGACCCTAAGAGTGATGAAACAAACACTCAGGCGGCCATGAGTGTTAAACAACGTCACCAATTTGCGGTAACAGAAACCAGCACCATTGTGCAACGTATATGGAAGTGGGTGATCATTGGTGTCGGCATCGGTGCATTTATTCATGGATTCGTCCCTGCAGAGTGGTTTGAGCATAACTTGTATGACAGGCAGTGGTGGACAGTACCCATCGCGACACTGAGTGCTATCCCAATATACACCAATGCCTCTGGAGTCGTGCCAATTATGGCTTCTTTGATAGAGAAAGGTATGCCTTTAGGCACAACACTCGCTTTTTGTATGGGGGCGGTCGCTGTGAGCTTGCCTGAATTCATGATGCTCAAGCAGGTTATGCAGTACCGCATGCTTGTATGGATAACAGGGTATCTCTTTGTTGCTATCTCAATTGTGGGCTGGCTATTTAATGCGTTTAATTAGAATAAAGGTCAAAAAATATGAAAACTATTCAAGTGTTTGGTTCTGGTTGTAAAAGCTGTTTAGCTACGGCTGAACGAATTAATCAAATCGCTCAAGAGATTGGGGTACCGATTAAAGTAGAAAAAATCACAGGGCTGGAAGAGATTATGAATGCTGGGGTCATGACGACGCCCGGTGTCGCTGTCGATGGTGTAGTAAAACACACAGGCTCCGTACCAACTCGAGAGCAAGTTCTCGAGATATTGATCTAGCACTCAACACTAAATTGTAAACAGCGTAACTTTATGGGTGGCGCTGTTAGTTATTTTGAAGGTCTATGAATGAAATGCTTAATGAAAGCGTGGAATGAGTCGGAATCTCTACTCTACTACTGGCTATTAAAGCAAACACAAAGTCAGCATGAAACAGAAGATATTATGCAAGAGGTATTCCTTAAAGCGATGAGCAACAGCAACCGATTTTGCTCGTTGAATGATGGGAAATCATGGCTATTCAAGATGGTTAAAAACCAGTTTATTGATTGCTGGCGCCGCCAGGTCAAAGTAGACGGCATTGGTCGTTTAGAAGCACCCGCAACCACACCTCCCGTAATGGAACAGTTACAAACTTGCCTTCCACGTATTTTGCCGAAGCTTTCAACCAACCATCGTCATATTATTGAAACTTGCGATTTAAATAATATGACTCAGGTGGCGTATGCGAGCGCTCATGGTTTAAGCTTACCCGCAACGAAAGCACGACTACGGCGAGCACGCCTTGAACTTAAGCAAAAACTGATCACTGAGTGTCAAGTCTTGCGCAATACCTCAGGTGTATATTGCTTTAAGCGAGCTGAATAGCTTAGTGACCTAAAATTCACTGCATTACACGGTATTCAGGGCGAGTTGCCGCCTCTTTGCATTCTACTAGATCAATCCCCTTATTTTCAGCGGATCCGTGTGGGACTTAATCGGGCAAGTATAAGGTCACGAGCCATCCATGACCTTATAAGCGCTATCTTGGTGAGAGAAGCAAAGATTACAGCTTATCAATAAATGTCACAACATACTCACCAAGGCCTTGGTAGGTAATGGTCGTTGGAACGTTAAATTCAAACTCTACGATGCCACAGTACGAACCCGTGATCAGCGCTTCTCCTGAACGGAAAGAAACACCACGTTTGGTCATTTCATTGATTAGCCAATAGACAGGCTTCATTGGCATTGTGTTTGGATGAGTACCGTCGAACGTTTGCACATGCTCACCTTGAGTGGCAGTGATGGCTATTTTGCTGGCAGAAAAAGCCGCCGCTTTACTTATTTCAGGCCCAATGAAAAGACCTTGATTGACGAGGCCATCGGCCAGTCTTTCCAAAAATTCGGCTTCGCTGTCATCAGCAAAGCGAGACTGAATTAGCTCAAGTGCCATATGGCATGAGCCGATTGCTTGATCGATGTCAGTTTCGCTGTACCCAGCCGTTGTTGATGGTAGGTCTTTAGCAAGCACAAAGGCAATTTCAGGTTCAATACGAACTACGCCATTGTCAGCGTACAGCTCACACTGCGGGCCTTGTTGAATACCATCGGCAAAAATAGGGGCTACCACAAATTTGTCTTCTGCTAACGGTTGTAGGCATTTCCAACCAGAGACCGGGCTGTTGTGAAGCCCGACCATAGAAGTTTGGATGTTTAATGCATCATCCAGAGATTCGGGTCTGATAGATGAAGCAAGGCGAGGTGCTTTCATGCCTGCTGTTCTGCGGCTAAGCAGTTCTTGAGCGGCAAGAGTGAAATTATTTGTCATATTATATCCTTTTGGTGTGTCTCTATATTATAAAATTTCTCCCAATCTTCACAGTGTTCTTTACTTGGATTGTGAACATAAGCTAAGCAAATGGATCAGGTCAGTTCTATCGGTCTCTCTGTGTGTCGAGACTTTTCTACTATTCAACATAACCTATATCAACATAACCGAATGTTTCCACAAATGGCATTTCTGTTATTTCATTTCAAATTCTTTGAAGTCGCGCTTTACAAATAATTGCCGATCTCAAAATCATATATTATTGTATTATCAATTTAGCGGCTTGTTCTTGTGTGGCAATGGCGCAATATTTCATTGAGGGTAGAAACATGATGCTTGAGTCGTTCAATTTACGAGGTAAGGTTGCGATAGTGACCGGTTGCAATACAGGCTTGGGCCAAGGTATGGCGTTAAGTTTGGCTGAAGCTGGTTGCAGTATTGTGGGAGTGAACCGATCTGAACCTGCAGAAACCATTCAGAAAATGAGTGCCGCCGGACACGTCTATTTGGATGTTCGTGCGGATCTGCTAAAGCAAGATGATATTCCTGCAGTGATTGATAGAACCATCGCCGAGTTCGGTAAGGTCGATATATTAGTGAACAACGCAGGCATTATCCGCCGCGAAGATGCCATTGAGTTTTCAGAGCAGAACTGGGATGACGTGATGAACATAAACACAAAAACAGTGTTCTTTATGTCACAACTGGTCGCTAAGCAGTTTATGGCTCAAGGCTCTGGCGGTAAGATCATCAATATTGCTTCAATGCTTTCTTTTCAAGGAGGTATTCGAGTTCCGTCGTATACGGCTTCGAAGAGTGCTCTCATGGGGTTAACGAAAGCAATGGCGAATGAATGGGCGTCCAGCAATATCAACGTTAATGCCATTGCACCTGGCTACATGGAAACCAACAATACCAAAGCACTTCGTGAAGACAGCGCTCGTAATGAGGCGATCCTTGAACGTATTCCGGCAAACCGCTGGGGAACGCCGCAAGATGTCGCTGGTCCTTGTGTTTTCTTAGCATCGGCAGCTTCAGATTACATCAACGGTTACACCATTGCAGTAGACGGCGGTTGGTTAGCACGCTAGCGATTTTGCCTCAATAACGAATAGAAATGGGTAGGAAAAAGACATGAAAATTGCATTAATGATGGAGAACAGCCAAGCGGGGAAAAACGCAATGGTGGCAGCAGAATTGGATTCCGTCGCGGGTCGGTTAGGCCATGATGTATATAATTTAGGCATGACTGACGAGAACGATCATCACCTGACATACATCCACCTCGGCATTATGGCCAGTATTTTACTTAATTCGAAAGCGGTAGACTTCGTTGTGACTGGCTGTGGTACGGGGCAAGGTGCGTTGATGTCTCTTAATTTATATCCTGGCGTGGTTTGTGGTTATTGCTTAGAGCCCTCCGATGCGTTTTTATTTAACCAAATCAATAATGGTAATGCGCTGTCTTTGGCATTCGCGAAAGGCTTTGGTTGGGCGGGCGAGCTAAATGTTCGCTATATGTTTGAAAAAGCATTCACTGGCGAACGTGGCAATGGTTACCCATTAGAACGTGCGGAGCCCCAGCAGCGTAATGCCGCTATTTTGAACCAAGTCAAAGCCGCGGTTGTAAAAGATAATTTCTGCGACTCACTACGAGCGATTGATCAGGATTTGGTGAAAACTGCGGTGGGAAGCCAGCGCTTCCAGCAGTGCTTTTTTGAACATTGCCAAGATGCAGAAATAGCTGTATACGTGCGTTCATTGATTAAGTAAAGAAGATATGTTCTTTGTATTGTCGGCAGACATATCGATACAATTCTAGACAGAAATAGCGACTCGAATTCTTTATTATTAAGCTCGTACTTTGATGTGGGATAATGATGAAAAACTCAATTGTTAGATATGGCGTCATGTTGGTAGGCGTACCAGCGGCATTTTATGCGGTTGTATTCCTTGTGGTTGGAGTTACTGAATATCTTTCTTTATGGGCAGAGCCTATTGCTGGTTTTGTTGCGGCAATGACGGTAGTGCTAGTCGGTTATTGGCTGGCACCTATCCATAAAATAGCAGTAGCAGCAATATGGTTACTCGTAGGCGCAGCTTCGGCTTGGTTGCTGTTAGCAGGCAGTCATTATCCAGAAAGCTATGGTGTAAATTACGCATATCGACCAACTTATATCCCACTGGCTCTAACCTACCTAGGTGGTGCTGTTGGTTTGTTTATTTGCTATAGAATAGAAATGAAAAACAACGGTTAGCCGTTGCACAAAAAAAATAGCAAAGGATTTAACTAATGTCAGATGGTTATGAGCCACTTGCGGGACGGCTGTCTTTCATTAAAAAATCGAGTCTTCTTTGGGCGAGTTTTGGTTTCTCTAAATCAATCGTTTCGATCATCTCACACTCGTCTCTGACCATTTCAGCGATAAGACTAGGGTAATGGCGGCAGTCTTCCGGCCTATCAAGATAAATGCTGCAGGTGTACTTATTTTGCGCGTTAGGGTTTAGTTTGGGGGCGATCTCTAGAAATGGGCATTGCTGTAGCCTTACTCCTGTCTCTGGATCAAACCAAATTTCGTCATCTTTTACGTATTCGAAGATATCAGGATTAAATAACTCCCAAAGGGCGATCTCTTCAGTGCTAGCCGAAAGTGCGCCATCTCCATATTTGATGCAACATTTCCCACATTGATTACACGCTTTCATTACTACACCAGTTCGAACAGACGATAAGCCCGCAGTATATCACCAATGAGTATGAATGGCGTCTGAGCAAATAAGTGTTCGGGTTGTGATCATTGGTATTGGTTAACCCCGACTATTTCGACTGATCGATCAGCTAGAACTCCAGAGTGTTTGGCTAGGAGAAAAATTACTTTTTATTCGCTTGCACCAAAAACGTCCGAAAAGTGGTTGGTAAGCTGGTGATGAGTGTGGTTTTTAATCACTTGATTAAAATGAGCAAAATTAGTGTTGACGGAATTTTTTAATCCGTTAAAGTACGTTTCGTTCTCAGGGCAAACCGCTCTAGAGAAAAAAATTTGCAGTATTGATGTTTCAGAGATTGAAGCGTCAGTATGAAGATGGTGTCTAACCGCTCTTATAGAGCACATTGGTTTAGAGCATCGCAATAAAGAATTGCGTGCCCTGGTGGTGGAATTGGTAGACACAAGGGATTTAAAATCCCTCGGCGTTCGCGCTGTGCCGGTTCAAGTCCGGCCCGGGGCACCATCTATTTTCTACTCACGCAGTGGAAGTAAAACTACGCTTATGACTCGCTATAAAGTATAAGCAGAAAAAGAATAATGGCGCCTTGGCAGAGTGGCTATGCAGCGGATTGCAAATCCGTGGACCTCGGTTCGACTCCGGGAGGCGCCTCCATTATTTGATTAAGCCCCAGCAGAAATGCTGGGGCTTTTTTGTTTAAGAATGGTATTTTCCCTACAAAAAAGGAGTAGCGCTTATTTTTAGCAGCGATACTCCCTGACCGATTATGGGATGGGTAATTCGGGCCAACGACGGCTTATGGTATTAAACGGCAGCAACCATCTTTTGTAGCATCCGAATCATCTCTTTTTGTTCTGTATTATCAAGCGAGCTTAACATCTCGTGATTAACCGCGACAGGTATCGGCAGTAACGTTTCTTTTAACCCGTGTCCTTTCGCGGTTAAATAGATTCGGAAAGAGCGACGGCTGTTTGGATCGGTTCTTCGTTCGACCAAACCAAGGTGTTCCAGTTTGTCTAACGTGCGAGTCGTAGTGGAGTTTTCTACCTTAGATTTAGCTGAAATGTCTCTTTGCGTTACTCCCTCTTCTTCCCATAAGCACATCATGGTCGGCCATAGGGCCACCGTCAACCCGTGCTTTTTTAATTCTACTTCAAATTTTTTGGCGGCTTGATTGGCGATAACGTTAATCATCCACCCGAAGCTACTTTGTCTGTCGAACTCACTACTCATGTTTGCTATACCATTGATAATGCAATTATTGTCATGGTACCTAATCCAGCAGTAATTAGCACCAATAAAGCGCGTAGGTTTGATGCCAGTATTGGACCAGCGGATGTTGACGGCTTAGTTTGGTATCCGGTAATCATCGCCCAAACCAGTGGTTTTTTGGCGAGTTTATATATAAGAATGACCAGGACATGGACAAAAACCAAAACGCTGAGAGCGTCGGCTAAGAAATAATGTATCGACTCCAGTGCTGAAAATACGGCATCGGTCAGCCAAATCTCAGCCATAGGAAGCTGATCGAGTAACCCGGCTAACGCGAGGCCAGATAGGCACTGAAGCAGCAAAGAAGAAATCAACGAGACAACCATCAGCGCACCCAGGGGGTTATGGCCTGCTTGTTTATCAAGTTGGCCGGTTAAGTAGTGCCATATAATTTTAGGCGATCGGACAAATTGACTGAATCGGCTTGTCTCACTACCAATAAACCCCCAACAGACCCGCCAAATGACCAACGTCAGCAAAATTAATCCCAGTTGGACATGAGGGCCGTTACCTGATTGGCCAGAAATCATTAATCCAACAAAAACGGCTGCTTGTGTCCAGTGGTATAGGCGAGTTGCGAGATCCCAAACTTTCATAATTGTATTCCTGCTAAAAACGAATATATGTTTCTTTGCTTTAATTTACATAACAACTGTTGCGAGCGCAATGGTTGTTGTGTAAATTAAGAGGCAAGACACGACCGCGGGTCGCTTTGATACCAGATTGGCTGATCAAACAATCGATTTATAGCGCTGAATTTGCAACAAGCGGATTGGCGAAACAGAGGATAGAAGAATGAACATGAAAACATTGACGGCGTTACTTTTGGTGATGATTCCTACGACAGTATTGGCGCAGGGGTTCGAAACAGAAATCAAAGCAAGACAAAACGCGTTTTCAGAAATAGAAACCGTATTAGGACAAGCCGATGACGTTATCGATGGCTCAAAAACAGGCTGGGATGAACTGGCTAGCCTGAGTCAAACGTTACAGGAGCACGGTCATACGTTAACGGTGTCTTTCCCTAAAGGGAGCCAGGACGGCAGCAAAGCAAAAGACGCAGTGTGGGATAAATCGAACAAATTTGACTCCCTCCTTAGTCAAATGAATTCAGGCTTTGAAGAGATGTACAGGGCAAGCCAAGAACAGAGTGTCAGCATGGCCGAAAATGGTCTTAAACAATCCGAAAATACGTGCCGTGGCTGTCACCGCACTTATCGATCTCGCTGGTAAATCTATCTTTCCACTAAATAAGGTATTCATATGAATATACGTATTGCTAATGTTCACCGCATCGCTGCCATGACAGCATTTTTTATGATTTTCTCGTTCTTTAGTAGCTCCTTGTTGGTGGAGTTGTTTGGTGACCATCATGCCATTTTGACGGTAAAAACGTCGATAATGTATGCCATGGGACTGTTGATTTTTGTCATGGCGCTAACAGGCATTACAGGGACAAAACTAGCACCCAATGCGAGAGGTGGCGTGATAGGTCGAAAGAAAAAGCGCATGCCTTTGATCGCAATGAACGGCTTACTGATTCTTGTTCCATCGGCCATTTATCTGCAACATCTTGCTAGCCAAGGTCAATTTGGAACGGTGTTCTATAGCGTGCAAGCATTAGAGCTAGTCGCAGGGAGCATCAATTTAGTTCTCATGGGGCTGAACATCAAAGATGGGTTAAAGATGAAAAAGAGATAACGTGATGGGAGCATGTTTTATGTCCAGAAATGGGTACTTATAACTGTACATAAAACCAGTAAGTTGTCATGCTAGAGCAATTGAATGCTCTCTAAAGGAATAACGCATGAAAACTGATTACCACTTAAAACTTAAACCAGTGAT
This sequence comes from Vibrio tapetis subsp. quintayensis, assembly GCF_030409945.1. Taxonomy (GTDB): domain Bacteria; phylum Pseudomonadota; class Gammaproteobacteria; order Enterobacterales; family Vibrionaceae; genus Vibrio; species Vibrio quintayensis. The sequence continues at coordinate 219,746 of NZ_JAUFQV010000043.1, forward strand.
TCGTTATTTAGAGAAAAACTACAACTCACAACTCAACCTTGAGGACGTAGCGCGCATTGCGTCACTGTCGCCTTATCACTTTCATAGGGTGTTTAAAGCCGTTACAAACGAAACCCTGAATGATTACTTGCGTCGCTTGAGGTTACAACAAGCGGCTCAAGATCTGTTCTATAAAAAACCAGCCGTGATCGACGTTGCGCTGGAGTATGGCTTTTCTAGTTCACAAAATTTTGCTAAAGCATTTCGTAAGCACTTTAATATGTCTCCAACAGATGTACGTCGTTGCCCAAGTGTCGAGTTATTTTCGATTGCGATTAAAAATAGCAAGATAGGAAACCAACTGAGCAAGAATGGAAACGACTCTTTGGCCGTCGATTCATATACTTCTTCCAAGGTTAAACAACGGAGAATAACCATGGAAAGAAAAGAACTAGAACCGGGAACCCTTGCGTACATTCGTGTTACTGGCCCTTATGGTGAAAATTACGAACCTGCTGTTGGAAAACTGTACCAATGGGCAGGCGCAGCAGGAGTTGCCGACGCGACATGCATCTTTATTTATCACGATAATCCAGAGCTAACGCCTCTTGAAAAATGCAGAACAGACATCTGTTTAATGGTGCCAGAGGACGTGAAAATATCAGGAGATATTGAATTACAGGCGTTTGCTGGTGGTGAGTATGCGACAACGCGAAAAACGATTACAGACAAGCAGCAATATGGCCCTGCATGGAACGATCATATTTCCCAAATAGTTGAGCTTGGAATTGAGATGGATGACAGGCCATGCTTTGAGCTTTACCACAGCTATGATGCACAAAAAGATATTTCAGATGTGAGCTTTTGCAGTGCGATAAAGTAATAACTTGAGCGGCCTCTGCTATGTATCGGTACACTAGAGTATCAGTATGTAAGAGGCCGATTTTTGATTGATATAGCTTGATAGAGTAGGTTAACGTTAGGTGTAAAGCACTGTAATTAGGGAAAGTTATGCATGCACAAAAAATCGACTCTGGGCTGGATTGCCAAGGCTTTATCGCTAACACCTGTTCTGTAAACAGCATTCAAGCGGACTTTATTCTTGTTGTGGATTCCGTTATTGACGCTCTAATCACCACTTTTCCTGATCACATTCACAGCATTTACCTTTATGGTAGCGTCCCTAGAGGGAATGCCGTTGTAGGAAAATCAGATCTAGACGTATCAATCGTTTTTAAACAACCCCTTACGGCATCTAAGTTAGCAGAGTTAGCTGCCATGTCTCGCTCTATTCCGCAGAGCTTCCCTGAAATCAGTAAGCTAGATATCGACCCGGGACATGTAGCCGAAGTGTTAGACCCGACTGAGAGATATCGTTGGCAATTTTGGCTAAAGCACTGTTGCTGCTGCGTGTGGGGAGTGGATCTATCCATTGAGTTCGAAAAATGCCGCCCTAATGCCCATATTTCCTATCAAATGAACCAAGACCTAGCGACCTTTTTACAAGATATGGAGGAGAAGTTTTCTCTCATGTCGCCAGATGACGTGGGCAAAGTGCTCGGTAAGAAAATACTCCGAACGGCATATCTTTTGGTAGCGGATCAAGACAGTAGTTGGTATACCGACCTGACAAACTGTGCCAACGTTTGTTTAGAATATTACCCAGATGATCATGAACACATCCAATTGGCGCTTGATCTTGCGTTAGGGAAACTGGCGTCAAAAGAAAAAGGCATCGCGCTGTTTAATGGCTTTGGTAAAAAGCTGATTAGATTATTAGGCGAGGAGAGTGACTCTTTAAGATCGCGTTCAAACCTTAGATAAGATCGTTACTAACCCTAAACACCACTTAGGTCGCTAGATATCTTTTTACAATAGGGTGATGAAAGAGTTTTTTTTACCTATTGATATGGAGTGCGATAATAAGGCCTAGCTTCGATTATACCATTTATAAAGCCCCACTTTGGATAGAAGTAAGAAACTAGACTATAGTCAGTTCAGGTCTATTACTTACTGTTGTGCAAGGTCAATTGCTTCATGATTGACACTAAGGGAGTTGTTATGAAACAGGTTTTATTGCTGTTATTTTTTTATTCCACCTTAAGCTTTGGCCAAACAAAAGTTTTATACATAAACTCCTACCATGAAGACTTCTACTCCTCGATCATTCAAATACAAGTCGTAAAAGATATGTTGCTTCCTGAAAATATTGAACTGAAGTTTGTTCATATGGATACCAAGCGCATTAAGGAGGATGAATTACGTAAAAATGAAGGGCTCAAAGTTCAAAAAGTGATCGCGGAATGGCAGCCTGATCTTGTGATTGCCAGTGATGACTCAGCGAGCAAATATGTGGTATCAAAGTATAAAGATGCAGAACTGCCCTTTGTGTTCATGGGGGTGAATTGGAGTGCTGAGCAGTATGGTTACCCTTATAACAACGTGACTGGGCAGATAGAAGTCGACTTGGCTAAAGAACTTATTGAGGAACTTCAAAAATATACAGACGGAAAAAAAGTCGCTTTCTTATCCGGAGACACGTTAACAGATAGAAAAACACTAAATTTCTATCAAAATAACTTAGGCCTAGAGTTTAGTGAGGTTAAGTTAGTTAATACTTTTGATGAGTGGAAAATTGCTTACTCTTCTCTTCAAAATGAAGTGGATGTCATACTGTTTTTGAATAATGCGGGCATCAATAACTGGGACGATATGGAAGCAGCAAAGATCGTTAAGAGTGAAACGAAGATTCCAACGGGGACTACCGACCAATCTTTGCATCCTTACGTGCTCGTTAGTTTTGCCAAAGACGTACACGAATTTGGTGAGTATGGCGCGAAAACAGCGCTAAAAATACTTAATGGTACATCCCCAACGATGATACCAATAACCAAAAATAAAAGAGCCAAGATCAGCCTAAATATGTCGTTGGCTAAAAAGTTGGGTATCATCTTTCCAATTGAAATGATCGATATGGCAACTTTAGTGGAATGATATTACTAGCAGCGTAGAGTATGTAAAGAGTGCGAAGGAAGTGGGATGTTTAAGAAAAAACTGAAGTTCCAAATACTATTTATGGTGCTCTTTGTCCTCCTAATCGGGATGCTCACGCTATACTACATATCTGCCAATGAAATAAGAAAAACAATTGATAAGAAGCAATTGAATTTTTATACGGAAAAGGTAGATACAATTCTGCAGTCTTTAGATAATCGATATCAAAAGCTTCTAAGAACAAATTTGGTCGAAAGCTATGAATACAGTTTTAAAGAGTTTTCGATTAATGAGCTAAGAAAGGTACATTATGCAAAGACGATGAAAGTATACCCGTTCATTATTAATGAAGAACGGCTGCTTGCGCTGCATCCTACTTATAACGTCGAAAACCCTGAAGCTTATGTTAATAGTAAAGTTTACCAAAAAATAGTAAAAGCTGAACAAGGGGATTTTAACGTTGTAGTGCAAGGGGTTGATAAGTGGGTGATTTTAAAGCGATACAAAAATTGGGATTGGATAGTGGGATATTCAATGCCATTAAGTGTTAAGTATGAAGCATTAACTGATTTTAGGAATAAATTTTTAGTATTAACGCTATTGATTGTTACAATAATTTCGTTGTGTATCATACTTATTGTTAGACATGTGCTATCTCCTATTGAGAGATTAATTGCGGCTTCAAAGAATATTTCAGATGGTGATTTAGAAAGTGAAATACAAATTAATGGTAGCTATGAATTAACTCAGCTGTCTCATGGTTTTTCTATCATGAAAGACAAGATCAAACAAAATATAGATGAGTTGGAAGATAAAGTTGAAGTAAGAACCATCGAACTCACTCGATCTAACGATGAATTGGCTCAAAAAATCGTGGTCCTAAAAGAAACTCAGGATAAGTTGGTAGAGTCAGAAAAGATGGCATCATTAGGCGGGTTGGTTGCCGGTGTTGCACATGAAATCAACACTCCTGTAGGCATAAGTTTAACCGTAGTAACACATTTTCTTAAAATTAATGAAGACTTAGGAAGGAAATTTGAAGATAACAAGCTAAGTGCAAAAGATCTAAAGATGTTCTTACAACAGTCTAACGATTGTGCTGAGCAATTAAACAAGAATATTGAACGTACCGCTCATTTGATTAATAGCTTTAAACAAGTGGCGGTTGATCAAACGAGTGAAGATGTTCGGTTGTTCGAACTGACATCTTATTTGAAAGAGGTTATATTTAGTTTAGACGGGGTGGTCAAAAAAAATAATGTGGTCGTCGATGTTACCTCTGACGAAGAGATAAATTTAAAGTCATCTCCTGGCGCTTATGCGCAAGTGTTTACCAATTTAATTCTCAATTCAACAATACATGGCTTCGGTGGGGGGAATGAACCTCATAATGGTATAGAAAGAAAAATCACCATTGATATTTCACGTGAAGATAAGTACATAAATATTTTATATAAAGATAACGGTAAAGGAATTGAGGAAAGTAATTTAGGCCAGATATTTGAACCATTTTTTACTACAAATAGAAATCAAGGTGGAACCGGTCTTGGCTTAAATATCGTTTACAATACCATCACGAGCAAGTTGAGAGGCACAATAAGCTGTAGCAGCGAATTAGATAAAGGCGTCGCCTTTGCTATAAAAGTACCAATAAAGTTTGATGATAGTACCGTTCATTAACCCGTAGACGAATCGTTAGTCAAGGGATTGGAAAGTGGCGGTGAACGTCATGCCGGTCGTGCGTTCTTGTTCTAATTGCACATTGGGTGCACAAACCTTGCTATTGTTCGTGGCACTTAATGAGCCTTGCATATCTCGCATGCTATTGGCTGAAATAGACAAACCTAACCCCAACCCCTCGCCAATCTTTTTCGTAGTATGAAAGGGTTCAAAAATAGTCGCTAGCTCTTGCTGCGCGACTCCACTGCCATTATCCATGATGTTTAACACAACTTTGTCGCCTTGCCGTTGTGTACTGATGATCAGTTGAGGCACCGATGTGTCTTTCATGGCATCGCAAGCATTGACGATTAAATTACCTAATACCTGTCGTATCCGTTGTTCTTCTCCTAACACTTGATCAATATCGGTAGCTAAGCGAATTCGAACATCAATGTTATCAAGTCGGTGTTGATGTATTCTCAGTACTTCATTGAGCGCTTCTGGGATAGAGACTGGGTGGAGTTGCTCGGGGCGACTGAAAGCGAAAGATTTAAGCTGATTCGTCATTTTAGCCATTCGGTCAATAAGCGTGTGAACCAATTTGTTATTGGCTTTAAGCATTTGAGTCTCACCGCGTTCCATTAACAAATCGTTGCTGGTAAGTAAGGTTCTTAGCCCGGTGAGTGGCTGGTTAAGTTCATGAGTAATGGCGCTCGACATTCTGCCCAATGCCGCCATTTTACTGATTTCTATCAGCTCATTTTGTGCATCTTTCAGCTCTTGAGTGCGCTGTTCTACTCTATCTTGCAGCTCACTGTTGACGTTTTTTAGTGCGATTTCCGCTTTTTTCCGTTTACTAATATCAATAACGGTCGCTAAGTAATAATGGGTATTGTGCCAATGCAGTACCGTAATTGAAAATAACACTGGAAAATGACTACCGTCGCTGCGACGAGCCATGGTTTCTATACTGTTTATCTCTGCAAGATCGTGGTGCCTATTTAGGTTTTTAAGCAATTGAAAAATCGTTGAGTTTGGTTTGTTGGTATCGAAGAGTTGCCATGCAGGCAGGTTGTTTACCATGGTATCTGACAAATTAAAGTAGCGCTTTGCCATAGGGTTTATCTCGGCTAATTCTCCTTGGCTGGTTAGCAGTAATATGCCAACTTGGGTTTTATTTATCATCTGGCTTAAGCGCTCTTCAGAACCTTCAATTAACTTCTGTATTCTGAGTTGGCTAATGCGCTTTTGATGACGTAAATTCCAAATGATGGACAGCAAAATGAGAGATAAGCAGGCGCCAGCCGTTGACCAGCTGATCCAAGACACTGTTTCTTCAACGGCCTTTAATGGCGTCAAATAGGTGAGTCGCCATTGTAGGTCGTCTAATACAACAGACTGTACAATGTATTTTTGGCCTAAGAATGCACTTTGGGTGATCTGTGTTCCATTGTAGAGTTCTTTCTGGGTTAAAGCCTTACGGGGGGCCTCAATTTGGTTCAGCTTAGTGACGTTAAGTGCGCTACTGCTAGAAAGAAAAAACGTGCCGCTTTTATTTTGAAAAAGAATGGCTTCATCATTGGCAAACCATTGTTCTGTCAAGAATCTTAAGTCTACTTGAACAACGGCAATGCCAGCCACTTCGAATCCAACATTAATGGGAGCCGCTAGGTAATAGTAGGGTGTCGAACCCACCACTTTTGTCACTATCGATAAACTGCCGCTGTCGAGTTGAATTTGAGAAGCAATGGATTGTGAATCGTCTTCACTTAATGAGTCACTGGATAAACTGGATATAAGCACCTGGCCTTGTTCGGAGAGCACGTACCATCCCTTGGTGTTGGAGGCTTTATCTAATTGGATGAGTTGGGACTCTAGCAGAGGTCTTAGGCTGACATCACCTTGCAGGAAGCGTAATGTCTCTGCTTCATTGGTGATTAAGAAGGGCAGATGCGAGAAACGGCGTAGGGAACGGCGGATCTCACCCACATAATCTAACAAGCGTTGTTCTATGGTGTTTTGCGCGTGAGATAGCTGCCATTGCGTGGCGGTAAAACGGCTTACGCTCAAGCTAATGGCGATAAGAATAAACGACATGGCGATCAATCCGATCTTTCGACTGAACGTCATATCAAACTCCATTTAAATAGCCACAGTGGTTAGATAACTATAATTGCTTTGAATGTTAAAGATTTGTTGGTAAGAAATGGGAGCTAGCTCCTTTTATGCAATTAGAATTTTCCCTACCGTAGAGAGCATTAGCAAAGGGACAGTAAAGGACTAGGAAGTCGCTATGCGGGAAGTAATGCAAGAGAATACAGACAAAACAACAACGCAGCATCCACCAATCCACTCCATCGCCTTAATTGAGGACGATGAAATTGTTCGTCAGGCAACCAGCCAATGGCTAGAGCTTGCAGGTTATGATGTACATTCTTTTGAGTATGGACTCTCCGCGCTGAGCGCTATCGAAAGTGGTGATTTTGAAGCGATTATCAGTGATGTGAGGTTACCTGATATCGATGGTTTGGATTTACTGAAGGAGTTTCAGTCTAAGCAGGTTAATGTGCCCGTGATACTCATTACCGGACATGGTGATGTGGATATGGCGGTAACAGCGCTGCAGCTCGGTGCTTACGACTTTATTGAAAAACCATTCAACCCAGAACGACTTTCTTCCACCGTAAAAGAAGCGGTAGACGAATATCAAAGTAAAATAGCTCAACGAGACAGGCAGTCCTACCTTAAAAACATTGAAGGAATTGAAAAGGTGCTGGTAGGGCGTAGTAAGGCTATATGCGATTTACGAAAACAGATAGCTAAGGTCGCCTCTATTGATACTAACGTCATCATCTATGGTGAAACAGGCTGTGGTAAAGAGCTGGTAGCCACTTGCTTGCATCAAGAAAGCATTCGAAATTCTCACCATTTAGTTGCACTTAATTGTGGCGCCATCCCTGAAAACCTGTTTGAAAGTGAATTGTTTGGGCATGAAGCCGGGGCATTCACTGGAGCAGCCAAACGACGTATAGGCAAATTGGAATACGCGGATAAAGGCTCTTTATTTCTGGATGAAATTGAAAGTATGCCCGTTGCAATGCAGGTCAAGGTTTTACGTACGTTACAGGATCATGAGATAGAACGAGTAGGGAGCAATGAAAAGCGCAAAGTAGATTTACGAGTTATCGCTGCTGCAAAAGAAGACTTACTTAATCACTCGGAATTCAGACAAGATCTATTCTACCGACTTAACGTAGCTCAATTGCACCTGCCGCCTTTAAGAGATCGTGAGGATGATGCTCTGGTATTGTTTGAATATTTTACCCATCAAGCGAACCCCAATACCCGTAAGGCAAGTGATTCCGACGAAAGAGCATTATTGTCTTATTCATGGCCAGGTAATGTCCGTGAATTACGAAATATTGCGATTCGATTTGCTTTGGATGACACCCTTTCTGTTGGGGATATTTTGTCAATTAGGCCCAATTCAAACGTTGAAAGCCAAGGCCAGCAAGGGGTACCGCTAGCGATTCAAATGGACAGTTTTGAGCGCAAAGTTATATTAGACTCCCTAACCCGGTGGAATGGCTGCATTGCAGACGTAATGCAAGAGCTAGATCTACCAAGGCGAACATTGAATCAGAAAATGCAAAAGTTAGGATTGAACCGATTGGATTATAAAGACTGATTGGTTGCGTATAAATAGACGGAGGGGGTATAGGCAAAATTTTGCTCATGTGGAATTTAACCAAATTACAACATAAGTCACAAGTTTGTCAAATGTGTGAGCGTAAGCCCCACCAGGCCATTATTTTAAAGGGTCTAGATGAGCAAAAACTTGCTCATCTACCTGACGTTAAGTGAGCAAGTTTTTGCTCATTATGGTCTGGTTTTTTAAGTAATGTATTATTAAACAGTGACTTGAAAGTTGGCATCTAAATTGCGTTAGTGGTGTTGAATGTTAATAAAATGATAACGTGAAACACCACATGGAGAGTAGAAGATGAAAATGAACAAATTGGTTAAAACCTTGGCGGTTGCTATTGCCTCATTTGGTCTGGCAGCAAACGTGTCGGCGGCAGAGCAAAGAAGCTACATTTTGGCTACGGCATCGACAGGGGGTACTTACTACCCAGTCGGCGTTGCGCTTGCGACATTGAGTAAAATCAAGCTGACTCAAAAACATCACTTCTCACTTTCTGCGATTAGCTCGGCAGGGTCTGGTGAAAACGTCAAGCTACTGAATGAAAACGAAGCACAGTTTGCTATTTTACAAGGGCTGTATGGCGCTTGGGCTTGGGGCGGTGAGGGGCCATATGCGAAGTCTGGTCGTCAGGAGAAAATTCGCTCGGTTTCTATGCTTTGGCAAAACGTAGAGCATTTAATTGTTCGTTCAGAATACGCAAAGACAGGGACAGTAAGCGACTTAACCAACCTCAATGGCGAAAAATTCTCTATCGGTAAGAAAAATTCCGGTACAGAAAACTCAGGCCGCCAAATCATGAAAGGTTTGTCTATTGACCCAGACAAATTCAGCTTGGCGTACATGGGTTATGGTGGCAGTGCGAGTGCGCTCCAAAACGGTACCATCGATGGCATGAATACACCTGCTGGCGTACCTGTTGGTGCGGTAACTCAAGCGTTCGCCGCACTGGGTAAAGACATCCAAATATTGTCTTTTACAGACGAGCAAATCAAACAGGCTAACGGCAGTTACAGTTTGTGGACCAAATACGAAATCCCTGCGAACACCTACCCTGGTGTTGATAAACCAATCACGACTATCGCGCAGCCAAACTTTCTTGCCGTACGCGAAGATATCTCTGACGAAGACGTTTATCAGCTAACCAAAGCGATTTACGACAACTTAACGTTCTTGCAAGGCATTCATAAAGCAACCAAAGCAATGGCATTAGAAAAAGCGATTGCGGGTTTACCGGTGCCTTTACACCCAGGTGCGGCACGTTTCTACAAAGAAATGGGTATCTCAATTCCTGATTCGTTAGTTGCGATGTAACTCCCGCAACCTTTCTTCTTCCACACTGTAATTTTCATGCATTGCCATAACAATTATGGCAATGAAATAGCCGTGTGGAAGAAGAGGTACGAACTCGTTCCGAACCAAGTATTCAGGAGGATATATGAGCAAGGACATCAAAGAAGAACTGCAAAAATTTGAGTTGCCCACAAGAACCACTTTTCCATGGGTAACTAAGGCGATAACGGGCTTTGGTGTCGTGTTGTCTTTGCTGCATATTTGGTTTAATACGTTTTCTACATTACCTGAATTATGGGTATCTGCGACTCACTTTGCAGGGTTTGCGGTGATTTGTGCACTGTGGTATCCCGCGCATATATCTCTTAAAGAAAGCAAAATTGCGCTGGCTGTCGACGTGGGAATCGGTATTGCTGCAATTGCGTGTTTGCTTTATATCCCTTATGCAGAAGATGCCTTATATGAACGAGGCGTAAAGTTCATCGCCAGTGATTGGTTCTTTGCTGTATTGGCGATTGCGATTGTCATCGAGCTGATCCGCCGAACCATGGGGTGGTTCATCCCGATTCTTATCTTAGTCTGTTTAAGTTACGTCGTGTTATGGGGGCAATGGGCTTCGGGTATTTTCCACTTTCCTGGTTTAAGTTTAGAAACGCTGTTGTACAGAAGCTTTTATTCCTCGGAAGGAATGTTTGGTTCGATTTCACGTATCAGCTGGACATTCGTATTCATGTTCATTCTCTTTGGTGCATTTTTGGTGCGCTCAGGTGTGGGTGACTACATCATCAACGTTGCGAGAGCGGCAGCAGGAAAAGTCATCGGTGGACCGGGATTTATCGCTGTTATCGGTTCGGGACTGATGGGGTCGGTGTCTGGCTCTAGTGTTGCAAATACGGTTTCAACCGGTGTTATCAGTATTCCTTTGATGCAAAAAGCCGGTTTTCCATCGCGTTTTGCAGCGGGTGTTGAAGCGGCTGCTTCGACGGGAGGGCAATTAATGCCTCCTGTGATGGGTGCTGGTGCGTTTATCATGGCCTCTTATACCCAAATTCCATATGTCGACATCATCGCGGTTTCGTTTGTTCCTGCATTAATCTATTTTCTATCGGTTGGCTTTTTTGTTCGTATTGAAGCCAAGCGAAGCGGTGTTCAAAAAGTCACGACCAGTGAAGAGTCATTGTCTAAAGTTCTGCTTTCTGGCTGGAACAACCTTATTCCATTGGCGGTACTGGTGACTTTACTCGTTCAAGGGTTTACGCCAACTTATGCCGCAGGTATTTCTATCGTGTCGGTCGTTGTGGCCTCTTGGTTTTCGAAAGATCACAAAATGGGGCCTAAAGCCATCGTCGAAGCCTTGTCTCAAGGGGCGAAAAACATGGCAACAACAGCGGTATTGCTGGTTGGCATTGGGCTTGTGATCAACGTGATCAGCACAACGGGGATCGGTAATACTTTTTCATTAATGATCAATGGCTGGGCGAATGGCAACTTGTTCATCATGTTGGTTCTGATTGCATTGGCATCTTTGATTCTTGGTATGGGGCTACCGGTTACTGCGGCTTATATTGTTCTTGGCACGCTGTCAGCACCGGCTTTGTATAAACTACTGGCTGAAAGCCAACTGCTCGAGTTAATGACATCAGGCACATTACCAGAACAAGCCAAAGCCATCTTTATGTTGGCAGCGCCTGAAAAACTGGACTTACTCAATGCCCCTATGGCGATAGAAACGGCTAAAGAAATGCTAGCGCTTGTGCCTGCTGATTTTGTTGAAACTCTGTTAGAGCAAAGCTTGGGCCTAGAAGCGATTGGCTTGGCATTGTTAGGGGCTCACCTTATTATTTTCTGGTTATCTCAAGACAGTAACGTCACGCCACCGGTTTGTTTAACGGCATTTGCGGCAGCGACTATCGCGAAAACGCCGCCGATGCGTACAGGCCTAACGGCATGGAAAATTGCGAAAGGCTTATATTTAGTTCCGTTATTGATTGCCTACACTGGGCTGGTGAGTTGGGATGTCACCGAAGTACTGACGGTTGGTTTCTTTGCCATCATCGGCACTTACGCATTTATCGGTGCGATCGAAGGCTACTTAGAATCTCAGCTGACATGGTTGCTGAGAGCGTTGCTGGTTGTTATTGGTATTTTACTCGTTTGGGCGGATGTTCCGTTGATGGTGCGGATAATGAGCTGTGTCGTGTTCGTTGCAATATTTGTTTATAGCAGTAGGCAATATAAGAAGCAGCATGAATTGAAGACAAAAGAAAACCAGTATCATGATACGGCATCAGGTGGGAAAGGAGCGATACAGTAATGGACAAGGTTTATGACTATATTGTGGTTGGGGGTGGGATCGTCGGTGTGTCGACCGCTTGGCAGCTTAAAACGCGATTTCCGGATAAATCAATCTTGTTGCTCGAGAAAGAAGACGGGTTTGCTAAACATCAAACCGGTCATAATAGCGGCGTTATTCACGCCGGGGTTTACTACGCTCCGGGCAGTTTGAAAGCCGAGTTTTGCAAGCGAGGCGAAGAGCAAACAAAAGCATTTTGTGCGGAGCACGACATTGCGATAGAAAACTGCGGAAAACTGTTAGTCGCTACTTCCGATATAGAAATGGAACGAATGAACGCGCTTTATCAACGATGTGCTGACAACGGTATTGAAGCTGAGTTGTTGAATCAAGAGCAACTGAAGCTGGCAGAACCAAACATTACCGGATTAGGTGCCATCTTGGTTCACTCAACCAGTATCGTTGATTACAAGCTTGTGACTGAGAAAATGGCAGAACAGTTCACCAACCTTGGTGGCGAAGTGTGCTTGCGAACTGAAGTGGTTTCGATGACGGAATCGACGTCGGAAATAGAAATAGAGACGCGAGTGGATGGCCAAGGTATGTTGTTGCAAGCCAAGTTCGTCGTGACGTGCAGTGGTTTGATGGCGGATCGAGTCACCCAAATGCTAGGGATTGAGTGCGATTTTCAAATCATCCCTTATCGTGGTGAATATTATCGTTTGAATCGAAAGCACAATGATGTGGTTAATCACCTTATTTACCCGATTCCTGATCCAGACTTGCCTTTTTTGGGCGTGCATTTGACACGAATGATCGATGGTACCGTAACCGTAGGGCCAAATGCGGTTCAGGGCTGGAAGCGAGAGGGTTATGGCGACATTAACTTTAGCCTTAAAGATACCATGCAAATGCTGACCTATTCGGGATTTTGGAAAGTAACAGCCAATAATTTGAAAACAGGCTTAACGGAGTGGAAAAACTCATTATGGAAGCCTGGCTATTTGAAGTTAGTAAACAAATATTGTCCAAGTATCGAACAGCTTGATTTAGAACCCTATCCAGCCGGGATACGCGCCCAGGCGGTGTTGTCTGATGGCTCTTTAGTGCATGATTTCTTGTTCGCAAGCAGTGAGCGTAGCTTGCATGTGTGTAATGCACCGTCACCGGCGGCAACATCTGCCATGCCGATTGGTCATTATATATGCGACAAAATCGAGGGTTCTGTTAGTCAATAGGCTCCCTGACTAACGATAGATAATTAAGGCTACCAATAAGCGTATTACTTGTTGGTGGCCTTTTTTATTATACGTTAGGTGCTGTTTCAGTTAAGCGCGAGGTGAGCGGACATAATTGATTTTTACGTAGTAGGTTATTTCATATATCTAATAATTGGTAAGGTTTAATTGTTGTTAACCAACAGTCAACTATTTAATAGTTCACTGCTATTTCTACGATTAATAGCTAACGATTAAATAAGGCTATTCACGTTTATTTCCTGAAGACTCCCTATTTCAGTCGCAACTAAATGAGGGCGATTGGCTTAGTGATTTTACAAAATGCGATCTTCCTCACGTGCAACGCAACCGGTTGCGCTTTTTTGTTGTGCGCAAATTTGGTACAGTTTGCGTAGATTGATTATTATGCATAAGGAGTGAGTCATGAAGAAAATTTTACTTTGTTGTAGTGCCGGTATGTCTACGAGTATGTTGGTGAAAAAGATGGAGCAAGCTGCTGAAAAAAGGGGTATTACTTGTCAGATTGAAGCTCATGCGGTTAACAATTTCTCCGAGTTGATTGGCGAGTATGATGTCTGTTTGCTAGGCCCTCAAGTGCGTTTTCAACTGGACGAACTAAAGAAAACTGCAGACGACCATGGCAAGAGCATCGCCGCTATCGCTCCGCAAGATTACGGAATGATGAAAGGCGATGAAGTGCTGACTCAAGCATTAAACCTAATTAAGTAGACGATCTACATCGTATTGAGGATATATACGAATAGATAGGCGCTAAGTAATATTTAAAGGCCAAGTGAATATACGTTATATGTTTTACATATAGTGTAGGGTCTTTTTATGTCTAAAATAAGGATAAACACTATGAAGCTGTATAATTCGATATTAGGATTTGTCGAAAGATATATTGCACCACTGGCGGTAAAAGTAGGTAACCAACCACATGTACGAGCAATGCGCGATGGGTTCATTGTCGCGATGCCATTTATTATTGTTGGCAGTTTTATTTTAATATTTGTATTTCCCCCGTTTGACCCAGACACAGAATTTGCATTTGGTCGAGCATGGTTAGATTTTTCGGCAACATACTTTGATGAGTTGATGATGCCCTTCAATATGTCGATGGGATTAATGACCGTTTTTGTGTCCATAGGTGTGGGTTACAGTTTAGCCAAAGCTTATAAAATGGATGGCATCACGAGCGCGGCATTGTCGCTAATGTGTTATTTGCTGGTGGCAGCACCGGTTAGTGATGGTGGCTTACCTGTGGCGCACATGGGCGGCACCGGTGTCTTTACGGGTGTGGTGAGTGCATTTTTTGCCGTTGAACTCTACCGTTTGATGAAAAAGTACAATGTAACCATTCGTATGCCAGAGCAAGTACCACCAGCGATTGCGCGTTCATTTGAAGTGCTTCTGCCTGTTTTGGTTGTGTTCGTTACGCTTTATCCATTAAGCCTATATGTTCAAGCCGAGTTTGGTATGTTGATCCCTGAACTGATTCTTGAAATGTTTACACCATTGGTTAGTGCGTCAAACTCACTACCTGCAATTATTGGTGCTCTGATTCTTTGCCAGTTGCTTTGGTTTGCCGGAATTCACGGCGCCGCTATTGTAGTAGGTCTGCTATCTCCTATATTCCTTACCAATATTGGTATGAATACAGAAGCGTTTATTGCGGGCGAGCCAATTCCTAACATATTTACTCAAGCCTTTTGGGATTACTACATCTTTTTGGGCGGTTCTGGCGCAACGTTAGCACTGGTCATTTTGATGTGTTTCAGTCGTTCTGTTCACCTGAAAACCATTGGTCGAATGAGTGCGGTACCAGGTTTCTTCCAAATTAATGAACCTGTTATTTTTGGTACACCTTTAGTGCTAAACCCAACACTATTTATTCCTTTCTTATGTGTGCCGATCATCAACGCAACCATCGCATATTTTGCCGTGCATATGGGGTTTGTTGGGATGGCTGTGGCAACGGCTCCTTGGACCACCCCAGCAATCATCGGTGCGTCGTGGGGAAGTGGCTGGACGTTTACCCCCGTTCTATTGGTTATTGGCCTGTTGATCTTGGATGTTTTCCTATATTTACCTTTCTTCAAAATGTTTGAAAGAGAAGTATTGGCTGAGCAAGAAGCAACCGCAGAACCATCACAAGAAGCGCCTGCTGGTAAACCGGTAGCAGCATAGTTAATCAGGCGAATAGTTAAACCAGTCGAATGAGTTGTTTGATCACTATTTCTCAGTCTAATTTTGGTCAAACACTGATTCGTACTGACGTACATTTTGGTAAGTAATTTTATAGTTAAGTTTCTCGGGAGGGAGTATGGAACAAGAAATGGTGGTTATGGAAATTATCTGTAACGCAGGTGAAGCTCGTAGCTTAAGTTACGAGGCTTTAAAGCTAGCAAGGCAAAACGATTATGAACAGGCACAACAAAAGCTAGATTTGGGGAAAGAGTGCTTAAACAAGGCACATTTAATTCAAACTCAATTGATAGAAGCCGATCAAGGCGAAGGTAAAGTACCGATGACCTTAGTGATGGTTCATGCGCAAGACCATCTCATGACAACTATCCTAGCTCATGAATTAGCGACTGAAATCGTAGCCTTACAACAAAAATAGTCGTTTACTTAACGGAGAATACTTATGTCTAAAGATGCTCTAAAACTTGCCATCATTGGTGGCGGCAGCAGCTATACGCCTGAATTGATTGAGGGAGTATTAAAGCGCCTTGATTATCTACCAGTGAAAGAAATTCATTTGGTTGATATTGACGATGGCAAAGAGAAACTGGAAATTATCCATGCTTTGGCCACTCGCATGGCTGAAAAAGTCGGCGCTGATATTGACATCAAAGCCAGTTTTGACCGTCGTGAGGCGATAGTCGGCGCAGACTTTGTTATGACACAATTTCGTGTTGGTGGGCTTAATGCCCGTGCTTGTGATGAACGCATTCCTCTGCAATATGATGTGATCGGGCAAGAAACGACAGGCCCCGGTGGTTTTGCAAAAGCACTACGAACGATACCGGTGATCCTTGATATTTGCCGTGATATTGAGGAGCTGGCACCAAATGCATGGATGTTAAATTTTACCAATCCGGCGGGCTTGGTCACTGAAGCGGTGAACAAATACAGCAAAGTGAAAAGCATTGGTTTGTGTAACGTACCCGTTTCGATGCAAATGATGGTTGCAGAAATGATGAATTGCGAATCGAGCGATGTGCAGCTCGAATTTGCTGGATTAAATCACTTAGTTTGGGTTCTTAAGGCGTGGCTAAACGGCGAAGACATTACCGATACGGTGCTGGAAAAAGTCGGTGACGGCGCCAATTTCAGCATGAAGAATATCTTTGAAGAACCATGGGATCCAACGTTTCTAAAAGCACTTGGCGCTATCCCTTGCCCTTATCATCGTTATTTCTACCAAACGGATGCGATGTTAAAAGAAGAAAAAGAAAGCTCGACAGCGAATGGGACTCGCGCAGAACAAGTGATGAAAACGGAGCAAACATTATTTGAACTGTACAAAAACGTTAACTTAGCAGAAAAGCCTAAAGAACTTGAGGAACGAGGTGGTGCATATTATTCGGATGCATCTTTAAACTTGGTTGATGCAATATACAATAATCGTAATGGTATTCATGTTGTCAACGTACCGAATAATGGAGCGATTAACTCACTACCAGATGATGCGGTCATTGAATGCAGTGCTGTGGTTGGCAGCTGGGGCGCAAAGCCTATCGCGGTAGGAGAATTGTCGGCGAATATTAGTGGTTTACTTCATCAAGTAAAAGCTTATGAGCAACTTACCATAGAAGCGGCTGTTGACGGTGACTATGAGAAAGCGCTAATTGCTCTTTCAAATAATCCGCTGGTGCCAGACATTAACCGTGCTAAAGCGATTCTCGATGATATATTGCACGAAAATGCCAGGTATTTACCTCAGTTTTCGTCGGAAGCTCGTTAATATTTTAAATGGATTGCTTGAAAAGGATGTGGGGATAAATGAAAGTCATTTTTAATGCAGACGATTTTGGACTAACTGAAGGGGTTAATACTGGCATTGTTGACGCGTTTCACCAAGGGGTGGTTCGCTCTACAACAATGATGGTTGCGATGCCGGCAGAAAAGCATGCTGTTCAACTTGCGGCTGACTTACCTGAACTCAAGGTTGGCCTACATTTGAGGTTCACAACAGGGAAGCCACTCACTCACCATAAATCGCTCACTAATTGGACGGGAAATTTCCCCACCATTCCTCATTTTTGGCAAAAGAGAGATTTCGCTCCTGTCGAGGTTTATGAAGAAGTTGTTGCTCAAGTGGAACGTTTTTTATCTCTAGGCTTGCCTTTGAGCCACATAGACTCGCACCATCACGCACATACGCACCCTCAGATTACGAACATTGTCAGTGAGGTAGCTCAGCAATATCAAGTTCCATTGCGAGGGGTAGGGCTGGAAGGAAGTAAACAAGTAAATAATCAATACCTGTTTACTGACCAGTTTTATGACGACAAGATCTCAATTGAGCATGCAAAAAAACTGATGATTCGCTACGAAAGTAGGTGCGAGGTACTAGAAGTGATGTGCCACCCTGCTTACGTTGATGGTCAGTTGAGTTTGATGAGTAGTTATTTGGATCAGAGAGAGGAAGAGCTGAGAACACTATCATCACCAGATTTTCGGGTGTTTTTACAGCAGCGAGGTATCCAAGTCACGGATTATTCGGTATTAGCTTCGACCTAACCTCATCGCCGTGTATCATAAGCCGTCAGTTTCTTTTTCCCTAACTTTTAGATTCTGACGGCTTTTTTTGTAACGGTTTCCATCAAATAAATAGTGAAAAGGTATATGGCTCGAATTAAAGATGTAGCTGCACTCGCCGGCGTTAACCGTTCTACGGTTTCTCGTATCATCAATGGCGAAGGGAAATTTAAAGAAGAAACGAGACAAAAAGTTGAGCAGGCGATGGCTGAACTCAACTATCGGCCGAGTGCCATTGCCCGTTCTTTGGCAACATCTTCGAGCAATATGATGGGTTTACTTGTTACCTATTACACTGGTGGATTTTTCGGTGCTGTGATGGAGCACGTTCAATTTGAATTAGATTCCCACTCCAAGTTCCTTATAACCTCTCAAGGGCACCATACTAAAGACGGTGAGCATGCTGCAATACAACGTTTTCATGATTTGCGCTGTGACGGGTATATTTTACATAGCCGCCATTTGTTAGATGATGACCTGTGTGAACTTGCTAAGCAATCGACGCCTTTTGTGTTATTGGATCGTTACGTGCCAGCATTAAAAGAAAGATGCATTACCTTTGACCATCACAAGGCCAGTTCCCTTGCTGTGCAGCATTTATTGGACAATAAACACAAATTAATCGGCTGTATTACCGGTCCAACATACCGAGAAAACAGTCTAAAACGTATTCAGGGCTACCTTGATACGATGGCGTCATTTGGCGTTGAGGTACCAAAGTCTTGGTGTGAAGAAGGAGACTATGGTTCTCGTAGCGGATACGATGCGACGAAAGCGCTGCTCTCTCGCCACCCTGAACTTACTGCTATTTTCTCTTGTAGCGAAGAAATGACAGTCGGTGCGATGCAATATTTGCATGAACAAAAGATCAGAGTTCCAGAAGACATTTCAATAGTCAGCTTTGATAGTGTGGAGCGATGCGCTGAACTGTACCCCGCAGTAACGGCTGTCTGTTTCCCGATAAATCTGATGGCTAAGCAAGGTGTAAAAACCTTGATGGGGCTAGTGAATGGGCAGTCAATGGAAGTTCCAACGACTTTTGTACCTGAGTTGATCGTGAGAAAAGCAGATAGAACGCTGGATTAACTGAAAAGCGAAAGCGACAATTTAACAGCTTTTAAATATAGAGAACTAAGGCCACGAATAAGCGTTTACTTATTCGTGGCCTTTTTTGTCACTGATTATTTATGTTACTTCTTAAGCAAGAAATTAACTAATTGATTGTACTCTTCAAGACTTGTGATGTTGTCTGGCTTAACAATGTACTTGTTGTTTACCAGTACACCAGGAACCCCTGTTAATGTGCTCGCTTCAAATTGCTTATCGAATCGTTTCTGCATTGAATCAACAGCAAACCCTTTGTAAGCGGCATCAAATTTCTTTCCATCGATACCATGATCAACAAAGATTTGGCGAAGCTCTGTTTCGTTCTTAGGTGCTTTACGTAGGTCATGGATCTGTTTAAACATGACAGGCACCATCTTCTTCTCTACATCAAGCGCAACCATGGTCGCGTAAGCTTTGGCCATTGGCACGGCCATGTTAGCGCCCATGAAAGCCACATGAACCTTTTGGAACTTAACGTTCTCAGGCAATGACTCTTTCATGTTGTCGATAATGCCTTCAAACTTATAGCAGTGCGGGCAATAAAAAGAGAAGAACTCGGTCACAACCGGCTTTGTTGCTTTTTGAGTGCTCAATACTTGGTAATGAGTGCCTTCTTCAAATTGTGCCGCTTGTGCAGTAAAGCTCAACATAAGAGCGGTAAACAGTGTCAGTAATTTTTTCATTCGATCGTTTCTCCAAACGGATTTATCTTGTTTATTACCATCTTGTAGGGCACAACGAATTGATCGTCGGGTTGGCCACCAGAGGTAAAATTGTGTAATGGGTTGTTAGGTCGTTAGGAGAATAAAATCGGAGGGCGGTATAACGCTTTAGAGAGTCCAATGGCTTTAAGTTGCAGCTCATAGCTAATAAGAGCCAATGAATGTGACTGTCTTGCTAACTTATCTAGGGGGGAAGGCGTCGGCAAATTCATCACGCACATCGAGCTGCAGCATTGATGTTTAGCACTGGATTTTGACTTGTGTTCGGTTTTGTTGTCGCAGATGTCAGAAGTGCTATGGAATATCTCCACAATACTTGGGGTTGGTTCACCGTATTTTTCCCACTCTGGATTACTGGATGCACCAGAAGCCACACTTGACAGCACAAGGGCCATTAAAGTGATGGTTGTAATCCAAATTGTGTGGATAAATTTCGGCATAGTGTATTTTGAGCTACTTCAATTATCTGCTTTCTACACCGCAATCATACAGTAAACCTATTGAAGTCTGTCAAGGTAAATTCACAATTATGTTATCAACTTGAGTAGGTGTAAGTTTGTAAGTTAAAATGTAACAAAAGAACATTTGTATGATTATTTAATAATATAATTATCGAAAAATCTGGCGAAATTACCACCAATTAAACCATCGTAACCTAAGGGTTATAGTGGGCTGCAGATGCGATCTAAGCAATTTTGACTGTTTTTCCTGCTATCCATCTACCCCTTTAGGGTAGTTTAATTCTGTAATTGATTTACATCATTTAATAATTTTCTTTCATAAATGACAATCTCCTTAAATTAAAACATATATTTAACAGGAATCGTTTATGAGCAAGATGAAGTTAGTCATCATCGGTAATGGCATGGTCGGCCATCGCTATATCGAAGATCTGGTTGAAAAAACAGATGCCGAAACTATGGACATCACTGTTTTTTGTGAGGAACCAAGAGTGGCGTACGACAGGGTTCACCTATCGTCGTACTTTTCTCACCACACTGCCGACGAACTTTCTCTTGTTAAAGAAGGGTTCTATCAAAAGCATGGCGTTAACGTATTAATAGGTGAGCGTGCCATTAATATAAATCGCGAACGCCAAACGGTTTATTCAAGTACTGGGCGCGAGATTCAATACGATAAGCTGATTCTAGCTACAGGATCATTCCCGTTCGTACCGCCAATTAAAGGTAACGAAAGCAAAGATTGCTTTGTATACCGTACCATTGAAGATCTTAAAGCGATCGAAGCAACCGCGAAGAAAAGCAAAAGCGGCGTCGTTATAGGTGGTGGTTTACTTGGCTTGGAAGCAGCTGGTGCATTAAAGGCATTGGGTGTCACTACGCATGTTGTTGAATTTGCTCCCGTACTTATGGCAGAACAGCTTGATCAACAAGGCGGTCTTCAACTTCGCAATAAAATTGAGCGTATGGGTGTGCAAGTCCACACCAGCAAAAACACGCTAGAAATCGTTGCAGAAGGAAGTGAAGCTCGTAATGTGATGCGTTTTGCTGACGGTACTGAGCTAGAAACCGACTTTATCGTATTCTCTGCAGGTATTCGCCCGCAAGACAAACTGGCTCGTCAAATGGGCTTAGGTATTGCCCCTCGTGGTGGTATCGAGGTGAACAACCATTGTCAAACAACCGATGAAAACATCTACGCGATTGGCGAGTGTGCTTCATGGAACCGTACCTTCTACGGCTTGGTTGCTCCAGGTTATAAAATGGCAACGGTTGCTGTTGATCACTTAGTTGGTAACGAAAGTGAATTTGAAGGTGCAGACATGAGCGCGAAGCTGAAATTGCTTGGCGTGAAAGTAGGCAGCATCGGCGATGCAAATGGTCGTACTCCAGGTTGTAAGAGCTACGTTTACCAAAATGAAGAAGACGAAGTGTATAAGCGCATTATCGTTTCTGAAGACGGCAAGCAATTGCTTGGTGCTGTAATGGTCGGCGACACCTCTGACTACGGCGACTTGCTACAGCTTAAGTTAAACAACATTGAACTGCCCAAACACCCAGACACGTTGATCCTTCCTTCTCACGCTGGTGCGGAAAAACCATCATTAGGTGCCGATTCGTTACCTGACAGTGCGGTGATTTGTTCTTGTTTTGATGTAACCAAAGCCAAAATTGCTCAAGCGGTTGCTGACGGTCACCATACTTTAGGTGATATTAAAGCGGTGACGGGAGCAGGGACTGGCTGTGGCGGTTGCATTCCACTTGTGACATCGGTTCTGAATGCAGAACTGGCTAAGTCTGGCGTTGAAGTGAAAAACGATGTGTGTGAGCACTTCGCTTATTCTCGTCAAGAGCTTTTCCACCTGATCCGCATTGAAGAAATCAAAACATTCGATGAGCTGTTAGAGAAATACGGTAAAGGTTACGGTTGTGAAGTGTGTAAACCACTTGCAGGTTCTATCTTAGCGTCTTGCTGGGGTGAGCACATCCTAAAACCTGAGTTGGTGAAGCTGCACGATACTAATGACAACTTCCTCGGCAACATTCAAAAAGATGGGACTTATTCAGTTATCCCACGTATGGCGGGTGGTGAAGTGACACCACAAGCGCTAAGTGTGCTAGCAGACGTAGCGGCTGAGTACAACTTATACACCAAGATCACGGGCGCACAGCGTATTGGTTTGTTCGGTGCTCAAAAAGACGATTTACCAGCGATTTGGAAAAAACTGATAGCAGCCGGTTATGAAACGGGTCAAGCGTATGCGAAAGCGCTTCGTATGGCGAAAACCTGTGTAGGTTCTACTTGGTGTCGCTACGGTGTGCAAGATTCTGTCGGTCTCGGTGTGCTGATCGAAAACCGCTACAAAGGCATTCGTACTCCTCATAAGATGAAATTTGGTGTGTCAGGTTGTACTCGTGAGTGTGCGGAAGCGCAAGGTAAAGATCTTGGCATCATCGCAACTGATGCGGGTTGGAACATGTACGTATGTGGTAACGGTGGTATGAAGCCGCGTCACGCAGACTTATTAGCTACCGACCTAGACCAAGAAACGCTTATCAAGTACATCGACCGCTTCATGATGTTCTACATCCGCACTGCAGCACCACTACAACGTACATCCGTCTGGATGGATAACCTTGAAGGTGGCGTTGATTACCTGCGTGAAGTCATCGTAGACAACAAGTTAGGTCTTAATGGCCAACTTGAAGCAGACGTTGCGGCATTGGTTGGTAACTTTACTTGTGAGTGGACCAATACGATTAATGATGAAGCTCAACTAACACGCTTCTCGCATTTCATTAACTCGGATGAGCGTGATAGCAACGTACAGTTTGTTGAAGCTCGTGAGCAACATCGCCCAGCGACTTACACAGAAAAATATCCTGAAGCAAAAGGCGACATTCTTCATGTTGCTCTAACTGACACTGTTCTAACTGACACAGTAGCGGAGGTTTAATCATGGCTAACGGTAAAGCAGCATTTCAATCAATTTGTGATATCGCAAACATTATCCCTGGCACCGGAGTTTGTGCGTTGTTCAATGGCGAGCAAGTGGCTATCTTCCGCCCAACAGACGCTGAAGAAGTGTTTGCAATCAGCAATACCGACCCATTTGCACAGTCCAATGTGTTGTCGCGTGGTCTGATTTGCCAACATAAAGACGAGCTTTGGGTAGCAAGCCCACTTAAGAAGCAACGCTTCAATTTGAAAACAGGCCAGTGCATGGAAGACGAGCTTTTTAATGTGAAAGCATACAAAGCTCGCGTTCAGAAAGGCACGGTAGAATTAAGTGCTTGATGTGAAGTGCTAAAAGCGAAGTTTCTAAGTTCTTACTTAGCTTTTAGTACCTAGCTTTTAGCATTTCGAAAAATTGATAGATCAAGGGTTTCGGATGCGACATCCGTTATTCGGAGCCTTTTCCTATCAACTTTTAATTTTAACTTTTGTAAATAAGGACACACTATGTCTGCTTTAAAACCTGCTGAATTTGTTCAAACGATGATCGATGTTGGTGAAGCGAAAACCAAAACCAGTACTCGTGATCTTCTGATCCGCGGAACCATGGCTGGTATCATCTTATCTCTAGCGGTGGTTGTTGCTATCACCACTATTGTTCAAACAGGCATTGGCATCGTGGGCGCACTCGTATTCCCTGTTGGCTTTTGTATTCTTAGCCTAATGGGTTATGACTTAGTTACTGGCGTATTTGGTCTTGCTCCGTTGGCAAAATTTGATAACCGCCCAGGCATCACTTGGGGCCGTATTTTACGTTGTTGGGGTCTTGTTGGTCTAGGTAACCTTATTGGTTCTTTGATTGTGGCTTTCCTAGTCGCTATTTCGTTGACGAACAACTTCTCTATTGATCCAAATGCAGTGGCACAAAAGTTCATTGCAGTGTCGACTGCTCGTACTGTGGGTTTTGAAAATCTAGGCGCTGATGGCTGGATCACTTGTTTTGTTCGCGGTATTTTCTGTAACTTGATGGTATGTCTTGGTGTTATCGGAAATATGACGGCACGTTCAGTAGCTGGCAAAATTGCAGCAATGTGGCTACCAATCTTCATCTTCTTCGCGTTGGTATTTGAGCACACAGTAGTAAACATGTTCCTATTCCCATTGGGCATGATTTTGGGTGCAGATTTTGGCATTGTGACTTGGTTGAACTTCAACCTAATTCCAACCATTCTAGGTAACATCGTGGGTGGTTTGGTGTTTACTTGTATTCCTCTTTACCTGACACACGCAAAAACAGCACCGTCACTAGGTAACGAAACAGCAGATAAATCTGAGCCAGCACTGCGCACTCAGTCTTAATTAGAATTGGCCTCATCTTTATAGGTGAGGCCAATTTGTTTGTGAATTTAATAACTTGGTTATAAAAAGTACGAATTCAATTTGTTTTTAAGCTCTTTGTTTCTATAAGCATAGTTTAGAGATATCCTCGCTGAGTTTTACTCTTTATACCCAAATTTGAACTGTTAGGCACTTCTATGACTACCGATCACACATCTTGTAAACGCGGTTTTGTTTCTCTTGTTGGTGCAGGACCGGGCGATCCTGATCTTTTGACGATGAAAGGATACCGTGTTCTTAAAAACGCCGATGTCGTGGTCTACGACCGCTTGGTTTCGAAAGAGATTATTGCACTAGCCAACGATAACGCAGAGTTGATTTATGTCGGTAAAAAACTTGACCATCACTGCGTGCCTCAAGGCCAGATCAATCAAATTTTGGTGGATAAGGCGAATGAAGGTAAAAGTGTGGTACGTCTTAAAGGTGGTGATTCGTTTATCTTTGGTCGTGGTGGAGAAGAGCTAGAAACCTTGGCTGAAAACAATCTGTCGTTTGAAGTTGTTCCGGGCATCACTGCAGCAGCAGGTGCAACGGCGTATGCTGGCATTCCACTGACTCATCGAGATCACGCGCAAAGTGTGCAGTTCATTACTGGGCATTTACAAAAGGATGGTCAAGATATCCAATGGTCTTCTTTGGCTCAGCCCAATAATACCTTGGTATTCTACATGGGCTTGAAACAATCTGGCCATATTACCGAGAAGCTACTCGAAAACGGCCTAAAATCAGACATGCCATGTGCCATTATTCAGCAAGGCACAACGGCTTCTCAAAAAGTGTTTACTTGCACGCTTGCAGAATTAGCGAAAACAGCACAACAAGCGATTAGCCCGTCTTTAATCGTGGTTGGTGAGGTAACGAAGCTACACAGCAAACTGGATTGGTTCGAGTCGAACGCTTAATTGTGATTCTTTTTGCAACAAACATGTGAATTGAGAGCTATATATCTAATAAAGGACGCAGGATAGAATAAGGTAATAACAACTAGGCTACATATGAATAACAATATGCCTGGGTGAAATTCATGAAGCTGGAAGACAATCATGCAATTACCTTACTCTACCTTGATAGAAACATTGGAAGTTCGCGTTGCCAAACAACGCATCATTACCGATCCAACGCTTACCTTAGCTTATGGTACTGACGCTAGTTTTTACCGATTAGTACCTAAGCTAGTGGTTCAACTCGATAACCTCGATGAGGTGATCTACACCTTACAATCCTGTCATCAACTCAATATCCCTGTGACCTTCCGTGCAGCCGGCACTAGCCTGTCTGGTCAAGCGCTGTCTGATTCCGTTCTTATTACCCTCACGACTAACTGGCGAAATCACAAAATACTGAATGACGGAGAGCAGGTTTGGTTACAACCCGGTGTAATAGGGGCTGATGCCAATAAATATCTTGCCCCGTATGGCCGAAAAATTGGACCAGATCCTGCTTCGATAAACACGTGTAAAGTCGGGGGCATCGCTGCGAATAATGCGTCAGGCATGTGTTGTGGTACGGCGCAAAATAGTTATCAGACCTTAGCGGGAATGACGGTTGTATTTGCTGATGGCACGGTATTAAACACCCTTGATAAGCAAAGCATTGCGGCTTTTGAATCCAGCCATAGTGACATGCTCAACGAGTTGGTTTTGTTGGCGAAAAGCTGTCGGAGTAATCCTGATCTTGCGGATAAAATTCGCCATAAATATCGATTAAAAAATACCACAGGTTATAGCCTCAACGCTCTCGTAGACTTCGAATCATCCATCGACATTTTGCAGCATCTCCTTATTGGTTCGGAAGGCACGCTTGGTTTCATTGCTGATATTACCTACAACACCGTTATTGATCATGTTTACAAAGCGTCAGGCTTGTTTGTATTTGCTGATATAGAAAGCACGTGCTTGGCTGTAAGTGAGCTCAGTAAAACAGGGGTTGCTGCCGTAGAATTGATGGACAGTCGTTCGCTAGCATCGGTAGCAGATAAACCAGGAATGCCGGAATTTATTGCAAAGCTTGGGGCAGAAGGCAACCAAGAAGCAGCGGCGTTACTGATTGAGTTACACGCGGAAAACGAAGCAGATTTACAGTCTCAAATTGATGAATCTCTTGCGCTTATCGCTCCGTATTGTCCAATTGAGCAAATTGACTTTAGCCGCGATGCAAAGATATGTGAGCAACTATGGGCGATTCGTAAAGGCTTATTCCCGGCAGTCGGAGCAGTACGCGAAACTGGAACAACCGTGATCATCGAAGATGTGGCGTTCCCTATTGAAAAACTGGCTCCCGCCGTACGAGAGTTGCAAGAGTTGTTTATCCAGTTTGATTACCATGAAGCGATAATCTTTGGTCATGCGTTAGCTGGAAATTTACACTTTGTGTTTACCCAAGCATTTGATACCGATAAAGAAGTCAATCGCTATAGTGATTTCATGGATGCGGTTGCGCAGTTGGTTGCCGTCGATTATCAAGGGTCACTCAAAGCAGAGCATGGTACCGGCCGTAACATGGCACCATTTGTTGAGTTAGAGTGGGGCGCTGAAGGTTACGCGCTTATGCAGTCAATTAAGTGCATCTTTGACAAGACAGGTATCTTAAATCCTGGTGTTATTCTCAATGACGATACTCAATCTCATATTAAAGATCTAAAAGCGATGCCTGCCGCAGACGAGCTAATAGATAAATGTATAGAGTGTGGCTTTTGTGAACCGGTGTGCCCATCGAGAAACCTGTCGCTAACACCTAGACAACGCAATAGTATTTATCGTGAAATCAGTCGTTTACGTCGGACCCAAGAAGATCCTGTTCGGTTGGCAGAGATGGAGAAATCGTACCAATATTACGGAATCGACACTTGTGCTGCAACAGGGTTATGCGCCGATCGCTGCCCGGTGGGGATCAATACCGGTGATTTGATGCGAAAATTACGTCAACAACATTCACCAACAGCAAAACGTATTGCAAGTTGGAGTGCGAAACACTTTGATGGCATTACGGCGACAACTCGTGTTGGACTGAGCGCCGCGAATGCGATGCACTCGGTTATAGGTACCAAAAATATGGCGGCGGTAACCGGTGTTGCCCGCACGTTGTCAGGCAATAGAATTCCATTGTGGACGCCCAACATGCCCTTATCGGCCGGCGCTTTGCCGACGCTGAACAATATGAAGATAAAGTCAGTTAAGAAAGACAAAGTGGTTTATTTCCCTAGCTGCGCATCTCGTAACATGGGGCCAGAGAAAGGTGCACAAGATACACGACCTTTGGTTGATGTGACGGTGTCACTACTTGCTAAGGCGGGTTACGATATTGTTATGCCGGAAGATCTCAATAGCCAGTGTTGTGGAATGCCGTATAAGAGTAAAGGGTTTGTGGAAACTGCACAAAGCAAAGCACAACAACTTGAAGAAGCACTTTGGCAGGCAACAGAGGAGGGGAAATATCCGGTACTCATGGATACCAGCCCATGTGCAAGTTTAACTAAGGAAACGCTCACTAAAAAGATATCGGTGTATGAACCGTTTCAGTTTGTTGCAGAATTTGCGATGCCACGATTGAAGATCAAAAAACAACCTGAACCAGTCATGCTTCACATCACCTGTACTTCGCGCCGCAACGGATTAGCTTCTGTTATGCAACGGGTTATTGAAAGTTGTGCAGAACAAGTGGTGATTCCCGAAGACATCATGTGCTGCGGATTCGCAGGAGACAAAGGGTTTACAACTCCAGAGCTAAACGCCTCCGCTCTGGCACCTTTAAAACCTCAAGTACCGGATGACTGTATTGAAGGGTACTCCAACAGTCGGACTTGCGAAATTGGTTTGTCACAACACAGTGGCATAGAGTATCGCTCGATTTTGTATTTGGTTGATAAGGTCAGCGCGTAGAGGCTATATTGGAGTATGGTGAGTTTTAAACTCAGATAAATAGAAATTGTAGGGAAGCAAATGGCACACCTTGAGTCGAATGTTTGGCATGAGTTGCAAAACGCTTCCCTATATTGGGCGCCGAATTTCATTAGTCAGGAAGAGGCGAGCGAACTATTTTGCCAACTAGAGAAGCAATTAAAGTGGCGAAATGACAATATCACGCTATTTGGAAAAACCATGCCAATCCCCCGATTACAGGCTTGGTATGGCGAGCGTGATTATTGCTACTCTAATATATTGATGCAAGCAAACGAATGGTCGCCTTTGTTACTCGATTTAAAACATCGTTGCGAGCAAGTTTCAGGCTCTAGGTTCAACTCCGTATTAGCCAACCTTTATCGCAATGGAAGCGATTCTAATGGATGGCATAGCGATAACGAGCCTGAACTAGGCAACAACCCCGTGATTGCTTCGCTGAGTTTTGGTGAAACACGCCGATTTCTCGTTAAGCATCGACACACTAAGCAAAAACTTACCTTTGAGTTATCTCCAGGAAGTTTATTGATAATGGCAGGTGAGATGCAGACCCATTGGCAGCATACAGTGCCGAAAACTAAGATCGAGAAATCCGGGAGATTAAACCTAACGTTTCGCTATATCTACGAATAGAAAATCAGTTAATCGCAGCGTAGCCGTTAATCTATCTGTTTTCCGCTATTCGCCATAATACGCCACTAGGGTCGGTTAGGCAGAATTCAAGCATACCCCAAGGTTGATTAACCAACTCTGAAATTTGCGCGCCAAATTCTTTAACTAGATCCAGCGACAACACATGCTCATGCCAGCTTTCCGCATCTTCAACCAGTAGGTGCATCATAGAGTTGTTGCAATGAAGCGGCTCATAAAAATCTTGCAGCAAAAAAGAGCATACTCCGGATTTAAAATAGGCAATGCCATCAAATTCTGACGCCATTTGAAACCCAATCTTTTGATAAAAACGCTTAGAAAGCTCAAAGTTTTTGGCAGGCACGAACGATTTTATTTCTACAGTTTCTAAGTTTCTCATAGACCGTTTTCTCAACTGGCTGAAGTACAATAGTGTGAAACGCTTTGTGGAATCGAATATTTAGCAGTAAATGATAATGATAACTATAAACAATGATGGAGGCATACTACCAACAACGTAACGATATTGCTAAATTTTATACGGTCGGTAGTACGCATAACTGATTGGTATGATAAACTAGATGAATAGAAATCAGTGTTACGTGATCTAATATGAAATTACTAGCCGACAAAACAGGCGAGCAGTACCTGAATGTTATTGAATCGGATGGAGATTCCGTTTTGGTTCAATTTATATCGAACGAGGGTGCACCAAAAGGCAAGCCATTTCGTGATTCAATGAAAGGGTTACTTCTTGTTGGTTGGACGGCGCGAACCACATCTTCAGCCATCGGTTTGTACCGGTTCAAGCAAGGATATTTAGAAGATGAGCATGTGAGTTTTGCATTGCATCAACTATTTCCACTCGGGAGAATGGTCAAGCTTCCAACAGGAGAGACCGCGCAGATTGCAAGCTATGCCAATACTCACGCAGATGGGTATTACATGTATCTACAAAAGCCGGATGACTCCGAGCTAACAAGGATGAAAATCTCTCCAGAGTGGCAACTTCTCCCATCAACAGAGCTGCTCGCACTGCCGTATTACCCGAGAGCAAAGACAGAAGCCGAGATTCAGGTGATTGACGAATTTGATCTTTGGGCTCAAGGCTTTTAGCGAACTACTATCCCTAGTGGGGACTTTCCGCTTTTGAATGTGACGATTGTTGTTTTTACAATGACGAGATGAGTTGAGCATAAGCGCGTCAACTCAACTCGATATGTCACGTATCAACTGAGGTGTTGACCAAAAAACTCTATGGTTCGGCTCCAGGCTAATTCGGCTTCAGCTTCGGCGTAACGGCCGGTTGAGTCGTTATGGAAACCGTGATTGACGTCTTCATAAATATGGGCAGTAAAGTCAGCGTTGACTTTTTTAAGTTCCATTTCGTAGTCAGGCCAAGTTCCATTTACGCGTTTGTCCAAGCCTGCAAATTGAATGAGCAGCGGGCCTTTTACATTTTTTCTTAGTTCTGGTGCGGCTGGCGTCCCATAAAAAGGCACGCCTGCGTCTAATTGATCAGGCATAACAGCTGCGAGCATATTGACAATGTACCCACCAAAGCAGAACCCGACTGCACCCAACTTGCCATTACTCAATTCGTGAGACTTAATAAAGCCAGCGGCCGCAATGAAATCCTCTTCGATGTGGGCGCGAGACATGCTTTTTTGCATTGCGCGACCTTCGTCATCATTACCAGGGTAACCACCTAGGGGATATAAGGCGTCGGGAGCAAACGCAATAAACCCTTTTGCTGCTAATCTTCGGGCTACGTCTTTAATGTATGGGTTAAGCCCTCGGTTCTCATGAATAACTAACACAACTGGGGCACTGTCTTTTAATTCTCGTGGCACCACTAGGTAACCTTGCCCCTCGCCACTGCCTTTCGGAGATGGAAATTTCTCATAGGTGGCTTTTATGGAGGCGTCGTTAAAGGAGACTTGCTCCGCTAAAGCGTAATTTGGTATTAAAGCAGACGTCAGCGTTGTCATGGTAAAGCCTAACGCGACCAATCCTGAAAGCCGGCCCATAAATTCTCGGCGATTAATCAGCCCATGCGCGTATTCGTCGTACCAATCAAATGCTTCTTGGGGGATCGCTCTGCTATTACCCATTTGGTCGTTATTCTCTTGAGTCATTGTTCTTCCTTGTTGATGTGCGCTGATAAAACATAAGCCAGTAATTCATCAATTATCAATTAAAGCGTAGCCAGCAATGATAGAGAGCGGTAATTATTTACACAGATTTACAAAGCGGTGGATGAAGGCCTAAATATGTGGGTAACTAATGTGGGTGATAAGGGAAAGGGGTTAGAAAAGAGCAACACAGAAACTGCGTTGCTCTTTTTGTTACTTCAAACAAAATTTGTGTTCAATTCGAGCCGAATTAGTTAGCTAAATTAATCTTAGCAAAGTCAATTTTGTTCGCTTTAGGAGAGCGTTTGATATCGACAACTTGGCGGTAATGTGTCGCCATAATGTAACCGAAACAACCTAGGATTAAGGCAATGGCTAGTGCGCCAACCCACTGGATTTGTAAGAAATTCAATTTAAACAGCAAGGTCAACCCACTTAGTAGGGCGATGTTGCCCAGCACATATTTGGTTTTACCAAAACGTTGAACCGTTAAGTTTAAGTTGTCGGTGTACAAACGAACCAAAGAATCCAATGAATTTACAACAAAGGTGACTCCGACTAACACCATCGCCATGTTGTAGAAGCCGGTGACTGGGATCGCGTTGGCACTGTAATAGTAAAGAACCGTAAACCATACTGCGATAGGTAAAGATGGCACGACCATCATGGCAATCAACACTTGGTATGTACGTAATCCACCAACAAAACGAGCGGTAAACTGGCCAATCATGATGCTCCATGCAAACCACCAGTAAAGGTAAAACTCATGGTAATCGTTGATCGGTAGGATGAACTTGTGAATGTTAGCGAAGTAATCACCTAACAGACCGAACGTAGTGAAGAAGTCTCCAACACTTGAACCTTCCGACAAGAATGCGCCAGACCACATCAAGGCGATTAAACCTAGGAACAAAAAGCTACTGCCTAAGCTCAAAATACGAACGAAGCGAATGTTGGTGCTTGAATACACTGCCACTGCGATGACCGCAAAAACAATGAGGTAGAAGCTCCCTACTACGGACTCTCCGTCACCCATCTCAGGTAGATACCAAGGTAGGTTCGAAAGTAATAAATAGGAGGTGAACGCACAGGTACCAATAATAACGAGGTTATTGATGAACTTGATCAGTGGTATCTCAAAGAACTTAACGCGCGGTTCGATGACACAAAAGTAAAAACAAGTTAGGAAGTAGAAAGCCCAAATGAAGAATGCCCAAAAGCCAAATTCGATGGCCAACGGATTAGTGAAGGAGTATTCAGGGCTGGTTGCTAAATCGGCATAGCCTGCGAACTCGGTCAACGGGAACATAACAAGCCCCACATCTAGACCGGAAGTGAACAGGATAGCGATAAATGTAAAGGTGCGAACGGGTGTTACCCCAATGCACTTCACATTCCCCCAGCGGTAGATAACAAAAGCGATAGCAGCAAACGTAAATAGAATGCCTATTGATAGCCAAGTAGTCATTATTTGGCCTCGAGGTGTGTATAGCAAGCAAACATAATTAAATCCTTATTTATGTTTAATGCGATGTTAGCTTTCTTTAGGACGGCCTTAGCCATCGGCTCTTAAACCTCTTTTTATCGAGAGTGAGAACCAAAGAAGCGCAACAAAGCGAATTGGACCATTTGCGAATCTCGCCTAGGTTGGTCGTGTACCTCATAAGAGCCATCACGAAGTGGTTATTCCAAGTGATGGCAATGAATTCTTAGTTATTTTTTTAGAAGCAATTACTTACTGGTCGTTAGTTCTCGCTTGGGTGCTTTCAATCTTTGTGTGGTCTGCCAATCATCTGCAATAACAACGGTGGCTTCGTTTGGCGCTAACATGTCATTGCCAAGGATGAGATCGGCAGCGCGTTCGGCGACCATGATGGTTGGAGAGTTTAAGTTTCCGTTTGGAATTGTTGGAAATATGGACGAGTCGACAACACGTAATCCATTAATGCCGTGTACTTTGGTTTCGGAGTCCACCACAGCCATTTCATCTTCGCCCATTTTGCAAGAACATGACGGGTGGTAAGCACTCTCTACAGCACTTCTAACAAATTTGTCGATTTCTTCGTCAGACTGAACCGATAAGCCGGGTTGAATTTCTTCACCTCGGAATTCGTCTAAACCCGGTTGATTAATGATTTCACGTGTTAAGCGAACACAAGCGCGGAAACCTTCAATATCTTCTTGATTCTGTAGATAATTGAACTGAATCTTGGGTGCTACGTGGGGATCACTTGAAGCGACTTTCACAAAACCACGGCTCTTGGGTTTGTTGTGCCCAATGTGTACTTGGAAACCATGACCAGCAAACGCTTCTTTGCCGTCATAACGCATGGCGGCTGGAAGGAAATGGTACTGTAGATCTGGCCATTCCAAATTCTCTTTAGAGCGAATAAACCCACAAGATTCAAAGTGGTTGGTTGCCCCTAAGCCAGACTTATCTAAAATCCAACGAGTGCCTATCCATAGTTTATTTAAGGGATCTAATTTGCCATTTAGCGAGATCGGCTTCAGGCACTTAAATTGGAAGTAGAACTCAAGGTGGTCTTGTAAGTTTTCACCCACCCCAGGCAGTTCATGTATCTGCTCAATGCCAGCGTCAGCCAGTGTTTTCTCACCACCAATACCAGACAATTGCAAAATGTGTGGTGAGCCAACCGAACCGGCAGAAAGCACGACTTCTTTGTTACAACGAACATCCACCATTTTGCCTTTGCGTTCGTAGCGAATACCGACCGCAGTTTTGTCTTCAAGCAGAACTTTGTGAACTAACGCGTGAGTAACAACGGTGAGGTTATCTCGCTTCATTGCCGGTCTTAGGTAGGCATTGGAAGTAGACCAGCGCACGCCGTTTTTTACGGTCATGTGCATTGGGCCAAAGCCTTCTTGTTGCTCGGCGTTATAATCGCGGGTTGCCATGTACCCGGCATCTACCCCTGCGTCGACAAACGCTTGGTACAACGGGTTTTTCATATTATTGCCGTTGTTCACGCCAAGAGGGCCAGAATCGCCACGATAATCATTGCCACCGAAAGACCAAGTTTCTGCTTTTTTGAAATACGGTAGACAGTGGGCGTAATCCCAGCCTTTGGCACCGTGCTGTTGCCACTCATCGAAGTCGCGAGCATGGCCGCGAACATAGACCATGCCATTGATGGATGAAGAACCACCAAGTACTTTACCGCGAGGGCAGTGCATATTGCGGTTATCTAAAAAAGGCTCGGCTTCTGTTTCAAATTGCCACGCGTATTTCTTGGTATTCATTGGAATAGACAAAGCGGTCGGCATTTGGATGAAAATGCTCTTGTCACTGCCACCTGTTTCTAAAAGGAGTACCTCGTTATTTGGGTTCTCTGATAGACGGTTCGCCAATACACAGCCTGCGCTGCCTGCGCCAACAATGATGTAATCTGGTTGTTTGATGCTCATTGTCGTTCCTTAAAATGGGCTTTCGAGTGACTGCATACCTACGTATACCGATTTAATTTGGGTGTAAGCTTTTAGCGTTTCGCTGCCATTTTCACGGCCAATACCCGACATTTTGTAACCACCTACTGGCATTTCAGCAGGGGAGGCACCATAGGCATTTATCCAGCAAATTCCCGCTTCAATTTGGTGTATCACGCGGTGAGCGCGGGTGATGTCTTGAGTGAAGACGGCTGCGGCTAAGCCAAGATGTGTGTTGTTGGCGCGAGAAATAACTTCTTCTTCATTCTCAAATGTCAGGACTGACATGACAGGGCCGAAAATTTCTTCTTTGGCAATGGTCATGTCATCGGTGCAATCTGTGAAGATGGTCGGTGCTACGAAGAATCCGTTCGGCGCATTGTCAGGTTTAAGTGCAGTGCCACCTGTCAGGAGCGTAGCGCCCTCTGACTTGCCGATGTCGATGTATTCCAACACCTTTTTCTGATGATCTTTAGAGATCAGGGCACCAAAATTCGTATCTGGGTTTAACGGGTCTCCACACACAATATTTTTTGATGTGCGTTCGACTAGGCGCTCAATAAAGCGAGGGTAAATGTCTTGTTGTACAAACACTCGTGTGCCGTTGGTACATACTTCACCTTGGGTGTAGAAGTTACCTAACATAGCCGCTGAAACAGCATTTTCGACATCAGCATCGCTGAAAATGATCAGTGGTGATTTACCACCTAGCTCCATGGTTACTTCTTTCAAAGAACCAGCCGCAGCGGCCATGACTTTCTTTCCTGTGCCCACTTCGCCAGTAAAAGAAACTTTGGCGATGTCTTCATGGGATGTTAACCATGCGCCAACTCGGCCATCACCTTGTACAACATTGAACACACCGTCAGGTACTCCTGCTTGAGTAAAAATCTCAGCTAAGCGCAGAGCGCCACTTGGGGTTTCTTCAGAGGGTTTGAATATCATCGCGTTGCCACAAGCCAATGCTGGTGCTGCTTTCCAGCAAGCGATTTGTATCGGATAGTTCCACGCGCCGATACCAGCACAAATACCAAGAGGTTCACGGCGAGTGTAATAGAAATCGTCGCCGACAGATTGTTGGTTACCCTCTATGCTCGGGGCTAGCCCGGCAAAGAACTCAATAGAATCAGCACCAGTGACGACGTCGACCTCGGAGGCTTCTTGCCAAGGTTTTCCAGTATCAATGACTTCTCCTTTGGCAAGTTCATCGTTGTTTTCACGCAATAGAGAAACCGCTTTTAATAGAATGCGGCTTCGTTCTGTTGGTGTCATCTTTGACCAAACGGAAAAACCGGCTTTTGCGCTGCTAATGGCGGCTTGTTGAATAACTTCGGTCGCAGTCTCGACCAAATAGCTCACTTCGCCTGTGGCGGGATTGATGACCTCAAAAGTTTCACCGGTCTCGTTAGAGACGTATTGCCCATTGATGTAATTTTTATAGACGGCTAACGATGACATTAAGTTTCTCCATACTGCTTGTTCACGGCGTTAAATCTGGTGCGAAAATAGCGATTTTGTTAATCGGATCCATCAGAGTTTTTGCTCTATATGAAGGCGATAAAATTGCCCAAGCAAGTTCACTTGAGCATTAAATTAATTTCGATCCTAATGATTAGAGTACTAATGATCAAGTGATTAAATTTAGAAAATCCAAATTGATTTTTTGGTCGGGTGCAGCTAAGCTTATGTTTTAAATGGATTAATTGTTAAATAATTGATCGTTTTTGAGCCTATAAAAGAATATTCGTTACAGTTGTAAACATTCGTGCTGTAACGAAAATGAAATTATTTGGTCATGTTTCGAGCATTTTGAGTTGAGTTCATCGCTTTTAGCGCGGTTTAATTCAATAGTAAATGTATGGTTTATAGATCTGAGAATCGAAAAAGACAGACTACAATGCAAGCAGCCCTAGCAGTATCGGACTCGCATTCATCTTGATTAAGGAAGAAAGGCACGATGGGTAAAACGCTTATACGAAATAGAACAAATCATCCGGCTATTAATAGGTCGAGCGTCAGCTTTCCATTGCCGATTATGCCCGTTCCAAATTTGGACGAGACATGTCAAAAATTATTGGCATGGTCGGCGCCATTATTAACAGAACAAGAACAACGCGACACTCAAGCTGAAGTTGAGCGATTTCTCGCACCCGGTGGGGGCGGCGAAACGTTACAACATGATTTAATCAATTGGCAAAATGAGGATGGCATTGCCAATTGGTCTTCTCCTGTTTGGCAAGATCTCTATTTGGAGTCGCGTGCGCCATTACCCATTAACAGTAATGTATTTTATTACTTGAAAAGTAAATTAGACGAGAACAAGAATAGCCAAGCTCACATAGCAGCTTCGCTGATTGCCACTGTGTATCAATTCATGACTATGGTGGATAGCAAGTCTCTTTCAACCGACATGCAAAAGGACGCGCCCCTATGTATGGCGCAGTACGACAACATTTTTTCATCAATAAGAACCCCGCAAAAAGGCACCGATGAATTTAAAGTGTCGGCGTCACGCCAACATATCGTCGTCATGCACAACGGTGGAGTTTTTAAAATTCAAATGTTGGATGACGCAGAAAAAACGAAGTCACCCATCGATCTCGAAGCTGAAATAAATCTTATAATGGATGCCGGTGAACAAGGACCGAATATAGGTTTGTTTACAACATTACAGCGGGATGTTTGGGCACAAAAACGCATTGAGTTACTGAGTATCTCGCGCAGCAACCAAAGGGCGATGGAGGTCATCGAACAAGCGGCATTTGCAGTATGTTTAGACCAAGAACACCCTGTGGAAATTCAAGAAATCTCTCAGCAATTGCTTCATGGTAATGGCACCGACCGCTACTTTGACAAGTCGTTGCAATTTGTTGTGTTTGGTAACGGTAAAACAGGCATCAACTTTGAACATACTGGGGTAGATGGCTCGGTTATGTTGCGCTTGGTTGCCCATATTTATGACCATATTGATCTAGCTTTTGCCCATCATTTGACTCATGAAAATAAGGCTTCTGCTCAGTTATCCCGCGGGCCTGCCCCGGTATTGTTTGAGCTTAATGCGTCATTAGCTAATACATTGGAAAACGCAGAGAGGCAGTTTTGCCAGCATATTAGTAATACTCAAACTCGAGTGCTAGGTTTTTCATCTTTCGGAAAGGAACAAATTAAAAAGTTTCGTGTCAGCCCGGATGCTTTTGTACAAGTGGCCCTGCAACTGGCAGAGCACAAGCTTTACGGTAAATGTTACAGTGCCTACGAAGCGGTCATGACTCGAACATTTCAAGAGGGACGCATTGATGTGCTTTATACGGTATCACCGGAATCCTTGGCATTTATTGAGAACATGCGCTCAGACAATTGTGACATTGGTACAAAGCAACAATCATTGATTCTAGCGACTCAAAAGCACACCCAAAGAGCCAGCGAGTGTCGAACGGGGCAAGGCGTTTACTCGCATTTCTTGGCGTTGAAATATCGCTATAAACAGGCAGGAGAGAAGCTTGGTTTAGTGGCGTTACCGGGTTTATTTAACCATGATGGCTATTTGGCTCTGACCAACAGTGTAGTGTGTACCAGTACCACGTCTGAGTATGGGGTAGAGTTGGCCGGGTATGGACCCATCGTGGATAACGGATATGGCATTCGTTACTTTATTCGCAATGATTCAATCTGTTTTAATATGACAGCCAGAACTGACATTCAAGCCAATTTGGAGGCAATGCATTTTTATATAGAGCAGTCGCTTTTAGAAATGGCGGAATTAATGAACGCCGAGCAACAGTAACTGAGGTGGGTTTTGTCGCTAACTGCTTGAATATTAGTGGCACAACTCGCATCCCTTTGCCTCTTTGGCGGTAAATAGTTTGTTGTGATAAAAAAGAGCTAGCCTGAAAGCGGCGTTACACCCATAATAATATGATATTAATAAGAATTGCTGCAACAACTCGGAACCTGAATGAGCCAATCAAAATTGCTGCTAGAAATCAGCACTCACGCTTTACTGCATCTAGAATTCAAAAGACTCGATAAACGCCTTTCATCAACAGAACAAAATAATTTATTGGTTCAGTTCCTTAAACGTGCGAGCAAAGATAACCGCTATAAAGCAGCACGAAAAACCGCGAAAAACTGGTTGCTTTTAGGGCGTAAACCTAATGGTAACCTAGAGTCAATTTTAACCAGAGAACAAGACAGGCTTCGTTACACCGTCGCAACAGATCTGCATTGCTTTGTAGAGTTGATTGGCAGCCTGGAACAAAAGCTTAAAACCAAAGTGCAATATTCAATGGCGCACAAAATTGATTTGAAAGCACGCTATGGCAAAGTGTTGGTGTGTGTGGTTGATGAAGATCTAAAAGGCAGTTTTGATGAAGATGGCCTGATGTTTTCAGCGACTCAAATTCTGTTTATTGGTAGTGAAGAGCATAAAGATGTGTTTTCAGAAGTGATCGAAAAAGACGGGCATTTCCAAACGGTGGTAGCGTATGAAGACGAAGAGCATCTTAGAGTTGAGCTGTTACGAATGTAATCCCACGATCGACTTCTTATACACGCTTGGTGTCAGACCAGATACGCGTTTAAAGGCGCGTGAAAACTTAGAAATATCGTGATATCCCAGCTGATTCGATATATAGGTTAGGTTGTGCCCTTCTTCCATTAACTCGCATGCCACAGTAAACATGAGATTTTCTTTAATCTTCCTAAATGACGTGTTTTCTTTTGTAAGGTTACGCTGGAATGTGCGAACTGAGAAATTGAGTAAGTGCGCGGCTTCTTCCAACGAAAGATTCCTTTCTTTAACATAGGGCCTAAGAACCTCAAAGACACTGTCTGTAAAGCTTGTGTGCCATTCTATCGTTACTGGTGCATCTATTGATAAAGAAAGTGATATAGGCATTGCAAGCACGTCGTTAGGAATGTAAACAGCGGTTGCTTCCTGTTCGACGGCTAGTCTACAGTGACTTGGCAAAATGGACTTCACAACATCCGATTCACTCCCTTGCAGTTTTACGATCGAAGGCTGCCATTGTGTATGAGTTAACGCACTGATTAACTCGATGATATAGGTAACAACAAAGACTTCCTCCCATTGAAAAGAGGGCAAATGGATTAACGGTGCGCTGCTACAAAACCAGCTTTTTTGGTGTATTTCTTCAAATTGTACATTGTTACCTGGGGAATCCTGAGCAAATATCACATCAACATCGGCTAATGCTTCATTTATCGTTTTGTATTTAGAAAATACAGGAAGTAATTGTGGAACGATGTGCTCGCGCAGTGCCAAGGAAAGTAAGTCGGTCAATCGTGAGACCCCAAGTTGTAAAGACATTAAATAAATAAGGCGCTTGATGGGTTCTAACGGAATAAAGTCGCTGTCGGATTGAAATAAATCCGCAGGCAGTCCTGCATCATTAAGTAATTTCTGTAAGTTGAGCCCATATTCAGAGAATACAGTGACAAGTATTTTTGCGTATCCCGTTTGCATTACAGGAACTTTGTAACTGCTGAGTATCATTTTTTCCGATCCTTTTCCTTGCCTCATCGTGTTTACAGGTTCATTTTTAGAAAGTAAGCACCATGAGTTACCTTTAGAAAGTGTCGCCTATTTAATCAGTTATCTTAGAGGTTAACTTTAGACGCTGACTTCGTACTGACATTGTAAACGCTAGGTTAAAACTTAACCAGTGGCGTAAAATGGTAAATGTTCACAGGGTAAACCTATTATGCTTGTTCTCTAAACCGGAGACCAAGCATGAAACGATCCTATTTCAGAACAACTATCTTGTGCCTTACTGTAGGCGCTAGCGCGCTCGGCTATGCAAACATTCAAAGTTCAGACTATGTCCAAAGTGCTACGGCCAACGCTGCACTTCCAGCCGCAGAATTGTCGACGGCAGATGATAGTGCACTGTCAGCGACCATGAATGCCGCACAAGAGGGGCTCGCCCATGCCCAAGTGAAGTTAGGCTTAATGTATGAACAAGGTGAACAACTTGAAGAGGACGTCGATCAAGCGGCTTTCTGGTATCGTTTAGCGGCGAATCAAAACCACCCACAAGGTCAGTACAATTTGGCCCTTTTGTATATTTATGGCGTTAGTGTGGAACAAGATGCCATATTAGCTACTTATTGGTTAGAGCGTGCAGCTGTGAACGGATATATGCCCGCTATTATTCATTTGGCGCGAAATCAAGAAATGTACTTATTAGAAGAGGGGGCTGATATGGAATGGATTAAAATGGCGGCTTCACGTGGTGACCCGTTATCTCAGCTAAGCCTGGCACAATGGCACCTCAGTGATAATCACATGGACACCGTAAAAGCTGAATTCTGGCTCACGAATGCTGCAGAATACGATTCAGTAGAAGCGCAACAAATGCTTGTTGAATTTTACTCTTTGGATAAATATCAAACTGTAAACCCGGAAAAAGCCAGTTACTGGCAAACTAGGTACACCAACACGCTAATGGTGATTAACGGACAAGCAAACTAAAGCTCTGAGATTATGATGCTCTTTACGCTGAGGTGTGAAGAGTCTCTAAGAGCACTACCATATTTCACTACTTTGGCTCTTTTGCCTAAATGGAACGGTATCTTGGTAAATTTGTTTTCAAGTTGAAAAATTCGTGTGAAGTCAACGAAGTCGTATTTTTCAAGGCAATTAAAGTCATTAAAACCATTTACGTTTTTAAAGTTGTGCTTAAACCTAATACGCAAGTGAGAATTGTTTAACCAGCTG
This sequence comes from Vibrio tapetis subsp. quintayensis, assembly GCF_030409945.1. Classification (GTDB taxonomy): domain Bacteria; phylum Pseudomonadota; class Gammaproteobacteria; order Enterobacterales; family Vibrionaceae; genus Vibrio; species Vibrio quintayensis. The sequence continues at coordinate 261,166 of NZ_JAUFQV010000043.1, forward strand.
TATATAGTTTGCGGTTAACTCTTACGTTCTATAGGTACAGGTATGTTTTTGAACCGTTTCACACTGCAAAGTCGTTTGATCTTTGCTGTTTTCTTACCGTGTTTGGTTTTAGTTGCGGTTGGGCTCGCCAGTTTTAATAGTATGTCTACTTTGCAGATTCAATCTCAGCAGCTTTACCTCAATACATCTGCACCAATGCGTTCAATGGCTGAAGTGGCATCTCGTATCCCTCGCATGCGTGTTGGCATAGACATGATGCTACTGCAAGAAACTGCGCTACGAGATAAAAAGGGCGTATTGACCCGAGTCAAAGAAACACGATTAGAAGACATACCTGAAATGCGTGAATCGATAGAGCACGCCTTACGAACGCAGGTAAACCCAGAACAACAAAAGCAAGTGGCGAAGTTATTAGCAGGGTTTGAGCGAATGGTGAGCGATGAGCTAGAACCAATGCTTAACGCTTTTGAGGCGGAAGAACTGCCAGCAGCTCAAGCCATTTATCGTGATAAATACGCGAAGACATATGGAGTATTACGTAAAGAAGCGAATGCGATTCTAGATGCGTTGCTTGAACAAGCAAAAAATCAGCATGACATCAGCATCGAAAGCCATGAAGAAGGGCAAAATTTCCTTAAGGGATTCATCGCATTTGGTTTGATTCTCTCTGTGATTTTGTCAGCCATTATTGTTATAAGCCTGAAGAAACGGGTGAGCTATTTAAGAAACACAATAGCCCATGCTGCTGACAATATGGCGCTGAATACGAAAATCAATCTAAGCGGTAAAGATGAACTGACGGACATCAGTGACAGCATGAATCGTTTATTGGAAAACGTTCATTACGCTATCGAGCAAGTTGCAGCTAACTCCCACCAGTTAGCAGACGCGGCTAATAATGTCACTGAGAAAGCGACGTTAACTCAAGACAATTGCACCATGCAAAGAGATAGAACTGTTCAGGTCGCAACCGCGATACATGAATTAGGAGCGACGGTTGGGGAAATTGCCAACAATGCAGCGCTTGCAGCTGAAGGGGCTAAACAAGCGTCTGATAAAGCTAATGACGGGAACGCTCAAGTCAGCCAAGGAAGTGCCCAAATTAGCCACCTGACTAACGATTTGGGTGAAGCCAACCAAGTGGTCCAGTCGCTTGCGGAACGAGTGGACGAGATCGGGTCTTTCCTAGAAACCATACGCAGTATATCTGAACAAACCAATTTACTGGCACTTAATGCCGCGATAGAGGCTGCAAGGGCGGGAGAACAAGGCAGAGGATTCGCTGTTGTTGCGGATGAAGTTAGAAGCCTTGCAGGGCGTTCTGCGGAATCAACCGAAGAGATTCAGAGAGTCATCAATCGGTTACAAGAAGAGTCGAATCGAGCCGTTGATGCGATATCCAAAGGTAGGCAACAAAGCCAGTTGGTGGTTGAGCAATCTGAAACCACCAACAGTGTGTTGAATGAAATCATAAGCCATATTGTGACAATCAGTGACCAAAATATTCATGTGGCGACAGCAACCGAAGAACAGGCAACGGTTGTGCAAGAAATTAATCGAAATGTTGAGAGCATTAACCAATTGACGGGGCAAACCGCTGATGTAGCGCAAGAACTGACAAGCAGCAGCGATTACTTAAAAGATCTGTCCCATAAGCTTGATGGCTTGGTGGGTAAATTTACGTTATAAAAATCCAAACTTAGCCCAACATATTAAAAGGCCCTGCTTTTAAAGCAGGGCCTTTTATTTTATAAGAAAAACAGTGCTGAATTTAATTTGGGAGTAACAATGTAATGGCTTTTTGTTGTATATAATTGCGACGTGAATAACACTTAAGTAGGGGTTTTAATGTGTTTAATTGTGAGTGATGTAAAAACATTAAGCGAGAAAATGATGAAAGTCACAGCATGGATTGTTTTGTTTTTATGTGAGAGCTGCGCAGTAACCTTTTGTTTATAATATATTAATATCATTTTTGCTGGTCTCGTTTAATACCTGTGTGTTTACTAAAATTCATTAACGTCATAACTCTCATTAAAGAACTAATTTATGGGGTATTTAATCACATTACCAATTTCAAGTTCATTGAATAATAACACCATCAATTTGACGCTGAGTTTATATTTCTAGTCAGCCAAAAGTTGAATCAAGGAAATAACAATAATAGGTATATCAATGAACATGAAACTTAAAAACGTAATGATAGGCGCAGCCATCGCATCTGTTGCGGCTCTACCAATGAGTAATGCTTTCGCGAAAGATTACCCGCCGAAAACTCTCTCTTTTGTTGCCCCTTCTGGCGCTGGTGGCGGTTGGGATCTAACGATCCGTACTGTTGCTAAAACCCTCAAAGATACTGGCCTTGTTGAAGCGAACATGCCGATCACGAACCGTCCTGGTGGCGGTGGTGCGGTAAACCTTGCCTACATGCAAACGCAAAAAACCAGCGACAAACTTATTTCTGTCTATTCACCACCAATCCTTTTGACTAAGTTGACTGGTGCGAGTAAATACAGCTACCAAGACACGACGCCTCTGGCTCGTTTGATTACTGATTACGGTGTTTTTGTCGTGTCGAAAGACTCGAAATATTCGTCGATTAATGAAGTGATGGATGCACTTAAGAAAGATCCTAAGAGTGTGAAAGTAGGCGGTACATCGGCTGCTGGCAGTATGGACCACATTCAGTTTCTGCTGATTGCAAAGGCTGCAGGCGTTCCGAACCTTAACAAAATCGACTACATCTCGTTTCAAGACGGCGGTGCAGTGGCTCAAGTACTGGGTGGACACGTTGACCTCATTTCAACCGGTCTTGGCGATGTTACTCAACTCGTTAAAAGCGGTAACTTAAAAGCCCTAGCACAAACCGCTGATAAGCGCGTTGGTGAAGGTGCAGTGGCAGATATCCCAACAGTAAAAGAGCAGGGTATTGATGCAACGTTTGAAAACTGGCGCGGTCTGTTTGGCCCGAAAGACATGCCAGATTACGCCGTTAAATACTGGACAACAACATTAGAGCAAATGGTGGAAACCCCAGAGTGGGCAGAAGCGCGTAAACGTAACGGTTGGGACGCGGCTTACCAAAATGGTGAGGAATTTACTAAATTCCTAGCTCAAACAAATGAGGAATACAAAGGCATTCTTGCTGAGATTTTCTCTAGAAAATAATTGAAGTAACACCTCGTTAAAGTAAGGGGGGAATGATCCCCTCTTAAATTGTCATCTTCTAATGTTCCTTAATCATTCCTAGCGTAAGGATAACCTATGGAAAACAACAACGTTCGTCCAAACTGGGATGCGTTTACAGGTTTATTTAGTGTTGTATTTGGCCTGATATATGGCGGTATGGCATATACCATGCCTCGAGCAGCCTTTGGTAACCCGTTAGACCCAGTATATTTCCCAATGGGTGTTGCAGCACTTGCAATACTGGTTGGAACCATTTTGCTAGCAAAAAGCAATATGAAAGCATCCATTCTTGCATTCAATAACTTAATCAATGAAGACGAAGTTAAGAAATTCGATCGCAAGAGAATTTTATACACCTGCATCATCGCCACTGGTTACGCGATGATATTTGATACCTTTGGCTATGTGATCAGCACATTCTTGTTCATGTTTGCCATGCTAACCATCACGAGTGGCAAAGAAGCTTGGGTAAGAAGTGCTGCCGTTGCTCTCGCATTCTCAGTAAGTGTGTTCTTTATCTTCAATACCTTACTCGCAATTAGTCTTCCACCACTGCCATTTATGGAATAGGGCGAATTATTATGACTGAGATTTTAGCTAACTTAATGAATGGTTTCGGTGTTGCGTTGCAACCCTACCATTTGCTACTTGTGACTGTTGGGGGCGTACTAGGTACTATTGTAGGTATGCTTCCAGGACTTGGCCCTGCTACAGGCGTCGCCGTTTTATTACCAATGACGTTTGCCATGGGCCCAACGGCAGCTTTGATCACCATGACAGGAGTGTACATTGGTGCCATGTTTGGAGGTTCTCGTAGTTCTATTTTGATTAACACTCCAGGAGATGGCGCAGCACTTGCTGCGACGTTTGATGGCTACCCAATGGCAATGAAAGGCCGTGCTGAATCAGCACTGGCTATCTCTGCAATCGCTTCGTTGATTGGTGGTACGATTGCGGCGGTTCTGATGACGCTATTGGCTGAACCTGTTGCTGGCTTTGCATTAAAATTTGGACCTGCTGAATATTTCTTATTAATGGTTGCTGCATTGTCTATGACAGCATCTATGTCAAAAGGGAATATGCTTAAAGGCTTCTTGTCTATGGTTATTGGCCTTGCTATTGCTACTGTTGGTATTGATGCTCAAAGTGGTACGGAGCGTTTTACATTTGGTAATTTGCATCTACAAACAGGTATTGATTTCCTCGTTGTTATCATTGGTATTTACGCAATGGGTGAAGTATTTAAGAGCTTCAGTTCACTAAGTAAAGGCACCAAAAAAGCGCAGACTAAATTCAAGCGTATTTGGATTGAAGGCGATGATTGGAAGCGTTCTAAATGGGCCATCTTACGTAGTGCACCTGTAGGTTTTATTATCGGCTCTCTACCAGGGGCTGGCGGTACAATGGCCTCTCTAATGTGTTACAACAATGAGAAGCAATTGTCTAAGAACAGCGAAGAGTTTGGTCATGGTGCCATCGAAGGTCTTGCTGCTCCAGAATCTGCGAATAATGCAGCATCGATCGGTGCGATGATTCCGATGTTAGCGTTAGGTGTTCCTGGGTCTGGTACGACTGCGGTAATGATGGGAGCGCTGCTAATGCTAGGCATTCAACCAGGGCCGTTATTGTTCGTACAACACGCCGATATCGCGTGGGGTCTGATTGCAAGTATGTTTGTTGCTAACATTATTCTAGCGGTTGTGAATATTCCACTAGCGGGTGTGTTGGTACGAGTACTGGCTATTCCACCTAAAGTACTGTACCCAATCGTACTTGGTTTGGCATTCATCGGTTGTTACGCAATCAGTAACTCAACGATTGAGTTCTACATCTTGATTATCTTGGGTGTGGCGGGTGTTGTGATGAAGCGTGCGAATATTCCAACAGCGCCAATGATTCTTGCCGTCATCGTAGGTGGAACAATGGAGCAGTCGTTCCGTCAAGCATTCCGTATTTCGGACCAAGATTTCTCTATCTTTGCGGGCTCTACGGTTTCTCAAGTACTGATTGCCATTACTGTGTTGTCAATTGGTTTACCGATTTTAGGTATGCTGAAAAAAAATAAGAAGGAAGCACAACCTGCTTAATGGTTATTGAAATGATGTAGGTAGGTAAGTGTAATGATAACTGAAGTGGCTCTGGGGAATAACCTGGAGCCACTTTTTTGTATTTTAAATAATGGCAAAACAAAAATAGATAAATAAATTCATTAACGCCATTTAAATATTTAATACTTGATGTTGTATATGACCGATGTCAATTACTATAAACCGCATAAATTGGATAATTTTATTGTCACTCTACCACTGCAATGAGACTACTCTGTGCACATGTCATATAACTTTGAAAGAATTAAAAAGAGCAACACGAGGAAGATGGAAAAAGTAAAAAATTTCCTTGGCTTGATGGGGTTAGGAGTAGACGCCGACGTAGAGCTGTTCGTCATAGCCTACGCCCAAAGTAAGGTTGTTGGTTGTGGTGGTTTAGCTGGTAGCACACTTAAGTCAATCGCCGTTGATGAAGCACACCAAGGGTTTGGATTGTCGACTACTTTACTAACTGAGTTAGTGACTCACGCTTACGACATGGGCCGATACAACCTTTTTATCTATACCAAACCAGATAACTATCAGATGTTCCACAATGCCGGTTTTCACTTGCTTACCTCGGTAAAAAACCGAGTTATCTTGATGGAAAACAGCAAATCTCGATTATTGCGCTATTGTAACCAATTAGCGCTACTTAAGCGCTCTGGAGAACAAATTGGTAGCATCGTCATGAATGCTAACCCATTTACGAATGGGCATCGTCATCTTGTTGAACACGCTTCTAAGCAGTGTGATTGGGTGCACTTATTTGTCGTGAAAGAAGACCGATCTTTTTTCTCTTATCAAGATCGTTTAGCCATGATAAGAGCTGGTGTCGCGGATCTTGATAATGTCATCATTCATGAAGGTTCCGATTACATCATTTCGCGAGCGACATTTCCCAGTTACTTCCTAAAAGACGAGGGGGTCATCAACTATTGTCATACCGCCGTTGATTTGCAATTATTCCGTTCTTATATTGCGCCAGCATTAGGCATTACACATCGTTATGTTGGTACAGAACCCATTTGTACTGTGACTCGATTTTATAACCAACAAATGCAGCAATGGCTAGCGACACCGACATTAGAAAGCGCTCCAGTTAGCTTAATTGAAATACCACGCAGCGAATGTATCGGCCAACCAGTATCCGCCTCGTTAGTCCGTAATTTATTGTTTGATAATGAATGGAGTTCGATACAGCAGTTGGTGCCTAATACAACCTATGACTATCTAAAGAATTTGTTTAGCCTTGAAACGTCACTATACCAGGCGAAACGTAAAGCTATGAGCATAAAAGAAAAAGCCAGCGCGGCTTGATTGAAATTAAATACGCCAAGCAAATTTGCTTGGCGTATTTAATGGAAGTGGCTTTAACTAATTAGCATTAGCATTAGCTTGGCGATCACACAATGCGAGAATTGCGCCTTCGATCTCATCGGCTGAATGACGGTTGTCGATGTTGCACCTCTGTGCGGTTTGGTCGCAAATGATGCACTGGCGTGCGGGTAACTGGCTAGATTTACGAGATATGGTTTTACCACGACCATCACACACATCAATATTGAAAATCGCACCAAGTGGGTGGTTTCGTTCTATCTTGAGCATATTTTTTTTCAATTGGTTGGCTGATGGGGTATCGACAACAAACAAGGCCTCTGAACCCATATTTAAGTGCATAATTTGCCGCGTTTTTATATCCCAACTGAGTTCAGCCAATTGGCCTTGTATTGCATTAATTGCGCTTTGGAAAATGACTTTAGTGTAAGACTTTTTGGCTAATTCTATTGGTAGGTGCAGCGTAAGGGTGAGAACGGGAAGTTTGTGAAGAAACACAAGTTCGCTTTGTCGTTCAACTCGTTGATGCTTACCCATGAAAACGTCATGGAGGGTCGTGGTTGGCATGGTTCATCCCTTATTTTCTTGCTTAGATATTTGTTATTAAAGTGTAACGAATATGACATCTCCTAATTCTGCGCTGCTGAACAGTTCTACGTGGTAATAGTGTTTTAAATGACCTAAATGAATTTATTTAAAAGAAAGATAAATCTAATTTATAGAGCATATTTTGTGATCAACCTTACAGCAAATTTTTGAAATGGCCTTAGATAAATAATAAAAGTTATTAACGCCATTTAAGTAGTTTAATGAACGAAATTGAATGATGAGCTTCACGAAGAAATGTGAGCCCACTACGTAGACTACAGAGACTTTCATTAAGATGGTTTCAAAATAATATGAATCAAGATCCAATTATATTTGAAGGCATTACTCTCATGGCTCTAGGTATGGGATTTGTTTTCTGTTTTCTATGTTTGCTGGTTGGCGCAATTCGTCTTTTAACCGACCTCGCTTCGCGGTTTGAACCACCTCCGGTTAAAGCCGCTGCACCCACTGCAAAAAATGCACCTTCAGATGACAACTTAGTCGCAGCAATTTCAGCTGCATTGCATCATCACAAGAAAAAATTCAGTTAGGATTACAGGGGATCATCATGTCCAACATTGTTAAGCCACTTGGTATTACAGATGTCGTCTTACGCGACGCACATCAATCACTATTCGCAACACGTCTACGTTTAGAAGACATGCTGCCAATCGCATCAGAATTAGACAATATCGGTTACTGGTCACTTGAAACTTGGGGTGGTGCTACGTTTGATTCATGTATTCGCTTTTTGGGTGAAGATCCGTGGCATCGTTTACGTGAACTTAAAAAAGCAATGCCAAAGACTAAGCAACAAATGTTGTTCCGTGGTCAAAATATATTGGGCTACCGACATTATGCTGATGACGTGGTCGACAAATTTGTGGAACGCGCTGTTGCAAATGGCATGGACGTTTTCCGTGTTTTTGATGCGCTTAATGATGTGCGTAACATGCAACAAGCAATCAAAGCCGTAAAAAAACAAGGCGGACATGCACAAGGTACAATTTGTTATACAACAAGCCCTGTGCATACCATGCAGTCTTGGATTAATGTCGCTGAACAGTTGGTAGAAACCGGGGTCGACTCCATTGCTATTAAAGACATGGCTGGCGTTATGACACCGTATGAGTCTTACGAGTTAGTGTCGACTCTTAAGAAGCAATTGGATGTAGAACTTCATTTGCATTGTCATTCGACCGCTGGACTAGCAGATATGACATTGCTAAAAGCCATTGAGGCGGGTGTAGACCGAGTCGATACAGCCATTTCATCAATGAGCGGAACGTACGGGCATCCTTGTACAGAATCGATAGTTGCGGCTCTTAAAGGAACCCAGCGTGATACCGGCTTGAACGTTGAGAAACTAGAAAGCATCGCCGCTTACTTTCGTGAAGTACGCAAAAAGTACCACAGCTTTGAAGGACAATTAAAAGGTTCAGACTCACGCATCCTTGTTGCTCAAGTGCCAGGTGGTATGTTGACCAATATGGAGGGGCAACTAAAGCAGCAAAACGCCTTGGACAAAATGGACTTAGTGTTAGAGGAAATCCCAAGAGTGCGTGAGGATTTAGGTTTTATACCTTTAGTCACGCCAACGTCGCAAATAGTTGGTACCCAAGCAGTCATTAACGTAATGATGGGCGAGAGATACAAAACCATTACTAAAGAAACTGCAGGTGTATTAAAAGGTGAATATGGCCAAACCCCTGCGCCTATGAACAGCGAGTTGCAATTACGTGTGCTTGATGGCGCTGATGCCATCACTTGTCGTCCGGCTGACTTGATTGAGCCTGAAGTCGAATCCTTGACTCAATCGGTGATTGAACAGGCGAAAGACAAAGGAATTGAGTTAGCCCAAAGCCCTATTGATGATGTATTAACCATCGCTCTATTCGATAAGGTCGGTTGGAAGTTCCTTGAAAACCGTAATAACCCCGACGCATTTGAACCCATGCCAGAAATACCACAGCGAGCGGAAATAACCCAAACGGCCTCATCTACAAAAGAAGACGAGGGTGTCTACACGGTCAATGTTAATAACCAAAGTTACGTAGTAAAAATTAACGAAGGTGCTGATCCTGAAGTGTTAGCGAGTTCTACCACCACACTATTAGCAGCGCCTGTTTCAGCCGCTCCGGTTTCTCCTTCTGGTGATGCCGAAACAGTCGCTGCGCCTCTAGCGGGCAATATTTGGAAAATTCACGCAAAGATTGGTCAGCTGGTCAAAGAAGGTGAAGTTATTCTCATTTTGGAAGCGATGAAAATGGAAACAGAGATCCGCGCTGCAAGAGAGGGCGTGATCGAGAGCTTAAGTGTATCCGAAGGTGATTCGGTGCAAGTTGGCGATGCATTGGTCGCTCTGGCGTAAGGGAACAAAATGGACAATATTTTAGCCCTGGTCCGAGATTTCGGTTTCCTCCACTTACAATTCGGTCAAGCGATCATGATCCTTGTAGGTTTGGGATTGCTTTATCTCGCCATAGTAAAAAACTTCGAACCTTTGCTACTGGTACCAATTGGCCTAGGAGGGATCTTAGCAAATTTACCTGATGCCAACCTTGCCGTTAGTGGGGTAGAAGCCGCCATTTATGCTGGGAAAACCGAAGTAATGGGGGCATTTTCTGCGGTGCTAAACCTTACAGATACGACGCCCGATGTGATTAAACACGCTTACGAGATGGCATCACCACAAGACAAAGTTGCGTTGAAACTATTGGCAGAGCAATACAATTACAGCGATGGCATGTTGTACACTTTTTATAGTGTCGCGATTGCTTCTGGTGTAGGGCCATTGGTCATCTTTATGGGCGTTGGAGCAATGACAGATTTTGGTCCGTTACTTGCCAACCCTAAAACCTTGTTACTGGGTGCCGCTGCTCAGTTTGGCATTTTCGCGACTGTACTTGGCGCGCTTGGCTTAAGTCAACTCGGTATCATGGACTTCAGCGTTGCACAAGCCGCTGCGATTGGCATTATTGGTGGAGCTGATGGCCCGACGGCGATATACGTTTCGAGCATGTTGGCACCTGAACTATTGGGTGCAATTGCCGTTGCCGCGTACTCATACATGGCATTGGTTCCAATGATCCAACCGCCAATTATGCGAGCGTTAACAACAGAAGCTGAGCGAAAAATCATCATGACGCAACTGCGCACGGTCGGCAAGATTGAAAAAGTTTGCTTCCCGTTGATGTTGCTTATTTTGATCGCGATGCTCCTGCCATCAGCAACCCCATTACTTGGTATGTTCTGTTTTGGTAACTTAATGCGAGAGTGCGGCGTAGTAGAGCGACTTTCTGATACTGCTCAAAATGCGCTGATTAACATAGTGACCATATTCTTGGGCCTTTCGGTTGGTTCAAAATTGATGGCGGATAAATTCTTACAACCGCAAACACTAGGCATTTTGGCATTAGGTATCGTGGCATTTTGCGTCGGAACCGCTGCTGGCTTGTTAATGGCCAAAGCAATGAACAAGGTCTGTAAGGATAAGGTCAATCCACTGCTTGGTTCAGCGGGGGTATCTGCAGTTCCGATGGCGGCGCGAGTGACCAATAAAATAGGCTTGGAAGCGAATCCTCAAAACTTTTTGTTGATGCACGCAATGGGACCGAACGTGGCCGGTGTTATTGGCTCAGCAGTGGCTGCGGGAGTAATGATCAAATATGTGATCGGAGGCTAGCAAAGTTATATAAAGGAAGATCTTAAGATCTTCCTTTTTATGTTTAAACAGGCACAATATTATTGTGCGATATATTAATTAATAAAGGATGAATGGGTATATGAAGGCTACCCCTATGCAATTAATGGAATGGTTGAAAAATAAGCTTTCTTTTAGAGAGCAAGTTTTTATCCTTATCTTTGCGTTAATGTTAGTCCAATTAGCCATTGCTGGTGGTAATTTTCATCGTACTTTACTTAACTCGCTTGAACATCAAGTTGGAACTAGAGCATTAATTCAAGCGAAAGAGATAGCAAGTGACCCAGAATTAATTCAAGAAGTAAGAATAAAAAACGTTGCAGCCATTGAACGAGTGACTACTCGACTGCACAAGATCTCTGATGCTAGTTTTATTGTGGTTGGTGATGAGTCGGGAATTCGTCTGTCCCATCCAGTAAAAACGCGCATCGGAAAACCAATGCAAGGTGGTGACAATAAAGGAGTTTTGGAAAGAGGTGAATCTTATATTTCAATAAAAGAAGGCAGTTTAGGCTATGGAGTAAGAGGCAAAGCTGCAATTATTGATTTTGATGGTGAAATTATTGGTGTTGTATCGGTGGGCTACCTGCTGAATCGATTTGATCAGTGGCTTTCTTTTTATTTTGAACCTCTGATTTATGAAGTTCTGATTATTATCTTTCTGACAATTTTAGGTGCGTGGGCCTTTTCAAGTCACATCAAAAATAAGATGAATGGTATGGAGCCAAAGGAAATTGCGCTCGCGCTACATCTTCAAAAATCCATTCTTCAATCCGTTTACGAAGGTGTCATTGCTCTGGATAAAGGTGGGCATATACTCACTCTAAACAAAACCGCTTTAGAGTTGTTAGGCACAGACAAAGATGTAGCGTATCTGAAGTCTCGTAGTATATTAGAATTTGTCACCAACTCTCAATTTTTCTTTCAAACACCGTTTGATAAAAATATAAAAGATGAGATAGTTTCAATTAATGGACAAACATTAATTGCTAATAGAGTCGCGATTTTTGACAATAACATATTAGTTGGCTGGGTCGTGAGCTTTCGACATAAAAATGATATCAATTCATTAACAGCAGAATTAACACAAATAAAACAATACACAGATAACCTGAGAGTCATGCGCCATGAGCACGCGAATAAATTGTCGACGATTGCGGGCATGATTGAAATTGGCGCTAATGAATCTGCTCTGGCGATGATTAATAGTGAAAGCAACCATAAACAACAGCTTATAGATTTTGTAAGTTCGAGAATAAAATGCACGCAAGTAGCGGGAATTTTACTTGGGAAATACGCAAGATCTCAAGAGTTAGGGTTAGACTTATCGTTTGATCCGACGTGCCAATTGTACTCATTAAATGAAAAAATTGAACCAAATGAGTTATCAGCAATAATCGGAAACCTTATTGATAACGCATTTGAAGCCACACTAAAAAATCCCGAAAGTAATAAAGTCATTACCGTTCTAATCACGGATGCAGGGGCTGATTTAGTCATTGAAGTGGCCGATAACGGATGTGGCATATCAGCGGATATCGCCGCGACTATATTTAGCCGGGGCGTCACCAGCAAGGATGATAGTGATGGCCATGGAATCGGGCTATATTTAATCAATAGATACGTGACTAATTCTGGCGGCGTAATCTTAGTTGACGACGCAGAGCCTAAGGGAACCATATTTTCTATATTTATTCCGAATCAAGGTAACAACGAATGAACACTATTGACGTACTCATAATTGAAGATGAAGTTGGTATCGCGGAATTGCATGCGCAGTTTTTGCGGCAAACGGTGCGATTTAACCCAATCGGTATTGCGTCCACCATCGCCATGGCTAAGACCATGATCCGTGTAAATAAGCCCAGGTTGATATTACTCGATAACTACTTACCTGACGGTCGTGGTATTGAGTTGCTTCGTGAAATAGTAGCGGACAAAAGTGGTAATCAACCCGATGTAATTTTGGTGACGGCTTCTAGCGAAATGGACACGGTAAAAGACGCTCTACAATGCGGTTGTTTCGACTACCTTTTAAAACCCGTTTCTTATGATCGACTGCAGGAAACTCTAAACCGTTACTTGAAATACAACAGCGCCATTAACGCATTTGATAACATTAGCCAGCGCCATGTGGACGATCTTTTTAACATGCAGGCGAGGGACAAAGTCTCCAGCCGGTTGCCAAAAGGCATAGGTGAACTAACGCTAGACAAAATTAAGCAAGTTTTTTCAGCGAATTGTGGCATCAAATTTACCGCAGAAAGCTTAGGTGGCGAAGTGGGAATAAGCAAAACGACAGCACGACGTTACTTAGAGTTTTGTTCAGCAAGCGGGTTCCTGACGGTAGAAAATGAACATGGACGAGTCGGTAGGCCTGAACGCGTTTATGTGAAAAATGCTTAGGGCATCAGAGAAAAACAAAAAACCACCTGTTAACTCTCGGACAGGTGGTTTTTTTATTTGTGTTATAACCCATTTCTTCAAGAGAGCTATTTAACCTCTTAACCTAGCTAATTTTCCAATTAAAACCATTAAAGCCATTAATGGTGTTTACCCTACGATGAAACATGAGCGTCATCCCCATATTCCCCCTTAGGTTGGCAGACAATATCCACTAAAGAAGTCGGGAAATTTAACGACTGAAAAATTATAGCCATCCAATTAACGAACCCTAAGGATTGAATATGCACATCAATCAGAGATCCTATGCAGGGACGCTCGAATCGAGTGACTTGCTTGTAGAAGTCTCCCCTTGTTCAAATGACCAACTTGATATTGATATCAATAGTTCCGTCGAAAAGCAGTTTGCTTCGGCTATCCGTAATGTAGTGTCCAGTACATTAGATGAAATGGGGGTGAAATCCGCTCTTGTTGTTATTCATGACAAAGGCGCATTAGATTGTGTCATTCGAGCTCGTGTTCAAGCCGCAGTCATGAGATCGGCAGGTATCAGTGGAACCGACATCATTTGGGGAGCCGTATAATGAGTCACCTAAGAAGAAGTATGTTGTTCGTACCGAGCTCTAACGCCGCAATGCTCAGCAATTCCTTTATATATCAACCAGACGCTATCATGTTTGATTTGGAAGATTCTGTTTCCTTACGTGAAAAAGACACGGCCCGCATGTTGGTCTACAACGCGTTGCAACATCCCTTGTATGCGGATATTGAGACGATTGTACGGGTTAACGGTTTAGATTCAGATTTTGGTGTATCCGATGTAAAAGCGGTCGTAAAAGCGGGTGTTAACGTGGTTCGATTGGCGAAAACAGACAGTGTGCAAGATGTGATTGATATGGAGATGGTGATCGCAGAAGCTGAGATAGAGTTTGGCCGAGAATTAGGCAGTACAAAAATGCTTGCAGCCATCGAATCGGCCATGGGTATTAATAACGCGGTTCAAATTGCCACCGGTTCTAAGCGACTGATTGGTATTGCACTTGGCGCGGAAGATTATGTGCGGGATTTAAGAACCGAGCGCACACCAGAGGGAACAGAATTGCTGTTTGCTCGTTGTAGTATTCTACAAGCCGCTCGTGCTGCGGGCATCATGGCGTTTGATACGGTCTACTCTGATGCAAACAACGAAGCCGGGTTCACTCGTGAAGCTGAACACATCAAATCACTAGGTTTTGATGGTAAATCTCTCATTAACCCTCGCCAAATCGAAATCATACACAACGTTTTTGCCCCGTCGCAAAAAGAAGTCGACCATGCTCATGCAGTCATTGAAGCGGCGGAAGAAGCAGAAGAACAGGGTTCCGGCGTTGTTTCTTTGAACGGGAAAATGGTAGACGCACCCATTATTGAGCGCGCTCGCTGGACGTTAGAACGTGCCGAATCCGGTATTAAGCAGTAGGACAAGTCTGATGAATAACAAAGTAACTGATCACGCCCATGCCCTGTCTCATGACTTGATTCCATTTGAAGGTGCGCACCAGATTACGCCGCACCTACTCAATAGAGAGGGGAAGAAAAGCCGCAAGTTGTTTAAAACCGTAGAAGATGCCATTAGAAATAGCGGCCTGCAAGATGGCATGACTATTTCGTTTCATCACTCATTTCGTGGTGGCGATAAAATCATAAACATGGTGATGGATATCATTGCTGATATGGGTCTGAAAAATCTTACGTTGGCATCCAGCTCTCTTTCTGAAAACCACGCACCGTTGGTTGAACATATTAAAAATGGCGTTGTGACGAAGCTGTACACTTCCGGTTTACGTGGTCAGCTTGCAGAAGAGATTTCACGTGGTTTATTACAAGAGCCTATTCATATCCATTCACATGGTGGCCGAGTTCATCTTGTTAAAACCGGTGAATTAGATATTGATGTCGCATTTCTTGGTGTTTCAACATCAGATGAATTTGGTAACGCAAATGCGGTCACGGGCAATGCTCGTTGTGGTTCATTGGGCTACGCACAAATTGATGCGCAGTTCGCCCATCATGTCATCGTCTTAACCGAACAAATCGTATCGTTTCCAAACCAACCCGCATCATTGGCTCAAGATCAAGTTGATAGCGTTGTGCAGGTAGAGCAGGTTGGCGACGCGTCTAAAATTGGCGGAGGTGCCACGCGCATGACGAGCAATCCGAGAGAACTCTTGATTGCGAGAAAAGCGGCCGAGGTTATCGAACACTCTGGCTACTTTAAGCAAGGGTTCTCGCTGCAAACCGGTTCTGGTGGGGCATCACTGGCAGTAACACGGTTCTTAGAAGAAAAAATGCTGCGTAATAACATCACAGCAAGCTTTGCATTGGGCGGGATTACTTCAACCATGGTGGATCTGCACGAGAAAGGGTTGATTGAAACTTTGCTTGACGTCCAGTCTTTTGATTCGAATGCCGCAGACTCTCTGGCGAGAAACCCAAACCATATTGAAATTTCAGCCAATCAATACGCCAATCCATCGTCAAAAGGAGCTGTGGTTGACCGCTTAGACGTCGTTATTTTAAGCGCTCTAGAAATAGACACCGAGTTTAATGTCAACGTGATTACCGGTTCCGATGGTGTTATCCGTGGCGCATCTGGCGGGCACAGTGATACCGCAGCTTCTGCCAACTTAACAATAATCGTTGCTCCACTTGTTAGAGGCCGCATCCCAACCGTTGTCGAGTCTGTCCTGAATAAGGTCACGGTGGGCAGCCAAATTGATGTATTAGTTACAGACCACGGCGTCGCAGTTAACCCCGAAAGACTTGATATCGCGCAGCAACTCGCAGTAGCGGGTATACCGATTTTGACGATTGAAGAACTTCAACAACGAGCCGAATTATTGACCGGTAAACCAGAGCCGATTAGTTATCACGATAAAGTGGTTGGCTATGTTCGTTACCGCGATGGATCTCTCATCGATACCATCAAACAAGTTAAGGAGTAGGTTTGTACAGCGGGCCGAAAGTCAGTTTGCAGCAGTTACTCGATTGCAAGGAGCAGCGTGCTTTTCGGCAAAGGGAGTGGATCTCAGTTCACTCCCTGCCGCTGGTGAGCTTTTCCATTAACATGGTGGGCGCCATCAAGAAAAATGAGCTTTCAAGCAGGGCATTTCTTGTAGGTTTCCAAGCCATTATCGATGAATGTTTATCTGCCGATATTCCGATTGTTGCTATAGAAAAAATCGTTGCAGCAACGGGTTATGAAGCGCTGTTTGCGGTAAAAGCAACATCCTACACTCAGTTGAAACACGCAATGGTAAACATAGAAGATAGCCATCCTTTAGGGCGACTATTCGATATTGATGTAATCGATATCGATGGTAGACCTATTTCACGAGATTCTTTCAACTTATCTCGCCGTCGCTGCTTCGTATGCCAACAAGAAGCCAAGTTATGTGCGAGAAATCGAAGTCATTCGTTGCAAGAGTTGTTGAATAAAATGACCGAGATTATTCATGATAGCCAATAGAACCTTTAACTTACTAATGGATGATTGTGCATTGTTCACCCCGTCTAACTATGGCGCTCCCCAACTTAATATCTGTGAGTTGGCAGGGAATCTTGCTTATCACGCCATGATGCTAGAAGTGCACCTTACTCCAAAGCCGGGTTTAGTTGATTGCCAGTCGACAGGCTCACACGAAGACATGAGCCTTGATACGTTTATTGCCAGTAGTGAAGCTTTACGCCCATTCATGAAGCAGTTTGTCAATACAGGCAGTCGAATGAGCCACTTGCCAGCTAAAGCCATATTACCCAGCTTACGAAAAGTTGGCATACAAGCAGAAAAGGCGATGTTTGATGTGACAACTGGCGTCAACACACACAAAGGCATGATATTCACTCTTGGGCTGATTTGCGGTGCTGTTGGATGGCTCTACGCGAAAGGACTGAGCTTTGATTCGCTGCGCGTACGATCGGTGATTAAGGCTTGCTGTGAAACGTTAGTCCTTGATGACCTAGCGAATACCAATAAGCGACCGGTTACCGCAGGAGAGAAAATTTACCAACAGCATGGCTTAACGGGTATCAGAGGTGAAGCGGCCAATGGTTACCCTACGATTTATGATCATGCCTTGCCAGAATATCAGAAGGCGATCAGTGCTGGAGATTCAGAAGAGCAAGCAATGACTAATACATTATTAGTACTCATGGCCAACAATAGCGACAGTAACTTGGTCAACCGAGGGGGAGTACCCGGCTTAAAATTTGTCAAAAATTATGCTTATAACTTGTTAGAACAAAATGTTTCATCCGTCCAACATAGGGAGGCATTGCTGTGGGAATTTGATGCTGTCTTGGTAGAGAAAAACCTAAGCCCTGGAGGGAGTGCGGATTTACTGGCGGCGACGTGGCTGCTAGCTCAACTAGATACGTGTACAACAACGCTTTAGCATAAGTATCGCCGTTCGATAGCGTATTAGTAACACCGTTAATTAACGATAACGAGAAACATAGAATAGGAGAAAGCTCATGCTGTGTATTGGCATTATTGGTAATTTTTCAGGCCACTTAAGTGGGGCGGAAAACGTGCAGGAAGACACTCTGCCAAATGGCATATTTGTGATTCATTGTGATCACAACGAAACACTCTCAAGCGGTGATGTTGCTCGTTACCCACCAGCGGGAACGCGCGTAGACATAGAGCCTGAATTCGTATTGCGTTGTAAAGTCAGCTACGCAAAAGATGGCAAAGTTAGCGCCTTAATGGCAACGCAAATTACTATAGGTAATGATTTCACCATCCGTGAACTTGAAGGCTCGCAGAAAATCTCTGAACGTAAAGCATGGGGCGAGAAGTCCAAAGGTATTAACCAAACATGGTGGGATGTGCTAAGGCTAAGTCCTGCGAATTACGGCAACAACCTAAAGTTGGTTTCATATGTAGAGCGAAACGACATAATGCATCTCGCAACGCCAGTCGTCGACTGTACTGAACTAAAAGTATTCTACTGTCATTTGATGGCGTGGATGACGGACCGAATTAACCATCAACAAGATGACGGCATGTACGACGCTATTTTACCCATACTTAAAGCGCAGGGTTATCCTGACGAGTTGGTGCTGTACACGGGTGCGCCAAACTACACGAAATGGGGGGATGAGAATTTTGTTCAGAAGGGGGATAAGGTACATATAGCCGCGTTCAATTCTGATTTTGTCTCAGAGCAAACGGTGAAAGAAATGTTTACACATAATAAGTCGGTCAATAATGATGAGCTGCTTTCATTTTCCCAATTAGTTGTGTAATTCACTATCGTTGTTAATTGAATCAATAGAATAAAAAAGAGCAATGACTAATATGGATAACTCATTGCTCAAATTCCAACAAAATCCCTACAAGGACTACAAACTAAGTTCAGCTGGAATAATCTCTATATTCTGATCCAATTCTATTTGATCATGGAAACTGTTGCTGTGTTCTTTGCAAAGGGGAATAACAAACAGAAACTCTTCTGCTACAGAATTCTGCTTAACTAACGCGCCGTGATGGTATTCATTTGTGCAATTCACTTCAGCACAAAAATGGTAGTGTTTCTTATCAAAGTGCTTCCAGTAACTTAGCCAATGTTGTTTAGACTTTTCGGTTAGACTTTCATTAAACGCATTCGAAACGATCATACTTTTACCTGCTATCTGGTCTCTTTCAAGTTGATGTATCTATAATAAGCGTAATTTTTAGATGGATTTATGCGCATTAACGCAACTTGGCGGGTATTTAATGGATGTAAATGGTTTCAATGTTTTTAACCATTGTTTGTGTGATAACCGAGGGCACCAAGTGGTCTCAATAGTCATCATTAACGAATGCCCGTCGGTTAGTTTTAAGTGCTGCCCGTACGGCAAGCTGCTTTTGTCGTGATCTCACAAAACTGAAGAGGATTAACAAAAAATCAGAGCAGATTTTCGTAGTCGAGTTAATCTTAGTTTGTTAACTGTAGACATTTAAAAGGAATTTTATGAATAAGTGGCTGTTAGTGTTTGCCGTGCTCGCGTCGTTTTTTGTGGCACCAGTCTATGCGCAAACATTCGAGAATGTGGCAAAAATTCAATCGAGCTTAGTGGAAGATTTTAATGCCTTAGCAATAGCGGATGAATCGGAACAGCCGTTTTTGGAGGATATCTTAAGGCGTAAAAACGAAGCTTTGAGATCCCAAATAGTCCCGATTGTAAAACCTCAATCTGAAAACAAGGCCGTCGATGAATTGATTATCGAGCAAATGACTTTGTTGCAAAAACTTTTAGATAGAAGTGAAACAAAGATCATCGAGCTGGTTAAACAAAGCCGAGCCGAAACGGGAGATGAAAAACTTCGCTTAGAGTTGTTGGTGCAAAGACGTATTTTTGCAATGGATACCTATTATCAGCAAATGGCTGAAACGCTGATATGGGCGAAAGGCAGGCAACTGGATGTTTCCTCGCAAGAGAAAACACTGACAGATGCGCTGACTAAGCGTTCCGAGTTTTTAGCTAATGCGATTCTTTTTCTGGATTCCCAAAAGCAAGAGCTGAAAAAACGCATGTCGTTCGTGGTGCCTGAACAAAAAGCAGCGTTGTCTGCAGAGCTAAATAGACATACTGAACGTATTGGAATGATGGTGAAAAGCCTAGAGTCAGGCATTAACTTGATGGGCAGTTATGGGATTGACGTCACCAACTATAAGCAGATTTTGTTGTCCATTACCGGGGATATTAACGCCGATGTGCTGGATTTTGATGTTGCGCTAGGAATGCTGGATGAGTGGCTGGTTTCTTTTAAAGAGTGGGCGTTCACTAATACACCATCTATGGTCGTTAAGTTTCTATTGTTCATCGGAATCTTATATGTAACGCGATTATTCTCTCGTGTTGTCAGCAAGGCCGTAGGCAAAAGCGTATCGCATTCAAAGATGAAGTTTAGCGTGTTGATGCAAGACTTCTTCATCTCTATTGCTTCTAAAGCGGTCGTATTTATCGGTTTACTGATTGCATTGTCTCAAGTGGGTATTGAGCTTGCACCGCTACTGACAGGTTTTGGTGTTGCCGGTGTCATCATTGGTTTCGCCTTGCAAGACACCTTGTCTAACTTCGCATCGGGTCTGATGATTTTGATTTACCGCCCGTATGATGTGGGAGATATGGTAAAAGTCGCAGGGATCCAAGGAACCGTAAAGAACATGAGCTTGGTCTCTACAACGGTACAAACCATCGATAATCAGCGTTTGGTTATTCCAAACAACAAGATTTGGGGAGACGTCATCAATAACATTACCGCCGAGCAGGTTCGCCGAGTGGATATGGTGTTTGGTATCGGGTATTCGGATGATATCGATAAAGCTAAAGCGGTCCTTTCAGATATTTTGGAGCAGCACCCGATGGTGTTGAAAACCCCAGACTATATGGTCAAACTTCACACGTTAAACTCTTCGTCTGTCGATTTTGTGGTGAGGCCGTGGGTGAAAACGGTTGATTACTGGGATGTGTATTGGGACGTTACTGAAACCGTTAAGAAACGTTTTGATGAAGAGGGCATTACTATTCCGTTTCCACAGCGAGATGTGCACGTGTATAGCCATGATGCATAATGCTGCAAGATTGACGTAATATGATGCCGCCAGCGTTAATGGTTGGCGGTTTATCATGATCAGTTTGTATCAGGAATAGTTTACATAGCGGGTTGTTAGGTTGCTTATTCGGCGGTCAAAGAAACGGATATTCAACCCCTGCTTGATTTAATATCTCATCCATAACGGCCATATTTCTTAGTGTGACTTTCGGGCTGACGTTTTGGCTGGAAAGCCGATTATTGCGTAAACATTGGTGTACTTCGTCGATTTGATATTCGAAACCATTTGTTCGGTAGGGGATGTGAACGTTTTGTTGACTGTCGCTTGCTTTTTGCAAGGTGGCTTGCTCAGCTTCCCAGAAGTTGTGAGCAACGACAATGTTACCCTCACTGCCCACTATCTCAAATGTATTATCAAGGTTGCGTAAAAACCCACAAGTAAACGAGCTTTGAATAGAGGCCCCTAGCGCGTTTTCGTAATGTAAAGTGACACTACATTCTTCATCAACTCCAGTATCGCCAACCAATACATCAGATTCAATTTTTGTGGGCGAACAGCCTATGACAAAGTCGGTAAGTGCAATATTGTAAACACCAGTATCAAGCAATGCACCGCCGGCTAGTTCTAGATTGAACAGACGATCTTCTACATTTCGTTCAGCTTTGAACCCAAACGTTGATTGGATGCCACGCAGTTCACCAATTTCTCCATCGTCGACCCAACGTTTAACTTGTTGCCATATGGGCAAAAAACGCGACCATAAAGCTTCCATTATGAACACTTGATGCTTGCTCGCGAGTTCAAATAAATATTCGCTTTGGGCTCTATTCACGGTTAGCGGCTTTTCACAAAGAACGGATTTGCCTGCTTGAATTGCCTTTGAGGCGATGTCGCAGTGGTAGCGATGCGGATTAGCTATGTAAACGGCATCAATGCTGTCATCGGTGAGTAAATCTTGGTAAGAGTGATATCTCTTCGGGATATTGTATTGATTTGCGAATTCGTTCGTACGTTGTGGGTTTCGGCTAGCGACCGCACATAATGTTCCATCGGTAATCGATTCAAACGCCTGTGCAAACCGGTGAGCTATGCGTCCAGGAGCTATTATTCCCCAGCGGGTTGGCGTGTTTTCCTTATCTAATCGCAAATGATGCATCCTTATAACTAGAAGAGATAGCTAATTATTCTAAAACAAATCATTGCTTTCAATTATGTTAATTAGTACATAGGTTCACAAAACTAGTGATTGAGTTCGCCACATCATGAAACAAATCGAAGTAAGTAATAGACATACCGACGGAAAAAATGACCCACACTGTGTTATGACTTGTGCATAAAAGTGTAGGTCATTTTGCTTATTCAGATACGAATTATTACTTCATCATCTGTTGGCTAGCTTGTTCAAGTTGCTGAAGTCGGCCTTGAAGCATCATTGTGTTCTGGTTGAAGTTACCAGGGTTAAGAACCTGACTCGCTTGAGTTGGGTAATCTGGCAACGTGCTCAAGAAGCTTTGTACTTCATTGGCAACGGGTACAAATAACCACATGTTATCCGCCATCCAACGTAAGTACATACCAGATTCATGAGGCGCTTTTTCGAATGGGTCTGCACGTAAATGAACGATTTGCGGCCAGTTTGGTTGGAAGCGAACCGCATCAACAATATTACCTTCTAGTACAGCAAATGAAACTTTGAAATCACCAGTACGAACTGCATTTAGCTCTGCGTTAGCTGAGAAGTAAAGCATGCTATCACGTGGACCTTGCTCTTCTTTACCTTCAAAATAAGGCAGGAAGTTGTAACCATCTAAATGCACACGCCAGTTTTTGCCGTTGTAACGAGCGCCTTTGTCAGAAGCCAATTTCTCTACTACTTTATCATCACCAGCGGCAGCCATTAAGGTTGGAATCCAATCTTGGTGAGACATAATGTCGTTGATCTTAGTACCTGGTTCGATCACACCAGGCCAACGAACGAGCTGTGGTACACGCATACCACCTTCGTATGTTGTGCCTTTCTCGCCGTGGAAGTAAGTCGCACCACCATCAGGCCATGACACGGTTTCAGCGCCATTATCTGTTGAGTAAATTACAATGGTATTGTCAGCGATTTTTAGCTCATCAAGCTTGTCTAGCAAGATACCAACGTGGTCATCGTGCTCTAACATGCCATCGGCGTAAATGCTGATGCCTGATGCGCCTTGGTATTTCTCTTGTAGACGTGTCCAAACGTGCATACGAGTAGTGTTGTGCCAAATGAAGAAAGGTTTGTCCGCTTTAACGGCTTTTTCCATGAAAGCTAACGACTCTTCCAAGAACTCCTCATCGGCGTGCTCCATACGCTTACGCGTCATTGGACCTGTGTCTTCAATTTTACCGTCTGCCGTTGCCTTAATTACGCCACGTGGACCGTATTTTTGACGGAATTCTGCATCTTTAGGGTAGTAATAAGTTTCTGGTTCTTCTTCAGCGTTAAGGTGATATAGGTTGCCGAAAAATTCATCAAAGCCGTGGTTGGTTGGTAGGTGTTTGTCTTGATCGCCCATGTGGTTTTTACCAAATTGAGCCGTCATGTAACCCTGCTCTTTTAATAAGTCAGCAATCGTTGGAGCCCAATCAGGAATACCGTGATCTGAGCCTGGCATACCGATAGTTAGCAGACCTGTTCGGAAAGGTTCTTGACCAGTAAGGAAAGCAGCTCGTCCTGCGGTACAAGACTGTTGGCCGTAATGATCAGTAAATAACGCCCCTTCATTCGCGATACGGTCGATATTTGGGGTTTCATACCCCATCATGCCGTTGTTGTAAGCACTGATGTTGAACACACCAATGTCATCACCCCAGAGAGCCAAAATGTTAGGTTGGTCTGCTGCTGTCGCGGCGCCAGATGCGGCTAAAAGGCCAACACCTACTGCCAGTTTATTGATTTGGGTAGTCATAAGGACTCCAATTGTTTATTGAGATTGGAAAGTCAAAGTGTTTGTACACCTTGTTGCCATTTAAGCTAATCGGTTCCCGGTGTGGTGTCGCTTTATAGTGACTATAACCAAAGGTTATATCCCCTTGAGGTAAGATCGGTACGCTAACTGTTTGACCGGAGTGAAAAATGAATCAAACCCAGAAAAGCGTCAACCAACTTATTGAACAAGTAGAAAAATCGGTAATAGGGCAGCGTCACGTAGTAGAAGCCTTGGTATTGGGACTGTTGACGAAAGGGCATGTTCTGCTTGAGGGGCTGCCGGGTACGGCCAAAACACGTTCTGTTAAAAGCTTGGCCGCAGAGTTGAATACGGGTTTTGGTCGAGTTCAATTCACTCCCGATCTCTTGCCGTCTGACGTAACAGGTACACAGGTCTATCAAGATGTTGATGGCAAACCTTCACTTCATTTTCAACCAGGCCCGATCTTCAACAATATTGTGCTTGCCGATGAAATCAATCGCGCACCAGCTAAGGTCCAAGCGGCATTATTAGAAGCGATGGCAGAGAACACCGTCACCATAAGTGGTGAAAGCCATAGCCTACCGGATTTATTCATGGTTTTGGCCACGCAAAACCCTATCGAGCAAGAGGGCACGTACACCTTGCCAGAAGCACAGCTCGATCGGTTCATGCTTAAAGTCACGGTGGAATACCCAGAACAAGACAGCGAGTTGAGCATTATCCGGTTACTTCGTGCTGAAGAGGCACAACAGAGCGCTGCCACTAAAGACGATGATTCAAGTTCAGAAGGGATCGATCCAAGCGTAATACTCACCGCGAGACAGCAGTTATCGAAAGTGAGTGTGTCGCCGTTGGTGGAAAACTACATTGTGGCCCTAGTCATGGCGACCCGAACACCAAGCCGATACCGTAATTCCCGTTTGCAAAACTGGATTGAAATCGGAGCAAGCCCAAGGGCATCCATTGCATTAGATAAATGTGCTCGAGCGTATGCATGGTTACAAGGGCGAGATTACACGCTTCCTGACGACGTACGCAGTGTTGTTCCTATGGTATTGGGTCATCGCTTCGCATTATCGTACGACGCTCTTGCAGATGGTGTGAACCGCAGTGACATCATTAACGAGTTGCTTGATAACGTAGAAATCGGTTAACAGCAATTAGTAGGGGTGACTATGACGAAAATCTTCTCTAATCAGACGAACGAACAGGCTCCGAGCGATGATATCGATAGCCGTATTTGTTGCAGCTATAAGCAGTTGGTACCTCTCCAATCTCAAGCTCAGTCATTCAGTTTGTTGCCGCATATTAGTTCGGGCACTTCGTTGGCCGGACGACAGCACTCTTTGTTTCGTGGCCGAGGGTTAAATTTTGAAGAGCTGAAGCATTACCAACCAGGGGATGATGTTCGCAACATTGATTGGAAGACGACAATGCGTGTGGGTAAGCCCTATGTACGCAGTTACACCGAGGAAAAAGATCGCAATGTCATCGTGTTAGCAGATCTGCGCTCCGGGATGTTTTTCTCTTCTCAGAGTGTGATGAAATCGGTCGTGGTGGCAGAAGTAACAGCCTTGTGTGGCTGGAAAGCCATTAAGCAGGGTGACCGAGTTGGGTTTGTGTTAGCGACGCCAAAGCAAATACAACTAAGCCGCTCTTGCCGTTCACAAAATGATCTGTTGCATCGGCTCAGTGATATTGCGAAAGCGACCCAGCACTTAAACTGCCATTCATCTAATGATTCAATTAGCAACTTTAGTAATATTATTAAACAGTTAATACGTTTGAATCTTAGGTCAAGTACGCTGATTTTGATTAGCGATTGGCATGACGCCAGCGAACGCGATTTGGATGCCCTTAAATACCTACAACAGCGAAATGATGTGGTCAGTGTGCTGGTCTCTGACCCGCTAGAGCTTAAATTACCTGAACGTCTGCATACTCAACCATGGGTTATTGGCAATGGCGAACAGCAAATGAATATTAGTGGTAAGGCGCTGGTATCTGAAATCAATCAGGTGCTTGAACACAGTGGTGATACCAAGCGGAACCGATTACGAAAGCTGATGACAGCAAAAAAACTTCCGTTCATAGAATTGGGAACGTCTGGCAACCATTTGCGCATTTTTAAGCAGAAAGTGGGAGGTCGTACATGACAGAGCATCGTGCACCTAGTACTTACATTCTACGAGATTTGAATGACGTAGAAGTCCCTCCAGAAATTAGCTGGATTCCGCAGACCATAGGTTGGAAAGTTCTAGCAGCGGCCCTGTTGGTTTTGGTTGTGTATTCCGGATTTAAAATTGCCAGAAACCGTTGGGAAAATCGTTATCGCGGCGAAGCGATTGAAGCGTTATTAAACATGCATATCATGACTGATGATGCAGGCTACCGAGTCTTCGTGATCCTCAAACAAGTATTGTTTTATTTGGATGCCAATCATGCACAGTTGCATGGTTCGGAATTTTTGAAGCAATTAGATGGCATGTTGCCTAGCACCCACAAAAAGACTTCGACCCGTTCTCGTTCAAATTTTGATGGGGGCAGTACATCGTTTCATTCAAACTTAGGGGAGCGATGGATGAACTCCTTGGTAAACCCTGAGGAAAAGCTATCTCACACTGAGCTAGAACAGATCATGATTCAAAGTATTGAGTGGGTCAAATGCCACCAAAGTGAGGTGACAGTACGATGATATCGGAACTAGAGTATGTTCATCCCGCTATGTTTTGGTTGTTGCCGCTGCCTATTTTGGTCTATCGGCTCATTCCGGCTTACAAAACCCGACAGGTAGCCGCTAAAGTTCCTTTTTTTGATGTTCTATTGTCTTCAATGGGATCTAAAACGGAACGACCAAACAGCCAACTTAGACCTAAGTGGTGGCAAAGGGTTATTTTGCTGCTCTCTTGGGGGCTTATGGTTATCGCGCTCGCGAAACCTACCATTTTAGGAGAAGTGCAAACACGAGATTTAGTCGGCCGTGATGTCATGGTGTTACTGGACTTATCCGGTTCTATGGCCGAACAAGATTTTAAAAGTCCGACGGGTGAAAAACTAACGCGTTTACAAGCGGCAAAGGAAGTGCTGTCTGATTTTGGTAAAAACCGTAAAGGTGACCGATTAGGTTTGATTTTATTTGGTGACGCCGCATTTATTCAAACGCCTTTTACCGCCGACAATCAGGCTTGGTTGACCTTACTTGAGCAAACCGAAGTGGCGATGGCTGGCCAAAGTACGTTTCTTGGGGATGCGTTAGGGCTTGCGATCAAAGTATTTCAACTGCAAGCGGAAGAAAAGCAGCAAGACACCGCTGAGAAAGTCGTCATCGTACTAACGGATGGTAACGACACTGGCAGCTTCGTAGAGCCTATTGATGCGGCAAAAATTGCGGGGGCTTATGATGTTCGAATCCATGTTGTTGCGATGGGAGATCCGGCAACCGTGGGAGAAGCTGCATTAGATATGGACACGATCAATCGCATTGCTGCAGAGTCTGGTGGCCAGGCATTTGAAGCGCTCGATCACATCGCTTTGTCTAAAGCCTATCAACAGATTGATGAACTTGAGCCCAAGCTATACCAGAGCACGTCGTATCAACCGAGAAAAGAAATTCATCACTATCTAATGATTACCATTGTATTGATGTACTTGGCAGCATTTACGGTGTCGTCAACGTCGGAATTCGTTCGATCTTTTTCGAAAAATAAAGCAGAAAAAACGGTGGACCGCTCACCATTAATCGGTGACGGTGACGGTGACGGTGACGAGGGGGTAAATCATGTTTAACTTGACGACTTGGGCAACTTTTATTGAACAATTCCACTTCCTTAGACCGCATTGGTTATGGCTATTGTTACCAATGATCGTTTTGGTTACGCTTCGTTGGAAGAAAGACAACCAAAGCGCACTTCATGACGTACTGCCAGAACACATAAGAAAAGTACTATTAATTGGCAATCGAGGTTGGCAGTCTCAATTACCGCTTAAGTTGCTAACGGCAGGGTTCGTGTGTGCAATCGTGGCCTGCGCTGGGCCAACATGGCAACACATACCGTCCCCTTTTGGTGAAGACAAAGCGGAGCTGATCATTGTGTTGGATGCCAGTGAATCCATGTTAGACACAGACATTGCTCCTAGCCGATTAGAGCGAGCCAAGCACAAGATTCAATCTATTGTTGAATCGCGGAATGGTGGTAGAACCGGTTTGATTGTGTTCGCAGGCACAGCCCATACCGCAATGCCGTTAACATCGGATACTAAGGTGTTACTTCCTTACTTAGCCGCCATCACTCCAGACATCATGCCTAAAACAGGCAAACAAGCTGAAACAGCTTTGCCGATCATTGATGAGCAATTTGCGAGTACAAGTGAGGGGGCGGGGAATACGATTTTATTGGTGACTGACGGTGTCTCCCCGGAAGCGAGCAACCAGTATCAATCATACTTTGCTAAAACGAACGCGCAGTTGTTGATTCTTGCGGTTGGTAACCCTGCTGTGGTCTCCAATACGCCGTTAGATATGAATGCATTATCGTCACTTGCTTCGAAAACAAGTGGAAGTTTGGTTGAAGTAACGACCGACAACCGAGATGTAGAACGCGTCAGCCGTTTGATTGAAAAACACCTGCAACTCAATGGCGAATCAGATATGCCATGGCAAGATATGGGGTATTACTTGTTGTTTCCCATTGCCTTATTGCTATTGTTCTGGTTTAGAAAAGGTTGGCTTGTTCAATGGGTAATAGTGGGCATCGCTGTTACGGGCCTTGGGATTAGCACTCCTGTTATGGCGCAAACAGTAGAAAATGCGCAACCGATAGAGGTTTCAGCGCCCACAAAGCAAAGTAAACAAGACGTCCTTCACCGTTGGTGGATTGGCCTTTGGTTCACACCAGACCAACAAGGTCAACGATTGTTCAATCAAAAAGACTACCTTGAAGCGGCAGTACATTACCAAGATCCATACCGAAAAGGTGTGGCTTATTATTACGCAGCAGAATACCAACTGGCTTTTACGGCTTTTATGCAAGTCAAAGATTCTGATCTAGCTCTTTATAATGCCGCAAGCGCACTGGCTCGCCAAAGGGAATATTTAGCGGCAAAAAATGCGCTCATTGAAATACTAGAAGAGGGGGACTTAGACCCTACACTTAGGCTTAATGCGAGTCAAAACCTAACAGCAATTACGCATATCATTGAACAGATAGAACGTACCAGTGAAAGCCAAGCGAACACCACTGAAGGGTTGGAAGAGTCGATGGAGTTGGGGAACAACCCACAAACATCAGAGGGCTATGAAGAAACCGTTGTTTCAAGTGTGTTGTTGCGCGAAAAGCTCAATGCCAACGAGATATTGGGCAGCAAAGAGTTAGCGGATAAATGGCTAAAGCGTGTTGAAGCTGATCCTAAATACTTTTTAATGGCGAAGTTTCAAATACAACTTCAAAATCGTGGTAATGAGGAGCGTACTCATGATGAAAAATGACATTGGGCTTGGGAACTATCGCACTCTTATCATTGGTTTTCTTTGTTTTACCAGCGTGTTATTTGCGCCGTTTTCTTTTGCTAGTTCTGCTGCTAATTCTACACTTATGAGTCAACTAGAAGGGAGTCATAAATCAGTAAAAGATCGAGTCACTGTGTCGGTATGGCTGTCTGACAGCCCAGTATTAGTTGATTCAAAGCGAGCCCAAATTGACAAGAAAAAAGCCACTATATTAGACAAATATTACGTCAACGACCAAATTAAACTCTACATAGAGGTAAGCACTCCAACTTGGTTTGCTGGTGGTACTGATATAGGTTATATCGACTTGCCCCACGCGATCGTTAGGCAAAGTAACCAGTTAGCCACTAATTATACCACCCGAGAAAAAGGGCAGACGTGGTCAAAACAACGGTGGGAAATCCCGCTATTTCCTCAGCAATCGGGCATGTTTACGCTGCCATCCATACCCGTTTCTGTCATTGTTGCGGATGAAAATCGTCAAAAAGTCCCGCTGGAATTCATGACGCCATCATTATCGTTCAATGCTGTTTTACCGAGTGGATTACTAGATTCGTCTCAGAGCTGGTTTAGTGCGACAGACGCAAGTATTCAAGAAAGCTGGCAGTTGTCTCGTTCCGAGTTAAAGGTTGGTGACTCGGTAACGCACACGGTGACGATAAAGGCTCGGGACACTCTCTCTATTTTTCTCCCATCTATGCTTGCTTTACAAAACAATGATGCGACTCAGGCTTACTCTTCACCTCATGAACTTACCGATCAACAAATGCGAGGGGAGTATGTTGCCACACGTAAAGAAAGTCGTACTTACGTTATTCAAAAAGGTGGGGAGCTTGTTTTTCCCAGTGTGCACTTCCATTGGTGGAATAGTGAAACAGCCAGGGTTGAAGAGCTCGTATTACCTGGACATAGGCTAGTTGTTAAACATACCTTTACTTCTTATGTACAGGAGCATAAAAGCCTGATATTGATGGCTAGTAGTTTTTCAATAATGTCAGCCTTCATACTATGCGCTGGTATTTGGTATTATCGCCGTAATCCTTTACCAAGAATTGTTAGTCTGTCTGTGCTTCTTTATGGAAAAAAATGGCCTGCAGCTCGTACTTTGATTTATCTACAGTTAAGAGACAAAACCAACTTGCTTGCCTTGCGCCAGTTGGAGAGCAACCCAGTTTGGCAACAAGACAGTGAAGCATTGCAAATGAGCGTTTTGAGTAAACGGAAGTTTATTACTATGTGGTTTCAAATTAAAAGTAAAAATGAAATGAATAAGCTTTCTGGGTTTAAATGTTTGGATCTGTAAACGGATCCCATAAGCGGGGTTAGGTCAATGTTGATATGCACTTAACCTCGATGGAGAGGGTTTGCGGTAATGCTTTCACATACCGCCCATCTGTATTATTCCCTTAGTTACTCACAAATTAGTTACTCACAAATTAGGTAATCGGACTCAACGCATTTCTTGGACATGTTGTCAGCATTTCTAATCGCCTCAGTGGTTAGATATTCGCGGACGATCTTTATCGCGTTGGAAGCGTCATGCCCATTGAGCTGAGATATTAGAAGCCATAAAAGCGCGTTGTTATGTTCTTCCAAATTAAAATAAGTCAAACCTAGGTTGAACTGAGCGAAGGCGTAGCCTGAATTTGCTGCTTGACGAAACCAATATAGGGCTTTTTCACTATCTTGTTTGACGGCTATACCGTTCGTATAATAATTTCCCAGATGGAACTGAGCTCCTTCATCCCCTTGCGCTGCGGATTTTTCAAACCAATACAAAGCTTTAACTCTATCTTTTGGAACGACGGTGCCAATATGGAACATAATAGCGAGATTGAATTGTGCGTTAGCATAGCCTTTATCCGCCGCTTTTTTAGTCCAATATATTGCTAATTGATTGTTCTGAGAGACTGCTTCACCTTGTGCATACAGGATCCCCAATTCTGACTGTGCAGGCAAATATTCTTGTTTGGCTGATTGCTGCATCCAATGCATGGCTTGGGCATTATCTTGATCTACTCCTTTACCATACAGATATCTGCGTGACAGGTGGTACTGAGCTGGTGCATAACCTTGTTCCACTGATTTATGATACCAGTTGATTGCTAATTCACTATAGCCTTTCTTGTAGTATGCTTCTGCTAGGTAGTATTGCATGACAGCATCACCACCTTTCGCTAGTGGATACAATATTTCATACTCTTCGCCTAAATCAACAAAATCAGAGTTAATAATATCTTTGTTATGCTCCATTGCGTACACAATGATCGGACATGAGAATAAGGCAATTGAGAGCAGAGTTCCGAGAGTTAGCCTAATAGTGCGATGAATGTTAATGAGTGGGGAACTATTCTCTTTAACATTATCATCACTTTTAATTCCCTTATTATAACTTTTCATAGATAAATCCAATATAAATTATATTTTTGCTATAGTTTCTTGATTTAAATAGAAACTATTGACTATTTTTCACAAGAGATTTCTTGTATATCATTGCTTGAAATATCACTTCCCATTGCCATTAGTTTTTCCTCTAGGTCCATTGATTTATCTAAGGAGATGGGGACTCCCCAACAATTTTGTATATAGCGGAAAGGAGCTTTAGTGAAGGCACATAATTCATGTCGGCCGCTTTGCTAATATATTCGATAGCAAGTTTACAATCCTGTTCTACGTCCCAGCCATAGCCATACATAGTACCAAGAATCGACAATGCAACAGGATTATCCTTGTCCGCTGCTTTGTGAAAATATTCTAAAGTAATATTAATATCTTTAGTCATTCCACGACTAAAAAGTGAAGAGGCCGCATACGCCACCATAGAGTTAACTTGTCCGGCATCAGCTGCTTTTTTATGCCAATAGACGGATTGCTCATAATTTCGCTTTACGCCTGTGCCATGGCCGTAAGAGGTTGCAACGTTTTCTTGAGCAATGGGATGCCCAGCCTTTGCCGCCTTTAGATACAGGTCAAATGCAGTTTTGTCGTCGACTGGCGTACCTATCCCTTCGCTATTCATGAATGCAAGCATCACTAAGCCATCAGTGCTGCCATTAGCCACAGCTCGTTTGGTCCAAGTTAATGCCAATGCTATGTTTTTTGAAACACCAGTTCCTGTTCTATATAGATAGCCTAACATGACTTGTGATTCGGCATTTTCTTGCTGTGCTGCTTTTTCTGCCCAATAAAGACCCTTATTGAAATCATCTTCAACATGTATACCTTTAAAATACAACGAGGATAACCTTGCTTGAGCATTTACCTCACCTTGCTGAGCCGATTGAGTATAGAGTTCAATAGCTTTATTTATATCGTTCTCAACAGTATCTCCATTTTCATACATGGTAGCGAGTTCGTAGAGATCAGAAGCATTTACATTGAGTAAAGGGGAATTGATAGCTTGTGTTGAATATTCTAACAGGGCATCAGTGCTTTTATTATAGAGTGGTGTACTTAAAACACCGACTGAATATACAGATAACAATATAAATTTTGTTAAAAATGAATTCATCAATTGACCTCTTAGAACTGGGGTGTTCATTATATCTTCTTTTTAAATAAGTACAGCGATGTTAGTAAAGGCTTGCTGGTTAAGCCTGTTGGTATCAATTAATGAGCCTCAAGGTTTTCATTGTTATGTTCGATTAACTGCATGGCAGGTCTGGCTTTGATCTTGACTAGCTCTCGGAGTTAAGGTGGTATTTAAGCAGTAAGGCCTTGTGCTTCGGAATAGAGCTTAGTTATATGAAATTCATCTCGAATACAGTGAGTTAGTAAACTATAATCAGACCTCTACTTTTGAAACATGAGCGACTATGAAAAATACTGAGTTGAATCTGATTCCAATATTTGTGGCCATTTATGAAGAACTCAGTTTGTCTAAGGCTGCCGTGCGCATGCAAATCAGCCAACCTGCTGTGAGCAAGGCGTTGGCGAGATTGCGTGATATATACGACGAGCCATTGTTTCATCGTACCGCGTCAGGGGTTGAGCCAACGTCGTTTGCGAGCGATATCTATCCTGCGATGTCGGCGTCACTGAAAAACTATACGTCAACACTATCGGCATCTCGTGATTTTGACCATCGAGTGTCTAATCGTGTATTTTCCATCGCTTGTGTTTCCGTGGCCAGTTACGAATTACTGCCCAATTTAATGGCGATCATTGCCAAAATCGCGCCCAATATTGCGTTAGAGGTTCACCCTC
Source organism: Vibrio tapetis subsp. quintayensis (assembly GCF_030409945.1). Lineage (GTDB taxonomy): Bacteria > Pseudomonadota > Gammaproteobacteria > Enterobacterales > Vibrionaceae > Vibrio > Vibrio quintayensis. The sequence goes on from NZ_JAUFQV010000043.1 coordinate 294,714, forward strand.
TCTTTACGGAAGACTACGAGACAGATCTTCGTTTGCAACGCTACGATCTGATCATTAATATTCCACCTAGAGGCCGCAGCACTCTAAAGCAAGAAGTGCTTCATACGGAAAGCTTAAAAGTGGTGTGCGCAAAAGATCACCCAAGAATTGGTGATGTAATTTCAGAGCAAGAGTTTTTAAATGAGGGGCATGTTGTTGTGTCGCGTTGGCACGTTAGAGCCAGTCTACTCAATAACGAGGATTATCCAGCGCTAGAGCGTAGAAAAATCGTGTACCGCGCTGCAGGGGTATTAGAAATGATGCCGGTCATAAACTCTTCTGAATTAATCGGAATGCTACCTGAGTCAAGCGTGGTGATGTTCCAGCAACTGTATAACCTGAAAATGATGCCAGTGCCATTCCATTTGCCTATTTCTGACTTGAGCATGATCTGGCACCCAAGCCGAACAAACGAAAGTGCACACCGCTGGTTAAGAGAACGATTGAAAGAGGCGGCGAAGCAAGCCAAATCAGTTTAAGTTTATTTATCCAGCCGCCTCGGATTAACGTATACTGTGTCTGGTATCAATTAGTGAACTGTATGTAGGGCGTTCATGTCATTAGAAGAGCAACAAAATAACCCGCTTCATGGGCTGGGATTAGAGCAAATGGTCAAAGAGCTTTCTGATCATTACGGTTGGAATATTTTAGACGTGGCAATGCGTATGAATTGTTTCAATACAAACCCGTCAGTGGCCAGCGCTGTGAAATACCTTAAAAAGACGGAATGGGCACGTGAAAAAGTAGAGAAGTTTTACTTATCTCGTTATAAGCGTATGCCAAAACCGAATGATGAGGAATACGATATGCCTCCACGCATGCGTACCTTCGCAAATGGCATTGAGCCAAGAGAGCCGATGGTATTGACGGTTGAGTCGATTGAAGCGTCACAGGCGAAAGCGGCGTCGACCTATAAAGCCCGCACTTCTCGCGGCGGACGTCATAGAGGACGTTAGTTAATCGCTATTCTAAAAACGAGCCCAAGCGGCTCGTTTTTTTCGTTCTAAAGCATGGATTAGCCAAATTTTAACGGCTCCGCTGTAAGTTGAACTTGTTCTCATTATGATAACGCGTATTATTCTTGATATTGAAGTGCGTGACTGATTGATTGGGTGAAAAGTTGGAGCTGAAGACGATTGGGCTGTTTTTTATTACGGCAATTGCGGAAATTTTGGGGTGCTATTTACCCTACCTATGGCTCAAAGAAGGGCAATCTGCGTGGTTATTAGTGCCCGCTGTTTTTTGTCTCGGGCTGTTTGCTTGGCTTCTTTCTTTGCATCCTACTGCTGCGGGCAGAGTCTATGCCGCCTACGGTGGCGTGTACATTTTTGTCGCGATACTGTGGTTATGGGTAGTTGATGGTATTAAGCCAACCGTGTGGGATACGCTTGGAGTGTCTGTCTCGTTACTTGGCATGGCGATCATTATGTTTGCTCCTCGTAGCGCTTAGACCATCAACGGCGGCGTGAAAAGTAATAAGTCGTGGTCTACTTAGGTCGCCACGACTTATTTATTGGTAAGCTAGCAATTAGTTAGCCGCTGTTTGCTATTGGTCCGTGACTTCTTGCAGCACGTGCCCCGTTGCACCACTTGGTTGCGTGATCCCGAGGAGGTTGGATAAGGTAGGCGAAATGTCGTAAGGCGTGACTTCACGGCTAACTTGCTTCGGCGCTAGTTGGTAACCTGCAAAGATAATGGGTACATGGGTATCATAGCGCCATGGCGACCCGTGAGTGGAAGCAATCGTTAGACCATCCATATCATTAATGTAACTACGATTATCAAAAATCACGTAAACATCGCCTGAGCGAGCGGGGTGGTAGTTGTTCTGCACTAACGTCATTAAGCGGCTGTTAGGTACCCGGTTTTGTGCGATATCTGAGCTGGATACAGCCTGATATACACCTTTGATTTTGCTCACTTCGTCAGCAACAGATGCTTGAACATCAGCCAATTTGACGCCGTGTTTAGCAATCACATCGTGATTGAGATAAATGTAGGGTTGTGCGAATAGGCGAATGGCTTCTCCGTCTAATCCGAAGTCTGCTTTTAAGCGGTTTTCAACACCGGATGAAAGTAACGTATTTTTATCAAAGTATTGTGCGTTTCTAAACCCGAGTTGGTTTGCGGTTGGTGAGGCCTCCGGCACGCCATGATCAGCTGAAAGCACGATCAGGGTGTTTTCTAACCCGACTTGCTTATCCACTTTTTTAAGCAACGTCGCGATGGTTTTGTCTAAACGAAGCAAATTGTCCTCGGTTTCTAAACTGTCTGGGCCGAACATATGCACAACATAGTCGTTAGACGAGAAACTAACCGCCAAATAGTCGGTGAAGTTGTTGTTGCCTAGATCTTCCTTTTCTAAAAGGGTTGATGCGAAGTCGGCGGTGATTTCGTCACCTGCGGGGCTGAGTGTCAGCATGGTACTGAAATAAGGGAAACTGCTTGGTCCGTATGGGTGCGGAAAGCTTCGTTCAAAGCCCGCCAATTTTACTTTATGATCTTGTTGTTTCTCGATCAGGGTGTATTGAGTCTCAGGGAGACTGAGTTCCCAACGTTTGCCTGAATACTTAGCTGCAAAGTCAGCTTGATTCCAATCATCAACCCATTTTGGGTAGCTGTCGTAATAATAATTGGTAGTGATGAACTCTGATTTTGCCTTAGAAAACCAAAATGCTTTGCCGGTTTTTCCCGCAAGAGAAATAGCCCCTCGGTCTTTAACAGAAACAGAGAAGACTTTGGATTGCCCATTACTCGACACCGTCAATTCGTCACTAAACGTTGACGTTAGTATGGACAGTGGTGAGCGGCCCTCGTTTTGCGCCGCTTTTTGAGTGGGGTCGATTTCAGTATTTTTGTCGACACTTGCTCCGGATGTCAGGCTTGCGTAGTCTTTGTCTTCAACGTTATAGACGACGCGCTCTTCACTGCGATCATACCAAACATTGCCAACCATGCCATTCACACTAGGTGGCGCGCCCGTTGCTAAGGCAACATGTCCAACAATGGTCTCCGTATTGCCATGTTGGTAATGGGCGTTATTATAAACGACACCCTGGTCCATTAAATAACGAAAGCCGTCATTGCCGAAGTTGTGTTTGTAGCGGTTAAGTAAATCGCCGCGAAGGCCATCGACAGTTATCTGCAAAACAAGATCCGGTTGTGAGTGTTGAGCCGCAACGGGAAAGCTGCACATAAGAGCAAGGGTAAGAGCCGGTAATTTAACGTCCATTATACTTATCCTTAGTTGGCGTCTTTAACTAGGCGTAAACCCATGTCAGACATGATGATAGATTGGCTAGCAAAGTCACGACGGTAGTTTTCAGATTCACTTGCATCGTAAGCAAAGCTTCCGCCACGTACTGACTTGTGTGAAAGGTTGATGTCGCTGTCTTTTGCGTTGTTAGGGTTGTCCGTTGGCCCAAAGCGGTAATAGGTATCTTCAAAGGCATCGATAACAAATTCGCCAACGTTGCCTGTCATATCATAAACCCCCAATTCGTTAGGCTGTTTTTGGCCGACCGGGTGGGCACGGTTGTTGGCGTTGTCGCCATACCATGCCACATCGTCAATATTATCTGAGCCACTATAGGTGTAGCCTTGGCTGAGGTTTCCGCCCTTAGCGGCAAACTCCCACTCAGCTTCTGTTGGTAGCCGGTACTGTTGCCCGGTGAGTTCGTTCAATTGCTCAATGAAGTAATTGGCCTGTTGCCAACTTAGATTGTTAACAGGAATATCGTCACCTTGAAAATAACTAAGGGAGTGGCCCATAACCTGATTAAATATGTCTTGAGTGACCTCGAATTTGGAAATGTAAAAACTGTCCACGGTAACGGATCGTGCAGGCTGCTCTGCTTTGGTTGCATTAGCTGAATTTGAGCCCATCACAAACTGCCCACCGTCGACTAGCACCATGTCTTGTTCGATCTGCATCGCGACCGGATGGGTTGGTGCTGTTGCACATCCATTGATGAATAGCGCGATCGTAATGGAACTTACTGAAATAAAAGCGCGTTTAGTTAACCGTAACGCTTTTACTTTATTGATATCAGGTAGTGACAAATCGGAAGTGTGCATAAATAGCCTCTCGGTGTATTTCAACTGCACACAGTGTACCGATTTAGGCTATTCCTATTGGTTATAATGGGTATAACAAGCCTATTCGGGTAAGGCCGATTATTATGCTTCTATCGAAACGAAATAGGTTGATTATGTCATGCATATTACTCAAGGTCCTCAATACAATGGTAAAGCCTCTAAACGTCTTCACGTGATGGCAAAACCCATTGGTGCTGCTTGTAATATTGATTGTACTTACTGCTATTACTTGAGTAAGCAAGATCTGCTGGAATACAAAAAAGGCTGCTCGCCTCGTATGGATGACGAAACATTAGAAACCTACATTCGACAGTATATTGAAGGGCAAAACACGCCGGAAATCATCTTCTCTTGGCAAGGTGGTGAGCCAACCATGCTCGGCTTAGATTACTTCGAAAAGATTGTTGAATTACAAAAGAAATACCAGCCAGATGGCATTGCTATTTCTAACGATCTTCAAACTAATGGCACTTTGCTCAACGACAAATGGTGCGAGTTTTTGGCTCGAAATCAGTTTTTGGTTGGCCTAAGCATTGATGGCCCAGAGCTTATCCATAATACCTATCGTACAAACAAAGCCGGGAAGGGCACCTTTAGACAAGTGATGGCGGCGGTTGACTTGTTACACAAGCACAATGTGAAATTCGCGACGCTCACCTGTGTGAATAACCTGACTAGCCAGAATCCGTTAGAGGTTTATCGTTTTCTACGCGATGTGGTGAAGTCGCCGCAGATGCAGTTCATTCCTATTGTTGAACAAAAGAGTTTTCGTACGACGGCCCCACAAAAATGGCACCCAAATGATCAACCAAAGCAAGGGGACAAGCGCCTTATCCCAGGAAACAAAGACGCCATTGTTGAAGCGTGGTGTGTATCGGATCAGGCATGGGGTAACTTCTTGATTGCGGTGTTTGATGAGTGGGCTAAAAATGACATCGGTAAAGTCTTTGTTCAGTACTTTGAGGCGAGCTTAGAAACGTGGCTAGGGCGTGAAAACCCGTTGTGTACCTTGAACAAAATGTGTGGCAAAGGGCTAGCGATGGAGCCAAATGGCGATGTGTACACTTGCGACCATTACGTTTATCCAGAATACAAAGTCGGCAACATTAAGGTCACCAACATAGATGACATGGCGTACAGCAAAACCCAGCAAAGTTTTGGTTTTGCAAAATCTAGAACGTTAACGACGCAATGTCAGCAGTGTGAATACCAGTTTGCTTGCCATGGTGAGTGCCCCAAAAATAGATTCATTCGTACGTCATCCGGAGAGCCTGGCTTGAACTACTTATGCGCAGGATGGAAGAAATTCTTCTCTCATGTTGATAAGTCGTTAGCGTACATTTTGAGGGCGACAGGTCACCCTGTACAGCACGGAAAGTTCAGTGACGAAGCCATGCGTAAAACCCAAAAAAACAGACCTATTTTCGCGGCTAAATTTTAGTCAGTTAATGAATTACTACTTTTAGTTCGTTGATGCAGTTGTGCTGCATGTTTTCAGCTCGATCTAATGCCGATTTTGGAGTTAACAATGAAAAAAACAACAGGCTCAGTTATTGCGTCCCCAGCGATTGTCGCTTTAGTTATTGCGGCTTTAGCTTCGTCTTCGCTTTATGCCAATGAAGCAAGTAACGCTGACGCGACCGCAATAAGCAGTACGGCTAAAGCGATTATTACTCAGCAGGTGATGCCTAAAACTGCGAGTGAGTGGTCGTACATTGCTCAAGATACTAATCAATCGGACAGTGAGCGAATCGTGGCTTTGGAAGCCTTGTCTACGTCGCCAAGTCAAAATGCGTTGGTGGCAGTTGCGCGTGGTTTAAAAGATCCGTCGGCCAGAATACGTGAAGCGGCCATTGTGGCAGCAAAGCCTTATCAACTTGAGCATCGCTGGCGTTTAGTGTCTCCGCTGCTCATTGATGAAGACCGAATTGTACGCATCACCGCGGCCGCTAATTTGGTTCGAGATTACTCAACGTTAGATGAGATGCAACAAGGTAAGATTCAAAACGCATTAACAGAATTGGAGTCGTATTTGGAGGTTCAGCCAGACGAAGCATCGCAGCTTTTGCTGGCAGATGTTTATCGCTGGCAGACGCTGTGGGATAAGGCGAGCGAGCTTTACCATCAAGTATTGTCTGACGATCAAAGAAACGTTCAAGCCTGGCTAAATCTTGCTGATAATTACCGAGGTCAAGGCAAAGACAAACAGGCGATTAACGTACTGGATCAGGCCATGATGATTGTACCGTCGAATGCGGCATTACATTATTCTAAATCGCTAGCGCTGGTGAGGCTTGAAGCAAAAGCTCAAGCGGCAAAAGAGATCCAAATTGCAGCAGATATGGCAGTAAATAATAGCTACTACTGGTATTTAAACGGTGTATTACAAGAAGAGTTTGATATCGATATTTCAACAGCTTCTTTTGAAAAAGCCTATAAAATTTCCGGTGATCCAGTTCAGCTCTATGCCGTGTGTGATATGTATATCCGCTACGACAACACCAAAGCGGATCAGTGTTTAGAAGAACTGGCCAAAATCGCACCGCCAACGGTCATTCAACAGTTGGAAGCCAAACGTCCAAGTTAACGGCTCTGAGGTACACGGCTAAGTAACATCGCCATAAGCTTGGCTGAATGGTTTTCAAGGTCGTCATGATTGATGTGGGGGTTATAGCCCCCTTGAGCTAGGACTCTCCACTGAGCCGCGTTGGATTGCCCTTGAAAAAATGCGATGTAAATCGTTCCTTTTTCGTCGGCTTTCTTATTATCTACACCGTAACTGTTTATACCTGTATCGAGTTGGGTGCGAGAAAAAAGAGCTTCATCGCTTAATTCTGATTCTCTTGCGATGCCAAATGCTACTTTCATTCCTGACGATTGCCCGTCAACAAGCCGATAGCCTTTACGGGCCATTTCAGACTCAATAGCTTTTTTATAAGACGTGAGGATTTTGTTTCCAAGTTCGTCATCACCTACATAGGCACGATCGGATTTAGTGTGCCAAGAATAGGTTTGGTTACCATCAAAAAATGACTCTTGCCCAACCACGATGACACCAAACGACGGCAGCGGGCTCACTGCCGTTGTTTGCGTACATCCTGAAAAAAATAGAGAAGCCAAAGCAAGAGCTAGAAATTTCATCGTACCACCGTGATGTGCAATGAGTGAACGTTTAGATTAGTGCTTATCTAACAGAATTAACACCGCTTTGCCTAATATTTGCTCAAGAAGCCTTTCATGACTTTCCGGAAAGTGTTGCTTAAGAGTCTGCGTAAATCGGTCGATACCTTGAATGGCAACGGGAGAAGGTGTTTCCTTTTGTGCTTCACTTAGCATCAACTCAATGGCATGGCGAAAAGGAAAATTGGTTTTAATGCCCGTGACCCAGCTATTGATCAGTGCATCTTCACTGCTTAAATCTAACTGTTGTGCAATGATGGGCAGAATTTTACCTTTAACCCCAACCGCGAAGTGCTTATTACTAGGAAAGTAACCCTGTAGAGTGCTCTTCGTTAAGTTGAGATCTTTTGCTAAACGAGTATAAGTGACACTCGTCCATCCCTCAGTAAGGAACAGATGCAATATGTGATCGCAATAAAACTCGAACCGACGATCACGTTCTTTTTGTGTTAAGCGTGCCATAAAAATGTTCTTTATTAATAATGCATACCAGGTACTATACACGGCAATGTCACATATTAAGAGTTGAATTTACTTGGCTCTTGAGCGGGGTCAAAAAATGACCGTGAATTCTTTCCGCATCGGCTCGTTAGTCAGAGTTTACGCTATTATTGTTGCAGGCCATGTTGGTGAAGGGAGGCGCGCACCTTAGCAGTGGTTGTCGAAGTTGGTATGTTGATTAGTGGAAAAATAAATGGCGATAAATGCACATAATTTTGTAGCTGAAAAATTGGTAGAAGTGGTGAAAGACAAACACCGCCGTCAGAAACTCATGGTCAATTCATTTACCGTGTTTGGTTTGATTTTTCTTCTCACCTTCAGCGTATTAAGTTTTTTGGCTAATCAGATCCCTTTGGCGTTGATCTTATCTACTTTTACTCTTTTTAGTATGTTTAACGTTTACGTGATGACGAAAAACAGAGAATGGGGGGTAATTGGCTTAACTGTAATTATTTACACATTGGCGTACTACTTACTCTTTACCGGTGGCTATATGGACACGGGTATCTTCTGGATTTACCTTTTGGCACCCATTGCGATTTTCATTAATCAGTTCAAAGCCGGTTTAGTTTTAAGTTCAGTTTTTTTGCTCAGTTTAGCCGGGTTATTTGCTTTGAAAGACATGCACGTTTGGTTGCCAGACTTTTACAGCGAAGTGGTTGCTTCCCGGGTTGTGTTAACCTTATTCGCATTGAGTGGGATGTGTCATATCTTGATCTACTTTCAATCGAAAGCTGATGAGTACATCCTCAAAATGCATGATGAAGACATTTTCAAGCTGGCGTATTTCGATTCACTTACCATGCTGTCTAATCGGGTGACTTTTCGCTCTATCCTGTATCATGCGGTACAAAAAGCGACATTTACGACCAGTGCTTTGGTGTATATTGATCTCGATAACTTTAAATCCATCAATGATGAGTATGGCCATGACCAAGATCTCGTCTCTAATATGTCAATGGCTGATAAAGCCATGTACGAAGCCAAAAAAGCCGGAAAAGGGTGCTACAACATTATTGATGCATAGCTTGTTAGCTAAACAGAACAATAGTTGTACGGTTGCGTGTCGCTTGTTTAGCGTCCTTTGATCCCTAAACCGTTACGTAAAGCAAATTGCACCAATTCAGTGTGATTGTCTAAGTTCAGCAAATCAATCATCCGGTACTTGTGTGATTCGATGGTTCTTGGACTTAAGAACAGTTCTTCTGCACACTGCTTTGCTGTATATCCCTGTGCCAGCAAAGCTAAAACCGAGCTTTGTTTTTTCGAGAGCAACAAGAGCTTTTCACTTTCGTCTGAATGGGTGGTGTCGTCATCTCGTAAACTGCGAGTCATGGTGGAGTGTTGCCAATAGACTAACCACATATCGCAGAGTAATTTTATGCGGCGAATTTCTTTTTCGGTGAGTTCCGGTTCTACTGAGCTGAATCGAGAAAACGCCATCGCCCCCCATACCTGACCAAACAGTTCAAGCCGAATAATTCCATGCCAGTGCGCCCCTTCCTTGTGTAAGGCTTGAAGAGGCGCTATGTGACTGGTTCTTAGAGCTTGTTCATCATACGTCTGCCACGTTTTTAAAGATCTAAGTAACTTCATGTAATCTTTATAATTACCGACAACAAAGCGTTTCATTTCGACTGCCGGTGTGTCTCCTCTAGAAGCAGACACCGTCTTACCCTCGTTGAGCAATATCATAGAATTAGGAAATAGAGTGAGTCTATCTACCTTAAACCATTCCAACGCTTGTTTCGCGAGCAATAAAAATGTGTGGTTGAAGTCTTTCGGGTGTGAGGTGGTTAACGTCTGGTTTTGGCTGATCAACAGTGATTCAAAATCAAGCGGCAGTGCAGCAGTCATGGAGGAATGTTACTCATTTTACGTCATTCTACACACGGTATCGCTTGTTATACGATGATGTCAACGAACAAACCATATCTGGGGTGAATTAGTTACAAAATAACCAGATCGAATAACCAAGATTCAAGGCATTGAATTCAGTAATAACACGGCATTTAGAAAACACCGTTTTATTTGCAGTAATTTTACTGTATTTCAGCAACGACCTTTCGGACAGAATAGCCTCACGTTAAGCGCACCGCTTACTGAGCCTCACATTTAGAAAGGTAGTTGAAATGAAAAAGACAGTATTAGCAGTATTGATTGCAGCCACAACGACGTCAGTTTTTGCTGGTGAAATTTACTCAAATGAAACATCAAGCGTCGCATTAAGCGGTGGTGTTGATACGTTCATGGCAACGATTGACAAAGATGGAAAGTCATCAGATGTAGAAGTAAACGCAAAAGGTTACATTAAACTGGACGCAGAGCAAAAAATCTCAGATACGCTTACTGGTTTCGCATCTTTTGAAATTGAAAGCGGCACTGATTACACCGGCACAAATGCTCAAGCATCGTTTGATGATGTTTATGTGGGTGTTAAAACAGACCTTTGGGGTTTGGCTGCGGGTGAAGTTGGTGACCTAGCCAACTCTGCCGATGCAATCGAAAAAGATGACATCACAAATGAAGGTAACTACATGGGTTCTGCAGGCGGAAACAGCCGTGAATCTGATGGTAATGGCTTCGTGGGTAAAGCGAACTTTGGTGCAATCACTTTTGTCGCAGATGCATACACAGTAAAAGAACAGGATATTGATCATGCTTATGGTCTTTCTGCTGATTACCAGCACGAAATGTTCAGTGTTGGTGCATCATTCATTACAGGCGAAAACAGCCTAGGTGACAAAGAAGAGAAATACGGTCTTTCAGCTTCAGCTAACGTGAAGGGTTTGTACTTAGCGGCAACTTACGTTGAATTTGAAGGTAACACTGAATACGGTAGCTTTAAAACCACGGAAAGCACAAAAGGTAACACGCTTGGTTTAGCTGCTGCATATCAAATTCAGCAAGCACGTCTTTATACTACCTATGCAATTGCTTCAATCGATAACACCAACAGCAACAACTACGGTGATACAACGAACTGGGTTGCTGGTGCAGACTACGCCGTTACCACTAACATCACAACATTTGCTGAATACCAAATGGCAAAAGCAGATTGGGAAGCTCACGATGCTTCAAACGTATTAGTCGGTGTGTACTTTAGCTTCTAATTAGCGCGCTGATAATCCAGATAGCAGGGTCAGTTGCCTATCCTGACCTTGTTGTTTGCTTAACAATAACCACAATATCTGAATTTCTATAGCGGCCTTTGGACGTGCATTACCATCATTGAGAATTCAAAATGACATTAAAACCGTTGCTTAATACATTTATGTTTAGTGCTTGCTTGTTGATGCCTTATCACGGGGTAGCCTCAGAGGTAAATGTGAACGCCCCATTACAGGTCGCCAATGAGTTTGGTCAGCTAACTGAAACGTTGGGCCTAAATACAGAACAAAAAGCACATATCCGTGACATGATTGTAAAACATCAACTGAGCCCGCCTCCTATAGACATAAAAGAGCTGCTCGAGGCGAGAAAGAAACAGCTCGATTTGATGGTTCAACCTGAATTTCAAGAGCAACAACTATTGGAAATGATTGAAGCCTTTCAAGCAAAAGAAAAAAGCTACTTGATCAAAGAAATGCGGCTAAAACACCAAATATATAATGTTTTAGATGAAGAACAAAAAGCCAGCTTCAAGCAGTTAATTCAAAACAAATTCAGTCAGTTCAATTAATGTGCTTATGGTCAGGTAGCTACTCGATAAAGTGAAGGGTGCCTTGATTACCCTATGCCCAACAACACGTTGTTCCAATCAACTAACGTTTACCTAGATTCCAAGCTTTAAAGCTGTTATTTATGCCGCTTCTGGCCGAATTTCTTGAGCAGGATGCTTCGAAATTACAATTCCACTGCCGTGTTTTGTTCCCTCAATGATTGAGGTTTTTTCTCGTTCATGGATGAAAAGTAATTTGTCCAATCCATCGACTTTATTGAATCCAATCAAGACTGAATCATCAAGAGAAGAATTCCAATTTTAGGAAGTGTGACCGAACAACTGCACTTTTAGCGTGAAAGCGTCGTAGCTCTATCTATACTTACTAATAAACCAGTCAGTTAATTACATAATCACCTTATTAAAAAGTCATCAAAGTAGAAATGACAGAAATGGGTGAATAGATAATGTCAGAGCTTAGAGCCTGTATTTTGGCTTCTAAGTTAGGGTGCGCGTTGATGGCGTTAGAAGAAAATGATAAATCGAACCTAAGTGAAACGGATAACGAACACCTAGAAGCAACACGCTTATTGTATGCCAATACCGTCGCCGGATTATCGATTTCAACAATAGCAAGTACCGCTCTGGTATTTGGTTTTGGCAACGATGTGGGTTCAGAGAAAAGCATATGGTGGATAATGATGTTGATCGTCTTATCCCTGCGAGCGATAGACACAGCACGCTTTCGCCAAAAGAGTCATCAAGAATGTTTTAACGATCTAAAACTGGATCGAATTCGTTTCTCGTCAGGCGTTGTGATTACTTCGTTTATGTGGAGCGGCTACATACTGTATTTCTACCCATTTACAGACTCGCTCGAATTGACTTCCACAATGATCTTGATTTCTGCCATGGCTGGGGGCGCTGCTAATATTTTATCCGGTAGTAGGGCGACGGCTATTTTTTACAGTATCGTTTTGCTTGCGCCATTTTCAGCATTTTTGTGTTTTTCTGATATCGCAACATATCAAACGCTGGGTATGTTGGGCTTATTATTTTGCGTTGTGATGGTTCTCTCCTCAAATAAGTCTGCCACGTTTACTTTCGATGCCATTCGGTTGAAGTATCAAAATGTTCAGTTGCTTGAACAAATGGAAAAGAAAGTGGAGGAACGGACAGAAGAGATTTACCGCCTTTCTAATTTAGATTCAATGACCTCCTTTCTTAATCGCAAAGCGTTTATCCGAACGATAGAAAAAGAACTAGCGCAACATCCTGATGACTCATTCGCGCTTTTTTTCATCGATCTTGATGGCTTTAAGCAGGTTAATGACAGTATGGGGCATGAAGTCGGTGATGCCGTTATTCGAGGAACGGCTGCAAGGATCTCCAAACTGTGCCCAAACCCGTTAAATAAGTGCCGTTGGGGCGGGGATGAATTTCTGGTTATTAAAAAACTGAACAACGTTAACCAACCCATAGCCTTTGCTGAGCAGGTAATTGCAGAAGTGAGTAAGCCTCAACGTTCGTCTCAATATAATACAAGCGTAGGGGCAACTATCGGGATCTCGATTTATCCCGATCATGGGCGCGATTTAGACGGCCTAATTCAAAGTGCCGATATGGCCATGTACCAGCAGAAAAGGAACGGGAAAGGAAAAGTTAACTACTTTGATGAATCTCTAAGAATGCACTTGCTCAGAGAGCATTATTTGAGTGATAGGTTGTCCGATGCGATTGCTAATGATGAACTTCGGCTTGTCTTTCAGCCGATTGTGACATCTCACAAAGGTGAGATAACATCACTAGAAGCGCTCTTGCGCTGGCAGTTAGATGGAGAAGATGTTCCACCAACTGAGTTAATTCCAATTGCTGAGCAATACGGCTTGATCTCCAATATTGGACTTTGGGTGCTCGAAACCGCATGTAGACGCTGTTTGCAGTTCATTGAAGCTAACAATGAACTGACGTTAAGTATCAACGTCTCTGTTACCCAGTTATTGGACAAACATTTTATAGAAAAGGTAGAAGAGGTGATGTTTCGCGTTGGTTTTCCACCGAGCCAACTAATTATAGAGATTACCGAGTCAGTTTTTGCCAAAGACAAAGACACGTTTTTGAAAGGCGTTAAGGCCTTACAGTCTTTAGGTGCTCGAATTTCAATTGACGACTTTGGTACCGGTTATTCTTCCTTGTCCAGTATGTTGGATGTGGGGGTAGATATTGTAAAGATAGACAAAAGCTTCATTCATAATATGGACGATAGAGGTATTAGTATCATTCAAGCGGTCGCTCAAATGGCTTCAGCATTACGTTTTGATGTCATTGCGGAGGGGGTTGAAACGAAGCAACAAGCCCAAAAATTAAATGAAATAGGGATTGGGTTTCTGCAGGGAGACTATTTCTCAACGCCAGTCGAAGCGGATGACGTTACGAAGCTATTGTTGAGATCGCAAGCTAACATAATTGGATGACTAATTTCCTAAGACTGTAACGTGAATCTTTTCTCTGATCGTTAACATCAAACTGGATGAAGCGCGACTTAAGTGTCTATAATGAGTATGTTATCATCACTGAAACTCAAAAAGAGCAGTAATAAAAATGCCAGAACTTAGTATCGACTCTACATACGGCGTTATCGTCATTCAGGATCTAAAAGCCGTAAGTGTCGATGAGAAGTATGCCAATCTTTATGGGTACGATTCTTCGCAGGAACTCCTCGACAGTGTTGATTCTTTTCTAGAGTTAATTCCTACACAATACCACGCCAAAGCAATTGAAAACTATAACGAAATTATTGCCGGGCGAATGGTTCCTCACGGGCATACATTTACTAATGTAGATCGTTATGGCCGCGAATTTACGGTGTTCTCTGTTGATCACCTTATTTCGTGGGAAAACAAGCCCGCACTTCAGGTAACCGTGATTGATTTATCCGTTGTTGTTGAAGCAAATAGGCGTATTCGTCAGCATGATCAAATGTTTAAAAAGATGATCATGCAATCGGGCCAAGGAATCATGGTACATCGCGACTTTACCCCATTAATGATAAATGATGCATGGGTACGTTTGATGAGGGCAAAATCGAAAGAACAAGTCATGGAGATGACATCCATTCTATCGATTATTCCAAAAAGAAACCAAGAAACCGTTAAGCAGCATTACCGCGATATCATTTCAAGAAAAATCGTAGGCCGAAGCGTGACGACAGAGAATATCTGTTTTGATGGCAGTCGCCGTTTTTTTAATATTTACGATAATGTGATTGAGTGGGATGGTGAACCCGCAGTGCAAGTCATACTGGAAGATGTGACGGACAAAGTCTTATTAGAGAAAACGCTCGCCTATAGAGCCTCTTATGATCAGCTTACCGATTTATTCAACCGTTCTGCAATTTATGATTGGCTGAAAAGCCAATTAGAGTACAACGATACCATCGCGTGTATCTTACTTGATGTCGATGACTTCAAAAAAATTAATGATACATATGGGCATTTTACCGGTGACGAAGTGTTGCGTGTGTTAGCCGCTATGGTGAAACGAATTGTTCATCAATACGATGGTGTGGTGGGGCGCTGGGGCGGGGAAGAATTCATCGGCCTTATTCCTTATATTTCACTAGAAGAAGCAGGCGAGGTTGCGGAAGAAATTCGCATTGCTTTCCATAACTATTTCTTTAATCTTAATGATCTGGAATTCAATAGTAGCGTGAGCTTGGGTGTCAGTTTTGGTGATAAATGCATCGACTTAAAAAGTGTCGAAAATCTTATTAGAGAAGCGGATCAGCGGCTATATATCGCCAAAGGCAATGGAAAAAATCAGGTATGCGTTGATTAACCCACTGACTTAGCGTGACGCTATTTTCGATTATTGTCTTTTGCCTATATATTAACCTGTTAACTTATCAATGACTGTGGCACGATGCCACATTGCTCATTCGTCTCCCGTTACCCCTGATCTCAGTATTACCTGCTCGATCAACCTCATTAGCGATGACATCCCGACATACGGCCCATTCAAGGATTGAATTTATGGCGCAACTTAAGCAAGAAATTACACTGATGTCTGGCATCGGGCAGTTGTCCACCACGTTAATGGGGACTGGCCTGTTTATGATCCCAGCGATTGCTGCTGGCATTGCAGGTTCGTTGTCTCTATGGGCGTGGCTGATTCTGTTTGTTGCCATTTGCCCAATCGCCCTAACTTTTGCTCAGCTTGGAAAACGATTTCCCAGTGCTGGTGGTACCGCTTATTTCGTGCGTAAAGCGTTTAACCCGAGGTTAGAAAAGAGCGTTGCGTGGCTGTTTGTTAGTGTTATTCCCGTTGGGGTTCCTGCCGCGGTGACATTAGCCGCTGGTTTTTTGCAGCAGTTACTCCCCGCTCCCTTTAATTCTCTTCTTATTGCTCAAGCCGTTACGGTATTTTTGCTGGTGGTTGTCAATTTGATGGGAAGTAAATCCTCAGGAAGACTGCAAACCGTCATTGCATTGAGTATTTTTACCCTGGTTGCGGCTTTTTGGTGGAAAGGTGAGGTCGGTGTACAAGATATTACAATGCCAGTGTTGGAATTGAATTCCATGTGGTCGATAGCTTCTGCGCTCGCAGTTATGTTTTGGTGCTTTGTCGGAATAGAAGCATTTGCTCACATGGGCGAAGAATTTAAAGACCCAGAACGCGACTTTCCCATTGCGATCATCGTTGGATGTTTGGTTGCGGGCATCACCTATTGGGCTTGTTCGGTTGTTATCTTAAAATTCGGAGCTTATGGCACCGCTGAGTTCGATAGCGCATCGATCCCTTGGCTAAGTGAACAGTTATTTGGCGCGAACTTTAAAATGCTGATAAGCGTAGTGGGTTTCTCTGCATGTTTTGCTAGTGTGAACCTTTACACACAAAGCTTAGCGAGAATGGTTTGGGCACAATTTCGGGAAAACAAACCTGATAGTCGCTTGGCTAAGGTCTCTGCAAGGGGTGTACCCGCGTATGCAACATTAGTGATCGGTATTGTGATATTGCTATCGTGTATATTGGGGGAATTGTCCGGGTTGGATTTAGAGTTTTTCCTGACTTTAGCTAACGGTATTTTTGTTCTTATTTATCTGTTGGCGATGCTTGCAGCAACCAAATTACTGACAGGTGTTGGCCGATATCTAGCAATGGGTTCCTTGTTACTTTGTACCGGTGTTTTTATTTGCTTAGGCTGGTCTACTTTATATGCGCTAAGCGTGTTCATTCTATTGTCGTTACCTTGGCGTAAGTGGCTTAACAAAACACCACCAATGATGGATTAAATCTGAATTATTGTCGCCCCATTCATATGGGGCCAACGTTAAGTTAGGTCAAAATAGGCCATTTGTCGCACTTTCATAGGCTGAGTTCGATAAATGGCCTTTTGTTGTTTTTAAGATATTGCTAATTAATACCCGCAAAAACTGAGCGGAATTACGATTCGAATACTAATATAGATGTATAAGATCGATAAAGTTGGCATGGACATGGTAAGTAAAAGAAAAACACTGCTCACTATAGGGGTTATTATTGTTTCGTTAATGATCTTAGCTTTTTCGTGGATACAGAATAATAACGAACAGATTGAACCGGGTGAAATGACGACGGTAAAAATTGGTGTATCGCAAACCCCTTTGTCTGCGCCATTGATCATTGCAAAAGAACTGGGGTTTCTTTCTGACGGCCAACTCAATATAGAGCTTGTACCATGTTTCGGTGGTGTAAAATGTACGGCTATGTTGATTGCAGGAGAAGTAAAATACGCAACTTCTTCAGAATCAGTTGTGATGTTTGAGAGTTTCAAAGGCAGCAACTTAGCAATACTTGCCAGTTTTGTGAGTTCAGACGGAGACGTGAAATTATTAACTCCGAGTGTTCTAAATATTAACCAAGTATCCGATCTGAGTGGAAAAAGAATCGGAGTGGTGAAAGCAAGCTCCAGTGAATTTTATTTAGATTCTGTATTGAGTGCTAACAATCAAAAACACCTGAATTTTGAAAAAGTGTACCTGAACGCAACCGATATGGTGAGTGCATTGCAGACCTCTCAAGTGGATGCCATCTCCGTTTGGGAACCGTTTGGCTATCAAGCCCACATAGAGTTTAATTCGCAAATTAATGATCTGGGTATCAAAGGGGTCTACGAACTGGCTTTCAATTTGATTTCATTGAAGCAATATTTCGACAGCTCTGACGATGAGGCCATGAGAATCATTGAAGTGTTGGATAAGGCGATAGAATGGATTAATCATAACCCCGACGAAGCGATCCAAATACTCTCTCGTTCATTGGATGTTAAATCCGGGCAGTTACTGTGGTCCTGGAATCAATACGTCTTTAGGTTATCTTTAGGTAACTCATTGCTTTACAGTCTACAACTTCAATCTCGCTGGGCACTAGACGAGGGGTTAGTTGAGGGGGAAGAGCCAAACTATAGGAACGTTTTCTATTCCAAACCATTTGAGACATACCAGAAAAATGGGGGAGTGAGATGATAAACTCCCTGTTTAAAAAATTGGTACTTCTATTCTTCACCAGCTTTTTACTGACGTTTCTTATCATGGTTTCGTCTTACAATACGTTTAGTGAGCAAACAAAAACTGATCAAGAACTAGAGCAACTGATTCATTTGCAATTAAGCGTCGATCTGTTGAGAAGTCAGTTGTGGCTTTTGCTGCAGAGCGATGGGGATTTTCGTAATTTTGAACACGTAGCGGAAGCACAGCTGCAATTAACCGATGAGATATCTGAGTACCAATTTAGAGGGGTTAAGCTCGAAAATATAAAAAGAATGAATGGCAGTTTGAGTTCGTTGCTCACACAAGAGAAACGGTTACTGAAACTCAGTCACCTCAACCAACAAGATATGAACCAAAGCGGTATTACATTGATACATTCGCGCTACAATATGTTGGTGCAAAGTATGACCGAAGAACTCGCTTATATGCACCAAGAAATTGTGTATCAAAGCTCAAATAATATCACCCAGTCTATGCTTTACGGCGCGATTGGCTTGGTTATATCCTCTTTGTTTGTCAGTGCCATAGCATGGCTCATTATGTATCGATTTAGGTTGGGAATATCGGCGTTGACCCGAGCAATCTACCAGCTTTCTAGCGGAAAATTAGACTGTAAAGTTGACCACGCTATGTTAGACGTAGAGTTCACTAATCTGTCTATGTTTTTCAATAAAATGACATCATCACTCAAAGAATCGGTCGTGACGCGTCAAGAACTAGAGCGTGAAGTGAAGAAGCAAACGCAAGCCTTAAAAGATCAGCAAGCACAGCTGCTTTTTTTCTCAGAGTACGATCCGTTAACCAATGCCCTCAACCGGCGAGCCTTTGATGCCGCGCTAAGCAATGCCATCATTAAGGCTAATAGAACGCATCTTAAAATCGCAGTATTGTTCATTGATTTAGATAAATTTAAGCAGGTGAATGATAACTACGGGCACGAAGCCGGGGATACAACCCTAATGGCGGTCAGCGAGCGATTGCAAGCCATTGTAAGACGTTCTGATTTTGTAGGCCGTTATGGAGGGGATGAGTTTATTGTGTGTTTCGATCTATTGGATAATTACGAGATTATTCCTCAGAAAGTTAATCAGATCATAGATGCCATAGAAAAGCCTGTGCCACACCAAGGTGACCAACTGCAAGTAGGTTGTAGCATTGGTGTGAGCTATTACGGCGTAGACAGTATTGAAAAAGACGAACTGACTCGAATCGCAGACACCCGAATGTATCAAGCTAAGTTAATTGATAACAGCGCCGCATACGATAGCGATTACATTAAAAGACCTTGGGAAAAGGTCAATGAGCAATCAAACAGCGCTTAGGTGTGTGCACGTTACATGTTTTGGTAATTTGGCCCACCACCACCTTCCGGAGGCCGCCAGATTATGTTCTGTAATGGGGCTTTAATATCACAAGTTTTACAATGAAGACAATTGGCGGCATTGATTTGAAGCTTAGGTTGCCCCTCTGTCATTATTACCTCATAGACTCCGGCAGGGCAGTAACGTTGGCTAGGCTCATCATACTGTTCTAGCTGCTCGCTAAGTTGTGTATCGCAACCATTTACTACTAAATGGCAGGGTTGGTTTTCTTCATGATGGGTGCCAGACAGATAAATAGAAGAGGGCTTGTCAAAACTCAATTCGCCATCAGGCGATGGGTAATGAATTCTCTTGCTGTAATTGGTGGTTTTTAGGTTGCTGTGGTCGGCTTTATTGTCATGAATACACCAAGGTACAGGTGAAGGTGATAACTTAGGCCAGATGTTGTGTTCAAAGCTCGTCAGTATGCCGCCTAAGATAGGGCCATACTTATGAATCGTGCCACAGAAGTTTTGCGAGTCTGTGAGTTCTTTGTAGAGCCATGAAGCTTCAAAGGGCGTGTTATAATCTGGTTCGGTATGGGCGTGTCCTTGTGTTAATTGTTCGATAATGGCTTGCGCTGCAATCATCCCTGACTTCATCGCACTATGGCAGCCCTTTATCTTCAAGGGGTTCAGTGTTCCTGCATCGCATCCAATTAGCAATCCTCCCGGAAACTGCTGCTTGGGCAAAGAAGACAAACCTCCTTTGCTTATCGCTCTTGCACCAAAGCCAACACGTTCTTTCCCTACTAGATTCTGAGCAATGACAGGGTGGTGTTTAAAGCGCTGGAATTCTTCAAATGGACTTACATATGGGTTGGTGTAGTTCAGATCAACAATCAATCCTACCGCAATTTGGTTGTTGTCTAGGTGGTAAACGAACCCACCGCCTGAACTGTTCGATTCAGACAACGGCCATCCTGTGGCATGAATGACCTTTCCGATGTCTACTGACTTTTTTGCATCAGAGCAAGAATGCTCAGTTTTGGCCGTGCTCCAGATTTCTTTTATCCCTAATGCGTAATGCTGGGGAGCTTTGCCCCTATCGAGTTGATATTTATTAATGAGCTGCTTACCGAGGTGGCCACGAGAGCCTTCGGCAAAAATAGTGTATTTTCCGCGTAATTCTATTCCAGCCTCAAAATTGGGTTTGGGTTGACTCTGTTTGTCTAAGCCCATGTCGGAGGTAAGTACACCAACAACGGGATTATGTTCTTGTTCGTCAGAATGCGGCGTTGGAGTTTGTTTGAAGAGGATGTCAGATGCAGCAAAACCTGAAAATACGTCGACTTCTAATTGCTCTGCTTGTTTACCTAGCCAGCGCGTTAGATTCGCAAGGCTAATCATATACGTGTCGCCTGAGTTGTGCATCGGTTGAGGCGTTAGGAAATTAGGGACGTTTATATGGTTGAATTTTGTCGTCAGGTACACCAATTGATCGCGGCTGACTTTGGTTTCTAGTGGGGCGTTTAATGTTTGCCAATTAGGAAATAGCTCGTCAAGCGCTGTGGTTTCAAACAAAGCACCGGATAAAATATGAGATCCGATTTCTGCGCCTTTTTCTACCACACAGATAGAAAGTTCTGGGAGGCCATGTTGCTCTTTCTGTTGGGCTAGTTTACATGCACAAGCAAGGCCCGCGGGCCCTCCACCCACAATCACGACATCATATTCCATGCTTTCTCTGTCCATGATGGCTTCTCATTTTGCTTCACTTACCCTTAAATATAGTCCAGTTGACGTAAACGTAAACTGGACTAAGCTCAGATCTAAGGCTTATACGCAGGGCATTCATTGAAAAAGGAAAGCATTGTGAAAGTATTAGTGGCGATAAAACGTGTGATAGACCCTTACGTGAAAATTCGTGTTAATGGAGATGGTAGCGGGGTTGAAACTAATAACGTAAAAATGACCATTAACCCCTTTTGTGAGATCGCGGTTGAAGAAGCGGTAAGGCTGAAAGAGTCTGGCGCAGCGACGGAAGTGGTAGTGGTGTCTATTGGCGATGCTTCCTGCCAAGAACAATTGCGTACCGCACTCGCTCTGGGGGCGGATAGCGCAATTCACGTCGAAGAACAGGGCGACCTTGAGCCTCTAGAGGTGGCTAAAATATTGCGTTCTGTCATGGCAGAACAAGCGCCTGAAATAGTATTGCTGGGTAAACAGTCTATTGATACCGATAACAATCAAGTGGCACAAATGCTAGCGGCGTTAACCGGAAGGCCACAAGGTACCTTTGCATCAGAGTTGTCCATTGAGTCTCAGCATGCTGTTGTGACCAGAGAGGTTGATGGTGGGCTTGAAACCTTAAGGCTGACGTTGCCTGCTATCATTAGTACGGATCTTCGGCTCAACGAGCCTCGTTATGCTTCTCTTCCGAATATAATGAAAGCCAAACGAAAATCGATGCAAACGACGTCCGCTGCCGAACTGGGTGTTAGTCTCACCTCTCATCAACAAATCCTAGAAGTCTTACCCCCAAGCACGCGTAAAAAAGGAATGAAGGTAGCGGATGTTGCGGAGTTAATAAGTAAGCTAAAACACGAAGCAAAGGTCATGTAGTTCTCCAATTATGATGACATTTTCCAATTGATTACGGCTCTTGATGAGGAGAAAGTACATGGATATCAATTTGTCTACATTGGCCACATCCACATTGGTTATTGCAGAGCACGATAATAAAACCCTTTCGGTGGATACGTTACGTACTATCAACGCAGCCACATCAATCCAAGGTGACAACCAGACATTTGCCAATATTACGGTATTGGTGATGGGTCATGACTGCGAGGCGGTGAATACGCAACTGCAAGCAATAGATGAAGTGAGCCACATACTCTGCGTGGATTCAAAGGAGTATCATGATCAATTGGCAGAAAACTTAGCCCAAACAGTGCTAAACGTATATCAAGATGATGATTACCCATCGTATTCCCACATTTTGGCAGCCGCTTCGACCTTTGGTAAGAATCTGTTGCCAAGAGTGGCAGCGTTACTTGATGTGGGTCAGGTGTCTGATGTGATCTGTATTGAAGCGGAAGATGTGGTTGTAAGGCCGATTTACGCCGGCAATGCGCTAGCACGGGTGAAAGTGTTGGATCCAATAAAAGTTATGACCGTCCGTAGTTCCGCCTTTGATGCCGTCGAGCAAAATGAAGGCAGCATAGACAGGGCAAACATTGATAAAGAAAACAACGCAGAAATTACCTACTACACTGACTTCGTCTCGTCAGAATACTCGGAGCGTATTTCTCAGCAAAAAATCATCAGCGAAAGGCCTGAGCTGCCTGCTGCAAGAGTTGTGGTTGCTGGTGGACGAGGCTTAGGCAGCAAAGAGCAGTTTGGTTTGATAGAGCAAGTAGCCGATAAATTGGGAGCTGCTATTGGCGCATCACGGGCTGCGGTGGATGCCGGGTTTGTTTCCAATGACTTACAGGTTGGGCAAACAGGGAAAATTGTTGCTCCGGAATTATACATTGCTGTGGGTATCTCAGGGGCGATTCAGCACCTAGCAGGAATGAAAGACTCCAAAGTGATAGTGGCGATCAATTCTGATCCGGAAGCGCCTATTTTTGACATTGCCGACTACGGCTTAGTCGGGGACTTATTTGATATAATGCCCGAATTGATTGATAAATGTGGCCACGATAATTGATAAGGAGAGCAAGACATTTGATAAAGATACTTATCTTCGTAGGCAACTGGTGCAACCGCGACAGGCTGAACGAGTGTGCGGGTCAAGACGCCCCCTTTGAACTTTGCAGTAGGCGTTTCTAAGCACTCGCCGCGCTGAAAACCAATCATCAGGCTTTTGCAGTAGAAGGCAGCCACCAAAACGTTTCACAAGCTGAGAGCGATATTCTTCCACGAATTTCCTATCATACTCAATGTCAAAATGCGTTAACGCTTGCTCAATGGAAGTGAAACTTGCGATCGTGTCTTGTATATCTGTTTGGCTCATGTAATCGCTAGCCTTAGTTGCTTAGTTGCTTAGTTGCTTAGTTGCTTAGTTGCTTAGTTGTTGATAACTGTGTCGTTGACAGCGATGTTGCGGGTAAGCCGACGACAGCAGGCACAGTGTAATGCGGCTAACCGAGAGTTATTTTGATGTCGCGCCAGTTTTCGTTTAATTAGAACGAAAATAGTCTAGTTTAAGAGAGCGGATATCGGCCAATGATTTTATTTAGGTTTCTAGGTGTTCAACCAAGGCCTTAATAAAACGAGCTGCCTCACCACCCGTACAGGCTCGGTGATCAAAGGTCATCGATAACGGCATCGCTTTGATCGCAACAGCGTTGCCATTTTCTATCACGACTTTATCAATGATCCTTCCCGCCCCGACGATGGCAACCTGAGGAGGAGAGACCACAGGAGTCGCGTAGATACCAGCAATTGCGCCAAAGTTGGTGAGTGTGATGGTGCCATGTTGTAGTTGCTCTCGGCCGATTTTTCGGTTACGTATTCCCGCAATAGTTTCATCTAACCAGACTCGCATGGCTTCGGAGTCAAATTCATCTGCGTGGCGTAAAACAGGAACGTATAATCCATGCTTGCTGTCTACCGCAATGCCGATATTCACCGTGGAATGAACACAACGGGTCATGGTATCCGCGTCGAACCATGCGTTTAATGCGGGCTCTTGTTGGCAAGCGTGAATAACCGCTTGTATCAGGCGTATCGAAATGTCCTCCTCGGAACGCCACTTGCCCAGCAAGGCTTCTTCAGTGATGGTGACGTTAGCAACATGATGGTGGGAATGAGTCATGGTGGTGACCATGGTTCTTCTTGCACCTTTTAACACCTCTGTTCCCGGTAATTGCTTGTCGCATTGTTCGTAAACATCTGATTCAAGGATTTCACCGTAAGGTCCGCTACCAGTAATTTCATTTAAGTCGACACCTAAACGTTGAGATAACAGGCGGGCGGAGGGCATAGCAGTAATAGACTGTTCTGACTGATGAGAGTTATTGGTTCCAACCCAAAAATTGTCGACATCCACATGATGGCTGTGATGGGATACGTTTCCGACCACGGTCGCGGCATCTTGATTGGTGCGAGTGCTAGATATCGATTGATGGGCTGAAGATTCAACCTCTTCAAACTCAAGTAGGACACTGCCAATGTTGATCACATCACCAGTATTCCCATGACGCTTAGCAATTTTACCATCGTATGGGGACGGTACTTCCACTATGGCTTTGGCGGTTTCTACCGTAACAACAATTTGGTCGATTTTGACTGCATCACCTACATTGATGTGCCATTCAACAATTTCAGATTCAGCTAAACCCTCGCCCAAATCTGGGAGCATAAATGATTTCATTGCCAACCTCCTATAAGCTCGCGAGCGGCAAGCACGATGTCTTCTTCTTTAATCAAAAAATAATCTTCATTACGGTAGTAGGGCATGATGGTGTCCATTCCTGTCACTCGTTTCGGGGGGGCTTTTAAAAGGCACATGGCGTGCTCGGCTGTTCTGGCGAGAATTTCAGCACCAACGCCACAGGTTTTACTCGCTTCATGCACGACAAGCAATCGCCCGGTTTTTTCTAATGAACTGAAAATGGTTGCGGTATCGATGGGTTTAATGCTTGCAAGGTCGATGACCTCCACTTCGATACCATGGTTAGATAATGTTTCGGCGGCTTGTAACGATTCAATCACGCAAGCCCCCCATGTGACGAGAGTAATGTCTCGGCCTTTTCGCAGCGTAAAGCTGGTGTCGAGTGGCAGGGATAAACCATTGTCTATGACCTCTGATTTTACGGTGCGATAGATCCGCTTAGGTTCAAAAAACATCACCGGATCGTTACTTCTGATTGAAGCCAAAAGCAAACCATATGCGCGCTGAGGTGAAGACGGGATCACGACTTTAAAGCCTGGGATATGTGCAAAGAGCGCTTCCAAACTTTCTGAATGATGTTCTGGAGCGTGAATGCCGCCACCAAAAGGGGCTCTAAAGACCGCAGGGCAGGTCAATCGGCCTCTTGTTCGATTACGCATGCGCGCGGCATGACACATCAAGTGTTCCATTGCGGGAAAAATAAACCCCTGAAATTGAAATTCAGCAACAGGCCGCAACCCTTGGCTGGCCATGCCTACCGCAACTCCACCAATTAATGCTTCTGCCAATGGGGAATCGATCACTCGTTTAAGACCAAACTTCTGCTTGAGCCCGACGGTTGCTCGGAAAACGCCGCCGTTGTCTCCGACATCTTCTCCCAGAACAACCACGTTGTTGTCTTGGGCCATTTCGTGGTGTAACGCGAGGTTGACTGCTTCCAATAGCGTTATCTCAGCCATGATTGCCTCCTTGCATACGCATTGCTTTGTTTATCAATTCGTCTCGTTGAGCGTTGAGCTCAGGTGACGTAGATTCGTATAGATAATCAAATGCTGTTTCGGGAGGCGGATTGGGCACGTCAAGGTAATGCTGGACGGCTTGTTCAATCCGTCGCTTACACGTATTTTCCCATTCTCGCTCTTGTTGTTCTGACCATAATTTTTCGCTTATCAAATAGGTTTTTAGGCGTGAAATAGGGTCATACAGCCATGCCTGTTTAAGCTCTTCTTCACCGCGGTATCGGCTGGCGTCATCTGCAGTTGTGTGATCGCTTAATCGGTAGCTGATGGCTTCAATCAGTGTCGCCCCTTTGCCTTTTCTCGCTCGGTCTAAGCTGGTGAGCAAGGCATCATACATCGCGACGATGTCATTGCCGTCAACGGTGATCCCCGGGATACCAGCCCCTTTGGCTTTGTCGGCAAGAGAATCTGCGCCACATTGGATAGAGCGAGGCACAGAAATGGCCCACTGGTTGTTGTTGACGACAAATACAACGGGAACATTCCAGACGCCAGCGCAGTTAAGAGACTCTAAGAAATCACCTTTAGAGGTGGCACCGTCACCACAAGTGACGAGAGTGGCATGATGATCTTCCCTGATCTTTTGCGCTGATGCGATACCAACGGCGTGAGTACATTGAGTGGCAATGGGGACGCAAAAAGGCAGATCTTTACAGCTGTTGGATGCAGAGGTTGTAGGGTCATTTTCATTGTCTGAACGCTGCAAGGTAAAATCACTACCTCGTTCGTCTCCGCCCCAATATTGCAGGTTCTTTTCCATTGCTACGCCACGGGCCCACATGGCGGGCATGTCTCGATAATAAGGCACGAAGACATCGTTTTTAAGCATAGCGCGACCAATTGCAATGCCAATGGCTTCTGCACCAAGATGAGATGGATAGGTGCCGAGCTTGCCTGTTCGTTGGAGGGCCACAGCCTTATTGTCGTATAGACGAGTGATTACCATATCCCGATAGAAACCAGTAAGAACAGGTTTAGTTGCCCAACTAGGCAGATCCTTGGTTCGGTTTCCGAGGTGGTCGATAAACCTGTGCATGGGTAATGCTTGAACGTTCATCTTTATGTCCTCTGAATCAACTTTCAAGTCGCCAAAGTTGTTCCTGCATGAATAGCAAAGTCATACCGAGGTTTGCGTGGTTTTGTGCTGTATTGGATTGAAGTTCTGTTCTGACAATTCGCTAAACGCTTTCGATTTTTGCTGTTTAGCCCACGCTATGTAGTGATAAATCTCGGTACAACCGATTACATTAAGTGTAACCAAAATGAGGGAGCTTGCTAGAAAGTGTGAATCGTGTCTTACTATTCGACCTCGTAAAACGTCGGAATTCAGTGAAAAGTACCAAGTTTTAGACAGTGAATTGTTAACAACTGAAAATATGCGCTGACATTTGCTTAAAATTCGCCATAAATTACTACCCAGTGTCTTATATTTATTGAAGGGGTTGAAATATAAATCGGCTTAGCCAGTTCTTATAATAGATACACACGAATATCGTGAGACTCGTTAAGCCAGGATGTATTTGATTTCCAGGATAAACTCAAAAGGAAGAGCGATGAAGCCATGTTTCCCGACAGTTCCTTTGGCGTCAACATCTGAAAGCCCAGTCTGTCGATGGATAGATGAATTTAAAGACAAGACCATCGTTTTTGAAAACGAGCATGCGGTGGCTTTGGCGCGTTTGTTGCCTTTACTCGTGTGCGGAGAGCAATCTTCACAATGGGTGTTTTACAACGAATATCAGCGAGCATCCGGACAGAGCATTCGTTATTCTGTTATCGCTTTTGAAGGGATTGTCGCGGATGAGCAGTACCACGAACAAGCGTTGGATTTTGTACAGCAGCAACTGGCCGCGCCAGACGACCTATCTAAGTTGAAGAGGCGCAGCCAGCGATTTTATATGGCATTTGGCCACCAAGACACACTCGCAGAGCACTTTGCTCAAATCGCTTGTTTGGATGCGTTGGTGTGTCGAATTATGCTAGCGATTGAAAATGGCAATTTTGGGGCTGAACATCCATTCACCTTGTTATGTCGTATGATTAAGCAAGATGAAGCCCGCCATGTAACACTCGCTAAACAGCATGCGCTTACCTTAGGCTTTGATAAGTCAAAATGGCGCGATTTAAGAAAGTTTGTGGGTGAAAAGCTATATGGTTTGCTTGATAGTGAACGTTGTGCTTTTGAACAAATAGGGGTGGATCTGGATTGGGTTTTCGCCTCAAAAACAACATTGCCACTGCAGGAGTAGCCAATGACAAGGACGACATTTTTGCCAATGAGGGCAAAATTACTGGCATGCAATCATCAGTTGCCACACACCCCGGTTTCTACTGACCAACTCTTGGATGCCCTGGCGCACCTGTCAGGAAAGAAATACGCTCGGTTGGCCAAGTTGCTTAGCTTAAGGTTAGGAGTAAAGCAGCGACACTTAACCAGAAGCATTGAAACTAACGTGAGTTCACCCAGCCCTAAAAATTCTGAACTCGCTTCGAACGTATTAAGGCAATGCCTAAAAGATGCGAAAATGGACGTCAATGATCTAGATTACTTAATTGGTCACACAACCACGCCGGATACTCAATTACCTCCAAGTATTGCTTGGGTAGCGGAACAATTGAACTACGACGGCCTGTTTGCGGAGTTAAGGCAGGCATGCACAGGTTTTGTTAGTGGTTTACAATTTGCGCTTCCAAGAATAGAAAGCTTGAAGCAGCCAGTCGCGATTATTGGCAGTGAAACGGGATCAGTGTATTTTGACTATGACCCTGAGTTCCTAAATCAGGCTCAGCTCGTTAATTATCTTCAAATGGGAGATGGGGCAGGAGGTGTGATTTTGGGGCCAGATGACGGCTCGAAACGTGGGATCATTAGCAGCGTATATATGGGGCAGATGGGCGTGGGAAAGTCTCCTGGTTTGTATTTAGATGGTGGTTCTGAATCAGTTTATACCCAAGCTGATAAAGCCAAATTTATGCATGATGCACAAGGCGTAAAGCGAAATGGTGAAGCGCTATTTGAAGCGAGCATTAACGCATTGGCACAGCAAGGACATGAACTGGATTCTTTCGATTACATCATTCCGCATCAAGCGAGTGGAAATATCGATAAGCAGTTCGCAAAAAAAACGGGCATTGCTCGTGAAAAAATCATCAATGATGCCCAGAATGTCGGGAATTTAGGCTCTGCTGCCATATGGTGCAGTTTTTCTCGCTTGGTACATAGTGGGAAATTAGCTGAGGGAGATAGAGTGGTCGTGCTCGGAGCAGAAGCCACCAAATATATGTATGGCGGCTTCATTTATCAGCATTGAGTGGATTGACTAGGTCGCGTTTTGTTCCCCATACAGAAATACTGATTCTACACCATCAGACGTTTCCAAACAGGCTAGAGAGAGCAACCATTCCAATTGGCTCTCATCTAGGCGTGACTGGGCGATAAACGCCGCATTCAGTGTTTTATTCTCTATCGAAGCATAACGTGCGCCTGCCTGTTGTTTAGTTGGTACGGTATGCGAGACCAGTTTGCCATCTTGATTGTCTAAATAAGCCAGTAGTTTCGTAATAAACGGTATGATTTCAAGGTCGACCGCAATGCGATAGGCGTAGCCGAATTTTGTTTTTTGTTTTACCCAATAATCAAATTGAGAGAAATCTAGATTATGAGGGCTGACGAATAAAGCTTCGTTCTTGAAAGACCATTTTTTTAATTGGACTGGTGTGTGCTTAAACTCAGGTTGGCCCGATAAGGGGTCAGCATGCTCTGCTATTAACTGGCAGGGCTTTGCGTTCTTAGCGTGTATCCCGCTCCAATGAATCGGTAAGAATAGGTGCTTGTGTTGGATATCCGAGCTAATTTCAACGCGAGCCATTATTTCCGACCCTGCGTTGATAATTTTTACAATGTCTCCTTGTACTAGCCCCACTTCTTTAGCACTCGCCGGGTGAATGGATACGCACGGCTCTGAAGTGTGAACCGCAAGGCGGTCGGATAACCCAGTTCGAGTCATGGTGTGCCAGTGATCCCGAATGCGTCCGGTATTGAGCAGCCACTGAGATTCGTCGCATGTCGCTGATTTTGGTGCTTGATGAAGAACAGGAACAAATCGTGCTTTGCCATTGTTGGTGTAAAATTGGCTATCGCCAAATAAACGTTGGTGCGATATTTGAGTTTGTAGTGTTAAAACTGGCCATTGCTGCGGCTCTAACTGTGAGTATTGAAGATCCGTAATGTCGGCTAAGCCGGTTAAGCAGAAGTCGCGAGATTGACCATTTCGGTTATTTAGCGCGGACAGTTTGGCATGTTCTCTGAAAATTTCCCCTTCATGGCGGTAGTTAAACGACTTAGCGAAGCCCATTTTTTGTGCGACTTGGCTGATGATCCACCAATCGGGCTTAGCCAGTCCTGGGCTTGGCAGCAATCGGCGTTGTCTTGATATACGGCGTTCGGAGTTGGTCACAGTACCTGATTTTTCGCTCCAGCCTTGGGCGGGTAAAAGCAGGTTTGCCAGTTTTGTGGTGTCGGTTTCCTCTATGCAGTCTGAGACCACCACAAAATCGCACTTCTTCAATGCTGATACAACCTTAGCTGTGTTGGGTAGGCTGACCGCTGGGTTGGTCGCCATGATCCATACCGCCTTAATTTTCCCTTGTTCCATAGCATCGAACATGTCGATGGCTTTTAGCCCTGCATGAGTGGCTAAGGATGGGGCTTCCCAAAACGAACTTAACGCAGCGTGCTCTAGTTGATTGTCAAACTCCATGTGCGCGGCCATCGTGTTTGCCAGTGCTCCCACTTCACGACCACCCATCGCATTGGGTTGGCCGGTAATAGAAAAAGGGCCTGAACCCGGTTTTCCTATTTTCCCACTCGCTAGATGACAGTTGAGGATGCTGTTCACTTTGTCACTACCAGAAGAAGACTGATTGATTCCTTGAGAATAGATGGTTAACACTTTTTCAGTACGAGCAAACAGTTGGTAAAAATGGCTCAGTGTGTCGGTGTCTATTCCCGTGATTTTAGCAAGATACTTCGAATCTTGCTCCGCTGACGCATTGGCTTGCTCGAAACCCTGAGTATAATTACTGATGAACTCGGCATCCAATTCTTGACTATTTGCCAGGTAATTGAGCAGCCCATTAAATAACGCAACATCCGAGCCACTGTTAATAGCAAGATGAAGGTCAGCAATGTCACAACTGGCGGTCTTTCGGGGGTCGATCACAACAACAATAAGATTTGGATTATTTTGTTTCGCGATTCGTAGTCGTTGAAATAAGACGGGGTGGCACCAAGCAAGGTTAGAGCCCGTTAAGATCACCACGTCCGTTTGTTCTAAATCGTCATAACACACTGGCACGGTATCCATACCAAATGCGCGTTTATGGCCAACAACACTGGACGCCATGCACAAGCGAGAGTTGCTGTCGATATTTGCGGTACCCATGAAGCCTTTGATGAGCTTGTTGGCAACGTAGTAGTCTTCAGTAAGCAGTTGGCCAGAGACGTAAAAAGCGACGGAGTCGGCACCGTACTCTTCAATGGTTCGTTTGAATTTATCCGCGACGAGATCGGTCGCCTTATCCCAGTCAAGCGTTTCCAACTGATCATTTTGGTGCCTTAGGGTTGGTTTAAATAGGCGGCCCTCGTGAGAAACGGTATCACCTAATGCAATTCCTTTGGTGCACAGTTTACCGAAATTAGCTGGGTGCGCTTTGTCGCCTCTTATGTCTAGCAGGCCACTGCTGTTGGGCTTTGCCTCTACGCCACATCCGACGCCACAATACGCACATGTTGTCTTAATCCATCCTTGCTCATTCATATCTCTCATCCTTGTGCGAGATTATTAGTATTTTTGCCTGATTGAATAGGAGCAATAATCACGCCACCCATATGGAATTGTAGGTGATTTTATTACATGTCTATTAAGATGATTTAAATCAACAGGTTATATTCTACGTAAAATTATCGTTCGCCATTTAAATAGCTGTAATGCATAACAGATCCATTTTGGTGCACTGTAATGGAATAACACGCACCAAAAAGAAACATTTAGTTCATGTTTTTTGCTCAGAATTAACCATTTAAATACTAAGGAATATGATTTTTGCTGAATAACATGTTGTTTTAATTGACTATAATGTCAATTGTTGTAAAAAAGTTACAGGTTGGCACCGTCCTTGCTCTACTGATATCAACGGATTCAAATATGAGCAAACAAGGAACGTTCTATGATGGATAACTTAGCGAACATTAAGAGCTCACAAAGAACGAAGGTCTCTGGCAAAACTGGCAATCCCAATAAACTTAGGGGTTCCAATGAACAAGGAAAGGTCATTTTAGTGGGCGCAGGCCCGGGTGATCCCAACCTATTAACACTCGGTGCAATGAAAGCAATACAAACGGCCGATGTGATCGTTTATGACAACTTAGTAAGTAGCGACATTCGTGCGCTCTTCCCTGAAACGACAACAAAACAATATGTCGGTAAAGCAAAAGGTCAACACAGCTCTACTCAAGATCAAATCAATCAAATCCTAATTGAATCCGCCCAACAGGGGAATACGGTTTGCCGAGTGAAAGGCGGTGATTCGTTCGTGTTTGGTCGCGGTGGTGAAGAAATGTTGAGTTTGGCTGAAAACGGAATCGAAGTGGATGTAGTTCCGGGTATTACGGCAGCGTCTGGTTGTACTTCTTACGCCAATATTCCTCTAACACACCGTGGTTTGGCACAGGGTTGCACTTACATTACGGCGCATGCAGAAAAAGATCTAGAAATTCAATGGAGTGCTTTAGCCCAATTGAACCAAACGCTTGTTATCTATATGGGGCTCAGCAAGGTTGAACTGATTTCAGACAACCTAATTAAAGCGGGTATGAGTCGCACGACGCCTGTTGCTTTGATTGAAAAAGGCTGCTGCCCAGATCAACGCACTTTTACCGGCCAGTTAGACGATCTTGTTCAATTAAAAGAAGCCCACCAAGTACGTTCTCCAGCACTTATCGTTATAGGCAGTGTTGTTAGTGTTGCTGAACAGATGAAAAAGCTTGCAGAAATTAACCAAGCAGAAGCAAACCACGCCAATTCGTTAGGGCGATTAAGTGAATTGGGCACGCTTAGGGAGCAGCAACACGCCATAACAATAGAAAAAGCCAGCACAATTGAAACCGCTACTAGTAAAGAACGGGTAACGAAAGAACAATTAAAACTAACGGCCTAGAGCCACAATCAACGCGTGACTGACCGGGCAATGCCGGTTATAGGGGGATTAACACCACCAAGAGGTCAGCGTTTGAATTTAGCATTTAACACTTAAATTATCGCTTGAAGGGAATCAATATGAGTAAACAACGAGTAGTTGTCGTCGGAAATGGTATGGTTGGCCATAAGTTTATCGACACCTTAATGCAGAATCATCCGGAAAATATCGACGTAGTGACATTTTCTGAGGAGTCTCGCTTAGCTTACGATAGGGTTCAGCTTACTTCCTACTACACAGGAAAAACAGCGGAAGATTTAGCGATGGCTAAGCCAGAAAAATACGACGAACAAGGTGTACGTTACCTCGTTAATCAGCGCGTAAGCAGTATTGATACACAATCAAAACAGATAACCACAGACACTGGATTGGTTGAAGAATACGACACCTTGGTCCTCGCTACTGGCTCTACTCCCTTTGTTCCACCAATCCCGGGTAACGATCAGGCCTATTGCCATGTATATCGCACGTTAGACGATCTTGATGCCATTGAAGAATCTAGTAAGGGCAGTAAAAGTGCCGTCGTGATAGGCGGCGGTCTGCTAGGGCTTGAAGCGGCAAACGCAGTAAAAAATCTAGGTTTAGAAACGCATGTAGTTGAGTTTGCACCTCGCCTAATGGCCGTTCAATTGGACGATGGTGGCGGTGCGTTACTTCGCAGAAAAATTGAAGATCTTGGCGTGCAAGTGCATACCGAAAAAGCAACCACAGAGATCATTGCCGGTGAGCAAAGCCGTTATCGCTTAAATTTTGCTGATGGCAGCTTCTTAGAAACCGATTTGGTGGTGTTTTCCGCGGGTATTCGACCGCAAGATGCGTTGGCAAGGCAATGTGGATTAACAATTGGTGAACGTGGCGGCATTGTCGTGAATAATTATTGCCAAACCAGTGATCCGAGCGTTTATGCGGTAGGCGAATGTGCGTTGTGGAATGGCCAAATTTTTGGCTTGGTTGCCCCGGGTTACCAAATGGCTAAGGTCGCGGTAGAACAAGTATTAGCGGCATCAGAAGACATCACGAACGCCGACGCACCAGAATTCAACGGTGCAGACATGAGCACCAAATTGAAACTCATGGGGGTTGATGTTGCCAGTATTGGTGAAGTGCATGACAAAACGGAGGGCGCTCAGTCTTACACGTATCATGATGAGATTACGCAAGTCTATAAACGTCTTATCGTATCGGAAGATGGTAAGAAGTTAGTCGGTGCCGTTCTAGTCGGTGATGCGGACGCTTATGGCTCTTTGTTACAGCTAAAACTGAACGACATGGCGTTACCCGCTAACCCGTCAACGTTAATTTTGCCTTTATTGGATTCAGACGAGCCTGTTGGACTGGGTGTGGATGCGTTACCAGATAGCACGGTTATTTGTTCGTGTTTCGATGTCACTAAGCAAGACATCCAACAAGCGGTAGCTGATGGCTGCACCGACATGTCGATGTTAAAACAAACGACGAACGCTTCTACTGGTTGCGGTGGTTGTTCGGCACTGGCGAAACAAGTGTTGGACGCAGAACTAGCGGCGAACGGAGTAGAAGTGAGTAATGACGTATGTGAACACTTTGCTTATTCGCGCCAAGAGCTTAGCGACCTTATCCGAGTGAACAAGATTAAGTCTTTTGATGATGTGCTAGAAAAACACGGTAAAGGGCTAGGCTGTGACGTATGTAAGCCGACAGTAGGCTCAATCTTGGCTTCCTACTGGAACGATTATGTGTTGGAAGACAAGCATATGGAACTTCAGGATACCAATGACCTGTATTTAGGCAACATGCAAAAAGATGGCACCTATTCGGTTGTACCACGTATAGCGGCTGGTGAAGTGACCCCTGATAAACTCATTGTTTTGGGTGAGGTTGCGCAAGAGTTTGGCCTGTACACCAAGATTACCGGCGGTCAGCGAATCGACTTGTTTGGTGCTCAGTTAAATGACTTACCCACTATTTGGCGAAAACTGGTGGACGCAGGTTTTGAAACCGGTCATGCCTATGGTAAATCTTTGCGTACCGTGAAGTCTTGTGTGGGTAGTTCTTGGTGCCGATACGGCGTTCAAGACAGCATGGACTTTGCGGTTAAATTAGAGAACAGATACAAAGGCCTACGCTCTCCTCATAAACTTAAATTTGCCGTATCAGGGTGTACTCGTGAATGTGCTGAAGCGCAATCAAAAGACATCGGTGTTATTGCTACAGATAAAGGTTGGAACTTATATGTGTGTGGTAACGGCGGAATGCGCCCACGCCATGCCGATCTATTTGCGACGGATTTAGATAACGAAACGCTCATCAAATACGTTGATAGATTGTTGATGTTCTATGTGAGAACAGCGGATCGCCTACAGCGCACGTCAGTTTGGCTAGAAAACTTAGACGGCGGATTAGAGTACCTCAAAGAAGTGGTGATTGAAGATAAGTTGGATCTGGCGGAAGAGCTGGAAAAAGACATGGCATTCAACATCGAGCATTACCAATGTGAGTGGAAAACAACGATTGAGAACCCAGAAAAACTCAAACGTTTCCAGCATTACATTAACAGTGAAGACAGAGACGAAGCACTTAAGTTTAAGACAGAGCGTGGTCAACTCATTCCGTGCACTTCAGATACCACAGCGATTGACGCGGATCCTCAAGCTAAAAAGACGGTTAAAAAAGCCGAATCTCGCACAGTATCAACGGTTGAATAAGGATATTTAACATGACTAATTGGCAAACGGTATGTACAAAAGATGACTTGGTTCCACAAACGGGTGTATGCGCAAAGGTGGGTGACCAACAAATTGCCCTGTTTTATTGCGGAAGAACTCAAGGCTTGTACGCAATTTCGAACTACGACCCAATTGGCAAGGCCAATGTGTTGTCTCGCGGCATGATGGGCTCTATTGCTGGGGAGCCTTGTGTGGCGTCCCCACTATACAAACAGCACTTTCACCTTGAAACAGGGCTATGTATAGAAGATCCAGATCATAAAGTGGACACTTTTTCTGTACGCGAACACGAATCAAACATTCAGATTGCGTTGATTAAATAAAGACAGTAACAATTGATAGGATTTACTATGGACAGTACTTCATTCTCATTATTTTCCTTTAAAGGGAAAATGAAAGTTTTACACTTAAGTTGGATGGCATTTTTCATCACTTTTGTTGTTTGGTTCAACTTTGCACCTTTGCTTCAAATGGTGAAAACAACCTTAGGTCTCACAACTGAACAGATAAAAACACTATTAATACTTAACGTGGCACTTACCATACCCGCGCGAGTGGTGGTCGGGATGCTAACGGACAAATATGGGCCGAGAATTGTCTATTCAGCGCTGTTAGCCCTGTGTTCACTGCCGTGTTTTATGTTTGCATTAGCCGATAGCTTCGTTCAAGCCGCCGTCGCTCGTTTCTTACTGGGCTTTATTGGTGCAGGTTTTGTAGTTGGGATCCGCTTGGTGTCGGAATGGTTCCCACACCATGAGCTGGGTACCGCAGAGGGTATTTATGGGGGCTGGGGTAACTTTGGTTCCGCCGCTGCTGCGTTCTCGCTACCGACACTAGCGCTGTTGTTGGGTGGTGAAGATGGCTGGCGTTATGCGGTGGGGATAACTGGGGTAATGAGCCTTGTGTTCTCATTTGTCTTCTATGCCAACGTGACAGATACACCAAAAGGGGCAACGTATTTCAAACCAGCTCACCTAACGGCCATGGAAGTTACCTCTAAGGGCGATTTCTTTTTGCTTTTGCTAATGAAGATCCCGATGTACGGCGCTTTGGCGCTGCTGGCATGGAAGTTGTCTCCGTCGGGCGTTGGAATGCTGAGTACGGGGGTTGTGAGTGGGGTGTACGCAGCACTTGGTGCGCTTTATTTATACGAACTGGCACAAGTATGGAAAGTGAACAAAAAGGTGTTTTATGAGCCAGTAGAAGAGATACATCAATACAAATTCAAACAAGTTGCAGTACTTAATATTCTTTATTTTGCTACGTTTGGTTCTGAGCTTGCGGTTGTATCGATGCTTCCTTTGTTCTTCTTAGAAACGTTTGAACTTACTCCTGTAATGGCGGGAATGGTTGCATCGGCCTACGCGTTCATGAATTTAATGTCTCGCCCGGGAGGCGGGTGGATTTCAGACAAGTTTGGTCGTAAGCCGACGCTGCTGATATTGACTGCCGGCCTTGCGGTTGGTTACTTTGTGATGGGTAAGGTTGACGCACAATGGCCGCTTTGGTTGGCAGTAGTTGCTGCGATGGCATGTTCATTCTTCGTACAGGCTGGAGAAGGTGCTGTATTTGCAACGGTTCCTCTTATTAAGCGTCGTATGACTGGGCAAATAGCAGGCATGACAGGGGCTTATGGCAACGTAGGTGCGGTTGTTTACCTAACGGTATTATCGTTCGTGAGCTACCAGACGTTCTTCTTTGTTATCGCAGGCACGGCGGTGTTAGGTTTTATCACCCTAGTCGCGATGGAAGAACCAAGTGGTCAAATTGCAGAAGTGAATGACGATGGCAGTGTCACGCTGATTGATGTGTCTCATTAATGGCCACGCGTTAACTATTAGTAATCGATAACGGTCAAAACTACATAAGCAAAAACAACGCCCTTAACTTAAATCTGTTTGAGTTAAGGGCAATTCCGTTCATGGCAGACAAGGATGTAGGCAATGGAAGATCAACCGCTAAATGAGACGAACAAGCTTTCTATTCTTTACGGAGGCTTTACCGATGAAGGCAGGCGTAGTGAAAACCAAGATGCGCTAGTTTTTCATCAACCTAAAACTTATGAAGAAGTCACCAACAAGGGGTGTGTTGCCTGCATTGCGGATGGCGTAAGTTGCAGTGAAATGAGCCAGCAAGCCAGCCAAACCAGTGTTATTCAGTTTGTTAATGATTACTTTGCAACACCGAGCAGCTGGAGCGTTAAGCGCTCCGCCACCAAAGTCTTGAGTACCACTAACTATTGGCTATATGGTCAGGGTGTTAAACAACCACTTAAACATAACGGGCTCGTCACTACGTTTAGCTCGGTGGTTATCAAGTCGAATACGGCTCATATTTTCCACGTTGGTGATTCAAGAATTTATTTATATCGCGACGACAAACTCACGTTGCTGACAAGAGACCACGTACGAGCGGGGGCGGGGAGCCAAACCTTTTTGACACGAGCGCTAGGTATGGATAATACGGTTAACATCGATTATCAAACCCTACCGATAAAAGAAGGGGACTGGTTCCTGCTGACCACCGATGGTGTGCATGACTTTACCTCAAATGAAGAGATTCAGGCACAATGCTTCGAATTGGTTGATAACCAAAATTTACACCCCGAGTTAGCGGCTAAGCAATTAGCCAATTTAGCGCTAGATAATGGCAGTACGGACAATACCAGCGCATTATTTGTTGGGGTAAATGATCTGCCTGAAAGTAGCCGAGCAGAACTGCAAACGCAACTAGGCCAGTTTGCCATTCCTCCTGCGTTGAGAGTAGGCCAAACTTTAGATGGCTTTCAAGTGATGAACGTACTTTATGCTGGTAGCAGGAGCTATGTTTATGAAGTAACAGAATTACTTTCAGGCAGGGTGATGGTATTGAAGTCACCTTCACCAAACATGGCTGACGACATGAGTTATCTCGGTAGCTTCATACACGAGTACTGGGTTGGGAAACAATTAGATCATCCGCAGTTCATGAAAGTGCATCCTAGACCGAGCAACGCAAAATTTTTGTATTTATTGTGTGAGCCACTCACTGGCATCACTTTACGCCAATGGATGTATGACAACCCTAAACCCACCTTAGATCAGGTGAGAACTATCATTAGTTCTCTTGTTGCTGCATCACGCAAGTTGCAACGGATGGGTATGGTGCATCGTGACTTAAAACCAGAAAACATCATGGTCGAGAGTGATGAAAAAATAACGGTCTTAGACTACGGCGCAATGAGTGTTGCAGCCTTTGAAGAGCAGCAAGCCATGGACAAAGAAGCCGATCTCTCCGTGATCGAGGAAGAGATACCGATGGGGGATGCGAAATACATTGCCCCGGAATACCTAAATGGTGAGAAGGCAACGTATGTCTCGGATTTGTTTTCAATTGGTGTGATTTGCTATGAAATGCTGACAGGAGAGCTGCCTTATAAACTCGGAACGACTCAATCGCTAAGGCGGGCGCGCCATCAAAAATGGGACTACTACTCAGCTTGTTTACGCAGAAGTGATTTACCTGAATGGGTCGATCCAGTATTGAAAAAAGTGTGCGCCGCCGTTCCTACCCAGCGGTATCAAGCCATGAGCGAATTTATTACAGACTTGTCTACCCCGAACCCAGAACTAATATTGGAAAATGAACGTCGTTCGTTGTTTGAACGTAATCCGGTTTTGTTTTGGAAAGGACTCGCATGCATATTCATGACGCTGAGCATCGTAGAGCTTTTTATTCTAATTTCTTAATTGTTATTAAATTACTTTAAACGCTTAGATCATAATAAGTATTAACGTATTAAATCAACAAATAGCAACTTATGACATGTAATGAATAAGTTACTTTAGTTAAATTTTGTTTTCATTAAGTCAATTCCGCGATGCATCTCTTTATCTTCTAGCTCTTATCTTTGCGATATTGTTCCATCTTAGTGCCCTAACCGTCGTGTGATCACATAATAACTGTTGTGATTAGTCAACTAATTGCGCCGTATTGGGAGATTCATTGTTTCCAAAAATCATCTAATCACCAAGTGCTAAGATTGGATTTTGGCTATAAATATTTGTTTTATAGTTACTATCTATATTGTCCGTATTTTTGATGTGTGATCCCTCTCACGAATGGAAAATACCAACTGTAACGCATAGGTAAATAAAAGATAGTCATTTGTTACACCGTGTTTACAATGTTTTCCCCATAAGGTCAGAATATAAAAACAACGACCAAAATAATAATAATTCGAATACCTACAAAATTATTAATTTAGCCTCTACGAATAAGGTGGAATGGAAGAATGTTAAATTTAGTTATATCTGTCGTACCGATATTGCTTCTCATTTGGATGATGACCAAAAAGAATGCACTACCATCACATTACGCATTACCAATAAGTGCATTACTGGTGGGAATATTTCAAGTATTTTATTTCGGGGTTGATAGCCAGCTATTAGTCGCCAATATTATATCGGGTAGCCTGTCGGCTATTACACCGATTTCGATCATAGCGGGCGCGATTTTACTTAATCGACTGATCGCATTATCCGGAGCTGAAGCAGTTATTCGTCAATGGCTGGAGGGGATTAGCCGAAACAAAGTGGCGCAGCTGATGATTATTGGTTGGGCGTTCGCGTTTATGATCGAAGGTGCATCCGGGTTTGGTACACCAGCCGCGATAGCCGCCCCAATCCTAGTTGGCTTAGGGTTTAACCCGCTTCGTGTCGCGATGTTAGCGCTTGTGATGAACTCGGTGCCAGTGTCATTCGGCGCGGTAGGAACGCCTACATGGTTTGGCTTTAGTGGTTTAGGCCTATCTGATGCAGATTTACTTGAAGTGGGGCAGCTCTCTGCGCTAATGCACTCTGTTGCCGCATTTATCATCCCTGTTGTGGCACTCAGTTTTGTTGTGTCTTGGTCAACGATACGCCGTAACTTTTTGTTTATTCAGTTGAGCGTGCTGTCTTGTACCATTCCTTACTTTCTTTTTGCTCAGTGGAATTATGAATTCCCATCGCTAATAGGCGGTGCAATCGGCATGTCGCTATCCATTGTGATTGCGCGATTCAAAATTGGCTTGGAAAAAGAGGCAGAAACTGAGCTTAAAACTGTCGAGAAAGTACCGATGGCAGAAGTGGTTAAAGCGCTAAGTCCAACACTGATGCTTATTGCTATTCTCATTGTTACACGCATCCAGCAGCTCGGAATAAAAGGCTTACTAACCGACGCAACACCACTATTTTCGTTGAATCTTGGTTTTGCAGACCTAAGTGTGAGTCAGGCTTTGATCATCAAGCTAAGTAATATTTTGCAAACAGACACGGCTTGGGCGTACAAAACTCTCTATGTGCCAGCACTCATTCCTTTCTTTTTAGTTGTGATGATATCCGTCTGGATTTTTAAAATGCCGAAGCAACAAGTTAAGCAAGTCTTCACTGAAACAGGCAGCCGAATCAAGATGCCATTCATTGCTTTGATTGGTGCCTTGATCATGGTGAAGTTCATGATGATGGGAGGCGAAGGTTCTCCAATCATGACCACTGGGCGCGCATTCTCAGATTTGATGGGCACTAACTGGCAATACGTTGCTTCATATCTTGGTGCTTTAGGTGCGTTTTTCTCCGGCTCTGCAACGGTTTCAAATCTTACTTTTGGCGGCATTCAACAGACGATCGCTCAAACCGTCGGCTTGTCTCAAAATGTGGTGTTAGCACTGCAATCTGTGGGTGGTTCGATGGGCAATATGGTGTGCATTAACAACATCATTGCGGTTTCAACCATTCTTGGAATTTCTAATCAAGAAGGCTACATCATCAAACGTACGGTTATTCCGATGATTCTGTATGGGGTGATTGTTGGAGTGGTCAGCATAGCACTTTAAGCACTTACTGCTTAATTCTTACAAACCATCGCTAAACTCAATGAACAGAGCGGAAAACCGTCGGCATTGAGTTTAGGTTATTCCAAAATAAAGCGCTGTGAGCGCTGGGAGCAATATTATGAAGGTGAACTTTTTTGCAACGTGTCTGTGTGACACGGTAAAAGCAGAAGTAGCCAAAAAATCGGTACTTCTGTTGGAAGAGTTAAACTGTGAAGTTATCTTTCCAGACAAGCAGGGCTGCTGCGGGCAACCATCTTTGAACAGTGGTTACATTGAGGGCAGTAAGCCAGCGATGAAAAGTATGATTGAAGCGTTTGAGCTGAACTCATACCCAATTGTCACTCCCGCAGGCTCGTGCGCAGCTTCAATCAAAAAATACCCGGAATACTTAGCAGACGAACCCTTATGGGCAGAACGTGCCCAAGCCCTTGCCGATCGTTTGTATGAGCTCACTCAGTTTATCACTAATGAAATTGGCATTCAAAACGTAGGAGCTAAGCTACCAGGGCGCGGTGTTTATCACCCTTCGTGCAGTCTTATTCGTAAGTTAGGTGTTCGTGAGGAACCGCTGAAACTGCTTTCTAACGTTGAAGGGCTTGAGTTACTGCCAATAAAGAACCAAGAGACTTGTTGTGGGTTTGGTGGCACGTTTTCAGTGAAAATGTCTGAAATATCGGGAGAAATGGTGAAAGAGAAAGTTCACCATATCGCGCAAGTTGAGCCTGACTATTTGATCGGTGCTGACATCAGTTGTTTGATTAACATCGCGGGGCGTATGACTCGTGAGGGTAAACCCATTCAAGTATTACACATTGTCGATGTGTTAATGAGCCGCTAAAAGGGGAAGTAATATGTCGATGAAAACCAGTGATGTGAAATTTCGTGAACGCATAAATGTTCAAATGAAAGATGAGTTTATGCGTCAATCTGTTGCGAATGCACAAGAACGCATGTTTGCGAATCGCCAAATCGCCGCCGATAAGTTGGGTAATTGGGAAGAATGGCGAGAGATGGGCATGGATATCCGCAACCATGTGCTTGAACATTTGGATTATTACCTTCAGCAGTTAAGTGACAACGTCGAAAAAAATGGCGGTCATGTTTTCTTTGCACAAACGTCTGAGCAAGCAACCGATTATGTTGAAAACATCATCAAGCAGAAGAATGCTAAGAAAGTTGTTAAATCTAAATCTATGGTGACGGAAGAAATTAACCTTAACGCTATGATTGAGCGTAATGGTTGTGAAGTTGTAGAGACGGATTTGGGAGAGTACATATTGCAAGTTGACGATTGCGATCCGCCATCCCATATCGTAGTCCCTGCTCTACACAAAAACCGAGCCCAGATCAGAGACATCTTTAAAGACAAAATAAACTATCAAGGCGGCGATGATCCTGAAGAGCTGACCCGTTTTGTTCGTAATCATATTCGTCATGATTTCTTAGAAGCAGACATCGGCATTACAGGGTGCAACTTCGCTGTTGCTGAGTCTGGTTCTATATCCTTGGTGACTAACGAGGGTAATGCAAGGCTTGCGACCAGTCTGCCAAAAACGCATGTCGCGGTAATGGGAATGGAGCGTATTGTTCCCACTTTTGAAGAGCTGGATATCATGATTAGCTTGCTGTGTCGCAGTGCGGTTGGCATCCCATTAACCGGTTATGTAACGGCATTGACTGGGCCACGGGAAGACGAACATTGTGACGGACCGGAAGAGTTCCATCTTGTGATTGTCGATAACGGGCGTTCAGACATCTTGGGGTCAGAGTTCAAAGACATTCTTCGCTGTATTCGCTGTGCGGCATGCGTTAATACGTGTCCGGCCTATCGACATATTGGCGGTCAGTCTTATGGTTCTATCTATTCTGGCCCAATCGGTGCCGTGTTGTCGCCATTACTTGGCGGTTATGATGATTTCAAAGATTTACCTTACGCTTGCAGCTTATGCAAAGCTTGTCACGATGTTTGTCCTGTTAAAATTCCGCTGTCTGATCTGCTCCTAAAACATCGTCAGAAAATGGCGGAACAGAAGCTAACGCCACTTAGTGAACGTGCGGTAGTCGGAGCTTTCAATTTGGCTAACGCGCGTCCGATATTGTGGGACACCAGCGTTAAGATTGGCGCAAGAATGGCCGGTTACATCATCAAGGATGGGAAACTGCCTGTGAATGTCGGTGCGATCAGCGAATGGACCGAAGCTCGTGACTTGCCCGAGCCTGATGGCGAATCGTTTAGAAGCTGGTTTAAGAACCGTAAGTAGCTTGCGTTACCGCCGAATAATA
The DNA here is from genome assembly GCF_030409945.1 of Vibrio tapetis subsp. quintayensis. Taxonomy (GTDB): domain Bacteria; phylum Pseudomonadota; class Gammaproteobacteria; order Enterobacterales; family Vibrionaceae; genus Vibrio; species Vibrio quintayensis. Next base: position 338,545 of record NZ_JAUFQV010000043.1, read on the forward strand.
ACCGCCAAATGAAAAAAGTGTAAGGAATGAATATGTCGAATTTGAATGATCAATCATCGCGAATTCATAACCGTGAGTCGTTTCTCAACAACATAGCGAATAAGCTTCAACGAGATCGAATTACCCAGAGAGTTGCCAAGCCTAAACTGAAGTATAGCTGTCATCATGAGGTGCTTGCATCTTGCAATAAAGACGAACTCAAAAATGTACTTGTCGACTACACCAAAACAGCGTTGGGCGCGAATGCTCTAGTGACAACCAAAGCTGAGTTTTCAAGAACCTTGCGGGTGGAGTGTAAAAATTACTGTGAGAAAGAGGCAACGGGTAAGCAAGAAGTTCTATTGTCAGCCGATGAGCGCTTACTGGATCTCATCGGCAGTGATGGACTTAACGACTTGCATCATGACGTGAATGTTTGGGACCAAAGTGCAGGCTACGAGCGTAACATCACGTTGGCTGAACGAGCAAAGGTTGGGGTAGTGTTTGCGGAGCAAGGGCTAGCAGAGTCCGGCACTATGGTGCTTTACAGCCAACCGAAGCAAGGCCGTGCGGTTAGTTTGTTACCAGAAGCGTCGATTGTTGTTGTTGCCAAGAGCACATTGTTCGCCCGTTTAACTCAGGCAACCACCGAATTACACCGCAAGGCAGAGGCCGGTGAACGCATACCTTCGTGTGTTAACTTCATATCTGGCCCTAGTTCAACCGCTGATATCGAACTGATCAAAGTGGTTGGGGTACATGGCCCTGTTTATGCGACGTACATTATCATTGATGATATGTGATGGGGCGCAAGGGTAGAGGCATAAGGCATAAGGCATAAGGCGAAGGGCTAGAGGCGAAGAAAGGAAAGAGTGGGGCTAGGGTGGCCGATTAGGGAAGGAGACAAAGGCAATAATCTAAGGGTTATTGCCTTTGTCTGTTATTGTATAATCAGCGTTAGTTGTTTACATAAGGGAGTCTCGCGTGCCGCACATTGATGATTTAGCCATGTTTACCCAAGTGATAGAGCAAGGGTCGTTTAGTAAAGTCGCAGAATTGAACGGCATTACAAAATCGGTGGTTAGTAAACGTGTGAGCAAGCTAGAAAGTGATTTGGGTGTTCAACTGCTGTACCGCACCACAAGAAAGCTGTCTTTAACCGAAGCGGGTGAGGTTTTATATCATCGTTCAAAAGGGATCAGTTCCTTGGCTCAATCCGCTTTTGATGCGGTTACAGGTTACAACGAGGCGTTATCTGGCCACATTAAAATGTCAGTTCCCACTATATCTGGTGAGTTATTGCTTGCCGACGCAGTGTCTGACTTTTGTATGGAGCATGCGGGCCTAACGATAGACATGTCGATGGATAACAACTTTGTCGACTTGTCTGCCGGAAATTATGATCTTGTCATTCGCACAGGTTACCTAGAAGATTCTAGCTTGATTGCGCGTTATATCTTTAACTCTCGCTGGGTAATATGTGGGGCGCCGAGCTATTTCAAATCACATGACTGCCCCTCAGAGCCGAATGAGTTGCTGCGTCATAACTGTTTTGGTTACACCCATCCAAGTAGCGGAACGTTCGACTGGCTGTTTAAACGAAATAGCGATACGTACACACTTAAGGTAAACGGAAATTTCTCGTCGGATAACTCAGCGGCACTCAAGAAAGCCGCTTTGAAAGGCAATGGCCTTGCTTATTTACCGACATGTTTGGTTTACGATGAGTTGCAAAGTGGTGAACTTGTTGAAGTATTATCGGATCATGTGGGCAAAGAAGTGGGAATTTACGCCGTTTATCCGTACACCCGAAAGCCGGCAAAACGGATTCAGGCGCTGATTGAGCATATTCGAGAATGCTACCAAGAGCGACGACACTGCTTTTAAGATGAACCCAGCCACGGTTTAGGACAAGCGACTTCAATTTCAATAACAAAAAAGCCAAGCTAATTACGTTAGCTTGGCTTTTTATATTTGTTCAGTGTGACGCTAGGGATTAATCCGCTTGAGGACGAAACTTCTGTTGAATACCATTCAAGAAGTTACGTAGAATCTGAGCTTTACAGTCGCGGTAGTGTTTGTGCTCAGGCTTACGGAAAAACGCGCTCAGCTCATGTTTGCTCATTTCAAAATCAACGCTTTTCATGATCTCTAGTACGTCTTCGGCTTTGTAGTTCAAAGCAATGCGTAATTTCATGAAGATCATGTTGTTGGTTAAGTTTTGCTCTGGAGCAGGTTGTGCTCCCTCTTTCTTGCCACGTTTGGTATTGATTAAACCATTTAGGAAGATCGCCAATTCCGTGTCAGTACAAGCAACGAATGCGCTATCTTCGTCTTTCTTAAGCCAATTAGAAACTTGCTCACGGGTTACTTCGTGCTCGGCAGCAGCAAAAATGTCGATCATAGCAGTGTCGTTAAAATCGAAAGTAAAGCGGATGCGGCGTAAAATATCGTTATTGGTCACTCAATTTTCCTAATGATTTGCAGCCGTGGGTATGGCTGCTGAGTTTGTGGTCGAGCACTTTAACAGATTTCCTGGTTTAGGTCTGAATTATTCAAGCGAATTTTGCAGTTCATTTTTGCCAATACAATGAATTTCGCCCGCATTTACAATATCCAAAACAGTGCAGACGCCGCTAAATCTTGCCCTCATTTATCGCAACGATTGATGGTTTGGCGGTACAAATCAAATATATCGCTGTTAAGTTGAGAAAGTTGGTTATTTTATCATCTATAACTTGCATAAGTAGCTAACCGATCAATACTTTAGGGAGTCAGTTGTAGAGCAAGGATGTTCATAATGAGAAAGAAGAGACGCTATCCTCTTAGCATACATATCACGACGCTGTTTTTAGCGCTCGTAACTGCAATTGGGGTAAGCCTGATCACCATCAGTTATCAGCATTCCCAAACGCTTTTAGAGGGGACTGCTGGGGAGTTGAGCAACGAGAATAGCCTAAAACTTCAAACCTTGTTTAAACAACAAGTGGCCCCGGTATTAACGACGTTAGATTTTATGGCGATGAGTTCGTTCATTTCCCATCAAACTGATTCAGCCGAAAAAAACGGGTGGCTGTCTTCTATTGATTTGGTCTTCAATCGTAACGAAAGCCTCGTTGCCTTGTACTATGGATCCAGTGAAGGACGCTTTACCCTATATAGACCGTTGATTAACCCGGTAGTTGCTAAGCAATTTAAAGCGCCTGATGGCGCAACTATGTTGTTTCGAGATACGGATCTAGACGGTAGGAATGAAGCCATATTTTATGACCCGAACATGAACGTGATGAGCGCGAACATCCAATATGACAACCGTTATGACCCGAGAGTACGCCCTTGGTATAGCAAAGCGGAAAAAGGTGGGGAGATCAGCTTAACGGAACCGTACCGTTTTTACTGGCTGCAAGATTCTGGCGTTACCTTCGTGCGACGTTCTGTTGATAATCGCCATGTTGTTGCCGCTGACTTTTCATTGTCAGGCTTGTCCGCAAAAATCAAAGAACTGGCTTATTCTGAGCGAAGCAAACTCATCTTATTTGATAGGAACTTTCACCCTTTAGCTAGTCATCAGGTAGAGCTTGCCGATCAAGATAGTAGCCAAGATATTCGACTAACGCTTGCCGATAGTGTGTTCAGTGGTGTTTTAAAAGAGACCTCATTATCTGGTGGGTATGCGACGAAGAATGTTGATAACTTAGCTTGGTCGATTGCCGTAACTCCGGTTGATTTAACCGATGGCGTTGAACTGTATTTGGCAGAAGCGACACCGCAAAATGACTTGATGAAAGATCTACTCTCTATGCGTGACAAACAGTTAGTGATGGCGCTGTTAATGCTCCTAGCGTGTACGTTGATCGTTAGATATGTGGCGAAGAGAATTGCAGAGCCGCTGGATGGGTTGAACAAGCAAGCGGAAAACATCAGACGGTTTGTTTTTACTAAATCTCATTACTCACGCAGTATGATAAAAGAAGTGAACGACCTGTCGATGTCTGTTGAGTTGATGGAGCATACGCTGCACGACCTCATTATTTTGTTGCAAGATACGGCCAGTAACCAAGATTTTAGTATTCTGGCAAAAAACATCGCCAAACAAAGTTATATTGTGACCAAAGCCGAAACCATCGTGTTATCGGTGTGGGACAGAAAAACCAAGAAATTTGAAGTGGCCGTTAACCATGCCATTATTCCTCTGCGGGTTGATATGAATACATTGCTCGCAAATGCACCCTTGATGCTTTCTCAACTCAAGAGTGGCGAGGTATTTCATCTAAATAAAAAAGATGAATTGCTTAAGCCGTATTTGCTGCATTTCCATAACTCCGATCTCTACTTCTTCCCGTTGCTTAATCGAGATAAACAACTCGTTGGGGTTCTCACGCTAGGCTATGAGCGACGTGCAACTAAACTACAAAAAGAAAAACACGATTTTTTAAGTGAGTTACTCAATTTTGCAGCGATAGCTAAGGAAAATATCGATCAAATTCAACAACAAAAAGACATGCTTAATGCCTTTACCGAATTACTTGCATCGACCATTGATACCAAATCTCCATACACTGGAGGGCACTGTCAACGAGTTCCGGCACTTGCAGAAATGCTGACCTTAGCGGCGGCTGAAGATCAAGGTCAGTTTAGAGATTTTTCGATGGACAGTAAGCAGTGGGAAGAGCTAAGTCTAGGTGCTTGGATGCACGACTGCGGAAAAATAACCACGCCGGAATATGTGGTCGATAAGGCAACCAAGTTGGAAACCAATTATGACCGTATTCATGAAATACGGATGCGATTTGAGTTGCTCAAGCAACAAGCACATACAGACTACTGGAAAGCCGTGTCTCAGGGCTCTGATGCCGCCTTTGAAAAACTCAGACGTGATAAAACGTTGCATAGCCTAGATGATGACTTTGCCTTTATTGCGGAGTGTAATATCGGGTCCGAGTTCATGAACGACAGCAAGTTTGAGCGGTTACAGAGCATCGCACAGCTAACATGGAAGCGTACCATAGACGACAAAATCGGCATTTCATGGGTTGAAAAAGACCGATGTGATAACTCACAAGCACTTCCGGTGACCGAATTTATGCTGTCAAATAAAGCCGTACATAAGGTGGCTTGGCCGTTGGGTCATAACCCTAAAGATACGTGGGAGCAACCCTTCAACTTGGTGCCAGGAGAGTATCAATACGATAGAGGTGAGTTGTATAACCTGAGTGTGAGAGTCGGTACCTTAACGTCGGAAGAACGCTTTATTATTAATAACCATATTGTTCAAACCATCCATATGCTCGAAAAACTGCCTTATCCTGAGCACATGAAAAATGTCCCTGAGATTGCTGGTTGCCATCATGAAAGAATGGACGGAGAGGGCTACCCGAGAGGACAAAAAGGAAGTGAACTGTCAGTACAGGCAAGAGTGATGGCGATAGCCGACATCTTTGAAGCATTAACGGCCAATGACAGGCCGTATAAAAAAGCCAAAAACTTGCGGGAATCATTATCTATTATGACTCAATTGGCAACCACTGGTCATATCGACCCAGACTTATATGTGCTGTTCTTAGGCAAAGGCGTGTACAAACAATATGCAGACAAATTTCTAGAACAGACACAGCTGGTGGACGTGAATATTGATAATTACCTAGAGCAGGTTAATTTGTATCTGGCTAAGCAAAAGTTCGACAAAAAGCAGGAAGAAGACGTTGCGGGGTGATTGGTGTCTTAACGGGCTACTTATGGCATGCGTCGCGAATTGTCGCATTCTAGTCGTTTGTTGCATGCATAGTCACTTGTGGCATGCTTAGTAATTAGTCGGTGACTGCCGATGTTGAAGCCAGCATCGGCAGTTGGTCGTCTTTCTTGTCATCACAACATTAATCTATCAATTACTCGTTTTTTGGACCGCATTTTCTTTCGCTTCCGTGTCGTCAGACGTTTCTTTTGAGCAATCGTCAGAGGCTGTAACGGTCTCGGTTTTGTTTTTTGTTGCTGCTTGCTGTTTTAACTTGGGTTCGTCGTGAGGCACTTTAAACATTGGCTTATAGCTGACGTTGTCGTTTCGCTCTCCAAAGACGAGGTTCTTGATGAGCAATAAGATGAACAAAGCAACCGATCCAATAGCGACGTAAATTAGGGTAGTAAAGTCACCATTTAAACTTTGATAAATACCGAATGCAAACCCACCAACAATGGCTATTAGTATTAGTAATCTAGGTAAGCTGGTTTTTTGTCCCATGATGGTTGGATTCCTTGTGACGTTTGAAATGTCTAATTTGATGAAAAATACGTTCGTTAGATCATAAAGTTTGAAGCTCTTGCCTTGATTCATGAGCTTACCAAACGTTAGCAATCCTGAAGTATCTCCCTCTTATTGGCAATCAAATTCGTTTTGTGACGAAGTAAAATACGATCTCTATCTAGATACTGATTCCAAAAACGCAAGGCTTGTGCAAACAGGTGTTTATGTTCGTTCCGTGATTAGACGAACCGCCATCGAATGCCTATGCTTAATAAACGAATGGAGCAGGAGAGTAGAAGCATGTCTAAAGGTAGTCAAATCACAAGGGCGCGATTGCTGCTACTGATTGCCATGACAGCGCTGTCCTTTCGTGTTCACGCGATACAAAACGTTAATATCTACGGCGATGATAATTACCCTCCTTATTCTTATTCCGAAAACGGCGAACCCAAAGGAATCTATGTCGATATCTTGCGGGAAGTCTTTTCAGACATGCTCGAGTTTGAAGTAACCATCCGTATGGTGCCGTGGAAAAGGGGCCTTAGGTATATTGAACAAGGTAAAGGATTCGCACTTTTTCCTCCGTATTACACGGAAAAGCGCGATCCATGGATGTTGTTTTCTGAGAGTATTCTAAAAGAAGAAGTAGTGGTATTCGGCAAATCTGAGAAGCTGATAAGTAAAAATAACTGGCCAGAAGACTTTTACGGCACCGTAATCGGACTAAATCGTGGCTATAACCCATATTCGATGGGAGGGCATGCGTTTGGAGAAGCCGTTAAAGCAGGAAAAATTCTTACCGAAGAAGCGACAAATGGTGATGCCAATTTAAACAAACTGGCGAAAGGAAGAATCGATTTTTATATTAATGACCGTTTGATTGATATTAGCGATTACCCAAGCATTCAACGTGGATTAACCGCCAACACAAACGATGGTTACCTTGGGTTTACAAAGATAACGGATGATTACCCCTATTTAGCCAACTTTAAGGCCCAATTTGATCAAGCGATTCTTCGTTTAAAACGAACCGATAAAATCGAAAGAATCGTTCAGAGTTACGTCGACTGATTTATAACATCATTGGACGACTACGAAGCATAGTGGCTCAGAAACATAGCGACGGTTTGCTGCACTAAATAGTCTTTATCATTTTCTGACAGCTCAGGCTGCAAACGCATTAATTGCGGCCAGAAGCACTGACCTTTAATTAGGCTGTGTAATTGGCTGTTGGCAAAAGCAGGCTCTACATCCTTAAGCTTACCGTCACCCGCTGCTGCGGTGATCCATCGATGGAGTGTTGTTTCTTGTCTGGCGATCTTTTCTACTTCTTTGAGCAACGCTTCTGGGTGATAGAAAAGGTGACCGAATGCCACACGAGAAAGATCCAAATAATCTTCTGAGCTCATTAAGCTAACTTCAGCGGCCAAAATGGCGTGCAGTTGTTCATCAAGAGCAACATCGGCCTGATACACAATGTTAGGCTGAACCAGTACTTTGTTCCAAAGATCAGACAAGATGAACATCACCAAAGCTTCTTTAGTTTCAAAGTGGTTATAGACGGTTCGTTTCGACACTTGAGCAAGCTCGGCCAATTTATCCATGCTGGTGGCTTTCACGCCATTTTCCTTAAATGAAATCATTGCGGCCTTGATGATTGCTTCGCGTTTGATTTCACTTCGTGTCTGTTTGGGTACGTTCATGTTTCTTGCTCGTCAGAATACTTTGTAATTATTTTACACTTAGTAGTTTACTTTTTAAAGGTGAAACCATAAACTGCACCGTGTAGTTTACTTTTTGAGTTAGATAAATGAAAAAACGGTATTGGGTTCTTGGAGGCTTAATCATGGCAGCGATTTCTACAGTAGTGTTAACGTCAGCGACGACGGATAAAAAAGGCAAGTTCGTCAACAGCGAAAAAGCGTATGAAACGGATGCGAGTAATCTATGGGACATTATTAAAGCTTACACTGTATCTAAAAGACAATCGGCACAGCCAAGCGACGAATTGCCTTTAGAATCCCTTACCGCGAAACAGATTCGCGAAGATGAGGGTGACCGAATTTACCGACTCGGTCATTCAACAGTATTAATGAAGCTTGATAACAAATTGGTGCTCACCGATCCTGTGCTAAGTGAAAGAGCGTCACCTGTGCAGTGGGCGGGGCCAAAACGTTTTCATCCAAGCCCGATCTCGATAGAAGAGATGCCGATGATAGATATTGTTGTGATAAGCCATGATCATTATGACCATCTTGATAAGCACGCGGTATTGGCGTTGTCTAAAAAAGTTAAGCATTTTGTGACACCACTAAAAGTGGGTGAAACAATGGCAGGTTGGGGCGTTGATGCAGCCAAAATTACCGAACTGGATTGGTGGGAAAGTGTCACCTTTGAGGGCATTGAATTGGTCGCAACTCCAGCCCAACACTTCTCTGGACGGGGATTGTTAGATAGAAACCACACCCTTTGGGCAAGCTGGGTGATTAACAGTGCTAAACGTAAACTATTTTTTAGTGGAGACAGTGGCTATTTCTCGGGCTTCAAGCAAATTGGCGATAAGTACGGCCCGTTTGATGTTGCAATGGTCGAAACTGGCGCATACAACGAATTATGGAGCGATATCCATATGATGCCAGAACACAGCTTGCAAGCGCACTTAGATCTCCAAGGCGAAGTGATGATGCCAATTCATAATGGCACGTTTGATTTGTCTCTTCATGATTGGTTTGAGCCACTAGAGCGTATTCAAGAGTTAGCCAAAGACAATGACGTGAGGCTTTTGACTCCTGTGTTCGGCCAATCTGTCTCTCTTGATGACGCGGCTCAGAACGAAAAATGGTGGCGAGAACCAGAGCTAGGCTATCAGGTAGATCTAGTCGCTCAATCTCAATAAAAATTACTGCCAGAAGCTTACGTAGGCGAACCGACTGGTTCGCCTTTTTTATTAGTCATCGTATTAACGAGCAAGCGGGCAAAAGATGAAACTAAGTGCGTATCAGTGTATTCTCTAATGCAAAATAGTAGGGAGAGGGATACCAATGGACGCAACGCAAGCAATTAAAAGCCAGCAAAACCAGTTAGAAGTCGAGCCAATACACAAGATTCTGGATTTCATGGTCGAGATCGAGAAGTTAAAGAACGTAATGAGAAAAACGAGGCCCGTTGGCCTAGATCGTTTCGAGAACTCCGCCGAGCACAGCTGGCATGTTTGTTTAAGCGCCTTAATGCTAAAAGATCACGCAAACGAACCCGTAGATATCGAAAAAGTGATGAAGATGCTATTGATTCATGATCTTGGAGAGATAGATGCGGGTGACAAAATAATCTATGAAAGTGAAACGACTGAGCAAAAAGGCCAAGAAGAAAGTGGTGTGGCTCGAATTCTTGCCAACTTAAGTGAACAGCAGGCGACTTTCTATTTGTCATTGTGGCAAGAGTTTGAACTAGGCGAAAGCGCAGAAGCGAGATTCGCAAAGGCGATTGATCGAGTCCCCCCGTTACTTCACAACATTCACGGCCAAGCCCATAGTTGGAAAGAGCATCAAGTCAACAAAGAAACTGTGTTAGGCTTTAACAGCGAACGTATTTCAGCGGGGAGCGAATCTCTGTGGAAGGCGGTGGAAAGCCGTTTAAATACCGCATTTAACGACGGTATCTTAGATTGAGAAACAAGGCCAAGACCAACAATGATAAGAAAAGCAGAATTGAACGATCTGAGTGATCTGAATATTTTATACATCGAACAGAATCGCTTTCATCATAACATTACCCCTGATCGTATTGCCCTATGTGATGAATTGCTCACACACGAAGAACTCGCTGAAATGATTGCCGAGACCAGTACCTACCTTACGGTCTATGTGCTTGACGGAAAGGTTGTTGCGGCCTTGCTGGCCAACCTACAACGCAATGAAGCGAAGCGGTGGACACCAAAACGTTGCTTTGTTTATCTTGATGAGCTCATTGTGATGCAAGAATACCGAAGCAAAGGCATTGCGCGAGAAATGATGGATGCTTTTGAAGACTGGGCGATGGAACAAGGCGCCAGTTGCATCGATCTGAATGTTTGGCAGCATAATAGTAATGCGCTCGAATTTTATCAAAAGAACGGCTTTTATACAGAACAACGCTTAATGAGTAAGAATCTGGAGTAGCCGCTTCGAGCTAATCTTGTCGTAATTCTAGCCTTCATATCGCAAATAGATTGCATCAATCAAAAAGTGGCGTATAGTTAATCGTAAATCGACGATTAACTATGTGGTTAGCGATGAAAAAATCTTGTGCTGAAGCAAATAACACTGCTTTTTCTTCTACTGAGAAACAACTGATTGAAGAAAAAGAGTTTGCAGCCCTATGTAAAGCACTGTCACACCCAGCAAGAGTAAGAATTCTTAATATTCTACTGACGCTAGATAATTTGGGAGGGTGCCTAAATAGTGATTTGGTTTCTGAACTCGGTCTTGCTCAATCTACAGTGTCAGAACACCTGCGAATTTTGAAACAGGCGGAGTTTATTACTGCGGAGCCGATTCCACCGAAGATGTGTTATCGAATCAACCGCAATCGGATTGATCTGTTTTCACAGCGTTTTTCAGGGCTAGTGAATTCATAGAAAAGTTATAAACGGTGCTTAATCGCTTACCCGCATAAGGGGAAGTGGGTGAGTACCAATTTTTCAATTATATTAATCGTATTTCGACGATTGACGAATGGGTGCCATATGAATACTGAACACGCGCAACCTCAACTTGGTTTTCTAGACCGATTTTTAACACTCTGGATTTTTGTCGCGATGGCGATTGGCGTCGCTATAGGGTTTGTTTTCCCGAACATTGGAGAACTCAATGAAAGTATGTCGGTAGGGAGTACCAACATCCCTTTAGCTATTGGCCTTATTTTGATGATGTATCCACCGCTTGCTAAAGTTAACTACCGCCTATTAGGCAAAATAACCAAAGATAAACAAGCCATAACACTGTCCTTAGTGATGAACTGGATCGTTGGCCCCATCCTGATGTTTGTGTTGGCTCTGACGTACTTGGCTGATCATCCAGGTTATATGGTTGGGATTATCCTTATTGGTTTGGCTCGCTGTATTGCAATGGTACTTGTTTGGAATGATATAGGGGGAGGCAACAAAGAATACGGTGCTGCATTAGTTGCGCTCAATAGTGTGTTTCAAATATTCACATACAGCTTTATGGCGTGGTTGTTCATCACTGTGCTGCCCCCTGTGTTTGGCTACGAAAGCATGGTGGTAGATATTTCAATGAAAGACATTGCCGAAAGTGTCTTTATCTACCTAGGTATTCCTTTCATCTTGGGCTTTGTTAGTCGCGTTGTGCTGGTGAAAAAGAAAGGCGAACAGTGGTATAACGAAGTTTTCATTCCGAAAATTTCACCGATGACATTGATTGCTTTATTAGCGACCATCGTGCTGATGTTCAGTTTAAAAGGTGAAATGATTGTTGAACTGCCAATGGACGTAGTGCGCGTTGCCATTCCACTGGCTATCTATTTTGTACTGATGTTTTTTATTAGCTTTGCAATGGGTAAAAAAATGGGGCTTCCGTTCGATAAGAATGCATCCATTGCTTATACCGCCACTGGCAATAATTTTGAGTTAGCGATTGCGGTGTCTATTGCTGTGTTTGGCATCAATTCTGATCAAGCTTTTGCCGGTGTGATTGGTCCCTTAATCGAAGTGCCCGTTCTCATTGCGTTGGTGAATGTCGCGTTGAAGATGAAGGGTAATTATCAAGTAAAGAGTGCTTAGAACAAAAAATAACAAAGGACGCTGTCTAGTTATTGAAATAAACAGTATGTCACGCGCAGCAGTTCCCAAGCATGGGTTGCTGCGCTAATTGGCTCAATGCTAATCTAAACTGCACCCAGTTTTAATTTGGGGCGTATAAGATCGTAAACGAAATCTGCTTCATCGCTGAGTTGGTACATGTTATTGATAATGCCGCCAGCCATGTGAGCGTGACCACCTCCAAAGCCCAATCCAGAGTCCATTAATGCGCCTCTTACAATATCCGCAACATTGTTATGAGTGCATTCTGAACGTAGAGACAAAAAGGTTTTTTCCCTGTTTCGAGCGCTAAGTACAACGATATCTATCTCATCAACACTAAGTAAAAAATCCCCCAACACACCAAGCATATTCTTGGGACAACCTTCTGGTAATACGGCAAAAGCTGCGTTGTTTTCTTTTTTCATGGTAGCCAGCATTGAGTCGAATAATTTTAACTCAACAAATTCCATTTGGTTTCTACAAATCTTATTTACCATCGGCATATTGGCAATCGCCTGTAATTGCAGCAATGCACGAATATCGTTGGTGTCGACACCACGAGTGAAACTGGCCGTATCAAATGTTAGCCCAACTAATAACGCGGTAGCGATGCGCTTTGGGATATCCAATTCAAAATGGTTAAAGTATTCGACCATGATGGTGGCGGTAGATCCATAGTTTGGGCGTATATCTGAAAACCAAACAAAGCTGGGAGCTTGAGTTTGATGATGGTCGATCACAGCGACTTCCAAGCCCGGTAAATCCGTCACGTTTTTCTCGCCAATACATCCATCGACGACGATTATCTTGTCATCTGGCCTCAGTTGAAGTTTATGGGGCTCCACCGTTGGGATTTCTAGCCAATCTATAAGGTTACGTAACGATATGCGGTCGATATAACCCTTATAGGAAATAAAAGGCTTTAAACCCTGCTTTTTAAGAAGATAGGCCAATGCGAACGCAGAGGCTATGGCATCGTGATCAGGGAAGTCGTGAGCTTGAACAATAATTCGGTCAGTATTCTTTAATCGTTCAAGAAGTTTTTCGAAATTTCTATAAATCATAACTAGAAACAGCACCTAATTGTTAGAAAGAAGCGAGGATTCAGTGATGGAATAAGTAAGCTATACCAAGCCACTTCCCATAAGCCCATAATTAGGCGGGATATAAAGCCTAAAACTAAGCCTAACCGGTAGCAAATTTCAATGGATTTATAAATGGAATATTCATTTACATGATAAACATCTCATCCCATACATTCATGGGTTGTATGTAATTCACGAGAGGGATAGGTTGACATATTTAATGTGATGTTAGTCCCATCCTAACTTTTGAAAAAAAGAATATAGATTTTTGAGCTCTAAATGAAATTCGAACTCTGATACACATCAGAATGGACATTCTTGGTCTTTTAAGTTGAGTACCTTGAATCATGATAAGGAAATGTATGAAACCTGGAATATGGCGACTGTCACCCCTTGCTTTACTTTTAGCGGCCTCGATAAGCCAAGCTGAAACTCTAGGGCAAGCTTGTGATTTGAAACCGTCAACGAATAACTGCCCAAGTGTTCAGCACTATATGAATCGTCCACTTGATGCCAAAGATGATTTTGAGAAATACAAACTGTGTAGTGAAGCGACATTTGACCTATATAAAGTTGAGAAAAACTGTGAGTTTGACGCCTATTTAGCCAAGGCCGAGCAGAATTTTAATCAATACAAAAAACAAGTCTCAAAGGTATGGGATAAGCCCACTTTCAGTAGTAAAAACTCATGGATCAGTTACACGCCATCGTTAGAAATGAAGCGAGAAGTGAATTTCGAAAAAAACGTTATTAAAGTCACGACTATTGAGGGCGAAAAGACCACCATTGAACAGTTAAAAGAGGAAATAGTATCGACCTCGAAACTGAGTATTGGTTCGGCGCAAAAACAAGACAAATTTACCTCTGAGCTTATTGAAGCAACGAAAGTGAAGCAACTCAGTAAGGCTTCATTTTTGCCTTTGTCTGAGAACAAATCGACCAATAAGAAAGAGCTAAGTAAAGCTTTAGAAAACATCAAGATCACCAAGACAAAAGACTCGAAAGGAAACGAGGTTGTTTCGGCTGAGATCTCGTTTCCTTCAGCTTGGTTGACGCGCAAAGAAAAGCGTTTTATCGACTCAGTTGAAACCTACTCTAAGAAATATCAATTAGAACCTGAGTTTGTTCTCTCTATTATTCGTACCGAAAGTGCCTTTGATCCTCGTGCTGTATCTCATGTCCCAGCGTTTGGTTTGATGCAAATTGTGCCAAGTTCTGCAGGGCTTGATGCCACAGATTATTTATTTGGTGAACAGCAATTATTGAAACGTGATTACTTGTTTGATCCTGATAAAAATATAGAAGTAGGGACAACCTATTTGCACCTACTCAAAAACCGATACTTCAAGGGTATTGAAAACAGTGACAGCATGAAATACTGCGTTATTGCGGCATATAACGGTGGTATGGGACCTATTTATCGTATATTTGGTAAAGGAAAAACAAGCGCAATCAACAACATTAACGCGCTTTCACCTCAAGAAGTATTCGATAAAATTCAGAAGAAGCATGCTGCGGCGGAAACTCGTACCTACTTAAAAAGAGTACACAGTGCCGAGTTAAAATATCAAAATAATATGATCTAAGGAATGACCATGAATAAGACAGTATTAGTCACAGCGTTACTTGCAATGAGTGCGAGCCTAAGTGCCGCAGAACAGTTTCCAGAGTGGAAAAGCTACCCGCAAGATGGTCTAGAAGATGGACTAATTGCAGGAGTATCTTGTGTTGAGAGTATGGGTGACATGACACTAGACATGGACATCGCTGCTATGGAAGCAAGAGCATCTTTAGCGTCATCTTTAGAAACGATGGTGCATAAAGAAGTAGGAACCGATAGAAATAGCGAAAAGAAAACTATCATTACGGCCGATCGAAAAGATAAAGTCGTAACGACAACAATATCGGCTAACTCAACGTCGAAACAGATAACTAATCAGTTGATGAAATATACATGGATCAAAGAATCAGTATCAGTTGAAAAGGGCGTAGATGAATACCTATGTACTCGTATTGTCGCTCGCGTTCCTAAGTTTGTTGAAGAATAGAGATAATGATTCATGGCTCACGATGCAGAAGTTGAAAAAGAACAGTCCAAAGCAGAAGATCAGTTTTTCGATAACCTAAGAAAAAAACTCCCCACGCCGTTAGTGATCGGTGCGGTTTGTGCGATATCTATCGGTCAATTTAACGATACGATTGATATGGTACAAAAAGGGTCTGAAGCGATTTTCTCTACATTTTCAGATGCGCCTTCAAATAATCGACTGTCGAAAATCTATATTAGGGCATCAAGCGATGTACTTAATGAAACCTTTGGTGCACCGATCTACACCAAGTATTCAGACGGTGAAACAGCGATTAAGTATTACAAAGATGATAACTTCCTACTTTCAGCGGTCACCTCAAACGGCATCATTGATGCTTATTTGGTGTTCCCAGTATCTGGTTTTACCCCAGAAACAGAAGAGCACGCAGGTGGTGAACGTTATTTAGATGTCAACTTTAGTCAATCGACGACACCAGTGACTGCTATTTCGAACATTGCTCGTTCAGGTAATTATTACATTGAGTCATCAGATGGAGGGCGCTACCAACTACTTTATACCTCAATCGGTGGTTACAGTGAGTACTTGTCTTCCTTGACGGGTGAGCAAACGATCAAACTAGCCAAATTTAACGATAAACTCATGATGGAAGAAGATGTAGAGGCATCGCTTAAACAAGTGAGATCCAATATTAGTCCAAATTTCTACGGTTACAGCACGGTCGATCTTGGAATTTTGGAATCTGCTATTTTGACCAGATTAGAGTACGAGCTGATTTCTAAGTAGTAATCACGTTCGTGTAGAGTATTGGTAAAGGAATAACCATGAGACCGATGTATTTAGGTGCCGCAATGTTGTCTTTGATGACTGGAGGCGCACATGCCGCTGATGACGCTGTTTGTCAGTTTTTGCCGACATCAGAGATGCCCAAGTGGGTAAATCAAGATATCAGAGACGATGATTTTTATTACGCCGTAGGTGGTGCCAGTGGTAAATCGGGTTCATCATATGTACCAATTAATACGTTTATTAATAATGCCCGAGAAGATGCTGTTGCCAACTTATCTAACTCGATACGTAGCTCCATAAAGGTTTCTACTAAGCGCACCATTGAAAGCAAGAAGTCGAATAAGTCTAAGGCCGAAGTACGTAAAGAGGTAAAACAAAAAACGGAAGTCGTCAGTCAAGTAGCACTTGCAGCGGTCATTGACGACGCAAAGTGGCTAGATACGAAACAATGTTTGCTCTGGTATCGTGTCAAAGTAAGCAAAGCAGGGGCTGAATTTGCAGTTAAAGCTTATGTAGATGAAGTTTCTGAACGGCTCCATAAAAAAATAGAACAATTGACTCATCGTGAAATTGAACAAATACTTTCTGATAATGGCTTTTCTCCTAAATTAGAACATGCAGTTCAAGCTTTATTAAATAATAGCCAAGCCTATTATCGTGGCCAGGTTTATAATGTTGCTGAACTGTATCAGCAAAGTGGCTTCGATTGGGTTAATGAAAGTGATAACTCTTTCTTTATGCGTTCCATTTGGGGGAGTAATAGCCCCATAACGCATTTTAGTTATCTTTATTATCAAAATAATGCAGTTACGTCGGTTGTAAGATCTAACAGCAGTTTGAATCAGCAAATACACGCATTAACGCAGTTGAAGTCATTCGGTGTAGATCTAAACAAAGTACGGGTTGGTGCCGGCCAGTACTTCCCTCATGGTGGCACGGACACGTATTCTTCAAAAAAGACAAACTCGTTATTCTCGGAGCGTGATGGAGATATTTACAGGGAAAGTCGTGAAGCAACGTTGGGAGGAACGTTAAAAACGCCTTTGATTTTTAACTTTAAGAGTAATTCTAAAAAAGAGAGTTTAGGTTTATTACATTTTGCAGTAATTAGTCATAGAGCTGATTTAATTCAACCTTTATTATCGCTTGGTGTTGATATTAATCAGACGACAAGCTTAGGTTATACATCACTTGCTTTGGCCATAGAGTATGGGCAGTTAGGTTTTGCAAAGCAGTTGTTAACTCTAGGCGCTAATCCAAACGAACAAGACTCTATTGCTTATAAAATTGCTTACTTATTGCAACACTTAAATACTCCTGATCTATATAACCCTCAGTTTGGTGTTCCGAGTGCAATGAACCTTCCCTTGCTTCAAGATGTAATGTCTGAGATGGACTTGAATGCACGAGAAGTTAACAAAGTTAAAAAGATGATACTGAAAAAATACCCAATTAATCTCACGATCACTACGGTTAAAATGAAGGAAGACCTTTATAACTACGATCGTAAAAATGTAGAAAAACAGGTATTTATAAATGGTGAGGAAATAAAATGAAACTAATTCTGAAAGCCTTATCTGTTGTTTCGGTTATCTTATTACCATCAATCTCACTGGCTCAAACTTGTCCTTTTGGGGAGGCATCACCTCAACCATCATGGGTAAGTGATACTGAATTAAAACAGGAGATGGTATCCGCTGTTGGAGTAGAGCAGTATGACTCATCAGTTCACAGCGATTTTTTTGCCTTACGAAAGCAATCAGAGGTACGAGCAAGAAAAGCACTCGCACAACGCTTGAGTGCTTCGATATATCATTCGATATTAAGTAACAAAACGCTATCTCATGGGCAATTAGTTAAAAAAGGTCAGTCAGTTGTTGAACAAGTAACAGAATTAACAATGCCAGATAGCCGAATCACCGATAGGTGGTTAGATAAAGATAATTGCTTATTATGGAGTAAAATAGAAGTCGGTAATGATATTGTTGCTGAATACGTAGATGAAATCAGCGAAATGGAACAAGAGGTAAATGATACCCTTGAAGTAAGTATCACAAAGTCTGTAGTAGAGACCCTAAATGCAAAGCAGTTCTATCTGAACTATGATGGTTTTAGTAAAGCTCTTGACCAGCAAGCAATGTTGACCTTTCAAGGTGTTAGCAAGCCTGCACTCACTTGGATGATTGATAGCGGCTTTGACGTGTTGGAGCCCTCATTCGTGCGGTCATACCTTCTTAGTGATGGAATGGCATTGCCTTATAATACCAGCTCTATTGAAACTTATATGGCAGAGAAAGATTTAACGGCTGAAAAAATGGCTTATATTGTTCGTGCATTTAAAAAGAGCCAGTATTCAATTTATGATCTAAGAACGCCTATTATTCAGCATGAAGGAAGTAAAAATATTTTCATGGATAGGAATTCGGGTATTGATTTTCTGCAAGAGCAGGGGAATAAATTGGATGCCGCATTCGCTTTAGAGCTTCGCTTTAGTAAAGAGCAACCTTATTGGGACTATCCTAAAGTGACTAATGTGTATGAAAATAGAAAAACGTTAGCTACTGGGGACCTTTCACTTTTGCATATTATGACTATTTTTCAACGTACCGAGTTAATTAGGGTTTTACTGGACGAAGGTTTTGACCCGAATGTCGAAGATATTAACGGCATGACACCAGCTCAATATGCAGTAGCGTTTGAAAACGAATCCATTACAAAATTGTATTTAGATAATAGTAAAAGCCTTAAAGGGGTTTATCTTATTGCTGTAAAAAAAGCAATCTATACGAGTAATAAGTATCTTTATCTAATGTCATATGACAAGGGTACAATAGATATTATGACGACAAATACTGGTGTGGATTACGAAGGTAAGTTTCTTAAAAAATACAAGAAAGCATTTAAACGTAAAGATCCTAGTAATGTCAAAGCAGCACAAAAATTGATAAAGCAAAGTGTACATGCTCTGAATGTTTTTTGGAAAAGTGATAAGTATCATGGCGCTAATCGGTCGTTAACTAAAAATTACTCAGATAGAAACATTAAACGCCTAACTGATTTAATATAATAATTATACTTAAACGTGATGCCTTCATTGTTACCTAATGAGGCATCACTACACCGAGCACTGGTCACTATCTTTATTCCGCAGTGATTTTTCTTCTCAATCATCATCCTGATTAGACAGCTTATGCCCTTTAAACACCCATACAGGGCCAATCAATAGAAACGAGATGTCGTCTAAGAAAGACGGTTTTTTGCCTTCGATTTTATGGCCGATAAACTGAAATGCCCACAATACAACAAACAGCCCTATAGACATGTCCAATATTGGAGCCTGTTCGTTGCTGAGAACAGCCACGATACTAATACAAACTGTGCTGTAGGCAGCCATCATCAAAAAAGTAATGACAGAAAGCAAAGCGTAAAAAGTTAAAACAGGCGCAAGTGCGATGAATACCCAGTTCAAAGTGATGCCGAATAGGTCAAAGCTAGGAATACTCCATATCAGCCCAACGATAGAAAGATAGATCCCAGGTACTGCAATGGTGTGAATGCGTTTGTTGGCTGGGTTTTGGTGGCTTTCTGCGTAAGCCGCTAGCCATTGTTCTTGGGTACGCATAATCTGATATCGCTCTCATTTATCTGTTTTATTTAGATAAAGTTGGCAGCAATAGCGGAATAAATCAAATAATGATGGCTAGGATCCGGTTTTGTTTTCTTGTCATGTGCACCCCGTCAAATCCTATCGATCATTTACGAAACTAAAGGTTACTGGCATATGCTAATTATAATGTGGTGCAACATCATAATTGGCGTATGCTAGTAATTATAGAATGTAACAACAATGAATTTAAGAAGGAGGCTGTTAATGGCAAGGCCCAAAAAATGTCGACGTGTATGCGGAAGACCTGCGCACAGTTGCTTTAAGCCAAATGGCGTTCCAATGAATCAACTAAAGCAGGTTGAATTATTATCAGAAGAGTTTGAAGCCTTGCGATTGGCAGACCAGCTGGACTTAAGCCAGCAAGAAGCTGCTGACCAAATGGGGGTCTCGAGGCAAACATTTGGCAATATCGTCAAGAAAGCACGCTTTAAAGTCGCGACGTGTTTAGTTGAAGGTAATGCATTGGTATTAGCAGAGCCGATGACACAAGAATCGAACTAAGTAATAGGAGAATAACTATGTATGCTATCCCTTACCAAAATGATCGAATTGCTGGGCATTTTAGCAAAGCAGCTCAAATATTGTTTATTGAAGACGGGCATTTTCAGCTTATAGATAATCCCGCGGTGGCAAGTGTAACCTGTAGTGGCAAAAAATCCTTGGTGGCGTTACTGAAGCAGCAAAAAGTGACAAAACTTGTGGTTCGTAACATTGGCCAGCGAATGCTTGCGAAACTGTTTGAAGCCGATATTCGAGTTTTTCATGCTCCTGCGCGCATGCCTGTTGAACAGGTTCTGACATGTGAATTAAATGAGTTGACCGATATTTCGCAAGCACGTGAATCAATTAACGCTAAGTCTGGCGGTTGCGGTAAACATGTCGGGGGCTGTTCTCATACCAATCAGCAGGAATCATTGATAGAAGCTGCAGACAGATTGTGCACAATGATGGTTCGCTCTATCGGACCTAACAGTCAATATAAGAAATAGATAAGGAGCAAACAATGGCAACGTTACTGGTTACATTTGGCGTATTTCTATTGGTTATAACGATAATGGCCATCGGTGTTTTGATGGGAAGAAAATCGATCGCAGGGAGCTGCGGTGGGCTTAATAAAGTCGGAATAGAAAAGGAGTGCAATTGCGAAGTCACTTGCGACAGCCATCGTTTGTATCAGATCTCTGAACCTACCCAAAAAAGGACAAACTAGCACTGCTTTCGATGTCATTTGTTTATATTTTTCTGAGCTAACTAATAAAGATTAAGTTCATTTTGGTGCATAGCCTACGTCAATGCACCAAAGTGGCAATATTGTTAGCTAATTACATAATAAATAGACCAAAAAAGCGACTATAAAGATGGCGTGTAAATTGCTTTATTAGTTTTATATGGATTGTATAAAATGAATAAGGAATTACATGAACCTTACAGAAAATGAACGTCACTGGCTTCCCTGGTTTGGTAGTACAGGAAAATTGGCGATGAAACGTGCTTGCTACTTGAACCGAACCCGAACACAGGAGTTAGAGCAAAGTTTTAATAATATCGCCCAGACGAGGGTCGATTTATTACAAACTTGGGCAAGTAATCAATGGTCATTTTTGGAAAATGCCGCTCTGTACTTATCGAGTAAGATTGAAGAAGAGCGCGCCGAAACGTTAACGCTGTTAGCAGAGCGAGGTGTCGATTTTTCGGAGTTGTTTATCGTGGATCACCAAGGGCAAGTCCTGAGCTCCTCCCATTCATATCAACAAGGCAGCCAGCGTATTTCTGAGGTTGCGTTAGACGAGGGTTTAACCAAACCATATTTACACGGGCCATATATTGATCAGAGAACTCTTGATCTCGGAGCTTCCAGTTCTAAGTTTCATGATGCGGTTACCTTAATGTTTTACCAGCCATTTCATGACGAGAATGGCAACGGTGGATGTTTATGTGGCAGAGTTCCGAATGATGTGATCGGTGACATTATTCAGCGCGAGGCAGGGCACATTTATAGCGAATCTGGTGATAATTATATTTTTATGGTTAAAGCCGAGCACGACAAATCGACGTTAGCTGGTACCGCATTATCTCGTTCTCGCTTTGAAGACAATACGTTCTCTCACGGTGAAAACCTAAAACAAGGTGTTAATACCGATTATGGCGTCGTTAAAGTAAACCGACACACAGAATTTGAGATTCTATTTACCGACCCTGCCACCAACGAATTGCATCCGGGAGTAAGAGAAACCATCGCACACGGCAGCAACCTGTTTGTCGAATATCCGGGCTATTCAGATTATCGACATATTCCTGTTATCGGTAAAGGTGTAACGTTCCAATTACCCGGTTCACCTGATAAATGGGGAATGATGTGTGAATCAGATTTGGAAGAAGTGTATCGCCACAGAAGCTTATCTTACTCTTTAACAAAGCAGTTTGCTCTTAGTGCCACTATCATCAGTTTAGTCCCCATTTTTGTTACTCAATGGTTGGGCTTGTCTTTGTGGGTACAGGTTGGAATGGGTCTAAGTTTATCGTTAACGATTATTTTGATGTTTAGCCAGTTGTTGGCAAAACCATTAGCCAATCGAGTCAGGAACATGACGCAAGTGATGCAGACATTGGCTGAGGGAGACGGTAACCTAACTCAAAGACTAACGACAGAACACTTAAAACCGGATGAAATCGGAGGATTAGGTCGTTGGACAAACAGTTTCATCGATAACCTTGAAGGGGTGGTGTCAGAGCTGATATTTGCGAGTAAGGAAGTGAGCCGAGTTTCCGAGTCTATGTTTCGTAGGACTCAGCAATTATCGCAAGCAAGTACAGACACTGCATCGTCTATTCAAGACATGTTAGATTTGACCACCAAGCAGCAACAAGAGATCCACAATGCCAATGAGTCTGCCATTCACGTTGATGCTGTCATGCAAAGTGCGATGGAAAGTGCCGAAGGTGAGTTCAAACAGGCCTCTGAAAGTGCCACAAACATCAAGCAAATAGTAGAAGCATCAGCTCAAAGTGTGAATGACGTAAACGCCGAAATGGACAAGATTTCAGGTATTGTCACCATGATTTCAGAAATCACCGCTCAAACCAATTTACTGGCCTTGAACGCGGCAATCGAAGCTGCGAGAGCTGGTGAACATGGCCGGGGATTCTCCGTTGTCGCAGATGAGGTTCGGGTTCTCGCAAGCCGAACGTCGACAGCGGCGAATAGCATTGGTGACATGTTAGAAATGCTGCAACAGCAGTCCAAAACGGCGGTTAAGTATATGGAGAAGGGCATAGAAAACGTTGAGAACAATTCGGTCCTGGTGAATTCGGGTAAGCGCAGCGATGAAATGCACAGCTCTGTATCTCATCTGTTCGGTATTATCAACGACATTGCCAATAACAGCGCCCAGAACAGTAAAACGGCCGATACCGCTCAGTGTACTTCAGAACAGCTGACCCTCTCTTCACAACAGTTATCGCGAAGAACAACGTTAATGAAAAATGCGCTATTAAAGCTGGATCAGCTAGTCGGGAGATTCGACGTAAAGTCGGCGTGACCGAATAACACTGATGCTATGTAATGAGCCTACATCTGAAACGGGATGTAAGCGCATTGCATGGTTCATCTGTCATCTTTTGGTTCTTAAAAGAGTCGATAAATCATGGTGTTCATCGCGGTTAATTCGCGGGAGTGGCTATTCGAACTGAGATTAAGAAACCCTGCAATAAATAGCGTTATGCCAACTTCTCTAGCTGTGATATTGTCTGCCAATTATTGATATTAGACATTAGATAGCAGGTCGTAACCCATGCGCGCATTTGTATTAAGAGCCCGTTCAGCCCCAACAGACAGCGAACAATTCCTAGCCTCCGTAGGACAAGAAGCTCACGTAGAGATATTGGCTCACACCTTGATGAATACGATCTTTGTGGCACAGTCTCATCGTGACGATGTTATCGTTTATCTGGTACTCGAGAGTACCAAAGATTATTCCAGAACCATATGTTTCAAGCCAAGCGAAATCAGTAACTTTGGTGGGTTCCACGAGCAGGCTTTGCTCAAAAAAATTGCAGGAGCGTTAACGCTTTCTGTGGGTATGACCAAAGAGCAAACGCGTCAGGTTGAAGACGGTATTACGGTTCAAACCATTAGCTTCGAGAAGTTGATTCAAGAATTAGCGGAAGATTACAACATCTACATGATGGATAAAAAAGGCACTCATATTCGTGAGCAAGCGTTTGAAGGCGACTCGTGCTTTTTACTTACCGACCACATTCCAATGCCGAAAAAGAGCTTTAACAGTTTAAAACGCTTAGGAACACAAAAAATCAGCTTAGGCCCTAAGATGTTATTTGCCTCTCAATGCGTGGTTCTGATTCAAAATGAGTTGGATATGCGTGAGTAAGTAACCTCGTGATTAAAGATTTATAATGATGAAAAAGCCTTCATTGTCGTGAAGGCTTTTTTTGTGCGTGTCGTTCTTCGTTTTTTAATTAAGGGGTTAATAACGGCAAGATAGATACGAGCGTCAGAAGCCCTAATGAAACTGAAAATGCTCTTTTTTTTCTCGATGTGTCCAATTTTTGGCTAATTCCTCGACCTAGAAACGCCCAACTGGCATTGGCGATAAGCCCGAATAAGGTGAAAACGACAATAATCACCACGACTGAAAACCAATAGTCATTGGGAAGAGTATATCCACTGATTAAAGCCAGGCAGGCCATCCATGCCTTTATGTTGCCAACTTGAAAAAAAGAGGCTTGTATCAAAGTAAGAGGTGTCGCGGATCGGGATGTGCTATCGAACTGGCTAGTAAGCACCAGCTTCACCACTAACCAAAGCATATAACTGGCACCAAGGTATCGAAGTATTTGATGCCAAGTCGGGTGTTGTTGTAAGGCGACGGCAACACCGCTTGCACAGAGAAGCAGCAGACCAATAATGCCTAGTCTTATTCCAAGTAGGTGATAGACCGATTTCCGTACCCCAAATTGTGCTCCCGAACTCGCAAGTAGAAAGTTGTTCGGGCCCGGTGTAAAAGCGGTAACAAATGCGAGCAAACTCATCGCAGGTAAAATATCGAAGATAGTGTTCATGAAGATTCCTTGTTTTCTTACACCCTAACCAATTTCTTTTTGCTCTCTCTAGGCTTAATGCGTCACCATGACAATAATGTTGTTTGCTTTTTTTAAGTGCCTAGCTACTCTGTTATCTATATTCAATTGTATCCGTCAAGAGGGGCACAATGTTTAAACCAGAAATAGAAGGCCGAACTGGGCATAAGTACATTGCTTTGGCTGATGCTTTTGCTGAAGCGATCGAAAGCGGGGAATTAGAGGCCGGGAGCAAGCTACCCCCACAAAGGATTTTGTCATATAAAATTGGTGTTACAGTTGGCACGGTCACTCGAGCGTATCAGGAGTTGTTAAGGCGCGATTTGGTTGAACCAAAAGTTGGCAGTGGTACCTACGTAAAAGATCGTGAGAGCGAACATCATGGGTACTATTATCCCGTTGCACCGCGGGAGGGGATTGATATGGCCATATGCCGTCCTCTGTTGGTTAATCAACAAAGCCATTTCCACGACAGCCTATTGCAATTGGCGCAAGAGCCGATCGCACAGAATGCGGTGCTAGGTTATCACAGTGCAGCTGGGCTGCATGGGCATAGTCAAGTGTTACGCTCTTGGTTATCGGAGAAGTGGCTGCACGATATCGATAGCAGAAGGCTATGTTGGACCTACGGTGGGCAGCATGGATTGTCGGCGATATTACAAGGTATGACTCGGCCTTCAGATGTGGTTCTAGTTGAAGGTCTTTGTTACGCTGAATTTGTACATGCCTGCCAACAAAGTGAACGCAAAGTCGTACCGATTAAGCTTGATGAATATGGCGTCGTACCAGAAGATTTACATTTGCAGTGTCAGAGACACAGCCCGAAACTGTTGTATTTAACGGCTGCAGTTCAAAACCCTACCTGCGTGCAATTAAGTGATAGCCGACGCCTACAGGTCATTGAAATATGCCGAAGGTTTGGGGTGATGATCATAGAAGATGATGTGTTGTACTGTCCTCCAGAAAATAGAAAGTCGCCTTTGGTCGCCATCGCGCCAGACATCACTATCTATGTTGGCAGCTTTTCTAAGTATTTTTCTGGTGGTATCCGAGTTGGTTTTCTCATCTTTCCCTTGGCGCTGCAATTGGCATTGCAAAAGTCTTTGCGAGCAAGCTGTATGAATGTGAGCCCGTTGCTGGTGGACTTAGTCTGTCGTTGGTTATCGAATGGAGCAATGAATGCCGTTGATGAGGAGATTGCTCAGGAGTTAAAAGCGCGATATCGAATATTTGAAACGTTCTTTCCTAACCAAACACAACATGCAATTGCCGGGTTTAATGTATGGTTGGAGTTACCATCTCCCATTAACAGTGCGTCGTTTCGTAAAAAGCTGACAGAAGAGGGCGTACATGTTCGCGAGGCAGAGTTGTTTGCTGTCGGTCACCACAGGATTCCACCGTGCGTGAGGTTGTCTTTAACTGGGCCAACAAGCCGCAGTCAGCTCAAGGAAGGGTTAAGGATCATATACGATGCGATTCATTCTGATACAGCAGCCTGTTTAACTAAGTGATGTAATGGCTTCGGTTACCCCAATGTCAGGGCTACTTAAGATAGGAATGGCTTTAGTAAAATAGGTACTACAGCCAGCCATCGAAGCTTGAGCCAACACGATGATGTCGGCGTCTATAGGTATGGTGTTTAGATAGCGAGCAATGGACTGATGATATGTCGTCATATCGCCTTGTTCAAAATAGGCCCAAGCGTCCGGTATAACGGAGTGTGAAACAATAATGTTCTTATTTACCTTTGTCGCTGAATCTAAAATGAGACCTATGGTTGGATCTATGGTGCTTTGCAACGCAGCAGCCACCAAAATTTTATTGCCATCAAGTACTGCTTTATCTGCCATTGCTCGATCAATCCGTTTAACGATGGTGTTGTTTAAGCCGTCAAATTCTTCTGCAACGCCACCAATTGATGAGCAAGTACATACGACCATCCGAGCATTTTGACTAAGATTATTAATGGTGTTGAACATAGTTGACTTCAAATCATGGTCAATGCCCAGCTCAATGGCATGAGTTAACAATTCCGGCATAACACAATGACTAATATTTAGTGAGCTGCGCTTTTTCTTTACCAAAACGTCAAACGTATTAACGTGCACTTCACCGGTGTGTAAAAATGCGATATCAATACGTTTATTCGTTACGTTGCCCATAAATTCGCTACCTTTTGAAGTGGTGCCATAACAACCAATTTCTTCAGGCTATCACAATTTGACTGGTTCAACAGGCAGCTATGAGTCGTTGGAAATTGATTGTTTACCTCCTAGCGCACCTGTTTCGTCAACTGTTAATGTGAACTCAAATTTTGTGCGCTCTGAACTTGGCTGAGCTTCAACCAAATCAACGTCGCCACCGGCAACACAACGCACCATGTTATCAATGCGGATGCTGTCGCCTTGTGGGCCATGGCCTGTTGCCTGATGTTTAACTGTGCCGTTGGTCGGGTTATCGAAGTCATTGATTCCGTAGTCAGACGCACGACTAAAAGATAAAACGATTTGTCTTCGTCTGTGCGCGGTGATTTTGACCATATCCTTTGACCCGACCATCAATAAAATTCACGCCAAAGATGGCTTCATCGCCTTTAATAGTTGTTGACACGTATTTGGTACTGCTTAGGTACTGGCTATCAATCAGCCGTTCGCCCGCATCCATATCACCGGAATTGAAATCAAATTAGTCATCATTGAATCCTCTTTACTCCGCCATTAATCTTAGTTGATAGAGATACTATAAGAGTGAATTGCGGAGAAATTGTGGAGGAAATGAGGACTTTCTTTTAATCGAAAACTTTACATTTTATCAATGGCATCAATGGCATCAATGGCATCA
This sequence comes from Vibrio tapetis subsp. quintayensis, assembly GCF_030409945.1. GTDB lineage: Bacteria > Pseudomonadota > Gammaproteobacteria > Enterobacterales > Vibrionaceae > Vibrio > Vibrio quintayensis. The sequence continues at coordinate 366,089 of NZ_JAUFQV010000043.1, forward strand.
ATACAGCATTCGTCTTGCAAAAAACCGATGACGGACGCGAGTTTGTCGTATTCTGCAACGCAGTATAAGGTTCTTCCTTCTCTACGTTGGGTTATCAAGTTGGCTGAGACTAAACTTGAAATATGATGGGACAAGGTAGACCCTGGAATGTCCAATTGTTCTTGTATTCCACCAACAGCGATACCTTGGAACCCAGCTCGTACCACACTTTTGTAAATCATCAGCCTGGTTGGATGCCCTAACTCTTTTAGTGCTTTTGCTACTATTTCGATATCCATAAAACACCTCATCAAATTTATATTTCGATATTACTAGAAATAACTTGATCATGCCAGCGTTTAGGAATATATTTCGAAAATACTAGAATTATCGAATGGTGAGATTTATGTTTAATATTGACAGTAATATGGCTCAAGAGGCCCTTAACATGTTTGTGTTTTTGGCTGCGGAACTAACGGTGTTGTTCCTGCTCATTAGTTACTTAGTAGGCGTGCTTCAAGAGTATGTACCACCCGAAAAGATTCAGTCGATCTTAAGTGGTAAGAAAGGCCGAGGTTATATCATTGCCGGTTTCTTAGGGGCGATCACTCCGTTTTGTTCTTGTTCAACTATCCCATTTTTGAAAGGGTTACTTAGAGCAAAAGCTGGGTTTGGCACCATGATGGTGTTCTTGTTTGCAAGTCCATTACTTAACCCGATCATCATCGGTTTGTTTGCCGTGACATTTGGATTGAAAGTAACCGTTTTCTACTTTGCTATTGCCATGGGAGTCTCGGTGATCGCAGGTTATTCGCTCGAAAAGCTCGGCTTTGAAAAATACGTTAAAGAAGAGGCCTATATCGCGCCAGAACCTAAAGGATGTGGTTCTACATGCGGCGGTAACAAGCCACCAAAAAATAAGTGGAAACGAATTTGGGACACAACATGGACTGATTTCAAAAAAGTACTGCCATATTTGATGGGCGGCATCGCATTGGGCTCTTTGATTTACGGATTCATGCCAACAGAGTTTGTGGTGAAAGTCGCAAATGGTGACAATCCGTTTGCAGTCCCAGTTGCGGCGGTAATTGGTATCCCACTATATATCAGAGCTGAGGCGGTCATCCCGCTTAGTGCTGCGCTTGCCGCGAAGGGCATGGGGCTGGGGGCAGTCATGGCGTTAATCATTGGTAGTGCAGGGGCGAGCTTAACGGAAGTCGTTTTGCTTAAGTCTATTTTTAAGAACCAGATGATTGCCGCGTTTTTGTTTGTGATTCTTTCAATGGCGATTGGCGCGGGCTATTCATACGGTTGGCTGTTTGGCTAAGGATCATTTCTTAGCTACAAGCTACAAGCTATAAGCTATAAGCGATAACCCCGCGAGGGCAAGGTGTGGTCAGAGAGATTTGATCACACCTTGTTGCGTTGAGGCCTAGATTAATGGCACCCATCGCATGTGCCATCAGTGCGATCATATCAGTGTGTTTTAGCTTAGCATCACTTGTTATCATTGAGTTCCGAAAATGGCTACTTTGAGTTTATTTAGCGGTTACACTTAACGGACACTAGCAGAAATTGCACTGAATTAGGCGCGGTTATGGAAGATCAAAAAACGAAAATGAGCCAAGAGGAATGTCAACGAGCGAGGACAGCAAGAGATGCTCGTTTTGATGGTAAGTTTTATGTCGCGGTCAAAACAACGAAGATCTTTTGTCGCCCTATCTGCCCAGCAAATCTTCCGTTGGAGAAGAATGTTGAGTATTTTCATGATAAAGCTCAGGCGCTGCAGTCGGGTTATCGACCATGCTTACGTTGCAGACCAGACAGTGCCCCAAGTTCTTGGGCATGGAAAGGCACGGAGGTCTCCTTTCAACGTGCAGTAACGATGATAGAGCAGGGTGATCTACAAAATACGACACTCGTACTTTTGGCTGAAAGGTTAGGCATTACCGATCGTTACCTACGCCAGCTATTCGATAAATACATGGGTATGTCACCAAAGCAATATGCTCAGTATCACCAACTGATGTTTGCCAAGCAGCTACTCCATAATAGTAGTATGACGATAACTGACATCGCATTTGCTAGTGGTTTTAATAGCGTTCGACGCTTTAACGATGCGTTCAAAACGATTTTGCGCCTTTCACCAAGTCAGATACGAAAAACACACACCAGTGAGCATAAAACCAATCAAATCCAGTTGGCTTTTCAAACACCGCTGAATTGGCAGCACATGTTAGGTTTTTATCGGTTAAGGGCAATTCACACTGTCGAGCTGGTAGAAGAAAACAGTTATCAACGCAGCTTTACACTCAATGGGACATCAGGGTGGTTTAAAGCAAGCTTAGCAACAGAAAACGCACTAACGATAGAGTTTGATATAGCAGACCCGTCACAGTTAAAAGCGCTTGTGGTGCGACTAAGAAGAATGTTTGACCTAGACGCTAACGTACTGGATATTGAAGCCCAGTTAAGTAAACTCGCCCCGGACTTGATTGTAGAGTCAGGAATTCGAATCCCTGGCCTTTGGAATGAATGGGAAGCAGGAGTGAGGGCGATTCTAGGCCAACAAGTGTCAGTAAAAGCAGCAATTAATCAACTGAATGTATTGGTGGATCAATGTGGCGAGCAAGTTGGTGGCAAAACGGTGTTCCCTAGCCCTGTAACGGTATCCGAAATGGATTTATCTTTCTTAAGAATGCCTCAAAGCCGTAAAGACACGCTGGCGCGATTCGCCCGATTCATGCTTGAGAACCCGCAAGCTCCCGCAAGTGATTGGATAGCGCTAAAAGGCATCGGTCCGTGGACGATAAACTACGCGCAAATGCGTGGCTCATCTCAACCGGATCTCTTTTTAGATAATGATCTGGTGGTAAAAAAAGCAATCACCAAGTGGCCCGAGCTAAACAAATCGGATGTCGCACCATGGGGAAGCTATGCGACGTTGCATTGCTGGAACAATAGCTGAGTGGCTCAGTGATACGAGTCAAACAACCTATAGCTTATGTTCTATTCCTAATGAGTATAAGCTGGAAGTGGATACAAAAGTTTACAACGCAGACACACTAATTACATAAATATCAATATATTATAATGCTCTTGATGATCATTATCATATGCTTGTGTTAAGATCCATGCGAGTCCCTAGATTACAAAGCATGATATTTCTTTTAATGAAAAACATTCCTCTAAAGCTATTTATAATCATTCCTTTTGCTGTTTTGTTTGTGATAGCTGGTGTCACTTCTTACTCATTTTCGACTCTTGCTATCTCTTATACCGCAGACAAAGTAGGTGAAGAGCATATCCAAGAAGTCGAGAAACGAATGATCACTTACCTTAAAGACTATCTCAAACCACTTACTGCGCTCGTTACCATTAACCAACGTGCATTTGCAGATGGGCGGCTAGCGCTTAACGATCTTTATCCAGTAGCAAATCGATTTCATGATCAAGCATTGGCCAACTCTCATCTAACTTTCATTTCAGTTGCTACTACTGATGGCCGTTATGTTGCTTCGGTTCAAGACCCGTTTACAAAAGAAGAAAACATTACGCTCTCTGCCAACTTCGTCGAAAAGCCTCTATCGTTGGCTGGTTATGCGTTTGACCCTTACAAAGTGATTGGTAAGCGTGAATCTGAACACTTTTCTTACGACCCTAGGACTCGCCCCTTTTATATAGATGCGATTAATAAAGGTGGGTTAGTGCTCAGTGATATTCACACTTATCATGGGTATAAAACACATGGGATCAGCCTTTCGGCCCCTATTATTGATTCGAAAGGCAACATTCTTGGCGTAACCGCAGCCAGTATTGCACTGAATCAGTTAGACGAATTTTTAAGTTCGCTGGACATTGTTTCTGGTGCAATCGTCTACTTTGCAGATGAGAATGGTGATGTAATTGCGACTTCGGTATCAACTTCATTAGCAAAAATCAACAAAGATGGGCAGTCAGAGGATGCGGTTAATGGAGGGTTAACGAGGGTTTCGCTTGCCAACCATGAGCACCCTGCTCTTAAAGAAGCGAGTAAAGGTTTAAATGACAATACGAGTATATTAACGGTTGGCGATACCGACTACTATTTTAGTGTTGAAACGATTCAATTAGACAACGAGCGAACGTGGTCGTTGGGTATTCTTATACCTAAAAAGTATCACCTAACAACGATCGACGATTTTTATTTATATACCGTTATTTCCATCCTGTTTATGCTAATTGTCATTATCATTATTGGTACGATTATTTCGAGAAATATAGCTAAGCCTGTTCAAGTGTTGAATGATGCGATCAAAAGCCAAGATCTCAAAAGCGTTCAATTGATACAAAACCCTATTAGTAATATTAGTGAATTGAACTCCTTGAGTGTTGAGATGAAAAGCATGTCTTACAACTTATCTGATTTAGTTGAAAATCTAGAAAGCAAAGTCGCTGAACGTACACATCACCTAGCAAGTGAAAACAATAATCTTCATGAAAAAGCAATCACGGATGAATTAACAGGTCTAACAAATCGTCGAGGTTTCAACCGACAAATGGAAGACGACATCAAGTTGGCAAACCAACGTTGTGCTAACTTGATTTTAGTTGTCTGCGACATCGACTATTTTAAACAGATTAATGATAAGTTCGGCCATGATGAAGGGGATAGAGTGCTACAAGATGTGGCTAAGATACTTGACGCCATATGTGGCCAAAGTGCTAACGCAATCAGTCGTTTTGGCGGCGAGGAATTTGCTGTCATTTATACTGACTTCGACAATGATGAGTGCATCCGAACCTTGTCAAATGTTCAAGATGAGTTAAAAATACTCTTTGCTAAAAGAGCATACGACATTACGTTGAGTTTTGGTGTTTGTGAAATCTACCCAACGGACAAAACCAGTGCTAAGCACGTGTTCAAATTGGCTGATACCAAGCTTTATCAAGCAAAAAGAACAGGACGTAATAAAATCGTCTATTTTGGGGACTAGAACTTCGAAACACCTACCATGAGTTCCGTTTTTGGCTAGTTTAAGTGGTATGAATAGGTAAACTGAAGCTTCAATCAAGCAAAATAGTCGAATATCAGAGTATTAAAATATGACCTTTTATGATGAATACCAATCGCCAATGGGGCGAGTTACTATTCAAGTAAACGATGATGGCCTGTTAGGGGTTTGGTTTGATATCCACACGACCAAACCCGATGATTTGGGTGAGAGAAAAGTCGACCATCCACTCATCGACCAAACAAGGCTGCAACTAGCCGAGTACTTTGCAGGCGCAAGGCGAAGCTTTAGTTTACCTCTGGCGGCAACGGGTACAGCGTTTCAACAGAGTGTATGGCAAGCTTTAACGACCATTCCATATGGTGAAACATGGTGCTATCAAGATCTTGCTAATGCCATCGACAATCCAAAAGCAGTGAGAGCGGTGGGGCTTGCGAATGGTAAAAACCCGATTTCCATTATTGTTCCTTGTCACCGAGTGATTGGTAAAAGCGGAAAATTGACCGGTTATGCTGGTGGTGTTGACACGAAAAGGAAACTACTGGATCTTGAGCGCGCTTAGTTGGCAGGTATGAATGGAAAAAAAGTTCGACGCAAATAAATTACGCCGAACTTAGTGATTTAAGTTATGAGCTGACTAACAACCGTGGTTCATCAAGAAGCTAAAATCATCGCCTTCGTTAAAGTATTTAGATTCCTGTTGGTGTCTGAACAGTTTTAGAGGCGCTTTGTTTGCGCTGTGGTAAGTAAGCGTGTCGCCAATCACTTGCAGCATCGTTCCTTCTGGGATGCCAACAACAACCTCATGTGGGTTTACTACCAAGAACTCTTCAATACGTTCATCACGCGTTTCACCCATATGGCCAGAAATATTAGCCTCAATATAGTGTGGGTTAATTTGGAATGGCACTAAGTTTAACGCTGGCAAGATAGCTGCGGTAACAATCGGCATGTCGTTGGTGGTACGTATTGTTGGAGTGCCGATGTTGGTACCTGCGCTCCAGCCAATGTACAGCTTGTTATCATTTAAGACAGCTTGGCGAATAGGGCGAATAAGCCCCAAGTCGTGAAGTGTCTTATTAAGCACCCACGTATTACCACCGCTTACTAGAATGCCATCAGCTTCTTCAATTGCTTTTACAGGATCATCAGCTTGGTGGATGCCCACAACTTCACACCCGTACGGAGAAAGTACTTCATTAAGCGCATCAACACGCTCGTTGTAGTCTCCTCGGATCATCGCGTAAGGAACGAAAACAAATTTTTTGGCGCCAGTACGCTTAACGGTTTCTTCGATCCACTCCAAACCGTATTCGAGAATTTTTTGGTTTCCAGGCAATTTACCATTGCTAAATAACATGACGTTCATAAATTGAGCTCCTACTACTTAAAGGGGCACGTGCTAAACACTCGTGCTGCTTGAATTTGAATTAGGCAAATCTTTCGTGTGTAATTTGTATCACATCCTTAACGACAGCGCTTGCGGCTTTGAGAGATTCTACTGGTAAATATTCATAAACGGAGTGGAAGTTATGAGCGCCAGTGAATAGGTTGGGGCATGGTAAACCTTTTTGTGACAACACAGCTCCATCATATCCGCCGCGCATAGGGAGTGCTTTCATTTCAATGTTGTTTCTTTGGTAAGCATGTTTGGCAATTTCTATTGGGAACGCAGCTTCGCCTTGTAAACTATTTGCGACGTTTTCATAACGATCAGATAGGTCTATTTCAATGGTGTTATCACCCCATATTTGACTGCAACTAGTGGTTAAGTCTTGTAGAAATTGCATTCTCTGACGGTACCCTGATTGTGAAAAATCACGGATATCGAGTTTTAACACCGTTTTAGCACTGTTACCACTTTGCTCTTTTACCCAGTAATAACCTTCTGTTCCTTCAGTATATTGAGGAGCTTCACCTGCAGGTAGCATGGATATAAACTGGTGGGCCATGAGCAGGGAGTTCTTTAATTTCCCCTTGGCTGACATCGGATGGGCTGATTGTCCGGTAAAAGTGATCACAGCGTTACCCGCATTCCAGTTTTCGTGGACGAACTCCCCAATGCCGCAACAATCTAACGTATAACCGAAGTCGGCTCCAAAGCTCGTTATATCAAAAGCTTTGGCGCCACGAAGCCCTTGCTCTTCGTCGGGAAGAAAAGCCACTTTAACAGGGCCATGCTTTATTTCTGGATGAGAAATCAAATGTTGTAGCGCATCTATAATGGCGGCAATAGCCGCTTTGTCGTCAGCCCCTAAAAGGCTCGTGCCATCTGTTACAATAATATCTTGCTTGTGATATTGCGATAACTCAGGAAATTCTTTATTCGTGAGGTAGAGAGACAGATCCGAGTTTAAACAAATATCCTGTCCATCGTAGTGAACAATGTGGGCTTTAGTATCAGCAGGTTGCTCTGCGCTGGTATCCAGATGAGCAAAAAAGGACACTGTTGGAATCGCTTCATCGCAGTTTGCGGGCAACGTTGCAGTAAGTATCGCAGTGTCACGTAAATTAATATCCACCAGGCCAAGGGTTTCAAGCTCTTGTACCAATTGGGTTGCTAATACCATCTGGCCTGCAGAAGAAGGCATGATGCCCGCTGCGCCATTTTCTCTGTTGGTCGTCGTGTTAATTTTGGTATAACTGATAAAACGTTCAACGATGTCCATAATGATTCCTATGAGTTCGATTAAAAGCGGAGATCGAAATACCCCCGCTTGATTCACCTTATATAACGTCCTATATGAGCAACTGAGAACCGATTAACACAGTTAATAAACCACCTATCATCGGAATGGCTGTACGTTTTGCCAATTCAATCGGTGAGACATTAGCAACACCAGCACAGGCAATAATAACTCCGGCAACAGGTGACGCTGAGCGCATAAGGCCAGATGCCAATTGCATAGGTAGTGCTACGGCAGCGGCAGACGCGCCGACTTGTGCAGCTACGTCCGGAGCAAGGTTCGAGAAACTAAAGAACGATGCGTTTCCAGAACCAGATAATAACGTGACCAGCATAATGATGAGTACCAACACAATGACCATCGCTAAGTAGCCAAACCCGGCACTAGAGGCGGAATTAAGCAACATACCAATAAAACCAATTGAGCTAAGGCCTGTAACAAACACTTTTGCTGAAATAATAAGGCTAACTACACTTGAGAATACTGCTCCCATACCTTCTAAATATACTTTTAATGATGCTGCTACTTTTTTGCCGTCGCGGGTGAAAATGTAGTCGCAAAGCATCGAAATAAATAGAGCAATGAACATTGCAGTAACTACATTCATTTTGATACTTGTAATAGCGAACTTACTAAAGGTTAGTAATAGCATGAGAGGCAAAACAGGGAGTATTGCAAACCATTTTGGAGCTTGACGTTGCTCTTTAGTTTCTATACTAAACTCATGGGTAATGCCTTTCTCTGCGTCTTTTTTATCAAAGTAGCGTTGGCAAACAAAATGCAAAGCCGCGATGACAAACATGGCTGTCAGGGCAACGGGTAATTGATAGCTAACAAAATAAGTGGCGACATCAATACCTGAAACTTCAGCCGCCTTATTTGCTGCTGATGATGCAGGGCCTAAATCTAAACAACCTGTAGTGGCAACTACTGCTGCCGCTGCTGCTGGGTTACAACCAACGCCCACAAGTACCGGGTACATTGCAACCAATAACAATAGAGCCAGACCAGTAGCACTAGGAATAAAGACATTAATCAGTTGACCGATGATGTAAGCCATCGCGAGAACTAAGTAAGGGTTTTTGATCTTTGAAAGAGGCTTAGTAGCGATTTGAACCATGGCATTGGCAGCACCAATGTGACTCATGTATTTGGAAAACCCACCAACGGCCATAATAATAAGGCCAAGCTTAGCAAGGGTAGATGATGAGATAACTTTGATGACCTCAAAGAAATCTACAATAACAGAACCAGTGTGCGTGCCGCCTTTCGGCATAAAATCAGGGTTACCATTAATGACGCCGATTGCGATCATTAGTAAACCGGATAGTAATAGAACGGCTTGAGTATTGTATTTTTTTATTATGAAATATCCAACAGATAAAATAATAGGTATCGCTAAAAATGTAACCATTTTAAACCTCTTAAATGACTCGTTAATTATTGGTGAATGTCCGTATTTTGTACGAATTAAGGTGAAACTAATCCCCTCCGTTCAATAAAGATCGAAGTTATAGGTAAAGGTGAATCTAAACTGTGTTTCTATTTATGTTTTAAATATGTCGAACTCTGAAAATATCCCTTCGATTCGAGAGAAGCGAGGGCTTATATTTGATGTGGATGATAAAGCTTTAATGAATGCTTCAATTAGGACAAACCCTGATGTACGGTTATTAAATAACCCCTCACTTAAACTCTCGACGGTAAACTCAATATCTGAGTAGGAAACAAACGGATTGACCTGTTGGTCTGTTATCGTGATTACTTTGCCACCATTTTCGCTAAACCAACGCACAGTCCGTACGGTAATACTGGAAAACCTATGGTATGAAATGGCAAATAAACAGTCGTCTTTTGTTACATCTACAAGTTGATGTGGCAGTGTAGACGCGTCGGCCTTTAACAGGATAACTTCTTTTCTCAAATAACGAGCTAGCAAATAAAAGTAGTTGGACAGAGCTTCCGCTGACGCACTGCCCATAACGTATAGTTTTCCGTTTGGGTTCTTCATACAAGTAACAGCGAGGTCAAAATCGGATTGAGAAATGGTATCGAATGTTGTCTGCATATTCGCGGTGACTTCTTGAAAGTGCTTAGCAAGTATATTGCTGTTGTTATCAGAAGGTAACGTTGTTTCACAGCGATCAATGGGTGTAGTTAGAACTTGTACAAGATCATCTGACACGTGCTTCTTAAAGTCGATAAAGCCTGAAAACCCAAGACGCTGTAAGAAGCGACCAAGAGTTGCTTTACCTACGCCAATTTGTTTACACAGTTCATCCATTTTCGCGAAGGGCAGCATAGTATAATGCTTAATAAAGTACGCGACGATTATTTTCTCGGTAGAAGTTAATGAATCCATGCTATTAACACTATCGATAAAGTCTTGTTTATTCATCGCATTTTCCCACTCAATTATATCGATGGGAGAATTTTCCTATTCAATAGATGTTTATACAAGGGAATGACTTTTTCCCATATTTAAATTGTGACATAGCTAACCAAATATCAAAAAGTATGATGGGGTTCAAAGTACTAAATAAACGATGAATAAGCCCAACAGTTATATTAATATTTTGTACGTGTAATTGTTGCAAATATGTATAGTCTGTAACGAAGTATTGAAATTACGGGTAAGGGGTAGGTAATGAATAAACTACTTTTTGTAATAAAATTACTATGTGGATAGGTTCATACTGTTATGCGTTAACGGTTATATATATCGCTAATAGTGCATATGTGTGGTTTTTGTACTGCACTGTTTTGATTTTGAGGGTGTATTGTTGTGTTTTTGTTGTTGGCGGGGTGTTTTGTAGTGATTTAGATCACGTTACTGATTGAGCGCTGAAATTTTATTTCATAAAAATTTGAATGTACTGCTAATCTCCTTGGCGCTTTGCAATGATGGCAAAGTGTACAACAAAAGGAGTGTTCATGAAGAATACCAAAAAACCAATGTCGCTAACCGGTCGAGTAATTATCGGTATGGTAGCGGGTATATTGACAGGATTTGCAATTCGCGCATTGTTTGCTGAAAACGGTTTTGTTGACGCCTATATCGTAAATGGCCTTTTTGAGGTTGGCGGCAAAATCTTTATTGCTAGTTTAAAAATGCTAGTCGTTCCTTTAGTCTTCGTGTCTCTGGTGTGTGGCACCAGTTCTCTAAAAGATGTCGCTACACTTGGTCGCCTTGGTGGCAAAACAGTGGGCTTCTATGTGATAACAACCGCTATTGCTATTTCCTTAGCATTAGCCATGGGTACGATTTTCCAGCCGGGTGCTGGCGCTGACCTAACGGCAGCCAACTCGTTCCAATCAGCTGTTGCGCCTTCTTTGGGGCAAGTTATCATTGATATGTTCCCAACCAACCCGATTAGCGCTATGGCTGAGGGTAAAACACTTCAAGTTATCGTATTTGCTGTATTGTTCGGTATTGCTATCAGTGCCGCTGGTGAAGCGGGTGAGCGTGTCGCGGCTGTATTTAGTGACTTAAATGAAGTGATCATGAAGCTTGTTGCTTTGTTGATGAACATTGCACCATATGGTGTGTTCTTCTTAATGGCCAAATTGTTTACGGGTTTGGGCTTAGGGGCCATTCTAAATCTTGCTGAATATTTCTTAGTCTTGTCTGCGACTTTATTGCTACACGGCTTGGTGACGTACAGCTTTATGTTGAAGTCATTTGCTGGTCTAAATCCAATTACGTTCTTACGTAAAATGGAAGATGCAGTGATGTTCGCATTTTCAACGGCTTCATCAAACGCGACTATCCCAGTAACACTTGAAACGGTGAAGAATCGTTTAGGCGTAGACAACAAAGTAGCATCATTCACTGTACCTCTAGGTGCAACCATCAATATGGATGGCACTGCAATCATGCAGGGTGTCGCGACTGCGTTTATCGCTCAAGCTTACAATATTGACCTTTCAATGGCGGATTACTTAACGGTTATCTTTACCGCGACGTTAGCGTCTATCGGTACTGCTGGTGTTCCCGGTGTTGGCCTGATTATGCTAGCAATGGTATTGAACCAAGTTGGCCTGCCGTTAGAAGGTATCGCTCTGATTATGGGTGTAGACCGTCTGTTAGATATGATCCGTACTGCGGTTAACATCACAGGTGACAGCGCCGTAAGTTGTATTGTGGCTAAGTCTGAAGGTGCCTTGGATCTAGAACGATTCAACGACCCTAAAGCTGGCGAGAAAGAAGAAGAGGTTCATCTTTCTAAGATCTAAAAGTTAAGGCGGTATGGTGGTCATTAAGATAGTGGGGTATTCCTCGTATTAATGGCCACCACGTTTTAAGAAAGATCCGTGACTTACCACCAACATGCGATACTTAATTTGTCTGGATCATGAGGCAAAGTTAAAAGTTTGGATGTTGAACCGATATACCACTTTCTAAAGTTTCTTCTTTTCGCACCAAATGGTGCTAACCCTTCAAGTACCTCTTGAGCTTTGATGACTTTTGGGTCATTAATATTTTTCCCCGTTTTTATATGGTCGTGCAATAGCGGGACTAAGGAACGATATACGTCTTCTGCTTGATTCTTTGTAGAGATTTGTTTGTACATTAGGCTTATTAATGTTCCTAATGGAGACGCAGATTTGACTTGGCCAAGGGCAGCTACGGTTGACATTTTTTATTACTCCATAATAACCAAAATATTAGAAAATCGGTTAGCAAAAATACAATGATATCGACGCCGATATCGCTTGTTTGCTCCCAGTAAAAAAAGACGGGCATTAACATGTAATACAGTGAATTAGCTATATAGGTAGAGGCGATTACACGATGACTTTTTAAGGTGAATAGACGTTTACTATAACCGAGCCCAAATAGTGCGATTAAGGTGAAAACAATAATTGGGAATTGGAAGATGTCAGTAAATTGAAAGTAACTCTCTTGAAGCGAGTTTGAAGGGAAGAACGTTCGAATTGAGTTGGCGAATAGTAATAACCAAAAAAAGCACCTAGATAGGTATATAGACTTCATGTGCAATTAATTTTATAGTAAAATTTAATGAAACTTAGCACATATTAGGTGCGCGAGTGCGGAGCTGACTATAAGTTGCGAGTGATTAGATAAAATTTAGTACTCTCCTGAACTAAAGAACCCCCAAGATGAAATTTCAAATAGGCCTGCTGATAAAAATTGCGGAGAGTTTGAAACTTTTATGTCAGTGAGCGCACAGAACAAATCGACAATTACTTTACTTTATTGATGTGTGACTTTATCGTTCTGCCGAATATAAGCAAAGCCACTCACCAGATTTAGGTTCCGAATGTCGCAAACTCGTATCCTCCTTGTTCGCCATGCAAAAACGCAATGGAATTTAGAAATGAAATTGCAGGGGTGGAAAGACAGTAAACTCAGTGCTTCTGGCAAGCGTCACTTCCAAAACATTGACTTCTCCCGTGCTACGCATCGCGCTAAGCCAGCCCATAAACCTTTACATCCTCCGATATATTGCAGTGATTTAGGTCGAGCTTTGTCTTCGGCTCGAATTATCGCCAACCAAGTCAATGGTTACCTAGTTCCGAACGATAAGGTTCGTGAGAGGCGCTTTGGTCAATTAGAGGGTGAGCAGATAAACCATCACGCTTTTTGGGATGGTTACCATCGCCGTTACGAGCAACCACTTGGTCATCAGTTTGGCTCAGAATCGGATGCGGATTTTGAATCTCGCATAGCCTGTTTTTTGGACACGTTAGTCAAGCGACACCTAGGTGAAACCGTTTGGGTGGTCAGTCATGGGGAATGGATACGCACCGCACGCAATCTCGTATGTGGCCTTAAAGGGTGGGAACTAGGTGAGGGTATTCCTGACAACGGGCAAATAACATTGTTAGATATAAAATCAACTAAATAATCGGTTTATAGTTTTCTTCATATCCATTACAATCGCTCTGGTTATTTTAAGTAATGTTTTGTTTTACAAGACCTCAACGAATGTTGAGCAGGGAATTAGGTGAGAATCCTAAACTGTACCCGCAGCTGTATGCGATGAGTATTATCAAGGCCACTGACTCTAAGATCGTGAGTTGGGAAGGCGATAATGCGTTTTAGTCGTGAGTCAGAATACCTGTTACGAACCTTTGCATAATCCGCAAAGGCCATGGAATTTTCGAATACTGGGCGGGGCTACTCAGTGGAAGCCAAATTTACTGCATAATTGTCTTTAAATTATAGCAGGGCACGGCAGTATTCGACTTTCTGTAACTCACCGTTTTGACGCCTTTATTGGTCGATGAATGAGACAGACAGGCGAGACAATAGCGCGGTGTTACACACATTCTTATCGACGTTACCCATTGGTACTTTACAACTAGCTTGCGCTTTTTTCGGCGTTAGGGCGAATGCTTTCTCATGGGAACCAAACCCATGATAGCCAAATCCACGGTAAGTAAGTCAACAGTAACTAAGTCAACAGTAACGAAAGTTAAGCGCTCTAAAAATCGTTCTGATCTTCGCTCTGGTTTTACAACGGGAGCGTGCGCCGCTGCTGCAAGCCGAGCCGCTGTATATGGCCTTTTGCATAATACCTCTCTTGAACACATCACGATTACTCTACCAAACGGAGAACCCGCGACGTTTGCATTGAATCGGTTTGAAATTACACCACAGGGTGTACTGACTGGTGTAATCAAAGATGCTGGTGATGATCCAGACTGTACTCACGAAGCCGAGATTCAATGCTATTCAACTTGGAACCATCTGCCAGGGTTTGAGATAGATGGCGGCGTTGGCGTTGCAAGAGTCACGCTGCCGGGACTTGAACTTCCTGTGGGTGTTGCGGCCATTAATCCTGTTCCATTACGTAATATCCAAGACATGGCGTTATTAGAATGGGCGCAATCTTCAGAAGATCTTAAATTAGCACGAGGTATGCGCTTAGAAATCCGCGTTCCCGATGGCGTAGAGCGGGCCAAGCAAACCATTGGCCCGAGACTCGGCTTGATCGGTGGAATATCCATTCTTGGTACGCGTGGCACCGTAAAGCCATATTCAACCTCTGCATTTTCCGCCTCTGTTAGGCAGTCCGTTCAAATTGCGAAAACGAATGGGCAGCACCACGTTGTGTTGACTACGGGTTCCCGCTCTGAAAAATCCGCCATGGCTTTGCTGCCAACACTTGATCCCCTTAGTTTCATTCAAGCGGGTGACTTTGTGGGGGTCGGGTTGCGGGCATCTAAACGTTACGACGTACCTCAAGTAACCGTGGTCGCCATGATTGGTAAACTCGCCAAAATGGTGGCTGGGCACATGATGACTCACGTTTCAGGCCGCGCGATAGATTTTTCGCTACTGGCCGACTTAGCCGTGCAATCCCAACTCGACGCCGATGTATGCACTCAGATTCGCCAAGCCAATACGGGAAGGCACGTGTTGGATTTGTGGCGACAAACCGGTCAGCAAGCCTTTTTAAATCTTTTATGCCAACAAGCGGCGGAACATGCTTCGGTGTACGTAAAACATGCGGTGACGATTGAATATCGACTGATCGATTTTAATGGTGATTTGTTGGCGAAGTATTGTGTTTTAAAGGCGTAAAGCATGAGATATGAGCGTTTGGAATAGTCACACGGTTGATTAACAAAATTAAGGAACAGTGAAATGGAAAAGATGCGTCAAATGACTCAACAAGGGCGTCAAATCGAGAGTGATTCGTTCACTATTATTGATGACGAAATAGAACGCTTTCATGGTGGTCATAGCTTTACACCAGAGCAATGGAATATTGTTCGTCGCGCTATTCATACCACTGGCGATTTTGAATACGCAGATTTGTTTAAATTCAGCGAAGATGCCGTGTTATCTGGTGTTGCTGCGTTGCAATCTGGCGCGCGGATCATTACCGATGTAAGCATGATTGTTACCGGGCTGAACAAGCCGAGATTGAAGCATTTTGGCAATGAAGCGAGTTGCTATATTTCTCACCCAGATGTGATTCGTGATGCGAAAGAAACAGGAAAAACACGCGCTATTCATTCTATGCAATACGCACGTGATAATGGCTTACTTGATGGCGCAATCGTTGGCGTAGGCAACGCACCCACCGCATTGCTTGAGCTATTAAGAATGATTGAGGAAGGCGAAGCAAAACCAGCCTTGGTGATTGGTCTTCCCGTTGGTTTTGTAAAGGCTGATGAGTCTAAACAAGCTCTATTTGAACAAAGAGGCGTGCCGTTCATTGCCAGTTTAGGGCGCAAAGGCGGTAGCCCTTTAGTGGTTTCGACCATTCACGCATTGCTTGCACAATCTATTTAATAGCCAGTAGGAGATCATCTAGATGACATGTATTGAGCAAAAACAAGCGGCCGTGACGGTAATTGGTGTGCCTGAGGATGGGTGTTTAAGCTTGACCAGCAGAGCCGTGAACAGCGTTGAAAACGCCCGTGTATTAGCTGGTAATACACGCTTGCTTGAATGGTTTCCACAGTTTAAAGGTACAGTGTTGAACATGGAGGTTGGTTTTTCTACATGGCTTGCTCAAGTACTAGAAGAAAGTGAAGAGGGCGGTGTGGTGGTCCTGGCTTCTGGCGATCCCTTATTCTTCGGAATCGGCAGTACGTTATTAAAACGTCTACCAAGTAATGAACTGCGTTTTTTACCGTCTCCTAGCTCCATGCAACTCGCCTGCAGCCGCATAGGCCTTGCTTGGCAGGATTCGAAAGCCATTTCGTTGCATGGTCGTTCGCAACATTATGACACCATTCACGGGCTATCCAGCCAAATGCAGCACGGCAATTTGTTTTGCTTGTTAACAGACAAACATAACCACCCGGTGCGTATTGCCAAGCATTTACTGAAATTTAATAACACCCATTGGCAAGTGTGGGTAGCAGAAAACTTAGGTGCGCCAACGGAAAATATTACCCAGTGGACTGTCTCATCTCTGGCTGAGTCTGACCGCGAATTCGACTCACTGAATGTCGTGGTATTGAAGCGCAACTTAAACCCAGATGTTCAAGCATGGGGCGGGTTAGGCCAGTACGCAAGTGACGATGATTTTGAAAAGCGCATGCCAAAACGTGGTTTGATAACCAAGCAATCTGCACGTCATTTAGCATTGTGTACCATGCGGATAAAACCGACCGATGTTGTATGGGACATTGGAACAGGGTCAGGTTCAGTCGCGATAGAAGCCGCCAAGCAATGCCCACAAGGCCAAGTGTTTACGCTTGAGTCCAACAGCGATTGCTACCCGTCGATCGAAGCGAACATCCAAGCACACAGCACCGATAACGTCACGCTAGTAAAACAAAAAGCGCCATTAGGGCTAGCAGAATTACCGCAACCCTCGAGTGTGTTCATTGGTGGCAGCCGCGGCCAAATGGACGGCATTTTGGATACGGCGTGGCAACGGCTGGCAGGCAAAGGTGTGTTAGTGGCATCGGCAGTCACGGTGGATTCGGTATCTGAAATTTACGGCTGGGCGAAACGCAATGATGTACCCGTACAGGTTCAGTTAGTGTCGATTTCTAATGGTGTGCCTTTGGCGCATTACACTCGCTACCAAGCAGAGAACCCAATACATCTGTTTGTGTTTAATAAATAGCAAACTAACGGCAATAAATTGCACTGGATTCATCCGAGCCACAAGCATCAATTCAAACCTGACGAGGTCTTCATCTTGGCAGGGAAAAACAACAGAATATTAAGAGAATGCAAATCATGACATTAGGAACTATGTACGCCATTGGAGTCGGAACAGGTGACAGCGAGTTATTGACGTTAAAAGCGCACCGATTGTTATCTGAAGTGGATGTGGTGGCATTTCCCGAGAAAGACTTAGGTTCTAATCATTCATTCGCAAAGCAGATCGTTGCTGGTGTTCTGAAAGAGAGCGATATGCAGGGACAGGTTTGTTACCTGCATTTTCCAATGACTCGTGATCCTAGTATCAACATGCCAGCATGGCGTAAAGCGGCTGAAACTCTGGCTGAGTACCTTAAGCAAGGTAAGTCAGTGGCGTTTGCAACCGAGGGTGACCCATCGGTGTACAGCACGTGGGCTTACCTACAAGAAGAGTTAGCTGAGTTGTTGCCAGAGCTGCAAAGTGAAATTATTCCGGGCATCACGTCGATTACTGCGATTCCGTCTCAGACTCAAATCCCTTTAGCAGACGGTCAAGAACGTTTCTGTGTTGTACCAGCAACATGGGGTATTGAATGCTTAGAGCGGCTGTCTAAAGAGTTCGATACCATCATGCTGATCAAAGCGGGCCGCGTTATCCCTAAGTTGATCGAACAGCTTACGAAATTAGATTTGCTAGATTGTGCGACATACGTATCTCACGCTACAACCGCCAAACAAGAAATATACAGCAACCTAAATGATGTGCCGGAAGAGAATCGCTATTTTTCTATGGTTCAAATCTCGATTCGTTCTCGTCGTGGTGTGTTGCGAGGTACGTCTGCGGCGCAAAAATGCAAAGCGCTCGATACCGATGTGAATGAAGTCAGTGCTAATAGCACGAAAAACACATTGGATACGGGCGAAGCCGCATGAAAATAGCCATCTATGCCATTACCTTAAATGGAGCGAGACAGGCAAAACGCTTAGCCTCTACTTTGCCGTTTGCCGACGTGTTTGTGGCACCTATCGGCCAAGAGGCTTACGAAGAAGCCCAAACGCTCACCTTACCGCTGTCTGGTTTTATGACGCCAAGGTTCAATCAATATGACCACCATATCTGCTTTTTTGCCGCAGGCATTGTAAGCCGCATGATAGCACCGTTGCTGCAAGATAAGCGCAGCGACCCGGGTGTGCTTTGCATTGACGATCATGGTCAGTTTGTTATTCCTATGTTGTCTGGCCATCGAGGTGGCGCAAACAGCCTTGCTTGCCAAGTAGCAAAATCCTTAGCGGCGACACCTGTGGTCACAACGGCGTCGGATGTGGCTGGCACGCTATCGGTCGATATGCTCGGCGCGCAATTTGGCTGGAGCTTAGACCCTCGTTGTGAAGCCGCGATTACACGCGTTAGTGCCGCGGTTGTTAATGAGCAAAAAGTACTCGTGGTGCAGCAAGCTGGCGAGCAAACGTGGTGGCCTCATAAACGTTCGATGGCAAGCAACCTGATGTGTCACCCTGATCTTAATTCGAATGCCTTACCAGAACAGGCATCCCAATTAGATTTGTTACCGCCAACGGAGTGGGATGGATTGCTACTCATTTCCGATCAGTTGGAGCCTAAAGGTGCTCAGAAATGGGAAGACAAAACCGTACTTTGGCGGCCGAAATCTTTGGTGCTTGGCATAGGTTGTGATCGCAATACGCCCGCGCACGTAATCGAAACCGGCATTCGCTTGTTTCTTAATGAACACAACCTTGCTCATCAAAGCATTTCGGCTCTGGCAAGCATTGCCCTTAAAGCCGATGAAGTGGGCATATTGGAATACTCGCAATCGAGCCAAATCCCGTTTGTGACTTATCCCGCGGAAGCGTTAGCAGACATAGAAGGAATTGAAAACCCATCTGAGTATGTAAAAAAGGTGACGGGGGTGGCCTCAGTTGCCGAAGCGGCGAGTTTAAAACGTAGCAACACCAACAAGCTGGTAGTCGGTAAGTGGAAGTACAAACAAGATGGTTTTAACATCACACTTGCCTGCACTCGTATTCAATATGACGAACCACTAGCCCGCAAGAAGTGGAAAAACTGGCTAAATGAAGTGGTAAAAATTAACGCTCATGGCAACCAAGTGGTCGACGGTTTTGAATGCAAACCTAAACACGTCGATTTGAATCGCCCAATGCTTTACCACCGGCACCATCTATTAGTGTGCGAAGGCGGACGTTGCGCGAAACAAGGTAGCCGAAACTTAGCTCATGACTTGCGTCAAATCCTTAAAACCATGGGGTTAGACAAAGGCGATAAGCGCATAAAAATCAGCCGCACTCATTGTGCCGGAGCGTGTCGAAACCGCGCCGCGATGGTGGTGTACGAGCGATTAGCCAAAAATGAAACACCGATCAATAACGGTGTGTGGCTTAAAGCTATTGATGAATTCACATTAGAACAATGGAAAGCCTTGTTTGAAGCGCTGCATACGCGTACGCCATTACAAAACATATTATCAGAGCCGTTTTTTGCACCTATTGAAGATGCGAAAGAAAGTTTAGAAGAATTAAAAGATTAAGGAAGATACATCATGAAACGTTTACGTCATTATAACCAAGGCACGGCCATTGTATTAAGCTGCTTTGGCTCGGTGGTAGAACAGACTCGTTATGAACAAGTGGCTGAACATGTTCAAAGTAACCATCCAGATGCTTTAGTTCGCATTGCAACCAGCTCTAAAATGGTGATAAAGAAGCTCGCAAGCCAAGATGTGACGTGTCATAGCTTGCCACAAGTGCTAGCGGATCTAGACACCAAAGGTTACCAGCGCATTTTGGTGGTTTCGGTGTATCTATTCCCAACCGATGAGCACCGTTATTTAACCAGTATTGTTGATGGCTTTAAGCAGTTTTCACTCGCGCACATCGAGCAAACGCCTGCCATCATGCATCATAGCCAGCACACAAGCCGTTTAATTGGTGCGTTGCATCAGCGTTTTGTGTCTGATAATGGCTTCAACCTATACGTTCATCACGGTGCGCCGTTGTTGGATAACCCGGGTCATCAGTCTATTCATTATAGTGACAGCTTGCTCGGAAAATTGTCCCCGCGTAACTTTACGTGCTCATTAGAAGGGGCATGGCCGTTTGATTTGGTTAAAAACGAGATTTGTTCACAGATCAAAGCCCAAGCAGAAGCTGGAATGAAACCTCAACTCACCTTGGTGCCGTTACTGCTGGTTTCAGGCAATCATTTTGTTAAAGACATGCAAGCGATTAAATCTGAGCTAGATGATCAGTTTGATGTGTCGATTGCTAAGCCCGTGCAAGGTGACAAATTCTGCATGCTGGATATGCCAGAGCTTATCAGCATCATGGATAAGCAAATCAACGAGGGTTTGATTCGCCTAAATGCACCAGAGGCGAATAAATAATGGCAAAACTGACGCTAATTGGTTTAGGGCCGGGCAGTATTGATCTAGTCACCCCTGCGGCGCGTAAAGCTATTGAAACCGCCGATGTCGTGGCAGGGTATAAAGCCTATGTAGATTTGATCCGAGAACTGATTTTAGAACAAGAAGTGATTCAAAGTGGTATGACTCGCGAATGGGAACGAGCCCAAGCCGCAGTTGAAGCGGCGGCGGCAGGTAAAGACGCGGTATTGGTTTGCTCTGGTGATTCTGGCATGTACGCCATGGCGCCTTTAGTATTGGAGTTGCTAGAACAACACCCAGAGCTAAACGCACAAGTAGAGTTGGATATAATCCCGGGCATTACCGCGGCCAACGCCTGCGCCTCTTTAGTTGGTGCACCTTTAGGTCACGACAGTTGCACCATTTCTTTGTCGGATCTTCTCACGCCTTGGGATGTGATTATTAAGAGAATTGATGCGGCGTCTATGGCGGATTTTGCGATTACGTTTTATAACCCTCGCTCTAAAAAACGTACCCAGCACATTGAAACTGCTCGTGAAATTTTACTAAAACATCGAAGCCCAGAAACGCCTGTCGCGGTCGTAAACGCCGCGTATCGAGACGATCAACAAGTCACCTTAACCACGTTGGCGGAATTTACCAAAGTCGAATTTGGAATGAATGCCGCCGTGATCGTCGGTAACAGCAATAGCTACCGTTTTGGTGACTGGGTCGTGACCCCTCGTGGTTACAAAAATAAATACCAATTGTCCGATGGCAAAGTGTTAGAAGGCCAAAAACGCGGCCACTCACTGAATACTACCGAAGCACAGCAACAAGAGGTGAACGCATGACCGTGTACTTTATTGGGGCAGGCCCCGGTGACCCAGATTTAATCACAGTGAAAGGGGCTCGATTGGTAGAGCAATGCCCTGTGGTGATGTACGCAGGCAGCCTTGTACCCAAAGCCGTGATTGAACGTGCTCGCGACGATGCCAAAGTATATAACTCTGCAGATATGGATCTTGATGACATTACCAAAGTATATCAAGACGCCCATGTTGCAGGCCAAGATGTGGCACGGGTTCAAACGGGCGATCTCTCTATCTATTCATCTTTAGCAGAACAAACGCGCCGCCTAGATGAACTGGGTATTGAGTGGACAGTCATCCCCGGAGTATCGTCTTTTCAAGCTTCTGCGGCAGCGTTAGGCCAAGAGTTAACTCTTCCAGAAAAATGCCAAACCATCATTCTAAGCCGAGCTTCGGGTAGAACGCCCGTGCCAGAAAAAGAAAACCTACGCTCGCTTGCCAAACATCAAGCGACCTTGTGTTTGTTTTTAAGTGCAACGCTCATTCGTAAAGTAGTGCGCGAGTTGTCTGATGTGTATCCTCAAGACTGGCCTGTCGCTGTGGTAGAAAAAGCCTCTCACCCAGAGCAACGCATATTGCGCGGAACCTTGGCGACCATTGCTGACCAAATGCACGAGGCAGGCATTCGTTCAACGGCGATGATCATCGTGAGCAAAGTATTGGGAGAGCAAGATTTTGTCGACTCAAAACTCTATGACCCGACCTTTTCTCATGCGTGCCGAAAAGCTAAAGTGGTTGAGGAATAAGCTTTGTCATTAGTGTTTTGGATGGCGTTGTCTGTGATTAGCGCGTACCTACTTGACCGATTGTTCGGAGAGCCTAGAAAATGGCATCCATTGGTGGGCTACGGCAATTATCTCTATTGGCTAGAGCGGCGCTTAAACCTTGATGTTCTATGCGATAACAATCGCCCGTTTGATGCCTCCAAAGCGCATCAAGATAAAACCAAACGGCGAGGTATCATTGCTTGGTGTTGTGCTACCTTGCCAATTGTGATGATAGCAGCGGCCATCGTTGAGCTACTTTTTCAGGGTTCTTTAATCCTCTATTGGATCAGCAGTACTTTGATCTTGTATGTGTGCATCGGACAAAAGAGCTTACTGCAGCATGCTGATTGGATTCATCGGCCATTGGTTGCGGGAGACATGGACCAAGCGAGAGAAAAAGTGGGCTGGATCGTCAGCCGAGAAACGAGTGACATGGATGAATATCAAATCACCTCTGCCACCATTGAATCGGTATTGGAAAACGGCAACGATGCTATCTATGGCGCGATATTTTGGTTTCTCGTTGCGGGGCCAGTTGGCGCTATTGTTTTTCGCATGGCTAATACCATGGATGCGATGTGGGGCTATAAAAACTCGCGCTTTATCCAATTTGGCTGGTGCGCCGCTAAACTCGATGATGCACTTGGCTATCTGCCCGCGAGACTGACCGCCATAAGCTACGCCTTAGCGGGTAATACGCACCTTGCGTTGAACTGCTGGAAGCAACAAGCCAATCACTGCGAAAGCCCAAACGGTGGCCCGGTCATGACCAGTGGCGCAGGAGCGTTAAGTATTGAGATTGGCGGCCCAGCGGTTTATCACGGCGTGCTAAAGGAAAAACAATTCATGGGTCGCGGCAGAAAAGCTTCAGGGCGAGACATAGCCCGAGCGTGCCAGTTGATTCAAAGCACAACACACATATGGTTAGTGACAATGTCACTTATTGTGGGCTTGCTATCAATATAATCACCGAAATAATAATAACCGAAGTTTCGAATACGACAATGGATATGAAATGCTAAATCATGGAGGCAAGCTTCGCCAATACGCGAGGCAATTTGATCGCCCTTTAAATGAGTGGGTGGATCTTTCCACAGGCGTGAGCCCGTTCACTTACCCAATCGGGAGTATTCCTGAACCCGTTTGGAATAGGCTGCCAGAAGACGAAGACGGACTAATAGAGGCCGCATGTGGTTATTATCAATGCGATAAACTACTGCCTGTAGCGGGTAGCCAAGCGGCGATTCAGCTGTTACCTAAGCTAATGTTAAATCGTTACTTAACCTTGCCTAACATTGCCCAACACGACGTGCCTATATTCAGAGTGGGTTTACCAAAGGTTGGTTACAAAGAGCACCAGTTAGCATGGCGCAATGCGGTATTTACCTATAAGCAATGTGGTGTGTTACTGGAGTATTGTTTTTACGATGCAGAGCCAACACATGCCGATTTAGTTCAATTGGATGCGTTGCTGGTGATCAACCCAAATAACCCGTCGACGGACAAATTCACGTCAGAGCAGTTGTTAACATGGCGCGGCTTAATGAAATCTGATGCGGTTTTGCTGGTGGACGAAGCCTTTATGGATATGACGCCAGAACAAAGCATCCTTCATCACTTTGCGAGTAATTCCGGTACCAAGTCGTTACCTGAAAATATCGTGGTATTAAGATCGCTCGGAAAGTTTTTCGGGTTAGCAGGGCTGCGTGTCGGTTTCTTGTTTGCCTATCCATTGATACTAGAGCGAGCAAAGTCCCAAATTGGGCCGTGGGCAGTCACGGGTCCGAGCCGTTATGCCGCAACTAAAGCATTAGCTGATCACGCATGGCAGCAACAAAATCGTTCAAGATTACGAAAAGAGGGGGAACGAATGCAGGCGCTGTTAGCGAATCATTTCTCTCAACAGCCTAACGGCCATTCCCTTTTCTACACAGTAAAGCTAGATAATGCAGAAGACGTGCATATCGCGTTAGCAGAGCAAGGCATTTTGAGCCGTTTATGCGATGAAAAAGATGCCGTTCGCTTCGGTCTGCCGAAAACAGAACAAGAATGGCTAAGCTTTGAACAAGCACTCAATAGAATTAAGGAAGTTCGATGAATACCAAACCTGACTTACAGCACTGTCCTGCACTTGTTGTTGCCGCGCCATCATCTGGTAGCGGCAAAACAACCGTCGTCGCGGCATTGGCAAGGCTACTGACTCAACAAGGAAAGAAAGTTCGGGTATTCAAAACTGGGCCAGATTTTATCGACCCACAATTTCTTTCTTTGGCGTCCAAATCGCCGGTATATCAATTGGATTTATGGATGTGCGGAGAAGATGAATGTCGACGCTTGTTAGCTGAAGCCGCCGTTGAAGCCGATATCATCCTAATCGAAGGCGTGATGGGCATGTTTGACGGGCAATGCTCCAGTGCCGACATCGCCGCCAAGTTTAGCATTCCCATTCTTGCGGTAGTTGACGCAGGGGCCATGGCTCAGACTTTTGGCGCCTTGGTGCATGGGTTAGCCACTTATCGAGAAGACGTCACCATCTTCGGTGTGATGGCAAATCGAGTAGGTTCTCCTCGCCATGCAGAAATGCTGCAAGAAAGCCTAAAACCTGGCGTCGAGTTTTGTGGCTGGCTAGCCAAAGATACTGACCTTAGTTTGCCTGAGCGCCATCTAGGGTTGGTGCAAGCGTGTGAGCTAAAAGACATTGAACAAAGGCTAGACAAAGCCGCGTCCGCATTGGCAGAACATGGTGACATACCGCTCCCTGACCCCATTGATTTCAGTTTCCATGTTGATGTGACCAATAAAGACTATTCTTGCGCGCTTGAAGGTAAAACCATTGCCGTGGCATTTGACGCTAGTTTTGCTTTTTTGTATCAAGCAAACATCGACTTATTACAGGAAATGGGCGCAAACATCGCTTATTTTTCACCTTTAGCAGGTGACACCTTGCCAGCCTGTGACGCCTTGTATTTACCGGGCGGTTACCCTGAGTTGAATTTGACCGAACTTGCCAACAATGCGGGCTTGATGGCCGAGATAAACGAACATATTAGTCAGCAGAAACCGTGTTTGGCAGAGTGCGGTGGCATGTTGTATTTGAATCAGTCCTTATCCAACAAGCAAGGTGAAACTCAAACTCTGGTTGGCGCGTTAAATGCCAAGTCTGAAATGCAGCCGAAATTGGCTGCACTTGGCATTGTGAAAGCAGAATTTGGTGCCGGAAAGCTCACTGCCGGAGAGCGCAATGCTGGAGAGCTAAGAGGCCACACGTTCCATTACTCAAAAACCATAAGTGATGAAGCGGTTATGGTGCGTCCTGTCTCACAATATGGCAGAGAAACCGACCCAGTTTGGTATAAGCATCAAACCATTGCCTCTTATATCCATTGGTATTTCCCTTCTAACCCGCATGTAGTAGCAAAAATGTTCAATGGAGAACTGTGCTAGCGAGTCTTCACATTTCTAATCAGCGCTTCCTGAACTTAGTTTGCTGGGAAGCGCGAATAAGCGATATGTCAACAAGTGGGCGCATGTTCCGATTCAACAAGCGGGATCACATCAAACAGCGAGTCGAAAATGTGCTTAGCACGAGCGGCGATGTCTTCTCTTGGTGGCAAAATATCAGGCACCATAGCGGCCATGCAGCCAGCATCTAACCCGGATTGCATGCCATTGTTAGAGTCTTCTAACACGAGGCAGTGCTCGGGCTCTAGCGCTAATAACTGAGTCGCACGAAGGTAACAATCGGGTTTTGGTTTTCCGTGTTCAATATCTTCTGCGGTCACGATGGCATCAAACTGAGTTAGGTAGTCTGAATGTTTGAAGTGATGCTCAACTTCAGGGCGGTGAGAGGAGGTGACTAACGCACACTTCAAGCCGTGTTTTTTTAGCGTTGCGAATAAGCGGTCGAACCCCATTTTGTAAACCACACCAACGGCGCGTTGATTGCGTAATTCTTGTTTGCACACGCTGCGATATCGCTCTAGATCCAACTGGTCACCAAATTCAGCTTCAAGCAGCCGTTCACATTCCGGATCTTGAGTGCCAATGAAGTGCTGGTAGATCTCGTCGGTCAGATCCAGCCCTTGTTCTTTGGCTGCATATTGCCACGCAGCCTTGTAAATGTGCTCACTATCGAAAATTAGCCCATCCATATCAAACAGCAGTGCTTTTATCATGGTTCTTCCTATTGATTATGACGGTACTGTTTTACCAAGTTTTGAAAGAGAAATGAGCCGCTTAGCTCACATCCTTGTGACTGTTAACCTGAATTTTACAAATTTTTGGCTCCATTGGGTGAGGGTAAGCTTTGGTGGCCCAGCTTTACCTTAATAGAAGGGTAGGCTTTAACCTGCGCTTTTAGTTTTAAAAGGCTTGCTCTGTTTTCTAATTTGTCTTGCGTAAAGTCGCCTGGTTCGACACTGTTATTCCAACCCCATGCAGTATGGCTAATGTCCCCAGCCAGCAGTACTGGCCTGCCCGTGGTGTTGATAAGATAAGCCGTCGACCCTGGCGTGTGTCCGGGCATGTGAAGGGCGAACATGCTGCTATCTCCAAAGACATCCACTATGTCATGCTTCCATTCTCTTAATGCTGGCCTGCCAGACAGCAAGGTATCGACGACTTTTTGAGTAGCTAAGTTTATCCAATACTCACCAGCAGCTTCTCCTTTGCCTGTATAAATAGGCACCTGCTTAGAAACCTCTGGAAGCCCAGAGATATGATCGACGTGCAAGTGGGTAAGAAACACGCCTCTTAATGGCGATGAAAGCGCTCCAATGATGTCGGCTGTGAATCGTTTTGCGTCGATGTGTTCTAGGCCAAAAAGTCGATGAAGAATCGGATTCACCCCAAAGGTTTCAGGTTGATGGACAAACGCTTCGGATACGCCAGTGTCGATGAGGAAACTGCCGTGAGTAGGGTGCTCAAGCACATAGGTAAAAATTTTGATTGGCTCCATTTTGTCTTTGAGCTGCGCTTGTTGAGATTTGTCATGATTTAAATTGACTAACCCGGCGAGTGGAACCTGCCAGTCTGCTGCCACCACAGTTGTTAGGCTCACAATGCCTTGCCCGACGGGTTTCGATAACATGGCGTTGATGTTTTGCATATTCGAAGCCATGCCCAAAGGGCTCTTTTTGGCTTCGTGGGTAGACGCTTTATAATGGTTTACGGCCAAAAGTGCAGCTGAAACCAATACCGTAACAGTGATAAAAGTGCCGATGATCCTTTTTTTGTTCATGAATGACTCCCTGTGAGATAGCTCTAATTTGAATAAACCAAAAATGCGTTAATCAATCTACTTTAGCTATGCGTTGTTATAATAACAATTGACTAAAATCGCATGGGGTTATCCAAAAATGAATATCGAAAGGCAACAACAGTTAAGTTGGGATGACCTGAAACTGTTCATTGCTGTTGCGGAAAGTGGCAGCTTTAGTGCCGCCGCTAGGAAGTTAGGTTTAAAGCAACCGACATTGAGTCGACGCATGTCAGAGATGGAGGCATTGCTAGGCGAAGCGTTGTTTATTCGAGATAACCTTGGATGCAGACCAACGGAATTTGGCCTTCGGCTGGTGCCCGCAGCAGAACAAATGGCGCAATGGGCCGAGGAAGCTTGGCACAGCGCAACGCAGAGTTCTAACCAAGTGAGTGGACGTGTGCGTGTGACTGCGCCACCGGGCATTGCGTTTGGTTTGATTCCTGCGCTTGCAGCCAAGCTTGCTCTAGTGGCGCCGCAAATACAGCTTGAAGTAACCAGTAAATTAGAAACACTGAACCTAGCGCGGGGTGAAGCAGACATTGCAATGCGAACCCGCTTTAACCCAACTGATGACCTCGTCTGTTTGGCCACCATCACCAGCGACATGTGCGTGATGGCGTCTCCTACATACGCTCAAAGCCTGCCGTCTAAGCCAAGCTTTGAGGATATTCGCTGGATTTGTTGGCCCGACAGCCATAATCATCTTAAATTGAATCAAATACTGCAAAGCGTCATACCGGACTTCAAGCCTATGTTCACATCAGACGACTTCAGCGTTCAAGTTGCAGCCTGCGAAGCGGGAGTTGGTGCCATGGTACTCTTTGACTCAATTCGCCTTAACAACATGCTGGAAAATTTGGTAACCATTCCGATAGACATTCAACAATATGGCGGAGGGGAGCTATTCTTGGTGGCGCACAAGAGACAGGCGTATTTGCCTAAGATAAAACGAGTGGTTGATGCGATGGAACTGGTATGTTCTGAATTGCAAGATAGTAGTCGTTTTGAGCGTCATTGAGATTGATATTATTGTGGAAAGGTATGTTCTGGACAGAATTAAATGTTTAAAAATAGTGCGATTTATTTACTTAGGTAATATTTCACCGTGATGAATGCCGTGAGTGATGTACCCAGATTTCTTCGCTGGGGGGCAGCTAAGATACTTATAGCAATTCTTTTGTAATCAGAAAGTACTTTCGCAACCCTCTACTAACTCTTTGGTGTGAACTCTTTGGTGTGTGTCCGATCAAAGTACCTTATTTACATAAATTTACGGTCGCTTACGTTGCCTTACGTACGTTAGCATATACTAATATTAACTAAGGAACACAAAGGGCACTATCATGAAAACTACATACACATTAATTGCACTTGTTACCCTTGCCGTTGCAACTGGCGCTACAGCAGCGAATATGAATAAAGGTAAAGGCAACAACATGCAGCAACCGGAATTTGTACAGTTAGATCTTAATCAGGACGGTCAAGTTACCGAAGACGAATTTAATCAGGCCAAGGCGGAACGTATAGAGAAGCGTACCGAAGAAGGGCGCACATTAAGAAATATCAGCGCCTCAAAGACCTTTGAAGCCGTAGACACTAATGGTGACGGCGTACTGACCAAGGATGAGTTCTTAGCTCAGCGTAAAGATGGTATGAATGCAAATCGCGGAGGGAAACAGTCCAAGTCGATGAAATCAAATATGCAACGACCAGATTTTGCGACATTTGATATAGATGGTGATAAGAGCATCACTCAAAAAGAGTTCGATACATACCGTGCAGCAAAACAGCAGAAAGTAACCAATGACGGGCGTGCACTCAATGGCAAGAGACAAGCGGATGTGTTCACTGCCTTCGATACTAATGGTGATGGTGTAATAAGTGAAGAAGAGTTCGCTGAACGTCAAAGCAAGGATCGTCAGGGCAAAAAAAGAAGTTAGATTAACTCAATACAAATTTAGGCCTCTGCACGAGGCCTTATTTGCGTAAATTTGTTAAAGAGACACACACAAAACAAAGACCTCAAAGGAAGGCTGTAAGCGATTTGTGAAATTAGCGGGCCTTCATAGAAAGCGGCATTGTTTGCTACGAACAGGCATGTGAGTGGTTCGTTTTAGCGGGGGTGTCGACGTGACCCCCGAGTTTAAAACAAACTGCGTTAGCCAACTAATGCTGGCGTGGTACTTGGAGTGATAAGGGGTGTGTTGCTGGTGCTATTCGAGGGGATAATAGTGAATTCTGGACTTATCTAGCACCGCTTTCGCATGCTCAAGATTGCAGGTTGAGCCGATAGCTGTCGAACGTTTTCGCTCCAACGCAGAGCAGACTTTTAACCAACTCATTTGGTTAAAGTTTAGCCTTTCTAATATCGGAGGTAAATTTGATGCTATTGACGATTTACCGTTTCGAAATTGTCTTGCTGTCCAGTCTACTAGTTCGATGTAATCTATTAATCTAAAGGGTATTCCATCCATCAGTTTGGTGGTTGAATTACCAATGAATGGGTGTAAACAAGGCGCGGTTGCTAGGTTGTCGTTCAGTGCCTGTAGCCTTGCTTTTATTGATGTAAATTCTGATTGTTCAGGGGATTTAGCTATACCTGCACGAACCGGGTTCAAGTCCACATAGGCCATGGCAGCGGCTAAGGCCTTTTCATCAAGTAGCGCTTGGCTTTTGAAGCGACTTTCCCAAAAGTGGCCAGTACACTCATCCTCGTGATTGGCTTTACAGGCAATGTCGTAATTGAGCTCTTTCATGAACCAACTTAATGACCACAGCCTCTCTCGCCAGGTATTAATGATTTCTGAGCACTTATCTTCTTCTGCTTGAGTCTTTAATTCTTTTTTTAGCCAACACTGAACCAATACAGGCAGTTTGTGAGTTCGACTCCAGCGTTCAACCACTTCATCAAGTGTTAGTTTAATAGCTTTGTCGCGATTAATGTGCAACACCAAATGGTAATGATTAGACATCACGGCATAGGCGCACACATCAATACAATAGGTGCGAGTGAGGGCCTGAATTTTGTGCTCAATCCATTCTCTTCGGTGTTCATAGCATTTGTTAGTCGCAGTATCGTTGCCACATAAAAAGCTTTGCCTTACACATCTCGAAACACAGTGATAGTTGGGCGTTGCCTCGACAGAGATAAGCTGTTTTCTTGCAGTAGCCATGAACGTTTCCGGTAGTTTTTTACTAAGATAGCAATGGCGTAGAAAAGGAAAAGTTTGGAATAATAGAAGTGGAGTGATGTCGAGGTAAAGTCAGTCGTTTGGTCATACTATTTGGTGTGTGTCCTATGAATGATCTATGAATGATCTAAAATGGTCATCATTTAATAAACCGTAGTAGCGAGCAAGCTAAGTTTATAGTTATAGGGAGCCGAGTTACAAAAGACGAAGCCCATTACCCAGATGATGATTTCAAATGGGTTGTTGAAAGTTCTGGTGAATGGACTCCTTCTAGAAAGGACGGAACACCATACTAGTTACTATTAAGTAGTAGGAGGGAGACTATGATTCCAACAGCGATTCTTATTCATGTTCCAAATGTCGCATTGGGCATCGAGTGGTATCAAAAAGCCTTTCCTACAGCTGTATCTGTTTATCATCCTAGTTTCGATTTTACCGTGCTCAATTTAAACGGTTTTTCTCTAGAGATAGTACAGGCAGACGAAAAAGTAGGCTCAGGTAAATACGGGACAGTTTTATATTGGTCGGTAAACAACTTGGATAAAGCACTGGATCATTTTGAAGCACTTGGTGCAAAACTGTATAGAGGCCCAATGGCAATTGAAAATGGGCTTTTTATGTGTCAAATCGAAGACCCGTTTGGCAACTTAATTGGCTTGCGTGGGGCAACCACGTTGCAAGTGGTTTAAATGGATTATCAAAGGCCTATATGCCATATCAGTTTAGGAGATAAAATGGACATTTTGATCGAACAAGAAATAGAACTCCATCAATACCAAACTCGTCAGAACAAAGCTGATCTTGCTCGCTTAATACACCCTAGCTTTACTGAAGTTGGTAAGTCAGGAGATAGCTACGACTTTACAACCATTATTCAAATGATGGATTTGGAAGAGCCTTCAGATATCCGCGTTCATTCTCAAAAGTATGAATGTATTCAACTTGAGCCTTCTATACAGCTTTTAAAGTATGAATCTGCTCTTGTAAGTGAGTCGGGAGAAGTTAGTGACTATGCTAAACGCTGTTCAATTTGGACATTTACGGGCACTTGTTGGAAGATCAGGTATCATCAAGGTACGCAATGTAAACCTTTCAAGCTCAGTTAGTAGTGATTATCCGAAATCTAATCCGATCTCAAAAAGCCCAGGCAATCATCGTTGTTGCGTTTGAGTTGGCTATAGTCGTAATTCGATGACAACATCGGAGTTCTACGGAAACTTTCAACAATTTCTATAGTTCACATTCTGGAATCTAGGCGGTAGGGGCTTTTGATTGAGCGTGAGCATAATTAGCGTTATGATTGGTTGCATATAAGTACGGAAGAAACCCGTTTATTCAGCGTTAAGTTTACGAGGATTGACAAGTAACGATGGATGACTTTTTTAAAACAAAAGTGGGATTTACCATTGGTCTTCTTGCAGCAGTATTTGCATTTAAGCCACTGGTCGATTCTAACTCCAATGTTGGATTTAGTATATTTCAGGTGAAAATCACCATTGAATACGCGTACATATTTTTAACCGCCTTTCTGGGGCTAGCGGTGTACTTTATATCACTCCAGTTTGCATCTTCTAAACACGTTAAAGCTCTTGATGCGATTAGTGATGCTTGTTATTCCGTTGCATTAGCAACGCCCCCTGTATTTCTAGCATTCTGGTTTATCACTATTACTCTAAGTTACATGGGTTCTTATGTTAGCCAAATCCCAGAATACGCATTTAATTTTCTAGCGGGTGTGCTTTCTACCATTTCAGCCAGTGTAATCTACTCATTTTTACGGAAGTCCATTAAGTCAAAATTCTTAGCAGCGGAAAAACAACAAGAGCGCAAAGCTGATTTAGAAATCCTTTCTAGAGCAAAGGAGCTTGCAGATATTGGCATGTACGATATGTCTGTATTGGAATCGAGTAAAATTGTCGAGTCTGCTTTGAGGCGCTTGCTCGATACAAGAGGAATCTCAACGAAAAGAGGAAGCATGATGGAGCTAGTGCAACTATCAGAAAAGCATAAGATATTGAGTAGCAAAGAAATCAGCTTCTTAAATGAAATTAGGAAAAAGAGGAATGAATCTGTCCATTCTATCGATGCAGTAAACAAAAACTCAGCAGAAAGAATCCTGCATATCTCTAGGGAGTTAATTGCAAAGCTTGACGCAGTATCATCTTCCTCTGGGTATGAATGGCTTGAAAAAAATAGGGAAAAGGTAATTCAACAGCTAAAAGAGGGTGAACTACAAAAATGTGGGCAAGCGTTAAGTATGCTCCAAGAAGCGTGGAGAAATAGAGACGGTGCAGTTTGGTTGGAATTAACAGATTTTTTTGAGGTTGCGCTTACATCCAACCCGGAATTGATCGTTAGTATGTTCGAAGATGATAAAGAACTACTAGAAAGTTGGTTAGAAAGTGCTGAAGTTCAATTATTTACGGACTTTCTTGGTGGAGACAAAGAGCGGCTTGCCGGCGTTCGTTTGACTATTATTTCTCAACTTGAAAAGTACATATCTAGCCTAGACAGTAAGTCTAAAAGTGAAGTGGCTAGAAAAATTCTGTTAGTGATCGAAAAATCTCAAATCAGAGAAATTGATTAGAAACTGAACAATAAGAATTGAGCGCTGCGTCGGCAGCGTTCAATCCCGAGTGTGAACACGCCCGAGCCTCTATATTCGTAAATTGTGTGATCGACTTCAGAAGGGTGCATGTCTGAGTGTTTTTCTTAAGGCGAACGCAGTCATAGAAAGGCATGTCCATAACGTTGATGAGCTGTATGATTACCCGTAGGCACAACGGACACAATTTGTTGTTTACCTAATCGCTGCCCCAAAATGGCTTAGAGCATTAGTTTATCAATCAACTGTTAACGCTAGTTTCCCATGCAAAAACTTATCTGAATTCAGTAAACTATATAATTTGGTATCACTAATCAGCCTAACTTACCAACATTGCTACTAAACTATTGATTTGAAATTTAATAACTGAATAAAAGACGGTATTATATGTCAATAAAACACGACTTGTAGTCGTATGGTAAACGTTAGGTAATTTAGCAATCGACATTGAATAAGGATCTGGGTAGTAAATGATTCGAGACGATCAAAATGATGTATGGAAACAGCATTTCCCTACCTATCATTTCTCAGAGCGCGATATAGCCCTAGAGGAATACCGAGTTGCAGCTAAAGCCCTCGAATCAGAAGAGCGAGTTTTTCTTAATGCCTCAAATATCACTTTGGTTGCATCGGCCACACTTGGCTCGTTAGCGGTAAGTTCCACTGAAAAACTATCAACAATACTTGCACCCGTGCTGCCCAGTTATGCTATACCAATCGTTCTTCTGCTTGTGGTTACGATGTTTGCACTAATAAGTATCAAGTACTTCGCCGACAGGCAAAGAGCTATAACATTTGCTAGCCGTAAAATTGTGATATTAAGAAGAATGTTAGGTCTTTCATATGGACAGATTCAGTTGGTTTTACCTAACTGGAGAGTTGAAGGCGCCGATCAACCACTATCCATAAAATTGTTCCCGGGTTGGTTTTCATATGCAGCTTACCCTTTTTGGATTTTGTTAATTATTTCAAGTTGTATTTTCTTCTTATTATTGGCAATGCTAATTAAAAGTGTTCCGCTAGATTTGATTTCGATGGAGCCACTAACATTAGTGGCATTATCAACTGCGCTATGGATTTTAACCTTTACACTCATTTTTCGAACGTCATTGCTAGACACCCATGAAAATCTCAGACTCTTAATTACTCAACGATTAAGCAAACTAATTAGTTTACCTGTCGCACCAAATGTTGAATATTTGATTTATCGAGCCAACCTAGCTACATATGAAACGGATAGACATAAGGTTTCTCTCAAAAATTTAGTGCAACTATTAGTGTTCATTGAGGACAGGGACTTTTATAAGCATTCAGGTATCAGCTATAAAGCCATCGGGCGTGGAATCTTGAGTTTATTTAAACTTAAGCGCCGCTCTGGTGGGTCGACTATTCATCAACAACTGGTACGTACTCTTTTCATTCTTGACCTTAGTAAAACAAAGCGCCGAAAGTTTATAGAGATTCTACTTGCTCCGTGGTTAGACAAAGCGTTAGAGAAGCCGAGAATATTGGAAATCTACATATGTTCTGTTAGGTATGAAAACCGATGTTTTGGGGTTGTGCCAGCAATGCAGTATTTCTTTGGTGAAATTATCCATAACCCTTCAAAAGCACAAGCTTTCTTTCTTGTGGAAAGAGTGTCAAATATACGAAAGTCACTCCTTTCGAACAAAATTGTTGCAACAGCTAAAGCTGCAAAAGAGAAGGGAATACTATCTAATTCAGATCTTAAAGAACTGGGGTTAATATATAAAAGGGTAGTAAGTGAAGGTAAAGTTATCGATCATAATGGCAGTTTAGAACGCTTAATTGAGCAACTAAATATCTAACAAGGCGATAAAATCACCACAGGAACATACGGCAGTTTTGATTTGAAGTTCAGTGTGTTTCTGTCGAGTTCCTTATTACGGGCATTATGCGCTTTATCGAAAGGAATTAAACTTGGCTAGATTAGCTCCAAAAGTTGAAACAATTCGTGCACTGTTCGCTCGATCAGGCAACCAATGTGCATTTCCGGGTTGTACTCATCCAATGGTGAACCTAAAACAAAAGTTTGTTGGTCAGATATGTCATATCGAAGCAGCTATGCCACAAGGCGAAAGGTATAGTAGTGAGCAATCAGATGAGGAACGCAGATCATACGACAATCTAGTATTACTATGTTACCAGCATCATATAGAAACAGACGATACAAATGAATATACAATAGAAAAATTAAAGCAAATAAAGCTTTGCCACGAATCCAACTTCTTAAAATCAGACTTTAAAATTAATGAGTCTGAACTCTACAAGCTCACTGCTGAAATGGAGCAATACTGGTCTCACGTTGAACGTCTAAATTCTACTGAACATGCTATGGAAGAGTTAGCTTTTGGAATTACAACACAAAATGACTATAAGTTACTGTTTAGCAATGTAATAAACTCCGTAGACAGGATTGAAGAATTGCTCGAGCGATTACAAGCTAGTAATGAATCACTAGATAGTGATTTCTACACGTTCATTGAAAAACACGATGTAAACTCTACTGCATTTAAAGAAATCCCATACTCTGTTAGTCCTTTTTGCCTCCGTTCGTGGGAGGACTTTGCACTATCAAAACCGAATAATCTGATGCAAATCCGTATTGATTTACTTGCTATCGAGGTCAGTTATTTAGAGCTGTACTTGAAAACCAATAGCAACGATCTCGCAGCTAGAGAAACACTTGAGTTAGCAAAAATAAAGCTGGCGGACTTAGCTCAAAATGCAATTATGTACGACTAATCTCGCGCATAACATTATTTAAGGTTTCAAGATACTTTTTCTCATCTGACTTACTTGTGATAGATTAAATACTCTAACGTATTTATGTCCAAAAACGTCTCAGAAATTGATCAATCTTTACTGTGATCACCGAGCGATTCTGTCGTACCTTAATTACCAAGCGACTTTGTCATTGCAA
>NZ_JAUFQV010000044.1 GCF_030409945.1 Vibrio tapetis subsp. quintayensis
CAAAAACCCCAATGGCACACACGTCAACGTCAAGCTCTCAGAAAAACACAATCGTGTTTTAGAGCAGTCGAAAATTCACAACAAACGCGCTAAGCGCGCTGAAGCCCAAGCCCGGCTTGAGCATCACCTCGATTTGTTTGGCGTGAATTGGGAAGTACCAAAAAACAACCGGTGATTTTTTTAGCCAAAAGGATCCCGAACAGGGATCGCTTTAGTTTGTTTTTTAAAAACGATTTTTTGTTGAGATCGCTTTTAAAAAAGCAGGAATGCAACTGGAAGCGCTAAGAATGGCGCGGGCAGGTTACCCCAAGAAGGCCGAAACCCTTCCTTAATGAGACGGTGTCATAAGACGCCCCATCATTAAGAAATATGCGAAGCCGTATGCTAGGCGATGACCGTTAGGGCCACCGACGGGAATGTAGCATCTGTTATTGCCAACACCACAGTAAGGGCAATCCGTGTCATTCGAGCGGTCATATCGAATAAGGCGCGGGGCGATTAGAAATAACGCTTTATCGCCCCTTACCTTTCAAGCTCGCTTTTGGCTGCGATAACGAGGCAACGCCTCTTGTCGAGACAAAAGGAGTACCGCGTTAGCGGAGCACTTAGCTCCATCGCAATAGAAAGGCCAGGTGAAAGGCATCGCCTGCGCGGCGCTTTTCACATGGTATTACACCCATCTTTCATGCACACCCAAGCCTTAAGGCTTTTACTCATAAAAAAGGAAATCATCCCATGAAATGTAACTCACAACGCGCTCTGGCTGTTGGCGTGGCCGTCGGGCTTGGCGCCCTCTTGCTCACGCAACCCACGCTCGCCGCCGATTTGTTTGCCGGTGGCAAGCAAGCGGTCAAAGACACTGCCGGCAAAGGCTCTCTAGTCGAAACCGCCATGCTCGGCACTGGCCTACTTGGCGCCGTGGTGACCGGACTCATGACGCGTAACTGGTTCGCCGCCCTCGGCGGATTTGCCGGAGGCTCCATCCTATGGAACGTCGGCGCCCCAATGGTCGGACTCGGCTAAGGAGATCTCATGGAAGATCCTCATCAATTTTTTGCGGTCCCCAAACACATGAACAAAGGACGCCGCCTCGTCGGCTTCCCCATGGATGAAGTGCTGCCGGCCTTTGTCACCTTTGGCCTCGCGTTTTGGCTCGGACACGAAATGATTGGCATGGTGATAGCCATGGCGTGGTTCGGGGGATTGCGCTACATCAAATCCCAATACGGGGATCACATCATCGCGCAAGCCAGCTATTGGTGGGGGGCTTCCTTTATGAAGCGTGTGTTATTCACGCGCACCCCTGCCGCCTCCAAACGCTACTGGATATATTAAAGGCCGTTTATGGACAGTTTCATCAAACAAGACAAACTGGCGATAAAAAGCCTGCTCAATCTTTTTTTGAGCCTCGGCTTTCTTGCCATGCTCCTCACCAATCTGGTGCTCGGCTTTTCGGTGTACCAAGCCCTCACCCATAAAAGCCGCACCCTTGTGCCCCCGGTGATATCAAAAGCCTTCTCTTTGTCGGACTCCCAAGTGGATGCGCCCTACTTAGAGCAAATGGCCGATTACTTTTTGTATCTCAAACTCAACGTCACCCCGGGCAACGTCGGTCGGCAATACGGCCAACTGCTGGAATACGTGGACGAAGGCAGTTGGGCCAGCTTTCAACCCAATCTGCTACGAGAAGCGGGCGCCATCAAAAAGGGCAACATCAGCAGCCAGTTCGCCGCAAGCA
This sequence comes from Vibrio tapetis subsp. quintayensis, assembly GCF_030409945.1. GTDB lineage: Bacteria > Pseudomonadota > Gammaproteobacteria > Enterobacterales > Vibrionaceae > Vibrio > Vibrio quintayensis. Next base: position 1,739 of record NZ_JAUFQV010000044.1, read on the forward strand.
CGTTCACGGTAAACCTTGATGCGTTGAAAGTGCGCGTAGAAGGAGACTTAACCAAACACGTTGGAAAACGCGCACTGCCGTCAGAGCACAAATGGTATCAAGTCAACCTGACCTACCACCATGGCGTACTCGCCCTTCAATCCATCCAAACTCTAGAGGCCACCGACCATGCCACGCCCTAATGTCTTTCCCCCAACGCGCACACGGTTGTGCTTACTGCTCTTTCTCTTGACCGCTCCGTTCATGGCGCAGGCGCAAAACGCAGAAAAAGTGACCTACCCCTTTAGTAATGGCGACACCATCCCTTTGTCTCTGTCTTCCATTAACCTCAACCGGCTCGTGGTGGCCAACGACCGAATTTTATCCATCGTGTGTCCGCAAGGCTTTTGCACCTCATCGGGCAACCAAAAAGACGCCTCCGGCTCCATCACCTTAAAAATCAACATTGCTCTGCCCTTTACCGCGCATTTGACCACCGAAAAAGGCCGCTTGTTCGCGCTGTTCATCAGTCCCAAAGCCACCCCGGGCTTCGTGTCTGAATTTACTTGGGCGCAGTCTCATTTAGAACAAGACAGCGTCATGCAAACCAGCGCCGATTACCCCAAGGGCTTAACACGACTCACCAAGGCCATGATGCGCTTTGTCCATGATAAAGCGCCGATTGAGGGATTTAGCCAGCACCCGGTAGATCCGACGACGTTACCAGACGATGACGCAGCGCTGGCCGTCATCCCCACCACCGTGTTTGTCGGCCGCGATTACTCGGGCATCATTTACACCCTGCGCAATCAAACCCAAACCCTTATGACGCTCACCACCGCGCAATTTTACAGCGATTCCGCGCGCAGTGCGGCGCTTGAAGCTTACGAGCTGGCTCCTGGGGCCAGCACCACCTTATACCTCATCACCGGGGGAGGCGCCGCGCATGTTCGATAACACCAAAGACCGATTAAGCCGCGTGGGACGCGCCTTCTTTAAAGACCGTGACGGGGACTTTGACCAAGGCGAGCGCATCAATCAAGCCACGCACTCCCGCAATCTCATCATCACTCTGGTTATCTTGGCGGCGCTCGCCTTAGCGGGCGCGCTGGTCTGGCAAATGACGCGAGAGGCCACCTCGGTTGAGCCCGTCACCCAAGTGGGCTTTGGCGCCGTGGTCGGGGATGACTTCACCGAAAAAGACAACCAATCCGCCCTCACCGCGCAGCAGCTTAAAATCAACCAGCTAGAGCAATCCCTGACTAAATTTGAAAGTACGCTGTCCCGCTTTGGCGACAGTCTCGCAGCGGAGCTTGAAAACATCGAGCAGGCGAGCGCGCGCAATCAAAGCTCGACCTTAAGTGAGCTTGAGCGAAAAATGCAAGACAAGTTAACGGAAATCGACGCCCTCAAAACGCAACTCACCACGCAGTGGCAAGAGGCGAAGAAACCGGCAGGCCAAGGCGCGTCAGCCGACGTCTATTCTGGCCGAAATTTTGGGGAGTATGCCCTGCCACCTCGCCCGTCTGTTCGTGATGGGCAAGACAACCCGAACATGGCGGACTTTCAATACCAAGGCAAAGACAACGTCGCGTTTGCCGCGCAAGGCTTTGACAGCTTCGAGTTCACCTGGGCGGCCAGTGAGCAAGAACGCGCCCCTCGGCGCACCGTTGATAACTACGTGCCAACCGGCACCTTTGTGACCGCCGTCGTCACCGGGGGCGCGGATGCGAACGCCGGCGTCTTAGGCCAAGGCGATACGGCGCCGCTGGTTTTCCAAACCCTGAACGCCGGCATTTTACCAAACGGTAAACCGTCAAAATTACGCGACTGCACCGTCACCGCCTCCGTTTATGGCGAAATCTCGTCCAGTCGCGGCATTGTTCGTACCCACCGTTTGAGCTGCATCCAACCAAGCGGGGACATCTTAGACGTGCCCGTCAAGGCCACCGCGTTTAACTTTGGTCGCAACGGCATTCGCGGAACGACGATATTGAAAAACGGTCAAATCGTTAAAATGGCCGGGATATCAGGCATCCTTGAAGGGTTAGGCGGCGCCGGAAAAGCCCTCTCTCAGACCACCACGCCGACCGCGTTAGGGCCAAGCAGCAGCGTCAGCACCGACAAAATCGGCCTGAACTTACTGGGCAATGCCACCCAAAGCGTCGGCAGCAAACTGGCCGACTATTACATCCAATTGGCGGAGTTGTATCACCCCATCGTGGAAGTCAACCCGGGCGCCATCGTGAACCTGGTGTTCTTGGAAGGGTTCCCGCTTGATCCGGTTCTGGCGCAAGCCTACGAAACCGAACTGAAAGAAAAAGCGCAAGCCGCTTCCAATACCAACCACATCATGGACGTCATCACCAATGCGCCCACGAGCGCCATCAACCCCCTCGCCGATAAGCTCACTCAACAAGGGCTTAACCAAACCGGCTTTGGACGACAGGAGTAACACATGAAGCGCATCATAATGAGCCTCACTTTGCTTACCTTATCCGGCTGCGCCGCCGGATTGGATGGCGACTACGGCTGCAAAAAAATAGGCGGCACATCGAGCTGTACCACCATGGACGACATTCGAAACAACCCTTACGGTCATGCCGGTCAAGACCATGGCGACGCCATCTTGACCCCCACCACGCCCGCCTCTTTTACGCTGCTGCCAAGGCGAGACCGACACGGCCAGCCGACACGAAGCCGTGAGCGAGTCAAAAAGGTAACCATTTTTCCTTTTAAAGACCAAGATAACGACTACGTTGACACCATGGATGTGTATTTCGTGCTGGACGACAGCCAATGGTCAGGGCGCCCCGCGCCGGCCATTTGGCAAGATTAAAAGGAGAAAGGAATGCAATCCTTCATAAAAAAGGCGTTCATTGTCGCCATGCTCCTTTGGGGCGCTCTGTTAATGAGCGCCTTAGCCCAAGTGGCGCAGTACGTGCTCAGCACGAACTCAGCCAGAGCCCACACCTATACGGTTTATCTTGAGCATCAATCGTGGTCTCATCAACGCCGCATTGACGCCTTACGCGAGCTAAAGCGGTGCGAACTCGGGCAACCTATCAGCGAAGACGCCACACACCCAATCATCAAACCCGTTAACCTCTACGAGTGCCTCAACAAAAAAGGCTTCAATGAACTCTCGGCCGCCATTAAGCGCTCCGATGAGGCCATGATGCCCGTCAGTTGGCCCTTATCCCTTTTCTGGTAACCCCACGGAGTCTCCATGTTTTCTCAATCCACCTCCGGCTTATCCCGCCTCTTTACCGAGGCCAAAAAAGCGCAAAACCACTTACACCATGAACTGCCTTATCGAGAGCATGACGCCATTGACCGCGTTTTTCGCAATCAACACGCTCAAGGCTTTGGCTTTCGCCTCAGCATTCTGGGCGGCGCCAATGACACCATCATTCAATCGCTCAACAAATTGGTGGCCGATTTACCGCAAGGCGACAAATGGGACTATCAATTGCAACTGTTTGGCCACAATCGAGTGGCGCATTATCTGGAAAGCAACGAAGCCTTACTCAGTAAACGCGGCGGCGTGTGCGCGAAAATGGCAAGAGATGACGCGACTTACGCGAATTACGCTGCCCAAGCCGGCTTTTTTCATCGACAAAAAAACAGCCATTTCGATTTACGCGATTATGATGCGTTTATGTTTGTCTCCACCTGCGAAGACGAACCCCAAGCCTTGCTGGATGCGCGCATCACGTTAGAGACCGGGTTAATGCAATTGGGGTTTGATTTGCAACCGCTGACCCCGGAGGCGCTGCTCACTCACGTGGGCGATGTGCTTAATTTTGACCCCAATCAAGACCGGCCACAGCTCAAGTCTTATCACCCTTTGGAGTCACTGCACCGCCAAGCGCTCGCCCCTGACACGGAAATGATGACGCACCGTGAGTACATTGACACGCGCCACACCAACGACAAGGGAGAAGAAACTCGCGGACGCATTGTGAACATGGGCTTATCCAAACTGCCCGGAGACTATCGTTTGTACGCACTGCCGGAGTGTTTTTCGTCGTTAAGAAACGTCTCCCGCTCCATCAAATGCCCCCATATGCTGACGCTCAACTTTCGTCATGAGCCCACCGGCAAACAAAACGCCAGTAATGATGCCAAAATCAAAGATTTGACCAAAACGGTGGAGTCAAAAATGGCGCTATTAGCGCCGACCGCTAAAGACGAGCTGGCTGAGCGCAAAGCGATTCAAGCCGGATTGCTCGGTAAATCCTTTACCATCGCCAGCATGGTCTTGACCGTCACGCTGTTCACCAACCGCAAGGAAGGAAAACAGCACACCCAAGCGGCCAGAGAAGCGTTCAGTAACGCCGGTCTCGATATCGCCCCCCTCAAAATGCTCCAGCCTCAAGCCTTACTCAGCATCCTGCCCTTCATGATGAGCGAAGGGCTTTGGGAAGATTGCAAGCGGGTCGGCCGCACTCGCACCGTGAAAAGCTCCAACCTAGTGAATTTTTTCCCGGTGGTACTGGACTTTCGCCAGCTCAAAGGCGGCATGCTGCTTCCGACCATGCGACAGCAAATTTCATTTTTTAACCCCTTTACCTGCGGCAGTGATAACCAGAACATTGCCCTGACGGGCGGCTCAGGGGCGGGCAAAAGCTTCTTTGTCCAAGAGATGGCCGAGAACGTGTACGCCATGGGGGGCAAAGTGTGGATCCTTGATAAAGGCGCCAGCTACAAAAAGCTCACCTTAAGTTTGGGCGGCACTTACATGACCCACAAAAACATTTACTTAAACCCGTTTACTCACTTAGGAAAAATGGCCGACGCCCAATTTGAGTTTGTGGACGACGACGGCACCGCGGTGGATCCGATGATGGAAGCACTGGACAACATCACCGCCTTATTCGCCACCATCGCCTCGCCTTATGCGCCCCTGTCTACGTTCCAACAAAGCGTTTTGGGCGACGCCATTGTCCAAGCGTGGGAAGCCAAAGGCGTAGACACCTTGGTGGATGATGTCAGGGATGCGCTCATCGACATTGCCGGTGAAGAGCAAGACCGCCGCATCAAAGACATTGCGGTGCAACTGAAAAAGTATGGTACTGATGGCACGTATAGTGATGTGTTTAACAAGCCGTCCATGCTCGATCCTAAAGTAGAATTCACCACCTTGGAGTTAGACGGGTTTCCGCCTGCGGTGTTAAGACCGGTGATTTTCGCGCTCATGGTGTCGATTAATCAGCAAATGTACTTATCCGGCTCTCGCTCTACCCCGAAGCTGTGCATCATTGAAGAGGCGTGGAGCTTGTTGAGTGGCGCCAACGAGCAGGCGCGCGAGTTCATTAACACCGGCTATCGCACCGCTCGAAAATTTGGCGGCGCGTTTTGCACGGTCACGCAAGGCATTGAGGATTTCTTTAGCAGCGAAGAAGCCAAGGCAAGCTACAACAATTCCGACATTCATATCTTATTACGACAAGGAGCCGGCTTTGATAACTACCTCACCGACAACCCCAACGTGTTCTCCTCCTTTGACCAAGCCATCATCAAGGGGTTTGAGCGATCCAGCGACGCGGGCTACAGCTGCGCGCGCATCAAAGCGGGCGGACACGTTACCTACCACCGATTTTTCGCCTCCCCCGTTAAACGCGCCATGCTCTCCACGGAGCCTCACGAGTTTGAGTATTGTGAAAACTTGGTGCAAGCAGGCCACGCTTTGGAGGCGGCCATTGAGCAAACGTCCATGCACTTTTACGGCGATGAAATCCACGCCTTCCAGCAAGCCATACAGCAAGCGCCGTAACGCTTGCCTTTTGGCCGCGCTTTGGGTAAGTTTGTTGTGGGCAGGGGCAACCACTAACAGTCAGGCCAAGGATTTTGGCCTGGTTGCCCCCGCCTTTCCCATTGGGGAAATCGACATGCTGGAGTGGATAGAGCACCGTTTAAAACAGTTTGAGGCCAACGGAAAGATGGCCGACCTACAAGACACGTTCACCCAACGGGTGAAAGCCAGCATCCAAACCCCCACGCCCGTCCAAGGGCTGTTAACCACCACGTCGCCGCGCACCTTTTATGTGGATCCCAGCGTGACGTTAACCAAAGACTTACTCGTTCCCAATACGGGCCAGCGCATTGCCAAGGCGGGCACGCGCATCAACCCGTTCGATCCGACAACGTGGCCAGCCATTGACGGTCAATCGGTCTTACCCAATTTTGAATTGAGTAAAGTATTGGTGTTCTTTGATGCCCGCGATGCCAAACAGCGGCGATTTGCCAGTCAATACACCCACACCAAACCGATAAAATGGGTGCTCACTGGGGGCAGCCCTAACGCCATGGCCGCCTTAACCGGTCAGCAATACTATTTTGCGCAGCAAGGGTTTCTCACCAAGCAATTGCACATCACTCACCTTCCCGCCATCGCCTATCAAGAAGGCACACGCTGGCGCATCGACGAAGTGGATGTCTCAGGCTTACAACCCCTGGAGATAGAGTAATGGCAACCCAAAAACGATGGAAAGGATTTTGCTATGACATGGTATTCATGTTGATTGAATTGCTCAAAAACATAAAGGCGTTATTGTTTGAATTTCTGATGGCCCCCATCATTCAATACAGACAGCCTTACCATGTTATAGACAAGCACATCAAAGCCGCCGTCCAGCAATTAAACGCCATTGATGGCGTTGAAACTATCGCGTCTTGCCATGGCCACTTGTACGGGCACATTGAACCCCCCTATGTCTACTTTAAAGCCCCTGTACACATAGCCATTCATCTGCATCAACACCTTTGGAGCGTGGCTCAATTTAAGTCTATTCCCTGGGTGATTGAAGGGAAATTCAACCAAGAATGTGAGTTATGCTTTCGGCTGACAAGCCCACCTTACGATAAAGCCTACCACTACTTTTTCTCACGCCTCTGGCGATATGGATACCAAAGACGTGAACTTGAGCAATCCATGCGCGAGCTAGCCTATGAAATTGAAGTCGCCAGCCGCTCTCTCAAGAGCAAAATAAACTAGAACCCCAATAGCCGCTATCACAGCTAAGATATTTTTATTTCGCTGTTTATAAAAGGGGGCTTTCGTATCGTTCTCTTGTGCCATTCTCATTAACTTACCACCTTGGATACCATCGAGAAAAAGCCGATAAAGAACTTGCGCAGTTAGCCCAACGCCTCTCAACGATAGGGGCAATCAAAGTAACCTAACAAAGTCACTTTGGATAATGAGCGTCTTCTTGATCATGCTTCCATTGCGACCCTTTTTCTATCAACTAAGCTCGCTTTTGGCTGCGATAATGAGGCAACGCCTCTTGTTGAGACAAAAGGAGCACCACGCGCAGCGTGGATACTAAGGACACGCCTATGCACCGCTTACTGTTGCGCTCAATACTTGGCCTCCTACTCGTATTAAGCGCCCCCTCTACGCTCGCCGCCGGCCCCGCCTGCAAGAGTCGTTTTATCAACCCCATTACGGATATTTGCTGGGACTGCTTGTTTCCGATGACGATTGGCGCCGCCACCGTATTGCCCTCCAAATACCCCGATACCCGCAACCCTTCTTTTCCGATCTCCTTTTGCCCCAAGCCGCCGCCGATATTCATGCAAGTGGGCATCAACATTGGTTATTGGGAGCCTTATGCGTTAACGGACATCACGCGCGTCCCTTATTGCATGGTCAACATGGGCATTGAAATGGGGGGCGCCAATAAGCAAAAAATAGGAGGACGCATCACCGCCCGCGAAAGCGACAGCAGCGATGGCGGTTTTTATCACGCCCATTGGTACAAATACCCGCTCATTTACTGGTTACAACTGATGCAATCGGCCGCGTGCATGGCGACCGATAGTTTTGATGTGGCTTATCTCACCGAAATTGACCCGATTTGGGACGACGATGAGCTGGCCCTGGTGCTCAACCCCGAAGCGTTATTGTTTGGTAATGTGGTGGCGCAGCTTGCGTGCGTGCCAGAGGCCATGCTCACCTCGACCAATTCGTCCCTGCCCATTGATGCCCTGTTTTGGTGTTTGGGCTCCCAAGGCAGTGCCTATCCGTTAACGGGCACAACGAACTATCGAGACACGCCCATCCAAGCGGCCACCCTGCTGATGGAAAGGCTCAATTACAAATTGCATCGTCAAGGCATGGTGTGGGAAACTCGCGGTGAAAGCGGGGCGATTTGTTACCAATATCCAGACCCACTACTACCCAAATCCCGATACCGCTATCAAATGTCCGCGCCCATTGCGGACGCACAATGGTGTCACCCCTACACGACCACCACCACGCTGTGGGAGGCCGGTCATGACAACCCCGTCACCGGGGATAATTTTGGCTTTGTTCAATGGCGCAAACGCAATTGCGTCTTTTTATAATCTGAACCCAACAAAGGAGTACAACATGAGCACCGCCGGTATTGATGAACGCACCCTATTCATCGCCAGTAGCCCTGACTCTTTAAACGACTTTTTAAAAACGTCACTGTCCGAACAAAAACACGTGTATTGTAATTTCCCTTCAACCCAACTCAATTACTTGTTACGACGCGCGCTCACAGCAAGAGAGATATTGTCCATCAGCTTCCAGGATGCTCGCACGTTTTATCCACCTTTCACCACGAATTAATTGCATCAGGAGACACTCATGCGCCCTCGACTCTTACGCAAAGCCTGTTGCTTTGCGCTGTGGGCCTGCGCGCTCACAAGCCCGCTCACCCACGCCTACACAAAAGAAGAACTTCAAGCCTTTCAGGACATCGAAAGGCGCCTAGCGGAGCACCCCGACGCCGCCATCATGGCGCAATCCAAAACCTTACATGACCAAGCCCGCGCGCATCGAAGCGAGGCGCAACAAGCCAGTAAGGCCGCGGGGCTCAAGCTTACCCCGCAATCGCTCTCCCCCTTACTGGATACCCTATCCGCTCAGACCAATCCAGAGCAAGCGCCCAAAGGCGTGATGGTGTTTGTGTCATTAACCATGCCGAACACCGCCCTCACTCAATTGCTTAAACAAAGTGAGCGCACCGGCATCCCCTTGGTGATACGCGGCGTCCTGCCACAAGGCTTTACCGCGACCGTAACGCGCATTCAAACCCTCATCAATCAAGGCAACCGCCCAGCCATTCGCAGCGGTTTCTCCATCAGCCCAGATTGGTTTCGGCAATTTGATATCCAGCAAGTGCCCACGTTCGTGTCCATCAAACCCGGGCAATGCCAACCCAAACAATCTTGCCTGCCCACCGATTATGATGTGGTCACGGGCAACATTTCGTTATATCAAGCCTTAGAGACGCTAGCGCAAGGCGACACCCAACAGGAGGTGGCGACGCTGCTGCGCGCACTCGAGCATTAAAAAAGGAGCGCTCATGCGCACATTCTTGCCCCGCTTCATCACGCTGTTATGCCTTTGCTATCCCATGCTCACTCACGCCAATCAAGCGCAAACCTATAGCGACAGCGCCCAATGGGCGAAACACACGGCCAACCAAACGCTCACCCCAAGCGCGTTGCCCTTAAACGCCAAAGACTATTGCAAGGACGCCGCCTGTAAAAGTGGCGTGGATAACCCCAAAGAGTCCCAACTCGATGACAGCACTATCAATAGTCAAAAGGCGCACGCCTTTGCCACCAATGACACCGCGCAAGACATCACCCACAACTTTAACCAAGGTCGGCCTGACATTAAAAATGATCCCGCCATGAGATTTGCGCTGCTTGGCCAAGAGAACGCCTTTGAGGTGACGCACGGCATCTCCAACGCCTACGTGGATTGCAAGAGCGGCTCTCAATGCGTCATCGACCCTGTCCCAAGGCAATGCAATCAACCCACGCGAAAACAAGTTCCTTGCGAGAAAGTTCCCATCGCCTCTGTGACCGTGAGTCCCGTCATTTTCATTTGCCCTCAAGGTTGGACGAATCAAGGACGAGACTGCACAAGGCAAATCACACAATGTCGTTATGACGCCCGCAACTCTGTCTCCGCTAGCGGAGGCAACTGCGGACAACTTGGGGGCGAGCGAATGACGTGGGATGGGCGTCGCGTTCAGAGCGGAAAATGGAAAGGGAAAGAAAAATCGGATCGAAACTATGATTGTCGAGGAGGCCGGCACAGCGGCTGGTCAACCACTTGGGAGATTTGTGGTCTGATTAATGAAACCATGCCCGCCACGCTGACCTGCCAAACAGGCTTCTCTCTTTCAGGCGGTAATTGCATCAAAAACACCTTCCGTTGGTCACCGCAATGCACGTTAATTAAAGCCTGTAAGCCCATCAGTGAAACCTGCATTGAGGGGGAAGAAACCCGGATAGTCAATGGGATCCCCACCACGTTGCCTTGTTGGAAATACCAAATTAACCATGAATGCAACACGACAGATACCTGCAAGCCACTGCACAACGACTGCACAACCACAGAGAAACGATGCAGCTTGAAGCAAAATGGCGTGTGTGTCGAAGAGGAAGTGCAAAAAAGCTGCCCTGAAAAAACCTGCCATACCACGACACTCGAATGCGGTGAGCGGTCTTTTTGCTTGGATGGGGATTGCTACCAAGAAACGCCGAAGCTTAATACTAACTTCGATAAATCCGTGGCCGCGCTCGCAGGCCTTGCCGAAGCGGTCAAAGACGTCGGCTCACCGCCCAAAATCTTCACGGGAAAGCCGATGCAATGTGAAAAGAAAATCGCCGGCTTTAATGACTGCTGCAGCGATTCAGGTTGGGGCCAAGGCTTAGGCGCGAAATGCAGTGAGCAAGAGAAAGCCTTGGGCAAAGCCAAAGGAAAAGGCCTCACGCTGTATGTCGGAGAGTTTTGCGCCAAAAAAATTCTCGGCGCTTGCTTTCGACACAAACGCAGTTACTGCGTTTACGACAGTAAGCTGGCCAAAATCATCCAACAACAAGGGGCCATGAGTCAACTTGGCAAAGGGTTAGGCTCCTCAGAGCGCCCCACTTGCGCGCCATTAACCCCCGAAGAGCTCGGTCAAATCAATTTTGAACACATTGACTTTGCAGAGTTTTATCCAGAGATGAAAGCCAACACCAACCTACCCAACTTTGATGAAATCAAAAACCGACTTCAAAGTGCCACGGGCGGGTAAACCGCCGTCAACAACACAAGGAAACACACCATGAAACCAGTCCCCACTCTCATCCGCGCCCTTCAATTGGGGCTTTATGCGATGAAAGCGCTCGCCTTTGCAATAATATTGCCCGCGGCTCTTTTTATTTGCGCCTTATTGGGTTACCTAGGCGCCATGACACCGGAGCAAGTCCAAGCGCTGTCTATTGCTGAGTTTTACGACATGACGACCACACTCTGGTCGCAGACCCTCACCGCAACAGGGGGCGCCATCACCCTTTACGCCTTGCTTCTGATGGCAAAAAACCACTTACAAAAACGGGTTCGACAGTACGGCTTACCCGTCATTGCTGGCTGCAATTGTCTTAAAACCAGCCATAACAAAAAGGAAAACCGATGAAAAGCATCCTCCAACGCCACCGACATACCCTTTCCCAACTCGCCAATCACCTCATTTTTTATCCCGCGGTGATGTTCTTTACTCTGACGGTATACGTTTTCGCTACCGACCTTCACTTTCGTCATAATCAAACCCTCGTCACCGCCGTGGCGAAAGTTACTTGGCTCGGTAAAGCCGAAGAGGGGCAGATACGCATTTATGAATGCACCGATGGAACGCCGATTGATAGGGCGACCATCATAGGTCATGCCAATCCTTGTCCGGACTCCGAAGTGAGTGTCATCCCAATAGCCGACTCAGCGCAGCAAACCACGCAGCGAGAAAGAAAGCAGATGGGACTCCTTTATTTGATTTTGGTGCTCATCAATGCCCTCGTATTTTCTATACCGAAGATTTACGACCACATAAAGAAGAAAGACAGCGAGCGCTCAATGCATCAGGCTCTGGTCGGTGAAACCGGCAAAGCCATGGGGAAAGAAAAGAAACGAGAGCAGTAAGGAGACGCGCTCTTATCGTCAAGCTCCCTTCATCGACGGGAACTTGGCGGTAAGAGCCACCGATTAAACCGTCATTTTTCGTTGAAACCAAAGCGCACCAATCATCAAGAGAAGTAAGGGATAAATCTCACCCAAATATGACCAAAACAGAGGAATGGCTTCACCAAGAATATCACCAGACATAACGAACTCCTTTTGTGTATTAAAAATAAAAATCAAATAAATAATACACCGGCAAATTTCAAGAGCAACTGAATATGACAACTAATATTTATGAAGCTAAGCAACACCAGGCTAATCACTCTCTCAATATATTGCAGCGACGCCTTACTTACCTTATACACGAACAAACCATTCATTCTGTATTTGAAAAAACAGGCATATCCAGAGCAACGCTATATCATTATGTTAACGCTAAAAGCCACCCTACCCTCCCTAAACTCGCCCTTATCGCGCAGGAATGTGGCGTTTCGTTAGCGTACTTATTCGGCGCAGAGCAAAACGATGCACAACCATTACCGCAGCAAAGCACGCCTTTGCGCTTAACGGTCGTAGATGACGTCATGAGTCCTACGATACCCACTCAAGCTGAGATTGAATACCGCCCCATCAAACCGCGACCAAAGAAAAAGCGCTTAACGGATGGCTTGTACCTCTTAACCAATCAGCAAGGGTTGATTGTACGCCGCATACAGTGGCTTGAAACGCAACAAACCTATCGAGTTTTTGGGGATAACACGCATTACCCACCGCAACATCTTGAAGAGATAGCCCCTATTGGCAAAGTGACCGCGATTATCCAACCCATAGGTTAATACCGGCCACTCACACCCTAATCAAAAGAAGGAAACGCATCCATGCATAAATCCATTTTACCTCGAACCGTAAATCACCTTATCTCCTCACTCATTGCCATGTATTTAATCATACTCCCCCCTGTGCTCTGCATCGAAAGGGGGTATTGGTGGCTTTGGCTGGGCGTAAGCGCGCTGTTGTGGGGCGTCATCACTTGGCTTGACTCCCTATCTCTTGATTTCACTCTGACTAAAACACAAATAAACGGATGGCGCTTTGTTATCGCAGCGCTGATGACATATATCCTGATTGTCTTTCCTATTGAGCAATTCATCGGTCTAATGCTGGCAGGCGGAACCCTATTATTAAGCGCTGACTTAGACGAGAGTCACGAGCAACCTGACGAACGTTCGCGAGCATCCAATTAAATACATCAAAGGGAAAATGAGCGCTCAACGCACCAAACAAAGATCGACGAAAGCAGTAGGGTTATAGGAAGGGAAAATAAGATAGAACAGTAAGGAAAACCGCCCTTATCGCTAAGCCATGAGTGCTTTACGAGAAGAGCGATTAATAAATATGTCAAAATTAAGCAAACCCTTTACTTTGCAAGAACACAAGAGCAAGAAGTAAAGGGAAAAGTACCCAAACACCCGAATCTATTGCAGCCGTCCACAACGCCATAATTTAAACCTCATTGATTAAATAAACACAATCAATATAAAGACAAAGACAAAGTAGCCCATGAACAATCTAGAGACTCGAAAAAGAGAATTTAATCCCAAAATAAAGGAGCAAATCTGCGGACTTGGGGAGCGACTTCGCATTGCCATTGCACCGACGTCGCAGCGAGCCTTCGCGAAAGCATGGAAAGGTGCGGGGTCATTTGTCAGCATCAACAACTATGTAAATGGCAAAAGCACTCCTGGCATTCACGACTTAATCGCCATAGCACAACTGGCCAATGTAGATATCCTTTGGTTATTAACAGGTCAGAACTACACCGATAACCACTGGCTTCAATCCAACCAGTGTGTCGAACTTTGCTTAGACGATGCAATGAGCCCAACGTTATCTATCAATACGCCAGTAGTTCTTGAAAAACTCACACCAGATAGCTACCTACCCAACGGCATTTATTGCTTGGAAAGCTCACAAGGACGAATATTTCGACGGTTGCAATGGGATGAAGAAAAGCAAGGATTCTGGTTACTTTGCGATAACGAAAGATTCCAGCCTCAATTCTGCCAATCACCCCACGTTGTAGGAAAAGCCATAAGCGCACTGTCACCCATAATTTGAACACTCTGTCTCATTTAACCAAGGTCTATGATGATGAAAAAAACACGGCTTTGCGTCATTACCCTGGCGCTGATTGCTCACCTCGCTCCGGCACTGGCTAACGATGCCCCGTTAGGGTGGCGATGGTACAACGAACCAAAAGCAATCACCGAACCCCCCAAACCCAAGCCACTGCCAAGCAATACCCAAACCACGGTGTCACCGCCGAGCACCCTCTCAGCCACGCAGCAAATGGACTGGTTTCATTCTATGCACGATGAAGCCAAAAACGACGCGTTCATTCACCCAAAGGACAAAGAGAAACTGGCGCACTTCTTAGCCCTGAACCGCTTCATCACCACTCAAACCGATGAGATTGGCATGACCTTTAAAGCCGTGCTGCTTGACAAGCCTGAGCTGTCTTACACCAAAGACCACCCAACAGAGCAAGCGGCCAGACAGCCCTACCTTGCCCTTGAAACACAAAAAAAGACGGACGCCGTCAAGCAAATGAAACAGGAGGGATGGGGTTTCTTCTTTGTCTACGAAGGCCGCGATGCCCTTACCCAAAAATTAGCGCCCTCCATTCAAGCCTTTGCCGACGAACATCACTTCGATTTGCTGGGCATAAGCACCGACCAGACCTTCATCACCAACCTAAAAGAAAACCGGCACAACCAAGGTAAGGTGACCGTGCCCTTTACGCCGGCTTTGATTTTGGTGCACCCGGATACAGGGGAAATGAAGCCATTGGCCTATGGCTGGATAAGTCAAACCGACCTTCTTGGGCGGTTTTACAACGTGGCCACCGACTTTAAAGCCTCAGACTTTTAACAACGAGAATGTTTAATCCACTAAAAGTAACCACAGCCCAACAAACACCAACAACGCGACGCAAAAGCCCGCACCGATTATCACGTTTACCCAAAAAAACCACTGTCCATTTTTAATCCCCTCTTTATTTTCATCTTGGAGTCTTCATGAATGTTATTCGCCCTGTCTTGCTGGCGCTCCTGCTGAGCGTCAATAGCGCGCACGCCGCCATGCAAAACCCATACGCCCTGGTGTTCTTTTTTGACAGCACCTGCGCCTACTGCCATCGACTGGCCCCCAAAGTCCAGCAAGCCAGCCTCGACTTTGCGCTGCCAATCTACGCTTTTTCCGTGAACGGCCAAGGCATTCCAGGCTTTGAGGTGCCCATTCCCGTCACGCATGACATCGCCACCACCTTTTTCCCGCAAACCACCAAGCCGGTGATGCCCGCGACGTTCTTACTTAACGTCAACAGCCGTAAGTTCGCCAAGCTCAGCATTGGCGATGTCGCTCAAAGCCAGCTCAATCAAAGCATACAGCAAGTGCTCAACGACCTCACCATTCAAAAGGCCCTACAATGATGCGCTCATTTACTCACCGCTTATGCACATTTTATGTGCATAAACGCATATTTCCTTTGTTATTCTTAAGCTTAGCCGCCCCCGTTACTTGGGCCGACACCAATAACGCGTTGGCGCGCTTTTTTGATGCCACCAGTTATCAAGCCAACGTCAGCAACCCCACCGCGTATCAAGGCCAAGCGGCAAACTACTACAGTGGGGGCAGTCTTTTCGTGCGCACGAAGATTGTTGATGCGCAATTGGTCAGCGTCACCGTGCCCGCCATCAGTGCCGGTTGCTCAGGCATTGACATGTTCATGGGCGGGTTTTCTCACATCAAATCCGACCAACTGGTGAAACTGGGCAAAGCCATCATTCACAACGCCCCGCCTTTTGTCGTGAATTTGGCCCTGCAAACCTGGGCGCCACAACTCAAGCAAAACCTTGACCAGTTGCAAGCGACCCTCGACAAATACCTCAACCAATCGGTGAACTCCTGCCAAGCCGCGCAAGCGGCTATTGGGGGACTGGCGGCGTTTGCCGCGCCCGCCACCAAAAAACACGTCTGCGCCACCTTAGGCACGCAAAACAACGCCTTCTCGGATTGGGTGGAAGCGCAGCACCAATGCGGCGCCGGGGGACAAGCGGCGGGGCAACTGGCCAGCGCCAAAGGCGATGCCAGCTTAAAAGACATGACCAAAACCAATCACAACGTGATTTGGTCCGCCATCATGACCAATCCCTTCTTAGCCTCAGACACAAAACTGGCCGAATTCATGATGAGCCTGTCAGGGACTTACGTGTACGACCAAAACGGCAAGCCCCACTACTACCCAAGCTTGCTCACGGACAACAACAACCTCATTCAAACGCTGCTTGAGGGCGGAAAAGGCGACATTTACCAATGCAAGAACACGGGCAAAGACGCTTGCGTCACTCTGACCAAGAAAACCGCCCTCACCATCAGCAAAACCCATGGCATTGAACGCCGCATTCGCGCGATATTAGAAGGGCTGCTGCGCACCATTAACACCGACCAAGCCTTGACGAGCCAGCAAAAAGGCTTTTTGGAGTTCACCCAAACCCCGGTGCTGAAATTTTTCATTGATGCGACCGCCACCCAGCAAACCCCGGATTTGGGGCACTACGCGCGCATGATGTCCGTCGAGCTGTTAAACCAATACTTAACCAACATGCTCGCCATTGCCCGGCAATCGCTTCAA
This sequence comes from Vibrio tapetis subsp. quintayensis, assembly GCF_030409945.1. Lineage (GTDB taxonomy): Bacteria > Pseudomonadota > Gammaproteobacteria > Enterobacterales > Vibrionaceae > Vibrio > Vibrio quintayensis. Next base: position 18,343 of record NZ_JAUFQV010000044.1, read on the forward strand.
AACACCAACAATGACCTAAAAGACATCGAACGCATTACCCACGACATCGATAACGCCAAGCGTTTCACCGATGGGCTGGCGGACAAGGCTATTCACGCCTTACTGAACAAGAACGCGCTCATCGCCTCAGAAAAAGAGACGCCGAAAGAAACGCGAAAAGCGATTCAAAAACAGACCCCACCCACGTCAACCTATGGACAATAACCATGAGAACCCTGGAATATTACACCTACACCGGCTCTGAGGTCGTGGCCAAGGCGCTAAACGCCTTAGCCACGTTTTTTACCACCGCCACCTTTGGCAGCTTCTTACAAATCTGCTTGGGGCTGGGGCTCATCAGTAGCTTGTTCATGTTCATGCTCAGCCGTAACCCCAAAGATTTGATAAAATGGGGCGCGGTCTTTTTTCTGGTACCGTTATTGCTCATCAACATGAAAGCGCGGGTCCTGGTGATAGACAAAACCGAGCCGGGTAAGTTTTTCACCGTGGATAACGTGCCTTATCTGGTTGCGCTGCCCACTTATTTCTTTTCTACTGTCATGGTGGGCATGGCCGAAGGGGTCGAAGCGATTTTCACCACCTCCGATGATGAGCGTTATGGCCGCACGGGCATGATGTTTGGCTCTGAGCTGTATCAACTCTCCAGACAATCAAGCGTGCAAGAAGTGGCGCTCAAGAAAATCTGGAACGACTACTTTGATAACTGCATGATTGGCGATGTGCAAATCAACAACAAGTACAGCTGGGATACCCTCTTTTCCAGTCCCGACATTTTTGCGATGTTAGACACCGTGAGACAAAGCCCCCTACGGGCGGTCTTTTTAGACGAAGGCGCGGGTAAGATGAGCTTTAAAACCTGCGCGCAAGTCTACCCCATCGTCAGAAAACGCTTCACGGACGCCGCCGGTGGCAACCTCACCGCATTGGCGCATCACCTGTTAGGGAAAAATGCCGCCAAGTACAAGCCTCAAATCGCGCTGTCGCTCAAACGCAGCTACGATAAGTACGTCAACATTTCCACCTCAGCGTCCAACAACATCAGACAAAACATGGTGATGAACGAAGTTCGTTATAACCTTGACCGCCTTGATCCAACGCAAAGCGCGCTCAACTACGCCTACACCCAAAACAAACTGCAAACCACGTCCATGTGGGCCTCACTTGGCCTCATGGCCCGCGAGTACTTGCCGATGCTGCACACCCTGATTTTCATGCTGTTTGCCTGCTTGGGCTTCTTCATTGCGGGCGCGGCGGTCATCCCCGGACTGACCGCGCTGGTCTTAAAGAATTACGTGTCCACCTTCGCGTACTTATCCACGTGGCCGACCTTGTTTGCCATCATTAATGCGCTGCAATTGTGGGGATTGGAATCCTTGTCCACCGATGTGTCTGGGCGCTTTGGGGGGCTGGTGCTCTCCAACGCGAACGCCATGGATGAGCTTCACAGCCGCTTTGCTTGGATGACGGGCATTCTCATGATAAGCGTCCCGGCCATTGCTGGCGGCCTTCTCAAAGGAGGTCAAGCGGTCATGTCCAGCATGAACTACCAACTGGCGGGCATGATTAACTCAACCAACGCAAGGGCGAGCGCCGCGGCGGCCAGTGGCAATTTGGATTTTGGTAACATGCAGATGGACAACCACAGCATGAACAACACCAACGCCAACAAATTTGATGACAACACCTTAACCAACACCGGGCACACCTACACGCAAAAAGGCGATGGCTCCGTGAGTACCCAACACGCCGATGGTCGCATGACCTATGACAGCAGCCAAACAACCAGCCGGGGCAACATCAGCGCCAACACCCAAGCCATGGTGCAAGAAACGGTGCAAAACGCGCGCAGCAGTACGCAACAATCGCTAGACCAAACCACCACGCAGCTTGGCCAAAGCCTCAATGCGGGCATGGCGCTCAATGAGCGCTGGAATGACAGCGTCAGCAAGAACCTCTCTTACGGTGAGGGCGGCTCGACTGGGGTAAGCTCTCAAGTGAGCGAGGGCATGAATAACATGCAATCGGCCATTGATAACGTCAGCCAAAACAACAGCTGGACCAAAGACCAATCTCGGGCGTACTTACAAAGCGTTCACGGCGGCGCGGATGCAGGCTTTGGCCTGGGCGGAAAAAGCGGCATGGGCGGCCCTTCCCCGTTCAGTTTTGGCGTCAATGGCGGGGTGAAATTCTCAGACGAAGAGCGCACTGCTTACTCAAACATGAGCGCAGAGCAGCAACAGCAACTTGAGCAAGCCACGCAGCAATACAGCGAAGGCGCCACCACGGTTACTAACGCCGCCTCACAAATCGACCATAAAGACACGCGCAGCGATGTGGAGCAATACGCGCACGACTTTGCCTTAAACATGCAAAACACCCAATCCTTAACAACCAGCGCCATGAACAGTCAATCGCAATTGGAGGCCCTGTCAGAAACCCAAACGCGCTTAGACTCTGGCTCGTCCAGCTTCTCCGCCAACTCCATCCAAGGATTCCAGAATTACTTAGAAAAAACCCAAAGACTAGAGGAACCGGAAGTCAAACGCCTCATGACCGCCTTCCAGCCGGAAGACATCGCCGACGCGAAAGAAGAATGGCAAAACTACACCCGCACCGAAGCCTTTGCCTCAATCGCGGGCTTTGAGGGCGATAATGGCGCCAAAATCAAACGCATGGAGAGTGACTACCAAACCGATGCGACCCAAGAAGGAGAGAAACCGGCATTAAGCCGCGGCCAACGCAGGTTAATGGATAAAGAGGGGGAGCGGTCGCAATCGGCGTTTGAGGCCACCACGGAGGCGGTTCTTAGCGCCAGACAAACCGGCGCCTTGTACAACGATGAGTATTTTGAGGGCACAAAAGAGAGCGTTTATAACCAGCAAGAGCGGGCGCAACAAGACATCGCGCCGCTTGAGTCGATGATTGATATCCGCATCAAACCCCAAGTCGAGGCAGAGCTTAACCCCGAAAGGACGGAGTACGTCAGCTCAGACCAGGCGTATCCGGCGGCGCCGGCTTACACCAAAAACCCAACACAACAATAGTGATCGAGGTGCATAAAAATAGCTTTATGCACCGCTTAAATACTGGTATTATGATCAGGTATTGAGTCTCACGATAAAGGACATGACCATGAAACATTTTCTTGCGTTACTGCTGCTTACTTGTGCGAGTGCGCAAGCTCAAACGCACTCCCCGGAGTTAGAGCAATTACTTGAAGAACTTCATCATCAATATGAAAACCCCACGCTTGCGGGGGCGCAACGAAAAATGGCTGACGTAGGCAAACTCCCTTACTTCTTGATGCACATTGATGAGACAGACACCGTTGAGAGCATGAGGCTGAACGCGTATTTAGACGGGCTTCAAGCGGCGTATCTGGGCAGCGTCAATCGTCAAAACGACTTAGGGGGCAACCACTGGTTTTGCATGCGTGACACCATGGCCATGCACCCCAAACGCAACCCTGAGTTTGTGACAGAGATGATTTGGACGGTACTGGAGAAAACGGCCAAGAATGACCCGCAAGGGTTTAGGCAAGGTAACTATGCCGCCGCTTTTGGGGTTTCTACTAAAACGATACTAGAGTACGGCCTACAAACCGAATACCCTTGTTACGCGCCCATTCCAAAATCATTGCAGCTTAATGGCTGGAAATATTAATTTCAAGAAAGCGAAGAGCACAACATGGATACGAATTGGCATGAAAAACTCAAGCTCGATACAAGCAGTGTGGCGTTAGTTGAGTCTCGATTTGTCCGCACCACGCAGTCTCAAACCGACGTAGCAAAGTGGATGCTGGATGAATGGATGCCGATGGATTCAGTGGTGGCCATAACGGGTTTACCGCTTGAAACCGTGGTGTTGCTTGAACTGGAGATGACATCCAGCCTGGGAGCTGATGACTGGCACTGACCACACAACATCAAGGGAGCACGCCCCTTAACCCCATCGTCGTCTTTATTGCAAAAAAAAGCCCCACGCATGACGTGGGGCTTTGGCTTTCATTCACAAGTTTACACAAAAGTCACATAGAGCACCTATCGTGACTCATTCGGATGCACGAAACAAACGAGTCAACACCTTACTCAAAATCTCGCCATTTGCCAATAAAAAAACGATGACGTAGAGGTCAATCACTCACACCCTTTGGCGATGGTGCGCTGCTTGATGGAGGCGAAAAAGGTATATCAGCTCCTATCGCCTTCCACGCCTTATCCTTAAGGACAACCTCCGTGTCTCGTGACACCAAGCAGCCTAAAAAGCATATCGCAAAAATCCGTTGATTTCACGCATAAAAATGCCCTCATCAAGGAGGGCATTTCGTCTATTCTGATATGAATATCAGTCCCAATCATCAAGCCATCACTTCATCGGTGGTTCCCGCACCTAGCAACGCCTAACAATGAAGACCCAATCGAAACTACCTGACCTCTTCTTTTTTTACAATATTTATTTGTACCAGAGTTAGTAATGAACAAACTCGCCACCTCTGCCTTGACAGACAATAGGAAACCATTATGCCTAGACCCACGCGCGCCAAAGGGAATCACTTTACCCGTGGCGGACAAATTACCTTTCACTCCATTCGGATGTTCTTTCAAGTCAACAACACCTTAGTCACCGCCGCCATTTGGTCGGTGATTGCCTTAACCGGCTTGATGACCTGGCTCAGAGCGCCGAATAACGCCTTTTGGTCCATCTTCTATTATTGGCGCAATCGGCTTTATGCCAGTTTAGGCCACGACCTCAACAGCGAAGTCACCACCTTATGGAGTGGGAAGCGCTACGTCGGCACGCTCGCCTCCCAACTGGAAAACACCCAACTCATTAACTTATATGATGAGGTCATCCAGCAAATACAAATCAACTTCTTGCTCACCATCGGGCTGATTTTTGTGCTCTGGATGCTGGCCATGCGCTTTTTCAGGCGACAAGGGGAAAAACAAAGTGAAGACTTTCATGTCAGGGGCTTTCAATACGCGGAGCCGAAAAGACTAACCCAAGATTTAAAGTCGCGGGCCAAAAAGCTGAAAAAGCAAGGCGTCGGTAACGGGCGTATCTCGGATTTTAAAGTCGATGGGCTTGCGTTGTTTAAACACGAATTTGAGGTGCAGCACCTACTCGCCGATGGTACTACGGGGGCCGGTAAATCCGTGTTGCTGAGAAAGCTTTTAACCTGGATACGCAAGCGAGGAGATAAGGCCATTGTTTACGATAAAGGCTGCACCTTCACGAGTAAGTTCTTTGACCCCTGCCAAGACACACTGCTTAACCCGTTTGATGAACGTTGTGCCAACTGGGATGTTTGGTGTGACGCGAAGGATGCCCCTGATTTTGAGAACATCGCCAACGCGCTCATTCCCCAACACGGCGAAGGCGACCCGTTCTGGGTGGATTCCGCGCGCACCATCTTCTCCAGCGCCGCGTATCAAATGAGCCAAGACGACAAACCGTGCTCAACCGCCCGATTACTCAGCCTCATTTTAACCTCTGAGCTTGAAACGCTGGGTAATTTCTTACAAGGAACAGAATCGGCCTCACTGGTCTCAAAAGACATCAAAAAGACCGCCATCTCCATCAAGTCGGTGCTGGCCACCTACATAAAAAGCCTGCGCTTTTTAGATGGATTGGATGACAAAGACGCCAAAGGAAAACCCAAACGCAAACCGTTTTCTATTACCGACTGGGTACAAGATGACAAACAAAAAGGCTTTTTGTTCTTATCCAGTAATGCGCAGCAACACGCCTCATTGCGCCCGCTCATCTCGACATGGCTTGCCATTGCTTCTAACGCTATTTTGGGCTTGAAGGCCGATGACAACCGGCGCATTTGGGTCATCATGGATGAGATGCCAAGTTTACATAAACTGCCAGAGCTGGATAACATCATCTCAGAGGTGCGTAAATTTGGGGGGTGCTATGTGATTGGTCTCCAGTCTTACGCTCAATTGGTTAAGACTTACGGCAAAAACACCGCGGATGTGATTTTTGATTTGCTCAACACCCGCTTCTATTTTCGCGCGCCGTCGGCGCAAATGGCGCAGATTTCCTCTAAAGATTTAGGGGAGCAAGAAGTGGACGTATCAAGAGAAAACATCTCTTATGGTGCAAACGCCTTGCGTGACGGGGTCTCCATTGGCCATCAGACCGTGACTCGCCCGGTGGTGTCGAGCAGTGAAATACAAGCCATGGATGATTTACAATGTTACTTACGCGTCCCCGGTAGCAGTTTCATCACTCAACTGGATTTACACTTTGATAAGAGGCGCGATGTCACGCCCGCGTTCATCAAGCGAGATTATACGCTCTCGCCTGCGATGATACGGGCGTATCAAGAAGCGGTGTATTGTGAATGCGTAGCCCCTGGACTGTTTCTTAGTGAAGAAGACCGGGATGTACTGGCAAAAAGGCAATCGGAGCAGTTTGATACGCCCGAAGAGATGACGCTTGAGACCAACCAAATCAAAGCGGCCACTCAAAGTGACGCGGTCAAACACCTCGCAAGCGAAGAAGCCGCTAAACTCAACGTCGAGAGTGACTATCAAGAGCGCGCTCAGGCAGAGCTTGAAGAGTCCGCAATATCTCAAGATATTGAAATGGACGGCCTATCTGAATAATGAAAAGCAAATGAACTTATTAAGGCTCTCAATATGGCAAAAAACCCCTTACAAGACCATCAACGCATGACCATTAAATCCAAATCAGACCACAGTGAGTCTCCCATCAAACCCTTATCAGAAGGCAAAAAAAGTGAACACAAAGTGCGGCGGCGCATTGAGGATTTACTGGATGAGCAAGCTTTTCACCAATTATGGGACCCGCTTGAATAACCATTGACGGCCTCAATGATAATGATTACTATTTGCAAACAATTTGACGCAACATTGCTCACATTGCTTCCAGTGTAATTTTGGGGTGGCTGAACATAACGCCCTAACTTTGTTTCATTTAACGACGCCACTTGGCGTCGTTTTTTTCTACTCCGCATCGCGTATCCTATCCCTTGTCTTTTTCATTCCTGTTTTGCATGGGAGGCCACATGAAGCCAAGAAAACACCACAAACACCAACAAAAAATCCAAAGACAACATCAGTCCCGTCCAACATCATCTCAAAAGGAGAGCCAAGCAAAAGCCTTATTCGTGCTTGATATGCTCGATGGCAATGACTGGCGACACCTGACATTGACGCATGAAGCCGCATTAAAGCTCATTCGACGAACCAACCACCGAGGGTATACCTTGACCCCTTGCTCGTCCGCCGATTAATCACTCCAACACCAAGCCTTGCCATCGCAAGGCTTTTTTACGCCACGCAGCCAAAACGCGCCATTTCACACATTTACCGACCGACTCACCGCTCCGCTTTGCGGCTAGCGGCGATTTACATTGCACAAAAAACAACCCGGTCATTCAAAGACACACTCGCCCCCTACTAACAGAAAAAGGATAAAAAGATGAGCCATAACATCACCATCAAACCAGAGCACCTCCCCGTACTTCACACACAATTACTCACCATCCGTCATCAACTCATCAGCACGGAAATTCTGCCTAATCCCTTCATTGGAAAAACCGCATGGTTGTCGATTTGCGCTCAAGCGATAGGGTATCTCGATTGGGACGACTTAACAGCACAAACCCAAATGCCCCCCATATCGACCAATAGCATTGTGTTTGACCCCGCATCCATTATCCCTTTCATACAAAGCGTGAGAGTCGGGGTAGGTGAGCACATCGACAACATTGAAGGGCTGTCCAGTGTCATTTTGAGAAACTTAACTGGCGAAGAGTTAAGTTCGATGGATGGCAATGAAGAGGATCGCCCTCCATTACCCACGCCACCCACTTCTTATGTCATCGAGTTAGGACCCAACACCCTGTATGCGTCCGACCTTTTAAATTGGCTCTGGCCTATGACCCAACATCATTCCGTTCATCGTATCGAACATCACTATTTAGAACACATGAAAAAAAGGCGAGTCGGATTGAGTCAGTCACAAGCGAAAGAGCGCGCCTTGGATGTTTATCCACACTCAGGCGTGTTAGTCAGCGATATTTTAACCTCACTCATATCTGGAGGGTATCTAGAGATTAACGGCAAGCAAACGTCCGTGTCTTTTACACAAAAAGGACTTAACTATGTAAACCATCAAATGACCAACGAATATGACGCAAAATGGAAAGCCTGGTTTAAGGAGTTCGCAGCTCATGTCAAAACAATCCCATACCGATACATCAAGCACGATTGGACACGCTACATCTCTTTATATTCCAGTGGGATCACCGCGATGGCCGCCGCAAAAAGTATTGAGTGGTCAGAATGCTACACCCAAGCGCATTCTGAGATCCAATCCGCCATTAAACACCAACTCGACATTGACTTACCTCTTTATCCAAAAGAACGATATCTGCAATTTACGCCGAGAATACTGCTGACACCAGCGCTGACCAGCAACAAGATCAGTGACATTCATTTTGAATTTATCGGGCCAGACTGGGCAAAGCCAAACGGCAAGTTAAAAACAAAACGCTTTTGGCCAAACAAACGTTATGTGTCGGTGTACTTAGGCGATCGCACTAAAAGTCGAGGTTGGTACGCCACAATCCCTAGCCATATTGACTCTTTTAACGTGATCTATAAATGGACAAGCCCGTCCCATTCTTTTGCAAGCGTCACACACCACATGACTTATCAATTAGAAACCAATATGGAGTGCGCTCAAGATTGGCTGTACGGCAACGAGTGCATGAAATATTCCGATGCTTCGATACCAGCAATGGCAACCGATGAATACAGCTTTAACAGTCTAGATTGCTTGACGCATGGCAAGCACTTAACCGAAGACGACATTGTAGAATTAGATCGATTTAAAGCGGGCATTACATCCATTCAGATTGATGAACATGGCGTCACCATTCACGAAGAACGAACGCTAACCGCCAGCAATTCATTTGCTTGTGTTGGGATCATTTTGTAACCACAGTAACAACACTCACCGCTCAGTTTTGCTGCTAGCGACAATTTGCGTTACATAAGGAAATACCACCATGTCAATCAAAGACAAAATCAAGACGAACTTTTTCAAGTTAATCCGTACCACAAAGCCATCATCCCCAGAAAAACACCCTCAATCAAATTTGCTCCAACCCCCAAAGTTTGAGGCAAGCAGATATTTAAATGCGGTTATCGTAAACACCCCATCCTACCTATTTCGTCTTTTCAAAAAAGCAGGGGATGGGTATACACACAACAACATAATTTTTCCCAGTGAGGCAGAAACGGTTTTAAGACTGACGTCCTATTATTGTACTTTGCGCCATGTACCCCTTCATCTCGTGAATATGAGACGACCGCGCCATTTCAATAAACAGCAAAAAGAGAGCATCTTTTCTAAAACCAAGGCGCATGAGCGCTATGAAATGCTCTCCGGCTACATCGAAAAGATTGACGATACTTTTAAGAGTCACATACCTTACAGTGACGCAGCATTTGACATCCTTGACTATATCACCCGACACCCTATGTACGAGGCAAGGCAGAATATTCTCATTATTCAACACTACAACAATGATCAATGCCCCGAATGGTTTTGTGAGTTCATTGACGATATCACATCATTAAATCGATTTTGCTATGGCAGTGTTTTATTTATCGATTCGAGCTTTGAGCCGTAAACCAACAAATTAGTCCACACAGATTTTACTTCTACTTTCCCTTAACTCCCACACCGCTCAGTTTTACTGCTAGCGGCAATTTACGTTATATAAGGAGCACCACCATGCCACTCAAAGACAAGTTTAAAAAAACGAGGCACACTGTCAGAAGCCAGTACCCTTTTATGACAATAGCCCTATTGACCCGTGATATAGCATGGTTAATTTTTTTATTTTATAGTCCATTCATCCTACTCAGGGTGCATAACAATTTGTATCAAACTACACTAGAAATTGTCTTTATCATTACGTACTCAACGTTCTTAGCTTGCGCTCTAAACAAACAAAAAGGAAACAGCATTCACGCCTCACGCTTTCACCGATGGCTATCAAAAAAGAAAAATGTGAAAGCGCTTACTAGAACCAGCATTGCAACACTAAGAAACGCCCTTTGTCACTTTAGTGTATGTTCAGTAATCACGGCATCAATAATCGCAATACCGTTATTCTCATTACCTATTCAGATGTGGACGTTATTTGTAACATGGGCGTTTTCTTGTATCTGGACTTACGCACTGATTGTCAGTGTTGTTCATATCTATATCGGCTCATGCAAAAAACCATAAAATAGCCGACAATCAAAATTGAAGCCGACACTCCCCACTGAAACCAATGCTCGCCATAAAAAGCAATTTTTGTTTGAGTAAAAGTACGAACAATCCCTTCATTTGCCCAATAGTCTAAAAACGGAGTTAACATGCTCCACAAAGCAACAGCAAATATAGGGTAAGTAAAATCTAAAATATCAACATCCATACTGAACCTTGCATACAATACCCCTGCAAGAATAACAGACCATACAATAAAGGATGTGACAGCACTCACCGCCATCTCAAAGGGTACTTCTGCAGTCTTGCCCACCCACATAACCATACCAATAAAAACACAAACAATAAGGACAAAAATCGGTTCAAGATCACCATTATGTCTTTTCATTAAAGCACCTCAAAAATCCAAACGACTAATCATAATATCCACAAACTTCAATCATAACTAAACCGCCAAATGAAACAAGAAAAGGGACTGAAAGAATTTTAATCTCATTTTTCATCCTCACTACCGCTCAGTTTTGCTGCTAGCGGCAATTTGCGTTGCATAAGGAAAATACTCATGCTTTCTATTAGCCCACTGAAATCCGCTTCTGGCGCCGCTAAATATTACCTAAGCGAAGAAAACCCAAAAGACTCACCGGATCTCTCGTTAGAAAAAGACGCCGGTGACAACTACTACCTCAAAGAAAAAGACCAAGAGGAGAACACCTTTTGGCATGGCAAACTCGCCATCGAAGCGGGACTGGCAGGCAAAGCCGTAGACCAACCGACCTTAGAATCGGTACTCTCAGGCAACCTAGGCGATGAAACCATTAAAGGGAAGCGGGGAAATCACAAATCAGGCTTCGATCTGACCTTTTCGGCTCCTAAAACCATCAGCGTTCTTGCGCTTGTTGGAGGAGATGCCCGCCTCATTGAAGCGCATAACAACGCCGTCAAATTTGCTTTAACAGAGCTTGAAAAAGACGTGGCACAAGTCAAAGTCACTCATGAAAAAGGGATCCAAGAATACGAAAATACGGATTCGATGCTATTTGCGGTCGTGCGCCATAAGACCAGCCGTGAAAATGACCCACAAGTCCACTCTCACGCTCTAGCGGCAAACATGACGCGAGACCAAGAAGGTGATTTACGGGCTTTATCAACCAGCCTAAAACAAAAAGGCGGTGTCATTAACGGCACAGGTGAACGCATTTACAACTTCCAAAAATACTACGGTATCTTATACCAAAGCCAGCTTGCTAAAGACGTACAAGCCCTTGGTTATTCGACGCGAGGCGTCGGTAACGGTCAGTTCGAAGTCAACGGTGTCCCTCAACCCATTATTGAAACATCATCGACTCGCAAACAGCAAATTGACCAACGCACCCTAGACTTAGGCTTTGATTCACGCGCGGCAAAAGACGTCGCCAACCTCGATACACGTAAAAGCAAAACCTACCAGAGTCATGAAAGCCTCAATAATCAGTGGCAAACTAAAGTACGCTCGCAAGGCTATGAGCCGTCTGAGTTAGTGGGAATGGCGCAGCAAGCCAAAACATCACAAGATGGGATTACGCCAGATGATGCGAAAGCCGCCATTCATAAAGCCATTGACCATTTAGGTCAATACAGCACCGCATTACACCTAGAAAAAATCATTGAACTTGCCGCATCTGATTTTACCAAAGGAGGCGTTCAAGCCAATGCGATTGAGCTTAAAGCCATCCTAGACCAACAGATAAAAGAGGGCGCGCTTATTCCTTTAGCCGATAAAGGGCAATACACCACCCAAACCCTGATTGATAATGAGCGCTCACTCATGAAAAGCACCCAAGGACGGGCGCACCACATGCGCACCCACATTGACCCCTCGCTCTTACATCGCCTTGATATTCCAGCCAACCAGCAACAAAAGCTCACCGACCTATTTCAGTCCACCAAGCAGTTTCATGTCGTCAATGTGCACGGCTCATCACAAGGTATCGCGCAGCAACTGCTTAATGTCGGCAACCACAGCGGAAAACGAGTTCAGTTCGTCTCCCAAACCGCCAAAGCCAAATCAGAAGGCGTGGAGAATATTCAGCGCCACAGCCACACCTTAGCCGCCTGGATAACGCATCATTTTACACCTGAGCAGCGCCACACCACCCAAAGCTTGCTCCAGGGCGAAACGCCGCTCACCAACAAAGACATCTTGCTCATCGACGACGCCAATAAGATGAGCGCCAATGAGCTGATGAGTCTCACCGACCAAGCCAAGCAATCCAACACCAAGGTGGTGATGCTGAACCGCGTCTCCAGTCGTCAAGGCTTTAAAGCCAACAACGCCATTGAACTGTACCGCAAAGGCAACGTAGAGCATCATACGTGGGTCGGTGGGAAAAGCGCCCCCACCGACATCAAACTGCATGACAACGACACCGATAGGATAGCAAGGGTCTACGCTGACTTGCCGGACAAAGCCAACACCCAAGTGATTGCCACCTCCGGCGTCGAGCAGCGGCGATTAACCGAAGCGATACGAGGGCAGTTAAAAAACACCGGCGCCCTCTCTCGTCATGAAACCACGCTATTCACTCAAACCCCTCACTCTCTCTCCAAAGCGCAGCAACCGCTTGTCCAACACTACAAACCCGGCATGACCCTCACTCATTGGGAGCAAGGCAAACCCCAAAGTTTTGTCATTGCCAGTATCGACAAAGAGAGCAACACCATGACCGCACTCAGCAAACGCGATGGACAGTCACACCGCTTTGACCCGTCCAGTCGCGCCTTTAAGAAGATGAAAATGCAAATCAATAAACCGCAAAGTCTCAACATCGCCCAAGGCGAACGCCTTCGCACACTGGGTAAGCACTTTCCTTCTGGCTTAGAGGGCAATCAAAGTTACCTTGTCACTAACGTGGATAAAGAACACATCACACTGGAGAATCAAGGTGATAGTCAAGGTAAGCCACAACACCTACGCCTAGAGAGTCTAAAAGACGCACCCCTGCAATACAATTACGTTCACGGCGCCAGCCACATCGAGCAAAAAGCCCATACCTTGCTATCAGGAAAAGCCTTTACTCTGTCTAAACCCCTGATAAACGACCTCACTGAAAAAACAGCGCGCCTGGATGTCTTCACCGACAAGCCAAACAAAGCCCAAAGCGCCCTAGAAAAAGAGCAGGTCTCCCCGTCGGCCATTGAGCGTGTCTTGCAAACGCAAAACGTCAACGACCGCTACCTAAGCGGCGCCACCCAAGCCTTGTTAACCCAAGACGTCAGTCAGGCGCTTTCCGCCTTGGCAAAAGCGCAAAACGCCCCACTGATTGAAAAAGCGGTCAGCTTTGCCTTAAACCATTTATCTGAGCGTGAAGCAGGCTTTAGCCAAAAAGCCTTAGTGGTGGAGGCGGTACGCTACGCCTTTGAAGAAGCCGGCGGCGTTATTACCAAAGACCAGATTGACACGGAGCTTACCAAGCGCCGTGACACCCTTTCCGCGGAATACAGTGACGGCACACGTTGGACAACACACGCGGCACTTGAGACTGAAAAACGCATCTTGCAAAACATCACCAATGGCAAGGGCCAACATCCGCCTTTTGCGACAACCAAGCAGGTAAAAGCCTTTCTTGAGACCCAGCCTCGCCTCACTCAAGGACAACAAGGCAGCCTTACCCTGATTTCAACCACCCAAGACAGCTTTGTCGCCATTCAAGGCTTAGCCGGTACAGGGAAATCCACCATGCTCGAGTCCAACATTGAACTTATCCAATTAGCAAAACAAGTCAGCCAACAACCCGAGCAAAACGTCATTGGCCTTGCGCCCACCCACGCCGCCGTTTCTGAGCTGGAAAGCAAGGGCGTGAAAGCGCAAACCCTAGAGAGCCTACTCAGCGACGTCCGCCAAGACAACCACCAAGCCAGTGACTATCAAGGCACTTTGTTCTTTCTCGATGAAAGCTCCATGGTCAGCAACAAACAAGCCGATGAATTCACCACGTTGGTCAATGCCAGTCAATCCAAAGCCGTGCTGTTAGGGGATAAAGAGCAGTTGTTATCTTTAAGCGCCGGTAAACCCTTTGAGCTGGCCATGCGTCAAGGTCGCCTCGATACCGCTTACATGACCGACATCATTCGTCAGCAAAACGACCCCCTACTCAATGCCGCACAAAACACCATTGATAAGCAACCCGAAAGCGCCCTGGACAAACTCCAACACCAAGCGCCTGATACGCAAGGCAATCACCAACATGTCATCTCCACGCTGGATGAAAACAATAAAGACCGACGCAAAGCGCAGTTAGAAGCCACTGAAAAGCTGCCCTTTGTCGTAGCAAAGGATTATCTAGCGCGCACACCTGAAACCCGCGAAAACACGCTCATCATCGCCTACACCAACCAAGAGCGTGATGACATCACGGCCTACGTTCGTGTTGGCTTAATGAAAAACGAGGAAATCGGCAAAGAGAACATTGTCGCCACGAGATTGCGCTCCATCGGCGCGACGGGGGAAGAGCTCACCACCATGATGCCGTACCAAAAAGGCTTAGTGCTGAGCACCAAGCCCGGTGAGTACGCCACCATTACCCACGTGGATTCAGAGCATGGTGTGGTGACGCTTGAAGACGCCAGCACAGGCAAGACAAAGCCGTTCTTACCGCGTAACCGTGACCATCGTTTCACGACGCTTTTCTCTGTATCAGAAAAGCCACTTTCAACAGGCGATAAGATTGTCACTCGCTTTACTGATAAAAGCCGCGACATCAAAGCCAATGTGGAGTACCGCATCACCCAAGCCGGACAAGACAGCATCATGGCGCAATCAAAAAGTGGCCAAACGCTCACCATCAACCCGAATGAGTTAAAAGACAGTCATTGGGACTACGCTTACAGCCGAACCGCAGACATGGCGCAAGGGGCCACGTACCCACACGTCATTACGGCCATCAAAAGCAAAGGCGCATTAACCAACCTAAGACGTGCCGGCATTGATGTCACCCGCGCCAGCCAGCACATAAGGCTCTATACCGATAACACAACACACCTGCTCAAAAGCTGGTTATCCAAAGAAAGCCATAAAGCCAGTGCAATAGAAACCGTCAACCAAACCCCACCCCAAGCCACCACTTACTTTAACCGTAACGCCCTGCCCCATGAGGACGTTCGCTTCCAAAATAAAAGCGGTGACTTTGACTACAAGAAATTTAAGGAGCACATCAACACGCAACTCCCGAAATACACCGAAAGCTTGGCCATGCACTTATTAGGTAAACCCAACCAATCCAAATCCGACCGCGACTATTTAACCTTTGGCATTGGCAAATCCGCCATTAAAGTGACCTTAACAGGCGAGCATCGTGGTTATTTTAAAGACTACACCACGGGCGAGAAAGGCTCGCTGATTAACCTCATCATGAGCCACAAAGATATGGGCTATAAAGAGGCCATGAAAGAAGCCCATACTATGTTAAATGAGCCAGATAAATACCAACTGGAGGAAAACAGCAAACATGACAAATTACTCAATACCACGCCAAAGCATATTGCGCAATTTGAAGAAAGAGCCAAGGAATACATTAGTCAAAGTAAACCGATAGAGAACACACTGGCTCAAACTTACTTAAACAAACTTGGGGTAAATCACACCCACAATGACCAGGTTAAATTCCACCCGGCGGTTTACTCGTCTGAAGACAAACTCTTCCATCCCGCCATGGTCACCAATATTCACAACAAACAAGGCGAAACCAAAGCCATTGAAGTGACCTACCTTGACCATCAGGGAAATAAAGACAGCGCCTTAGACATTAATCCAAGAACGCTGGGGACAAAATCCAAACAATTAACAACCTTCCATCAAGGGGAGCATTTAAACACCACCCTCATCAGCACGTCGATTGAAAACTCATTTTTAATACGCGAGCACACTCAAGGCCAAATGGACATTATTAACGTCAACCACAAGAATGACATTCAAAATATACCCACGGATGAATTAAGACAGAATGTCATTATTGTCTTAAACCAAGGCAACCACGATTTAAACCCGAACAACATCGAGAAGATTGTTGAGAACTTTAATGGTCGAGACATTCAATTCATGTCAGACGACCATTTAAAGGAGGACATTAAAACCTGCATAGATAAATTAGACCGCGATAACCGCGCGCATGATATCGAATTAAGCGAAGCCCATCCCACTCATCAAGAAAGAGAATTAGACACTCTGAACCTGGATGAGAAAAAAGAACGGGACAGTCAATCCCTTGAACACTTTGAAAGCAAATCGCCGTCACCTCAACACGAGATGGCTTTTAATCATCCAGAGAAAGAGAGCGATTGGGAAAACAGAGAAATAGACAGAGAGTTAGAGCGATAATAAAGGGTAGCCATAGGGCTACCCTTTTTTTTCGCCTGAAAGATAGGACTCCACTTTATTATTGACATCAGCCGACACCAAATTACGCATCTCCCCTGCTTCTTTTTTATTTTCATGAAAAGCCACCCCATCAAAGCTCTGTGTATGCGTTAAATTACCAGTACCTTGTATCAACCTAATGCGTCGGTACATCTCCTCCATCAACTCACGGTTTGATGGGCGATCGTCTTCTTTATCGTTTAACTTTATCTGCAATGCCAACGTCAAGAGTTGCCGAACCGCTTCCGCGTCACCCAACTTTTCTCTGTCTCTGAACGTCTTAAAATCTTGCTCCAATTTACCTCGAATGTAACTTTGAACAGAAAAAGATTTAGCCATAAACTTGCTACTCCACCGTAAATTTGCACTTTAGAAGCACATTATAATCACATCACATCTGATGCATCAACTTATTAAGAATAACATTAATCACATTTAAAAACACAGACTTAATCACATGCAAATTATATCTACATTATTTGTACTTTAAATCACTCACAGCCCTTTCCATTAAAGGGGTTAAGTACAATCAATGCACAAATGATGTAATTCCACATTGAATTTCAGCGGCTAATTAGTTGAGATTTTGAAAATTTTCCCCATCTAAATACACACGCTAAATTTGAATATAAGCTGTTGTTTTTAATGCTTTTATGTTTTTACAGACAACCATTTAAATCGTTTTTCGATTTAGCGTGGTGTGTGGTAACTTTCAGAGAAAGTAAAAAGTCGGGGCGGCTTCATCAGCTTGAGTGGGTAGAACTTGAGGAAATAAAACCAGGCCGAAGCAAAAAGACGAACCCATGACGACTGAATCGGGGATGCAGAAAGGGACGAACAGG
Source organism: Vibrio tapetis subsp. quintayensis (assembly GCF_030409945.1). Lineage (GTDB taxonomy): Bacteria > Pseudomonadota > Gammaproteobacteria > Enterobacterales > Vibrionaceae > Vibrio > Vibrio quintayensis. The sequence goes on from NZ_JAUFQV010000044.1 coordinate 35,842, forward strand.
CAAGAGCAAAGAGGAATGAGAACGTTGGACGGCAAGACGTATTGCACCAGAGCGGTGCAGTGCGGGTTATTTTACGTTTTGCGAATAATAAACAGATTGGACTTTTTGGATGTATATTTTTCTGGCGGTTTCGGTACGTTTGGAAAACCCTGCGTTATATGCCCCCACGCTGTTCCAGTTATAACCGTGACTGGCAAAGTTAGCGCTTAATACCCATGCACCTAATGACACGTTAAAACACGGTTCATAAACATTCTGATCATTCACATTAAAATATGAAAGCTTGTCGAACCAGATTGAGTTAATTTGCATCAGGCCATAATCGCGGCTCACGACCTCACCGACGTTATTTTTATTTTCATTGATAGCCTTAGGGTTTAAGTTACTTTCAACGGTTGCAATGGCTCTGAGTAAGTCTGGTGACACATTATAATGGTTGCCAGCCTCATTAAAACAAAAAGCAAACACAGGGAAAGGGAAAATAAGCCCCCATAAAAATAGTGCCTTCATATCCTCTCTCTATTAATAACAATCCAGCCCGAAGGCTGGATGATAACACGATAAATAATGGCCGTTAGTATTCGAACGGGAATAATACGGTGGTCACACTTCGATCGCCTTCGGTAATAATCCAAATCCTTTGATTGCAAATTTGATAACCTGACATGATACGAGCGCCTATTTTTGTCGCCTCATCATTAGCAATTTTATCTTCTATTGGCATATCCCCCCAATCGCCGTTTTGATGACGCATTAAGTAAATACGCAAATTAGCTCCGATGTTGTCACTCAATAACATTTTTACGCCTTGAGTCATCACCACCGCTCCCAATTCAAAAGGTTGGGCGCTGCACACATACTGCTCTGCTTCCATTTTTTTGTTTTCTATTGTAAACTCTAACTCGCTCATTATTGGGTTGTCCTTTAAGATTAGATAATGGGTCGCGCCTTGATATTTATTAGCGTTCATATCAAGGCGTTTTTTATTGGTTGATTAACACACGTTTTCGGTCTGGCAAATGTGGCGATAGACTTGGTGAATATCATCAAAGCAATAGCCGTATTCGGTGAGATTTTCGACGCAATCCATAATGTCCCCGCTATAAAAGCATTCGTAGTTAAATAGCTCACGGCGAATAATGGCATCTTTCCCATTGTCTTTGATGTCTTGCTTAATTCCTTCTTGGTTAATGGTGGCGAGACGGTTAATTAATTGTTTGGCTCTGTCGGTAGGACAAATTAATCCAGCCCCTATTGAGACGTATTCAATGCCTTGTTGTTTTGCTTTGGCAAACTGCTGATTAGAAAAAGCAAAAAAAGCCCCTGCGTCATTAAACGCTTGCGTTTGTTTATCTTGGATGTAATGAGATAACGATTTCATGGTTTTACTATTCCTTGTCTTAATTAAAAACATCGCCCGTCATTAAAACGGGCAACGGTCAAATGAATAAAGGGTTTCAAAAGGCGTAGACACATCCAGCACAACAAAACAGTCCCTTAACGTCCCGATTTGAAATTGGCGCATGATAAGGGCGCGTACCTCTGCCAGCGTGAACGGGAAGTACTGAGCCTCACGCTGAACAAACCCTGCGGCCTTGAGTTCTTCTGCTGTAATGTCACTCCAAGGCGCAATCGAAAATCCTTGCGGTGCGCTCTCGCTCTGCTTTAAAGAGACATCATGTTTTGGTGAGCTTTCGCCCGCCAGCGGCGAGACGCTGGTCGCTGTTTGGCATTTAGAGAGAGTTAGGGTTGAGTTTTGTTGCGCCATGGGGAGTTTCCTTTTTGTTTGAGTATCACCTTTCGGAGCCGCTTAGCTGTCCATCGGGCTTTCATGGTTCTCAATAACAAGGGCGCGAAGCGTTCATATACCCTTGTTATTGAGGTTCTGAAAGGTCATGGTTAACAGCTTGCGAGTCCGTAAGGTGATGCGAGTAGAAAGGAAAATCGGCGCATAAAAAACTCGGCCCTTACTCTGTCTTAATGACAGGCAGTGAAAGACAACGAGGAAGAATGACGAGGCGTAGCGAACGCAGTGAGCGGAGGCGTTGGGTGATTGTTCGCAGGAACGCAATGGCACATCGAGCTTTGCTCGATATTCGTGTCATGCGTTATCGCGGGAGGAGCGAAGCGACGGAATGAACGGAGCGAAGCGAGAACGCCCAAGAAAACGGAAAGCTCTGCACGAAAAGTTACCTCCAAATGCCTCACTGATAGTTAATTATTTTACTGCCTAAACCTAAACCAGCATGCACTGAGTTCAGGTATTATCCATAGAAAAAAGGCCTTAAATCAAAACAGGCCCTGGGACAGCGCTTGCTCGTGTTAACGAGCCTTTCTTTTTGCTTTTTCCTGAACTTATCTTGGTAATGGGGAGCACGCCTTTTTTCGTAGACGAAGTAAGGCTCACACACGGTTGGGGATATGCAGTCCGTCAGGACTGCATATTGAGGACATTAAAAGCCCACGGGCATCCACTGAGCGAAATGCGCCCTCTGTGGCTCTGTCAGTGAGTTATCTCCCCCATTAAGCCAGATAGTTAATTGCTTCACCAAATCACTCTTCTTGAGCGATTGGGCGCTCTGTAACCACGTTTCTGACATCACAGGACGGGCAATATCAATCAGCGCCTCTTTGTTGATGCGTTTGATGAAGCTGTCCGTGGTTGGTCGCCAGTAATCGGGCGCATCAAAGGCCAGTGCTTGATAGAGGAAATCATGAGTGGAGCGGTTATCCCCAACCAGACAAGGCACGAGCATTAATGACGTGGCGAACGCCACTTGCTTGTGTTTTTCTTCACTATCGAGGGCAACGAACGCTTGAAAGCGTTCGTGCTCACCGCTTGCCTCATACCACGTCATGTCCAAACTTTGCTTGTGTTGCTCGATACGCTCAAGTGCTTTGTTCTCATTAAAATCCCCTTGCTTTGGCTCAACAGCGCTGTGATTTAGGGTGACATTAATGGGCGCACTCAAGTATTGATTTTGGGCTTTCAGGCACAAAGAGAAGTGAAGCGCATCGAGCGCAAGTGACGTATTTTGCATCAAGGCATGTTTTGCCATGGCTAGGCGGTGCGCGTTCAAATCGTCAGTAAGTGCGCCGGAATAGGTTGGCTCTGACGCGACAACGTCACTTAAACCCTCCCCTAGTTCGACGCCCTCCTCACGGTTTGCTTTCTTGGCATATTCGGCTTGCAAGGCTTTGAGCGCTTTACGTTCGGATTTCGCCACCAAACCTTTAATGATGCAGATATCCCCGTTGTGGCCTAACGCGAGAATGCACCCTGCTAACGCTTTTTCGGCTTTCTTATATTTACCTTGATTGGCCGTCAGTTCAACATAGCCACGCGATTCATCGTGAGTGCGTGTGAGCAGTATTTCGGTCCATTTCCAGCCCTGCGCGCTCAGTTTATCCGCTTCAAGTTGTATCTTAGCCCTCGCAAGCGATTCCATTAAGGCGCGGTTTTCAAAATAAATTTTGTCAGAAAACAAATCCGTGGTGACCATCCCCCCTGCTTGTTCGTAATACGCTTGACCAACAAACGTGACGAGTCCGCTTGACGCTTCCAATGCAGATTCTTTGAGCATGTGGCGTACTTGATGTTCAGAATACCAAGACTTCTCTTTCACTTGTTCCCACACGTCTCGTTGACGCTCTGGACTGGCAAGGGTGAATAATATGACACGCTCAAGAGAGACGTTGCCCTCGCGGTATGCTTCAAGGATAGCCGACTCGACCGCTGCTAACTTCATGCGCTGATGCACATAACGTTGTGTTTTACCAAAACGTTGCGCGACCTCGGCCACGGTTGCGCCGTCTTCGACTCTTTTTGAGTACGCCTCAAACTCATCGACTGGGTGCATCGAGGCGCGTGTGACGTTTTCAGTCAATGAGATTTCAGTGGCATCGTGCGACACGGTGGACGCATTTAAGATTTTAACGGGCACAAGGTGCTCAGGTGTAATTTTATTTAATTCAACCAGCGCTTGGAGTTGAGCTAAACGACGCCCCCCACTGATGACAGGATACCGACCTGACTCACAAGGCAACGCGACCAAGTTTTGAATGATGCCATGCGCCAAGATGGACGCTTGTAGAGATTCATCATCGGCTTTACTGGCTTTGCTCTTTCGCACGTTTAAATCCGACACCACCAATTGATTAACAGGCAGTATCACAATAGAGGCATCATTTTGTGCAGTTGCCTGAGTGTCCAGCGGCGATACGCTGGTCGCGTCTTGACGGTTAGAGGGCGCTGAGATTGGGTTGATTGCGTTCATAGCGGTTTTCCTTTTAGGTTCGTTGAGTATCACTTCGCTTATTGCCTGATTTCATCGACTCAACTTGAAAGACCGCTTTGACAAGGGCGCGAAGCGGTGAAGCCTCCCTTGCAAAGAGGGCGAACGTTGAGAGATTAAGAAATCAGCGCGGGTAAGCAAGTGAGCTCAAATCAAAAAGTAAAACAAAAGGAACGAAGCACCGAAGCGATGACGCCCTCTTAGCGTAAAGGCGTGAAATAGAGCGGAGTGCGTCGCTTCAGACGCCTAACGACGCGTTTGCGTGAGGGATTGTCTATCTGGAACTTAGAAGCGCATTGAGCTTGCTCAATATGGGCTTCAAGTTAGCGATAGGAGGAGGAACGACGAAAAGCCCGACCGCTTGCGGTCACGCCCTGACGGGAACGGCTACAGGAAGAGCATAAGGTGTGTTCATTTTGAGCATCAATTGAACCGTTAGAGAGCGATCACAACAGTTAGACCTTTAACTCCAAGAAGGTTTTGCCCCTTTATCAGCTAGAACAAATACTCTACCTCCAGTTCTTGCTGCAATTTTCAATTGCATATTCATGCACCTTACATTTCCCGCTCTTCAGCTAAAATTAATAAGACCATTTCAGTAGTCATATAGGAGATAGCGTATGTGGACGAAGAAAGGTCATTTAACTGGGCAGAAAAAGTCCTTTAAGCTTGAGGATATCTGGCGCATCCGTACCAGACTCGAAATCGAGGGGAATATTATGGAGTTGGCTCTGCTCAACCTCGCCATCGATTGTAAATTACGATCATGTGATTTGCTCAGAATGAAAGTTCGAGATATTTCATCGGGTGGTGTTATTCAAAATAGAGTTCTTTATCAACAAAGTAAAACGGAACGTGAGGTTCAATTTGAAATAACTTCTCGTACAGCTCAATCACTAACACTGTGGTTAATGCAAAGTAGCTTATCGTCATCAAGTTATATATTCCCTAGCCCTCGTAAAGAGGGAAGGCCTATGAGCTATAGCTGCTATGCAACTATAATTCATCGCTGGGCGTCACAACTTGGTTATGACTATTACCTGTATGGTACTCACTCTATGCGAAGAACAAAGGCAACCTTGATCTATGCACGAACGAAAAACATTCGAGCCGTACAGCTATTGCTTGGTCACGCCAAGTTGGATAACACAATTCGTTATTTAGGGGTAGAGATGGAAGATGCACTTAATATATCTGAGGATATAGAGTTGTAACATTATTGTGTTAAAGCTATGCGCATGAGCAGGTGGTAGATTGGATAATGAGCAAAATGGGGCGCTCGGAACTGCAAATTAGATAGTAAATCACGGCAATTCGGTTTATATTAATGACAATTTAGTTGTTTTTATAAACCAAGCTATTGCTTGAGAGGATACCATGTTTGCAGAGCGCCTAGAACGAGCCCGCAAGGCTGCCGGGCTATCAATGAGTGCATTAGCCAGTGAAGTTGGCCTATCCGCTAACGCCATTAAAAAGTACGAACATGGCACGACTATGCCCTCTTCTTCAAATCTACTTAAGCTTGCGAAAGCGCTAGATGTGCGCAGCGAATACTTCTTTCGCCCAACCAAGGTGAAGTTAGAGGGGGTTGAGTACCGCAAACGTGCAAGCACACCCAAGAAAGTCTTAGACCGAATCAATGGTGACGTATTAGACCAAGCTGAACGTTGGCAAGAGCTTTTAGATCTCTATCCTGACTCAGTAAAACCGATCCCTGAGTTTGCTCTACCTGATAAACTTCCTGAACAAATCCTTAGCTTAGAACAAGCTGAAGACTTGGCTATTCAGATACGCCATGCTTGGGAGTTAGGGCTAAACCCTATTCACGATATGATCGATACCCTCGAAGCTAAGGGTGTGATGATCATTACCACGGATGTGGAAACAGATAAGAAGTTTGACGGTTTAGCGGGTAAGATTGGCAGCACGCCAGTAGTGGTGATCTCTACCGCCCAAAGTGGTGACCGCCAGCGCTTCACCTTGGCCCATGAACTTGGGCACTTAGTCGTGCATGGACGTTTAGCTGAAGGTATTGATGAAGAGAAGGCTTGTAACACCTTTGCTGGTGCATTTCTTCTACCTGCCCAAACACTTATTGAGCACTTGGGTGAAAAGCGCCGTCATATTGAACCGCGTGAATTACTGATGCTAAAGCACGAATACGGTATTAGCATGTTGGCGGCACTGTTTCGAGCCGGCCAATGTGGAATAATTACGCCAGCGACTCAGAAAAATCTATTTATGCTGTTTAGTAAAAATGGCTGGCGAACTCAAGAGCCAGGAAAAGCATACCCTCATGAATCGACTTATCTACATAAGCAATTGGTATACCGTGCTTTAGGTGAAGAGTACATAGGGGAGTCAAAAGCCGCTGAGTTACTTGGCATGTCTGTATCTAGCTTTCGTAAAGAACGAAAGTTGGAGGCGCCGACTCAAGCACAGTTAGCTCAGGAGGCTAGCCGTGCAGCAGCTGCTAATTAGTGATGCCAATATCCTCATTGACATGGAAGAAGGTGGCTTACTGGAAGTAATGTTTCAGTTGCCCTATGACTTTGCAACGCCAGATATCCTTTTTGTTGAAGAACTTGAAGAAGATCATCCCCACCTTCTAGATTTAGGGTTAGCGCTAAAAGAGGTTTCTGCAGAATCAATGATGTATGCCATACAGCTAACGGGGACCTATACCCAAGCAAGCCGAAACGATTGTTTTGCCCTTGCTTTAGCAAAGCAAGAACAGTGTCCTTTGCTGACTGGTGATATGGCCCTTAGAAAAGCAGCAGAAAAAGAAGCTGCCATTGTTAAAGGCACGGTTTGGTTAGTAAACCAACTGGTGGTTCATCAGCAAATCAATACAGAACAAGCGCGAGCGGCATACAGGCAGATGCAAGCCAATGGCAGGCGTTTGCCTTGGGTTATGGCCGAACAAGCTTTAGTTGAACTAGATCGTTGAGGGAGTAGTTGATATATGTCGTCAGAAGCAGATACTAGAGCAAACTATATAGATCCAGCTTTAAAAGCCGCACATTGGCAAGCTAGTAACATTATTCGCGAGCATTACTTTACCGACGGCCGTAAGCTTGCCGGTGGCGTCCGTGGTCGCCGTTGTTTTGTCGATTATCTGCTCCACAAAGACAATCGCTACCTTGCTGTAGTTGAAGCAAAAAAAGAATCTGAGCACCCAACCAAAGGCCTTCAACAAGCCATAGACTATGCCACGAAGCTACTTGTTCGCTTTGTCTATTCAAGCAACGGCAAACAAACCTATGAGTTCGACTTAGAAACGGGCAAAGGCGACTACATCGAGTTTTACCCAACACCGCAAGAGCTTGAAAATCGCTATGCGGGCGTTAATTCGGATCTAGGAAAGCAACTTCGAAATGTGCCCTTTCATTTAGAAGGCGCAATGCAGCCGCGTTATTACCAAGAATTAGCGGTACATGCGGCGACAGATGCTATCGGTAAAGGTAAACCACGAGTGCTATTAACGCTGGCTACCGGCACAGGTAAAACTTTTATTGCCTTTCAGATCGTCCATAAACTGTTCCAGTCCCGTTGGAATAAAGAATCACCGGGTACACGCAGACCTCGAATTTTGTTTTTAGCTGATCGCAATATTTTGGCTGATCAAGCCATTAACACTTTCAACCCATACGAAAAAGATCTAATTAAAATAAATGGTGAAGAGGTGCGCAAACGTGGAGGTGTAGTGCCAACCAACGCACACATCTTTTTTGCTATCTATCAAGCCATTGCTGAGCGTGAAAACATCGAAGGCTATTACAAAGCTTACCCAAATGATTTTTTTGACCTTGTGATGATTGATGAGTGTCACCGTGGAAGTGCCAATGAAACAGGCTCATGGCGAGCTATACTCGATCATTTTGGCAGTGCGGTGCATGTGGGTCTAACAGCAACACCAAAACGTGAAGCCAACGTGGATACCTATGACTACTTTGGCGCGCCTGCTTTTGAATACTCATTAAAAAATGGCATCAACGATGGATTCTTAACACCATACCGTGTCAAACGGGTTCGCACGAACTTGGATGAGCTAGTACTAACTAAAGATGACCAAGTGATCGAAGGTGAGTCAGGGCAAGATGTCTATCAGGTTGATGATTATGACAAGAAAATTGTTGTCGATGAGCGTACCGAACTGGTCTCAAAAGCCATTTTGGATAATATCAATCCATTAGAAAAAACCATCGTCTTTTGTGAAAACCAAAATCATGCACTCACCATGCGTGACATGATCAATAAGCATAAAAAGGTGAAAGACCCACACTACTGTGTGCGAGTGACCAGTGATGAAGGCAAAATTGGCCGCGAGCTACTGGAAAAATTTCAGGATAACGACAAAGACATTCCCACCATTATTACTTCATCGCAAATGCTAACTACCGGTGTGGATGCCCGAAACGTGCGTAACGTAGTGCTTGATAGAACCGTAGGTTCAATGGTGGAATTTAAACAAATTGTCGGTCGTGGAACCCGTGTTTTTGATGGCAAAGACCACTTCACCATTATCGATTTTCGCGGAGCAGCTAATAAGTTTTATGACAAAGATTGGGATGGCGAACCTGAAGCGCCAGAGCCAGGAGGGACTGGTGAACCGATACCACCACCTTACACGCCTGAACCACCCGGAGGAACAGGTGACCCAGAGCCGGGCGAGCCAAAGCCTCGGTTAAAAGTAAAACTAGGTAAGCATCGTGAACTTAAAGTGATTGATGTTGAAACCCGCTATATCGATGAAAACGGCAAACCGCTCACCGTTCAAGAGTTTGTAGAACGTTTAATCAATCAATTGCCAGGGCTATTCAAATCAGTCGACGAACTGAGAGGGATCTGGTCTGATCCAGACGAGCGAGAGGCTTTACTCATTAAACTCGTGCAATCTGGTTTCGACAAAGAACAACTTGCTACGCTGCGACGTATGTTCGAAGCTGAAGAATGTGACATTTTTGATTTGTTGGCTTTTTTGGCCTTTGAACAGCCAATGGCAACTCGCAAAGCCCGTGCCGACCAAGTACGCACTAATAGCGTCTTCTTTAGTCAGTATCAACAAAAGAAAGCGCAGAAGTTTTTACACTTTGTGCTCAACCGTTATGAACAAACTGGTAGCACGGAGCTTTCGCGCGAGCGCTTGCCAGCACTTATCGAGCTATCGGGTTTAGGGACAGTGAAAGATGCCTCAACAGCATTTGGTGGCAAACCAGCCTATTTACTGGCGGCTTTTAAACAATTACAACAACAACTTTATCATGTGAATTAAAATGGAAATAACATTAACGCCTAATCCGCTGTACGACCAGTCGCAAATCTTAAACATTAATAAGGTGGCAACTTTAATTGGTGAAAATGGCTCTGGTAAATCCAGTATCTTGCAATCAGTATTTGAAGCGCGGTTAAACAAACACGCACATCAACATCTAAATGTGGTGTGTTTTTCTTCTGGGCAAAATGAAAATTACTCTGAAAAGTTTGGCATTTATTTAAAGCGCGAGCGGCAAGCAGGTAGAGGGTTAGGTTTGGAATGCCTGTATTTTGATAAGCCTTGGTCTAAGTTGCTTATCTTTTTGGCAACCGCTACCAAGCGTAGTGGCAAAGTTCGTTCATTTTTGCGTGAGCGAGGCTATATTACTGAGGCTGATGGTGATGACCAATCGACTTGCTTAAAATGTGCATTCAAAATAGACAAAAACTACGTCAATCGAATACAGGATGCTTTAAAGCGAGAAGAAAATGGCGAAGTTGATACGCTGCGAAAAACTCCTTACTTCCGTTCATTAGAGAGTTTCATTAGCACATTTCACTCTAGAGACTATGACTTTGAGCAACCACTGCGTAAACGAACCATTGAAATATCAGCAAGCCGCCTTATCGATGTTTCATTCGATTACCCAAGACAAGCACAAGCAGGAGAAGAAGGGATAGAGGCTGGTGAAGCAGATGCTCAGGCTTCAAATATAGCGTTTGGTCCTGAAGTAAGCTTTTTTACCCAAGCGGCAGACAACGATTACTTCATTGATAAACAAGGCTATAAGCTCTTTCTTAAAGATGGAATAGAGCTTGCTCAGTTGAGCGATGGTGAATACCAACTGCTCTTCTTATACGCATTGATAGACCTTTTTGATGCGCCGAATACTCTATTCCTGTTTGATGAGGCAGATTCGCACCTGCACTACAAAAACGTAGAGAAACTATGGTCGTTATTACACAACATACAAGGCCACGCTATTACCACTACACACCTGTTGGACTCTATTTCTGCAAAAGAAAATCGCATAGAACACCTGAAAGTTGTGGAACACGGCCGAATCAATGAAGAAAATAAGATCAAGCAACTGATCAGCCGACTCAGTGTGCTTTCCCGTGCCAAATCCGTTGAATTTGAGGTGTGTGGTAAGATGCCTAACATCGCCTTATTAGACGACTACAATGACTGGATTATCTTTACCAAACTAGCGTCACGTGCGGGATTAGACGTAAATCGATTAGACTCCGTGCATGCTATTAAAAAGTCATCTAGTTACGCATCGGCAAGCGAGACCTTTGGTAAGGGGAAAATAGATTGGTTACATGGCTTGAGTAAGATTGAATCACCTCTTGTCACCACGCAAATTTTCCTAATTTGCGATAGAGATGAAGCGGCACTTGAATGGAACGCGAATGATGGTGTGCAAGTTAATGGCCAAACTTATCGTGGGTTATTATCGGCAATTCAATGGCCACGTGGCACCAATGTATCGCCATATCTATTAGCTTGGAAGCGCCGTGAAATTAAAAATTACCTGCTTTCACACACAGCGTTGTTGTCCCATGGCATTTTAGATCAAATTAACAACACAGAGCTATTAAGAGCACCGTGTTATTTACAACCAAATAACCCAGGTGACAACGACGATATTCGTCGCTTGAATGCCAAAAATTGCATTGACCCTCTGATCAATACCGAGGGTATAGGGCTCGATATTGACAAACTTCAAGCCTATATCGACCTGATTCTGCCCACAGAAATCAGCGAAGACATCACCAATATGTACAATTTTATTATCGGAAAACTATAAGCCATGTCATTACAACAAAAGATTGACCGAATTACCGACATACTACGCCGCGACGATGGTATTAGCGGCGCTATGCACTACACCGAGCAAACCTCTTGGGTGCTGTTCTTAAAGTTTTTAGATGATTACGAGTCTGAAAAAGAAGATGAAGCAGTACTGTCAGGTAAATACTATCAACCGGTATTAGATGAAGAGCATCGTTGGTCAAATTGGGCATGCCCTAAAAATGCTGAGGGCAAACTGGATATTAACAAGGTCCGTACGGGTGATGACTTAACAAAATATGTTAACGATGAGCTGTTCCCCTACCTAAAGGGAGAAGAGTTCACAGGGGTTAACGTAGATAGAAAATCGTTTAAATACAAGCTTGGTGCTATTTTCCAATATTTAGATAACAAGGTAGCTTCTGGTCATACCCTACGCGAAGTACTGGATATTATCGATACACTGAATTTCCAGTCTAGTGATGAAATGTTCGAACTGTCATTGGTTTACGAAGGGATGCTACAAAACATGGGCGATGCCGGTGGTTATGCAGGTGAATTCTACACTCCGCGACCAGTAGTTCGTACCATGGTGAAAGTGTTAGACCCTCAACCATTAGATAAAGTCTATGATGCAGCGGCAGGCTCTTGTGGTTTCTTAGTCGATGCATTTGAGTATAACCTACCAAAAAATCGTAAAAAACGTGGAGTTAGAGAGATCACAAGCGAAGAATATGACTTCCAGCGTTTCGATGCGTATTGGGGCTTTGAAAAAACGTCACTAGCCTATGTTATGGGCATGATGAACATGATTCTGCATGGCATCGAATCACCTAATCTGTTCCGTGGCAATACCCTGACTCAAAACATTCGCGATATTCAGGAACAAGATCGTTACGACATTATTCTGGCTAATCCGCCTTTTGGTGGTAAAGAAAAAGACCAGATCCAACAAAATTTCCCAATTAAAGCGAATGCAACTGAATTGCTGTTTTTACAACACTTTATGAAAACACTAAAAAGTGGTGGTAAAGCGGCAGTCGTGGTGCCCGAAGGTGTACTATTCCAAACTAATAGTGCCTTTAAACAGGTAAAACAGGAACTGCTGGAAAACTTTAACCTACATACCATTTTAAGCCTTCCAGCCGGTGTGTTTTTACCGTACTCAGGCGTTAAGACCAACGTATTATTTTTTGAACGTAGCGGTGGCACTAGTGATGTGTGGTACTACGAATGCGAGCCTGAGAAAAAGCTCACCAAAAACAAACCGATCACCGATAACCACTTAAAAGAGTTTGTTAATCTGTATAACAGCCGCGAAACTACTGACCGCTCATGGACCGTACCAGCCAGTAAATTGGCTGAATATTATGATCTATCCGCCAAAAACCCAGCCAAGCAGAAAGATGCTGAGCATCTAGCGCCAAACGATATCCTTAAGCAGATCCGCACCAAAGAAAAACTGGTATCAGGGCTGTTGGATGAAATTGAAGATCTGTTGGCGGAGAAATAAGCATGGAACAGGTTTTATATTTATTGCCGGATGGGTGGGAGTGGCAAGAGTTAGCAGATGTTGTTGTTAAAACGGAAAACTTGAACCCGTTAAAACACGCAGATCAGCTGTGGACGTACATTGATATATCATCAGTAGATCGTGATCGATTTGCAGTTACAGATCCAAAGGAAATTCTAGGGAAAGATGCTCCATCACGAGCGAAAAAGCATGTACAGCTAAACGACGTGATATTTGCAACGACACGACCAAACCTAAAAAACATAGCGTTGGTTCGGGATGAATATAGCTCACCAGTGGCATCGACAGGTTTCTGTGTTCTCAGAGCTAACAAAAAGGTTTTACCTGCCTATTTGTTTTATTTTGTCACAACAGATTTTGTTCAAACCCAAATTGAGCCCTATGTTGGTGGCGCTTCATATCCCGCGATTACTGATGGAAATCTTAAGAAGGCTCCAATCCCGATACCTAGCATCGAAGAACAAAAATGTATCGTCGAAAAACTCGATGCACTGCTCACCTGCATCGACACCGCCATCGAGCATTTACAAAGCAAACTCGATCTATCTAAGCTACTGTTCGACAGCGTATTAGATGAATTTTTTAAACTGTCGGATTGTGATTCTGTGCCACTAACAGAGGTGGTTGATTTTATCGGTGGCTCTCAGCCTCCAAAATCACAATTTTCTGATGTTCAGAAAGAAGGCTATATTCGATTAATTCAGATTCGTGATTATAAGACTGGTAACCATATTGTTTATGTCGATAGCGCATCAACGAAGAAATTCTGTACGAAAGATGATGTGATGATTGGACGCTATGGACCACCAGTATTTCAGATATTGAGAGGGCTTGATGGCGCTTATAACGTTGCTTTGATGAAAGCCGTACCTAATGAGGATGTGCTGACGAAGGATTATCTATTTTGGTTCCTTCAGTCTCCGTCAATACAGAACTATGTTATTGGCATTTCTCAAAGAGCTGCTGGTCAGTCAGGGGTAAATAAAAAAGCGTTAGAAAAATACCTAATCCCAGTTCCAAGCAAAGCTATTCAGAATGATATTGTTGAAAAAGTGGGGCAGTTAGTAAATAAAAGCCGCAATTTAGAAGCTAAAGTGTCAGCAGAAATTACGTCTCTGAACCAACTAAAAGCATCAATTCTCGATTCCGCCTTTAAAGGCGAGCTCTAAGTAGGGAGTATGGTATTCGATACCACAGTTTTGAACAAAAAGAGTTTAGAGTAGCAATCAACAAACTTGCAGAATTACTCTCACACTCAAAAACGGTTCTGTTAGGCGAGTTTTTGTGCTGAACTTCCATTAACCAACCAGCTAACAGAAAGAGCGCTAGAAAGAGAAAAGCTCTCCGCTGATTCAAAGCCGGTGTTGACTGCCATACAAACTTCTTTTGCATGTGCAAATCAGAGCGGCCACAGACCACTTTTTTGCTGTGGCTTTTCTAGAGATCGCAGGCTCTTTGACATCTCGAATTAATGATGATTTTCAGGTTCTCAAGCTCGCATCTTTAAGTTGTGCGCTGTTTATTTATTTGCTTTAAGTGATTATTAACTCAAACCAATGGCATTGCGTAGACCTTTAGTAGATTTTTTACTCTAACCAATAAATGTCCAAAAATTAGTTAGAAATTGATCATTCTTTAATTTTTGTCATGTTCTTGCTCCTCTCGGCGGTGACACGTCATAACTGACCGATCCAAGCGAGTTTGACGTCCTTGATGGTTCGATATGAATGGCTGCACAGCCAATCGCCCCACATGGAATAGGTCTCCACAAAATAGAGCGGTTTGTTATCAACGCAGGACACGTTTAAGCGCAAATAGATGTGCGTTTGGTATTCGCTTGACCAATTAATCACATTACAAGACTGGCCGTTGTTATAGACATCAAACCGACGTTTAGGGGTGATCACTGCTTGTTTTTTAAAGTCACGAGCCGTGAGCTCGGAAAGTGCCGCAAAATGAGTAGGCGTTTTCATCGCATGCTTCCTTATTCTTCAATCCAATGGATGAGGGTATACACACTGTTCAATCCTTTTTGACACAAGATTTCTTGCACGTTATTACGCGCGATACCTTGGCCCCAATAAGGAAGATGAAGCCCAGTGCGCTCAATATGAATCACGATGGGTTGGCGAGCACCACCATGACGTGCTTTTGCTAAGACCAACGCACCGGTCACAAAAATAGAGGGGATGGACTGTTCCATTTTTTCTCCATGACAATCAGATTAAGAGTTAGGGTTAAGATGCCAGGCGGATATCAAAGTTGAAGCCGCTACAGTGGTAGTGCTCACCCTGCTTTTGAAAACGCAAACCAGGGAAGACGGCCCCATAAGAGGCATACACAATGACTTCTTCACGGCTTTCTCGTAAACGCCACTCACCAAGTCCGATACGGCTATCGAGATCCAGCAAAAGCTCATAGAAGTCATGATGCTGAAACGTTTTCTGTCCGATGCCAGGGAACTGAGTGTTGATGGCCTCCCGGACTCTTTGTTCTTTTAATTGAGCGATATCATCCAATTGCTCAGAACTCTGACCACGACTGAACATTTTCAGGTGTTGCACGCGCTGCACAATCGCGTGACGCTGTGGTGATAGGGTTGGCGCCGATGGCGCCCCTATTCCCTTAATCGACTGACGCAACGCCTTCACTTGGCAGCGAAGCGCCACTGGCTCTATCGTACGGCTTGATTGTTGTTTCATGTGAGCGCCCTCTGGTTAACATTCCGACGTGCCAATCCAGCGACCGTCGCTATCAAAGGCATCCCATGGTTCGATCGTCGTGTCGTTCTCTTCCCATTGCTCGGCCAGCCCTTCCCAACATGGCTTGATAGACACCGGCTCTTGATCCGTCAATTGGTTGAGGTAACACTTAACCAGGGCCTCTTTAGGGAGCGCACAAAAGAATTTCGTGGGATGAACATGATCCGTTTGCGCCACAAACTGCATGGCTACCTGCTCGCTCATGTTCCACACGTACTTTTCTAGATACTCAAAAGAGGCCTCATCATTTAAACCTTCACGCTGCGCTAAGATCTGTTTTGAATCGGAGTCAATCAGTTGAATGAAGCCCCTTTCGCCCTCGGACAAAGAGACATCATGTTTTGGTGAGCTTTCGTGCTCCAGCGGCGAGACGCTGGTCGCTGTTTGGCATGTAGAGAGAGTTAGGGTTGAGTTTTGTTGCGCCATGGGGAGTTTCCTTTTTGTTTGAGTATCACCTTTCGGAGCCGCTTAGCTGTCCATCGAGCTTTCATGGTTCTCAATAACAAGGGCGCGAAGCGTTCATATACCCTTGTTATTGGGGTTCTGAAAGATCATGGTTAACAGCTTGCGAGTCCGTAAGGTGATGCGAGTAGAAAGGAAAATCGGCGCATAAAAAACTCGGCCCTTACTCTGTCTTAATGACAGGCAGTGAAAGGCAACGAGGAAGAATGACGAGGCGTAGCGAACGCAGTGAGCGGAGGCGTTGGGTGATTGTTCGCAGGAACGCAATGGCACATCGAGCTTTGCTCGATATTCGTGTCATGCGTTATCGCGGGAGGAGCGAAGCGACGGAATGAACGGAGCGAAGCGAGAACGCCCAAGAAAAGGTCAGGATTTTCGAAAAGATCTATCAAAAAACAGCGCATTGATGCTTGATAATTCTCAGCCCCTCCTTAGACAAACAGACCTAAACCTAGACCTAGACCAGTATGAGATGAATAGTAGACAACATTAAGATTCAGAAAAAAGCCACTCATCAGCTTCATTAAACGCTTGCTCAACAATGTTATTTGCGAGAGTTTTTTTATCTTTATGTGCATAAATATCGAGTCGATTACTCGTGCCAGCACGTACACGGACTTTTGCATCAGGAAAGATCCCATGCAGCCTTTTCTCTAACTCAACCGTGATCAAAGAGAGCTCGTTTTTAGGTAACTTATCCTTTTGAACCATCATTTCAACTCGCATAATTAACGCCTCCAGAGCCACACGTGATACTGTATGAAAATACAGTATCATACCGCGTATTTTCATGTAAAGCGCTTTAATATTTGCCTATTAATCTCAAAAAACCTGCCCGTTCCTTTTGAACTGTCTGGAGAGCGGATCAGTCGCTCTCCAAAAGCTCGACCAGTTTAATGTATTCATTTATGGTCAGCGGCTCCGGTGACTGTAGAACGGTTTTTCTGATCAGCTCTTTAGTCATATCAAGAGAGCCATTAAGATATTGCTGAGTAACAAAGAGAAGTCGCTTGAAAATCACCGTTGTTGGCAGGAACGCAATGGCACATCGAGCTTTGCTCGATATCGGTGGCATGCGTTATCGCGGGAGGCGCGAAGCGACGGAATGAACGGAGCGAAGCGAGAACGCTAAGAAAAGGCAAGGCTTTGCGAAAAGAACAAAAAAACACCTCACTGATGCTTGAGTATTCTCTGCCCCAAAGCCAAAGCCAAAGCCAAAGCCAGCATGCACCGAGTTCAATTTTTATCCGTAAACGAACCAAAAATAAGGATTTGAATCGCCATAGGCACTAGAATAGTGCCGGTTCGTGTAAACGAACCCTTCTTTTCGCTTTCCCCTGGGGATCCGCAGCGCCAAGAGCGCCATAGATAGAGAGTCAGACCAGCAAGCATGCAAATAAAACGCGATTTTAATTACTATCATCATTTACACGACACGGTGACGCACGCGTTACTTCACTTGTTCTTTCAGATATCAACGACGACCCGTTATGTTCCGGTGAATCGCCGTAATGAGATACTGATTAAATATCTCAAGCCTAAATTAAGCGACACATCGTTATCAAGCATTAAGAAAGACATTAAGCTCATGGTAAACTCAGCCAGAAAGAGCGGAGGGAACTTAGAAATGAAACTGCATGAGTTAAACGCCCTGGCGAAACAATCTAAGCTTAAAGGAGCGGAGAAGCTTTATCACTTGTTGGTCTGCCTTTATGATGAAGAAGGCCTCGAGTCTCGACTGTTTGAAAAAGGGATGCAAACCAAGCCCGGCATACTGTATTTACTTGAAGAGCAATTAGAGCAGGGCTTTGATGCTGAGCACCGGCAAGTGAGCCCCATTTCAATGCTCATCGAGTTAGAGCGCGCGCCTGAGCTGATTGAGTGCATCAACCGACACGGTTTATTTGTGGCGGAGATGAAAGAATGGAATGAGAAGACACACCAAGCGCACCTTTTGGTTCATCCCTTAGACATCAACCTGGTTGAAGGCTAACGGGAAGTGCGATGAACGTATCACATTAACAATGAGATAACGCAACGATGGCAACGAACAACCCTCACGACGGTTTATTTAAATCCTTTTTAACGCTGCCTGAGGTGGCAAAGGATTTTCTAGAAATCCACTTACCGCCCGACATTCAGGCATTGTGCGATCTTTCCACGCTGCAACTGAAATCGACGTCGTTTTTGGAAGAAGATTTACGGCCTTACTACTCCGATGTGCTTTATTCATTGGAAACACGTTATGGTACAGGGTATGTCTACACGGTGATTGAGCACTTATGCGGTGCGCCGCATAAGTGCTCTTATGCAAAGCGATTGTTTATGCAAAGTATGTAGGTTGAACCCTAGTCATAGAGCTCAACCTGTTGTGTTATTACTTTACATAATATGATCTCCTCGAAGCATAGCAATAAGACGATCTGATGGCTTGAACTTACCAGGCCTCAGTGCAGTCGGAACAGTCTCCGCGATGCTTTGTAGCTTTTCCATCGGGTCCATCTGAAGGTAACATTCAGTGGTAACTGTACTCTCATGCCCCAACCACAATGCCACTTGCCGTAGATCTCCTGTTGCTTTCAGAACTGATAATGCACATGTATGACGCAGAACATGAGGAGATAGTTTTTTTTCAGCCAAAGAAACGCATTGTTTTACCGCTTTCTTTCGACATCGCTCAAGCACGTATTCAAATCCAGCTCTTGTCATTTGGTTCCCCTGAGCATTTAAAAACAACTCCGGCACAGTTGCATTGCCTCGTACAGATAACCACGCACGAATTGACTGAGCAACGTTTTTCCATAGTCGAAGCTCGCGCTGCTTTCGCCCCTTCCCATGCACAAGTAAATCAACTGAAGAATTATCAAAACGTAGGTCTTTCATCTGAATCCCTACCAATTCAGACACTCGAAGACCACCGGCCAGAGCGAGATGTAACATAGCTCTATCCCGAATACCAATTCGAGTCGTTGGGTCCGGAGCATCTAATAATGCCTGTTCCTCATCTCGTTTTAAATGACGCACTAAATTGCGATCCGTTCTCTGCATTGGTATCGCAAGGATACGGTTGATTTGATCTAAAGCTGTGGGTACTCGATATTGAAGAAAACGCATAAATGATTTTATGGCTGCTAACCGTGAATTACGTGTACGAGGCGAATTTAGTCTATCCAATTGAAGGTGCGTCAGAAAGCCCAGAATTAGCCGTTCATTCAGTTGCTCTATAGTCAAAGCCGAAGGCGCGGTTTTAAGTTGTTTACTGGCAAAATTCAACAATAACTGGAATGCATAAGCGTAGGTTTCGCATGTGTTCGGACTGGCTTGCCGGTGATTTTTTAAACGTTCAAGTAAGAAGTTGGTCAGATGCGGAGCTAGTGGTGTCATGATATTCCCTCCTCTTCAAGTGCAGCACAAGCATTTGCAATCCGATCCATAATAATTGGTGTACTGTGCATGTAGTAATAACTGGCCGCCACACTTGAATGTCCAAGATAAGTCATGACTGCCCGTACGTGTTGATCCACCTGCTCAGGGTTAGTTGGCGTGGATTCGAGAGCTCGGACAGCCCATGTATGCCTTAGGTCGTGAAGACGGGGAGAATGACCATAGCGAACTTTCTCGAGGCCAATGTCTACCATCACTTGACGAAAAGCATGTCGTGCGGAAGACTTTTCGAGAGGTTGTCCATTCATTCCAACAAAAATCTCGGTGCTCGAAACGCCTATTTGTCTCTGTAACTTCAGGTATTGGTTAAGTTTACTCGCCGTAGATGTGTGAATTGGGACTATTCGGTTTTTTTTAAATTTGGTTTCACGAATTAATAAGCCATCTGTTGTAATGTCATCCTTACATAATCGGACAGCCTCTCCTATTCGTAACCCTGTTGATGCCAGCAACCCAAACAAGGTGTAGAAAGTGATGGGGCGTAATGATGCACATGGCTCCAGTTTAAGCGCCGCTGCTAGAATTTTCGGTATTTCGTCGGGAGAAAAAATGTATGCAATTGGACGTTTATGGCGACCAGAAGAAAAAACACATGTCGGTGGTAGTTCATGTTCGAGCTCTTCTGCTCGGCAGTGTCGAGCGAAGGCAACGATTGTTCTCAACCGACACTCTCTATTGTCAGCGGATGTTCCTTGTGCAGCCCATTCGATGACAGTGTCTGTGCAAATGTGTGAATCACCTCGTTTACACGCAAATCGAACAAATGATTGGACATATATTTCTTGTTGGGCGTACTTAAACCCACCAAGTCTTCGTAGCTGAATATAGTGTTTAGCATGTAGATTTAACATGATAATTCTCCTATTTCTCAGGCCAGGGCTGAATCACCGTTTGCAGAAGTTTGAAGTCGATCTTGGCGTATTTTGCGGTAGTTTGTAGGTTGCGATGCCGAAGGATGACTCCAATACCTTCCAGTGGAATATTTTGTGCAAGCAAACGTCTAGCAAGAGAGTGCCTAAAAAGATGTGTCGTGACCCCAGAAGGAGGTTCTACGCCCGCATTTTTAAGCGTAAGACGAACAATTCTTTGTATAGTCCCCATACACTTAAATGGTTGGAAAGGCGCTCGGGAACGTAAAAATATCGGGTTATGGTTTGAGGGGGGTCTCTCTTGCTCCAGATACAAGAGTAATGCATCTCCCGCTCTTTGAGGTAACGGTAGCCAGTCTTCATGACGTCCTTTTCCTGTTACACGGATCCGCCCCTGGGTCCAGTCGATGTCTGACAAACAAAGATTCAAAATGTCACGAGCTCTTAATCCGAGTTCAGCCAAAAGCAAGATAATAGCTCTGTCGCGAAGTTCGCTGCGGTACATAGTACTAGAGGCAGCAACTACCTTATCCATTGATTCGGGAGTTAAGTGGCGTGGAATTTCGCTGAGAGACCAGTGGGCTGTTTTGGGCACAGCATCAATCAACTCAGGTTGACATAGCCCTTCAGCAACTAAAAAACGTAAAAATGCCCTTAGGTTTGAACCAACAGCTTTAATATAGGAGGGTTTGTACTGCTCGAAATGAGATAATACGAATTGTCGAATATCTTGGACTTTCCAGCTTTTAGGATCGTCCCCTAAAGAATCAAGTATATTGGCAGCATGAGAGCGCTGTCCAATTCCTGTTTGTCGTGAGATACCCCGATTCAGTTGTGTCCATAAAAAGAATTTATCAAGTAGAAGTTCTCGGGAACTGGGTTTGTTGTGTATTGCTTGGAATAATGGCACAGCCTCTATTTTTGATAAATACATCAAAAAACTCTTAGCTCCATCAGTAGTATGACAATGCTCCCCCGGTCTGGAGCCAGGGCAACGACAGGACGATAAATGATCTATGAATTTTTTAAGGACACTGTCGTCAATATTATTAATTTCAACATGATGAGTATCGAGCCAGTATCCGAAATGCGCTGCGGATCTGATTCGGTGTTGCATAGTTGATGGACTGAATTTCTCTGCGTGAAGGAATGTTGTATAAGACTGGACAAATGATCCCAATGAACTGGCGGTAAGCCTTTTTAGAACGTCAGGATTTGGAAAAACTTCATTCAACATGGTGTTCTCCTTTATTACTTCGCAATGAAGGTCTTCACCAGTCTGCTCTTATGTTTGGTGTTTTTTTATGCGGTGTGTTCAAAAAAGGAAAACTCGATCCTTAATATTACGTGGGCTGCATACTTTGCATAAACAATCTCTTTGCATAAGAGCACCAAAGTAGCGCAGACGCCCGCATCAGCTTCCGGTTGATGCGTTATGCAATAGCAGCCATGCAGCAGCATTTAGATGAAGGAAACGAGCGCCTCCCTTTGGTCGTGCCATTATTATTTTACCACGGCAGCCAGAGTCCTCACCCTCATAGCATGAACTGGCTGGATATGTTTGCGGAGCCTGCGGTAGCAAAGGCACTCTACAGCACACCTTTTCCACTGATTGATGTCACGGTGATCCCCGATGAAGAAATCATGGGACATCGAAGCGTCGCGGCGCTAGAATTGGTACAAAAGCACGCTCGCACGCGAGATATGCTAGAATTTGTCACACAACTGGGCGTGTTGTTCATGAGAGCCGAGTTAAATGATGGCCAAGTCGAAAGACTGGTAAGATACATACTGCAAGTTGGGGAGACAAAGAATGCCCCTGTCTTGTTAGAAGGGTTAGCGCAGAGCGCGCCAGAACATGGAGAGACTATCATGACCATAGCCGATCAGCTTCGCCAAGAAGGTCGCCAAGAAGGCGAACAAAACGGGTTACTACGAGGCCGTCAAGAAGGCCGCCAAGAAGGCCGCCAAGAAGGACAGCAAGAAGAGCGTAAAGCCATTGCTCGGAAGATGCTGCTTTCGGGTCAATCCGTTGAATTTATCAGTGAATTGACGGGATTAGAGCGAAGTGTTGTTATCAAATTAAGTAACTAGAAACAACGTGAAAACGATCCTATATTGGGATCGTTTTATTCCTCATGAGAAACCGGTGTAGGATCTAATTCTTCGGCCAGCCCCCGCAAAAAACCCGCCCACGCTTTACGCTTATGGATCGAAAGATTTTCGTCTTTAAGCATGGCCTCAAGGAAAAAGGTTTGCTCGGGGATATCAGGTGACAAATATAACACCAGCTTCCCTACTTTCTTACTCTCTAACTCAGGGGTTAACGGCCATGACAATAATTTAGTATCAATAAAATTTCGCAAAATAAAAGAGGACTTTACACTTAATTCATCGTATCTCTGATTCTAACAAAAGATCTTAAAATAGGATCGCTATTTCTTCTGTGTATACAGAAAACCACGAGGTAACGGTTGCCATAATATCAACGACCCAATCTTTATGCTTGTTATTGATTTAATGGACGTTTGTTTCGCCCCAAAAGACCCGCCGCCCGCTTGGAGCCCTCATCCAAGAAAGCCTAGGGCTCCCTCTCCAGAAATTCGACCAGTTTAATGTATTCAGTTATGGTCAGCGGCTCCGGTGACTGTAAAACGGTTTTTCTGATCAGCTCTTTAGTCATATCAAGGGAGCCATTAAGATATTGCTGAGTGACAAAGAGAAGTTTAGAAAAAGACGGATGATTAATCACTAAAGGCTTCTTACCTTTGACTCGAACTTCAAAGCGTTCGATGACGTAATCGCCTTCACCGTCCTCAATACAGACCCATTCATCGGATTTCATTCGTTACCTCACAATGAAACATTCGCGCTTTAACCGTGCACACCCCATTAAGCGTCCTTCTTCGATAAGACCGCCATGAACTTATCATTGAGCAAGGCATAGCTATCGTTCGCCTTAACGAGATCGCTCTGAGCTCTATTTCTTTGCTCTTTATGATCGAGTATCTCCACTTCAAGTTTGGACACCACGCCATTCGCGGATTGTGCACTTTGTTGTGCGGCATTTAGGTGAATTTCAAGCTCTCTATTGGTGAGAGTAAGGGTCTCCATGGCCATTTTCAGCGCCTCTTTATCTTCAAGCTCGGCGCGTAACTGGCCGATGATTTCTGATTTTGATGAAGATTGTGACGTCATGTCAGTAAGATGATTCGATAACTTGTCAATATCAGCGCGGAGCTGCTCTTGAATGGACGAATGAGACTGTTTTAATTCGTCTATATTGCCATTATGCACATGACTCAGCTCTGCGATACGTTGAGTGTGCTCAGATTTTAATTCTACGAGGGCGTGTTGATGCTGCTCTTTCAGTTGTTCAACCATCAGTTGATAGCTGGCCACCTGTTCAGTTAATTTTCCCTCTAGTTCAGCGTAAGCGTGCTCCGCTGCTTTTAAATCCTCTTCCTTTTCCCGTTGAACTCGTGACACGGTCGCCTCAAGGTGGGTGACTTCTTGCGTTTTCGTGGCCAGTTCACGCTCCAATTGAACGTTTTTGTCGGTGGCCTCAAGCAAATTTAAGTCAAGCGTTTCATTCATTTGTAGAAGCTGCGCGGCGTTCTCTTGCGCCTCTTCAAGCTCCACTCGATTGACATCCATTTCATCATCACGAAGCGCGTTAAGA
Organism: Vibrio tapetis subsp. quintayensis; assembly: GCF_030409945.1. Classification (GTDB taxonomy): domain Bacteria; phylum Pseudomonadota; class Gammaproteobacteria; order Enterobacterales; family Vibrionaceae; genus Vibrio; species Vibrio quintayensis. Next base: position 59,944 of record NZ_JAUFQV010000044.1, read on the forward strand.
GAAAGCATACGGGCGTTAATTTCTTGGTGTAACGCTTTGACCAGCACATCACTCATTGATGTTTTTTTTAGCTCATCAGCTTCAATCTTGTATTGCTCTTCACGCCAGTCTTTTACATAAGGCGTCACCGCGGTATGAGAAAAATCGGTCTCTTTGGCCACAAGTCGGCCGGTGATTTTTTTCAGCTCAACACCGCCGGTTTGGTACAAAGTTTCACACACCTTAACGACTTGTTTTTTGATATCGAATGTCGTTGTCATTTTTACACCTCAACTAAAATTACACATTAACATAATTGTAATCCACTTTACGTAAAGTGTAAACGTAAAGTCGCAACTTTAAAGATTTCACTGGATTTTTTAGGGTATACTTAATGCGAACTAATGTTTAACAACCAAATATTAGTTCGCATATTGTTGATTTTTAACCCTACGCGAACTAACATTGTAAACCACACTCAAAACAGACCAAGACTTAACATCATGTTCATAAGAGCCTACCTTAGAGCGTCAACTGGTGAGCAAGATGCTAATCGTGCAAAAGCTGAACTTATCCAATTTGCAGACCAAAAAGGTGTACGAATAGCAAGTTTCTACATTGAGAACCAATCAGGTTCAAAATTAGAAAGAGCCGAGTTATCGCGCTTAATTGAGGATTCACATAAAGGAGATATATTGCTCATCGAAAAGGTGGACAGGT
>NZ_JAUFQV010000045.1 GCF_030409945.1 Vibrio tapetis subsp. quintayensis
AGCGCCACAGTAGAACCAGTCAAAAGCACTCCGCTACTCATCTTTACCAACGCAGCGCAAAAGAGCCGTGGTTACTCGCGACTAACGTCCCTCGACACATCTTAAATGAAGTGCAAATTACTAATCTGTACGCAAAGCGTATGCAAATATAAGAGTCATTCCGTGACCTAAAAAGTACCGCTTATGGGATCGCACTTCGTCACAATAGAACTCGCAGTACTAACAGGTTAGATATCCTGCTTCTAATAGCTTTGCTCGCTGAAATATTGATGTGGTGGAATGGCCTCATCGCAGTCCAAGCCAAATGGCATTTTGACTTCCAAGCCAACAGCATTAAACATCGCCGTGTCCTATCAATTCCTCGACTCGGAAGAGAAGTGCGGAATCATCGGCGATACAAAATTAACGAGTCTCAATACCAATGGGGTATGTTCGAATATCAAAGGCTGACGCACAACTCTGGACTGGGGCAATTATGAGGGGATCCGTCAGTGCCGAACGTAACCGAACCACTATTGCAAAGAGCCTTATTGTACTCCGCCCTGTTAGTTATCTTGTTACCACTGTTCTAACCACCTTAAATGATCAGATCGCAGAACTGGGAAAAGGTTCAACTAATTTAGGCAACAACGCCCCTTAACTGTATCAAAAGACCACCTAGGTTGAGTTTTGCAACAAAGCCAAAGGCTGGCTATGATAACTGAATTCAATGTTAATCGAATAATTGAGTGTTATCTGAGCGATTCAACAAAGCCGAGCGCTGCAACAAAGTCGACAGAACTGGAAACATTGAGATTCCTTACCTTAAATGGTAGGTTGCTATATAATCATATTAAATTTATAAGATGGTAGTTAAATAGAGGTGATAATACTATGAATAGAATAACAAAAACTGGATTAATAGCTTTAGCTATGCTATCAGCAAGCTCAGCATTTTCATCAGAAAGTAAAAATTTTTGGAATAAAGAGCTAACGTCTTTAATGAGAGAGTCTAAGGAAAATACATTCTCAAATTGGAATTATAATGCATCAATTCAGGTTGGTGCTATTGGTTATTTAGACCACTTAACAGGTGAATTTACTTTGATAAGTACAGATATTGTAAATGATCCTGTTCATTTCACGAGAAAAAGTAAAGATGAGAAATGGGAGTTCTTATCTAAGGGTATATCAAAAAATAGTGTTGGAGTTAAAATAGATGGTGGCTATACAGATCCTAATAGTGGTATAAAAATTGAAGCGGGAATGGAGCATGAATGGAATTTTTCAAGAAAGAAAAGCTTGGCTGTAACTTATATTATTGATAAAGAAGACTATACTGAGAATCCTTATTCTCTTGTAGTAGACAAATGGGATATTATTAAAAATGCAGCTAAAAACACACCATATATAGATAAAGAGACTGGTAAAATTTCTCAAGGCTTTGGTTATATTAGTGGTGTTAAATGGGCAAGCCGTGGTGTTGCCATTGCTAATGATCAAAATCAAGGCAAGTATAGCATGACTACTTCTGTAGATTTTTTTTCGCCTAAAAAAGATAAAATAGGAATTGCAGCTAAAGTAATTTCAGAGAAAGGGAGTAAATCTGTCACGGCAATCAACTTCCCATCAAGTGGTAAAAGCAGCCAGTTGGTACCAGTTGCCTTCACCTTTACCTCTATAGAAGGTAAGCGTCCAATTAATGACTGGATCCAGCCAATAAACCAACTAGAGTTAATTATAAATAGTAAGCCCGGTAGTACCTATATTACTAAATGGAAACTAACTTATGATTTGATATCAAGTAAAGAAAAACAATTTAAGTCTGGTTCTTTTCCAGCCCCTCAAAGTGCCGCAATATATTTACCTATAGATGCAACCAATGTTAATCTAGCTATTGAATTGCCTGGTATTTTTTCTAATAACAGATGTAGTCACCTTTGGAAAGACCCTATTAATCAGTGGAGAAAAGGTGAGAAGCAAGTACAAACTTATGGTGTATGGCCTGCAAACGCATGGTGTAACGAAATTAAAAGTAATTGAACTTTAAGAAAAAAGGATCCTGATGGTTCCTAGTGTAGCTGCCAGACTTGATCTGACAGTTACCAGTTTTTTGGAGGCTGTAACAGATTCTGTGTAACTGGGCTTTGTTGCAGCGCTCAAATAACCTTTATTTTTCCTATTTTCATTGACCTCAGTTATCATCATAAGCCTTTCATTTAGGTTGATTTATTAACCCATGCCTTACAAACATAACGACTCCAAACGTCATCATTTTAAGAAGCATACTTATCGGCTGACCAATCATTCTAACTACAATCAGGCCCTCAAAAACCGAGGACGAATTGATGTCTGGCTGTCCGATGATATCCTCAACACTTGGCAGAATGAAGAGCGAACCTACGATGGGACTGGCTCAACGGAAAAATATCCTGACAGCACGATTGAAGCCTGTCATTACCTGAGAATGGTGTTTAAGTTACCCCTGCGCCAAGCGCAGGGGTTCATCGAAAATCTACTAGAAATATTGGACATGAAGCACCTTCAATGCCCAGATTATACCTTACAGTCAAAGCGACTCAGTCAACTTAACTTTTCAACGCCACTATTTAAAAAAAGTGATAAACCCGATACCAATATTGCCGCTATCGCCATTGATTCTACAGGGCTGAAACGGTTTGGTAAGGACGAGTGGCACCAGGAGAAACATAAGGTTAATGCCAAACGTAGCTGGAGAAAAGCGCATTTTGCGGTTGATAGTCATCACCAGCTCCAGAGTGCCGTATTAACGGACAAAAACACGATGGATGATCAGGTTGTCGGGCCATTATGTCAGTCTATCATTACGGATGTTAGGCACGTAAGTGCCGACAAAATGTATGATACGAATGCTGTGTACCAGACATTAGAAGCTCATTTTCCGAATGCTGATATTGTCATACCGCCGAAAGACAATACGTTTGCGGATGACGACCATCATCCCAAGAGGATGAGCAACCTGATAGGGTGCTCTGCCCTCGGGATTATCGATTGGCAAAGGCTACGACAATATGTAAAAAGGAATATTTCAGAAACGGCCATACAACGTTATAAGAAGATCATCGGAAACCAATTACACAGTAGAAAGTTGACCAATCAGCGACAGGAAATGTTAATCGGTTGCTCCATTTTAAATCGTTTCACTCACCTCGGGATGCCCAAGAGCTACCGAGTCGCTTAACCGTATCAAAAGACCACCTAGGTTGAGTATTGCAACAAAGCCAATGGGAGCCCATGGCAGAAAAAGCGCGTGAGCAAAGCTGGTCAGCAGAGCGATATCTTGCAGAGTTATGTCGCCTAGAGCTAGATAGTCGTGAGGAAAAACGGCTACAGCGGCACTTAAAAGAATCTAACCTTCCAGCAGTATGTAGCGTCAACAAATTGTCGCAAAAAAGCGTGATTTAAATTTATTTTTTGTTGAGTTATCTTTAAATTAATTCGAGCACATATTATTAGACGTCAACTAGTTATGCGTAAATAGAGCTATTTAACGTAACGTCCCTTAATCCGCATCGATGTTAGAGTAAGTTTAAAATGTCACATAGTTTGCTAAGATATAAATGTCCTCTTTAGTGAATCATCACTTAACGAGGAACCATGAAGATGCTGATAACTATTAGGTGACAATTAGCCTGACTGGCCGTGGGTTCATCGGGTGCTTACTTCTCTCCAGATACAACAAAGCCCCGACATGAGTCGATGGTTATTACACAAAGTGAGTAGTAGGACGCGTCCTACTACTCGAAAAGTAGACCTTAACCGAACAGTTTTTTGAAGAACTCTTCAATTTTGGCGATTTCTTCAGGCCTCGCATTCGTTAGTTCAATTTTGGACTTTGATTTAGTCATCAATTGGTATGAAACCACTGCTTTACCTTTCTCAGCCCAAGTTTGAGGCTGCTTATTGATACCTGTCGGTTTCGAAGTAACAGGGACCCACTCTTTTAATCGAGCAATGACTTCTTTATTGATTCGTTCAGTTGGCATACCTTCAAGCTCACTGCGGGATTCATCAATCCATGTAGTCAAAGCGCTCTCAGACTCTTTGCTCTCTGAGATTATGCCAATCAGCTTGCGTAAGAACTTCGCATCGCGGCTACTAAAAGCATAATTCGCAAACAAACTCTTTAAGTTGTTCGGCATAGAGTAAATGGCAAGAGAAAGTGAGATATCCGATTTTTCATACAAGCGTTCTTGTTCAAGCTTGTAAGCTGACCACTCATTGACTTCCATTAAACGAGAATAAAGCTTGCCCTTTTCGTAGTAGTTAAATGACGTTTTGATGTCAGAAGACGCTACCAGCCAAGTAATTGTTTCTGGCGTCGGGATTTGATCTAAGATCTCGAAGTCCAATCCCACTTTCTTATCAATGGCGATCTCTGTACGACATGAGCCATCCACCACATAGAGCAAGCCATCTGCGCCTTGGTACGCGAGAACCGGCGAGATTTGCATACCAAACTCGATCTCATCACTCATTTTGTTGAGTTGAGTGGTATTGCGGCTCGACTGCTCACGAACGTTATCAACATCAACCCTTACCAGCGTCACAATATCTTCATATGATAAGGTTCTTTGGATAGCTCGGTAACTAGTACCGTCGATAGATTTAATTTCTCGCCCGGTTTTCGTAAAGTCCAGCTTCTTTGTTTCAGTCAAGAACTCTTGGAGACTGATACCTCCTTCATTTAATGAAGCTTCAATTGAGGCCAACTTACCTTGTGCTAAGGTCATGGTGGTTTGACGCTCATTCCCAGTCATAAAGGCTTGGGGTTTACGGTGTGAGCTCGACGTACTCTCCAATGTGGGCTTGGTCGTTGAAGACGTTTCCTCAACAGCCTTAGAAGCATTAAGTTGTGCGATTTTTTTCAGTCGGTCATTGGCCATGATTATTGCTCCTCACCTTTATCTTGTTGTTTCCAAACGTCAGTTACCAGTTTATGAATATCGGCCACCACTTCTTTACAGTTCGACTGAGCAGCTTCTAACGCTTTGCCTTTTTTGCTGTCCATTGACCGAGAGAATTCGAACACACTGCTATGCTCGGACGCACAACGTTTCACGGCTTCGCTATGTTTCATCTTGGTCGACAATACCGCGTTACCAAACTGATCCACTAGCGCATTGAAGATATCAAGTTCAGAGTCGCTGCCCTTCCAATTAGAGATGACAACCTTTGCAAAATCATAGCCTGGATGCCCTTTTGCAATGAAACTGCCGATGATGCTGTCAAGATACTGAAAGTACGCGCAAGTTGCATCGGTATCGTTATGTTCCGCCTTACACGGAATCAGCACGCTAGTCGCGGCCAAATAACTATTCAACGTCGCAAAGCCCAATGAAGGAGGAGTATCAATCAAAATGAGGTCAAACACGTCATCGAGAGCATCTAAGATGTTTTTCAGTCGTGATGCTGGGTCGACGTTCTCCCCCGCTAATTGTCCACTGGCGCTCAAGGATTCCGAATCTCGGTCAGACTGGGACGCAGGGATAATTTTCAGATTTGGAATAAGCGTGTCTGAAACGGCATTACACACTTCATCCTTAAAGCTATCTGTATTAGGGTCAAGAACCATCAAATCGCCAATGCTGGTACGAGCGTCTGAAATATACTTTGCACCATTGCGCTCAATGAGTTTAGTTTCGTGTTCATGCACTGGCGGGAAGAAACTCGTCAGGGTTGACTGGCCATCCATATCGACAAGGCAGATTTTGTAACCAGAATGATAGTTAATGGCTAACCCCGTTGCTACGGTGATCGTAATCATGGTCTTAGCAACACCGCCTTTTTGATTCTGAATGGCAATTATCTGCGTCTTCTGTTTTTGGGTTCTTTTAAACGGCTTATGTCTTTTTTTAAGGACGGTAGTATTCGGCATGTTATCGCGAATCAAGTACAACTCTTCAAGAGTGAGATAATACTGGATACCGACTTCAACATAACGTTTAGGGTTGATGCCTAACGCTTTCGTTAAATCCGTCAATACTTTTTGAGAACATTCGAGGTACTTCAACGCCTCAGCTTGAGTGAAAGAACGAGGTTGTTTCTCATTTGTTTCTCTGCGTAATTCTAAAAATTTAGCGCCTCCGTCCCCTAGTTCGTCAACTAATTCAAGCGTCTTGAGCTGTTTCTCTGTCATTATTACCATAGCATTATCCACCAGTGGCCTGTCTTAAAAAACTAGTATGAATCATTATCAAAGGTAAGGAAAGGTGTAATAGGTCAGTTTTAATCAAATTTATTAAAATATGACTTATTATATATTATCAAACTAATGCTGGAGTTTTTATTGAACAGTAATGGACAATGCTAAAATATATATATACAATAAAATCAATAATTTAAAATAGTAGGACGCGTCCTACTAAATCTATTTAGTTACCTGACTGTGTATTTATCTACTGATATAACAGCGGGGAGATTGATTTGAAGCCCCAAAGCGGACATTTTTATCTGGGATTGACAAAACATCAAACCTTCCAGCTAGCGCTAGTTTATTGCTCGCGCTAGCTCTTCAATCGTGTGAAAGAATGGGGTGAAGTTGGTAATGATAATTTCTTAATTCTTCATTGACTTGATACTGTTCGAATTTAAAGTAACGTTGCTCTGTTAAGCAATGAGTAAACTTGTCTAATTCATTGGTATGTATGAACAATGAGATTGGTGCAATCTGGCGATTATCATCATCGAAGCAGTGATCAATGTGTGCTCTATCGAGGTAACAACGTCGATATCCTGGGTCGGTGTCTCTTCGACAAGTTTTGTCTTTAACCCCGCCTTTTCAAGGCGCTCTAATAAGGCATAAAGCTTATCAACGTCGTTTTTGTTTCACTTTTGGCTTCAAGAAATCGATGATGATCTTGTTTCGTTATTTTTCGTTAATAAAGCGAGGAGAAATACTTACAGTGAAGTAAAGGTGAAGAAGAGCGTTCTCGAAGGTCGATTTAAGCTGTTGATGATACGAATATTCTGACATTAGTGAGGCTGATTCTCTATTGGTGGCAGCATCTTATCACAAAAATGACAACCTACGGGCTAGACAGGGTATGAGTAAATGGTCTTAACGTGGAATTTTTCCGTTTTCTAATCTGCCCCGACGAGTGAAAATGAGGGCAAACCTCCATTAATCCAGTAGCAGTTTGGGGAATGATAAAAAAGCTTAGGACTTTAGTTGCTTATCTTGACGTATGTACGTGAATCGCTTTCATAAGCATTGTAAAGTATTTAACTTCAATTAAGCCATTTTTGCCCATCCCCGGTACGGTTCATTCCGTGTGTAAACCAAACAATCGTTTAAATGATAATGCTTTTTTTGATGGTTTAGCTGTAGGTATACGGTTAATTAATCAAAGTGTCGTAAGCGTTAAACTAGTTTGGTCGATATCAGGAATAGGCAAAGATAACCCACTAATCGCTGAGCAAAATAACGGCTGGATGTAGAATCCAAACCACTATTAAATTAATGAGAACATATATAATGTCAGAACAATTAGAGGCGATTCTTTTAAGCCTCAGTGCAGAGTCAGTAAGCAGCCTAGTAGCAGTCCTCATCATCGGTGTATTTTCGCTAGCGATATGGCTAGGGAAAAAAGAAAAAAACAGAGAGTTCGTAAACTACGCCCCAACGCTTCTAACCACATTGGGCATATTCGGTACGTTCTTCGGGATTGTGCTTGGCTTATTAGAGTTCAATCAAAACAATATCGAAGCAAGTATCCCTCCACTTCTAGCTGGCCTTAAGACAGCCTTCATAACTAGCCTGATAGGGATATTTGCATCTCTATTGCTTAAGACGATTAGCACGACTTCTTTGTTCAAATCCAAGAAAGCGAAAGAGCAGAGAGCCAGTGCGACACCGGAAGATATTCTTTTTGCTATACAATCGCAAGCTACAGAAACAAAGGCTTTGAAAGAGGCTCTGGTTGGTAATGAAAAGTCTACATTACTTAGTCAGTTCAAGATCATTCGCAGTGACATCAATGAGAACGCCAAGCTATCTCGACAGATGTTTGAGGACAGAACCAAAACTGAAGAAGAAAGATTCAGAGAGTTTTCTTCAGATCTGTGGCTCAAGATGCAAGAATTTGCCGATGTCTTATCGAAGTCTGCTACAGAACAAGTTATAGAGGCACTCAAACAGGTTATTTCTGACTTCAATAGCAATCTAACAGAGCAGTTTGGTGACAACTTCAAGCAGTTAAACGAGGCTGTTTTGCTTCTCGTTAAATGGCAAGAAGATTACAAAACCCAACTAGAGCAAATGCAGACTCAATACGAATTAGGTGTTAAGTCCATTACCTCCACCGAATCTTCAGTCGCGACCATCAGCGAGAACAGCAAGATAATCCCTGAAGCGATGATTCAGCTTAAAGGCATTATGGAGGTCTGCAATCACCAGATATCCGAGCTCGAGAGCCATCTTGGCGCATTTAGGGATATGAGAGACAAAGCGGTTGAAGCCGTACCGGAAATTCATAGCCAGATAGAGAATGTGGTCAACAGTATCTCTAGATCGGTAGAAACGGCGAACACCCACTACTCCGATATGCTCACTGAAGCCGAGAAAGGGATAAACAATGTCAACGAAAAACTAATAGAGAGTTCAGAAACTATCGGTAAGTCTATCGATTTGGCGGCCACCGAATTTACAGACAATGCAGCCAGAACGAACGAAAGCCTCAAAACTAGCTCAGACTATCTTCAAGACCAAACTGGTGTGATCAAGCAGCACCTAGAAGACGCGGTTACCGACCTTAATAACACCATGCGAGGCCTGATTAGCACGTTAGTCGAAGATAGTAAGAAGATGTCGGAAACGATTACCACCGCTAACCAAAACCTAGTGACAGATACCAATAAAGTATCAGATGCGATTGCTAAATCAGCCGATAAGCTACAACAAAGGTTGTCTGACGTTATCGATGAGGCATCAACTCAACAAATCAATCAAGCCAAGCGCACGTTCGACGCTATGGAAGAGAGCATTCGCAACCAAGTTGGATTAACTGGCGAAGCGGTAGACTCTCAGCTCAAGTTAATTGATGAGTCTATGCAGCAGGAAATTAACCGCGTCATTACGGAGATGGGGCGAGCTCTTACTCAGGTAACAGGCAAATTCGTAGAAGATTATGTGAAGCTGACTCAAGCCATGAATGAGATCGTTAACGAGAGAGTCGCCTAATGGATAAGATATTCGGTACAAGCAACACCGCCGAAGAAGAGAATGGAGAGCATTGGCTTTCCATCTCAGACTTGATGGCCGGCCTAATGATGGTGTTTCTATTCATTGCGATCGTATTCATGCTGAAAACTCAAGAAGAAAGTCAGAAGATAAAAGACGTGGCGGTTGCCTATCAAGAGAATCAAGTCGCTATTTATGATGCGCTGGTTGATGAGTTCAAAGATGATATAGAGGAGTGGGGGGCAGAGATTGACAGAGAAACCCTGTCGTTCAACTTCAAGTCGCCTGATGTGCTGTTTGCGAACAACCAGACAACGCTTAAACCGGCTTACAAGAAGATCTTAAATCAGTTCTTCCCACGCTATATCGAGGTTCTTAAACCCTTTCGCAACTCAATTGATGAAGTGAGAATCGAAGGTCACACATCAAGTTCAGGTCTTAGAGGCTCAACTAAAGAGCAGGCTTATTTCTATAATATGAAGCTATCACAAGGTAGAACGCGCTCAGTCCTACAATATGGTTATAGTTTGATGCCAAAAGAGTCGAGTTGGATAACCTCTAGAGTAGCAGCCGTTGGCTTCTCTTCGTCGAGATTGATCAAAGTCGACGGAATAGAAGACCCAGACAAGTCGCGTCGAGTCTCGTTTAGAGCCATCACAAATGCAGACATCCAAATTAAACAAATTCTTGGGGCGAACTGATGAAGCTAAATGTCGACTTCAGAGCCTTATATAAAGCGATTGCCCCGTTAGGGGCAGTAAGATCCGATCTCACCCTGACAAGACGCTCAGATAGCCTAGAGAGCGTTGCTAATGGTTTAGTTCAAGGCAAAGTGCTAGGCAAAGACATTCAATTAGATGAGATTGACGGCTCAAATGGCGTACTGAGTTATGACGGCCATCAGGTTATGCTCTACATACCAGACCAGGGCCCCGATGTAGATCAAGTGATTAACAACGGTAAATGTAAGTCAGCAAGGCGTGTTCATATCGCAGAATGTAAAACAATCATTGGTATGCGCGAGAAAGGGCGTTTCCACAATAGATACGTAGTTACAAGTCGAATTGATGGCAAGTTTTCGGTCTTCGGTCGCTCTTTTCATTCAGGCCGGGATTCAGAGGGCGAATCTGATTTATCACCATGCATTATGTGTATGAAGCAACTGAATGTAGAAGGCTACACAGAGAAGACATATAACGCTCAGAAGTTATTTATTGCCAATTTTTCATTTATAAGGCTGTTTGAGTCATACAGCTCTTATTTCAAGACAATGCCAACCACTACAGCCGATTACTACAGTGGCGGCTACTCTTCTGATTGGTCATCAATCTCATCCGCTTTAAGAAGCGAGGTGAATTACGCCTGTCAGCAGTGCGGTGTTTGTTTGAAAGAACATAAAAAGATACTTCACGCCCACCACATCAACGGAAATAAAGCTGACAATAAGAGAGCAAATCTCAGGGCTTTGTGTGCGGATTGTCATAAGAAACAACCTCATCATGGTCACTTGTACGTGAGCAATGAGACAACCCTAACCATAAACAGGCTGAGAGCAGAGCAGGGGGTCATGTCGCCCTCAGAGAGTTATCAAGAACTCATACTTTATGCCGACCCAGCCCTTATTGGCCTAATATCAAAATGTCAAAAGAATCGCCTCTCCTGCGGAAAGAGTGGCGTAAGTACGTGGATAAAGGGGAATGAAGTCTCTATCGACTTATGTTGGGAAAATCAAAAAGTAGCCGTGGTTATAAATCATAAGAGCTCTAGAGATCTTAAGGACGCAGGGTGGTCAGTATATACGGTCCAGAATGCGTTAGATAGGTTCGATTTATTTCAGAGCGAAGTTAGATAATTCAACATATAAATGTCATTTATGACTTAAATTTAATGATTTATACAAAACAACGTTATTTTATGTTCCATTGGACTTATCACTGAAGCTGAAATAGGCGCAAAACCTCGGATTATCTGTGGCGTAGCCACTCCAAGATCGGTTTAGGTAAATTCCGGCGACTACGCTCACTACAATCTTCTTAGTGTACGAAACCGTACCGTTGAACTTCATACCCCAATTACCTTTACCATTCATTTGAGTTTCTTAAGATGTTTTTCAACGCTGAAAGCTAGAATAGAGACTCATCATATTTATTGCATAAACGTTCGTTTATGCCGTGGTTAAAAGCTTTGTATTTCTTAGCGTAGGATATTTGCCGTTTTCCCTATCTATCTCTACAGTTACTTTTAGAGTCGTTTCACACAAAAGCTCTTCATACCCTAAACATACGTTACACTGTAACATTTATAATAATGTAGCATTCAGCAGCAAAATCCTTCTTTTGCTTAAGATCTGTACAGATCAAAATTGATCTTCTGCTCTGTCATTTTTTATTTCATGAGTCGCTGTGCGACGAATACCAGAAAGCGCGAGCGAAGCGAGTAAGAGAGGTGATGAAGCGTCCGCCGTTGCTTTTTTATCGTATGATACTCCCCCACAAAAAAAGACCTTGGCCCTGCTAAGCCTGATGAGCGGTTTAGGTTGACGGGAACAAGGAGGTTAAGGATTGGTTTCACAAGAGTGGGCGTATGAGTGAGAAAGGTTCCTGTCGTATGACAAAAGAAAGATCCAGCGCAGCCAGCTAAGAAGAATAGGGTGGCTTTAACGATGTCTTGATGCTGGCTGAGACAACCTTGGAGCGAAGCGACGCTTTAGGATCGATCAAGTAAGCTGTAGGGGATGAGACTGACGCGCTAACGCTTGTCGGGTTTGCACTGTCTCTACATGCAAGCATATAGCAGACAGCACAAACCTTGAGTAGAGAAATCGAGTTAAATACTATTACGTTATTAGTATATACGTAGTGTAAGTACGGAGTACTCCTAACCGCAGTCCAATATACAGAGCCTTTTTAAGGGTAACTTCTACCCTCCCTTTCTTGCACCCTCTTTGTAAAAACAGCACATCAATACACACGTTTGTTTGAATACGGTTCAGTGGTTCCTATAAAATAAGGGAAGTAACGCCGTAAAAGCCCTCTTCAGGGCGCTTTTTTACCCCGGATTAAACACCAGACGTGACCAATCCTCCGCCGTGAAGCGGATACAAGTTCTAATTTAATGCGGGGAAAGGTGAGCTTGACTACGGTGAGAGGGTAAGAACCAGCCCGAGACTAAAGACGCGGTCTTATTTAACTTGTCAGCATTAAAGATCTCTTGAACGCCTGCAGCGATGGTACGAAACGCCAGCCATTCAAATCTCAAGCCCTTCTTTTCCATCCGTTGCCGACTGGCCATGATGAGATCAGAAATGTTGCGGTAACTGACGACTTTTAAATCTCTGAAAAACGTCGCGGTAAACTGCTTATACGCGGCCGCGCTGCGAACCGTGCCCTCATCACTGTCCACACACACATTAATGCGCTCAGAGGTGAGATAAGACGCTCGTTGCAAGTATTTCACGACTTTAGCAAACGCCTTAGGAGAAATAAACTCCCCCCAACGCAACGCATAGTCTTCTTGCAATTGATCATAACTGATGGTTTTTAAGCCCGCTTCGGTCGGTAAACCGATACGGCCACCAATCAAATCTGTGTTTGGCATCATGCACGCCAATACCTTCGCTATCAAAGTGCGGCACTGGACATTGTGAATGGCCGCGCCGCCCCAAGCAAACAAACTGGCAAACCGTTGTGGGTTGGTAATGAAATCCTGGCACGACTTTAAGATCACCGCATATTCAGGCGGCAATTTGACAATCTCACCACTACGCAGCAAACGATAGCATCGGAATCCAATGGTAAAATCCGGAGACTCTTCTTGTTTTTGCGCCACCACCGAGTGGCACAGCGCAATCAGCTCATGCTTACGCGCTTTGCGTTTGGCGCGATACGCTTTGTCGTATTCCGGCTTGGTGAGGTTTGAGGCGTTGTTATCGGCAAACATGAGACTCGCCCTCAAGTTCATCACCGAAACGGGCATCACACGGATTGCCATCGTCATTATCGGTCATTACTTGGGTGCTGAGTCTTAAGGGAGCTTGCGCAGGGCAAGGTAAAATAAGGCGATTCATAGTTTGATTCCACAAGATTTTTAGGGTTGCTTGGGTTACTAAGCCAAACAATGAGCCTTTAATTTACACAAGATCCGATGAAAGATCAAATGCTTAAATTTCAGGCACAAAAAAGCCGTTCACTTGTGGGAGAACGGCTTTTTGCGAATGCTATGTCGTTAGATTAGTAGTCCAACACACTCTGCTTTAACTAAGAACACTATACAGAATCTTCTATATAGCGAGTGCTCTATATAATGCACTATGTTGCTAAAGTTGACTTCATTATAAGAAATCCCGCCTCAGTTATCAAGAACTCAATGTGTGATAAGTCACATTTTCACTTTTGCATTTAACACTATGTGCATTATACGTATTGAAATCAATCACTTAAGTGCCAAGTCGTCCAATCTGTGA
>NZ_JAUFQV010000046.1 GCF_030409945.1 Vibrio tapetis subsp. quintayensis
GTTCGCAACTTTATGTACAGTAAAGCCGGTGTGTTAGTTTTTGCAGGTCAAACAGGCTCAGGGAAAACCACCTCGATTGCGGCCATGCTTAACGAAGTTAAGCGAAAAGGGCGCTCTATCAATACACTAGAAGATCCCGTTGAATTTGATTTGGGGGTGATCCAAACCTCGATTAATAGCCAGGGGGAAGGCAAGGCCGACTTTGCTGAATATAACAAGCTCCTAAAACGCCATGATGTGGATATTGGCTTAATTGGTGAAATTCGCGATCATTCTGTCGCAATGGAAGTGAGCCGAAATGGTGAGGCCGGTATGCTCATGTTAACGAGTGTCCATACATCAAGTTCGCTTGGTACGGCTCCCACGCTCATAGAGCAAATGCAAATGCCTCCATCTTTGATCTCTGCACCAGGCTTAATGAAACTTTGGATGTACCAAACCTTGGTACGCTGTCTCTGCCCTCATTGCCAGCTCACGCTCGATGAAGCTAAAAAACAATTCTCATCAGAACAACTCAATCGCTTTGATAAGTGGCACAGCAGTTATCCCGATATCAATCTGGATAAGCTCCGTTTCCACTCAGAAAAAGGGTGTGATAAGTGCATTCAAGGTGAGTCGAGTAGAACCGCTCTGGTAGAGCTCATTGTATTAGATGACGATGATCGTGAGTTCATCCTAAAAAGAGATTACCTAGGCTGGGGTAAGCACTTAAAAGAGAAGGGGTTCAAGTCCGTCATTGACCACGCTAATCTCAAAATTGAACGAGGAGAGATTGATTTATTCACCGCAGCGGAAAGAGTGGATGGTTTATTTCCTAGAGAGACCAGCACTATTTATCGCGATATGTGGGGTGAAACATGAAGCCCTTGAGGAAAAAAGAGCAAATTCAGCTTCTTGAAGATATCCAACGGTTGAGTCAAGTTGGTATACCTCATAAGGGCATTGCTGATCAGCTCATAAAATATGGCACTAACCGTATTTCCTCGGTTGGGGAGTATTGCCAACGTGTGATGGGGCAAGGACAAAGCTTATCAAGTGGATTGGCTCCCTTTATTACGATACACGCGCACTTAGCGATTGTCGGTGGGGAAAATGCAGGAAGTTTGACCCAGGGAATACAAGATGCCATTGCTTCACTGAAATTACATGAAGCAAGCACTGGCACTTTGGCCACCATTCTCATCAAACCCACGATTGGGATCATCATCATTCCATTTATGATGGCGTTAGTTTCTTCCTTTTTGTATCCCATGTTTGAGGAATACTTACCTAGGCATCAATGGGGAGGATTGGCTTTATTCGCTGATGCTATTGGTTTGTTTTTTTATCATTGGGGATTGTTCTTACTGACGATTCTGGTGTTATTTGGCGCAATCGTCGTCTATAGCATTGGTCGTTATCAAGGTGGGCTTCGGCCTATGCTCGATTCATTCCCCATTTTCAAGCAGTACCGATATATTCAGGCCACCAACCTACTCACGACGACCGCTCACCAAATTGAGCTTGGCGTGCCACTCAAGCAAACGTTAGAGGCATATCAAGAACAGTGCTCACCCTACTTAAGACATCATATTAATCGTATGTTCGAAGAAATGGGGAAAGGGCAAACGAACATCGGAAAAATCTTTGATACAGGGCTACTGGCTAACAAAGAACTCGATGCCATCAAAATGCTGAGTGATATAGGAGAGACAGGAAAAATATTGGAGAAATCCGCTCAGTTACATACTGGCCAATTACTAAAAGAAATAAACATCCTCAAAACGTATGGCGTAAATACATTCAAAATCGTTGCCGCCCTATTCGGCGCAATATTAATTTTCGGAACAATAACACTCATTTTCAGTATTGCTGGAAATATATTTTAAGGAAAAAGTCATGAAAAACGGTAAAAAAATCGACAACACAACATCTAAGAACAACGTTCTATTTCGTAATAAGCAACGTGGTGCCATATCATTAGAAGCCATTATTATTCTTGGGTTTGTTACGTTAGCGCTTATCGCTGTGATTAGCCAAGTTCCTAATCTCATAACAAAATTCGATAAGTTCATGTTTAATAGACAAGCCGGTCAAATAACAGAATCCGTACGGTCTTGGAAAAAGATGCGTCCCAACTATGATGGCGTCACGATTCCTAAAGTTTGCGCCGATGGTGAACTATCTAAATCCGTTTGTGGCACTGCAAATGATGGGAAGGGCACCAACCCTTTTGGTGGAGATTGGACGCTGACAGCCAATGCAGCAACGAAAGGATTTTATGACTTAACTGGGACGTTGCCTGGCGGTTCTGAGCACATTGCTAGTCTTGCGGATTCAATGGCAGCAAGTACGCGAGGAAATTGTATTGAGGCATCAGGTTGCGCGACAATTAAAACAACGGCCAATTCCATAACCATGACCTACTAAGATGGAACGCCAACAAGGCGTTCTTACTCTCGATATCGCCATAGCGATTATGTTCATGGCGATGTTGTCTGTAGTGGTGGTCTCTGGAATACAGGTGGAGCTATCAAGAGGCTACTCCGCGCTTACCATTAAATCTAATGTCCATCAAATATTGGATGAATCCGAACTTCATTATCATAAACAACTGATCATATCTCGATGTATGCCGCAAAGCGGCCTTTCGATGAGCGACCTTTCCTTTACCCCAAATGATGGATTAGCGACATACAAAGTTAACTACCGTCAAAGCAGTTTAATCGTCACGTCACCTTTAGGCATTGAGGTTGAGGTGACGTTAAATGCGGGAGTTAGGATTGGATCATGGTCATTTTTAAAACCCAACATAAGGAAAGAAACCGGTGAATTAATATTTTTCAGGCCGTTGAATGTTGAGGTGTCGGACAGTGCCAATATCAATCCCACAACGGGGTGTATTAAATGAAAAAAAAACAAGGAGGGTTTGTCCTCTTAAGCATATCTATTGCGCTTGGCTTTATCGTGGTAGCAGGAATAATCGTTGTAAATATGGCTCAGGAGAAAGCCATCAAAGAGAATATGAACTCTTTCTACAATCATATTGTGTATCTCACTCAGCAAGTTCAAGCCTACTCAAACTATCGAGTTATCCAAAAAGGCACACCACCCGATAGCATCGCGGTATTTCCTTCAAACCTGGGACAACTTGAAGGTGAGTTCATTCCAGTGTGTCGCTCCAGTGATGAAAGAAAGGGGTTGTGTCGGCGTTATGACCAAACCCCTTGGGGTCGAATCGATCCATCCTGGTATCGACGTGTTCCCGTTGGGAACATCGGAAACCCTGACTTTTACTATGCAGAGCTCGCGCTAGAGTTACCTGACAAAACCAACGTGTCGTTTAAAAAAGAGCTGGCCATAACGCTTCGTCTTTTTTCTCGACTACCTAACATCAAATACGATGAAACCGCTAATAAGATCACCATCAGAATTGACCGACCCGACAAGGCCATAGCCTATGAAGGATTGGTTAAACGAACCGGTGATGATTCTACGTTGACGGGGGATTGGGATGTTGGGGGGAACTTTGCCATCACCAACGCTAAAGATATTTCACTGACCGCCTCAGATGGCACGCAATTTATTGTCAGTAATAAGCTTTCTTTGGGGTTTGATGTTAAGCACGGTGAGTGGATAAACAAACCTAAATGTATAGCGGGGCAAACCAGCCGGATTCGTTACGGTATTGGCGCAATTAAGGTTCCCGTTAGTACTCATGAAATAAAAGGAGGAACCAACACTTACATTATGTCTAATAGCACCACTCGCTGGCAGCTCGGCATATCCATTCAAACCAAGCGCCTGAGTGACGGCCAATCAGAAATCTTACACAGCGGTCGAATCACGGGTTCAACAAGCTGTCGTTAATCGGTAAGTAAACAACAGGAGTATCTATGAAAAACATCCCATTCATTGCAACACTGAGTGCAACAATTTTATTCTCAGGTATCGCGGAAGCAAAGGTTACTTACGCCGATGCCTTGGCTGATGAAAAGGAGGCCGTGGCGGAACTGAACCGCCAATACGAAGAAAAACTGAAAGATCCCTTGGCAACTGAACCATTGCAAGCTAACAGATCGCCAACTCAAACATCAGATTGGCGCACTATCTACAGCGGTAGAACAACGGGCAGTATAAGTATCCCTTCAGGTACAAAGCAGATATACGTTGTAACAGACGGCGAAGTGGTCACCTTTCCTGCTAATGCCCCATCATTTATTATTGATGATCTACCTTATGGAGATAGAAAGCATATTTACGTTAGGTGGAATGGTCATTCATTAAGTGGCTCAACAGTAAACTACTCATATAGTTATGATTGCCGAGGAGGTGAGCATACATGCTGGAGAAATGCATCTTCTGCAATAGCTATTAAGCAAGTAATGATCAAATAAGTAGTAAGGGCGGTACAATATTAAATAATACCGCCCTTACCGTTCATATAACATTAGATCATATTAATTTGTTTTTTAAACAGAAAAGATCATATGTTAAGTTAGTGAAAAATAACCATTATTTAGTTGAATTTGTTATAATATTGGCAACTAACTAAATAAGAGATGAAACAATGAAAAAGCTCTCTGTTACTCTACTTATAAGCTTTATTTCAAGTTCAGCATTCGCCGTAGAAAATGGCACACCTGTAGATTGGAAAAATAGCTATGATGATGTTGTTGAAAATCAATGCACTGGATTAATTATTGCGGGTAATAAAATATTAACTGCTGCGCATTGCTTGCGAACTAATAACATTGAATTTTCTGATGGTAGTTCCGTAAATGCACTATCGAGAAAGCCACACCCTAGCTATGAAATTCAACCAACTGGAAACCAATATGATCTAGCCATTTGGACTTTACCTTCCACTGTTAACGTAAAAAATATTCATTTTCTAGAAAATGTAACGACACAAACAGTCAAAGTTGGCGATAGTTTGAGATCGTTTGGGTTTGGGGGCGATAACCCTCTGGCCTATGTCTCATACAACGTGACGAAAACAGCCAATAGGCCTAATTATACTTGGACTTTAATTACAGGAGTTTCAACAATATCTGGGGCTAATCTTATTGGGGGCGACAGCGGTGGAATAACACTAAATAACTCCGATAAAGTGGTTGGTATTAATAGTGCAACTAGTGGAAATTCTGCATCTCAAACAGACCTCTATTACGGAAAAGACTTTATTTTGGAAACGGTAAACGGCTGGCATTACCCTACGCTGGCGACCACTTCCAATAACAAATCAACGATTACGGTGCAATCACTTCATAAGAACCCAACAACGGATGCGGCATACACTGATGGCGGTATTACTGTGGTCGGTGGCACATGCCAGGGGAGAAGTAATATTGCCGCCTTTGAAACGTGTACTTACGAAATTGAAGGAACGAGCGAAGGCAAACTGTATTTATCCGCTAATGAATTTATTCATATCAATAAACCAGCTTCAACATCTAAACCCAATAATGGCGGCTCTAACGGTGGGTCAAGTGGTGGTTCTCTCGGCTGGTTATCACTCGCGGTACTCGCTTTAATGCGTCTGAGAAAACAAAAATAATTTAACGACCTTTACCTAAAAGGCAAGCCTTACCGCTTGTCTTTTTTATGCCTGGAGAAAAGCCATGCCACAACCGAAAAGCCCCGATGAATCAAGCCTATTTATTGCTTCAAGTGAAAACTCTTTGTTTGATTTTCTCAAAACTGACCTATCAAGAGATAAGTCAATCCACTGCCAATTTCCTTTAAGTAATGAAAACGCCACATTGACCGTGCAGCTACACAAAAAAGCCATTGCCTCCATTAAGTTTTCAAACACCCCCAAACTTTATCCCCCCCATTATAAACCTGAGTTAATTAGCATAAGTTCAACCTCTGAGTTAGATAGGTTACTGGATAAAAATTTACTCGGAAGCGATCACCTTTTTTGTAAGTTCGATGTTTCAAAGTTGAGTTATTTACATCGTAGGAAACTTCGTAAACTGGGTACTCAGTCGGTCAGTTTTGGTAATGGAGTGACCTTATACCCCCCATTCAAATAGCAAGGCGTTATCAAATGAATGATTTATTCTTAACGATAGGCTCTACCATACTCATTGGCCTAATTTATGTCGTCACCTTAAAATGTTTCAGTGTCAGACCAGATTACCCACACATTAAACGCCTCCAGGCAATAAAATCGTCCATACTGGTGATAAGCACCTGGCTCTGGATGGTCATTATTCATGCCCCAATATGGACAAGCGGGTTACTCATCCCATTTGTACTGACTGTGTGCCATTTCAGCCTAACGCTACGACTGCACAAAAAATCAAAATTGATGGTCATTCCGTCGTTGTTTGGAAAAACAGGGCACGTTCACCTTGAAACGGTTGATGCATCACTGTGCCGAGGAACGTATCTGGAGCTTAAAGAACTCATTGAATTACTGCCTAATTGCCAGTTCAGTGAGTTAACCCTGACTTCGCCCTTATTGGCCAAGAACGGACGGTTTCGAAGTACCCACCACTTAGCCAGTTACCCTATAGAAATAAAGCAGCAAATATTGCCAGGCTGGACAGCCCCATTTCAGTTTTTGGTTTTAGCCTGGTATCAGCGAGTCATGAAAAGTCCACGCTTACAAATGGCCGACCTCACCAAACGACACCAACTCACGATCACCCCCAAGACAAAACCTCAAAAAAATTAAATAGCGTAGCATTTGATTTTTATTGTGGTTCAGCAGGTAGCCCGCAGGGCGTAGGACGGTATTGAGTCCTTTGAGGGTAAAACCCTCATACACTTCGAGTGCATCCTTATGAAAGTTAACTTACTACTCGGCGTAGTGATTTTGTGTTTAAGCACAACACCGCTTGCTCGTGATTACAATGGTTGGCAACCATCAAAAGGCTGGTCAAAGTCCAGTTATGGCCAGACCGCCTTATCAACTTGCCCTAGTTATTGCCATTACATCGATATGGCCAGCGACAAACACCAAGTCCCCAAGAACCTCATCATTTCAATCATCAAAGCCGAAAGTAATTTCAATCCCAATGCGGTTTCCCCGAAGGGAGCGAAAGGGCTCATGCAGTTGATGGACATAAACAGCCAGGCAATAGACCCATTCAACCCAAGCGAGAACATCGATGGCGGTACAGAGCTCCTTGCTCGTCTTATTCGACAATACGAAGACATCGAGCTGGCTTTGGCGGCGTATAACGCAGGACAAGGCAACGTGGCCAAGTATGGTGGCGTTCCTCCGTTTAAAGAAACGAAGCAATACATTGCAAAGGTGATGGTTAATTACCGGCACTTAAATGAAGTCACGCCCCACATTAAGGAGTAATGTTATGTTCAATCCCGTCTTTGAACCTGAAATCAGTTCACCGTATATGGCCTCAATTCAACAGTTCATCCGAAGCATCACGGAATGCATTGTTCCAGATAACGTCACTGTCTACGCCTACCGAATAGGGACGGGATTTTTTCACGTTATGGCATTGGATAGCTTGGTGGACATCACCATCACTGATGGACATGTCGATATTCCAAATAAAGAAGACTGCCTTGACTCTCTACGTGTTGGTCACATCCAAATAGGAGTTCTGGACAGCATGGATGTGACCTGTCTGATCACTTATTTCCTCAATGAGTTGAGAGTGAAAAACCCCGCCCTTACTGACTCATACCTAAAGAGTTAAATCTGCATTCTAGCGAGAGAGAAGGCACAGCCTTCCAAAGGAAACGTTATGCATAAAGCTTTATTCAAAACAGCAATGATTGCTGCCCTGTCATTTGCCTCTGTCCTATCAACCACCTATAGCCCCCCAACTCAGGCCGCCAGTGATGATGAATGTGGTATTTGGCTATGTTTGCCTACTGGATTTATTCAAGGCTGTGGTGGAGCTTTCAGTGCCTTTAAAGATCGCATTCGGCATTTTAAATCGCCCTTGCCTGGTTTCAATGAATGCCTAGCCAATGGTGCAAGTGCTGGAGAGGATACATTCTCAGCCAGAAGCGGATACGCCGCGCAAATCTCCTCCTATAAAGTTTGTTCAGCAACCAGAAGAGAAAGAAGTGCTGGCGAATGGGGGGATGTGTGCATTGCGTGGAAAACGATCCCCGCCAAAATCATTAAGGGCACTCGATGCTCCATCACTCGTCAAAAAGGAGAGCCAACCGAACGCATTCCCGCTCGCTGCTTCGGTACTCTCCGATACACCGAAGTTTATAAGAATGGCGTGAAATATGGCGAAACTCACTATTACTAACGGTAAGGAATTTAGACCTATGGACGAGCAACAAGACCAAATTTACCAAGAAGGCTACAACGCCTATTTAAGCGATGAATCCGAACTTTCTAACCCTTACACGGGCTTAGATGCTGAATTTTGGTCAGATGGTTGGGAGGATGGAAAAGAGGATAATCTAGTTAATGAAGTCCTTGCAAAGGAGTGGCATGAAGAACAAAAAGAGCAAGAAAAAAAACGGCATGAAGTACACAAACGAATACTTGCTATTGAGTTTTTAAAGTACTGCCACTTTCCTATGTATTACAAAGCCAGACTTCGAAGAATGTTAGTGGGTGATCTCTTTTTCATGGGGCAAATACGACTGCGCTATGAAGAGGATGACTTTGAAGGGGTCTTAGAGATCTATATCCGTAAAGAAGCGAAACAGGTGTATCACGCCTACTCAAGCTTTACGTTACCCACCAAACCCACCCGTTCTTGCCGCTTTCATGAGTTAACGTTCAAAATCGAGAAAGGCGGCGTGTTCGCCTTTACTGGTAACGAAGAACTTAGCGAACATAACCGAAAAGGTTTTGCTTTAACGTGTCGTTATTTCCAACGCCTTAAAAAGCACGCTTCCCCTGATGAGGTATTGCCATATCGAGATATGGGGATGCCTGATTTTCTTGAAGGGGTCAATTTCAATAAAAAAAATACGACCACCGAGATCTATTACCCTAACAAGAAAAACTCCAAAGCCACGCGCTATCAACTCACGGATAACATGATGCCAAAGCCAATGATGGAATGCATATTGGATATTGGCTTGGCCACTGGCGCTATTAATTTTAACCAGGAGAACGAACCGTGCAGGGAGGAATAGAAACGATTTTTGGTGTGGTTCCTCAAGAATTAGAAAACGAATGGTGTTGGGTTGTCGATCATTTTTCTCCGCTTCAAGCGCTTTACCAAAGCGAAGGCGTAACGGAAATATTCGTCAATCGATTCGACTCCATCTCTATTGAGAAGCATGGCCAAATACAAAAAACCGACATTCAATTCCCCAACGAAGCCGCATTTAACGACCTGATAGAGCAACTTGCCACGGCGCTTAATCAAGAACTGACGGCTAACTCCCCCATCCTCGATGCACGATTGCCCGATTGTTCACGCATTTGTGCCACGTTGTCCGATGTCACCCCGCAAGGGGCGACAATGACCTTAAGGATTGCACCAAAAACCCACATCACAGCGGAGCAATTAGTGGGGTTTGGCGCAATGAATCAAGCCATGCTGGATTACCTAGCCGAAGCCATTCGGCTTGGAAAAAACATCATTGTTTCGGGCAATACCGGCAGTGGCAAAACCACACTGTTACGCGCCTTAGCGCGTTTCATTCCAACAACAGAACGTATTATCACCTGTGAAGATACGCAAGAGCTTTACCTGGATTGGTTACCCCATCTTGTGTCAATGGAATCGCCCAACAGAAAAGGGAGTACCGTTGAAATGAAAAACCTGATTGAAACGTCTTTACGAATGCGGCCAGACCGAATTTGGGTGGGGGAAATTCGAAAAGGCAGCGCAGCCGATGCCTTTTTGCAAGCGATTAATACCGGTCACAGTGGATGCATGACGACCATCCATGCGAACGGATGCAAAGACGCGCTAGCGCGTCTTCAATACCTTATTGCCTCCCTTGGTAAAATCAGTTTTGAACTCGCGCACAAACAAATCATGGGTAACGTGGATGTGTTTGTTCATGCCTCTAGACACTCAGATTATGGTCGAAAAATAACAGAAATTTACGAAACGAAAAATGACGAACTTGTTTCCGTTTTTAAATTTAACCAACAAAAAAGGACGCATGAAAGCGGCCTTACACAAACTCACTAAACTTCAGAGATTAACTATGAAAAATACCGAATGGGTTAACGAGCTGCGCTCAACATTGCGAAATAAACGCCGTATCAGCCACCTCTTTAAAGAAACCAAACTGGAAGTCTTGATTGATATCTATGACCGTTTAGGGGCGTATGTTCAAGAACGAATGGAGCAAGAAGAGAGCAAGAAAAAAGCCATGCAAGAAGCAGAAAATAGCATTGCGGCCATCGTTGAAAAAACAGGATTGAGTTGGGAAGAAGTGACGTTAGTGGTGCAAAAAAATGCCCCCACAAACAAAAACCGAAAGGCCAAAACGAACCCCACAACCTCACCCAATCAGTGAGTCATTAACCAAGCACGCTTTTTCAAAATCACGCACCCTTCCCCTCTTGTTACGCCCTGACTTCTTTTTGCGCCAAACCAAGAAATTTTACCGTCGGTGGCATTGGCCACGGGTCTCACCGGAAAAATTCTCTTGTCCTTTCGTAACCGTTCAATGTCAACTCGACGCTTTACGATTTCAATCCCAAAGGATTGTTAAAGCGTAAAGATCGAGTTCGATGCATTGAGAGGGCACGCAAAAAAAACGTAAGACAAGCTTCCGATTGAGATGAAGAAAAATGGGAATTTGGGCGTTCTCACGCCCCCATTTTTTAAGTCGATTGAGGCAGTGAAGGCGTTCGTTTTTTTCAACCTTAGAGAACGCCAAGCGGAGCTTGAAGTGAGATTAGGTTGCTCAGTCTTCATTTTGTTCAATCGCGTCAAGCGCCCCCTTGCGGGGTTTAATTGCTAACAAAATGGAGATGCGAAGCGTTCAAGCGTAGCACCTGAAGCAAGGGAGCCCACGACCGCAGATTCAGGCGGGGGAGCCGAAACAAAACGCTCGCCCCAGCGAATAAGCGAGACCGCCCCAGCGGTCGTTTTTGTTTTGGGGGGCTTGCCCCCGAAAATCGTCGAGCGGGCGAGACCAAGCCCGTCTAGTTAGTTGAAAAGAAGACTTTTGAGCAAGGGAGGAACGACCAGCAAAAAGGCGACTATTTCACCTTCGAGAGGGGCTTGGTCTCGCGCAGCGTGACGATTTTCGCCTCTTAGGTTGTATTTTGAAGCACAGGCGCGTCCAGCGCCGAGCATTCACAATCAACCCATTGAAAAAGCGCAGCTTTTTAAATGATTGCCCCACTAGGGGCAACCCAACCCCCCGTTGTTCAAAAAGGGGGATTTGGACTCTTTTGGGTAACCGCCTTGGGTAACTCTATTGGGTAACACCAGTTACCGAAAGGAGTTACCCAAGGCGGTTACCCTAAATCAATATGATGGAAGAACCATTACCATGTTAGACAGAATCGAATATCAGCTTTACTTAGTCGCACTGAACATGCTCGCACCACTCTACATGTTCACGTACTACTGGGGCTTTTTCCTAAGCGCTCTATCTGGATTGATCTTACCGACGATCTACTTTGACAGGCCAGAAAAACACGAACAAGGTACAACGTTACGGCGCGTTTTTATTGCGCTTGGCATGTTGCTTTTTACCTTCGGTACAATCTCAGCCTGGACAGTCCCAGAGCTCATTAAGTTCACAAAAGATCTCGCTGGCGTGGAAAGTCAGTACGTCCGTTATCCCGATTGGCACTGGATCAGTTTTCTCTTTTTTGTTGGCGGTATGATTGCTCACACTGCACTAAGACGAGCCTTCATTCCAGCGATTAACCAACTGAAACTTAAGCTCACCAAGAAAACCGAAGCCGCACGCGAAGAACGAACGGATGTTCGTAATGTGCGCGACTTTTTACCGGATACCGTGGAATACAATCCAGAGGATTACTTCGATTTAGAAAAAGGCGTCTTTGTCGGATTAGACGCTAATCATGCGCCTCAATATATTCCGTTGGCCAGTCTACGAAAACAACACGCCGACATACTAGGAACAACGGGGGCGGGTAAAGGTGTCGCGTCTGGTTTAATCCTTTATCAATTAATTATGGCCGATGAAGGTGTGTTCGTCCTTGATCCAAAAAACGACGAATGGGCTCCACACTTGATGCGCCATGCCTGTGAACAAGCGGGTAAACCTTTTTACCTCATTGACCTAAACAAAGACTTTGCTCAATTGGACTTATTGGCCGATACAAGGCCAGACCAAATTGAAGAGTTATTGGTTGCCGGTTTCAGCTTTGCTGAAAAAGGAGATATTGCAGACTTCTACCGAATTGATGACAGAAAAGCCGCTCGAAAAGCGCCACAACTGGCCACAGATGAAGAACGTAAAACCCTCGCCGGAATTTTCGAATCTGATTATGTTCAAGGTCTCCAAGATACCGTTAAGGCATTTTTTGGAAAGATGGAAGAGATGGCATTAGTGAAATCTGTTAATGCTCCAGGAGGTCTAAATTTAAATGATATTTACAACAACGGAGGCTGTTGTTACATCATCGGTTCAATGCGTAATTCAAAGATTCTGATTGCTCAAAAGATGATCTTGATTCGCCTGTTTCAACTTGCGGAAATGCGAGACAGGGTGAACAACACGCTAAGGCCAATTGCTATTTTCTTGGCTGAGTTGAAATATCACATTTCAAAACCAGCTATGGAAGGGCTCGGCGCAGCGCGGGACAAAGGCGTTCATATGTTTTTGGATCACCAATCGGTTGCTGATCTTCGGGATTGCCCTGCTGATCTAAATGGTGATGCCGTTGTGGGTGCTGTTGTGGAAAATACCAAGTTTAAATTGGTGTACAAACTACAAGATCCGGAAACGGCTGAGTGGGTTGCGAAGATGTCCGGCACTATCCTAGTTGATGATGAAACCCGATACATTGAAACCGATGGTAGCCTTGCAGAAACCGTGGATGGTAAACGTAACATTCGTTTAGCCGAGCGTCATTTCGTTGATACCAATATGCTGTTAAGTCTCCCGCCTTTTGTAAGCTACATATTCACGGAATCGGATGT
Source organism: Vibrio tapetis subsp. quintayensis (assembly GCF_030409945.1). GTDB lineage: Bacteria > Pseudomonadota > Gammaproteobacteria > Enterobacterales > Vibrionaceae > Vibrio > Vibrio quintayensis. Next base: position 13,029 of record NZ_JAUFQV010000046.1, read on the forward strand.
TCCAAAACCCTCTCTTATTTCGCCTATCAAAGTTCAAAAAAGAGACTTGGTTTGTTTCAATCAACCAATCGAAACCCCACCAGAACCCGATGTTGAGTTAACAGAAACCGATTCAAGCTTTGAAGAAGAGGTCTTAGATACAAATGAACCTTCGTTTGAGGAAGAAGAGAAGATAACTGAACCCGAAGAAGACCTCTCGTTTGGCATCGAGTCACAAGAAGACGAAACCAACGACGAAACCAACGACGAGATCGAAGATGACAATGATGACTCTTTGTCATTCGACACTTCGGTAGAAGATTCAGAAGAAGAGGATGAGCCTGAACATTCAGCAAGTCCTTTTGATGATTTGAGCGACGAGCAATTAGCTGAACTACAAAACTCAATAGAAGAGGATGATAAATAGTATGTTTCAGACTCACACTAAACGCCTTCAATGGTTATGGGATAAAAGCACCCACCCAGATCAAAATAAACATAACGCCCCTCTCGCAGAGGGGGTGCATACTTACAACTGCTTATTTTCGGTACAAGCATTTGCAACCAGAAAAACAATCACTAATGAAACTAAGTTCGCTCTACTTCACATTCATAACATTGAAGAAGAGTTGTTTACTTATCGTAAAGGCGTTAAACAAAAACACAGTGATTACCTCAAGGAGTGGGAAGACATAGAGCTCACCCCTTACGCTCCAAAACAAGCATTTGAATGTGAGTTCGACGAAAAAAAACTCAACTCAGCACCGGCCATGTTGATTCGAATTTTCGCAACCGTAGATGCATTATTACTTGATCTCGTGAAAGCACGTAGAAGCGGATGTTTGACTAATGAACAATATCAAGCGATATGGAAAAGTGAATTTGACAGTCTCAAATCACTACTAAAAAAAATCGCTAAAAAGTGTAATACGTTTCATGATATGCGCAAAGGGAGGGTTAATGTCACCGCTCCCTAACGCAATAGAAGCCAAGGCAAGAGGAAAGGAAAAAGATCGCCTAGTGCTGGAGTTTTTACGTTGCGAAATTTTCAGTAGCTTTGAGAACTTCATGCTCCTATTGAAATCAGCCAAATCACATACCTCAAGACATCTTTCTCGTATGGTTAAGAAAAAATGGCTTGAAAAATATGTGGTCGAACTCGATACCGGCAATATCACTGTATGGGGGATCACCCAACTAGGGTTAGAAGAAGCCGGTGACGCAGAAGAGGCGACAATGGAGGGTTTCGTTCCTAGCCGTATTAGCTTCCTCGCTTTGAACCACACGTTAATGAATCAGAAAGTTTGTATCCAACTTTCCAACCTCGGTTGGAAAGGATGGCAAAACGCTGACCGTCATTTTTTCAAGAAAAAATACAATGTAGAACATCGGCCTGATGCGATAGTCATCGCCCCGAAAGGGGGCATCGTGGCCATCGAAACAGAGCTGACGCTAAAAGCCCCTCGTCGTTATCGTTCAATCATGAAAAGTCACATCGTGGCCAAAGAAAAAGGCTACTGGAAACACATCATTTATGTTGTGCGAAACGATGAGTCTAAACGAATGCTGACTCGGCGCTTTGACAACATCGAATATATCCGGTTTGGAGAAAGCCGTTACCCATTCGATAAGTATAAAAAAATGGTCTCCATTTTTACTATCGATGAAATTCCTACCTTAAACCAATCCTAATTTTAACGAACCAATACGCTGCCATCGGATTTCTCTGAGGGCAGCGCTTGCGTGGAGAAACAGAATGAGAGTATTTATTGCAGAAAAACCGTCCCTGGCAACGGCTATTTTTAAGGGTTTGGATGGCAATCCAGACACGCAAAAAAAAGCCGGCTATTACCAAAAAGGCAACGATATTGTGACCTGGTGTTTTGGTCATTTATTAGCGCTAAAAAATCCAGAAGATTATGACATTGAGCTCAAGCGGTGGACGTTAGACAGTCTTCCACTCGATATTCGATACCCACCTCAATACAAGCCCATTCCAAACTCAAAAAAACAACTCAACATTGTCGTGGGGTTTATCAAACAAGCGAGCACGATTGTTCATGCTGGCGACCCCGATCCAGAAGGGTGTTTGCTCATCGATGAAATTCTCGATTACGCCAATAACAAAAAGCCGGTTCAGCGCTTGCTCATTGCTGATTTGAACGATAAGCCGGTGAAACAAGCCTTGGCCAACATGCAACCGAATGAGAGGTTCAGAAACCTCACTAACCGCGCCTTGGCTCGCTCTGTAGGCGACCAAGCGCATGGATACAACCTAACACGAGCCTATACACTAAAAGCACGAGAAAAAGGCCATGACACCGTTTTTAACGTAGGACGAGTAATTAGCGCTTTATTGGGGATGGTTAACGTTCGAACGCTGGCCAACAAAAACCACCAAATGAGTTACTACTATCTTCTTAATGGTACGTTTCAGATCAATGGCCATGCCATCAAAGGCAAATTACAGCCAAATGAAGATCTAGATTTAGACGAAAAGAATCGATTAATTTGTGGTATCCAAGCTCAAGCCATTAAAGAAGCTGACAGTGGTGAACCAGGAGAAGTCATCGCCATCGATACCAAGAAAGACAAACGTCAGCCCCCGATGCCCTTCAATTTATCCAGGCTTCAAATTGAAGCCTCAAAAAAGTGGGGCTATAAACCAAAAGAAACCCTCGATATCATCCAAGCCCTGTATGAAAAGCATAAGTTACTGACTTATCCCCGCAGTGATAGTCAGTATCTATCTGATGCCATCTTAGAAAATTCACCTGGCATTTTGGACGCGATCAAAAATACACACCCAGACTTAAGCGGTTTGGTCAATGATGCGGCTTCCACCTCGACACATAACGCGTTCAATACAGAAAAAATTGAAGCTCATCACGCGATCATTCCAACTGAAAAAAATGGCGCTGGCATCGAGCTTTCATCAAAAGAAAGAGCTATCTATGAGCTGGTCGCCAAGCGCTTCATTGGCTTGTTTTATCCTGAATCGTGCCGAGAAAAAACGACGATTGATATTCGTTGTACTGGCCGAGTCTATCAAGGTACTCAAATTACTTTGGAATCTCAGGGATGGGAAGTGTTAGCCAAAGGCGAGTACCAGGACAAACCCAACGATAATCCATGCGACCTAAGCACATTTAAAACAGGTGCAACCGGCACTTGCGAACAGATTGATGTGGAACAAAAGGAAACGAAGCCACCCAAATACTTTGATGACGCGAGTTTACTCAAAGCCATGACAGAAGCGGCCAAGTTCGTAAAAGATCCGGTGTTACGAAAACAATTAGAAGCCAAAGACAAAAACACCAAAGGTGAAAACGGCTCAATTGGGACGGAGGCAACACGAAGCAATCACATTGAAAAGCTAAGAAGCCTGAAACATTGGATCAGTTTTGAAAAAGAACCTGGCTATAAAAACCCCGTATTCAAAACCACGGCAACTGGCCAAGAGTTTTGTGCACTGCTGCCAGACGAAATCATCATGCCGGATATTTCCGCGATTTGGGAGGGCGATCTGGAGCGAATAGCTAACGGCGATTACACCATTCAGCAATTCTTACAAAGTGTTGAACGTTATATTCAAGAACAAGTCGCCCACGTTAAGGACAAAGGTGTGGCCTTAACAACCAAAGTGGGTGTGCAATGTCCGACTTGCCAAAAAGGCGAGCTACGGCGCTTGAAGGGAAAGAAAGGTCACTTTTGGGCGTGTAACCGTTACCCCGATTGTAAAAGTGTCTTTCCTGACAACAAAGGAAAACCCAACTTAAACCCTGCCCCTAAGCAAAAGGTTAAGCCAAGCGAAACGGAGCTTTGTAAGTGCGGAAAAGGGTTAGTTCGTCGAAGTGGCAAGAAAGAAGGCTCATTCTGGTGGGGATGCTCTGGCTTTCCTAAATGCAAAGTTCGTTACTTTGACAAAAACGGTAAACCTGACAGAGACGCTGGAGAATTAAATTAACAAAAAGCCCCGTAAAGGGGCTTATTTTTATAAGGCTTATTGGTAATCTCAGATTAAATTAGTTAATCACGTCGCCTACCAACGACTACAGCTCCACGAGTAATCGAAAATCCAGTTTCACCTAAATAATTTGTTTTACCACTGCTCATTTGAGCATGACAAGATTCAGATGAACCAAGAGAGATAGGGACAACATTTACAACATCATATCCCCTTTAATCAAACCCATTATAGATTTTTTCTAATTGCTCTGAATATACGTTTAAGTCTGCAACCCTCGACTGTGGGACTTCAACAATTTCACGTTTAAGCCCAAGAAGGCCACATTCTTGGATCTCTTTTTTTGTATCTAGTGGCACATAAAACCACTTGGTTTCAAATCGCTTTGACATATAGTGCTTTTCTTCCAATTTATAATCTGCTGTGGTTGAAGTGCTGCAGCGCATCAACCACAGCATAAACAATGGAACTGAACCCCCTTAATGAACTTGAACGCAAGTTCCAAACATCTTATCAAACCAATCCGATGTTAATGAAATGTCAGAACCTCCGTCAGAGTAGTGCTTCTCAACTCGATGCAAAGCACTAGTTCTCATATCCAAACTTTTCCCTTCCATACTACAATAAATATCCTCTATAAGATCAAAGGATGTTTTATAAATGGAGCTATAAAACGTTTCCTCTACCTCAAAATCTTCATTAAGTTTCTTTGTCTTCTTTAGCTCACAAATTTTATTCTTCAAAATGTAACCTTAATTACCCACATACAATTGCAGACTGACGCACTTCGTTTGTCGGGTTCGCACAGTCTCTACATGCAAGCATATAGCAGCCAGCACAAACCTGTATTTTTTGACCATTTTTAACCACTATACTCCCCCTCTCGTTAGCCTTGCGCACGAGCTCGGCGCTTTATATCTTGAGCTTTCATCACCTTAGCGCCCATAATCACGACTCTAAGGAAACCTTGTTTTGACTCGGTGTTGTTCCAGTTATCGAGGTTTTGCCGTGTGGTACAAGAGTACTCAGCCAACTCATAAATGGTGTCAAACCCTGCCATTTTACTTAGCTCTGAGAGCTTATATTCTGGTACAAAACTCATTGCATTCCCTCTCGTTTAAATCCGTAAAAATAATTTACCATCAATGATGATATAGTAAAATATTTTTACGAATTAAATCTTATTCGTAAAACATATTGACGGATATCACTCGTCGATTGTCATGAATAAATGTGTAGGGGGGGGGACGGACTTATCCACCGTTTCGGTGGATAAATGTCGGAAGCCAATAATTATAAATAGCTTGTTATGAATGAGGTGCTTTCAACAATAGAATTAAGCGCTGGCTTTACAGCGTTTAATCCTTATTTGTTAAGTCCCATTTCACCAAATAATCTAAACTATTGGCTGCGGTGACATAGATTGAAAATGTAAAGCACCGAGTGCCCATTTATTACCAGCCCTGGCAAGGGCTTCTAACTCACATTGAGATGACAAAATAACGCTAGGTATTTTCTTTTTAGTTGCCTTAGATAAGTATCTTTTATGGCACAAAGTAACAAAGTTATCGATACGCGATGAAATCTCGTCAGGAAAGACAAATACAGCCTCTTCGTCATAGCGAATTTTCGCTCTATATTGAAGACCGATTGGTAATATAGATTTGTTTTCCCATGCAATCATTGGCATTGGGACTTTAGGGGGCTTTAAACTTTTAGGTAAATAAGAAACATTTGGGTCAAGTAAAACACTGTTAACCTCAACCCAATAGTGGCTAGGTTGACCGTTGTTTGAACCAGCAAATCCCGCCACTGATGCTTGTCGTCCATCAGTGGACATAGTAAATGCACCTACATTACCGCCAATGATAGTCGAACTGATACCCTCCTCTTTGAGGATCGAATAGATCGCACATGCTGTGTACAAGCACCTTGCATCATAGTCAGATGGAAATGTCTTTTTTAAACACCAATCTATTGATGCAAACAATTCATCAACTTTTACTCTGCCTAATCTCAAATTAACACTCCTGTATCATTTTTATAAACCGAGCCCCTCTGGTACTTAACGTTAACGTCGCATTAAGTGAGCAACGCCGCCACCCAACCTAATCCATTGCGCCGTAAACAAAAACCCAACGATAGAATGAAAAATGCCATACGTTGAGAATGACTCTTAGATGCTTTGTTTATGTTTTGGGTAACTGTGCCATCTGTTTTTTCAACCAAGACTTAAAGCGATTTTTCTTGGTATATTTCTGAAGTTCGAACTCTTCGGGAAATTTAGAACGAAAGCGAGATTCAAAGCGATCATAAGAATCAGCCTTAGCGTACGTTTTCGCTCCATTGGACTTCAAACCTCGTAAAAAGCTCATGAAGCCTCCTGAAAATCCGTAAAAATAATTTACCATTAGACACAATATAGTAAAAATTTTTTACCAATTTAATACATTTAGTAAAGCATTTTGACTAAATATGATTTGAATTAGAACGGTAGATTATATGTTTTTCCTTATTTCACTTTACTTACTTCTAAGAGCTATTGATAGAGATTCACGCTCTCGTTCTGATAGTGATAAATCACTTTGCAATTGGGATATCTGTCTTTGCAACTCAACCAACTGTCCTTGTGCGGAAGCTAATTGCTTACTATCTAATTTAACCTCGTTCAACTCGCCAGTTAAACGTTCAATTTCTGATTTACGGTTTTCCTCTTGAGTGCGTAACTGGACAACAGTAGTTCGCTCATTAGCAAGATGAGTCAACGTTTCAGTATGCTGCTCTTGTGTTTTTTCATGTTGAGCTTGCTCTATTTCTCTTTTCGCTTGATCGACAGTGAGTAATTTAACCTGCTCTCGTAAACTCGCACATTCTTGCTCCGCTTTATCAGCTCGACGATTTGCAGCACCAACAAGACTCTCAGCTTCACTTTTTGCGTTAGCCACTAAAAGATCGCACTTCTTCTCGTTATCAGAAATTGATTTCTCAGCTTCTTTCTTAACTTCTTTGCTCAACGTTGTAGCTTCGTTTGCTTTTTGTTCTGAATTAGCTACACGCTCTAACGCCTGATCTGCCTTTTCATTGGCTTCATTGATTTGTTGAGTCGCTTTGGCCTCTGCCATTTCAATACGGTGCTGACTGTCTTTTTCTTTTTCTTCCAATAACTCTATAGCCTCATCTAACTGAGATTTTTGATCGGAAATCATTTGCTGAAGGCTCGCGGTTTTTCGCTCAACAACACTTTGCATTTCATCAGCTAGTAATTCAGCAATCTTACTGCTGCCTAGCTCATCAGCCATTTTAATAACTTCTGCATTACGCTTGTCATTAAAGTCACGTAAAAGCTTGGAGACGGTTTCTGTTTTGCCACCTGTCACCTGCATAACATTACGAACAGAAGGTTTAGTACCTTGAGTTAGCATTGCTGTGGCTGCTTTTGATACTTGCTCAAAGGTCACGCCTGATTGTTCCGCCATTGTTTAACACTCCAAATAAACAAACTTAACTGTATAAATCATAACCCATCGGGAAACGGGTAACAAGTGTTTCCCAAAAATATCGTTTCCCTTGTAGGCCTAAAAAAACCACCAATTAGGCGGTTAGTTCAGAAAGCTAATTTCACTTATGCCGATTGTTTAAAACTATTCGATGATTGATCAATCCAGACAAGTAAATCTCTAACTAATCTTCCCTTTTGATTCTTGTCTAATCAAACTCTATAGAATCGACAACGCCGCCCTGTGGGCGACTATGGTTAGCCTAAGAAGATGTATTTAAGGGCTGCGATGAGTACCGCCAAGCCAACACCAAACATGAATTTCTTAATCCATGACAGATCTGTTTTAATTTCGCTTAGGTCAGCTTTTAAGTCCTTGTGAAGCACTTCAAGGTCACTTTTAGTTGCAGCTTCGTTGCCGTACATTTCACCGAAAAGGTTTACCATTTCTTCGGCTTGCTTTTCATCCATACCTACTTTTTGTAAGCGTTTGATTGCCTTATGTGTATCTAGTGGAATTGCGGTCATTTCTTAACCCTCATTGATTAGTCTATGGCTTATTATGCGCGAATATCGCTCACAAATCAAAGGTTAAATGTGCGATTACTGCACACTTTTTTGTTCTTGTCGGTGTTTGATACCCTCAATAATTAGCTCTACGGCTGTGCGCCTTGTTCGCCACCAATCATAAAAAGTTCTACGGGGAACATTAGCCATATCTGCAACTTCTTTCGCGTCAAGACCTACGCTGTCACGACAATATGCTGAAAAGGCTTCTTTTTCTGTCGGTTGTGTCATATCTTCCTCAATGTGCGAATATCACTCACAGTTAGGTGTAGTGTGTGTTATTCGCTCAACACAGTCAAGTGATTGCCTCTCAGGGAAAAGAGAGTGCGGAGCGCGAACGAGGCACCAAACCGTCCGACTAAACTAACCTGTATTCACCCCTCTTAATCGGCGCGGTTAGCATCAAATGCAACTTGATAAGAACCTCCCCCCCTTTCCTGCCAAACCAAAACCCAACAAGCAGCGTTCGATAAATCCAATGTAAAAATATTACTGTTGCCAAGCATTAAGTGAATGACACACTAATATTAGCTTTGGGGAATACAACACTACGATAAGGGTAAACAAAAAAGCCCGATAGAAACTATCGGGCAATTTAGTTAAGCAGCTTTCGAAACCTCAAGGTTAACGAACTCCTTCAAAAGTTGATGAGCCTTACTAGCTTGAGTTGCAGCTTTAAAAACATAACGTTTGTCATTTTTTAAAACTTCAAGCCAACTGGCTATATACGATTCGTGTTGAACATTACCAACTATACCAAAATCAGCCATTAGAAATGCCGCTCCAATCTCTGCAATCAACTCTTCAAACGCATAATCTTTACTACCAAAACTACCTTTGTTATCTCGATCTAGGCGCGACTTATGTCCCGTCCAATGAGTTAACTCGTGCATAATCGTAGCGTATAGATCCGCATTTTCAGAGAAGCGTGAGCGTTCTGGAATGACAATTTCATCTGTTGACGGACGAAAGAAAGCCTTTTGTCCACTATAGCTAATTGAAGCGCCGGTACTAACCAAGAACGTTTCTACTTCATCAATCAAAGTTACGTCGTCACGAACATTTACAACCGGTGTATCTGCTTGTTCAACGCCTTCAATCTGATCAAGGTTGAACACCACATAGGTCTTCAAGCAAGAGTAGGTTTCTTTTTCTTCCTGGCCAGGTGCACTGTTCTTTTTCTCAACTACCTTGTAGAAAAAGATGTGCGTCCCCTTTTCACCTTTTCTGACTTTACCTCCAAGCGCTTTAGATTGCTTAAAAGTGAGCCATTGAGGTGATGAGAAACGATTCATCTGTGCACTCATCCAAAGCAACATTACATTCATGCCCTGGTAATCGTTCTGAGTAGAAAAGTTACTCGGAATACCTGAAGCCTGAGTTACATCCCAAGGACATTGCCAAGGTTTAATCCCCTGCTCTAGCGCCTCAATTATTTGATCCGTTACAACTTGATAAAAGTCTGTTTTCTTGTTCGTGGTAGTCATGAACTACTCCTTGAATTAGTAAGTTTTAATTTGCTAATTCGTCTGGCCACCGCCAGTCGAACTGGCGTGCCTGCGGAGAAGTACCGCTACATGATATTAGTTAGTTTCTTGATGTATCCAACTGCGTATATAAAACACGCTATTAAGACCTAGCCTATTAAGCTCCGTACGTACCTCACCTTTAGCAACAAGCTTCCCAAGATATTCACCGTTAAGATCTGTCGGCTTAATATTGACAGTTACATCCTGGCGATTGTTTTGATGGCGAGTTTTAGCGGATACGACGGCACCGATAACAATATTAGTTTTGGACATATATACACCCTTCTAAAGAGGCAATTTATGAGTTGCTAGTTCGCCTGGCACTGCCAGTTAAACCAGCAGTAGATTTGAATCTCAATGGTGTTGATTAAGTAGTTCCTGGAGAGAATCCAAAGCACCAAGTGCTTTATCTCTTTCAGGATCTTGCTCTACATACTCAAGTAAGTTTGTGTGTTGTTGTTCAAAGACTTGCGCCTTTTCATATTCATTGCTGTAGGTTGCTACTGCTTGGAAGCGTTTTAAGGTATGTAACACAATCACAATCCCTGCAAGCTTGCCTGATATTTGTTGACCAAACATTGTTACTTCAGTGATGGACGGAGAAATAAATTTCCCACCATTACTAAGCTCCACAAAATCCCAAGTAACCCCTTTCACTTCAGGAATAACCTTTCCCGCTAACTTCCAGATGTACCCGAAAATATAAGGGTGATTTTGTGAAAACGATAAACTGAACGTCTGGCGTGCAGATTTATCCGTTACAAGTTCTGTATATAGTTGCTGTTCGTTCATAGGGACGTCTCATATTAGTAAAATATCTGCTAATTCGACTGGCCATTGCCAGACGAACTGGCACAGCCAACGGATAAAATCCGCTGAGACAAAATTTGATTTATGTTATACGCAGCAACGAATTGCTTCGGATATATTCATATCGACAAAATGACCGCAATTACAATCAAAAGACGCTTCGGTTTTTGTTACTGTTATGTCCCCTAAAGCCCCACAAGGGCATTTAGTCTGGCCAATAACAGAAAAACCTAGCTCGTAAAACTTAGACAATGAAAACACTACAGATGTAGAAACATCAATACTGGATTCAATCCACTCTTCATTTACAGAGCACCAAACCCAAACCGTATCCTCTGTTACAGATAAATACGCTAGAAGGGCAAAGTGATAGTGAGTTGTAACTTTTTTTGACGGTATTTGGTCGAAGATAAATTGCATATCCATAGACACCTCTAGAGATTAGTAATTAGTAATTAGTAAAAATGCTAATCCTGCTGGCCTATGCCAGTGGACTGGCAAAGCCTGCGGAAGGTATCCGCGATAAAGAAAGGTTGGTTAGTGCGAAGCACGGACGCAATCAAATAGACATTGATTGGTTACTCATTAGACTAATTTAAATTCAAAAAATAGTCAACACACTATGTATTACACATGTAGTACATAGTGTGTTACTGGAAAAACGCTTAAAACAATCATCAAAAACATGTAATACATAAGTATTACATGTTAGTTCATTTTTTCAATCAACTTGATAAGATCGTTATCATCAATATTATCTCGATACAAAGATAGTGCTCTAAACAGCTTTGCAGAAGATACGTTTCTTTCTGTTTTGGCCTGTAGCTCTTCAACCCAATCAGTGATAGTTTTCTTGTCACTTAACGACATACGCAATGTCAACGGGGGAACCTTATAAGAAGTCGTTACCTTTTTTCGAACCGTGGTAATACCTACCCCTTTACCCTGACTTTCTTTCTTGGCTGATATAGACGTAGACGCCCCAAATTTACGCAACTTACTCATATGTATTACCTATGTATTACACGTTATCGACAATGTATTTAGCCAGTTTTCTATAATCATTATTGATCACTGAACCTGGCTTATAAAAGCGAACTGGCGAAGACACAGCATTCGCTTGGCCAACATGTTCAGAGCGTCGGACAACTATAGGTAAAACCTTATCTTTCGCAGCTCCTAACTCTTCGTCAATGAATTCATTGATCACTGTATTACGAACATCGACCTCATTACGAAGAATAAGATAGTTAGCTTCATCATCTTTAATTTCTTCTACTGCCTCAAGTAACGGACTAATACCATCTAAAGAGAAAGCACCAGAATCTACAGGAACAATAATAAGATCCGAGGCTTGGATAGCATTCAGAGTAGTTAGTGAAAGGTTAGGAGGCGTATCGAGAAATACGTAATCATATTTATCACCTAACTTCGCTAGCTGCTTTTCAAGAATACGTTCTCTATTGATTTTAGTTAATGATGTTTCAATCACTCTAGATAGCTGAAAGTCAGCAGGAACAATATCTAGATTATCAATGATCTTTTCACCCACTTTTGCAGATTGTATAAGATCTGTAATGGATACCATTTTCGGTTTATCGAATAGTGCAGCAACGGTAATGCCGAATTCAAACTCTGTTTGTCCAATCAACGTTTTTGAACAATTACCTTGTGGGTCAAGGTCAATAACCAAAACTTTGCGCTTTCGTGCGATTTCACTCGCCAAGTTAACAATAGTTGTTGTTTTACCAACACCGCCTTTTTGATTAGCTATACTAACAATCACCATTTTAACACCCTTATGTATTACCTATGTATTACATAATACACAAGAAAAAAAACAATTCAATGTATTACATGTGTAATACAGGAAATAATCATAGTTTACTTAGAGTATACTTAATGCGTACCAGTATTTAACAACCAAATATTAGTTCGCATATTGTTGCTTTTCAACCCTACGCGAACTAATATTATAAACCAGACTCAAAACAGACCAAGACTTAACATTATGTTCATAAGAGCCTACCTTAGAGCGTCAACTGGTGAGCAAGACGCTAATCGTGCGAAATCTGAACTTATTCAATTTTCAGACCAAAAAGGTGTACGAATAGCAAGTTTCTACACTGAGAACCAATCAGGTTCAAAATTAGAGAGAGCCGAGTTATCCCGCTTAATTGAGGATTCACATAAAGGAGATAT
>NZ_JAUFQV010000047.1 GCF_030409945.1 Vibrio tapetis subsp. quintayensis
CGTTTAGGGGAGCCGTAGGGAAACCGAGTCTTAACTGGGCGCTCAGTTGCTAGAATTAGACCCGAAACCAGGTGATCTAGCCATGGGCAGGTTGAAGATTGAGTAACATCAATTGGAGGACCGAACCGACTAATGTTGAAAAATTAGCGGATGACTTGTGGCTAGGGGTGAAAGGCCAATCAAACCTGGAGATAGCTGGTTCTCCCCGAAAGCTATTTAGGTAGCGCCTCGGACGAATACTATTGGGGGTAGAGCACTGTTAAGGCTAGGGGGTCATCCCGACTTACCAACCCTTTGCAAACTCCGAATACCAATAAGTAATATCCGGGAGACACACGGCGGGTGCTAACGTCCGTCGTGGAGAGGGAAACAACCCAGACCGCCAGCTAAGGTCCCAAATTACTACTAAGTGGGAAACGATGTGGGAAGGCTCAGACAGCCAGGATGTTGGCTTAGAAGCAGCCATCATTTAAAGAAAGCGTAATAGCTCACTGGTCGAGTCG
>NZ_JAUFQV010000048.1 GCF_030409945.1 Vibrio tapetis subsp. quintayensis
GAGACTCATAGGCCATCGAAAGAGCCTTTCCCGTTAATCGGCTATTCGGTGATAGTGACATTGCCCAACCAATCGTTTTTCGTGCAAATAAGTCTATAACAACGGCTAAATACATCCAGCGATTACCTGTCCAAACATAGGTAACGTCACCGACCCAAACCTTATTTGGCTCAGTAACAGCAAATTGCCTATTAAGATGATTTGGGATCTCTATGTGTTCCTGTGATGCCTTTCTGTACTTATGTTTCGGTAACTGGCAACTCACTAGGCCAAGCTCTTTCATTATCTTGGTAGCTCGATAACGACTCAGATTCATTCCTTGATTTGTCACAAGGCTCGCGATGGTTCGAGCACCGGCAGAGCCATTACTCGCAGCATGGCTTTCATTTACCAAGCTGTGTAGCTTGACCTTTTCTACATTGATAACAGCTGGCCTTTTTCGCCAATATTTATAGCTGCTGCGATGAATACTGAACACTTCGCACAATGTTTTTATGCTATAGCTCTGCCTGAGTTTTTCAATTATCGAGAATTGTTCAACGAGTCCGACA
>NZ_JAUFQV010000049.1 GCF_030409945.1 Vibrio tapetis subsp. quintayensis
CCGTTGCTCTGGATGGCCGAGCCATCACAATCTTCGAGCAAGTTTTTGAATATGGCCAATATAACTCACCTAAAAGTCACCAATCATTCCTCGATAAATTGCAGGATATTTTGCCCAATAAAACCTGCCCAATCATCGTTTCTGATGCCGGTTTTCGGAATACCTGGTTCCGACAAGTTCAGGAAAAAGGTTGGTTTTGGTTAGGTCGTGTCCGAGGCGAAGTCTCAATAAAACAACCGGATAAACCTTGGGTCTCAAATAAAACTTTTTATCCAGATGCTGTTCACAAACCAAAATACCTTGGCCAATGCTTATTAGCAAAAAGAGCGCCTATACCTTGTGAAGCCTATGTTTACAAAGGATTAGAGAAAGGCCGTAAAGCCCAGCGCCACAGCAGAACCAGCCAAAAGCACTCCGCTACCCATCTTTACCAACGAAGCGCGAAAGAGCCGTGGTTACTCGCGACCAACGTCCCTCGACACATCTTAAATGAAGTGAAAATGACTAATCTGTACGCTAAGCGTATGCAAATAGAAGAGGCATTCCGTGACTTAAAAAGTACCGCTTATGGGATCGCACTTCGTCACAATAGAACTCGCTGTACTAAAAGGTTAGATATCCTGCTTCTAATTGCTTTGCTCGCTGAAATCGTGATGTGGTGGAATGGCCTAATTGCAGTCCAAGCCAAATGGCATTTTGACTTCCAAGCCAACAGCATTAAACATCGTCGTGTCTTGTCAATACCACGCCTAGGTAGAGAAGTGCGGAATCATCGGCGATACCAAATTAACGAATCTCAATACCAATGGGGGATGTTCGAA
>NZ_JAUFQV010000005.1 GCF_030409945.1 Vibrio tapetis subsp. quintayensis
CGCCGATGGTAGTGTGGGGTTTCCCCATGTGAGAGTAGGACATCGCCAGGCTTTAAATATCGTTTTTAGATTTACATCTAAAAACAAAACTAGATAAAGCACTCAATAAGACTTTATTTAGTAACAGTTTGTGGAGAGATGGCTGAGTGGTCGAAAGCACCGGTCTTGAAAACCGGCAGTCGTTTGTAGCGGCTCTAGGGTTCAAATCCCTATCTCTCCACCACATTAAAAAAACCGCTAATTCGTTAGCGGTTTTTTTTCGTCTCAAGAACGTGTATATCGCACAATGCTATCCGCATCCCATAAAAACCCTCTTCATTAATAAAAGTTAATCTGAGCAAAATCGTGGCTTAACCCTCATTCACGTAGTCTAGTTTCATTGTTAAATATCGAACGAGGACGCAAAGTGAACATACTAGGATATCTACAAAAAATAGGTAAGGCACTGATGGTGCCAATTGCCGTATTGCCTGCGGGCGGCTTAATGCTCGGTTTGGGTTATGCCATTGATCCCTCTGGCTGGGGAGCAAACAGTGCTTTAGCCACCATACTGGTGTATGGCGGTAAAGGTATTATGGATAATCAGGCATGGCTGTTTGCCGTGGGTGTAGCGTATGGATTAGCAAAAGATAATAACGGCGCTGCTGCATTATCCGGCTTACTAGGATTGCTGATCATTGAGATGATTGTAGGAAATGTAGCCGTTATTTCACAGATCACCGGTGTGCCAGTCGATCAAATGACTAGCTCAGAGTTGATCGCCTCCAAGGCATCTATCAGCGCATTCACGGGAATTGTGATTGGTATAGTCGCAGCAACACTTTATAACCGATTCCATACCATCAAATTACCTGCCGTATTGGGCTTCTTTGGCGGTCGGAGGTTTGTTCCGATTGTTACTTCACTTTCCGCGATCGCTATTAGTTTAGTTATGGTCTACGTTTGGCCTGCGGTATATGGTGCTTTAGTTGATTTCGGTATTGCGATTTCCGAAATGGGAGCAGCTGGAGCTGGCTTATATGGTTTCTTTAACCGACTACTGATCCCCGTTGGTCTTCACCATGCACTCAACCAAGTATTCATTTTCGATCTCGTGGGGATAAATGACATTTCCAAGTTCTGGTCTAGTACTGGTGAGTTAGGTGTGACGGGTATTTATCAAGGTGGTTTCTTCCCTGTCATGGGTTATGGTTTACCAGCGGCATGTTTGGCAATGTATCATTGTGCTAAGCCAGAGAATAAAAAGAAGGTTGGAGGTATCTTAGGTGCTTCGGCGTTAACTGCTATCTTGACTGGCGTAACGGAACCCATTGAGTTTGCGTTTATGTTTGTCGCCCCAGTCCTTTATGTGATCCATGCCTTTTTAGCTGCCCTATCATTGTACATCGCTGCTAGCATGCAATGGATTGCCGGATTTACTTTCAGCGGGGGCTTAATTGATTTTGTTTTATCGTTCAATTTACCATTGGCTGTGAAACCTTATATGTTGATTGTGCAAGGTCTTTGCTTTGCAGCGATATACTACTTCATTTTCCGATTTGCGATTCTTAAATTTGACTTGAAGACTCCGGGTCGAGAAGACGCAGAAGTTGCTGACATAGCTAAACTGGATACCAACGAAAAAGCCGCACAATATCTAAAAGCATTAGGTGGGCATGAGAACTTAACGTCGATAGATTCATGTATTACTCGTTTACGCCTCACGTTAAAAGATACATCAATTGCGAAAGAATCGACGCTTAAAGCCATTGGTGCAATGGGGGTTGTGAAGATGGGAGGTAATAACTTACAAGTCATCATAGGTACTGAAGCGGAAGAAATTGCACACGCAATGAAGCAAATACCTAAAGATAACGATCTGTCTCAGGTTCCGGTTCCAAATCACTAATAGTTTGAATAACGAGTTAGGCCAAAGCTAATCTTGCTTTGGCCTTTTTTGATTCTATGCTGGCTTCGATGATGGTGATCTGAAATATTTTAGCTATTGAAGCAGATCCTAGCTCTGAGGCCGGGGTTATTGTCCCGAAATATTAAATGAGCATTGTGTTGACTTACAACAGCGCCGACCAAGGAAAGGCCTAAACCATTTCCTTGCTCAGATCGGCTCTTGTCTGCTCGATACATTGGGCGACAAATATGCAGCTTGTCATAATCAGAGATACCAATACCATCATCAGTAACAACAACCCCAAAGTGGTCTATGATGACTTCAATTTTGCCTTGGCTTGGTGTGTATTTCACTGCATTTTCTATTAAGTTAAACAGCGCTCTAAACAGTAATGAACGATCACCAATAACCTGGCATGGATAATCTTGCATGAATACTAAGGATTGCTGCTTCTGTTCGGCAATTGGGGAAATAAACTCTAATGCATCTTGTGCGATTTTTCCTAAGTCGACTTTTTCTGTTTCAATACTAACTTGGCCACTGTTGAGCTTTGCTATTTCTAACATACTATTGAATAGAGAGAGAATAAGCTCAAGTTCATCATGACAGGCGGAAAACTGATGCTGTTGCTTGGTGCTGAGATCCGGTTGAGATAACACCTCTTCCAAACGTAGTTTTAATCGCGCAATCGGCGTACGCATGTCGTGAGCAAGGCCAGTGGTCAGCGATTTTAAGGTTGTTTCATTCTTTGCCATTTGCTCGATCATAAAATTCAAATGAATAGCCAGGATATCAAATTCATCATCACGTTCTGATACCGCAATCTTGACGTTCCTTTCCCCACAAAGTACACGGTTCATTGCTTTGTTCACTTTTTCGAGCCTTTTCAGTATCAAGACGGTAAAGAAGAATGCGGCGACCAGCATGACCGCAATAGGTAAAATGATGCCAGTAAACACAATGGGAATGAGAGTGCTACGATAGGCATCGATGATCTGAGCATCGACACCAATCTCCAATTTAAAATTGTTACCTATGGTGATGTTGGTCGTGTCACTGGGTAAGGCGCTGATAGGGTAATACTGAGTATTGAAAACCGGTTCGATATGATCTATTAAACGGTAGTAGAAAGGTGTTTCTGAAGCTTCTTTTGTTCGCAACAGTTTTTCTATCTCTTCGCGACTCTGAGAAGCAACATAATTGAACTCAAGTATTTCTTCATTTAGCTGACGAGTAAGTTGTTGACGGTGAAATGCATCGGAATCTTTATACACTTGGTGG
This sequence comes from Vibrio tapetis subsp. quintayensis, assembly GCF_030409945.1. Taxonomy (GTDB): domain Bacteria; phylum Pseudomonadota; class Gammaproteobacteria; order Enterobacterales; family Vibrionaceae; genus Vibrio; species Vibrio quintayensis. The sequence goes on from NZ_JAUFQV010000005.1 coordinate 3,170, forward strand.
ATGACGATGATATTGGCGGTGGTTACCAGCAAAAATAATCCAACCAAGGTACGAAAAACTGAAGATCGCGTCAGTGTGTAATCATCGGCGAAGGACATAGCCAGCTCCTCTGACGGTATGGAGTAAATTTGGACAACCGGCGTCTTCGAGTTTGCGTCTAAGGTTGGCGACATGAACATCAATAACATTGGTTTTTGGATCGAAATGGTAACTCCAGATGTTTTCAAATAATCTCATGCGGGAGACTACTTGTTCGCTGTGCTCTATGAAGTACTGAATAAGTTTAAACTCTTTTGGCTGTAAGTTGATTTCCTTTTGATGGCATGTGACACGATGAGCGCGTAAATCGATTTCTAAGCAGTCGTATCGAAGTTGGTTTTGGCTAGGGGTTTGCCAATTATTGCGATTGATTATGATGTCTACACGAGCAATGAGTTCCGCTAACGCAAATGGCTTGATCAAATAATCGTCACTGCCAGCTTGCAAGCCATCAACTCTATCGGCCACGCTGTCCATGGCACTTAAAATTAAGACTGGCAGTTTTGCTTCTGTCGCTCTAATTGCAGAGAGCACTTGCATGCCATTAAGGTAAGGCAACATTCGATCCAAGATGACCAGTTGATACTCACTACTTAGTGCCATCATTAGGCCTTTTTTACCATCTTCGGCTTGGTCAACGGTGTAGCCATGTTCTTGTAGGCCTTTACAGACAAATTCACGGGTCGTTGAATCGTCTTCGATGATGAGTATTTTCATTGTAGATCCCTCTGGGTGATGGACTATTTTAGCGAAGTGGAGGCATGAATTAATTGGAAAAAGAATGGCTCGCGTGACTAATGCGAGCCAACACGGCTTTTTTGGGGGATGAGTAGCCATGAATGTAGTTATGGGTATTGTTATGTTTTGTCATGACTACTATGGCTTGCTCTGCATTGAGGGCAGATTATGGAAAGATTAAATATTGTTAATCTCTGAAACCATTATGGGATGAATTTGTCTTCGGCTAATTCCCAAAGAGCTTTTACTAATGGATTATTCATTTGAGCTTGCTGGCAGCAGATACCCAACTTAAATGGCTTAATTGAACTGGTTTTAAGTCTGATTATTTTTTCTCTTACTGGGCTATTGTTTATCACCACATCAGGAGCGATACCAACCCCACATCCAAGGGCTACCATACTCACAATGGCCTCATGTCCTGAAACTTGTGCATATATGTTGGGTTTGATTTTCATCACTTTGAACCAAGTATTGGCTCTCTCTCTTGCGGTTCCGGCTTCAGGGACAATAAAGGGAATATTGGCCCAATTAGGTGGATCTTGCTGCATCTCTAGAGCAAAGGTATGAATTCCGGCTGGTGCAATAACACTTAACGGGATGTCGCTGATGGTTTCAAAAGCCAAACGAGCAGGCAATAGATCCGGTTTCGCTGAAATGGCGATATCCGCTTCATCTTGTAAGACTCGCTCTATGGCTTGTGCGGGATCTCCGGTCGAGAGTTTTAGTTCTATATTCGGATAGAGAACACGAAAATCGCTCAATAATTCGGGTAAATGGCTATATGCCGCAGTTACGGAGCAGAAAAGTCGTAGTTCGCCACATAATTCTTCTTCACGTCCAGATAAACTGGTTTGAAATTGTTGCCAGTCGCTGATCATATTGAGTGCAATGGGCAGCAGTTTTTTACCTGCAGGCGTAAGGTCAACACTTCGATTATCTCTTACCAGAAGATTTTGCCCTATTTCATGTTCAAGTTTTTGAATTTGACGACTTAGAGCCGAAGGACTGATGTGCATTGCTGACGCCGTTTTACTGAAATTTCGGCTGCTGCATAAATGTGTAAAAAGCTGTAATGATTTTATATTCATGATGTTAGTCTACTGTGTTGCAAATAACGCAATTACTAATTGTGAATATATCACTTTTCGCAAGCTTACGCCTGAATTAGTATGTGGTTATACGGTTTGAAACAACCGACCAACGGAAGAATACTCAAGGAATTAAAAATGGCTAACTACTTCAATACTTTAAATTTACGTGAGCAACTAGACCAATTAGGCCGTTGTCGCTTTATGGACCGTGAAGAATTTGCAACAGAAGCAGATTACCTGAAAGGTAAGAAAGTGGTTATCGTTGGTTGTGGTGCGCAAGGCCTTAACCAAGGCTTGAACATGCGTGATTCTGGCTTAGATGTATCGTATGCACTTCGCCAAGCAGCAATTGATGAGCAACGTCAATCGTTTAAAAACGCACAAGAAAATGGTTTTGAAGTAGGCAGCTACGAAACTCTAATCCCACAAGCGGATCTAGTCGTTAACTTAACGCCCGACAAACAACACACTAACGTTGTTGAAACTGTAATGCCATTGATGAAGCAAGGTGCTGCTCTGGGTTACTCTCATGGTTTCAACGTTGTTGAAGAAGGCATGCAAATCCGCTCTGACTTAACCGTTGTCATGGTTGCACCTAAGTGCCCTGGTACTGAAGTTCGTGAAGAGTACAAGCGTGGCTTTGGTGTTCCAACACTGATTGCGGTTCACCCAGAAAACGATCCACAAGGTGAAGGTTGGGATATCGCAAAAGCTTGGGCGGCAGGTACAGGTGGTCACCGTGCGGGTTGTCTTGAGTCTTCTTTTGTTGCTGAAGTTAAATCAGACCTAATGGGTGAGCAAACTATCCTATGTGGCATGCTTCAAGCGGGTTCTATCGTATGTTATGAGAAGATGATTGCTGACGGCATTGATGCTGGCTACGCGGGTAAACTTCTCCAGTTCGGTTGGGAAACCATCACTGAAGCACTGAAGTTCGGTGGCATCACTCACATGATGGACCGTCTATCTAATCCTGCGAAAGTGAAAGCGTTTGACCTTTCTGAAGAGTTAAAAGACTTAATGCGTCCGCTTTACAATAAGCACATGGACGACATCATCCAAGGTGAGTTCTCAAGTACCATGATGGCTGATTGGGCTAATGATGATGTGAACCTGCTAGGTTGGCGTGAAGAGACTGGTGAAACAGCATTTGAAAACTACCCAAGCACAGACGCTGAAATTTCAGAGCAAGAGTACTTTGATAATGGCATCTTAATGGTTGCGATGGTTCGTGCGGGTGTTGAATTGGCATTTGAAGCAATGACGGCATCAGGCATTGTTGACGAGTCAGCTTACTACGAGTCTTTGCATGAGTTGCCATTGATTGCAAATACGGTTGCACGTAAGCGTCTATACGAGATGAACGTAGTAATTTCTGATACTGCTGAGTACGGTAACTACCTGTTTGCTAACGTAGCAACACCACTACTGCGTGAGAAATTCATGCCATCAGTGAATACTGACGTGATTGGTAAAGGTTTGGGCGAGTCGTCTAACTACGTAGATAACGCGAAACTGATTCAAGTGAACGACGTTATTCGAAATCACCCTGTTGAATACATCGGTGAAGAGCTACGCGGTTACATGACCGACATGCAACGTATCGCTGTTGGTGGTTAAGTTCTAATAGTTGATTAAAAAAGCCCGGTTAATCCTTCGATTAACCGGGCTTTTTCATGTCTGGGAACAAACAGGGAGCTTGTCAGCCACATGAGCGGCCAATTTTCTCTGGAGAATCATCAACGTTGAACAATAAGAAAAGCCCCGATACTTGCGTATCGGGGCTATAGTCTTACTCGCAGCAATCCGGCTACTAAAGATGCTCCATGCATCAAATCCTTGATAGTTGCCAAATCCTTTAGCTTATTCCGTTCTTCGCTATCCTAGCGGTGTCCTAGTCTTCCTGACGACTAACTATCCTAGTTAGTTCACTTCACTTGGTCCGTGAGCGGTGTCCTTTACATCATCCTGATGTTTGTTCCATGCCTCATCCAGAGGTGTCCATTTCAATCCTTTGTCGCTACCATCCTAGTAACGATTGAATCCATTCATTTCCACTTCCATGAGATTGTTCATCCTGAGCAATCTTTCTTCATCCTGAAGAGTCAAAAATCCGTTAACTTCCTAATCCATGTCGATGTCCTGTCGACAAGGAAGATATTACGCTGATCCGGATTTATCACAATGCAGTTTAAGTAAAAAAAGAACCGTGCATACGTCACATTGTATATTTATCTATTTAAAAACAGTGGTTTGAAATTGTCGAGGTGTGTATCGCTACAAAGAAAAGCGCTGTGGCTTACACCTTTGTGAGATATCTCTTACAAAGCCAGTATCTAAAGGCTCAGAGTGCGTTTATGACGTGAAAACGGAAGCCAGTATTCCGCCGCCAATAAGGCAAAAAACCACACCACATAGGCCATCTATATAAATAGCGGCTTGCATCATTTTCTTTTGTAATCGAGCAGTAGATAGTAACCACGCCAATGCGCTAAACCATGCAAAAGAAAGTGAAAACAAGATCAATAAAGCGAAAAACTTACCTGTTAACGACATGCCAGCAGGAACTAAACTCGACATTAAGCTGACAAAGAAGACGACGGCTTTCGGGTTGAGGATGTTGGTGGTGAAACCTCGTAAAAATGCCTGGCGTTTGTTCTTGAGTAACTTCTGAGGTTGTTCGAGAGGGTTATTTCGCTGTTGCCTCAAAGACCGCAGTGCGCCAATACCTAAATAGAGTAAGTAACTGCCGCCAATCAGTTGCAGGGCAGCAAAGAGGGTTGGATGTTGGTGAACAATATAGCTTACCCCAGTTAGGCTTAGCAGTGAGTGCAATAAAATACCAACAGACAATCCAGCAGCAATGGCAATCCCTGTTGAGCGGCCGTGACGACTAGCATTTTGTACTACTAAAGCAACATCAGGTCCTGGGCTCATAAGAGCAATAAAGTGAACACTGGCTAAAGTAGCCAAGATGGCGAATTCATTCATGTAATTTCCAAAGGATTAAACAATAAGGCAGCAGTGTGCCAAGGTCCGCTAAGCTTTGCTTGTAAATTTATGACACTCATACTTTTGGAGGTAGGTGAGGGGGGGGGGGATTAGACTTGGGAAGGGGTAATACCATAACAAGTCTTAAATGCTCTAACAAAATGAGCTTGGTCATAAAACCCGACTAACATAGCCACATCGGTACTGCTTCTTCCTTGTAATAATAAACTGAGCGCTTCTTCCATTCGAAGGCGGCTCAGCCAAGCGTAAGGAGGCATTGCCATCTTACTTTTAAACTGGCGTTGAAATTGTGAAGGGCTTAATTGGCACAATGACGCTAGCTCATTTAATCGAATAGGCTGATCTAAATTTGCCATGATGTAATCACGTAAAGATTCTATCGATTGGCTGCCTAATGAAACGGATTGTTTTATTTTACTGTTTGCGTATCGATCTACGATCATTTCGAAACAATCTAAAGGCAGGCAGTCTTGAGTTAATTGGCTGTATTGACTACTAATCAATTGACCATGAAGAAAGTTCAAGCGAGTAAATAGCTCTGAGTCATCAATGATCAGTTGTTGAAAATCAGGAATAGTCTGGATAGACGGTTGATCTAGATAGTCGTTAAACCACTGAGGATCGATGCTAAATACTTTGGTTTCATAACCTTCGTCGAGTTTTGTTTGCCCGTCGTGCAACTCGTCAGGAGGCATGATAACAAATTGACCAGCATTAGCATGATGCTGACTTCCCTTGAAGATAAAATCTTGGCTGCCTTTTGTTATCAGGCCGATATGCACATCAAGATGATAATGGCGATGGAAAGCAAACTCATGGTAATGAGCTTCAATGAGTTGGATGCCATCGTATTGGCTTTGAAAGAACCGAACGTTTTCCACAAAAATACACGACTAAAAAAAGGTTATGCTGACTACAACATAACCATTCTGGAAGGTCTTGTAAAAAATGACAGTAGAGAATTAACGGTTTTTCTTACGGCTATTACGAATACCATCAAAACTAAAGACCACTAGAGCGCCCCAAATAAACGCAAAAGTAACCGCTTTGTCAGCCGTGAAGTTCTCACCGTATACAATAACAGCCAGCAAGAACATCAGGCTTGGGCCTATGTATTGGAAGAACCCTAAAGTAGATAACTTCAAACGAGTTGCTGCACCAGTAAAGCAAAGTAGTGGCACGGTTGTGATGACACCAGCCGCCAATAGTAATGAATTCAGCTGCATTGAATTTACAGATAGATCGGACGTGGGCGTATCGGCAATAAAGCCAAGAAATATAGCGGCAACAGGAAGTAGGACTAGAGTTTCAATGAATAGTCCAGTTTGAGCATCCAAGTTAACTTTTTTACGCAATAGTCCGTAGAGACCAAAGCTGCATGCCAAGGCAATAGCGACGACAGGAACAGAACCAAACACAAATAATTGAACAAGCACACCAGTGGCGGCGAGCGCAACAGCAAACCACTGTAATTTCCTCAGCCTTTCGCCGAGAAAAATCATCCCAAGCAAAACATTGAGTAGTGGGTTGATGTAATAACCTAAACTGGCATCTAACATGTGATTGGCATTGACCGCCCAGATGAAAATAAGCCAATTGCTACCAACTAAAAGGCTAGTGCAGATCAGAATCAGCATTTTCTTTTTATCTGCCATTGTCTTGGCGACAGAGCGCCAACGGCGACCAAGAAAAAGTAAGCCTGACAAAAAGACAAAAGACCAGATAACCCTATGGCTTAAAATTTCTAACGCACTGACACCTTCTAGGGCTTTAAAGTAAATAGGGGCGATCCCCCACATGGTGTAGGCCAAGATTGCTAGAATTACGCCTTTTTGTGCTTGTTGTTGCTCGTCTGTCATATTAAAGATCGCTTATACGACATCACGTCGTTTGGTTTATTGCATAAAGTGCGAGTATATCGGGCTACAAGCATGTGACCTAATAATTTGCGGTTTTATTCACCATCAAACCCCACTACAATGTGACGCCTTGCTGGCACCAGTTGGCGAACCGTTAGAATAGGAACCTCATGACGAACACTTTGTTAGCCGAACAACTCGATACACCACAGCCAGATGCCAAGCAGGTACTGAGTGAGGTATTTGGTTATCAAGAATTTCGTGTTGGTCAACAAGAGGTGATCGAAGCTGCAAACGCAAACCTAGATAGTGTGGTGATCATGCCGACTGGAGGCGGAAAGTCTCTTTGCTATCAGATCCCAGCTTTGATTAAAGAAGGCTTAACGCTCGTTATCTCTCCTTTGATTTCCTTAATGAAAGATCAAGTTGATCAGTTAAAAGCAAATGGTGTGGCTGCCGATTGCCTTAATTCTACTATGGATAGGGATGACGTGATCTCAGTGTATAACCGTATGAATGCGGGTACATTGAAATTGTTGTACGTTTCACCAGAACGAGCATTAACGCGTGACTTTTTAGATAGACTTGAAGATATAAAGTTAGCACTGATCGCTATTGATGAAGCGCATTGTATTTCTCAGTGGGGGCATGATTTTCGTCGCGAATATGCCGCTCTCGGAGAACTGAAGCAACGTTTTCCATACGCCCCAATGATGGCGTTAACGGCCACCGCCGACGATGCAACTCGAAAAGACATCATTTCTCGCTTGCAGCTTGAAGAGCCGCTTGAGTACTTGGGCAGCTTTGACCGCCCTAATATTCAATACACCTTGGTAGAAAAGCATAAACCCGTTTCACAAGTGATTCGGTTTTTGGGTGACCAGCAAGGACAGTGCGGCATCATATATTGTGGAAGCCGCAAGAAAGTAGAGATGCTAACAGAAAAGCTATGCGCTAATCATATTCGGGCTGCGGGTTACCATGCTGGTATGGATCATGATGAGCGTGCTTATGTGCAGGAAGCGTTTCAACGTGATGATATTCAAATAGTGGTCGCGACGGTTGCCTTCGGTATGGGGATTAACAAATCTAATGTGCGTTTTGTATTGCACTTTGATATCCCAAGAAACATTGAATCCTATTACCAAGAAACTGGAAGAGCGGGAAGAGACGGTTTACCAGCAGAAGCGGTAATGCTGTATGACCCTGCCGATATGGCGTGGTTGCGTCGCACGGTAGATGAGAAAGAAGACGGCCCACAAAAACAAGTTGAAGCCCATAAATTAAATGCGATGAGTGCTTTTGCTGAAGCACAAACTTGCCGTCGTCAGGTATTGCTCAATTACTTTGGAGAGTACAGTGAGAAACCATGCGGAAACTGCGATATATGCTTGGATCCACCTAAACATTTTGATGGAGTGGAAGCGGCGCAAAAAGCACTGTCATGCGTTTATCGCGTTGAGCAAAGCTTTGGTATGGGATACGTAGTCGAAGTTTTACGAGGTATGCAGAACATCCGTATTCGTGAAAACGGACACGATCAACTTACTACCTATGGTATAGGCCGCGAACACAGTCATGACTACTGGGTCAGTATTGTACGCCAGCTTATCCATAAAGGGCTGCTGACTCAAAACATCACGCGCAACTCAACACTCCAATTAACGCCAGAATCTCGACCGGTTTTACGTGGAGAGTTGCCTTTGCAGTTAGCGGTTCCACGTTTAGATACGTCCGTTCGGAGTGCGAAAGCAGAGAAACTGATCAGTCGTCACTACGACAAAAAGCTGTTCGCCAAATTACGCAAATTACGTAAGTCGATTGCCGATGAAGACGGATTACCTCCATACGTGGTATTCAGTGATGCCACATTGATTGAAATGGCTGACATTTTGCCAACTACGAATGGAGAAATGTTAGCGGTTAACGGCGTAGGGCAGCGTAAGTTAGATAAATATGCCGACGATTTCCTTAATTTGATACAGGAGCACTTAACTGATCATGGCTAGTTTTGGTTTACAGCAGTACATATCAGAGAAAGGAATGTTGATTCTTCAAACGCCATCATTTGATTTTGATAGCTTTCCACTGTTAGGGGAAACATTGGTCGATCTACTTTCGGCTTCTGTTGTAGAAAAGCAGACTGACGCCGATGTGCACTCTTGGCTTATTGATTTTGAAGGATGCCAGTTATTCCTTCGAGCAGAGCATTACAGTGAGTGTATGTGGCTTGAAGCTCTCGACGTCACTCGCAGCAGGGAAGAATTGGATTATCTGGCTCAGCTTTTTGAGCGTGGCTTTTAAGTCTAATTTGAATAGTTTACAAAATAGTATAAAAAAATTGGCTGACTAAACGTTTGCGTATTAGGAGGCCGTTGCTCGTTAAATTGATTAATGTATAATCAGCCGCCGCTCCTTTGAGCATTTATCGATCATTAATCAGAAGCATATTGCTTCAATTTGGGTTCCCTCGCCCCCAAAACAAACCAAAAAGGTACAATATGAGTAACTTTACCCCTGCGCAAATGCGCAAAGCGTTAGCATTGCTAGCGGCGTTCCACCTTACTATTATTGCTTCTAGCAATTATCTCGTTCAGCTCCCATTTACCATTTTTGGTCTCCATACAACTTGGGGCGCATTTACCTTTCCTTTTATCTTCTTAGCAACTGACTTAACCGTTAGGATCTTTGGCGCGAAAATGGCAAGAAAAATCATTTTTGTAGTGATGCTGCCAGCTCTTGCGGTTTCTTATATGTTGTCGGTGCTGTTTTTTGAAGGTCAATTTCAAGGTTTTGCCCATTTAGGTGAATTTAACCTTTTCGTTGCTCGAATTGCTGTGGCCAGTTTTATGGCTTATCTATTGGGTCAAATTCTTGATGTGCATGTGTTCAACCGTTTACGCCAAAAGAAAGCGTGGTGGGTTGCTCCGACTTGTTCAACATTATTTGGTAACGCTCTGGATACCTTGGCTTTCTTTGCTATTGCCTTTTATCAAAGCCCAGATGCTTTTATGGCGGAACATTGGACTGAGATTGCCCTAGTCGATTATGGTTTCAAATTGATCATCAGCTTAGGTTTGTTTGTACCGATGTACGGCATGTTACTTAACTTCTTGATTAAAAAGATCACGTCAGTAAACCCAGACTTTAAAGCTCAGGGGATGCCAGAAAAAGGCGCAGAAGCGTAAATGAGATAGAAGCTATTCAGCTAGCAATAAAAAAGCCTCGCAGATGAATGCGAGGCTTTTTTGTATTTGGTTGGTGATGGTTTAGGTCACAATGCTCGTTAGCAAGCATTAATGGTTAAAGGCCACCCCATGTCCGATTGACGGTGAGCTTCTATTTCTAATTCAGCTCGGGTCAGCGGGTTTTGTTCTAGCCACGATTTAGCAACGCACAACGATAAATTATCAGCTTCTGCTTTTAATGTGACCACGGGTTGCAACGTTGATGAGCGTCTATGGGTGAGAAGTACTGCAAGGCGTAATAGCCTAAGTACTCGTTTCGCGCTAGATCCAGAAAGTGCATGTTGTTCTGGCAAAGAGCTTAGTTGCTCTTTATAGCGACGAGTCAATTCGCCAAGTAGATGTTTTTGGGCTCGAGTGTAGCCAGGTAAATCTAAATGCTGCAATAGGTACGCACTGTGTTGACCACCTTGCTTGTAGTCAATCGTCAGGCCTATCTCATGCAATTGAGCTGCGCTTGATAACAAATATTGAGCTTGTGGTTCCGCTATCCAGTTTTCGTTGCCGCATTGGTCGAATAATGCCAAGGCGAGTTTTTCAACTAACTGGCCGTATTCAACATCTAATTGGTAGCGAGTTTGCACACTTTGGATAGTGCGGCTACGAATGTCATCTTGACGCATCTCATCGATCATCTCGTAAGCGAGGCCCTCACGTAACGCACCACCTGCAAGAGTCATGGAATCGATTTCGAGTAATTCAAAAATAGCAATTAAGATAGACAGCCCACTAGGGAACACTAATGCTCTTTCTAGTGTTAAGCCATCTATCTCAAGTTCTTCTAAGTGATCGGCGAGCATCGCTTGTTTTTGTAAGCGCTTGAGCTTGGCATGAGTGATGATCTCATCCATACCCTGTGCCAGCATAATTTCTTGTAGTGCTTGTACTGTACCACTGGCACCGACACACACATCCCAGCCTATATTTCGATAGTGCTCTAAAATAGGTGCAACGGTGATTTTAGCGGCTTCAATTGCTCGATCAAAATTAGCAGCACTCAGTTGTCGATCTTTAAAGTGCTGCTCTAGCCAAGTAACACAACCCATCTTCAAGCTAGTGAGCGCTTTGGCGTCAAAACCCTCTCCAATGATGAGCTCTGTACTTGCTCCACCAATATCAACCACAAGGCGACGACCTAAGCCGCCAGAAGTATGTGCGACACCCTTATAGATGGTTGCCGCTTCTTCTTCTCCAGCGATCACTTCAATCTTGTGTCCTAGTATCTGGTTGGCTTTCTCCAGAAAAAGGTCAACATTGGTTGCGGTTCTCAGTGTAGCCGTTCCGACAATGCGGATATTTTGCGCTTCAATGTCTTGTAAGCGCTCAGCAAACAGACTCAAACAGTCCCAACCTCGCTGCATGGCTTCAGCACTAAGTTTATTATCCTTATCTAACCCAGCGGCTAATCGAACTTTACGTTTAATTTTGGCCATGGTTTGAACGCTGCCATCAATGTGACGCACAACGAGCATATGAAAACTGTTCGACCCAAGGTCGATTGCAGCGTACAAAGGCGATGATCCTGTCTGACTCATTATTTACTAATCCAATCCCTATTGTGGACGTGGTGCTCTTGGGCGGCGTTTGCGGTTGCCACCTTGCTTGTTGCCACCCGTGTTTGTACGACGATTTTGAGGATTACGAGGACGCATGCGCAGTGGCGCAGGTAAGTCTTCAAGTAATGCCGTTGCATCGTAATCTGAAACAGGAACAACGTGCTCGATGTACTCTTCAATCGCCGTTAGGTTGATTGCGTAGTCTTCACAAGCGAAGCTGATTGAGTGGCCACTTTCACCAGCACGACCAGTACGACCAATACGGTGAACGTAATCTTCACAGTCATCAGGTAGGTCGAAGTTAAATACGTGTGTTACTTGAGGAATGTGTAGTCCACGAGCCGCAACATCTGTTGCTACTAAGATATCAACCATACCTTGAGTGAATTGCTCAAGAATGCGTTCACGTTTCTTCTGTGGTACATCGCCAGTTAGCAAACCAACACGATGTCCGTCAGCTGCCAAGTGGCCCCAAACTGATTCACACTTGTGTTTTGTGTTAGCAAAGATGATTGCGCGATCTGGCCACTCTTCTTCAATTAATGTTTGAAGTAACGGCATTTTGTGTTCATTTGAAGGGTAGAACAACTCTTCTTGAATACGGTGACCTGTTTTACGCTCTGGCTCTACTACAACATGCTCAGGGTTGTGCATGTGTTCGAATGCCAACTCTTGAACGCGGTAAGAAAGCGTTGCTGAGAACAACATGTTCAAGCGCTCTTTTGGTTCAGGCATGCGACGGAACAAGAAACGGATATCTTTAATGAACCCAAGATCGAACATACGATCGGCTTCATCGAGAACAACCGCTTGGATGTTGTTTAAGTTGAAGATTTTTTGCTTGTAGAAATCAATGATACGGCCAGTTGTGCCGATCAGGATATCCACACCTTGCTCTAGTGCTGCAAGTTGCTTGTCGTAGCTTTCGCCACCGTAAGCAAGCGCGGCTTTAACGCCAGTACTTTCTACTAAAGGCTTTGCATCGTTATAAATCTGAATCGCGAGTTCGCGAGTCGGAGCCATAATGATTGCGCGCGGCTGATTATGCTTGCGGCCTTCATGTTCCGGTGTTGTCAGTAGGTGATTAAAAGTAGCAGTGAGAAACGCTAAGGTTTTACCAGTGCCCGTTTGGGCCTGGCCTGCAATGTCTTGGCCGGTGAGCAGTACCGGCAACGCCAAGGCTTGGATAGGGGTACAAAATTCAAACCCTTTTTTGTCCAATCCTTCAATGATTTGGGGGTGTATTTCCAAATCGGCGAACTTTTGCTCTGTGATATGCGTCTTTTTCATGACTATAGAATATCAGCTTAAGCTTGCAATACGAAAGTAAATACATTCCAATAGGGCATCTATTTACTGGTTATCATCCAACCAGTTCCTAAAATACACTTTGGAGTGGAAGATGAGTGACAAGATTTTGCAGCTAACAGACGATGGTTTTGATAACGATGTAATCCAAGCTGCAGGCCCAGTGCTAGTTGATTTTTGGGCTGAATGGTGTGGTCCTTGTAAAATGATAGCGCCGATTCTTGATGAAATCGCTGATGAATACGAAGGCAAGCTGACGATCGGTAAGCTGAATATTGACCAAAATGCGGGCACGCCACCTAAATTTGGTATTCGTGGTATCCCTACATTACTTCTTTTTAAAGATGGTAGTGTTGCTGCGACGAAAGTTGGCGCACTGTCAAAAACTCAACTTAAAGAGTTTTTGGATGCAAACCTATAATTAGGTCTGCACTAAAAAATCAAAAAAACCGTGCACCAAATCTATTTGCACGGTTTTGATTTTTTTAAAATCTAGACTAGGCTTATTTTTAGTGCTAGTTTATCGCACGATATATAGACAAATGTTCATTTCTTGGTCGACCCTGTGACCAAATCCCTCTAACTAACCACAACGATCCTATTTTGACTAATAAAGCATCCACAACTATGAACCTAACTGAACTTAAGAACAGACCTGTGTCTGAACTTGTGAAACTAGGTGAGAGCCTTGGTTTAGAAAACCTAGCGCGTCTACGAAAACAAGACATTATTTTTTCCACACTAAAAGCGCACGCGAAGAGTGGTGAAGATATATTCGGCGACGGGGTTCTGGAAATTCTTCAAGATGGATTTGGTTTCTTACGTAGCGCCGATTGTTCATATCTTGCAGGTCCTGATGACATTTACGTATCACCGAGCCAAATTCGTCGTTTTAACTTACGTACAGGTGACTCAATAGCCGGAAAGATTCGTCCACCTAAAGACGGTGAACGTTATTTTGCCCTTCTAAAAGTCAACACTGTCAACCACGACAAACCAGATAACGCTCGTAATAAAATCCTTTTTGAAAACTTAACACCACTTCACGCGAACGAGCGTATGGTTATGGAAGTAGGTAATGGCTCAACAGAAGACATTACTGCTCGAGTTCTAGATTTAGCATCGCCAATTGGTAAAGGTCAGCGTGGTCTGATTGTTGCTCCGCCAAAAGCGGGTAAAACCATGCTGCTGCAAAATATCGCTCAAAGTGTTGCGCGTAATCACCCTGAATGTGAGTTGATGGTTCTACTGATCGACGAACGTCCAGAAGAAGTGACCGAAATGCAGCGCTTAGTTAAAGGCGAAGTGATTGCATCTACGTTTGATGAGCCAGCGTCTCGTCACGTACAAGTTGCAGAAATGGTTATTGAGAAAGCAAAGCGCTTAGTTGAGCATAAGAAGGATGTTGTTATTCTTCTTGATTCAATCACTCGTCTTGCTCGTGCATACAACACCGTTATCCCATCTTCGGGTAAAGTGTTGACTGGTGGTGTTGATGCAAACGCACTTCATCGTCCAAAGCGCTTCTTTGGTGCTGCTCGTAACGTCGAAGAGGGTGGTAGCTTAACCATCATCGCAACGGCGCTAGTTGATACGGGTTCTAAAATGGATGAAGTCATCTACGAAGAATTTAAAGGTACAGGTAACATGGAACTGCACCTTAACCGTAAGATTGCTGAGAAACGTATTTTCCCTGCTATCGACTTCAACCGCTCGGGTACTCGTCGTGAAGAGTTGCTAACGAAATCTGATGAACTTCAGAAAATGTGGATCCTACGTAAAATTGTTCATCCTATGGGTGAGTCTGACGCGATGGAATTCCTCATTGATAAACTGGCAATGACGAAAACAAACAACGAATTTTTTGACGCAATGCGTCGTCAATAGTTGATACTGATTTAAAATTTTAAACGCCACCCACTTCGGGTGGCGTTTTTGTTTGGCTTTCTTAAGTTCAACAACCATAATGAATAGAGGTTAGATAAGTTGTCACGGAATCGACAAGTACTTAGCCGTTTCTTTTCATTTTAAGGAATACACTATGCGACACGGATTGTTAGCATGCCTCATCTCTCTTCCCTTATTGCTAAACCCCATAGCAAGTTGCGCGAAAGAGATCACCGAACAACAAGCGTCAAAGTGGCTTGAAGACAGTTTAATTCTGGAGCGTGCTGATGAAATGTATCAACTGGTCTTGGCGGATGATATCAGCAGTCTGGAATTTTCATTGCAGCGTCTGGCACTTCCGCAACAAGAGGTTGTGCGTTATCTGTTACTTCAGCATATGGAAGACCAAGAGCTGATTTTATCTGAACCTGTGGCTCGGTTTGTTCAAGCTCAGCTCGGCGTCATTGCTACTTATCAGATCACAGAGCAGGGTGACGGTTATGAAATCGTGGTTCCTGCTTTTTATAGCAGTGTGATTGCAAGCAGGTTAATAAAGCGGCGCGAAAAAGATAAAGGTGTACTCGATTTTATTCTTGCAGCAGAGCAAAAAAAATTGAATTTGGAACACTGGTTAACGGGTAACGAGTACCAAGTTAACGAGAAAGAAAAGCTATTGATTGCTGAATTGGATGGCTTGTCCCCAAGGGCACTTAATGCATTAACTCAGCAATTAACCCAAGAAACGATCACCCACTGGCTTCCATCAAATGCTGTTGTCTCGCATATGGCACAGGTAAGCAAAGACCCGGGCATGTATGCATTGCTTTGGCGAATGCGAGCTGATAATCACAGTAAAAATGAAATTGCTAGGCTTGGTCATGAAGCCGATGAATTCTCGATTGAGCAACTGCTTGCCGCGACAAGCAACCCATCGCTAAAGATGCAAGCCACCGCCGAACTGACAAAACTAAATCCGCTACCGATAGAAGTAAAAACATACCTTGTGAATGAATTGAGACTAGAAGAAGACGAACAGACTCAGTCTATTGCTAGGCAGTTGGTGGATCATGGGCATCGATCTTGGCTAGAGCAAGTGGCGAGCAGTAAACGAGGTGTGAATTCAAATATTTTGTTGCAAGTATTGTCGGTAAGTAAAGAGAACTGATCGGTTTCACTAGTTTTTGCTATACTACGCGCAGATTAATTAGCCATTAGAAGCCCTATGAGTTTTAAGGATTTACGCGATTATATCGGCCACCTAGAAGAGTCTGGTCGGCTAAAACGAATTACTCACCCAGTTGATCCTCACTATGAAATGACTGAAATCAGTGATCGTACTCTACGAGCTGGTGGACCTGCATTGCTGTTTGAAAACCCGATAGGTTACGATTTTCCGGTACTCACCAACCTTTTTGGTACGACAGAGCGTGTCGCCATCGGTATGGGCAGAGCGGAAGTGAGTGAGCTACGTGAGGTGGGGAAATTACTCGCTTATCTGAAAGAACCTGAGCCGCCTAAAGGCTTTAAAGATGCTATCGATAAGTTGCCTGTATTTCGTCAAGTGTTAAACATGCCTGCTAAGCGTTTAAGAAAGGCTGCTTGTCAGCAAGTAGTTTGGCAAGGTGACGATGTAGACTTAGACAAAATCCCAGTTATGAGCTGCTGGGCAGACGACGTAGCCCCTTTGCTCACGTGGGGGTTAACCGTCACAAAAGGCCCCAATAAAAAGCGCCAAAATTTGGGGATATATCGCCAGCAAAAGATCGGCAAAAACAAAATCATCATGCGCTGGCTTGCCCATCGTGGTGGTGCGCTCGATTTAAGGGATTGGATAGAAACGCATCCGGGCAAACCTTTCCCTGTATCCGTAGCATTTGGTGCCGATCCCGCGACCATACTTGGTGCAGTAACGCCAGTACCAGATACCTTATCTGAATACGCCTTTGCCGGCCTTTTACGTGGTAGCAAAACTGAGGTAGTTAAATCTCTTAGTAATGAACTAGAAGTACCCGCCAGCGCAGAAATTGTAATGGAAGGGTATATTGATCCGGCTGAGTTTGCTGATGAGGGGCCATACGGCGACCATACTGGTTATTACAATGAAGTAGAAAAACATCATGTTTTTACCATTACTCACATCACCATGCGCAAAGACCCTATTTATCACAGTACGTATACAGGTCGTCCGCCAGATGAACCTGCAGTTCTTGGTGTCGCACTCAATGAAGTATTCGTACCTATATTACAAAAACAGTTTCCTGAAATAGAAGACTTTTACTTACCACCTGAAGGCTGTTCCTATCGGATGGCAGTTGTGACCATGAAAAAGCAATATCCTGGTCATGCGAAGAGAGTGATGATGGGCGTCTGGTCTTTCTTAAGGCAATTCATGTACACCAAGTTTGTGATTGTGTGTGATGAAAGTGTGAATGCTCGGGACTGGGGTGAAGTCACTAAAGCGATGAACGATCACATGATGCCTGTCCGAGATACTGTGATGATAGATAATACCCCGATAGACTCTCTCGATTTTGCTTCTCCAGTCGTTGGCTTAGGATCAAAAATGGGCCTGGATGCTACGATCAAATGGGATGCAGAATTGGCAATAGGAAGTCAAACGAGTATTAAGGTGCCTCAATTGGACACGCTCGCTCTAGAACAAGTTTGCTTGCAATTAAAAGCAGAGTTTCCTGAAATAGTCGATCTTCATATTCCCTCCGCAGAAAGCTCAAGCCAGTTAGCCGTTGTAACCATCCGTAAAGAGACGGAAGGTCAGGGTGTTAAGGTGATGAAAGGCTTATGGTCTCGTTTACATCAGCATGCTTACATGAAGTTTGTGATTGTTTGCGATGAAGATGTCGTAGCAAAAGATTGGAACGATGTAATTTGGGCCATCACCACTAGGATGGATCCGTCACGAGATACCATTATGTTGGAATCTGACTATGGCTCTCAAATGGGGATGGATGCCACCAATAAGATGGGAAATGAAAACCAGCGTGAGTGGGGTACTCCAATTCAGAAAGACCCTGTTGTTGTCGCGAAAATTGATGCGATGTGGGATGAATTGAATATCTTATGACTTATCGAGTGACTTTACTGCCTAGCAATATAGAATTCGAAGTACAAGAACAACAAACGATACTGGAAGCTGCGCTCAATAATAACATCAGCTTCCCGCATCGTTGCCAAGTAGGGGCATGCGCAATGTGCATGTGCCGCAAAGTAGAAGGTGAAGTTAGCTATAAGCTAGAGCCCATGCTCACAGAGAAGGAGCAGAGACGAGGATGGATATTTCCTTGTCAGGCCTTTGCCGACAGCCATTTAGTACTTACTTTTGATGAGTAAGTAAGAGGAAGACCATGACCATTAAATGTAAAGTGAAGTCGATTGAATCTTTAGCGTGCAATACTTTTGAGATTCTGTTGCACCCAGAAACCCCGGTAGCGTTTAAAGCTGGCCAGTATTTATTAGTTGAAATGGCCGAAAAAGACAAACGCCCGTTCTCTATTGCAAGTAGCCCTTGTCGCCATGAGGGTGAATTAGAACTCCATATTGGTGCGGCCGAACAAAATGCTTATGCTCATGAAGTAGTAGAAGCAATGAAACAAGCACTAGCCAATAATACCGATATCAATATTGATGCGCCTCACGGCGACGCCGCGATAGTAGAGAATTCCGATCGCCCAATGTTATTGGTCGCTGGTGGTACTGGTTTTAGCTATGTGCGTTCAATATTGGATCACAGTATTAGCCAAAAGAAAGATAACAATATTTACCTCTACTGGGGCGCGAAAGATGAACGTCAACTTTATGCAAAACAAGAGTTGTTAGATATTGCGAACAGCCATAGTAACATTCACTTTATTCCTGTGGTTGAACAAGCGGATGATTCTTGGACTGGTAAGGTTGGTAATGTGCTGCAAGCAATTGAAGCTGATTTTGAAAGCTTGGAAGATTACGACATCTATATAGCAGGCCGTTTTGAAATGGCAGGTGCAGCTCGAGAGCGATTCGTTGAGCACCGCCAAGCAAAGCGCGAACATATGTACGCGGATGCTTACGCTTTTATTTAGTTGTAATTAAAATGTTGCCCAAAGGAGAGTATTTATACTCTCCTTTGTCATTTATGGTCTAAAAAACAGCAAACAAACTCTTTTTAGAGAAAACTATCAAAAAGGGGTTGCGCCTGAAATGAATCTCCCTATAATGCCCAACTCCAGACAGCGAGGGCTTATTATAAAAGGCTTCGCAGGCTGAGAAAGATTTTCCGGTGTTTTGTGATTAACTTCAAAAAGTGTTTGACACGACGAGTTAACTCGCTAAAATGACCGCCTCTTCAACGAGAAAGTCGAAAGGCTTCAAAGTTAGAAGAAAAGCTCTTTAACA
>NZ_JAUFQV010000050.1 GCF_030409945.1 Vibrio tapetis subsp. quintayensis
CGTCTGTGTTTATGAAGTCAATCGACCTAATCGAGCGAAAAGGCGACTGGTAGGTAAATCAGATACGATAGATGCGGAAAATGCAGCTAGATCGGTATTAGCGAAGGAGTCTACAGCGACACCTAAGTCGCATGATGGTAAAGTAGAAGCTCTTCGCTATTTTATGGTGGTACGAAGAAGCACTGTAAAATCAAGGACTCAGACTATAAATCAGATTCGTGCATTATTAGTCACGGCGCCTGACTGTATTAAACAGATGTGCTATGTTCCCTCGACGTTTCAATGCATTCAAGCCTGCCTATCGCTTGAATCTACTCCCGAAGATCCTCTTTCATGCTCACTCATTTCAGTACTTAAGATGCTAGCTCATCGATGGCAATACCTGACCGATGAACTGCATACAATAGACAAGATGTTACGACAGCTCACTAAAGAAAGTGCTTCAACATTACTGGAACAGTTCGGTATTGGACCATGTGTAGCTGCGACATTGTTGGTTACAGCAGGTGATAACCCACAGAGATTAGGCAAAGAGTCTGCATTTGCAGCACTTTGTGGAGTGAGCCCGCTACAAGCTTCGTCAGGAAAGACATCCCGACACCGACTAAACCGTGGGGGATCAAGAGAGGCTAATAATGCATTATGGACAGTAGCTTTGATAAGAATGAGAAGTGATCCTAGAACAAAATTATATGTAGCGAGGAGAAGCGGAGAAGGACTTTCGACAAAAGAAATACAAAGGTGTTTGAAACGCTATATCGTTCGTGAACTTTA
>NZ_JAUFQV010000051.1 GCF_030409945.1 Vibrio tapetis subsp. quintayensis
GAACCGGCTCAAAGACCATCTAGTTGAAGCTGGCTTACATATTGTAGTCATCGATCAACCAATGACGCATGGTGTACTCAATAGTAATGATGAAAGCTCAATGCTCTCAAAAGTACTGACAGACTTCATGATCGACTTAGCCGCAGCCATGGCAAGAGATGATTATGAGACACGCCGAAAACGTCAAGCTCAAGGGATAGAAAAAGCCAAGAAATTAGGTAAATATCGGGGTAGGAAACCAGACCATCAGCTCAGAGAAAATATATCGTTACTACTAAGTGAAGGAAAAAGTTGGTCGCAAGTTCAGGATCTACTTGGGTGCAGCCGCTCAACGGTTGCTAAAGTAAAAAAACTAGCAAAAATAGCGGAAAAGGGCATTGTGCATGACTAAAAAAGCTACCAAAGAGATAGCTTTTGTCAAAAAAGCCTATCCTATTTTTTTGAGGACTTACTAGGCTTCAATCCAGGCGTATTCCCGGGAGTTTTTTTGTTATCACGTCTACGCTGATCAAGTTTTCCTGTTGAATCAGCAATTGGTTTCGGTCCTGGCTTAAGTGCCATAATGATCATCCTTACATGTTTAAGAGGAAATCCCTCAGACGCAATTATATGAACATTAATGCACTGTTTCAATTAGTAGATATTCATTCTCTGATTAATTGCAACAGTCCCCTATTTCGCACCTGAAGAAGCAGCGGCAAGTGAAGCATCTCAATAATGGTATCGAGTCCGATCACGCCCCCATCAAGAAGCTCGTTGTCGGCACCGGCGGTTTTAAAATCCGAAAGCGAGCCTGGTCAACCATCGAGGGATTCGAATCCCTGCGAATGTTGAACAAAGGCCAGTTTGATTTCTGGTTACGTCATGATGAGCGTAAAACGCTTGTTCGGGAGATATCCGCCTTCATGATTCGTCTCTTCAATGTTGAGGTGGTTTACCAGTAATGGTTACCCCCATGACAGGGTAGATCTGCATTCTCTGATTAATTGCAACAACCCCGTTTCTTACGCTGGTTATTCTGTTTCAGCCAAAAGTTTAGCGACAATAGAGTGACCTAAATCAGCACAGGTTTTAAAGTATTGCTCTCGCTCAAGTTGCTGTAACGGAGAACTGCTAATTGGCTCGGCTGCTAGTTCTTTGCTGTTAAACTTGATGCCGCTATTAGCCAAGTGGACAATCAAGCCCTCAAATGACACCTCTATTTTTCCTGCGGCTTTGAATAGATCAAAAATACTTGAACCATCGCTCTTAGGGTCGTAAATCAATCCACCCTCACCAGTTAGAACAATATGACCAGTCGCCCATTTGTTGGCTGATACAGCAAAAGTGTTTAGAACGTTATAAGCCGGCCCATTAACTTCAGAATTGCTCATTTGTGCCATAATTCTGTTGGCAATACTTTGTTCTTTATTCATGTTCATGTTTCCCATTTCATAAATCTGCGAAGAAAGGGTTTTGTCGCAAAGCTTAGTCTAACTACACGTGCACCGATTTTCAGATACAATTAGGCTGCTAGCGCGTAAAACTACTCCCAAATAGGTAAGCCTTCAAGGTTGTAGAGTTGCACATTTTTAATCATCGACCACGTTCTATACCAACTAATGTGGCCTTTGCCCCTTCGTCTGATTTCCATCCTAAACATTGATTCATTTACCTTTCACTCTGCGATGGCTTTGCTCGACGATATTGTTCAGGTACTTGATTGAACGGATTTCAATTAGACTTAGCATGTGTCCGTAATGCCAAAGCTCAATATTAATATGATGCAGTGCTAATGTATTGGAATGGCAGCCGTCAATAACCACTTTATCAGGTAATCCATGTTGACCGATGGCCTTTTGTAAAAAGGCTCTAGTCGCTTTTTCATCTCGCTTATCGCGCAGTAGGAAATCAATTAAATCACCATATTTATCAACGGCTCGGTAGTAATATTTCATTAGCCTTTACGTTTATATACGTTTCGTCCATCAGCCACGAAGAAGCCAATATATCTTCAATTTCACGGTAGCTCAGCTTGTAGGAAAGATAGTAACGAACGGCCTGTGAATTTGATGGTCATAATATTGGGCATGATGAATGTTGATAAAGAGCATAACCTACCACTCCAGTTTACGACAAAATCCACAAAGGCCAGTTAGATTTTTGGTTACGTCATGATGAGCGTAAAACGCTTGTTCGGGAGAAAACCGCCCTAATGAATCGTCTATTCAATATTGAGGGTGATCATAACAGTATCACCCTTGTTTGCGACACAACCCTTTCTAGGAAATTCTAAATCATCCGTAGTGTCCGCAAGCCACATAGAAAGGCAGAGTAGAACGTTCCGAATAACTTTTTCCGGTTTCAATGTCTATCGCCAAGTTCGGAAAATACGCCATGCTACGTGAAGAAGCTGTCCAAAATAAACCAAAAGGATAGCCATTCATTGGCCAACCTGAATCTGTAAAATCACTGCGTTCAAATTGAATGGCTTCAGGTAATCGTCGGCCATCCATACTTTCACACAAATCATCAGCCGTCGTGATGACTCTATCATATGGGTCATCTCTTGTGTCTTCATCATCCTGATACTCATATACCAGAGATGGGTAGGGGCGCTGTTTTTCTTGTAAAGATCGTGATGAATATAATGGGGCCAATGTTAATTGGAAATAGTCCAGCTCTGCCGATGTTATTGGTCGATTGATATACGAGGTATAGGTGGGGAATTCATACTTAATCTCAAAAACTGGCGCAATACGTCGAGTGTTATCATCACGGTGAAATAGCTCCCCACCTACAAGTTGTAGTTGTTTGGCTTTTTCAGATAATGGAAACAGAACCTCAACCCGTTTGTTTGACGGATCGATAGAATCCATATCCCCTACAATACGACAGACTGTTTTCCAACGCCGTGCATGATCGTTTACGCAAAAAAATAAGAACTTATGTACATAATCTCTGGCTGTATGAGATGGCTCCTGCAACTGATAAGTAAGTCCTTCATTCCCCCCCGGTGCGTAGTTGCTAGGGCCATCGTTATCAATATCGAATTCATCCGAATGAAATAAGTACCAGCTTATTTCTGACTGTTCAGAAAAACCGATTAGATGCGCACTCACCTCGCTTTTGTAATTGAGCAATCCAGTGAAACGGATCTGTGGCAACTGCTGCTGCTCACTACAATTACTCTGTTCTCCAGCAATGCTACATAGACGTAGAAGATGCCCTTCATCCTGTTTGGTGATCGTATAAGAACATGTAGGCTCTGTCGGTGATACTATACATTGGCTAACACCACGCTGATCAATTTGCCATTCTAATCCGACTAGATAGTTAGGCTGTGTTATTAGATTGCCAGAGACTATTTGTCCTCTCATCGGAAATTCCCCTACCAGATCCAAGGTAAAAGTTGGATCTGGTAGGGGAACCGGTTTAGTAGGCGGAGTTGGCTCAAGTACAACGGATTTCGTATTACCTGAAGAGCCATTATCTGCCCCGCCACCACACGCAAATAATATGATCGAAGTAAGTGCAACAAAAAAGTATTTCATATTTATTATCTATTTCACCATAAAAATAAAAATCATAAAGGTAATAAGTTTGGGTTTACCTATAAATTGAATCCTATATAAATTCCGATACGATATCGACAGACGATTATACAGGGTTGTTGCAAAAAACCAGCCAAAGCTCAGAATTCAGTTCTGTCTTTTCTGATCTAGTGACTCCCGAATTCAAGTCCGGCTTGTCTCACCATTCTGATACATATCCATATTAAAGAATATAAATGCAATATCATCAGGTTCAATTACAGTTTTTACCACTTCGGAACCCCCCACATCCAAATAAGTAAATAGTAATAAATAGCAGTAGTATACTTTTCATAATTAGTTCTTATTTGTTTTCAATCATAATAGATGGGTTATCTGAAATATAATTATTTTTAAATATTATATTTCCAGCGCCGATAATTTAGTGATTTGTCAAGCACCTTTAATGGAAAATATTGTATAAATAAAGCAAAGCACACTTTTGAAAAAAAGTGTAACCATGCAATCACCTTTTAGTAAGTGATAATCATTCTCAAATCAAGCCGATGGTCATCGTAATGAACTATTTCAGCCATGTCAATAAAATATTTTTAATGTTTACGACAAAAATTATTTGTCGTTTAATACTCTCTTTTTTGGGGGCTGTTGCAATTAATCAGAGAATGCAGATCTACCCAGTCATGGGCTTAACGATTACTGATAAATCACCTCAACATTGAAGAGACGATTCATGAAGGCGGATCTCTCCCGAATAAGCGTTTTACGCTCATCATGACGTAACCAGAAATCAAACTGGCCTTTGTTCAACATTCGAAGTGATTCGAACCCCTCGATGGTTGACCAGGCTCGCTTTCGTATTTTAAAACCGCCTGTGCTGACAACGAGCTTCTTGATGGGGGCGTGATCGGACTCGATACCATTATTGAGATACTTCACTTGCCGTTGCTCGACATCCGCTCGCAGCCGTCCCTCCTTTTTCAGGCGCGAAATAGCATGAGCATACGAGGAATGCTTGTCCGTGTTCAAGGTCTTAGGCTGAGTGTCTACATCATAGTATCTTAGGCACCGTTTCAGGAACTGGTAAGCCACGTTTTTATTACGTTTTTGGGAGAAATAGAAGTCCAGTGTTTCGCCTTGCTTGTTGAT
>NZ_JAUFQV010000052.1 GCF_030409945.1 Vibrio tapetis subsp. quintayensis
GAGGAGCACGAAGGTGGGCTAAACACGGTTGGACATCGTGTGGTTAGTGCAATGGCATAAGCCCGCTTGACTGCGAGAATGACAATTCGAGCAGGTGCGAAAGCAGGTCATAGTGATCCGGTGGTTCTGAATGGAAGGGCCATCGCTCAACGGATAAAAGGTACTCCGGGGATAACAGGCTGATACCGCCCAAGAGTTCATATCGACGGCGGTGTTTGGCACCTCGATGTCGGCTCATCACATCCTGGGGCTGAAGTCGGTCCCAAGGGTATGGCTGTTCGCCATTTAAAGTGGTACGCGAGCTGGGTTTAGAACGTCGTGAGACAGTTCGGTCCCTATCTGCCGTGGGCGTTGGAAAATTGAAAGGGGCTGCTCCTAGTACGAGAGGACCGGAGTGGACGAACCTCTGGTGTTCGGGTTGTCATGCCAATGGCATTGCCCGGTAGCTAAGTTCGGAATCGATAAGCGCTGAAAGCATCTAAGCGCGAAGCGAGCCTTGAGATGAGTTTTCCCTGGCACTTTAAGTGTCCTAAAGGGTTGTTCAAGACTAGAACGTTGATAGGCAGGGTGTGTAAGTGCTGCGAGGCATTGA
>NZ_JAUFQV010000054.1 GCF_030409945.1 Vibrio tapetis subsp. quintayensis
TATTGCTCATCGAAAAGGTGGACAGGTTGTCACGTTTACCTTATGAGCAATGGAACCGACTCAAAGACCATCTAGTTGAAGCTGGCTTACATATTGTAGTCGTCGATCAACCAATGACGCATGGTGTACTCAATAGTAATGATGAAAGCTCAATGCTCTCAAAAGTGCTGACAGACTTCATGATCGACTTAGCCGCTGCAATGGCGAGAGATGATTATGAAACACGCCGAAAACGTCAAGCTCAAGGGATAGAAAAAGCCAAGAAACTAGGAAAATATCGGGGTAGGAAGCCAGACCATCAGCTAAGAGAAAATATCTCTTTACTACTAAGTGAAGGAAAAAGTTGGTCGCAGGTTCAAGATCTACTTGGGTGTAGCCGTTCAACGGTCGCTAAAGTAAAAAAACTAGGAAAGGGCACTCATTAACCCTTTTTTGCCCCATTTCAAGTTTCGGCAATTCTTCCCCATAGTTCGCAGTTTGTAATTTGACCTACTTTTTCTCATATCTGCCCCTAACTATGTGGCCAAATTTATGGCTGGCGTAAGACAGCTAAGAAGAACACCAGCACCAGTCAGCGGGAAAAAGATCTAGCCGCTGAAGTTGCCAAATTCAAAAGACAATTGACTGAGCAAGCTGGAGCTCGATATAGTAACAAAGCAGCCACCTACTTCGCGACAAACCTAAAGTAGATTGCTACGAATTTATGCTCGAACACCTGCTGTGCTTAAGTGTTATCCACATGACTAAGGTGTTCGGCGTTTCACGAAGTGGGGTTTATTACTGGATTAAGCATCGCCGCAAGGCCAACCAGCGCGAGGCAACTCGCCAAGAGCTTGATACGAAGGTCAAAGAGGCTTTTGACAATAGCAAAGGTCGTGATGGCCCAAGGCGCACCCAGAAAGTGCTGGCTGAGAAAAGTGATAGCCGCAATGTTAAAACCATTGCCGCCAGTATGAAGTGGCAGGATTTAACGCCGAAAGCGGCACGTAAGTTTAAGTGTACGACGGACAGCAAACATAAGATGCCAGTTGCTCCGAACCTGCTGGCTCAGGATTTTAACGCGGAGGCTCCGAATCAAAAGTGGGCGGGGGACATCACCTATGTGGCGACAGGCGAAGGCTGGCTGTATTTGGCGGTAATTAATGACCTATATTCAAGGCAAGTAGTTGGTTGGTCGATGGATACCAGAATGACGGCAACTCTGGTCTGCGATGCGTTATCAATGGCCTTGTTCCGTCGTGGGTTAAAAGAGCAGGTTATCGTTCATAATGACCGAGGTAGTAAGTACTGCTCAAAAGATTATCGAGACATTATAACCGCTTATAATCTAAAGCAAAGTAAGAGTAGAAAAGGAAACTGTTGGGAGAATGCTTGTGTTGAGAGCTTCTTCCATTCAATGAAAGTGGAATCGATCCGATATGAGTCGATCATGACGCGAGACGAGATACGCCAAACCATCTTTGAATACATAGAGGTTGATTATAATCGGACAAGAAGGCACAGTGCTCTTGGGTATCTAAGCCCAGTTAATTTTGAAAATCAAAATGTCGCTAAATGGAGTGTCCAGTCTGGCTGGAGCAGATCACTTAGCCCTAACACAATAAGTAGCAGTACACCAATTTTCTTCAGACTACTCCCTTCGCCTATAGTTGACTATACTTTTTTACTAATTGCTTGATAAAGAAATCATGTGAACGGCTCGAATTATTCCGTTTGCGTCCTTAGTATTGACAATGACATCAAGCATCTACTCGGATAATATCGATTTCGGTCGCTCGGCAGCTACCCACCATAGCCCTATAAGGCTAGCAACTCCTTAGATGTTACTTTCGCTAAGCTATCTATCCAAGATCACTAATTCTAACGGGCTTACTATAAAAATAGCCTTGAAAGTTTTGAGCACCTAGTTTTTTAAGTACTGTTTCAGTGTCTTCATCTTCTATACCTTCGACAACGACCTCTAAAGATAGATCCATACACAATGATATAATATTTTTTATCGTCAATGGAATGTTCTCACTATCATTATCGCTAATATTACAAATAAAAACCCTATCTAACTTAGCTTCATCAATCGGTAAACGTGCCAATGCGTTTAATGAAGAGAATCCCGAACCAAAATCGTCCAATGATATTTTGACACCCAATTCTCTCATTTCTGCCATTACTTTAATAATTTGGTCAATATTATTCATTAAAATACTTTCAGTTAACTCTATAGTTAGTGATCCACGTTCGACTTGGTAATTTTCAATTATTTTTTTCAAATTAAGAATAAAAGACTTTTCCCTCATTTGAAGCAAGGACACATTCAATGCAACGTTTGGGGTATAAGTATAGATGCTAGTGAGTTTTTTTCTATCTTTAACAACAGTATCGAGGACAAAATCTCCTAATTCATGGATAAGACCTGTAGACTCGGCCAAAGGTATAAATACATCTGGGGCGATATGACCAAGTTTAGAATTTTCCCATCTCAATAAAGCTTCAAGACTGTATACTTTTCCTTCGAAGTTCACCTTTGGCTGGTAACAAACATATAACTCTTCGCGTTTAATCGCGTATCTAAGCTCTTCCTTAAGTGTATTTTTATAAATAAAATCCTCCAAGAGCTTTGGATCATAAGTATATGACTTCAAGTTACTTTCTATAGCCTTATCAAGTGCCAAATTAACATTTCTTTTTATTTCACCAGGGGTGAAATCATTACTATCAGAGAAAATCTTTCCAACACGAATATCTATTGAAACATAATGATCCTCACACCTAACTGGTTTGGAAAATAGTAAAATAATCTCATTTGAAATTATTTCCAGTGAAGTAAGCTCACTATATAGGGCAAACTCATTCCCTGCCACTCTGAAAGCTATGGTTCCTTCCCTGTTATTATATTTCGACAATAGTTTTGAAACTTTTACTATGACTTGGTCACCTACCGTCTGACCTAGCAACCCATTAATTGTTGGCAAATTTTCTATATAGAAGAGCGCAATGTTAACTTGATGGCCACCGCTAACTTTATCGATCAACAAATGGTTTAAGTACACAATATTCTTTAGGCCAGTTAAATAGTCATGATTTATTAGATATTTTGTTTTATCCTCATGATCTTTTGTTTTAATTTTTATATAATTAAAAATCAAAATCAAAATAAAAATAAAAAATAAGTATATATAAAAATATCGTGAAGTTATGTTTATGAATTTTTTATTGAATTGATCCTCACTAGACTCTAAGGTAAGCCATATTTTATAGTCTGGGATAAAAATACTCGTGGTAAATGTTCCTCTCAAGTTAGTATTGATTGAATTAACTATTGGTACACCTTCTGACTTGAGAGTATCTATTAGTTTTCCAGTTTGTCTTTCAAGGAGCTCAAGTTGTTTGTTTACCAGACTCTCTTCAGAAGGTGTGTCGTAAATCTGGTGATCAATATTATTCGGCCCGACAAACTGAAAGTACCTATCAGTATCCCTCCATATTATTAAAGAGTCTATTCCTTCTATATTGTAAATATCGCTAGGTGGATCAAACACACTCTCAACAGATATAACAAATGATAGAATAAACGTTTCGTTATCAAATTTTATAGGTTTATAAAGTGGCATAACCAGGCCCTTATTGCGGTAGATATAACTACGACCTAAAATAAGTTCAGAGCTTGATAAAACTTGGTCTAATATATTAGATGGTAGCTGTGGACTTATGGTTTCACTAGATAGAATAATATCTCCAAATTTGTTATAGACCGTAAGAGAAAGCAAAGTCTCATTAGTGTTAATTAAATCGTATATTTTCTTTTCGAGATAATCATCAGCACGTTTTGCTACATCATATTCAAGAGCTTGAATCGATATGTCTATATAACTCTCATGACTTTTTAATTTATTCTTTATTTCATTTGATAGTAATAACACTCTGCTTTTTTGAATGCTTACAACACTATCTAACATACTATTGTATGAATTAAAAACCAAGAATATAACAAAAGCTGTTGAGGATAAAAGTACTAAAAAAAATACAGGCCAAACACTTTGCTTTTTTATTGGTAAAACGTTTCTATGCATGATTCATCCACTTTCTATTTAAAATCTGACCGACACACGTTAAGATAACTTAAATTTGGAAACAAGCTCACTCAAATGAAGTGCTTGCTGTGTCAAATCATTGCATTCTTCTTTTGTACGCTCCACCGCGGATGCGGTGTCTTGAGCTATCGAGGCAATCGTTGTCACGTTAACTCCAAGCTCTGATACAACGGTTGATTGCTCCTCTGTGGCTGCTGCAATTTGGATATTCATGCCGCTAATTTCTTTAATTCCTAGTGAGATGTCTTCGAGCTTGTTTCCTGACACTTCTGCCAACTCTCTTGAAAAAGTGGCTGATTTCACGCTTGATTTCATTTCACTTACACTATTTTCAGCACTTTCTTGTAGTTGACTAATAATGGATTCTATTTCTACCGTAGATTCATGGCTTCGTTTAGCTAAATTTCGGACTTCATCCGCCACGACTGCAAAGCCACGCCCCTGCTCACCTGCTCTTGCTGCTTCTATTGCAGCGTTTAAGGCTAGTAGATTTGTCTGTTCTGAAATACTTCTAATCACCTCCAAAACCGAAGTGATATCGTTGGCCTGGGTAGCAAGAGTGCTGATAACACTAGAAGATTGCTCGATGCTCGCGACAGTTTCTGAGACTTTCTTCACAGTGTTTACCGAAGAAGTTAGCCCCTCAGTGGCATGAAGTTCCCCCTCTTGAGAGCGTTCAGCAGCGTAACTAGCGTTGGTCGCAATCTCTTTTACTGTATGCCCCATTTCTTGAATTGCTGTGGCCATCTGGTCGCTTTGGGAGTGTTGCTCAACACTCCCGTTGCTAATTTCAGACATTTTTACATCAATCGCTTGTATGCCAGTCTCTACAGCACTAGAGGAGCGTCTAATAGCTAAAAGCATACTCGATAGCGAAGTGATAAATGTATTGTAGCTTTTAGACAGACTACCTATTTCATCATTTTTAGAGTCATCTAGACGTATAGTGAGGTCACCACTACCATTAGCTATTTGTTTTAACATATCATCTAGCTTTCCTAATGGAGCCATTAAGTGATGAATCATCCAAATAGTTAATCCAAGAGATAGAAGTGCGATTGAAAATGTAGACCCTATAAGTTTGTATATCATTGACTTTACAGGCGCAAACACCTCGCTTTGATCAAGTTCAGCCACAACATACCAACTGATCTCTGGAACAAAGTTTGTCGCTACAATCTTTTTTTTGCCATTAACATCAGTAAAGCTAAACTGGATATCTGATGTTCGAGAAGTCTTGATTGTATCGGGGTATAGCTCTGACAACTCCACGTTCACGAGCTTTATATCGGGATGTACCTTCACCTGTTGCTTTGAATCGATCAGATAGACATAACCCTTATTACCAATCTTGTATCCTGATATGAGTTTAGAAAGTTCTTGGGCAGATAAACTCATGCCAACAACGCCAAGAAACTTATCGTTGGATACCACTTTATAGTTTATGAACAACCTCAATGTATTGGTTCGTTCGTCAACATCAAGTGATAGCTCATACTCCTCGTTTGACTCCGCTAAACTATAAAACCATTTATCGTCTTCTTTACTAAGTGTTTTTGCTAGCCCTGACTGCGTGTAATATTCACCAGTGTTAGCAGAAATAAGATAGACACTTTCAGCATCGAATGCGTTTTGTATTTCTTTTAAGTACTCAATAATCCCTTTACTATGAACAGCTAATGTATCTCTGCCATCTAGTAATCGAATGTAATGAGGTGTGGCAGCAATACTCTTTGAGGCTACGATCGAAGTAACTAGACTTTTGGTGATGCTCTCTGAGACGGATTCAACAATTGCGGGAATCTCAGATGAGTAAAGACGTTCTTCAATGGTACTTTCAGCTTCCCAAGCTGCAATAATGGTCAACATACAGGCAACGAGAGCGAGTGAAGAGGTAGCAAGTAAAGTTAGTTTGAGTTTTATATTCACGGAATCACTCCAATTATAAATTTTTAAGCAATGTAACAAATATTAGCTCTTGCTTATAGTAACTTTGTTAAGTATCAATATGATTCTACCCGCTGTGAGATCTGCGTCATAAGGCAAATTTTACATTGTCATAAAAAACGTTACCTGAAAGTGGATCACTCACAGTTGCTAGTATAGGCTATATTTCAAAGAATGATTAAATTAACCGCCTCAAATATGAAGAGTTTATTACGAGCAATTCAACACCTCGGCTGGAAAACGTTCTCTCTTTTGAGCTTCGTTTACATTTTCTTAAGTTTGTTAGTTATCGTTACTACTGCAAATTTTTTTGTCGACACTCAATCTGACAAACTTACTCAGTCTATCAAACAAGACGTTGAATTAGTGCGTTTTAAGATAGAGTCAAGCTTATATCGAGATGCATATCTGGCTGATAGTCTAGTCACGTTCATTACATTAGATCCAGAATTTGCGTTATCCAACTGGAAATCAGTTGCTGCTAGATTGCACAATAATTCTGAAACCATCATCACGATAAGTCTTAGTCCTGACGATGTAATTCGACGAATCTACCCAGAAAAAAATAACACGTCGGCATTAGGCTTAGACTTTAGGACAGTACCTAACCAATACTCTTCAGTAACTAAAGCAAAAATTGAAAAGAAAATGTACTTGTCAGGGCCTACTGAGCTTGTGCAAGGAGGGACAGGGCTAATTGCCCGATATCCAATTTTTTCTAACCCTCCCTACAACACCGAGTATTGGGGGGGACTGAGTGTGGTTATAGATTACGATCGACTTGTAGCACAATCTGGGGTGCTTGAGCTGGAAGGATTGACTTTAGCTATTGTTAGTGACTTTGATGTAATTTTTGGACAAACATTGGACACCAAAGCTCCTGATTTTTCATATCCGATATATGTACCAAATGGCACTTGGTATATTTATAGCTACCTAAATGAGGATCACGGCAGCCAGTTTAAAGAATTCAAGTATTATTTTTATCTTTTAGGTGTTGTTACGTTTATAGTGATTTACATACTGGGGATTTTACTTTTTTTGAACTTCAATCGAGTAAGAGAGTTATCTTTCAGTGACGCACTAACAGGTTTACCTAATAGAAGATACTTCATGTTAGAACTGGATCGTATAGCTAAAGGCGAAAGTGAATATTTAGAAGTCGCACTATTAACACTTGACCTCAACGATTTTAAATTTATTAATGATAATTTTGGACACAAAAAAGGGGATGAAGCACTTATTAGTGCGGGGAGGCATCTTCGCTCTACTGTCAGAACATCGGATATTGTTGCTCGTTTAGGGGGAGATGAGTTTGTTGTATTGCTACATAGATTCAACGATGCATCTTGTATTAAAACTGTAATACACAAAATTAAATCAAAGCAATTGAGCATTCACTCGGACAACGAAGAAATTTCCTGTACATTTAGCATCGGGTATAGTTACTTTAAGGGTAAGAAACACGACTTCTGCATTGAGAAGCTTATCACAGCTTCAGACGAGAACATGTATTTAGATAAATCTTTTCACAAAGCTGAAAAGATAGCGAGAGACTAACTTAATTGATACTGATCTAAAGGGCTAGGCGTAATAACCTTTTGATTTTATGAACTCACATTAATCAGCAATTCCTCTGTCCTCCATAACCTTTACGCAGCCATTATATATGTAGTTAATTGCCATGTGTCGGCATAAGTATTATTAATTCAAATGGGAGTGTTCAGAAATGTTATGAAGGATTACTCTAACGTGCTTTTGGGCAAAAATGAGTCAACCGTTACCCCACTGACTTAAGATAACGCTGTACTGTTTTCTATTTCAGCTTCACTAACCAAAATTGCCCTTAGCCTTTTTCCTTGGGATCATTCGATAGTCTCCTAGCTTCCAATCGTCGACAAATACGTCGAATTCGTCTCTATCAAGTAAATCAATAGGACGAGCGGTCAGATATTCACTCTGGCTAGCTTCTGCCGAAACTAACACATCGTAAGTTTTTAGATCACCATTACCCAAAGCCTTCTCTACAACCTGGTAAGGCGCAACAGCTTTGCACATCAGCACGGTTTTCTCAGCAAATAGCCAGTAAAGGACATCAATGTCATCTCGGCCTGTTCTTAAGTCATCGAGACGTCTCTTTAGTCGATTTTGTAATTCCATGTTTTCATCAAACTGAAATACTGGGTAAAGGTGCCAGCCGTTTATATCTATACACAACCCTCTTCGACCACCTCATCAGTGTAAAACTCGAGCTTATTAAGCAAGTTCTTAACCACTATAAGTCGCCTTTGATCTAATTCCATCACAACGTTTGTCCTCATAAAATTCCGATTATCAGAAACATAGAAACAAACCTTCAAATCGCCAAATTAAATTTGCTGAGATAGTGGGTAAACAGTTCACACCTACTTGCCACAGCGCACATGCTGGCATCACTGGATTTGAGTCGCCAGCTACCGAGTACAGTCAACTATCTCTCGATCTCGATGAGCTTTTAGTCGAGCACCCCAGTGCAACTTTCATCGGGAGAGCATGTGGTGATTCCATGCAAGGGTTAGGTATATTTGACCAAGATTTGCTTATCGTAGATCGACACGTCGATGTAAAACAGAATGACGTCGTTGTTGCGAACCTTAATGGTGAATTCATATGTAAGCAGATTGATATTCATCGCAAGCTATTGCTTTCAGCAAACGATAATTATCAACCAACCCTGATTACCGAATGTGATTCCTTCTCGTTAGAAGGTGTCGTCATCCGATCCATACGTTGCCATAGACCAAGTCTTCCGTCCTGGATGGCGAGGTAAGCCCGTAGTTGTTCTTTCCAACAACGACGGGTGCGTGGTGGCTGCAAATCGACATGCCAAAGAAGCGGGCATTGAAAAGTTCAAACCATTCTTTCAAGTTAAAGCACTTTGTGAGCAGAAAGGTGTAATCGCCTTATCATCTAATTATGAGTTATACGCCGACCTATCCTCTAAAATGATGCAAGTAATTGGGCGTATGCCCCAGATCAGCATATCTACAGTATCGATGAATCTTTCCTATCATTCAAACGTTGTTACCCTGCCATTCCATGCTGAAAACGCATGGAATGAAGCTGAGACGAACTGTGTGGCGAGAATGTCGCTTACCCGTTTGGTTGGCTTTGGCCCAACTCTTACACTAGCAAAAATCGCTAATCATGCCGCCAAGAAAATACAGGGGTATAACGTGGTCTGTGTGCTCGATAACGAACACGAGCGCAGAGACATACTGTCAAAGCTCAGTGCT
This sequence comes from Vibrio tapetis subsp. quintayensis, assembly GCF_030409945.1. GTDB lineage: Bacteria > Pseudomonadota > Gammaproteobacteria > Enterobacterales > Vibrionaceae > Vibrio > Vibrio quintayensis. The sequence goes on from NZ_JAUFQV010000054.1 coordinate 9,311, forward strand.
GGTGACGTCTGGGGTATTGGTAAAAAAATACTAGCTCGTAAAGAGTTTAACGTCGAAATCGAACGCACTATCCGTGAACTCAATGGCCAACCATGTAAAGCTTGGGATCAATCAAGGGCAGACAAAAAACAAATCTATTCTACGAGAAGCGCAGGTCAACGCATTACCGACTTGGAATCATTACGCCAGGCTTTGGCAAAGCATGTCAATATCGCCTCGTCAAAGGCGCGTCAGCAAAATAGCTTGTGTAAAGTGATGTTATGCTTTGCCAATAGCTCCCCCTTCGATGAGAAGGCTATAACGCGTCGGACGATTCATAGGTTTGCCTACCCAACTTCAGATGTAACACAAATCACCAAAGCCGCCACTTTACTCGCAGAAGAGCTATTTTGTGAAGACGTTCGCTTCTACAAGATTGGCGTAGGACTACTGGAATTAACCGATGGGAAACATGAGCAATCGGATCTGTTTAACCCCATGCCCAACGACCCAAAACTCATGTCTGTTTATGATTCGTTGAACCAACGTTATGGTTCTGACACCTTACTTTCTGGGAGCACAAGGAATAGCGCAGAAATGGGGCATGCGGCGTGAGATGTTAACGCCCCACTACACAACTAACTGGCAAGACTTGCCAGTTATCAAGTGCGAGTAGTAAAGTCATGGTTAATGCTATGGGGTTATGAAGACTTTGCGGATGCTCACTAACTATCGTAGCTAGCACGGAGTGGGTAGCTCCGTGCTTGCAACTAAGAAGAGCTCTAATTTCGAGTGCCACTAAAATAGGGAGAGTTACATTATCAACGTCGTTTTTGTTCTCTATTGCCGAATATTGTCTTAAAACACTTTCTAATCGCTTTTCGAGTGAGCCACATTTATCCTTCATCAAACAAACCGTTTTCAGCTTTTTTTGATAGTGCTGTATCGAGTTTGTTTCACTTTGGGCTTCAAGAAATCGATGATGATCTTGTTTCTTTGTTTTTCGTTAACAAAGCGAGGAGAAATACTCACGGTGAATAAGAGCGTTCTCGAAGGTCGATTTAAGCAGTTGATGCTATAAATACTGTGACATTAGTGATGCTTAATCACGACTTTCTTATTGGATGGGGGGTAGATATCCCCTGTACTTAAATCAACTCTATATCCTTTTTTTATCCAACGGCTTAACTCTGAACCTGTAATGTGTTGGTTATCATTTAAAAATGCCTTCCTATTACCATAAGAATCCTTACCGTACTTGCTTTCTATATAGTCAATGATTGTTGAGGAACTCATAAAGAACTTAACTTGTTAATGTTAGTAACTATTATGAATCTTTTAAATCAAGTTGTCGATGATACTAGGAGTGATCAATGAAACTAAGTGTTTATTGCCTATAACGCTCGCCGCAGTGTTGGAGCTAATCTGAGTCTTTTTTCAGATTAGTCGGAAACCGAGGAAGCGGAATTAGTGGTTAACTTAAACTATGGCACTGTCACTGAAAAGTTAAATATTACATAGGATCGATCAAGCCAGCCTTGGTGGATGAGAACTGACGCACTTCGTTTGTCGGGTTTGCACTGTCTCTACATGCAAGCATATAGCAGCCAGCACAAACCTTGAGTATGGATATTATTATGTAATTAATTCTTATGTTCATTGTTTCTTTTGTTTTGCCTACTTTCGATTCTTTAGGGATACATCTACTTAATCAGTAGGGATTCATACATGGATTTCTTTAGGGGGGGAGTAAATTGCTAGATTTTTGGCTTTATCTGAGGAACTAATTGAAATTATTGTGCTTAATAGGGGGGAGGGGGTGATGATTTCGTGATGATTATCACGTTGTTTTTTATACAGATGTGATTAATCCTACCGAGTTAACGGCAGATAAAAATGTAACTTCTATTTAGTTAGGGGGAGCATACTCTTCTAAGTAATCGTAATCGTAAGAAGTTTCTGCATGAGGTTTCTCTATCACTGGTGCATGAATAGGTTTTGTATTGGTATGTTCTGGTTTTTGTTGCTGCTTATTTTTTTTGCGTAAATTTCGGTTCAGCAATGCTTTGGTTTTGTTGTAATATAATCCAAATTTGTCTAGGACAAATTCGTATTTATTGGCAACTTGACGAGGTGAATCTTCACCTTGGATATGAAAAAATTGAGCAGTAGATTTAATGAGCCCTAATTTCTTACTTTCTTTGATAAGCGCTGTGATGTGGTTTGAACAGTAACCAGTTCTCTTGGCTATTTGCCGACGATTTGGGAATGCACATTGATTCGTGACGTTAAAAAACGTCGCAAGGCCAACAAGAAAGTTTTTAACTCCACGAGGTATTGATTCGTCACGAGCAATAGCATCAACAAGCTGATTGTGATGTTCTAAGAGGCTTAATTCATCTTTTTTCATCAGAAGTAACCTCAACAGATAAGTCATTGCTTAAAATGGGGCAATAATTCTGTCTAAAGTTTCTGATGATCGGATAGGGGTGTTCTAAAATTAGGTTATTCATAGTCTTAGTCTCGATGATTGTAGGGGTTCGGGTCTCACTCCGAACGTTGATATAAACTTATAGGAAAAGATCTAAAAGATCAAGCTACCTAATTGTGACCAGACACAAAAAAGCCAACCCCATCGAGTAGGTTGGCTTTTTTGCGAATGCTATATCGTTAGATTGAGAGTCTAACACATTCTACGTTCTGACAAATACACTACATAGAGAATTACAATATGTAGTAGCAGTGCTCTAAGTAATGCACTTAGCATCAACACGCCCAATAATTCTAGGCTTTTGACGCTGTAATTTCAACCCAATCGATCTAAAAAAAGCGTTTTTTTTTAGATTGTAATAGATCGCAATCTTTCAATCTCCCGATATTGATTCAACTATCAAAAAGTCACACTTTGAAAATTAGCACTTGCGCTAATTTTTGCAATAATGCTAAATTGACACATATGTTAATTTTGGCTTTATAATAATAATTGCAGTGGCTTTTTTATGTCTATAGATAAACACAACAAAAATGATTTTACACATCTCTTCCCTGAGCTCACGGAGCTTCAATACTTGGTTATTCACCAATATTCAACTGGTTATAGCACTAAGGTCATAGCTATGAACATGACGTGCACAATCGATAACGTTAATGCTCATTTAAAAGCTCTAAGAAAGAAACTTGCTTGCAACAGTTCTAGTGACCTTCGAACTATTTATTTAAATCGGGTTATGGGGGCTATTGCGATGAGCATGTGCGTGGACTTGCCTATTACATAATTGGGGTAATAACACTATTTTGTTAGCAACGGATAGAATCACATTGATTCATATCACAACGATATAGATAAGAACAAAGTGGGCATTTTATGAATGCAAATGATCCGTTAGAGGACGAAATGGTTGTTGCTTTGGTTTTAAAAGGTGTTGCTTTAAAAAGATTCAAGGAATCAGCAGCGGCTTCTAATAGGAGCTATCGCGGTGAAGCGAAAGTTCGTATGGAAGACCATCTTCAACAATATGAGTCCATAGCAGCAGTAGGCAATAAAACAGAACGCTAATAGTTGCTAGTTTTCGCTCTTTAACAACTTAAGTCCCCTGGCTCGGATTGATGCCTTTGTAATCATTCTAAACACACCTTGGATGGGGAGAGGTGGCTTTGTCCCTGGAAAGTCTTAATGTGTACAGGGCTATGATCTATACGCTTTTTAAGAGAGCTTATTACTTATGGATAAATAATGATTGACCACAAAAATCCGCAACTAAAAAGAGGGCTGTCTGAGACAGTCCTTATTTTTTGGGGTTTACCTGTGAAAGTGTTTGCCCTTGCAGCGCTATTTTCAGGCTTCGGCCTCTTTTTACTGATAAGCCAGCTCGGGTGGATGTGGGGAGCGTTACTTGGTGGGATATTTTCCGTGATGGTATTTGCTCCGCTCCGTTGGATACACAAAGAAGATGCTCATGCCTGGATATTATGGATTGAAGCATTTTCTAACTCCGGCTACACATCAACTCGGTTTATCAAAAAACGTCTGTTCGTTATGCGAAGAGGCAACGTTCTACACTTTAAACAATGGAAAAAAGACCATGAATAAACTAATTAAGGGCGGGGGAGCGCTCGCTCTCTACTGTACCTTCCTTTCTCCTGCTAGTGCAGCGGTTAGCTTAGGCTCTGGAGGCAGTGGGCTATTTGCAAAATTCACTGCATTCTTACAATCAATTGTTAACTTCCTTGGTGGAACAGGGACACTGTTTGTTGTTTTTGCTGCTGCATCAGCCGCTATTATGATGTGGATCTTTATGCCCAAAAGTGCAGGGGCGGCCATCGCTTGGTTATTCCGTATTTGTATCGGCGCAATCATGTTATTTGGTGTTGGGTTACTGATCACTATGTTGCAGGGGTTCTAATTATGCACAAGCCCCTCAATAGTACCATTTCAACCTATGCCAGCCTCAATGATACGGCAGCATTGACTTATCGGGGGGGCGTTTTGGGTGCAATTGAATTATCTGGCGCGGAGCCGGCGTTACTAACGCCGAAAGAGAAAACACTTCTTACGCAGCTTTTACGCAACGTCATTCAACGACTTCCCATTGACGTTACGCTTTCTCAATATTATGTGCACAGCGATTGCGCCCCCATCAAATTTCGAAAAAGAGATAATCCACGATCACAATTGGTCTCAGAACGTCGAGCCCGGTTCCTTAATGAAAAGCGACAACTGTTTCAATCTAGCTTGGTTTGGGTTCTCGAAATACATTCGATAGTAAATTACAGTGAAATAGGGGGCGACCTTATCACGCTTTGTTTGCAAGCCATTGTCGATAAACATAAACGAGGCAAGTTAAGGCGAGCGTTATCGCACCGGCAAGCCACGCTATTAGATGAGCAAGAATTGCTAGAACAATGCGAGTCCCTTGATGAAGCCTTAGCCTCTATGATGCTAGGGCTTTCTTTTCGCTCTTTGGACAACAGAAGGCTGAAAGGAGGAGAGCTCTTTCATTTACAAAAAATGCTCACGACGATGGAGCCTGACTATTTAAATCACACCGCAAGCACAGCACCGTTAGCCGATTGGGATCGTTTGTTAAGTTGTACTGAAGTCGAACCGGTGATCAGTGACGAGGGTATTCACTATCTTAAACTTACTCATGAACGCACCATTTATGCTCGGATTGCCTCCGTTCAAGGGGTAGGGACAACTCATACCCCTGAATGCGCCTGGGCGAGCGATCTTTGCCCCGTATTGCAAAAAGGCAATTACCTGTATTTCACGCGCTTTATTCCTTATTCAAAACAAAAAAAGCAAGCCATGGTGAGCGACGAAGAAAACGATATATTTCGTTCGCAACTCGGCATCACGGACTTGATTAAAGGCGAAGCCGATCCTGAATCGATTCGAGCCAAAATAGAGGCAAACCCTCAACTGAGTGCCGTATTACGTGAGCTGGAGCGGATAAGCGCAGACGACGATAAATACGGGGAGTGGCTGTCATACATTGTTGTTTTTGATACGAACTTACCCAAACTGAAACAACAAACGAAAGCGCTCAATGTGGTGCTTGAAAACTCGGATTTTCATTTGTTATGGGAAAGTGTCGGTCTATTGAATGCCTACAAAACACTGTTACTTGGTTACGATGGCCACAATATCCGGCACAGCCGGATTAACGCGAGCCAAGCCGCCGCACTTTCATTGTTCTACCGCAGTAATGAAGGGTTTCCTACCTTCAATTTAGGTGGAAAAACAGAAGAAGCCTTGTTTGTGTTAGAAAGCGATGATGGCGTTCCCTTCCATTACACCCCGTTCATTGGCGATAAATGTTTAGTGATTGGGGTAGGTCCGACGCGAAGCGGTAAGACCTTCCTCAAGCAGTGTATAGCTAATCACTTCACTAAAATGAATGGGATGTATTGTGCTCTTGATATCGATGACGGCAGTGAATCACTGGCGCGGTTTTTTAAAGAAGACGCGAGCGTTTTCTGTTTAAAAGACACCAATAGTACGAAGGGGTTTAACCCTTTTTCCATGGCAACTGGCCGCGATGATGATGAATTTGCTCGTCATATGATGAAACTTATCCGTTTGATGCTTCAAGAAAATGAAGCCCAAGAGCTGCAAGTTTTAGATGCGGATGAGCAAGCCAAATTGGAAAAAGCCATCAGAGACACAATGGGACAAACGGGCAAACTCAGTAATTTTTCGGCCATGCTGGCGAAATGTCCGAAAACCTTGAAAGAAAAGTTGGCGAAATTCAAAAGAGGGGGCGTGTATGGCAACCTGTTTGATAACGATGAGGATGCGATTGGTGTTTTAGATAAACCGTACTCTGTCTACAACACCCAAGGTGTGAAAGACAGTGAAACGTTAGCGCCTATCGTCAATACCGAAATATTCTTTCGCGCCGTTCGATTATTCGAGAGCGCCCAATTTCGTACCCGTCCTAAGTTTTTCGAAATCGATGAATGCCAATACGTTCTATCACAAAAAGGAGCGGCTGAGTGGGCGATTGCAAAAGCCAGAACTTGGTTTAAAAGTGGCGGAGGAATGGGGTTTTGGACGCAATCGCCAAAACATTATTCAGATTTGGAAGAATGGGGAACACTTCGAAGCGCTGCGACGACCTTCATTTTTATGGCTGATGCTGAAATGGAAAAAGGCGAGTACCAACATGCCTTCCCGTTTCTAACCGATGCAGAGCTTAACGTGATCCAATCCCTTAAACCCAAGCAGCAAGCTTTTATTAAGCAACCCGATAAGGGGATCGCCAAGGTGGTGAATCTGTTTGCGGAGCCTGAACAATATGTGGTGGCCACATCCAATCCACATGAAGCCACGATTGTAAAAGAGGTGTTCGCCAAAGAAGAGAATGTGGACATTGCCATTGATGAAATCATACGTCGTTTCAAAACGGAACTAAGGAAAGAGCTGTGAGAAAAAGAATGCTTGTTCTAGCGTTAACTTTGAACCTGGTAACACCCGTTGGTCACTCTGGAGGTTTTCCGGTTATAGATGTGGCCAACATCACCCAAATGATGACGCAATACAGCACCCAACTCAAAGAGTATTCGCAATTACTCAAACAGACCGGATTGGATACGAATCAGTTACTCACTGCGGTTGAGCAGTATGAACAAACGCTTCGTGAGTATCAGGTCTTTCTTAATCAAGTCGAGTCGCTAAAAAACAAAATTGATCGCCGTGATTACTTAGGCATCGAACGAGACATTCGATCATTGAACGACTTAATGGGAGTGAACCCGCCAGCCAAATCTAATGACTATGCCAGTGCGCGATATGGGGATCTTCCTCAAAAAGAAATATTTGAAACGTTAGCAAAAGAAAGCTCGGGAGAAGTCAGTAATACGTTAGCGCAACAGTACCGCAATGCCTCTGATGTTCATGTGCGGGGGGAGCAATTAGAGCATTTTAGAAATCGAAATGAAAACCTGCGCCGCAACGCCGCGCAGCTTGACAATGAACGGTTAGCTTTGGGTGACCAAAGTGAGTTGGCCACACTGCAATTACTGGTTGAACAAAATCAGGTATTGATTGATCAAAACAATTTACAGGCTGACGTTAAATTGGCCACTTACGCGCAATCTAATCCTCTACAAAGCCAACAAGCGCTAGCGGTATTGGAAGCACAAGAGCGGCGTTTAAAACGCATGAAAGCGGCAAGAGAGCGGGAGATTGACGTTAATGAAACCCCTATCCGATAACCTACCCGAAATATCTTTTCATCCATCACTTCCCAATGAGCTTGAAGAGTTAAAGGAGCTTGAGAACGTTAAACACGATTTGGATCGCAGTTGTGAAGTGATCCAAACCTGGATAGAGGGAGGGGATGTCGATAAACATTACCTGATGTATATCCATCAAACGTTATCGTCATTAAAACAACGCATTCAACTACCAATGAGCTAAGGAGGCCGTTATGAGTGTAGACACTGTTTTTCGACAACAATTTGTGCTTGCGGCGAATGAATTTGTCGAAAAAGCAACTCAGCACCCTGATATTCAAACCCTCAGTTTTGGGTTGATGATGTTTCTTATTGTGGTGGTGTATTTTCAGGAAGTCGTTCGATTTATGACTTCTGGTATTGATCTAGAAAAGATAGTCACCGCTACGCTGATGGTTTTTGTCTCTCTTGCCCTTTATAAAGGCTACAACACGGCCATCGATGTGTTGATAGAGACCTTTGATAATGTGGGCTTGCTTTTGCTGAAAATTGGCACGGGTAACAGTGATCCAATGTTTCTTTTTAAGTGGGTTAATCGCGCCTTTATCGGCATGTATAACGAAGAGGTCAGTTTTTGGAGCATGTCCACTGGAGATGCCTTTAACTATTTGGTTTGGCAAGTCGTTACGATGATTATTGTTGTTGCGATGTATTTTACGGGCTCTTGGGCGACCTGGTGTTTATTACTGGGAAAGATACTCGCTATTTTCTTTGTCCCTTGCTTAGTTCACCCAGGTACTCGCACGGCCTTTGATGGATGGTTTCGTTATTTAATAGGAAGCCTGATGTTGCTTATTGTACTGCGAGCTTGCGCGGTGTTGGTTGCTCTGGCCATCAAAGCTCAATTCACCGCATCCGGTATTTTACAATGCGCAGGGAGTACGACCATTTCGCAGTGCATGAGTTTTGGCCAACGTAACAACATCTTATCGACCGCTGATTATATTGAATTGGTGGTGACCATGATCATTTCCTTTTTGATGATCAAATCCAGTGTCGAACTCTCTAAAGCTTTGATTGGTAATGTTGCTTCTCCAAGTGCGAGTGCGGCTAAAGGGATTAATAACCTGGCCAAATCGGCGCTCAGTAGCCAAGCCGGTTCGAAAATAGCAAAAGTCATTATGGCTAAGTTTGGAGGATAGGAGTGTGGATGAACCGATTGTTATAGAAGAGTCTCATCGAGAAAAACGAGACGAAAAACCGCCTTTGAGAGCCGAACGCAATCGCTGGTTTGTTATGTCTCTTTCTTTATCAGGCGTCATCGTCATTCTTTTGCTTTTCTTGTTTTATGCCTTTGGCCAGGCGCAGCACACCAAAGAGGTGGTTTACGTCAAGCTTGAACCCAATGGAAGTTGGTCGGTGTTGTCATACAGCCCAAATGACAGCCAGCTTTTTTACAAAACGACCATTGATTCTATGTTGCAACGCTTTGCCATTGCCCGTTACGGGATCACTCCTGAAACCATTAGTTCTGATTGGGGAGAAGCGCAAAACTTTATGGCTGAAAAGCTGGCGACGGATTTTGTCAGCTTGCGGGGCTTCAATGCGATTGAAAAGATAGAAGCCATTAAGAAAAGTAAAAATAGCGCTGACATCGTCATAGAGCGGGGGATTGAGCACTACGATTCAATTGATTGGCAGATGGCCGACGAACTCAGTCGAGAAGCCATTCGAAGTAACCTCTATCTAACCCGAACGCTCACGGTGAATGGTAAAGAACGTGACCCAGAAAAACTGGTGCTTAATGTTCAATGGCGGCTTAAAGAGAAAAATGAGTTAGCCAACAAATCCATCGATGAACTCAGACTTAATCCGATTGGTCTTGAGATCCTTACCTATAAATTATCTAAGGAACGAATCTAATGAAAACACAGTTCTGGTCACCGCTGCTTGTGGTGATGGGCTGTCTTTCGGTTAATGCCTATGCCGGTGTTTGTCAGCCACTTGATCACAAGCCAGGTGAAATCATTTCAGTAAAGACAGCAAAATACATGGGAGGGCGCATTCAGTTGCCTTCTAATTTGATAAGCGCTCCTTCCGTTTCTAATCCCCACTTGTGGGATGTTGAAGGGGTCGTGGGCTCTAACCAAATCATGGTTAAGCCCAACTCAAGCTCAAAAGAAGGCATAAGCACGATGATTTATGCCTTTACGGATGATGGCTCGGTGTATGACATCATGGCCACGCGCACGACCACGAAACAAAATCAGCCTTGTGTGTTAGTGAATGCGGGGCGAGGCACGATGAACAAAGAGCAACAACAAGCGATTTCCACGTTTGTATTGAGCAAAAATCAAACGGCACCGGTGATGATGAACTCTGGTCGAGTACAGAGCTTGGAAAAACAATTGGCCACAATAAAAAGCCAGTCCTTGGATAAACAAAAACGTGCCGTCATTGACGCGTTGAGAAAATATCGATATCGGATTTATACCCGTTACGAGTGGACAAGCCAGGATAGCTTTGTTGGCAACAACATCATTTCTGATGTGTACGATGATGGCCAGTTTACCTATGTTCGACTTTCCAACCCAAGTCGAGGGATATTGAGCATTGAAACAGAAATAGGCGGTAAGGCGGCCATTGCACCAACCAAATACGATGATGCTTACGGCATGTATAAAGTGACCGGTATTTACGCCAATTTACGGCTTCGCATCGATGACGTCGTGATTGAAGTGACACGAACCGACAATACCACGCGCTCAAATACCTAAAGGAGAGGGATGTGAAAGCCGCTAATTTTTCCGAGAAAGGAAAAAAATACGCTGCTGTCATTTTTGTCGTCATTACTTTTATTTTCGGTCTGGTCTTAGCCATTGAAAAAATGACCAGCAAACCCGAAGAACTTAACAATAATGATGCTACAGCAGAAGAAGTTGAAACGATTGATAGACCCGATAATGTGCTTCCTGATGATTCTACGGTGACCAACTTGGTCACACAGCGAGAAGAGGCAAAAGATTCTTATACTATTAGTCAAGACGCCGCCCCTACGGTCGCAGAAAGAGCAAACGCACTTATCGACCCCATAGAAAAAGAAAAGGAGACATTTAAACTGGTTGAGTTCCGCAGGGCAAGAATAGCCGCCCAAAGCCATTGGAATGTCTCAGCCATCACCACCGTACCCGCTTCCCAAAACCAAAAACACGTCAACGTGACCACACCCACCCATCATTACTCAGAACTCAACGAAGATCGCTTATCAACGGATGAGCAACGAATAATGATTGGCAAGCGGCTTGATGAGTTGGCCTCACTCAAGCAACGGATCCTATCGGGTAATATTTCAGAAGGCAGCGACACGCCAACGAAAGTAACCCAAATCGAACAAAGTTTTTCAGCTCCGCCAGAAAACATTGTCGGGTTTACTCAAGAAAACAGCTACAACGCATCAACGGAAGGGTTACTAAAATTACCCATCGGCACCATCATTCCATCCGTGACTCGAATGAAAGCCAACAGTGATCGAACGGGCACATTTAAAGCTTGGGTGACACAAGATGTCCTTGATGCCAGTGAAGAGTATGTGCTGATCCCGACAGGCTCCGAAGTCATTATTAAAAGTTTTCGAATGAGCACCGTTAATGAAAGCATTAACAGCGTGATAGGAATGAGTGTGCCTTGGGTCGTGTTGCCAAATGGCAACAAGATAGACACCTCGAAATCATCGGGGATGGACAGAGAAGGCATGACCGGTATCAGCGACCAAGTGGATCACCACTGGATGGAGCAGTTCTTAGGCGTTGCCGCCTATGCCTTAGTTGCGAGCAACACGAGTTACCAAGGCACAGGAGAGGGAGAGAGCAGCTATTACGGTGACGTATCTTCTGGTGTTCGTGAACAAGTCGCGCCACACGCTCAAAAATACTTACAACTGCGGCCAACCAATATCATTCGAGCTGGCCAAGCCATGAATATCATCATTGAAGATGAAATTTACTTAAAACCTTGGAAAAACCTTTATGAGGATTACCTGTGAAAATCAAATCACTTTGTTTTATCGCGCTTTGTCTGGCCGCGCCTGCGAGCCAGGCGAGCCCCATTCCCGATGTTGATACCTTGCAAGTTTCTGCGCGAACCATTTACCCCCTTGAATTGAAAACGGTAGGGCAAGCGGTGCAATGGCTAATGGAGCCCCTTGGGTATCACATACTCACGGAATATCCCGCCCCTTCTAGTGCAAAAACATTACTGGAAAGCCCTATTCCAACAGCGGCAAAGATGCATCGAACCATGCCCGTAACTCATGCCTTGCAACTGCTGATTGGTGAAGGGAACACCATCATCGTTGATAAAGGCCATAAGCTCATCACGTTTTCTAAGGGGGTGATCCTGTGAAAACCCACATTACCTATCTGGCCATCGCGTGCGCGGCCTTGTCTGGTTGCGCATCGAAAGAATACAAAGGGCAAGGCGAGTATTTCGAGCTAAGACACGTCAACATTGTCGAGCGTGATTTGTCCCCTTTAAAACCCACCATTATGAGCGAAACCAAACGGACGGCTAACGTGATGAAACCCAAAGCGAAACCCGTGCCAAAACCGATTGAAACGTATTTGATTCGAGAAGGTGAAAGTTTTGAGAGTGCGATACGTCGATGGTTGAAACGCGAAGGCTATCGGAAAGTTGCCTGGAGCATGAACACGCAACATCAATTGACCTTGAGTAAACGATCGTCAAAACAGCAACGTTTAGATGGGAGCTTTAAAAAGGTATGGGATGAGCTCAGTGCGCAGCTAGGCGTACCCTTAAAACTGGTTGAAGCCAACCAGAATCGACAAAAAGTGGTCGGCGTGTATGACTTTGACGGCAAAGCACGGATTACCCACGTAGGCGGTCAATCACTCAAAGCGGTGACTCAACGGGTGGTTGAGAACTACGAATACATTTGGGTCGATACGGTTGATCAAAAACGCAGTTGGTTATCTCCAAACGACTACAAATTCAGTGCTGATTATTACTTATTAACGGCGTGGGATGATGTGGAGTACGCCCTTTCAGTGGTGCTCGAAGGCTACCCAGTGAGAGCGGCCATTCTTGACTCAACGGGACAAGTCTTTATACAAGAGGACATTTAAGTGAGAAAACGACTTAGCTTGCTACTTATCGTAGCCATCGCGGGGTGCAGCTCCCCGCAATACGATGAAGCGGTGAAACACAATGACAAGGTTCACCAAACCATCACTGAAAAAACCACGTACATTCCCCCTCCAAAAATCAGTCGCATCACGAAACCCCCGCAAGTCTTTTCTCCTGTTGAACCACCAAGTAATACGCAGTGGTTAAAAGAAAAACTGACGGTCAATGTAAGTGATATGCCTTTGTCGGTGGTGATGGAAGAGGTCATGGTCGGTGTCAAAATTCCGATTTATTTTGGTGAAAATGCAGACCCCAATAAACGAGTGACCTTAAATTTTTCTAACACGCGAGAGAACGTACTCAACTTACTGTCTCGTGAAGCCGGTTTTGGTATTGAGTTTATCAACCAACGTCTTGAAGTGACCGAAACCGTCACTAAAACCTTTTTTATTAATCTGCCAACCGGTACTCAAAACGGCCAACTTGGTTCTGAAGGGGGAGGCTCTAGTGATAAGGAAGATAAAGCGAAAACTCAAGGCCAATACTTAAACATCAGTTACAGCTCGGTTGAAGTGATCGCAGAAATTGCCGCCAATATTGTCACCGTACTCGGTGGAGAGGAAAACGCTGAAAAAGCGGTGTCTACATCGGCCAATATGAGCGCCATCACCGTCACGACAACCCCTGACAAAATGCAGGAAGTTGAGAAAATTGTTGAACGGTATCAAGAGCAACTCACGAAACAAGTGGTGCTGGATGTTCGTGTCATTGAGTTTCGCTCTAACTTAGGGACTGAGCGCGGCATCAATTGGAACCTGGTTTATAAATCCGGTGGCGAAACGTTAAAGTTCTTTGTTCCTGGTACAAACCTTGTCTCTCAACAAGCGGGGTACGGTTTCGCTTTTCAGGGCAGCGGAAAATGGTCGGGGTCAGAGGCGCTGATTAAGGTTCTGGAAAAACAAGGCAGTGTGTCAACAGAAACGCCGATTACGGCCTTACTGTTAAACAATCAGCCAGCTCGTATTACGCAACAATCTATTGTGCCGTATTTGTACTCTACCTCATCCGAAAGCAGTGAAGGCGTAGTCAGTGCAAGTGTTACCCGAAAAGAAGAGGTGGAAGGGGTCGATTTTATGGCCAGTGCCAATGTGCAGTCTGAGCATGTTTGGTTACGTCTCTCTGGTCAATTACAAAAAATCACCAAGAAGCGTACTGAAAAAGTCGCTCAATTGGAGCTTGGCTTTCTGGATAAACAGAAATCTGAGATCACCTTTGCCAATAAGCTTCGTTATGGCCAGACCTATGTTATCGCCTCAGTGAAACAAAGCTCTAAAACGGCGGAGCAAAACAAAAGCTTTTGGACAACGTTGTTTGGGGGAACGGGCAGTGAAGATCTGACCACGGAAACCTTGGTGTTACTCACCCCCCGTAAAGCGTATTAAGGAGGAACGATGCAATTAGCCAATCGTGCGACCTGTCCTTCTGAGAAATCTCTTAAGCAGGAAAGAAAACGCCATTCTGCGCCGTTTGAACGGGTTATGGTGCACTCGCAAGGGAAGCGGCGTTATTACAGTGAACATCCAGCGGTTCTGCTCGGTGAAGCACTCAAAACAAGACTACAAGAATCAGGTGAGCCCACAGAGCGCCTGATTTTTTTTCAACCCTTCGATGATAAGTGGTATGCCTGTGTTATCGATAAAGGAGAGGTCGAAACGGAAAGCTTGGCCACCATCGGCGAGCTGGAAGAAGAATTAGGTTACTGGCTGTATAACTGCGAGCACATCTTGGTTGCCAGCTCGGAAGCCTCTGAGCCATTAACCTTCCACAAAAACAAACAAATCCTGGTTAAACCGTTAATCGAGGCCGATTGGCAAGGGTACATACTCACAGCGAAAGCCGGCACACCCAAAGTGTGGATAGGCGTGTTGGCGTTAGTTGTCGCTTCACTGAGCTTTGGCGGCTTTTGGCTTGGCCAACAAGAGCCACCGCCTAAACCACAAATAGCGAAAACCACACCAGAGGAAGTGCTCATTGAGTCGCTTCGTAATAAGCCTTTAGCCAGCCCCGCGCTTCAGCTTGCAACAAAAATTATGCTCGAAACGCACTTAATGCCCGATGGCATGAATGTAAACGAGGTGAATTTGGTGGATGGAGCGCTGACGGCCAAGTTAGATCTGACCGCGCGAGACAAAGTTATTCGTCAATATTTGTTGGCCAATCCTGAGATTGACGATTGGCTAAATGAGGAACGTTCTTTGTTAACGCTGGATGTGCCAAAAGCTGACCATTGGCGTGCATACGATGTGTCTACCTATCTCACGGATATGCGAGACGCACTTGAGTTAATGAACGTGTCGGTTACCGAAGATGGTCAACGTGACGTTGGGCGATTTTCAGTGGTCAGTCTAACGCTCACAACCACAGGTCGACTTGGAAAATTGCCGCTTATCATGCAGATATTAACCCCTTCATTTATTACAACACGCAAGCTTACGTTGTCTTGGAACGATGAGGATATTACTGAATTGTATCTCGAAATTGAAATTCAAGGAGTCTACAGTGAGCCAAATTGAAGTCACTAAGAAACAAAGAAAGCCGTTACCCAAACCGCTGCTCGCGGCGATGTGTGTCGCTATGTTGGCCATGATTGTTTTTTTGGTCTGGTCATTTTTACCCAGTTCCCCACCTTCCACACCGGCACATGAGCAAGAGATATTCGACGTACCGGAAAATATTGTTCCCGTAGCGCCGCCTATCAAGGTAGAGAAAAGCAATGATGCTCACTTAGCCATGACGGCTTCCACACCGTCAGAGCCTTTGATTTCAGAAGCTCCAGTACAAAAAGAAAAAGAGGTGACACCCTTTAAGCTTTCGCTATCGGAGCCCGCTCAAACCGCGCTAGATAATTTGGAAAGTCGTTATTACAGCGAAATTCGAACTCAACTTATTGCGGCGCAAATTAAGGAGAAAAAGGAGAGCCGAACGTTAAATTCTTACAACCCACCCCCGAAAAAGCCGGTTGTTGTGCCTAAGAAAGTGGTTAAGAACCCCGCTCGAATAGTCGAACACTTAAGCCTAAAAAGTGTGGTGTTTAACCCCAATCAGACCAGTGCCTGGTTTGAATTTGAAGGGGCGTTAATTCCAGTTAAGCAAGGGGCATGGATTGACGAAGTCAAAGTGTATCGAATCAACAAAGAGCACGTCATATTGATTGATAAATATGGCAAAACGTACCGTAAATACATGCCAAAAAGAAAGGTGGTCATTGATGAACCCGACTCTCAATCGAAACGTCCTCGTCAGTGAGGGATTAAAAAGTATTTATCTTGAGCACCATTCGGCGGTGTTAACCGATACAGGGGAAATCATGACCTCTTCGTATGAGTCTCCCGCCGTCGAACTCATTACCGATATTATGCAAAGAGAGTACGTAACCCTTGGTTTCGACGTTCTACCTGAACGAAAAGTTAAGATGTATGAACCTTCTCTTATTTCATCCCTACTCAAGGAAGTCGCACAAAGAAAGACTGACGAAAAAAGTGCCAGCGATGCGAAAAGTGAAACGTATGGCATTGCCATGCGAATGCTGGAATACGCCGCTCAACATGAATGTTCTGATATTCATATTGAATTGTATAAAACGGAAACCCGCATAGAAATGCGAATAGATGGCCGAATGGTGGTTTATGGCCAAATTATTAAAGACTATGAGTGGGGGCAACATCTTATAGCCATTTTGTTTTATCACGCAGACATTAAAGATGACGATTTTAATGTCACTAAACCAAACAATGGCAGGATCACCGCTTTACTTAAAACGGCGCAAGGAAAAAGGGACACCGACTGGCGA
>NZ_JAUFQV010000055.1 GCF_030409945.1 Vibrio tapetis subsp. quintayensis
ATTCTAGTCAGGATTGATACTTTTCGCCTTACACATCGATATTCAGTGATTGTGATTTTTTATTCCTAAGTTCTCTAGTGCTGAGGTTTTCTTCCTTCCAGATGTTTTTAATCGTACCAATACTCACATTGATATCGTGTTGTTTTAGCTCCATCGTGAGTTGCATCAAAGTCAGGTGTGGGTTCTGCAACGTCAGCTCAATAATCTTGTCTTCTGCATACTCTGGTATGCGATTCTTACTGCGGTTCAGGGGCTTATTGATCCGCTTCAGCCCCATAGGCCCTTCCTCTGCCATTATTTTCTGATAGGTGTAAAGGGATTGGCGAGAACAACCAAGGATACGGGCTGCTTTAGATATACTACCCAACTGTTCTACTAGCTCTAAGGCTTCTATTTTCCGCTGAACCTCTTTACCGTATTCACTGCATTTACGAGGCTCAACCAGCTCGGTAATATCTAGCCTACGGTGCCCAAAATAGGCGGAGAATGTGCCATCGAACTGGCATCTAATCTCTACTTTTTGGTTTTCAATGGAATAGCGGATAGGCGAGTCGATAATATACCTTTTGTTACCAAAGCCAAACGTATGATCACGTCGTATGGTTCGATACTCTTTCTGTACGCAGATGCTGTTGAGGTCTAAATCGGGTGGTAAGCGCTTAAAGGCAGACCGTGAACTTTTGGGCTGAACACGAACATTTTCATCCCAATAATTGGGTATGAACTCTTCTTGTAAATAACGATTCGCGCCTTCCATATCGGTAATGTTGTGCAGTCGTAGTTCTGGTACAAGCCTATCTTGGAAGGTATCGAATGAGCGTTCAATACGTCCCTTTCCTTGTGGTGAGTTAGCAAAGATAATTTCAATTCCAAGCTCCTCACAAGCTCGTTGCATCTGGGAGAAGTTGCTTCGCTTGGGACCACCGAAGATACCTGCTCTATCGACGTAGAGCGTCTTAAATATCCCTCGTTTCTCAATATAGGCTCTCATCACCCTCATACAGCCTTCGGTGGTCTCAGAGGGAAAGAACTGAGCGTGAATATCACTGGTAGCGTCGTCAATCATAGCAATCAAACAAGATTTCTCATCGCCAAACCAGCGATGAGGGCTCCCATCCATTTGAAGCATTAATCCAGGTAATTCCATACGCTCCCGATACTTCCTGACGCGAGTTCTGCGTCGCTTAGCACGTTTAACATGATGGATATCGTGTGCCCAAGAGCGTAACGTTTCACGCTTAATAGCGATCCCTTCGTTCTTTTTGAGGACTTCAGAGAGATGCTGCAAATTGAAATCGAAGTACTTAGTTTGTATGAGGCTTTGGACTTCTTTCTTGAGCGAATCAGGGATTTTATTGACTGGAGAACGCCCCTGATTACCATGAATGATGAAGCGAATACCTTCTTTCCGATATCGGCTTAGATAACGTTCAACAGTTCGCCGAGACTTGTTGAGCAAGGTAGTGGCACTATTGATACTGATTTTACCCTCGATAATTTTGCAAATGATATCGACAGTAAACTGGGATTTAGAATCCATATAGAACATCCTTAGCCCCTTCTAAAGTTTAATTAATTACTTTAAAAGGTAAGCCAATTTAGTCCCGTCAAAATCCCTCGGTAGTTA
>NZ_JAUFQV010000006.1 GCF_030409945.1 Vibrio tapetis subsp. quintayensis
GTATCGAGCGCGGTATCCTACGCGTTGGTGACGAAGTAGAAATCGTTGGTATCAAAGAGACGACTCTTACTACTTGTACTGGTGTTGAAATGTTCCGTAAACTGCTTGACGAAGGTCGTGCTGGTGAGAACGTTGGTGCACTTCTACGTGGTACTAAGCGTGATGACGTTGAACGTGGCCAAGTACTTGCTGCTAAAGGTTCTATCAACCCACACACTAAGTTTGAGTCTGAAGTATACGTACTTTCTAAAGACGAGGGCGGCCGTCATACTCCGTTCTTCAAAGGCTACCGTCCACAGTTCTACTTCCGTACTACGGACGTAACTGGTGACATCACGCTTCCTGAAGGCGTAGAAATGGTAATGCCTGGTGATAACGTACAAATGACTGTTACTCTAATCGCTCCAATCGCGATGGACGACGGTCTACGCTTCGCAATCCGTGAAGGTGGCCGTACAGTTGGTGCTGGTGTTGTTGCTAAAATCTTTGAATAAGATTTGACGAATGACTAGCAAAAAGGGCATCATTTGATGCCCTTTTTATGCGCTAAGCAATATGATCGCTTACTTTTGCTACAATTGAAGTCTAAAGTAAACGATTATGTGACTAAGATCTCATCTGGGTCACGGCAATGCGTTGGGAATCGATGCGATGGAATGTGCCCTGCAACAGCGGGGTGGTTGTCGTCTATATTAAAGACTTGTCACAGGTTGGTTTTATGAAAGCAAACGCTGAAACTCCTGATAGCTCAGGTGCAGCAGATACGCTTAAGTGGATTGCCGCTTTTGCTCTGCTAGCCGCCGCTGTTGTGGGTAATTACCTGTATGGTGAATTATCTGTTGTTATTCGTGCAGCAGTTGTTGTTGTTCTAATTGCTGCCGCTTTAGGCGTTGCTGCAATTACGACAAAAGGTAAAGCTGCGATCACTTTTGCTCGTGAAGCAAAAGTAGAAGTGCGCAAAGTTGTTTGGCCTACACGCCAAGAAACAATGCAAACAACACTGATCGTTTTAGCAGTAAGTATTGTAATGGCTCTAGTACTATGGGGTATTGACGGCATCATGGTTCGTCTAGTATCGCTAGTAACTGGAGTGTGAGGGTTATAGATCATGAGTGAAGCACCTAAGAAACGCTGGTATGTGGTTCAAGCCTTTTCAGGCTTTGAAGGTCGTGTATCACAGTCTCTTCGCGAGCACATCAAAATGCATGCTATGGAAGAGCTGTTTGGTGATGTACTGGTTCCTACTGAAGAAGTAGTAGAAATGCGCGCTGGCCAACGCCGTAAAAGCGAACGCAAGTTCTTTCCAGGTTACGTCCTAGTTCAAATGATCATGAACGATGAATCATGGCACCTAGTGCGCAGTGTTCCACGTGTTCTGGGCTTCATTGGTGGTACCTCTGACCGTCCAGCACCTATCACTGATAAAGAAGCTGACGCTATCTTGAATCGTCTTGAGAAAGCGAGCGAATCGCCACGTCCTAAAACGATGTTTGAAGCGGGTGAAGTGGTACGTGTTAATGAAGGTCCATTTGCTGACTTCAACGGTACTGTTGAAGAAGTAGATTACGTTAAGAGCCGCATTAAAGTGTCTGTATCGATCTTCGGTCGTGCAACACCGGTTGAGCTTGAATTTGGTCAAGTTGAAAAACTTGATTAAAAACTCGCCTTTTAGGCTTGTTAAAGGCGCGAATTATGATTATAATTTCGCGCCTTTTTGTTTCTATGGAAGCAAAAAGTTTTTTTTCAAAAGCGGGGAGCTTGCCAGTAGGTTAGCGTTTGAACCCAAGATTTAGGAAATATCATGGCTAAGAAAGTTGAAGCTTATATCAAGTTGCAAGTTGCAGCAGGTATGGCGAATCCAAGTCCACCGGTTGGTCCTGCACTAGGTCAGCACGGTGTGAACATCATGGAATTCTGTAAAGCGTTTAACGCAAAAACAGAATCTGTTGAGAAAGGTCTACCGATCCCTGTTGTTATCTCTGTATACAGCGACCGTTCTTTCACGTTTGTAACTAAGACTCCACCTGCTGCTGTTCTTCTTAAGAAAGCTGCTGGCGTTAAGTCTGGTTCAGGTCGTCCGAACACTGAGAAAGTTGGTACTGTTACTGACGCTCAAGTTCAAGAGATCGCAGAAACTAAAGCTGCAGACATGACTGGCGCAGACATCGAAGCGATGAAGCGTTCTATCGCAGGTACTGCTCGTTCAATGGGCCTAGTGGTAGAGGGATAAGATCATGGCAAAACTTACTAAGCGTATGCGCGTAATCCGCGACAAAGTTGAAGTAACTAAAGAATACGAAATCAACGAAGCAGTAGCTCTTCTTAAAGAACTTGCTACAGCTAAATTCGTTGAATCAGTTGATGTAGCTATTAACCTAGGCATCGATGCTCGTAAATCAGACCAGAACGTACGTGGTGCAACTGTACTTCCGCACGGTACTGGCCGCGAAATCCGCGTAGCAGTGTTCACTCAAGGTGCAAACGCTGAAGCAGCTAAAGCAGCTGGCGCAGATATCGTAGGTATGGAAGATCTTGCTGAGCAAGTTAAGAAAGGCGAAATGAACTTCGACGTAGTTGTAGCATCTCCTGATGCAATGCGCGTTGTTGGTCAGCTTGGTACTATCTTAGGTCCTCGCGGTCTTATGCCAAACCCTAAAGTTGGTACTGTAACTCCTAACGTTGCTGAAGCAGTTAAAAATGCTAAAGCTGGTCAGGTTCGTTACCGTAACGACAAAAATGGCATCATCCACACAACAATCGGTAAAGCTACTTTTGAAGCTGAGCAACTAAAAGAGAACTTAGAAACTCTTCTTATTGCTCTTAAGAAAGCTAAGCCGTCTTCAGCGAAAGGTGTTTTCCTGAAGAAAATCAGTATCTCTACTACAATGGGTGCTGGTGTTTCTGTGGATCAAGCAAGCCTGAATACTCAAGCTAGCTAATTTGCAATGGCGACAAATTAGTGTATAATTTGCCGCCTAATAAATTGTGGTTGGGGTGATAGTTGAAGCAATTCAATCATCATCTCTCTCCAAGACCGTAGGCGTTACTATTTTTCGTAAGAAAGGTAGCAACTTAATAAAACCTACGTAGGCAGTGTGATATTAACCTTACCTTTAAAAGTAAAGTTTTCATCGTCACTGTAAACGCTCATGATGTTTTATTGTGAGTGCTGTAATCACAACCAGAGGTTAATCCAAATGGCTCTAAATCTTCAAGACAAAAAAGCAATTGTTGCTGAAGTCAACGAAGCAGCCAGTGGTGCACTTTCTGCAGTTGTAGCTGATTCTCGTGGCGTTACTGTTGGCGCGATGACTTCTCTACGTAAACAAGCTCGCGAAGCGGGTGTTTACATGAGAGTTGTTCGTAACACACTAGCACGCCGTGCAGTAGAAGGTACCCAGTACGAGTGTCTACAAGACACTTTCACAGGTCCTAGTCTACTTGCGTTCTCTAATGAGCACCCAGGTGCTGCAGCGCGTCTTTTCAAAGACTTCGCTAAAGAGAACAAAGATTTCGAGATCAAAGCTGCTGCATTTGAAGGCGCAGTTACTGATGCTGAATTACTAGCGACACTACCAACTTACGACGAAGCGATTGCACGCCTAATGATGTGCATGAAAGAAGCTTCAGCTGGCAAGCTGGTACGTACTATCGCTGCTGTTCGCGACCAAAAAGAAGAAGTGGCTGCATAAGCCTTGCTTTAATCTGGTTGCAAAATATACTAATTGTTGACTTAAAAGAGAATTGTTATGTCTATTACTAACGAGCAAATCCTAGACGCAGTTGCAGAAATGTCTGTAATGCAAGTTGTTGAGCTTATCGAAGCTATGGAAGAAAAATTCGGTGTATCTGCTGCTGCTGCAGTAGTTGCAGGCGGCGCAGCTGGCGGCGACGCTGCTGAAGAGCAAACTGAATTCGACGTAGTTCTTACTGCGATCGGCGGTAACAAAGTTTCTGTTATCAAAGCAGTACGTGGCGCTACAGGTCTTGGCCTGAAAGAAGCTAAGGGTCTTGTAGACTCAGCTCCAGCACCTCTAAAAGAAGGCGTTGACAAAGCTGAAGCTGAAGCTCTTAAAGCACAGCTAGAAGAAGCTGGCGCGACTGTTGAAATCAAGTAATTATTACTTAATTTCATAGCCGTAAGGCTAGTGGCTGGTGGTTTATTAACCACCGGCCTTTTTGCGCTGTAGGGTCTAGGTGAATTTTCCCGCTGTTTAAGCACCTTTATCCAAGCAAAAAAGCGAATCAACTCAACTTGTTGTTTCGTACTACAGTAAACAGTTGTTTAGTCACTGTCCCTTACCCCCCTTAAGTAACTAGGAGCGGGCGGACAGTTTGGGTCACTTATCAGCGAGCTGAGGAACCCCATGGTTTACTCTTATACCGAGAAAAAGCGCATCCGTAAGGATTTTGGTACTCGTCCGCAAGTTTTGGACATTCCATACCTACTGTCGATCCAGCTTGATTCGTTCGACAAGTTCATCGAACAGGATCCTGAAGGTCAATACGGTCTAGAAGCGGCTTTTCGTTCTGTATTTCCAATTCAGAGCTACAACGGCAATTCGGAGCTGCAATACGTTAGCTATCGTCTTGGTGAACCGGTTTTTGACGTTAAAGAATGTCAAATCCGCGGTGTTACATATTCAAAACCACTACGCGTAAAATTACGTCTAGTTGTATTTGATAAAGACGCACCGGCAGGTACCGTTAAAGATATTAAAGAACAAGAAGTCTACATGGGCGAAATCCCATTGATGACTGACAATGGTACCTTCGTAATCAATGGTACTGAGAGGGTTATCGTATCCCAGCTGCACCGAAGCCCAGGCGTGTTCTTCGACAGCGATAAGGGTAAGACCCACTCTTCAGGCAAAGTATTATATAACGCACGCGTTATTCCTTACCGTGGCTCATGGTTAGACTTTGAGTTCGATCCTAAGGATAACTTGTACGTACGTATTGACCGTCGTCGTAAGCTACCAGCATCGATCATTCTTCGTGCACTGCATAAAACGACAGAAGAAATCCTAGATATCTTCTTCGACAAAGTGAACTTCGAAGTGAAAGACCAAACTCTTCTTATGGAGTTGGTACCTGATCGCTTGCGTGGTGAAACTGCGTCTTTCGACATCGAGTCAAACGGTAAAACTTACGTTGAGACTGGCCGTCGTGTTACGGCTCGCCACATCCGTCAACTTGAAAAAGATGGCGTTGAGCACATCGAAGTACCAGTAGAGTACATCGTTGGGAAAGTTGCATCTAAAGATTACATCAACGAAGCAACTGGCGAAATCATCGTAGGGGCGAACCAAGAGATCAGCCTTGAAGCACTAGCTAACCTGTCACAAGCAGGTGTTAAGCAGCTACAAGTTCTGTTCACTAACGACCTGGATCACGGTCCATTCATGTCTGATACTTTACGTGTCGACAGCACCGTTGATCGCATCTCTGCATTGGTAGAAATCTACCGCATGATGCGCCCAGGCGAGCCACCAACAAAAGAAGCAGCAGAAGCGCTTTTCCATAGCCTATTCTTCTCAGAAGAACGCTACGACCTATCAACTGTAGGCCGTATGAAGTTCAACAGCTCAATTGAGCGTGAAGATGCTCTAGAGCAAGGCACTCTTGATGAGTCAGACATCATCGAAGTGATGAAGAAGCTGATCGGTATCCGTAACGGTATCGGTGAAGTCGATGATATCGACCACCTTGGTAACCGTCGTATCCGTTCTGTTGGTGAAATGGCTGAAAACCAATTCCGTGTTGGTCTTGTACGTGTTGAACGTGCAGTTAAAGAGCGCCTAAGCCTTGGTGACCTTGATGCAATCATGCCTCAAGATCTTATCAATGCTAAGCCGATCTCTGCCGCGGTTAAAGAATTCTTTGGCTCTTCACAGCTTTCACAGTTTATGGACCAGAACAACCCGTTGTCAGAAGTAACGCATAAGCGTCGTATCTCTGCATTGGGTCCAGGCGGTCTTACTCGTGAACGCGCAGGCTTTGAAGTACGTGATGTTCACGTAACTCACTACGGTCGACTATGTCCGATCGAAACGCCTGAAGGTCCAAACATCGGTCTGATTAACTCATTATCAGCGTTTGCACGTTGTAACGACTACGGTTTCCTAGAAACTCCGTATCGTCGTGTTGTTGATGGTGTAGTTACAGAAGACGTGGATTACCTTTCGGCAATCCAAGAAGGTCAGTTCATCATTGCACAGGCTAACTCGACTCTAACGGAAGAATCTACTTTCGAAGAAGAGCTAGTTACAGCCCGTCAAAAAGGTGAATCTGGTCTACACCCACGTGATCAAGTGGATTACATGGACGTTGCAACCAACCAGGTTGTATCGGTAGCGGCATCGCTTATTCCATTCCTTGAACACGATGATGCGAACCGTGCATTGATGGGTGCGAACATGCAACGTCAGGCAGTTCCAACTCTACGCGCCGACAAACCTCTAGTAGGTACTGGTATCGAGCGTAACGTAGCGGTGGACTCTGGTGTTACAGCTGTAGCGAAACGTGGCGGTATGGTGCAGTCAGTAGACGCATCCCGCATCGTAGTTAAAGTAAATGAAGATGAGCTGGTTCCTGGTGAAGCAGGCATCGACATTTACAACCTAACTAAGTACACACGCTCGAACCAAAACACATGTATCAACCAACGCCCTACAGTGCTACCTGGTGAACCAGTTGCACGTGGTGATGTTCTTGCTGATGGTCCTTCAACCGACCTTGGTGAGCTAGCGCTTGGCCAAAACATGCGTATCGCGTTCATGCCGTGGAATGGTTACAACTTCGAGGATTCAATCCTTGTATCTGAGCGTGTAGTTCAGGAAGACCGTTTCACTACTATCCACATCCAAGAGCTTTCTTGTGTGGCGCGTGATACTAAGTTGGGTTCTGAAGAGATCACAGCTGATATTCCAAACGTAGGTGAGTCTGCTCTGTCTAAACTAGACGAGTCAGGTATCGTTTACATTGGTGCTGAAGTTAAGGGTGGCGACATCCTAGTTGGTAAAGTAACGCCTAAGGGCGAAACACAACTGACTCCTGAAGAGAAGCTACTGCGTGCTATCTTCGGCGAAAAAGCATCAGATGTTAAAGATACATCACTACGTGTACCAAACTCTGTTTCAGGTACGATCATTGATGTTCAAGTTTTCACTCGCGATGGCGTAGAGAAAGACAAGCGTGCGCTTGAAATTGAACAAATGCAGCTTAAAGAAGCGAAGAAAGACCTTACTGAAGAATTCCAGATTCTTGAAGGTGGTCTACTAGCGCGTGTTAAAGCAGTATTGATCAACGGTGGTTACTCTGAAGCTAAGCTAGATACGATTGATCGTAAGAGATGGCTAGAGCAAACGCTAGACGACGAAAACCTACAGAATCAACTAGAGCAACTAGCTGAGCAGTGGGATGAGCTGAAAGCAGACTTCGATAAGAAGTTTGAAAGTAAGCGTCGTAAAATCACCCAAGGTGATGACCTAGCACCTGGCGTTCTTAAGATCGTGAAAGTTTACCTAGCGGTTAAACGTCGTATCCAGCCTGGTGATAAAATGGCCGGTCGTCACGGTAACAAAGGTGTAATCTCTAAGATTAACCCTGTTGAAGACATGCCATACGATGAAAAAGGTCAGCCTGTAGACATCGTATTGAACCCACTGGGTGTACCGTCACGTATGAACATCGGTCAGATCCTTGAAGTTCATATGGGTCTGGCTGCGAAAGGTGTTGGTGACAAGATCAACCAAATGTTGAAAGAGCAACAAGAACTGCATAAGTTCCGCAATTTCTTACAAGAGGTTTACGATCTTGGCGATACTCGTCAGAAAGTCGACATTGCAGAGTTGTCTGATGATGAAGTTCGCACACTAGTGAAGAACTTGCGTGGTGGTCTACCGATCGCAACGCCAATCTTCGATGGTGCACCTGAGTCATCAATCAAAGAACTATTGAAACTTGTAGATCTGCCAGAATCTGGTCAGCTGCGCTTATTTGATGGTCGTACTGGTGATGAGTTTGAGCGTCCTGTAACTGTTGGTTACATGTACATGCTGAAACTGAACCACCTTGTTGATGACAAGATGCATGCGCGTTCAACTGGTTCTTACAGCCTAGTAACTCAGCAACCACTTGGTGGTAAAGCTCAGTTCGGTGGCCAACGTTTCGGTGAGATGGAAGTATGGGCACTAGAAGCATACGGTGCCGCTTACACTCTACAAGAGATGTTGACTGTGAAATCAGATGACGTGAATGGCCGTACTAAGATGTACAAAAACATCGTAGATGGTGATCACAGCATGGAACCTGGTATGCCAGAATCGTTCAACGTATTGTTGAAAGAGATTCGCTCGCTAGGTATCAACATCGAGCTAGAAGACGAAGAGTAATCCCTCCTCTTTTTTAAAGAAGATTGGATTATTTGGTAGAAAGGTGCTCGCTGAGAAATCGGTGAGCTCCTTTTAACTCCTTACAGGAGCTGATTGTGAAAGACTTATTAAACTTTCTAAAAGCACAGCATAAGACCGAAGAATTTGATGCAATCAAAATCGGTCTATCTTCACCAGACATGATCCGTTCATGGTCTTTTGGTGAAGTTAAGAAACCTGAGACTATTAACTATCGTACGTTCAAACCTGAGCGTGATGGTTTGTTTTGTGCGCGTATTTTTGGTCCAGTAAAAGATTACGAATGTCTTTGTGGCAAATACAAGCGCCTGAAGCACCGTGGTGTTATCTGTGAGAAGTGTGGCGTTGAAGTTACACAAACTAAAGTTCGTCGTGACCGTATGGGCCACATCGAGCTAGCTTCACCAGTTGCTCACATCTGGTTCCTTAAATCACTACCGTCTCGTATCGGTCTACTAATGGATATCCCACTGCGTGATATCGAACGTGTTCTTTACTTCGAAATGTACGTAGTAACTGAACCTGGTATGACTGATCTAGAAAAATCTCAAATGCTTACTGAAGAAGAGTATTTGGATCGTCTAGAAGAGTGGGGTGACGAGTTCACTGCTAAGATGGGTGCGGAAGCGATCAAAGATCTGCTTTCTACTATGGATCTATCTGCTGAAGCTGAACAAATGCGCGAAGAGTTGGAAACAACTAACTCTGAAACTAAGCGTAAAAAAGTGACTAAGCGTCTGAAAATCGTTGAAGCATTTATTCTATCTGGTAACAACCCAGAGTGGATGATCCTTAACGTTCTTCCGGTTCTACCGCCAGATCTTCGTCCTCTAGTACCACTAGATGGCGGTCGCTTTGCGACTTCTGATCTGAACGACCTTTACCGTCGCGTAATTAACCGTAACAACCGCTTGAAGCGTCTTCTAGAGCTAGCGGCTCCAGACATCATCGTACGTAACGAAAAGCGTATGTTGCAAGAGTCTGTTGATGCCCTTCTAGATAACGGTCGTCGCGGTCGTGCGATTACGGGTTCTAACAAGCGTCCTTTGAAATCTCTTGCTGATATGATCAAGGGTAAGCAAGGTCGTTTCCGTCAGAACCTTCTAGGTAAACGTGTAGACTACTCTGGCCGTTCTGTAATCACAGTAGGTCCATACCTTCGTCTGCACCAGTGTGGTCTTCCTAAGAAGATGGCACTAGAGCTATTTAAACCATTCATCTACAGCAAGCTAGAAACTCGTGGCATGGCAACGACGATCAAAGCAGCTAAGAAAATGGTAGAGCGTGAAGAGCCTATCGTTTGGGATATCCTAGACGAAGTAATTCGCGAACACCCAGTACTATTGAACCGTGCACCAACACTTCACCGTCTTGGTATTCAGGCATTCGAACCAGTACTAATCGAAGGTAAAGCGATTCAGCTTCACCCACTCGTGTGTGCGGCATACAACGCCGACTTCGATGGTGACCAGATGGCGGTACACGTACCTCTAACTCTGGAAGCTCAACTTGAAGCTCGTACCCTAATGATGTCGACGAATAACATTCTGTCGCCAGCATCAGGTGATCCAATCATCGTTCCTTCACAGGATGTTGTATTGGGTCTGTACTACATGACTCGTGAGATGATCAACGCGAAAGGCGAAGGTATGTACCTTGCTGGCCCTGCTGAAGCAGAAAAAGCATACCGTACTAAGTCTGTTGAACTACACACACGCGTTAAAGTTCGCATCAGCGAAACAGTAGTTGATGAAGATGGTAACTCAACTTCTTCAACTGGCATGGTAGATACGACGGTTGGTCGTGCAATGCTATGGCAAATCGTGCCTAAAGGCCTGCCATTTAGCATCGTTAACCAAAAGTTGGGCAAGAAGCAAATTTCTACCCTACTTAACGAGTGTTACCGTAAGCTTGGTCTTAAAGACACAGTAATCTTCGCTGACCAAATCATGTACACAGGTTTTGCTTACGCAGCACTTTCTGGTGTTTCTGTTGGTATCGACGATATGGTTGTGCCAGCTGCGAAATACACTGAAATTTCAGCGGCAGAAGAAGAAGTACGCGAAATCCAGGATCAATTCCAATCAGGTCTTGTTACTGCGGGTGAGCGTTACAACAAAGTTATCGATATCTGGGCGTCTACGAACGACCGTGTTGCGAAAGCGATGATGGATAACTTGTCTACTGAAACTGTTATCAACCGTGATGGCGAAGAAGAGCAGCAAGAATCGTTCAACAGCATCTACATGATGGCCGACTCAGGAGCTCGTGGTTCTGCCGCGCAGATCCGTCAGCTAGCAGGTATGCGTGGTCTGATGGCGCGTCCAGATGGTTCAATCATCGAAACGCCGATCACAGCAAACTTTAAAGAAGGCTTGAACGTACTTCAGTACTTTATCTCAACGCACGGTGCTCGTAAGGGTCTTGCGGATACAGCACTGAAAACAGCGAACTCCGGTTACCTAACGCGTCGTCTAGTAGACGTAGCGCAAGATGTTGTTGTTCATGAGCACGATTGTGGTACTCATGAAGGTATCTCTATGATGCCTCACATCGAAGGTGGTGACGTTAAAGTTGCACTGTCTGAGCTAGCGCTTGGTCGTGTAGTAGCGGAAGACGTACTTAAGCCTGGTACTGAAGATGTACTGATTCCACGTAATACTCTGATTGATGAGAAGTGGTGTCAAATCATGGAAGATAACTCTGTAGATAGCATGAAAGTGCGCTCAGTAGTTACCTGTGATGCAGACTTCGGTTGTTGTGCACAGTGTTACGGTCGTGACCTAGCACGTGGTCACCTAGTGAACCAAGGTGAAGCAGTTGGCGTTATCGCTGCTCAGTCTATCGGTGAGCCGGGTACACAGCTTACGATGCGTACGTTCCACATCGGTGGTGCAGCATCTACAGCCGCAGCAGAAAACAGCATTCAAGCGAAGACAACGGGTACCGTTAAACTTCACAATGCTAAGTTCGTAACCAACAAAGAAGATAAGCTAGTTATCACTTCTCGTGCATCTGAACTGACCATCATTGATGAGTTCGGTCGTACGAAAGAGAAGCACAAACTTCCTTACGGTTCTATCTTAAGCAAGAAAGGCAACGATTCAGTAGCTGCAGGCGACATCGTAGCTAACTGGGAAGCGCACACCATGCCAATCATCACTGAAGTGGCAGGTCGTATCCAATTCGTTGACATGATTGACGGTGTGACTGTTGCTCGCCAAACAGATGACCTTACAGGTCTATCTTCAAGTGAAGTAACTGACCCAGCTCAACGTCCTTCTGCTGGTAAAGATATGCGTCCAGCTGTGAAGCTAGTTGATGCTGCTGGCAACGATGTAATGATCCCTGGTACTGAAATGCCAGCTCACTACTTCCTACCAGGTAAAGCAATCGTACAGCTTGAAGATGGCGCTGAAGTAGGTGTGGGTGATACGCTTTCACGTATTCCTCAAAAATCTAGTGGTAACAAAGATATCACTGGTGGTCTACCTCGAGTAGCCGACCTATTTGAAGCTCGTAAGCCTAAAGAGCCTGCAATTCTTGCAGAGCACACGGGTACGATTTCATTTGGTAAAGAGACTAAAGGCAAGCGTCGTCTAGTAATCACTCGCGAAGGCGATGAGCACTACGAAGAGATGATTCCTAAGCATCGCCAATTGAACGTATTTGAAGGTGAGAAGGTTGAACGTGGTGATGTTATTGCCGACGGTCCTGAAACTCCGCATGATATTCTACGTTTACGTGGTATCCGTGCAGTAACAGAATACATCGCGAACGAAGTTCAAGAAGTATACCGTCTGCAAGGCGTTAAGATTAACGATAAGCACATTGAAACTATCGTTCGTCAAATGCTACGTAAGTGTACAATTGGTACTGCTGGTGATTCTAACTTCTTACCTGGTGAGCAAGTTGAATACCATAACGTTAAGATTGCTAACCGTGCTCTAGAAGCTGAAGGTAAGCAACCGGCTACGTACCAACGCGATCTTCTAGGTATTACGAAAGCGTCTCTTGCTACTGAGTCATTTATCTCAGCGGCATCGTTCCAAGAAACAACTCGCGTACTAACAGAAGCTGCAGTTTCTGGTAAGCGTGATGAGTTACGTGGTCTGAAAGAGAACGTAATTGTTGGTCGTCTGATCCCTGCTGGTACTGGTTTTGCCTACCACCAAGAGCGTCAGAAGCAACGCGAAGAACAGAAAGCGCCTACGGGTCCTTCTGCTGAGCAAGCAACCGACAACCTAGCAGCATTGCTAAATGCGGGTTTCTCGTCTGACGAGTAATCAAAACGCATAATAAAAAAGGCACCGAAAGGTGCCTTTTTTGTATCTAGAGCATATGCTTGTGATTGATATGACCTAAATAAAAAGGGCTGAAGCAATAGCATCAACCCTCAACATTTTCTAGCCTTTATGCTCCTGGCGGTACTGCCAAACTATCGGCAATAAGCTTGATTAACTGATCTTCTACTTCAAATCGAGTTTCAACAATCTCACCAATCAGTGATAACTCACTCTCCAATTGATCTAAACGATCGTCTTCAGCTACATTAGCGTACTTATCAGTGAAGTTGAGCAATGGATCTGTCGTTAGGACAATATTGCCATATGCGGCATTGATGTCATCTGTTGGCGAATATCCGGTTGAGTTCCAACGATCCATGACCATATCGTAAATTTTGAAGTGACCTTCAGAGATGTAATCAACTAGATGTTGGCAGAATAGCTGCAGTTCTTTAGGGGACGGTAAGCTGGACACTGAAGGGTTCTTGGCGGCTTGCGGTGCGGCAAGCTTACAGTACTCCACGATCAAAGATTGTCGTGTATCTAGCCAATGATCAATGACTTCACTAGAGCCACCCCATTGTTCTTGTACTTGTTTGAATTTATTGAGCATGACCATGTCCTCATGATCCGATCGCCAATCGGGGATCGATAACCTCTGCAAGCAAAGGGGTCCATATAATATGCAAAAACATTGCGGTATATAGAATATATAGCTGTAAAATGAATCGGCTACAAACTCTAACGTGAAATTTAGATTGCCAGCAAAATGAACGAACTGCAAGTATAGGGAGGATCCGATGGTAAAAAATGACGGGCAAGCATACTGGTGCATAGTCGAAGGAAGTGATTTATGGATACAAAATGGAGAACTGCCGTTTGAGCATGTAAACCAACTAGAATTTGCAACTGACAGTGCCGTTCAGATTGGTGTTTATGATGATTCTCCTGTTTATTGGCTGAATGCCTCTGAAGTTGAACCAGCTTTAACTATGCTTTCATTACGTGACCTTTTGCACTTTCCTGAGCCTCTTTTTTTACTCATAAGCCGCGCTATCCAATTTGGTCATATGGCACAAAGTATTCGTTTTTGTCCTCAATGTGGCGGGCGAACTCATCTCAATTTAAACCAATTGGCCATGCAGTGTAAGGATTGCCGAACTTTACATTATCCTCGAATATTCCCATGTATTATTGTTGCCGTTAGAAAAGAAAACCAGATTCTATTGGCGCAGCACCCTCGTCACAAAGGCAACATGTACACCGTTATTGCGGGTTTTGTAGAGGTGGGGGAAACACTTGAGCAATGTGTTGCACGCGAAGTCAAAGAAGAGACCGGTATTGATGTATGCAATATCCGCTATCAAGGTAGCCAGCCCTGGGCATTTCCTACGAGCTTGATGGTAGGTTTCTTTGCTGACTATGCTGGTGGCGAAGTTAAACCTGATTATAACGAGCTGAGTGACGCACAGTGGTTCAATGTTGATAACCTGCCGGAAATAGCTCCGAGGGGCACGATAGCTCGTGAACTCATTGAGAATTTGGGTAGAAGAATAAAAATGGGCAGATAAAAAAAACCTCCGGGGTTGCCGGAGGGGTAAGTAAGATGTCGTTATGAGATTTGAGCGTAATGAGCTCAATTATTATAATTTTCGCTAGCGAACAAATTTTTAACATGAGCTCTATTAGTAAGCAAATTCCCTATTGATTTTATCTTTAATAACATGATCTAGCCTGCAAAGTCTGGATATCCATAGCGAAAAGAAATGCTAGAATAGCGTAATCAAACTTATACCTATAAAGAGAAAGAAGTCGGAATGTCTGAATTAAAAAATGACCGTTATTTACGAGCTCTACTAAAAGAACCAGTTGATTACACACCTGTCTGGATGATGCGTCAGGCTGGCCGTTACCTTCCTGAATATAAAGCAACGCGTGCACAGGCTGGTGATTTCATGTCTTTGTGTAAAAATGCAGAGCTGGCTTCAGAAGTAACACTTCAACCTCTACGTCGCTTTCCATTAGATGCTGCGATTTTATTCTCAGATATTCTGACTATCCCAGACGCAATGGGCTTAGGTTTGTACTTCGAAACGGGAGAAGGTCCGAAATTCGAACGTCCAATTACCTGTAAAGCGGATGTCGATAAGATTGGTCTTCCAGATCCTGAAGGCGAACTACAATATGTAATGAATGCCGTTCGTCAGATCCGTAAAGATTTACAAGGTGAAGTACCACTAATTGGCTTCTCTGGCAGCCCATGGACGCTCGCGACTTACATGGTTGAGGGTGGAAGTTCGAAGGCTTTTACCAAAATCAAAAAAATGATGTATGCAGAACCAGCAACGTTGCACCTACTACTCGATAAACTCGCAGACAGCGTGATCGAGTATTTAAATGCTCAAATCAAAGCGGGTGCTCAGTCTGTGATGGTATTTGATACATGGGGTGGTGTATTAACACCTCGTGATTATAACGAGTTCTCATTGCGCTACATGCACAAAATCGTTGATGGTTTGATTCGCGAAAATGACGGTCGTCGCGTTCCTGTGACGCTGTTTACTAAAAATGGTGGCATGTGGCTAGAGTCTATCGCGGCGACAGGTTGTGATGCTGTAGGCCTTGATTGGACGATTAATATTGCAGATGCGAAAGCTCGTATCGGCGACAAAGTGGCATTACAAGGCAACATGGATCCATCTATGCTTTATGCGGCGCCTGAGCGCATTCGCCAAGAAGTTGGGACGATACTTGAAAGCTTCGGTGAGGGTGGTACGGGTCATGTATTCAACTTAGGTCATGGCATCCACCTAGATGTGCCACCTGAAAATGCAGGAGTATTTGTTGAAGCGGTGCATGATTTATCTAAGCCGTATCACAAGTAATTTAATGATTAAGCCGGCTATCTAAGCCGGCTTTTTTTATGCCTATTATTAGGTGTGCTTTCAATTAGATCATAGTAACCCAAATACTATGCTACCTTTCTATTTTTTATTTTATATTAATAATAACAACTAATTATACTGATTCTTTCCTTTGGCTGTACAGCTAGTCTTAAGGAAGGGTTACTGGTGGGTCAAAGCTAGCTGGGCCACTTTGGCTCGTAGCGCTGGCACGACTTGCGCTTCAAACCATAGATTTTTCTTTAGCCAAATAGCATTCCTTGGCGATGGGTGAGGAAGAGGGATCATGCTGTTCCAGCGCTGCCAGTTTTTTACCGTTTCAGTGAGTGTTTTTGGTTTGCTCGTTAAATATCGATTTTGTGCGTACTGGCCAATAACTAAAGTTAGCTCTATATTTGGCAACTCCTTAAATATCTGTGAGTGCCATAGTGGCGCGCATTCTTTCCTTGGTGCTAAATCCCCAGATTTCCCTTTTCCGGGATAACACAAGCCCATAGGTACGATGGCGACTTTCTCACTATTGTAGAAGTCATCAGGTGTTATTTGTAACCACTGCCTTAGTCGATCGCCACTTGGATCATTCCATGGTATCCCCGTTTGATGCACCCGCAACCCAGGCGCTTGCCCAATGATCAGTAGGCGAGCGCTTTTACCTGCTTGTACGATAGGGTTAGCACCATGAGATAAGTGCTGGTGGCATAGATCACACCGGCGAATCTGAGTCAGTAACTCTGCCAAAGACACGGCTTAATAACCTTTATCAAAGTCAACCAAGTTGGTTAGCCTAAAACCATCTCTCCAGCGGTTGTAGTTTTCAGAGAATTGTTCAAAAACTTGGCTTGGAAAACTCAGTGCAGCAATGTGCGGTGTTAGGGTAATCTTAGGGTTCTCCCAAAGGGGGGACTCTTTTGGTAAGGGTTCTTCGCGGAAAACATCTAGGTAAGCGTGGGCAATACAGCCCGAAGCAATGGCATCAGAGAGCGCTGGGTCATCGACGGCTTCTCCACGGCCAACATTAAATAACAATGCTTGTTGAGCTTGAGACAATACTTGTTTGTTGAGTATGTTTTCGGTTAGCGGTGTGTTGGGTAGCGTATTTACAATAATGTCAGCATCAGAAATGACGGAATGAAGCTCACTAATATGGAATGTGTGCTTAAACGGGGAGGTTTTTGGTGGAATGCCCGAGCTGTTTACGCCGCCGGTCTTCATGCCAAACGCATTACATACTCGTCCTAAATGGCTGCCAATGTCGCCACAGCCAAGAATCAGAATCGACTTTTCATTAAGAGATTGGTACTGATGAGGCTGCCAATGACCGTCTGCTTGCTGTTGTTGATAGCGTGCGAAATGACGAAAGTAGTTAAGACTCTGACCGATTACGTATTCAGAAATCTGTTGACCAAAAATGCCTTTTACATTGGTTAGGCTATAATCAGTGCGTAGCTCTGGTGACACTAAGCTATCAATGCCTGCGAAAGTGGACTGTAACCAATCAAGTTGAGTAAATATGTCCAACTGAGATGCAATCAAAGGGGGATCGGCAAGCACTATCTCTGCTTTACTCGGATCTTCCGTGATCTCGATTTCTTCTAATGGCGATTGCTTGATCAGCTCAAGATATTCACTGCGATCTTTAGAGAGAATATAGAGTTTATTGGTGAAATTATTCATAGGCTTGCTTTTTTCCTGAGTGGTTATCAAGTACACTTCCGCTGTCTTTTTCTACAACCTTTGAGTATCTATGTTACAGAATCCAATTCAAGTTCGGCTTGAAAAGCTTGAGCCATGGCAGCAGATTACATTTATGGCTTCGCTATGTGAGCGTATGTACCCAAATTACGCTGTGTTTTGTGATAATACGGAATTTGCAGAAGCACGTATCTATAAAGATATTCTAGACAGTGTTTGGGAAATTTTGACGGTCAAAACCGCAAAAGTGAATTTTGAGCGTCAATTAGAGAAATTGGAAGAACTTATTCCCTCTTCAGAAGATTTTGACTTCTACGGTGTTCACCCAGCAATTGATGCTTGTTTTGGTTTGTCGACCTTACTGCATGGCTTGTTAGATAGAGATTACCTTTTTGAATCACTGATCAAAGTGAGCCAAAAGTCTGTAGAGACTGTCGCGATGTTAGAAGAAGCGAAATCTGGCATTGAAATCACTAACGACAATCAAAAAGAAAAT
The DNA here is from genome assembly GCF_030409945.1 of Vibrio tapetis subsp. quintayensis. Lineage (GTDB taxonomy): Bacteria > Pseudomonadota > Gammaproteobacteria > Enterobacterales > Vibrionaceae > Vibrio > Vibrio quintayensis. The sequence continues at coordinate 17,792 of NZ_JAUFQV010000006.1, forward strand.
GAAGCCGTTTGTGAAGAGTGGGACGCGCAATGGGCTATTTTCAGGCCTTTAAGAGAATGCGAAGCACGAGATATTGATCTAATTAAAGATTTGCGTATGGAATTACGTGATGAAGGTGTGAGCAATATCGGCCTTGCATTAGATTAGCGTCTAACGAATATCACATATTCTAATCATGGGAGCTAGCGCTCCTTTTTTTGTTCTGATGCCATCCCTTTATGAGTTCAAGCGTTTAAGTATTATCTAAAGATAGATCGGCGGAAAGAGCGTGAAAATAAAAAAAGGCATTGCTGCCTTTTTTTGTTTATTCCAAAGAGATTAAATAAGAGGCTTATTCGTCATCGTCTTTGTTTTCAATCACACCGTGCACACGCTTCCACTGCTCCCAGCGCTGGTAAGCCAGTTCTTGCATGTCATTGGTTTTATCGGCCTCATCGATGATCTCTTCACCCAGCAGATATTCAAAAATATCTTCTAGAGTCAGCAGGCCTTGGATTGTACCGTACTCATCGACAATCAAAGACAGCTGTAAGCGAAGCGCCATCATTTGATCAAATGCCTTAGGAAGAGGCATGTTGTTCAACAATACGTGAATTGGGCGCATGACAGTACCGAGCTGCTTTGCACCACATCCAGATTGTTGAAGTTTAAATAATTCCAACCGGTGGACAAAACCAATGATATTGTCACTTTGCTCACTGTAGATAAGCGGGCGAGAAAATGGCGTTTCTTTGTGCTCCGCTAAGAATTCGTCAATGGTGGTTTCTGCATCGACTCGGAACACCACGGTACGAGGAGTCATTATTTCTGTAACCGGGACATCTTGAATGTTCAGTAGGTTACTGAGTATTTTGGATTCGCCCTCTGCAAACTCACCCGATTCTCGTGCAAGCATCGCCATTGCGGATAGCTCATCACGCATTTTTGGTGGCTGATGGCCGCGAGCCAATCGTTTTGTGATTTGCTCCGAAAACCAAACGAAAGGTTTAAGTGCCAAAACCATCCAGCGCAAGATCCCTGCGGTTGCCGGAGCCAGTTGACGCCAGTACGTTGCACCAATGGTTTTTGGTACGATTTCGGACAGAACTAAAATACCCAGTGTGAGTACGGCTGAGAAAACGCCAAGCCATTGGCTTCCAAATACCACAGCGGCTTGTGCGCCTGCTGTTGCGGCACCGATAGTATGGGCGATGGTGTTTAAGGTCAGAATCGAGGCTAATGGACGGTCGATGTCTTCTTTGAGAGCCAGAAGGCTGTTGGCCGCTGGGTGTTCTTGTTGGCGTAATTGAGCAATGTAACTAGGGGAGATACTTAAAAGCACAGCTTCAAGTACCGAACAAACAAACGAAACTCCGATAGCAATGGAGACGTAAAATGTTAGCAGTAACATATTTTCCTACTGAAATAGTGATGGATCGCCATCAGCAAAGGTGCCGACTACACGTTGTAGTGGCCAGATGGCTCCCTTAGATCTTGGTCTGCATTGAGCTAAAAACAAGCAGTAGTCGATAAAAACTAGTAACAATATGTGAAGCAGAACCCACAAAATGGTTAAAAACGCAACATAAGGGCTGATATGGTGCGACAAACCTTTGCCAGAACAGGTATTTATGATTTACAGTGAGTCAGTTTTCGAATTATCTACAAGAAGGGAAACCTAATGAACAAGACCCAACTAATCGATTCTATCGCTGAAAAAGCCGATCTTTCTAAAGCACAAGCAAAAGCAGCTCTAGAAGCATTGCTTGGCGGTGTGACTGATGCACTTAAAGAGGGTGATCAAGTTCAACTTATCGGTTTTGGTACATTTAAAGTAAACCACCGTGCGGCTCGTACTGGTCGTAATCCAAAAACTGGTGATGAGATCCAAATTGCAGCTGCGAATGTTCCAGCATTTGTTGCAGGTAAAGCACTGAAAGATTCACTGAAATAATCTATACTACGCCGAGTTCATTACTCGGCGTAGTTTTTTATGAAACGTCTACTGCTTATCTCTGCGTTACTTGCAGCCACTGTTGGTTGCTCTTCTAGCGATCCCATTGCTAATGCCTCACAATATTCAAATTTATCTGGTGGTCAATCTGCTGGTGACTCAACTAGTTTCTATTGGTTAACAACAAAAATAGGCAAGCCATATACCGCGGGCGATTTTGTCACTTCTGGTGACTACGGTTCTTACTCGACCGATTATCGTTGGGGCGATGGCGTCTTGAGAGAGTTGATTCGTCAGGGCTCTCGTTTGCAGTCTCCTGTTGGCAGTCAAAACAATCAGCTGATCCCATATCGGGTACACATTCGTTTTAGTGCTTCTGGAGAGGCGGTGTATCAGCAATACCGTTTGGATGGCAAGGTTCGGCCTTTGAGTGCGAAAAATATTGCACGTTACCAACAAGAAGCGCTATTGCTATATGATACGGTTAGCCAACAACATGATGACAACCTTGAGTTGATTCAAGGTTACTGGAACGGGCAAACTTTCGAAACCTGCAACGATAGTGAATTTCAGCAACTGGAATTTAACCAAACTCTGCCAAGTTTTGTGGTTAATCGTTTGTCATCCGTCGATAACTACGTGTCGATTTTGGGGCGAAAGGATGTTAAAAAAGTGTCGGTGTCGGAATTGTTGATGCTATCGGATGATAATTACGACTGCGTGAAACGTCCTGAGTGGATTGAAGCGGAGTAGTTACTTCGTATTCGTTATTTATACCCTATTTAAAAAAGGCGCTCAATTTTGCATTGAGCGCCTTTTTACCATTGGGTTTCTTTGGCTAAACTATTCTGACTTATAAGCCAGAGTTAGAAGCTACGCCCAAACAGTTATTGTTCTTGTTCACGAGCAATGGCACGGTAACCAATGTCGTTGCGGTGGAACATGCCATTCCAGCTTACTTGTTTTGTAAGCGCGTAAGCGCGTTCTTGAGCTTCTGAAACACTGTTACCTAGCGCAGTTGCACACAGTACGCGGCCACCGTTTGTCACGACGTCGCCCGCATCATTGTTTGCTGTGCCTGCGTGGAAGATCTTCTGCTCATCTACGTTAGTTGTAGGCAAAGAAATCACATCGCCTTTTGCGTAGTCCGCTGGGTAACCACCGGCTGCAAGTACAACGCCGATAGAGGCGCGTGGGTCCCACTTAGATTCAACAGTGTCTAGCTTCTTATCGATAGCGGCAAGGCATAGTTCAACAAGATCTGATTCCATACGCATCATGATAGGTTGCGTTTCTGGGTCGCCAAAGCGGCAGTTATATTCGATAACTTTTGGCGTGCCATCTGCATCAATCATTAGGCCAGCGTAAAGGAAACCAGTGTATGGGTTGCCTTCCGCTTCCATACCGCGCACAGTCGGGTAAATAACCTCTTCCATGATGCGGTTGTGGATTTCAGGCGTAACGACAGGGGCTGGAGAGTAAGCACCCATGCCGCCAGTGTTAGGGCCTGTATCTTTGTCGCCAACGCGTTTATGATCTTGGCTGGTGGCCATTGGCAAAACGTTCTTACCATCAACCATAACGATGAAGCTTGCTTCTTCGCCATCTAAGAATTCTTCAATAACAACACGGCTTCCGGCTTCACCAAAGGCATTGCCCGCTAGCATGTCTTTGATGGCGTCTTCTGCTTCTGTCAGAGTCATCGCAACGATAACACCTTTACCAGCGGCAAGGCCGTCGGCTTTCACTACGATAGGAGCGCCTTGCTCACGTACGTATGCCAATGCAGGCTCAATTTCAGTGAAGTTAGAGTAGTAACCTGTTGGGATGTCGTGGCGAGCCAAAAAATCCTTGGTGAATGCTTTAGAGCCTTCTAGTTGCGCAGCGGCTTCTGTCGGGCCAAAGATTGGCAAGCCAGCTTCACGAAAAGCGTCAACGACACCAATAACAAGTGGTGCTTCAGGGCCAACAATCGTTAATTCAATTGTTTTGTCTTGTGCAAATGCAACCAAACCTGCGATGTCTTCAACGCCTATCTGAACGTTTTCTAGTTTTGGCTCAAGTGCAGTACCTGCGTTACCTGGAGCAATAAAAACCGTTTCAACATTTGGGCTTTGTGCCGCTTTCCAACCTAAAGCATGTTCTCTGCCGCCAGCACCGATGATCAATACGTTCATGTTTAAATCCTAAGTTTTAAATTCTTAAAAGCCCCTCAAAGTGAGAGGCTCGATATTCGTCTAATCGTTTAGGTTTAACCTAGTGATTAGTGACGGAAGTGACGCATGCCAGTAAAGATCATCGCCATACCGTGTTCATCTGCTGCAGCGATAACTTCGTCATCACGCATAGAGCCACCTGGTTGAATAACACACTTAATGCCTGCTTCTGCTGCTGCGTCGATACCGTCACGGAATGGGAAGAAAGCGTCAGAGGCCATCGCACAACCTTCAACAACCAAACCTTCGTCTGCGGCTTTAATACCTGCGATTTTCGCTGAGTAAACACGGCTCATTTGGCCAGCGCCGACACCAATGGTCATATCGCCTTTTGAGTATACGATAGCGTTAGATTTAACGTACTTAGCTACTTTCCAGCAGAATAGGGCGTCTTTTAGCTCTTCCGCTGTTGGCTGGCGTTTAGAAACTACTTTTAGGTCATCTTCAGAAACCATGCCTTGGTCGCGGTCTTGAACCAACAAGCCACCATTAACGCGTTTCACGTCAAATCCAGTTGTCTTAGTTGTCCACTCACCACATTCAAGTAAGCGAAGGTTTTTCTTCGCCGCTACGATTTCTACCGCTTCAGCAGAAACAGAAGGGGCAATGATAACTTCAACGAATTGACGCTCAGTGATAGCCGTTGCGGTTGCAGCGTCTAATTCACGGTTGAATGCGATGATACCGCCAAATGCAGACGTTGGGTCTGTTTTGAATGCACGGTCGTAAGCTTCAAGGATGCTTTCACCCAGTGCAACACCACATGGGTTTGCGTGCTTCACGATGACACATGCTGGTTCGTTGAACTCTTTCACACACTCAAGAGCGGCGTCAGTGTCAGCAATGTTATTGTAAGAAAGTGCTTTACCTTGAATTTGGCGAGCGGTAGAAACCGATGCTTCTTCTGGGTTAGCCTCTACGTAGAAAGCAGCGGCTTGGTGGCTGTTTTCACCGTAGCGCATGTCTTGCTTTTTCTCGAACTGTTGGTTGAATGTGCGAGGGAATTTGCTTTCCTCATCACCATCTTTGTTTTCACCGTAAGATGGAACCATAGTGCCGAAGTAGTTTGCGATCATGCCGTCGTAAGAAGCGGTGTGCTCAAATGCAGCAATGGCTAGGTCGAAACGAGTTTCTAGAGTAAGAGACTTGTCGTTTGCGTCCATTTCAGTGATAACACGGCTGTAGTCATGAGCATTAACCACAATCGTTACGTCTTTGTGGTTTTTGGCCGCAGAGCGAACCATAGTAGGGCCGCCGATGTCGATGTTTTCAACAGCGTCAGCGAGTGTACAACCTTCTTTCGCAACGGTTTCTGCGAACGGGTAAAGGTTTACAACGACCATATCAATAGGGTTGATGCCGTGAGTTGCCATGATGTCATCATCTTGACCACGACGACCGAGTACACCACCGTGAACTTTAGGGTGAAGAGTCTTAACACGACCGTCCATCATTTCTGGGAAACCAGTGTAATCTGATACTTCAGTAACAGCGATGCCTTGTTCAGCAAGTAGGCGTGCAGTGCCACCTGTGGAAAGGATGTCTACATTGCGTTCAGCTAGAGCTTTTGCAAACTCAACGATGCCAGTTTTGTCTGATACGCTGATCAGAGCGCGGCGGATTGGACGTGCGTTATTCATGCTACCATCTTCCTCAAATTCACGGAGTTAATATGTGTTAAACAAACTAAAGATATTTGCCAAAAATGACGCTATTGTGGCTAAAAAGACACGATAGCAGGCTGTTTTGGTAAAGACCTTTGGCTGCGAGCTCATTAGAGCATCTCCCAAATTTGATGGCGCGTATTCTAACCAATTAATTATAAAAAAGCTCGCGCAATCGATTGGTATCACAATTTTTTTAATCTATTTGGGTCATTTTGTCCCTAATTACGTATGACAGGGCTAAAAAATCATGTTTCAGATTGGCGAGCTAGCGAAGCGTTGCGGTGTGAGTACCGACACATTACGTTTTTATGAAAAGAATGAGCTAATTCAACCTGCGGGTCGGAGTGAATCAGGGTATCGCTTATACGACGAAGAAAATCAACGGCAAGTCATGTTCATTTTGAAATCCAAATCTCTGGGGCTGAGTTTAGATGAAATTCGTGAGCTGTTGACGATTCGACTAGAGGCTACTGCGCATAGTTGTGCAGAGGTGAAAGCCATTACGTCGTCAAAGTTACTGGTTATTGATGAAAAGATTCATGAGTTGACTAAAATTCGAGTGGCTTTAAAAAAGATAAACGACAACTGCTGCGGTCATGTTGAGGATAATGCCAGCCACTGCTCTATACTCGCGGCATTACAATAAACACAGCGTAAACATGAGCGCTTACGCTGTGTTTTAGTTTAGAAGTTAGACTTTGAATTGGTTAATCGTCTGTTGTAACTGTTCGCCATTGGACAGCAGTTCCTGACTCGCTTGTGCCACTTCGTTGGCTTGTGAGGCGGACTGATCACTGTTTTGTGCAATATTGGTTAAGTTGTGACTGATTTCTTCTGCGGCATTGCTCTGCTGCTGGCTCGACTGAGCGATGTGCTGATTCAATTCTAGAATGATGCTGACTTGATGATCAATCGCTCCTAGCGCCAGTTTGGCTTCTTCTGCTTGCTGTTGAGTGGAGACTGACTGGCTCTGTGTTTTTTCCATCGCTTTAGTCACGCTGTCGGCTCTTTGCTGCAAGTTATTGATGATCTGTTCGATTTCATCGGTACTTGACTGGGTGCGCGTAGCCAGTGTTCTTACTTCATCGGCAACAACGGCGAAGCCACGGCCTTGCTCTCCTGCACGAGCTGCTTCAATGGCGGCATTGAGCGCTAGTAAGTTTGTTTGCTCTGCTACGCCTCTAATCACTTCCAGCACTGTCGATACGGCAGCCGAATCGGCGGCCAATTGAATAGTGCTTTGTTCTGTTTGCTTGAGTAACTCTGATAGGTCGTTCATTTGAATGGCGGCTTCATCCATGATCAGTGCGCCATCTTGACCTCGGCTGGTAGCCAGTTGCGCCGCTTCAGCGGCTGAAGTTGCAGAGGTCGCGACCTCTTGATTACTTGCATGAAGCTGTCTCATGGCGGACGCGACGGAATCGACCGATTGATGTTGTTGCTTCGCTTGCATAGAGCTTTGTGCCGCAAGTTGGTTGAGCTGCGTTGCCGTCGAAGTAATACTCTGACTCACGGGCAGCATTTGACCCACAATCGCCCGTATTTTTGATGTGAAAAGGTTAAATGCTTTTGCGATGTGGCTCAGTTCATCATTTCCTTTATGGGTCAGTTGCTGGGTTAAGTCTCCCTCTCCTTGAGCAATATCATTGAGCGCAGTATCTAGCTGTTCACACGGGGTAATGATGCTTTTACTTAGGGTTCTTGAAACCAACAACATAAATAGCAAGCTAATGACAATTAATATGGAAGAAGACTGAACTCGCTGCCAAAAAATCACTTCGATATCATCAATGTAAACTCCACTGCCAACGATCCAACCCCAAGGTTTGAACAATTTTACGTAGGACAGCTTTTCTACATCAACCTCTGAGCCTGGTTTTGGCCACATGTAGTACACGAAGCCTTGCTGAGATTGATTGGTTACTTGGACGAATTCAACAAATAGTTTCTTTCCTGTTGGGTCTTTGACGTTCGATAAATCCTTGCCATTTAATTGAGGTTTCATTGGGTGCATGACCATTTTAGGGTGTGTATCGTTCACCCAAAAATAATCACCTTGTTCGTAGCGTAACTTGGACAGAGCTTGTGCAGCTTGCTCTTGAGCCTGTTCTCTATTTAGAGACCCATCTAATTGTTGTTGGTGGAAATAGGTAATAAGGCTGTTGGCGGTTTCGACTAGATGGCGAGTTTTTACTTGCTTCGCTTCCAGCAAATCTTGTTTATAGTCCACAGCGAACAGACCTAAAGGGATAAGCATTAATATGGTAATGCAAAGAGTGAGCAGATAAAGCCGCTTTTTGATGGAAATGAAGCGCAAGTTGAGACCAGTCATAATAAAACATTCCTTTGTATTGCAGAGGGCCGCTCTGTGGGAGTTTATCTAGGTGCTTTTTTTTCTTACTTATGCCACTACAGTTACTGATTAAGGTGAAAGCAGAGCTGTAAGAATTGTCGCGCCTTGTTGTTATGCATTCAGTATAGTGTTGTGATTGTGAGCTATTTAAAATACATACAAAAAGTGTGACTGTTAAGGACGATATTGTGGGAAAACGCGACTTAATTGGGGGGGCGAGTGGTTCTAATTTTTACCGATAAGCAAGGGTTTAGGTCATAAAAGTCAATTACGCGATAAGAAGCACGATGGATTGATTAAACCATCATGAATTAGTGAACTCGAAATCGTTACTCTGAAAGGTGATGTGTTTTACCGAGAGATAATTCAATGAACAGCGCCATAAATGAAACCAGTGCCTCTGAAATCAAAACATCGTTGACTCAAGTGACTCGTCAGCAGGCGGCTATCTACCTATACAAACAGCACTTACAGCCAGGATGTGAGTATCTACTACTGCTGAATCAAAAAACGCTGAATAGTGAAAAAAAAGAAATGAGGAAGCAAACCGCATTTCGACTCAGTTGGGTCGTATTGATATCTTCCGTTGTCGTATTAATTAGTTCAGCCTTTGAGCTGATGAACATTTTTACTGTCGTTGGTCTCTTTGCTGCTTACTTTGTAGCAAATTTATGCCATAACTTATTTTCTCCAGAAATTGCTTTGCCATCCGAACGTAATGAGTTGTTTGAATTTAATCGTCAGCTGAGAGAAGTGATTGTGCGAGAAGAGGAATTGGCTGGTGGCTTATTGTTTGAGCTGTTAAGGAAAAAAGGCCTTGAAGACAAAGCGGTTACTAATGGGTGCAAGCTAGAAGATGGCCCAATAGACCTATTCCAACTCGATGGAAATGGTTTATATCAATACTTGGATGCGATGAATTTAGTGATGAATCATCAAATAAAATAGACGTTAACGGATGCTATTTTGACATAAAAAAAGCCCCAACCAAAATATTGGTTAGGGCTTTAAAATCATAGATTTAAACTAATTTCTAATTAGTTCATGCCGTATTTTTTTAGTTTCTTACGCAAAGTACCACGGTTAATACCCATCATGGTTGCCGCGCGTGTTTGGTTACCGCGAGTGTATTGCATGATGGTGTCTAGTAGTGGTTGTTCAACTTCTGCCAATACTAGTTCGTATAATTCGCTGACGTCTTGACCATTTAGCTGAGCAAGATAATTTTTCAAAGATGCCTTTACAGAATCACGTAGTGGTTTCTGTGTAATTTGGTCTTGAGATGTAACGGTAGTTACTGTCAATGCTTCTGAAGTCAGGTTTTGTTCGAACATATTAGGTCTAGCTCTTCTCGTAATTATGATGCAACGTTATCAAAATAACCTTGTAATGCCTCAATCTGCAGCGGAGCTGCTTCAATGGCATTAAAGGTACGGCGAAACTCACTCGCTTGTTCATGCTCTTTTAAGTACCAACCCACATGCTTACGAGCAATGCGAGGGCCTAAATACTCTCCATAAAACTCATGAAGAGCGTCAACATGACCAAGCAGAATACCTTTTACTTCCGAATACGGAAGTTCGGGCATCGTGGTGCCGTTTTCCAAGTAGTGTAGGATTTCGTTAAAAATCCAAGGACGTCCTTGGGCAGGGCGTCCAATCATCAAAGCGTCTGCGCCGGTATAATCCAGTACAAACTTTGCCTTTTCTGGGCTATCGATATCACCGTTAGCGATAACCGGTATTGAAATGGCTTGTTTTACCGCTCTGATGCTGTCGTATTCTGCCTCGCCTTTGTACATACATGTTTTGGTGCGCCCATGGAGCGCCAACGCTTGTATGCCGCAGTCTTCGGCCATTTTAGCGACTTCAACACAGTTTTTATTTTCCGTGTTCCAGCCGGTTCTGGTTTTTAGGGTGACAGGAACCTCTACTGCATCTACCACCGCTGTCAAAATCTTTTTGATGATGTCAGGGTGTTGAAGTAATGCAGAGCCAGCAAGCTTCTTGTTCACCTTTTTAGCAGGGCAACCCATGTTGATATCGATGATTTGCGCACCGTTCTCAACACTTACTTGTGCTGCTTCTGCCATTAACTGAGGATCTGCGCCCGCAATTTGTACTGAGCGAATGCCCGATTCACCCTCATGTACCATGCGTTGTTGGGACTTAGCTGTATTCCATACCTTAGGGTTGGAGGATATCATTTCACTGACGGCCATCCCCGCACCATAGCGAAGACACAACTCTCGAAACGGTCTGTCAGTGACGCCAGCCATCGGCGCGACGATAAGATTATTCTTAAGTTGATAGTTTCCAATCTTCAAAACAGCTACACAGTTCTATACCAGTAAGGGCGCGCATTTTACGCATTTTTTCGCAAAGAGAAAAGCTTAATTTTTGAGCATTTACAATTTGTTTTTGAAATTGCCCGATTTTCAGGCAATTAGCGCACCCAGTACCAATTAAGCTTGCAATTACGCAGATTTTTGGCCCGAAATTCTGCACCATTCATTCAATTCGACGATAGAATCGACTAAAAGTTCATCACGGTAGTAATTTGCTACGTCTTCAGCTTGGCTATCAAGTACGCCTGACATAGCGAGAAGGCCGTTTGGTTTAATCAATCCTTTGATGACGCTAGACAGCTCGCGTAGTGGCCCTGCTAGGATATTTGCCACAACAACGTCGGCAATTAATCCATCAGGTTGGTCTTGAGGTAAGTAGAGTTCGATTTGACCAGCCACGCCATTGCGCTCTGCATTGTCTTTTGACGCCAAGATGGCTTGAGGGTCGATATCAATACCGATGACCTTTGCTGCGCCAAGTTTTAACGCGGCAATCGCCAGGATGCCTGAGCCACAACCAAAGTCGACAACAGTTTTGCCAGTAAGGTCCAAGCCTTCTAGCCATTCTAGGCACAATGACGTCGTTGGGTGCGTTCCAGTACCAAAGGCAAGACCAGGGTCGAGCATGACGTTAACAGCGTCTGGTTCCGGGATATCACGCCAACTTGGGCAAATCCATAAACGCTCACCAAATTTCATTGGGTGAAAGTTTTCCATCCATTCGCGTTCCCAGTCTTTGTCTTCCAGTTGCTCGACTTTAAAGGCAAAGCCATCTTCAAGCAGGTTGCTTGCTTTGATCTGCTTGATCACTAGGTCTGCATCGATTTCGGCATCGTAAAGCGCGACGACATCGGTTTCACCCCAAAGGCGAGTTTCACCGGGTGCGGGTTCAAATACAGGCGTGTCTTTTGCATCGAGAAAAGTGACCGATAAAGCGCCAGTTACTTCCATCAGCATGTCGCCAATGTGTTCCGCATTTTTATCGCTAGCGTTGAGTTTAATTTGAATCCAAGGCATGGGGTGTGTCTTCTTGCATGAGTGGAAATTGGGGGGGATTCTAGCAGAATTTAGAAAATTTGGACAAAAAAAACACTCCTCTAGGGGAGTGTTTTTTATCAAATCAAAGTGGCTTATTGCAGACCAAGCTTCTTCTCAAGGTAGTGGATGTTTGCTCCACCGTGTTGGAAGTTTTCGTCGGCCATGATTGCCTCTTGAAGAGGAGTATTGGTTTTGATGCCTTCTACGATCATCTCACCCAATGCATTCTTCATACGAGCAATGGCTACATCTCGGTTCTCACCAAATGTGATTAACTTGCCGATCATTGAGTCGTAATGTGGTGGTACTGTGTAACCCGTGTAGATGTGAGATTCCCAACGAACACCCATGCCGCCTGGCGCATGAAAGCGTTCAATCTTGCCTGGGCAAGGTAGGAAGCGCTCAGGATCTTCGGCATTAATACGACATTCAATCGCATGGCCACTGATCTTGATGTCATCTTGAGTGAACGACAAAGGCTGGCCTGCAGCAACACGAAGTTGCTCTTTGATCAGGTCAACGCCCGTTACCATTTCAGTCACTGGGTGCTCTACTTGAATACGAGTGTTCATTTCAATGAAGTAGAACTCGCCGTTTTCGTATAGGAATTCGAATGTACCTGCACCGCGGTAACCAATTTCAAGACATGCACGAGTACAACGTTCACCGATGTACTTACGCATTTCTTCCGTGATCCCCGGAGCTGGAGCTTCTTCAACTACTTTTTGGTGACGACGTTGCATAGAGCAATCACGTTCACCTAGGTGAATTGCGCCACCTTGGCCATCAGCGATGATTTGTACTTCAACGTGACGTGGGTTTTCAAGGAATTTTTCCATGTAAACCATGTCGTTGTTAAAGCAAGATTTTGCTTCAGCTCGCGTCATAAGAATGGCTTCTTCAAGGTCCGCTTCAGAGCGAACAACACGCATACCACGACCACCGCCGCCGCCAGAGGCTTTGATGATGACTGGGTAACCAATACGTTTAGCATGGTTTTTATTTTTTGCAGTGTCGTCGTCTAGCGGGCCGTCAGAACCTGGTACACAAGGAACACCGGCTTTTTTCATCGACGTAATAGCTGATACTTTATCACCCATTATGCGGATGGTTTCAGCTTTTGGGCCAACAAAGATAAAACCAGAACGCTCTACTTGTTCAGCAAAGTCGGCATTCTCAGATAAGAAGCCGTAACCTGGGTGAATCGCTACCGCGCCTGTCACTTCTGCAGCAGAAATGATGCGAGGAATATTTAGGTAGCTATCAATACCACGAGCAGGACCAATACAGATGGATTCATCAGCAAGTAAAACGTGCTTTAAATCGCGATCGGCCGTTGAGTGAACTGCTACGGTTTTGATGCCTAATTCTTTACATGCGCGAAGAATACGAAGTGCAATTTCACCTCGGTTCGCGATGACTAATTTATCTAGCATAGGAGTAGCCTCGATTATTCGATAACAACAAGTGGCTGATCGAATTCAACAGCTTGGCCGTCTTCAACTAGGATCGCGGTAACAACACCAGACTTATCCGCTTCGATTTGGTTCATCATTTTCATCGCTTCAACGATACATAATGTATCGCCAGCATTTATGCTTTGACCGACTTCAATGAATGATTTCGCTTCAGGCGTTGGAGAGCGGTAGAAAGTACCAACCATTGGAGACAGTACTTGATGACCTGCAGGTACGCTTGGCGCAGCTTCTACTGGAGCAGCTGCGGGTGCAACTGCTGGAGCTGCAACGGGTGCAGGCGCAGCTGCGTATTGTACTGGAGCTGCAACTGGTGCTGGGCTGTGGCGGCTAATGCGCACTGACTCTTCACCTTCAGAGATTTCAAGCTCAGCAATGCCAGATTCTTCAACCAACTCAATCAGCTTCTTAATTTTACGAATATCCATGTTGTCTTTCTCTTTATCTGTTTAATGACTTGCCTTAAGGCAGTACATAGCGATCAGTAACTACTTTGACTGCAGATGGTTTACCGCAGCGGTCAAAGCAAATTGGTATCCTTGAGCACCTAAACCGCAAATCACACCGACTGCTTTATCTGAAAGATAAGAGTGGTGACGGAAAGGTTCTCGGCTGTGCACATTAGATAAGTGCACTTCAATAAATGGAATCGCAACCCCAAGCAATGCGTCACGTAAGGCGACACTTGTGTGAGTGAATGCGGCCGGATTGATAATGATAAAGTCCACAGAATCGTAGGCTGCGTGAATGGCTTCAATGAGCTCATATTCACGATTTGATTGTAGATGTGTGAGTTCTACATCGATATTTTCAGCTTGTTGATGCAAGTCGTGGACAATTTGATCAAGTGTTTGCGAACCGTAGTGCGCAGGCTCTCTCAAACCAAGCAAATTTAAATTAGGGCCATTAAGTACCAGAATTCTTGATTTCGCTGACATCTTGAGTCTATCTTCCGTTATATAGGGCGTAAAATTCGCCTTTCCATTTTTCTTAAGCCAAAATCATATATTTTCTTTTAAAATAGACTTAGGCAGAGATTAACTGTCGATTATAGACAATTCAGCGCAATTAGCAGCAAAATACTGGTCTAATCACCGTAATTCTCTAATACTCTGACTTATATTTGTGAGGAAGGTTCAAATCAGTCTCATCGAGTTTTTGCTCTAATCAAGGTTGATTTGGTGAGTAAAGAGCGAATTGGGTTTTGGTGTGACAAGATAAGTAAGTTTCTAACCGCGTTTAAAACGGATGAATAGATTGAATTTAGACCGTAAGGCCTAATTCACTAGAGTTTGGGGGTAAAAAAACAAAAAGCCAAACACAAGGCTTGGCTTTTAAGTTCATTATATTTTACTCATCCGTTTTAGCTCTTAAGCAAGGCTGTGATTCTCTTCGATGAGTTTCTCTACCACGCTTGGATCGGCAAGAGTAGAGGTGTCACCTAAGTTGCTCGTGTCACCGGTAGCAATCTTACGTAGGATGCGACGCATAATTTTGCCAGAACGTGTTTTTGGTAGTGAATCCGTCCAGTGCAGCACATCAGGTGTAGCGATAGGGCCAATTTCTTTTCGTACCCAATCTTTCACTTCTTTATGTAGCTCTGCAGTTGGGAATTCGCCGTCATTTAGGGTGATGTAAGCGTATATCGCCTGGCCCTTAATGTCATGCGGAACGCCAACAATCGCAGCTTCTGCAATTTTATCAAATGCGACCAAAGCCGATTCAATTTCAGCGGTACCCATACGGTGACCGGACACGTTTAATACGTCATCCACTCGGCCTGTGATCCAGTAGTAACCATCTTCGTCACGGCGGGCACCATCACTGGTGAAGTACATGCCTTTAAAGGTTGAGAAGTACGTTTGTTCAAAGCGGTCGTGATCACCGTGAACTGTACGCATTTGCCCTGGCCAAGAATCGAGAATAACCAAGTTACCGTCTGCAGCACCTTCGATGATGTTGCCCATATTGTCGACCAATGCAGGTTGTACACCAAAGAATGGGCGAGTCGCTGAGCCTGGTTTTAAGTCCGTCGCGCCTGGCAGTGGTGCTATTAAAATACCACCGGTTTCAGTTTGCCACCATGTATCTACAATCGGTGATTTTTCGTCGCCGATAGTTTTGTAGTACCACTCCCATGCTTCTGGGTTAATTGGCTCACCCACTGAACCCATAATACGTAGGCTGTCTCTGGATGTGCCTTCAACCGCTTCTTTGCCTTTTGCCATCAGTGCTCGAATAGCGGTTGGTGCAGTGTAAAGGATGTTAACTTGGTGCTTATCGACCACTTCGCTCATGCGATTGGTTTTAGGGTAATTTGGCACCCCTTCAAATAAGATGGTTTTTGCCCCGTTCGCAAGTGGGCCGTAAACAAGATACGTATGCCCTGTGATCCAACCTACATCGGCGGTACACCAGAAGGTTTCGCCTTGTTGGTAGTCGAATACATATTTAAACGTCATTGTGGCGTAAACCAAATAACCACCAGTGGTGTGCAATACGCCTTTTGGTTTACCTGTCGATCCGGATGTGTAAAGAATAAAGAGAGGATCTTCGGCTTTCATTTCTTCCGGTGGGCAGTGATCAGACACTTTTGCCGTGGCTTCATGCCACCAAACGTCACGGTGATCATGCCACTCAACATCGCCACCAGTACGCTTAAGAACTAGCACTTTACTGATATTTTTAACTTCTGGATTGGTTAGAGCTTCGTCGACATTCTTTTTAAGCGGTACAGCGCGGCCACCACGAACCCCTTCATCGGCTGTAACAACAACTTTTGCGTTGGAATCGATGATGCGACCAGATAGTGCTTCAGGTGAGAACCCACCAAAAACCACAGTATGAACGGCGCCAATTCGTGTACAAGCTAACATGGCAACGGCAGCTTCAGGCACCATTGGCATGTAGAGACAGACAACATCGCCTTTATGGACGCCTTGCTCTTTCAATACATTAGAAAAGCGACAAACTTCTTGGTGAAGCTCGTTGAACGTCAGTGTTTTATCATCGGCTGGGTCATCGCCTTCCCAAATGATGGCAACTTCGTCGCCGCGCTCAGCTAGATGGCGGTCAATACAGTTTGCAGAAACGTTGAGTGTGCCGTCTTCAAACCAGCGAATGTCTACGTGACCTGTATCAAACGATGTTTGTTTAACTTGGGTGTAAGGTTTTATCCAGTCGACGATTTTGCCATGCTCACCCCAAAACTTTTCAGGATCAGAGACCGACTGTTGGTACATTGCTAGGTAGGTATCTTCATCCGCATGAGTCGTGGCTTTAATATTCTGTTTTACTGGATAAACGTTTCCTTCACTCATCGTGCTCTCCTTGAATTGGGCTGTTCCATTTTTCTTACTAATGGTTTGTCCTAACTTTCTGCTACTCCCGTGTTTTCTACAATTAGACTTTAGGATGAGAATGATGGATTTGCGTGGTAGCTGTTTGAATTTAATTATCAATTTTTCGAGGTGCTGCAAAAATAGAGGGTAAATAAGCAAATTCAAGGCGATGAACTGTTCGATCAAAATAGCGAGCTTAGCGAACAGAGGCGGAAGTAAGTGCCGGTAAGTCACCATAAGTGAGCCTAACGTAGACCAATGCCGCTGATATGGCGTCTTGCAGTGCATCGTGCTTATCTTGTAGGGGAAGATCTAAGTGTTTGCAGATGGCGTCGAGACTTAGGTCAAAATAGGCATTGGGTAAGTGACGTTCCAATTTTTGTTGGTAGATTTGGCTGACTTCCACTAAAGGATTAGGCAGGGGAAAACCAAGTTGCCTTTTGCAGGCGAGATCCAAGATCGTTTTGTCGTAGCGAATGTGATAACCGACAATTGAGCGATTTCCAATGAAAGCAATCAGTTCGATTAGTGCCTGTTTTTCGGTTAACCCATCTTTTAAATCTCGATGACGGATTTTATGGATGCGAATTGAGTTGGAATCCAAAGATTGAGGTGCCTGCAAACGGACATGAAAAGGTTTGCTAGTGATGATTTTGTTGCCCACAATCTTGGTTGCAGCAATGGTCACTAGCTCAGCTCGTTTAGGGTCTAGGCTGGTAGTTTCGCAATCGAGTGAGACAAATTCGCTTTTGCTTGGGGTGTTAAAAAGCCACTGATAGCGGTGACCTTTCAGTTTATAGTGCCACCATAGCCGGCGTAATTTATTCATAACTCTCCTTGGGTACGATTTATTTAGCGATCATTTTCGCCTTTCGCCTTTCGCCTTTCGCCTTTCGCTCTTAGTCTCTGATTTGATAGTGATAACCTAGCCATTGTTTAAACTTTTTCACCACGTGTAGGCTATGGCGTAAAATATCGCGTTCTGAGCGGTCTAGTTTATTCAATGAGATGTGATTGCTTGAATGGTCATCATGAAGTTGTTGGCTTAAACGTAGCTTAAAGAACAACTTTAAGGCTTCATTGAGGTTATCCGCGGTTTGTTGTTCTAATACCTTTTTACCTTGCAGTGCTCTGATTCGGTCAAAGGTGTTTTTTTCTTTAAGTGCGTATTCTAGGCTTAAGGCTCGAATTCCGTGCACGATTGGGAAAATGCCCCCTTGTTTAATATCGAGGCCTTTTTTGGAGGCCTTGACGTTGCCAAATAAAGACAGGGGTGAGGAGAAACGCAATGCTGGGCGGGTAAATTCCGTCAAAATCAGCTCTTGGTCGGCCATTAAGTTACTCAGGTGTTCGCTGATAGGGGCGAGCAGTTGTTTATTTCCTGCTATCGCACTGGCATCCGCCATGATGGCAATTTTCATGACCTGTTCTGGCTGTGCCTTATTGACCCAGGATGAAACGGTCTTCTTCCACTCGCTTTGGCTTTTTACCCATTCAGGGTTGTTGACCATGACTTTGCCTGGGCACAGGGGGTAGCCAAGCTGCAACAAGGTATGAGTTAACTTGTCCATAATTTTGGAACACTGGTGCCATTCAAGGCCATCATTCACGATCAATGCGTTGTCTTGGTCGGTTTTCAGTATTTGCTCACCACGCCCTTCTGAACCTAACACAACAAAACACAGTTGGTCATGCAATGGGCTTGGCACTATGATTTCAAAGGCTTTCTCTATTATCTGCTCATTAACTGCTGATATGAGTTCCATGATAAATCGGGTACGAATGCCGTTATTAAATAGGCTTTCTACTAGATTTCTCTGACGGTTGGCTGAAATGGCCAACTCCTCAATTGACTCTGAACGAGCAATGGCAAGGGACAGAACATGCGAATGAGTAGAAAAACTCGACAGTATTTGCGTCATATCGAGCATGCCAAGCGGTTTAGCTTCATCACATACCATGACGCGTTTCATTTTTTGTCGCGTCATGGTGATCATGGCGTTAAACAAGAAATCATCTTGTTTAACGTAGTAAACCGGATAAGTCGCAATGTGACCGACTGGGGTATCTAACGGATGATCTTCTAACATTACGGCGTGCAGCATATTGGTTCGCGTAATGATGCCAAAAGGATAAGGGTTATTGTTAGAGGTCAAGCGTGGGTCATTGGCTTTAAGTTGAACTAAGGCGCTGTCGATGCCTTTTTCTTTCATCAGTTTTGTTGCCTGATTTAAGGGTTGGTCAGGAGCTAAAATGACCGCTGGGTGATAAATACTGTCATCTACTTTCGTGAGTATAAATTCAGCCAGGTTTTGCTGCTGTTGCGCGGTTTCTAATAGCTGCTGACGCTTGGCGAGATTGCTATCGAAGTAAGCGGCAAACTGACCATTCTGATGATAAAGATCGAGAAACACGCTTTTGGGTAGTAAGTAACTTAGGGTGTCTTCTAAAGCGAGATACTTGTGTTTGGTGTGATTGTCGAATAATGAGCGCACATCAAACAGGTCGTCATGGGCGTAGTGCGCAAAGACTTCCGAATCGTCGGCTGCTCGTTCTTCTACCGTACCTTTAATCAAAACATGCAGAAATTGGCTTTCTTGAGCGGGGTGAAGAATGATGTCTCGCTCTCTATAGTAGGCGACATCTAATGAACTTTTTAGTGTGTCTTGTTGTGGTGCCGACAGTTTGTCAAAAGGAGGCACGTTCATATTAAATTTTTCTGGCATGGCTGCAGACTTGTGTGAGTGACCCTAACTCTAGTTTGACATTGATTAGCTGAAGCTCCAGACGACTTTGGTCTAATGAACGTCATTGAATAACGTCATTCAAGGGGGAAAAAAAAGAAATCGTTTTCTTCTCTTTTTCAATTGCACAACTGAAGTCATAATAGCGCCAAATTTTATTGTTACCGTAGCGGCCATTTTCTATGTTAGTTAAACCTTCACCATATGGGTGGATTTCTCAGTATTTCACCGGTTTCTTTTTCGCCTACGGAGTGTATTTACCGTTTTGGGCGCTTTGGTTTGAAGATCGTGGTGTTTCTGCAACGGATGTTGGCTTATTAATGGGGTTGGGCTTTGCCACTCGTTGCTTTGCCAACTTAGTGATCACTCCGCGTCTTCATCGTGTAGAGCAAATTATTCCGGCGTTACGCTGGTTGAGTGCCGCCAGTGTGCTTGCGATAGGGGTTCACTTCTTTACCGGAGCCAACTTTTGGTTGCTGGCGGTGGCGACCATTTTGTTTAACCTGTGCTGTGGACCGATCGTCCCTCTGTCCGATGCGATGGCGAACTACTACAGCAAATTGAAAATGCTCGATTATGGCCGAACTCGTTTATGGGGCTCGATTGCTTTTGTTGCAGGTTCTACCGTTGTGGGTTATCTGGTTGCAAAATTTGGCACCGACATGATTTTATATACGGCATTGTTTGGTGTTGTGATGTCGATGGTGTTTGTCATGCGTAATCCAAATTTAATGCCGGTATCAGAGCAGCCAAAAGATGTGGTTAGGCCAAAATTGATGAGCTTGCTGGCTGAAATGCCAATCGTAAGGTTCTTGGTATTGGTGTCGCTTATTCAGGGCAGTCACGCCGCTTACTACGGTTTTAGCTCTATCTATTGGAAAGAGTCTGGTATTGGCGAAGACATTATCGGTTATTTATGGAGTTTAGGCGTCATCGCCGAGATCGGTGTGTTTGCACTGAGCGCGAAATTATTTGCGGGCTGGAGTTTACGTTCTTTGTTTGTGGTGGCTTCTTTAGGGGTGATTGCGCGTTGGGGTTTAACGGCTTCAACGGTTGATATCTGGGCTTTAGTGGTGGTGCAGTTACTGCACGGGGTGACGTTCGCCATGGCACACATAGCAGCAATCCAATTTATTCAAAGCCAAAGCGAGCGAAAAATGGTGGCGTTGCAATCCTTATATAATGCCATCCCGCTTGGGGCATTTATTGCGGCCATGACGGCATTCAGTGGATGGGGTTACTCGACATGGGGTGCCGATGTTTTCTGGGTAATGGCAGCGATGGGTGTCTTAGCGTTGTTTGTGCGTGTTGATGGAAAGAAATCTGTAGTTAAGCCACAAATTCAGACTGAATAAATTGAGCTTAAAAAATAGTCACAGGTACACTAAAGGTCAGAGTTAATCTCTGGCCTTTTTTTATCGCACTGATCGGCTTCATTTTTTCTGTTTAAATGACATCGATTGGGATCCGTAATTGACGCAAGGATGGCATCAATGCAAGGTTGGATTGTAGTACCCGTATCATTAGCCTACTTAGGCGTGCTGTTTCTGATTGCTTGGTATGGTGACAGGCAAACTAAATGGTTATCTCGTTGGCGTCCTTGGATTTACAGTTTGTCTATTGCTGTTTACTGCACTTCTTGGACGTTTTATGGCACGGTTGGACAGGCCAGTGCAAATCCTTGGTCGTTCATTCCCATCTATGCGGCTCCGATTCTGGTATTTACCCTTGGCTGGCGTTTATTAGCACGGCTTATTTTAATTGCTAAGCGCGAGCACATTACCTCTATTGCCGACTTTATTGCGGCTCGTTATGGTAAATCTCAAGGATTAGCCGTCACTATTACCCTGATTGCAGTGGCGGGAATACTGCCTTATATAGCATTGCAACTGCGCGGCATCACTATGGGGTTAGAACTGGTTGCGCCCAGCTTAATGACAGATTTTGGCTACCAAGATAGCAGCATATCTTGGTTTGTGGTGGTCGCGCTTGCGGTATTCACCATGTTATTTGGTACTCGCCATATCGATAACACAGAGCATCACCGCGGTATGATGATGGCGGTGGCGTTTGAGTCCATCGTTAAGCTATTTGCTTTCCTAGCTGTTGGGTGTTTTATCACCTACATTGCGCTGAACTCTGAAGATATCGGCTTAATTGAAGTTGCAAAGCAGACCTACCAATCGCCAAATATTCCGACGCTTCTGATCCATACCATCTTAACCATGGCTGCCATTATTTGTTTGCCTCGTCAGTTCCATACCATGGTGGTGGAGAACGAAAAACCACAGGATTTGCATACCGCTCGCTGGCTTTTTCCGGCTTATTTATTGCTGATGGCCGTGTTTGTTTTACCTATTGCATGGGCAGGACAAGGGCTACTTTCCGGCGCAAGTGCTGACTCATTTGTGATCAGCTTACCGCTTTCAATGGGAGCCGACAGTGTCGCATTGTTGGCGTTTTTGGGTGGGACCTCTGCCGCTTCAGGCATGGTTATTGTGTCGACGATAGCGCTCGCAATCATGGTTTCCAATGACTTGGTCTTGCCACTGTTGCTACGACGAATGCGGCTGAATGAACGTACTCATCATCATTTTTCTGGTTTGTTGCTTAATATTCGCCGCACTTTGATCCTTATTTTGTTAGCTGGTGCGTGGGGCTTTTATCAAATCCTTGGCAGCATCAGTTCACTTTCTGTGATTGGTTTACTCTCTTTTGCCGCTATCGCGCAGTTTGCTCCAGCATTGATTGGTGGCATGTATTGGCGGATCGGTAATCGAAAAGGGGTGTACGTTGGTCTGTTAGTGGGGTTCACGATTTGGTTGATTACGTTAATGAGCCAGACCTCGATGCTTGCCGGAAGCAGTGGCACTAATGTATTGCTTTGGTTAATTGAACCTCCTAAATGGTTGTCGGAACTTAACTTAGCTAACTCTGACTGGGGAATGGTACTCAGTCTCGTAGCAAATTCCTTGTGTTATATCGCGGTTTCATTGGTGACAAGAGCGAGCCTAAGTGAGCGCTTACAGTCAGCTGCATTTGTCGGTGCTCCGCTGCCAGAAAGTGAAAATGTGAGCCTATATCAAAGCCGAGTTACGGTGGCGGAACTGGAAATGTTGGCCTCTCGGTTTGTTGGCCGCACTCGGGTTCGCAGTGCATTTACTCAGTTTTGGCATCATCATGGTGGTCAGCTGATGCCTAACCAGCAGGCATCTTCCGCATTGATCCGTCATACCGAGCGTGTGTTAGCTGGGGTGTTTGGTGCATCTTCAGCGAGGTTAGTACTTACTTCAGCCTTGCAAGGTAGAAACATGCAGTTGGAAGACGTGGCAACCATTGTTGATGAAGCGTCTGAACTGTATGACTTTAGCAGAGGACTACTGCAAGGCTCCATCGAGCATATTAGCCAAGGGATCACCGTGGTCGACAAGCAATTGAGGCTGGTGGCTTGGAATCAGCGTTATTTGGAGTTATTTGAATTCCCTGCTGGTTTAATTCAGGTTGGGCGACCCATTGCCGATGTCATCCGCCATAACGCGGTTCAAGGTTTGTGTGGCCCTGGTGACCCAGAAGAATTAGTCCAACGACGGGTTGAGCATTTAGAGCGAGGCTCACAACACACCTCTTCAAGAGTCCGACCTGACGGGCGTTATATTGAAGTGCAAGGTAATCCGATGCCCGGTGGGGGCTTTGTCATGAGTTTCACTGATATTACGGTGTTCCATGAAACAGAAAAAGCGTTAAAAGAAGCCAATGAAAACCTAGAGTCTCGCGTTCGATCTCGTACCCAAGAGTTGGAAAGCTTGAATAAACGATTGGTAGTAGCCACGCAAAGTGCAGAATCTGAATCTCATTCAAAAAGTCGTTTTCTCGCCGCAGTGAGCCATGATCTGATGCAGCCATTGAATGCCGCTAGGTTGTTTGCTTCTTCCTTAACGGAAACCGCAAAAGATGGTGAAACTCAGCGTTTGTCTCATCATATCGAAAGTGCGCTAGAAGCG
This sequence comes from Vibrio tapetis subsp. quintayensis, assembly GCF_030409945.1. Taxonomy (GTDB): domain Bacteria; phylum Pseudomonadota; class Gammaproteobacteria; order Enterobacterales; family Vibrionaceae; genus Vibrio; species Vibrio quintayensis. Next base: position 40,907 of record NZ_JAUFQV010000006.1, read on the forward strand.
GCAGAAGATTTGATTGGTGACTTATTGGATATTTCTCGTTTGGAATCGGGCAAGCTTGAGTCTAACGTCCATGCATTTTCACTCAATGACGTTTTGGACAATTTGAATGCCGAGTTCAGCGCGTTAGCCAAAGAGCAGGGCATACAATTTACCATGGTGCCGTCTAATCTTCTGGTGCAATCCGACCCAAGGTTACTGCGCCGAGTGTTACAAAACTTTTTGACTAATGCATTTCGCTATAACCCCAAGGGTAAGGTTTTATTGGGTGCCCGGAGGGTGGGTAAGCAGATCAGAATTGAGGTTTGGGATAATGGTGTTGGCATAGCAAAAGAAAAACAAGCCATGATCTTTGAAGAGTTTACTCGGGTGGATGCTGGTCGCGCCGATCAAGGTCTAGGTTTGGGCCTAGCGATTGCAAAGGGTATTGCAAGAGTGTTGGATCACTCTATCTCATTGCGCTCTTGGCTTGGTGAAGGGACGGTGTTCTCGGTTGCGTTAAATCGTGCTGATATTGCTGAAGTGAAATTAGAAGCACCGATCGTGCCCGTAGTCAGTGATGTTGCCGGAATTAGAGTGCTTTGTGTGGATAATGAACCAGAAATTTTAACGGGTATGAGAACGTTATTAGAGCGTTGGGGCTGTGAGGTGAAAGTTGCGGAAGATCTTATTGGTAGCTTAAAAGCACTGGAAGAGGATTGGGTTCCTGAAGTGATCTTCTCCGATTATCGATTAGACCATGACCGCACGGGCCTAGAAGTGCTTCAACAGTGTCGTTTAAGGTTAGGCGACAGCTTTTTCGGGGTCATCATCAGTGCCGATAGAACCGATGATTTATTGGAAACAATTAAGACTAATGGCTTCAGTTTTATTGCGAAGCCTGTTAAACCATTAAAACTAAGAGCCATACTGAATCGAGTTAAGTAAACGATAAGCGGGTTGTTGAATGATTGGACTCATCGCCAACTGTGTCGGTGTTTATTTTAAATAATGCACTCATAGAACAGGTTGGTTTGCTTTTGGGTTATGGTAACCCTCCCTGAATGATTAAACTGACATGGTCAAGATTGCATGTAATTAACTTGTTGTTTGTTAACGGTTTCATTTGATTTTTTATAGCTATTAGTTTGTTTGGGTTACTATGATCGAATTGAATGGGCATGTTTGGCATAGCATGTCTGGCTTATATGGTTGAACTGCATTTATCGTTAAGAAACGAAAAGGCCGATGCTCATTGCATCGGCCTTTTAGTGAGGGTTAATCCCTACAACTAATCCACACTATTAATGGTCGTGAGCTTCACCTGCACCTTTAGGGTAACGAATAGACTCAACCATTTCTTGTACGTCTTCTGGTACTTCAGCAGTAAATTTGTTCACAACAATCGATACTACAAAGTTCAAACACATACCTAGCGTACCGATGCCTTCAGGGCTGATACCGAACCACCAGTTTTCAGGTGAGCTTGCTGCTGGGTTGATGAACTTAAAGTAGATGATGTAACTTGCTGTGAATGCAATACCGCTTAACATACCTGCGATAGCACCTTCCTTGTTCATCTTCTTGTAGAAGATACCGAGGATGATAGCCGGGAAGAAGGAAGCAGCGGCTAAGCCGAATGCGAACGCCACCACCTGCGCTACAAATCCTGGAGGGTTAATACCTAAGTAACCTGCACCAACAATCGCAACCATCGCGGCCAAACGTGCGGCCAGTAGCTCTTGTTTATCTGTCATGTTCGGTCTGAAGCCTTTCTTCAGTAAGTCATGAGAGATAGATGTTGAGATTACCAGTAGTAGACCTGCTGCCGTTGATAGTGCGGCTGCTAAGCCACCCGCAGCCAGTAGAGCAACTACCCAGTTAGGAAGTTTCGCAAGCTCAGGGGATGCCAGTACGATGATGTCACGGTTGATTTTCATCTCGTTACGCTCATCACCAGAGTAGAACATCTTACCATCGCCGTTTTTGTCTTCCCAACCAACTAGACCTGTGCTTTCCCAGTTTTTATACCAGCTAGGGGCATTTTCAGCCGCCACACCTTTCATTTCTGGGCCATTGATTGTCTCAATCATGTTAACTCGAGCAAACGCAGCCACACCCGGTGCTGTTGTGTATAGCAAAGAGATGAACAGTAGTGCCCAACCTGCTGAGATACGAGCATCACGTACACGTGGCACTGTGAAGAAACGAATGATTACATGTGGCAGACCGGCTGTACCAACCATAAGAGCGGCACAGATGAAGAATACATCCACCATGCTCTTATTACCTTCGGTATAGGCGGTGAATCCGAGTTCTTCGGTTAAACCATCGAGTTTATCCAATAAATAGACATCGGTGCCCGTTAGGGTTGACCCCATACCAACTTGTGGAAGTGGGTTACCTGTCATCATGATTGAAGTAAAGATTGCTGGTACAAGGAAAGCGAAAATGAGAACACAGAATTGAGCAACCTGCGTATAAGTGATGCCTTTCATGCCACCAAGCACTGCGTAGAAGAACACAATACCCATACCAATGATGATGCCGAGGTTAATGTCGACTTCTAGGAAACGTGAGAATACAACACCAACACCACGCATTTGACCAGCAACGTATGTGAACGATACGAAGATCGCACAGAATACCGCTACCATACGTGCTGTTCGGGAGTAGTAACGCTCACCGATGAAATCTGGCACGGTGAACTGGCCAAATTTACGTAAATAAGGTGCAAGACAAAGAGCAAGCAGTACGTAACCACCCGTCCAACCCATTAGGTAAACCGCACCGTCGTAACCAACGAACGAGATAATACCAGCCATGGAGATGAAAGAAGCAGCCGACATCCAGTCAGCAGCGGTTGCCATGCCATTCGCGACAGGGTGTACACCACCGCCCGCAACATAGAATTCACTGGTTGACCCAGCACGAGCCCAGATTGCGATGCCGATATATACTGCAAATGTAATACCGACGAGAATAAACGTCCAAGTTTGAATATCCATTTCTTTAGCCTCTTAGTCTTCCTGTACGTTATATTTTTTGTCGAGCGCATTCATGCGAGCAACGTAAATAAAGATCAGGGCAACGAAGGTGTATATCGAGCCTTGCTGTGCAAACCAAAACCCTAGTTTGAATCCACCAAACTGAATCGTATTCAGTGCGTCGACAAATAAGATGCCTGCGCCATACGACACAATGAACCAGACGGCTAATAATGAGCCCATGATCCCTAGGTTTTCTTTCCAGTACGCCTGTGCATGTTCCGTTGATTCGAACGCCATTGCATTCTCCTTTCGCTATCGGTCGTGTTAATCAGATGTTACATGGTTAACACTAACAGGCTTGTGTCCAGAGATCTTTTCAACTTTAGTCGGGGCGTTAAAATTAAAAAACGCCCATAAAATGGGCGTTTAGAGGGGTTGTGATAGTGAAGTGTGATGTTAATTTAATGTTAACTTAGCCAAAGGTCTAAGGCTACATATAGAAATCTTTGATCCCAAGTAGCAAATTATTGACCGCAACTGCTGCAAGTATTAGCCCCATCACTCGGCTGATGATCGCGGCACCCACATTACCAATGACTTTTTGAATATGAGTAGCCCCTAATAGCAGTAATAATGTGATCAGCAAAACCGCAAGCATCACCGCGGCTGTGATCGACTGTTCAACTAAGGCATAGCGATTATTATCAGTGAGCATCACGATCGCCATCATGGCACCCGGTGAGGCGATGGACGGAATGGCCAATGGATACACAGCAAGATCGGCTAAATCGGAACGAGTGATCTCTTCTGCCATTTTCTGTTCTTGTTCGGGCTTGCTTTCACCAAAAATCATGGTCAATGCAAATAGCAGTAGTACCAAACCGCCCGCCGCTTGGAAAGCCGGCAAAGGAATTTGCATGGCTTCGAGTACCAACTGGCCAGCGACTAGAAAGAACAACAAGACACCAGCAGAAATAGCGATGGCTTTTAATGCGACTAAGCGACGTTGTTTTTGCGTGAGGTGATGAGTTTGAGAAAGATAGACAGGGACTGATCCGATCGGGTCGATAACAGCCCATAGAACGATAAATTGGGTAATGATAATACTGAGCACAGAGGCCTCCCAGAGTTTGATGAAACAGAGGGATAATTAACCGACAGAAAAAACGTCAGCTAAGTAATTAATGAGTGTACCACTTAACTGAGTTCGGTATGTAAGAGCAATGTAAACGCTTACTGCTCAGGTTCGAGTTGTTGCAGCAATATGACTGCCTGAGTACGGTTTTTAACCCCCAGTTTACGAAATATTGCGGTCATATGGGCTTTGATGGTCGCTTCAGATACGTGAAGTTCGTAAGCAATTTGCTTGTTAAGTAATCCATCAGAAAGCATGCCGAGCACACGGTATTGCTGCGGAGTGAGCGCGGCAATCTTTTGGGCCAAATCGTTGCAAGCTTGATTGTTGGTGATCAGATCTTTTGGGAAGAAAGGTTCTCCGCCGAGCACTTGATTCAGAGCGGCGACGAGCTCGCGCATATCGCTTGATTTAGGGATGAAACCAAATGCACCATGGCTTTTTACTTGCGTGACGATGCTGGCATCCTCACTGGCTGATACAACCACTATGGGTAAATCTGGATACTCGGCTCGTAGGTGAATGAGGCCTGAGAGTCCATTCGCTCCGGGCATTTTGAGATCGAGAAGTAAAAGGTCGGGCTCTTGATCTTTTTTGAGTAGCGATAGCAAGGCATCTAGAGAATCAGCTTCAAGCAAATTTGCGCCACTGATCGCCATGTGTACTGATTGAAATAGAGCATTGCGAAAAAGCGGATGATCGTCGGCAATGATGATGGTGTAGGTCGAATCCATGACGTTATACACTCTTTAAATATTAGTTAAATTTAGTATAAACATTCGCCAGCATAAGCAACAACTACAATGCGCTTATTGCCTGATTTTTCTTTCTAAAATGTGAATGTGTGGGGTGTATTCGATGAAACGCTACGTTCACAACTGTGCAATTTTTTTGTGTTGGATATTTCCTGTCTAAGAGGAGGAAAGAGACCGGACTCCGGTCTCTTTTATATTGAACTAGAGTTTGTTGATGTGGGTAAGGAATGGCTCAGCTTTCATAAAGCCAGTGAGCCTTTTTTGTGCCATGTAGTTTCCATGGGCATCCCAGAAATCGATAGTTGGCAAACCAAGTACTTTTAGTTTTTTTAGTAACTGCATGTCTTGGCTTTGGTTTTTAGTGACGTCGGCTTGCAGTAACACGAAATCATTCAGCTTCTCAGCGACTTTTTCTTCGTGAAAAGTATACTTCTCAAATTCTTTGCAGGCCACGCACCAGTCAGCATAGAAATCGAGCATAACCGGTTTTCCAGCTTGCTTTGCTCGTAACAGCTCTGACTCAAGTTCCGCCACATTATTCACTCGGATAAATTGTGGTGCAGAGACTTCATGAGCTGCTTGTTGTGGTGCCATCCAGTGGTTGAGCACGGGTAATGCTGATGCGACAAGACCAAGTACAGCAATGATACCGACAATACTTTGCTTCCATCCGCCAAACGGTAGGGTATTTTTTGCATGGTATAGCCAGCCGAATGCCGACAAACCAAGTGCAGACCATAACACCTGTGACCACAATTCAGGCACGATGCGTTCTAATAAAAAGATTGGAGCGGCCAATAAAATAAAACCAAAGGCAATTTTGACCTTGTCCATCCAGCCTCCGGCTTTTGGCAGTAACTTGTTACCAAATACAGCGACCGCTATTAGTGGAATTCCCATGCCGATTGCGAGTGCGTAAAGAGCTACACCTCCAGTGAGCATGTCGCCACTTTGTGCAACGTAAAGCAAAGCACCGGATAAAGGAGCCGTTGTGCATGGAGAGCAAACTAATCCAGAAATTGCCCCCATAGCGAATACACCAACATTATTGCCACCTTGTTGTTGGTTACTTAGCTGGTTGAGCTTGGTTTGCAGGGTGCTTGGTAGCTGTAAGGTATACACACCAAACATAGACAGTGCCAGTACCACGAATAAAACACTTAACCCGACTAATACATAAGGGTGTTGCATGGCGGCTTGAAACTGCAAACCGGCAGAGGCCACGACTAAGCCCAGTAAGGTGTAAGTGAGCGCCATACCTTGCACATAAATAAATGATAATGTCAGCGCTCTGCGATGATTGAGCTTGCCACTGCCGAGTACAATACTGGTTAAAATAGGGTACATAGGGAGAACACATGGCGTGAAAGCTAAACCAATACCTAGACCAAAGAACAACAGCGGCGTCCACCAATTATTGGCCAGTTTATCGGTAAAGGTGTCGGCCTGAGAAGGGCGACTTTGTTTGTTGTCATCATTTAGCTGCGTTGATGATTGCTTACCCTGTTGCACAGGTTTGGCTATTTGCTGTTTTTCAGCTCTTAATGATTCACCGTTACCGATTAAAGAAAGTGGAACCTTAATGATTTCTGGTGGGTAACAAAATCCGGCTTTTGCACAGCCTTGATATCGGACGGTCAGTTCACCGTTTTCGGCTACATCGCTAAGTGAAACCGTTGCCAAAAGTGGGGTCGTGTAGATCTGAACCTTGCCAAAGAACTCATCTTGGTAAGGTTTGCCATCCCGCATTTCAATGCCGTCAATGGTTGCACCAGACGCACTAATACTGATTTTATCTTGATAAAGGTAATAGCCTTCTTTGACTTGCCAATCTAGTTCAACCTTGTCTGAGTGCTGGATGAAGTTAAAAGGAAAGGCTTCAGAAACCGTTACAAACTGATTACTGTCTGGTGTGAAGCTTGGTTGGTCATTGTTACCAAATAAAGCCCAAGAAGGGGAAGACCACGTGATCATGGCTATGATCAGTACCGAAAATATTGAGCGCATATCAATTGCTTCGCAGATTAAGTTGAGGCTAGTGTAACTCAATCAGACCTATTATTTGCTCAATAAGTTTCAAATGACATATCAGAAAAATGAAAAAAGGGAGCCGAAGCTCCCCTATATTTATATCAGCATCTAAAGTGATGCTCGTAAAGACTGATTACGGCTAAAGGATCATTCCGCCAAAAATAAAGCCTAACGTAACTGAAGACGAAATGGTCACCACGCCAGGAATAAAGAACGGGTGGTTAAACACGTACTTGCCTATGCGAGTTGAACCTGTGTCATCCATTTCTACTGCTGCTAGCAATGTTGGATAAGTCGGTAGAACGAACAGGGCACTTACTGCGGCAAAAGATGCTACCGCCGTTAACGGTGCAACACCGATCGCCAGTGCTGCTGGCATAAGAGCTACCGTTGTCGCACCTTGCGAGTAGAGCAACATTGATGCGAAGAATAACACTAAGGCTAGCATCCATGGGTAGTCAGCCAGTAGCGCGCCAGCGACATCTTTAATGCTGTCGACGTGAGCGTTAACAAAAGTTGAACCAAGCCATGCCACACCAAGTACACAAACACAGGCTGTCATACCAGAGCGGAATGTTGCCGCCGCTGGGATTTTTGCCGCATCGATTTTAGTGAACAATACGATGGCCGCGGCTGCCGCTAACATAACCGACATAATGGCTTCATTTCGGCCAAGAGCTGGGTTTTCAATAAGACCAACAGAGCCTGAAATCGCTGCTGCGTAGCAAACGACAAATAAGATTGCTGCTAGGAAAATGAACGTTGCACGTTTTGCGGTAGGCAAAATTTCGCGTTTTTCCTCAGTGTTTAATTTGATAAGGCCCTGTGCCAAACGTTCTTGATAAATGGGATCGTCTTTCAGTTCTCCACCCATGAAGTTCGCAACAAATGCACCGATCATACAAGCAATGAATGTGGTTGGAATACAGACTGCAAGCAGAGTGATGTAGTCGACGCCAAACGGCGCAAGCATGGCTGCAAAAGCAACCACTGCCGCTGATATAGGCGAAGCAGTAATGGCGATTTGCGAAGCAACAACCGCAATAGAAAGAGGGCGAGAAGGGCGAACACCTTGGCCTTTAGCTACTTCTGCAATGACAGGAAGCGTAGAAAAAGCTGTGTGTCCTGTGCCCGCTAGTAACGTCATAAAGAAAGTCACAATCGGAGCGTAGAAAGTAATGCGTTCAGGGTGTTTTCTTAAAAAGTTTTCTGCGATTTGAACTAACCAATCCATACCACCTGCAACTTGCATAGCAGCAATTGCTGTAATCACAGACATGATGATCAGAATAACATCGACAGGTATGTACGCTTGGCTAGTCGGTACTCCCATGATGAGTGATAGTGCGATAACACCTGCGCCACCAGCAAACCCAATGCCAATGCCACCAATTCTGGCCCCTATAAAAATAAAGAACAGAACAACAAACAGTTCAACAAATACCATAATTACCTCATCTTCTACATTTTGATTTTAATTATTGTTGAAATGACAGCATTAAAGCTCCCATTTCTGGAATTTGGATAGATTCTAGGCGGTATAAATGAAAGATAAAGGTTTTACGCCAAATTAGAATCTAAAAAGGGCCCAATATTATTGGGCCCTGATAAAAGATTATGCTTCGTAGCGTTTTGCTTTATATTTTGGATGCATTAGGTTTTCAACAGAGAAAATATCGTCTAACTCTTCTTCGGTTAGCAGGCCGCGATCCAGTACAACTTCACGGACACTTTTACCGGTTTCAGCACAAATTTTACCGACGATGTCACCTTCGTGATGGCCAATGTAAGGGTTAAGATAAGTCACGATGCCGATAGAGTTAAAGACGTGCGCTTCACACACTTCTTTGTTTACTGTAATGCCGTCGATGCACTTGTCACGTAAGTTAATGCACGCATTAGTCAGAATTGTCATTGATTCAAACATGCTTTGTGCAATAACTGGCTCCATTACGTTCAGTTGTAATTGGCCACCTTCTGCGGCAAACGAGATGGTGTTATCGTTACCCAGTACTTTAAAGCATACTTGGTTGACTACTTCAGGAACCACAGGGTTCACTTTTGCTGGCATGATGGAAGAACCAGCTTGAAGTTCCGGTAAGTTCAGCTCATTGAGGCCAGCGCGAGGGCCAGATGAAAGTAGGCGTAAATCGTTACAGATTTTCGACATCTTAACCGCAAGGCGTTTAAGGGCCCCGTGAACCATCACGTAAGCACCACAGTCTGAAGTTGCTTCGATTAAATCTTCCGCTGGAACACACTCTAAGCCTGTTACTTGAGTTAAATGTTTAACGGCAAGTTGTTGGTAGCCTTCCGCAGCGTTTAGACCAGTACCAATCGCGGTAGCGCCGAGGTTGACTTCTAGTAGTAGTTTAGCGGTGTATTCAAGGTTACGAACTTCTTCGTTGAACGTAACTTTCCAGGCTCGGAATTCTTGACCAACCGTCATAGGTACTGCGTCTTGAAGCTGAGTTCGGCCCATTTTCAATACTGTTGCGAATTCTTGTTCTTTAAGCTCGAATGCACCTTTTAGGTATTCAATGGCTTCAATGAGTTTACTGAGGCTGATGTGAACAGCAATGCGAAAGCCAGTAGGGTACGCGCAGTTGGTAGACTGGCTCTTATTGACGTGATCGTTTGGATTAATGAAGTCGTACTCGCCTTTTTGTTTGCCCATCAACTCAAGGGCAACGTTTGCAATCACTTCATTGGCATTCATGTTAACAGAAGTGCCTGCTCCACCTTGGAATACATCTGACGGGAATTGATCCATGCACTTTCCTGTATCTAGGATCAAATCACAAGCTTCTACGATGTATTTTGCAACGTCTTTAGGTAGCACACCAAGTTCGTTGTTTGCGAGAGCCGCCGCTTTTTTCGTCATGACCATGCCGCGAACGAAATCGGGCACATCAGAGATGGTGCTGTTTGAGATATTGAAGTTTTCAATAGCGCGCAGGGTATGGATACCGTAGTACGCATCAGCGGGAACGTGACGTTGGCCTAGTAGATCTTCTTCGACGCGAGTCGCAGTATTTAGAGAAGTTTGATTAAGATCTTGAGTCTTAGTCATACTGGGATCCTTAGAATATTATTCTGATAATAAATAGTATTATTAGCCAATTCTGTTTTTAAGAATCCATTCGTTAGAGCTTTTGGCTGGTAAAATCTCTCCTGACTTCTGCTGCTCATCATAACGAACTGTAGGCATAAAAATAGTAGCTGGATCACCTTTTTGAGTTTATTTTCCTAATATTTGCATGGTAATCAAAACACGATCACATCGCGCTTTTTTACGGCGAAAATTTGTTGTTTTACAGGCAAAGCAATACACTGGCTACAATGACCTAAGGAGGACTTGTGTTCCCGATTCTATTGTTACTATTTATAGCGGTACCCATTATTGAAATCAGTTTGTTTATTCAAGTTGGTGGCGTATTAGGTATGTGGCCCACGATTGGCCTAGTGATTGTTACGGCATTCTTTGGTGCAACGTTGGTACGTAGCCAAGGCTTGCAAACACTCATGTCTGTTCAAAGTCGTTTACAGCAAGGTGAGTTACCTGCTCAGCAAATTGTAGAGGGTGTGATGTTAGCGGTTGCTGGAGTCCTATTGCTGACTCCTGGATTTATGACCGATGTATTTGGCATGACCGTTTTACTTCCTGCTCCACGTGCATGGCTTGCTAAACAGTTAATGAGTAAAGTGAAAGTGAACAATATGGCTGCGGGTGGTTTCCAATCTCACAGTCACTTTCAGCAAGGCAACCCTTTTGAACAAAGTGGGTCTAGTCCACATGATAATTACCAAGATGGTGATACGTTTGAAGGTGAGTACCAGAAGAAAGACGATGATGACAACGACCGTAATCGCCTGAATTAGTTAAAAGCAGGATTAAGGACGCTTCGCTAAAGGCTAAAGGCTAAAGGCGATAGTGATATGATTTCTTCGTTCCTTAATCCTACTCTTTCCCCTTTCCTGGTTGTTCTATTTTGATTTACACCGCGCCGTTGAATCCAAGTTGACGCCATGCTTCAAAAGCAATAATCGCAACAGCATTAGACAAGTTTAAGCTGCGGCTGTCAGGCATCATTGGGATGCGAATGCGCTGTTCCATTGGTAGGCTTTTGATGAAGTCTGCAGGTAAGCCTCGTGTTTCTGGGCCAAACAATAAAACATCACCCTCTTGATATTTGGCGTCCACATGATGGCCGGTTGTTTTGGTGGTGCAAGCAAACAAGCGGTAATCACCGTCTCGTTGTTCTAAATATTCAACAAACGCGGCAAAATCTTTGTGGCGCTTTACGTGGGTAAGGTCGTGATAATCTAAACCCGCTCTACGTAGTTTCTTCTCTTCCAAATCAAACCCTAGCGGTTCAATAAGATGCAAGTTTGCTCCGCAGTTGGCACTAAGGCGGATAATATTACCAGTATTGGGTGCGATTTCTGGTTCGAATAAAGCAATATCAAGCATGAGAATGTCGTATCTGGTTGGGAAAGTGCGGTCAGTATAGAAGTAAACCCCGAGCGCAAGCAAGATGAAAACTCGCGTTTTCGGGGCACATAATGGTACTCAGACTTAAGTGGTCGGCAGAGTGATCGACACTTGCAAGCCGCCTAACGAACTTTTACTGGCAACAATTTGTCCGTTATGTTGGCGAATTGCGCTTTCCGTAATCGCCAAGCCAAGTCCTGCGCCGCCAGAGTGACGATCTCGTGCGGTTGATACTCGATAAAACGGTCTGAATATGTCAGCCAATTCTTCTTCTGGAACACCATCACCATCATCTTCTACAATAATGCTGATCTTATCTGATGAGCGCTTGAAGCTGATTTGAATCGAATGCTGGCTGTAATGAATGGCATTGCGAACAATGTTTTCAAGTGCGCTCATTAACAGGCTTGGATTACCGCTAATCTGGCCAATTGGCACGGCTTGGTATTGCAGAGCTTTGCCGCATTGCTCTGCTTCAAATTGCGCATCGTCCAGTAGTGAACCCCATAGTTCTAGCACGCTGAGGGTTTCTCTTTCTTGGTGGCTGTTGACTTGCATTCTAGATAACTTTAGTAGCTCGCTGATCATTTGCTCTAAACGTTCAGCTTCGGTGTCTATTCGTTGTAATTCACTGCTGCTGCCTTGTTTGCGTGTGGCTAATGCATTCGCCATGCGTAAGCGTGTTAATGGTGAACGCAGTTCATGCGAAATGTCTGACAGTAGCCGTTGTTGGCCTGAAATCATTTGATTGACGGCCAGTACCATCTGGTTAAAGCTCGCGCCAGCTTGGCGAAATTCGCTCGGGCCTTTCTCTAGTTTCGGATCGACAATGAATTCGCCCTTAGTCACTCGTTGTGCTGCTTGCTCTAAACGGCGTGCCGGTTGGCTAAGAGCCCATGCAAGCCAAAGTAGCAGTGGGGTAGAAACCGCCATCACAACTAACAATAACTGGAATGGGCGGTCAAATAGCTTTATCAAAAAAGAGGGGGGCTGGTCCCACTTTATTGCACTAAATAGCAACAGGTCCTGTCTGGCAATAGTGATGGGAAACGGGCCTGCGAGCATGATTCTGCCATACAGCTTCTGTTTGGGCTGGCTGGTTAAGTCGATATCGGAGATAAAGTTTTGCACGTAACGCTTTTGCCTTCCTCTTTCTTGGGTAATGAGGTTACCTTCCAAATCGGTAAGATAGAGCTCTGGCCCAGATTTGTGCTTGTTGTGTTCTTTCATTTGTTGAAGCGTTCTGGTTAGGTTAGGGGCATCGCCATAACGTCGTTCAACGATTTTAGTTATCTTTTCAATTCGCTGCAGGTGATCTTTAGTTATTTGGTGAGATTGCCTTGGATCTAAATGTGGAACAGCAAGCACTGCGAACAATACCAGCAACATGGTAAACCAAAAGATAGCGAAGATTCGCCCATATAAGCTAGATATCGTTGGGAGTTTCATTAGCCAGCCTCAACTAACAAATAACCACGGCCTCTTAACGTTTTGATACGAGGTTTGTCATCACTGCGAAGCGGCAATTTTTTTCTCAAGTTGGAGACATGCATGTCAATAGCTCGATCGAAAGGTGCAAGGCGTTTGCCTAATACATCTAAACTGAGATTCTCTTTAGTAATGATCTCGCCAGGGTGAGCAACGAAGTGGCTCAGAAGAGCGAATTCCGTGGTGGTGAGGTCAAGTAGACTTTCTGCGTAGTACGCTTCTTGCTTACCTGGATAAAGTACAATTTCTTGGTAGCTTAAGCTGTCAGTTTGTTTATCTGATTCTGTTATCGACTGGGTGCGGCGCAGTATGGCGCGTATACGAGCAAGCAATTCTCTGTCTGAAAAAGGCTTCGGTAAATAATCATCCGCGCCCAATTCTAGCCCGATCACTCGGTCAATTTCTTCGCCTTTAGCGGTTAGCATAAGTACCGGGGTTTGCCACTCTTCACGTAGCTTCTTCAACATTTCCATGCCATTCATTCTTGGCATCATGTTATCGAGCAAGATAAGGTCGGTGTCATTGTTGACCGCTGCTAGACCAGCAATACCGTCATTGGCTTCGGTAATATCAAAGCCTTCATAACTCAGAATGTCTTTCAATAAGCTGGTGAGCTCTACGTCGTCATCAACTAATAGGATATTTGCCATAATTGCCTCATCTCGTTTCTTATAGTAATCATACTCATAAAAGAACGCTGTTCTAGAACTCTTTACGTATCTTTACGATTCCTAAACACCACTTTACATTGAAAGTCGTAATCTATACTCAACCGCTGTAAAGACAGCAGGTCGATATCAAACTTCTGAGGAAAAGATTATGAAACTAGCTAAAAAAATGGTCATCGCAGCTGCTGTACTTCCTATTGCTTTCGGTTCTGCAAGTGCATTTGCTTTTGGTGGCGGTAAAGGAGGCGATCACAAGGGCGGTAATGATTTCGCTAAAAAATGTGGCGGCATGGATAAGCGTGTTATGCGTCAACTTGATTTGACCGACGCTCAGAAAGAACAGTTTAAAGAGCTTCGTAAGCAAGGACGTGAAGAAGGTAAGGGTAAGAGCTCTGAAAAGTTCGCTAATATGCAAGCGCACCAACAAAAAGTACAAGATCTTGTTTTAGCCGATACGTTTGATGAGCAAGCAGCGCAAACATTGGCTAACGAAATGGTCACTAAGCAAGCAGAGCGTCGTGTGAAGATGCTTGAGCAGAAGCAAAAAGCAATGAGCATTTTAACGGCTGAACAAAAAACTAAGCTAAAAGAGCTACAGGCTGAGCGTATGCAAGAATGCCAAGAACGCTTTGAAGATCGTCAAAATCGTAAATCTGACTCGTAAGTCAGATAATAAACAAGCGGCTTATTAAGCCGCCTGTTTCTATTTATGATCTCACCTTGTAGCAGTCATTAGACTTTAAATTGCCCTACGAGTTGGTCTAATCGTTCACACTGTTCAGATAAAGACTGATAGGCGGTTTCTGCATTGGCGACCAGTCCTACCATTTGGTGGCTGCTTTCAGCAATAGACTGAATGTTACTATTCACGTCTTCACTCACACTGCGTTGTTCGTCTGCCGCGCTAGCAATATGCATATTAAGCTCATTCATTGTGGTGATTGAACCCATGATCGTTTGCAGTGACAGGCCGACTTCCTGAGCTTGAGTTTCCATTTCAGCGCTGTTGGTTTGACTAATAGACATCACTTTAACCGCTTGCTGAGAGCCGACTTGAAGCTTTTCAATCATGCTTTGTATTTCGCCAGCACTATGTTGTGTTTTACTGGCGAGTGCTCTTACCTCGTCGGCTACCACCGCAAAACCTCGGCCTTGTTCACCTGCTCGTGCTGCTTCAATGGCCGCATTGAGTGCCAATAAATTGGTTTGTTCCGCGACCCCTCGTATAACATCTAAGATAGAAGCGATATTAGTCACGTCATTTTCGAGTGAATTAACTACGTTCGATGCTTGTTGAAGCTCATTAGCTTGCTCTGAAATAGACTTAATGGTGTGTTGTATCAGTGTGTCGGTGGTTCCTGCTTCATTACTCGCTTGCTGGCTAGATGCGGATGCTGAATTTGCGTTGTCACTGACCAAGGCGCTGGTGGCACTGAGTTCGTTAACGGCAGTCGCAACGGCATCGCTTTCATGTTGTTGGCTCTGGGCTTTTTCCATTACTTGATGAGTAATTTGATTGAACTTGTCCATCTCATGACGCACGGTCGTGGATGCAGAGATTACGTCACTGATCGTGTGTTGGATCTTTTGTGTAAACAGATTGAATGTTCTCGCGAGTTGGCCAAGTTCATCTTTGCTTTCTATCGGTAATCTTGCGGTTAGATCGCCATTGCCGTTGGCGATGTCTTCCATTACGTCATTGATTCGTCTAATCGGCGTCATGATGCTTTTAATCAGTAGCATAGTTAATGCAATAGCAATGATGAATGCCACCATCCCACCGATTTCCATCGTAGCCTTAGCATCCTCAATAGCATCAATTTTTAGTATTTCTAGAGCTGCCGAGTTTTCATCCATTTGATCTTTAATGGCTTTAAGGTTTTTTACTAGTGATGTAAAGGTACGATGAAGTTCATCACTCAGTGTGTTGTGGAGGCGGTTTGCTTGGGTTGGATTTACCACGATGTTTTCGTTTAGTGCGGTCCACTCTTTAAATAGGTTGAGTGCAATATCGAGGTTTGCTTGGTATGAAGTATCAAGAAAACCTTTATTGATAGCCACTTGAGCGGTAGCAATTCGTTTGTAAGTTTTTTTAGTTTCATCTCTGTACAGCTCAATGTAGCTATCGATTTTGTTGGGTTCAGTGGTAGTTGCTAGGCCAAGAACTGCCACTTCTGCTTGATAGAGATCTCGATAGGCATCATCGAGAGCCAGTTGAACAGGTTTAATGTGTTCACTGTAATTCGTGTTGTAATCAGCTTGTTTATTAAAAGCGAGAATGGCGGCAGTGAACGTGATAGCAAAGAGAGAAATGATCAATGCAACGGGCAGTGTGATTTTATATTTTAAGCTCAAATTTTTGATTGGCATAGTGGGCTTTATCCTACTTGTATATTGGGTGGCGCTTTATTATTGATCAATATATCTTTATGAATAAGAAGGATTTTTTATTTTTTTGATGCAAACGGTTGTATTTGTGTTTATTACTGATTGTAATAAGATTTGATAAATTACAAATGAATAAATAAAGAGGGAAAACACCTCTTTTTTTGAAGTTTTTAACTACTTTGCGAGTCAGTTATCATTGAATGAGATATTTAAATTTACGCCAAGGATATTCGAGTTTTATTGTCATAACTGCTTTAAATCGGTATATAATTTCAACAATGCCTAATTAGTTAAAGTGTTATGAAACCTTCTTATTCTCACTACGTTACTATCGCTGCTTATGCAGCTACCGCTGTCGCTACCGTTTTATTGATCGTCAAGCTAATGGCTTGGTGGGTGACAGGCTCAGTGAGCCTTTTAGCATCATTGATTGATTCTATGCTGGACATTGCAGCGTCTGGCGTGAATTTATTGGCATTGCGTTATGCTTTGCAGCCCGCAGATAAAGAACACACCTTTGGCCACGGAAAAGCGGAATCGCTAGCGGCATTAGCACAGGCGATGTTTATTTCTGGCTCTGCTTGTTTTTTGATACTGAATGGTATTGATCGTTTTTTCCGCCCTCATGAATTGCACTCCCCTGAACTTGGTATCTATGTCAGCGCATTTGCTATTGTATTAACGGGCGCTTTGGTAGCCTTCCAAAAGCATGTAGTAAGACAAACTGGTAGCCAAGCCATTGCTGCTGATTCTCTTCATTATCAGTCAGATCTTTATATGAATATTGCCATTATGGTTGCGCTGGGCTTGAGTTGGTATGGGCTTGGTCAAGCGGATGCGGTCTTTGCTATAGGTATTGGGATATTTATTCTTTATAGCGCGTACAAAATGGTAACTGAAGCAATTCAGTCACTGTTGGATAGACAACTGCCGGAAGAAGAACTGGGTAAAATAAAAGCGTTGTCTTTATCGGTTGATGGCGTACTGGGTGTACACCAATTAAGAACAAGGATGTCAGGGCCTGTGCGCTTTATCCAACTGCATTTAGAGCTTGAAGACACGATTCCTTTAATTGAAGCTCATCGTATTTCTGATCAGGTTGAAGCCGTCTTAATGGATCACTTTGAACAGGCCGATGTGTTGATTCATCAAGATCCGTTATCAGTGGTACTGAGTGCTGAAAAAGAACAAAAGCAAAATGATTGGTAGTTTCGTAATTAAAGCACCATTAATTGAGATAAATGGTAAAGAGTTAACCATCTTTTGTTAAAATGACATAAACTCCATTTGTTAGTGATATGAATCAACAAAGTTTGGTAGCATAGTTGTAATACTCTTTCATAAGTAAAAAAATTTCATAAATACGTCGTGCTTACTGTTGATTATGTAATTGTAACACGGCGTTAATAAGTAAAGATTTCGCCAGTGATGGCAGCTAGAATTAATAATTAAGATTCCCAGAGATCAGAGGGTGAGCATGATTAAGAAGATCGGTGTTTTAACAAGTGGCGGCGATGCCCCAGGTATGAATGCAGCAGTACGTGGTGTCGTTCGCACAGCACTTACTCAAGGCCTTGAAGTATTTGGTGTATATGATGGTTACTTAGGTCTGTATGAAGGTCGTATTGAAAAGCTGGATCGTTCTAGTGTTTCTGATGTGATTAACAAAGGCGGTACTTTCCTAGGTTCAGCACGTTTCCCTGAGTTTAAAGAAGTGGAAGTGCGCGAGAAAGCGATTGAAAACTTGCAGAAACACGGTATCGATGCCCTTGTGGTTATCGGTGGTGATGGTTCATACATGGGTGCGAAGAAGTTGACTGAGATGGGTTATCCATGTATCGGTCTTCCTGGCACAATTGATAATGACATTGCAGGTACAGATTACACGATCGGTTACTTAACAGCATTGAACACCGTTATTGATGCGATTGACCGTCTGCGTGATACATCATCTTCACATCAACGTATTTCTATTGTAGAGATCATGGGTCGTCACTGTGGTGATTTGACGCTAATGTCTGCGATTGCAGGTGGTTGTGAGTACATCATCACGCCTGAAAATGGCTTGAACAAAGATGAGTTGATAGCAAGCATCGAAGAAGGCATCACCAAAGGTAAGAAACACGCGATTATTGCGCTTACTGAGCTAATGATGGATGCAAACGAGCTAGCAAAAGATATCGAAGAAGCAACCGGTCGTGAGACTCGTGCTACGGTTCTTGGTCACATTCAACGTGGTGGCCGCCCAACAGCGTTTGACCGCGTTCTTGCTTCTCGCATGGGTAACTACGCTGTACACCTTCTACAAGAAGGTCATGGTGGTCGCTGTGTTGGTATCCAGAAAGAGCAACTGGTTCACCATGACATCATTGATGCTATTGAGAACATGAAACGTCCAGTACGTAATGATCTATACAAAGTTGCTGAAGAGCTTTTCTAAGCCAAATCAACGATTGTAAGTTAGAAATAGAAGCCGCTGATGTTCAGCGGTTTTTTTATGCCAGTAGAAATGTATTGAATGAGTTAACCCTATACGAAATCTTTTTCCGCCTTTTTCTTTTATTCAAAAAAAAGACCAGCCCTGCGGCTGGTCTTTATAAATCAGGTAAGCGTGAAATTACGCTTTAGCTTCTGCTGCTGCTTTAGCGATAGCTGCAAAGCTTTTCGCGTCTAAAGCTGCACCGCCAACTAGAGCACCATCGATGTCTGGTTGTGCGAAGTAAGCTGCTGCATTTTCTGGTTTAACAGAACCGCCGTATTGGATTACAACGTTCTTAGCAACTTCTGCATCTTGATCTGCAATGTGAGCACGGATAGCGGCGTGGATGCGTTGTGCATCATCAGCTGTTGCTGCTTTACCAGTACCGATAGCCCAGATTGGTTCGTAAGCGATGATTGCGCCGTTAAGAGCTTCAGCACCTTGAGTTTTGATTACAGCGTCAAGTTGACGTGCACATACTGCTACTGTTTCGCCAGCTTCGTTTTGTGCTTCAGACTCACCGATACATAGAACAGGAGTTAGGCCGTTTTCTTTTAGGAAAGCGAATTTCTTAGCAACGAACTCGTCAGACTCAGCGTGGTATTCACGACGCTCAGAGTGACCGATGATGATGTGTGTAGCACCGAAGTCTTTCAGCATTTCTGGAGACATGTCGCCAGTGAAAGCACCTTTGTTGTTTACATCAGTGTTTTGAGCACCAAGGATGATTGCGCTACCCGCGTCAGTCAAAGTGCGCTCAGCTAGGTCGATGTAAAGTGCTGGTGGAGCAACTGCTACGTCCACACCTTTCACGCCTTCAAGCTCAGCGTTAAGTCCATTTAACAGCTCAGTAACCATTTCTTTGCTGCCGTTCAGTTTCCAGTTACCCATAACTACAGGATGACGCATAAGGGATCTCTCCAATTTAAGTCGATTAATGTAAAAAACTTCCGTTATGGCGAAAGAATATAACAGATTAATAAGGCAAATACATGACTCGCGTCATTACTTTCATCGTTCTTCTGAAATGATCAGATGAGTTACAACAAAATCTGTCTCATTGCATTCAAATGAAGATTTGTTGTGTGAAGCATGACGGGTGATCCAGATCGCCAAAACGTGAGTGTATGGTTTCGAATGCTATAAATTGCGGTATGTTAATGAGCTCTGTAGCGCTGCTGTTCCGATGGCGCGTGATTTAGCATTCAAGGAAAGTAGCATGCCCAATTTGGTGATGGAATATTCGAACTCAGTTGAACAACGCGTTAATGTGCAAGGGTTACTGGAAGATTTACATCAGGCTGCCATTGAGAGCAGTTTGTTTGATACCGACTCGATAAAATCACGAGCATTGCGCAGTCATCATTGGATTGTGGGTGATCAGGGTGACAGCGTCGATTTTATCCATATTAGCTTTGAGTTACTTTCTGGTCGAAGTGAAGAGCAAAAAAGATCGCTGTCGCGTCAGTTGATTACGGTGTTGCAACAACAGGCCATGTCGGTGCATAGTCTAACGGTGAATATCAGAGACATGGATAAATCGTGTTTTCAAAAAGTTCTTAATTGAGTAAAGGTAGTTTCAGTAAGATGTCGATCAAGCAGTTATTATTTTCATTTCAAGGCCGAGTTGGCCGTAAAGTATTCTGGATTTGGAATGCGTGTTATTACATTGCCATTATGGGTTTTACCATGGGAATCAACGTGTTGTTTCCAGCGCAAGCAGGAATCATCAGTGTGGCATTTTTGGCATTCTTGATGTTGCCTGACTTAGCGATTACCGCAAAGCGTTGGCACGATAGAAACAAATCTAATTGGTTTCTTCTGTTAAACATCCCGCTCATATTAGGCCGTATGTTTGTACCTGTCGGTGGCGCTGATATGGTGGCTCAGCCGACCATAATTCAAACGGTGGCCTCTTTGGCGGCATTGGCGTGTGGAGCTTGGTTGTTTATTGAGTGTGGCCTATTGAAAGGGGATGATGCGGAAAACCGTTATGGAAAACCGCAATCTTAAACTAATAACCGAAATCTAAAGTTCAGTGATTAAATTATTGGCGCGCAGTAAAAGGCAGTATTTGTGCCGTGGGTTGTGCGTCATTATCGCCATCAAGAGCGTCTCTAAATTTACCCATTTGGACCGATAATTCATTCATTAACGTTACATTGGTATGTACCGGGTTTTTGCACTTGGTGATCACTCGCTCAATGTGGCTTTGTTGCGCCCACAACCGTGGTTGCATCTCTTGCGAGGCACAAGTAATCATTTCTTCGCACATCTGACGTCGGTATTCTTCAAACGCGGCTGGGTCATTTTCAGCCAGCGCCACAAGCTCATCAAATGGCGGTAATGTTTGGTCAATTTGAGCACGGTCCATACCACTCTCCTATTGTTTACATTTTGTTTACACATTCAGCATACGCCAATTTTCAGCCAAGAAATGAACAATATTTAAGCAGTCTCAATGTTGAGATATGCACCAATGAGATGAATGGATGAGCTGGAAATAATAAGGGTTGAGCTTTTAAATAGACAAACATAGCAAGAACAGACAATTAGGCACAATCAATGCGATGCCTGGTTGCTGTGCTTTGGTCGATGGAAATAAAGGTAGAAATGCCTACTTTCCAGTGAAAAATTCATGATGAAATAGGCGAGGAGGTATTATCGCTTGATATTAGCAATCTTGAATGACGTAGCTACAGCGTCGTTGGCCGTCAATAATATGCTCCGATCGTTCAACCGAGACTTTTTCGCCTAACAATTTGCGGAAAATATTTAACTCTGATTGGCATAGGCTGGGGCATCGTGTGGCGGCTTTACAAATAGGGCAGTGGTTTTCAACCAGAATATAACCTTGCTCAGATTGGGTAAGCTCTGCCATATAGCCTTCCCCCTCACGTAGTGCCGTGAGTACCCGCAATTTATCTTTGGTTGATTCACAATCGCTCATCGCGCTTTGGTAGTGAGAAAACGTCTTCTTTTCTCGCTCATTGGCGACTTGTAACAGACCTTGTTCACCGAAGAGTTCTTCAACGGCATCCAAAACATGAACCGTGAGATCACCATGACGATCACTAAAAAACGCATGTCCTTTACCTGTTAGGTTCCAGTGACGAGTAGGACGGCCGACTTTTACGCGGACATCATGAAAATCCAAATAACCATCGTCTTCTAGGCTTTGCAGGTGCTGCCTTGCTCCCATCGTTGTCATCGAAAAGTCTTCCGCGAGGTGTTTAGCGGTGACAGCTCCTTCGCGTTTGATTTTATGTAATATTCGGTCAGTTGTTTTCATCGGCACCTTATCCTTATCGCTCTACTATTATGGAGTATGGATTTAATAAAGCAAATAATTGATAAAGCGTGAAATATTGATAACAGAAACTTGTGAACAGGCTGATTAGCTATGAAAGTAGAGAGACGAAAAACAAAAAACGCAGCCGAGGCTGCGTTTTTAAAGAGGCCTAGGCAATATTACAAAATGAAGTCGCGGATCTCGTCGTCTTTACGCTCTAGGTAGTGGATCGACTTAATACGACGGATCGTACGGCAACGCCCACGAATTAGCAGTGTCTCTGATGTAGCAATATCGCCGTTGCGAGTAATGCCCTCAAGCAAGTCACCTTTAGTGATGCCTGTTGCTGAGAAGACAACGTTGTCGCTGCGAGCCATATCGCCCATTGCTAAGACAACGCCAGCTTCCACACCCATTTCTTTACAACGAGCGAGTTCAAGCTCACCGTGGGCACGGTTTTCTTCTGTGTCTTCTTTTACTTCATGACGAGGAAGCAAGCGGCCATGCATGTCGCCATCGAGTGCACGAATAACAGCAGCAGAAACCACACCTTCAGGTGCGCCACCGATGCAGTACATCATGTCTACTTCGCTGTCTGGCATACAAGTAAGAATAGACGCAGCAACGTCGCCATCTGGCACTGCAAAGACACGAACGCCCATGGCTTGCATCTCTGCAATTACCTTATCGTGACGTGGCTTAGCAAGCGTAGTAACGACTAGGGTATCGAGTGTTTTTCCTAGCGCTTTAGCGACATTTTCTAAATTCTCTTTTAGTGGTTTTTCAAGGTCGATTGCCCCTTTAGCTCCTGGGCCAACCACTAATTTTTCCATGTACATATCTGGTGCTTTCAGGAAACTGCCTTTTTCACCAGCGGCTAGAACTGCTAGCGCGTTTGACTGGCCCATAGCCGTCATGCGAGTTCCTTCAATTGGGTCAACTGCGATATCTACAGCATCACCACCAACACCAACTTGCTCGCCGATGTAGAGCATCGGAGCGTCATCAATCTCGCCTTCGCCAATTACGATTTCACCACTAATATCGGTTTTGTTAAGTAGGCAGCGCATTACTTCAACGGCAGCGCCATCGGCTGCGTTTTTATCGCCACGTCCTAACCACTTGTAACCTGCTAATGCGGCACCCTCGGTGACACGAGAAAATGCCATCGCTAAATCGCGTTTCATGCTGACTCCAGAACTAATGAATGGGTAAGAATAAATTCGGCGCGATTCTATCATAGTTCAGAGTAAACGTTTGCTTTTTTGCCTCAACCACGAATAACGCCAATGTTCAAAAGGCGGTAGAGCGGTTTTACGGCACCGATATGTCAAAACTTGCCATAAATCGCACTTTTTTTAACCAAATGAACAAATAAGGTAAATATTGAGCGTGAGTCAAACCAACATGACCAGTAGAATGAGTTATATTTTGTGAAATCCTTCACGCACACTGAATCAAATTAAGGTGGCCAAAGATGTCATTAGAAGTTTTAGAACAACTAGAAGCAAAAGTACAAACAGCCGTTGACACGATCGCGCTACTTCAAATGGAAGTGGAAGAGCTGAAAGAGCGTAACGATGCGCTAACAACAGAAGCAAGTGGCCTCAAAGGTAACAGCGAAGAATTAGAGCAGCAAAACCAGCAAATGCGTGAAGAGCACACTGCATGGCAGGAGCGTATCCGCAATCTACTCGGCAAAATGGACGACGTAGAGTAATTTTCTTTTCTACGTTGAGCGAAGCAAAATTTCGGTGTCGGTAGTGCTCATTTACGTTCGTAAACTCTGCGCTACCTCCTAGAAATCTGTCATCGCTCTTAGTAGGAAAGTAAATGACATAAGAATTTAAGCTGGTGATGATCCGCTTCCCTAGGGATACGCAATCGTACCTGCGCTTAATCTTCTTATTGCCTGTTTTAGAAAGGAGCTTTGGCTCCTTTTTTTATGCGGGTAACAAAAGTTTTGGAAACAAAAAAGACAGCCGAGGCTGTCTTTTTTAAATTGGTCAGAGCGTTAATTACTCTTCGTCAATGAACTCTTCTTCGTCTGCATCTTCTTCCATCTCTGCTTCAAGAGGTTCTTGAGACAGGATGATGCCAGTATTGTCTGCGTAGATGTAATCTTCAGGTAGGAAGGTTACGCCACCAAAATTAACCGCGACATCGATTTCACCGATATCTTGTGCAGCCGCACCAACAGGAATAGAAGCAAGTGCTTGAATACCGATGTTCATGTCTTCTAAATCGTCGACTTCGCGTACGCAACCGTAAACAACAATGCCTTCCCACTCATTTTCTTCTGCAAGTGTTGCTAACTCAGAATCGATCAATGCGCGACGAAGTGAACCGCCACCATCAATAAGCAGAATGCGCCCAGATCCCTCTTGTTCAAGAACAGAGCGAATCAAACCATTATCTTCAAAGCACTTAACGGTTGTGATTTGGCCTGCAAATGAGGCACTGCCACCAAAGTTACTAAACATTGGCTCGACGACATCAACTTGGTCTAAGTAAATATCACATAAGGCTGAGGTGTTGTATTCCATACGCATCATCTTCTAATTCAGAGGTCTGTCTTCGAGTATATAACGACTGTAAGTCATTGCAATGACAAGACTCAATTAACTGGCGAGAGTTTGACCAGTAACCACGATTGCAAACAGTAAGTTGGTGATGAGTGCACACTTTACGATGACAGGCATCATAGGGGCTAACTCGATAGGTTGGCGTGCGAGTAGAACATCCTTGCCATGCTTAAACAGCAGTAGCCCGGCTATTAACATGGCCGCTTCAAAGATAAGCGGTGTTTCAACCAGAGCTAGGTAGGCAATAAAGGGTAAGATGCCACCGACCAATAAAATGATGTGATAAAGCTTCGCTTTGTTGGATCCAAGGCGTACAGCGACGGTTTTTTTTCCGCAGGCTTTGTCATTGTCAATGTCGCGCATATTATTGATATTTAGAACTGCCACTGCTAATAACCCGCAACCAATGGCCGGCAAGAATACATCGCTACTGATGGTGCCTGTGTGAAGAAAGTAGGTACCAGCAACGCCAAGGAGGCCAAAGAAAATAAAGACAGATAAGTCGCCAAGACCGACGTAACCATAAGGTTTATTGCCGACGGTGTAAGCGATAGCGCTGAATATGGCTAACAATCCTAACCCCAGAAAAGCGGCAATGCTGGTTGGAGATTGAAGTGCATATAGAACGAGTGCGAGCCCAGAAATGAGTGTTAGCGCGATATTAATGATGATGGCTTGCTTCATTGCTGAAGTGGATACAGCACCAGATTGAATGGCTCTTGCGGGCCCTATACGCTCTTCATTGTCGGTGCCTTTTAGGGCATCGCCATAGTCGTTAGCAAGATTAGAGAGAATTTGCAGTAATACCGCCGTCAATAATGCAAGCAGCATGACAGGTAAAGAAAAGTGCCCGGTAAAAAAGGCCATACTACTGCCTGTGGCAATAGAAGCTAAAGCGAGGGGAAGGGTTTTTGGTCTCGCGGCATCAAGCCAAATGGCTAGGGATTCTCTCATGTTCAATCATTTCGTTAACAGCGTTGAGAGTCAGTATATCAATCACGATAGATATTGGTATAAAAAAGCCCACCGAAGTGGGCTTGAGGTATTGTGCTACAAGATAAAGCGACTTAGGTCTTCATCTTCAATAAACTCACCTAGCTTATCATTGACGAAAGTGGCATCAATTTCGATGCTCGATCCTGGCTTTTCACTGGCATCAAATGAGACTTCTTCCATCAAACGTTCCATTACGGTATGCAGTCGACGAGCACCAATATTTTCGGTGGTCTCATTAACACGCCATGCCGCATCAGCAATTTGAGAAATCCCATCTTCGGTGAATGATACACTCACTTCTTCCGTTGCCATTAGTGCTTGGTATTGCTCGGTAAGCGATGCTTTTGGTTCGGTAAGAATGCGCTTAAAATCACCGCTGGTTAGGGCTTCTAATTCAACGCGAATTGGTAAGCGACCTTGTAGCTCAGGTATGAGATCTGAAGGTCTCGCCACTTGGAAAGCGCCAGAAGCAATAAACAAGATATGGTCAGTCTTAACCATGCCATGCTTGGTTGATACCGTGCTGCCTTCGATGAGAGGGAGCAAATCGCGCTGCACACCTTCGCGAGAAACATCAGGGCCAGAGCTTTCACCACGCTTACAGATCTTGTCGATCTCATCTAAGAATACAATGCCGTTGTTTTCTACGTTGTAGATGGCTTGTTCTTTTAGCTCTTCTTGATTCACCAACTTAGCGGCCTCTTCTTCCGCTAGGGCTTTGAAGGCGTCTTTGATTTTCATCTTGCGACTTTTTTTGGTGTCGCCTGCAAGGTTTTGGAACATGCCTTGCAGTTGATTGGTCATCTCTTCCATGCCTGGAGGCGCCATGATCTCTACACCCATTTGAGGGGCGGCGACGTCAATCTCGATGTCTTTGTCGTCGAGCTTACCTTCACGCAGTTTTTTGCGGAAAATCTGGCGAGTATTGGATTTTTCTTCACCGGTATCGTTTTGGCTCCAGCCTTCACGAGGTGGTGGCAGTAAGGCGTCGAGGATACGCTCTTCTGCTTGCTCTTCTGCGCGAAACTTTACTTTTTCCATCGCTTGTTGGTGCGTCATTTTAATCGCAACATCCGTTAGATCACGGATAATGGTTTCGACTTCTTTGCCAACGTAACCCACTTCAGTAAATTTAGTTGCTTCCACTTTCATGAACGGGGCGTTAGCCAATTTAGCTAAGCGACGAGCAATTTCAGTTTTACCAACACCTGTTGGGCCAATCATTAGGATGTTTTTCGGTGATACTTCCACACGCAAGCTTTCTTCTAGTTGCATTCGGCGCCAGCGATTACGCAGAGCGATAGCAACAGCGCGTTTGGCTTTATCTTGACCAATGATGTGGCGGTTCAGTTCGTGAACAATTTCACGAGGAGTCATTTCAGACATGATAATTCCTTTCGTTACTTAGCTGTGATATCAAGCTCTTCCACCGTATGGTGGTGATTGGTAAATACGCAAATATCACCAGCAATTTTCAGCGATTTTTCGGCGATTTCACGAGCATCTAATTCTGTATTTTCTAGCATAGCTGTGGCTGCAGCTTGTGCAAAGTTGCCGCCTGATCCAATCGCGATGAGGTCATGCTCTGGCTGAACAACATCGCCGTTACCGGTAATAATGAGTGAAGCGGTTTCATCAGCAACAGCAAGTAGCGCTTCGAGTTTACGTAGGGCGCGATCGCTGCGCCAATCTTTTGCTAACTCAACAGCGGCTTTCGTTAAATGACCTTGGTGCATTTGCAGTTTGCTTTCGAATCGCTCAAATAGCGTAAATGCGTCGGCAGTGCTGCCAGCGAAACCTGCTAAAACTTGATTGTTGTAGAGACGACGCACTTTTTTAGCGTTGCCTTTCATTACGGTGTTGCCTAGGGAAACTTGACCGTCACCGGCGATGACAACTTTATTATTTCGGCGTACAGATACAATCGTAGTCACGTTATAAACCTTATTATTATTCGCTCGCGAGATATTACATATATAAGGGTATCTGTGTGCATTTCAAGGGGGAGGGATGAACCTCTTAATGTTGATTTCAAGCAAAAAATAGTCGAGGGCGCATAGTGCACCCTCGACTATTGACACTGGTTTGGCAGAATTCTGATGCTTATTGTGCTTCTTTCCAAATGGCACAGGGCTCGATTTTGGCGCGCTGCAGTTTGTGTTTATCACGCTCGGCGTCACGCTTGTATGGGTACGGGCCCAATACAACACGATACCAACTGCTGCCCTCTTTTTTGCGCACGTTACTGCTAATGCCTTGGAAGGCTATGTCTAACTTACGATTTTCAGCTTGCTGCTGAGTTTTGTAAGCGCCACATTGCATGATGTACGGGATGTCTGATTTCACTTGCTCTTTAGCAATGACTTCCACTTCTTTGTTCGGCAAGCTTTCCACAAACTCCCATTTTTCTTCAGGAGGCGGTGGCAGTGGCTTCGTGGCCTTTTTCTTGACCGGCTTTATTTCCGCAACCGGTTTGGGTTGTGGCGGCTCAGGGTCTTGGCTCAATAAATACAGGCCATATCCAAACCCACCCAGAAGCAGCAGCGCAATAACGCCTGCTTTCCATGGTTTTTTTCTGGTTGTTGTTTTTCGGGTCGGCTTTTTCTGCCCTCGACCTCTTCTTACATAATCTTTGTTGGCCACGTTATGACAGCTTACGTTAAAGGAAAATCGCCTGACATGGTAATCCAGAATGACTCCGGAAAACCAGCCTTGCGATTCAATTAGGGAAGCAAGTCAGCAAATTTAGGCTAACTTCTCGGAGGAGCTGCGCTTTTACGAATGATCAGTTCAGTCTCTAACAAGCGTGATCCTGCTTGGACATCATTCCCTTTTAATAGCTCGAGCAACATCAACATGGCTTGGCGGCCAATTTCATAACGTGGCTGTGAGATGGTGGTTAAGGGGGGATCGCAGTATTCAGAGAACTGAACGTTATCGAATCCGACAAAAGAGATGTCTTCAGGCACTTTAAAGCCCAATTTTTTGGCTTTTTGAATCGCACCAATCGCCATAACATCGTTATGACAGAAAATAGCCGTAGGTGGCTCAGGCAAAGAGAGCAGCTTGGCAATGGCTCGTTCACCAGATTCAAATGAAAAGTCACCTTCTTCTTTATAGGTTGGATTCATTGGAATGCCGGAACGGCGTAATGCTTGTTGATACCCTTGAGAACGGAACTGACATAACACGGCTTCTGATGGGCCAGTGATTTGAGCGATATTTCTGTGTCCCATTTGGGTAAGATAATTAACCGCTTCAAATGAAGACGTCAGGTTATCAATATGAACCGTTGGCAGTTCTAACTCAGGCGCAAATTCACACGCCATCACAAGAGGGGGTAGGTTCTTTTGTTCAGGCTTACTCACATCAAACGGAAGATGTGTGCCTAGCAGTAACATGCCGTCGGCTTGTTTGGTGAAGACGAGATTGACCAACGAGCTTTCTCGCTTTTGCTGCTGACCACTGTTGCCCAATAAAACGAGGTAGCCATTTTCTACCGCGGCGTCTTCGATACCACGGATGATCTCTGTAAAGTAGGAGTCACAGATGTCAGGTACGATCGTTATAATGGTCTTGGATTCATTTCGACGTAGATTTCGTGCAAGGGAATTGGGTGAATACCCCGACTCCATGACAGCGTCTTCAATTCGTTTTCGAGTTGTTGATGAAACTTTTTCAGGGTTCATTAACGCGCGCGAAACGGTGGCTGTTGATACTCCAGCAAGCTGGGCAACATCCTTCATTGTCGCCATAGGTAGTCCTCTTGGTTGTCCATTGCGCCATTGGTTCTTTGTCATTGCTCTGATCTGGCCGATCGAGAAGCGATATAAGAAGCAAACCGACATGAATAAAATATCTTATGCAGCGGCTAAACCTAATTAAAAAGTGGGTTAGCCAATGTAGCCGCATTCTGTATGTAGTTGATAAATGCGTTACTACCACAATCGCGTTGAATTTTTTTTGTTCGTTATTTATTCAAGCTAGCTGGTAGTTTATGTTCTTAGCCAAGAACAATTTACGGCCAGATTAACAAAAATTACATTACAAATGTGATGTTTATCACATCGATGTCATAACTTTGTCGAGTTTAGGGCGAGTTAGAGCGGTTGGCTATTTATAAAACAATTCATTAGCTTAGATCTTGGGGCTCGATATCTATCGACCAACGCACCTTTTTTGCATTTGGCAACAACTCAATGACCGGTTTGGCACTATATAGCAGTTTTTGCATTTGGCTGCGGCTTGAGACCTGAAGCAACAATTGCCAACGTGACTTTCCGGCTCGCTTAGCTAGGGGGGCGGGCATAGGGCCAAGCACCAAACAACTTTGACCAAAAAGAGGGTGTGCTTCGAGTGTTTGCCTTACTTGTTGTAGAAAAGATTCTACATGTTCTGGTTGATTGGCCTCTGCTCTAAACAGGGTTAAAAAGCTGAATGGTGGCAGTTGTGCCATTTTTCGTTCTTCTAACGCAGCATGGGCAAAGTGGTTATAATCTTTATGCAGAAGGGCTTGCAACAACTCATGCTCTGGGTGGTGAGTTTGTAGGATCACTTCGCCGGGTTTACTTGCACGACCTGCGCGGCCTGCAACCTGAATAAATAACTGGGCCAATCTTTCTGATGCTCTAAAGTCACTGCTATAGAGGGATCCATCCACATCGATGAGTGCGACCAAAGTAACATCAGGGAAGTGATGCCCTTTTGCCAGCATCTGGGTACCAATAAGAATTTGGTATTCTCCATTGCGAATCGAGGCCAGTGCGGCTTCCAAACTGCCTTTACGTCGCGTGCTGTCTCGGTCAATACGTAAGGTTTTATATTCTGGGAAAACTTCAGATAAATGGCTTTCAAGTTGCTCTGTGCCAACCCCAACAGACACCAATTGACTAGACCCACACCCTTGGCAATTATGTAAAACTGCGTGTTGAGATCCGCAGTGGTGGCAGCGCATTTCACGACTTTGTTGATGGAAAGTGTAATAAGCATCGCAACGTTTGCATTCCGCTATCCAACCACATTCATGACACATCAAGGCGGGCGAAAAACCACGGCGATTAAGAAATAGCATCACCTGATTGCCATCATTTAAGTGTCGGCGCATTTCCGCAATGAGTGGAGCTGATAGTCCGCTCTCTAAATAGAGTCCTTTAACATCAAGAACTTTGTTCGTCGCGGGTTTTGCTTTTCCAGCTCGCTCAGTTAGTGTTAAATGGTGATACTTGCCAGAGAGAGCGTTGTGTAAGGTTTCCAAAGCTGGGGTGGCTGACCCCAAAACAATCGGGATACTTTCTTTATTGGCACGCATAACCGCGACATCTCGTGCGTGGTATCTAAGGCTGTCCTGTTGTTTATAAGACGCGTCGTGCTCCTCATCTACGATGATAATGCCAAGTTTTGCGAAAGGCGTCATTAAGGCAGAACGAGTGCCGATTACGATGCCCGCTTGCTTATCTCTGGCGCTGAGCCATGCGTTAAGGCGCTCGGTATCATTTAACCCTGAGTGCACCACCGTGACCGGTACTTGGAAGCGCTTTTTAAATCGATTGATGGTTTGTGGTGTTAGGCCTATTTCGGGAACCAGCACTAACGCTTGCTCACCACGATCTAAAACGGGTTTTATCATGTTGAGATACACTTCCGTTTTTCCCGAACCCGTTACGCCCTCTAATAAAAAGCAGCCAAATTGGCGGTGGCTGTTTACCGCCGCAATCGCAATGGCCTGCTCTTCATTCAAATTGGGTTTATCACAATTGGCTTCGACGTGTTGCTGCCAGTCTTGAGTCGTGGGTTTGCGCTCTAAGCGTTCAATCCAACCTTTTTCCTGCAGTGTTTTCAGTGTAGAACTACTGACGTCTTGCTCTAGCATGGCTTGATGAGACATCGCCCCATGTTGCAGCAGGTGCATGATTTGAGCTTGCTTGACTGCGCGTCCAAAGCCAACCATTAGCTGATCACGGCCTTGCTCCGTTAACTGCCACTCAACTAAGGTGGCGAATTCCGCGGGTTTGCCTTTACGTAATAGAGCCGGCATCGCATTGGCAAGGGTGTCCCCTAGTGGGTACTGATAAAACTGGCTGCACCAATTGAGTAATTGATAGAGGGAATCTGGCCATACTGGCTCCGAATCAATTACTTGTTTAATTTTTTTTAGCTGATGAACCGCGAAGTCAGATTTGTGAACCAAAGCTGTGACGACCCCCACTAAGGTCTGGCGACCAAAAGGGACCGACACACGTCCGCCAATCACGGGAAATTGCTCATTAGGTATGAGGTAATCAAACCGTTTGTCTAAAGGGACAGGTAGAGCAACTTGGGCAATCGTCGGGCGCATAATAGAGTGATGGGTCATTTAGCTGTTAATCAACTATAGTAATTAAATCGACCATAAAATACGAGGAATATGCCAAGCCAAAGGTAAAGCGACACTGGTGATGAATAACATCGAACAAAATGGCGAAAAAACTATCAAATGAGTTGATCCGTCAAGCAACTTTCATTACTATACCGCGCCTAGAGCGATGTGTACTTGCGCGTCGACTATTTTGAAACTACGTGTGGTGTCCGGCTTAGACTCGGATAGCGACACGGCCTATATTAAGGTTATCCTATGAAAAACGGTATTCACCCAACTTACAAAGCAGTTTCTGCTACTTGTTCTTGTGGCAACACTTTTGAGTTCAACTCAACTCTTGCTAAAGAATCAATCCACCTAGACGTATGTGACAAATGTCACCCATTCTACACTGGTAAGCAACGTGTAGTTGATACTGGCGGCCGTGTTGATCGCTTCAACAAACGTTTTGGTGCTCTTAGCAGCAAGTAATTACGAAATTCGTAATACGACCAAATTCGAAAAGGACGCTCAGGCGTCCTTTTTTAGATCTTGGACTTAGCCATACTTGTTTTTCGCTTCTTTTGAACCATTTCGCATTTACCGCCCTAGAATTCCTTTGCGTATCACAATCACTTATCTATGTTATTGACATTCCGTCTAGGATCTCAGTCTGACTTACATTACTATAACCCCTCAGTTAACGTTTATGTAACCTCACACAGCATTGGGATTCTGCCACCATGTCCGAAGACAACAGCCAAAAAGATTTTCGTCAACAAGCTCTCGATTACCATGAATTTCCGACTGCAGGAAAAATCGGTGTCGCACTCACTACTCCGGCCGATACCGTTGAAGATTTGGCGCTGGCTTATAGCCCTGGTGTAGCAGAACCGGTAAGAGAAATTGCTCAAAATCCAGAGAACGTCTATAAGTACACGGCGAAAGGCAACATGGTTGCGGTTATTTCAAATGGTACGGCAATTTTAGGCCTAGGTAATTTAGGCCCGCTGGCATCTAAACCAGTAATGGAAGGTAAATCCTTATTGTTCAAGCGTTTCGCTAATTTGGATTCTATCGACATTGAAGTGAAGCATCGTACTATCCAAGAATTTGTCGATACTGTCGCGAATATCGCTGATACGTTCGGCGGCATCAATTTAGAAGACATCAAAGCGCCAGATTGCTTTGAGATAGAGCGCCAGCTTATCGAGCGTTGTGATGTGCCAGTGTTCCATGATGATCAACACGGTACAGCGATCGTTACGGCTGCGGGCATGCTCAATGCCATTGAACTGCAAGGTAAAGTGTTAGAAGAGTCGACCATCGTTTGTCTTGGTGCTGGTGCAGCAGCGGTTGCTTGTATGGAACTATTGATCAAATGTGGGGCTCAACGTGAAAAAATCTACATGTTGGATCGTAAGGGCGTTATTCATACACGTCGTGACGACTTAAACGAATATAAGCAGCTGTTTGCCAATAATACCGATAAACGTACCTTAGAAGATGTGATTGAAGGTGCAGACCTATTCCTAGGTGTATCAGGCCCGGATTTGTTGCCAGCTGAGGCACTTAAATTGATGGCTGATAAGCCTGTTGTGTTTGCATGCTCTAACCCTGACCCTGAAATCAAGCCAGAACTTGCGCATCAAGTTCGTGATGATTTGATCATGGGTACCGGACGCAGTGACTACCCTAATCAAGTAAACAATGTGATTTGTTTCCCATTCATTTTCCGTGGCGCACTCGATGTTCGTGCAAGTGAAATCAATATCGAGATGAAACTAGCGGCAGTTGAAGCGATTCGCCAGCTAGCGAAAGAAGCGGTACCTGAGGAAGTGAAAAAAGCGGCAGGTGTTGGTGAGCTAGAGTTTGGTTCGGGCTACATTATTCCTAAGCCAATGGATCCTCGTTTGTTGCCTCGCGTTGCTAAAGCAGTAGCGCAAGCTGCGGTAGATTCTGGTGTAGCTCGTATTGAGATGCCAGAAAACTATATGGGCTAAAGGCTAAAGGCTAAAGGCTAAAGGCAAAAAAAGGCAGAAGGGAATACCTTCTGCCTTTTTTACATCTATTATTCGTCGAATGCTTCGAATTCAATGCCCATCTCTGTCATCAGTTTTTTCACTTCAGCAGGAATATCATCTGGGCGGTCTTTTCTTAAGTCTTCATCCGTTGGGAGAGGTTGACCTGTGTATGCATGTAAGAATGCTTCACAGAGCAGTTCACTATTTGTGGCATGACGCAGATTGTTGATCTGGCGACGGGTTCTTTCATCAGTAAGGACTTTTAATACCTTTAGTGGAATAGAAACCGTAATTTTTTTTACTTGCTCACTTTTTTTTCCATGCTCAGCATATGGGCTAATGTACTCGCCATTCCAATCTGCCATTGCGCACCTTCATTTTCTTATTAATATCGAGTTAGATACCAAGAAATCAGCGTCAATCGCAGCTTAGTATCAATATAGGAGATGATTTTAGCGACTTTTACCGCCATAAGCAAAGACATATAGACGTCCAGATGTGTTGACGTCTTTTTTTTGAGAGGTTAAAGTAGGCATAAAGTGGCAATACTGCTAGCAAAAGCAAGACACCGTATGTTATCCGGCCGCAGTTATTGGTATAAAAGAGAACATGGATTTTGGAAAGGAAGACCAACCTTATGAGCGATCGCAAACCAGCAACCATTGCTGTACGCACTGGTATCGAGGCTGATAGTCAATATCATGCCGTCGTCCCACCTATTTATCTTTCCACCAACTACGGCTTTCCTGCGTTTGGTGAAGTACCTAAATACGATTACACCCGCTCAGGTAACCCGAACCGCGGCCAATTAGAGCAAGCTCTATCTGAACTAGAGTCAGGTGAGGGTGCAGTAATCACCAATACCGGAACCGCAGCGCTTAACTTATGGGTCAGTACTTTTCTTGGCCCAGACGATCTGATCGTTGCGCCTCATGATTGCTATGGCGGGACGTATCGCCTATTTAATACTCGCTCACTAAAAGGTGACTTCAAGGTTGAGTTTGTTGATCAATCTGATCAAGATGCGCTGGATGCGGCTCTTGCGAAGAAGCCAAAGTTGGTTCTACTTGAAACCCCATCGAACCCATTGGTGAGAGTCGTCGATATCCAAGCTACGTGCGAAAAAGCAAAAAAAGTAGGCGCACTGGTGGCGGTAGACAATACCTTTTTAACCCCCGTGTACCAGAAGCCTTTATTGCTAGGAGCGGATTTTGTTATCCACTCAACAACTAAGTTTATTAATGGTCACTCTGATGTTATTGGCGGTGTTGTCGTAACGAAAAGTGCTCAGCACGCAGAAGAACTAGCATGGTGGGGCAACTGCCTTGGCGCAACAGGCACACCTTTTGATAGCTACATGACCTTACGTGGCTTAAGAACACTGGCTGCTCGTATGCGTGTGCATGAAGAAAGCTCAGTGCAAATTTTGAAATACCTAGAGACTCAATCATTCGTTGCCAAGCTGTATCACCCAAGCTTATCAAGCCACCCGGGCCACGAGATTGCTAAAAAGCAACAGTCAGGCTTTGGTTCTATGCTGAGCTTTGAGTATGCAGGTAGCTTTGAGTCACTAAAAGCGTTTGTAGGTCACCTGAAGCTCTTCTCATTGGCGGAGTCTCTTGGTGGTGTAGAGAGTCTTATCTGTCACCCAAGCTCGATGACGCACAGAGCCATGAGTGATGAAGCACAATTAGAAGCCGGCATTACGACACAACTGCTGCGCTTATCTGTTGGGCTTGAAGACGCAGACGATCTGATTGCAGATTTAGATCAAGCCTTTAAGTTGGTTCAGGAGGAAGTGTAATGACTATTCAACGCCAGTTACACAAATTTGGCGGAAGCAGTCTTGCTGATCCTGAATGTTACCTGAGAGTCGTGAACATACTGCGTGAATACTCTCAACCAGAAGATTTAGTTGTCGTTTCAGCGGCAGGCTCAACGACTAATGTACTGTTAGCTTGGTTAAAAGCACTTGATAAAGATGGGCGCATAGCTCATGAGCTGCTGCAAGAATTGCGTCAGTTTCAAACGCATTTAATTACCAACTTATTGCATGAAGAGCGAGCACAGACGTTGCTCAATCTATTGAATAAAGAGTTTTCTGCTCTTGGTGAATTGAATGCACCATTGAGCCCTGCAGAACAAGCAGCCGCTCTTGGTCACGGTGAAGTTTGGTCTTCTCGTTTGCTTGCGGCACTGTTAAGCCAGAGTGATTTAGAAGCTGCTGCTTTAGATTCTCGTCAGTTCTTACGAGCAGAGCACGGTGCACAACCTGAAGTGGATCGTGCACGCTCTTGGCCTTTGGTTAAAGCAACGTTAGCTCAGCATTCTCATTGCCGTTTGGTGGTGACTGGCTTTATGGCAAGTAATGATGGCGGTGAAACCGTATTGCTTGGTCGAAATGGTTCTGATTACTCTGCGACTGTAATCGGTGAGTTATCGGAGGTTACGCGTGTAACCATCTGGAGCGATGTGGCCGGAGTGTATAGCTCTGATCCACGTAAAGTCTCCGATGCGTGTCTATTGCCGCTACTACGCTTAGATGAAGCCAGTGAGTTAGCTCGTTTAGCAGCTCCTGTACTACATAGCCGCACATTGCAGCCAGTGGCTCAAAGTGCCATGGACTTGCACTTGCGTTGCAGCCATTCACCTGAATCAGGTTCGACGCGTGTTGAACGAGTACTGGCATCAGGGCGCGGCGCTAAGATCATCACATCATTAGATGAAGTCTTAATGGTTAACATTGTGTTTGCTCAAGGGCATGATTTTGAGCGCCAGCATCGTGAGGTGCTGCAAGCGTTGACACGTGTGCAACTTCAACCCCTGGCATTTGAAGCACAAGCGGATCAAGGCTGTTTATTGCTTGCGTATACCGCAGAAGTGGCCGGCGAAGCCTTAAGTTACTTGCAAGATATTTCGGTTGAAGGTGAGTTAAAACTTAAAGAGGGGTACTCTCTGGTTGCCGCAGTCGGGGCTGGGGTGACGAATAACCCTAATCATTGTTATGGATTTTATCAGCAACTTAAAAATAGCCCGGTCGAGTTTATTTGTGAATCCGAATCAGGCTTAAGCTTAGTGGCGATTACTCGCACCACAGAAACCCAACCGCTTCTCACTGGCATCCATAGTCAGCTATTCCAAGCGCAGAAACGCGTGGCGATAGCCTTGTGTGGTAAAGGGAATATCGGCTCAAGTTGGCTAGCTTTGTTTGCAGAACAAAAAGATGATTTGGAAAAGCGTCATGGCAAGAGCTTTGATTTGGTTGCAGTGATCGACAGTCAAACCTATTGGTTAGATTTTGACGGCATTGATGCGGCTCAAGTGAGTAAGCGCTTCGACGACGAGTCTGTGAGCAATAATGGACTTGAATGGCTCGATAAGCTGGCGCATCAACAAAAATACGACGAAGTGATTGTATTGGATGTGACTGCCAGTGCAGAACTCTCCGATCAGTATGTCGCCATTGCGGAGCATGGACTGCACCTCATTTCTGCTAACAAAGTGGCGGGCTCTGCGCCTGGTGATGTGTATCACCGAGTTCAAGATGCGTTTTCTAAAACTGGCCGTCATTGGTTATACAACGCCACGGTAGGCGCTGGCTTGCCAATTAACCACACAGTGCGCGACTTACGTGAAAGCGGCGATGAAATTCAGGGCTTATCTGGGATTTTTTCGGGCACATTGTCTTGGTTATTCCAGCAGTTTGATGGCTCGGTGCCATTCAGCGATTTAGTTGACTTAGCATGGCAGCAAGGCCTGACTGAGCCGGACCCTCGTAGCGACCTTGATGGTTCTGACGTGATGCGTAAATTGGTGATACTGGCTCGTGAATCAGGTTTTGATGTTGAGCCTGAGCAAGTACGAGTCGAATCGTTAGTCCCTGACGAGCTACAAACGCTTTCACTGGACGACTTCTTAGATAAGTCGGCATTGTTGAGCCAACTGCTCGCAGAGCGACTAGAGAAAGCACAGCGCGAAGATAAAGTGTTGCGTTATGTTGCAAGGTTAGAGAAAGATGGCGCGGCAACGGTCGGTATTGAAGCCTTGAGCCAGCAACATGCATTGGCTAACCTCCTGCCATGTGACAACATTTTTGCGATTGAAAGTAAATGGTACAAAGATAACCCTCTGGTTATTCGAGGGCCAGGCGCAGGGCGAGAAGTTACCGCAGGTGCATTGCAATCTGACTTAAATCGTTTGTCTTCATTGTTGTAAAAGTCCCGATAATTATAAGGGCTCCTATGGAGCCCTTATTGTTTTTCGTAACACAAGAGTTGAAGTTCTAATCTGTATATCATACGGTGTTGAATTAACTTCAACATCGTCATGAGTAAAATTCATGTTTAACGTGTTGACATTAATTCGTATAAAGGACATTCTTTGGACATATAGACGGCTAAACGTCGCCAAGGATTAAAGATTTCTGTGTGTACAAGCACGCAGCTCAGGGAGAGAGAAAATGGGTTATACACACGCTAGCCACATAGACGCATTAAACCAGAACATTGCAGAGCTTTCTGATGACATCAATGTCTCGTTTGAATTTTTTCCTCCTAGTAGCGAAAAAATGGAAGAAACGTTGTGGAACTCTGTCCATCGCTTAAAAACACTCAAACCGAAATTTGTATCAGTGACTTATGGCGCGAATTCTGGAGAGCGCGATCGTACTCACTCGATCATCAAAGAAATCAAAGATCAAACCGGTCTTGTTGCCGCGCCTCACTTAACGTGTATTGACGCGAACCGAGAAGAGCTGATTAATATCGCCGATGACTACTGGGCAAATGGCATTCAAAGCATTGTTGCCTTGCGTGGTGATATTCCACCTGGTGGCGGCGTGCCAGATATGTACGCATCAGATTTAGTTGAGCTGCTTAAATCTCGCCATGATTTCGATATTTCAGTGGCGGCATTCCCTGAAGTTCACCCAGAAGCGCGCAGCGCCCAAGCTGACCTATTAAATTTAAAGCGTAAAGTGGATGCAGGTGCTAATCGCGCGATTACTCAGTTTTTCTTTGACGTAGAAAGTTACTTACGTTTTCGTGATCGTTGTGTCGCGGCTGGCATTGATGCTGAAATCATTCCGGGTATTTTACCGGTTTCAAACTTTAAACAAGCGTCACGCTTTGCTGGCATGAATAACGTGAAAATCCCAGGTTGGATGAAGCAGCAGTTTGAAGGGTTGGACGATGATCCATTAACTCGCCAAATCGTAGGTTCAAGCCAAGCTATCGATATGGTTCGTACGTTAAGCCGTGAAGGTGTGAAAGATTTCCATTTTTACACGCTAAACCGTGCCGAAATGACCTATGCGCTTTGTCATACTTTAGGGGTTCGCCCTTAGGCTAAAAGCCACAGCAGGAATAAAAAAAGGGAGAGGCATCAGTGCCTCTCCCTTTTTATTTGGTATTTTTGCTTTAGCTTCTACACGTCGAGCGGTTACCAATTTCGTATTCGTTGTTACGCTTATTGCGCCATTGCTTCTAAATCAGCCAATGATTCTTCAGCCCAAACAACCCATGCTTGGCGAAGAAGAAGATTACGACGCAAAGTAAGACGCTCAAGACGCGCTTGTTTGTCTAGTGTTTCTGGTTTTGCGTAATAAACGGATTCAATTTCTTGATAGTGATTAACCAGCTTTTGAGATTCTTCAATCAAACCACCAAGCTGTTCAATGAAAGAAGCAGAAGGTTGAACAGCACATGCCATCAGCTTTGCAGAGAATTCATCTCTTACTGTTGGGTGAGCAGTTGGTTGATCGAACCATTCGCCTAGAGCTTTACGGCCAGCGTCTGTAATGGAATAAACCTTTCTGTCAGGTTTGCCTTCTTGAGGCTCCAATACGCAAGTAACCAGCTCGTTTAGCGCCATTTTATTTAGCTCGCGGTACACCTGTTGGTGGCTCGCTTTCCAAAAATAGCCGATGCTGTATGAAAACTCTTTAGTGATGTCGTATCCAGTAGCGTCGCGCGTGCTTAATACTGTAAGGATTACGTGTGGTAATGACATGTCTTCAATCCAATAGTCAATGAAACTATAAAACTTGTTGCCAACACCTAATGTGCTTCTATGTCACGTTATAGTCAGTGTGTTTGGCAAACTACTAATCTAAAGAAACTTTAGATCTTCCTGTCACCTTTTAAGCCATGTGTCACCTAGCGGGAAGTAAATGTGTCATTTTTGTAAGCCAGACATTATTTTCATTTACTTTGCTTATGCTGCAGATAGTTATTATTAAGCGAATTACAGCGGGCAGTAAGCATATCAATAATAATAAGCATAAAGTAGAATAAAGGGACAAAATATCCTAAAAAACTGATAAAAAGCTCAGTAAGGAATTTGAGGCAAATAAAAAGCCGCTAAGTGCGGCTTTTTGTCTCACTTTTAGAACATATAACTGTCTACCCGGTGTTGCGCATGCCTGCTGCGATGCCTGCAATGGTTACCATCAGCGCTTCTTCTAGTTCAAGCGATGGTTCATCACTCTGTCTAGAGCGGTAAAGTAGCTCTGCTTGCAGCATATTTAGCGGCTCAACGTAGATGTTGCGTAAACGTATGGACTCAAGCCCCCACGGGTCACTTTGCATCAAGTTCTCGTTATTTTCTACATTCAACACTGCTTTAATGTCTTTTTGTAGCTGTTCACGCAGAAGATCGCCAAGAGGCCACAAAGACTTATCAGTCAGCTTTTGATCGTAGTATTGCGATATCTCTATGTTACATTTTGAGTACACCATTTCTAACATGCCAAGACGCGTAGAGAAGAATGGCCATTCACGACACATGTCTTCAAGTAACGGTTGGTGGCCTTGATCAACAGAATACTGAATCGCTTCACCGGCGCCTAACCATGCTGGTAGCACCAAACGGTTTTGGCTCCAAGAGAAAATCCATGGAATAGCCCGTAAGCTTTCTACGCCACCATTTGGATTACGCTTAGAAGGACGAGAGCCTAATGGCAATTTACCTAGCTCTAGTTCTGGCGTTGCTGCACGGAAGTAAGGAACGAAATCTGGTTGGCCGCGCACGACGTTACGGTAAGCTTCGCATGAAACTTCAGACAGCACTTCCATAAGGTCGCGCCATTCTTGTTTTGGTTCCGGTGGTGGCAGCAAGTTCGCTTCTAAAATCGCACTTGCGTACATGTTGAAGCTATTGACAGCAACTTCTGGTAAGCCAAGCTTAAAGCGGATCATTTCGCCTTGCTCAGTTACACGAAGACCGCCTTTTAGGCTTTTGGGTGGCTGAGACAGCAGGGCTGCGTGTGCCGGAGCACCACCACGGCCAACAGTTCCACCGCGGCCATGGAATAAGGTTAGCTCGATACCAGCGGCTTCCGATACTTTAACCAAAGCATCCATTGCGCTGTATTGAGCCCAACCTGCCGCCATCACACCTGCATCTTTAGCTGAATCAGAATAGCCAATCATCACCATTTGATGGTTTTGAATAAAGCCTCGGTATAGGTCGATATTAAGCAGTTGG
The DNA here is from genome assembly GCF_030409945.1 of Vibrio tapetis subsp. quintayensis. GTDB lineage: Bacteria > Pseudomonadota > Gammaproteobacteria > Enterobacterales > Vibrionaceae > Vibrio > Vibrio quintayensis. Next base: position 82,028 of record NZ_JAUFQV010000006.1, read on the forward strand.
TCGATCACTGCTTCAGCATTGTTCAAATCATCCAGTGTTTCGAACAACGGACAAACGTCCATGCGGTATGGGCAACCTGCTTCTTGCAGTAGTAGGTGTACTGCTAGTACATCAGAAGCGGTACGGGCCATTGAGATGACGTAAGCACCAAACGCTTCTTGCGGCTGTTTTGCCACAATTTTACATGTGTCGATGACTTCTTTAACTTCTGGTGATGGTTCCCAATCACGCGGAAGAAGAGGGCGTTTAGAGCTTAATTCATTGGTTAAGAACGCGACTTTATCTTGCTCACTCCATTGATCGTAATCACCAATGCCTAGGTAGCGAGTTAATTCTGATAGGACGTCTGAGTGACGAGTACTCTCTTGGCGAATATCCAAACGAACAAGATGTACGCCAAACGCTTTAACACGACGAAGCGTGTCTAGTAGTGAACCATCGGCAATAACGCCCATGCCACATTCACGTAGAGATTGGTAACAGGCGTACAGCGGTTCCCATAGCTGACTTGCGTCTTGTAGAGTCGCTTTGTTTGGCACGATCTGGCCGTTAATTTTTGCATCTAACACTTCACACGTATCGCTAAGCAAGGTGCGAAGGGGTTTTAGAATGGCACGGTAAGGTTCGTGTTCATCACCCGCTAATTCACGTACTTGGTCATTGCACTTCGTCATTGAAAGCTCAGAGACCAACTCTTGAATGTCGTTGAAGTAAAGATCAGCGGCTTTCCAGCGAGAAAGGTGCAGTACTTCTTCAGTAATATCGTGAGTCACAAATGGGTTGCCATCGCGATCACCACCCATCCATGATGAGAAGTGCACCGGGCGAGCATCAATAGGTAAACCTTCACCTAAGTGATTTTCAATGCGTTCATCCAATTCACGTAAGAATTCTGGCACTGCTTCCCATAGTGAATTTTCTACAACTGCGTAACCCCATTTTGCTTCATCAAGAGGCGTTGGGCGTTGTTGACGAATTACATCAGAATGCCAAGCTTGAGCGATCAGCTGTTCTAGGCGACGTTCTGTTTTATTGCGCTCTTTGAATGACAGGTCATCCAATTCTAATTTTGATAGGCACTCGTTAATCTTGACCAGTTTATTGATCATGGTGCGACGGGTGATTTCCGTAGGGTGCGCGGTTAACACCAGCTCGATGTTTAAATCACGGATTGCTTGAGCCGTATCGAGTTTGCTGATGTTATTTTGGCTTAACTTAGAAAACAAAGAGTTAATGGCATCAGGTTCGCACACATGAGATTCGCAGTGACGAGAAATCGTATGGTACTGCTCAGCCATGTTGGTTAAGTTTAAGAACTGATTAAAAGCGCGAGCAACTGGAGTCAGTTGATGGTCAGGGAGGTTTTCTATCTCCTTGATAAGATGAGCTCGGTCATCCTGATTGCCACTACGTGCTGATTTAGACAGCTGACGTATGGTCTCTACCTTTTCCAGAATGGCATCACCGTGTGCCTCTTGAATGGTATTGCCGAGTAATTGGCCTAACATACGCACATTGCTTTTTAGCGCGGCATATTTTTCATTCATTTTCTTCCCGCCTTGTAAAAAAATTACATCCATTTTTCTTTCTAAGGAAACAATCTAGCGAAAATAAACGGTCTGAGTCAAATAAACTGAACAAATATGATTTAAATATATGTTTGCATTGACGCTGGTCATTTATTGAACGATAGAATTGGTGCTGTGGTGAAATTTTCTTTCAGTTTGTTGTAAATACAAACAAAAAGGAGCCTTTGACGACTCCTTGAATACGTTCAATAGGCTCAGAAACAATATTTATGTATAGATTTTGTTACAATATCAATGGTGGGTTGGATGAATTCAAAGCCTAAATATTCATCTGGCTGATGTGCCTGTTCAATAGAACCTGGGCCTAATACCAGTGTTGGGCAGAGTTCTTGCAAAAATGGCGCTTCGGTACAGTAGTTGACCGTCTGCGATGGTGTCGCACAAATTTCTTCAACTTCAGTGATGAACGGGTGATCGTGTTGGCACTCATAACCCGGTATCGGATCGTGAAGTGCCGTGATAGCAATGCATCCTGGCCACTTGGCCTCAACTTCGTGAAGCGCGTGTCTTAGCATATTGTCTAGCCCATCTAGGCTAATCCCAGGTAGTGGGCGAACATCGTAATGTAACTCACAACAACCACAAATTCGGTTAGCACTGTCGCCTCCATGTATGTGACCTAGATTCAATGTTGGATTTGGAATGTCAAAACCTGGGTGATGGTACTCTTTGATTAATTTGTCTCGTAGCTTCATTAGAGCAAATAGCACTTCATGCATGATTTCTATCGCATTGACTCCCAGCGCAGGGTTGGAAGAGTGCCCAGACTTGCCAGTGACCCGTACTGCATTGGCGACGTGTCCTTTATGGCCTCTTACTGGAACCAGGCTTGTAGGCTCACCGATAATGCACTGATCGGGTTTAAATGGAGCATCTTGGGTGAAATGCTTGGCACCGAGCATGGTGGTCTCTTCATCACAGGTCGCCAGCACATAGAGAGGTTTGGTTTGGTTGCTCCAGTCGATACTCTTGGTTGCTTCTAATATAAAAGCAAAAAAGCCTTTCATATCCGCCGTGCCCAACCCATAAAAGCGATTGTTGGCTTCTGTTAGCGTGTGAGGGTCGAAACTCCAGCGGCCTTGATCAAAAGGCACTGTATCCGTATGGCCGGCCAATAGTAACCCACCTTCTCCTTGCCCTTTCTTTGCAATTAGGTTGTGTTTGCCGGTTGCTACTTCGACGATCTCTACTTCAAAACCCAAGTCTTTAAACCATGTGGCCATCTTCGCGATGACTTCACTGTTACCCTCATCCCAAGTGGGATCGCTAGAGCTTATCGACGAGGTAGAAATTAATCCCTGATAGACCTCTTTAAAACTAGGTATTTGCATATTTCTTTACTTCCACTGTTGACAGAGAACCAATAAGACGATAAAACACATATTAAATCATTATTAATGAATAAAAAATCAAATAATGACATTTATTGAGTATGGATAGTCATTTTCTACCACGTAGATACCAACAAATTGGATGTATTGAGATGTTGAAGACCACAATCATTGGAGCAAGCGGATACACCGGAGCTGAGCTCGCATTAATGGTGAACAAACACCCAAACCTCACGCTAGCAGGTTTGTATGTTTCAGCCAATAGTGTGGATGCGAATAAGCCTATTAGCCAATTGCACGGTAAATTAGCCGGAGTGGTTGATGCACCAGTGTTACCTTTGGTCGATCCTGCAGAAGTCGCTAAGCAGTGTGACGTGGTGTTCTTGGCGACTGCCCATGAAGTTAGCCATGACCTAGCGCCTATATTTTTGCAACAAGGCTGCCAAGTATTCGACTTGTCTGGTGCATTTCGAGTGCAACAAGATGGCTTCTATTCTCAATATTACGGATTTGAGCATCAATATGCTGACTGGTTAGATAAAGCGGCATACGGTCTCGCTGAGTGGAATGAAACTGAAATTGCAGAAGCAAACTTAGTGGCGGTTGCCGGTTGTTACCCAACAGCATCGCAACTGGCTATCAAGCCTTTGCTCGCACAAGGTCTCGTGGATACAAATCAATGGCCAGTTATTAATGCAACCAGTGGTGTGACAGGTGCTGGGCGCAAAGCCTCAATGACAAACAGCTTTTGTGAAGTCAGTTTGCAACCCTACGGTGTGTTTAATCATCGTCATCAACCTGAAATTGCTGCCCATCTTGAGTGTGATGTGATCTTCACGCCGCATCTGGGCAATTTTAAACGTGGAATTTTAGCGACCATCACAATGAAATTGGCGCAGGGCGTCACGACAGAGCAAGTTAATCAAGCCTTTGAAGTGGCTTATCACGATAAACCCGCGGTTCGTTTATTAAAAGACAACATGCCTTGTATTCAAAATGTAGAAAACACGCCATTTAATGATTTAGGGTGGAAAGTCCAAGGGCAGCACGTGATTGTCGTGTCCGCTATCGACAACTTGTTGAAAGGGGCTTCTAGCCAAGCAATGCAATGTTTGAACTTACGTTTCGGCTACCCGTCGCTAACGGCACTCATTTAAGGGGATCACGATGAGCACGAATAAACCATTAGTCATTAAATTGGGCGGCGCTGCACTAGAGTGTAGTGAAACATTAGCAAAGTTATTTGGCGCAATTAAAGGTTATCAAGACAGTGCAAACCGTTCGATTGTAATAGTGCATGGCGGTGGGTATTTGGTTGATGATCTTATGGCAAAGCTAAATATAGCGACGGTGAAAAAGCAAGGCTTACGCGTAACCCCTTACGATCAGATTCCTGTCATTACTGGCGCACTTGCAGGAACAGCGAATAAGATGCTACAAGGTGAAGCAGTACGTGCTGGGTTGCATACTGTTGGGTTGAGCCTAGCAGACGGTGGATTGTGCAACGTTGAAGAACTTGACCCTGAGCTGGGTGCTGTAGGCAAAGCAACATCAGGCGACGCGACCGTATTAGAAGCCATTATGGCAACGGGGGCGAGCGCAATCATCAGCTCTATTGGTTTAACTAACCAAGGGCAATTGATGAACGTTAATGCCGACCAAGCTGCCGTAGCCGTAGCGGGTGCTCTGGATGCTGAGTTGGTGTTGTTATCAGATGTAAGTGGTGTGTTAGATGGCAAAGGACACTTACTTACGTCGCTCAATAAAGCGGAAGCCGATCACCTGATTGAAGGTCAGGTCATCACTGATGGCATGATTGTCAAAGTGAATGCCGCGTTGCAAGCCGCAGAAGAATTAGGTCGCCCGATTGAAGTGGCGACATGGCGTTACCCTGAAAAATTAACCAAATTATTTGCTGGCGAAAGTATCGGAACTCAATTTTTACCAGCATAACCCAACAAATTTTAGCAATATACCCAAAGGCCAGACCGCCAAAGTGCAGAGCCAGGGATTAGGAGAAGTAACATGAGCAAGGTTCAAGTAAAAAAAGTAGTAGTAGCATATTCTGGCGGCCTAGACACCTCAGTGATCATTCCGTGGCTTAAAGAAAACTACGATTGTGAAGTTGTGGCGTTTGTGGCTGATGTGGGTCAGGGTTCAGAAGAGCTGGAAGGCATTGAAGCGAAAGCGATCGCTTCTGGTGCATCTGAGTGTTACATCGCCGACTTGAAAGAAGAGATGGTAGCAGATTACATCTACCCAACGCTTAAAACGGGTGCGTACTATGAAGGTAAATACCTACTAGGTACGTCGATGGCGCGTCCTATCATTGCTAAAGCACAAGTTGAAGTGGCACGTAAAGTTGGCGCAGATGCACTTTGTCACGGCTGTACGGGTAAAGGTAACGACCAAGTACGTTTTGAAGGCGCATTTGCTGCACTAGCCCCTGACCTACACGTAATTGCTCCTTGGCGTGAGTGGGATTTAGTAAGCCGTGAAGAGTGTTTAGACTACCTTGCTGAGCGTAATATCCCTTGTACTGCATCGTTAACCAAAATTTACTCTCGTGACGCTAACGCATGGCACATCTCGACGGAAGGTGGCGTACTCGAAGATACGTGGAATGCACCGAATGAAGATTGCTGGGCGTGGACGGTGGATCCAGAGCAAGCACCAAATCAATCAGAAACCGTTACTGTTCAAGTCGTGAAAGGTGAAGTTGTCGCGGTTGATGGTGAGAAAATGACGCCATATAACGCCTTGGTTTACTTGAATGAGAAAGGCGCTAAACACGGCGTTGGCCGTATCGATATCGTTGAAAACCGCCTGGTGGGTATGAAATCTCGAGGCTGTTACGAAACTCCGGGTGGCACCATTATGATGGAAGCATTGCGTGCTGTGGAGCAACTGGTACTTGATAAAGCGGCATTTGAATTCCGTGAAGAGTTAGGCGTTAAAGCTTCTCACCTTGTGTACGATGGTCGTTGGTTCACACCACTTTGTAAGTCAATTCTTGCTGCTACTGAAGAGCTAGCACAAGATGTGAATGGTGAAGTGGTGATCAAACTTTACAAAGGCCACGCGACGGTGACTCAGAAACGTTCTGAAAATAGCTTGTACTCAGAAGAGTTTGCAACATTTGGTGCCGACGAAGTTTATGACCAAAGCCACGCTGAAGGCTTTATCCGTCTTTACTCGTTATCAAGCCGTATCAAAGCACTTAATGAAGCGAAGAAAGCAAAGTAATTAAGTATATGATCTTTAAAGTGTGATGCGAGCGCCGCATTGCACAAAGGTTTGAAAAGCCCATTTGTTTTGCAAATGGGCTTTGTTGTATCTTGAGTACCGAATTAAGGCGGACGGTTTTCTTGGCTGTGCGATTCAAATAGCAAAGTACACTTAATACATAATTAGCGCTTTATAAGTGCGTTGCTCAGTGGTCTATTCTTGTTAACTAGGGAAAGAGGCAAGGCGATAAATGAACTTTTTGCATAATTATGTTTAAAAAGTGAATTATTACTTTATTTTTAGTTTGAATTGCCGTAAGTTTGAACCATCGAAAAAGAAAATAAAAATCAGACAGAGTTAACCGTTGCACTAGCAGTGATTACAGAGCATTTAGGAGACACACAATGGCATTATGGGGCGGCAGATTTACCCAAGCAGCAGACACAAGGTTCAAAGATTTTAACGATTCACTTCGCTTTGATTACCGATTGGCTGAGCAAGACATTGTTGGATCTATCGCTTGGTCTAAAGCGCTGCAATCGGTCAACGTGTTGAGTGAAGAAGAGCAGCAAAGGTTAGAGCTGGCTTTAAACGAACTGAAACTCGAAGTCATGGAAGATCCAGAACAAATCTTACGTTCTGATGCTGAAGACATCCACAGCTGGGTTGAACAGCAATTGATCAGCAAAGTCGGTGACTTAGGTAAAAAACTTCATACTGGCCGTTCTCGTAACGACCAAGTAGCAACGGATCTAAAACTTTGGTGTCGCCAACAAGGCCACCAATTGTTGATGGCGCTTGATCGCCTGCAAGGTCAGCTTGTTGATGTTGCTAAAGCGCATCAAGGCACAGTACTTCCTGGCTATACCCACCTTCAACGTGCGCAGCCAGTGACATTTGCTCACTGGTGCTTGGCTTACGTAGAAATGTTCGAGCGTGATTATTCTCGTTTGGCTGATGCGATTCGTCGTTTGGATACTTGTCCATTAGGTTCAGGGGCATTGGCTGGCACTGCGTATCCAATGGATCGTGAAGAGCTAGCCCACAATTTAGGTTTTCGTCGTGCGACCAGAAACAGCTTAGACTCGGTATCAGACAGAGACCATGTAATGGAAATGATGTCTATTGCGTCCATCTCCATGTTGCATCTATCGCGTTTGGCTGAAGATATGATCTTCTATAACTCTGGTGAGTCTAACTTCATCGAGTTGGCCGATACCGTAACCTCTGGTTCGTCTTTGATGCCGCAAAAGAAAAACCCAGATGCCCTAGAGCTTATCCGTGGTAAATGTGGCCGTGTTTACGGTTCAATGGCTGGCATGATGATGACAGTGAAAGCCTTGCCATTGGCATACAATAAAGACATGCAAGAAGACAAAGAAGGCTTGTTCGACGCCCTTGATACTTGGGATGAGTGCATGGAAATGGCCGCACTTTGTTTTGTTGGCATTAAAGTGAACGGCGAAAGAACGTTAGAAGCAGCGAAACAAGGTTATGCGAACTCGACTGAACTGGCTGATTACCTAGTAGCAAAAGATATCCCATTCCGTGAAGCTCACCATATTGTTGGGGTTACGGTAGTAGCGGCGATTGCCAAAGGTTGTGCGTTGGAAGAGTTGACGCTCGATGAATTAAAAGAGTTCTCACCTGTTATTGAAAACGACGTCTACGATATTCTTACCATTGAATCTTGTCTTGATAAACGTTCTGCGCTAGGCGGGGTATCACCGACTCAGGTGGCTTACGCTGTAGAACAAGCGGAGCAACGTATTGAACAGCGCGATACTTCTGGAGTGAAAGTACGCCCAGCTCGCTTAACGGATATCGATGCATTGGAAGGCATGGTGACATACTGGGCTGGTTTAGGTGAAAACCTACCTCGTTCTCGTAATGAACTTGTTCGTGACATTGGTTCTTTTGCGGTGGCAGAGCATCATGGCGAAGTGACCGGATGTGCCTCTCTCTACGTATATGATTCTGGCTTGGCAGAAATACGCTCTCTGGGTGTAGAAGCCGGCTGGCAACATCAAGGGCAGGGCAGCGCAATCGTGCAACACTTGGTTGATAAAGCGAAAGAGATGGCGATTAAGAAAGTGTTTGTCTTAACTCGTGTGCCTGAGTTCTTTATGAGACAAACTTTTATCCCAACGTCAAAAACATTGTTGCCAGAAAAAGTACTCAAAGACTGTGAGCAATGTCCTCGTCAACACGCTTGTGATGAAGTGGCCTTGGAGATCAACCTAGCAGAACAAGTTATCGCTCGCGCAAACGTTGCATAATTAACTGATAAATAAGAAAACCCTAAATTAATAAGATCTTTTTAATAAAAAAAGGATCTTTTAGGGAACTAAATGGGAAAAGTGGCGGTCTACTTTAATACCACTGCTTTTTCTTAGTTGAATCTAGGAAGGCCCCTAATCAGGAATTGATTTAGGGGCTTTTTTCTTTTTACGCCAACCATCCTCGATTACCTGCTATTCATTAACGTGTTTTTTTCTTGCGAGTGCGAAGGGGAAAAACAACAAACTTCATCCATAAGTGCAATGCGAGAAGGCCGTTAAATGCGAGGCACGCAAATATCAATCCAACGGATTCAATGCTGGCCGGAGTATCACTGTATAACCACCACCAGATTAGCCAACTCAATACCGAAAGTACGCATAGCTGATTCATACAGCGTTGGCAGCGGCCAATTTTTTTCCAAAACCAGTTCTCACTGCAACGGTTACAAGCCATATCCAAGATCTTTAATGAGGTGAGGGGACAATTATAGATCAACTAATCTCAACGCCTAGTGGTTTAATTTGAGCGAAATTTGCTTTTGAAGCTGCATTCGATAAGAAAGAGTGACGATGGCTAATTTTTATTAACTAAATCACAAAAAATTCGCAGCTACCCCTTGGTATATCAGTATTGACACCTCATATCTGTTTCACATGCCGATTTACGGCAATTCCTATTCACATGGACTATTAATCAGGAGAGACGACCAATGAACATTCGTCCTTTACACGACCGAGTTATCGTTGAACGCCAAGAAGTTGAATCTAAATCTGCTGGAGGCATCGTACTTACCGGTTCTGCTGCAGCAAAATCAACCCGCGGAATCATTCTAGCAGTAGGCAAAGGTCGCATTCTAGAAAATGGTACAGTGCAAGCTTTGGACGTAAAAGTTGGTGATACAGTGATCTTTGCTGAAGGTTACGGCACTAAATCTGAAAAGATCGACGGTAAAGAAGTGTTGATTATGTCTGAAAACGACATCATGGCGATCGTTGAATAAGTCAGTATTGAATAGTTTTTTGCTCTGATTCAACAATGAGTGAATACAACCGAATTAAGAAAGGAAATTAAAGATGGCTGCTAAAGACGTTAAATTTGGTAATGACGCACGTATTAAGATGCTAGAAGGTGTAAACGTTCTGGCTGACGCGGTAAAAGTAACTTTAGGCCCTAAAGGTCGTAACGTTGTTCTAGATAAATCATTTGGTGCACCAACAATCACCAAAGATGGTGTTTCTGTTGCTCGTGAAATTGAATTGGAAGACAAATTCCAAAACATGGGCGCACAAATGGTTAAAGAAGTGGCCTCTCAAGCGAATGATGCCGCGGGCGACGGAACAACAACAGCGACAGTACTGGCTCAATCTATCATTACTGAAGGTCTAAAAGCAGTTGCTGCTGGCATGAACCCTATGGATCTTAAGCGCGGTATCGACAAAGCGGTTATTGCTGCAGTTGAAGAACTAAAAGTACTTTCTGTTCCATGTGCAGACACGAAAGCGATTGCTCAAGTGGGTACTATCTCTGCTAACTCTGATCTAACGGTTGGTAACATCATTGCTGAAGCAATGGAGAAAGTAGGCCGTGATGGCGTAATTACCGTTGAAGAAGGTCAGGCTCTGCAAGACGAGCTAGACGTAGTAGAAGGTATGCAGTTCGATCGCGGTTACCTATCTCCTTACTTCATCAATAACCAAGAAGCTGGCAGTGTTGATCTAGAAAGCCCGTTTATTCTTCTTATTGATAAGAAAGTATCAAACATCCGTGAATTGCTTCCTACTCTAGAAGCGGTAGCAAAAGCGTCTCGTCCACTGCTTATCATTGCAGAAGACGTAGAAGGCGAAGCGCTGGCGACACTTGTTGTGAACAACATGCGTGGCATCGTTAAAGTAGCAGCAGTTAAAGCACCAGGCTTTGGCGACCGTCGTAAATCAATGCTTCAAGATATCGCTATCCTAACGGGTGGTACGGTTATTTCTGAAGAAATCGGTCTAGACCTTGAAAAAGTAACACTAGAAGATCTTGGTCAAGCAAAACGCGTGACGATCACCAAGGAAAACTCAACCATCATCGATGGTGCGGGTGAAGAAGCGATGATCCAAGGCCGTGTAAGCCAGATTCGTCAGCAAGTTGAAGACGCAACTTCAGACTACGATAAAGAAAAACTTCAAGAGCGTGTTGCTAAACTCGCTGGTGGCGTTGCGGTAATTAAAGTTGGCGCAGCAACCGAAGTTGAAATGAAAGAGAAAAAAGACCGTGTTGAAGATGCACTTCACGCTACTCGCGCAGCAGTAGAAGAAGGTGTAGTGGCAGGCGGTGGTGTTGCACTTATCCGTGCGGCATCAAAAGTTGCTGAGATGGGCCTTAAAGGCGACAACGAAGAGCAAAATGTTGGTATTCGTGTTGCTTTACGTGCTATGGAAGCGCCACTTCGTCAAATCACAAGCAATGCAGGTGATGAAGAGTCAGTGGTTGCAAACAACGTGAAAGCGGGTGAAGGCAGCTACGGTTACAATGCAGCGACTGGTGAATACGGCGATATGATTGCAATGGGTATCCTTGACCCAACAAAAGTAACGCGCAGTGCACTTCAGTTCGCAGCATCAGTAGCGGGTTTGATGATCACAACAGAAGCAATGGTTACAGACCTACCAGCTAAAGATGCACCTGGCATGCCTGATATGGGCGGCATGGGTGGTATGGGCGGCATGCCTGGTATGATGTAATACAACTTAGGTTAACCCCTTTTGTATTATTAATGGAGCCCTCGCTAAAGCGAGGGTTTTTGTTTTCTTGGCTTACATAATCGCGACACTCTTATAATTCGATTTTTTTCTATAAAGAGCTCTTAGCCTTTTGTTGCTATAGTATTGAAGAGAAAGGTGTTTCAATTTTGTAGCGAATCAATACACATCTAAGTTCTTATAAAATCATCTGAAATTGCTTTCAGTAGGCTTCAATTCTGGTATGGTAGCGGCATAAAAAATATACTATGTTAGGTATAATTGTGGCTTATCAAAGCTCTTTTCCCATAAAGCGAGCAATACTCGGCGTGACTGCCGTTTTTGGCTTGTTTCTATTTCTTGTTTTTATTGATGCATTAGACGAGGCAGAAGAAGGGTACCAACAAGAAAGTCAGCAAATATTATCGACCATGAGAGATCTCACCCACACATTACGTTCTGTTGAGTTCGAAATGACGACCCACAGCTACCTACGAGGTGAGCAGTCCCCATTTCCCGTGATAAAAAAAATCGAAAACCAGAGCTGCTATTTTATTAGCGACCTTGAATCGGGACCAGTCTTTGATTTCGTTTATTCTGGCCCTGAGTCTATGTGTGATGAACACAGTCGCCTAAACCTTGAAGCGATGAGTCACCTTTCGTCGGCTAATGTTATGGCATATTTGGTCACATTAGTGGATAAAGTCTCGGCTTTTTATTTCATATCGAAAGACAAGTACATTATTTCTTCTCCCTCTGATCTTGCAAATAATATGAAAGGTTATCAGTTTGATGATGTCGTTGAAGGGCGCCCTTTTTGGACTAATACCGTTAAGCATGGATTAGCGGAAAATCGCGGAGGCATTACTTTTACTGGAGAGTACGAAGATTTATTAACTCATCAGTCGGTAATCACTCTGACGGTTGGCGTATACAACAAAGAGCAATTTCTTGGTGTCCTTGGCGTTGATGCGTTTGCGAATAAAATTAAAAGTAAATACGGCAGAGAGTATGTGATTTCGGATTGGCAAGGAAGCAATGACGTGTCTTTGTTTAGCTATGCGATTTCTCGTCCGTTAAGCAACGCGTCTTTTGATTCACGCCTTTACCTCACGGTTAGCCAAAATTGGCAGCAACACATGAGCCATTTGTGGGTTAGTAAATACTACCTGTTAGTGACTCTTTGTATGGCGTACCTGTTCATTGTTATTATGCTGCTGAAAAAAAACTGGTCAGTCATCGATGCCTATGAGCATTATCTTGGTTTTACGCAATCAAACTCTGGTTTATTGAACTTGTTGGGTTTAGAAGACAGCTTGAAAAGGCTGGAGGAAGAGCCTTATCTGTCGATGGCCCTTTATCGTCATCAGCAGTTTGATCACTACACTTCTGCGTATGGAAAAGAGGTATACCAACAATTATACCAACATGTGATCGATACTTTTTCACAGCGACTACGAGATAAAGACTTATTTGTTCAACTCGATAGCGGTGATTTATTGCTGGTGGCTCCCACTGAATCGGAGCACCTCGCTACACATATATTTACCAGCCTTGAACGAGAATTATCACTACGGTCATATCGTTTGGAGCAGGGCGGTAGGATACAAATATCGATGGAAGCTGAGCACTATTGCTTCCCTGTTCATCATTACGATAACTTCCATCACTTGTGGGTAAGCGAACAGGCTCAAATTCTGCTTTCTGCTCAAAGACACGAGCAATGCAGAACTGCATGATTAGGCAAGCCGAGCTGTTATTTTGCTCGGCTTTTTCTATTTACCATCGTTCGATGGACGCCTCGCTTTAGGCTCATGAAACTGTTTTCCAGTTTGTCCACCCCAAGTAAAAGAGCCAATACCAATATTGTGATTAGGATTGCTTGCTGCCCAAACCCTAGGGCGATCATCATACCTAATGCTGCTAATACCCAGATGATTTCGGCAGAGGTCACCCCATGTATTTTCCCATCCAACGTCATCATAACGCCGGCTCCTAGAAAGCCTACACCAGTAATTATCTGGCCAAGAACTCGAGCTTGATCGAGTGTGTTTTGGGATAAGTGAACCGCTAGGGACATGAAAAAATAGGTGCCAGATACAATCAAGGTAGACGTTCTAATCCCTACAGGTTTACCGCGAACCTGCCTTTCTACTCCAATCAGTATTCCACAGATAGCACAGCAAAAAAGGTGTGCCCAAGTAAAAGGGCCAAGATCGAGGTAAGGGTACAAGGCTGTCATGGGATGAAGTTAAAGAAGAGAAACGAATATAGTGCAAGAAATAGATGAAGAAGAGAAATCAAAAATTTTTATGGTTACGAAGCGAAAAAATATCGAAGCCATCAAACTTATGTTTAGTTTGTTGCAATTGAATAAGTGCAACTTATCGGTTGATGATGTGACCATAATCGCATATATTTCATCGAATCCTGTTCTATAAAACAAAATAAGGCATCAACATGAAAAAAACCATCTCAGCATTAGCGTTAGCAATGGCCGCGGTATCTCCTTTAGCAATGGCTGATAGCTCTGGCGCGATGTTCTCTACGCTTGACGGTTACAATGCACCTAGCAACGATTCAGTTGGTGGTGTTCGCCTGTCTGTTCTTCACGGCAAAGTGAGTGAAGTGAAAGGTGTGGATGTGTCTGTGCTAGGTATGTCTGAAACAGACAAAATGACCGGTGTTAATTTTGGCATGTTCTTTGGTGCATCTAAAGTAAACCAAGAAATGAAAGGCGTTTCTCTAGGTCTTTTCAACTGGAACACTGGCCATGCGAAAGGTTTAAACCTAGGTGCTGTTAACGTAACTAACGATGTTCAAGGTGTTAACTGGAGTGCGGTAAACTACTCTGAAGGTTACACTATGGCAGATGTAGGTCTTGTTAGCCTGTCTAATAAATCAAACTTCCAATTCGGTTTCTTTAATAAAACTAAAGAAATCGATGGTGTACAGATTGGTCTGATCAATTGTGCTGACAACGGTTTCTTACCGTGTTTCCCAATCGTTAACTTCGCCAAGTAATAGCGAAGTCATCGAAGCACAAAAGCCCTTGCTTGATGAAGGCAAGGGCTTTTTTATTTGAATCAGCCCGAATCAGCAGCCAACAGTGGTGAGTTCAAAGATAGGTTCTGCAGAGGAATTCGCTTGTGTATATTGCAAGTAGCAACTTTCTAAAGAGCTTCTTTTTGATGCTGGCTTGTATTTGATCGTCCCCTTTCCAGGATTGCTTGAAAAATACCATTCAGACTCTCCCACATCAAAATCAGCATCAATTGCTTTTATGTCAGCTGCTTTTCCCCAGGCATTTCTATGATCGGCTTCTAAATATCCGTAAGCAAACTCGACATTAGTGTTGGCGATATCCACGGAACCACTGACGAGTTTTTCTTTATCGAGAACAATCAACTTACCGTGGACAATTCCATTAGTGCTTTGCATCGCCCCTTTTAACCCTTGCAAAGCTGAAATGCGCGCATCTCTTTGAACACCTAGGAATTTAGGTGCGGCCGTAATCGCCAATATACCAAGGATTACGATAACAACGACCAGCTCTATCAGAGTGAAACCTTTGGATTTTATAGTGTATTTCAATGTAAAAAGCTTAATTCATCTGTAATGCTGGTATTTTAACTGGAATCAGAGGGTTAAAAACACTAGAAGATCACTCTTGTTGGATTTTTTTATAGATGTTTACGTTTTTGATGGTCGTGATTTTGTAGAGTTACCATTTATCAACTAGGCTTATTAGGATATTTTCCCCTAAGAAATGCCTTATGACTCAACGAAGCGAAGACTTAACCAGCATACCTGTCCTTGAAGGGATATTTCATAGTATTCCTATTATGCTAGCGGTACTGGATAACAACCTAAAATATATATTTGTCAGCCAGCAGTATCTTGATTTTATTAAGGTCGATAGTGAGCAAGTGCATAATCGCACGGTAGCTCAGGCGCTTCCTGAACCGGTATATTTAAGTATCGCCCCCTTACTAGAACGGGCGCTTTCTGGTGAGTCGATAAGCTTTGAAGTAGCACTGCCAACGACACCGGAGAGCTTCCTCAATATTCAGTATCAGCCAAGATTCAACGCAGACGGTGATCAAATCGGGATATTGATGTCGGGTGTGGATATAAGCGAGCTGAAAAGTGCTGAGTTGGATCTAAAGGAGCTGAATAATCACCTTGAAGACGTTGTTCATGAAAGGACTCAGAGCTTAGAGCAAGCTAATGCTGGGTTAATTGATACCTTAGACACCTTAAAGCACGCGCAAAGTTCTTTGGTTGAGTCTGAAAAAATGGCATCACTTGGCAGCCTTGTTGCGGGCATTGCGCATGAAGTGAATACCCCGCTAGGTATCAGTATCACCGCAACAAGCTATTTAGAGGAAAACATCAAGTCACTCCAAGCGGGGTTCGAATCAGGATCTTTAACTAAAACTCAGTTTCTTAAAACCATCAATGGACTTAAAGAGTCAGCCAATATATTGAATTCGAATTTGAATAGAGCAGAAAGCTTGATATCCAGCTTTAAGCAAGTTGCTGTCGAACAAAGCGATCAGCAACTGCAGGCGTTCAACTTAAAAGAGATAGTCGATAATTTGTTGGTTTCACTTTCGCATGAAATTCGCATATCTGGGGTATCAGTCGATGTTGATTGTTCAGACTCTATTGAATTAGAAAGCTATTCAAGCGGCTATATCCAAGTTCTTACAAATCTCATTACCAATAGTCTCCGTCACGGCTTTGATGACTGGAATGGTGAAAAGAAAATATCGTTTAAAATCAAAGCAGATGAACGACAAATAAAAATAGAGTACTCCGACAGCGGGAAAGGTATAGCGTCATCGGTTATCGATAGGATATTCGAGCCATTCGTTACGACGAAAAGAGGCCAAGGAGGGTCCGGTCTTGGCACCAATATTATCTACAACACGGTTGTGCAATTGCTTAAGGGCCGTATTGAGTGTCACTCAGAGCCCAACTTTGGTGCTCGATTTACTCTCATTTTGCCAAGAACACTATTCTAAATCGAGGTTGAGAGGAGTTTTACTCGCTCTTCCGCCTATTTCTCTGGTGAGTCTCGGGACCAAATATCCAGAAACTTGCGTGATCACCTCCGCCATGATCTCCTTTGCTCTCGCATCAGACACAAAGTAATGAGCAGCCCCTTGTACCTTATCCAACACATATAGGTAATAAGGTAGAACACCGACAGAAAAAAGCGTTTCACTGAGCCGTACTTGATCTTCAACAGAATCATTGACCCCTTTTAGCAGCACACCTTGATTAAGCAGGGTGCAGCCCGAAGTCTTTAGCTTCTGTAAGGCGGCAGCGAGTTCGTTATCGATCTCATTGGCATGGTTAACATGGGTAATAAAAACGACGTTGAGCCTTGTTTTTTCAATCAGCTGGCATAGTTCACGGGTGATTCTGGCCGGAATAACAACCGGCAGCCTTGTGTGAATTCGCAACGTTTTAATGTGTTCGATATCAGAGATACTGTTAATTAACCACTCAAGTTCACTGTCTTTGGCCATGAGTGGATCACCTCCGGATAAGATGACTTCATTGAGTTCAGGGTGCTGCTTTATGTAGTCGATGCTGTCTTGCCAAACAGACTTGGAGCCTTTGTTGTCGGCATAGGGGAAATGACGCCTGAAACAATAGCGGCAATTAATGGCACAACCACCTTTCACAATCATCAATACTCGGTTGTGGTATTTATGCAGTAAACCCGGTTGTTGATTGTTTTGCTCATCAAGAGGATCGGCAGAGTAGCCCGGAGTTTGGTCGTATTCTTCAAACAGTGGCAATACTTGCTTTAATAGGGGATCGTTTGGATTGCCTTTTTCCATTCTATCGACGAAGCTCATCGGTACGCGCATAGGAAAAAGCTCACGCGCAGCGAAGCCTTTTTGCCACGGGATCGGATCGATTTCCAGTAAAGAGAGGAGCTCAGACGGATCTGAGATCGCATTCGCCAGTTGTTTGAGCCAGTTTTGCTCAACAGATGGCTCGATTCGGGTTATTATATGCGGCATAGAATTTAACTCTAACATGGTAAAGAGGAAATAATGGCTACAGTTAGCACCAATGAATTCAAAGGCGGTTTAAAATTTATGCTCGACAGTGAGCCGTGTGTCATTCTCGAAAACGAGTTTGTGAAACCGGGTAAAGGTCAAGCGTTCAACCGTGTACGAATTCGTAAACTATTGTCTGGTAAAGTGTTAGAGAAAACATTTAAGTCTGGCGAAACTGTAGAAGTCGCTGACGTAATGGATATCGATCTTGATTACTTGTACTCAGACGGCGAATTCTACCACTTTATGAACAGCGAAACATTCGAACAAATAGCAGCGGATGTGAAAGCCGTGGGCGATAATGCAAAATGGTTAGTTGAAAACAACACGTGCATGATCACGTTGTGGAACAACAACCCAATTACCGTAACCCCACCAAACTTTGTTGAATTGGAAGTAACAGAGACAGATCCTGGCCTTAAAGGTGATACTCAAGGTACGGGTGGCAAGCCAGCAACACTTTCAACAGGTGCTGTTGTTCGTGTTCCTCTGTTTATTGCTATTGGTGAAGTAATCAAAGTTGATACTCGCAGCGCTGAATACGTAGGTCGAGTGAAGTAATTTTAGTTATACCTAATAAAAAAAGTCGCATGATTGCGACTTTTTTTATGTCTGGTATTTATATTTTATAAAATAAAGCTTCACTCATAGATTTATTGGTAATAAGAAGTATTATCCTTTGCGCTTGTGGAATTAACATCACACATTCATTTTCGCAAGGATACCAAAATGAAACGAACACTTTTTGCCGTATTACTCACGACTACACTCGGTTATTCGACTACGTCACTGGCTTCTGACGCTGATAATAGCTTTGCTTTATCTAAAGGAAAACCGGATGCTGGGATGTGTCAGTTTGATGTCGATAAAGGTAAGTCATTTTTTGATGCAGTCTCTGGAAAGCTATGGGCGTGTGGTGAGGCTGGTTGGGTGTATTTTGAGTCGCGTAGTAGCTTAGTGTGCGAGGCTTCTCCAGAGGTGGACATTAATCAATACCAAGTTTGGAAGAAAGGAAGCTACAGAGGTGGATCCGAGGTGTCTCATAATGGGCGTCCATATAAAGCACGCCATTGGGTGAACCAAGAGCCGGGTAAAGCAGAGGCTTGGGAGTTGATCGACCTTTATGCTGGAGCTCCTTCTCAATGGAGTAAGCTAGAACAGTATCACTCAGGTAAAGACAGTGTTGTGTACATGGGGCATATCTACAAAGCCACAGCTTGGTCTAAAAACGCAAACCCATCGAAAGAAGTGCTGAAATCTGGCTGGAAAAGGTGGGAATGGGTAGGTGAGTTTGAGTGTCCGTAATAAATACGATTAAGTAGGATACAAAAAGGCTGATGGGAATACCATCAGCCTTTAATATAACTCGCTATACCATTTTAAATCATAAAGACAAAAACGATAGCTAATGCTGAGATGATCGAAGCAAAACCGTAGCAGAAGATCTTACCAACGACACCTGCGTGGATTTTCAGATCGTGCATACCATGATGTAAGCGGTGCATTGCATGCCACATTGGCAAAGCAAGTGTGCCGATAACAAATAATGCACCGATGAAGCTGGTTGCAAAATCAGCAACTCGTTCGTAGCTCATGGCTTCCGGAGAAATCACGCCCATTGGTACCAAAATACCAAGCACAAAAATTGTGATCGGGCTAATCATTGCAAACCAAGTACCGCCAGCGCCAAATAGCGTCCACCATACGGGTTCATCTGAACGTTTAGGGGTTTTATTGACTGTTGAGTGAGTCATGATATTGGCCTCCTTAAACCACGATAAGTACGATAAGTGAAATCGCAGCAACCGCTGCCCACTGACTTAACACGATGATTTTTTTATCAATCAATTTACCTTTCAAGCGAATTGGCATCACTTGAGGCATCATGCTAAAGAACGTCTGGGCGTGTAGTAGGCTACCAGCAAGTGCGACGATATTGATCGCCACAACAACTGGGTTCGCCATAAAGCCAAGCCATGCTTGCCACGCTTCAGGGCCTTTCACTAAGCTGCCTAAACCAACGGTTAAGAACAGAGTGAATAGGATCAACGGTAGAATGGTCGCTTCACGCATCATATAGAAACGATAAAACGGGCTGTCTTTCCACCATGTGCGCTTCATTTCACGAACATAAGGTTTACGATTGCTCATCCTTCTAGGCCTCCGCTTTCTTTGGTGAACCATCCGGTTTCAACATGGCAATGACGAAGTCCATTGAAGATTCAACCTTGCCTTGGTTTACTGCAGCTGCAGGATCGACGTTTTTAGGGCAGACCTCAGAACAGTAACCCACAAAAGTACAACCCCACGCGCCATTGTCCCCATTGATAAGCTTCATACGCTCATCTTTGCCGTTATCACGACTGTCTAGGTTGTAACGGTGAGCAAGCGTTAATGCTGCAGGGCCGATAAACTCAGGGTTTAAGCCAAATTGCGGACACGCTGCGTAACATAAGCCACAGTTGATACAACCAGCGAACTGCTTGTATTTTGCCATTTGCTCAGGCGTTTGTAGGTTAGCACCATCTTCAGGCTTGCGATCGTTACCAATGATATAAGGCTTGATGGCTTCTAGACGCTCAATAAATGGCGTCATATCAACAATTAAGTCTTTTTCAATTGGGAAGTTAGCCAGTGGCTCAATTCTCAATCCATCAGGGTAGTCACGCAGAAAGCATTTACATGCCAGTTTAGGAACGTTGTTAACCATGATGCCGCAAGAGCCACAAATTGCCATGCGACAAGACCAACGGTAAGAGAGGTCTTTATCCAGGTTGTCTTTGATGTAACCAATGGCATCAAGTACCGACATGGTGTCATCGAAAGGCACATCGAACGATTGCAGATGTGGTTCACTGTCTTTTGCCGGATCGTAGCGTAGGATTTCGACTTTTTGAATACGAGTTGTCGTCGTCATTATGCCTTCTCCTCTGCTGCGTTTTCTTCATCAAGCTGTTTTTGAGCTGCTGCTTCAGCGGCTGCTGCTTTTTCTGCCGCTTCACCGTATAGGCGAGCTTTAGGTTGAGACTTAGTGATTTTCACATTGCTGTAATCAATAGACGGCGCTGCGTCTTCTTTGAAGAAAGCCAGGGAGTGTTTTAAGAAATTCTCATCGTCACGTTCAGTACAACCACCGTCTAGACGTTGGTGAGCACCACGAGATTCTGTTCTCAAAATAGCCGAGTGAGCCATGGCTTCAGCGACTTCTAGCCCGTAGCCGACTTCAATGGCATACAGAAGGTCTGTGTTAAACACTTTGCCTTTGTCTTTAATTCCAATGTTTTTGTAGCGCGCTTTAAGCTCAGTGAGCTTATCAATGGTGGCTTGCATCAGATCTTCTTGACGGTAGATGCCACAACCCGCTTCCATTGTGTGACCCATTTCAGTGCGGATATCCGCCCAGTTTTCGTCACCTTCTTGATCCAGTAATGCTTGAATTCTCGCTTCAACCGCTGTTATTTGTTTAGCGATTGACTCGTCATTCCAGCCCTTGAATTCAGCTGCGCGCTTAACCGCGTTTTCACCAGCCACGCGCCCAAATACGACGAACTCAGCCAGAGAATTTGAGCCTAAGCGGTTTGCACCATGTAGGCCAACAGAAGCACACTCACCTACAGCGAATAGGCCTTTGATTCGAGTTTCACATTGACCGTCTGTTTCAATGCCACCCATGGTGTAGTGAACCGTTGGGCGAATTGGGATTGGCTCTTTGGCTGGGTCTACATTTACGTAAGCTTTTGAAAGTTCACAGATGAATGGTAAACGCTCTTGCAGGTACTCTTCACCAAGGTGACGAAGATCAAGGTGCACCACATCACCCAGAGGATGTTTAATGGTGTTGCCTTTTTGCTGCTCATGCCAGAATGCCTGAGAAACTTTGTCACGAGGACCCAGTTCCATGTATTTGTTTTTTGGTTCGCCAACAGGAGTTTCTGGCCCCATGCCGTAATCTTGCAGATAACGGTAGCCATTTTTGTTAACGATGATACCGCCCTCACCACGACAACCTTCAGTCATCAAAATGCCCGTGCCTGGAAGACCCGTAGGGTGGTATTGAACGAATTCCATGTCACGAAGAGGAACGCCGTGGCGATAAGCCATTGCCATTCCGTCGCCGGTTACGATACCGCCATTGGTATTGCAGTGATAAACGCGACCAGCACCACCCGTTGCAAGTACAACTGATTTAGCTTTGATGGTAACGAGTTCACCTTCAGACATATGAATGGCAATCAAACCTTGAACTTCACCGTCTTCAACGAGAAGATCGACCACAAAATACTCATCGAATCGATTGATTTGATCGTATTTCATCGAAGTTTGGAACAGGGTGTGAAGCATGTGGAAGCCGGTTTTGTCAGCAGCGAACCAAGTGCGCTCTACTTTCATGCCACCAAAACGGCGTACGTTGACTTCACCATTTTCTTTACGACTCCATGGGCAGCCCCATTGTTCCATTTGAACCATTTCGCGAGTCGCGCTTTTTACAAAATATTCTACAACGTCCTGTTCACATAGCCAGTCCCCACCGCCAACAGTATCGTTGAAGTGGTTATCTAGGCTGTCTTCTTCCTTGATTACAGCTGCTGAGCCTCCTTCCGCTGCGACAGTGTGGGATCGCATTGGATACACTTTAGAAATAAGTGCAATTTCGAGTTCAGGGTTGGCCTCAGCCGCGGCAATGGCAGTACGAAGACCGGCGCCGCCTGCGCCGATGACTGCGATATCTGTGGTTATTGTTTTCACAGTTATCCTCCAGTGTGTATTGGCAATAAAAAAGCGGCGACACGTAAGATCTTACGATAATGCGGACGCTGCTAGTGTCATGCCAGGGATTGTAATAATTGATTTTGAGTTCCTCGTGTATATTAGAAGACGGGCGATGGGAATAAATTGATGTACTTAGGTTTTTGCTTCGGTAATGCAAGTTTGAGCATAGTATTTTGGCTTTGTGTGAGGAAAGTCACTAACCGCTTTGGAATAGTGCGATTAACAAGGTAAAATTGACTGGTTTTTGAATTAATTGGAGTCATTTTATGACCTTAGCGACTTGGCAGCCGTCGGCTACTATTCCTATGTTGAAAAAAAGAGCCGATGTTTTGACACAAATTAGGCATTTCTTTGCGTTACGTAGCGTATTAGAAGTGGATACTCCTGCCATGAGTCACGCAACGGTTACGGATGTGCACCTGCATACCTTTCAAACAAGCTTTGTTGGGCCTGGTTACTCTGATGGCCAAACCTTATATTTGATGACCAGCCCTGAATTTCACATGAAACGATTACTTGCCGCTGGCAGTGGCTGTATTTATCAAATTAATAAAGCATTTCGAAACGAAGAAAATGGCCGCTACCACAATCCAGAATTCACCATGCTGGAGTGGTATCGAGTTGGTTTTGACCACCACAAGCTAATGGATGAAATGGATGATTTACTGCAGTTGATCTTGGCTTGTAAATCTGCAGAAAGAATGACGTATCGGCAAGCTTTTTTGTCAGTGCTAGGTGTGTGTCCGTTAGAAGCTAACATGAACGAGCTTAGAGCTTCGGCATCTCAGTTAGACTTGAGCGACATTGCGGAGAATGAGCA
This sequence comes from Vibrio tapetis subsp. quintayensis, assembly GCF_030409945.1. Taxonomy (GTDB): domain Bacteria; phylum Pseudomonadota; class Gammaproteobacteria; order Enterobacterales; family Vibrionaceae; genus Vibrio; species Vibrio quintayensis. The sequence goes on from NZ_JAUFQV010000006.1 coordinate 104,855, forward strand.
AGACAAAGATACGTTATTGCAGTTGCTTTTCAGTGTGGGTGTTGAAGGGCATATAGGGCAAAGCGCACCGGTGTTTGTATATGATTTCCCTGCATCACAAGCTGCATTAGCCAAAGTGAATAACTCTGACCCTAGAGTGGCGGATAGATTCGAGGTTTATTATAAAGGCATTGAGCTGGCAAACGGTTTCCACGAATTAGATAACCCTGCGGAGCAGTTGGCACGGTTTGAACAAGATAATAGCAAACGAGAAAGCATGGGGTTATTACCTCAGCCGATTGATCACCATTTAATTGCCGCATTAGAGTACGGTTTACCTGCGTGTGCAGGTGTTGCCCTTGGGGTCGATCGCTTAATTATGCTTGCGCTTGAATGCGAGCATATCGATGACGTAACAGCTTTTCCATTTCCTATTGCTTAATCATCACTGGTCGTTAGCTAACTAGGATCCCGGTACCAACAACAGCGACAGCCGCTCCCAACCAAGCATAGCGATTTGGTCTTTGTTTTGTGTATAGCCATAAAAGAGGCAGTAACATGATTGGTGTGGTGGACGATAATAATGCCACCATGCCGACATTACCCTCGCGTAAGGCGTAAAGGATTAAGGTCATGCCAACGGCCATCGCCAAAAATCCGTTAATCGCGCATATTCCAAATATTTTTAGGTTAATCGGCTGTATCGGTCGTGCTAGCTTAGCTCCTGTCATACGGAACAAACTATGTGCTAGGAAAGCGGTGATCATCCTTAATGCCGATGCGGCGATAGGGTCAACATCCGTTAGCATGACTGGTTTTGCAATGATTCCGCCCATCGCTTGGCAAAAGGCGGCCAATAATCCAAGAGAAATGCCAATCCATGCTCGCCCTTTTACTGCTTCCCAGTCATGTTGTTTTTGGTTCTTCCGTCCAAAGAAGATAGCTGAAATGACGCCAGAAAAAACCAAGACCGAGCCAACGTATTCACTGCTGGTGAGTGTTTCGCTGAAAAGGAAGTAGCCCAGTAGAGCCGAAAATACGGCATGGCAAGAAAACAAAAGACCGGCTTGTCTAGGGCCCATACGATTCATGCAGGCAAATAGGGCAGTATCACCAATAAATATTCCAATCAGCCCCGATAATGCCATCGGAAAGACATGAGAGGATTCTACGCTGCTCCAGCCTCCGGTAATCATAGCCATAACAAACAGCATGCTTGCCGTGCACCCCATTCTCCAGCGGCTATATGCGAACGAACCTAGGTGTCTTGCTGGGATTACTGAAATTAAGCTGGAAATTGCCCACAAAAATGCAGCAGCAAGGGCGAGCCATTCGTAAGTCATAATGCATAAATAAAACGGTGGTTGATAGTCAGACTATGCACTAATAACCTAGCCGCAACCACCTTTGATGTCGTGTCCGACATAATTTTTTCAAGGTGACGAGGGCAAAAATAATCAAGCCCTCATGGTATGGAGGGCTTGATTGGTGTCTCTAAATATTTGTCGGGAAATTAAGTAAGGATAAGCATTGCGGCGTACACCATTAGCAAACCAATAACACCCATAATGAGCCCGATTTTAGCCATGTCTCGGCTTTCAATTAAGCCTGTTGAATAAGCCAATGAGTTTGGCGGAGTCGAAACAGGTAAAATCATACCGAGAGAAGCAGAAAACGCGACGACAACAAGTAACCCTTGCAGCCCGCCAATGGTGACTAAGCTTGGCATGGATGTGCCAATAGCTGCAGCGATTGGCATTAACAAGTTAGCGGTCGCCGTATTCGACATAAAGTTAGCCATTAACCAACATACGATCGATAGCGTAATAACTACGGCGTAAGGTGTGAGTGATTCATAATCAATGGAGTGGGCTAATGCCTCTGCTAGCCCCGTTTTATCAAGACCAATCCCTATCGCGATACCACCGGCTACTAACCACAGTACATCCCAATTAATTTGCTTTAGTTCTTCTTTACCCATGATACCTGTCAGGGTGAAGACGGCGAGTGGAATAATAGAAACCACATAAGTGTTCATGCCATGGATACTCGTAGTCATCCACAGCAATATGGTGGCTGCGAAAGTGACGTAAACGGTAATGGCTCGCCAGCTTTTTCTAAATTGACCATTTAGCTTCAGAACCATCTCTTTTTCAGAAGAAGGGAACAGCTTTTGAAGCAGAAACCAAGCGATGGTCAGTTGAATCATCACAAAGGGTAAACCCATCATCATCCAACTGAGAAAATCAATGCTGTTTTCTCCGGTTAAATACTGCAAAGCAATGGCATTAGGAGGTGTACCAATCGGAGTTGCGATACCACCGGTATTGGCTGCAATCGGAATACACAAGACTAACGCTTTTATACCTACATCCCCTTTCGGTGCGGAAGCGACAATGGGCCCAAGCAATGCGAGCATCATAACCGTGGTTGCGGTATTAGACATAAACATAGAGAAAACAGCGGTGATCAGCATTAAACCCAGCATGATGAATTTTGGCTGAGTACCAAATGGCTTGAGTAAAACACGGGCCAAGTTGTTGTCCAGTTCGTATTTCGATGCCGCGATGGCTAGGGCAAAACCACCCATAAATAGAATGATTATTGGGGAAGAGAATGCACTGAATATGTCGGTGTAGTTAATCAACTCGCCGAGATCATGTCCCTCTGGTGGCGCGCGAAATAAATGCAGCCCTTTATTGGATATCATGACCAGTTCTAAGGCAATGATTAATATCGAAGTGGCGAAAACGGGTACGGGTTCAAGTACCCAAAGTAGAGCCGCGAGTAAGAATATAGCGAGAAGGCGATGTTGAATGAGTGTTAGATCATCAATAGGGATCATATCTATAGGCATAAACAACACCGCAATTGGAATTGCAAAGCAGATGAACAGTTTGATCAAAATTGCGGGATTTTTTACTACCATAGACGTAAAAACCTTCCTAGTTTAAGTCGATAGCAACGAGAATAAATGACCCTTAAGATGGTTACCTAGATCTGGACTAGACTTTGATAAAAAAGAGAAAACTATTGGAAGGATGTTTGCTTTTTGTCAAAAAATAGAAGAGGGAGTAAAGGTTGTAGAACACTACAACCTTTAATTAATAATGTTTAGCCTTTAGCCTTCACATGTGCGTAAGCAGTGCCTAGCAATGTTGGTACGTTGTTTTGCATGGTTTGGTCAAACTCAACGGCACCCTCAGAGAAGAGATTGATTACCGTTGAACCTAGCTTAAAGCGGCCCATCTCTTCACCTTTTTTAAAGTGAACAGACTTATTGCCTTCTGCTGGGTAATCCCAAGTGTAAACCGTATTACCACGAGGCGGTGTTACCGTTCCAGCCCATGTTAGTTCGATGCTACCAACGATAGTTGCGCCAACCAATACTTGTGCCATTGGGCCAAAGTCGGTATCAAAGATGCAAACCACGCGCTCATTACGAGCAAACAAATTAGGTACGTTTTCTGCCGTCAGAGGGTTTACTGAGAACAGGTCGCCAGGAACATAAATCATCTGACGAAGCACGCCGTCACAAGGCATGTGAACACGATGGTAATCGCTTGGCGATAAGTATAGTGTCGCGAATTCACCATCAGCAAACTCTTGTGCTAACGCTGCGTCGCCGCCTAGCAACTCTTGTGCTGAATAAGTGTGTCCTTTTGCTTGAATCAATTGACCGTCAGTGATCGGTCCGAATTGGCTTACACAAGCATCCGCTGGGTGTGCGATGACAGATTCGCCGTCAACCACTGGGCGCATACCTGGCTTTAATTCGCGTACGAAGAATTCATTAAACGTTTTAAAGTGCGCAGGATCAGAGTGCAAAGCTTCATCCATGTTCACTTTGTATTGTTTTACAAACAAACGAATAACGGCGGTTGTGAGGCTGCCCGATTTTGAGCTGGCAAATTTACCAACCAGTCGAGTTAATCCATGCTGTGGTAGCCAGTATTGTAGGCCCACTTTAATTTTATCTAACACGTTTGATTCCAACTTGTTCAATAATTTGGCGCGAGATATTACTCAATCTAAAACGCCTTGTCAGCATCTTTGCGTCAAAGGCGTAGATTGAGCCGCGTTTTAGGTGAATGTCTTACAGATCGCCTTTTTTAGAAAAATGACGATTCGCTTTGTTTTCGGACATACTTTCAATAATGCGGTGATAGTTATCGAATCGCACTTTTGCAATGTCACCTTTTTCGACTGCGGCACGTAATAGGCAGCCAGGATCATCATTATGAGTGCAGTCTCGGAATTTGCAGCCACCAAGGAAAGGACGGAACTCAATGAATGCTTCCGTTACTTCATCGGGTTCTAGGTGCCATAAGCCAAACTCACGAACTCCTGGAGAGTCGATGAGATCGCCACCATTCGGGAAGTGATAAAGCCTCGCTGCCGTCGTGGTGTGTTGACCTAAACCGGAGTTTTCAGAAACAGCGCCTTCTTCGATGTCAACATCAGGCAGTAGAGCATTGACTAGGCTGGATTTACCAACGCCAGACTGACCAACAAATATGTTGATTCGGCCTCTAAGTTCAAGCTCAAGTTCTTCGATACCTTCGCCAGTTTCTTTACTAACAAACAAAACTTTGTAGCCTATTTTTTCGTAGGCCGCTAACCATGTTTTGTACTGAGCAATCTCTTCTGGTTTAAGAAGGTCCATTTTGTTCAGAACAATAAATGGTGAGACATTTAAAGTTTCTGCAGCTACTAAATAGCGGTCGATAATGTTGAGAGACAGCTCAGGTAAGACTGAGGAAACTATCGCCATCTGATCAATATTCGCAGCAACAAGTTTTACACCGTCGTAGTAATCTGGTCGAGTAATCATTGAGGTTCGTGGTTCAACCGCTTCAACAACACCAGAAATACCGGCCATTGATTCGAGACCACAACGCCAAAGCACTTTGTCGCCAGAAACTAAGTTTTCTATGCTTCGGCGCAGGTTGCAGCGGTGGACTTCACCACTCTCAAGATCTTCGATATCCGCATGCTGGCCGAATCGAGTAATGACCAAGCCTTTTTTTGCGCCACCCAGCATGGATTCATCCCACTGAACGGTATCTTCTTTCTTGAGACGCTTATTTTGATTACTGCGTACGCGTCGTACTTGACCTTTGGTCAGCTTTTTCTTCTTTGCCACGTATATTCAACTTCTAAGGTTGGAATTCGTAATTTGCGGAGTATGATACCTCTTTTAGCAACAAAATAGGCACTCATCTATGTCATTCAGCGATCAAAACTTAATTTGGATCGATTTGGAGATGACAGGGCTTAACCCTGAAACCCACAAGATCATTGAAATCGCTACGATTGTTACTGATAGCGAATTAAACATTCTCGCTGAAGGTCCTGTGCTAGCTGTTCACCAACCTGAACAAGAATTGGATAAAATGGATGAGTGGTGCACCACTACCCATACAGGCAGCGGTTTGGTTGCACGTGTAAGAGAAAGCAAAATTACAGAGCAACAGGCCATTGAGGAAACCATCGCTTTCCTTGAAAAGTGGGTGCCGAAAGAGAAATCTCCAATTTGTGGCAATAGCGTCGGCCAAGATCGTCGTTTTTTAGTAAAGCACATGCCTGAGCTTGATCAGTATTTTCATTACCGTTGTATTGATGTCAGCACGATTAAAGAGCTGGTACGCCGCTGGAAACCAGAAGAGTTAACTAAGTTCTCAAAAGCTGGAACTCACCTAGCGTTAGATGACATCCGAGAGTCAATTGCAGAGCTTCAGTTCTACCGCAAGAATGTTTTTAGTATCTAGTCCTGACGTCGTACTGCTAAGCCTTTGACCAAACTGGCGAAAAATACAGCAAAAACTAAATAAAACGCATTTTTTTGAGATAAGGACTTGCATCACAAAAAAATGCTCTTATAATTCGCAGCCCTGAACGGCAGAAAGCCTTTCGGTTCTTAACGAAAATTAAGATGAAATGCGATACTAGCTCAGTTGGTAGAGCGCAACCTTGCCAAGGTTGAGGTCATCGGTTCGAACCCGATGTATCGCTCCAATTTCTCTCACGCTTTGCGCTGAAGAAGATGTTGGTCAAGTCTCATTGTCTTAAACAATGCATCCGGACGCGGGATGGAGCAGTTTGGTAGCTCGTCGGGCTCATAACCCGAAGGTCGTCGGTTCAAATCCGGCTCCCGCAACCACATTACAGTTAAACGCCAGTTCATTGCCAAGGCAATAGAATAGCCGCGGTTAGCTCATGCGATACTAGCTCAGTTGGTAGAGCGCAACCTTGCCAAGGTTGAGGTCATCGGTTCGAACCCGATGTATCGCTCCAATTTCTCTCACGCTTTGCGTTGAAGAAGATATTGGCAAAGTCTCATTGTCTTAAACAATGCATCCGGACGCGGGATGGAGCAGTTTGGTAGCTCGTCGGGCTCATAACCCGAAGGTCGTCGGTTCAAATCCGGCTCCCGCAACCACATTACAGTTAAACGCCAGTTCATTGCCAAGGCAATAGAATAGTCGCGGTTAGCTTATGCGATACTAGCTCAGTTGGTAGAGCGCAACCTTGCCAAGGTTGAGGTCATCGGTTCGAACCCGATGTATCGCTCCAATTTCTCTCACGCTTTGCGCTGAAGAAGAGATTGGTCAAGTCTCATTGTCTTAAACAATGCATCCGGACGCGGGATGGAGCAGTTTGGTAGCTCGTCGGGCTCATAACCCGAAGGTCGTCGGTTCAAATCCGGCTCCCGCAACCACATTACAGTTAAACGCCCAGTTCCTTACCATAAGGTATTAGAGCCGCGGTTAGCTCATGCGATACTAGCTCAGTTGGTAGAGCGCAACCTTGCCAAGGTTGAGGTCATCGGTTCGAACCCGATGTATCGCTCCAATTTCTCTCATGCTTTGCACTGAAGAAGAGATTGGTCAGTCTCATTGTCTTAAACGGTAATGATGCGAAAAGAGAAACATCCGGACGCGGGATGGAGCAGTTTGGTAGCTCGTCGGGCTCATAACCCGAAGGTCGTCGGTTCAAATCCGGCTCCCGCAACCACATTACAGCTAAACGCCAATTCATTGCCAAGGCAATAGAATAGCAGCGGTTAGCTTATGCGATACTAGCTCAGTTGGTAGAGCGCAACCTTGCCAAGGTTGAGGTCATCGGTTCGAACCCGATGTATCGCTCCAATTTCTCTCACGCTTTGCGTTGAAGAAGATATTGGCAAAGTCTCATTGCCTTAAACGGTAATGATGCGAAAAGAGAAACATCCGGACGCGGGATGGAGCAGTTTGGTAGCTCGTCGGGCTCATAACCCGAAGGTCGTCGGTTCAAATCCGGCTCCCGCAACCACATTACAGTTAAACGCCAGTTCATTGCCAAGTCAATGGAATAGCCGCGGTTAGCTCATGCGATACTAGCTCAGTTGGTAGAGCGCAACCTTGCCAAGGTTGAGGTCATCGGTTCGAACCCGATGTATCGCTCCAATTTCTCTCACGTTTTGTGCTGAAGAAGAAATTGGTCAGTCTCATTGTCTTAAACGGTAATGGTACGAAAAGAGAAACATCCGGACGCGGGATGGAGCAGTTTGGTAGCTCGTCGGGCTCATAACCCGAAGGTCGTCGGTTCAAATCCGGCTCCCGCAACCACATTACAGTTAAACGCCCAGTTCCTTACCATAAGGTATTAGAGCCGCGGTTAGCTTATGCGATACTAGCTCAGTTGGTAGAGCGCAACCTTGCCAAGGTTGAGGTCATCGGTTCGAACCCGATGTATCGCTCCAATTTCTCTCACGTTTTGCGCTGAAGAAGAAATTGGCAAAGTCTCATTATCTTAAACGGTAATGATGCGAAAAGAGAAACATCCGGACGCGGGATGGAGCAGTTTGGTAGCTCGTCGGGCTCATAACCCGAAGGTCGTCGGTTCAAATCCGGCTCCCGCAACCACATTACAGTTAAACGCCCAGTTCCTTGCCATTAGGTATTAGAGCCGCGGTTAGCTCATGCGATACTAGCTCAGTTGGTAGAGCGCAACCTTGCCAAGGTTGAGGTCATCGGTTCGAACCCGATGTATCGCTCCAATTTCTCTTACGCTTTGCGCTGAAGAAATTGGCATAGCCTCATTGTCTTAAACAATGCATCCGGATACGGAATAGAGCTAATGTGCTCACCAAGGCCGCACCCGATTAAACGCACACGCGAGTGATCAAGTTACCGCTCTTTTAATGCTGTGAAGCATTACCCCAAAATAAATCAATGACACACCCTATGGGTGATTTTTTGTTTTTGCAAAACAAATTCCATTGCCACTGAGTCATCACTTAGTTTTCCACGCCTTCATCCCTGATGATATAAGGCTCGTTAGCGCGTACTTACAAATAAACTCACAGACTTATCCACAAAATTGTTGCTGTGGGTAACTTGGTTGATAAGTTGTTTTTATTCAGGGGAATAACGCTGTTAGCGAAGATCTTTTGGGTTAGAGTAGCTCTATCTTGGCCACTTAATGTTATTTAAGTTATTGTTATTTTAGTGATTTTCGTTGTTTCTATAATTAACTTAGAATGAAAATAAAGATCTTTAAGTGGGTTTTTATTGATCCTCATCATTTATTCAAACTGTGTTTAACTTTTCAAATCCTAGTAATGTATGCTGCGAAAACAGATTTTTTCCACATACAGCACTTTTTGCGAAACAGCTCATAATTTTGATGGTAAATGGCCTGTGGGTAACCTTATTCACTGGTTATGCTAGGCGTCTCTCGGTAAGCCTTTCTCTACGATGCGTATTAAGCGTTCCTTTTTCCTATCTCGAACAGGAACTTGAGCTAATTGCTGTTCAATAGCCCAATGAATGTGAATATCCAGATTGTCAGAAATAGATAACCTGGTGTGGAGAGCGTCGATGTTACTTTGAGAGTAAGGAGCGTTTCCAAGAGCGATGGCGATGTTTCGTAGCCATTGAACATGGCCGATACGACGGATAGCCGAACCTTCCATTCTCTTCATGAACTCTTCTTCTGTCCAAGAGAAAAGTACGGTCAGTTCTGTAGAATTCAGTGTCGGCCTACGGTGAAAGTCACTCTTTTCGGTAATTTGACCGTGTTTGTTCCACGGACAAACTAATTGGCAATCGTCGCAGCCGTAGATTCTATTGCCAATTAAAGACCGCAGCTCTTCGGGGATGACGCCATCTAACTCTATCGTGAGGTAGGAAATACATTTTCTAGCATCGACAACACCGTCAGAGATAATAGCTCCTGTTGGACAAGAAGTGATGCAGGCAGTACATTTACCGCATTGATCTTGTAATGGGGTATCAACAGGTAGGGGGATATCAACCAGCAGTTCGCCGAGAAAAAACCAAGACCCGGCATGAGGGTTGATAATGAGAGAATGCTTGCCACTCCAACCTAGCCCGGCTTTTTGCGCCAATGGGCGTTCTAGGATCGGTGCTGAGTCGACAAATGGGCGATAGCCTAATTCCCTCACTTCTTGTTCTATTTTTTGTCCCAATTTCTTCAGTTGATTGCGCACGAGCTTGTGGTAATCACGCCCTAGCGCATAGCGGCTAATATATCCTTGGTTTAGATTTTTCAAGTTAGACGCAAATTGTGCTTCAGGTGGAAGGTAATCCATTCGCACACTAATGACCCGTAAAGTCCCTGGTAAGAGTTCATCAGGCCGTGCGCGCATCATGCCATGGCGAGCCATCCAATCCATTTGACCGTGGTAACCAGCATCTAACCAGCTCTGTAAGCTCGCTTCATGCTGTGATAGGTCAATATCGCAGATACCAACACCTTGGAAGCCGAGTTCGATTCCCCATTGTTTTATTTTGTCTGCGAGTTCGGAATAATTCATAATATGACTGAGCGAAAATTGGGCGAGGATCTTAACTGATCCTTAAGTTTGGATCTATCAAATTAGATGTAATTCATCAGATGTTCAGGCCAGAATGGGCTTTAGTTTTCTATTTTTTGATTTTTCTTAACAGATAAGCGCTTGTCTCTCAAAAGCAACACGGTTTACTATTCGCTATCAATTGATTTTTATATAGTCGATAGCTTATTAAGTCGGCTTAAATTAGTAACTTTGGAACATGCATTAAATGAACATAAAACAATTCACGTTAAAAGATGAACAAGCCACCGTTCTGCTAGGGACAAATTTAGCGCAAGCATGTTGCCAACAAACCACGATTTACTTACATGGTGATTTAGGGGCAGGCAAGACAACATTTAGTCGTGGATTCGTCAGGGCGCTTGGTCACAATGGCAATGTAAAAAGTCCGACGTACACACTTGTTGAGCCCTACGAACTTGAGCAATGGCAAGTTTATCATTTCGATCTTTACCGTCTTGCTGATCCCGAAGAACTCGAATTTATGGGTATCCGCGATTATTTTACCGACGATGCAATCTGTTTGGTTGAATGGCCTGAAAAGGGCGAAGGCTTATTACCTAATCCAGATATTGATTTAGAAATGAAATATATGGGTGAACAACGCACAGTGACGCTAACGGCTAATACTGAATATGGACAGAGTTTGCTTAGTAACTTGGAGTTATGTTGATTTATAGGCAATTTAGAGCCCTTATTGGGCTGTGTTTTTTGGTGGCATTTTTGGGTTCGTTTTCAGCGTATGCGAATGAACTAGAGGGTGTTCGTGTTTGGCCATCGCCAGATGAAACTCGTGTGGTGATCGATTTAAAAGCGGAAGCCGATTATAGCTATTTTACGCTTTCTAGCCCGGGAAGGTTGGTTGTCGATTTAAAGCAGACGACATTAAATACCAAGTTACCGATTAATGTGTCTGACTCGGCTGTACTCAAAAAAGTTCGCAAGAGTAGCCCGCCGAATAAAGAGACGTATCGACTGGTTTTTGAATTAAAGAGTAATGTCACAGCCAAACTCTTTAAGTTAAGCCCGACACCTGGTGGTCAATATGGTCACCGATTGGTGATCGATTTACCTCACAGTAATGTGAGTAGAGTAAAACCTAAACCCGTTTCTCAACCTGCGGCCAGCACCACCGCGAGTAAGCATGCCTCATCGTTGCGAGGCAGTGCCGACATTATTGTTGCCATTGATCCAGGGCATGGAGGCGAAGACCCAGGTTCGATTGGCCCTAGCAGAAAGTATGAAAAACATACGACCATGACGGTATCGAATAAATTGGCGGCGGAGCTAAACAAGGTTCCAGGGATTAAAGCCGTATTGACTCGAAAAGGCGACTATTTCGTTAATTTGAATAAGCGCTCTGAAATTGCGCGAAAAAATAAAGCGCACTTGTTGGTCTCGGTTCATGCCGACAGCTTTCGCTCCCCACAGCCTAGAGGGGGGTCTGTCTTTGTGTTAAACATGCGCCGAGCCAACAGTGAAATTGCACGGTGGGTAGAAAAACACGAAGAGCAATCTGAGCTTCTAGGCGGTGCCGGTGAGGTATTGTCGCGAGTAGGTGATGATAAAAATGTAAGTCAAACCTTACTGGATCTTAAATTTAGCCATTCACAAAAAGAGGGCTATAAGGTGGCAACGAACATCTTGAAAGAGATGGGGAAGGTGACGCGTTTACATAAAAAAGAACCGGTGCACGCTAGTTTGGCGGTATTGAAATCTCCAGACATTCCATCAGTACTGGTTGAGACTGGCTTTATATCGAATCCAACAGAAGAGAAGTTACTGTTCCAACGTTCTCATCAGCAGAAATTGGCCAACGCACTGGCAAAAGCCATTGTCGATTACTTTGAAGAAAACCCACCGGAGGGCACGCTACTCGCTAACCGTGGTGCGGAGATAAAACACAAAGTGAAGCGTGGTGAGTATTTGGGTAAAATTGCCGCTCAATACGGAGTGACGACGAGCTCAATTAAAACAGCGAATAAATTGAAGTCAGACAGTCTAGCCGTCGGTCAGGTGCTGACGATTCCTAACGGTAGTGTCACGGGGAGTGAGACAGTTTCGACTCAAGTCATTACCCATACGGTTAAGTCCGGTGAGTATTTAGGAAAGATTGCGGACAAGTACAAGGTGTCTGTGTCGAGTATTCAAAAACAGAATAACCTAAAAACATCGACGTTGAAGGTCGGGCAGAAACTTAAAATTTCTGTGAAAGTAAAAGACAAACCGATCGTTAAACACAAAGTGGCTCGTGGTGAATACTTAGGTAAAATCTCGAGTCGTTATGGTGTGACCAATGCCGCTATTAGAAAGGTCAATAATCTTAAGTCAGATCAGTTAGCGATAGGCCAAATTTTAATAATACCGAGTAAATAATGACGATTAAAATTTTACCAGCACGATTAGCCAACCAAATTGCCGCAGGAGAAGTGGTAGAGCGTCCTGCGTCGGTCGTTAAGGAGCTGGTAGAAAATAGTTTGGATTCTGGCGCGACTCGAATCGATATTGACATTGAGAAGGGCGGAAGCAAACTCATTCGCGTTAGAGATAACGGCAAAGGTATTGTTAAGGATGAACTAGGATTAGCACTGAGTCGACATGCGACGTCTAAGATCCATTCTTTAGATGACTTAGAAGCGATTGTTAGTCTCGGATTTCGTGGTGAAGCGCTAGCCAGTATCAGTTCGGTTTCTCGGTTAACCATGACGTCTCGCCCAGCGACTCAAGATCAAGCTTGGTCGGCTTACAGCGAAGGCCGAGACATGGCGGTAAAGTTACAACCAACGGCACATCCAATTGGTACGTCCGTTGAAGTATTAGATTTATTCTTCAACACGCCAGCGAGACGTAAATTTTTGCGGACTGAGAAAACTGAGTTCGCTCATATTGATGAGTTGTTGAAGCGTATCGCGTTGAGTCGATTTGATGTGACGATTAATATTCGACATAACGGAAAAATGGTCCGCCAATATCGAGCGGCCAAAACAGATAAACAAGCGGAAGCTAGGATCTCAGCCGTATGTGGCAGTGCTTTTGTGCGTCATATGCTCAAGATAGAGCTAGAGCATCAAGAGTTGAAATTACATGGGTGGGTGACGACGCCTGAAGGTGCACGTCAACAGAGTGACTTGCAGTACTGCTATGTGAATGGCCGTATGATGCGTGACAAGTTGATCAATCATGCGATCAGACAAAGCTATGAAAACAGCTTAAGGCCAGAACAATTTGCAACGTTTGTGTTGTTTATTGAGCTAGACCCACATCAAGTTGATGTTAACGTTCATCCAGCCAAACACGAGGTACGTTTCCATCAAGCTAGGTTAGTGCATGACTTTATTTATCAGGCATTAAGTGACGCATTAGCACAAAGCGAGCATATTGAGCCAGCACAAGTTCGTCACAGTGCTTACGCTCAACCTACTGACACTCAATGTGCTGACACCTTAGAAAATAGCGCTCAGCACATTGAAACTACCGAACATCCGATGGACGATCGCTCTTTTCAGTCTCAATCGCAGCCGTCGTCGGAGCGTGCGCTCAACACCATAGCGAATAACCCTAGCTATCCGAACAAAGCAGACCATATATCTGAGCCTCGTAGCCCATTTAGTTATCAATCGGGCGAACAGTCGGAACATTCCAGCCCAAGTGATTCCTCAATCAAATCGCCAGAATGGCAAAAGCAAGCACAGGCTAATAAGCGAGCAATAGGCAAGGGCTCAGTTTATAAGATGCCAGATGCCCCAACGAAGCAACAGGTGCGGGCGTATACCGAGCTTTTGAATGTTGTACCGACACAAAGTTCACCCCATCGTGATGCGCCTATCTCTGACGTGGTTAATACTGATGAAGTAGTTAATACTAAGGCTGTAGGCTCAGGTGAAACAGCATCAGTGAGTGTAAAAACACTGGGAAAAGCTATTTGTGTTGTGAGTGAACATTTCCTTTTGCTGCAATCTGAGCAAGGACCTGTGCTTTTGGATTTGTATCGAGCTGAATGGTATCGAACGCTTGGGCAGCTGTCGGTGAGAGAGCAGCCTTTGAAAGCACAGCCTCTATTAGTCCCTCTGGCAATGAAACTAGAAAAAGAGCTTTTGGTAAGAGCTAAGCTCAGTATGGAATTTTTAGCTGACTTTGGTATCCAACTGAGAGAGAAAGGTAATGATAGCATCATGGTAATGAGTGTTCCTCAACCATTAAGACAGCAAAACCTGCAACAGTTGCTTCCAGATCTGTTATCTTATTTAAATAGCAACAGTGAAATTTTTAACGAGCAGATAATTTCCAGTTGGCTGACGACCAGAATCACAACGATTAAAGATGCTTACACGCAATCTGAGGCATTACAGATACTTTCAGATGTAGAGCACCTTTGGCATGGCAAATTGCCATTACATGATACGGCGTTGGTGCAATTGGTTGATTTTACTGCCACGATGATAGCATTTGATCAGTGATGAATGACAAACTACCTTTAGCCCTGTTTTTGATGGGGCCGACAGCGTCAGGTAAAACGGACCTAGCCATACGCATAAGACAAAAATATCCAGTTGAGATCATTAGCGTAGATTCTGCTTTGATCTATAAAGATATGGATATAGGCACCGCTAAACCGGATGAACATGAGTTGGCATTAGCGCCTCATCGCTTGATTAATATCTTAGATCCTAAAGACGCGTATTCCGCGGCAGATTTCCGCAAAGATGCCATTGCTGAAATGGGCCGAATTGTCGCTGATGGCAAAATACCAATGCTGGTCGGTGGCACAATGCTTTATTACAAAGCATTACTTGAAGGTTTGTCGCCATTACCTGCGGCAGATCCCGAAATTCGCGAGCAAATTGAACAACAAGCATTGACGCATGGTTGGTCGGTGATGCACGATGAATTGAAATCTATAGATCCAGTTTCAGCAGAAAGAATTCACCCTAATGATCCACAAAGGTTATCTAGGGCATTGGAAGTTTATAGAATTTCAGGTAAAACTTTAACTGAGTTAACTCAACAGAAAGGTGAACCATTGCCTTATAGAGTTAAACAGTTTGCAATAGCTCCCAAGGAAAGGGCTGAACTCCACCGCCGAATTGAATTGCGCTTTGACAAAATGATCGAAGCGGGATTTGAAGAAGAAGTGAAGGCGTTATACGCTAGAAACGATCTTCACCCAGAATTACCATCTATTCGATGTGTAGGGTATAGGCAGATGTGGGAATATTTGGATGGAAATTGCAGTTTGGATGAAGCGGTATTTCGCGGAGTCTGTGCAACCCGTCAATTAGCCAAGCGACAAATTACCTGGTTGCGCAGCTGGGATAATTTAACTTGGTTGGATAGCGAGAACATTGAACACGCCGTTGAAACTCTATCTGATGCGATAGCAACCGATTAGTTTGCACGTGTATAATGCGATCGTTTTTGCGCATGTTTCATTTAGCTTGGATGCAAGAAACAGCTCACTAAATAGCTAAATAATACTAAAACAACAATCAAATAAGGAAAATAAAATGGCTAAGGGGCAGTCTTTACAAGACCCGTTTTTGAACGCGCTTCGTCGTGAACGTGTACCAGTTTCAATCTACCTAGTGAATGGTATCAAACTTCAAGGTCAGATTGAGTCTTTCGATCAATTCGTGATCCTGCTGAAAAACACTGTGAATCAAATGGTGTACAAGCATGCGATTTCTACTGTAGTTCCTGCTCGCGCAGTGACGCACCACAGTGCAACAGAACGCGCTCCATCTGAGCGTCCACAAGAGAAATCTGAAGATTAATAATAGTACTTTGGTAAGGAGTTGAATGCTTGTTTGACCGTTATGAAGCCGGTGAACAGGCTGTACTTGTTCATATCAACTTCACGCAAGAAGGCGAGTGGGAAGATCTAGCTGAATGTGAGATGTTAGTTTCTTCTGCTGGGGTGCAGACACTGCAAGTGGTTACTGGCAGCCGTCAAGCCCCACACTCGAAATACTATGTTGGAGAGGGTAAAGCTCAAGAGATCGCACAAGTGGTGAAAACGACGGGTGCAGAAATCGTGATCTTCAATCATGCCCTCTCTCCTGCCCAAGAGCGTAACTTAGAGCAACTTTTTGAATGTCGAGTATTAGACCGTACAGGTCTGATTTTGGACATATTCGCTCAACGTGCTCGAACCCATGAAGGTAAAATGCAGGTAGAGTTGGCGCAATTACGCCATATCTCGACGCGATTAATTCGTGGTTGGACGCACCTTGAAAGACAAAAAGGGGGCATTGGTTTACGTGGGCCAGGTGAGACTCAATTAGAGACTGACCGACGTCTATTGCGTGATCGTATTAAAGCTATTCTTCGTCGCTTGGCAAAAGTGTCGAAACAGCGAGAACAAGGCCGCCGAGCTCGTAACCGAGCGGAAATTCCAACTATCTCACTCGTTGGTTACACCAACGCAGGAAAATCGACCTTATTTAACCGTATCACTGACGCTGGTGTTTATGCAGCGGACCAACTGTTTGCAACCTTAGACCCAACCCTGCGTAAACTAGAGTTGGCTGATGTAGGGCTAGCAATATTGGCAGATACCGTTGGATTTATACGTCATCTTCCTCATGATTTGGTTGCGGCATTTAAAGCCACCTTACAAGAAACGCAAGAAGCTGACATTTTGTTACATGTTGTTGATGCCAGTGATGAGCGTTTTCGTGAGAACATTCAAGCCGTCGATATCGTTTTAGAAGAAATTGAAGCGAATGACGTTCCATATTTAGTTGTGATGAACAAAATCGACAATATGGAAGGCCAAGAACCGAGAATCGAATATGACGAGGAAGGTGTTCCTCAACGTGTTTGGGTTTCGGCAATGGAAGGCATTGGGCTTGATTTACTTTTTGAAGCATTGACGAAACGTCTTGCTAGTCAGATGGTTCAGTATCGTTTGCGAATTCCGCCACAGTTTCAAGGCCGTTTTCGTAGTACTTTCTTTGAAATGAAGAGTATTCAACGAGAAGAATATGATATAGATGGTAACTTGTTGGTCGATATTCGAATGCAGCAAGTCGATTGGTCTAGACTAGAGAAAAGAGAAGGGGCAGTTTTGAGTGACTTTATAGTTACTTAAATGACTGCTACAGTATAACGTCATATAAATGATGGAGCTTTCTAATGGCGTGGAATGAGCCTGGAAATAACAACGGCAACGATGGCCGCGATAAAGACCCTTGGGGTAATAAGAACAATCGTGGTGGTCGAGATCAAGGTCCGCCAGATTTGGACGAAGTATTTAGTAAATTGAGCCAAAAGCTGGGCGGAAAGTTTGGTAAGCGCGGTGGCAGTGGCAATGGCCCGTCTATCGGCGGCGGTGGCGCTGTTGGTGTAGGTCTTATTGCAGTAGTTGCGATCGTGGTTTGGGTTTTCGCTGGTTTCTATACCGTTGGCGAAGCTGAACGAGGTGTTGTACTGCGTTTAGGTAAATTCGATCGTATCGAGTCACCGGGCCTTAACTGGCACCCATACTTCATCGATGACTACAAAACAGTCAACGTTCAAGCGATTCGTTCATTACGTGCATCAGGTACAATGCTGACCAAAGATGAAAACGTAGTGACCGTTGAAATGGGCGTTCAATACCGTGTGTCTGACCCATACAAATATCTGTATCGTGTGACTAATGCCGATGACAGTTTGCGCCAAGCAACAGATTCAGCACTTAGAGCGGTAATCGGTGATTCTTTGATGGATAGCATCTTGACCAGTGGTCGTCAGCAAATTCGTCAAAGCACACAAGAAACATTGAACCGAATCATCGATAACTACGACATGGGCATCATGATTGTAGACGTCAACTTCCAGTCGGCTCGTCCGCCTGAGCAAGTAAAAGATGCATTTGATGATGCGATTGCGGCACGAGAAGATGAAGAGCGTTTTGAGCGTGAAGCAGAAGCTTACCGTAACGACATCTTGCCAAAAGCAACCGGTCGTGCAGAACGTCTGAAGAAAGAAGCTTTAGGTTACTCTGAGCGTACAGTTAATGGTGCATTAGGTGAAGTGGCTCAATTTGAGAAACTACTACCTGAATACCAAGCTGCACCTGAAGTAACGCGTAATCGTCTATACATCGATACGATGCAAGAAGTTTACTCGAATACTTCGAAAGTACTGATTGACTCTGAATCTAGCGGTAACTTGCTATACCTACCAATTGATAAAATTGCAGGGCAAGCGACGAACTCAACATCAACCAATCGTAAAGCAACCTCTGCTTACGACCAAATTGAACTAGAATCGAGCGCAGATACTAACTCGTCGTCAAACTCTGACTCACGTTCTTCTACCTCACGTCAAGGGAGATACTAATCATGCGTAAGTTAATGATCCCTGTATTGGTGGTTGCGTTAGCTCTAATGCTGATGTCATTGTTCGTTATACCTGAAGGTGAGCGCGGCATCGTAATTCGTTTTGGCCGAGTGCTTAAAGATAGCAACGAAATCGCACGTATACACGAACCAGGTGTGCACTTTAAACTGCCAATGTTTGATCGCGTTCATCGCCTAGATGCTCGTATTCAAACGATGGACGGACGTTCAGACCGCTTCGTAACTTCTGAGAAAAAAGACGTTATTATCGATACCTACGTGAAATGGCGTATTGAAGATTTCGGTCAGTTCTACTTGGCAACTGGTGGCGGTGACATACTGACTGCTGAAGCCTTGTTGGAGCGTAAAGTAACAGATGTATTGCGTGCTGAAATCGGTTCGCGTGAAATTAAGCAGATTGTTTCTGGACCTAGAAACAAAGATGTATTGCCGACTTCACCTGACGATGCAGAAGTAACAACTGAAGCTGCGAAAGAAGCGTTAGAGATCGATGGCGAACGCGACATCATTATGTCAAACGTACTGAGTGATACTCAAACGAGTGCGATGGGCGATTTGGGTGTTCGAGTGGTTGACTTCAGAATGAAGAAAATCAACCTGCCGGACAACATCAGTGATTCAATCTACAAGCGTATGCGTGCGGAGCGTGAATCAGTGGCTCGTAAGCACCGTTCTCAAGGTCGTGAAAAAGCCGAAGTCATTCGAGCTCAAGCGGAACTTGAAGTTGCTACAGTGATTGCAGAAGCGGATAAAACAGCACGTGTTACGCGTGGTGATGCAGATGCAAAAGCGGCAGCTATTTACGCTGAATCATTCAGTAAAGACCCAGAGTTCTTTGGTTTCATGCGTTCGTTAAACGCGTATGAGAAATCATTCAGCAGCAAGAATGATATGCTCGTTCTTGATCCTAAGAGTGACTTCTTTAAGTACATGAATAGCGTTAATGGCGTTGCTGAAAAGTAATCGTAATTAATTGAATGAAAGGCTCCTATAAATGGAGCCTTTTTTTTACCTGAAGGAAACGACATGTCTCAATCGATTTGGCTAGCCATAGGGATCGTACTCATTGTGGAAGGATTAGGGCCATTAGTTGCGCCAAATGGCTGGCGACAAATGGTCGCTCAATTAAGCCAGCAACCGGATAACCAACTTAGAAGAGCCGGGGGCAGCCTAGTTGTCACTGGCGTTGTGATAGCGTTTATGGTTTCTTGATGCCTCAAAGTAATTGATTTGTTTTGAGTTGTGTTTTTTTTCGTTTAATTTTTACTCGCCACTTGCATCAAAAACTGTGATCTGTATAATGCACCGCACTGGCTTAAGTCGGTTGTGAACCAATGAGCACTGAGGAGTAGGTGAAAACCTAGTAATGTATACTCAGCTTATGTTCGCGGTTAATATTTATGAGTTATCTCTTTCACAAGAGTGGCGAATACAAGTTAACTGACAATGCATCCTGATTTTGGATGCTACGGTTTCACATAAATCAATCGGCATTCTCTCGTTTTTACGAGCTAGAGTGGCGATATTGTTTGTGTATTTATTTATTATTGGAGCTCTGTCTCATGCAGAACCAACGTATTCGTATCCGCCTAAAAGCTTTTGATTACAAGTTAATCGATGCTTCTACTGCGGAAATCGTTGAAACAGCTAAACGTACCGGCGCACAGGTTCGTGGTCCTATTCCACTTCCTACTCGTAAAGAGCGTTTCACTGTTCTTACTTCTCCACACGTTAACAAAGATGCACGTGACCAGTACGAAATCCGTACTCACAAGCGCCTAATCGACATCGTTGAGCCTACAGATAAAACTGTTGATGCTCTGATGCGTTTAGACCTTGCAGCGGGCGTTGACGTACAAATTAGCCTAGGTTAAGGGAGATTAGAATAATGATTGGTCTAGTCGGACGTAAAGTGGGTATGACCCGCGTATTTACCGAAGAAGGCGTTTCTATCCCAGTAACTGTTGTTGAGGTTGAAGCGAACCGTATTTCTCAAGTGAAAACTCTTGAGACTGATGGCTACGCAGCAATCCAGGTAACTACTGGTACTAAGAAAGCTAACCGTGTAACTAAACCAGAAGCTGGTCACTTTGCGAAAGCAGGTGTAGAAGCTGGTCGCGGTCTTTGGGAATTCCGTTTGGAAAACGGTGAAGAGTTTGAAATTGGCGCTGAGCTAAATGTAGAACTTTTCAACGAAATTAAAAAAGTAGACGTTACTGGTACATCTAAAGGTAAAGGCTTCCAAGGCGCTATCAAGCGTTGGAACTTCTCTACTCAAGATATGACTCACGGTAACTCATTGTCTCACCGTGCACCGGGTTCAATTGGCCAATGTCAAACTCCAGGTCGCGTGTTTAAAGGCAAGAAAATGGCAGGTCACATGGGTGCTGAGCGTGTAACGACTCAAAACCTAGAGATCGTACGTGTTGACGCTGAGCGCAATCTGCTTCTTATTAAAGGTGCAGTACCAGGCTCAACAGGCGGCAACGTGATCGTAAAACCTGCTGTTAAAGCATAACGTCTAGGAGTAAGTAATGGAATTGATGGTTAAAGGTGCTGATGCACTAACTGTTTCCGAGACTACTTTCGGACGTGACTTTAACGAAGCTCTTGTACACCAAGTAGTTGTTGCATATGCAGCAGGTGCTCGTCAAGGTACTCGTGCTCAAAAGACTCGTTCTGAAGTATCTGGCGGTGGCGCTAAGCCATGGCGTCAAAAAGGTACTGGCCGTGCACGTGCTGGTACAATCCGTAGCCCAATCTGGCGTACAGGTGGTGTTACTTTTGCTGCGAAACCTCAGGATCACAGCCAAAAAGTAAACAAAAAAATGTACCGCGGTGCTATGAAAAGCATTCTTTCTGAGCTTGTTCGTCAAGAGCGTTTAATCGTTGTTGATAACTTCTCAGTTGAAGCGCCTAAAACGAAAGAACTTGCAGCTAAGCTTAAAGAGCTTGAGCTAAGCGATGTTCTTATCGTAACTGGCGAAGTTGATGAGAATCTATTCTTAGCTGCTCGTAACCTTTATAAAGTTGACGCACGTGACGTTGCTGGTATTGACCCAGTAAGTCTGATTGCATTCGACAAGGTTCTAATGACTGCTGAAGCAGTTAAGCAAGTTGAGGAGATGTTTGCATGATCACTGAAGAGCGTATTTTAAAAGTTCTACGTGCTCCACACATCTCTGAAAAAGCAACTATGGCAGCTGAAAAAGCGAACACTATCGTTTTTAAAGTAGCTAAAGATGCAACTAAGAAAGAGATCAAAGCAGCTGTAGAAAAGCTATTTGAAGTTGAAGTTAAGTCTGTAAATACTCTTGTACAAAAGGGTAAGACCAAACGTCAAGGTCTACGCGAAGGTCGCCGCAGCGACGTTAAGAAAGCGTACGTTACCTTGAAAGAAGGTCAAGATCTTGACTTTGTTGGCGGCGCGGAATAACAGGAGTAGTTAAAGATGGCTATTGTTAAATGTAAGCCGACTTCCCCTGGTCGTCGTCACGTTGTTAAAGTTGTTAACGCTGACCTACACAAGGGTAAGCCATACGCACCTCTTTTAGAGAAAAACTCTAAAAATGGTGGTCGTAACAACAACGGTCGTATCACAGTACGTCACATCGGTGGTGGTCATAAACACCATTACCGTTTGATTGATTTCAAACGTACTAAAGATGGCATCCCAGCGAAAGTTGAGCGCCTAGAATACGATCCAAACCGTAGCGCTAACATCGCTCTAGTTCTGTACGCAGACGGTGAGCGTCGTTACATTATTGCACCAAAAGGTGTTAACGCAGGTGACCAGATTCAATCTGGTGTTGATGCGCCAATCAAAGCAGGTAACACTCTGCCGATGCGCAACATTCCAGTAGGTTCTACTGTACACTGTGTTGAACTTAAGCCTGGTAAAGGTGCACAGCTAGCTCGTTCGGCTGGTGCTTATGCTCAAATCGTCGCTCGCGACGGTGCATACGTAACTATCCGTCTACGTTCTGGCGAAATGCGCAAAGTACTTTCTGAAGGTCGTGCAACGATCGGTGAAGTTGGTAACTCTGAGCATATGCTACGTGAACTTGGTAAAGCTGGTGCTTCACGCTGGCGCGGCGTACGTCCAACCGTACGTGGTGTAGTAATGAACCCAGTAGATCACCCACATGGTGGTGGTGAAGGTCGCACATCTGGCGGTCGTCACCCAGTATCACCTTGGGGTCAGCCTACTAAAGGCTTCAAGACTCGTACTAATAAACGCACTGACAAGTACATTGTACGTCGTCGTAATAAATAATCTATAAAGAGGAATCGCCATGCCACGTTCTCTCAAGAAAGGTCCTTTTATTGACCTACACTTGCTGAAGAAGGTAGAGAAAGCGGTGGAAAGCGGAGACAAAAAGCCTATTAAGACTTGGTCCCGTCGCTCAATGATCATACCTACTATGATCGGTTTGACCATCGCTGTCCATAATGGTCGTCAGCACGTACCAGTTTTCGTTACCGAAGAAATGATCGGTCACAAACTAGGTGAATTTGCACCAACTCGTACTTATCGCGGCCATGCTGCAGATAAGAAAGCTAAGAAGCGTTAAGGAGTAGATGATGGAAGCACTAGCTAAACATAACTTTGCTCGCATTTCGCCTCAGAAAGCTCGCTTAGTTGCAGACCAAATCCGCGGCAAATCTGTGGATCAAGCACTTGAAATTTTAACTTTCAGCAACAAAAAAGCTGCTGAGTTAATTAAGAAAGTTCTTGAGTCTGCTATCGCTAACGCGGAACACAACGAAGGTGCAGATATTGACGATCTTAATGTCGCTAAAATCTTCGTAGATGAAGGCCCTATCATGAAGCGTATTATGCCTCGTGCTAAAGGTCGTGCGGATCGTATCTTGAAGCGTTCAAGCCACATCAGCATTGTTGTAGCTGATCGCTAGAGACTAGGAGAGTAAGCAAATGGGTCAGAAAGTACATCCAAATGGTATTCGTCTTGGCATCGTTAAGCCTTGGAATGCTACATGGTTTGCTAATACCAAAGAGTTCGCTGACAACCTAGACGGCGACTTCAAGGTACGTCAGTTCCTAACTAAAGAACTGAAAAAAGCATCTCTATCACGCATCGTTATCGAGCGTCCTGCTAAGAGCATCCGTGTGACTATTCACACTGCTCGTCCAGGCGTTGTAATCGGTAAGAAAGGTGAAGACGTAGAGAAACTACGCGCAGCTGTAGCAAAAATCGCAGGTGTACCAGCGCAAATTAACATCGCTGAAGTACGTAAGCCTGAGTTAGACGCTCAACTTGTGGGTGACAGCATCGCATCTCAACTAGAACGTCGTGTTATGTTCCGTCGCGCTATGAAGCGTGCAGTTCAGAATGCAATGCGTCTAGGAGCGAAGGGTATTAAAGTAGAAGTAAGCGGCCGTCTTGGCGGTGCTGAAATCGCGCGTACTGAATGGTACCGTGAAGGCCGTGTGCCACTTCATACCCTACGTGCTGACATTGATTACGCAACTTCTTCGGCTCACACCCAATACGGTGTAATCGGCATTAAAACTTGGATCTTCAAAGGTGAGATTCTAGGTGGTATGCCAGCTGCTAACGCAGTAGAGCCAAAGGCTGATAAGCCTAAGAAGCAGCGTAAAAGCCGTAAGTAAGGAGTCGACTGATGCTACAACCTAAACGTACTAAGTTCCGTAAGGTTCAGACTGGTCGCAACCGTGGTCTGGCTAAAGGCACTGAAGTAAGCTTCGGCGAATTCGGCCTTAAAGCTGTTGGCCGTGGTCGAATCACTGCTCGTCAGATCGAAGCGGCTCGTCGTGCTATGACACGTCATGTTAAACGTCAAGGCCAAATCTGGATTCGTATTTTTCCAGACAAACCTATCACAGAAAAACCGCTAGAAGTTCGTCAGGGTAAGGGTAAAGGTAACGTTGAGTACTGGGTAGCCCAAATCCAACCTGGAAAGGTTATGTACGAAATGAACGGCGTACCTGAAGAGTTGGCACGTGAAGCGTTCCGCCTAGCGGCACGTAAACTGCCTATCAAAACTACTTTTGTATCTAAGCAGGTGATGTGATGAACGCACATGAACTACGTGAGAAAAGCGTTGAAGAGCTTAACTCTGAGTTGTTGAATTTGCTACGTGAACAGTTCAACTTGCGCATGCAAGCTGCTACTGGTCAACTACAGCAGACTCACACTCTAAAAACTGTACGCCGTGATATCGCGCGCGTTAAAACTGTTTTGACTGAGAAGGCAGGCGCATAATGAGCGAATCAATTCGTACAATGCAAGGTCGTGTAGTTAGCGACAAGATGGACAAGTCTATCGTTGTTGCTATCGAACGCATGGTGAAACACCCAATTTACGGCAAGTTCGTAAAGCGTACGACTAAAGTACACGCACATGACGAAAACAACGAGTGTGGCCTAGGCGATACAGTTGAAATTTCTGAGTGTCGTCCGCTGTCTAAGACTAAGTCTTGGACATTGGTTAAAATTGTTGATAAATCGAAATTCTAATTTCTTTTTGATACGATGATTAGACGGTTCCAAAGGTTTTTTTGGAGCCGTTTATTTTTTGTCTACCCATTTGAAAAAAAGGGTGGTACAATTCGCAGCCCTTATAAAGAGGCAGCCCGACCCGTGAAGGGTCTAGTTTAATATTTAGCGGAGCACTAAAATGATCCAAATGCAAAGTACACTCGACGCTGCGGATAACTCCGGCGCTCGTAGAGTAATGTGTATTAAGGTTCTGGGTGGCTCTCACCGCCGTTATGCACATATCGGAGACGTCATCAAAGTTACTGTTAAGGAAGCAATTCCTCGCGGTAAAGTAAAAAAAGGTGATGTTCTGAAGGCGGTGGTAGTGCGCACTCGTAAAGGCGTACGTCGCCCAGACGGTTCTGTCATTCGCTTCGACCGTAATGCTTGTGTATTGTTGAATGACACTACTGAGCAACCAGTCGGCACACGTATCTTTGGTCCTGTGACTCGTGAACTTCGTAATGCGAAATTCATGAAAATTGTGTCACTTGCACCTGAAGTTCTGTAAGGAGCGGCAATAAAATGGCAGCTAAAATCCGTCGTAATGACGAAGTAATCGTACTAACTGGTAAAGATACTGGTAAGCGCGGTAAAGTAACTAAGGTTCTCGAGACTGGTAAAGTTCTCGTTGAAGGTATTAACCTTGTTAAAAAACACCAAAAGCCTGTACCGGCTCTAGGTCAACAAGGTGGCATCGTTGAACAAGAAGCAGCTATTGATGCTTCTAACGTTGCAGTCTTTAACGCGGCAACTGGTAAAGCGGACCGTATCGGTTTCCGTTTCGAAGATGGTAAGAAAGTTCGTTTCTTTAAGTCTAACGGCGAAACCGTTTCTAACTAATAGAAGTAATTTGGAGTTCTACTATGGCGAAACTGCATGATTACTACAAGTCGTCTGTAGTCGCTGAGCTTACCAAAGAGTTCGGCTACACAAGCGTCATGCAAGTCCCTAGGATTGAGAAAATCACCCTAAACATGGGCGTTGGTGAAGCAATCAACGATAAGAAACTGCTAGAAAACGCAGCATCTGATATGGCAACGATCTCTGGTCAAAAGCCGCTTATCACAAAAGCTCGTAAATCTGTTGCAGGTTTCAAAATTCGTGAAGGCTACCCAATTGGTTGTAAAGTAACCTTACGTGGCGAACGTATGTGGGATTTCTTCGAGCGTGTTATCTCGATTGCACTTCCACGTGTACGTGATTTCCGTGGCGTTAGCGCTAAGTCTTTTGACGGACGCGGTAACTACAGCATGGGCGTTCGCGAGCAAATCATCTTCCCGGAAATCGACTACGATAAAGTCGATCGTGTACGCGGTCTTGATATTACTATCACGACGTCTGCGAGTTCCGATGAGGAAGGCCGCGCTCTGCTGGCTGCCTTTAACTTCCCATTCCGTAAGTAAGGTGAAGGGTTACTGTTATGGCTAAACAATCAATGAAAGCGCGCGAAACAAAACGCGCGAAGCTAGTAGCAAAGTACGCTGAAAAGCGTTCTGCGTTAAAAGCAATCATTAGCGATTTAAACGCTTCTGAAGAAGATCGTTGGAATGCGGTTCTTAAACTGCAATCTCTTCCACGTGATTCAAGTGCATCACGTCAGCGCAACCGTTGCAACCAAACTGGTCGTCCACACGGTTTCCTACGTAAGTTCGGTCTAAGCCGTATTAAGGTTCGTGAAGCTTGCATGAAAGGCGAGATTCCGGGTCTTCGTAAGGCTAGCTGGTAATTGCCACTTAATCATTTGGAGTAAATCTTATGAGCATGCAAGATCCGATTTCGGATATGCTGACCCGCGTTCGTAACGGTCAGTCAGCAAATAAAATTGCTGTAGAAATGCCTTCTTCAAAGCTTAAAGTTGCAATTGCTGCATTACTTAAAGCCGAAGGTTATATCGTTGACTTCGCTGTTTCAGGCGAAGCAAAACCAGTGCTAGAAGTTACTCTTAAGTACTTCCAAGCAAAACCTGTAATAGAGCAAATTCAACGTGTTTCACGTCCAGGTCTGCGCGTCTATAAAAATAAAGACTCGCTTCCTACTGTGATGGGCGGTTTGGGTATTGCTGTAGTGTCCACTTCCAAGGGTCTGATGTCTGACCGTGCTGCTCGCAAAGCAGGTCTTGGTGGTGAAATCATCTGCTACGTAGCTTAATAGGAGTAGGATATGTCTCGTGTTGCTAAAGCACCCGTTGTCATCCCTACTGGCGTAGAGGTGAAACTAAACGGCCAAGAAGTTACTGTAAAAGGTAGCAAAGGCGAACTAACTCGCGTTTTCAACAACGCTGTAGTTATCGCCCAGGAAGATAACACTATTGTTTTCGCTCCTCGTGAAGGTATCGCTAAAGCTAACGCTCAAGCTGGTACTGCACGTGCGCTAGTGAACAACATGGTTGTTGGTGTTACCACTGGCTTTACTAAGAAGTTGACACTTAAAGGTGTTGGTTACCGTGCTGCTATCAAAGGCAACGCAGTGAGCCTAACTTTAGGTTTCTCTCACCCAGTTGAGCACGAAGTGCCAGCGGGTATTAAAGCAGAATGTCCAAGCCAAACTGAAATTGTACTAACAGGTGCTGATAAGCAGCTAGTTGGTCAAGTTGCGGCTGATATTCGTTCTTACCGTGAGCCTGAACCTTATAAAGGTAAAGGTGTTCGTTACGCAGATGAAAATGTGCGTACTAAAGAAGCTAAGAAGAAGTAAGGTAACACTATGGATAAGAAAGCATCTCGCATCCGTCGTGCTACACGTGCACGTCGTAAGATTGCTGAACTTCGTGTGAACCGCCTAGTTGTACATCGTACTCCACGTCACGTGTATGCACAGGTAATCGCACCGAATGGCTCTGAGGTTATCGCTGCAGCTTCTACCGTTGAGAAGGCGATCCGTGAGCAAGTTAAGAACACTGGTAACGTTGACGCTGCTAAAGTAATAGGTCAAATTATTGCTGAGCGCGCTATCGAAAAAGGCATTTTAAATGTTGCTTTCGATCGTTCTGGTTTCCAATACCACGGTCGAGTAGCGGCACTAGCAGATTCTGCTCGTGAAGCTGGTCTGAAATTCTAAGGTAGGGTTGATCGATGGCTAAAGAACAACAACAAGCTACAGATTTAAGCGAAAAGCTAATCGCTGTTAACCGTGTTTCAAAAACGGTTAAAGGCGGTCGAATCTTTAGCTTTACTGCACTAACAGTAGTTGGTGACGGTAATGGTCGCGTTGGTTTCGGTTACGGCAAAGCTCGTGAAGTACCAGCTGCGATTCAAAAAGCAATGGAAAAAGCGCGCCGTAACATGGTTACTATCGCGCTAAACGAGGGTACTCTTCACCACGCGGTGAAAGGTCGTCACACTGGTTCAAAAGTATACATGCAGCCAGCTGCTGAAGGTACTGGTATCATCGCCGGCGGTGCGATGCGTGCAGTACTTGAAGTTGTAGGTGTTCATAACGTACTTGCGAAAGCGTATGGCTCAACGAACCCTATTAACGTAGTTCGTGCGACTATTGATGGTTTAAGCGGTATGAAGTCTCCAGAGATGGTTGCTGCTAAACGTGGTCTAACTGTTGAATCTATTTCGGAGTAAGCACCATGGCGACTATTAAAGTAACTCAAACTAAAAGCTCAATTGGCCGTCTACCAAAGCACAAAGCTACTTTGCGTGGTCTAGGCCTTCGTCGTATCAACCATACAGTAGAACTTGAAGATACTCCGTGTACTCGCGGAATGATCAACAAGGTTTACTACATGGTTAAAGTTGAGGAGTAATCAGAATGCGTTTGAATACTCTATCACCGGCTGCGGGTTCTAAGCCTTCTAAGAAGCGCGTAGGTCGCGGTATCGGTTCAGGCCTTGGTAAAACAGGTGGCCGTGGTCATAAAGGTCAAAAATCACGTTCTGGCGGCAGTGTTCGTCCAGGTTTCGAAGGCGGTCAAATGCCTCTGAAACAACGTCTACCAAAATTCGGTTTCACTTCTCGTAAGAGCCTAGTGTCTGCTGAAGTTCGTCTAGCTGAGCTAGCGAAGGTAGAAGGCGACGTGGTTGATCTTAACAGCCTAAAAGCTGCTAACGTTATCACTAAGAACATCGAATTTGTAAAAGTTGTTCTTTCTGGTGACCTTGGCAAGGCTGTGACTGTTAAAGGTCTACGCGTAACCAAAGGCGCAAAAGCTGCAATCGAAGCTGCAGGCGGTAAAATCGAGGAATAATACTCGAGGGACGAGGTACAGATGGCAAACAAACCAGGACAAGATTTTCGTAGTGCTCAGAGCGGCTTAGCTGAATTAAAGTCGCGCTTATTATTCGTAATTGGTGCACTTTTAGTATTCCGAGCCGGCTCCTTTGTGCCGATTCCTGGTATTGACGCAGCTGTACTTGCCGATTTGTTCGATCAGCAAAAGGGTACCATCATTGAGATGTTTAACATGTTCTCTGGTGGTGCACTTTCGCGTGCATCTATATTAGCGTTGGGCATCATGCCGTATATTTCGGCATCTATTGTTGTCCAACTGCTAACTGTAGTTCATCCAGCGTTAGCGGAGCTCAAAAAAGAGGGCGAAGCAGGCAGACGAAAAATCAGCCAATATACGCGTTATGGCACGCTTGTACTAGCTACATTCCAAGCGATTGGTATTGCAACAGGCTTACCAAACATGGTCGACAATCTGGTTGTTATCAACCAAACCATGTTTACCCTAATTGCTACCATTAGTTTAGTAACCGGTACCATGTTTTTGATGTGGTTAGGTGAACAAATTACTGAGCGCGGAATTGGCAACGGTATTTCCTTGATTATTTTCTCGGGTATCGTAGCTGGATTGCCTTCGGCAGTCGGACAAACTATCGAGCAAGCGCGTCAAGGTGAATTGCACGTACTTCTATTGTTGCTAATCGGTGTGTTAGCTTTAGCTGTGATTTACTTCGTAGTTTTCATGGAGCGTGGTCAACGTCGTATCGTCGTTAACTATGCGAAGCGTCAACAAGGTCGTAAAGTTTTTGCAGCGCAAAGCACTCACTTGCCTCTTAAAATTAACATGGCAGGTGTTATACCAGCGATTTTCGCATCGAGCATTATTTTGTTCCCAGGAACATTAGCTCAATGGTTTGGCAATACAGGTGGTGAGGACAGCGCGTTCAGTTGGTTAACTGACGTGTCTATGGCCCTTAGCCCTGGTCAACCGTTGTATGTAGTGCTTTATGCAGCAGCAATCATTTTCTTCTGCTTCTTCTACACGGCGTTGGTATTCAACCCGCGTGAAACAGCAGATAATTTGAAGAAGTCTGGTGCATTCGTACCCGGTATCCGCCCAGGTGAGCAGACAGCAAAATATATTGATAAAGTGATGACGAGACTAACCCTTGCGGGCGCGTTGTACATTACCTTTATTTGTCTGATCCCAGAGTTCATGATGGTCGCGTGGAACGTTCGTTTCTACTTCGGCGGCACATCACTACTAATCGTAGTGGTAGTTATCATGGATTTCATGGCACAGGTACAGACTCATCTGATGTCACAACAGTATGATTCTGTGTTGAAAAAAGCAAATCTGAAAGGCTACGGCCGTTAATTTCAGATTTCATTACGGAGTTTAGCAATGAAAGTTCGTGCTTCCGTTAAAAAAATCTGCCGTAACTGTAAAGTTATCAAGCGTAACGGTGTCGTTCGCGTGATTTGCAGTGAGCCAAAGCATAAGCAACGCCAAGGCTAAAAAGCAGAAATTTTTACTTGAAATATAAGGTAGTGTCGAGTATATTCCTCGGCCTACCTTTTGCGTGCAAGAGAAGTAGTATGCCGCAGCGTATCCTGTACGGGCTTTGCTGCGGATAATTTCTTATTTAAGTACTAGGAGTGAATAGTGGCCCGTATAGCTGGCATTAACATTCCTGATCAAAAACATGCTGTGATTGCTTTAACTGCAATCTACGGTATCGGTAAGACTCGTTCTGAAGCTATTTTAGCTGAAGTGGGTATTGCTGAAGATGTTAAGATCAGTGAACTAACTGAAGAGCAGATCGATCAACTGCGTGATGGTGTAGCTAAGTACACTGTAGAAGGTGATCTACGTCGTGAAGTTTCCATGAACATCAAGCGTCTTATGGACCTTGGTTGTTACCGTGGTCTTCGTCATCGTCGCAGTCTACCACTACGTGGACAGCGTACTAAAACCAACGCTCGTACCCGTAAGGGTCCGCGCAAGCCGATCAAAAAATAATCGGATAAGGTAGAGTACAATGGCAAAACAACCAACTCGCGCTCGTAAGCGCGTACGCAAGCAAGTAGCTGATGGCGTAGCGCACATCCATGCTTCTTTTAACAACACAATCGTAACCATCACTGACCGTCAAGGTAATGCACTAGCTTGGGCTACTGCAGGTGGTTCTGGTTTCCGTGGTTCTCGTAAATCTACTCCGTTCGCAGCACAAGTTGCAGCAGAGCGTTGTGGTGAGATGGCTAAAGAATATGGCCTTAAGAACTTGGAAGTTATGGTTAAGGGCCCTGGTCCTGGTCGTGAGTCAACTATCCGTGCGCTAAACGCAGCAGGATACCGCATCACCAACATCGTTGATGCAACTCCGATCCCTCATAACGGTTGTCGTCCACCTAAGAAACGTCGCGTTTAAGTTTCGTTTCTAGGATTATTGGAGAAAGATCATGGCAAGATATTTGGGTCCTAAGCTGAAGCTTAGCCGTCGCGAAGGTACTGACTTATTCCTTAAGTCTGGTGTCCGTGCGATCGATACCAAGTGTAAAATTGATAACGCACCAGGTGTACACGGCGCTCGTCGCGGTCGTCTATCTGAATATGGCGTTCAGCTTCGTGAGAAGCAAAAAGTTCGTCGTATGTATGGCGTTCTAGAAAAACAATTCCGTAACTACTACAAAGAAGCTGCACGCCTTAAAGGCAACACAGGTGAAAACCTGCTTCAGCTTCTTGAAGGTCGTCTAGACAACGTAGTTTACCGTATGGGCTTTGGCGCTACTCGTGCTGAATCTCGTCAACTAGTTAGCCACAAAGCTATCCTAGTAAACGGTAAAGTTGTAAACGTTCCTTCATTCAAAGTTGCGGCTAACGACGTTGTTACTATTCGTGAGAAAGCTAAACAGCAATCTCGCATTAAAGCGGCTCTAGAAGTTGCTGAACAACGCGAAAAACCAACTTGGATTGAAGTCGATGGCGGCAAGATGGAAGGTACATTCAAGCGTATGCCTGAGCGTTCTGATCTATCAGCTGACATCAACGAACACCTGATCGTCGAGCTTTACTCTAAGTAAGGTTTAAACTAAAGAGAGGACACAATGCAGGGTTCTGTAACAGAATTTCTTAAGCCACGTCTAGTTGACATCGAACAAGTCAGCGCGACACACGCAAAAGTAACTCTTGAGCCATTAGAGCGTGGCTTTGGTCATACTCTAGGTAATGCGCTTCGTCGCATCCTTCTATCTTCTATGCCTGGTTGCGCAGTAACCGAAGTAGAGATTGAAGGCGTTCTTCACGAGTACAGCACCAAAGAGGGTGTACAAGAAGATATCCTAGAGATCCTTCTTAACCTGAAAG
Source organism: Vibrio tapetis subsp. quintayensis (assembly GCF_030409945.1). Taxonomy (GTDB): domain Bacteria; phylum Pseudomonadota; class Gammaproteobacteria; order Enterobacterales; family Vibrionaceae; genus Vibrio; species Vibrio quintayensis. The sequence goes on from NZ_JAUFQV010000006.1 coordinate 137,109, forward strand.
GTCTTGCTGTTAAAGTGGCAGAAGGCAAAGATGAAGTATTCATTACGCTGAATAAGTCAGGCTCGGGCCCTGTTGTTGCAGGTGACATCACCCATGATGGTGATGTAGAGATCGCTAACCCTGAGCACGTTATTTGTCACCTAACGGATGACAACGCTGAAATCGCTATGCGTATTAAAGTGGAACGTGGTCGTGGTTATGTACCAGCATCATCTCGTATTCATACTGAAGAAGATGAGCGTCCAATCGGTCGTTTGCTTGTAGATGCAACTTACAGCCCAGTAGACAAAATTGCCTACGCCGTTGAAGCTGCACGTGTCGAGCAACGTACTGACTTAGACAAGCTTGTTATCGATATGGAAACGAATGGTACTCTTGACCCTGAGGAAGCTATCCGTCGTTCAGCAACTATTCTTGCTGAGCAACTAGATGCCTTCGTCGATCTTCGTGACATCCGTGTCCCTGAAGAGAAGGAAGAGAAGCCGGAATTCGATCCGATCCTACTGCGTCCTGTAGACGATCTTGAACTAACAGTTCGCTCTGCTAACTGTTTGAAAGCAGAAGCGATTCACTACATCGGTGATCTTGTACAGCGCACTGAGGTTGAGCTTCTTAAAACGCCAAACCTTGGTAAAAAATCTCTTACAGAGATTAAAGACGTACTTGCTTCACGTGGTCTTTCTCTTGGCATGCGCCTTGAAAATTGGCCACCAGCGTCAATTGCTGAAGATTAATCGATACTAGTTAGAAGGATTAGGTCATGCGCCATCGTAAGAGTGGTCGTCAACTCAACCGCAACAGCAGTCATCGCAAAGCGATGTTCAGCAACATGGCTAGCTCTCTTGTTCGTCACGAAGTTATCAAAACTACCGTGCCTAAAGCAAAAGAACTACGTCGCGTAATTGAGCCTTTGATTACACTAGCTAAGACTGACAGTGTTGCTAACCGTCGTCTTGCATTTGCACGCACTCGTGATAACGAAGTTGTTGCAAAACTATTTAACGAACTAGGTCCACGTTTTGCTGCCCGTCAAGGCGGTTACACTCGTATCCTAAAAGCTGGTTTCCGTACCGGCGACAAAGCTCCAATGGCTTACATTGAGCTTGTAGATCGCCCAGCTGCTGAAGAAGCTGCTGAGTAATCTGTTCGATAAAGTAAAAAGCCGAGCGTAAGCTCGGCTTTTTTTATGTCTAGAGAAAACGGAAAGAGTGTTTGAATATAAAATACGCGATGAACACCTTGAGATTAAAAAAACGACAACCGGTATGTGGTGCCGCATTCTTCTTACGCTACGCCCTTAACGCCTGCTCTAAGTCCGCCAAAATATCATCGATGTGTTCGATACCTACAGATAAGCGAATCATCTCTGGAGTTACACCAGCTTGAGTTTGCTCTTGCTGATTCAACTGACGGTGAGTGGTCGAGGCCGGGTGACAGGCCAAAGACTTAGCATCGCCTATGTTGACCAAACGCTTAAATAGATTCAAGGCGTCATAGAATCCAACACCGGCATCGTATCCGTCTTTAAGGCCAAACGACAAAATAGCGGATGGCTTACCTTGCATGTATTTTTCTGCTAATTCGTAATAGGATGAATCTTCTAAGCCTGCGTAGCTAACCCAGCTGACTTTCTCATGGTCCTTTAAGAATTCAGCAACCTTGAGTGCGTTCTCACAATGGCGCTCCATACGTAAAGGCAGGGTTTCTAAACCTTGCAGCAGCATAAAGGCGTTCATTGGAGACAGTGTTGACCCTGTATTACGCATTGGTACGGTTCTAGCTCTACCAATAAAGGCCGCTTCACCAAATGCTTCGGTATAAACAACACCGTGATACGCCGCTTCTGGTTGATTAAACACAGGAAAGCGTTCTTTGTGTTCTGCCCATGGAAATTTTCCCGAATCGACGATGACACCACCAAGAGTCGTTCCGTGCCCACCGACATATTTAGTGAGCGAGTGAACGACTATATCGGCACCATACTGAATCGGCTTACATAGAGCAGGGGTTGCCACTGTGTTGTCGACAATCACGGGTACACCTTTAGCATGAGCAAGTGTCGCAATCGTTTCTAGATCAACAATATTACCAGCAGGGTTACCAATTGATTCGCAATAGACAGCCTTAGTTTTGTCGTCGATTAACTCAGCTAAGCTCTCGGGCTTATCATCTTTTGCGAATCGAACTTCAATTCCTTGTTGAGGCAGCATATGGGCGAACAAGGTATAAGTGCCACCGTATAACTGAGGTGTAGAGACAATGTTGTCGCCCATTTGTGCCAAAGTAAGGATGGCGTAGTTAATTGCGGCACTGCCTGAACTTACCACAAGGCCCGCAATACCACCTTCAAGTGCAGCCATTCGCTGTTCCAGTACATCATTTGTTGGGTTCATGATGCGAGTGTAGATGTTGCCTGGCACTTCTAAGTTAAAGAGATCTGCGCCGTGCTGGGCGTTATCAAACTCATAGGCAACTGTTTGATAGATTGGGGTTGCAACCGACTTTGTCGTTGGGTCGGTTTGATAGCCGTGATGGATCGAGAGTGTTTCGTCTTTCATGAGTGAATTCTTCCTTGATAGCATTGTACAACTGAACAGTAGTGGTTATTTCCAAATACTGCTTAGTGACCCCAGCAAGCCGCTTGATGCGCCTTGTCCGGTTAAGTATTCCATAATAATTGGCGCAAATTGCGCAACCATGCTTGGGTCTAGGCCTAGCTTGGCGAATACATCGTTTACTGCGCTCAAGTTATTAGCCATCCCCATAAGACCAGGAACAGATTCGGTTAAGCTACTCATTCCAGGAATGAGATTGGTTAGTTCACTAGATTGACTACCAGACAGAGAGTTTGATGCCAGAGCCAACAGAGCACCTGCGCCACCGCTCGCTTGAGTTGGGCTTACTCCCAAACTATCCGTGAGTTGCTTAACAATGGGTGAAGATTCGACACTTGCCGTTGAATCACTAAGTGCTGAAGTCGCCAGTGAAGTGAGTGCTGCTGTGTCAACAGATTGCTCTTTATCTGAACCGAGGCCAAATAGAGCGTAGGAAGGTGTGCTTACGAAAAGTGCTGAAATGAGAAAAGCAATGGTCTTTGTTTTCATGCTTACATCCTTGGTCATTGATAACAAGAATACTTAGTGTAAGCGAATTTGATAAAAGTGATACAAAAAAGCGGTGCAAAACACCGCTTTAGAATTGAGACTCTATGGCAATTAAAGGATAGCCAGTAGCTCAACTTCAAATACAAGAGCAGCATAAGGAGGGATTGCAGCGCCAGCGCCACGCTCACCGTATGCAAGGTCTTGAGGAATGTATAGTTTCCACTTAGAACCAACAGGCATTAGTTGAAGTGCTTCAACCCAACCTTTGATTACGCCAGTTACTGGGAACTCAGCAGGTTGACCGCGAGATACAGAGCTGTCGAAAACAGTTCCGTCAGTTAGCTCGCCGTGGTAGTGAACACGTACTTGCTTGTCAGAAGTTGGGATTTCACCCGTACCTTCAGTTAGTACTTCGTATTGAAGACCAGACTCAAGAACCGTTACTTCAGAACGCAGAGCGTTGTCTGTTAGGTAAGCTTCACCGTCAGCCGCTGCTACTTTAGCAAGTTCTGCACGTGCAGATTCAGCGCGAGTGTGAAGGTCTTGAAGCGCTTTGTTGATTTCATCAACTTCGATCTCTGGCATGTCGCCAGTTAGCGCTGTCGCGATGCCTTTTGCAATTGCGTCAACGTTTAGACCTTCAAGGCCGCTACCAGCTAGTTGTTGGCCCATTTGAAGACCAATGCCGTAGCTTGCTTTTTGTTCTACGGTCTCTAGTTTAATCTCAGACATCTTGTCTCTCTTTATAATGTGAGTTTATGCCGCAAAAGAATACCAGTTCTACTGGAATGAAGAAACGGTAAATGCCAATATGTAGGCGTAAGAAAGAAATTTTGAGATAATGAAGAGATAATTAATAAAGGTCGAACGCCGATGAATCGAAGAGTTACCAAGCGTAAGTCAGTGAGTTTCGTTGATCAGGTAAAAAGTAAGCTAAGTGATGTTCAATGGCGAGCGTCGCTTGCCCAAGTAAAAACACAACTCGATCGATTGCCAAAATTGCATCAGCGTGTGATTGGCGCTCTTAGTATTGTGATCCTTGTTTTACTCGTGTGGCCAGCGCCAACGGCGACGACAGAAGAAAGCCCTACTCAGAGCATAACAACAAGCGATGCTCGGAAAACAGTGGCGTTGAATACCCAAGGTTTAAGCGAACAACACAGCAGTACTGCTACCGCTCCTAAATCGGATACTTGGTTAGAGTACACCGTGAAAGCTGGAGATACACTGGCGCAAGTTTTTAGGGCAAACGATTTGCCGATGGCCGATTTAAATGCGCTTGCGAAAATCGAAGGGGCAGATAAGCCGCTTAGCCGAATAAAGCAAGGGCAGTTGGTGAGATTCAAACGGGATGAACAAGGTCAGTTAGATATCCTACAGCTAGAGAAGAAGCAAGGCGCTGTCATGTTCTTCCGCCTATCGGATGGTGGCTTTGGTCGAAGCAAGTAACGGTAGCGAATACAACTCGTGGCTAATGTAACAAAAGATAAAGGCGCTGATTATTATGATCAGCGCCTTTTTATTTGGAAGACTTTACACTTGTGCGTCTGCGAATGAGCATCGGTAATACGATCAGTAAAATACCCAGGAAGGTTATCCAGTCTGGTACCTCTTCAAACCAAAGCACACCAAATAGAGTGACAAACACTAAGCCCGAATATTCCACCATGGCTATTTGGTCGGCAGGGACTTTACGGTAGGCCAAAACCGCACAACCGTTGTAAGTTAAGATCAAAATAGCACTGGCGCTTACCCAGCCTAGTTGAGTGAGGCTCATAGGTTGCCAGTGAGCGAATGCTAATGCCCCAGAAACAGGCAATGACAAAAGACTGGTCCAAAATAACGTCGTGACAACGGGTTGGTCGACTGGCAGCTTTCGTACCAATATATTGAATAATGCCAGAGTGATGGCCGTTCCCATGGCAAACATAGCAGCCCAATGAAACTGAGATGGGCGAAGAACAACCAGCACACCAATAAAGCCGATGCAGGTTGCGATGACTTTGCCTTTCGCTGGAATTTCTTTAAGTAGCCATACTGAGAGTGGCAGCATTAATACGGGAGCGGCGTAAAACACCGCGTTTGCAGTAGCCAGTGGTAAGTGAGTAACCGCTATCATCATACAGCCACTACCAATGATAACTAAATGTGCTCTGAATAGGTTCAATGGCAATGACCCTACAGCCTGCTCTGTTTTGCCCAATCTCAGCCAAAACGGAAGAATGACCAAAAAACCGATGAGTTGACGGATGAAAATGTATTGGTAAGTGGACAGTTCGCCGTTTAGCAGCTTCACAGAGACATCAGAAAGCGAAGCAAATAGATTTCCTGCAACGAGCAGGAGTAATGCCTGACTGAATAAGCTTAATGAATTGGTCACTAACCGACTCGTTTCATGTCGATGTGCAAAATGTCATCTTCTAAATAAGGTTCTGAGGTTTGTACGAAACCGTGTGATTGATAGTAATTGGCTAAATGCGCTTGTGCGCCTATTTCTATGGCGACGCCGGGCCACAGCTCATTCATGTGAGTAAGTGCTTGCTTTAAAAGTTCATGCCCCATGCCGTCGCCTCTGGCACTGGCTTTAGTTGCAATACGGCCAATACTGGCACTCGGGTAACTCAACCCTGGGGGCAGCAATCGTGCGCAGGCAATCAGTTCTTCACCACGGAAGCCTAATAAGTGCTCAGCGCCTTTTGCTCGATCTTTATCATCCAATTCAGGGTATGGACAGGTCTGTTCGACAACAAATACGTTAATACGTAGTTGCAGTAAGTTGTAAAGTTCGTCAGGAGTAAATTGAGAAAAAGACAGGCGTTTCCAAGTGATCATAGTACTTCCTTAATATTTAACTCTAGGGTAATACTAAGGAAGGATAAGTTCGTTAACTTTTGTTAATTTCTTTGTTTTAGGCGCTTTTTAATACGGCTTAAGCTGATATGGGTGATCCCCAGATACGCAGCAATTTGGTAATCGGTAATACGTTTTTCGAGGTCGGGATAGTGTTGACAGAACAGTTCGTATCGCTCTTCAGGTGAATGGAGCAACATAAAACGCTCTTTGTTCTCCTTATGCATTAACTGAGTTTCAAGTAGTCTAAGGTAAAGTGGGTGCGCTTGTTCACGCCAAGTTTGAAAGGCTTCGATTGGCAAGCATAATAAAGTCGTGGGCGTTAATGTTTCTAACAGGTACGGAGAAGGTTGCTCTTTGATGACACTTTCAAAACCGATGATCCAATCGTGTTCCCAATAAAACTCTTTACTAAACTGTTTACCATCTCCTGTGAGATAGCAAGCGTGGCAAAGGCCATCAATAACAAAGTAGATGTGAGTTGCCATTTCACCTTGATGAGTAAGAATATGACGAGTAGGGAGATCCATTGGAGAAGCGACCAGTGAAAGGGTTTCCAGTTCAATAGCGGAGAAGCCAAACTCGGCCAGTTGTTCGATAAAGGGTTGCACTCTGTTCGCCTCATAAAAAAAACCGCAGCGATTGCTGCGGTTTTTATCATAGAGAGTTTCAGGCTATTTTTGTAGTGTTAGTCGGTAAACACCGAAACCTACATCATCAGTTGCCACACGCTCCATTGGGTATTGCGCTTTTTGTTCGATAAACTTAGCCGCTTTGTCGCTTGGTGAAGTTTCAAAACGAATGTTTAACTTCTCTTTACTCATGATTGGAGCAAAAGACCAGTTATTGTCAGCACTTGGTTTAACTAAACCTTCCTCAGCACTTACGCGCGAGATGTAGTTCGCAAGTACCGTACGGTTTTCATCTGGTGCATCAAATGCGATAAAATCTGAACCAGTACCCGGGAATTTGTTGCTGTAAGCACGGTAGTTGTTGGTTGCAATGATAAAGTCTTGCTTCATATCGATTGGCTTACCTTGGTAGGTTAGGCCAATAATACGCTCAGACTCAGGGTTAATAACCTTACAGTTACCATCGTATTTTGCAGGTTGTGTTACGTCGATTTGGTAGTTCACACCATCCATAACATCAAAGTTATAAGTGCGGAAACCATCCCAATCAATTAAGCCTTGTGGAGCAGACGAGTTTACATCGATTTGTTTGAATTGGCCGGCGCTACACTCTAGCCACTCTTTTACTTCTTTACCCTGTACTTTTAGGGCAACTAAGGTGTTTGGGTATAGGTACAGATCAGCAGCATTACGGAAAGTAAGCTCGCCTGATTCAACTTCAGTAAAGTTGGCAGGGTCATTTTTACGACCGCCGGCTTTAAATGGCGCCGCAGCAGAAAGTACTGGGATACCATCTAGGTCCGGATCGCCTTGAATAAAGCGTTCTACGTAATCTTTTTGGGCAAGGTTTACAATTTGAACCGTTGGATCATCTTGTACCAGCGCTAAGAAGCTGTACATCACGTCGTCAGCTTTACCAATAGGCTGGTTAACGAATTCACGTGTGCCTTTATGATCTTCAGCCAGAGCTTGAACAATGCCTTCGTCTGCTTTAGCTAACGATTTTTTTGCTTTCTTGTCGTAAATAGGACGAGCTTCAGTTTGCTCTGTAGTTACATTCCAGCTCTCGCCTTCTTTGTTCAACACAAGATCCATTACGCCTACGTGGCTACCCCAGCGACCTGGCATAACAGCAGCAACACCATTAATGGTACCTTTTTTGTTGTCGACACCCTGAATATTGTCAAAGCCTTTACCTGGGAATACAGAATGCGAGTGACCAAAGGCAATCGCATCAATGCCTTCTACATCTGCAAGATAGTATGTTGAGTTTTCTGCACCCAATTTGTATGGGTCTGTTGCTAGGCCTGAGTGAGGAATAGCAACAATCACATCAGCGCCTTCTTTCTTCATTTGCGGAACAAGCTTTTCAGCCATCACTTTAATGTCTTTGGCAAAAACTTGGCCTTCTAGGTTTTTCTTATCCCACACCATGATTTGTGGTGGAACAAAACCTATGTAACCAACTTTGACTTCGTGCGCTTCGCCATCAGTATCTTTAAACGTGTGAGACTTGATGATGTACGGCTTAAAGTAGTGCTCACCTGTTTCTTGGTCAAAAACGTTGGCATTGACGTATGGGAAATCAGCGTCATTGATGCTTTCTTGTAGGAAATCTAAGCCGTAGTTGAATTCGTGGTTGCCGATGTTACCAGCGTCGTAACCAAGTTGATTCATGGCTTTGTAAGCTGGGTGAACTTCACCCGCTTTAAGGCCTTTAGCCGCCATGTAGTCGCCCATCGGGCTGCCTTGAAGCAAATCGCCGTTATCAACCAAAACACTGTTGATCACTTCGTTTTGTGCTTCTTTTACTAGTGTCGCTGTACGCGCTAAACCAATTTTTTGAGAAGGCTTATCTTTGTAGTAATCATAATCCATCAAATTAGTATGGATGTCCGTTGTTTCTACAATACGAAGTTTAATGGTGTCTGCCATTACAGGTCCTGCAATAGCTAACATGCCACCAAGTACTGCAATAGATAGGGGTTTAACAGCCAATTTCATGATTTGCTCCATTTGGGGGATAAAAATGACTCGTCTAATGTAACAAAAAGTAATGTAACGATTATTTGCAGCTACAGTATTGTGTGATCAGGGTCAGTTTTATTGTGCAAAAGTGTTACCTAAAGTACATAAATGCATTTTATATGTGCTTTGTTACAAAAGGGCTCACCAAGGAGCCTAGTACATATATTCTTAATTGAGCGTGACAAATAGCACGCAAAATGGCTTGTTTTATAGGCAAAACTGCCCATTTTCACTGACCATCAAAAATCCCCTTATCAGCTTTTGATATAAAAAATGAAATTTTAGAATTTCAGGTAATAACAGAAGCTGGTCATAATGCAGTCATCACAGGATGAATGATGGCGATATCACCATGGCTAACACGGACACACTTACCCCATTTCCAGCAACAAAACCTCGGTTAGTTGCGAGTAACCCAAACCTGAACTTTGCGAAAAGTGATTTGAAGGCCGGTGAAGTGGCACTTGTTGGTGCTGGGCCTGGCGATCCTGATCTACTCACGGTTAAAGCGTTGCGTTATTTGCAGCAGGCTGATGTGGTTTTGTATGACTATCTTGTCTCGGATGAAATTATGTCGCTTGTACCAAGTGAAACAATATTGGTGTGTGTGGGTAAAAAAGCTGGCCATCACAGCGTGCCGCAAGAAAAAACCAATCAACTCTTAGTCGATTTTGCCTCTCAAGGGTACAAAGTTGTGCGCATTAAAGGTGGCGATCCTTTTGTGTTTGGCCGAGGTGGCGAAGAGCTTGAAGTCTTATTTGATGCAGGCATTGGCTTTGAAGTGATTCCTGGCATTACCGCCGCAGCAGGTGCGACTGCCTATGCTGGTATTCCTCTTACTCATAGAGATTGTGCTCAGTCCGCTATGTTTGTTACCGGTCACCTAAAGCAAGAAGACGAATCTGTCGATTGGTCAACATTGGCTCGTGGTCAGCAAACACTGGTTATTTATATGGGCCTACTGAAATCCAATCACATCCAGGCTCAGCTTATTGAGCACGGTAGAAGTGCGAATACACCGATCGCCATTATCGAACGTGGCACTCAGTTAACTCAGAAAGTATTTAAAGGGCAGTTGTCTGAACTCTCTCAGCTCGCCGCTCATGCCCAGTCACCATCTTTGATTGTGGTGGGTGAAGTGGTGAATCTCGCGAAGAAGCTCGATTGGTTTCGTTCGTCATCGTCAGAATCTACGGTGAATATAGCTAATGGGGCGTAATCGCCGCTGTTAACAGTATTCATAGTAATAGAACACTCTACAGCTCGTAGTAACGAGCTTTTAAGGAAGCGTAAAAAAATGGATCAACAACGACTCACACATTTAAAGCAACTCGAAGCAGAGAGCATACATATTCTGCGTGAAGTTGCGGCCGAATTTGATAACCCAGTGATGATGTATTCCATTGGTAAAGATTCATCGGTCATGCTGCATCTAGCGCGTAAAGCTTTTTACCCGGGTAAAATTCCTTTCCCACTATTACACGTGGATACCGATTGGAAATTTCGCGAAATGATCGACTTTCGCGATCGCACCGCAGAAAAGTATGGTTTTGAGCTTCTCGTTCATAAGAACCCTGAAGGAATGGAAATGGGCATCAGCCCATTCGAACATGGTTCATCAAAGCACACCGATATCATGAAAACTCAAGGCCTAAAGCAGGCGCTGAACAAGTATGGTTTTGATGCGGCATTTGGTGGTGCACGTCGTGATGAAGAAAAATCGCGCGCAAAAGAGCGCGTGTATTCATTCCGCGACAAAAACCATACATGGGACCCTAAAAACCAACGTCCTGAGTTGTGGAGAACCTATAACGGCCAGGTGAATAAAGGCGAAAGCATCCGTGTCTTCCCATTATCAAACTGGACGGAACTGGACATCTGGCAATACATCTACCTAGAAAACATTGAAATCGTACCATTGTATTTGGCAGAACCTCGCCCTGTAGTCGAGCGTGATGGCATGTTGATCATGGTCGATGATGATCGCATGGAAATTGCTGAAGATGAAAAAGTAGAGCAGCGAAGCGTTCGCTTTAGAACTCTAGGTTGTTACCCACTGACGGGCGCCATTGATTCTGAGGCGACCACGCTGCCAGAAATCATTGAAGAAATGCTGGTGGCGACATCCAGTGAAAGACAAGGCCGAGCGATCGATAAAGATCAGTCAGGATCGATGGAATTGAAGAAGCGCCAAGGTTACTTCTAAACAGAATTCAAGCTAAGGAAAGAGAATATGAACAGTGCGGTTGAAGCGCAACTCGCGGAACTGGGGATCGAAGGATACCTAAGTCAACACCAACACAAGTCTTTATTGCGGTTCCTAACTTGTGGTTCTGTCGATGATGGTAAAAGCACCTTGATCGGTCGTTTGCTCCATGACTCTAAGCAGATCTATGAAGATCAGTTAGCGGCAGTGCATTCCGACAGTCAGCGTGTCGGTACGACGGGCGAACGCCCGGACCTCGCTTTATTGGTTGATGGCTTACAAGCCGAGCGAGAGCAGGGCATCACAATCGATGTAGCCTACCGTTATTTTTCGACTCAAACCCGTAAATTCATTATTGCTGATACCCCAGGGCATGAGCAATACACTCGTAACATGGCAACAGGTGCTTCGACTTGTGACGTCGCTGTGATCTTAGTGGATGCTCGAAAAGGCATTTTGGATCAAACCAGACGTCACTCGTTTATTTCAAGCCTGGTTGGGATCCGTCACTTCATTGTGGCCGTGAACAAAATGGATCTGGTGGACTATTCACAAGATCGTTACGAGCAGATTGAACGTGAATATAAAGAGTTTTCACAGAAACTAGAAGGCGATATTAATATTCAATTGCTGCCTATTTCGGCACTGGAAGGCGATAACGTTGTCGATCTTAGCCCGCGTACTAGCTGGTACCAAGGCCCTACGATGCTAGAGCTGCTAGAGAAGATTGATATTGACCAGTCAAAAGATGACGGAGAGTTCCGTTTCCCTGTGCAATATGTGAATCGCCCGAATCTAGATTTCAGAGGTTTTGCTGGCACCGTTTCGTCGGGTTCTATTTCGGTGGGAGACACGGTGCGTGCATTGCCATCAGGAAAGACATCGAATGTAGCGCGCATTGTGACCTTTGATGGTGACCTGGACACCGCTCAAGCTGGTTTAGCCGTCACTATTACCTTAACGGATGAAATCGACATCAGCCGCGGTGATTTATTGGTGTTAGACAAAGCGCAGATAGCGTCGACCAATCATCTGTTAGCCGATGTGGTTTGGATGACTGAAAAACCGTTAGAAGCAGGTCGAGCATACGACATTAAGGTCGCGGGTAAGAAAACCGTAGGTCAGGTGGAAAAAATCCACCATCAATACGACATCAACCAACTGTCGGAGCATGCCGCGGATCAACTTCCATTGAATGGGATCGGTTTGTGTGAATGGTCTCTCAACGAAAATGTGGCTCTGGATCGCTACGTTGACTGTGCTGACACGGGGGGCTTTATTGTGATCGACCGTTTGACCAATGTGACTGTTGGCGCGGGCATGATCCGCAAGCGTTTGGATCTTGTAGAGCAAGAACAAGGAGACTTTTCTGCTTTTGAGGTAGAGCTGAATGCATTAGTTCGCAAACATTTCCCTCATTGGGATGCTAAAGATCTCAGTCAGATATTAAAAGGCTAATGTGAAAATGGGGAGTGCACGCTCCCCATACTTCTTAAGCATTATGCTTCTACTCGATTAACTAGGATACGCCAATGATATGGGAACAAGGATTTGTACTAGCGGTTCTGCTTGCCATTATTGCCTGCCTAGTTGCGACCAAAATAAAACCGAGCTTTATTTTTGCTGGTGCCGCTTTTTGTGCCTTTATGGCAGGATTAAGTGATCTCTCGACGATTACAACGAATTTTACCAACTCTTCGCTTCTGACGTTGGTTCTCTTGATTCTTGCCTCCTGTGCGTTGGAGAAAACTCAACTGATTAGCTGGGTTGGGCAACACGTATCTGGTGGACGTTTAGGAACGGCTGTAGCTAAGCTGGGATTTTCTACTGCATTTCTTTCTTCATTTACCAACAATACCGCGGTTGTGGTGTCTTTAATTGGGGCGATAAAGCGTAACCAACAACACTCACCATCGCGCTTGTTATTGCCATTGAGCTATGCGGCGATTCTTGGTGGAACCTTAACCTTGATCGGCACTTCGACGAACTTGATCATCAACAGCTTTGTTGAAGACGCAGGCTTACCAAGTTTGGGTTTTTTTGCTCCAACCATGATCGGTTTAGCGGTGTTATTTGGTGGCATGTTGGTGCTGATCCCATTAAGTTACCTATTACCAAGCAACGATGATCATTCCCAAAATGATCTGCCTTATTTTTTAGAAGCCAGAGTCGAGAGCGGATCGCCTTTGGTTGGAAAAACCATCGCACAAAATAATCTTCGCGCCCTAAGAAAACTCTTTTTGGCGGAAGTGATCCGTAATGGTCAAACCATGCCATCAGTGGATCCCGACTTTGTATTAGGGGCGGGCGATCGCTTGCTTTTTTGTGGTGACGTCGAAAGTGTCACCACGTTGCAAGAAATCAAAGGACTTACGCTGTTTGGCCAGCATCACCTTAATGGTCAAAGTTTTGTAGAAGTGGTCGTTAGCTCGTCGGCTTCTATTCGTAATAAAACCTTAAAGTCTAGCCAGTTCCGAGACCGTTTTGACGCTGTGGTTGTGGCGATTCGTCGAGGCCATGAGCGACTAGAGGGTGGCTTGGGAAACATTCAGCTCACCGCTGGGGATACATTAGTATTAGTACCAGGCAAGCGCTTTGAAAGCGAAAGACAAGCTCATGCTCGTGAATTTGTGTTGGTCAACGACTTGGACTCCAGTGCGAAGCTAGACCGCAATAAATCGTTATTGGTTATGCTGGGCTTTGTTTCTGTGATTGGTTTAGCGCTAACTGAAGTGACTCCGCTTATTAAAGGCTTATCTGGATATCTCTTGTTACTACTGGCATTTGGTATCGTAAAAATTTCCGAACTCAGACGCCGTTTTCCTATCGACATCGTGGTGATCGTAGGAAGTGCATTAACCATTGCCCAGTTGATGATTTCCTCTGGTCTGTCAGTGAAGATGGGCGATATGTTCATTGAAGCGTTTAATGGCTGGGGCGTCTTTGGTGCATTAGTGGCGACCTATTTATTAACCTTGGTCCTCACTGAGTTGGTAACGAACAATGCTGCGGCGGCTCTAGCGTTTCCTATCGGCTACAGCATGGCTATAGGCTATGGCGTCGATCCTATGCCTTTCATCATGGCGGTGTTGTTTGGAGCCAGTGCGAGTTTTATTTCCCCTTATGGCTATCAAACCAATTTATTGGTGTACAGCGTAGGTAATTATCACATTACTGACTATTTACGGGTGGGGCTACCCATATCCGTGGTTTATTCCGTTTTGGTTCTGACGCTGATCCCTTACTTTTTCCCTTATTGATCGGATGATCAATTGAACAAGGACGTTTATAGATGACAACGGCAAGCAGAGTTAAAGATGAAAACGTAGTATGGCACCAGCATGCCGTTACCAAAGCATCACGTGCGCAACAAAAGCAACAAAAACCGGCTGTATTGTGGTTTACCGGGCTTTCTGGTGCGGGAAAATCAACAGTAGCAGGCGCTTTAGAAGTAAAGCTGGCTGAGTTGGGATACCACACTTATTTACTTGATGGGGATAACGTTCGTCATGGGCTTTGCCGTGATCTTGGTTTTTCTTCGCAAGATCGTCGTGAAAACATCCGCCGTATTGGAGAGCTTTCCAAATTGATGGCGGACGCAGGCTTGATTGTATTATCGGCATTTATTTCCCCCCATCGAGCTGAAAGAGAGATGGTCAGAGAAATGCTGCCTGAGGGGGAGTTCTTAGAAGTGTTTGTCAACGCGCCACTGGATGTGTGTGAGCAGCGAGATCCTAAAGGGTTATATAAGAAAGCACGGGCAGGGGAAATCAGCAACTTCACGGGGATAGACTCAGAATACGAAGCGCCGCTGAATGCCGAGTTGGATTTGCCAGCAGGGGAAAAGAGTATCGATGAGCTGGTGGCGCTATGCTTAAACGGCTTACGTGCTCGTGGCATTATTGCGTAATACTCTTTGATTATTGGGCCATTTTCTCTAGTTAATTGGCCCCATATAGCCCAAGTTATTGTGAGGAGATTACTTTCTAGTCACTTACGCTGTTTTTTATTCTTTACCTCTCAATTGTTTACCAAAGTGTTTTACTTTCACGGTTAAAAAATAACTGCAAGAGAACTGATTCGGTGCTAGAATCCTTTTTTAACTAGCAATCAGATTGGAAAGATGAGTAATAACGTAGTCGTTCTAGGCACCCAATGGGGTGACGAAGGTAAAGGTAAAATAGTAGACCTTTTAACTGAAGATGCAAAATACGTGGTTCGCTATCAAGGCGGTCACAATGCTGGCCACACTCTTGTCATTGATGGCGAAAAAACCGTTCTTCATTTGATTCCATCAGGTATTCTTCGCAATAACGTGAAATGCGTTATCGGTAATGGTGTTGTTCTGTCTCCAGATGCACTATTGAAAGAAATGAAACCTCTAGAAGAACGTGGCATCCCAGTTAGCGAGCGTCTTTTCATTTCTGAAGCATGTCCTCTAATTCTTCCTTACCATGTTGCTATTGACCAAGCGCGTGAAGTCGCTCTTGGTAAAAAAGCAATTGGTACTACCGGTCGTGGTATCGGTCCTGCGTATGAAGATAAAGTTGCTCGTCGCGGTCTTCGCGTTGGCGACCTTTTCGACAGAGAAGCATTCGCAGAGAAGCTTAAAAAAGTGATGGAATTCCATAACTTCCAACTTGAGCATTTCTACAAAGTAGACACAGTAAGCTACGAAGAAGTTCTAGAGCAAGCGATGAGCTATGCTGACCTACTGACTTCTATGGTTATCGATGTTACTGATGAACTTGACGCAGCACGTAAGCGTGGCGACAAGATCATGTTTGAAGGTGCTCAAGGTACGCTTCTAGACATCGACCACGGTACTTACCCGTACGTTACGTCTTCAAACACAACCGCTGGTGGCGTTGCTGCTGGTTCTGGTTTTGGTCCTCGTCACATTGGTTACATCCTTGGTATTACTAAGGCTTACTGTACTCGTGTTGGTTCAGGTCCATTCCCGACTGAGTTGTACGATGGTCTAGATAAGCAAGACCCAATCGGTAAGCACTTGGGCGATGTTGGCCAAGAGTTTGGCGCAACAACAGGTCGTTTACGTCGTACCGGTTGGTTTGATGCTGTTGCTATGCGTCGTGCGGTACAAATTAACTCTATCTCAGGTTTCTGCCTGACTAAGTTAGATGTACTTGATGGCCTAGAAGAGCTAAAAATCTGTACTGGTTACAAGATGAAAGATGGCTCTATTTTAGAAGTTTCGCCAATGGCTGCTGAATCTTTTGAAGAAGCAACGCCAATCTACGAAACAATGCCTGGTTGGACTGACAATACGTTCGGTGCGACTTCTATTGATGCATTGCCTCAAGCTGCTCTTGATTACATCAAGCGTATCGAAGAGTTAACAGGCGTGCCAATTGATATCGTTTCTACAGGTCCTGACCGTAACGAAACCATCATCAAGGTTCACCCATTTAATTCATAATGGGCTGATCTTTAAAGGTTATATAGAAGCCGACTCAATGAGTCGGCTTTTTTTATGTCTTTTCCGGTTACTTTTTATTCGTCATCTGGCAAAATATTGCCAGATATCGGCAATAATTGTCTAAAGAGGTAGCAACATTTGCCGATAAAAAAGCACGGTATGAATAAAGAGTGCGACTATGAAACTACGAGCTGTTGCAGCTTCGTTGGTATTGGCACTGTGTTCCCGCGTTAGTTTGGTTCAAGCTGACGAGAGCATAGGTGGTCCAATTCCTGTCTATACGGAAGCTGAACTGATAAATTTAATCGAAGACAACAAGCATCTTGAACGTGTGCAGGCTGACGGCTGTCAGCTAGTAGAAGATATTGTGGCTAGGGCAACGCGGATTAGCTTGCCAGCTTACGAGTTTCTCTATGGTGACATGCTAGCGTGGGGAGTGTGTGTCGATCGTGATGTTGAGCTTGGGCTCTACTACATGGAAAACGCTGCTCATCAGGGCTTACCGGTTGCATTAGAGCAAGTCGGGCGTTATTACTCACGTGGTACGTTAGTTCAACAAGACAAAGAGCGAGCGATCCCTTACTTACGAGAAGCGGCGTCAATGGGGAATTTGGATGCAAGAATCCACCTGGCAGAATTGCTCTTACGTGATTACGGCAGCCCATTGGACTATGAAGATGCGTATCGCTGGTTGTATAACTCAGTGACACCAGACAAAAGACGACATCGACGAATTACCATGCTCCGGCAAGGCCTAGAAATGCGCATGCCTCAGAATATTATTGCCAGAGCCAAACGCCGTTCCGATTTCTGGTAATTAGGCTTAGATAGCCGTAAGTACATAATTGTAGTTAACTGTTGTAGTCGCAGTAAAAACATAGCCGTAGTACAAAGAAAGTCGAAAAAATGCCTCACTAATTAGTGAGGCATTTTTTGTTAGCCATTATGGTAACTAAAGCACTTTGTGAGGACCAAAACACTCGTAGTGAATTTGATCTTCTTTGGCGCCTAAATTGAGCAGTTGCTTCGCGATAGACTGCATGAAAACAACTGGCCCACACAGGTAGAATTGCGTTGCTTGCCAATCGATAGAGCTCTCTATTTGCGAAAGAACCATTAAACCAGAATGCACATTGGCGTCATCACCCTCTCGATACCAAGTATGAGAAGTTACTAAAGAGTGTGTCTCTTCGAGAGCTTGCAGGTGCTGCTTAAAACCATGGTGCTGTGCGTTGTCGGTTGCGTGCAACCAGTGGATAGGCGCTTGGTGGCTTGCTTTTATGCTTTCTAACATCGCCATCATTGGCGTAATGCCCACACCACCAGAAATAAGCGCAATCGGGGACGTTTCTTCACTGTTAAAGAAGAAATCACCACTTGGTGGTGCCAGTTTGACAACATCACCTACCGAAAGTACATCGTGTAAGTATTTAGAAACGACACCTAACGATTCCTTTTTCACTGAAATGCGGTAGCTTTGGCCGTTCGGTGCATCAGAAAGACTGTATTGACGAATCTCTTGATTATCAAATTGCTCAGGAGACAAGTAAATACCTAGGTATTGTCCTGGCTTGTAACCAACGACGGCTTCGCCATCAACAGGTTCAAACGTAAAGCTGGTGATCACGTCGCTTTCTACTATTTTCGATACCAATTTGAACTCACGCGTGCCACGCCAGCCGCCTTGTTGGCTTTCCGTTTCTTGATAGATGGCTTCTTCGCGATCTATAAAGACTTGTGCAAGAAGACCATAAGCTTCTCCCCATGCATCCAATACGGGCTGGCCTGGTGAGAATAATTCATCAATGGTGGCTAATAAATGGCTTCCAACGATTTGATATTGCTCTGCGGTAATATTAAAACTAGTGTGCTTCTGGGCTATTTTCTCTACCACAGGGAGGAGGACTTCAATATTGTCTATATTAGCGGCATAACCGTGAATCGCATTAAATAGCGCCTCTCGTTGGCTGCCTGAATCTTGGTGGGTGAGGTTAAAAATATCTTTAAGTTCTGGGTGGTGGGCAAACATCCTGTCATAAAAATGAGCCGTTAATTTGGGGCCAGTTTCTGCAATGAGTGGAGCAGTAGACTTGACGATATTTATGGTTGAATTGCTGAGCATTTGACTTCCTTTTTGAAAGTTGTATTTATAATGTATGTTATAAGTTGTATCTAAAATATATCTTTTGGTCAATGGAAGATTTACACTAAACAGGACAACTGAGGGAAAAATATGCAACTAACCAATTTCACCGATTATGGTATTCGCGCTTTGATTTACTTAGCTTCACTTCCCGAAGGTGAATTGACGAGTATTCAGGTCGTCAGCGATACCTTTGGCGTATCCAAAAATCACATGATTAAGATCATCAATAAGCTTGGGCAACTTGGTTATGTGAAAACAGTACGCGGCAAAAATGGCGGAATACGTTTAGGTATGCCTGCTGACTCTATCGTGATTGGTGAGGTTGTACGTGACATTGAGCCATTACAGGTGGTGAACTGCTCCCCCGATTTTTGCCACATTACTCCCGCTTGTCGTCTTAAACTGCATTTGGACAATGCTAAACGTGCATTTCTTGCTGAGCTGAATAAGTGCACCTTGGCGGATATGATTAAGGATAATAGCGAACTCGTTCCATTACTTTTTGATAATAACTGATCTACTTGTCTGCTTGTCCTGTCGATAACTGCCAGATTTAGTTATACTAAGCGACATATCCTTTCCTTAGCAGGCCTTGCTTATGTCCGACAACACCCATAACGATCCACATGCTGATCGTGAATCCAAAAAATATGAGAATCCAGTACCAAGTCGAGAGTACATTACCGAGTTTTTGACTCAACAAAATGTACCAATGAATCGTAATGACTTGTTTGAGGTGCTGGGTTTATCTGGTGAAGAACAATACGAAGGACTAAGACGTCGCCTTCGCGCGATGGAGCGCGACGGTCAACTCGTATTTACTCGTCGTCAATGTTATGCACTGCCAGAAAAGCTCGAACTCATTAAAGGGTATGTTATTGGCCATAAAGATGGTCATGGCTGGGTTCGCCCTGAGGGGAGTGTTGGTAAAGACAACGACATATTGCTACCTCATCACCAAATGCGTTCAATTATTCATGGCGATTTCGTTCTTGTTCAAGCGACAGGAAAGGATAAACGAGGTCGTAAAGAAGGGCGTTTAGTTCGAGTATTAGAAGCCCGAAATAGCCAAATTGTTGGTCGATTCTTCTTAGAATACGATCACTCCTTTGTAGTGGCGGATGATTCCCGAATTTGTCATGACATCATGATCCCAAATGAGCATAAGGGTGGTGCTCGTATGGGGAATGTCGTTGTGATTGAAATTACCGACAGAGGCACTCGATCCCGAGGCATGATGGGTAAGGTTGTTGAAGTATTGGGCGAAAACATGGCGCCAGGTATGGAAACACAAATTGCCATTCGTACCCATCAGATCCCTAATGTTTGGCCAATTGAAGTCGACAAACAAATTGAAGATCTCAAAGAAGAAGTCCCAGAAGAAGCGAAGAAAGGACGTGTAGATTTACGCGACCTTCCTCTGGTCACTATCGATGGCGAAGACGCCCGTGACTTTGATGATGCGGTATTCTGTGAAGCGAAAAAAAGCGGTGGATGGCGTTTATGGGTTGCGATTGCTGATGTGAGCTATTACGTTCGCCCAGACAGCGCACTAGATAAAGAAGCCATTAACCGTGGTAACTCTGTCTACTTCCCGTCTCAAGTTGTGCCTATGCTGCCGGAAGTTTTATCTAACGGATTGTGTTCATTGAACCCTCAAGTTGATCGCTTGTGTATGGTTTGTGAGATGACCATTTCAGCTACAGGTAAGTTGTCAGGCTACAAGCATTATGAAGCCGTAATGAACTCTCATGCTCGTCTGACTTATAACAAAGTTGGCGACATCCTAGATGGTAATGAAGAACTTCGTGAGCGTTATAAGCCCGTTGTTGGCCACCTAGAAGAGCTGCATAAAATGTATAAAGTACTCAAGAGTGCTCGTGATGATCGCGGCGCTATTGAGTTTGAAACTGTTGAAGCGAAATTCATCTTTAATGCCGATCGAAAAATTGACCGTATTGAAGCTGTGATTCGTAACGATGCACACAAAATCATTGAAGAATGTATGATTTTGGCCAACATCGCGTCAGCGTCTTTGGTGGAAAAAGCGAAAGAAGCGGCGTTGTTTCGTGTACACGAATCCCCTGGTGAAGAAAGGCTAGTGGGCTTCCGTGACTTCTTGAGTGAGTTAGGTTTAGACCTCTCTGGTGGGCTTTCTCCGACGCCAACTGATTATGCTGAGCTGATCAAGAAAATTGGTGCACGCCAGGACAAAGAGCTGATTCAAACCATGCTATTGCGCTCGATGAAGCAAGCGGTATATAACGCAGATAATGCTGGCCACTTTGGCTTGGCATTGAAGCGCTACGCGCACTTTACGTCGCCAATTCGTCGTTATCCAGATTTACTGCTTCATCGTGCAATCAAATATTTGATTGCTAAAGAGGCGGGCACAAATACCGATCGTTGGACCCCAACAGGGGGGTATCATTATTCATTTGATGATATGGATGTATTCGGTGAGCAGTGTTCAATGACCGAACGTCGAGCTGATGATGCGACACGTGAAGTATCTGATTGGCTCAAATGTGAATACATGCAAGATCATGTCGGTGAAGTTCTCGATGGCGTGATTGCCAACGTGACGGGTTTTGGTTTCTTTGTAAGATTAACCGAACTGCACATTGATGGTTTAGTTCACATTTCATCTTTGGCGAACGATTACTATCAATTTGATCCTATTGGTCAAAGACTTATCGGTGAAAGCTTCGGTAACATCTACCGTTTAGGTGATGCGGTTAAAGTTAAAGTACTGGCTGTTAACCTAGAGACTCGTCAAATTGATTTTGAATTAGAAGAAACGAGCCGTAAGCTACGCGGTAAAGGTAAGACGGCTAAGAAACGTGCAGCAGAAGCTGATAAAAAAGCCGCGACTACTAAGAAAGCGGCAGTAAAGTCACGCAAGCCGGGAGCAAAAGCGAAAGCCATGGTCGAGCCGACAAAACGACCTGACGGTTCAACTGATGCCGGCAGTAAGCCGAAAAAGAAAAAGAGAAAGTCCCCAGCGGCAAAAGCACGCAGAAAAGAAGCTCGTGCTAAAAAAGCCCAATCAAGTGCAAGTAATAATGGTCCGAAAGGAATAGAAAATGAGTAACGAATTTCTTTATGGCATTCATGCCGTAAAAGCCGTGCTGGAGAACGATCCGGCACGTTTTATTGAAGCTTACGTATTAAAAGGGCGTCAAGATGATCGCCTATTACCTTTGCTAAACGAGCTGCAACAATGTGGCGTGTCTATTCAACAAATGGGCCGTAAGGTTCTTGATGACAAAGCCAGTGGTGCTAACCACCAAGGCATTATTGCGCGAGTTAAAGCGGCTAAGCAGCTCACAGAGCAAGATCTGGACGACATTCTAGCAAAGCATGAGTCTCCACTTCTATTAGTGTTAGACGGTGTTACAGACCCGCATAATTTAGGTGCTTGTCTACGTAATGCGGATGCGGCTGGTGTCGCTGCGGTTATCGTGCCTAAAGACAAATCAGCTCCGATGACGCCTACAGTAAGCAAAGTCGCTTGTGGCGCAGCCGAAACTGTACCACTCGTTCGTGTAACCAACTTGGCCCGTACGATGCGTGCCTTGCAAGAAAAGCACGTGTGGTTTGTCGGCACTGCTGGTGAAGCGACGCATGATATTTACCAAGCAAACTTGTCTGGTGGAGCGTTGGCGATTGTGATGGGTGCAGAGGGGGATGGCATGCGTCGATTGACTCGTGAAACCTGTGATGACCTGATCAAAATCCCTATGGCAGGCAGCGTATCAAGTTTGAACGTTTCTGTAGCATCAGGCATTTGTTTGTTTGAAGCGGTTAGGCAGAGAAGCTTGAAAGGCTAAGGGCTAAAGGCGAAGAACTAAAAGCTAAAAGCGAAGTACTAAAGGCGCTCATCGGTTGATGGGCGTTTTTTTGTAGAGAAGAATACAGAAATGTCAGAGACGAGAAACGTTGCGCCAACGTCTCTGTACTCTTGAGTAAGCACTGCAAACCTTGTGATTAAAAATTGATTCATTCTTCACCAAATATTGCTTGCCAATCTCATGTTGTTTCTATAATATTTGCCGTCCTTAAAACCTGGTCATTTTTCTTTAGTTCCTTGCTTCCTCTGGACGACCGGGCCACTCGTGGAAGCTAATAATCCGTAAGGAGCAACCAAATGCGTCATTACGAAATCGTATTCATGGTTCACCCTGATCAAAGCGAGCAAGTTGCTGGCATGATCGAGCGTTACACTGGTTCTATCACTGAAGCTGGCGGTACTATCCACCGTCTAGAAGACTGGGGTCGCCGTCAAATGGCTTACCCAATCAACAAACTTCACAAAGCTCACTACGTTCTTATGAACGTTGAAGCTGGCCAAGAAGTTATTGATGAGCTAGAAACTGCTTTCCGTTTCAACGATGCAGTTCTACGTAACATGATCATGCGCACTAAAGGCGCTGTGACTGAACAATCTATTATGCTTAAGCAAAAAGAAGAGCGTGCAGAGCGTGCTCCTCGTCGTGAAGAGCGTACAGAGCGTACAGAATCTAAGCCAGAAGCGGCTGCTGAGTAATTCTTTTTTGGCTTTAGCCAATTAGAAAAACTCACTCGTTTAGGTGCTTCACACAAACCTACCTAGTAAGTTTATGTGAATATCATTATTAAATTTAAGATCAGGAGATAGCCCATGGCTCGTTTCTTCCGTCGTCGTAAATTCTGCCGTTTCACTGCAGAAGGCGTAACAGAGATTGACTACAAAGACGTAGCAACTCTTAAAAACTACATCACCGAAGCTGGTAAAATTGTACCTAGCCGTATCACTGGTACAAGCGCTAAGTATCAGCGTCAACTAGCTCGCGCTATCAAGCGTTCTCGCTACCTAGCACTTCTTCCATACACTGACAAGCATCAGTAATTGGTCGCAGTTTAATAAAGTTTAAGAGGACTTAGATAATGCAAGTTATTTTACTTGATAAAATCGGTAACCTTGGTGGCCTTGGCGACCAAGTGAACGTTAAATCTGGTTACGCTCGTAACTACCTTATCCCACAGGGTAAAGTAGTAATGGCAACTAAAGCTAACGTTGAAATGTTTGAAGCACGTCGTGCTGAGCTAGAAGCTAAAGTTGCTGAGCAACTGACTGCTGCACAAGCTCGTGCTGACCAAGTTAGCGCTCTTGAAGCAGTTGTTATTGCTTCTAAAGCTGGTGACGAAGGTAAACTATTTGGTTCTATCGGTACTCGTGACATCTCTGACGCTATCACAGCGGCAGGTGTTGCAGTAGCTAAGAGCGAAGTACGCCTACCTGAAGGTGCTCTACGTAACACTGGTGAATTCGAAGTAAGCATCCAACTTCACTCTGAAGTTTTTGCTACTGCGAAACTACAAGTTGTTGCTGCTGAGTAATTCAGTATCAAGCAATTCGAAAAGCTGGCCTAGTGCCAGCTTTTTTTATGTCTAAAATTGGGCGAAAGGCGAAAGGCGAAAGGCGAAAGGCGAAAGGCGAAAGGCGAAAACTAGAACGCGTAAAGTAAATTGACCGAAATAACGCTATCAGATTGACTGAGTTCTGGGTTGGGGACTAAATCATGATATTGCAGCGAATAGTTGATCTTCAGTGAAAGCTGATCGGTAATATTATTGGTTGCGCTGACCTCAGTATCCCAGCGAGTATTTGATTTACCGCCCACCATAGAGACATCTCCAGCTAACACCAAATTAGGCAGTAGCTGCCATGACGCACTTAGATTACTACGAATGATCACCTCATCTACTATGGTTGGAAAAATCAAATCGTCATCATCGAGTTCATCTAGATTGGGTTTTTGGTGTCGATAACCAGGTCCCATTTCTAATTCTAGCGTGAACGCGTCGGTATGGGTAAATTGATAACCAACACCACCTGAGAAGGTGTAGTCACGAAAATAAGCGCTGTATTTAGAATCGATGCCATTGAAGTTGGCATACAAATAGGTTTTTGGGCCTAACTTGTAGTCACTTTGTACCTGATAGCTCGATTGGTGCTTGTCTTCTTCTCCGTCTTTATCTAGCTTGTAGTACTTCCATTGACCAGAATGACGATGACGGCCGGATGTGTAGGTTCCTTCCAATCGTCCGTTGATCGATTGTGTGTCCGAGTTGCCGGTATGTGATTGATAACCGAACTCAATTTCAGTTTTAAGAGGTGAAGGGGTTTGGGTTTCCGTATCCAATGTATCTTCAGCTTGTAACCCTGTACTCGCTAATATGCTTAGCGTGAGCAGTGAATACTTGGACACTCAAACCTCTCAAAATCTAATAATGGTATATCGAAGTGTAGTTATAACTAATGTTACCTGCGTCAGGGAAGTGTTAATTTGGATTTTTCGATTCCAATGGATTACAAAATCAATATCTTCGCTATAATGAGCGGTCATTATTTAGTTTTTTGAGTGCCCTAATGTCCGAGCAGCGCAGTACAAAACCAGTAGATAACCAAGTTGATGCGATTAAGGTTCCACCCCATTCTTTGGAGGCTGAACAATCGGTAATTGGTGGGCTATTATTGGACAATGAGCGCTGGGACTCTGTATCTGAGAAAGTGCTAGCGAAAGACTTCTACAGTCGCCCTCATCGTATTATCTTCGAGGCTGCTCGGACTTTGCTTGAAGATAACCATCCTCTCGATTTAATCACCTTATCTGAGTTCCTTGAATTGCGAGAGCAGCTTGATGATGTCGGTGGTTTTGCTTATCTCGCGGATCTCGCTAAAAATACCCCAAGTGCCGCTAACATTAACGCCTATGCTGATATTGTTGCAGAGCGGGCGCTGGTTCGTAGTTTAATTGGCGTCGCAAATGAAATCGCAGATGCAGGTTACGATCCTCAAGGCCGTACATCTGAAGATTTATTGGATCTCGCTGAGAGTAAAGTATTTGCTATTGCAGAAGACCGCACTAGCGAAAATGAAGGGCCTCAGAACGTTGATAGCATTCTAGAGAAAACATTAGAGCGAATCGAAATACTGTATAAAACGCCTCAAGATGGTGTAACCGGTGTAACGACCGGCTTTAATGATTTGAACAAAAAGACGGCAGGCCTTCAAGGCTCGGATTTGATCATTGTTGCGGCGCGTCCATCTATGGGTAAAACCACTTTTGCGATGAACTTGTGTGAAAATGCCGCCATGTCTCAAGACAAACCCGTGCTTATCTTTTCCTTAGAGATGCCCGCAGAACAGCTCATGATGCGTATGTTGGCGTCGTTATCGAGAGTGGACCAAACTAAGATCCGTACCGGTCAACTTGATGATGAAGATTGGGCCCGAATTTCTGCCACCATGGGTGTTCTCATGGAAAAGAAAAATATGTACATCGATGACAGCTCTGGTTTAACACCAACAGAATTGCGTTCTCGAGCGCGACGTGTCGCTCGTGATGCTGGTGGCATAAGCATGATCATGGTCGATTACCTTCAACTAATGCGCGTGCCTGGTTTGCAAGATAACCGTACGTTAGAGATTTCAGAAATATCGCGCTCTTTAAAAGCGCTGGCAAAAGAGTTGAATGTACCGGTTGTGGCACTGTCTCAGCTTAACCGTTCCCTAGAACAACGTGCAGATAAACGCCCGATTAACTCCGACTTGCGTGAGTCAGGAGCTATCGAGCAAGACGCCGATTTGATCATGTTTATTTATCGTGACGAAGTCTACAACCCTGATAGCGCATTAAAAGGCATCGCGGAAATTATCTTAGGTAAGCAGCGTAATGGTCCTATCGGTTCGGTGCGCTTAACTTTCCAAGGCCAGTTCTCTCGCTTTGATAATTATGCAGGACCTGCATTTGACGATGAATAAAGGCACCAATATGAGTTATATGAAAGCGGCCTGCGCAACCATCAACTTGGATGCATTAAAACACAATCTGAGCCAAGTTCGTTTGCAAGCACCAAGCAGTAAAATCATGGCGGTAGTGAAAGCCAACGGTTATGGTCATGGCTTAAAGCACGTTGCAAAAGCGGCATTCGGAGCGGATGCTTTTGGTGTTGCTCGCATAGAAGAAGCGTTGCAGTTACGCGCAGCGGGAATTGTGAAACCGATTTTGTTACTGGAGGGCTTTTATTCTTCAGGTGACTTACCCATTCTTGTCACGAATAACATTCAAACCGCGGTGCATTGTGAAGAACAGCTAGCGGCACTTGAGCAAACGGAGCTAGAAACTCCCGTCACTGTTTGGGTGAAAATCGACAGTGGCATGCATAGGCTTGGTGTTAGGCCAGAAGAATATACAAATTTCGTTGAACGCCTTAAGCAATGTAAGAGTGTCGCGAAACCGCTAAAGTACATCAGCCACTTTGGCAGTGCTGATGAAATTGAAAACCCCATTACTCCGCACCAAATTAAATTATTTTCTGAATTAACTCATGGCTGTAAAGGCGAGCGTTCACTTGCAGCTTCTTCAGGTTTACTGGCTTGGCCTGACAGCCAGTTTGAATGGGTAAGACCGGGCATTATTATGTATGGTGTTTCTCCATTTTCAGAAAAGAGCGGCCGGGATCTTGGCTACCAACCGGTGATGACCTTAACTTCTCAC
Organism: Vibrio tapetis subsp. quintayensis; assembly: GCF_030409945.1. GTDB lineage: Bacteria > Pseudomonadota > Gammaproteobacteria > Enterobacterales > Vibrionaceae > Vibrio > Vibrio quintayensis. The sequence goes on from NZ_JAUFQV010000006.1 coordinate 164,061, forward strand.
CTCATCGCAGTTCGAAGCGTTAAGAAAGGTGAAAGTGTTGGTTATGGTGGTGTATGGACAAGTGAACGAGACACCAACGTTGGAGTGATAGCGATTGGTTACGGCGATGGCTACCCTCGAACCGCACCCAATGGCACTCCAGTGCTTGTTAATGGGCGTAGAGTGCCAATATCAGGCCGAGTCTCTATGGACATGTTAACGGTCGATTTAGGCCCGAACGCCCAAGACAGTGTCGGCGATGAAGTCACGCTTTGGGGCGATGCATTGCCCGCAGAAGAAGTGGCCAAACATATCGGTACCATCGCTTATGAATTGGTGACTAAATTAACGTCACGCGTAGAGATGACTTATAGCGAAGAGAGTCGATGCAAGTAAAGCGACTAGTCAAATTAGGGGTACTCTTTGTGAGTGCCTTTTTTACATCAGTTGGCGTAAGCGCTCGAAATGATTGGACGCTCTGGATCCCTGAAACAGCGGCTGTGCCATTTGCCTTTTCTACCCAAACCTTAGGCCTTACCGTTGGAGCTGCAGGCATCATCAAAGGCATCGGTCAGCCCAATACTGGCTTGATTCTTTCTGGTTTGGTTTCAGATAAGGGCAGTAGTATTACTTTCCTGAGCTACAACAATCTGCAAGTAGGTGAGGCATGGTTGCTAGGGCTTGATGCCTATAACGGTAAATATGCTGGGTACGATTACTATATAGGCGATCAAGGGGGTAACGATTCTTCCTATAATGACAAGATTAAAACCGATGGAGAAGAAGCCCGCTATAACTTTACCATGCGATATATCTTACCTTGGGGTTCGGCCTCAGATGATAGAGCTCGTTCAGCCATGAACCCGAACCGTACTATCGAGGGCTCGACTCCTGTAAGCAGCGGTATTACTACGTTAAAAATCCAACCGTTTTACCATCGCCGTACACTGGATGTTCCTGAAGCGGCTCACATACCGGAGTCGACAGCCGGAGTTCGTGTCGGTTTGGATTGGGATAACCGGAATGACGTTCGTAACCCAACATTAGGTTCTCGATTTCAAGTTGATTTAACCCATTCGCCCTCAACCAGTGATGGCACTACGTGGAGCACAATCGAGTTAGAGCACAGTAATTACTTGGATTTGGGTAAATGGAAGGGTGTTTTTCAAGAACAAGTACTGGCACTTGATATGTATCTAGCGGATACACCAACCTGGAATGATTGTGATAATGGGCTTTGCCAGCGCCCGCCAGAATACGCTGGAGTTACCCTTGGCGGCTTATATCGACTGCGTGGCTATTCGGGCGAACGTTTCCATGGTCGATCGGCGGTGCACTATAGTGCTGAATATCGTGTATTACCAGAGTGGCAACCATTGGGCTCACTCCCTGTTTTTAATTGGTATGATGTGCCTTGGTGGCAATGGGTAGCCTTTGTTGACGTAGGTCGAGTGGCTGATGAGTTTAATTTAAAAACCTTGCATACGGACCTAAAATGGAATGTTGGAGCGGGCATACGTTTCCAAGTCGAGGGCATTGTTGTCCGCACTGAAATGGCCGTTGGCGGAGAAGAGGGTTTGTTCAGCGTTATGGTTAATCAGCCGTTTTAAGTGTTATAAGGCTAAGTGATGGGGGAGCACAGCGATAGGGCTATGCTCTTTTGTTCGCAAGGTTACTCGCCTTGAATGGTCGCAACAATACACCGTGGTCCAGCATGATCTCGGTGTTCTCCTAAGTAAATACCCTGCCATGTACCTAAAGCTAACCGACCTTGCCTTATGGGAATTGTCACACTGTTGCCGAGTATGGAAGCCTTTATGTGGGCAGGCATATCATCATCCCCTTCATAAGTATGTTTATAGTAGGGGGCACGCTCTGGAACAAACTGGTTGAAGTGCTTCTCCAAATCATGACGCACCGTAGGATCCGCATTTTCGTTTATCGTCAGGCTGGCTGAAGTATGCTGGATAAAAAGGTGTAATATACCTACTGAATATTGCTCTATTTGTGGTAATTGTTGTTCAATTTCATCAGAGATGAGATGAAAGCCGCGCTTTCGACTTGTAAACGTGAGTTTGTTTTGATGCCACATTCGCTATACTCATTGTTATTAGATTTGTGAAGTATAATAGAACAATTGCGCATTGCTGATCACTAACAGATGGAATTGCATTATCGTGATGTATCTCAATGTCAGTGAAAAAGCATTACGCCATAATTCAAAAACTGAAATATTATTACAATATTCACGCTCGGGGGCTTGCTTAGCAAGGAGCGGAGAATTCTTACTAATTTGTTATTTAACTAAATTATTGCTTAACCGGAAATTTCGTTAGCTTCTATAGATACGGAACAGAATCAAACCAAAGGATCATTGGGATAAATCATCATGTTAAAAAATATTAATCCAACACAAACTCAAGCTTGGAAAGCGCTAACGGCGCATTTTGAATCTGCACAAGATATGGAACTAAAAACACTGTTTGCAGAGGATGCACAGCGTTTCACTGAGTTTTCAACTCAATTCGGCTCTGATATCTTAGTCGACTATTCGAAGAACTTGATCAACAAAGAAACGATGGAACACTTGTTTGCACTGGCGAACGAGACAGAATTAAAGTCAGCGATTGACGCCATGTTCTCTGGTGAAGCTATTAATAAGACTGAGGGTCGCTCAGTGCTTCATACTGCGTTGCGTAATCGCAGTAATACACCCGTTGTTGTTGATGGCAAAGATGTCATGCCTGCGGTTAATGCAGTACTAGAAAAAATGAAAACGTTCACTGACCGTGTTGTCGGCGGTGAGTGGAAAGGCTACACGGGCAAAGCGATCACTGATGTTGTTAATATCGGTATCGGCGGCTCAGATCTTGGTCCTTACATGGTGACGGAAGCACTGACACCGTACAAGAACCACTTAAACCTTCACTTTGTGTCTAACGTTGATGGTACTCATATTGTCGAAACGTTGAAGAAAGTGAACCCAGAAACCACGTTATTCTTAGTGGCATCTAAAACGTTTACTACTCAAGAAACCATGACAAATGCTCATTCAGCTCGTGATTGGTTCCTTGAAGCGGCAGGCGATGAAACTCACGTAGCGAAACACTTTGCAGCATTGTCTACCAATGCTAAATCTGTCTCTGAGTTTGGTATTGATACCGACAACATGTTCGAGTTCTGGGATTGGGTTGGCGGCCGTTACTCTTTATGTTCAGCGATTGGCTTGTCTATCGCGCTTGCAGTGGGCTTTGAAAACTTCGTTGAGCTATTAGAGGGCACACACGAAATGGACAGCCATTTCGCTACGACGTCTTTTGAAAATAACGTACCGGTTATTCTTGCGCTTATTGGTATCTGGTATAACAACTTCCACGGCGCTGAATCTGAAGCTATTTTGCCATACGATCAGTATATGCACCGTTTTGCGGCGTACTTCCAGCAAGGCAACATGGAATCAAATGGTAAGTGTGTTGACCGTAACGGTGAGCAAGTAGACTACCAAACTGGCCCAATCATTTGGGGTGAACCAGGTACAAATGGCCAACATGCTTTCTATCAACTTATTCACCAAGGTACAAAGTTGATCCCTTGTGACTTTATTGCACCAGCATTAAGCCATAACCCAGCTGGCGATCATCACCAAAAACTGATGTCTAACTTCTTTGCTCAAACAGAAGCACTGGCGTTTGGTAAGAGTAAAGAACAGGTTGAAGCAGAGTTTGCAGCAGCAGGAAAAAGCGCAGAAGAAGTTGCAGATCTTGTTGCATTCAAAGTATTCGAGGGTAACCGTCCAACCAACTCAATTTTGGTTAAGCAGATCACTCCGCGTACCTTGGGTAACTTGCTAGCGATGTACGAGCATAAGATTTTTGTTCAAGGCATCATCTGGAATATCTTTAGCTTTGATCAGTGGGGCGTAGAACTAGGTAAGCAACTAGCAAACCAAATTTTACCTGAGCTTGCTGACGAAGAAGCAATATCTTCACACGATAGCTCAACCAACGGCCTGATTAACGCATTTAAAGCATTTAAAGCATTTAAAGCATAATCACCGTTAACCAGTAATAACAAAGGCCAGCAGATGTTGGCCTTTTTGTCTTTGTCCCATAAAAAAAGGCCACTGCCGAAGCACCAACCTTTCTTCATTTATCAGAAAAAGCTTTTACTCAAAGCAAATCTCGATAAATGCATTACCCCATTCAGATGTGAATGGCATGATGATGATAGCGCCTTCACATTTGTGACGAATGGTGTGGCCTTTACCTGATACAACAATCGGTGTTGCCATGTCAAAGTCGAAACCACTTTCGGACAGGATGCGTTTCGCACCACCAGTAACCATGTTAGTGATCTCACCAACCATATCGGTTACTTCTTCATTAAGGCCGTTAGGACGTTCACCTAACATATTCTGCATGATCTCAAGCGCCAAAGATTCGTCAAAAGTAATCGACATTGAACCTCGGGATTGATCACCAACCATACCGATTAAGCCTGAAACATCACCGCGAGCGATTTCGTCTTTCTTCACTCGAGGTTTCTGTGGTTTAAGCTCCAGAGAAGCCATGGTTTTTAGGACATTCATTAAAGAAGCTAAAAACGGGTTTACAAATTCAGCGCGCATAACGTTCTATCTATTTATCCGTTGTAGTAGAGAAGCAAGTTTTACACGTTCCATGTGTTTCAATGACGTGGTTGCTTAAATGAAAGCCTTGCTTTTCAATATTTTTCGCAAGCAGAGCAATCAAGTTTTCATCTTGAAGCTCGATAACGTCACCACATTGGTCACATATCATTAGATGCGAAAAGTGCTTATTAACACCACAGGAACAGCACGAAATAAAACTATTCGTAGATTCTACTCGATGAATAAAACCTTGTTCCAATAAGAAATCCAACGCCCGGTAAACCGTAGGTGGTTTAGCTTGCGGCTCACTTACCTTTAATTGGTCTAGCAGTTCATAAGCAGTAGAGGCGCATTTACTTTCACAAATGAGTTCAAAAACTCGCTTTCTTTGTGTTGTAAGCCTAACTCCACGGCTCTGACAAATGCCTTCCACTTGTTCAACTAACGACTGCTTCAAATTGCTCACCTTTTGGTGCACATTACTAATAATATACCATTAATTGCGTCAGTTAGGCACAATTGGTAATTTTTTTCATACCGTAAGCAAAATTTGCTAGTTAATCAACACTTCTGTCTTGCTTGATGGTTATCTCTGCGATCTTGGTTACGGCGATAAACATCATAAGTTCATTATGTGTTCAAATTGAGAAGCAAAAGCTCGTTGAGATACCGCTTGTATGGTCTTAACTTTACGAGAGCAACTATTGGTAATGTAGGTGTTCTCGCATTCGGTCGCTGTTAGTAAAGCAGCCCCAAGAAATAACGCTGATTAGTTCTTTTGTCTTAGCTAGCGTTTCCGCTATAAATTGCCATGCAGCTCGATTGTTGGTGTTTCAGTACCCAATGTAATCTTGGCTTGGGTTTGACTCCCCAGCTCAAGCAAACTTTTGGCAAGTAAGCCACCCCAACCCATATCGGTATCGATGATGACTTGTTTCTTTCTGCTATGAGCCATAGGTGCGCCGCATGATGAAATTAGGTTTTATGTGATGTCTTCTGTTGAGGTGTGTGGAAAATAGATAAATAGGGTTCGGTACGTTGCTCGACTGTTAGGCGTTGATGCGAGGCTTGAAAAGGTCATCATAGTATTTAGCCTACAGTAACCCTAGAGCTATGCTTTCTGTTTTTTCTGACGCTTTCGGATTCTCAGTGTATAATCTGCGTCCTTTTTAATGGCTAGCAGTAAGCTATTCCATATTGAATACGTGTAGAACAGAGTGAGGTAGTCGTGTCTAACCCAAAAAACACCAATGAATTCGCCATGCAGCGCCTTTCCGTTGCGCCCATGCTTGATTGGACAGACCGACACTGTCGTTACTTTCACCGCCTACTGTCTCAAAATACGTTGTTATACACTGAAATGGTAACAACTGGCGCGATCATTCACGGTAAAGGAGACTTCCTTACTTATAGTGAACAAGAGCATCCTATCGCGCTTCAACTAGGTGGTTCTAATCCTGTCGATTTAGCGACATGCGCTAAGTTGGCTGCAGAACGTGGTTATGATGAAATTAACCTCAACGTGGGTTGCCCTTCTGATCGAGTTCAAAATGGTCGCTTTGGTGCATGCTTGATGGCTGAGCCGCAATTGGTCGCGGATTGTGTGTCTGCTATGCGTGACGTCGTGGATATTCCGGTAACAGTAAAAACTCGAATTGGTATCGATGAACAAGACTCTTATGAATTCTTAACCGATTTCATTTCAACAGTGCATGAAAAGGGTGGCGTTGATCAATTTACTATTCATGCTCGTAAAGCGTGGCTGAAAGGGTTAAGTCCAAAAGAAAACCGAGAAATCCCGCCATTGGATTACCCTCGAGCTTATCAAATCAAAAAAGACTTCCCACAACTGACTATTGCCGTAAACGGTGGTGTTAAGACACTAGAAGAAACAAAAGAACACCTTCAGCATTTGGATGGTGTGATGATTGGTCGTGAGGCGTATCAGAATCCGTATCTGTTAGCAGAGGTTGACCAGCAAATCTTTGGTTCTGATAGAGAAATCATCAAGCGCTCAGACGTCGTGAAAGGAATGTACCCGTATATAGAACAAGAACTGTCGAATGGTGCGCACTTAGGCCACATTACTCGTCATATGTTGGGGTTATTCCAAGCGATGCCTGGTGCTCGCCAATGGCGCCGATACATCAGTGAAAATGCACATAAACCGGGTTCTGGCATTGAGGTTGTTGAAGCTGCACTTGCTAAAATTCCACTTGAATTAGGTGTGTAAAATTCACCACTGAATGGTTTTATTTACCATATCACTAAATGTAGGCCTTTCGTTTTATTGAGGAAGGCCTATTTTTTTATTTAAATTACAATGGCTTAAATTTTTAGATAAGTTGGCCTGCTTTCTGCAGTTAGTAACGTAGAGAGAAGTTAATAACTAAGAAGAGGTTAGTGATGTTTGAATTACTGTTTGTATTTATTTTTGTGGGCATGCTGGTATTTACTGGTGTGACAATGATGACAGTATTTATTGCAACGGGTGTAGCCTTCCTAGCGATGTTTGTTCTGGGAATGGTCGGTATGGTGTTTAAAGTTCTGCCGTGGTTGATCGTCATTGTAGTTGGCTGGTGGTTCTTCAAGAGTTTTGTTTATCAGCCTCGCTAGCTTATGTGTGCACATTCATTCTTGATGGTTATTGCTGCTCGGATATGTGATAGTATCCGAGTTAATTTCTTGTATTTGAGAGTGGATGAACAAAATGAAAGTGCGTATGGCGGCTTCAGCTTTAGTGCTAGCGAGCTCAATTGCAATGCCTGTTTCGGCAGAGTCGGACTACTATTTTAGAGTCGGTAGCGACTTGTGGTCAGCGGGTACGAGTTTCTCTGATAATAAAGAAGATTCGAAGCGTGACTCAGTAGATACGCAAGGCGCATTTTCTTTCGCGTTTGAAAATACCATTCCGTATGCCCCCCATGTAAGAGTGCGCTTCACGCCTGTTAGAGGCGAGATTACCAGCTTCGACAAATACGATTACACTTTCTACTACGACATTATGGAGCACGAACATTTGCACTTTGATGTAGGTGTTACTTGGTCTAAGTACAAAGATGGTGAATACACCAACCCAAGTGACTTACCAGCAACATCATTCAGTAAGTTGTTATTCAGCTGGCACGCGAATGCTCGCATTAATGTACCCGATACCAATTTTGATGTTATTGGCGAATTCGACTTTGGTAATGGTGACGGCAATAAAACCGCAGACTTAACGGCGGGTATGCAATATCGTTTTGATTTAGAAAAAGTAGACATTGCAATGCGTGGTGGCTATCGTGCAATGGAGTATCGATTTAATTTCTACCCAGGTTCTGGTGATATGTCTCTGACACATGGTTGGTTTTTGGGGCTGACTGCTGGCTTCTAAATTTGAATTCGCTTCAACGAAAGCACTGCATTGAATGTGGTGCTTTTTTGTATGTGTAATTTGTTTGCATCCTAGCGAAGTTGAACCATGCTTATTAGATAAGAATGTAAGCAAGGAACCGCTCATGACGATTTCTGAGTTGCGAGGTTTGTATAGAGACAACCAGTTAGTTGAAGCGATAGTTGAACCCTCAATTCAAGAAGGCAGTTGGGTTGTTGAGTTCCGCCATTCTCGTGGAGGCTTTATTTTACTCACTGACTCACATGGAGAAGAATGCCAATATTTAGATCTCGATAAAGCGTCAAAATCCGCTCTAGCCGTAGGGTTTAGTCACGTCCGCGTAGAAGATCGTTAGCCTTAGCGCCATTCCCTTAAATCCAAAAGTTATAAAACATACTCATCTATTCTTTTTTATTATTAGCGAGAGTGGTTAATCTATCGTCACGCAATGAATAGGGATGTCGTGATATGTCTTCACAAGGAAACACTCAAGCAAAAGATCTCTCCGCCCTGGCAAGTCCGCTGAATGATCAACAAATAGGTCAATTACAACAAGCCTCATCTGAGTTGTCATCGCAACAACTAGCATGGGTCAGTGGCTACTTCTGGGGTTTGAGTCAACACCAAACACAAGGTGCATCAGCGCCAATTCGCCAAGCGGCTGCTGCTGTCGCGGCAAAACCAGCGGGTAAGTTAAGCATTATTTATGCTTCACAAACTGGAAATGCTAAAGGTGTTGCTGAGGCACTGAAAGATGAAGCGGTTGCTTTAGGTATTGCTGCCAGTGTATATGACGCGAGCGATTATAAAGGTAAGAATTTAGCCAAAGAAACGCACGTGATATTTGTGGCATCAACTAATGGTGAGGGTGAAGCGCCTGATAATGCCATTGAGTTACATGAATTCCTACAGTCTAAAAAAGCACCTAAACTGCCTAACCTTCAATACGGTGTTATCGGTTTAGGAGACTCAAGCTATGAGTTTTTCTGCCAAACCGGTAAAGATTTTGATGAGTACCTGTCGAAACTGGGTGCGACATCTTTTATCGACCGCATTGATTGTGATGTTGATTATGACGCATCAGCAGCGCAGTGGCGTAAATCGGCCCTGGATACGGTTCAAGAAGCGCTATCTGTTAGCTTGGAAGCAGAAGTCGTGCAGCTTCCTGTTGGTCAATCGGCACATAGCCTGTACAGCAAACTCAATCCGTTTACGGCATCTCTACTTACTAATCAAAAGATCACTGGTCGAGATTCTGGGAAAGACGTGCGTCATATTGAAATCGACTTAGATGGTTCTGGTATTACCTACCAGCCAGGTGATGCATTGGGTGTGTGGTTTGAAAACAGTGCTGAGCTAGTTGATGTAATACTAGATAAAGCAGGGCTTTCTGGCATTGAGAGCATCGATGTTGATGGCGAAAGCTTATCGATTCGCACAGCGTTGATTACCAAGTTTGAAGTGACGGCTTCTAATCCACAGCTAGTGACAAAGTTTGCTGAGCTTTCTGGCAGTAAGAAATTACAAAAGCTGGTGGAAGATAAAAGCAAGCTTCGTGAATACTCAAGTAATACCCAAGTTGTTGATGTGTTAGCAGAGAAAAAAACCAAGCTAACCGCAGAACAGTTGGTTGGTATTTTACGTAAACTCACACCACGTTTGTACTCTATTGCCTCAGCCCAAAGTGAAGTTGAAGATGAGGTGCACCTAACGGTTGGCCTTGTGGAATACAAGAAAGGGGAAGATGCAAGATTTGGTGGAGCATCTGGCTTCTTATCTCAGCGCTTAGAAGAAGGTGGGGAAGTTAAAGTTTTCATTGAAAACAACAATAACTTTAAATTACCACAAGATGATAATACACCCGTCATTATGATTGGCCCAGGAACAGGTATTGCCCCATTCCGTAGTTTCATTCAAGAAAGAGACAACAGAGATGCTGAGGGCAAAAACTGGCTGTTTTTTGGTGATAGAACATTCACGCAAGATTTCCTATATCAAGTAGAGTGGCAGAAGTACCTAAAGTCTGGATTAGTCACTCAGCTTGATGTGGCATTTAGCCGAGACCAACAAGAAAAAGTATACGTCCAACATCGTATTCTGGAACACGCAAAGCAAGTTTGGCAGTGGATCCAAGATGGTGCTTACATTTATGTATGTGGTGATGCAACACGTATGGCAAAAGATGTGAATGACGCGCTAGTCACTGTCGCGGTTCAACATGGCGGTTTAAGTGAAGCAAAAGCCGAAGAGTTCATTAACGACCTCCGCAAGGCGAAGCGTTATCAAAGGGATGTGTACTAATGAGTGTAAACAACGAAACAAACAAACAAGAAGTTTTGGGCCAAGAGCTGGGGCCACTAGCAGATAATGAACGGTTAAAAAGAGAAAGTAACTTCTTGCGCGGTAGCATTCAAAGTGATCTACAGGACCGAATTACTGGTGGGTTCACAGCTGATAACTTTCAGCTAATTCGTTTCCATGGCATGTATCAACAAGACGATCGTGATTTTCGAGCTGAACGTCAGAAGCAAAAGCTTGAACCTCTGCACAATGTAATGCTGCGTGCTCGTATGCCGGGTGGCATTATCAAGCCAGAGCAATGGCTGGCGATAGACAAATTTGCCGATGAACATACATCGTATGGCAGTATCCGTTTAACGACTCGTCAAACGTTTCAGTTTCATGGTGTGTTAAAGCCGAATATTAAGTTAATGCACCAAACGCTAAATAGCATTGGTATCGATTCGATTGCAACAGCTGGCGATGTGAATCGTAATGTGTTGTGTACTACGAACCCTGTTGAATCAGAACTTCACCAAGAAGCTTACGAGTGGGCGAAAAAAATCAGTGAGCATCTCTTACCTAAATCTCGCGCGTATGCGGAAATATGGCTAGATGGTGAAAAACTAGAAACAACAGATGAAGAACCAATTTTAGGCAGTAACTATTTACCACGTAAATTCAAAACTACCGTGGTTATACCGCCACAAAATGACGTGGATGTTCATGCTAACGACCTTAACTTCATCGCAATTGCCGATAATGGCAAGCTGGTGGGTTTCAATGTTCTTGTAGGTGGTGGTTTGGCAATGACTCACGGGGATACTTCAACCTATCCTCGTAAGGCGGACGATTTTGGTTTTGTCCCTCTAGATAAAACGTTAGATGTTGCAGCGGCAGTTGTGACGACTCAACGTGACTGGGGTAATCGTTCTAACCGCAAAAATGCAAAAACAAAGTACACATTAGATCGTGTAGGTGTTGATGTATTTAAAGCTGAAGTAGAAAAGCGAGCGGGTATTGCTTTTGAACAAAGTAGACCATTTGAGTTAACCGAGCGTGGCGATCGAATTGGTTGGTTTGAAGGCATCGACGGCAAACATCATTTAGCCCTCTTCATCGAAAATGGCCGTTTACTTGATTATCCTAGTCGACCATTAAAAACAGGCGTTGCTGAAATCGCTAAGATTCATAAAGGCGACTTCCGTATGACCGCTAACCAAAATCTGATAGTGGCTGGTGTTCCGGCTAAGCAAAAAGAGGCGATCGAGAAAATCGCTCGTGAACATGGTTTGATGGATGATGGGGTAAGTGAGCAACGCAAAAACTCGATGGCATGCGTGGCGTTTCCAACGTGTCCGCTCGCCATGGCAGAAGCTGAACGTTTTCTTCCTGAGTTTGTTACCGATGTCGAAGACATTTTAAAGAAGCATGAACTGCCGGAAGAGGACAGTATCGTACTTCGAGTAACAGGCTGTCCAAATGGTTGTGGTCGAGCAATGCTTGCTGAAATTGGTTTAGTTGGTAAAGCTCCTGGCCGTTACAACTTACATCTAGGTGGGAATAAGTCAGGTACTCGTGTTCCTAAGATGTATAAAGAGAACATAACGGATAAGCAGATACTGCAAGAGATCGATCAACTCGTTGAACGATGGTCGAATGAACGTAACGATAAAGAAGGGTTTGGTGACTTCACTATTCGAGCCGGCATAGTGGAAGAAGTGATCATTTCAAAAAGGGACTTTTATGCCTAATAGCCTCGCAACTAAACCACAGCTTCCTGAATTACTGACCATGGGTAAAGCAGCGCAAGCACTTCGCTTAGCTGAAATTAATGGTTACCTAGAGACGCTAACGGCGCAACAAAGAGTTTCGTGGGCATTAGAACATTTAGAGGGGGCACATGCTGTCTCTTCGAGTTTCGGAATCCAAGCAGCCGTTATGTTGCACCTTGTAACTCAAGTTAAATCGGATACGCCTGTAATTTTGACGGATACTGGCTATCTGTTTCAGGAAACATACCGTTTTATTGATGAGCTAACAGAGTCACTGAATTTGAACCTGAAGATCTTCAGTGCTCAATACAGTGCTAATTGGCAAGAAGCAAAATACGGCAAACTCTGGGAGCAGGGGGTCGATGGCATCACTCAATATAATAAGCTTAATAAAGTAGAACCAATGCGTCGCGCTTTGTCTGAGCTTAACGTAGGGACATGGTTTTCTGGTTTGCGTCGTGAGCAATCCAGTTCACGGGCCAACTTGCCAATACTTGCGATCCAAAATGGGGTATTCAAATTCTTGCCAGTAATAGATTGGACTAATAAAGATGTTCACTATTACTTAGAAGAAAATAACTTGCCGTATCACCCGTTAAGGGAAGAAGGTTATCTATCAGTTGGCGATACCCATACCACTAAAAAATGGCAGCCAGGTATGAGCGAAGAAGAAACTCGTTTCTTTGGACTCAAGCGTGAATGTGGCCTTCATGAGGATGGTGAGGAAGACGGCTCAGGTATATAGACATCTATATAGAGGGCTCCGGAGTATTAAAAGAAAAGTTGCTTAGCAGCTTTTCTTTGTTTTGGAGTGTATACTTTTTGAACTAAATATAATAACTCTGTGGATAACTTGTGTTTTAGTTGGAGTTAAACTTGCATAAATAAAGGTTTGGTCGTAATTTCATCGGTTAGTGATTATTTTTGCAATTTTATTGAATTAGCGCTTGCTAGTGTGACCGTTATCTCTATAATGCGACCTCACTGAAACGGCAGAGCCAATAAGGCCTCAGCGAATAATTTCAGTTAGGCTACTAGCCAAAAGAGATAATGTGTTTTTAAATTTCGAAAGAAAAGAAAAAACAAAAAAGTGTTTGACACTCCTGATTATCTCGCTAGAATAGCCGCCTCTTCAACGAGAAAGTCGAAAGGCTTCAAAGTTAGAAGAAAAGCTCTTTAACAATTTAAACCTATCAATCTGTGTGGGCACTCGTTGATGATAATCAAAATGTTTTTACCTCGGTAAAAACCGTTTCTTCGGAAACAACTTTGGTTTCAATGAACTGAGTGACCAATACGAAATTAAGTTTACTTAATTTTGGCACAGTCAATTCATTATCGTTCTGTTGGAACGATAATAGCTTTAACTTACTAAGGTAATTTAAAGTCAGTATTCATTGAGCCGACAAAATCTTAAATTGAAGAG
>NZ_JAUFQV010000007.1 GCF_030409945.1 Vibrio tapetis subsp. quintayensis
CAGACATCACCAGTGGTGAAGTGGTGATCGACACCACGGCTCCAAGCGTGCCAGTGGTAGTCATCACTGAAGATACGAACAACGACGGTCTGATCAGCGAGACAGAGTTGGACGGTGACGTGAACGTGACCATCAGCCTTTCAGGCACAGGTGCGCTGAAAGGCGATACCTTGACTGTGAACGGCACGCCAATCACGTTGACCCAAAATCACATCGACGCAGGCAAAGTGTTGACGACGGTGGATGCACCGGCGGAAGGCGCGAGACTGACAGTGGACGCGACCATCACGGATGCGGCGGGCAACGTGTCAGAGAAAGGCACAGACAGTGCGAAACTGGATACCAAAGTTTCAGCAGAAATAGATATACTTCATATCGCTGGCGATAATAAAATCAATGGTACAGAGTCAAATGCAAATATCAGTGTTGTTGGGTTTGTAAATAAAGACGCGAAGCCCGGCGATAATATTGACTTTTACTTGGAAGGTGAACTAATTGGTTCAGTTGAAGTTTCAAACGAACCATACCTAAATTCAAATGGCGAGCAGGCTGGTTATAAATACGAGTTTACGACACTTGGTTCTAACTTGATTCCTGACGGGGAAGTTGATGGAGTAGGGCAACTTATAGCTAAAGTTACAGTCATTGATGAAGCTGGCAATACACACGTTGCTAGTAATCATGAGAGTTATTTCTTTGACCTTGTGGCACCTGACGCACCATCAATCACAAACATCACCGATGACTCAGTAGATTCGGACTACTCCACGGTAACCCTACACGGAACAGGAAGCGAACCAGGCAACACAATAGAAGTCTTCGCTAAAGATGCATCTGGACTTTACGTATCAATTGGAACAGCACTAGTTGTAGCTGGTAGCCCATCGCCAACTTGGACGCTGGATATCTCGTCTGAAAGTGCGATCCCACTAAACGATAATGAATTCCTTTATGCTAAAGAAACGGACTCATACGGCAACACAAGTGAAGCATCCGATACAGTGCACTATTACCACGGTGATTTCGATCCTGCACAATCTGAAGCTTCCGATGATTATGTATTGCTCGGTACGGGTGACGACGAATTTATCGTCAATAAAGATGACGAGAACGATAAACTGGTAGCAGACGGTGGGGCAGGAATAGATACAGCGAAATTTGATTTTGCGAAAGATGCCCAAGGCGTAACCGTTACTATAAATGCATCCGGTGAAGTCGTTGTAGTTGACCCTCAAGGGGATACAAACACCTTCAGAGAGTTCGAGAAATTCGATTTTGATGGCGAAGTCATTAGCAAAGACGAAATCCTGAAGCCTGAAGTCAATATTATTGATGCCGATAATATTCTGACTCAGGTAGAGCTTGGACATAATGTTAATTATACGGTCAAGCTTCCGGTAGGTGCTGCGGTCGGTTCTACGTTAGTTCTAACGATTGAAGGCGTTGCACAAACACCGATTCAAATTACGCAACAGCACCTAAATAATGGCCAGTTGAACTTAAGTCTTCCGGGAAGCGACGTTGTTGGAAGTGAATTGACAATTGGAGCTCAAGTCACCTTAGAAAATGGTCAGACCGGTGAATCAGGCTCAGATAGCATTGACGTTAATGCAGCGCCTAACGCTGAAGACGACAGCTTAAATAATATAGATGAAGAGACGATAGTTACTATTGCTAAGTCAGATCTCGTTGTTAATGACTCTGATGCGGATAGTGACAGTTTCAGCATTACAAATGTTGGTAACGCTGTTGGCGGTACAGTGGCAATTATTGGCAGTAACGTAGTATTCACTCCAACAGAACACTTTAACGGTAAGGCATCGTTCACCTATACGATTACTGACGCTCATGGTGATATAGACACAGCAACGGTTGAATTTACTTACGACGCTGTTAATGACCAAGCGACTATTACAGGAATTGATGTCGGGTCAGTTACTGAAGTCGATGGTTCTGTCATTTTGAGCGACACAGGAACTCTGTATTCAACGGATGTTGATAACGTAAACAACCTATTCCAAACTATTGTTAGCGATGTTGTTCACCCAACGGAAGGTGCACCTCACGGGTCATTAACGATGACTGAAGCAGGCGTTTGGACATATAACGTAAATAATAGCCAAATTGAGTCATTAGCTTTAAATCAGACTCGAGTCGAAAGCTTCATTGTTAAGTCGGCAGATGATACGACACACCAAATTGATGTGACTATTACTGGTACGAATGACGAGCCAACAGTAAGTGGCCCCGTCACCAAAACGGTAGCAGAGGACAGTAGTTCTACGGTTGATTTATTGCAGAATGCCTCAGACGTGGATAACGGCCATTCCTTGTCGATCGTCGATTTAGGAGCTCTGCCTGACGGAGTTATCGTTTCGGGCTCAACATTAACCATAGATACTAGCCATGCTTCTTATCAGCATCTTGGCAAAGATGATTCGATGGATGTGACGGTCAATTACAAAGTAAAAGATGAAAATGGGGCAACGGTTGACCAAAGTGCTGTTATCACGGTTACAGGTACCAATGATGACCCTGTAGCTCAGAACTTCAAGCTAACGACGGACAGTGATGGCGATGTCGAGTTTAAATTCACAGATGTTGATTTGAACTTAGTTACTCAAGATTCTGCTGTGTCTGATGTTGAAGATGATCATGACGGAACAACTCTTAAAATAGTCATTGATGAAGACCCATTGTTTGGTGATTTCTACATAGCTGGAACCAATCAAAAAGTTGCTCAAGGCTCTGAAATAGATGCTGATACTAAACTTGAATATCGTGCCGCTGATGATGCGAACGATAAGCTTAGTTTTGATGCTGTTGATTATATCAATGCTGGAAATAGCGTAGATAGTTCAGTTAAGACGATTGTTATAGGTGGAGTTAGCATTTCTGGAGGAGTTTATAGTGGAGACATGGAAAAAGTAGTCTCACTAACGAAAGAAAGCCTTGGTTATGACTCAGAATACAAAGACCGTGGGTTTGGTGTTAACTCGGTTGGTGATGTAGATAATGAAATAAGCTCTTCCGCACAAGAGTACATGCAGATCAATTTTGCAGACGGGGTTACTGTAACGAGCGCTGATATTAGTTTTGCAAGTATGCATGGTCATTATGATAAAGATGCAACGCAAAATGCGCAGGTCAACATTTATCTGTATCGTGACGGCAAGCACGTTGAAACACTTGTTGTTGATGCTGATAAAGGGGATACATTATCCAATTCGCTCGCAACGAAGACGATTGAGTTTGAGGATGGTTTCGACGAAATACGTGTTACGACCACTGCTAATAGTAACTCTAACTTCACTGTTAGAGGTGTTGAGGTTAACGAATCTACGATCAGTGAAAGTATTGACTATCATGCCGTCGACGCAGACGGTGCTGATAGTAATACGGCTCAAATAACCGTAGATGGTACAACATCTGATGCAAAACCTGACGTGAGTGTTCAGATTGGTGAGCCGTTGATAGTTAAGGCTTCTGAATTGGCAGAACATAATGGTGCCCGTCGCTTTGACTCGTTGACCAGCGCAAGACAGGAATATTCGACATCTGGCAAGTTAATCAATGAGGGTGATCATCGACAAGATTCACTTTGGCATGAGAACAAGGATGCAGATTATTTGATGATCGCCCATGGTGGGAACAATGAAATACTGACTGCACAGCACGGAGACTTTAACGATATTCTAATTGGTGGTGATGGTGTTTTAGGTAACCCCGATAAAGATAAGCAAGATTCACTTTATGCTCGAGGCGGAGACGATATCTTAATCGGCGAAGGTGGGGACGACGGTCTTTATGGTGGTTCGGGTAAAGACACTGCAGTATATGCTGGAAATTTTGATGAATATGACGTTTCCGATGTGAAAACAACATCTGGTAACTCTAAATTCTTTACTGTGGAAGACGAAGGGCATGAAGACGCAGGACGTTCTGATGAAGGAGACGATGATCTTTATGATATCGAATACTTGCAATTCGCAGACGGCCTATATCATTGGAACGGCAGTGAATGGGAGAATCTTGACGAACAAACGTACCTCGAATATCCATTAGATATTGATGCATCAGTAGGTGATATTGCTAGTGATATTATCCACTCTTTGACCATCGAAGGTTTACCTTCAGGATCTGAAGTGGTAAACAGCAGTGGTGATGTCGTTGGATCTCTTAATAGCGATGGTACATGGTCAGTGCCAGTAACTAGTGGTCAGACTGAAATTAGTATAGATGGCCTGTCAGTACGAATCCCTCAAGGTGAACAACTTTCTATTAACGTTAAGGTTGAAGCTATTGACTCAGGTAACAATGATATTGAGTCTAGTGAAGCATCTGCTACAGCACCGCATGAAGTGTTTGTCGCTCAAGAAGATACACCACCAACCTTGATTTCATTGGTGTTGGATTCATCTGGCAGTATGGACGATTATTCACACAATGGTGTGACCAGAATGAACCTAATGCTTAAGGCGTCGGTTGCGATGCTAGCAGATGTTAAAGATCAACCTGGATCTAGTGCAGTGCATGTCCAGCTGATTGATTTCGATAATAGAGTCTCAGGTAGTAGTAATGAGGAGAATATGTCTCCAATCGGTTGGTTTACCGTTGATGAGGCGATAGCAATACTTACCTCTGCTCAGAATGGTTCAGTTGAAGTCGACGGAACCAAATATTTTCAGGTGCAAGGTGGTACGGATTACGAAGAGGCGGCGTACGCGACTATAAATGGTTACGACAGTTTGCCAACTGGTATTGATGCATCAAACACCAATGATGTAGTTTATTTCATTAGTGATGGTGAAAGTAACGGCGGTTGGGACGGCGACGCTGAAAAAGCATGGGATAACTTTACAAAAGGTAAAGATGTAACCGCAGTAGGTATTGTTCAGTCGGTGACTTCTGAAACGAGCATCGAACACCTTGAAGATATCTCTAACAAAGTGGTCTATATTCCGGATAGCGAGCTTACAACTAAGTTACCTCAACTGGCGCCTACAATTGGCCAATCGGGGGATTTGTTAGGGGCTGATAGTACCAGTAAGGTTGTCATTGATGCGGATAAACTGGACGTTATTCAGTTTATTGCTGAAGACGGAAGCGTGACAACACCTGCCATTAGTGCAACAGAAGTTAATGGTGATCTTAAAATCACAACCGATTACGGTGAACTATTCATTAGCGAAGATGGTAGCTATGTATTTGAACCTTCAAGCACGGCTACTGATGTGAATACGGGCAAAGCGGTTGGCTTTGAGGTGCTCTATACCTTAGTTGATGCGCAAGGTAGTGAAAGCCAGCGTCTAATGTCGTTAAATATTCATTCGGACGGAGAGACTGTTCTTGCGCAAAGCCATGCACAAGTTGGCTCTACTGCTAATGATACATTAGTAGGTACAGGCTTCGATGATATTCTGCTTGGTGGCGATGGAGAAGACATCCTAACCGGTGGGTTAGGCAACGATATCTTAACTGGCGGTGATGATGCAGATATCTTTAAGTGGGTTGCTGGAGATTTAGATGGAAGTACAGATCGCATTACTGATTTCAGTATTTCTGAAGGAGACAAAGTAGATCTATCAGACTTGTTTACTGATACACCAACTCAACAGCAAGTGACTGAGCTATTGGATAATATCAAAGTCGATGGTGATGCGGATAACTCTTCGATGATAGTTGAGAAAACAGGTCAACAAGTAACCATAGAGTTTGATGGTTTATCTGCTGCTGACCTAACGAATAACTTAAGTAATATCTTGGTGATTAAAGAGGACTAAGTTTTCCCTAAGCCAACAAAAAACCGAGATTGAAAAATCTCGGTTTTTTTATACCCACAGCGCCTAATAGCGCTATTTTTGAGCCTGTAGCCTGTAGCCTGTAGCCTGTAGCCTGTAGCCTGTAGCCTGTCTTTACAACACCTTACAAGCAAACCCTTTCAAATAAAACCCTTCAGGATAAGCCGTATCAACTGGGTGATCTGCTGCTTGTTCAAAACGTTCGATGAATTTAACGCTGCGGCCTGCATCTAGTGCCGCGTCGGCAATGATTTTTTGGAATAGGTCGTTACCCATAAGGCCTGAGCAAGAGTAAGTAAGCAATGTGCCACCTGGTTTCAAGATCTGCATGGCAAGCATGTTGATGTCTTTATAGCCATTCGCACCAGACGTTAAGTTGTTCTTGCTAGACACAAACTTTGGTGGATCCATGATCACGACATCAAATTTCGTGCCTTGGTCGCGGTATTCACGAAGCAGTTTAAATACATCTGCGTTTAGGAATACAGCGCGCTTTTTCGAAATGTCAAAACCGTTGATTTCCGCATTGTGTTTTGCGGTATCAAGAGCTGGTTTAGATACATCGACGTTGATAACGCGTTTAGCATCGCCTTTAAGCGCGTACAGGCCAAATCCGCCAGTGTAAGAAAAGCAGTTAAGAACTTCTTTGTCTTTAACGTATTTGATTGCTTGTTGGCGGCTATCGCGTTGGTCTAGGTAGAAACCAGTTTTGTGTCCATCGACAATATCGACGCTGATTTTAACGCCATTCTCTTCGATAACGACCGATTTAGGTGGTGTTTCGCCATGAAGCACACCAACAGTTTGTTCTAAACCTTCTTTTTTACGAACAGCTACATCAGAGCGCTCGTAAATATTGCATTCTGGGAACACTTCTTTTAATGCTTCTACCAAAGCTGGCTTTTGTAATTCGGCGCCTGCACTAAGAAGCTGACAAACAAGAAAGTCTTGATACTTGTCTATGGTAATACCAGGGAGGCCATCAGACTCAGCGGCAATCAGGCGAAAGCCAGTAAGGCCATCTCGTTCAATTATATCTTCGCGAAGAAGTAGGGCATCTTGAATTCGTTTAACAAAAAATGCCTGATCGATAGAATCCGATTTTTTGAAGCTCCATACACGCGCGCTGATTTGCGAATTTGGGGAATATGCTGCTTTAGCTAGCCATTCGCCATTGTGAGCAAGGATATCAACGGTTTGACCTAGTGTTGGCTCGCCTTCGATTTTTGCAATACCGCGAGAGAAAACCCAAGGGTGTTTGCGGCGTAGCGATTTATCGCGGCCTTTAACAAGAGTTAGTGTAGGAGTCATTTGAAGTGCCTGATTGGTTGATCTAAGGCGCGTATTTTGAGTGAAGCAGTAGGTAAATGCAATAGATGTTGTAAAGAAGGGGCAGGTGAGAAGGCACAAGGCTTAAGGCGGAAAGGCATAAGTGAAGAAATGGGCTCGATTTGTTCTCGCACCCAATACTCCACTTGATACTTATATTTTGTTACTTAGCCTTTAGCCTTTAGCCTTTAGCCTTTAGCCTTTAGCCTTTAGCCTTTAGCCTTTAGCCTTTAGCCTTTAGCCTTTAGCCTTTAGCTTTTAGTACTTAGCCTTTAGCACTTCAAACTACGCCTTTAACCCAGTAAGAAGTTTTTCCATTTGGTCGCTTTGCACGCGTAGGCTATCGATATTGCCATTTGAAGATTGAATAAGAGTATTCACTTCGTTTGACTGATTTCGAATCGTTTCTACACTTGAGGCAATGCTGTCGGCTACCACGCCTTGTTCTTCTGCGGCTGTTGCAATTTGGGTACTACTTTCTGAAATGAATTGGTTCTTATCAGAAATATCGGTGATCTGTTTGTCTACTTCACCCATTAAGCTTTGGCCTTGGTTGGCATTCAATACCGTGGTTTCCATTAAACGAGTTAGGGCACCACTGTTTTTCTGCAGAGCTTCAATCATGGATTGAATTTCAACCGTTGCTTGTTGGGTTCGACCTGCAAGAGTTCGAACTTCATCAGCTACAACAGCGAAGCCGCGGCCTTGCTCACCGGCACGAGCCGCTTCAATCGCTGCGTTAAGTGCCAACAGGTTGGTTTGCTCAGAAATTGCGTTGATAGTGGCAACCACTTCGTCAATCTGAGCGGCATTAGTATCCAATTCTGCTACGGCTTGTGCTGCAGATTGTATTTCATTACTCAAGTTAGAAATAGAACTCAGCGTTTCGCCAACTTTTACCAAGCCATCTTGCGCGACATTACGAGCTTCGTCGGTTTGCATGCTTGAATCGTGAGAAAGGTTGGCAACCTCACGAATGGTTGTCGCCATCTCTTCGGTAGCACTGGCGAGTGAATCCAAGTTGGATTGCTGCTGGCTCGAAAGGTTATAGCTGGTTTGAGATGATTGATTAAGCTCCGAGCTAATCTGTTGCATCAGCGCGACGGATTCTTGAATCGCTAAGACCAATTTCTGTTCGCGTTCAGATACCTTGTCTATATTAATAGCAATGGTGCTGAATTCATCACGAACAGGGAAATAGTTCAAACGAGCTTTGAGATCGCCATTGGCAAGAGTGGCAAGTGCTTTGTTGGTCGAAAACATCGCGCCGCCAATAAAGGTCATGATGTAGTAAACGGTTAAAGCAACAAGAAATAGGGCACCAATGATAATACTCAGTTGTGTCGCTGAAAGCCAAGAAACTAAACTAATATCAGGGTTTGGCATTAAGCTAAGTGTTCCATTTGCAACGGTAATCGCTTCTGGTCCACGGCCAACAATAATATGGTCGGACTGTGCAATGGCACCCATCACTTGCTGCTGAGTCAAGTTGCCGGCATCCGCTAAAGATTGAACAGCGGTCAAATCTTTAATAACAAGCTCATGAATTAAGTCATTAGCAGCAAAGTTAAGAATGGCGGTCACGATAACAACGGCCAGAGCTGGCAAGATGAATAACAGGTAAAATTTTTCTTGGATTTTTAGGTGAATGAGATACTTATCTATCCAGCGAAACGGGATTTCTTTCATAATTGTGGCTCTTATTTCTAAATGTTGTTAGACATTGGCATGATAGAACTAATATAGCATTGTGCATTTTTATAGGGTAATAAAATGGTTCAAAAATGTGTGCGGTTTAGCGTAAACGGTCAAGTTCAATGTGTTGGATTTCGTTTCCATACGGCTCAATATGCATTGAAACTGGGTTTGGTCGGCTATGCAAAAAATCTAAATAATGGAGATGTGGAAGTGCTGGCTTGTGGTGAACCTATGAATGTGGCCACGTTAGCGTCATGGCTAGAAAAAGGGCCAAAAACAGCCAGAGTAGATTCGGTCACTTCTGAAGAGGTCTCGGAAGCAAATATTGAAGGGTTTGTTATTTTGTAGGCCGTGAAAGCCTACAGATATGATATCGACATTACAAGCACTTAGCGGGTTTTGGTAAGCCAGCCAGTTTAGTGGCTTGTTTAGCTGGGCCTTGCCTGAAAAGTTTGAACAAGTATTTGCTGTTTCCCTTTTCTGGGCCGTGTGCTTTTTCCATCGCTTTGACCAACATTCTAACTGCTGGCGATGTATTAAACTCTAGGTAAAAATCACGGACAAATCGAATGACTTCCCAGTGCGCATCCGTTAGCTCTATACCTTCCTCTGTTGCAAGAAGAGGGACCATGCCTTCTTCCCATTCTTTGAAGTTTAGAAGGTAGCCCTGTGCATCTGTTGCAATTTCTTTATCTTGATAGTTCAGCATGGTATTTGTTCGTCAGGTTCATCTGGCGCTAGGTTAGCTCAAATTTAAGCTTTATACCATAAGCTTACATCAATAGAAAAGCCCGAGCAATGCTCGGGCTTTTGGGGTTCAAATAACAACAAAGATTAGTCGTTGTTGTTCATGATACCTAGAATGCTTAGCAGGCTGATGAAGATGTTGTAAATAGATACAAACAAAGTCACTGTCGCTGAGATGTAGTTAGTTTCACCACCGCGAATAATGCCTTGAGTCGTCATCAAAATTGCCATTGTAGAGAATACAATGAACAAGCTGCTCATTGCCAAATGCATAATTGTCGATTGGATAAAGATGCTAGCGATCATGCCAACAACCAAAACAACAAACAAAGAAAGCATTAGGCCACCAAGCATAGACAAATCACGCTTAGTTGTTAGCGCGTATGCCGATGCTGCCATAAATGATAGAGCAGTACCGCCAAGAGCAGTAATGATCACATCGCCCATACCTGCACCAAGGTACATGTTTAGGATAGGACCAATGGTGTAGCCCATGAAGCCTGTGAATAGGAAAGTAAACACCAAGCCCATCGAGTTATTGCGATTCTTTTCGGTTAGGAAAAGAAGGCCGTAGAAGCCAACTAGTGTAATGATCATACCTGGGTGAGGCATGTTCATTGCCATAGACACGCCAGCCACAACCGCTGACCAAAGCAGAGTCATAGACAGCAAGAAGTAAGTACTACGCAGTACTTTGTTTGTTTGAATCAGACTCTCTTGTTGGCGAGAGTTCGATACGATTGGACCGTTCATAATGTTCCTCGTAAGGTGACGTTGTTATCTATAAGACATTTATGGGGGCTAAAGTTCAATAATACAAGCGCTAGAGCCAACCATAGAGGTAAAAATAGTACGAAAAATAACGAGATATGTATCAACGACTTTGTAACACATTGTTACCGAGTTGTAGTGATCATAGCTGCCAAAGATAAGGCGACCATTTCAGTCGCCTTGTTTAAGTGTAGTATCATCTCTTGGAAAGTTTAATGATGCAATATCTGGCTCAAGAAGTTTTGGGTTCGATCAGACTGTGGGTTCTCAAAGAAGTCGACTGGGTTGTTTTCTTCAATGATCTCGCCAGCATCCATAAAGATAACTCTGTCAGCCACTTCTTTTGCAAAACCCATTTCGTGCGTTACACATAACATGGTCATGCCTTCCCCTGCTAACTCAACCATTACGTCAAGTACTTCTCGAACCATTTCTGGGTCGAGGGCGGAAGTTGGTTCATCAAACAACATTACTTGCGGATTCATACAGAGTGAACGAGCAATTGCTACACGTTGCTGTTGGCCACCAGACAGCTGCCCTGGGTATTTCTCTGCTTGATCTGGGATCTTAACCCTTTCCAAATATTTCATTGCGACGGCTTCAGCTTCTTCTTTAGGCATTTTCTTTACCCAAATTGGTGCTAACGTGCAGTTTTCTAACACGGTAAGGTGAGGGAATAGGTTGAAGTGCTGAAAACACATGCCTACTTCTTTACGAACCGCTTCGATGTTTTTGATGTCTTCTGTTAGTTCAGTTCCTGACACGAGGATCTGACCTTTTTGGTGCTCTTCGAGCCGGTTAATGCATCGAATCATGGTGGATTTACCAGAGCCTGAAGGGCCACAAATAACGATCTTCTCGCCTTTACGTACCTCTAGATTGATGTTCTTTAGTACGTGGAAATCGCCGTACCACTTGTTCATGTCCTTTAATTGGATCATTAGTTCATTTTCTTGCGTCATAATACGTCCCTGCGCTTAATTCTATCGTTTGTGACCGGTATGAAGTTTGTTTTCAAGCCATATCGAGTATCTCGACATGCTGAAACAAAATACCCAGAACACTAACGCAACAAATACATAACTCTCAGTCGCAAAACCTAACCACTCTGGGTCGGTGTTTGCTGCCTGACCAATACCAAGTACATCAAACATACCGATGATAAGCACCAAACTGGTGTCTTTAAATAGACCGATAAACGTGTTAACAATTGATGGAATGGTGATTTTTAATGCCTGAGGTAAAATAATTAACCCAGTTTTTTTCCAGTAGGATAGCCCTAATGCGTCGGCTGCTTCGTATTGACCCTTAGGGATAGCTTGAAGCCCACCACGTACCACTTCTGCCATGTAGGCTGCACTGAACATAACCACACCGATCAGAGCACGGATGAGCTTATCTGTTTCAGAGCCTTCAGACATAAATAGCGGCAGCATTACTGAAGCCATAAACAGAACGGTGATTAATGGAACACCACGCCATGCTTCAATGTAGACAGTACATAAGCTCCGAATAATTGGCATCTCAGATCGACGACCTAATGCTAGAGCGACACCGATTGGTAGTGAAACCACAATGCCCACTAACGCGATGATTAGCGTAACTAACAGGCCACCCCATAGATGGGTATCAACCACTTCTAAGCCAAATACGCCACCATATAACAGGCCTGCTGCCAAGAATGGGTAAATATTGACGAAAAATAGCCAAATCCACGTACGTTTCGGGGTTTTTTCGTAAGCCAGTAATGCGACGAAAACCGCTAACGTGCCGAAGAATAAGCGAGCGCGCCATAGTTCTTCTGTTGGGTAAAACCCATACATATACTGTTGCCAGCGGACGCTAATGAATACCCAACAAGCGCCATCACGAGTACAGTCGTCACGTGTTGTGCCAAACCAGTCTGCCGAAAGCACGGCCCAATCTAATGTGTTCCAAAACAGCGTGATAGACAGGTAACCAAGAATGACAGTTAATATTGAATTACCAACGCTATTGAATAGGTTTTTCTTTAACCAGCTACCGATACCAACAGTATTCGATGGAGGCGGAAGGTCAGGTTGAAATTGATGAGTACTCATATTATCTCTCCACCAACGCGACTTTACGGTTATAGATGTTCATCAAGGCAGAAGTAACCAAACTTAGAGTTAAGTAAACCCCCATCGTCATCGCGATAATTTCAATCGCTTGACCTGTCTGATTGAGCGTTGTACCTGCAAACACTGAAACCAAATCTGGGTAACCGATCGCCATCGCAAGGGATGAGTTTTTGGTCAAGTTCAGATATTGGCTTGTGAGTGGTGGAATAATGATTCGCAAAGCTTGCGGAATAACAACAAACTTAAGTGTGCGTGAACGAGGCAAGCCAAGCGCCATTGCCGCTTCGGTTTGTCCGTGACTGACAGCATTAATACCAGAACGAACAATTTCAGCGATGAATGAAGCCGTATAAACGCTCAGTGCCATAAGTAGTGCGGCTAACTCAGGAAGTATCGTAATACCGCCACGGAAGTTAAAGCCTTTGAGTACTGGATATTCTGCTGTGATGGGCATTCCAACGAGGAAGTACGTGACAACAGGTAAAACAACACATAAGCCTGTAGCAATAAGAGCGACGGGAGTTTGCTGTCCGGTTAGTTTTTGCTTGTTCTTTGCCCAAACCGAAATAACGATAGAGGCTGCGATGGCAATAACAAAAACACCGAGCACAATGCTACTTCCTGCTTCAAACACTGGGCTTGGTAGGTATAAACCTCGTACGTTGAGGAATATAGCTTCACCTAAACTCATACTTTGTCGAGGAGACGGCAAGGCTTGCAGTACGGCAAAATACCAAAAGAAAATTTGTAGTAAAAGGGGAATGTTTCGGAAAACTTCGATATAGACTGCTGCTAATCGGCTAACAAGCCAGTTAGATGACAATCTTGCGATACCCATGGTAAATCCAAGCAAAGTCGCAAAGATAATACCAAGTACAGCAACCAGAGCTGTATTTAAAAGACCAATAACGAACGTTCTTCCATAAGAATACGTTTCGTCATATTCGATGAGTGTTTGGCCAATCCCAAAGCCTGCTTCTTGTGTTAGAAAGTCAAAACCAGTCGCGATGCCGCGGGCATCAAGATTGTTTAATGCGTTGCTCACAATGGTATAAATAAAACTACCGAGAGCGAAAACCGCAATTAACTGAAAAACAACAGAGCGAAAAGTAGGATTGTATAAAAGGTTAGCTTTTTGAGATGGCTTAGTATTGCCTTCGGCTAAATTATTCGTAGGTTTCATACAACAATAACCTCAAATCCATTTAAAGAAGGGCGGAAATACCGCCCTTTCTGATTTATTGTAGTAGTGGAATTAGCGAAGTGGTGGAGCGTACATGAAGCCGCCTGCATTCCATAACGCGTTCACGCCACGTGAAATTTGCAGAGGAGAACCTGTACCAACTGTGCGTTCGAAACTTTCACCATAGTTACCGACTTGCTTAATAACTTGGTAGCTCCAGTCATCACTCAAACCTAGGCCTTTACCTTTTGGACCATCAACACCAAGGATACGCTTGATATTTGGATCGGTAGATTTAAGCATTTGGTCTGCGTTCTTAGATGAAATACCGTACTCTTCAGCATTGATCATTGCATTTAGTGTCCACTTAGCAATGTTGAACCATGCATCATCGCCTTGACGAACAACAGGGCCTAGAGGCTCTTTAGAAATGATTTCTGGCAATACAACTGCAGATGCAGGATCCGCTAGGTTAAGACGAAGTGCGTATAGACCAGATTGGTCTGTTGTGAGAACGTCACAACGGCCTGAATCGAACCCTTTAGATGTTTGAGCGGCAGTATCAAATACTACAGGCTTGTAAGACATGCCTTCGTTACGGAAGTAATCCGCAAGGTTTAGCTCTGTTGTTGTACCCGACTGAACACAGACAGATGCGCCATCAAGTTCTTTAGCACTTGTTAGTCCAAGGTCTTTCTTAACCATGAAACCTTGACCATCGTAGTAGTTAACCCCTACAAAGTTCAAACCTAGCGCTGTATCACGGTGCAGTGTCCACGTTGTGTTACGTGAAAGAACATCAATCTCACCTGATTGAAGTGCAGTAAAACGCTCTTTCGCAGTT
Organism: Vibrio tapetis subsp. quintayensis; assembly: GCF_030409945.1. GTDB lineage: Bacteria > Pseudomonadota > Gammaproteobacteria > Enterobacterales > Vibrionaceae > Vibrio > Vibrio quintayensis. The sequence continues at coordinate 14,476 of NZ_JAUFQV010000007.1, forward strand.
AGGGGTACGTATTTAACTTTTGTTTTGTCGCCTAATACCGCAGCAGCAACAGCTTGACAGTACTCTACGTCGATTCCTTCCCACTCACCCTTAGAGTTCGGGTTAGAGAAACCAGGCAAGCCAGTACTAACACCACATTGTAGTGAGCCTTTTGCTTTCACTTTCGCTAATGTGCTTTCTGCAGCTTGTGCTGATGTTGCCATCATGACAGTTGATGCTGCTACTACTGAAGCAAGAATAGTGAGTTTGTTCGCCATATGAATCCTTCCTGTATCATCCATGTAAAACCGAACCAATTCGGTTCACGTTAAAAAAACTAGCATTTTGTGCTGACAGATTGTTTCGAACGACCTAACAATAAATCAACTAGTTATAAGCGTAGGAAAAGAATTGTGGTTTCTCAAATAGTTAATTTAAAAGAATTTTTGAGAACCGTCACAAAACTTGACGTAATTAGAATGAACAAATGTAACTAGTTTGTAAATAGTGCAACCGCGCTCCAACGTTGTGCATCAGAGGTATTGTTACAATATTGATACATTTATTGGGTTTTAATCTCATTTTCTTGCATATATGTAGTTGATATGTCTTTATAGAGTTGAAATTTCGAAGCTAAATGATGTCCGTGTTGGGTGGGGCATATCGTCAATGCCCCATTTTTGTTAGACTTTATAGGCATATATAAATGAGTAGAAAGGTAAAGGATGCGATATTTTCCACTGTTTTTTGACTTAAATCACAAGCCCGTATTGGTTGTTGGAGGAGGAGAGGTCGCTTCTCGTAAAGTCGATGCTCTTGTGAGAGCGGGTGCAAGAGTGACGATTGTGTCTCCGAAAATTGACTCCTTTTTGATGAACTTAGTCGATCAAGAGCAATGTGTCTGGGAAAAATCTTTTTATCATTCGGATATGATGAAAGGGTATGTACAAGCTTGGGCGACAACCGATAATCCAGATTTAAATCATCAAGTTTATCAAGATGCTAAAGACCAAAAAATCATGGTCAATGTGGTAGATGACTTGCCATTTTGTGATTTTATTACCCCATCGATGATAGAGCGCGGTCGTATTCAAGTCGCGATTTCAAGCGGCGGAGCATCCCCTGTTCTCATTCGAAATATTCGCGAAAAAATTGAATCGGTATTGGCCCAGAATTTGACATTACAAGCTGAGTTCGCGGCGTCAAAACGCAACAGCATTAAAAAGAATTTAGATAGCGTAGACAGCAGAAGACGTTTCTGGGAAACCTTTTTCGCACATCCGTTGGTTGATAGCGCGAGTAGCAGAGAAGCGCTAGAAGATGTGTATCAAACGTTGATTAACCAGGCTTACGAGCCTACGAAGCGTGTTACTTGGCATGAATTTGGGCAAGATGTAGAGCTGCTCTCTATTAAAAGCCTACGTTTGATGCAACAGACTCAGATGGTTTTGTACCCGAGCTCATGCCCGTTTGAATTCGTTGACTTATGCCGTCGAGATGCTGCAAGGCAACCTTATGACTCTATTTCCCATCTTTCTAAGTTATTAGAAGAAGCTTCACGTAATAATGAAGATGTGTGTGTGTTTGTTCCGGAGCGTTCCAAGTGCCCTCCAGAGTTAAATTTGCTTCTCAGTAATGCAGCACTGTTGCAACTTGCTAAAATTTAAAACGATACAAAATCGTACATTTTAGGCTTCCATTTGGTTGGGGGCCTTTTTATTCCTTGATAGATTAACTTACATGTTTTTAAACGTGTTTCTTTGATTCACTGCGGATGCTAAGTCTGCCAAATTGTGCCAATATAACTTCGTCAATCTCTAATAGGATTTTGTTATGAAGCACCTCGCGTTACGTTTATTTACTCTAAGCATCACTACTCTGTGTTTGTCTTCTTTTGTATTAGCTGAATCTTCAACTCATTCTGAAAAAACACTTTCTGCAACAACACAGTCCGCTAAGGAGATCGTGCAACGCTCTGATCAGCAAATGCGAGGCTCATCGAGCTACACCGTTTCCACAATGAATATCATTCGCCCAGACTGGACTCGCAGCATGAGCATGAAGTCTTGGACTAAGGGGCAAGACCTGTCGTTAGTCTTGGTTACAGCACCCGCAAAAGATAAAGGTGCATCGTCTCTTAAGCGACAAAAAGAAATGTGGAACTGGATACCGGGTATTGAGCGGGTCATCAAAATAGCACCGTCTATGCTGGGCCAGTCTTGGATGGGTTCAGATTTTACTAATGACGATCTTATTAATCAGTCTTCCATTGTTGTCGACTATGACCACAAAATGGCGGGAGAGGAGAAATTTGATAGTGAGAACACATGGGTAATTAACGCGTACGCGAAGCCAGATGCACCTGTGGTATGGAACAAGGTCAAATTATGGGTCTCTACTGACACCTATTTACAACGTAAAGTCGAGTTTTATGATGAGTTCGACGAGTTGGTCAATACGATGAGCACTTTTGAAATCAAAGAAATGGGTGGCCGAATGTTGGCAACAAGGATGGAGATGATTCCGGCAGACAAACCGGATCAAAAAACTGAAATGATCACCCATGAAGCTCAATTTGAATTTGAAATAGGTGATGAGTTTTTCTCACAATCTCAAATGAAAGCACTGCGCGACTAAGACTATCAAGGGCTATGTATGTTAGTGAAACTGGCTTGGCGAAACCTATGGAGACAGAAGCGGCGTACCGTATTGACGGCTTCAGCACTTGCGTTAGCATTGGTGTTGTCGTTGGTTATGCGGTCAATGCAAGAGGGTACTTACGCAAATTCTATAGAGAACAGCGCCCGCTTTTACACTGGGCTTATCCAGCTTCAGCATCCGGACTATGTGGAAAGTAGCAGCATTGATGACTTGCTACCGGGTAGTGAAGACTTCATTCAGCCAGCCAAAGCATTGCCTTCTATGGCGTTTGTAATGCCCAGGATCGAATCTTTTGCGTTGGCCGCGGCGACAGACCAGTCTAAAGGCGTCATGGTCATCGGAATTGACCCACCATTAGAAGACGCCTATTCCAACTTATCCGATAAAATCGTTAAGGGAAGTTATTTTGCCGCTTCCGATAAAGCCGTGTTACTTGGGGAAAGTTTGGCTCGCGTTATGAACGTAACAGTAGGCGATGAGTTTGTGCTGTATGGGCAAGGTTACCGAGGCCAAACAGCTGCGGGCTTATACACCGTTAAAGGGCTTGTTTCGTTTCCGACACCTCAATTAGAAAGTCAATTGGTCTATATGCCTCTTGAACAAGCAAAGCTGATGTACAGCACAGAGGGACAGGTGACTAACTGGGTTCTCCATACCCACGCTTTAGAAGAGGTCCCGATAGCAACGGGTCAATTAGAGTCGATATATAAAGACAAGGTAAACGTTCGAGACTGGACGGATCTATCGCCAGAAACTGCGCAAAATATTCAAATGGATAAAGCGGGAGGCATCTTTCTAATGTACGTCTTGTACGGTGTGGTTGGCTTTGGCCTATTTGCCACTATTATGATGATGACGTTAGAGCGCCAAAGGGAATTTGGTGTCATGCTGGCGACAGGCTTAGTGCGGTCAAAATTGATTGCATTGATAGGGCTTGAGTCTGCAATGATGGCATTGTTCGGTGTGGTTATTGGCTTGGTGGTGTCGGCGCCGATATTAGCTTATCTGTTTTATAACCCGATTGAGTTAACGGGGGAAACTGCGAAATTGATGATTCAAAGTGGGTTAGAACCTGTCATTCCAATTGCGATTAAGATGTCGTTGTTTATTGACCAAATCCTGATTGTATTAACCCTGATGTTGCTTTGCTTAATTTATCCAATGAAGCGGATTTATCAACTTGAATTGGTCAGTGCTTTAAAAGGAGGCGCTCATGCTCATTAAGCTTGCGTGGCGTAACTTATGGCGTAATAAAATGCGAACGAGCATCATGCTCGGCGCGATGGTGTTTGGCTTGCTTGGCGTATCGCTCATGATGGGTTTCATGACGGGATTGATTGATAGCATGTTAAAAAATGCGATCTCATGGCAAACGAGCCACGTTCAAGTGCATCAGCAAACTTACGTTGATAGTCCAGAAATCAATACCGTAATCCCGAATTCTGATGCGTTACTGGACTACCTTGAACATTCCGCTGATGTAGAGGCTTATTCAGGCAGAATGCTGGCCAATGGGATGGTCGCCTCAGCGCGAAGTACCAGAGGAGTGCGTATTAATGGCGTTGATTTGGTTCAAGAGCAAAAAATCACACCGTTGTCGGCGCACATAGTCGAGGGTGAGTGGCTTTCAGTTGAAGGGCGCAACCCAGTTCTTGTTTCGCAAAAAATAGCAGAACGATTGCGGCTGCGTATCGGTTCTAAAGTCGTGCTAACTTTTTCTGATACCAATAATGACGTATCGGGTGCTGCATTTCGTGTTCGAGGTATCTTCAAAACACCGTCAACCACCTTCGACGACGGCAATGTTTACGTTAGAAAAGGTGACTTAAGTAAGTTAGCAGGCATTTCTGGGGTTCATGAAATTGCGGTATTAGTTAATAACCAATCAGTTGAGGGCGTTAAAGCCTTTCAACAGAAGCTACAAACCCATATTGGTGCAAGTTTTAATAAGCACACATCATCAACCATCAGTGTAAGAAATTGGCAACAAGTTCAGCCCTTACTTGCCAGTATGCAAGGTTCAATGAAAACCAGTAATCAGGTGATGTTAGCGATTTTTGTGATTGCAATGGGGTTTGGCATTATCAATATCTTGTTGATGTCGGTGTTTGAGCGTACCCAAGAGTTTGGCGTATTGATGGCTGTAGGGATGCAGAAACACAAAATCTTTAGTTTAATCATGCTTGAGTCTGCTTTTTTAGGAGTGACAGGGGCGGCTCTTGGAGTTGTCAGTAGTTTTGTACTCATGACAATACTCGGTCACAGTGGCATCAATTTGACCATGATGGCAGAAGCGCTAGGGAATTATGGCATGGATACTATGTTATACCCTTATGTTGCTGCGTCTGACTATCAAATGATATTTGTCACCGTGGTGTTGGCGAGTTTAGTTGCCGCTTTATATCCAGCTCGTCAAATATTGAAACAACACCCTGCGCAAGCCATGTCGGAGAAACATTGATCATGACAATTCGAATCAAAGCACTACGAAAAACATACAATCAAGATACTGAGTTTCCTGTGCATGCCGTTCAAGATCTTGATTTAAGCATAGAGCAGGGCGAGTTTGTTGCAGTGATGGGGCCATCGGGCTCGGGGAAAACCACGCTACTGAATATGCTTGGTGGCATAGATAAACCCACTTCTGGGAAAGTGTTCATTGACGATTGTGATATTTGCCAATTGTCAGAAAAGGAGTTGATAGGCTACAGACGAGACCATATCGGCTTTATCTTTCAAGATTACAGCCTACTACCTGTATTAACTGCTCTGGAAAACGTCGAGTTTGTCATGCAGCTTCAGGGCCACAGTGAAGCGCAATGTCGTGAGCGAGCGAGCAGTTTATTAGAGCAAGTTGGCTTAGGCGATCAGCAAAACAAAGTACCTTCAAAGCTGTCTGGTGGGCAGCAACAACGTGTCGCGGTGGCAAGAGCATTGGCACCAAAACCTCGCTTTGTGATGGCTGATGAACCAACGGCGAACTTAGATGCTAAAAGTACCTCAGAGCTGCTGGATATTATGCAACGGCTGAATGAGCAGGAGGGCACAACGTTTATCTTTTCTACTCACGATCCACGAGTCATCAAAAGAGCAAAACGAGTCATTGTTTTTGAAGATGGCCAACTCAAAGAAGATAAACTACAAGGTGAATCTAGCCGTTTGGAAGTTGAATGAAAGGGCGAATAAAAGTGCGCGTAAAATGGACTACAGCATGCTTTATTTGGTCTGTTATCAGCACTACACTCGTTGTGAACGTAGCGCTTGCGCAAATCCCGGGGTTAGTTCCTGAAAAAAACTGGGACCTAAATGGCTATGTTAAATACATGGCGACTTCGACGATGCCTGACAACTCGAGCAACTCGTTGGATCACCTAGTTCACCAGAGATTTAACTACGAGTATCGTTTTCACTCCGATTTAAGGGTCAACCTAGGCATGAGAAACAGAGTGCTATGGGGAGATACGCCTAGTATGCCTGGTTATGGTGAACTTATCGGTCACGATCCTGGCTATCTAGATTTAACCAGTAATTGGCATGATAACGATGGTGTTATTGGTACCTCGCAGTTCGACAGAGCCTATATTCAGTGGCAAAACGAGGACTGGCAAAACCGCGTGGGACGCTTTCGAATTAACTGGGCTATGACGACTATTTGGAATCCGAACGACATTTTTAACTCATATTCAATATACGACTTTGATTATGAAGAGCGCAGCGGCAGCGATGCCATTGCAGTAAGCAGAAAACTGGGCTTTGCTAGCTCTGTTGACCTCGTTTACAGCCCGAGTGAAGATCAAGCACTAGACAGCTATGCTGCTCGGTATCTATTTAACCACGATGGTTGGGACTACCAAGCTATGGTTGGGAAGTCAGGCTTAGACCACGTTCTAGGGGCTGGTTTTGCTGGTGATGTTTCGGGGGCGGGAGTGAGAGGCGAGCTAAGTTGGTTTAATCCGACTCAAGATGAATGGCAATCGATGCCGCTTGAGCAAAGCACCATTGCGAGTTTAGAAGCCGACTATAGCTTTGGCGGCGCTCGAAACTGGATAGGCAGAATGGCGATGTTGTACATATCCAACCCGCAAACCACAGACAGCGCAATTAAGTACTTAAACCTACCACTTACCGCACGAACCTTAAGTTTCACCAAACACACCATGTATGCGGATCTTGGCTTTGATATTTCCCCTTTAAGTCGAATTACATTCTCATCGATTTACTATCAAGATGGCTCTGTGTATCTCAGTGTAAATAGCAGTTATTCTCTGTCGAATAATGTTCAGTTGTTGGCGGTTGCACAACGATTTGATGGTGCCCCGGAAAGCTTGTTTAGCGAAAGCGCGAGTACCTTGGTGTTTGGTCAAATCAAGTGGAGCTTCTAGTTGAACGCTAAAATATATAGCTGGGACGAGTATTTATGGAAGAACTAATTATCTAATCTATAGTTCTATCAATTTGCGCGAAGTATATGATTATTAACGATATGCATAAAATGGAAGTGAACTCGCTGTTTTAGACGAAAATTCGGTTTGTTTCCCTCAACATCATGAAAAATATGACAAAAAGAGAATTATTTTTCAATTACGTTGCTTTGGGGTAATCGACTGGTATGTGGTTTGTTTTTAGGGTTAAATTCTATAGCATGTCTTGATGCCAGCAAATTCCGTTGATTATCTGTGTTTTTATTGATTGAACTATCACCAAAGTTGAGTGGAGCCGATCAAGAAATTTAGAAAAAAATTAGCCAAAATCATGAGGTTGGCTTACACTTTTCAACATGAAGTCAATTTTAAGTTGTTTGACTCTTCATATTGCTTTGGCGCTACTGATTGGTAGCTAAGTTTAACACAGCTTTGAGGAAAGTTTTATGGCGCTCACCAAGGCCGATCTGGCTGAGAACCTGTTTGAAAAGCTCGGATATAGTAAACGGGATGCCAAGGACACGGTTGAAGTCTTTTTCGAAGAAGTTCGAAAGGCACTCGAAAACGGCGAGCAGGTGAAATTATCAGGATTTGGTAATTTTGACCTTCGCGACAAGAATGAAAGACCAGGCCGTAATCCGAAAACCGGTGAAGACATTCCAATCACCGCACGACGAGTCGTTACATTCCGTCCTGGGCAGAAGTTAAAAGCTCGCGTCGAGAGTATCGAAGTCGAGAAGTAGCCCTAATAGTGAAAACAAAGACCACGCCAATATGCGTGGTCTTTTTGTATTCTTTAGTGAAAGGCTAAAGGCTGATAACTAGCTAAGCACAAGTATTGTCGGCCTTGAATAAACATCAAGGCCGACTCTGTTAAGCAGCTGTCGCCTGTGGGGAAATATAAGGTTGCCAAGCTTGATGATATAGGTCGAATGCTTGGTTTCTTAGTTGGGCAATTTTACCCGTTTCAAACTCATTAAGAGAGCGGTCTTGAGCAACAGCCGTTCTTTCTATCCCTTGAATCACTTTGTAAATGTCATGTTCTGGGCCGCTTTTCACATCAGCAATGGCTCTTAAATGCAATTGAACTTCAACCATCAGTTTAGTTTTTGGTAGTTCAACGACGACATTCAAATCACGATACCCTGATTTATTCGGCGTTTTAAATCTATTTTTTGCTTTAACAACCGTCGCTTCACGCGTTAGGGTCTCGTACGCCGCCATTAACCCCTCAACGTCATCGGCAATGATTGTTGCACGAGCCAGGTCGGTGATCTTATTGGTGTTGCCATTAAGTTCGAGTTCAATTTTTTGCTTGGCTCTGTCTGCTGATTTTATGCCTGAGAAAAATGCTTGAGTGCCACTCAACATCGCCGTACTTTTGCACAAAGACTCTAATTCGAATTGTGCTTGGTGTGCTTTTGAGTAAAGCACGTCGAAGTCGGTATACGGCTGAATAGGATCGCTATTGAATGATTCAATGGCATAGAGGCCACTCAAGCTGTATTTGAATGAGCGAGAGCTGATTTGATTTTGCGAGGTGTTAGAGGTACGACCGTCTGTTAGGTTGACAGCATTCAACGGCATAGCAGCTAATGGTGCACGGCTTAAAAGCAGCAGCATTAGTGCAGTCGTTCTTAAAAATAGGTTCATTCACACTCCTTAAGGACCCAGTCAAATAGGGTGTACTAATAAGGTTACTTTGTCTCTCAAACAGCGTGCGGCCAGTTTTTCACTGACGTACTTACTATATGGGGACAGCGTACCTAAATACAACCCTAATAACGTGATTAAGACCACACAGTAATAGCGCTGGTTCATTACAAGCGTATGAATTGACATTCAATTTACAAACCACTTACCTAGTAAGCACGAGTGCATGATGGTGTTTTACTTTATTAACTAACGTACATTCGGTATTCTCGTTACATAATTTGTAGATGAGTAAAGCAAATGCAAGATCAAGAGCTGTGGCATAACAAATGGGCGTCCAATCAAATAGGTTTTCATCTAGATGATGTAAACCCTCTGCTCATCAAATACTGGCCTCAACTGTCGCCAAGCCGTGAAAAGAATGTACTGGTGCCGCTTTGTGGCAAATCTGAAGATTTAGTATGGCTTGCCCAAAAGCATGATGAAGTTCATGGTGTGGAACTGAGTGATATTGCTGTTCGTTCCTTTTTTTCAGAGCATCTTTATACACCGCTGGTTACCCCGCTAGATAATCACCATACTCTCTATCAATTCGATGAGCTATCACTCTATGTTGGCGACTTCTTCAGCGCGCCATTACAACCGGTAGAACTTGTTTATGACCGAGCGGCACTAATAGCTCTTCCAGCAGGAATTCGACCTATCTATGCTGAACGTATTCGTGGTTTACTCAAAACGAACGGCAGAATGTTGCTGGTGACGCTGGATTACCCACAAGAAGAGATGTCCGGCCCCCCATTTAGTGTTCCTGAGCAAGAAGTTCGCGAGCTGTTTTCTGGCATGAAGCTCACTAAACTGTATCGTGACGATGCCGATGAAACGCATCCAAGAATCAAAAAAGGGCTGTCTCGTTTTGCAGAAGAAGTGTGGTTGATTGAAGATAGGGATGAGATTTAAGGCAACAGGCAACAGGCAACAGGCCACGGGCGTTAGGCGTTCAAGAATATGGAAAGAGAATAAAAACGAAGAGCCAACGATTGAGTCGTTGGCTCTTTTTGTTTAAGTTAGTGTTTAGTAACGCACAGTGACTTTCGCAGCATTTTCGACAGCATCTTCAACGGCTGTTTCAATTGAGTCACGGCGAGTCAGTGTGACTCCTAAGCGGCGGCGTCCGTCGATTTCAGGTTTGCCAAACAAGCGAACTTGGGTTTGCGGTGCGCTAAGTGCGTCTCTAACACCGTCAAAACGAATATTCGTCGACGTGCCTTGACCAAGAATTACGGCAGATGCGCTAGGCCCGTATTGAGTAATACTGTTAATTGGCATGCCTGTAAATGCTCTCACGTGCAGTGCGAATTCTGACATTTCTTGAGATATAAGTGTGACCATGCCTGTATCGTGTGGGCGAGGAGACACTTCGTTAAAGATCACGTCGTTGCCCTTAATGAACAACTCAACGCCAAATATGCCATAGCCACCTAAAGCATTAACGACCTTTTCTGCCGCTCGTTGGGCATTTTCAAGGGCCGTATGGCTCATTACCTGTGGCTGCCATGACTCACGATAATCACCGTCTTCTTGGCGGTGACCGATTGGTGCACAGAAGTGAACACCGTCAACAGCACGTACCGTCAATAGAGTAATTTCGTAATCGAAGTCGATGAAGCCCTCAACAATAACGCGACCAGCCCCAGCTCGGCCACCGTCTTGAGCATAGTCCCATGCTTGTTGAATATCATCAGCGTGTTTAATGACGCTTTGCCCTTTACCTGATGAACTCATTACAGGTTTTACAACGCAAGGGATGCCAACAAACTCAATCGCTTGTTTAAAGTCTTCCAGGCTGTCGGCGAATCGGTAGCGAGATGTCGGGATCTCGAGTTCCTCTGCTGCTAAGCGGCGGATGCCTTCGCGATTCATCGTTAGCTTCGTTGCGTGGGCGGTTGGCACAACATTCAGGCCTTTTGCTTCAAGTGCAACAAGCGTGTCTGTCGCAATGGCTTCAATTTCAGGCACAACGTAGTCTGGTTGTTCTTTTTCAATGAGGGTTGTTAGGGCTTCGCCATCCAGCATATCAAGCACATACGAACGATGAGCAACTTGCATTGCTGGTGCGTTTTCGTAACGGTCAGCGGCGATGACTTCAAGGCCTAAACGTTGGCATTCGATAGCCACTTCTTTACCAAGCTCACCAGAACCCAGTAACAAAACTCGAGTAGCATCTTTAGCTAAAGCCGTACCAATACTTTTTGGAGAAACAGACATGTTGAACCCTATTCATTTTGTGAGTTGCTGCGGATCATACTGAAAAATGATCAATACGCAATCGTTTGCCATAAGATAGATACAAAATAATTGTAATCAAATTTCTGGTTGTTTAGCTTTTGAACAATTCAGCAACAAGTGGGGTTGTTTGGAAAGGAGATTGATTAGGCGCTAGGTCATTTTTTACATTAAAGGCCCTAAAAAGGGCCCTTAGTTGTCGGTGTTTTTTATTGAAATAGGGTATTAGTAGGCGATGTATTCTACTGGCACATCGGGACTGATCGCTTCCATTGTCCCCTGAGTATCAATTAAATGACTCATTGAGCTTTCAAGCATTTCTACCAACGCGACAGATTCAATATCGGCAAATGTTTTACCGGTTAATAGCACTTGAACCAGTGCTACTTGCAGAGGTGGCAAACTAGGGTTGAACGCCGCGTTTTCAGCATAACTACCTCTAACAATCACGCCGTCAGTGGTACGAATGGCAACACCACTATGGTTCTTCGTATAAGGTGAATGACTCATATTTAGAGCGTGAACGGCTTGCTGTATGAGTTCGTCGCTGCTGTCGCTCGTAACGCCTTTATCAACTTTTGTCATAAGGCCTTCGGTAACACCAAGATCTGCTGGACCGAATGAGTCTGGCAAGTAGGTATGTAAAGACAGTGCTTCTCGCTCAGGCAATTGAATCATGAGGTCTTTTGCGGTTGTCAGTTCATTCATGAATTGTCGACAGTGGCCACACGGACTAAAGTTAACAGTAACATCAATAAGCCCTTCTTCACCTTTCATCCAAGCATGGCTAATTGCGGCTTGTTCTGCATGTACAGTTTGACCAAGTTGAACACCAGACATCTCGACGTTAGCGCCAAAATACAAACGACCAGAAAGCCCACGAGCAATAGCGCCAACATAAAATTCAGATAGAGGAACATGGGCATAAGTCGCCGCTAATGGAAGTAGGGCGAGTCGCAACTCTTGATCGGTTAGGCCTGAAGCATCTAACAAAGACTGAAACTGTGACTTAGAAATTGTCGCGTCATAATGTTCTTCATTGAGAATGGCTTTAAGAGTGCTAGCAATGCTGTCTGGCATCTTGATGAGTACTTGTTCAATACGCTCGTTCATACGTGATCCTTTTATGTTATGAACATCATTCTAGGTCAAACAGAAACATTAACAGTGACACCTGTCGCAGTTGTAAATGTAACGACAATGTTCGTTGCATGAATTGAGAGGGGTCACACATGTAATTGATTACATCTAAAAAATATGAGATCTACGTCAACCTTGTTTGAAGCGTACAGAAGTCACTCAGTGGCTTAGCCAAACGACCAATGAGAAAAATGCCGGAGCCAAGATAGAGGTGATGACACCGCATAGCACCAGTGCCAAGCTACTGAACGCCGCATCTCTAGGGTCTTTTTCAATACAAGTGGATGTACCCAGTGCATGAGAAACCGTACCCATGGTTAACCCTTTGGCGATTGGATGTGTAATACCCACTAAATTGTAGATAGGATAAGCAAATACTGCCCCAAATAATCCAACAATAAGAACAAATATTGCGGCAATTGCCGGCTCACCACCCAAGTTACTGGAAACTTCCATCGCTATAGGAGTAGTAACCGACTTACCAAGTAAGCTGGCTATCAGAGTTAAGTCTGTGTTTAGGTAAATAGCGATGAGTGATGACGTCAGCATAGACATAATACTGCCAACGCTACAAGCCAACAGGATGATCTTCCAGCGGGTCCGGATTTCGGGCAACTGCGAGTATAAAGGGTACGCTAAAGCCACAACGGCAGGTTGCAACAAATAGCTCAATGAGTCTGCTTCTGCGTAATAGGTAGGAAAATCAATATCGAGTAACAATAGCGCGCAAATGATGATAGTGACGCTGATCACCAGAGGGTTCATTATCGGATTTTTCAGTTTCTGACTGACTGCCCGAGCAAAAAAGAAAACAGCGATGGTGATAACAAGCCACATACTATTTTTCTCCTTTTAGAAGGTATTCTAGCGCCAACCCCAATAACACCAATACGATCGCAGTCCCACCTACGGCGCTTGCTAAAATAGGAAGAGCGTTCTGCGCGAGCATGTCGAAGTGATCCATTAATCCAACGCTGATAGGAACAAACAGTAAGATCATATAGCGAATGAAAAGCTGTGAGGTCGGTTTAACCCATTCGACAGGCACAATCCCCATTACTAGCAAAGCAAACAGCAATAGCATGCCGAATATACTACCAGGTATCGACGTGCCTAGAGCAGATTGGATAGCGAGGCCCGCTAATAAGCAGGCCATGATGACAGCAAGTGAAACCACATAGCCGAGAAGGCGTTTAAACATAGGTGTGCCTTTATGAGACGAGTTTTTCTACATAGCGATAAACGGATTTTAATATAGCTAACTTTGATTCGTCACTTTCATGTTCGTGAGCTAAGTTTTCAAGATTAAGCATGTACTCTTCAATACGACTTTCGTAATAATCGCGACAATGTGCAGCCCATTTTTGTTGTTCAGCTTCGCTCAGTGTGTGAGGGTAATGCCGAGCACGATAACGAAATAATAGCGGTGCAATACGATCATCGTTGAAACTGATATCCAGTTCACCGAGATCTTCAGGTTTAGCGCTGCGAATGATGTCCATCGCTGCTTTGTCTGCTGGTGAGAAAAAACCGTCGTATAGTTGAGTATCTACATCTGGGTTCTTGTCGTATTTGCGTTCATTACTGTAAAGCTCCGTCAGCTTTTCTCGGATCTCTGGGTGTTGCTTAATCAGCGATAAGTTCTTCAAGCATTGTTCGCGATCGATGCCAATTTTTTCGGCATTTTCTGCGGTCAGCGTTTTTGCTGGCGCCAATGTCGGGCACTTATTCAGCTGTACCAGTTTCACCGGAATAGGAAGTTCTCCCTCGGCTAATTCGTCGCGCTTAGTGTACATTCGGTCACGAATTGCATCGGCATCTAGGTCGATTAATGGTTGAGGGTCAAAAGCCAGGTTAATCATGACCACCGCATTTTTATTGGTCGGATGCCAAGCGACAGGCACCATCCAGCTTGTGTAGGCACATTCAGAACCCAACATGCCAGAAACATGCATGAGCGGAGTCATGTTAACGATGTCGACTAACTCATTCAGTTTACGTTTGTGGCGCATACTAAATAGGTAATCAAATAGCTTTGGTTGCGCTTGCTTTACTTTCTTTGCTAATTCAATCGTTGCGACGACATCAGCCATGGCGTCATGGGCATTCGCATGTTCAATACCATTTTCAACTGATAAGTCCTCAAGTTTAAAGCTTGGAAAGCCGTCTTCTCTTTCAGGCCATTCAATGCCGTCCGGCCTAAGGGCGTAACAAGTACGCATCACATCCAGCAAATCCCAGCGAGAGTTACCATTCTGCCAAGCCCAAGCGTACGGATCTAAAAAGTTACGGTATAACGTGTAACGAGAAACCTCGTCATCAAAACGAATACTGTTGTAACCAAGGCTGGTAGTATTAGGCGTCGCCAGTTCGTGATGAATCTTCGCGATGAATTCAGGCTCAGGCAACCCTTTAGAAACCGCCGTTTGCGGCAAAATGCCGGTAATTAACGCAGCTTCAGGCGCCGGTAAATAGTCGCTAGGTGGCTGACAATAGATAACCAACGGCTCACCAATAATATTGAGATCCATATCGGTACGAACCCCAGCAAACTGACACGGTCGGTCGATGGCTGGGTTTACTCCCCAAGTTTCATAGTCGAAGAAGAAAAGAGTAGGCTGGTTGTCTTGTGACATCAATGGATTCCAAAGTATTGGTGCGCTATGGCGTTATTAGACCACTCAAGGGCTTGTATATCAATTAACGGTTTGCCTTCGTTACCATTATGAGGTTATTCATTACGGGTTTGTATGCGTTCTGGTCGTTGGGCGTTATAATGCTGCCGTAATTAATGAATACGGAGTCACAATGAGAAAGCACTATACGACGGAAGGCGATCCGAACGCGAAAAAACGTAAAGATGCGTACCCTATATTGGTGTTATGTGAGCGCTGTGTTGGCCGCTATATTGTTATCAGTGAGGGAGAAAGGACGTATGATGCGTGTGTTAAGTGTGGGGAAGACGAGTAAATCTAAGTGATAAACTGAAGTGAATAAAATCGCCACTTCAGTTTTAGCAATAAGTGCTTATCACTTAGCGAATACAATTACGCACAGCACTTTTTGTATTTTATACCACTCCCACACGAGCATGGGTCGTTGCGGTTTGGTGTTTTTGCAAACGTCGTGGTTTTTGGTTTGTTAAGGATTGTGTCCAATTCTAGTGTGTTTTCTTCTTGAATTGGGTCTACTTGGATATTGGCAAAGATTGCGTTTTCAGCAACGATAGCTTCAATTTCAGCTTTACGTTCTTCTGTTGTTACCACAATTGAAATTGGTGCTTCTTCGCTTCCCGCTTTTACATCGCGGTTCACGTTATAGCCAGATTGAACATGGTTCTGTCTGGTTTCAATACGGCCTTTAAAAAACATTTTTGACATTGGAGACTCACTAACAGTTGGTATGACGCAATAATGCGGCGATTATACCTAACTATCGCCATTGATAAAGCGGCGATGCAGGTTAAGTGGTCTAAATACGTATTAATACAATGGGCATAGTGATGATAGACATAGTCGAATCGCAAACTGGCAGCAGATACTTAACGGAAGTGACACGGTTATTTCAATCGGAATGGCCTGACTTTGAGCCTTACACACCGGTTGTGAATGGTTTTGAAGTGCCATTACCGATACTTGCGCTTTCCAATGCTGATTTGGTCGGTGGTTTGGCGTTTACGCGATTTCCGGAGCCGAATGCAAATAGACAGGCGCTTTGGATAAATGCAGTTCTTGTCGAAGCAAAGAGCAGAAAGCAGGGAGTCAGCTCTAATCTAATACGGCGCGCAGAGTCTCTAGCGAAACACAATGGAGAATTGTCTTTATATGTTTACACCCACATTCCTACTCTTTATCAAAAATTAGGATGGGAAGTCACCGATACCAGCGATGAGCATATGGTGTTACGTAAAACTCTTTCTTAGCAATAAAAAGTAATCCGGATAAATAGTTTCTTTTTGGAGTACTATGCGGCAACGGATCTTATTGTAGATATGCATGACCATTAATATAAAAAACATTCCAACAAAAGAAATAACCTGCGCTAACTGCCAAGCTTGTTGTTGTCGCTTAGAGGTTATGATCATTACCGATACGGGCGTTCCAGAGGAGCACATTGCGGTCGACCAATGGGGAGGCGAAACGATGTTGCGTTTAGACGACGGATGGTGTTCAGCCGTTGATCGCGAAACACTGATGTGTACCATTTACGAAAATCGTCCTTGGATTTGCCGTGAATTTGAAATGGCGTCTTATGAGTGTGAGAACGAGCGTAAAGCCCAGTTGCTTGATCAGTAGGCACACTTACAGAGCACGAAAACGGTTGTGATTTTAGTTGTGATTTCTCGTTTATTGGAATCCATTTCTTGTTGCCTCCTGCTTGCTAGAAAATGTTGAATGTATGTCCTATGTTGTATTTGATAAAGACACAATGAGGGACAAAACATGCAAGGTAATCCAGTAGGTTGGTTCGAAATATATGTGGATGATATTGAAAGAGCAAAAGCTTTTTACCAAACAGTCTTCACGGTGGTTCTCGAAAGGTTAGGTGACCCTAAAGACACGAATATGGAAATGTGGTCATTTGGCTCAGACATGGAACAGTATGGGGCAACGGGCGCTTTGGTAAAAATGGCGGGTTGTTCTGCCGGTGGGAATAGCACCATGGTCTATTTTTCTTGTGAAGATTGCTCGCTAGAACAATCACGAGTCGTTGCTGCCGGTGGCGGTGTGACACAAGAAAAAATGTCGATAGGTGAGTACGGTTTTATTGCGATGGTTACCGACACAGAAGGCAATATGATTGGACTGCATTCAGCTAAGTGATATGAGACACATTAATGTTATTTGGTAAGAGTCAGAGTCAAGGGTGACTCTTACCTTTATGAGTACAAAGTAATAGAGGCTAGGCTATTTACTTTGCTCTGCCTAGTTTTGTTCTGCGTGCTCGTTTTGTTCTGCATAAAAGTGCAACAGCTCATTGAGTGTTTTGACCCATCCAAATGCATCATTTGGCGCACTTACTAGAAGTGATTCGACTTTTGCACAGTGTGTTTCAAGTGTGATCGCCTCTTCTAAATTAAACGAGATAGCATAGAAGTGCCATAACACCAAGCGGGTCATTCGTTCGGTGTTTTGCTTTGCATTATCGGAGTCAGAAAAAGCTTGACAGACTTCTCCTAGCGCGATCCCTGTCATTCTAAGCATTGCGTCAAACTGAGCCGCCTTCATGCGCTCTTCATTATCGACTTCTTCTTTGTCGAATGTAAAAAGCTCGCTCATCACGTCTTCTGGCACCATACGAGTCATTACCCGCATACTAAATTCTTCCAATTCGTGGCGTGGCATCGTCATCAAGCAATCTAGGGTGTAATCGCGTTCCATAATTCTCTCAAAGCAAATCTGTATCTGGAGGGCCATTCTAGCGATTTATAGCAACAAATCTATGAGTAATGAATGCCAGAAAGACATAATTTCCTCGCAAGTAATTACTCGGAAATGTTAGGGGTAAGTCACAAAATAAGCTACTATCAGTAGATTAGTCACAATCGAATTAAAATGACACGAGTGAAAGAGAGGAATCTACATGATATCTAAATGGGCTCAGCGCTTTAATCAAATGGCCGAATTGGTGGCATCTTGGAGTAAAGACCCATCGACACAAGTAGGCGCGGTGATCACCAAACATAATCGAATTGTTTCTGTTGGTTTTAACGGTTACCCACATGGTATTTCAGACAGTGCAGAAACCGATGAACGAGACATGAAGTACCTTAAAACGCTGCATGCCGAAGAAAATGCGATTCTGTTTGCTAAACGTGACTTAGACGATTGTGATATATGGGTGACGCATTTCCCTTGTCCAAATTGTGCGGCAAAGATCATTCAAACGGGAATAAAGGCAGTGCACTGTCCTGAACAAACCGAAGATTTCTTATCTCGCTGGGGAGACAAAATCCGAGTAAGCCAAGATATGTTCTTACAGGCAGGCGTTAAGGTTGACTGGTTGCCGCTAGGTGAAATTAGCGCTGAATAGTCGTCAAGTAATGGTTTTCTTGCGAGCTTGATGAGCTCGCATTTTTTTTGCCTGTTGACAGTGGCTGGTTGGAGTTCAAAAAAATCGTACGGTTAGTGTCTGAAAAAGAGACTAATTTGTCTTATTTGCTATTCTTAATTTAGCAATTAGTGTATTTAGCAACCTGTGAATTGATTAAGGGATGCATAATGTTAGGTTTATTTTCTTATTCGTCCCACCGCCTTTCCCAGATATTTCTACTTTTGTTAGGAATGTACGTTGGCGTGATGCCATCTACAGCGTTGGCTCAGTCAACTGAAGAATATACGATCAAACCGTCTATGAGCCCTGACCAGATCGTCCTTGGGGTCATCAGCTCTAACCCTAAAAATGCGGTAAAAAGAAGCATGCCAATTGCAAGGTATTTAGCCCGTAATCTGTCTCATCATGGCATCACCACAGGGCACGTCGTGGTGGCGAAAGATCATCTTCAGATGTCACGGTGGTTGGTACAAGGACGAGTCGATTTGGTCTCTGAAAGCGTCTTTTCCGCGCAAGCATTAGTTCGTCGCTCTGAGGGAGAGCTTATTGCTCGGCGATGGAAAAGTGGCGTAGCAGAATACGCCTCGGTGTTTTTCACCTTAAAAGATAACAATATAAACTCTTTTGATGATTTGATCGGCAAAACGGTGGTTTTTGAAGACAGAGAGTCAACCAGTGCATTTTACATTCCTGCGGCGATGTTGATAGAACAAGGCTATACATTATTCGAACTCACTTCACCTAGAGAAACACCGCCAGAGGGCTCGATAGGTTATATTTTTGCTGACGAGCTGACCACTTCCGGTGGCGAAATCAATATGTATACCTGGGTGTATAACGGTATTGTTGCGGCGGCGGCTTTCAGTGATGTCGATTGGAACAACGAGATCCCTGAATTACTCAAAGAAAAAATGAAAGTTTTCTATCGCAGTCAATCTGTCCCTCGAACCCTTGAGTTAGTTAGGCCAAATATGGATCCTAAGTTAAAACAAGACATTCAAGGTGTGTTGTTTTCGGCCCATTTATCAGAGGAAGGTCAGAAGGCAATGAGTGGGTATAAAAAAACCAAAAAATTTGATTCGATAGATGCTCATACCATGTCTGGCATTGAATGGGTCGAGAAGCTTAAACCCTTGGTTGATGAAACTTTGATGCTTTAATACTCGATTAGAATGAGAGCCAATGAAATTACAAAGTAGAATAACCGTATCAAATACTGTCATGGTGGTTGTCACTGTGATTACGTTTTCTATGATCCAAGTATTAGGCTTTTACTTCACTTCTAATCAAATATTGGAGCAAACATCGAAAAAAGTGTCGCAGAGCTTGTTATCACAACTGGAGCAACGCGCTACTTATACAGCCAATTATTTGTCAGAGGCGCTCATTAACCCTATATACAAATTTGATATGGAAGGGGTGCATGAGTTACTTGAACCGGCGTTAAAAAGCGAAGAAGTGTTAGCGATCGTGGTGTTTGACGAGAGTGGAAATACCTTTCATACAGGTCAACGGGTTGATGCCAGCTACGGCATACCATTTGATATGCCCGATGTGAAAGAAGCGGTATTGAAGCTTGGTATTGAATACCAACAAGTAGTAAATAACCAATTGCTGTACGCCAAGCCGCTTTATATTGGCGATGAGTTACTCGGGGGATTGTTTTTAAAGCTATCTGTTGAAGGTATCGAACAAGATATAGCACAAACACGGTCGATTATTGAAAACATCAATCTAAAAGCAAGCAAAACAGGGACGTTAGGCTCTGCACTTTTGGCTTTTGTTTTTTGTGTAGTTAGTATCGTGGTGTCTTTTTTAATTACTCGAACGATTATTTCTCCTGTTACATTGCTGGTGGGACATGCACGCCGAATTACGCAGGGGGACTACCTGCACGATAATACGATTGATCGTAATGATGAAGTGGGGGAATTGGCGAATACGTTCAATGAAATGAGTGCTAGCTTAAAGGAACGAACAGAAGCCATAGAATTTCTAGCCTATCACGACCACTTAACAGAACTTCCAAATCGGACTCTTTTCATTAAGCAAGTCTCTGAAGTCATCGATCAAAAGGGCGCGGCGCAACAGCACTCGTTGGCGATTCTGTTCATTGATCTTGATGAGTTCAAAGGAGTAAATGATAACTTTGGTCATCATGCTGGTGATCTATTGCTATGTGAAGTGTCGAGTCGATTAACATCACAGATTATCGACTACCAAAATCATTTTCACCATTCAGTGGTTAACGGTATTGGAGCGAATGATGTGGCTCCTCGAACCTGGCATGCTAATCGTGGCATCGTATCTCGGATCGGCGGGGATGAGTTTTTACTGTGCGTTCCGTATTCAGGAGACATCCAACAGTTATTTGAGTTCTCGAATTCATTGCTGGATTCTCTTTGCTCTCCTATTTCGGTGGGTGTGAAAAAAGAGCCTGTGGTGATCAGTGGGAGTATTGGGATTGCTACGTACCCAAATGATGGGGTAGACGCGGAAGAATTGATCAAGCATGCAGATATTGCCATGTATCAAGCTAAAGCTCTGGGAAAAAGAACGTACAGCCACTTTACTGATGAGATGCGAAAACAAGTGCGACATAAAGCATGGATAGAGCGGAAAATGCGGGTTGCGATGTCGGACATGTCTCAGTTTGAAGTTTGGTACCAGCCGTTTTTTGACATTAAAACCCGAGAGCTACTCGGAGCCGAAGCGTTAGTCCGTTGGAACATGCCAAACAAGGGCATACTTTGTCCTGATGATTTCATTCCAATAGCAGAAGCGACAGGGCTTATTGTTCCTATTGGAGAGTGGATTACAGAGCAAGTGTGCAGTCAATTGCAAGAATGGGAAGGCAAACTCAGCCCTGATTTTTATGTTTCTGTTAACCTGTCAGCCAAGCAACTTTATCGACAACAAATTGTCGATGTATTCCGTAATCAACTGGAAATCAAGAATATTCCTCCCCATCGGATTCACGCGGAAGTCACTGAAAGTTTGCTGATGCAAAATGAAGACGAGTCATTGCAAACATTAATTTCACTGAGAGAACTCGGCATACAGGTGTGGTTGGATGACTTTGGGACTGGGTATTCATCGCTCGGATATTTGCGTAAATTTCAGGTTGACGGGGTTAAAATTGACCGCAGCTTTGTGGCTGATATTGAGGTAGACAGTAACGATAGGGCGTTATGTTCGACCATTATTTCGATGGCAAAAGATCTTAATTTGGCGGTAGTCGCGGAAGGGATCGAAAAAGAAGCACAAGCATATTTTCTACAAGAAAAAGGGTGCCGAATTGGTCAGGGAGAGTTGGTCTCTGGTCCGCTGAAACCTCAAAGCTTTGAGCAGAAGTTTTGCCAGAAATATCAGCATTAGTTGTTAGTGGAATGGTTGTTTTAGCCTCACCTGTAATCTATTGCTTCTTATTAGCTCCACTTTTTGATCATTTCTATTAACTGAACCCCTCGATAGGGTTTGGTTAGAATATCGTTCATGCCGGCATCAATACACAGCTCTCTTTCATTCGACGTCGTTCCTGCGGTTAGGGCAATTATTGGTGCAGTAAAGCCAGATTTCCTCAGCTTTTTGGTTGCTTCTAGCCCGTCCATAACAGGCATTCGATAATCCATGAAAATCAGATCGTAATTGTTGTTGTCGACCGCGTCGATAGCCTCTAGGCCGTTATTGGCGAGGTCTGGTTTTAGGTTAAATTTAGACATCATTTGCTCAATCACAATTTGATTCATGCGGATGTCTTCCACTACTAGAATCGAAAGCTCTGGTGATTCTGTATTGGGTAATGATGGGTTGGTATCAACTGTTATTTGAGCTGGTTGCTTGGCAATCGTGAGTGGTAGGGTGATCTCTACAGTGGAACCTAGCCCCAACGTACTACTGAGTTTGATGGAGCCTTTCATTAAGCTGACTAATTGTCCACAGATCGCTAAGCCAAGACCTGTGCCCTCAAACTGGCGTTTACTGCTAAGATCTGCTTGAGTAAAGGGTTGGAATAAGTGTTGTTGGGCTTTTTCAGAAATACCAATCCCGGTATCTTTAATGATGAGAAGTAACTCAGGTTCTTGCCAGGTGACTTCAACGTTGACCGATCCAACTTCAGTAAACTTGATTGAATTGCCAATTACGTTGACCAACACTTGGGTGATCCGCTCCAAGTCGGCGTTAAAGTACTCAGGGATGGCATTGGTTGCGCTGATAGAGAATCCCAGCGATTTTTCTTGGGCCTTAATAGAAAAAATACTGGTTAATGTATCGTAGAGTTCTGATGAAGAGAATACACGTGGGATCAGTTCAAACATGCCCGCGTTGATTTTACTGAAGTCCAATAGGTCATTAATGATGGTTCTAAGGAACTCGCCAGATTGCTCAATGTTTTTGACCAGTTGCTGCTGATGATCGTTGAGTTGCGCGTCATGTAGCAATTCTGCACTGCCCAACAGCCCATTCAGAGGTGTTCTCAGTTCGTGGTTTATCATGGCGAGAAAGTCTCGCGTAGAACGTTCCGATGCTTCAGCCCGTTTTCTCGATTTAATGTTTTTCAGTCTCGCGACTTGATGGCTCACCGCATTGAGCAGTAGTTCAGCGACCAGTGTCATTGAATTTTGAATCGTGTCTTTAAAACCGTCGTAATCTCGGACTCTGACCGAGAGGGTACCAAGGAATTGATTATTTAACTTTAACGGGATATGTAATAAGTTTTCTAGCCAGTAATGCTCTGTAGTTTCCACGTATTCAATATTAAAGTTACCGAAACAATATAGGGTGAGATGTAAGTTACAGTTTTTATTGAACGTGAGCCGACTAGACTCGACCACTGTATTGTCGCATAACCTATGAGTGAAATTCGCGAGCACGACCTCATCGAGGTCCTTAGTTAAGAAAGTGCGACCAAAATCAATCAAAATAGCATCAATTTTACTTTGAAAATCGAGTTTTCTTAAGTTGTTATCTGATGTTTTTTCAAGTGCCTTTAACGCTCCTTGAAGTTTCTGATTGGTCGAAAACAACTCAAGGCTTTTGGCTTCGAGTAGGTGTTCAGCCTGCTTTCTGGCAGCAATTTCACGTTTAAGTTTGCGTTCAAGCGGGGATTCCATAATTTACTTCTTCATGGTCAAATAAAAACGTACGCAGCTGCCGTTTTCATTTTGAGGCTCCAGTGTTACATCCAATTGTTCATTGAAATGTTCAGCACAGCCATGTATCAACCCCAAACAAACGTGAGACATGCAGCGAGCACTATGGTAATCGACGGTCATTGCCTCTTCTGTTTCGGTGATAAAAGTGAAGCTAGGCGGCTTTGCTTCAGGGTACAGTTTTTTAACTTCCACATGAATGTATTCTTCAACGTGACGAATAAACTGAAAAGTATTCGTACTTTGCTTTAAGCTTACATCGCTTGGCAAGCTGGCCAGTAAGTTTTTAAATACAGACTGACCAAAGACTTGCTGCAGATCTTCCGGCGGTATTTCGGTTTGTTTGCTCAATTGCACAATGAGCTTAACCAAGTCTCTGTGATCATAGCTTCCGACTGAAGTGTAAATACCCTCGTCTCCAGCCAAGGTTAACACTGTGTCTAATGTGTCTAGGCCGAATTGTGCCTCTACCAGCTCTAGGAACTCAGTGAATATAATGCCTTTCATGACGATCCTTATTGGCTAATGGTACTTTTAGTATTGTTTAATTCTTAATAAATTCAAGGGTATTAGATAAAAACTGATAGCTCAGTAGGTTAGGACCCACAAGTTAGGTCCCACAAAAAGTTTGGTAATACCTATCGTTCGTCGATCCAGCATCTTGGTAATATTGTGTTTCGGCCAATTGTTGGTAAGGACAGGCCAGTACTTTCAACATGTCGATGGCTGAATCTGCCTTTCCTGTTAACTCACATTGGTCTATAACGGATTCGATATGGTGATTTCTCGGGATAACGAGTGGGTTATATTCTTGCATTAAGGCTGAAGTATCCGCAGTCGATTGGGCTGCAACCAGAGACTTCCATTCATTATGAACGTCACCTAGTGCATCGAGGTTTGGCGTTTCTATACTGTCTAATGACGAGCGTTTTAGATTCAAAGTTAATTCGGCAAAGGTCAGAGTATAATCAAGTTCGAGATCTTGCATTGCAGTTAAGAACTTATCGACGAATTCTCGGCTAGGCTGAGCGATTAATCCTAGCTTGTTAAACATCATTTGATAGTAAGCGACTTTAAACTGTTCTGAATATTCGTTGATATAGGGCTCTAGCATAGAAACGGCGGTGTCTGTATCTTCATCGACAAGGCTAATCAAGCTTTCTGCAAGGCGGGCCATATTCCATTGCATGATCCACGGCTGGTTACCAAAGCTGTATCGACCATCTCTGTCTATTGAGCTAAATACGGTTAATGGATGGTATTTTCCCATCATCGCACAGGGACCATAATCGATCGTTTCGCCGGAAATCGTCGTGTTATCTGTGTTCATTACGCCATGGATAAAACCGACTCGCATCCATTCTACAACCGTCTTAATTTGTGCTTGGATTACGCAGTTCAAAAATTCGAGTGCTTTTTGCTGATGTCCAGCAATGTTGGGGTAGTGACGTTCGATCGCAAAGTCCAGTAACTGTTCAAGCTGTTGTTTATCATCAAGGGCTGCGATGTACTGAAATGTACCGACTCGTAAGTGGCTAGACGCGACACGTGTTACCACAGCGCCGTCTTCCGACGCCTGCCTCCATACTTGCTCTCCAGTCGTGACGACCGCAAGTGCTTTGGTGGTTGGAACCCCAAGAGCGTCCATCGCCTTGCTCATGACAAATTCACGGACCGCGGGGCCAAGAGCGCATCGTCCGTCTCCTCTTCTTGAATAGCGGGTTGGCCCTGAACCCTTCAACTGAATCTCTTGAATCTCGCCATTAATATTTTTGGTATCACCCAGTAAATGAGCTCTGCCGTCGCCTAATTGTGGGTTATAGCTGCCAAATTGGTGGCCTGCGTATGCTTGCGCTATCGGTTGGCTTCCCTCTAAACGCTCATTTCCAGAAAAATAGACACTGGCTTGGTCTTTTATTTGCTCCGAGATAGACAACTCGGCTGCCAACGCTTCATTCCATAGAAACAGTTGAGGAGATGCTACAGGCGTAGGGTCGACTTCTTGATAAAAGTGTTCACCAAGTGTTAGGTAGGTATTCACGAGCTTCACGGGCTTTCCTTTGTGCAAGTGCTGTTAAATTGGTGTTAATTGAACATACAATGACAGTAATTACAATTAACAACTGTAGGTAGATATGATTGAGAGCGAGCGAGAACGCCGTGTATTGGATAGAAACTTAGATAGAAACATTAATCTGATATCTTGCTACGCTTAATGAAGATCTTAAAGAGTGCACATAGGGAGAAACAAATGGCTCAGTATCTAATTGTCTATTTTGGCGGGAATCCACCAGCCACCCCGGAAGAAGGAAAAGTACACATGGCGGCCTACAAGGAGTGGATGGCGTCTATTGGCGAAGCACTTGTTAGCCCAGCGAATCCAATAAAAAATACACATACCATTGAATCGAATGGTAATACTAATGTTGGCAGTGCAACATTGATGTCTGGTTATACCATTATTGAGTCTGATTCTATCGAGCGAGCAGCTGAAATAGCGAAAAAATGCCCGTTTTTAGCGATTGGAGGTAAGTTGGAAGTGTCGGAACTTGCGGCCATGCCAAAATTCTAGCAGGTACCAAGCCCAAATCGAAAAAACCACCTATTCAGCAACATGATTAGGTGGTTTTGTTTTGATAAAGACGGCCGTTGTTTAAACCACTCAATTTATAAGTACTGCTATTACTCAGATTCCGGCTTAGCGCTATTCATGCAGCCAAATACACGGTTGAGCTGGTTGAGCTGTTGTTCAAAAGCGCAATCACCGCCTTGCTCCTGAGTAAAACAGGGAACATCGTAGACGAGATCATCAACGGTGACGGTGGTCAATCGATTTTCCTGCTTAATATGCAGAGTTGACGCGACATGTTTTTCAAACATTTTCCATTGTCGAGCCAAGCATTCAACGTCGTTGAGGGATTCATCCACCCAAGTTTGGCGCATGAATGGCGTTAAACTGGCCGCACTGTGAGCTACCATGATCATCTGCCATTTTATTTCGGCTACGTTGACTGGCGTTTCTGGGTATAGCGCGTTGTATTCTTCTGCAATAGTGAATACTTGCGACTCAAGTTCGCCAACGTTATCGATAAAATAATCAAATAACGCATCTTCTTGCCTAACTGCGTCAGCAATTAACTGAATTGGCTGAGGGTAGGTCAACATAAATGCCAACAAACGGGACACAAGCGTGTACAGCTTAACATTTGGTGCTGTATTACTGGGCAGTTTCTCAAGTATGTGGCCAATATATCGCTGCATATAGTCATGTAGACCATCGCTGATTGCATGCCATATCTTTTCTTTGCTACCAAAATGATGGCGAATCAAGCTATGTGACACGCCTGCTTTTTCACTAATACTTCGTAATGAAACCCTTTCATAGCCTTGTTCGCAAAACATCTGGGTTGCGAATAAAAGGATATGTTGTTTGGTCTCTTCTGCTTGTTGGGCGCTACGGCGACCTTGTTTTCGTTCAACCATGCTAACTCTTCTTATATTGCTCGGGGACATTTTTACCAGATTTGGCCCAGTTAGTCATTTAATTATATTACACAGGTGGAAAATAACAATTGATCTCTGTCTAATTCCGAATATACTGCACGTGTGTGTAGTAAATCAATCGTGATGGAGAAAACGATGATAACGTCCAATAATCACTTAGCTAAATTGACGAGCCTTGCAGCAATCGCGGCACTGAGCTTGTCGTTAAGTGGCTGCAATAACGCCAACTCTGAAATAATTGATCCTGTGATCACGCCTGTTAAGTTAGTCACTGTTCCTCAACTTGGTGTGCAAACCGTTGATAGCTTTTTGGCAAAAGTGGATGCAACCGAACGCGCTCAACTGTCATTTCAGGTGGGTGGGGTGATTGAATCTCACACGGTCCGAATGGGTGAGCAGGTGAAGAAAGGGCAGGTTATCGCAAAACTCGATCCTACCGATTACCAACTGGCTGTTGACGCGAAGCAAGCTGAATATGATTTAGCAAAAACTCAATATCAAAGAGCCAAGCAGTTGTTTGATAAAAAGCTAATTAGTGCCGATAACTACGATCAAAATGAAACGCGCTTTAAGGCTAACCTAGCGAATTTAGAGCAAGCCAAAACCGATTTGGCGCACACTGCGTTACTCGCCCCTTTTGATGGCATGGTTTCTTACACCTACGCAAAGCAATTTCAATTGGTTGGGGCAAAACAGCCCGTGATTAATTTAATCAACATTGATCAAATGGATGTGGCGTTCACGCTTCCTGTTTCTTATGTAAAAACCGTTGGGATTGATGCGCTAAAAGAAAAGCGAATCTGGATCACTATGGATAATCATTCACAGCAGCGTATTGAGGCGAGCTTCAACCAAATATCAACACAACCAGACTTAGATACCAATAGTTACGAAGCGTCAGTGACCATCAAAAGACCGAAAGCCATGAACTTATTAACAGGCATGTCTGGCCAAGTTCACATTCAATCCGCGACTCGACATGGTGCTTTTGCGCTGCCTAACGCGGCGTGGTTATCAAAGTTGGAAACAAAGGGAGAATTGTGGCGATTTGATCCAGATAGCCAACAGGTTAATCGCATTTCGGTTCAATTTGATGATAACAATTCGGTGATCGCGGGCTTAGAAAAAGGCGATCTAATTGTTGTCGCAGGTGTCGAGAAGCTCATTGAAGGACAAATCGTGAAAGCATGGAAAAAAGAGGGTGGCATCTAATGAAGTATGGCTTATTAGCAACCAGTATTGCGGCGCTACTGTTAACCCAAGGGTGTACAACAGAAGACGTAAAACAAACGAATACGCCACTTTCTGTTTCGACACTGACCGTGAGTGCACCCATTGAAGCACAGCATCGGAGCTTTAAAGGGCAGGTGATGCCAGCAGAACAAACGCCGCTTTCTTTTAGAATTGAAGGTGAGTTGGTGTCTCGCTCTGTTATTGAAGGGCAACATGTTAAAAAAGGCGACGTGCTCGCGAAGTTAGATGATAGAAAACTTCGCCAAAAGTTATCGGATGCCAAAGCTCAATATGCGCTAGCTAAAAGACAGTTAAAGCGTGGTGAAGAGATGTTCGCACGCCAAATGGTGTCTGATGCGGAGTTAGACGAACTTACCGCTAACATGAGATTAGCAAAAGCCAATTTTCAGGCTGAACAAAAAAAACAACAATACAGCATTCTAACGGCACCGTTTGACGGCGTGATCTCAGCATTGGATAAAGAGCAATTTGAAAGCGTTACTCCCGGTGAAACCGTAGTAAGTATGTATCAGAACGATCAAGTTTACGTTCAAATTCAGTTATCTGATACGGTCCTTGCCATGCTAAACCCAGACCAAAATCAAGTTAATTATAAGCCAATGGCATCGTTTTCAGGTTCAAGTGAGATTTATGCATTGTCTTACCTTGAACACACGAGCGAACCTGCTCCTCAGTCTCAAACGTACGAAATGTGGTTGAAAATGCCACAAGTGACGCCGGCTATTTTACCCGGTACCAGCGCTAACGTTGAAGTTGATCTACTGGCTGCAGGGCTAAGAACGGAAACGGGCTATCAAGTGCCGATGCCAGTATTGCAAGCAGGCAGCGATGATGGGCAATTTTATGTTTGGAAGTGGTCTGATGGTGAAGTTCACCGAACACAAGTGGATGTTGAACTCATCAATAGTGATGGGGCAATCATAGCGAGTGGGCTGGCAGAGGGAGATATTCTCGTCAGTTCTAGTTTACGGAAATTACGCGAAGGGCAAGCTGTCGTCAAAGCAGAGGGTAACCACTAATGAATATTGCGCAGTATTCAATGAAAAACAAAGTTATTAGTTGGCTGTTTATTGTTATTTTAGCAATTGGAGGCGTGAGTGCTTTCAATGATTTAGGGCGCCTGGAAGATCCGGCGTTTACCATTAAAGATGCCATGATCATCTCTACCTATCCGGGCGCCACATCAACGGAAGTAGAAGAAGAGCTGACTTATCCTTTAGAAAAAGAAATTCGAAAGCTTCCTTATATTAAGCAGATAACATCAACCTCATCTGCGGGCATGTCGCAAATAATGGTGAGCATGGAGATGGATTACGGGCCGGATGAACTCCCTCAGATATGGGATGAAATGCGCCGTAAGATCAACGATCTCCGCCCATCATTACCTCAAGAGGTGAATTCACTTCAAATCATTGATGACTTCGGTGATGTGTATGGTGTGATGCTCATGCTAACTGGTGATGGTTATGACTATGTTGAGTTAAAGCGTTATGCCGATTATCTGTCACGAGAGATTGAATTGGTTGATGGTGTAGGTAAAGTGGCGATTTCTGGTGATCAGCAAGAAATGCTGTTTGTTGAAATATCGCTAGATCGCATGAGCGCACTTAACCTTGATATTAACAATATTGTGGGCTTACTTAATCAGCAAAACAGCGTCGTAGCATCTGGTGAAGTGATGCTTAACGGAGAAAACTTAGCCATTAGGCCAAGTGGTAGTTTGTCTAGCGTTGAAGAGTTAGAAAACCTGATCATCCACGGCCGAGATACCGGTAATTTGATCCGCCTAAAAGACGTAGCGAACCTATCTCGTGGTGTGCAAGAAAAACCGACCAATATCATTACCTACAACGGTAAACCGGCTATTAACCTTGCAATTTCCTTTGGTGCGGGTGTTAACGTTGTAGAGGTTGGCAAAGCGGTTGATGCAAAATTGGCGAGCCTAGAAAACATTAAACCCGCAGGCGTCAATATTGACCATTTCTACAACCAAGCTCAAGAAGTGGATAACTCAGTACAAGATTTTGTTGTGAGCCTAGCCCAGGCTGTTGCTATCGTGATCATTGTATTGTTGTTTGCTATGGGGTTTAGAAGCGGCCTGATCATCGGTTCTGTGCTGTTACTGACGGTATTGGGTACATTCATCTTAATGCAGTTAAATGAGATAGAGCTTCATCGTATTTCACTCGGCGCTTTGATCATAGCGTTGGGTATGCTGGTGGACAACGCGATTGTTGTTGTGGAAGGCATACTGGTTGGTCTTAAAAAAGGACGCACCAAGGTTCAAGCCGCAACCGATATTGTCAAGCAGACACAATGGCCACTACTAGGAGCAACGGTTATTGCCATTACTGCCTTTGCACCGATCGGTTTGTCGCAAGATGCAACGGGCGAATTCATGGGATCTTTGTTCTGGGTATTGTGTTTCTCCTTATTCTTAAGCTGGATCACCGCTTTAACAATTACGCCATTCTTGGCTGGGCTGCTTCTTAAAGACCAACCGTTGACGGAAGGGGAAGAAGAATCTGATCCATATAAAGGCGCATTGTTCACGATATTCGGCGGTATACTGAAGCAAGCCTTGCGCTTTCGGTGGTTAACCGTGGTGACTATGGTTGTGTTACTGGCCGGTGCTGTGATGGCATTTGGCATGGTTAAACAACAGTTTTTCCCACCATCAAATACGCCGATGTTCTACGTCGATATGTGGATGCCGGAAGGTACCGATATCCGTCAAACTCAAAAACAAGCTCAGTCCGTTGAAAAATTCATTCGTGAGCAAGAGCATGTAGAATTCGTTACAACGTCTACGGGCCAAGGTTTACAGCGTTTTGCGTTAACCTACCAGCCAGAGAAAAGTTACGAAGCGTACACACAGCTTCAAGTACGCTCGACTGATCGTGAAAATATGTTTGTTTTGTTGAATCAGCTAAATGACACGTTAAACGATCGATTTAGCCAACCGACGTTCCAGTTTAAATTGATGGAATTCGGGCCGTCGCCAGCATCTAAGATTGAAGCCAGAATCACTGGCCCAGACCCGCAAATATTGCGTGATATCGCGGTACAAGTAGAAGACATTCTATTGCTTGACGATGGTGCAAGAAACGTAAGACACAATTGGCGTGAGCGTACAAAAGAGTTGGTGCCAATTTTCAATGAATCGAAAGCCAGACGTTTAGGTATTTCTAAAGCCGATCTTTCCAATACTCTGCAAAATGCCTTTGGTGGCAGTGTGATTGGGTTGTTAAGAGACGGTACTCACCGTTTGCCGATCATGAGCCGTTTGCCAGAAGAAGAACGTGTTGACTTTGAATCACTGCAAAACGTAAAAATTTGGAGCCCAACACAACAAGGTTATGTACCGGTTGAACAAGTGATCGACGGGGTTGAATTGGCGTGGTCAGAACCTTTGATTCAACGCAGAGATAGAAAGCGCACTTTAACCGTATTAGCCGATCACGACGTGCTTAGCCAAGACACAGCTGCAAGCTTGTTTAGCCGTGTGCAACCGAGTATTGAAGCTCTGCCATTGCCAGAAGGGTATAGCATCAGTTGGGGTGGTGAATACGAGTCGTCTAAAGATGCACAAGATTCGTTATTCAGTTCACTGCCTATGGGTTACTTATTGATGTTTATCATCACTATTTTCTTGTTCAACTCGTTCAAGAAACCATTAGTGATTTGGTTTACGGTTCCGCTATCTATCATTGGTGTTTCGATTGGTTTACTAGTTGGTGGAATGCCGTTTAGTTTTACCGCTTTCCTTGGCCTACTTAGCCTGAGCGGCATGATTCTAAAAAACGGCATCGTGTTATTGGATCAGATCAACATTGAAATGGAATCAGGGAAAGACCCGCACCTTGCGATTGTAGACAGCGCAATAAGCCGTGTACGTCCGGTAGGTTTGGCGGCATTGACGACCATTTTAGGGATGATCCCTCTGGTATTCGATGCGTTCTTTGGTTCGATGGCGGTAACCATCATGGCGGGCCTTGGTTTCGCGACGGTATTGACGCTGATAGTTGTGCCTGTAATGTTTGCGATTTTATTCAAGATCCACCCTAAAACCTAAGTAAGACCTAAAATAATACGGCCTAAAATGGTGCTTCAATCAATTTGAAGCGCCATTTTTTCGTTTACTGAACCTTTTGGACGGAAAAATTAACAGGCGTTAAGGCCGGAATGTTGCACCGATTGAAAGGGGGATCTCGTTTTGGGAGGCAGTCTAGTTTTTAACGGCTCTCTTTTTGTAGGCGTAGTGCTAAGGCCTGTGTGAAAAACAACCAATAAATGAGATTTACGTCAAATAAAGCAGGCATACAAAGGGTGATTTTAGTTACGAAACTTATTTTTCTACGAGAAATGAAACAAAAAATTCAACTCCGTCACGGTTTGTAGAGCAAGAAATTTTCTAACCTAGATTTAGCTTTTTTAGGCAGGAAGCGACCTTTTTATAAAAACTAACTGACGGACTAGAAACGTGAAGAATAATAAATTTACTCTACGAAAATCCAAATTGTCGGTGGCATTGCTATCGATTCTCGCGGCTAGCGCATTAACCGCCTGTAACGACTCGGACGATGAGACCACGGTCGTTAAGCCATCAAACGATAAAGTTGATACTCCGCAAGCAGGTATTGTTCTACCACCACAAGTCGACTTACCAGCGGCTGCGCCAGTTCCATCAAACGAACAGATTGCAGTGAGCTATGTGGTATCGCCGAGCAGTAGTGCGGTGCAGGCAATGGCAGCGACGTCTTCTGAAGATTATTCGAAATGGACATTGAGTTGTGACGGCGCGGAAGCGGTTGCACCGGCACATTCCGATAGCTTTGGCCCAACTTGGTTGATCAGCGGTGCGGCTGATGCAAATTGTACTTTTACTGATTCTTCTGGTGCTAAAAAAGAGTCCGTCGCGGTCAGTTCTACCGATGCTGGCAAACAAATTGGCTTGGTTGATGGTAAACCTGTGGACGCTACGGGTGAGCGTTCTACGTTACTTTTGAAAAGCTATGGACTTGATCAAACGGATACAGACGTCAAACTTCCTGTAGTCAAAGCTCCGGGTGAGTTAGCGAAACCAGGTTCTAGCCAAGTGGCTCTACAACTTTATGACCCAATGGGTGATTACGCGCCATATGACAAAATGAATCTTCACATTTGGAACGATACGGCGTCTGAATGTACAGCAATGGAAAGCTCTTACGCTAACAACGGTTGGGATGACGTGTCTGTGGTAGCCAATGAGGTCGATGAATTTGGTCCAGTTTGGTACGTCCCAGTAACGGATACAGATAAAGGCTGCTTCAAAGTCATATTCCGAAATGCGGCAAAAGACAAACTGATCGGTTCGGATCTAACCGTGAACATCGCGACGTTGGGTGACACCAAATCGACTACTTATATGCCGGGCCGCAGTGAAAGCTATGCGAGCCGAGATAAAGCGTTTGAAATTGCGGGCCCAAGCGCTGAATTCGCAATTGATACCGTTGGCGCCATTTTAATTGATGCCAATACATTGGTTTGGAAGGGTGGAGATAAATCTGATGTCCAAATTAAGTTCAGCAACGATGGTAAATACCCAGTTAAAGATGGGGTAATTTCAGGCTCTGCAATTAAACTGACCTCGACCACGCTAACAGACGAACAGAAGGCCAAATTCCCACACCTTGCTGATTATCCAGCATTTGAGATCCCAGCATTAAACGCTAATGTGAGTTTAAACAAATTGCTAAAAGGCAGCATGGTTGCAATTTCATCGTCCGCAGCCGATGGTGCACAACAGCTGCGTTCAGCGACTGCAATTCAATACGCGGGTGCGTTGGATGACTTATACGCAGAAGAAGCCAAAGCCCTCGAATATGGTGCGGTTTATGGCGATAACGGTGTGACATTCCGCTTGTGGGCGCCAACGGCGTCAGACGTAGACTTGGTCATTTATGGTCAAGACAAGCAAGAAATTAGGCGTGTTCAGATGATTGAAGACGCAAAAACCGGTAGCTGGAGCCTTACTGAAGAGTTGGATGCGGTGGATAAAAAATACTATCGCTACGCAATGAAAGTATTCCAACCACGTGAGCAAAAAGGTTACGGTTACGAAGTAACAGACCCGTACTCAGTATCACTGTCTACTAATTCTATCTTCAGTCAGGCCATCGATCTTTCTTCTGATGAGTTAAAGCCATCTGGTTGGGATTCACTCGCGTCACCACATTCTCAAAAGGATGCGGATCTTTCTGACATGGTGATTTACGAATCTCACGTGCGTGATTTCTCTTCTTTAGACGCAAGCACAGAAAATAAAGGCAAATACTTAGCCTTTACTGAAAATGGCACTGTTCCTACTGAGCATTTGAAACAGTTAAGTGAAGCGGGCATGACGCACCTGCATTTGTTGCCAGTGTTTGATATTGCGACGATCAATGAAGATCCTAGCAAAGTTGCAAACATTGATGAACCATTTAGCAAGCTTTGCACGGTAAATCCTGCGACAAAATCTTCCGACTTTAGCAAGTACTGTGATAGCGGTTCTACCATCGCTGAAGTATTTGAAGAAATCAAAGCAAGCGATTCGAAAGAGACACCAAAAGTTCAAGACTTAAACGAATTGGTTCGTGGTGTTGACAGCTATAACTGGGGTTACGATCCGCTTCATTACACGGTGCCTGAAGGTTCATATGCGTCCAACGCTGAAGGTTCTTCACGTATTCTTGAATTCCGTCAGATGGTGCAATCGGTTAAACAAGACATCAAAATGAATGTGGTCATGGATGTTGTGTACAATCACACGAACGACGCAGGGCTTAACGAGAAGTCGGTTCTGGATAAAATCGTTCCATTGTATTACCAACGTTTAGTACCTGATACTGGCGCAGTCACCAATTCGACTTGTTGTTCAAATACGGCACCAGAACACGAAATGTTTGCCAAGATGATCGATGACTCGATCAAAACGTGGACGAAAGAGTACAAAATTGATGCCTTCCGTTGGGACTTGATGGGCCACCATCCATTAGCGCAGATGAAAGGCACATTAGACGCGGCTAAAACTGTTAACCCTGAAGTGTATTTTTACGGTGAGGGTTGGAACTTTGGTGAAGTGCAAGACGATAAACGTTTTGTTCAGGCAACACAAAAGCATTTAGGTGGGACCGGTATTGGTTCGTTCTCAGACCGTTTGCGTGATGCCGTTCGCGGTGGTAGCCCATTTGATGGTGGTAAAGGTCTTCGTAAAACTCAAGGTTTTGCAACCGGTGCATACGTGTTACCAAATGAGTTGGCAACAGCGGATGCCGATGAACTAAAACGCGCGTTACACCAAGCTGACCTTACTCGATTGGGTATGGCTGGTAATCTGAAGGACTTCGAGTTTGTTGATAAAGACGGCAACACACAAAAAGGGTCAACGCTGGATTACAACGGCCAAAAAGCCGGTTACGCAGACCAACCTTGGGAAGTTCAAAACTATGTATCAAAACATGATAACCAGACGTTCTGGGATATCAACATGTACAAAGTGGCGAAAGAAGTTACCGTGGAAGATCGCGTTAAAATGCAATCCATTGGTATGGCAACGGTTCTATTAGGTCAGGCGATGCCTTTCAACCACATGGGTGGCGAGTTGTTGCGTTCTAAATCAATGCAGCGCGACTCGTACGATTATGGAGACTGGTACAACAAGGTTGATTTCACTCTCAACGATAATAACTGGAACAAAGGTTTACCAGCTAAAGATAAAGACGCCGATAACTATGACGTGATTACAGACGTTTTGGTTGCAAACGCTCAAGCGTCAGCAAACAACATCGATACTGCATTTACGCAATATAAAGAACTATTAACATTGCGTAAGTCATCGCCTCTGCTAACGTTACCTACTGCACAAGAGGTTATGAGCCGCGTAGATTTCAAAAACACGGGCGCATCACAGGTTCCTGGTTTGATTGTAATGACGATTGATAACGGTTCGACTCAAGCGACAGATTTAGATGAAAGCTTGGACGCAGTGGTTGTCATGATCAACGCAACACCAAGTGAGCAGAGCTTTAGCAAGTTCTCGTCGGTACTAGAAGGGTTTGAATTGAGCTCGGCTCATATCTCATCTAACTCTGTATCTGATGGGGCTAGCTTTACCAGCGGAACGTTTGTTGTTCCTGCTTGGGGAAGTGCGGTGTTTGTACAGCCAAGAACTGGTGAGCGTGGTGAAGGCCTTGCAGTCAGTAAAAAAGATGAAGTGCCACCGTTTGGATATGAAACCAAAGTGTACGTAGCTGGAAGCCTGAATGGGTGGACAGCCGATGGCACACTTGCGAGCTTTACAGGGAATGGTAGCTACACGGTTGATGTCACAGTAGACGGAGCCGAAGAGTATAAGTTTACTCAAGGCACGTGGGACACCAATTGGGGTTGTGCAACAGACAATGGCAATTGTAAATTACCAGAAGCCGGTAAGTATCGCCTAACGTTAGATGCTTCAGTTGAAGGGGCTGAAAAAGTGTTAGACGCAGTTAAAATGTAAAATAGACTAGTGAAAAAACAAAGCACCAGCTAATTAAGCTGGCGCTTTTTTTGTTCTAAATTACCAGAAAATGGCAATCAAAAACGGTGTAGCGAGTAAGACTGTAGCCTTGGCTACCTTTTAATGATAGTTCAGTAACTAAAAAACGCCAATGTCACAAAATATTTTGCAGCGAAAAGCAATGGGAAGAATCGAGACTATAAGTTAACTGTCTGATATTTTATGACTTGGCTAGAGGTTTAACTCATCAAAATGCGCTATAAGTTAAACTTATGGGTAAGATGGAATAATTCGCCAGATTACGGGCTTACCGCGTTAATTTGCATGACTTAGGTTATTGAATGAAATCATTTTTGTGGGACAAAAATTTTGAAACTGGATTAGATGATGTTGATGAACAGCATCAGTATCTGGTCGGCATTATAAATAAATATGCCGAACTAATCTCTGAGAACGGATTAAAACAAGAAGATGTTAAAACTGCGCTAGCTGAATTGTCTGATTACGCTGAATTTCACTTTGAGCAAGAAGAAGCGCTAATGGCGAGTATTGGCGTTGATGAACGTCATGTCGGCTTTCACATAAAGCTACACCGTAACTTTATGAGTGACATACGTTCTATGCAAGGTCTGATTGATTTTGATGATCAAAATTCATCAGAGTTACTGTTGGATTTCTTAATCCACTGGTTGGCATATCATATCCTGGGTTGCGATCAAAATATGGCCCGCCAAGCGGCATCAATAGAAAGTGGCCTCTCGGCTAATGAAGCCTATGAAAACGAAGAGCGGGAAAGGGATAGCGCTACAGAGCCCCTCTTAATGGCATTAAATGGGTTGTTTGAACAAGTCTCTGCGCGGAATAAATTGCTTATTGCACTGAATGAATCGTTAGAAAAAAAAGTAGCTCTGCGTACACAAGAGTTATCGACGGCTAACCAGCAATTAGAAGAGCTAACCTTAACCGATTCATTGACTAAATTACCTAACAGACGCCATGCTATTCGTAGTTTGCGTGAATTATGGAATTCAACGGATCGCTTAGTATGCATCATGGTTGACGCCGATCACTTTAAAACCGTCAACGATACCCATGGTCATGATGCCGGTGATCTCGTCTTATGCGAGTTGGCTCGAACCCTTAAAGGCGCGTTTAGAACCGACGATATCGTGTGTCGCATCGGTGGAGACGAATTCATCGTTATTTGCCCCGATACCGATTTGAGCGGAGGCGTACACGTTGCCAATATCATGCTGCAACAGGTCAATCAGTTGATGGTTAAAAATGACAATAAGTTATGGGAAGGCAGTGTTAGTGTGGGTGTGGCAGAGAAAACCAGCGAGACCTCCGATTTTAATGAGTTGATAAAACTGGCAGATCAGTCGGTTTATCAAGCGAAAAGTAACGGTAGAAACCAAGTTAAGAATGTACAGGTGATTTCGCGATTAGAGAACAATGTTTAAATAGTTAAACTTTAAAGGTCTGCATGATTGCTTATTGCAGACCTGTTGACGGTCATCTCTATTTTTCGTTGAACTCGCTAGCTATTGTAATATTCTAGTGCGCACTCAGCTTTAATTGAGGTGCCTGCACGTCCCTTTAAGATCATATCGAGTTCATAGAGTGAACCTATAACGGCTTTGCGTCCAGTCTGCTGTACAAACTTACAAACCGCATCTACTTTAGGCCCCATAGATCCTGCTGGGAAGTTATATCTACGTAGGTCTACGTGTGAGATCTGTTTGATGCTTCTTTGCTCTGGGGTTCCGAAATTCTCACAAACATCACCGTCGGTTAAAATAATGAACATGTCGGCTTCGATATTTTCGGAAATCAATTCAGCGGTATAATCTTTATCAATAACGCATTCTACTCCGTTAAGCATTCCATCATCATCTTTATAAACGGGTACGCCACAACCGCCACCAGCGATAACGATACTGCCAGT
This sequence comes from Vibrio tapetis subsp. quintayensis, assembly GCF_030409945.1. Classification (GTDB taxonomy): domain Bacteria; phylum Pseudomonadota; class Gammaproteobacteria; order Enterobacterales; family Vibrionaceae; genus Vibrio; species Vibrio quintayensis. Next base: position 53,047 of record NZ_JAUFQV010000007.1, read on the forward strand.
AGCTAGTAATGCGTTGATTTGTGAGATTTCAAAGATTTCCTTGGGCATAGACGAAGCGACGACCTGTCGATAGTAGTCACCATCAGGCTTGTATTGAAGGTTAGGGCGTTCTCGCATTATTTTTGTTGCTTCGTCTTTGCTATAGACAGGGCCGACAAATTTGGTCAAATTTTCGAATGCCGGGTCCGCTTTCTCGATTAATGTCTGCGTAATGATGCTGATTGGCGAACATGTGTTGTCTGCATTTAGCAGCTCTTGTTGCAGTAAACAACCAATCATGCCACATGTCTCGGCACTTAAAACATCCATCGGATACGGTGATATTTGAGGTTTTACCTCATGATAGGTTGCGTTCTGTTCCATCAACATGCCAACTTGTGGGCCGTTGCCGTGCACGATAACTAGCTCGTTGCCTTGTGCAATTTTAGCGATACTGGCTGACGCTTCTTTAATGTTCTTGAGTTGATTTTCTAATGTTTGAGCTTCTTTACGTTGAAGGAGTGCGTTACCCCCTAATGCTAATACAATTTTCATAATTTCGTTCCTAATGTTTCAAAGCTTTAAGAGTTGATGTCTCTGAAGTTTGATTCGAAATATGGCATCTAACTAAGAATGGTAGATGCCGTAAATCGAGAGCCGTGCTCGTTATGGGTGATTAGGTATGGAGCGCCAATTTCCGGTCTATAGGGAGACTGATAGGCTAAATTTTGCCAAGAAAGTTTTCAATTTTCTCTTTATGCATTGCGGTCACTTCGGCTGAAGGAATGATGGCATCTTTGTGAGTGAAGTAGACTAAGATTGCCATTTGAGCAGTTAAACGGTTTTCGGCTTCGTCAAACAAAGCACCACGTGTCACCTAAAAGCTACCCAGCGAAGTTCCTACGCTCAAATGGGCATACGAAGCCATTTCCAAGCTTGGAGGCTTCTACGATTTTAAGCGAACAGGTATTGCTATCTGGGCAACCATATGGCTTGGCTGGAACAAACTGCAAGATATGCTCAATGGATACTATCTGAGCAAGAAAATGGATGAATTGATGGATTTTAAGCTGAAATGTGATCAAAAGACAGGTTAAAGGTAATTGACCAACGTGTGTGTACTTTCCAATCTTCGCAACTAATTCTAGCTCTTCGGTTCCTGTTATAGCTTATGGAGTTGACTAAATAAACCTCGATTACGATCTCCTCTTCTTCTTATACATAAAGGCCTTGTGAACGTCCGTAACTTCGTGTTTGTTAGTAGCAAGCAAAGGCAACACTACATATTTATAAGGCGTTCCTTGTATTTTGGTGCGCAATGGATTGCTCTCACGCTATTGATCTGTGTAATGGCAATTGTTGGGCGTATGTGACTTTAAGCACATATTATTTCCCCATACTTCTTTATATTGCGGTGAAATTTATAAAGCCAAAGAAATGGTATGAGACGATGGAATGACTCTGAACAGAGCGTTGATAATCTATTAATAAAGCCAGAAAGCTTAGGTTTTGACTTTATCTTGTATGGTTCATGGGCAAGGAAAAGCATTTTAGAAAGGTATCTATTGTCAGGAGGTCGACATATTTTCTTCAATAATCCAGTAGAGGGTTTGATCAAATTACTTTTTGAACATGACGTCGTATTGATCCAACATGGCCAATCTGCCCCAGATTTCGCGCTCTCGAAATTTGTTCTAGATGAGGGTATAAAGAATGACTATGTATATCCAGGCTACTTATTTCTAAAGCTAGATTTTATACAAACTGGAGGTAATTATGAAGTATTGCTTTAGTATTCCTCTCGGTATATTTGTAATAATGTTCTTGTTCTCAATTAATGCACATGCCAGTAGCAATTGTGGTGAAGAGGTGAGAGAGCTATATTTTCAATTAAAAGATGCCGCATATGGTTCGAAACCTGACGAAGGTGGAGTTTATCATGCTCCTCCAGTATTAGATAAGTGCATTATAAGTGTTATTGCAATTAATAATAATGCGGATAAGGACAGACTTTCAAAAAAAGCGTTGAATAGTTGGCAGTCTGAAGCGATTGATATGACTTGTAAGTATTCTGAATATATATCAAAAGCATCAGAGTTAGGAGGAGTAAAACATGTATTTAGAGATGTATATAATAGAGAAATCTTCTTTTTAATGGTATCCAGTGATATGTGCGAAGAGTCAAAATAAAATTATAGGTTGACAAATGTCTAATGATGTTAAAAAGATGAAAAAACAGGCAATGTTGTAGACGCAGCGATACAGTCCACAGTCATTGTTTTAGGTAAATTTGCTGAATATGTGCCAAATGATTTTGCTGAAAAAGCTATAAAGCTTTCATCTGGAAAGGTAGGTATTGCAAGCGATATATACATTAACATCACTAACAGCAAAAATTAATAATGGGAAAGAATTAACCAAAGACGATGAAATTGATGCGCTGTGTTCTGTAACGCGTGTGGCTACAGTTGTTGGGACAGCTTATTGTGATACGCACTAGCAGTTTTGGACACTGAGTTAAGTGAGTACAATCACTAATGAGGTGAATCATGACAAGTAAGAAGAAACGTATTATCGATTCTCCTGAATTTAAAGCAGAGACCCTGAAGCTAGCAGAGAAAGTGGGAGTAGCTGGAGCCGCAAGACAGCTCACGTTACATGAATCTCAGCTCTAAGGATGGCGAAAGGCTACAATGAAAAACAGCAATATTAGCCAGCGAGAACCATAACTGGCCGTTGAAGTAGCTAAGCTAAAAAGACTATTGGCTGAGCAAGCAGAAGAGCTAGAAATCGTAAAAAAGGCCGCGACCTACTTCGCGAGAAATCTAAAGTAAATTGCTATGAATTTATGCTCGAACACCTGCTGAGCTTCAGTGTTGCCCGTATGGCTAAGGTGTTCGGAGTTTCTCGAACTGGGTTTTATTATTGGGTTAAGAATCGCCACAAGGCGATTCAACGTGAGTCAGTTCGGCAAAGGTTTGATACCAAGGTCAAAGAAGCTTTTGACGCTAGCAAAAAACGAGATGGCTCAAGACGTATTCAGATGGAACTGGCTGAGAACGGTGATAGCCATAATGTTAAAACCATTGCTGCCAGCATGAAGCGTCAGGATTTAATCCCGAAAGCAGCACGTAAGTTTAAGTGTGCAACTGACGGTAAGCATAAAATGTGATCTGCTCCAGTCAGGCTGGAGCAGATCAGCGGTATGCCTGCAAGTTAACTAAGAATATCAGTAATACTTGGTGATGCTAGCCAAGGTCAGCCACCTCGATAAACCACGATTTATTGCATTGTCACCTCAAATCCTTAGAAATCGCCCTGTTATTAACCAATAACTCATTCATATTGCATTTCAATTTGGCTTTATGGGCTGGTTTGATTACTATGTACGGCATATAAAAACACCAAACCATCCTTCAGGGACACTGCCCGAGGGTAGATGAGGAAACGATGCAACATCTAGAAGAGATCATTGCTAATGCAACGGCTGCCATTAATTCGGCTGAGTCGTTAGTCGCACTTGATGAAGTGCGTGTTCAGTATTTAGGTAAAAAGGGCGAACTAACCCTTCAACTGCAAAGCCTAGGTAAACTTCCACCTGAAGAGCGTCGCACTGCTGGTCAAGAGATCAACAAAGCGAAAGGCGCTGTTCAACAAGCGATTGCTGCTCGCAAAGACGCACTTCAACGTGCTGAGCTAGAAGCGAAACTGGCTGAAGAAACTATCGATGTGAGCCTTCCTGGTCGTCGCATTGAAAACGGTGGCCTACACCCAGTTACTCGTACCGTTGAGCGTATTGAGCAGTTCTTTGGTGAACTTGGCTTTAGCACTGAGTCGGGCCCTGAAATTGAAGATGCATTCCATAACTTTGATGCATTGAACATTGCCGACGATCACCCAGCTCGTACTGATCACGATACGTTCTTCTTTAACCCTGATCTCATGCTGCGTACGCACACATCAGGTGTTCAGATCCGTACGATGGAAAATGGCAAACCACCGTTCCGCTTTATTGCGCCGGGCCGTGTTTACCGTAACGATTACGACCAAACGCATACGCCAATGTTCCACCAAGTGGAAGGCATGCTAGTAGACGAAAACGTAAACTTTGCACAGCTTAAAGGTGTGTTGAACGATTTCCTATGTAACTTCTTTGAAGAAGAAGTAGAAGTGCGTTTCCGTCCTTCATTTTTCCCGTTCACAGAGCCTTCAGCTGAAGTTGACGTGAAGCGTAAAGATGGCAAATGGTTAGAAGTACTTGGCTGTGGCATGGTTCACCCGAACGTACTTCGTTCTGTTGGCATCGACCCTGAGAAATACTCTGGTTTTGCTTTCGGTATGGGTGTTGAGCGTCTAACAATGCTTCGATACGGCGTAAACGACCTTCGTGCGTTCTTCGAGAACGACCTTCGTTTCCTTAAACAATTCAAGTAAGTCAGGGGCAGTAAAATGAAATTCAGTGAATCTTGGCTACGTGAGTGGGTTAAACCTGCAGTAAACAGCGAAGAACTTGCACACCAAATCACAATGGCTGGTTTGGAAGTTGACGAAGTGGCTCCAGTTGCTGGTGAGTTCACCGGCGTTAAAGTGGGTAAAGTGGTTGAGTGCGGTCAGCACCCAGACGCCGACAAACTTCAAGTAACAAAAATTGATATTGGTGAAGAAGAGCTGTTAGACATCGTATGCGGTGCTTCTAACTGTCGTCTTGGCCTAACAGTAGCCGTTGCTACCGTTGGCGCTGTTCTTCCTGGTAACTTCAAAATTAAGAAAGCAAAACTGCGCGGCGTTCCATCGCACGGCATGCTTTGTTCTTTCTCTGAGCTAGGTATCGACGTTGAATCAGACGGCATCCTTGAGCTTCCAGAAGGGACGGCTCTTGGTATGGATGTTCGTGAGCTTCTAGAGCTTAACGACGTTGCTATCGACGTAGACTTAACAGCAAACCGCGCAGACTGTTTCAGCATCCGTGGCCTTGCTCGTGAAGTTGGCGTTCTGAACCGTGCAGACGTAACAGAGCCTTCTGTAGAAGCGGTTGCGACAAGCATCGAAGACACAGTATCAGTTGAAATCAAAGCAACGGATGCGTGTCCACGCTACCTTGGTCGTGTGGTTAAGAACGTAAACGTGAAAGCAGAATCTCCACTTTGGATGCAAGAAAAATTGCGTCGTTGTGGTATCCGTTCAATCGATCCAGTTGTAGACATCACAAACTACGTGATGCTAGAGCAAGGCCAACCAATGCACGCATTTGATCTTGCTAAGATCGAAGGCGGTATCGTGGTTCGTCTGGCAGAGCAGGGCGAAAAGCTAACACTTCTAGATGGTAATGAAGCAGAGCTAAACAGCAAAACTCTGGTTATTGCTGACCAAAACAAAGCACTAGCAATTGCGGGTATCTTTGGCGGTCAAGAGTCTGGTGTGACTACTGAAACAACAGACGTTCTTCTAGAAGCGGCATTCTTCGCACCAGACCATATCCGTGGTCGTGCTCGTGCATACGGCTTGCACACAGATTCTTCGCTACGTTTTGAACGTGGTGTAGACGCAACACTTCAAGCAGCGGCAATGGAGCGTGCAACCCAGCTTCTCGTTGATATTTGTGGTGGTGATGTTGCTCCTGTAAATGGCAGCGAGTCTGAGGCTGATTTGCCAAAAGCAAACACAGTTGCACTTCGTCGCGCTAAGCTAGACAGCTTATTAGGCCACGAAATTCCATCTACGGATGTGGTTGAGATCTTAACGCGTCTTGGTTGTGATGTAGAAACGACCTCAGAAGGTTGGACGGCAGTTTCTCCTGCTTGGCGTTTTGATATTGCTATTGAGCAAGATCTTATCGAAGAAGTTGGCCGTATTTACGGTTACGACAACATTCCAAACCAATCTCCAGTGGCTGCACTGAAGATGAACGATCACAAAGAAGCAAACCAACCGCTTAAACGCGTTCGTGACCTTCTTGTTGACCGTGGTTACCACGAAGCAATCACGTACAGCTTTGTTGAACCAGAACAGCAAAAATTGGTTGTTCCAGGTGTAGAGCCACTGATCCTGCCATTCCCAATCTCTGCGGATATGTCAGCGATGCGTCTTGGTTTGATTCAAGGCCTACTAAACACCGTTGTTCACAACCAGAAGCGTCAACAGTCTCGCGTTCGTTTATTCGAGTCAGGCCTACGTTTCATCCCTGAAGTAACGGCTGAAAACGGCATGCGTCAAGAAATGATGCTAGCGGGCGTTATTGCTGGTACACGTGGTGAAGAGCACTGGGACATTGAAACCAACACCGTTGATTTCTTCGATCTTAAAGGTGACCTAGAAGCGGTACTTGAGCTGACGGCTAACGACAAAGCTTACAGCTTTAAAGCGGCGAAGCACCCAGCACTTCACCCAGGTCAAACTGCGGCAATTATCGTAGACGGCAAAGAAGTGGGTATCATTGGTACTGTTCATCCAGAATTAGAGCGCAAGTTTGGCCTAAACGGTCGCACTATCGTGTTTGAAATTGAGTGGGCTGCTATCAATACTCGCGTGCTTCCGGAAGCGGTAGCGGTATCTAAGTTTCCTGCAAACCGTCGTGATATCGCAGTAGTGGTAGACGACGCAGTATTGTCTGGCGACATTGTTGATGCTTGCCTTGCTGCTGGTGGTGAATTCCTAACGGATGCACAACTGTTTGACGTTTACGTAGGTAAAGGTGTAAAGGAAGGTAAGAAGAGCCTTGCTATCGCACTTAGTTTACAATCACTAGAACGTACGCTTGAAGATGCAGACATCGCTGGCGCGGTTGATGCTATCGTTGCTTCAATCTCTGAGAAGTTTGGCGCTGCATTGCGTGACTAACTTTAGTAAGAGTTAAACTTAAAAAGCAGGCTTTTACGCCTGCTTTTTTTATGTCTGTTGTTTTAAGCCAAAATCGAAACAAGTAAAACTTTAATAATATAAATCATTTAACTATCATCTATAATGCGAGCTTAATAAGTACAGTCAACTGAACAAGGACGTACTGATCGGCAATGGCCGTTATCACCTAGGTGTCATTATGGAAAGAAATAGAGTTCTAGTGCTATTCGCACACCCATCCCAACATCGCTCTGAAGTTAATCAACCGTTATTTGATGCCGCCATGGTTGCCAAAGGGGTAACGGCAATCGACCTATACGCTGAGTATCCAACCTTTAATGTCAATATCGAGAGGGAGCAGCAAAGGCTTCGCGATCACGACGTTGTTATCTTCCAGTTTCCGCTATTTTGGTATTCCACACCCGCAATATTGAAAGAGTGGCAAGATCTTGTCTTAGAGTACGGATTTGCATACGGTAATGAGGGCACGGCGCTTTATGGTAAAACCTTTTTCTGTGCACTGTCAGCTGGCGGAAAACAAGATGCCTATCAGACTGATGGGTATAACCATTTCACGATAAGAGAGCTACTTCATCCTTTAGAACAGATGGCTTCATTGACGGGAATGCGTTATCTCGCTCCCTTTACTCTATTTGGCTCAAGGACAGCAGCAGAAGAGGGGCGAATAACAGAGCACGTCAATAAATGGATAACGCTTCTTGATGGCCTAGTGACAGACAAAGTGGATCTTAAAGAAGCGCAACACCTAGATAAGCTTAACCACCTAGACATGCTATCCATGGGAGAAAGCCAGTGACGGGAATATTTCTACAGGCATTTGTTTACCTACTTGCTGCGGTTATCGCCGTGCCTATCTCGAAAAAACTCGGACTTGGCTCTGTGCTGGGATACTTAATCGCCGGCGTGGTTATTGGCCCTGTGATTGGGCTAGTTGGCGAAGAGACATCCGCTATACAGCATTTTGCTGAATTCGGCGTCGTTATGATGCTGTTTTTGGTCGGTTTAGAGCTTGAACCTAAAATGTTATGGGCCATGCGTCATCGTTTAATGGGCTTGGGCGGTTTGCAAGTCGGTGGTACCACAGCATTGGTTATGATCATCGCCATGCAGTTTGGGCAAGATTGGAATATTGCTCTAACCATAGGTTTGGTTTTCTCACTGTCTTCCACTGCGATTGTATTGCAGACATTTAACGAGAAGAGTCTTAATAAGACGGATGGTGGAAAGAACGCGTTCTCCATCTTGCTGTTTCAAGATATAGCCGTGATTCCCATGCTGGCGTTTATTCCTTTGCTTGCGATACCTGAACTGGTAGAACTCGCCAATAAGATGGCCTCTACCGCGGATCATCATGAAGAACTTAACTTGGTGGCTGGTCTATCAAGTTGGATGTATGGTCTAGTGATCACGGCGTCCATTGCGATTGTCGTCGTGGGCGGTCATTACTTGAGTCGTCCATTGTTTCGAATGGTCGCCGACTCTGGCTTACGTGAAATATTTACCGCAACGGCATTGATGTTAGTGATAGGCATTGCCGCCTTGATGAGCTTAGTGGGTCTATCGCCAGCGTTAGGCACGTTTTTGGCTGGCGTTGTATTGGCAAACAGTGAATTTCGCCACGAGTTAGAATCGAATATAGAACCGTTTAAAGGGTTGTTGCTTGGCCTGTTCTTTATTACCGTTGGAGCGGGTATCGACTTCACCGTGTTGTTCAATGATTTTGGCCTCGTCATCCTACTGACATTGGGCGTCATTGTGATCAAAGGCTCAGTACTCTATTTACTTGCACTGATCTTTCGAATTAAAGGCAGCGATCGCTGGCTAGTAACGTTAAGTTTGGCGCAAGCCGGAGAGTTTGGTTTTGTGCTACTTGGCTTTACGGTCACAAACCATGTACTACCAACAGACATCGCTCAAATGTTGTCCCTTGTTGTGGCGTTGTCGATGTTCTTAACGCCAGGGCTATTTATCCTGTTTGATAAAGTAATCAAACCTCGATTCGAGCAACAAGCAAACGATCAAGAACAAGATCACGTTGATGAAAAAGGAACAGTCATTATCGCGGGGATTGGCCGAGTAGGACAGATCATCAACCGGTTGTTAGTCACGAACGGAATAAAAACCGTGGTGTTGGATTACCAGGCGGCTCAAGTGGATTTAATGCGCCAAATTGGCACTAAATCGTATTTTGGTGACGCAACTCGCCCCGAGTTATTACATACCGCCGGTATAGAAGAGGCCAGTGCGTTCGTTGTAGCGATTGACAACCGAGAAGCGAGCATCGAGCTGGTTAAATACGTGAAGCATACCTATCCGCATGTCACTGTCATTGCAAGAGCGTTTGACAGGAGGCACACGTATCAACTGCGAGACGCAGGAGCGGATGTGATTGAATCAGAAACTTACTATTCTGCCTTGGAGCTCGGTGGCCATACGTTGAAACATCTAGGCTTACATCCTTTCTTCATTGAACAGCAGAAGCACACATTTAAACACATCGATGAAATTAACTCAGATGCTCTTTATTCCGAGTGGACCATGCGAGATCCGGAGTCGAATCAAGTTGGGGCTAATTTCCGTAAGTTGTTCATCGAGCTCGAAGAACAGTTTGATCATCACATGAAAAAAGACAAACGAGGTAGGCACTCGCTATTGGAAAGGGAGTGGACACCACCACCGAAAGGCTATGCAGATGCTATCGACGAAGAAAATATGAACACATCGAAACCATCAGACAGCGTTTAGGCTGGATATGCATTCGTTGGATCTGTTATCGGTGATAGCTTACCGGTAGCAGAACCTAGCCTATAGATACAACAAAGCCCGCTATAAAAGCGGGCTTTGTGTTTGTTCTTTAAGAACGAATTTGGTGCCCGCTACTGGACTCGAACCAGTGACACCTTGCATGTCATGCAAGTACTCTAACCAACTGAGCTAAGCGGGCGATGTTCTAATTTTGTGGAATATGGTGCCCGCTACTGGACTCGAACCAGTGACACCTTGCATGTCATGCAAGTACTCTAACCAACTGAGCTAAGCGGGCATATTCCTTAGAACGAGGGAGATAGTAACGAACGGGTTTCATCCGTGCAAGTATAAATTTCATGTTTTTGAACTGGTTGGCGACTATATGATCGCATTGTTGTATTTTTAATCTCTTTTGTTGATAAAGCCACGTTATGAGCTTTGATTACGTAGTAAATACAGCGAGCGACTATTTTGAGCTATGCAAAATTTCAAGTGAATACTCAACTAGCGCCAAACTGGTCGCATTCCTTTTCTTTGATTCGGTATTTCTCAAGCGTAGCTGGCAATATGAAACTCTATGATTTTACTGCTGAGGTTACGATTTGTGAAAAGAACAGCAATAGCCACATGTGTCTTTTGGGCGTTAGCCACATGCCCAGCGGCTGCGGTTAACAGTCAGCTTTACCGAGGTGATGTGTATCAGGAAATCGTACTAGCGAAAAGCTATAAGCCAGGAATGGCACTGGATGATTATTGGGTCAGCGAGAAACTGGACGGGATCAGAGCGATTTGGGATGGAAGCCAATTACTCACCAAAAACGGAAACAAAATCCACACGCCGGACTGGTTTACGTCTTCGTTGCCGAGTATGAAAATAGAGGGTGAACTTTGGGCTGGGCGAGGTAACTTTAATTTGGTGCAAAATACAGTACTAGATAAAGAGCCAGATGAAAACTTATGGAGACATATAGACTTTATGCTTTTCGATCTGCCTCAAGCGGCAGGAGACTATAGAAAAAGATATTATGATATTTTGCATTGGGTTAGGCACATCGATCAAGACCATATAAAAGAGGTGCTGCACTCGCCAATCAATAGTGAAGTTGAACTGCTGTCGATGTTAGACAACATTGAAGAAAAGTCGGGCGAGGGGTTAATGCTGAGAAAATCGACCGGATTATATAATGCCGGGCGTTCTGATGAGTTATTAAAGGTCAAGAAACATCAAGATGCAGAAGCTAAAGTCATTGGATATAAACCGGGCGAAGGCAAGTACACCGGGATGCTTGGATCACTAAAGGTTCTTAATTCTGATGGTAAAACATTCTTTATTGGCTCCGGGTTAACTGATGAGGAGAGAAGAAACCCTCCAGAAATCGGTTCAACAATCACGTATCGGTATAACGGCGTTACTCATTCTGGAATACCGAGATTTGCTCGATTTTTAAGGGAAAGATTTGAAGAGTAGTGTTTAGTGAGTGAATAAAGAAGCCACTTAGAGAACGAAGGCGTACTTGCCGTCTGCGTCTCTAAAGTGGCGAAGAATATGGGTGCGTGGTACGTAGTTATTGAGCCGAAGATTCCAGCTGAAATTCATCGCTTTGACGGTGCATCCAAAATAAGCGGATGCTGAGCATGACTGCAGCGCACGTAAGCCCAATAATGATACCAATCCAAAAACCGGTCGCCCCCAAAGGCTGTGTTATCCAATCCGTTAGGCCCAATATGTACCCCATTGGCAACCCAAATACCCAATAAGCGATAAAAGTGCGGTTAAAAATGGCTTTCATGTCTTTATAGCCACGTAATGCGCCAGCAGCAATAACCTGAACTGAGTCCGTACATTGATAAATAGCCGCTAAGAGCATTAAGCCGCCTGCCATTGCGATAACCTGTGGGTCGTTAGTATACAGTTGAGCGATTTCTTCTCTGAACAAGACCGTTAACACAGCGGTTGTCGTAGCCATGGCAAAGCCAACGAGGATTCCAACGTGAGAAGAAATCTTAGCGCCCTCGACATTATTCTCCCCGAGTTTATGGCCAACCCGAATACTTACCGCTGAGCCAATACTAAGAGGTAACATGAATACTAACGATGAGAAATTCATCGCGACTTGGTGGGCGGCCACGGTTAACGCGCCTAATGGTGCAATCATTAACGCGACGATAGCAAATAACGTCACTTCAAAAAACATGGCAGCTGCAATTGGAAAGCCTAACCCAAACAGACGCTTGATCGCTTTAAATTCAGGCTTATGGAATCGTTCAAATAGACCCATGTACTTAATGCGATCTGAGGTCAATATATACACGAGCATTAGACCAAACATGGCCCAATAAACGATGGTCGTTGCAACGCCACAGCCGACTCCGCCAAGCGCAGGCACACCAAATTTCCCGTATACAAAAATCCAGTTTAAAGGGATGTTAAGCAATAGACCGAGGAAACCGATGACCATAGCTGGCTTGGTTAATGACATGCCATCAGTAAAGCTTCGTAAGGTTTGAAACAACAAAAATGCAGGTACCGCTAGCATGACCGCGTACATATAGCCGTTAGCCTTTTCAGCCATGAGCGGTTCTACATCCATCCAGCTTAAGATCCATTGTGTTTGTAGTAGCACTAGGATGATTGGAATGCTAACGATCAAAGCCAGTGCAATGCCTTGTTGAAGCTCAAAGGGAATACGCTCTCGTTGGCCAGAACCGTTCAGTTGAGCCACGATAGGGACCAAAGCCAACAATAAACCGATACCAAACAAAATTGACGGTAGCCAAACACTGGTAGCAATTGCCACGGCTGCCATGTCTGTAGGGCTTACCCCACCAGCCATAATGGTATCAACAAAGCCCATTCCCGTTTGTGCGATAGACGCAATTAGAACAGGGGTCGCCAGTTTTATAAGTTGTGATGCTTCAGTGCGATAACGATGCAAAAGATGCTCCAAACGTAGCAAGGTAAGAAAAATGATAATGAATTTTAATTTGGAGATAGTAATCAATAGTCGGTAAGATACCAATCAAATATCCAACTAAATCAGCGATTTTTTATACTCTAGCTGAAATTGGTGACGTAATTAGGAGAACGTATGTTTACAGGCATTGTGCAAGGGATGGCGAAGATTGTCTCTATCGATAAGAAAACCGAATTCCAAACACACGTGATTGAGCTCGGAGCGCCATATAGTGATGGCCTAAAAATTGGTGCATCAGTCGCGCATAACGGATGCTGTTTAACCGTAACTAAAATTGCGGGTAATCATGTGAGCTTTGACTTAATGCAAGCAACACTGAAGTTAACCAATTTAGGTGAATGTGAAGTCGGGTCGTTGATCAATTTTGAGCGAGCTGCGAAGTTTGGCGATGAGATTGGTGGGCACTCTATGTCTGGTCATATATCTCAGATCGCTATCATTAAACGAGTGATCGATACGGAAAATAACCGCACCATATGGTTTGAATTTGCATCATCAGACGTGATGAAATACGTGTTAGCTAAAGGCTACATTGGCATTGACGGTTGTTCATTAACGATAGGCGAAGTTGAAGGTAATGCATTTAGCGTCCACCTTATTCCAGAAACGTTAAGCCGTACTCTTTTTGGGCAAAGACAAGAGGGGGATTCAGTTAATATTGAGTTTGATCCTCAGACACAAGCTATTGTTGATACGGTAGAGCGAACGTTAGCCACTAGGTTTCCAAATAGCGTAAGTTTTCCAAATAGTTAAAGCATGTTAGATAATAAAAAGGAGCCAAGATAGGCTCCTTATTAATCAAAACTAAAAAATTTGCTCGTCATCGGCATCAATAAATAATTGAATATTGTCGTGTTGTTCATCCACCATCATATTTAGGTGGATGGCGTGGCAACAAGCTGGGCAATCATCGTAGAATTCTTGGCTTCCATTTGAAGCATCTAGCGTTATCCCAATCATATGACCGCAATGCGGGCATTTCACGTTCTTCTCTGTATAATTGTTCATCTAATCCGCCTTACACCTTAATAGGAAATCGATTGCTCTATTTTCATCATAGTGTGGGAAGTTGTTATTCGGAGTTAATTAAGTCCTATAATTGAGTCAACGCTAGAAACCGTGAAAAACCGAGTTAGAAACTGGATCTAGTTCAAAACTTGGTGCTATTACTCTTGGTCAATCGCAAAATATCATGATTAAAAAAGCCAATAACACTGGAATCCTTGGCTTTCTCTATTTAAATTCCCTTTATAAAGCAGATAGATAAATCGAAATAATTCGTTACATCAAATAGGTACTACTCGGTGTAAGCTTTCATCATGGATTCGATCATTTCTTGAGCTTGGTCGAGGTAAGGTCCGCCAAATAAGTTGCAGTGATTAAGCACATGGTAAAGGTTATAGATGTGCTTGCGTGATTGGTATTCGAGACCGAGTGGACGAACGCTTTCATAGGCCACGTAAAAGTCGGGCATGAAACCGCCGAATAATTCAGTCATCGCAATATCACATTCGGGATCACCCCAATAGCAGGCAGGATCGTAACAAATTGGTCCAAACGCTGTATTCGACACATTGCCATGCCATAAGTCGCCATGCAGTAAAGATGGGGTAGGGTTATGGTTTTTTAGTTCTTTATAAACAAAATCGACAATGGTTTGTTCAGCCCCAAAAGAAATGCCTTTTTCTTTAAGCAGTTGCAGTTGCCACCCAATTCTCTGTTCAGAAAAGAAACGTGCCCAACTTTTATTCCACTTATTCGGCTGTAACGTTGAGCCAACATAGTTGTCGTGATCGTACCCGTACTCACCTTGCTCATCAGATTGATGCAATTTTGCTAGTTGGAGACCAAATTTGTAGCTTGCTTTGGCACTTTCCAATGGTTTTGCCGCAAGAAAGTTCAAGATGATGAATGCTTGATCTTTGCAGTATCCGATATGAATGACTTCTGGAACAAGTACCGAGTTACTTTCACTAAGTTTCTTTATGCCCTCTGCCTCTAACTCGAATCGAGGAAAGAAATCACGCTCATTAACTTTTACAAAATATCTCTGCTCTCCGTCTGAGATCATATAGCATTTGCTAATGTCGCCACCGTCTAGCTGAGTTTTTTCAACTATTTTGAAGTCAAACATAAGCACTTCAGAAAGTTGCTTTGAAAGTGATTGCCACATAGTAAACTCCTAAGTTGAAGTCATTCCCTTTACATACTAGCTCAAAAAATGAGTTCTTTGCTGTTAGTTCGAACACATTTCGTTCGAAAGTTTAGAAGAACCAAAGATATAGATAGTAGAAAATCTAAGCTTTAGATGTGAGATGAATCCGGTTTTAATCTATCTATTTCGATAATCAATAGCGATATTGAATCAAACGGTTATAGTGTGACATTGATTCAGGAAAGTTAGCCCAAGCCGTTAATATGAAAGTACTAATTTGCGATGATTCCGCATTAGCTCGGAAGTCGTTGTCTCGCTGCATCGCCGAGTTGGAACACTTAAATATACAGTATGCAGAGGATGGCAATGAAGCATTAGCCATTCTAGTAGAACAAAATATCGACGTGCTTTTTCTAGATCTTACTATGCCGATAATGGATGGTTATGAGGTTTTGACTGCGCTTCCTGTCTCTAAGCATCCAACCAAGGTGGTTGTGGTATCAGGTGACGTTCAGTTGGCAGCCCAGCAAAGGTGCATGCAGTTAGGAGCGTATGCTTTTATCGAAAAGCCATTAAAACCAGACGTTGCGCGTCCATTGTTTGAAAACCTAAACCTCAGATACCATGATCCTCGTAGCCACGCATCGACATCTCCTTCTATAGATCCACTCTCCAAGTTTCGTGAGATCACTAATATAGCATTAGGTCGGGGGGCGGCGATCTTATCGGATCACTTTGGTCAGTTTATCCAGATTCCGATCCCACATGTCGGCGTGTTGAGTAGCGGTGAGCTGACCATGATGCTTGAGGACGTACTGCATCGTGAAGGCTCTGTCGCCGTCGCTCAACGGTTCGTTGGTGGTGGTATCCATGGTGAGGCATTAGTTTGCATGCGTGGAGAGCACATACACAAAATGGGTGAGCAGCTAAGTTATAAGGTGGGCGAATATACCTTTAATGAAGTCGTGCTCAACATTGCCAACCTTCTAGTATCTTCTTACCTTATCTCTTTGAGTGAACAAATCAACGTCCTATTTTCACTCAGACAGCCGTCAGTGATTGATTATTTCCACCAAGAGATTAACTCAATCGGATTAGGGCAATATGAAGAGATATTTACGGTGGAATACACGTATGTTGCCGAAAATGCAGATTTCGAATGTGAAGTGTTGTTTTTAGTGGACCCACTCTCTGTTGGTGCAATAAAACGAGTCATGGAGAGTTTTTAAATGACTAAGGTTAACGACGAAATTGCTGAATTTCATATGGCACTGCAAATCATGGACAACATGGATACCGGTTTGGTTGTTCTGGATTTAGATTGCAACGTGTGTACCTGGAATAGCTTTATGCGTTCGTACAGCGGCATTGAAGCCGAGTTTATTATCGGAAAAAGCGTATTCGATTTCTTTCCTGATTTACCGAGTCATTGGCTTAAAGCGAAAATGAATTCTGCTCGGAAATTGAAAATGAGAGGATTCTCGTCTTGGGAAGACCGAGAGTATCTTTTCAAATTTAACAACTTTTCGCCGGTATCCAATGGAGTATCGGTTATGTATCAAAACATCGTGTTCATGCCATTGCACTCACTGGGTGGCGACGTTACCCACATATGTTTAATGATCCACGATGTTTCTGATATCGCTAAGAAAAAACTGCATCTACGTGAATCCAACCAAAAATTGAGTCATTTAAGCCGCACTGATGGCCTAACAGGACTTTACAATAGAGCTCACTGGGAGCTTTGTCTAAGCGAACAGTTTAGCCAATGTGAAACTTTGTCTTCAACGGCGACCTTGGTCATTTTTGACATTGATCTCTTTAAAAAGGTCAACGATACCTATGGGCACAGCGCAGGAGATGGCGTCATTAGAAATACCGCCTATCTTTTAAAGAAAACCGCCAGACAAGGTGATAGCTGTGGTCGCTATGGTGGCGAAGAGTTCACCGCACTTTTGCCCAATACATCGTCTGATCAAGCGTTGTTTTTTGCAGAGCGATTAAGACATCGAATTGAAAAGTCTTTGGTTGATGCTGATGGTGAACAAATTTCTTACACTATTAGCTTAGGCATTTGTGAGTATAAGCCAACGATGCAAAATTACCTACAATGGCTAGAGTCGGCAGACAAAGCGTTATACTCGTCCAAACAAAATGGACGAAATCGGTCTACAATCTTCGAAGAAAGTGATAAGTAGCCATAAATCGATGTGTCAATATGTTCAGAGTTAGCATAATATTAACGGTATAGAGAAATTAAACACACCAACAGGTGGAGATGAATAGTGGTAGTAGAAACCGATGGCTATCTGGCTCTGATTGAGCATCTTACAATGAACCTAGATATTTTTGCTCGCGCAGAGGGAGATACGGGTGACGAAAGTATAGAAGATGTTGCGACCGACTTGATCGTAACGAATATCATGTCTTTATTCGAGCAAAACCCAGAGCTTCACTCAAGCGTTAGATTCCAGTTACTTAAAGAAGCCGATTCTGTCGCCGAAGATCTTGGCGAAGTACTAGCGGGAGCTTGGATGAAAAAAGCAACCAATGAGCAAATCATGTTTTTGGACGAATACATTGCGTTGGTTAAAAACCTATTTGACTCCGCCGTCGCGACTTACGACTAATTTACTCTTCGAAAGTGCCAAAAAGCGTCTGCCCAATAGGGGTTATCTAATCTTGAAATGATGACTCCTTTTGATGTCGAGGCATGCATGAACTCATTCCCCCCAATATAGACGCCGACATGTTTTTGTTTTCGGCTCACCTTAAAGAAAACCAAATCACCGACTTTAGCGTTATTGAACGAAACCTTATTGCCCACGTTGACTTGTTGATGCGTCGTTCTTGGTAAATTGGTTTGGCTGTACTCCAGCATAACAACTTGGGTAAACGCACTGCAATCGATGCCAGATTTGTTTGTTCCTCCCCAGCGGTAAGGCACACCATTCCATTCTTTATAGATTTTACTCATCACATGATCGGTTTGCGCGGTTGAATGACGGCTCGTGATATCAAGATTTGTATTATCTCTAGGCGCACTCGAACATCCATTGAGTGATAAGGTAATAATTATTGCTGATAGTACTGTAAATAGCTGATTGTTCATGCCTTTGAACCCAAGAGTCAGAAATATAAATGTCATAAAAAGTACGTAGTATCCGTATCAATACTCACTTAGCCAGTGGCTTATGTAGGATAATGGATGCGTAACTTAAAAAAAATTGGATTTTCTCTTTCAGTAATACAGATTAGCTCGATGGTGTTCTTTAGTATTATTTTGCTCGTGTCTGGGCTGTCGTATATCAGTGTTAAAGGGATCGAACGAGTCGGTGAACAATTTTCTGTATTAGCTAATAAAACCCTACCACTTTCAACGAATAACGCAAACCTAACCCAAAATGTTCTAACTCAAGTAAAAACGTTGAACCTCGGAATAGGTTCAGATTCTGCGAATGAACTTTCAGTTATAGCTCAAAGCTATACCGACCTAGCGCAAGTCGCAGATACGCAGCGTAATCAGTTATTGGATATCTCTTCCCAGTTTTCGCAAGTTATCACGACAAGTCAGAAAAACGAATTGAGCGAACGTTTAGACGGATTGGCCCACACTGCGTCTAATGTCCTCCAGTTACAAAAACAAATTTTGATTACCCAATCTGACCTGGATGAAGTGGTGCCGGGTTTTCGCTACGGTTTAAGCTCGATTGGCCCGGAAATGAATCGAGTAAGTCTGTTTTTTATCGATGAAAATCCTGAAGCCGCAGATGCCGCTAGCCGGTTTATTGCCAGTGCAAGCTCTATGGAAAGCACATTTTTGATGTTATTGATGGAACAAGACAAAGACAAAGCCCAAGTTGCTTATCGCGAAATGAGAAACCGCATAGCAGGCATCGAGTTGGCTTATGACGACTTTATGGTGTGGTATCCAGATGCTGCGGAGTTTGCGAGCCTTACTGCGCCTTACAGTATGGTGAAAGATGGATTTAAGCCAAACGGCGTACTAAAGTTGCTGCTAGCAAAAATTGAATTAGTAGAACAGCAGAAATCGGCGTTGAGAATTGCTGGCCAAGACGTGGAAGCCACAATCATTCTTCTAAATGCGCTGTCAAAGCAAGCAGAGCGACTCATGGACGACAGCAAGGTGACCGTTTCAAGTGAAATCAGTCGCATCGCGACACTGCTTTCTATAGGCACCGCGGTGATGGTTATAATGATATTCATATTTGCGATCGGACTACGTAAGTGGTTGAAAAAAGGTTTATTGGCGATCACCAAGCCGATGGCTGCGCTGAACGAGCATCAATTTAACCAAATAGCCGATTTGCAAGGGCCGCAAGAAATGAAGCTCATCGCTTCACAGCTAAACCTAGTGATAGAAAACACCCGAGAGTCACTCATCTGCGTTAGCCACAACTGTCAAACTTTATACCGTACCGCAGAAACGAGCCAAAGTGCGGCTGACCAAACCAATCAAAGCCTTAATGCGCAAAATAGCGCGTTACAAAATATGGTGGAAACGATCAGTGACTTGCAGTCGGCCATCAAAGAGATCGCTCAGGTGACCTGCCAGTCCACCGACGTTGCTCAGCAAGCAACTCACCATTCTCAGCAAGGCAGAAAAGCCATCGAGGGCAACACACTTCGTTTACAGGCACTAGAAAAAACGCTCCAAACGAACGAACACTCAATGGCGGAGTTGGAAATTAAAGTGGGTGAGATCAGCGATGTGGTCGACGTGATCAGCAATATTGCTGAGAACACCAATTTATTAGCGCTTAATGCCGCCATAGAAGCCGCAAGAGCAGGGGAGCAAGGCCGAGGCTTTGCGGTGGTCGCTGATGAAGTTCGTCACCTCGCAAGTAACACCAGCAAGCAGACGGGCAATATACGGATCATGATGCAATCACTCCAATCTGCCGCCCATAGGGTGAAAGGAGCCGTCTCTGATAGCCGAGGTGAGATGACGCATGCCATGCAATCTAGTGAAGACGTTAAGCAAACCTTCTCAGAGATTGAATTGTCTATTGGGCAAATTCATCAGCGAGTAGAGCAGATTTCCGTTGCGGCGGAGGAGCAGGAAAGAACCACCAATGAGGTCAGTGAAAACATCCGCCATATTTCCAGCCAAGGTGACCGAACCAAACTGCAATTAGAGACCCTTATTGCGAGCGCAGAAGAAGTGGCAGATATAGGCGCACAGCAGCAAGCCATGCTGAATAAGTACGCCCTGACTTAGTGCCAATCGTTAACGCTTGTCGTTAGGGCGAAAAGCTTTAAAAGGTTGAAGCAGCATATGCCAGATATGTTGCTCCTGAGGCTTGCGAAAGTAAGGTAAACCAATAACCACTTTGTTGTGCCCAAGTTCAGGTTGACCGCAGTATGAGCCGAACATTCGATCCCATATTGACAAGAAAAACCCATAGTTAGAGTTGGTTTCTTTAACAATGACAGAGTGGTGAACACGGTGCATGTCGGGCGTTACGATTACGCGCCGTAACCACTTATCAATAGGGAGATTAAGCTTTGCATTACTGTGGTTGAACATGGCACTGGCGTTGAGTACCACTTCAAAGATGAGAACGGCTATGGGAGAAACACCAAAAACCACCACAGCCGCCATCTTAATGGCCATAGAAAGCAGTATCTCGATGGGGTGAAACCTTGCTCCCGTGGTCACATCAATATCTTGATCCGCATGATGCATGCGATGTAATCGCCAAAGCCAAGGCGTGGTATGAAATAATCGATGCTGAAAATAGATAGTGGCATCGAGTAACACGACAGACAATATGATATTAAGCCATAAAGGCAAGGAAGTGAGGTTGAACAAACCCAACCCATGCTGTTGGGCCAGCAAAGCCACATCTATCGCCATTAATGGCATGATAATAGCCAAAATAAGGCTGTTTAACCCAACGAGGCCAAGATTGTTACTCCAACGAACCCATTTGCTTTGGGTCAGTGCTTTTCTTGGTGTGGCAAACTCCCATAATGCACAAAGCACCAATACTGATAAAAAGAATGCGAGCCTGATGCTTGTTTGATTATCCATAGCGTTCACTCCTTGCTGTGCTACAATCGCGCCGTTTTTACTGTCAGTCTATTATCATATGCGAATTCATCAATTACACACGCTTTATCAAACACGATTAGAAAGATCGACAAAACCTTTTAATGCTCGAGGAGCAAAGGTAAAACGTTGCTCTTATTGCCAAATTGCGATTCCTCATTGTACTTGCCAATACCAACCTAATGTTGACAGTGAGTTGGCTGCAATGATCATTATGTCTGACAACGAAATACTGAAACCAAGTAATACGGGCCGATTGATTGCCGATGTTATCAAAGAAACCTACGGATTTGCCTGGAATCGTACTGAACCGGATGAAGACATGCTCGCGATTTTAGCGGATGAACAATATCAACCCATTATTGTTTTTCCCGAAGAGTATGTTGAAAACAATAACAGATTGGTTGCTTCATTTGAGTGCTCTACCGCGATGTTTAATGCTAATAAGAAACCATTGTTGATATTTTTGGATGGTAGTTGGCGAGAAGCACGTAAGATGTTCAGAAAGTCATCTTATTTGGAAAATCTACCGGTATTTTCAGTAAATCCGAGTGTTGTCTCGCAATACATCATGAGAAAGTCCGAAAATGAAAATCATTTAGCGACAGCAGAAGTGGCAAGCCTTGTCATTGGTGAGGCTGGAGAGGCAAACGCTGCGGACGTATTGGCCAGTTGGTTTGATGTGTTTAATGAAAGCTACATGCTCAGTAAGACTCGAATTAAGCCCGATTTAAGTAAACCTTGTCTCGCATCCTATATTGAAAATGGTTTTGATAAACTGTCAGAAAAATAACGAGTTAAGAGTGAATTCGTTCTGTTATGTCGTGTACGTAATAAGCAGTCGGCCTAGCTCACATTATTAATCAGCTCTGGGTCACGGATTGTAGGGGCAATTTATGGATAATGTCACTCAGTTATATTTTATCTATTGATACACATTCTAGGAGAGAAATATGTATTACGGCTTTGATGTCGGCGGCACGAAAATAGAGTTTGGGGCTTTCAATGAAAAGCTTGAACGTGTTGCGACGGAGCGTGTTCCTACACCAGGAGACGATTACACTAAACTGGTTGAAACTATCGCAGCAATGGTTGCGAAGTACGATCAAGAGTTCAAAACTGAGGGCACCATCGGTATTGGTATTCCAGGAATGGAAGACGCCGATGACGGTACTGTACTTACAACTAATGTTCCAGCAGCAAAAGGCAAACCGCTACGTACTGATTTAGAAGCCAAAATTGGCCGAACTGTACGTATCGATAACGACGCAAACTGCTTTGCATTGTCTGAAGCATGGGATGAAGAGTTAGCCGACGAGCCGTCTGTACTTGGCTTAATTTTAGGCACTGGTTTTGGTGGCGGTATCGTCATTGATGGTAAAGTATTCTCTGGCCGTAATCACGTTGCGGGTGAACTGGGCCATGCTCGATTGCCTATTGACGCTTGGTTTCACTTAGGCGAAAACGCGCCGTTGTTGCAATGTGGCTGTGATAAGAAAGGCTGTATTGATAATTACTTGTCTGGCCGTGGCTTTGAATTGTTGTATGCACATTATTACGGCGAGCAAGTAAAAGCGATCGACATCATTAAGCGTCAAGCAGAGGGTGATGAAAAAGCGGTAGAACACGTTGAGCGTTTCATGGAACTGTTGGCAATTTGCTTTGCGAACCTGTTCACTCAGTTAGACCCACATGTTGTCGCACTTGGTGGTGGCTTATCTAACTATGACCTAATTTATGAAGAGCTACCAAAGCGTATTCCTAAATACCTACTTTCAGTAGCAAAAGTACCGAAGATCATCAAAGCGAAGCACGGTGATTCCGGTGGTGTACGTGGCGCCGCATTCTTAAACATTAAGTAGTCGCTTAATTAGCCTCACGACAACTTGCTGAGTGACAAATAAAAAAGCCCCGTAGAACTGATCTACGGGGCTTTTTCGTTGCTATTAGTCGTCTTTCTTCTTGCCAACGCCTAGGTTTTCTTTCTTGGCTAGGGTTATCTTTCCGAATCCCAACTTTCTGAAGTGATTGTCTCTGTAGTCACGAACCGCTTTAGTGCTCGAAATCGCTTCGATTTGTTGTTCCATCTTCAAATACTCGCGAATGTCGATGCCTTCTTCTTCAGCGACGGCTTCGTGAATATTGCGATGTTTCTCGTACGAGAAAATAAGCGTTTTGTCTTCATTTTTGTAACTATAAAGAATTGTACGTGCCATAAAAAAGATACTCTAAACAGTTTATGGAAATTTTGCTGCACTCTAACCTAGTTGACGAACAGTGGCAAGAGGGCAGCAAGCGCGAGGTTAGATAAGAATTAGACACGGCCTTGTAAAGGAATGATAGTGACTAATTCGCCTTGTTTCACGGTATCAACCTCTGGCGTTATTTCGATAAGGCAATTGGCTTCGCTCATCGAACGTAAAATACCAGAACCTTGTTTGCCTGTGGTTTTTACTTCAACGCGACCCTGAGCATTAAAGCTATATACGCCACGGCTGAATTCGGTACGGCCCATGCGAGAGCGCAAATTTTCGCTCGCAACGGCTTGAACTTTGGCTGGCATCCAGTTTTGCTCGCCTTGCATTTTACGTAGTGCAGGCTCAACAAAATTGATTAGCGATACCATCACTGCGACGGGATTGCCGGGTAAACCAAAAAATGGTTTGTCATTGATCTTGCCAAATGCTAGTGGTCGGCCCGGGCGCATGTTGATGCGCCAGAAGTTGATTTCACCTAGCTCTTCAAGCACAGTCTTGATGTAATCGGCATCGCCGACAGACACTCCCCCAGACGTGATTACCACATTCGCAAGGTGAGATGCTTTTTGAAGTGCATCCGCCATCACTTGATGGTCATCCTCTAGAATACCTAAGTCGATAACCTCACAACCGAGTTGAGTTAACACGCCTTTAATGGTGAATCTATTTGAATCGTAAATGCGGTTAGGTTGTAGATCTTCTCCAGGTGCTTGCACTTCATCCCCAGTTGAGAACATCGCCACCTTGATTTTGCGTGTAACATTTAGGCGGTTATATCCCAATGAGGCGATCATGCCCATTTCCGGCGACTCTATACGAGTACCAGAATCAAATACCGGTTGCCCTTTGGCTAGGTCTTCCCCGGCTTGTCGCACATTCTGCCCTGATTTGATTCCTGAAGATGAGAAAGTGACGATGTCACCATCTTGTGTGGACTGCTCGCGCATTACTACGGTATCAGCGCCTTTAGGAGTAGGAGCTCCGGTCATAATTTTAACCGTCTGCCCGGCTAGCAACTCTTGATCATAGCTTTGGCCAGCCAATACTTCTGCAACTAACTGGTATTGCGAGCGATCAACATCGTCGCCACGGATGGCGTAACCGTCCATCGCCGAGTTTGTGTAAGCGGGCACGTGAATAGGTGAAATAATGTCGTCTGCTAATACGCGGCCGTAGCTCTCTTCAAGCGCGACTTCTTCGCAATCCGTTAGGCATGAAACTTGGTCAAGAATGGCCGTTTTACCTTGCTCAACCGATAAAAAAGCAGGAGACAGAATGTCACAGCAAGAAGAAGCAGCCGATGGTTTACACTCATTTGTTTGAATTTTCCCCTTAGCGTAGTCGATAACGAATTCAGAGAGGGTACCAAGATCGTTAATATCAAGTAGAGGTAACTCGACGTTTATAATTTGATCGCACGCTACAGCAATGATGTTGGTGTCGGTGGTGTGTAACCAAGGTTTTCCCAAGGTTTCTCTGTTTAGCTCAATCTTTGGAAAGGCGATATTCTTGCAGCCTTCAACCAAAATAAGATCTAACTCTTCGCAATTAAAGCGAGTCAACAGGTACTCAAACTCGGCTTCAGCTTGTGGCGTTTCGGTCATCAGAACATGGCGATTTCGCGACGCTATCAGCATCTGACTCGCACCGGCTTTACGTAGGCGATAGCTGTCTTTACCGGGTTTATCCACATCAAAATCGTGATGAGCATGCTTTAATACACCAATACGTAAACCTTTGTCGGTCAGGATTGGCAGTAGCGCTTCTAGTAAGGTGGTTTTTCCGGTTCCGCTGTACGCGGCAAAGCCAAGAACAGGTACAGATACGGGAAGAGTTAGGCTCATAGTAAAGTTCCAAATTGTTCAAGTTCTTGAGGAGTGTTCAAGTTAATGAATGACGTCTTGTCATGGCTGAAATCGACGTATTTTGTTTTACACTCATCATAAAGGAGGATGATTTTTCGATCGCCCCTAGCCAAAAATGCTTCCAATTTTGGTAGCACGCGCTTATGAAATAAGGTAAATACGGGTTGCAGATGTTCACCGTCATGAGCCACTAAGATATCGAGTTCAGGCGTCATGGCTTGTTTGAACTGTGAGACGAGGTCACTGCTGATTAAAGGGCTGTCACAGGGTACAAAGCCGACCCAATCAGTATTTGAATGAAGTAACCCTGCATGAATTCCGCCTAGGGGGCCGGGGTAGCCCTTAAACTCGTCGGCAATGACTGGTGCGTATTGTTGATACTGCTCTACGTTACGGTTGGCGTTGATAACAATACTGTCTGTTTGAGGAAGTAATTTCTGTTGTACCAATTCTATTAGCGGTGTGCCGTTAAGTTCTACAAGACCTTTGTCTTTTCCACCCATTCTGGTGGCTTGGCCACCGGCTAAAATAACCCAACTAATTGGTGTTGGAGATTGCATAGTCACTCTCTTGGATCAGTTGTAGCAATGGCTTTTCAACGATGGTTTGATCGTCGATTAACCACTGCTTTTTACACAACTCAGTCAGAGCGTTGGTTTGATGACTGGTAATCACGAGGCTGGAGCCACGTTTTATCAAGTCTTGGCACATTATGACTAAGCGTGAAGTGGATTCTTGATCTAGGCTTGCACTTGGTTCGTCCATTAACAATATGGCAGGGGAAAGCACCCAAGCTCTCGCCATAGCCACTCGCTGTTTCTCACCACCAGACAACAATGAAATATGCTCATTTGCCAGTGTTTCTAAACCAACCATTCGCAGCGCTGTGATCACATCATTGCGTTTCTGCAATTTGGATTTCGCGCTGTATTTTATCCCATAAGCGACGTTTTGATAAACGCTGCCATCAAATAGATAGGGGGTTTGATGCAAATAGATGACATCGGTACGAGTTTTGATACCCAAAAGGCGTTTTAGCCAAGGTGTTTTTGTTGAAGTAACCTTTCCGGTGGTCGGGCTGAGCAGTCCGGACATGATTTTTAACAGCGTTGTTTTGCCAACGCCATTATCGCCTTTGAGGTAGATGGCATCATTGGGGCCCAACGTGAGATCAGCAACGTGAAAAAGCGTGCGCTGTTTAAATCGCATAGATAGGTTTTGAATCGACAGCTTGATCGTCATATGGCTATGTCCTATGTACGCAGATAACCTTTGCCTCTAACTGAGGACAAAGAAAAATTAAGCACTAGCGCCAAGGCCAGTAACACCATGCCTAAAGCGACGCCTTGAGCAAAAGCGCCTTTCTGGCTTTCCATGGCGATGGCGGTTGGGATATTTCGTGTCATTTCCATGATATTGCCACCTACCATCATCGAACAGCCCACTTCGGTAATAATTCGAGAAAACCCGGCAATGGTGGCTGCAATGAGTGGAAAACGATTTTCCCACAGTAAGGTGGTGACGACATGAGGAATCGACGCACCAAGCGTTAATGCGGTCTCTAAAGCGCGCTTATCACTGGCTTGCAAAGCGCCGTGCATCATAGATACCAGTATAGGGAAGCAAATTAGCATTTGGCCTAATATCATGGCTTTTTGAGTGAACAGCATTTGCCAGTCGCCTAATGGCCCAGATCGAGAAAGCATCATGTAAAGTAACAGGCCGATCACAACCGTTGGCACTGCCTGTAATGTGTTGATCAAAGACAGTAATGTCCAACGGCCTGGGAAGTGGCAATACGCCAATACAAATGCACAAATCAATGCGGGTACTAAGACCAATATCAGTGCGGTGAGCGAAACGGAAAAAGAGACGCCCACAATGGTCCAAAGTTGGCTATCAAAGCTCACCAATAGTTGAAATGCATCGAGTGTCGTTTGCCACAATTGCATTGTTATTGTGCCGCGCTTGCAACAAACAACTGCTTGCCTTGCAGTTTGAAGTTGTTAATCAATGTTTGACCTTTTTTGTTAACGAGCCAATCGCTGAAGATTTTGGCTCCTTGGTAGTTGATATCTGGGTAACGCTTCGGATTGATTAAAATCACTTGGTAAGGGTTAAACAGGCGCTTGTCGCCTTGCACTGCGACGGTTAAATCAACTTTGGTGCGATAGGCTAACCAAGTGCCACGATCAGTCAGGGTATAAGCCTGCATTTCCGACGCCATGTTTAACGTTGGGCCCATGCCTTGGCCTACAGAACGGTAACCACCGAAGTTAGGTTCCATTTTCGATTGTGCCCACAAATTTAACTCTTTTTTGTGAGTGCCAGAATCGTCTCCGCGAGAAACAAAATAGGCATTACTCGCCACGATCTCTTGAAAGGCTTTTGCGACATCGGTTTCTCCTAAAACATTGGCAGGATCCGACTTGGGGCCAACCACGACAAAATCGTTGTACATCAACGCTCTTGGCAGTACGCCATATCCTTGTTCAACAAACGTTGCTTCAGCTTTTGGAGCATGAGTCATCACCAAGTCAACATCGCCATTTTGACCCATGCGCAAAGACTTTCCCGTACCAGCGGCAATCACATCGACTTTATAGCCCGTGTCTTTTTGAAATTCCGGCAACAAATAATCGAGTAGACCCGAGTGATATGTACTTGTGGTTGTTGCTAATCGAATGTGCGGGAGTTGATCCGCTGCGTGAGTAGAGTATGAGAATGTCGCTGCGGCGATGAGTGGGAGAATTGTGTATTTCATACTATGTCCGTTTTCTGTGATGAAAATTTAAAGTGAAAATAGGGGAGTTAGGATCATAAACCCTTGGCCCATATTTAATAGTTGAAGAATTTAAGCCTTACATTGCAATCCGTCGAACGGCTATGATGTAAACTTAATTGAATATGGTTTTGTGAATCTAACTACATTTGTAAGCAATCCTAGTGCCAACATTCATCGTTCAAAAAATGCCTAAATTGTGTGCGTTAAGTGGAAATTTGCTGTTTTTTATCAGTTAATTATTTGAGTTAGGACAAAATGTCGCACATACTTAGCGGCGTCTTCAAATCAGATTGGTACACTCTGTCCCAGTCATTGCATTAAGGTTCTACAATGTCTCAATCCGTCGGTTCTAGTTTAAGTAACCATGCTAAGTATCGCGCTTTTTCCGTATTAGTCGTTGACGACGAACACGGTATGCAAACAATTTTACAAAAAGCGCTGGGAAAATGGTTCTCAAAGGTGGATTGCTGCGGAAGTATTGAGCAAGCTGAGCAGTTAAGAAGTTTGAATCATTATGATTTAATAGTATTAGACATCAATTTGCCAGGGCGTTCTGGCATTGAATGGACTGAAGCATTTAATGATCCCGATAGACGCAGCGATATTATATTCATGACTGGTTATGCGGATCTAGAAACAGCCATCAAGGCACTAAAACTAGGTGCAACCGATTTTATACTGAAACCGTTCAATCTAGAGCAAATGCTGCAATCAGTGCAGCGTTGTATGGATAAAAGATTAGCCGAACGCATGCACACCGCGTTGCAACATGATGTAAATCGTCACAAGAATAGCGAAATTATCGGTGGTTCAGAGAAAACACGCCTACTAAAACAGCTTATCAGTCAGTTTGCGCCCTCTAAAGCTTCGATTTTAGTAGAAGGTGAGTCTGGCACAGGCAAGGAACTGGTTGCCCGGGGTATACATAATGCCAGCGAGCGATCAGGCCCTTTTGTTCCCGTTAACTGTGGTTCTATCGCGCCAGAATTGCTAGAAAGTGAGCTATTTGGTCATACATCGGGAGCGTTTACCGGAGCTAAAAAATCTCGTGAGGGTCTGTTTCGCGTCGCACATGGTGGCACGTTATTTTTAGATGAAATTGGCGAAATGCCGCTGGCAATGCAGTCATCTCTATTACGTGTATTAGAACAGCGAACTATCCGGCCTGTCGGTACTGAAAAAGAAATCAGCATTGATGTCCGTATTGTGGCGGCGACTAACCGAAACTTGAAAGAACAAGTTGAAGCGGGCGCATTCAGAAAGGACCTCTATTATCGCCTAAATGTACTTAAGATTGACGTGCCGGCATTACGTGAACGGACAACAGATCTCATTGAGCTAGTTCCTTTCTTTACACGGATTTTGTCCAAAGAGTTGGGCATGCCGGAGCCCATGTGGGCCCATGAGGACGTTCTCGCACTGCATGATTACGAATGGCCCGGCAATGTTCGTGAGCTTAAAAATTTGATAGAGCGTTGTATCTTACTGGGCAAACCTCCGGCTCATTACTGGAGAGAGCTCAATGGTACGCCTGAAGTTGAACCTAATCGAGTGACGGTGACGCTGTCACATGGCGCCGAACTTCCGACCATGCCCGATTATCGTACCGATGAAATCATTGGCTACCCAAACCTTTGGACCTTAAAAGATGTGGAAAAGTCACACATCCAGCAGGTCGTTGACTTTAATGATGGCAACAAGTCTGCCGCTGCCCGTCAGCTTGGTGTGGCGAGAAAAACATTAGAGCGAAAATACAAAGAGTGGGAAGAGGGTGAAGAGTCGTATGCCAACCAATAAGAGAGGCATCTTAGGCAGCGTACGATTATGGCAAATACGCTTTCAAACCATGGTTCGTTACCGTTTATTAT
This sequence comes from Vibrio tapetis subsp. quintayensis, assembly GCF_030409945.1. Lineage (GTDB taxonomy): Bacteria > Pseudomonadota > Gammaproteobacteria > Enterobacterales > Vibrionaceae > Vibrio > Vibrio quintayensis. The sequence goes on from NZ_JAUFQV010000007.1 coordinate 82,614, forward strand.
TGCTTACCTCAGCACCAATAATCTTAACGCTGCTTGCGCTGGTGGGCATCACTTTGTATTGGTCTACCCATTACTCTTGGCAAAATGCACTGGTTAATGTTGAAGAAAAGCTATCAGTGGCGGAAAACAGCATTGAACTATTGCAGGAAAAACAAGAACAAAGTGTAGCTGCCACGGGGCAGAACTATTACTTCAGGCAGCAGCTCGCAAGCTCACTAACAGGGACTGAACCATTTAAGCTCTGGATGGAGCAAACAAAAATTGATCATCAGTTGGACTTTCTTCGTTGGGTGCCAACCTCTCAGAGAAGCCAAGAGTCTCCGGTTTACGTTCCTCAAACGTATTTTGAAGCCGTTGATAAAGAGGCGTTAAAGTTAATCGACCCTAAGTTAACGACTAAGGCGCATATCCCTTTATTAAATGAAAAAGGTCTGGAGCCCAGGGGATTGTTAAGCCGTAGCATATTTCCCGTCATCACAAATGATGGAGAGTTGCTGGGCTATCTAGAGGGAGGCTTGCTCCTAAATAACAGCACGGCGCTGGTGGATAAAATCCGAGATCTGATTTACCCAAAGCCGAATATGCTGCAACCGAGTAAAGGCACCGTGACGCTATTTTTGGACGATCTTCGAATCAGCACCAACGTACCGCTCGATAGCGAAGACAGTGTTGGGCGAGCAATCGGAACACGGGTTTCTTCCGAAGTGAAGCAGGCCGTGTTGAAAGAGGGGAAGCACTGGGTAGACAGAGCCTATGTGTACGATGATTGGTACGTTACTGCCTACCAACCTCTGCACAATCAAAAAGGTGACGTGATTGGGATGCTCTATACCGGCTATCTTATATGGCCGTTAATCAAAGTCTACATTACTAACCTAGGGGAAATCAGCCTTACCATTTTGGCTTTGTTATTAATTTCCGGAATGATGGTTTACCGAGGCTCGCGTGATTTGTTTCATCCCATTGAGCGTATTCATCATGTTGTTAAATCGGTACAGGCAGGACGGCATAAGCGTATTGGCCAGTTGGGGCTAGATTCTCAACATGAGTTGATGTCGCTTGCGAGCCAGTTTGATCAAATGCTCGATCTATTGGATAAACGCAATAACGAGATAAAGCAGGCTTCAGAATTATTAGAAGAGAAAGTAGAACGCCGAACGCTTAAATTGCAACATCAAACCGAACAGTTAGAGCTGCATATAAAGTTACTGCACCAAACAAGAGACAAACTTGTGGTGAGCGAGAAGCTAGCCGCGCTCGGTGAATTGACTGCGGGCATCGCGCATGAAATCAATAACCCGACCGCTGTTATTCTGGGAAATGTTGAGTTACTTAAGTTTGAACTTGGAGATAACGCTGACTGCGTTGAAGACGAAATTCAGACTATCCTCAATCAAATCGACCGCATCAGAAATATTACCCGAAGTTTGCTGCAATACAGCCGGCAGGGCGGAATTCAAGACGAAATTACATGGCAACACGTGAATCCGATTGTTGAAGAGAGCCTTACCTTGGTAAAAACAGGTAGCAAGAAACGTAATGTAATTTTTGTCACAGAGTTAAAAGCGAAAGCAGTCGTAGAGATGAATCGCCATCAGTTATTGCAGATATTGGTGAATCTAGAGATGAATGCGATACACGCAATGGATGACGAAGGAAGCATCACACTAAGCAGTGAAGACTGGCTAGATGACGGAGATGTAGTTGGTGTTGTCGTTCGCATTACAGACCAAGGTTGCGGTATCGCGCCTGAACGCCTTAAACGGGTCTTTGATCCTTTCTATACTACCAAGCGAGATGGGACTGGTCTCGGCTTATCGGTTAGCCAAAGTATTTTGAGCCAAAGTGGCGGAGAAATTACGGCGGAATCGGAGTTGGGGAAAGGCAGTTGCTTCTCGATATATTTGCCATTAAAGGCGAACCACGTAGAGATACTTGAAGTAGGGTAACGGTAGCCATTCATTCGGCTCTCTTTAATAACGAGTTTCGATTGGATGGATATTGACGAAAATTAGTGAATCTGCTTGCATCTATACTCTAACGCGAGTACGGTTGCACCGTTTTTTTAACGCTAACTGTAGGTAATAGGTTTTGATTTCAACCGCAAACATCACGCAACAATTTGGTGCTAAGCCACTATTTGAAAACATTTCAGTCAAATTTGGTGAGGGCAATCGCTACGGCCTGATCGGTGCTAATGGGTGTGGTAAATCTACATTCATGAAAATTTTGAGCGGTGAGTTAGAACCTACTGGCGGTAACGTAAGTACTGATCCGAATGAACGTGTCGCTAAACTGAGCCAAGATCAGTTCGCGTACGAAGAGTACAGTGTTATTGATACTGTTATTATGGGTCACAAAGAATTGTGGACTGTAAAGCAAGAGCGTGATCGCATTTATTCGCTGGCTGAAATGAGCGAAGAAGACGGCATGAAAGTGGCCGATCTTGAAACTGAATTCGCTGAAATGGACGGTTACACCGCAGAGTCACGTGCGGGTGAATTACTGCTGGCTGTGGGTATTCCACTAGAGCAACACTTTGGCCTAATGAGCGAAATTGCTCCGGGTTGGAAACTGCGTGTTCTTTTGGCGCAAGTCTTGTTTGCTGAACCGCATATCATGCTGCTTGATGAACCAACGAACAACTTGGATATGGATACTATTCGCTGGTTGGAGCAAACGCTTAACCAACGTAACTGTACTATGATCATCATCTCGCATGACCGTCACTTCTTAAACAGCGTATGTACACATATGGCTGACCTAGATTACGGTGAGCTAAGCCTATTCTCTGGCAACTACGATGAATACATGACAGCCGCAACGCAAGCTCGTGAGCGTCTATTATCTGATAACGCGAAGAAGAAAGCTCAAATTGCAGAGCTTCAAACGTTTGTATCTCGCTTCTCTGCTAACGCATCTAAAGCGAAGCAAGCAACGTCTCGTGCTAAGCAAATCGATAAGATTCAATTGGATGAAGTGAAAGCGTCTAGCCGTCAGAACCCGTTTATTCGTTTTGAGCAAGACAAAGAGCTATTCCGTAACGCATTGGTTTTAGAAAACTTAACTCAAGGCTTTGAAGAAGACTTGTTCTCTGATTACAGCACCATCTTCGAAGTGGGTGAGCGTGTTGCTATCATCGGTGAGAATGGTGTCGGTAAAACAACGCTACTTAACACACTAATGGGGCAATTAGCTCCACGTTCTGGTGAGTTTAAGTGGTCTGAAAACTCAACACTGGGTTACTACGCGCAAGATCATGCTCATGAGTTTGAAGAAGACATGAACTTGTTTGACTGGATGGGTCAATGGCGTAGTGAAGGTGAAGATGAGCAAGTTATTCGTAGCTTCCTTGGCCGTATGCTTTTCTCTCAAGACGACATCAAAAAATCAGTAAAAGTCCTTTCTGGTGGTGAGCAAGGTCGTATGCTTCTTGGTAAAATCATGATGCACCGCCCAAACATCCTATTAATGGATGAACCAACCAACCACATGGATATGGAATCGATTGAATCGTTAAACTTGGCACTAGAGAACTATAAGGGCACTTTGTTCTTCGTTTCTCACGATCGCCAGTTTGTAGATTCATTGGCGACGCGTGTTCTTGAAATCAGAGATAACAAAATTCATGACTTCAAAGGCACTTACGCTGAATTCCTGAAAAGCCGTGGTGTCGAGTAACATAGTGACATAGTGACTTAGTGTCAGGTTAAACAAAAAACGCTCTTTCTATTGTTATAGAGGAGCGTTTTTGTTTTTGGGGCATTAATCGCTACTGTACATTAGGCATAGCGGAATTGTTCAACCACTTTGAGTAACCGATTACTCGCGCAGCTGACGTCTTCACTACTAGACACAGAAACGGATACAGAGTCTTTGGTATTGGTTGCGAGTTCGGCGATGTGGGTGATATTTCGGTCAATGTCTGCAGAAACCACAGCCTGTTCTTCTGAAGCGGTAGCAATTTGTGAGTTCATATCAAAAATTGCGCTGACTTCTGTGACAATACGTTGAATTGCCGTTACCGCCTCAATGGTATGTTGGTTGGTGTTACTTGCTTGGGACAGACTGCTTTGCATTAGTCCGACAGTTTGTTGTACGCCTTGGCTCAATCCATCAATCGTTCCTTCGATCACTATCGTAGATTCATTCGTTCGTTTAGCAAGTTGACGAACTTCATCTGCAACCACCGCAAATCCTCTCCCATTTTCACCGGCTCTAGCGGCTTCAATGGCGGCGTTGAGTGCTAACAAATTTGTTTGTTCGGTAATACCCTGAATAGTCGATACAACTGAGTGAATCTCTGTGCTTTGTTTTTCAAGGGCTTTCACTAGGTTTTGAGAATCAGTGATGTTATTAGTGAGCTCTTGGATGCTGTCGCCAGCAATGTTAGTTAAACGCATGCTTTCTTCCGCATCTACTTTTACCGTGTGAGCGGTATGTGCGGCATTTTCAATATTCGACGCGATTTCGTTGGTGGTCATTAACAACTCGTTCACCGCTGTTGCAATAGAAGTTGACTCCGCTTGCTGTTGTTCAGCGTTATTTAGGCTGGCTTTCGCCGCAGATTGAGAAGAACCCGCGGCGCCTGATAGTTGTTCTGTGACGTTGGCAATCTCTTGAATACTGATTTGCAGCTTTCCGACAAATTTATCGAAGGCTTGGCTTAACTGAGCGAGTTCGTCGCCACCTTGGTCGTTCATACGTACAGTTAGATCGCCATCACCTTCAGCAATGTCTTTCATCATATTTTTCACGTTAAGAAGCCTTGAGGAAATTTTGTAGCTTAGAGCGATCAAGCACAATGAAACGATCGTAGCAATGCAAATACCCAATAGGTTGAGGGTTTTTGTAACATCTGACCGCATGGAAACCACTATTTCATTGATGGCTATTTGCATTTGGTCGAATGCTTGTTCTGTTTGATGAACATTACGACGAAGTTCTCCACGCATCCCTGATTGATGATCAAGACCTCGGACTACCATAGAGTCATATAGTTGAGTTAACGTCGACTGATAGCGATCTGAGAGCGTTTTAACTTCTTTCGGTGCTAGGAACAATTGCGTCCGGTATCCTTTCCATTTTGATTGAAATAGGGCGACTTGTTCAGCATTTGGGTCGAGCAAGAATCGATGTTGAAGATCGATGACTTGCATTAGCCCTAATGAAAGGTTGATATTGCTTTGTTTGGCTACTAATTCGGTTAATTTACGCTCCGTTTTAGACAGTTCACCTAATAATCCCGAATTCATATCGAATCCGACTTGTTCTGTTTGGCTGGCTAATCGATTGAACTGCGTTTTGTAGTTATCTAGCGTATTACGAATGAGATTAAAGTCCGTATTACGAAGCCCTGGGTAATGGCTTAGAATAGACTCCAAACTCGTAACTTGTTCAGTGAGTTGGGCATGGTTGATGTTAAATTCTGATACATATTTTGGGTCATTTCTGCTTAAAAAGTCTTTTTCATTTCGTCTTAACATCAACAGGGCCGTTTCACTACTGCCGTTGAGTTCTTGAGCAACTTGAAGTCGCTCTAGTTCTTTTAGTGCATGATTTTCATAGAACGCGTAAATGCCCATACAGACCAACAAGAACGCCGTGACGAATAGTAATTTAGCTTTAATGGTTATGGATGAGAAAAGCCCGGGCCTACCCTGATTTGATTGCATAATTTAACTCCTAGCACAGCGAATTACACAGCTTATAAGAAGCTGGCAAAGCAACGATGGCTTCCGAGGTGTTTAATGCTCGACGGCACTTTATAGATGCACGGAATACCTACCTGACGCAGTGCCCGCTAGCTTGTCTTTATGACAGTTGTGTTAATTATTAATGACAGGCACTAATAAAGTCTTAGCATAGGAGAGTGAATATGCAAGCGCGCGAATACACGCGCTAAATATAGGGATAATGAACGTTTAGAGAGGGATCAGTTAGCGCCTTTTACATCAAAGTCAATTTTCTCTGCGCCAGTAAATACTTGAAACCGTAGTCCTTTTGCTCGGGCAATAGTGGTGATGCCAAACTTTTTCGCCAGATCTAGTCCCATTTGAGTAACTCCTGAGCGAGACAATAGGACTGGAATGCCCATTTGAGCTACTTTGATAACCATCTCAGAGGTGAGACGACCTGTTGTGTAGAAAATCTTATCTTCACCTGATTCTTGCTTTAACCACAGTTCACCCGCAAGCGTATCAACCGCATTGTGCCTGCCAACATCTTCAACAAACGATAATACGGTGTCTTTATTGCAAATGGCGCAACCATGCACAGCGCCAGCCTTGCGGTAGGTGTCGTTATAATGTGTGAGAGCTTCAAGGGCAGAATAGATTTCAGACTGTTTCAAGGCAACTTGAGGGACTTGGTATTCTTCAAGCTTCTTCATGACGTTGCCGTACATGGTTCCTTGCCCACAACCGGATGTAACGGTTTTCTTTTTTAGAGCAGCGTCTAGGTGATCGGTATTCTCTTTGGTGACGACGGCAGCAGAGTGAGTTTGCCAATCAATAATGACGGAATCAATGGCGGTTGGATCTTCCAAAAAGGCTTGGTTTTTAAGATATCCCAGCACGAGTGCTTCAGGACGAGAACCTAATGTCATCAAGGTGACGATCTCTTTCCAATTTAACATGACCGTTAACGGACGCTCACACGCCACTTCTTTGATCAGTTTTTCACCGTACTCGTCATAGACTTCGACTTCTTGGGTTTGAACCGGTGCCGTTCCTGATGTAATGAAATTTGGTAATTGGGACACGAGGTAATCCTTACTCTTTTATTGTAATGGGGTGTGCTTACAGAAGTTTCTATTAAGCAATAATTACACCACTTTAACTTAGCTCGCGTTACTTGAATAGCGAGTTGAACTGTTACTTGGATGTGGGTAGGCCGCTATTGGCGTAAGAATTGCTTAAAACCCATATATGGACAAGTAACGTGCCTTAGTGTGATGGCATTAGTCAGTACGACTATGTCTTTAACGCTGAGCACAATATTCAAAAGTCAGCTGGTGAATGAGAATCAGCATAGTAGGAGACGTCTCAACAATGACCTTATCAAAAACCGAAGAACGCTGGCCTATTGAGTGCCTTGTTGAGGCAAAGGAAGTAAGCAGCGGGCGCTGGAGCGTCACACAGTGGCAATGGACTGAAATCAATACACAAGCCTCTGAATTGTCGTTATCCGATAATGCTTCGTGGGTATTACCACTTGAATTGTTTCGCGACGAGCGTACTGATTACCGATTTAACTTAAGCTCTCAGCAACCTAAGCTATTTCTTGCTATTGAAGAAGAGAATGAGCAACTCAAACCCATTACGCTCAGCGCTTCTCAGTCTATGGCTGGCAACTTTTTAGACGGGGACTACCTAGTACTCTCAATTGATATGCCTTTAGCGGTACAAGCCTGGATGGAAGCCTTCATCGGGCGTCATGGTGAGCTATTAGAACAACGACGTAAGAAACGCAAAGGGGCGGGGCGCGCAAGTGGCAAATAATTTCTTTAAACGTTGGTCTGATAATAAGCTGACTAAGCAAGATGACGCCCGTGATGCGGACATAACACCAGAGCCTAAATTCGGCATTGAAACGTCATCCTCGAAGGGCTCATTCGTTGAAGTTGAGACTGAAAAAACACAGGTCGATGCCTTAGACAATGGGGCTGTTGCCGGTGAATCTTCGGCGGACTCGATTGAGCAAGGTAGCGAAGCAGCCGATCCTCAAAATGTCGAATCTTTGAGTGTGGCGAATATATTGGCTGATGGCATTAAAGGCAGTGTGAAGAAGCAGGCGTTAAGAAATCTATTTCTTTCTGGTGAGTTTTCAGAGGTCGATAGGCTCAATGATTACGATCACGACTACCAATCGGTGAAAAGCCTGTCGGCGGACGCTGCAAGTCAGTTGAGAAATTGGCTGAACGATCAGATGGACGATGAAACAGAATTAAGTGATTCCGAATTGGCCGATGAACAAATGACAACAGAACAGGAAAGACAAACGCAAGACGGAAAGGGAGCTAAACCAAATGAAGTGAACGAAGAACTCGTGTCCGATGCTTACCAAACCAGCGATTTAGTGACGGATAGCTATCAATCCAATAATGAGAACTATTCAGGTTTGACGGGCGCTGGAGACAAATAGTACCACTTAATGTATCGGTACATTTTGACGTAATCGCAAAATCTTCAACTGAGACAATTTGTCACACATTAATTGTGGATTTGCCAAAATATAGACATGAGTCACTCATAATTGAGAGTTTAAAGTTGGTGCAGTACTTGCAATGTAAGCGGTATAAAAACAATCAAGCCGTGAACTGAAGCAATGTTGAAATCACTATTAGAATCATCCTCATCTCATGATGGCAAAGCACGTTACTTTGCGGTTGAAAACACCGTAGAGTTAACTAATTTGATCCCCCCTACGGTCAGCTATAACAGTACGGGTCATTTAGTTGTGATTGGGCCGATATCGATCTTAAAAGATCTTGCGCCTCAATTAACTGAAATGGCAACGGTCACATTGCTGTGTACTGACAATGAACTGTCTTTACCTCACTCCGATGTAAGCAATAAAGAAGAGACTTCGGAGCGTCTGTACTTTGCTAAACGAATTCACGTCACAGGTTTCCTAGGAACATTTCAGGTATCGGTGGATGTGAATGGCGCAATGGCAAACCTAGCTCAAGTGGCGATAGGTAAAGATTGCTTCGATCTTGTGCTAGACATGACTCTTACGAGTCACATGAGCGAGGAAGTACCTGTACCGGGCTATTACCCTGTAGGTCGTGGTTACCCAAAACTGGCTGAAGCCCTAGTTGAAATTCCAACCTTGATGGGAACATTCGATAAACCTAAGTTCTTTCGCTTAGATACAGATAAATGTGCTCACAGTTCTCGTGGTGTTAAAGGGTGTGACCGCTGTGTGGATGCTTGTCCTGCCGGCGCATTAACTAGCGATGGTAATGAGGATATTGGTCATAAAATCCAAATCAATCCATATTTATGTCAAGGCGTTGGTACGTGTGCGACCGCTTGCCCGACAGAAGCCATTTCATACGCGCTTCCTGAACCAGAACAAACGCAAAAATTCATTGAGAACCTGTTAGCTAATTACAAGAAAGCGGGCGGAGTGAATCCAATCATTCTTTTTTGTAGTGAAAGGCATGAAACCTACAACGTAATGGCGTTAAAGGCTCTGCCAGATAACGTGATCCCTGTAGAACTAGAAGATCTTCCTTCCGTTGGTATTGATACCTGGTTTGCGGCGTTAACGAATGGCGCATGCCAGGTTATGTTTGCTGCAAGTCAGCACATGCCTGAAACTATTAAACGAGTGCTTGGCCAAGAAGTTGAAGTCGCCAAGCAGTTGTTAACTCAACTAGGAGTTGAGCCTAATCGCATCGATATTCTATTTCTTGAATCGATGCGTCATGGGCTACCGGAATTAATAGAAACGCCTTTGGATCTGCTACTTGGTCCTTTGCAAGGCAGTAAACGCCAGCGCTTGTTTACTGCACTCGATAACTTAGCAGCGGTCTACCCACCTCGACAAATGGAGACCACGGTCTCGGCTTCGGCTCCATTTGGTAAAGTGAATTGCGATGAAACGTCGTGCACGCTTTGCATGGGGTGTGTTGCTGTTTGTCCAACTGCGGCGCTTCATAATGATGGTATTTCTCCAAAGCTTCAATTTATTGAGCAAGACTGCATTCAATGTGGAATGTGTGAGAAAGCTTGCCCTGAAAACTCACTCACTCTTTCAAGCCAGTTCAACTGGGACCAAGAAACAAGGCAATCGGCTCAGATTATCCATGAAGAGAAAGCCGCAGAATGTCTGAGTTGTGGAAAACCATTCGCACCTCAATCAATGATCACCATGCTGCAAGATAAGTTACGTGGTCACTCACATTTTGCCGATGATACAGCACTTAGCCGTATTGCGATGTGTGAAGACTGCCGAGTGATAGATATGTTTTCTACTTTGGCTGATAACCCAGAAAAGCAACTGGATATATAGGAATAAAGCATGACTCAAGAAACCCAATCAGTTCGTGCTGATATCTACAATTTAATCGCGACCTTATTGCGCCAAGCGCCTAATCAAGAACTACTGAATTGGCTGGCTGAAATTGAAGTCGAAGGTGCGAATGAACAACCGATGGCAAAAGCGTGGCAGGCACTCAGTTCGGCAGCCAAAGCAACAACCGAAGAACACCTTATTGATGAGTACCAACACCTATTTATAGGTATTGGCCGAGGTGAGGTTATGCCTTTTGCATCTTGGCACATAACTGGGTCATTGATGGAAAAGCCTTTGGCGTTACTACGTAATGACCTTATCCAGCTTGGTTTTGAACGAGCGGAAGGGACGAAAGAACCGGAAGACCATTTCGCCGCTTTATGTGAAGTCATGGCCTTATTAGAAACTGAAAAAGAGCAGTATCGTTTCTTTAATCGTCATATTCAGTCTTGGTACTTAAAACTAACGGATCAAATCAGAAGTGCAGAGAACAGTCAGTTTTATTGTGCGGTTTCTGACTTGATAGATCAATTTTTGCTAATAGAACAAACTCGATTCGCCGCTGTACCAGTGCGTGAAACCAAATTCGCTACATCTGGTATTAATTAGTCGTCACCAGATAACCACACAAGAGATGCGCAAAGCATCCATGAAGGAGCAATGTATGAAGGAAAAAACACAAGTGAATACAGCTCGACGTAACCTTTTAAAAGGGATCACCACCGCAACGGTTGCAGGCGCTGTTGCTGCGGGAACGAGCAAGGTTGCCTCTGCTGCTGAAGTACCAGCCCCTGAAGAAATAAAAGAAACGGGGTACCACGAAACTCAACATATTCGTGATTACTACGACACACTGTAAGGAGCTTTAAAAAATGAAATTAACAAAACGCTCCAATAGCGTAGTAAAAGAACAGAGCCAGCTGGGCATCAGCCGTCGTTCATTTATGAAAAACACCTCCATCGCCGCTGGTGGTGCTGCAGTCGGTGCCTCTATGTTTGCACCGGGCATGATGAAAAAAGCGCAAGCGGCTGACGTTGATCATGATTCGCCAACTGAAATTAAGCGCACCATTTGTTCGCACTGTTCGGTTGGTTGTGGCATTTACGCTGAAGTTCAAAATGGAGTATGGACCGGGCAAGAGCCGGCGTTCGATCATCCATTTAATGCTGGTGGCCACTGTGCAAAAGGCGCAGCACTGCGCGAGCACGGCCATGGTGAAAGACGTTTAAAATACCCAATGAAGCTTGAAGGCGGTAAGTGGAAGAAGTTGTCGTGGGACCAAGCCATTGAAGAAATTGGTGAGAAGACCTTACAAATTCGTAAAGAATCAGGCCCAGACTCTGTTTACTGGCTTGGTAGTGCTAAGCACAGTAATGAACAGGCCTATATGTTCCGTAAAATGGCGTCGTTGTGGGGCACGAACAATGTCGACCACCAAGCCCGTATTTGTCACTCTACTACGGTAGCAGGTGTTGCAAATACGTGGGGATACGGGGCGATGACCAATTCCTTCAATGACATGCACAATTGCAAGTCGATGTTATTTATTGGGTCAAACCCTGCTGAAGCACATCCAGTGGCGATGCAGCATATCTTGATCGCAAAAGAGAAAAACAACTGTAAGATCGTCGTTGCGGATCCTCGTCGTACTCGCACGGCCGCGAAAGCCGATCACTTTGTTTCACTGCGTCCGGGTACGGATGTTGCCTTTATTTGGGGCGTGCTGTGGCACGTATTCGAAAACAAGTGGGAAGACAAAGAGTTTATCCGTCAACGTGTGTTTGGCATGGATGAAATTCGTGAAGAAGTGGCCAAATGGACACCTGGCGAAGTTGAGCGTGTGACTGGCGTTTCAAAAGAGGACGTTTACCATACGGCTAAACTGCTTTCTGAAAACCGTCCGGGTTGTGTGGTTTGGTGTATGGGCGGTACTCAACATACGACCGGTAATAACAACACACGGGCGTATTGTGTGCTTGAGCTTGCTCTTGGCAACATGGGCAAATCGGGCGGTGGCGCTAATATCTTCCGCGGTCACGATAACGTGCAAGGTGCAACAGACCTTGGCGTACTGTCGCATACGTTACCGGGTTACTACGGTCTGTCTGACGGAGCTTGGAAGCACTGGTCTAGAGTTTGGGACTTAGATTACGAGTGGGTTCAAAAGCGCTTTGATCAAAATAAATACCGTGGCAAACAACCAATGAATAACATGGGTATTCCTGTCTCTCGTTGGATCGATGGTGTACTCGAAAACAAAGATAATATCGAGCAAAACGATAACATCCGTGCGATGTTCTATTGGGGGCATGCGGTTAACTCGCAAACTCGTGGCGTTGAAATGAAAAAAGCCATGAAGCAACTCGACATGATGGTGATCGTTGACCCTTATCCAACGGTTGCCGCGGTTATGAATGAGCGCAGCGATGGCGTTTATCTTCTTCCTGCATGTACTCAATTTGAAACTACGGGATCCGTGACAGCATCTAATCGCTCGCTTCAATGGCGTGAGCAAGTTGTCTCTCCGCTATTCGAATCGAAACCTGATCATGAAATTATGTACTTGTTGACCAAAAAGCTTGGTTTTTCTGATGAGTTATTCAAACACGTTGAGATCAAAAACAATCAACCGGTCATCGAAGACATCACACGTGAATTTAACCAAGGTATGTGGACGATTGGTTACACAGGCCAAAGCCCTGAGCGTATCAAAGCGCATACCATGAACTGGCATACTTTCCATAAAACCACGCTTGAAGCCGAAGGTGGTCCTATTCACGGAGAAACCTACGGTTTACCGTGGCCATGTTGGGGTACACCAGAGATGAAGCACCCTGGTACCCATATTCTGTATGATACATCTAAACCAGTAGCCGAAGGCGGCGGTAACTTCCGAGCTCGTTTTGGCGTTGAGTTTGAAGGTGAGAACTTACTGGCGGAAGACAGCTATTCGAAAGATTGTGAACTTGAAGATGGTTACCCAGAATTTAGCGACAAACTACTTAAGACGCTCGGTTGGTGGGATGACCTAACGGCTGAAGAAAAAGCGTTGGCTGAGGGTAAAAACTGGAAAACCGACGTTTCTGGTGGAATTCAGCGAGTCGCAATTAAACATGGTTGTATGCCATTTGGTAATGCAAAAGCACGTGCAGTGGTTTGGACGTTCCCAGACAGAGTGCCACTTCACCGCGAACCGCTATACACACCACGTCGTGACTTGGTGGCTGATTACCCTACATGGGATGACAGTGAATCCATCTATCGCTTACCGACGATGTACAAGTCTATTCAAGACCAAGACAAGTCAAAAGAGTACCCAATTGTTCTTACCTCTGGTCGCTTGGTTGAATACGAAGGTGGTGGTGAAGAAACGCGTTCAAACCCATGGCTTGCTGAACTACAACAAGAAATGTTTGTAGAAGTGAACCCAAAAGATGCCAACGATCTTGGTTTTAAAGATGGTGAAATGGTGTGGGTTGAAGGTGCTGAGAAAGGGCGCATTCATGTTAAAGCTATGGTCACTCGTCGTGTACGTCCTGGTTTGGCGTTCATACCGTTCCACTTTGGCGGCAAATTCCAAGGTGAAGACTTACGTGACAAATACCCAGCAGGCAGTGATCCCTATGTAATTGGTGAATCGGCGAATATTGCAACCACCTATGGTTACGATCCGGTTACTCAAATGCAAGAAACTAAAGTCACCCTTTGTAATATTCGTAAAGCGTAAGGAGTCCTCGAATGGCTAGAATGAAATTCTTATGTGACACCAAGCGTTGTATTGAATGTAATGGTTGTGTCACTGCGTGCAAAAATGAAAACGATGATGCACTAGAGTGGGGTATCCAGCGTCGTCGTGTTGTTACTCTTAATGACGGTGAGCCGGGAGAAAACTCGATCTCTGTAGCATGTATGCACTGTACAGATGCGCCGTGTATGGCGGTTTGCCCTGCAGATTGCTTCAAGCAAACAGAAGATGGCATCGTGTTACACAATAAAGATTTGTGCATTGGCTGTGGTTACTGTCTGTTTGCCTGCCCATTTGGTGCGCCTCAATTTCCGAAACAATCGGCATTTGGTGAGCGTGGCAAGATGGACAAATGTACCTTCTGTGCTGGCGGTCCTGAAACAGAAGCTGGTTCTGATGAAGAACGTAAAAAATACGGTGCTAACCGTATTGCAGAAGGCAAGCTACCAATGTGTGCTTCTTTATGTTCGACCAAAGCTCTGCTTGCTGGGGACGCTGACAAAGTATCCGATATCTTCCGCCAACGTGTCGTAGAGCGTGGTGCAAAAGGTGCAGGTTGGACAAATGGTGAAGACTTAGCTTTTGATGCAACAAAAAGCTAATGATGGAGAATGTTATGTTAAGACATTTTAAACGTGTGGGTTTGGCTGTGGTTGCGTTGATCACCGCTTTATTGTTCGCGTTTTCAATGCCTGCTATGGCGGATGACCAAAGTCATCCGTCTGCGGAAAAAGAGATGACCCAATTAGCGGGTGCCGATTTTTGGCGCGAAGTAAAAGAGGGAACCGAAGGTTACACGACATCTCAATTTCCTGAGCACGGTGTTCTGATCAGTACTCCTGGTGAAACCTGGTTCATCTTGAAAGAAAAGTGGATGTCGCCTGCTGGTGCTATCGCTATCTTTGGCAGCATCGCCCTCGTTGTTTTAGCTTATATCGCCGTTGGCCCTTTAATGTTAAGCGCTCCAAGAACGGGCAAAAAAATCAAACGTTGGTCTCGATGGGACAGGGCGTTGCACTGGAGCATGGCGTTTACTTTTCTAACGTTGTCTTTTAGTGGATTAATGCTGGTTTACGGCAAGCACTTTTTGAAACCGTATATTCCAACCGATTGGTGGGGCTTCGTCATTATGTTGGCAAAGCAATACCATAATTACGTTGGCCCGCTGTTCTTTATTCTGCTGACTTGTGTGTTACTCAAATGGTGGAAGAAATCACTGTTCAATAAAACTGATGTTTCATGGTTTATGAAGATGGGCGGCATGGTTGGCAAGCATAAAGGAACCCATCCGTCTGCTGGTTTTTCGAACGGTGGCGAAAAGGCCATTTATTGGTTGTTGATCGTGTTTGGTGCGGTTGCGGCGATCAGCGGTTTAGTGCTGGATTTCCCTATCTTTGGTCAAACACGCCGAGACATGGAACTGTCTAACTTGGTTCACATGTTCTCCGCTCTTATCTTGATTTGCGGCTTTATCTTCCACATCTATATCGGATTATTCGGTATGGAAGGGGCGCTAGAGGGTATGGTAACTGGCGAGGTTGATGAGACTTGGGCGAAAGAACATCACGACTTGTGGTATGAAGAAGTGAAAGCGGCAGAATCGCCAAATCAAGCACAAGAACAAGAGACTCAAAGTAAACACACTTAAAACACAATGAGGCAGCAGTTTTGCCTCACTTGAGAGATGGACAGATGAATAATAATCGAGGTATTTGGGTTGCGTATTTTGCCAGCCTGCTTACACCTTTCACCTTTTTGATTTCAGGTATTGGCGCGATTCTTTACGCGGGTTATCGGTTAGACAAAAATGAAGATGGCGATGTGGTTAATTCGCATTACTACGGGTTGATCCGTAGCTTCTTCTTGTACCTTACATTTTTTGTGGTGCTGATCGTAACGGTTGCTACTTCTAACGGTGTGTTAGCTGGGGTTCATAATTACTGGTATAAAGCATCCTGGATTGACTCAATTCGCTATGTGATCCCATATGTTGGCGCTGGATTTGCGGTTGTCGCTATTGCGGTCTGGATGTTCAGAATCGTTAAAGGTATGAAGAAGCTGCAGCAAAATTTACCGTTAGAAAAGTCGAAAGGGCCGAATCTGTAAGTTGGAAGAACGCCAATAGAAAACAAAAAGCCCCAAATCATTTCAACCGTATGTTGTGAAATAATTTGGGGCTTTTTTATTGTTTACACTTTGTGCTTGTAACGAAGATTAAACGACAAATCGACCTAAGATTGAATCTTGTTGCTCGATTCGTTGTTGCTGTTCATCAACCGCAGAGACCGCACCATTTGCCAGTGTGGATACTTCAGTAGAAAGATCCTTAATTTGCAAAGTGTTAACGTTGATTTCATCCGCAACATGGCTTTGTTCTTGGGCAGCCGTTGCGATTTGCATGTTCATTTCGCTGATGACACCGATGCTTTCTTTGATTCGGTTTAGCGCATCACTTGCTTTAGACGACTCTTCTACCGCAACCGAAGCCATACTCGCACTTTCTTGCATCACTTTGGTCACCCCAGACGCGCCCGTTTGAAGCTGTGTGATCATTTCTTGAATCTCAGAAGTAGACTGCTGTGTGCGGCTAGCGAGATTTCTTACTTCGTCTGCAACGACAGCAAAACCACGACCACTTTCACCGGCTCTCGCAGCTTCAATCGCGGCATTGAGTGCAAGTAGGTTGGTTTGTTCGGCAATTTCACTGATGACACGAAGGATGTTTTCGATGTTATCACTGGCCGATTCCAGTTCACTTACTTTAACCACGGCTTCTGATATTCGGTCTGCAAGTTGTGTAATCGATCGTTGAGTATTGCTCACGATCTCGTCTCCCTCGACGGTGGCATTGTCGGCGACTGACGCCGAATCTGATGCCGACTGGGCACTATTTGCAACGTCTGACGCTGTTACAGACATCTCGTGCATCGCGGTTGCTAACATTTCGAGCTGTTCCATCTGCTTAACCATGGCAGCCGAAGATGTACCTGCACCGTTAGAAATCATGCCGTTATTGTTTTTGATTTCTCCGCCAATGACCTGCAGTTGTTGAACCATGGTCTGCAGTGATGAGGTAAAGGCATTAAACCCAGTTGCCAGTTCAGAGAATTCCTGGTCTGTATTGGTTGAAAGTCTTTGTGTTAAGTCACCTTCGCCATTTGCAACGTCATTAATGGCTTTATTTAGGCTTTCTAACGGCCGCAACAGGCGAATGGTGACCATGGAAACAACAAAAACACTAAGAACAATAGCGAGCAAACCAAACAGGATATTCGCCTTGTTAATGGAAGTAAGTTCACTGTATGCCGCCGCATGACTCACCATCACGCCGACTTTCCAGCCCTGGGTGCCTGCTGGCATCATTTTTATTATCTGATCTTGCCCTTGGATGTTGGCAATTTGCAGCGAGTCATTGATTGTTATAGTTGGAAAGACGTCTTGAAGCTTTTTACCGTTGTATTGCGAATTAGGATGAGCGACAAAAGTACCGTCAGGGCTAAGAACGAAACTGTGTCCATCGCCGACAAGTTTGATCTTATTGATCTGTGTTGCCAAATCTTTAAGGCTTACATCAGCAAATAGGCTTCCCACAAACTGCCCGTTATTTTTAATGGGAGTGGCTAAGGATACAACCATTTCATTGGTAACATCATCAAAATACGGTTCAGTAACGTTAAACGTCCCGGTTGATTTGGCCGTGGTGTACCAAGGTCTTGTTCTTGAATCGTAGCTAGAGTCTGGTAGCCAACTTGGGTCGTTTTCAACCAGTGACCCATCAGACTCATAACCCAAACCCACGACGATAAAAGATTGTTTAAAAGTGGTCGTGTCTAAAATAGTGCTCACATGACTTTTATCTAGCGGTGCTAACTCGATCAAATCTGAAATGGATGAGGTCAGTACTGAATTTTTAGACAGCTCCGACTCAACCGCAAGTTTTGATTCATCTAAGGCTAACGTGATGTTTTCATTTACGCTTTTTTTAACGTAATCAGAAATGGAAAAATATTGGTAGGTTGAAAGGCAGGCGACGGCGCCAATGACACACATCGACGACGCAATAACGATTTTGCTCTTGAACTTCATTTAGACTCTCCAGACGCTTAAAATTCAGTCAACTGAATGGGTATTTATAACCAAAATGGTCCAGTTGCTCTCTATTTGTGCAATGCACCAAGTAATCACAATGATGCACTTAAATGGTGCAGTTGAGCAGTAATCCTATGCACCAATAATGGGTACTGATCGTATAGTAATTCATTATATTCAGCCAGTTATATATATAAGTGATTAAGTTAACAGTATTGGTATACAACTTGCAGATATCGAATGCAAAAGGAAATTGCATGATAATAATTATACTGGGAGTTTTTTCACAATGAGCAATTCAATCAGTGAAGTGCATGGCGCGGTTCAGACACTTACACAAAGCTCGGACACACTTTTTCTCTTGCTGGGTGCGATCATGGTATTTCTGATGCATGCCGGTTTTGCATTTTTAGAAGTCGGAACCGTGCGTAAGAAAAACCAAGTCAATGCACTGGTTAAAATTCTCGCCGATTTTGGTGTGTCGACCATTGCGTACTTTTTTATTGGCTATTGGGTTGCCTATGGCGGAACATTTTTCGCTGATGCAGAAACATTGTCTGCGGGCAATGGCTACGAGTTAGTGAAGTTTTTCTTCTTGCTGACTTTTGCTGCTGCAATCCCTGCCATTGTGTCCGGAGGTATTGCCGAGCGTGCTCGTTTTTACCCAATCCTCCTTGCTACATTTTTTACCGTTGGCTTGGTCTATCCGTTGTTTGAGGGGATGATTTGGAACGGAAATTTTGGTGTGCAGTCGTGGTTTGAATCGACGTTTGGTGCAGGGTTCCATGATTTTGCTGGGTCAGTTGTAGTACATGGTGTTGGCGGATGGATAGCATTGGTTGCAGTGATATTTTTAGGCATGCGTCGCGGGCGAATTCGTGCTGGTAAGCACACAAACTTCGCGCCATCTAATATTCCGTTCTTGGCACTAGGTGCTTGGATTTTAAGTGTTGGTTGGTTTGGCTTTAATGTGATGTCGGCACAAACACTCAATGGAGTGAGTGGTTTAGTGGCCATGAACTCTCTGATGGCAATGACTGGCGGAATTTTGGCTGCCTTGGTTGTTGGTAAGAATGACCCCGGCTTCATTCATAATGGGCCGTTAGCAGGATTAGTTGCCGTGTGTGCTGGTTCTGATTTAATGCATCCACTGGGTGCGCTTATTACTGGTCTTGTCGCTGGGGCGGCGTTTGTTTGGTTGTTTACGCACTTACAGAACAAAACAAAAATAGATGATGTATTAGGTGTATGGCCACTTCATGGTGTTTGTGGTGCTTGGGGTGGTATTGCCGCTGGTATCTTTGGTCAAAGTGCACTGGGTGGTCTTGGCGGTGTGAGCTTAACCGTGCAGATCTTGGGAACGGTATTAGGTATTTGTGTTGCTGTGATTGGCGCATTGATTGTTTATGGCACATTAAACCTTGTAACAGGCTTAAGGCTTTCTGAAGAAGATGAATTTAACGGTGCGGACTTAGCGATTCATAAGATCAGTTCAACCAACGAAGACTAACTCCTGCCGATAACATAAAAGTCGCGTTGCTTTTATGACTTCATTTATTTAAAAGAGCGATCATGATCGCTCTTTTTTCGACTATGGTCTATACTCACACGTCTTCTGATGTTGTTACATTGATGTTAAGGTAACTAAAGTAGTGATTCAGTTAAGGAAGCAGCATGGACTACCCGTATCGAAACATCGTAATCTTAACCGGAGCCGGGATTTCTGCGGAGTCAGGAATTCAAACATTTAGAGCTCAGGATGGCTTGTGGGAAAACCATAAAATTGAAGATGTTGCAACACCAGAAGGATTCCATAAAGATCCGCTATTGGTGTTAGATTTTTACAATCAAAGACGAAAAAAGCTTCAGGATAATTCGATCCTCCCTAATGCTGCACATATTGCCTTAGGCAAACTTGAACAGCAAATAGAGGGCAGCGTAACGGTTATAACGCAGAACATAGATAATCTACATGAAAGAGGCGGCACCAAGAATATTATTCATATGCACGGTGAGTTGCTTAAATCTCGCTGTTCTGAATCTAATCAAGTCATTGATTGCTCGGATGACATAAACATCGACGATCTTTGTCATTGCTGCCAAATTCCGGCACAAATGCGTCCTCATATTGTATGGTTTGGTGAAATGCCCTTAAGGATGGGGGATATTTATTCTGCCATTGAAGCTGCCGATCTGTTTATTTCAATTGGTACATCGGGCGTTGTTTATCCGGCTGCTGGTTTTGTTCATGATGCCCGAATGCATGGCGCTCATACTATCGAAATAAACCTAGAACCGAGTGCAGTAGAGAGCGAATTTGAAGAAAAGCGTTACGGTAAAGCAAGCATTGAAGTGCCTAAGTTAGTAGAAGAGTTACTGAGTGTTCCTTCGGCATTACGCGCTTAGCAATTTTTTATACCTTTAGAGTATTTAACGTTAAGTTTCTTAATAGCGCACACAATAAAAAAGAGCAGCTTTCACTGCTCTTTTGGCTATTTCTTTGATGAATCTGCCTGATTACATGTCGACTTTTAATTTCTGGAAGTACTCTTCATAGAGCGAACTTGCTTCACCAACCTCATCTTGCCACTCGCCTGAGTCCATAATGTGCTGTGGTGGGAACACGTTAGGATCTTCAGAAAACGATTTAGGTAGCAGAGGGTAAGCCGATTTAACTGGAGTAGGGTAACCAATCTCCAAGGCAATTTTTGCTGCGTTCTCAGGGCGAGTTAAGAAGTCGATCATCTTATGTGCAGCATCAGTATGTTTAGCGCCTGCAGGGATTGCAATGCTATCCATCCAGAAAATTGCGCCTTTTTCCGGCCATACGATATCTATTTGAGCGCCTTCCTGCCTTGCCATGTAGGCAGAGCCGTTCCATAACATGCCGATAGAGGTTTCACCCGCTAGGTATGGGTTAGCAGGGAAGTCAGAGTTAAACACTAATACGTTAGGCATTAGCTTTTTCAATTCAAGGTAAGCGGCCTTTATTTCTTCAGGGTTAGTGGTGTTACCTGAATAGCCAAGCTTGCTCAATGCAATATGAAAGACTTCACGAGAGTCGTCCATCATCATTAGCTGGCCAACCCACTTACTGTCCCACAAGTCTGCCCATTTTGTTACCGAAGACTTATCAAGCATGTCTGCGTTAATACCAATACCAGTCGCGCCCCAAATGTAAGGAATCGAGTATTTGTTATCTGGATCGAAAGGCTTATCAAGATAGTTAGGGTCGAGATCTTTAAAATGAGAGAGCTTTGACTTGTCAATTTCCTGCAACATGCCTTCTTTACGCATTTTTGAAACGAAATACGTAGACGGCACAACTAGGTCATAACCTGCACCTTGGGTTTTCAGCTTGGCATACATGCTTTCATTCGACTCATAAGTCGAATAGAAGACTTTTATTCCGGTTTCTTCGGTGAAATCTTTAAGCACTTCACTTGGAATGTACTCAGACCAGTTATAGAAATATAACTCTTCGTCTGCAGCTTGAGCAGAAAAGGAAATAAAAGTAGCAGCACTGATAATACCAGCAAATAGCTTCGAGCAATTTTTCATCTTTACGCTATACCTGAATGTATATGAATGGTGGGGTTTATATCACTAGGCGGATATTGAGGGGCATATTGTACTGCAAATGGAGCAAATGAAAAAGGGCAGCTTGACGCGACCCTTTGATTAATTGCAATTGTGAGGATTATTGACCTGCTTTAAGCTTCATAAAATAGTTTTCATAGCGTGTCGTTTTGTCACCAATAGCATCTTGCCATTCAACACGGTCGAGATCTTCTTGTGATGGGAAGAGTGCTGACACGTCTTTAAATTTGTCATTAGACTCTTTAACTGCGGTTAGGTAACCTGCGCTTTGTGATATTTGCTCCGCGATTTCAGGCCTTAACAAGAAGTCGATCATCTTATGTGCAGCTTCTACATTATTTGCCCCTGAAGAAATGGCAAAGTTATCTACCCAGCCAATTCCACCTTCTTTTGGAAATATCAGCTGTAATGGCAGTTCTTCGGCTTGTGCGGCAGCAGCTGAACCGTTCCAAAGCATGCCAACTCCGACATCCCCAGCGAGATATGGGTGAGCAGGGTTATCAGAGTTAAACAGCAGTACATTAGGCATAAGCTTAACCAACTCTGCATAGGCTTGGTCTATTTCATCGTTGTTGGTGCTGTTACCCGAGTAGCCGAGCTTTCTTAATGCAATGTGGAAAACTTCACGGGTATCGTCCATCAACATGATTTGCCCTTCGAGCTCCGGAGACCAAAGATCAGCCCAACTGGTAAAGTCTTTTGGATCGTACATGTCTGTATTCACGGCAAGGCCAGTTATTGCTACTACATGAGGAATGGAGTAAGCATTGTCAGGATCGTATGGCTTATCTAAGTAGTTACTGTCTAGTTTAGAAAAGTTTGTTAATTTGGTCTTATCAATTTTTTGTAGCATGCCTTCATCGCGCATTTTTGCCACGAAGTAGGTAGAGGGTACAACCAAGTCATAACCTTTATTATGCGTTTTTAGTTTGGCATATAGGGTTTCGTTCGACTCATACGTTGAGTAGATGACTTTGATGCCGGTTTCATCGGTGAACTGCTGTATGAGTTCGTTGGAAACGTATGGCCCCCAATTCATGAATACCAGCTCTTCATTTTTATCATTCGCGCTTACCGGTGATACTGACAAAGAAAGCGCACATGCACTACCAGCTAAAAGAGTAGCCCATTTTTTCATTTACGTTAGCTCCAAAACAAACGTGGATAGAAAAACAGTACGGACAATTCGCCGTACTGTTTGATTGTTGCATCAAAGTTAGATGAACTTAGTACTGTTAATTTATTGAGTCCGACTACTTAATCTTCTCTCGAGCGAGCAACTGAGATATAACAACTAACACCAGTGACACAATCAACATGATAGTTGCGAGTGCATTCACCTCTGGTGAGATACCTACCTTGACCATTGAATATATTTTCAACGGTAATATTTCGTAAGTTGGGCCAGTAACAAAAGAGCTAATGATCACGTCGTCAAGTGAAAGGGTAAAGCTCAATAACCAACCCGCCGCGACGGCGGGTTTCGCTAGTGGCAGAAGTATTTGTTTCAATATTACCCATTCACTCGCGCCAAGATCTTTTGCGGCTTCTAGCATCTTAACGTCAAAACCATTAAGTCTTGAGTAAACCGTTACGACGACGAACGGCAAACAGAACGTTATGTGGGCGAAGAACAGAGTTAAAAAACCAAGTTCAAACCCGACGACTAAAAACAGGGCCAGCAATGAAATGGCCATGACAATATCTGGCGACATCATAACGATAAACAGTAAGCCGTTAACTAAGCCCTTGCCTTTAAATCGATAACGAAATAAGGCGACTGCCGTTAAACTACCAATGACGGTGGCAGCTGTTGCAGAAAACACGGCTACGGTGATTGAGTGCCACGCTGCCTGCATCAAACTGTCATTGTTAACCAGCGACTCGTACCACTTAAATGTAAAGCCACCCCATTTCATACCAAACTTATTGGCGTTAAATGAGTTGGCAATCAAAACAATGATTGGGAGGTATAAGAATGCGTATACCAAGCCCATGAAACCAAATTTGGCGCTCTTTCCCATTATTCTAATTCCACTTTCTTGTTCAGTAATTTACCCGCCCGGTAATAGGCATAAAGCATGACTGCCATTGCGAACGTTAGCGCAATGCTCGTCGCGGCCCCAAAAGGCCAATCTCGTGCATTAAGCACTTGGCTTTTAATTACGTTACCGATGAGTAAGTTCTTAGCTCCGCCTAATAAGTCAGAGATGTAGAACATGCCAAGGGCTGGTAATAATACCAATAAACAACCACCAATAATGCCTGGCATAGTTAGCGGTAATACCACTTTCATAAATGTCTGAAACTTGTTTGCACCTAAGTCTCTTGCGGCTTCAATATACGTTCCATCGAGCTTCTCAATAGCAGAGTAGAGTGGCAATATCATGAATGGCAGTAAGATATATACTAGGCCAATCATAACAGCCGTTTCGGTGTACATAATGCGCATTGGTTTATCTATGATTTCTAATGCGATTAGGCTCTTATTTAAGATGCCTTGAGTACCTAATACTATTTTTAGCCCATAGGTGCGGATCAGTGAGTTAGTCCAAAATGGGACTATCACTAAAAACAGCATAAACGGACGCCACTTCTGTGGCATTTTTGCCACGATGTAAGCAAATGGATAACCAATCGCTAAGCACAATAATGTCGCGACAATCGCCATATAAAACGAATGCCACAGCACTTTAAAATACAGTGGGTCTGCCAACCTGATGTAGTTATCGAGTGTAAAAGTCATCTCGATAAGGTTAGCTTCATCTCTGGTTAAAAAGCTGGTACCAATGATCATCAGGTTTGGTAACAACACAAAGACTACTAGCCAGCCTACAACGAGCCCAACTATTGCATTCTGTAAATTAAGCTTCTTCATCCGCCAGTACCACTTCCCAGCTTTCAACCCATGTAACCGCGACTTTTTGCCCTAACGAGTGATCAACGTCGGGATCATCCTCATTAAAGAACTCACTCACCATCACGCGCAAACCTGACTCTAGTTCAACAACTGAGTCAAGTGTCATGCCTTTATATGTACGCTCAACAACGTGGCCGACAATGCCTTTTTGTTCAGACTCTTTGATTTCTTCTAACCGAAGATCTTCGGGTCTTAATAGCACCTGCAGCAGTTGACCTTGTTCAATCGGCTGATCGTAGTAAACCACAGCATTGATGCCTTCAATTTCAGCTTGAATGCGTTTTTCGTCCAAACGCTCGATCGCTTTAGTATGGAATACGTTTATCTCGCCAATGAACTTTGCAACAAATAGATTCTTTGGCTCTTCATAAATTTCGCGGGGCGTACCGTCTTGCTCAATATTACCGTCTTTCATTACGATAATGCGGTCAGACATGGATAACGCTTCTTCTTGATCGTGAGTAACAAAAATGAAGGTGATACCCAACTGACGTTGCAGTTGTTTTAGTTCAATCTGCATTTGTTTACGTAACTTGTAATCCAATGCCGATAAAGACTCGTCGAGCAATAACACTTTTGGCTTATTAACTACGGCACGAGCAATCGCAACACGCTGCTGTTGGCCACCAGAGAGTTGATGTGGTTTTCTCTGCGTCATGTGATCGAGTCGCACCATTTTCAGTGCCTCCACAACACGCAGTTCAATCTCAGAAGAGGCCACTTGCTGCATCTTTAAGCCAAATGCGACATTATCGAACACCGTCATGTGTGGGAATAATGCATAACTTTGAAATACCGTATTTACATGCCTCTGTTCAGCAGGAACTGAAGTGACATCCTGACTTGCAAGATGAATACTTCCGCTGTCAGCGGTTTCAAATCCAGCGATCATCCTAAGCACGGTTGTTTTACCGCACCCCGATGGACCTAATATAGTGAGGAATTCACCATGGTTTACATTTAGGTTCAAATTGCCAATGATCTGCTTTCCGTCAAAACTCTTACTAATGTTAGTAAGTTCAACTACATGTGTTGGTTTTTTCAATGTCTGTCTTTCTCCTATACAAGCCTAAAAACCGAGGCCATAAGTACGCTACGAATCGGGCACGCATAATAAGTCCCATCTTCTGATCCGCAAAGAAATTTCTTACTCTGAAACAACTTTTTTTTGCGTCTTTTATGCAATAAGTTCTACCATACTCGATAGAGGGCAATGGTTTTTCAATAACTGTCTAATTATTCGCCATTATCGCAATAAAAAAAAGTGCTTATTGCATACTTCTTGTTACGAGTTGGCGACCTTTAAGTATAATAGCGAGCATACTCAATCTGGCAGCCTTCAACCTGCCACGGAAATATTATGAATAACGAAGATATAGAAAAAGACTTTAACCTTGGCGGTAGTGTAGAAAAGGCGCTTTCAGGTGATTATGAGCTTAGCCCAACAGCTGTATTTCAAGAAGCTTGGAAACAGACTATTAAGCACTTTTTAACGTTCTCTCCTGCGATAGTTTTTCTCATTTTTATGCAAGCGGTGATTTTCTATATCGCGTTGAAATTGCAATTAGGTGATCCGTCCGTGCTATTGGAAGCGGTTAAAGATCCCCTGTTATTTGACGAACGAATTCTTCAGTCGATTTTTATGGCCAACTTTAGCTATGAAGTGATCAGCGCGCCACTGTATGCGGGTATTAGCTTAATGGCCATGAGCCATGCTGCAGGATTAACGACAAGGCCTCGTCATATGGCAAAGGGTTTACAGTTCACTATTCCGGTTATTATCGCTACGTTGTTTAGTTTGATGCTGCAAGCCATCGCGAGTGTGTTGCTGCCGTTTGTTTCTTTTTACCTAACAATGGCTTTTAGCCTATCGATTCTGCTTATCTGTGAAAAACGTGTTGCGCCTTTGCAATCTATGTTGTTGTCGCTCAGAGCCATTAATAAGAAGATTTTCCCAATTGCGGGTATCTACATGATGGTAACGCTGATGTTTGTTGTGGCGACGCTCTTTTATGGTATTGGTCTGATTTTTGTTGTGCCGTTCTTCTTCCACGTGAAAGGGATTTTGTACCGCAATATGTTCGGAATTCGTTTGAAAGTGGTTGCTTCAGACATGCCAGCAGCGACTGATTCAGATTCAGGTCGTAATAACCCGGGTTCATTTGATGCGTAATAAGGTTTCTTACGCCATTGGTATCAGCGCCCTGATGGGCTTATCTGGAGTTGGCCTTTTGCTATCTGAAGAAGAGCAAGAGCAGCCTAGTTCAGTAAGATCAACCACCGTTGAAATACCAAAAGAGCCACAATCACCTTTGGTTACTGTCGGTGATAAGCCAGATTTCAAGGCATTTACTGATGTAAACGAGAAAAAATCAGCCTTTTTTGGTTATCTTAAACCGAAGATAGATATTGAAAACAAACGTGTTTTAAACGAACGAAATGCATTGTTGGCTGCTAAAAGTGCACTGGCAGATGCTTCACTAACGAGCGAGCGCCGCAGTTATATAACCCGCATTGGCAAAACTTATCAGCTTTCATTATCTGAGGGGGCTGAGTTAACACTGGAGTGGATTGATCAGGCTCTTGAACGTGTGAATGTATTGCCTCCTAGTATGGTAATGATCCAAGCCGCTAATGAGTCTGCTTGGGGAACATCAAGGTTTGCAACTCAAGCTAATAACTTCTTTGGTCAGTGGTGTTATCGAGAGGGCTGCGGGCTCATTCCATTACAACGTAACGAAGGGGCGAGCCATGAAGTGGCTAAGTTTTCTTCAGTTCAACAATCGGTTAATGCCTATTTTATGAACATTAACCGTAATCGAGCTTACCAGAATTTACGAATTAAGCGTTTGGCGTTGGAAAAAGAGGGAGCTTCTCTACAAAGTGACGACACAGCACTCGCACTAATCAATGAGTTAGGTCAATATTCAGAGCGCGGTTCGGACTACATCAGCGAGCTCCAAGCAATGATCCGTCACAATAGTAAATTTTGGTCAGAGAATGGAAGTTAATTAATGAAATTGCCAGTTACGAGTTTAATCCTGCTGTCTCTCGCAGCATCGTTTCCATTGCATGCGCAGGAATACATGTTTACTTATTCCAAGTTGTATTCACAGATGAAGAATAACGCTAAAGAAGGGCATGATGATGTTCGTCTGGGTATGTTCTTCTTAAATGCAGAAACCAAGAAATTATGCCCGCTAACGAAAGCATGGATGGAAAAAGAAGAGCATTATGAAGAACTTGATACGTCAGGTTTTGAATTCAAAGTGCCTCTTGACAGTAATTTAAAAAGTGCTAACCCGCTAGTGTATGTGCAAATGGGCACCGAAGTTCAGTGCGATTTCTCGATGGTTGTAATGGCTAATGAACAGTTAAGTGGTGAAGTAACTTATCAAGACATTGAAAAACTGTTACCTCAAATGCAAGTGATGCTAGAAGATTTAGGCGGCATGTTCGCCAGCTGGTTTACTCCAAATGTCGAGGGCGTCACGTTAGAGTTTGCTGATGGATTTAATGGCAGCATTGATGCTTCTAACGGTAAGTCCTTTGATATCATCGACGGACGAGCTTACGTAGAACTCGCCAAACTTGCTCCAGGTGCCAGCTTAATGCTACCAAAGCCGACAACACGGGTTTTACCTTGGTTGCCTAATGCAAATTGATCTTTAATCTAGCAGAGTCGCCTTCAATCGTTAGACCATCGTATCGGTGGTCTATTTAATTCCCAATCATTCTTGGCCTTGTCTAAGTAAAACTTGTCTCGATTGATGTGTTCCAACCTTTAAAAAAAATCCGTATAATCCACGCCCTAGAACGCATCCCACTAAGAAATCAGCCGTCGAACCAATTGGCTACACGAGAAGTTGTAATGAATCAATTAGATAGTAAGAAAGAAACTCTGGAATTCAACAAGCTCCAAAAACGTTTACGAAAAAACGTTGGCAACGCGATCGTTGACTACAATATGATCGAAGAGAACGATGTGGTGATGGCGTGCATTAGCGGCGGCAAAGACTCTTTCGCGATGTTAGATATTTTATTGAAACTGAAAGAGGTAGCGCCAATTAAATTTGACGTTATCGCTGTAAATTTGGACCAAAAACAACCAGGTTTCCCCGAGCACATACTGCCAGAATACTTTGAAACATTGAACATTCCTTACTATATCGTTGATAAAGACACCTATTCTGTCGTTAAGGAAAAAATACCTGAGGGTAAAACCACTTGTGGTTTATGTTCTAGACTGCGTCGTGGCACTTTATATTCTTTCGCTGAGAAAATTGGAGCCACGAAAATCGCATTAGGCCACCACTTGGATGATATCGTCGAGACCATGTTTTTGAACATGTTCCATGGTGCAAGGCTAAAAGCAATGCCACCTAAACTTCGTTCTGATGATGGACGTAATGTTGTCATTAGGCCATTAACATACTGCCGCGAAACTGATTTGATTGAATACGCTGAACATCGAGAGTTTCCAATTATTCCATGTAATTTATGTGGCTCTCAGGAAAACCTACAGCGCCAGAGTATTAAAGCGATGTTGATCGATTGGGATAAGAAAACTCCTGGTCGTGTAGAGCAAGTTTTTAAGTCCATTCAAAATGTAAGCCCTAGCCAGTTAGCGGATAGAGCTTTGTTTGATTTCATCAATTTGCCGATTGATAGAGAAGGTGAACGAGAAGAATATGGCTTTAGCGAAGCGGAAGTCTCTTCGTCTAATATTGATGAGTCTCTGTTTATTGATGTGACCAACGTTTAGTATTGCACTGATATTGGAACAATATATTTAAGGCGACCAAAGGGTCGCCTTATTTTTTGTTGCCCGTTTATTGGTTGGGATCTAACGGGCTAATATAGCCACTTGGCTTAAACGCCAATACGTCACACGTAATCTTATCGATGACGTGCTCAGCTGTGTTGCCAATAAAGACTGCGGATAACCCAGTGCGCCCAGTGGTACCTAATATGACAAGCCCTGCATGTAACTCTTTAACCACAGCAGGAATGACTTCTTCAGGTAAGCCTTGTTCAACGCGGGTATTTTCTTCATCAAGCCCGTGCTTTTGCCTTAGCGCTTTCATTGACGTTAAGTGATGCCCACGTACCGCATCGGTATAGCTCGCAGGATCAAACTCTGGCAGTTCAATTGTGATGTTAGCAGGAGTAACAGGGTAGGCATTAACCAATACTGGACGAGCATTAAGTCTGTGAGTGATGTCTTTTAATTGCTCAACCATAGTGTCATTGAGACCTAAGTGAGTCGGGTTTTCTGAGCCTGCGTGTACAGATGCAATAACGTATCCATTAACCGGCCAATCGTGATCTTTTACTAGTAATACTGGGCAAGGGCATTTCCGCAACAAGTGCCAGTCGGTTGGTGTGAAAATGACCGACTCAAGCAAGTCGTGCTTGCGTGTCGCTTTAACGACAATTTCATGTTCTCCACTGAATACTTCGCCAATAATGGCTTCGTATGGGCGGTTATGCCAAACCACTTTTACATCTATATTGATTGTGTCGTTTAAATAAGGTTGCGCCACTTCTTTCATCCAAGTTTCTCGTTGCTGAATGACGCCTTTACGCATGGCATTGCGCTCGTCAACGGAAAGCATCGAGGTCATTTCGTACGAGAAATCGTAGATGGATAAGAAAAAAGTGATGTGGCTTTCTGAACGGCTGCTCTCGCTGAGTTGTATTGCTCGTGCGAGGGCGGGTTGCTGATCGCTATTTACATCAGCGATAACGAGGATCTTATTGTAAATACTCATAACCAGCTCCTTATAAACCAATTGGTTAAAGACAATATCTAATTAAACTGTAGCTTAATCAAGAAAAAGTTTTTAGCAAATTCGAAGGAATTGGTAGAGAAATATGAAGTGGCTCATTTTTGAGCCGCTTCATGAATAGAAAAGGGGGGAGTTAACCTTTACTGACGCCAGCAAGATCTTGCAATGCGCTGTGATCGATGATGGTAATGTACTTACCTTTTACGCTAAGAATGTCAGACTTTTGGA
The DNA here is from genome assembly GCF_030409945.1 of Vibrio tapetis subsp. quintayensis. Classification (GTDB taxonomy): domain Bacteria; phylum Pseudomonadota; class Gammaproteobacteria; order Enterobacterales; family Vibrionaceae; genus Vibrio; species Vibrio quintayensis. The sequence goes on from NZ_JAUFQV010000007.1 coordinate 113,015, forward strand.
AGCGCCCTAATAGACGACTGATGGTCTCGACCGTCAATCCTAGGTAGTTTCCGATATCACCACGTGTCATCGTCAGTCTGAATTCACGAGGACTAAAGCCTCGTTGAGAGAAACGAGTAGACAGGTTATAAAGGAATGCTGCTAACCTTTCTTCTGCATTTTTCTTCGACAGCAACAAAATCATTTCTTGATCGCCTTTGATTTCGTTACTCATCAAACGCATAATTTGCTGCCTTAGCTTTGGCATCTTGCCAGACAAATCGTCGAGGATTTCATAAGGAATTTCGCAAACCATCGATGTTTCAAGAGCCTGAGCAAAGCTCGGGTGCTCGTTATCATTGATTGCGTCAAATCCTACAAGATCTCCCGCTAGATGAAAGGCTGTGATCTGTTCATCGCCCTGTTCTGTGATCGTATAGCTTTTAATTGTCCCAGAACGTATCGCGTAAAGTGATTTTAGCTCATCACCGGCTTTAAATAGTTCTTGGCCTTTCTGGATCGGCTTCTTACGCTCAATGATTTCATCAAGCTGATCCAGCTCTGATTCATTCAACGTAAAAGGGATGCAAAGCTGACTAATACTACAATCTTGGCAATGAATTGCACATCCGCCAGACTGGATTCGTTTTGTCGCAGGTTTATCAGATATCATAACTTCCAAGCACTAATTTGATATACATCAATATTTTAACACTTCTAAACCCTAAAGGATAGATAAAAATATTATAAGAAAACAACAAGATATAACAGATTATGACAATAATATCAGCGCGTCATACCCGGAGTAGATACCATAAGCTAGCAATAGTAGGGCGCCTATTTGGCGAAAAGTTGGTGACCTCTGCAAACTTTGTATCTTGGTGGCGCCAAACCCGATCATGACCATCGATGGCAATGTTCCCAAGCCAAATGCGAGCATGATCATCGCACCACTAACGGCGTCACCAGCGACCGCCGACCAAGTCAACATTGAGTAAACTAGCCCACAAGGAAGCCAGCCCCAAACCATACCAAATGGAATGGCGTGCCAAGGCGATTGTAGCGGCAAAAGCTTGTTACCCAAAGGCGATAAGTGTTTCCAAAGGTGTTGCCCCATTTTTTCAATAAATAGTAGTCCAAACCACCACTTACCAAGATACAAGGCGAGCAGAATCATGAATATTGCCGCAAGTAATCTTAAATAGACAAAAGCATGATTGTAGTCTGCTACCTCTGCTATCGAAGATACCGTTCCGCCAATTAACGCCCCAGCAATACAATAGGTGAGCAGACGGCCCAAGTTATAACAAAGGGTAATGAATGTAGTCCTATTGCTGGAATTGCTACCCAAAGACATCGCAGAAGCAATGCCTCCACACATACCCATACAGTGGCCAGCGCCTAAGAATCCGACCATTAAAGCGGCGATCCAATCATTCATCAGGATCGTCTTTCTGCTTTTTACGTGGTTGGTCTTCATCAAACAATATATTGTGCCCCTGCCGCTCTAAATCTTCAAACTGCTCACTTCTTACTGCCCACAGGAATACGGCAACGGCTAGGCATACCAAGACGATAGCGATCGGGATTAAAATAAACAAGCTTTCCATTTTTTAGCCTTTATCTTTAAGCAGTCTGAGTGAATTAGAGACGACGATAATCGAACTTGCTGACATACCAACAACGGCAATGTACGGCGCAACTAAGCCTGCTACGGCTAGCGGCAGTATCAATAAGTTGTAACCTAAAGACCAAGCTAGATTTTCCCTGATGATCTTACGTGTTTTCAAGGCTAGGTGTCGTGCGATGATCAATTTGTCTAGTCTATCACCTAGTAACACCATATCTGCAGAGGCTTTAGCGACATCGGTTCCTCCACCCATAGCAACGGAAAGATGAGCGCCTGCCAGAATAGGAGCATCGTTGATGCCATCACCAATCATCAAAGATACTTCGTCGGCCTTGAGGGTTGATAAGAAATTTAGTTTATCTTCCGGCGTAGCACTTGCGACAACCGATGTGATTCCCATAGCTTGAGCCACTGGTTCTGCGTGCTCTATGGAATCACCGGTCAATAGCGTGGTTTTTACGCCAACTTTTGATAATTGTGTGATAAGCGTTTCACTTTCTTTTCTAATTGGGTCTTTATAGAAAAATGTTGCTTGATGAACACCATCAATAGATAAATAAACGGAAGGTAACGTTGACCCTTTAGAACCGGCCAACACGAATTTTTCGCTGCCTAACTTACACATTTGACCATTCAAGTCGCCTTGAACGCCAAAGCCAATCAAGTTTTCAACGTTGGTCACTTCAACATTAGACTGTAAGTATTGCCCAAATGCTTTGGCGATAGGGTGGTTAGCATGCTGCTCCATTGACGCAGCGACAGCCAAACACGTATCTACGTCAAGTTGACCATGAATTTTTACGTCTGTAATCGCGATATTGCCCTCGGTCAACGTGCCGGTTTTGTCGATAACGAGGTGGTTTACCTTGCATAAGGTCTCAAATACATGACCTTTACGTAGTAATATACCGAGATTTCCAAGTCTCGAAGTCGCACATGTGATCGCGGTCGGCGTTGCCAGAGATAAAGCACATGGGCACGTAGCAACTAATACTGCGAGCATTATCCAAAACGCATCTTCTGGTTTAGATTGATGCCAATAGAACCAGGTTCCAGCGGCGATTATCAGGATTACAGCGACGAAGTAGCGAGCAACAACATCTGCGATTTCGGCAATTTTTGGCTTAGACATTTGAGCTTCATCTTGCAAACGCACAATGTGAGAAATCATGGAGTCGGCTTTTTTTGTCGTTACTTCCAATTCAAACGATTCATCACCATTAAGTGTGCCAGCAAATACGCTATCGCCTTGTTGCTTAACAACAGGAACGGATTCACCAGTAAGCATGGCTTCGTTAATGTGTATTCGACCTTTTAATACCATGCCATCAGCCGGAATGTGGTCTCCTGGTAATACTCGGATTTGATCGCCGACGATAAGCGATTTTACTGGTGTTTGACTGCCATCCAGTTTCGTTGCGATAGCAGGAACGAGCTTAAGGAGATTGGCGCTCGCTGCTGCTGCTTGTCTTCTTGCTCGCATTTCGAGAAAACGCCCCAAAAGCAAAAAGAAAGTGAACATTGAGATCGACTCAAAGAATACTTCGCCATTTTCCGTGACAGTTGCCACTAGGCTGGCTGCGTAAGCAAAAATTAGTGCTACCGAAACCGGAACATCCATCCCCAAAGTTCGGCCTTTAAGGCTCCGCCATGCGTTTAAGTAAAAAGGAAGCGCTGAATAGAGCAATACAGGAGTGGCGAAAATAAGGCTGACAACACGAAAATACTGTTTAAATTGGGGATCAAGGTCTCCAAACACTTCTAAATACAAAGCGACGGCAAGCATCATCACTTGCATCGTCGCTATGCCCGCAATACCGAGACGGTAGAGGTATTGCTTCATTTGGCGGTGGTAAGCAGCTTCTTGATTATCGGCTTCGAAAGGGGCAGCTTTATAACCTAACTGGTGTATTGCCGCTAGCAGTTCACTCAATTTGGCTTCTGATTTAGACCAACTCAATAATGCACGATTGGTAGTCGTGTTGACGCGAATGGAAACAACGCCTTTATGATGAACAAGTTGTTTCTCGATTAACCAAGCACATGCAGCGCACGATACCCCCTCAAGAGATAAGGTAACTTCTGAATACTCGTCTGTTTGTCGAACAAACTCGCCTTGAACTTCTTCATTGTCGTAATGAATCAAGTTTCGGAGTTGTTCGGGAACAAGATCGGCCTTTTCAGCTGGGGCTGTTCGGTACTGATAATAAGAGACTAAGCCGCTCTCAACGATTGTTTTTGCTACCGACTCGCAACCAGGGCAACACATGTCTCGGTCTTGCCCCAATATTTCGACGATAAAATCGGTGTTTGCTGGGACTTCTTCACCACAGTGATAACACGCTTTATCCATGATCTATTTCATTAATGCTGTTGGAGATTCAGAAGGGAATTCGACCTTTCCTTGTATTAGCCATTGCTGGTTATGAGGTTCAAGCTCAACAAACCAAGGGCCCGAGATCTCTTTTGGTAACGAGAATTGGTAGTTTCCTTGGCCATCAGCAGATAGCGTTTTCTGAAAATCACGGTCAGGTAACGTACGGTGAGTAAAATAAACGATCAAAGCAGGGAAGTGTGGTAGCTCGCCTTTGTCGAATTGGACAATAACGGAGTTTTGTTTCGAAAGCACCATCGCACCAAGATCTAGCTCTTTGGCTGCATTGATTTTGGAAAGATCAATATTGATGCCTTTACCTTTTTTATAATAATCCTCTGCGACAAGTGAAACCGCATTTTTAGAAAACAAACCAAGCGTAACAAAACTGCCAATGACGACAGATGCTGGTAATGCGATTAGGAACCACGGCCAAAACTGTTTATACCAAGGGGTTATCATAAAAAAAATCTCAACTACAAAACATAGATTTAACTTAAAGAAAAGACAGCCCCTTGAACAGGGGCTGTAGTGAAATGTTACGATTTATTTGTTACTTAGGCTCCAAACATAGGCCGATACGAGCTGAACTTTGTCTTCACCCATAATATCTTTCCATGCCGGCATCACGCCTTGACGTCCGTAAGCCACAGTTTGAGTGATGGCTTCACGAGTGTCGCCAAATAACCAGTCTTGGTCTGTTAGGTCAGGAGCACCAAATGCTGGGTTTCCTTTACCATCCGTACCATGACAAGCAGCACACGCAGCAAAACGAGCTTTACCGGCTTCGGCTTCACGCGCATTGACTTTACGACCTGCTAGGCTAAGAGTGTAGGTAACCACCTCTTTCACGCCTTGCTCACCAAACGCATCACCCCATGCTGGCATTGCGCCAATACGACCATGCAGGACAGTATTCACGATTGCCTGAGGTTCACCGCCATATAGCCAAGCGTCATCAGTCAAGTTAGGGAAACCAATTTGACCACGAGCATCAGAGCCGTGACACTGCGAACAGTTTTGCAAGAACAGACGTTGACCCACTTTAAGCGCTTCTTCATCACCCGCTATCTCAGGGATAGGGCGTAACTCACCAGTACTTGTGAAAGCCAGCTTTTTATATGCTTCACCAAAGTTGGTTTGGGCATCATCTAGCTCCATCGCGTACTGATCAATACGTTTCTCACTGTGAGAACGTGCAACCGATGCGCGAGACTCTTCTAGGCTACGTACTTCTTGGTCGGAACTTGTCCAACCTAATACGCCTGCAAAGTTACCAAGTCCTGGGTACAGAACCAAATAAACTGCAGAGAAGATGAACGTGCTGATGAACAAATAAGTCCACCATTTTGGAAGCGGGTTATTTAGCTCACGAATACCATCGTATTCATGACCCATGTCTTCGCCTTCCTCAACGCCCATTTTGTCTTTTACACACCAATAAAGCAGTGCTGCACAGCCAACAAGAGTGCCGATGGTAATTACGCTTATCCAGATACTCCAGAATGTACTCATTACTTAGTCACTCCCTTATCTGCTTCTTGGGCTTCTTGGGCTTCTTTGTTTTGCGGTTCGTCTGCAAAAACTAAGTTAGCGGCTTCATCAAAGCGAGATTTACGGCTTTTACCATATGCCCACCATACGACTCCTACGAAGCTAATGAAAAGCAATAGAGTCCATATACTATGAATAGTACCGATATCCATATCTGCTCCTTATTTCATCGCGTGGCCAAGAGACTGAAGGTAAGCGATGATGGCGTCCATCTCGGTTTTACCTGCAACATCTTGTTTCGCGTTGGCTATTTGTTCATCCGTGTAAGGGACACCAAACTGGTTTCGGAATACTTCCAGCTTACGTTGTGTCAACTCACCGTCTAAGACGTTTTCTTCTAACCAAGGGAAACCTGGCATATTCGATTCAGGAACCAATTGGCGAGGGTTGATTAGGTGAACACGATGCCACTCATCAGAGTAACGTTCGCCAACACGAGCCAAATCAGGACCTGTACGCTTAGAACCCCACAAGAATGGGTGTTCCCATACACTTTCGCCCGCTACAGAGTAGTGGCCGTAGCGCTCGGTTTCTGAACGGAAAGGGCGGATCATTTGGCTGTGACATACGTTACAACCTTCACGAATGTAAATATCGCGACCTTCCATTTCCAATGCAGTATAAGCACGTAGGTTTTCTACAGGTTCTGTGGTTTGCTTTTGAAAAATCAGCGGTGTGATTTCTACTAAAGCACCAAAACTAATAGCCACAACAATCAGTATCGCAAGTAACCCAACGTTCTTTTCGACTATTTCATGGCGATTTTTTGAATTAGAACTCATCTCGTCATCTCCTTAAGCCGAATGAACGACAGCTTTTAGGCTATCTTTAGGTGCGCTCACGGTCTTATAAGTGTTATAAGCCATTAGGAACATGCCAGATAGGAAGATGAAACCTCCTACAAAGCGTACGAAGTAGAACGGGTAAGACGCTTGTACTGATTCTACAAAGCTATATGTTAACGTACCGTCAGCATTTACTGCGCGCCACATCAGACCTTGCATTACTCCTGAGATCCACATTGCTACGATGTAGAGAACGGTACCGATAGTTGCTAACCAGAAGTGTACATTGATTAGGCTAACAGAATACATACGTTCTTGACCGAACAAGCGTGGTACTAGGTGGTAAACAGAACCGATAGAAACCATTGCAACCCAGCCTAATGCACCAGAGTGAACGTGTCCGATAGTCCAGTCAGTGTAGTGAGACAATGCGTTAACCGTCTTAATTGCCATCATCGGGCCTTCAAAGGTAGACATACCATAGAAAGACAATGAAACAACCAGGAAGCGCAAGATAGGATCATGACGAAGTTTATGCCATGCGCCAGATAGCGTCATAATACCGTTAATCATGCCACCCCAAGAAGGAGCGAATAGAACTAACGACATAACCATACCTAGAGACTGAGTCCAATCTGGTAATGCTGTGTAATGAAGGTGGTGAGGACCAGCCCAAATATACAACGAAACCAAGGCCCAAAAGTGAACGATAGACAAACGGTAAGAGTAAACTGGTCGTTCAGCTTGTTTAGGTACAAAGTAGTACATCATTCCGAGGAAGCCAGCAGTCAGTAGGAAGCCTACTGCGTTGTGACCATACCACCACTGAACCATGGCATCGACCGCACCAGAGTAAATCGAATATGATTTACCTAATGAAACCGGAACAGCCAAACTGTTCACTATATGCAAGACGGCTACGGTGATGATGAAGGCACCAAAGAACCAGTTTGCCACATAGATGTGTGAAGTATTCCTCTTTATTAATGTTCCGAAGAACACTACCGCATACGCCACCCAAACGAGTGTGATAGCGATATCAATCGGCCATTCTAATTCTGCGTACTCTTTACCAGACGTAAGTCCTAACGGTAAAGTGATTGCAGCGGATAAAATTATGGCTTGCCAACCCCAAAAGGTGAAGGCGACCAAAGGACCACCAAATAGACGTGTTTGACAAGTACGCTGAACAACATAATAAGATGTTGCAAACAGTGCACTGGTACCAAACGCAAAAATTACCGCATTAGTATGCAGAGGACGTAAGCGACTATACGTCAACCACGGCGTATCAAAGTTGAGCTGTGGCCAGACTAATTGAGCGGCGATTAAAACACCAACTGCCATCCCGACAATTCCCCAAAGTACGGTGACTAAGGTAAATTGACGTACTACGGTATAGTTGTAGTTGTGTTCCAGCTGCTTTTCTTGGCTCATTTGCATGCTTCCAATTTTTAATTAACTACACTTTTACTTTCAATTCGACATAATGTCGTAATGCTACCCAATCCAAACTAGGAATTTTCGATTTATCATAATGTTAATTCCGTTTACGATTTAAAAAATAAAGCGGCATTTTCGCTTAACACTATACTTGAATTAACATATCAATGACAGGGCGTTAACCTCACATATACTTGGGTTATAGCAACTTATTGCTAAAAGTTTGAAGCTTGTTACAAAGGAGAATAGAGATAATGGCTGCAGAGAAGTTGACGAGGGCTAGGCTTGCTCAAATTATCGTCATGTTGTTGATTTTAGTCGCAGCTTTTACATGGCGAACATTTCGGCACAAGGTGTATACATTTAGTAAATGCAATGTAAACAAATGTGAGTTTTTGTTTAATGCGGAAAAGATCAGCATTATCGAAATTGATGGAGGCTATTTATTAAAAGGCCAACTGGAAGACGTAGATATAAAATTATCAAGTACAGATGGAATGGTGAGTAATTCTTCCAATAGATGGCAAGTACAAACAGATGATAACAACATAAACATATTATTAACAAATCAAGATAACTCTGAAATAGTACGGCTTAATCTACAAAAATAACAATAATGCTTGTTATATATCTCAAACGAAATGGAATAGTTTTGACTTTTATCTCTCGAGTGTATAATTCGCAATGTAAACGTGTAGATTATAAATAATAAGAACATAATGAAATTAGTATCAGCGTACTCACATAGTGTGTCAGTAAACACAGCTATCGACGACATGAGACGACAGATACCACAAGATATCCAGCCGTCTCTCATTTTATGTTATTACACCGAGGAGTACTGCCCTCAAGAGCTATCACTTAAACTGACGAGTCAGTTTCCCCAGTCTGTCACTATGGGAGCTTCTTCATGCAGAGGTATTATGACGGACAAAGGGTTTCATCAAGGCCCTGTCGTAGGGATTTTGGCAATAACAGATAATACGTCCAGTGCTTATGCCAGTGCCATCACTTCTTTGGATGAATGCTCTGATGTAGGCTTAGCTACGCAAAGAGCTCTTAATGCGGCTCTAGCCAAATGCAAGCGGACTGGAGAGCAACCGGAACTCATCATTTTGCATACCAGCACGGGTGCAGAAGAACTTGCTATAGATCAGATAAATAGTGAGTTTGGCGGGTATGTTCCCTTACTAGGAGGAACAGCCGCAGATCACAAAATGACAGGCGAATGGAGTTTATTCAGCCAATCAGATGCACATAAATCTGCAGTGTCCATTACGGTTCTTTTTCCGTCTCAGCCTGTTACAGCTGGCTTCCAAGCTGGCTATTCCGCGACAGAATACTTTGGTACTGTGACTAAAGTTAAAGGTAGAGAACTTATCGAGATTGACCATAAACCGTCTCTTAATGTTTATCGGGACTGGATAGATATGAGTGACAATGTCACACTGCAAGATAATCAAACATTATTTGAAAATACCAATTCATTTCCTCTTGGGCGTGTAAGTTACGGAGTCGATGGCCAACCATTATATAATTTGGCTCACCCTACACAAATAGGGCCTAATGGCGGTATCGAGACCTTTACCTCTATTCAAGAGGGGGAAACAATCCACCTGATGTTGGGATCTAAACAACGCCTAATTTCTCGAGCAGAGAGAGTGATCGAGACTGCAAAGCAATCGCATTTAGTCGATTCATCTTCTATTGGTAGTATCAGTATTTTTTGTGCTGGTTCGATGCTTAATATAGAGACAGCAATGGATCAGGTGAGTAAACAAATTCACAACGCATTAGACAAGAAATCATATATATGTCCGTTTACTTTCGGAGAGCAAGGTGGGTTCAATACGGGCGTTAACTCTCATGGAAATCTTATGATTTCTTCTGCAGTGTTTCATACATAAAGAATTACGGATGAATACGTTAGAAAAAGAGCAACTTGAAGAGGCCAAATTAGCATTACAAACAAGTAAGGCTAATGAACAGCGTCTTATGAATGAAAATCGGGCGATTCTGGATGCGTTATCATCCATGAGTGGAACCCACAGTAAGCAGCAAACATTCAACGTATTACTTCCGGTCTTAAAGCAGTACATCAACTTTGAAGATGCTGTAATACTATCGCGTTCGGAAGCCGAAGAATCTTTTAATACTTTACTATCCACTAATCAGGCATTGGCATCCGATTCATGGGTCTATGACGAAAAATTCGAGCGTGGATTAGAAGGTGACTGCATTGTTTTATATAAGCCAAATGTACTGACGCAGTTTGATAAGTTTAACTCAATAGTGAAAGATCAAATTGGCTCTGTTTTACTTACTGGGGTAAAAACTGAAGCTAATCAGTATATTATTCTTTTTCTCGGTAAGCATCGTTCTCAATTTGGTTCTGAAAGTAAAGCGGCACTGATGCGTTTTTTACCGCTTATTGAAAGGGCACTCGTCGACATAACCTATAAAGAAAAGCTGCAATCGATCGTTATGTCTCGCACCGCTCAGTTAAGGCGAAGTAGGGAACGTTTCCACGATTTTGCCAATAGCGTAGGTGATTGGCTGTGGGAAACCGATAAACGGCTTAACTTCACCTATATATCGGAGTTGAATTCGTTAAGCTTCGACCTGTCGAACAAAGATCTCTTAAGCCAGATAAATAATGTAAATTTAGCGGATCAAATTCGAGATTCGTTCGATAAGAGACAGCCCTTTAAAAAACTTGAATGGTGCAATAATGAATCTAAAGGTGAATGGCTCAGCGTGAGTGGGGCACCTTACTATGATCAACACGGTAACTTTCTTGGCTATAGAGGCATAGTTAAAGATGTAACGTTGAGACGAAGACGTTTTCTTGAGGTTAAAAAAGCTCGGTTGGAAGCTGAAAAAGCGAACCGAGCCAAATCTGAATTTCTAGCAATGATGAGCCATGAAATAAGAACGCCTCTAAATGCTATATTAGGCTTAATTGACGTTTTGTTGGGATCTACGCCACGCGAAAAAGACCAAGACAGACTAGAGCTAATGGCATCATCCGCAGAGCTACTGCTTGCTATTATTTCAGATGTATTGGATTTGTCTAAAGTAGAATCTGCAAGCTTTAAGCTTGAAAAACAAGTCGTTAACCTACGAGACACTGTAACTAATAGCTTGACTCAATACCATCCAATTGCTGAGTCAAAGGGCTTATCTTTCATTACTTCACTTGACGAAGAACTACCGATTTACATCAACACCGATCCGACCAGGCTATCTCAAATCCTATTTAATTTGGTAGGAAATGCGATCAAGTTTACGTCGGTCGGATGCATAAAAATCTCAATTTCATTAAGCGAGAACAAGTATTTAAATTTAGAAGTTGAAGATACCGGGATTGGCATGGAGCAAAATGCGATTGATAAATTGTTCAGTCCTTTCGTTCAGGCAGACAGTTCGATCACTCGCAAATTTGGAGGAACAGGTTTAGGGCTAACGATCACAAAACATCTCGTTCATTCGTTCAATGGCTCAATCTGTGTTACCAGTGATATTGGCCAGGGAAGCCGGTTTCTAGTTTCGATACCTGTTACCACGTCACACGTCAGAAACGATGACTTCAACAATACGACGACGTCCGGCAATAACGAAGAAGTAATTATAAAGCGTCAGTCTCTGAATATTCTCGTAGCGGAAGATAGCCCCGCGAACCAGATGGTTATCCAGTTATTACTCAATAATTTGGGGCACAATGTCACGATTGCCAATAATGGTTTGGAAGCAATAGAGATTGCCAAAGAAAACGAAAACAACTTAGATTTAATCTTCATGGACATCTCTATGCCAGAGATGGACGGCATCACAGCGACACGTGAGCTAAGGAAGCTAAACATCTCTTTGCCAATTCTAGCGCTTACTGCACACGCGATGCCGGATGACAAAGCTCAATGCCTAAGCTCGGGAATGGATGATTTCATTACCAAACCGGTAAGAAGTAAGGATCTACAACGAGCACTTAGCCGTTTTCTCTAAAGCTATCAGCTAATAGTCAGGACTTAATCTTTGATTAAAGTAATGATTATTAGCTATTTTATGGTAAATACCGGTTATGGTTAAATAGCCTCACGTAAGTAGCTTGTTGGGTTATAGGGGGATAGTGATTGGGGGTCCAGTCGATTACTACAATACCTTATTTAACATAAGATATATAATGCGCACTGAGATTGTAGGCATTAAGTTCTAATTATCATTAGTAAACGGCACTAAAAAACCTCGCCACTGTATATATAAACAGCCACCAATAAATCTGTCACTTTATTCTTGTACGACCTGAATTCGGATAAACTTTTCCGGCTTTTTATAGCGAAATCTCATTCCTTTTTTAATGGATCTTTTACCAAGCTTACAAAGTTTATGATCTCCGCTGGTTCGTGTGCTTTTTACGTAGGTAAATTTGCCTTTGTGTTCCATTTCAATCGTAAAATCACAATAGCCAGATAATGGTTTCTTGTACTTATTAACAGCTCGTTCAATTTTCGTTTTGAGTTTCTTAGCCACTGGATTAATTTGTGCATCGTCAGCTATCGACAACGTGCTGACAGATATAAGACCAATGAACATCATTCGTAAGATTCTGGCACCCATGAATGCTCCTGTTTAAATACCGTTGTTTAGGCATAAAAAAACCGTCACTTGAAACCGTGACGGCTTTAGGTATCACCAATGTAATCAAACTCACGCTGTATCTATACAATGCGATGACACGAATTCGAGCTATCCGTTAATAATATATGTCAGCGAGTGGTTGTTGCATCGTTTGCGTTGGATGACTTGGCTAAATCACGCACTTTTCTTGCTACTGTCGCTTTTGAAGCCTTGGTGAGGAAAAACGTTTCGAATACGCTGTTGGATTTTATTTGGGATAGTTTTAGAGAACGTCAACTTTGCGCCACTTCGAGTACTGTAAACCTTAATAACACCAGAAAATGGCTGACGATGAGCGATATCTAAGCAATTGTGCTTAAAAGTTGCAGGTAAGTGCCCTTTTACTTTCAGCAACTCTCCATCCTTGAACTCCATTTTTAGTCGAGGTCTATCGACGCCAACAAGCCAAAAAATCAAGACTGCGGCCACAACCAATACCCATAACATAGACTAGCTCCTCAGTCTGATAGTAACTTACTCAAATCTTCTTTTAGGCTGTCGACTTTCTGGCTTGCTTTTTCACTACGCGAAGCCTCGCCCAATAAATACTCAATAGCATCGGAAAGTGTGCAGCCTAACTCACCCGCTCGATTAGAGAGCTTTTCCCAAACGCGGTAATCAAGATCAATCGATTTTTTCTTGGTGTGAATCTGTTCTGCATTAAAATGGCGCTTTCTTTTTGCCCTGATGGCTTGCTTCATTTTATTATCAAGCTCAGGCGACATATGTTGGCTTATCCATTCCAACACTTTGGTAGGTTCATGCTCTAATCGTTTGAGTTGCTCAACCGCAGCGGTATCTTCACTAGTATCGATATAGTGCGTAACAGTTTCTCCGTCTTTCCATTTTTTGACGAGATATTGCCATTTCCAACCACATTCCAGATTTTCTAGCTGCTGATATTTCATGAACCTGTTCCATTACTATTTATGTGTGACAGCGTAACCCAAAGTAACATCAAAATCAAATTGATCAGGATTACTGATTGCTTCATCCAATTGCAAGATAACACTATAACGTATCACTAATTTTCTATATACTTTGGCTCTTTTAACATGAGACATAGCGCCTAAGATGCTAGAAAATTGGCAATCAGTAACACCTCAGTACGATTCATTTACGCAAGTGATTTCGCAATATCACGAGCTAGTACCCTTAACGTTTTTGGATGTTCAGCCGCGCCTTGCATCAGCCATATCTCGATTCGACCGTCTCAATAGTTTAACTCGAGTTTTATTAGTTAACGCACCAGACAATGCTATCTATCGCCAAATAATTGTTGATGGCTTTAAGCAGCTTCAAGAAGCAGGCGTGATTTCAACAGGCAAACCGGTCGTTCGTATAGAATCTTTGGATTCAGATGCCCTATTCGGTTTGTATCAAGCAAAAGACGGTGAAATTGTTGAGCATACTAAGGGCTACCTAGAACAAGCTGATGGTGGCTATCTGATGGTTTCTGCCAATCTGATTTTGGCTAACCCTGTGATGTGGACTAAACTCAAATCCGCTCTGCTCGGAGATGCGATTTCTCCGATTAATGCAGACAGCAAAAATCTAGCGCACACAGTACCGTCATCAAATTTTGATATTAAGCTCGTTGTCATTGGTGATAGAAACCAAATGGGCGATCTTGATTTCTTCGATACCGACATACAAACAGGCCTTTGTATGTTTAGTGAAGTAGAATTAGAAATAAGACTCAATGAAGAGTCACTATCTTTATACCTTGGCTACGTGAAAGGGCTACTTAACAGATTCCAACTGCCAGGTATCAACAGTGATTCGGTCACCGCCTTGCTAACTGCTGGCGCTAGACAATGTGAAGACCAAGACTTCGCTCCTTTAAGCCCAGTCTGGCACAACGCATTGTTATCTGAAGCGGCACTGGAATCAAAAGGTGACACTGTCGCGTTTTCAGATATTAAGGCGGCCATCGAACACAAGTATTATCGAGAGTCCTATCTAACCCTTCGCGCCGTAGACGATATTCTCGGCGGTCAAGTGATTATTGAAACCGAAGGTGATCAGGTTGGCCAAGTTAATGGCTTAACTGTGGTCGAAATACCGGGTCATCCGATTTCTTATGGCGAGCCCGCTCGTATTTCTTGTGTCGTACATTTTGGTGACGGCGACATCAACGATGTTGAACGAAAAGCTGAGCTTGGTGGTAACCTCCATGCTAAAGGCATGATGATCATGCAGGCGTTTGTCAGCAGTGCTCTCAATTTAGACGAACCATTGCCTTACTCTGCCTCAGTTGTATTTGAGCAATCTTATTGTGAGGTTGACGGCGACAGTGCTTCTTTAGCCGAACTGTGTTCATTGGTCAGTGCCCTATCAGAACAACCGATCAATCAACAAATAGCGATAACAGGTGCGGTTGATCAGTTCGGTCGAGTACAAGCAGTTGGCGGTTTAAACGAAAAAATAGAAGGCTTTTTTCACATCTGCCAGCATAAAGGTTTAACCGGTGGTCAAGGTGTCATTCTTCCTAAGACAAACCTCAAACATTTAGCATTACACGACGATGTCATTGATGCCATAAAGAACGAGCAGTTCCATATTTGGTCAGTAGAATCGGTAGATGAAGCGGTTCCGTTGCTAACTGGAAAAGCGCTTCGTGGTGATGATGAAGACACAATTTTAAATAAAATAGCACAACGGATTGATGATTTTGAACGGCACATCCCGGCTAATGGTTTGATTACGAGACTTAAACAGTGGTTTGACCATAACTGATCCGACTTGTTTAGCGTACAGCTGTTCACTAACATGCCCAATAAGTATTTTTGGAGTAATAAAATAATGCAAAATAAACGTGATTCATATACTCGTGAAGACCTTTTAGCTTCTAGCCAAGGCGAATTATTCGGTCCTACTGGCCCACAGTTACCAGCACCAAATATGCTGATGATGGATCGAATTACAAAGATGTCTGAAACTGAAGGCGATTTCGGTAAAGGTTTGATCTTGGCTGAACTGGATATTACTCCTGATCTTTGGTTCTTTGACTGTCACTTCCCTGGCGACCCTGTAATGCCTGGTTGCCTAGGCCTCGATGCAATGTGGCAACTAGTTGGTTTCTACCTTGGCTGGGTTGGCGGTGAAGGCAAAGGTCGTGCTCTAGGTGTGGGTGAAGTGAAATTTACTGGTCAAATCCTGCCAACAGCGAAAAAAGTGACTTACGAAATTCACATGAAACGTGTTGTGAATCGTCGCCTTGTTATGGGCCTTGCTGATGGCCGAGTTTTAGTTGATGGTAAAGAGATTTACGTCGCGAAAGATTTGAAAGTTGGTTTGTTCCAAGACACATCTAACTTCTAAGCTAATTTAGGCAGCTGAAAAAGCTGTCTTTTTTGTTATCAATTATTTAGTTATAGTGCGTTATGTGGACATCTAAACTCATGAACACATAACGCAAAAGGCCCCATATTAAGGGGCCTTTTCCTATTCTGAAGGTTGTAAGTTATTTATAGAGACCAGCTTGTTTGTCATCTCTGGCGTCCCGCCAACCACCTAACCAATTCGATCTCGCTTCCATTTGTTGATATGGGCACTCCTCTTGAGACCTCCCATTCACTCCTGCTTTGTAACCTTGAGATTGAGCTCGTTCTTGGCGGTCACGTTTCTGTCTCTTCATAGTACAGTCCTCACAAAATCAATAATTCGTAATTTACTACTATTAATGTTCTATGGAGTTTTCGTTACTCCATGATTAAGAATTGTACAGAATGAGTAGATACACAAGACACAAAAAAGGCATGGTTTCATTTTTGTGAAACCATGCCTATTATTACAATTATATTATTTACGACGGAAACCAAATAGTGTTAGACCAGCTAAGAACATCCAACCTAGGCCAGCACCTTTTCTGGTGACAGGGTTAGAATCTGTTGACCTTACCTGAATATTGGCAGACGTTGCGCCATTTATAGGAATCAGTTTTATCGCAACTTTCTTTTCTGGTTCGCCACACTCAGAGTTATGAGATGTGGTTTTGTAACCAATAGAACAGTAAACCGCTGTAGCTGCAATAATACCGGCATCGTTAATGTCGTTAGCGTCTAGAATTCGATACTTATTGGCATTTCCACTTTGGCTACCGTCGTTGGTTAAGTCATCTAACCACCAAGCTTTAGAGTTGAACGTGTCTTTTCTATCTGCATCCGCTCCGTATGGAAGAATGAAGCCACGTTCACGACGGACTTTACCTTGAACTTCACGTGAAGTTTCAGCATGAACACGCCCGACAATCTCGTTATGATTGTTAATCGCTCCCATTTCACCGCCAGCGCCATCAAAGAAGATGCCCCCACTTAAGTAGTCTGCAGTCGGGCTTCCAGTTGACGCATCTGCGACCCACAAACGATTGTTCAATGAACCGTTTTGAACTGGGATATCGGTGTTACCTGTGCTACTGCTACCACGAATGTAGTCGAAGCTGCCACGTTTACTTGTACCAATGACAATTAGCTTGTTATTGATGTCTGTCGCGGTTGAATTACTGTAAAGCCAGTCACTGCCGCTCTTGAGTTCTGTTCCCGCAACAGTTTTAGATGTCCATTGATCTGTGGCAACCGTAAACCCAGTCGTGTTAGGCAAAAATACCGCAGCTTGCAGCATAGACCGACTATCGCCATTTGTTGCGTTGTAACCGGCTAATACGGGCAAAGCATCGTAGGTACCGCCTGCAGCAATCGCGGCACCACGAATGCTAGAGTTGATGGAATTCGAGTTGCCCGGACTTGTACCGCTAAAACCATTCCAATTTGCTACCTGAATCGGTGCCGGTGTATTCAACTCCCAAACCGACGCTTTGCTATTATAAATGGTATTTTGGCAAGATGAGCTCTCTTCCGGGTTCGTTGTATTAGAACAACTGCGCGAATTAAATACATCACTTGCAGCCGAACCAACAGCATAATTCTTACCGTCATATTCGAATTCATCAAACGCACGTGTTGGTGCTAAAAGAGCGCCAATACCAGAAGTCAAAAATGAAGGAAGCTCTGTTACAGCGCCACTTTTAGATACAATAGCTCGGCTTTTATAATTTCGGCCACTATTGCCAGAGTTAGTCGCTACATATCCACTACTGATATTCGCAATTAAATCACCATTATCAGCAATAGAGTTGACCACAACCTCTTGAGTACCCGTTATGGTAGACGTTTTTGCCGTACCGACCGTGGTAGGAATATCCAAACGAGTGCCATCGACATAACCTTTAGTATTGTTATTATCTGCATTGAACGTTTGGCCCCAAGAATTAATAATCTTGTTTGCACCGCCAGAACCACCGTTGCCCCAAGTGTAGCGATCAGCCCAGTTGGTACAGGTTTCGTATTTGTAGTTCCACTCACAGTACTTTAGGTACTGATAGCGAATATCACTTTCTAAAACCATGTTTAGGCGGTTATCAAACTGTAGATCGACCTCATGATTAATAAACTGTCCTGCCTCGCCCAAACGGCCGCGTGTAGCTACTTTGGTACTATCAGCAGTACAATCCTCTCTGAAACAATTGTTTACATTTGACGTTTCTTGAATCGCTGTCGAATAGTGTTCATTATCAAAGTTTGAGTTTGGATTTTTTGAGTCATTAATCGGCTCTGAAACCAAATCAATGGTATAAAGTGCAGCATTTGCGCTTGTTGCTGCCATCACCATGGCAGCTAAAGTAGACAGTTTAAATGTTTTACTACTCATTATTACATCTTGTCCTATTACATTGCATCCAGCTCTTCCCAGCGTACGAATGCAATTTCTAATTCCTGTTCTGTAGCGGATAACTTATCCAATACAGCTTGAGTCTCGTCGATAGATTTATTAAAGAAGCTAGGATCGTTCACTTGACCCTGCAAATCTTCAATCTCTTGCTCTAAATCTTCTAGGCGTTGAGGCAACAATTCCAACTCTCGTTGTAGCTTATACGATAACTTCTTTGCCTTAACAACTGGCTGAGAAGTTTTGGGAGTTTCCTCAACTTGTTTTTTACTTTTTGCTGGTTTTTCAGGCGCTCGTGTTTGCAATACTTGAGAGCGTTGCTGTTGGGCATCGTGATAGCCACCAACAAATTCTTCAATTTTGCCATTACCTTCAAAAATCCAGCTGCTCATCACGGTGTTATCAACAAACTGACGATCGTGACTCACTAAAAGCAAAGTACCCTGATAGTTGGCAAGCAAATCCTCTAAAAGTTCCAAAGTTTCGATGTCTAGATCATTGGTTGGCTCATCGAGAATCAATAGATTGTTTGATTTGAGGAAGATTTTAGCCAGTAATAGACGGTTCTTTTCACCACCAGAAAGCGCTTTAACTGGTGTTCTTGCTCGCTTAGGTGCAAACAAGAAATCTTGCAAATAGCTAAGAGCATGGCGCTCACGACCACCAACGGTCACTTCTTGTTTACCGTCTGCCAAATTGTCGATTACTGTCTTCTCAGGATCGAGCTTTTCACGGTACTGGTCAAAATACGCGACCTCAAGCTTGGTACCGCAATGTAAACGGCCTGAATCTGGTTGAAGGTTACCTAGTAGTAATTGAAGTAACGTACTCTTACCGCAACCATTCGGACCAATCAGTGCTATTCGATCGCCACGCATGATGTTAAAGCTAAAGTCATCAACAATTTTATTGCCTTCAAACTGGAAGCAAAGGTTTTCAGCTTCAAATACGATTTTACCTGAACGGGCTGAGGTATCGATTTGAATGTTCGCTTTACCCTGCACTTCTCTGCGCTCGCTACGTTCATTACGCAGAGCTTTAAGTGCTCTTACACGGCCTTCATTACGAGTACGACGGGCTTTGATGCCCTGACGAATCCACACTTCTTCTTGCGCCAGTTTCTTATCAAATTCGGCGTTTTGCATCTCTTCAACACGAAGCATCTCTTCTTTTTCAAGTAGGTAATTTTCGTAATTTCCAGGAAAGCTGCTCAATTGGCCACGATCAAGGTCGACAATTCGAGTCGCCATGGATTGAATAAAGGCACGGTCATGGGAAATGAAGATAATTGAACCGCGGAAATCTTTCAAAAAGTTCTCAAGCCATTCAATGGTCGTTACATCTAAGTGGTTAGTCGGTTCATCCAGTAATAAGACATCAGGATCACAAACCAACGCGCGAGCCAAGGCCGCTTTACGCTGCCAACCACCGGAAAGGTCTGTTAACAGTGTGCTCCCATCTAACTTAAGAGAAGCCATTACGTTTTTAATGCGGTCTTCAAAACGCCATGCTCCGGCGTGCTCGAGTTGCTCTTGAACTCTTGCTAAATGATTAATGTTCTTATCGCTTGGGTCTGTAACCATAAGATCAAGAAGATCGTGATAGATCCGCAACTGCTCACCGACTTCAGCAAGCCCTCCGGAAACATAATCAAATACGGTGCCAGCTTCGTTTCTTGGTGGATCTTGCTCTAAACGAGAAACCACAACATCTTGAGTGACCTGCATTTTGCCGTCATCCATGATGATTTCGCCCGAAATGACTTTCATCAACGTTGATTTACCTGCGCCATTTCGGCCAACAAGACAAACACGTTCATTTTCTTGAAGTGCGAAATCAGATTTATCTAGTAACGGGTGGTCACCAAACGCGAGTTGACCATTATGTATGGTAATTAATGCCATGTTTTCCTAACCAAATTTGAAGTTCTTGTAAAGTGAAGGGCCAACCTAGCTCATCGCTGCCGTATTGAAGTACAGGTATCGTGACGCCGTAACGAGAAAACAATGCGTCATCAAAAGCAATATCGACGGTCTTCACAAGACCGTCGATTCCGAGCTGGCAAGTCAATTCAAATGCCATCTCACATAGATGGCACCCTTGTGAGCTGTAAAGCGTAATCAATCCGTAATCCTTTAACTTATGCTTTGTGCTTCAAAATCCAACAGTTGTGGATATGCTTATTCCTTGCAAAATCGAGTGGTAACGTTTTAGATGAGATGTTCTCGGCCTGCAGCTCTAATTCCGCGACTTGCTCCAAGTCCATCTTAAAGTGACGCTTGTTGTTTGAGAAGATGATCACCCCTTCTGGGCGCAACAAACGTTTCAGATCTTTCATTAACTGAATATGGTCACGTTGGATATCAAAAGATTGTTCCATACGCTTAGAGTTTGAGAATGTCGGCGGGTCGATAAAAATTAAGTCATATTGACCACCCGCTTGCTGTAACCACTGCAGACAGTCAGCATGGATAAACTGGTGTTGTTTACCCGATTGACCATTAATGTTTAAGTTCTCTTTCGCCCACTCTAAGTAGGTTTTAGACATATCAACGGTTGTCGTCGATTTAGCACCGGCACAAGCTGCATGTACTGTAGCAGAACCTGTATAAGCAAACAGATTCAAAAAGTCTTTATCTTGCGCCATTTGCGCGACTTTACGACGAGTTAACTTATGATCAAGGAATAGACCCGTATCTAAGTAATCATGCAGGTTAACCAACAGTTGAACACCGTATTCTTCTACTTGCATAAATTCTGAGTTTTGGCTCAACTTTTGATATTGAGAACTGCCTTTCTTTTTCTCACGAACTTTCAAAACAACGTGATTGGTGTTGACTCCAGTCACTTGAATAGTTGCGCGGATAACATCTGTTAAGCGACTTTTTGCCTTTTCTTCAGGCACGTCTTTTGGTGCTGCGTATTCTTGAATAACGACATGATCTTGATAAATGTCGATGGCAACGTTGTACTCCGGCAAGTCAGCATCGTACACACGGTAGCACTGTAGCTTTTCTCTTCTTGCCCACTTACCGATTTTCGATAGGTTTTTCTTTAGACGGTTAGAGAAGTCTGGTGCAATGAGCTGCTGCTCACCATTTTCTTGTTTTTTAGCGGCACTGTTCGCACTGATACCGTAGTTCTTTTGGTGACACGGTAACGCACCATTGTTTAATTTGAACTGCTTGTCTGCACGCATGCGTAAACAACTCAATAAGTCGTCCGATGAAGAGAAGATAGAAGCCTGACAGCCACCAAATTCAGCTTTAAGCTGCGCACCAAACGCCGTATATAACGCAATAAGGCCTGGCTCAGTTCCTAAACGCTCACCATATGGCGGGTTACAGACAATATGGCCTTGATCAAACCCTTCAGGTTTGCGTATTTGCGCTGCATCACCCATTTCGAAATCAATTAAAGAAGCAACACCTGCACGACGAGCATTGTCTTTCGCTAACTTCAATACACGAGCGTCGTTATCAAAGCCAAAGAAACGACAGGTGGTTTTGTTTACACCACGGCGGCCTTGAACATTGGCTTCCGCTTTGACTTCCGTCCAAAGTTCTGGCTCAAAATCATTCAAAGATTCAAAGCACCAGCTCTGACGGTTGATACCAGGCGCGATATTAGCCGCTTTCATTGCCGCTTCTATCAGCAAAGTACCTGAACCACACATAGGATCCAATAACGATTTTGAACTGTCCCAACCGGTACGAGTAATGATCGCCGCGGCCAGAGTTTCACGCAGTGGCGCACGACCTGCTTCAGTACGGTATCCACGGTGATGTAAGCCCGCACCGACCATATCAATGCCCAATATGGCTTTATCACGGTGTAAACGCACATGAATGCGTACGTCCGGCTGCTCTTTATCGATGGATGGGCGTTCGAAATTCTTTTTAGTAAAGCAGTCGACAATGGCATCTTTTACCTTAAGCGCTCCGTACTGGCTGTTACGGATCTCTTGGTTAGTACCATTAAAATCAACCACAAAGCGTTTTTTGCAATCGAAGTATGAAGGCCAGTTAACCGCAGTAGCTGATAGATATAAATCCATATCATCTTGGCAAGTGAATTCCGCAAGCACACGCACAAATCTTGAAGCCAAACGGCTCCATAAGCAGCAACGATAAATCTGTTCATTTGTCGCCTTGAATTTAACCCCCGCTTGTACAGGCTTTGGGTTATCAATGCCAAGTTGCTTAAGTTCGTCTGCTAGGAGGTTTTCCATCCCATTCGATGTGATTGCTAAATACTGATTCATACTGGTCTTTTAAT
This sequence comes from Vibrio tapetis subsp. quintayensis, assembly GCF_030409945.1. Lineage (GTDB taxonomy): Bacteria > Pseudomonadota > Gammaproteobacteria > Enterobacterales > Vibrionaceae > Vibrio > Vibrio quintayensis. The sequence goes on from NZ_JAUFQV010000007.1 coordinate 135,459, forward strand.
AACAAAAATGGCCTCGATTATACCTGACAATTCCTTGATTACAGAACCGTTCTTTCTACTTTTATCAAAACCTCTTCTTAGCTGCCCAAATAACCATCAAAAACGCATCAACTTTGACAAAACCAACCACAAAAAAAGTAAGTACTCAGCAACTGATTCTCTGTACGTATTTAAAGGGATAACAAGTAAGTGCATACTTATTCATACCAAAATTGGACTATACCAGATTGAATTTTGGATTCGATTTTACCCTTTTTTTGAGAGTAAACGAGGAATATATGGCTCAATTTACCTCCAATGTGACGAAATAAACGTATAAAAAAAATACGATATAGAGGTAAATTGAGGGCAATGTCTCATTATTGAACGGGGTGATTGAGCACCAAGTACACACGATTAGAACTTAGCAGCAAGTTTTGGTCTGGTCGTTTGACCTACTGGCCATTTCGATAAGCTAAAAGCTCAGTATTTGGGCGCGAAAAAAAAGCCGATAATGAGAATTATCGGCTTAAGGAACGATCTATAAAGGGTCGGTAGCGTTAGCCTACCAGCGCCACGGGCGCGAAAGAGTCCACCAATTCAGCCCGAGCAAGGCGGTCATGCATTACTTTTATCGGGTGGCAGAAAGGAAGTAATTTAGAACTGCTCAGTGAAAAGCCCTCTAAATCAACAGAAATACAAACACTTGCGTTTTCACCAGATTCAACCACAACAAACAAGCCTTGGTTGAGGCCGTTCTTCAAATAAACAAGCTCACCTTCTTCTGGAGCATACCCTGCCCCCTGAAAGTCGAAGAACCAGCTCTTAGGCTGTACAGGCTTATGGAAACGGCGAATCGCCACGCATGCTAGGATAAGTTCATCTTGACGGACTTGGCTAAGAGGTAAGCCATTGGTTGATTCTTTAAACGACTGGAAATTCGCTGCATCATCAACAGTAAATTCATTGATGCATAGCGCGCAATCCACCAGCAGTTTGGTTGGAATATTCGACTGATAAGCCATACCATCAGCAAGACCAGACAAGAAAAGAGCATTCTCTTTCTTGTCAAAGCACCATTTCCAATGATTAGTTGGCTTTAGCATTTTGGCGATCTCTTCCATGATGGTGAATCTCAAATAGTGATGATGTTCAGCATGTTAGCGTTACCTAATGGATAACGATAAATGTGTGTATCAACTTATTCTACAAAGCGATCGACAAAAAAAAAGGGGAAAACTCCCCTTTTCTATTTTATGAAATGACTTGAAATGTGGCCGTTTGAAGCGAGGTAATTAAAGATTTTTAACGATATCTCTAACTAGACCAGGACCTTTATAAATAAACCCTGAATAAACTTGAACAAGCTTGGCGCCTGCCATCATTTTTTCTTTTGCTGAAACATAAGAGTCAATACCACCTACACCAATAATTGGAAGTTTATCTCCAAGCTCTTGGTGAAGTTTGCGTACTACTTCAGTACTGCGTGATTGAACAGGACGCCCGCTCAAGCCACCCATTTCATTGGCGTGTTTCATACCTTCTACAACACTACGATCTAATGTTGTATTGGTTGCGATAACACCATCAATGCCATGACGGATTAACGATTCACAAATCTGGCTGATTTCATCGTCACTTAGGTCAGGAGCAATTTTCAAAGCTAACGGTACATACTTACCGTGTAACTTTTCCAATTCCGCTTGTTTGGCTTTTAATTCTGCGAGTAACTCGTCTAGTGCTTCGCCATATTGAAGGCTACGCAATCCAGGAGTATTTGGCGAAGAAATGTTGACCGCAATGTAACCCGCGTACTGATATACTTTCTCCATGCAGATCAAGTAATCTTCAGCGCCCTTTTCAATCGGGGTATCTTTATTCTTACCGATGTTGATGCCAAGTACACCGTCGTAATTACTTTTCTTCACGTTCTCAACTAAGTTGTCGACGCCAAGATTATTGAAGCCCATGCGGTTGATGATGCCTTCCGCTTCAATAAGGCGGAACAAACGAGGTTTGTCGTTGCCATCTTGAGGACGAGGAGTCACCGTTCCAACTTCAACGAACCCAAAACCCATTGCGCCAAATGCATCGATGCATTCGCCGTTTTTATCTAAACCGGCTGCAAGGCCGACAGGGTTTTTGAATGTAATACCCATGCACTCTACTGGGCGCTGAGGTAAATGTTGACGATAGAAGAGATCGATAGGTGTGCCGGTGAAACGTTTGAAATTCTCGATAGCTAAGTCATGTGCTTTCTCAGCGTCGAGTTTAAAAATGCCAGTTCTGGCAAGACGGTAGAGCATTGTGCCTCCGATAGAAAAAAGCCCCGTTAAACGGGGCTGTATTATTTACTCATTTGCAGCACAATTCAAATTTAAAAGCGCTAATTCGCGCAATGCGACTGAAAATTTAGCAAATTCATGCACGGAACCCACTTTGAATTCATTCAATATGTTATCCCAACGTGCTAACGATAATTGGTTTTGCTTAATCCATTCATCCAGAGCATTTTCAGTATCGAACGAATCGTTAGAGCAATTGCAACTCATAACCTGTCCGGTTAACAACCTTTGCTGCCAATCGAGATCCTCTCGGAACGTTGCTCTAGCCAAGGCTTGCCAGTTATTATCCACCGCTTGATTATTGATTTGCTTCAAGAACCAATGCAGTGATAAACGGTCTCCTAAAGTAAAGTACAATTTCGCAGCTTGAGTGACTGATTTACCTTGTTCACGAGCCACTGAGGATATATCCAGTGCTGAGTACAAACTAGACAATCTCGCAACGTAATTGGCAACCGAGCGATCGATGCCCTTTTCAATCCAACGGTCAGCGAGATCGTTATGCTCTTTCACTTCACTATCCACTAATAAAGTATCAAGCCCGTTCATCGTTTCTTGTACATCATCATGGTACAGGTCAATCAATTGCTGCACTGTATACTTACTTGAACGGTTTCTCAGTAACCAGCGAGACAAGCGTCTTAGTGTTCGACGTATATTGAAAATCAGATCATATTGCGCGTCAGTCGTTGCTTTGTTATCAGCGTTTCGGATCTTAGCCAGAATGTCACCAAGGTCGAAAATTTCTCTTGCTGCCGAATAGGCGTTTGCTATGTCTACAACCGTCGCTCCCGTTTCTTCTTGCATACGAGTAACAAAGTTACAGCCCATTTCATTAACCATTTGGTTAGCCAAACACGTTGAAATGATTTCCGCTCGCAGTGGATGGTTTGCCATATGGTCCAAATAGTTACGACGTAACTCATCCGGGAAGTAATTCACAATTTGCTTGCCGTGAAATTCATCATTTGAAATCTCATCACACACTAACTGCTCTTTAAGCACCATTTTCCCATAAGCGACAAGAACAGAGATTTCAGGGCGAGTTAACGCTTTACCCATTTTTTCTCTTTCTAGTAGGGTTTCATCATCAGGAATATACTCAAGCGCCCTATCTAGGTAACCGGCTTTTTCCATTGTATGAATAAAGCGAATTTGCTCTTTAACCAACGCCGCACCTTGGCGCTCACTAACCGAGATAGATTCTGATTGGCAATATGCATCGTGTAATACGATCTCACCCACGTCATCTTCCATCTTATTAAGGATTTGATTTCTTTGCTTAACGGTTAAGTCGCCATTCACTACCAACGCATTAAGGAAGATCTTAATGTTAACTTCGTTATCCGAGCAATCTACACCACCAACGTTATCAACAAAGTCGGTATTAACGCGGCCACCGGTTAATGCATATTCGATACGACCTAACTGAGTCATACCCAAGTTACCGCCTTCACCAACAACTTTCGCTCTTAAATCTCCGCCATCAATACGAAGACCATCGTTAGCTCGGTCACCAACATCGGTATGGGTTTCGCTTGAACATTTAACGTAAGTTCCAATTCCGCCATTCCAAAGAAGATCCACTTCCATCTTCAAAATCGCTTTGATCAAATCGTTCGGCGTCATTGATGCCTTACGAGTCCCCAGCATTTTTTGAATTTCAGGAGTTAAGTCGATGGATTTAGCTCGACGAGAAAAAATGCCGCCGCCTTTCGAGATCAGCTTCTTGTTGTAGTCTTCCCAGCTTGATCTTGGCAAGTTAAACAAACGCTCACGTTCAGGCCATGTTTTCGCCGAATTTGGCGTCGGATCGATAAAGATATGTAAGTGGTTAAACGCCGCTTGTAATTGTATGTGTTTAGAAAGCAACATACCGTTACCAAACACATCCCCCGCCATATCACCAACCGCAACACAGGTGAAATCTGTCGTTTGGCAGTCGATGTTCATTTCGCGGAAGTGTCGCTTAACCGACTCCCAGCCACCTTTTGCCGTGATCCCCATTGCTTTATGATCGTAGCCATTAGAGCCACCGGACGCAAAAGCATCGCCTAGCCAGAAGTTATAGTCTTCCGATACAGAGTTAGCCAAATCTGAGAACGTCGCCGTACCTTTATCCGCAGCGACAACCAAATATGGATCATCTTCATCGTGACGAACGACATTTTTAGGAGGCGCTATTTCACCCTCAATAATGTTATCCGATACGTCTAACAAGGCTCGAATAAAGCGCTTGTAACAACGCTGCCCCTCAGCAAAGATTTCATCTCGCCCAGTGAAGTTGTGCTGACGCTTACAAATGAAACCGCCTTTCGCGCCTACTGGCACAATTACCGTATTTTTTACTTGCTGGGCTTTAACCAGGCCCAAAATTTCCGTTCGGAAGTCTTCTTGACGGTCTGACCAACGTAGCCCGCCACGAGCAACCTTACCACCACGTAAGTGCACACCTTCAATATCAGGTGCATACACGAATATTTCATAAGCCGGCACAGGTTGTGGAATTTCCGGGATCTCGGTTGGCTTAAGTTTCAGCGCTAACCAAGGTTTTGGCTGACCAGTTTCGTCTTTTTGATAGTAGTTAGTTCGCAGCGTTGCCATGATCATTTCCATGTAACGGCGAATAATACGATCGTCATCCAAGCTTTCTACGTCGTCTAATTCACTGGTGATCCTGTTGATCAACTCAGTTTGATTTTTCTTACTGCCTTTATATTTAGGATCGAACCGCTTCACAAATAGATCAACAAGCCCTCTGGCAAGATCCGTGTGATGAGTTAGCGTATCTTCAATATAGCTTTGACTGAATGGGAAGCCTACTTGTCGCATATAACGAGCGTAACTACGTAGAATCGTTACTTCTCGGCCTGTTAGACCAGCGCCGAGTACTAAGCGGTTAAAACCATCGCTTTCTAATTCCCCAGCCCAAATTGCCGCGAAAGCTTGTTGGAACTTATCTCTTGCTTCACGCAAGTCCAGATCATTCACACTGGTGTGGAGCATGGAGAAATCTAAGATCCAATAAACCGTTCCATTTGATTTCGTCACTTCATAAGGAGACTCACCGATTACCCTTAAACCAAGATTCTCAAGCATAGGGAGTACATCGGATAGATGAATAGGTTCATCACTATGGTACAACTTAAGGTGTACTGCTTTCGAATCCGATGGTTCTTCCTGAGGACGATAGAACAACATGCCCAGCTTATTGTCATCGTTAAGCGACTCTAGCCTTTCGATATCAGCAACCGCCGTGCCTGGCATCATCGCTTCTTTATAAGAACGTGGGAACGCTTTTAGATATTCCTTGGAAAGTGGCAGCCCTGTGCTCTCTCCCAAATTGGCAATGATCGCGTCTTGTAATCGGTCATCCCAAGACGAAGACACTTCCACTAAATTCTGTTCTATTTCTTTCACGTTCACCGTCATATTGTTATTTTTAACATGTACAATGTAATGCGTGCGAGCAAGCGGGCTTTCAGAGAAGAATGTAGTGAATTCAACTTCTTGATCAGAATCGAAATAGTCACCAATGATTCTCTGTGTTTGCCTGCGTAACTCAGTGTTATACCTTTCTTTGGTCACATAGACCATGCAGCTAAAGAAACGACCAAATGGATCACGCCTTACAAACAAACGCAGCATGTCTCGATCTTGCATTTGTACAACACCGGATCCGACTTCAAGTAGCTCTTGCTCACTGGCTTGTAATAGTTCATCGCGAGGGAAGTTTTCTAGAATGTTGTTCAGAGCTTTAAACGAATACGATCCCGTTTGATAACCGCTCGAATCCAAGATCCTTTCGACTTTTTCGTTGATCAGCGGGATATTAGACACACTTTGGTTATACACAGCAGACGTGTACAAGCCGGTAAAGCGATGCTCACCCACCACTTTGCCATTTTTGCCAAATTTCTTGATGCCTATGTAATCAGTATAAGCCGGACGATGAATATGAGATGCCGTATTGCCTTTCGTGACAATCAGTAAATACGGCTTTTTGGCTTCAATTCTAGCGGAATCAGCAAGGTTCGATAATTTGATACTGCGAACACGCTCGCTCACAGAAAGAATACCCATCCCCTTTTCATCGGTTGGACGCAATTCATGATCACCCTCAACCGCCACGAGATCGTATTCTTTGTACCCCATAAAGGTGAAGTTGTGATCACCAAGCCAGCGCAAAAAGGCGATGGTCTCATTAATTCGTTCATTCTCTATTGGCAGAGAATTTTGTTGTTGTTCGATTTCTTCAATGACGTAATTGAGTCTTGCGGCCATTGGTTTCCAACCAGAAACAACCAAGCCTGCATCCACCAAAATGGATTTAAGTTCATTTTTCAGATCAGTCATTAAGGCTTTGTCAGTCAACATGTCGACTTCAATGTGAAACAGTGACAGGCTTTTTCCTTTCGGGTGATTCACTTCTGTTACGGCGTTTGTTTTATCTCGAGAGATTTTAGTTGGGCCATGTAACATTAAGTGGCTAGATAGATCCAAACGCACCAACGCCATTTTAACCGAGTCCACCAAGAACGGACCATCTGGTACGACGATTTCGACAATCGTATGAGTTGACTGCCAGCCATGACGGCTTACGGTCGGATTAAAAACGCGGACGGATATGTCATTAGGTTTCTTTTCACAGATATGATGCCAAAGGCTGATAACAGCACCATAGAGATCCGACTCATTCCTTTGGACCAGGTCGTCTTGTGAAATATTACTGAACAAATGCTTCGCAAGTTGAGTAACAAGGGGCTGATGGGTAAGCTCTAGTTTGTCTTGAATTAGTCGGTAAACTTTTTCAAGCAGTACCGGCACAACGTTTTCTCGTGCGGCCATAAAACGCTCCAATCTTAGAATAGTAGTGGTTGCCAATAAATCGCGATCATTCGCTTCGATTATCAATTCATCGTATCTATCAATAATCATAATAGAGTCTTGCAGTTACGCAATGTGGTATCTCTACCTATTATTGTAAAAGTAATATTGATAAAAGGTTACAAGAAAACTAAGGAGTGGAAAGGAAATGTTGAATAGTGTGATTTAGATGCTTATTTAACTCTCTGAAATTCAGTAAATTTACAGAGCTTCTAACTTAACAAACTTATTATTATGGTCAGTTGTGAGCCTAAATCGACCTTTCACGCCAATTTGTGTTAAGAAAGGTCTGAACCTAGTAGCAGGTAATTGAAGCTTTAATCTTTGATCGGTAAACACAACCACACTAGCCGCACTGCCCGAATAATGTTGCAGAAACTCATGATAAGAGATACTGATTGAAAAAAGGTACTGGTTCATGCCGTGTTTATTTCTTCTTCGTTGGCGAGATCAGCTTTTGGTTAAAGCGATCAGATAAAAAAAGGCGCTAATTCATTTTATAACTATCACGAATTAACGCCTACTACTACAGTCTTGAACGGAGCGAGAGCTAGTTCAAGCTAACAGCCAATCACTGATGAGTCAGCGATTACTGCTCTAGTGCTTTTGTTACTTTCTCAAACAAGTCTTTTGCTAGCTTATCTAACTTAGCGATTTTTTCCAGCTCTGCTCGCATTAACTGCTGACGTGATTCGTCATAGTTGCGGTACTTCAGAAGTGGATCAATCAAACGCGAAGCAACTTGTGGGTTGCTCTGATTCAACTTAGCTAAGATCTCACCAGCAAACACATAACCACTGCCATCTTTAGCGTGGAAATGAACCGGGTTGTTAGCAAAAAAGCTGCCGACTAAGTTTCGTGTACGGTTCGGGTTTTTAAAATCAAATGCCTTATGAGACATGGTTTCTTTAATAACCGCTAGCGCATCTTGTGCAGGGTTTGTCCCCTGTAGCATGAACCATTTATCCATAACCAAACCATCATGCTGCCATTCATCGCTGAACGATTGCATCATCTTAGCGCGGCTAGGTAATTTCGCCTGATTCGCACTCGCCAGTGCTGCCATGGTATCCGTCATGTTTGTAGCGTCTGCAAATTGCGCCGCAACCGTTTTGTCACCAATGTCGGTTAATGCAAGATAGCTCAGGCATTTGTTACGTAATGCACGTTGGCCAATTGAATCATGATCAATGCTATAGCCAACTTGTTTTAATGAATGATACGTCGCAGAAAGCTCTTCGAACATTTGGGTTGCGAATGTTTGTTTAATAGCATGCAGCACAGAGTTAATGGCATCCACGTCTACTGGCTTAAACCAACCAGCGACTTCGTTTTCACTCGGTAGTGTTAGGATTTCTGCAATGAACGCTTGCTCTAAAGAGGCATCAAGCAATACACCACGGAAAGCATCCACCACACTGCTTGGCAATTCAAATTCTTTGCCAGCTTGTTCACGTGCTACATTCAACTTAATGTATTTGGCCAATAACATCTGCCCCGCATCCCAGCGAGCAAAATCGTTCTGAGCATTCACCATCAAGAACATGAGATCTTCATCTTGATAACTGTACTCTAATTTTACCGGAGCCGAGAACTCACGCAACAAAGACACAACCGGCTCGCTGTCGATACCTTCAAACACAAACGTTTGTTGTTGTTCAGTAAAGTCTAGAATGTTATTAATTATTTCACCGTTACGGCGTAACTCTAGTGCATCACCCGACTTCGCGTACAACTCCACATTCATAGGAATATGCAAAGGCTGCTTGTCACTTTGATCGAGTGTTGCTGGCGTAGATTGGCTTAACGTTAACGAGAACGTTTTATCACTAGAGTTGTACTCACTTGTCGCTTTGACCAGCGGAGTACCTGATTGGCTATACCACAAACGGAACTGCTTAAGGTCAACACCGGAAGCTTCTTCCATTGCTAACACAAAATCTTCACAAGTCGCCGCCGTGCCATCATGACGCTCAAAGTACAGCTTCATGCCTTGCTGAAATTTGTCTTCGCCAAGCAAAGTGTGCATCATGCGAATCACTTCACTGCCCTTTTCGTACACTGTTAACGTATAGAAGTTATTCATTTCTATTACTTTTTCAGGACGAATTGGGTGGGACATCGGGCTTGCGTCTTCAGCAAACTGCGGCCCACGGATCGTACGCACATTGCTGATACGGTTAACAGAACGAGAGCCCAGATCCGAAGAGAATTCTTGATCTCGGAAAACCGTTAGGCCCTCTTTTAAGCTCAGTTGAAACCAGTCACGACAAGTCACACGGTTGCCAGTCCAGTTATGAAAATACTCGTGGCCTATCACCGCTTCAATACCTAGGTAGTCGGCATCTGTTGCGGTTTTTTCATTCGCTAGTACAAACTTAGAGTTGAAGACATTTAAGCCCTTGTTCTCCATTGCGCCCATGTTGAAGAAATCAACCGCGACGATCATGTAGATATCAAGATCGTATTCCAGGCCAAAACGCTCTTCGTCCCATTTCATTGAATTAATGAGTGAAGTCATTGCATGTGGTGTTCTATCTAGATTGCCTTTATCAACAAAAATCTCTAACGCCACGTTTCGGCCAGAGCTTGTTGTGTAGCTATCCGATAACACGTCAAAATCACCCGCAACTAACGCAAACAAATACGCAGGTTTTGGGTGTGGGTCATTCCACTTAACCCAATGGCGGCCATTGTCAGCTTCGCCCTCATCAACACGGTTACCATTACTTAACAAGAATGGGTTCTCACTCTTATCAGCGATAACCGTGGTAGTAAAGATAGCCAAAACATCAGGACGATCTAGGTAGTAAGTAATTCGACGGAACCCTTCCGCTTCACACTGAGTACAGAACGCACCACCCGACTTATATAACCCCTCTAATGCTGTATTTGCCGTTGGGTCGATTTGAGTTTCAATCGTCAGTTCAAATTCATCTGGAAGATTGTTGATTTCAAGCTGGCTCGTTTGCTCTTGGTAATCCGTCCACAGTTCGCCGTTTACCTTAACCGCTTTAAGAACAAGATCGTCGCCATCTAGCAATAGCGTACTGCTTTGTTTCAATTTTTTAACGTTAGAGGTCGCAGTGACGATCGTTTCGGTATCATAAAGATCAAAGGTAAGATCAAGGTGAGAGATAGTGAACTCTGGGGACTGATAATCTTTACGGTATTTGGCTTGAGGATTCTGAGCCATGTTATATTCCTTTTGTTTCCCTAACAGGATTTATTAAAATTATTGTGTTTTTTTATCCGTAAATAACGAATAACTGCAATTGATAATAGACCAAATTATAATCAATTCGGCCTTTAACGCTAATTAATTAAAGTAAACCAGCCGATAACACTAACTGCAACATACGGTTCAAACACGTGTAACCATCATAAACAATCAACACTCAGAATACCAACCTAGCCATCGGTTCAAGTACTATCAATCTAGGTTTTGGGCCATATTTTCAACAAAAAAATCGAGGCATCAGCCCCGATCTCTATTAGGTGTCGCATATTTTCTATTTCTAACTATTTAAGTGTAGCGTCCCACACTATTTCACTCTATTGAGCACAGCATACATATCTGACGATTCACTCGCCAAGGTCAACTTATCTTCTACTAGGGTGTAACGAGAATCTTGTTCTCCATCGCGATACATTAATACAATATGGTCATCTTCGATGATATAGATCCCATCATGCACCGCTTCTATTCCTTCATTTGAAATCACGCGAAACTGAAACACAAAGTCCGGCTGTAAAATGAGATCCATCTGTCTTACATCACTGGCGAGTATGTCGTCCCCCGCCAATTGTTCACTCGTCCACTGCCCGACTAACGCATCCGGCAACCCTTTATGGAACAACACTCCATTTAAGTTCAGTTGATTGTGATTATTGTTATAGACATACACTTGCGGAGATGGAGAGTCGAGGCCTAACACTAACGTGGTTTCATCTGCTTCGTAACGCCCCTGCCAGTAATCAACACTGCTGTCTTTTTTCTGAATTTCGATAGTAAAGACGTAGTTTGATTCTAACGTGAGCCGAATAGCCAAGAAATTTTCGGGGCTGTCTAACGGCTCTGGATTAAACATATACCAGTCGCCAATCAGAAAAGGATAGTTGAACTGAGTCAGGTCAGTCTTGCTTGGTACAGCCACTTGGGTTGTACCCATGGTCAAACACGCGAGCAGTGCAATTAACAATCTCATAACAATCCCTCACTTTTCTTTAAGCGTAGGCATAGAAATGAAATAAACCCAGAAAATTGATCTATATCACATTAATTTTTGACACAAAAAAAAGCGAGCTATTAAGCTCGCTTCTTTGTTTTTGTGACCAGACTTACTGACAACTAAGATTTTTTCTCAATTAAATCAACAGTTATCGCAACTGCTTCATCGAGGTACGCATCCGGCGCTTCGTAATCTTTTGGCACATCGTCTAACGTTTTAAATTCAGGCTTATCGTCTGCTTTTTGGCGTTGGTTGATGCGAGAAAGACGTAACGCTTCTGCTTCATCTTGCTCTTGTTCTCTTGCTTTTTCATTAAGAGAAATAGAGTTATCTTCTTTTTCTTGCTGATACTTGACGATGTCTTGCTGAATAAAGCCGTATTCCATATCCGATGCAATACGTTTATCGTGCAATGTCGATAAGTAAGCTATGGTATCGGTTCTATCGTTTAGCATCGAATAGTTAGCCGGTTTGATTTTATCCCAAGGAAGCGCGTTATCTTCAACACTCTCGCCGGTTTCCTCTGGCACAATAGCCGTTGGGAATGGGATATCTGGGATCACACCTTTATGCTGGGTACTGCCACCATTGATTCGGTAGAATTTTTGGATAGTATACTGAACATAACCAAGCTCTTTATCAAAAAGATCGTAGATATGATTCAAAGAACGGTGTTGTTGCACGGTTCCTTTACCAAACGAGTTCTCACCTAATACAATAGCGCGGCCATAATCTTGCAGAGCCGCCGCAAAAATTTCTGATGCAGAAGCACTATATCGATTAACCAAAACTGTTAATGGACCTTGGTAGCTGATCTGACCGTCGGTATCACTATTTTGTTCAATACGACCATAACTATCACGAACTTGAACAACTGGACCACTTTCAATAAATAGGCCCGTCAATGCCGTCGCTTCACTTAACGCGCCACCACCATTGTTACGTAAATCAACCACTATGCCGTCTACGCTTTGCTCGTTCAGCTCGGTGATCAGTTTATCGGTATCTTTAGACAAGCCGACATAAAAGCTAGGTACTTCTAACACACCGATTTTTTTGCCGCCTAGTTCAACAACTTCTGACTTGACCGCTCTATCTTCTAGGCGGATCTTGTCTCGAACAATAGTGACATCGTAACTTTTAGCACCTTTCGCTTCAGGAAGAATTTCAAGGCGAACTTTAGTGCCCTTTGGCCCTTTGATTAATTGAACGACGTCATCAAGACGCCAGCCAATCACGTCGACCATCTCTTCTTTGTCTTGAGCAACACCGATAATCCGATCGCCATCACCTAGCTGCTTGGTTTTAGCCGCAGGGCCGCCAGCAACGGTTGAGCGAATGACGGTATAGTCGTCGATCATTTGTAATACAGCGCCAATGCCTTCCAAAGACAAATTCATTTCTGATTGGAATTGTTCCGCATTACGAGGAGAAAGGTAACTGGTGTGAGGATCCACTTCACGGGCAAACGCGTTCATATACAATTGGAACACATCTTCACTTTTGGTTTGTGAGATTCGTTTCATTGCATTGTTATAGCGTTTTTCCAATGTCTCTTTGATTTCAGACCAATCTTTACCGGTCGTCTTCAAATTAAGTGCATCGTACTTAACTCGTTTACGCCACAGTTCGTCTACTTCAGCCTGGTTTTTAGGCCAGCTTGCTTCACTGCGGTCAAGTTGCATGCTTTCTTCTGCTTCAAAAGTGATTTCTTTATCGAGAAGTGTCAGTGCGTACGCAAATTGATCGAAACGTCGTTCATTTGCCAGATTATAGACATCAAACGCGACGGCATTATTTCCAGACTTAAGTTGGTCGTCTAATAGCACGGACCAATCTTGGAAAGAATCGATATCGGCTTGAGTAAAAATGTTCTTATTGTAATCAAGCATTTCTATGTAACGATTGAAGATCGCTTCAGAGAATGCATCATTAAGACTGAAATGCTTATAGTGAGAGCGGGTTAAACGCGATGTTATGCGTTTGCTCGCGGTGGCATGTTGAGTTTCAGGAACAAGCTTCGTTAAATCGGCTTTTGAGAGTTTGGCTTCGAGAGCCTGCGCTGACGCTGCCAAGCAAAAGCTGGCAGCGATCAGTGTCAGTTTAGAACGACATTTCATGCGTAGGATTATCTCCTTTATGCGCGCAAGTGCTCCGATTTTACAACCATTTGCAGGCCGTTATTCAGTTGCACACGCACATCATCCTTATTAATTTCTACGATAGTAGCAGCCATATTTCCTGTACCCATGTTCACGTTTACTAAGTTACCAACGATCATATCGCTAGACTCAAGAGGACGTGTAGGTGCTGCTACCTTTTCTTGTTTAGGTTGTGCTTTTGGCTTCGCGCGACGCGGTTGTTGAGGTTTAGCGGCTTTCTTCGCTTTGCCTTCTTCGCGAGCTTTCTCAGCTTTTTCTTTACGACGAGCTTGTACGCGAGCTTTACTTTCTGCTAATGCAGTTTTCGCGTGTTCTACGTGTTCTTCTTCTAGAACGCCACAATCGTTACCATCTAGGTCAACACGAACTGCGTTAAGTTTTACACCGTGAAGATAGCGCCACGAAGACGTGTATTGTCTAAGTGCAGCACGAAGCTGAGTTTTACTTACTTTTTCATCTTCGCTTAAACGTTCAGCGAGATCTTGAAAAATGCCAATTTTTAGTGGCTTAGCTTCACCTTCTAAAGTAAAGCATTTAGGGAAACATTCAGCAATGTATGCGATAACTTCTTTGCTGTTTTTTAACTTTTCAGTGTTTTCCATGTGGATTCCTGGTTGTTGCGAGCCTTCTCGCAGGGTGTTCATATAAATATTTGGCTATTATAGTGAGATGACTAGGAAAAACCACAACCAAGTAACAATTTAATCCTTGTTCGCATGGGAATTGAGCATCTTTTCAACTTCCAGCATCATTTTTGTCAGCCCAAGCTCGTCAAGTTCGCTAAATCGGCCAATTTTAGGGCTGTCAATATCTAAAACCCCAACAATTTCATTATTGATGCTAAACGGGATCACTATCTCAGCGTTACTTTCGGCGTCACAAGCGATATGCCCTTCGAATTCGTGTACATCGTGTATTCTCTGTACTGAGTTCGTCGCAACAGCCGTCCCGCAAACCCCACGCCCGACCGGTATGCGATTACACGCAGGTTTTCCCTGAAATGGACCGAGAACTAATCCCCCATCACGCATTAAGTAGAACCCAACCCAATTAAGATCGGCAAGTTCCATGTTAAGTAACGCACTGATGTTCGACAAATTAGCTATCAGATCCGTTTCATCTTCTATGATCGCGATGGCTTGTTTTGTCAGTGTTTGGTAGTTCACTTCTGTCATTTCCGTTTTATCCTTAAATTTCAAGTCTCGCCGTTGCATTTATCCACTCAATGAGGGGTTCACTAAATAGACGCTTTGCTATTCGTTGCTTGGCTAACATCAACTTTCATTAGTGTTCGCTCTCCAGCCAACTTATGTTCCACTATTAGCGATTATTGGTGATTAACTCAAGGAAAATTATGTGCTTTCCTGCTATCGGGCCTTAATAAAGCACTAATTGTACATTTAGCCATCATTTATCATGTTCATTATCAAAGAATGGTCAGAGCACTTAAATTAGAGAAGTCGCGACAAGTCATGATAAAATAGCCTTTGAGTTACAAGTACATATACAGTATTAACTGTTTTCAGGCATAATATCTTGCTTCCTTATAATTAAGGACGCAAACCCCGTCACTGTCCAGCAGCAGGCAATAAGGCCTCGCTATTGCTAGAATAGTGATAATCGTCATTAAGTGTAATGTCGTAATTACGACAACAGGTAGCGGTAGATGGTTCAAAAGAACAGTCACTATATAAAGAAGCAGATTCCCTAAATGGGTGCTTTAGTCGATCACGCACAATCTCCTAGTAAGATTCGCCTATGCCAAGGGTGCGAGTTGCCTATTGACCAAATTAAGGTTCCAAAAGGGTCGAGCGCCTACTGCCCGCGTTGTAATACTCAATTGTACCGAGGCGGAGACAGAACGCTCAACGGCGATCTTGCTGTTGCTATTGCATGTTTACTGCTGTTTGTGCCTTCTCATTTCTTCCCATACATTAGTATTCGCCTATTTGGTGTTATGATCCCAGCAACCCTACCGAGCGGTGCCTTTGATCTGATGCGTGACGGATTCGGCTCACTCGGCTTATTAGTGCTGTTTTGTACGTCCATCGCGCCCTTTATTGTGTGTTCGGCGGTTTTGTTGTCTCATTTGTCCTTACGCTTTCGTTGGTTCAAACCGCTCCGGTACTCCTTAGTAACCATTCACTACTTTAAACACTGGATGATGCTCGATGTATTCCTGGTCAGTATCGCTATTTCCTGTTTCAAACTGCAAGAATACGCAGATATCGTAGTTGGATGGGGCTTAACTGGCTTGATCTTACTTCAATTGACCACCATCATTTTATTGTCCCGTATCAGCGTCAGACGCTACTGGGAAGCATGGAAACCTGAAGACAGTTATGTATGTGACAGCAAAGAAGTACATTGTCACAATTGCCACCTATCTCAGCCCAATGGTACGCAGTGCCACCGCTGTCATCACAAGCTATACCACCGTAAACCAAATTCTATTCAAAAAACGTGGGCTTATTTGATCGCCGCATCTATTGCGATTATTCCCGCGAATGTGCTTCCTATTTCAATATTACTGACCAACGGCAAGCGACTTGAAGACACCATTTTCTCTGGGGTCGCGTCGTTGGTAAAAAACGATATGCTCGGCATTGCGGCCATAATCTTTATTGCCAGTATCGTGGTACCAGTGGCTAAAATTCTCGGGCTTGGCTATATCATGCTCGCAATACAATTTAAAAGGCGTTGTTTTCATAAACAACGAATGACCATCTTTTTTGCAGTGAAATGGATCGGCAAATGGTCTGTTATGGACTTGTTTGTTATTTCCATCATGATGACATTATTAGACCGGGGTCAAATTCTTGATTTTACCCCGGGCTACGGCGCTATTGCTTTTGCTATTGTGGTGGTTCTCACCATGTTAGCGGCAGATAGCCTAGACCCTCGACTGATCTGGGATAATTACCCCAACTCAAAACGGACTTCAAACAATAATGAGTAGTAACGAAATCCAACAAGGCTCATTTTCTCCTAAAGTGAAAAAAGAGTCTGGCTTATCCCCTTTGTGGTTATTGCCTATCGTCACCATCATCTTAGCGGGATGGCTGGTTGTAGGTGCCATCAATGATGCCGGTGAACGCATTCAAATTCACTTCTCGGATGCGCAAGGGCTCATCGCAGGCAGAACCACCATTCGCTATCAAGGGCTTGAGGTGGGTATGGTGAAAGACATCAAATTAGCTGACGATCTTGAAAGTATCTTTGTCGACGCCGACGTCTACCCTGAGGCCACCAAGTTACTCAGTGATGAAACACGTTTCTGGTTAGTCAAACCCACCGCCAGTTTGTCTGGCATTTCGGGGTTAGATGCTTTGGTGTCAGGTAATTATATTTCAATCCACCCCGGAGGAGAGATATCAGACAGCGCTAATAACGGCAAAACCGTCTTTCAAGGTTTAGATCATGCACCTAGCGACTTACTAGCCAGCGAAGGAACCAACATTATCTTGCGTTCTACTGAGCTAGGTTCCATTTCGATTGGATCGCAGATCGTATACAAGAAAATTCCTATTGGGGAAGTATACGGATACCAATTAGATGAAGATGCTAAATCAGTCGAAATCAGAGCCTTCATTGAAGATGAATATAAGTCACTAATTTCAACCAAAAGTCGTTTTTGGAATGTCAGTGGCATCGGTGCTCATATTGGTTTTGGCGGCGTAGATGTCCAGATTGAAAGCTTAAGTGCTATGTTAGGAGGCGCGATAGCCGTAGATTCGCCAGATGAAGGCGAACCATTACAAGAAGGTGACGAATACAAACTGTATCCAGATCTCAACACTGCGGGCCGCGGCATACGAATTAAAGTCATGCTACCTAATGATAACAAGATCAACACCAACGGCGCGCCAGTCATGTACAAAGGCATAGAAGTTGGCCAAGTAACCGACGTTCAGCTCTCAGAAGACAAGCAGCACATCATCGCCTTTGCTTCGGTGCAACCAAGCTTTGTGGATACCCTAAATACAGGCACGCGATTTTTGCTAGAAGAGGCCAAACTGTCTTTAACCGGCGTAGAAAACCTCGGGAACTTGGTGACAGGTAACTTCCTAACGTTAGTTCCTGGCGAGGGAGAGAAAGCCCGTACATTCACGGCCATTCGTAAAGACGCCTTACTACGCGAACAAAATGGTTCTTTGCCCATTCAGCTGATTGCCGACAGTTCATATGGTTTGGAAGCCGGTTCTAACATCCATTATCGCGGTTTGCCTGTTGGTTCTATTTCCGACATAAACTTGGTTGATGAACAAGTGGTCATCGATGCCTTGATAGATAAAGCTTATGCGCGGCTGATCAAAAGCAAAAACCGATTCTACATATCTGGCAACATCACCGCAGATTTAACAGACTCAGGCATTAGCGTACATGTGCCACCGGCTAAGCAAATTTTGTCTGGTGCGATCAGCTTTACTAGTGACGGGGTCACTAAACCAAGCGATTCTTACCAACTTTTCCCAAGCCAAGCACTTGCGGAATTGGCCAACTTTAATCAGTCTGGTTCGCACACCTTAACTATTTTTAGCCAAAGCTTGCCGTCTGTCGCCGAGGGCAGTCCGCTACTCTATCGAAACCTGCAAGTTGGTAAGGTTTCAAGCTACGCACTGAGTAAAAATGGTGTGTTGATTAAACTTAAGATCAACAACCAATACAAGCACCTACTGTCCAACAATACCGTATTCTGGAATTACTCAGGCATTAAGGTAAAAGCAGACTTAAATGGCGTAGACATTACTGCAGCGCCTCTACTTAATATGATCAAAGGTGGCATTGCATTTGATTCTTTAGAAGGCATCGAGAATAAAGAACGTAACCATTGGAAACTGTACAACAGCTACGATGAAGCAAAAAAATACGGCAAGTTGATCACATTAACCAGTGATCATAATGCATCGATAACTACAGGAATGAAGTTGAAATTCCAAGGGGTTCCCGTAGGTGAAGTCACTGCGGTCACGCCAAATTTCCATCAAGAGAATGTGTCTATCTCTGCTCGAATTCTTCCTCAGTACGTTAGCCACGTTGCAAAAAATGACAGCCACTTTTGGATCGTTCAACCACAGGTTGGTATCCGCGGTGTTAAAAACATTGAATCTTTGCTTGGCCAGTATATCCAAGTTGAGCCTGCTGGGACAAAAGCAAAATACACCTTTGAACTTGAAAATAAGAGCAAAGCAACCAAAGGCAAGGTCTTCTTTTTACAAAGCCCGAGCCGCTCGTCTTTAGCTGAGGGAACGCCTATCCTGTTTAGAGACATCGAAGTGGGCCAAGTGACTAACGTGACTCTAGGCGACCTATCGGACCGCATCATCACGACTATTGAAGTCGCGCCAGAATACGCTTACCTCGTTCGTGAAAATACGTTGTTCTGGAACGTATCCGGCGTTGATGTTTCTATAGGTTTAACCGGCGCAAAAATTAAAGCAGGCACCGTAGACAGCATCGTCCGCGGCGGCATTGAGTTTGCAACGCCAGACACAAACCCACTCAAACCGATTGCTGATGCAAACCAAGCTTTCTTACTTCACGAAGCAAGACAACCTGAATGGAAAGAGTGGCGCACGATTATTCCAAAGCCTAGATAAGCGGAAGGCGCGAGGCAGAAGGCTCAAATTAAACAACCGACTAGTCACCTCAGTCAATAAGCCTTAAAATATCTAATAGAATGCAGCCAGCTAGGCTGCATTTTTTTTTGTATCAGTTAGAATTAGCGCCAAATATACCTTTTCGAGTACCGTCACTTTGCACCAGAATATTAAATTGCCAGACGAATTCCTCCGTCAGATCGAAGAAACCATGCCTAGCCACCTCGACATGGATGAGTTCATCGCGTCTTGCAAACAGCCGCTTCGCCGCAGCATTCGTGTGAATACACTTAAAATATCGGTAGAACATTTCTTAGTGCGTGCAAAAGACAAACAGTGGACACTGAAACCAGTGCCGTGGTGTGATACCGGATTTTGGATTGAGCGTAGCGAGGCTGATAGCGTTCCGCTAGGCAATACGGCCGAGCACATGGCTGGATTGTTTTACATCCAAGAGGCCAGCTCTATGATGCCCGTTACGGCTCTGCTGTTAGGTAATGAAGCAAAGTTAGACCGTGTATTAGACGTGGCCGCTGCACCTGGCTCGAAAACAACCCAAATTGCCGCCATTTTGAATAACCACGGCACCTTAGTCGCCAATGAGTATTCCGCCAGCCGAGTAAAAGTACTGCACTCAAACATTCAACGCTGTGGCGTGAGAAACGTTGCCCTAACCAATTTTGACGGTCGCGTATTTGGTGGATGGCTACCTGAACAATTTGATGCCGTTTTATTAGATGCCCCCTGCTCTGGTGAAGGTGCAATACGCAAAGACGCCGACGCCATGGTCAATTGGAGCCGTGAATCGGTTTTTGACATCGCAGCGACGCAAAAAGACTTAATAGAAAGTGCCTTCCAAGCACTAAAGCCTGGTGGCATCATGGTGTATTCAACCTGTACCTTGAACCTTGAAGAAAACCAGCAAGTGTGTGAACACCTAAAAGAAACGTTCGGTGACTCGGTAGAGTTCGAACCCCTCACCGATTTATTCGAAAACGCTAGCGCCGCTGCCACTGCTGAAGGTTACTTACACGTCTACCCACAAGTATTCGATAGTGAAGGCTTCTTCGTTGCGCGTATCCGAAAACACACTAGCGTTGAAACACCTAAAGTGAAAAAGCGCCTAGGCAAATTCCCATTTGAAAAAGCCAATAAGAAAGTAAGTCTAGAAGTCGCTGAAAGCCTGTTCAAAACACTTGATATTGCCATGCCAGAACAAAGCCAAGTCTGGCTGCGCGACAAAGAAGTGTGGTTGTTCCCAGAAACACTGGAAGAACTGATTGGTGAAATTCGTTTTTCTCGAATGGGCGTTAAACTGGCAGAAACTCACAAGCATGGTTATCGCTGGCAACACGAAGCCGTTATGGCGCTGGCAACCGGCCTGGAGGCAAACTGCGTCTCTTTATCTATTGATGATGCGAGAGAATGGTACATGGGCCGAGATGTACGCCCAGAAAACCTTTCAGGCAAAGGCGAAGTCATTGTAAAACTGGCTGATGACGTGATCGGACTTGGTAAATGGGTAGGTAACCGAATTAAAAATGGCCTGCCAAGAGAACAAGTTAGAGACGTCAACCTATTTTAGAAGCCCTCGTTCTGCTTTGTAGATACGAAAAGGCACTAGATATGGTGGTAAATGAGTCTGGCTATACTATGCTTAATTATAAATGCACTTTGTTGTAAGTGAATTTTATAAATTTAACAGCAATTAGCGCAGACTCTTAATTAAGAGTCTTTCCCCTAGCCCGGAACAGGTATCGTTCTGGGCTTTTTTTATCAGGGGGTTGGCAAACGCAACTTAAACGAGGCGTATGCCCTCTTTATCAATAACGATCTTACCTTGCTTGTACAAACCACCAATGGTTTTCTTGAACGTACCTTTACTTGTACGGAATACAGAGAAAATCGCGTCTGGGCTAGACTTGTCGTTTAGAGGTAAGAACCCGTCTTTCTTAGCGAGTACGTCTAATACACGCTCACTAAGATCGTCCATTTTCGCTGTACCAATTTTTTGCAAAGACAAATCAATCTTGTCGTCTTCACGTACTTGGCGGATATACCCTTTCAAGCGTTTACCAATGAACAGCTTACCAAACACATCCGAGCTGAAAATCATGCCCCAATGTTCACCGTTAACGACCGCTTTATAACCCAGATCACTGCGCTCAGCGATGATCAAGTCAACTTGTTGGTTTTGCTCGTAGTTAACAGGCGTATTATCCAACCATTTGTTGAACTTAGTAGTACCCACAATACGGCCTGATGCGGTATCTGTGTATACGTAAACCAAGATCTCTTGGCCTTCTACAAAGCGAGTGCGTTGCTCACTGAATGGAACCAATAGATCTTTCTTATCGATACCCCAGTTAACAAAGACACCCGTACTGTTGACGCCAACCACTTGCATTAATCCCCATTGGCCAACTTCGGCAATAGGCTTTTCCGTTGTGGCACACAGCTGGTGATCAGAATCGAAATATAAGAAGACATCGAGTGGCTTGCCAACTTCTGCCTCACTCGGCACAAACTTGTTCGGCAGTAAAACAGTGCCATAGTCATCTGCATCTAGAAACACACCGAAATCCGCTTTACGGACTACCTCAAGGGTATTAGTTTGACCAATTTTAATCATGCTTTTGTTACTCATCACAAATTTGGAAGAGATTATACGTTAACTCTGGTATTCTTGCTGAGGAAAATCGACTTATTATTCACTGTAGAAGGTAATATCTTACTTGCTGTTCCCGAGACTCAATTCCCATCTGTACTTTCTCACCACTAATTACAAAGCAAAGGTGATGTCGTGATCAACGTTGAAAAACAAGATGCGCTTACATTAAAGATAACGCATGTAATGCCTGCTTCGAAAAAATTGGATTTTGAGTTTGCGCTGTTTGTTCCCGGAGACATCCCTTTAAGCCCTATCGTGTTATCAGAAAAGGACTTTTATTATGGCGCGATGAGTGAAAAGCGGGCCTACTACAGTGACGAAACACTATTGCCTTTAGTGCATGCTCGTTTAGCAAAACGTGGCCTACTCTCTAACAACCAATATCGTGTCAGTTTGAGCTTATTCGCCTACCAGTATGTTATTGCGTTAGACAAAGCCGTCGACGAGCTAAATCAAGAAAAACGCGACACTGTAACGGAAGAAGAAATAGACGAGGTGCTTGAATTATCATTGGATATTCTGAAGCGTCTTCGTCGTGCTATACCTTACGACGAAACATTAAAACGCTATTATGCCAACATTGATAACTATTTGTCGTGGTATACCGAACAGCACTTTTTGTCATTGGTTGCGCACCTACCTCGTGGTGGTGACTATGGTACCGTAAAGCAACGCTTAATCGTCTTGTGCGAGAAAGAAAAAGCACACCGAGAGCTAAACAAATACAACTCCAAAAAAGCACGTGAAGACATCACTCGAATGTCGAACAAAATGCGCTTATTGCGCCGCCTTATCGAATACCCAATCTTATTACGTAAAAAAAGCGCGACCATGGGTAACAACATGATTAGGGCAGTCAAAGGCATTGCCACGGGTATCGTGATGTTGTTTGTAACCACCACCATGTTAATGGCACGAGATTACTTGGGCGAGATCACCGCTTCATTTATTTTAGCCATGTCGGTTGTGTACGCGTTTCGTGAAGTGTTTAAAGATGACTTAAGAGAATTAATGCTTCGTTGGATACGCAAAGGCAAACCAAAATGGCGCGCTCGCTATTTTGACCCGAGCACGAATAAAGTCGTTGGGAAAAAAATTGAATGGTTAGATTACACTAAGTTTAGCAACCTACCCTATCAAATGCAGGCAATCAGAAAGCACCGCGTGTCTCAGCGTGAAGAGCAAATATTGCATTATCGTTGTCAAACCGAAATGACAACAACCCTATTTATGAGTGGCTATGAGCAGACGCGTGAAACCTTAAACATCAGCTTAGCGCAAATTGTCCGTCTGATGGAAAAAGGTTCAAACCGAATCTACCAACTCAAAGATGGGCAAGTAAGTAAAGAGTCGGTTGAAAAACGACATCTGCTTAACTTAATCATTAAAGAAGACAATCATCTAGGCGAAGAAACTTATTATCGCTGGAAAATTGTCGTCAATCGTTCAAAAATTGTCGATATTGAGAAAATAACCATTAAGTAACGCTATTAGCAGACTCAGTTGCTTTGTTGACGCCCACAGCTTTCAAGGACAGAACCAAATCGAATTCAGCCATTGGTTCTTCCCCGTGAATACTTGGGCAAGTCGCTACGATCCTAACCGCTTCATTGACTCGTTCGCCGCTTGCAAACGTATCATCCAACATCTTGTCGATTTTACCACCATCGACGCAGGTAAAAATAACGTCAGCTTCCGGGCGCTTTAGAAACTCCGCACTCACGCCTTTAAACGCAAGCGAAACCTTGCCACCACGTTGATCCGCTTTGTGCATGGCCATAAATCCACCCGCTACATCTGCACCCACAGCCAATGTGCCAAAATACATACTATTAAGGTGGTTCTTAGTGCGACGACGCAACGGAATTTTCACGATGACTTTCTCATCATCCAATTGAAGGATCTTCGGCCTACATAGCCAAATGAGGGGAACCTTAAAGAATCCGAACAGATTCAGGTACAAATTTGATTTTTGAAGAGAAGAAAGCATAAGTCACCTACCTAGACATGTCAGACCAGTTAAATTGATATGCAACCTCAAGTCAACACTTCATTAACAAATAAACGCGACAATGTGAACCTCTACAGGGTTCACACGGTCGCGCTATTGGAATAAAGTCGAATTATAAAGAATTAACCTATTACATTGTAATGAAACAAGATATTTGTTTCTCAGCCAATTTTTCTTGCAATTTTGGGTAGTTAACTAGCTCATCACAGATCGCCAATACTGGCTTATTCAGTGTTTTGGCGTTTTTTGTCACCAGACTAATAAGCTCGATAACAGAATCATTTTGCGGATCAAACAATTGGCCCACTTCTTCATTCTTGCGGTCGACACCCAAGGTGAACTCCGTTAGCGTATCGATGTTGATTGCGACACCATCAAAGTATTGCAACAAACGCTCAGAAAGCAGTGCGGACGACGGCAAATCACAACCGTAAATCACCTTAAGCTTGTTCAAACCACGTGGTAGACCTTGCTCTGCCAAACGATCGATCACTTTAGCAGCGTCACTCAGTGAACGAACGAACGGGACGATGATTTGAATATCGTGGTCTTTAGCACGTAACTGCTTAATGACTTCACACTCCAGTGCAAAAGCCGACTTATAAGCACTGCTCGCAAATCGAGATACGCCTCTTAGCCCCATGGCCGGATTTAGTTCAGATAGCTCAAACCCACCGCCTAGTAATGCACCAAAACTGTGGCTATCTGCATCACTTAAACAAACACGAATCGTTTTGTGGTGAGGAAGAATAGAACCCTCAATGGCACCAACTAATGTCTCAACAAAGTGGCTATTGAGTTCCGCCCCCGCCAATACACCCTCTAAGGTCATTTGATCGCGTTCAGACAGCTGGGTTTGGTCATCAACCAAGCTTGGATGATAAAAGATGATCTCTTGAATCAAGCCAGATAAAAACACTGTCAGTTCATCAGACTGATGAGGTTGAGAATAAGCAGGTAGAACATCACCTAAAACGAGATCGGTGTGCATCGTTCCTTGACTTGCTGTAGACATGATTTCTCCATTAATCGATTGATATTGTTTCTTTTCATCGAAAGTAACACAACCTTTTGCAAATTCGAATCATAATCTGATACTAATCCCGCTATATTCTGACTAAATTATTAATCGATTTAACTAAGATTTAAGCCTGATCAGATAATCATGGTTTATTCCACGGCCCATTTCCGTTATCTTAACGCCTTTGCAGTAATAAGCAGGCGCGAAAATGCCATTAAAAACAGATGAATTAAGAACCCAGCCTCTAGGCCCAATGCCAACTCCCGCTGAATTGGTTCAAGCTCACCCTATCACGGACGATGTTGCAGAAAGAATTGCTCAATCTCGCCGCCAAATTGAAGCTATTCTAACTGGCGACGATCACCGTCTTCTCGTTATCGTTGGCCCATGCTCGGTGCACGATACAGAAGCCGCACTTGATTATGCTCGTCGCTTAAGCAACATCCAAGACCAATACAAAGACGAACTCTTCATTGTTATGCGCACATACTTTGAAAAGCCTCGTACCATTGTTGGCTGGAAAGGGCTAATTACCGATCCAAATCTAGATGGTTCTTACGCATTGGAAACTGGTCTAAACAAAGCACGTAAGTTACTGCTTGATATCAACAAGCTTGGTTTAGCCACCGCGACTGAGTTTCTAGATATGATCACAGGCCAATACATTGCGGATTTGATTACTTGGGGTGCCATTGGTGCACGTACCACTGAATCACAGATTCACCGTGAAATGGCCTCTGCTCTTTCATGCCCAGTGGGTTTCAAAAATGGCACTAACGGCAACGTGAAAATCGCCATCGATGCGATTCGTGCAGCCAAAGCGCAGCATTACTTCTACTCGCCAGACAAACACGGCCGCATGACCGTTTACCGCACCGCAGGTAATCCGTTTGGTCATGTTATTCTTCGTGGTGGCGATACAGGCCCGAACTTTGATAGCCAGTCTGTCGCGAATGCTTGTGAGCAACTTGCGGCTGTCGGCCTGCCAGAACGTTTGGTTGTCGACTTCAGCCACGCGAATTGCCAAAAGCAGCACCGTAAACAGCTTGAAGTCGCACAAGACATTTGTGACCAAATCCGCGGCGGTTCTCATCAGGTTGCAGGCATCATGGCAGAAAGCTTTATCGAGGAAGGCAATCAGCCAATGAACGACCTTGATAACCTTAAATATGGTTGTTCGGTAACCGATCCATGTTTGAGCTGGGACCATACCGAAGAGATGCTAGATATGTTAGCATCTGCAATCAAATTTAGAACTCAAGCATAAGGACAACTTCATGCCTTCTTTTGATATTGTTTCAGAGATCGATACGGTCGAACTGCGTCACGCTGTTGATAACGCAAACCGTGAAATTACTACTCGTTTTGATTTTCGCAACGTGAAAGCAACGTTCGAATTAAAAGACGAAGTCGTAAAATTATCTGCTGAAGCTGATTTCCAACTTAAACAAATGCGCGATATCTTACGTGGCAATTTGACTAAGCGTGGCATTGACGTTAATTCAATGGAATCTCAAAAATCGGATGCGTCTGGCAAGCTTTGGAACCAAGACATTCAGTTTAAGCAAGGCATCGATGCCCCAATGTCTAAAAAGATCGTCAAAGCGATCAAAGATGCGAAACTGAAAGTACAAGTTTCGATTCAAGGTGAAAAAGTACGCGTTACCGGTAAAAAGCGTGACGACCTGCAAGGCGCTATTGCTCTGCTTAAGCAAAGCGAATTAGGCCAACCGTTCCAATACGAGAACTTCCGCGATTAATCGTGTAAGCCAGCTCAAAATATTAAAGGAGATCATATGATCTCCTTTTTTCTTTCCACAATGGCCAAATCACCGCTGTTTACTTTATTAACCTGCTTTGTTAACCAAGCCTATTGACCTGCGCTCGAAGGAACCGCTCGCTCAAAAGACGCCAATGATAAACAGTTTTGTTCAATCTCACTCAGCCTCGGAAAGTGCGTCATATCCAAGTTAAAACGATGAGCATTATACAATTGTGGGATCAAACAACAATCCACAATAGTGACAGCGTCACCCAAGCAGTACTTACCTTCATAGCGAGATAACCGTTCCTCAAGCGGTATAAACCCTTCGATTAACCATTTGGTATACCATTGCAGCTTTTGCTTTTCATTGGTTTCAAACTGACTATTTAACTGTTTCAATACCCGTAAATTATTGAGTGGATGGATGTCGCAACAAATATCCAGTGCCAACGATTTAGCTTCAAAACGCAATGCTCCATCTTGTGGGATTAACCGCACAGAGTTGGGCGAAGCTAATTCATCTAAGTATTCAATCATCGCCAATGACTGGTGCAATTTCAGATCGCCATGTTCTAGGCAAGGCACTAATTTACTCGGGTTCAGATTGGCATATTCAGGCGTAAGCTGTTCATCCGCCCCTGGTGCTATGTTCACCGCTATCTTTTGGTATTCGAGCCCTTTCACCTCCAGCGCAATACGCACCCGGTAACTCGCAGAGGAACGCCAGTAATCATAAAGGGTCAGCACCTACCACCTCCTGCTCTATTCGGCCAAAAATAGAGTCGCCGTTTTCATCCAGCATCTCAATCGCGACAGTGTCACCTATTTTCATGAATGCCGTCGAGGGAGAGCCTGCTGAAATGGTTTCTATCATGCGTAATTCCGCAATACACGAATAACCAACGCCGCCTTGATCAATGCTTGAACCATAGTCGGTATCTTGCTTATTTGAGACAGTGCCCGAACCAATAATGGTGCCCGTACACAAACCACGAGATTTCGCGGCGTGCCCCACGAGTGTTGCGAAATCGAACGTCATGTCTTGCCCTGCATTCGGGTAACCAAACAACGCCTGGTTATAGTAACTTCGAAGTGGCAAATGCACCTTATTACCGTGCCATGCCAGCCCTAACTCATCCGGCGTTACGGCTACGGGAGAAAAGGCACTAGAAGGTTTAGACTGATAAAACCCAAACCCTTTCGCTAATTCATTAGGAATCAAATTACGTAAAGAGACATCATTAACCAACATCATTAAGCAAATCGACTCTTGTGCTTGACGGTGAGATGCACCAGCATGAAGATCTTTGGTGATAACCGCCACTTCTGCCTCAAAGTCTAAGCCCCAATTACTGTCCGCTAATGGAATGTTTTGCCTTGGGGCTAAAAATGTATCAGAACCGCCTTGGTACATCAGTGGGTCTGTCCAAAACGACTCGGGTATTTCAGCTCCCCTTGCTCGTCGTACTAACTCTACGTGGTTCACATAGGCTGAACCATCAGCCCAGTGGTAGGCTCGCGGCAGCGGAGACAAGCATTTGGTTTGTTCAAATAACGAATAGTCATCAGCATTGCCCGTCTCACACGCTTGATTCATGGTGACGTACATGGCTTGCAGTTGAAAAGCGTGTTTGTCCCATTCATCCAGTAAAGCCTGCATTGTCGGGACAAGATTAGACACGTTCAAACAACGCGACAAATCGCGAGATACAACCATCAGTTGACCATCTCGTGTACCATTATCGTAAGTGGCTAGTTTCATGTTATCTCCCTTGTTAAGTCAAACACGCGTTTTCCAACTGTTTACATACTCAAGATTCTCGACCTTTTTAAACGCCTCAGTCACCGTTAATGACTGACGGGTGTCTATCATGACCGCCACTTCGTCAGTAAATTTCTTGGTGTATTGTTGCCCCGCGGCGAATGCTTTAGGGTGAGGCCCGTGAGGAAAACCCAGAGGGTGCAAGGTCACGCTGCCCGGTTCTATTCCATCTCGGCTGAAGAAATCCCCTTGATGATAAAAGAGCACTTCATCGTAATCGTCGTTACTGTGATAAAACGGCACTTTAAGTGCGCCAGGGTCGCTTTCTATAGGCCGTGGTACAAAGGTACAAATAACGAAGCCGTTGGCGACAAAGGTCGTGTGGGCTGAGGGCGGTAAATGATATCGGTGAGACATTAAAGGACGTATGTCTCGCCAATTGAGCCGAACCACACTCAAGTCACCATGCCAGCCAATGGCATCCAACGGATTAAATGGGTAACTCACCGTGGTAACACGACCAAAACGTTTAATGAGAACCTTAGTGGGCTGCTCACTATATTGCGCCTTAAACGTGTCGTTAATTTGCGGCACATCCAAAACTGCCGGGTCAAATACCGCATGTTGGCCGACGGAGCCTCTATCGGGTAAGCCATAACTGCCCTCGGTGGCTTCTATCATGAGCACAAACAACGGCTCTACGACTTCCAAGCGCCAACTGGTAGAGCGAGGAATCACCACATAATCGCCCTCTTGGACGCTCATGTGACCATAATCACTAAACAGTTCCGCTTTCCCTTGATGGATAAACAACACATCGTCGCCATCGGCATTTCTTACTAAATCAGACATCGACTCAGTTAATGTCCAAATACGAATTTTGCAGTCGCTATTTTCTAACACATTTGGCACGTTCCATGGGCAGACGCTATCACTGGCTTCAAGCTTGGTACAGTCAAAGCTGTGTGGGCGTAAATCCCCTTCCCAGTCGTGCCAACCCGTAGGAGCGTGTTGATGATGGAAATGACTCGCCGCACCAAAAAAACCACTGCGTCCAGCTTCACGTTCATACAATGCCTGCTCTGGAAAATCCGCATGGGCTTGGCGCGAACAGGTGCCTTGCCGGATAGGGAACTGAAAAGGTTTATGCATCGTCCAGTACCCCTCGGCGTATTTGATCTTCCTCGATCGATTCAAACAAAGCTTTAAAGTTACCCTCTCCAAAACCCTCGTTGCCTTTGCGTTGAATTATTTCGAAAAAGACCGGGCCAATTACGGTTTGAGTAAAGATTTGTAGCAAAATACCGTCTTTCATTGGCGCCCCGTCTATCAGTACTCTTAAGCGTTTCAGTTGTTCAAGATCTTCACTGTGTCCCTCTACGCGTTCATTCACTTTTTCATAATAGGTATCTGGTGTCGGCATAAAGTCCATACCACGGCTGCGTAGCGTCGAGACGGTTTGATAAATGTCGTCAGTTGTCATCGCGATGTGTTGGATGCCCTCGCCGTTATATTCACGAATAAACTCTTCAATTTGCGATTTATCATCGGAAGATTCATTGATGGGAATTCGAATCTTGCCACAAGGTGCGGTCATGGCGCGGCTAACCAACCCTGTGAGTTTGCCCTCTATGTCGAAATAGCGGATCTCTCTAAAGTTACCGATACGCTCGTAAAATCCAGACCATACGTCCATCTGCCCTTGCCTGACGTTATGGGTAAGGTGGTCTATTTCATACAAACCCACACTGTGTTCGGCCACTTTTTGCTTGTAGTCACGATAGAAAACAAAATCCACATCGTAAATTTCATGGTCACCATAACGGTCAACAAAATAGAGCAAGCTTTCCCCCACGCCATAAATAGCAGGAATGCTGAGTTCCATCGGCCCGATTTCTGTTCGATATTCGGTACCTCCGTTGTTTAACGCCTGCGCCATTGCCACATTGGCATCTTTAACACGAAATGCCATACCACAAACTGACGGGCCGTGAAGCTCGGCAAATTTCTCGGCTTGACTGTGCGGCTGCGCATTGACAATAAAATTGACGTCACCTTGTCGATACAACCACGCTTGCTTTGATCGATGTTTGGCGACTTCCGTAAAACCAAGCTGAAAGAAAAGAGTTTTAAGCGCTTCAATCCCTTGTGGATCCGCGGCGGTATACTCTACAAACTCAAAACCGTCTGTGCCTAAAGGGTTCAATCCATCCATTATTATCTTTCCTTTTATCAATGTTGAAAGCGGAGTTCTAAGGGCTAAGTTCTAAAAGCTAGGTAGAGCTATGAGCGAGAAGCTTTGGGCTTAGTATTTAATACTTAGCTTTTAGCACTTCGCTTTTAGTACTTAACTCTTACTACTTTGCTTTTAAAAAAATGGACGGCAGCAGGCAAAAAGAAAAGTTTCGATCGTCAATTGAGAAAGATGAGCATTACGCATCTAGATGTAAATAAAATGTTACAAAAAAGGAAGGGCGAGATAAAAGGCTGGTTTAAAAGATATTTATTAAGGCAGCATGATATGAAAATTGATACTTGCTGTAAAAAGCAGCCAATGAATTCGGCTGCTTATATTAATGTTTTTAGTAAAATGGGCGTTACACAGAATCTGTCACAGCGCCTATTGTGAAAAGACTTCTTTCGTTTCGGTATCAAGATAGATTTTGTCGTCTCTTTCCAACCCTCCACAATAGGTGTAATACACACTTCGTTCTGAGAATACCGTAGACACGAGCCAGCCTTTGGTTTGGGCGAAATCATCATCAGTACATTGCCCGGTATCGATTAACTTTTGCGATACACTCATAAACACATCGCGGTGATCCATAAAATCGTCGGAATGTTTGATTTTTATTTCTAATCGACCAGAACGTACCTGCGCCATATTACTTGGAACTTCATCGGCCAAGAAATCGGTGGAAACCCACTGAGCCAATTCGCCATCCACAAACTCAATATACTCACTGATTCGTGCCCAGCCCTCTTTCACCTCTAGCACATCAACCTTGGTACCAATGTCTAACACGGTGGAAATACGGCCTTGGCTATTGGGTTCTCGTCTTACGTTTAAGCTGCTCGAGGTAACGTAATATTCCCCCGGTTTCATTGTTTCTTCTTTTTGCATAATGGCACCGAGGTCAATCCCGCCCTCTGTTATGGGCGCGTCCATCTCTTTTACTGGTTCTTCGACCACCTCTTCCGCCATCATAATGAAGAAATAATAGTACGCGCCGCCACCTGCTAGCGCTAAGATCACAATTAATATCAATAACTTCTTCATCGCTTCGCCTCTAAACCCTTTCCTCTTAACACTAGCACAGTGCAAGCTAAATTTGCTGAGAACTGCCACTCACATCAACATGCTTAATATCTTAGCCATACAAACATTCAAGCTGGTAATGTTTATTGGGATATCTGGCTACCAAGTCTAACTTGTCTAGCGTTAAGTTTTATAATTTATTGATCTAAACAGCCTTAAATCACATTTTGATCGCGTAAAGTAGAGTCAAATTAAGTGAGAGAGATAAGAAATGACCACCATTAATCAAGATAGACTGATCCAACACTTTATTGATCTAGTAAAAATCGACAGCGAATCACGTAACGAAAAAGCCATGTCGATTGAAATTGCTGAGCAACTTGGCCAATTAGGCTTTGAAGTTAAAAAGCTTGACGTTCCTGCCGACATTTCAAATGGTTTCAATGTTTACGGTAAATTAGCTGGCACACTTCCGGGTAGCGTTTTAGTAAGCGCGCACATGGATACTGTATCGCCGGGCAACAGCATCGAACCTATCATCGAAGATGGCATCATAAGTTCTAAAGGCGACACCATTCTAGGCGGTGACGACAAGTCGGGTATTTCTGCATTAATTGAAGCCGTTCGCTGTATTCAAGAAGAGTCTCTCCCACATCAAACTGTTGAGGTTGCTTTCACTGTTCATGAAGAAGGTGGATTACACGGCTCTAAGAACTTTGAAATGCAGCACATCGAATCTGACTGCGCTATCGTACTTGATTCAGGCGGCCCTATCGGTACCATCATTACTTCTGCTCCTGGCCAGCAAAACCTGAAAGTCACCATCAAAGGTCGCCCAGCGCATGCTGGCTTAGCGCCTGAAGAAGGCATTAATGCGCTCTATGTTGCCGCTGATGCAATCAATGGTATGAACCTAGCTCGTATCGACGAAGAAACCACGGCAAACATCGGTGTGGTAAAAGGCGGTCAAGCAACCAACATCGTTATGCCTGAGTTGTACATTGAAGCAGAAGCACGCTCGTTAAATGACGAAAAGTTAGCAAAGCAAGTTGAGCATATGGAAGCGACCTTCCGCGCAGCAGCAGACAAGCACGGTGCAGAAGTGGAAATTGTATCTACTCGCGCATACAACGCCTACAAAATTGCCGATGAAGACGCCCATGTAGCAAACGTTAAACAAAGCTTTGCGGCTATTGGCATCGATGCCATGACCAAATCAACAGGTGGCGGCAGTGATGCAAACATCTTCAATAGCAAAGGCTTAAAAACGGTCAACCTGTCTACTGGTATGTCTAAAGTACACACCACGAACGAATTTATTGCGATTCAAGATATGGTAGACATTACTCGCTTCATGAAACAGCATTTAAGTACTGCAAGTTAGGGAGTTTATGGGCGGAAGGCTAGAGGCGGAAAGAAAAAGCCTAGAGCCCAACGCCTTTAGCCTTAACTCTAATATTAAGCTACTTCGATTTTGAAGCGGCTTTTTTTTGCTCGCATTGTGGTTTTATAATAACCAACCTAGATTTTGTCGTGAACATTACTGCATAAGATAACGAATTATACTGAGTTTTTGCATCCAAAATTCAAAGCAATATTTACATCTCAAACACAAGCCCCTTATAAGTCGGTAACTTTCCTTCGCTATAGCGTGACTGGCTTCTGATATAATAAATGTCGAATTTATTCCCATATTAAATGTGAGGAGAACTAGATAATTATTTGCTTTTAAGGAGGAAAATACAACTATCGTAAATTAATAAGGATATACAGATGTTGTATTTTGAGTTCCTGTTCCTACTCGTCATGCTCTATATCGGTTCTCGATATGGTGGCATAGGCCTTGGTGTGGTTTCTGGTATTGGTTTAGTAGTAGAGGTGTTCATCTTTAAGATGCCGCCAACTTCCCCGCCAATCACAGTTATGTTGATCATTCTTGCCGTTGTAACTTGTGCGTCCATTTTAGAGGCCGCTGGTGGCCTTAAATACATGTTGCAGGTCGCAGAAAGATTGCTTCGCGCTAACCCGAAGCGAGTCACTTTAATTGCCCCGTTTGTGACCTACTCCATGACGTTTTTATTGGGTACAGGCCACGCCGTATACTCAATTATGCCAATCATTGGTGATGTAGCACTTAAGAACGGCATACGACCAGAAAGGCCAATGGCGGCAGCGTCCGTTGCTTCTCAAATTGCGATCACCGCATCGCCAATTTCCGCTGCCGTGGTGTATTACCTAGCACAACTAACCGATATCCAACATGAGATCACATTACTATCCATTTTAATGGTTACAGTGCCAGCGACGTTATTCGGTACCCTTCTTATGTCTCTTTACAGCCTAAAACGCGGCAAAGAGTTAGAAGATGATGAAGAATACCAAGCGCGTTTAAAAGATCCGGTTTGGAAAGAAAAGATCCTAAATACAACGTCTACTTCGTTAGATGAAGAATTGCCAACCACCGCACGTAATGCTGTTCTTATTTTCCTTGGCGCTATCCTCACCATTGTTGTTATTGCTATGGTGCCGGAGATCAGAACCATCGTGGACGGCGACAAACCTATTAAGATGTCTGTCATCATTCAAATGATGATGTTGGCGTTTGGTGGTGTCATCCTGCTTGCTACTAAAACTGACCCAAGAGACGTGCCTAACGGCGTGGTGTTTAAGTCTGGTATGGTGGCGGCCATTGCCATCTTCGGTATCGCTTGGATGTCTGATACTTACTTCAAGTATGCCATGCCTCAGTTCCGTTCAGGTATTGTTGAAATGGTCACCAACTACCCATGGACATTCGCACTCGCGCTATTCATTGTGTCTGTTGTGGTGAACTCTCAAGCTGCAACCGCACGTATGATGTTACCAGTTGGTCTTGGCTTGGGGCTAGATCCTGCCTTGCTGATTGGCTTGATGCCTGCAGTATACGGGTACTTCTTCATTCCGAATTACCCGTCAGACATTGCAACGGTGAACTTTGATACCTCCGGAACCACAAAAATTGGTAAGTGGTACTTTAACCACTCATTCATGTCGGTAGGTTTAATTGGCGTGATCGGGGCATGTTGCCTTGGCTATGTATTAGGACAAATTGTCATTGGCTAAGCAGTAATAACTTAGTGTGGAACCGTTTTGTTAGGGCCCTTAACAGGCAACCGACAAAACGGTTTTTTATGCCTGCCAGCGCTTGCGCATGTTCTCGATGGTAGACAACGGCACATCATGGACGCTGCTATAATTGCCTGTACAAATACTCACGACCACTTTTGCTCGGTATTTTCTAGCCAGCACCAAGTAAGCTTTCATTTCCCAATGCTGCACAAATGTATTAGACACAACCACATCATGATGTTGCTTGAGCTGCTGCTCTGTTTCTTGTTGGCACCATTCATGCGCTTGCGACAGCACACTAGCGTCAAATCGATAGTTGCCTTGCTTATCCACAAAGAACATATCCGTTTCTAAATGCACCGCACCCAACGTTTTGGCGTAGGTCGACTTCCCTGAACCGGGTAAACCGCGTACTAAATAAAGAGTTAAAGCCATACCTGTTCCTATAGAGTCACCAGCCCATGCTAACCGAGCCGCTAATGCTTATCAAATACTGGCGCTTATCGCATGATAAAATACAATGTCACAAACACTATGGATAACAGTGAAATCATAACGTATGATAACTAAAAGCAATAAATAACAACATTATAGACAAGGAAAGTTAGCTTATGAGTAACAAACGGACATTGTTATCTTCTGCTGTAGCGCTCTCTACTCTTGCATTATCAACCGGCATTTTTGCCACCAGCAGTGTTGCGGGTGAGTTTCATGTTTCTGCTGGCGGGTTATTCTCTCAAGCGAATACTCAAATTGGTGTTTACTCCACTGATTTATCTCAAGAGTTTAAACTGGATTTAGAAGACGACTTAGCGTTAAAAGACCGAGAGATCTCACCGTATCTATATTTCGCATACGATTTTAACGACACTCACACCGTCTTTTTTGACTGGCGTCGCTTACATAGAAACGCGACGATAGAAGGAATATCTAAAGCTTTTGTCATTCCTATTGATGGCAAAGATTATGAAGTACAAGTTGGCGCTCGCCTAAACTCGACACTCAACATCGACGTTGCCCGAGCGGGTTACGCGTACACATTTTTCGATGAGGGTGATTGGGAGATAGATGCCACAGCAGGTTTGCACATCATGCGCATTGAAGTCGGGCTAGGTGGAGAATTAGGTTATAGAGCAAATGACACCGGGAATGTTATTCCTGTCGAGCGTTCTGTCTTTGAAACCGTTACCGCACCGCTTCCCAACTTTGGCTTAATCGGCGCTTACGACATTAATAAAGATTGGAGCTTGGTCTCTCACGCGCAGTTTTTCTATATTAAATACCAAGCCATCAGAGGGCTTCTAATAGACACGGCACTTGGTGTTCAATACAGTTTTACCGACAATCTAGACGTTGTAGGGTCTTACAGTTACTACGAGGTCGGCTTAGACTACGGTGACGATACTGGCGACTTAAGTGTCAATTTCCAGTTCTATGGCCCAATGATTGCAATGAACTATCGCTTTTAGTGCTAAGCTCAGTCGTTCACTTAAAAATACGCCTAAACCAGAGGCGCATTTTTTTGAACAACTGATTTTTCTATCTAAGCTTTAACCGCGCCCCCAACATCAAACCTCTTGCTTGATGCATTCCGCCTAAAGCCATCTGTTTTTTTGCCTAGAGCCTTTTTCCTCTAAGCCGTCCGTAAAAACTGGTTTAGGAAAAACTCTTCAACATACGCGGCTAACTCATTTAACTGAGCACCCTTAACCATGAAAGTTTCAAATTCATAGTCCACGTAGCTGCTGCCCTTTTCCGTCAACTTAAAATCCACCAAAGATTTCGATTCACGGGACTGAATTTGCTCCAAAATACCGGCAAAGATTAAGTTTTCGTATTTGAAGCCAAAATCTAAACAAAAATCAAAAAGTCGCACTGCTCCATTTTGTGCTTGTTGAGCCAACCATTCATCCCTTTGGTCGAAGAAGTTGTTATCAAGACACATGTCTTTGCTCCGAATGTTACTTATAAGCGCTAGAATAATTCTAAATAGCTGTTAACTATTAATATGGCACGAAAGGTACTACATAAAACATAGTAGAACAACCGTCAAACCCATTAACAGGCCAAATATATTATGAATCAGATAGTACTTTATCATATGGATTATATTTTTTATTATTTAGCTCAACATCGTATTGAACAACCTAATATCATACAATAAAAAAGGTTCAAAGCATTTAGGCCAGACACCTTAGCTTTGAACCTTACCGCTCTAGCATACCCATTTAACACGTGTTCTAATTCGAATAATGGACTATTTAATTGCAACCCCTACATCAAGCTTATCTAACCAATCCAAGAATCGCTTTACATCGTCCCCTTTAAATATGCCACCATGCTGAGGACACATCATGTCGATATCCAGCTTGCTCACCCTATCAATCCAACGCGACTTCGCTTTGTTAGACGGCATCCATCGTTGGTGGAAGTATTCCATTTTAGGAATATGCTCATCAAAATTGGTTACGAACATCGGCGCATCCGCCGCATCTAGCGCGGCTCCAATGTCACCCGACATCATGATTTTGGCTACGGGATCGTAAACAGAAAAATTACCCGATGAATGCATGTAATGCGCTGGAACAAACTGCACTTCAAGCCCAGAGATAATAATGCTTCGGCCCTCATCAGGAATAGGCTCAAACTGGATCTTTTCCATCCCATAGTGACGGATAAACCCTTCCCATAACCAAGGGGAATGCAATTTGGCTGACTCTAGCGCTTGATCCCACAAACCAAGAGAAGAAATGATGTCTGGATCTTGATGAGAAGCAAACAAATGGGTGATTTGCTCTATTGGCACTTCCTTCACAACGCTGCCTAACATAGCGGAGAACAACTCTATGCCTCCTGGGTCAAGCAATATGGCTTCGTTTCTGTTTGCTATCATGTATTGGTTGGTGTCGATGATTTTGTCTGGCTTGTCTGGATCTCTTCCAAACACAATCCAACGGTGCGAGCCTTCGCTAAAGAGTACTTTTGATTGCATAAACAGCCTTTGTTAATTCTGAAAACAACTTGAGGGATTGAGATACATGCTTTTGAATCGCGTTCGCCGATTCCGACACACTAGAGGCAATACTATTGAGCTGATCTTGATAGAGCTCCCCAGCTTGAGATGCCTCTACGCTCAACATCGTCGAAATAATTTGTGCCGTACGAAGTTCACTATAGAGCTCTTGAAGGAGGTCATTGAGCGCCTTAGCTTCTTTCCTAAACTCCGTAATGAGCAACATGTGCTTCTTGCGGGTTTTTTCATAAGCAGGCCCGATACTGGATATATGATCAGCATCTGAATATTTACTATAAACAACGTGGTATTTCGACAAGGCCAACGCTGAACGGTTTTCCGCGGTTGCGATACGGCTTAACCTTTGCGCTTTACCATTGATGATTTTGGACGAATCCAGTGTGGTTCGCACCAAGTCGTCGATTGAGTCGGTAATTGGGCGAAAACCCGCTGCGCTCTCACCCGCTCTGAGCGCCAACGCACGAGCGTTACTCGCAATGAGCAGCAATCGCTTGGCAATCACCATTCCCTTATTCAATTCAGCTGCGACCTCTGCAGCGGTTACAAATACTCTTTTATCTGACATTGCTCGTGATCTTATTTTTATATCGATTCACAATTAACTATAGACCAAGTTTCATACCCCGCTATAAATCGTTATGATATTAACGCCTTAAAACCAAAATGCGGTATGAAAACCTCGTATATCACACACTTTCTATAACTCACAATACTCACATAATGGCGAGTTGAGGCTGTGCTTTGCTGAATTTAGTGCAGTGAGTTATGATACCTGTATAAATAAACAGATCAGATAAATAGATCAGAGGTTCATGTGGACAAAAAGCTCTCGACGTCGAAACTAGCGCAAGCTCAAGACATAAAATCAGGTGAACTGTTTAAGCAGCTAGAATCCTTTGGCTACATCAGCAAAAAAGACGATGGTTGGCAGCTCACCCAAGCCGGTACTTCCGTAGGTGGCGAATACATAACCTCGACAAAATTCGGTCAGTATATTGTTTGGCCAAGTGACTTCACACTGCCTCGATTTGATGCAAAAAGTGACAAGCACACGGCATCTCAAATTGGTGAACGTTTTGATTTACCCTCGCAAAAGATAAACCAATTGTTTGCAGAACTTGGCTGGATCACCAAACACGGAAAAGGCTGGCACCTTACCCACCTTGGCCAACACTTTGGTGGTTTACAGCGTGAAAACAGCCAGTCAGACATCCCGTTTGTGGTTTGGGACACGGCTATTTTGAGCAATAAGCGATTAAGAAACTCAATAAATGAAGTGCAAGGCAACAACACTAGCCACTCGTCCACCGACAAATCCTACAGCTCATTCAGACAAAAATTTGAAGCCAAGTACCGCACGGCAGATGGCCATTACGTGCGGTCCAAACAAGAAATGTTGATAGACAATTGGCTATACATGACGGGACTCGTCCATGCTTACGAGAGAAAACTGCCCATAGAACAAGAAGTTTATAGCGATTTCTACTTGCCAAAAGGGCAAATTTACATCGAGTTTTTCGCACAGCAGCTGGATACAGAGCAAGAAAAGGAAAAACAAACCAAATTAGCGCTCTACCAACAATTTGGTTTGCATTTAATCGAGTTAAACGAAGAAGATATTGAACACTTAGATGCAGTAATGCCAAAGTACTTACGCCAGTTTGATGTATCGCTAGGCAAATAACGGCCGTTTTAAAATGAAAATACCGCCAGACACAAACATGAGCCTTGGCGGTACTTAGTAAATCTCACATCAAGCTAATGAAGGGTTAAACGATTCGTGACCTTAACCCCATTCAACTTCTTCAGAATATTCTTCGTTGTAACCGCAAGCTGGCCGGCTACAAGTATAAAAGCGTCGGCCTTTGAACTCACCTTGGTTAGACACTCTCATCACCATTGGGCTGTTACACTCTTTACAAAAACGAATCTCAGGCTCGATAGAAATCGTATCTACGTATTCGGCTAAAATCTTACGTAACCGCCCTACCTGGTAGCTGTATTTAGAGTTAGCACCAATGAGCGGAATGCCCGCCGTTTTACACACATGAATCAGCAGCTTTTCTCGTTCGGCTTTGGTCTTGTCTAATTGCGAACCGTCGTTAAAGTCGATCACACATAGTACCTCTAGTGTACCAGGGCGACAAATCACAAAGTCGATGTGCTTACGAGCAATTCGGTTAAACGCAGCTGCCCAGCGTTTCTTATTTTTACCTACCGGAGGCGTGACGACGTCAGCCATGTGTACTTTTGAAAACACCACCGCTTTGTTATCTACTGCGGCTATTAACGCATTGTAAAACGCACTTTCCGACTGACTAAGTAGCCGACCTACTTTCTTGTATGGATAGGTGATCGGCTCGTAATTCTTCGCAAAATAGCGCATGTACATCATAAAAAACGCTACAAGCACAATCAGCAAAATAGCAACGCTTTCCATATTCATTCCTTATCTAAAACGGTTTTCTAACCGTTATTCATAAACACATCGTTCGTGGCTTGCACCCATCGGGTACACTCAAAAACGGCGCTTATTAACATTTCATGGGTTAGGAATGAGTATATCCGTATATAGCAAAGTTCGAGAGTCATTTTTCGCATTCATTCAAATACTTGCCACCGTATGCAACAAATGAGCGTAAACCGCTCAACCTCGCCGCCCTTAAACTATTCAATTGGCGTGACAAGCTTGATAACACGCCTGTCTTCAATGTTTAAGTGCTCAAAGTCTTCATTCCAATGCTTTTGAATAAGACGATCAATCAAACCACTGCGCTGAGCTTTATACAGTGCACTCTCAATTAAATCGGTTTTATAGCTGTCTACGGCGCTTAAATAAAAAACAAAGTCCCTGTCGTATTCAAGCATCAACTTTTGTTCAATATCGAGGTGCAAATTGTATTTGGCTTCATTGACGATTTCGATCACCCCTCTTGGGAAGTAATTCACGCCACCGTGATTAGACAACATATGGTACAGCTTGCGCCACTCGCCATCCTTTAAAAAGTAATTTAGATCGTTTTTCTGCCATACCAACGCATCAAACCAACCAACACCGAGCCCAGCGACTAAGCCGCTTCGCTTTAAATCATCAAGGGATTGAATTCGAGTGTAAAGTGGCTGCGCCCCTTTTGGGATGAGCATAATCCGCTTGCCAATTAAGCCATTGGTCAATGGCACATCAACTCGATGGTATAGTAGGTCTTGCTGTTTTGATTGAATAAGCCACATAAGCGACAGCTCTCCCTTTTCCAACATCTTGACCACACGCCGTTGGGAAAAATGTTTAGGAGGAGAACTGATGGTCAGATCAACGTCAATATCGGCTAATGCCAAAGTAAGAAGCTCATGATAATAACGATGGCTACCATCACTAAAAACAGGCATGGTGAGGTGAATAGACTGATTAGTAGACCATGCAAAGCCATGAAACGATATTCCCAATAACAGGATCAGTACTTTGCACAATTGCTTCATATAACATCCGTTTTCATACTTTCGTACTAAAACTATAGAAGCACAATGGCCATGCTCCAAACTACAAAGTAAAAAAACCTGTTAATGGAGTGATTTAGCCTGAGCCAAAATAGCGAATATCGTTAAGAGCCGATACCATTAAGGGCAATAGCTCGAAAATTCGTTCGACAGTATCAGCATCATATTGCGTTTGTGCTTATAGTGTTCAATCAAACTCGCCACAATCACTTTCATGATCGCCTCACCCTGATTGGTTTCAAGCAAATGATTTTCCGCATCACGTAACACTTTGGCGGCTTCTTGATAAGACTGTTTCGATCCCATCGCAACCTGTTTGGCCGCGATACCCACATAAATACGGCCACTTGTTTCTGGATAAATCGCAGTGATGGATTGAGCCAGTTTAAGCCCCAGTTCAACTGCGCCTTGCTCATCATCAAACCAAGCTATCGCCAAATCCCACTTTTCAAGGTGGATGTACAAAGCCAGTAACTCAGAGTAAAAGCCAAACCGATGGGTACCCGTTTGGCCCGTTTTATGACCGCTTATCAGAATGCTCTGCGCGTGTTCAAATAAGTTAAAATCAGAGCCGTTAATACCGGATAGCATCGACTCTACCTCTTTGTAGGCATCAAGTTCGGGACGTTTTACGTAATTTTCCCACGCTAAGTCCCATGCCTTTTGGTTATCACCAAGCGCGACCAAGACTTTGACTTCCATTTTTGCGCACTGCGTTAACTCATAGCCATCAGAGGCGACTTTTTTGGCTCTCACTAGCCAGTCTTCCGCGTCAAACTCTTCATCATGAGCTAAGCATATTTCACACAGCGCAAGAAATTCAAAGTACTGGTCGGCAATGCGACCTTTCAGGCGAACCACTTCACGCCATTCCCCTAATGCTTCTGCACGTTCAATTAGGATCATCGATAGCCCATAAACGCTTAACTCCGACAGCCCTTTATTCTCAAGCTGATAGCTACTTAACCTTGCTTCGCATTTGGCGTAAAACAGTGCTAACTGGTCATCAGTTAGGTTGAAGTCCGCAGGGATGGTTGGGAAAAGACCAAATTCCGAATCTTGTTCGAAAGACTTAATCAGCCAGTCTACTTTTTGGGCGTCTTGCCAATCCACATTGGAAAATGAGCGTGTAATCATCTCAAAGATCTTCACCTCCAATGAGGCGCGGTAGCCACCAGAGTCATCCAATTTGAGTAAAACACTTCCATTGATGATCAGAGTGACACCGATCAACGCGATGTTTACCTAATCTATTTTGGTGACCTGTGCATGATTTAATTTACCCGATATTGAGGATACGGTAATCGCCCACACAACAAGCATTAGGCGCACTCAGGCGCCTAATTACAACAAACATTAACACTGGGTGAGCCATTGATTCAGTTGCGACAGATTAGGTAAGGCACTCATTGCGCCTTTCTTTGTGACAGCAAGCGCTCCGCACCCATTCCCCCATTTCACCGCATTTATGATGATTTTCTTCTTACACCAATGATCATAGGAAGATAAATATGCAAGCAAACCGGCAACAAACGCGTCACCGGCGCCAGTGGTATCGACAACATCACTAACAGACTGCCCTTCAACACGAATGGCTTCGTTTTCATAGTAAACGAGTGCCCCTTTCGAGCCCAAAGTAATGATAATGACCGGGATACTGACAGAACTTAGCGCGCTGATGGCCTTTTCAATCGAATCCGTTTGAGTCAAAAAAGTGATCTCTTCTTCAGAGAACTTAACCACATGAGCGTGCACAATCGCCTGCATTACGATGCTTCTCATTTCTAGAGGATTTTGCCACACATCTTGTCTTAAATTCGGGTCGAAGCTGACATAGCCGCCGCTTTCTTTAACTTGAGTCATCGCATTCAAGGTACTGCTGCGGCTAGGTTCATTAGCGAGTGCATTAGAGCAAGCATGCAGCCACTGGCATTCTTGAAATTTAGGCACATCTTGATGACTCATGAACTGATCAGCACTGGGGTTGACCATGAAAGTAAAGGTACGCTCTCCTTGATCATCTAGGTCGACTAGAACCGTTGAAGTGCGGTTGTTTTTATCAAAACCTAGGTGCTTTATATCGACTTGTTCTGCCAAGAATACATCCCGCATGAAATAACCAAATGGGTCATCACCTACTCGCCCAAAAAACGCAGTCCTGCCCTCTAACCTTGAAATACCAACGGCTACATTGGCGGGTGCACCTCCTGGGCATTTTAAATAATGCTCTTTTCCATCGGGAATGAGATCTAAAACAGCGTCGCCCGTTGTCCAAACTAAATGTTTCATCTTGTTGCCTCAAAAGTCACTTAACTAAAGAAACCCGCATCAGGACAATACGGGTTTAAAAGGGCAAGAAAAACCATAGGGGGTTAGCTTTTCCTGCCAGTTTAAAGGCGGATTAACCGCGTCGAATTGGGTTGTAGAATCGAGTTATTAGGAATGATGTCGTAAATGCACTGGCGATCACACCTAAGTACCCCAAAATGGAACCGACGGAATCGGTATACAACAAGATGCCAGGAATAAACGTAATGCCCATGCCCGTTGCGCTGATGCTAAATACGTAGGTAAACAACCCACCTACCGCACCGCCAACCATGCCAAAACCAAACACCTTGGAGTACTGCAAGTTCACACCAAATAACAGTGGCTCTGTGATCCCGAACAGTGTCGACATTGAAGCACTGTAAGCATTCCCTTTCTTTAGCTTATCTTTTAATAATGTGGCAACCGCAATAGCCGCACCAAATTGCCCTGCCATGGATGCTGTACCCAGTGGCTGTAAAGGGTTGAACCCGGTTTCGTTCAGCAAGCCAATTTCAATCACACCGATAGCATGATGCAAACCAGTAATCACGATCATT
This sequence comes from Vibrio tapetis subsp. quintayensis, assembly GCF_030409945.1. Taxonomy (GTDB): domain Bacteria; phylum Pseudomonadota; class Gammaproteobacteria; order Enterobacterales; family Vibrionaceae; genus Vibrio; species Vibrio quintayensis. The sequence goes on from NZ_JAUFQV010000007.1 coordinate 179,657, forward strand.
TGTTGAATCGCACCATAAGCGATATAGCCAATTCCCATAGGCATGTCTAACGCCATACGAACAAGGTAGTTGCACCCATGCTCAACGCTTTGCAATAGCGGACCAAAACAAAAGAGAATCACAAAAATGGCAATGGTGATGGTCAAAAACGGGGTCAGAATCAAATCCATCGCGGCTGGCACAAATCGACGCAAATTTCGTTCAAGGTAAGAGACAAACCACCCAGCAAAGATTGCAGGTAACACCGTACCCTGGTAACCCACTAATGGAAAATCAATCCCAAATAACGACACCATCATCGGGTCAGCGCCACCGCCAGCAACAACCCACGCATTCGGTAATTGAGGTGCCACCATCATTAAACCAACCACGATGGCGATAATTTGATTGCCACCGAATTTCTTGGCCGCCGAGAACGCAATCAAGACCGGCAAAAATGCAAACGCGGTGTCAGTCAACATGCCAAACAAGGCCAACACTTCAGGCGCAAACTCTACGCCAGAATGCAGCATCATTCCGCGCAAGCCCATCAATAAGCCCGTCGTCACCAATGCGGGGATCAGAGGAATGAGGATATCCGCTAATGTTCTGATCACTTTTTGACTTACCGTCATATCAGCAAATGCATCGTTCTTAAAATCGCTCGATTCGACATTGCCACCCAGTTTGTTCTTTAGCATGTCAAAAACATGAGAAACTTTACCCGTACCAATAATAAATTGATGCTGGCCGGACTGATAAAAGTAACCGCTAATTTGTTCAATTGCTTTGGCTTCGCCTGTGTTCACCTTATCGTTGTCTTTTAGAATGAGCCTTAAGCGCGTTGCGCAGTGCTCTGCATTTCTTATATTATCGATACCACCGATACTTTTAAGTATCTCATCTACGGTTAGTTCATAGTTCACAATATTCACCCGTCATTATAATATAGTGTAGCTTATATCCATATTCACACTTGTATTTCCATTACAACACACATTCAAAAAGTGAGCGGTATCGTTTGGAAAAAACAAACTCGTAAATACATACTTCCCTTTATTAACGTATATTTCCAATATGCTTTGGTCACATATTAACGTTATATCTTCAATTTGATCTTCATATTCACATTCTCGTATCGAACCAAAATCCCAATCGGACTCGTGATGATCGTAATTCGTTCTATTTAAAATAAGACGGTTACTCTTTTGGCAAACAATAAATTCGATTTTATTATTACCATCATCTGACAGGGCTATTTTAACTCTCACAGCCTCATTGATATCACCTCGTTCTGAGTTGTGCTGAGTAACATTAATGTTTGCCATAAAAGACAACGAGGTTAATTCAAAGGTATCGCTGCCATTATCAGTTATCGACAAGCTGCCAGCTTTTGACAGTGTGTTGAACAAACCGCTGGTCGGTACTTGATGCAGTCGTTCACGTTTTATCGAGAGTTCTCTTGCTAAAGTAAGGCAGTTAATCCAACCATGTTCCTCGGTTGGCAAACGCTCGTCGGTTCCAGCCCATGCGATGAGTGTCGCGTTGCTTGGCGAGTTAGCCATGGTTTGCGGGGCATAAAAGTCGAAACCTTTATCTAATTCGTCCCAATGCTCCACTGAAAATTCAAGGTTGTGCCAGTCCATCACCCCAAGGCAATACACCACATTATTGAGATTATGAAACCTTGTTCCCTCGGGTTTTACTCCCTGAGGAGAAAAGATCAACACATCTTGACCATCCACTTGCAGCAAATCAGGGCATTCGTACATGTAACCAGGAAGCAATGCCTCAGAATACGATAAGGTTAGCTCACCTTTAAACGCCCAACGAGACAGATCTGAAGATTCATAAACAATAATGCAACCTTGTAAATCGACCTCCCTTTGTGCGCCCAACAACATATAGTAATGACCATCGTGTTGAATTACTTTCGGGTCTCGGACGTGGCCCGTATAACCCTTAGGCACTGAACGAATAATTGGGTTAGCCCCACTTTTATGTACTGCGCCAGTGTTACTTAACGTTGCTACGCATTGATTTGCATCTCGACCATGTTCTGTTTTTAAATTTCCAGTATAAAACAAGTAGGCATTATCATTGTCGATGAAAGCAGCGCCAGAATATGCCCCATGAGACTCATACCCTAGCGTTGGTGATATTTTAACGCCTTTATCTTTCCACTCTACTAAATTTTTTGACACCACATGACGCCAGTGTTTCATGCCATGAAAAGTACCAAATGGAAACCATTGGTAAAATAAGTGATATTCATTATTAAAATAACAAAAACCATTTGGATCATTGAGTAACCCATAAGGCGGATTTATATGAAACCGGGGACGCCACTTTTTATTAGACGAAATAACATCAAAAGAATTGAGTTCTTTTTCTGTTGCCGTCTCTATCGTTCTGTATTTATTATCTTGCACAAACTTAATTCCCGATTTACTTTGTTAACACGAATATTAGAGAAGACGACAAACACTGAAAAGAGACGGCATGGAATTAAACGGCGTATTTTCCATAATGTCGTCAGAAGCATATTTAATTGTGATGTAACACAAAATCTTGTTACATCACGACTAAACGAATAAACTTAAACAAAAAAGGAAACACAATGACGATCAGAGATGTAGCCAAGCGTTCAGGAGTCTCCATCGCGACGGTATCCAGAGTGTTAAATGGCAACGCCAACGTCTCTGACGCCATCAAATTAGCGGTAGAAAATGCGATTGAAGAACTGAACTATCAGAAACCAGAGAAGAAACGTAAAAAAGCGACCAAACTGTTTGCGGTCATTGTTCGCAACATTACCAACCCATTTTTTGCGCAAATGATCGACGTTCTTGAAGAAGAAGCCTATAAACACGGTAGGAGTCTATTACTGTTTAATAGCCGTAATAACCTGCAGCTTGAACGTACGTTTTTAGCAGAGTGCGAGAACCATAATGTGGATGGCGTTTTCTTAATTCCACGTTCTTTGAAAAGTGAACACCTCAGCACTTTACAGGATTTCCCTTTCCCTGTTGTGCTATTAACGGCCACCTCCCCATTGGTTTCTGGAGTCGGAACCCACCATAAATACGGTGGTATGCTAGCGGCGAAGCACCTATTGCAACAGGGGCATCGCCGCATCGGATACATCGGCACAGACACCCAACAGTCGGATCGTTTTATTGGTTTTAAACAAACTCTAAAAAACAAAAACACCGAATTATCAGAACCGCGAGTGTTGAGCCCTTACACCACTGAAACATTGGCTAACTTTGTTGAGCAACAAATACTGACCCATGAATCACCGTTAAGTGCCATATTCTGTTCAGACGATATATGCGCCAGTCAGTTATTCATTTTACTTCAGCAACATGAGAAAACGTCCGCGGTAGAGATCATCGGATTTGACGATACATTTATCTCTCAATCGCTTGGGTTTTCTAGTATCAAACAGCCCATCAAGCAAATTGCACTCATTGGCTTCGACATCATGATCAACACGCTTAACTCCGAGCAAACCAATGCAGAAACGATCCTTTTAGAACCCACATTAATGCTCCGCAGGCTTCCATCAAGCCCAACCATAGCCAGAGAAACTGAAATACTTCGGTCTACAGGCCTTGGCGCACCTTAAAAAGGAATGACTAACCAATGGTTAAACAAACAAATATCAAATTGATCTCCATTTGTTAGCCTGAATATAAATTTGGCGTCACTTTCTCATCTATTGATGCTGTCCACCGAAGTGGCCTATTAGATGAAAAACGAAGACCACCACTACTCAACAAAAGCCTTTATATTTCAAACCAAAATCCGAACTTTATAAAGCAACAAAGCTTTGATAAACGCCTAGCCAAACTATTGGATTACGACACCGACAAAGAGAGCCTGCTCACAGCAATGGAGTACCATGTGTTGCTGGGAAAAGAGAACAAGAAGGTGAGTGGATTTCGGGTGGTTGGAATGTAAGTTTATGTAGCATTAAAAATCACTGCATGGATTCCAGCGTAGCGATCATTTTACCCAGTTCGACACTTGCTCTCTTCTTTTGAAGTCTATAAGCAAACTGCAGTGCATTATCTTCAGTTGCTGAATAGACTTGGTTGATGTCGACTCCATTTTTAATCAATAGATTAAATGCTTCTAACTCTCTTGAGAGGATTGCACCGTGAATCGTCGGAATTTCAACACCATTGATCCGTTGGGAAGAATTCACATCTATACCATGGTCGATTAGAAGCTGAGCCAAAGCCAATGTTTCTGGTGTCGGATAGCTGAGCACCGCACTTAAAGACCATTCCTCTTCGACTGACAAAAGCAGATCCTCACTTGGCCCCAATGTCTCAATTACCCATAAGCACTGTGCAGGCGTGGCGCCTAACAAATCAGCTCCCATCACACAGGTAAAAAATTGTTCCTCACGGATTGAGCTCCCGATAATAACAACGACACATACACTCATGAACAGAAGAAACCGCAACCACCACTTCTTAATTACGCCCATAGTCTTTGCTTACCACTGCTAATATTATAAGTCGGTATCAATAACGGCTTTTCGTTATTACACGCAATTCCGTCGAGAAACATCGCCAGCTGACTCCTGAAGTTACGGTTTATTGCGCTCATAACCAACTGGTAGATTTTAATTTTTCTCAAATCGTTCGTCGTGGCGTGATCAAAAGCATGAGATAAGGCTCCTTTTGCCAATTCATTAAGTACTTTTGCAATTGGCTTACGTGGGTTTATCGTGCTTCTCCAAGTTGCTTCGATAAAACCAATTTTGTATGAGGTATCCACCGCTTCTACAAGTAACCCTTGTGCGAACTCTCTTACTTTATCGTCAACCACCATGGATTCGATTCGGCCTCTTTCAACCGGGAAAAAGAAAATCAATATTTCTTTTGTTTCCGATTCTGAGTAAATCAGTGTTTGGAATTTCTTTAGCTGCTTCATTGTTAACCTAGATATAAATGAGTTACCGCCATTTTTTCACCTCTTACATTTAAGGAAAAATCAAAATGCACAAAAATCAAACCACATCGCGTGGGTATGTAACTAACGGATATCTCTTTGCTAATTTCTGGAATGAAGCAGAGTAACGATCATGCTTTTTTAATGCTCTTGTAGGGATGTGGTATTGCTAATGTTTTTCAATACTATCTCTAATAGATTGCGACCAACGAGGTGTTAGAGGAGAGACCGACCATTTATTATGACTAATTGCGATGACAACACTTGGTTAAACTCACTAAAAAACCATTGATATTCCACATTAAACATTAACCCGAAAACTGATATTATTGTTCATAGGCATCTACTTAAATGAGCTTTACCCGCATATGACTTCAAGCTACTACAACTCGAACGCACAGGAATTTTACGCAGGAACCGTTGACGTAAATATGGCCTCCCTATACGCCAGATTTGTTCCGTTATTATCGACAGGCGCAAAAGTCTTAGATGCGGGTTGTGGCTCTGGTAGAGATACGAAGCATTTTATAGATAATGGCTTTATTACAACCGGATTTGATGCCAGCCCAGAGTTAGTCGCGTTAGCAAGTGAGTTAGTTGACCAAACCATTCAATGCGACACTTTTTTAAGCTTTACTACCGATATGAAAGCTTTCGATGCTATTTGGGCATGCGCTTCTCTTTTGCATGTCCCATATAATGATTTAGAGAAGACCTTCTGCCACCTCAGTCAATTCCTTAAAAATGACGGCATTTTCTATTGCTCATTCAAGTATGGGGATAGTGAACTTGAACGACATGGCCGTCGCTTTACGGACTTGAACGAAAACTCATTGAGTACCCTGCTTAGCAATACTCCTTTATCGATTGCAGAAAACTGGATTACGGGTGATCTTCGTGAAGGTCGTGAGTCAGAGAAGTGGTTAAACGTTATCTTAAAGAAAGAGAGTAAATAGTGCCTAATATTTCATTAACTCTAAAACATGACGTTTTGGTTACGGGCGACAAGGATCACTTACTTGATCAATTGTTGTACGCCATCAACCATGCAACAGAGATTGAAATTGCTGTTTCATTTATTCAACCTTCCGGTTTGGATTTATTATTACCAGCAATCAATGAAGCATTAGAAAGACAAGAGGCGCGTGGTTATCCACTTAAGCTAAAAATCCTAACATCAGACTATTTACATATCACCAACCCGATAGCTCTTAGATCTCTAATGCAGCTTGAAGGCAATAACGTTGAAGTTAAGATTTTTCAGGCTGGTAATCATAGTTTTCATATTAAGTCGTATATCTTTGTTCGTACTAATGAAAACGAGAGTTTCTATCAAGGCTCTGCTTTTATTGGCTCTAATAACATGAGTAAAAGCGCCCTAACACACGCTCACGAATGGTGTCTTAGATATGATCACAAGCCACCAACTGACTCAGAGCAAGCCAAGCAGTTTGCTCTTATACGTGAAAAGTTTGCTGGTATCTTCAACCACAAGTCTGCAATAGCGTTGACAGATCAGTGGATCGATAATTATATTAAGATCCGTAAAAAGCCTACTCTTCACGCGGTATCTGAGGTTGGTGACTTAGAAGTAGAGCCATTTACTCCGAACTGCGCTCAGGAAGAAGCTCTTCAAGCACTTTCTAACTCTCGAATGGAGATGAATACTCGTGGACTTGTAGTGCTCGGTACTGGCATGGGGAAAACTTGGCTCGCTGCATTTGATGCTAAGCAAATGAATGCCAAAAAGATCTTATTCGTTGCTCATCGAGAAGAAATTCTCACGCAAGCGCTCAACACTTTTGCCAAATTATGGCCTGAAAAGTCTTCTGGTTATTATCATGGCAAGTCTAAAGAGCGTAATAAAGAGATGATGTTTGCATCCGTTCAGACCCTTGGAAAAGCAGCGCACCTGAATCAGTTCAAGCCAGAACACTTTGATTACATCGTTATTGATGAGTTTCATCACGCGAGCGCCAAAACATACCTAAACATCATTAATTACTTCACCCCTAAGTTCATGCTCGGTTTAACAGCAACGCCAGAACGTACCGACCAAGCCAATATCTTATCGTTATGCCACGATAACTTGGTATTTGACCGAAACCTCGTTCACGGTATTGATGAAAAAATCCTCGCACCATTTCATTATCACGGGATTTGGGATGAATTTGTAAACTACGAAGAAATCCCATGGCGCAATGGTAAGTTTGCCCCCGATGAACTTGATGCGCAATTTGCCACTCAAAAGCGTGCTCAACATATATTTAAGCACTGGGAATTACACCAACAGTCACGTACCCTCGCCTTTTGTGTATCCAAAAAGCACGCTGATTTTATGTCTGTCGCATTTAATAAGACATTTTCTAAAAAAGGATTTAGGTCTGTTGCTGTTTATAGTGGCTCGAAAACATTGCGTAACGAGGCATTAACTCAGCTCGATCGCGGAGAAATTCAAGTTATCTTCTCTATCGACTTATTTAATGAAGGTACGGATCTTCCATCTATCGATACTGTTTTAATGCTTCGCCCGACGGAATCGAACATCATATTCCTGCAACAACTTGGGCGTGGTCTTCGTTTACATCCGAATAAAAAACACCTCGCTGTTCTCGATTTTATTGGTAATCATCGTAGCTTTTTAAATAAGCATGAAATTCTTGGTATCAGCCTATCAGGCAAACTCACAGATCTAAGTAAAGTCTCCGGTGCTGCCCCGCAACTTGGTGATGGCTGCTATCTTAATATTGATCTTCAAGTCACCGATTTCTGGCAGACTCTTGCTAGACAATACAGAAAAACGGCACTTGAAGATTATATAAACCTCGAAGCACACTTAGGTCATAGACCAAGCGCTGCAGAGTATTTTCATTCTGAAGTCGATCCGCAGTTAAGCAAAGCAACTAAGCAGCATGGCAGTTGGTTAAATTTGGTCGCCCAACAAACAAATGATCCTCTTATGACCGAAGTCGTTACGGCTTATCATGACTTCCTGCTCTATGCAGTACAACAAACCAAAATGACTAAATCATTCAAAGCGATTTTGCTTGAAGCCTTTTTAGAACTCGATGGATTTCGCACGCCACCTAGTGTCGAGCGACTTTGTGAGAAAAGCTGGCACGTATTGTCTGGCTATCCGTTCTTACACAAACTTGAACTGCCAGAGGCAGAACGCTCGCTGCATTCCACTCACAAAGAATGGTTTAGCTATTGGAAGAAAAATCCCGTTCATCACTCAATCAAGGCGGACCAGAAAACCAATATTTCATGGTTCACTAACGACAATGGTCTATTTAGAGCTAATTTTACAATTCAAGACCGACATGTTGATGTATTGGCTGACTTGGTCAAAGAATTAGTCGATTACAAATTGGCCAAACACGTGGACAACAAGAAGCAAAAGATAACTCCACTTGAGCAACCCGATCAAGATAACCTCATCTCACTGCCTTATTATCCTGATCTTAAAATTGCTTGTGGTCACTTTAAAACGGGTAACACAGAAGACTGTGAACACATTGAGGTCAGTGAATACAATGTCGATGCGTCCAAACACTTTCTTGCTCGCGCGTCTGGAAACTCGATGAATGGTGGAAAGAATCCAATCTTAGACGGCGATTTGTTACTGCTTGAGTTCGTTTCTTCAAACAGTGCAGGATCTATCACCGGAAACACGATGGCCATCGAGATGCTAGATGAAAGCGGAGACAACCAATACTTATTGCGGGTTATCGAAAAACGTGGAAGCAGTGACTACTGGTTAAAAGCAAACAACCCTGATTACAAAACGATTCCCGCGAACGATTCAATGAAGACCTTAGCGAGACTCAAGAAAGTAATGAAGGGATAACATATGTTCGTGCCCTGAATTCGAAGTATTGCGGACGAAGAGCATGTCCGCACTACTTCTTAGCATAACGCTGACCCAGCGACCTAGACCTACTTCCTAAAACACGCCTTTACCTCACTCTCATTCAGCTTTGCGCTCGTCATTCTGCTGCTTGCCATGCATACGGTGAAGTGGCTATAAAACGTTTTTACGACTTCTGTTTGGTGGGGGTTTTGTTGCTTGGTTTTATCTTTGGCGTAGCTGGCACAGGTGCCTCTAAGCGTTGCCATGCCTGCTTCACAGCGTTGCTGGGTGTCGAACGCCATGCAAGTGCTAAACCTTGGATTTTTGCATAATAGCTTTTCACCTTCTGTTGCAATGGCGGCAATTTGAGAAAGCCGCTCTGTTGCTTCAAAGTTGTCTTTAATAGATGAGTTAAGCTGTTCCATGTTTGCCACGGTAAAAGACTGGCTCGCGAGCAGGTTGCCTTTAAATCGGATTTCAAGTTTCCAGATCCCACTTTGAATCTCGTACTCTTCTCCGAAATACCACATGGCTAGATTTTTGTTGTGTGGGTACATGGTGTCGGGCCAACTAGATGTTGTCGTCTTTTGCTTGGTTTTAGGGTCAGTAATGCTGGGGTGTGACATGGTCACGGTGATAGGCAGTTTGGTCACCTCATCGCCCTTTGGCAATATCAACTCATAACGAAAACCGATGTACTGCCCAACTGTCGGGTGCATCAGTTTGCCTTTGTCTATGTTGTATTGTTTACCTTGTTGGGTAACAAGGCCACTTTCTAGAATCGTGACGCTAGGAAGTTCGTCACTTTTGGTCGGCACAGTGGCCAAGATGGTGCCGTTGGCTGAAGCCATAGCTGTGTACAAGCTAAATATTAAAGTGGTAACGAATGTTCGAAAAACCATGAGATTGCCTACTGCGCTATTTTGAGGTGAGCCGCACCGGAAAGTTTATAGTAGGCACAATAATCTGGATGGAAATGAAATGCGACTCTAGCGCTAATTATTTGATTCAGTTTGGGTTGTTAATCAAATAACCCACAATTTGAGCCTGTTCGCTCAAGCGCCAAAAATGAAGACACAGGAGATCAATCGTAATCCATAGTTTGTCTTTTACAGTTCAAGAGACGTTAAGTACAGCCTTGCATCCAACTCTAGTTGGTGATAATCCGGCTCCATATGGCAACACAGTTGGTAGAAAGATTTATTATGGTCTTTCTCTTTTAAGTGTGCGAGTTCGTGCACCACCAGCATGCGCAGTAATGGCTCTGGGGCGGTTTTAAACATGGTCGCAATGCGAATTTCATTTTTGGCTTTAAGCTTGCCGCCATGCACACGAGACACAAAACTATGTAGGCCAAGTGCATTGTTCACCATGTGAATTTTTTTGTCGTACACCACTTTAGATAAGGGCGATGACTTTTTCAGGTAGCGGTTTTTTATCGCCATGGTGTATTCGAATAAGGCTTTATCTGAGGTGATGGTGTGATTGTTCGGGTATCGTTGCTTTAACCACGGCCCAAGTTGCTTTTGCTCTATCAGAGTCGAGATCTGTTTAAGAATATGCTCTGGGTAACCTTGAACGTATTGAAGTTGGTTTTTCATGCTGCACGCTAACAATAAATGACGCGCTATTGTACTGGGTTTTGCGGTGACTGTCCTTTTAGGTGTCAGCTGTTTTAAGCATCGAGACTGTTTTAAGGTAGTTAATGGATAGCGGTTAAACCAATAAGTGAGGCTAAATGCCTCACTTATTGGTGATTAACGATAATCTAAAGCTAGTCAACTAATGGGTATACGCCATTTTCGTCGTGCACTTCTTTTCCCGTGATTGGCGGGTTAAACACGCATGCCATGACCATTTCTTTGTCTTGATATGCTCTTAGATAATGTTCATCATTTTTATCTAGAATGTATAAGGTGCCAGGTTTAATCGGGTAAGTTTTTCCACCTACAACTTCGATTTCCCCTTCTCCGCTCATGCAGTAAACCGATTCGAGATGGTTCTGATAATGAATGTGCGTTTCTGTGTTTTGATAGATGGTTGTAATGTGAAAAGAGAATCCCATTTTGTCATCTTTTAGCAGCATGCGGACACTTTCCCATGTTTCCGATACTACTCGGCGCTCGCTGTCTCGGCACTCGTCTAATGTTCTAACTATCATCTTTGTTCCTTCAATTAAGATGCTTTTCTAAAATGCTTGGCGGCAACCAGATCTACCGCATTTTCAAATATTTGTAGACCTTGATCTAGTTCAGATTCGGTAATGGTCAATGGGCAGAAGAATTTCACCACTTCGTCTTCTGGGCCTGCGGTTTCAATAACCATTCCGTTCTCAAAACATGTTTTGGCGATTTGCCCGGCCAATTCACCGTTAAGGCACTCAATACCAATCATCATGCCTCTTCCTTTCAGCTGCACAAAAAGTTCTGGGTGGCGTTTAATACAGAATTGGATTACCTCAGATATTTTGTTTGAATTCTTCGCTATGTGAGTTTCAAACGTTTTATCAGACCAATAAATTTCAAGCGCTTTTGTTGCCGTGACAAATGCATGGTTGTTACCACGGAATGTTCCGTTATGCTCACCAGGCTGCCAAATGTCGAGCTCTGGCTTTAGAAGTACGATGGCCATTGGCAAACCATAACCACTGATCGACTTTGACAGGGTCACGATGTCGGGCTTGATGCCTGATGGTTCAAAACTAAAGAAGGTTCCTGTTCGGCCACAGCCTGCTTGAATGTCATCAACGATGAGCAAAATGCCATTGTTTTTACATACTCGGCTTAATCGTTGTAGCCACTCATTAGATGCAACGTTCAGCCCACCTTCCCCTTGAACCGTTTCAAGAAGTACTGCGGCGGGTTTATCCATACCTGCTGAGTTGTCTGCTAGCATGGTTTCAAACAGTTTTAGGCCGTCGATGTCTGCGTAACCTTCAAATGGCATTCGCGTCACGTTATTGAGACTAAAGCCCGCACCTTGACGATGATGTTGGTTGCCCGTAGCGGCCAAAGCGCCAGCAGTGCAACCATGAAAGCCATTAGTGAACGCCACAATGGAACTGCGGCCAGTAACTTTGCGAGCAAGTTTTAACGCCGCTTCCACAGCGTTAGTTCCCGTTGGGCCGGTGAACTGCACTTTGTAATCGAGATTTCTTGGGGCAAAAATGTAGCGTTGCAGAGCACTTAGAAATTCAGCTTTCGCGTCTGAGTGCATATCCAGCCCGTGGGTAATGCCGTCCATCTCAATGTATTCAAGCAGAGATTGCTTCAATTCAGGGTTATTGTGTCCGTAGTTTAGAGATCCTGCTCCAGCAAGAAAGTCCAAGTATCGTTCATTTTCATCGGTTTCTAGCCAGCATCCTTTTGCTTTGGCAAACATGACAGGAAAACTGTTTGAGTAAGAACGTACTTTCGATTCTTGCTTGTTAAAAATATCCATGATGAGACCGTTTTAACTCCTATTTTTTAAGAATGAGCGGGATCCGATACAAATACTCCGTATCGTGCTTCCCTTTAAAGTGTGCTTTTTCATCTAGAAATGTGCTTACTTCGCCGCACTGCCCGTTTTGCATATCGAGCTTTTTGAATAGTGCCCACGAGGCGTCGTTATCTTCGGTGATGGTGGTTTCAATCGCCGTCACTGCTTTCAAGTTATCTCGTCCAAGCAGTTCATGCAGCATGCTAAAGGCTAGCCCATGACCTCGATGACGAGGAGACACCGCTACTTGCCACACAAACAAGGTGTTGGGCTCATCAGGCTTTCGGTAACCCGATATAAACCCAGCGACCTCGCCGTGATGCCTTGCAAGAATGCAAGTGCCACGAAAATGCGTGGATTGAAGGAAATTACAATACGATGAGTTGACATCAAGGGGTGGGCATTCAGCGATGAGGCAGGAAACATCGTCTCCATCTTCAGCTTTTGGTTCTAAAAACGTCCATTCTTTAACGGGATCTTCACTTGTCTTTTGATTCATCACCCAAGGTGCTGATGTGATCATGTCTAAATACATTCCTTCGTGCTCTAATTAAAATTATATTTTTATTACGCACACAATGAGCGAAAAAATCACAATGGATCAATAATAGTGGCCATAATGAGATCCAGATCTCAATAAAAACACGTTTGGAGACCATTTAATATAATTAGTACACTAATCATTTTCATTAAGCGTTCTTTTTAGGCGCTCAGTTTTTTGCACTTTTTCTATTTTTGAAGTGAGTTTTGAAGTGATTTTTTGCCAGTTTCTGTCCGAATCTCAGCCTACATTTCACCAGTAACTCGAAGTGCTATTGGCGGCCAAATTAAAGCGTGTTTTAAAGGGGGATTTAAAGATTGATCACACCCACCAGGCTGATATATGCTGCCAGCCCTTATTTATTGGCTTCGGATCAAGGCTCATGGCTTCTCCTCAATGCATCGACATTCCGTTTAACTCTCGTCACACCTGCTGGTTTTGTGGCGAACCAAGCCATGTCTACGCCCCCTTTCCTAATAAAAAAACACGTGCCAAGGTCGATCATCAGGCTATCGAGGTTCCAAGCTGTGATGAGTGCTTTTCCCTTAGCCAAACCAGCGATGCTAGCTCGGTGCTGCAACTGCAAAACGAAGTGAAACATGGCTTGTTAAAAAAGTACTCGCAAGCGTTGGCGGTGGGCCTTAACTGGACCAAAGAAGAGTTAGAAGACTCTGAATTCACTGGTGCGGCGCTAGAGGGTTTTAGACGCAGTGCATGGGCCATGTACGAAATAGCTAAAGCGCGAATCGATTACCAAGGTTGGCTGCTGTCGCTTGATGATATGCCTATGGAAATCTACGACGAATCCTCATGCTTCGAATTTGACGGCATGCGTTACCTAAATCTCAACGCGTGCATAGACCATTACGCCACTTCATTGAGTTTAGATAAACCATTGCTCGAGCAGTTAACGGATGTGGTTGGTATTGAACGTTTCAGCTATGCCATCCAAATAGCGAGATTGAACCCACGTATTTCGGAAAGAAAACGCAACAGCATTATACAAGAGATAGAGCAGCAAGAGTTGGAACGAACAGAAGCACTCGCTTTGCAAATTCAAGGTAGCAACCAAAGCAGACACGAGCCAGAAGCAGTACTGGTGTCGGGCGTGGTAGCCGAACCTGATGCCATTGCATGGCTAATGAATAACAACGTCACTACTTTGGCAAAATTGATTCAATCAGAAGATGATTTTTTTGATGCCTTTCAACATCTTGGTGGCGTTGGTGCGTTTGCTAAGTTTGATGGCGTACAGTTGTACTTAGAGGCTAGACAAGATGATTCTTGGGTAGAGCAACACGATATCAATAAACCGATGTGGGATACAATATTGTAACGCTTTGACGTGCGTTAGGTACATTAACCAGCAGTGCAAAAACACCAATACAGACCAAGCACGAGCGCTTTTGCTCTGCTGGAATAATGCTGCAGTTAAGCTATCACTCGCGTATTTATCACGCAACTGAATTAATTATCAGTAAGCGCCGTCATACATTTTTTGCGAGCTAAATTTGAAAATGGTTTCTTAATGTAAATTATTGCTTGATTTGGCGTTATTTGAGCCAAGTCTCAACTCAAACCAATAACTTGAGTTGTGTCACCTATTTCAGCTTTCCATTCAACTTTCGTGACAATCGGCTTTCACAAGCCACTACTCGTATGGTCGAGCCATTTTTACTTAAGTTGTCGTTGACTCTGTAGGCATCCGGTAAGACGATCGGCTCAATACGCTCAGGTTCGACAACTTTCAAATGCGGTCTAAATTGCTTGTTCTTGGCTAAACGTTGCATGGTAAACAATATTGCTACGCCTGTAAGTGTAAAGGCAACAAACATCCACTCCATAATAACCCTCTTCTGACTATTGCTGTGTTTAGGCGTGACGGCCATCATTACTCAACTGCCGTAGGCCTCCTAGCTCGTTTTGGTAAAAATAAGAGCCAGCTCAACAATCCGATTCTATTTGTTCGATATGTAATCAAACTTAACTGCAAACCCAACTGGGCCTAATTATTTCTTCGCCTGTTGCGCCAAATTATCATTTTTGCTGTAGACCAGTTTAATAACCTCGGCACCGTTTTTTCGCTTGATGGGCGGTCTGCTTTTTTTGCTTTCAGCCAATCGGTTAACGTTGGTGTTTTTGTTAACATTCGCAGCTGTCGAAATGGCAGCGTTAGAGGAAACCAAGTGCAAACGTGTAGGTTGTTTCGTTTCGATGTCGCCCACGTCATTCAATTTAATTCCAGATAAAAGCTGGTTTTCAGAGTACAAATCCGGCTCGATTTCTTGCTGGCCTGCACGATGGTTCGTGCGTTTAACAAGCCACACTAAACCCCAAACAATAATCGCTAAGACTACCCCAATCACACCATAAATAATTGGCTCCATTACTCGCCTCTCTACCCATGCCTTTCTCTAATCATAGGCAAGAATCGGCATCTGCACACTTTGATGACAGTGCAATTGATAAATTTGATTATTGGTTTCGTCTTCGATGGCTCACTAAGTTGAACGATTGTAGCGGCATAACAGAAATAAAAAATAACCACACTGATAGCAAGTAAATTGATTTAGATCATTTTTAATCCCGCTTTTTCTGGTTAGTGTGAATGTGAACATACTGTAAAGGGAGAGCCAGATATGTTAAAACAAGATCCTCGTTGCTACACAGACGTTTGTGTTAATGGTCGTTGGTTTCACTATGACCACTGCGGTACAAAGGCTTATATGTTAAAGGGTGGCGCATCACCGGAGATTGACTTAGGTAGGGAACCAACGTCAGAAACTGACTTGATTGATATGTTACAAAGCCTTAACGAAAAATAGGTAGTCGTTGGTTTTACTTCTGTAACGTAGCAATAAACAAAAGGCGCTTAATTGCGCCTTTTTGGTGTTTGTCGTGATCGAATATGCGGCTACTGCTGATTAAACCACGCCGAGAACTCTTCAAAATCGATACTGCTATTGCCATCCAAATCAATTTCTTTAAATCCCAACTTCCAAGAGTCGCCCTGCCCGAGTGAATCTAACGCTTGTAGCAGCGCTTTAAACTCGCTGAGCTCTATTTTACCGTCTTGGTCTTTATCAAAATAATCGAAGTTCTCTTGCAGTTCTTGGGTTGAAATAACGGTCATGATGTTTCCCTCTTTTTTACTTATGAAATCGGTGTTGTCAAAAAATGGAACAACAAGATCTACACACCTATCACTTATGCCTTACTAGGATACTACGCCCTATTTATTGTTATGGGGATGATTTGATTACTTTTCTAGTTCTTTATGCGGTCATTCTCTGAGTTACCGTCTTAATCTCATTGTGTAAAATTCACTCGATATTTTTGTAAAATTTACACTGTATAATTTTTATTGTGAAATCTTGGTTAAAAGTTGGTTAATCTAAAAATGTACAGAGTCACTAGCGCAAACAAACAGCGAAAAGTCATTCTGTTCTATCAATACTGATAAATACCATTACCGAGGACACCACTATGACGATGTCAACAGCTACGAATAACCAAAACCTACAAACCGAGCCTATGTTTGATGCGAACGCTGTCCTCAATGCTGAAAATGTGAAAGCACAAAGAGCGACAGAAAAACAACAACGAGCTAAAGAGATCCTAGACTCTGCATTTCCATTAGATGAAGGCTCTCACCAGGACGTAACCAATTACATGGTTTACTACTGTAACCTTGTTGCATGTTTCGCTGATGGCCGTTTAACCAGCCTTAAAAATCCAAGCCAATTTGTAGCACTTGCTGGGCACAAATTGGAACCTGATTCTATCTTGCTTAAAGATGATCAAGGCAGCCACTTAGAAATCCGTTTGGGTGCTCGCCAAGGGCTAAAAACATTAGCAGAAATCACAGACGTACAACTTGAATCTAGAACGTCTCTTTGCACGCAAAGCCAATCTAGCCACCGATACTGGATTAGCCTAATGGAGAGCGGCGCTAAAGGTGACCCTATTGCTCACAGTGTTGAGAAAGAGTTCACCAGTAAAAGCGGCGATGAGTACACGCTAAACCGTTACTGTTAGGAGAATAAGGCGCTGGGCTAAAGGCGTAAGGAAAAGATCAAAAGAAAAGCCTAAGCAGTATTCCTTTATAAAAAATGAGCTCTTGATGAGCTCATTTTTGTGTTTCTAGTTACCACACTTTGCTAATAGCTGCTGACTAAGTCGTAAATTCGCAGTGACTCTTTTAGGCTTTGTTCGTCATCACCTATGTACTGGATCTCTTTTGGTTCGTTGGCTAACAAGGTGAAAGATGAATCAGAGAATCTCCCTTTACCATCATGTTCTAGGTGTACAAAAAATGCCGGTTTGTTACTGGTTAACGTCACCGTTTTGTTTTCAACTCGGCACTCTATTTGCGCTTTCTCCATTGGCAGAACCTTAGGTACATCAGCAAACCAGCTCGATTCGATGTCACCGTCATTAAAACTAATGTGCAAAAAGCCGATATTGGCACTGAGGTCTTTTTTAGCCAGCTCCCAAATGGGTTGGTTACCATCGGCGGCGATGGTGGTGTTCACCGTCCACTCTTTCAGCACCTCTCCTTGCCAGGTTATCCAACTTATTTTGCCTTCTAACTTTTCTGTGTGTCTGGCATCGTTAAGCGCGCTTAGGGTGATGTTGTTGCCTTTATCTACGTAGGTGACGTATAACGGCGCAAAAAATCGTTTCGCATGGTATTGCAGTTGCTTCCAACGGCCGCTGTATTCTATGCTCGACCAAGAGCTTACAGGCCAGTTATCGTTTAGTTGCCAAAACAACATCCCTCGACACACCGGCTTGATGGCGCGCCAATGATCACACGCGGTTTTGATTGCCATGGCTTGTTGAACTTGGCTCAGGTAAAGCATGTTTTCAAAACCCGTTGGGAAGCGGAAGTATCGGGTAAAGTTTTCCGCGATAATGCTATTACCACGAGGGTTTTTCTGATGGTTCTCAAAGGTTGGCGAGGTAATGTTCCAGTCGCTCTCTGGCACAAATTGCTTTACCTCCGCCAGTGATGGCCAAGATTGATAACCAAACTCACTGCAAAAACGTGGGTTCACTTTTTGATACGCATCGAAAGATTTTCCAGAATGCCACACATCCCAAAAATGCATGTCGCCTCTGGTGTCGTCGTGCCATGCGTCGCCGTAATCTAACTCTCCATTACAAGGAGAGCTTGGCCAAAAGCGTCGGCTGTTGTCTTCTTCAAAAATGACTTTTTCTAAATGACGACTTAAGCGGTCGTAGTTAACGGTGAATTTTTCTCGTTGGTGTTTAGATTCATCGTACCAACCTATGGCTCCGATCACTTCGTTGTCGCCGCACCACAAAGCAATACAGGCATGATGCTTAAGACGGTTAATTTGGTAGCGCAACTCGCTTTCTACATCCGCTAAAAAGACGTCGGTCGACGGGTATAAAGAGCAGGCAAACATCATATCTTGCCAAACCAGTAGCCCAAGCTGGTCGCACTGCTCATAAAATACGTCGCTTTCGTATTGCCCACCGCCCCACACGCGGATCATATTCATGTTCGCATCAACGGCATCTTGCAGTAATACTTCGTAACGGTCTGCAGATTCTCGTTGGGGCAAAGCATCCATAGGGATCCAATTCGCCCCCTTGGCAGTAATAGGCCATCCATTCACTTTAATGGTCATGGCGCTGCCGATGTGGTCGTTGTCTGTGACGACTTCTAGCTCCCGCAGGCCGATTTTTTTCTCTATTACTTGGCCATCTAGCTCTATCAACAGATCGTATAGTGGTTGTTCGCCATAGCCAACAGGCCACCAACGGTTAGGGTTGTTGATAATGAATTCAACGCGGGTACTCTGACAGTTAAGGTCGGTTCTAACGCAGTGAGATTGCTCGCCAAGCGTCACTTGTAAGTCACTGCTGTGGCCGTCATCGTGGAATACGTCGACAGAAACGGCCACCAAGTCATCTGATAACCACTTTTGCTGGCAATCCATTCCGTGTAAGCGAATGTGATTGACTACGTCTGTTTTTATTTTGTCGTAAATGCCACTGACCATTAAACAAATGCCCCAATCCCAACCGGCATGGCACTGCGCTTTACGGAGCGTGTTCATATGAGGGACTTTGTTGTTGCCCTCTGAATATGGGATAGGAAATGGCAATTGACTTGCGCGTGTCGCGGCTTCTTCGTCTGCCCTTGCAAACTCGAATTGCAATACATTGCTACCCAACTTCAAGTGAGGGCGAATATCGACCTTATATTGCTTGAACATGTTGCTGCATTGCAAAACGTCAACACCGTTCACCTTAAACACGGCTAAGGTATCTACTCGTGACAGGCTAATGTCAATGGCGGTCAGTGCCAAGTCTTGTTCAACCACATTAATAGTACGAGACAATAGCCAGCGAGACTCACCAACCCATTGGACTTCTTGTTCTAGGCAGCCGTAGTATGGGTCTGGTATGACTCCAGCTTTAATAAGCGCACTGTGGTTGTCCCCCGGAATAAGGCATGGAACCGAAATTTGAGGGTGTTCAGGTGAAGAGAGTAACCAGTTTCCATTTAGATCAAACACAGACATATTGAACCTCGCACAGAGACATAAACCGTAAAATGCGCTTGAGTAGCCAAGGTAGGATGAGTTAGCTACTCGGATTCCATTATCTTAATGTAATTTATTGCATATAAATACCGAACGCTATAAAACTTGTGAATACTTTCAATTTATGCGTGAATTTGACCGAAAACTGACGTTACAAAACGAATCAATTGCCCGTGCTACATCATTGTAATCAATAGCTTTGTTTTACTTCTCCCCCGGTGTTTGTTGCTGTTTTTCTTTCTCAATAGCTTGGGCTTCTTTGGCAATCAACAGCACTTTTAGTTCGGATATGTCTTCTTTTAAATCGCTCACGTCTCGTCTTAAGTTGGCAATGATGTGCTTGCCTTGATCGTCCGCATCATCGTCAACAAACCATGACGCAACAAAGCCCGTGAAGGTACCAAAAAGCCCCACACCGGTGGTCATCAACATCGCGGCGACCACACGCCCCTCAATCGTTACTGGGTAGAAATCGCCGTATCCAACCGTGGTGATCGTGACAAATGCCCACCAAAATGCATCAGCTGCGTTATCAATATTTCCGCCCTCGACATCGGTTTCAAAAATCAAAATAGCAATCGCACCAATGGTGAGAACTAAGATAGAAACAAAAACCACGAACGAGAACGAGCTCTTCACTTTATTCCGCATATAGACCGAAACAAGGTGACGAGTTGAGCGGATCACCCTTAACAGGCGAATAACACGCACGATGCGCCCAATCTGAGAATAGGAAGCCATGGGTATAGAAGATAAGAGATCGATCCAACCCCAGGTTTTAAAGTAATGCCACTTATTCGATGCGTGCTTTAATTGGACCAAAAAGTCGATGAAGAAAAAGAGGCAAATGAAGCCGTCGGTCCATTGTAGGATTTGTTTAACGTCGTCAGGCAACGACAACGTCATTTGAGCAGTGAGAGAAATCAGTACAAATACCGATAATAAAAGGATGAAGAGCTGAAATGGGCCTAACTGTTCTTCTTTGTTTACTCGCGTACTGCTCATCGATCCCTCTATATGCATATAAATCTAAACGGTTTGATCTTACGTTGATGGGTGTCGAAGTCAATTCGGGCATTCACATTGAGTTAGAGCGAGCTTGGGATTAAGAAATTTCGAAATCAACCTTGGCTAGTGGCTTACTTCCACTTAGCACTGGCCCACAATTGCTGCTGCTCTGGTGTTAAGAAGCTCCAAGCAACAAAACGCGTGATTTTTTGACCGTGCTTCATTTCGACCACTTGAATGTTAGTCACGCCAACCTTGTCCAACGCACGCGTTAACTGACGAACGTTTTCTTTTTTTGATATTAGCGTTGTAAACCACAAGCACTGATTTTTAAAATCGGCACTTTCGAACGCCATATTGCGAATAAACGTTTCTTCCCCACCTTTGCACCACAACTCGGCGTTTTGCCCGCCAAAATTCAGTGCCGACTGTTTTTTAGGTTCAGGTTTCTGGCCTCTTTTCTCGCGGTTTATCGCCAGGTTTTGCAGTTTTCGCTGCGAGCCTTTATTCGCTTCCTCTTGAGATGCATGGAACGGCGGGTTACACATGGTGAAGTCGTAAAACTCGCCATCTTTAATGATGTTAGCAAAGAAATTCTTATTGTTCTCTTGCAGTCTGAATTGCAGCTTTTGGGCTAAGTGAGCGTTATTTTGAGCAATGTTTTTCGCATTCTCTACCGAGATAGGATCAATATCGCTACCCACCATGCCCCACTTATAACAGCTTGATGCTACGATGGGATAAATCGCGTTCGCCCCTGCGCCAATGTCTAAGCCGGTTACTTTCACACCAACAGGCAATTTGCCCTTGTTGCATTGCGCCAGTAGGTCGCCAATATGGTGAATGTAATCAACGCGACCAGGGATCGGTGGGCACAAGTAACCCGTTGGGATATCCCACTGCTTCACACCATAGTGTAGAGCCAGCAGAGCCTTGTTGAGCATTTTTACTGATTCATCATCCGAGAAATTGATCGATGTATCGCCATGTGGGTTGGCAAATGTAAACGGAGCGAGTTCAGGCAAAGCTTCAACCAGTTTCGCGAAGTCGTATCGCCCAATGTGGTCATTCCGAGCATGTAACTCGGTCATGGTTAGGGTTTTTACGTGCAGGCCAAGGCTTAATGATTCGTTATCCGCCGTATTTGCGGGCGCTTTTCCCTTACTTAGGTTTTTGCGTTTAGCGGTTTGATTTTTACTCGCAGCAGTTCCCTTATTCACAGGACGCTTTGAAGAGGTATGATTGGTCGAAGCTTTTTTAGGCGCAGATTTAGGCATAATAACGAATTTCAGTAGAAAACGAGACAATTTACCTCACATTGAACAACGTATGTCGACAACATAAAGGAAATACAAAGAGCGCGCTATTGTACTGGGTATCAAAGATAAAGCTACGAAAGTGGCTAAGTTTTCACGTTCATTTTCGTGCTTTGATCTTGCTCGGCGTACTCTGAGGCAATTATCGCCAATTGTTGTTCCACCAGCAAGAATGCTTCGATGACTTCACTGTCAAAATAATTGCCCGCAGAAGACAACAAGACTTCGACTGCTTTATCGTGAGACAACTTAACAGGCTGTCTCTTAGATGAAATCAACACGTCGTAAACTTCAGCGACCACCATTAAGCGTGAGTTCAATGGGATCTGATCTCCCACTACAGATGACAGATGTCTGTTGCTGCCGACATTCTCCGCTAAAAGCTTTACGTATTTCTGAATTCTGACTCGACGTTTTTGTTGGCTACTGCTGTATTGAGCGTCGGCCAGAGAGGCCATTGCGGTCATTATCGCTTGTTGCAGAATATCTTGTTCGCGAGTGCGCTCACGGATACGCAATTCTAGCTCGTCTTTTTGCTGCTCTAGACGCTCCATGGTCGTTTTTAACTTCAGGTGTGTGCTTACTCGGGCAAGTAAGATGGGCGGGCTAAGCGGTTTTTGAATGTAATCCACCGCCCCCACATCAAAGCCTCGCTGTTCGTCTTCTATTTGAGAGCGGGCGGTTAAAAACACCACAGGGATACCGGCTGTTATTGGATTATTTTTCAGCCTTAAACACACATCGTATCCATCCATCATGGGCATCACAACATCGAGCAAAACTAAATCGGGCATAAACCGTTCGCACAACTCTATGGCTTGCAAGCCACTGACTGCAGCTAACACTCGGTAGTCGTCTTTTAGAATTTGCGTAAGCAGCGTACGATTGTCTGCAGTGTCGTCCACAACCAAAACGGTTTTCGATTTCTTAGCTTGAACCATTGTCTGTTCACCCACGTTTAATTTGCTCTAATTCTGGCCATAATTGGCGTAAGATCTTACCCGCGACTTCGAAATCACATTGATGAATGCTTTTATAACACACCTCGAATTTCTGACCACCCAAGGCTTGGTCTAACTCGGTATAGTGGCGTTCTGCGTACTCAATGGCGGATGTATCGTAGTTATCGAGAAAATAAAGTAACTCGGTCAACACTTGCTTCACTTGGCCTGTGTGGTTATCGGATAGGCAATTGAAAGTGGAAACGGTGCAGGTGTTGTGTCTTCGTTGCGACAGTTTTGTTTGTGGCGTTTGTTCCGTTTGAATAACGGCGTGAAGTTGCTCGAAGAAGGTGCTTAAATCGCTGGTCAACTGTGCTAACTTTTCAATGACACGCTCACCGTGAGGGTTGGCTTTTAATAAAGATTCTAATTCACGCGCTTTGTCTGAAATACCCATTGCCCCCAAATTTGCACTGGTGCCCTTTAACGTATGCAGGCACATAATGGCGGACGGATAATCCTGTTGCAGCATAGCCGAGGTCATACGCACTTCAAAATCTACTTCACTTTCTATCCATTGACTCAACAGCTGATGGTAAATGCTGTTATTTCCGCCAAACCTTGCCAATGCCTCAGAGACATTAAGCCCACTCACCGACTCGAGTGGCGAAACCTGTTCATCATTGCTGTGTGTTGCATTTATTGAATGATCAATCATTTAGTATCTGCACCATTGCTTGCCAACATTGAACCCGACACTGGGCAACTGCACCCATATTCACCACTAGAGCCTACCTGTCTAAGCATAGCCAATGAGCGAAAATGTGCTCATATATCTCTGCAGTGTCATATTATTATTTGTTTTTTTATCAGCATAGACTACGCAAGGCTTTTTCCCTATGCTACTTTAGGCTAGAATCTCGCGCTCAAAGCGAAAGAGAGATGATCATGAAAAGAGTTGTTTTGTACATCAGCGATAAATGCCCACATTGTAAAGATGCGCAGCGTTATCTTGATTCTAAGAAAATCGCCTACCGTTTAACCAATGCGAAAATGCAAAGAGGAAGAAAAGAACTGCAAGCTATGGGCGCTCGTTCTGTTCCTGTATTGAAGATTGGTGACCAAGTGATGGTTGGTTGGGATGTAAAAACCTTCGACCGCATGTACACCAGCTAGTACTACGATCTTTGGCTTTTGACGTACTCGATGAACGTACGCTCAGCAATGGATAAATAGCCTGTTTTGCGCCACGCGAGTGCAAGATCAAGATAAACAGGCTGTTTAAATGGAATGCCCACTACACCGGTTTCATTGTCGGTAACCAGTTTAAGCAACGCAGTAATCGCAAACTCTCGTTTGACGATCTTGAGGATCATCGGCACTAGGTTAGTCTCAAATGAAAAATGCGGCTGATACCCCTGCGCCACACAAACTTCATCAATAAACTCTCGGTGAAAGTAGCCCGCTTTAAACATCACCAACTCTTGAGAGAAAAACTCTTGGTAAGTGATATACGGTTTGTCCGCGAACGAGTGCGTTGGAGATGTAACGGCCACCATCTCTGATTTTAAAATGGAGTCAGTCTCTAGCGACGACGGAATATCTTCGTTTAAGATAACAGCAAGATCCAACTCCCCATCTAATAGCATCTTTCTCAAAGACTGTGCACCCGCTTCTACCATGGTGAGCTTTAAATTTGGGTAACGGGACTTAAAGCCCATCAAGATTTCTGGGAAATAATAAGACCCCATCATACTCGGTACACCTAGCTTTACTTCGCCTTTTTCCAGCCCTTTTAACTCTTGCATGGCAAGGTGCGCATCGTCGAGCTGTTGGATTACTCGCTTAGCATAGGGCAACAAGACTTCTCCCTCTTGAGTCAGCGCCATGGTTCTCTCATCTCGGCGAAACAAGCGCACGTCTAATTCGGTTTCTAGCTTTTTAATTGCCACGCTTAAGGCGGGTTGAGCAATATGCAGTTCCCGTGCGGCTTGAGTCATATTGCCGGTTCTTTGTATGGCCAAAAAATAACGTAACGGTTTGCTTTCCACTTTGTTCCCTCCCACGATGGTGATAGCTTGTTGATGATGGTGATAGTTTTTAGTTATTGATGCGATAATTACAATATATTTTATATATCACAATCACTTTGATAACCTGATCACATATTCAAGCCAACCTAAGCCCATTATGATAGAACCTAAAACGCCCGCTTACCGTCGCGTCAGCTTTGCCCTTGCCTTTGGGTCTTTTTTGGTTTTTTGTAATCTCTACTTATTTCAACCTATGCTTCCGCTCATGGCCGATGCCTTTTCCGTGTCTGCAACGCAAGTTAATTGGCTGCAAGCTTCTAGTACGCTGACCTTAGCGGTGTGTCTTGTGCCGTGGGCGGTCTGCTCGGAAATGTTAGGGCGTCGATTTGTGATGCTGCTTAGTCTGTTTCTATTGCCGGTGGTTGGCCTAACCATGTTACTTAGTAGCAGTATTGTTGGGTTATCTCTCGCACGCGGTGCTATGGGTGTGGCACTCGCTGGGTTCGCCGCTGTGGCAGTTGCCTATATGGCAGAAGAGTTCAGCCCAAAAGCACTGGCATTGGCCGTTGGCACTTACGTCAGCGCAAATTCACTCGGAGGCATTGCTGGCCGAATTTTTGGTGGCGTAGTTTCAGACTGGTACAACTGGCAAACCGCAGTTGTCGCTATGGCTGTGTTTTCCCTACTCGGCGCTTTGCTCGTCATGAAAGCTTTACCTGCTCAGCGCCACTTTAAGCCACAGCGTGGTTTGTTCTTCCATCACAACAAAAGTGTGATTGAGCATTTAAAGCAGCCCAAACTGCTGTTGGCTATGATAATTGGAGGGTTAAACTTTGCACTGTTTGTTAACCTATATTCAGTCGCGGGCTTTCGCTTGGTTGCCCCGCCTTATAATTGGCCTGTCAGCCTCGCCTCTACCATTTTTCTTTGCTATCTCGCCGGTACACTCAGTGCACGACTTAGTGGAATTTGGAGCCAAAAACACAGCAAAATAATAGGAATGGTTGTCGGTACGAGCATCAGCTTGCTGGGTATGCTGGTGGCCTATGTTGAATCTGTCTCCGCTATTTTAGGTGGGCTAATGCTGGTGAGTTTTGGGGCGTTCTTCACTCACTCTCTTGCTTATAGTTGGGTAAGCCAGCAAGCCAAAACGGCTAAGGCTACGGCCACTGCATTGTATTTGGTTCACTATTACATTGGGGGCAGTATTGGTGGCTTCTGGCTGATCTATTGCTGGCAACACGGCGGCTGGATAACAGTGATTGAGGGTGCATGCCTATTGTATATAGGTATTTTCGTTCTGTGCTGGCGTTTACATCAACGGGTGACCATTGAAGCGCAAGGAATGTCTCCGCAACAGTGTTAAAGCTATGCTACCCTCTAGATCATAATTCCAAGGAGAAAGTATCGCTTTATGCCAACCACCATGACACCGGAAGATCAAAACATTCATGCTCAAGTAAACCAATGGCTAGAGGATGTCGTCATTGGGCTCAATTTATGCCCATTTGCAGCCAAACCAAACCGCAATAAGCAGATTAAAATTGCGATCAGCCATGCCACTGAAGAACAAGCCCTACTTGAAGACATTTTGGCTTGGTTGATGGAATTGGATTCAACTAAGGCCGAAGATCTTGAAACCACGATCGTTACCGTGCCAAATATGCTGCAAGATTTTTTCGACTACAACTTGTTCATTGATTGGGTTGAAGCGTTAATCAAGCAACAAGGCTGGGATGGTATTTTCCAAGTTGCGACTTTTCATCCAGACTACTGCTTTGGCGGCACCGATCCTGAAGATGCAGAAAACCTGACCAACCGTTCTCCGTATCCATTATTTCACCTGATCCGTGAAGAAAGTATGGCAAAAGTTTTGAAGCATTACCCTAACCCTGAAGACATTCCAGACACGAATATCGCCCGAGTAGAATCACTGACTTCTGAAGATAGGCGTAAGCTGTTTCCTTACTTATTGAGTTAATGCCAAGCCTAGGTAAGTTATTTGCTGCTTTAGACTAATTAACGTTTGCAATATTGCGTGTAGGTCGTTACTTTCCACCTCCATATTCTTTTGTACCACAGTAGGAAGCCACTTTGAGCCAATTACCGTTTTCTCAACTAAACCTGAAACCTGAATTAGCTAGCAACCTTGATTCTTTAGGTTACGAGCACATGACACAAATTCAGGCAGAAAGCCTGCCTCTTATCCTTGAAGGAAAAGACGTGATTGGTCAGGGTAAAACTGGCTCGGGTAAAACGGCTGCGTTTGGTCTTGGTCTTCTACAAAACCTGAACGTGAAGCGCTTCCGCGTGCAAACCTTGGTGTTATGCCCGACTCGCGAACTAGCAGACCAAGTGGCAAAAGAAATTCGTAAACTGGCTCGTGCGGTTCACAACATTAAAGTGCTGACATTATGTGGCGGTATGCCAATGGGCCCGCAAATTGGTTCTTTAGAACATGGCGCTCATATTTTGGTTGGTACCCCGGGCCGTATTCTGGATCACCTACAAAAAGATCGCATCGATTTAAGCGAATTGAACACGTTAGTGCTTGATGAAGCCGATCGCATGTTAGAAATGGGCTTCCAAGATGCACTAGATGCCATCATTGATGAAGCACCAACCGATCGCCAAACACTGCTATTTAGTGCAACGTACCCTTCAGCTATTGAGTCTGTTGCTAAACGTATCATGAACAAGCCAACGCTGATTAAAGTAGAAGCGACACATGATAACTCGACCATTGCACAGCGTTTTTACAAAGTAGACGACTTCGAACACCGTCTAGATGTAACCCGTTTACTTCTTCTTCAGCACCAACCTGAATCTGCGGTTGTGTTCTGTAACATGAAAAAAGACGCGCAAGAAGTGGCCGATGAACTGGCACATTACGGCTTCAGTGTTATCGCGTTACATGGTGACTTAGAACAACGTGAACGTGACCAAGCGTTACTGCAGTTTGCAAACAAGAGTGCTTCTATCTTAGTTGCAACCGACGTCGCAGCTCGTGGCCTAGACGTTGAAAACCTAGATGCGGTCATCAACTTCCAATTGGCCCGTGACGCTGAAACGCACGTTCACCGCATTGGTCGTACTGGCCGTGCTGGCGCGAAAGGCATTGCATGTAGCCTATTTACCGAAAAAGAAAGCTACAAAGTGGCTCAAATTGATGAGTACATGGACACCGCGATCATGCCTTCTGCTCTACCGAGCGAGAAGTACTTCGATAACGAACCGTACCAAGCTCAGATGATCACGATGCAAATCGACGGCGGCAAGAAAGACAAAGTACGCCCAGGTGACATTTTAGGCGCGCTAACGGGCGAAAATGGCATTGCAGGTACTGACGTTGGCAAAATTAACGTAACAGCAGTAAGCGCATACGTTGCCGTGAAAAAAAGCGTAGCGAAAAAAGCATTCAAGAAATTGGAAGCAGGTAAACTGAAAGGCAAGCAGTTCCGCGTACGCTACTTGTCTCAAAAGCGTTACTAAACACCGACTTTTATTATTAATTTATTGTTACTGACCTAGCGCCCTGCTGGGTCAGTTTATTTTGCCAGCAAAGCCTCACGCTGAACTTTCGGCAATTTAGACACCACCAACTTATACGACCCATCAACCAGATCTTTAATCATTCCCTCACTGACATCACCTTCCATTGTAACGGTAATCCAATGCTTTTTGTTCATATGATACCCGGGAATGATGGCATCAAATTGTTCGGTGAGTACTTCTACATCTGCGGGAGTGGCTTTCAATGTGATACACAGTTTTTCCTTGTGAAAAGCAATAAGCGCAAACATCTTGTCACGCACTTTGAACACGCTAGCCTCAGGGCCAAATGGATAGCTTTGATCGCTTCCACGAGACTCTAATACGTAGTCGGTTAATGCTTGTTCATTAATAATACTGGTCATTTTCATGCTCCCTTTCTCTCAGGCTAAGATCCGTCATTCCCTATGATGATCATACTGCCTTGATCTAACAAGATTTTGAATCGCTTTAACTAAAAAAGTTGATGCAGACGGTTATCTCGATTGCCTTAATCTGCTAGTATGCGGAAAAAATTTTGGAACTCAAAACTATGCAACTGACTCTGCTTACACAAGAACTGTACGATCACCTTTACCGCGACATCACTGAATTCCGTTCAACGTTCGATCTTCCAGTAAACGACGCGGCAAGCCTTGATGCTAAAGCGGATCAACTGCACTCATCTCTTGCGATTGAAGAGCTAACTGAGCTTGCAGAAGCCGATTGTAAAGTAGAACAAGCAGATGCCATCATCGATTCTGTTTATGTTTTGGTTGGTCGCCTAGTGCATTTAGGCCACAGCAAAATGGAAGACAACCTTGCCATTAGCTACTTGATCGACCTATTGCTTCACGTTGCTGCCAACCGTGGTATTGACTTCACACCTTGCTGGGATGAAGTTCACTCTAGCAACATGAGTAAAGTATGCCGCAATGAGCAGGAATTTTTAGACACGCAAGAATTCTACGCGAAGCAAGATATTGAGCTGATGTCGGTGACTAAAGGAAATTACGTTATCGCAAAATGTGCGAAAGACGTAACAACAGACAGCAAAACCATTCGCCAAGGTAAGGTTTTAAAATCGGTTTACTACCGCCCTGCTGATTTGGCAAAGCTGGTTAAATAACCCAAAGCTTACAGAAAAAATAAAAGCCAACCTGATAATAGGTTGGCTTTTTAACAATGAAGTCTCAGTACATTATTGGCTGGCGATTAACGCACACTCCTCTCCATTCTTATTCTTAAACGTCTGTTAGCTTTCGTTTACGCGACCTTACGGTTAAGCAAACTGGTTCATCGTATTGTTTTCACCGGACGCTTTCAGTGCCTGTTCACCAGAGAAGTACTCTTTATGGTCATCACCAATGTTAGAGCCTGACATATCTTGGTGTTTAACCGATGCCAATGACTGACGAATTTCTTTACGTTGAACTTCTTTAACGTAAGCCAACATGCCTTGCTCACCGAAGTAGTCTTTCGCTAGGTTATCTGTTGAAAGCGCAGCGGTATGGTACGTTGGTAGCGTAATTAGGTGGTGGAAAATACCCGCATCTCGCGCTGCATCACGTTGGAAGCTTTGGATTTTCTCATCCGCCGCTCTTGCTAGGTCAGACTCATCGTACACGCTGCTCATCAGTTGATTGCGGTCGTAAGCTGATACGTCTTTACCTTCTTCATTCCATGCATCAAAGATTTGCTGACGGAAGCTCATTGTCCAGTTAAACGACGGGCTGTTGTTGTAAACCAGTTTCGCATTTGGAATTACCTCACGAATACGGTTAACCATGCCTGCAATTTGCTCTACGTTTGGTTTTTCAGTTTCAATCCAAAGTAGATCCGCACCGTTTTGCAACGAAGTAATGCAATCTAGTACCACACGATCTTCGCCTGTATCTGGCTTAAAGCGCACCAAGCCATTTGGAAGACGCGTCGGTTTAATGTATTGCTCACCTTGCTTCAGAACCATATCGCCGGTTTCTAGCTCAGACAAAGACGTAATTTCTTGGCCATCGATGAATGCATTGTATTGCTCAGCCAAATCACCAGGAGATTGAGATACTGGAATTTTTTGCGTAAGACCAGCACCTAGTGAATCGGTACGCGCCACGATAACCCCATCATCAACGCCCATTTCTAGGAATGCGTAACGAACCGCATTGATTTTCGCCAAGAAATCTTCATGTGGAACCGTTACTTTACCGTCTTGGTGACCACATTGTTTTGCATCCGATACTTGGTTTTCAATTTGAATACAACATGCACCTGCTTCAATCATTTTCTTCGCAAGTAAGTACGTTGCTTCTTCGTTACCAAAGCCAGCATCGATATCCGCTACAATTGGCACAACGTGTGTTTCAAAGTTGTCGATTTGGTTTTGAACTGCTTGCGCTTTTACCGTGTCACCAGAGTCACGGGCTGCGTCTAGATCTTTGTAAAGGTGGTTAAGCTCACGTGCATCTGCTTGTTTCAGGAACGTATAAAGCTCTTCAATCAACATTGGCACGGTGGTTTTTTCGTGCATTGATTGGTCAGGCAGTGGACCAAACTCTGAACGAAGCGCTGCAACCATCCAACCTGAAAGGTAAAGGTAGCGACCACGTGTAGTTTCAAAGTGCTTCTTAACCGAAATCATTTTTTGTTGGCCGATAAAACCATGCCAGCAACCTAGAGACTGCGTGTATTTAGCCGAATCTTGGTCGTAAGATTCCATATCTTCACGCATGATTTTTGCTGTGTATTTAGCAATATCTAGACCTGTGTGAAAGCGATTTTGCAAACGCATACGAGCTACGTATTCAGGGTTAATCGCCGCCCAAGTTTGGCCTTGCTGCTCGATAGTGTTCGCTGCGTTGTTAGTTTCCGTTCTGTAATTTTCCATGGTATTCCCTCTTTAGCTTCACTTGGTGGACTTGTTAGAATCCGTTGACGTTGTTGGTTTTAAGTTCGAAGTCCTAAACTCTAAGTGCTAAGTGCTAAGTGCTAAGCTCTAGGCTCTTCACTTCGCTTTTAGTACTTCGCCTTTAGTACTTAGCTTTTAGCTCTCCGACGATAGTCGTGCAGTAATGGTTCGGTGTAACCGCTTGGTTGCGCCGCGCCTTTAAAAATAAGGGCTCTTGCTGCTTGGTAGGCAAGGCTGTCTTCTATATCTGGCGTCATGTCTATGTAACCTGGCGCCCCTGCGTTTTGTTCATCAACCACTTTTGCCATACGAGCTAAAATGGTTTCTACTTGGCTATTGCTGCATACCTTGTGCGTTAGCCAGTTAGCTATGTGTTGGCTCGAAATTCGCAGTGTTGCTCGGTCTTCCATTAACCCTACATCGTTGATGTCTGGCACTTTTGAACAGCCAACGCCCATCTCTATCCAGCGAACCACGTAACCTAAAATGCCTTGAATATTGTTCTCTAACTCACGTTCTACATCTTCTGTAGATAGCTGTGTTTCTTGAGGCATGAGTGCAATTTTCAGCATTTGCTTACGCAGCCTCGGGCGGTCAAACTCAAGTGCTTGTTGCTGCTGAGACACACTCATTTGGTGGTAATGCAATGCGTGTAACGTTGCCGCTGTTGGCGATGGTACCCAGGCGGTTGTTGCACCGGACTGAGGGTGTGCGATTTTCTGCTTCATCATTTGCGACATTTCATCTGGCATTGCCCACATTCCTTTACCGATTTGCGCTTTACCTGAAAAACCACACGCAAGGCCAATGGCGACGTTATTTTGCTCGTAAGCGCTAATCCAAGGTTGGTTCTTAATCTCGCCTTTTGGCAAAAATGGCCCAGCCTGCATACTGGTGTGAATTTCATCACCAGTACGGTCCAAAAATCCGGTGTTAATGAACACCACTCGAGATTTTGCCTCTCGTATACACGCTTTCAAATTCAAAGACGTGCGGCGCTCTTCATCCATAATGCCGATTTTGATGGTGTTCTCTTCCAAGCCCAGCATTTGCTCAACACGACCAAACAGTTCGCATGAAAACGCCACTTCTTGAGGCCCGTGCATTTTCGGTTTTACGATATAAATGCTGCCTGTTCGGCTATTTTGTACTCGGCACGCTTCGCGGTTTTTAAGCTCGATGCTTCCAATTAATGCGGTAACTGCGGCATCTACAATTCCCTCTGGTGTTTCCTCACCATCTGCGTTAATCACCAAGTCGCTGCACATCAAGTGGCCAACGTTGCGAATTAACAGCAGAGAGCGACCGTGTAAGGTGTAATCCTCGCCTCTTTTACCTGTGTAAGTGCGGTCTTTATTCATTCTTCTTGTTAGCGTTTTGCCGCCTTTGCTGAATTCAGCAGACAGTGACCCGGTAACTAAACCCAACCAATTTCGGTAAGCGTCTACTTTGTCTTCTGCATCTACCGCTGCAATGGAATCTTCGAAATCCATTATGGTAGACATGGCGGATTCAATTTGAATGTCGTTTACACCCGCTAAGTCTTGGCTACCTATTGCACCTGCACTGTTAATAACAATTTCTACGTGCAGACCGTTGTTTCTCAATACAATTGATGTTGGTTCGCTTTCTAAAGAATTGGCAGCCACAAATTGTCCCGGTTTTTTAAGCCCGGTCTGGCTGCCATCAGGGAAATAAGCCAACAGGTTTTTGAAATATACGGTGTAGCTTTCAACATCGTGATGAGATCCCTCACTCAGTGGAAATGCTTGGTCTAAAAAGTCTTTTGCGTATCCAATTACGCGCTTGCCACGAGCCGGGTTGTATTTTTTACCCGGTTGCAAGCCTGCTTCTTTTTGGTTAATTACGTCGGTGCCATACAGTGCGTCGTACAGGCTACCCCAGCGCGCATTGGCTGCATTCAAAGCAAAGCGCGCATTTTTTACTGGCACTACAAGTTGAGGGCCGGCGATTTTTGCAATTTCGTCATCAACGTTTTCTGTTTCTATTTGAAAATCATCGCCTTCTTCTTCTAGGTATCCGATTTCTGTTAAAAACGCTTGATACTGCTGTGAACTGAATGAACGGTGCTGTTTGTGAAACTCATTTATTTTATGTTGTAGGTCACTACGCGTTTGCAACAAAGCCTGATTCGTTGGGGTAAGATCGTTAATTAGATTTGTTAGATCTTTCCAAAACTTGTCGGCATTCATGCCCGCTAGTGGTAGTACTTCTTCGTTCACAAACTGATAGAAGCCCTGATGGATTTGACATTCCTTTGTAAGTGGTAAGTTCATGGCTTCCTTCCTTTTCATCCTTGATTCGATGTTGTTTACATCGAGTTAACTTTCTCATTCAGTGACTTAGTTCTCTATTTGGATACTAATTGCTCACTTGTTATCTTTTACGCTTTTACTTTAACTAAAAAATAACTAAAATTTCACAAAGAAAATTACACAGTGTGAATTTTACAATATGAAAGCTAACAAAAGTCTATTCCGTCAGTCCCATTTTCTAGGTACAAAGATACGTAACCTACGGAAACGTAACCATTTAACTTTGGATGATCTTTCTTCAAGGTGTATAAAACTGGATGCCGAGTATGCGCCATCAGTTTCTTATCTTTCGATGATTGAACGTGGAAAGCGCGTTCCCAGTGAAGAAATGTTGGAAGTGATCGCCGCCGTTTTTCAAAAAGAAGTGAAATGGTTTCTTGATGATGCCGAAGAGCAGCAAGACATGGTGCCGGAAAAAGGCACTCGCGGCGGTATTCGCGGTATGGCGCTAGAGCCGAGCTTTTTGTTTTCCAATGAGATTCTACAAATAGCCATTCCTGAAATGCTGGCGCAAACAGGCACCACCGGCAGGCAATTTGCCCATCTGTTAATTCGTGCGCACCAAGAGCACCACCAAAACCATTTTCCCGATCTCGAACGCGCTGCTGAAGAAGTGGGGAAAAAGCGCATGCCGTTAAGCGTTTCTGATCTCATGGAAATCTGCACTGATATTGGGCTAAACATTAAGTGGTTTAAAGAGGCACCGCAAAGTGTCACTGACGACAATGTTCGAGGCACGCTGCGAAACAAAGCCGATTCAACCGAACGACAACGTGTTGTGCGCTCGTACTTTGAAGCACCAAACACCCTGCACCTCAATACCATGCTCAAGAAAGATGAGATCAGGTTAAAATACGATATCGCCGTCAATATTGGTCATATGGTACTTCACGATGGTGACGGCGAAAAAAGTATGGTGGTGGCAGACAGCAACCCAAGTTATGGCATCCGAGACGAAAAACAAGGTTCGGTAGAACTTGATTCGACTAAGATCCTGCATGCATGGCGTGATTTCGAATGTTCATTTTTTGCAGGTGCGCTGCTCTGCCCTCGAGTCCCATTCAGGCAGTTGCTTGATCGTAACGGTTACGAGTTAAGTGTCGCCAAACTTGCTGGCGTGTCGGAATCCATTGTCATGCGCCGTATGACAGCGGTGTCTCCGTACCCACATTGGCACTATTTCGACGCCTATAACCCAGGAAAACTTAAAGCCGTGTATCGCGGTAATGGTATACCGCTACCTTGGGGCAACATGAAAATGGTGGAAGACCCATGCCAACATTGGTCGGTCTTTCGTATGGTGACTAAGGATAAAGACTTTAATACCAGCGTTGCTCAAATTTCGATCCTTCACCAAAACAATGTGCCCCACATTTATTGCTGTGAGTCGGTTAAGGTTCAAGATTTAGCCGGTAACCCGCACGTCCTGTGCAGCGGTGTTGATTTAAACCCAGCCATTTCAGCTCAAGGGCACGACGCCGTCGCCATCGCTAATATTTTAAAAGACGCTTGTGTCGAAAACGGCGGCACTGCCGTTATTCCGTTAAAAGTGCGTAAGCTTTTGATGACCGTAGCGCGTATTTTGAACATTAACTGGATTGAACGCGGCATCGATAACCGAGCACGTTTGATTTGTTCACGTGGTGCTCAATGCCCAAGAAAACCTAAATGTTATGCAAAAAAACGAGCCGAGAAAGCCAAGGTAATTGATGTTAAGACGACAGGCACAAAAAAAGCAGCAACCTAAGTTACTGCTTTAATATTTTCTTTTAATGACGTCCTGAGCTAACTTCTTGCTGAATTAGCTAGCGCTCTGCTGTGGCTTACGGCGACGCTGTTGGCCATTACCATTTCCGCTAGGCTTATTACCTGAACGTGGTTTACCTTGGCCAGCAGGCTTTGGCGATTTTTTAAAGTTGCTGCCGTTATTCTTGTGATCACTTGCCGTTGCTTCACCACCTTCTTTTGAGTTACCAGAAGATTGGCTAGCATTGTGACCAAAGTGACGCTTATTTTTGCCCGCAGGTTTATGACCGCGTCTTGCTTCACCAGAACGTTGACCATCTTGATGACCGTTTCTTGAATGATCTCTCTTCGGCTTTTTCGCTTTGACCGGACGACTATTCAAACGTGACTCTGGCAGTGTATTAACTGGTGTAAAACCTTCCAGTTCAACACGTGGGATCAGCTTTTGAATCAAGCGCTCAATGCCAAACAAGTCATCGGCTTCATCAGCACACACTAAAGAATACGCTTTACCAGACTCACCAGCACGGCCGGTACGTCCAATACGATGTACGTAGTCTTCTGCAATGTTTGGTAAATCGAAGTTAACCACTTGCGGTAATTGCGGGATATCAAGACCACGCGCTGCAATATCGGTTGCAACAAGAACACGAACGTCGCCATTCTTAAAGCCTTCTAACGCTTTAATACGTGCGCCTTGGCTCTTATTACCGTGAATTGCAGAAGATGAAATACCTTCGTCTTCTAAAAATTTACTCAGTTTATTGGCACCGTGTTTTGTTCTAGAGAATACCAGCACTTGTTGCCAGTTATTGTCTTTCACTAAACGAGCCAAAGCCGGAGCTTTACGTTTCTTGTCTACTGGGTAGATAAACTGCTCAACGGTTTTTGCTGTTGCGTTACGCGGGCTAACTGAAATCTCAACCGGGTTCTTAACCAAGCCTTTAGCCAGTTCACGAATGCTGTCTGAAAACGTCGCTGAGAACAGCAAATTTTGACGGTTCTTTGGTAGCAGGTTAAGGATCTTGCGAATATCGCGGATGAAACCCATATCAAGCATACGGTCGGCTTCATCTAGTACCAACACTTCAACTTGAGAAAACTTAACCGCGTTTTGCTGATGCAGATCCATCAAACGACCCGGGGTTGCAACCAAGACATCTGAACCTTGACGCAACTTCATCATTTGTGGGTTCGCTTTTACACCACCAAAAATAACGTTTGAGC
The DNA here is from genome assembly GCF_030409945.1 of Vibrio tapetis subsp. quintayensis. Classification (GTDB taxonomy): domain Bacteria; phylum Pseudomonadota; class Gammaproteobacteria; order Enterobacterales; family Vibrionaceae; genus Vibrio; species Vibrio quintayensis. The sequence goes on from NZ_JAUFQV010000007.1 coordinate 216,099, forward strand.
TCAGGTTTAGATATTTGCCGTATTTTACAACACTGCCATTTACTTGAGCTGCTAGCTCACGCGTTGGTGTTAATACCAAAGCACGAACATGATTGCTTTTTGCTCTTTGGCCTTTTGCTAAACGCTCTAGTATCGGCAATGTAAAACCGGCAGTTTTACCCGTACCTGTTTGCGCAGCTGCCATGACATCTTGACCTGAAATTACTGCAGGGATCGCCTTTTCTTGGATCGGCGACGGCTTATCATAGCCTTGTTCTTCGATTGCTTTCAGGATAGATGGGCATAGCCCCAAAGAGGAAAAACTCATATAAAAATCTCAGTAAAGGAATTTAGTTGAAGGTGCTCAACAAAAGTGCGCCATTTTGCGCCTTTTACCCTTGAACAGCAACACAATTGTGACCAAAGTCCAAATTAGCCACGTATTGCTGATGCTAAACACGCACAAAAGTAGATGACCTTCAGAGCAAAGTTGAATAAACAGTTCATCTGCCATTCAGATAACTTTGCGTAAGATAGGCTCTAACAGCTACACATTGTTAGCTTTGTTGATTGATGAGGAACTATGAAAAGAATATTACTTACTGTTGCTTCACTGTTTGTTGGACTTATCACTTTGTTTACCGGCCTATTTATGGCGGTGTTTATTGGCATTGCTGCGTTAATTACGGGCAAACGCCTACAAAGTAAAATGCAGAAGCAGCAACCGTTCAATTCTGATTCAAACGTGATTGAGGGCGACTATGAAGACATCAGCAGAAAGTAAACGAACCCGATTCAAACGAGCGCTGCGTAAACAAACCGGCTTAGCGTTTTATCTATCCGCAGCGATTACTGCAGCGTACATCAGCTACACGCCGAACGATGGCAATGTTTCTGATGCTAGCAGCGCAAGTAGCCAAGTGGTACAACGCCATGTTAGTGAGACAGATGCTTACTTTTCAGATCACAAAAATGCGAATTCACTCGCAACGATTAAAACAGAATCGGCCCAAAAACAACCTGAAAACAAAGCACAACCCACAACATTTGAGCTGTCTAATTTTAATGATTTTAAGTCAGCAAATACGTTCTCTATCTAGAATATCAACGCCATTTTTGGCGACTTAGATCACAGTGAGTTCATGTAACTTATTACTTGTTTATCTATCACTGTGATCTTTACATTTTTCATCGCAAATTAACTACGCATTCCTCGCATAAAACTAAGCGGTTATAACATAACTTTTCAAACTGCTGGCTTGTTATAGCCATAAAAAGTAACAATTTGGCTACATTAATTTTACTAGCAGATTAAGCCTTTCAAACCTACAATCCCGCCACATAAAAATAACAAAAGAAAAACATTGCTCACAGAGCAGTGATCCCTCAATCGGCCGCCTTTGTACCCAACAATAACGGCCCAAAAACGTGAAAGGTCCAAACAGCGATGAGTCCTGAAAGTTATCTTCTCGATTGGCAAACAAGCCAAACTAATTCCGAAGCAATTTCCCCTATCCTTGGTCAGCTATACCGTCACAAAGGCGTCGAAGTAACGGTCTTTGGCCGCATGATGATCAATGCCTCTACGATTGATATCATCAAAGCGCACCGCTTGGCACGCCGCTATGTTGGCCAAGACATCACAACCGACCAGACGTTGCCTATTATCCAACAATTGAACAATATGTCGCTTTCTCCTTGCCGCATTGATGTTGGCCAACTGGCTTATGATTATTGGCAACATCATGATGACCTAAACAATCTTGATGATTACCTCCAAACAGCATTAGAAACGCCCCTCAACCAAGCGCCAATGACCGAGCCTAAAGACGTCGTTTTATACGGTTTTGGCCGTATTGGTCGCTTACTCACTCGTTTATTAGTAGAAAAGAGCGGCCAAGGATACCCGCTTCGCCTGCGTTCGATTGTTGTCCGTGGTGGTAAGAAAGGTGACTTAGCCAAACGCGCTAGCTTACTGCGCCGTGATTCCGTCCATGGCAACTTTAACGGCAGCATCATGGTTGACGAAGAACGTAAAGCACTCATCGTGAATGGAAATTACATTCAGTTTATCTACGCTAACAGCCCAGCAGAAGTTGACTATAGCGTTCACGGAATCAAAGATGCTTTGGTGGTCGATAACACCGGTGTTTGGCGCGATAGCGAGGGATTGAATAACCACTTAGCGTGCAACGGCGCAGGTAAAGTATTGCTTACTGCACCGGGCAAAGGTGACATAAAGAACATCGTATTCGGTGTAAATGAGTCTGTGATTCAACCTGAAGATACCATTATTTCAGCGGCTAGCTGTACCACCAATGCCATCACACCAGTACTAAAAGCAGTACATGATAAATATGGTGTGCTTTCCGGCCACATTGAAACAGTGCATTCATACACCAATGATCAGAACCTGATTGATAACTTCCATAGTGGTGAACGCCGTGGTCGCTCAGCTTCATTGAATATGGTGCTTACATCGACAGGGGCTGCGAGTGCGGTAGCGAAAGCCATGCCTGAATTAACGGGTAAATTGACCGGTAATTCCATTCGTGTACCGACACCTAATGTGTCCATGGCCGTTGCGAACTTGAACTTAGGCAGCCAAGTAGACAAAGATGAGTTAAACGAATATTTACGTGCTATGGCACTGAATTCGGCGCTCTCTGGCCAAATTGATTACACCGAATCTACCGAAGTGGTTTCCACTGACATTGTTGGTTCTAGACACCCAAGTGTGGTGGATGGCGCGGCGACGATTGCTCAGGATAACCGATGCGTCCTATACATCTGGTATGACAATGAATTTGGTTACAGCTGTCAGGTTGTGCACTGCATGGAGCAAATGATGGGGGTACGTTTTGAAACTTACCCGCAGAAAATTCGATAATGCTTGAGCGGTCAATAGCAAAACATTGATCGTTTAATTTTTACGTTAATCCGATACCCCTGCCGGTTTTCACTTTGTGAACATCGGCAGTGTTCGAATCAGCGGGCAGTAAACATATCTAGCCAAACAATAGATATGAGCGTGTGTCCGAATCCAATTTTTCTACTTTGGTTTGATAAACATCAGACAACAACGCCGGTGTCAGCACTTGTTCGCTACGGCCATAGCCTCTCACTACTCCTTTATCCAACAGCAATACTTTATCCGCGTGACGCAACGTTCGATTGAGATCATGGTTAGCCATAACCACGCTTAAACCCAGCTGCGCTACCTGTTGCACCAACTCGTACATCATGCTTTCTTGACCAACATCTAACGGAGCTGCCGGTTCGTCCAAAATTAATAATTGGCCATAAGGGTTCAATGTTGGCCATATTTGAATGCACAAAGCCGCAAGACGCACTCGTTGCCATTCTCCACCGGAAAGCTCATTCACTGAACGTTCCAGTTTATCTTCGACTTTTAATCTAATGCATATTTCAGACACAGCTTTGGCTACGGCGTTTTCTTCCGCCATACCGGGCACAGACAAAGACAAAAAATGATGAACATTTAAAGAAAAAGCCGGTCTTGCCTGCTGCGACAAATACGCACGTTTGGTTGAAAGCACATCTAAGCTTAATTTAGCTACGTCTTCACCTTGAAGTTGCATTTTTCCATCACATTCCAACAGACCCGACATCGCCGCTAACAACGTACTTTTACCACTGCCATTGGGACCGATAATATGCAGAATTTCGCCTTTTTCAACCTCAAAAGAAAGCGGTAACAAGCGAGTTCCGACCGATAAATCACTAACGCAAATCATGATTTTTTAATAACATCCATATAAAGATTGGCGCGCCAATCGTCGTCGTAACGACCCCTAACGGCAATTCAGCTGAGATAAGCGCAATTCGGGCGATAATATCGGCAAAAACAAGTAATGCAGCACCCGCGATAACAGACATAGGCAGTAAATAGCGATTTTCACACCCAAACGCCAAACGTAATAAGTGAGGAACAACCAAACCAACAAAACTGATGATACCGCCTAACGCAACCGACATGCCCACCAGCAAAGACACCGCAAAGATCAACTGCCAACGTAGCTTAGCTACATCCACACCCAACTGTTTGGCGTGAACTTCGCCAATCATCAGTTTATCGAGCTTTGTTCCCTGCCTACACAACCAAATAATAATCGGGATCATCACTAAGGTTAAGCTGTGCTGGGGCCAACTAGTGCCACCTATACTGCCCATTAACCAATACATGAGGATTCGTAAACTCATGTCGTCACTAAAGTAAAACGCCCACGTCACGCCCGCGCTAGACAATATGCCGAACGCTACGCCAACCAATAATAAGCGTGGGGTACTGAGACGCATGGTTTGTGCAACAGTCACGATCAGAAAGGTAAAAACGAGCGAACCAATCACCGCCGAAAGCATGTATACCTCGGGGCTAGGCGCAAATGGCAGAAAAAACAGCACGACGACCATGGCAAGGCTAGCGCCACCAGAGATCCCTAATACACCGGGTTCAGCAAGGGAGTTACCTAATAACACTTGAAGACTGGCGCCAGAAACGGCTAATGCCGACCCGATGGCGATTGCCGCGAGTAACCGAGGCAACCTTAATTCCATGAACAGCATTTGGTGAAGGGGCTCTGTGACGTTCATTGGCGTAATAAAAACTTCACCAATCGCCAAGTAAGCGAGGCTAAGTAAAACCAATAACCCGACAGCGGTGATAAAGCTGTGTCGCCAGTGATTTTGTTTTTGCAGCAGTAAACGATTAAAGTCCATAGGGGCATGTTCAAGCAAAGGGGCTGATACCTTACCGATTTAGTAAAGAATTGAAAACCCCTAACACATCAATTGTATACCAGTTGTTCGTTTTCAAACTTCCCATCGGCTTCAACAACCATCAATGCCGCTCGCTGACCTATCGCTACGTTGGCGTTAGGAAAGACCACGGCTTCACCCTCGGCATCGGCATACAATAAAGTTTCACCATCAAACCCTATCAACTCCCCCATTGAAAAAGCCGTGAAATTGGCGACTTTGTTATCAAAAGTGAAACTAAATTCTTCTTGGGTTCGGTTAATAGTACGATTAACACGGTACAGCTTAATGGCGTCTAGCCCCTGCCCATCGTTGTGTTTAAGCACAGAATTACTGGCGCAAATCAAATCCGTTAGGCCTTGCTTGAAGCTTTCAATACGCGATAAATCATTGCAGCCAAGTTTCGCCACCTGCCCCAGTTCCATGGTTAATGCTTGCGCCGCAAATACGTGACCAGAGTACCAGCTAAATGTACTGCTCGCCGCGTTAGACAACAATGCCGCTTCAATTTTAGAATTAGTTAAGAACGTGAATAATTCTTGGCTTCTTACTTTATGCTCGGTATGTGGGCTCACTGCAAACGTATAATGCTGTGACGTTCGAATTGCACAGTGCAGGTCAAGATGCCAGCGTAGATGTGCCTCTGTGCCGTGATAAAAATCAGTCACATACTCTTTTAACGCCTCAGCAATTACTGACTCAACTGTTTTTGGTACTACGTCGGCTGAGTTTTTCTTAGCTGGATCGCCCTTAGCCGGCTCTTCCAGAGGTGATGGAGATTTTTCACCAAACAAACGATTGAGATTCTCATCAATAAACCGTGTTTCTGCATTGGTAGACTCGGGGTGAGCAATAATGAATAAGCAACGGTGAAGAGGTTGAAGTGAACCGCTAATGATGTCTTCCACCATTTGAGCGACTAATTCTATTGGCGCGGTTTCATTGCCGTGAATACCCGTTGAAATGATAATGTGCTTGGTTTTTAAACCGACAGTCTCGGGTACATATTCAGCCACGCCACGCGCTAAGATGTTTAGTTTTGCGCCATTTGACAGTGAGTAGACACCTTTGGTTGCATTCAGTTTGAAGTTCAAGGTGTCGTTTAGAAATGAGTTTTCAAAAATAGCGGTTTGCATAGTTACTCCAATCAGCAAACAAATAGGCACACCGCTACATGTTAACTCATTGTAAATACAAAGTGTAAGGTAAGTAACCAGAAGCTAGGTTAGATCACCCAGCAAGATCTCCCGCTTACTTCATTTTAAGAGGTAGACCAGCGGCAACGAAAGTGACATTGGTTGCGATTTTGGCGATTTTTTGATTCATCCAACCCGCATGGTCAACAAAAGTTCGAGTGACTTTTCCCATAGGAATAACCCCTAACCCCACTTCGTTTGATACCAATAGAATATCCGCTTTGCAGTGCGCTATTTCACTCACTAGCTCGTCAACTCGGTATTCAATCTCAACACTGCTTGCTTCATCGCCTAACTCAAACAGCACATTATTGAGCCACAATGTGAGGCAATCGACCAAGATGACGTCTTTACTGGTAAAACTTTCCAGTACTTCTGGCACCTTGGTTGGGCACTCATGAAGTTGCCAACGATGATCTCGTTGTTGTTGATGCAGCACTATGCGTTTTTCCATTTCAGTATCAAAGGAAATGGCTGTCGCAATATAATGAAGCTGTTTGTCTTCATCCCTGGCGATGTCTAACGACTGTTTTTCCGAGTAACTCGACTTACCGCTTCGAGCGCCGCCCAGAACTAAGTGAATCATTATATTGCTCTCTCTGGTATCAATGGATTGCCCAGTTATCTAGTTATCTAGTTATCTAGTTATCTAGTTATAAAATAGCTATCTAACTTGTCGCGATGACAACACTCACGAGTTACACGGTAACGCCTGCGCTTTCAAAACTCGCCATGTTGTTATAAAACTCAGCAGCTGCTTTTACGAGAGGAAACGCCAATGCAGCTCCTGTACCCTCACCTAACCTTAACTCAAGATCAATAAGAGGATTTGCTTGCAACGCTTCTAATGCTCTTGTATGTCCCGCTTCTTTAGAGTGATGAGCAAAGATCATGGTTTCTCTAGACGATGGATCAATTAACGTTGCGACTAAAGCGGCAACAGACACAATGAAGCCATCGACCAATACCGGTACATTGTGCTTGCGTGCCGCGATGAATGCGCCCACCATTTGCACAATTTCAAACCCACCCAATTCCGCCAAAGCGTATTTGATCTCTGCTCTATCGTACTGACTTAGAAATCTTTCAACGCCTTGTTCAATGAGCTGTGTTTTTTTGTTTAATTGCTCTTTGGTAATGCCCGTGCCAACTCCAACGCATTCAGATACGGGGTGTTGCGTAACTGCCGATAATAAAGCCGTTGCACTTGATGTATTCGCGATCCCCATTTCACCAAACATAAGGAAGTTGCTTCCCCCTTTAACGCTGTGTTCTACAATGTCGGCTCCGAATGTTAGGCCTTTTTCTACATCGTTGATCGTCATCGCCGCATGTTTTGCCAAGTTTGCAGTACCTGACCCCAAACGCTGCTCGTGATAGCAATCAACTAATGGAAATGACTCCGGCGCGGCAAGCGGCGCTAATATACCGGCATCAACCACGTGCAGTTCAATATCGCCTGCACGACAAAAACAATTGATCGCCGCCCCACCCGCTAAGAAATTCATCACCATTTGCTGGGTCACTTCACTAGGCGCAATGCTAACGCCCTCAGACGCAATGCCGTGATCACCTACGAAGACCAACATCGTTGGTTTAGTTAGCGTAATGGTCTCAGCAGCACTTTGTTGAGCTTGGCTTTGAATGACGGCGAGCTGAAAAGCGACCTGTTCCAATTGGCCAAGTGATCCAACAGGTTTAGTTTTCGTGTCGATAATGTGCTGAATTCGGGTGTTGAATTGGGCGTCTAACTGCGGGGACATATTCGTTTCCTTACAAAATTGAGCTTACAGTTTACCCTTAACACTAATAGCAAACTACGAAAATATACTGACTTGTCATGCACCTATGGGGGGCTTTATATCATTCCCAAATTGATTGTTCTATTCTCGTTTTGCCTAATGTTCTTTAGGTCCATTCCAATTTTGCATCCAAAAACCCTCTATATTAGGTGATTTAATGGCATCAAATATGCTTATTCTACTGACTGCTTGCAAAAATTCAGTTGAAGGAGAAACGCATGCTTTTAACCCCAAAGCCAAAAAAGCCGACGAGTTCAACAACACGAAGAAAAGTGCCGAACTCAAAAAACAAGACGAAAGATAAAGACCAATTACCTCTTTCAATAACATGATTGATTAAACAAAATTTTGAATTGAAAATCGTGTAAAAAGTGAACTTGATCAAAGACCAGTTATTGATTCAGTAAATTAACGGATGAATAGAATAATGAGACGGTAAAACGGCAGAATTAGACTAAGCTAATAGAAAAATACTACGTCAAGTAGAAAATCTATCAGCTCAATGTCAGAAGGAGAGGCTTATGCTAAGCCTATTTCGCCGTTTTCCGCTATACGTTACTGTAACGGTTATCGCTGGATTACCTATAGTACTAGCGATATTAATCGCGCTCACGTTTGTCTCTCATTTTAATACCAAAGCCCAACAAACACTGCAAGATAGCGACGTTGTTTCGCTTATCGTGCTGTACGATAACTTAGCACACAACCTTGCAGTAGAACGCGGATTAACCGCAGGTGTACTCGGAAGTAAAGGCAAAGGCCCACAAGTGACAAGCCTTGCTGAGCAACGTAAAAAAGTCGATGTCCATGTCTCCAACTTACTCAATAACACAGCGTTTCGCATTTCTGACTCGATGACCCACGAATTACTGCAAGATGTGAAACAACAACTGAACAACTTAAGCAACGTTCGTCGTCAAGTAGATACTCTTCAGCCTACGTTATCTCCATTCGCCTACTACTCAAACATCAATCAACTTGCGATCGATAACGCGACGTTGTTACTTTCTCAAATTAGTACCACTGAAGTGACCGGTTTGGGTGAATCTCTGATTGCCGTAATGACCATGAAAGAACGTGCGGGGCAAGTACGTGGTGCGCTAAATGGAGTTTTTGCTCGCAAATCCGCAACGGCAGGGTTATACAGCAACATTCAAAACTATCTTCAATCTGGGGGTTATGCTGAACGGAATGCGACGTTAACCATGCCTGCAGAGTTCATCAGTGAATTAAATAAGGCAAAATCTCACTCCGCCTGGAAGCAAGTCGAAGATGTTCAACGGCAATTTTTAGCGCAGAAGGCTTCCTTAGGGGCAATTCAAGGCCCAGACGCACCAAGTTGGTTTGCCGCTGCAACCAGCCGAATCAAGTTAATTAATGGCGTTCGCAACCTCATTCAACAAGAAATGATCGCGCTTTCCGTTAGCGAACAAAACAATGCCACTTTCAATCAAAATCTAACATTAGTTACAACGATTGTTCTGTCACTTACGCTGATCGGTTGCCTCTACATGTGTGTCCGCATGCTTCGGATTACGGTTGGCAGTGCGACAAAAACTTTAGCTGCTATGTCAAAAAATCGTGACCTCAGCCAATCGTTGGATGAATCTGGTAACGATGAAGTGTCTCAAATTTCCATTAGTGTGAATCAACTGACGACAAATATACGTATTCTGTTGGGGGACGTGACCAACACCAACGATCATAGTCTTGAAAAGCTCGAGTCCATTGTCTCTGGCTCTCAACATTTGGTACGTAGCAGTCAAGATACTTCAGGTAAATGCGCGAGCATCGCCGCGGCCATGACTCAACTGACTCAATCTAGTACCGACATTGCTGGCTCCGCAAATGGTGCTCTACTTGAAACGGAAAGGATGAATCAACAAGTTGAGCAGTGTTTAGCTCAAAGTGAAGCTTCGTTTGATAATGTACAAAGCCTCTCTAGCCAAATTGACGAAACTCAGCAGTGCATGGAGGAATTAGAGAAAGACGCGCAAAGTGTGAGCACCATAGTAGCCACGATTGGCAGCATTTCCGAACAAACCAATTTATTAGCGCTCAATGCTGCTATTGAGTCGGCCCGTGCAGGTGAACATGGCCGTGGGTTTGCTGTGGTTTCATCGGAAGTACGCGATCTAGCTCAGAGAAGTAAAGAAGCCACTGAGGACATCAGTGCCCTACTCGACAAAATTTCAACCAACACGGCTCTTGCTGTCACCAATATGCGTAAAAGTACAGACGCTAGCCAACATACTTTTGCCTCGGTTAATTCAGTAAAAGACAGTGTTTCTCAGCTTGAACATGTTATTGAGGCCGTGAGCGAACATATTAATAGCATCGCTAATGCCACGACTGAGCAATCGAAAGCCAGCGAAGCCGTCGACCAAGATATTGATAATTTGAATGAAATTTCAGACAAAACAGGCAGCCTCGCATCAGAGATGACCAACACGGTGATTCATTACCAACAAGAAGTGGATGTCGTTCAGCGTCAATTGGGAGAGTTCAAACTGCATTCTTAGGACCATTGCGTGGTAAGGCTGTGCGCTCAAAAGCATTTTGCTGATGTTTAATCCTATATAATCATCGACTCACTTTCTGCTTTGGTCACGAGATGCACAACCTAAATGAGAACATTTCAGTCATGATCGCCGGTGCCAGCGGCCTTGTTGGCCACAGTGCCCTAACCCTGTTGCTGTCGGATAATAATGTCTCCGCCATTCATGCGCTCGTCAGACGATCCCTCAACATGACCAATACAAAGCTGATTGAGCATCAAAACAGTTCATTGTCTCTCACTCAGTGGGACGATAATACCCAACAGCCCGAGTTAGGTCTTATATGCCTTGGTACCACCATCAAAGACGCCGGCAGCAAAGAAGCGTTAAGCCATATAGATTATGACTTAGTTTGCCAAGTAGCTCATACCATGAAGTTGTTGGGTACCAAGCGATTAGCCGTGGTATCGAGTGTTGGTGCACATCCTCACTCCCCCTCGCATTACCTGCGTTGCAAAGGCAAGATGGAGCAAGCACTAAGAGGGATGGGTTTCGAGCGTCTGATCATTGTTCGTCCAGGGCCACTGCGCGGAGAACGATCAAAGCCGAGAGCAGGTGAAATCATCAGTGAAAAACTACTCACGCTCTGTCGCCCATTACTGGTAGGCCCGCTCACAAACTTCCGCCCGATCTCCGGAGACGAGGTTGCCACGGCGATGCTGTACAGCTTATTTCAGACTGACCACGATTTTGACGGCACGACTCAAGTGCTCGATAGTAAAAAAATGTGGGCATTATTGAGTCAATATAGATAGATTCGATGAATACTTCACCACTCTGGTGACAATACAATCAATTGTATAACCAAACATTATATCTAATCACAAACACGACTTTGTGATCTTAAGCACTGGCAGTAACCTACCGTTCTAGAATTTCATTCTTTATATGACTTACCGAGTAGATATTTATAAAATCTACCACTTATTTTAAGGATTACATCTATGTCAGTGGCTGTTATTGCGAATCTCGCTGTGTTTGCTGCCCTTCTTTTCTTTCTCAGTTTGCAGCAGAAAAAAGGCTCAACGCTTTCTCGCCAAGTTCTTTTTGGTTTAGTTCTCGGTAGTGCCTTTGGCCTAGCGTTACAACTTATCTACGGTGAGGGCCACAGCGCAATTGCCGCGAGCCTTGAGTGGGTGAATGTTGTCGGCCGCGGTTACGTTGGCTTACTGAAAATGATCATCATGCCATTGGTCTTGGTCTCCATGATTGCGGCTGTGGTTAAACTGGAAAATTCTGGTTCACTCGGGAAAATCAGCGGACTAACCATCTCTGTTTTGCTCGTCACCACTATGATTTCTGCAGTGGTTGGTATTGCTGTCACTCAAGTATTTGGCTTAACTGCGGAGGGGTTAACTGAAGGTGCTCGTGAAACGGCCCGCATCGCTACGCTGGAAAACCGCATAGGTAGCGTTGCTGATTTAACCATCCCACAAATGCTGGTGAGCTTCATTCCAACCAATCCATTTGCTGATTTAACAGGTTCACGCTCTACTTCTATCATCGCTGTTGTGATATTCGGTATTTTAACTGGTATTGCTGCGCGCAAGGTGATGATCGAAAAACAAGAGCTTGAAGCACCAATTCGCACTTTTGTTGAAGCTGCACAATCTATTGTAATGCGCCTAGTGAAGATGATCATGGCCCTCACTCCATATGGCATTGCAGCTCTTATGGCTAAGGTAGTCGCAACATCTAGCGCGTCTGACATTCTTAACCTGCTTGGTTTCATCGTTGCGTCTTACGTTGCAATCATTCTGATGTTCGTTGTTCACGGTATCTTGGTTTCGTTCGTTGGCGTAAACCCAAAAGAGTATTTCCAAAAAATCTGGCCAGTACTGACTTTTGCATTCACATCTCGAAGCTCTGCGGCGACGATTCCACTGAACGTAGAAGCTCAAATTACCAAGCTTAACGTACCACCAGCCATTGCAAACTTGTCGGCTTCATTTGGTGCGACAATTGGCCAAAACGGTTGTGCCGGGATCTACCCTGCTATGCTGGCGGTCATGGTTGCTCCAACCGTCGGCATCGACCCGATGGACATCAACTTTATTCTGTCTTTGATTGCCATTATTACAATCAGCTCATTCGGTATTGCCGGAGTGGGTGGCGGCGCAACCTTTGCTGCGCTTATTGTCCTACCAGCAATGGGCTTACCAGTAACAATTGCCGCACTTCTGATTTCGATTGAACCATTGATTGATATGGCCCGAACTGCGCTTAATGTATCCGGTGCGATGACAGCCGGTACGATTACAAGCCGTCTGTTAAAGAACAAAGATAAAACGCCAGAGCAAGAAGCTCAACAAGCGTAATACCTTAGCAATAGACAAAACAAAACCGGCACTTCAAATGAAGTGCCGGTTTTTATTTGCTCGGTCAACCCAATAGGCAATATCCCGAATTGAGTTTAAATATTCGCCTCTACCACATTAGATCGTCTGGTACGACGAAATCTGCGTATGGGTCATCTTCTGCTGGAATCTCTTCTGCTGTGTTGTTTTCGATGATGGTCTCTTCATCGCGCATCAGAATTTTCTTTGCAACAACACCAGGAATGACGGCATAGCCATCTTCATAGCGCGCAATTGTAAGAATACCTTTCACCAGCTGCGTATGAATCAAGGTTTCTACATACATAGACTTAACCAATGTGCCATCGGTAAAGTTATATTTAATGTCGCCTTGTTTTAGTTCAAGCTTGTTCATTTGTACGAGCTGTTTCACTTGAGCTTTGAACTCTCTTGCGAGCTGCTCGTCTTTACGTTGTTGATTCAGTGCTTTGTCTTTTTCAAGTTGCGCCGCTTTGTTCGCTTCAACCGCTTCGACCGCTTCTCGTTTTTGAACTCGAGATTTTTTCGCGCCTTTCTTTGCTTTTTTGAGTTTCTTCTCGTTTACTAAACCCGCTTTAAGCATTTGTTCTTGTAGCGTTAACTTTGCCATTATCTTTCCAAATTAGACATCTCTTGCCTAATTGTCGCATGACTCAAACATTGAATTCAACTAAGGAAACCACACGCATATGACTGACAAGACTCGTGGTTTTGAGTAAAGCTCACATATTCGACATAAAATATTCTTTTTGTGTGGTTGATATTTATTCATTTTGGCAGATACTTAATAAATAGACATTCGTTAAACTTAACGTTAATCAAGGAGCTATCTATAATATGGGCATGACTTTTACCGAGACTACCGACCTAGACATAGGCACCGTACAGCTGGTATTTGAACATATAGATACACCAATAATCGTTTCGAATATGGCGCGCCAGTTTGTTTACATGAACCAATCTGCTCGTTCGCTATTCGGGTATAGCAACAGCGATGTGGTTGGCAAAAGCACCATATTACTTTATGCCAACGACAGCGATTACGATAAGCAAGGCCTGCGCCGCTTCAATGCCCACACCAATTATTCAGATTCAACCGACGCGGTTGATTACATAAATTCAAATGGTCATGTCTTTAAAGGGCAACTGTCTGGTGGTGCCATCAAAGACCGAAACGGACAACCACAGTTTTTCGTCGCGATAATCAAAGATGACTCCCATAGAGTGGCAGCCGAAGTCGCATTGAATAAACTTCATGCGATTACATCATCCCGAGATCTCAACTTTGAGCAACGCGTCAAAGCCATTTTAAATTTGGGTTGCGAACACTTCGGTTTGCCAATCGGCATCTTCAGTAAGATCGATGGCGAAAAATACGTTATCCAATATGCGGTACATCCTGATGATGCCCTTGATAGCGGCCTAACATTTGAGCTTGGGGTAACCTACTGCAGCCATGTGTACCAAGCCAACGACGTTCAAGGCTTTAACCATGTATCCCACAGCCGAATTGCCACCCATCCCTGTTTTTCCAGTTTTGGTTTAGAAGCCTACTTGGGGGCGCCGATTTTTGTCGACGGCCAGCGTTACGGCACGCTGAATTTTTCTAGCCCAGAGTCAACGCGCTCATTTACTGGCCAAGATATTGAATTAGTTCGCATGTTCGCCGAATGGGTAGGCCATGAGATTGCTCGTAACAATGATATTGGTGCATTGAAACGTGCTCATAATCAACTGAAGGTGGTAGCTAACACAGATGCTCTAACCCAACTTTCTAATCGAGGCTGTACTGAGTGTATCTTGAAAAAACAAGTTAACCTTTCGCATCAATACGAGAAAGACCTTGTTGTAGCCATCTTCGACTTTGATCACTTCAAAGCAATTAATGATAACTTTGGCCACAATGCCGGAGATGCCGCTCTGAAACACTTCTCGCGACTGGTTTCGGAGTTTTGCCGCGCTGACGATTTATACGGCCGCTGGGGAGGCGAAGAGTTTTTAGCTATTTACCCAAACACCAATAAAGTCGGTGTCGAAAAGCTACTGAATCGTTTATTAGTCAAGTTAAAAGAACAAGGCGTGGAATTTGAAGGCGAGACGATACCACTGACGGTCAGTGTTGGGGTCGCTCAATTGGTTAAAAATGACAGTGCCGACAGTTTGTTGAGCCGAGCAGATCAAGCACTCTATAGAGCAAAAGATAAAGGCCGAGATAGAATTGAATTTGGCTAAATCAGGTAGCTCGCATCTAATTATCATCAGGTTTTGAACTGATAAGTATAAAAAGACAGAAGAGAAACACATAGAGCCTAATAACTCTATGTGTTGTTTATGAGCTTAGTGGTGCTTGCAATAAGGCTATCGCAAACCGACTACGCGCTTATACGTAGTACGCTTCCACAGTGCCTTTCAATGTGATCAACATTGGCTGACCGCGGCGATCTAACGCTTTTGGTGAAGGAATTTTCACCCAACCTTCGCTGATGCAGTATTCTTCAACATCAGAACGCTCTTTACCATTTAAGCGAATACCGATTTGATGCTCAAAACACTCAGCAACATGATGCGGACTACGTGGGTTGCCTGCTAGGTGATCCGGTAGTGTTGGTTTAGAAGTGTCAGTCATGTTCTTGCTCTACATATAATAAAAAGTGCGTCATTGTAGTCAAAATAACGTGAGTGCTCAAGCGCTGATATCATTACGCAATATCAACCAGACGTCGCAGTAATGTCCTTTAATAAACCATAAATAGCGTGATTTATCACTCGACCATTTAGGTTTTCTCTATTGGTGATAACGCCCTCTAGTTTTAAACCTAATCTCTCACATACCGCTCTGCTCGGTGCATTACCCTCACCCGCTGCAATCTGAACTTTATCCAATGCCAACTCTGAAAATGCAATCTCGATCAACTTGGATACTGAACGAGTAATAATGCCCTTACCTTGGTGTTTTTCGCTTAACCAATAGCCAATTTCTGCCACTTTCACATTGTGATCAATTGAGTTAAAGCTAACGTTACCCACTAATTCATCACGATAAATCATGGCACATACCATGGATTTCCCCTCCGCATAATCCAATCGGGATTGGCGAACAAACGTCAAAAAGAAATCCTCTGATTTGCCATGAGGAGGCCAGGCTAGCCATTCAGATAAATAGTCTCGCTGCTCTGTCACGATTTCCAAGTATTTTTTAGCAAATGAGGGCTGAATAAGCGCCAGTTTTAATTCGCTATCGACGTCGAGTGTAAACATACTGTTTCCTTTGTTTTTCATAAGCTAAGTGCGTCATGATTCACGCTGAGATGATAGCTTCTTGATGAATTGAATTTTACTATTGGCTTCAGTACCGTTATTTTCATAGCCATTAATCTGATAGCCGCTAGAGATCAGCAATTGAAGCATTGCAGGATATCGATTCATCGACTTAACACTGATGGACGAATAGCCCGCCTGATAAGCCCACTCTTCTTGCCGTTTTCTCAACATAGTTGCAATGCCTTGCTGTCGAAAGCGCGGAATGACCCCACCTAACCAACTATAAAATTCGCTGTCGGATAATGAATAGCCAATTTTGTAAGCCACGGGAACATCATCAACTTTGGCAACTAAGATCAAGTCGCGGGTTTGCTTTAGCCTCGACGTTAAACGCTCGCTAGTTGTTCTTCCATCAAACTCTGGGATTTGATGATCAATCACAACAACGTCGTCGATCGTTCCTACATCACAGGTTATGTTCATTTCCCCTCCTTTCACTGTCGACCAAAGATCCTGTTCAAACCCGCACCAATCTAATTTAGCAAAGGCAGAACACAAAAATAATTACATTGATACCGCTTCTATTTTGTTGCCATCTAAGTCACGAACAAACGCGGCATAGTATGTATCGCCGTATTCAGGTCGATTACCCGGTTTACCCTCGCACGTACCACCTTGCTCAATGGCAATATTATAGAATTGATCGACCGCTTCTTTGCTGGGTGCATTAAATGCAATGTGTGAACCATTTCCTATCGAAGCTTTTGCTTCACACGGACAACCTACCCAAAATTCGAAATTTTCGCCATACGCTGCAGCAATACCGTCGATGTAATGTGCTCTTTGAATGGATAATGTTGCTAATACTGCATCGTAAAATGCTACCGCCGAGATTACGTTTTTAGTGCCAACTGACACGTGATTTAAGATCATTAAACTTTCCTTATTAACTGCCAAAAATAAAACGTTCGGTGAGGCCGATTAGCGATACGTTGCAAAGAAAAAATATCCGGTAATTGCGCAGCTCATTAAAACAACAAACGATCTAACGTGTTGTTGCGGCAATTTCATCGAGATAGAAGCAGAGTAGTAACCACCAATTAAGGTGCCAATCAATACAACGCAACCTTCAGCCCACGCAATAGAACCGTTTAACACAAAGAGTAATATGGCCACGACTGAAACAGCGGAAGACACGACTAATTTCAAACCGTTCATCACATTAATGTTGTTATGCCCACACAAAGCTAAATAGCTCAGTACGATGATACCCAACCCTGCATTAAAGAACCCACCATAAGTGCTTACGCCTAATAGTGTAACGGGCAATATAACAGATTGAATTTTGAACCTATCATTGTGCTTTTCTGTGTGTGCTTGCAGCCATACATTGACTTTCGAACCAAAGATAAATAGGGTCGAAGCAAAAAGAAGTAGCCACGGAATCGCAACTTGAAATGATGATTCTGACGTGTTTAATAATAAATATGCACCAGAGGCTCCACCTATTAGGCTTAATATTATTGTTAGTACGATTTCTTTTTTGTGGTCACGTAATTGATGCCTAAAAGCGTATGCGCCACTTAGGTAACCCGCACATGATGCAAACGTATTGGTTGCGTTCGCGATGAGTGGCGGTACGCCCACAAAAATCAGAGCCGGAAATGTGATAAAACTGCCACCACCAGCGATAGAATTTAAAACGCCACCAGCAAGCCCAGCGATAAAAAGCAAAACAAAATCAACCATACACTTCCCTGTTAGGCTTTGAAGACACAGTACAGCAGCAAGTTCTCGTTAAATGCCAGTGGCCACTTTATAATAAACAATCCCAAATAAGCCAGCAAAGACAAGAACCGTTAAAGCAATTTTTAACCAGATGAATTTCATACCAATACTCCATAAATGAATATAGCCGTTCCCACATGGGATCTAACACGAATGCTTTTTTCCTTACCACTTAATGTGCACATAATAGATTTTTGCGCGCTTTTTCTTATCATCGAGAGACGTTTAAAACTGACTTCGAGTACACAATGTCATCGTAATTTCCGACACTGGTTGCCCATCAATTCGATAGCAATCCGACATTTCGCCTATAACTTGAAAACCACATTTTAAATACAATTCCTTGGCCGGGCGGTTATTGGCTAGAACGTTCAGATCAAGCCAATCAATGTTTGTATTCTCGTGGCAAAACTGAATTACTGACTCCACTAATTTTCTGCCTAAGCCTTGCTTTCTCACACTGGAATCAACGCCCATACCTAATGTCACACGATGGAAACTGTATTCACCATTGTCATGCCGTAAATCAATATGACCAAGGATTCGGGCATCATTATCTTTCACTAGCCATAGTTTACGCCAACCGGGTTGTCCTATTTTCGATTCAAAGCCATTTCTAAATTTATCTTCTAGTTGCTTTGACACTTGGCAATGCTTCTTAGCGATTGGCTGAAAAAGTGGAGAGTCGTCTGAGGCGTTATCTAACAGCTGTACACCCAAATAAACAAAAAATGGCTCTAAGTCTGCTAACGTCGCTTCTACTATTCTCACGTATCCTCCTTTACACTTCATTAATCTGTATGAACACGATTAACGTGACGAAGACTTCTCAGCATATGCCTATTTCTACGTTCGTGTTAACAGTTATAGTGACACAACAAGTGCGGGCCACTGAATGAGCCAACCCTTTGATTTTATACGATGATCAAAAATTTCTCGATGTCGAATAGGGTTATATGTGACGTGTAAGTTAAATAACGATTCCAGACCAAACGCTGAGATACATTCATAACTATCATCAACCCGTTTTCGAATGGCAACCGCGGTTTCTTTCTCTGGCCAATAGTGCATGGCATCGAGGGAGCTAAGATATGGGGCGTCATGGTTTCGCTCATGCATTCGAGCTTGATTGCGAACCTGCCAGGTGACATTTGGCATCATTGCTTGTAAGCGAGCTTCATACTCAAGATAGGCATAAGCGTTGCTTTCAATGGGGTCAAAATAGATTACATCTAAGTCACTTAACTCTGTGGCACATTTCTTCTGATGGAGGTGATCCCATACTAAATTTCGCACAAAGCCAGCCGCCAAATAGCATTGAGGTAAGCTGAGTTCGGCAACACAATCAAGTGCGTTAACTCTCAATGAATCTTGTCTAATTAACTCTATAATTATATTTTCTGGTGTTTGATCTACTGACTTGTCGTTATTCAGCACTAAAGTATATCTCTCCATAATACGCTTCGGCCATCAGGCCACTGTTGTCTGTATCGGTCATGATGGCGATGGCATCTATGTAACGGTAGGCTTCCATATTAGCGTTGTGGCTTCCCTTATCACCAAAATAGTTAATCAAGTCTTGATAGATATTACGTTTCTCGTAGTACCATTTATCGAGACTTGAGTTTAGCCCACGGGCAGAAACCATTTTGACGCTTGATCCAACATACGCATTATCCCAAGCTTCTCCTTCCTGTTGTGAACCCGACCAAACATAATTGAGCGCTTTCGTTTTTAAGCCCATGAAACCATCTTCAATGACGACATAGACTCGCGCTGCATAATCATCACCATTTTTGCTCCGTTCATTGAGTTCAGGCAGCGCTTTAGATACTCGCCACCCCCAACTTAGATATGGTGTTTTCAGTAAATCAAATTGCTTTTTAAACACAAGCCCTGAGGCGCTCTGTTTGCTCGATGCTCTTAATACCGACTTACCATCCAATTGGACTAGCTCATAATCGGTTTGACGAGAAAATGTTTGCGGCTCCCAATCTTTGATTTCTGCGCTCTCAAAGGAAGTCGGATTAGCACTAGAGTATTGGCAGAACAACACTAAGATCAATAAAAGATACCTTGTCACTTAGACTCCTCCGTTTTAATTCACGCTAGGTGCATCGAAATATTCAAGACAGCTACCCATAGTACCAAGACTTTGGCCATGTTCTGCAGGATTAGTCACCATGCCAATGCTTTGAAAACTCGCACTTTTGATACCTGGTAGGAAACAGGTCAATCAGTATGATGTTATTGATACTTTGCTGATGTAATGAATTCGCCAAATGTCTCGCACCATACGATGACTGTGTTATAACGCGACGGATTTATATCTTGGGGGACTTTCACTGAGAAGTTTTCAAAGGTTTTAACATTACCGACAAACACCATACTTGTTTTCAAACGATTAAACTCCGCTTCAGTTTCGACAAATTCCGTTGACAGATAAAGCTTATAGTCAGGACCAGGAGCAAGGCTTCCCATCAGCGTAATGTACTCAGAACCAACAGACACTAGGCCGTCACCCCAATGAAATGTATCACTGTCTTTACGATCTTTTTCGAAACTTGCGGAGTAGAGCTGATCAGATGATAGTTGGGCAATTTCAGATGAAGTCGGCGACTTTGGTGCAATGAGGATAGGAAGCATATAAATTCCCAGCCCAAACCCAAATGCGCCTACCGATAAGTGAGTGACTAAAAGCACAGCTATGTTTTTAAATTTCATATCATTACCAATTTTTTTAACAGACATCGATCGCTGCGTAGACCTACGACGGCAACAATATCAAGCACATTTCATAGCCCCAATGGACAGTCATCATTTGTACCACATCACTTTCATTATGGCATATATAAAGGCGGTTAAGCTCAACCCTAAGAGTTATTGCTCGCTCAACAGGAACTTACGCAAATCTCTCTCTACGGGCATAACAAATGAGGGTTATGCGATGTATAACCAGCTTTTACTCCAGCCAAAACCAATTTCTCAGTCGCATCTACGTTGATAGATGTAAACTCTGAATCAGGTACTAAACCAACATGAGGAGCATGAAGAGCCGCGGTATGCACGGATATCACCAATGTCATCGACTGTTGATCAAGGTGCTTTATCAATGCCGACTACGCCATGTGTTCGCATTAATTTAATATAGATTGAACGCCCGACCCTACCCGCAGAACCTGTTACCAAAATTCTCATTACGGCACCTTACTAATGATTAACCTCAAAGCAGGTAACGCTCGCTTAGTTTTGAGCAACGAAACCGAACTTCCTGCATGAACCGTAAACACCATATTAATTTGAACCAAAAATGCCACGCGTTGCGAATCAGGCTGAATTGCTTATTAGTTTGCGTGCCAAAGTGACACAACGATTGATTACTGCTCACTTTAAGACCATAATACACATGTGACATTTTGACACAAAAGGAAATTACATTATGGCTGCTACTTTACCCCGCATCACTGCTAGAGTTGATGTCGATACACAACACTTACTGACAAAAGCGGCGGCAATTGCTGGCATGTCTAGTATTAACTCATTTGTTCTAAGTGCTGCTATCGAAAAAGCCAAACAAGTGATTGAACGTGAGCAAGCACTTAAACTTAGCCAAGCTGATGCCATCTTACTTATGGACGCTTTAGACCGCCCTGCAACAATCAACTCAAAATTGAAAACTGCTTCTGAACGTTACGAGAGCAAAACTCAATGATGAACACGGTACTTCTAGAAAAAGCAAAGCATGATAGGAGTCGGTTCAACAGCGGTATTGAAGCTCTTAATAACTACCTGAAAGTAATGGCGAGTCAGCAAGCAAAGAAAGACAACACCAGAACTTTCGTTTTAGAAGATGATAACGATAGCACGCATGTCATTGGCTTTTATACACTAACAATGACACCCATTGATTTGAAGGCTTTATCCGATAAGCTACAAAAAAAACACCAATCATCGACTTCTGGTGGTCTAATTGCCCGTTTAGCAGTCGATGAACGCTACAAAGGTAAAGGCTTTGGCGAGTGGTTGCTTATTGATGCACTCAGAAAACTACTAGCAGCCAGTGATAGCGTCGCATTTCCTGTAGTTATTGTTGACGCCAAAGACGGTGCAAAAGACTTCTACGAGCGATATGGATTCCAAGCGTTTCAGGATACAGAAAATAAACTCTTTATTACCATTTCTGATGTAAGAGCGAATTTAGGCTAGTTAACTGCTAGCCTCCTAGTAAGCTAACGCCGCCATAATTTGTACCTACGCAACACTAACCAAACCCACCGCACTCCATACCAAAAATGCGGAGTGTAACGCATCAATTTAATGGCATTGTTGAACGAAGCCATACGAACCTGCCCGTTCTGCCAGCATGACATGGCGTGCGTCGGAATAACGCGACCGAGATAGCCGAAAGGAAAACATAATAAGGATAATGACCGAAGTAAAATCAGAGGAGAGACGAACAAAAAGAAGAAGAGAAAACAGCTAACTGATTAATAAGATTGCTGTCGCAACCTTACCTCAGCCTCGCTCGCCTTGAGAAAAGTCTCAGAGCGATGCGCCCACCACACCAGATCGCACAATTTACTATAAGAAGTGGCAACGGGCTTGTTCAACACTCGGGATTTAACGCTGGCTACGCAGAGCTTAATCCTCATTTGTTAGGTTTTGGCGCTATTAACCCAAAGAACCCCACTCCGACAGGTTTAACTGCTTTCTTCTAACAAAGTAAAATGTCGCCATGATGAGCCCAAACAAAACACCACCAATCAAAGACATATAGACAGCTTCGAGAACAGGCTTATCCGCGTCACTCCAAACTATAAACCAATTTAGAATACCCCAAACAGGAGCGAACGTGATGGCTGAAATAATCCAATTATTCATGAACGTCTGATAATAAGGCGGCGGAAAGTTTAGCCCAATTTTGCATAGTAACTTGGCTATTGGTGGGTTGTAATTCGATTTCCAAACACCTTTATCATTGAGCTCTTTATGTGCAAATTGGAGCTTCGTTTGATAATCCATGATACCCCCTTAATTCCATTTTACCGCGGAAAAACCTAACGCCCCGTTCTTGCGAATCCCCTCATAATTAACCCTAAAAACAATGAGGTAGACGCGCACCGCTGCCGTTGATTTAATGAATATCGCCAAACACACATTTTAATCAAATGAGCTCACGATGCGCGATATTCAGATTCTACAGCAAACCTTACAAAACCAATGCCCCTCGATTCACAAAAAACGGCTTAATTCTCTGATACTTGCCACAAAGAGCGTGCTTGACGGCTCTGATTTAACCCTAACTAAGCTAGGTCGCCGACTAGAAACGAATACCACGGTAAAACATGCAATTAAGCGTGTTGATAGGCTACTTGGAAATCGCCAACTCCACCGTGAAAAAGACCTTATTTATAGGTGGCATGCTCACTTAATAACGGGATCGAATCCCTGTCCAGTAGTCCTTGTTGATTGGTCTGATGTTCGTGAGCAACTTCGTTATATGACGTTGAGAGCATCCGTTGCTCTGGATGGCCGAGCCATCACAATCTTCGAGCAAGTTTTTGAATATGGCCAATATAACTCACCTAAAAGCCACCAATCATTCCTCGATAAATTGCAGGATATTTTGCCCAATAGAACCTGCCCAATCATCGTTTCTGATGCTGGTTTTCGGAATACCTGGTTCCGACAAGTTCAGGGAAAAGGTTGGTTTTGGTTAGGTCGTGTCCGAGGTGAAGTCTCAATAAAACAACCGGATAAACCTTGGGTCTCAAACAAAAATTTTTATCCAAATGCCGTACATAAACCAAAGTACCTTGGCCATTGTTTATTAGCCAAAAGAGCGCCGATACCTTGTGAAGCCTATGTTTACAAAGGATTAGAGAAAGGTCGAAAAGCCCAGCGCCACAGTAGAACCAGTCAAAAGCACTCCGCTACTCATCTTTACCAACGCAGCGCGAAAGAGCCGTGGTTACTCGCGACTAACGTCCCTCGACACATCTTAAATGAAGTGCAAATTACTAATCTGTACGCTAAGCGTATGCAAATAGAAGAGGCATTCCGTGACTTAAAAAGTACCGCTTATGGGATCGCACTTCGTCACAATAGAACTCGCAGTACTAAAAGGTTAGATATTCTGCTTCTAATTGCGTTGCTCGCAGAAATCTTGATGTGGTGGAATGGCCTGATTGCGGTCCAAGCCAAGTGGCATTTTGACTTCCAAGC
>NZ_JAUFQV010000008.1 GCF_030409945.1 Vibrio tapetis subsp. quintayensis
AGTGGTAATGAGGTTGGCAGTTCCGCTCTAAGTCCATTAGGTAGATGTACAACAACCGGCTCCAAACCTAAAGTTGGACGATCATTCATTACCACTTGATGGGCAACCTGCTCATCATCAGTTTGTTTGAGTTTCTTCAACCAATAATGAAAAGTGGCGTAATTGATGTCGTGCTCTTTGCAAAACTGCGGAACAGAAAGTCCGCTTTCTTGCTGATTAGAGACAATGGCTGTCCAATGTTGATGTTTTTCTGATCGAGTCATAGCTCCTCCGTTAGGTTGGCAAAACTATGACAAAGGTAGAGCGGAATTAGAACGTGTGGTTAATTAGACGCTTACGTTATACGAGCCTTGCTTTCGCTCCAATAAACTTGGTAAAGAACTGATTTACCAAGATTTGCTGTAAATTGAGTTTAATTAGACTGGCTCAATTAAGCGAGCAAAATATCCAATCAACGACAATAACTGTGAAACGAAACAATCCTTTTTTCTTACGCCATTTGTACGAATTGGTTTCAACAAGTTTGGAACTGATAAACCAAATATCCTAACCACAATTGGGATTGAGAATGCTACGAGGAAAACACTGATTCAGGATAAAATGAGGCAAAACCACGAACAATTGAAGCGTGAGTTGGTTTCTGAAATCCATGAACTTTTAGCAATAATGGCCAATTGCCGAACCTGATGAAATGGAAACCAAAAGGCAACAATGAAAAAGGAAAACCACCCTACTTTCACACCTAAAAAGCTAATGGTTCAATCGCTGAACTGAACCAAAAAACTGCATTCTCAGAGTTCGTATAACGCCTGCATAACACGTTTGCTACTATGCAAACCAAGCTGAATTTTACTGCCTTAATCACCAAAACTAAAGGCAAACTGACAACGCCGAGTGTAGCAAATCGTGTTGATGCGATTGTTAGGCATATTTCTCAAGTTCTTTTAGAAAACGTAATCTTGCATCATTATTCTCTATACCACAATTCATAAAGCCTAAAGAATGCATTTCCAGCCAAAAGCTTAACCCTGCTTTGATACCAAACTTTTGATATTCAGGATCTAAATCCTTCAAAAAAATATCAGGTAACAGAGCCATATCTTCTGCATACCATGATTTACCATTGATATTAAATATTCCATCATTTTTAAAATTCAGCAGTGTTGTTCCGTTAGCTAAACTTTCAAGGTAACTAGGAGTAACAGATAAACCTCTAATATAAATCTTATTAAGCCAACACATCGAGATACAAGTAGTTAAATACACTCTCGATTTCCAATAGTTATGCCTCCAATTATTACACAGGTAATACCTATAATATGGATTACCATTTAACTCCCCTATTTTTTCTTGTAATAATAAAAGTGCTCCATGATATTTATAATTCTTAGTCGGAGTTAACAGCACACCATCAAGTTCAAATCCTGAATTTAACTTGTTAGTCAAAAATTCTTGAAACCCTTCAGAGTCTTTATAAAAATCATAAGTCGGATATATTTCATTTGATGCTCCATCTAACCAATCTCTGTTAACACCTAATAATTCAGCAGCTTTATTTAAAATATCATCATCTAATTTCTTCAGTAAAGTTGAATCATTTTTGACATCATATAGAGCAAGTCCAGAACCCAATATTTTAGGTATTTGATTTCTATGAACACCATGCGCTTCACATATTTCAACCAATCGAGTCGAAATTAAATCATTGTTTTTAATAACTTTATGTTGTTTTAATGGTTTAATCACTCTTTCAAGAAGAGAAACAAACGACTCAATTTCACCAAAGATCATTAAAATTTATCCTCATAATGTGCCTAACGCTCGCTTAAGTTGTGAGCAACGAAGCCGGACGTTATGCATTGCACCGTAAACACTAAACCAATTTCAACCAAAAATGGCACACGTTGCGAATCAGCTTGAAGCGCTTGTTATGTTTTTTGCTCATAAACTAAAATTAAAGGTTGCAAAAAGTAGAGAGATTAGGCCAACTAGTAAACTAGCCAAAGATACCCACCACATTCTTTTCTGTTTCTTGGTATTTTCCTCATTCAACTCTTGAAGTTTAGACGCTAAAGGTCTCAACAAGTCTTCATGTTGAGTGGTAAGCACTTCTCTTACTTTTTCAAGATGGAATCGTACCTCTGATGGTAACCCCTCAAAAGGTTCATCACTTTCATATTTTTCAAATAGTTTTTGAAAATACTCTACTTTCATTGACTCAGGATTATCTACACCTAAAGCTTCTTTAAACTGCTTGCGTGTAGCTAGCTGGATATCTTTTGAATTCAATAAATATTCTTTAGCCAAAATGTCAATTTGCTTAGTATCTAGTTTATTTGACACGAATAGACTCGACAGTTTTTCACCAAACTTGTTGCGCCTTCTTCGCAATTGTATTTCATCGACAATTATAGGTGTCGCCCAAATTATAACGATTAATAATACAATTATTTCCACTACAAATATTAAGGCAATAAGTTCTTGCCATATCATTTTATTCCTCCTTTGCATGCTGAAACATAACGCTCGCTTCTTGCGAATCCCCTCATAATTAACCGCAAAAACAATGAGGTAGACGCGCATCGCTGCCTTTGATCTAATGAATATCGCCAAACACACATTTCAATCAAATGAGCTCACGATGCGCGATATTCAGATTCTACAGCAAACCTTACAAAACCAATGCCCCTCGATTCACAAAAAACGGCTTAATTCTCTGATACTTGCCACAAAGAGCGTGCTTGACGGCTCTGATTTAACCCTGACTAAGCTAGGCCGACAACTAGAAACGAATACCACGGTAAAACATGCAATTAAGCGTGTTGATAGACTACTTGGTAATCGCCAACTACACCGTGAAAAAGACCTTATTTATAGATGGCATGCCCACTTAATAACGGGGGCTAATCCCTGTCCAGTCGTCCTTGTTGATTGGTCTGATGTTCGTGAGCAACTTCGTTATATGACGTTAAGAGCAT
>NZ_JAUFQV010000009.1:0-83967 GCF_030409945.1 Vibrio tapetis subsp. quintayensis
TGATCAAACTCTTCAATTTAAGATTTTGTCGGCTCAATGAATACTGACTTCAAAACTAATATTTACCGAAGTAAACATGTAATTCTAAAGCTATTACCATTCCAACAGAATGGTAATGAATTGACTGTGCCAAAATTAAGTAAACTTAATTTCGTATTGGTCACTCAGTTCATTGAAACCAAAGTTGTTTCCGAAGAAACAGTTTTTACCGAGGTAAAAACATTTTGATTATCATCAACGAGTGCCCACACAGATTGATAGGTTTAAATTATTAAAGAGCGTTTCGATTTAAGCTATGCTTGAATCGGACGGCCATTCTAGCGATTTAAGTTTTAGTGTCAACCACTTTTTTCAAAACTTTTTAAGCACTTGGCTTAGCTAGTAGACCTTACTGATTGGTTGCTCATATCTTTCGATGTGTGCTCCGTGTCAGTGAGGTCGCATTATAGAGATCAGCGTCACATTGGCAAGCCCTTTTTTACGATATTTTGCATTTTTTTATCGTTTGGGCGTTTTTCAAACAAATACCGCTATTTCTGCTACTAAAATCATCAGTATCACGCCATTATGAGTCTAGATTAAGGAGATAATCATGACTTCAATACGCAGCTATAAAGGCATTCAGCCAAAATTAGGCAAGCGTGTCTATATAGATAACAGCGCCGTCGTCGTTGGAGACATCCGAATTGGCGATGATTCCAGCATTTGGCCACATGTTGCAGCCCGTGGTGATGTAAACCATATCCATATTGGTAAACGCAGTAACGTACAAGACGGCAGTGTATTGCATGTTACCCATAAAAATGACGATAACCCTGACGGCTATCCTCTATTAATAGGGAATGACGTTACTGTTGGCCATAAGGTTATGTTGCATGGCTGCACGATAAAAGACAGAGTGTTAGTGGGAATGGGTGCCATTGTTTTAGATGGTGTCTATATAGAAGAAGACGTCATGATTGGTGCGGGTAGCTTAGTACCACCCAATAAGCGGCTAGAAAGTGGTTTTCTCTATGTTGGTAGCCCTGTAAAGCAAGCGCGCCCTTTAACAGACAAAGAACGCGCTTTTTTAAAACAGTCCGCTAAAAACTATGTACAGAACAAAAACGACTACCTTGTATGTGTACACGAAGTGAAAGCTAGATAATCTCTATTTGACCGAGCTCATTAAAGCTCTCTTCTTCTATTAGCTCTTCAGCCAAATCTTCTAAATCAAAACGAAGTTGGCTGAAAGCAGCTAATGCTTGTTCTTCATCAGCTATTTCACCATCAGACATACGGACAAGAACCGATTGATGAACAATACACTCAATCAAGGCTCCTGCTTGCTGTGCAGGAAAACTAATTTGTTGACTGTCTGATTTCCAACTTTGTATATCTGGAAACAAAATTGATTGGTTCATTACTGCCCTTCTAAATTTCTGCGTAATTCTCTTAGTATTTGCTTACCGCCGGGTCTAAGGCCCCGCCATAGCATAAAGCTTTCCGCCGCTTGCCCTACCAGCATACCAAGTCCGTCGTATCCGATTAATGCACCATTATCTAATGCCCACTGATTAAAACGAGTGGTTCCTTTGCCATACACCATGTCATAGCAAATGGTACTGGCTCCAAAAATGACAGGCTCTATGTTTGGTAAATCGCCCTGCAAGCCAGCTGAAGAAGCGTTAATAACCAAATCGTAAGGTTGTTTTACTTGAGACATCTCGATAGATGAAACAGCCCCGTATGCTTGGAACATATCGGCCAAGAGTTCTGCTTTAGCATAAGTACGATTGGTAATTTCTAGCTGCTTCGGTTTTTGCTCTAAGATGGATTGAATAACCCCTCTCGCTGCCCCACCAGCACCAATAAGTAAGATCCGAGCACCTTCTAATGGCACTTTCATCGAAAGCAAATCTTGAACTAGCCCAGCGCCATCGGTGGTATCACCTATAATTTCACCATCATCAAGTTTTTTTAAGGTATTCACAGCGCCTGCTAACTTTGCTCGCTCTGTTAAGCGATCTGCGAACTGATAGGCCTGCTCTTTGAAAGGGGCAGTAATGTTGCACCCTTTACCACCTTGGTCAAAAAATGATTTTGCAGCGGCTGCAAATTCTTCAGGAGGTGCACTTTGAGCGGTGTACTCTATGTTTTGATTAGTTTGACGGGCAAACAAGGTATGTATAAATGGGGATTTACTTTGGGAAATAGGATTGCCAAAAACGGCGTATTGATCATTTGGGTGGGCCATGTCCTTGCCTCTATGTAAAAAGGGTCACTGTTAATGACCCTATCACTATATAAGCAATGAAAAAACCCTTACCAGTCGATCGGCTTTAGGTATTGTTGAAGTTTCGCTTCTTCACTATTTTCTTCCGGCTCATATTGGTATTCCCATCGAGCCAGAGGTGGCATAGACATCAAGATGGATTCGGTACGGCCACCACTTTGCAAC
Source organism: Vibrio tapetis subsp. quintayensis (assembly GCF_030409945.1). GTDB lineage: Bacteria > Pseudomonadota > Gammaproteobacteria > Enterobacterales > Vibrionaceae > Vibrio > Vibrio quintayensis. The sequence continues at coordinate 2,441 of NZ_JAUFQV010000009.1, forward strand.
CCAAATAGCGTCCCTCGATCATAGACCAAGTTGAACTCAACATAACGCCCACGTCTATAGAGTTGGAAGTCACGTTGTTGCTGGCTAAACTCTGTAGAATGGCGTTTTTCTACAATAGGCAAATACGCTTGTGTATAACCAAGTCCTACCGCTTTCATGTATTCAAAGCTACGCTCAAAACCCCACTCATTCAGATCATCAAAGAACAAGCCTCCGACACCGCGAGTTTCGTTTCGATGTGGCAAGAAGAAGTATTTATCGCACCACGCTTTATGATCGCCATAAACGGATTCACCAAATGGCTCACACAGCTGCTTTGCTGTGTCATGCCAATGCTGGCAATCTTCGTCAAATGGATAGAATGGAGTCAAATCAAAACCACCGCCAAACCACCAGATTGGTGCTTCTCCCTCTTTTTCTGCAATAAAGAAGCGGACGTTAGCATGAGAAGTGGGAACAAATGGATTGTTTGGGTGCATCACTAACGAAACCCCCATCGCTTCAAACTTGCGCCCCGCTAACTCTGGTCTATGCGCTGTCGCAGACGCGGGCATTGCTTGGCCCTGTACGTGAGAAAAATTCACACCGCCTTGCTCAAAAACATGACCCGCTTTCATCACTCGAGTTCGGCCTCCGCCACCCAATTTTTCACCTGGTTCTCGTTGCCACGCATCTTCAACGAATTTAGCGTGACCGTCAGCTTGTTCTAGTTGCTGACAAATACTGTCTTGCAGTGACAATAGAAATTCTTTAACGGCTTGCTTATCTATCTGAGACATATTTTTCCTTGCTGAGATTAGCCCTGTCGGATCAATTGCAGAGTTTTGGCGTCACGAATTTCACTTGGCTTATCTCGCCCACCGGTTTTCCCCTCCAATATAGCGTCGAGTCTGTCGCCCAGTTGCTGATGGACTTCTTCGGTAGTCATACATGGAGGCTGCCCCGTTAGATTAGCACTGGTAGAGGTAATTGGCTTTCCAAACTCCCGACACAACTTTTGTACTAACGGATGATCGGTCACACGTACGGCTATCGAATCAAATTGCCCCGTCACGTGGCTAGAGGCTTTTTTACTCGCAGGCATAATCCAGGTTACTGGGCCAGGCCAACTGGTTTTCACTCTAGATAACTGTTGTTCGTTCAACTGTTCTTCATCTATATAAGGTAATAGCTGGGCATAATCAGCCGCAATAAGGATAAGCCCTTTTTCAACAGGGCGCTGCTTTAGCGCCAAAAGCTTATTTATTGCGTGAATATTATCAGGATCACAGCCCACCCCAAACACCCCTTCTGTCGGGTACGCAATAACTTCCCCTGCCTGTAGGGTTGAGATTGTATGTTTAAAATTGTCCATGACCGAGTTCCTAATGAATACACTTTATGAACTAAGTGTACAAACTATCATTCTCGTTGCCCAAAGCTATTTGTTTATAAAATGTATCAATATTCATCCACTAGCGACGCAAACGTTTTCCTTAAGCGTTTTTACCCGTATAATGCGCGCAAAATATCCGCTCACCTAATTTACGCACTTGAAGGAGTTTGAGATGAAAGTCGGTATTATCATGGGTTCTAAGTCTGATTGGCCAACAATGAAACTAGCAGCAGAAATGCTAGACCAATTTGGCGTTGCTTACGAAACCAAAGTGGTGTCTGCACACCGTACTCCTCAGTTATTAGCCGATTACGCAAGTGGCGCTAAAGATCGCGGAATTAAAGTGATCATTGCTGGCGCTGGCGGCGCAGCGCACCTTCCAGGTATGGCGGCTGCTTTTACTAGCCTTCCCGTATTAGGTGTTCCTGTTCAGTCTCGTGCGCTTAAAGGCATGGATTCTCTGCTTTCGATTGTTCAAATGCCAAAAGGTATTGCTGTTGGTACTCTCGCTATTGGCGAAGCTGGCGCGGCAAACGCAGGCATTTTAGCCGCGCAAATCCTAGGTACTCATGATGAAGAAGTGATGTCAAAGGTTGAAGCTTTCCGTGCAACACAAACGGAAACGGTATTAGCTAACCCAAACCCTGCAGAGGATTAATCGCCATGCACGTATTGGTGTTAGGTGCGGGCCAACTTGCTCGCATGATGTCTTTAGCCGGTGCTCCACTCAATATTGAGATTTCAGCCTTTGATGTTGGCAGTGAAAATATTGTGCACCCTCTCACGGCGCAGTTACTTGGCCACGGCCTTGAAAACGCCATTGAGAAAGCGGACGTAATCACAGCAGAGTTCGAGCATATTCCTCACGATGTACTCGATGTCTGTGAAAAGAGCGGAAAATTCTTTCCTACTACCGATGCAATTAAAGCTGGCGGTGATCGACGCATTGAAAAAGCCTTACTTGATAATGCCAACGTAAAAAATGCTAAATACGCCGTTATTGAAACTCGTGAAGATTTCGATGCCGCAATAGCCTATGTTGGCGTACCTATGGTGCTAAAAAGCGCCTTAGGTGGATACGACGGTAAAGGTCAATGGCGCTTAAAAGACACTGACAAAGCCGATGATATTTGGTCTGAAATGCAAGCCTGCATTGACGCGACACCAACTCAGGCAATTGTTGCCGAAGAATTTGTCGCTTTTGACCGCGAAGTATCATTAGTGGGTGCTCGTAATGCTCAGGGTGACATCGCTGTTTACCCATTGGCTGAAAACGTGCACACCGATGGTGTATTAAGCTTATCCACTGCCATTGTAGAGCCTGCACTTCAACAACAAGCAAAGCAAATGTTCACCGCTGTAGCAGAAAGCCTAGACTACGTTGGTGTGCTAGCCCTTGAATACTTTGATGTGCAAGGTCAGCTTCTGGTTAACGAAATTGCACCTCGTGTACACAATTCAGGTCACTGGACTCAGCAAGGCGCTGAAACTTGCCAATTTGAAAACCACTTGCGTGCGGTATGCAATATGCCATTAGGCAGCACCGAACTCATCCGCCCGACCACAATGATCAACATTCTTGGTGAAGATACATTACCAGAGTCTGCACTTGCGATGGATGGTTGTCATGTTCATTGGTATGGCAAAGAAAAACGCTCTGGTCGTAAAATGGGTCATATTAATGTTTGTGCGAACAGCAATGAAGCACTCACTGAAGCACTTCGTGTATTGGCAAATACTCTAGATGAACATGCGTTTCCTGCTCTGAAGAATATCTAGCCTACAGAACACCAAACAATAAAAGGCCGCAGATAAACGTATCTGCGGCCTTTTCGTATTTTACAAAAGATGGAAAGTTATACTAACTCACCAGCCCCCATTTTTGATTGTTCACTGTTTTCAACCAAAATAGCGGTGGCCGTTTCTTTTAATGCGGCCCATTCTGCGTCTTCTACTTCAATGCCCTTTTGCCAGGCATTTTCTTGTGATTGGGATAGTTCTTCCGAAGTGATATGAACGGGGTACTGTTGTGAAAGTAACGCTATATCAAAGTCATGGACTGAAAGCTCTATCGTCATGTCATGAAGTGATTCTTCTGCTACATCATTTAACTCAGAGTAAAAAAGCTCAGGGGAAACACAGCCACGATTCAAGATATACAAAATACGGTTAGGGCTAGTGCCATTACTCCACTTCGCTGTACACGCAATCCCCTTAGCCGCGAGTTTGACTAACTCACTATAAGCTAACCACCTATTATGGCAGTTTGTCAGTTCAACCTTGAGCGTCTTATGGCCTACCATTTTTTCAACGGCATAATCCATGATCACCGGCAAATGACACGCTAGGCTACTTTTATGCAAATCAACCTGAACCGTGACGCCTTTACTCGTCGCGAGTTTAATGTCGACGGGGTAATCTTCTTCTAGCCCTATAAAACGGCTCGCATTATTAAAGTGGCGAACCCCATGCAAGCCGACCATTTGTAGGTCTGCTACCATGGTGGCGATAACATCTGCTTCTCCACAACAACGGCGCATACCAAGAAAAGCCTTATTCACCGAAGCCACTAATTCATTATGAGAAACAATCATGACTTCTCTCCTTCTGTAGTGCTGCGCGTATTTATTAACTCGCTCTCGGTAGGTAAAAGCGGGAATATCCAATTATCTTGCTGACATTCATCTTCAATTTCATCCAATAGCGGAGCACCTTGGAAAAACGTTACTTGTACCCAGCGATCAGATCGAGGATCAAATTTAGTTGCACCAAATATGGCCAACTTACATCGCAGCAAGTGCATTGGTAATGAAGACCGATGCAAGACATTCATCTGTATGTCACCCATCGCCTTATTTCCTAGAGTCCAGGCTCGACGGGATATCGCTCGATATTGTGGCTGTAAAACAAAAAACTCAGCCAAAGACACGTCAGGAGAAAACGACTGCAGGGCTTGATGTAAATGATAGATCTGCCGACCAATATCCAAAGGCAACTCTCTGTCTTCGCCTGGCTCTTCACCTCGAACCCCTAGCCGTGGCTCTTCTTTATCTTGTGAGCGATACCAAAACCAATAATTATTCTCGGCCTGAGTGAAATCCGTATCAATCGCCCAACGGTAGTTTTGCTCCAAGGTCACAAGTAGATCTTGGACTTTTTTGCCACTGGGAATGGACAGTGTTTCATCGCAATTCATTTTTTCTTGAAATGCATCGACACGATCTGGGTACAACTCTAACAAACAAACCAATAACACTTCTTGAGCTTCTAAACTCATGCCCTGAGATTGTTCAACGACTTGTGCCCATGTTTGACGCGACTCTAACAAGGTGGGCAACTCTTGCTTTAACCACTGATTTAAATCGGCCACTGCCGTTTGATTGAGTTTCTTTTGTTGCTCATTAATCGTCACTACTTGTTGAAGGTGACTGACCGCTTTAAGCAGTAATTTTTGCAGCGATTGTTGTATGCTCAGCTCTGGCGTGCAAGTTAATACCGATGACAACGCTTTTTCTCGCGTAGTAAGCCATTGATCAACGATACATGGGTGATTAATTAAGTAAGGAGCCATCCCCAACCCCGTCGCATTACCGACCCCCAAATAGCGCTGCAATTGACGATGAAGACTCACCGATTGTGCGCCACCTTTTTGTTTTGCTAAATAATTAACCCAGTCGAGGCTGAATTCTCTTAGCAAATACACGGCACACATTTGGGCACTGAAAGATTGTTCAAAATCCGGATTGCGTTCCAATAGTTTAAAATCGGCAATGCCAAATTTACCGTTACCATATACTGCAGTAGTGCGTAGGATATAACCCACATCGGCTAATTCTTTCGAACTCGGTTGCTCGCCGTCGGCTAACCGACTAACAATGTGGTCAAAGACACGCACACTTTTATTGGCTCGTGCCAGCACCAGCACATTGTTCGGGTTTCTACCTGCTTCTTGCAAAGGGACGTTCGCTCGAAGTTTTTCCAATAGGCTGACATCAACATCTCCGTCAACCAATGCAAAGGTTACATCCCATTTTTCCGCAATGACGCGATCATTACGCTCATCATCAGCAATTTCATCGCAAAACACGACCAAGTGATAAGTATGGTTTGGCGTTGCCAGTTTGTAGATGACATGGCCAAACCCATCAGGGCTAAGCTGCCATTGATGCTTAGAGACTTTCCATTGTTGTTGTCCCATTTTTCGAATCATGGTTCTCACGAAGCTAATTCGAGATTGGTGCATTGCACCTAGCCTTTCTGGCGACATGACAACATCAGCATTTCGCAAAGACGTTTCAGTGTAAGTAGAACGATGTGCATCCATCTTGCTCACCACCATTTTTAATTATAAGAGTAGTAATGTTCAATTAAGGGTGAGTACGCTCACCCTTATCGATGTGTCTATTAGCTTATAGCCCTTGTTCTTTTGCCATTTTGATCGCTATTTGTGGCGCATTCCAAAGCGAAGGCAACAAGATCAACGACACAGGTACGGCTGTAATCACAATGAAGGATTGCAGTGCAGAAATACCACCCGAACCAAGAGATATCAGGATTAAAGCTGTTACCCCCATCATTACTCCCCAAAATGTTCTTATGACAGCGTTAGGTTCTGTTTCTCCACTGATCACCACACTGATGGTGTAGGTCATTGAGTCACCGGTTGTCACAATGAAGATCGTAGTAAGAACCAAAAATAAGATGGATATCAGCATTGGGAACGGCAACTGTTGTGTAACAGCAAGCAGAGCACCAGGAAGATTGAAGCCTTCAAAAGCTTTACTCACACTACCAGGGTCGGCGATTTCAAATGCGAGGCCAGACCCGCCAACAATCGTGAACCAAAAACAAGTCACTAATGGCGCAACCACACTGATTGTCGTCACCAATTGACGAATACTGCGGCCCCGAGAGATACGAGCAATAAAGATCGCCATCATAGGCCCATAACCTAGGAACCAGCCCCAGAAGAACACCGTCCACCAGCTCAACCAACCTTCATCACCACGATATGTTGCCATCGGGATGAAGTTATCCAACATGCTACCTACACCTTGAATATAGCCGTTAAAAATGAAATTCGTAGGGCCAAAAATAAGGATGTACACCATCAGAGCCATCGCCAGAATAACGTTATAACGGCTTAGCATCTGCATGCCTCGATTAAGCCCGCTTAACGCAGATAGGGTATACAGCACAATGGCAAATAGAATGATGATCAGTTGAGTGGTAAAGCCATCAGGAATATCAAACAACGCATTCAGTGCATAACTGACTTGTAAGCCCAAGAAGCCAATTGGCCCAATGGTTCCCGCAGCAACGGCAACAATACAACAAGCGTCAATCAGCGCACCTACATGCCCTTTTAATGCTCGCTCGCCCAACACTGGATACAATAAAATACGAGGTTTAAGCGGCAGTCCTTTATCATAATGAAGATGCATCACAACAATAGACGTTAAGCTGCCAACAATCGCCCACGCTAAAAACCCCCAATGCATGAATGATTGAGAAAGTGCATTCACCGCGCCTTGCTGAACATTATCTTGAGCACCATATAAGGGTGGAGGACTGACAAAATGGGCGATAGGCTCAGCGGCAGCCCAAAAGACACCACCACCAGCTAATAACGTACAGAAAATGATCGCCATCCAACGAAATGCATCCATTTCGGGCTTATCAATACCACCCAGTATCACTTTACCTGTGCGCCCTGCAGCAAGACCGATGCCAATCAGAAACGTCAGCAACAACAGGACTTGCCAGTAAGGGCCAAACACTTTGACCGACCAAGCAAATCCCGAGTTAACAAGACTCGAGAGTAACTTAGCGTCATACAAAGCAATCATGACGAACAGAGCAATAAAACCGCCGCTATACCAAAAGGCAGGGTTACTCAATCCAAGTTTGTCGGAATTGCTATTAGAGGTGGATAGGCTCTTCTCACTTGCAGCTTGGTTATTTGATGACTGCGCACTATTCGATGCAGTCCCCAAGTTAGAAGCTTTCACGCTATTGGTTAAATCAGACATGCTCTGACTCCAGAGTTTTGTACTATCACCTAAGTGGCAACAGCAAGCAGTGTATTTAACACCTACCCTATTATTGTTGTGCTGGGTAGGCTGTTCCTTGTTCGGGCTACAGCTTTACGAAATAGGCTCTAATCCTTGTTGTAGGAAATTGAACCAGTTCTCACCCAGAATTTTGCCCGCCTCAGATTCGTTAAATCCGTGACGCATTAAACCGTTATAAATATTTTCCATACCTGAACTTCCACAAAACCATGGCAATGCATCAGGCCAACCAGAGTTGTTTGCGGAACCTTCACCATAATCCATGGCTTTTGACCATCGACCGTTTCTCATCCATTCCAAGATTTCTTGCGGTTGGTTCAAGCACAAATCGCTGCCAATACCTAAGTGATCAACACCGACCATTTCTGCTGTTGTTGCGACCATTTGGCAAAAGTCTTCCAACGTACATTGGCTACCATTAGGTAAGTGAAATGGGTACAAGCTGAACCCAATCAATCCACCACGAGCGGTCAGTGCTTTGATCACCTCATTTGATTTATTACGTAAGGCGTCATGAGCAAAGGTTGGGTTAGCATGGCTAATGCATATGGGTCTTGAAGAAAGGTCGATCGCTTCTAATGTTGAACGTTCCGCGCTGTGGGACATATCGATGATCATCCCCACCCGATTCATTTCGGCTATCGCTTGCTTCCCAAAACGAGTAATACCACTATCGTTTTGTTCATAGCACCCCGTAGCTAGAAGGCTTTGGTTGTTATAAGTGAGCTGCATAATGAGCAAACCTTGCCTGCGCATAACCTCTATCAAGCCAATTTCATCTTCAATTGGTGAACAGTTTTGAGCACCAAGAAAAATGCCCACTCTTCCTGTTTGTTTTGCAAGCTCTACATCCGCCATTGAGTGAATCGGCATGATGAGATCCGAGTTCTGCTCAAATCGTAAATTCCACTCAGCAAAACGAGTTAGGGTTTCACGCGTATTCTCGTGGTACACCACCGTTGCGTGCACCGCAGTAATCCCACTCGCTTTTAGGGTTTGAAAGTACTCTCGATTCCAATTGCAGTACTGCAATCCATCAATCACAATCCGTTGCTGATACATAGCCACTCCTTTGATAACTTTGGTTATTTGGAAAGGCCTAATGGTTCATCCATCAGGCCAATCGACCTTAGTAAGGACGTTGGTAAGCCGTTTTCACAACGGTATAAAATTCTTTCGCGTATTGGCCTTGCTCTCTTGGTCCAAAGCTGGATTCTTTGCGGCCACCGAATGGCACATGATAATCCGTTCCAGCGGTCGGTAAGTTAACCATCACGCAGCCAGTCTGAGCTTGCTGTTTAAACATGGCACTAGTACGAAGACTTTGTGTAATGATGCCGCCCGTTAAACCAAAGCGCGTATCATTGGTGGTCGCTATGGCCTCTTCCAAGTTCGCCACTCGGATAACACTCGCCATCGGCGCAAACACCTCTTCTTGGTTAACTTCCCAGCTGTTTTGAGTATTTAGAAATAGCGTTGGTGACATGTAATAACCTTCATGTTCAAGGCTCAAGCGCTCTCCACCAAAGGCAAGTTCAGCGCCACTCTGGCGTGCTTTTTCGATCCAATTGAAGTTTGATTCCAATTGGTTATTGTCAACAACAGGCCCCATGAACACACCGTCTTCTAAAGCGTGACCGACTTTTAATTCGCTCATGCGTTTGATCAGCGCTTCTACGTAGGCGTCATGAATACCGTCCATCACCACTAAACGAGATGAAGCGGTACATTTCTGACCTGCTCCTGAAAATGATCCTGCTATCGTCGCATCAACCGCCGTTTGAATATCTGCATCATCGGCAATCACTAACGCATTTTTACTGCCCATCTCTAACTGACAACGGACAAAATTAGGCGCGGTCGCGGTCGCCACTTTACGTCCGGTTTCGACTGAACCCGTAAAGCTCACCCCATTGATCTCTTTCGAGTTGATTAAGGTATTGCCCACTTTAGAACCGCCGCCCAGCACCAAGTTAAATGTGCCAGCAGGAAGCCCTTGTCTGTGAATAATTTCCGTTAGCGCAACCGCACTTGCAGGGGTTAAATTGGCTGGTTTCCAAATCACGCTATTCCCAAACGCTAGCGCTGGTGCAATTTTCCAAGCTGCTGTTGCTGTCGGAAAGTTCCATGGTGAAATAATAGCAATCACTCCAACCGCCTCTCGAGTCACTTCAACAGAAACCCCTGGCCTTACGGAATCCGCACTGTCACCAATTTGGCGAAGCACTTCAGCTGCAAAATATTGGAAAAACTGCCCAGCTCGATATATCTCACCGCGCCCTTCTGCAAATGGTTTGCCCTCTTCACGAGATAACAAAGTGCCTAACTCATCACAACGGGCGATCAGTTCATCGCCAATGGCTTGCAATACTGCTTGCTTACGCTCAATGGGCGTTTTTTCCCATTCAGGCTGTGCCATTTTCGCCGCCGAAATAGCTTGATGGACTTGCTCTTCACTGGCTTGAGCAAAGTGACCTAAATTTTCACTAATGTCCGATGGGTTAATGTTTTCGATAGTGCTAACACCTGATTGCCATTCACCAGCGATATATAGCGCATTTTCAGATGGGGTATTGTTTGCATGAGTCATCATTCTTTCCTTGTAACTGTTGGACTGCGGTTGAGTCAGGCAGTCGTAAAAATTGGGAGAGTGCTATTCTTTCGTTTACGGCATCACTCAGATGCAGAAGACGCGGCATACACAACAAATTCCACCAGCATTTCTTCTCGAGCAAGACCGGCAACGATCATCGCCGCACGATTAGGATAAGGTGCATTAAAGTACTCAGCGTAAACACTGTTCACTGTTTTAAGATATTCACGGTCGGTAACATAAATAAGAACTTGAAGAACCGAGTCCAACGATTCACCCGCACACTCTAATGTGTGTACTAAGTTGTTGAACGTTTGTCTGGTTTGCGCCTCAATCCCCCCCTCGACAACAGCACCGGTTTCATCAATCGGTATCTGCGCAGTATAAAGCGTACCGTTATTTACGATCGCCCACTCAAGTGGCGCCTTAGAAGCAAATAAAGAAGTTTTAACTGGGTGTTTTATTGTTTGGGCATTCACGTCTTATCCAACCTTGTAACAACTATGTTTCAATATGGTTAAATAATGCGCTTTGAGATATGATAAATCTAACGGTAAATTTTGTTCATTTGATAATTAAAACTTATCACCTTATCAAACATAAGGTGAATAAAGGGCTGACAAGGAAATAACCCCATGAGCATCAAGCTCCAACAATTAAGTCATTTTGTGATGGTAGTCGAAGAAGGTGGGTTTCGCGCTGCGGCTAATCGAGCTAATCGTTCTCAAGCGGCACTTTCAACCTCTTTAAAGGAACTGGAAAAAACACTTGGTCAGCCACTATTTGAATCTGGCAATACGTCAAAATTAACGCCATTTGGTGAGATTTGTTTACCCAAAGTCACGCAATTTCTTAATGTTTATCAAGCACTAGATAATGACTTACGAGCCGCGGCAGCAGGTCAACAAGGCCGAGTTCGTATCGCCAGTGTCCCTTCTGTAGCCGCTAAATTGATCCCCAGCGTTCTTGGTGCTTTTTGTGAAAAGTACCCAAATGTAGAGGTGAGTTTAATTGACGATAACGCAGCCGGTGTAGAAACAAGACTACTGTCTGGGGAGGTTGATTTGGCTCTGGGAAACTGCTCCGAAGTTGATAATGGCGTTATCGATTTCACACCGCTGATTTCCGACCCTATCGGAGTAGTCTGCCTACGAGACAACCCCATTGCCGCCAAGCAAGAGGGCATCGAATGGCACACATTACTTGAACAACCCTTTATACGTAATGGAACCTGCACCTTACTCGATCCAACACCCGCGAGAGCATTAAGTAAGCAGGCCCTCTACTCAGTAGAAAACATCACATCATTATTTTCAGTGCTGGAGCTAGGAATAGGAGTAACGACATTACCAAAATTAGCCTTTCCAACGAATGAAACTCGCTTAATCTGGCTGCCTTTGATTGATCCTCCTCTTAAGCGTCAAATCGGTATATTTCGGCTTGCAGAAAGAACCATCTCACCGCAGGCACAAGCTTTCTACGACTTGTGCATTCAGTATCTCAACTATTCCGACGATGCTTAGGTTTCGACCAAACTTAAATTTAGTCGGGATTATTGGAGGGAAAGATCGCTTTGAGTATGCTGACACTTTCTATCAGCGCATTGAATTTTATCGCCGCTGGCCAATTTTTTTTCAATCAACAGCGGAAAGCCACATAACTCGCATTTACCTTTATACGGCGGCTGATTCAACGCAAACTTGCACTTAGGGAAGTTATCACACGCGTAAAAGGTTTTTCCGTAGCGCGATTTTCGCTCTACTAGGTGTCCCTTTCCGCAATCAGGGCAAGCAAATAGCGGCTGCTTCTCTTGCGGTTCAGTCGGTTTATCCATTGATTCAATATGATGGCACACAGGATAAGCACTACAGCCAATAAACATGCCATATCGACCTTGGCGCAACACCATTTCATGGCTGCATTCAGGGCAAGGGATCCCCAACTCTTTAACGATGTGACCATCGTTTTGATGCAGTGGTTTAATGAAGTCACACTCGGGGTATCGATTACACCCCAAGAACGGGCCGTGTTTGCCGTGTTTTAACGACAGTTCACCGCCCTCTTCGTTACTACATTTAGGACAAGACTCATGCTCTAGTGCATGCTCATGATTCGAAAAAAGCTGCTGATCGATTTTATTGCTCATATGACAATTACAAAATGCCTATTATTAAGGTCTACTGACCTAGTGAAGGATGCCGGTTTCGGTTGTGTACAACAGCTCTTCCATCTGCGTATAAGCGTTTTCATTTCCTGGAACATTAAACAAGACCAACAACACAATCCACTTGAGGTCATCAAGATGAAAGTCGCTTGTTTCAATCCCCATCACTCGATCAATCACCATTTCGCGAGTTTCGGTTGTAAGCACACCAACCTGCTCTAAAAAGAGTAAAAACCCACGGCATTTCATATCAATACGGTGCATTTCTGTGTCGGTATAAATGCGTACCGAAGTCGTTGAGTTCGTCGTAATCGCAGATTGGCCATCACTTTCTTGCAATGCCGCTAACTCTTCAAGCCAATTAAGCGCTTTATAAATTTCTTTTTGGTGGAAACCAGCACGAACCAACTCATCTTCGAGCTCGTCCTGATCAACCATCAGTTCTGCATCGCTGTGGATGTAGGTTTCGAACAAATACATCAATATGTCCATCATAACTAGCCCCTCCCCTTTCGAATATAGCCACCAGGTACTGCAACAACGTGCCCCAAGAGTTCTAACTCGAGCAGTTGCATCATGACTTCATGCACAGGTATATGGGTCCGCTGTGCAAGAATATCAACGGGTGTTGCTTGTTGTCCTACGTTAGCCATTAGTTTTGGAAATGGCAATGCTTCTTGCTCGGTCTCTGATGTAAATATAGTTGTTTGTTGCGATACTGACCATGAGACAAGAGTTTCTACCTCTTCTATAATGTCTTGAGGAGTCAAAACTAAGCAAGCACCAGACTTAATCAAACCGTTGCCGCCGTTACTATTTGGCGCATCAATTGATCCTGGCAAGGCGAACACATCCCGCCCTTGTTCTGCCGCATAACGAGCAGTGATTAATGATCCACTTCTTTGGGCGGCTTCCACCACAAACACACCAACCGATAAGCCACTTATTATTCTATTACGCCGAGGAAAATGAGTCGGATGAGGTTTTGTCGATGGGTGAAATTCGGAAACCAGTGCACCTTGTTCGATAATGCGACAGGCTAATTTTTTATGACGAGCAGGATAAATACAATCTAGGCCTGAACCCAAAACAGCAATAGTCTTGCCACTTTGTAGTGCACCATTGTGGGCATGGCCGTCAATGCCAAGCGCTAATCCACTAGTAACAATCAACCCACTTTCGGCCAGCGCTTTGGCAAAATTAGTGGCATGTCGAAGCCCATCAATACTGGCATTTCTACTGCCTACCATGGCTATTTGAGGTTGAGAAAGTGACGCAACATCGCCTTTTACAAAAATAACCGGTGGCGGGGATGAAACCTGTTTGAGAAGGCTGGGGTATGCGTCGTCTAATAAGGTCACAATATGATGGCTATCCGCCATTTGCCACTCTAAACACGCTTCCACATGGCCGTGACTGGATCTTTGAATATAAGATATTTGCTTAGCCGTCATTCCAAAAGACGTTAAACGCGCTTCATCTGAATGAATAATATTAACGGCACTATCAAACGCCAATAAGCGTCCTAGCGCAGTGGATCCTATTCTGGGAGTACTACTCAAAATTAGCCAAGCCGATAACTCTTTCTCGGTCATGCTTTACCTTACAACCGCGTTTAGCGGAGAAACCAAACCTGCGCTGCGATCAATCGGCTCTTTACTTTCGGTCACCATCGCCAAACTAAAGTGATCATAAGTACGTATAACCATGAGTTGCCCAATATGTACCGCAGGCAACATAATCTTTTTTGCTTGCTGATCTGCCAGTAATACACCATCAATAGCATGCTCGACTTGATACATACTGCCTTGAACCAGTTGGTCTTGCTTACCACGGTTGATGATCACCACATCATTAACCGTGGCGAACTTACTGCCATTCATCATGCCAACAACCTCTGGTGGGTGATGTTCACCATGAGAAGATGAAGGCTCAGCGGGGGCGGCGGAAGGGAAGAAAGACAAAGAATGCTCACTCGTATGATGCTCTTGGCTTAAAACGAGATCGCCCACTTTGACTTCTTGGGTTTGTTTCACGATTTTTAGCGCTGTCATCACGCTCTCATTGGAAACCTTTGCAGACAGGTCTACCGTTTTTGCCAGTGCAACCAACTTCAATGAGATCGCACTTTGGTTGTGAGGTTTACGGCGATGTGTTTCAACTTCTTTGTAAATCCCCCACTCACGAACTTGGCGATTCGCTTGGATATAAATAGTGTCTCGCGCAGTTAAAAAGTGACGACCACTTTCAGAGCCAACGACTCGATTCGCGGCTTGAAAGTCCTCTACCGAGAGCAACCTATCTTTCTGTAAATACGGCGTTAGTAATGGCTTTGCCAAAGCCGATAAGGCTTGATTGGCTGACTCTGTTCCATCTACTGTGTGGGCAGGCTTTAATTCAAGAGTTGGTTGCCCATCACGCCAAATCAGCGTCAGTTTGTCTCCAGGATAAATAAGGTGAGGATTATTAATCGCTGGGTTTGCGCGCCAAAGCTTTGGCCACAACCATGGGCTATCCAAATAAAGTGCTGAAATATCCCATAGGGTATCGCCTTTGATCACTTCATAAGCCGTCGGCGCATTTGTTTTTAATTCTATGTTTGCCGCTACTGCAACTCTACTGACAGAAAAGCATGAAACAGCAGTACAAATAACCAGAGCTGCCTTTAAAAATCTCCCTTTCATACCACTACTCCATTGTGAATCTTTGCTTTGGATGCTGTCATTTAGGTCATAAAATGTCTAGAATTGACCCAACTAGGTTTTAGCTGTTTCGGCACAGTTCAATATTTCGAGTGTATATGTCTGTATTACAAGTACTAACTTTCCCAGATGACCGCTTACGCACCGTGGCCAAGCCCGTGCAGGAAGTAACATCAGAGACCCAAAAAATCGTCGATGACATGATTGAAACCATGTACGACGAAGAAGGCATCGGCCTTGCGGCAACTCAAGTCGATATCCACCAACGCATCGTGGTGATTGATGTGTCTGAGACACGCGATGAACCAATGGTGCTTATCAACCCTGAAATCACTGAAAAACGCGGTGAAGATGGTATTGAAGAAGGTTGCTTGTCTGTTCCCGGTGCTCGTGCATTGGTAGAGCGTGCTGCCGAAGTCACTGTTACGGCACTTGATCGTGATGGTAAAGAATTCAGCTTTGAAGCCAACGAATTACTAGCAATATGTGTTCAACATGAGCTTGACCATTTAGAAGGCAAACTATTTGTCGATTACCTTTCGCCTCTAAAACGTAAGCGCATTAAAGATAAGCTAGAAAAAATTCAACGCAGCAACGCTAAAAACAAATAGAAACGAGGTTACCTTGAGCCAGTCATTAAGAATTGTCTTTGCAGGTACTCCGGACTTCGCCGCCCGTCATTTGGCGGCGTTGTTGTCTTCGGAGCACGAAATCATCGGTGTTTACACCCAGCCAGATCGCCCTGCAGGTCGTGGCAAAAAGCTGACCGCGAGCCCAGTTAAAAATATCGCACTTGAAAGTAATATTCCGGTATTCCAACCTGAAAACTTTAAATCGGATGAAGCCAAGCAACAACTCGCTGACCTTAATGCCGACTTAATGATTGTTGTGGCGTACGGCCTATTACTGCCACAAGCCGTACTCGATACCCCTCGTTTAGGTTGTATCAATGTGCATGGCTCTATCTTGCCTCGCTGGCGTGGTGCAGCTCCTATCCAACGTTCTATTTGGGCGGGTGATGCCGAGACTGGCGTAACCATTATGCAGATGGACATTGGTCTTGATACTGGTGATATGCTCAAAATTGCGACCTTGCCAATTGAAGCAACGGATACCAGTGCAAGTATGTATGACAAGCTAGCCGATCTTGGCCCGCAAGCTTTGATTGATTGCGTTGCTGATATTGCTACAGGTAAAGCCGTTGCGACCAAGCAAGACGATGCACTGGCAAATTACGCCAAAAAGCTAAGTAAAGAAGAAGCAAAAATCGATTGGACACAAGATGCAGCCTTCATTGAGCGTTGCGTTCGAGCTTTTAATCCTTGGCCAATGAGTCATTTCAGTGTAGCTGAAAACACCATTAAGGTGTGGCAAACCCGTGTGATAGCAACAAGCCAAGACAAAGCGCCGGGAACGATTATCCAAGCGGATAAAACCGGTATTTATATTGCAACAGGCAAAGACGTATTAGTGCTAGAACAATTACAAGTTCCGGGCAAGAAAGCCATGTCAGTACAGGATATTTTAAACTCCCGTGCAGCTTGGTTTGAAGTGGGCAGCCAATTAGGCTAAACCTGCTCCATAAATTACCATTATCATTTAGGCCAGCGTTTACTGGCCTATCTCAATTAGATTTATTTTAGGTTTTGATCATGAATGTTCGCGCAGCAGCAGCAAACGTACTTTTCCAAGTGGTAGACAAAGGCCACTCTCTTTCTCACGCTCTTCCAGCGGCGCAGAAAACCATCAAGCCACGCGATCATGCGTTGCTTCAAGAGATCTGTTACGGTGCTCTGCGTTATTTACCTCGCTTAGAGTCCATTGTCAATGAATTAATGGACACGCCATTAAAAGGTAAGCAGCGCGTATTCCATCACCTAATCTTGGTGGGTATTTATCAACTTAGCTTCATGCGAATCCCAGCACACGCGGCGGTGGGGGAAACGGTTGAAGCAACGGAAACCCTACGTGGTCCTCGCTTAAAAAACCTAATTAACGCGGTACTGCGTAATTATCAACGCAATCAAGAACAGTTAGACGAAATTTCTGTTAGCCACAGTGCAGGCAAATATGGCCACCCTGGTTGGATCATGAAATCACTTCAAGCGGCCTACCCAGACAAATGGGAAAGCATTGTAGAAGCCAACAACCAGAAAGCCCCGATGTGGCTACGTGTGAACCGCCAGCACCATACTCGTGACGAGTACATGGAACTGCTTAAAAACGAAAACATTGAATGCATTGCGCACTCGAAAGCCCAAGACGCCATAAAATTGGCCGCGCCTTGTGATGTGATGACGCTACCGGGCTTTGATAAAGGCTGGGTATCTGTTCAGGACGCCGCGGCTCAACTGTCGGTAGACTTCTTAGCACCACAAAATGGCGACCTGATCTTAGATTGTTGTGCCGCACCTGGTGGTAAAACCGCACACATTCTAGAACACACTAACGACACTGAAGTGGTGGCGATTGAT
Organism: Vibrio tapetis subsp. quintayensis; assembly: GCF_030409945.1. Taxonomy (GTDB): domain Bacteria; phylum Pseudomonadota; class Gammaproteobacteria; order Enterobacterales; family Vibrionaceae; genus Vibrio; species Vibrio quintayensis. The sequence continues at coordinate 19,823 of NZ_JAUFQV010000009.1, forward strand.
TGTGATGTGAACCGTTTAGACCGTGTATACGACAACCTAGATCGCTTGCAACTAAAAGCCGACGTGATTTGCGGTGACGCTCGCTACCCTGAAGAGTGGTGGACTGGTGGTCAGTTTGACCGAATTTTACTTGATGCTCCATGTTCAGCAACTGGCGTAATACGTCGTCACCCAGACATCAAATGGCTACGTCGCGCGACCGATATTGAAGCATTGGCTGAATTACAAAGTGAAATCTTTGATGCCATGTGGCGTCAGCTGAAGCCAGGTGGCACCATGGTGTATGCAACCTGCTCAGTAACACCACAGGAAAACCGCGATCAAGTCATCGCATTCCTAAAGCGTACTGAAGATGCACAACTAGAAGGCTCTGATCCAAAAAACCCAGGCTACCAGATTCTACCTGGCGATGAAGATATGGATGGTTTCTACTACGCCGTTCTAACCAAGCGTACAGACAGCTAACCAAAACACGAAGTACAACTAAGACTACAGAGCGAGCATAAGCTCGCTCTGATTGAGATAACATAGGTGAACGATGAAAATCATCATACTTGGTGCTGGGCAAGTCGGCGGCACACTGGCAGAAAACTTGGTGGGTGAAAACAACGATATTACGGTTGTTGACCGTGATGGCGATCGCCTAAGAGAACTACAAGATAAGTATGACCTTCGTGTGGTGAATGGTTATGCCAGTCACCCCGACACTCTGCAAGAAGCCGGCGCTCAAGATGCGGATATGCTGGTTGCCGTAACCAATGCGGATGAAACCAACATGGCGGCTTGCCAAGTAGCGTTTACCCTGTTTAACACACCAAACCGTATTGCTCGAATTCGTTCACCGCAATACCTGGCTCAAAAAGACGCGTTATTTCAATCTGGTGCGATTCCAGTTGATCACCTAATTGCACCAGAAGAATTAGTAACAAGCTACATTGAGCGCTTAATCCAATACCCTGGAGCTCTGCAAGTGGTCAGTTTTGCTGAACGAAAAGTCAGCTTAGTGGCGGTAAAAGCCTATTACGGCGGCCCGTTAGTGGGTAATGCGTTATCCGCGTTGCGTGAACACATGCCGCACATTGATACTCGCGTGGCAGCAATCTTCCGTCAAGGTCGCCCTATCAGGCCTCAAGGCACAACCATCATTGAAGCCGACGATGAAGTATTCTTTGTTGCGGCCAGTAATCATATTCGCTCAGTAATGAGTGAACTGCAAAGACTAGAGAAACCATACCGCCGCATCATGATTGTTGGTGGTGGTAATATCGGAGCTAGCCTTGCGAAAAGACTTGAACAACAATACAGCGTGAAACTGATTGAGCGCAGCACTCATCGTGCCGAGCAATTATCAGAAGAATTAGAAAACACCATCGTATTTTGTGGCGACGCCGCTGACCAGGAACTGCTACTAGAAGAAAATATCGACCAAGTTGATGTGTTCATCGCTCTCACCAATGAAGATGAAACCAACATCATGTCTGCCATGCTAGCAAAACGCATGGGCGCTAAAAAAGTAATGGTGCTGATCCAACGTGGTGCCTACGTTGATTTGGTTCAAGGTGGCGTTATCGATGTCGCCATATCACCACAACAAGCGACTATTTCAGCCTTGCTGACTCATGTTCGTCGAGCCGATATTGTTAACGTATCGTCATTACGACGTGGCGCAGCAGAAGCCATCGAAGCCATCGCTCACGGTGACGAAAGCACATCTAAAGTAGTTGGCCGGGCCGTTGGCGACATTAAGCTTCCTCCGGGCACGACCATTGGTGCTATTGTTCGTGGTGAAGAAGTACTCATTGCCCACGACAGAACCGTTATTGAACAAGACGATCACGTTGTGATGTTCTTAGTCGATAAAAAATACGTACCCGATGTTGAACGTCTATTCCAACCGAGTCCTTTCTTCCTATAATCGAGCTATGCTTTGGGGTGGTAATCCTGCGTTAGGATTACTACCAACAAGCCTGCTGGTGAACAATCGTTATGGTTAACCTACGCCCTATTTTATTCGTTATTGGACTTGTGCTATCAAAGTTAGCGCTGTTTATGTACGTGCCTACCATCGTTGCATTTATCACGGGTACAGGTGGGTTTTTAGAATTTGGTAAGTCACTGATCATCTTGCATGTGGCCGCTTTTGCCTGTTTAACCATTGGCCGAACCGCAACATTTCGGCTAGGTGTGCGAGATATGTTTCTCATTACCTCGTTGGTCTGGACAATAGCCAGTGCGTTTGCCGCCCTACCGTTTGTTTTCATCAACCATATTAGCTTTACCGATGCTTACTTTGAAACAATGTCAGGAATAACGACAACCGGTTCTACCGTACTCAGCGGCCTAGACTCGATGGCACCAAGCATTTTACTCTGGCGTTCAATTTTACAATGGCTCGGCGGGATCGGGTTTATCGTAATGGGCGTGGCGATATTACCCATGCTAAATGTTGGGGGGATGCGACTATTCCAAACTGAGTCTTCTGATTGGTCCGATAAAAGCTCTCCTAGAATGAAAAACGTGGCAATAAACATTGTGTACGTTTATCTGACACTAACGGCACTGTGCATTATTGGCTATTTAGTCACTGGCATGAACTTATTTGATGCCGTCAATCATGCTTTTACCACATTATCTACAGGTGGATATTCTACATCTGACGGGTCGATGAACCACTTCTCTCACGGCTCTCAATGGGTAGGGACGCTATTTATGTTCCTTGGTGGTCTGCCATTCTTGCTGTTTGTTGTCGCCCTTAAAAAGCGCACCCCAAAGGCTTTATGGCGTGATGCACAAGTTCGTGGCTTCTTCTATTTGGTTGTCACCACCACCTTAATTGTGGCGTTATGGCTGACTTACCATAACCATTACCACTTTATCGATGCGGTACGTGTCGCTATGTTTAACATCGTTTCGGTGATCACTACCACCGGTTTTGGCTTAGAAGACTTTTCAGCTTGGGGCGCACTGCCGACGGTTATTTTTGCCTTTATCATGATGGCAGGGGCGTGTTCTGGCTCAACTTCTGGCGGCATAAAAGTGTTCCGCTTTCAAATCGCATTAACCTTGTTAAACAAACAAATGCTGAGGCTAATCCACCCATCAGGTGTGTTTGTTCAAAAGTACAACCAGCGCCAAGTGAATGACGACATCGTCCGTTCTCTGGTCGCTTTTGGCTTAACCTTTTTTATTACCATCATCATCATTGCCGCCATTCTCAGCGGACTGGGTCTTGACTCTGTAACTGCGATATCAGGTGCAGTAACTGCGGTTGCGAATGTGGGGCCTGGAATGGGTAACGTGATAGGCCCGACAGGTAATTTTGCTTCTTTACCAGACAGCGCTAAATGGGTATTAAGTGTAGGCATGTTGATGGGAAGACTGGAAATACTGACCATTCTGGTACTTTTCTTTCCAGCCTTTTGGCGTCGTTAAATCGGTGTGACAAACAAATAAATAGCAAAAAAATGACACGCGCTGCCCGCTAATACAAAGCCATGCCATATGGCGTGGTTGTATGGAATGCGATCATTAGCGTAAAAAATCACGCCTAGCGAATACACCACGCCACCTAAAGCGAGCAATACCAGCCCACCGATATCAATGGTAATCGCCAGTTGATAAATAACCACTAGCGACAGCCAGCCCATACTCAGGTAGCTGTAGAGCGACAAACGTTCGAAACGATAAATGAACACCACTTTGCCAATGATCCCCACTAAGGCTATCAACCAAATAACGCCCATTAAGCCAATCGCCAGAGGCGTGCGCAGCCCAACAAGTAAGAATGGCGTATAACTGCCGGCTATCAATAAATAGATAGCACAGTGATCAAACGTTTTTAGCCATCGTTGTGCTGATGGTTTAGTGTTGGCATGGTAAAGCGTCGATGCAAGATACAGTAAAATCATGCTGCTACCGTAAGCCGTCATGCTAAAAAACGTCAGCATATCGGCTTGGTAACTGAAAGACTTAACCAACATAAGGACTAAGCCAATCACACTGGCCAACAGCCCCACCCCATGGGTAATCGTATTGGCTAGCTCTTCTTTTTTACTGTAATCATTAATGGATAGCTCGGTCATAAACGCCTTAAAAACTAGAGTTAGAACTCAACATTCGGCAGTATGACACATTCAGAGTACACATGTAAGCTGAAATTATTAACAGACATCCACACTCAACATGCGCAGTTAACCACTGGTCGAATCAAGAAACTCGAGCACTTGCTTTCCTGCTTCTTCACCACTGAGATCGACAGGAAGTTCCAGTTGTCTCTTCAATTCACTGGTACCCAACAAGCTCGCAACTAAGCCTCCTAGCCCTTTCTTTTGTCTGTCTATTTCAAACCAGAGCGATAGTTTATCTTCGTCTCGGTAAGCAATGATCTCCAACTCGCGCCAGCGACCATGGAAAGGCCCAGTAGTCGGCACAAACTCAAATTCTTGTACAAATGGCAATTCGAACCCTTTTGCCGCTTCACATTCTACTTGGCGAATACGCAGCCCCTGATCTTCTAAAGCGGTAAAAATTCCGTCTAGCATAGGTTCTGGCCTGACGGTCAACACGTCTTTATCACTTGGATCTACCGCCATAGAAATATCCAAGCCAGTTTCAAGCCACACTTTGGCATCACCAATGGTTACTGGCGTGTTTAAAGGTACATCTAGCTCGACATCAAATTCTCGTTCTTTACCTGACTCAATAGTAAACGCATAAGGTAAAGTCCAACTTGCCAACGCATATTTCACTTTTACTCTTTTTGTTCGATGTTGGCGTTCATCATTGCCCGAAGTGTCGATGACCTCTTCCACATATTGACTGCATAGTTTTAGGTCAATGTTATCGATAGCTTGGTCAGTTGAGCCGCCATAGACGTGAATTTTTATGTTAATTTTCCCACCAGGGACTAAGAATTCCTGCTGTAAGACTGAATCGACCTTGGCACTGCCAATTCCAAAGCTGGCTAATGTTTTCTTAAAAAAAGACATTTAAGACTCCTGTTTTGACACCATAAATTCACTACCGAGATAAAGAACGCAGTGATCAGCTATTTTCCTCCCTCATATTAAGCATGTTGAACAAGCAAGTTCAATCCATTCCCGTTCGCTATTAATATAATGTTCAAAAAACCAGCAAATTATTAGTGTAAACGGTCGCCCAATTTAATTGAAAGTGCTAGTCTATTTAGTGGGTATGATTTCATATCTAAACACCTAATTATGGTTTGGATTGGCACGTGCCAGAAGAGATTTATCTCACGCGATAATTAGGCCATTAATTTGGCAAAGGATATGCCTGACTGTTAGGTAAACTAATGCGCCCAACTTCCGTCAGGTTTTCGCACACTCATTGTAGTGCGTCACGCCGTCGTAGCAGCTTTGTTGCTGCACCAGTAGCAGCTAAAGCAACGCCACAAGTAAACTTAGTTAAGCAAACGGCTCTAACCAGTCCAACGCAAGACAAAGTCACTCAAGCGGCATAATAAAAAAGCGCGGTCTTTAATACTGCGCTTTTTTCTTTTCTATTGATCTGCTAATTTATCCCCACTCATACTAGGGTCGCTCAAGCCTGACGATATGAAGTTATCAATAAGAATAAATTTACAAATAGCCAAAGCTCACATTGCCAGACCATCAAACCGCTTTGTAAGCACCTAATTGGCAACCATGCCCATGGAGAAAGAAAATGAAGTGTCATCGCGTAAATGAATTAATTGAACTGATCCACCCTGAGTGGCAAAAAGATTCAGACATGAACTTACTGAAATTCATCGTAACGCTCGCTAAAGAAGCTGGCTACGAGGGAAAACTCGAAGATCTGACTGACGATGTACTCATTTATCACCTGAAAATGCGCAATAGTCAGAAAGAAGAAATGATCCCAGGCCTTGCCAAAGACCAGGAAGATGATTTTAAGACCGCTATTTTAAGAGCTCGCGGTATCATCGAATAACAAAATGTTCGTTCTAAAAAGCGGTGCCTCTCACCGCTTTGTTGCTTATTCTCATTAATGCAACAGTTCTAGATACTTAATCACCACGCTTTCCTCATGATTACTAACATTTTTGCTAAATCTTGATAGCGCTAAAGAAATTTATTTAATGGCAGCGTTATACTCTCCTATTGCCGTGTCAGGCAGAAAGTAATGTCGGAATAAATAACCAGAAGGCAATGTACCTTCTCGCTTAGCTTAATAAGGACCGTTTTGTATGAGTCAGGACAAAATCGATATCAAAGATGTGACTCCAAAAACCTTTAACCCGAAAACACACAAAGGGAAAAAGGACAGATTCAACCCAAGTAATCAAATTTATATCCGAGAAAGTAAAGGGGCATACCAAAAACTACGCCGTTACGGTGGTTGGTTTTTGCTACTCATGTTTGCGATTGTGCCTTGGATTCCATACGGTGAAAGACAAGCCATTTTGCTAGATATTGGCCAACAACAGTTTAGCTTTTTCGGTACCACACTCTACCCACAAGACCTCACCCTGCTTGCTTTGCTATTTATGATCGCAGCATTTGGCCTATTTTTTCTTACCACCTTTTTAGGGCGAGTTTGGTGTGGTTTTTTATGTCCTCAAACGGTATGGACATTTATGTTCGTGTGGTTTGAAGAAAAGCTAGAAGGTTCAGCCAATAAACGGCGTAAACAAGATGCAAGTAAGCTCACAGCAAAGCTTGCAGTAAGAAAAACCTTAAAGCACCTCGCTTGGTGGGCGATATCCATTGCTACTGGATTAACTTTCGTTGGATATTTTGTACCGGTAACCGATCTGGTGGTGGATTTTGTCACCTTTAACACTAGCTTTTGGCCCGCGTTTTGGGTGCTGTTTTTTGCTGGCTGTACCTACGCAAATGCCGGATGGATGCGTTCTATCGTATGTTTACACATGTGTCCTTATGCTCGCTTTCAGTCAGCGATGTTCGACAAAGACACGTATATCGTGGGTTATGACAATAACCGCGGCGAAACACGCGGTCCACGCTCACGCAAAGCTGACCCGAAAGAGAAAGGCCTTGGTGACTGCATCGATTGCGACCTGTGTGTTCAAGTGTGCCCAACGGGTATCGATATCCGCGATGGACTACAATATGAGTGCATTAACTGCGGTGCCTGTATTGATGCTTGTGACAAAACCATGGAGCGCATGGGTTACCCGACTCGTTTAATCAGTTACACCACGGAACACCGCTTGGCCGGAAATCACACCAAAGTAGTCAGGCCAAAACTCATTGGCTACGGAGTCGTACTCCTTGCCATGCTAGGCCTATTTGTGTTCCAAGTTATCAGTGTTGATCCAGCCGGTTTGAGTGTCCTTCGAGACCGAAATCAACTGTTCAAAACCAACAATGAGGGGCTGATTGAGAACACTTACACCTTAAAAGTGATCAACAAGACCCAACAGACACAAGAATATCAATTGGATGTGTCTGGGTTAACCGATGCAAAATGGTATGGTGCTCAAGCGGTACACGTACAGCCAGGTGAAGTCTTTAACTTACCAATATCGTTAGGAGTAGACTCTGATAATCTCAGCTCTCCTATTTCAACGATTCAGTTTATACTCACCGACAGTGACGATTTTTCCATTCAAGTGGAAAGCCGCTTTATTAAAAAGCTATAAACCTCATATCATTAATAAGGAAAGGGCTCAGCAATGAGCCTTTTTTATTCTATGTCCGAAAATGCTTTTAACTTTAATGCCCTGACTCCCGACTTTATGTGGTATGCCTTAGAAAGCATCGGCATTCGCGCTGAATCGGGCTTACTGGCTCTTAACAGCTACGAAAACCGCGTTTATCAGTTTAGTGACGAAGACAAAAAACGCTACGTGGTCAAGTTTTACCGCCCAATGCGCTGGAGCTTAGAGCAAATTCAAGAAGAGCACGATTTTACGCTTGAAATGGTCGAACAAGAGATCCCGGTCGCGCCACCTATTCACATCAATGGGCAAACCATTCATCAGTATCAAGGTTACCTATTTTCTTTATTTGAAAGTGTTGGTGGGCGTCAATTTGAAGTTGATAACTTTGACCAACTAGAAGGCGCTGGTCGCTTTTTAGGCCGTATTCACAAGGTTGGTGAACGTCAACTTTTTACTCACAGACCAACGATGGGCTTGGATGAGTATCTGCGCAACCCTCGAGAGCTACTGGTACAATCAAATGTGATTCCATCGCATCTAGAAAACAGCTTCTTTGGTGATTTAGATACGCTAATAAAAATGATTGAGGCTCAATGGACCGATAATTCGAAGATTATCCGCCTTCACGGTGACTGCCACCCAGGCAACATCCTATGGCGCGATGGCCCAATGTTTGTCGATCTCGATGACGCGAGGAATGGGCCTGCAATCCAAGATTTATGGATGTTATTAAACGGTGATCGTGCCGATAAACTCGCGCAATTAGATACTATCCTTGAAGGCTATAGCGATTTTTGTGATTTCAACCCAGCGGAACTGGCACTTATAGAACCACTACGCGGCTTACGAATGGTACATTATATGGCGTGGTTGACTAAGCGCTGGGATGACCCTGCATTTCCAATCGCTTTTCCGTGGTTTAACGACCCTAGGTATTGGGAAGGTCAGGTGCTTGCATTCAAAGAGCAAATGGCGGCACTGCAAGATGCACCGCTTTCTTTAATGCCTCAGTGGTAATCAAATACAGCTCATACGGATCTAATGGAGAAAAAATACAACATGAAAAAAATTATTGCCCTAGCAGTAACCCTGCTATTAAGTGTTTCTGCCTACGCTGCACAGTTTAATCAAGATGAGCACTATAAAGTGCTGGATGTGACGGCTTCATCATCACCGCTAGTCACTGAGTTGTTTTCATTCTACTGCCCGCATTGCCATTCATTTGAGCCAATGATTCAAGAACTTAAGCGTCAACTCCCAGATAACGCCAAGCTACAAAAAGTACACGTTTCTTTCATGGGTGGCCCGATGGGCATGTCGATGAGTAAAGCTTACGCGACGTCGATCGTACTAAAAATCGAAGATAAAATGACGCCAATTTTATTTGATCGCATTCATAACATGCGCAAAGCACCAAAAGATGACGCCGAACTGCGTCAAATTTTCTTAGATCATGGTGTTGACGCGAAAGCTTTCGATTCTGCATTCAATGGCTTTGCCGTCGACTCAATGGTACGTCGATTCGATAAACAATTTGAAAACAGCGGTTTAAGAGGGGTTCCTGCTCTTATCGTCAACAACAAGTATTTAGTAAAAACCGAATCTTTAGAGTCTGTCGAGCAGTACTTTGAATTGGTGAACTTCTTGCTAAAGAAATAATCCAAACAAACCTAAAAGGGAGCAATTAGCTCCTTTTTTTACTTTAGTTACGCTTATAAATTGATTTCAACAAATCGTCTTTTTCTTGCCACAAATTATTAAGCCACAACTGAAAACTGCGCTTATACGGCTTATCGTTAAAGTAGTCACCAGTATGTTGCTCACTCATTGGAATGGTACGAATGTGAACTTCAATTCGCTTCAAGCGTCCTAATAACAGGTCTTTAAAAGGCTGCTCTCTATTGTCCGGGTAGGCGATGGTCACATCTATGATGCTATCAAACTGTTCGCCCATTGCAGCCAGCGTATACGCAATACCTCCCGACTTAGGTGCTAATAGATGATCGTATTGTTGTGCCGACTTCTGATGTTTTTCCGCCGTAAAGCGCGTTCCTTCCACGTAGTTCACGACCGTAGTCGGAATGTGTTGAAACTTTTCACATGACTGGCGTGTCGTCTCTAAGTCTTGGCCTCGTTTTTCAGGATGACGTATCAAATACTCTCTAGAGTGACGGCGCATAAATGGCATGTCTAACGCCCAACAAGCCATACCGATAAATGGTACGTATAACAAAGCTTGCTTAAGAAAGAACTTGGGCATCGGTATTTTGTCTTTAAATACGGTGCATAGCACTAAGATATCGGTCCAACTCATGTGATTACAAATCAACAAGTACCATTGATCTTTTCTAAGGTCCTCACCACCGATGACATGCCATTCAACAGGGTTTAGGCCATTAATAATTAAGCCATTAATGCCCGACCAAAAGCGCATAACCGTGTTGGCTACCCGAGTGATAAAACGTTTCGAGCCTTGAGTCGGCAGCAAAACTTTAACTAAAGCCAAGATGACAATCACAGTTGAGCACAGAATATTATTTAACGTACCAAGAAAAAGATTAACTATAAGAATAAGATAAGCAAACATAACAGAAAAACGCAAAGCCCGAATTAGTGAATTGAACGGTGTAGAATTGTACATTTACTGTATGAATTTGTAATCCAATTAATTAATTGACTGATTTATTAGACAAAAGAGCTCGCAAAATGGTCGATTATCACGCCAAAAACCATATACTGGATCAATACTTGGCAACCAACTGTAATGGATTACGATGAAAAAGACACAAATTGCCCTTCTACTAACGGCAACAGCCGTTGCTGCTCCTAGTGTTGCGAGATCAGAAGCCCCCCAAGGATTCAGTGGTGAAATTGCATTAAATACTGCGTTTTTTCAAAGTAAATCGAATCTAAACACCAGCGCAGAAGCACAACGAGTAGAAAATGAAACGCCGACAACCAGCAGCTTTGGTGTATTTCCACTCGGCAACATCAAATACACCTTCGATAACCATCAACTTTTTGCTGGTACCTCTAGAGCCGACATTGCCGTCGGTACTGTTGCGCTAGAAGCCGGTTATCAATACAGATTCTCTGGTGGTACAAAATGGAGTGTTTCTGTACTTCCGACGGTACTGGCAAGCAAAGTATGGCAAGACCCGTATCAACTGACGGGGGCTCGCAAAGAAACAGAAGAAAAAGGCACCGCTTATCGTATGCAGTTTAAAAATATAGCCGGTTCGCTATTTAACTTAGATGTAGCATACGGTGACAGCAAAGTGAGCGATGAGCAATCAGGCTCGGAATACAGCGTATCAGAGCAATCTCAACTCGAGCGAGATCGCCAAGTTTACTACGCTAAGTTTGATATGATGCTGCCACTGTCTCGCACCTTTTTACTGTTTCCAGCCATTAAATACATAGACAGCAAAGCCGACGGTAATGCCATGAGTAACTCAGCACTAGGCGGTGAGTTAACCAGCATAATGATCTTTGGTCAGCATCAATTTGCTGCAACGCTTGGCTACATGAAGCATGAATACAACGAGCAGCATTCTGTGTTTTCCAAAACACGTTCCGACGCCAAGATAAAAAGCTTCATCGCTTATGAATACACCGACTTTTTCGATATAGACAGCCTATCGTTAGTTGCTTTTGCAGGTTACAACACCTCTGATTCAAACATTGAGTTCTATGATGAAACTGGCTTAGTCACCTCTGTCGGTGTTAACTGGAAATTCTAAACCGCTTGCGCGGTAAGCTGTTTCAATAACCGATCCATTGCTCTATACCCTAAGGCCTCCGCTAAGTGAGGCCTTGTTATTTGTGCCTGACCGTCTAAATCTGCAATCGTGCGTGCGACTTTGATTATTCGATGATATGCCCTTATCGATAGGCCAAGTCTGTGCAGTGCATTCTCCAAAAACTCAGCATCGGCTTTTTCTAGTCCACAATGCTTATCGAGTTCTCTCGTCCCTAATAACGCATTCACTTTACCGCCGCGAGACAACATGGTTTCTCTGGCTGTCACGACTCGTTTTTTTACGATGGATGTTGCTTCCCCCCTATCACCTCCTTGCGCCAAGGTGCCCTTAGGTAAAAGCGGGATCTCCAAAGACATATCAAATCGATCAAGTAGCGGCCCAGAAAGGCGATTCAAATAACGCAAGATGATTTGAGGATTGGTACGGGATTGATTACCTTCGTAATACCCGGTAGGGCTAGGGTTAAGCGCGCCTACCAATTGGAATCGAGCAGGAAATCGTGTTTTACCCGCCGCTCTGGAAATAATGATTTCGCCAGATTCCAACGGCTCACGCAATGAATCCAGCACCTTTCGCTCAAACTCTGGCATTTCATCCAAGAACAACAAGCCATTATGAGCCAAAGATATTTCTCCGGGTCTTGGCATCGACCCACCTCCCACCAATGCCGCCATTGAACTCGAGTGGTGAGGAGAGCGAAACGGACGTTGTTTCCAATTGTGCTGATTAATTTCTTGTTGCGTTAGTGACGCCACGGCGGCCGTTTCCATGGCTTCGGTTTCATCCATCTCGGGCAATAAATCGCACAACCTTGAAGCCAGCATAGTTTTCCCGGTACCTGGAGGACCTAAAAAAAGCACGTTATGACTACCAGCAGCGGCTATTTCTAGCGCACGCTTACCTTGCTGTTGACCAATAATATCTCGCAAGCAACGTTCCGGTGCTTCTGGTGGCTGATAACTGGTGGTTTGGAAAAGAGACATGACCTTTTGGCCCGATAAGTCGGTGCATACATCCAACAAATGCGCTGATGACTTGTGCCTTTTCTCACCCACTAACGCGGCTTGATCGCCGTTTTCATCCGGCACCACTAAGCACCGATTTTTACTATTGGCGGCCAATGCGGCAGGCAAGACGCCTTTTACCGGCCGTAATTCACCAGAAAGGGCTAGCTCACCAACAAATTCATAGGTACCGAGCTTAGTGACGGCTATTTGATCTGAGGCGGCTAAGATCCCTAATGCGATGGGTAAATCAAACCGCCCCCCTTCTTTAGGTAAATCCGCTGGGGCGAGGTTGACAGTGATCCGCTTGGCGGGCATCTCAAATCCAGAATTAACAATCGCGCTGCGCACCCTATCTCTTGACTCTTTCACCGTTGTCTCAGGTAACCCGACCAAGCAGAAACCTGGCATCCCGTTGCTAATATGAACTTCTACCGTCACTTCTGGCGCTTCAACACCAATGCATGCTCGGCTATTAATAATTGCCAATCCCATTTCACTTCCTTGTAATAACATTCTTATTGATAACGTTATAAGTACATAACTTTCATCTCATAATTGTTATATATCCTTTTTGAATGCTGATTAAATGTGAAAAAAGTCCTAGTTTTTGCTTGTCATGTAAGCAATGACTGTGATACCACTAGTAGTGCAAACAATTTCGAACTAAAAGAATAAATAATATAAATGAATTTTACCGCTCGCATTAACGTACTCATTACCCTGATTATCGTGGTCATTATTGACTCCGAGCGGGGGCATGTGGGCAGAAGGTAAACCACAGAATGCTTAAAACCCCCGCACTGAAAGGTACGGGGGTTTTTTTATAAGTTTTAAATTAGCACTAACCAGAAACTTGGTTAATACAGGAAGAAATGGAGCACACGATGTGCAAGAGTCGAGCAAGAAATAAGTACTGTTTTACGGTACGATCGCAAGGAGAGCAGCAATGACAGGTGCAGGACTCGTAGTTGCAGCACTACGACAACAAGGAATCAAGACGGTTTTTGGCTACCCAGGTGGGGCCATCATGCCAATATACGACGCCCTATACGATGGCGGTGTTGAGCATGTGCTCTGCCGACACGAACAAGGAGCGGCGATGGCGGCCATTGGCATGGCTCGTTCAACTCAGGATGTGGCAGTTTGTCTCGCCACGTCTGGTCCAGGAGCTACCAACCTCGTTACCGGCCTTGCTGACGCTTTCTTAGATTCCGTTCCTCTTGTTGCGATTACAGGTCAAGTCGCGAGCACACACATAGGTACTGATGCGTTCCAAGAAATGGATGTCATTGGTATGTCTTTATCTTGTACCAAACACAGCTACCTTGTTACCGACATTGAAGAGCTTGCAGCAACCCTTGCAGAAGCATTTGAAGTAGCAAAAACTGGCCGCCCAGGCCCTGTTCTGGTTGATATCGCTAAAGATGTGCAATTGGCTGCTTCTCCTGTTTCAGAACTGCCCTATTTTGAGCCACCAGCGATCCCTGTAGCGACCGTAGAAAATGTTGAACTGGCTCAGCACCTACTGGCACAGAGTCAAAAGCCCGTTTTGTACGTGGGTGGTGGTATTCAAATAGCCAAAGCGACCGAATCGGTTCGTGCATTCTTAAAGCAAAACCCAATGCCATCGGTCAGTACCCTAAAAGGTCTTGGCAGCATAGAAAGACACGACCCTCACTACCTTGGCATGTTAGGTATGCACGGTACTAAAGCCGCGAACCTAGTGGTTCAACAATCTGATCTTTTGATCGTTGTTGGTGCGCGCTTTGATGATCGAGTCACTGGTAAACTGGATACGTTTGCCCCACACGCTAAAGTCATTCACATCGATATTGATGCGGCTGAGTTTAATAAACTTCGCCATGCTCATGCACCAATTCAAGGTGATATCAATGTGATCTTGCCTCAACTCACGTTAGAGCATGAAATCGACTCTTGGTTAACGGAATCAGAATTACTACGCCGTGAAAACAAGTGGAATTACAACCATCCCGGCGATCTCATCTACGCGCCATTAATGCTAAAACAACTTTCTGACATGATGGATGACAACGCCATTGTTTCAACTGATGTTGGACAACATCAAATGTGGGCAGCGCAGCACATTCAACCTCGCGAACCACAAAACTTCATCACCTCAGCAGGCCTAGGCACCATGGGTTTTGGTTTACCTGCGGCAATGGGCGCTAAAATCGCTCGCCCTGATGATCAATCGATTCTGATCTCAGGTGATGGCTCATTCATGATGAATGTACAAGAACTCGGTACGCTAAAGCGCAAGCAAGTTGCTCTTAAAATGGTGCTTATCAACAATCAACGCTTGGGTATGGTAAGACAATGGCAATCCCTGTTTTTTGATGGTCGCCACAGTGAAACCATTCTTGATGACAACCCCGATTTTGTCGTGCTGGCCAGCGCATTTGGTATTCCGGGTAAAACCATCACCAAAAAAGAAGAAGTTGAGCCCGCTCTAAAAGAAATGCTTGAAAGTGACACCGCTTACTTGCTGCATGTTCTAATCTCAGAAGAAGAAAATGTATGGCCACTGGTTCCACCGGGTGCTGCTAACCAAGACATGTTGGAGAATACCTAATGGAAAGATACTTATTAGATATTAAAGCAGATGATAAACCGGTACTGCTAGAGCGTGTTTTACGCGTAGTAAGACACCGTGGTTTCATCATCAAGCAAGTGGCGGCAACACAAAATCATGAAAGCCACGTAGCCAGTGTAGAGATCATCGTAGACAGTGATCGCCCTATTACGTTTTTGACCAACCAAATCGAAAAGTTATGGGATATAAAAAGCGTCACCGTTACGTTACTACACGGTAATGAACTTCCAAATAATAACTTACAACAAAAGCTCGGTGCTTAAGGAATACAGACATGGCAGCAAAAACAGCAGATTACATTTGGTTTAATGGTGAAATGGTTCCTTGGGCAGATGCGAACGTTCACGTACTGACTCACGCGATGCACTACGGCACGTCTGTATTTGAAGGCGTTCGTTGTTACAACACGCCCAATGGCCCGATTGTATTCCGTCATTTAGATCACGCAAAGCGCCTAAAAGATTCAGCAAAAATCTATCGTTTCCCAATCCCGTATACGGTTGATGAAATCATGGAAGCGACACGCGAAACACTGCGCCAGAATAAACTGGATTCCGCTTACATTCGTCCACTTGGCTTTGTTGGCAACGTGGGTTTAGGTGTGTGTCCGCCAGAAGAAACGGAAATGGACCTTATTATTGCCGCGTTCCCTTGGGGCTCATACCTAGGTGAAGAAGCGCTAGAAAATGGCGTTGATGCGATGATTTCAAGCTGGAACCGTGCCGCACCAAACACCATTCCAACCGCGGCCAAAGCAGGCGGTAACTATCTGTCTTCTTTATTGGTTGGCGGTGAAGCTCGTCGTCACGGTTACGATGAAGGCATTGCACTCAGCGTTGATGGCTACTTGTCTGAAGGAGCGGGTGAAAACTTGTTTGTTATTCGCAATGGCATCATTTCTACACCACCAGCAACCAGTGCTATTTTACCGGGTATCACTCGTGACTCGATCATGATCCTAGCAAGAGAAATGGGATATGAAGTTCGCGAAGAAAACATTGCCCGTGAAGCACTATACCTTGCTGACGAAGTATTCATGACAGGCACTGCTGCTGAGATTGTACCGGTTCGTTCGGTCGATAAAATTACAGTCGGAGAAGGCAAACGCGGCCCTATTACTGAAAAAGTTCAGTCAGCGTACTTCGGCCTATTCAACGGCACCACTGAAGATAAGTGGGGCTGGTTAGATTACGTTTACCCAGCAAATGCACCTGCTGCAAAATAAAAGGAATTATTAATGTCTAGCTCTAACAAGAACACTTACCGCAGCGCCACAACAACGCACGGACGTAACATGGCGGGTGCTCGTGCCCTTTGGCGCGCAACGGGTGTTAAAGAAGATGATTTCGGCAAGCCTATTATTGCTGTTGTTAACTCATTCACTCAGTTTGTACCTGGCCACGTTCACCTTAAGGACATGGGCCAACTGGTCGCTCGTGAAATTGAAAAGTCTGGCGGTATTGCGAAAGAATTCAACACCATTGCGGTTGATGATGGTATCGCAATGGGTCACGGAGGCATGCTTTACTCATTGCCTTCTCGTGAGCTGATTGCAGACTCAGTAGAGTACATGGTAAATGCACACTGTGCCGATGCCATGGTTTGTATTTCTAACTGTGACAAAATCACTCCAGGAATGATGATGGCTGCGATGCGCCTCAACATCCCGGTTATTTTTGTTTCTGGCGGACCAATGGAAGCGGGTAAAACCAAGCTTTCCGATCAGATCATCAAACTTGATCTGGTTGATGCCATGATCCAAGGTGCTGATCCAACTATTTCTGACGAGCAAAGTGAGCAAGTAGAGCGCTCTGCGTGCCCAACTTGTGGTTCGTGTTCAGGCATGTTTACAGCCAATTCCATGAACTGTCTAACTGAAGCACTCGGTTTATCTCAGCCGGGTAACGGTTCTATGCTTGCCACTCATGCAGACCGTGAGCAATTGTTCCTTAAAGCCGGTTCTCGTATTGTTGAGTTAACTAAACGTTACTATGAAGATGGCGATGACTCAGCACTTCCACGCAACATTGCTGACCGTGCGGCATTTGAAAATGCCATGGCGCTTGATATCGCGATGGGCGGCTCTAGTAATACCGTATTGCACTTACTTGCGTCCGCTCAAGAAGGCGACATCGATTTCGATATGGACGATATCGATGCCATGTCTCGTCGTGTTCCGCACCTTTGTAAAGTCGCGCCGTCTACACCGAAATACCACATGGAAGACGTTCACCGTGCTGGTGGCGTTATGGCCATTTTAGGTGAGCTTGATCGTGCAGGATTACTGAATAATCAAACTCGCACTGTGCTAGGCCTGACCATGTCTGAGCAACTGGCACAATACGACATCATGCAAACGGAAGATGAAGCCGTACTTAAATTCTTCCGAGCTGGCCCTGCTGGTATTCGTACAACTCAAGCTTTCTCGCAAGATTGCCGTTGGGATCGTCTTGATGATGACCGTGAAAATGGTTGTATTCGTACCAAAGAAAATGCCTTTAGCCAAGAAGGTGGCTTAGCGGTACTTTCAGGTAATGTTGCGCTTGATGGTTGTATCGTAAAAACGGCAGGTGTTGATGAAGAAAACCTTAAATTCCAAGGTCCTGCTATCGTATTCGAAAGCCAAGATACCGCAGTTGAAGGCATCTTAGGTGGCAAAGTAAGCGCTGGCGATGTGGTTGTGATTCGTTACGAAGGCCCTAAAGGCGGCCCGGGCATGCAAGAAATGCTTTACCCGACAACCTACCTTAAATCTATGGGCTTAGGCAAAGCCTGTGCGCTGCTAACCGACGGCCGCTTTTCTGGTGGTACATCGGGCCTCTCTATTGGTCATGTATCTCCTGAAGCCGCTAGCGGTGGTACCATTGGTTTAGTACAAAATGGCGATATCATCACCATCGATATCCCTAGTCGTTCAATTACACTTGATGTCGCTGAAGATGTACTAGAAAAACGTCGTGATGAACAAGACCAAGCAGGCTGGAAGCCAGTGTCACGCGAGCGTGTTGTCTCTCTTGCGCTTAAAGCATACGCAAGCTTAGCAACCAGTGCTGATAAAGGCGCGGTGCGTGATAAGTCGAAATTAGAAGGTTAGTCGTATGACTGTCTCCAATCAAACTGGCGCAGAGTATCTGCGCCAAATCCTAAGAGCCCCGGTATATGAAGTGGCGATGGTAACGCCACTTCAAGACATGCCGAGATTATCTGCTCGATTAGGAAACCAGATCCAACTTAAACGAGAAGATCGCCAGCCGGTTCACTCATTTAAATTACGTGGTGCTTACACCATGGTCGCAAGTTTAAATGACGAGCAAAAACAAGCAGGAGTGATTGCAGCTTCAGCGGGCAACCACGCACAAGGCATGGCGCTTTCAGGCACAAAGCTTGGTATTCAAACCACCATTGTGATGCCTAAAACTACACCGGACATCAAAGTAGAAGCCGTGCGCGGTTTTGGTGGCATTGTGGTGCTTCATGGTAATAACTTTGATGAAGCGAAAGCAGAAGCTGAACGACTGGCGACTGAACATAACTTCACTTTTGTGCCGCCTTTTGATCACCCACTCGTGATTGCTGGGCAAGGCACGATTGGCATGGAAATGCTGCAACAAAACGGTCACTTAGATTATATCTTCGTACCTGTTGGTGGTGGTGGCCTTGCTGCAGGTGTGGCTGTGCTTATAAAGCAACTGATGCCTGAAATAAAAGTGATTGCAGTTGAGCCTGAAGAGTCAGCCTGTTTAAAAGCCGCGCTTGATGCTGGTGAACCAGTCGTACTTGATCAGGTCAGCATGTTTGCTGATGGCGTTGCCGTTAAACGTATCGGCGATGAAACATTCCGCGTTTGTCAGCAATACCTTGATGGCCATATCACCGTATCAAGCGATGAGATTTGCTCTGCGGTAAAAGATATTTTTGAAGACACTCGTGCTATCGCTGAACCCTCAGGGGCCTTGGCACTGGCTGGGCTTAAAAAATACGCTGAGCAAAATCAATTGAAAGACAAGCAACTCGCAACGGTATTGTCAGGCGCTAACACCAACTTCCACGGTTTGCGTTATGTTTCTGAGCGGAGTGAGCTGGGTGAAAAGCGTGAAGGTCTACTGGCGGTAACGATTCCAGAAAGACCAGGGGCGTTCTTAGAGTTTTGTAACTTGATTGGCGGCCGTGCGGTTACTGAGTTTAACTACCGTTTTAACGACGACAAATTAGCGAATATCTTTGTTGGTTTGCGTTTGCAAAATGGCCAACAAGAACTCGATAGCGTCATTCAAGACCTTAAACACGGTGGATACCCTGTAGCTGACTTGTCTGATGACGAAATGGCAAAGCTGCACGTGCGTTATATGATTGGTGGTAAGCCGTCAAAGCCATTAAAAGAGCGTTTATACAGCTTTGAATTCCCTGAATCTCCTGGTGCTTTGCTTAAGTTTTTAAGCACGCTAGGGACTCACTGGAACATCAGTTTATTTAACTACCGCAACCAAGGTGCCGACTACGGCCGTGTATTGTGTGGCTTTGAATTAGAAGAGTTTGATTTAAGCCGATTCTCTGCTCACCTGCGTGAGCTGGGTTACCAGTGTAAAGATGAAACCGATAACCCCTCTTATCGTTTTTTCTTGTCTAGCCAATAAGGCCGTAATTACGGTTAAGTATTCTAACAGCGAGGGATTTCCTCGCTGTTTTTTTGTTTGTTGATCAGTCAGCCCTTAACCAGTCTCGATTCAGTTTTTCTGAGTCTCCTAAGTAATTCACCATCCAATTCACTAGTCGATTATTTTCATCACCACGCCACACCATACAACAATTACTCAAAGGCTTATTTTCAATCAGTTCCCTCTCAACTAACTCACCGGATAATAGATAGGGCTTAGCAATATGCAAAGGCATAAAGCCGATCCCAACATCATTTTTTAAGCACTCAATGGCGCTGTACCAATTGGGAAGTAACAAACGTCTTTGTTGAGGATAGTGCCAGTTATGTCGTTTTGGCAGCACGTTCGATGTATCATCCAAGCAAATCGCCGCAAATGAATTGAGTGTTTCTTCATTTAATTCCGTCAGATTTGACGCGGGGTGATCAGGAGACATGACAAAAGCCCAGTCAAGTTTTCCCATGGGTTTTATTGAAAATTCCCCACCAACGGGAACCGCAGCCGTCGCTCCCAGCACAATATCAGCCCGCTCTTGAGATATCGCCTCCCAAGAGCCGTTAAACACTTCCATATTGATCTGCAATTCAGCAAATTCAAAGGTGTGGTAAAAGTCCTCGATCAACGGTTTTAAATTATCGAGTTTAACCACATTATCCAAGGTGATCTTGAGTGTTTTCTGCCAGCCTTGTGCCGCTCTGCGAGTTTGTGCACTTACCGTCTCCATCTGTCTCAACATCTGTCGGGCGTTATCAATAAAGATCACTCCAGCCGGGGTCAACTCCACCTTTCTGGGTAAACGATGAAACAGCTCAACCCCGAGATCTTGCTCAACTTGCCGAACGCCATAGCTGATGGCTGAAGGCACTTTATGTAATCTTTCTGCTGCTGCAGTAAAGCTGCCCATTCGAGCAACGGTATCTAACATCTCTAATGATTGTCTTGAAAACATAGCTATCAAATTTTTTGAACGATAACTAACAAATATAGCGTTTCCAATTTCCTTTGACCAAAAATACAATCATTTTGATCGAAATATATGGGCTGGCGCCACCTTTTACCCAACAAACATTTTGAATGGAAATTTTATGAACGTCACTAAACGTCAGTTATTTTACTTGGCTTGTCTCTCAATGCTTGGCTTCATTGCCACCGACATGTACTTACCGGCTTTTAAAGCAATGGAAGGCGATTTCGCAACGGGCCCAGAGCAAATAGCGCTTTCTCTCTCGATTTTCTTAGCCGGGCTTGCCATTGGACAAATCCTATGGGGGCTAGCAAGTGACAAATTTGGTCATAGAAACACGCTTGTTGCTGGCCTAATGATTTTCTCACTGGCTTCTTTTGGTCTATCTTTCAGCGAACAAGTGTGGCAGTTACTGTCATTACGCTTCGTGCAAGCTATTGGTGTGTGTGCTCCTGCTGTTATTTGGCAAGCCATGGTCATTAAGCGCTACCCTAGCCAAACCAGCCAACAAGTATTCGCTACCATAATGCCGCTGGTGGCACTTTCACCGGCACTCGCTCCTCAACTTGGTGTGCTATTGCTTAGCCAATTCGGTTGGTCGAGTATTTTTATCGCGTTAACTGTCATTGGTGCTGTTCTCGTTGTTGCAACGTTAGTGCAAACCAAAGACGAAGTGGAACCAAAAACCACCAGCGTCAGCACTGATATCAAGATGTTGGTTAAGTCGAAGCACTACACAGGTAACGTCATCATTTACGCCACCTCGTCTGCCGCTTTCTTTGCTTACCTTACTGGTATGCCAGAGATCATGGCTCAACTGGGGTATGACGCAAAAGACATTGGCCTAAGTTTCATTCCACAAACCATCGCGTTTATGGTGGGCGGATACTTGGGTAAACAATGGGTGAAGAAATTTGGTGATGAGAAAGTTCTTAAGAATTTATTGTTTCTATTTACCGTTTCAGCACTGATGGTGTTCATGGCAACCCAGTGGGAGTTAACTTCTATTCTGCCGCTACTGGCACCATTCTGTTTGATTGCCGTGGCTAATGGAGCACTTTATCCAATTGTTGTTAACCGCGCTTTGTCTAGCGCAAAACAGAGCCCGGCAACGGCTGCTGGTTTGCAAAATAGCTTCCAAATATGTATCTGTGGCCTTGCGAGTGCATTAGTGGCAGGGTTTGCAAGCCAAGCTCTACAAATCACTGGTATTGCTATTATTGTGTGTTTGGTGGGCTTATGGGCGGGGTACTTCATATCGCATCGTGGTTTAAGTGAGCACTTCGCTGTGCCTGATAATGCTCGTGTAGCGCGAGACGAAAAATAGGCAATAAAAAAGGAGCAAAGGCTCCTTTTTTAGATACTAAAAGCTAGGTACTAAAAGCTAGGTACTAAAAGCTAGGTACTAAAAGCTAGGTACTAAAAGCTAGGTACTAAAAGCTAGGTACTAAAAGCAAAGGTACGCCTTGCTCATGGTATATCTATAGGCATGGCGTACTTTCTAGAACTGGCTTTATTTTTTCTTAACTGGGCGCTGCCAATTAGCGATCGTGCGATCTTTTGCACGAGTAATCACTAATTCACTTTCGCCTACGTTTTTCGTTAACGTAGTACCAGCACCGACAGTCGCACCATTAGCAATCGTAACAGGAGCAATGAGTTGGCAATCAGAGCCAACAAATACGTCGTCGCCAATAACCGTTTTAAACTTATTTGCGCCATCGTAATTACACGTGATAACACCAGCTCCAACATTAACACGTTGGCCAATTTCAGCGTCACCAAGGTAAGTAAGGTGGTTAGCTTTAGAGCCCTCACCGATACACGTATTCTTCACTTCCACGAAGTTACCTACATGGGCATCATTACGTAATTCAGCTCCAGGGCGAAGACGGGTAAATGGTCCAACAGTACAATCTTCAGCAACCGTTGCACCTTCGATTACGCTGTATGGGCGAATAATACTGTTGTCATCGATCTCACAATCTTTAAGTACACAACCGGTGCCGATAACCACGTTATCACCCAGAGTCACGTTACCTTCAATGATCACGTTTGTGTCGATTTCAACATCCATGCCACATTGAATGGTACCACGTAGGTCAAAACGAGCAGGATCGCGAAGCATCACACCTTGTTCTAGCAAACGATGTGCGTGCATATTTTGATAAGCACGTTCAAGGCGAGCAAGTTGCGCTCTATCATTCACGCCTTCAACTTCAATAGGGCTAACAGGATGAACCGCTTCAACAGCGCGGCCTTCATTATGTGCCGCCTCAATAATATCCGTTAGATAGTATTCGCCTTGAGCATTTTCGTTTTTCAGCTCAGATAACCAACGTTTTAAATCGCCGCCAGTGGCAACCATCACGCCAGTATTAATTTCTTTAATTAGCTTTTGTTCATCAGTTGCATCTTTTTGCTCAACAATCGCCACTACAGGGCCATTTTTGCGCACAATACGTCCGTAACCCATCGGGTTATCTAGCACAACCGTAAGTAACGCGATGCCGCCATTAGGTTGGGCTTCAAGTAGGTTTTCAACGGTCTCAGAGGAGATAAGTGGCACATCACCGTATAGCACTAATACTTTTTCATCGTCAGCGTATTCTGCTGAGGCTTGGTTAACCGCATGACCTGTACCGAGTTGTTCAGATTGAAGCACCCAGTTTACCGACTCGTTAGCCAAGGTACTTTTCATTTGATCGCCAGCGTGGCCATACACCAAATGAATATTTTGAGCACCAAGACCAGTACAAGTATCAATGACGTGTTTTGCCATAGGTTTACCCGCAAGCGTGTGCAGAACCTTTGGCTTGTTAGAGTACATACGGGTGCCTTTACCCGCAGCGAGGATCACCGCGCTGAATTTCATAGTTGCTATCCCTAGAGACGTTGTTTTTTTATTAAGTTTCAAATTCTAACCTGATTCAGGGGAGATGTTAAATCTGACTGGTTATTTTTTAACTCAAATTAGGTACTTGCCGTTGTTCCCATCATCATTTTAACAGGCAACAGAAAGCAAAAAGGCGACCCTAAGGTCGCCTTTATCATCTACGCTAACGTGAATTAACGTACTTTTTTGGTCAGCTCGATAACTCGAAGCTGAGCAATGGCTTTAGCCAATTCACTCGCCGCTTGAGCAAAGTCCATGTCGCCATGCTGATTCGAAATATTCTCTTCAGCCTTGCGCTTGGCTTCTTCAGCCTTAGCTGCATCAAGATCTTCACCACGGATTGCTGTATCAGCCAGTACAGTCGCTGTACCAGGCTGAACTTCAACAATACCACCAGAAACATAAATAATTTCTTCGTGGCCGTGCAGTTTCACTATGCGCACCATACCAGGCCTAATAGCGGTTAGCAGCGGAGTGTGCCCTGGGAAAATACCCAATTCACCTTCGCTACCGGTCACCTGAAACGTTTCAACCACACCAGAAAAAAGTTTTTTCTCAGCGCTTACAACGTCTAGGTGAAAGGTCATTGCTGCCATATCGCCTCCTAGTTAGCCTTATAGCTTCTTCGCGTTCTCGATAGCATCGTCAATTGAACCGCAGTACATGAACGCTTGCTCTGGAATGTCATCGTACTCACCAGCTAGTAGACCTTTAAAGCCTCGTAGTGTCTCTTTAAGAGAAACATAGATGCCTGGGTCGCCAGTAAATACTTCAGCTACGTGGTAAGGCTGAGTTAGGAACTTCTCAATCTTACGTGCACGAGATACAACTTGCTTATCTGCTTCAGATAGCTCGTCCATACCTAGGATAGCGATGATGTCTTTTAGCTCTTTATAACGCTGAAGAGTTGTTTGAACACCTTGAGCCGTATCGTAGTGATCTTGACCAACAACCAATGGATCAAGCATACGTGATGTTGAATCCAATGGGTCGATTGCAGGGTATAGACCCATAGCTGCGATGTTACGACTAAGTACAACCGTTGCATCCAAGTGAGCAAAGGTTGTTGCTGGAGATGGATCCGTTAAGTCATCCGCAGGTACGTATACCGCCTGAACAGAGGTGATAGAACCTTGTTTAGTCGATGTGATACGTTCTTGTAGAACACCCATTTCTTCAGCAAGTGTTGGTTGGTAACCTACCGCAGATGGCATACGACCTAGTAGAGCCGATACCTCTGTTCCCGCAAGGGTGTAACGGTAAATGTTATCAACGAACAACAGAACGTCACGACCTTCGTCACGGAAACGCTCAGCCATTGTTAGACCAGTCAGGGCAACACGTAGACGGTTTCCTGGTGGCTCATTCATTTGACCGTAAACCATTGCTACTTTAGATTCTTCAGGATTTTCAACGTTTACAACGCCTGCTTCCTGCATTTCAAAGTAGAAATCGTTACCTTCACGCGTACGCTCACCTACACCAGCAAATACTGATAGGCCAGAGTGCTGCAGTGCGATGTTGTTGATAAGTTCCATCATGTTAACGGTCTTACCTACACCAGCACCACCGAATAGACCGATTTTACCACCCTTAGCGAATGGGCAAATCAAGTCGATTACTTTAACACCTGTTTCTAGAAGTTCAGTCACGTTAGACTGCTCTTCGTAGCTAGGTGCTGCACGGTGAATTTCGTAATGCTCTTCAGCACCAATGTCACCACACTCATCAATCGCATCACCAAGAACATTCATGATACGACCAAGAGTTTTAGTACCCACTGGAACTGTGATTGGAGCGCCAGTATTTTCTACTGTCAAACCACGACGTAAACCATCAGAGCTACCCATTACGATTGCGCGAATAACGCCACCGCCTAATTGCTGCTGAACTTCAAGAACAAGACGCTCTTGTGAGTCAACAACATTCAGAGCATCGTATACACGAGGTACTTCGCCCTGTGGGAACTCTACGTCGACTACCGCACCGATGATCTGTACGATCTTACCTGTAGCCATCGTTAATCCTCTAAACTATTTAATGTTACCTTGCTTAAACCGCAGAAGCGCCTGAAACGATTTCTGATAGTTCTTGTGTAATCGCAGCCTGACGGGCTTTGTTGTACACAAGTTCTAAATCATCAATCAGGTCGCTAGCGTTGTCTGTTGCAGCTTTCATTGCGATCATTCGAGCAGCCATTTCACAGGCTAAGTTCTCGACAACCCCTTGGTACACTTGAGATTCAACATAGCGAATCAACAATGCGTCCAGTAGAGGTTTTGGCTCAGGCTCATAAATGTAGTCCCAAGCATGTTCGCGCTGCAAGTCAGCGCTATCGGATTTAGGCAATGGTAGTAATTGATCGATCGTTGGTTCTTGCACCATGGTGTTTTCAAACTTGTTGAACACTAGGTACAGACGATCCAATTCGCCTTCATCGTATTTCTGTAGCATAACGCCAACTGAACCGATCAGCTCTTCTAGACTAGGGCTATCGCCCAAACCAGAGACCTGAGCCGCTACTTTCGCGCCGCTGTTATTGAAAAAGGCAGTTGCTTTAGTACCAATTACGGCTAATTCAACTTCTGCGCCTTTTTCTTGCCAACCTTTCATGTCTACAATGGCTTTTTTGAACAAGTTAATGTTCAAACCACCACATAAACCACGGTCGGTAGAAACGATGATGTAACCAACACGTTTGGCTTCACGTTCCTCAAGATAAGGGTGCTTATACTCAAGGCTTCCGTTCGCCAAATGACCGATCACTTTACGCATTGTTTCTGCATATGGACGAGAAGCTTCCATCGCATCTTGCGAGCGACGCATTTTTGAAGCTGCTACCATTTCCATTGCTTTCGTGATCTTTTGAGTGCTTTTAACACTCCCGATCTTATTACGAATCTCTTTTGCGCCGGCCATTTTACTCTCCGTTAGAAGGTGACCTTTCGATCACCAACCAATTACCAAGTCTGGGTTGCTTTGAAGTCGTCAACAAGCGCTTTAAGCTTGGCTTCGATTTCGTCGTTGTAAGCACCCGTCGAGTTAATTTCAGAAACGAAATCAGCATGTTGGCCGTGAGCAAACGATAGTAGTGCAGCTTCAAAGTCAGCAAGCTTGTTCAGCTCGATGTCTTGTAAGTAGCCACGCTCTGCCGCGAAGATAACCAGTGCTTGGTCAAATACAGAGAATGGAGCGTATTGCTTTTGCTTCATTAGCTCAGTAACTTTTTGACCGTGGTCTAGTTGCTTCTTAGTTGTTTCGTCAAGATCAGACGAGAACTGAGCAAACGCTGCTAGTTCACGGTATTGAGCTAGAGCAGTACGAATACCACCAGATAGCTTCTTAACGATTTTCGTTTGCGCAGAACCACCTACACGAGATACTGAGATACCTGGGTCAACAGCTGGACGTACGCCTGCGTTGAATAGCTCAGTTTGTAGGAAGATCTGACCATCAGTAATCGAGATTACGTTCGTCGGTACGAATGCAGATACATCACCAGCTTGAGTTTCGATGATAGGTAGAGCGGTTAGAGAACCAGTTTTACCTTTCACTTCACCATTAGTGAATGCTTCTACGTACGCTTCGCTTACACGAGCAGCACGCTCTAGTAGACGAGAGTGAAGGTAGAAAACGTCACCTGGGTATGCTTCACGACCTGGTGGACGCTTAAGCAATAGTGAAATCTGACGATACGCTACAGCTTGCTTAGATAGATCATCATAAACAATCAGTGCATCTTCACCGCGGTCACGGAAGTATTCACCCATCGCACAACCTGCATATGGCGCAAGATATTGCAGCGCAGCAGATTCAGAAGCAGATGCAACAACAACAATGGTGTTAGCCAATGCGCCGTGCTCTTCTAGTTTGCGAACTACGTTAGCGATAGTCGATGCTTTCTGACCGATTGCTACGTAGATAGAGAAAATACCAGAATCACGTTGGTTAATGATTGAATCGATCGCCAGAGCTGTTTTACCAATCTGACGGTCACCGATGATCAGCTCACGCTGGCCACGGCCGATAGGAATCATTGAGTCAACCGCTTTGTAACCTGTTTGCACAGGTTGGTCTACCGATTTACGTGCGATAACGCCTGGTGCGATAACTTCGATAGGAGAAGTTAATTTCGCTCCAATTGGACCTTTACCATCAATTGGCTCACCCAGTGTGTTTACAACACGACCAAGTAATTCAGGACCAACTGGTACTTCAAGAATACGACCAGTACCTGTTACTTTCATGCCTTCCTTTAGGTTGGCATATGGACCCATTACAACTGCACCAACCGAGTCACGCTCAAGGTTAAGTGCTAGTGCGTAATTGCCGCCCGGTAATTCAATCATTTCACCTTGCATCACGTCCGCTAGGCCGTGAATGCGGATGATACCGTCGCTTACCGAAACGATAGTACCTTCGTTACGAGCTTCACTAACAACTTCGAAAGATTCGATACGTTGTTTGATTAGATCGCTAATTTCAGTGGAATTAAGTTGCATGCTCCAATCCCCATCAAGACTGCAAGGCATCGCTCAGGCGGTTCAATTGACCGCGTGCTGAGTTATCGATGACAAGGTCTCCGGCTCGAATAATAACCCCACCAAGTAGGGTCTCATCTATACTGCAATTCAGCTTAACTTTGCGTTCAAGACGCTGCTCAAGTTTGCTGCCAATCTCTGCTAGTTGCTCTTTAGAAAGTTCAGTTGCTGAAATTACATCAACATCAATCTCTTTCTCATGCTCTTGTTTAAGTGCATGGAACTCTATGCAAACATCAGGAATAGCCTGTAATCGGCCATTCTCAGCCAAAACTTTCAAGAAGTTCTGACCATGTTCATCAAACTGTTCGCCACAAATTGCGATGAAGATTTCAGCCATTTTATCGGCTGTCAAAGAGCTCGTAAGCAGTCCTTGAACATCATCGTTCTTCGTTACTTCGGTAGCAAAAGTTAACATTAGACTCCATTGGTCTAGTGTTTCCTTCTCAACCGCAAAATCAAATGCTGCTTTAGCATAGGGGCGTGCAATAGTAGTCAAGTCAGACATAAGCGCCCCCCGCTTTAAAGTTTTGCAGTAATGTTATCAAGAATATCTTTGTGCGCATCTTTATCGATTGAACGCTCAAGGATTTTCTCTGCACCAGCTAAAGCCAGAGTAGCAACTTGTTTGCGCAAGTCATCACGGGCACGATTACGTTCAGCTTCAATTTCTGCTTCCGCTTGCGCTAGGATTTTCTGGCGTTCTGCCTGAGCTTCCTCGCGTGCTTCATCAACAATTTGAGCTTTGCGTTTGTTAGCCTGCTCGATAACTTCAGTTGCTGTGCGCTTTGCTTCCTTCATTTGGTCAGAAGCATTGGCTTGTGCTAGATCTAAGTCTTTTGCAGCGCGTTCAGCGGCTACAAGTCCGTCAGCAATTTTCTTCTGACGTTCTTCGATCGCATCCATAATTGGTGGCCATACATATTTCATGCAGAACCACACAAACAGTGCGAACGAGATTGCTTGACCCAGCAGAGTTGCGTTCATATTCACAACAGCTACCCCTCTATTTATTCACCAACGAGTACGTACCTACTAGATACGAACTTCGTTCGCCGAAAATTATTGATTAACCAGCTAGTTGACCAACAAATGGGTTCGCAAATGTGAATAGAAGTGCGATAACGATACCGATCATTGGGATCGCATCCAATAGACCTGCGATGATGAACATCTTAACTTGCAGCATCGGAGCCATTTCAGGTTGACGAGCAGCGCCCTCTAAGAATTTACCACCAAGAAGTGCAAAACCAATCGCTGTACCAAGAGCAGCAAGACCGACGATGATGCCTACGGCGATTGCAGAAAAGCTCAGTAAAGTTTCCATTACTATCTCCAATTTATAGTTGTTGGCTTAAAAATGCCTGTATGAAACATAAAACTTAAAAATTAATGATCAGAATCTTCGTGTGCCATCGACAGATACACGATGGTTAACATCATGAATACGAAGGCCTGAATCAAAATAATCAAAATATGGAAAATAGCCCACGGGAGTGAACCTAACCATTGTAGCCACCATGGTAGCATTGCCGCGACAAGAATAAATACAACCTCACCCGCAAACATGTTTCCGAATAAACGCATACCAAGTGAAATAGGTTTTGCTAATAGCGAAACTACTTCAAGCAGTAAGTTAAACGGAATCATAACTGGGTGATTGAATGGGTGTAATGCCAATTCTTTCGCGAACCCACCTAGACCTTTGATTTTGATGCTGTAGTAGATCATCAAAGCAAATACGCCTAGAGCCATAGCCATGGTGATATTCACATCAGCAGAAGGAACCACTTTCAAATAAGGGATACCTAGCCAATGCTGTGCTGGATACGGTAAGAAATCAATTGGAACTAAGTCCATGACGTTCATTAACAATACCCAACAAAAGATAGTCAGTGCTAACGGAGCAATCAATGGGTTGCGTCCATGGAATGTATCTTTGACGTTTTCCGCGACAAATTCTACGACCATTTCTACAAAACATTGCAGCTTACCCGGTACACCTACTGTCGCTTTCTTTGCTACTGAATGAAAAACCCCGAGGAAGATCAATCCAGTAAATAAAGAAAAGAACAGGCTATCGATATGTACGTTCCAGAAACTTGTCTCAGCAATTCCCCAACCCAAATCATAATGCTCAGAAATCTTCGCAAGAGATAAGTTGGCGAGATGGTGGTCAATGTAACCGGACGCTGTTAGCGCTTCACCTGGCGCAGCCATAACTCGTCCTATTTTTTGTTGTTAATGAAAAGCGCTGGCGCAAAGATGTTAATCCCAAGTACCAGCAAATAGGTTAGCTTCAGGGGAACAAGTTCCACCTGCATATACACGTAGACCAGTGAAAACAGAACAACTGTGATAAGAATTTTCAGAGCTTCGCCTGCATAAAATGATGTCGCGACGCGTTTTGCTGCGCGAGCACCACTGTACATGAAAGCAAACAGTGCAAAGACTGTATTAGCGACAACAAAAATGCCGCCGCCAATTAACGCTGAAAGTCCCCAGCCGGCATTCATTACAATGCTCATTCCAATGGCCAGAAAAATAACCACGCCAACTTGAATCATGAACAAGTGCTTGGCAAGCTCTCGTCCCGGTTTAGCTAGCGTAGCTACCATGTATTCGTTCCTCGAGTACACATTTACGAAACTAAAGTTTGCGCAAATGGAAATTGTCAAAAATTATACGGCGAGATGCCTTGAATGCAATCAAAATGCAGCAAAAACTTACGTTTTTGTTTACAAACCGACAACTTTTGGTTAAAAACCCAATTTTAGTCACAATTGACCTAAATCAATTATCTCATTTAGCGTTCTAGCATTGCAATGAGTTGCTCAAATTTGTGATGTTCATCAACACTTATCGTCACTTTGGTCTTTCCGTTTGCACCACGCTGTATGGAAACCTGAGAGCCCAGCTTGTCTGTCAGTCTCTTAGACAGAACTTGTACTTCAGGATCGACAGGTGCTTTTTCCACCTCAACCTGTGGTGATAAGTATTTTTTCACTAATTGTTCAGTTTTACGCACTGTTAGCTGCTTGGCTACTACTTCTTTTGCAACCTCATATTGCAAATCAAGCTCAAGTGCTAATAATGCACGACTGTGACCCATATCTAATTTTTTTTCTGCTACAAATTGTTTCACGTTTGCTTCTAACTGATTCAAACGCAAAAGATTTGATACCGAAACTCTTGATTTTCCGATCGCGTCCGCGACTTGCTGATGTGTGAGTTGGAACTCATTTTGAAGTCGTTCTAGTGCTTGAGCTTCTTCGATTGCGTTCAAATCTTCACGTTGAATATTTTCGATCAGTGCCATTGCGATGGCGGCTTTGTCTGTTACTTTTTTAATCAAACATGGCACAAGTTTTAACCCTGCTTGCTTTGCAGCGCGCCAGCGACGTTCCCCAGCAATAATTTCAAAGTGCGTTTCACTTACCTGCCGGACAACAATAGGTTGTATTACGCCTTGTGTACTGATGGATGATGCAAGTTCAGTCAGTGCTTCCGGCTCCATTTCTTTTCTTGGTTGATACACGCCAGTTTGCAAGTTGTGAACGGAAATATCTTTCAGTTCACCTTCCGTTGACAAAGATTGACTATGAGAGATGGTTTGCTGTTTTTCACGAGCCACTGAACTGGTCGCCAGCAACGCATCGAGGCCTTTACCTAAGCCGCGTTTAGACATGGATCTATCCTTATATCGGAAACGAAATGATTTATGCTGGGATCTCTTCACGGCGAAGGATTTCGCCAGCGAGTGCTAAATAGGCTTTAGCTCCCGTCGAGTATTTGTCGTAGTACATAGCGGGTTTACCATGACTTGGCGCTTCTGCTAAGCGTACATTACGAGGGATAACCGTACGATACACCTTTTCGCCAAAATGCAATTTAAGCTGATCAGAAACATCGTTTGATAGGCGATTTCGAGGGTCGTACATAGTGCGAAGTAAACCTTCAATTTTTAGGTTTTCATTCACTACGGCTGCAAGTTTGCTGATGGTGTCCATTAAGGCGGTTAACCCCTCTAACGCAAAGTATTCACATTGCATAGGCACCAATACTGAATCTGATGCAGCCATCGCATTAATGGTGAGGAGGTTTAATGACGGAGGGCAATCAATAAAAATGTAGTCATAGCTATCAACGATTGGCATCAAGGCATTCTTTAGGCGAACCTCTCGAGCAAACACTTCCATTAATTTGATTTCAGCAGCCGTGACATCACCGTTTGCAGCAATTAAGTCATAACCGCCACTGGTTCTTTTACACACGACTTCAGAAAATGGCGTATCTTCAACCAGTAAGTCGTAAGCAGTAGCATCAACCTGATACTTGTCGATACCACTCGCCATGGTTGCATTGCCCTGTGGGTCAAGATCGATCACCAACACTTTTCGTTTTGTTGCCGCCATTGAGGCCGCCAAATTCACACAGGTTGTTGTCTTACCGACACCGCCCTTCTGATTAGCAATTGATATGATTCTTCCCACGTTAACCTCGGTTATTTATCCTTGCGCGCTAAGGTTACAAGATGTCGTTCACCTTCGAGCTCAGGAACTGTCAAAGCTTTGATGTTAGTCACAGAACACCAATCCGGTAGTTGATCCAACTCGGTATCTGGACGCATTCCTTTCAATGCCAAAAATACCCCGCTTTTCGCTTTTGGTAAATGGTGACACCACTCTACCATATCAACAACCGACGCAAATGCGCGACTTAAAACTGCATCAAAGCCCTCTTCAACATGAAAATCTTCGACTCGGCTCTGAACTGGCGTAACATTAGGTATGTCCAGCTCATGCACGACTTGCTTAATAAAGCGGATACGTTTGCCAAGGCTGTCAAGTAAGGTAAATCGTTTATCTGGGTTCATGATCGCTAATGGAATACCCGGTAAACCAGGCCCCGTACCTACGTCAATAAAATATTCACCCGGTAAGTAAGGACTAACCACTATGCTATCAAGAATGTGTTTAACTACCATCTCTTGAGGATCGCGAACCGAGGTTAAGTTATATGCTTTGTT
This sequence comes from Vibrio tapetis subsp. quintayensis, assembly GCF_030409945.1. Classification (GTDB taxonomy): domain Bacteria; phylum Pseudomonadota; class Gammaproteobacteria; order Enterobacterales; family Vibrionaceae; genus Vibrio; species Vibrio quintayensis. Next base: position 52,941 of record NZ_JAUFQV010000009.1, read on the forward strand.
CCACTTATTTAGCATTTCAACGTAACCAACCAGTTGATCTCGTTGATGATCACTGACTTCTAGATCGGTTTGATCAATCAACTGATCAAGCTTGAGGCGTAAAGCGCTCATATTATAAGTCTCCCTTTTTCAGCTGACCTTTTTTCTTTAAGTGCACCAAAATAATTGAAATTGCTGCAGGTGTAATACCTGAAATTCTTGACGCTATTCCGATGGTCTCGGGTTTTGCTTGCTCGAGTTTAGCAACCACTTCATTCGATAAGCCGCTAACTTGTGAATAATCGGTATCAACTGGAATTTGTGTATTTTCATGACGTAATGATTTTTCAATTTCATCTTGCTGACGCTGAATATAACCCTCGTACTTCACTTGGATTTCAACTTGTTCAGCCGCTTGAATATCTTCAATACTAGGAGTAAACGTATCAAGACTGGTCAACAATGAATAATTCATTTCAGGACGACGCAATAAGTCTTCACCACTGGCTTCGCGAGACATAGGAGTTTTAAGTAATTCGTTAAGCTTGTCTATGCCTTCTGATTTTGGATTCATCCAAGTATCTTTTAAGCGTTGACGCTCTTTTTCAATGTTCTCTACTTTTTCATTAAAACGAGCCCAACGAGCTTCATCTACTAATCCAAGTTCGTGGCCTTTTTCGGTCAAACGTAAATCAGCATTGTCTTCACGCAGTAGCAAACGATATTCAGCGCGCGAGGTGAACATACGATAAGGTTCTTTCGTGCCCATCGTCGACAGGTCATCGATCAGTACACCCATGTAAGCTTGATCGCGACGAGGGTTCCAACCCTCTTTGCCTTGGGTGTATAAACTGGCGTTCAATCCAGCCATTAAACCTTGTGCAGCAGCTTCTTCATAACCAGTAGTACCATTGATTTGACCAGCGAAGAATAAACCATGAATGTACTTATTTTCATAGGTTTGCTTAAGATCTCTTGGGTCAAAGAAATCATATTCAATGGCGTAACCAGGGCGAACAATATGCGCATTTTCAAATCCTTTCATAGAACGAACGATTTGAACTTGAACATCAAATGGCAAGCTTGTAGAAATGCCATTTGGGTATAATTCATGTGTTGTTAACCCTTCAGGTTCAACAAATATTTGGTGGCTGTTTTTATCCGCAAAGCGCATGACTTTGTCTTCAATGGACGGACAATATCGAGGCCCGATCCCTTCAATAACACCGGCATACATTGGGCTACGATCCAAATTAGCACGGATCACATCATGAGTTTTATCGTTGGTGTGCGTAATGAAACACGGTATTTGACGAGGTTGCTGGCTTCTATTGCCCATAAATGAAAAAACAGGTGTCGGGTTATCGCCATGCTGAGCTTCGAGCACTGAAAAATCGACACTTCTCGCATCAATTCTTGGCGGAGTGCCTGTTTTTAATCGATCAACTCTTAATGGGAGCTCTCTTAAACGGTCTGCCAATGCGATCGATGGAGGATCGCCTGCACGGCCCCCAGAGCTACTTTCCATTCCAATATGGATCTTTCCACCAAGAAAGGTCCCGACGGTTAATACAACCGCTTGAGCGCGGAATTTAAGCCCCATTTGAGTTATAACACCGACAACATGATCATTTTCAACAATGAGATCATCAACGGACTGTTGGAAGAGGGTCAAGTTGGGCTGGTTTTCAAGAACATTCCGTACAAATGATTTATAAAGCGCACGATCGGCCTGAGCGCGAGTAGCACGAACAGCAGGTCCTTTCGATGCGTTTAATGTTCTAAATTGAATACCCGAATGATCAATAGCTTGAGCCATTAACCCACCAAGAGCATCCACTTCTTTCACTAGGTGACCTTTACCAATGCCGCCAATTGCAGGGTTACAAGACATTTGGCCTAAAGTATCGATGTTATGAGTGAGTAACAGGGTACGCTGACCTGTTCGTGCTGATGCGAGTGCGGCTTCCGTTCCTGCATGGCCGCCACCAACAATAATGACGTCAAAAATTTCGTGATAAAGCATGGACCGACCTCAGGTATTCAATGGGTTGATGATCTTTTCAAAAGGAGCAGTATTCTACCTTCTTTGGCTGCTTGTGAAAACGATTTTGGATCATGTGGCGTTATCTTTACTATATGTAGGATCTGTATATAGATCTTTTATTAGATCTATTATTAGGGAAGCACGATCTTGTGGATAACTGGAAAATGATCAATAAGATCATCGGTTTTGATTAGATCAATTCTTGTGATCTTGATCTGATCATCACGAGGATTAGCTGGGATCAAAACGGCTACTTATGCACAGGCGATCGTAATATTAGATCTTATTCTTTGGATAACTATAGGTTAATAACGGGATAGTTATCTATTTATCCACAAGTGTGCTGCTCAATTAATCATCAGTTGAACGTGGTTTTCTGACTTATTTTTGTATTAGGCAAAAAAAAGGACACCAATAAGGTGTCCTTGAGAGTGACTTTTTATCAAAATTAGAACGATTCAATGACTTCTTTTAGCCATACTTCAGCGGCATCTTCAGGTACTGGTGTGCTCAAAACGTCTATTTCGCAAGGCTCGCATATCTCGCTAGTGCCGATGTCTAACAGCAGTTCACGTGCCTGTTTTCCAGCTTCACAAAAGGTGTCGTAACTTGAATCTCCTAATGCCACAACCGCGAAACGGACGTTACTCATTCTTGGTGGCGCCGTTTGAATAGCTGCGAAAAAGGGTTTGATATTGTCAGGATAATCACCGGCTCCGTGTGTAGAGGTGACGATTAACCAGGTTCCTTCAGATGGTATAGCACTGACTTCCGGCTGATTGTGGATAGTCGTTTCATGCCCGGCTTGCTCTAATAGGTCACTGAGGTGGTCACCAACGTACTCTGCGCCGCCAAGGGTACTTCCTGTAATAATGTGGATCATTGTTCGTTCCTATGAGTACAGGTGGCCACATTAAGTGGCCATCCTAATGTTATTTACCAATACAAAAAGAAGAGAAAATACGGCCTAGTAAATCATCGGAACTAAATTCACCCGTAATTTCATTAAGGTGTTGCTGCGCAATTCGTAGCTCTTCTGCCAAAATCTCACCAGCCATGTAGCTTTCCAATTGCTGTTGGCCTATATCTAGATGTTCCGCTGCGTGTGATAGAGAGTCCAGGTGACGTCTTCGGGCCATAAAGCCACCTTCTTGGTTGCCTGAGAACCCCATTATTTCCTTTAGGTGAGTTCTTAATGCATCTACGCCTTGTCCGGTTTTTGCAGAAAGGCGAATAAGAGTAGGATCGTTTACATGACAGATCCCTAGGCCTTCATCGGTTTGATCTGCTTTATTTCGGATTACGGTAATGCCTATCTTTTTAGGTAAACGATCAACAAATTCAGGCCAAATATCACTAGGGTTTGTTGCAGCGGTAGTTGTGCCATCAACCATAAAGAGAACACGATCGGCTTGGGTTATTTCTTCCCATGCACGTTCAATACCAATTTTTTCCACTTCATCTGACGCTTCTCGCAGCCCTGCGGTATCTATAATGTGCAGGGGCATGCCATCGATATGTATGTGCTCACGTAACACATCACGTGTGGTGCCCGCTATGTCGGTGACAATGGCTGACTCTTTGCCAGATAACGCATTGAGTAAGCTCGATTTACCCGCATTAGGGCGACCAGCAATAACGACTTTCATGCCTTCACGCATGATGGAACCTTGGTTGGCTTCTTTTCTCACTTCCGACAGGTTATTGATGATGGTTTGTAAGTCATTACTTACTTTACCGTCAGCAAGAAAGTCGATTTCTTCTTCTGGAAAGTCGATGGCCGCTTCTACATAGATACGCAGATGTATCAGTGATTCCACCAGCGTGTTAATGCGTTTAGAGAACTGGCCTTGTAGTGATTGCAGTGCAGATTTAGCCGCTTCCTCTGAACTTGCATCGATGAGGTCAGCAATCGCTTCAGCTTGGGTTAAATCCATCTTGTCGTTTAAGAATGCGCGTTCCGAGAATTCCCCAGGTCGAGCGGGGCGTATACCTGGGATAGCCAAAATGCGTTTGATAAGCATGTCCATGACAACAGGGCCACCGTGCCCTTGCAGTTCAAGGACATCTTCGCCAGTAAACGAGTGTGGGTTCGGGAAGTACAAAGCAATGCCTTGGTCCAACTCTGTGCCGTGTTCATCGGTAAAAGGTGTGTATTCAGCATAACGAGGTTTAAGGCTCTTACCTGTTACTTCAAGGGCGACTTGGGCCGCTTTTGGGCCTGATACGCGAATAATACCAACGCCGCCTCGGCCTGGTGCTGTAGCTTGAGCAACAATCGTGTCTGTTGTCATAAATAAGTGCCTAGTTAGTTTGATTGCCTTTGTTGATGGCAATAGTGAAGCTGTCATTGTTCGCAATTGTAATCAGCGAAAAACAAAAAGGCGACCAAAAGGTCGCCTTTGTTGAACATTAATTAGTCTTACTTAGTATGTAAGCCTTTCTTCTCCAGCGCTCGATAAATCAGAGTTTGCTGGATAAGCGTTACGATGTTCGATACTAACCAGTAAAGTACTAGGCCAGATGGGAACCACAAGAAGAAGAAAGTAAACATAACCGGCATAAAGGTCATGATCTTCTGCTGCATTGGATCCGTCACAGTCGTTGGGCTCATTTTTTGAATCATGAACATACTTGCACCCATCAATAGAGGCAGGATGTAGTATGGGTCTTGTGCCGACAAGTCATTAATCCAAAGGAAGAATGGCGAGTGACGCAATTCAACAGATTCCATTAACGCCCAGTACAGGGAGATGAAAATAGGCATCTGTAGCAAGATAGGTAAACAGCCACCGAGTGGGTTCACTTTCTCTTTTTTGTACAGCTCCATCATTTCTTGGCTCATACGCTGACGGTCATCACCAATACGCTCACGCATAGCAGTAAGTTTCGGTTGCAGCATACGCATTTTAGCCATTGAGGTGTATTGCGCTTTCGTTAGTGGGTACATAGCGCCACGAACGATAAACGTCAGTACCATGATGGCGATACCCCAGTTAGATACAAAGCTTTGAATGAACGACAGTAAGCTATGCAGTGGTTTTGCAATAAACCACAACCAACCGTAATCCACTACTAGGTCAAGGTTTGGAGCAACTGCAGCCATGTCGTTTTGAAGCTTAGGACCAACCCACAATGTTGCGTGGAAGTTAGCTTCTCCGCCATCGGCAATGGTTTTATTTGGCATACGTACGCCAATGTCACCCATATTACCAATTACACGAGTGTAAAGGCTGGTGCCTGGCTCTTCACGAGGGATCCATGCACTTGCAAAGTAGTGTTGTAGCATTGCCGCCCAACCTTTGCCATCTGGCAGGTTAAGTGACAAATTACGATCTTGCATGTCATCGAAACTGTACTTTTTGTAACGTACGTCTTCAGTAGAGTAAGCACCACCGCGGTATGTTGGCATCGCTAGGTTGCCGCCAGTATCCATCACGTTTTGACGAAGATGAGCGTACATACCTAATGTCGCGTTGTTGCCTGATTTGTTAACAACATCGTATTCAACTTCAATTGCGTAGCTGCCACGCTTGAATACGAATGTTTTTACGTATTCAAGGCCGTTTGCTGCGTAAGTAAATGGAATACGAAGCTCATCTTGCCCATTAGCCATAGTAAAAGATTGCTTCTCTACTTGGTAAGTTGGGCGGTTTGAACTGCTTAAATCGACACCTTGAGGGCCAACTAAACCACTTTGAGCGATGTAGCTGTGACCTTGAGTATTTTTAAGCAATACAAATGAATCTTCAGAATCAAGTTCAGCGTCATATTGAGTCAATTTAGCTGAAACAACATCACCGCCGAATGTGTCAATAGACAGATCTAGGACATCAGTATTGATGCTAATGAGCTGAGCTGAAGGCGAACTTGATTGTGGTGCCGGATCTGCCAAGTCATCAGCAAAAGATGGCGCAGGAAGGGTACTGCTATTTTGAACCTGTTGAGTGCTTTGCGGCGCAGGATTCTTTTCAACTTGCCACTGTTGGTACAGTAAGAAAGAAACCATAGCTAAAGCAAGCAGCAGGATATTACGTTGAGAATCCATCGTTAATTATCTCTGTCTTGTTTTTGGATTGGTGGGACGGGGTCATATCCCCCATCACTCAAAGGATGGCATTTTAATAGACGTTTGCCTGATAGCCAACATCCTTTTGCAAAACCGTGAGCTTTCAACGCTTCTAAGGCATATTGAGAGCAAGTCGGTGTAAAACGACAACGTGGTCCTAATAAAGGACTAATTATCCATTGATAGAGTTTTACCAACCCAATGGCTAACCACGTGAAGGGCGAGACAGGCGATGCCATAATTTTTCTAGAAGCTTATACATTTCATCATTGCTTAAATCCTGCGCGCTTTTTTTCGCAATAACAACAAAATCTTTGTTAGGAAGTTCATGTTGGATGTTACGAAAGCTTTCTCGGGTTAAACGTTTGAAGCGATTTCGACCAACGGCGGTTTTAATCTGCTTTTTAGGAACGGCTAAGCCAAGACGAGGATGAGAAAGAGAGTTCTTTCTAGCAATTATGGTGAAATGAGGTGAGCCTGCTCGATGAGCTTGCTGGAAGACATTTTGATAATGCTCGGGAGTTAACAAACGTAACTCCCGAGAAAAGGCTAGCTTATTCAAAATAATCAGAGATTATTTAGAAAGGCGCTTACGGCCTTTAGCACGACGTGCATTGATTGTTGCGCGACCGTTCTTAGTTGCCATGCGAGCACGGAAGCCGTGGCTACGCTTGCGCTTTAGAACTGAAGGTTGAAAAGTGCGTTTAGACATGGTTATTACCTTTACTGATCAGTAGTGTTTAGGTTTCTGTTAAACCCGGCGTGGGATTATTATTACAGGCGATTATCTATATAGAAAGCGCGTGTGAAATCCGACGCCTCTCAACAAAGAGGCGGAATTGTAATCACTGACTCGCAAAGAGTCAATAATTGGTCTAACTAAAATTCCGGTCGACGAATTATACGGTTTGTAATCCAGAGCGCAAGGATCCTTAACCGATCGCTGTGAGTTTTCTGTTGTTTCTCGGTGACAAAGCTGTGGAAGAATCTATAAAACAATCAGTTACTGTTGGGTAAAAATAGTAAATTAATTATGTCAAAAGTAAGTAAACAAAGGTGATTGAGCACTATTATGGATAAAACGAGTGACATATAGAGATAAAAATCCCCTGTGGACAAAAAAAAGCGAATTATTTTTGTGGGTGTGGATTTTTCGATCCCTTAGATGGTTGTTGGTCTTGCGAGGCAATAAAGATCGTCAAAAAGGAGAACGATTGTGAGTAAATTTGGGGACAACGATGTAGATCTTACTTATTCAAGGTGACAAATTGTGAATAACTTCGATCTTATTCACTGGATCTGCGATCATTTGCTGGTGATCTGCGATTCAGGGCGCTAGAATTAGCGACCTTTTCCAAAATAACTTAGTCAGAGTGAGGGCACCGTGTCATCTTCGCTATGGTTGCAATGCTTGCAACAGCTTCAAGAAGAGTTATCCGTTACCGAGTTCAATACTTGGATTCGACCGCTTAAAGCGGAACTCAATGACAATACCCTTACTTTATTTGCTCCGAATCGATTTGTACTCGATTGGGTTCGTGACAAGTATTTTGATAAAATTAACCGCTTATTGCAGCAATTTTGTGGAAATGATATCCCAAGCCTGCGCTTTGAGGTGGGTACATCAACTGTATCCGCACCGGTTCGCCCGTCTCGTTCACCTGCAGATGTAGCCGCTGAGTCTTCAGCGCCTGCTCGTATGCAAGCGCGTAAACCTGTACCTGTTCATAAAACCTGGGACGACGAATCTGAAGTGGTGAATATTAGTCACCGCTCGAACGTTAACCCTAAGCATATGTTCCATAACTTTGTTGAAGGTAAATCGAACCAGCTCGGTTTGGCCGCGGCGCGTCAGGTTTCTGATAATCCGGGTACAGCATACAACCCACTCTTTCTATATGGCGGAACAGGTTTAGGTAAAACTCACCTGTTGCACGCTGTTGGCAACGCAATTGTTGATAACAAACCGAATGCCAAAGTGGTGTATATGCATTCTGAGCGTTTTGTTCAGGATATGGTTAAAGCACTGCAAAATAATGCGATAGAAGAATTTAAACGTTATTACCGTAGTGTCGATGCTTTATTGATCGATGATATTCAGTTTTTTGCCAATAAAGAGCGTTCTCAAGAAGAGTTCTTTCATACCTTTAATGCGTTATTGGAAGGCAATCAACAGATCATTCTTACTTCAGATCGATACCCAAAAGAGATCAACGGCGTCGAAGATCGCTTAAAATCTCGATTTGGATGGGGCTTGACCGTCGCAATTGAACCACCCGAGCTTGAAACTCGAGTGGCGATTTTGATGAAAAAAGCAGAAGATCACCAGATACACTTAGCGGATGAAGTGGCGTTCTTTATTGCAAAACGCTTGCGTTCAAATGTTCGTGAGCTAGAAGGTGCATTAAACCGCGTGATAGCGAATGCTAACTTCACGGGTCGCCCAATCACAATAGACTTCGTTCGTGAAGCGCTGCGTGATCTGTTAGCGCTGCAAGAAAAACTGGTCACTATCGACAACATTCAAAAGACAGTAGCGGAATATTACAAAATAAAGATGGCTGATTTGCTGTCTAAACGCCGCTCTCGTTCGGTCGCTCGCCCAAGACAGCTCGCAATGGCATTGTCTAAAGAGTTAACAAACCACAGCTTGCCAGAAATTGGCGATGCTTTTGGTGGTCGTGACCATACTACGGTGCTGCATGCTTGTCGTAAGATACAGCAGCTTCGTGAAGAGAGTCATGATATAAAAGAAGACTATTCTAACCTGATCCGCACCCTTTCATCGTAAGGGAATAAAAGAGACAAAAATGAAATTTACCATTGAACGTAGCCATTTAATCAAACCATTACAGCAAGTGTCTGGCGCACTTGGTGGCCGGCCAACATTGCCTATTTTGGGGAATTTGCTGCTCAAGGTAGAAGACAACACATTATCGATGACTGCAACTGACCTAGAGGTCGAGTTGGTAAGCCGAGTGGCACTCGAAGGTGACTTTGAAGCGGGTAGTATTACTGTTCCATCGCGTAAATTTTTAGATATTTGTCGTGGTTTACCTGATGCGGCGGTCATTACCGTTGTATTAGATGCTGATCGTATTCAATTACGCTCGGGTCGCAGTCGCTTTTCTCTCGCTACGTTACCAGCAAGTGATTTCCCAAACATTGAAGATTGGCAAGATGATGTTGCATTATCTCTGTCCCAAGGTGATCTACGTGGTTTAGTAGAAAAAACTCAATTTTCCATGGCGAACCAAGATGTTCGCTATTATTTAAATGGCATGTTGTTCGAAGTTGACGGCACCACGCTTCGTTCTGTAGCGACCGATGGCCACCGTATGGCGGTATCTCAAACGACCCTTGTGGGTGAGTTTGAAAATAAGCAAATCATCGTGCCACGCAAAGGCGTGCAAGAGTTGGTTAAGTTGCTTGATTCACCAGAGCAAGACGTGACATTGCAGATCGGCAGCTCAAATATCCGAGCTGAAGTAAATAATTTCACATTTACTTCTAAGCTTGTTGATGGCCGTTTCCCCGATTATCGACGCGTAATGCCGCAAAGTAGTAACAAAACACTAGAGGCAAGCTGTGACGAACTGCGCCAAGCGTTTTCTCGTGCGGCTATTTTGTCGAATGAAAAGTTCCGTGGTGTTCGAGTGAACTTTGATGGCAGTGAAATGCGCATCACCGCAAACAACCCTGAGCAAGAAGAAGCCGAAGAAGTTTTGGATGTGTCTTATCAAGGTGATGCACTAGAAATTGGTTTCAATGTTAGCTACGTATTAGATGTATTAAATACACTGCGTTGTGATCAAGTGCGTATCTCGATGTCTGATGCTAATGCCAGTGCGTTAGTTGAAAATGCTCAAGATGACAGTGCCATGTATGTCGTAATGCCAATTCGTTTGTAATAGGCTGGCTTGATGCCTCTTACTCGATTAATCGTTCAGCAATTTCGTAATATTAAAGCCTGTGATATTGAATTGTCACCAGGCTTTAATTTTCTTATCGGCCCCAATGGTAGTGGCAAAACCAGTGTGTTAGAAGCCATCTATTTATTGGGACATGGCCGTTCTTTTAAAAGTTCACTAACGGGCCGAGTCATACAAAATGACTGCAGTGAACTGTTTGTGCATGGCCGTTTTTTGAACTCGGATCAATTTGAGCTACCAATTGGCATAAATAAACAGCGTGATGGCTCAACAGAGGTTAAAATAGGCGGTCAATCTGGGCAGAAGCTCGCTCAGTTAGCACAAGTATTACCTTTGCAATTGATTCATCCTGAGGGCTTTGATTTACTCACCGATGGACCAAAACATCGCCGTGCATTTATTGATTGGGGTGTGTTTCATACTGAGCCTCAGTTTTATGAAGCTTGGGGGCGGTTGAAGCGATTAAATAAGCAAAGAAACGCCTTATTGAAAACGGCTACGGGCTATCGAGAACTCAGTTACTGGGATCAAGAATTAGCTGAGTTGGCCGAAAAAATCAGTGCTTGGCGCAGTGAATACGTAGAACAAGTTCGCCAGGTCGCTGAAGAAATTTGTCAGTCATTTTTGCCTGAGTTTGATATCCAGCTGAATTACTATCGCGGGTGGGATAAAAGCACCCCTTATAGCGATATATTGCGCGACAATTTTGAGCGCGACCAACAGCTCGGCTATACCTTTAGTGGCCCAAACAAAGCTGATTTAAAGATAAAAATATCGGGAACACCGGTAGAAGATGTGTTGTCTAGAGGTCAGTTAAAGCTGATGGTTTGTGCCCTTCGGGTCGCACAAGGGCAACACTTAACGCAACAAACAGGTAAGCAATGCATCTATCTAATAGATGACTTTGCATCTGAATTAGATAGTCAACGTCGCCAACGTCTTGCAGATTGCCTGCAGCAGACGGGGGCACAAGTTTTTGTGAGTTCTATTACCGCCAGCCAAGTTGCAGATATGCATGATGAAAATGGCAAGATGTTTCATGTGGAACATGGCACAATAGAGCAAGGATAAATAGTCAGAGAGTAACTCATGTCTGAAAATTACGATTCATCGAGTATTAAAGTACTGAAGGGTCTGGATGCAGTACGAAAGCGTCCAGGTATGTACATCGGCGACACTGATGATGGCACCGGTTTGCACCACATGGTTTTTGAGGTGGTGGATAACTCAATTGATGAAGCGTTAGCAGGTCACTGTAATGACATCATTGTGACTATTCATGAGGATAACTCCGTATCGGTAAGCGATGACGGCCGTGGTATCCCAACAGAAATTCACCCTGAAGAAGGCGTTTCTGCTGCTGAAGTTATCATGACGGTACTTCATGCCGGCGGTAAGTTCGATGATAACTCTTACAAGGTTTCTGGTGGTTTGCACGGTGTTGGTGTTTCGGTTGTAAACGCCTTATCAAAACAAGTCGACTTAACGATCTATCGCCAAGGCTCTACTCATCAGCAGACTTATCGTCACGGTGAGCCAGACGCACCACTAGGTGTAACTAGCAGCACTGACAAAACGGGTACGGTTATCCGCTTTTGGCCGAGTGAAGATACGTTTACAAACGTACATTTTCACTATGAAATTCTGGCTAAACGCTTACGTGAATTGTCATTTTTGAACTCTGGCGTCTCAATCAAACTGATTGATGAGCGTGAAGAAGATAAGATGGACCACTTCTGCTACGAAGGTGGTACTCAGGCGTTTGTTGATTACTTGAATACCAACAAAACACCAATCATCCAAAAAGTTTTCCACTTTGATTATGAGCGTGAAGACGGCATTTCTGTTGAAGTAGCAATGCAGTGGAATGATGGTTACCAAGAGAACATCTTCTGTTTCACCAACAACATCCCTCAACGGGATGGTGGTACTCACCTTGCTGGTTTCCGTGCAGCGCTAACGCGTACGCTAAACAGCTTCATGGATAAAGAAGGCTACTCGAAGAAAGCGAAAGCGGCGACATCAGGTGATGATGCTCGTGAAGGCTTAACTGCGATTGTTTCGGTTAAAGTGCCAGATCCTAAGTTCTCAAGCCAAACTAAAGACAAGCTGGTTTCATCTGAAGTTAAATCTGCGGTTGAATCGGCAATGGGTGAAAAACTGTCTGAGTTCCTAATTGAGAACCCAAGTGAAGCTAAGATCGTTTGTAGCAAAATCATTGATGCAGCGCGAGCTCGTGATGCTGCGCGTAAAGCGCGTGAAATGACTCGTCGTAAAGGTGCTCTCGATTTAGCGGGCTTGCCGGGTAAACTAGCAGACTGCCAAGAAAAAGACCCTGCACAATCTGAACTATACATAGTGGAAGGGGACTCTGCTGGCGGCTCAGCCAAGCAGGGGCGTAACCGTAAAAACCAAGCGATTTTGCCACTGAAAGGTAAAATCCTTAACGTAGAAAAAGCACGTTTCGACAAGATGTTGTCTTCGCAAGAAGTGGCAACGCTTATTACTGCATTAGGTTGTGGTATCGGTCGTGACGAGTACAACCCGGATAAATTGCGTTACCACAACATCATCATCATGACCGATGCCGATGTCGATGGTTCGCACATTCGTACGCTACTATTGACCTTCTTCTACCGTCAAATGCCAGAGCTTATTGAGCGTGGCTACATCTACATCGCTCAGCCACCGCTTTACAAAGTGAAGAAAGGCAAGCAAGAGCAATACATTAAAGATGAAGACGCGATGAGCCAATACCAGGTTTCATTGGCGCTAGATAACGCATCATTGCACGTAAATGCTGAAGCACCTGCTTTCTCTGGTGAAGCTCTAGAGAAACTGGTACAGCAATACAATGCGGGTATCAAGCTGGTTGATCGCATGAGCCGCCGTTACCCTCGTGCACTGATCCACGAGTTGATTTACACACCTCGTATTACAATGGAACAGTGCCATGATGCTTCAGCAGTAGAAGCTTGGGGTCAACAGTTGGTGACTCAGCTTAATGCGAAAGAAGAAGGCGCGAGCCAATACAGCCTAGAGATCGAACAACACGCTGAGATGGGTATTAACCTACCTAAGATTGTTGTACGTACTCATGGTGTGACGCACGAATATCTATTAAGCATCGATTTAATCAATTCGAAAGAGTTCGCTAAGTTAGCGGATCTTTCAGAAGCACTAGATGGCTTAATTGAAGAGGGCGCTTACATTAAACGTGGCGAGCGTACTTTGCCTGTTACTACCTTTGTTGAAGCACTGAACTGGTTAATTAAAGAATCACGTCGTGGTCTTAGCCTACAGCGCTACAAAGGACTGGGTGAGATGAACCCGGATCAATTGTGGGAAACGACAATGGATCCAGAGACTCGCCGTATGTTGCAAGTGACGATCGACGATGCAGTTGGTGCGGATCAGCTGTTCACCACACTAATGGGTGATCACGTAGAACCTCGTCGTAACTTCATTGAAGAAAATGCGTTGAAGGTAGCTAACCTAGACGTGTAGTGCTTCGGTGCTACCAAGTAATAAAGAAACGCTGCCTTCGGGTGGCGTTTTTTTTCATTTTCCCCTTGAACTTCATTTCCCCCATCCCTATATCTAGTTATGAAGAGGATGCCGATAGGGCCTCTTAACCGCTTGTCCAACGAAGGAAAGCACAAAACTTAACTCAATCAGTCACTGTGTCTGAGCGTAATTGAATGATCAATTATCAACAGAACAGTATGCTGACCCCCTTAGCTAACTTAGCAGCTAAGGCTATTGCTTATTAAAGGATAGTATTATGCGTAATGTAGATTTCACTCCCCTATACCGTAACGCCATTGGTTTTGACCGTTTGTTAAACCTGATGGAAACCAACAATGCCAAGAACACTTCTGGCGGCTACCCTCCGTACAACATTGAGCAAAAAGATGAAAATAACTACCGTATTACTATGGCGGTGGCAGGTTTTGCTGATGAACAACTCGATATCACTCAAAAAGAGAACATGTTGATTGTTCGTGGAGAACGTCAAGCCGAAGAAGGTAAGAATTACGTATATCAAGGCATCGCAGAGCGTGACTTTGAGCGTAAATTCCAACTCGCTGACTACGTAACAGTGGTCGGAGCGACAATGGAAAATGGCCTACTGCACGTCGACTTAGAGCGTGAAATTCCTGAAGCGATGAAAGCGCGAAAAATAGCCATCAATGGCAAAAACCTCATCGACAGCGAATAACCACAACTCGTTCGTTCATCCGTTGTAACGAAACGTCGTTAAACAGGAAAAAAAAGAGCAAAAGCGTCGCTTTTGCTCTTGTCATTTCTAGCCTCTAGCCTCTAGCCTTCGGCGTACGCTTTAGCCACTTCTTCAGCAATCACAGCTATGCCTTTTTGCATCGCTTCATCATCTTGCACGTAGTTCATGCGCAGGCATTGATGAGCATGATCCCACTCGTCTTCTTGGCCAATAAAGAAATACTCTCCTGGCACAATTAAAACTCCGCGATCTTTAAGGCGCTTATACAGTTCCATGGTGGTAATTGGCAGTTCATCAAACCATAGCCATAAGAAGATAGCACCTTCAGGTTTATGGATACGGAAGCGCTCATCAGGTATCGCTTTTTGTAGTAATTCTACCGCTCTTAATGACTTTTGTTGATAGAACGGCTTAATAACATCACTGCTTAAACGTAAAAGGTCACCCGACTCAATCATGTGGTTTGCGATCGCAGGACCAATGCTGCCCGGCGCTAAGCTAATAATGCCATTCATGTTAGCAAGGGCTTGGGTCACTTCTTCATTGGCGATAACAATACCGCAGCGCACACCAGGTAAACCCAGTTTAGATAAGCTCATGCATAGAATGGTATTGTCATTCCAAAAAGGCGTGACCTCTTCAAAGATGATGTTGGGGAAGGGTGTACCATAGGCGTTATCAATGATAAGTGGGATGTTGTTTTCTCGAGCCAGTTTATCTAACTTTTGAATTTCTCCATCAGTCAGTACATTACCTGTTGGATTTGTAGGGCGTGAGGCGCAAATAGCCGCGACAGAGTCATCAATTTTTAGCTGTTCGAAGTCTACGTGGTATTTGAACTGGCGATTATCCAGCATTTCTATCTCTGGGTGATAAGAAACGAAAATATTGTCGTCAATACCCGCATCACCATAACCAATGTACTCTGGCGCTAATGGTAGTAGGATTTTCTTATGAGAGCCGTCTTGTTGCTGGCCAGCAAACAGATTGAATAGGTAGAAAAAACCACTTTGGCTACCATTGGTTAGGCTAATGTTTTTTTCAGATATATCCCAACCATAGGTTTGCTTTAATAGGACAGCTAGATTTTTAACAAAGGTGTCTTTACCTTGTGGTCCATCATAATTTGCCATGGCGGCTATAAGCTCACCATTATCGAGCATCTCTTTACTGGCTTGATTAAAATATTCGAGCATGGCTGGAATTGCGGCTGGATTGCCACCACCGAGCATAATGGCTCCTGGTGTGCGTAGACCTTCGTTAAGGTCGTCCATCAATTGTGTGATTCCAGAGTAGCGATTGAATTTTTCACCAAATTTAGAGAATTGCATTGCTCGATTACCTAATTATTATTTATTTGTCATATTCCAGTGTTGATGCTGGTTTTGTTGGATTTATCAACATACCGCAATGTTTTTGCGAGGCATAGCAGAGATTGCTAGAAACAGATAAAACAAAGCCCTGCTCGGATGAGCAGGGCTTTGAGAGTCTTACAGTAATGCGGGTAATTATTTCTGCAGTAGAGAAATATCCGCAATCTGTAGGAAAAGGTTACGCAGGTTATTAAGCAGCGTTAGACGGTTCTTTTTCAGAGCTTCGTCATCAGCCATAACCATTACGTTGTCGAAGAATGCATCAACAGGTTCACGTAGATCTGCAAGCTTGCTTAGGGCTTCTTGGTAGTTGCCTGTCGCGAATGCGGGCTCTAGCGCTTCCGTCATTACTTCAACGTTTTCGGCAAGTGCCTTTTCTGCATCTTCTTGCAGTAGTGCTAGGTCAATCTCTTGTGCCAATTCACCATCGAATTTCGCAAGGATGTTACCTACACGCTTGTTCGCTGCTGCTAGTGCTTCTGCTGCTTCCAGTTCACGGAAGTGAGAAACCGCTTTAACACGTTGGTCAAAGTCAGCTGGCTTCGTTGGACGACGTGCTAGTACCGCTTGGATGATATCAACGCTGAAACCAGCATCTTGGTACCATGCGCGGAAACGACCTAGCATGAAGTCGATAACGTCAGCTTCTACGTTTTCGTTAGTTAGCTTGTCGCCTAGTAGCTCTTTCGCTTTACCGATAAGGTCGGTTAGGTCTAGGTTGTAGCCGTTTTCAACGATGATACGTAGCACACCTAGTGATGCACGACGTAGCGCGAATGGGTCAGAACCTTTTGGTGCTTGGCCAATACCGAAGATACCTACGATAGTGTCTAGCTTGTCTGCCATTGCGACTGCAGATGAAATACTAGTGCTTGGCAGTGTGTCACCCGCGAAACGAGGCATGTACTGCTCGTAAAGTGCCAGTGCTACTTGCTCGTCTTCACCATCGTGAGTCGCGTAGTGCATGCCCATCACACCTTGAGTATCCGTAAATTCGAATACCATTGATGTCATTAGGTCACACTTAGCCAGTAGGCCTGCACGCTTAGATTTTTCAACGTCAGCATCGATTTGCTCAGCAATGTAGCCAGCAAGTTCTGTGATGCGGTCGGTTTTGTCTTTGATCGTGCCCAGTTGCTTCTGGAAGATAGCTTGGTCTAGTTCAGCAAGACGGTCGATAAGCGGACGCTTACGGTCTGTGTTGAAGAAGAACTCAGCATCAGCAAGACGTGGACGTACCACCTTCTCGTTACCTTCGATTACGTGACGAGGCTCTTTAGACTCGATGTTCGAAACGAAGATAAAGTTTGGCAGAAGGTTCTTATCAGCGTCATACACTGGGAAGTACTTCTGGTCGCCTTTCATGGTGTAAACCAAGGCTTCAGAAGGCACTTTTAGGAACTCTTGCTCAAACTTAGCAGTAAGCACCACTGGCCACTCAACCAAAGAGGTGACTTCTTCAACAAGGTCATCTTCTAGGTCAGCAATACCGCCAACCGCGTCTGCTGCTTTTTTAGCATCAGCAAGGATGATTGCTTTACGCGCATCGTAATCTGCCATTACTTTACCGCGCTCTTCTAAGATCGCAGGGTATTGGTCAGCAGAGTCGATGGTGAACTCTTGTTCGCCCATGAAACGGTGGCCACGGATAGTACGAGCAGAAGCTACGCCTAGGATTTTGCCTTCAACAAGCTCATCGCCTAGTAGTACTGTCAGTGTTTTCACTGGACGGATAAATTGAATGTCTGAGTTACCCCAGCGCATTGCTTTAGGAATTGGTAGGCCAGCGAGTGCTTTCGCAGCGATGTCCATCACCAATTCTTGAACTGGTTTGCCAGCCACTTCTTGTTTGAAAAGAAGCCACTCGCCTTTGTCTGTTTTCAGACGGTCAGCTTGCTCAACAGTAATACCGTTACCACGAGCCCAACCTTGCGCAGCTTTAGTCGCGTTGCCTTCTGCATCGAATGCAACCGAAATTGCAGGACCGCGCTTCTCTACCACTTTGTCTGCTTGGCCTTCAGCCAGAGCAGTCACTTTAAGTGCTAGACGACGAGGTGCTGCGTACCACTTGATGCCTTCGTGAGAAAGCTCAGCAGTTTTAAGACCTGATTCAAAGTTAGAAGCAAAGGCTTCTGCTAGAGAACGAAGTGCCGTTGGTGGAAGCTCTTCCGTACCCAGTTCAATTAGAAAATTCTTCGCCATGATTATTTACCTTCCTTTTCTTCTACAGATCGGCACATTGGGAAGCCAAGTGCTTCACGTGACGCGTAGTACGCTTCTGCAACAGCTTTAGTCAGGTTGCGGATACGAAGGATGTAACGTTGGCGCTCTGTTACAGAGATAGCTTTGCGCGCATCAAGGATGTTGAATGCGTGACCTGCTTTTAGAATGCGCTCGTAAGCTGGAAGCGGAAGTGGCTTCTCAAGCTCAAGCAGTTCTTTACACTCTTTTTCGCACTGGTCGAAGAAAGTGAATAGGAAATCTACGTCTGCGTGCTCGAAGTTGTAGGTTGATTGCTCAACTTCATTTTGGTGAAAAATGTCACCGTAAGTCACGTTAGAGCCGTCAGGTGCTACGTTCCAAACAAGGTCGTAAACTGAGTCTACTTCCTGGATGTACATTGCTAGACGCTCGATACCGTAAGTTATTTCACCTGTAACAGGTTTACACTCAAGGCCGCCAACTTGTTGGAAGTAAGTAAATTGAGTTACTTCCATGCCGTTTAACCAAACTTCCCAGCCAAGACCCCAAGCACCCAATGTTGGGTTTTCCCAGTTGTCTTCTACGAAGCGAATATCATGAACTAATGGATCGACACCAAGCACTTCAAGTGAACCTAAGTACAACTCTTGAATGTTATCAGGAGAAGGCTTTAGTGCTACTTGGAACTGATAATAGTGCTGCAGACGGTTCGGGTTTTCACCGTAACGGCCATCAGTAGGACGACGTGAAGGTTGAACGTATGCCGTAGACATTGGCTCTGGGCCAAGTGCACGTAAACATGTCATTGGGTGGGAGGTGCCAGCACCTACTTCCATATCTAGAGGTTGAACAATGGTACAACCATTCTGAGCCCAATAATCCTGCAGCGCGAGGATCATTCCCTGGAAGGTTTTGATATCGTATTTTTGCATAATTAAATTCGCGCGATTCTTCTATCTGGTTTTTTAGAAATAACCTCAGATTATACGCAAATATTGATAGGTCGAGTAGGGGCAATGTTGTTTATTTAGCCAGCATATTTGTGCTTTTGGGCTATTTTTTGCTTTTGTTAGTGGATAGAGCATGAAAAAGGTCGATGTGTATCTAGTAATGAAAATGAATAATTAGCATCGCGCTCACATATTAAGCAATTTCAGCATTCGAAACACATTGTTACAGCTGTAGTAAGGTTTCATCAGAATATTTGGCTTTTCGAGTGACTTCACCTTTAATTTTTGTGTATAGAACTGAATGACGTAGTTTGAATTAAAAATTATTGAGTAAATTAATAGTTGCAGTAACTTTCTGTTTTTATTTGAATTTGATCAACTTGAGGCTGATTTTGTAAATCGATATCTTGTTCGAAACTTAATCACAGGATGTCATTATGAACAAAGCTTTACTAAGTAGTGCGATTGGAGCTGCGGTGTTGTTGTCTGCTCAATCTGTTTCTGCTCAAGATCTTAGTAGCCTATCTCAGTTAACCATTATTCCTAATCACAACGCTTCATTGATCCGTAACTTTAATCCGTTTGCTGTTTCTCGCTTACACACAGCTCGTGACTTTATGTTCGAACCGCTGGTGGTATTCAACGAATTAAAAGGCAATGTACCTGAGTATCGCTTGGCAACTAACTCAACCATGAGTGAAGATTTACTTAGCATTACCTTTGACTTGCGTGAGGGTGTTAAGTGGTCAGATGGAGAAACCTTTGATGCCGACGATGTGGTGTTTACATTTGGATTGGTAAAAGATTTCCCTGCTTTGGATGACCGTGGCATTAACAACAAAATTAAGTCGGTAGAAAAGCTCAATCAATACCAAGTTCGTTTCCATATGAAAGAAGTGAACACCAATGGTACTTACGAAATTGTTCAGATCCCGATTGTTCCCGAGCATCAATGGAACAAAGTAACAGCACCGGCAGAGTTTTTAAATGAAAACCCAGTCGGGACTGGCCCATTCACTGATATTCCACAATTTACTTCTTCTTTGTTTTTGCAGTGTCGAAACCCTCATTATTGGGACAACAATAATTTGGATGTAGATTGTTTGCGAATTCCTCAGATGAATCATAATGATCAAGTGTTGGGTGAGTTGATGAACTCTCGCATTGATTGGGCTGGCTCATTTGTTCCTGATATCGATCAAACTTACCTAAAAGCATCGGCTAATCATGGCTATTGGTATCCACCAGCAGGAACTCAAGCGTTTGTCTTTAACTATGAATCTAAAGATAAAGTGAAGCACAAGGTACTCACCGATGTGCAATTTAGACGTGCGTTTTCGATGGCATTGGATCGCCAAACCATCATTGATATTGCTAACTACGGAAATGGCGTTATTAATGATTTCGCATCAGGGCTCGGTTATGCTTTTGAAGCTTGGTCTGATGAATCGGTACATAAAAAATATCAAAGCTACATGACTTACTCGAAAAGCAACGCAAAAGCGTTATTAGCTGAAGCGGGTTATAAAGATATCAATGGCGATGGCTTGGTTGAGTCTCCTGACGGCGAAGCGTTTGAATTGATCATTCAATCACCTCAAGGCTGGACTGATTTTAATAATACCGTGATGTTAGCAACAGAGCAGTTGCAAGAAGTGGGCATTAATGCGAAAGCGAGAACGCCTGACTTCTCGATTTACAATCAGTCTATGCAAAATGCTGATTACGACATTGCTTACACAAATTATTTCCATGGCCCGACACCACATAAATATTGGGACAGCGGTTACCACTCTCGTTTGCAAGAGTCTGAAGGTATGCCTCGTTTCGCCATGCATCACTGGAAAAACGATCAGCTAGATACGCTATTAGATAGTTTCTACAAAACAGCCGACATGAAGAAGCAGAAGAATATTGCTCATGATATTCAAAGCTTGATTGCTGAAAATCAAGTAACAGTGCCTGTACTATCCGGCCCTAACTTTTATCAATACAACACCACTCGATTCACTGGCTGGTGGAGTGCAGATAACCCGAAAGGTCGCCCAATGGTTTGGGAAGGAACGCCTGAAAGGCTACTTCATGTATTGGATTTAACACCCAAAAGTTAATTTATTACTACTCTAACCCTGAGCTTACTCAGCTCTATTTTGGTGCTCTTCTGTGAGAGCACCAAACCAAAAAAACATGTCTAAATTGGGTTCTTTGGCTGGGATCAAATATCCGACTGAAACCGCCGTGAATCGACTGTATTGCCATATAAGTGTCACAATTGTCATGTTATCTTAATAGTGTGAATCATAGCGAGAGGGCACTATTATGCTGGCACGTTATATGGGGATCACTCCACAGAGTCAAAGTTATCTTTTTACCACCGGATTGGCGTTAACCTTGTTAGGAATGGCGCTAACGGATATGTGGCTTCCAATGGTTGCTGGGTCGGTTATCATGACCGCGTTGGCAGTTGAGTCATGGGTAAGAGTTCTTCACATCATTCCTTTACGAAATGAACTGCGCGATCTTCACCATCAAGTTGATAGCCTACAAAAGCGTGTTCATTCTAACGAAATGGAATAAAGTCAAAAAGGCTGTCGATGTTACAGCCTTTTAAATAACACCACATCAAACTAATCCATACCTTTCTTAATCAGATACTGAAAAGGCATCTTGTCTACTTGGGCACTAATTAATTGGTGATCCATAAATCGACAAAAGCTTGGAATGTCTCTTGTTGTTGATGGGTCATCGGCTGTAACCAGCAAGACTTCGCCATCTTCCATTGTGCGGATTGTTTTTCTCACCATCATGACAGGTTCTGGGCAGCGCAATCCTTCGGCTTCTAACGTATTAGTGGCAATGGTTGGATCAAAAGTCATTTTTTTTACTTTACTCGGTATTGATGGAGACAAGATCATACTAGTGAAGAAAAAATATGCAATAAGCTCTTGGCAAAGTGAACAATTTCATATAAATTAAATTTTAACAATCGTGCAACATTTAGCTAAGGATGGGCTATGTTAAATCGACTAGACAGACTCACAATTTATACCGTTCTCGGTTTTATCACGTTTTGCGCTTTGGTATTAAGAACATCGCCGAATGTATCATTACTGCCACTAATTGGCCTTTTTTCGACGATTTTTGGTATTGGTGTCGAAATGTACCGTTGGCAGCCGAGCATTGAAAAAACCGAGGAATAAGAAAAGTAACAATAAACTTCGATCTAACTCAAACCGAATTCCGACACTATCCCCAGTTTTTCTTGGGCTTCCCCGCTGATAAGGCGGGATTTTTTTGCCTGCTATATTGTATCTAAGTGCATCTGGCATCATGATTTAACGGTTATGGTGTAAATAAGGTCGAATGTAGTGGAATTGGAAGAAATTTATCGTCGAGATCTCAACTTGCTGGTTGCCTTGCGTGTGCTTATTGAAGAGGGCAGCGTTAGTAAGGCAGCAGCTCGTTTAAATTTGAGCCAATCTGCGATGAGCCGAGTGTTAGGGCGTCTGAGAGTATTGTTGGATGATCCTTTATTCACTCGCCAAGGCCAGAAGTTGATTCCGACCGTAAAAGCATTAGAACTTGACACTGCTTTGAGCGAGCCACTTGAATCTCTAAGGTGGTTATTGTCGAGTAAAGAGTTTGAGCCTAAAGAGTGCGAACAAACCTTTACGATTGCGACCACCGACTATGCGATGCAGACTATCTTACCGTTTGCATTGCCGCGTATTTACCATGAAGCACCTAAGGTGAAGTTTAACTTCATTCCACTGCAACACGATCAATTAGCCAGTCAATTGGCAGCCCAAGGGGCAGATTTAGCCATATGTCGCCCTACCGCGCCAGTTGCACCGTTACAAAGCGAAATTCTTGGTAGGGTCGGTGTACTCTGCTTGCTTTCAAAGCAACACCCGTTAGCGAACAAAGAAATGACCCTGCAAGATTACCAATATTATCCGCACGCGATGATTGCGATTAGTGATGGCGTAAAAGCCTTGCTAGACCAAGCTTTAGTCGGCGAGCCGGAACGTAATATGGTGCTTAGGGCTTATCACCTAGAAGCGGCGCTCGCGATAGTCGATACTATCCCTTTGATTATCACTGTGCCTGCCGATTTGGCTTATTTAGTTGAAGACCGACATAACCTAGTGGTTAAGCCGTTGCCATTCCAGTTTACGCCGTTTGATTATTCGATGATTTGGCATACACGATGCGATCACTCACCCGCACAAGAGTGGCTGCGGAGTATCGTCAAAGAAGAGTGTGGCCGTTTAATCGCCAAGCGAGTGGAAGATATGGGGTTGGATGGGTAGATAGGATTACAGGGAGCGCAATGTTGGTGCGCCCCCGGATCTTATTGTTTTTTATCGCTTGATACTAACTATAGCTTGATAACCACACGACCGGTGACTTGGCCGTTAGTGATGTCTTCTGCGTATTTTGGCGCATCTTTGAGTTCGACTTCGGTACATGCCTGCTCAAAGTAGCTTTCAGGCAGTAATTCGCCGAGCTTTTCCCATGCTGAGATGCGTTTTTCTAGTGGGCATGAAACGGAGTCTACACCTTGTAGGCGCACATTTCGTAGAATGAACGGCATTACCGTCGTTGGTAAGTCAAAACCACCGGCAAGGCCACATGCGGCTACAGCACTGTTGTAATCCATTTGCGCCAGTACTTTCCCTAGAACCTTACTACCAACAGTATCGACAGCACCTGCCCAGATTTGCTTTTCTAATGGACGAGCGGGTTCTTCAAATTCTGAACGGTCAATAATACGAGCAGCGCCAAGTTTTTTAAGTAACGGACCATTTTGTTCAACTCGACCTGTTACCGCTGCTACTTGGTAACCAAGTTGAGATAACAGTGAAACCGCAACTGAACCGACACCACCGCTAGCACCTGTAACCAATATCTCACCAGAGTCTGGTTTTACATCAGCATCAAGTAAAGCTTGCACGCATAACATTGCTGTAAAACCAGCGGTGCCAACCATCATGGATTTCTTGCTGTCCATTGCTTTTGGCATAGGAACAAGCCAATCACCTTTTAGGCGTGCTTTTTGAGCCATACCGCCCCAATGGTTTTCACCTACTCCCCAGCCGGTTAGAACCACTTTGTCACCCACTTGATAACGAGCGTCCTCAGAGCTTGATACCGTCCCGGCAAGATCGATTCCCGGAACCATAGGGAAGTTACGGATAATTTTTCCTTTGCCGGTAATCGCCAAGCCATCTTTGTAGTTCAGTGATGAATAATCGACATCTACTACAACATCGCCTTCCGGTAATTGAGCTAATTCGATTTGTTCTATGCTAGCGATGGTGCGTTTTTCTTCTTGATTTAGAACGAGAGCGTTAAACATGATGATCTCCACAGAGGCTTGATACAAAGCAAGATTAAGTAAAGCAAGTGTAGTCGGATATTTGGTATGACAAAAGTGATACTTTGGCATTTTAACTATGCATGTTACGCATAGACTAAAGGCGACTTTCGTCGCCTTTAGGGTTTGTACTTCTATTTAACTCAGCTAGCGGTTTATGGCCTTTCAAAAATGGTGGCGATGCCTTGGCCTAAACCAATACACATGGTCGCTAAACCGTATTTAGCATCTTTTGCTTCCATTAAATTGATCAGAGTTGTTGATATACGAGTCCCAGAGCAGCCTAAAGGGTGACCAAGCGCAATAGCGCCACCGTTTAGATTCACTTTTTCATCGACCACATCAAGTAAACCAAGATCTTTGGCACAAGGTAAAGACTGAGCTGCAAAGGCTTCATTAAGCTCAATGACGTCCATATCTTCAATATTTAGACCAGCGCGCTTAAGTGCTTTATGTGTTGCTGGTACTGGGCCGTAACCCATAATTGAAGGGTCGCATCCAGCGACAGCCATAGAGCGAACTTTAGCTCGAATGGTTAAACCAAGTTCATTGGCTTTATCTTCACTCATAAGCAGCATAGCCGAGGCGCCATCAGATAACGCTGATGATGTCCCTGCAGTTACGGTGCCGTTAGCAGGGTCAAATACAGGGCGAAGTTGTGCTAAGCCCTCAACAGAGGTTTCTGGGCGAATGACTTCATCGTGATCTAGTGTGAACAAAGTGCCGTCTGGCGCATGAGCTTCAATAGGTAGAATTTCGTTTTTGAAGCGACCTTCCACTGTTGCGGCATGAGCACGTGCGTGGGAACGAGCGGCAAACGCATCTTGTTCTTCACGACTTATACCATGCATTTTACCGAGCATTTCTGCTGTTAGGCCCATCATGCCTGCCGCTTTAGCAACATTTTTTGACATACCTGGATGGAAGTCGACCCCATGGTTCATCGGTACATGACCCATGTGCTCTACGCCACCCACCATGCAGATTTCCGCATCTCCCACCATGATAGCGCGAGAAGCATCATGCAGGGCTTGCATTGATGAACCACATAGTCGGTTAACCGTAACAGCGCCGACTTCAATTGGTACACCTGCCAGCAGTGAGGCATTACGAGCAATATTAAATCCTTGCTCTAGAGTTTGTTGAACACAACCCCAGTAAATGTCTTCAATTTGTGATGGATTGACTTGCGGGTTACGTTCTAGCAGCCCTTTCATTAAGTGTGCTGATAAATCTTCAGCACGAGTATGTCGAAATGCACCGGCTCTCGATTTACCCATCGGCGTACGCAGGCAATCAACAATTACAACGTTATTCATTTTGAATTTCCTTCTCCAATGGGTGGTTACAGTGATTGCTCGACTTGGGCGTTATAGAAGCTGCCATTGTCTTTCGCCATATCAAGTAGCAATTGAGGCACTTGGTACAACGGGCCGAGTTCTTTGTAGTTGGCGGCCATTGCAACATAGTTAGCAACACCTATGGTATCTAGGTAACGGAACACACCACCTCTGAATGGAGGGAAGCCTAATCCGTACACCAATGCCATGTCGGCTTCTTGTGGAGAAGCAATAATGCCTTCTTCTAAACACAGAGCAACTTCATTGATCATTGGAATCATCATTCGCTGAATAATGGTTTGTTCGTCGAAGCTTTGCTTGTCATTCGTTACCGACTCGAGTGTCGGTAATATGCTGTCATCGAAGGTTTTCTTTGGTCGGCCTTTTTTATCTACGCTGTAGCTGTAGAATCCAGAACCGTTTTTCTGACCGTATTTATCTGCTTCAAATAGCGCATCAATCACGTCACGGCCATTTTTACCCATGCGCTCTGGGAAACCTTGCGCCATCACCGCTTGAGCATGGTGAGCGGTATCTATTCCAACCACATCGAGCAAGTAAGCCGGGCCCATTGGCCAGCCAAACTTCCTTTCCATGATTTTGTCTACTTGAGTAAAGTCAGCGCCATCACGAAGCAGGTCACTGAAACCACCGAAGTAAGGGAAAAGTACTCGGTTTACAAAGAACCCTGGGCAGTCATTAACGACAATGGGTGATTTGCCCATTTTAGCTGCGTAAGCAACAACACGATTGATGGTTTCATCAGAGGTCTTCTCACCACGGATAATTTCGACCAAAGGCATACGATGTACTGGGTTGAAGAAGTGCATGCCACAGAAGTTTTCTGGGCGTTTTAGTGACTTAGCCAGTAAGTTGATTGGAATAGTTGAAGTATTAGAAGTAACGACCGCGTTGTCTTCTACTTTATCTTCGACTTCAGCCAATACGGCCGCTTTGATTTTTGGATTTTCTACAACGGCTTCCACAACGATATCGGCTTGCTCGATACCTGCATAGTGCAAACTAGGCGTGATGGAAGAAAGAATACCAGCCATCTTGAAGCCATCTAATCGACCACGAGATAGGCGTTTGTTGAGTAATTTTGACGCTTCATTCATACCTAAATCAAGGGATGCCTGAGCGATGTCTTTCATGATGACAGGGACACCTTTCAATGCAGATTGATAAGCGATACCCCCGCCCATGATACCTGCGCCAAGTACAGCTGCTCTCTTGGTGTCAGTTTGAGCTGATTTTTCAGCTTTTTTCGCTAAACCTTTGATGTATTGGTCGCTTAAGAACAAACCAACCAAGGCTTGGGCTACGTCAGTTTTTGCTAGTGTCACAAAGTGTTTGCGCTCAATATCTAAAGCCGCGTCTCGGCTTAGGCGAGCGGCTTCTTCAATAGCTTTTACTGATGTAATCGGAGCTGGGTAATGAGGGCCAGCCTTTTGAGCAACAAGGCCTTTTGCCATGGTAAAACTCATCATAGCTTCGAGTTTGCTCAGCGTCAGTGGCGACGTTTTTTGCTGACGTCGAGACTGCCAGTCAATTTTTTCATTTTTCGCTTGTGTGATGGTCTTGATTGCTGATTCTAAAAGTTGGTCGCTATCAACAACAGCATCTAATAGCCCCAGCTTTAAGGCTTCATCTGCTCGACAAGCTTTGCCTTGAGTAATTATCTCCATGGCGCTATCAGCACCGATCACACGAGGTAAGCGCACACTACCGCCAAACCCCGGCATAATACCGAGTTTGGTTTCTGGTAGACCAATGCTGGTGGTCTTATCACCAATACGGAAATCGGTTGCGAGTACGCATTCACAGCCACCACCTAAAGTGTGGCCACGCAGAACAGATAGCGTTGGGAATGGAAGGTCTTCCAACTTATTAAACACGTCGTTGGCATAGCGCAACCATTGGTCTAATTCTTCTTCTGGCTTCGCAAATAGACCGAGGAATTCGGTAATATCAGCGCCGACAATAAATGCATTTTTGTTTGAAGTTAGGATTAAACCTGATACTGAAGTGGCTTGCTTCAGGGCATCAAGGGCTTTATCCAGCGATTCAAGAGTTGCAACGTCGAGTTTGTTAACTGATTCTGGAGAGCAGAAGCTTAACTCGGCGATTCCGTCTTGTAATTCCTTTACTTGTAGGGTGTTAGATTGGTAAATCATTGTCTATCTCCATGACGCACAATCCATGATTGTCTGACAGAGTGAGTGTTATAGTTATGTTGCTAAATTGTTTAGCAAACTCAGTTTGCTCTTTGTTTTGGTTAATTTCAATACATTTTTAAACAGGTGTTTAACATTTGTGGTTGAGGTCTTGTCTGGTGCGCTTTGATGTGGTGTCGTGATACACTGACTATCTTGATTTTTTTAACCTCATTATCATGAATCTTCAGCCATTTAACATTCCATCTGCCCCCGCTTTGTTTGAAGAAGAGATCAAAAAGAGCGTATTCATAACCCATTTGTCTCATACTCCTTCTATTGAGTTAGCCAAAGAATTTGTTGATCAAATAAAGCAGCGTCATTCAGGAGCAAGACACAACTGTTGGGGCTTCGTTGCAGGTAGACCTGAAAACTCGATGAAATTTGGCTTTAGTGATGATGGCGAACCATCAGGCACTGCCGGGAAACCGATATTAGCCCAACTGGCAGGGTCTGGGGTTGGAGAGATCACCGCTGTTGTCACCCGTTATTCGGGAGGAATTAAGCTTGGGACCGGTGGTTTGGTCAAAGCATACGGCGGCGGTGTTCAACAAGCACTGAAGTTGCTTCAAACTATCGAGAAAAAAATCACCACAAATTTGAAGCTAGAGTTAGACTACTCGCTTATGCCTTTAGTGCAGTCGGTAATGGCTGAGTTTAAAGCAGAACAAATAGAGGCTCAGTATCAAAGCCGAATTACGATAGTGGTAGCCATTGAAGTAAATCAAGTCAGTCCGTTTACTCAAACCATTATTAATAAGAGCGCTGCCAAAGTATTGGTTACGCCGTTAGATGACTATTAGGAATTTCGAAGCGCTGCTTCATATTTAAGAATGCAAATTCGTTCAATTATCCGCATCGTTGGCCTATTGCTGGCACTTTTCAGTGTATCAATGTTAGCCCCAGCTTTTGTTGCTCTTATTTATCGTGATGGTGCCGGTGTGCCTTTTGTCACGACATTTGTTGTATTACTGATGTGTGGTGGATTTTTTTGGTTTCCTAACCGCAAACATAAGCATGAATTAAAGGCCCGAGACGGTTTTCTTATCGTAGTGCTTTTTTGGACGGTAATCGGCAGCGCCGGTGCTCTGCCATTTCTTATCTCTGATAACCCCAATATTTCAGTAACAGATGCTTTCTTTGAGTCTTTCTCTGCCTTAACAACGACCGGCGCAACGGTTATTGTTGGACTAGATGAATTACCTAAAGCTATTTTGTTTTATCGACAGTTTCTGCAGTGGTTCGGAGGTATGGGAATCATTGTTCTTGCGGTTGCCATTCTGCCAGTCTTGGGCATTGGTGGCATGCAGCTGTATCGGGCTGAAATACCAGGCCCAGTAAAAGATACCAAAATGACACCGCGAATTGCAGAAACCGCAAAGGTGCTTTGGTATATCTACTTGAGCCTAACGATTGCTTGTGCAACTGCATTTTGGTTGGCGGGCATGAGTGTGTTTGATGCGATAAGCCATAGTTTTTCAACGATTGCTATCGGTGGTTTCTCTACACATGATGCAAGCATGGCCTACTTTGATAGTCATGTGATCAATATGATTACAGTGGTGTTCTTGCTCATTTCCGCGTGTAACTACTCTTTGCACTTTGCCGCTTTTGCGTCCGGCGGCGTTCATCCTAGATACTATTGGAAAGATCCTGAATTTCGAGCCTTTATCTTTATACAGGCTGTCTTATTCTTAATATGTTTTCTATTGCTTTTAAAGCATCACTCTTACGACTCTGTATACGATGCATTTGATCAGGCACTTTTCCAAACGGTGTCTATCTCGACTACCGCAGGGTTTACCACTACGGGTTTCTCCGAGTGGCCGCTATTTTTGCCAGTACTATTGTTATTCTCTTCTTTTATAGGGGGCTGCGCTGGTTCTACTGGTGGTGGAATGAAAGTAATACGAATTTTATTGCTCACCTTGCAAGGTGCTCGTGAAATGAAACGCTTGGTACACCCAAGAGCGGTGTACACCATCAAAGTGGGTGGTTCTGCGTTATCACAACGTGTTGTTGATGCGGTCTGGGGTTTCTTTTCTGCCTACGCACTTGTGTTTGTTGTTTGTATGCTGGCACTGATTGCTACGGGTATGGACGAGTTGTCGGCATTTTCTGCCGTTGCTGCAACACTGAATAATTTAGGCCCAGGACTTGGCGATGTTGCGCTTCATTTTGGCGATGTAAATGACAACGCTAAGTGGGTGTTGATTGTATCCATGTTGTTTGGACGATTAGAGATTTTTACGCTATTGATTCTGTTGACTCCAACGTTCTGGCGTAGTTAAGGAATGAAAATGGAAAAGTTACTGTTATTGCACTCAAGCCGAGAAGGGCAAACCGTTAAAATTCTCGACTATATAAAGAAGGAACTTGGCGAGTTCGATTGTGAGACTCAAGACATTCACCAAATAGGCAAGGTTGAACTATCTAATTACGATCGTGTTGTGATTGGTGCATCGATTCGCTATGGCCATTTGAATAAAAAGCTTTATCAGTTTATTGAGCAGCATTTAGAACAGCTCGAACAAGGTAATGTGGCCTTTTTCTGTGTCAACCTAACCGCACGTAAAGAAGCTGAAGGAAAAGATACGCCTGAAGGTAGCGCCTATATAAAGACGTTTTTAAAGAAGTCGCCTTGGCAGCCTAAATTGATAGGTGTGTTTGCCGGTGCGCTTTATTACCCACGTTACGGATTTTTTGACCGAGTCATGATTCGCTTTATTATGACCATGACTGGTGGAGAAACCGATACTAGTAAAGAAGTTGAATATACTAATTGGGAAAAAGTGACTAAATTCTCGCATCAGATCCGAAATTTCGGGCAACTTGACTAACATTTAGACGCAGTTGGTTGGAAAGTATTCAAACAAACAAAATATTCGAAAAAAGTGGTTAATTGGGGTTGCCAAAGTGACGCCGATCTCTATAATGCCACCTCGCTGACACGGGAACGTTTCGAAAGAAGTGAACCAGAGTTAGCAAGGTCTACTAGCTAAGCCAAGTGCTTAAAAATAGTTTTGAAAAAAGTGGTTGACACTAAAACTTAAATCGCTAGAATGGCCGTCCGAATCAAGCAATGCTCGATTCGAAAAGCTCTTTAACAATTTAAACCTATCAATCTGTGTGGGCACTCGTTGATGATAATCAAAATGTTTTTACCTCGGTAAAAACTGTTTCTTCGGAAACAAATTTGGTTTCAATGAACTGAGTGACCAATACGAAATTAAGTTTACTTAATTTTGGCACAGTCAATTCATTACCATTCTGTTGGAATGGTAATAGCTTTAAAA
>NZ_JAUFQV010000009.1:83996-84155 GCF_030409945.1 Vibrio tapetis subsp. quintayensis
GAGCCGACAAAATCTTAAATTGAAGAGTTTGATCATGGCTCAGATTGAACGCTGGCGGCAGGCCTAACACATGCAAGTCGAGCGGAAACGAGAAGTAGCTCGCTACTTCGGCGTCGAGCGGCGGACGGGTGAGTAATGCCTAGGAAATTGCCCTGATGT